>NZ_CP029711.1:3873408-8673408 GCF_003203775.1 Streptosporangium sp. 'caverna'
GTGTGTGGTTGATTGTTTAATAGGGTTACGGCGGTTATGGCGAAGGGGAAACACCCGGTTACATTCCGAACCCGGAAGTTAAGCTCTTCAGCGCCGATGGTACTGCACCGGGGACGGTGTGGGAGAGTAGGTCACCGCCGGACAATCTCTCACAGGAAAGGGTCACCCCGTTGGGGTGGCCCTTTTCTGCGTTCACCCACCAGGTATGACCTGGAATCACCTGCGTTACTCGGAAGGGGGTCCTGCCATGCGGCGTGGACCCCCTTTTTTCGTGTCCGGGGAGGGGGTCGTACTGCGGGGCACGGACCCATTTTTTCGTTTCAGGGGCTGGTTCGCTGCCGGCATTGCCGGCCCGATGGTCTTTGGCCCGGTCACCGGCCGGGCGCCGGAGACCGGATCGATTTCCTGCACCGTGGTTCTGGACCTGTTTGGTCGTCTCGGTCTGATGCCGGGGACCCGTTCGTTGGGCTACCCGGAACCTGTTCGCGCCGGTTCGGACAGGTTCCGGGCCTGACACGATCGGTTGCTCCTGACAGGGATGGCCCTTCACACCTTGAAGCCGAGCCGAGCCGAGCCGAGGTCGAAGGCCGTGCGGGTGCGGATCACTAGAATGATGACGATGACCGTGCGGTATTCCCCATTCGGTTCCGGCGGGGAATCCGCACCTTCAACGCAGCGAAGGAAGCCAGCTTATGATCTTCATCGTCGTCAAGTTTGTCGTCCGTCCCGAGCGGAGCGAAGACTGGCTCCCGCTCGTCGACGACTTCACCCAGGCCACTCGGCAGGAGCCGGGGAATGTCTTCTTCGAATGGTCCAGGAGTGTTGACGCGCCCAACCAGTTCGTCTTGATCGAGGCGTTCGCCTCGTCTGACGCAGGTGCGGCACACGTGGGTTCCGACCACTTCAAGGCCGCCATGGCGTGGATGCCCGAGCTGATCGCGGAGACACCGGAGATCATCAACATCGAGGTGCCCGGCGAGGGCTGGTCGCGAATGGCGGAGCTGACCCCGGCCCCGTAGAGCATCGACCCGGGTCGATGCTCTCGCACAGGCGGCGGCTCGTCGAGGCGAGGTGCTCTCCGGGCTTTCGGGCGCGGTCAGAACGGCCGACGATGCGTTGACGAGGTCCGTACGGCTCGCATCCCCGCAAGCGGATGCGAGCCGTACCGGAGGCCGGGGGTCAGGGGGTGAGGTCGAGGTCCTTGACCCGAGGGTCGCCCTCGTCGGCGAGATACTGGTCGGGCTGGGTGGCGTCGCCGCCGTCGGTCATCTTGGAGGCGCGGGCGATGACCGTGCCAAGGATGGCGACGATCAGGTTGACAGCCAGCGCCACGATGCCCGCGTAGATCGTCATCTTGGTGTCCAGTCCCAGCTTCTCCAGCGGGAACGCCGATCCGGCGAAGTGCAGCTTGCCGGTGGCCGGATTGCCGATGTTGTAGAGCATGAGCATTCCGGCGCCCATACCGGCGATCCATCCGGCGATCAGGCCGGCGCGGTGGAACCAGCGGGTGTAGATGCCCAGCGCCACGGCCGGGAGCGTCTGCAGGATGATGACGCCGCCAATGAGCTGGAGGTCGATGGAGAATCCGGTGTCCAGGAACAGGATGCAGAGGATCGCGCCGACCTTGACGAGCAGCGAGGTGATCTTGGAAACGCGGGCCTCGTCGGCGTCGCTGGCGTTCGGCCTGATGTACTCCTTGTAGATGTTGCGGGTGAACAGGTTCGCCGCGGCGATGGACATGATCGCTGCGGGGACCAGCGCGCCGATGCCGATCGCGGCGTAGGCGACCCCGGTGAACCAGTCGGGGAACATCTGGTTGAACAGCTGCGGCACGATCGTGTTGTTGTCCGTGCCGATGGGCTTGACTCCGGCCGCGATGGCCATGTAGCCGAGCAGCGCGATCAGACCCAGCAGCAGGCTGTAGGCCGGGAGCGCGGCCATGTTCCGCTTGATCACGTCGCGGTTCCTGGAGGCCAGAACGCCGGTGATGCTGTGCGGATAGAGGAAGAGCGCGAGCGCGGAGCCCAGGGCCAGCGTGACGTATTGCAGCTGGTTGTTGGCGTTGAGCAGGATGCCGTCAGGTGCGGGCGAGGCCGCGAACTTTTTCTGTGCCTCGCCGAAGACCACGTCCCAGCCGCCGAGCTTCATCGGAATCACGATGATCGCGACGATGATCACGATGTAGATCAGCGTGTCCTTGACGAAGGCGATCAGCGCCGGGGCGCGCAGGCCCGACTGGTAGGTGTAGGCGGCCAGGATGGCGAACGCGATGATGAGCGGCAGATGGCCGGTCACCCCCATCGACTTCAGCACGGCCTCGATGCCGACGAGCTGGAGCGCGATGTAGGGCATGGTCGCGACGATGCCGGTGATGGCGATCAGAAGCGCGAGCGTGGGGGAGCCGAAGCGAGCCCGGACGAAGTCGGCCGGGGTCACGAAGCCGTGCACATGGGAGATCGACCAGAGCCGGAGCAGCACCAGGAACACGATCGGATAGACCACGATCGTGTACGGCACGGCGAAGAAGCCCATCGCGCCCGCGCTCCAGATCAGCGCGGGCACGGCCACGAAGGTGTAGGCGGTGTAGAGGTCGCCGCCGACGAGGAACCAGGTCACCCACGGTCCGAAGTTCCGGCCGCCGAGTCCCCACTCGTCCAGGCTGGCCAGGTTGTCCGGGCGGCGCCAGCGCGCGGCCACGAAACCCATACCGCTGACGAGCAGGAACAGCACGGTGAAGACGGTGATCTCGGTCAGATGCTCGTTCACCGGGTCATCGCCTCCGCTTTGTCATCTGGTAGACGATCGTGGTGCATATGACGCCGACCGCGATGCAGGAGAACTGGAACCAGTAGAACAGCGGGAAGCCGAGAAGACGGGGTTCATCGGAATTATAAAGAAAAGTAAGTAAAGGTAGGACGATCGGTAAAATCAGCAGCCAGTTCCAGGGGCTGCGATCACTTCGATCGCCTCCGTTGGGAGTGGTCAAAAGAGTCTCCTCGGGATGGAGAGGGGATGGTCGGCGAGACCATCTACTACGGCTGACCGGCAGCGTAATTACATGACCGTTTCATTCGGGTCACCGAGCGCCGAGCGGATCAGTTCACGCGACGAACGGTAGGTTGGCTTTTGCCGCTGCTATTGAGCCGTTGATATCGGCCACCCGGCCGCCATCGAGGAACGGGCCGTTGACGCGGGCCGGAGCGGCCCTCTCCACGTCGCTGACGTGCGGGCGGGTGCTTGCTGGATCACACGGTTCTGTCGGCGGCGGTCCTGGGCTCGTGCCGGACGTCGTCGGGCAGGCCGAGTTCGCGGGTCCAGGCGGCGAACTCCACCAGGATCCCGTCGGGGTCCTTGAAGTAGATAGATCGGACGAACACGCCCTCCTGCATCTCGGGCGCGATGCCGAACTCGCTGTCGTCGTGGTTGAGGATCACCCCGACGTCCACTCCCTTGGCGATGAGCTTGTCGCGATACTCCTCGATTTTGTCCGGTGCCACATCAAGGGCGATGTGGTTCATCGAACCGACCGCCGACAGCAGTTCGCCCCGGTCGGGTAAGCCCTTCGGTGCGGAAATGCCGGGAATGCCCTCCGGAGCGTCGGGGAACCAGAAGAATGCCAGCGCGTTGGCACCGCCGCAGTCGAAGAAGAAGTGCTGGCCCCAGCCCATCGGCAGCTCGATCGTTTTGATCAGCGGCATGCCCAGGACACCCGAGTAGAAATCGACCGTCTGCTTCATGTCCGAGCACACCAGCGCCAGATGGTTGACTCCTCGCAGCTCGAACTCGGTGTTGTCTCCCACAGTCTTCTCACTCTCCTTCTCGGGCGACTGTCTCCCCGATTGCTTTGGCCATGGTCGAGGCTTCCCGCCGGCAGCGTTGTCACCGCGCGACAACCACAGGCCACGATGTCGTGTCCGCGATGGAACCGCCAGCCGCATTGACCGAAAACTGGAACGGGGCGCTGACGACGGTCTTCAACACGGTATCCGCCGGCGGGCTGGACGTCTTCGGCCCGGAGGCCGGCGAGGCGACGTGAGCGCGCCGAGGCTGCTGCTTCTCGGTGGGTTCCCCTCCTCCCACCGGTTTCCGTAATCCTGCGCCGGCCGCGAGGCGCTCAGTCGCGGTAGGCGGCCGTTGCGATCTGGACGAACGACCGGATCAGCGGGTTCGGGTCGCCCTCGTTCCACGCCGCGACCACGCGGCTCGGCGCCAGGTCGATCAGCGGTACCACGGTCAGTTCCTCGGGGAGGTCGTGCCCGAGCGGCGTCATTCCGACCGTGCCGTTCCAGAGCACGGCCTGCAGGCACTCCTGTACGGCGCGCACTACCGGACCCTCGCGAGGCTCGCCGCCGCTCCAGTACGACTGCCAGATCGGGTCGGTGCCGTCCGGGAACCGGAACCAGCGCCGGTCGGCCAGGTCGGCCAGCTTCAGGCGGTCGCGGCGGGCCAGTGGATCGTCGGCGCGCAGCACCGCGCCCACCGGGTCGGCGCGCAGTTCGTGCACCGTCAGGCCGGTCTCGTCGAACGGCCCGTGGGTCAGGGCGACGTCGACCAGTCCGGCGCGCAGCCCGCAGGTCGGATCGGTCAGGTCGGTCTCGCGGATGCGGACCTCGACGCCCGGGTGCCGCCGGCGGTACGCGGCGGCCAGCTGTGTTATGCCCCGGTCGGCACTGTCGCCCAGGATGCCGACGGTGATGGTCGTGGCCCCGGCCGCCGCGGCCACGCGCACGCGTACCTGTTCGACCCGGTCGAGCAGGGTACGCGCCTCGTCCAGCAGCACCGCCCCGGCCGGGGTGAGCGTGACGCCCGCGGCGGAGCGGTGCAACAGAGCGGCACCGAGGTCGGTCTCCAGTTGCTTGATCGCCCGGCTCAGCGGCGGCTGGCTCATGTGCAGCCGGGCGGCGGCCCGGCCGAAGTGGAGTTCCTCGGCAACGGCCACAAAATAGCGCAGCAGGCGTAGCTCCATGAGCGGCGACGATACCCGTACGGTATCGACGCCACCTAACCGGCCTTGGACGGCCGCGGTGCCCGGGCGGTGGAATCGGAGCATGACCGACGAACCCATGACCGACGAATCCATGACCGACCCCGCCGTGCGGGTTGCCGACGCCTGGGAAGTCGCCCCCGACCTGCTGGTGATCCCGAACAATCGGGTCGCGCTGGTGCCCAACATCGGCGTCATCGGCGGTACGCAGGCCGTGCTGGTCGTCGAGACGGGCATCGGCACCGCCAACGCCGAGCAGGTCCTCGCCTTCGCGTCCGAGGTGGCGAAGGGCCGCCGGCTGTACCTGACCACGACACATTTCCACCCCGAGCACGCCTTCGGCGCGCAGGCGTTCACCGGCCAGGCCACGTACCTGGTCAACCGCGCCCAGGCGGACGACCTGAAGACGAAGGGGCCGGGCTACCTGGAGATGTTCCGGGGCTTTGGCGGGTCGATCACCCGCCGCCTCGACGGCGTCCGGGTGCCCACTCCCGATGTGGTCTACGACGAGGGGTACGACCTGGACCTCGGCGGCCGGATCGTACGGCTGCGGCCCACCGGCCGGGGCCACACGAAAGGCGACCAGGTGATCGAGGTGCCGGACGCCGGCGTGCTGTTCACCGGGGATCTTGCCGAGACCGGACAGTTCGCCATCTTCCCATGGTTCCCGCCGTACGACACGGACGTCTCCGGCGTGCGCTGGCTGGCGGTGGTGGAACGGCTGGCCGCCGCCGGACCCCGGGTGGTGGTTCCCGGTCACGGTGACCTCGGCGGCCCGCAGGTGCTCGCCGACGTCTGCGACTATCTGCGTGAGCTGCGTGACGAGACCTGGCGGCGGCGTGACTCCGCGATGGGCGAGGCCGAGATCGTTGCCGAGGTCCGGGCGTTGCTGATCGAGCGGCATCCCGAGTGGGCCGGCCAGGAGTGGATCGAGCGGGGCGTCGGGTGCATGTGCGCCGAGCACGCCGCCTGACTCCCTCGTCCAGCCACGCCTGAACGACGGTTGCCGCACGCGTCACGGGACCGGTTGGGCCACGACGGGATTCTCTCCCTCCCAAGGCGAACGTGGCCGGCCCGTTGCCGGTGGAGGTGGCCCGCGCGGCCGGGCCGATCTTCGACCCGTCCGAGCGCAAGGATCGGCTGCGGTTTCTGATCTCCGTGCTCGGGCGTGACGGTCACCACACGGTGTTGTCGTAGGGGGGGAGATCGATCCGGAGTTCGGCGACACCCAGATCCTGCTGGGGCTCCAGATGGACGGCCGCGATCTCGATGAGCAGGGATCGCATCTGGTGGTGCCGGGTGACCGATCCGGAGGCAGATACATGAGCCGGATCGTGGAGATCCGGATCTGTGCCGATGCGCGTCTGTGGAGTGCCGCCGGCTAGCAGCCGCAGGGGCAGGCCGAATCGGCCGGGTCGGGCGGCTCGGCCCAGTACAGAGCGATGAACGGCTCGGCGCAGCAAGGGTGATGGACGCGTTCGCGGGTGACGCGATAGCGGGCCGCCTCGGGCTCTTCGGGGGAGCGGCGCGGAACCGGCACGGTGAGAATGCCGATGTCCTGGTCGATGTGGGTGAGCATGCCGTGGCAGGGCCCGCCCAGGCAGATGGCGTTGTGCGACGGTCGGCTGCTGTTCATGCGCGGCGGCCATGGGTCTCGGTGGCTCGGAGCCGAGGGGCCGGTAGCCGCAGCGGGCGGCCCGCCGCGTCGCCGGTCGGTGCGCTTGACCGATCGGGGCGGCGCTGGGCTCCGCCCCGATCGGCTGGTGTCGCAGAGGATGTCATCGCGATGTCAGGGGGCTTCGAAGCCGGCCTTGGTCAGCACGTCGGCGCCCTGCGGCGACAGCACCAGATCGACGAACTGCTTGGCCAACTCCGGCGCGGGCGCCTTCGTCAAAGCCGCGATCGGGTAGTCGTTGATCGCCTTGGCGGACTCGGGGAAGTCGATACCCGTGACCTTGCCGGCCGAGGCCAGCACGTCGGTCTTGTAGACCAGGGCGGCGTCGACCTCGCCGAGCTCGACCTTGGTCAGGGCGGCCTTGACGTCCTGTTCCAAGGTGACCGGGGTGACCTTCATGCCCGCGGCGTCCAGAGCCTTGATCGCCGCCGCACCGCACGGCACCTGCTCGGCGCAGAGCGCGACCTTGACCTTGGGGTCGGTCAGGTCCTTGAGGTCGTCGACCTTGGCCGGGTTGTCGGCCGGGACGGCGATCTGCAGCGAGTTGCGCACGAACGTGGTCGGAGCCGAGGCCAGGGAGGCGTCGGTGACGGTCTTCATCGTGGCGGGGCTGGCCGCGGCGAACACATCGGCCGGGGCGCCTTCGACGATCTGCTGGGCCAGGGTGGCGCTGGAGCCGAAGTTGAAGCGCACCGTGGTGCCGGGGTGGGCGGCCTCGAAGGTCTTACCCAGCTCGGTGAAGGTACCGGTCAGCGACGCGGCGGCGAACACCGTCAACGTGCCGGACGCGGCTTCGGCGGCCGAGGCCGAAGCGGAGGCGGTGGTGGAGGCGGCGGGGGTGGCCGGGTCGCTCGAGCCGCAGCCGGACAGCGCAGCGGCCAGGGTGAGGGCGAGCGGGACCGTGACGGCCCAGCGGGAAAGACGCCTGAACAACGAGGACTCCTTACGGACTCACCAGGTGAGTGTGGTCGGCGATCTCGACGACGACGTTGGTGGACTTGATCACGGCGACCGCCACCACCCCCACCTCCAGGCCCAGCTCGTCGGCGGCCTGACGGCTCATCAGCGAGACCACTCGATAGGGTCCGGCGGCGATCTCGACCTGGGCCATCACCGCGTCCCTGATCACCTCGGTCACGATCCCGCGAAAGCGGTTACGCGCCGAAGAACCCGAACTGTCCTCGGTCTCGATCTGGGAGCGCGCGAACGCGGCCAGATCCGCACCGGCCACCGTCCGGTGACCGTGCTCATCGCGGTGAGCCGGGAGCCGGCCGATGTCGACCCATCGCCGCACGGTGTCGGGGCTGACCCCGAGCAGCGAGGCGGCCTCACTGATCCGAAACGTCGTCACAAACAATCACCATACATTCGCACATGCTGGCCTTCATAGGCGACTCTCATGGCAAGCACGGCGTAATCTACTTTTTTCCATCGCACCTGAGAGATCAGAGCGCGCAGATGACCCCCCGTACCTCCCGTCGACCGGCGCCACTGAGCACCGAGCCGGGGCGGCCGAAACCGATCATCGTCACGCCACCCCGGCCACCCGGGCCCGTCCGATGCCCTCGGCCCCGGCTCTCCGGGATCAGGCCGGAAGCCTTGATCGCCGCGATCACCATCACAAAAGCTCTCACCATCACAGAAGCTCTCACCACCCCGGATCCCCGTACGGTGACCACCTCCGGTTCCGGACGGCGGTGTTGTGACAGCCGGCCCGGAGTCCGTTCGGCGCGGATGTGCCTCCCTCTCAGCGGGAACTCGCTCCAGGCCGGGCGGTGGTCGCAGCGATCGGCTACCGGCGGGCGGCGATGGCGAGGAAACGGTGTTCCGGATCGTCGTAGCTGGTCAGCCGCCACCCCGTCTGGTGCATCGACCGGCGCAGGGGTGCTTCGGCGAGGGGCTCGTCAGGACTCAGGGTGCGGCCGTGGCGGGCGGCGAGAGCGGCGCGTCCGGAGGGATGGAAGAGCACGAGCAGACCGCCCGGCCGGGTGACGCGAGCCAGCTCGTGGAGACCCGCATCGGCGTCGGGCAGGTGCGTGAGGAGCCCGGCGGCGAACACCGCGTCGACGGACGCGTCGGCGAGAGGCAGGTGCCGGGCGTCGGCGAGGGCGAGTGCCGCGTACTCGGCGCGGCCGTGCGAGCGGACCTGCGCGAGCATCTCGGGAGTCAGGTCCACCGCGATGACGCCGCCGCGCGGGCCGACGGCGTGGCGGAGGGCGGGCAGGGCGCGGCCGGTGCCACAGCCGACATCGACGACGACGCCGTCCCTCGGCAGGCCTGCCTCGGTGATCGCGGCGGCGTAGGCGGGCAGGTCGTCGCCGAACTTGGTGTCCCAGGTGGCGGCGCGGGTGGCGAAGAAGGCCCGGCTCTCGGTGAGGTACCAGCGCGTGCGGTCGCCCAGCCGGGCGGTGGAGTGGCGGATCACCGGCCAGGTCGGATCATGCAGGTCGATGACGATGTCGGCGTCGGCCTTCGCGCTCTTGCGCCCGTTGCCGGCGGGCGGAGTGCGCAGCCAGATCACCACGTCCCAGTGGCCGCGAGGTGGATGGGCTCGCCAGTGGGGGCCGTGCGCCACCACGATCGCGTCGGCGCTGGACTCGGCGCTCCAGGTGGACGGGGTGGTGCCGAACAGCGGGGTGCAGGCGCGTCCGGTGTCGTGGACGGCGGCCGCGAGGCGTTCGGCGACGATCAGGTTCTGCTCGCCGGCGCCGTCGACCACCACGCACACCGGTCCGGCCGGGAGCATGTCCGTGATATTCCGCAGGAGCTCTTCCCACCGGCGGTCCTGGGCGGCGGTCATCGCCCGCTCCGTGGACACCGGTGCCGCATCGTCAGCCATGCGTCAATCATGCAGATGCCGACCTGAAATGGCTACCTGACCAGGAGAAGCGAGGTCTAGGACCGCTTTTGGGTCGAGATCACGATGAGCGGGGTCGCGGAAGGCCGCCGACCGGATCGTTCGAACGTTTCATCCATGGGATGAGCAGCGCGCTCGGCAAACCGGCTCGCCGCCGTCCTGGACGAGCTCGCCCGCCTGCACATCAAGATCGTCGCGGTGCGGGACGCTCCCCGAGCGACTCAACCCGTCAAAAACGGCGCTTCTCGCCGTTCCCGTCAGCCGATCTAGGCCGGGACGGCATGGCCGGGAACCTCGCAGATCTTGTGATCGTTTGCCGTTCGGTCGTATTCAGCGCACAACCAGAGAGAGGAAACCGTGGTCTTCAAACGGATGCTGGGAGCCTTCGGTGTCGGGGCCCCTTCGGTGGACACGGTCCTGGCCACGCCACGCGTGCAACCCGGTGGGTCGCTGCGCGGCGAGGTGCGGATCAAGGGCGGTGACTTCGACGCCGACATCGAATACGTCGCGCTGGGGCTGGTCACCCAGGTGGAATCTGAGCACGGCGAGGGTGAGCAGATCGGCCTGGTGGAGTTCTTCCGCACGCAGGTGTCCGGGCCGTTCCGCCTGCGCACCGCGGAAGACAGGATCGTCCCCTTTCAACTTCCCGTCCCGTGGGAGACGCCGGTCACCGAGATCGCCGGTCAGCGCCTGCGCGGCATGGCCATGGGGGTGCGCACCGAGCTGGCGATCGCCAAGGCGATCGACAAGGGCGACATGGATCCGGTCGAGATCGAGCCGACCGCCTCCCAGGAAGCCGTGCTGCGGGCCTTCTCCCAGCTCGGTTTCCACTTCAAGAGCGCCGATCTGGAGCGGGGCCGCATTTACGGCGTCAGCCAGCAGCTGCCGTTCTTCCAGGAGATCGAGTTCTACCCGCCCGCTCAGTATTCCGGGCAGATCAACGAGGTCGAGCTGACCTTCGTCGCCAACCCCGCCGGCCTGGACGTCATCGTGGAGGCCGACAAGCGCGGCGGCCGCTACAGCTCCGGCACCGACGCCGTCGGCCGTTTCCAGCTCACCCACGAGCAGGCGCTCCAGGTCGACTGGGCGGCTGAGATCAACAGCTGGGTGGCCTCGTTGTCCCAGCACCACGGCGGTTCGCACATCGCGGGACACGACCCCTACGGCCAGTACGGCGGTCATCACGGCGGGCACCACGACTCCCACCATCGCCACCACGGCGGCGGGCCCGGATTGGGCGGGATCGCCGCGGCCGGAGCGGCCGGCGTGGTCGGCGGCTTCGTCGCCGCCGAGGCGATCGACGAGATCGGCGACTTCTTCGAAGGGGAAGAAGCAGAAGAGGAGTGACCTGACCGAACCCGGCCCGCTGAACCCGCAGCGGGCACAGCGGTGAAGGCCCGCCTCGCGACCAAACGCGGGGCGGGCCTTCACGGCCGGACGTCGAACCCGGCGGGCGCATGGCTGAACCGGTGTGGGTCTCGCCCCCCTTGATGCCCCGGTGCCGGCGACGTGCCTCGCCCGGGGTGAGGGCACCGCCTCATGGCCGGCCATCGATCGACTGTCGGTTTTTGTCGCCGGAGGCCATCGCGAGCAGGGCACCGGGGCCTTCGGGGGAGAGCAGGATGTCCTGGGCGGCGTTGGTGGCGGTGACGGCCTCCTCCATCCGGGCCAGCATCGAGGCCTCGTAGGCGTTGATCGCGGCGTTCACGTCGGTGTGCCCGGCTGAGGTGAGGGCGGTGACGAGTTCGAGGGCGTCGAGGAGACCCATGTTGACGCCCTGTCCGGTGAACGGGGACATCACGTGCGCGGCGTCGCCGATCAGGGTCAGGCCGGTGTGCTGCCGCCAGTGCTGCCGTGCGGGAACGGTGTAGAGGGGCCACCAGATGAACCTGGTGTCCACCTCGTCGAGGATGCCGCGCATTCGGGGAGACCATTCCTGGAACTCGCGGTCCAGTTCGCCGCGGATGAAGCCGGGATCCCTGAACATGGCCCCGGCGATGCGGTTCGGGTCCTCGTCGCGGCGCTGGGCGAAGTAGACGCGGATCGAGCCGTCGCCGTTGCGCTGGCACAGGAATGCCCTGTCGTACCCGAGCACAGGCCCGCGCCCTCTCCCACGATCTCGGCGGCGTAGGAGCCGGGCGACGGATGGGAGATCTCGCCGGCGATGAAGGTGACCCCTATGTAGGCGGGCACCTCGTCCGTGATTGTCGGGCGGGTCCTGGAGTTGACGCCATCGGCGCCGATCACCAGGTCCGCCTCTATCGTGTCTCCGCCTTCGAAGCCGACGCGCCACCGGTTCTCGGTCACCTCGACGGAGGTGATCTCGCGGCCCCACTCGACGGTTCCGTGGGGGAGCGAGTCGAGCAGCAGGGAGCGCAGTTCCAGCCGGTCGATTTCCGGCCGTATCTCGTCCTCGTCGGACTCGTCGGTGGACAGCAGCAGGGCGCCGTCGGTGCCGAAGTAGTTGGTGTGCTGCCCCTGCGGGCGGACGGCTTTCTCGAACTCGCCCATCAGGCCGGCGGCGGCGAGGGTACGCAGCCCGTTGTCTTCGCCGAGGTCGAGCGATCCTCCCTGGGTGCGGGCGAGGCGGTCGGCGTCTTTCTCGAACACTCGGGCGCGCACGCCGTTCAGGTGCAGGAGCCGGGCGGTGGCGAGGCCGGCGGGGCCGGCGCCGAGGATGACGATCTCGAGTTGGGTCAGAGCTTGTGCGGTGGGCATGGTGGTTCCTTTCGTGCGGATTCAGAGCCGGTGGGGCGCCGCCGATCGGCGGCGTGGGTCAGTATTCGGGGACTTCGACCCTGCCTTCGGCGACCTCGAGCATCTCCTCCGACAGCGGCTTCTCCCGCATGAGGAGGGCGAGGGCGAAGGAGACGATCATGAACGGGACGGACCAGAGGAACACCGTCTGGAAGGCGTCCACGGTCGAGGTGAGAGTGGGGGAGGAGCCCATGGTTCCGGCGAGGATGGCACCGAAGATCGCCGCGCCGAATGCGCCACCGATGCTCTTGAAGAAGTTCAGCGCCCCGGTGGCGGTGCCCAGGTGCCGGTATTCGACCGCGTTCTGCCCGGCGAGGAGGGCGACCTGGATCATGAACCCGATTCCGGCGCCGGCGAAGGTCAGCGGCACGATGATCGCCCACGCGGAGGTGTCGTGGGTCACGGAGCCGACCGCCCACATCGACAGGCCCGTCAACGCGGAGCCGATCACCGGGTAGATCTTGTAGCGGCCGGTCTTCGTGATGAAGGGGCCGGCGATCGCGGTCGCGGCGACGAGGCCGAGGAGCATCGGAATCAGGAACAGGCCCGCCGCGAACGCGGAGTATCCCTGCACGGTCTGCAGGAACAGCGGAACGTAGAGCATCGCGACGAACAGGACCAGGGAGGCGAACCCGAACTGGATCGAGGAGATGGTGAAGATGTTCGACCGGAACAGGCCGAGGGGCGTGATCGGTTCCGCCGCGCGCCCCTCGACGAGGATGTAGGCGAGCAGGCCCGCGACGCTGACGCCGATGAGGATCAGAATCAACGGCGAGTTCCACGCGTGGCCGGCGCCGCCGAGGGTGGTGAACAGCAGGATCGTTGTGGTCACCACCGCGGCGAGCAGGCCACCGGCGACATCGATCCGGCCGCGCCTGCCGGGGTGCTGGGGCAGGTGGACGCGGAGGGCGACCATGGCGATCGCGAACACCCCGATCGGGACGTTGATAAAGAAGATCCACCGCCAGGAGATCGTGTCCGCGAACAGGCCGCCGAGGAACGGGCCGGCGACCAGGGCCAGGGTCGCGACGATGCCGGTGTACGCCTGGTAGCGGGAGCGTTGCCGGGCCGGCACGATGTCGCCGACGATCGCCATCACCAGAGAGTTCAGGCCGCCGCCGCCGAGGCCCTGGAAGGCGCGGAAGACGATCAGCCAGAGCATGTTCCCGGAGACCGCGGCCAGGACCGAGCCGATCAGGAAGATCACGATTGAGAGCAGGAAGATCTGCTTTCGGCCGAACATGTCGCCGAGCTTGCCGAACAGCAGCGTCGTCACGGCACTGGTGAGCAGGTAGGCGGAGGCGACCCAGGAGATCTGGTCGGTGCCGCCGAGCTCCTTGCCGATGGTCGGCAGGGCGGTCGCCACGATCGTCTGATCCAGGTTCGAGATGAACAGGACGAGCATCAGCGGGACCAGGATCACCATGATCGCCCGATGCGTGAGCAGCTGTGGCGTGGTCGTCGGCATGACGGAGACCTTCCGATAGGTAAGTAGATGTGAAAAGTAAGTCACTTACCTTTATGATGTCAAACGATCCGATTTTCGCCTGATGGAGAAAAGTAACCGGCTGTGTTATTGGGGTAAGCTCCACGGATGGTTGCCGACACGAAATCGCCGCTGCGGGAACGCAAGAAGGCGATCACCCGCCAGGCGCTGATCGACGCTGCCGAGCGGTTGTTCGAGGAGCGCGGGTTCGACGCGGTGACGGTGGCGGAGATCGCAGACGCGGCGAACGTGTCCGTGAAGACGCTCTTCGTCTACTTCCGGTCCAAGGAGGACCTCGCCTTCGCCGACAGAGGGCTCATCGAGGCTCTTCTCGAAGCTCTGGCGAACCGCCCTGCCGGAACCGCCGCGGCGGAGGCGGTGGCCGGCGTGCTGGTCGCGGCGCTCGACAGCGGCGACGGCAATCCGGGCCTGGAGGGCTTCCACCGCGGCTACGGCCGGTCGGCGGCACTTCAGTCGGGTCTGCTCCGGATGTGGGCGGATTTCGAGGACCGGATCACTGTCGAGCTCGCCCGTGAGGCCGGCGCCGAGGCGACGCCGCAACTACGCATGCACGCGATCCAGCTTGTCGGGATCGTCCGGCTGGCGACTTCCCCCGAGGCCCGCGCCGCGATCACCGGGCTCACCCCCGTGAGGGCCGTCGCGCGCGTCGAGTCGATGCTCGGCGACGCTGCGGCCGCTGTCGCCCGGTCGTTCCCGTGACCGCTTAGACCATGTCCCGTTTGGTGATCGGTCGTGACGTCGTTCTTGGACCGGCCTGCCCGACGAGGCCCGGCCGGTGAAGGACCGCGCCCGCGCGCTGCTCCTCGCCCTGTGCGTCATGGGCGCCGCGGCCCTGCTCTCGGCCCCGCCGGCACAGGCGTACGCGCCGGCCCGGCCCGAGCAGGCGTACGCGCCGGTCAAGATCGTCCACACCGAGCAGGTGCAGGCCGGCCCGTACCACCTGACCGTGGGCTTCTCCACGTGGCCGCTGCGGGCCATGCAGTCACTGGACTTCACCTTCGCCCCGGACGGCGGGCTGACCGGAAAATCCGGCACCCTCAGCATGACCAGACCCGGTGCGAAGGCGGGAATGCGCAGCGTGAGCCGGCTCTCCCGCCACCCGCGCAAACGGTCCGTCTGGGGCCTGGACATCCGGTCGCTGCCCACGGCCGGGCAGTGGGCCTTCACCTTTACCGTCAACGGTCCTCAGGGGCAGGGAACGGGCACCCTCGACAACCTCACCGTCCTCGACCAGCCCGGCCCTCCGCTGGCGCTGAGCTGGACCCTGTGCGCCCTGCCCGTCCTCGGACTGATCGCCTTCCTGATCGTCGCGTGGCGACGTCACCGCCCTTCCCGCCACCTCGCGGTGATGGGCGTCTGAGACATCAAGCGGGTGGCATCGCCGGGCGACAGAGAGATACCAGCTCGAAGCAGAGCGAATCGGCTGGGAAGGCGACCGCCACTCGCGCAACGCGATCGACAGGATTCGGGTCTGTCAGGCCCCTCCTTCGGAGGGCCGCACGCTGAGCGCGTCGATCGCGCACCGCGACCGGTCCAGCTCGTTGACGATGATCCTTGCCGAAGCGGGCTGCCGAGGTGGGAATACCCGGTCATGTCGCCGCTTCCGGGGGATGCTGCGTGCGCCACTGCTCGTAGGCGGCGAGGGCGGTGGGAAGGGTGGGGAAGATGTGCTCTTCGCCGATGGCCGCGGCCAGGCCGGACGTCTCCAGGAAGACCATGAGGTCCTGTTTGACCCGGGCGAGGGCGAAGACGACGTCCCGGCGTTCCAGCTCTCGGCGCAGTGCCTCGACGGCGTCCAGGCCGGTGATGTCGACCTCGACGATGGCCTCGGTGTTCAGGACGAACCAGGCGACGGGGCCCTCATGCTGGTCGACGGCGGCCAGGGCGCGGCGGCGGAAGTCCTCGGCGTTGGCGAAGAACAGCGGTGAGTCGTAGCGGTAGACGACCAGCCCCGGCACGGTGCGCGCCTGGGGGTAGTCGTCGACGTCGTGCATTCCGGCCAGCCCGGGAACCAGGCCCAGGATCGCGTCGTGCGGCCTGGCCACCCGGGCCAGCATCTCGGCGACCGAGAGGGCGACCGCGGCCAGCACGCCGTACAGGATGTCGAAGACGAGCACACCGGCGAGCGCGCCGAGCGCGAGCAGGAGTTCGCTGCGCCGAAACGCCGCCAGGCGCCGGAATTCGGCGACGTCGATCAGCCGGAGGGCGGCGTAGACCACGATGGCGCCGAGAGCCGCGGCGGGGAAGGTCGCCAGCAGCGGTCCCGCGAAGAGCAGAACCACGACCACCGACGCCAGCGCGACGAGGGAGAACAGCTGGGTGCGGCTGCCGGCGGCGTCACCGAGGGCGGTACGGCTGCCGCTGCTGCTGACGGGGAAACCACGCAGCAGGCCCGCGCCGAGGTTGGCCGCCCCGAGGGCCAGCAGTTCCTGATTGGCGTCGATCTCGTAGTCGCGGCGGGCGGCGAAAGCGCGCGTGGTGAGGATGTTGTCGGTGTAGCCCACCAGCAGCAGGCCGACGGCGGGCAGCAGCAGGGACGCGAGATCGCCGGTGGCCGGGAGCGACGGAGCGGGAAGCCCCGAGGGGACCGCGCCCACGACCCGGATGCCGTACCGCTCCAATCCGAACACGGCCACGGCCGCGGTCGCCAGCAGGACGGTGAGCAGCGGCGCGGGCGCTCTGGGCAGGCGCCACTGCAGGACGAGCAGGAACGCGAGCATCGCGGCGGCCAGCAGCAACGTCGCGAGGTGGACATGGGGCATGCCCCTGAAGAAGGAGGTCAGCTGCGACAGGAAGCTCTCCCCGCTCACCGGCACCGCGGTGAGCTTGCCCAACTGCCCCACGATCATGATCAGGGCCACTCCGGCCATGTAGCCGACCAGAATCGGCTTGGACAGCAGGTCGGCGACGAACCCGAGTCGCAGCACCCAGCAGATCAGGCACAGCAGCCCGACGAGGACCGCCAGCGCGGCCGCCAGATGCGCGTACCGGGCCGGATCACCGGCGGCGATCGGCCCCACGATGACGGCGGTCATCAGCGCGGTCGTCGACTCGGGGCCGATCGACAGCTGCCGGGACGACCCGAGCAGCGCGTACAGCGCCAGCGGAGCCAGGATCGCCCACAGCCCCACCACGGGAGGCAGCCCTGCGACGGTGGCGTAGGCCATGACCTGGGGGACCAGGTAGGCCGCCACCGTGATCCCGGCAAGCAGATCACCGCGCAGCCAGCCGCGCTCATAGCCGGCCAGGACGGCGGCCCCGGGCAGCAGACGCCAGATGAGACGGTTCGCACGCGGCTTCGCCATGATCATCCTTCCACCTCGTGGTACAGGCGTGAGGTTTCCCGTCTCCACCGGGAAGTTCCCTCATCGGCGATCGGCACCATGTCAACAGATCATGACAGGAAGGGCCGTCGAAGGCCCTGCGATACCCCGGCGGACCTGGTGCCGGTCGGATGTCGAGGGCCGAAAGTCCCGTAGAACAGGACTTTCTGGGCCGGGCGTACAAGTCGGACGGCACTGCCGGGAAGCGTCGGAAAACGGTGTGCTTAGGCCGTACGGATCAGAGCCCAGCCCCCAGGGAGCGCAGTCATGACGGTCACCAAAGGTCATCACCAGAGCAGCCACGCAGACCCCACCGCGCCCGTCATGGACGCCCCGGCCGGGAGTGTGATCCGCCCGGTCGGCTACGTCTGGGCGATCGCCCGCATCAGCCTGGGCTGGACCTTCCTGTGGGCGTTTCTGGACAAGGTCTTCGGCTGGGGGTTCTCCACCCCGGCGGACCGCGCCTGGATCGCCGGGGGCAGCCCGACCACGGGCTTTCTCAAGGGCACCGGCGAGAACGCGCTCGGTGGCTTCTTCGGCGGCCTGGCCGGGCAGACGTGGGTCGACGGGCTGTTCATGATCGGCCTTCTCGGCATCGGCGTCGCGCTCATCCTCGGCGCCGGCATCCGGATCGCCGCCATCACGGGAGGCCTGCTGCTGGTCCTCATGTGGGCCGCCGGGCTTCCGCTGGAGACCAACCCGTTCCTGGACGAGCACCTCGTCTACGCCGTCGTGCTGGCCGGGCTGGCGCTGGGCGGCGCCGGTGACGTCCTGGGCATCGGCGCCTGGTGGGGCCGTACCTCGCTGGTGGGGCGCCTGCCGATCCTGAGGTGAACGACAACCGGACACGATCCCAGAGAACGACACCCGGACGTGTGAGCGCCCGCCCCGGACCAGGGTGGGCGCTCACACGTCCGGGTGACAGACTTGGAACCATGGCGAAGATCGCGTCACGGACCCTGATTCCGCACATGCGGCTGGATGAGCTGCTGGCGGAGTTGCAGGGCCGGCTGGAGGCGGTGCTGGCCACCCGCGACCGGGTGCACGCACTGCTGGACGCGGTGGTCGCCGTAGGCAGCGATCTCGACCTGGAGACCATGCTGCGCCGGATCGTGGAGACCGCCACCACCCTGGTCGACGCCACCTACGGCGCTCTGGGCGTGGCCGGTGAGCAGAGCACGCTGCTCCAGTTCATCCCGGTGGGGCTAGACGAGGAGGAGATCGCCAGGATCGAGCACTGGCCGCACGGGCTCGGCCTGCTGGGCCTGCTGATCAAGCAGCCGCAGTCGCTGCGGCTGGCTCACATCAGCGATCACCCCGAGTCCTACGGTTTTCCACCCGGCCACCCGCCCATGGGCTCGTTCCTGGGGGTGCCGGTCCGGGTCCGTGACGAGGTGTTCGGCAACCTCTACCTCACGGAAAAACGCGGCGGCGGGGAGTTCGACGAAGAAGACGAGGCGATCGTCACCGCGCTGGCCACCGCGGCCGGTGTCGCCATCGAAAACGCCCGGCTGTACGAGGAGACCCGCCGCCGGGAGATGTGGCTGCAGGCCTCGGCGGAGGTCACCACCAGTCTGCTGTCGGGAGCCGAGCCGCACCAGGTGCTCACCCTGATAGCGCGGCGGGCGAGGGAGATGGCCGGGGCCGACGTCGTGGCGGTTCTGCTGCCGGATGAGAGCGGGCAGGTCCTGCAAGCGTTGATCGCCGATGGGGAGGCCTCGGATCAGGTGGCTCATGCCGAGGCCTCGATCGCCGACTCCCTGGCCGGCCGTGCCTTCACCAGCGGCGAACCGCTCATGATCACTGACCCGGCCGAGACCGACATCCCCGTGGTGATCGCCGAATACGTCTCGCTCGGCCCCGTGGCCGCCGTACCGATCGGTGCGCCGGGGAGCGTGCGCGGAGTGCTGTCGCTGGGCAAGCGCTCGGGCCGCATCCCGTTCAACCAGGCGGAGCTTCGCACCCTGCACTCTTTCGCCGGCCAGGCCGCGATCGCCCTGGAGCTGGCCGAGAGCCGGATGGACGCCGAGCGGCTGAGCCTGCTGGAAGATCGCGACCGGATCGCCAAGGACCTGCACGACGTGGTGATCCAGCGGCTGTTCGCCGTGGCCATGACGCTGATGAGCACCATGCGGCTGATCGAGCGGCCGGAGGCCTCCGCGCGGGTACAGAACTCCATCGACGAACTGGACGGCACCATCCGGCAGATCCGCTCGACGATCTTCGCCCTGCAGGTCTCCCCCCAGGACGGCGAGGCGAGCCTGCGCGCGCAGATCGTGGCCCTGGTGGAGGGGGCACGCGGCCATCTGGGTTTCATGCCGGGCCTGACCATGGAGGGCCGGCTGGACAGCGACGTGCCGCCGCGGATCGCCGAGCACCTGCCGGCCGTGCTGCGCGAGGCGCTGTCCAACGTCGTGCGTCACGCCAAGGCCTCCAAGGCCGAGGTATCGGTGGAGGCCGATCAGGAGCGGCTCATCCTCACCGTGGCCGACAACGGCGTCGGACTACCTGCCGACAGCGGGCGCAGCGGGCTGCGCAATCTCCAGGAACGGGCCGAGCGGCTGGGAGGTTCCTTCGAGATCGGCTCCCCGCCGGAGGGCGGCACCCGGCTGGTGTGGAGCGTCCCGTTCGGTGAGGACAGGTCGTAAGTGATCAGCGGAATCCGCGGCAGGCTCCCGGCGAGGGTTGCCGCACCGGCGTGACGGGTGATTCGAGCACGCCACAGCCGGTGGATCCCGCTGAGCGCCGCCGCTGCGGGAACGAGGGTCCCTTTCACCGCGGGCGGTCGCCCTTCAGGCGGGCGGCCAGGGCCGCGACCTGGGTGCGGCGCTGCATGCTGAGTTTGGACAGCAGGTTGGACACGTAGTTTTTGACGGTTTTCTCGGCGAGATACATCCGTTCGCCGATCTGCCGGTTGGTCAGGCCCTCGCCGATGAGCTCCAGGATCTGCCGTTCCTGCTCCGACAGCGCGCTCAAGGGGTCCTTGCGGGCGGCCTGCTCGCGCAGCCGCGCCAGCATGGCCGTGGTGGTCTGCGGATCCAGCAGCGACTGGCCGCCGGCCACCGTTCGTACCGCGCCGACCAGGTCCGAGCCGTGGATCTGCTTGAGCACGTAACCGGCCGCGCCCGCCATCACCGCGTTGAACAGGGCGTCGTCGTCGGCGAAGGAGGTCAGCATCAGGCAGGCCAGCTCCGGCATCCTGGAGCGGACCTCCCGGCACACGTCCACTCCGTTGCCGTCGGGCAGGCGTACGTCCAGAACCGCGACGTCCGGCCTGAGCGCCGGGATGCGCGCGATGGCCGACTCCGCGGTTCCGGCCTCGCCGATCACCTCGATGTCGCCCTCGGACTCCAGCAGCGCGGCCACGCCGCGGCGCACCACCTCATGGTCATCGACCAGGAACACACGAATCATGTCTTGAACGCTAATCCCCTCGTCGCTCCGCAGGTAGGGACCAAGGTCCTCAGACCCGGTCCTCGCCGGGGCGCCGTCCGGTCGATCGCCGGGCCCTCCCCGGCGGCCCTGATCAAGGTCGCCCGTCAGGAGACCGGCCGTGCCGGATGCGGCGGCCGGTGATCTCCGAAGGGACGATCTTGACGTAGAGCTCGCGGTCGCCGCCCACCCACGGCTGGACGCCGGAAGCCTCCACGTTCGCCTGCTCCTCCGCGGTGGAGACATGGTGGGCGCCCCCTCGGATGAGCACGCTCCAGCCCTCCCGGTTGGCGTCGTCGATCCGGTCGACCTCAAAGGCGATCTTGAATTCGACGCCCTGAACGCCGGTGCGCAGGGTGTCGTCGAGCGGACCGCCGAACGCGGTACGAAAGATCACCGAGTTGTCCTGCAGGATGTAGTTGACCGGCAGGATCGCCGGTCCGCCCAGGTCGTCGAAGGCCACCCGGCCGACCCCGCCGGGGGAGAGCAACCGCAGGCACTCATCCGCGTCCAGCTTCTCCAGCCGGGGGTGGGCGGCGGGACGTCCCAGGCCGGGCGGCAGGTCCATGGTTCCGCCCAGCAGTTCTCCGACGCTGGTCTCCAGGGCCGAGGCAAGGCGGCTCACGGTCTCGGCCGTCGGCGAAGCCGCGGTCTCCTCCAGGTATTCGAGGTATCCGGGGTCGATCCCGGCCCGGCCGGCCAGCTGCTCGCGGCTCATGGCCAGAGTTTCACGTCGCAGGGCCACCCGGCGGCCCAGGTCACCGGGGGCCGTTATGTGCTTGGTCATCGAATTCTCCCAACGAGAAAGTGACGGCGTTCACGGACTTGAGAACTCACCGGGTGCCGTACGCCCTCACCCGGATCACGGGCGGACCTTTCCGCAGCCGTCGGCCGGGAGAACGCCGCGATCGAGATGGGCGCGTACTCCACGAGGTGAGACCACATCCCGTTCACCGGTCCCTCCCTTCGAGACAGCACCCGGCAGGTCAGAAGTGCTCTCGTACGGCGCCCTGCCTGCGGGAGTTGTCCGCCGTGCTTCACCCTCCACCCATCTCACCGCGGAAAACCTCCGGGGGCAGGGGTCGGAAGTCCCTGATGAGCGGGTCTTCTGGCCCCTGCGAAAAACGTCGGTGGCCGGTCGAATGGAAGGAGAACCCGAGGAGGTCGCCATGGCGGCCGCCTGTGATGGAGGTGCAGCCATGAACGTCCGTGCAACCGAGGAGATCACCTCGGTGGTCCGTGCGGCGGTTGAGGCCGCCAGGTGGGCGCCGTCGGTGCACAACACCCAGCCATGGTCCTTCGTCGTCGACGGTGACGAGATCGCACTGCGTGCCGACAGCGACAGAAAGCTCCTGATCGGCGACGCCACCGGCAGGGAGCTGCTGATCAGCTGTGGTGCGGCCCTGATGAACGTGCGGCTCGCGGTGCGCACGCTCGGTTATGAGCCGCGGGTGCGCGTGCTGCCCGACCCCGACCGCCCGGCCCTGCTGGCGACGGTACGGCCGGCAGCGGCCATGGCCGCCGACGAGGACACCCGGCTGCTGCATGCCGAGATCAAACGCCGCCGCACCCACCGGTCCGGTTTCACCGGCCTTCCCGTACCGGAGCGTCTCCTCGACGCGCTGGTGGCCGAGGCGAGCACCGAGGGGGCGCACCTGACGCCGGTCCGCTCCGAGCCGGCCGTCCGGGTGCTCGCCGCGATCACCTGCGCCGCCCAGGACGTGCAGTCCCAGAACCGGCTGCTGTCGCTGGAGCTGATCCGCTGGGCGCGGCCGCCGGGAAGCCCCCGCACGGACGGAGTGCCGGCCGAGAGCTACCCGCGTGTGCCCCGGCGGACCCGCTCGCACTTCGCCCAGCGCGACTACACCCACGGCCACCCCTGGGGCTACGACACCGACCGGTTCTTCTCCACCTCCACCGGGGTCGTGGCGGTCCTGACCACGAAGGGCGACTCCCGCCGGGACTGGATCGCGGCCGGCCAGGCACTGCAGCGTGTCCTGCTGCGCGCCTCCGCCCACGGTCTCAGCGCGGCCTTCCACACCCAGGCGCTGGAGATGTCCCACCTGCGGGAGTTCCTGCGCCAGGAGCTGTGCTCGCAGGAGTACCCTCAGATGATCATGCGTCTGGGCATCACCTTCGACGACACCGAGGGCGTCCGGCGACCGGTGACCGACACGCTGGAAGAACGCTGAGGCGTCGGGCCCTGGCCGGGACACCTCGCCGGGACGGCGCCTTCGAAGGCCGTGGGAGGCGGGTCAGGCCAGCACCTTGAGCAGGCGCGTGACCTCGAGGGCGATGGCCTCACGGCCGCACCCGAGATATTTGCGGGAGTCGACGACCTTGTCGTCCGCCGCCAGGTGGTCGCGGATCCCGCGGGTGAACACCCTGTTCAGGTGGGTCGCGATGTTGATCTTCTTCATGCCGTGCCGTACGGCGTCGCGCAGCGTGTCGTCGGGCACGCCCGAGGAGCCGTGCAGCACGAGCGGGACCGGTACGGCGGCACTCAGCTCGGCGATCAGGACCAGATCCAGCACGGCGTCCCTGGTGGTCATGGCGTGCGAGGTGCCGACCGCGACCGCGAGGGCGTCCACGCCCGTCCTCGCCACGTAGACGGCAGCCTCGTACGGATCGGTGCGGGCGCCGGGCGCGTGCACACCGTCCTTGCCGCCCACCTCGCCCAGCTCGGCCTCCACCCAGATGCCACGCTCGTGACACCAGGCGGAGATCTCGGCCGTGAGAGCCAGATTGTGCCGGTCGGGCAGCGCCGAGGCGTCGAACATCACCGAGCCGACGCCGAGCGCCACCGCCTCCTCGACCAGTGCCCGGTCGGTGGCGTGGTCGAGATGGACGGCCACCGGCACCGCCGCCGCGCGGGCCACGGCGAGCGAGGCCAGGGCGATCGGGGCCAGCGCGCCGTGGTAGCGCACGCAGTTCTGGCTGATCTGCAGGACGACGGGCGCCCCGGCCGCCTCCGCTCCCGCGACGATCGCCTCCGCGTGCTCCAGCTGGATGACGTTGAACGCGCCGACCCCGGCGTGGGCGCCGCCGATGATGTCGCCGATACCTGCCACGGGCATGATGAACTCCGATCTAGGACACGTTGATCTGGCGATGGACGGCCTGGAACGTCCCGTGGTCGATCTCGCCCGCCACCGGCATGGCCACGGCGGCGGCGCCGAGGGCGGCGGCCAGCCTCAGCCTCTCCGGCCACGGCATCCCCTCCACTACCCCCATCGCCAGCCCCGCGACGAACGCGTCACCCGCCCCCGTCGGGTTCCCCGCCACCCTGTACGGCATGCGCGCCCGCCAGGTCCCCTCGGCGGTGACGGCCAGCAGCCCGTCGTGTCCCAGGGAGACCACCACGGCTGCCGCGCCCGCCTTCCGCATCAGCTCGGCCTGCGACTCGGGTCCCAGGGCGTCGGCGGGGAACGCCCGGGCGAGCTCCTCCAGGTTCGGTTTGACGATCGCCGGACGCCCGGCCGAAGCCCGTCGGAGGGCCTCGCCGTCGGCGTCGACGAGCGCCGGTATCCCGCGATCGGCCGCGTGGGCGGCCAGCGTCGCGTAGAAGTCGGCCGGAACCCCGCGCGGCAGGCTTCCGGAGATCACGACGGCGGCGGCCCCGGTGAGCGCCCCGGCGAACCCGTGGAGGAACCGCACCAGCTCCTCCCGCGTCACCCGCGGCCCCGGCTCGTTGAACAGGGCCGTGCCCGAAGGCCCGGTGACGGCGAGGGTGGTGCGGGAGTCGCCGCCGATGGGCGTGAGGGCGTGGGGGAGCGCGGAGGCGGTGAGGTCGAGCTCGACGGCCCGCCCGGTGGGGCCGCCGGCGAGACCGGTGACCAGGACGTCGTGGCCGAGGGCGGCCAGGACGCGGGCCACGTTGACGCCCTTGCCTCCCGCGCGGCGATGGAGGTCCTGGACGCGGTTGACGCCGTTCCAGTGGACCTGGTCGATCCGGTAGGTGACGTCGAGGGCCGCGTTCAGCGTGACGGTGACGATCACGCCGTCCGCCCGGCTGGGGGCACGCCGACCGCGCCGTGGCAGCACTCCGTCGCGGGGCGGCCCTCGGCCCGGGGACGGGAGGTCCCGCGCGGGGGAGCCGACTCGGCAGGGCGCCGGTACCCGGGTTTCACATGGCCCCCAGCGAGTCCAGGTGAACGACGGTGTTCGTGGTCCGGGCGCGTTCGGCGGCCCACACGACGCGGTGGGTGGCGAGGCTCGCGGCCGCGTCGGAGGAGAGCAGGGTGGGGTCTCCGGTGGAGACGGCGGCGAGGAAGGCGTCGGTGAGCGCCTCGTCGCCGCCGCCGTGACCGTCGGCGGCGGAGGGCCCGGACCCGGTGCGACCGTCGATGCTCTCCTCGCCCCCGGTCCGGAAGTCGACCAGGCGCAGGGTGTGGCCGTCGCCGTCGATGTAGCCGTGGGTGCCGAGCAGCCTGGTGCGGCGGTGCTCCATGGGGGTGAAGGCGCTCATCGTGAACGAGCAGGTCGCTCCGCCGGGGAACTCCATGTTGACCACCTGGTGGTCGACGACGGTGTTGTCGCAGGCATAGACGCAGCGGCCGTACGGTCCCGTGCGCAGCGCCTCGAGCACGTCGGCCTCGGTGTGCTTCTCGGTGACCGCGCTCAGGGGCCAGAACTCGCGGCCGGGATCGCCGAGGCAGCCGAGGTAGAGCCGCTTCGCCGAGTACGGGCAGTCCGGTTCGATCGAGCAGCCGACGCAGCGGTCCGCGGCCCCGGGCGGGCGCTCCTCCGCCCGGAAGTGGGTCAGGTTGCCGAAGGAACTGATCTTGGCCGGTGTCTCGCCGAACAGGTGGACGAGCCAGTCGATGTCGTGGCAGGACTTGGTCAGGAGCATGGGCGCCGAGGTGTCCTCGCGGCGCCAGTTGCCGCGGACGAAGGAGTGGGCGTGGTGCCACCATCCGACGGGCTCCAGGTGCTGGACGCTGACCAGCCGGCCGATCCGGCCGTCGCCGAGCAGCCGTTTGAGCGTCCGGGTGTAGGGCGTGTAGCGCAGTACGTGGCAGACGGCCAGCATGATCCCGTTGCGCCGGGCCGCGTCGGCGATCTCGGACGCCTCGCGCTCGCTGGTGGCCATGGGCTTCTCCAGGAGGATGTGGTAGCCCAGGTCGGCCAGCCGTACGGCGGGGCCGGTGTGCAGCCGATCCTGGGTGGCGATGATGACCGCGTCTGCCAGCCGTCCCGCCGCCGCGAGGTCTGACCAGTCGGCGTACACATGCTCCGGGGCGATCCCGAACTCGGTCGCCGTGGTCTCGCGGCGGTACGGATCCGGCTCGGCCACCGCGACCACCCGCCCGGTGCCCGCGCTCAGCGCGTGCCGCGCGTAGGACCGCCCGCGCAGCCCGGCGCCGACGAGGGCTAGAGTCACCCCAGACATGTGATCCTTTCCACCCTAATTACACTGGAGTCCATAATTATTAGCTGTAATGCAGCGGATCTCAAGAGGGCGCGATGACCGGAGACCTGAGTGGCGGAGATCTCTCCAGGCTCCGCCGGCTCAACGCGCTCGCGGTCATCGGGGTCCTGCGCGGAGAGCCGGCGCTCACGCTCACCGAGGTCGCCCGGCGGACCGGGCTGTCCCGCGCCTCCACCGAGGATGTGGTCCGTGAGCTGCTGGAACGCGGTTGGATGATCGAGGCGGAGCCCACGGCGGGCACGGTGGGACGTCCCGCTCGCCGCTACCGGTTCCACGCGGACGCCGGCCGGGTCCTCGGCGTCGACATCGGCGGCCACAAGATCCTGGCGATGGTGGCCGACCTCGACGGCGCCGTCACGCACAGCGGCAGGGTCGCGGTCACGCCGCAGATGGGACGCCGGCAACGGCTGGCCGCCGTGGACCGGGCCGTCGGCGCGGTCCTGGCCGACGCGGGCCTGGCGGCCGCCGAGGTGTGGGCCTCGGGCGTCGCGACGACGGGACTGGTCGACGCGACGGGGCGGGTCATGCTGTCGGAGGCGCTGCCCGAGTGGACGGGCGTCAACGTGGCCTCCCATGTCGGGCGGCTGGTGAGCGGCCCCGTCCTGGTGGAGAACGACAGCAAGCTCGCGGCGCTGGCCGAGTCCTGGCGCGGGGTGGCCAGGTATGCCAAGGACGTGGTCTTCCTCCTCGCGGGACTGCGCACCGGCGCGGGTCTGATCATCGACGGGAAGCTGCACCGCGGGTTCGGCAACGCCGCGGGTGAGATCGGCGCGCTCCCGGCGGCGAGGTGGGTCCAGGCCGTGGAGCACCTGCGATCCTGGCCGGGCGACGACCCTGCCGCCGATCCCGACGCGGCGGTGGAGGACCTCTTCCTGGCGGCCCGCGACGGGGACCGGAAGGCGGGCCTGGCCGTGCGGCGCTACGTCAAGGACCTGGCGGCCGGCGCATCGGCGCTGGTCCTCACGCTCGACCCCGAACTGGTCGTGATCGGAGGCGGGTTCTCCCGGTCGGGGGACCTGATCCTCGAGCCGCTCCGCCGCGAACTGGACCGCTGGTGCGTCCGCACCCCCGAGATCCGCGTGTCGGGCTTCGGGGATGAGGGAGTGGCGCTCGGCGCGGTCCGCCTGGCACTGGACCATGTCGACTCGGTGCTGCACGGGCCGGGTGAGCTCGTCGACCCGAAGCATTTCCTGACGGGTGAGCGGCCTCGCACTCGCATCGAGCCTTGACTTAATTTCCCTGGACTCCATGATTAGTTCCATGTTCGCGATCACGGCGGGCGGCCGATCGGGGATCGGCGCGGAACGCAGGGCGCCTGGCACGCCTCGCTCACGGGAGGATCGGGAATGCGGAGATCGGCGCGATTCGGCGCGGCCCTGCTGGGGGTGGTGCTGGGCGTCCCCGCCTGTTCTGGCGGAGAGCGACCCGGGGGACAGGACAGGGTCACGCTGTCGTACGCGGTCTGGGACAACAACCAGAAGCCCGTGATGGAGGAACTGGGCAGGGAGTTCACCAGGACCCACCCGAACGTCACGATCAACGTCCAGTTCGCCCCGTGGACCGACTACTGGACCAAGCTCAGGGCGGCGGCCGGCGGCGGAGCGGCGCCCGACGTCTTCTGGATGAACGGCCCCAACTTCCGGCTCTACGCCTCGCACGGGATGATCCGGCCGCTGGAGAAGGAGATCGTCAGGGACGGGGTGGACCTGTCGGTCTACCCCAAGCCGCTGGTGGACCTGTACACCCTGGGCGGCGAGCACTTCGGCCTGCCGAAGGACATGGACACGATCGGCCTCTGGTACAACAAGACGCTGTTCGACGCCAGGGGCGTCGCCTACCCCGCGAACGACTGGACCTGGGCCGACTTCCAGGCCGCCGCGGCCAGGCTGACCGATCCGGCCAGGGGCGTGTACGGCACCGCGGCCATGCTCGGCGGCTTCCAGGAGTACCAGTACAACACGATCGCCCAGGCCGGAGGCTACGTGATCTCCCCGGACGGCGGGAAGTCCGGGTACGACGACCCGAAGACGATCGCGGGCCTGCGGTTCTGGACCGACCTGATCAAGACCGGGCGGTCGCCCGACCTGGTGAGCATGACGGACACGCTCCCGCTCCAGCTGTTCGAGGCGGGAAAGATCGCCATGTACTGGGGCGGTTCGTGGAACGTCGCGGAGTTCTCGGCCAACGAGTACACCAAGGACAGGGTGGACGTGGCGCCGCTGCCCAGGGGGGAGAGGCGGGCCACGATCATCCACGGAGTCGCCAACGTCGTGTCGGCCCGGACCGAGCACTCCGAGCAGGCCTGGCAGTTCGTGAAGTTCCTCGGATCCGAACGGGCCGCCCGCATCCTCGGCAGGAGAGGCCCGATCCCGGCCTACACCGGCACGCAGGGCTCCTGGGTGAGCGCGCACCCCGAGTTCAGGCTGAGGACCTTCGTGGACGCGGTGGCCTACGGGGTGCCGTACCCGGTGTCCGTCGACACCGCCGCCTGGAACGAGGCGGAGCTCACCTACCTCGCCAAGGCCTGGACCGGCGAGGTGCCGGTCGAGGAGGCGGCGACCGATCTGGCGGCGGCGATGAACGCCCTGCTCTCCAAGGAATGACATGACGCTCACGACCGGATCGGACGCCGTCCGCGACAGGCGCGACGCGACCCCCGAGGGGGAGCCCCGCCGCGCGTGCGGCCGGGGGCGAGGGCGGGCGATCGAGGCGCTGTGGGGATACGCGTTCATCGCCCCCACCGGGATCGGCCTTGCCGTGTTCTATCTCTGGCCGATCCTGCAGACCGCGTACTTCTCCATGACCGAGTGGGGATTCTTCGGCGGTCACACCTGGACGGGATTCGACAACTACACCCGGCTCCTCCACGACCCGGAGGCCGGCCAGGCGCTGGTCAACACCCTGGGCTACACGGCGCTGGGACTCGTCGCGATCCCGCTGGCCGTCGTCTTCGCCGCGCTGCTCAACCAGGAGGGTCTCCGCGGGGTCGGGGTGTACCGCACGCTGTTCTTCCTGCCGGTGGTCACCATGCCCGTCGCCGTCGCCATGGTGTGGAGATGGCTGTACAACGGCGACTACGGCCTGATCAACCACGTGCTGTCCCTGGCCGGCGTTGATGGGCCGAGCTGGGTGGCCGACCCCGCCACGGCCCTGTACGCCCTCGCGGCGGTGGGGATCTGGAGCGGCCTCGGCTACAACCTGATCATTTTCCTGGCCGGGATGCAGGCGATTCCCAGGGAGTACTACGAGGCGGCCCAGATCGACGGCGCCGGCCGGATCACGCAGTTCTTCAGGGTCACGCTGCCCCTGCTGTCGCCGACGGCGTTCTTCGTCTCGGTCATCTCGGTGATCGGGTCCCTGCAGCTGTTCGACCTGGTCTACGCGATGGCCGGATCGGGGTTGACGGCACGCGCCAACCCCGCCTTCCCGCGGCTCCAGACGGTGGTCCATCTGTTCTACGACAGGGCCTTCGTCACCAACGACCGCGGCTACGCGGCGGCGATCGTGGTGATGTTGTTCCTTCTCATCCTCGCGATGACGGCCGTCCAGTTCCGGCTCCAGCGACGGTGGGTGCACCATGCGTAGGCCCAGGGCTCATATCGGTGCGCACGCGGTGCTGATCGCCACATCCCTGGTGATGGTGACGCCGTTCGCCTGGCAGATCATCACCTCGCTCAAGACGCTGAGCGGCGCCACGCGGGTGCCGCCCTCGTTTCTGCCCGAGGGCCGCTGGGAGAACTACGGCCGGGTGTTCGAGCTGCTGCCCTTCGGCCACCAGTTTCTCAACACCGTGCTGATGACGGCCGGCCGTACGGTCGGGCAGGTGCTGCTGTCCTCGATGGCCGCCTACGCCTTCGCCCGGCTCCGCTTTCCCGGCCGTGGCCTGCTGTTCGGGGTCTTCCTGTCGGTGCTGATGGTCCCGCCGCAGTTGTTCGTCATCCCGCAGTACGAGATCATGTTGTCGCTCGGCTGGCTCAACACCCTGCGGGCGCTCATCGTCCCCGGCCTGTTCAGCGCCTTCGGGGTCTTCCTTCTCCGGCAGTTCTTTCTCGGGCTGCCCCGGGAGCTGGAGGAGGCGGCCCGCCTCGACGGGGCGGGACCGCTGCGGATCTACTGGTCGATCATGCTGCCGCTGGCCCGGCCCGGGCTGGTCGCGCTGTCGGTCCTGGTGCTGCTGTGGTCGTGGAACGACCTGTTCTGGCCGCTGGTGGTCAACACCGATCCCGAGCAGATGACGCTCTCGGCCGGTCTGGCCTCCCTCCGGGGTCAGTTCCAGACCGACTACCCGGTCCTGATGGCGGGTTCGCTGCTCGCCTCCCTGCCGGTCATCGCCGTTTTCGTCTTCCTGCAGCGCCAGTTCATCCAGGGCATCGCCCACACCGGCATCAAGGGCTGAGCTCCGTCACCGCTGACGGGGGGAGGCGTCCGGCCCGGCGGGTGTCCTCAGTCCCGTACGGCCAGGATCAGGTCGGACGCCTTGATCACCGCGATCACCTCGCTGCCCTGGGACAGGCCCAGCTCCCGCGCGGCCTCCATGGTGATCGAGGCCACCAGCCGCACCCCGTTCGCGTCCAGCTCCACGTTGGCCGTCGCCTCACCGGTGGTGACGGCGGTGACCCGTGCCGGAATCTTGTTACGCGCGCTCAACAGCATGGCAGGCTCTCCCTGATCGAAATCGTTCCCTCCCTGCCCTGTTCCCCCCTACGCGTGGATCACGACCATGGTAAAACCGGCGTTCACCTGGGAAAGCCCAACAAGGAGCCGCGATCGTCACGGACATACTGATCATCCGGTACGTCCGCGGGCAGGCACGGCGCCGGGCCGCTGGGCGAACCGAGACGGCGCGGAGCGCGCGGCGGTATAGACGGGCCGTGTGCCGTGTGGGCATTCTGTGGCGTGCTTTTGCGTCAGTTGGAGTATTTAGTCGCTTTGGCTCGGGAGCGGCATTTCGCCCGGGCCGCCGCCGCCTGCCATGTGTCCCAGCCGTCCCTGTCGGCCGCGATCCGCAAGCTCGAACGCGAGCTGGACGTGCCCATCGTGCTGCGCGGCCGCCGGTTCGCCGGGCTCACCCCCGAGGGAGAGCGCGTCCTTCTCTGGGGGCACCGGATCCTCGCCGAACGCGACGCACTACGTCATGACCTGTCGACGATGCGCAACAACCTGTCGGGCACGCTGCGGATGGGCGCCATCCCGACCGCGCTGACCGCCGCGTCGCTGCTGACCACGCCGTTCTGTGAACGGCATCCGCATGTGCGGGTCTCGCTGGAGTCGCTGTCCTCGCGTGAGATCACCCGACGGCTGGCCGAGTTCGAGCTCGACATCGCGATGACGTACCTGGACGGCGAGGCGTTGGGAAGCGTGCGGACGGCCTCGCTGTACGAGGAGCGCTACCTGCTGCTGACCCCGGACGACGGTGAGCTGGCAGAGCGCTCCGTCGTGCGCTGGGCCGAGGTGGCCACGCTTCCGCTCTGCCTGCTGGCGCCGCAGATGCGCAACAGACGCATCATGGACGAGATCTTCGCCGCTGCCGGGGCCGTCGTCGTCCCGGCGATCGAGACCGACACCGTCTCCGCCCTGTACGCCCACGTCGCCACGCACCGGTGGTCCAGCGTGATCGCGCACGCCTGGCTGCACCTGTTCGGAGTGCCCGACGGAATGCGGGTGGTCCGGCTGGAGAATCCGGCGCAGACACCGCGGGTCGGCCTGGTCGTCGCCGACCGGACCCCCGAACCCGTGCTGGCGCGGGCCCTTCTCGACGTCGCCCGGGGCATCGACATGCGAGGGATTTTCGACCGGCTGTTGCACGGTTACCTGTCCGGTCCGGAGGTAAACGACGTCGGTAGATAGAAGCGGTCTATGTACGAATAGAAACTTTCGCTTTGACGCCTTATATCAACGGAGAGGAGGGTGAAAAGAAATAACCCGCAATAAACAAGGAGCCGATGTCATGGCAAAGGTACTGTGCGTGCTGTACGAGGACCCGGAAGACGGCTACCCGACCTCCTACGCCCGAGACGACCTTCCCCGCATCGAGCACTACCCCAACGGGCAGTCGCTGCCCACGCCGCAGGGGGTCGACTTCACCCCCGGGCACCTTCTCGGCAGCGTGTCCGGCGAGCTCGGCCTGCGCCGCTTCCTGGAGAGCCAGGGGCACACCCTGGTCGTCGTCTCCGACAAGGACGGCGAGAACTCCGCGTTCGACCGCGAGCTGCCGGACGCCGACGTGGTCATCTCCCAGCCGTTCTGGCCCGCCTATCTCACCCCCGAGCGGATCGCCGCCGCGACCAACCTGAAGCTGGCGATCACCGCGGGCATCGGCTCCGACCACGTCGACCTGGACGCGGCCATCGAGCACAACGTCACCGTGGCGGAAGTCACCTACTGCAACAGCATCAGCGTCGCCGAGCACGTCACCATGATGATCCTGTCGCTGGTGCGCAACTACATCCCCTCCCACCAGCGGGTTCTGGACGGGGGCTGGAACATCGCCGACTGCGTGGCCCGCTCCTACGACCTGGAGGGCATGCACGTCGGAACCGTCGCCGCGGGACGCATCGGCCTGGCCGTGCTGCGCCGGCTCAAGCCCTTCGACGTGCACCTGCACTACACCGACCGCCACCGCCTGCCGCAGGCCGTCGAGGAGGAGCTCAACCTCGTCTTCCACCCGAGCGCCGCGGACATGGTCCCGGCCTGCGACGTCGTGACCGTCAACGCCCCCCTGCACCCGGAGACCGAGGGGTTGTTCGACGACAAGCTGCTCGCCACGATGAAGCGCGGCTCCTACCTGATCAACACCGCCCGCGCCAAGATCTGCGACCGTGACGCGATCGTGCGGGCGCTGGAGAACGGACAGCTCGCCGGATACGCCGGCGACGTGTGGTTCCCCCAGCCGGCCGGCCCCGACCACCCCTGGCGGACCATGCCGCACCACGGCATGACCCCGCACATCTCCGGATCCTCCCTGGCCGCCCAGGCCCGCTACGCGGACGGAACCCGCGAGATCCTGGAATCCTGGCTGGCCGGTACGCCCATACGCCCGGAATATCTCATCGTCGACGGCGGGAAACTGGCCGGCACCGGCGCGCATTCCTACTCCGTCGCCAAAGGCGCTCACGAAATAGCTCCCTCATAGGAAGGGAAAGCCTTTCGAGAATGCCGGGGAAATACCGGAGCCGGCCGTACCGAACCGGAATGAGCGATGCCGGGCCATGCGACCGGGCCTGACCCGCACGGGTGTTCCCCCACGGACCGGCATCGTTCATCGGTGGCCGCTCGGGGCGGCTCTGTTGGCGGTGTAGCGCCGCGAGCGGCCGTCGAGGGTCACAGCAGGGGAGCGGCGCTGTCCCTGACAACGAGCAGGGGAGGCACGATCAGACGCTCGTGCGAGAGGGCCTGGCCCGTCTTGATCTGCCGGAGCAGCACCTCGATGCTGCCCCTGCCCACGGCTCCGAAGTCCTGGCTGACGGTGGTGAGCGGAGGGGAGAAGAACTCCGCCTCGGGGATGTCGTCGAAGCCCACGATGCTGACCTGCTCGGGGACCTTCACCCCCTCCTCGGTCAGCGCGCGCAGGACGCCGAGGGCCATCTGGTCGTTGGCCACGAACACCGCGGTGACCTGATCGCCCATCGCGGCGAGCCGGCGGCCCGCCGCATAGCCCGAGCGCGGACTCCAGTCGCCGGTCAGCGTCTCGGGGACGGTCCGGCCGGCGGCTTCGAGGGCCGTGCGCCAGCCCTCGATCCGGCTCTCCGCCTCCAGCCAGTCGGAGGGGCCGCTGACGTGCCAGACGGTCCGGTGTCCCAGACCGATCAGGTGCTCGGTGGCCAGCCGGGCGCCGTCGACCTGGTCCACGCTGACCACCGACACCTCGCCCACGTGCCGGCCTTCGACGACCACCGCGGGCATGCCCCGGGGCAGGCCGTCGAAGGCGCGGGCCGCCGAGCGCTGCGGCGCCACCACGATGATCCCGTCGACCCCCTGGTCGGCCAGGTAGTCGATCGCGTCACGCATGCCCGCCGTGTCGACGGTGTGCAGGCCGACGATGCTCACGAAGTAGCCGGCCGCCCTGGCCGCCTGCTCGATGCCGTCGACCGTGCTGGCCGGGCCGTACAGCGTGGTGTTGAAGCCGACCACGCCGAACGTCCGTGTGTGGCGGGTGACCAGCGCGCGGGCGACGAGGTTGCGGCGGTAGCCGAGCTTGTCGATCACCTCGAGGACCCGGGTGCGGGTCTCGGCGCGAACGTTGGGGTGCTCGTTGAGCACCCGCGAGACCGTCTGATGGGACACGCCCGCCGCCTTGGCCACATCGGCCATCACAGGGGAGCGGCGCTCGGTAGGTGATCTCACCGCCACTCCTTCTGACATCTGGGCAAGTCTGTGAACTCTGTGAACGTTGACAAGATCCATCAAGGAGTTTCTCCGTCGCGGCCCGATCCCACCGAAGGGCGCCGTTAACCTTTTGAGAAAACCTTTTCGTCGAGGGAGCGCACGCCTGGCTGGCGCACCCGGGTGTGTGTCTTGCAGAAAATAGCCTGTCCAGGCGGGGTAGAGCAAGGGTGATGGCCCCCGCCCATTGACATTGGGCCGCGTCAAGTCTGCGTTTCGAAAACCTTTTACTTGAGTTTCGGATGGTTTCCCCTCCAGGCGGGGCCCGGGAGCACGGCATGGAGAGGTCGCTGCCACCGGTGGGGTCCGGTGATCTCCGAATCGTCCCGTCGGGCCGTCCGGGATGCGGTCCCGGCCAGGTCGTGCCATCCAGTCGGTTCGCGAGAGCGATCGCGACGATGGTCGCGGAGGCGGTGGCCGGGGCCACCGTCGCGGGCGGGCCTGGCGAGTCGCGCATTGTCACCGGAAGGGTCGCCGGGGGAGCCGTCGGGAACGCTCGGGCGGCTGCCGCTTGGGTCAAGGGGAGCCGGGCAGGCCGTGGATCGCGGTGGCCGTCAGCGTGGTGGGGCGGGCGGGGACGGGGGTGCGCCGCATCGATTCTCCTTTGCGCCGTGTCCGATATTTCGGACAGAGGCCGCTAGATCGAACCGAAGATGAACCGGTGATTTCCCGCGGTCAGCACCTGAAACGGGCTCCTGACATGCCGGTGACCACCGGCGCCCGTTCATGGCGGCGGCGTCCGGGATCTCGAACGGGGTCGAGCGGTCAGGCGTCCGGGATCTCGAACGGGGTCGAGCGGTCGGGCGTCCGGGATCTCGAACGAGATCGAGCGGTCAGGAGGCCGGCGCTTCCGCGCGGTGGCCGAGTCTCGCGGAGAGGGACACGGCGCCGTGCCGTACGAGCTCACCCCACCGATCGCGCACGTCCTCGTCCCAGCGCAGGATGGGCACCGAGACGCTGACGGCGGCGACCATCTCGCCCGACCGGTCGTGGATCGGAGCGGCCACGCAGCACACCGCCTCGTTCGACTCGCAGTCGTCGTAGGCGAGCCCCCGCTCGTGGATCTCCCGCAGCTCGGCGCGGAGCCGCGCGGGGGAGGTGATGCTCCGGGGCGTCATCGCGGTCAGCGCGCGGCCCGCGGGGTAACGGGCGTCCAGCGCCTCGGGGGTGAGCCCCGACAGCAGCATCTTGCCCAGGCCCGTGCAGTGCGCGGGCAACCTGCGGCCGATGGCCGAGACCATCCGTACCGGATGGGTGCTGTCCACCTTCGCGATGTAGACCACGTCGGTGCCGTCGAGCACGGCCACCTGCACGGTCTCGTCGCACCCGGCCGCCACGTCGCGGGCGGTGAGCAACGCCTCGTGTGCGAGGTCGAACTGGTCGGCGAAGACGTTGCCGAGCTGGAAAAGGCGCATGCCCAGCCGGTATCCGATGGGCTGTCCGTGCTCGGCGATCAGATAGCCGCGGTCGGTCAGGGTGGTGACCAGCTCGTGCACGGTGGTGCGCGGCAGACCGAGCCGCTCGGTGATCTGGGGGGCCGACAGCCGCTGCCCGTCGAGGAAGAGCTCCAGGATGTCCAGCGCCCTGGCGACCGCGGGTACCGCTCGGCCCATCACGTCTCCACTGTACGAAATATCGAACGCCGACTAGGATTTCGGCGTCAATGGCTGGAGTGCCAGTGCCTGTTCTGCGGGATGGTACCGGACGCCATCCGAGAGATCGAACGAGGTGACGTTTTGACCATGGATCGGCTCGGCTACCCTCCCGTCCAGGTCCGCCTGCCCACCTCGCCCGCCGCCTTCCCCGACGGGACCACGTGGCGGACCGAGCTGCCTTCGTGCGAGGGGCCCGCGGTGCTGGAGGCCGTGTTGGCGGAGAGCCGTCGCATGGAGGTGCCGCTGCACCGGGTCAGCCAGGGCAGCGGTGTGTGGATGCTCACCGATGCCGAGATCTCCCAGATGGTGGACATGTGCGCGGACGAGAGGGTCGAGCTCTGTCTCTTCCTGGGTCCGCGCGGCACCTGGGCGCCGGGGCACGTGCCCGGTGCCGGGCCGCGCGCGCGTGGCCGTGACCAGGTCGCCCGGTGCGTCGACGACGCCAGGCGCGCGGTGGAGCTGGGCGTGCGCTGCCTGCTCGTGGCCGATGAGGGCGTGCTGTGGCTGCTGCACAGGATGCGCTGCGAGGGAGAGCTGCCCGAGGACACCACGTTCAAGGTCTCCGCCCTGGTGGGGCCGGTCAATCCGGTGACCTACGCGCTGTGGGAGCGGCTCGGCGCCGACTCGATCAATGTGCCGAGCGACCTGAGCCTCCTGGAACTGGCTGAGCTGCGGGCCTCCAGCGCCGCGCCGATGGACTTCTACGTCGAGGCTCCCGACGCGCTCGGTGGTCACGTCCGCATCTACGACGCCGCCGAGCTGATCCGGTGCGGTGCGCCCATCTATCTGAAGTTCGGGCTCAGCAACGCCCCCGACCTCTACCCTTCCGGCCGCCACCTGCGCGAGGTCGCCATCGAATGCGGCAGGGAACGGGTACGGCGCGGACGTCTCATCCTTGACACCCTCGCCAGGATGCGTGCCGACGGGGGCATGTCCCCGCTCGGTTCCCGTGACATGGGCCGCCTCGCCCGTTTCGCGGAGGTGGAACGGTAGGAGCTCGGTCAGGTCACCGGTCTCAGCAGCCGTCGGAGCAGCCGAGGCCGCACGCGCACCCCTCGCGCCCGGTGGGCTCGGCGTCCTTGGAGCGGTCTCGGGCGCTCATGGCCGGGGGGACGGGGCAGCAGGCGTCCCCGCGCCAGGCCTCGCGGCCTTCCTTGACGGCGACGGCGGCGATGACCAGGGCGGCCACGGGGTCGGCCCACGACCAGCCGAAGAGGCTGTTGAGCGCCAGGCCGACCAGGAGCACCGCCGACAGGTAGGTGCAGAGCAGGGTCTGCTTGGAGTCGGCCACCGCGCTGGCGGAGCCGTACTCGCGGCCGGCCCGCCGTTGGGCGGCTGACAGCAGTGGCATGACGGCCAGGCTGAGCGCGGCCAGGACCAGGCCCGCAGTGGAGTGCCCGGCCTCGCCGGTGCCGGTCAGCGCGCGGACGGAGTCGACGCCGACGTAGGCGGCCAGGGCGAAGAAGGACAGCGCGATGACGCGTAGCGCGGCCTTCTCCCGTCTCTCGGGGTCGGCGCCGGAGAACTGCCAGGCGACTGCGGCGGCCGAGGCGACCTCGATGACCGAGTCCAGGCCGAACCCGATCAGCGCGGTGGAGGAGGCCGCGGTGCCGGCGGTGATGGCCACGATCGCTTCGACCACGTTGTAGGTGATCGTGGCCGCGACCAGAATCCGGATGCGGCGCCGCAACTCCGCTCGCCGCCGCGGGGACGGGCCGAGGGTGAGCGCGGTCATGATGTCACCCGCTGCCCGGCGTCCTGGCCCAGGCCGTAGACCGGGCACAGCGCGACCGCCTGACCGGTGGCGGCCAGCAGGTGCTCGGCGGCTCGCAGCAGGTCCAGGAGTTCGGGGCGGGCGACGAAGTAGAACGACTGGCGGCCCTCGGCGCGATAGTCGACCAGGCGGCAGTCGCGCAGGCAGGCCAGGTGCTTGGACACGGTGGACTGGGCCAGGCCCAGCTCGCCGGTCAGATCCACCACCCGGGCCTCGCCGCAGGCCAGACGCTGGACGATGGCCAGCCGTACGGGATCGGCCAGGGAGTGGAACAGGGCCGCGGCCGGGGCCAGCCCCGACCTTTCGTTCATTCCACAATCGGAATCAATCGTCATATGACGATGATAGCGCCAGGGCGTGATGTGGCAAGTCCCCACCGGGCCGGCCGTACGGAGGCCGGGTGCTCCGCTCCTCGGTTGGAGCCCGCCAGGCGCCTTCCGCGCCCGGCGGGGCCGAGGCGGCGGCTCCGCTGACGATCGAACGCCCGTGCCCGGCCCGGTCATTTGCAATGCGCGGAAGAGGGCCGCCGATCTTTGCCCGCCGACGGTGATAAAAACGATGGCGACAGACCGTTCCACCCCATTGCCCGGTATAAGCCGAGATGCGGGTGTGGTCGGGGGAAAGCCAATCCCCGGCAAGAGCAATGTGACAGGTGTCGCGTTCGGATCACCGCACTCGGGAATCCCCGGATTCACCATGGTCGACCGTGGCACCGCTCTTCCTCGGGGCGAATTCACCGCCTCGCGCATGGTGAACGGGAAACGCGGGGGTGACACGAGCCCGGGTGCCTGTCATGTGCTGTTTGTCCAGATGGCACCCTTAAAGTATGAGGTATTCCGACAGGGGTGGGGGACTGTCCGCACAGGAGCGGGCCAGGCGCGAGAGGCTGCGGTTCCGGGCCGCGGACATGTTCGCGGGGAACATCGAGCCGCCGCGGGTGGCCGAGCTGCTGGGAATCACTCGCAAGTCCGCCTACGAGTGGTACGCGCTCTGGAGCCGGGGAGGCAGGGCCGCACTGGCCTCCAAGGGCGCCGCGGGTAACGGCTGCAAGCTCACCGACGAGCAGCTGACGTGGTTGGAGGGGGCCCTGGAGGAGGGCGCCGCCGCCCATGGCTGGGACGACCAGCGCTGGACCACCTCGCGCGTCGCGTCGCTGATCTGGGCGAGGTTCCACGTGTCCTACACCGCGCGCGGGGTGGCCTACCTGCTGAACCGGCTCGGCTGGGCCGGTCGTCCCGGGTCCCGGCGCGGCGGGCCGTCGGGCGGATGAGGCGCGGATCGCCGGCCGGAGAAGGCCGGCGTGGCCTGTCGTCCACGGCGACGGCCGGAGAAGCTCGGCGTGGGCTGTGATCCACGGTGAGGACCGGCTCACCGTGTTGATCGAGAACCGGCTCGAACGCATGCGCCGCCCCGAGTCACTGGCCGGATTTATCACCAAGGTCGGATTTGTGATCTCCGCCCCGGTGTAACCTCCGGCTTTCTTTTTCGGTGGTGATCCCGGACCAAGGCTTTGTTCTCTCTGGGGTGAACGTCCGTATAGCCCTCAACTAGCGTCTTACATGACGCCGATTCGCCATATTTCCGGGAAACCGGTTCGGCGCCCTGTAAGCCCCGGCAGCACGCCGGGCTCAAACATCAGACACGGAGTGATTTCATGTTGAAGCACGCTCTCGCCGTTGGCACATTGGTGGCTTCCAGCCTCATCGTCACGATGGCGGTGTCAGCCCAGCCCGCCGGCGCAAGCGCGATAACCCAGGAAACCGCTGTCGTATCCGGACTCTCCACCGCCAGCGGCGACAACTTCATCGATCCCTTCAACCCATACGGCTTCGGCCAGGTCTACTACCGTCCCTTCGGCTTCAACCAGTTCCAGTACGCTCCCTTCGGTTACGGCCAGGTCTACTACCCCAACACCTTCTACCGCTGGTGATTTCGGCAGCGATAGCAGCCGGCTGGTGAGTTGAGGCGCGAGCGGCGCCGAGCGTGGCCGGCCACGCTCGGCGCCGCTCGTCGCCGGGCCGGGCCCGGGGCGCAAGGCGCCTGCGACGGAGTCGGGCCCGCTATGTCCTGAGTGACCGTTTGTGCGACCATGGCTGGTGAAGGCGACGGCGGAACGAGGAATCCGGTGTGAATCCGGTGCGGTCCCGCCACTGTGATCGGCGAGCGAATCCCGAACAGGCCACTGCCCGCGTGCGGGTGGGAAGGCCGGGAGGAGCATCGACCCGAGAGCCAGGAGACTCACGCTGTCGCCTCCTCACGAAATGGGGCGGATCTCCCCAGGAGAGGAACGGTGCACGGCATGGAGGGCATTGCCCGCGACCCGGAACCGGGACCGCGGCCCGCGACCTCCCGCCATGTCGCCGAGGTTCTGGCCGAGGTGGCGACGATCAGTGCCTACTTCGAGGTCGAGACGGAACCGCTCGAATCCGGGTGGCGCCCGCTCACCGAGCTGCTCACCGACCCGGACCCGCTGTCGGACAGGATCGCCGAGGTGGCGAAACGTCTGAGCACCACCGAGACCCAGATCGCCGCCTCCATCTTTTTCCAGGGCCTGGCCGCTCGCCTGTGGTCGCCGGTCATCGGTGCGGCCGTCACCCGCGAGTTGCTCGTCGACCTGGCACCGGCCCGCTCGTTCTGGCGACCCACGCCGAGCGGCCCGATCCCGCTGCGGGTCACTCACCCGGCGGGCTGGGAGATCACCGACCCGGACCGGGCCGCCGAGCCGCTGTATCGCGCCGTGGTCACCGGACTGCTGGAGCCGCTGGCACACACCGTGCAGGCGATCATCAAGATCGCCCCCGGTCTGCTGTGGGGCAACGCCGCCTCCGCGCTGGCCGGGACCGTACAGGCGATCGCCCGAAGACACCCCGAGCTCGCCGCCCGCGCGGTCGCGCTCGAGCGCGAACTGCTCTCCATGGGAGTCCTGGAGAGCAGTGGTGAGCTGGTCGAACCCGCACCCGGACGCCTCTTTTTCGTCCGGCGCAGCTGCTGCCTGTACTACCGCCTGCCCGCCGGTGGCAAGTGCGGCGACTGCGCCCTGATCGACTCCGAGACCCGCCGGGAGCAGTGGACGCGAGCCTTACGAGACACCCGAGGAGGCCCATGAACCCACCGTTGTGGAAGCCGGGCCGAAACCCCCTCTCAAGCCTCCATCCGACCCGCTCGACCGCACCGGCAAAGGATTCACGCACGCATGAGGAAACAGGCACCATGCAGGATCGTCATCTGCCGCGGCTGCTGCTGCGGCAGCGCGGACAAGGTGGCCGGTCTCGACCACGCGGAACAGGTCACCCGCCTGGCCGAGGTCACCGTGGTCCGCGTCACCGACTGCCTGGACGTGTGTGAGCAGGCGAACGTGATCGTCGTCCAGCCGTCGGCCGCCGGACGCGCCGCGGGAGGCCGTCCCGTATGGCTCGGCCTGGTCAACGATCCGGACGCGGCCGAGGACATCGCGGCCTGGGTCCGCGCCGGCGGCCCGGGGGTGGCCGAGCCGCCCGACATCGTCAGCCTGTACGTCTTCACCCCGCCACGTCGTATCCGCACCGCGCCGGCACTTTCCTGACGGTGGCGCGCCGAACCGAGGATCTCGGGGTTTCGCCGTCGTCCCGGCGAGCCGCGTGGATCCGGCGGGTTCGCCGCCTCGCGAACCGCTGTTCCGCGCAGTTTCCGGAAGCGCCGGGCCGGAATGGTGCCGCTGAGATCGGGTTACCCCGGAAGCGCATGGGCGTCGGCCGTACGACCGATCGGGCGGCGGTTGACGCGCGGGCCGGAAGCCATCGTTTCCGGCCCGGTACAGGGGCTCCGGGGGCGCGTGTCAATGCCGTTCCGCGATCCATTGGAGATCCGGGCGACCGTAAACCCCCATTTCTTCGGTTCCTGACTGAGTGCGATTCGGTTTGAAATCAAACTTCATTCGTGTAATGACAGATTTAACAATCCGGCTGTACGATCGCCACTCGTGGTTGAAGTTGATCTTTCGGGTCCCCGGTTGGCCAACGATCTGTTCTTCGTTTTGCACGACGACACCACCGGGCGAACGCGGTTGAGTTCCCGGCTCACCGGCCTCGGACTGGCCGCCGCCGTCCTGGGCGAGTTGATGCTCATCGGGCGAGTCACCGTAGAGCTGACGGACGGATGGGTAGGGCTCGCCCTCGTCGACGCGGCACCGACCGGCGACACGCTCACCCAGACCGCTCTGGACCACATCATCGCCGAACCCTCGCATCGCTTCCGGATCTGGTTGCAGTTCCTCGCCCGTACGGCATACACGGACGTGGCGGCGCGGATGACCGCCGACGGGCTGCTGCATCCGCCCCGCGGGCGTCTGTCGCGGAGGCGGGCACCGGTCCTCGCGAACACCGCGGCATGGCCCGGCGGGCGCCTCAACCTGGCGATCCAACGCCGTCAGCCACTCAACCTCCAGGACGGCGTCCTGCTGGGACTGCTGGTCGCGACGAGTGGCGGCCAGCTCGTTCTGTGGGACCAGAACCCGACATACCTATCCGCCTCGACCGCCGCCCTTCCGGCGCCGCTCCAGGAACTGATCGCCCAGACCGAGGCTGCTGTCGCTGACTCCGTCATCAGCCGCCGGTGAACTCACCCCCCTCATTTCAAGGAGTTCCCCCCGATGTCCCTGACAGAAGAGACAGAAGAGAGAGCCGGCGCCGTCTCGGCGGCGCTGGCCCAGGACCGTCTCGGCGTACCGTCCGTCGTGTTCTTCGTCATCTCGGCGTCGGCGCCGCTGACCGTCATCGCGGGCGTGGTGAGCACCGCCTACGCCGCGACCGGCGTGACCGGCGTGCCGCTGGCGTTCGTCCTGCTCGGAGCCATCCTCGCCGTGTTCACCGTCGGCTACGTGACGATGGCGCGCCACGTCGTCAACGCCGGGGCGTTCTACGCGTACACCGCGAAGGGGCTCGGCAGGCCGGCGGGCGTGGCGACCGCATGGGTCGCGCTGCTGGCCTACAACGCACTCCAGGTGGGCCTCTACGGTCTGATCGGTTCGGCCGTTGAGCCGCTGCTCTCCGAGTGGTTCGGGATCTCTCCGGCCTGGTGGGTCATCGCGCTGGCCGCCTGGGCGCTGACCGGGGTGCTCGGCCTCATGCGGGTCGACGTGAACGGGAAGGTCCTGGCGGTCCTGCTGCTGACCGAGGTGGCCGTCGTCGTCGTGTTCGACATCGCGAACCTGCTCCACCCGGTCGCCTCCGGCTACAGCCTCGACGTCTTCAGTCCGTCGAGTTTCTTCGTGCCCGGAATGGGGGCGGTGATCGCGATCTGCATCGCGGCCTTCTCGGGGTTCGAGTCGTCGGTGGTGTTCTCCGAGGAGACCAAGGACCCGAAGCGCACGGTGCCGATCGCGACCTACATCGCGATCGCCGTCATCTCCGGGCTCTACGCGTTGTCGTCATGGGCGATGACGGTGCCGGTCGGCTCGGACAAGGTCGTCGCGGCCTCACGCGAGCAGGGGCCGGGTCTCCTATTCAACCTGGCCGGGCAGCACCTGGGGGCGACCATCGCCACCATCGGTTCCGTCCTCTTCGCGACGAGCATCATCGCGGCGCTGATCGCCTTCCACAACACGATCTCCCGCTACATCTTCGCCCTGGGCAGGGAAAGGGTCCTGCCCGCGGTCTTCGGCCGGACCTCCCCGCGGACCGGCGCTCCGATCAACGGCTCGGTGGCGCAGAGCGTCGTCGGGCTGGCCGTGATCGTCATATGCGTGGTCTTCGGCCTGGACCCGCTCGTCCAGCTGTTCTTCACCGTCGGATCGTTCGGCGGTCTGGGGGTGCTGCTGATGCTGGCCGCCACCTCGGTCGCGGTGCTGGCCTTCTTCTCCAAGAACCCCGGTCTGGAGAACGCCTGGCGGATCCGGATCGCCCCGGGCATCGCCGCGGTCCTGCTGGTCGTCGTCCTCGGATTCGCCCTGGTCAACTTCGACACCGTTCTCGGCGTGGCCCCCGACTCCCTGCTCCGCTGGGTGTTGCCCGCCGTCTACTTCATCGCCATAGGGCTCGGCGTCGCATGGGCGCTGGCCTTGCGGGCCAACCGGCCCGAGGTCTACGCCAACATCGGCCTGGGCGCCGAGGCGGCCGTCGGGGAGAGCAAATGACCGAGATCAGCCGTCGGAGAGAGCAGATGACCGAGATCATTCGTATCCAGAACGTCCCCGGAGCCGCCGAGGAGGTCGGCGGGATCATCGGCGTCTCGTTCCACGATCTGGAGGTCTCGGCCTGGATCGTCCCCCCGGACGACGACCGCCGCCGGGTGATGCCTCCCTTCTTCTCCATGCTCACCGAGCACGCCTTCACCTACGGGGAGGTCTACGCGACGGCGGACATGTCCGCGGTGGCGGTGTGGTTCCACAACGACGTCGCGCCGCTTCCCGACGTCCCCGACCAGGCCGCCCGCGTGGAGGCGTTCGCCGGCCCCCACGCGGAGCGCTTCGGACTGCTGGGTGAGTCGATGGACAAGCATCACCCGCACGACCCGCACCACTATCTGTCGTTCCTCGCCGTACTGCCGGATCGGCAGGGGCAGGGGCTGGGAAGCCTGCTGCTGGAGGACTACCACCGCAGGCTCGCGGAGAAGACAGGGGTCGCCGCGTACCTGGAGGCCGCCAACGCCCGCAGCCGTGAGCTCTACCTGCGCCATGGTTACCGGGATCTCGGCGACCCGATGATCCTGCCCGACGGCCCGCCGATGTTCCCGATGTGGCGCCCGTCGAACCCCTGATCGGATCAGTCCGGCACCTATGTCCTGAACGGCGGTGCTCCGTCGCCGGGTCATCGGTTTCGGTACGCGTCATGCGCGCGGTCCCAGGATTCCCAGGGCCGCGCGCATGACCAATGTTCGAGGCATTTTATGGATCAAACGACCATAAAAGGATTACTTAATATAATTAAGAATTGTATGTCTAATAGTGGTTGAAAGCGGATTATTTGGCGGCGAACCGGTGTCACGAGCCGGGCTTGATCTCCGTGCCCTGGGCGGAGACGAGGCGCCATCCCGCGAGGGAGTCTGCGGCGAAGACGTGGGTGTACCGGCTGCCGGCGGTGAAGGCGATGCCGTCGGCGTTGGTGAAGTTCATGCTGGTCCGCCCGACGACGATGCCGACGTCTCCGACGCGGCGGACGACGGCCTCGTCCGGGAAGGACTGTACGGCCGGAAACCGGAGGGTTCCGGATGACATCAGGCCGAGCAGATCGGCTCTGGTCGCAACCGCGCCGTTGTCGATGGCGACCATGATGAAGTCGTCTGCCAGCAGGTCGTCCAGGCGGGCGACGTCGGCGGCGACCAAGGCGTCGAAGAAGCGCCGGTCGTGGTCGAGCAGGAGCGTGCGGTCGTCAGGGTCGGTCAGGATGGTCATCGGCGTCCGTTCCACGGTGCGGGGACTGTGATGCTAAACCTTGACGCCGATGACAATGTCAAGGGAAAGCTCCCGACCGGCGCGCCGAGGGCACGGCCCGTCGCCGGTGTTCAGAGGGTGTCGATGAACAGTTCGGCCTCGCGCTGGCCCATGCCGGTCTCGCCGCGTACCAGGTGGATCGCCTGCTCGACGCGGCCGGCGGCCTTGAGCTCTCGCACGCGGGTGGCCAGGTCGGGACCGGTGACGACACCGGTGTGCGGCAGGGCCGCGGGGGAGGGCCGGAACCGGGCCAGCGCCGGATGAGCCCACATGGGGTGCCCCATGGCCACGGCGTCGACGACCTTCTTGGCCTCGGCCAGTCCGAGCCCGGTGTGCTGGCGCAGCTCCTTGATCGCATGGACCTTGCGTCCCTGGCGCGTCAGCTGCGTGACGAGCCCCTGCAGGTCCTGGGGCGCCAGGGGGATCGGCGGTGGGACGGACGCCCCGTTTCCCTTCCGGACGGCCACGACGATGCCGAGGACGATCACCATGATCACCACGAGCGGGATGGCGATGATGAGCAGCTCCGTGGGTCCGATGTTCGGCATAGGCCGCATCGTATGTCGGGTCCGCGGAGCTGTACAGGAGCCGTTCGGCCGTTCGCGCAGCCGTTCTTCGACGCCCGGCGCCGGACTCGGAGACGGACGGGCAGGGGTGGGCGCCGTCGATGGCGCCCACCCCTGTCAAAAGTCGTGTTACTTGCTGGCCTCGGCGAGGTCGACAATCGCGGCCGCGGCCCGGAAGTACTTGTTACGGCCCAGGTCGCGGACGGTCTTGACGCCGAACGCCTTGGCCAGCGCCTCGGCATCGGCCTCGCTCACTCCGGCGAGCGCACCGACGGGCGCGTCGGGGAGCTGCTCCAGCGGGGTCTCCTCGTATGCCTTGACGAGCAGCTTGTCCAGGTTGGCGGCAACCGCCATCGTGCACCTCCATATGTTTACAAACAATGATGAAGACCGCTTAACGCGGCTTCGCGATCATCCTTCCAGACTTGCCGTCCGCCGGAGTCGGTAAGAGCGTGAACTCGATTGGTCGCTTCGGGTGAGTAGGGATGACCGTGCCCCCCGCCTCGTGAGAACAGAGGCCCGATGAGCGGAGCCACGTTTGATCGCCGATGCACAGCGCGCCGAGACATCGGACCGCACCGACGACGCGGAGCTGATCCGACGGTCCCGTGACGAACCCGGCGTGTTCGCCGCCCTGTTCGACCGTCACGCGCCGGAGCTCCACCGATACGTCACCCGCAGGCTGGGCGACTCCATGGCCGACGACATCGTCGCCGGCACCTTCCTCGCCGCCTTCGGGAAACGCGGGCGCTACGACGCGACCCGTCCGGACGCCCGGCCCTGGCTGTACGGCATCGCCGCCAACCTCATCGGCAAGCACCGCCGTACGGAGGTCCGCTCCTACCGGGCACTGGCCAGGACCGGTGTGGACGAGGTGGCCGAGAGCTACGCCGACCGCGTGGACGCCGAGGTCACGGCCTCGGCCGCGCGCCGGGAACTGGCGAGCGCGCTCGCGACACTGTCGGGGGGCGATCGCGACGTGCTGCTGCTGATCGCGTGGGCCGATTTCAGCTATGACGAGGTCGCCCACGCCCTGGGCATTCCCGTCGGCACGGTGCGCTCACGACTCCACCGGGCCAGGAGGAAAACCCGTGCCGCGCTCGGCGGTACCGACCCCACCGCGATCCAAGAGGAGGCCGACCGTGGATGACCTGACCGCGCTCCGCGAGCTACGCGCCGACGCGCCCGAGCCGGGCGCCGAGCGACTCGCGGCCGCTCGCGCCCGCCTGGTGGCCGGAACGGACCGCGCCGCCAACCGGCGAGGATTCCTTTCCCTCGGCCGTCCCATGGTGCTCGCCGGGGCCTTCGGCCTCGTGGCGGCCCTCGTGCTGACACTCTTCCAGATCGACCGGACCGGGGACCCGTCCCCACCGACGGCGGCGCGGTACGCCAGTGCGTCGGAGGTGTTCGCGCAGGCGGCCCTCGTCGCCGAGGCGCGCTCGACGGACGCGTCTCCGCGTCCGGACCAGTGGCAGTACAGCAAGTCGCTCTCCCGGCAGCCCAATGAGGATTCGGGTGACGCCGACACCATGGAGGAGTGGATCCGCTACGACGGGAAGCAGACCGCCGGCTACGACGACGACGGGAGGCTGCGGATCAGTGACGTCCCGCCGGACCCCGGCGACGACGACCTCTCGCCCCAGCAGTACGCCGAAAAGCTCCGCGAGCTGCCCACCGACCCCGACAAGCTCCTCGCGCACGTCCGGGGGGACCGGCACTGGATCGATCTGCCGGTCGAGGAGGGGGTGGCACCCGCGCGGGAGGATCCCGACGCGCGCGCCTTCCGGGTGATCTCCGTTTATCTGGAACAGCAGGCGATCATGCCGCCGAAGCTGGAGGCGGCGATGTACCGCGCGCTGGGGAAGATCCCCGGGGTAGGCGTCGAGGTGGATGTCGAGGACGCCGCGGGGCGCAAGGGTCTCGGGGTCTTCCGGGAGACCGACGGCCTGGACACGCGGCGATATCTCATCCTCGAGCCGAAGACCTTCCGCTACCTCGGCATGCGGATGCTGTGGCTGCGCGATGAGATGTTGGGCTCGGACCTGATATTCCGGGCAGGAAGCGTCTACTCCACCGCCGAACTGGCCTCGGGCATCGTGGAGAAGGCCGGGCAGCGCCGATAGCGACCGGCCGGTGGGCACCCGATGGGTGCCCACCGGCCGGTTCTGCTTCACCTGCGCGGCAGCAGTACCGCGGCCGCGCACATCATGCCCGCGGCGGCAAAAAGCGACGTTCGGGCATCGGCCCAGGTCGCCATCAGGCCGCCAAGGAGGATGAACAGCGGCTGGGTGACCGTCGTGGCGAACGACCACAGGGTGGCCACCCGAGACATCAGCTCATCGGGGGTCCCTGCGGCCCTGTTGAATTTCCAGGCGCATGACATGGCCGAAAGCCGCCCCGCGTTCGGGCTCCTGCACAGCCGTCAGCGTACCGTCTAAATTTCGTTGACCGGTAGCACGCACACGTCTACATTCATGTCCAACAGGGTATTCCCGCGATGCGACATGAAAAAGCTACCTTCATCATCCCGAACGATGGTGAACCAGTCGAGGAGACCGCGTGCAAGAACGCTTCGGAAGCAAGTCGGCGATCGTCGCACTGACCGCCCTGACCCTGGCCGTGTTCATCTACGTGACCACCGAGTCGCTGCCCATCGGCCTGCTCCCCCTGATCGCCCAGGATCTCGGCACCAGCCCGTCAGCGGTCGGGCTCCTGGTCACCGGATACGGCCTGATCATCGTGCTGGTGTCCCTGCCGCTCACGCGACTGACTCGCCGGCTGCCCCGGCGGCGGCTGCTGTGCGTCCTGTTGGGCATCTTCGTCGTGGCGACCTGCCTGTCAGCCATGGCGGGGAACTACTGGCTGCTCATGGGCGCCCGGATGGTGACCGCGCTGAGCCAGGCGCTGTTCTGGGCCATCGTGACGCCGGCCGCCGCCGGCCTCTTCCGGGCCGAGGTGCGCGGCCGGGCCCTGTCCATCCTGTACGCCGGCGCCTCCAGCGCCGCGCTGACCGGCATCCCGGCCGGCACGTGGCTCGGCCAGCAGACCAACTGGCGGGTGGCGTTCCTCGCGCTCAGCGGCCTGGCCCTGCTCGTCCTCGCCACGATCGCGGCCGTCCTGCCCGACACGCCCGCCGGGCAAGGCGCGGCGGACCGGGGCAGCGCGCCCGATCGCGGCCGGTACCTGTCGATCGTGGCCACCACGGCGGTCGCGGTCACCGGCGCGTTCACGGCGTTCACCTACATCAGCCCGTTCCTGAGCGACGTCAGCGGCTTCACCGAGTCATCGATCGGCCCGCTTCTGCTGGCACGCGGGGTCGCGGGCCTGGCCGGCGTGTTCGTGGTGGGCTACCTCGTCGACCGCCACGGCTGGAGCACCATGACGGGGCTCATAGGTCTACAGGCGTTGGCGCTCGCCGGGCAGTACGCGTTCGGCGCCTCCCCGGTCGGGACCGTCATCGCGATCTCCCTGTCCGGCTTCACACTCGCAGGCCTGACCGCCGTACTGGGATCGCGGGTGCTCGTGTACGCGCCGGGCGAGTCGGTCATGGCGAGCGCCGCTACCTCCATGGCGTTCAATGTGGGCATCACCGCGGGCGCGTTCCTCGGCAGCGTGCTCCTGCCCGGTCCGGGCGTGCGCAGCACGGCACTGGCCGGGGCGCTGCTCAGCCTGGCAGCATTCGCCATCGTGTTGGCCGAGCCGGTCCTGTCCAGCCGGCGGAAGGGCGCACCGGCCACGGCCGCCGACCCCCTGCCCGCGGGCGCTCGAGTCACGTGATCCGACGCTCAACGCATCAAATCGTGCAACCTCCTTGCCTGCTTTGAGTGGTAGCCTCAAGGGCATGTCACTCGACGTGGGACACCTTCCCCTGGTCGGTGGGCACCCCGCGCTCGATCTGGTCAACACGCTCGAACGAGGGGTACCGCTCGACGGCGGGCCGCCCCACGACTATCTGTCCGACGCCCCCGCATTGCTGCGCTGGGCGGCCAGGACAGGCCTGATCGGCGACGCGGAGCGCGATCGGGCCGGCCAGGCGTGGCACGACGATCCCGCGTCGGCGCAGGCGGGGCTGGCCACCGTACGGGACATCCGGGAAGGGCTGCACCTCGTGGTGCTCGCAACGATCCGGCCCGCCGACGGCGGGCCGGCGGACGACGCGGGCGAGGGGGATCCGATCGCGGCCGGGGCCGCGCTGGTCATGCTGCACGAGCGATGGGCCGGGGCAGCTGCCAGAGCCGCGCTGGTACTCGACAGAGGCGACCCGCCGCAGGTGCGGCTCACCTACGGCACGATACCCGCCATGCTGATACCCGACCGGGTCGCCGAGGCCGCACTCGACGTCCTGCGGACGGCCGACCTGCCCCGGGTACGCCGCTGCCCCATACGCGACGGCGGCTGCGGATGGCTGTTCCTCGACCAGAGCCGCAACGGCTCCCGCCGCTGGTGCCGCATGGCCGACTGCGGCAACACGGCCAAGGCCCGGCGGCTCACCGAGCGCCGCCGCGCCGCCCGGGGCGGCACCCCGTAGGACTCGTACGCGATCAACGGTCGACGCCGCGCCCAGGCAGCGGGTCACCTCGCCGCTGCCCATCGAGGACCCGGCCAGCACCGCGTCCTGCCGGTCGAGTTCGTCCATGAGGGCGTTGAGGTCGTCGGCGAAGGTGTCGTAGTCGTAGCCGGCAGTGGGCCGGCTCAAGCGGCCGAAGCCACGCCGGTCGTAGGCGATGACGCGGTCGCGGGCGCCAGGAGGGCGCATCCCGGTTTCTCCCAGACCCGAGGACGCTGTCGCGGACTGTCAGCGCAGGCGGTGCGTGCGGGACTATGAGCGCTTATCCGAGCATCACGACGCAGCAACGCGATATCCACGTCCCCATGCTCGCGATATGGATGGCCCACAGCCGGCTCGATCGCGTACCCACCACTCACCCACCACGGCACGGCCAGCCCGCGGCATCAACGCGACGACCTCACCAAGCGGCGCAGCTTCCCAGGGCCCCCACGGCGTCTCGATCCTCATCATCCGGACATCATGCATGACGCGGCCATAGCGCTCTCCACGACGAGGACGCACCAGATTCCGTGAGACATGCGCCGTCTCTCGCGAGATGGAGCATCTGACGGCTCAGGTGATTGAGACACCCACAACGAGAGGTGTCCCGCCTCGCAGAGTTCGAGGCGGGGCACCGCTCATCCGGTGTAGCCAGGTCCGCCGCGCACGCGCCGCACGAGGTCGTCGGCGGCGTCCGGCCACTGGGCGTGGTCGAAGGTGAAGCCCGCTTCGAGCAGGCGGCCGGGGACGACTCTGCGGCTTTTCAGGAGGAGTTCGGTGTCCGAGCGCAGCGCGAACGCGCCGAGCTCGGCCATCCACTTCGTTGCGGGCAGTCCCACCGGGACACCCCACGCAGTGCGCAGCACGCGCATGAACATGCGCTGGGGTAGGGGAACGGGAGCGGCGAGGTTCACCGGCCCGGCGAGGTCGTCTCGGTCGGTCAGGAACTCGACGGCGCGGACAAAATCGCGGTCGTGGATCCAGGACACGTACTGCGCGCCGCCCGCCACCGGGCCGCCGAGGCCGAGCCGCGCCATCCGTAGCAAGGCGTCGAAGACGCCGCCGCGATCGGGGCTCATCACCATGGCGGAGCGCAGGGCGACCTTGCGCGTGTGCGGGGTTTCGGCTCGCTCCTGCGCTCGCTCCCACGCTTTTGCGATCTCGACGCTGTAGGCCCAGTAGCCCGGGACGCCGAATTCAGCGCCGCCGAGCACGCCGGTCGCCTCGTCGTTGGGTGCGTCGAAGCGATGGGAGTAGACCGTGGCGGTGCTCATCTGCAACCAGACCCGGGGAGGCCGCGCGGCGGTTGCGATCGCCTCGCCCACAACCCGGGCGGAGTGCACGCGCGAATCCATCATGGCCCGCAGATTGGCGGCGGTGTAGCGGCAGCTGACGCTGCGTCCGGCCAGGTTGATCACTATGTCGCTGCCGTCGATCTCCTTCGTCCATGGGCCCGGGGTTTCGCCGTCCCAGCGGACTTCACGCTCGTGCACCGGCCTTCTGGTCAGGACCACAACGTCATGGCCTGCGGCGGTCAACGCGCGATTCAGGATCGCGCCTACCTGCCCGGTTCCCCCGGGTATCACTATCTTCATCAGGCTCCCCTGGGCGTGTGGGACGAGCCTAACGCAAAGCGTTGAACGCGTTCAAAAGTAGGTCGATTCTCACTTCAAGGGAAGCTCGGCACGGTCCTGGGCTGCGGAACCGAACAGATTGCGGGTCGGCGCACCTCGCTCGCGCCCGGGGCTGCGAACCGACCTGCCGAAGGCGTAGACGCCCGAGTTCGGGTCGGCGCATGCTCCCAGCCTGGCGCGGATCGCTTTGAGATCAGCCCAGCCGCGCACTGGATGCTCGACCATCCCGCCGACCCGGGCCCGGGCGAGTACTCCTTCGACGGCCCGGGGTGGTCCTGACCTCGTCGGTGCCAACGCATCCCACCAGGTCCGCGACCACGGTTCCCCAGCGGTCCTACGGGTCGGTGTCGTGCCGTTCATGTGGCCGCGGCACCGACCGGTACGTCGCCCGCCGTACGGGGTCGTCCTGCAGGGGGTGTTCCGGCGACGTCGTTCGCCAGGGCGGCGCAGGAGACCGAGGTTGTTCGCCAGGGCGGCACCGGAAACGTGGGCCTGGAGCCGGAGGGAGCGTCAGCGGTACGTGCGTGCCAGGCCGGCGGGGGTGTCGCGTTCACCCGAGGCGATGCCGGGGGGAACGGCGGCGTTCAGCGTGGCCAGCTCTCCCGGAGCCAGGGTGATGTCGGCGGCGGCCGCGTTCTCTTCCAGGTAGGCGCGTCGTTTGGTGCCGGGGATCGGCACGACTCCCTGAGCCATCACCCAGGCCAGCGCCAGCTGGGACGGGGTTACGCCCTTCGCCGTGGCGAGTTCCTTGAGGTCGTCGACGACGGTGAGGTTCTTCGCGATGTTCTCCGGGGAGAACCGGGGCAGGTGGCGGCGGGCGTCATCGAGGTCGAGGTCGTCGACACGGGTGATCTGCCCGGAGAGGAAGCCGCGGCCCAGCGGGGAGAAGGCCACGAAGCCGATGCCGAGTTCGTGGAGGGTCTCCAGGACGCCGTTGTCCTCGGGCTCGCGGCTGAACAGGGAGTATTCCGACTGCACCGCGGCGAGCGGGTGGACGGCGTGCGCCCGCCGGATCGTCGCGGGAGCCACCTCGGAGAGCCCGATGTGGCGGACCTTGCCGGCGTGAACCATCTCGGCCATCGCACCGACGGTGTCCTCGATGGGCACGTCGGGGTCGACGCGGTGCAGGTAGTACAGGTCGATGACGTCGATGCCCAGGTGCTTGAGGGACCGGTCGACGGCCCTGTGGGCGTGGGCGGGGCTGCCGTTGGGACCTCGGCTGGTGCCGTCGTCGTCGAACTCGGTGGCGAACTTCGTGGCGACGGTGACCTCGTCGCGGTGGCCGGCGATGGCGCGTCCGACGAGTTTCTCGTTCTCGAAGGGGCCGTAGGCCTCTGCCGTGTCGATGAAGGTGACCCCGAGGTCGATGGCACGGCGGAGGGTGGCCAGGGACTCCTGTTCGTCGCGGGCGCCGTACCAGACGCTCATGCCCATGGCGCCGAGTCCTTCCGCGGAGACGGTCAGACCATGGGATCCCAATGCAAGAGTCTTCATGTTTTTGCGATGCTTTCTCGATAAAAACGGATTTTTCGTTCTATCGCGGCCAGATGTCCGCGAGTCTCGCGGAGTTGGGCGAGGACCCGATCGCGATGGGCCTCCAGTACGGCAAGGCGTTCGAGTTCGCTGCCCTTTTCCCGGCAGATCTGCACGAAGTCCCGGATGTCACGGATCGGCATGCCGGTCCGGCGGAGCATTACGAGGCTGGCCAGCCAGCTCAGGTCCCGTTCGAAGTAGCGCCTCCGTCCGGAAGGCGCCCGGTCGGCGGGCGCCAGCGTCAGCCCTTCCCGTTCGTAGTAGCGCAGCGCGTCGATGCTCAGCCCGCAGGCGGCCGCGGCCGCGCTGATCGGCAACCCCTCTTCGGGGATCTCCACCTCCGGCGCGAGCCGGGTCATCACCGTCTCCATGCCCTTACTCTCCATGCTGGAGTGCAGACCAGGTCAAATCAGTTCAAACCATGCAAAAGTAAAGATTTTCAGGGTCTACGGCGGATCACGGTCCCGGCCGTTGCGATCGTGTCCCTGTTTTGGGGGTGTCGGGTCGGGCGGTGTTGCCGTACCTTGTGGCGATCGTCGAGAGGAGTTGTCGCCGTGGGCGCGACCAGAAATACCGAGATCTACCTCAAGGCACGTGACCTGCTGCTGGGCCTGAACGGCGACTACGCCAAGGCGGTCGAGCAGTTCGCCTGGCCGGAGCTCGAGGGGCATTTCAACTGGGCGGTGGACTGGTTCGACGTGCTCGCCCGCGACAACGACCAGACGGCGCTGTGGCTGGTGGAGGAGGACGGCTCCGAGGCCCGCCACAGCTTCGACGAGATGGCACGGCGCTCGAACCAGGTCGCGGCGTTCCTGGCGGTGCAGGGTGTCTCCCGCGGCGATCGGGTGATGCTCATGCTGAACAACCAGGTCGAGCTCTGGGAGTCGATGCTGGCGGTGATGAAGCTGGGCGCGGTGATCATGCCGACCACCACCGCGCTCGGGCCGGCGGACCTGGCGGACCGCATCGACCGGGGCGGTGCGCGGTATGTGATCGCCAACGCCGCGGACAGCGCCAAGTTCGGCGACGTGCCCGGACGGTACGGACGGATCTGCGTGGGCGACGCCCCGGCGGGCTGGGCATCCTACCGGGACGCGTACGCTCTCTCGGACCAGCCGGTGGCACACCCGGGTACGGCGCCGCAGGACCCGCTGCTGCTGTACTTCACCTCGGGCACCACGAGCAAGCCCAAGCTGGTCGAGCACACCCAGGTCTCCTACCCGATGGGGCACCTGTCGACGGCCTACTGGATCGGTTCGCGTCCGGGGGACGTGCACCTGAACATCAGCTCTCCCGGCTGGGCCAAGCACGCCTGGAGCTGCTTCTTCGCACCGTGGATCGCCCAGGCCACGATCTTCGTTTACAACTACGGCCGGTTCGACCCCGGCGCCCTGCTGGGTCAGATCCGCCGCGCCGAGGTGACGACGTTCTGCGCGCCGCCGACGGTGTGGCGGATGCTGATCAAGGCCGACCTGTCCGGCGGGCCCGGCCGGCTGCGCGAGGTGCTGTCGGCGGGGGAGCCGCTGAACCCCGAGGTGATCGATCAGGTCCGGCGGCAGTGGGGACTGACGCTGCGCGACGGCTTCGGACAGACCGAGACCACGCTGCTGGTCGGCAACGTGCCGGGAATGCCGGTCAAGCCCGGCTCCATGGGCCTGCCCCTGCCCGGGATGCCGGTGACGCTGGTCGACCTCGTCACCGGCGAGAAGTCGGACGAGGGTGAGATCTGCATCGACCTGAGCCGCCGTCCGGTCTCACTGATGACGGGCTACCAGGGCGACGACGAGCGCCACGCCGACGCGATGACCGGTGGGTACTACCACACCGGGGATGTGGCCGTCCGCGACGAGGACGGCTACATCTTCTACGTCGGGCGCACCGACGACGTGTTCAAGGCCTCGGACTACAAGATCTCGCCGTTCGAGCTGGAGAGCGTGCTGATCGAGCACCCCGCGGTCGCGGAGGCGGCCGTGGTGCCGGCACCGGACGAGCTGCGGCTGGCGGTGCCGAAGGCGTATGTCGCGCTGGCGGCGGGATGGGAGCCGGACCGCGAGACCGCGCTGGCCATTCTGCGTCATGCCAGGGAGAAGCTCGCGCCGTTCCAGCGGGTGCGCCGGCTGGAGTTCTTCGAGCTGCCGAAGACGGTGTCGGGCAAGATCCGCAGGGTCGATCTCCGGGGCCGCGAGCGGGAGGCCGCCTCCGAGGGCGCCTCCCTCCCGGAGTGGCGCGACGAGGAGTTTCCCGAGCTCCGCGAACTGCGATTCTGACGGTCGTCCATCCCGCCCGGATGCCCGGTCGTCCATCCTTGCCGGATGCCGGATGCCGGATGCCGGATGCCGGATGCCGGATGCCGGATGCCGGATGCCGGATGCCGGATGCCGGATGCCGGATGCCGGACGCGATGAGAGGCCGACCCGGCCGGCCTCTCATCGAAGCCGTTGTCAGGCGGGGTTGCCGGCGTGGGTCAGGGTCTCCCACGCGACGAAGAGGACGTTCGTCCCGGCCGGACGCTGCTGCTCGGTGAGCCGCTGCGTGTTTGTCATGGCGATGCCCATGCGGGTGTTGAGGGCGTTGAACCCGACCTCCGTGACCGGGCCCAGGCCGAGGGTGAGCTTGCCCCCGCACAGCGAGGACGGTACGGCGGTGCCGAGCTGGTACTTCGCCTGGAGCCCCAGCGCGTGGCGCAGCCGTTCGCTGATCTCCGGGTAGAGGTCCTGACCCTGGATCCGGGTGGTCTCGGCGAAGTGCGAGATGGCGGAGAGGCCGTATCCGGTGTGGACGAAGTCGCGGCAGGTCTCCTGGGTGAGGCCGTCCATGAACGTGGACTGCCCCTGCCAGTAGCTGATGATCTCGGCCTTGGTGTCGACGCTGCTGCCCGGAGGAGCCTTGGGAAGGGCGCCGTCGGCGCTGATGTAGATGAAGGCGGGCACGCGGCCGCGGAACTTGCTCACGGCCTTGTCATAGGAGGCGCGGTCCTCCAGGAAGACCGAGATCCCGATCGCGGCCTCCATCATGCTCAGTTCCCAGTTGCCGTTGCTGTTGGAACCGTTGATGACCTTGGGCAGGTAGACGTTGCGCAGCATGGTGGAGAAGCGGGTGACGTTGGCGGCGGACCAGCCGGTGTAGGTGTACCGGATGATCTCGGCGGCCCTGGGCCACGAGGACCCGGCCCACCCGGTCTGCAGCGGCGCGTTGCTGTTGGTGTGATCCTTGATCACGGCGGACCAGGCGTCCATGATCTCGATGGACTTCTTGGCGTACCTGCTGTCCTGGGTGACGTACCAGGCCAGCGCGAGGGTGTAGGCGGCGAGTGCGTCCTGACGCTCGTCGGTGCAGCCGTTGTTCGGGTTGGAGTACGAACCGCACTCCACGATCGCGCGCGGCTTCGGGGTCCGCGACAGTGACGCCAGTGAATGGCTCATCATCTGGTCGTAGGCGCCCTTCCACGGCTGGGCGCCCGCGTTGACCTTCGACTTCATGAAGTCGAGCTGGCCCTTGCCGACCAGGACGCCGGGATGAACGAAGGTGGCCGGGGCGGCCTTGACGGCCGCCGCCTTCGGGAGGGGGGCGGCGCCGGCCGCGGGGGTGGTTATGGAGGTGACGGCGAGAGCCGCGGCACCGATGACCGCGATGGCCGTTGTCCGGATACGTCCGAGCACGTGGAACTCCTCGCTGGCGACAGGCCAAGGGGATGGCGAGAGGTCTCGACTGAGGGTCTCGATGACCGCTCATCCAACCCAGCTCGACAAGTTCCCGTCAAGCTATTTAGGAAAGTTTCCTAACATTTAAGGTGGCCATCGGGAGCCCTTATGGATGGGGCGTCGGCGGAACATGGCGGGAGGAAAAGGATCTTCTTGCCACAGAAGTGGCCGTGACGTGACCAAGGGTGCGACGCGGCCACGTTGCATGATCACGGTTTTCGCCGGTACTCTTTGCCGCATGCGATACCTCGATACCCTTCAGTGGTGGCGCCGCTTCTAAGCGGCGCAGGTTTCGCATTCGCGAGCAGACGGACGGCCGCCCAGGGAGGTGGCCTTCTGTGTGTCCGCCCCCTCTGGGCTTCAGGGAAACCAAATAAGGGGCGAGACTGCAGTGGAGACCAGCGGATATACCACCGCCGGCGGCATCGATGTCGAGGTCGCGGCATTCGACGTGCCCGAGACGGTGCTCGAGGACGTCGTCACGACGCTCGGCGAGCGCCGCGGAGGAGTGCTCTCCTCCGGGATGGAGTATCCCGGCCGCTACAGCCGATGGCATCTGGCCTACGTCGACCCCTGCCTGGAGATCGTGGCCAGGGGCCGCAGGATCTCCGCCCGTGCGCTGAACGCGCGCGGCAGGGTGGTGCTGCCCGCCGTCGCGTCCTGCCTGCTCGCCGCGGGCAAGCCCACCGGACAGCCGACGGCGGAGCACATCGAGATCTACGTCGCGGAGTCCGAGGAGATCTTCCCCGAGGAGATGCGCAGCCGCCGTCCCACGGTGTTCACCGCGATCCGCGAGATCATCGCCGCGTTCAAGGGCGAGAACGAGCACCTGGGTCTCTACGGCTCTTTCGGATACGACCTGGCCTTCCAGTTCGAGCCGATCAGGCAGGTCCTCACCCGTGCCGAGGACCAGCGTGACCTGGTGCTGCACCTGCCCGACCGGGTGATGGTGATCGACCGTAAGCGGGAGACCAGCAAGGAGTACCGCTACGAGTTCACCGTGGACGGCCTCTCCACCCGGGGCCTCGCCCGCGAGGGGGAGAGCGTTCCGCTGCCCGCCGCCCCCTCCGAGATCCCCGCCGACCCCGAGAAGGGCTCCTACGCCCAGGTCGTGGCCGCGGCCAAGGAGAAGTTCGTCCGGGGCGACCTGTTCGAGGTCGTCCCCGGTCAGGTCTTCCACGCGCCCTGCACCGACCCGGCCGCCTTCTACCGGGGCCTGCGCAAGGTCAACCCCGCGCCGTACGAGTTCCTGTTCAACCTCGGCGAGGGCGAGCACCTGGTCGGCGCCTCCCCGGAGATGTACGTCCGGGTCAGCGGCGAGCGCGTCGAGACCTGTCCCATCTCCGGCACCATCGCCCGCGGCAGCAACCCGATCGAGGACGCCGACGCGATCCGCACCCTCCTGTCCAGCGTGAAGGAGGAGTCGGAGCTGACCATGTGCACCGACGTGGACCGCAACGACAAGTCCCGCATCTGCGTGCCGGGCACCGTTCAGGTCATCGGGCGGCGTCAGATCGAGATGTACTCCCGGTTGATCCACACCGTGGACCACATCGAGGGCCGCCTGCGACCGGAGTTCGACGCGCTGGACGCCTTCCTCACCCACATGTGGGCCGTCACCGTCACCGGGGCCCCCAAGACCTGGGCGATGCAGTTCATCGAGGACCACGAGGCCACCACCAGGCGCTGGTACGGCGGAGCGGTCGGCTTCATCGGCTTCGACGGCTCGATGAACACCGGCCTGACCCTGCGCACCGCGCAGATCCGCGGCGGCGTCGCCACCGTCAGGGCCGGGGCCACGCTGCTGTTCGACTCCGACCCCGAGGCCGAGGAGCGCGAGACCGAGCTCAAGGCCAGCGCCCTGCTCGGCGCCCTGGCCGCGGTCGGCGCACCGCAGAAGCAGACCGCGGCCGAACCGGCGGGGGAGCGGCCGGGCGAGGGCATGAAGGTGCTGCTCGTCGACCACGAGGACTCCTTCGTCAACACCCTGGCCGACTACTTCCGCCAGCAGGGCGCCGAGGTCGTCACGCTCAGGCACGGCTTCCCCGCGTCGATGATCGAGGAGATCGCCCCGTCGCTCGTCGTGCTGTCGCCGGGGCCCGGATGGCCGTCGGACTTCGGCCTGCCGGCGCTGGTCGAGGCGCTCTACGAGCGCGACCTGCCGGTGTTCGGCGTCTGTCTCGGCCTGCAGGGCATGGTCGAGCAGGCGGGCGGCACGCTCGGCCTACTCGACCACCCCGAGCACGGAAAGCGCGGCCAGGTGAGGCGGATCGGCGACAGCGCGCTGCTGGAGGGGCTCCCCGAGGAGTTCACCGCGGCGCGTTACCACTCGGTCCACGCCAAGCAGCCGGGGGTCGTCGGTTTCACCACCACCGCGCTCACCCCGGACGGTGCGGTGATGGCGATCGAGGACGTGGCGAGGCGGCGCTTCGCCGTGCAGTTCCACCCCGAGTCGATCCTCACCGCCCGGGGCGGCGCCGGAGCCAGGGTCATCGCCAACGTCCTGCGGCTCTGCCGTACCTCTGCGTAAAGAGCCGCGAGATCACGTTGGGTAGTCGTAGAGTTCTCCTGATGTGAGGACTGCGGGCGGATCGGACAGATCGATCCGCCCGCAGCCATGGGAGGAGTCGGCATGAGATGGGACGACGCGCTGCCCGTCGGGCTTCCCGACACGGTGCGGGAGGCCCTGCTGGCTCCGCTGGTCGACCATCACTGCCACGGGGTGCGCCGCGACGACCTGACGCGGGGCGGGTTCGAGATGCTGCTCACCCAGGCCGGCACCCCGGCCCCTCCCGGAACCACCCATTTCGACACCCCGGCGGGCGCCGCGGTCCGCCGCTGGTGCGCACCGGTCCTCGACCTGGACCCGCACGTGCCGCCGGCCGTCTACCTGGCCCGCCGGGCCGAGCTGGGCGCGGCCGAGGTGAACCGGCGGCTGCTGGGCGAGGCCGGGATCGTGACCTTCCTGGTCGACGGAGGCTCCGGCGGTCCCGAGCTGCTCTCGGCGGCGGAGATGGGCCACGCGGGCGGCGCGGCGGCCGAGGAGATCGTCATGATCGAGCAGGTCGAGCGCGAGGTCGCGCGGACGGCGGTCTCGGGGGTCTCCTATATCTCCAGCCTCACCCAGCACCTCGCGGGCAGGGCCGCCCAGGCGGCCGGGCTCACCTCGGCCGTCGCTTACCGGCACGGCCTGGGCCGCGACCCGGCCAGGCCCAGCCGGGGGTCGGTGATCGCGGCGGCCACCCGGCGGCTGGCCGAGCCCGCCGAGCGGCTCACCGACCCCGTGCTGCTGCGTCACCTGCTCTGGGCGGCCGTGGACGTGGCCAGGGAGCGCAACCGGCCGCTGCGGTTCCATGTCGGCTACGGCGATCCGGACCTGGACCCGTACGGCGGGGATCCGGCGCTGATGGTCGGTTTCCTCCGGGCGGTGCAGCCGATCGGCGTGCCCGTCGTCCTGCTGCACTGCTATCCGTTCCACCGCCAGGCGGCCTACCTCGCCGGCGTCTTCCCGCACGTCTACGTCGACGTGGGCCTGGCCCTGGGCTGCGCCGCCGTGGGATCGGCGGCGATCATGGGAGAGCTGCTGGAGCTTGTCCCCTTTCACAAGCAGCTGTTCGGCTCCGGCAGCCACGGCGTGGCCGAGAGCTGCCTCCTGGGTGCGCTGTACTACCGGCGGAGCCTGGCCAGGGCGCTGGCGCTGCGGCTGACCGCCGACGAGTGGAGCGCCCAGGACGCGGCCCGGGTGGCCCACATGATCGGTTCTGGCAATGCCCGCCGGGTATACCGGCTGTAGACCGCCTCGCCTCGCCGGCGGACCACTGCCGGTGGACACGGCCCGCAGGACGACCTCCGGGAGGATCTCCGAGATTCCGGGAGGACCTCCGAGATGAGGGGCACGTCCCTCTCTCCGATCACCGGTCGTTCGGGTGCCTCGTCGGCAGGGCCACGCCGCCTGCCGCCCTCGGACGGTTTACGATATGGCGCGAACAACGGATGAGGGGGAGTCAGTTGACGGGCTATGAGGCAGAGACACGTTTTCTCGACGACGTGACCGTGGAGTTGGTCAAGCACAGCGCTTCCGACTCCGACGTGCTCTGGGCGGCTCGGGTGTCGACCGCGGGGGAGAAGTCCCTTGAGGAGGTCGGAAAGGACCCGGCGCGGTCCAAAGGACTGATCAATTATCTGATGCGGGATCGGCACGGCAGCCCGTTCGAGCACAATTCGATGACCTTCCTCATCGGTGCGCCGATCTTCGTTTTCCGTGAATTCCACCGCCACAGGGTCGGCTGGTCCTACAACGAGGAAAGCGGACGCTACAGGGAGCTTGAGCCCAATTTCTATGTTCCGGGTGCGGAGCGGAAGCTGGTCCAGGAGGGCCGCCCGGGCAAATACGTCTTCGTCGAGGGCAGCGAGGAACAGCACAAGGTCGTGAAAGAGGCGATGGAGGCGTCATACCGCCAGTCGTACGCCGCCTACCGGGAGATGCTGGAGGCCGGGGTCGCCCGTGAGGTGGCCAGGGCGGTGCTGCCCGTCGGTCTGTTCTCCACGATGTACGCCACCTGCAACGCGCGCTCGCTGATGCACTTCCTCTCCCTGCGCACCAAGAACGAGCAGGCCAAGGTGCCCTCGTTCCCGCAGCGGGAGATCGAGATGGTGGGGGAGAAGATGGAGGCCGCCTGGTCGACGCTGATGCCCCTCACGCACGCCGCCTTCGTCGAGACAGGCCGGATCGCTCCGTAGAGGGGCAGGCAGGACGTAGGTCCCGGCTCCCGGTGGAGGGCACGGGGTCGCCGGGTGTTCCTGCCGCGGGGAAAAGGGTCCGGCGGTGAGGGGGACGTCGTGCATGGCCGTCTTTCTTGGTGCCGGGCCTCATGCCTGCCATGCTGCGACGTGTCCCGCCGGGCTCCGCGTGGTTTGAGGGATCGCTTCGAGTCGTCGACTCCGGAGGTCGCTTCAGGGTTCGCCCTGAACGATGTCCCTGTGGATATTGGCCATCGGCACCCCGTTCCGCTGAAGTCGGCGAACGGTCTCGTTGACCATGGCGCTCGGGCCGCAGATGTAGATGTCGTGGTCGATCCAGGAATGGAATCGTTCCATCACGTCGGGCACCTGGCCTCGCATGCCGTCGTAGCCGGGCTGGTCGGAGACCACGGGCAGCACCCGCAGCCAGGGAAAGGCCGACTCCATCCGGACCAGGTCGGTCAGGTCGTAGAGCTCGTGGGCATGGCGCGCACCGTACAGCAGATGGATGTTGGGACGCTGTCCCGAGGCGATCACATGCTCCAGGATGGCCTTGATCGGGGCTAGTCCGGTGCCTCCGGCGACACACAGGATGTCGCGCCCGGAGCCGGTGGGGGTCATGGTGCCGATCGGGGGTCCGAGCGTCACGGCGTCGCCGATCCTCGTGTGCTCGACCAGGGCGGTCGAGACCCAGCCCCCGGGGATCGCGCGGACGTGCAGCCGGATGGTGTTGTCCTCCCGTGGCGCGTTCGCGATGGAGAACGTGCGCCAGACACGCGGCCAGCGTGCGGTCTGCACGTTGACGTACTGGCCCGGCTGGTACGGCAGGTTCTGGTCGAGACGCAGAGTGATCACCGCGATGTCCGGCGTGCGGCGCTCGTGGTCGATCACTTCGGCCAGCCACCAGGCGGGGGAGACACCGGCGTCGGCATCGGCCGACTCGATCATGAGATTGGCGGCGGCGGTGTACGCGGCCACCCAGGCGGCCTCCACCTCAGAGGTCCAGGCCTCGGCGGAGAAACGTTTGATCGTGGCCAGAAGCGCGTTGCCGACCGCGGTGTAGTGCTCGGCGATCACCCCGTACTTGCGGTGGTCGCGGCCGAGCTGCCCGAGGAATGAGGCCATGCTGTCGGGACTGTCCAGACTCCAGACGATCCTGGTCAGCGCGCTGAACAGGCGGTCGCGCTGGACGTTCATGGCAGGCGGGAACATCCCGCGCAGATGAGGGCTCTCGGCGAACAGGCGGCCGTAGAAGTACGCCGCGGCCTTCTCCGCGACGGGCTCGATGACGGCGAAGCTTTCCTTGACGAGACGCGGATTCAAAGACATTTACCGAACCCACCCTAATTGATCGGATCAAAGTCCGATCATGCAGATCCACCTCCCTGACGGTTCCGGGTGATGAGTGACCAGCGGCCCCGGCACACCTGGTCGCTCGAATTTGAGTCTTCCATCACCATGTAGACGTCACAACCGTTTCTCAGCAATATGGTGCGAAATCAAACTATCCGTAATTGGAAAGTTATTTTCCGTTACTGCCTTGCCGGTCTTGGCAGAGATAAGCGAATAAGAATCACATTCGCCCGAAGTTACCGTTTTACTGAGGATGAATATCCTTGTCATGTCCCTCGCCCCGGCGGTCGCCGGGGCCGGACCTCGCCCGGGGCGAGGGCGGGACGCCTCGAACGGCAGACCGGATACGTCGAAGACGTGACCCAGTCGAAATTTTGTGCGCCATGATAGGGATGCTGCTGAGATGGGATGGGTGCTGCCCGAAACAGGTGGTGCCACCTTGCGCACGGTCCCCTGGAGAACGTATGTCCCGACCCTTGATCGGTATCACCGCCTACCTTGAGGCTGCCCGCTGGGGCAAATGGGTCAGAGAGGCTGTCCTGTCACCGCCCTCCTACGCGCGGGCGGTGGAGAAGGCGGGCGGCCTGCCGGTGCTGCTGCCCCCGCTGAACCTGGGCGGGATCGACGACTACGCGCGCGGGCTCTCCGGCGTGATCCTCGCCGGCGGGGGTGAGATCGACGCCACCCTGTACGGCGCCGCCTCCGAGGATCGGGTCGAGGCTCCTCAGCCCCACCGCGACCGTTTCGAACTGGCGCTGGCCCGCGCGGCCGTCCAGGCCGACCTGCCGCTGCTCGCCATCGGCCGGGGCATGCACATCCTGAACGTCGCCCAGGGCGGCTCGCTGATTCCCTGGCTTCCCGCGGTGGTCGACCACGACCGCCACGCCTCGACCGGCCGTACGCACGTCATCCAGATCAGCGTGTCGAGCAAGCTGGGCAAGGCGGTGGGCGACCGCGCGGAGGTGGCCGCACCGCACCATCAGGCCGTCAAGCGGCTGGGCACCAACCTGCTGGCCGTGGCCTGGGCGGACGACCAGATCGTCGAGGGCATCGAGCTCCAGGGGCACCGCTTCGGCGTCGGTGTGCAGTGGAACCCCGAGCGCGGTGAGAACAACCGGCTCGTGGAGGCTCTGATCGACGCCTCCCGTCACCGGCCCTGACCTTCCGGCCCCCGTTCCTCGGTCCGTCGCCGCCCGTCCGGCTCGCCTTCCCGCCGACCCGCCGCGCCCGCTGGGCCTGCCCGAGTCTCCCGGGGCTTACGCGCCTTCTGCCCGAAGGTTCCCACGATGAGGGACCCGCGACGAGTAAGGTGCGGTCATGTCGTTGCACCCGCAGGCCGAGGCCTACCTGAAGCTGCTCCCGACGGGCCTGACGACTCCTTCCTTCGAGCTGACGCCCGAGCTGATCGCCGAGATGCGGACCATGGACGCCTTCGCCGAGCAGCGGGGGCCGATCGTGCCGCTGCCCCTGGTCCGGGATGACGTGGCCACGGGGGTGCCGGTCCGGATCTACCGGCCCCAGGACGGCGACCACGCGCTTCCCGCGATCGTCTACTTCCACGGTGGAGGCTGGGTCTTCGGCGACGTGGACCGCAACGACGCGCTGGGCCGGGACCTGGCGGTGCGCAACGGGGCGGTCGTGATCTCCGTGGACTACCGGCTCGCCCCCGACCATCCCTTCCCCGCCGCGGCCGACGACGGGTGGAGCGTGGTCAAGGACGTCTTCGCCCGCCCGGAGGCCTACCAGGTCGACCCGGAGAGGATCGCGGTCTACGGCGACAGCGCCGGTGGCAACGTCGCCGCCGTGGCCGCCTGGCAGGCCAGGGACGCCGGGCTCCGGCTGGCTCACCAGGTGCTGGTCTACCCGGTGGTCGACGTCGCGATGGACACCGAGAGCTACCGGACCTACGCCACCGGCTTCGGGCTCGGCGCCGGCGAGATGGCCTGGTTCATCGCGCAGTACGGCGGGGATCCGGCCGACCCCAGGCTGGCCCCGGCCCGGCTCGCCGACAAGGCGGGCCTGGCCCCGGCGACGGTGATCACGGCCGAATGCGACCCGCTCTGCGACGAGGGCGAGGCCTACGCCTCCCAGCTCGCGGCGGCCGGGGTCCCGGTCGAGGTCAGGCGCTACGACGGGGCCATCCACGGTTTCTTCGGCCTGCCGGGCTTCTTCGACCAGGCGATCGAGGCGCGCGAATACGCAGCCGCACGGCTCAAGGAGGCGTTCCGTTGAAGAACTACGAGAAGCTGAAGACCGACTGGGTGGCCGACGGGGTGCTCAGGATCGTGATCAGTGAGCCGCGCAGGCTCAACGCCGTGGACATGACCGGTCATCGCGAGCTGGCCGAGATCTGGCGGGACGTGGACCGCGACGACGAGGTGCGCGCGGTGGTCATCCGGGGCGAGGGCGAGGCGTTCTCCGCCGGCGGCGACCTGTCGATGATCGAGGAGATGATGCGCGACCACGGCACGCGCATGCGCGTCTTCACCGAGGCCCGCGACATCGTCTACAACGTGCTCAACTGCTCGAAGCCCGTCGTCTCGGCCATCCAGGGACCCGCGGTGGGCGCGGGACTCGCCGTCGCCCTGCTGGCCGACATCTCCGTCGCGGGCCGTACGGCGCGCATCATCGACGGCCACACCCGGCTCGGTGTCGCGGCGGGCGACCACGCCGCCATCATCTGGCCGCTGCTGTGCGGGCTGGCCAAGGCCAAGTATCACCTGCTGCTGTGCGAGCCGGTCACGGGTGAGCAGGCGGAGGCGATGGGCCTGGTCAGCCTCTGTGTCGACGACGACCAGGTCCACGACAAGGCCGTGGAGATCGCCACCCGGCTGGCCGGCGGATCCGCCGAGGCGATCCGCCTGACCAAGTACGCCCTCAACAACTGGCTCCGCCTCGCGGGGCCCTCCTTCGACGCGTCGCTGGCCATGGAGTTCCTCAACTTCACCGGCCCGGACGTGGCGGAGGGCGTACGGGCCCTGCGGGAGAAGCGCCCGCCCAATTTCGGCTGACAGGAATAAGCGCCCGCCCGGTCTCGGCTGACAGGGCCGGCAGGAAAGGGGTCACTCCCAGCTACGGCTGACAGGTCGGAAAAGCGGCATCCACCCGGTTATGGCTGACAGAGCCGGCCGGGAGGAAGCGTCTGTCCGGCTTCGGCTGATGGGCCGCTTGGGGAGAATCGCCCACTCGGTTTCGGCGGACAGGGCCGGCCGGGAGGAAGTGCCTGTCCGGTTTGGGCGGAGGGGTTGCCCGAGGAGAGACGCCCGTCCAATTTCGACGGACAAGGTCGGCGGAGAAGACACACCCGCCGCTCTCGGCTGACAGGGGCCGACCGGAAATACGAGTGGCGATGTGCACGGAAATGATCCGCCGCCGTCCGCAGGCGTCCGGCGATGACGACTCCCGACAGTTCCTGCGTTCTGGAACGCTCCTATTTGCAGAACGATGACGCAAATTCTTGCGAGCACATTGCCCGTATATTTCGGGAAATTTTCGGAGTATTGCGTTTGTGTATCTAATCCTGCCAAGATGACCGCAAGCGGTCCGTGGTCGCGCCGGGGACGACGCGTGCCGCTCCGTGTCTTCTGGTGCTCGTCTCTGCTCTGGCAGGGCGCATCCGGTCCGGAAGGAGAGGTCGTGAGGCTTTGCGACCCGGCCGATCCGACGACCGATCCCCGTGTCGCGACCCGATGGCCATTCGCCGTCGTCCGGTCAGGCCTCGTTCTCCCCGGCCCGCACTCGTTCGTCGCGGCACGCGGCGACGACGGATGGGCCGTGGAACGTACGGGTCCACCGGCTCGGATCGCGGCCGGTAGCGGCCGGACGCACCGGTTCCGGGTGTGGTCGGCGGTGGCCGGCCCCACCAACCCCGACGACCCCCAACCCCCCAGCCACCCGGCACACCGGACCGACCGCGCGTAACAACCGCGCAGCGCAACAACACTCACCCCCCAGCAAAGGAGTTCAGGTGGCCGTCTCGCGTCGGAAATTCATGACCACGGTGGTATCAGGCTCCGCCCTGGCCGCGGTATCGGGATCCCAACTGATATCCGCCCTCACCAGCGGCGCCCACGCCGCCGCCGCCAGCCCCCCCGGCGACGTGGTCGGGAAAATCACCGTCGGCTACCAAGGCTGGTTCGCCGCCCCCGGCGATGGCGCCCCGATCAACGGCTGGTGGCACTGGAGCGCCAACATGGGCCAACCCCCCTCCCCCACCAACACCACCATCGTGGCCTGGCCCGACATGCGCGAATACACCCACACCTACCCCACCGCGTATGCCAACCTCAACAACGGCCAGCCCGCCACCCTGTTCTCCTCCTACGACCAGCAAACCGTCGACACCCACTTCCGCTGGATGCGCGAAAACAACATCGACACCGCCGCCCTGCAACGCTTCAACCCGATGGGCGGCGAAGGCCCCACCCGCGACGCCATGGCCACCAAGGTCCGCACCGCCGCCGAGGCCAACGGCCGCAAGTTCTACATCATGTACGACGTCACCGACTGGACCACCATGCAGCCGGAGATCAAAACCGACTGGACCACCAAAATGAAGGCGCTGACCGCCTCCCCGGCCTACGCCCTGCAAAACGGCAAACCCGTCGTCGGCATCTGGGGCTTCGGCTTCAACGACCCCAAACGCCCCTGGGCCCCCGCCCCATGCCTGGAGGTCATCAACTGGTTCAAGGCCCAAGGCTGCTACGTGATGGGCGGCGTGCCCACCCACTGGCGCTCGGGCAACGAAGATTCGCGCCCCGGGTTCTTGGACGTCTACCACGCCTTCGACATGATCTCCCCCTGGATGGTCGGCCGGATCGGCACCATCGCCGACACCGACCGCTTTCTGGCCAACGTCAACACCCCTGATCAGGCCGACTGCGCCGCCCACGGCATCGACTACCAGCCGTGTGTGCTGCCGGGCGATGTGACCGGTAACCAGCGCGCGCACGGTGACTTCATGTGGCGGCAGTTCTACAACATGGTCAAGGTCGGCGCGGCCGGTATCTACATTTCCATGTTCGATGAGTTCAACGAGGGCAATCAGATCGCCAAGACCGCCGAGACCCTGGCGATGGTGCCGGCCAATTCCGGGATGCGTGCGTTGGATGCCGATGGCACGGCGTGTTCTTCGGATTATTATCTGCGGTTGACCGGTGATGGTGGCCGGATGCTCAAGGGTCAGATTGCGTTGACCCCGACCCGACCCACCCCACCCATGATCGGAGGAGGAGGTGGAGACGGCGGCACCGGCAACCTGGCGCGGGGCAAGGCGACATCGGCGAGCAGCCAGAACGCGAATTTCCTCCCGTCGAACGTGGTGGACGGTGACGCCAACAGCTACTGGGAGAGCGCCGGCGGTACGTTCCCGCAGTGGGTTCAGGTGGATCTCGGTTCGGCGGCGGCGATCGGCCGGATCGTGCTGAGGTTGCCGCCGTCGTCGGCGTGGGGTGCTCGTACGCAGACGGTGTCGGTGCAGGGCAGCACCAACGGGTCGTCGTTCGCCACGATCACCGGTCCGGCCGGCCACACGTTCAATCCCGCGTCGGGCAACACGGTGACGATCACGTTCGCCCAGACCTCCGCCCGCTACGTCCGGCTGAACTTCACCGGCAACACCGGCTGGCCCGCCGCCCAGCTCTCCGAGTTCGAGGTGTACGGAGTCTCCGGCAACGGGGACACGCAGGCACCGGCCGCACCGGGCGGCCTCGCCGTGACCGGGAAGACGACCACCAGCGTGTCGCTCTCGTGGTCGGCCGCCACCGACAACACCGGAGTGAGCGGCTATCAGGTGCGCCAGGGCGGCACGGTCGTGGCCTCCACGCCGGGCACCTCCTACACGGTCACCGGACTGAGTCCCGCGACGGCGTACAGCTTCACCGTCACCGCGCAGGACGCGGCCGGCAACACCTCGCCCGCGTCGAGCGCCGTGACCGTGACCACGAACGCGGCGGCGAACACCAACCTGGCGCGGGGCAGGGCGACGTCGGAGAGCAGCCATGTGCAGAGCTACGGATCGTCGAACGTGGTGGACGGTGACGCCAACAGCTACTGGGAGAGCGCCGGCGGTACGTTCCCGCAGTGGGTTCAGGTGGATCTCGGTTCGGCGGCGGCGATCGGCCGGATCGTGCTGAGGTTGCCGCCGTCGTCGGCGTGGGGTGCTCGTACGCAGACGGTGTCGGTGCAGGGCAGCACCAACGGGTCGTCGTTCGCCACGATCACCGGTCCGGCCGGTCAGACGTTCAATCCCGCGTCGGGCAACACGGTGACGATCACGTTCGCCCAGACCTCCGCCCGCTACGTCCGGCTGAACTTCACCGGCAACACCGGCTGGCCCGCCGGCCAGCTCTCCGAGTTCGAGGTCTACACGGCCTAGCGCCTCGATCCGGATCCGGTCGCACGCGGGTGCGGCCGGATCCGGATCTCGCCGCTCCGAAGGATGCGCTCCTAGCGAAGGAGCTTGTCGAGGGTGATCGGCAGGTCGCGTACGCGGATGCCGGTGGCGTGGTACACGGCGTTGGCGATGGCCGCGGCCGTGCCGACGATGCACACCTCTCCGGCTCCCTTGGAACCCATCGGGTTGGTGTAGGGGTCTCGTTCCTCCAGGCAGTGCACCTCGATCGATCCCACGTCGGCGTTGGACGCGAAGTGGTACCCGCCGAGATCGTTGTTCACCACGTGCCCGTAGCGGGGGTCGATCGCGGCCGCCTCGTGCAGGGCCATCGACAGACCCTGGGTCATTCCACCGAGCAGCTGCGAGCGAGCCGTCTTCGGGTTGATGACCCGGCCCACGTCGAACACGCCGAGCAGGCGCGGCACCCGCACCTCGCCGGTGTCCTCGTGCACCCGGACCTCGGCGAACTGGGCGCCGAAGCTGTACATCGCGTACTGCAACATGTACGGGTTATCTGGTATGTCGGTGGTGACCTCAAGGCCCTCGTCGGGCACCCTGCCGCCGTTCTCGTTCAGGGCCGCGCGCAACTCGTCCGCCGCCGCGTGGATCGTCGTCCCCCAGCAGTTGATGCCGGAGGAGAAACCGGCGCTCGAGGCGAGGGGGTGGTCGGTGTCACCGATCCGCAGGGTCACGTCCTCGACGGCGACGTCCAGCGCCTCCGCGGCGATCTGGGTGAGCGTCGTCCAGGTGCCGGTACCGATGTCGGCGGCGGCGATCCGCACGGTGTGGCGTCCGTCGGCGCCGACACGGATGGTCGCGGTGTTCCCCGGCAGGCGAGGGGACGGGTAGGTCGAGGAGGCCACGCCGGTCCCGATCAGCCAGCCGTTCTCGCGCCGCGCCGGCGTGGCCGGGGCGCGGTGCTCCCAGCCGAACCTGCGGGAACCCTCCCGCAGGCAGGTCACCAGGTGGCGGCTGGAGAACGGCAACCCGGACTCGGGATGGACCTCGGGCTCGTTGAGGACGCGGAACTCGATCGGGTCCATCCCCATCGAGACGGCGAACTCGTCCATCGCCGACTCCAGCGCGAACATGCCCGTCGCCTCACCGGGGCCCCGCATGATCGTCGGCACCGGGAGGTCCAGGGTGGCGATCCGGGTGGTCGTACGCCGGTGGGGCGCGGCGTACATCAACCGGCTCGCCGCCACGGTCTGCTCGGCGTACTGCTTGGCCTTGGCCGTCTCCTGGACGACGTCGTGCCCGAGCGCGACGAGCCTGCCGTCGGCGTCGGCGCCGAGCCGGATCCGCTGGATGGTGGCGGGGCGGTGGCCGACCAGCGTGAACATCTGCTGGCGGGTGAGCGCGAACTTCACCGGCCGGCCGGGGACCAGCTGCGCGCCCATGAGCGCCAGGGTGGCCCACGTGACGGGGAACACCTTCGAGCCGAACGCGCCGCCGACGTGCGGGGAGATGACGCGGATCCGCGACGCGTCGATGCCGAACGCGTTCGCCAGCAGCATCCGGTGCAGGTGGACGCCCTGCGAGGAGCAGCGGAGCGTGATCTCGTCGTCGGTCCAGACGGCGATGCTGGTGTGCGGCTCCAACGGGTGATGATGCTGGATCGGCGTGCTGTACGTCGCGTCGAGCGTGTGGATCGCCGAGTCCATGCCGGCCTCGAAGTCCCCCACGGCCGAGTCGGCGGGCGAGCCGTCCTGGAGGTCTCCCGGCTGGGAGCCGAATATGGCCGCGTGCTGGGGCTTGAGGAGGTCGTCGCGGTCGGCCCGCATGTCGACGTCGACCGGCCGCTTCTCGTACTTCAGCGTGACCAGTCCGGCCGCGTAGCGGGCGATCTCGATGCTCTCGGCGACGACGGCGCCGACGAACTGGCCGTGGAAGGCGACCTCGCCGGATTGCAGGGCCGCCACCTCGGGGTCGTTCGGCCACGCCAGCTTGGGGGCGTTCAGATGGGTGAGCACGCCCAGCACGCCGGGTTCGGCCATCGCGGCGCTCGTGTCGACACCGGTGACGCGTCCGGAGGCGATCGTCGACAGCAGCGGATACAGGTAGGCGGGGTTCTCGACCGGCCACTCGTTGGCGTAGGTGGCCGCCCCCCGTACCTTCAGGTGCCCTTCCACGCGGTCCAGGGGCGCGCCCACCGCACCGCGGCCGCTCATCGTGCCTCCTCGGTCAGGGCACGCAGCATGCCGACGACGGTGTTGCGGGCGAGCGGCACCTTGAACGCGTTGCCCGGCAGCGGCCATGCCGCGGCCAGCTCGGCCTCGGCGGCGGCACGGAAACTCTCCTCGGTCGCGGGCCTGCCGAGCAGTTCCCGCTCGGCCGTGATCGCCCGCCAGGGTCTGTGGGCCACGCCCCCCAGGGCGATGCGCACGTCGCGCACGGCCCCGTCGTCGACCTCGATCGCGGCGGCGACCGAGACGAGCGCGAACGCGTACGACGCGCGGTCACGCACCTTGCGGTAGCGCGACCCGGCGGCGATCGGCGCCGCCGGGATCTCGACGGCGGTGATCAGCTCGCCCCGGTCGAGGACGGTGTCGCGCTCGGGCCCGTCGGACGGGAACCGGTACAGCCTGTTCACCGGGACCGTCCGCTCGCCCGCGGGCCCGACGGTGTGGATCACCGCGTCGAGTGCGGCCATGGCCACCGCCATATCGGACGGGTGCGTGGCGACGCACAACTTCGAGGCGCCGAGGATCGCCAGGTCACGCTGCTGGCCGTCCCGGGCCGAGCAGCCCGTTCCCGGCTCCCGCTTGTTGCAGGGCATGGTGACGTCGCGGAAGTACATGCAGCGGGTGCGCTGCAGGAAGTTGCCGCCGACCGTGGCGAGATTGCGCAGCTGGTACGAGGCGCCCGCGAGGATCGCCTGGGACAGCATCGGGTAGCCGCGCCGGACCCGCCGGTCGGCGGCCAGCTCGCTGTTGGACACGCCCGCGCCGATCCGCAGGCCGCCCCCGGGGAGGTCCTGGATCCGGTGGGAGACGAGATGCCTGACGTCGACCAGCAGTTCGGGAGTCAGCACCTCCATCTTCATCAGGTCCACCAGGTTCGTCCCGCCGGCGAGGAAGCTCGCCTCCGGCCGCTCGGCCACGGTGGCGACGGCGGACGACATGTCGTCGGCGCGCTGATAGGCGAAGGGCTTCATGACCGCGCCACCTCCGCGATGGCGGGCACGATGTTGGCGTAGGCCGCGCAACGGCACAGGTTGCCGCTCATCCGCTCGGCGATCTCCCCGTGGTCGAGCACGACCTCGTCGGCGTCGAGGTCTTCGCTCACCACACTCGGCCAGCCCGCCTCCGCCTCGCGCAGCATCGCCACCGCGGAGACGATCTGGCCGGGGGTGCAGTAACCGCACTGGAAGGCGTCGTGGGAGATGAACGAGCGCTGCATGGGATGCAGCTCGTCGCCGTCGGCCAGACCCGCGGCCGTGACGACCTCCGCTCCGACGCCGGCCACCGCGAGCACGAGACAGCTGTTCGCGCGCCGGCCGTCGAGCAGGACGGTACAGGCCCCGCACTGTCCGTGATCGCACCCCTTCTTGGCGCTGGTGATGCCGAGCCGCTCACGCAGCGCGTCCAGCAGGGTCGTACGGGTGTCGACGGTGAGCGTGTGCTCCTCCCCGTCCACCCGCAGAGTGATTTCCTGATCCATGGTCTTTTTCCTTCCCTGTGCCTGCTAGACGCGAATGGTCATGCGGGACACCCGGTCCCCCCTGATACGGAAGAAGAAATGGCTCGGGCCGTTGAACCCGGTGCCGCCGACCCGGGCGGTGACGATGATCTCGCCTCCTCTCCGCTCCACGTTCCTGACGCCGATGATGGCCCGCGCGCCGATGAGCTCCGCGTCGCTCCAGGCCCGGATCCGGGCCGCACCGCGAAACTCCCTGCCCCAGTCGTCCACCACGCCGTCTTCGGTGAAGCACCCGATGAAGGCGTCGGCGTCGCCGCTGTTGACGCCGTCGAGCAGAGCCTGGACAGCCGGATGCGTCTGCTGTGTCATGCGGTCCTGTTTCCCGTCGTTCCCGTGGCCACCGGCCAGCGTCTCCAGATCGCCACATGGAGGATCACGCTCATGCCGAGCGCGTTCAGTACGGCGTATCCGATCCAGTCGTCCGGGTTCTCATGCGACCACTGCGCGTGCCGGGCGACCGCCGACAGCACGCCGTACAGCACGCCCGTGAGCACCAGCGCCGTGATCAGTACGGAGAGACGGCCGGGCAGGGGGGAGAACAACCGGGTCCACGGCCACGCCTCGAACAACATCGCCACCACCAGGATCGCGGCGATGACCGAACCGCAGACCGCGAAGACCCGATTCGGGGTCCAGTCGAGCCCGTGGCGCAGGATCAGGTAGGTCGCCCACCCGCAGGCGATCACCGCGACGTTGCCGGCCAGCAGGCGAGGGGCGCGTCGGCGGATGCCGGAGAAGGGCCAGCCCCGCAGCGCGAGGAAGAACACCAGCTGCCAGGCGCCCACCGAGGTCAGCCAGGCGCCGTACGCCCCCGGCGCCACAGGCCCGCTGAGCTCGTGCAGACCGCCCGGCGTCGTCGCCGGTTCGCCGTGCACGTCGAGCAGGGTGAAGTAGAGTGCCGCCCCGATCACCCAGCTGACCAGCAGTGCCACGATGCCCGAGGGGACCCGGCCGAGCCCGCGCAGCGGCCAGCCTTCCGTCACCAGGGTCAGCTGCAGGATCACCGTGAAGGCTCCGGCGGCCAGGGGCATCGTGTGCGGGAACATCGCCACGTGACCGGCGCCCGGCTCGAAGCCGAACAGCGCGGGCAGGTCGACCTCCGCCACGACCGCCTGCCCTGCGACGCTGAGGACCGGCGCGGCGGCCACGAGGAGAAGAGTGTCGGTCAGCCCGGCCCAGCCCGCCCGCAGCGAGCTTCCCGGCCAGTCCTCCCAGTAGAACGCGACCATCGCGATGGCGGGCAGCGCGAAAGTGGTCACCGGCGCGAGTGTCTGCAGAGATCTCTCCGGGCCGCCCGCCCCGAAGGCGAGGAGGACGAACAACGGCACGATGAGGATCAGGCCGCGCAGGGCGAGCCGCGGCTGGTCCGTCCCCAGCCGGGTCGGCGGTTCGGCCGGAGCGTCGGGGGCGCTGATCCCCGGGCGCTCAGGCAGCGGGGGCGTCCTGCGGTAACCGTGGAGCCGCTCGGACCCACCCGTGGCACCGCCGGAAGCTGCGGTCAGTCCGGCCTCGGTCATGACGCTTCGATGGAAGTATCAGGACAAATATGGACAATTCGCTCATAAGTGGACAAAAGCACGGTATCCAAGAATGCCTGTCTTGCCCTACATCGTCCCTCCGAAGATTGCCCGGTATTGGCCCCGGATTGCCTTACAGGAACGACAACGGTTCCGGGTCCGCCGCGCGGTCCCCCTGGAACTGCCTGCGGAACTCGGTGGGCGAGGCCCCGAACCGGCGGCGGAAGGCGGCCGTGAACTGCCCCGGGCTGCGGTAACCGCACGCCGTGGAGATCTGAAGAACCGGCTGACCGGTGTCCCGGAGCAGGTCGGCGGCCCGGCGCATGCGCAGGCGAACCAGGTAGCGGTACGGGGTGAACCCCGTCGCCTTCGCGAAGGAGCGCAGGAGGTGATACTTGCTGATGTTCGTATGGGCGGCGAGGTCGTCAAGGCTCACCTCCTCATGCAGGTGCTCATGCATGTAATCGGTGATAAGCCGCATCGCGGTGTCGCCGAGCGCGGAGGGATGGACGTCTCTCCTCCTGCTCACCTCCGACCCGTACAGCAGGTGCGTGGCGAGCAACTGCGCGATCGAGTCCGCGTACAGGGGTGGGGCGCCAAGCCGCAGCGCCCTGCAGACGGCCCGGCCCGCAGCGGTGAGGAGAGGGTCCTCCAGCAGCAGCGCATCCGGCAGCCGGCGCGACCACGGGCCCTTCACGCCAAGAGCCTCGCAGGACTCGTCGATGAGGTCCGCGGACAGATGGATGTGCAGAGACTCCAGCCGCTGACCGGGATCGGCGCGCCAGCGCAGCATGCTGATGTTCCCGGGTGCGGTCACACCGATTGACCCGGGGTGGTAGTTCGCCTTCTGCCAGAATCGCCCTTTGCGGCTTTCGATCGTGTACGCCCCGCTGGTGACAAGCACGAGCAGCAGGTCGGGAGACTGCGCGGTGGCGAACTGCGCGGCCTCGATGGGGTCGCGATAGATGCGGGCGAGGATGGTCTGCCAGCCCAGCTTGCCGCTGCACAGCTCCCGGCACGCGGGGAGGGCACGCTCCGCCAGGAGGCTGCGCGCGAAGATTTCGGCCGGACGGCGCATCGGTGATGGCTGCCGGGTCATGGCAGATCCGTCGATATCATCGATCTCGATGATATGACATCACCGATACTGGCAGGTCACCGAGGTATCGCGGGTGTCACCTCACGAGAGGCCGTCCTGGAAACGCTTGTGCAGGGAGGCCAGGCCGGGCTCGAAGACGCCGCGGGTGAGGATCTTGTTGAGCTTCGCCTCGTCGTCGGCCTCGAAGGTGGCCTGCCACTCGATGAACGCCTGGCCGCTGTCGGTGACGGGGGCGATCCGATAGGTGGCCCGGTAGTTCGTGACCGCCAGCGGGGACTCCAGGATCTCGTAGGTCGCGGAGCGGGCGTCGTCGTCGAGGACGAGCAGCCGCTCCCTGAAGGTCCCGCCCGGTCCCTCCATCCGGCGCACCGCCCCCGGCTGCGTGGCCGCGCCCTCCTCGATCACGCAGGAGGTCATCCCGGGCAGCCACTCGGCCAGGTTGCCGAAGTCCCTCAGGTAGCTCCACACCTCGTCGGCGGGGGCGTTGACCACGGTGCTGGCGTAGACGGACATCGACCACTCCCTTGGGCTCGCTCAGATCTGCTCAATGGTCTTCCCCCGTGGCGCGCGTGGCAACCGGCTCAGAAACTTCTGGGCAGTCCGAGCACCTGGGTGGCGAGATGGTTCAGCAGGAGTTCCTCGGTGACGGGGGCGACCCTGCCGATGCGGGCGTCGGCCAGCAGGCGGGCGACCGGATACTCCAGGGAGTAGGCCATGCCGCCGTAGGTCTGGAACGCGTGGTCGGCCGCCTCCCAGGCCGCCTGGGAGGCGGTCAGCTTGGCGATGTTGGCCTCGGTGCCGCACGGCCGCTGCCGGTCGAACAGCCACGCCGCCTTGTAGAGCATCAGCCTGGCCAGCTCGATCTTGGCCTTGACCTGGGCGAGCGGGAAGGCGATGGCCTGGTTGGCGCCGATCGGGCGGCCGAAGACCTCGCGCTCCTTGGCGTACTGCACGGCCACTCTCAAGGCGACCTCGGCGCCGCCCAGCGCGGAGGCGGCCAGCAGGATCCGTTCGGGATTGAGGATGTCCCACAGCACTCGCGCGCCCTGGTCGACCTCGCCCACCACGTTCGCCGCGGGCACCCGCAGGTCGTCGATGAAGACCATGTTGGACGGGGTGGTGTTGGCGCCCATCTTCGGGATCGGCTGGAAGGTGAGCCGCCCGGCGGCGACCGCCTCGGGGACGTTCACCAGCAGGACCGTCAGGCCGTTGCTGCGGGGCTTGGCCTCGGCGGCCGGGATGGTCCGGGTGACCAGGAGCATCCAGGTGGCGCGCTGCACGCCGGTGATCCAGACCTTCTGACCCTTGACCACGAACTCCTCGCCGTCGCGGCGGGCGAAGGTGGAGATGCCCAGGGCGTTGGATCCGGCGTCCGGCTCGGTCAGGGCGAAGCAGGTCTCCAGCTCGCCGGTGGCGAGCTTGGGCAGCAGCTCGCCGCGCTGCCGGGGGCTGCCGTGCCTGGCCAGGGTCAGGGCGCCGAAACCGGGGGTGAGCACGTAGGTGAACGCCGAGCCGCCGGCCGAGCCGGACGCGGACAGGGTCTCGGTGGCCACGGCCAGCTCCAGGAGACCCTGCCCGCCTCCGCCGTACTCCTCGGGCACGGCCAGGCCGAGCCAGCCTCCCTTGGCCAGCTCCGCCCAGACCTCCTCCGGCCAGCGCTTCTCGTTCTCGCACCGCTGCCAGTAGTCCAGGTCGTAGCGCGCGCAGATGTCGGCGACGCCGCGCTGGACGGCGAGCGCGCTCTCGGGAAGGGTGAAATCCACCGTGATCAACTCCATTCTGATTGCGGGCGCAATCGTAGAACGAAGTTCGATCAAGCTCTACCGTCTCGCGGGGCCGATCAGGCCGAAGCGCCCGCGTGCCCGTGAGGCCTGCGCGCGTGATAGACGAAGGCCGGCGGCACGTTGCCCCACACGGTCCGGCCCAGGACGACCTCTTCGAAGGTGTCGGACAGGCGCTTCTTGAAGCGCCGCGCGGGCGGCAGGCGCTTGGCGAAGCTGTAGGCGAAAGTGGTGAAGGCCGTGTGGGGACCCATGATCGCGATGACGGCGTTCAGCAGGTTGGTCTGCGTCTCTGAGGAGAACGCCGCCCAGGGGAGCCCGCTCACGATCACGTCGGCCTTGCCGAGGCCGCGCTCCTGGAGCAGCTGCGGCAGCCGTACCGCGTCGTCGACCACGACGTCAACCTTCGGGTTCCGGGCGGCGAGGAACTCGGCCAGCCTCGGGTTGATCTCGACGGCCAGGTGGTGCCCCCGGCCGCCCAGCCGGCGCTGGATCTCGGCCGTGAAGGCGCCCGTGCCGGGGCCGAGCTCGACGATCACGGGGTCGCCCCGGTGCGGGACCGGTGCCGTCACCGCCTCCGCCAGCCGTCGCGAGCTTGGCGCCACCGCTCCGACGGTCCCCGGGGAGCGCAGCCACTGGCCCAGGAAGAGCGTGGTGTCATTGGTCATGATGTGAAGGGTAGAGGGTGCGCGGGGGCGGACGGCACGGCCGCCCGCCCCCGCGCCTCGTCAGGCGTCCTCAGAGGTTCTCGACGGGCAGATAGACCCGGCCGCCCTCACGGGAGAACTCCTCGGACTTCTCTCTCATCCCGGCCTCCAGGGCCTCGGCGTCGGTCAGACCGCGTTCCTCGGCGAACCTGCGCACGTCATGGCTGATCTTCATGGAGCAGAACTTCGGGCCGCACATCGAGCAGAAGTGGGCGGTCTTGGCGGGGGCGGCGGGCAGCGTCTCGTCGTGGAAGGACCGGGCGGTCCCGGGATCCAGGGAGAGGTCGAACTGGTCCTCCCAGCGAAACTCGAACCGGGCGTCGGACAGGGCGTCGTCCCAGGCCTGCGCTCCCGGATGGCCCTTGGCGAGGTCGGCCGCGTGCGCCGCGATCTTGTAGGTGATCACGCCGGTCTTCACGTCGTCCTTGTTCGGCAGTCCCAGGTGTTCCTTGGGCGTGACGTAGCAGAGCATGGCCGTGCCGTACCAGCCGATCATCGCCGCGCCGATGGCCGAGGTGATGTGGTCGTAACCGGGAGCGATGTCGGTCGTCAGCGGGCCGAGGGTGTAGAACGGGGCGTCGTCGCAGAGCTCGCGCTGCAGGTCCACGTTCTCCTTGATCTTGTTCATGGGGACGTGGCCCGGCCCCTCGACCATCACCTGGACGTCGTGCGCGTGAGCGATCTTCGTCAGCTCGCCCAGCGTCCGGAGCTCGGCGAACTGGGCCTCGTCATTGGCGTCGGAGATCGACCCGGGGCGCAGGCCGTCGCCCAGCGAGAACGCCACGTCGTACCGGGCCAGGATCTCGCAGATGTCGGCGAAGTGTTCGTAGAGGAAGCTCTCACGGTGATGGGCGAGGCACCAGGCCGCCATGATCGAGCCTCCCCGGGAGACGATGCCGGTCCTGCGCCGCGCGGTCAGCGGCACGTGGGCCAGGCGCACCCCCGCGTGGACGGTGAAGTAGTCCACGCCCTGCTCGCACTGCTCGATCAGGGTGTCGCGGTAGATCTCCCACGACAGGCCGGCCGCGTCGCCTCCGGCCTTCTCCAGCGCCTGGTAGAGCGGGACGGTCCCGATCGGCACCGGGGAGTTGCGAATGATCCACTCGCGGGTGGTGTGGATGTTGCGTCCGGTGGACAGGTCCATCACGGTGTCGGCGCCCCACCGGGTCGCCCACGTCATCTTGTCCACCTCCTCCTCGATGGTGGAGGCCACGGCGGAGTTGCCGATGTTGGCGTTGATCTTCACCAGGAAGTTGCGGCCGATGATCATCGGCTCGCTCTCCGGGTGGTTGACGTTGGCCGGGATGATCGCCCGTCCGGCGGCCACCTCGGCACGGACGAACTCCGCGCTCACGCCCTCGCGGACCGCGACGAACTCCATCTCCCGGCTGACGCGGCCGCGCCGGGCGTAGGCGAGCTGGGTCACCGGCGCGCCCGCCGCCCGCAGCGGCCGGTCGCCGTCACCGGTGAAGACCGCGTCGAGGGAACGGAGGTCGCGGGCCCAGGCGCCCCGGTCCCGGTAGCCGTCGTCGCCCGGCGTGCCCGGGCGGCCGCCGTACCGGGCCGTGTCGCCCCGTTCCAGGATCCAGTCCTCACGCAGGCGCGGCAGGCCGCGGGTGATGTCGACGGCGTGAGAGGGGTCGGTGTAGGGGCCCGAGGTGTCGTACAGCGTGACCGTCTCCCCGTTGGTCAGGCGCACCTCGCGCATGGGGACGCGCAGGTCACCCTGATAGATCTTGAAGCTGGAAATACGCGCGGAAGTCATCGCGCAAACTCCCTTCGCCGGCATTACCCGGAGCAGGTTCTGGCGGTCGGCGGCTGCAGTAGCCGTCCTCTCAGCCCGGTCCTCCGGGCTCCCGCGTTGGTTGATCAAAACCATAGACGCTCACCTGTGCGCCCGCCATCCCCCCGGTCGCAGCCGACGCAGTAGTCTCACCATCAGGTACGGGGAGGGAGACATATCGGTGAATCCGGAAGCATCGGGAGCCGAAGATCGAATTTGGACGGTTCCCAACGCGTTGAGCTTGGCGAGGCTTCTCGGCGTACCGGTCTTCCTCTGGCTGGTACTGGGCCCGAAGGCCGATGGCTGGGCCGTCGCGTTGCTGATGCTGGCGGGATTCTCCGACTGGCTCGACGGCAAGATCGCACGGGCCTGGAACCAGACCAGCAGGCTCGGCCGCCTGCTCGATCCGCTGGCCGACCGGCTCTACATCCTGGCCACGCTGTTCGGCCTGGCCATGCGCGGGATCATCCCCTGGTGGCTCGCGCTGGCGATCCCGCTGCGGGACGTCATGCTGCTGGGCATTCCCCTCATCCTGCGCCGCCTCGGGTACGGCCCGGCACTGCCGGTGCACTTCCTCGGCAAGGCGGCCACCGCCAACCTGCTCTACGCCTTCCCACTGCTCTTCCTCGCCCGCTACGACGCCTGGTACGCAGATCCGGCCCAATTCGTCGGCTGGTCGCTCGCGATCTGGGGAACAGGTCTGTACTGGTGGTCGGGGGTGCTGTATTGGGTACAGGTGCGTCAGCTCATGAGCGAGGCCAAACGCCTTAAGAGGTGATCTGTGAAGGCCGTTGTGATGGCGGGCGGAGAGGGAACTCGGCTCCGGCCGATGACCGCGAACCAGCCCAAACCTTTATTACCTGTGATCAACCGGCCGATCATGGAGCATGTGCTGCGGCTGCTGAAACGGCACGGGTTCACCGAGACCGTGGTGACCGTGCAGTTTCTGGCCGCCCTGGTCCGTAACTACTTCGGCGACGGCGACGAGCTCGGCATGAGCCTGTACTACGCCACCGAGGACACGCCGCTCGGCACCGCCGGCAGCGTCAAGAACGCCGCGGACAAGCTCCGTGACGAGCGCTTCCTGGTCATCTCCGGCGACGCGCTGACCGACATCGACCTGACCGACATGGTCAGGTTCCACCGTGAGAACGGCGCGATGGTCACCATCGGGCTCAAGCGCGTCCCCAACCCGCTGGAGTTCGGCATCGTCATCGTGGACGACCAGGGCCGGGTGGAGCGCTTCCTGGAGAAGCCCACCTGGGGCCAGGTCTTCTCCGACACCGTCAACACCGGTATCTACGTGATGGAGCCGGAGGTCCTCGACGAGATCGCCGCCGGCGAGTCCGTCGACTGGTCGGGCGACGTGTTCCCGAAGCTGCTGGAGCGCGGCGCCCCCCTGTACGGCTACGTCGCCGAGGGCTACTGGGAGGACGTCGGCACCCACGAGAGCTATCTCAAGGCCCAGGCCGACGTGCTCTCGGGCCGCGTCAAGGTGGACATCGACGCCTTCGAGGTCTCCCCGGGCATCTGGGTGGCCGAGGGCGCCTCGGTGGACGCCGACGCCATCCTCAAGGGCCCCCTCTACATCGGCGACTACGCCAAGGTCGAGGCAGGGGCCGAGCTGCGCGAATACTCCGTGCTGGGCAGCAACGCCGTGGTCCGCGAGGGGGCCTTCCTGCATCGCGCGGCCGTTCACGACAACGTCTACGTGGGGCCGAGCGCCCACCTGCGCGGCTGCGTCATCGGCAAGAACACCGACCTGATGACCGGCGCCCGGGTCGAGGAGGGCGCCGTCGTCGGCGACGAGTGCATCATCGAGGCCGAGGCGTACATCTCCTCCGGCGTCAAAATCTATCCTTTCAAGACCATCGAGGCCGGGGCGGTGATCAACAACAGCGTCATCTGGGAGCCGAGGGGCCAGCGCAACCTGTTCGGCCCGCGAGGGGTGTCCGGGCTGGTCAACGTGGAGATCACCCCCGAGCTGTGCGTCCGGCTGGCCAGCGCCTACGCCACCACCCTGAAGAAGGGCGCCTCGGTCATCACCTCCCGAGACTCCTCCCGCGCCGCGCGGGCGTTCAAGCGGGCCGTGATCAGCGCCCTGAACGCCAGCGCGATCAACGTGCTCGACCTGGAGGCCGCCGCGCTTCCCGTCGCCCGCTTCCACACCGCCAGGGAGAAGGCCGTCGGCGGCATCGCGCTGCGCACCACCCCCGGCGACCCCCAGAGCGTGGACATCGTCTTCATGGACGAGAACGGCGCCGACCTGTCCCCGGCGGCCCAGCGCAAGCTGGACCGGGTCTTCGCCCGCCAGGAGTTCCGCCGGGCCTTCCCCGGCGAGATCGCCGAGCTCAGCTTCCCCGCGAGGGCCGTGGAGGACTACACCCACGAGCTGCTGCGCTGCGTGGACATCACCGGGGTCCGCGACGCCGACATGAAGGTCGTGGTCGACTGCGCGGGCGGCACCTCCTCGCTGGTGCTGCCCAGCCTCCTCGGCAGGGTCGGGGTGGACGTGCTCACCGTCAACAACCGGCTGGACGACGCCTCGCCCACCGAGACCTTCGCCGAGCGCCGCCGCGACCTCCAGCGCCTCGCGGAGCTCGTCAGCTCCTCCAGGGCGGCCTTCGGGGTGCGGTTCGACCCCGTGGGGGAGCGGGTCGCCCTCGTGGACGAGATGGGCCAGCTGATCAGCGAGGAGCGGGCCCTGCTGGTGGTGCTGGACCTGGTCGCGGCCGAGCGGCGCGGCGGCCGGGTGGCGCTGCCGGTCACCACCACCCGGGTGGCCGAGCAGGTCTGCCGGTTCCACGGGGTGCAGGCGGAGTGGACCTCCACCGCGATCGACGCGCTCACCGCGGCCGCCAGAAGGCCGGAGATGGTCTTCGCGGCCGATGGGCGGGGTGGTTTCATCGTGCCCGAGTTCGGGCCCACGGTGGACGGCCTGGCGGTGTTCCTGCGCCTGCTCGGCCTGGTGGCCAGGACCCGGCTGTCGCTCAGCCAGATCGACGCCAGGATCCCCGAGGCCAAGCTGCTGCGCCGGACGGTGCCGACCCCGTGGGCGGCCAAGGGCGCGGTGATGCGCTCGGTCATCGAGGCCGCCGAGCACTACCGCATCGACACCACTGACGGGGTGCGGGTCGTCGCCGAGGACGGGAGCTGGGCCCTGGTGCTGCCCGACCCGGCCGAGGCCGTCACCCACCTGTGGGCCGAGGGGTTCGACGTCGACTCCGCGCAGGTCATGATCGAGCACTGGGCGCGGGTGGTGGAGGAGGCCGCCGGCGGCTGAGGGGCACTCGTCCGATCCCGGTCACCCGATGAACACGGCGAACACAGCGAACCTGGCGCGCACGGCGCGCACACGGCAACACGCACGCAGCGAACGGCGCGTACGACACGCACGGTGAGCACAGCGGAACCACACGGATGCGGAGACACACATCAACACGCGGAAGAGACGGTAAACACAGCGAATCCAGCGCGGCGGCATGGACCGGAGGCAGTACCGGCTGTAACTTTGTCACCGACCGAACCCGCGGTCCAGCGTCAGCCTTGACCTTCGACTCTCATCACTGTAGGTTGCGACATTCGCAGTCTGAACAAATACTTGAGAAGCGAAGAAGCGAGGCGCGCATCCTGAGCACCGTTGCCGCGTCTTCGCGGTAGGAGGCCGAGCCGATCGATGCCGAGCGTCTACTGCACGCAGTGCGGTCATGCCAACCCTGAGGATGCCCGTTTCTGTTCACACTGCGGGTCGCCGCTGAGTAGGGTCGAAGCACCCGAAGTCAGCACGTCGACCATTTCCCTCTCCAGGATCGAGACCTACGAGCCGGAGATCGGAGAGGCGCCTCTTGCCGACCGACAGGACGTGGATCGGCTGCCTCCGGGCACCGCCCTGCTGGTCGCCAGGCACGGTCCCAACGCGGGCAGCCGCTTCCTTCTGGACAGCGACCTCACCACCGTGGGCCGCCATCCCGCGAGCGACATCTTCCTCGACGACGTCACCGTCTCGCGCCGTCACGTGGAGTTCCGCCGGCACGGTGGCGGGGTGTTCACCGTCTGCGACGTCGGCAGCCTGAACGGCACCTATGTCAACCGTGAGCGGATCGAGGAGGTCCCCCTGTACGGCGGGGACGAAGTGCAGATCGGCAAGTTCCGCCTGGTCTTCCTCACCCGTGGCGCCGCTGGAGGATGATGAGCTCGCAGGCCGCTCGTGCGCACATGAGCATCGGGGAGGTGCTCGCTCTCCTGCAGAGCGAGTTCCCCGACGTCAGCATCTCCAAGATTCGTTTCCTGGAGGGCGAGGGGCTGATCGAGCCGGAGCGCAGTCCTTCGGGCTACCGCAAGTTCACCTACGCCGACGTCGAGCGTCTGCGCTACATCCTCAGTGAGCAGCGTGACCGCTACCTGCCACTGCGTGTGATCAAGGACCATCTCGAGGCGGCCGACCGCGATGATCGGCCGGCCTCGAAACCGCGGGTCGTCCCCGACGACGCGCCCCCCGAGGTCCGTCTCAGCCGCGAGGAGCTGCTCGCCGCCGCCGAGCTCGACGAGGAGACCCTCACCGAGCTGGAGGACTACGGCCTGCTGGCCGCCGTGGCCCGCTACTACAGCGCCGAGGCGCTGGCCGTGGCCCGCAGCGTCGGCGCCCTGGCGGCCTTCGGCCTGCACGCACGTCACCTACGGGCCGTCAAGGCCGCCGCCGAGCGCGAGGCCGGGCTCGTGGAGCAGGCCGTCGCCCCGCTGCTGCACCGCCGCGGACCGGGCGCCATCGACCAGGCCGACGAGACGGCCAGGGAGATAACGGGTCTGCTGCTGGAATTGCACGCCTCACTTCTGCGTTCGGGCGTTCGTGGGGTCCTGGGTCGGTGAGAACCTGACCAGGCACTCGTACCCCCACGAGTGTTACGTTGAACAAACCGGTCGGAATCCAGCGAAGACGGAGCAGCCCGTGTTGCAGATGGACGTCGTGGGCGTTCGGGTTGAGATGCCCTCCAACCAGCCGATCGTCCTGCTCAAGGAGGCGCAAGGGGAGCGCTATCTACCGATCTGGATTGGTATGACGGAGGCCACGGCGATCGCCATGGCCCAGGCTGAGGAGCCACCACCCCGCCCGCTCACCCATGACCTTTTCCGTGACGTGCTCGACGGACTCGGGATCCGGTTGAGCACGGTCAACATCGTCGCGCTGCGTGACGGGATCTTCTTTGCCGATCTCGTGTTCTCGAACGGGGTCGAGGTGAGCGCCCGTCCTTCGGACTCGATCGCCTTGGCACTGCGCACCGGCGCACGCATCTTCGCGAGCGAGGAGGTGGTCCGGGAAGCCGGGGTGATCATCCCCGACGACCAGGAGGACGAAGTGGAGAAGTTCAGGGAATTCCTTGACACGATCACACCCGAGGACTTTGGTCGCGCGGGGTAGGTATTTCGGTGCATTTACGCTTCACGACGCGCCGGGTGGGGTCGTTGACTGAGCTTGGCCCCAGTCTTACGGTGCAAGTGAAACCTGCGGCCGTGCGCAAACCCCCAGATCAGGCCGTGGGATGAGAGAAAGCCGGAGGTCCGCGTGGCGGTCAGCAGCGGCGAGGATAGAAACGCCGATCAGGATGACCCGGAACGGCGCCAATCGGCACGTCAGCGCGCGGGTGAAGAAGGTCTGCTGTTCGACGGGCAACCGGTGAAAGTGCCCGCCGACCTCGGATACAAGGGTGCGACGGCCTGTGCCGCGGTCGGCATCACCTACCGGCAACTGGATTACTGGGCACGCACCGGACTGGTCGAGCCCACCGTCCGAGCCGCTCACGGCTCGGGTACCCAACGGCTGTACGGCTTCCGCGACATCCTGGTGCTCAAGGTCGTCAAACGGTTGCTCGACACCGGCGTCTCCCTCCAGCAGATCCGCATCGCGGTGCAGCACCTGCGCGACCGCGGCGTCAACCACCTCGCCCAGATCACTTTGATGAGCGACGGGGTGAGCGTCTACGAGTGCACCTCGCCCGACGAGGTCATCGACCTCCTTCAGGGAGGTCAGGGCGTTTTCGGCATCGCGCTCGGCCGGGTGTGGCAGGAGGTGGAGGGCTCCCTCGCAGATCTTCCCGGCGAACCTGCGGAGTCGAGCGAGAGCCCTTTAGAAGATCATCACGCCGATGAGCTGGCCCGTCGTCGCAGGGCTCGCCGCACGGGGTAAAGTTGTCTCGCCACTGACACCGTGCGGGAGAGACCCCGACAAGATCGGGGCGCCGAAGGAGCAACCTCCCCGGAATCTCTCAGGCACCATGTACCGCGCGGACGAGGCAACTCTGGAAAGAAGACGCGTCCGCCAGTCGCGTCTCACCGACGGTGAAAGCCTCCCCGGCAGGGGAGGCGAAGCTCTCAGGTCGAGGTGACAGAGGGGGAATCCGGCATAGGCCCGCGCCCTGCGCCGGTCTCCACCGCCTCGGGAGGCTCTCCATGACCGACCTGTCACTGCTCAGTGAGCTCAGCTCTCCGCCGTTCTCGACCCGTCATATCGGACCTGACGACGCAGACCAGACCCGCATGCTGGAGGCGGTCGGGTTCGCCTCCACCGCCGACATGATCGCGGTGGCCGTGCCGGAGGCGATCCGGTTCTCCGACCGGCTGAGCCTGCCCCCGGCGGCGAGCGAGCCCGAGGCCATCGCCGAGCTGCGCGCCCTCGCCGAGCGCAACAGCGTGCTCACCTCGATGATCGGCCTCGGCTACCACGACACGATCACCCCGGGCGTCATCCGCCGCAACCTCCTGGAGAACCCGGGCTGGTACACCGCGTACACGCCCTACCAGCCGGAGATCTCCCAGGGCCGGCTGGAGGCCCTGATCAACTTCCAGACGGTCATCTCCGACCTGACCGCGCTCGACGTCGCCGGCGCCTCCCTGCTGGACGAGGCCACCGCCGCGGCCGAGGCCATGACCCTGGCCCGCCGCGCGAGCCGCGGCGCCGCGAACGTGTTCGTGGTCGACGCCGACGCGCTGCCGCAGACCAAGGCGGTGCTGCGGACCCGGGCCGAGCCGATCGGCATCGAGCTGGTCGAGAGTGACTTCACCGGCGAGCTCCCCGAGTGCTTCGGCGTGCTCGTCCAGTATCCGGGCGCCAGCGGCCGGGTCAGGGACTTCCGCGCCATCGCCGACGCCGCCCACGCGCGCGGCGCCCAGATGGTCGCCGCCGCCGACCTGCTCGCCCTCACCATGCTCGCCGCGCCCGGCGAGCTCGGCGCCGACATCGCGATCGGCTCCTCGCAGCGCTTCGGCGTCCCGCTCGGCTTCGGCGGCCCCCACGCGGCCTACATGGCGGTTCGCGAGGGACTGCAGCGCCAGATGCCCGGCCGCCTGGTCGGAGTCTCCCAGGACGCCGACAGGCGCCCCGCCTACCGACTCGCGCTGCAGACCCGCGAGCAGCACATCCGCAGGGAGAAGGCGACCAGCAACATCTGCACCGCGCAGGTGCTGCTCGCCGTGATCGCGGGCATGTACGCCGTCTACCACGGCCCCGAGGGGCTGCGCCGGATCGGCCGCCGCGCCCACCGGCACGCCGTCGTGCTCGCCGAGGGCCTCCGCCAGGGCGGTGTCGAGATCGTGCACGACACCTTCTTCGACACCGTGCTGGCCAGGGTTCCGGGCCGCGCGGCCGAGGTCGTCGCCGCCGCCCGCGACAACGGGATCAACCTGCGCCTGGCCGACGCCGACCACGTGGGCATCACCTGCGACGAGAAGACCGAGCTCATCCACCTGGAGCAGGTCCTGGCGGCCTTCGAGGTCAACGGCGCGGTCCTGGCCGACCTCGACTCCACCGCGCACGACGCCCTGCCCACCGCCCTGGCGCGCGTGAGCGACTACCTGACCCACCCGGTCTTCCACAGCCACCGCTCCGAGACGGCGCTGCTGCGTTACCTGCGCAAGCTCCAGGACAAGGACATCGCGCTCGACCGGTCGATGATCCCGCTGGGCTCCTGCACCATGAAGCTCAACGCGACCACCGAGATGGAGCCGATCACCTGGCCCGAGTTCGCCGGGCTGCACCCCTACGCTCCCGAGGACCAGGCCAGGGGCTACATCGAGCTGATCAAGGAGCTGGAGGGCTGGCTGGCCGAGGTCACCGGCTACGACGCCGTGTCGATCCAGCCCAACGCGGGCTCCCAGGGCGAGTTCGCCGGCCTCCTGGCGATCCACGCCTACCACAAGGCGCGTGGCGAGGGGAGCCGGGACGTCTGCCTGATCCCGTCCTCCGCGCACGGCACCAACGCCGCCAGCGCCGTCATGGCGGGCATGCGCGTGGCCGTCGTCGCCTGCGACGACAACGGCAACGTGGACCTCGCCGACCTCACCGCGAAGATCGAGAAGCACCGCGACCGGCTCGCCGCGATCATGGTGACCTACCCGTCCACGCACGGCGTGTACGAGGAGACGATCGTCCAGATCTGCGAGATGGTGCACGAGGCGGGCGGCCAGGTCTACGTCGACGGCGCCAACCTCAACGCGCTGGTCGGCCTGGCCAAGCTGGGCGAGTTCGGGGCGGACGTCTCCCACCTGAACCTGCACAAGACCTTCTGCATCCCGCACGGCGGCGGCGGCCCCGGCGTGGGCCCGGTCGCGGTCCGCGCGCACCTCGCCGACTACCTGCCCGGCCACCCGCTGCGCGACGACTCCGTGGTCGGCCCGGTCTCGGCGGCGCCGTACGGCTCGGCGGGCATCCTGCCCATCTCCTGGGCGTACATCCGGATGATGGGCGCCGACGGGCTCAAGGCGGCCACCGAGCAGGCCATCCTGTCGGCCAACTACCTGGCCCGCAGGCTCAGCCCGCACTACCCGGTCCTCTACACCGGCCGCGGCGGCCTGGTCGCCCACGAGTGCATCATCGACCTGCGCCAGATCACCAAGGAGACCGGCGTGACCGTGGACGACGTGGCCAAGCGCCTCGTCGACTACGGCTTCCACGCGCCGACCATGTCCTTCCCCGTGGCCGGCACGCTGATGATCGAACCCACCGAGAGCGAGGACCTGGCCGAGCTCGACAGGTTCTGCGAGGCGATGACCGCGATCCGGGGCGAGATCGAGAAGGTCGCCACCGGGGCGTACGACAAGGTCGACAACCCGCTGCGCAACGCTCCGCACACGGCCGACTGCCTGGTCGCCGACGAGTGGGCCCACCCCTACACCCGCACCGAGGCGGCCTACCCGCTGGCCTCCCTGCGCGACGGCAAATACTGGTCGCCGGTCCGCCGCATCGACCAGGCCTACGGCGACCGCAACCTGGTGTGCTCCTGCCCGCCGCTGGAGGCCTACGAGGACTGATCCACCCCGTGCGGCGGTCCCCTTCCGCGCGCGGCGGAAGAGCCGCACATCCGTCGCGCATGGAGGGGGACGGACGCGGCCCCGAGTCGTTAGGCTCGGGGTCGTTTCCTTACTCCGGGGAAGGACCTTGCATGCCAGAGGTGGACACGCGTCCCTTGGACACCGCGCGGAAGCTGGCCGAGGCGGGTGATCTCGACGGCGCCGCCACGATCTTCGCGGAGCTGGCCTCCGATCCGGCGGAGCCGGACCGGGCCCAGGCGGCGGTGGGCCTGGCGGTGGTGCTGGAGGAGAGCGGGGACGTGCCCGGAGCCCGTACGGCCGCGCGCACGGCGCTGGGGACCGGTCATCCGGAGTTCGCCGCGCAGGCCGCCTGCCTGCTCGCGGGGAGCTTCGAGCGGGAGGACCTGACCGACCAGGCCCGAGCGGCCTGGCAGGCCGCGCTCGGCGTCGGCAACCCGGCCTACGTCCCGCTGGCGCACATGGCGCTCGCCAGGCTCGCCACGGGGGACCAGGAGGCGGAGGAGGCGCTGCGGGCCGCCCTGGCCACCGCGGACCCGGAGATCGCCTCTCGGGCGGCTCAGCGGCTGGCCGAGGTGTTTCTGGAGGAGGGCGAGGCGGGCGAGGCCGCCGAGGTGCTCCTGGAGGCGCTCTCGGTGCCGGACGTGGCCGATGTGCCCAGGCTGCGGGTGATGCTCGGCATCGCCCATCTGGAGCTGGCGTGCGCCGAGCTCTCCGCGGCGATCGAGGAGGGCGGCGACGTCGAGACCAGCGCGCTGGCCATCGAGCTTCTGGCGCGCACGCTCCCGCTCAGGGGCCGCGACGAGGACGCCGAGCGGGTGTGGCGTTACGGCCTGGAGAGCACCGACGAGGACCTCGCGGCCGAGGTCCGTCTCCGGCTCGACCGCGACGCCTGAGCCCCGCGGAGGGCTTCAGGCTCAGTCGCGGCCGCGCCGGTTGCCGATCGCGTGGGCGAGGTTGATCGCCACGATGCCCACCCAGGCCAGCAGCAGCCCCGCGGTGCCCGCCTCCTGAGCGGCGATGGCGGTCAGCGGGATGCCGATGCCCATCGAGCCCAGCGCGATCGGGATCGAGGGGTTGCCTCTCCTCTTCTGCTGCGGGGCAGGAGGGCGGGGCGGAGCTCCGGCGGCGTGCATCTCGGCTCGCACGCGGTGGGCGATGCTCTGGTCGAGGCGCTCGACGAACGACTCGACCAGGGCGGCCTCGTACTCCGGGCCGAGCTCCCGGCGGGCCTCGATGGTGGCTCGCATGTCCTGGCGAATATCTTGGTAGTCCGGCATTCTCCGATTCTCCACGCGAGCCGGGTCACCGGCATCAGTCGTTAGGACGAGATCTGTGTCCACCTCGAGATCGAATTCCGTGTCCATCCCGGCCGCGGGGCCTCCACCCGAGCCTTGGGCCGCCGCGCCGCCCATGGAGATCACGACCCCGCACGGCCCGGCCGTGGCGGAGATCGACGAGGCCGGCGCGGCGCGCTTCCTGCTGGTGCTCACCCACGGTTCGGCCGGGGGAGTGGACGCCCCGGACCTGCTGGCCGTACGGGACGCCGTGGTGGGGATCGGCGGCGTGGTGGCGCGGGTGCTCCAGCCGTTCCGGATGCGGGGCGCCCGTGCGCCGGGGTCGGCGGTCAAGCAGGACGAGGCCTGGGAGGCGCTGGTGGCCGTGCTCCGCGGGCGCTATCCGGGGCTGCCGCTGGTGCAGGGCGGGCGGAGCAACGGGGCCAGGGTCGCCTGCCGTACGGCTCCGCGGGTCGAGGCCGAGGCGGTCGTCGCGCTGGCGTTCCCGTTGCACCCGCCGGGCAGACCGGAACGGTCCCGCGCCGGGGAGCTGCGCGCGGCGGGCGTGGACGTGCTGGTGGTGAGTGGAGACCGGGACCCCTTCGGCGTGCCCGAGGCGGCGGATGCCGCACGCCTGGTGGTGCTGCCGGGGGAGGGTCACGATCTCAAGAAAACCCCCGCCCGGGTCGGCGAGGCCGTCGCGGAGTGGCTCGACGTGAGGATGCGGCCAGGCTCAGCGCGATGATCGAGGTGTGACGATCGAGGAGTGATGATCAGGCGACGCCGGCCAGGGGCCGGTGCGGCTCGATGACGGCGCCGTCGGGCAGGAGCTCGCCGGTGTCCTCGAACAACACCACACCATTGCAGAGCAGGCTCCATCCCTGCTCGGGGTGGGCTGCCATCGTGCGGGCGGCTTCGCGGTCCAGCGCGTCGGCGGACGGACAGGACGGCTCGTGCGGGCACATCGGCGTGCCTCCGGATCTCTCGTGTCGGCTCGCCGGAGTCGACATCGGGTGGCCGGTGGGCACCGTCCCCGATGGGACCCCGTTTCCACGCATGACGGGGAGACGAGCATCTGATGGTTGACATATGGCCATGCGTGCCTCGAACAAGGTGAGGCCCGCACATCAAGAACAAGTGTGCGATCTGATCCCACCCCGGCGACATAGCCCGTTAGGACTGTTTGCGAACTGCTATCGGGTGAGTCCCTCGGAAGCTTTTCGGGGGGTGTGACCTATCGCACAGCATGCCTCATGGAATGATACCGGGCCAAGCGTGACACGCCGCCAGACGCTTAAACCCTCGATGACAAGTCTCCGACATGACTCAGTGCCTGGTCAACCCCACCAGGAGTGCGTCCAGACCGAGTTCGAAGTCGGCGTCGGCCCCCGGACTGCCTCCGCCCTTCGACGGCGGGCGCCATGGCTCATCATGATCATCCGCCGCCTCGGCCCAGCCTGACTGCTGCACCTCCACCGCCACCGCGCCGAAGACGTAGGCCCGCAGCGCCCGAACGGCCCCTGGCGCGTCGCCGAGCCCCGCCTCGGCCAGCTGGTCGGTCTGCTCCCTGATGGCGATCGCCGTGCGCCCCTTGGGAGGCTTGGTCAGAGCCAGCGCCAGCACCCCCGGGTGCTCCCTGAGCGCGGCCCGGCTCGCCCGGCACCACGCCTTCGCGCTCTCCTGCCAGCTCCCGCCGGGCTCGACGTGAACGGCGGTGACGTGCTCGGCGAGCGCGTCCATGAGGGCGTCCTTGCCGCGCGGCAGGTGGTGGTAGATGGCCATCGCCTCCACCTGGAGCGCGTCGCCCAGCCGGCGCATCGTCAGCCGCCGAAGCCCCTGGCTGTCGGCGATGTGCAGGGCCGCGTCGATGATGCGCTCCCTGGAGAGCGGGATGGGTGGTCGCTTGGCAGGCATGGTGGCATCCTGCCACCGTTTACCTTACTGTGTAAAGGCGGGCGCGCCGGACAGCTCGGTCCCTGAGTACGTGGGGCGGAGAGGAACGGCGTAAGCTACGAGCCGTAACGTGCCGGGAAGGTCCGGCGAACAGGCGAGAGAGGGCAGAAGATGGCGTTTTTCCGACCGCGCGTGAGCCGGGAGGCGGAGGTTCGTCACCACGCTGACCAGGAGGTCGGGAAGAGCTTCCCCGAGCTTCTGGAGAAGGCGCGGACGGCGGAGGCCGCTCTGCGCCGGACGCAGGCCTCCCTCGCGTCCCCGGAGGAGCTCCGGGCCGCCGGTCTGGCCTTTGACAGGGCACTGACCGAGGCGCTGCGAGGCGCCGAGGCCAGCCAGCGGGCGGCGTTCGGGATCAAGTCCTATGACGACCGGATCCGCCGCCGCAAGGGCAGGGCCACCCCGAAGGGCGCCGAGTGGACCGCCGAGGTCAACCGCCTGCGCACCCTCCGCGAGCAGAACCGCCTGACCGGCATCGTCCGGGTCCCGCGCCTGGTTCCGGCCTCGGAGCGCCCGGAGGCCGCCGCCGCTCCCCTTCGGGTCGCCGGCGCGAGGTGATCGCTCCCCTGCCGGAGTGACAGCGATTTCGCACCCACCGTGACTTATCACGGTGGGTGTTGTCTTTTGTCCGCCACTGCGCCGGGCCGCCCGGCGCACTTCGCCGGGGACAGGGCTCCGGTCGTCCGGCCGCGGAGCCGTACCGGTGATGATCGGCGGTGGGCTCGTTACGGGCCCGGACGGGTCGATCCTCGGGAGATCGTGCCGGCCCGATCGTTCGGCCGGGACGCGGAACGCCGCCGCGAACCGGAGTTCGCGGCGGCGTCCTGTGAAGCGGTCAGCTGGCCCAGTCGAGCAGCGGGCGCGTGTTGCTGGGGTGGCGGAGCTTGGAGAGGGACTCCTTCTCCAGCTGGCGGATGCGCTCGCGGGTCAGGCCGAGGTGCTTGCCGATCTCGTCGAGAGTGTGGGGCTTGCCGTCGACGAGGCCGAAGCGCAGGGCCATGATCTTGGCCTCCCGGGGAGAGAGGTTGCCGAGCACGCCGCGCAACTGCTCTCCGAGCAGCTGGCGGTCCACCACCTCGGAGGCCTCGGGGGAGTCGACGTCCTCGATGAGGTCGCCGATGGTGGTCTCGCCGTCCTCGCCGATGGTGGCGTTGAGGCTGATCGGCTGGCGGCTGGTGCGGAGCAGTTCCTCGATCTGGTCGGGGCTCTTGTCCAGCTCGAATCCCAGCTCCTCCGCCGTGGGCTCGCGGCCCAGACGCTGGTGCATGTCACGCTCGACGCGCGACAGCTTGGAGAGCATCTCGAGCACGTGGACGGGCAGGCGGATGGTGCGGGCGGAGTCGGCGAAGCCCCGCTGGATGGCCTGGCGGATCCACCACATGGCGTAGGTGGAGAACTTGTAGCCCTTGGTGTAGTCGAACTTCTCCACCGCGCGGATCAGGCCGAGGTTGCCCTCCTGGACCACGTCGAGCAGGGCCATGCCGCGGTCGGTGTACTTCTTGGCGACGGAGACGACCAGGCGGAGGTTGGCCTCCAGCATGTGGTCCTTGGCGCGGCGGCCGTCCTCGGCCACCCACTCCAGGTCGTCGCGCATGGCGGCGGACAGGCCCGGCTGGGCCTCCAGCTTGGCCTCGGCGTACAGACCGGCCTCGATGCGCTTGGCGAGCTCGACCTCCTGGGCGGCGGTGAGCAGGGTGCGGCGGCCGATCGACTTCAGGTAGGTGTGCACCGAGTCGCCCATGACCGACGACTGGTCGTCCAGGTCGATGGTGGGCTCGACTTCGACCTCGACGTCGTCGGAGGGGGCCCACTCCTCGTCGTCGATCTCCGTCTCGGCGTCCTTGGGGTTCTTGGGCGCCGTCTCGACCTTGGCGGTCGTGGTCTTCTTCGCGGGCGCGGCCTTGGTCTTGCGCTCGGCGGTCTTGCGGGTGGTGGTCTTGGCCGCGGGCTTCTTCGTGGCGGCGGCGAGGGTGGGCTCGTTCTCGGCCGCCAGGCTGACGCCCGCCTCGGTGAGCTCTCGCAGGATCGACCGACCCTCGGCCGGGCTGATGCCCGCCTCGGCGAAGGCACGGCGCAGCTCCGCGAGAGAAAGGTGGCCCTGGACTCGCCCTCGGTCAAGGAACTGTTCAAGGGTCGTCGGGGCCTCAGATGAGGTCGCCACGGCGGTTTGGGGCATGAGGACACCTCCTCCATCACGGAGTCGTCTACGTACAGTTTGTTGGGTGGGGTGGTCTGGGGGTCCCTCAACGCACCAGTACCAATAACCCCGACCAAGAACTTTCTGTTCCCGGCTTTACCCGGAAAATATGCCGGGCAGGTCCTCGCCTTTGCAATTCACCCCGGTCAGGGGCGTGTGGCGGGGCCTATTCGGTCGCGTTCACCGGGCCTTCCGGCATGGGCATGGGCTGCGCGCCCTCCAGGCGGGCGTCGGTCCAGTAGCGCCCTGTCTGCCCCGGGTCTGGATTGATCTCCCGGGACACCACGTCGTCGTCCTTCGGGGGAGCGGTCTCCTGCGAGGGGGACGGTTCCTGGACCGAGGGTGTGCCCGGCTGCCGCGGAGGGATGGGCGCGGGCTCGTCGATTTTCTCGATCTTCCGGGTCTCGCCCTCGATCTTCTCGATCCCACCGTCCGCGGCGGCCGCCGCGACGGACATGCCGCCGATGAGGACCGCGCCGACGATCCCAGCGGAGATCCACGTCTTGCGGGTTATGTTCATCGGGCTCGTCCTTCCTGCTCCGGCTGTCTCTTGGACGTGTGGGAGCACCTTCATGGTTCCCGTTGAAGACCATAACGGAGGGCCGCGAGGTCTGGCTTGCCATTGGGCAAAAGCGGTATTTCGGGCAGGACGACCAGTTCGGCGGGGGCCGCGTAGGCGGGTAGCCGTTCCTTGGCGAAGGCGCGGAGCTCGGCCAGGGACGGGGGCGTGGGGGAGACCACGACGGCCACCACCCGCTCGCCCCATTCGGGATCGGGGCGGCCGACCACGGCGACGTCGACGATCGCGGGATGTTCGGCCACGACGGCCGCCACGGTCGCGGCGACGACCTTCTCGCCGCCGGTGTTGATGACGTCGTCGGCCCGCCCCAGCACGCGCAGCCGCCCGCCGTCCAGGGCGCCGAGGTCGGAGGTGAGGAACCAGCCGCCGTCGCGGGCGGCCCGGGTGAGGTCGGGACGGAGCCGGTAACCGTGGAACAGCACGGGGCCGGAAATGCGGATCCGGCCGTCGGCGCCGACGGCGAGATCCACCCCGTCCAGAGGGGCGCCGTCGTAGACGCACCCGCCGCAGGTCTCGCTCATGCCGTACGTGGTGACGACCCGGGCGCCGGCCGCCCTGGCCGCCGCGAGCAGCTCCGCCGGGGCGGCGGCGCCGCCGAGCAGGATCGTCCTGAAGACCGACAGATCCGCGTGGAGCAGGCGCCGGAGCTGGGTCGGCACCAGCGAGACGTGATCGGCGCCGCTGGCGAGCACCGCCTCGGGGGAGAATCCGTCGTGCACGATCGGCTCGGTCTCGCCCAGCAGGGACCGGATGAGCACCTGAAGGCCGGAGACGTGCGAGGGGGGCAGGCAGCACAGCCACCGCTCGCCCGGGCGGGCGTCCAGGCGGCGCAGGGAGGCCGCCGCGGAGGCCCTCAGGGCGTCGGCGGAGAGCTGCACGCCCTTGGGGACGCCGGTCGAGCCGCTGGTGGCGATGACCACGGCCACCTCGGGGGGGACTCCCGTGCCGCCGGGGTGCCGTACGCCGTCGACGTGGGTGGGACGCAGCGCGTCGAGCGTCGCCCGCAGCGCGGAGACGGGCAGGTCAGAGGGGAGGGGCAGGACGGCGGGGCCGCTGCCGTCGAGCGCCGCGCCGACGGCCCGGAACAGCTCGGGCCCGGCCGGAGACACGATGGCATGCAGCTCTCGGTCCACGGAAGGCCACTCCCCGTGCATAGGAATGGTCATCACAGTCGTAAGGTTAGTGCCGACAATGCCGGGGAGCGGCCCCGGCGCAGCGGAGAGGGCGAGGCGATCGTGAGCATGGAGCCAGTCGAGCCGGGCACGGATGAGCGAGCAGCGAGCGAGGCGACTCCCGAGCCGGCGAGCGCGACCGGAGGCACGGTCGACTGGAAGGCGGCGGGGCAGTACGAAGACATCATCTACGAGACCGGCGAGGGCATCGCGAAGATCACGATCAACCGCCCCGAACGGCACAACGCCTTCCGCCCGACGACGCTCTTCGAGCTCAAGGACGCCTTCAACCTCGCGCAGGAGGACCCCGAGGTCGGTGTGATCATTTTCACCGGCGCGGGCGACAGGGCCTTCTGCTCGGGCGGCGACCAGAAGATCCGCGGAGACGACGGCTACGTCGACAAGTCGACCCCGCACGTGGGCCGGCTCAACGTGCTGGACCTGCAGGTGCAGATCCGCCGCTGTCCCAAGCCGGTCATCGCGATGATCGCGGGTTACGCCATCGGCGGCGGCCACGTGCTGCACGTCTGCTGCGACCTGTCCATCGCCGCCGACAACGCGGTCTTCGGGCAGACCGGCCCGAAGGTCGGCTCCTTCGACGGCGGCTACGGCTCCTGGCTGCTGGCCGAGACCGTCGGCCTGAAGCGGGCCCGTGAGATCTGGTACCTCTGCCGCCAGTACGACGCGCAGACGGCCCTCAACTGGGGTCTGGTCAACGCCGTCGTCCCCCTCGCCCGGCTGGAGGAGGAGACGGTCAGCTGGGCCAGGGAGATGCTGGACAAGTCGCCGCTGGCCCTGCGCATGCTCAAGGGCGCGCTGAACGCGGTGACCGACGGCGCCGCGGGGATGCAGCAGTTCGCCGGGGACGCCACCCTGCTCTACTACATGAGCGAGGAGGCGCAGGAGGGCCGCAACGCGTTCAAGGAGAAGCGCGCTCCCGACTTCGGCCAGTTCCCGCGCCGCCCGTAATGGCAGAGGCGATCCGCGCGGGGTACGGTCCTGGGATGCGTCGTCCAGTGGTGGACGAGACGGCGTCGGCCCGCCACGAGGCGGGCCCGCCGGTGCGTATGCGAATGCTCAAGGAGGCGCTGCGGTGAACCCCGCGACCGCGCTCGCGACGGTACTGGTCGACGAGCTTGCGCGCTGTGGACTCACGGACGTGGTGCTCGCACCCGGCTCGCGCTCGACCCCCCTGGCCCTGGCCGTGCACGCCGACAGCCGTATCCGGCTGCACGTGCGCGTGGACGAGCGCTCCGCCTCGTTCCTGGCGCTCGGCCTGGCCCGGCGCAGTGAGCGTCCGGTCGCCCTGATCTGCACCTCCGGCACCGCGGCGGCCAACTTCCATCCGGCGGTCATCGAGGCGCACGAGTCGGGGGTGCCGCTGCTGGTGCTCACCGCAGACCGGCCCCCCGAGTTGCGCGACACCGGTTCCAGCCAGACCATCGACCAGATCAAGCTGTACGGCGCGGCCGTCCGCTGGTTCAGCGAGGTCGGCGTGCCCGAGGACCGTCCGGGCCAGGTCGCCTACTGGCGTTCCCTGGCCTGCCGCGCCTTCCAGCGCTCGCTGGGTCCCTACGACCCGGGGCCGGTCCACCTGAACGTGCCCTTCCGCGAGCCGCTGATCCCGGACGGTGACACCTCCTGGTGCGAGTCGCTGGAGGGCGACGCGGCAGGGCCGTGGGTCCGCGCCAGGGTGGCCTCGCCTCCCGTGGCGCTTCACCTGCAGCCGACCCGGCGGGGTGTGCTGGTCGTCGGTGACGGCGCGTCCAACGTGCGCAGATACGTGGCGGCGGCGGGAATGGCCGGATGGCCGGTCCTGTCGGAGCCCAATGGCGGCGCCCGCTACGGCGACCACGCCATGTCCGCCTACCACTTCCTTCTCGGCACCCCCGAGTTCGCCGACAGGCACCGGCCGGAGGTGGTGGTCACCCTGGGCCGCCCCAGCCTGTCCCGGCCGCTGCTGAACTGGCTCAAGCACGCCGACGAGCACGTCGTGGTCGCCCGCGACATGACCCGCTGGCCCGATCCGACCCGTTCGGCCACCCAGGTGGCCCAGGAGGTGGAGATCCCCATCCCCGCGGGGGACGACGACTGGCTGCACTCCTGGCGTCGTGCCGACACCGCGGCCAGGGGCGCGATCGACGAGGTGATGGACGGGGCCGGGCTCAACGAGCCGCGCCTGGCCCGTGACCTGGTGGAAGCGCTGCCCAACGGATCGCTGCTGTTCTCCGGCTCCTCCATGCCGATCCGCGACCTGGACCAGGCGATGCGTCCCCGCAGGGGTCTGCGGATCCTGGCCAACCGGGGCGCCGCCGGGATCGACGGCGTGGTGTCCACCGCCATGGGCGCGGCGCTGTCCCACAACGGCCCCGCCTACGCCCTGATGGGTGACCTGACCTTCCTGCACGACCAGAACGGGCTGATCCTCGGGCCCCGCGAGCCCCGCCCCGACCTGTGCCTGGTCGTGGTCAACAACGACGGCGGCGGGATCTTCTCGCTGCTACCCCAGGCCGCGCTGCGTGATCCGTTCGAGCGGATCTTCGGCACCGCGCACGGGGTGGACCTGGGCTACGTGGCCGCCTCCACCGGCACCCCGTACACCTTCGTGAACGAGCCCGGTCAGCTGTCCAAGGCGCTGCGCGGGGAGGGGCTGCGGATCGTCGAGGTGCGCACCGACCGGGAGTCCAACGCGGATCTGCACGCCATGATGCGCGACGCGGCCCACGGCGCGATCCGCGACCTCATGTGACCTGGGATGGCCTCCGTGTCACCCCAGGTCACAGCTCAGGTGACGTCGCGGCGCAGGGTGAGCAGGCGGGCGGCGAGCACGATGGCCACGACGTAGGCGGCGAACAGCAGCCCGCCGCCCCAGGCGGGCAGCAGGTCGCCGCTCTGCAGGGTCATGCCGCCGACCGCGCGGGCCGCGCCCGTCGGCAGCCACCGGCCGACCTCGGGTAGCAACGAGGAGAGCAGGTAGTCGCCGAAGGTGAACCACACGACCGCCACGACGATCGCCGCGACCTGGTTGCGGATGAGGGCGCCGAGCGCGACGCCGAGCACGGCGTACAGGGCGGTGCTGAGCGTCGCCCCGGCCAGGATGGCGGGCAGGTCCGGCGTCGTCACCGGGTATCCGCCGGCGGAGAGCAGGGCGGCGCCCGCGCCGAACGTCACCAGCGTCGACACGACCGCCACGAGCAGGCCGATCATCCCGTAGACGGCCAGCTTCGCCGTCACCACCCGTCCTCGCACGGGCGTGACGAGGAAGGACCAGGTGATCGTCTGGTGGCGGTACTCCCCGGACATGCCGAGGATGCCCAGGATGAGGGTGAAGATGTAGGCCTGCTGGGCCATGTTGTAGACGTTCTCCACCCGCTGGTCGAGCGGCGTCGAACCGTCCAGGCCCAGCAGCGGCATCGTCGCGATCGCCCACAGCGCGCAGAACGCCGGGGCGATCGCGGCCAGGATCCAGGTCGTACGGTTCGCGCGGGCCTTGAACAGCTCGGCGCGGATCAGGCGCTTCATCCGGTCACCTCCAGGTAGAGCTCTTCGAGGTCGGAGCCGGCGGGCAGAGGGCCGGAGAAGAGGAGCCGCCCCGCCGAGATGATGATCACCTGGTCGGCGATCTGCTGGATCTCCGCGAGCACGTGGGTGGAGACCAGGACCGTGCGTCCCTGATGGGTGTAGGCCCGCAGGAAGCCGCGCAGCCAGCGCATGCCCGCCGGGTCCAGGCCGTTGGCGGGTTCGTCCAGGACGAGAATGCCCGGATCGCCGAGCAGCGCGGTGGCCAGGGCGAGCCGCTGGCGCATGCCGAGGGAGAAACCGCGGACCTTCCGGCCGGCCGCGTCGGCGAGGTCGACCTGGTCCAGGACGTGCGCCACGCGCGAGGCGTCCAGCCCTGCGGCGATGCGGATGGCCTCCAGATGGGCGCGGGCGGTCAGGCCGGGGTGGAAGGCCGTGGCCTCCAGCACCGCGCCGACGGTGGTGATCGGCCGGTCCAGCTCGGGGTACGGGGCGCCGCCGATCGTCGTGGTGCCCGTGGTGGGGGTGACCAGGCCGAGGATCATGCGCAGGGTGGTGGTCTTTCCCGCCCCATTCGGGCCGAGGAAGGCCGTCACCGTGCCCGATTCGACGGTGAACGACAGGTCGTCGACGGCGTGGACGTCGCCGAACGACTTGCTCAGGTGGATGACGCTGATGGCTGACATGATCCCGACGGTGACATCCCGGGAGGGGGAGATTCATGACGCCGAAGGTGGAGACGCGGATGTCCATCCCGGAACGGACGGCGTCCCCCTCCGGGGCGAGGTGAGAGCCCGGCCGTCCGGGCCGGGCCGTCCGGCCACGTCACGGTCTCCGCGCAGGCCGGGACGGTGACCGGATGGTCTGTTTCCCCCTGCCCGTGGGTGGAGGGAGTCTCCACCCATGGGACCATGGTCACGCCCTCGGCGCGCCGGTAGCGTGACGACGTGGCCTTCTCACCCCGCCCCCTCGTGCGCTGGGTCTTCGTCGTGCTGATGGCCGGAGCATTGATCTTCGGTGCGGTCGCCACCGTGGTGGACGCCATGACGCGCTGGGGATGGTCGGGTTTCGCGCCGGTGCTGCTCCTCGACGTCGTGGCCATCGGCTGCCTGCTGGGGTCGCTGGTGCTGGAGGGGAACAGGCGCAACTCCGTGCTGCTGGCGGTGTCTCTGCTCGGTGGGCTGGTCCTGGAGGTGTTCATCCCCTTCAGCGGGTTGGGCATCCTCTACACGTTGATCTACATCACACCGTTCAGGGCCGGATTGCGGGCCGCGGCGGCGCTGGCAGCGTCCGGCACGGCCGGCTTCGTGGCCATCTCCCTCCTGACCGGCATGGAAGAGGCGGCTCTATGGGGAAATGTAGGGGGTCTGACCTATTCGGCATTTCTTGCCTTCCTGCTCTGGCGGCTCGAGGAGGTCCGGCGGCAGGGTGCGGAGATCGCCGAGGTGAGGGCGCGCGAGGCCGTGTTCGCCGAGCGGACCCGGCTGGCCAGGGAGGTCCACGACATTCTGGCGCACTCGCAGTCGGCGCAGATCGTGCATCTGGAGGGGGCGCGGCTGCTGCTGGAGCGGGGAGGCGACCCGGCGGCGGCGCTGGATCGGGTCAATCGCGCGGTCGGGCTGGCACGGGCCGGGCTGGAGGAGACCCGCCGGGCGCTCGACACGTTGCGCGGGGAGGAACTGCCGCTGGCCGAGCGGCTGGAGCGGCTGGCGATGGAGTTCCGGTCGGCGACCGGGGCGCCCTGCGCGGTCTCGATCGCCGGGGATTTCGACTCGCTGGAGGCGGGGGCCAGGCTGGCGCTGGCCAGGACCGCCCAGGAGGCCCTGACGAACGCGCGGAAGCACGCGCGGGGCGCGGCGGTCTCGGTGGAGCTGCGCCGCCTTGAGGGCTGGTGCGAGCTGGAGGTGCGCGACACCGGTGGCGCTCCGGATCGGCTGGCGTCGTCGGGGGGAGGCTACGGCCTGGTGGGCATGCGGGAGCGGGCCGAGCTGATCGGCGGGTCGCTGGCGGCGAAGGCGGAGGCGGAGGGGTTCAGCGTGCTGCTGCGGGTGCCGGCATGAACGTTCGGGTGGTGGTCGCCGATGACCAGACCGTCGTCCGCGAGGGGCTGGTGCTGCTGCTCGGGCTGCTGCCCGGCATCGAGGTGGCGGGGACGGCGTCCGACGGGCAGGAGGCGGTGAGCCTGGTCGCCTCGCTCCGGCCCGACGTGGTGCTGATGGATCTGCGCATGCCCCGGATGGACGGGGTGGAGGCCACCCGCCGGATCCGGGCGGCCCACCCAGACGTTCAGGTGGTGGTCCTGACGACCTACTCCGACGACGAGTCGGTGTTCGCCGCGCTGGGCGCGGGGGCACGGGGTTACCTGACGAAGGACACCGACGCCGAGTCCCTGGCCTGCGCCATCGCCACCGTGGTAGGAGGCCAGGCCCAGTTCGACCCCGGGATCCAGCGGCGGCTGGCCGAGGTGGTGACCAGGGTCCGCCACGTGCCCGGCCTGCCCGACGGGCTCACGCCCCGCGAGGGCGAGGTGCTGCGGTTGATCGCGGCGGGCCGGTCGAACGGGGAGATCGCCGGTGAGCTGTTCATCTCCGAGGCGACGGTCAAGACCCACGTCAACAACCTGTTCGCCAAGGCGGGCCTGCGGGACCGCGCCCAGGCGGTGACCTACGCCTTCCGGCACGGGCTGGCGCGGGAGTGATCCGGTTTCGGTCGTCCCAGCGGGAGTGACTCGGGTTCGGTTGCCTCAGCGGGAGTGACCCGGGTTCGGTTTCCCCGGCGGGAGTGACCCGGGTTCGCCTACCCCAGGGGCCGGGGAGGCTCGGGGACTGGGGACTTTCCCCGGGGCGAGCGAGCACCCGGCCGTGGTGTTCTGGAGCATGACCGGACGTGCGCGGGAAGCGCTCCGGACCCGACTCGAGAGGCGACCATGGCGACCCCCATCCCCGTCATCTTCATCCATGGGCTGTGGCTGCACGCCGCCTCCTGGGAGCCCTGGGTGAAGCTCTTCGGGGAGGCGGGTCATGCGCCGCTGGCGCCGGGCTGGCCCGGTGACCCCGACACGGTCGAGGAATCCCGGGCCAACCCCGAGAGCATCGCCGACCACGGCATCGAGGACGTGACCGAGCACTACGCCAAGATCATCAATGGTCTCGCGGTCAAGCCGATCCTGGTCGGGCATGCCTTCGGCGGCATGATCGCTGAGAGACTCCTCGGGCAGGACCTCGCGGCCGCCGCCGTGGCGATCGACGCCGCCCAGGCCAAGGGCTTGCCGCTGCCGCTGCCGGCGCTGCACTCGGCCTTCCCGGTGTTCAAGAACCCGGGCATCAAGCACAAGGCGGTCTCACTGACCGCCGAGCAGTTCCGCCACGCCTTCGGCGACGCCGTCTCCGAGGAGGAGTCCCGGGAGCTTTACGAGCGCTGGGCGATCCCGGCGCCGGGCAAGGTCCTGTGCGAGGCCGCCGCCGCCGGCTTCGACCCGCAGTCGCCCGCCGAGGCCGCCGCCGTCCCCGAGATGCGCGGCCCACTGCTGCTGATCACGGGAGGCCGCGACCACGCCGTGCCCGAGCAGACAACCCGGGCCGCCCTGAGGCGGCACTGCCACCCGCACGCGGTCACCGACGTCAAGAACCTCCCCGACAGGGCTCACTCCTTGACCATCGACGGCGGCTGGGGGATGGTCGCGAATATCGCCCTGTCCTGGTTGAGGGGGCAGGAGCTTTGAACCTTCTCGCAGTGTCTCCCGGGCTCTCCCCGAGTCTCGCCGAACGGCCCGTTGTCCCCGAATCGCTTATGAATGACCCGAGGAGCTCGTGATGGGTTCGTATCCGCACGGCACTGCCGTTCTGAGCACCGGGCGGCCTCCCGGCGCTCAGGGAGGCGCGCGGTCGCGTCCGGCCGGGGGTGAGCCGGGTCTGGGGGCCGATCGCGGGCCGGCGGGTCAGCCGGTGTCCCCGCTGTACGGGCGGGAGTACGAGACGCGGCTGCTGGGTGATTTCGTGGAGCGCCTGGGCGGGGGCGGGTCGGCGATGGTGGTGCGGGGGGAGGCCGGGATCGGCAAGTCCGCGCTGCTGAGGGAGTGCGCGGGGGTGGCGGCCGCTCGCGGTGTGCGGATCCTGAAGGCGGCCGGGGTGGAGTCGGAGACACACATGCCCTTTGCCGGTCTGCATCAGCTGTTGCTGCCGATCCGTGCGGAGATCGATGCGTTGCCCGGTCCGCAGCGTGATGCGCTGGGGGCGGCGTTCGGGATGACGGATACGGCGGTGCCGGATCTGTTCCTGGTCGCCCTGGCGGTGCTGAACGTTCTGGGGGAGGCGGCCACCGGCTCGCCGATGCTGCTTCTCATCGAGGACGCGCACTGGCTGGATCGCCCCAGTGCCGATGTGCTGGCGTTCGTCGCACGGCGGCTGGACGCGGAGCCGGTGGTGATGCTGGCCGCGATCCGGGACGGTTTTTCCAACTCCTTCGACGGGGCGGGGTTGCGGGAGCTGCAGCTCAAACGGCTCGATGACGATGCCGCGGCGGCGTTGCTGGATGCCCGCAGCCCGGACCTGGCGCCGGCGGTGCGCCGGCGGTTGCTGAAGGAGTCGGCGGGCAATCCCCTGGCCCTGGTGGAGTTGCCGCTGGCCTCGGCCCCGCAGACCGGCGAGGGCGCCCTGCTGGCGTGGCTTCCGCTGACGACCCGCCTGGAGCGGGCGTTCACCGCCCGGGTGTCGGGCCTGCCCTCGGTCACTCGCGCGCTGCTGCTGGTCGCCGCGCTCAACGACGGCGCCTCGCTGAGTGAGACGTTGAACGCCACGTCGACGGTCGTCGGAGGGGCCGTCACCGCGGACGATCTGATGCCGGCGATCGCCGTGGGGCTGGTCGACGCGGACGAGGCGGGGGTGGCGTTCCGGCATCCGCTGATGCGCTCGGCGATCCGTCAGAGTTCGAGCCTGTCGCAGCGTCACCTGGCACACGCCGCGCTGGCCGATGTGCTCGGCGACCGGCCGGAGCGGGGCGTCTGGCATCGGGCGGCCTCCAGCGCCGGGCCCGACGAGGCCATCGCGTCGGAGTTGGAGGAGGCGGCGGCGCGGGCGCACCGCCAGGGCGCGATCATGACGGCCGCCGCGGCGCTGGAGGGCGCCGCCCGGCTCAGCGACGATCCCGCCCACCGCGTCCGGCGGCTGCTGCGGGCCGCCGAGTACGCGGTCGAGCTGGGACGGCAGGACGTGGTCATCCGGCTCCTGCGCGACGCCGAACCCCTCGAACCGTCACCACGGCAGCGGGCGCGGATGCTGTGGATCCGGGGAAGCTTCACCGACGGCATCCGCGACGACAGCGCGCAGGCGCTTTCGCTGGCCGAGTTCGCCGAGGGCGTGGCGGCGGACGGGGACATCGATTTCGCGCTGCAGCTCCTGTGGAGCGCGGCCCTGCAGTGCGCCTGGACTCAGATCGATCCCCGGGCCCGGGAACGCGTCGTCACCGTGGCCGAGAATCTGCCGATCGACGACCTGGACGCGCGGCTCCTGGCGGTCCTGGCGTACGCCGCTCCGATCGAGCGGGGCGCGGTCGTGATCGAAGGCCTCCGCCGCCTGGCCGCGAGCCCGCCCGGAGACGCGCAGACGGCTCGCCTGCTGGGCAGCGCGGCGGTCAGGGTGGGGGCGTTCGATCTCGCGGAGGAGTTGTGCGCCGCCTCGCTCGTCGGCCTGCGGGAGCAGGGCCGGCTCGGGATCCTGGCGCGGGCGCTCGTGGTGCAGGCGCGCAACGCGGTCCATCTCGCCGACCTGAGCGTGGCCATCCCCGCCGTCGAGGAGGCCGTCCGGCTGGTGCGGGAGACGGCCCAGCCGCATCTGCACGCCATCTCACAGGCCCTCGGGGCCATGCTCGCCGCGCTCCGCGGCGACCTGGACGGGGCCGAGGTTCTCGCGGCGGAGGCCGAGCAGGAGGGTCTGCCCGTCGGCATACGCCCGGTGCTGGCCACCGTACGGCATGCGCGCGGCCTCGCCGCCCTCGGCGGCGGGCGCTACGGCGAAGCGTACGAGCAACTGCGGCGGATGTACGACCCCGCCGACCCGGCCTGCGACGTCTCGCTGCACTGCTGTGCCGTCGGGGACCTCGCCGACGCCGCCGTGCACAGCGGGCAGGGCGCTGCGATCGCGGGCATCGTGGAGGAGATGGAGGCGCTGGCTCTCGGAACGCCGTCGCCGGCGCTGCACGCAGGCCTGCGCTACGCCCGGGCGGTGCTGGCCGACGACGCCGAGGCGGAGCCCTTCTTCGAAGCGGCCCTCCGGGCGGACACGGAGCGGTGGTCCTTCGTGCGCGCGCGTGTCCAGCTCGCCTACGGCGAGTGGCTCCGGCGGCAGCGGCGTACGGCCGAATCACGGGTGCCCCTGCGCGCCGCCCGCGACACGTTCGACGCTCTCGGCGTCATTCCCTGGAGCGAGCGGGCGCGCCAGGAGCTGCGGGCCTCCGGGGAGACCAGCCGCAGCCGGGACAGCGAGGCACGGGACAAGCTCACACCGCAGGAGTTCCAGATCGTCCAGATGGCCGCCGAGGGACTGACCAACAAGGAGATCGGCCAGAAGCTCTACCTCTCGCACCGGACCGTCAGCTCCCACCTCTACCGGATCTTCCCCAAGCTGGGGGTCACCTCGCGATCGGAGCTGGACGCCGCCCTTCGCACGTCCCTCTGATCTCGCCGCCGGGATTCGTCCCGGGCCGGCCCTGGCATCTGGCATAAGGGCGAGGACGGTCCGGGCGTCGCAATAAAGTGTCTGTCATGCATGTCGACGCGTGGCTTCAGGCGATATCTCCGTTGTGGATCTGTCTCCTGGTCGGGCTGGTGATCGGGGTGGAGAGTCTCGGCATCCCGCTGCCCGGAGAGATCGTCCTGGTCAGTGCCGCGCTGCTGGCGGCGCAGGGAGTGGTCGACCCGTTCTGGGTGGGAGTCTGCGCGAGCGCCGGGGCCATCATCGGTGACTCGATCGGCTACGCCATCGGACGCAAGGGCGGCAAGCCCATGTTCGACCGGCTGGGCCGCAGGTTCCCCAAGCACTTCGGCCCGGACCACATCGACAAGGCAGAGCGCTACTTCCAGCGTTACGGCATGTGGACGGTGTTCTTCGGCCGGTTCATCGCGCTTCTGCGCATCCTGGCGGGTCCGATCGCGGGTGCGGTGCGCATGCCGTACTGGAAGTTCCTGATCGCCAACGTGCTCGGCGGGATCGCCTGGGCGGGCGGGACCACCGCCGTCGTCTACTACCTGGGCAGGGTCGCCGAGAAGTGGCTCAAGGGCTTCTCCTGGGCGGGGCTGGCGGCCGCGGTGCTGTTCGGCGCCGCGACCATGCTGATCGTCAAGCGCAGGGCGGCCAAGATGGCCGCGCGGGAGGCCCTGGAGCCGGCGATCGCGGACTGATTACCAGGTCTGGGGATGTGCAGCCGCGCTGGTGCGGTCACGGTGAGTATGAAGAAGCACTGTGAAGGGAAGCGCCATGCGACCTGATATCACTCTGACCGGGCACGAGCCCATCGCCACCTTCCATACCTACGCCGAGGCCCAGCGGGCCGTGGACCAGTTGTCGGACCAGCGGTTCCCGGTCGAGCACACGATGATCGTCGGAGTGGACCTCCGGCTCATCGAGCAGGTGCTCGGACGGCTGACCCCTGTGCGCGCGGCGGGAATGGGCGCGGCGTCGGGTGCCTGGTTCGGTCTGCTGATCGGCCTGTTCTTCGCGATCTTCGCCAGAGGTTTTCCGCTCGCCCTGCCCCTGTGGGGTCTGATCTGGGGCGCGATAGCAGGAGCGATCTTCGGACTGATCGCCCACACGCTCAGCGGCGGGAAGCGGGACTTCCTCTCCTCCAGTTCCCTGGTCGCCGATCGTTACGAGGTTCTGGTCACGGCCGAGCACGCGGCCGAGGCGCGCAAGCTGCTCGACGCCGGCATGCCTCAGGTACAGCGGGAGAGCTCCGTCAATCCGGGAGACCTCACGTAACGGGGCTTCCGCGACGGGAAGAGCCTCCGGCGGGGGTGCGGGCAGGACTGCCCGCACCCCCGGAGCCGGGTGCTGCGCTCACCGTTGTTCACCGTTCGCCGCAATCGATCAGACAAGAGGCCCACACGGATGGGCCGGCGCGGAAGGGTCAGCGCATCTAGGAGGCCAACATGGCTAAAGCAGTCGGAATCGACCTTGGCACCACCAACTCGGTTATCGCCGCGATGGAAGGCGACAAACCCACGGTGATCCCCAACACCGAGGGGTCGCGCACGACACCGTCGGTCGTGGCGTTCACCGAGCAGGGCGAGCGGCTGGTAGGGCAGCTGGCCCGACGCCAGGCGATTCTCAACCCCAAGGGGACGATCTATTCGGCCAAGCGCTTCATCGGCCGCCGCTATGACGAGGTCTCCAGCGAGCTGAACGCCGTGTCGTTCGACGTGGTCTCGGGGCCGGACGGGGCCGTCCGGTTCAAGATCCACGAAAAGCTGTACGCGCCCGAGGAGATCGCCGCCGCGGTCCTGCGCAAGCTCGTGGACGACGCGTCGAAGTTCCTCGGGGAGAAGGTCACCGAGGCCGTCATCACCGTGCCCGCCTACTTCAACGACTCCCAGCGCCAGGCGACCAAGGACGCGGGAAAGATCGCGGGCCTCGAGGTGCTGAGGATCATCAACGAGCCGACCGCGGCGGCCCTCGCCTACGGCCTGGACCGCAAGGAGAACGAGACCGTGCTGGTCTTCGACCTGGGCGGCGGGACCTTCGACGTCAGCATCCTCACCGTCGGCGAGGGCGTCGTCGAGGTTCTCGCGACCGCGGGCGACACCCACCTGGGCGGGGACGACTTCGACCGGCGCATCGTCGACCATCTCGCCGACGAGTTCCAGCGGGACAACGGCATCGACCTGCGCAGCGACCCCCAGGCCCTGCAGAGGCTGTTCGAGGCGGCGGAGAAGGCCAAGGTCGAGCTGTCCTCGGTCACCCAGACGCAGGTCAGCCTGCCCTTCATCACCGCGGACGCCTCGGGGCCCAAGCACCTGAACACCACGCTCAGGCGGGCGACGTTCGAGGAGATCACCGCTGATCTCGTCGAACGCTCCAAGGGACCGGTCCAGCAGGCCATGTCCGACGCCAAGCTCACCGCCGACGACATCGACGAGGTGATCCTGGTGGGCGGCTCGACCAGGATGCCCGCCGTCCAGAACCTGGTACGCCGCATGACGGGTGGCAAGGACCCGAACATGACGGTCAACCCGGACGAGGTCGTAGCGCTGGGCGCCGCGGTGCAGGCGGCCGTCATCAAGGGCGAGGTGAAGGACGTCGTCCTGCTCGACGTGACGCCGCTCTCGCTGGGCATCGAGACACTCGGCGGGATCATGACCAAGGTCATCGAGCGGAACACCACGATTCCGGCCCGCCGCTCCGAGGTGTTCAGCACCGCGGAGGACAACCAGACCGCCGTGGACGTCGTGGTGCTGCAGGGCGAGCGCGAGCGCGCCGCCGACAACCGGGTCCTCGGCCGATTCCGGCTGGAGAACATCAGGCCGGCGCCGCGCGGCGTACCCCAGATCGAAGTGACCTTCGACATCGACGCCAACGGGATCCTGAACGTCTCCGCCAAGGACAAGGACACCGGTGCCGAGCAGCGCATCACCATCACCGAGAGCTCGACCCTGGACCAGAGCGAGATCGAGCGGATGGTCGCCGACGCCGAGCGGCACCGCGACGAGGACCAGCGGCTGCGGCAGATGGTCGACGCGCGCAACGAGCTCGACAGCGCCGCCTACCAGGTGGAACGGCGCCTGGCGGAGCTGGGGGACGCGGTGCCCGTCCACGAGAAGGCGCGGGCCGAGATGCTGGTGACCGACGCCCGCGAGGCGATCAAGCAGGAGGCCCCGCTCGACCGGCTCCGGTCTCTCACGACCGATCTGCAGCAGGTTTACCAGAGCCTCGGAACGTCGGCCTCCGGCCCCTCGGGCGGCCCCGGCCGACCGGAGGGCGCTCAGGGCGCTCAGGGCGCTCAGGGCGGGAACGACGATGATGTCATCGACGCGGAGTTCACGACCAATGAATGAGCCATCCGAAAGGAAGGGAACCGAGCGCACCGAACGCGCCGTCCCGGATCAGAGCACCGCGTCGGACCAGGGGGCTGGGCCGGACGAGAGCCCCGCGCCGGACGCGGCAGAGCCCCAGGCGCGGATCGAGGAGCTCCAGGCACAGGTCACCGACTTGGAGGACCGCTGGCGGCGTGCTCTGGCAGACCTGGACAACCTTCGTAAACGCGTCGTCCGGGACGTCGAGCGGGTGCGGGGCGACGAACGCGCGCGGGCGGCCGCCGAGTGGCTGCCCGTGCTGGACAACCTGGAACGCGCCCTGGAACACGCGGAGACCGATCCCGCGTCGATCATCGAGGGGCTGAAGGCGATCCGGGACCAGGCCCAGGACGTGCTCGCCCGTCTCGGCTTCGCACGCCGTGACGACACCGGAGCGACGTTCGACCCGGCCAGGCACGAGGCGGTGGCCGTACTCGCGCAGGAGGGCGCGCCCGACGGGACCGTCCTGCACGTGCTACGGCCCGCCTACGGAGACGGCGAACAGCAGCTGCGACCCGCGCTGGTCGTGGTGGCCAAGGGGGAATGATGCCCCCCCGCCGTGACTTCTACGAGATCCTCGGGGTGCCGAGAGGAGCGAGCCAGGACGAGATCCAGCGCGCCTACCGGAAGCTGGCGCGCGACAACCACCCCGACGTCAACAAGGACCCGGCCGCCGAGGACCGGTTCAAGGAGGCCTCGGAGGCGTACAGCGTCCTGTCCGATCCGGCCACCCGGCGCCGCTACGACGCGTTCGGCGCCGATTTCCGCCAGGTGCCCGACGGCGTGGACCCGGAGACCTGGGCACGTGCCCGAGGCCGCGGGGCCGGGCAGGGCCGGGCGGGCCAGGCCGGAACCGGGGGCTTCGGCGGTTTCGGCCAGGACGTCGACCTCGAGGACCTCCTCGGCGGCATCTTCACCGGCCGCGGGGGCCGGGCGGGCCGGGGCTGGGGGCCGATCCCCGGCGCCGACCAGGAAGCCGAGATCGAGCTGACCGTGGAGGAGGCCTACCACGGCGGCCGGCGTTCGATCGTCCTGGGCGACTCGCGCAGGCTGGACGTCGAGATTCCCGCGGGCGTGACCGCCGGGCAGCGCATCAGGCTGGCCGGTCAGGGAGGCAGGGGCGGTGACGGGGCTCCCGCCGGAGACCTCTACCTGATCGTCAGGATCGCGCCGCATCCCCGCTACCGAGTCGAGGGCCGCGACATCTACGTCCATCTCCCCGTCACCCCGTGGGAGGCGGCGCTCGGCGCCTCCGTCGCGGTCGAGACCCCGGAGGGCGAGGCCAAGGTCAAGGTGCCCGCGGGCACGTCCGGCGGCCGGCGGCTGCGGCTGCGCGGCCGGGGGATGCCAGGCGCCCGGGGCAAGCCGGGCGACCTGTACGCCGAGGTGCGGATCATGGTTCCGCCACAGCTGTCGGAGGAGGAGCGGCGCCTGTTCGAGCAGCTCGCCGCGGTCTCGACATTCGATCCGAGGAGGCGGTGATGACCTACTCCCTCATCAGGCCCGACCGTCTGGACCTGGAGGCGTTCGCCAGGGCCACCGGCACGCATCCGGAGCTGGTGCGCCGCCTCGTCGTCCTCGGCGTGCTCGAAGCGCGGCGCGACGCCGCCGGACGTCTCTGGTTCCCGCTGCCCGAGCTGCAGGTCATGGCGCGGGTCCAGCGCCTGCGCGCGGGGTTCTCCCTCAACTACGCCTCCCTCGGTCTCGTGGTCCACCTGCTGGACCGCATCGCCGAACTGGAGGCGGCACTGCGCGACCGTTCCCGACCCACAGGAGGCTCGTCGTGGACCTGAACCAGCTGACGCAGAAGTCGCAGGAGGCGTTACACGACGCGCAGACCAAGGCACTTCGCTTCGGCCACACCGAGGTCGACGGTGAGCAGCTGCTGCTGGCGTTGATCGACCAGCCGGAGGGGCTGATCCCCCGGCTGATGCTCGCCGCCGACGCCGACCCCAACCGGCTCAGGGAGGAGCTGGAGGCCGAGCTGAACCGCAGGCCCCGGGTCAGCGGTCCCGGCGCCGAGCCCGGCCAGGTCTATGTGACGCAGCGGTTGTCGCGCCTGCTGGAGGCGGCCAAGCGTGAGGCCGACAGGCTCAAGGACGAGTATGTCTCGGTCGAGCATCTGCTCATCGCCCTGCTTGAGGAGGGGAACGAGACCGCCGCCGGACGGCTGCTGCACCAGCAGGGTCTGACCAGGGACAGCTTCCTCAAGGCGCTCACCGCGGTCCGGGGCAACCAGCGGGTGACGTCGGCGATGCCCGAGGTCGCCTACGAGGCGCTGGAGAAGTACGGGCGCGATCTGGTGGCCGACGCGGTGGCGGGCAAGCTCGACCCGGTCATCGGCCGCGACGCCGAGATCCGCCGCGTCATCCAGATCCTGTCCCGCAAGACCAAGAACAACCCCGTCCTGGTCGGCGATCCCGGAGTGGGCAAGACCGCCATCGTGGAGGGCCTCGCCCAGCGGATCGGCAACGGGGACGTGCCCGAGGGGCTCAAGGGCAAGACGGTCTTCAGCCTCGACATGGGCGCGCTCGTGGCCGGCGCCAAGTACCGCGGTGAGTTCGAGGAACGGCTGAAGGCAGTGCTGGGCGAGGTCAAGGCCGCCGAGGGGCGGATCCTGCTCTTCGTCGACGAGATGCACACGGTGGTGGGCGCCGGCGCGGCGGAGGGCGCCATGGACGCGGGCAACATGCTCAAGCCCATGCTCGCCCGCGGCGAGCTGCACATGATCGGGGCGACGACCCTCGGGGAGTATCGCAAGCACATCGAGAAGGACGCCGCCCTGGAGCGCCGCTTCCAGCCGGTGATGATCGACGAGCCCTCGGTCGAGGACGCCGTGTCGATCCTGCGAGGCCTGCGCGAGCGACTGGAGGTCTTCCACGGGGTGAAGATCCAGGACAGCGCCCTGGTGGCCGCCGTCGTGCTGAGCCACCGCTACATCTCCGACAGGTTCCTTCCCGACAAGGCCATCGACCTGGTGGACGAGGCCTGCGCGATGCTCCGTACGGAGATCGACTCCATGCCCGCCGAGCTCGACGAGCTCACCCGCCGGGTGATGCGGCTGGAGATCGAGGAGACCGCGCTCGCCAAGGAGGAGGACGCCGCGAGCGCGGCCCGCCTGGAGGAGCTGCGCAGGGAGCTCTCCGACCTGCGCGCCGAGGCCGATGCCATGCGCGCGCAGTGGGAGGCCGAACGGCACGCGCTGCGCACGGTCCAGGCTCTGCGCGTGGAGCTCGAGCAGGTGCGGGCCGAGGCCGAGCGGGCCGAGCGCGACTACGACCTCAACCGCGCGGCCGAGCTGCGGCACGGCAGGCTGCCCGAGCTCGAACGGCGGCTGCAGATCGAGGAGGAACGCCTGCTCAGCAAGCAGGGCGTCGCACGCCTGCTGCGCGAGGTCGTCACCGACGACGAGATCTCGATGATCGTCTCCAGATGGACGGGCATCCCGGTGAGCCGCCTGCAGGAGGGGGAGCGGGAGAAGCTGCTGCGCCTCGACGAGATCCTGCACGAGCGGGTGGTCGGCCAGGACGAGGCGGTGCAGCTGGTGGCCGACGCGGTCATCCGGGCCCGCTCCGGCATCAAGGACCCGCGCCGCCCGATCGGATCGTTCATCTTCCTGGGGCCGACGGGGGTCGGCAAGACCGAGCTGGCCAAGGCCCTCGCGGAGGCGTTGTTCGACACCGAGGACAACATGATCCGCATCGACATGAGCGAATATCAGGAGCGGCACACCGTCAGCCGCCTCGTCGGCGCGCCTCCGGGTTACGTCGGATACGAGGAGGGCGGCCAGCTGACCGAGGCCGTACGGCGCAAGCCGTACTCCGTCGTGCTGTTCGACGAGGTGGAGAAGGCGCACTCCGACGTCTTCAACACGCTGCTGCAGGTGCTGGACGACGGGCGGCTCACCGACGCGCAGGGCAGGACCGTCGACTTCCGCAACACCGTCCTGATCATGACCTCCAACATCGGCTCCGTGTACCTCCTCGAAGGCGTCACGCCGGGCGGCGAGATCAAGCAGGACGCCAAGCAGCAGGTCATGGCGGAGCTGCGCTCCCGCTTCCGTCCGGAGTTCCTCAACCGGGTGGACGACATCGTGATCTTCAAGCCGCTCACCCCCGACGAGATCGAGCGCATCGTCGGCCTCATGCTCGGCGAGCTGCGCGCCCGGCTCGACCAGCGGGGGATCCGGCTGGAGATCACCGAGGACGCGCTCAGATACATCGCCGAGCGGGGGTACGACCCCGTGTACGGCGCCCGTCCGCTGCGCCGGTTCATCGCCAGGGAGGTCGAGACCCGCATCGGACGTGCGCTGATCACCGGGGAGGCGCAGGAGGGCGCCGTGATCCGGGTCGGCCTCGCCGAGGGAGAGCTCGCCGTCACCTACGAATGAGGAGGACCGGCCATGTCATCGCGCATCGTGCAGTGCGGGAACTGCGGGAAGAAGAACCGCGTGCCCGCGATCGCGGCGGGCGTTCCGCACTGCGGCTCCTGTCATCGGTCGCTGCCGTGGATCGCCGAGGCCGGTGACGACGACTTCGCCGAGGTGGTCGAAGGCTCGACGACCCCGGTGATCGTCGACTTCTGGGCGACGTGGTGCGGGCCCTGCCGGATGGTCAGCCCCGCCCTCGACCAGGTGACCCAGGACTTCGCCGGCAGGGTGAAGCTCGTCAAGGTGGACATCGACCGGGCGCCGAAGCTCTCCGACCGCTTCACGATCCGCGCGGTGCCGTACCTCATGGTCGTGAGCGGCGGGCGCGTCGTGGCCGAGCGGGCGGGCGCCGCGCCGGTCACCGAACTGCGCGCCTGGGTGGAGGGCGCGCTCGCCTCGGCGGGTGCGGCGGCAGGCAGGAAGGACGGCTGAGATGGACGCGTTCGCGGAGACGCCCGACCATCACGGGGCCTTTCCCCGGTTGAGCGACGGGCAGATCGACAGGCTCGCACCCTACGGAACCCGCCGGCCCACCCGGGTGGGCGACGTCCTGGTCAGGCAGGGCGAGGTCTGCCCGGAATTTTTTGTCATCCTGACGGGGAAGGTGGCCGGCGTCGACGACGAGCAGGTCACCTGGGTGCACGGGCCCGGGCGCTTCCTCGGTGAGCTGGGGCTGCTCACGGGCCTGAAGTCGTTCTTGACGTCGGTCGTCTGCGAGGCGGGTGAGGTCCTGGCGGTTCCGACCTGGCGCCTGCGGGAGATCGTCGCCCATGACTGCGAGCTGGGAGACCTGATCCTGCGGGCCTACATGGTCCGCCGCTCGTTGCTGATCGTCCAGGGGAGGGGGCTGAGGATCATCGGCTCCCGCTACTCGCCCGGCACCCGGAGGTTGCGCGAGTTCGCCGCCAGAAACCGGTTGCCGCACCGGTGGATCGATCTGGAGGAGGACGGGGACGCGGAGGCGCTGATCCGCAACCTCGGCATCACGTCGGATCAGACCCCGATCGTGATCGTGGGCGGGACCCGGGTTCTGCGCAATCCCGGCAACGCCGAGCTGGCGCGCGCCGTCGGCCTGCCCGCACCGGCCATGCCGGAGAGCGTCGTCGATCTTGTCATCGTGGGAGCGGGCCCGGCGGGCCTGGCGGCCGCGGTGTACGGGGCGTCGGAGGGTCTGAGCACGGTGGTGCTCGACGCGGTCGCGCTCGGCGGCCAGGCGGGCACCTCCTCGTGCATCGAGAACTATCTCGGCTTCCCCACGGGCATCTCCGGCGCCGAACTCACCGAACGGGCCGTCATCCAGGCCAGGAAGTTCGGCGCGTCCCTCGGCGTCCCGGCCGAGGCCGCCTCGCTGGAGCAGCGGGACGGCCACTACACCATCGGTCTCGGCGAGGGGCGGCCGGTCCACGGCCGGACGGTGATCATCGCCACCGGGGCGCGCTACCGCAGGCTCGACGTGCCGGACCTGGAGGACTTCGAGGGCAACGGCGTGTACTACGCCGCGACCCTGGCCGAGGCCGGATTCTGCAAGGGTGACCCGGTCGTGGTGGTGGGCGGCGGGAACTCGGCCGGCCAGGCGACGATCTTCCTGTCCGAGCACGCCGCCTCGGTGCGCCTGCTCGTCCGCGAGGAGAGCCTCGGGCAGAACATGTCGCATTATCTCACCGACCGGATCGAGAACAACCCCCGGGTGGAGGTGATGCTCCACACCGAGGTGCGCAAGCTCGTCGGCACCGATGGCCTGGAGGCCGTCATCGCCGAGGACAACCAGACCGGGGCGCGGACGCGCCTGCACACCCGGGCCATGTTCGTGCTCATCGGCGCCGATCCGTGCACGGCCTGGCTCGCCCCCTCCCTCGCCCTCGACGACAAGGGATTCGTCCTCACCGGTTTCGACGACAGCCTGCCCCTGGAGACCAGCCTGCCGGGCGTCTTCGCGGTGGGCGACGTCAGAAGCCAGTCGGTCAAACGGGTCGCCTCGGCCGTGGGTGAGGGCGCGATGGCGGTCCGGCTGGTGCACGAGCACGTCACACGCGTGGTGCCTCAGCCGGTCGGATGAACGCTCTCCTCTCCGGAGCGCCTGGCCAGCTCGACCCGCGAGCGGATGTTCAGCTTGCGGAAGACCTGGCGCAGGTGGAAGGCGACGGTGTGCTCGCTGATGAACATCTGCTCGGCGGTCTGCCGGTTCGTCAGCCCCTGGGCGACCAGATCGCAGACCGCGTGCTCGGTACCGGTCAGGCTGTCCCATCCCGACACGGGGTGATCGGTCCTGACCCAGTGACGGCGGCGCTCGCCCAGCGCCCGCAGCCTGCCCCGCACCCGTGCCGCGTCACGGGTGGCCTCCGCGGTCCCGTAACAGGTGAGCGCGTCGTTGAGACTGTCGACGACCAGGTCGCGGGAGCCGCCGTCCGCGCTGAACAGCACGCCGAGATCCTCCGCCGCCGAGGCCCTGGCCCACGGGTCGGTATGCTCGGCCGCGGCCCGGCCCAGCGCGTCGGGGTCGTGGTCGCGCAGGCCCCGCGCGTGGCAGGCGGCCACCGAGGGTCCGGGCAGGGAGGGATTGCGCCAGGCGATGCCCTCCGCCGCGTCGACGACGGCGTCGGCCCGCCGCGGGTCGCCGGTCGCCATCGCCACCCGTACCAGCCACGCCGCGGCGGCGGGCTCACCGGTCAGCGCGCCGGTGTGCCTGGGCAGCGCGTCGTAGATGAGGCCGAGCGATCCCATCGCGGCCGCGGCTCCGTCGAGCGCCTCGCTGATCCGCCCGGCCGTCAGCTCCGAGTGGAGCCGCGTGCACGGCGGCACGCCCCGCGCCGACCTGGCCGGATCCCTCTCCAGGTATCTGGCGGCGCCGGGAAGATCGCCCGCTCGCAGTGACGCCGTGCCGAGCACCGAGACGGCCGAGGAGGCGAGGGCCGGGGCGTCCAGGACACTCGCGGCGACCAGGCCGGCCTCGGCCTGCTCGATCGCGCCGCCCGGCCGGCCCGCGGCGAGGGCCAGGCGGGCGCGGAGGACGGAGATCTCGGCGGCCCACAGAGGTTGTCCATCCGCCTCCGCCTCGGCGCTCTCCGTCATCGCCTCCGCCTCGTCGAGCAGCCAGAGGTCGGTCAGCATCCTCGCCAGGACGGTCCACGGCCGTGGATGGCATCCGCCGGCCGGTAGTTCCACGGCTTCGCGGGCCAGGTCGAGGCCGCGGGAGAGCCTGCCCTCGTCCCAGGCGAGCAGCGACAGGGCCACCAGCGCCTCGGCCGTGGCATCGTCGGTGTGCCGGTGTACGGGGGCCGGACGGATGGGCGGGTTGCGCTCGATCTGGTGGTGCAACGCCTGCCGTACCGGCACGGGCACCTTCTCGACGACCGACCGCCAGAGCAACTCGTGCCGGAACGCCAGCTCGTCGGAGGTGGCGACGAGCACGCCCGCCGCCAGCGCCTCCTCAAGCGCGGGAAGCAGCGCGGTCGGAGTCTCGCCGAGCAGTTCGGCCGCGTACGTCGGCGAGAACGAGCGCCCGAGCACCGCGGTGGCCTCCAGCAGGTGCCGGGTCTTGGTGCCGAGCTCGTCCAGGCGTCGCCGTACGGCGGTGTGGACGCGCCCCGGCAGCGCGGCCCCGGTCAGCCGGGCGACGCCGTCTTCGACGCGGACGCGCTCCTCCTCGCGTAGCCCCCTGAGGAGTTCGGCGAGAAGGAGCGGGTTGCCGCCGGCCTGGGTGGCCAGCACGGCCAGTTCCTCCCCGGCGGGCACGCCCAGGGCGTCGGTGGACATCTCGGCCACCGCGTCGTCGTCGAGCGGTTGCAGGAGGATCCGGACGGCTCCCTCCTCTTCCAGCAGGTCGAACAGCCGGTCGGCGTCGTCGTGGCCCGAGGCGGTACGGCGGGTCAGGAGCCAGGCCACGGGACGGGACGCCAGCTGCGAGGGCAGGGTCCGCAGGGCCATGAGCGTGGCCGGATCGGCCCACTGGAGATCGTCCAGGGTGACGAGCAGCGGCCCGGAGCCGGTTCTCTCCTCCAGCGAGGTCTGAACCTGTTCGGCCAGCCACAGCAGCAGACCGGACCCCTCGGGAAAGGGGAAGGCGTGCCTGGCGACGGTGATGGGCGCCGGTGACTCCTCCAGGGCGGACAGCAGCGGTCCCAGCGGCATCAGCCGTCCCAGCTGGTCGGCCCGTCCGGCGGCCACCGCGACTCCTCGCGCGGACGCGACGCTCGCGGCTTCGAGGAGAAGAAGGCTTTTCCCTATCCCCGGCTCGCCCTCGACGAGCATGACGTTCTGGCTCGCGCCCGCGACGGTTCTCAGCAGTTTGAGGACCGCCGACCACTCACGCCTCCGGCCGCGCATCGCCCTGTCCCGGATCTGAGGTCATGGCCAAGCTTCCTCCTCGGTGATCCTAGATGTCACGTTCCCGGAAGATGGAGCGGTGCACGGAATGACCCCGCACTTCAGAGCTATTTTCTCTGGGTTTGACCTGGGCGGCCCGATCGTGGTGCCGGGTTTGCCGTACCGGGACCGTCCCGCCGGCGAAGGGCTCGTACGGTCACCCGCAATCGGTTCCGGCAGCGCGCGCCGACGATCATGATGTGGAGCCGGGCCTGATCCACCGACGGCCACCGCAGCGGCACGGAGGCGCTCTCCGGCCGCACCGCCTGCGGTGTGCGGGTCGGCCCTGCGTGACCGGCAGCCGGACCTCTGCCTCGACCGACGCCCCGCGTCATCGGCGCCGCGATCCCGGGCTCTGGCCTGGAGCGTCGGCGATGGATCTCATGTTCCGATCACGACCTTGCCGACATGCTGCTTGGCGGCGAAGTGCGTGTAGGCGTCCTTCGCCTCGTCGAACGGGAACACGCTGCCGATGACCGGGCGCAACGTGTGGTGCGCGATCGCCCGGTTCATCGCCTCGAAGCTCGCGCGGCTGCCGACGTAGAGTCGCCGGATGGTGGCGGGCGCACCCAGCGCCGGCGCGTCGAGGGTGCCGGCCCCGAGGGCGGCGACCAATGCGAGGTGCGCGTCGGCTCCGCAACTGGCCAGCGATCTGGGCAGCGTGTCGAGCCCACCGGTCTCGACCACGTGGTCGACGCCGCGACCGTCCGTCGCGTCGCGCACCGCGCGCTCCCAGTCGGGAGACCGGGAGGAGTTCACGACCACGCTCGCGCCGTGTCGCTTGAGCAACTCGGCTTTCGACTCGCTCGAGGTGACCGCGATGACGCGCGCGCCGAACAGCGTGGCGAACTGCAGCGCGAACAGCGCCACACCCCCGGATCCGATCGTGAGCACGGTCTCCGACGGCAGCACCGGCCGGAGACCCGTGAGCGCGGACCAGGCCATTACCCCGGCACAGGGCAGCGTCGACGCCTCCTCGTACGAGAGGTGCGCCGGGATCGTGACCAGTGCTTCCTGGTCGGCGACCGCGAACTCGGCCAGCATGCCGTCGCGGGTGCAGCCGAACTGCTCGGCTGCCATCTCGACGGCGAAGCGGCCGTCCCGCCAGCGCGGGAAGTAGGTGGCGGCGACACGGTCGCCGACAGCGACGCGGGTCACCCCCTCGCCGACGGCCACTACCTCGCCGGCGCCGTCGCTCACCGGCACGACTCCGGCCGTGCCCGGGACCGGATACCGCCTGTGCATGATGAGCAGATCCCGGTAGTTCAGCGACCGGGCGTGAATCCGTACAACGGCCTCGCCGGGGCCGGGCTGCGGCATCTCACGGTCTCGAAGGACGAGACCGTCGAGGCTTTCGAACCGGTCGAGCTGATAGGCCCGCATCGTGTCCTCTTTCTGTTCGTCGGGAGTCCCTGTCACCGGTGCTTGATGACGCGAGACCGCATCGCCTGGCCGAGACATCCGCCTGCATCGCCCGAGCACGCGGAGGCGATCCCGCCGCCATCCGGTCCGACCCGGGTCATGGAGCCCCGTGCCGGTCCTGCGCCCCGCCGGGCGTTTCCTCCTGCGGTGGCACGCCGAAGCGGATGTCGTCGTCCATGCGTCACACCTTGCAGGCCGCCGGTGAACAGCGACAATTCCCCGCGGGGAATGGCCCGGCACGGACGGCGGGCGCCACGTCCAAGGGCATGGCTCCGCGAATCGTGAACGCCGGTCAGACCTGTCGCCTGGTCGAAGCGGGCTCACGACAGAGGCGAGAACGAGGCCGGGAGCAGTTCGGCGAGGCGCCGTACTGCTTTCTCGTCGCGCACGAGCGGCACCCCTGCCTGCCGCTCGTGGGTTCGAGCCGGTCGGGGCCCGGCGCTCCGAGGCGGAGCCGGTCGGCGCCCGGCAGTCGTGTGTTCGAGCCGGTCAGCGCTCGATGAGCGTGACCTCCAGGGAGTAGTGCGAGGCCCGGTAGACGTGTGAGCCGTACTCCACGGCCCTGCCCTGATCGTCGTAGGTGGTGCGGAGCAGGGTGAGCAGCGGCGCGCCGCGCCGCTCGTCGAGCAGTCTGGCCTCGGCCGCGGTGGCCGCGCGCGCTCCGATGCGCTGGTTCGCCACGCGCATTCGCACCCCGGCCGCGCGCAGCAGCTCGTAGAGCCCGCGTTCTGAGAGGTTCTCGGCGGTCAGCGTGGCGAGGCCGAGGGGCAGCCAGTTGTGCAGCAGCGCCAGCGGCTCGCCGGAGGCATAGCGGATCCGCTCCAGGCGCAGCATCTCCGTGCCGATCGTGACCCCGAGGATCGCGGCGACGTCCTCCTGGACCGGCGCGCGCTCCAGGGACAGCACCCGGGTGGCCGGCTCCTGGCCGGCCCTGCGCAGGTCGTCGTAGAGGCTGGTGAGCTCCACCGAGCGCTTGACCTGGCCGTGCACCACCTGGGTTCCGACGCCTCGCTTGCGCACCAGCAGGCCCTTGTCGACGAGATACTGGATCGCCTGGCGCACGGTCGGCCGGGACAGGCCGAGCCGGTCGGCGAGCAGGATCTCGTTGTCCAGCCGGGAGCCGGGGATCAGGTCGCCACGCCGGATGGCCTCGGAGATCTGCTCCGCCACCTGGAAGTACAGGGGGATCGGGCTGGACCGGTCGAGGTCGATGGCGAGCTCCGCTGTCATTCGCCCTCCCCGTACATACGCTCCGTGATCAGGCTAGCGGACATCAGAATGTCATGACAAATAGCCGCTTCTGCGTACGGCGACACGCCCAAGTGGGCGGAGGCCGCCCGCGGCAGTAGGGTCGTTTCATGCGATGTGGCCGGAGGCGGTCGAGCGTGGCCTGCCGGGGGCGGGCAGCGGGTATAACCGGGAGAGTGACGCCGTGCGACGCGGCGAGTATCCTGAGTATCAGAATTACCCATTGATCCTGTAGGAAATGCGGGTAAGGTAATGGTCTCGCCACACGAAGGAGCCGCCATGAGCCCGGAACCGGGGGCCGAGAACCCGCTGGCCACCGCGGTCAGGGCCGCGCGCTGGATCCGGTCGGCGGCCGTGGACGACGAGCGTGGCCGGCACTGGCGAGCCAACCCCGACCCGCGAGGCCGGGCCGCCATGCCCGACCATCCGCTGTCGCTGTACTCCGGGGCGGCGGGGATCGTCCTGTTCTTCCTCGAGCTCGCCGCCGCCACCGGAGACGAGAGCTATCTCGTCGATGCGAGGGCCGGAGCCCGATACCTGGCCGCCACCTGGCGCGAGCAGGCCGATCTCTCCCTCCACCACGGCCTGGCCGGAGTGATGTTCGTGCTCGCCGAGGCCGGATGGGCCACCGGCGACGACTCCTTCGAGATCGAGGCCGGGGCCGTCGCCGACCAGATCGTGCGCAGCGCGCGCCCGATCGACGGAGGCCTGGGCTGGACCGGCGATCCCGCCCAGCGCGGCGACGGCGGGATCATCCTCGGTCTCCTGCACGCCGGGGGCATCCTGGGGGTGCCCGCCTACCAGGAGATCGCCGTCGAGGCCGGCGCCCGTATCGCCACGCTCGTCGTGCCCGGCCACCGCTTCGGCGAGGGCGCCTGCGCGGACCTGCCGCTGGACGCCGTCACGCCGGGCTTCCTGTCCGGCACGGCCGGCACCGCCTTCCTGCTCGCCCGCCTGTACGGCGTGACCGGGGAGAGCCACTTCCTGAGCGCCGCCAGGAGAGGGGCCGACTTCGTCCGGGCGGTCAGCACCGTGACCGAACGGTGCGCGATGATCCCGCACCACATCCCGCAGGGCCGTGACCTGCACTATCTGGGCTTCTGCTCGGGCTCCGCCGGGGTCGCGAGGATGTTCTACGAGCTGCATCGGGTGGCGGGCGACGCCGCCGACTTCGACTGGGTCGAGCGGCTGGCCAGGGGGATCGCCGTCAGCGGTGTTCCCGCCCGCCAGACGAACGGCTACTGGAACGCGGCCTGCCAGTGCTGCGGCGCGGCCGGGCTGCTGGAGCTGTTCGTCGGCCTCTGGGCGGCGACCGGCAGCCAGACGCATCTGGAGCTCGCCCAGGCCCTGGGGGCGAATTTGATCGGACGCGCCGCGGGCCACGATGAGCAGGGCTCCCGCTGGTACCAGGCCTATCGGCGGCTGCGGCCCTGGGAGGTCACCGCCGACACCGGCTACATGGTCGGCGCGGCCGGGATCGGGGCCGCGCTCCTTCACCTGGACGCCACCACGCGCCCGGCGGAGGCACGGCGGCTCATCCTGCCGCCCGACAACCCCTTCCCTGCCATCCCCGTGCCCAGCGCGACGCTCCGCCGTTCCTGAGGATCGTGCGACCATGCCGCGGGAGAGCAGAGATCACCCTCACAGGGGACACGGGAGACGCAGGGGACGCGGGGGGCACAGTGTAACCGCCGCCGATTCCCGCTTCGAGGCACCCCTCACCAGGAGGTACCGTCAAACATCGGGTCCTTCCCCGGGCTCGTCCCCCCGCACCTGCCCCTCGACATCAAATTCGGCATGCCGGATCGTGCCACTCCTCCTCAAGGATGGGCGGCAGCCGCCGACGACTCTCGTGCGGAGGCTCTGAGGCGATCAGCCCTAATCGATCGTCAAAGGGTGACCAAACTCGTGACCATGATTGGTGATTCTCTGTGAGTGATGCGCAAGCTTTGCCTACCGTCGGTGCCGTGACTATCGAGGACTTCCTTCCCGACCCCGAGCGTTCGGTGGTCGCGATCGAGCCGGCCGAGTCGGCCGCAGGCCACTGGGCGGGTGCCCCGAGCGCGGTGGCGAGCGACGGGCTGATCTATCTCGCGTACCGGCTGCGCCGGCCCATCGGGGAGGGACGCGGTTACGCCGTCGTCGTCGCCCGGTCCTCCGACGGCGTGCGGTTCGAGACGCTGGTCACGATCGGCAGGCAGGAGATGGACACCGAGTCGCTGGAGCGACCCACCCTGATCCGTACTCCGGAGGGTCGCTGGCGGCTCTATCTGAGCTGCGCCACCTACGGCACCAAGCACTGGCGCGTGGAGGTGCTGGAGGCCGACGACCCGTCCGGTTTCGACCCCGGGCACCGCCAGACCGTGCTGCCCGGCGACCCGAAGACGGGCGTCAAGGACCCGGTGATCGTACGGCAGGGCGGAATGTGGCACCTGTGGGCCTCCTGCCATCCGCTGGCCGAGCCCGATGAGGCCGACCAGATGGTGAGCGACTACGCCACCAGCGCCGACGGGCTCGAATGGATCTGGCAGGGCACGGCGCTCAGCGGCCGTCCCGGCCTCTGGGACGCCCGGGGCGCGCGGATCGCCGCGGTCCGCTTTCTGGAGGGGCAGGTGCTGGCCTTCTACGACGGCCGAGCCACCGCGGCGGAGAACTACGAGGAGAAGACCGGCGTGGCCGTCGGGGTCGACCCGGCCGTGCTGACCCCGGTCGGCGTCGTGCCCGCCGCCGCCTCACCGCACGCGGGTGGCGGCCTGCGCTACCTGGACATCGTGGACCTGCCGGAGGGCGGGCGGCGGCTCTACTACGAGTACACCCGCGCCGACGGGGCGCACGACCTCCGTACCGAGCTGCGCTGACGCAGAGCGCGGGGCTTCCCCGCGCTCTGCGTCAGCCATGGGCGAGCGGCCTTTCCCGCGCTCCATACCGGGCCGCGCTGACTGGCGCGCGCGGGCTTTCCCGCACCGCGGCACGCCGTACGACCCCCGGCCCCGCCGGCGGGGCCGGGGGGAAACTCCGCGTCACGTCTGCGGGCGGCCGTTCCGGGCCTGGCGCTGGCCGGCGGGGCGGACGCCCACCAGGCCGCCGGACCGCTCACGGGGACGCAGCCAGTCGCTGAAGTCCTCGCCGGTCACCTTCTGCAGCAGTGCCACGTCCTTGGCGAAGTAGCCGATCAGCTGCTCCCGCTGATCCCAGGTCAGGGGCTGGCGGGAGCGCGCCCGCTGTTGCAGCCGCTGTTCCAGCGGATCGGTCAGCGCCCCGCTCACCCGCGCCGGCAGGAACCGGCCGACCGCCGATCCGACGCGCAGCGCCCTGGACAGCACGCGGTGCCCGCGTGTCGGCTCCGGGTGCGCGGTCACGTTCTCACGGGGAACCTCGGTGATGACGCCGGTCTCGACCCCGAGGAAGCGGCAGATCCGGTCCAGGGTCTCGGCGGGCCGGTCCACCAGGTCCCGATAGCGGTAGACCAGAACCTGCTCGCGGGGGAACAGGGTGAACAGGTGCGCCAGCTGCTCGCCGTACCTGCCGAGCCCGCGGTAGTGCCAGAACGGCGCCCAGCCCGCCTCGATCCGCCGCTGCTCCTCCTCGCAGGCCCTCAGGATGTCGCCGATCGGCTCCAGCCCGGCCGACCACAGGTGTGTCCAGTTGGAGTGGGCCCGCTCCACCGGGTCACGCAGCACCACGATGAGCCTGGCGTCGGGGATCGCGGCGCGGATGCGCCGCTGCGCGGCCAGGTCGTAGAGGTAGAGCGGGGTGGATTCGCCGGTCAGCGTGCCCGGCGGGGCGGCGTCGAAGAGGGCCTCGTAGTCCTCTCGCCGCCAGATGTGCTCGCGGTATGTCTGGACGTCGCCGGGACCGCCGCGGGTCGGGGGCGGGCCGTCGGTCAGGAAGAACTTCGGTTCCTTCACCGGTGACAGGAAGAGTCCCGGATGCCGGGCCAGCGCCGCGTGCAGCGCGGTGGTCCCAGACTTTGGGGCACCAATCGTAAGGAAATCCGGCATGGGCATCTTATTACCCCTAATTCCTACTGATATTATGGTAAATATAATCCTTTTTGGGGCGAAGGCAAGGGGCCGACGGCAGAGAGAATCGCCGCATGGCGGGGGACCCGCTGGTCGTGAGGAGAGTTTGAGTCGTCGGCGTCGACGCTCAGGTCAAGGAAGCCGGCTACCTCGTTTCAGTTGACGGACGTGACATTGGTGTCCTTCCGGGGAGCCGTAGCCGCAAGGGTGACGTCATCGTCAGAAACCAGGATACCTTCATCGCATTTCGCGTCCGGTTGCCCGTCGGGCGCCATTGCCCTACCCATCTCGGCGCCGTCAATGCGTACGCCCGGAGATGCCGTCAATGCGCCCGCCCAGAGATAACGCCGCATTTATAAGTCTTAATGTCACGACAAATTATTGACATGCAGGTAATGCGTTGGTTACAAACCAGGGGCGGGGGGATCCGGCGAGGCGACGCACGGAGGTTACCGATGAAGTGGACAACAGGGCTGGTCGTGGCGGCCATGCTGGGGTTCTCCGCCCTGACCGGCTGCTCGAGTGGCTCGGGCGGGCAGGACGGCGGGGCGTCGGCGGGTGCGGCGACGGCCCCGGCCCCGGCGGCCGGGGGCGGCACCTTCGCCGTCATCACTCACGCGGGCTCGGGAGACGCCTTCTGGGACGTGGTCAAGAACGGCGCCGAGGCCGCCGGCAGGCAGTACGGGGCCACGGTGAGTTACCAGGGTGACGGGGATCCCGCCCGGCAGTCCCAGCTCATCGACCAGGCCGTGAGCCAGAAGGTCGACGGCATCGTGGTCTCCATGGCCAATCCGGACGCGCTGAAGGAGGCGGTCGGAAAGGCCGTCGCCGCCAAGATCCCGGTGATCACCATCAACTCCGGCGGTGACAGGTCCCGCGAGTTCGGCGCGATCACCCACGTCGGGCAGTCCGAGGACGTGGCGGGGCGCGGCGCGGGGGAGAAGCTCAAGGCCGAGGGGGTCACCAAGCTGCTCTGCGTGATCCACGAGGCCGGGAACGTGGGCCTCGACCAGCGGTGCAACGGCGCGACCGAAGGACTGGGCGCGGCGGTCGAGCGGCTCCAGGTGGACGTGGGCAACCTCGCCGACGCCACCTCCAAGATCAAGGCCAGGCTCCAGTCGGACACCTCCGTCAACGGCGTGCTCACCCTCAACCCGGCCGTGGCGGTGGCCGCCCGTGACGCGATCGCCGACGGCGGCTCCAAGGCCAAGCTCGGTACCTTCGACCTGTCGGCCGACGTGGTCACCGCCATCAAGGACGACGAGATCCTGTTCGCGGTGGACCAGCAGCAGTACCTCCAGGGCTGGCTGCCGATCACCTTCCTGACCCTCTACAAGAACAACCTCAACACCGTCGGCGGCGGCCTGCCGGTCAACACCGGACCCGGGTTCGTCACCAAGGACAACGCCGAGCAGGTCGCCAAGCTGGCCGAGAGCGGCACGCGGTGACGGTGGCGGACGAGCGGCTCGCCCGGACCGGGGTGGCCCGGCGGCTGCTGATCCGGCCGGAGCTCGGCGCGGTGGTCGGTGCCGTCGTGGTCTTCGGGTTCTTCGCGAGCCAGTCGGCCACGTTCCGTTCGATCGAGGGCGTGGCCAACTGGCTGGACCCGGCCTCCACACTCGGGATCATGGCGGTGGCGATCGCGCTGCTGATGATCGGCGGGGAGTTCGACCTGTCGGCCGGGGTGCTCACGGGTACCACCGGCCTCATCATGGTCATCCTCGCCACCCGGTACGGCCTTCCGATCTGGGCGGCGATGCTCGTCGCCCTCGTCGTCGCCCTGCTGATCGGGTTCGTGAACGGGCTGATCGTGGTCCGCACCAAGCTGCCGAGCTTCATCGTCACGCTCGGCACGTTCCTGATGCTCCAGGGCGTCAACCTGGGCGTCACCAAGGCTCTCACCGGGACCGTGCAGGTCAGCGGTCTGCGCAAGGCCGAGGGGTACGAGGAGGCGCGGGCCCTGCTCGCCGGGACGATCCCGGTCGGCGGGACCGACTTCCGGGTGGCCATCCTGTGGTGGGTAGGCGTCGCCGCCCTGGCCACCTGGGTGCTCACCCGGACCAGAGCCGGAAACTGGATCTTCGCGGTGGGTGGCGACGACCAGGCCGCCCGCGCCGTCGGGGTCCCCGCCGAACGGACGAAGATCGCACTGTTCATGACCACCGCCGTGGCCGCCTGGCTGGTCGGCTCGATCATGGCGCTGCGCTTCACCTCGGTGCAGGCCAACTCCGGCATCGGCCAGGAGTTCATCTACATCATCGCGGCGGTGATCGGCGGCTGCCTGCTGACCGGCGGGTACGGCTCCGCGATCGGGGCGGCCCTCGGCGCCGTGATCTTCGGCATGGCGGACAAGGGCATCGTCTTCGCCGGCTGGGACGCCGACTGGTTCAAGTTCTTCCTGGGCGCGATGCTGCTGCTGGCCACCCTCGCCAACCGGTTCGTCCGCCGCTACGCGGAGGAGGTGAGACATTGACCGCGACCGATGAGAAGACCCCGGCGGGCGCCGCCTCCGCCCTGCTGGAGGTCCGTGCCGCGGGCAAGACGTTCGGCGGTGTGATCGCGCTGCGGGACGTCTCGATGCGGGTGTGCGCCGGGGAGGTGACCTGCGTTCTCGGTGACAACGGAGCGGGCAAGTCCACGCTGATCAAGATCCTCTCGGGCATGCACGCCCCCGACTCCGGTGAGTATCTCGTGGACGGCGCCCCCGCCGCCTTCACCAGCCCCCGGGACGCCCTCGACCGGGGCATCGCCACCCTCTACCAGGATCTGGCGATGATCCCGCTGATGTCGGTCTGGCGGAACTTCTTCCTCGGCTCCGAGCCGAGGCTCGGCTGGGGTCCGTTCCGCCGCTTCGACGTGGCCAGGGCCAAGCGCGTGGTCCGCGAGGAACTGCGCTCCATGGGGATCGACATCCGCGACGTCGACCAGCCCGTGGGAACCCTGTCCGGCGGTGAGCGCCAGTCGGTGGCCATCGCCCGCGCGGTCCATTTCGGTGCTCGCGTGCTCATCCTGGACGAGCCCACCTCCGCCCTGGGCGTCAAGCAGGCCGGGGTCGTCCTGCGTTACATCGCCCAGGCCCGTGACCGGGGCCTGGGCGTCGTCTTCATCACCCACAACCCGCACCACGCCTACCCGATCGGCGACCGGTTCCTGCTGCTCAACCGGGGCGCCAGCCTCGGTGAGTACGGCAAGGCCGACATCACCCGCGAGGAGCTGACCTCGCTGATGGCGGGCGGAGCCGAGCTGGAGCAGCTCGCCCACGAGCTGAGCCGGGGAGATCCCACCGGCTGAAAAGATAGATCCTCGCAATGATTCGCAACATTATGCAATTAGGGGCAAAAGCTGGCGTACCGTCATCAAAAGATATTGACCTGCCGATGACGAGGTGATGGCAGATGGCGACCTCCACAGCCCGAATCAACGAGGCCAAAGGCATCCTCGCCGCACGGCTCCGTGCGATCCGCGCCGACGCCGGCCTGACCGGCCGGGCGCTGGCCAGTAAGACCGGCATGGACCACACGAAGATTTCCAAGATTGAGAATGCCGTCCAGATGCCGAACCAGGCCGACATCAAGATGTGGTGCGGGGCGTGCGAGGCCGAGGAGCAGGTGGTCGATCTCATCGCGGCCGCGCAGAACATCGAGGCCATGTACACCGAGTGGCGCCGGCTGGAGGAGACCGGGCTCCGCCACGTGCAGTCGTCGTTCCTGCCGCTGTACGAGAAGACCCGTCAGTTCCGCGTCTGGCAGCACTCGGCCGTCCCCGGCCTGATCCAGACGCCGGACTACGTGCGCGCGCACCTGCGGGCCATCATCGACTTCCGGGGCATCCCCGACGACATCGACGCCGCGGTGACCGCCCGGCTGAAGCAGCAGGAGATCCTGCGGAGCGGCAGCAGGCGGTTCGCGTTCATCATCGGCGAGCAGGCCCTCCGGACCCCGGTGGTCGATCCGGGGCCGATGACCGTCCAGCTGGGCCGGCTCGCCGAGCTGACGTCCGGTGTCGCCAACGTCAGCTTCGGCATCGTCCCCTCGGCCTCGCGGCCGCTGATCATGCCGCCGGAGAACTTCTGGATCTACGACGACGACCGCGTCCGCGTCGACACCGTCCCCGGCCAGATCCAGCACAAGGCGCCCAGCGACATCGCGGTGTATGAAAAGGCGTTCGAGACGTTGAGCGGTGCCGCGGTATACGGAGAAGAGGCTCGTCATCTGCTGGAAACCGCTGCCAACAAATTCCACGCAACATGACGCAACACTGTTGAGGGGGGCATTATCTGGTATTTAGCGTAGTTTGTGTGCCCCCCCACTTTTTTCATAACGGCCCCTCCCGAGACGAGATCATTCGAGTCGCCGAAGCACTGCAGGGTGAGCTGGCCCTGCGGAACATCCCGGCGGACGTGCACGAGGTCATCCAAGGCCAGGCGCTGATCTCCGTGTACTACGGGCTCGTGGCCCACACGAACGGCCGGTTCATCTGGTGGATCAGCCCGGAACCCAGTCGCGGCGGCGGCATTCTGCGCACCTACGCCAGGAGCCCGGCGAGGGCCGCCGCCAGGCTCGCGATCCACTACGAAATCGTGCAGTCCCGCCCTTTGGCCGAACTGACCGAACCGGCGCACAGCCGGTCACCCGCGGACCTCGTCGTGGCCCGGCATGCGCTCCGAGTATGACGCCGCGAAGATCGAAGCCGCCGCCCAGGTGCAGGCCGGCGCGTACGGATGGCTGGTGATGTGGAGACAGTGGCGGCGCTGTTTCACCGCCTGGGAGTGCCGCGACCCTCAGCAGGTCCGGATCATCGAGGCCCCCACGGTCGCCGAGCTGTGCGACCGCATGCAAGAAGTCGAACTGGAGCTCTGGCAGGCTTCCCCTTCCCTGCCCGCGTCATGGTCGCTCCCGTGTGACCTGCCGCTGAGGTCTGCCAGGTAAAACGCCGTGGCCCCGGGACAGATCATCGATCTCCGGGGGACGCACTCAAGGGAGACGTAACGTCTCCCGGGGCCATGGCCACCAACCGGCGGTTCGCGAACTTCGCGGGCCCCGGTTTTTCCGCGTCCGCCTCCAGAACGGGCCCCTGGTACTTACGGACCTGCAGCCGGTGCGTTTCGATGCCCAAGCACCATCACCTTCGATCTTGACCGGGAACGTTCCATCTGGGGAGAACCGACCCGAGGCTGAGTTTCGAGCGTTTCGAGAGCCGCTTACGCGCACGTGCGTGAGGGGCGTGGAGATCGCCGAGCTCATCCGGTAGTCCTCGTTGCCGGCCCACTCGGTTCAGGTGGCCGTACGCCGCGGACCTCGACACCCCGAACCCCAGGCCGCACAGGCGCGCGCAGTGTAAGTCGGGGCACCGTCCGGCGCGCGATGCGGCACCTCGGCGAGCTGGGGTGGACGGTGACCGTGCGGGGCCGCGGGACGTTCGTCGCCGAGCGGGAGAACCGGCCGGTCAAGCAAGGGGCGCCCCAGATCGGAGAGACACGTCCGGGTACTGCCCAAGCTTGAAATTGCTCACTCTAAGTAGTCATATAGAGCGTGCAGTGACGGAAAGGGTGATCCCCGGTAGGCGGACGCCCCTGCTCAAAGGAGAGAACCACGATGAACCGCACTACGATCGCCGCCGGCCTCATCGCCTTCGGCGCCATCCTGGCCGTGCCCGCACTGGCCGCCGGCCCGGCCCAGGCAGCAGAGACCTCGTCCCATCCCATCGGCGGGTTCGGCGGGTTCGGCGGCGGCTACTACGGCGGCGGATTCCGCGGCGGCTACTACGGCGGCGGGTTCGGTGGCGTCTACGGCGGCCGGTTCGGCGGCCTCTATGGCGGCGGCCTTTACGGCGGCGGCATCTACGGCGCCGGTATCTACGGTGCCGGCTGTATGCCGGCCGTGTACGCGGCCTCTCCCTGTGGTGGCCTCTACGGCGGCGGCCTCTACGGCGGTGGCGTCTACGGCGGCTGCGGCTACTAGGACGGCGGGTTCGGCGGGGGTTTCCGGCAGATCACGGCCAAGGCCTGATGGAGAGACGGCGAGGCCCCCGCCGGGGAAGAGGCGGGGGCCTATCGCGCCATAACGGGGCCCAGTCCCTCTCGCCGAGATCGGGCACCGCAAACGTGAGACGCCACACAGTGCACAAAGGTTGACAAGTGCACTAAAACGGGCAAGTGGTGTGTTCTGGCGCCCCACCCTTTATCCGGTCAAGGCTGCGTACCGGACCGTTGGCGCTTGTTGAAACCGTGCAGCAGGGTGTCGACGAGGCGGGTGGCCAGGGCGTCGGCGTCCTGGTCTTCGTCCGGTCCCGTCGCCGCCTCGTGGATGAGCGCATAGTAGACGCGGCGCGCCCAGTCGAGGTCGGCGTTCGCGCAGAGCAGGCCCGCGTCGCGCGCCCTGCGGAACATCTCGTCGCACCCTTCTCGGACCTCGGCGTGCACACGCGCGACCTCGGGATCGACCGAAGCGGTCCGGCTCATCGCGTAGCCCCGGTCAATCTTGACGCGGAACACGTTCGCGATCACCTGGTGAAGCGTGACCAGGGCCGGAGCCGTGGTCGTGTAGGCGGACTCGACGGCCTCGGCGAACCGCCGCGTGGCCCACGGGGTTGGGTGACAGGTCGCCTACAAGCAGCTCTTGTAGGCGACCCGGGAGCTGTTGTACGAGCAGGAGTCGATGAGCTTGCCGGACACGTTCCTCACGTACGCCGTGTCCGCGCTCTGGTTCCAGATGTAAGCGAAGGTCCCCCCGCTCCTGCCCCAGTAGCGGACGGTGGAGGTGTTCGTACCCTTGCCGGTCCGCACCGTGACCGTCTTCCCCGCGCCGAGGGTGAACGCGCCGAACGTGTAGACGTGATCCGCCGCGGACGTCTTGTCGCGGAGGGTCCAGCCCTTGAGGCTGACCGCTTTCCGGGTCGTGTTCTTGATCTGCGCGTACTCGCCGTTCAGGCTGCTGTTCGCGCCGTTGTCCGGCGATCCGGGCGAGTTGTAGTAGACCTTCACGAGCTGGATCGCCGGAATCGCGGCGGCCTGCGCCGGTGCAACGGGGACGAACACCACGGCCAGAGCGGCAGCGGACAGGGCCAGGGGGAGAGCACGCACCTTTGAATCCTCAAGCTGGAAGAGATGGGGCGGTGGTGAGACGGCCGGCCTACGGCACAGGTTGGCCACGAGCGTCGTTCTGCCAGCACACCGTGACATAGCGACGTCCTTCACCCGATAGAGGGTGAGGGCCTTACCGCACCCGGGAGCGCCTGGGATCTCGCCGGCCGGGGTGGTCCAGAGGTCGTTCCAGGGCCGATCGGCCAGGTCACGCGGGACGGACAGGCGCTTCACCTTGCCCTTGGTGCGATTCGCGAACGCGGCACGGATCTCTTGCCCAGTCGACAACTTCCTAAAATGCGTGCTAGTTTACCTAAAGGTATTAGGCAAATGCATAATCGATGCTGCCAAATGAGGGGGAGGGCATGGCACGTGTAGGACTGACGACGGAACGCCTGACCCGGGCCGGGGCGGAGCTGGCCGACGAGGTCGGCTTCGACCAGGTGACCGTCTCGGTGCTCGCCAGGCGGTTCGATGTGAAGGTCGCGAGTCTGTACTCGCACCTGAAGAACTCCCAGGACCTCAAGACCAAGATCGCCCTGTTCGCCCTGGAGGAACTCGCCGACCGGGTCGCCGCCGCCCTGGCCGGGCGGGCCGGCAAGGACGCTCTGGCCGCCTTCGCCAACGTCTACCGCGACTACGCCCGGGAGCATCCCGGCCGCTACGCCGCAGCCCAGCTGAGGCTGACCCCGGAGGCGGCGGCCGCCAGCGCCGGCGGCAGACACGCACAGATGACGCGGGCGATCCTGCGCGGCTACGACCTGACGGAACCGGACCAGACGCACGCGGTCCGGCTGCTGGGCAGCGTCTTCCACGGCTACGTCAGCCTGGAGATGGGGGGAGGGTTCAGCCACAGCGCCCCTGACACGCAGGAAACCTGGTCACGGGTCCTGGACGCCCTCGACGCCCTGCTGCGTAACTGGCCCGCGCCCTGACCCAGGACCCCCACGCCGGCCGGACGCCGCCGACCGCGCGGCGCATCGGCGAATCCGAACAATCCGAAAACTTCGATCAACAGGATGAGACCATGCACACCAAGCCCGACTGGATCAGCGCACCCGCCATCGCGGACCTCCTGCACGGCGCCCTCGACCTGCAGCACACCGCGCACGGTGTGCTGCCGCACCGGCTGCCCGCCCGTGCCCGCGCCCAGTGCGCCGACGGGCAACTCGCCATGGCGGAGGCCCAGCCCTCCGGTGTACGACTGGTCTTCCGTACCCGGGCCACCGTCGTCGAACTGGACACGCTGCCCACCAAACGGGTCTACGTCGGTGCCCCGCCCCGCCCGGACGGCGTGTACGACCTGCTCGTCGACGGCCGCCTGGCCGGCCAGGCCGGCGTGACCGGGGGCAACACCCTGACCATCGACATGACCACGGGGACCACCGAGTACCAGCCCGGCGCGGCCGGCACCCTCCGCTTCACCGGCCTGCCCGACCGTGTGAAGGACGTCGAGATCTGGCTGCCGCACAACGAGACCGCCGAACTCATCGCCCTGCGCGCCGACGCACCCATCGAGCCCGCACCGGACCGGGGCCGCAGGGTGTGGCTGCACCACGGCAGTTCGATCAGCCAGGGCTCCGACGCCGCAAGCCCCACCACCACCTGGCCCGCACTCGCCGCCTCCCTCGGCGACGTGGAACTGATCAACCTGGGCCTGAGCGGCAGCGCCCTGCTCGACCCGTTCACCGCCCGCGCTCTGCGCGACACCCCCGCCGACCTGATCAGCCTCAAGATCGGCATCAACCTGGTCAACACCGACCTGATGCGCCTGCGCGCCTTCACCCCGGCCGTCCACGGTTTCCTTGACACCATCCGCGAAGGCCACCCCACCACACCGCTGCTGGTCGCCTCGCCCATCTACTGCCCCATCCACGAAGACACACCCGGCCCCAGCGCCCCGGACTTCACCAACCTCAACGCCGGGCGACTGCGGTTCCGGGCCACGGGCGACCCGGCGGAGCGCGCGAGCGGGAAACTGACCCTGGCCGTCATCCGGGACGAGCTGGCCCGGATCGTGGAGCAACGGGCGGCCGAGGATCCGAACCTGCACTACCTCGACGGCCTCGACCTCTACGGTGAGGCCGACTCCGCCGAACTGCCGCTGCCCGACGAACTCCACCCCGACGCCGCCACCCACCGCCGCATCGGCGAACGCTTCGCCAAGCTCGCCTTCACCGCCAACGGTCCCTTCGCAGATCACAGCTCCTGAAACCGGTTCCTGTCACGCCACCCGTGAACGGCGAGACAGAACCCGGTGGCCCATGGCTTCACCCCCGAGACCGCCTTGGGCCGGCGGATGCACGGCTGAGCTGAAGATCACGATGTGCGGAAACCGCGGCCGGCGGACCACCCCGTCGTCCCCGTCGTCCCCGTCGGGCCCGGCGTTCACGGCAACAGGATCACTTTGCCGTTGAGCGTGCGGGATTCGGCGAGGGTCGGCGCCGCGGCCACCTCGTCGAGGGGGAAGCGCGCGGCGATGTTGGCCTTCAGGGTCCCGTCGGCGAGCAGGGTGAACACCTGCCCCAGGTCTTCTTCGAGGTGCTTGCGGAAGCGGGCCGGTCGCACCTTGTGGCCTGCCCACAGATCGTAGAACGTCGCACGGTGCCCGTTCGGCAGTGCGTTCCACAGCAGCACCCGGCCGAGGGCTTTCATGAACGGCAGCACCAGGCCGCCGGTGTCGCTGACCCCCGCGATGATGGCGTAACAGACCAGGGCCCCGCGCGGCCGCCAGCAGCCCGTAGGAGACGCGCGTCATGGGCCCGCCGATGTTGTCGAACACCGCGTCCACACCCCGGGGGGACAGCTCCCGGACGCGGTCGGCGAGGTTCGGGTCGTTGTAGTCGACGGGCTCGACGCCGGCCGCCCTGAGCGCATCGTGGTGGCGGGGGGACGCTGCTCCGATGACCCGGATTCCAGCGTGCTGTGCCAGTTGGATGAGGATTCCGCCCACGCCGCCGTTGGCGCCGTGCACGAGGATGGTCTGACCGGATTTGACGCGCGCCGCCCGGTGCAGCATCTGCCACGCGGTCACTCCGTTGACCACGACGGTCTCCGCGTCGGCCGGATCGACGCCGACCGGTACGACGACGCTGTCACGTGCCTCGACCACCACGTGACTGGCCCAGCCGCCGGTCTTCGTCAGCGTCGCGACCCGTGCGCCGATGAGCGAGACGTCCCCCTGGGGGCCGACCTGGAGGACCGTGCCGACCAGGTCGTATCCCGGGACGAAGGGGAACTTCGGCTGTCCGAAGTAACGGCCGCGGCGCATCGCCTGCTCGGCGTAGGAGATGCCTGTCGCCTCGACGGCGAGGAGGAGCCGGCCCGGCCCGGGGGCGCTCAGCGGCCCGGTTTCGATGATCAGGCCATCGGGCTCCACGAGGCCGGGCAGAACGACTCTCTGGCCGAGGTGGGTGTAGGGGATGCGCTGGTGTTCATGAGTGGCTCCGCTTGGGAAGTTACTGACTGATCAGTCACATCTGCGGGCCGAAAAACGGCCGCCGCGAGCCGGCGGTGCGTCAGTGGCTGATTCCGGCACTCACGGTGCGCGCCCAGCTTTCGTCGACGGCCCCGAGGTCGGCCTGGACGATGAGGTGGCAGAGCTGGCCGTAGGCCATGAAACGTTGCACCGCGGCCGGGTCCGCGCCGGACACCCTCGAGACGGCCTGCACGACCCTCGCGACCCCGCGGCGGACGGCGTCCCGGATCTCCGGGACGTCGCAGGCGCTCTGCGCGTGCACCTGCAACATGATCAGGTTTCGATCGCGGATCAGCTCCACGTACGCGGCCGACATCGCGGCGAGCACGTCGTCGGGGGCGGCGGACCCCGCGGCCTCACCGCCCTTGACGAGCGTGGCGGTGACCTGGTCGTAGCAGTGGTCGACCGTGGCGACGAACAGGCCGAGCTTGCCGGGGAACAGGCGGAACACGTAGGCGGGCGACACCCTCGCCGCCTCGGCGACCTCGGAGACGGGGGTGGCGTGGTAGCCGGCGTGCGCGAACGCCGCCACGGCACGGGACACGATCTTCACGCGCTGGTCCTCGGCGGTGGATCGTGGCGAACCGGCCGTTGGGCGAGCCGAGCTTGGTGACATGTGACTGATTGAGCACTCACAATATTGGGCTGTCAAGCCGCGGGTTCGGTGCACGGGCTTGGGGGCGTCTGATGGTTCGGCGTGGCAGGGCCATCCGGCCACGTTGCCCGCGCGCAGATACACCGTCATGGACGGGCCACGAGACCCGGTGATCAGGTGGAGCTTGAGCGACTCGGAACCGGGCGAACGGCTCCTCAAGGCGTAACAGGTCGGGGCCCGAGCGTGTGATCACCCGCAGAGGTACGGAGCGGGAGAGCGGGCTCGGCCGGGTTCGGTGACTAGGACGGCCGATCCTGGTAGTGGCGCGTCCACCTCGATAATCAATCGGTGACATAACGTGACAATATGGACGGCCATAATCTCCTCGGTGAGTTCCTACGTGCTCGGCGCCAGGTCACCACCCCAGAACAGGTGGGGCTGCTGCGCTCCGGTTACTGCCGGACCCCGGGACTGCGCCGGGAAGAAGTGGCGAGGCTGGCCGGGGTCAGCACCGACTACTACATCCGCCTGGAACAGGGACGCGAACGCCACCCGTCCGATCGGGTGCTCGACGCCCTGGTGCGGGCGCTGGATCTCTGCCCCGAGGCCACGACGCACCTGTACGAACTCGCCCACCCCGGGTCGCGGCAGCGCGGAACGACCATCCGGTCGGAGCAGGTGAATCCGGACCTGATCCGGCTGATGCACGGCTGGTCGCACACCCCGGCGATGGTGATCAGCCGCTGGATGGACGTACTGGCCATGAACCCGCTGAGCGTCGCCCTCCACAGTGACCTTGGATCCATGGACAACCTGCTCCGGCTGGCCTTCCTGAATCCCGCCGCGCGCGAGTTCCATCGGGACTGGGAGAAGGTCGCCCGCTCCCGGGTCGCCCACCTGCGCGCTTTCGCGGGAGCAGACCTCGACGATCCGCGCCTGACCGAGCTGGTTGGTGAACTTTCGCGCGAAAGCACGGACTTCCGCCGGATGTGGGCCCGCCACGACGTATCCGAGGTGACCCGGCAGACCAAGCCCCTCCGCCACCGTGAGGTCGGCGACTTGACCCTTACCTGCGAGATGTTCAACGCCGTCGGCGCCTCCGGCCTGCAGCTGGTCATCTTGCATGCCGAGCCCGGCAGTCCCTCCGAGCATGCTCTGACCAAACTGGGCAGCCTCGCCGTCACGACGGCCCTCCGCCCGGGTCCGCGCCACCGGCCCCGAGAAGCCTCAGGCCCCGCGAAGTAGGGGAGGCGCCTGTCCGGCCTTCGACGAGTAGCGGGGCGTAGCAGGGTCCGGTCCGCTCCGAAGGCGGCCAGGGGCTGATCTCCGAGTCCGGCGAGCAGGCGTTGGACGCTGGGCGGGATGTGCGTGGAGAGACGTCCGGATACGGGCGGCTTCCTGCTCGCCTGACCGCGCCGGCCTCGCACAACCGGACGGGCGTCTCGACACTCATGGGTCACCCGTACAGGGTGCCCGGGGTCACCCGGGATTAGGGCGGCTCCGCCTCTTCGCCTGCGATCGCGGTCAGGTCGATCGCCGCGAGCGTGAAGACGTTCCCCATCGCGAGCGGGTCGTGGCCGGTGGAAGCGAGCTGCCTGACGGCGGCGGCGACGAAGAACAGGACTCGGCCGATCTCCACCTCGTTGATGTCCGGCAGGGCGGTGCGGGCGAGGTCGGCGATCTCGACGGCGGTCGCACGGTCCGCGTCGAGCGCCGGGCCGGCTGCGCGGATCGCGGCGAGGACGACGGCAAGCTCCTCGCGCTCTCTGGGGGTCAGGCGGCTTGCCATCGGCCGGTTCTCCTCTGCGTGGGGGATAGGTCCAGTGTGGTCCCCGCGTTGAGTCGCCCCAACCCCTTGATGGGTCAGAAGGAGCTGATGCCGGCGTGAGCGATCCGAGGGCCCGAGCACGTAGTGGAGGGCCGTCGCGCCGACCCGTGCGGGGGGATGGTTCTCGGGGTCGGCCCGGATGTGGGAGGACCAGATCGAACCCCCCATCCGCCTTCCGGATGGGGGGCCAGATCGAGCTGCCCGGCCGGCGCCGGCCGGGAGACGATCTCGGTGAACGTACCCCCGACATCCATCTGGAGGAACCGGATCCGCGGGCGAGCCTGATCTGTCATGCCATCGCCTGTCGAGGGAAGTCGAGCAGAAGGCTAACTGCCCCACCTGAGGAGCCAGACCTGCCCGTCCGCGCCATAGCGGTTCTCCTGCCACGGGTCCGTTCGGGTGGCGCACGCCCCCGTGGAGGGGTCATATGAAGTGCAGAAATTCCATCCCTCTATGACATCCCAGGCGTTCCAGCCCACTCCGTAATTGGTGCCGCTCGTGCAACCCTCATATACGTAGTTGGGCGCCGAGTTTCCGGCACAGCTTGTCGAGGTGTGGGTGATGCTGACACCGTCGCCGCACCATGTGTGGTGGGCGACTCCCGCATGGGCGGCCGAATCGTAGGTCTCCAGAGACCAGCAGCCCGACGCGAGGCTTCTGTTACTGCTCTTGGAGTTTTCCTGGGTGGGGTCGGGAGGGCTCGCGGCGGATTTGGCCTGGGTGCCGTCGACCAGGGTGGGAGCGGTCTCCTTCTGGCGGGACATGTCGATGTAGTTGTCCAGCCCCCTGTCCCGGATCTCGACGGCTGTCAGAGCCCTGACCTTGGGCTTCGGGGGCGGTTCCGCCGCTCGGGGCTGAGGCGCGGGAGCGGTGGCCGGGGTGTTCGGCGGGGCGGGAGAGAACCCCCCGAGGCTGAACACGGCGGCCGCTGCGAAAGCGAAGCCGATAGCGGTTCGAGCGAATCTTCGCTTCGATGACATATGGCGTGCTCCTATGCATATTTTCGCGCCACGGTGGGATTTGTTGGTGTTTCTTTCTGTGACGCGACCTTGATGGCACAGGAAATATATAGACCGCCCTTTCGTGAGGCGAAGGATTTGTTTTCCGGAAGGGTAAACGAAAATTTCCTCGTTTCGGCGGTCAAGAATGTTGTGCGTCTTCGAAGTCCGTGATTCGGAACTCTCCGGCGTTTTTACGGTTTCCGTGCCGATCCGGTGGGTTGAGGGGGCGGGGCGCGTCATGCGGCGGGCCCGCCCGTCAGTGCGCGCGACCTCGTCCGAGGAGCGGTCCCTCGACCGTCGGCCCGTCCGGCCGCACGACGGGTGGGACCGCGAACGAAGCCGCCGGGCGCGCCCTTCGCGACGACCGCGAGCAGAGCCCCGGCAGCCAGGAACGCGAGGCGATGACATCGCGAATGGCTGTCGAAGGCGAGCCGCGAGACATCCTGGCATCAGAGCCGATGAGGCCTGCCAGTTTCTCGTATATGAGATCCACAAAAAGCGGAGATAAACATTCAATTTAAGAAAATTTACCAATTTGGCAATCAGCTGAGGATTGATCTACTTTTCAACATTTGCTAGACTTTGCGTTTGTGTGTCAACCCTGCAAGGTAAGTCCAACTTGTCTGGAAATGTCGACTTGCCTCGGATAGGAACGGTTCGTATTTCGCGATGGCCCGCGGCGTCAAAGGGGTGGCGCCGCTGGAGAAGCCGAGGTCTTCATGACACAGGGTGACGCGCATGAGCTACAGGCCTTCGACCGGTTGCAGCGGCGGCTCTGGCCCCTGTATTCGGCCGTCGGGAGTCAAGGACCGCGGGTTGTCGTCGTGGTGCCCAGCGTGAGCCTGGACGGTGACGAACTGCGGAAGATTCCGGGCATGATCCACTATGAGGAGCGGCTCCTCTTCACCATGCAGTTGCTCCGCGATCCGGATACGCGGGTCATCTATGTGACCAACAGGCGGCTTCACCCGACGGTCATCGAGTACGCACTCGACACCGTCACCTCTCTGCCCAATTCCCATGCCCGTCGCCGTCTCACCTTTCTGGACTGTGCCGATGGTGATCCGGTGCCCCTTTCCCAGAAGGTTCTGGGCCGGCCGGACCTGGTCGAGCAGATCCGGCGGGAAGTCTCGGGCTCGTCCCAGGCCTGCCTGGTGACCTACAGCAGTGGGTCACCCGAGCGCACGCTGGCTGTGCGCCTGGGGATACCTCTTTACGCGTGCGATCCGGCCCTGTCGTACCTGGGTTCCAAGAGCGGAGCGCGACGGTTCTTCCGGGCGGCCGGCGTCCCGGTCCTGGAAGGGTACGAGGACCTGAGAGACGAAGGCGACCTGATACAGGCGCTGGCCGAGCTGAAGTCCGCCCACCCGGAAGTGCGCGGCGCCGTCATCAAGTTGAACGACAGCTTCGCCGGTGGCGGGAACGGGCTCTTCTCCTTCGACGGCGCCCCCGATGCCGGCCTGGGGGACTGGGTCAAGCGAGAGCTTCCGCAACGTGTCGTGTTCGGGACGGGCACGGACACCTGGGAAAGCTATATGGCCAAGTGGCAGGAGATGGGCGGGATCGTAGAACGTCATGTCGATGCCGCGGAGACTCGGTCTCCGGCCGCACAGCTCGACATCACCCCGACGGGCGAGGTGCGCGTTCTGACGACCCACGACCAGATACTCGGCGGGACCGTGAAGCAGGTCTTCGTCGCCTCGGCTTTTCCCGCTCACCCGTCGTATCGGATGGATATCCAGGCACTCGCCTTACGAGCGGGGAAAGCCCTTGCCGACAGGTCCGCTCTTGGACTGCTCAGCATCGACTTCGTGTCGGAGCGAACCCCTGCCGGTTGGAGTCACTACGCGCTCGAAACGAATCTGCGCGTCGGCGGCGGAACGACGCCCTATTTTCATCTGCACGGCCTGGTCGAGGGTCGCTACAGCCGTGATTCGGCCGAGTATCTCACTCCCGATGGCGAACCTCGGTGCTACTACGCGAGTGACAGGCTGCAACGCGACAAGTATCGGATGTTCGGCCCCGACGATGTCATCGACATCGCTCTCCGGCATGGGTTGGGCTACAGCAGCGCCACCAGGTGCGGCGCGATCTTCTACATGCTCGGAGGAATCGAGCACACGGGGAAGGTCGGGATCATAGCCATTCACGGGACCCCTGAACGTGCCCGCCGGACCTATGACGGCGTCGTCGCGGCCCTGGACGCCGAGGCCCTATCCCGATGATCCGAGGCGGCACGTCACCGGGCGCCGGCCGTGGCCGAGTCCCGCTTCTCCCGGCAGGCCGGACCCGCCGACACCCCGATCGCCGGCGCACAGGTGATGCGTAGTCTCATCAGAGCGGATCCCCGCCGGAAGAGTTCGATGTCTCACACCATGCTCGATATCGGTCCGGCGAATCCATTGGAATAATCGCCGAGGTTTCCCTGAAATTCAGGGTGATTCATATCGCATGGTCGGTGAGATAAGCCCGTATCAGATGATCTTGCCTGGTCTGAGGCGTCTCAGGCCGGGATTTTTCTTTGTGGAATTACATGTTTCCCGTTGGGAGAGATGGAAAAACCCGCACCTGACGTCGAACGGGGATGGGTGGGGGGCTGTTCGGCCGGATGTCGCTCAACGTTTGCTGTGCCATGATGCTCTTCGCCGGCCGTCGCGATAAATTCGTGCGCAGATCTACTCGAACCGGCCATTGTCTGTGGCGATCGGCGAAAAGTGCTCGTCATGAAACGGGCGCGTCGATCCCCGGCTGGATCGCGTGCGCGGGATACAACAAGGTCATGGCTCCGACCTGGTGTTCCAGCTAATCGACTCTCCGATTTCTGTCATGTGATCGGTGTCATATGGGTGAAATGCAGGCGTTTAATAACAGTCTATTCATGGAAGCTCGAAACGGTGGGATCGAAAGATGAACCTAATGAATAGATCGGTTATATGCGCGGCTATTGCCGCGGTGGCCATCGGAGGGGCTGTCACACCGGCGACCGCGGCGAACCCAGAACCGGCCGCCGCAACCCCGGAACCGGCCGCAGCGAACCCAGGATCGGCCGTGGCGAGCCCGGGACCGCTCGTGGCGAGCCCGGAGCCGGCCGTGTTTCCCGACCCGCTGAGCGCCGTCGCCACGATCAAGGACTGGGGCGCCACTTTCGACGGCGAGATCAAGCTCACCAACACGGGGGAGGAGGACATCAACGAATGGACCGTGATGTTCGCCCTGTCGGAAGGCGTCACGATCACGAACATGTGGGGTGACGGGAAGAGAGATGTGAACGGGGGCACGGTGACCGTCACCCCCGTAGGTGACTGGGCCAGAACGATTGCGAAGGGTGCTTCCCGTACCGCCTCCTTCACCGGCATCGGGAAGATCGAACGCCTGCTCAGCTGCACCGCGAACGGCATGCCCTGCACGGGCGACGTCGGCGCCGGTGAAGAGGTCCGGCCCCCCGCACCACCCCAGCCCGGAGAGACCTGGGTGTCCAACCCGAATTTGAAGATCACGCAGAACGCACAGGAACCGAGCGACTACTACCAGGTCGTCTACACCGCGAAGAACGAGGGGACGAACGCCCTCAGGGACTGGGGCTTCGCGGTCGGTCCGGAGGAGGGGACCGTCGCCGACGACGCCTGGGGCGACGGCGAGCTGGTCAACAAGGACGCCCAGGTCGACGACGGTTACGCGCTCATGACCAATCCGGCGTGGGACAAGGACTTCGCCCCGGGCGCCACGAAGACGGTCACGGTCGGATACAAGGTCACCTCGACCGGCAAGCCGATCCCGGCCAGGCCGGGTATCGATGCCCGGACCTTCGCCATGCCGTTCGTCGACGCCGCCGGAGGGCCCACCCCGAACCTGGCGGATATCTCCACCAAGACGGGCATCAAGCAGTTCAACCTCGGCTTCATCACGGCGGCCAAGGGGACCGACTGCCGTGGGGCCTGGACCGGTACGGAGGCGTTGGACGCGCGGGGAAACCATCTGGTCCCGCAGATCAACAAGCTTCGGGACGAGGGCGGGGACGTGGTCCTCTCGTTCGGCGGCGAGAACGGGAAGGAGCTCGCCCAAGTATGCGAGGAAGACGCCCTGGCCACGGAGTATCGGGAGATCCTCGACCGGTACAAGGCCACCAAGGTCGACTTCGACATCGAAGGCGGCGCGCAGCGGGACCGTCCGTCCCTGGGGCGCCGGGCCCGCGCGATCAAGGAGATCCAGGACGAGTACACCGCCGCGGGCAAGCACCTGTCGGTCTCCCTCACCCTCCCGGTTCTGCCGACCGGTCTGACCGCTGACGGCCTGGGCGTACTCCACGCGATGAAGAATGCCGCCGTCCGCCTCGACGTCGTCAACATCATGGCCATGATGTTCGGTGAGGCCGCCGCCGACAGCACCAGGTACGGCGATTACGTCATCCAGGGCGCCAACGGTCTCCACGCGCAGCTCGAAGCCGAATATCCGAGAAAATCGGCCGCCGCGCTCTGGCGGATGATAGGGGTGACGCCCAACCTCGGCAACAACGCCGATCAGAAGGACAGCATGGGCAGGAAGGCCTTCTTCACACCGGCCCACGCCAACCAGGTGGCGGAGTTCGCCAGGAGCAACGGCATCGGAATGCTCTCCATGTGGTCGACCGGCCGGGACGTCTCCTGCCCCGGCAGCGCCGACACCTTCGGCCCGAACTGCAGCGGTGTCACTCAGGAGCCCTGGGACTTTTCCAAGATCTTCGCCACCTACACCGGGCGGTGGGAGCCGGGCATGAAATAACGAGCGCCAACCGACCGCTGCGACGGTGAGGGCATCGTGAGGCGAGAAGGCTCCCCGATACCCTCACCCATGTTCGACGTCATTCGGCGACTTTGCCGGTGCGGGGACCGTTGGGAACGGGCTTTTCGAGAGTCGCGCCCGACGGTGAGCTGATCACCGCCACGAAGAACGGCCTCGGCTGAGCGTTCCTGCCGGGGCGGCACTCCCGCTCCGGCCGGGCACTCCGGTGTCACGGCGGGTTCAGCGGACCAGCTCGTCGTGTTCGGCGAGGCGCAGTCTCTCCTCGGCGGTCTGCTCGACGCGGTTCATCGTGAACCGCAGGATCGGCGGGGCCATGAGCGAGGTCACGATGGCGACGAGGATGATGATCGTGTAGGTCTCGTCGTTGAGCACGCCGAGCCGCAGCCCCACCATCGCGACGATGACCTCGACGACCCCGCGCGCGTTCATACCCGCCCCCAGGGCAAGGGCCTCCCAGCCATCGCGAAGACGGTGACGTCCACGTTGTTGGCGAGCAGCGAGGCGGGCAGCAGATATCCCGTGGCGATGCCGAACCCCAGCGGTATGACGAACCCCGCGATGCCGATCTTCGCCGCGGTGGCGCCGCGGCGCCGTACCAGTTTGAAGTCCAGCTGGATGCCGGTGAGGCCGACCAGCAACAGCACGCCGATGTAAACCGTCGACACCGCGACCTGGCATCGGCCGTAAACGCATATGGCGTGGACCCGAAGAAGGACGTTCACGCCTGTCCCGCCTGCTTGGCTGATGGTCCGCTGTCACCGTCGTACCGGTGACCGGGGTTTTCCAGCCTGTTCGCGGGCGCGCAGGCGACGGAGCATCCGGGCGTCTTCGAAGCCGATCTCCCGGGCGGCCGCCTCGGTCGTCGAGCCCTGCCCGATGAGGTGCTCGGCCCTTTCCAGACGGAGCGCGGTCTGGTAGCCCAACGGCGTCGTTCCGGTCGCGGTCCGAAACAGCCGGGTCACGGTCCGTTCGCTGCATCCCACCGTCTCGGCGAGCAGGCCGAGTGGCAGGCGCTCGGTGAAGCGTGCGTCGATCAGATCCTGGATGCGGTGCACGGTCTCGTCGACGTGTGAGCGGTGCCGGAACATCACGCTGACCTGATGGGCCTGTCCGTTGCGGTGAGCGTAGACGACCATGGTCCGGGCGACCTGCCCGGCGGCGCGCGGCCCGTGTCGAGTGCGCAGAAGATGCAGGGCCACGTCGATGCCGCTGGCCACCCCCGCGGAGGTGACGACCCGGTCGTCCGCGACGTAGAGCACGTCGCGGACGACCACCGCCTCCGGATACAGGCGGGACAGTTCGTCCTGGACCGTGTGATGAGTGGTGCAGCGTCGGCCGTTGAGCAACCCGGCCCGGCCGAGCGCGTCGACGCCCGCGCATACGCCGGCGACCGTGCCACCGGCCGCGTGGTGGCCGCGCAGCCGGTCGATGGTCGCAGTGCTCACCGCGCGTGTCGGTCCACGCCAGCCCGGCACGATGACAAAATCGTCGGTGCCGAGGTCCGGCCACGCGTCATCGGCCCGAAGCGGCAGGCCCTGCACGGTGGCGACGTCCTTCTCCTCCGAGACGTAGGAGATGGTGTGGCCGTAGCCGAGATCGGCCGCCGTGGAGAAGACCTGAGCGGGTCCGGCCACGTCGAGCAGGTGCACCTGGGGAATGAGCAGGAAGACGACGCGTGACATGGTCCGATGAGCCTACTCGCCGGTCAACTCGTCGACCGTGCGGATGGCGGCGAACCGCCCCGCCAGCGCGTACTCCGTCCGCGCGATGATTTCAGCCACTCCCAGGGTCCGAGGGTCGTCACGGAGCTGTGGAAGCGTCTGACCGGCCGGAGCGTCGCGGTGGGGGATAGGGGTGGTCGCGGTGGCGTCAACGGCGAAGGTGACGTCGAAGCCCAGATCGGAGGCGACCCGGGTCGTGGTCTCGCAGCACTGCTCGGTCCGGATGCCGCACACGGTGAGTTCCCGGATGCCGCGGCGTGTGAGCATCTGGTGGAGGTTGGTGGTGGTGAAGGCGTTGTGCGCCGTCTTGGTGATCAACGGTTCGTCCGGGTGAGGAAAGAGCCCTTCCATGAGACGAACGTGTCCGAGAGCCGGATCGAACACCGTGCCGGAGCCCGGACGCGAGCCGAGAACCCATACGACAAGCTCGTTGTGAGCTCGCGCCGAAGAGACCAGACGGTTGACCTGCCCGACGATGTCCGGCTCCGAGACGAGCTCCCACTCCGGAAGCCGGCGGAAGGACTCCTGAACGTCGATGACGACGAGTGCTCTGTTCACTCGTCCAGGATGTGGTGATTCGATGGTGGATTGAAGGCACAGGACGGTCGAGCCGCGGACCGATCCGGTCACACCGGTGCGTTGCTTTCGCGAGCCGGGAGCGTCTCACGAACACGAGCCGGTGCTCGGCACGAGGATTCGCTCAGTACCTCGCCGCGGTGCCGACGATCGCGGCCTGAGAGGTGAGGAAGCATGAGTTCGGTCGCCAGGCACATCACCGGTCAGACCATCCACGTCAATGGCGGCGCCTTCACGACGCGGTAGCGACACCGGCCTGCCCCGACCGGTGCTCGTCCCTGGCCGACCTGCCCGTCGAACGGCTCGGCCGCATGCGCTTGACCGGCCACATTGGCACCTACGAGACTGCCGGTGATCCACGAATTCCCGGACGGCGAAATCCTGCGGCCAAGGACCGAACGTGAACAACTCCGCCCACTGCGTGTTCTGCGGGATCGCTGACGGAAGCGAACCTTCGGAGACCATCTACGAAGACGACCACTCGATCGCCTTTCTCAACATCGCCCAGGCGACCAGGGGGCACACGCTCGTCGTGCCGCGAAAACACCGAAACGACCTCTCGGACATCGAAGTCGATGAGGCGTCAGCAGTCATGCGTGCCACCGTCCAGGTGTCCAGAAAACTCACCCGCGCACTTCAGGCACCGGGGATCAATCTCTGGCACGCCAGCGGCAAGAGCGCGTGGCAGAGCGTTTTCCACTTCCACATTCACGTTGTCCCGCGCTACACCGGCACCGACCTCACACCGCCCTGGAGCGAGGTCGAGCTTCCCCTCGAATCACTGCATGACCTGGCAGCTCAGATCCGCCGGTTCTCCTGACCCGTCGCGGTCCGAAGCCGCTCCAGGCGCGTACCCGGTCATCCTCCGTGCGAGGTGCCGGGAGGCCGAGACCACCGGGTCCGAAATGTTGCAGGCTCAGGCGGGGGCGCCGTTCAGGATTTCGACCCGACCCGTGTCCAGGGAGTAGTAGGCGCTGACCACCGCCAGGTCTCTTTTGTTCACCAACGGCGCGAGGTCCTGATTGCCACGCAGGGCATCCGCGGTCAGCTTCACCTGGGCTTTCGCCATCGTCTCGACGGGGTCGGCACCGCCGTCCTTCGCGGCCTGCTCGTATGCCGGGCGCAGAGCCTGCACGATCGCCTGCAGGTTGCCCGGCAGCGGCTTGCCTTTCCGCAGAGACTTGTACGCGGCGGCTACCGCGCCGCGCCGCTGGTGACCGAGTACGACGATCAGCGGAGTCTCGCTGGTCATCGGCCCGTACTCGACGGATCCGGTGACTATCGGTCCCACGGCCAGCCCGCCGGTACGCATCACGTACAGATCACCCAGCCCGGTGTCGAAGACGAGCTCGGGCGGGACCCGGGAGTCGATGCACGACAACACCACTCCGTAGGGTTGCTGCTTGCTGGCCAGCAGCTCCCGGCGTGTGGGATCGCGGTCAGGATGTTCAAGTGCGCCGGTCACCCAGCGACTGTTGCCCTTCATCAGCCGTTCGTAAGCGGCCTTTGGCGAGTCTGGAAACGGTCCCGTGGTAGGTGCGGTAGATGCGGGCACCGCCTTGCTCACCACGTCGGCCGCCGAGCAACCGGCAAGCTGCGCCCCCGCAAGGGACACGGCACCTGCCAGCAGCGTTCGCCGCCCCGGACCGTCAGCTGGAACGCTCATGACCTGAATCCTTCCCACCCCGGGCCAGGCCCCGGCAATGGAAACGTATGGCGAGGATTTAGGAATCGTCCGCCATGGCCTGCGGTCTCAAGGGCGCTCGACGGCGTGTGAACCGCCCAGGGGCTGATGAGGCCTCCGTCCGAGGTGCCTCGAACCTTCCAGACAGCAAGTGCGTATGTGCGAGGGCCACCGGCTGAACCGCCGGAACCTGGCGATGAATGAAACGCCTCTCCACCGACCCCGGTCGGTCATCGGCGCGTACTGACCCAAGATCGCTAAAGTGTGCCCCAGCCTGCGAAAGGACCGTTTTGCCGAACTTCCCCCCGTTGTCGAGACCGGCATTATTGACCTGGACGGTGGCCACGGCCGTCGCCGCCTTCCCGACCTGGGAGGAGTGGAGTTTTCGGCTTCACCCCGGTCCGGTCAGGATGTACGCATGCATGGGTTCCAGGTGGTCGGAGACATCACCGCTGGGCCCCCTGCGCGGCGATCTCGACGGGATCATGCAGAACGTGGAGGCATGGGCCGTCCCCGCGCTGCTGGTGCTGGGGGGATTTCTCGCCTGCCTAGGTCGCAGGAATCCACGGAGCGTGGGACGGCGAACGGCAGGTGTTCTCGTTCTGATCGCGGTCATCAAGCCGGCCACCCCCCTCTACTCCTCGGCGGAGGAGTGCGGCGGCCCGATCCCCATCCTCAGTACCGAGTGGTTCGCCACGGTGATGAGCAGCTGGGGAAGCACCCAGCTCTGCCTCCTGGGCGCCGCCGCGCTCGTCCTGCTCGTCACCCGGATGATGAGCGATGCCACCTCGAGCCGGCCGGAGGCCGCCTCGTCGACCGGTGTGACCTGGCGCCGGCCGGTGGCGCTACTGATCGACTACGCGGTCGTCATCGTGGTCCTTGACTTCGTCGTCTCACCCATCCTGCGGCTGACCGGCGTCGACGAGTTCTTGTCCTCCATCTATCTGGACTTCGGGCTCTTGAACGAGGCGACGCTCTCGCTGGACAACGTAGATCTCGGACGGCTGCTCGTCTTGTTCGTTGTGTTTCTGTACTTCTGGGCGCAGCACAGTCTGTGGGGCCAGACACCGGGCAAGCGCCTGCTGCGCATCCACCTCATCTCCACGCGGACGGCGGTACGGCCGACGGTGGGAAGGACGGCCCTCCGCACGATGGTCTTCCCGTTCCTGGCCTTCGTGCCGGTCGCCGGGCCCGTCTTTCTCATCGTGGATGGGGTGTGGGCGCTTCTCGACCCCGAAGGCCGGGCGCTTCACGATCGATGGGCGAACACCGACGTCACCCGGAAGGTCTCGCACGTCCAAGCCCAGACGTAGCGGAACCGATCCTGGACGAGACCGAGGCGGCACCCGAAGCTCTAGGCCGGAGCACCGTGAGGGTCGATGAGAGCCGTCTACTTTTGTCCGTGAGGCCAGGTCGAATCGGACCAGGTCACTCCCTCTCGGATAGCCGTTGCCGAGCCATCTTCCACGGCTGTATCTCGCTGTCTTCGCCGGCGTCCTCCTCATACCAGCCGGTCTCCGAGAGCCAGACCTCCAGCCAGCCGGCCAGACTCTCGGAGTCGAGGTACCAGGCACGGTGCCAGTCGCCATCGATCCCGTTCGGTTCGAAGACCAGCACGGTTCCCTCGGGGCTCCGGCAGTCCACGGCGGCGTACATGCCGCATCCCCAGTCCAGGATCGGAAGGACACCCGCCGGCCAATGCACTTCACCGCCGGACTCCGACATCGAACGTTCCTCACGGTAGACGTTCGCCGCGGTGCGCCCTTCTCCCCAGAGCGGGAAGAGCCGGTAGTCAGGGCCGAAGCCTCCGTTGGCCACCTCGCAGTAGAGCCGTGCGAGTGTGGAGGGAAGTCCGAAACCCAAGACGCTCTCCGTCTGCGCCACCTCTTCCGTCGTCGCAGGAGGAGGCAACGGCTCTCCGGGAGCACTCGCCTTCACGGACACTCGCCGGAGAAGATCATCAATGTCTGTCATGGCGATGATCCTGCCATCCGCCCACGACAGATCTGCCGGTGATCGAGGGGCCTCGGGGTTGCATTCCCGGTTGCGATACAGGGGCGTTCGGAGCCGTTCAGGATGGACCGCGCATGCCCTCTGACCTGCATTGAACTGTCCGGTCGGGACCGAGGACGTGGGCGGGAGATGGTAGAGCCCGTAGGCGCACTGTGCGATCAGGGCACGTGACTTCATGGTCACACGCGAAACGTCGAGAACCAACGAGACACCCAACGCCAGGTCGTCAGGGTGATCGACGATACAGTCCAGGTCGCGAGTACGGCCTCCCACTTCCTGCGCAACAAGCGCGCGAGTGGCAGGAGTACCACCGCCAGGTCTCCGTGATGACCTCCTGGGCCCAGCCCGTCGACGTGGACTCGATCATCCAGCGCAGGGCAAGATATCCGCGTGACCACGGTCGTTCATCTCGAAACCGCCGTCGACCTCGACGAGCGGGCTGACAGCGACCCGCGCCGGGTATCGGTGTCGGCGACGCTCTCGGCCGTCCTCGACAACGGTCGCCGGATCACGCTGCTCGACGACCGGGGCTGGGGCAGCACCGGACTATGGGAGACGACGGCGGTCGGCGAGATCGAGGACACCGCTCGGACCGTGGTCGGCCCGGACGAGCCGGCCGAAGGTCAGACCCACGAGGAGGTGGCGGCCGCACACTGGACGCACCTGGTCGCCGTTCTGGGAGAGCGTGGCGTGGCAGCGGATTCGGACGCGCTGCGGAGGCTCCCGCACGCCGTCGTACTCAGCGACCGCCTGCGTAGCCGGGTCGCGACAGCCTGACCGGCTGCGTGCTCTGCTTGAACGCGACCTCCAGGCGGGCTCCCCAGATTCGTTCCAGGCCATGAGACGCCGGAAGTCAACAGGAGACGCTGAGAGCCGTACTGCCTGCTCAGTGAGGTGATCTCAGCAGGAGTTCGCCAGTGTGGTGTCCACCCACGTTCGCCGGGTTCGACGGCGCGCCGCTTCAAAGACGAACCCGGATTGGGGCCGGCCCAACCCCTCTATCCGGAGATGTTCGTCCCCGCTGTGGCCGAGTTCGTTGATGGGGACAGCCGGTAGTGGACCTCTTCCACCGGCGGCAGAGGAGCCGAGTGGCGCTGGACGCGGCCGGACGAGACGAAACCGAAACGCTCATAGAAGTGCCGGGCCTGGGCGTTGCCGGCCGCGACCCACAGGCCGATCTCCTCGTGGCCGTCGGCACGGAGCCGCTCCACCGCGGCTGTCATGAGCGCGTAGCCCAGACCGTCCGCCTGCGCCTCGGGCAGTACGTAGAGGGCGAAGACCTCGCCGCCGCCGATCCGCTCGTCGCGGCAACGGCCGAAGTTGACGAACCCGGCGATCCTGCCGCCGATCTCCCCCACCAGAAGCGGCGTACGCCCCTCGGCCAGGGCGCCTGCGAGCCCCTCCTCCATGCCTGCCACCGCGTCCGGTTCGACCTTGAGCGCGTCGAGATAGTCATCGGGCATGATCCCGCGATAGGCGGTCTTCCACGTGGCCACGCGCACGTACTCTCTTGCTTCGACATCCTCGGGCACGCCCGGACGGATCTTGTGCGTCATGCCTGTATGGTGCCTGATCGCCCGGCTGCAATCATCCGAATTTGGTACCAGGATCCAGCAGTCGGAGGACGGAGAACCCGAGGCGGACACCGTCCACGGCGGACCTCGCCAGTAGTGCGCCGGCCGTGAACGTTGGCCGGGTTGGATCACGCTGCTCGCGGCGTGGGTCGGCCCCAGCGTTGCTGTCGTTCGCTGCGGATGCGGGCGCGTTCACGGCGTTGCGCGGTGAGCGACGGTGCTGGATCGCAACCAGAACGGGAACATGACCTGCACGGACACGGACACCTTGCTCGCCCGACCGTCCCGTCTGCCGTCGACGCGCCCACAGGGGAAGCGGACCATGAGCCGACATCGTCACTCAGAACGCGGTGCTCTTGGCCGACGCTTATGAGGTTGCGCCGATGAGTACAAGATCGCCGGTCTGAGGACCGAGGCTCATCGGCTCCCTTTCCCGGTCCTGCCCTGGAGAGGAGCCCGGTCAGTGAAGCTCTTCGCGATGCCGCTCCACCCACGCGTGGGCGGCCTTGATCTCCTCGACCGCGCCCGAGGCACGCAGCCCTGCCATCGCCGAATCCCCGGCCTCGGCCGCCTGGTCGATGCCCCGCCAGCAGCGCTCCTGCCACCACAACACCGTCTCGACCAGAGGAGAGCGGTCGGCCAGGCCGTACCCGTCGCAGATCACTGTGGAGCGCCGGCCCACCTCAGCCGGGTCACTGCCTTCCCACCATCCGGCGTACTGCCAGCACAACCGAGCCACATCGTGGATCCGTTCACCGGGCGAGGCAAGGTCCCAGTCGATGAACGCGACCGGCCGCAGCCCCTGCCCAAGGTCGCGATAGACGATGTTGCCCGGCCACAGGTCGTTGTGGCAGACCACCTCGCTATCCCCGGCAAGAGCCGTACCGGTGGTCAGGTCATGCAGCTCCCGGGTCAGCTCACCGGCTCGGGCAAGACTGGCATCGCCGCTGACCGCCTCGGGTTGACCGCCCGCCCAGTCCCAGGCGACATGCCCGTCCAGAAAGGTCAGAATCTGCCGCCCCTGCCGGTCCGATCCCAGGAACCGGGGTGCGCCCGCCCATCCAGTCCGCTCCAGGAAGAGCAGCAGGTCGCGGACGAACTCCGGGTCGCCGTAGAAACCCCGGCCGGCCGGACGGCGGACGGTGTCCCCGACTCGGACCGCGCCCGTGACCTGGCCGCCCCGCAACACCTGCTCCTGCATGCCCGCCATGTGCTGATCAGGTTGTGTCTGTTCGCCCATGGCTGTCAGTCTGCCGTTCTCGTCAACCCGAATCTCAGCTTGGTGTTCGTGGCCACCGTTGCGTCGACCAACCACCTGAGCACCACCATTGAAATGACCATGACAGTTGTGTGGCCAGCCGAGGCACGGACAATTTCTCTTCGTCATAGGAGGGGATCACAGCGTCGAAGGTGGCCGAGCCCCTTCGCCGATTCCGTAGATCCGGAACTTGATGAACACTTCAAGATGCGTTCGGGGAATCGGGCCACCTTGGCGGGTGCGGGGAGGCGTGCAACGATCAAGGTCGCCGTCGACGCGGAGGGAAACGTTATCGCAGGTCGACGACCGTGAGCCGCTGAGAACGGGAATGGCCTGTAAAACCGTCGGCTCAGCCTACGCAGGTTCAAGTCCCGCACCTGCCACACCAGCTTTTCCCAGCTCAGAGCCCCGCAAGGGGCTCTTTTGCTTTTCCGGGACATGCAGCCAAACGCAGCTCCAAGCAGGCGCATGTCACCACTCCACCAATATGCGTGCAATGATCTTGGCCGTGTTTTCCCAGGTGATCCGGGCTTTCTGGCGCCGTGTCAGCCAACGTCTGACCCCTCAGCTTGCAGGCGTTGCCTTGGTGGCGATGACCGCTCAAGACGGGCATGCTGATCAAGTGATGGACGCTGTCGTAACGTGCACTGTTCGAACCGCCCGTCCAGGGGACCTGCCGGCGGTCCTGCAGATATACGCCGCCGAACGGGACCCCAACGACGACTCTCCCCGCGCAGTCTCGGATCTTGAACAGCAGACCTGGACACGAATGATGCGATCCGACGATCTCACCGTCTACCTCGCTGAGATCAACGATCAGGTAGTCGGGACGGCAACGCTGATGACGATGCCGAACCTGACCTACAACTGTGCCTCCACCGCATTTGTCGAAGCAGTCGTGGTTGCCATCGATCATCGCCGCACAGGCATAGCCACCGCGATTATGCGCCGACTCCTCAGTGACGCTCGATCTGCAGGGTGCAACAAGGTCCAACTCCTGTCCCACAAGCGCCATGCCGCCGATGGAGCCCATCGCCTCTACACCTCGCTGGGCTTCGAGCCGGAAGCGGAAGGATTCCGGCTCTATCTCCGGCAGGTTCCCGCCGCCGTTCGAGCCGCCCAGGTGACACAGCACTGAGAACCGATTCCCTGGAACGCAGAAGGACCCCGGAGCGCTTCCGGGGTCCTGGTCGTACGGCAGGCAGGTCATACGGTCAGCGCGTCACCGATTCGCTGGTTGGCCACCTCCTTCTGCCCGTCGAGGCACTTGGCGTAGACCCGCAAGAGGACGTCCACGCTGTGTCCGGCCCGCTCTGCCACATCGGGAGCCGAGACGCCCGCGTTGAGCCACAGAGACACCGCCGCATGCCTCAGGTCGTACGGTCTGCGCGCGAGAGGCGATGCCACCTGAGCGGGTGTGAAAGCCAGCTTCCGAGCTTCTTGCCAGACCTCGGTGTAGGCCGTCGAGCCGATCACTCCGCCGCGCTCGCTACGGAACAGACGCCCGTCTTCCCCGGTCCCGTACTCGTCGATGTGTTGCCGAAGGATCTTGACGAGTTCGGGCGGGATCGGGACCGGGCGCACGTCGTCACGACCACGATGCTTGAGCCCGCGTTCTTCGTGTGTGCTCCCGCTGTCCGTCCAGTGGGTGTTGACCTCTGGCCGGGAGACATCGACGGTCAGCCGTCCCCAGCCCCTGAGCGGTAGGTGACAGTCCTGGAGCCGCAGACTGACCACCTCGGCCGGACGCAGCGCCGCGTAGTACATACAGGCGAACAACGGCATGAGCCGCCGGCCCCGGCCACGTACACCCACGTAGGTGACCATGGTCAGGAGTTCCTGAGCCTGCCGCGGATTGACAGCGACACGGGGATCCACGGTCTCGGTGACCTTGGGCGGCTTCCACTTGACCTTGTGCAGAGGATTGGCGTCCAACTCCTCCAGCTCCACCGCGTACTCCAGGACGGCATGGAAGACGGCCCGCTTGCGAGCGATCGTGTTCGGGGCCGCGGCCTTGCCGTCGAGGCGGAGGGCGAGCGCGTCGAGTGCCAGCCGTACCGTCTTAGCGTCGTTCAGGGCGGCCAGGTCGAGGGATGCGGATCGAAGCCAGCGGACCGCCTGCGTCATCTCCGGCGAAGCTTCGGGCCGCTTGCTCTGCGGGAGGAGGAGATGCTTCCGGAGAGCTGCCCGCAGGGTCGCGGCGTCGGGACGGCCGGGATGTTCCTTGGTCAGGGCCGGAAGGACAGTGGAGAGCGCGTCGGACATGCTGTCCCGGCTCTTGGCCGCCGCGTGTGGCCACTTCATCTCGATGAAGGCCGCAACGAATTCAAGGATGTTCTGGGCATCCTTGGCCTTGATCATCGACAGGGGGAACCCGCTCTCGATATCGAACGCCTCACCGCGCTTGGCCGCCTGCCGCAGGTCCGACAGGAAGCTCTCGGCCAGAGCCTTGGTGCGGTAGGTCTTCGAAGAGCGCTTCCGGGCGACCGACCAGCGCACAACGTGTGAAGGCGTCTTGCTGGACTTGTTCCGGCTGATCTCGAAGAACTTGACGTCGTAGGAGGTGTTCACGCCGCCTCCCGGAGGGTTTCCAGCCAGGCCTCGAACTCGCTGCGGTAGAGGCGGATCTCGTCGTTGGGGAATCGCAGGCCGCGGGGGAATTTGCCGATCTCGCGCCAGCGGTAGAGGGTCCGGACGGATACACCGCCGAGCCTGTCGAGGATCTCGGGGACGGTCATGAGCTTGTCGTCGTCTTTCTTCTTCATGCCGCCTCCCTGGTTGACGAAGAATCCGGGGTGGGCAGGCCAGCAGCCGCCAGCCGACCAGCCGGGCGAACGAGGCCCGATCGACTAGTGCCCAGGCGGTGAGGCCGAGCAGCACCAGGGCGACGAGGCCGAGGCCCCATTGCCAGCCGGACAGCCAGGCCAGCGCACAGGGAACGGCGACGATGGTCGAGGCGATCGGGTAGCGCCAGAGCAGCCGCACCACACCGGCCAGCAGCCGCCAGGCGAAGATGATGAGGGTGACGATCGCCGGGGTCCGGAGAACGGCCGGACGGAAGACCACGGCGGTATCGGGGGTAGTGGAGACGAGGTGTTGCGCCTCGTCGCCAGGCAGTTTCTTGAACATTAGGCTTGAGCCCTCTCTTGATTCGCGTCTGGGGAGAACCGAGGGGCCGCCGGAAGTTGCACCTTCTGGCGGCCCCGCTTACCTCTCAGGCCGCCGAGTCCTGGTTGAGGCCGGGAAGCATGGGAGCGATTGACCGTTCGGCGAGCAGGTGCTCGCAGTCGGTCAGGTAGCGTGCGGCGGCGCTTGCGATGTCCTGGGCGAGGGTCACGTCCTGCTGGGTGACCGGACCGCTGCCCATGGTGGAGATCGACACCCGAGCCTCCGGGGAGGACAGGCTCAGAAATGGTCGCTTTCGCTCCGCCCCGAGCACCATGACCGACAGGTGAGGGGTGTTGAAGGAGACGCTGAGCCGGGCGCCGTGTTCGTCGATCGAGGCCGAGGCCAGGGTGTAGGGCCGGTGCTCACTCATGCGGCCACCTCTTTGCCGGCCGCCGCCTGCCGGGCCGGAGCCGCGGTGCGGGGAGCGCGCATCGCCCGTGCCCGGATGGACCAGGCCAGTCGGCCGGTGTTCTGGCCGACGTAGGCGGTGACGGTCATGGCGTCGAACTCCACGGGCACGAACGGCAGGCCCGGCAGCGCCGCCGGGGGAACCGGCTGCACCGGGGACAGAATCTTGACCGAGACCGTTTTCTGCCCGGCCTTGACGGTCGGATCGGCGTCCATCACCGCGACCTGCCAGATGAGTTCCCCGGTGTTCTTGTCCTTGGCGTAGACGGTGCGTCCGTTGTTGGAGGCGTCGAAATCCTTGACCTGCTCGACTTCGCCGACGATGTAGCAGCCGTGCGGGAAGACCTGCTCGAAGCTGATCGGAATGGGGCCTTGGATGGCCATGACGATGGTCCTTTCACTCTGGAAAACCGATGTTCAGTCGTCCACTTGTCCGATCGAGTTGAGAATAGTTTTTCTAACTCGTCCGTACAAGTGATTGAGCTAGAGAAGGCTTGGCTGGGCGTTGGGCGCTCAAGGCGGATGCACGATCATGTCGGTCATGGCCTCTATGACTTCACCGGAGCACGACATCACCGAAAACAGCAAGATCAAGATCTGGTTCCGGTTCGTGCCGCGAGAGGGCTGGCTTCCCTACAGCACCGAGGGGCTCTGGGCCACACGGCTCAGTGAGGACACCGCCCGCCTAGAGAACGCCCCCTTCCTGCAAGACGGGGTGGCCGAGGGGGAGGTCACGCGATTCACTACCGATGCCGACGGTCTCCACTGGGCTAAGGAACTCGTTGAGGCATCGGGAAACTGCACCATTCGGATCCTGCCCGTTCCCAGTGGTCCGCTCGGGCCAAGTGCCCAGGCCGTGCACGAACGGTTGGCGCCGTTCGGCCTGGGTGGAGAGGTCTTCAGCGAGGACTTACCTCTGGTTGCCGTCACCGTGCCGGCCGACGCAGAGCTTGGCCAGATAAAGGCGCTCCTGATCCGCGGCCAGGAAGACGGCTGGTGGCACTTCGAGGCCTCCTGCGTCACCGATGCCTGGCGCAACGCCTAGTCAGCCCACCGGGTAGACATCCTGGAGTTCGTGAAGATCACCAGGCAGCGCCGAGCTGATCACCAGGAGCACCGCCCCGGCAGCGTCGTACACAGTGGCCAGCACCCCGAGAACGGGCTTGGGAGAGCCGAGGAGTTCGGCCTCGTCCTTCGTCGGATTGCGCGCGGTCAGCCGCTCGGTGATGTGATCGAAGCGCAGGTGCTTGACCGCCCGGAGGTGCTGGCGGATCCCGTGCCGCAGCGGTTCAGGCTTGTCTAGGTCAGTGCCAAGCGCGATCTCCAGCGGGAACCACAAGGTCTCCACCGCAGACAGCCGGCCGCCCTGCTTGGCCACCCGCCGACGGGCGATCACCGGTGTCCGCTCCTGCACCCCCAGAAGCCGGGCGATGTGCCGGGGAGCCGGAAGGCGGCGCACATCGATGACACTCTCGGCGTCCTCGGCCTGCTCGGCCACGGCCAGGCCCGGCCGGACACGGTCGGGTGAGCTTTCCGGGCGGCCCTTCACAAACGAGCCGCGCCCGTGTTCACGCTCGATCCAGCCCTGCATGGCCAAGGTCTGCAGCGCCCGAACCACGGTGGTGCGGCCCACCCCGAACTCCCGCACCAGCTGCGTCTCGGACGGCAACATGGTGCCCGGAGAGTACTCGCCAGCCTCGATGCGCTGCTGAATCGCCGTCATCACCTGGGCGTACTTCGGTGGCGCGAAGTCCATGCTCATCTCAACCGCCCGATCAGTCTTCCACTTGTCTGCATAAGCACAGTACCGGCTGAGCAGCCACCTGTCAGGACCTCCACCAGCGCGAGGAACGGCTATCTCACCGCGCCGGACAGCAAACCCGCCCACATGATCCGCGCCTGCGCACACGACCACGCCTCACTCCGCGAAATGATCGTCTTTCCCTCGCCGGTGTTTGTCCGCTGAATAAAGGACAGGCCCGCCGACTCACACAATTCGTAAGAGACAACCCGGTGCTCATGACAGGTCCAGGCCACCACACGAATCCGTTCGAAACGGCAGAACGTATACCAAGTTAACGGCGAGTACGTATTCATCAATGCGGGCAGATGCGGAGCCGAACACGACGCACCCCAGACGCCCGCCTGGCCATTCACGAGGTGACGCGCTTAAAGCGCACCGACCCCGCCGGGTCCATGGTCGCCCGGAAGATCACCCGCCGGGACCAGTCGTCCGGCACGGTGCCGAAGTCGTAGACCCGGTGCGTGATGCGCCCCCAGGCCACCCCGTTCGGCGCCATCCGAAGGAGGTTCGTGCGCAGCGTGTCCATCACCGTGGCCTGGCCCGAACTGATCCCGCACGGCCCGAGATCATCGATTCCAGCGGTGGCGAACACCTCCCACTCGAACATCTCGACGACCTGCTGCGTGCCCTCGCAGTACAGGCAGTCCTCTCGCGCCGAGCTCCATGTGCAGGCCCATGGCCGCCACACATCCACGACGGGTGACGATCTTCCAGCCGCGCCCGTCGCATTCGTCGCACTTAACTGGTGTTGTCATGCCGAAAAGAATGTCTACATGAACTTTCCGGCCCTATCCCACGCAGGTATACCGCCGAGAATATAGAGTCTCGCTCTACAGCGATGTGCCACCTCGGGGACCAATGACCGGAGGGCGGAATGCACGGAAACGCTTTCAACCCGATCGAGATTCCGGCATGGGTTTGGGATCGCGACGAAAGCAGGGAAATCCTCAAGAATCGTGACGTAGTGCGGCTCTTCAACCTGGCAGTCAAGTACAGCGGGGCCAGTCAGACCCGCCTGAGCACCGCCACCGGAATAGCCCAGGGCCACGTGAGCCTGATTATCCGAGGGCGCCGTCAGGTCACCGACCTGGAGGTCTACGAGTGGATCGCCACCGGTCTCGGCCTGCCCGACCACGCCCGCATGCTCTTCGGCCTGGCCCCCGTCGACCTCGCCTCCCCCACCGGCGACCACGACGACAACCACCAGGAGCAGGCTGACGAGCTGACGGCCCGGATCGAAGCCGCCGCCGCCATCGACCCCGTCATGGTCATGATCCTCAGCACCGACACCAACAACCTGCGGCTGCTGGATCGCCGACTCGGCGGAGTCGCCATCGCCGACAAGATGCGCGCCCAGATCACCCAGGTAGAACGCGCCCACCAGCATGCCGTACGGCCCGGCATCCGCACTCAGCTCGCGCACGTCCTGGCCGAGACCTCATCGCTGGCCGGATGGCAGGCCATCAACACCGGCGCGCTCAACGACGCATGGGATCACTACGAGCACGCCAAAGCCGCCGCCCGCGAAGCCGACGACCCCGCGATCCTCGGCGACGAGACCACCTGCCGCGCGGCTCTCGACCAGGCCGCCGCACTCCTGTCCGAAGGCGATGCCGACCCCGACATGCCGTATCTGTCCGTCAACACTCACCATCTCGGCCGCTGGCGGGGTGCCTGCCTGGTGCGGTTTGGCGATCCCGGCACCGTCGAGGACCTACGCTCCGCGCTGGCTGGGATGGACGGCACCTACAACCGCGCCGAATCCGGGGTCCGCTGCGACCTGGGCCACGCCCTCCTTGTCCGAGGAGAGCCCGAGGCCGCCCAACCCCACATCCAGCGCGCGCAGCACCTCGCCACCATGACCGGGTCCCGCCGACAGCGTCGGCGTATCGAGGAACTCGCCCGAGCGGTTAAGCGCTCGCTCCATTGAGCCGCTCACGGGCCGCGTAAAGACCGATCCAGGGTTCCCGAGGTCCAGATGTCACCGCGGGCGATCATCCCCGTTATCTCCGCCATCGGCACTCACTCGATGAGGTCTGCCTCGATCTCCCCGGTCGGCGCCCCCACGAACTCAGCACCCCGCACCAGGAACAGGCTGTGCTCGGAGTCGACCATGCCGGCCATCGGCTGGTAGGTGATCAGATGCTCGATCTCCTTGGGCCGATACCCCGTCTCCTCCTCTACCTCCCGAGCCGCCGTTGTGATCGCGTCCTCGCCTGCGTCGACCAGGCCGCCGGGCAGCTCCCAGCCCCACCGGTCGGACAGAAACCGGTGCCGCCACATCATCAGCACCCGGTTTTGCTCATCGACCACCACGGCGATCGCCGCCCAATCCAGATGCACCGCGTGATGCTCGAACCGCTCCCCATCGGAGATCTCGACGTCAACGAGCCCCAACCGGATCCACCGGTCGTCATAGATCAGCCATTCGCCGTGCACGATCCACCGCGACCGCTCTTCGTTGGTAGCCACACAGCGAAGTTGCAGCCCAACAACCCCGACGTACACGGGCATCGTGACAGACAGTGCCATCAAGCGAGACGGGACAGGTGCCACAGAGGGTCTAATCCCACCTGATGCTTGATGGCCGGCTTAGGGTCGTGCATCGATTCCTCGTCGTCCGTGACCGTAGGCCGAAGGGGGAGCCGCTACGTCCGCTCATGCCGATGAGAGTGCGTTCCACCACTCGGATCTCCGTACTGAGCTCGCCTTGGCCTCCGCTATCCGAGGTGCTCACCTTGCCTTAAGCGTCGGGTGCGGAGGGGTTCGCTGCGTCTCGCCTGGGGGGAGAACACGTGGAAGGTCGCTGCTGCGGCTCGCTGCCGGCGCTGCACTGGTCGGTGGCGCCGTTACTTGTCTTCGCCGGCTCCGTAGAGGCTGGAACCCTCTCGCAGACCGTGGATGAACCCGGCGACTGCCGCTCGTTCGCGGGCGGGCATCGACATCAGCGCATTGAAGATCCATCCGACGTCGGGGGAGGAACCTCCCTGAGGCTTCGCCCTCATCAGTTCGGCCGGGAAGGGCCGTGTCGCGGGCTCAGGGCACGCGAAGGTGGCCATCATCTCCAGAGACTCGTCCGAAACCTGTGCCTGCAGCTTGATGTTGACCACTGCGAGGTAGCCGTCGAAAGGCTCACGGAGGCCGATCTCGGCTTTATAGCTAACCTTCCATGAATTGCCCAGCATGCGCGTCAGGATCCCGCAGATCGCGTCGGCGAGGGCGAACAGGGCCGCCGAAGGCGCGTAATAGTCGTCGTTCGGAGTCCACTTCGTCTTGGCGGCGGTTTCGGCGCGGTGAAGGTCGAGTGAGGCGTCCAAACCCGGCCTCAGCTCGCGCCACCACTGCTTGACCACGCGCTCTTCGGCTTCGCTCTCCAGTGCGACCATCCCCTGCATCGCCCACCAGAGATCGAGCAGCGCATCCTCGTCGAGTTCCAGGGCGGCGGCGTAGCCCCGGACAATCGCCTCGGTTTTGGGTGGGCGGTTGCCGCTCTCGGCCATGGAGACGGCGGCCACGGAGAGCTTGGGGCCGAAGGAGCTGGCGACATCGGCCTGGTTCTTCGACAGGTGCTTGCGTACGGCCTGCAGCACGCGGCCGAACGCCACCGCCGAACCCGATCCGGATTTCACGGCAACACGCCTTCCTTGTGGACTGTGTTGCTGATATTTTTTCACAGGCAACACGGGGAAGCCCGAAAACTGTAACACGAGGCGTCGCTCGATCCGTGAATCCGACGCAGCCACCCCGCACAAGAGAGGAAAGTCCCGATGGGCCGCCAGGACTCGAACAAGCGCCGAACCGTTGACAGGATTGAGCAGGCGGGCCAGGACTACAGGCGATACGTGAACGTGGCTTTGGTGGTGATCGGCGGCGTCAAGGACGTTCATGCGGCGGTGTCTTCGCTCGTCGCGGAGTGGAAGCGGCATAACCGGCGTTAGGCTAAAGCCGGTTAGTTTGGTTGGGTCACCGTGATGCGCTGGCGGGCCTCTGTGGTGGCGATCGCCGATGCGCCCGGGCGGCTGGCTGCTGCGGCAGCATCAGCAGTGCGATGCACTGATCTGCCGCAAGTCGCACCCTCGGCCCCATTGCGGATTGATCATGTCAACCATCAACCGAGGCCGCAGTATCAAGCATCAGCCGAGATGGGACATTGGACGTGCAGGGACAGCTGGTGTCCACACTTCGGGGTGAACCCCCGTCGCTGCTCGGAGCTGCCCTCAGGGCCAAACATCGGGTGTGTCAGAGCCGTCTCGTGGTGAACAGGGTGGTCCCGTAGACCGCGTCCACTTCCTTCCGCTCGGTCTCGGTGAACCCGACCTTGGCCAGCACACGGCGAGAAGCCGTGTTCCACTCCCAGACCGTGGCCCACAGACGTTCGTACCCGGACGATCTCGCCCAGTCCAGAACCGCCAACGAGGCCTCGGTCGCGTATCCCTGACGCCAGACTCGGCGTAGCAGCTCGAACGCCAGTTCCGGTTCCCCTTCCGCTCCTCGTCCGCCGTCGACCAGCCCGCAGTAGCCGATGACGTCACGAGTGGCCTTCCGCTCGACCGTCAGCAACCCGATCGACGATGGCTGGTTGGTACGGATCGAATCCTCGAGCTCCGCGACCGTGGGGTGTCCATCCGCGTCGATTCGGCGGTGGGGCGGCACTCGTGGATCACGTTCGGTCCACAGTTCACGCTGGACGACAGCGTCGGCTACCCGCCAAGGTCTGAGCAGCAGGCGACCCGTCTCAAGTACAACCTCGCGGCCCGGCGTCACTCCAGCTGCCATGACAGCAACTCTCGCACGGGCGAACTCACTGTCATGCCGCGGAGCGTGAGGATCGCCTGGTTCGGAACAGTTTTAAGCCTGTCAAGCGTCTGGTGGGACTGCAGTGTCAAGCACGTCCCGGGACACGACAGACAGGTGTCACAGAACATTGCCGAATTATTCTTGTGTAGATCAAGGGCGGCGCTGCGCGCCGCCATGCGGCCCGAGCTTGCGGCCCGCACGCTGCGCGTGCGGCCTGGGGCCGTTCTCGCGCACGGTCCGCCACTCGGGCCGCTGCGATGGCTACGACATGAGGCTCGAAAGCCCGCAAAACACGCAAAACGACTTCAAAACATTGAATTCCTGGCACAGCCCACCGTAACGTGATAGGAATCATCCACGCGCCTGAAGCGATTCCATGGGGAAAGGAAGAAATGAATGCCTGTTGTTTCAGTCATTAACTATAAGGGTGGCGTAGGAAAAACCACCGTTACCGCCAACCTAGGCGCAGAGCTAGCATGCCGGGGCTACAAGGTCCTGATAATCGATCTAGACCCTCAGGCGAGCCTAACCTTTTCATTCGTTTCCGCCGACTATTGGTCCCGAGAGCTTAAAAGCGAGCGCACCATTAAGCGATGGTACGACTCTTTTAGCAGCGGAAACCCGCTCCAACTATCCGAACTGGTCATCAAGCCAGCCAGAGTTGCCAATAGGCTCAATGACTTTCCCAACAAAGGGGAACTTGATATTGTTCCATCTCATCTCGGCCTAATTAATGTCGACCTAGAGCTAGCGACAGAACTAGGAGGGGCAACGCTAACACAATCGAAGTTAAACTATCTCAAGGTCCATCGTCGACTAGCAGATGGCCTCGCAGCTAATGACCTTTCTAGCTACGATCTCATCTTAATTGACTGTCCTCCAAACTTTAACGTTGTCACAAAAACAGCAATCGCCGCGAGCAACTACATACTCATCCCGGCGAAGCCTGATTACTTGTCTACACTGGGAATCGACTACCTTCACAGATCGTTAAGGGAACTAGTTAAAGACTATAACGAATACGTCAAACTTGGAAAAAACGAGGAAGTCGACTCGACCATAGACCCGCAAATTCTTGGCGTGGTATTCACCATGACTCAACTCTATGCAGATCAGCCCATATCAGCCCAACGTCCCTTCATGGACCAAACCAAACGACTAGGTGTACCTGTTTTCGAAGCATTTTTAAGGGAGAACAAGAGCGTTCACGCTGACGCCCCAATCCAAGGCATTCCCGTCGTGCTTAAGAGTGGCACATCCTCGTCCAATGTCGTCAAAGAATTAGAAGAGTTCACCAGCGAATTTATCGAGCGCATCCAGGTTTTGAGGTAAAAATGGGAGACGAAGCTCGATACGTAGCGATAATACTCCAACAAGTGGCTCGGCTGATTAAGGGCTTGCCCTCCGAGGATTTAGAGGATCTCGCCAAGGGGCGCAAGAAGATAATTATCGAAGAGCGTACGAAGCGATCAAAATCAATAACATCAGGACAGATTGAAGCAAGCGACCTAGAGCAGATTCGAGAAGCTCTATCCGAGTTCGGCGAAAGAGATTCGGGAAAGGAGTATCTCAATAGACTGGATTTAAGCAAGGCCAATCTCCAAGAATTGGCCTATTTTATGGATTTGCCGATTCCCAAAAGTGATACTATTGACAGCATTAAGGACCGAATCATTGAATCCACTATTGGATACAAACTCCGGTCTCAGGCAATCCGAGGCGATGATGCTTAAATCATTTCCAATCAAGGAAATTCAAGCTCCGGTACGATCAGCGCCTGGGCGATCTTGCTCAATCGGTGTTCATACTGAACCGCCTCATAAAAGTAGCCCCAGCCAGTTGAAGGAACGGCCTGACGATCGCCTGATTGTGTTTCGCCGCCGTACGGGGCCGGGGGCGATCGAAGGGCCGGGGCTGAGGATCGAAGCCCTGGCCCACCGAGCAACCGGGCACAGGTAGAGATCGCCAAGGGTTGCAGTTTGGGTTGCAGTTCGCCCCCGTCCAACCCAGTCCCAAGAAGATGGCCCAAGCCCACGGGCCCACATGGAACGCCCTGGAACGATCACGCCCCTAGCTGCTGATGCGGTTTGGGTCTGCGGCCCATCCGTTGTGTGTGGCAACGGCTTCCAAGGCTCCTCGCTGTGCGTTGTTCTGTCGTACTCGTCTGGAAAGATCTCGAGCCCACAGACCCGATGGCGACGGAGCTTCAAGACATGAGTGATAGATGGTCCGAGGCCTCCGACGTGTATCGCTACTACCAGCGCCTCCTAGAGGGGAACTGGATGAGCGAGGCCCTCTGCTGGACGGTCGTCGTTCCCCACGACGGGAGACCGATGACACTTACCGAGATCGGAGACCGGGTAAGCGGCGGCACTGGCTACCAGGCTTACGAGACAGCCTCCTTCGAGGACGAGGAGGAGTACCTCGTTTCCTCCGAGGACTCCGATTGGGCGATGCTGGTGGAGCACTCAGGTCCGCTAACCGCGCTGCTCGAATACAACGGGTTCCGAGGGGTTCATGATCCGGTGCTTCCGCGGTTGAGTGTCGGCGGACGGGCGTACAGCGCCTTCTGGAACGTCAATGCCAACAACCGGATCAGCTGTGCCGTCGATGGAGAGATGGTTCTGTCGTTCGACACCATGTTCGTCGAAGACTGGATCCAGGAGCCGGGACTGACGCGATGGCCCGAGTTGCGGGCCATGGTGCCCTACTTTGATTGGCAGAACGGGCAGAGCTGGCGGGCGGCGATGCTGGCGGCGATTGAGCTGGCCACCGGGGCACGGTTGACCGAAGGATGGACCGAGGAAGAGCGGTCATATCTGACCTCGCAAGAGGCGACGACGGGCTGATCGAATTGGAACGCAGTCCTCTTGAAACCGCTGGCATCACGCGGACGTGATGGTGAGGGCATGGAGGGTACTGATGGCGCCGAGGACAGTGTGGATCGCATCAACGAGTGGCTGGGCGCGTAGCGGCTCAACCAGTCCTATGCGCAGGATCGCGATCGGGGTGAGGCCCGGCGAATCTGGGCGCGGGTTGCTTTCGCCGCCCTCGATGGTGCCGAGCAGGCCGGCTACCCCACGAGGACCGCGGATGCAGGCCGTTTTCACCTTCGGGCGTTGCTGATCGTTGATCTCACCCCCGATGATGACCCGCTATGGAGTCCGGACCAGCTCGCCTCAGACGTCTTGGAGGCTCTGCCTCTTGGTTTGGAGTAGGCGAGAGCTTGTGTGACCGATTGGCGCATGCGTCCTCGACACGAGATCTTGGCCCTGCGCACGTGCAAGAACCTTCTCGGCCCGATGGAGTTGATCGCGGGTCGACTGGCGACAGGGCCGGTAGGAACTCAGATTGATCGATGGCTGGACCTTCGAGCCCACCTGCCGTGACGTGCAATATGCGTGCAATGATCATGGGAATGAGAGCGGTGCAAAGGTGACGCGCCGCAGGTCACGAGCACTGTCACGCCAGGAAAGGTCACGTCCTGTAAAACCGTCGGCTCAGCCTACGCAGGTTCAAGTCCCGCACCTGCCACACCAGCTTTTCCCAGCTCAGAGCCCCGTAGGGGGCTCTTTTGCTTTTCCGGGGTATGCAGCCAAATGCCGCGCTTGGCGGCCTCATGTCGGTGGTCGCGTAATATGCGCGTAATGATCTTGAGGCCGTTTTCCCAGGTCGCGCCAGGCTTTCCCTCGCGCAGTCGTCCCCTGACGTCAGGGATGGTTCGGATGAGATCCATGCGCGAACTGCACGGTGATGGACAAGCCACCTTCGGGGCGTGCGCTGGTGGTGAGGGTGGCGTGGTGAGCGTGCGTGACGGCATTGACGATGGCGAGGCCGAGGCCGTAACCGTCGCGGCGGCCGTGACGTTCAGGCGCCAGTTTCTGGAAAGGTTGAAAGAGACGCTGGATCTGGTCATCGGGGATGACTGGCCCGCTGTTGGTGACCGTAAGGGCCACCTGCGCGCCGGAGGTCTGCGTGGTGACCTTTACGTGCCCGTCTTCGTGGTTGTGGCGGATGGCGTTGTCGATGAGGTTGGCGACGAGGCTTTCGATCAGTCTCGGGTCCCCGGTCGTCACTGCGGGCGTTAGGTGTTCGGTTAGGCCGATGCCTTTCTGCGTTGCTTGGTCGCGGCGGGAGGCGAGCACTCCTTCGACGACGTGGGCGAGGTCGAGGGTGTCCCAGCGGGTGACGCCGCGCTCGCTGGTGGCCAGAGCGAGCAGCGCTTGGACGAGCCGCTCCTGGTGTTCGCCAAGAGCGAGGGCCTCCTGGCAGGCCGAGCGCAGGGTGTCGGTGTTGGCATCGGGGTCGGCAAGGGCGACCTCCAGGAGGGTGCGCAGGCCGGCGAGAGGGGTGCGCAGCTCGTGGGAGGCGTTGGCGACGAAGTGGCGGCGGGCGTCGAAGGAGGCCTCAAGGCGGGCGAACAGGTCGTCGAGGGTGTGGCCGAGCTCGGTCAGCTCGTCCGTGGGTTCGCCGAGGTCAAGGCGCTGGTGGAGGTTTCCGGCGGAGATGATTTTGGCGGTGGCGGTGATGGCACGCAGCGGGTGCAGGAACCGGCCGGCGACGAACCAGCCGAGAGCCAGGGCAATGGGAATCAGAAGAACCAGGGCGACGGCGGATCCGGTGAGGAGTTGGGGCAGGCTGATCCCGGGCCCGGGTTCGGTGATCGCGCTCGATGAGGGGTGGCCTTTGGGGGTGGCCGCGTGGATGCTGGCGAGCGGGACGGCGACGAAGACGACCACGAAGACCCCGGCGGCGTAGATGCCCGCCGCGTAGGCGAGCGCGAGCCGCATCTGCAGGGACCTGCTGGTGAGCGTCTGGGGGGTCATGACGGTCCGATGCGGTAGCCGCCTTCGCGGATGGTCTCGATTACGGGCGGGTCGCCGAGCTTGGCTCGTAACCGGTGCATGGTGTGCTTGACGGCGCTGCTGAAGGGGTCGGCGGCCTCGTCCCAGACGCGTTCGAGCAGTTTCTCGGCGGAGATGACCAGGCCGGGTACGGCGAGCAGGCATTCGAGCAGGGCGAACTCCCTGGGGCTCAGCTCAAGGCGCCGGCCGGCACGGAACGCGATACGGCGGGCCGGATCGAGGGTGATGTCCCCGCATGCCAGGGTGGGCGGTAGCGGCGGGGTGGCACGGCGGGCCAGGGCACGGACGCGGGCGACCAGTTCGGCGAACGCGAACGGCTTGGGCAGGTAGTCGTCGGCGCCGAGGCTGAGCCCGTCGACGCGGTCCTCGATCGTGCCGGAGGCGGTGAGCATCAGTACACGGGTCTCACAGCGGCCGTGGGCGAGTCGCCGGCAGATCTCGTCCCCGTGGACGCCGGGCAGGTCGCGGTCGAGGATCACCACGTCGTAGCGGGTGGCGGCCAGGCGGTCGAGGGCGGCGGTTCCATCCAGGACGACGTCGACGGCCATGCCCTCGCGGCGCAGCCCGGTTCCGATGGAGCGGGCGAGGACCTCGAAGTCCTCGACGACGAGGACCCTCACCGCCACTCACCGCCGGTCGTCGTGCGGGCGGGGCGGTCGAACCGGCCGCCAGGTCGAGGTGCCATGGATCAACGATGTCAGATCCCAGGTTCCAGCTGGGTCGCAGCCGCTGCGACGCGGCTGGAACCTGGTGCCGCGTACAACCGTCGGCATGAATCCACTCATGCCTTACCGATTCCCCCAGTTGCTGCACGAGGAGTGGACCAGGTTCCGCACCGCGCGCGGCTGGGTGCTCACCATGGCGGCCTCCGTGCTGGTCACCGTGTCGCTCGGACTGCTGATCGCCGGGGGTGCCCGCAGCGTTTGCGACACCAGCGAGGGCGCGGGCCCCTGCCCCGCGCCCTTGCTGGGGCCCGATGGCACGGCGGTGAGCGACAAGTACTACTTCGTGCACCAGCCGCTCAAGGGGAACGGCAGCATCACCGCCCGCGTGTCGGACATGACCGGGCAGATGCGGCAGCCGGACGCCGTACCGGGGGTGCGTAACGTCAAGGAGGGGGTGGTGCCCTGGGCGAAGGCCGGGCTCCTCGTCAGGCAAAGCCTCACGCAAGGCACGCCGTACGCCGCCGTCATGATCACCGGAAGCCATGGCGTGAGGATGCAACGCAACTTCACCCACGACGTGGCCGGCGGCCCTGTGCAGGGGCCCCTGTGGCTGCGGCTGACCAGGTTGGGCGACACGCTCACCGGCTACGAGTCAAGCGACGGCAAGACGTGGATCGAGGTCAGCACGGTCGAGCTGACCGGACTGCCGGAGACGGTCGAGATCGGGCTGTTCACCACCTCGCCAGGCGCCTTGTGGGAGATGGCGGAAGCCTTCGCCCAGGCCACCGCCACCTTCGACCAGATCACGCTGCAGGGCGCGAACGGTTCGTGGCGGCGCGACGACGTCGGCGTCAAAATGGAAGAGGACGGCAAGACCCCGCATCACCCGGGCGGGGTCGTCGAGTCCGGCGACAAGCTCCTCATCACCGGGGGCGGGGACATCGGGCCCGCCACGGTGGACGGCGGTCTGCGCGCTGACCTCATGCTGATCGGCGGAGGAGCAGGGCTGATTCCGGTGCTCGTGGTGGCGGTCACGTTTTTCACGGCGGATCACCGGCGCGGGCTGACCAGGACCGACCTGGCGGCCAAGGCCGTGGTGATCGGCGCGGTCGCGTTCGTGACGGGGCTGGTGACCTCGGCGGTCGTGGTCCCCGTCGGCCTGGCGATGTTGCGCGCCAACCAAAACCCGATTCAGCCGATCACCCTGGGTACCGAGCTGCGGGTGATCGTCGGCTACGCGGCACTGACCGCGGCCGCCGCCGTACTGGCTCTGGGCCTGGCCGTGCTGGTCAGGCGGGGCATCGTCGCCATCGGGCTGGCCATCGCGCTGGTCGTCGTGCCCTACCTGCTGGCGACCGCGGGTCTGGTGCCATGGCTGCTGATGATCACCCCTGCCGCCGGGTTCGCGATCACGCAGAGCGTCCCTACGTTCGCACATGTGGACGTGGTCCTGTCACTGCTCGGGGGCTATTACCCGCTCCCGCCATGGGCAGGTTTGACCGTGACCTGCGGATATGCCGCCCTCGTCCTCGGGGTGGCGATAGCCGTACACCGCAGGAAAGTGCCACGTTAGGTTCCGCTCACTCAAAGGTGCAGAACCCGCTCGGCGCGTTCGGCGGCAGCCCCCCGGGGTACGGCTCAGACAATGCCGGAAATATGTCCGAACCTCGAGGTCCGCCGAACCGCCTTTGGGCCCTTACGCCGACAATGCAAGAACTTCGGGCATCCGCACAGGCTCGGGGTCGAGGAGCAAGAGGACAGCCATTAGCGGTACGGGCTGTTCGAGCAGGTTAGGGCGGTGCCCGTTGAGTCGGCTTTCAGCTCGACCACGGCGAGATACCGCGATCTTGCATGTTTCCGCAGGTCGCGGTGACCATCTGTACCATGATCTATCTCACCGCCAATGGCTGTCCCGTCGTTCCAAACGCCATTACGGACATATGGTCGTCGGTGAGCTTGCGGAGCCACTGACTTTGCCTCGAAGATCGTCAGATGGACATCTTGCCCAAAGTCGACGCCCTGCTCGTGGTGCGTACCGACTTCTCTGACCGGGAACGATGGCAGGCCGTACGCGACTCACTCGGCGACATCGACAAGGACGGCTGGGCAAAGGAGTTCTCGGACCATGTGAAGGTCGTCGAGGGCCCTGCCTATCAGGGCCTCACCTCGCAGCAACTCCTCACCCTGCTCCCGGACGGCTACGGGGACCCGCTCCTCGTCATCGCCGACAAGGTCACCATCGATTCGCAGGAGATGCCGTTCCTGGTCATCGAGCTGGCATCCGAATGGGAGATGCGCGTCATCTCCTCCGAGCTCCCCTCGATTCACGCCAACCTCTCCATCGGCAACATGGACTTCGGCGAGTTCGCCGAGAACGCCGATGCGGACGGCGTCTTCCGCGGGTTCCACAGCTGAACCGCTACGCCGCCGAGAAGCACGGAACGTCACCAGTAGGACCTAGGGAGCGACAACTCGCGACAGTTGAATACGCGACTCCACCAGTATCGACCCCGGTGCCCCGGGACCCTGGTTGTACGGAGTATGTCTCATACGGTCAGCGCGTTACTGATCCGCTGGTTGGCGATCTCTTTATGCCCGTCGAGGCACTTGGCGTAGACCCGCAGCAGGACATCCACGCCATCGCCTGCTCGTTCGGCCACGTCGGGGGCGGAGACGCCCACGTTGAGCCAGAGGGAGGCCGCCGCGTGCCTCAGGTCGTACGGCCTGCGCGCGAGGGGAGACGCGACCTGAGCGGAGTAAGGGCGAGCGCCCGAGCCCTCCTGTCAGATCTCGGACGGTGGGCGTGTGGGAGCGCTGGAGGCCGGCGAACCGGTCGGCCCGCTCCTGCATGACCGCCACAGCCGCCTCCAGTAGGTCGGCGCAGTCGGCTGGAGCGGCGGCGTAGCGGTCTTTGAACAGGTCCCGGCCGAAGGACAGCTCCATCCTTTGGGATCCAGTGCCCACACCTGGACCAGGCCCGCGCGGACAGCGGGTAGCAGGCCGCGGATCGCCGACCAGATGATCGAACCCTTGCCCGCCCCGGTGGCCCCGGCGAGGAGAACGTGGGTGCCGTGGACTTTGAGTAGCCACGGTTCGCCGTCCTCGCGCTGGCCGACCTCCACCGGCCCCACCGATGCCTCTTCGGGGATCGGCACCGCGGGTAACGGTGTGGCGAGGGGATCGTGGCGGGGGAAGGCGAGCAGCAGCCGACCAGGGGATGGCCCTGCATCTGCGGTACGAGGGCGTGACATCCCCCTTCCACGGCGGGCACGGCGGCTAGCACCGCGTGGAAGTTTCACGGCGGGGCGGGGCGTCCCGCCACCGGGCGGAAGTGGTCTTCGCAGGAGACGAGCGGGGACGGGCCGGCACGGAAGGATCATGCCGCGGGCAACCGGTTGCCCGGATTTTGCGGCTATATAAGGATTCTCGCATGACTGATCGCGCGCCCGCCGGGCCGGTGGAGATCACGGAGCCGGAACCGGCCGACGCGGAACCCGGCGCACGTCCCGGCGAGACGACCGGCGAAACTTCCAGCCAGACGACCGGCGAGTCAACCGGTGAGGCGGCCGGGCGGCGGTGGGTGCCCAGGTTCCTGACCGACCCCGGCGACCGGCTGGCCCTGCTCCTCTGGGCGCTGTCGCACGTCGGTGTGCTGATCTACGCCTACCTGGCCGGCCCTGGCCGGACCACCGACCCCTTCCTCAACCGGTTCACCCGCTGGGACGCCGAGAACTTCATCGCCATCGCCCAGTTCGGCTACGACGGCCCCCCGGGCATGCAGGACGCCGGGAAGCTGCCGGCGTTCTTCCCCGGCATGGCGATGCTGATCAAGGTGATGCGGCCGGTCGTCGAGGACGGCCGGCTGGCCACGATGATCATCTCGCTGGTGGCCAGCGCGGTGCTCGCGGTGGCGCTGTCGCGGCTCGCCGAGACGTACGCGGCAGGCAGCGGCCGGTACGCGGTGGCGGCGCTGTTCCTCAGCCCGTTCGCCGTGTTCCTGTACACCGGCTACTCGGAGGCGCTGTTCCTCGCCCTGGCCGTCTCGGCGTGGCTGCTCGCCAGGAACGGCCGCTGGGAGGACGCCGCGCTGTGCGCCACCGGAGCCGCCACGGTGCGCATCTCCGGCCTGTTCCTGGCCTTCGGGCTGCTCGTCATGTTCCTGGTGGCGGAGAACGGCCGCAAACGCCCGGGCGGGTGGCGCCTGCTGCCCTGGCTCGCGCTCCCCGGTGTGCCGTTCGTGCTGTACAGCGTCTACCAGTGGACCCGCACCGGCGACTGGCTGGCCTACAACTCGGTGCAGGACCGGTTCTGGGGCCGGCACGCCGTCTGGCCGTGGGAGGCGCTCGCCAACACCTGGAGCATGTCCGACGACGTCGCCTCGCTCACCACGTCCTACTACGAGGAGATCATCTCGGCCGCGGTGCTGCTGGTGCTGGCCGGCTGCCTCGCGGTACGGCGCAAGTGGCCGGAGCTCGCGTACATCACCCCCCAGGTGCTGTCCTTCCTCACCCTGTCGTCGTTCTACATGTCGATCGGCCGGGGGTCGCTGACCTGGTTCCCCCTGTGGATCGCCATCGGCGTCGCGGGGGTGCGAAGACCCTGGGTGTGGCTGGTGAGCATGGCCATCATGATCCCGGTCATGGCGATCAACACCGGGAACTTCACCACCGGGGCGTGGATCGGCTGACACCGCCCGCGCCCGGCACTCCGCCCGCGCCCGGCGGTCCACCGGCGGGCGTCAGGGCGGGCGCGGGGCGGCGGGTGCCGTCAGGGCCAGGAGGAGTCCTGCTCGGGGTCGCCACCGTCGGACAGCAGCCGGACGTCCGCCTCGACCATCATGGCGACGAGCTCCTCGAACCCCACCGTCGACTCCCAGCCGAGTTGCACCCTCGACTTCTTCGGGTCGGCGCACAGCAGGTCCACCTCCGCCGAGCTCGGCCAGACGGGTCAGGGTGTGGTTGGACGGTGGAATCGAGGCACGGTAAGACAGCAACGAGGCTCCCGGTTGGGGCATCGGATCTTGGTCGACTGCTGTCTTATCGGGAGCCTCCTCTCAGTCGCCACCGTTCTGCGTCAACCCACCGCGACCAGGGCCGTCAGGTTGGAAAGAGCTCACTGAGTTCCGTCTGGCGAGGCTTAACGGCAGATGACCTGCACTCCGGCCTCGATCAGCTCGGTGACCTCGTCGACATCGATCTGCGCGTGCTTATCGGAGAACAACCGCATGGTGTACTCCTGCAGGGTGTAGGGCGAGTCCCCCATCCCGTTGATGATTTTGTCGCAGACCGCACGGCCGCGCCGGACCGCCCTCTCCTCATCGACCACCAAGCCCGGATCCATTGCCTTCAGTGCGGCCAGATAGCCGACCTAAGAGACGGCGTACATCTTCGGCAGTGGCACCCGGGCGGCTCCTGTGCGGGTCGGCCACACGATCGCCGTATCCGACGGGACGACCACCGGGGGAGGCTCCGAACCTATTACCAGCTCGTTGTATTCCATAGTGACGCGGCCCGTAGTGAAACTACCGAGAGCGAGGACCACCGCACCGAATATGACAATCCCGGCCGCCATCGCCAGCACCGCAACCAGGACCAGACGCCTGGTAGGGGAGCGTCGTGGCGGGTTCGTGGGCGGCTGTGGAGGCAGGGAACGCATGATCGGTAATCGTATGGCGGCCGCAGGCGTTTCCGGGTCGGGGTAGCCGTGATCGGGTTGTCCCTGTGCAATGACGAGGCCGAGGTCATCGCTCCCCGAGTTCGCAGAGCCCTCACCTCCGGCAAGCGGGAGCTTCGCTGCCAGGGGTTGACCGCCGTGTCACACATGGTCCGCCGTACCGGTGAGATCGATGACGTGACGCTGGAAACCCTCCGGCCGCTTCTACGCGACCCCGACCCCACGGTTCGCGAACATGCGGGCAGCATCGTCGCCGATGTGTGGATCTTCGTCCCGCATCCCCGTCTACCGGGTTGGCTGAGCAGGCGACAGGGGCTACAGAGCGTCAAATGGTGGTTCGTGATGCGATGGACGGGCGTCAGCATGAGGTGGACGGACATCGGCCGGCGCTTCCGCTGAACCTGTAAAGGTAGGGGAAACGCGCGGGGCCATACATAGGCTGCTTACGTGGAGGAGGGTGTGGTTCGCACAGGGATCAGCCGGGCAGCTCGTTTCGCCGGGGAAGGCTGCAGCTTCATCACGAGTCGGTAGAGCCCTCGCAGCTGAGGGGGGTTTTCCTGCTGGTACTCCAGGGCGCGACGGACCATCTCCCTTCCACAGGCCTCGGTAACCCAGCGATCCAGCGTATATACCTGCGCTCTCATCGTGATCGGTATGACGATCACGATGAGAAGTGTCAGAGACACCGCCCCCGCTAGAACGGGTGAGCCAACCAGAAAGAACAGCAGAATCGCCATCAGGCCGGCCGCAGCGCCAATGCCGTACTTAATCCGAGCCGGTACACCCTCCTTGCGAAGGCGTCTGTGGTCAGACGCCGCGACGGCCCACGCGAGATCCGCGTCCTGCGCATGCTCCGGCAGGGTGTCGAAGGTGGCTCCGATGACGATCAGCGAGTCCTTGCCGCGTCTCTTCAGCGTGCAGTCCGTTCCTTGGGGCGGTTCACCGTAGGCCACGTCAGGTGGGCTAACACCAAGTCGCCGGGACAACTCCTCAACACGGGGGCGCACCTTATCGATATCCATTCGGCTATCTTCGTGGGCAAAGATCACGTTGTAGTCGCAATCGACGCGATGAGAACACCGAGGAGTAGGGCTCGGCCGTGTCGGCACCTCGGCTGTTTTCCAGAGCTTGCCGTGCTCCAGAAGGCCAACTGCGTTCATTTCGAATACCTCCGGCCGCACATATGCAAGAAGGCCCCTGAACAGGCATTACGCCATCAGGGGCCTTTTTCGTTGTGGTGCGGCCCGTCATTGGCTGGGATAGGGGCCTGCTCATCCCGTCCGCCATCGACCTGGAGTAAGCCGAGCAGGCCACGAGCCGGGGCGGATGTATGGAGTTGACCTTGCCTTCGTAGCTGTCGGACCCGCCTGCGATGATCCCTGCGGTTATCGAATTACGGGAGGTACGCGGTGAGCGATGCAACGGCGGCGGATTACGCCTGGCTCTGCGACGCATGGACCGATGGTGTCGGCACCACGGTTCTTTACATCACCTTCGTACGGGACCTGCCCCCCGAAGATGCCCTGAGACGGATCAAGGTCACTCCGGGCATCTCTGGAGAGTCCGGCGTCGCGGCCTACGCAGCCGAGGGCGGAACCGTCCTGGCCGAGAGCGGATGGGCGACCAGGTACAGCAGCAACATGGCCGAGCCACTGTCTTTGGGGACGGCCGTGGCCACCGTGTTCGCCGATCTCAACGGCGCGGACTTCACTTACAAGGTCAACGATCAGCTGATCACCACGTTCAGCCTGTACAGCTACCGCTTTAGGGAGGGTAAGGATCCCGATCGGCTCCTTGCCGATGTCCGTGACCTGGGCCTGTACCCCGACGACGACGGATTCAGCGAAGATCCCATCCCCAGCGCTCTGGCTCTCGCCTCCCGAGCCACTGGCGTACACCTCTCCCGCGCCCGCTACGCCAGGCCCACCTTGACCGGCTCAACCGATCATCTGCACACCACTTGGTGAGCCCAGCGAACCACCAGAAATCACCGATCGGACCTGCCAGTTGCAATCTCCGTTGCCGTTCCAAGCCGTTCAGGATGGACCATCTGAATTGCATTGAACTATTCGGAACGGCTCATGGCCGATCTTTTAATCCGCGGTTTTTAAGTTCGAGCCGTGTTGCAGCGCGGGCAGATTCCGGGCAGCGGAATGTGGTGCCAGCCTCTCCAGGCCGGCCGTCGGACGTGGCATCGTGGACGGATCAGCCAACGATGCCACTCATGAGCGGTCCTTTGACGATCTCCGGGGTCAGCACCACGCCGGTCAACCGGGCTGCGAGGAGAAGCGCTCCGGACGCGGACGACGGTGCCTCAGCACCGGTTCCGGGTACGTCGTCGGGATCAAGGCCCGCCTGCCTCATCAGGTCGTTGAGCCGATCGGGATCACTCCCGTACCGCCATTGGGGAATCTTGGGATTGAAGTGCGTGACCAACTCCCCGTTCACCGCGTAGACGAAGTCGTCGGAGGCGTAGTCGTGCCGCAGCACCACCACGGCCACGGTCCCGGCCGAGAGGGCCTGTGCCTTGTCGGCTTCCGTGCACGTCCACCCGCTCTCCTCGATGAGCACCGTCCAGTCGCCCACTCGCCCCGCGAGCACCGTCTCAGGAAAGAGGCCATCGTCTATCAACTCGTCATAGGTGAGTGGCCGGATGCTCTCCCGGTCGGCACCCAGCCGGCGAAGCGCCTGCACCTCGCCGACTTCACGCACGAAGGTCAGACACCACAGATCGCCCAGCTCGTCGTCTTCGGCCAGCCAGGCAACATCGGCGTGGGTGAACGCCATCCGCGACACCTCATCTGTTGATCGTCGTGCCATTAGCGTGCCATTAAGGGGGGTGACGAGGGGGCAACCACGGTCACTCACGACCGGCCCGAAGCTCAGTTCAGCCGTCCAGCAAGGCCGTGATCCATACGATTCCCAAGCTGACAGCGCGGGTTCGATTCCCGTCACCGCTCCATCTTCCTTAAGGACAAGCGGTCAGCCAAGACCTACTGGCGCCGGAACGAGTGGCTCACCGTTCAGCGAACGGCAGTCTTCACCCAGGTCCCACCACAGTTGCCCGTCGGAGGTCAGGTAAGGGTACATCCCGCGGATATCGCCTCCGAGGTACAGGGCCTCAGAGACGTCGCCCAGGTACGCGGTCAGGCTCGGCCACGAATCGGAGAAGTCTCCACCGCCACCATGGCCTGCCCAACCGAGCCGACCGTAATCGGGTCCCGGACGCAGATCGATGATGTGGGCGTTGCCGTCAGCACTCTCCGCCCAGGGGACCCACAGGGGATGCCACCAGGGCTCGTTCTCCCAGGGTGGCGTCACAAAACCATCATTTTCCAAGGCAGTCTCCATGCAGATCTGCCAGTGCTCCGTGATACCCGACGCGGAGAGCGGTGACGGCTCCGGCAACAAGCTGGTCCAACCGCTGAGCCCGTCATGGCACTTCAACGACTCACTCAGCTCGCCGGGGAGCCACATGCCCAGCACCTGCTCCGCAGACGCCAACGCTTCTGCGGTCACCGGAGGATTGAGCATCGCCAAAGTGGCCGGCGCATGCGCCGCCAGCCAGTCGTCAATTCGGCGCCACGACGACGACACCGAAGGCAAGGTGCCCTCACTCATGGGCTCATACTGGCCTACACCTCGGACACGGCAGAACACTCTCCGACGTACCGCTAGATCACGTGCCAGATGCGTGCCAGAACAGGCGGGGAATCACGGTCACTCACGGGGAATCACGGTCACTCGAACCACCCTGACCTGCACCCCCGTTTTCCCAGCTCAGGAAAGCAAGGTCAGTAGATGATTCCCAAGCTGACAGCACGGGTTCGATCCCGTCATCAGCGCTCAGCATGAAGTGCCGTACAAGCTCATCCTGTTCGGTCGCGCCATGGTGCGACTGGGTCACTGGGCATGCGCGTGGTAATCCGGGCTCCTAGCATCGGCCAGGTGAAATCGGCCTCGCTCACCAGAAAGCCACTGATCCGGCTGGCCAGGGCGAGAGAAGCCGCGATGTCATCCTTGATGAACTCGTCTTCGAACGTATGGTCGGGATCCAGCCCGAGATCGGCCATGTCGAGGGTGACACGGTCAGGGTCGGTTCCCCAGCGCTCCTGCGGGAACGTCGGGTCGAATCCGGTGATGACCTGACCGTCAACGGCATAGGAGAAACGGTCGTGCGCGTAATCGTGTCGGCAGACCGCGATGACCTCACCGCCGTCGCGGGACAACTCCCGCTGAACCTCCTGGCGGACGCCTTCCCAGCCGGAGTCCTCGTAAGCCACGGTCCAGCCGGCCAACTGCTTCACCCCGACGATGTCGCTCCAACCTTCGGTCTCTTGCCAGCGCGCCATGACCTCATCATGGGAGAACTCTCTAATGTCCAGAGAGTGACGGCTGAAGCGTTCGAGCGTCTGGTGGCCGCTGAGTCCCTTCACAAACGTGATCGTGTAGATCTCGCTGAGCGGGCCGAGCCCGTTCTGCCAGAAATAATCTGATGGCATGAACTTCCGCATCGCAGGCTCCTCGTAGGACGACTCAGAGATCATGCCAGCTGATGGCGACATTCTGGGGGCTCCAGCGTTGTGGGAGGGCCGGAGCGCCGCCGGGCCATTAGAGATCATCGATCAGGCCTGCCAGTTGCAATCTCCGTTGCAGTTCCAAGCCGTTCCAGGCGGTTCAGGATGGACCGCTTATGCGCTCCGAACTGCATTGAACTATCCGGAACAGCCCAAGGACGATCTTTTAATCCGTAGATTCAGGGTTCATTCCTCACCCTGGCTCACCAAGGAACGTGCCAGGATCGATCCACCGATGCCAACCGAACTGCCGCAGCCGACAGCAGCGTAAGCCGGCACCCTGCATACACGCTAAAGACAGGTTGACTCGGCGAGCGTCGCTGCTTTGCCTTCCTCGAAGTCAGCTACCGCTTGGGGAGCTCGGTCGAAGTAGTCGTTCCAGAAGCCGACACGGTGCCAACTTGAAGGCGCCGCGCGAAGCATGCCGTCTTCAAGTGTCATCGTCCAGCACGTGGGAATCCGCGGATCTACGGTCTCGAACATTGAGGGATCCCAGAGAGTGCCAGGACTCTCGTCGTCATCACCGATGATACGAACGTAGTAAACCTCCGCGTCCGAGTACACCTCCAGGACGACGTACTGGCCGCCCACATGCACACCCGGATAGGCATCTATGGGTTCGCCGTCTGGGCCGGTGATTTGGACGCAGCGTACGATCACCGGCCGATGGTATCGGCGCTCCTTCCACCGCCGCCATGCATTACTGACGGCGGGGGTGAAGCAGTACGCCTCCGCCAGGTCGGGAAACGGTCGCGGGTGAACCAGGTGTAGTCGGCAGCGGTCGCGGTCATGCGGTCATACCTCCGGGAGCGACCGGCACAATGATCACGTCTGTGCACTCATGGGAGCCAACCTGGGAGCCAACGGGTCGTATGGTCTCGGGCCGAACTGGACTGATATGAACAGGCGGATCGTGTGCGATCTGCGCGGCGAACTGGTCTGAACACTCTTGGACGTCATTTGGGGATCTACCGATCAGAAGGTCAGGCTGTGCCACTCGCATGCCAGTACGGACGGGCAACCAGGGGAAATCACGAGGACTCACGGAGAGCGCATCACCCGCTCTGACCTGGAGCGCCGCACGTCAGCGGATCGCGTACCGAAGTCTTCCAAACTGGGGTTTCTAATCCCCGATGAACCAGAGTTGGCGATGGTGTACACGCCCCAGCACGAGTTCACATAATGCCTTGAGATCTGATCGAGTGGACGAGTTCAATGGATGATCATTGGGCAGGTGGTCCAGTTCCTCGACGAGGGTGCGAACCTGCAAGCTGTTGAACATCGTGTCGTCATAAGGATCAATGTGTCCGAGCATGGGGAAAGCGCTACGGTCCAGGGCCTCGATGGTTGACGCGTAGATGCCTTGCTTACCGCGAGCGACGATGATGCCGGTGTATTCCTGTACTCGATAGCCGATCACCAGATCAGGATCTCATTGGGGTCTGAGAGCAGTGCTCGACGGCGTGATGTCCACCTTTGACGCCCTGGCCCCGGTCCGTTCCCCGTAGGGGGACGACGACAGACGGGAAGGCCTTGGGGGATGGCGCCAGCTAGAGCCAGAGAGTCACAGGCAAAGATAAAAGACTCCTAACCTGCGAAAGTCCAAGATCACAAAACTTCAAAACACTACACGTCAAGAATCTGCAGAGCCTGCGGCAGCTTCATCCCGAAGCCATAGCTTTGCTAATGTCGGCCACCATTCTGGATGCTTTGTGACTAGACGCCGCATCGCAGGAGAGTTCTCCCTTAGGTTCATCGAATGGTCTCGAAACGCCGCAGGCTTTAGAACCCCAGGAAGCATAATATTGATATCTAGTCCATAATCCAAGCAATCGGCAAATCCTCTAGACAAAGCTTCTACCTGAACACGAATTACCTCATCATCGACCACATCAACGGATTCATAGAAGTACTTTGCCAGATAGGGCTTCTCAATAAATTCTTTCTCGATATTTTGAAGGCGCTCAAGGTAGCTATAAACAGCCCCTAGCGCCCCTATTCCGTTGCTTATTTTTGTCTGCTTAACCAACTCGTGCGTTTGCCATGCACTAGTCAAAAGAGCCGAAATAACACCAATGGAACTTAGAAGCGCGGCTATCGCCGTTATGATTGACATGTTCGTTAAACGCAAGGCGACGAGAAAAAAGTTCCCCGACTCCAGGAAATCACTAACGAATATCACCACATGGCTATACCTTTGATGCTGATCAACAACCTTTGATTAAGATCAGAAAGCAGAACGGCCAATCGATTCCGGATCGCCATGGACCGTGATCATGTGTTGATCGACGCGCGAGGCGAAGACGAGTGGACGGAAGGCGACTGCTACCCGATCAGCGCCGATGTCTAGCCGAAGGTGAGTGCAATCCTGGATTGCGGCCCGCCAGCGGCTGGGCTCACCTACTTCATCGAACTGTTCGCAACGGGTTGAAGTTCAGAAATAGGTCTCACGCCGCCCGATGGTAAGGCCAGCGCTGTGATCGTCGTGCCATTAGCGTGCCATTAAGGGGGGTGACGAGGGGGCAACCACGGTCACTCACGACCGGCCCGAAGCTCAGTTCAGCCGTCCAGCAAGGCCGTGATCCATACGATTCCCAAGCTGACAGCGCGGATTCGGAGCCCCGTCGCCGTCGTTCAAGGCCTCCGTGCAGGCCAGAGCCAGGAAGGCTCGCGCAAGTGCACCTACGGGGCTAGTCTCCCGGCTATGAAGCGATCTCCACTGATCACTCACATTTCTTGGGGCCGCATGGTCGTCGAGGGGGTGGGTGAAGGAAAGGACTTCAAGCTGTACCCGGGCGGTGGCCGAGCCTGGGACTGGAACGAGACGGGTACGCGTCACACTCCAGGCATCCAGCCCGCCGACGTTACCGAGCTGCTCGACCACGGCAGCGAGGTGGTCGTCCTCTCCCGAGGGATGGACCTGGTCCTTCAGACGTGCCCGGAGACTCTGGACATGCTGAAGCAGAAGGGCATCGAGGTCTTCGTAGAAGAGACGAGGGTCGCGGTTCAGCGCTACAACGCATTGGCTGAGACGACCGCGGTGGGGGGCCTGTTCCATTCGACATGTTGACCCGCGCAAGCTACAGGCAATGATCAGGGCAGCACGAGTCGTGTGGATGTGCCCGTTCCGTGCCCGTCAGCGCGGTGAATTGAGGAGAGTCACGGTGACTCGCGGGTAGGCTTCACCCGCTCTGAGGTGCGGCGGAGCTCAACCGTCTCGCCTGCCGTACTCGAGGCACTTCCCAAACTGACAGCGCGGATGTGATGCTCGGAGCAAAGTGAGTTCGTCGCCGGGTTGCCTACCTCGATCAGCTCCTCAAGCGTCATACTGGGGAATCCCTCGGTTCGGGCACCGAGTCGCACCGCTGGTTCCTCGGATGTCAGGCCGCGGATGAGGGTGAAGCAGTATGCCTCCGCCAGGCCCGGCAAACGCTCATCGAACCAGGTGTAGTCGGCAGCAGTCGCAGTCATGCTTCCAGGGGCGGCCGACACAATGGTCATCCCCGTGCTTTCTCGGGAGCCAACGGGCCGTACGGCCCCGGATCGAGCTGAACTGATCTGAACAATCGGACCGTCGACGACCTGCACGGCGAACTGGCCTGAACGTTCCTGGACATCGTTCGGGGATTTTCGGATCAGAAGGTCAGGCCGTTGGTTCTGTACGGCTCTTCTGAGTTCTGGTCCACCAAGTGCGATTGATCTTGGAACGGGGCGTGAGCCGGCAACCAGGATTTGTCTTCGCCCATGGTCGTAGCCGGATAGGCAGGTTCCCGGCACGGGGCCTATACCCTGTTCGTTTCCAGTAACCCGATGGTGTTCCGAGCGGACATTGGGCCGGGTGTTGATCGGATAAAATCGCTGACCGCCTGCGGATCGGCCGTGCCGGCGACCGGGTAGCTGCGCGCCACATGGAGGCAGGGGTGGAAATCTTCGAGGGGCCCGCGATCGTATTCAGCCCCGAACGGCATTGTCTCGGCATCCGGACCATCACACCGTTTCGCGGCATGTTCGCAGTCCGGGACGTGCTGATGGACGAGCTCTACACGTGGCTCGGCGACCGGGACATCGACTTCGGCCACACCTTCTTCCGCCTGCATGTCATCGACATGGCCGGCCCGATGGACGTCGAGGTCGGCGTTGTCACGGAAAAGCCATTCGAAGGTGACACCCGGGTGCGCGCCGGTGTCCTGCCCGCGGGCAAATACGCCAGCCTCACATACGCCAACCACGGTCGCCGCGCGAACCGCACGCTGGTCGAATGGGTCAGAAGCAACAACCTGACGTTCGACAGCCGGGAGGAAACGGCGGGCGACTACTTTGCCTGCCGTTACGAGGCTTACCTCACCGATCCGCGGTCCGAGCGGATGAAGACCCGATGGCGCATCGAGCTCAGCATCCGCCTGGCCGACGAGGCCTCAGCTGACTCACCTGGTCGACCCTGATCCTGCCGTCCGTTGGTTGCCACTGAGCTGCATATCAGAGGGCTCGATGGTGCAGATCAGGGCCTATGGGCGGCTGTAAACGAGAGTCTCTTGTAAAACCGCCGACGGTTCATCCCTGTGTCCGTCGCGTTCCCGATGGGCGGAAAACGAGGGGAGCGGCGGGGGTCACGGGAAAGACGATCAAGTGTCTTCGCCGTACGGTGCTTGCGTGGGAAATACGTTTGGTGGCGGTGACGGTCGTCTTTACATGTCGAATGGGAGCACCGAAGTCTTTGTTGAGGTGCTGATGCTCGCGGTGTCCGCTTCCGCGAGCCGGGAGTGGGAATTTCGGTTCGCCGCATTGATCGCGGCGCAGGACCAGGACATCTTCGGCCGGGGAACCGTGGGTTTCGACCTGAAGGACCTTGACTGGGGAGACACCCCCGCCGAGCACGCCATGAACAAGGATTTCGTGCTGGGTACCGTCGACCTGGCGCTCAGTCGCCACCGCTGGGACGAACTCGGCTACGATCCGCCCTTCGCCCAGGACTACCTGCGGCGGTTTCGTCGGATGGTCGAGGCGTTCGATCTGTCTACAGCCGTTCCACGATCGCGTGGGTTCCCAGCCACCGAGGATGTAGTTGCCGTCTCTTGCGTGCGCCACCGTGTCCTTTCCCCGCTGTCTTACTACAAGGCATGTGTCTTCTGCGGGCGTGACCATGAGTAAAGCCGAACCCAGCCAGCCGGGTGTGTCTGGGCGCCTGGCCGGAAAGTCGGGGTGAGGCCGGTGGGTCAGCGTGCGGGGTGGGTGAGGATCACTCGGTCGAGGTCCTCCTGGACCGCCTGGAGAACCTCGGGACGCGGTCCCTTGAGGTAGAAGTGGTCACCGCCGAACACCCGCTGGGTGAAGCCGCCGGCCGTGGCGTTCCGCCAGGCGGCGATCTCGTCCGGGTCGACCTCGGGATCGGCGTCGCCGCACAGCGCCGACACCGGGCACGACAGCTCCGGGCCGGGCAGCGGCGTGTGCCGTTCGTTCAGCTCGAAGTCGGCCCGCAGGCCCGGCAGGAACAGCTTCAGGAGGTTGCGCCGGCCCATCACCTCCGTGGGGGTGCCGTTCAGCTTGCCCAGCTCGGCCATCAGCTGCTCGTCCGGCAGGTCGGAGAAAAGGCGGCGCCGGGTGGGCAGGTGCGGGGCCCTGCGGCCGGAGACGAAAAGAATGATCGGACCGCCGGAAGGGCCTGCGGAGAATTTCCGCGCCATTCCCCATGCGACCGCGGCGCCCATGCTGTGACCGAAGAACGCGAACGGCCGATCGACGTGTTCTCGCAATGCCTCGTACAGCGGGCCGACCAGCTGCTCCATCCGGTTGAACGGCATCTCGCGAATTCTCGACTCGCGTCCCGGCAGGAGCACCGGGCATACGTCCACCTCGGATGAGAGCAGTTTGTCCCACCCCCGGAACAACGCCGATCCACCGCCCGCGTGCGCGAAACAGAACAGCCTGACGACGGCGTCCGCCCTGTCCGCTCCCCCCACGATCCAATCGCCGGCCAAGGTCGTCCTCCTCCGCATCAGGGTGAGATCCAAGGTAACGCGATCTCCTACGTCCGCCTGCTCAGTCTTGAGCAGGCATCGGCTTTCCCCGTCATCAGCCTCGCAACGACGGACGAAAACGACGTGGGGATGGACATGGAGCTGAACGAGCGCGTGACCGAGACGGTCATCCGGCTGCCGGCCGACGTGTTGCCCGGCGGCATGGACCTGACTCCCCAGTCGTCCCTGCGGGAGCACGGGCTTGATTCGATCTCCGCGGTCCGGGTGTGGTTCGAGCTCCAGCGTGAGTTCTCCCTGGACCTTCCCGTCGAGAAGCTGGGTGTGCGCCAATCCGGCGCAGCTCGCCGCGTGTGTCATCGAGGAGCTGGACGGTGCGCCACACGGTGAGCCGCGTGAAGGCCACTCCCAGCCCGTTGTCTCCGCCGATCCCGCCGGCCGTCACGAGCCCTTTCCGCTCACGCCCATCCAGCAGGCCTACCTTCTGGGCAAGGAGAGGGACCTCGGCCCCGACGCGGTGGGCCGTCACCTGTACCGCGAGTTCGAGGTGGACGATCTCGATCCGGATCGGCTCCGGACGGCCTGGGGCCGCGTGGTGGAACACCATGACGTCCTGCGCCTGATCGTCACCGCGGACGGGCGCCAGCAGGTGCGTGAACGAGCGCCGTCATGGGACATGCCCGTCCACGACATGCCGGTATGCGACATGCCCGCCCAGGACCAGGCCGTCCACGGTCGGGCCGTTCACAATGGGCCCGCTCACGATGACCGGGCAGACGGGGTTCGAGAGCGCCTGTCGCGACGATGTTGCGAGGCGGGGGAGTGGCCGCTGTTCGCGATCGAGGTGTCACGTCCGGCCTCCGGACCGAGCACGGTCCACCTCAGCCTCGACGCGATCCTGACCCACGGCCACGGCCTGGACCTGCTACTGCGCGACTGGTGGCACGGGGATTAGAGGCTGCGGGCGGTGATGTCGCCGTGGGAGGTGGTGGCGCGGATGTCGAGCTCGACACCGCCGTTGTTCTTCAGGGCGTTGCTGATCCGGCCAAAGGAGGTACCGGCATCCAGCGCGGCCGAGACGCCCGCGGCGGCGGTGACCGAGATGTCACCGGACTGGGTGCGCAACACCACCGTGCCGCGCACCGCCTCGGTGATCCGGATGTCGCCGCGTGCGGTGCTGACCTCGGCGGAGCCGCCGAGCCGGCCGATCTCCACGTCGCCGTCGACCGCGGTCAGGCGGACGCTGGCGGCTTCGTCGATTTTGATCTGGTGGTAGGCGCCGTCGAAGGTGACCTCGCCCAGCCGGCCCACGCTGCGCAGTTCGCAGGCGGCGGTGGTGGCCTCCAGGTGGGAGCCGGTGGGCAGCTGGACGGTGATCTGGATGGATCCGGAGGGGCCGAAGAGCTGGTTTTTGGGCTGGGGGGTGTGGATCCGCAGCACGCCGTCGGTGTGGGTGACGGTGGTCTGCTCGGCGGCCTGGACGTCGCGGGTTTTGGCGGGGTTGGTGGGCAGGATCTCGACGGTGGTGTCGGGGCGGTCGGCGGCGATGAGCTGGAGGCGTCCGGCGGGGAGGTCGATGACGGTGGTGATCGGGGTGGGGGTGGCGAACTTCTGCATGATGCGCTCCTGTGCCTCGTTGTTTCTGACAATGGAAACGCTACGTTGCATTCCATTCCAAGGCAACATGTTCGTTGCGGATAATCGATATATTTGCAGGTGAAAGCGAGAAAATCGTTGCGATGCGTTGAAAGGAATGCAACAGTCGCTCTTGTGAACGTTGCAATGGATTGAAGGTGAACGCTACAGCGCGGGCGTCACCGAGCGCGAAGGAGGCCGCGATGCCGGGAGGCAGGCGCACCCGGCGGGACCGCCGGCAGATCGCCCTGGGGCCGGCCGACGGCCTTGCCTACGCGGAGATCGCCCGAGGTCTGGATCGCCCCACCTCCACGATCACGCGTGAGGTGATGCGCAACGGCGGCCCCACCGCCTACCGCGCCGACGGTTGTGATGTCCGACGTCGGCAGAGCGCGCCGGTCAAAGGAGGACGCCGTCGTCGTCGAGCGCGTCTTCGACCGGTCGACGTACTGCGCTACCTTGCGGCGGGGGCAATGTTCGGGAGAACACCCCAGCGGCACCCCATCCCTTCTAACATGAGCGCCATGGGGTGTCGGTAAGACTGAGCGTCACCATGTAGACGCGATCACGACTCCCTACGGAGCGGCTAGAGTCCTCACCATGACAAATACGCCGATCACCCGTGAAAACGACTGGGTCGCCATCGGTGAAGTGCCGGTCGCCGCTGAGAAGGCCCGTGAGACCCACCGCACCGGTAAGCCGACGTTCGCCACTCCTGCGTTGATGCCCCCCAAGAAGATGCGGTGCGATCAGTGCGGGGCTGCGTGGACTGGCCACGGCCCGGAATGCGCCTCCCCGGACACCGCCGTCGAGTAGGTCGTCATCACCCAAGAGTCGCCGCATGCAAACCCACAGCGATCCCGTCCATGCCGAGTGGGCCCGGCGGTTCGGGCTGTGGGTCTTCTCCCGAACATGTCCCCGGCCGCGAAGTAGCGCAGTGTGATTTCCATGACGCTGCGCATCTGAGGGTGCCGCTGGTCGGCCCCTCCAAGACACCGGGTCGCGTCCTTCCTGTCGGCCTCACCATCGGCGGACGCGGCCCGGTAGTGCTTGCGGCCACCGTCGCGGGCGATCTCCCGGGAGATCGTCGACGATGCCCGGCCCAACCGCCTGGACGGCGGCCGCGCATGCTCTGCCAGGCGCGTGGCATCGCGTTTTCCCTGTGCTCAGTGTTGAGCAGACCGGCCCGTGGCGCTCGTGGATGCCGACAGCAATCTCGAAGGCGAGCGTGACCGCCTGCACAAGAAGACGCTCCTGGTCGGGCCCAGTCTCACCAAGCTGTCCGAGCGACACGGCTTCGAGCTCGCCGGCCGTACGATCGCCGCGCAGGGCCGCACGATGCGCTTCGAGGACGGGAGCCAGACCGAGGCGGACGCCGTGGTGTGGGCGACGGGATTCCGGTCCGACTACAACTGGATCAAGACGCCGGTCTTCGACGACCAGGGCACACCGGTGCCGGAGCGCGGGGTGACCGGGGCATCCGGGCTTTAATTCCTCGGCCTGCAGTGTCAGTACTCCTACGGTTCCGCGTTGATCTGGTGGGTAAAGGAGGACGCGTCGTACATCGTGGACCACCTGCGCAGCGCATCCCGCCAGGACACATGGAAGGCGTGAGTGAGCATGTCGAAACAGGTCGCACTGCTTCGGGGCATCAACGTCGGCGGTCGCAACAAGGTCGGCATGGCCCCGTTGCGCGAGTTGCTGGAGGGCTTCGGATACGACGAGGTCCGTACGCACCTGCAGAGCGGCAACGTCGTGTTCAGCACCGCGGAGAAGCCGGAGCGGGCGGCGAAGAGGATCGCCGAAGGGGTGTCGGAGCAGTTCGGCGTCCAGGTGCCGGTCCTCACCCGCAGCCGAGCCGATCTGCAGAAGATCGTCAAGGCTCACCCGCTCAGCGGCATCGCGTCGGATCCGGCGCGACTGCTCGTCACCTTCCTGTCGGCGGCGCCCAAGGCGAAGCTGGTGAAGGAGGTGGACCCGGCCTCCTACACGCCGGATGTGTTCCGCTTCGAGGGCGGACGCGAGATCTACGTGTGGTGCCCGAACGGCGTGCACAAGACCAAGCTCGGCCACGCCTTCTGGGAGAAGCGTCTGGGCGTCACCGCGACGGCGCGTAACTGGCGGACCGTCGAGAGGCTCCTGGAGATGGCCGGCGAGTGAGACCCGGACCTGAAACAGTCGGAGTCGAGCCCGATCGGCGTGCCGATCCCCGACCTGCGGCTGCATCTGCCGCTTCGGGAAACGGCGCGTCGCCGTCATCGTGCCGATCGACCTCGTCCCGTCACGCAGGTCCATGGGGAAGCCCGCCGCCTGGTGGATCCGCCGGAGCGACCTTTCGCGTGGCGGTGAGGTATGTGACCGCGGCCGTGAAGACGAGCAGGGCTGTCCAGTCGTTGAGGCGCAGACCGAGGATGTGGTGGGCGGGGTCGACGCGGAGCCACTCGATCCAGGCGCGACCGGCGGCGTAGGCGGCGACGTAGAGCGCGAATACCCGGCCACGGTCGAGCCGGAACCGCCGTTCGGCCCAGATGACGAACCCGGCCACGCCCAGGTTCCACAGCGACTCGTAGAGGAAGGTCGGATGGTAGGTGGCAGTGGATTCCATGCCGGGTGGCCGATGGGCGGGGTCGATTTCCAGCGCCCAGGGCAGGGTCGTCGGCCTGCCGTACAGCTCCTGGTTGAACCAGTTGCCCCAGCGGGCGATCGCCTGCCCGAGCGCGAGCCCGGGCGCGACGGCGTCGGCGAAGTCGCGCAGCGCGATGCCGCTCCGGCGGCAGGCCGCCCACGCGCCCACCGCGCCGCCCGCGACGGCGCCCCAGATGCTGATCCCGCCCTCCCAGATCGCGAACGCGCGCAGCGGGTCGTCGCCGGGGCCGAAGTACTGCTGCCAGTCGGTGGCCACGTGGTAGAGCCGGGCCCCGACCAGGCCGAACGGCACGGCCCAGACGGCGATGTCCCCGACCGCGCCGGGATCGCCGCCGCGAGCGACCCAGCGGCGCCGGGTCACCCAGACGCCGACGAGGACGGCGAGCAGCATCAGCAGGGAGTAGGCGCGGATCGGGAGCGGGCCGAGGTGCCAGACGGCTTGGGTCGGACTGGGGATGACGGTCACGCCGTCGAGTCTGGTTCCGGTACGGCGGCGCCCGCATCGAGCGGAATGCTGATTACGCGATCAGTCGACTGGTTGATGCCGAACGGACGGGTGGTTGATTATCGTCGGCGGTGTGGAGTCCTGGGAGCGGTCGCAGCGCCGGTGGCAGCATGCCTTCTTCGCCTCATGGCTGGTGCTGACCTCGGCCGGCCCCCTGCAGGAGGCGGGCCAGGTGCTCCCGGTCGTGCTGGTGGCCGGGCTGGCCGCCTGGTACGCGGTGTGGTTCGTGCTGGGCACGCCGCCCGCGGACGGCGTGCCCGCGCCGTACATGCTCGGCGGTGGGTTGCTCTGGCTGGGGCTGTTCGCCATCGACTCCTCCTTCCTGGTGGTCGCGCTGAGCGTGCTCGTGCCGTACTGCATGGACGCCGTGCGGGTCGGGCTGGTCGCGGTGGTGTCGTGTGCCGGGGGCTGGCTGTGGCATCGTTTTCACCTGACCGGATCGATCACCTGGGCCGAGATCGCCATCGCCGCGTTGATCGCGATCAGCGCGGCCACCGCGGTCGGATACTTCGGCTCGGTGTCCCGGCAGAGCGCCGAGCGCAAGCGGCTCCTCGACCGGCTGCAGGTCGAGCAGGAGGCGCGGGCGGCGGCCGAACGGCAGGCGGGCGTGGCGGCCGAGCGGCAGCGGCTGGCCCGCGACATCCACGACAGCCTGACCCAGGGGTTCGCCAGCGTGGCGATGTTGCTGGAGGCGGCCCAGGCGACCCTGCCGGACAACAGGCACCTGACCCAGGCGCTGCGGGCGGCACGGGAGAATTTGGCCGAAAGCCGCCGGGTGGTGAGAGCGCTGCGCCCCGGCCGGCTCGACGAGTGCGGCCTACCGGAAGCCCTGCAGTGGCTGTCCGGCCGGCTGTCGGATGAGACCGGCATCCACGCGCACACCGTGATCACCGGCAAGCTCCGGCCGCTCGAAGCCCAGGTTCAGGCGGAGCTGCTGCGCGTGGCGCAGGAGGCGGTCGCCAACGTTCGCCGCCATGCCCGCGCCGGGCAGGTCACGCTGACCCTGTCGTATATGGAGGACCTGGTCGTGCTCGATGTCCACGACGACGGCGACGGTTTCGATCCCGGGCGGGCCGCCTTCGGACACGGCCTTTCGATCATGCGGGAGAGGATGGAGCAGCTCGGCGGCACGCTGCTCGTGGAAAGCGCCCCGGGCGCGGGCGCCACAGTGGCGGCCAGCCTTCCAGTGGTGGCGCTGAGCGGGGCGCGATGACCGTCCGGGTCCTGATCGCCGACGACCATCCGGTGGTCCGCGACGGCATCCGGGCGATGCTGGGCACCCAAGACGATCTGGAGGTGGTCGGCGAAGCGGTCTCCGGCGCGGACGCGGTGCGGCTGGTGCGCGACCTGCGGCCCGACGTCACCCTGATGGACCTGCAACTGCCCGAGATCGACGGCGCGACGGCGATCAGCCGGATCCGCGAACACGACCCGGGCGCCAGGGTGATCGTCTTGACCACCTACGACACCGATGGCGACATCTCACGCGCCATCGACGCGGGAGCCATCGGCTACCTGCTCAAGGACACCGGCCGTGAGCAGCTGTTCGACGCGATCCGGGCGGCGGCGCGAGGGGAGAGCGCCCTGTCGCCGGCGATCGCGACCCGAGTGTTGTCGTGGGCGCGCGCCGATGCCCCCGACGCCCTCAGCGGCCGGGAGGTCGAGGTCCTCGGCGCGGTCGCGCAGGGGATGAGCAACAAGGCGATCGCCGCCCACCTGTGCATCAGCGAGGCCACGGTCAAGACCCACCTGCTGCACATCTTCGCCAAGCTTGGCGTGGACGACCGCACCGCCGCGGTGACGGTCGCCGCTTCCCGCGGCATCATCCGGCTGGGCGGTTAGCCGCTTCGGCTGAGATCAGCGGTGAGCCGGCCGCGCAGCCGTGCAGATGCGGGCCGATGACTCCGGCCGAGATCGTTCTGAGTCACCGGATCATCGAGGGTGAGCCGGAGCCTCCTCTCATGTCGCCTGGCACTATGGATGGCCCCCCGATCGAGAGAAGACCACCACCCGTGAACCCCGGAGTCATCGGACAGGCGGCCGGCCTGTTCGCCGTCACCAACATCGACGACATCGTGATCCTGGCGCTGTTCTTCGCCCAGGGCGCAGGGCACCGCGGCTCGACCGTGCGGATCATGGGCGGTCAGTATCTCGGCTTCGCCGCCATCCTGGTCGTGGCCGTCGCCGCCGCGTTCGGTGCGACGTTCCTCCCCGAGGCCGCCATCCCCTACCTCGGGTTGCTCCCGCTCGCCCTCGGCCTCAAGGCAGCCTGGCAGGCGTGGAAGAACCACCGCGACGAGGACGACGACGAGGAGGCGGAGGTGAAGCCAGGCGGGCCGGGTCTGCTGGCGGTCGCCGCGGTCACCTTCGCCAACGGCGGCGACAACATCGGCGTCTACGTGCCGGTCTTCGCCACCGCGGGCATCGGCGGGATGAGCGTGTACGTCGTGGTCTTCCTGATCCTGGTCGCCCTGTGGTGCCTGGCCGGACGGTTCTTCGCCACCCGCCCGGTCATCGCCAAGGCCCTCAGCCGCTGGGGTCACATCCTGCTGCCCGTGGTTCTGATCGCCATCGGCGCGCTCATCCTCGTCGAAGGCGGCGCCTTCGGCTTGTGAGCGGGCGCGGGCGGGCCCCGGGCGATCACCTCGTCGCCCGGGGCCCGCCCGCTGTCAGAGATCGATCCCCTACCGGGTCGTCGGGCGGCAAATGAAAGTTTCACGGTGCGTTGACACTGGGAAAGCGCTTTCCTATGGTGAGGGCTGTCCGCTGACACGGACGCGTTCACTCATGTGAGCGGTGCGCACTCGCTGGGGGGAATCCGGAACGCAGGTCACCCAGGCCTGCCGGACCAGCAAGGAGCTCGGCTGTGAAGAGCAGACTCGACAGAAGGGCCGTGGCCGTCGCCATCGCCGGCGCGGTCGCCGTGTCCGGATGGGCACTCGGCACCTCCGCCGCGGCGGTCGGCAGCGCCACCGGTTACGCGACCGCCAACGGCGGGACCACCGGCGGCGCGGGCGGGCAGACGGTGCGGGCCACCACGGGGACCGCGATCCATGCGGCCCTGTGCGGCCGGGCGAGCAGCAGCACCCCGATCACCATCGAGGTCGAGGGGACCATCAACCACGGCAACACCACCAAGGTGTCGGGCTCAAGTTGCAACACCGCCGCCGGCGTGATCGAACTCAAGCAGATCAGCAACGTCACGATCATCGGGGTCGGCAACGGTGCCGTCTTCGACCAGCTGGGCATCCACATCCGCGACTCCAGCAACATCATCATCCAGAACGTGACCGTACGGAACGTCAAGAAGTCGGGCTCGCCCACCTCCAACGGCGGTGACGCCATCGGCATGGAGAGCACCGTCCGCAACGTCTGGGTCGACCATGCCACCCTGGAGGCCTCGGGCGGAGAGGCGGAGGGGTTCGACGGCCTCTTCGACATGAAGGACAACGTCCAGTACGTGACCCTGTCCTACAGCACCCTGCGCAACTCCGGCCGCGGCGGGCTCATCGGGTCCAGTGAGAGCGACCGCTCGAACGGCTTCATCACCTTCCACCACAACCTGTACGAGAACATCGACTCCCGCACGCCCCTGCTGCGTGGTGGCATAGCCCACATCTACAACAACTCCTACGTGAGCCTCCACGAGTCCGGCATCAACTCCCGGGCCGGGGCCCGCGCCAAGGTGGAGAACAACTACTTCAAGGATTCCAAGGACGTCCTGGGCACCTTCTACACCAGCGAGGCCGGTTACTGGCAGGTCGGCGGCAACATCTTCGACAACGTGACCTGGTCTGCCCCCGGCAGCGACAACGCCCCCGCCGGACCCAACCCGCAGTCCAACACCACCGTCGGCATCCCGTACTCCTACAGCCTCGACGGGGCGAGCTGCGTGCCGGACATCGTCCGCCAGACGGCGGGCGCCAACAAGGGACTGCGGGTGTCGAACGGCAGCTGCTCGCCGCAGACGCCGACGCCGACCCCGACGGTGACCCCCCCGACCCCGACGCCCACTCCCACCCCCACTCCCACTCCCACGGTCACCCCTTCGCCGGGCGGGACCAACCTCAGCATCGGGGCCGGCTCCGACGGCTCCAGCAAGGCCGACGGGACGAGCTACGGCAACGTGCGCGACGGCAACCTGAGCACCTACTGGTCGCCGGCCGGCTCGACCGGTGACATCTCGATCAAGTGGAGCTCCGCCAAGACGGTGGCCAGGGTCGTCATCCGTGAGGTGTCGGGCTCCGCGGGCATCGGGTCCTGGCAGGTCGTCAACGGCGGCACCGGCGCCGTCCTGAAATCCGGCAGCGGGGCGGGCACCGTCACCTTCGCGGCGACCTCGCTGAGCAAGATCACCTTCAAGATCACCGGATCGACCGGTGCGCCGAAGATTGCCGAGTTCGAGACCTACGCCGGATAGCGGACCGATCCCACCGCCTGCCACCGATCACCCGGAACGGAGGGCGGGGCCGTCAGATCGACGGCCCCGCCCTTCGGCGTCATGCGGGGCGCCTCGGCGCACGCCGGTTGATCGGGCGAGGAGAAGCCACTTGACCTGTGGTTATCCTGAATGGCGGGACATCTTGGGACGGGCCACCTAGCAGAGGCCCGAGGGAGGAGGCTGGGCCTGTGGCGCCGCAATGCCTCACGCCTGTTTCCCGGAGATCGCCGTGATCGCGACCGAAGTCCGGAGACTGCCGATCGGCGCCGCCTTCGACCGGATGCCGTTCACCCGCAGGCACGTCCTGATCGCGCTGGCGCTGTTCGTCGCGTTTGTCATTGAATCCTGGGAGCAGGTCGCTCTCATCTACGTCGCCGGAGACTTCAGGACGGCCTTCGGGATCGACGAGGGCGGGATCGGGATGGTGCTGTCGGCCGTCGCGCTCGGCATGATCCCCGGCACCCTGATCTGGGGCCCGCTCTCGGACCGGATAGGCCGCCGGCCCACCTGCTTCTGGTCCCTGATCGCCTACGGGGTGATCGCGCTCGCCTCGGCGTTCGCGCCGGACATGGCGACGCTGATGGCGCTGCGGGTGGCCTCCGGGTTCGCCCTGGCCGGCGTCTACACCGTCACCTTCCCCTATTTCCTGGAACTGCTGCCCACCAGGAGCCGGGGCAGGGCGGCGGTCTACCTGTCGATCGGCTGGCCGATCGGGGTGCTCGCCGCCATCGCGGCCTCGGTGACCCTGGGCAGCCTGGGCTGGCACGTGGTCACGATCGCCAGCGCGCTGGCCGGACTCTGGGCGTTCGTGATCCGGGCCTGGGTGCCCGAGTCGCCCTACTGGCTGGCCGCGCGAGACCGTCAGGACGAGGCAGGGGCGGTGCTGCGGGAGCTGGGCAGCCCCGACGCCGACGCGGTTTTCACCGTCGGCGTCAAGCGGATGGGCCACCCCCTGGACCTGCTCCGCGGGAGGCTGCGCCCGATCACCCTGCTGATGCTGCTGCTGAACTTCGCCTTCAACTGGGGCTACTGGGGCCTGCAGACCTGGCTGCCCACGCTCCTGCGGGAGAGGGGCCTGAGCCTGGACGCGAGCCTCGGCTTCGCCGCGCTCAGCGCGCTCGTGGCGATTCCCGGATATGTCAGCGCGTCGCTGCTGACCGGCCGGTTCGGCCGCAAGAAGATCTTCCTGGTCTACGTGGTGGCCGCGGCGCTCGGCGGGTTCTACTTCGCCACGGCGTCCACGACGGTCGGCCTGTACGCCGGCAACTTCATCCTGTCGTTCTTCAGCCTGGGCGCCTGGGGCGTGTGGAACACCTGGAACGGCGAGTTCTACCCGACCGCGCTACGCGGCACCGGCTACTCCTGGGCGACCGCCGCCCAGCTCGTCTCCACCACCGCCGCTCCCGCCGCCGTGGGCATGCTGCTCTCAAACGCCACCGGATTCACCACGACCATACTGGTGATCAACGCGTTCATGGTGCTCACCGCCCTGCTGGCCGTCCCGCTGCCGGAGACAGAGGGGCGCGTTCTGGAATGATCATCGGTGTTGATCTCGGACGACATGCGACGGTGACGGTGGCCGTCCATGGTGACGTCCTGACCGAGGTGCAGGTGACGGCCGGGACCGTACCGGTCGTGACGTATCCGGACGGGATGCGACGGGCGCCGTCGACGACGCCCAGGGGCGCGGCGGTGGCGGTGGACCTGGACGGCGTACGGCGGGCGCCGGTGGCGGTGATCCGGGTCGCGAGTCCCTGCCCTCCGGGGCTCGGCCCGCTGGTCGGCTGGCCCGAGGACTCGGGGGTGGGGACGGTGGTGCGGGGCGGGCACAGCCTCACCGGGCGGCCGATCACCGAGCTGGACACCGATGCGGTGGCCCGATTCGCGGCGGAGTGCGGCCTGACGGACTTCGCGGTGACCGCGACCGGGTCGCCCATCCTGCCCCACCACGAGCTGGCCGTCGCCGAGATCATCGCGGACGAGGTGCCCGGGGCGCGGATCACCCTGTCGTACGAGTTCGGCCGGGCCGGGCTGCGGGAGCGGGAGAACAGCGCGATCCTGAACGCGGCGCTCGGCCCGCATGCGGCCAGGATCGCCGATCGGGTGGCCCATGACCTGCCGGGAGCCTCCGTGTTTTTCGCCAGGAGCGGGGCGGGACTGGTCTCCGCGCACTACTTCCGCCGCTATCCGCTGATCTGTTATCTGGGCGCCTTCACCTGCGCGCTGCGCGGCGGTGCGGCGCTGGCCGGACGGGACGACACCGCGGTCCAGGAGCGGGGGGCCGTGGTGCGCACCGGCCTCGTGACCGGGGGAATGCCCAGGATCGGCGACCGGCGCGACACGCTCGTCCCGCTGAACGTGCGGCTGCCGCTGATCGTGTCGGCGTCGGAGGGGGTGGCGGTGGGGCACTACGCCCGGCAGGCGGGTCCGGGCTGGCAGGTGCCGGAGCAGGCCGAGCTGGCGGTGGCCTACGGTGCGGCGCTGGCCAGACCCACGGTCGACGTGGAGCGGATCGTGCAGGCCAGGGGCCGCGCCGAGCTCGACCGCGCGCTCGACGTCGCCCGGGACGAGGCGCTGACCCGCGCGGTGAGCGCCGGGGCCGCCCCGGGCTCCGCCCGCGTCACCGACACGATCGTCAACCCGCTGTCCTACCTGCCCGACGGCCTCTTCCGGGTCGTGGTCACGGCGGAGGGGTCGATCCTGTGAGCCCCACCGTCGAAGGGACGCACCCGAAGATCGACTCGATGTCGCTCGACGCCTTCGCCGCCGGGTCACAGCTCTTTGCCACCGGCGCGGCCGAGCTCTCCTTCCACCTCACGCTCGACTGGGCCAGGTCGGTGCTCGGGGACGGGGTGCGGGTGAGCCGCGCCGCCGATCTGCCGCCTCAGACGATCTGCGCCGCGATCTGTCTTGTCGGCTCCAGTACGGCGCTCGGCGAGCGCCTGCCCGGAGGGAACGAGCCCGTGCGGGTGATCCGCTGGCTGGAGCGCAGGCTCGGCCAGAAGATCGGCGCCATAGTGGCGCTCAACCTCGACGCGGAGAGCGCGCTGCTCCCAGTGATCACCGCGGCGCTGCTGGGGGTGCCGCTGGTGGACGGGGACGGCAGCGGGAGGGTCTTCCCGCTGATCAAGCAGAGCACCTACACCCTGGGCGGGGTCAGCGCCACGCCGCTCGTGATGGCCGGTCCCGCCGATGACGTGGTGGTGCTGGACACCGCGCCGGACCGGGTGGAGGAGCTGATCCGCCCGCTGGTCCTGGCCCTGGGTGGCTGGACGGTGACCGCCTGCTATCCGATGACCGCCGAGGTGCTGGCACGCGTCCTGGTCCCCGGAACGGTCAGCCGCCTGATGGAGGCGGGAGTGCCGGGAGCGCCGCGCTCCATCGCCGCGCCGTACGGCGTGCGGACCCTGTGCAGGGGCCGGATCGCCGCGGTGGAGAGCAGCACCGGGCACGGCATGGATCTGACGCTGCCGTCGCTGCCGTCGAGCATCGTGGTCGAGGAACGCGAGGGGCTCGGCAGGCTCATCCGCCTGGAGGCGCACAATGAGATCGTGTTCGCCCTGGCAGACGGGGCGATGGCGGCCATGGCTCCCGACCAGATCTGCATGATCTCGACGGTGGACGGCATGGCGGTCGACGTCGACAAGGTGGCCCCGGGACTGGAGGTGGAGGTCATGGTGGTGAGAGCGGCGCCGGTGTGGCACACCGAGGAGGGCATCGCGCTGGGCGGACCGCAGGCGTTCGGGGTGCCGCTGTGACGGCGGGCATCCCCGGAGTGAGAGGGCCGGGGGGTGCCGCTGTGACGGCGGGCGGGCCCGGGGTGAGAGGACCGGGGGAGGAGCCGTGATCGAGTCGCGGGGGCGGCGGGACTGGGAGGTCCCGGTCACGGTGGCCGAGCTGGTCAACGGGGGACCGCTGGCCGGGGCCCGGATGTGGGGCACGGGGGAGAACCCGGTGCGCCAGGTCCGGATCATCGACGATCTGGCGACGTTTGGTTCGGTGCCGCCCCACACGGCGGTGGTGCTGGTCGGCCAGGCCGCCAGCGGCGGCTGGGCGGTGGAGATGGCCATGCGCAGAGCCTGGGAGCAGGCCGCCGCCTGCGTCATCGCGTCGTCGGCCGGAATGAGCGCCGGATCCGGCGCGGGGCTGGCCGAGCGGCTCGGCGTGACGTTGATCTTCGTGGATGAGGATCCGCTGGTGACGGCCGTGCGGGTGGCATCGGCGGCGGCCCGCCCCGAGGCGGCCAGGACCCAGCTCGTGGCCCGCTGCGCGACCAGACTGGCCGAGGCGGGGCCCTCTGCCCGGCGGGTGCTCGGCGTGCTCAACTCCGAACTGCAGGGGAACGCGGTGGCCCTGCTGGACCCGTGGGGTTCGCACCTGGCGGGCCGCCGGGCTCAGGGGCCCTCGCTCGCGGAGGTGGACATCCCCGACGCGAGCGGCGGCACGCTGGCGATCCTCGTGGCCCACGGCTCCTTCCAGTCTCCCGGCTGGCCGTCGGTGGTGAACGCCGTTCTGGCGCTGGCGGTCACCCCGCTGATCGCGTGGGCGGCCATCGAGCGGCTCGCCGCCGAGCGGGATGTCGCCCTGCAGTCGGCCCTCGCCACCCGGCTGCTCACCCTCGCCTCGTCGCGGACGCCGCCCTACGGGCGGATCGGGGACGGCGGGGAAGGGACGGCGTCGCAGGGGGCTGTGCCCGGAACGCCGCCGGAAGCGGATCTGGAGGCGAGCGGGGACGGAACGCTCGCGCGGGCGGTCGCCCTCCGCTGGCCGGTCGGCGGCCCGCTCACCGCCTACGCCGTCCGGCCCCACGACGCCGACCTGGACGACCTGCAGATGATCGGATCGGTCATCGCCGCGACCGTGGGACCCGGACCCGTGCTGCGCCGGGAGGAGAGCTGGGCGGGATGGTCGGCGCTGCCCCCCGACCGGCTCGCCATCCGCCTGGCCGAGTGCCTCGCCGCCCTGCCGATGCCCTGCGCGGCGGGGGTCGGCGCTCAGGTGCCCGATCTCGGCACCATGGACGAGTCGCTGCTCGGAGCGGAGGCCGCCGCGTTCGTCTCCCCGGCCGGCGTGGTCGCGCGGGCCGACCGGATGGGCCCGGCCAAGCTGCTGGCCGCCCTGCCGGGTGGCGTCCTGCGCGCCCCGGCCCAGATGATCCTGGGCCCGCTGCTGAGCGTGGACCGCGACGGGACGCTGCTGGAGACCCTCACCGCCGTCCTGGACGAGGGCGGGGCCTCCCGCGCCGCCGAGCGTCTCGGCGTCCACCGCAACACCGTCACCACCCGCCTGGAGCGGATCCGCGCCGCGGGCTTCGACGTGGACGACCCGGGGACCCGGCTGGCTCTTCACCTGGCGGCCCACGTCCTCCGGTCCCGGCCCGTCCTGTAGATCCACATCGGGTGAACCAACGCGGATCAACGGAGCCGGCCCGGTCGTCATTTTCGGTCGCACACCTTGATGATCAGGAATCCGTTGTCGTCCACCGAGGCCAGGCAGCCGGGGGGGATCACCGTGGTCGCGGTCTCCTCGACCACGATCGCCGGACCGGCGAGCTCGCCGCGCAGGCCGCTGCGGCGCAGCACCGGGGTGGGGTGCACCTCACCGTCGAAGACCACATCCCGTACGACCCGCGCCTCGTCGCACGGCTCGGAGTCGAGGACGGCGGAGACGCCCCGGGGGAAGGTGCCGAAGCCGGTGCCGCGCAGCATCACGAACTCCACCGGCACCTCGGGGGCCGTGTAGCCGTACCGCCGGGTGTACTCCTCGGCGTGACGGGCCGTGATCCGCTCGAGGAAACCGGGGACGCAGGGCTCGTCCGCGCTGTCCAAGGGGATGGTCAGCGCGTGGTCCTGGCCCTCGTAGCGCATGTCCACCGCGACCTCGACGCACATCCGGGAGGCCTCCACGCCCTGGCCGGTCAGCGCGTCGAGGGTCCGGGCCTCCAGCTCCAGGAGCCGGGCCGACATGTCGGCGCAGCTCAGATCCTCGCCCGCGCGGAAGTAGGGGTGGGTGAGGTCGCGGCGGACATCGGCCTCCAGCATGCCCCAGGCGGAGAACGCGCCGGGGAACCGGGGGACGATCACCTCGGAGATGCCGAGCTCGCGGGCGATGAAGACCGCGTGCATCGCGCCCGCGCCGCCGAAGGCGACCAGCGCGAAGTCGCGCGGCTCGACGCCGCGTTCGACGGTGAGGGTCCGGATGGCCTGGGCCATCTTGGCGTTGGCCACGCTGCAGATGCCCTCGGCGATCTGGCGTGTCTCCAGGCGGAGCTCGCGCGCCAGGTTGCAGATCGCCGTACTGGCCGCCCGGGCGTTCAGGGACATCAGCCCGCCCGCGAACCAGGCGGGATCCATCCGGCCGAGCACGACGTTGGCGTCGGTGACGGTCGGCTGGATGCCGCCCTGGCCGTAGCAGGCGGGGCCGGGCACGGCGCCCGCCGACTCGGGGCCGACCCGCAGGGTCCCGGCCTCGGCGTAGGCGATGGAGCCGCCGCCCGCGCCGATCGTGTGGAGGTTCACGATCGGCATCAGCACGGGGAATCCCTCGACGCGGGCCTCGGCACTGATGTCGGGACGCCCGCCGACCACGAGGGAGACATCGAAGGAGGTGCCGCCCATGTCCATGCAGATGGCGTTCTCGCGGCCCAGGAGCCAGGTCGCCGCGACGCCGCCCATGGCGCCGCCCACCGGGCCCGACAGCAGGGTCTGCAGGGGCCGCCGCATCGCGTAGTCGGCGGTGACCAGGCCGCCGGAGGACTGCATGACGTGCACGGGGACGGTCAGGCCGCACTCGGCGGACCGTTCCTCGACCCTGCCCAGGTAGTTGCGGACCGTGGGACCCGTGTAGGCCTCCAGCACCGCGGAGGAGGTCCGCTCGGCCTCGCGCCATTCGCGGGCGACCTCGTGGGACAGGACGACGAGGGTGTCCTCGCCCAGCTCCTCGGTGAGGATCTCCCTCACGCGGGTCTCGTGGGCCGGGTTGACGTGGCTGAACAGCAGGCAGACAGCGATCGCGTCGAAGCGCTCGCTCCTGACCCTCCGGGCGGCCGCGCGGACGGCGTCCTCGTCCAGAGGTATGAGTTCCTCGCCACAGGTGCTCAGCTGCCCGGCGATCTCCATGACGTCCGACCTGGGCACCAGAGGCTCGGGTTTACGGCAGCGCTCGACCGCCTCGGCTCCGTTGCCCCGGGCGATCTGGTAGACGTCCCTGATCCCCTGGCTGCTCAGCAGCAACGTCCGCCCGCCCTTGCGCTCCAGCAGCGCGTTGAGACCCTGGGTGGTGCCGTGGACGAAGTGAGAGATCCCGGACAGGTCATCCACGACCTGCCCGAGCGCGGAGAACACACCCTCGACCAGGTCGCCGGGAGTGCTCGGGACCTTGGAGGCCACTACGGCCCCGGTCCTTTCGTCATAGCGGACCACGTCGGTGAAGGTACCGCCGATGTCCATGGCGACTCGGTAACTCATGCCCTGGACCGTACGCGCAGCGCCCCACCGAGCCCTTGTGCGAGGTGCATGGTGCGGCGTGGCCCACCCGGGCGTTCCGCCCGTGCCGCCCGGGACCGGTTGGGGGCCCAAGGAACGGCCGGCCGGGTGGAGATGGGCTAAGGCGCAGGTCAGGAGGGTTTTTTCTCCGCGCGACCTTTGAGTGGAAGGCCGTCAGGACAGGCCGATAACCTGTGCAAATGGCTGTGCCGTACCTAACACCGGAAGACATCACCGAGCATGAGACCGAGATCAAACGGTCGCGATTCGTCTGCACCCTGGCGCCGGTGTCCTCCGAGGAGGAGGCGCGCGCCTTCGTCGCCGAGTGCAAGGGGCTCTACGCCGATGCCAGCCACAACTGCTCCGCCTACGTGATCGGCGGGGACCGGCTGGTCCAGCGGGCCGACGACGACGGGGAGCCCGGCGGCACGGCGGGAACCCCGATGCTGGAGACGCTGCTGCGCCGGGGGCTCGGCGACGTGGTGGCGGTGGTGACGCGTTACTTCGGAGGGGTGAAACTCGGCGCCGGAGGCCTGATCCGGGCGTACGGCTCATCGGTCGGCAAGGCCCTGGACCTCGCACCCCTGGTCGAGATGGTGCCCGCGAAGGCCATGACGGTGACCGTGGACCACGTCCAGGCGGGGCGGCTGGAGAACGATCTGCACGCCTCGCGGTACGAGGTCAGGGAGGTCGTCTACGGCGCCGAGGTCGGCTTCCGCGTCGCGGTGCGTGAGTCGGATCTGCCTGTCTTCCCCAGCTGGATCGCCACGCTGACCGCCGGCCGCGCGGTGGTCGAGCCCGGCGAGACGCTCTATCTCCGGAGAGCTTGACCCTTCGGGAGGGACCGATCCGTGCCCGGCCGTGCCCGTCGATCGTTCGAGCCCCGGATCCGGTGCCGGTGAGCGGGGACGGACCGCGTGTCCTGCCCCGGCGACGGGTATACGGGATTCCGCGTACGGCCCGGCCGGGTGCCACCTGATGGTTTCCTCCTGCTCCGGTGGGTACTGGGGTTTTCCACACTCCGGCCACTGGGGTGCGTCCGCGGCAGACGTGATGAGATCCTCATTCGCGCTATAAGCGGATCTACGTAGCCTTGTGTCCATGAGTTCACTGACTGCCGATGGAATCGCTTTGCATATGAGTGCACCCCCCACCGACGGGATCGCCGGATGGGCGATCAACCTCATGGAGACCCTCGGGGCGCCCGGAGCGGGATTGGCCATCGCGCTGGAGAACCTGTTCCCGCCCCTGCCGAGCGAGGTGATCCTCCCGCTGGCCGGGTTCACCGCGAGCAAGGGGAGCATGAGCCTGTTCGACGCGGTGCTCTGGACCACCCTGGGGTCGGTGATCGGCGCACTGGTGCTCTACGGGCTGGGAGCGCTGCTGGGCCGGGACCGGGTGGTGGCCATCGCCGCGAAGCTACCGCTGGTCAAGGTCTCCGACATCGAGAAGACCGAGGCCTGGTTCGCCAAACACGGCAGGAAAACCGTCTTCTTCGGCCGCATGATCCCCATCTTCCGGAGCCTCATCTCGATCCCGGCCGGGGTCGAGCGCATGCCGATCATGACGTTCACCCTCCTCACCACGCTGGGCAGCCTCATCTGGAACACGGCCTTCGTGATGGCCGGATACCTGCTCGGGGAGAACTGGTCGCTGGTCGAGAACTACATGGGGATCGTGTCCAAGGTCGTACTGGGCATCGTCGTGCTCGCCGTGGTGGCCTTCGTGGCAATACGGTTGAGGGACCAGCGCAAGGGGAAGCACCACGCGCGGTCGTGAACGTCGCGATCAGGGCCTGCCGGGCGCTGGCCGGACACGCGCTCGGGGTTCCTGCGGCCCTGGTCGAGCTGGCCTTCCTGATCCTCGCGGGCCCCTTCCTGCTCGTTCCCCGGGCGCGGCCGCGCGTGCTGGCCGGGGCCGTACGGCTGGCGGACGCCGAGGTCGTACGGCTGAGGCTGTTCGGCGGGGTGGAGGTGTCCGGCTACGACGGGCGGCGGGCGCTGCGCTACCTGGCGAGGCGCTGGCCGATCGGCGTGCTGGGCGGCCTGGTGCTCGGGCTCCTGGTCGCCGGGGCTGGCGCCGGAGTTCTGCTCGTCTGGCAGTGGGGCCGGGGCAGGCCGTTCGACGACATGGAGCCGACCGTGCTCCTGGTGCTCTACGCCTTGGTCGGTGGACTGGTCCTGCTCTTTCTGGAGATCATGGGATTCATCGGGCTCGTGGCCCTGGAGCGGCAGGTCGCCCGGCAGACACTCGGGCCGAGCTCCACCGAGCTGCTCGAACACCGCATCACCGAGCTGGCCGAGACCCGCGCGGGCATCGTGGCGGCCGTCGACCAGGAGCGCAGGCGCATCGAACGCGATCTCCATGACGGCGTGCAGCAGCGACTGGTCGCGCTGGCCATGCTGATCGGCCGCGCGCGCAGGGGTCGCTCGCCGGAACTCCTCGGCGAGCTGCTCCGCCAGGCCCACGACGAGGCACAGGAGGCGCTGGGCGACCTGCGGGACGTGGCCTGGCGGGTCTACCCGACCGGCCTGGACTCCCTCGGCCTCAGGGACGCCCTCGCCACCGTCGCGGAACGGGCCGGGGTTCCGGTAACGGTCCGTTACGACCTGGGGGAGCGTCCCGCCACACAGGTGGAGACCGCGGTCTACTTCGTGGTCTGCGAGGCCGTCACGAACGCCGCCAAGCACGCGGGGGCCCGCGCGGTCACCGTTGAGATCCTCAAGGAAGGCGCAGTGATCATTGTGCGGACACGGGACGACGGGTGCGGGGGCGCCGACCCCGCGGGCGGCGGTCTGTCCGGCCTGGCCCGCAGGGTGGCCGCCCTGGACGGCCGGTTCCGGGTGGACAGCCCGACCGGCGGGCCCACCACGATCACCGCGGAGCTCCCGTGCGGGTGATTCTGGCGGAGGATTCCACGCTGCTGCGCGAGGGGCTGATCCGGCTGCTGGTCGAGGAGGGGCACGAGGTCCCGGCCGCGGTCGGCGACGGCGAGGCGCTGCTCGACGCGGTGGCCGAGCACCGGCCCGACATCGTGGTCGCCGACGTCCGGATGCCGCCGACCCACACCGACGAGGGACTGCGGGCGGCACTGGAGATCCGGCGCCGCTGGCCGGGAACGCGCGTGCTGGTCCTGTCGCAGTATGTCGAGAAGCACTACGCCACCGAGCTGATGAGCGGCGACGTGGACGGGGTGGGCTATCTGCTCAAGGACCGGGTGGCCCAGGTCGCCGACTTCCTCGACGCGCTCGACCGGGTCGGCGCCGGGGGAGCGGCCTTCGACCCCGAGGTGGTGCGGCAGCTCCTCGCCCGCACCACCCACGTCGACCCGCTGAGCCGCCTCACCCCCCGGGAGCGCGACGTGCTCGACCACATGGCGCAGGGCTGCACCAACGCCTCCGTGGCCGAGCGGCTCCACGTCTCCCAGAGCGCCGTCGAGAAGCACGTCAACGCCATCTTCGACAAACTCGAGCTCCTGCACGTCACCGGCTACAGCCGGCGGGTCCTGGCCGTGCTGCGCTACCTCGGCTCCTGAGGGCTCCCGGCGGGCGGTTCCCAACCGAAAGCCTCCGGCTGACGGTGTTCGACTGAGAGCTTCCGGTCGGCGGTTGGTGACGGTTCCGACTGAGAGCTTCCGGCTGACGGTTCGTGACGGCTTCCAGCAGACGAACCGCCGGCCGGAAGCTTCCGGCCGGCGGTTCTGACAGCTTCCGATCGGCGGCTTCCGACGATGGTTCCGACAGCTCCGAGGTCTTCGGGGTCTTCGAGGTCAGAGCTTGAGCGTGTCGGCCTCTTCGGCGGCGGTGAGGTCGCTGGGCCAGAGCCGGTAGACGTTGAGATGGGTCTCGTAATACTTGTCCGTCTCGCCCACCCACTGCATGCCGATGCGCTTGGCCGTGCCGGCGCCGCGCTCGTTGTTCACCCGGACGACCGCGACGAGCTCGTGGGCGCCGATGGAGAACGCCCACCCGGCCAGGGCCCGGGCGGCCTCGGTGGCGTAGCCGTTCCCCCAGGAGCCGGGAGCGAGCTGCCAGCCGATCTCGATGTCCTCCTCGTCCGGCGGCAGGTATCTCAGGGAGAGACCGCCGATGACCTGTTGGTCGGAGGTGCGGACGATCGCCCAGCGGCCCAGCGGGGGGATCAGGGCGTCGCGGAGACCCAGCCACGACTCCAGCGTGGTCCGCATCGCCTGTTCGTCATTGATCTGTGTCATCGCCGGGGACAGCCACCGGGTGACCTCTGGCGCGCCGTAGACGGTCAGGGCCTCGGTGGCGTCGTCGGGACTCCAGTCGCGCACCGTGAGGCGGGCGGTGGTCAGTAAGGCCATGATCTTCCTCTCCCTGGCAAGCGGGCCGGCTGCGCGGCGATGAAAGAAAGAACGTCGAGCAGAAGAAAGTTTTGATTTTCTTGCGGGAAATGTCCGATGTCTTGCCCTTGCGAGGGTACGCCCATGTGCCGGACGACCAACAGCCGCGGGTAGGGATTCGGGCATTTGCCCCGGTCGGCGCGGTCCTTGCGAAGGTCGGCCTTCCGGGGCATGCCGCGACTGCCACATCACGGGAAGGCCGGCCTTCAGGACGACCACGTCTACGCGAAGGCCGGCCCGGGGCGTGCCGTGTCACCGACCATTCAGGGCGGATGCCCCGTCTTTTAGGGCGGGGAGGAGGCACTTCTTGGGTTTTCTCGTGGTGTGCAGGTCGAGGTCGGTAGGGTCGGGGTGTTCCGCGATAGCCAAGTGGGGCATGTTTTTGTTTGAGCGCGGCGGGGCGTGCCGTGTCTGCGCGGGGAGGCTTCGGGGTTGCCCGGGCCGATGAACCGCGAACCGACAGACCTGGTTGTAAGGCCGGGCGCTGGAATCCCCGGTTTCCAAAGCCGGGGAGGACGTCAAGCGAGGTCAGCCTTCCAGGGCGTACTGCATCACGCGGAGTTTGGCCTGGGCCTCGGCGAGCTCGGAGGCCGGATCGGAGTCGCCCATGATGCCGCAGCCGGCGAACAGCCGGGCCCGGGGACCCTCGATCTGGGCGCAGCGCAGCGCGATGCCCCACTCACCGTCGCCCCGGGCGTCGATCCAGCCGACCGGACCGGCGTAACCGGCGCGGTCCATGCCCTCCAGCTCGCGGATGACGTCGAGCGCGGCCTCGGTGGGCGTGCCGCCGACGGCGGCGGTCGGGTGCATGGCCGCCACCACGTCCAGGACCGAGGCCCCGGCGGAGAGCCGCCCGGTCACGGGGCTGGCCAGATGCTGGACGTTCGGCAGCATCAGCAGCTCGGGCTCCTCGGGGATCTTCAGCTCGGAGCAGAGCGGGCTCAGCGCGTCGCGCACCGACTCCACCGCGCAGGTGTGCTCGTAGCGGTCCTTCGCCGAGGCGAACAGGGCCGCGCCGCGCGCCATGTCGTCGGCCCGGCTGGTGCCTCTGGGGGTCGTGCCGGCCAGGACCAGGGACTCGATCATCTCCCCGGTGCGCCGTACGAGCAGCTCGGGGGTGGCGCCGATCAGGCCGGCGCAGGAGAAGGTGTAGCAGTCGGGGTAGCGGCGGGCCAGGCGGGTCAGCAGCAGGCGGACGTCGATCGTCCGCTCCGCGGTGGCGGTCAGGTCGCGGGCGAGCACGGTCTTCTCCAGGCGGCCCGACCTGATCCGCCGGACGGCCCGGGCCACGGCGTGCTCCCACTCGGGGGCGGTCAGGCTGCCGTCGCCGTAACGGATCCTGCCGGGGTCGCGGAGCGGGGTGACCAGGTCGAGCCGTTCTTCGCCGATGGTGGTCAGCCAGGCGCGGCCGTCGCGGCGGGCGAGGATCGTCTGGGGCACCACGAGGACGGAGCCGCGGGACTCCGGGTCGAAGGTGAATGAGCCGAAGGCGACGGGTCCCGAGCCGGGGGTCCGTACGTCGTCGTCGACGCTGGCCTCACCGAAGATGGTCGACAGCCAGTCGCGAGCCCAGTCGAAGCGCCCGGGACCCGGCGGCACGGTCACACGTGCGGCCTCGCCCCAGGCGACCAGCCCCTCACCATGCCTGATCCAGGCATAAGGGGCGGTTTCGGGCAGTTGGGCGAACAGGTCGCCGGGGTCGCCGACGAGGGTGGTTCTCACCACGAGGGGACGGGTCAATCCGAGCGCAACACTCACCTCCGCCACCCTACGCGGGAAACTGAACGTGTTCGACGATGGCCCCTGAACCAGCACAGCCGCCACGTTCTGTCAAGAAAACCAAGGCACTCGGTCAATAGAGCGCACGGCGCTGTCCTGCGGTGATACATCCGAAGCAGACGTGATCTCTCAGCCGGAGGTGCCATGCTTCGCAGGACTGTGACCGCATTCACAGGCGCCACGTTCCGTAGGACTGTGACCGTTTTCACAGGGGTGACGGCGCTCACGGCCACCTTGGCGACCCCCGTCGGGAGCACCACGGCCCAGCCGTGGCGGCCGGTGATCATGGCGGCGCTCGGAGACTCGATCAGCGCCGGATTCAACGCCTGCGGCTGGTACGTCCCCTGCCCCTCGCGCTCCTGGTCGACGGGTGACCACTCGTTCGTCCAGAGCCACTACCTGAAGCTGCGGAGCCTGGACCAGACGATCTCCGGTCACAACCTGAACTTCGCCGTCCCCGGAGCGACCAGCGCCGATCTCGCCGGACAGGTCGCGAAGGCTGTCGCCCGCGGCGCGGACTACGTGACGATCCTGATCGGCGCCCAGGACGCCTGCATGTCCGAAGAGCGCCTGATGACCCCCGTGAACGTCTACGAGAGGCGGATGTACGAGGCCCTGTCGCTGTTCCGGACCGGGCGGCCCGGCGGCAAGGTGTTCGTGGCGAGCATCCCCGACGTCAAGCGGCTGTGGCGGGTCGGCAAGAACGACGTGGTAGCGCGCGGGTTCTGGGCCGTCGGGCGCATCTGCCCCACCATGCTGGCCAAACCCGCCTCGACGTCCGCCGCCGACCGGGCGCGCCGCGATCGCGTGCAGGGCAGGGTCGCCGCCTACAACGCCGCCCTCGCCAGGGTCTGCGCCGCGTACGGCCCGGCCTGCAGGTCCGACGGCAACGCCGTGTTCAACCAGTCGTTCACGCTGGGCCACCTCAGCAAATGGGACTACTTCCACCCCAACGAGGCGGGCCAGAAGCTGATCGCGCAGAAGACCTTCGAGGCGACCCGCGGATGGATCACGCAGGACAACCGGCAACCGCTCCTCATCCCCTGACCGCCCGATCACCTCTCTGACCACCCGCGCGACTTTCTGACCGCACACGATTTCCTGACCGCCCGAGCGCCTCGCCGACCACGGGCGATCCCCTGACCGCCCGTGCACTCTCTGAGTGCAGGCGATTCCCTGACCTTTTGGACGATTCCCGGACCGCCCAAAAGGTCAGGGAATCGCTCGGACCGCCCAGACCGCCCGGACGGTCAGGGAATCCGTCCGGACCGTCCGGGCGGTCTGGGCGGTCCGGCTCAGAGCCAGCCGTTGTGCCGGGCGGTGCGGGCGGCCTCGATGCGGTTGCGGGTGCCGGTCTTGCCGATCGCGGCGGACAGGTAGTTGCGCACGGTGCTCTCCGACAGGTGCAGCCGCGAGGAGACGTCGGCGATCGTGGCGCCGTCGGCCGCCGCGACCAGCACGTCCCGCTCGCGATCGGTCAGCGGGTTGGCGCCGGTGCTCAGCGCGGCGGCGGCCAGTGCGGGATCGATCACCTTCTCGCCCGCCAGGACCCGGCGGATCGCGGCGGCCAGCTCTTCCACCGGCCCGTCCTTGACCAGGAACCCGGCGGCACCCGCCTCCATCGCCCGGCGCAGGTAACCCGGCCGGCCGAACGTGGTGAGCATCAGCACCCGGCAGCCGGGCAGCCGGTCGCGCAGCTCGGCGGCGGCGTCCAGGCCACTGATCCCGGGCATCTCGATGTCCAGCAGCGCGACGTCGGGACGGGCCTCCAGCGCCGCGGGCACGACCTCGTCTCCCGCGCCGACCGTGGCGACGATCTCGAGGTCGTCCTCCAGGTCGAGAAGCAGGGCGAGCGCGCCGCGCATCATGCCCTGATCCTCGGCCAGCAGCACTCTGATCATGGGATCGTCATCCTCAGCAGGAAGCCGTCGCCCTCACGTGTCTCCAGCGTCCCGCCCAGGGCCACGGCCCGCTCGGCCAGGCCGCGCAGGCCGTTGCCGAAGGCGCTCCCACCGGACCCCCGGCCGTCGTCGCGAATCTCCAGCACGGTTCCCTTCAGACTGATCTCGCAGGTGCGGGCGCCGCTGTGGCGGACGACGTTGGTCACCCCTTCCCGTACGGCCCAGCCCAGCAGGGCGTCGACCTCCGGTGCGGGCCGTACGCCGGGAACGGTCACCGCGGCGGTGATGCCCGCGTCGGCCAGGGCGGTGCGCGCGGACGCCAGCTCGGCGGCCAGTCCATGGCCGCGATAGCCGGTGACCGCGCCCCTGACCCCGGTCAGCGCCTCCCTGCCGATGGCCTCGATGTCGGCCGCCTGCCGTGCCGTCGCCTCCGCGTCATGAGGGGCCAGACGCCGTACGGCCTCCGCCTTGACCACCATCACCGACAAGGTGTGCCCGAGAAGGTCGTGCAGGTCCCTGGAGAACCGCAGCCGTTCCTCGGCCACCGCGGCGTGGGCCAGCTGCTCGCGGGTCTCCTGGAGCTCGGCTATCACGGAGAACAGCTTCAGGACGATGCTGACCACCAGGCCGCCCGCGACCGTTCCCCAGACGGCCAGGGAGATGTTCTGCCAGCTCGATCCGTTCCGCCACATCGCCGCGGCCAGCACGACCGTCAGCACGGTGAGAACGGCGTAGACCGCTCTGCCCCGGAGCACGACCCCGCAGGCGATGGTCATCAGCGGTGCGAGATGGAACCAGTGCTCCGCGAACCCCGCCAGCATCAGGAAGGTCACCAGCACGAGCGCGGCCAGCGCTCCGGCCGCCGTGCGGGGCCGGCCGCGGAAGGACAGGGCGATGGAGAGCAGGTAGAGGACGACGAAGAGAGCCAGGCAGAGGAGGGCGGGGCCCGCCGGGCGGACCGCTCCCTCGACGAGGTCACTAGCGGGCGGATAGGCGAGCAGCAGCCAGGGGTAGAACGCGAACTCGCCGAGGTCCCCGGGCGCCCCTGCGGCGCCGAGACCCCTGGACGTCCTGGCCGCGCCGGGACCTCCGGAGGCCCTTCTCGCGTCGGGGTTCCCGGATCTTCCCGTCACGCCGGGGTCCCCGGGGCTCCTCACCACCTCGGGATCCTCGGGCTTCCTCGTCACCGGACCATCACTACCACGCGACGCGTCCCGCCCGGCGGTAATCGCCGGGCGGTCACCGTCCGCCCGGCGGATCGTTACCGTCCTCCAGCGAGCCGATCGACACCCACGGTATTTCGATCATGGTCATCCGTAAGGCGCCTGCGTGGAGAAGGCCCGGGACGGCCGCCGGAGGGGAAGATGTCCACGGGTGGTCCGGGCAGACGCTCGGCGTGCCGATCGCCGGGGCGGGAGCGGTGAGGTTCAGCGCAGCCTTCTGCAGGACTGACCCATGACCATGCCGAGCTTGCTGGGGAACTGGACCGAGGCGCACTTGTAGACGGGGGAGCGCTTGGAGCTGAAACCGATGACGTTCGCCGTGCCACGAGGATTGACCGTGCAGGCGCTCCCCTTGACCACGGGCTCGAGGCGGTCGACGGTGAATCCCGGTCCGGGGACCGGTCCGCTGGCACATTTGTAATGGGCCGGTGGGATGTCGGCGTGGGCGGCAGGCGTGAGGGCGAATGGGATGGCGATCGCGGCGGCTGCGGTGGCCGTGGCCAGAGCGGCGCGGTATATACGGGACATAAGGGGCTCCTCTGTCTTGGCGCTGGGCCCCGGCACGTGGTGTGACATGGGCCGGTGGCGTGTGTCCCCGGCATCGGCACGCCATCTGTCCCCGGCACGTGCTGGTGCGTGGGGAGTCGCGATGGCGTCCGACCAGGCCATATCACTTTAAGCACATGAATAACTACAATGTGCGACGACGCTCTTGTGTTCGTCCGCGACGATGGACAATCCTGACCGGCCGCGGCCCCCGTGGCGCGGCGAAGGTCACCGGTCGCCCTCCGATCGGGCGGGGGGTGCCCACCCGATCAGGCTGCCGGCTCGATCAGCAGGTGGGACCCACGGCGTCGATCCTCTTGCCGAAGTTGGTGTCGTAGGCCTTGGCGTAGTCGCCGGGATTCACGGGGCGCTTCTCCTGTGGGTCCCAGTCGATGAAGCAGCCGGAGGCGTTCGCTTTGAACGAGTAGACGTGGTCGTGCAGGTTGGACGGCATGTCGCGGTAGCCGCTCCCGGGTGTCCAGCGCCAGGGGGTGCCCGAGTAGTTTCTGTCGTGCCAGAAGCAGATCTCGCCGTTCCCGCAGTTCTCGTCCGCGCGCTGCAGCGCCGCGGACCGCTCGGCGGAGGAGCCTGGCTCCGCCGCCTGTGCCGGAGCGCTGAACCCCGCGCACAGGAGCCCGATGACGGCCGCCGCCGCTGCGACGCGTGTCCTCTGAATGTTTGCTCTCACTGTGACCCCTCGAATCCGTTCGCTGTCGTTCCTGACCGGTCCTCCGTCATCCTAGTAACTCTTCGTAGTCATGTCATTACAAAATGATGAACTGCTCGTGGGTGACGCTCGACGCAACCGGACGGCAGGTGCCGCGCAGACGGGGGATCCTTGCCCGTCTCCAGGGATGAAGTAGTGCAGGCCGGGCGGAGGGTTCCCGCACGTCTCCAGGGATGAGACGCACCCGGCGCAACGGAACCGCAGGCGCCGGACCGGGAGGGAGGGCGGACGAACCGCCCTCCCTCCCGGCATTCGACCGCCGGAGTTCAGCCCGATAGCGCGGCGAGAGCGGCCGCGGTCTCCGCGGGCTTGGAGAACATCGGCCAATGGCCGGTAGGTACCGCGTCGAAACTCCACTCCGGCTCGGCGAGCGCCGCGAAGAAAGGATGGCCGGAGGCGATCATGGCGTGGACCTGTTCCAGCGGGAACGAGCACGTTATGAGCGTTTTAGGCAGCTTGTCCGCGCCGCCGGTGAGGGCCAGCGGCTGGGTCATGGTGCCGTACGGCTGGGGCGTCGCGCGGGAGGCGAACCACTCGCGCTCGGCCTCGCCCAGACCCTCCAGGCTGGCCCCGGCCCGCTCCTGCTCCTCCCAGGAGATGAGCGGGTAGGCCTGCCCATCGCCCCGCTCGGCGACCCGCTTCTCGATGAAGGCCTGCCAATCGGGCTCGTTGAAGTCCATCTGGGTCATGCCGTCGGCCGGTGGGCCGCTGTCGACGTAGACCACCCGGGCGACGCGCTCGGGGATCCGGTCGGCCGCCCCCGTGACCGGGGCCCCCGCTCCGCTGTGGCCGACGAGGATCACCTCGTGCAGGTCCGCGAAGACGATGACGTTGACGATGTCCTGGATGTGGGTCTCCAGGTCGACGCCGGGCCCGGCCAGGTGTACCCGGTCGCCGAGTCCGGTGAGGGTCACCGCGTGGACGTCGTGGCCGGCCTCGCGCAGTGGCCGGGCGACCTTCTCCCAGGCCCACGCGCCGAGCCAGAAGCCGGGGACCAGGACATATGTGCTCATTTTTCGATCTCTCCTTCGTCGCTTGGCTTTACTTTAAAATCGAATCCGGACAGAACCCGCCCTGATTTTTAAGGAGTTTTGATGACCGTCACCCGGGTGCTCGCGCTGCTGGAGTTGCTGCAGGCCGCCCCCGGCCTGACCGGTCCGGAGCTCGCCACCCGGCTGGAGGTCGACGAGCGGACGGTGCGCCGCTACGCGGTGAGGTTGTCGGAGATCGGGGTGCCGGTGGAGGCCGAGCGGGGCCGCTACGGCGGCTACCGTCTCCTGCCCGGCTACAAGCTGCCGCCGCTCATGCTCACCGACGACGAGGCCACGGCCGTGGTGCTGGGGCTGATGGCCGGGCGGCGGACCGGGCTGGCGGTGGGGGAGGCGGCGACCGAGAGTGCGCTGGCCAAGATCCAGCGGGTGCTCCCGGGGCCGCTGCGCGAGCGCGTCGACGCGGTGTCGGCGACGCTGGGCCACACCGGGGCCGTGACGCGGGCGAGCGCGCCGCAGGCCGGGCCGCTGCTCGCGCTCGCCGACGCCGCCCGGAGCCGGGTCACCGTACGGCTGGCCTACCGGTCCTGGCGCGGAGACGCCTCCGAGCGTGACCTGGACCCCTACGGCCTCGTCTTCCACGCCGGGCGCTGGTATGTCGCCGGGCTCGACCATGACAGCGGGGAGGTACGGACCTTCCGGGTCGATCGGGTGGCGAGTGCCGCGCGCACCGATCGGGCGTTCGCCGCCCCCGAGGGCTTCGACCCGGTGGCGCACGTGGTCGGGTCGTTGTCGGCGGTGCCGTACCGGCATGAGGTGAAGGTGCTGCTGACCGTCACCCTGGAGGAGGCGGCGAGGCGGGTTCCGGCCTCGGCGGCGAGGCTGGCCGAGACCCCCGACGGGGTGCTGCTGACCACCAGGGCCGAGCGACTGGACGGGATGGCACAGATGCTGGCCGGCCTCGGCTGGCCGTTCACCGTGATCACCCCGGACGAACTACGCGAGGAGGTCAGGGCCCTGGCCGCCCGGCTCGTGGAATCCGCCGCCGGCACCCCGCCCTGACCCGGGAGGGATCGTGTCAGCGGCCGGCCGGCGGGTCGAGGAGCTTGGTTTCGATCGCGGGGACGCCGAGAGCTTCCTTCTCGGGGCCGTAGATGCGGCAGATGAGGAAATCCCAGCCTGGAATATGGGCAAAGTGTATGATCCTTTGCGTTCCCCATGATCGTTACATATGGAGTCTGAACATGACTGATGGGCCGTACAACCCGCGCGCAGGGTCAGCGTCCGAGATCCGGTTCGACGTACCGCACGCGGCGCGGATCTGGAATTACTGGATGGGCGGCAAGGACAACTACGCGGTGGACCGTGCGGCCGGGGATGCGGTCGCCGAGGTATATCCGGATATCATCACGATGGCCAAGGAGTCGCGTCAGTTCCTTATCCGTGCGGTGAGCTTCCTGGCCGGCGAGGTCGGGATGCATCAGTTCCTCGACATCGGCACGGGGCTGCCCACGATGCAGAACACCCATGAGATCGCTCAGCGGTTCGTGCCCGAGTCCCGCATCGTCTATGTCGACAACGACCCGCTGGTGCTGGCTCACGCCCGTGCGCTGCTGGTCAACACCACCCCCGAGGGGGTGACCACCTATGTGGACGCCGACCTGCACGACCCGGATGTGATCATCGCCGATGCCCGCAACGTGCTGGACTTCACCAAGCCGATCGTGGTCATGTTCATGGGCGTGCTCGGCTACGTCGCCGACTTCGACGAACTGCGTTCCATCATTGCGCGGGTGATGGCCGCGGTCCCCTCCGGTAGCTACCTGGTGGCATGGGACAGCTCCGACACCGGCGAGGCCATCAAGGAGGGGGGCGAGAAGCTCGCGGAAACCGGAGCCGTCCCCTACAACCTGCGCAGTCTGGAGCAGCTCGGCCAGTACTTCGAGGGACTGGAGATGGTGGACCCCGGGCTGGCGCCGATCACTCTTTGGCGGGCAGGCGCCACCGATGCCGGTGACGCCGAGCCGATTGACTCGTATGGCGCGGTGGCGCGCAAGCCGTGATCCGGGACCATCGGTCCGTAGTTTTCAGGTGCGGTGTTCGCCGCCGGAACCATCAGTGCCGTTTGTTTTTATATGCCATGTCTTGCGGGATTCCTGCCCGGGTTTCGTCTGGCCGAAGCCGTGGCTCCGGGAAGTATGACGCTATGACCGAAACCATCGCCGGGGTGACCATTCCCGACAGCCCGCTCGCGACCGAGGCGACCGCACTTCTGCGCGAGGCCGGAACGACGCTGCTGCTCAACCATTCGCTGCGCTCGTTTCTCTTCGGCTCGGTCCAGGGCCGCATTCGAGGTCAGAGCTGGGATCCCGAACTGCTGTACGTCGGAGCGATCTTCCACGACCTGGGCCTTACCGAGAAGTACCGGAGCGCCGGCGAGCGCTTCGAGGTCGACGGCGCCAACGCGGCCTCGGCGTTCCTGCACGAGCACGGCGCTCCCGAGGACAGCGTCGGCGCCGTGTGGGACGCCGTCGCCCTGCACACCACCTCCGGGATCCCTCCCTACAAGCGGCCGGAGATCTCCTTGCTGCAGTCGGGGGTCGTGCTGGACGTGCTCGGTTTCGGGGTCGACGAGATTCCCGGCGAGGCGGTCAGCGAAATCACCGCCGCCTATCCGCGGGACGGCTTCAAGGAGGGCATGCTCCATGCCTTCGTCGAAGGCATCAAGCACAAACCGCAGACGGCGTTCGGCAACTACAAGGCCGACGTGCTGGAGGACCAACTGCCCGGGTACGTACGGCCCAGCTTCGTCGACTACGTCCGCCACTCTCCCCTGGAGGGCTGAGACTCCCTGACAGGCAGGCCTCGGTATCTACGTTCATGAATCCTGCGTGAGCCGCCCGGCGAACTCCGGCGCGGATCCGGGCCGCGGGCGGATGCCGGCGAGGTAGGCCGGCACGAACGACGCCCGCACTCGAGATCGGAGATGCTCACGCCGGCTCGGCCGTCGGCATGATCTACCTTCTATGGGTCGAGGGCCGTTCTCCTACGGGGGCAAGCTGGGCCTATGAGGCTCGCCGACATCGTGGTTCCCGACACTGCCGCCACCCGCGGCGCGCTGGAGGTCGCCACCGCCTATTTCTCGGCCGCCGTGCTGAACCACTCCGTGCGGTCCTACCTGTTGGGAGCGGCCTACGGAGCGATGAACGACATCGCCTTCGACGCCGAGCTGTTGTATGTCACATCAATGCTGCACGACATCGGCATGGTCAAGGCGTTCGACAGCCACACCCTGCCGTTCGAGGAGGCCGGCGGCCATGTCGCGTGGGTCTTCGGCGCCGGCGCGGGGTGGCCGGTCGAGCGGCGCGTGCGCGCGTCGGAGGTGATCGTGCGGCACATGTGGAACAAAATGGATGTGGCGCAGGATCCCGAAGGGAACCTGCTGGATCTGGGCGCCGGGCTGGACATCGCCGGACGGAGGCTGGGCGACATCCCCGCCCGGTTACTGGCCGAGGCGACGGAGCGCTACCCGCGGCTGGGGCTCAGCGAGGAGTTCGCCGCGTGCTTCAGGGATCAGGCGGAGCGGAAGCCGGACAGCCTGGGAGCCGCGTTCGTCCACGCGGGTGTCGCCGAGCGCATCGAGGCCAACCCGCTGGACCGCTGACGGCCATATTCGGGTCCCTGCTGTGAGGGGAGAGCATCGACGTGCTGCTCGCCGGCCCGGTAGGTCGGGCCGTCAGAGGGGAAACGACCGGGGAGGCAGGGGCGGCACGGGGAGCCGGGGGCGGGCGGCGGGGTTGGGCGTGTGCGGCGGGTGCGTGAGCAGGCGTTCCAGGGCGACCTCGATCGCCTTGTCGAGCTGGGTGTCGACGCCCCTGGCGTAGTCCTCAGGGGTGATGTCGACTTCGATGTCCGGGTCGGTGCCGTAGTTCTCCACCCGCCAGCCCACGTCGTCGAAGGCGAAGGAGAACTCCGGCTGGGTGGTGACCGTGCCGTCGGCCAGCTGGTGCCGGGGCCAGATGCCGATCACACCGCCCCAGGTGCGCTTGCCGATGAGCGGGCCGAGGCCGAGCACCTTGAAGGTGTGGCTGAAGATGTCGCCGTCCGAGCCCGCCCACTCGTTGGTGATCGCGACCATCGGGCCGCGCGGCGACTCGTCGGGGTAGGGCTCGGGCACGCCCCAGCGAGGGAAGTCGTAGCCGAGGCGTCGCCGGGAGAGTTTCTCCAGCAGCAGGGCGGACACGTGGCCGCCGCCGTTGAAGCGGACGTCCACCACCAGGCCCTCACGGTCATACTCGGTGAGGAAGCCGCGGTGGAACTCGGCGTATCCCTCCGGCCCCATGTCGGGGATGTGCAGGTAGCCGATCCGGCCGCCGCTGAGCTCGTGGCAGCGGGCCCGGTTGGCGTCCACCCAGTCGCGGTAGCGGCCCGGCTGCTCGTCGCCGATGGCCCTCACGGTGACGGTCCGCCTGTCCTGCCCGCGCCTGATCGTGAGCTGGACCTCCTGGTCGGCCTGGTTGACCAGCCGCTCGTCCGGACCGGCGTCCGGGCCGACGGGCTGGCCGTTGACGGCCAGCACCACGTCGCCCGGCCGTACGTCCACCCCGAGCCGGTTGAGCGGTGAGGTCGCCTCGGGGTCCCAGCGGTCGCCGTTGACGATCCCGGCGATCCGGTAGAGGCCGTCCTCGAAGGACCAGTCGACGCCGAGCTTTCCCTGCCGGTAGTGCGGCCGGGATCGGTAGGCGCCGCCGCTCTCGTAGGCGTGGGAGGTGCCGAGCTCGCCGAGGAGCTCCCAGAGCAGGTCGGAGAACTCCCCGCGGGTGGTGACCCGGTCCACCAGCGGCAGGTAGCGCCGGTAGACGCCCTCCCAGTCGATCCCGGCCATGTCCTCGCTCCAGAAGTTCTCCCGCTGCAGCCGCCAGGCCTCACGGAACATCTGCCGCCACTCGGCCTCCGGGCGGATGGACACCTTGACCCGGTGCATGTCGACCCATCCGCTCGTACGGCCCGGCGAGTCGTCCTCCTCGGGCGTCTCACCCGCCTTGATCACCCGCAGACGCTTGCCCGCCTGGTAGAGCAGGGTGGCGCCGTCGCGGCCGAGCTGGAACTCCGACACGTCCCCTACCAGGGTCTCCTGCTTCTGCTTGGCGAATTCGTAGACGTGCAGCGTGCCGTCGGAGGAGTCGGCGTAGTCGTCGCCGAGGCTGCCCTCGACGGGGAAGGCGAGGTAGACGGCCTTGCCCTTGATCCCGGCGATGCGGTCGTAGCGGCCCTCGGGGACGGGGAAGGCGACGATCCGGTTCTCGATGCCCTCCAGGTCGATGACGATCTCGGTCTCCTCGTCGCCGTCGTCATCGCCGTCGTCGTCATCGTCGTCGTCCTTGAGCGGCCGGGGTTCGGGGACGAAGGGGGAGCCGACGTCGGCGCGGAGCGCGATGGCGTAGGGGCGGGAACCGAGGGGGAAGCCCAGGTCGAACTGGAGCTCGTCGTAGACCGGGTTGAAGACGCGCTGGCCGATGAAATAGAGGTAGTCGCCGCCTGGGTCGAAGGCGGGGCGGGCGTCCCACAGCACCGGGCGGGTGGCGAAGAACGTCTCGCCGGTCTCGACCCGGCACAGTTTGATGGCCGTGGTCTGCGCGGTGTCGCGGCAGGTGTAGGCGAGCCAGCGGCCGTCGGGGGACCAGGCGAGATCCTCGATGGCGCCGAACCTGCTGGAGTCGATCACGATGCTTCTGCTGCGATCGGCGTCCTGCGTGGGGCCGGCGTTCTCCGCGGAGTTGGTGTCCAGCGCGAGGCCGGCATCCTGGGCGGAACCGGCGTTTCGCGTGAGGCCGGTGTCCTGGGCGGGGCCGGCGTTTCGCGTGAGGCCGGTGTCGTGAGCGGGGCCGGCGTTCTGGGCGGGACCGGCGTTCTGCGTGGGGTAGGTGTGCTGTACGGGGCCGGCGTTCTGCGTGGGGTAGGTGCTCTGCGTGGGGCCGGCGCCGTTCGCGGGAGCGGTGTCCGGTGGGGGATCGGCGCTCTTTGCGGAGGCGTCCTCGGTCTGGCCGTCTTCCCCGGTGAGATCGACCATGATCAACTCATTGCGGTGGTTGGCGATCGCGACCCTGTCGGCCTTGGGGGAGACCTCCAGTGCGGTGACACGTCCGGTGTTGAGGTGGCCGAGCCGGATGGGCTCGGCGCTGCCGTCGGCGGTGAGCACGACCAGCACCTCGCGATCGCCGTCGTCGCTGGCCGCCGCGATGAGTCGTTCGCCGTCGTTCAGCCAGTTCAGCAGGCGGTAGCGGACGCCGTACAGCGCGCCGTGCTGGCGCACCGGACCCTCCCAGGCGGCGAAGGAGAACGCCTTGCCCCGGGTGGTGATGGCCAGGCCGCTGCCGTCGGGGTTGAGCGTGGCGCTGTCGAGGAAGTCCTCGGCCGGGGCGAAGCGGCGGTTGCGCTGGGTGCGCGAGCTGCGCAACCGCACCTCGATCGGGCGGGACTCGCCGTCCTCCACCAGGTGGAGCTCGGCTCCGGCGTGGTAGACCAGCCTGTTGCCGTCGCCGGACAGGTTGCGGGCGTAGTAGTCGGCGTGATCGGAGTGCCTGCGCAGGTCGCCGCCGTCAGCCGTGCAGGAGTAGATGTTGCCGACGCCCTCGTGGTCGGAGACGAAGTAGACGCGATCCCCGCACCAGCAGGGCGAGGCGAGGTTTCCGGGCAGGGTGATCAGCCGCTGGAACCGTTCGGTGCCGTCGAGCTGGATCCACAGATCGCCCACGGTGCCGCCCCGGTAGCGCTTCCAGCGTGCGGGATCGGCGGTGTTGCGGCCGAGCACGATCTGCGGGCCGTAGGAGATGGTGTTGGCCGGGCCGTACGGCAGGCGCTCGGGGAAGCCGTCCGGCTGAACCCGGTGCAGCCATTTCTGCCCGTCGATGGGCTGGCACTCGTCGCTGGCGTACACGATGGCGCCGCCGGGGTCCCAGCCCGTGACGGTGGAGCGCGCTCCGTGGTAGGTGACCCGCCGGGCCGATCCACCGTCGGCGGGCATCACGTAGACCTCTTCCGGTCCCTCCTCGCGGCCGACGAAGGCGAGTTGGTCACCGCGTGGGGAAAACCGGGGGTATCCCGCCTCGGCCACCCCGGCGGTCAGCCTGAAGGCCCTTCCACCGGTGGTGGGCACCATCCATAGATCGTCTTCGGCGGCGAAGACGACCGCATCGCCGAAAATCGTCGGAAATCGAAGGTAGGCGGGCATCGTGTCGCTCCATGATCGGGCGGCCGGGATTCACTCCGGTCACCCGATCATGATTTCACGCCCGTGATGACCGGAAGCACCCGTCCTCCGAGGTAGCCCTGTCCGGCCCCCGGCGGGGGGCCTACCGGGTGTCGGTCGGCACCTCGAAGTCCTGTATCCCGAGGACGGAGAGCAGCTGCAGCTGCTGCGCCCCCTCGCTGCCCACGGGAGCGGTGAAGATGAGCAGGCGCTGCGCCTCGTTCTCCGCCACGAGGATCTGGCAGTCGAGCTCGACGATGCCGAGCAGGGGGTGGGCGATCCTCTTGTGATCGCTCCTGCGGACGGCGACCTTGTGCGCGTCCCACAGCGTCGCGAACTCCTCGCTGGCCGAGCGGAGATCGGAGACCAGGGCGTCCGCCCTGAAGTCCCGGCCCCGGCGTCCGACCGCGGAGCGGAGGTCGGCGACCTGCACCCGGCTGTGGTGGTCATGGTCGGCGGGCGGGTAGATCTCCCTGGCCGAGGGGTCGGTGAACCACCGCCAGATGAAACTGCGCTCCGGGCCGGTGAAGTGAGTGTGGTCTCCCAGCAGGGCGATCGCGAGGCGGTTCTGGCTGAAGATCTCGCCGAGGTCGGAGATCACCTGGGCCGGGGTGTCGTCGAGCCGGTCCAGGATCCGGAGCAATCCCGGGCTGACGTGCTCGGACGGGGTGTGGCGGGGCGGGGCGGTGTGACCGGCGAGGCGGAATAGGTGGTCGCGCTCATCGGTCGTCAGCCGGAGCGCGTGGGCGAGCGCGGTCAGGATCTGCGGGGACGGCTGCGTGCTGCGCTGCTGTTCCAGCCGGTTGTAGTAGTCGGTCGACATCTGCGCGAGCGCCGAGACCTCCTCCCGGCGCAGGCCGGTCGCCCGCCTGCGCAGCCCCTTGGGCAACCCGACGTCACCGGGTTGCAGGGCCTCCCTGCGGCGGCGCAGGAAGTCCGCCAGCTGCTCCTTGTCCATAGGTGCAGTGTGGCCCACGATCGTGCCGACGATCCAGGGAGCGTGAATCCCTGGTTAGCGGGTGCGAGCCCCGCCCGCCCCACCTTCCATGACCACTGGAAAGCCTCTCCGACCTGGGTGTTCGTGGTCAGAGACGCTTTTGTCGTGTCCGGCTGCCTACGGCTGTCAGCGGTCCGTGGCGGTTGGTCGTGCCGAACACGTGCCGACGTTTCGATGAAGATCGTCGGTAACGGCTTCAGACGAGGTCATGTAGAACTCCGGAGCTGCAGTGCTTGCTGTCAGCGCCTGATTCCACGGGCGGAACCGCTCGTCAGGGGCGGGCGTGAACACCCATGCCCCCGGAGACGACGAGGTTGTCGCCGGTGATGTAGCCGGCGGCGTCCGAGGCGAGGAAGGCCACGGCTTTGGCGATATCGGCGGGAGCGCCGGCGCGGCCGAGCGGGACGTCCCGAGCCCAGGAGTCGATCATTTCCTGGGAGACCCCCATCTTGCCGTAGGCAGGGGTGTTGATCAGTCCTGGGCTGACGGCGTTGACGCGGATGCGGCGGGGGGCGAGTTCGAGCGCGAGGGACCGCATGAGGGGCACCAGAGCGCCCTTGGCGGCTGTCATGGCGGCTCCGAGCCCTTCGCCGGCGCCCACGGTGAAGACGACCGAGGCACCCTCGTTGAGGAGCGGGAGCGCCTTTTGCAGGGTGAAGAAGGCGCCCTTGACGTTGACGTCGAACAGGGCGTCGAAGGCGGCTTCGTCGGTTGACTCGATCGGGCCTGGCCGGGAGATGCCCGCGTTGAGGAAGAGCAGGTCGAGGGAGCCGAATCGCCGGCGTGCCTGCTCCATTGCATGGTCAATGTCCGGCAGGGATCGTGCGTCGGCCCGGACGACCGTGACGTCTTCGGGAAGTCCGGCGCCGGCGGGGTTGCTGACGCCGGTGACCATGACGCGGTAGCCGCGGGAGTGGAGCAGTTCGGCGGTCGCCTTGCCGATGCCGCTGGTTCCACCGGTGATCAAAGCTGCAGGTGCGGACATGATGCGTTCCTTTCCGTGCTTCTGGGAGGTAGGGGGATCGGTCGGCGGCCACGGTCCGCAGGACGGCGGGCCGTACCGCGACGGTCATCTTTTGACAGCGTATGCCTTCTTGGCAGTTACTGCCAAATTGCGTGTGAGTGCCACTCTGGCAGTGCTGGGTTAACCTGGGCACATGAAGCAGGAGGCCGAGACGGTGGGGGGTGCACCGGCCACGCTGTGGGACCGGACACGGCAACTGGCCTCCCGAGAGATCCTTGAGACGGCTCTGCGCCTGTTCACCGAGCAGGGCTACGACGAGACGACCATCGCCCAGATCGCCCGAGAGGCCGGTGTCTCCCAGCGCACCCTCTTCCGCTACTTCGGCACCAAGGAGGACCTGCTCGGCGGCAACCAGGACCGGTTCGGGCAGGTCCTGACAGACACGATCAGCGAACTGCCGGCCGAAGTCGGTGTCTGGGAGGCCCTGCGCACAGGGGCTGCCGCCGTACTGGCCTTGCATGACAGCCGCGAACAGGCCCTGGAGCGGTTCCGCCTCCTGCACAACACCGCCTCGCTGCGTGCCGGTTGGCTCGAAAAGCAACTGCGGTTCCAGGAGGACCTGCTGCCGCTCGTCGAGGCACGTATGGACGCCGCCACCGGCGGCGTGGGCGCGAAGGCCCGCGCGGTGATGAAGGCCCGCGCGGTGATCGCGACGGCGCTCGCATGCCTGGATGCCGCATCGATGGCGTGGGTCGACAACGACGGCAGGGGCGACATCATGGACCTGTACGACGAGTGCCTGGCTGCAGTGCGTGGCTAACCAGCCCGGAACTCGCGAAACTCCTTGAGGCTCCGCGTCAGGGCGAGGTGAGGACGCAGAACTCGTGGCCCTCCGGGTCGGCCAGAACCGTCCACGGAACGTCGCCCTGGCCGAGGTCGAGGTCGGTGGCGCCGAGGGCTCGCAGCCGGGCCACCTCCGCCGCTCTGTCGTCACCGGGGTAGGGCAGCAGGTCAAGATGGACGCGGTCTGGCACGGTCTTCACGCCGGGCGTGCGGAGGAACTCGAGATACGGACCGACACCCTTGGCGGAGCGCAACGCTGCATGATCGTCGGTCACCTCGTGCAGGGTCCAGTCGATCGCCTCGCCCCAGAACCGGGCCATGGCCCGCGGGTCGGCGCAGTCGACCACCACCGCGGCGATCGGCCCGGTGTCCCGGTATACCTCCCGAGGCTCCAGCACGCAGAACTCGTTGCCCTCCGGGTCGGCCAGGACCGTCCACGGCACGTCGCCCTGGCCCACATCGACGGGCGTCGCGCCGAGAGCCCGGAGGCGCGCGACCAACTCCGCCTGATGGGCCGCTGAGGTGGTGGCGAGATCGAGGTGCACACGGTTCTTGGTTGTCGTCTTGGGTTCCGGGACGGTGACGACGTCGACGCAGACGGCGACCGGATCCGGCCAGACGAAGCCGCCGACGGGTCCAACGTAGGTGGTCGCGCCGGGTACCCCGCCGGAAACACTCCAGCCGAGCGCCTCCGCCCAGAACCGGCCGACCGCCGAGTCATCAAGAGCCTTGATGTTCACCTGAACAGGTCGCAGTGCCATGCCGGCGATCCTATGCACCCGCTCCGCAACGACATCCGCATTGGAAGGCGCCGGCTATCACGAACCGGCGGGGCATCGGGTGTAGGGAACATCGCCCAGGTCGGGGAAACCGCGCAGGTCGGAGATGGTCGTGTGACCCTCCTGCGTGTAGGTGAGGGTAAAGAGGACCGGAATCGGCGCTGGGCAGGGGATAAGCACGTCGAACGTGATCGTCAGCCAGGTGACGGCGCCGGGCGGGAGTGAGTGCGGGGTCGCAGCGTCCACGGACGACAACTGGCCGCAACTGCCCCATGCGCTCGCCGTTGCTCGCAGCCCGTTCAACGGCAGGACCGTTTCGACCCGACGTAGCGTCGCGGTGGTGGCCGATTGGTTGACGATCTCGACGCCCAGCTGCAATCGGTCTCCGAGCTGGGCCGAACACTGGTTACCGGTCCGGGTCACCGACTGCTCGGCCGGCGGTGCCACCGAACCGGTTGTCGACGCGTGCGGGCCTGGGGCGGCGGTACGGGCTTGGGTTTCGGCGCGTCGGGTGCCGGCGAGATAGCCGGCGATGGCTCCGACGACGAGCGCCGCAACGACGAGGCCGGCGATGCCCCGTTTCTGCGACCATGGCAGAGGCGGCCTACGCGGCCCCGTCTCGATTATGTCCATCTCGTCCTCGCGAGATTGCGACCAGTTGGTGATGGCACTGACCTCCGGTCTGGTTGGCCCATCGGCATCGATGCCCTTCATGCACCGAACATAAGCCGGACGGCGCGGGCCCCGAGCGAGAGGCGTCTGGGAACGAGAACAGACACGACCTTCGAGATCATGAGGTTCTCGACGCCTATGATCACCAGAGAAGACCGTGCCCGTCCCCTCATCATCGCCGATCAGTGCTGTCCTTGGCCAACCGGCCGAGCACGGGCCGGTGACCGCCCCCACCGCCGAATGCCTCAGTCTGCCGGAATGTTTCCAGCGCCTTCCTGACCCCCGCGACCCGCGCGGCGTGCGACATGCGCCGGCGTCGTTACCGGCCGGTGCCGCGGCTGCCATGCTGGCCGGCGCGCGGGGTGAATGCTGCGGCATGGTCGCGGACGAAGTCAGCGATGTCGCGCGGGGGGTGGCCGAGAAGGCCGGCGACCGTGTCGGTGGCGAAGTCGCCCCAGCCGGAGGCATACGCCCGCGCGTACTCCTCGAGCATGTCGACGATCCATTCCGCGACGCCGTGGCCGAGCAGAATCTTGCGCTTGGCGTCGTCGCCGACCGGCAGGTACGTGACGGACCTGCCGAGAGCGAGCCCCAACCGGTCGGCGACCTCGTCGAACGTCAGTGAGCGCGGGCCGGTGAGAGTGTAGGTCCGGCCGTGATGACTGTCGGGGTCGTCGAGGAGCACGCGGGCGGCGCACTCTGCGACGTCGCGTACGTCGATCATATTGATCCGCGCTGAGGCCGTGTTCAGCGAGAACGTGCCGGTGGCGGAGACGTCGCCGGCCTCGTTGAGCAGATTCTGCATGAACCAGAGCGGGCGCAGGATCGTCCAGCGCATGCCGGACCGTTCGACCTCCCGGTCGGACAGCGCGTGCAGCCTGCCGCTGCGGGTCGGCGCGTCGTGTGCCGCGCCGACGGCGGACAGGCGCACGATCCGCTCCACACCGGCTTGGCGGGCGGCCCACACGGCGTTCATGTTGTTCTCCGGAGCGCGCGGGCCGTTCGGGGTGAGCAGCCACATATCCCGTACGCCCTCGAAGGCGGGGGGCAGCGACCGGGCGTCGTCGAGGTTGCCGACGAAGACCTCGGCGCCCAACTCCCGGAGCCCAGCGGCGCCGGACGGGTCGCGGACGAGAGCGCGAAGGTTCACTTCGGCTCCTCGCATCGCGTTCATCAGTGCGGTGGACACGGTTCCCGTGGCTCCGGTGATCAGGATGGTGTGCGACACGCTCGTACTCCCTTGACGTGATGGGTTCGGTTTCTTGGATCAGTTGGCCGAGGCGGCCACTGCCTGGTCATGGCCTTGACGAACCGGAGGCTCCCCGGCCGTCCGGTCGATGGTGATGCGCTCCAGGACCCAGAGCACGGCGGTCCCGGCCGAGAAGACGCCGCCCAGGACGCACACGCCGATCCAGCCGCCGTGCACCCAGATCATCGAGGTCAGCGCGGAGCCCACCGCGCCGCCGGCGAAGAAGGAGGTCGTGAAGGCGGAGTTGATCCGGTTGCGGGCCTCGGGCCGAAGCCCGTAGATGACGTGCTGGTTGCTGTTGAGCACCAGCTTGTGCGCCAGATCGAGCGCGATCACGCCGACGAGCAGCCAGACCAGCGAGCGTGCCCCGGCGGCGGTCGCCAGCCAGGACACCGCCAGCAGGACCGTCCCGACGCCGGTCACGATCTGTACGTGCCCGCGGTCGGCCAGCCGCCCTGCCACCGAGGCGCTCAGCACACCCGCGGCGCCGACCAGGCCGAACAGGCCGATGGTCGACTCCGACCAGCCGTACGGCGGCTGCAGCAGCAGGAAGGTCAGCGCCGTCCACAGCACGCTGAACGAAGCCATGCTCAAGGCGCCGATACCCGCCCGCCACCGCAGCAGCGGCTCGTACCGGAACATCGCCACCGTCGAACGCAGCAGGCCAGGATAGGACAGGCGTACGCCGTCGGCGCCGAGCCGGGGCAGGAAGGCACGCAGCAGCACGGCCATCAGCGCCATCAGGACCGCGTTCACCCAGTAGACCGTCTGCCAGCCGCCCAGCTCCGACAGCACTCCGGACGCGGTGCGCGCCAGCAACGCGCCGAACAGCAGCCCGGTCATCACCGTGCCGACCACCCGGCCACGCTCTGCCGGGGCCGTCAGCGTCACCGCGAACGGCACCACGACCTGCGCTCCCACCGAGGTCAGCGCGGTCAGGGCCGTACTTGCCAAGAGCACCGTGCCGTTCGCCGCAGTGGCCGACACCAGGAGGAACAGCGCGGTCAGCGCGTAGAGCGACACGGCGAGCCGCCGCCGCTCCACCAGGTCGCCGAGCGGCACCAGCAGGATCAGTCCCAGTGCGTATCCGCCCTGCGCGGCGGTCACCGTCAGCGCCGCCAGCGAGGGGCCGATCCCCAGTTCCCGGCTGATCAGGTCGAGCAGCGGCTGCGTGAAGTAGTTGCCCGCGACCGCCAGCCCGGTCGCCACGGACATGAGCAGGAGCAGCCCGCGCGACATGCCGCGATCCGGGGGAAAACTCATCGCTGTCATGCGCCAACCTTGGGCGATGGACGATTGATGAGTCCAACGCATGTTTGTCATCGGGTCAATCGTGGATCACGATTGATCTATGGAATTCCAGCAGATGCGCTACGTCGTCGCCGTCGCAGAGACGAGTAACTTCACCCGCGCCGCCGAGCAGTGCCTGGTCGTCCAGTCGGCGCTGAGCCATCAGATCGCCAGGCTGGAGCGCGAGCTGGGCGCCAAGCTGTTCGAGCGCACCAGCCGCCGCGTCCGGCTGACCCCGGCCGGCGAGGCGTTTCTCCCCGCGGCCCGCCAGGCTCTGGAGGCCGCCGAGCGAGCCCGCGCCGAGGTGGCGGCCGCCGCCGGCGAGATCCGCGGCCGGCTCGCCATCGGCGCCATCTCCACCGTCGCGGCGGTCGACCTCCCTGTTGTGCTGAAGCAGTTCCGCCTGCGGCACAGGGAGGTCCGGATCAGCCTCCGCACCAGCCCAAGCGAGGAGCTGATCGAACGGGTGCGGCAGGGCACGCTGGACGTCGCCTTCCTGGGGCTTCCCCTGGGCGTGCGCCCCCAGGGCGTCCGCGGCCGCGAGCTGGCACGCGATAACCTCGTCGCCGTGGTGGCGCCCGACCACCCGCTGGCGGGCCAGGAAGACGTGGACCTTCACCGGCTGGCGGACGAACCCTTCGTCGACTTCCCCGCGGGCACCGCCGGGCGAGCCCATTCGGACGCCGCCTTCGCGGCGGCCGGCGTGCGGCGCGAGGTCGCCTTCGAGGTGACGGCCGCCGACATGATGGCTCGCCTGATCCGGCAGGGTCTGGGGATCGGGATGCTACCCGCCGCCTTCGTGCCCGAGCTCCCCGACCTGCCCGTCGTCCGGCTTCGCGACGCCCCGGCCCGCGTAGAGCACCTCATCTGGAGTCGCTTCCGGCCCTCACCCGCTGCCGCGGCCTTCCTGTCCACGCCGGGCATCGCGGCACCTTCGGCCGATGAGTGAGGCGAACCCGGACACCCAACGGTCAGCACGGCAAACTCAACGATCTTTACCTGTCCCGACCTGCGGGAAACGGTGCTAACTGTCGACGATCACGCCTCCGATCGCTGTGCGGCCGGCCGGGGTGGCGACGAGCTCGACCGTGATGGTGTCGCGCAGGTGCGCTCCGAGGACGTCGGCGACGGCGTCGGTGACGGTTCGCACGAGCTTGGCAACGAGGTCGCCGCTGTCGGGACGGGCGAACGCCGCCTCGCGGATACCGAATACGATCGCGGGCGGGGCCTAAACCGGAGCTAGCCGGGGAGGAACTGCAGCCCTTCACCCCACAGCATCGCCGGCACCCGCCACGCGCCCGCGCCGAGCATGGCGCCCAGCAGGATCGTCACCACGACCAGCCTCGCCAAGGCGTGCCAGGAAAACCAGGCGGGGTGCTGGGGGGCCGTCATGAATTCATCCTTGGTCGCCGATGCCCGACTGGTCCAGGGACGTTACCGAGTCGTTTGGATGCCCCGGAACCCGTTAATTTGATCAAGGTGGTTGGGCTGGGCTGATTCCGTGAGCATGAGGGCAAAATCGCGGTGAGGGGGAGCGTGAATCCCTCGGTGGGGAGTCCCTGGATAGGGAGTCTCTTCTACCGGATCGGTAGGGGCGGCATGTTGGGGACGTGGCGCCGGCTGGTCGGCGCTCGGAACGACGAGGAAGAACAATGCAGACTCGCGCACTCGGCAGGACCGGCCCCACCGTCTCCGTGATCGGTCTCGGTGCCATGGGGATGTCCGACCTGTACGGCCCGGCGGACGAGGCCGAGGGCATCGCCACGATCCACGCCGCCATCGACGCCGGGGTGAACCTGATCGACACGGCCGACTTTTACGGTTCCGGCCACAACGAGCTCCTCATCCACCGGGCGCTCCAGGAGCGCTCCCGCGAGGACGTCGTGATCAGCGTCAAGTTCGGCTCACAGCGCGACCCGGCCGGAGGGTGGGCCCATGCCGGCGCCGACGTCAGCCCGGCGGCGGTCAAGGACCGCCTGGCGTACACCCTGCGACGGCTGGGAACCGACTACGTCGACATCTACCGTCCGAGCAGGGTCAACCCGGAGATCCCCGTCGAGGACACCGTCGGCGCGATCAAGGAGATGATCGAGGCCGGATACGTCCGTCACATCGGCCTGTCCGAGGTGGGAGCCGACACCATCCGCCGGGCGGCCTCCGTGCACCCGATCAGCGACCTGCAGATCGAGTATTCGCTGCTGTCACGCGATATGGAGGACACCATCCTGCCCACGACCCGCGAGCTGGGCATCGGCATCACCGCCTACGGCGTGCTCTCGCGCGGACTGCTGTCCGGCCACTGGAGCTCCGGACGCGAGCTTGCGGCCCACGACTTCCGTGCCACCCTCGCCCCCCGTTTCAAGGGGGAGAACCTGGAGGCCAACCTCAGGCTCGTGGACGCTCTCCGCGACGTCGCCGGCGACCTGGGCATCACGGTCGCCCAGGTCGCCATCGCGTGGGTCGCCTCCCGTGGCGACGACATCGTTCCGCTGGTCGGCGCCCGTCGGCGCGAGCGGCTGGCCGAGTCCCTCGGTGCGGCCGAGGTCATGCTGGACGCGGACGACCTCGCCCGGATCGAGAAGGCGATCCCGGCCGGAGCCGCCTCCGGCGGCCGCTACGCCGACTTCCTGCTCCAGGGCATGGACAGCGAGAGGTGGTCCCCGTAGCGGCCTCGCCCCGGTCCGGATGAATGCCCGCCGTGAGACCGGCTGGTCAGCGGCCGGTCTGGGAGAGGAGCCACGGCCGCAGGATCGGCAGCACGTGGGTGGGCTGCATGGCCTGCGTGTGGTCGAGCCCGTCGAGGACGTGTACGTCCCAGCCGAGGGATTCCAGTTCGGTGCGATGGTCGATGATCGGACCTGCCAGGCTGATGTGGACGTCGCCCCAGCGCTCGCCGTAGGAGATCTCGTCCGCCGAGCCGACGAAGCAGAGGCGAGGGCAGGTGATCCGTGGTTGGGCGGTTCGGTCGTCGAAGTCCTGCAGCGACCGGTAGAGGGTGGCGAACTGGCGGGTCTGCGGTTCGGTCAGCGTGACCTCGACGGTCGACCAGTCGAAGTCGCCGGCCTCCTGGTCGCCCCACGCCTGGTTGTCGGCCGCCTGGCCACCCCACGTCTGGTCGCCGGCCGCCTTCGGGGTGCTCGCGGCCGCGACCGCCATCTCGTGGGTGGCCATGGTGACCTTCAGCATCCCCGCGTACGGTCCGTCCATGGGCGGGAAACCACCCATGACCAGTGCCGACAGGCGGTCGGTGCGGATGGCGAGCTGGAGCCCGCTGAGGGCCAGCCAGGAGTAGCCGTAGTAGGCGAACCGGTCGGCGCCGACGGCGTCGGCGACCGACAGCAGGTCGGCGGTGATGGTGGCAGGCGTCAGGGTGTCGGCTCTGGGCGTGGACATGAGGTGGCCCTCGTAGTCGAACGCGACAACCTGGAACGCGTCGCTGAGACCCTCGATGAGGGAACGGCCCAGTGCGGGGTCCATGCCCCACTTGCGCATCCCGTCGGCCTGCGCTCCTTCGGCCGGTCGCGGGTTGACCGGGAGCAGCACGGTGGGGCCGGTGCCGTGCACCTCGACGTGGATCGAGCTTCCGTCGTGCAGTTTCGCTTCGAGCATCGGATCTCCGGTCTTGGTCGTCAGGAGTTCGGTAACTCCATATGCCATAAACTGATGTGAGAAAAAGATAACACCTTATGGCATAAGGAGTTCGATTTTGAGCGTCTTCGCAGGTCAGGGCGATGCGGCCCGGTCAATGGCCCTGTTGTGGGGCGGGCCGGCCGCGCCGGGGCATCAGGCTGAGGGCCTGCGGAAGCCTCCGGGGCCCAAGCGCGCCCTGAGCGTCGACGTGATCGTGGAGGCGGCGATCGCGGCAGCCGACGCGGACCCCATGGCCGGGGTCTCGCTGCGCGCGGTGGCCGAGCGGCTCGGCTGCACCTCCATGGCGCTGTACACCTACGTGCCCGGCAAGGGGGAGCTCCTGGACCTGATGTACGACCGGGCGCACGCCGAACTGTCCACCGGGCACGATCCGAGCCAGGGATGGCGGGCGGCGGCGACCTCGTGGGCCGGGGAGCTCAGGTCGTTCTACCTGCGGCATCCGTGGGTGCTACAGGTGTCCTACGCCCGTCCCGTGCTGGGTCCCCACGAACAGGCCGTCATGGAGACGCTGGCGGGCATCGTCTTCCGGACGGGGCTGCCCACGGCGACCCTGCGCGGCATCGTGTCCGCGCTGTTCCACTTCGTACGCGGCAACGCCCAGACGGCCGCCGAGTCACGGCTCGCCGCGACCGCGACCGGCATGTCCGACCAGGAGTGGTGGACCAGCCGGTCCGCCCTGCTGGAGCGCCTCGCCCCCGACTTCGCCGAGCGTTTCCCCATGTCGATCCGGCTCTCGACACCGGAGCCGGTCCCCGCCCGTCATGACGAGTCCGCGCCTCATGGAGAACAACAGGCCGACGAGGCCACGCCGTACATGGAACACCAGACCGACGAGGCCTTCGCCATCGGGCTGGCCGTCCTCCTCGAAGGAGTCGACGCCACGTCGCCTGTGATTGAGTGACGAATCGCGCGACAACGACCAAGGGCGCCCGTGAACAGTGGAGGATCCCATTGGGACGAGCACGGCTCTGAAACTGATCAGACTGGCTCTCGAAGTGCTTTGAGAGCAAGAAGTCGCAGGCGGGTCACGTTCGTCGGTTCGATGGGCGTGCTGCACGGCGCAGCTCGGAGAAGCACGGATGCCCGTGCCAGGGTGGCACGGAATTGGCCTTGCATCGGGGCCGGGAAGTCAGCGGCATCGCTTGCACCCGCTGGCGTATTCTGGTGGAGGGTGAGCTGATCTGGATCTTTCTGAGAGCAATATCGCCGTGCCGGACTTCTACGGCATGCAGGCGTTGAACGCCTGGCTTGCCGGTCATGATGTCGGTCTGTTCGTCCAAGGGCCCGACCCTGACAGCCCCGAGCCCTTGATGCATGGCATTGTCGTGGCGCAGGACCCGGTTCCGGGTACCCGGGTAGGTCGTTGGGCTACGGTCACCGTGTGGGTTCGTAACGAGCCCGGTGATCCAGGGGGCGTCCGCGAACCTCTCCGTCCGATTCCACCGACGAGAGCCTTGAGCGCTGAGCTCCCAGAAAACAGCACCGATTGAGGATTCGCGTACGGCAACGGCGTCTCACGCGACCGTGCGGGGACGGCTCGCGTCTTCCGTCAGGCGAGTCTCGCGCAGCGGAGTCGTGTCGACACCGGCTTTCTCGTCCGCTTAGCGGCGGGCAATGCGGGCGGCGTGTTCCAGGATTCGTGGGTTGACCAGGTCGGGTACGTCGAGCGCGATCGAGTGCCCGGTGCCGGGCACCAGTTCGACCTCGGCGGCGGGCATCACCCGGGCGAGGCGCTGGGAGACCGCGGCCGAGTCGTGCATGGTGCTGTGTGCGCCGAACAGCATGAGAGTCGGTGTGGTGATCGTGGCCAGTTCCTCGTCCGTGAGCGGCTCCATGGGCGGGAGCGCCTGCTCGAAGAGATAGGTGCCGGCGATCGCGGCCATGATGTCGTCGGGCCGGTTGATCGAGTCGCTGTGCAGCCGGCGGGCCAGGTGCCGCCGTATCGAGGGGCGGCAGTGCAGGCCGATCCCGCAGGCGAGTGCCCAGGCGTGGTGCCGCAGTGTGGCGCGGCGGAACGCGGCCGGGTCGAGCAGCGTCATGCCGGTCACCCGTTCCGGGATGCGGATCGCCGCCAGCAGCGCCTGCCAGCCGCCGTAGGAGAAGCCCACCAGGTAGACGGCGGGTGATCCGATCCCGTCGAGGATCTGCGCGAGCCAGGACGTCAGGTCGTCGGTGCCCTCCAGCGGCCGGGTCTGTACGCTGCGCCCGGCTCCGCCGATGGGGTCGACGAGGTACACCGGGTGCGCGGCGCCGATCGGTCCGCTGCTGTGGATCCAGCCCAGCGTGTTGCCGCCCATGCCCGGCAGGAACACCACCGGCACGCCCTCTGCGGCGCCGGTCCGGTAGAGGCGGGTGGTGCCGTAGGAGGTGGCGACGTCCAGTGGCTTCAGCGGCACCGGCCAGTCGCGGATCGCCGCGTCGTAGCCGGTGAGGAACTGCTTCTGGGCCTTGTCGTTGCGGAAGCGGCCGATCCGGGGGCGATCTGCCATGGTGCGCTCCTTTCGACGGATACCTAGATGATACACATGTATCATAAAAATATGCCGAAGCGAGTGGACCACGAAGAGCGCCGCAGTCAGATCGCCGAGGCGGTCGTCCGGATCGCCGCCTCGCGCGGACTGCACACGGCCAGCATGCGTGAGGTCGCCGCCGAGGCCGGCGTTTCCCTGCGGCTGGTGCAGTACTACTTCCACACCAAGGAAGAACTGCTGCGGGGGACGCTCAAGCACCTGGGCGGGCAGATCGTCCAGCTGGTGACGCGGGGCGTGGCGGCCCTCGGCGAGCCCGCGACGCCGCGCACGTTCCTGTACGGCACACTGACCGCCCTGATACCCGTCGACGACGAGAGCCGTCGCATCATGCTGGCCTACGCCGCGCACTACACGCTCACCCTCACCCAACCCGAGTTGGCCCCCGATGGGCTGGCCTACGCCAATGCGCTGCAGGATCATGTCGCCGGGCAGATCCGGCAGGCCCAGAAGGCCGGCCAGATATCGGCGGAAGAGGATCCGGGCACCGCGGCGGCCATCGTCCTGGCCCTGGTCACCGGTCTGCAGTCGAGCGTGCTGGCCGGGCAGCGCGACGGCCGCTCAGCCGTGACCCTGCTCACCGCCCACCTCGACCGCCTGTTCTCCAGGCGTGAGGCGTCATGACCCCCGGCGCACTTGTCTGTATCACCGCTCGATATCACCGCCGAGATTCCCGGGATCGAGGCGTACGGGGATAGGCAGACCGGATCGGTCGCAACGAGCCGGTCGGTGTGCCCGACTTCAGAGATCACGCGAGCCGACTGGCAATTGAGGTTCCGTCGTCGCTCCTCATCGGGCGGCTCCTTACACGATGGCGTGCAGGTTGATCAGTTCGTCCACCGCCTCCCGGCCGGGAAGCGATGGGCTGGCGCCGGGCCGGGTGGTCGCCAGGGCTCCGGCCGCCATCCCCCGGCGGATGGCCGTGGCGGTGTCAAGGCCGCCGGCGAGGGCCGCACCCAGGGAGCCGGTGAAGGCGTCACCCGCGGCGGTGGTGTCCACCGGATTGACGGGGTAGGCGGGGAAGTGCCGTGTCTGCTCCGGGGTGACCGAGAGAGCGCCGGCCGCGCCAAGCGTGATGATCGCATGCCGTACACCCCGATCGAGAAACCAGGCCGCGGCCCGCTCGGCGGATTCGAGGTCGACGACCTCCACGCCGGTCAGAGCGGTGGCCTCGCTCTCGTTGGGTGTGACAACGGCGACGTACGGCCAGACGCGGTCGGGCAGCGATTGCGCGGGCGCCGGGTCGAGCACGACTGTCAGGCCGGCGTGCGCGCCCGCCTCCGCGGCGTGACAGGCGACCTCGGTGCGGATCTCAAGTTGGAGGAGAAGCACGCTCGCCCTGTCACGGAGGGCACGGATGCTCTCGTCCACCATGTCGATGCTCAGGTCGGAGTTGGCGAGGGGCGTGATGACGATGTCGTTCTCGCCCGACGCGTCGACTCTGATGTGCGCGACGCCCGTACGGTTGTCGACGGCGCGAATCTCCGTCGAAGCCACCCCGTGGGAGTGCAGCCCCGCCAACACGATCTCGCTGAACGGGTCTCTGCCGACGCAGCCGACCAGCCAGGTGGGGGCTCCCCCACGGGCGGCGGCGACCGCCTGGTTCGCGCCCTTCCCGCCCAGGACCAAAGTGACGTCGTCGCCGAGAATCGTCTCTCCCCGGCGGGGCAGCCGGCGGCTGAACGCTGTGACATCCGCGGTGATGCTCCCGACGACGAGGACACCTTTCGGGTTCATCTCGGTCCTCCTAATTCAAGCTGTTTCAGGCATTGCCAACTGAGGTCGCGGCGTACAGCCGTGGACGGGGGGAGGGGACGCGCCGGGCTCAGATCCCGATCGGATGCCAGACCGTCTTGGTTTCCAGGAACGCCGTCATCCGGCCGGTGCCCGGGTCGGTGATCCAGTCGGTTTTCCCGGAGGCGGGGCGTAGGACGCGTTTGAGGTTCTCGGAGGCGTCCTGCTCGCAGGAAACGGCTAATTCGAGCTCCGCGCCGGTGAGGTCGATGGCGTTGACGTCCATGTGGCCCGCCAGCCATGGCGCGATCTCCGCGGCCGAGCCGGTGAGGATGTTGACCACACCACCGGGCAGGTCCGACGTGGCCAGCACCTCGGCCAGCGTGATCGACGGCAGCGGCGCCCGTTCCGACGCGACCACCACGCACGTGTTGCCCGTGACGATCACCGGAGCGATCACGCTGACCAGTCCGAGCAGCGGGTCGGCCTCGGGGGCCACCACGGCGACCACGCCGGTGGGTTCGGTGCTGGACAGGTTGAAGTACGGCCCGGCCACCGGGTTGGCCGATCCACGGATCGCGCCGATCTTGTCCGACCAGCCCGCGTACCACACGAGCCGGTCCACGGCCGCGTCCACCAGCTCGCCGGCCCTGCGCACGCCGACGCCGTCGGCGTCGACGAGCTCGGCCACGAACTGGCTGCGGCGCCCCTCCAGCACCTCCGCGACGCGATAGAGGATCTGACCGCGGTTGTACGCGGTCGCGGCCGACCAGCCGGGAAAGGCCTTCCGTGCGGCGGCCACCGCCTCTCGGGCGTCCTTCCGGGAGGCCTTGGACGCGTTCGCCAGGAACTCACCCTTCGAGGAGCTCACGACATATGACCTTCCGCTCTCGGATCGCGGAAACGCGCCACCGATGAACAGCTTGTACGTCTTGCGCACGACCACGCGCTCACTCATTGCCGCATCGCCTTCCCGCGTTCTTCTGGTACGTAAGCTTTCCGGGGATCACACATCCAGATACGCCTCCAGACCCTGGCGTCCACCCTCGCGACCGTAGCCGGACTCCTTGTAGCCGCCGAAGGGCGACGTGGGGTCGAACTTGTTGAACGTGTTGGACCAGACGACGCCGGCCCGGAGCCGGGACGCCGTCCACAGCATCAGCGAGCCCTTCTCGGTCCAGACGCCGGCCGACAGCCCGTACGGCGTGTTGTTGGCCTTCTCGACCGCCTCCGCAGGAGTACGGAACGTCAGCACGGACAGCACCGGGCCGAAGATCTCCTCCCTGGCGATGCGGTGCGACTGGGCGACCCCGGTGAAGATGGTGGGCGGGAACCAGAACCCCTTGTCGGGGATTGAGCACGCCGGCGACCACCGCTCGGCCCCCTCGGCCTCGCCCGCCTCCGACAGCTCCCGGATCCTGGCGAGCTGGGCGGCCGAGTTGATCGCACCGATGTCGGTGTTCTTGTCCAGCGGGTCACCGAGCCTCAGGGTGGACAGCCGCCGCTTGAGCGCCTCCAGCAGTTCGTCGGCGACGGACTCCTGGACCAGCAGACGCGAGCCCGCGCAGCACACGTGACCCTGGTTGAAGAAGATGCCGTTGACGATGCCCTCGACGGCCTGGTCCAGCGCCGCGTCCTCGAAGACGATGTTGGCGGCCTTGCCGCCGAGTTCCAGCGTGACCTTCTTGCGCGATCCGGCGACCGACCGGGCGATCTGGCGGCCGACCTCGGTGGAGCCGGTGAAGGCCACCTTGTCGACGTCGGGATGGCGGACGAGCGCGCCGCCCGTCTCCCCGGCCCCCGTCACGATGTTCACGACGCCGGGAGGCAGGTCGGCCTGCCGGCAGATCTCCGCGAAGGCCAGCGCTGTCAGCGGCGTGGTCTCGGCGGGCTTGAGGACGACCGTGTTTCCGCAGGCCAGCGCGGGCGCGATCTTCCACGCCAGCATGAGCAGCGGGAAGTTCCACGGGATGACCTGCCCCGCCACGCCCAGCGGCCGGGGGGAGGGGCCGAACCCTGCGTGGGAGAGCTTGTCCGCCCATCCGGCGTAGTAGAAGAAGTGGGCCGCGACCAGCGGCAGGTCCACGTCACGCGACTCGCGGATCGGCTTGCCGTTGTCGAGGGACTCCAGGACGGCGAGCTCACGGGCCCGCTCCTGGATGATCCGGGCGATCCGGAAGATGTACTTGGCCCGCTCGGATCCGGGCATGGCCGACCACACGGTGAACGCCTTGCGCGCGGCCTGGACCGCCCGGTCGACATCCGCCTCGCTCGCCACGGCGACCTCGGCGAGCACCTCCTCGCTGGCCGGGTTGACCGTCTTCTCGCGGCCCTCACCGAGGGGCTCGACCCACTCGCCGTTGATGAACAGGCCGTACGACGGCTTGATGTCGACGATTGCCCGCGACTCCGGCGCGGGTGCGTACTCGAACATGGATGGCCGCCTTAGTCCAGGGTGAAGTAGTCGGGTCCGGCGTACCGGCCGGTGGCCATCTTCTGGCGCTGCATGAGCAGGTCGTTGACGAGCGAGGAGGCCCCGAGCCTGAACCAGTCGGGATCGAGCCAGTCCGGGCCCGCGGTCTCGTTGACCAGCACCAGATACTTGATCGCGTCCTTGGTCGTCCTGATGCCGCCCGCGGGCTTGACACCGACCTTCCTGCCCGCCGTACGGAGGAAGTCGCGGACCGCCTCCAGCATGACGAGCGTGACCGGCAGGGTCGCGGCCGGCGACACCTTTCCCGTCGAGGTCTTGATGAAGTCGGCGCCCGCGATCATCGCGAGCCAGGACGCCCTGCGCACGTTGTCGTACGTCGAGAGTTCGCCGGTCTCCAGAATGACCTTCAGGTGTGCGCTGCCGCAGGCGGCCTTGACCGCCGCGATCTGCTCGAAGACCTTGAGGTAGTCCCCCGCGAGGAACGCGCCACGGTCGATCACCATGTCGATCTCGGACGCGCCGTCGGCGACCGCGAGCGCGGTGTCGGCGACCTTGACCTCCAGCGACGACCGGCCGCTCGGGAACGCCGTGGCGACCGAGGCGACCTTCACCCCCGAGGCGCCCAGAGCCTGTACGGCCGTCGCCACCAGGTCGGGGTAGACGCAGACCGCCGCCACCGAGGGGACGGAGGAGTCGGTCGGGTCGGGGCGAACCGCCTTGGCGCACATCGCCTTCACCTTGCCCGGGGTGTCCGCGCCCTCGAGCGTCGTGAGGTCCACCATCCGGATGGCGAGGTCGATGGCCTGCTTCTTGGACGTGGTCTTGATCGATCGCGTGCCCAACATCGCAGCCCGGGCGTCCGCGCCCACCCGGTCCACACCGGGTAGGCCATGCAGGAACGTCCGCAGCGTCGAGTTGGAAGCGGCGACCTCCGCGAGCGGAGCGGTGGTCATCGTTGTCGGCCCTTTCCGGTTCGACCCGCGCCTGCTGCGATACGCGGCTTGCGCGGTGGCGCTGTCGAGGCCCGCTCGATCAGCTTGGTGTCCAGGACGATGCGCCGGGCACCGTCGTTTGCGTACTGGTCCTCGAAGCGGCGCAACAGCAACCGCATGGCGAGCGCTCCCTGCTCGACCATCGGCCGGTCGATGACGGTCAGCGGCGGCCGCAGCAACGAGCCCGTGTCAAGGTCGTCGAACCCGATGAGACTTATCTCGCCGGGAATGTCCGTACGCAGGTCGTGCAAGGCCTTGAGCGCGCCCAGCGTCATGAGGTTGTTCGCGCTGAAGACGGCGGTAGGCGGTTCGGGCAGCGACAGCAGGGACAGGGCGAGCTGGTAGCCGCTCTCCTCCCGGAAGTCGCCGACCAAATCGTGTTCGGGAGGGATCTCGACGCCCGCGGCGGTGAGGGCCTGCACGAAACCCTCGCGGCGGCACCGTCCGGGAGTGGTGTCCTGGCTCCCGCTGATCGCGGCGATCCGGGTGTGGCCGAGACCGAGCAGGTGCTCGCCTGCCTGCCGGCCGCCCTTGACGTTGTTGACCAGGACGGCGTCGAAGTGCTCTCCGCCCAGCAGGTCGCGATCGACGAAGACCAGTGGGACGCCGGCGTCCCGGACATACATCGGGGTCTGGTCCTGCTCGGTGGCCGGGGCAAGGATGATGCCGTCCACCCGGCGAATCATCTCCGCGAGCACGGCATCCTCCCGCTCACTGCTCTCGTCCGTGTTGGCCAGCTGGATGCGGTAGTCGGTGTGGCGGGTAACGGATTCCATTCCCTTGACGACCGCGGCGAAGTAGGGGTTCGTGATGTCGGGGACGACCACGCCGATGGTGTGCGTCCGGCCTGACTGCAGGGACTGGGCCGTGGCACTCGGCCAGTAGTCCAGCTCATCCACAGCTGCCTGGATCGCCTCCGCCGAACGCACCCGTTGACCACGCAGGAACCGCGAGACCGTCGCGGGAGAGACCCCGGCGCGGGCGGCCACATCGTGGATGGTGGCCAACAGGACCTCCTCTGATCTACTGAAACCGTTCTCAGAGAATGGTGTCAGCATCCACGCAACCCGCGTCAACGGAGGTCCCCGACATGTGGCCGATTCGAAACCTTCCGGCTCGCCGCCCAGTTCAACGGCAACGCGATCACCCGATCATAGGATGATTTCTACCGAGAATGACGATTAGTGAAATCGATGCCAGTTACGGGCTCCGCGCCTCGTATGGAAGCCGTAGGGTCACGAATTTGTGTCGCTGTGTTCAGTTCTGTCGCCACCCCCTTGACAGCCGCTCGACATCGCAGCGATCGTCTTACCAGCAACTACGCGGACAATCGGCCATTTTTGGTGCGGCGTACCTGCCAGAGGAGTATCGGTGATCGGTCCTGAACAACGGCGCGGACGTTGGCGTCTGTCCAACGCCCGAGGGACACCGTTTTCAGGCTGACGCCATCGCGACGATAGGTCTCGTCGCCCATCGCCGTGCCCGCCTGGTGGCGGGCTCGCTCCCCGTTTAGTGGTACCGCTCTCAGGTGTCCAAGAACGGTTGCACGCCCCCGGCCGCCCTGGCCAAGCCGGCGCTTCCCTACCGGCCGGCGTGAGTCACCATTCTCCGTCAGGCCGTTTTGCTACCCCCAGAAAGGCTCCTTCCATGCCTGCGCCCCTTTCTCGTCGCGCCTTCCTGTCCGGCGTCGGAGGCATGTCGCTTCTCGCCGCCGGTGTGGCGCTGAGCGCCTGCTCGTCCTCCGCCTCCACCACCGCCTCCGCCTCCGGCCTGGCCACAGTGAACTTCCAGCTCGGATGGTTGGCCAATGTCGAGAACATGGGCCTGTTCATGGCGGACCACGCCGGCTACTTCCGCGACGAGCGGCTCGACGTCACGCTGACGCCGGGTGGTCCTTCCGTCGTCGTCGAACCGCTCCTGGTCAGTGGCAAGGCGCTGGTCGGGCTCGACTCCGTCGACACCATCGCCAAAGCACGTAACGAGGGTGCCGCCCTCAAGATCGTCGCCGCGACCATGCAGACCAATCCGACGGCGATCATGTCCCTCGCCTCGGCTCCCGTGCGAACGCTGAAGGATCTGGTCGGCAAGCGGCTCGGTGTCCAGCAGAGCGGTGTGGAAATCGTCAACACCGTGTTCAAGGCGAATGGCATCGATCCTGCCAGCGTGACCATCGTGCCGATGCAGTTCGACCCGGCGCCCCTGGTGGCCGGGGACTGCGACGCGTTCATGTCGCTGCTGGTGAACCAGCCGATCCAGCTGGACCTCCAGGGTGTGAAGACCACGACGTTCACGCTCGCCGAGTACGGCTACAACGTCTGGGCGGACGTGCTGCTCGTCAGCGAGCAGACGCTCGCGGACAAGGCCAAGCGCGAGTTGATCGTCAAGATCGTCCGGGCCTCGGTACGCGGCTGGCAGGACGCGCTCGGCGACACCGACGCCGCGGCCAAGATCGTCGTGGAGAAGTACGGCAAGAGCCTCAATCTCGACCTGAAGTCCCAGCAGAAGACCGCCGCGGCGTTCCGGTCCGTCATCGAAGCCGGGGACGCCAAGACGAACGGCCTGCTCACGATGAGCGACCAGGGGATCGCGGCCAACATCGCCACCCTGAACTCGCTCGGTATCAAGGCGACCGCCGACGAGCTGTTCGACACAAGCGTCCTCAGCGAGGTCTACGCGGGCAAGACCCGCCTCTGACGTCCCCTTTCCAGTTACCCCTCCATACCAACAGGAGCCCACCGCAGTGCCTGTCACGCACACCGAAGATCCTTGGACACGTGTCAACAGCGTGCGGGGATTTCCCGCCGACGAGCTGATCTCCACCCTCCAGAAGTCGGTACGCCGCGGCCTGCTGGAGAACGCCCTGCTCGTCGCTCGTGAGATGTACGAGAGCAGCGGCGATCTGGAGGAGGTGATGTGGTCACGCCTCCTCGTCATGTCATGCGAGGACACCGGAACCGGCACGTTCACCGAACCCGTGGTCCTCGATTGCCTCTATCGCATGCACCAGCACCTTCCCCGAGGCACCGGCGACAGATGGCTGTTCGCGGTGCACGCCATACGCTTCCTGGTCAGCCGTACGAAGGACCGTACGACCGACGAACTGGCGCTGTGGGCCACCCACATGCTGGGCAGCGGAGAGCGCCTCCCCGAGATCCCCGACTACGCCCTCGACATGCACACCCGCCGCGGGCAGGAGATGGGCCGCGACGTCTCGCACTTCCTGGGGGAGGGTTCGAAGGTGGAGAACGAGCTCCCAGGCCGCGACGCCTCCTACCGTGACCAGTTGCTCGCCATCCTGGCGGCGGGAAAGTGGGACGCGTGACAGCCCGCCCGCACGCGGCCCCTTCGCACGCCGCCGACCCACCGGGCACCGTAGGCCTGGCCGCGACCACGCTCAGCAGGACCTTCAGCGTGGGGACGGCCGAAGTCGCCGCGCTTCGCGACATCGACCTGCACACGAGACACGGCGAGTTCACCGCCTTGCTGGGTCCCTCCGGATGCGGCAAATCCACCCTGCTGCGGATCTTCGCCGGCTTGGAGCAGCCATCTTCCGGCGCCGCGCACGTCCACGGCCGTTCCCCCGACGACCTGCGGCGTGAGCATCGCATCGGGGTGGCCTTCCAGGACGCCGCCCTGCTGCCATGGCGCAGCGTCGAGGCCAACATCGCACTGCCCTTCGAGGTGGCGGGCCGGCCGGTGAGCCGGACGGCGGTGGCCGACCTGGTGCGCCTCACCGGACTCACCGGCTTCGAAAAGGCCCGGCCCGCCCAGTTGTCCGGCGGCATGCGCCAGCGAGTGGCGCTCGCGCGGACCCTCGCCGGCGAGCCGGAGGTCATGTTGCTGGACGAACCGTTCGGCGCATTGGATGAGATGACCCGCCAGCGGCTCAACCTGGAGCTGCAGCGGATCTGGCTGGAGCGTGCGACGACGACCCTCCTCGTCACTCACTCCATCAGCGAGGCGGTGTTCCTTGCCGACACCGTGGTGGTGATGGGCGCCCGTCCGGGACGAATCATCGACGCGGTACGGATCGACCTGCCACGACCGCGCGATGTCGGAGTCACACGCTCACCCGAGTTCCATGCGCTCTGCGACACTCTCAGCGAGCTGCTCTTCGGACAGAGCGACGACGGTGACTCCAGCCGGATCGGCCCATCCGAGGACCTGACGTGAGCTCATTCATGGCGACCCGGCGTGGCCTGATCGCGGCCCGCAGCGGTGCCCGATCGCCGGTGGCCGTGGCACTCGGCGTGGCGGGCCTGCTCCTGATCTGGGTGATACTCGCGCAGATCTTCGCCGACCTCCGGGTCGTTCCCCAGCCGTGGGCAGTACTGCAGGCGATGTGGGACGACCGGAACATCTACTCCGGCAACATTTCCACCACGCTGTCCGAGGCGGCCATCGGCTTCTTCTGGGGCAACGTTCTCGCCGTCGCGCTCGCCGGCGTCTTCGTCCAGGTCCCGGCGGTGGAGCGGTTGCTGCTGCGCATCGCCGTCGCGAGCTACTGCGTGCCGCTCGTCGCGATCGCGCCCATCCTCGTCGTCGTCCTGCCCGACAACGCCCCCAAGGAGGCACTGGCCGGGCTGTCGGTCTTCTTCACCACCTTGACGGCCGCCGTGCTCGGATTGCGCTCCGCCGATCGGAGCGCGCTGGACCTCATCCACTCCCTTGGCGGGGGCTCCTTCTTCATCCTGCGCAAGCTTCGCCTCCTTTCCGCGTTGCCCAGCCTGTTCGCAGGACTCAAGATCGCTGCGCCCGCGGCGCTGCTCGGCGCGATCATCGGGGAGTACCTGGGCTCCAGCAGCGGACTCGGCGTAATGCTGGTGCAGGCGCAATCGTCGTTCCAGGTGGCACGCACCTGGGCGGTGGCACTCGTCATCTCCGCCCTGGCGGGCCTGGGCTACGCACTGGTCGCGATCATCGCTCGGTGGCTCACCCCCTGGGCCGGCCGGGACGTGAGCGTGGGGGTGGGCGCGGCATCCGGAGTGGCAGGCGACGGACGGGCGCGGTCCCTGCTCGTCGGCACGGCTGGACTGGTCGGCTCCATCCTCCTGATCGTGGTCGGCTGGTATGCGGTCATCCGGGGTTTCGCCCTCGACCCATACTTCGCGAAGACGCCGGCGGACGTCGCGACCTATCTGTTCGCCGGCGAGGACGCGGCGGAGCATCGGCAACGTCTGCTGGCCGCGTTGGGCACGACGCTGCTTGACGCGGGCGTCGGCTATGTCGTGGGACTGATCGCCGCATCGCTCGCCGCCGCGGTCCTGGTGGCGTTCCGCCGCGTCGAACAGATCGTCCTGCCGCTCGCCATCGTGCTGAGGTCCATTCCCCTGCTCGCCCTGACCCCCCTGCTCGCCCTCGTCTTCGGACGCGGGCTACTGGGCGTCACGATCGTCGTCGCCGTGATCACCTTCTTCGCCACCCTCGTAACGGTCAGCCAGGGACTGCGGGCAGCCCCCGTCCTCGCCTGCGAGGTCATCACGTCGCTGGGCGGCGGGCAGTTGACGGTCACCAGGAAAGTACGGCTGCTCTACGCGCTCCCCTCGCTGTTCGCGTCCGCGCGGATCGCGATCCCCGGCGCGATCGCCGGCGCGACTCTCGCGGAGTGGCTTGCCAGCGGCAAGGGACTGGGCAGCCTGCTGGTCTCGGACTACACCGCCTCCCGCTTCGCGGGGCTCTGGTCCGGATCGGTGGTGATCGTTGTTGTGTCCGTGGCTCTCTACGGCCTCGTCACCGCCCTGGAACGTCCGGTTGTCGCGCGTTACGCGCCACAACAAGTGAAGTGAGGAGATCCTTCGCATCCATGCATCCTCCGCAGCAGAGCTGTCGACGTCGGCGGCCCCTGCCGACACCAGCGGCGCGAGGAGTCAGGACGCAGCGGCGGTGACGGGCGCCGTTGCCTACCGCCGGGGCCTGCGCGACCTCGGCCTCAGCCACTTTTTCACCGCCTGACCTCGGGAGCCACCATGGACACCGCAGCCCTTGCCACCGCCTTCGGAGCACGTCTCCCCGGCTGGGTCACCGCCGAGCTCGGCGGCGTCCCGGAGATCCTCCCGACCGACGACGACCGCATCCGCCTGACCAACCGGCTCGCCGAGCGTAACCACCGCGAGAACACCGGCGGCCCCTTCGCCGCCCTGGTCGTGGAGTCCGCCACCGGACGCCTGATCTCGGCCGGTGTCAACGTCGTCCTGGCCTCCGGATTGTCGTCGACCCACGCCGAGGTCACCGCTCTGTCCCTCGCCCAGACCCGGCTCGGCGCCTGGGATCTGGGCGGCCCGGACCTGCCCGACCTGGAGCTCGTCGTCAACTGGCGGCCCTGCGTCATGTGCTACGGCGCCACCATGTGGTCCGGCGTCCGCCGTCTGCTCATCGCGGGCGACGGCCCGGAGCTGGAGAAGCTGACGGGCTTCGACGAGGGCCCGATGGCCTCCGACTGGGCCCCCCAGTTCGCCGCCCGCGGCATCGAAGTCGTCCTCAGCCCGCTGCGCGAGGAGGCCGTCGAGGTGTTCCGCGCCTACGGGGAACGCGACGACGCCGTCGTCTACAACGCCCGCGGCACCTCTTAGCTGAGCCCGTTTCTCAGCGGGCGCCAGAGAGATGGGCGGCGATCTCCGCGATCGCCGCCGCCCGGGAATCGAGCGTGGCCAGGGTCGGCTGGTCGCGGTGGACGGTGAACAGGATGGAGTTGCGGCTCTCCCACGGCGGTAGGCGTCTGGCGAGCATCGCCTTGCGCAGCCTCGAACTGAGGACGCCACGCGGCACGCCATCGTCGCGCGACTTGAGGAGAAAGGCCCGGTCGAAGGCGGCGTCGCCGGTTCCGGGTCCACGCACCCGGCGGAGCAACCCGCCTATTCTGGTGCGGCGGACCACGGCGACGTCGGGCATTCTCCCAGGAAGGACGATGAAATAGCGAGTCTCGTCATAGCGGGTGGTGCTGCTGTCGCTCTCCCATTTGCCGTCGCGATAGGTGGAGCTCGACGTGGTCTCCTGCCACTGGTGCCAGGTCATCCACACCATGGACCGCCCGACCCGCTTCTCCAGCATGCAGCGCATGCGCGTGGACTGCGCCACCTCGTCCATCGGCGATCCGAAGATTCTCCGATCGAGGGTTTCCCGCCAGCCTCGCTGATGAGCGCTGTCAATAAACTTCGCGAACTTGCGGCGTTCGGCTGCAGAGAGAACCGCAGCGAGGAGCATCATGACGGCGAACACGCATACGATGACGATGACGACGGCGAATATTCCCACCGCACCCTCCCGCTCGCGAGAAGGAACAACGACACACGATCATTGCCGTACGCGAGCGATCCCGCTCGCGTACAGTGACTGTCATTAGCGTTGCAAAAAGATAGCGCAATGTCGACAGAGTTCATTGACATTTTCCCAATGATTTTTTGCATGCTCGAAATGAGTAAGAATGGGCGTATTTTTCATGATCTTGCCGATTCGGCTGAGGCGGAACGTGATGCGCTGAAGGACTCGCCGGTGCTGGGTGAGCATGGTGAGCCGCATTCGCACAGGCGGCGCAGCGGTCGCAGCGGGGCGTTACGTGTTCGGGGGTCGATGTCGAGTTCACGGCCGTCGGCAGGTTGCCCGGTCGAGGGTGAGCGGGCTATGGCCTGCGCCTTCGTAGCCGGAGTTCACTAGGGTCGACAGCCGTTTGGTGAAAGGTCGAATTGTCGCCGGGCCCTGTATTCGAGTGACGGTGATGTCGTGGATGGAGCAGGGCAGGCCGATCCGTCACCACGGGCTGGCGGCGGACGAGGTGCGGCACGCGCTTCCGGCAGCGTCCCCACGGCTCCTCAACCGGCTGGGGAAGGGTGAAGTGCTCACGAACCTCGGCTAACGAACCTCGCCGAAGAAGACCTCACGATGCGAATGGCGGCCTGATCGAGAGCGGAAGGTCGATTGACCGCCCCATATCCGAGGAGGCCGTGCTCGTCGGCGAACCCCGCAGCACATACCCGGAACGCCTCGTCCAAACTCGCAAGTATGTTATCCAGCTCGAAAGGCGAGGGTCACCGTACGGAATCCGCCCTATGGGGGAGGCTCCTGGACCTGGGGCGCCCGCGTTGGGAGACGGATTGCGCATTCGGGAACGGGGACGGTTGATCTGCGTCTGTGACCATTGCGATCTGACGGCCTGCTCGATCATTTTGAGAATGCGCCGCGCTTAATAAGACACTCCCTAGGCGTCCGCTCGAAAGATGATCAAATAACGAAGTCGTCACGGCCGGAAGTGCGGGAAGTGGCCCGGCAAACGCCTGGTATCCCAGCTTGAAGACATTTCTCGGGGAAATGATCAATCCTGGCGATTTTCATCAAGAAACCCTAGTTTAAATACTGGCGGAGCTCATCCGATCAGTGCACGATGTATATGCCACCGTTTCAAAGGAGGCGTGGCATGCCGACATCATCGGATGACCCACGGCTGGTTGTCATCCACCCGCCGGAGTTAGCGGGAACGGTGCTTCGGCTGAGCCGTGAACGCCAGTCGCTGGGCCGTGGGCGGACTGCCGATCTGCAACTGGATGACCCTCACCTCAGTTCTTTCCACGCGTCGCTGAGCCATACGGCCGGTCAAACCAGCGTTGAGGATTTAGGGTCGCGTAACGGCACAACGGTCAATGGCGACCCGGTGCGACGACCGCGGGTCCTGCGTGATGGCGATGTGCTCCAGTTCGGCGTCCTCCGAGCTCGTTACGAGGAGCCCGGAGGGACTGCCGCATCGCCGGCCGTTCGCCATGGCGAAGAGCGGCTGGTCCGTTTTGACGTCGAGCGGCAGGCGGGTGGCCACATAAACAATGTGGGCCGTGACCAGCACAACCACTACGTCCAGCAACGGGACAGCTTCCTACGGGAGGTCGCGGCGGCTCGCACCCGTTCCCTGCGGTTGATCTGGCTGAGCCTGGCGCTGATATTCGGCGGATGCTTGGTCTACCTCTGGGGGAGCTACAGCGCCTTCAGCAGCGTCGGCAGTGGTGTCAGCGACATTTTCAAATACATCGAGAGCTCAGGGGCCGGCAAGCCACCGTCCCTGAGCAATCTGGTCGGGGAGCAGAGCTTCGCGCTTTCGGTCGCGCTGATCGGTTACACCGTCGCGGCGGGCGGCATCATGCTCTTCTTGGTTGCGTTGATCATGCACGTCATCGCTGTGGCACGTGGCAGGAAAGTGGACAGTGACCCGCGACACACCTGGAATGCACCCGTTCGGCGCGGATGAGTCGGAGGACGGAATTGACTTTCAACATCGGCAATCAGCAAGCCGTCAACATCAACAACGTGGGCGGCGACCAGACCGTCCAAGGTGGTCAGCAAGGCACTTTTCTCGCAGGCGAACCCGGTGACTGGGCCGAGTCGCTCGTCACTCGGCTCCAGGCTCTTGGCCTGCGGGTTGAAGCGGCCGAAGCGGAAGCCGTACAGACCGAACTGGCTCGCTCGCAACCCGACCGTCAGGGCATCGCCACCCGTCTGATCCGGCTGACCGATGCTCTGAATTCGGCGGGAGCGATCGCCCAGGCGGGAGAGTCGCTGCGAGGGCCCCTGATGGCTCTGGCGAGCTGGCTGGGGGCGCTCGGAGCGCCTGTCATGCGCATGCTCACGGGTTGAGCGCTGTGTGGCATCCGCCATGCCGGACCCGGCTGTTCGTCGACGGCTGGACGCGTCGGCCGCTTTTGGCTACCAGGCGCAGAGGCCTGCGAACGAGCAATGCGCATGTCGATTAGGACAAGTACCATCAGCCCAACAACCAGCTCAGCCGTCCCACCTGCCGTACTCGATGCACTTTCCAAGCTGACGGTGCGGGTTCGATTCCCATGATCCGCTCCAATCTCCAAGAGCGGCGCCACCCACCTGTTGTCCGAGTGTGTGGTCGAAGAACTCCTAACAGAATGATTCGCGATCTCAGGAGTCGATCTCCCAGAAGAGCGCACCTATCTCTTCCGGCCCGGTAAGGATCTTTACCAGGGGATCTGGGGCAGTACCTGGAGGGAGATCGACAGCGAGGTAGGTGCTCTGTAACCACTCGTGAGCCAGACCGGAAGTCGCTACTTCGCCATGGAGGAGATCGTGGAGCTGGTCACGGTGAGGGTGCTGCCGGACCAAGGCGACCCGCAAAGTGTGGTGGCCTGACTTCTTAACCACGGCCGCCACCAGGTGTCGGTCGTCGATGGTCACGACGTCGTGATGGCAGATGCCGTGGGTGAAGAACGGCAGACATGTGATCTCGAACCTGTCCGAGGTCAGCTGGCGGATCCACAGCTGTTCGCGCCAGCCGTCCATGCGTTCGGAGAGATCCGCGTGGATCATGTAGTTGCTGAGGTCGCGGCCGATCGGGTTGTCGTGCGTGATGATGGTGATGACGCGCCTTTCGGGTGAGAGCTACCGGGTCAGCTTCGAGCTTCGGGCAGGCTCGGTAACGGTAGCCGTCGACAGATGAGCGAATCACGTCGCCCGCCGCATCACCCGCCCGCCATCCCTGGCCATCGACCCTGGGCGCCCAGCCTCTTGATACCTATATTTCAGGTGGGGAAAGTCTAAATTTGCGACATAGATCACTCTTGTGATCGGAATATTGTCCTATTCGCTGCGGTTTACTGGTCCCGTGAGGTTTTCCGTCCTGTATGTGTGGCTTGTTGAGCGGCTGCACATCGATCTCTGTCGCCTGACCGGCTCCCTCTGTAGCTGATCGCGCTCTGACGAGCGCTCGATCCCCTCGGCCCTCACCCACCCCCCTTTTGGCATGCCCTTTTCCGGCATGCCCTCTTTCGGACTCGCCCCCCTTTCGCATGCCCTCTCAGGCATGCCGTCTTTCGGAGCCTTCCCCATCGTGAAGAGATTCTCTTTCTCCCTGCAACTGCTGTTGGGCCTGGTCGTGGGCGTGGCCCTCGGCTTCGCCGCCCGCATCTGGGACCTCGCCTGGCTGGCCACCACCCTCACCGAAGTCGGAAAAATCTTCGTCCAGCTGCTCAAGCTGGCAGTGCCGCCGCTGGTGTTCACCGCCATGGTGATCAGCGTCGCCAACCTCCGCAACGTCAACGGCGCGGCCAGGCTGGCGGGCAAGACGCTGTTCTGGTTCCTGTCCACCGCGCTGATCGCCGTCATCGTCGGCATCGGCCTCGGTCTGATCATCAACCCCGGCCAGGGCGTCACCCTGAGCACGGCGGGCGCGAAGGCGCCCGAGAACGTCGGCACCTGGGTCGACTTCCTCACCGGCATCATCCCGACGAACATCGTCACGGCGTTCACCGAGCTCAACGTCCTCCAGATCGTCTTCCTGGGGATCGTCCTCGGCGCGGCGGCCATCGCGCTCGGCGAGAAGGCCGAGCCGTTCCTCGACTTCAGCCGCTCGATCCTCGAACTGGTCCAGAAGGCGCTCTGGTGGGTCATCCGCCTGGCCCCCATCGGGACCGCCGGCCTGATCGGCAAGTCGGTCGCCACGTACGGATGGGACCTGCTCGCGCCGCTGGCCAAGTTCACCCTCGGCGTCTACGTCGGCTGCTTCATCGTCCTGCTGGCCGTCTACCCGACGCTGCTTGCGCTGGTCGGCAAGGTCAACCCGATCACGTTCTTCCGCAACGCGTGGCCCGCGATCGAGCTGGCCTTCGTCTCCCGCTCCTCGGTCGGCACGCTGCCGCTGACGCAGAAGGTCACGATCGAGCGGCTGGGCGTCGACCGCGACTACGCCTCCTTCGCCGTGCCGTTCGGCGCGACCACCAAGATGGACGGCTGCGCCTCGATCTACCCGGCGCTGGCGGCGATCTTCGTGGCGCAGGTGTTCGACATCCCGCTGGGAGTCGGCGAGTACCTGCTGATCGCGTTCGTCTCCGTGGTCGGCTCGGCCGCGACGGCCGGTCTGACCGGCGCGACCGTCATGCTCACCCTGACGCTGAGCACGCTGGGTCTGCCGCTCGAGGGCGTCGGCCTGCTGCTGGCCATCGACCCGATCCTCGACATGATCCGCACCGCGACCAACGTCGCGGGACAGATCGTGGTGCCGGTCCTTGTCGCCCGCAGCGAGGGCCGTCTCGACGAGGCGGTGCTCAACGCTTCCCCGCAGCCGCTCGACGAGGCTCCGGTGAGCACGCCGCGTCCCGTGGGCGAACCGGCGCTCGCATAACGTTCGCACCCGAATGAGAGGACGGGGCGGCCCGCGCGGGCCGCCCCGTCCTCTCGTGTTCCAGGAGGCGTTTCACCAGGCCGGACCGTCTGAACTCCGGTCCATTCGCACAACCCCGATCTGTGAAATTCCGGAGTGCGCGCATGGCCTGCCTGCGCCGCCGGGTCCCACCGCCTCGGCGCGGCGGCCGCCGAGATCCACCGGCAGTTCGCTGCGGGGGCGGCCAGGAGACTCCAAAGGTGTCGGTCACAACATCCTCCGCCTCGCCGGCCCCGGTCAATATGACCATTTACCCTATTAATTAGGTAGGTTTTATGTGGTAGAAAGATCCAATGGGATCTTCCTTGAGCGCGGCCGCGGAGGCCGGGCCCGCGAGTGTGGTTCTGCGGGGGGTCGGCCGGACGTTCGACGCCCGGGCGGGCGCCGCCGGCCACGTCGTTCTCCGCGATCTCGAACTCGAGATCGCCCCCGGTGAGATCGTGGCGATCCTCGGGCCTTCCGGGTGCGGCAAGTCGACCTTGCTCCGGCTCGTCGCGGGTCTCGACGAGCCCACCCGCGGTGACGTGGTCGTCGACGGCAGGAAGGTGCGCGGCATCGAGGAACGGTGCGCCGTCGTCTTCCAGGAGCCGAGACTGCTTCCCTGGCTGGATCTGGTGGGCAACGTCGCCCTCGGGCTGCCGAGGGGCACGTCCCGCGCGAGTGGCCGCGAGGCCGTACGCCGCTGGCTGGAGGTCGTGGGCCTCGACCGTTTCCATCGGCACCGGCCACGGCAGATCTCCGGAGGAATGGCCCAGCGAACCGCGCTGGCCCGCGCCCTCGCCCGGCGTCCGGGCGTGCTGCTGCTCGACGAGCCGTTCGCCGCGCTCGACGCCCTCACCCGGCTGCGGATGCAGGACCTCCTGGTCGACGTCCAGCGGCGCTCGAACACCACGGTCCTGCTCGTCACCCACGACGTCGACGAGGCGCTGCACCTCGCCGATCGGGTGCTCCTCCTCGGCGGGGAGGAGCCTCGCGAGGGCGCGACGGTCCTGACCGTGCTCGACGTCCCCTATCCCCGTCCCCGAGACCGCGGTCACCCCGAACTCGCCGCCCTGCGCGCCGACCTTCTGGACCGCCTCGGCGTTCCTCGTCCCACCCCCTTCAAGGAGACCCCGCGATGATTCGCCGCCGAGCCCTTCTCGTCTCCGTCCTGCTCACGACCCTGGCGACGGGGTGTGCGTCCGGAGAGGCCGACACCGCCCCGGCCGCCGCAGGGGCGCTGCGGCTCGACTACGCCTACTACAACCCGCTCAGCCTTGTCGTCCGCAAGCAGGGCTGGCTGGAACAGGAGCTTGCCGCCAAGGGGACCAAGGTCACCTGGGTTCTGTCGGCGGGGAGCAACAAGGCCAACGAGAACCTGCGCGCCGAGACGATCGACGTCGGCTCCACGGCCGGAGCGGCCGCACTCCAGGCGCGGGCCAACGGCACCGCCATCAAGGCGATCGAGGTGTACAGCCGGCCCGAGTGGGCGGCGCTCGTGGTGGCCAAGACGTCCTCCATCACCGGCATCGCCGGGATCAAGGGCAAGAAGGTGGCGGCCACCAAGGGGACCGACCCGTACTTCTTCCTGCTCCAGTCACTGCACGAGGCCAAGCTGACCGGGGCCGACGTCGAGGTCGTCAACCTGCAGCACGCGGACGGGAAGACCGCGCTGGAACGGGGCGACGTGGATGCCTGGGCCGGGCTCGACCCGCTCATGGCGCAGAGCCAGATCGACGCCGGGTCGAAGCTGATCTATCGGAATCCGGCGTTCACGTCGTACGGCTTCCTCAACGCCCGCGAGGCCTTCATCAAGGACCACCCGGATCTCGTGCAGTCCGTCGTCAACGCCTACGAGAAGGCCCGCGCGTGGATCGGCGCGCATCCGGACGAGACCGTGACACTGCTGGCGGAGGAGGCCAAGCTGTCACCCGAGATCGCCAGGCTCGTGCTGACGGAGCGCACCAAGACGGAGATCAGCCCGGTGCCGGGGCCCGAGCAGCGCGCGGTGCTCGAACGCATCCTGCCGATCCTGGTGGAGGAGAACCAGGTGCGCTCGGCCGACGAGGCCCGGGCCGCGCTCGACTCGCTGTTCGACCCCGCCTTCGCGGAGAAGGCACACGCGTCATGACCGCCGGCACCGAGCGGAAGCCGGTGATCGCGACACCGGAGCGGGTGCGTGAGAAGCCGGGGTTCCCCCGTCTCGGCGGAGTCGCCCTCGGGGTGCTCGTGCCCCTGGCGGTGCTCGCCGGGTGGCAGCTCGCCACCGCCGCGGAGGTTTTCACGCCGAGCCAGCTGCCGCAGCCGCTGAGCGTGCTGTCGGCGCTGGGCGAGCTGGTACGGCGGGGAGAGCTGTGGCAGCACATCGCGATCAGCGTCCAGCGGGTGCTCATCGGATTCGGCGCCGGGGCGGTGGCCGGGCTGGCCGGTGGCGTGCTCGTCGGCCTGTACCGGCCGGTCCGAGGCCTGCTGGCGCCCAGCATCGCCGCGCTGCGCGCGGTCCCCTCCCTGGCCTGGGTCCCGCTGCTGGTGCTCTGGCTGGGAATCGGGGAGGGGCCGAAGATCGTCCTGGTGGCGATCGGCGCGTTCTTTCCCGTCTACACCACCGTGTCCTCCGCGCTCGCCCACGTCGACCCCCACCTGGTGGAGGCCGGGCGGGCCTACGGCCTGCGCGGCCTGGAGCTGCTCACCCGGATCCAGCTGCCCAGCGCCGCGCCCGCGGTCTTCGCCGGGCTCCGGCTCGGCCTCGCGCAGGGCTGGTTGTTCCTGGTCGCCGCCGAGCTCATCGCGTCGTCGAAGGGCCTCGGCTTCCTGCTGATCGACAGCCAGAACACGGGGCGTACCGACATCCTCCTGCTCGCCATCCTGCTGCTCGCGCTCTTCGGCAAGACCGCCGACGCCGTGCTGGGTCTGGTCGAGCGCCGAGCCGTACGAAACAGGTTCTGAGGAAGATTCGCGGTCTGGAATGTCTAGATCGTCGAGAACGCTGGGAACCGCCCAACACCTCCTTTGTCGCCTCTCCGGATCTACGGCTGGGACATGATCCCCTGCTCGTATTGCGTGGGAGAAAAGAAGAAGTAAATCAAGGCCCTCGGAACGGATAATGATCTTCATGATTGGGCAGAACGTCGGCACACGCCTTGCTTTCCCGGGAGGTGCGGCATGGCCTGGTCGCAAGACGAGGAGCGGATGCTGCTGCAGATCGAGCGTCACCTGATAGATGAGGACCCGCGGCTGGTCGCGCGGCTGGAGTCGTTCAACGAACGCGTCCAGCGCAAAGAGGGCGGCCGCCGTAAGCGCGATGCCAAAAACAAGGGGGAGCGGCGGTCCGTCAGACGCCCCCGCCGATCGACGATCATCATCATGTTCAGCTGGCTGCTGATCGCGACACTGATCGCCATGCTCCTCGTCATGGCCCTGCGCCACGAGGCGGCAGCCCTTCCGCTGTGACGGGGCGGCCCTCCGGGTAGGGCACGTCCGGGTAGTGGAGAGCGCCGCCATGGCGGTCCGCCGACCCTCACGGACGGACGCCGAGGGTCCACGGGCGGACGCCGGGGGCCGGCGAGAGGATCAGCCCAGGGCGCGCAGGAAGTCGGCGGCCACCGGAGCGGCGACCGTTCCGCCGCCCTCGCCCTCCTCGACGATCACCGCGAAGGCCAGGTCACCGCGGAAGCCGATGAACCAGGCGTGGGTCTTCAGATCGTCCTGCGGGCCGTACTCCGCGGTGCCGGTCTTGCCCCGGGTGCCGGACGGCAGGCCCGCGTCCTTGGCGGTGCCCATGGTGACCACCGCGGACATCATCTGGCCGATCTTGGACTTGACCCCCTCGGGGAGCTCCTGAGGCTCGGTCTTCTGCTTGATGGAGGGGACGAGGGTCGGCGGGCGCCAGGTGCCGTCGGCCAGCGCGGCGGCGGCCGAGGCCATCAGCAACGGGCTGACGGTGATGCGGCCCTGTCCGAAGGACGCCGCGGCCAGCTCGGCGTCGCTCTGCGGCTTGGGGAAGCTGCCCTTCGTCGCCGGCACGCCGATGTTGAGCGGTTTGTTGAAGCCGAACAGCTCCGCGGTGTCCGTCAGCTTGTCGGCGCTCAGCTTCTCCTGGGCCAGGGGGGCGAAGGTGGTGTTGCAGGAGTAGGCGAAGGCGTCGGAGAGGGACACCGAGCCGTACTCGCCGTGGTGGGAGTTGCGGATCGGCAGGCCGCCCACCTTGACGTCCTTGGGGCAGGTGACCCGCTCGCCCGGAGTCATCCCCCCGGCCAGCAGCCCGATGGCGGTGATCGCCTTGAAGGTCGAGCCGGGAGGGTAGTTGCCGTCCAGGGCCCGGTTGAAGCCGCCCTGGTTGTTCACCACCGCGAGGATCTCGCCGGAGGAGGGCCTGATCGCGACCATCGAGGCGGTCTGCTTCAGGTCGCGGACCGCACCGGCGGCCGCCTGCTGGACCCGCATGTCCAGCGTGGTCTCCAGGGCCTCGCCGGCCTCCCCCTCGATCTTGTCGAGGGTTTTCACGGTCTTCTTGTCCGCGCCGACGAGGTCGATTTCGGTGGCGGGCGTGCCGGCCAGGCGCTGCTGGAAGGTCTGCTGCAACCCGCCCCTGCCGATCGCGTCACCCGTCTTGTAGGAGGAGCCCAGGCTCTTGACGTCCTTGGCCGTGGCCTTGTCCAGGTAGCCGACGAGCTGCTGCACCGAGCCGCCCACGTCGCCGCCGTCGATGCGGTCGCCACCGGCATCGGTGATCTTCGCGCGCTCCGGCCACTTGGTCTTCAGTGCGAAGGCGGTGGCGTCGGTCAGGTCGGGGTGTACGGCCGAGGGGGACCACTTGACCCGCCAGTTACGGTCGACGACCGCCAGATCGATGGTGCCGGAGTAGCTCCACTCGCCGATGTCCTTCAGCTTCAGCGTGGTGGTGTAGCCGGCCTGCCCCGTGCCGTCACCGGTCTCACGGACCGCGTCGAGCTTCACGACGGTGCCCTCGACCCCCAGAGCCTTGCGCATGTTCTCGTACGTCTTGTCGAACGCGGGGGAGGCCGCGCCGAGCTCGGCGCGCATGGCGGCCAGATCACCCTTCTGCCACGCCTGGGTGAACCGCTGAGCGGTCTCCTGGGGGGTGCCCCTGGTGTGCAGATACCACCACGCGCCCCCGCCGGCGGCCCCCGCCACCAGCACAACGGTTATCGACGCGATCGCTATTGTCTTGCCACGCGGCATTTGAACTACCCCCAGTTCTCCAAGCCCGAAGTGCCGCAGCCTAGCGTGGTCAATGCGACATATGCTGACAAAGGGTTATTTGTCCTTGTTCCGGCTTGGCGTGTAGGAGGCCACGTACTCCTGCCCGGACAGCTCCGCGATCGCCGCCATGATCTCGTCGGTCACGCTGCGACGGTCGCGTGCGCTCTTCTCCGAGCCGGTGAACGTCATGGGTTTGCCGATCTGCACCTTCACCCTGCCGAACCTGGGCACCGAGGCGCCGATCGGCAGCACCTTGTCGGTGCCGCTCATCGCCACCGGGATCACCGGCGCGCCGGTGGCGAGGGCCAGCCAGGAGACCCCGACCTTGCCGCGGTAGAGGCGGCCGTCGGGGGAGCGGGTGCCCTCGGGATAGATGCCGAACAGCTCGCCGTCCCTGAGCACCTGCGCGGCCGTGTCCAGCATGTCCTGGGCGGCGGTCGGGCTCTGCCGGTCGATGCTGATCTGGCCGGTGGCCCGCATCCACATCGCGGTGGCGGGGTTGCCGGTGAAGTACTCGGATTTGGCGACGAAGCGCACCTGGCGCGAGAGCACCAGAGGCAGGAAGGTCGAGTCGACGATCGACAGGTGGTTGGAGGCCAGGATGGCCGGGCCCGACCTCGGCACATGCTCTTCCCCGGTGACCGTGGTCGGCCACAGCAGGTGCAGGACGGGGCCGCCGAAAGTCTTGGTCAGGCGATAGAGCACAGGCTCTCCTCATGAGACGGGTTCACAACACTGGGTGGTGCCCCGGTAGCCGGTTGGTGTACGCACCCGCGCAAGCGAGGACTCTACCTTTTTAGCCCTTCTCCCAAGCCGTGGGCCTCTTCCAGGGCGAACCTAGAGATTTTTCAAGGCGAACCCAGAAAAACGAGACGCCCCGTGAGCGAAGACGCTCACGGGGCGGGACGTTTTGGTGCCGATGTGGCGGTCGCCTCCTCGGCGAGAGGCACAACACGGCTCCAGCCGAACGGTATTCCGTGAAGGCGGTAATTTGCGGCCCGGGGGACACAAACCACATCGGCACGATCACTGTAACGGACATCCGCGGGTGGTTATTCCGTTTCACGGTCAGCGGCGTGTCCAGTGGGGCTGGGCGACGCCCGCCACCCGCAGGTCACGACCCTTGAGAGCCACCTCGGCAAATTGCCACAAGATGGCCCCGGTGGGCGCGTGGATCACGATCGAGGGGCCGAGCGGCATCTGCAGCAGACTCCGCCCCTCCTCGTCGATCCGCCAGCGCGGCACCCCCGGCGCCAGGAACCGCTCCAGCGGCACCCGGTGGATGGAGGCCACCTCGTACGGGTCCCTGCGAGGCCGCTGCCGCCCGCCGAACGCCACCACCGGAGTGATCACGAATCCGGAGTCGGTGACGAAGTCGTCCAGCAGCCCGGCCACCTCCACGCCCCGGACCGAGGCCTCCTCGTCCAGCTCCCGCAGCGCCGCCGTCAGGGCGTCCTCGCCCTCGTCCAGCCGCCCCCCGGGCAGTGCCCACTGCCCGGCGTTACGGCCGTGCGCGGCCCGCCTGATCACGATCGTGTACGGCCGGCCCTCCTCGTCCTCCAGCACGCACACGGTGACCGCGGCATGTCGCAGGCCGTCGGCCAGCGGAAGGGCGCCCCGCCGCCGGAAGGCGGCCAGGTTCGCGACGATGCGGGGACGGAGCTCGTCGAACGGGGGTAACGCGGGCAACGGGGATGACGGAGCCATGCCGGCCACGATCGCACACGCGTCCGCGGCCCCGGAAACGGGACCGCACGGTGGCCGAGGCGGGTCAGTCGTCGAAGTCGGTGCCGCGACCGACCCGCTCCCAGGCCAGCGTCTCCGTGCGGGAGGCGTCGAGGTGGGCGAGGACCGCGTCGACGGCGTCGTTGCCCAGGGGCAGCCGCAGAGGGGTCTTCTCGGCCTCCAGTGCGGCGAGGATGGCCTCGGCGGCCCTGGCGGGGTCGCCGGGCTGCTTGCCGTCGGTGCTCGGGAGCGCGGTGCGGACGGAGCCGACCGTCTCCTCATAGGCGGGAATGGCCGCGGACTGCCGCAGGGCGCCGTCACCGGCGAAGCCGGTCCGGAACGCGCCGGGTTCGACGATCAGCACCTTGATCCCGAACGGGGCGACCTCGGCCGCGAGCGCCTCGGACAGGCCTTCCAGGGCGAACTTGGTCGCCGAGTAGGCGCCGACACCCGCGAAGGAGAACCGTCCGCCCATGCTGCTCATCTGCACGACCGCCCCGGAGCCCTGGCGTCGCATGTGCGGCAGCACCGCGCGGGTGAGCGCGGCGGGACCGAAGAAGTGCAGCTCCATCAGGTCGCGCAGTTCGCGGTCCACGGTCTCCTCGACCGCGCCGACCAGACCGAGGCCGGCGTTGTTGACCAGGACGTCGATCCGCCCGTACCAGAGGATCACCTCGGCGACGACCGCGGCGATCCGCGCGCCGTCGGTCACGTCCAGCCGCGCCGTGACCGCTCGGTCCGGGTGCGCCGCGACCAGATCGTCAAGGGCCTCCGGCCTGCGCGCGGTGGCCACCACGGTGTCGCCGGCGGCCAGGGCCGCCTCGGCGATCGACCGGCCGAAGCCCGAGGACGCACCGGTGATCAGCCAGACCCTGCCGGTCGCCTCGCGGGTGGGGATGTGCTCGGTGCTCATTCTCAAATCTCCTCATCGGGGTGACGCCTCATCGGGTGACGCCTTCAGTTATGCCAGTGGCCGATCCGTACCGTCCAAGACAGAAGGTCACCGACTCCATAAAGAGGACTTATGATCCCTGGATGGAGCTGCGCCAGCTGCGCTATCTCGTCGCGATCGCCGACGAGGGGAACCTCGGACGGGCCGCGGAACTGCTGTACGTGAGCCAGCCCGCCCTCTCGTACGCCCTCAAGAACCTGGAGTCCGAGTTCGGCGTGCGACTGTTCGACCGGCATGCCGGGGGCGTCACCGAGACGGCGGCCGGGCGCGACGTCGTGGCCGAGGCCCGCCGCACGCTGAGCCAGGCCGGCCGGGTGACGGCCGCCGCCGAACGGCACCGGCGTGGCGAGACCGGGGTGCTGCGCGTGGGCTTCGAGGCCAGCGGTGCCGGCGAGCTCACCACCCGGGCGCGGGCCGAGTTCGCCCGCCGCCATCCCGGCGTACGGGTCGAGCCGAAGCGGTTCGACTGGGGGCAGGAGGTGAGCGCGCTGCGCGACGGCAGGGTGGACGTCGCCTTCGTCTGGCTGCCCGCCGACCTCACGGGCCTGCACGCTGAGATCGTGCACACCGAACCCCGGATCGTCGGCCTGCCGTCCGGCCACCCGCTCGCCGGTCGCGAGGGCGTCTCCGTGCTCGAGGTCAACGACGAGCCCCTGATGTGGACCGAGCGGGCGCCACGGATCTGGGTGGACTGGTGGGCGGTCAACCCCAGACCGGACGGATCGAGCCCCCGGTGGGGACCGACCAACGACAACGTCGAGGAGATGCTGGAGCAGGTGGCCGAAGGCACCGCCATCTGCTTCGCGCCCACCAGCATGGCCCAGTACTACGCCCGCCCCGACCTGTCCTGGGTCCCCCTCACGGATGTCGAACCACTCCGGGTCGCCCTCGCCTGGGTCGACGGCACGGACAACGGCCTCGTGCGAGGGTTCGCCCACGTCGTGCGCGAGCTCGCCTCCGGTGAACCAGCCCCCGCGGTCCCGTCCACCAAGATCCTTCGCTGAGGCTCCGACCAGTGTTTCCGTCGCTTTGCGGCGATTGCCACCGGGACCCCTCAGAACGAGCGAGAGGGCTTGATACACCCCGCCCGGGTCGTGGCATCGCCGAGGCGGCTATCGACGGCTGAGCACCACGGAGGAGCACGCCCTAGAGCAATCGCGGATGTATCCGATATGGAATAGGCCTCGACGCGTCCGAAGACTGCAATTGGGGTATGTGGGTGGGATTGACGGCAATAGGCGAAGATCGACATATTTGCCGTCATGTATGACGGGGAGCATGTTCATGGAGCCGATGAGCTGTCGTTCGGTTCAGGGCGGGAGCCCTGGTTGCGCGGGTGGGCGCTGACGCATCGGCGGCTGATCGCGATCTCGGCGGTGATGGCCGTCGTGCTGGCCGGGGGCGGTGCGGCCGGCTGGTATTTGTATCGGCAGTCGCTGCTGCCGTCACCTCCGCCGACCGACCTGGCGTTTTCGCCGTCGATCAACCTCACCGTAGCGCTCTGCCCACCGCAGATTGCGGACTGTCCCGAAACGGCGCGCGATGACGCGGTGCGGGCCGTCCAGGCAGTGTCCGAAATCAGCGAGTTCACGGTGGTGAGCGCGGAGGAGGTCAAGGCCGACTACCAGGCCGCCACCATCTTGCGAACGGGGGAACCGGGGCAGGCGGCGGGCGCGATCTGGGGGACGTATATCAACGCCACGCTGCGCAGCCCGGAAGCGTTCGCTGCGGTCAAGCGGCAACTCGAAGGCAAGCCCGGCATCGCCCGCGTGAATCAGGCATGGCCCAAGGTCTGGCAAGGCAGGGCCGACCTCGGCGTCGTCTTGTGCTCCCTCGGGTCTGTGGCGCCCTGCACCGGCGCCGCGACTGCGGCGCAGCGAGATGCCGTGGTGGCACGCCTGCGCGAGCAGGACGGCGTGGCGGAGGTCTTCCTGCAGGACCAGGCTTTCGGGCTGCGGCTGCTGCAGCGCTTCAGCCCGGATCAGTACGTCACCCTGCAGGACGTGGCCGAAGAAATCTATGTGCGTTTCGACGACCACGCCAAGGCCAGGCAGGTGGGACAGACGCTCCTGGGCCTGCCAGGCGTCATGAGGGCATATCTCGTTCTATGACAGAGCTCCGCACCTCACTCAGAACCAGCACATCGTGGACGTGGCCGCCGGTCCTCGGGGTCTGAGGAACGCCATCCCTCAGCCTTGCTGCGCCGCGCCGATGGGCAGGTGGAAGAGCTGCGCTCGAAGGGAGCGATTCTGGGGGTCTTCCCCGACGCGGGTCTGGGCTCGACGCGCTTCACCCTGCACCCGGGGGATGCGCTGCCGCTCCACACCGACGGCGTCACCGAAGCCCACCCATCACAAAGCGCCGCCGACCCGTTCGGTGAGGACCGCCCGGCCGACCTGCCGACCACCTGCCGCGACCTGGACGCCGCGCAGATCGTGCAGCGCATCAGCGGCGCCGTGCTGGACTTCTGCCACCACAACACGGCCGACGACATCGCCCTGCTCATACTGCGCGTCCCACCCGCGCCCCGGCACTGACGACCCTCCGCTCACCTGCCACCGTCATCTGAACGGGCCACGGCCACGAGCCATGAGCTCACCGCAGCCGTGTGCATGGTCAGGGCTCACGTGCCCGCACCATGCTCAATCCCGGCTACCACCCTTGATCGTATTGTGATGTGTGGTGCCTGCGGGTCCGGGCAGAGGGCGGCCAGCCAAGCAAACAGAGAGTGTGGGACATGACAGTCACCGGCATCATCACCGCCATCGTCATCGGAGCCATCATCGGCGCCCTGGGCCGGCTGGTCGTGCCAGGCCGCCAGGGCATCCCGATCTGGCTGACCATCGTGATCGGCATCGTCGCCGCCCTCATCGGCACCGCCATCGCCAGTACCTTCGGCGTCGCCAGCACCGGCGGAATCGACTGGATCGAACTCCTGCTGCAGGTCATCGTCGCCGCCGTCGGCGTGATCGCAACGGTGAACCTGTACGGCAGGCGCAGCGTCCGATAAACACCATCATCAGCGCCGGCGCTGATGAGCCTGCGGTGCCCGTGATGGCCTCGCCCTGACAGTCAGGGCGAGGCCATCGGCTTTTCACCGCCGAAAGCTCCTCACCTAATGTGTTCCAGGCCTGACGCACCGGTAATCCGGCTGACAAGCAGCCCGACTGCCTACCTCATCCCATGTCCGTGGACGACTGCCTGCGCCCGGCCTTCCCTCTCGGCGCTGATCTCACGGTGACCGTGCAGCGGTGGCCACCGTTCGCGTTCTGGCCCGCCGCATTTGTTTACCGCGAGCGCGGCGGGTAGGGCGATGAGTACCCCACCATCACTGAAGAAAAGAGTCTGGCCATGACGGAGAACATGTGGAACTACCGTCCCGAGACGCACAGCGGCGACCAGACCCTGGACCTGGTCGGGTTCGACGTCGAGGCCACCGACGGCAAGATCGGTTCGGTGGACGAGGAGAGCAACGCGGTGGGCGACAGCTACGTCGTCGTCGACACGGGTTTCTGGATTTTCGGCAAGAAGGTCGTGCTGCCCGCCGGTACGGTGACCCGGATCGACCCGCAGGAGCGCAAGGTCTACATCTCCCGCACCAAGGAAGAGATCAAGAACGCCCCGGAGTTCGACGAGGCGACCTACAAGGAGCCCGACTACCGTAACAAGCTCGGCGGCTACTACGGCCCCGGCGCCGGCACCTTGTAATCATTGGTCGGCGATGGGCTCTTCCTGCGAAGGAGGGGCCCATTTCACGTTGGGCGGCCTTCTCGCTGCTCATCGTCGTGAGCTTCTCCCGGGCCGCAGAACCGGGCCCCCGGATTTGCCGTCGTCGCGACGCACCCCGCCCGCACACGCCGCCAGAGGCGGTGAGCATCGACCTCTCGGCTCCGCTGGCCACCCTGACAGATCGGTCCACTTATTCGCCGTGCACACCACCCGCGCCGACGCCTTGGCCGTACTGCGTGACCAGCCGAGCGCCTCATAACTCCCCGCCCGGACCGCATCCGCAACATGGCAATAGGAGCGCTCCCGCCCTGGGCCGATGATTGAGCAGCTCAGGGCGGGTAGTGACCGGTTGCGTAGTTCATCGGCAACCATCCTGATTCTGGTAGGCGAGTCGGTAGCCCCCCGGTGAGATCCAGAAACGGCACTCACACGAGAGGCATATGTGAACAGCGAACAGCGAACGTATTGGCCGATCAACACCAACCTCGGTGTTCTGCGGCAGCGCATTCATCGTTATGCGACCCGGGTGGGATTGACCGGCATGCGGCGCGAGGATCTGCTGTTGGCCGTCCACGAGGCGGCGATCAACGTGCTGGAACACGGCGGCGGCAGCGGCACCGTGACCCTCTGGCACAACAAGCGGAACCTGACCGTCAACATCGTCGACATCGCCGGCCGGCTCACCCCTCACGATGTTCACCGCCGGCTCCCCTTCCCGCGCGTCCAGCGGGGCTTCGGACTGTGGCTGATCGGCCAGTTATGCGATGAGTTCACCATCCACCAAGAACGCGGGCGATCCCACGTCCGGCTCCGGATGCGCCTGCACCCCATCCCCGCTCTGTAAACGGGTGCCGCCCCGACGCCTTCCGTTCTCCATGCCACGCCGACCGTACCGGCGCTGGGATCACTGGCCGGGAGCCGGGCGCGCATTACCGTGATTGAGCCCCGTAGTACTGCATCACCTCGGCGGTCACCGCCAGCGTGCGCGCCCCGTCGAGCCGGTCCGTGAGCTCTCCTCAACGGCCGTGATGCTGAGCGTGCGTTCTGGCGCGCCGCGACGTCGATCAGGTCAAGCCGGGCCCCGTCGCATCGTCGGGTCACCGCCTAGCGACCTTTGAAACACCAAGAAGACTACCCGTCATGATCATTTTCATTGCCAGCGGCTGTCCACCGGTTCCTCAACCCGGTGGCCGCGCGATAGGGCGACCGGAGTGGCATCAGGAAAGACGCGAGCACATCCAGGAGCGCTTCGGGATTGTCCTCCTGCACACTGTGTCCCGCGTCTATTTCGCATCCCCGGACATCGGCGGCCCAGGTCTGCCAGGGCGCGACCGGGTCGCCGTCATACAGCTCCGGCAGGTCGTCGTGCCTGCCCCAGACCACGAGCACCGGACAGGTGATCTTCTTTCCGGCGGCCTTGTCGGCAGCGTCGTCGCGCCGATCTACGGTTAGTCCCGCGCGGTAGTCCTCGCACATGGCGTGAACGGTCTGCGGGTCACGTCGCGCGGCGCGGTAGTCCTCGAACGCCTCGTCCGCCACGCGGTCGGACTTGTCGCCGTACCACCCATCCGGGTCGCAATTGATCACGTGTTCCGCCGGTTTCTTCGTCTGCCCGAGGAAGAACCAGTGCCACCACAGCCGGGCGAAGATCTCCCCAGCGCGGTCGAGCACCTCGCCGATCGGGGGGCCGCCGATATTCACGAAAGCCCGCACCAACTCCGGATGGTCCATCGTCAGCCGGAAGGCGGCGTACGACCCGCGATCGTGTCCGACGACCGCGAACTCGCGATGGCCCAAAGCGCGCATGAGAGCCACGACGTCGCCCGCCATCGTGCGCTTCGACATCTGTGCGTGCTCCGGCTCATCAGCCGGAACGGTCGAGCGGCCGTAACCGCGCAGGTCGGGACAGATGACGGTGAAGTGCTCGGCGAGTGCGGGAGCCACCTTGTGCCAGGTCATGTGGGTATGCGGATGGCCGTGCAGGAGCACGACCGCCGGACCTGATCCGCCGTGGCGCACACGCAGCGTCACCGGCCCGATGTCGATGAAGTCGAGAGCGAAGCCGTTGAACATCCAGCGCAGCTTCCCCCTGTCACCGCGCCCCAAACGTGAGGGCGGCCCTGGCGCCGGCCGGCTGACGAGCTTGATCAGTCATGGGCGAACGCGGCCGGGACGGTCAGGTGACCGCGACGATCCTGGCGTCGAGGAGGCGGCCGTTCTCTATCCGCAGCAGGCCCAGGGTGCCGTGGGGCTGGCGGCGGCGGTCGGTGGGGGAGCCCGGGTTGAAGATGCGCAGGCCGTTCTCGCTGTGGTCGAGCGGGATGTGGGAGTGTCCGAAGACCACCAGATCGGCAGTGGGGAACCGGCGCCGCATCCGGGCGGGCCGCCCCTGCGCCGCACCGCTGTCGTGGATCATCGCCACGCGCAGCCCGCCGAGATCCAGCTCCAGGGTCTCGGGCGCGACCACGTCGGGCCCGTCGTTGTTGCCCTTGACCACGTGGACCGGCGCGTAGGCGGCGAGCTCGTCCAGCACTCCGGCGACGCAGACGTCACCCGCGTGCAGGATCACGTCGGCGTCCCGGAGATGCTCGGCCACACGCGGCGGACAGGACTTCCACCGCCGAGGGGCGTGGGTGTCGGCCAGCGCCACAACCTTCATGTTCACAGCGTCGCATGCCCGCCCGGGTCCGGGCGTTCGGGATCGCCTCGATCGGCCCGTTCGTTCCGGGCATCGCACTCCGCCCCTGCCGGCCGTCGGTTCCGCCGCCGCCGGCAGGCGACAGAATCTGGACGATTCTTCCCAAAATTCGCAAATAGGGAGAGCGGTGCCGGTCTTCTGGTCAGGGGATGGGCCGGGCGCAGGACGGATGACAAAACATTTCAAACTTCTCCGAAGTTTCTGTTATCCACTCGCGGCCTGCGGGTCTCCTATGTAACGGCGCGTGCGAGCGCCGCCAGACGTCCCCTGCACGACTTCCCAACAGGACAAGGACTTCATTCACTATGAGCACAACCGCTTCGCGCGGCATCCGAGCCGGACGGGCGTCCGTCGTACGTCAGGTCCGCCGCCTGTCGCTGGCCGGTGTTCTCGTCGGCCTCCTGGGCGCCTCCGTGGTGAGTGTCACCTCCCCGGCCGCCGCGGCCGAGGTGCCCCTTTCGCAGGGCCGTAACGCCATCGTCTCCTCGGCGGAGCGCGGCGACCTGTCGGCCGCGGCCGCGGTCGACGGCAAGACCGGCACCCGCTGGTCCAGCAAGTTCAGCGACCCGCAGTGGCTCGCGGTCGACCTCGGCAAGTCCACCGCCATCAAGAAGATCGTCATCAACTGGGAGAACGCCCACGCCACGGCGTTCCAGATCCAGACCGCCGCCGGTAGTGACGGCCCCTGGAAGACGGTGTACAGCACCACGGCGGGCAAGGGCGGCGTCCAGACCATCAACGTGTCGGCCACCGGCCGCTACGTGCGGCTGTACGCGACCAAGCGGTCCGGCCAGTACGGCGTCTCGCTGTGGGAGTTCCAGGTCTTCGGCACCGGCACCGGCTCGACCGATCCCGAGCCGAGTGCGACCCCCAAGCCCAGCGTGACCCCGACCAAGCCCGTCCCCAGCGCGACCCCGACCACTACCGCGCCTGCCGCCGGCTGGGTGCCGGTGAACCAGGCCGCATGGAAGAAGGCCCTGGACACATACAACAAGGTCGCGCCCGAAGCGGTGCCCGCGGGAATCGTGCGCGTCCCCGAGTTCCACACCAACTGCACGGTGGCCAACGAGGCCAAGGACGACCCGATCGTGCTGCCCGGCCTGCCTGGCGCCTCCCACATGCACACCTTCTTCGGCCCGAAGGTGACGGCGAACACCACGACGGAGGACCTGCTCAAGAGCACCACGACCTGTGACGCTCTTGGGGACAACAGCGCCTACTGGGCACCGACCCTGCTGAAGAACGGCAAGCCGGTCCCGATGAAGAACTTCCGCGTGTACTACGGCTCCCGGCTCAAGGACCCGGCGGAGGTCGTGCCGTTCCCGCCGGGCCTGCGCGTGGTGCAGGGCGACGCGAAGCGGCAGGTGGCGACGCCGAAGGGTGCCTCCGGCCAGTTCTGGTGCGCCGGCAGCGCGGAGACCGGCCGTAGCGCCGACGGCAACTGGCCCGTCTGCGCACCGGGCGGCAACCTGATCTACCAGCTGACGTTCCAGGACTGCTGGGACGGCAAGAACATCGACTCGCCCGACCACAAGTCGCACATGGGACCGGCCAAGAACGGCACGTGCTCCGGCGACTACCCGGTCGCGGTCCCCAACCTCTCGTTCATGCTCGGCTACGACTCCCTCGGCGGTGACGGCCTGGCGCTGGCGTCGGGCATGGCGTCCTCGATTCACGGGGACTTCATGAACGCGTGGAAGCCGGAGAACCTGGGCGCGCTCGTGAAGGTCTGCATCAACGCGAAGGCCAAGTGCGGCACCACGCCGGGCTGGAAGAAGTGACCGATCCCGGTCGCTAGTTTCACATGACACGCCGTGCCGGTGATCCCGCGTTTCGCGGGGCCACCGGCACGGCTCGTGTAAGGGCACCCCGGACCGACCTGGGCGGGAAGCGCCGGTCCTATACGGCGCGGGCGAGGGCGATACGGGTGGATCCGCGCTGGCCGGCCTCGTAGAACATGTACTCCACGCCACCGTCGGTGCCGAAGGAGGGCGCGGCGCTGCGGCCGCTGTCGGGCGCGCCGGCCATGGCCCGGTGGAAGACCCCGAGGTGGATCTCCCGGTCGAAGGCGTTGCCCACCTCGGTGATGAACATGTTTCCGCTGCTGCCGTGATAGACGACGTAGGCGGTGCCGTTGCGCTTGAGCAGGGCGGGCGCGGCGACGTCGGTCTGCTGGTCGGGGCCCGGCGACACCAGCGGGGTCGGATCGAACTGCCACTTCTTGCCGTCGGACGACCATCCCCAAAAGATCTTGCGGCTGCCCGAGGTGACTCCCATGAAGACCATGACGTATTTGTTGCCCAGCCCCGGGACCGCGTGCTCGAAGACCCGCGCGTAGGAGGTCTCCGTCGACCCCGGGATCACGCCGGTGTGCAGCACCGTGCCGTGGTAGGTGAAGTGGACGCCGTCGGTCGACCAGGCCATCCGGGTGGTGGTGTTCTCGCCGTGGAAGTAGAGGTAGAACTGCCGGTTCGCGGCGTTCCAGATCACGTGCGGCGATGAGACGTGTGTGACCGAGTAGTGCGGTGACCAGACCCTGGGGACGATCGGGTTGTTCGGGTATTCGGTGAACGGGCCGCCGAGCGAGTTGCCGTAGGCCAGGCAGATGCCGCCGGGCGCGTCGTGCGGGGCGTAGTAGAGGTGGTACCGCCCCAGCCCATTGGTGATCTTGTCGTACATCCCGCGTACGCACGGGAAGATCAGCTCCTTGGTCGGGTTGTAGCGCAGGTTCGCGGCGTCCAGGGGCATGCCGACGTACTGGTACGCGGGGAAGCCGGCGGGCCCCGCGGCCGCCCTGGCCGAAGCGCCCCGAGAGGTTGCCAGGCCCAGCCCTCCGGCGATGCCGGCTCCTGCCGCCACGCCCATCAGGCGGCGGCGGGTCAGGGCGTGGGGCGGGATGGAGTTCTCCATGGAAGCCTCCTGGCTCACTCTTACGGGGGGTGACGATGCGCACTTCTCGCCGGAAGACCGAGACTGAACCGGGGAATGCAGGGCGTCAAGATGCTAATGCGAATTATCACGGGAAGAACCTCGAAGCGACGGTCCTGGTTCTGGGGTCTTGACAGGGCTCGGCGGTTGCTTGCAGGATGACGTCCCAACGCCGCTAATGCGCATTATCAGCAGATGGGACGCTACACACCGTGACGGTTCCCGGTCGCCGCCTCACCCAGCAGGACATCGCCCGCATGGCGGGAGTCAGCCAGACGACGGTGTCGCTGGTCCTCAACAACCGGACCGACGCCGACGTGCGCATCGCTCCGGAGACACGCGAGCGCGTGCTGCGGGCGATCAGGGAGACCGGGTACGTCGCCGACCCGGTCGCCCGGAGGCTCGCCGACCGGCGCAATCGCATTCTCGGCGTCTTCACCTACGAGGCGGTCTTCCCGACCGCGAGCGCCGACTTCTACCACCCCTTCCTGCTCGGCATCGAGGAGTGCGCGGAGGAGGTGGGGTGTGACCTGCTGCTGTTCACCAGCGCCAGGGCCGCCGGCACGCGGCGGCGGATCTTCAACGAGGACAGCCGGGTACGGCTGGCCGACGGGTGCGTGCTTCTCGGGCGCGCCGTCGACCGTGACGACCTGGCCCGGCTGCTCGCGGAGGGCATCCCGTTCGTCTCCGTCGGCCGCCGCGACGACGCCGGAGCACCCGTGCCGTACGTGGGCGCCGACTACCCGCCGGCGGTGCGCGCCCTGGTCGACCGCGCCGCGGGGCTCGGGCACCGGAGGCTGGCCTACGTCGGCACCGGGGCAGGAGCCGAGTCCCCGGCCGACCGCATGCGCGGGTTCCGCGAGGCCGTGGCCGCCGTCGGCGCCGACGGCCTGCACGTGCCGGTTGCGGGCAGGACCCCCGACGACCTCCTCGACGAGCTGGCGGCCGAGAGGGTCACCGCCGCCTTCGTCGAGGAACCGGCCGACGCCGTGGCGATCGTCCACGCGGCCCGCGAGCGAGGGCTCATGATCCCCGAGGATCTGTCGATCCTCGGCCTGGGCGCTCCGACGCGTCCCGTTCACGTCGACATCGACTTCACCGGGTTCCGCATCCCCCGGCGCGAGATGGGCCGCAGGGCCGTCGAGCTGCTGATGGAGGTGCTGGAGGGCGGAGGCGAGACACCGCAGGAGCTGTTGCCCTGCGAGCTGGTTGACGGCTCCACGCTCGCACCGGTCAGAAGCTGATCGAAATGACAGGAGAGAACCTTCACGTGGTTGAGATATCGGCTGACGCAGTGGTCGTGGGCGGTGGGCTGGGCGGTGTCGCCGCGGCCCTGGCGCTGTTGCGGGCCGGGCGCACGGTGATCCTGACCGAGGAGTACGACTGGCTGGGCGGCCAGCTGACCAGCCAGGCCGTGCCCCCGGACGAGCACTCCTGGGTGGAGCGGTTCGGCGTCACGGCGAGTTACCGGGCTCTGCGCGACGGCATCCGCCGGTACTACCGGGCCAACTACCCGCTGACCGAGCGGTCCCGGGCCTGGCGGGAGCTGAACCCGGGCGCCGGGCACGTCAGCCGCCTCTGCCACGAGCCGCGCGTCGCGGTCGCGGTGATCGAGGAGATGCTCGCGCCCTACCGGGGCTCGGGGCGGCTGCGCGTGCTCCAGCCGTACCGGCCGACCGGCGCGGACGTCGACGGTGACCGGGTGCGGGCGGTCCACCTGGAGCACAGGGACGGGGGCGGCGAGGTCACGGTGTGCGCGCCGTACGTGCTGGACGCCACCGAGACCGGCGAGCTGCTGCCGATGACCGGGACCGAGTACGTCACGGGGTTCGAGTCGCAGGCCGACACCGGCGAGCCGAGCGCGCCGCCGGAGGCCCAGCCCCTGAACATGCAGGCCGTCTCGGTGTGCTTCGCGATCGACCACGTCGACGGGGACCACACGATCGACAAGCCGGACGCCTACGCGTTCTGGCGGGAGTACCAGCCGGACTTCTGGGGCGACCGGCTGCTGTCCTGGCGCTGCCCGCATCCCCGGACCCTGGAGATCGTGGAACGCTCCTTCACCCCCAACCCGGACGACGACCCGCTGCTCGTCGAGGCCGACCAGCGGCTCAACCCCGGCGACGCCAACCTGTGGACGTTCCGCCGGATCGCCGCCCGCCGCAACTTCGTCGACGGCGCCTACGCCAGCGACATCACGCTGGTGAACTGGCCGATGATCGACTATCTGGAGAGCCCGGTCATCGACGTGCCGGACGCCGACCGGCACCTGGCGGCGGCCCGCGAGCTGTCGCGATCCGTCCTGTACTGGATGCAGACCGAGGCGCCCCGGCAGGACGGCGGGACCGGCTTCCCCGGCCTGCGGCTGCGCGGGGACGTGACCGGAGGCGGCGCCGACGGCCTGGCCCAGGCCCCCTACATCCGCGAGTCACGCCGGATCCGCGCCCTGTACACCGTGGCCGAGCAGGACCTGTCGCTCGCGGTGCGCGGCGACAAGGGAGCGGTGAGCTACGCAGACTCGGTGGGCGTGGGGATGTACCGCATCGACCTGCACCCCTCCACCGGAGGCGACAACTACATCGACGTGGCCAGCTCGCCGTTCGAGATCCCCCTGGGCGCGCTCATCCCGCAGCGCGTCGGCAACCTGCTGCCGGCGTCCAAGAACATCGGCACCACGCACATCACGAACGGGGCCTACCGCCTGCACCCGGTCGAGTGGAACATCGGCGAGGCCGCCGGGGCCCTCGCCGCGTTCTGCCTGGACAACGCCACGACCCCGGCTGCCGTACGCGAGGACGAGAAGCTCCTCGAGGACTTCCAGCGGAGGCTCGTCCGCGACGGCGTCGAACTGCGCTGGCCGCAGGTGACGGGCTACTGACAACGACCGTCGGGGATTCTCAGCAAGGAGATCGACCATGAAACGAATCGGAAAGCTGGCGGCCGTCGCACTGGCGGGACTGCTGACCATGACGGCGTGCGGGGGTGCGACCGAGGCCGCGCCCGCCAAGCAGGGCCCGCAGCCGCTGCGGATGACGATCTGGACCTCGAACGAGGCCCACCTGAAGCTGTTCAACGAGATCGCCGCCGAATACAGAAAGTCGCATCCGGACGTCGGTGAGATCACGTTCGATCCCATCCCGTTCGAGAGCTACACCACCACCCTGACCACTCAGATCGCCGGTGGCAACGCCCCCGACCTGGCCTGGATCCTGGAGAGCTCCGCCCCCGACTTCGTCTCGTCCGGCGCCCTGGCCCCGCTGGACGACACGCTGCGCGCGGCCGGGGGCTACGGCTTCGACGACCTCACCCCCTCGGCCACCAAGCTGTGGCAGTCGGAGGGCAAGCTGTACGCCTACCCGTTCTCGACCTCGCCGTTCGGCGTGTTCGTCAACACCGATCTCCTCAAGAAGGCCGGCCAGAAGACCCCGGCCGAGCTGATCAAGGACGGGAAGTGGACCTGGGAGACGGTGGCCGCCCAGAACGCCGCGGTCGCCGCCAAGACCGGCAAGGCGGGAATGGTCGTCCGCGACTTCGACTACAAGAACTGGGACAACCTCGCCTCGGTGTGGGGCGGCTGGGGCGCCCAGGCCTGGAGCGAGGACGGGAAGACCTGCGGGTTCGACAGCCCTGAGATGGTCGAGGCGATGACGTTCCTGCATAAGTCGATCTTCACCGACAAGGCCTTTCCCGGCCCCGGCACCACGGCGGACTTCTTCGCGGGCGACTCGGCGATGACCATCACCCAGATCTCCCGGGCCTCCCTCCTGCAGGACGCGACGTTCGGCTGGGACCTCGTCCCGCTGCCCGCCGGTCCCAAGGGCGAGTATTCGGTGATCGGCCAGGCCGGTCTCGGCGTGTTCAAGAAGTCCGCGAACGCGAAGGCGGCGACCGACTTCCTGGCCTTCTTCACCAGCCCCGCCAACTCCGCCAAGCTCGCCGCCTACTTCCCGCCGCCCCGGGCCTCCCAGCTCACCGCCGACACCATGGCCAAGACCAACCCGCTGCTCAAGCCCGGCCAGCTGCAGGAGGTCGTGATCGGCGGCATCGAGAAGGGCGTGGTGAAGCCCAACCACATCGGCCAGGCGGAGCTCTCGCAGACCGTCCGGGCGGCGCTGGACCCGCTCTGGCAGCCCGGCGCCGACGTCAAGGCCGTGCTGGGCGGCGTGTGCGCGAAGATCCAGCCGATGCTGGGCGCGTGACGTGGCCTCGCCCCAGCTGAAGCTCAAGGTGGCCGGCCGATCGGAGGCCGGGCCGGCCACCGCCGGCAGCGGGCACGCGGGGGGCGGTCGCCCCTTCTGGACCATGCGCCGCCGTGACAACCTGGCCGGATATCTGCTCGTCGCCCCCCAACTCCTCGGCAGCGTGCTGTTCGTGCTCCTGCCGCTCGGACTCGTGCTCTGGTACAGCCTGCATGAGTGGAACGTGCTGGCCGGCACCTTCGAGTTCGTCGGCGGGGAGAACTACGACAAGCTGATCGCCGACCCGAACCTGCGCGGGGTGCTGGCGAGCACCGCGCTCTTCTCCGTCGGCCTGGTCGTGCTGAACCTCGCCCTGGCCCTCGTCCTGGCGGTCCTGCTCAACCAGCGGCTGCGCGGGACCACGTTCTTCCGGACGCTGTTCTTCTCACCCGTCGTGGTCTCGCTGGTCGCCTGGACGATCGTGTGGCAGTTCCTGCTCCAGGCCGACGGCGGTCTCAACGGCCTGCTCGGCGCCGCCGGGATCACCGGGCCGAACTGGCTGCGCGGCGAGGGCACGGCGATGCTGTCGGTGATCGTCGTTCAGGTGCTCAAGAACGTCGGGCTCAACATGGTGCTGTTCCTCGCCGCGCTCCAGGGCGTGCCGAAGCAGCTCTACGAGGCCGCCCAGCTGGACGGGGCCGGAGCGTGGACCCGGTTCCGCAGGATCACCGTACCGATGATCAGCCCGACCATCCTGCTCACCTCGATCATCACCGTCGTGGGGTCGTTGCAGGTGTTCGCGCAGATCGCGGTGCTCACCCAGGGCGGTCCCGGGACGTCGACGACGGTCCTCGTCTACTACCTGTACCAGCAGGCCTTCCAGTTCCATCACTTCGGTTACGGCGCGACGCTGTCGGTCCTGCTGTTCGCGATCGTGGCGTTGCTCACCCTCGTGCAGTGGCGGATGCGCAGGAAGTGGGTCTTCCATGAGGCATGAGATTCCGGTGCGGCGCAGGACGCTCCTGTACGGCCTGCTGTGCGTCCTGTGCGTGCCCTTCGTCTTCCCCACCTGGTGGATGGTCACCTCGTCGCTGAAGCCGGTACGCGAGATCTTCGCCTTCCCGCCGACGCTTCTCCCCTCCAGCTGGGACTTCTCGGCCTACGGGCAGGTGTTCAAGCTGCAGCCGTTCGGTGCCCAGTACCTCAACAGCCTCTACATCGCCCTGATCGTCACGGTCGGCACGATGGCGGTGGCGGCCATGGCCGGATACGCCTTCGCGCGCATCCGGTTCCTCGGGCAGAACGTGCTTTTTGTCGTCGTGCTGCTCGGGCTGCTCATCCCGAGCGAGGTCACGATCGTCCCGCTGTTCCAGATGTTCCACGCCGCCGGGCTCACCGACACCCACTGGCCGCTGATCCTGGTGCCGATCCTGGGTGCGCCGAGCGTGCTGGCGACCTTCATCATGAGGCAGTTCTTCGTCAGCCTGCCCGGCGAGCTGGAGGAGGCCGCCCGCGTCGACGGGCTCGGCGTGTTCGGCACGTTCTACCGGGTCGCCCTGCCCCTGGCCCGTCCCGCCCTCGGCGCGGTTGCGATCTTCACCTTCCTGCACAGCTGGAACCTCTACCTCGAGCCCATCGTCTACCTGTCCTCGCCGGAGAAGTTCACCCTGCCCCAGGCGCTGACCCAGTTCGTGGACGCCTACGGGGGGCCGATGTGGAACGTCCAGCTCGCCGCGGCCTCGATGACGGCTCTGCCGGTCCTGGTGGTGTTCGTCCTGGCGCAGCGGCAGTTCATCGAGGGTCTGGCCCACACCGGGTTGAAGGGCTGAGGTGACGCCGTCGTACGGCCCGGCGGGGCCGTACCGTGTCCCGAGACGTCCCGTGCCGGCGGCCGGTCAGGGGACGATGGTGGGCACCAGGCCGCCGTCGACCCGTAGCGCGGCGCCGGTGGTGGCCGAGGCGGCGTCCGAGCCGACGTAGTGGACCAGACTGGCGATCTCCTCGGGCCGGATCAACCGCTGCAGGAGCGAGCCGGGGCGCTCCTCGGCCATGAAACGCCGTTCGGCCTCCTCGAACGGGACGTCCGCCCCGACGCGATCGGCGATGAACGTCGCGACGCCCGGGGTGAGCGTGGGCCCCGCGAGGATGGCGTTGACGGTGACGCCGGTGCCGGCGACCTCCTGCGCCAGGCCGCGCGACACCGAGAGCTGCGCGGTCTTGGTGACCCCGTAGTGCACCATCTCGCTGGGGGTCATCAGCGAGGACTCGCTGCTGATGAAGATCACGCGGCCCCAGCCGCTCTTCACCATCAGCGGGGTGTAGCGGCGGGCGAGGCGCACTCCGCTGAGGACGTTCACCTCGAAGTAGCGTCGCCACTCCTCATCGGTGATCTCGAAGAGCGGGACGGCGCCGAAGATGCCGAGATTGTTCACCAGCACGTCCACGTGCGGCACGGCGTCGAACATGATCTGTGCGCCTTCCGCGGTTCCCAGATCGGCCGCCACGGGGATCAGCCCGTCGTGACCGGTGGCGGAGCGGATCCGCTCGACCGCGGCCTCGGTCCGCTCCCGGTCCCGGCCGTTGATCACGACCGTCGCGCCGTCCCGGGCGAAGGCGGTGGCGATGGCCTCGCCGATGCCGGAGGTCGAGCCGCTGACCAGCACGTTTCGCTTGTCTGTTTTTGTCATGAACCGTTGCCTTCCCCGCCTGCGGTGCTCGACACCACCTGCCTGGCCTCCGCCCTTCACCGTGGGCATCGGTCTCGGCACCGACCGTGCTCACCCGTGAAGGCCAGGTGACCGAGCGGCCGCCCGCGTATGAGGCGGTCAGATGCGGGGGTCGACGTGGATCTTGGGTCCAGGGCCGGAACCGGCGGGGCGCGACCCCGCGAGGACCTCGCCCACCTCGTCGAGCCCGACGGTGGCCGCCACGAGCGGTCGCGGGTCCACCGATCCGGAGGCGTAGTGCTCGATCGTGCCGGCGAGCCTGGGGGAGGCGCTCAGGACCCCGACGGCCGTGACGTCCTTGAGCACCATCGTGCGGGTGTCGACGGCGCTGGGGCCGCCCGCGAGGCCGATGTAGACCACCCGTTTTCCCGGTTCCACCAGATCGAGGGCCAGCGCCGGCAGACCGGGGGCGTTGGAGGCGTCGATGACGGCGTCGAACGGCAGCGGGGGAAGCCGGTCCGCGGTCCAGGCGCCGTGCACCCCGAGCGTGCGGGCGAAGTCCAGAGATCGCTGGGACAGGCCCATGATGTGGACCTCCGCGCCGTGGGCGAGGGCGAACCGGGCGGCGAGCAGGCCGATCGTGCCCGGTCCGAGCACCAGCACCCTGGCTCCCGCCTCCAGCGCCGCCCCCCGTACGGCCCGCAGGGCGTTGCCGCCCGGCTCGACCAGGGCCCCGGCCGTCGCGTCGACCGTGTCCGGCAGCGCGTGCAGCGCCGTGGCCGGGACCACCAGCCGCTCGGCCAGGGCGCCGGGCCACCCGCCGCGGATGCCGATCTCGAAGCGGTCCTCGCACACGTGCTGCAGCCCGTTCAGACAGCGGCGGCACCGGCCGCAGCCGAGCATGGTGTCGCCGGTGGCGCGCCGGCCGATCCAGGCCTCGTCGACGCCGTCGCCGACGGCGGAGACGGTCCCGCACCACTCGTGCCCGAGGCGCATCGGGTATTCGGCGTGTCCCTGGTGGAGGTAGGCCATCTCGCCGGTGAAGAATTCGACGTCGGTGCCGCACACTCCGGCTCGCTCGACGTCGACCACGACCTGTCCCGCCGCCGCGACCGGAGGTTCGATGTCCTCCACCGCGAACCGGCGGGGCCCGGTGACGACGAAAGCTCTCACGCGTGGGGCCTTCCCGTCTGAAATCCGGACGTTAGACTACCGTTCCGGAAGTGGTCTTATACGTCTAAAGGGGATCAAAGCTCTATATAGGGCAAAAATCTGGTGGTGGGGGCGAATGGTGGGGGCGAAGATCTGATGGCGGAGCAGCGCAGCTCTCAGTGGTACGGGGGAACCGACCGAAACGCCTACATCCACCGGGCCTGGATGAGGCGGGGGCTACCGGAGCACGCCTTCGACGGCCGCCCTCACATCGCGATCGCCAACACCGCCTCCGATCTGACCCCCTGCAACTCCCACCTCAACGAGGTCGCCGAGAGCGTCAAGCAGGGAATCTGGGAGGCCGGGGGCGTCCCGATGAACCTTCCGGTCGTCTCCCTGGGAGAGACCCTGGTCAGGCCGACCGCGATGCTGTGGCGCAACATGGCCGCGATGGCGACCGAGGAGATGCTGCGGGCCAACCCCGTCGACGGCGTGGTCCTGCTGGGCGGCTGCGACAAGACCATCCCGTCCCTGCTGATGGCCGCGGCCTCCGTCGACCTGCCCGCCGTGGTGATGCCCGGCGGCCCCATGCTGACCGGAACCTTCCGGGGCGTGGCACTGGGCTGCGGCACGGATGTGTGGAGGCTCAGCGAGGAGGTCCGCGCGGGCACGCTGTCGGAGAAGGCGTTCATGCGGTCGGAATCGTCGATGATCCGCAGCCGGGGGCACTGCAACACCATGGGCACCGCCTCGACCATGGCCTGCGTCGCCGAGGCGCTCGGCGTCATCGTCCCCGGCGTCGCCGGCATCCCCGCCCCCGACAGCCGCCTGCTCCAGAGCGCCCATGAGACCGGCCGGCTGGTCGTCGAGCTCGTCGAGCAGGGGCGCCGCCCGAGCAACCTGCTGAGCAGGGGCTCGTTCCTCAACGCGATCGTGGCGCTGGCGGCGATCGGCGGCTCGACCAACGCGGTGGTGCACCTGCTGGCCATCGCGGGACGGCTCGGCATCGAGCTCTCGCTCGACGACTTCGACCGCACCGGCGCCGCGGTGCCGCTCCTGGCCGACCTGCAGCCCGCGGGCCGGCACCTGATGGAGGACTTCCACCGTGCGGGCGGGCTGCAGGCCGTACTGCGCGAGGTCCGTGACCTGCTGGACCCCGACGCGCTGACCGTGACCGGCAGGCCGCTGGTCGAATACCTGGACGAGGCGCAGATCTGGGACAAGACCGTCATCCGCCCGCGCGACGAGCCGTTGCAGATCGCCGCGGGCATCGCCGTGCTGTACGGCAATCTCGCGCCGGGCGGCGCGGTCATCAAGCCCGCCGCGGCCTCGCCCGAGCTGATGAGCCACCGCGGCAGGGCCCTCGTCTTCGACAGCGTCGAGGACATGCACGCCCGGATCGACGACCCCGGCCTCGACGTGGACGCCTCCTCGGTGCTCGTGCTGCGCGGCTGCGGCCCCAGGGGCTACCCGGGGATGCCGGAGGTGGCGAACATGCCGTTGCCGGCCAAGCTCCTGGAGCTGGGGGTGCGGGACATGGTACGCATCTGCGACGGCCGCATGAGCGGCACCGCGTACGGGACGGTGGTCCTGCACGTGGCGCCCGAGGCGGCGGCGGGCGGCCCGCTGGGGCTGGTCGAGACCGGCGACCCCGTCATCCTGGACGTCGAGGCCAGGCGCCTGGAGCTCGACATCCCGCAGCGGGACCTGGAGCAGCGCAAGCCCTCGGCCGCGATGCGGGCGGGCTTCGCCGCGCCCGCCCGGGGATGGGAGCGCCTCTACGTCGATCACGTGATGCAGGCCAACCAGGGCGCCGACCTCGACTTCCTCGTCGGCTCCAGCGGGCACCGGGTCTCCCGCGAATCCCACTGACGGCTCCCGTCGACGGCGGTGCGTCCCTACGATTCCCCGAGATGAGAGCGCTCGCCGACGACGGCGCGTTCGTGCGATGAGGGCTCTCGCCGATGGTGGCGCGTTCCCGCGGCCACCCCGTCCGCGCGCGTGCCCACCGTGGGCGCGGCCTTGCTCCAGAACCTGCTGATACCGGTCAGCTGCCGGAACCGGGAGTAGGCGATCTCGTACGGCTCGCGACCGTCGTCGGGGACGAACAGGCGGGGCCGGAACGAGCGACGGGCGACCTCGCGCAACTCGGTGAGGGAGCCGATGCGGCCGTCGGCCATGACCTGGATCAGCAGGTTGCCGATCCCGACCGCCTCCACCGGCCCCGCGAGCACGGGACGCCCGCCGAAGTCGGCCGTGAGCCGGCAGAGCGTGTCGCTGGAGGCCCCGCCTCCCACGAGGTGTACGGCCTCCACCCGGCGGTCGCTGAGGAACTCCGCCTGCTCCAGGGCCCACCGGTGGGAGCACGCCAGGCTCTCCAGGACGCAGCGCACCGTCTGGGCGCGGTTCGCGGGCGGGGACTGGCCGGTCGAGAGGCAGAAGGCCGCGATCCTGGCCGGCATGTCCCCGGGCTGGAGGAACCCCGGATGGTCGGGGTCGATCAGGGGCCCGAAGGGGGGCGCGGCGGCGGCCTCGGAGACCAGATCCGCGTACGAGATCCGCGCGCCCCAGACCCTGCGGCACTCCTGGAGCAGCCAGAGGCCGTTGAGGTTGCGCATGAACCGCACGGTCCCCATGACGCCGCCCTCGTTGGTGAAGCCCGCGAGCCTGGCGTCCCTGGTCGTGATCGGCCTGTCGATCTCCAGCCCGGCCAGCGACCACGTACCGCACGAGATGTAGCCGACCGAGCCGGAGGAGACGGGAAGCGCCGCCACCGCCGAGGCGGTGTCATGACCCGCCACGGCGACGACGGTGATGCCATCGGGACCGCCGGCCCCGCCGGGGCCCTCACCGCGCAGCGGTCCGGCGACCGTGCCGGGCTCGACGATCGGATGGGCGAAGAGGCGGCGGGGGAGGCCGAGGCGGGCGATGAGGCCGCTGGACCACCGGCCGGTCCTGGCGTCCAGCAGCTGGCTCGTGCTCGCGATCGTCCGCTCGGTGAGCGTCTCGCCGCTCAGCCAGAGCGTGAACAGATCGGGCAGCATGGCCAGGTGGTCGGCCGCCTCCAGCAGCGGGGACCCGGCGTGTGCCAGCAGCTGGCAGGCCGTGTTGGTCGGCATGGGCTGGACGCCGGTCACCTCGTAGTGCTCCTGGGAGGAGACGAGGCCCATCAGGCCCGAGGCGTAGGGGTCACGGTGGTGGCGGGGGTTGGCCAGAAGCCGTCTGCCGCGGTCGAGGAGGGCGAAGTCGTTGCCCCAGGCGTTCACGCCGACGCTCGTGACCCGGCTCCGGGAGGCGGCCAGCGCGATTCCCCTGCGGGTCTCCGCCAGGAGGCTGAGGACGTCCCAGTGCAGATCGTCAAGAATGCGGACCGGACGGTTGGCGAAACGGTGCACTTCCCTGACCGAGAGGCGTTCACCATCGAATTCGCCGGTCAGCACCCGGCCGCTTTCAGCTCCGAGATCCACGGCCACATAGGCGGGCACCGTCCAAGCCTAGCCTGAAATCCCACTCCGAAATGGGTTATATATGGAAGATTCTGATGGTTCTTGCCGCGCTGTCGGTTCGAACGGCTCGGCTCGGTGAATACCATGCATCAGATAAAATGGCGAATATCAAGTTGTGATGGACCGAATTGATATATGGCGTGCGAGATGCCGCGTATGGTCTTCGCCTTACAGGCGGCGGACATGACGCGGCCCCGGCGCCTGTAAGGAGCCGGGGCCGCGAAGGGAATGGAAATCAGGACCTGGTGATCGTCACATTGTCGACCCCGGCCTCGATGAGGCTGGCAGGCAGGGTGTCGGCGGTCTCGATCAGGATCCGGACGGTCTGACCCGCGTAGCTCGACAGGTTGACCGTCGCGGTCTGCCAGGCTCCGACGCGGTTGGAGGCCGCGCCCAGCTGCTGGAAGACCTGGGTGTTGGTGGTGCCGGACAGCACGCGAACCCGGAAGTAGTCGGCGCTGGAGGCGTTGTTGAGGTGGGCGAGATACCAGGACAGGCTGAGCGTCAGCGTCCCGGTGGGCAGTGTGATCTCCGGTGACCTGATGCTGGTCAGCCCGCCGTCGACGTCGTAGTCACCCGCGGCGGTGCCGGCCAGGCGGCCGGTCACCAGGTCGTTGGTCCCGCTGACGGTGGTGCCGATCTGGAGGGCCGTTCCCGCGGAGGTGGTCGCCGCGGGGTCGCCGCGCTCCCACACGCCGGAGGTGGCGGTGTCGGTGCCGCTCGCGTTCGTGGTCCAGCCGAGGCTGGTCTCGAACGTGTCGCTGAAGACGACGTTGCCCGCCGCGCCGACGGTGAGCGTGAACGTGGCCGTTCTGTCGACGCTGGCCCCGTCACCGGTGACGGTCACGGTGTAGGAGCCGGAGGCGGTGCCCGCCGGGACCGAGATCGTCAGAGTGGAGGAGCCGCCCGAGGTCACCGACGAGGGGCTGAAGGAGGCGGTCGCGCCCGAGGGCAGGCCGGTCGCCGAGAACGACACGCTCTGCGCGCTTCCCCCGGTGGTCTGCGTGCCGACCGTCGCGGTGGCCTGCTGGCCGGGCTGCACGTTGGCCGAGGTCGGGTTGAGCGTCAGGGCGAAGTCGTTGACCGTCGTCCCACACGAGGCGGGCTCGCCCGAGGCGGCGGGAACGCTCACCGCGGTCCAGGCGGCCTTGGTCGCGTTGAACTCGGTGCAGGAGCCGGGGAACAGCTGGATCGCGGCTTCCAGTGAAGCCCTGCGGACGAGTTGGTGGGTCCAGGTCGTGGTCTTGCGCTGCAGCGCGCCCATGAAGATCTGGCCGGCCTTCTGGATGCCGATCCCGGTGAGGCTGGAGCCGTTGCAGGTGGGGCTGACCGGCTGACCGTTGGTCGGGTTGGTGCCCTGGGAGAGCAGATAGAACCAGTGGTTCTGCACGCCCGCGCCGCGGTGCACCTCAAGGCTGGGCACCGAGGAGGAGTAGCAGTCGGGGTGACCGGAGACCTGCGACGGCCGGTGCATGTAACGGATCGGCCCGTTGCCGGACAGGTTGACCTCCTCGCCCACGCTCAGGTCCGGCGGGTCGTACTGGGCCGGCTGGTTGGCGTAGAACTCGGTCAGCGCGCCGAAGATGTCACCGGTGGACTCGTTGAGCCCGCCCTTCTCGGTGCTGCCGCCCGAGCCGCCGGGCGTGGTCTGGAAGATGGCGTGGCCGAACTCGTGGGCCACCACGTCCATCGGGGTCGCCTGCCGCTGGTTGTCGGCTGAGTGACCGAAACTGGTGTAGCTGCCGTTCCAGAAGGCGTTGGCGTCGTTGAGCCCGACCCTGATGGGGAAGCCGCCGCCGGTGCCGTTGATGCCGTTACGGCCGAGCCACGCGCTCAGCATGTCCCATTCCTTGCCCACCGCGTAGAGCGCGTCCACGCAGGCGGTCTCAAGGTTGGTGCCCGTGGCGTTGCCCCAGCTGTCGTCGGGGCCGGTGTAGGTGGTGCCGGTCTGGCCGCCGCAGCGGACGCCCGAGCGGGCGGGGTCGGCCATGGAGTAGGTCGAGCCGGACAGGGTGGTGCCGATGGTGACCGGGCCGTTGTAGTAGCCGGCGCCTTGGCCGTCCTTGACCTCGTCCCACTTCTCGGCGACCTCACCGGTCTGGGCGTCGACGAAGACGTGGAGCTTGCTCTCGCGGCCCTGGGCCGTGCCGTTCACGACGACCTCGTAGGCGAGCCGTCCCGAGCCCTGGGCCATCACCGACAGCTTCGGAGCGGAGGCCGCGGTGACCTCGGCGCTCTCGGCCTTGGCGATCTCCGCGGCCTTGTCCGCCGACACCGTCGGGGTGACGCCGACGTTCAGCGTCTCGTTCTGGGCGATCGAGGTGCTCAGCACCCCGCCGCTGGGATTGGTGACGACGACGAAGTCGCCGCCGTAGACCGGCAGGCCGGAGTAGGTGCGGCTGTAGGAGACGTAGTTGAGCCCTCCCTTGCCCGGGATGGAGCCCTGGCGGAGGAACTGATCCCTGGCCGATGCCCTGAGGATGGCCGGGTGGGCTTCGACCAGGCGGTCGGCGGACTGGGCGGGGGTGTCGGGAGGAGCTAGGGCGGTCAGCCCGGCTGCTCCAGCCGATGCGGTGGACAGTGCCACGACCACACTGGTCGTCGCGGCCACTAGCGCAAACGCAACAGAGCGTTTCACGCGGTACTCCTTCTGCCGGGCGACGGGACCACGAACTCTTTTGGAGGACAGTCGTGGCCCGTCGAACCTTCTGGACGCGAGACCTCGCCGTGAAATCCGTGAACGCCGCGCGCTGGCGCTAGCGGAAATTGGGGCGGCGAGGCTCGCCGGTACTGGTGGGACTGATCCGCATTTGACTCCATCTATCCCTGCACGTCAATATTTTGGTAAACAATATTAAATTCACTGTTTGGTAATTAGTTGAGTGATTTACCTGATGTGCCTGATCAGTGCCCTTATGGCCGCTTTAGGACAAGAGGCGCATCATCGGCTCGGGGGACTGGGCAGACACCGGCCCGAGGCCTTCGCGCCGGCCGCCCCTGGGTGCCGGGCCCCGAGGTCGGCCGTTCCCGAGTGCCGGGACCCGAGGCCGGACGGCCCGGCGAATCATCCGGATGGCCCACCCCGGCGTATTCGATCGCAGCGACCCGTGCCGTCCATCCGTGGCGGCGAGAGGGGCCGGACGTCTTCGCTGCCTGAAATTTTCTTTTAATACATCTGCAGGTATTGAAACTTGCAACCATTGCGCGATTGGGTTCGTGGGTGCCCCCACGCCCCTCGCCCCGCATGGCGGCCATGGCCGTTGACGGTGCCTTGGGCGTAGGTGACGCCGACGCCGCGCTGCAGGATGGTGCCACAGCGCCGGCCGGTACTGGAGCGGACCGACGCACCTACGAGTGCCTCCCGAGGGCCGGTGATGCCTACGAGATTGCCGCTGCCGTCGTCTACTGACGGCGGCCTGGGCGTCGAGGTAACGTTCAGCGCGACCCAGGCGAAGTCACCGTTCGGAAGGGTCGACGCATGGAAGATGCCGAGGTCGTTCCGTTTGATGTCAGTGAGCAGCCACCGGTCATCGCGCGTTCCGTAACCGTATGTGGTCATCTGGTCAAGGAGAGTGTCCGGTGTGGGCTGGAACGGTTGTCGGGCCGGGGACAGCGATGCAGGCAAATGGCGGAAGGTTCTACGCGTATCGCTCTCCGTCACGTGCCCTGTCGCGCGGCGGGTGTGGACCAACCGCGACGGTCACCTGCTGGATGAGTGGATCCGCCGCCGCCACCGCAGGAGACTCGCCCCACCTGGCATCCTTCGTTTCAAAGACGGGGCGATGCTCAACGGGAGGCTCCCCTCGCCCTCAGAAGTGATCCTGCAGCTCGGAGAACTTCCGCAGCCGCAGCACTCCCTCGTCGTCGGGGTCGAGCTCGCTGTGCTCGAGCACCCAGGTGTTGTCGTTCGGGATGAAGACGGCGTTCATGCCCGCCTGCCGGGCGGGGAGGATGTCGGATTTCGGCGAGTTGCCGATCATCCAGGTCGTCTCGGGCGTCAGCTTGTGGTCCTGCGTGAGCCGCCGGTAGGTGTCGACGTCCTTCTCCGCCACGATGTGGATGCTGCGGAAATGGTGCGCGAGCCCGGAGATGTCCAGTTTGCGCTGCTGCTCGTCCGTGTCGCCCTTGGTGAGCAGGAGCAGGTCGTGCCGGCTGCCGAGGTCGGTGAGCGTTTCGGCGACGCCAGGGACCAGCTCCATGCGACTCTCCAGGAGAGCCGCCGCCAGCTCGTTGATGTGGCGGAGCTCCTCCGTGGTCGCCGGCCGCTCGCGCAACCGCTCGAGGCACTCGCCGAGACTGCGCAGGAACACCTTGCTGCCGTATCCGTGTGCGACTGCGTTCGCCGCCTCGATGTCGTTGAGGATGGCGCGGATCTCGGCCCTGTCGAGGGTCGGATGCTCCAGCCAGTACAGGAAGTCGTCGATGACGCGCTCGAAGAGGACGTTGTTTTCCCACAGCGTGTCGTCGGCGTCGAAGATAAGCACCTGTCCCATGAGCCTCACGCCGGCACCTCCGAGAGTGCGCTGTCGATGGCATTCGCGGCGGATCGCCACACGGCTCCGTGCCCCAGGCGGCCATGCGGCTCAACCTGGGCGAGGGCTGTCAGGTCCACGCCCCTCCTAATATTCTTGTCGGCTCGCGGAGATTACCAAGTACGGCCGCGAGCCTTACCCCCGGGGGAGGGTGGTCACGCGCCGCCGAACGGCGGGCGCCACACAGTCTGCTTCAGACTGGCTGAGGGATGGCGAACACGCGCAGGAAGGTGTCCAGCAGTTCGCGGCGGCCGGACAGTTCGACCAACCCGCACTTGGCCGCTTGCATGAGTTCCCGGTAGGAGGGCAACTCGTCCGGCTGGAAGGTGATCACGAGATCGGGTTCGGCTGGAGCCGGACCCACGCCGGCTTCGAGCTTGCCGTCGGTGACCACGAGGTGCAGCACCAGGTCAGGTGCGCGGATCTCCCAGCACGCGCTCAGAGCGGCCGCGGCTTCGGCGTCGAACACTCCCCGCAGATTCATGATCACTGACTCGGATGTGACGATCTCGCCCGGCCGCGGCTCGTCCATGTGGAGGGCTCCCCAGCGCCCGAGGGCGAAGATGGCCGGTTCGAGTTCGTGGCCGAGGGGGGTCAGCGCATAGAGGACGCCGCGCTGCGGCGCCGGCGCGATGCGGCGTTCGATGGTGCCTGAGTGCTCGAGTTCCTTGAGCCGGGTGGAGAGCACGTTCGTGGGAATGCCGGGCAGCCCGTCGAGCAGGTCGGTGTAGCGGTGCGGCCGCACGGCGAGGTTGCGCACGATCAACAACGCCCATCGTTCACCTATGAGCTCCAGTGCCCGAGCCAGGCCGCAGTACTGCCCGTAATCACGACGCTTCATGCGTCAACCATAGCAAACTTCTTCATTCGTAGTTTGATGCACTGAAACCTGTTTACTTGCAATAACGAAGTTTGTTCGTTTATGGTCGCTGCCATGACCGAACGGACCCGGGCGACCGTCGACCTCCTCAACGGCGTCAACCTCTGACCTGGTGGTTCTGTGAACAGTTCAAACGAGGGCGGGGTGCTTTCCGCCGCCGACCGGCGAGCGCGAACCTCGTCCGCGCGCCGGCCGTACCTGCCGCGCGCCGTCGGCTTCGTCGGTATCTCGGCGGCGATGGTGGCGATCCTCGTCGCGGCGGGCGCACCGACGCCGCTCCTGCCGATCTACCAGAAGAACTGGGGCCTCGCGCCGTGGGAACTGACCCTCGCGTTCGGCGTCTACGCCATCGCGCTCTTGATCGCGATCCTCGTGATCGGATCGCTGTCCGACCACATCGGCCGACGCCCGCTCATGATCGCAGCGCTCGCGGTCGAGCTGGCGGCGATGCTGGTGTTCCTGTTCGCGCCCTCGATCGGCTGGCTCATCGCCGCCCGCATCGTCCAAGGAGTCGCCACCGGGGCGGCCTCCAGTGCGCTCAGCGCCGCCGTCGTGGAGCTCGCTCCCGAGCGTCACAAAAAGCTCGGCGCCCTGATGACCAGTATGGCGCCCCTGGCGGGCCTGGGCATCGGATCGCTCTTCGCGGGCATCCTCGCCCAGTTCGTCTCCGACCCCGCGTTCACGGTCTGGCTCGTTCTCGTCGTGGTCATGGCCATCGGAACCGTCTTCACCGTGTTCACCCCGGAGACCTCATCTCGCAAGCCGGGCGCGTTGGCGTCGCTGGTCCCGCGCGTCTCGGTGCCGCCCCAGGTACGCGCTCTGTTCGCATCGACCCTGCCCGGGACGATCAGCGCGTTCATGACGATGGCGTTGTTCCTGGGGCTGGTCCCCATCGTGCTGGGCGCCGTATTCGCGGTGACAAGCCCAATCGTCGGCGCTTTGGCCGCGTTCGTCACCTTCGCTGCCGGAACCGTGGCATCGGCACTCACGACCGGCGTGCGACCTCACCACTTGAGGCTTCTCGGAGCCGGTGCGATGACGCTCGGCGCGATCTTGTTCATCGGGAGTGTCGCCGCCGGAGCGCTGCCTCTGCTGTGGGCTGCCGCTGTGTTCAGCGGGGCGGGGCTCGGCGCGTCATTCTCGGGCACCATGCGAGGGCTCGTGCCCGAGGTGAAAGCCCACGACCGCGGGGGGCTATTCGCCGCGATCTACCTCGTGGCCTATCTCGCCATGGGTATCTCCGCGATCGTCGCGGGCCAGTTCGTCGGGAGCGTCGGCGTGACGTCCATGGCAGTCGGCTTCGGGATCGTCATCGCGATCGTGGCCATGACCGGTGCGCTCGTCACCGGCACGCACTCCGCGCGGCGCCGAAAGGCCCACGCGGCATAGCCGATCTTCTCATCTCAACAGATCCATCCTGAAGGAAAGAGGAACAAGAAGATGACATCGCTCAACAACGCCACCGTCCTCATCACGGGCGCCAACGGCGGAATCGGTAGCGCACTCGTCAAGGCCGCCCTGGAACGAGGCGCCGGCCGCGTCTACGCCGCCGCGCGAAACCCCAAGGAATGGGACGACAAGCACGTCGTGCCGCTGCGGATGGACCTGACCGACCCCGCCTCGATCGAGCGGGCCGCGGGCGAGGCCGGCGACACCACCATCTTGGTGAACAACGCAGCCATCTTCCCCCGAGGCGACCTGCTGAGCGCCCCGTTGGAAGACATCACGGCGACCATCGAGACGAACCTGACCGGACCGATCCGCCTCACCCGCGCCCTCGCCCCTGCCCTCCGCTCGGCCAAGGGTGCGCTCGTCAACGTGGGTTCCGTCCTCAGCTGGTTCGCCGTCGGCAAGGCCCACAGCGTCTCCAAGGCCGGCCTGTGGATGGCGACGAACGCCCTCCGGCTCGAATTCGCTTCGGACGGAGTGCAGGTGCTCGGCGTCTACTTCGGCCCGACCGACACGCCGATGCAGGCGGGCAACGACGCGGCCGACATGCACCAGCCGTCCGTCGTCGTCGCGTCGGTGTTCGACGCGCTGGAGGCGGGCGAGCACGAGGTACTCGTCGACGAGATGACCAAGGGCGTGCACGCCGCGCTCTCCCAGCCCGTCACCGCCCTGTACCCGGCTCTCGCATCGCGATAGCCAAGCAGCAGCCCGGTGTGGTCGTGAACTCACGGTGATCACACCGGGCACCGGATGGAGCCCTTCTCGAGTCCGGTAAGTTCAGTCGCAGAGAGTGATCAGTGCCTGCCCCCGGTGATTCTCCGGGTGCGGGGGCCATTTGCCTGTTTCGAAGGGGTCATGCGGGAGGTCGGCGCCTGCGGCGCCTCGAAGGACTGCACATGATCGATGGCGGCGGTCAGAGCGTCACGCAGCGGGGTGATGTCGCGGGCGATCTGAGCGAGCAGCATGCCCCCCTGCATGGCGGCCAGCAGCAGGTTCGCCAGCCGCTCGGGGTCGGCGTCGCCGCGAAGCCGGCCGTGTTCGCGCATGCGATCGAGGCCGGCGCGCAGAACGTCTTTCCAGCGGTCGAAGTCGGCGGCGAGCTGGTCGCGGACATCGAGATCGGCCTTGACGATCTCGGCCGCGAGCGAACCCAGCGTGCAGCCCTCCTGGCACACCCGCTCATGGGAGAGGTAGAACGCGGCCCACTCCCGCAGGGCGTCGATGGTGTCGAACCCCGCGAAGCTGGATCCGGCGTGCAGGGTGAGGATTCTTTGCGTCTGCCACTCGATCACCGCGAGCACGAGACTTTCCTTGTCCGGGAAGTAGTGCGTGAGCTGTGATCCACTGACGCCCGATGCCTTGCGCAGCAGCTCGTTGCTCGTGCCGTGCACGCCATGGGTGTAGATCAACTCCGCCGCGTGCTCGACGATGCGCGCCCTGGCCGCGAGCCCCTTGGCCGTGAACTTCGCATCGGCCCCTTTAACGCCCATGACACAGAGCGTACTCCAGGATTGGGTTTGACAGCCCAATCTGCGTCCGGTTTACTGGGCTGCGTAGCCCAAAAACTAGAAGTTCATATTTCTGACCTGCGTAAATGCTGAGCGAGACCGACGGGCGGGCCGTCGGGTGGACCGTCGGACGGATACGGCGACGGTCAGCACGACACCATCCATCTCGAGAGGATAGAGCCATGTCTGGTACCACCTCGCGCGAGCGCTACGAAGCCTTCGCCGCCCTGCACGAGCAGAACAACGTCTTCGTCATGCCCAACGCCTTCGACGGACTGTCGGCCGCGGTGTTCGCCGAAGCGGGCTTCAAGGCCGTCGCCACCTCTTCGGCCGCCTTCGCCGCCACCCTCGGCCGCCTTGACGGTCGTCACGCGATCAGCCGCGACGAGCATCTCGCACACGCACAACTGCTCAGCCGGGCAAGCAGGCTTCCCGTCAACGGTGACTTCGAGGACGGTTACGGCGACACCCCTGACGACGTCGCCGCCACCGTTGAGGCCGCCATCGCCGCGGGCCTGTCCGGCATCGGCATCGAGGACACCTCCGCCGACCCCGACCACCCCATCCGTGACTTCGACGAGGCCGTGGAGCGCATCCGCCGCGCCGCCACCGCGGCCCGGGGACAGATCGTGCTGACCGGCCGCACCGACAACTTCATCCAGGGCCGGCCGGACCTCGACGACACCATCCGCCGCCTGACCGCCTTCGCCGAGGCCGGCGCGGATGTGCTGTTCGCCCCCTACCTGCCCGACCTGGACGCCGTCGCCACCGTCGTCAAGGCGGTCGCGCCCAAGCCCGTCAACGTACTCCTGGGATGGTCGTCGGGCGATTTCACCCTCGATGACATCCAGCGGGCCGGTGCCCGCCGCATCAGCTTGGGTGTCGATCCCTACCTGCACAGCCTGAGCGCCCTGCGCACGGCCGCCGGCAAGCTCGCCGGAGGCGACCTCGCCGCCCTCCCCACCACGATGGGCTTGGAGCTGCTCCACGCGCTGTAGTCCGACTCGACGGGCGAGTCGCCCACCCCGCTCCCGAGGGGGTCTCGGCTCGTCCGTCGAGAAGTCCGTACGACGCGGCAGGCGTTTCGAAGAGCAGGCCGCAGCGACGCCGCACCTGCCGCACATGGCGGTTTTCGTTCATCGAGAGAACGCGGCGGAGCGGGACGCGCGCCGTGGCCGGGCCGACGGAAATCGGAGATGAAAGGCATCATGACCTCCCCGAAGAACGACCCCACCTCCGGCGACGGGCCCGCGCCGATGCGATGGGACCACCGGCGCAGGGACGTCCTTTCGGTGCGGACCGTGTCGACCACGCGTGAGGCGCCCAACTGCCGGGCGATGCCGGGGAAGGCGGCGGCGAACGCGCCCAGCGCGCCGTGGGACGAGGACGCTCTCGCCCGCGGACATGGTGATGGCGCGGGTGAGAGCGACGTGGGCCATGATCGTGTTGGGGACGACGGCGACCGCGAAGGCGGGATCGATGTCGTACCCCTGGGTCGACACGACCCGCGCCTGGTCGCTGAGATGCACCGACTCCGACCCTCGCGGCGCTGTACGAGGAGGTGCCGGCCTGGGGCCACGTCGCGCTCGACTTCGCCCCACGGCTCGACCACCTGTTCAAGGCGTGCGCGATCGGACTCGCCGCGCCGATCATCCCGGCCGACGCGAGCTAAGGAATCACTTGTCTAGGCCCTCCTGGTGACGTTCCATGTTTTTCGGCGGCGTAGCGGTTCGGCTGTGGAACCCGTGGAAGACGCCGTCCGCATCGGCGCTCTCGGCGAACTCGCCGAAGTCCATGGTGGCGATGGAGAGGATGGCGTGAATCCCGGGGAGTTCAGAGGGGATGACGCGCGTCTCTCACGTGAATTCCAGCTCGATGACCAGGAACGGCATCTCCTGCGAATCGACGGTGACCCTGTCGGCGATGACGAAGAGCGGGTCTTTATAGCCGTCCGGGATCAGGGCGAGGAGCTGCTGCGAACGTTGCCCGAGGCGGCACCAGCGCGAGGCTGTCGCGGTCGGTGGTCAGGCTGCGACAAGGCACTGTACGCGGCGTATCCGCTCTCGCTACCGCAAGGTGCCCTGTCCGGCTCGCAGGATGGCGCGGCGCGCGGCCTTCCACCTGCTCCTGATGCTGGAGGCCACGGGCAAGAACCACCCGTCCACCAGGCTCCCTCAGAGCAAGCTCATCACGTACTTCCCGAGCACGAAGAAGGAGCGCGAGCACGTTCGGCGCGGGCGACGGCCTGAGCTGACGGCCCGCCGGGCGGATCACCGGCGGGGTCCTTTGCGGTACGGCGGGGCCGTACCGCAAAGGATCGTCACGGCCCCGCTTGGGCGACGCGACGACCGCGCCTGAGCAGGGCGACGGTCAGCCCGGTCGCGGTCAGGACCAGACCTGCCGTGATCGCCACCGGAAGGAGATCCGCCTCCGTCGGCACCGCCGCCGCCAGACCGGCGGAGGACGGGAAGCGGATGGTCGCCTGGGCGACGCGTTTCACCAGCCCGCTCTGCAGGCGGATCCGTGCCTTCCACGGTCCGTCGGGCACCTGGTCGCTGAGAGGCACGGTGGCGGTGCCGATGCCGCCGGGAGGGAGGGTCGTGCCGAGCTGGACGTCGAACGGCCCCGCGCTCATGCCCCCCGGGCCCTCGGAGAGCCGCAGGTCACCGGTCAGGTCGAGGGCACGGCCCCCCGTGTTGTGCACCTGGGCGAGGACCATCGGCTTGCCGTCGGCCGTCCGCTGGGTCGTCAGCGTGTCGATGGTGAAGTCCGTCGGCGGTGCGCCACCGGGGCCGACCGAGAGGTAGATCCGGACGCCGACACGGTTCACCTCGTTGACGCCGCCGGGCGGCGCGATCGTGGTCACCTCGGCCCACACCACGGCGTAGCGCTCCCCGGCGGAGGCCTTGTCCGGAACGGTGACGGCCACGGTGGCCATGGAGCTGCTGTGCGGCGCCAGGGTCAGCTCGCGAGGGGCTACCGAGGTCCAGGTGGACAGCTCATTGGAGATGTGGCCGTCGGCGAACGTGAACTTCCCGTTGCTGATCGACGCCGCGGCCGGATAGACGGCCACCCGCAGGCGGTCGTCGGTCGTGTTGGACACCTCGATCCGCCGGTCGATGACCATGCCCGGCTTGAGGTGGTCGACGATATAACGCCGGGCCCGTGGGTCGGCCCGGGTCACGATGGGCACGTCGACCAGCCGGATCCCGATGCCGTCGGGTGAGGGCCGTCCGGCTGCCTGAGCGGATGCCTGCGATGTACTGATGGCCGGGGCGAGCGCGACGGCCACCAGTAGCGCAAGAGAGGTGAGATGGCGGAACACGATTTTCGATGATCCCGGCTAGGCCACCGAGTGGGTGATCGTGCCGGTATAGACGCCGGTGACGACCGCGGCCGGCAGGTTCACGGTGATCGTCGGGTTCCAGGTGGCGGAGTTGTTTCCGATGCCCGCGGCGAGGGAGAAGGCGGTGCGCGGTGAGGCGAGGCTGCCGGGAAGACCGGGTGTGAAGACTCCGAGGCCGGTCGTGCTGGTCGGCAGTCCCGCGGAATAGTTGACGGCCGAGTTCGGGATGGTCTCGGCCGGTGTCGCGCCGCCGGTGGTGAAGGACGTGGAGCTGACGGTGACGGTCCACGAGGCGACCAGGGCACCGCGGGCGTCCGTCACCGTGACGGGTCCCAGCTGGCCCGAGATGCTGGCCGCGCCCGCCGCCGCGCTGCCCAGGTTCGCGGTCGGCGGCACGGTGATCGCGAGAGCCCCGGCCGTGATGGTGAATGTGACGATGGTGTCGCCGGTGGTGTCTGCGACGGCGGGCAGGGCGAGGGCCGTGGCAAGGGCGGCCGCGGCCATGACGAACAGTGGACTACGCATAGTGGATCCCAAAGCCGGAGTGACGAGAGCGTTCGAAAACGAGCTTCTCCACGCGAAGTGGATCAAGCCTTCAGAAGCTAACACGCTCTGTTTGCGATCATTTACGCTTCGTGATCGCATTGAGGTCAAAAGTCTCGCCAACTTCGCCTTTGGCGTTCCGTGCCTCGTCCCGGCCGGGGTGATTAAAACGTAATAAGCGGAAGTTCGCTCGCGCGGCTCGGCGTGCGCGGGCAAGCCGGCCTGGAGGGATGTCGCGGTGAGAGCGGCGGAGGTCGTGTAACGCTAAGGAAACGGCATGTTCATGCTCCATTGACACCCGTCGGAGCTTGGTTCTACTGTCCACCACAACCCGTTAAATCGTTTTTGGCAGGAGCTGCTGGTGGGAGAAACCGGGCCAGAGCAGCCCACTCTGGCGCTATCACATGTCAGCAAGGCCTTCGGCGCGGTGCGGGCCCTACGAGACGTCTCGCTGGAGCTCTTCGCCGGTGAGGCCCACGCTCTCGCCGGAGAGAACGGCGCCGGAAAGTCGACGCTGGTCAAGACGTTGGCCGGGGTGCACCGTCCCGACAGCGGCCAGGTGCTGCTGGACGGCGAGCCCGTGGTCTTCCACGGACCGGCCGACGCCCAGCAGGCCGGCGTCGCCGTCATCTACCAGGAACCGACGCTCTTCCCCGACCTGTCGGTCGCCGAGAACATCTTCATGGGCAGGCAGCCCCGGGGCGGTCTGGGCCGCATCGATCGCAGGACCATGAACGCCGAGGCCGACAAGCTGTTCGAGCGGCTCGGCGTCGGGCTCGACCCGCAGCGGCCCGCCCGCGGCCTGTCCATCGCCGACCAGCAACTCGTCGAGATCGCCAAGGCCCTGTCCCGGAGCGCGCGGGTGCTCATCATGGACGAGCCCACCGCGGCCCTGTCGGGCAACGAGGTGGCACGGCTGTTCAACGTGGTCAAGGCACTGCGGGAGCAGGGCTGCGCGGTCCTGTTCATCTCCCACCGGCTGGATGAGATCTTCGAGCTCTGCCAGCGGGTCACGACTCTCCGCGACGGCGCCTGGATCGCCGGCGAGCCCGTTGAGGGCCTGACGCACGAGGACCTGATCCGGCGCATGGTCGGCCGTGACCTGGACGCGCTCTACCCCAAGCAGGAGACCGTGGCGGGCGAGGTCGCCCTGAAGGTGGACCGGCTGACCAGGGAGGGCGTCTTCGCCGACGTCTCCTTCGAGGTACGGCGGGGCGAGATCGTGGCACTGGCCGGTCTGGTCGGCGCCGGTCGCAGCGAGGTCGCGCGGGCGATCTTCGGAATCGACCGGTTCGACGCCGGATCGGTGACGGTCGGCGGCACCCGGCTGCCCGCCGCCTCCCCGACGGCCGCCATGGCGGCGGGGCTGGCCCTGGTGCCGGAGGACCGGCGCCAGCAGGGGCTGGTCATGGAGCTGTCGATCGAGCGCAACATCGGGCTGGCGGGACTGCGGGATCTCAGGAAGGGCCCCCTGATCTCGCGTGCCGCCGAGCGCGACCGGGCCAGGGACTGGGCCGTACGGCTGCAGCTGAAGTTCGGCCGGCTCACCGACGGGGTGGGCGTGCTGTCGGGCGGCAACCAGCAGAAGGTCGTGCTGGCCAAGTGGCTGGCGACGGACCCCTCGGTGCTGATCGTCGACGAGCCCACCCGGGGCATCGACGTCGGCACGAAGGCCGAGGTGCACCGGTTGCTCTCCGAGCTCGCCGCCCAGGGGATCGCCGTACTGATGATCTCCTCCGACCTGCCCGAGGTGCTGGGCATGGCCGACCGGGTGCTCGTCATGCACGAGGGGCGGATCGCCGCCGAGATCCCCCGCGCCGATGCCACCGAGGAGAGCGTCATGTCCGCAGCGACCGGGAGGGCCGCATGAGCACGGTGACAACCACGCCACCGGCCCCGGCGGCGGGACGCAGCGCCCGCAACCTGGTCGACATGGTCTTCCGGGCACGGGAGCTGAGCCTGGTCGCGGCCCTGGTGGTTTTGGTCGGCGTGACCGCGGTGGCCAATCCCAACTTCCTGTCCGGCCAGGGCGTCAAGGACATCCTGCTCAACACCTCGATCCTCGCGCTGCTGGCCGTGGGCCAGTCGGCGGTGGTCATGACACGGAACATCGACCTGTCCGTCGGCTCGGTCGTCGGCCTGGTCGCCTTCACCACCGGCGACTTCCTGTCCGCCGACCACAGCAGGGGCATCGTCTCCGTGGTGATCCTGGGCATCGCGATCGGCGCCGCCTGCGGGCTGATCAACGGCCTGCTGGTCAGCTTCTGCCGGGTGCCCGCCCTCGTGGTGACCCTCGGCACGCTCTACGTCATCCAGGGCATCGACTACTACCTCGCGCACGGACGGCAGATCAACGCGGTCGACCTGCCGCCCGGCCTGCTCGACCTGGGCAACGGCAGCGTGCTCGGCGTGCCGTACCTGCCGCTGATCACCGTTCTCATCATGCTGGCCATGGGCTTCTACCTGCGGTCCTATCCGTCGGGCCGGGAGTTCTACGCCATCGGCTCCAGCCCCGAGGCCGCGCTGCTCGCGGGGATCCCGGTACGGCGGCGCGTCCTGGCCGCCTACCTGCTCAGCGGAGCGCTCGCCGGTCTCGGCGGCGTGCTCTGGCTGGCCAGGTTCGGCACGGTCGTCGCCGACTCGGCGAACGGCTGGGAGCTTCTGGTCGTGAGCGCCGTCGTCGTCGGAGGGGTGGCCATCACCGGCGGCGTGGGAAGCGTCTACGGGGCGACGCTCGGCGCCCTGCTCCTCACGACGATCGGCAGCGCCCTGGTGGTGCTGCGCGTCAACCCGTTCTGGCAGCAGGCCGTCACCGGCGCGCTACTGCTCCTGGCGATCAGCGTCGACCGGGTGCTGGCGCTGCGCGTCGCCCGGCTGCTGCGAAGGAGGAACGTCCGCCGTGTCTGAAACAACGTCCGAGGCCGCGCCGGCCCGGAAGGCGTCTCCGGGGCCGGCCGCCCCCGGCCCCGGAACCTCCAGGCGGGGCGTCGGCCACCTTCTCCGCTGGGACGTGCTCGTCACCGCCCTGCTGCTGGTGGTCTTCCTCGGGGGCTCGCTCACCTCCCCGAGCTTCGCGAGCGCGGGCAACCTGTCGTTCGCGCTCGGAGACCTCGGCGAGATCGCGCTGATCGCCCTGGCGATGACGATGCTCGTCGTCGCCGCCGAGGTGGACCTGTCGGTCGCCTCGGTGCTGGGCCTGTCCAGCGCGCTGGTGGGCTCGCTGTGGGACGCCGGCTGGGCGATCGAGACGATCATCCCGCTGGTGATCGTGGTCGGGGCGGTGTGCGGCCTGGTCAACGGACTCCTGGTGACCAGGCTGGGACTGCCCTCCCTCGCGGTCACCATCGGGACGATGGCGCTCTACCGGGGGCTCGCCTACGTCGTGCTCGGGGACAGGGCCATCGCCGAGTTCCCCCAGCAGTACGCCTCCCTCGCGGTGGACGACGTGCCCGGCACCCCGATCCCGTATCCGGTGGCACTGTTCGTCGTGCTGGCCGTGGTGACCGCGATCGTCCTGCACTCCACCGGTTTCGGCCGGTCCCTGTTCGCCATCGGCTCGCAGGAGGAGGCCGCCTTCTTCGCCGGGATCCGGGTCAAGCGGATCAAGCTCGTGCTGTTCGTGCTCTCCGGCACGATCGCCGCCTTCGCCGGTGTCATCTTCACCCTCCGGTACGGCAGCGCCCGCGCCGACAACGGCGTCGGCATCGAACTGGCGGTCATCGCCGCGGTGCTGATCGGCGGTGTCGACTTCGACGGAGGCAAGGGCACCCTCGGCGGCGTGATCGCCGGAGTGCTGCTCATCGGCCTCCTGCGCAACCTGCTCATGCTCAACGACGTGACGACCGAGATCCAGTCGGTCGTCACCGGTCTGCTTCTCATCGTCTCGGTGCTCACTCCGCGCCTCGCTGCCGTCATACGGCAGCGGCGCCGATTGCCGGCCTCGTGAAGCCCGTCAGCGAAAACTCATCAAGCAAGATCGGCAAGAGAGGAACAATGGTGACAAAAGCCCCCCGGCGGATGGCCTCCGCCGTCGTCGCCGCGAGCCTGCTCGTCCTGGGCCTGGCGGCCTGCGGCGGGACCACCAAGGACTCAGCGGCCTCCGCGCCTCCCGCGGCGGCACCCTCGTCCTCGGCTCCCGCCAAGGCCGACCCGAACGCGCCGATCAAGGAGGGCCTGAAGATCGCCTTCCTGCCCAAGCAGATCAACAACCCGTACGAGACGATCGTCGACAAGGCGGGCATCGAGGCGGCCGCGGAGTACAAGGGTGAGGCCAAGGAGGTCGGCCCGTCCGACGCTTCCGCCTCCTCGCAGGTCTCCTACATCAACACGCTGACCCAGCAGGGCCACGACGCCATCCTGATCGCGGCCAACGACGCCAACGCGGTGTGCGGCCCGCTCCAGCAGGCCAGGGCCAAGGGCATCAAGATCGTTGCCTACGACTCGGACGCCTCCAAGGACTGCCGGGACCTCTTCATCAACCAGGCCAACTCCGAGGAGATCGGCCGCAGCCAGGTCAAGCTGCTCGCCGACATGATCGATCACAAGGGCGAGATCGCGATCCTCTCCGCGACGGCCAACGCGACGAACCAGAACACCTGGATCGAGTTCATGAAGGACGAGCTCACCAAGCCCGAGTACAAGGACATGAAGCTGGTCAAGGTCGCCTACGGCGACGACGACGACCAGAAGTCCTTCCAGGAGACCCAGGGACTGCTCCAGGCCTACCCGGACCTGAAGGGCATCATCTCGCCGACCACCGTCGGCATCTCCGCCGGAGCCCGCTACATCTCCGGCTCCAAGTACAAGGGCAAGGTCGTCCTGACGGGCCTCGGCACGCCCAACCAGATGCGCCAGTTCGTCAAGGACAAGACCGTCCAGAAGTTCGCGCTGTGGAACCCGAAGGACCTCGGCTACCTCGCCTCCTACGCCGCCGCCGCGCTGGCCTCCGGCCAGATCACCGGCGCCGAGGGAGAGGTGCTCAAGGCGGGCAAGCTCGGCGAGCGGACCATCGGCAAGGACGGTGAGATCATCCTCGGCCCGCCGTTCACCTTCGACGCGGCCAACATCGACCAGTTCGACTTCTGAGAATTCTCAAGAAGCACCTCCTGCGGCTCGCGCCCACCGGCACGGGCAGGCGCGAGCCGCAGGGTGGGGGAAGGCGTTTCATGCAGCGTGTCTGCTTCCTGCTGAAGGTGCGGCCCGACCGCCTGGACGAATATCGCGAGCGTCACCGGGCGGTGTGGCCCGAGATGCAGGACGCCCTGCGGGCCACCGGCTGGCACAACTACTCGCTGTTTCTGCGCGAGGACGGGCTCCTCGTCGGCTACCTGGAGACCGAGGACTTCGACGCGGCCCGCGACGGCATGGCGGCGACCGAGGTCAACGCGCGGTGGCAGGCCGAGATGGCGCCGTTCTTCGAAGACCTCGACGGCAGGCCGGACGAGGGGTTCGTGACCCTCGTCGAGGCCTTCCATCTGGATTAGGGATTTTTATGATCAAGGACTTGCTGCGGCGGCAGCACATCGAGACCCCCTCCTGGGCGTTCGGTAACTCCGGCACCCGATTCAAGGTGTTCGCCCAGGCCGGAGTGCCCCGCGACCCGTTTGAAAAACTCGCCGACGCGGCGCAGGTGCACCGCTTCACCGGGGTGGCACCCACGGTGGCGCTGCACATCCCGTGGGACCGGGTGGCCGACTACGGCGCGCTGGCCGCCCGGGCGGCGGAGCTGGGAGTGGGCATCGGGGCGATCAACTCCAACGTGTTCCAAGATGACGCCTACATGCTGGGCAGCGTGACCAACCCGGACCCGAAGGTGCGGGCGCGGGCGATCGATCATCTGCTGGAGTGCGTGGACATCATGGATGCCACCGGCTCATCAACGTTGAAGCTGTGGTTTTCCGATGGCACCAACTATCCGGGCCAAGACGACATCCGCGCCCGCCAGGATCGTTTGGCGGTGGCGCTGGAGCGGGTGTATGCCCGGCTGGGCGAGGGCCAGCGGTTTTTGCTGGAGTACAAGTTGTTTGAGCCGGCGTTTTATGTCAGTGATGTGCCGGATTGGGGCACCGCGTATGCGCACTGCCTGCGGTTGGGCGAGCGGGCGCAGGTGGTGGTGGATACCGGTCATCATGCGCCGGGCACGAACATCGAGTTCATCGTGGCGTTTTTGCTGCGGGAGGGCAAGCTGGGCGGGTTTGACTTCAACTCGCGGTTTTATGCCGATGACGATCTGATGGTGGGGGCGGCGGATCCGTTTCAGTTGTTTCGGATCATGTTCGAGGTGATCGGCGGGGGTGGGTTGGAGGCGGAGGCGAATGTGGCGTTCATGTTGGATCAGTGTCACAACATCGAGCCGAAGATCGCGGGGCAGATTCGGTCGGTGATGAATGTGCAGGAGGCCACGGCGAAGGCGTTGCTGGTGGATCGGGGGGCGTTGTCGGTGGCGCAGGCGGCGGGGGATGTGCTGGGGGCCAATGCGGTGGTGATGGATGCCTATAACACCGATGTGCGGCCGTTGCTGGGGCAGGTGCGGGCGGAGATGGGGTTGGATCCCGATCCGATGGCGGCCTATGCCCGGTCGGGGTATTTCGAGAGGGTTCGGGATGAGCGGGTCGGCGGCGCCCCCGCCGGCTGGGGCGCCTGATGAGCGCGCCCGCAGAGGCGAGGCCCGCAGAGACGAAGTCTGCAGAGGCGAGGCCCGCAGAGATGGAACCCACGGAGACGGGACCCGCGGAGACGAGGCCCGCAGGGACGAGAGAGGACAGCAGATGACCACCGCCCTTAACCGGATCGACGCCCCCCGGACCAAGGTGGGGCTGGTCGCGGGAGGCCTCGGAGCCTACTGGCCGCAGTTCCCGGATCTGCTGCCGCAGCTCCGGCGCTCCTCCGAACGGGTGTCGGAGCGGATGCGCGAGCTCGGTTGCGACGTCGTCGACGTCGGGTTCATCTCCGACGCCCAGGAGGGCGCCGTGGCGGCGGAGAAGCTCCGCGCGGCCGGCTGTGACATCATCGTCGGCTTCCTGACGACCTACATGACCGCGACCATGCTGCTCCCCGTCGCGCAGCGCAGCGGCGCGCCGGTGCTGCTGATCAACCTGCAGCCGACCGAGTCGATGGACCACGAGACCTTCGACACCGGCCAGTGGCTGGCCTACTGCGGCGCCTGCCCGCTGCCGGAGATGGCCAACACCTTCATCAGAGCCGGCATCCCCTTCCGGTCGGTGTCGGGATACCTGGAGGACGAGCGGGCCTGGGCCAAGATCGGACGCTGGGTCAAGGCGGCCGGGGTGCGCGCCACCCTCCGGCGGGGACGGCACGGCCTGATGGGCCACCTCTACCCCGGCATGCTGGACGTGGCCACGGACCTGACCCTGATCCCGGTCAACCTCGGCGGCCACGTCGAGGTGCTGGAGTTCGACGACCTCCGCGTACGGGTGGAGAAGGTGACCGACGCCGAGGTCAAGGAGCGCACCGACCTCGCCAGGGAGGTCTTCGAGCTGGCCGACACGGTCAACGACGACGACTTCTCCTGGGCCGCCCGCGTCTCGGTCGGCCTGGACCGGCTCGTCGACGACTTCGCCCTCGACAGCCTGGCCTACTATCACCGGGGCCTGGACGGTGAGATCCACGAGCGCCTCGGCGCCGGCATGATCCTCGGCGCGTCCCTGCTGACCGCCAGGGGGATACCCGCTGCGGGAGAGTACGAGCTGCGCACCTCCCTGGCCATGCTCATCATGGACCGGCTCGGCGCCGGAGGCTCCTTCACCGAGTTCCAGGCCCTGGACTTCCTGCGGGGGCACGTCGAGATGGGCCACGACGGGCCCGCCCACCTCGCGATCAGCTCGCAGCGGCCGCTGCTCCGCGGGCTGGGCGTCTACCACGGCAAGCGCGGCTGGGGCGTGTCGGTCGAGTTCGACGTCACGCACGGCCCGGTGACCGCCCTCGGCCTGCTGCAGAAGCGGGACGGGAAGTTCGCCTTTGTCGTCTCCGAGGGGAAGACGGTGGACGGCCCGCACCTGCGGATCGGCAACACCACCTCGCGGGTGGACTTCGGGTGCGACCCCGGCGAGTGGACCGACGCCTGGAGCGCGACCGGCATCTCCCACCACTGGGCCCTGGGCACCGGCCACCGCGCCGCCGAACTGCGCGCCGTGGCCGACCTGCTCGGCATCGAGATGATCGAGGTGAATCCGGCGAATCAGCCGGCGATATAGCTGATCGAACGGACTTCGTATCCGGCGTATTTTGAGCCGCGAGGGAGGTGCATCAGCAGGGCACCTCCCTCGTATGGTGAGCGGGATCAGGGGGTGGTCAGCCGGCCAGCGGTACCCGCAGCTTCTCACGATGGGCTCGGTTCACGGCCATCAGCCCGTCGAGTGCGTCGCGGGTGCGGATGAGGTCGATGATGTGTGCGGAGAGCCGGTCGCGACGCCGGTGGCGACCACGACGGCCTGGGACACCACCCGGTGATCGACGCCGGCCCTGCAGTACGGTAGATCCACCAAAAAGCTCGGCGCTCGGTGCGGTGCGCTCGCCGAGCCGGCCGGTGGTTCGGTGACGTCTGCCCTGTACGAGGATTTCAGTCAGTCGAAGGCCGTACGCCGGCGCGCACCAAGGCGGCCGTCATGAGAGCCGGCATTTTGCTCAACGTCGCTGACTCTTCGTTCTCGACCGCGGTCAGTGCGGCGACCTCGTCGTCGGTCAGTTGGGTCGCGACCTCGGCGGCCCCGATGTTGTCGCGCAGGTGCGCGAGCGACTTGGTGCCCGGAATCGGGACCATGACCGGCGAGCGGCGCAGCAGCCATGCCAGGGCCACAGTCGAGGTGGAGGCTCCGAGCCGCCGAGCAGGCCTCGTGAGCGTCTCGAGTTCGCCGAGGTAACCGAACGCGAGCGGCCAGAACGGCACGAATGCGATGCCTTGCCGCTCGCAGGACTGCAGCACTTCGATTCCGCTGCGATCGACCAGGTTGAAGCGGTTCTGGACAGCCGCGATGGGCGTGACCTGCTGGGCGCGCTCAAGCATCTCGGGAGAGGCGCCGGACAGCCCGATATGGCGGATCTTGCCCTCGTCGCGGAGCTGGACCAGGGCACCGAGCGCCTCCTCAAGGGGGACGTCCTCGGGTGGCGCATCATCGCCCGGAGCCTGGCTGTCTCCCCGCAAACGCAGGTAGGTGAGCGTACTGACATCGGTGCGCATGTCGAGCAGCGCGTCCTCCACCTGGGCCCGCAACGTCTCCGGCCGCTGGTCCAGCGTCCAGCCACCGGCTGGGTCGCGCCATGCCCCGACCTTGTTCCCGATCACGACGTCGTCGGCGAAGGGGCTGAGCGCGCGCCCGATGATCTGGTTGACGGTACGCGGGCCGTAAGCGTTGGCGGTGTCGAAGAACCGGACCCCTTGGTCCACGGCGCCGCGCAGCACCTCGATCGCGCCGGTCACGTCGTCGGGCAGCCCGATCACTCCGGGGCCCGCCAACTGCATGGCGCCGTACCCCAGGCGGGGAACGCGGTCCTGGCCTCCTACCAGGTGATCGGCGATGAACTTCTCATTGGTGGTGTTGGACATCTCCTCAGTCCTTTCGTCGTGCGACTTGTCGGGATGTCGCCGGTGCGACGCCGCCGTCGTCGCCAGGCACCGGTTCAGAGTGCTCGGCGAGCGTGCGCAACCACTGGCGCAGTAGCGCCTCCTCGGCATCGGTGAACAGCCCCGTCGCGGAGTTGAGCCGGGCGAGCAGCGACTGGACAGCCTGGTTGGCGTCGTCGCTTTCGGGCTGGACCCCTACGAGCTGGGACAGCAGCGCGGACCGCATCGTTCGTGCCACCGGGCCGGTGGCGGACCCGCCGCAGTGGCTCAGCTGCATAACGCAGCCGACGGCCATCGCCGTCGTCACGGCCATCGCCTCGTCAACATCCATCAGGAGGAGCCCGGCATCCGCAAGATGCTCCAGACCGCGGCGCAACTCGGCTTCCGCGGTCTGCGCGGCGCGCGAGCGCCGCCCGTCGGCCCGGCCGTACATGACCGTGTAAAGGACGGGATTCTCTACGCCGAAGCCGATGTGCATGTCCCAACCGGCCCCGAAGTCGACGATCCAGTCGCCTGTACGGGGGAGGGCGTGCTTCTGCTCCAGATAGGTGGTGAAGGCTTCTTCGACAACTGCCTCGATCAGGCCGCCCTTGTCCCCGAAGTGGTGGTAGAGCGTCGGTGCGGCCACGCCCGCCGCCTCGTATAGCTCGCGTGTAGTGGGCTCACGCTCGGGGTGCTCGGCAAGCAGCGTGCGCGCAGCCTCGAGCAAGCTCTCTCGTCCTGATTTCATCTATACCTACGATACACGGCCTCCCTGAAAAGATATACCGACGATATAGAAGAGGCCTCCGGTGGACATGATGAGCGAGGTTGATCCCGCCCGGTGGACTGCTCGTCGCCTCCGTGCCTTCCAGCCGGACCAGTCGTGGCAGCATCGGGCGTGGGCGTGCTACGACTACTCCACGCCGGAGGTGTGGTTCGCCGCCACGTGGATCGGCAACGCCATGGGTAAGGGGCGGTTGTTCGCGCCGGCGCCCGCCGCAAGGACGGCACGGTCAGGCCGCCGCTTGATTCCCATCGGGCCTACGAGGTGGTCGTGTCCATCACCGGCCGGTGCCTCCGGAGGGGGGCGTTGACATCAGCCCCGATCTTCGACACGCTCCTATTTAGAACTTTATTCTAAAATTGGGAGGTCGTATGAGCGGCATCGTGTCGGGGCGGGTGGTCATCGTCACCGGGGCGGCCCGGGGCATCGGGCGCGGCCACGCCCTGGAGTTCGCCCGGCAGGGCGCCAGGGTCGTCGTCAACGACCTCGGCGCGAAGGTGGACGGCACGGGCTCGTCGGAGGGACCCGCGGGAGAGGTCGTCGACGAGATCCGGGCGATGGGCGGGGAGGCCATCGCCAACGGCGAGGACGTCTCCGACTTCGACGGCGCCGGGCGGCTCGTCCAGGCGGCGATCGACCACTACGGCGAGCTGGACGTCCTGGTCAACAACGCCGGCATCCTGCGCGACCGGATGCTGGTGAACATGACGATCGACGAGTGGGACGCGGTGATCCGGGTCCATCTGCGCGGCACCTTCGCCCCGATGCGGCACGCCGCCGCCTACTGGCGCGAACGGTTCAAGAGCGGGGTGGACGTCGACGCGCGCATCATCAACACCACCTCCTCCTCGGGCATCTACGGCAATCCGGGGCAGGGCAACTACGGCGCGGCCAAGGCGGGCATCGCCTCGCTCACCGTCATCGCCTCCCAGGAGCTGGCCAGGTACGGCGTGACCGTCAACGCGCTCGCCCCCACCGCCCTCACCCGGATGACCGAGAACCTGATGTCCGGCAGGCCCCGGCCCGTCTCCACCGACTTCAACGCCTTCCAGGCCGACAACGTGGCACCGCTGGCCGTCTGGCTGGCCAGCGAGGAGGCCAGGGAGATCACCGGCAGGGTCTTCAACGTCAGGGGCGGTGTGATCAGCGTGGCGGAGGGCTGGCAGGCGGGACCTGAGGTCGACAAGGGATCCCGCTGGGATCCCGCCGAGCTCGGCCAGGTGATCCCCGACCTGGTCGGGAAGGCGGCGCCCAACGCGCTGCAGAACGGCAGGCGGCCGTCGCAGGCCACGTGAGGGCCGCTGCGACGCTCTGATCGAAACGGTCCGGCCCACGTTCCAGAAGGAGGACGCGGCGGCCGCTGTCACCCATGGCTCTGGGCAATGCGGGCAGCCAATCGGCCTTCTGTGATCGCCTTCGGCGCTCACAGCCAGTCGTGTTCACGCGCGTACCGCGCCGCTTCGTGCCGGGTCCGGGTCTGGGTCTTCTGCATCGCGTTCGAGAGGTAGTTGCGCACCGTGCCTTCCGCCAGGTGGAGCCGGGCGGCGATGTCGGCGGCCGAGTAGCCTTCGCCGGTCGCTCGCAGCACGTCGAGCTCGCGGTCGGTGAGCGGGCAGTCGTCGACGACGGCGAGGGCGGAGACATCGGGGTCGATCCATCGCCTGCCCTCGTGCAGAGTCGCGATGACCGAGACGATGTGTGCCGGTTCCGCGGACTTGCTGACGAAGCCCTGGACACCGAGCTTCAGTGCCTTGCGCAGCACCCCGGGCCTGGCATGGCGGGTCAGCATGAGGATCACCTGCTCCGGCCGCACCCGGCGGATCTCCGCCACGGCACCGAGGCCGTCCATACCGGGCATCTCCAGGTCGATGACGAGCACGTCGGGCTGGTGTCGCAGCGTGGCCTGGACGGCGGCCTCCCCGTCTTCCGCTTCGGCGAGCACGGTGATCTCGCCCTCGAGGGGGAGCAGCGCCGCCAGTGCTTTGCGCAGGAGTGCCTCGTCGTCGGCGAGTACCACGGTGGTCATCAGTCGTCCTTCCCCGCTTCAGCGGGCCGCGTCCGAGCGACCGTGCGGGAATGCCGCGGCCGTGAGGAAACGCCCGTCCTTCTGCTCCACCGTCAGCTCGCCCCCGTTGCCCGCCACTCGTTCCCTGAGCGTGGCGAGCCCCCGCAGTTCGGGCAGCGGAGCCTCCCGCGCGCCGTCGTTGACGATGGCGATGCCCGACTCCGACAGGGTGATGCGCACCTGCCCGGCCTGCGCGTGCCGCAGGATGTTGGTCGTCGTCTCTCGCAGGACCTGGCCGAGCAGCTCGCCCACGTGCGCGTCGACCTCGGCCTCACGGTCGACGCGTACGCGGATGCCTGCGGCCTCGAAGAGGTTCTTCGCGTTCTCCAGCTCCGCGGACAGGTTGAGCCGCCGTTGCGCGTAGGCGAGCTCCTTGGTCTGGTTGATGGTGTCGCTGACCAGGGTGTGCACCTCGCGCAGTTCCTGCTCCACCCGTTCGGCGTCGCTGTGCAGCAGCCTCTGGGCCAGCGTGATCTTCAGCTTCACCACGTGCAGCGTGTGGCCCTGGATATCGTGCAGATCGCTGGCGAAACGCATGCGCTCTCGGATGACGGCCAGCTCGGCTTCGCGTTCTCGTGCCTCCTCCAGCTCCGCCACGAGGCCGTAGAACCTCTGGTTGGGGAACATGAGGCCGGTCAGCACCGCGGTGACGCCCGCGGGGACGATGACGTACGCGATCAGCACGCCGGACAGGTGTTCCTCTGTCACCAACAGCCGCGCCGCGCCTGTCGCGGCGACGTAGGCGGTCACCCCCAGCGCCGCCCATCCTCGATGGCGCGGTAACTGAGGGATGGTCAGGGGACCCACGATCGAGATGCCGTAGAACGCCGTGTCATTGCCCGTCACCAGCACGCCGAGGGCCCATACGGCCGCGGTGACGATCAGGCAGGGGAGTGCGACACGGGAGAGGTCGCGCGCCGCCCACCATACGAAGGCCACCAGGGCCGCGACCACGCCCAGAGCCAGGACCACGGCCTGCCACCAGGTCCGGGCGTCCGTCACCACCAGCAGCGCCCCCACGGTGGCGAGCAGCGGGAGGAACATGACGAGGTTGAGTCTGCGCAGCCGTCCCCGTGCCGTCTCGGTGTGCCCGGACCTCGCGTGCGACCCTGCCCGAGCAGGCCCCGTCGGTCCTCGCCCGGCCGGGGAGTCGTCAGGCCGGGCGGCGGGAGCACCGGAACGCTCGCCACGGTGAGGGCCGCCGTCCACATCGGTCACCGGCTGTGCTCCGGCCACGGCTCCACGCCACCGGGCAGGAGATCGGCACCGGGGTGGTGGAGGAACGCCGCGCAGACCATGAGGCGGACGGCCATGTTGACCGTCGGCGGAGTGCGCGGGGCTTCGGTGTCCATGGGTGGCTCTCCGGGATCGAATAGCAGAGTTTTTCAGTATTCTTCCGGCTTCATGGTGGCGCCAGTGACGCTGCGTCATGTCTTTCCGCGAGAAATGTCATGGCGAGGTCATGACATGGTCGCACTGCCCGGTGAGCACTGCGGCTGCTGAGATCGACGGCATGTCCTCGACACCGGTTATCGACGTTGAACGTCTGAACCTCACCTACGGCGACTTCCACGCCGTGAAAGACCTGTCCTTCCAGGTGGAGCGCGGGGAGCTCTACGCGCTGCTCGGCACGAACGGGGCGGGTAAGACCTCGACCCTGGAGACCGTCGAAGGCCACCGCACCGCCGCCTCGGGCACCGTGCGGGTCTTCGGGAAGAGCCCGCGCGACCGGCGCGCCGTGCGGCCCAGGATGGGCATCATGCTGCAGGAGAGCGGATTCTCGCCGGACCTGACGGTGAGGGAGTCAGTCCGGCTGATCGGAAAACTCACCCAGCGCACCGACCAGGTCGAACGCGTGCTCGGCATCGTCGACCTCACCCGCAAGGCCGCCACCAAGGTGTCCCAGCTCTCCGGCGGTGAGAAACGGCGCCTGGACTTCGCCACCGCCGTGTACGGAGCGCCCGAGCTGATCTTCCTGGACGAGCCCACCACCGGTCTGGACATCCAGTCCCGAGACGATCTGTGGGGCGCCGTGGACAGGCTGCGCGAAGACGGCTCCACCGTCGTGCTCACCACGCACTACCTGGAAGAGGCGCAGCAGCGCGCCGACCGCATCGGCCTCATGCACAAGGGCGCCTTCTACCGGGAGGGGACCGTCTCCGAGCTGACGCGGATGCTGCCGGCCGCCATCCGCTTCCTTCTCGCGGACCCCGTCCCCGCGCTACCGCTGCAGGCCACGCGCGAGGGCGGCGGGAAGGTCCTCATCGAGACCTTCGACCTGCAAAAGGACCTGTTCACCTTGCTTCGCTGGGCGCAGGACCACGCGGTGGAACTGCAGGAACTCCAAGCCGGACCGACCCGGCTCGACGACGTCTTCCGCGCCCTGGGCAGCGACTAGACCCGCTCCCGGAACTCTCCCCAGAACACTCCCAATAAAAAGGACCTTCGCCATGTTCCCGATCGCTCTCAGTGAGCTGGTCCAGCTCTTCCGGAACCGGCTGGTTCTGGTCACCAGCCTCATCATGCCCGCGGCGGTCAGCGCGGTCTTCGTCTACCAGCACGAAGGCTTCGCGGCCCTGGGCAGCCTCGGATACATCGCGGCGGTGGTCATGTTCACCGTCGGGGCGTTCGGGCTCTACACCACCACGGTCACCACCCTGGCCTCACGCCGGCAGAACCTCTTCCTCAAGCGGCTGCGCTCCACCGCGGTCGGCGACACCGCCATCCTGGCCGGGCTGCTTCTCCCGATCACCGTCATCTCGCTGGTCCAGGTGGCCGTGATCATGACCGTGTTCGCCGTGGTCACCGGCGAGCCGGACAACGTCCTCCTCCTGGCGGCGGCCGTCCTCTCAATGGTGATCATGATGCTCGGCCTGGGGCTGGCCACCGCGGGAGTGACGAACTCCCCCGAGCACGCCCAGGTGACCACGCTGCCCGTCAGCCTCGGCACCATCGCCGTGGTCAGCTGGGTGGGAATCTCCGGCACCGAGGAGCTCACCCTGCTCAAACGACTGCTTCCGGGCGGCTCGGCCACCGAACTGGTCCTCAACGCCTGGAACGGCGGCGCCTCTCTCGCGGACTCCCTGATCCTCCTGGCGCCCACCCTGAGCTGGGTCGTTGTCGCCCTCGCGCTGGCCTCCCGGATCTTCCGCTGGGAGCCGCGCCGATGACGACACCCGGCGCCGGGCATCCACGGGCGCCGATGCGGACGGCGTCTTCCGCCCCTGCGTAGGGCCTGTTCGAGCTCTACCGCGGCATCCGAGGCGATCCGTCGTCGGACATGTTCGGCTGCCGGTCCGATGGCTCTCCCGCGCGGCCATGGGGCTGGGGCGATCTAGAGTGAAGGGGCGTTGAGAAGCGGGTCACGGGGCGGGTGGGGGAGGTCGCGGAGCGGGTCCAGGCGGCGGATGAGCTCGATCGCCGCCTCGGTGATCTGCTCGGCGTCCTCCCTGCTGTCGGAGGTGGCGACCTCACGGCCCGCCTCGCCGATGACCGTCGTCAGGACGGCGACGGTCAGGCGGTCGAGGGGGGAGACTCCGGCCCCCAGCAGGATCGCGTTCTGCCCGACCCACGTGCGGCCCCGGGTGCGGCGCATCAGCTCGAACCCCGGTGGCGCGTCGCCGTCCATGAACAGCCGGGCCAGGTCCCGGCGCTCCCACGCACCCTCAAGGAAGGCGCGGGCGCCGGCGATGAACAGCTCGAGGGGGTCCTGGACGCCCGACTGGCGGGCCCTGGACACGGCCCCGGCCGCGTTCTCCTCGTACTCGCTCTGGTGGTTCTCCCACAGGGCGAGGAACAGCTCGGTCTTGCCCCCGAAGTGATGGTAGAGACTGCCGATGCTCAGGCCCGCGCGTTCGACGACGTCGGCTACCCCCGCGTCGGCGAAGCCATGCTCGGTGAAGACCTCTCGGGCGGCCTGGAGCATGCTCCTGCGGGTCTGCGCCGTACGGCTCCACTCCCAGGCGCCGGGCTTGCGTGTCATCGCATCCTCTCGGGGTGGGGCGTTGTCCCAGTCGCCCTAAGAGTAGACGCATGATTCTAGAATTCTGTTTTAGATGGGCTTTCGACGGATGGACCGCTCAACTTTTGGGAAAAACTTTCCGGTTTTTATGATCGGAGCTTTCTGCGGAGTTCGCCGACCCTGACGAGGGTGAACTCGTAGGCGTCACGGCCGAATGACAGCCGGGACGGCGGGTTGTCGGCGTCGGCGGCTCTGATGATCGTCATGGCCACGCGCTGGGGGTCGTCGCACTCCTCGCGGACGGCCGGCCGCCGTACGTCCATCGGGGGCGCGCAGTCGGCGATCTCGTCCGCCGGCGCGGCCGCCTGCGAACAGCAGATCTTGCCGATGTAGAACTCGCTGGGCTCGATGAGCAGGGCCTTGTCCGGCAACCCGAAGACATTCGGCTCCGCTCCGAGGAGGATCGGGTCGTCGGCGCTCTGTTCGACCGCGGCGAAACAGCCGATGCCGGAGTTGTTGACCAGCACATCGATGTCGCCGAAGGTCTCCACGATCCGGTCGATCGTGGAGATCACCTCCTCGTGGTCGGTGACGTCGAGCTTCAGTGCCAGCGCGCGCCGACCGCCTTCCTGCGCGATGTCGACGACTTGCTCGGGGTCACGGGCGGCGACGACGACTCTGTGGCCGTGAGCCAGCACGGCCTGGGCGAGTTGGCGGCCGAAACCGGTGGAGCAGCCGGTGATGAACCAGGTTTTCACTGCGTTCTCCCTGTTGGATGTTCTCCTGATCGATCGCGCTGGACGCCGCTGATCCGGGGTGTCCGGCGGTTGTCGTCGCCATGGGCATACGACGGCCTCGGACCACTGGCGACCGGTGGTCAGGGTGGCGGCGAGCCCGTCCATGAGCACGAGGCCGCCGGCGACGATCCCGATCAGGCGCGGTCAACGCCCGCTCAGCTCAGACAGGTTCGACCGCCATCGGTGATGCCGGCCAGAGATCCGGGCCCGGCTTCAGGCACGTCGGGAGGGTGAGTGCCGGGTGGTCCCATGAGATGGTCACGGCCCGCGTGGGGTTACGCATCGTTTTGTGGAGAACAACCGTTGTGACCAGCCCATATACCTAGTAACGCCGGTTCTGGCGTCCTGCGAAGTCCGGGTGGGAGCCCAGTTCGACCTAGGAGGTCAACGCCTAGGAGCGAAACACCCCCCCGGGCGAACCGGACGAGAGAGCGGCGGGGCACCATGGAATGATGACCCGAAACGCTGAACTCGGGGAGTTCCTGCGTAACCGGCGGGCTCAGATCAAGCCCGAGTCGGTCGGGCTGCCCGCGACCTCGCCGTATCGGCGGGTTCCCGGCCTGCGTCGGGAGGAGCTGGCGCAGCTGGCAGGGGTGAGCGCCGACTACTACACCCGTCTGGAACAGGGCCGGAGCATCACTCCGTCCGAATCCGTGCTGGACGCCGTGGCCACGGCGTTGCGGCTGAACTACGTCGAGCGGGATCATTTGTTCGATCTGGCTCGGCCGAGGACCGCGTGCGACCGTCGGCAGATGGCCGAGGGACAGCGCGTCCGCAGCGGCATCTACCAGCTCATGAATGCTCTGTCGGGGCAACCCGCATTCGTTCTGGACCGCCGGATGGACGTGCTGGCCTGCAACGGTATGGGGCGGGTGTTGCTGACCGACTTCGACGCCCTGCCGCCCGAGCACCGCAACCTGGTGCGCTGGATCATCCTGGACGTGTCCGCGCGTGTGCTGTATCGCGACTGGGACGACGTCGCTCGCCAGCTCGTTGGCATCCTGCGGTTGTGCGCGGGACGTCACCCCCGTGACAGCCGTATCGTCGAAGTGGTGGGTGAGCTGAGGGCGAAGAGCGAGGACTTCCGCCGCCTGTGGGCCGATCACCACGTCGTCGAGCGCGCCTTCGGCACCAAACGATTCCATCACCCCCTTGTCGGGGACATGGAGCTCGACTACGAAGTGCTGTTGACGGCCATCGACCCTGAGCAGGTGCTGCTCATCTACACCGCCAACCCCGGCTCTCCCTCGCAGGAGGCCATGAACCTGCTGGCGAGCTGGGCCGTACCGGCTCAAACGCCCCTGGACGCGGCCGGTACGGCGGCCGCCGACGAGGCCAGGCCCCACCAGAGCGGCTGAGCCGGCGCCTCGGGCCGGCTCGGAAACAGCGCGGGCGGGAAGTGCCGGGCCTGCGGTGCCGTTCAGGGCACGGATCAGGCGGGGCTGGGGATTCCGTTGCCCCGGCGGCCCCTGCCCGCCAGGACGGCGTCGAGGGAGGGGTCGGGTTCGGCGTCACGCGGGCCGGGCTGGGCGAGCTGGATCAGTACGCCGTGAGCCTCCTTGGGGTGCAGGAACACCTCGCGCCACCTCTGGTCGCCGAGGTTGAGGCCGTGCAGGCGGTAGCCGCGCTCGGTGAGGAGGGACACCGCCAGGTCGATGTCGTCCACGTGGAAGTTGAGGTGGTGCACGCCGCCCCGGCCGCGGGTGAGCTCGAAGAAGCTGTCGAAGAAGGTGGATCCGGCGAGCGGCTCCATCAGCTCGATCTTGCTGCCGCCCGGATAGGTGAGCTGCATGACACGGTAGCCGCCGAGCGGGACGTCGCCGCCGCCCCGGAAGGTGCCACCCAGCAGGTCATGGTAGATCGGCAGGAGATCCCTGATCCGCGGTGCCGCGACGGCGGTGTGGTCGAAGACGGCACCGAGCTCCCGAAGGTTCGGGAGTCCTGGGAGTTCCGGTGAGACGTGCACGTGGGCTCCTTGCGCTCCGGACCGGTGAACCGGCCAATCCTAGAATGACATTCTAGGAGCATTGGGGCCTCATCTGGATTGCGCGGCGACGAATCGTGGATTGCGCGGGAACGAATCGCGAGTTCAGCTTTTCGCCTGTGTCCGGTACACCGGGTTCCCGAAGCCGATCAACGCGGTTAACGTGACGAGACAGGACTTCGAGCAGAGGGGCGTGGCGTGAGATGCCGACGATCTGCCTGATAGGGACGCTGGACACGAAGGGACAGGAGTACGCCTGGCTCCGTGAGCGCCTGCGCGACCTCGGCTGCGAGGTCGTTCTGGTCGACGCGGGGGTGGGTGAGCCGCGGGTGGCGGCCGACATCGACAACGGCCGGGTCGCCAGGGCCGGGGGAGCCGACATCGAGGCGCTGCGCGCGGCCGGCGACCGGGGCGCGGCCGTCACGGCGATGGGGGAGGGCGCCGCGGCGATCCTGGCCGAGCTGTACGCCGAGGGCCGCCTTGACGCCGTACTCGCGGTGGGCGGCAGCGGCGGGTCCTCGATCGCGGGCCGAGCCGTCAGGGACCTGCCGATCGGGCTGCCCAAGGTCATCGTGTCGACCATGGCCTCCGGCGACGTCTCCCCCTACGTGGGTGCCAAGGACGTGACGCTGATGTACAGCGTCGTCGACATCGCGGGCATCAACCGGGTCTCCGGGCGCATCCTCGGCAACGCCGCGGCCGCAGTGGCGGGCATGGCGCACGTCGCGGTCCCGGTCGACGTCGACGACCGTCCGCTCGTCGCCGCGTCGATGTTCGGCGTGACCACGCCCGGGGTCGACGCCGCCAGGGAACGTCTGGAGGAGCTCGGATACGAGGTCCTCGTCTTCCACGCCACCGGATCCGGCGGACAGGCGCTGGAGGCGCTGGTCGGCAGCGGGCTGATCGCGGGGGTGCTCGACCTCACCACCACCGAGCTGGCCGACGACCTGGTCGGCGGCGTGCTGTCGGCGGGTCCCGGGCGGCTGACCGCGGCGGGCGCGAGCGGCGTGCCCCAGGTGGTCGCCCCCGGAGCGCTGGACATGGTCAACTTCGGTCCCAGGGACACGGTGCCCGAGCGTTTCGAGGGACGGCTGTTCCACATCCACAATCCGACCGTGACACTGATGCGCACCACGGAGGAGGAGATGGCCGAACTCGGTCACCGGGTGGCGGGGAAGCTGCGCGGCGCGATCGGTCCGACCACGCTCTTCCTCCCGCGCGGAGGAGTCTCCGCCCTGGACTCCCCGGGGCTCGCGTTCCACGACCCGAAGGCCGACCAGGCTTGCTTCGAGGCCGTGTGCGAGGGCCTGCGAGGCTCCGCCGTCCGGATAGAGGAGCTCGACCTGCACGTCAACGACCTCGACTTCGGCCGTGCGATGGCCGACCGGCTGCACCTGATGATCTCCTCCGGAGGCGCGGGATGAATCGTCCGGGCATGCCCGCCCAGCATGGCCGGGCGAACCGTGCATACGGCCCTATCCAGCCACGCCGGACGATTACCTCAGGAGGCGCCCGATGAATCGCGACGACGTTCTTGCCAGGCTCCGCCGTACCGTCGCCGAGGGCAGGCCGGTCATCGGGGCGGGCGCCGGCACCGGGCTGTCCGCCAAGTGCGCCGAGGCCGGCGGCGTGGATCTGATCATCATCTACAACTCGGGCCGCTACCGGATGGCGGGCCGCGGCTCGCTCGCCGGGATGCTGCCGTACGGCGACGCCAACCAGATCGTCGTCGAGATGGCGGGGGAGGTGCTTCCCGTCGTCCGCGACACCCCGGTCCTCGCCGGGGTGTGCGGCACCGACCCGTTCCGGCTGATGCCCAGGTTCCTCGACCAGCTGGCCGATATGGGCTTCGCCGGCGTGCAGAACTTCCCGACCGTCGGCCTGTACGACGGGGTCTTCCGCCAGAACCTGGAGGAGACCGGCATGGGCTACGACCTGGAGGTCGAGATGGTACGGCTCGCGCACGAGCGCGACCTGGTCACCGCGCCCTACGTCTTCGACCCCGGTCAGGCGCGGGCCATGGCGGAGGCGGGCGCCGACGTCCTGGTCCCGCACGTCGGGCTGACCACCGCGGGCAGCATCGGCGCTGGTACCGCCCTGACCCTGGACGAGGCCGTCGAACGGGTCCAGGCGATGCGCGACGCCGCGGTGGCCGTCCGGCCCGACATCCTCGTCCTCTGCCACGGCGGCCCGATCGCCGAGCCGCCGGACGCGAGTTACGTCCTGGAGCACACCGAGGGGGTCGTGGGATTCTTCGGGGCGTCGTCGGTCGAGCGGCTGCCGACGGAGCGCGCGATCACCGAGCAGGTCAGGGCCTTCAAGTCGCTGAAGTTCTAGATCACCGATCCTCCGCCCCCGGAGATCCGAACCGTGAAGCTCTGAGGAGATGTCGTGCATGTGAGCCCGGACGCCGTACCCACGATGGCCCTCGACTGGGGGTTCATCAAATGGTTCGTCACCCCGTCCACCGTCGAGGGAGCGGGCAGCACCTTCGGCGAGGTCATCGTCAACCCGGGCCGAGGGCACGCCCGGCACAACCACCCGGACGCGGAGGAGATCCTCTACGTGATCTCCGGTGAGGCCGTGCAGACGGTCGCCGACGGCGAGCCGTTCACGATCAGGGAAGGCGACACCGTGCACATCCCCGCGGGCGCCTACCACTCGACCTTCAACGCGACCTGGCGCCCGCTGCGCCTGATCGTCACCTACACCCCCGGCGGTGAGGAGAAGGCGCTGGAGGGCGCACCCGACCTGCGCGTGCACGAGGCCGGCACCGTGGCGGAGTGGCGCCAGGCCTGATCGCCCTTGTTGGCGGGCACGCGGGGGATCAGAATGGGGGAGACGATCGCCGGGTTCCTCGTCGGGGCCGAACGACCGGGTCCGGCTCAACCATCCGAGGGGACCGGACGACCGGGTTCGGCGCGGCCATCTGAGGAGAAGAACATTGGACGTCGAAGTCGTCGGACGCGTGCTGTCGACCCTGCCGCAGGACGACGACCACCCCTACCGCACCGGGCCGTGGCGGCCGCAGACCACCGAGTGGCGCGCCGAGGACCTGGAGGTGGTCGAGGGAGAGATACCGGCCGACCTCGACGGGGTCTACCTGCGCAACACCGAGAACCCGGTGCACCCCGCGCTCGAGCGCTACCACCCCTTCGACGGCGACGGCATGGTCCACGTCGTCGGCTTCCGGGACGGCAAGGCCTTCTACCGCAACCGTTTCATCCGCACCGACGGGCTGCTCGCCGAGCGGGAGGCGGGGAAACCGCTCTGGGCCGGGATCGCCGAGCGACCTGCCTCCTCGCCGCGCCAGGACGGCTGGGGCGCCCGGGGCCGGATGAAGGACGCCTCCAGCACCGACGTCGTGGTTCACGCGGGCGTCGCGCTCACCAGCTTCTACCAGTGCGGCGACCTCTACCGGCTGGATCCGCTGACCCTGGACACGCTGGGCAAGGCGGAGTGGGGCGGGGCCTTCCCCTACGACTGCGGGGTCTCGGCGCACACGAAGACCGACCCGCGCACCGGCGAGCTTCTCTTCTTCAACTACGGCACCGACGAGCCCTACATGCACTACGGGGTCGTCGGCGCCGACGACCGGCTCAGCCACTACGTGGAGGTCCCGCTCCCGGGGCCGCGGCTGCCGCACGACATGGCCTTCACCGAGAACTACGCCATCCTCAACGACTGCCCCATGTTCTGGGATCCGGAGCTGATGACAAAGGGCCTGTACGCGGCGCGGTTCCACCCCGAGCTGCCGACCAGGCTGGCCGTCGTCCCCCGTCGCGGCGGCCGGCCGATCCAGTGGTTCGAGGCCGATGCCACCTACGTCCTGCACTGGGTCAACGCCTACGAGGAGGGCGACGAGATCGTCCTGGACGGGTTCTTCCAGGATTGCCCCGAGCCCAAGGACACCGGTGAGGGCGGCCTGTACCGGCGGATGTTCCGCTTCCTGGCGCTCGACCGCATGCAGACCCGGCTGCACCGCTGGCGGCTGAACCTGGTGACGGGGCGGTGCACGGAGGAGCGGCTGACCGACTCGATCACCGAGTTCGGCGTGCTCAACAACGCCTACGGCGGCCGCCGCCACCGCTACACCTACGCCGCGACCGGGCTGGAGGGGTGGTTCCTGTTCGACGGGCTGGTCCGCCACGACCTGCTCACCGGGACCGAGGAGCGTTTCGGGCTGCCCGCGGGCGTGTACGGCAGCGAGCCCGCGATGGCGCCGCGAGTGGGATCCTCCGCCGAGGACGACGGTTACCTCGTCACGCTGACCACCGACATGAACGACGATCGTTCCGAGTGCCTGATCTTCGACGCGGCCAGGGTGGCCGACGGTCCGCTGGCGAGGCTCAGGCTTCCCGAGCGCATCTCCAGCGGCACCCACGCCACCTGGGCGGCGGGCGAGTCGATTCCCGGCTGGCGCGACGCCGAGTCACCCGCCCACGCTCTACGGCTTTGACATCCTTCTCTGCCTGAAGGGCAGGGGATTCCAACGGCGACCACCCCACAAGGAGTCCTGAGCGGGCGAGGGCTGCAGCCGGTAGCGCGACACACCGGGCAACCTATCGAGCCCCACCGACAAAAACCGGGAGACCACCAGGTTCGATCGTTCCACGCTTTTTCCTGAAGGACGGGTCCTCCACACTGTAAGTACTCGGTGACGCGGTGCCTGGCCGGGTGCGAGGAGGCACCCGGCGTTGTGCACGGCGTTCGGAGCCGCCCCGAGCCGGTACGCGGCTCGCCACCACGTCCAGCACCTCGTCTCGGTCATGCGCGATAGGGCTGCCAGGCGAGCCCATCGGCGCGGGGGTCGACCCGGCCGAAGATGACGTCGGCGAAGTGGACACCGAACCCGATGGTGCGGGGCTCCGCCATTTCGGCGATGAGGCGGCGCCGGGAGTCCTCCGACTGCTTCGGATCGTAGTCGGGCGCGGCGGACCATTCGGGGTGGTCGATCTGGATCGGTGAGTGCATGGCGTCACCGAACGCGATCAGCCGCAGGTCGCCCGAGCCGATGACGTAGGCGGTGTGACCGGGTGTGTGCCCGGGGGTGGGCATGACGTGCACGCCCGGGAAGATCTCCTCCCCCTCTCCGACCGTACGGACACGGGGTCCGAGGACGTCGAGGGCGTTCGGGGAGATGTGAGCCTTGATGAGGTGGCGTCCGGACCATTCCGGCTCGGCCACCAGGTAGTCGGCATCGGGGAAGGCGAGCCGGTCGGTGCCGGGTACGGGCTGCCAGGCCCAGCCGATGTGATCGGTGTGAAGGTGGGTGATGGCGACGGCCTCGACGTCCTCGGGCCGGCGGCCGAGCGCGGTCAGGTTGTCCAGAAGGTCGCCGCCGTGGATGGCGCCCAGCGGACGGCCCGCCTCGGCGGGAAGCGAGCAGGGCCCGAACCCGGCGTCTATCAGCAGGGACCGGCCGTCGTGCTCCACCAGGAGCCCGCCGATGCTCGCGACCATGTTTCCGGTGGCGTCGAGATACTCCGGATGGGCGGCCCAGACCTCGTCGGTGGTGTCCGGCAGCCACCGCGGCGTGAGCTGGGCGGCGCCGTCCGGCACGTACGTCACCGTCGTGTCGCCCATCTGGATCGACCGGACCGGCGAGGTGCGCCGCAGCCGCTCATCAAGACCCGATATCGACTTCGCCATTCTCCGTATCCGTTCTCTTCGTGCCCGGGACGGAACCAGGCCGCTCCGACCCTCTTCGTGCCCGGGACGGAACCAGGTCGCCCCGTCCCTCTTCATGTCCGGGACGGAAGCGGGCCGTCTCCGGCCATCGCGGGCTCGCTCACCGCGAGATCGGCACCCATCGCGGGCGGGACGCCCGCCGGTGCTTCGGCCGGAAAGGCGACGAAGGCGGCCGGCGACCGTGCCCCGGTGGCGGACGCCGGTTCGACGATCCGGCAACCGGGCCCGGGAGTCGCTCGATACGGCCTTGCATGCCCCGTATCGAAACCCTCACACCGATATGAAGGTCAAATGAATGAGGCGTGAGTCATCCGGCGTACCGGGAGGCGGCAGAACGCACCCGGGGACGTCAGGCCGTGCTCCCGGCGGGCTCGCGGGCGGGGGCCTGCTGGGTGGGACGGGTGGCGAGCCTGATCGCGACCACGAACACCGCCAGACCGGCGAGCGTCAGGGCGGCGCCGGCCCAGATCGTCGAGGCGTATCCGAGGCCGGCGGCGATGGTCAGGCCGCCGAGCCAGGCGCCCAGGGCGTTGCCGATGTTGAAGGCGGCGATGTTCGCGCCGGAGGCCAGGGTCTCGGCCCGCCCGGCGTAGTGCATGATCCGCATTTGCAGCCCCGGTACGGTGGCGAACCCGAAGCCTCCCATCAGCACCAGGGAGATGATGGTCATGACCTGGCTGTGCGCGGTGAGGGCGAACACGACCAGTACGGCGGTGAGCGCGAGCAGCACGATGATCAGGGTGCCGGACAGGGACCTGTCGGCGGTCTTGCCGCCGATGAGGTTTCCGGCGAACTGGCCGGCGCCGAAGAGGATCAGCAGCCACGGCACGGTGCTGGTGGCGAACCCGCTGACCTCGGTCAGGGTGTAGGCGATGTAGGTGAAGGCGCCGAACATGCCGCCGAAACCGAGGACCGTGACGGCCAGGGAGAACCAGACCTGCGGATGGGCGAAGGCCGCCACCTCGCCGCGCAGTCCCGCACCCGCCGTCCGGCCGCCGGTGGAGACGCGCTTCGGGATCAGGGTCACCATGCCGATCAGGGCGACGACACCGATGACGGTGATCGCCCAGAACGTGGATCGCCAGCCCAGCTGCTGGCCGAGGAGGGTGCCGAACGGCACTCCCAGGACGTTGGCGGTGGTCAGACCGGCGAACATCATCGCGATGGCGCCCGCACGTTTGGCCGGGGCGACCATGTCGGCGGCGACCACGGATCCGATGCCGAAGAACGCGCCGTGGGAGAGCGCGGCGACGATGCGGCCGGTCATCATGACCGCGTAGCCGGGGGCCAGCGCGGACAGCAGGTTGCCGATGATGAACAGCACCATCAGCCCGATCAGCACGTGCTTGCGGTTGAATCGCGTCACGGCGGCGGTGAGGCCGATGGCGCCGACCGCGACGCTGAGCGCGTAGCCGGAGATGAGCCATCCCGCGACCGACTCGGTGACGCCGAAGTCGGCGGCCACCTCGGGCAGCAGACCCATGATCACGAACTCGGTGAGTCCGATGCCGAAGCCCCCGATGGCGAGGGCGAGCAGTCCGAGCGGCATGCCTTTCTGTCCTTCCGATTTTTGCGACCGAAGTTATACGGCGTCTGCAACTAGCAGCGCCCGCAGGAAAGATACTTGCACGCGCGTTTTATTTCAAACGCCGCTAAACTGTGTACAGGTGATGACAGGCGGGGGTCGGGGACCGCGGGCGAAGGAGAGGGATCATGGGTATCGCGGACGACGCGGTACAGATCCGCGCGCAGGGCTGGCGAACGCTGGCCGCGCTGCACGGACTGATCGACACCGCACTGGAGAGGGCGCTGCAGGCCGGGCACGACCTCTCGGTGGTCGAATACACGGTTCTGGAGGCGTTGTCGCGCCAGGACGGCTGGCACATGCGCATGCAGCAGCTGGCCCGGGCCGCGGCACTGTCCGGCAGCGCCACCACGCGGCTGGTCAACCGGCTCGAAGACCGGGGGCTGCTGACCCGGGTCCTCTGCCAGGACGATCGGCGCGGCATCTACACCGAGCTCACCGACAAGGGCTGGGAGCTGCTGACCAGGGCCCGTCCGACCTACGACGACGTCCTCGCCGGAGCCCTGGCCGAGGCGGAGCGGACCCCGGAGCTCGCCCCCCTGGTCGACGCCCTGCACCGCCTGCCCGCGGTCACGGGGTAAGCGGCCGTCCGGGGTGCGAGGACCCCGTGAAGCGGCACCCGCGCCGTACCCGTGACGCCCGCGCGCACCACACCTGAAATGTCTCGTCCAGGTCGAGGAGACGGCAACCCACCCTGATCGGGTCGTCAGGCCGGACGTGCGTGGCGAGGGTGCGGCGCGGTCCCGTCACCGCCCGCGCAAAGCAGGACGGCGCCCGGAGATCCCGTGCGGGTGCCCGGTCGCCGGCAGCGTGGAGAGATGGTGAACCGGTTCCCGGGGAACGTCGAGCGTGGCTCGACAGGTGATCGCGCGGGGTTTTCTGGCTGAAGAAGACCCGTGGTGAGACCTCTTCCACCGAAAGCTCCACGTCTGTTCCACCGGCATCGCGATCCATCCCGGTCTCTGTCGCAGTACCACTCTGGCGACATCAAATCCCAACTGTCCGGATTGATCCTGCTGAGATCACCTCATTGACAAGCCGGGAAGCGCCTGAAAGGGTCTCGCGTACAACGAAGATCATCCGATGTTTTTTGGGTCTGACCATTCAGGGAGATCACGGTGAGGCGGAAGAAGCCTCTTGCACTGACACTCGGCATCTCATTGCTCCTGTCCATGGGTGCAGCGGCTAACGCGTCCGCGACCGGCTTCGGCGAGAAGCGCTTCCAGCCGGGCGTCACCTACGATCTGTCGGTGACCGACGCCGAGCGCGGCGCGATCCACGCGGAAGTCGAGGCGTTGGCTGGACGCGTCAACAGCGCGCGGGCGGGGGACGGCACCTACGACCCGCTCAGTCTGATCGGGGCGATGCTGGACGGGTCGAGCTACGACTCCATCTCCCGAGGCGGCACGGCCGCGACGGCGTACCCCTTCCCGGTCAGCAACACCGAAGCCAACCAGAACGAGTACGACCGCAAGGTCGCCAAGCTCGCCTGGGTGGTCAAGCTGGCCACCGACCTGGGTTTCCCGGTGGTCGTCCAACGCCAGCCCGACAAGTACGTCTACGCGGAGATCGGTGACCCGGACGCCCCGGAGATGGTCATGGCGTTGAGCCACCTCGACTCGCCGACGGCTTCCGTTTCGCCGGCCCAGCTGGCGCGCTGGCGGGACGCCGACGGCAACCTCGGCACTCCTGGTGCGTACCACTCGCCCTATGTCCAGGACGGCTGGGTCTACGGGGCGGGCATGCAGGACGACAGCGGCCCGACGCTGGCGACGCTGCTCGCGGCCAAGGCGCTGCTCGAGGCGGGGCTGCCCCTCGACCGACGCATCCGCATCGTCATGGGAATCTACGAAGACGGCGGTCCCGGCACGCCCTCGACGACGAACACCGCCACCTTCCAGCCCATCCCGTACAACTCGAACCCGAGCTTCTACGACAACTGGGCCTACAAGAACCTCAACCGGGAGGAGGTCCCGATCGCGGCCTACACCTCCGACTCGCGGTTCCCGGTCATCGTCGGCAACTCCGGATCGGTGACCCCCTCGGTGTCGATGAGCTTGTCCGCAGACAGCACCAAGGCCTTCCGGCTGACGGACGCCACAGCCGGCGTCACCCTGCGTAAAGGCGACCCGACGCTCAAGGACATCGCCTACGGCAGCACCACGCAGATCGCCTCCCGGGCAACCTTCACCCTCGACGTGGCGGGGACCCGCTCCACCGAGCGCCACCGACTCGTAGCGGCGATCACCGCCGCCGCGACCGCGAAGGGTTGGCTCCCGGCTGCTCACCGCACCACCCCCAAGGTGCAGACCACGATCACCGGCGACTCGCTCACGCTGGAGATCAACACCGATGTGGCGATGGAGATGCCGACCCCGCAGTATGGCAAGAACGCCGTCGTGTGGGGGATGTTCCTTCTCTCCAAGGGACTCGGCGCACTGAGAATCACGGCCGCCGACATGCAATTGAAGAAGGCCGCCGACGGCATCGCCGACCTGTTCTTCCGCGACGGTGTCGAAGGCGAAGCCTATATCGGCAAGTACATGGGCATCCCGGCGAGCCTGTTGCGCAACCCGAGCAACGGCACCCCGAACCTGACCTTCGCCCTCATGGGAGGCATCAATTCGGAGACCCCGACGAGCCTTTACACGGACGCCTCCGGCAGCCTCAGCATGCCGATGTACGTGCGCAGCATGCACGTCACCGCGGCCGACTCCAGCCAGGCGACGACGGCGGTCACGGCCGCCTTCCAGGCGAAGGGGTTCACCATCGACAACCTCGGCTCGCCCGTCGGCGCCGGGTTGTACGTCACTCACGACAACCCGCTGACGGCTCTTCAGTTCGGGAGCTACCAAGCCTCGGTCAACCGCAACCCGAAGGAGTTCGCGGATCCGTATTCCCTCAGGAACGTGGTCTATCCGCAGGGCACGACCGGCGGCACCCTGGCCAGCAGCTTCCGCAACAAGATGACCGCCTTCGGCGCGGTGATCCCGGGTAACGAGCGCTGGTGGCACACGGCCAACGAGCGGATGAAGGTCGACTCTGCGGTGCAGATGACCAAGATCATGGCCGATGGCATGCTGGAGATGGCCCGGTACTCCGGGCCCGCCGGTGCCAAGTTCATGTGGGCGGGCATCCCGGGGCTGAACTCCGACCGGGCGGACCTCGACCTGCTCGACGTCACGATCGGAACCTACAAGGACGCGTCGGCCGCTGTCGGCAGGAGTCGGTTGGGCACCCAGGCCCTGCTCGGCGCCACCTCGTTCAACATCCCGATGTGGAACGGGCGCGGCAACTCGGCTCCGACGGCCTCGGCTTTCGCACTGGGGCACGCCCCGGGAGGGGTCTACCTGCCCCTGACCGACACCGAGTACCTGAACACCACGTACGTGTCGCCGATGCGCTTGGAGTTCAAGGTGGAGCGCCCCGGCTACATGTCGGACGCGGCTTGGGCGAAGTTCGTGGCCGGCGGCTACGGCGACTTCCGGTTCAACATCCTCGTCGGCGACACGGTTGTGCCGCTGGCCGTTCCTGCGGGGCAGAGTGCGGACAAGTACTTCTCCTCGCGCATCTCGGCCAACAACCCCGACGCCATCTACCTGTCGGTCAACCTCGCGATCACCGATGCCCCGTACACCGGGGTGCAGGCCACCCTCGCGGATTCCAAGACGGACCTGTACACGGTCAATCCGACGTACTTGGCCTCAAACCCAGATCCGTTCCCCGGGCGCGGAGCCATCGAACAGCGGGGCTTCTTCCTGTTCGGTGATGGGCACAAGAACGCGGAGTTCTCTTCGCCCGACGCGGTCTACGTGACAGTCGACAACGCGGTCATCGATGCCAAGCCGTCGGCGGTGGTGAAGAAGTCGAAGGGCAACAAGAACGAGTTGACCATCACGGTGAAGCAGACCCACATCGACGGTGGCAAGTCTCCTGTGACGGCCACGTTCACCATCGACAACAACGCTGCCGGCACTTACACCGTCGGCGATTACAAGGTGTACGTCGCAACCAAGGGCAACACCCAGGTGCGGTCGATCTTCATCGTGTGACGCGTGTGAACCGGAGGTTCGGCGCGCGCACGAGAGGGCATGCGCGATGGCAGGATGCCTCGGCTCGGGGTTTGCGGCCGCCGGGGTGCGAGGCACACTGACAACGGAGTGGAGCCATTGAGGTGATCTCAGCAGGGTCGATCCGGACCCGCTGAGATCACCTCAATTTTTACGGTCAGGCCGTTCTCAGTGTGGTTCTACGACGGTCTCGTGAAGGCGCGTGGTCATCTTTCTCGGTGAAAGACCGGCGTATTTTCCGGCAAAGGCCAAGATATCCGCGGTCAGGTCGCGTTCTTTGCTCGCGGGGGAGGCGGCGTGGGCGGTGTCGGGTTCTCGACGCATGAGGATCGGTCGGTCACCGCTGGTGGCGTGCTGGAGGGCCGCACACATTTTGGTGACGTGCGCCTCTCCGGTCTGCAGATCGGTTACCGCGCCGGTGAGGAGGAACGCAGGATAAGGGACTCCGGGTGTGATGTTGTGGTAGGGGGAGTATGCGAGTAGCCATTGGAGCTGTTCGGGCTGGGAGGCGGTACCGAATTCGTCCGTCCAGGTGCATCCCAGGCCGAAGCGTTCGTAGCGCACCATGTCGCATAGCGGGCCTTCGGCGATAACCGCGGCGTACAGGTCCGGTCGCTGCGTGGCGGCGGCTGTGACCAGGAGTCCGCCGGCGGATTGGCCGAAGCTCACCAGTTGGTCGCGGGTGGTCAGACCGGTGTTGATGAGCCAGGTCGCGGCGTCGTTGAAGTCGCTGATCGCGCGGTGCTTGTGTGGTCCACGGCCGGCGTCGTGCCAGTGTTGGCCTTCTTCGCCGCCTCCTCGCACACAGGCGACCGCGTAGGTGCCGCCGGCGCTGACCCATGCGGCTGCCGTGGGGAAGAACCAGGGTCGCATCGGCATGCCGAAGCTGCCGTAGCCGTAAAGGAGGGTGGGGCGGGGACCCGGATGCTCTTCGGCCGGGGTGAACAGGAACAGCGTGATCTCGGTGCCGTCGCCGGCGAGATAGCGAACGCTGCGGCTGCGAATCTCTGGAGTATGCCCGGCTGTCGTGGCGCCGGTTTCCTGTTCCGCCTGCCCCGTGGTGGCGTCGTAACGATAGATGGTGGGGGGCGTGGTCGTGTCGCAGTAGCTGAACCATGCGTGATGTCCGTGCGGGGTGTTTGTGCGCAGGGATGACACGACCCCCGTGCCGGGAAGAGGCAGATCGGTGAGCGGCCGGCCACTGGCCAGGTCGTGCGGTGTCAGGGTGGAGATGCCGTGGCGGGCGCGTGCCACCAGCAGGAGGGGCCGCGGAAGTGCCGGGTCGTCCAGGACCACACACTCGTCCAAGGGAGCCTGGGGATCCTCGGCCACCAGCTCGCGCCATGCGGCCGGATCGGTATCGTGCCGGTCCGCCACGCAGATGCGGCCGCACGGGGCCTGGTAGTCGGTGACCAGCAGCAGATTGCCGTCCGCGAGGAAGCGTGGGAGAACACGGGCCCGTATGGTGTGTCCGTCCACGATCTTGATGAAATGCGGGGCTTCCGGATCGATGAGCTCGGCCACGTACACATCGTTGTGTGAGGCGGGCCCGACCATCGCAGTGATCGCCAGATAACGGCCGTCGACGCTGACCGTGAGGCCGTAGTAGTGGTCCGGGGCATCGTCGCCGCCGAGCACCACCGCGTCGGTCCGCCAGGGCGAGCCGATCCGATGCAGCCTCACTCGCCGCTGCAGACGCATGTCGCCGGGGGCCAGCTCCTCATCGGGAACACGGCTGACGTAGTAGAACGCGTCCCCTCCCGGCAGCCAGGCGAGCGAGGTGTTACGGGCGCGTGGCAACGGCCCGTCCACCACTTCGCCGGTACGGACGTCCAGCACCATGATGTCGCTGCCGGGCTGCTCGGCGACCTCCATCTGGACGGCCACACGTTCGCCTTCGCGCGATGGCCACCAGGCGTACAACCCGGTACGGCCGGACGGATCGATCTCCACCGGATCGACCAGCACCCGCCTGTCTCCCTCTGCGTCGACGACGAGCAGGCGCCGTTGCTCATCCCCGCGAAGCTGCTCGGCAAGGAACATGACCGAACCACGCACCGTCGGAGGCTCCGACACGCCGAAGGATGACACCTGATCCATCAGAGAAGCCCACGATTGCTTCTCACACCATCCGGCGCGATACGCGCGGAAGAGACGATCCTGGGCGGCGGCCCAGTCCTGCACGCGCGCGTCGTTGCCGTCTTCCAGCCAACGGTAGGGGTCGGAAACCGGGAATTCGAACAAGTCCTCCATTACATCGCTGCGCTGAGCGGCAGGGTAAAAAAATCGCGCCATAAATGCCCCCGATGCATTGCCCCACCTGACACAGGTCGAGGCACTGCGGCCTATTCGCACCGCAGTACCTCGGCTAAATCAGCTATGACTCGCCGCGAAGAATGTCCGCCTGCCAGCCGCGTACGGCTCCAACTCGGGCAGCTGGAGTGAGCTCACGATACGGTAGGTATCCGTTCATATCTGCCTCCAGGATCTGTCGATTCGCCCGAAATGGGCGATTACGACAACAAATGTCCCCGCGCCCGCGATCGATAAACACGGGCGTCGCTCTCGGCGGCGAGCGCCAACCCTCCCGGATCCTCGGCACATGCGGATCGGAAAGCCGACCGAGCATATCGGCCATCATCCTGCCAAATTTTTGTGCAAGAGAATAAGGCATCCCAGAATTCCATATGAAGATTGATCCCGCGTAAAAACCATTCGGATCCTTTCGAGATGGACTTCAGGGCCGACGGAGCTCTCACATGGTGAGGCCGAGAGCGATCAACGGGTTGCCGAAGTCGTCGCGGGCCCGCAGGTTCCCCCGGCGATGTCGGCGATGTCGGCGATGTCGGTCAGCCGCAGCGCGCCGATCGCGTAACCGCGCATGATCGCCGGGATCGCAGGTCAGATCCAGCCGCGCCGGGTGGCCTCCATGGCGATCTGGAACCGGGTCTGCGCCCCGACCCGGTCCATCAGCTTGGTGACGTGTCTCTGCACGGTCCGCTCGCTCCACCCCAGGGCGCGGCTGGCCGCCTTGTCGGTCGCTCCCGAGGCCAGCAGCGTCAGCAGCCTCGACTCCTCCTCCGACAGTTCCTCCGTGCCGGAGTCGTCCACGCCGGGTGCGGTCAGCCGGACCGGGACGCTGCGCGCCCACACCGCCTCGAAGAGGGCGACCAGCGCGTCCAGAAGCGGTGAGGGATGGATCAGGTACGACGCCGTGACCGCGTCGTCGCCGAGCCGGAGCAGGGGGATGATGGCCATCCGGTCATCGGAGATCGCCAGCTTCATCGGCAGCTGGGCGGCGATCCTGGCCTGCTCCCCATGCTGCATTCCGGCCGTGACGTCGTCCAGCCAGCCGGGGAGCTCGATGGCGCTCTTGTCGTAGATGACCCGGTACTTCACACCCCGCTTCAGCAGGGCGAGCTCGACGTGGTTCGGCTCCGTGTGCGCCTCCGGGGCGGCGTAGGGCGGGCAGTCGAACCCGCGGACCTGAGCCCGGGTGTTCTGCTGCATCTGCAGCCAGTGGTGGTTGACCTCGTCACGTCCCGAGACCACCTCGATCAGCTCACCCGGATGAGCGAACCGGGTGCCCGCGCGATACATCTTCATCAACGTCCGGACATGCGAGCGGACATCGTGCAGCGCGGCTTCGCGCTCGCGCAGGATGGCCTCCAGCCCGCTGTCCGGCGAGACGGCGACGTAGCGGATGGGACGCCCCGTCGAGCGGGTGGCCAGGCCGAGCTCGACGAGTGACCGCAACGTCCGTCTGGCGGTCGCCGCCGGAAGATGACAGTCTCGGACGAGCTCGGACATCGTCGCCTGCGTTCTGCGGACGAGAGCGTCATACACCGCCTCGTCCTGCTGGCTCAGTCCGATCACTTCAAGCACGCCTGCCTCCTTACGGCCACGGCGATCGTCCGGCAGCGGGAACGGTGGCCGAACCGGGCTGTCGCATTCCTGTCACCTGGCAGGAACTCGCCGTCCACTTAGCTTGTCAGTCGACAACGGCGGATGCCAGCGTTCATGCGCACTACGCGCGCATATGAACGAAGGAGCCCCCTATGTCGCTGTCCGCCCATAGATCTCGCGGGCAACGCCTGTTACTTGCCACGCTGTTCGTTCTCGGATCGCTCACCGCGATCCTGCCCGCGAATCCGGCCATGGCGAAGGCACCCCCGGAGGAACCCGCCCAGCGAGGGAAGATCGCCTCTGAGCTGATCAATCGGATGAAGACCGCCAGGGCGGGTGCCGACGACCGCGTCGAGGCGGTCGTCGTCCTGGACGCTCGCCCGGACCTGGCGTCGGCGACGTCCTCGCCGAGCGTGGCGCGGACCACCCTGGCCGAGACGGCCCGGTACGCGCAGACGCCTGTCGTCCAGTTGGTCGAGTCCCGCGGGGACCAGGTGGTCAATACCTTCTGGCTCAAGAACATGGTGCTCGTCCGAGTCAAGCCCGCCACCATGGACGCGCTGGCGGCACTCCCCATGGTCGACCGGGTCATTCCCAACTTCGAGCTCAAGGCCCCGCCCACGCCTCCCGCGTCGCCCGCCGCCTCGCTGCGGGCCGCGAAAGCCGGCGCGTCGACCTGGGGCGTCGAGAAGATCGGCGCCGACCGGGTGCAGAAGGAGCGCGGGCTCACCGGCGACGGCGTGCGCGTGGCGATCCTCGACACCGGTATCGACATCAGCCACCCCGACCTCACCGGGAAGCTCGTCACCGACGACGCGTCGGATCCGTCCCACCCCGGCGGCTGGATCGAGTTCTCGGCGGAGGGGAAGCCGGTCTTCTCCTCGCCGCACGACAGCGCCTTCCACGGCACGCACGTGGCGGGCACGGTCGCCGGTGGTAACGCGTCGGGCACGCAGATCGGCGTGGCGCCCGGCGCCAAGCTGATGGCCGGCCTGGTCATCCCAGGCGGCAGTGGATCCATCGCCCAGATCATCGCCGGCATGCAGTGGGCGGTGGCGCCGTACGCGGCCGACGGCAGCCCTGCGGGCAAGCCCGCCAACGTCGTCAGCATGTCGCTGGGCGGCGAGGGTTACACCGACGAGCTGATCGAGCCTGTCCGCAACCTCCGCCTGGCCGGCGTCTTTCCCGCCTTCGCCATCGGCAACGACTGCCTTCCCGGAGAGTCGAGCAGCCCCGGCAACGTGTACGAGGCCGTGGCCGTCGGCGCCACGAACCCCGATGACAGCGTGCCGGACTTCTCCTGCGGCGGTGTCGTCACCAGGAAGGACTGGTTCGACGCGCCCGCCGAGTGGCCCGACTCCTACGTCGTCCCGGACGTCTCGGCGCCGGGTACGGAGATCCTCTCGTCCATGCCCGGCGGCGAGTACGGGACGTTGGACGGCACCTCGATGGCGACCCCGCACGTCTCCGGCACGGTCGCGCTGATGCTGCAGGCCCGTCCCGATCTCAGCGTCGACGAGGCCCTGACCATCCTCGAAGGCACGTCGTTCTTCGACAAGCGCTACGGCGAGCGTCCCAACACCCGCTACGGCGCCGGCCGGATCGACGCGTACGCCGCCGTCGCCGAGGCGGCGCTGAAGAGCGGCATCCGGGGCACCGTCACCGACGACAAGACCCGTAAGCCGCTCGCCGGCGCGACCGTTACCCTGACGTCCACCGGCCGTACCTTCCAGACCGACGAGCAGGGCCGGTTCGAGATACGGATCGGCGCCGGCACGTACGACCTCAAGCTGTCCCGGTTCGGCTACCGGAGTGAGTCGGCCCGCGTCCGCGTCACGGCCGACCGCTTCTCCGACGTACGGCTCACGTCGGAGCGGACCCGCTGGGGCAGGCTCTCCGGAAAGGTGACGTACGGCCCGACCGGCTCGACGGTGCCGGGCGCGACGGTCACGGTGCTGGGCGTGCCCGACCGCCTCACGGCCACGACCGACATCAACGGCAGGTACGCGATCGACGACGTGCCCGAGGGCGCCTACCAGGTGGTCGCGTCGGCCGTCGGCGTGTCGACCTCGGACCCTCAGCAGGTCTCCGTACACGGGAAGAAGACGAACGGGAAGGCCGATTTCGCCCTCCCGCGGCCGTCGCCGACCAAGCGCGTCTCGCTGGCCGCCGACGGAGCGCAGGGCGACGACGACGCCTGGTGGCCGAGGCTCAGCGCGGACGGCAGCCTCGTGGCGTGGGCCAGCCCGGCGTCCAACCTCGTCCCGGACGACACCAACAACGACGTCGACGTCTTCGTGACCGACAGGCGCACCGGGGCGATCGAGCGGGTGTCGGTGGCCTCCGACGGCACCCAGGCCGATGCCTTCTCGCTGCTCCCGGACATCAGCGCCGACGGCCGCTATGTCGGATTCAGCAGCGGGGCCACCAACCTGGTGCCCGGGGACACCAACGAGCAGACCGACACGTTCGTCCGTGATCGGCAGACAGGGAAGACCGAGCGCATCTCGTTGGCCTCCGACGGCACCCAGGGGAACGGCCTGTCCACGCAGCCGCTGTTCAGCGTCGACAGCCGCTTCGCCGTCTTCCAGAGCGACGCCACCAACCTGGTGCCCGGGGACACCAACGGCAGGAGCGACGTCTTCGTCCGCGACCGGAGCACCGGGAAGACCGAGCGCGTCTCGGTCGCGTCGGGCGCCGTCCAGGCGGACGGGAGCTCGCGCGACCCTGCCATCAGCGCCGACGGCCGCTTCGTCGCGTTCGACAGCGATGGCACCAACCTTGTCCCGGGTGACACCAACGGGCATGTCGACGTCTTCGTCCGGGACCGTCAGACCGGGACCACGGAGATGGTTCCCGCGCCGGAGGGGACGGAGGGCGGCACGCCGTCGATCAGCGCCGACGGGCGGATGGTGGTGTACCTGACGAGCGGCGGGCCGATGGGCTTCCAGGTCTTCAGCTACGACCGGCAGACCCGTACGACCGCGCTGGTCTCCGCGGGGCTCGACGGAGGCATCGGCGACAACGCGTCCTACGGCCCGTCGATCGGCGCCGACGGGCGGACGGCGGTGTTCTACAGCTACGCGGGCAACCTCGCCGCCGGCGACACCAACGGGCAGCTGGACGTGTTCGTGCGCGATATGAAGGCCGGCACCACGGTGCGGGTCTCCACGGGCACGAAGGGCGCGGAGGGCAACGGCACGAGCGAATTGCCGACGATCAGCGACGACGGGCGGTACGTCGCCTTCCAGAGCACCTCCGGAAACCTCGTGGATGACGACACCAACCGGCGCTCCGACATCTTCGTTCACGACCGGACCCCCGGTCCCGAGCCTCGCTTCGTCCTGGCCGACCTCGCCATCAGCCCCTCGGACGCCCGCCCCGGCCGCCCGGTGCAGGTCACCGCGTGGGTCAAGAACGTAGGAGAGAAGGCCGGCTCGTACGACGCCGCCCTGCGGGTTAACGGCGGGGTCGAACGGCGGCAGACCGTCCAGATCCGCGCCGACAAGGCGGTACGGCTCTCGTTCGACGTGCGCCGGAGCGCCTCGGGCACGTACACCGTGGACCTGGGCCCGCTCACCGGGCGGTTCACGGTGAGCGGCCGCTGAGGGGCCACGGTGACATGCCACGGTTTCGGCGGGGTGGTTCGGTGAGTCCTCGGACGACCTTCGGGAAATCGCCGCCGACGCCGTGACCGAAGGCCGGTCGCCTGCCCGCCCCGCTGGGCGGGCAGGCGACCGGAGCGGCGCCGGTCAGGGGCCGGTCAGGGTTTCGGCCCGGGCACCGGTGTCCACTGCCGGCACACGTCGCCGGCACACGTCCGCAGGGTCGCGAGCCGGTCGGCCAGTGCCCGCCGCGTGGGAGCGTAGCGCGGGTCGTTGTGCACGCTCACGAGCTCGTACGGATCCTGCTGCAGGTCGTACAGCTCCCGTTCGCCGGTCGAGTGCTCGACGTACTTCCACCGTGGAGCCCGCAGACCGGCGTACCACCTGCCGCTCTGCTTGGGGCCGGTCTCGATCACGATGCCACGGGCCGTCGACGCGGTGTCGACGGCGATCGGCAGGAGAGAGCGGCCATCGACGGTCACTCCGGCGGTCGCGCCCGCGGCGTCGAGAATCGTCGGCGCGAGGTCGACGTTGGCCGCGATCGTGCTGACATGTTTGCCCGCGGGCAGGCCGGGCCCTCTGATGATCAGAGGCACCCGGATCGACTCCTCGTAGGGAACCGTCTTGCCGCTCTGAATCCGGTGCTCGCCCTGCATCCAGCCGTTGTCCGAGGTGAACACGATGAGCGTGCCGGCCAGCTCGCCGGACGCCCGTAGCGCTGCCACGATGTCGGCGACCGCGTCGTCCACGGCGAGGAGCGCCTCCAGACGACCCTTGAGCCGCACGTTCTCGATCCGGTCCTCGTTCGCGGGGGTGATCCGGGGTCTGTCGCGAATGGCCGCGGGCTTGTCGGAGACGTCCGCCTCGTCGTAGCTGGGAGGCTTGGGCAGCGTCACGCCTTCCAGGTCGCCACGGTGCCGGGGCGCGGGTCGGGGGTTGCGCTGGGACAGGTCCGATCCGGCGGCGGCCCCCTCGCCGTGAGGCGCCAGCGGTGCGAAGGACAGGAAGAACGGTTCGACGGCCGGCGCCTTCCGCTCGATGTAGGCGACGGCTTTGCGGGCGTAGACGTCGGTCTGGTACAGCGCGGGATCCTCCACGCCGGCCGCGCCGTAGGTGTGCAGGGTGCCGTTCTCGTTGAGCGTGTAGTTCCACATGCGGTAGGTGCTCGGGTCCACCGAGCCGTACCATTCGGCCCAGCCGGGCGGGATCTCCGTGGGACGCTGGCGGCCGTAGCCGTTGAGGAACTTGCCGATGTGGGCGGTGGCGTAACCTGCCCGGCGCAGCCAGACCGGCAGGGTCTCCGCGGCGGGAAGCTTCTCGTATCCGCCGTCCGGCAGCTTGTTGCCCAGCACGCCGTGGTTGTGCGCGTACTGCCCGGTGAGGAAGGTGGTACGCGACGGGCAGCACAGCGAGTAGGACACCACGCTGTTGTCGAAGGTGGTTCCCGGGGTGGCGAGCAGCGACCGCACGTTGGGCAGATACTGCAGGGCGGACGCGTTCATGTCGTCGACCATGATGACGACCACGTTGGGTTTGGCCGGGGCCGAAGCCGGAGCCGAAGCTGAAACCGGGGCCGCGGCGGGTGCGGCGCCGGTCACGGTCAGCGCGGCGACACCGGCCAGGGCGAGCAGGGTCGTGAGCGGGCGTCGGTGCGGGCGTGCGGGCATGCGGCTCCTTCGGGAGGGCGGAGGGCATCGGGCATCGTGAGCCTGCGAGAACGGGACCGTTCGATGTGGCTCGTGAGGAGGGCGGCGTCAGGCGCCGGAACGCCGGTGCGCTCAGCCGGTGGGACAGCGGGTGGCACCGGCGCGCATCAGATCAACGTGCAACCGTCTCGCCAGAACGATCTCGGTCGGCATACAAAAAGCTAAGCATCTCCGGCCGATGCTAACAATACCTATTTAACAGGTAGATTTACTCTGTTTTATGGTCTTCGGTAAGAAGGTGCGAGGGCGGCCTCGAAAAGGCTGCCGCCGGCGGGCGGTGCGCCGCAGGTCCGTGCGACCGTCCGTTCATGAGCCCGGGCGATGTCCCCGTCCTGTCGAGGACTTCCGCTCCGTGGTTCAGCCGGCGAAGAGGAGGAGCAGGCCCGTCACGGTGTAGGCCACCATCAGCACCAGAAGGGGGATCTGCCCGAGGACGGCGGTCCGGCGCGGGAACAGGACCAGCGCGCGGTCGTGGGCGAGCACGGTGCCGAGCACGTGACCGATGACGATGACCGTCACCTGGAGTACGGCGATTCCGGCGGGGGTGGTGCCGGCTGCGTGGACGGTCCACCCGGCGGTGCCCAGCCAGTTGGCGCCGGTGTCCAGCGGATCGGAGAGCAGGGCGAGGGTCCGCTGTCCCTCGAGAAGGAAGAGCGAGTAGTAGTGGGCGATCACGTACCCGACGGCGATCGGCACGATCGTGTGGGCGAGCTCGCCCGCCGTCGTGCCGGGCTCCGCCGCGCCCCATCGGCCGGCCAGCGCGGTCGCGCCGCGGTACGCCGCGAGTACCAGGCCGATGACGACGACCAGGCCCGCCGTCCCCACGACCGGTGCCGGCAGCAGACTCTCCTGCACGAAGCGCACCCAGACCGGGGCGTTGGAGAGGCTGTCGTACATGGTGGATCCGAGGAGCACCACCACCAGCACCGTCAGCCCGGGCGCCGGGCGGAGCCCGGACATCCCGTCGAGTGAGTTACGCCAGGCCACGACGCCGTCGTCGCGTCTCTCCACCGGGGAGAGCCTGCCGACGAGGGAGCTGTAGACCTCGAACGCGTCCGCGTGGCCGAACCACCGCGATCCGAAGACCACCGCTCCCGCGAGCATGAGCAGGGCGTACGCCGCGAGCCAGATCGTGATGACGGGCAGGGTGGCCCGCTCGGGAGCGACGAGTTCCAGCCACACGAAGGCGAGGAGGCCGACCGCGGCGGGCCAGTGGCCGAGACCCTGCGGCAGCGGCCGAAGCCCGAGGCGGGGGTCACGTCCGAGCCCCTTACAGGCCAGCAGGTGCAGTGTCCGCAACGGGTTGAGGCCGCGCCACACCGGGCCGAACAGCAGCGACAGCGGCACCAGGCCGACCCAGAACAGGACGTAGAACACGCCCGCCGTGGGATTCTCGGCCCGGTCGGGACCGAAGATCAGACCCACGCAGAAGTACGCCGCGGCGACGAGCCCGGCGAGCCGCCAGAACCACGGCCACACCGGTGAGGACACGGCCCGCTGGACCACGGCGGGCAACGAGCCGCCGCGACGGAGGTCACCGCCCAGCCGCGGCTCGGTCCACAGCGCGCCGAGCGCCACGAACGACACCAGCAGTGCGAGGATCGCGCCGACCAGCGCGGCCGCGAGCGGGATCGGCAGATCCTGGCGACCGCCGATACCGTGAGCCAGTAGCATCCCGCGGGCCTAGCTCACCACGAGCTGGCACAGTTGCAGGCCCGTCTCATGGGTCTCGACCTCGAACAGCCCGTCCTGGTCCGCGACGAACTCGATCGTCGCCGGCGTGCCGGGCTTCAGGTCCGCCGCCTTGTCGTAGCCGTGCACGTGCGCCACGTCGGTCACGTCACCGGTCACCGTGATCCGCACCGTCTGGCCCTTGGCCACCTCGACCCGTCCCGGTGGCGGCGTCACCGTCTTGCCGGCGATGGTCACCGCGATCTCCTTGACCGTCGAGGCGCCGGGAGCGGCGCTCGACGAGCCACAGGCCGAGGCCATCAGCAGCGTCATACCGAGCGCCAGGACGGCGAGCAACGGGCGGAATCGGGCATGGGGGAACGTCATGGTTGTTCTCCTGGGGGGCGGTGGGTACGGCGGATCAACGTCGCTTGGAAGCCTTGTTGCGCGGTGCCGGGCGCGATGCGGTCGTGCGCCGGGCTGGCGGCGTTTTCGACGCATTCGTCGTCTTCGCCGTTTTCGCCCGCGGCCCGGTGGGAGCTCGCCGGGCCGCACCCTGGGAAGACGGCCGCCGCGCCGCCCGGACAACCATGATGCCCACACCGGCGACGAGGACCGCGGGCAGCAGCCACACCATCACGCCGGTGCCCGAGTCGGCCGACGCCGGCGGGGGAGTGGCCGGCGGCGCGGGCTGGGGTCCGGCCTGGGGGACGGAGGCGGACGGCGACGCGCTCTGAGGTGTGGCGTTCCCGAACGCCCTGGTCGGGGTGGGACCACCCTGACCGAGCGCGGCGAGCAGGGCGGGGTCGGGCTGGTCGGTGGGGGCCTCCCAGCCCTTGGGCGGTCCCGAGGTCTTGCCCGTGTACGTGAACCGGACCTCGCCCTGGACCTCTTCCCCGTCCGAGGCGACCGACTGGTAGCGCACGACGTACAGGCCCTTCTCGGGCCAGTGGGCGACCGGGATCTTCGCGGGGAACCCGGTGTGGAAGAGGTTGGGTTCCCAGACGCCGTTGATGAGCGTGTATTCCTGCACCGGCTCGTCGAGGCGCTTGGGCTGACCGTGCGACCAGCGCCGATCGACCCGGACACCGCTGGGCGCGGTGATCGTGAAGTACGCGTTCGGGGCGGGCTTCTCGGTGAAGTAGAGCGAGAGCGACTCCATCGGCGCGGACACCGTGCTGTCCTTGGCCGGGGTCGACAGCACGAGCTGGCCGTGCGCGGACGCGGGCGCCGCGAGGCCGGCCAACGCGATACCGCCGACAATGACCAGCACGAGCAACCGGTCCAGCCACCGACCCAACGCCATCTCTGCTCTCCGTGCGGTACGGCCCACCGGCCAAAAAACTAACCACGGAAGAATCCGGTCGGTGGGGACCAAGTCCCGTTGAGAGTAGCGACTTTTGCTTGTTTTGAACAGAACTAAGCGCCTGTGTCCCGTTATGGGGAGCGCTTTCCGGCTTATCTCGCCGTAGATTTGCCGCCGTCGCGGGAAAGGCCCGTATTCGCGGAGTCCCGCGCGCATGGAGTCCAGCGTGTGCGCAGTCTCGCATACGGGGGTGAGGCCATCGTTGTGAGCCTCGCCGCGCCGATCCGGGGAAGGCGTGAGCCCAGCGCCTGGGCTGGGCTCACGCCTTCGCGAGGTCGTGCGGGTCAATCGTCGTGCGGGTCAGCCGTTCCGGATCAGAAGAACTCGTTCTCCTCCGGCACCGGCAGGTTCAGCTGCTGCGGACCCTGCCACCTGGCCGTGTCCTTCGGCACGTCACGGCTGGTGAGAAGGGTGAGCGCCAGCGGGATCTGGACCCTGCTCTGGGACAGGTCGATGGTGACGTTCGCACCGGTGGCGGGCTCACCGCTGTAGGTCGAGTCGGTACCGGCGACCACGAGGCCCAGCCTGTGGCCCTTCTTGAAGATGTACTCCTGCGGCAGGGTCTCCCACTTGACCTGGCCGTACGTCCCCGGCGTGAGCGGTGAGGACGTGCTGAGCGACTGGCGGTTCTGCACGTCGATCCAGCCGCGGGCGACGATCTCCAGCGGGCGGGTCGCCAGATTGGTGACGGTCTTCTTGTAGCAGGCGTCGTCGGCGGCCGTGCTCTCGCCGTGGCAGCTCTCCTCGTCGAGAGTGGTGACGCCCTGGTTGCGCCGCCAGTCGACCCGGGTGTCCTCGCCGAAGTCGACGAGGAGCGCGGTCAGGTTCGAGGTGGGCTTGTCGAGCGCGACGCGCAGGTCGACCACGGGCGTGCCGGACAGGCGCAGGTCCAGCGGCAGCGCGCCGGTGGTGAAGGACGCCCTCCCCGGCTTGACCGTACCGACGTCGGCCACCATCGCGTCCTCGGACTGACGGACGTCGGTGAACGTGGCGGTCTGTCCCTTCCTGGCGGGGACGAGGCCGAACGAGCCGTCGGCCGCGGGGCGGAAGGGGATCTTCAGGGCGAGCGGTGCCGGCCAGTCGCGCTGGGTGATCCAGCTGTTGAGGCTGGTCTGCACGTCGGCGCGGGGCTCGCGCATGATCTCGTTCTTCACGCCGAGCAGCCAGTAGTCGAACCAGCCGTGCAGCGTGTCGACCCAGAGGTCGCGGCGTCCCTCGAAGTCGAAGGGGTCCACGTGCTGGTACTGCCCGACCCAGATCTTGCGGGGCACGTTCCTGTCGGCCAGGGCCTGCCACCACTTGGAGAAGTTGTCGGGCTTGACGTTGAGGTCGTTGACCGTGTGTACGGCGAAGACGCTGGCGTGCACCTTGGAGACGTCGGCCAGCGAGCCGGAGATGTAGTCACGCTCGGCCCAGAAGGCGTTGTAGTTGCCGGTGTCGTCGCCGTCCTCGGTGTCCATGCGCGCCCGTACGGCGGCGCACTTGGCATCGGGGTCGGTGTCGACGGTGTTTCCCAGCCGCGACATGTAGTTGAAGTTGTAGACCACGCCGTTGGAGCGCTGGTACTTGTACCAGGAACTGATCGCCGAGATCGGGACGATCGTCTCCAGCCCCTTCACGCCGGTCGCCGCGACGGCGTTGGCCAGCGTGCCGTCGTAGGACTTGCCGATCATCGCGGACTTGCCGGTGGTCCAGTCCGCGACCGCGGGCGTGCCGTCCTCGTGGTAGGCGGTGGCGCGGCCGTTCAGCCAGTCGATGACGGCCTTGCCACCCAGCACGTCGGCCGGTCCGCCGACGTCGGGGCAGCCCTCGGACTTGGTGGTGCCGAGCATGTCGACGTTGAGGACCGCGTAACCACGCGGTACGAAGTAGTTGTCATAGAACAGAGGGAATTTCGTGATATTTCCGTCTGCGTCGTAGACCTTCCGCTCGGCCTCGTTGCCACGACCGGAGTTGTCGTAGTACGGGCTCTCGTCGATGATCACCGGCACCTTGAGCTTGGGGCTCGACTCCTTGGGCCTGATGATGTCGACGCGGACCCGGTCCAGCTTCCCGTCGGAGTCACTGTCGACGGTCGACTCGACGTAGACGTGCTCGCGGACGGCGTCGGCATAGGAGAAGACCGGCTGGGTCCGCCCTTGCTTGACGGTGATGGAGGGTGCGGTGCTCGCGTGAGCCGGGGTGGCGCCCGCCGCGACAACGGCGAAGGCGATGAGGACTGCTCGTAACTTTGGCAAGCGGAGCCTCCAGAGTAGCTAGGGAAACATCCGTAATATTCACGAGTGTCCGTATCGCCGACAAGATCCTTTATGCGTTCGACATCACCCTGGTCCTGGTATGTGACATAGCGCTGGATCCCCGGCCCCGCCGGGGATCCCCGGCGCGGCCGGGGATCCCCGGCGCGGCCGGGGTCGTGTTCGCGCCGCGCACATCGGCAGGGGGTACGGAGGCACAGGCCTACGGCGTCCGGCGCGCCATGATCGCGATTGGGTCGTCTGTCTCAGGTTCCGGTGTCGGCGCTCTGCCGGCCGTCCGGTGCCCCGGGTCGGCTCCTCGAGTATCGACGGAGGCGAAGCCGCGGTGGCGACCGATCTGCGCGTCAGCCGCCGGCGAGTACCGCGTGGACGGAGGAGACCGCGCTCGCGCCGTCGCCGACGGCGGTGGCCACGCGTTTCGTCGAGCCCGAGCGGAGGTCGCCGACCGCGAAGACCCGGGGTGCGCTCGTCTGGAACGGAAGGGGTGTGCCGGACGATCCGGCGGGCAGCCGGCTGTCCGTGAGGACGAAGCCGTCGTCGGCCTTGGCCACGTCGGCAAGCCAGCCCGACACCGGGTCGGCGCCGACGAAGCAGAACAGTGCGTGGCAGGCCAGCCGGTCGTGCCGCCCGTCCGACCTCTCGACGACGATCGAGGTGAGAGTGTCGTCGCCGGCCAGCTCGCGGACCGTGCTGCCGGTGTGGACCTGGATCCGGGAGTGCGCACGGATTCGGTCGGTCAGGTAGGACGACATCCGAGTTCCGAGGTAGTGGCCGCGGATGATCAAATCCACCGTCGCGCCGCGGGCGGCGAGGGACAGGGCCGCCTGCCCGGCCGAGTTGGCGCCCCCGACGACCGTCACCGGCTGATTCTCACAACCTCGGACGTCCAGCTCGGTCGCCGCGTACCGGATGCAGCCGGCCTGCTCGAACGTCGCCCAGCGGGGGATGTCGAGACGCCGGTAGCGCGCCCCGGTAGCGGCGATCACCGCGCGGCACGGAATGCGCACGCCGTCCTCCAGCAGGACGACCGGCCGTCGATCGTCGGAGAGATCGAGGCCTGCCACCGCACAGGGCGAGTGGATCCGCACGCCGAACTTGAGCGCCTGGACCATCGCCAGACGGGTCAGGTCCGCGCCGCTGACCCCCTGGGGGAAGCCCAGGTAGTTCTCGATGCGTGCGCTCTTGGCGGCCTGGCCGCCGAGCCCGCTCTGGTCCAGGAGCACGGTGAGGAGGCCCTCGGACGCCCCGTACACGGCGGCGGCCAGACCCGCCGGGCCGGCGCCCACCACGACGAGATCGACCGGACGCCCGTCGGCCCGGTAGGTGAGGCCGAGTGCCTGCGCGACCGTTCCGGGCGTCGCGCGCCGCAGCACCGAACCGTGGACGATCGCCGCCGGAAGGTCGTCCACGGTGAGCCCGGCCGATGTCATCAGCGAGAGCCCGGGGTGCGAGGTCGCACTGCGCCAGGAGTGCGGCACGAGCATCTGCGTCACGTAGGTGCGCAGCTCGAGGGTCTCCGCGGTGTCCGGCCGGCCGATGATCTCCAGGGCGCTGCCGGCGGCCGAGCGGATGACCTCGCGCCGTTCCCGGAACGCCGCGAGCAACAGGTCGGCGATGTCGTCCTGTTCGGCGAGGACCCGGCGCAAATTCACCGCCCCGATGCGGACGACCGTGCCGGCGGACACCACCCGGGCGGTCAGGTAGACGTGCTGGCCGGTCAGCAGGTTGAGCTCGCCGAGGAAGTCTCCGGGACCCCCCTGGTAGACCAGCCGCTCCGGCTCGATCGCCGTCGCGTCCCGGACGATGTCCACCGTCGCCGTCATGAGCAGGAAGAAGTCGTAGAAGTCGTCGCCGGAGGCGTACAGATCCCGGCCGGTCTCGGCGTGCTCCACCTCGCCGTACTCGGCGAGCCGGTGGAACTGCTCGTCGTCCAGGACCGGTCCGCGCTGCGCCGCACCGTCGTTCACGTGGTTCCTCCGTCACACCGGGCCAGAATGGATCTTCCGCTGCAACACCGGTCGAGCGGAGCTCGGATGGGAAGCGGGAGCGGCGATCGGAGATCAGGGGCGAGCGGCGCGCCTGATCAGGTCGGCGGTCACGGCGGGCTGCGAGATCATCGCGACGTGTGAGGCGCCGACCTCGCGGACCTGAGACCCGGCCCGCTGCGCCATGAACCGCTGCGCCGCGGCGGGGAGTACCTGGTCGTTCCGGGCGATGAGGTAGTGGGAGGGAATGGTCTTCCACGCCGGGGCGCCGGACGGCTCCCCGAGCGTGCGCGTGTCGGCGGGCCGCTGACTCGCCTGCATCAGGTCGGTGGTCGTCTTCGGCACGTCGCCGGCGAAAACGCCGCGGAAGAACTCCTTCTTGATGTATCCGTCGACGAGGCTCTCGCCGTAGGGACGGAAGTCCAGCGCCGCCTCGCTGAGCTTGCTTCCCGGAAACTTCGTCTGCAGGCCCAGCAGCGACTCACCCTCGTCGGGGGCGAACGCGGCCACGTAGACCAGCGCTCTCACATTCGGGTTGCCGACCGCGGCGTTCGTGACGACGATCCCGCCGTAGGAATGCGCGGCGAGCACGATCGGGCCTTTGAGTGTGGCGAGGACACTGGCCAGGTAGGCGGAGTCGGAGGCCACGCCGCGCAGCGGGTTGGCCGGGGCGATGACCGGATAGCCCTCGCGGATGAGCCGGGCGGCGACGTCGTTCCAGCCGGAGGCGTCGGCGAACGCGCCGTGCACAAGGACCACGGTGGGTTTGGGCTCGGCTTCCGGCCGGGGGCGTGCCTGCGCCTCGGTCGTTCCCAGCAGGGCACTGGTCGCGACCGCGGCGGATCCGGCCAGCACCGCTCTACGAGTCGTCATCAATGTCAACCTTTCAACTTATGGCGTTCGCACCTCGATTGCGGGTTCAATGTAGAACCCAGGCACTTGACGATCACTGAACGAGCGGTTCCCTCATCGTCAAGTACGCCGATTTAGCCTGCGGGAATGAGATCGCCGAAAAGCGAAGGCGCCACGGAATGGGGCCTGCGCGCCCACTTGATCTTTTACGTCCTGGCCAATCTGGCCCAGGTCGTGGTGTGGCGGGTCTACGACCCGGAACACTTCTTCTGGCCCCTGTGGTCCATCGTCTTCTGGGGCATCGGGCTGGCCTTCCACGCCTGGGCGGTCTACTCGCCGCCCACATCGAATGCCAGGCGATAAGGCGCTTCCACGCTCGCCATGGCCTCCATGAAAGCGACGACACGCCCCCGCCGGCACATGACCTGCCTCCCACACACCAGCCCATGCGTAACCCGAGCCGTAAGGAGCGTTGGATGCCAACTCGAGTGAACCGGCAGACCGTCGACCTGTCCGCCTACCCCGACCTCATCGTCATGTACCTCGGCATGCGGGTGAACCGGCTGTACGGGGTCCGGACCTTCTTCGGCTTCGGCCGGAAGATCGGTGAGTCGGTCGCGGGCAAGCCGGACGGGCTGCTGCTGCACGAGCCCATCTACTATTCGTTCTTCCCGATGAACATGGGGATGCGCCAGTACTGGCGGGATCTGCCCTCGCTGCTCGCCTTTGCCCGGTCCGAACCGCATCGGCAGTGGTGGCTGGACTTCCTGCGGGACTCGGGCGGCACCGGTTTCTGGCACGAGACGTACTCGGTCAGGGGTGGCATGGAGGCCGTCTACGACGACGTGCCCAAGCCGCTCGGGTTCGGACGGTTCGCCGGGATCCAGCGCGCCCGTGGACCCATGTTCGGTTCCGCGGCCCGCCTGCGACGCTCCGACGACGGCAGCCCGGTCCTGAGCGAGACGGACCTCTACGAGTCCTAGCCGCGCGCGGGCCATCGCCGACGACCACAGGCGGATGTCCGCCCGGTGGCACGACGCGGGATGGTCGCGGTTCGCGACCGTGCCGGAATGCGGGGCGACGCGGTATGGCAGATACTTCGGCGAGATCGACCGCCGGTTCCCCTCATCGAAGCTGTGCTCGGCGTGCGGCACCGTCGCCACCTCGATGCCGTCGAACGTCCGGTCGCGGATGCGGGGGCATCCACGACCGGACCGTCAACGCTGCGATCGGTATCCTCGCCGCCGGGCAGGCGGAGAGGCCGAACGGCCGTGGAGCGCGGGTAAGACCGGGGCTCATTCCGGCACCGCGCGAAGGAGCGGTGACCCGCCCGAAGCCGCCTGCGCGGCAGACGGGAACCTCCGTCCTTCAGGACGGAGCGGATGTCACTCGGACACGCAGTATTCGAAGGGGCTGTTGTAGGTGGAGGAGCCGATCTTGCCTCCCCACTTGACGCACTTGTCGAGTGCGTAGGCGCGGACGGGGCCCGCGTAGTGGGCGACGTTGCCCGACTGGGTGACCCTCTTCTTCCCCTGCACCTCGAGGTAGGCGGTGGCGGCGGTGGCCGTGCCGAGGGACGTGGCCTTCATGGTGGCCACGCAGTTGTTGTCGTTGGCGGTGTTGTAGAGCAGGTAGACGGTGCCGGCGGAGCCCAGGGCCGCGCTGTCGACCATCTTGTAGCCGCTGCCGCAGACCTTCTGCGCGGTGTACGGGTTGCCGCCGCCGGTGACGTACTGCATGTATCGGGTCCAGTCCCACTTGGGCCCCGGGTCGGTGTGGTCGGCCCCGGGGACCTGGTGGTGCCCCACGATGTGGGTGCGGTCCTTGGGGATGCCGTACCGGTCGGCGATGCTGCGGGTCAGCGCGGCCGACGCGCGATACATCGGGTCGGTGAACCAGGAGGCGTTGTTGACGAAGCCCTCGTGCTCGATGCCGACCGACCGGCTGTTGTAGTTTCCGGCGTGCCAGGCCCGGTCCTTCTCGCGGACCATCTGGGTGACGGCGCCGTCGGAGGAACGGACGACGTAGTGGGCCGAGACCTGGGCGGCGGGGTTCTGGAACCAGGAGATCGTGCCCGCGTAGGAGCCCTGGGCCACGTGGATGACGATCCGGTCGATCTTGGCGCTGGACGGGCGCTTGGCGACGGTGTAGTTGGAGGACTTGGCCGCCACCCAGCGGGCCGACGGGAAGTCCACGGCCGCGGCCGCCATGGTCCCGTCCAGATCACGTGCCGCGGAGTAGGCGCCACGGTCGAGTTGCAGCATCCGCGACATCACGATCACGGTCTCACCGCTCGGGGTGACGGCGTGCACGCCCCCGGCCATCAGGTCGTAGACGGTGTCGGCGTACAACCGGGCCACCTCGGAGGTCGAGGCGTTGCCGTACTTGGCCACCGCCGCGTACCACTTCCCGGGATCCTTGCGGGCGGTGGCGTCCAGCCCGAGCTCGTCGGCGTAGGCGCGCAGCACCGCCGCGCCGCCCGCGATGTTGGCGGCGTCGCCGGTCTTCAATGTCGCGACCGGCTGTTTTGTCAGCGTCGCCGCGCGTTCCAGGGTGCGAACGCTGGGATTGCTGACCAGGTGCATGACCCCGTAGCCGCCACTCGCGCTGGGCGAGCCGCCGTGGCCGTCGAGATGGGTCTCGGCGTATCCGAGCGCGACCAGCAGGTCGCGGGGCACCTCGTAGGTCGCGGCGGCGCGGGTGAAGGCCTCGGCCAGGGGGCCCGCCGGGGCGGCGGTCCCGACCGGAGGGGTCGCCGGGGCGGCGGTCCTGGCCGGGGGAGTCGCCGGGGCGGTGCTCGTGGGCGGAGGAGTCGCCGGGGCTGTGCTCGCGGGCGGTCCCGTCAGGTTCGCAAGGGGGATGAGCGAGCCTGCCAGCAGCACGGCTAGACGGCGGAGTCGGGGCATTGAGGGTTCTCCTAGGAGGTGGGGTTCATTGCAGGGGCCGCCTCCGTCGTCGGCCGACGACGGAGGCGGCCCTCGTTGGTGTCAGTCGCGGTGCTCGAAGGCCGCGGTTTCGGCGGGCAAGCCCTTGACCGGCACCGTGCACTGTCTGTTGGATCTCTCCGAAGAGCTCTTACGGGAGTTAAGGCTGGGGTGGTTAAGGCTGGAGATAAGTCGCACATGGGACATCCAAAGTCGATACAAAGATCTATAAGGGTCAAATGACATAACCCGCATGAATGGTTGCAACGCCTCCTCGGGAGGAGTAAGCGCGGTCATGGTGGTTGATCAGCCCACATTCAGCCTGCTCGGTCCGCTGGACGTCCGGGTCTCGGGACGCCCTCTCCACCTCGGGGGCACCAAGCCCCGCATCCTGCTGGCCACCCTGCTGCTCGACGCGAACCAGGTGGTCACCGCGGACTTCCTCCTCGAGGTGCTCTGGCCACGACACCGTCCCCGGTCCGCCCACGCGAACCTCCGCACCTACGTGAGCTCGCTGCGCGGCGGTCTCAGGGCCGCGGGCGTCGATATCCGGGCGCATCCGCACGGTTACGCGATCGAGGTGCCGGTCGAGCAGCTCGACGTGCTGCTCTTCGAGGACCTGATCGCCGGAGCGCGGGCGGCGGGACGTACGGAGGAGGCCTTCGATCGGTTGTGCCGGGCTCTCGCGCTGTGGCGTGGCACCCCGCTGGCGGACCTGCCGAACAGCGTGCTCTGGGAGCGCCGCCTGCGGTCGCTCACGGAAGTACGGCTCGGCGCCGCCGAAGAGCTGATCGACCTGAGAATGGCCCGGGGCCAGTACGCCGGTGCGATCGGCGAGCTACGCGGGCTGCTGGCCGAACACCCCTTCCGGGAGGATCTCGCGCAACGCCTGATGCTCGCCCTGCACCGCGGCGGACGGCAGGCCGAGGCGCTTCACACCTATACCGTGCTCAGGCAGCGGCTGGTCGCCGAGCTCGGCGTCGAACCCGGCGCGGAACTGCGCCGGACGCACGCGGTCGTCCTGGCGGAGGAGCCGCCGCCGTCCGCCGCCCTTCACACCCCCCATCAGCTTCCCGCGGACGTTCCGGACTTCACCGGCCGGGCCGACGCGGTCGCCGCGCTCAAACAGGCGCTCTCGCCCCGGGAACGGCCGCCGGACGGGCCGCCCTCGATCGTCGTGGTGGCGGGGCCGCCGGGAGTGGGCAAGTCGGCGCTGGCCGTGCACTGCGCGCATGCCGTACGGGCCGACTATCCCGGCGGGCAGCTCTACCTGAACCTCGGCGGCACCGCCCGCGAGCCGGCCGACCCCGGAGAGTTGCTGGCCCAGGCGTTGCGGGCACTGGGAGCCGGCGAGAACGGCCTGCCGCACACCGTGCACGAACGATCCGCGCTGTACAGGTCCCTGCTGGCCGAGCGCCCGATGCTCGTGCTCCTCGACGACGCCGCCGGTGCCGCGCAGGTGCGCCCGCTGCTGCCGGGCAGCGGTTGCGCGGTGCTCGTGACGAGCCGGCGGCGGCTCACGGAGCTCCCCGGTGCGGTGCGCCTGGAGCTGGACGTGCTGCCCCGGGAAGAGGCGGAGGAGTTTCTCGGCAGGATCGTGGGCGTCGAGCGGCTGGCCGGGGATAGAGAGGCCGCCGCGGCGATCGTGCGCCACTGCGACTACCTGCCGCTGGCCGTCAGGATCGCCGGAGCGCGGCTGGCCGGAAGGCCGGACTGGTCGCCGCGCGTGCTGCGGCAGCGGCTGGACGACGAGTCGGGCAGGCTGGGCGAGCTGTGCGCGGGAGATCTGGGGGTGCGGGTCAGCTTCGACCGGAGCTACCGGCTGCTGCCCGCCGACGCCGCCCTGACCTTCCGCGTGCTCGGTCTCCTCGGTCCGGACTCCCTCCCCGGCTGGGTGGTCGACGCGGTGCTGGACCGGCACAGGGCCGACGACGTGATGGACATCCTGGTCGACGCGAACCTGTTGCGGCTCGCCGGGACCGACCCGATCGGCCAGTCCCGCTTCCGGCTGCACGACCTGCTCCGCTGCGCGGCCAGGGAGAAGGCCGGCGGTGAACCCGAACGGCATGCGCTCACCAGGGTGCTCGGAGCGTGGATGGCCATCGCCGAGAACGCCACGGCGCGGCTGCCGACCACGGTCTTCGGCATGACGTCGGAGAAGGCCGTCCGCTGGAATCTGGCGGGCGACACCGTCGGGCGGCTGACCGCCGACCCGCTGTCGTGGTTCGACATCGAGCACGACACGCTGGTGGGCGCCGTACGCCTGGCCGCCGACGCGGGACTGGCCCAGGCGGCCTGGGGCCTCGCCGCGGCCTTCGTCCCCTACTTCGACCTGCGATGCCACTTCGACGCGTGGCAGCACACGCACCGGATCGCCCTGGCCGCCGCCCGTCTCGCCGAGGACCTCGACGGCGAGGCGGCCATGCTTCGCGGCCTGGCTCAGGTCTGCCTCTACCAGGACCGTTACGCCGAGTCGGCGAGGATGTTCCGGCGATCTCGCGCGATCTTCCGCGAGCTGGGCGACACGCGGGGCGAGGCGACCTCGATCTGCGGGCTGGGGGCGGTGAACCAGTTCTGCGGTGGGTATCCGGTGGCCCTCGAATATTTCCGCAAGGCCCTCGCGATGTTCCTCGCCATAGGCGATCAGGGCGGCGAGGCGTACGCGCGGCAGGCGATCGGGCGGGTCTGCCTGGAGTCGGGGGACCCGGCCCAGGCCTCGAAGTGGCTCGGCCAGGCGCTCCGCCTGGCCAGGGAGCTGGGCGACCCCCACCGGGAGGGGGCGGTGTCCATGCAGTTCGGGCGGCTGCACGATCTGGCCGCCGACGCGGACCAGGCGATGCGCTTCCAGGGGCACGCGCTGGACATCTTCGAGAGCCTCGGAGACCGTCACTGCGGGGCCTACGCCATGCGGGGCCTGGGCAGGCTCCAGATGGTCCGCGGTGACAGGTCGGACGCCTCCGCCCAGCTGGAGCGATCTCTGACGATCTTCCAGCAGCTCGGCGACCGGAGCGGGGAGGCCGCCGCGATCCAGACGCTCGGCGAGCTGCACCGATCCGCCGGCCGCGCCCACCTGGCCAGGGACTGCCTGCGCCACGCCCGCATGCTACGGCGCGAGCTGCGCGGAGGCGCCGACCTCGCGGTGAGACCCACGACCGGCTGAATGAGTAAGTCCTCAGTTGTCGGGAGGGTGGAACCGGCGAAGGGCGCTTCCGGCGGCGGCGCTACCGCTACACCGTATCGGTCCGGGCCGGTGGGGCGTCCATGTGGCGCAGAGCACCGTCAGCCACGCTGTCGCCCTGCCGGACGCGCGACTGACGGCTCCTTCACGAGCCCGCGATGTAGGAGGTCACGATCGTGATGGCGACGGCGAGAATGAGGGTGTTAAAGATGAACGCGAATATGCCGTGTGCGAGGACCTGGCCCCGCATCCGGCTCTGGGTTACCGTGACGTCGGTGGTGCCGAACGTCGTGCCGACCGAGACGGCGAAGTAGAGGAAGTCGACCAGTCCGGGCTCGTCGTCGCCTGGGAACGTTATCCCGCCTGTCTCGGCGTACGTACGCAGGTATGCGATGACGAAGCCGATCTGCAGGGTCAGCCAGGAGGTGACCACCGCCAGGGCGCAGACCGTGAGCACCAGGATCGGCGAGGTGCCGAAGTCCCGGGCCTGCGGCATCGCCCAGACGGTCGCGAGCAGAGCGAAGAAGGCGGCACTCTGGGCGAGCTGCTCCGGCTTCAGGACCAAGCCGCTGCCGCGGAACTCCCGTCTGCCCGGCGCGAGCGCTATCGCCCGCAGGGTCGACGGTTCGCGTCCACGGAGAGTGAACCAGGTGAGCAGCAGGTAGACCACCGCGAAGATGTCCCAAGCGGCAAGGGATTGCACCAGCCTGCCGCCCGGAACCAGCAGGCAGAGGAACACCGGCGGCACGGCCAGGAGCTGTCGAGACGACTCGCGATACCACCAGCGCATGATCAACACTCTAGTGGAGCCCTGACGGGTACGGCCCCGCCGTCCGGCGCATTCCGGGCGTTGCCCGCAGCATGCGCGCCGGCCCGCCGGAACGGCCGGCGGGCGGGCGCGGATCATCAGATGATCAGGTGGAGCGGCAGGTCACCGCGGGCGCGGTGCCGGGTGTGCCGGAAACGAGGAGGCCGAACGTCGTCGCGGCCCCGGCGCCGAGCGAGCCGTTGTACGCGACGTTGCGGGCCGTCACGGCGGATCCGCTGCTCGTCACCGTCGCATTCCACGACGAGTTGATCGTCTGCCCGCCGGCGAACGTCCAGGTGACCGTCCAGCCGGAGATCGCGGCCGAGCCGGCGGCGACGCTGACCTCGGCCTGGAAGCCGCCGCCCCACGAGGACGCGACCCGGTAGGTGGCCGAGCAGCCCTGGCCGGGGCTGGGCGTGGGAGTCGGGGTCGGGGTCGGCGTGGGAGTGGGAGTGGGCGTCGGTGTGGGGGTCGGAGTCGGCGTGGGGGTGGGTGAGGGGTTCGAGCCCGTGAAGTTCACGTCACTGCAGAAGTAGTACGACTGGTCCAGGTGACTGGCCTGCCAGACCGTGTACACGATGTGGTGGCCGGAGCGGCCCGGGGCGTTCACCTCGACGGGAGTCGTGGCGCCCGTGGGAACGCGGCCCGTCTGGCCGACCAGTTCCAGATCGCTCCAGCGCAGAGGCTGCGTCTTGGGGTTGAAGCCCTGTTTGGTCGCGTACACGCGAATGTAGTCCGCGCCGTGCAGGGCCTGGTCGAGGAGGTTCAGCGTGAAGCGGGCGGGTTTGTCGACCGTCTTCCACGCCCCGGGGACGTCCATCGCCGCGTAGCGGCCGTCCCAGGTGTTGCCGGCGCTGCAGAGTTGTCCGTCGGGGATGGCCGCCTGGTGGTTGCCGGCCACGCCTTCGCGGTACAGGCCGTTCCAGTTCCACATGGCCTGCGGATCGTCCTGCCAGGCCTGCCAGCACATGGGGTCCTGGGTGGCCATCTGCGGGTTCTGGAAGTCACTGCCCCAGCGCTGCCAGCAGCCGTAGTTGCGGGATGGGGGGTCGCTCACCGAACCGTGCGCCTGCGCGGGCACGACCAGCGCGGTGATGAGCAGCAACATGGCGCCTGCGGCCGCGAGCGAACTTCGGAGCAAGGTGCGGGGGAGCGTCTGCACGGGTCTCCTCCTGGGATTCAGGGTGCTTCGGGGCCCCCACCATCTCCGAACCACCGGTCGGTAACAACGGTGACGCACGGTCGAGGGCGGGTGAGCTGGGCGTTCGCCGTCAGGAGGATGAAAGGTTCACATTTCGTGGCCCTTGACCCCGAGGAGATCCTGGAGGAGGGACAGGAGTTCGGAGGTGGTCGCTCCGGCGAGGTGCTCGAAGGCTCCGGCGTGACGGCTGAGGATGACGCCGATGAAGGCGGCGACGAGCAGCTCGGCGCGGAGATCCGCCTGCTCGTCGCCTTCGCGGGCCAGGCGCTCGCGCAGCGGTGTGACCATGCGGCGCTGGAGTTCCGCGCGGGCGGCGGCCTGGGCCTCGGCGTCGCCGTAGGGCCGGATGCCGGCCTGGATGACCGGGCCGGGACCATGGCGGTCCATACGGTCGAGCAGCGTGGTCAGCCGATCGGGGTCGAGAAGGTCGGCGGGCCTGTCCGCCTCGGCGCGGAGGACCGCGATGAAGAGCTGAGCCTTCCCGCCGAAGTATCGGGCGATCATCGTGGGGTCGACGCCGGCGCGTTCGCCGATCTCACGGGCCGAGGTCCGGTCGAACCCGCGATCGGCGAACAGTTCGCCCGCCGCGCTCAACAGCCGGTCGCGGCTGGCCGCCGAGTCGCGGCGCCGAGGAGTCGTTTCCTTGGTCATGAGCCCATCCTCGTGCCTGGTGACGCGTCGTCGTTCACGTTGGGCACCGTGCGGACGATGCTCTTGATCTGTCGGGGCCGGCCCCCGTCTCCTCTTCCCGGACGGCGTGCACGGGCTCCTCCGGGACGGAGTGTGCGGACGTACGGGTTCGCAGGCGAGGCAGCACGAGGGTCACGGCGGCGGTGAGGACCCAGACACCGCAGGAGATGAGCCCGGCGACCGTGTAACCGTCCCCCTCGGGGAGGGCCCGGCCGGGCGCGGTGTGGGCTTGGAGCACCACGGCGCTCAGCGCGCTGCCGACGGCGAAACCGATGTAGCGGAGCACCTGGTTGAAGCTCAGGGCGCTTCCGGTCTCGTGGGCGGGCACCGAACCGACGATGAACCCGGGAAGAACGGCGAGGATGCAGCCGACCCCGAGCCCGGCGATCCCCATGATGACGATGATCTCCCACAGGTTGCCGCGCGCGTAGGTGAACATCAGCATGCTGAGCACCATCACTCCCGATCCGATGGGCGGTACGGCACCGGCCGAGACACGCCGGACCAGGGCGGGCGCGATTTTTGAGGCGGCGAGGCTGGCGGCGGAGAACGGCAGCAGGACCAGCCCGGCCACGGTGGTGGAGGCGCCGAGCCCGTAGCCGCTGCTGAGCGGTGTCTGGACGAACCTCGTCATCAGTGAGACCAGAAGGTAGAACCCGACCCCGGTCAGCAGCACGGTCACGTCCGCGGTGAACACCGTCCGCAGGCGCAACAACCGCACCTCGACGAGCGGATGCGTACGGCGCAGCTCCAGCAGGACCCAGCCGGCGAGCCCGGCGAGTGACAGGACGCCGACGACGACCAGTCGGGCAGAGGCCCACCCCCAGCTCCCGCCCTCGCTGATGGCGAGCAGCAGACCGGCCAGCGCCGCGCCCAGCAGGACCGCGCCGGAGGCGTCGAGGCGCCGGTGCGGGTGGTGAGCCGAGGACGGGATCACGAGCGTCGCGACGACAAAGGCCAGGGCGCTCACCGCCGCGCCGAACCAGAACGCCGCGTGCAGACCGCCGTACTGGGCGATCAGCCCGGTGATCGGATAGCCGAGGCCGATTCCGGCGGCGGTGGTGATCGACAGCGTCGCCACCGCCGGACGGGCCCGTTCCACCGGGAGCGCGTCGCGGGCCACGGCCATGCTCAGCGGGATGAGCCCGAGGCCGACCCCCTGAAGGCCGCGTCCCGTCAGGAGAGAGGCGAACCCCAGCGGAAGAGCCGCCAGCACTCCGCCGACGGTGACGATCCCGAGGCCGGTCAGGATCACCGCCCGGCGGTGCGGCCCGTCGCCGAGACGGCCCATCAGCGGTGTGGCCACCGCGCTGACCAGGAACGAGATGGTCAGAGACCACTGCGCGTCGCTCAGGGAGACGTTGTTGGCGGCGGCGACCGCCGGGATGAGCGGCGCCCCCAGACTGCTGATGACGGCGACCACCATCCCGACGAACACCAAGCTCGGGACGAGAATGCGCCCGGACGCCGCCCGGACCCGGTGGTGCCTGATCATGTCTGTCCCTCTAAGTCTACGGCTGATGTCTACGTACGATGACACACCTCACTTCGCAGGTCAAAACACATACAAATGCTGACATTTCGGACAGAATTGGATTCTCGGCCGCGCTCAACGGTCCGGGTAAGGGCATGATCGAGCGCCGGCCCGGTGGAGGGGGGGGACGGCACGAGTCGTGATCACTCGTGGTCGGCCCGCGTGGCCAGGTCGGCGAGCACGGCGGCATGGTCGGAGGGCCACACGCCGTCGACGGGCCGGTCACCTGCGCGGCGTACGGAGCGGATGTGGCCGAGGCCGCCGGGGCCGGGCGGGCCGACGTGAATGTAGTCGATGCGTCCGGGCGGCTCGTGGATCTGCGCGGCATGGGGATTGGCGGGATCCCAGGTGGCCGCAGGCGCAGCCGGGTCGGCGTACTCCCAGGCGTCCAGCAGGACCTGGCCGGGGACGGCGGGGGCGGTCCTGTACCCGCCCAGCAGCCGCATCTCGTCGGAGTCGGGCAGGGCGTTGTAGTCGCCGGTGACCACGACCGGGAAGGCGGTGCCGTCCTGGTGGGCGGCGATGAAACGGGCCAAGGCCGTGACCTGGGCGCAACGGACCGCGGATTCGTGCGGAGCGGAGTTGAGGTGTGTGGTGAAGAACGCGACCGGCCGCGTGGGGGCGTCCACGAGGGTGTGCAGGGCCTGGTGGCCGTCGTCGCGGCCGCCCGCGGCGGGCAGTCGCAGCGTGGCGCTGTCGATGATCGGCCACCGGCTGAGGACGGCGTCGCCGACGTCGGCCGTCGTGTCGCCGAGGCGGTCGTGCCAGCGGCCGGGCCGATCGGAGGCCGTCCAGGCCCAGTGCATGCCAAGCCGGTCGGCGAGCCATCCGGCCAGGTTCTCCTGGCCTTCGGCCCAGACCTCCTGCAGCCCGATGAGATCGCAGTCGAGCTCTCCCAAGGTTGCCGCGATCGCCTGCCGCCGTGCCTGCCAGGGGCCGAACCGCCACCACACGTTCCAGGTCAGTACTCGCATCACCCGGTCACCCGCTTGCCGTCCACCCGCCGGCGCCGGCGAGCCGAGGGCGAGTGGTACGCATGGTGAGAGAACGCCACACGGCAAGGGTGGCGGCCAGGGGCCGGCCCGTCCGCCACGGCGCGGAAAGTCCTTCTCGCTCCTGTCGCCACGCCTGCCTCGGCGGCCCGCTGAACGATTCGATCTTCGCGTCGGTGAAGGCGGCTCATTCCGTGAACTGTGCGATCTTCGCCGCGGCGTCGCGGAGCACCCCGGGTACCAGCCGGCGATGGATGGCGGACAAGGGAGGCCACACGCCATGGCCCAGACGCCGGTCATAGCGCAGGAAGGTCCCCAGCGACACTCGCCCATCGGTTGCCTGTACGAGAAGATTGCCGGTCAGAAACCAGGAGGCGGCCTCGAGCCGGATCCAGTCTTCGCCACGTTCGCCGATCCGCCATCCGGCCACGGTGTCCGGCGATCGTCCTCGGCTGAGTCGGAGGCCGAGGAGACCGCGCCAGATCAGCTGCTCCGCGGCGGTGGGGACGTGGCCGAACATCGCCCGAGCCCACTGCTCCGGTGTCGCGTCCGCGTTCGTGGAGAGGGTGAAGCGGTCGGCGTAGTCGATGTCAGGCAACGAGCTGAGCGCTCGGACGGATTCGGGGATGTTGCGCGTCCCCACGGCACTGTCAATGAAGCCGATGGTCATCTCGCTGTCTCCGTTCATGTGTACGCCCCCGTATAAACTGAGGCTAGCCCGTTTGTACGGAGGCGTATATACGGGGGCGTATAAACGGTGGAGAAGTGAGGTGGACATATCGTGGGCGCAACTCGCACACCGCGTGACAGGTGGATCGAGGAGGGGCTGCGGGCATTGGCTGCCGACGGCCCGGATGCCGTCCGCGTCGAGACGCTGGCGAAGAGGCTCGGTGTCACGAAAGGCGGGTTCTACGGGTTTTTCGCCGACCGAGACGCGCTGCTGAAGGCGATGCTGGACGCCTGGGAGCGGGAGAGCACCGACGAGGTGCTCGAACGCATCGAGCGCGAGGGCGGCGACCCGAGGGCCAAAATCCGACGCGCGGGCGTGCTCACCTTCTCCAGCGACCGCCTGCTGCCCATCGACCTCGCGATCCGGGACTGGGCCCGGCGCGACGAGGCGGTCGCCGAGCGTCTGCGACGGGTGGACAACCGGCGCATGGGACTGCTGCGTGAGATGATCGGCACCTTCTGCTCCGATGCCGACGAGGTCGAGGCCCGCAGCATGCTCGCCTTCTGCCTGGCGATCGGCGAGCACTTCCTCGCCGCTGACCACGGCGACCGCACCCGAGCCCAGGTCCTTTCCCGCGCCGCCGACCTGCTGCTCAACCGCCCCCGCAAAGACCGTAGCCACTGACCACCCCGGCCGGACGGCCCACCGGGACCGTTTGACAGATGTCACGTCAATGGAGATCGTTTCCCGGGAGTGGACCAACCCTCGGACCTGTGGCGGAAGGGTGCGGCGAAGTTGATCTTTCGTGGGCTGCTTGCCGGTGTTCTCGTGCTGGTCGTGGGAGCCCTCTGGGCCCGCAGGCGCTATGTGGTGATCACCGTTGAGGGGACGAGCATGGCGCCGACGCTGGCCGACGGTGACCGCGTCCTGGTGCGGCGGCGTCGGATCGACCGGCTGAGCCGGGGCGATGTCGTCGTGCTCGAACCCCCTCTCGATCCCGGCGGTCGATACGCGCCCGGACCCGCCGCCGCGGACGGCGGGCGCTGGAACATCAAAAGGGTCGCCGCGCTCCCCGGTGACCCGGTTCCGCTGGGGATCGCCGCCGGTGACGGCGTGTCACGTGTCCCCTCCGGGATGCTGGTGGTCCTCGGGGACAACAGGGACAGCGTCGACTCCCGGCAGCGGGGATTCTTTCCCGCCGACCGGCTGCTGGGCGTCGCGCTGCGGCAACTGGGCGGGCCGGCACTGTAGCCATGGGCGAAGGGGCAGGTGAGGAAGGCAAGACGGTGAGGTTTCGACTCCTCGGCCCGCTGCTGGTCCAGGCCGGTGACTCCCCCGTACGGATCGCGGCACCGAAGCAGCGCACGGTTCTCGCCCTGCTGCTCGCACGCGCCGGCCACATCGTGCCGGTCCGGTCGCTGGTGGCGGAGGTGTGGGACGAGCGACCCCCTCGCTCCGCGGTGGCGAACCTGCGCACCTATCTCATGCAGTTGCGCAAGCTGCTGCCCCCCGCCGACGACCCGGCCGCCGAGCGACTGGTCACCCTGGACGCCGGCTATCTGCTGCGGATCGAGCCGGCCGAGTCCGACCTGTTCGCCTTCGAGGCGCTGTCCGCACGCGGTCGCCAGGCGCTGGCCCGGGGGGACCTCGACACGGCGCGGGACGCCTACACCCGGGCGCTGGCGCTGTGGCGAGGGACGGCGGCCGAGGACGTGCCCACGGGGCCGGCCCTGCGCGAGGTGGTCGCCCGTCTCACCGACCAGTATCTGAGCGCGGTGGAGGAGCACACCGAGATCCAGCTCGCGCAGGGCAGGCCCATGGCGACGATCGGGCGGCTGCGCGAGCTGATCGGGCAGCATCCCCTTCGGGAGCGGTTGCACGGCCAGCTCATGGTGGCCCTGTACCGGTGCGGCGACGTGGTCGGCGCGCTGGACGTGTTCGGCGCGGCCCGCCGGGTCCTGGCCGAGGAGCTCGGACTCGACCCCGGCCCCGAGCTGTGCCGCCTGCACCAGGCGGTCCTGCGCCGGGACGAGGATCTGATGTCGCCGGTGAGGACACGGGCCGGTGAGGACGCCGCGAATGTGCGGGCCGGTGAGGACGCCACGGCTGTGCGGGCCGGTGAGGACACCGCGGCTGTGCGGGCCGGTGACGAACGTCTCCGCCCGCGCCAGCTTCCCCGGGAGCCCGTGGCGTTCGTGGGCCGGTCGGCCGAGCTCACCCGGATGCTCACCGTGCTGTGCGACGGCTCGGAGCCGGGCGCCGGGCCGCGCGTGCTGGCGCTGCACGGCCTGGGCGGGGTCGGCAAGTCGGCGCTGGCGCTGCGGGCGGCGTATGCGGTGATCGACCGCTACTCCGACGGTCAGCTCTACGTCGACCTGCAGGGGTCGAGCCCTGGCCTGTTGCCCCTGCGTCCCGCCGAGGTGCTCGGCCGTTTCCTGAGGGCGCTGGGAGTGCCTCACGGGGAGGTGCCCGCGGCACCGGCGGAGGCGGCCACCCACTACCAGTCGCTACTGGCCGGCCGGCGGGTCCTGGTCGTCCTCGACAACGCCGTCGACGCGGCCCAGGTGGCTCCGTTGCTGCCGGCGGCCGGCGGCTGCGCGGCGCTGGTCACCAGCCGGGCGGCGCTGACCACCATGGACGCCGCGCCGGTCGCCGTCGACGTGTTCGACGAGGCGGACTCGGTGCGGATGCTCACGCTGCTGGCGGGCCGGGCCAGAGTGGACGCCGAGGCCGAGACGGCGGCCGACATCGCGCGCTGGTGCGGCTACCATCCGCTGGCGCTGCGCATCGCCGGCGCCCGTCTCGCCGGTCGTCCCGACTGGTCGCTCACCCGGTTCGGCGAGCGCCTGCGCGACCAGCGGCGACGGCTGGACGAGCTGCGGGCGGCGGACCTGGGCGTCCGATCCTGTTTCGAGGTCGGCTACGCGGCGCTGACGACCGGCTCGGGCCGGGCCACCGACGCCGCCGCACGCGCCTTCCGGCTGTTCGGCGTGCTCGCCGTGCCCGAGGTCAGCGTCGGGCACGTCGCCGCGCTCCTCGACGCCGGCCTGGACGTGGCCGAGGAGGCACTCGATGAGCTGACGGAGGCCCGTCTGATCGAGCCGGTCGGCGACGGGCGGTTCCGCATGCACGACCTGCTGAGGCTGTTCGCGGCGGAGCTGGCCGTCATTCACGACCCGCCGGTCGAGCGCGCGCAGGCCGTCCGGCGCGCGCTCGACCGTTACCTCGATCTCTGCCACCAGGTGAACGATCTGCTCCAGCCACACCTGGGATCCGGCGACGGACACCGGCCGAGCCGGCGGGACACCGGGGTGGCTCTGCACAGCCCCGCCGAGGCGGCGCGGTGGTTCGAAACCGAGATACCGTGCCTGATCGCGGCCGCCGTCCAGGCCGCGGCGGGGGAGCCGGCGGTCGCGTCCTTCGTCACCGATCTGACGCCGCTGGTCAGGGCCCTGGCGACCAAGTTCGGCCACTGGCGGGAGTACGAGACCGTCGCACGGCTCGCCATCGAGGTGGCGCGGAGAGGGGGCGACCGTTCCACGGAGGCGGCGGCGCTCACGATGCTGGGGCTGGTGGAGTGGAGAACCGGCCGGCTCGACGCGGCCCGCGACCGCCTGCACCGCGCGCTGGAACTCCGGCGCGACCTGGGCGACCGGGCGGCCGAGGGGCTCGCGCTGCACAACCTCGGCTGGCTGAGCATGCGCAACGGCGACCTCGATGACGCCCTCGGCGAGATCACCGCGGGCCTGCGGCTGCTCGAAGCGCATGAGTCCAGCCGGGTCGGGATGGTCATGCACAACCTGGGCGAGGTCCTGCTGCGGCTCGGCCGGTTCACCGAGGCGGCGGACTGCCTCCAGCGGTGCCTGGGCATCCGGAGATCGAACGGCGACTCGTTCGGGGAGAGCATCACCCTGGCCGCGCTCGGCCGCGCCTACTGCCTGCTCGACCGCCGGGACGAGGCGCTGGCCACGCTCGGGGAAGCGGTGCGCCACTGCCGCGAGACCGGTAACCGGGAGGATGAGTGGGAGGCGCTGCTCAGCAGGTCGGAGATGTGGCTGAGACGGGGCGACCCGGCCGCCGCCGTCGCCGACCTGGCCCGCGTGCTGGAACTGACGGTCCAGGCCGGCGAGCTCTACGGCCAGGCCGCCGCCACCCGCCAGCTCGCCAGGGCCCGCGCCGCGCTGGGGGACCCCGCAGCGGCGGAGGATTCCCGCCGGGCCGGGGAGCTCTTCGCGTCGCCCGCCCTGCAGCCCGATCCGGTGCTGGAGAGGCTGCTCACCGCTCGGATGTAGCTCCGCTGTATCGGTGGCTGTATGCCCTCAAAATAGCGTTTTGGTCAGACCACATCGCTCTACGGAGGAGTGAAGTCACATGACCGGTGTTCTGGGAATGCTTGGCGACCGGGTGCTGGCGAGGCTGGTGCCGAAGGCGACCGCCAAGGCCGACACCAGCTACTACGCGCACTGCTACTGCAGGGAGCGGAGCAAGTTCAGGAAGCTCTGCTTCGTCGTCGGAGGCACGACCGGCTGCGGAGCCTGCACCGCGTACGCCCTATGCGGTAGCTAGGTGTGACACCGGGCCTGGTAGCGGCTTCGCAGCCAGGCCCGGGCACGGGTGAATGATTCGGCTCGGGCGTGTGCGCGTGCGGGTCTCGTGCGGCGGGACGGTCAAGATGGTCTATCTGATGCTCACGTGCCGGGTGTTGCTGGCCGGGGTCTTTGCGACCGCGCTGGTGGGCAAGGTCCGCGGGCGGGCGGCTCTGGACGAGTTCGTGGCCTCGATCGTGGCGCTCGGCGTGCTTCCGCGACCGGTGTCCGTGGTGGCCGCGTATGCCGTGCTGACCGCGGAGGCCGCGGTGATCCTGCTGCTGGCGCTGCCGTCCGCCCTGTTCCTGGGCTTCGCGGCGGCGACGGTGCTGCTCGCCGTCCTGACCGCCGGCATCTCGGCCGCCATGCGGCGAGGGCGGCGCGCGCCGTGCAGGTGCTTCGGCGCCTCCGCCACTCCGCTCGGCCGGACGCACGTGGTGCGCAATCTCATCCTGATGGCGGTGGGCTGCATCGGTCTCGCGGCCGAGGTCGCGGCCAGGACGACGCCGGCCGGATCTGCGGCGCATCCGGCCGGTGTCGCCCTGGCCGTGGCCACCGCCGCCGTGGGCGTCCTGCTCGTGGTGCGTCTCGACGACCTGACGAGCCTGTTCACCGCCTCCGTATCGCCGCGCTGACGCGAGGGAGCGCGGGCCCGAAGTCCTGAAGTGAGGTTGTCCGATGACTTTCCTGATCGTCGCCGTCGTGCTGGTCGGCGCGCTCTGCATGTTCAACCTTCTGCTCACGTTCGCGGTGCTCCGTCGCCTGCGCGAGCACACCACCGAGCTGGAACGCCTCGCCGGACAGGAGCAGTTCGCCCCGTACGATCCGAGTGTCCTGGTCGGACGCGCGCTGCCCGGGGCCGGGGCGGACGATGCCGACCGGCCACGGCTCGTGGCGTTCTTCGACGTCGACTGCAGTACGTGCCACGAGCGCGCGCCGCAGTTCGTCGCCGCGGCCCGCGACCACGCCGGCGCCGCCCTGGCGGTCATCACCGGTGACGGCCGGAAGGTCGACGACCTCGCCGGCCTGGTCGGAGGCGTGTCGAAGGTCGTCACGGCGGAAGGCGCGGACAGCATGGTGAGGGCGCTCGGCATCGAGGCCTTCCCGACGTTCCTGCGGGTCGGGCCGGACGGCACCGTCGTGGACGCGCAGACGGAACTGGAGATGCTCGCCGGAACGGCCCCGGTGGCGTGACGGCGTCTCCTATTTCTGACGCGGAGCCGAGTGGGGGCCGGCTCCGGCGTCTGTCGCGGCAGGCCGGGGCGGTGGTGTCGCTGTGCTGGCGCGCCGGTCCCGGCCTGGCGCTGTCCCAGCTGGCGGTCACCGTCGTCGGCGGCACGCTGCCCATGGGCGCCGTGTGGATGACGAAGCTTCTCATCGACGAGCTGGCATCCGGGGCTCCGGGCGGGGTGCTGCTGCCGGTCGGTGGCCTCACCGTCATAGGGCTGGCCTCCGGGGTGCTGCCGCATCTCACCGCGTACCAGCAGGCCGAGTCGGAGCGCAGGCTGGACCGCCTGATGCAGGACCGGCTGTACACGGCGGTGAACCGGTTCCAGGGGCTGTCACGTTTTGAGAATCCAGCGTTCCTGGACAGGCTGCGCATGGCGACCCACGCGACGGGGGGTGCGCTGGCGCCTCTCACCTCGGGGCTGTTCGACGTCGGGCGCAACGCCATCACCCTGGCGGGTCTCCTGGTCACCCTGGCCGTGCTGAGCCCGCTCATGGCGGGACTGGTGGCGCTGGCCGCGATCCCCGCCCTGGTCGCGCGGATGGCACTGGAGAAGCGGCGGATGAGGATGTTCGCCGACCAGTCGGCGACGGCCCGGCGGCAGCTCTTCTACTCCTCCCTCATCACCGACGTGCAGGCCGCGAAGGAGGTCCGGCTCTTCGGGCTGGGTGACTTCCTCAAGGCGCGGATGTTCGGGGAGCTGTCCGCGATCCAGGCCGGTGAGCGGCGGCTGGACCGGCGGGAGGCGCTCACGCAGTCGCTGCTCGCGACGCTCTCCGCGGTGGTCAGCGGAGCGGGCCTGGCATGGGCGGTCTACGCCGCCGTGAACGGCCGGCTGACCCTCGGCGACGTGACCGCCTTCGCCGCCGCCGTGGCGGGGACGCAGGGCGCGCTGATCGCGATGGTGGAGAACGCGGCCAACGCCCGCCAGGCGCTGTCGCTGTTCGACCAGCACGAGCAGGTGACCTCGCTACCCGACGACCTGCCGCCGCCGCGCCGCTCCGTGACGGAGACGGAGACGGAGACGGTGACGGCCGTCGCGCTGCCCGCGCTCCGGCGGGGCATCGAGGTGCGCGACGTGTGGTTCCGCTACGACGAGGATCACCCGTGGGTGCTGAGGGGCGTCGACCTGACGATTCCCCACGGTGCGTCGGTCGCGCTGGTGGGACTCAACGGAGCCGGCAAGAGCACCCTGATCAAACTGCTGTGCCGGTTCTACGACCCGTGTCGCGGGACGATCCTCTGGGACGGCGTGGACATCCGCGAGGTGCCGCCGGCCGAGCTGCGCGACCGGATGGGCGTGCTCTTCCAGGACTACATGAGCTATGACCTGACCGCGGCGGAGAACATCGGGGTGGGCGAGATCGGGGTCCTGGCCGACCGCGCCCGGATCCAGGCGGCCGCCGAGATGGCGGACGCCCACGAGATCGTCCAGGCGCTGCCCCGAGGTTATGACACGATGCTCAGCCGGATCTTCTTCGGGCCCGAGGAGGACGATCCGCAGGCGGGAGTGGTGCTCTCGGGAGGCCAGTGGCAGCGTCTGGCCCTGGCCCGTGCCATGCTGCGCGAGCACCGCGACCTGCTCATCCTCGACGAACCCAGCTCGGGCCTGGACGCGCGGGCCGAATACGAGGTGCACCGGCGGCTGCGCGAGCATCGCGCCGGCCGTACCAGCCTGCTCGTGTCGCATCGGCTCGGCGCGGTCCGTGACGCGGACCTGATCGTCGTGCTCGACGAAGGCCGGATCGTCGAGCGGGGGACGCACGACGATCTCACGGCGGCGGGCGGGGGATACGCCGGGTTGTTCGAGATCCAGGCCAGGGGTTACCGAGAGGACGCCGACGTCCGGCGGTCGCCCTGACAGGACGGCGAAGCCACCGGTCGGGGCGGCGTCAGCCTGGCGGAGGACCCGAGCTCTCGCGGACCACGAGGTCGGTCGACAGCTCGACCCTGCGGGGCTCGGGGGTCTCGCCGCGGGAGATGCCCAGCGCCATGCGGGTGGCGAGGAAGGCCATCTCCTCCAGGGGCTGGCGGACCGTGGTGAGCGGCGGCCAGGCGGATTTGGACAGGGGCAGATCGTCGAAGCCGACGACGCTCAGGTCGTCGGGCACGCGGAGCCCGCGCTGCCTCGCGGCCTCGAAGACGCCGAAGGCCTGCATGTCGCAGCCCGCGAAGATGGCGGTGGGACGGTCGGGGAGTGAGAGCAGGGCGTGGCCGTGGTCGTGGCCCGATCCGACGAGGAAGTCGCCGTTCAGGATCAGCGACGGATCGACCTCGACCCCCGCGGTCTCCAGCGCGGCCCGGTAACCGTCTATGCGGGCGCGGCTGCACAGCATGTCGGGCGGTCCGCCGATCATGCCGATCCGGCGGTGGCCGAGTTCCAGGAGATGGCGGGTGGCGGTCAGGCCGCCCTGCCAGTTGGTGGCGCCCACGGAGGCCACGTCGGGGGCGGGCTCGCCATCGGGGTCGATGACCACGAAGGGGATCGAGCGGGCGTTGAGCTGGCCGTACTGCTGGGTGGAGAGCCGGGAGCTGACGATGATCACGCCGTCGGTGCGGCGGGCGGCCAGGCGTTCGAGCCAGTCGCGGCCGGGGCCGGCGTGGGTGTGCAGTACGGAGATCACGATGCTGGCCTCCGCCTCCCTGGCCGCGCTCTCGGCACCGCGGATGAGCTCCATCGCCCACGGGCTCTCCAGCTCGGCGAAGATCAGGTCGATCATGCCCACGGGGCCGTCCGCGCTCGCGGTGCGGCGGATGTAGCCGTGTTCGTGGAGCAGTTGCTCGACCCGCTTGCGGGTCTGGGGCGAGACCTCGGATCTACCGTTGATCACTTTGGAGACCGTGGGAGAGGAGACGCCCGCCTCCTCGGCGATGTGGGCGATCGTCACCCGGCGCTTACCTGACATGCCACGCAGCATATCCGAAAACTTTCGGAGTGTCGCTCGGTGGCTCGCCGCGGAGCACATCCCCTCGTGAGGGCTTCCCTCTCCGGGGTGCAGAAAACTGGAGGGCAATCTATGCCCTCTTCGATCATTGAAACTTTTTGTGATCTTATGAAAGATTCGGGCTGTCATACATAAAGAGGTTGGCCGCGTATGACGGTCAGATCCCGTCCGCACCCCTCCGATGCTTCAGTCTGCCCGATGGGGATTCCCGGGTCCACCGGAGAAGGGGCGGCCGCCGTTTCCGGTCCGGGTACGTGGGGCGGCCTTCGGGCGAACATGAAACTTTCACAGGAACCCCGGGCGGCCCGCGCGGTCGATGTCGTCCCGTAAGGGCCGTTGTCATGGTCCGGCAGTCGCCACCTCACGCCTATTGACGTGGGGTGGAAGACCTATCTAATGTCACGGGCACGAAACATTCGGATTGAGTCCGAAACATTTTTAGCCGTTCGGCGAGCCGTGCTCTCCAGCAGGCGGTTCCCGGCAAGTGGCTGAGGAGATTTGATGCCTGACAACCAGACACCCCTGCGCGTGAACGGATCCCGGCTCGTCGATTCCTCGGGAGATCCGGTGCGGCTGCGCGGGGTGGGCCTCGGGGGCTGGATGAACATGGAGAACTTCATCACCGGCCACCCCGCCAACGAGTCGTCGATGCGCACCGCCGTGGGCGACGTGCTCGGGGAGGAGCGTGCCGCGTTCTTCTTCGACCGGCTGCTGACCTCGTTCTTCGGTCCACAGGACGCCGCTCTGCTCGGCGCGATGGGGGTCAACTGCGTCCGGATCCCGGTGAACTACCGGCACTTCGAGTCCGACGACCGGCCGATGGAGATGCGGGAGGAGGGGTTCCGCCACCTGGACCGGGTCATCGGGCTGCTGGGCGCGCACGGGATCTACAGCGTGATCGACCTGCACGCCCTGCCCGGTTCGCAGAACCAGCACTGGCACTCCGACAACCCCACCCATGTGGCGGCGTTCTGGCAGCACCGGCACTTCCAGGACCGGGTCGTGCACCTGTGGGAGTTCATGGCCGACCGCTACAGGGACAACCCGTGGGTGGCCGGGTACAACCCGGTGAACGAGCCGGGCGACGTGGCCGGCCGGGTCGTCGGGCCGTTCTACGACCGATTGGTCAAGGCGGTCCGCGCCGTCGACCCCGCGCACGTGCTCTTCCTCGACGGCAACACCTACTCCACCGACTTCACGATCTTCCGCGAGGTCTACGAGAACACCGTCTTCGTCTGCCACGACTACGCGCTCGCCGGATTCGCGCACGGCGGGCCGTACCCCGGTTACACCCGCGGGGAGTGGGTCGACCGCGAGCACCTGGAGCGGGCCTTCGACAAGAGGACCCTCTTCCAGCGGGAGACCGGCACGCCGCTGTGGGTGGGGGAGTTCGGGCCCGTCTACACCGGGGACCCGGAGATCGACGCCCAGCGCTACCAGATCCTCCGCGACCAGCTCGCCATCTACGACGCCCACGACGCCGGATGGTCGCTCTGGACCTACAAGGACGTCGGCCTGCAGGGGGTGGTGCACGCCGACCCGGCGGGGCCGTACCTGAGCCGCTTCGGCGCCTTCATCGACAAGAAGCACCGCCTCGGCGCCGACCGGTGGGGCTCGACGATGGAGGAGACGGCCGACGACCTCGCGCCCCTGCACCGGCTGATGGACACCGAGGCCCCCTCCTGGAATCCGTACCCGTGGGGGGCGCGCTACCAGGTCGACGACCTGATCCGGCACATCCTCATCGCGCAGGCGCTCGTCCCCGAGTACGCGGAGCTCTTCCGCGGCCTGTCCGAGGAGGAGCTGGCCGCGCTCGCCGACTCCTTCGCGCTGGCCGGTTGCGTACGGCGGGAGCCGCTGGTCGAACTGCTGACCGCCAGTCTCGCGGGGCAGGCGGGGCAGGTAGGACAGGCGGAACACAGCCCCGGGGCGGCCTCGTGAACGCTCCGCGCAACCGCCTCGTAACAGCTCGACAACGGCCGTTGATCCCGCTGTAAAGCCGCTGTAATCTCACGGCACCAGCAGAAACTATCGGACAATAGGCGAAAGTTTCCAAGCCGGATCTGAGCGGCGATGATCCGTTAGTCAGGCTCCGCGAAGTGAGAGAGCGAGCATCACACGCGTCCGCTCCCGCACCCGGCCGGACGGCCGGAGGCCGACCGGCGCCAATGAGGGTTACCGGAACACCGTGGACATCTCCATCGAAAGGAAGGGATCATCGTGATCTCGTTAGGTCGACGGAGCGTGGCGCTGCTGGCAGCCGCCTCGCTGCTCCTGGGGGGCTGCGCAAGCGAGGGCGGAGGCGGCGACACCGGAAAGGCCGCCTCCAAGACGATCGAGTGGTGGCACATCCAGAACATCGAACCGATGCTGCCCGTGTGGCAGGCGATGGCCACCGAGTACCAGAAGGCGCACCCCGGCATCACCATCAAGGTCACGCCTCTGGAGAACGAGGCGTACAAGGCCAAGCTGACCACGCTCACCCAGTCGGGGTCGATCCCTGACATCTTCAACACCTGGGGCGGTGGCGTGCTGCAGCAGCAGATCGAGGCGGGGCTGGCCAAGGACATCACCGCCGACATCGCCCCCTGGGCCGACACGCTCACGCCGGCCTCCGTGCAGCCCTACCAGTTCGACGGCAAGACCTACGCGGTGCCGTTCGACGTCGGCATGGTGGGCTTCTGGTACAACAAGGCGCTGTTCGCCAAGGCGGGTGTCTCCGAGCCGCCGACCACGTGGACCGGATTCCTCGACACCGTCAAGAAGCTCAAGGCGGCGGGGATCACCCCGATCGCCCTCGGCGGCAAGGACAAGTGGCCGGGCCACTACTACTGGGCCTATCTCGCCATGCGCGTGGCGGGCCTGCCGGCGCTCAAGCAGGCGGGCGCCGACGCCACCTTCACCGCACCCGAGTTCGTCCAGGCCGGCGAGCGTCTCAAGGAGCTCGTCGACCTCGACCCGTTCCAGAAGGGCTTCCTCGGCGCCGGGTACGGCACGCCCGACGGGCAGGCCGCGCTGATGGGCAGCGGGAAGGCCGCCATGGAACTGATGGGTCAGTGGGCGCCGACGGTCCAGCGCGACTCGTCGGGCACCCCCGACGGCATCGGCGACGACCTGGCATTCTTCCCCTTCCCCGCGGTCGAGGGCGGCAAGGGCGACGCGACGGACGCCTTCGGAGGCGGCGGCGGGTTCGCCGTCGGCAAGGACGCGCCGCCCGAGGCGATCGACTTCCTGAAGTTCATCTCCAACCTCGACAACCAGCGCAGGGCGGTGGCGACGGGGGCGTTCCTTCCGGTCGTCAAGGGAGCGGAGGACGCCATCAAGGACGCGAAGCTCGCCTCGGTGTCCGCGACCCTCGGGAAGGCGGCCGGATTCCAGCTCTATCTCGACCAGGCCTACGCGCCCGCCGTCGGACAGCAGGTGAACGACAGCGTGGCCGAGCTCATCGCCGGGACGCTGGGAGCCAAGGAGGTCACCGAGGCCATCACCGAGACGGCGAAGAACGAGTGACGAGAAACCCGGCGGAGAACGAGTAGAGGACGAGCGCGAACGATGAGTGCACCGAAAGGCGTGTCCGAGCTTTCCGTCCCGGCCGATGAGCGGCCGAAAGACGCGGCGGCGTCCCGCGCGGCCACGAAGGAGGCGGGCACGCCCGATCGGGGCCGGCGGCGCGAGCGGCGTCGCGGCTGGGTGACGATCACACTGTTCCTGCTCCCGGCGATGGTGCTGTTCTTCCTGCTGGTCCTCGTGCCGATCGTCATCGCGATCTACACCAGCCTGTTCAAGTGGAACGGCCTGGGCGGCCCGCCGACCAACTTCGTGGGGCTGGACAACTTCGTCCGGCTGTTCGAGGACAAGATCTTCCTCGGCGACCTGCAACGCGGCCTGATCCTGATCGTCCTCTCCCTGGTGATCCAGCTGCCGCTGGCCCTCGCCATCGCGATGCTGCTCAACCAGCGGATGCGCGGCCGGGCGCTGTACCGGGTCGTGTTCTTCGTGCCATACGTCCTCTCCGAGGTCATCACCGGCGTCCTGTTCACGATGGTCTTCTCGCCCACCCGGGGCCTGGCGAACCACGTCCTGGACCTGGTCGGGCTGGGCAATCTGGCGACGACCTGGCTCGCGGACCCGTCGATGGTCCTGTACTCGCTGTTCCTCGTCATGACCTGGAAGTACTTCGGCTTCCACATGATCCTTTATCTGGCGGGGCGGCAGGGCATCCCCAGGGAGCTGACCGAGGCGGCCGAGATCGACGGGGCCGGCGGCTGGAAGGCGTTCTGGTACATCACCCTGCCGCTGCTCGGGCCGACGATCCGCATCAGCGCCTTCCTGGCCGTCATCGGGGCGGTCCAGCTGTTCGACCTGGTGTGGGTGCTCACCGAGGGAGGGCCCATCCACGGCTCCGAGACCATGGCCGTGACGATGTTCCAGCAGGGCTTCAAGCGCTACCAGGTCGGCTACGCCAATGCGATCAGTGTGGCGATGTTCCTCATCAGCCTCGTCTTCGCGCTGGCTTACCAGCGATACGTCCTGCGCCGTGACACCGAAGGAGCGATCACCGTTATGCGAGACCAGCGATGACCGGGCGGAGCGCTCGCGCGACGGCGCCCGGCCGGCGGCCGGGCGCGCGGCTCCGGACCCTCCTCCTGCACGCGACCGTCATCGTGCTCGGGGCGTTCATCGTCGTGCCGATCGTCTACGGAGTGCTCGGCGGCTTCAAGGACAACGCCCAACTGGCGACCAGCCCCTTCGGGCTGCCCTCACCGTGGGTCTTCTCGAACTACGCCGACCTCTTGGCCTCCGCGTCCTTCTGGCGTCCGCTCGGCAACAGCGTGCTCATCGGGGTGGCCACGACGCTCCTCGTCGTCGTCGTCTCGGCGCTGGCGGCGTTCGTCTTCGCCCGGTTCGCCTTCAGGGGAAGGGAGCTGATCTTCACGCTCTTCTCCGTCGGGCTGATGTTCCCCTTCGCGGTGGCGATCCTGCCCCTGTTCATCCTGCTGCGGACCTTCGGCCTGCTGGACAACCCCCTCGGCGTGATCCTGCCCCAGGCCGCCTTCGGCCTGCCGGTGACGATCATCGTCCTGCGCACCTTCTTCAGGAACATCCCGAGGGAGATCGAGGAGGCGGCGACGCTCGACGGGTGCACCGCCTACGGGTTCTTCTGGCGGATCCTCCTGCCGATGGCCCGGCCGGCGCTCGCCACGGTGTCCGTGCTCGCGATCGTGGCCAGCTGGAACAACTTCATGCTGCCGCTGGTCGTCTTCAACGACCCCAACTGGTGGACCATCCCGGTCGGGCTCCAGCAGTTCCAGGGCCAGTACTCCACCGACACGGCGCGCGTCCTGGCCTACGTCGTCCTCGCGATGCTGCCCGCCCTCGGGTTCTACTCCATAGCCGAGAAGCACCTCATCGGCGGCCTCACGGCCGGGGCGACGAAGGGCTGACCTGCCCGCCCTACCCAGGGACCTGGCCTGCTTCCCTCCGGCCCCATCTCTGGAGACGGCGAAGGACCGACCTGCCGGCCTCCCTCAGGGGTAGTTCTTTATTTGCCACAAGTTAGAGGGGATTATTTATATATAGTTTTGTACAGTCCGCGAGGGGAGAGCCGGCATGGCAGGGGATGAGATCGCATGGCTGCGTGCCCGGCGGGCGGAGATGACCGGCACCGATCGTGAGCCCGAATGGCGCCGGGACCTCGTTGACGCGATCCTGCGGCGGTGCACGGGCGACGACGTCCCCGGTGGCGTGAGCCGGGCGGATCTCGACGAGGCGGCCGACCATGCGGGCTGGCTCCTCGCCCATGACTGCGGCCAGTGGTCCTTCTCCCTGGTGGGCCGGGCGCACGAGGTGCGCTGGGAGGCCTTCGGCGATCCCGCCGACCGGGACGTCGCCATCACCATGCTCTCCGAGGCCGACGACCTCCGTTCGGAGAACGCCTGGTTCAGCGCGGCCGATCACGCGGCCCTCGGCGAACTGCTGCTGAGCCGGCACGCGGACCGCGGAGTGCCCTACGACCTGGATCTCGCGATCGACCGGCTGCGGGCCGCCCTCGACGGGTGCGACGACGACGAGCGGGCCGCCCTGTATCTGCGCTACCGGCTCGGCACGGCGCTGGCCCTGCGCGCCGGCCGCCGGAGCACCGCTGGCACCGACCGTCGTGACGCCGCGAACCTGCTCGCGCGGGCACTTCCGCATCTCCCCGAGGGCGATCCGGCCACGCAGGAGACCGCGCTCACCCTGGGAAGGCTTCTCCAGGGGATGGAGGTCGACGACGGCGGTGCCGGCGACCGCGACGAGACCGTCGAATGGACCCGCCGGGTGCTCGGCGAGCACGGACTCGCCATCCTGCGGGCATACTCCGCCGAGCCGGTCGTTTGGACCGTTCCAGAGGATCCGCTCCATCCGTCGGGAGAATCCCAGTGACCGGTTTTCAGCCCCGCTGACCTGCTCCCGGATGCGGTGGCGACCAGGAGCTCCGGGTTGTGACGGGCATGCTCAGCCGTCTTCCCGAAGAGGGTCCTTCAGCATGCTCAGCCGTTCTCCCAGAGGCGGTCCTCCGGCGTGATCGGAGGTGACCCTCCCACGCGGATCGCCACGGATCTCGCCGCGGCCAGGAGGGGATATCCGTCGCCCAGGGGCGCGCGGCCGTGAGCCAGTGGGCGACGGTCGAGCAGCGGCGCGAGCAGCGAGGAGACCTCTTCCACCCGGCCCGCGCCCACCCGCAGGAGCGCGAGGTCCAGCCGTCCGGCCAGGACGAGGGGATGGCAGGCGTCCAAGGACTCACCGCCCATCGACAGGAGCGCGGCGCTCGCGGCCTCCGCCTCGCCGTCGCGCCCCAGCGCGTGCGCGGTCCTGGCGGTCAGGAGCAACCTCTCCGCCTGGCCGGGGAAGTCGTCACCGTGGTCGCGTTCGTCCTTCGCGAGGGCCGCGAGCGTCCGCGCGGCGGCGGGCGCGTCGCCGAGGGCCAGCTGGGCGGCGGCCTGGGCGCGTCGTACCGCCCGGTCGGGGGGCAGCGCCCGAAGGCCGGCGAGTGCCTGGGCCGGCTCTCCTGCCGCGGTGAGCGCCAGGCAGCGGACCAGCGACGCCTCGGCGTGGAGCCGCGGGGAGACCTGTCGCGCGAACCACTCGCCGGTGACGGCGACATCGGTGAGCAGCCGTACGGCCTGCGCGGGGAACCCCGCCGCCAGCTCGATCTCCGCCAGGCGCACGGTGTCGTACTGGGGCCAGTAGCCCTCTGGAGTCAGCTGCTGCGCGCGGAGCCGGAGCGCCTCGGTCAGGTGGTGCCGCGCCTGCGCCGGGTGGCCCGCGGCGAGCAGGGCCTCGGCGAACGTCACCCTGGCCGAGGCCGTGTTGACGCTGTCCCGGCCGAGACGTTCTTCCCGATCGGCCAGCACCGCCTCGGCGAGGGTCACGCCGGTGACCGTCCGCCCCGCCCTGGAGGCGGCCCTGGCCATCGCCTGCCGGGTGAGGGTGAGGCGCCGCCAGGCCGGGGCGGTTCCCGTCGCGGGGATGTCCCCGGCCTGCTCGGCGTACAGGTCTTCGAGCCTGCGCAACCCCTCACTCGGACGGCCGGTCTCCACCAGCACCTCGGCCAGGTTGTGCTCGGCCCGCGAACCGCAGGACTTCGCGTCGGCGGGCACGGGAAGCTCGCCCGCGACCCGCAGGGAGTGCTCGAAGCAGGCTCTCGCGGCCGGTAGGTCACCCAGGCGCAGCCACGCGAGGCCCTGCCTGCCGGTCACGTCGCACAGGGCCCGCAACTCGGAGGGATCGTCGGCCAGCAGACCCGCGAGCTCCCCGCCGACCTCCGCCGCCCGCGCGAGCAGGGGGCTGTCCAGCAGGACCTGGAGGACCACGTCGAGGGCGCGAGTCCGGGCACGGCCGTCGGCTCCGATCCGTCGGGCGAGCTCGGCGGCCTGCTCGGCCGTGCGCAGCCGTTCGGCCCATTCTCCGGCGAGCGGGACGAGGTCGCGGGCGAACCAGTGCGCTCCGAGCGCTGCCGCCTGATGGTCGGCCGGGCCCTCGGGATCGTCGACCATCGAGCGGAAGGCCAGCTCCGACAGGCGCTCGGCGCTCGCCCCGGCCCAGCCGTCTGGGGGAACGCCGACCGTGAGCGCGGCGCGTTCCAGCCGGGGAGCCAGGTAGCGCGCGTACGCGGTGACGCGGCCGTCCCACCCGGCGGCGGCCGTGGCGCCGTAGACCTCCGTCATCTCCCACACCGGCTGGCTCTGTCCCGCGGACAGGCGTTTCTCCGACGTCGAGATGTCCCCGATCCCCAGGCGCACCTGGTTGAGCATGAAGCGCTCCACCTGGTGGAAGCGGGCCACCCTGCGCAGCGCCCCGGTGACCAGGTTCTGGGCGTCGAGCAGGGAGCGCGGCGGCTCGCCACCGTCGGCGGTGCCGGTTCCGTCGGTGGCGTCGACGGTGGCAGCGGGTCCGGCGTCGTCGGCGGTGAACTCGTCGAAGGCGTGCTTGACCGCCAGGGCCACGAGCACGCGCCGGCTCCTGACCTCGTTGTACAGCCAGACGGCGCTGCGTCCCCTGTCGCGTTCGCCGCCCCGTGGCAGCCGTACGCGCTCCGCGACGTCCTCGGCTCTCACCTGGTGGTAGCCCCCGTGGCGGAAGGCGTCGGCCGAAGCCGCCGCGATGGCGGCGAGCCTGCGTTCCTGCGCCGACACCTTTTCACCCCTCTGATTCACGGCATATGAATATATTTCACTATGGTTTTGCGCAGCCTAGGGGGAGGAGTTGGCTATCGCAAGGGATGTTCGGCTCACGCTTTCGCGGAGGTGTCAGGCGGGGCGGCGTCACGAGCCGCCCCGCCGTCAGGCGGCCGGCGGCCTGTTCTTCGAGCCCGGCCGGCGGGACCGGAGTCCCGGCAGTTTCCGTACGGCCGAGACGACCGCGGTGCCCGAGGCGCTCGCCGTCAGCTTCCGCACGCCCGCGATGACCGCGCTGCCCGCGGCTCCCACCAGTGGTTCCCGCTCCTCCTCGGCGGTGGGGCCGGTGTCCGGCAGGACCGGTCCGGCGCCTCCGGCACGGCGCGCCTCCAGCTGCGCGGCGAAGGCCAGACCGAGGAAGAGCGCCATCGAGCTCAGAAACGACCACAGCAGAAGCGCCACGACCGCGGTGAGCGGGCCGTAGGTGGCGCCGAAGGTGCCGCTGCTCTCGATGTAGAAGGCCAGCAGCAGGGTGAAGACCGTCCACAGGGCGATGGAGACCAGGGCTCCGAACGCCAGCCAGGTATGGCCCGGCTGCCTTCGCCGGGGCGCGGCGCGGAACAGCACCGAGGCGGACATCAGCGCGAGGAGGAACCCGAGCGGCCAGCGCACCAGGGTGTACGCCCCCATGGCCCCGTCACCCCACCCGTAGACCTGGGCGAGGGCTCGCCCGATCGCTCCACCGCCGACCATCAAGACAAAGCCGACGGTCATGAAGGCGCCCGCGGACACCGCCATCAGCAGGGCCCTGCCGTATTTGCGATGGAACGGGCGATCGCGCTCGACACCGTAGATGCGGTTCGCCCCGCGTTCCACCTGGGCCATGGAGCTGGTCAGTGAGACCAGCGCGGTGATCAGGCCGAGCCACAGGGCGACGGCGCCCCCGGTGTGTCCCGCCTGCCGGTGGCTGTCGGCGAGCACGTCCCTGACCGCCTCGACCCCCGCCCCCGGTGCGATCCGGCTCAGGGTCAGCTCCAGCACCTGGCCGAGCTGCCGCTGGTTGAGCATCGAGCTCAGCCCGACCAGTGCGATGGCGCCGGGGATGATCGATAAGCAGATCTGGAAGGCCAGCGCTCGTGAGTTGGTCAGGCCGTCGCCGTACCTGAATCGTGCGAAGGAGTCACGGACGAGACGCCAGCGGCCGTACTCGCGCAGGGTGTCCCACGCATGGTCGGCCGAGAGCTCATCACCGTTCATGCCCCGTGTCTGCGGGACTTTCGTTGCGGTTCCCATGTCAGGGACCTGACTACCCGAAAAGCGACACCACGAACAAGGGAAATCCCTTCCTGCCCTGTGTCAAAGAACACTGGATGTATCCGAAATTCGGGGTAGGGGGAGGGGCATGGCTGAATTCCTGACAGATATCAAGGAGATCCGGGCACGAGCTCGGGAGGAGATCGAGAAGGGGCCGATCACGTCCGCCTACGGCGGAGATCTCCCCCGGGTGATCCAGGTGTGCAACGAGGCGCTGGCCACCGAGCTGGTCTGCGTGCTCCGGTACAAGCGTCACTACTACACCGCCTCCGGGATCCACGCCGGGGCGGTGGCCGCGGAGTTCCTGGAGCACGCGGCCGAGGAGCAGGAGCACGCCGATCGGATCGCCCAGCGCATCGTGCAGCTCGGCGGTGAGCCGGACTTCAACCCGGACACCCTGACCGCCCGCTCGCACGCGCAGTACGACGACAGCCTCGACCTGATCGAGATGGTCAAGGAGGATCTGATCGCCGAGAGGATCGCCATCGCCTCCTACACCGAGATCGTGAAATGGCTCGGCGACGACGACGTGACAACCAGGCGCATCTTCGAGGACCTGCTCGCCCAGGAGGAGGAGCACGCCGACGATCTCAAGTCCCTGCTGGAGAGACTCCCCGGCGCTCTCAAGAGCTGAGTCCGACGGCCGCCCGTACGGCGAGGTGAAGCCGTACGGGCGTTGACTTACACGGTGTCTCCATCCACCTCCACGACCCGCACCTTGTCGCACCGGCGAGGTCGGCAGGGGCACATCCGCGTCGCTTCCACCGCCAGGCCGTGCTGTCCGGCGCCGGGCAGCCGACCATACAAGGTGTATGGACATATTGTATGGTCGGTACTGCGCACCTGGTCGAGACCTGTCATGACCTCGGGGTGTGCGGCGAGGGGAGGAGTGTCCATGCTGACCGGTCGCGTCACGTGGGTTGAGCTCGAGGGGAGCCTGCTGCGGCACGGCTCCTTCCCCATGCCTTTCTTGTGATCGCGTAGAGCAATCACGTTTCCGCAAGCATGCATGCTGAAAGGGGATTTCCTTGCGAGGAATTGAGAGCCGGGCCACGTTCCTACTCGTGCACGGAGGCCATCACGGACCATGGAGTTGGGAGAGACTGCAGGGCGTACTGGAGAATGAAGGCTGGGCGAGTCACACGGTTGGCCTGCCCAGCGCTGTCAAGGAGAAGCCTGCTTCCGAACCGCTCCCCGGCTTGTACGACGATGCCCAGGTCATTCGAAAAGCACTTGACGACATTACCGGGCCGGTGATCGTCGTGGCTCATTCGTACGGTGGCGTCCCGGCCACTGAGGCCATCGCCGGGGCGTCCAACGTCGTGCACATTGTTTACGTCGCGGCTTACATGCTGGACGTCGGGGAGGGAATGTTCCAGACACACGGAGTTCCCGTTCCGGAGTCTTTGGCGGGATTGCGGCCCGCGGAGAACCCTGATCTCAATCTACCCGCCGCCTTCTATGACGGCGATGTGACGAACCCGGAGACCGCCGAGGCGATTTCCCGCCTGGTTCCACAGACTGTGCGGGCCGACTTCGAGACGGTGACGCGGGCCGGCTGGCGCACCGTGCCGAACAGTTACGTCATTCCGGATCGAGACATATCTATCACCGGAACCATCGCGGAAAAAATGGCCGAACGCGCGGACGCCGTTTACCGCTGTCCCGGACATCATGCGCCATTCTATTCGAACCCGAAGGAATTTTCAGATATACTTATCGATATCGCCGCGCAGGTAAGCGCGGTCAAGTAGACACCGACGCCGGCCGACGCGGACACCGCGTGTGCCTACGCACAACAGGCGCGGGTCTGCCGGGAGATGCTCCTTCGCCGACCTTTAGTATGTGGTCATGGCTTCCACGACCCGTAACCGTAGAGACGACAGCGAGCAACCGACCGCTACTGAGGTGCAATTACTGGCTGCGGTGGAGCGGCTCCTGAAGACGGGGCACGTTTTCACGGAAATCAGCGTGCGGCAGATCATCGAAGAAGCAGGCGTATCACGTGCCTCCTTTTATACCCACTTCCGGGACAAGGCCCAACTGCTGCTCCGGCTTTCGGACAGCTTGCGGAGCCGTTTGCTGGAAATGGCCAGGGAATGGAACCCCGGTGCGGGAGAGGACGGCGCGGACAGGTATGCGAAATTCTTCGTCGAGGTGATCGCGATACACCGGGAAAATTTCGCCATATTGTCCGCCCTCAGAGAGCTCGCCTCCTATGATCCAACCGTAAGAGGGTTCTACACCGCCGACCTCGAAGGATTCGACGAGGCTGTTCATAAGACGCTTGTCGCCGAACAGGAAGCAGGCAGAACTCCTTCCGACCTGGACGCGGTCGCGTCCAGCCGCGTGATCGTCTGGGGTGGTTCGCAGGCAATCGCTCGTCACATCAGCGTGGACGACGGAAGCGGCGACGCGGCCTTGGCGCGCGAGCTTGGAAAAATCTGGTGGTACGGCGCCTATCGCCGTCCTGGCGAATGAAAGCCGAAATTCCGCGCTCTGTGGAGTGCGAATACTTTCATAAGGAGATACACAATGAGTAGAGAAGACGTGGGCCTTCCGGCGCGTCCGCTGGACGACCGTACCGCGATCGTCACCGGTGGTGGACGCGGTGTCGGAGCCGGTATCGCGGCGCTCCTGGCCCGTGCCGGTGCGCGGGTGGCGCTGGTCGGCCGGTCGGAGGATTCGTTGCGAACAGTGGCCGGGCGACTGCCGAAGGACACGGAAGTGATCGTTGCCGACCTGTCGCAGCCCGATGCCCCCGCAGCGGTCATGGACACCGCGATCCGGCGACTCGGCCGTGTGAACGTGCTCGTGAACAACGCCGGCGGTGAGAACTTCACGGCCAGTCACGAACTGACCGCGCAGGAGGCTGATGAGCTCTGGGCACTGAACGGGCGCGCTCCGCTGCTTCTGGGCGGAAAGGCCGCCGCGCACATGGCGTCGATCGGCGGCGGCAGCATCGTCAACATCTCGTCGGTCATCGGCAGCGAGCGCAGCATCGCCAACCAGAGCCTGTACGCGGCGACAAAGGGCGGGGTCGACGCCATCACCCGCTCCTTGGCCGCCGAATGGGGACACAAGGGCGTGAGAGTCAACGCCGTCCGTCCGGCGGTCACCCGCTCGGACATGTCGGCCGCGATCTTCGCGGATCCCGCGATTGAGAGATCCCTGAGCGCCCAGTACGCGCTGGGACGTCTGGGCGAGCCCGAGGACATCGCTCAGGCTGTGCTCTTCTTCGCGACTGCGGCAAGCTCCTACGTCACAGGGCAGACATTGAGCGTCGACGGAGGGTGGATCTCCACCCTGGTGCACTGACACGCTGTGGCTTCGGGCGTGTGCCCAAGGCCAGTGCATCGGCACACAATCCACTGGACGTCCTGTCGGGTAGGGCCATGCGAATTCCTGGCCGGCTCGACGTCGCGCCGGCCAGGAACGGTTCATCCGCCTTCTCGATGAACAGTCACTCCTGGAGGCCTCATGACAGGCCTTGGGGACCAAGGGGATACAGGGACGACACCGGTCCCGCCGTCCCGGAGGGGGAGCAAGGTCCTCCCGGCCCCGGAGCACCGGTGCGCATACTGGATTCCTAGCCAGTCGTGCAGGACACCTGCGGGTCGGGGGAGCCGGTCCCGGAGGAGATGAAGCCGAAGGTGGCGCTCGCCCCCGAGGCCAGGGAGCCGTTCCACGCGGCGTTCCGCGCGGTCACGGCCGCTCCCGTCTGGGTGAGCGTCGCATTCCACGCCTGGCTGATCTGCCGGCCGGTGAAGGTCCAGCTCGTCGTCCAGCCGGTGATCGGGGCGGTGCTCGCGTTCTTGACGGTCACCTCGCCCTGGAAGCCGCCCGACCACTGGTTGGTGGTCTTGTAGACGGCCGTGCAGCCGCCCGCCGGGGGCGGGACGGTCGGAGTCGGGGTGGGCGTGACGGTCGGAGTGGGGGTAGGAGTGACGGGCGGTACGGTCGGGCCGCCGTCGAGCAGGGCGGTCAGCGCGGGGAACCAGCGGTCGGCCATCTTCTGGTCGCCCGACGCGTTGGGGTGCACGCCGTCGTAGGTGTCGGTCGCGGTGCTGAAGCCCGTCCACTGGTCGACCACCACGACGGGCGACCGCGCCGTGGTCTTGGTCGCCGCCCAGCCCGGGATCGCCGCGTTGAGCGCGGAGGTCCGCTGCCCGCACTCGGCGCAGGTGGAGGGATTCATGGGGATTATCTGGGCGACCAGGATCTTCGTGTCGGGGTTGCTCGCCCGCATCTGGTCCACCAGCTTGCCGTAGGCGGACAGGATGGTCGCGGTCGGACGGTTGCTCCAGACGTCGTTGGTGCCGAAATGCATCATCACGATGTCGGGCCGGGTCGCCGAGAGCCAGCCGGGAAGCTGGTTCTGGTCGGCGACGCCGGTGACCAGTGCCCCGCCATGACCCTCGTTCTCCCCGTCGTAGGCGATGCCGCAGCCCTGGGGTGGGAGCGTCCCGACGAAGTCGACGTTGGTGTGGCCGGTGTTCGCGAGCCTGCTCCAGAGGAGAGCCCGCCAGCATCCGGGCGAACCGGTGATGGAGTCTCCGAGCGCCATGATCCGGGTGGCCGCGGCCTGCGCCGGCACCGCCGTACCCGCTAGAAGGAATCCGAGGGTCGCGGCCATCGCCACCAGAACCGTCAGAACCGATGTGCTTCCGTGCGTCATGCGCCGCATCGTCCGCTCCTGCCGTAGTCGGCTCGATGCTAGGCAGCCCTTCCGCGGGGCGGGAAGCCACCGGCCCGTGGAGAGGAGGCTGACCTGCGGCGATGGTACGGCGGGAGTGTAACTTTCAGTTACCGGACGTTCGCGTGAGTTATTCCACATCGGCTAAAACGGGCAATATCGCTCTTGCTCAACTCTCCTTCGCCCCGATCGCTTCTTCGCGTCCAGCATCCGCTGTCCTGTCCGAAGTGGGTTGCCGACACTCAGGCAGGCAGGTGCGAGGCGCGGTCGCCCTGGTCCGTGAGCTGCTCACGCGACTGGTGGCCTACCGGGGCGGAGACTGGGTCGTGCCCGGTTGTCCGTGTCGTACGTCAGCGTTGGCGGGCGTGCTGACCAGGTGGAATGCGGCTTTCCTCGGGCTGACCAGATAACGATCGTGGCGGTCGACAGGTGCCTGGCGGGCTCGTTCAACGTCGGTGGTGCGATGAGGGGCTGAGGCCGTGCCCGGCCCGATGGCCGGGCACGACCGTCAGGTCACTCGACCACGATCTGATAGGTGGCCTTGGCCGGCCCGGCCAAGGCATCCCCTGACGACAACGCGAGGTAGCTGTACCTGCCGGCGATGGCGGGCGTGTCGGTGAACGTGTACGTGCCGTCGTCGTTCACGCTCACCGGCGGCAGCTTGACGCTTCCACCGCTGCCGTTTTCGACGTACACGCTGCGCTGCACGGTGAGCGTGCTCCCCGGCGAGGGCGGCCTGTCACCCGCCCTCAGCACGCCGGTCAGCTCCATGGCCGTGCCGACGACGCCTGACTGCGGCCCGTCCATGGTGAGGGTGGATCTGTACCTGACCGTCACGGTGACGGAGGCGTTGCTTCGGCGGTAGTGGTCGTCGCCGTCCCAGAACACCAGGTAGGTCATCTCACCGGTTTCCGGCGGCGTGTCCTCGAAGGTGAACGTGCCGTTCTTCTGCGTCGTCACGCCGGCGATCGGCTCTTTTATCCCGTAGATCGAGCGCCGGGTCACCGTGAGCGGCTTGAGCCCGAGCGGCTTGCCGTCGGCGCGGATGAGCTTCCCCTCGACGGTGAGCGGCGAGCCGGCATACGAGCGCGCCGGGGCCGTCACCGTCAGATTGGACGCCGGCAGCGCGACGCCCGTCACCCGCCACAGCAGCAGCCGGTTCGCGGAGTTCCGCAGCAGCGCGAAGACGTCCGAGCCGGAGAAGGCGACGCCATCCTGGAGCAGTTCGGCGTCCGGCTGGTCGGCCGAGAACATCGCCACGCCGGTCGCGGCGTCGTAGAGCGTGAGGTCGGTGCTGCCCCACTGGCGTCCCGCGGCGACGTAGGCACCGCCGGAGCCGATCGCCACGGCCGACGGATACCCGTCCCAGCCGTCGCCGTAGGTGCCGAGCCTCGTCAGGGTCGTGGTGTCGTACCTGGCGAAGTGGCCGGGGGCGTCGGCCGCCGCGACCAAGGTGGAGCCGTCGGAGGTCAGAGCGAGGTCACTCAGGTAGTCGATGCGCCACCTCCGGCCATCGATCGTGCCGCGCAGCTCCGGGGTGCCGTCGCCGACGTCGTAGACCAGCAGGTCGGCATGGTGCGTGCCGGTCTCGCCGACCACGAGCGTGTCGCCGGCGGCCGCGAGCACGGGAGCGCTCAGGTGCTCGCCCCCGACCGCCATCGGCGTCGGCGCCGGTGTGGCCGCGCTCAGATCCAGGCCGACGACGCCGCCGGGGCCGTTGTCGCACCCGTGCCCCACCCACAGCCGCTCGCCCAGCAATGCCAGGGTGGACGGGCAGGGGTGGGCTGACAGGTCGATCCGCCGGGTGACGGCGAGGCTCGCGGTGTCGATCTCGGCCACCTCGTTCGAGCCGGCCAGCGCCGCGTACAGGCGGGTGTTGTCCGCGTTCATGGCCAGCTCGCGGATGCCGGGCAGGCCGGTGACGACGCCGCCGGTGAGGTTTCCGCCGGTGTCGGCCATGATGATCCGGTCGTCGGCGGAGACGAACACCCGGCCGCCGCCGACGACCAGGTCGGCGGTGTAGGAGTCGAAGGTCACCCCGAGGTCGGTCGTGGTGTCGGCCGCCGAGGCGGCGGGGGCCGCGACGGTGAGCAGGCCGGTGATCAGGCCGGCGGTGGCGCAGTGAGCGGCTAATCGGCGAACCGATGGGTGGCGCAAGAAGTCCTCCTGCAGAGATGGGAACGTACGTTCTAATAACGTCTTATGGGTGCTCCCACGTCAAGATCGGCCGATCGTGCGACACCAAACCGTGATCAAGTACGTCCCCGCCCGAGCGTCCCGTGCGGCTCATCCGCCGGTCAGGCACTCCCGTACCGCCGCGATGAGCCGGCCGGCCCGCGCGTCGCCATGGCCGATCATCCGGTTGGCGACGTAACCGAAGCCCACCCCGAACTCGTCGTCCCCGAAGGCGAACTGGCCGCCCGCGCCGTCGTTGCCGAAGCTGCGCCGGCCGAGCATGGGCCGGAACCGGGGCGCGTCGAGCAGGAAACCCGACCCCCACCGGGCGCCCAGGTCCGGGAACCCCGACCACGAGACCCCGGACGACAGCTCCCGCACCGCGTCGGTGACGGTGTCCGGTGTGAGCAGCCGTGCCGAGCCGTTGACCCCGGTCACGGCCGCGGCGTACAACGCGGCCAGGCCGCTCGCCGATGAGACCGCGCCCGCCCCGGGAAGCTCGGCGCCGAGCAGCGCGGGATCGTTCCAGCCGTGAGGCTCCTCCAGACCGGGGAAGGCGAGCGCGCCGTTCATCGTCACCATGCGCATGATCAGCGATTCGGGGTCGGGCGTCGCGGGCCGCCCTCCGGCCTCGACGAGCCGGGCCAGGTGTCCGACCTCGTCCTGCGGCAGGCCGATCCAGGTCCTCAGTCCGAGTTCGTCACCGATGGCCTTGCGGAAGTAGGGGCCCGGAGTGAGCCCGGTGATCCGCCGGATCACCTCGCCGATGAGGAAGCCGAAGACATGCCCGTGGTACTCGTGATCGCGGCCCGGCTCCCACAGCGGCTCCTGCTCCTCAATCGCGCGGACCACCGGGGTCCACTCGACGATCTCCTCGAAGCTGAGGACGCGGTCCAGGACGGGGAGCCCGGCGCGGTGTCCGAGCACCATGCGCGGCGTGATCGTCTCCTTGCCGGCCCGCGCGAACTCCGGCCAGTACCGGCCTACCGGAGCGTCGAGATCCAGCCGTCCCTCCTGCGCGAGGAGGTGGGCGCAGATGCTGACGAGACCCTTGGCGCAGGAGAAGACCGGGACGACCGTGTCCTCGTCCCACGGCCGGCCACTGCGTTCGTCCGCGATCCCGCCCCACAGGTCCACGACCTTGCGTCCGCCGACGAACACGGTGACGGCCGCGCCGAGTTCACCGTACTCGGCGAAGTTACGGGAGAATGCGTCCGCGACCGCTCCGAACCGTTCGTCGGCCCATCCGATGTTTTCCACTGTGTCTCTTCTTTCTCATCGCGGGTTGCCGGCAGTTTCGGGCAGGGCTCTCCTACGCGCACACGTATGAGGGCCCGGAGAGCTCCTGCTCACTCACCGCTCTCCTGGCGCGGAACGCTACAGTTCCTAGGCATATTAAGCAAATGCCTAGGGGTCCTAGGAATATGGAGATGGCGGATGGCTCGTGCGGGACTGACGGCGGAGCGGGTGACGGAGGCGGCCGCGGAGCTGGCGGACGCCGTCGGGTTCGAGAACATCACGGTGTCCGCGCTGGCGCGGAGCTTCGGGGTCAAGGACGCGAGCCTGTACTCGCACGTCCGCAACCTTCAGGACCTGCGGGAACGCGTCGCGCTGCTGTCGGCGGGCGAGCTCGCCGACCACATCGCCGCGGCGGTCGCAGGCCGGGCCGGGAAGGACGCCATGGTCGCGTTCGCCAACGCGTACCGGGAGTACGCGCTGGCCCACCCCGGCCGCTACGCGGCGACCCAGATCCAGCTGGAACCCGCCGCCCTCGCCGCCCTCGCCAAGAAGTCCACCGCCTACGCCCGCAATGTCGAGCTCACCCATGCGATGCTGCGCGCGTACCGGCTGACCGAGCCGGACCTGACCGACGCGGGCCGCCTGCTGCGCAGCGCCTTCCACGGCTACATCACCCTCGAGGCCAACGGCGGATTCAGCCACTCCCGCGACGTGCAGACGTCCTGGGAACGGGCCCTCGACGCCCTCCACCTCCTGCTGGAGCAGTGGCCCTCGGAATCCGCGCGTCGCGCGGCGGAGGAAGAGGGGACATGACGTCCGAACGGACGTCGACCTCGACGGTCCGCGGGCGTGGACTACGGGCTCGGTGAGCCGCCCGGCCCTGTCCGCGCCGCTCCATGATCATTGGGTGCCGGTCGCACGCCGATCCGCATCTTGTAGATGTGGACCGGGAACCGCACGCGGGACGTGCCGCCCTGGAACGGGGCGATGCGGTTGAGCTGGGCGACGGGGATCCACAGGAACCCCTCCGTGTCGATCCACATCGCATCGGCCCATTCGAGCCGCGGATCCTGGATCAGCGTGGTGACCCGCCGGTCTGGTGTGATCTTGAGGATGCGGAGCCTGTTCACGTCGCTGAGATAGATGTTCCCCTCGGCGTCGATGGCGGTGCCGCCCGTGGACGGCGTGTCCACCCAGCTCTCGACATGGCGGGACAGCTCGGCCGCCGGCACGGACGGATCGTCCAGCAGGCGTGTCTCCACGCGGTAGAGCGGGCCGGAGGCCGGCTGGAAGTAGAGGTGTCTCCCATCCGGGGAGACCTCCAGCTGGTCGGCGTGGATCCGCACCTGCTTGCCCCCGGGACCCACCATGATCTTGCCCTCGGCGTACATCGGCCGTTCGTCGGTCGTGGAACGATCGTTGTCGAGGACGCGGCGCGCCCCGCCGCTGCGCAGGTCGAGCACGATGAGGCCGGGCATTCCCGCGTCCGTGACGTAGGCGGTCCGCCCGTTGAAGCGGATGTCGTCGATGGCGCTCCCGCCGGAGGTGACGCTCCCGAGCGGATAGACACGCGTGACCTTGCCGGTCCCCACGTCGATCACCACGATCTTCGCGCCGCCCGGGACCGGGGCGTCGCCGAAGCCGGGCGTACCGGTGTCGACCACCCAGAGGTTGCCGTCCGGGCCGATGCGCATGGCGTTGGAGCGTACGAACGCCTGGCCGGCGTCGTGCCCGGGCGCCCAGTCGTTCCACGCGGCGTCGGGGTAGGGCCGCATGGAGCCGTCCGGGAGGGCCTCCGCCACGCGCGGGCCGGGAGTGCCGTCCAGATGCGGGAAGCCGACGAAGATCCTCCCGTCGGGGGTGGTGGTGACCGCGTTCCAGACCTGGTCCGCCCGCAGTACCGAAACCAGCCGGTTGTCGGCGGTGTCAGTGGCGCCGGTGGTCCCGGCGAGCGCCCCCTGTATCAGCGCCACGAGAAGGAGACATCCCCAAAATCGCATGATCGCCTCCTTGGGAGGTGAGTGCGCAGGCCTTCGCTCCCGCACATGTGATCACTCGTGTTCGCCCTTCCAACGCTAGCAACGCCCCAGCTCACAGCCTTGCCGGGGGCTGCGGGCAGGCCTCGCGCCCCGGTCGGGCGTGACGTGATCGAGTGGGGAGGGTGGGCGTCACACACCCAGGAACGCGTTACCCACGGTGAAACCTGTCCTGGTTGAAAGGGCTCGCGTAGCCGACGATGGATCCACGGCCACCGCCGTCAAGCATCGCAAGCCCGTCGATCACCGACCGCCACCGTCCACCTCGAAGCTCGCCGATCACCGACCACTCCGCCCCACGGACACCACGAGAGGAATCACGCTGATGTATGTACACACCTACGACATCAACGATTTGAAGGCGCTGTTCGTGGCCTTCGACGTCCTGTTCACGGTGCTGATGTTCGGTGGCGTCGGCGCGTTGCTCCGTCATTCGTATCCGAACGGACCGCGTGGCATCCGCCGGTCGTCCGAGGAGAACCTGCTCTTCAAGAAGTTCGCCAACGGCAAGATCGACGATGACGAGTACCGGCGGCGCAGGGAAGCCCTCCGCAACTCCGCCGACGCCGCCCACTGCGCGGTGATCGACTCGTGGGGTGTGCCCGGGAACCACCTCGACGGTCAGTCGCCGTTGGGGACGGGAACGGTCTTCGGCTGCGGAGGACTCGCCGTTCGCGCCGTGGCTCGCTCGTCGGAGAGCCGGGCCGTGGCGCACGCTCCAGGCTCCCCGTCGCGGGTTTCGGCGTCGTCGAAGGACCTGACGAGCGACGTGTAGTCCTTGAGCTCGATGTCCGTGGCGAACCTGTCGGTCAGCCTCAGCATCGCCCTCAGCAGGAACCCGCGCTTGAACATCCAGTTGCGCATCCTGATCCGCCCCCGCGTCGACGGGGCGAGGAAGGGGCCGGCGCTGCCCTGCCCGGCCACCCTGGCATAGCCGCGGAACGCCTCGTCGTACTTCTGGAACGCCACCCGATGGTCGCCGTCGGCCGCCGCCAGTTCCCCGGCCAGCACGTACGCGCCCACGATGGCCAGCCCGGTGCCGAAGCCGCCCAGGGTGTTGCCGTAGGCGGCGTCGCCGAGCAGCACCACCCGGCCCCTGGCGTAGCGGTCGATCCTGACCCGGCTGAGCGAGTCGAGATAGAGCCCGCGCGCGTCCGGCACACCGGCCATGAGCTGGGGGATCAGCCAGCCCGCGCCCCGGTAGGCGTCGGCCAGGATCCGCTTCTGCTGATCGACGTCGTATCGGTCGTAGTCCAGCTGCTCGGAGGCGAAGACAAAAAACGCGGGCGCCTTGGGACCGCCGAACGACGCCAGCCTGCCCGGCTCGTTGTACATCACGCTGTCGAAGCCGAGGTCGAGGTCGAGGTCGAGGTCGGCCAGGGCGTAGTGGTAACCGAGGAAGTGCACGTACTCCGACTCGGGGCCGAAGGCCAGCCGCCGCACGTTGGAGTGGATGCCGTCCGCTCCCACCACGAGGTCGAAGGTGCGCGGTGCGCCGTGCTCGAAGGTGACGTGCACGCCGCCGGCCGTCTCGGTCAGCGAGGTGATGGAGTCGCCGAAGACGTACTCACACCTTTCCGCGGTCCTCTCGTACAGCAGGGCGGCGAGGTCGCCTCGGAGGATCTCGATCTCCCCGCCGGAGAACTCACCCGGTATGACCGTCAGCCGCCTGCCGTTCGCGTCGACGATGACCTGGTCGGTCCCGCCGGTCTGGCGCCGGCGTACCTCCTCCAGGATTCCCATGCGATCCAGCACGGTGCGGTGGGTGACGCCCTTGAAATCGACGGCCTGGCCGCCGGCGCGGAGCCCGGGGGCCTTCTCGACGACGGTGACGGTGTGGCCGTAACGGTTCAGCCAGTAGGCGAGCGCGGGACCGGCGATGCTCGCGCCGGAGATGAGGACCGTGATGTTCTTCATGGCCACGAGCTTCGCGAGGGTCGTTGACAGTTCACCGCCTACCGGCTGACACTCACGCGCCCTCGCCGCCGAGCACTGTCAGCGCCTCCTCGCGGCGCATCGCGGCTCCCCGGGCGAACGCCGACGCGAACGCCTCCGCGCCGATGAGATCCCGGGCGTCCGCGGCGATCCGGGCGACGTCGCGGTCACCGGCGACGGTCGTCCCGCGCAGTGCCACCGCCACACCGAGCAGCAGCGAAGCCCGCAGGCCCATGTCCGCCCGCGGATCCGCGTCCGGCGACAGGCTCGTGCCCGCCCGCAGGCCCGTGTCCGACGGCAGTCTCATACCTGCCTGCGGATCCGTGTCCGACGGCAGGCTCGTGCCCGCCCGCGGATCCGTGTCCGGCGACAGGCCCATTCCCGGCTGCGGGTCCGTGTCCGATGACAGGCCCGTGCCCGCCATCAGGGCGGCTCCGGCCTGGCCCTCGGCGGCGTCGGCGAGGTCTGCCGTCAGCGGTGATCTCCGCGCGGTGGCCAGCGCCTCGCGATGACGCAGCCGGGCCTCGGCCATCTCGCCCTCGGCCTCGGCCAGCCGGGCCAGCGCGGTGAGCACCCGCGCCCGCGTCCCCTCGGCGCCGAAGGCCCCGGTCTCCGAGGCCCGCAGGGCCGCCTCGAACCGGGGGCGGGCCCCGGCGGGGTCGCCTTCGAGCCGCGCGATCTCCCCCAGCCCCAGATCGACCGGGGCGGGCGTGCCCGGTTGGCCCGCCTTACGGGCGAGTTCTCCGGCGAGACGATAGCCGGCGGCAGCGGCGGCGAGATCGCCCTCACGCACCAGCCCCTCGGCCCGGCGTCCCAGCACGTCCGCGCTCTCCTCCAGGGCGCCGAGCTCCTCGAGCAGCTCCAGCGCCTCCGCCCACAGCTCCCGGGCGCGTGCCCACTCCCCGCGCCAGCTCGCGATCATGGCCAGCGAGTCGAGCCCCTGCGCCGTTCCCCAGCGCTCTCCCAGGGAACGGAAGCGAGCCAGCACCTCCCGGAGCTCTCGCTCGGCCATGGCCGGCTCACCGTTGAGCAACGCCAGCAGGGCCAGGCTCAACCTTCCCAGAGCCACGTTCCATGGATCGGCGCCGAGCAGCCGCTCCGTCTCGGGGCCCATCGGCCCCGACGGTCCGGCGACCATGCCCCACAGGGCGGCGGTGAAGGGGTGCCGAAGCGGCCGGTCCAATGACCGCATGATCGCCTTGGCCCGTGCCCAGTGTTCGGGCAGTGCTCGTGGTACGGCATGCGCCACACACACGACGTACTCCTCCTCCAGCCCCGGGACGGGCCGGACGATCGCCCCGAGAAGCTCGGCGGCCGCCTCCCCGGCCTGACTGCGCCGCCCGCTCAGCCACCAGTACGCCGCCAGCGCGGCGATCAGCCGCAGCGCCGTCTCCCGGTCGTTCGGTACGGCCCAGCGCAGCGCGGCCATCAGGTTGCCGTGCTCGGCGGAGAGCCGGGCCAGCCACCGGAGCTGTTCGGACCGGCGAAGGTGGGGATCGGCGCGCTGCGCCAGATCGAGGAAGTATCGGGCGTGGACGCCGGCCAGGCGCTCGCGCTCTCCGGTCTCGGCCGACCGTTCCGCACAGAACAGCATGATCGTATTGATCATCCGGTATCGGCCGCCGTCCATCTCGATCAGCGACTTGTCCACCAGGTCGGCCAGCAGCCCTGCGGCTCCCTCCACCTCGCAGACCGCCTCGACCGCTTCGGAGGAGGCGCTTCCCGCGAACACGGCGAACCGCCTGGCGAGCGTCTGCTCCTCCGGCGTGAGGAGGTCCCAGCTCCACTCCACCACCGCGTGCAGGGTCCTGTGCCGGGCCGCCGCCGTACGGTCACCGCGCGACAGCAGCCGGAACCGGTCGTCCTCGGCCAGGCGCGTGGCGATCTCCTCGACGGTGAACGACCGCAGCCGCGCCGCCGCCAGCTCGATGGCCAGGGGCAGCCCGTCCAGTGCCGAGCAGATCCGCGTGACCGCCTCGACGTTGGCCTGCCGTACCTCGAATCCCTGCCGTACGGCCGCCGCCCGGTCGGCGAACAGCCGCACGGCCGGATAGGCCAGCGCGTCGGACGCCGGCGAGCCCCGCGGCGGGATGGGGAGCGGGGCCAGCGACACCAGCGTCTCGCCGGTGATGCCGAGGGGCTCGCGACCGGTGGCCAGGATGCTCAGCTTCGGACACGCGCTCAGCAGGCCGCGGGCCAGCGTGGCCGCGGCGACGATCACGTGCTCGCAGTTGTCGAGGATGAGCAGCAGTTCCTGCTCGGCGAGCGCCGACACCAGGCGTTGCGCGAGGTCGGGTGGTGACTGCAACGACTGCAACGAGATCTCGCGCAGCCCGAGCGCGCCGAGCACCGCCTGGGGCACCTGGTCGCCGCCGTCGAGCGGGGAGAGATCGACGAAGCACACCTCACGTCGCGTACGCCCGGCCGCCTCGATCGCCAGCCGGGTCTTGCCGGTGCCGCCGGGCCCGGTGATCGTGATCAGCCGGGAGTCACGCAGCGCGTCGATCCGCTCGAGCTCCCGCTCGCGGCCCACGAAGCTGGTGAGCTGCGCCGCGAGCCGCTGTCGCGGTGCCGGCCGCTCGGCGCGCAGGACGGACAGGTGGACCGCGGCGAGCTCGGGCGAGGGGTCGGCGCCGAGTTCTTCGGCGAGCCGCCGCCGGACCTCCTCGAACACCGCCGACGCCTCGGCCTGCCGCCCCGTCGCCTGCAGGGCGCGCATCAACTGGCCGCTGAGCCGTTCCCGCAACGGATGCGCGGCCACCAGCCGCTGCAGCTCGGCCACCGAACAGCCCTCGGGAAGGGCGAGTTCCGCCTCGACGAGATCTTCCGTCGCCGTCAGCCGGAGCTCCTCCAGCCAGGCCACCTGGGCCTGCCGGAAAGGCAGATCGGCCAGGGCGGACCCCCGCCACAGATCGAGCGCCTCCCGCAGCAGCCCCGCGGCGGCGGCGGGACGGCCCGCGGAGACCAGCCGCCGCCCTTCGCGGGCGAGCCGCTCGAACCGGTGGACGTCGACGTCGTCGGGATCGATCGCGAGCCGGTATCCGGTCCCGTGAAACTCGATCAGCTCCGCACTCAGGGCGCGACGCAGGCGGGCCACCTGGGCCTGCACCGCGTTGACGGCACCGCCGGGGGGCGCGTCGCCGTACTGGCCGTCGATCAGCTGATCCACGCCGACCACGCGGCCCGCGTTCAGCAGCAGGATCACCAGAAGGGCGCGCGGCCGGGGCCCGCCCACGACGATCGTCTCACCGGCAGGGGAGCGGACCTCCAACGGCCCGAGGATGCCGAACTGCATGGCGTTGATTGTCCCGCATGCCGACGGCCGCCCTCGAACTCAGACCTCGTGCTGTGCGCCCGGCGTTCCCGGCGCGTCCTGCTCCTCCGGCGTCGCGTCGGGGTGGGCGGCGATGAACTTGTCGACGATCTCGTCCGTGATCTTTCCGCGAGGGGAGACCTCCAGCCCCTGTTCGCGCGCCCAGTCGCGAACGTCGGTGTTGGTGTAGCCGCGCAGCCGGGGCGCGGTGTCGACGGCCTTCCTGGAGCGGGTGGCCTGCTTGACCTCGCGAGACCTCTCCAGGATCCTCTCGACGAAGGCGAGTGCGTCGCAGAGTCTCTGCTGGTTGCCGTCTGACAGGTCGATGGCGAAGGTCCTGTCGAGCAACGGGAATTCCCGGCGTATCACGTCGGATCCCTCGGAATTATCGAGGTCGTCCACCAGGATCACCTTCTGTGCCATCTGCCGTCCTTCCCAATGAATCTTGGTCGCTGTCGCCCGTGGCATCCTGCCGCCCCCGGCCGGATCGATCATGCTCTTGGCTCATTGTTTGTCGATTTGTTTGTCGATCCACGAGGTTTTCCCGGCTCTGCCGGGCCGGACGGATCCGTGCCGCCGGCCGTCGGGACCACCGTGCGTGGGTGGGTCGACGCAGGCGACGGGCTGTGCTTCCCGGGGGGTTCCCCGGGAAAATCCCCCGCGGATCCCCCGGTGGTTTCCTCGGAGGAGGGTGTCCACATAACAGGAGCGGGGTTGACGCGGTGAGTGTTAGCGCTATCACTGGACGGGGTCAAGTAGCCCCTCCTTTTTAACAGGAAAAATGCGGTTCCCTGGGAGAGCGGGGTCTGGGCTTGACACCTAACCCTGTTATCGCAAACACTCAGAGGCCCCAGTGTGCGCGACCCCCGGACCGCCGGATCGGAGATCGTTGTCCGAGAGGACCCCGGAGTCCGCTCACGTAGTCGTTCCTCAGCAGAAAGGCGCTTGTCCCTGAAGGAAAGGGGCTTGCCTCCATGGGATCTTTCCGCGCCGGATCGACCCATGTCATGGCCGTTAACGCAATCACAAGCAAGCGATAGGTTAGTGAGCGAGGAGACGATGACCGTACCCCTTACCCGGCTCCGTGAGGAACTCGCGGAGCACCACCGGCAGCTGGTCGCCTCCGAGCTGGTCGTGTGGACCGCGGGCAACGTTTCCGCGCGAGTCCCCGGCGAGGAGCTGATGCTCATCAAGCCGAGCGGCCTGCCGTACGAGGAGCTGACGCCGGAGTCGATGGTCCTGTGCGACCTGTACGGCGAACCCGTGGACGGCGGGTTGAAGCCGTCGAGCGACGTTTTTGCACACGCCTATGTCTACCGGAACATGCCGCAGGTCAACGGCGTGGTGCACACACACTCGACCTATGCGACCGCGTGGGCGGCACGCGGCGAGGCCATTCCGTGCGTGCTGACGGCGATGGCCGACGAGTTCGGCGGGGAGATCCCGATCGGCCCGTTCGCGCTGATCGGCGGCGACGACATCGGCAGGGGCATCGTCGAGACCCTCTCGGGTCATCGCTCGCCCGCCGTGCTGATGCGCAGCCACGGCGTGTTCACCATCGGCGCTTCGGCCAAGGCCGCGGTCAAGGCAGCGGTGATGTGCGAGGACGTGGCACGGACCGTGCACATCACCCGGCAGATCGGCGAACCCGTCAAGATAGCGCCGGCCGACGTCGACAAGCTTTACGACCGTTACCAGAACGTCTATGGGCAAGGAGCCGACAGGTGAAGTCCCTCGAAGAGCGCGAGATCTGGTTCCTCACGGGAAGCCAGGCACTCTACGGCGATGACACTCTGCGCCAGGTCGCTGAGCAGTCGCGGCAGATCGCCGACGCCCTGAACGACGCCTCCGGCGTACCCATCCGCGTGGTGTGGCAGCCGGTGCTCACCGACGCCGAGTCGATCCGGCGGATCTGCCTCGACGCGAACACCTCGGACGCGTGCGCCGGCGTGATCGCGTGGATGCACACGTTCTCGCCGGCGAAGATGTGGATCGCCGGGCTCGACGCGCTGCGGACCCCTCTGCTGCACCTGCACACGCAGGCCAACGTGACGCTGCCGTGGAGCTCCATCGACATGGACTTCATGAACCTCAACCAGGCGGCGCACGGCGACCGGGAGTTCGGCTACATCCAGTCGCGGCTCGGGGTGGCTCGCAAGACCGTCGCCGGGCACGTGAGCGACCCCTCGGTGGCGGAGCGGATCGGCGCGTGGGCGCGGGCGGCGGCCGGGCGCGCGGAGCTGAGCTCGCTGCGGCTGGCCCGGTTCGGCGACAACATGCGCGACGTCGCGGTCACCGAGGGCGACAAGGTGGAGGCCCAGCGGCGGTTCGGCGTGTCGGTCAACACCTACGGCGTCAACGACCTGGTGGCGGCCGTCGACGACGTCGCCGAGGCCGAGGTGACCACGCTGGTCGGCGAATACGCGGACACCTATCGGGTCGTCCCGGAACTGCGCTCCGGCGGGGACCGGCACGACTCGCTGCGCTACGCCGCGCGGATCGAGCTCGGCCTGCGGCACTTCCTCGTCTCCGGCGGCTTCGGCGCGTTCACCACGAACTTCGAGGACCTCGGCGGGCTGCGGCAGCTTCCCGGTCTGGCCGTGCAGCGGCTGATGGCCGACGGCTACGGCTTCGGCGGCGAGGGTGACTGGAAGACCTCCGTACTGCTGCGCACGCTGAAGGTGATGGCCGGCGGATTGGGCGGCGGGACGTCCTTCATGGAGGACTACACCTACAACCTGGAGCCGGGGCAGGAGCGCATTCTCGGCGCCCACATGCTCGAGGTGTGCCCGTCCATCGCCGAGGGCGTGCCCTCGTGCGAGATTCACGCGCTGGGCATCGGCGGCCGAGAGGACCCGGTCAGGCTCGTCTTCGACGCCGAGCCCGGTCCCGCGGTGGTCGTGGGCATGGCCGACATGGGGGACCGCTTCCGGCTGGTCGCCAACGAGATCGAGGTGGTCGCCCCCACCGAGCCGCTGCCGAACCTCCCGGTGGCCCGTGCGGTGTGGAAGCCGCTGCCCAACCTGCGCACCTCCACGGAGGCGTGGCTGACGGCCGGAGGCCCGCATCACACGGTGCTCTCCTCCGCCGTCGGCGTGGAGGAGCTCGCCGACCTCGCCGACATGGTCGGCGTCGAACTCCTTGTCATCGACGCGGATACCAAGATCCGGGAGTTCACCAAGGAGATCCGCTGGAACCAGGCCTACTACCGCCTGGCCCAGGGCTTCTGAGAGCCTCGCCACAACCGGGGCGGGAGTTCTTCGGGGGAACGGTGACGGCCCGGCCGTCCTCCCGGGGCACGGGAACTCCGAACAGACGGCGGTCGCGGTTCGCGGCCGCCGTCGGTGCGTCCATGACCGGTCTCCACGGTCCGCTCGCCGGACCGGCGCCCGATGCGGCGGAACCCACCGGGAGCGCGCCGGTTCGATCTCTGGGCGACACACCGTACATTGACGTGCTCGGCGGTGACGACCTGTGTCGTTCACGGCTTGATTCACGGTGAGGTGTGGACCTTGCCCTTGGGTGAAGGCCCAGCATCGTGGTGCCCCGGTTCTGGCGCTACACCGCCCCAGCGGCAGACCACCGATGAGGCCCGGCGGACGCTGTCACTCGTGGACGGCTCAGGCCGTACCGTGCGGAGGGCGAGGCTCGGCCGCGTGAGCCGACGCCCGCAGCCATGGGGTGAGCGCGACGTCGGTCGCCCGGCGGACGGCCGCCTGCACCGCGGCGGGGTCTCCGAGCCGCTCGGGGTCGTCGAGCAGCACCTGTAGCGCGCCCGTGACCGCGCCGACGAACGCCCCGGTCAGCGCCGCCGCGCTCACCTCGTCGAGCCGCTCGGGGAACGCCGCGGCCAGATGTCCGGCGATCTCGCGCTGCGCGTCGAGCTGGATCTGCAGAGAACGCCCGCGTACCACCGGCACGGTCCGTATCAACCGCAGCCGCAGCGCGGCGAGCCGGCCCGCCAGGTCGTCGTTGTCGTCGCCGACCTTGTGCAGCGCGCGCAGCAGCACCTCGGCCGGTCCGTCGTCCGGGCCGCGTGACGTGATGGCCTCGATCGCCGCCTGCACCCGCGCGTCGCTCTCCGGGAACAGCAGCTCCTCCTTGCTGGCGAAGTAGCCGAAGAAGGTGCGCGTGCCGATGTCGGCCGCGGCGGCGATGTCGGCGATGGTCGTCTCGTCGTAGCCGTTGCGCTCGAACAGCTCTGTCGCGGCGTCGACGAGGGTCTGGCGGGTGCGGGCCCGCTTGCGATCGCGAAGAGACACGCGGCCCAGCATACGGCACTCGACGCAGACGGGAATCCGATGCTAATTGGCACTCATTGCAAAGTGGCATCGAGTGCGATTATGGTGTGGGGCATGTCCCCTCGAAGCGTGCTGATCTCCGGCGGCGGCATCGCCGGCCTGACCCTGTCCTACTGGTTGGCCCATCACGGGTTCCACCCCACCGTCGTGGAGCGATCGCGGGGCCTGCGCTCCAGCGGCAGCCCCGTCGACGTGCGCGGCCCTGCCCTGCCCGTGGCCGAGGAAATGGGCATCATGCCCGGCCTGCGCGACGTCGCCACCCAGGCGACCACGATGAGCGTCGTCAACGCCGCCGGACGGCAGGTCGCCCGCATGGCCATGCCCGCCACCAGCAGCGCCGCCGGCAACCGGGAGGTCGAGCTCCCGCGCGGTGACCTGGCCGCCGTCCTCTACCGGGCCGCCCGCGACGACGCCGAGTTCCTGTTCGACGACACGATCGTCACGATGCGGCAGGACGAGCACGGCGTCGACGTCACGTTCGACCGCTCAGCGCCTCGCCGCTTCGACCTGGTGGTCGGCGCCGACGGGCTCCACTCCACGGTGCGGCGGCTGGCGTTCGGCCCGGAGCCCGGCTTCGTGCGGCACATGGGCGTCTACGTCGCGACCATGCCCCTCGACGGCCCGGTCGACCACCCGCACGACGTGCTCATGTACAACACTCCCGGCAGACTGGTCTCCATCCACCCGTCACGGGGCCGGGCCCTGGCCGCCTTCATCTTCCGCGGCCCGGCGATCACCGACTTCGACCACCGCGACACCGAGCAGCACCGGCGGATCGTCACCAAGGCCTACGCGGGCGCCGGCTGGCGAGTGCCGCAACTGCTCGAGCGGCTCCAGAGAACCGAGGACCTGTACTTCGACTCGGTCAGCCAGGTGCGTCTGCCGACCTGGGCGCAGGGCCGCGTCGCGCTGCTCGGCGACGCGGCGTCGTGCGTGTCGCTGTTCGGCGACGGCTCCAGCCTCGCCATGGCCGGTGCCCACACCCTCGCCAAGGCCCTCGCCACGCAAACGGCCGACCCCGCGGGGGCGTTCCGCCGTTATGAGACCGAGCACCGCACCCTGGTCGGCCCGAAGCAGCGCAACATCGGCCGGGCCGTAGCGCTGCTCATCCCCAGGACACGGCTCGGAATCGCCGCCCGCAACATCGCCGCCCGGGTCTGGCTCAGCCGGCGCTGACACCCCGCGCCACCGGTCGACATCGCGGTGAACACGCTTCAGCGCCGCGGCCGGGTGGCGGTCCGAACGGATCCGGCCGTCGGCCGGCCACGCCGGCGCACCTCACTCCGAATCGCCTCACGTGAGACGGAAGCCACCCCGCGGCGTTCCAGATGTAGATCTTTCTCCCCAAACCGGCGGTCAGGGCGTCGGGTGCGGTTGAGCGGTGTCATGTACGGAATGATGATCGATGAGTTCGTCTGACCGTTGACGGGAGCCATGAATGCAGATCGGTGTTGTCTTTCCCCAGACCGAGATCGGCGGGGACGTGGGCGCGGTGCGTGCCTACGCGCAAGGGGTGGAGGAGCTCGGCTTCCGGCACCTGATGGCCTACGACCACATTCTCGGCGCCGATCCGGCGGTCCACCAGGACTGGCAGGGTGTCTACGACGTGCAGGACACGTTCCACGAACCGATGGTCCTCTTCGGATACCTTGCCGCGTTGACCTCGCTGGAGCTTGTCACCGCGATCATCATCCTGCCTCAGCGGCAGACGGTCCTGGTGGCCAAGCAGGCGGCGGAGGTCGACCTGCTCAGTGAAGGCCGGTTGCGGCTGGGCGTGGGGCTGGGATGGAACGCGGTCGAGTACGAAGCCCTCGGCCAGGACTTCACCACCCGGGGCAAGCGCGTCGAGGAACAGATCGAGTTGATGCGCCGGTTGTGGACCGAGCAGTCGATCACCTTCGACGGCACCTATGACCGGGTGACCGGAGCGGGGCTGGCGCCCCTGCCCGTGCAGCGGCCGATCCCCGTCTGGTTCGGTGCGCAGTCGCCCGTGGCGTACCGCCGTGCCGGACGGCTGGCCGACGGCTGGTTCCCGCAGATGCCTCCGGGCCCGAAGCTGGATGAGGCCAAGGCGATGGTCGAGGAGGCCGCCGTGCAGGCGGGACGCGACCCTTCCGTGCTCGGCATGGAAGGCCGGGCCAGCTGGACGGGCAGCGCGGAGGAGCTGGACGACCTGGCCCGCCGGTGGCGGGAGGCCGGTGCCACTCACCTCGCCGTCAACACCATGAAGGCGGGACTGCGCACGGTCGACGAGCACCTGGCCGCGCTGGCGACCGCGGCCGAGACCCTCGAACTGCGGAAAGGTTAGTTCCGTCCGAGCGTGACGGTAAGTCCTTCCTCGGCCGCCAGCACCTCACCGCCGAACTCCTTCCGTGCGGCGGCCACGGAGGCGGCCCGGTCGTTGCCCGGCCAGAAGTGGGTGAGCATCAGCCGATGGGCGCCTGCGCGGCGGGCCCAGTGGCCGGCCTCCGTGGAGGCCAGCAGATTACGGGTGGGGCGGTCGGTCTCGCCGTCGCGATCGGTGGCCTCGACGATGAACAGATCGGCATCGCGGCCGAGCTCGGCGAGCGCGGGGGACGGGCCGGTGTCGCCGGTGTAGGCCAGGGCGACCCCGTCGGCCTCTACCCGGATGCCGGCGTTGGGCACATGGTGCGGCAGCGACAGACCGGTGAGGGCGAACGGCCCCACCCGGTGGCTGCCGGGCAGCGGATGTACGTCGAAGACCGCGTGGAGGTCGGCATCGGGCTCCAGGCCGCTGAGCCGGTCGAGCACGCCCGGCGGGCAGTACAACGGCAGCCGCGGCCCACCGGGGTCGCCGTAAAACCGCATCCGAAACAGTCCGTGCAGGTCGATGCAGTGGTCGGGGTGCTCGTGGGTGACGACGACGGCGTCCACCGCGCCGTCCGGCCAGTGCGCGAGCAGCCGCGGCAACGTGGCATAGCCCAGATCGAGCAGCAGGCGATATCCGTCCCAGTCCACCGCGAATCCGCTGCAGGCACGGCCCGGCTCGGGAAACGCACCACAACTGCCGAGAACGGTCACCTGTCGCATCCATGCAGGATGTCAGTTTCCAGGCGGTCATGGATGGTTCGGGGAAAGGGCCCCTGTAGACGGTTGACCATCTCGGTCGGCCGCCACTGATTCCGAAACTCGGGGTGGTTGATAGCTCCCTAATCAGGCATACTCCGCATGAAGCAAGATCCATTGCTAGATCCGCGGCCTATGACCAAGGAGATCGGCCATTGGACACCGGTGCACGTACTGACAGTCCAGGGCTGGTGGTGGCCAAGGGAATCCTGCGGTACGGCGGCCACGCTCTCCGGGAACAGCTCACCCGCCGGCGGGCGACCCGCCTGACGGACGTGCCGGTGCGGACGCGGGAGGTCACCCGCGAATGGCTGACCGCTGTCCTGTGCGGTGAGCACGTCGGCGCGGCGGTGGAGTCCTACGGGCTGGAAGACGTGAGCAACGGCACGTCGAGCCGCTGGCGGGCCACGGTCACCTACAACGACGCCGGTCGCGACGCGGGCCTGCCCACGGCGCTCTTCGCCAAGACGAGCCGGAGCTGGACCCAGCGCCTCCTACTGGGGATGGCCGACGTGCTCACGGGTGAGCCGGGGTTCTACACGCACCTCCGGCCCCGCTTGGAGATCGAGGCGCCTCACGGATATCACGGGGCGGTCGATCCGGCGTCGGGGCGCTCGATCGCGCTGATGGAGGACATCGTCGCCACTAGGGGCGCGACCTTCTGCACCCCGCAGACCCCGATCTCCCTGGAGGAGATGAAGGGTCTGCTCGCCGACATGGCGGTCTGGCACGGACGCTACTGGAACGACGTCGAGTTGGATCACCATTCGTTCCTGCGGAAGACGCCGGAGACCTTCATCGGCAATCTTGCCAAGTTCGCCGGGCTGGAGAAGCGCGGCATGGTCGGCGTTCAGCGCGCCAAGGCCGTGATTCCCGACGCCGTCCTCCCCCTCTACGAGGACCTCTATCGAGCGCTCTGGCGATCGCTGGAGTTGGCGGGCCAGGGGCCCCTGACCCTCCTGCACGGCGACTCGCACATCGGCAACGTCTACAAGACCCGATCCGGCCGGCTGGGATTCGGCGACTGGCAGGTCGTCATGCGCGGCAGCTGGGCCTACGACGTGTCGTACATCATCGCGACCGGGCTGGCCGTGGAGGACCGGCGTGCCTGGGAGCGAGACCTGCTGGCCTTCTACCTGGAACGGCTCGGCGCGGCCGGAGGCGCGGCGCCGGACTTCGAGGCCGCCTGGCTCGCCTACCGCCGGCAGATGCTCTGGTCCTACTTCGGGTGGCTGCTCTCCATCGGACGCAGCGCGATCCAGCCGAAGTTCCAGCCCGACGCGATCAGTCTCGGCATCCTCGAACGCGCGTCGAACGCCATCCTGGACCTGGACACACTCGGTGCGGTCAACAGCTCGAAGCCCGCATAGATCCGTCGCCGAACCGCCCGCACGACCTCTCGTCCCGCGCCCGGTACGCCGCCGCGCCGCCCCGGTTCGAGCGAGCGCCGGGTCCGGGGGGCCTGGACGCTGCCCGTTCCGTGTCCACGTGCCGCGATCCGGGGGCCGGAACGTAAAAATTAGAGAATGCGGATATTGGCCGACGGACGGAATGGGGACGGGCACCGCCGTCCGCACCGTGGCCCCGATCCCCTTGCAGGGCGGGAGTTCCGTGAGGCCGCGCGTCGGCGGACGGCATATGAAGGAAAGTTTCATAAGAATCGCCGACTTTGGAATTTATTGACTCAGGCCGCCGAGTGAACGTAGTGTCCGGACAACCCCGACGTCCTGACCTCGTAAGACTCCCCGGAGTAGTTGATGAAGCGACTAGCAGTGGTAGCGGTGTTGCTCGCCCTCACCTCCGCCACCGCGTGTGGCGGCGGAGGAGGCGGCTCAACCGCGGATAGAAACGGTCTCTACACGACGATCGACGCTCTCAAGCCGGGCCTCGACGCGAACGCGCCGATCAACCCGTACAACCCCAAGGGCAACGCGTTCCTGGGCTACAACGCCCAGTGGCTCGGGTGGACCAAGAACAATCTGACCGACTCGAACCAGTTCTACCCGGGTGTCGCGGAGAGCTGGAAGATCGCTCCCCACCAGTCCTCGATCACCATCAAGCTCCGTCCGAACGGCAAGTGGTCCGACGGCCGGCCGATCACCGCCGAGGACGTGAAGTTCTCCATCGGCCTGGCCTACACCCAGGGCGGCACCGCCTACGCGCTCGACCCCTCGGCGGCCGGCACGGCCTCCGACATCAAGATCGTGGACGACCATACGATCAAGATCACCCAGTCGGCGAAGAACCCGAGCAACTCCTTCGTCCAGGGCGTGATGGAGACCTTCATCGTCCCGGAGCACGTCTGGGCCGGAGCGCTGCCCGCCGACTTCTGGGCCAAGCTGAAGCTCGCGCAGAGCGCCGCCCCCGGGGCCGACGCGGCGCGTGCCGAGATCACCAGCCTGGCCGACAAGGTCATCGCCTTCGCCCCGCCCAAGGACGTCTCCGCCGGGCCGTTCACGCTGGCGCGGATGAACCCCGGCGAGGCGCTGCTGGTCAAGAACCCGTACTTCTACAACGCCGCCAAGGTCGCCCCCGACAAGGTGAAGATCCTCAACTACACCGGCAACGAGCAGATCTGGAACTACCTGATCTCCGGGCAGCTGGACAACGCGCCGTTCACCGCGCTCCCCGCCGACGTCATGGAGCGCATCGTCCAGACCTCGGGCAACGGCGTCGTCCAGGGATACTCGCCGGTCGGCAACGCGCTGGCGTTCAACCAGTCCAAGAAGCCCTACGACAACGTGCACGTCCGCCGGGCGCTGGCCTACCTGATCGACCGCAAGCAGGTCACGAAGGTCGCCTCGCCGGAGGGCGGCGTCGCCGCGCTGACCACCTCCGGCATGCACCAGAAGGCCGCCGAAGCCTGGCTCGGCGACAAGTTCGCCGCGCTCAACCCCTACAAGGTCGACCCCGCCCAGGCCGCGAAGGAGCTCGAGGCCGCGGGCATGAGGAAGATCGACGGCAAGTGGACGATGCCGGACGGCACCCCCTGGAAGCTGACCATCAACGTGCCCGCGTCGTTCTCCGACTGGGTCGCCGGGGCGAAGGCCGTCACCAGCCAGCTCAACGACGCCGGGATCGACGCCCAGGTCGTCACCACCGCCGACTATCCGCTCTACCTGCAGGAGATCGCCGCGGGTAAGTACGACATCGGATTCTGGCTGGTCGCGCTCGGGCCCTCGCCGTACAACATCTTCCAGCGCCTGTACGGCGCGTCGAACGGCTGGCAGCTCTTCGGCGGCAGGCTCAAGCACGTGGCGCCGGGCAAGGAGGGCAACTGGATGGGCGGACCGGAGACCATCGAGGTCAAGGGCGTCGGCAAGGTCGACCCCGGCGAGCTGGCGGTCAAACTGAACTCGGCCCCCGAGCCGGAGCAGAAGAAGATCATCGGGATTCTCGCCGAGGCCGCGAACCAGGACCTGCCGGTGATCCAGATGTGGGACTACGTCAACACCCAGTTCGTCAACACCACCCGCTTCACCGGCTTCCCGCCGAACAACAGCGACGCGCTGCGGCTCACCTCCGGCGTCTGGCTCCAGCTCGGACTGATCAAGAGGAAGCAGGCATGACGGCCATCGGAGCCCGGCGTCTTCCCGGGGTGAACAACGTCGTACGGCGGCTGGCGGGCCACCTGGTCCGTGGATTCGTCATGATCCTGGTGGTCACCACGATCAGTTTCGTGATCATCAGGCACATCCCCGGCGACCCCCTGCTCGCCCGCTACGAGAGCCTGGTCGAGAAGGGCATGTCGCCGGAGCAGGCCCAGCGGGCCACGGCCGCGCTGTACGGCTTCATGCCGCGCGGAACCCTGTGGGAGCAGTACATCGACTACATGAGGGGACTGTTCCACCTCAACCTGGGGCAGTCGCTGAGCACACCCGGCGTGCAGGTCACGACGCTGCTCGCCTCGGCGGTCGCGTGGACGATCGTCCCGGTCCTGGTCGGCACCCTGCTGAGCTTCGTGGTCGGCATCACCGTCGGCGTCTACGCGGCGATGAAGCGGTCGGGCAAGCTCGGCGACGTCCTGGCCCTCTCTGGCTCGCTCCTGCACGGCCTGCCGCAGTACGTCCTCGCGCTGCTGATAGCCGCGATCTTCACGACCCTGCTGCCGATCTTCCCCTCCGGCGGCACGGCGGACATCCTGTTCGACCCCGGCTTCAACGCCGGCTACATCGGCTCGTTGATCCAGCACGCCGCGCTGCCGATCGTGACCTACGCGCTGGCCAGCTACGGAGGCTGGATCCTGGCGATGAAGTCGAGCGTGGTCACGGTGCTCGGCGACGACTTCATCCTCGCCGCCGAACTGCGCGGCCTCAAGCGTGGGATCATCTTCCGCTACGTGGCCCGCAACGCGATCCTGCCGCTGTTCACCATCCTCGCGCTCTCGCTGGGCATGCTCTTCGGCGGTGCGATCTTCATCGAGCGGATCTTCAACTATCCGGGACTGGGGCTGCTGCTGATCAACAGCATCACCAGCCGTGACTACGCGCTGATGGGCGGTGCCTTCCTGCTGATCACCGTGGCGATCGTCATCGCCAACATCGTGGCAGACATGCTGTACACCGCGATCGATCCGCGCGTGCGGAGCGGAGGGGGGACCACCTCATGACCTGGAGACGCGACGGAGGCCACGGCGTTGTGATCCCGGCGAGCCCGATGGCCACGCGACCGGCGGAGGGGATCGCATGACCGCGCCGACCATCATCCCGGGAGCCCCGGGCGGCACGCGCACGAGTGGCGGCGCCCGCGCGACCCTGCGGCGAAACTTCTGGCGCGGTGTCTGGCGGGTGCTGCGGCGCAAGCCCAGCCGGATGCTGGGCGTGATCATCCTGGCCGTGTTCGCGGTCATGGGCGCCTTCGGACCGCTGTTCTATCCCGCGCAGCTGCCGCGCGACAACAACGCGCTCTACGCGGCGCCAAGTCTGATCCACCCCTTCGGCACCGACTTCGAGGGCACCGACGTGCTCGCCCTGGTGATCACCGGAGCGCGGTACGTCCTGCTGACCGGCCTGATCACCGCGGTCATCGCGATCGTGCTCGGCACCGGCGTCGGGCTGTTCGCCGGGTTCAGGCGAGGGCGCTGGGACAGCCTGCTCATGCGGATCACCGACATGAACCTGGCGATCCCGGGTCTGCCGCTGCTGCTGGTCCTGTCGACCGTGTGGAAGTTCACCAGCGCGTTCGAGATGGGGCTGGTGCTCGGCCTCCTCGGCTGGGGCGGGGTGGCACGTTCCGTACGGGCCCAGACCCTGTCCCTGCGCGAGCGCGGGTTCATCGAGGCGGCCAGGGGGCTGGGCCTGTCCACGAAGCACATCATCGGCAGGGAACTGCTGCCCAGCATGGCCCCCTTCATCGCGATGAACATGCTCATCGCGGTGACCGGCGCGGTATACGCGCAGGTGGGACTGTTCTTCCTGGGTGTGCTGCCCTTCGAGGCCAACAACTGGGGCGTGATGCTCAACCTCGCGGTGTTCGGGGGCGGCGCGCTGACGACCACCGCCGCGCTGCCGTACCTGCTGGCGCCGTTGCTGGCGATCCTGCTGCTCACCCTGGGCATCGTGCTCGTCGTCGACGCGATGGACGAGATCTTCAATCCCCGGCTGAGGGAGGAGTGACGGATGTTCCTGTTCCCCGCCAAGAAGGCACCGGCTCCTGAAAGGGAGGCGTCCCCTCCCGAGAGGACGTCGTTCCCCGAGCAGTCCGAGCGGCCCGGAAGACCCGAGGAACTCGGAGGACCCGAGCGGTCCGGGAGACCTGCGGAGCCCGGAGGACCCGAGCGGTCCGGGAGACCCGCGGAGGTCTCATCCCCCGGAAGACCGGAGAAGGCGTTCCCCGGGAAGAAGGCGCCGGGAGTGCGCGTCAGCGGCCTCTCCGTCGTCTACCGGACCCCGGCGGGAGAGCTCCCCGCCGTACGCGGAATCGACCTGGAGCTCGTTCCCGGGACGATCACCGGAGTGGTCGGCGAGTCCGGCTCCGGGAAGTCCACCCTGGCGCTGTCGCTGCTCAACGCCGTCCAGCCGCCCGGCAGGATCAGCGCGGGCAGCGTGGAGATCGACGGTCTCGGCGACGTCGTGCGGCTGGGAGGAGACGCGCTGCGCAAGGCGAGGGGCCGGCACATCGGATACGTCTTCCAGGCCGCCCAGAACTCTCTCAACCCCCTCAAGACGGTCGGCAAGCAGCTCCTCGACCTCGGGCGCTCGCACGAGGTCGAGGACCTGCGCGAGCTGGTCAGGGACGCCAAGGAACTGCTCGGCCGGATGGGAATGGACGGCGCCCGCGTGCTCGACTCCCACCAGCACGAGCTGTCGGGCGGGATGCGCCAGCGCGTGGGCATCATGCTCGCGCTGGTCCTCAACGCGCACCTCGTCGTGCTGGACGAGCCCACCACCGCGCTCGACATGATCACCCAGGCCACGATCCTGCGGATCATCCGCGAGGTGCACGAGGAGCGCGGGCTCACCACGCTCGTCATCACCCACGACCTCGGCGTGGTGGCCGAGGTCGCCGACCGGCTGGCCGTCATGTACGGCGGGCGGGTGGTCGAGCAGGGGCCGACCATGGAGGTGCTCGGCGCGCCCCGCCACCCCTACACCCAGGGACTGATCCGGGCCATCCCGCGCCTCGTGGGCGACATCGGCGAGGCCCGGGCACTGCCCGGCCGCCCGCCGACGCTTGGGACGATCCCGGCGCGGGGATGCGTCTTCAGGGAGCGCTGCCATCTGCGGATGGCCGTCTGCGAGACGGAGGAACCGCCCGCGATCTCCCGGGGGGAGTGGATCGTGGCGTGCCACGCGGTCGCGGCGGAGGCCGAGGCGGAAGGCGGAAGGCGGCGGGTCGCGGCGGGGACACAGGGAAGCGCGAAGGCGCACGGAGCGAAGGGGGAGCAGGGGTGATCACTGGGCAGGGCATCACGAAGACCTTCAGGCAGCGGGGCAGCGTCCTCGCCGGGCGGGAGGTCAAGGCACTGCGCGGGGTCGACTTCGCCATCAAGAAGGGCGGCGCGGCGTCGTTCATCGGTGAGTCCGGCAGCGGCAAGACGACGCTGGGGCGGATCATCGCCGGGCTGGAGAGCCACGACGCCGGGGAGATCACCATCGACGGCACTCCCATGTCGTCACTGCGTCCGAAGCAGCGGCAGCCGTACTTCCGCCGGATCCAGCTCATCCACCAGGACCCGTACTCGGCGCTGAACCCGACCCGCACGGTCCACCAGACGCTGAACGCGCCTCTCGACCTGCGGGCCAAGGGGACCGGCCGTTCGCGGTCGTGGGTGGAGGGACGGGCGGAGGAGCTGCTGGAACTGGTCGGGCTCGACCCCGGCTACGTTCTGCCGCGCTACCCCCACCAGCTCTCCGGCGGCATGCGCCAGCGGGTGGTCATCGCCCGCGCGCTCACCGTCGACCCGGAGATGCTCGTCGCCGACGAGGCCGTCTCCATGATCGACGTATCGCTGCGGCTGGGCATCCTGGCGTTGCTCAAGGACCTGCGCGAGCGGCTCGGCGTGAGCGTGCTGTTCATCACCCACGACGTGGCCACCGCCCGCTACATCGGCGAGGACGGCGAGCTGTACGTCATCTACCGCGGGCAGGTCGTCGAACGGGGCCATGTGGAGACGATCATCTCCGACCCCGTCCACCCCTACACGCAGTCGCTGCTGTCGGCCATTCCCGTACTGCGCGGCCTGGAGCAGCCGGGCGAGGAGCCGGTGGTGCCGACCGAGGCACTCGACGAGGGCAACCACGACGCGGGCTGCCTGTTCGCGCGGCGCTGCCCGTTCCGCACCGGCCGCTGCGAATCGGAGCGCCCGGTGCTCGGCCACGCCGAGGGCACGTCCCAGGAACACGCCTGCTTCCACCCCCGGCGCCGAAGCGTCGTCGCCATGCCGGCGGGCCGGGCATGAACCCCGTGGGGGACGTCTACGATCCCGTCATGCGGGCCGCCGGAGCGGATGTCCACGACCTCGCCTCGCCGGTCGCCGGCGAGGGCGGCCGGGCCGTCGCGGGGAGGAAGGGCGCGTTCACGCCCGCCGAGGGGATTCGCGAGGCCGCGGCCGCCGACGCGGCGGCGCTCGGCGAGCTCGCCTCCTCGGCGCTCACCCTGGACGCCGAGGAGGCGCCGCACCTGGTGGCCCGGCTCTCGGCGCCACCGCCCGGACGCCGCTGGACGGCGCTGGTGACCGACGACCTCAAGGGCGTGGTGTTCGCCTCGCTGTCGGCAAAGGACCGGTCCATCGGGCACATCGACCTGCTCGCCACACATCCGGACGTCCGGGGCAGGGGCCTCGGGCGGGCGCTGGTCGTCGCGGCCGAGGGCTGGCTGCGCGGCGAGGGCGCGGTCGAGGCCCGGTTCGCCGGCAATCCGCCCTGCTACGCCTGGCCGGGCATCGACGTGCGCTACACCGTGGCGGCCTGCCTGACCGAGAGCCTCGGGTACGAGCGTTACCACGTCGCCTGGAACATGACCGCCGACCTGACCTCCCCTCTGACGACGTACGCCGATCTCGTACGGCTCGCACGGGAGGACGTCACCGTGCACGCGGCCGGTCCCGCGGACCGCGCCGCCGTGCTCGCCTTCGTCCGGGAGCACTGGAACGAGAACTGGGCGTGGGAGGTGGGGCAGGCGACAGGCTGCCACTACGCCGCCAGGGAGGGGGAGATCCTCGGCTTCGCCGCGTGGGGTGCCAGGCCCGCCTGGTTCGGCCCGATGGGCACCGCCCCCGCCGCGCGGGGCCTCGGCATCGGCCGGGTGCTGCTGCGACTCTGTCTCGCCGAGCAGCAGACCGCGGGTATGGCGAGCGCGCAGATCGGCTGGGTGGGACCGCTGGGTTTCTACTCCCGAGCCGTCGGGGCACGCGCCGAACGGGTCTTCTGGCTCTACCGCCGTGACCTGTGATGGCGGCCGGACCCGCCGAGGTGTTCGATTCGACACGGTGGGCGGGGCTTCACTACTAGAAGATAATCTACTTAATAGAAGTGTGATATGAAAATTAGCGACATGAGACGACATGATTGATTCACTCGCAGCTCTGTCCACGGAACAGAGCGATCCGCGCTACAGCCAGATCGACCGGCTCTCGACCGAGCAGGTCGCCCGGTTGATGAACGCCGCCGACATCACGGTGCCCGCGGCGGTGGCCCTGGTGATCCCGGAGATCTCGGCCACGGTCGACGCCGTCGTCACCCGGATGAAGGCGGGGGGACGCCTGTTCTACGTGGGCGCCGGGACGTCGGGCCGGCTGGCCGTACTGGACGCCTCCGAATGCCCGCCGACCTTCGGCACCGACCCGGAGCTGGTGCAGGGCATCATCGCGGGCGGCCAGCCCGCGCTGACCCGCTCGGTCGAGGGCGCGGAGGACGACGACGCCGGGGGAGCCGCCGCGATCGCGGAGCGGGGCGTGAGCGCGCTCGACTCGGTGGTGGGCGTCTCCGCCAGCGGCCGGGCGCCGTTCGTCCTCGGGGCGCTCGCCGAGGCGGGCCGCCGCGGAGCCCTGACCGCGGGACTGTCGTGCAACGCCGGAACCCCGCTCTCCGAGGCGGCGATGCACCCGATCGAGGTGATCGTCGGACCGGAGGTGGTGACCGGCTCGACCAGGCTCAAGGCCGGGACCGCACAGAAGCTGGTCCTCAACATGATCTCCACGATCGTGATGGTCAGGCTGGGCAGGACCTACGGGAACACCATGATCGAGGTGTCGGCGATGAACTCCAAGCTCGCCGACCGGGCCGCCCGGATGGTCGGCGACATCACCGGTGCCGGACTCTCCGTCACCCGCCCCGCGCTGGAGGCGGCCGGCTGGAACGTGAAGATCGCGGTGCTGATGATCGAGTACGGACTCGGCGCCGATGACGCCCGAGCCCTGCTGGAGAGCCACGGAGACCGTCTGGAGGCGGCGCTGGAGGCGGAGAAGGCGCAAGGTGCCTGAACCCTCCTCCGTGCTCGGCGGGATCCTGGCGGCGGCGGTGCCGCGCGTGTGCTCGGCCGCGGTCGCCGTGATCGCCGTGGACGGGACCACGGTGGCCGCCGCCGCGGTGGGGGAGACCGTACGGTACGCGGCGGTCTCGGAGGAGCTGGCGGACGACCGCCCTCCGGTCCGCCGTGACTCGATCTTCGACCTGGCGTCGATCACCAAGCTCTTCACGACGGCCGTCATCCTGTCGCTGACCGAGGAGGGCCGCCTCGACCTGGACGAACCCGTCGCCACCTGGCTGCCCGCCGGCTACGCCGGCGCCCCGGAGGTCACCCTGCGGCACCTGCTCACCCACACCGCGGGCCTGCCGCCCGGGCGCAGGGCCCACGAGGAGATCCCCGGAGACGGTCCCGAGGTCCATGCCTCACGGATGGACCGGATCCTGTCGACGCGGGCGCTCCACCCGGTGGGCGAGCGCTACCTCTACTCGGACGTCGGACTGATCACGGCGGGACGGGTGGCCGAGATCGCCGGGGGAGCGTCCCTGGACGCGCTGCTGCGCGCCCGGGTCACCGGCCCGCTGGGCCTGCCGGACACCGGATACCTGCCCGCCGCACCCCTGCGCTCCCGGGCCGTCGCCACCGAGGACAAGCCCGAACGCCCGGGCCCCGGATGCGTGCGGGGAGAGGTCCACGACGAGACCGCGTACGGCCTGGGCGGGGTCGCCGGGCACGCCGGCGTCTTCTCCACGGCCGACGACCTGGTGCGTTTCACCGAGGTGATACGCACCGGGGGAGCCCCGATCCTGAGCCCGGACACGACCGCCGAGATGACCCGCGACCAGGGCGTCAGGGGTGCGGACTTCCGCCACGGCCTGGGGGTGCGCATCGGCGACCCGGCCATCGTCGGCCCGCTGACCGACGCCTACGGCCACTCCGGCTTCACCGGAACCTCGCTCGTCGTCGACCCCGTACGGGCCCTCACGGTCGTCCTGCTGACCAACAACGTCCACCCGCTCCGCGGCCGCGCGGGCATCCGCGACCTCCGCCACGCCGTCGCCGCCGAGGCCCTGCGCCTGTCCTGAACGTCCTGCCGGACCATGGGCCCCGTCCCCCGTCTCCTGCGGGCCCTCCCGCAGGAGACGGGGCGGCCGTCAGATGAGGCCGCTGACAGTGCTCGCCCTCAAGGTTCCGCTACTTCGAGTCATCCTCAGGGAACCAGGTGAAAAGTCCGAAGAACATCGTTCCTCCTCTCGTGTCAGCCCCCGATCGGCCGGCGGCGTCGCGCCTGCCGATCGGGGGTGGCTTGTTTGTCGTGATCTAGAGGGTCGGCAGCTCGGCAGTGTGACATCGGCCCGCTGGAGAAATCGCGCGCCCGGCTTCGCGCTGAGATCATGTCGAGATGACACAGAATCCGGATACCGGCAGGAGACTGAGCCGACAGGAGATCTCCGACGCCGTCGGCGATCTGGGGTGGCGCTACATCCTGGGGGCCGTGTGCGCGTCGGTGCCCGTGGCGTCGCTGGCGCGGTCGGCGGACGTCGCCGCGCGCGTGGTGGCCACGGCCGGCGACGACGGCGAGGGAAGCGTGCGGTTGGACGTCCGTCGGGACCGGGTGGCCCTCACGCTGCAGTCGTTCGCCGTCGGCCGGGTGACACCGTTCGAGATCGAGCTCGCCGGTCGGATCTCCGCGATGGTGGGCGAGCTCGGGCTGCGTACCGACCCCGAGGTCGATGCTCAGGGGCCGCGGTCGGTTCAGATCCTTGAGATCGGGATCGACGCGCTCGACATCGCCGCCATTCGCCCCTTCTGGAAAGCGGTGCTGGGTTACGACGACGAGGCCGGCGCGTCGGGGGACGAGGACCCGCTCGTCGATCCCGTCGGCCAGGGGCCCGCGATCTGGTTTCAGCAGATGGACGCGCCGCGGCCGCAGCGCAACCGGATCCACTTCGACGTCTCGGTCCCGCACGACGAGGCGCCCCATCGCATCGAGGCCGCGCTGGCGGCGGGCGGGGTGTTGCTGTCCGACACCGCGGCGCCCGCCTTCTGGGTGCTGGCGGACGCCGAGGGCAACGAGGCGTGCGTGACGACGTGGCAGGGAAGGGACTGACCCCGCCAAAAGCCCGCCCCGCGGTCTGAAAGGCCGGGCCCCCGGTGACCGGGTCATGGCACGGGCCGTTCTCAGGGAGCAGGGGTGAGGACTCACGTGCCTCCCAGCGTGGGCTGGGAGGCCTCGGGTCTCCGCGTGCGAGGACGGCGTGCCGTCCCGTTATGCGAAGGTTCAGGCGGGAATGTCGGCCAGCGCGGACGCGCGGTTGGCGAGAAGGGAGTCGCGGATCTCGCCGGCGCGGATGGCGGTGGTGGACAGGAGGGTGGAGGTGATGCCGTGGGTGTGCTCGGTGCCGCCCTGAAGATAGACGCCGGCGGTGACCTCGGGGGTGAGCTCGACGCGGTGGTCGCGGCCGACGCGGACGGCGTCCTCCTCGTCGCGCAGGCAGAGCTTGGCCGCGTCGCCGAGGATGACGCCGATGTCGGAGGAGCGATAGCCGGTGGCGTGGACGAGGATGTCCACGGCGAGGACCTTCCGCTCACCGGTGGGCAGGAACTCCACGGTGACGTCCAGGCGGTCGTCCAGGGCGCGTACGTCCCGGATGCGGGAGACGTTGAGAATGCGCAGGCGCTGCCGGCCCTGGACCTTCTCGCGGTAGGTGGTCGAGTACAGGGACTGGATGAGGTCCATGTCGACCACCGAGTAGTTGGTGCTGCGGTGGTAGTCGAAGAAGGACTGCTTCACCCCGGGAGGGGCGTTGAAGTAGAGGTCGACCGCCTCGGGATCGAAGATCCGGTTGGCGAAGGGGCTGTCGTCGGCGGGGGTGTAGCCGTACTTGGCGTGGACCGCGCAGACCTCGGTCTCCGTGAGGGTGCGGTGCAGGTAGTCGACCGCCTCGGCGGCGCTCTGCCCGGCGCCGAGCACGACGGCGCGGCGCACCGGGATGCCTGCGGCGACCAGCTCGGCGACGCGCGGGACCAGCTGACTGGTGTGCCAGACCCGGTCGGAGAGAACGGTGTCCGGCGGCAGGTGGGGTTCCAGACCGGTGGCCACGGAGATGTTGCGCGCCCGGCGCAGGACCGTGCGGGCGGGGTCGCCGGGGTCGCGGCTGATCACGTCGAACCAGCGGATCTCGCCGTCCTCCGTCATCACCGGCTCCACGGCCAGAACCTCGGCGGAGTATGCGACCAGGTGCTTCACCCGGGCGGCGGCCCACTCGAAGTAGTCGTGGAACTCCACCCGTAGCGGGAAGAGGGTCTTCTGGTTGAGGAAATCCACCAGCCTGCCGCGCTCCTGCAGGTAACACAGGAAGCTGAAGTCACTCGACGGGTCGCGCATGGTGACCAGGTCCTTCAGGAAGGGCACCTGCATCGTCGCGTCGTCGATGAGCATTCCCCGGTGCCAGCCGAAGTGCGGCTGCCTCTCCAGGAACCCGGCCCGGAGCCGCTCCGCGGCCGGAACCCTTGCGTTGTGCTCCTCAACGGCTATGGCCAGCGCCAGATTCGAGGGTCCGAAACCGACCCCCAGGACGTCGTAGATGCTGTCCGGACCACTGTGCAGTGTGTCGTCCACCGCGGCATCGCCTCCCTATGCGCGCCACATCTTAGATAAGGTTAGCCTTGCCTTGCAAGAATGCATATCGAGGAGAGGATCCACCATGCGGGTCGTCATGTTCGGCTACCAGACCTGGGGTCATCGCACGCTGCAGGCTCTGCTGGACTCCGACCACGAGGTGGTCCTCGTTGTCACCCACCCCAAGAGCGACCACGTCTACGAGAAGATCTGGGACGACTCGGTCGCGGAGCTCGCCGAGAAGCACGGTGTCCCTGTGCTGCTGCGCTCCCGGCCCGACGACGCGCTGCTCCGCGCGCTCCACGACGCGGCGCCGGACATCATCGTCGCCAACAACTGGCGGACCTGGCTGCCGCCGGAGATCTTCGACATTCCTCCGCACGGCACGCTCAACATCCACGATTCGCTGCTGCCCGCGTACGCGGGCTTCTCGCCGCTGATCTGGGCTCTGATCAACGGGGAGAAGGAGGTCGGCGTCACCGCTCACCGTATGAACGCCGAGCTGGACGCGGGTGACATCGTGATACAGCGGGCCGTGCCGGTGGGGCCGGGCGACACCGTGACCGACCTGTTCCACAGGACGGTCGACCTGATCGAGCCGATCGTGCAGGAGTCGCTCGACCTGATCGCCTCCGGCAGGGCGCAGTGGATTCCGCAGGACCGCAGCAAGGCGAGTTTCTTCCACAAGCGGTCCATCGAGGACAGCCGCATCGACTGGAACTGGTCGGCGGAGGACCTGGAGCGGCTGGTGCGCGCCCAGTCGGACCCGTATCCCAACGCGTTCACCTACTACCGCGGGGAGCGGATCCGGATCGTGTCGGCTGAGGTGTCGCAGGCCCGCTACGGCGGCACCCCGGGGCGCGTCTTCATCCGGGAGGGGGACGGCGTGGTCGTCGTCACCGGACTGAACGCCCGGAGCGGGCAGTGGCCCGGACTGGTCGTCAAGCGGGTGCGCACCGAGGACGGCACGGAGCACGCGGCCGTCGACTACTTCCAGACCATGGGCGGTTATCTCACCCCCCGGCCGTGAGCGTGGTGTCCGATGTTGCGCTCCGCATCGGGGGAGGATCGGTCCGGATTTTGGCGGTGGAAACCTTGGCGAGTTGCCACCAGGAGGTCCGGCCCGTTTCCAGGGCGGCGACGAAGGAATACCCGTCACACGACCCGAGACGCTCATGAAGCGATCCCGGGCCGGACGTTAGGGAACAAGCTAAGCCCCTCACCGCTCCGTCTCGCGTCCCGCCCGCTCCCTGGTGATCTTGCGAGCGGTGGCGATGCGTTGCCGGGCGAGTTCGGTCCAGAAGGGTTCGCCGTGTTGGTATATACTTGTTGGTATATGCTGCAGGAATGACAACTGATCACAATCTGCCCAGCGGGGTCGATATCGCGATGCTGCTGCGGCGGGCGCAGTTGCGCAAGCAGCTGGCCTGCGAAGCCGCGCTCGCTCAGGTTGGACTGACGTTGCCGCAGTGGGGCATGCTGCACGCCATCGCGATCGAGCCTGATTCCTCGACCCACGCGCTGGCACTGTTCATCGGGCAGTCCGATCAGTCCGCGGGCGCGGTGGTCGCCCGCCTCGAACAGCGAGGGTTGCTCGAACGCAGGCCCGGCGCGGGTAAGGCAATTCTGCACAGGATCACGCCGGACGGCGACGAACTCGTGCGACGCTGCAACGCCATTGTCGAGGACGTGATGTCTCGTCTGCTCGCCGGCCTCACCGATCAGACTCTTCGGACACTGCGAGCCTCGTTGCTGTCGATTGCGGAGGCCGCCCTCCCGGCGTCAACCAGGTCGGACGCCGGGAGTGCGGCCTCCGATGATCTCAGCGGGCTGTCCGGGATCCGCTCCGCCACACGTCCCTGATCGACAGGGTGTCGGCGATCCTGCTGGTGGGATCGCCGTCGACCAGCAGCGGATCGACGCTGCTGACCCTGGTCACCCACGAGCGACAAGCCCGCGACCGGGGCCGGCGGTCCAGCCTCGCGCGGTGCCAAACGACAGAATTAGTGAGGTAGTTATGCCGGAATCCGCGTTCCTTCCTGAGCCGTTCACCGTCCAGGCCTCCCCCGAGGCGCTCGCGGACCTGCGCGCCCGGCTGCGGGCCACGCGCTGGCCAGACGCACCCGAGGACGTCGGCTGGTCACTCGGCACGGACCTCGCCTACCTCCGCGACCTGGTCGCCTACTGGGCCGACGGCTTCGACTGGGCGGCCCAGGAGAAGGCGCTGTCCGAGTTCCCGCGCTTCCGCGCCCGGCTCGACGGGCTTGGCATTCACTACGTGCACGCCCGGGCCGTCAACCCGGTCGGCCCGGTGCTGCCGCTGGTGCTCTGCCACGGCTGGCCGGACTCGTTCTGGCGCTACACAAAGGTCATTCCGCTGCTGACCGACCCCGGGGCGCACGGCGGCGACCCCGCCGACGCGTTCGACGTGGTCGTGCCCGACATGCCCGGCTACGGATACTCCGACCGCCCTACCGGCCCGCCGCTCGACTCGATCGCCGTCGCGGGTCTGTGGGCCCGACTGCTGGACGGCCTCGGCTACCAGCGGTTCGGCGCCGTCGGCGGGGACATCGGCAGCGGCGTGAGCAACTTCCTCGCGCTGAACTACCCCGAACGGGTCACCGCCGTCCACCGCATGGACGCGGGGGTGCCGGTCTACTCGGGGGACCCCGCCGACCTGACGCCCGAGGAGCGCGCCTGGATGACGGACATGGCGGCATGGGGCGCGGCCGAGGGCGCCTACACGGCGATGCACCGCACCAAGCCACAGACCGCGGCAGTCGGGCTCACCGACTCCCCGGCAGGGCTTGCCGCGTGGATCGTCGAGAAGATGCGGGGGTGGAGCGACTGCGGCGGTGACATCTCGCGGTCCTTCACGATGGACGAGGTCCTCACCAACGTCACGATCTACTGGCTCACCGAGACCATCGGCTCGTCGATGCGGATGTATCGCGCGAACGGCGAGATCCCGGCCGCGCAGCAAGCCCGCCGGGTCAAGGTCCCCTCCGGCTTCACCCTGTTCCCCGGCAACATCAGCCGGGCACCGCGGACGTGGCTGGAGCGCTCCACCAACCTCGTGCGGTTCACGGAGGCCCCGCGCGGCGGGCACTTCGCGCCGCTCGAAGAGCCCGAGTTCTACGCGGAGGAACTGCGCGCCTTCTTCCGCCCCTACCGGGCCTGATTCCGCTGGTTGGGGTTCCAGTAGTCTCGGCGAAATCTCCAACGGATATGTAGGTCAGGGTCCCTTCCAGGGTTCGCCATGGAAGACCCTTCGCCGAAGCTCTCACCAGCATTTCCGTTTTTTGCGGCGGTTACTACCGGGACCCCACGACCTGCCGAGGCGGACTCGATCAGCTTGAACGCCATCGCGACATCGGCGGCTCGTGAGCCGGATCCCTCGGTGACCCGCTGCCGGAACCCGACGGTGGCGAAAACGGCCGGTCGTGAGGACGGTGCTCAGCCGGCCGTCCCGGCGACCGCCTGTACGTCGGAGACGTCGTGGTGGCGGCCCATCGGGATGATCAACGGTGTGCCGCTGACCGGGTCCGTCGCGATCTGGCAACGCAGGTTGAAGATCTCCTCCACGGACCGGGCGGTGATGACATCGGCCGGGGCACCCTCGGCGACGATGCGGCCGGACTTCATGGCGATGACGTGGTCGGCGTACCGGCAGGCCTGGTTGAGGTCGTGGAGAACCATCACGATCGTACGGTTCTCACGCCGGTTGAGGTCCGTGACCAGGTCCAGGACGTCGATCTGGTGGGCCAGGTCGAGATACGTCGTCGGCTCGTCCAGCAGAAGCACCGGCGTTCCCTGGGCGACGGCCATGGCGATCCAGGCACGCTGGCGCTGCCCGCCGGACAGCTCGTCGACCGCGCGGTTCGCGAGGTCGGTCATGCCGGTGGCGGCCAGTGCGCCGTGGACGGCCTGCTCGTCGGCCTTCGACCACTGCCGCCACCAGGTCTGATGTGGCGAACGGCCGCGGTTGACCAGATCGATGACGGTCAGCCCCTCCGGGGCCACCGGCCCCTGCGGCAGGATGCCGAGACGCCGGGCCAGTTCCCTGGTCGGGATGGACTGCAGGGCGCGGCCGTCGAGCTGGACGCTTCCCTGACGTGGGGTGAGAAGCCGGGCCAGGGCCCGCAGCAGCGTGGACTTGCCGCAGGCGTTGGCGCCGACGATGGCGGTGATGCGACCCGGCGGGACGACCAGGTCGAGATTCTCCACGACCAGCCGGTTGTCGTACGCCAGAGAAAGGCCGCTCGCCCGCAGGTCCGGGTCGATGGTCGACATGCGTTCAGCCTCCTGAGCCCGCGCGGTTGGCGCGGATGAGCAGCCAGAGTAGGACCGGCGCCCCGAGGACGCCGGTGACGATCCCGACGGGCAGTTCCGTGCCGGAGATCAGCGTGCGCGCGATGAGATCGCTGGCGAGGACGACCAGGCCCCCGGCCAGTCCCGAGGCGATCGGGGGCGGCCAGGCGGTGCGGGCCAGCCGCTGGGCGATCTGCGGTGCGGCGAGTGCCACGAAGGCGATCGGGCCGGCCGCCGCGGTGCCGAAGGCGACGAGCCCGACGCCCGTGAGCAGCAGGGCGAGACGGACAGGCTGCACGGGGGTGCCGAGGCCGGCGGCGACGTCGTCGCCCAGCTGGAGCGTGCGCATCAGACGGCTCAGCATGAGCGCCGCCGGCACCAGCACCACCATGACGACGGTGAGCGGGACCACCTGGTCCCAGGTGCGGCCGTTGAGGTTGCCGACCAGCCAGCCGAGTGCGGCCTGCGCCTGGAACTGCCCGCCCCTGGCCACCAGGTAGTCGGTGGCGCTGGTGCAGATCCACGACACCCCGATGCCGACCAGGACGATCCGGTAGCCGGTGGTACCGCGCTTCCAGGCCAGCACGTAGACGAGCAGGGCGGTGGCCAGCGCGCCGATCAGCCCGAACGTCTGGGTGCCGAGGCCGCCGCTCCAGCCGAACACGATGCCGGCGACGACGGCGGTGCCGGCGCCCTCGGTGATGCCGATCATGTCCGGGCTGGCCAGCGGGTTGCGCGTCATGGTCTGGAACAGCGCACCGGAGATGCCGAAGGCGACGCCGACCAGCAGGCCGACCACGGCGCGCGGCAGCCGCAGCTCCCGGACGACCAGCAGGGTGCCGGGGTCGCCGGAGCCGATCAGCGCCTTCATGACTCCGATCAGGCTGATCGGGTAGTCGCCGGTCGAGACACCCCAGCAGAGGATCAGGAAGGTGGCGACGGCGAGCGCCGCGCACACCGCGATCAGCCGGGGTCGCAGGATCCCGGAGACGGGCGGCGCGGCCAGGCGGAAGGTCCGATGGGAAGGCGCGGGGGCCGTTCCGCCGGAGCGGCGCCGGGCCTTCCCGAGATTCCAGAAGCCGCGGGGACGGTCATCAGAACGGCCATCGGCAGGGGCATTGAGGTGGGCGTCGGGCGGGGTGTCGGGACGTGTGTCGGCCGGGCCATCGGGACGGATGTCGGCCGAGGCGCCGAGGTGGGCGTCGGACGGGGTGTCGGGACGGGCGTTGGGAGACTGGCGAACCATGCTCACACCTCCGCGAGTCGGCGCCGGCGGACCATGGCGATGAAGAACGGGCCGCCGATCAGGGCGACGAGGATCCCGGCCTGGATCTCGAGGGGCCGTTCGATGACCCGTCCGACGATGTCCGCGGCCAGCAGCATGCAGGGCGCGAGCACCGCCGACAGCGGTAGCAGCCAGCGGTGGTCGGGGCCCAGCCCCACGTGCTGGACGAGGATCCTGGCGAGGTGCGGGACCACCAGTCCGATGAAGACGACGGGGCCGATGACGGTCACCGCCGCGCCGGTGAGCAGCGTGATCGCGATTACCCCCTGAAGTCGTATGAGACCGAGTCGCTGTCCCAGCGAGGCGGCCACGTCGTCGCCGAGTGCCAGGCTGTTGAGCGCGGGCGCGCAGGCCAGTGCCAGCACCGCGCCGGCGGCGACGAACGGCAGGATCTGGAGCACCACATCGCCGCCCTGGTCGGCGAGCGAACCGGCCGCCCAGAAGCGGTAGCGGTTGAGCGCCTCGGGGTTGGTCAGGACGATGGCACTGGTGATCGAGGACAGCAGCGAGGTCACGGCGACCCCGGCGAGCGCGAGCTTGACCGGCGTCAGGCCGGAACGCCCCAGCCTGCCCAGCAGGAAGACCAGAACGCTCGCGATGAGCGCGCCCGCGAACGCGAACCAGATGTATTCGAACAGCGATCCCAGCCCGAGCACCGCGACCGACAGCACGATCGCGAAGGAGGCGCCGGCGCTGACGCCCAGCAGGCCCGGATCGGCGAGCGGGTTGCGGGTCAGCGCCTGCATGAGCGCGCCGGACAGCCCGAGGGCGGCGCCGGCCGTGAGGCCCAGTGCGGTGCGTGGCACCCGTACCGACCAGATGACGTTCTCGATGAGCTCGCTGCCCGGTTGGCCGAGCAGCGCTCTGACCACCTGGTCGAGGGGGATGCTCCGAGCGCCGAGCGCGATCGACAGCAGGCAGAGCGCGACGAGGACGGCGCTGAGCAGCGCCACGAGAAAGGCCGGGCGCAGCCTCTCGCTCCGGGTCACCGAGCTGTCTCCACTTTGCAACTTCCTTAGGTTAGGCAGTCCTTAACTTTAACGTCCAGGACTGTAGGGCTTCTCACGGTGGGGGTCTATCTACTTAGGTAATGCTTACCTTAGTATGTGCGGTCGTGGCTCGACATGAGCCGGTTCTGCGCAGCTTGGGAGGCTCGGTCACCTGTGTCCGCTATTGAAGATGTGACGGCGTACTGGGGTCGACGACTCGCTCCGCTTCCGCAGGAGACGGCCCTCCCGGTCGACTTCCCGTACCCGTTGCTGCCCGCCGAGGATCTGGAGACGCGCAGCCGCACACTCGCCGTCGCCGCGCCCGAGGCGTCCCTGCTCGCCGCATACGTCGCGCTGTTGCACCGCTACGGCGGGGTGAATGACGTCTGCGTCGGGTACGAGGGGCTACCGGTGCGGGTCGAGCTGAGCGGCGACACGAGCTTCGGTGAGCTGGTACGACGCGTGACCGACGCCTGCGAGGAGGCGCGGGCGCACCGGATGCCGCTGTCCGCGCTTGTGGACGGGCTGCGGCCGGAACCCACGCGCGGCGGCGGGCTGTTCTTCAACACGGGCTTCAGCACGAACACTGGCACAGGCACCGGTACCGACACGGACACGGACACCGGTACCGACACGGACACCGGCACCGGCACCGGCACCGGCACGGACACGGACACCGGCACCGGCACGGACACGGACACCGGCACCGGCACGGACACGAACACCGGCACCGGCACCGGCACGGACACCGGCTTTGGAACAGGCACCGGTTTCAGCGGGGGGACCGGCGCCGACGGCGGGGCGGGGGAGACCGCGGGACCGCTGGACATGGCGCTGGAGGTCTCGGCGGGAGAGGCGCGGATGCGTTACCGCCCCGACCTGTTCGAGGCCGCGACCGTCGATCGGCTGCTGGGCCACTACGCGACGCTGCTGGCCGACGGCCTGGCCAGACCGGACGCCCCCGTCGGTGAGCTGGAGCTGCTGAGCGGCGAGGAACGGCACCGGATTCTCGTCGGGTGGAACGACACCGACCACCTCGTCCCGCTGCGCACCTGGCCGGAGATGTTCGCCGAGCAGGTCCGCCTGCGGCCGGACGCCGTCGCCCTGGTCTTCGAGGACACCCGCCTCACCTACGCCGAGCTGGACGAGCGTGCCAACCGGCTGGCCCACGCGCTGATCGCGCGTGGCGCCGGGGCCGAGCGCGTGGTGGCCCTGGCCCTGCCCCGGTCGGCCGAGCTGATCGTCGCCGAGGTGGCCGTCCTGAAGTCCGGCGCCGCCTACCTGCCGGTCGACACCGACTACCCGGCCGACCGCATCGCCTACATGCTGGCCGACGCCACGCCCGCCTGCCTGGTCACCACCGCCGGCACGGTGGCGGACATCCCCCCGTGCGACGGCATGGAGCCGATGGTCCTCGACGCGCCGGAGACGGCGCTGGAGCTGGCGGCCCGCCCGAGCCACGACCCGGCGGAGACCGACCGGGGACCGCTGTCCATCCTCAACGCGGCATATGTGATCTACACCTCGGGTTCCACCGGCCGCCCCAAGGGCGTCGTGCTCTCCCACGCCGGGGTCGCCAAGCTCGTGGCCACCCAGAGCGAGCGCTTCGGCATCGGGCCGGACAGCCGCGTCCTGCAGTTCGCCTCGCCCAGTTTCGACGTGGCCTTCTGGGACCTGTGCCTCGGCCTGCTCTCCGGTGGACGCCTCGTTGTCGTACCGGCCGAACGCCGGGTGCCCGGCGCGCCGCTCACCGACTACGCGAACGCCAACGGCATCACCTTCATGATCCTGCCCCCGGCCCTGCTCGCCGCCATGCCGGACGACGTCCACCTGCCGCCCGCCGCCACCCTGCTGGCCGGTACGGAACGCGTCTCGCCCGAGCTGGTCGGCCGCTATGCGCGCGGCCGGATGATGTTCAACGCCTACGGGCCGACCGAGGCGACCACCAACTCCACCCTCGGCCTGTGCGACCCCGACATCCCGTCCGGTTCCATCGTGCCCATCGGCGTCCCCGACCCGGGCACGCGGGCCTACGTACTCGACGGCCGCCTGCGACCCGTCCCCGCGGGGGTCTCGGGCGAGCTGTACCTCGGCGGCGAGGGGCTGGCACGCGGCTACCTCGGACGGCCTGACCTGACCGCCGAGCGGTTCGTCGCCGACCCCTTCGGAGCGGCGGGGCAGCGGCTGTACCGCACAGGCGACCTGGTGCGCTGGAAGCCCGACGGGCGGCTGGAGTATCTCGGCCGCGTCGACTCGCAGGTGAAGATCCGCGGATTCCGGATCGAGCCCGGTGAGATCGAGTCCGTACTGCGGGGGCACCCGGCCGTGGACCAGGTCGCGGTCGTGGTCCGCGAGGACCGGCCCGGCGACCGGCGGCTGGCCGCCTACGTCGTCCCGTCGCTCGAAGCCGAGGCCGGCCACGACGAGACCGAGCAGGTGGAGGAGTGGAAGGACCTCCACGAGTTGCTCTACTCCGCCGCCGGCTCCGAGGGTTTCCAGGAGAACTTCGCGGGCTGGAACAGCATGTACGACGGTCTGCCCATCCCGGTCGCGGAGATGCGGGAGTGGAGGGACGCCACGATCGGCCGCATCGAGGAGCTGCGGCCGCGCCGGGTGATGGAGATCGGCGTCGGCAGCGGGCTCATCCTCTCCCGCGTCGCACCCGGCTGCGAGACCTACTGGGGCACGGACCTCTCCGAGGAGGCGGTACGGGCACTGCGCGTCCAGGTCGACGCGGTGCCGGAGCCGGCCGGCCGAGTGGAACTGCGCGCCCAGCCCGCGCACGACGTCACCGGACTTCCCACGGGCTTCTTCGACACCGTGATCGTCAACTCCGTCGCCCAGTACTTCCCGAGCGCCGAGTATCTGGCGGACGTGCTGCGCAAGGCCGGGACGCTCCTGGCCCCCGGTGGCAGCCTCTTCGTCGGCGACGTACGGAACCTGCGCCTGCTGCGCTGCCTGCGAGCCGCCGTCGAGACCCGGCGTGGCGCCGACCCCGAGGACAAGCAGGCCCTGCTGGCGGCCGTCGAGCGGACCGTGGCCTGGGAGGGCGAGCTGCTGCTCGACCCCGACTTCTTCGGAACGCTGGAGGATTTCGAGGCCGACATCCGCATCAAGCGGGGCGCCCACCACAACGAGCTGACCCGGTACCGCTACGACGTGGTGCTGCGGAAGCGGCCCGCCGTCACACCGGGCGTCCCCGCCACCTCCGATGCCGTCCCACCGGCTGATCTCGCCGCATCGGGCACCGCCGCGATGCCGGGCGCCCCCGCCGCACAGGATGTCGCCACGCCGGGTGCTGTCACGCCGGACGTCGCCGACGTGGCGGACGGAGACGGGGCGTCGGTTCTGGCCGGCGCGGAGGAGATCCGCTGGGACGACCTCGGCAGCCTCGACGCACTCGACGCCCGCCTGGCCGCCCGGCCCGTCCGGCTCCGGATCACCGGCCTCCCCAACGCCCGGCTCACCGAGGACCTCACCGCGCTGTACGCCCTTGAGGACAGCAGCCGCCCCGCCGCCCCGGCGGACGACACCGATCCCGAGACCCTGCACGCCCTCGCCGCCCGGCACGGCTACCGCGTGGCCACCACCTGGAACGGCCACGCCGACGACGGCGGCCTCGACGCGGTCTTCGCCTCCGGGGACACGCCCCTCGGCGTCCTCTACCGCCCGGCCGGCACCTTCCCGCACGCCAACCGGCCCGTGCCGTTCCGGGACGTCACCGCCCTGATGAAGACCCTGCGCTCCTACGGGGCCGAGTGGCTCCCCGACTACATGGTCCCCTCGGCGTTCGTCCCCCTCGACCGGCTTCCTGTCACCCCGAGCGGCAAGCTGGACGGCGCCGCGCTCCCGGTCCCCGACTACGCCGCCCTCAGCTCCGGCCGCGCTCCGCGCGACGTCCGTGAGGAGCTGCTCTGCGCGCTGTACGCGGAGGCGCTGGGCCTGCGGTCGGTCTCGATCGACGACGACTTCTTCGCCCTCGGCGGCGACAGCATCATCGCCATCCAGCTGCTCATCCGCGTCCGCGGGGCGGGACTGCAGCTCACCGCCCGGGACATCTTCCGGCACCGTACGGTCGCCGCACTGGCCCCGATCGCGGTGGACCGTACGGGCACCGGGCACGCCGGGCACGCCGTAAACACAGCAGACCCGGGGAACACCGGGCACGCCGGGAACACCGGGAACATCGGGCACGCCGGAAACACAGCAGACCCGGGGCAGACCGGGAACGCAGCGCGCGCGGGAAGAACGGCCAGCGACACCCCGCTCGTCGAGGTGACCGCGGCCGAGCTCGCGGAGATCCAGGGCGATCACCCGGTCACCGTCGAGGATCTGCTGCCGCTCAGCCCGCTCCAGGAGGGCTTCTTCTTCCACTCCCTCGTGGACGGCTCGGACGGCGACGCCTATGTCGTCCAGCAGGTCATCGAGCTGGCCGGCCCGGTCGACGGCGAGGCACTGCGCCGCGCCGCCCAGAACCTGCTGGACCGGCACGCCCCGCTGCGCGCCTGCTTCCGCCAGCTCCCGGACGGCAGGCCCGTCCAGATCGTCGCCGGGCGTCTGGAGGTGCCCTGGCACGAGGTGGACCTGTCCACGCGGGACGCCGAGGCGCAGCCCTCGCTCGTCGACGCCGTCACGGCCGGCGAGCGCGCCCGCCGGTTCGACCTGGCCAGGCCGCCGCTGGTGCGGTGCGCGCTGGTGCGGCTCGGGCACGACCGCAGCCTGCTGGTGCTGACGTTCCATCACATCGTGGCGGACGGCTGGTCGCTGCCGGTGCTGCACCGCGAGCTGATGGCCTCCTACGGGGCCGCCCCCGCGGCGCTGCCCGAGGTGGCCCCCTACCGCGAATACCTGCGCCGCCTGTCGGCGGCGGACCGCGACGCCGCCCGCGCGGCCTGGCGGGCCGCGCTCGCCGGGCTCGACGAGCCGACCCGTCTGGTCGACGTCCCGGCGGACGGCTCGCCGCTCAGGTCCGAGCAGGTCCGCGTCGAGCTGTCCGAACGGGTCACCGCCCGGCTCGCGGCCCGCGCGAGGGAGCACGGGGTCACCCTCGGCGCGGTCGTCCAGAGCGCCTGGGGCCTGCTCCTCGGACGGCTGACCGGCCGTCAGGACGTGGTCTTCGGCACCACCGTCTCCGGTCGTGACGCCGAGGTCGACGGCATCGAGTCCATGGTCGGCCTGTTCATCAACACCCTGCCGACCCGTTTCCGATGGGAGCCCGCCGACACCCTGGCCGGCCTGGTGGGCCGGCTCCAGGACGAGCAGGCCGGTCTCCTGGACCACCAGCACCTCGGTCTCGCCGAACTCCAGCGCATCGCCGGCCTCGCGGGCGGCGGCGAGCTCTTCGACACTCTCGTCGTCTTCGAGAACTACCCGTCCGGCACCGGCCTCAGCGACCCCTCCGGCACGGTCCGGATCACGGGTCACGAGTTCCACGACGCCGTCCACTACCCGCTCGCCCTGATCGTCAAGCCGGGCCGCCGGCTCGACCTGCGCCTGAAGCACCACGTCCGGCGGCTGGACGGCGAGGCCGTCCGGCGGATCGCGGACCGGCTGACCCGGATCCTCCGGGCACTGGCCGCCGACCCCGGGCAGATCGTCGCCGACGTCGAGCTGCTGTCGGACGAGGAACGGGCGCGAGCCCTGCCGGAGGGGGAGAGCCGGCACGTCCCCGAGACCACCCTGGCCGCCGCCTTCGAGGCCCAGGTGCTCCGTACCCCGCGGGCCACGGCGGTCGTCTACGACGGCGAGAGCCTCACCTACGAGGAGCTGGACGCGCGCGCCGAGGAGCTGGCCGTCCGCCTGCGCGCACGGGGCGCCGGTCCTGAACGGGTCGTCGCGGTCGCCGTGCCGCGCTCGGCGGAACTGATGGTGGCGCTGCTCGGCGTGCTGAAGTCCGGCGCCGCCTACCTGCCGGTCGACGTGGACTACCCGGCCGACCGCATCGCGTACATGCTCACCGACTCCGGCGCGAGGACGGTCGTGACGACCGCCGCCACGGCCCCACGGCTGCCCGAGGCCGACGGCCTCACCCCACTCATCCTCGACGCCCCGGCCACCGGCGACGGGAGCGGGGACCCCGTCCCGATGGCCGCGGGGCCGGATGATCCGGCGTACCTGATCTACACCTCCGGCTCGACCGGCCGTCCCAAGGGCGTCGTCGTCACCCACCGCGCCATCGTCAACCGGCTGGCGTGGATGCAGGGTGCGTACGGGCTGCGCGCCGACGACCGGGTGCTGCAGAAGACGCCGTCCAGCTTCGACGTGAGCGTCTGGGAGTTCTTCTGGGCACTGTGCGAGGGCGCCGCGGTGGTGCTGGCCAAGCCCGACGGGCACCGCGACCCGTCCTACCTGGCCGCGCTCATCCGCGAGCAGCGCATCACCACGATGCATTTTGTGCCGTCGATGCTCGAAGCCTTCCTGGGGGCCGACGAGATCACCGATGATCCGTCCTGGGCCGTCAGCCTGCGCCGCGTCTTCAGCAGCGGCGAGGCGCTGCCCGGCGCCGCCTCCGCGCGCTGGCGGGCGCTCACCGGGGTGCCGTTGCACAACCTGTACGGGCCCACCGAGGCCGCCGTCGACGTCACCTACCACGCCTACGACGGCTCGGCGGACACCACCGTGCCCATCGGCCGCCCGGTGTGGAACACCGGCCTGCGGGTGCTGGACTCCTGCCTGCGCCCGGTGCCGACCGGCGTGCCCGGCGAGCTGTACCTGACCGGCGTGCAGCTGGCCAGGGGCTACCACGCCCGGCCGGGCCTGACCGCCGAGAGGTTCACGGCCGATCCGTACGGCCCGGCCGGCGGTCGCATGTATCGGACCGGAGACCTGGTGCGCCGCCGCGAGGACGGCGCCGTCGAATACCTGGGCCGCACCGACCGGCAGGTCAAACTGCGCGGCAACCGCATCGAACTCGGCGAGATCGAGGCCGCCCTGACCGGCCGGCCCTCCGTCGCCCAGGCGGCGGTCGACATCCACGGGTCGATGCTCGTGGCATACATCGTCCCCACGCGAAACCGGCAGATCCCGCTCGACGTTCCGATCCACGACCGGCGGGACTCGCCCGACGTCCCCGTGCGGAACGGGCAGGGCTCGCTCGACTCTCCTGCCCATGACCGGCAGGATCCGATCGCGGTCTCCGGAGGGAACGGGCAGGGCTCCGGCCGCGACGCGCAGGACTCGTTCGATGTGGCCGCGCTGCGGGCCGCCCTCGCCGACGCGCTGCCCGCGCCCATGGTGCCCGAGGCGTACGTGGTGCTCGACGCCCTGCCGCTCACTCCCAGCGGCAAGCTCGACCGCAACGCGCTGCCCGCCCCGCAGGTGGTGCGTGCCGAGGCGCGCGCCCCGCGTGACGAGCGCGAACGCGCCCTCACCGAGATCTTCGCGGCCGTGCTGAGGCTTGACGAGGTCGGCGTCGACGACGACTTCTTCATGCTCGGCGGCGACAGCATCACCTCGATCGGCGTCTCCAGCCGCGCCCGCAGGGCGGGCCTGGAGCTGAACCCCCGCGACGTCTTCGAACACCGCACCCCCGCAGGCCTGGCGGTGGCCGCGACGGTGGCCTCCACGACGGCGACCGCGACCGAACCCCGCGACCCGGGCGTCGCCTTCGCGCTGACCGACGAGGAGACCGAGCGCGTGCGCCGCCTCGGCGGCTCCGTGGAGGACATCTGGCCGCTGGCGCCCCTCCAGGAAGGACTGTTCTTTCACTCGACGTACGACGACGGCGCCCTGGACGTCTACACGGTCCACGAGTCCTTCGACGTCGCCGTCCGCCTCGACGCCGGACGCCTGCGCACCGCCACCAGGGCACTGCTGGCCCGTAACCCCAGCCTGCGCGCCGGGTTCACCAGCGACGGCCTGCGCCAGCCGGTGCAGTTCATCGTCGGCGACCCCGAGATACCGCTCGAAGAGGTCGACCTGTCCGCTCTGCCCGCCGCCGCGCAGGACGTCCGGCTGCGCGAGCTGATGGACGAGGAGCGGACCCGCAGGTTCGACCTGTCCCGGCCGCTGCTCTTCCGGATGCTGCTGATCCGCCTCGGCGAGGCCCGCGGCGACCGGCTCGTCATCGGACGGCACCTGCTGCTCTGGGACGGCTGGTCCGCCTGGCTCTTCCTCGACCAGCTCTTCGCGCTGTACGAGAACGACGGCGACGGACGCGGACTGCCGGATCCCGGTTCCTACCGCGACTACCTGACCTGGCTGGAGGCCCAGGACACCGAGGTCGCCACCCGTGCCTGGCGTGCCGCCCTCGGCGGACTGGACGAGCCCACCCTGCTCGCCGCCGGCCAGGGGCTGGAGCCGGTCATCCCGGAGAGCCTGGACGCCGACCTCCCCGCAGACCTGGGCGACCGGCTGCGCGACGCCACCCGCCGGCACGGCCTGACCCTCAACACGGTGTTCAACACCGCCTGGGGCCTGGCACTGGCCAGCGCCACCGGCCGCACCGACGTCGTCTTCGGCACCACGGTCGCGGGCCGGCCGAGCGAGGTGCCGGACGTCGAGAACGTCATCGGCATGTTCCTCAACACCGTCCCCGCCCGCATCGCCTTCAGGGCGGAAGAGCCGGTGCTGGAGCTGCTGCGGCGCGTCCAGGGCGAGCGCCTGGCCCTGATGCCGTACGAGTATCTGGGCCTGGGCGTGCTACAGGCCGAGACCGGCCACCGGCAGCTGTTCGACACCCTCTTCGTGCTGCGCAACAGCGACACCGAGGAGCGGCTCGCGGAGCTCTCCGACAGGTACGGCGCCACCGCCGTCGCCAACGTCGACGCCACCCACTATCCCGTCAACCTCATCGTGACGCCGGGGGAGCGGATCCGGGTCACCCTCGCCCACCGGCCCGACGTCATCGCCCGCCCGCGAGCCCAGGCCCTGCTGGACCGCTTCACCCTGCTCCTGGAGCGGCTGGTCGACGACCTGGACGCGCCCGCCGGCCGTCTCGACCCGCTGCTGCCCGCCGAGCGCGTCGCGCTGGAGCGGGAGTGGGCCGCGGGTCGCGTGCCCGTCCCTCGGGAGACCGTCGCGGACCTGCTCGCCGCCCAGGCCGCCCGCACCCCCGAGGCGACCGCGCTCGTCTTCGGCGACGCAAGCGTCACCTACGCCGACCTGGACGCCCGGATCAACCGCATGGCCAGGCTGCTGCTCGCCCGGGGCGCGGCACCGGAGAAGATCGTCGCGCTCGGCCTGCCGCGCTCCATCGACATGGTCGTCGCGCTCTTCGCCGTGCTGCGCACCGGTGCCGCCTACCTGCCGCTGGAACTGGACTACCCGGACGACCGGCTCACGATGATGCTCGCCGACGCCCGGCCGGCGCTGCTGCTCTGCACCGCCGCGGTCTCGGCGCGGCTGCAGGGCGGCGCTTCCAGCGCTTCCAGTGCTTCAGGCGGTTCCGGTGCTCCCGAAGGTTCCGGTGCTCCCGGGGGGTCCGGTGCTTCCGTCGTGTCCGGCGTTCCCGGTGCGTTCGGAATCGCCGGTGACTCCGATGCCCTCCGTGCTCCCGGCGGCCCCGCCGGTCCTGACAACTCCGGCGCACCGGACGTCCCGCGCGTCTCGCTCGACGATCCGGCGACGGCGGAGGAGCTGGCCCGGCTCTCCGGCGACCCGGTCACCGAGGCCGACCGTCCCCTCTTCAGCCTGGAACACCCGGCGTACGTCATCTACACCTCCGGATCCACCGGGCGTCCCAAGGGCGTCGTCACGCCGTACCGCGGCCTGACCAACATGCAGCTCAACCACCAGAAGGAGATCTTCGCCCCGGCCATCGCCTCCGCCGGAGGCCGGCGGCTGCGCGTCGCGCACACGGTCTCCTTCGCCTTCGACATGTCGTGGGAGGAGCTGCTCTGGCTGGTCGAGGGGCACGAGGTGCACGTCTGCGACGAGGAGCTGCGGCGCGACGCCGAGGCCCTGGTCGCGTACTGCGAGACCCACCGCATCGACGTCGTCAACGTCACCCCCACCTACGCCCACCTGCTGATCGAGGAAGGGCTGCTCGAAGGCCACCGCCCGCCCCTGGTGCTGCTCGGCGGCGAGGCGGTGTCGGAGACGGTCTGGAGCCGGCTCCGTGACACCGAGGGCACCTACGGCTACAACCTCTACGGTCCCACCGAGTACACGATCAACACCCTCGGCGGCGGTACGGACGACAGCCCCACCTCCACCGTCGGCCGCCCCATCCGCGGCACCCGCGCCCACATCCTGGACGCCTGGCTGCGCCCGGTCCCCGACGGGGTCCCCGGCGAGCTGTACATCGCCGGCATCGGCCTCGCCCGCGGCTACCTCGACCGGCCGGGCCTGACCGCCGAACGGTTCGTCGCCGACCCCTACGGCGAGTCGGGCGAGCGCATGTACCGTACCGGCGACCTGGTGCGCCGCCGCGCCGACGGCAACCTGGACTTCCTCGGCCGCACCGACGACCAGGTCAAGATCCGGGGCTACCGGGTGGAACTGGGCGAGATCGAGACCGTGCTCGCCGGGCACCCCCAGGTCGCCCAGGCCGCCGTCATCGCGCGCGACGACCCGTCGGCCCCCGGCACCCAGCGCCTCGTCGGCTACGTCGTGCCCGCCGAACTCACCGGCGAGGAGCGGGAGTCCGCCGAACGGGAGCGGATCGACGAGTGGCAGGAGATCTACTCCGACGAGTACGAGCAGATCAGCACCGCCGTCTTCACCGAGGACTTCGCGGGCTGGGACAGCAGCTACGACGGGCGGCCCATCCCGCTCGAGCACATGCGCGAATGGCGCGAGCAGACCGTCGCCCGCATCCGGGAGCTGCGCCCGCGCCGGATCCTGGAGATCGGCGTCGGCTCCGGCCTGCTGCTGTCGCGCCTGGCGCCCGAGGCGGAGGCGTACTGGGCGACGGACTTCGCCGCACCCGTGATCCGCAAGATCGGCGAGGACCTACGTCGTGACCCCGAGCTGGCCGCCAAGGTCGAGCTGCGCTGCCGGCCCGCCCACGTGACCGAGGGGCTGCCCACCGGCTACTTCGACACGATCGTCATCAACTCCGTCATCCAGTACTTCCCGAGCGTCGACCACCTGACCGAGGTCATCCGGGGCGCCATGGGGCTGCTCGCGCCCGGCGGCGCCCTGTTCGTCGGCGACGTGCGGAACCTGCGGCAGGCCCGCGCCTTCCACACCGGCATCCAGCTCACCCGCGCGGGGGAGGACGCCGATCCCGAGCACGTCCGCCGGGCCGTCGAGCGGAACCTCGCGCTGGAGAAGGAACTCCTCGTCGACCCCGACTACTTCACCACCCTGGGCTTCGGCGTCGACCTGCGCACCAAGCGCGGACACCACCACAACGAGCTGACCCGCTACCGCTACGACGCCGTGCTCTACCACGGTGAGGCCGACGTCCGGCTCGGAGACGAGCCGGTGCTGGACTGGGCCGACGGGCGGATCCGGTCCGGCGAGCCGGTGCCGGGACGGATCGCCGGGGCGATGCCGCAGTCAGCCGGCGGGCCGGTGCCGGAGTCAGTCGATGAGCCGGTGCCGGGAGGGGCTGCCGGGCCGGTGCCGGAGCCGGCCGACGGGCCGATGCCGGAAGGGACCGACGAGCCGGTGTGGGCCGGCGGGCTCGCCCGCCACCTGCGCGAGAGGCGGCCGGAGCGGTTGCGGGTGACCGGTGTCCCCGACGCCCGTGCCGCCAGCGAGCGCGGAGCCGCGACGACCGGGGGAGTGGAGCCCGAGGCGCTGCACGAGCTCGGGGCGAGGGAGGGCTACCGGCTCCTCACCACCTGGTCGCGCGAGCCGGGCCGCTACGACGCCGTCTTCGTACGGGGAGAGTTCCGGGTCACCGCGGGCCTCTACCCGCCGGGCGGCGGCGCGGCCCCGTACGCCAACACCCCGACGGCGACGCGCGGCACGAGCGGTCTCATCCGGCGGCTCCGGGAGGACCTGCGGCAGCAGCTGCCCGACTACATGGTTCCGGCCTCCTTCGTCACCCTCGACCGGCTGCCCATGAACGACAACGGCAAGCTCGACGTGCGGGCGCTGCCCGACGCCGAACCGCCGGTGCCGCTCGCCGGAGGACGCGGGCCGCAGACCGCCCAGGAGGAGGTGCTCTGCCGTCTCTTCGCCGAGGTCCTGGTCCTGCCGAAGGTCGGCGCCGAGGACAACTTCTTCGACCTCGGCGGCCACTCGCTGCTCGCCACCCGGCTCATCAGCCGGGCCCGTACGGAACTGGGCGCCGAACTCGCCATCCGCGACCTGTTCGAGGCCCCGACGCCCGCCCTGCTGGCCGGCCGTGCCGACGCCGGCCGGCCTGCCCGGGCGGCCGTCACGCCAGCGGCGGAACGCCCCGAGCGCATCCCTGTCTCCCCGGCGCAGCGGCGGCTGTGGCTGGCCGAACGGCTCAGCGGTGGCGACGCCTACCACTTCCCGCTGGTCTTCCGGCTGCGAGGAGCGCTGGACACCGTCGCGCTCCACCGGGCGCTGTGCGACGTTGCGGACCGTCACGAGGCGCTGCGCACCGTCTTCGCCGAACACGAGGGCGAGCCGTACCAGCTGGTCGTGCCCATCGGCGGGGCCGAGCCGTACTTCACCGTCGAGGACTGCCCGCCGGAGGAGCTGGACGCCCGGATCGGCGCCGCAGTCGGCCGCCCGTTCGACCTGGGAACCGAACTCCCGCTGCGGGCCGAGGTGCTCCGGGTGGCCCCGGACGACCACACGGTGGCGATCGTGCTGCACCACATCACCACCGACGAGTGGTCCGACCGGCCCTTCCTCGCCGACCTGGACACCGCCTACCTGGCACGTCGCGAGGGCGGGGCGCCGCGGTGGGCGCCGCTGCCGGTGCAGTACGCCGACTACACCCTCTGGCAGCAGCGGCTCCTCGGCGATCCGGCCGACCCCGGTAGCGAGGGCGCGCGGCAGCTCGCCTTCTGGACCGGGGCGCTGACCGGCCTGCCGGAGGAGATCCCGCTGCCGCTCGACCGGACCCGTCCCGCCGAACCGACCGGTCGCGCCGGCACGGTGCGCACGGAGCTGCCCACCGAGACCGCCCAGGCCCTGCGCGCCCTGTGCGCCGAGACCGGTACCAGCATGTTCATGCTGCTTCACGCGGCGGTCGCCACCCTGCTGCACCGGATGGGGTCGGGCACCGACATCCCGCTGGGCGCCCCGATCGCCGGGCGCACCGACAGCGCCCTGGACGATCTGGTCGGTTTTTTCGTCAACACGCTGGTGCTGCGCACCGACCTGTCCGGCGACCCGACGTTCACCGAACTGCTGAACCGGGTCAGAGACGCCGACCTGGCCGTCTTCGAGCACCAGGACATGCCCTTCGAACGGATCGTGGAGGCGGTCAACCCGCCGCGCGAGCCGGGCCGCAACCCGCTGTTCCAGGTCATGATGGGCTACCACTACCACCCCGACGGCGACCCGCAGGTCCTGGACCTGCCCACCAAGTGGTGGCCGACCCGGATCGAGACCGCCAAGTTCGACCTGGACTTCACCTTCGTCGACCACGCCGGCGAGAACCGCGTCACCCTGCTGCTGGAGTACGCCGAGGACCTCGCCGACCGGGGAACGGCCCAGGCACTGGCCGACCGCACCGTGGCACTGCTGGGCCGGCTGGCCGCCGATCCGGGCCGGCCGATCAGCCGGATGCCCGTACTGACCGAGCAGGAGCGCGAGGCGTCCCTGGGTGCGTGGAACGACACCGCGCGACCGGTGGAACGGCGCACGGTCCCCGAGCTGTTCGCCGACGCCGCCCGGAGGAGGGGCGAGCAGGTCGCGCTGGTCGCCGACGGCCGCCGGACGACCTTCGACGAGCTGTCCGCCGAGGTCGACCGCATCGCCGGGTTGCTGCTGCGTCGCGGATTGGGCGCCGAGAGCGTGGTCGGGCTGGCCCTTCCCCGGGCCGAGATGGTGCCGGCGATCCTCGGGGTGCTCACCGCGGGCGCCGCCTACCTCCCGCTCGACCCCGGTTATCCGGCCGAACGACTGGAGTACATGCTCGACGACGCGGCACCGGTGTGCGTGCTCACCACCTCGGCCATCGCCCCGGGGCTTCCCGCCGGGCGGACCGACCTGCTGCTGCTCGACGATCCGCGGACCCTCTCGGAGCGGGCGAGTCACTCCCGGGGAGCGGCTGCCGCCGACGACGGCGTCGACGCGCGGTTCGTCGTGGAGCGGGCGGGCCACTCCGGTGACCGTCTACCTGTTCCCGGTATTCACGCGCTGCCGTCCTCGTCGACCCCCGGCACCGGTACGTCGCCGTCATTCCCCGACGCTCACGCCCTGCCGTCAGCGTCCGTTTCGAGCACTCGCGTGCTGCCGTCCTCCGTCGCGTACGTCATCTACACCTCCGGGTCCACCGGCAGGCCCAAGGGCGTGCTCGGCACCCACGGCGGCCTGAGCAACCTGTTCGGCTCGAACCGCGAGGACCTCATCGAACCGGCCCGCCGGGCCGCCGGCCGCGAGACGCTGCGCGCGGTGCACGCCGCGTCGTTCAGCTTCGACGGCTCCTGGGAGCCGATGCTCTGGCTGCTGGCCGGCCACGAGCTGCACGTCGTCGACGAGACCACCATGACCGACCCGGCCGCCCTGCTGGCCTACCTGGCGGACGAACACATCGACTACGTCGACGTCACCCCCACCTACCTGCAGGAAATGGTTCACCACGGCTTCCTCGACCCCGGCCGCTCCCGCCCCGGAGTCATCGTGGTGGGCGGCGAGGCCACCCCCGCCTCGCTCTGGAACCGGCTGTGCGCGCTGCCCGGCACGGTGGTCCACGACATGTACGGACCGACCGAGTCCGCCGTCGACGCCTACGGCTGGCACAGCGCCGGCCGGCACGACGGAGACCGGCATGAGGGCGGCGGGTACGACGGAGACCCGCAGGAGAGTGGGAGGCACGACGCAGGTCGGCATGAGAACGGTCGGCGTGACGGAGAGCGGCACGACGGCCCCGCCCAGGGCGCCGGCCGTACGGGGCCCTGGGCGGCGCCGGTGGCCAACACCCGCGCCCACGTGCTGGACGCCACGCTGCAGCCGGTCCCGGTCGGCGTGCCCGGCGAGCTCTACGTGGCCGGTGAGGGCATGGCCCGCGGATACCTCGGTCGTTCGGGGCTGACCGCCGAGCGGTTCGTCGCCGACCCGTTCGGGACGCCGGGCAGTCGCATGTACCGGACCGGCGACCTGGTGCGACGCCGCGCCGACGGCACCCTCGCCTTCCTCGGCCGGGCCGACGACCAGGTGAAACTGCGCGGCTTCCGGATCGAGCTCGGCGAGATCGAGGCGGTGCTGAGCACGCACCCCGACGTGGCGCAGGCCGCCGTGGCGATCCGTGAGGACGTCCCCGGCGCGCGGCGACTGGTGGCCTACGTGGTCCCGTCGTCCGGCTCCCACCCGGGAGCTCATTCCGGCTCCCGCTCTGGCGCTCATCCCGGCGTTCACTCAGGCGCTCATTCCAGCCCGGGCATCGACCCCGCGAAGCTGCGGGCGCACCTCGCCGCCGCGCTGCCCGAGCACATGGTCCCGGCGGCCTTCGTACAGCTCCAGACCCTGCCGAGGTCGATCAGCGGAAAGCTGGACCGCCGCGCGCTGCCCTCTCCGGATCCGGGGGCCGTCACCGCCGGGCGGCGCCCCCGCGACGCCCGCGAGGAGATCCTGTGCGAGCTGTTCGCCGCCGTGCTGGGGGTGGACCGGGTGGGCGTCGACGACGACTTCTTCGCCCTCGGCGGCCACTCCCTGCTGGCGATGCGGCTGATCAGCCGCATCCGTACGGCGCTGGGCGCCGAGATCACCCTTCGCGCGATCTTCGAGGCCCCCACCGTCGCCCGGCTCGCCGAGCGGCTGCGGGAAGAGCGGGAGGAGGAGACGGGCGGCATGCCCGTACTCGCCCCCGCCGTCCGGCCGGAGCTCCTGCCGCTGTCCTTCGCCCAGCAGCGGCTGTGGGTCCTGTACCGGCTGGAGGGCCCGAGTCCCGTCTACAACATCCCGATGGCCTGGCGGCTGTCGGGCCCGTTGAACCCGGAGGCGCTGGGGGCCGCCGTGCGGGATCTGGCGATCCGGCACGAGAGCCTGCGCACGGTCTTCCCCGAACGGGACGGACACCCCCACCAGCTCGTCCTCGACCCCGACGCGGTCCGCGTCGTCACCCGCACCGAACAGGTCACGGAGGACGAGCTCCCCGGACGGCTGGCGGAGGCGGCAGGGCAGGGCTTCGAGCTCGACCGCGAACCGCCGCTGCGGGCCCGGGTGTTCCGGGTGGCGCCGCAGGAGCACGTGCTGCTGCTGGTGGTCCACCACATCGCCGGTGACGAGTGGTCGGACCGGCCCCTGTGGGACGATCTCGCCACCGCCTACCGGGCCCGCATCGAAGGCGGAGCGCCGCGGTGGGCGCCGCTGCCGGTCCAGTACGCCGACTACACCCTCTGGCACAGTGACATGCTCGGCGACGCCGACGACCCCGGTAGCCCGCAGGCGCGCCAGCTCGCCTTCTGGCAGCGGGCCCTGGCGGGGCTGCCCGAGGAGCTGTCGCTCCCGGCGGACCGGCCGCGTCCCCAGGAGAGCAGCCACCGCGGCGGGGCGGTCGGGCTGACGCTCGACCCCGAGCTGGAGCGCGGCCTGCGCGGGCTCGCCCGCGACCAGGGCGTCAGCATGTTCATGGTGGCCCAGGCGGCCGTGGCCGCGCTGCTGCACCGGCTGGGAGCGGGGGAGGACATCCCCCTCGGCGCGCCGATCTCTGGACGCGTCGACGAGAGCCTGGAGGACCTGGTCGGGTTCTTCGTCAACTCCCTCGTGCTGCGCACCGACCTGTCCGGCGCGCCCACCTTCGGCGAGCTGCTGGCACGGGTGCGCGAGACCGACCTGGCCGCCTACGAGCACCAGGACCTGCCGTTCGAGCGGCTGGTGGAGGCGATCAACCCCACCCGCTCGCTGGCCAGGCACCCGCTGTTCCAGGTGATGGTCGTCTATCTGACCGGCCAGGGCACGGCCCCCGACCTCCCGGAGCTGTCCGCGCGGCCGGAACCGCTCGATCAGGAGACCGCGAAGTTCGACCTGAGCTTCGACTTCGTCGAGCGGGGAGACGGAAACGGCATCCAGGGCTGGATCGAGTACAGCGCCGACCTGTTCGACCACGACACGGTCGAGCAGATCGCGCGGCGGCTGGTGCGGCTGCTGCGCCAGGTCGTCGCCGACCCCGGCCGCCCGGTGCGTGAGCTGGAGGTGCTGGACGAGCGGGAGCGCGAGCTGGTCGTCGGCGAGTGGAACGACACCGCGCGAGCGGTGGAGCCGACCACCCTGCCGGAGCTGTTCCGCGCCCAGGTGGCACGGACGCCGGACGCGCTCGCCCTGGTCTTCACCGGCGAGCGCCTGACCTACGCGGAGCTGGACTCCCGCGTCGAACGCGCAGCACGGGCGCTGGCCGGGATGGGCGCCGGCCCCGAACGCACGGTGGCGGTGGCGCTGCCGCGCTCGGTGGAACTGGTGGTCGCCCTGCTGGCGGTGCACCGTACGGGCGCGGCGTACCTGCCGCTGGACGCGGACTACCCGAAGGAACGCGTCGCGTTCATGCTCGAGGAGGCCCGCCCAGTATGCGTGCTGCGGGACGAGCTGCCCGACGGCCCGCCCGGAGAGCTGCCCGCATCGTACGACCCCCGGCACCCGGCGTACGTGATCTACACCTCCGGATCCACCGGCCGCCCCAAGGGCGTGGTGGTGCCGCACGAGGGCATCGTCAACCGCCTGCTGTGGATGCAGGACGCCTACGGCCTGACCGCCGAGGACCGGGTGCTGCAGAAGACGCCGTCCAGCTTCGACGTGTCGGTGTGGGAGTTCTTCTGGCCGCTGGTCACCGGGGCGGCGCTGGTGGTGGCCAGGCCGGAGGGCCACAGGGACCCGGCGTACCTGGCCGGGCTGATCCAGGACGAGCGGATCACCACGGTGCACTTCGTGCCGTCGATGCTGCGGGCGTTCCTGCTGGAGCCGGGCGCCGCGCGGTGTGAGGGGCTGCGCCGGGTGATGTGCAGCGGCGAGGCGCTGCCCGCCGACCTCGCCTCCCGCTTCCACTCCGTGCTCGGCGCCGAGCTGCACAACCTGTACGGGCCGACCGAGGCGTCCGTCGACGTGACCGCGATCCAGGTCCTGCCGGGCGCACCGGTCGTCCCGATCGGACGGCCGGTGTGGAACACCAGGACGTACGTGCTGGACGACGCGCTGCGCCCGGTGCCGCCGGGCGTGGCCGGAGAGCTGTACCTCGCGGGGGTCCAGCTCGCCCGGGGTTACCTGGACCGCCCCGGCCTGACCGCCGAACGGTTCGTCGCCGACCCGTACGGCGCGTCCGGCACGCGCATGTACCGCACCGGTGACCTGGTGCGGTGGAGCCGTGACGGGTCGCTGGAGTTCCTCGGCCGGGCCGACGACCAGGTCAAGGTCAGGGGCTTCCGGATCGAGCTGGGCGAGATCGAGGCGGTGCTGTCCCGCCACGAGGCGGTGGCGCACGCCACGGTGGTCGTCCGCGAGGAACGGCTGCTCGCCTACGTCGTCCCGGCCCCCGGCCGAGAGGCCCCCGGGTCCGCGACCCTGCGCGACCACGCCCGCGCCGCGCTGCCCGAGCACATGGTCCCGGCGGCCTTCGTCACCCTGGACGCCGTCCCCCTCACCCCGAACGGCAAGCTCGACCGCAGGGCCCTGCCGGCGTTCGACTTCGCGGCCGAGGTGACCGATACCCTCCCGCGCACCCCGCGCGAGGAACTGCTGTGCGAGCTGTTCGCCGCCGTCCTCGGCCTCGAGCGCGTCGGCGTCGAGGACAACTTCTTCACCCTCGGCGGTGACAGCATCGTCGCCATGCAGCTGGTCAGCCGGGTACGGGCGGCCGGGCTGGTGATCAGTCCCCGGGACGTCTTCCGGCACCGGACGGTCGCCGCGCTGGCCGCCGTCGCCGGGGTGCAGGCCGCCGCCGACGGTACGGCCGTGCCCGCAGGCGGTGTTTCCTTCGTGGACGCCGTGGACGCCGCGCTCGTCACGCTCACCGACGACGAGCGCGCCGAGGTGCCGGCCGGGGACGCCGCCGAGATCCTGCCGCTGACGCCGCTCCAGGCGGGCCTGCTGTTCCACGCCTCGTTCGACTCCGGCTCCGACGGACCGGACGTCTACACGGTCCAGGTGTCGTACGACCTCGACGGCCCGCTCGACGCCGCCCGGCTGCGCGAGGCCGGGCAGGCCCTGCTCGACCGGCACGCCAACCTGCGCGCCGGCTTCCGATACCTGTCCTCCGGCCGCCCGGTGGCCGTCATACCGCATGCGGTCGCCCTGCCCTGGCGCCAGGTGGACCTCTCGGAGCTGGACGAGGAGGCCCGCGAAGCCCGGTGGACCCGCTGTCTCGCCCAGGAACGGCGCCGCTTCACGCCGTCCGAGCCGCCGCTGCTGCGACTGATGCTGGCCCGCCTCGGTTCCGGCCGGCACCGCCTGGTGCTGTCCCACCAGCATCTGCTGCTGGACGGCTGGTCGGTGTCACAGCTGATGCGCGAGCTGTCCGAGCTCTACGCCCGGGGGGCGAGTCCCTCCGGATCGCACGCCCGTGGGGAGGTCTCCTCTGATCTGCACGCCCGTGGAGCGGGCTCTTCCGGATCGCACACCCGTGGGGCGGACGTCTCCGAGCCGCGCGCCCTTGAGGCGGACTCTTCCGGGTTGCACGTCCACGGGGCGGACGCCTCCGGGTCGCACGCCCCGGCGACGGATCCCTCCGGTCCGCCGGCCCCGTACCGGGACTTCCTCGCCTGGCTCGCACGGCAGGACGCCGACGCCTCGGCCGCCGCCTGGGCCGAGGCCCTGGACGGCCTGGACGAGCCCACCCACCTGGTGCCCGCCGATCCGAACCGGACCCCGATCGTGCCCGAGGCGCTCACCACGCACCTGACCCGGGAGCTGACCGAGGCGCTGACGGCTCTCGCCCGATCCCGCGGCCTGACCGTCAACACCCTGGTCCAGGGCGCCTGGAGCATCCTGCTGTCGCGGCTCACCGGCCGCGACGACGTGGTCTTCGGCGCGACCGTCTCCGGGCGGCCCCCGGAGCTGGACGGCGTCGAGTCGATGATCGGCCTGTTCATCAACACGGTTCCGGTCCGGGTCCGCGTCGCCGACGACGAGCCCCTGTCGGTGTTCCTCGACCGTCTCCAGGACGAGCAGTCCCGGCTCATCGTCCACCAGCACCACGGCCTGGCCGACATCCAGCGCCGGGCCGGGCTGGGCGAGCTCTTCGACACGCTCATCGTGTTCGAGTCCTACCCCGACGCCGGGGGCCCCGCCCTCGGGGCCGGTGACGGCCTGCGCACCGCCGTACGCGACCACCAGGACTCGACCCACTACCCGTTCGCCTGGGCGGTCGAGCCCGCCGACCGCCTCGCCCTGACCGCCGAGTACCGGCCCGACCTGTTCGACCGTGCGACGGCCGAGCGGATGACCGCCTCGATGGTCCGGCTCTTCGAGGTGATGACGGCCGACGCCGAACAGCTCCTCGGCCGGGTCGACATCCTCGGCTCCGCCGACCGCCGCACCATCCTCGCGACCTGGAACGACACCGCGCTCCCCGTGGCGCCCGGCGCGCCCGCCACCGTCCCGGCGATCTTCGAGGCCCAGGCGGCCGCCACCCCGGACGCGGTCGCCGTCGTCTCGGGCACGGTCACCTGGACCTTCGCCGAGCTCAACGAGCGCGCCAACCGGCTCGCACGCCTGCTCGCCGAGCACGGCGCGGGACCGGAGCGGATCGTCGTCCTGTCACTGCCGCGCTCGGCGGACCACCTGCTCGCGATCCTCGCCGTGCTGAAGTCGGGCGCGGCCTACCTGCCCATCGACGCGGACCTGCCCGCCGAGCGGGTGCTCGACATGCTCGACGACGCCCGGCCCCGGCTGATCCTGACCAGTGCGGAGCTCGCGGACGCCCTGCCGGACAGCGGCGTGCCGAAGCTACGGCTCGACACGCCCGAGACCGCCGGACGGCTCGCCGTCCAACCCGGGAGCGACCTCGTCACCGCCCCGGATCCGCGGCACCCGGCGTACGTCATCTACACCTCCGGATCCACCGGCCGCCCCAAGGGTGTGGTGGTCTGCCACAGCAGCGTCGTCAACCTCTTCCACAGCCACCGCCGGACGCTCCACGACCCGGCCAAGCACGCCACCGGCCGCCGCCACCTGCGCGTCGGCCACGCCTGGTCGTTCTCCTTCGACGCGTCGTGGCAGCCGCAGCTGTGGCTGCTGGACGGGCACGCGCTGCACATCCTGGACGACGAGACGCGTCGCGACCCCGAGCTGACGGTCGCGGCCATCCGCGAGCAGCGGCTGGACTTCATCGAGGTCACGCCCTCGTTCTTCGCGCAGATGGCCGACGTCGGCCTGATCGAGGACGGCGAGTGCCCGCTCGCCGTGGTCGGCGTCGGCGGCGAGGCGGTGCCGGACTCGCTCTGGAGCGACCTGGCCGGACTGCGCTCCACCGAGGCGTTCAACCTCTACGGCCCCACGGAGGCCACCGTGGACGCCCTGGTCGCCCGGGTCCGCGACAGCGAGTCCCCGCTGGTCGGCCGCCCGGTCGGCAACACCCGCGCCTACGTGCTCGACGCCGCCCTGCGGCCCGTTCCGCCGGGTGTCACCGGTGAGCTGTACCTCGCCGGCGCGGGCCTGGCCCGTGGTTACCTCGGCCGCCCGGGCCTGTCCGCCGAGCGGTTCGTCGCCGACCCGTTCGGGCACCTGTCCGGTGAGGCGGGCGCTCGCATGTACCGCACCGGCGACCTGGCCCGCTGGAACGCCGACGGGCGGCTGGAGTACGGCGGGCGCGCCGACGACCAGGTGAAGATCCGCGGTTACCGCATCGAGCTGGCCGAGATCGAGGCCGTACTCGACCGGCACGAGTCCGTCTCCCAGGTCGTGGTCGTCGCCCGCGAGGACCGGCCCAGGGTCAGGCAGCTGGTCGCCTACGTGGTCCCGTCCGAGGAGACCGCTTCTCCTCTCCTGACCGGGAACGGGTCTCCGGACCCGGCCGACGGCACCGGCCTCCCGGACCCGGCCGAGAATGGATCTCCAGACTTGGCCGGGGGAACAGGCTCCCCGGATCCGGCCGCTCTGCGGGCGTCCGTGGCGGCGGCCCTGCCGGACTACATGGTCCCGGCGGCGGTGGTGGTCCTGGAGAGGCTGCCGCTGCTGTCCAACGGCAAGCTCAACCGCAGGGCGCTCCCGGTGCCGGACTTCACGTCCGCCGGCGGACGCAAGCCCGCGGGCGACGTCGAACGTGCCCTCTCCGCGGTCGTCGCCGAGGTGCTCGGCGTGTCCGAGGCCGGCGCCGACGACGATTTCTTCGCCCTCGGCGGTGACAGCATCGTCGCGATGCAGCTGGTCAGCCGGGCCCGCGCGGCGGGCCTGAGGATCACCCCGCGCGAGGTCTTCCAGCACCGCACGGTCGCTGCCCTGGCCGCCGTCGCCGTCACGCTGGGCTCGGACGCCGGAAGCAGGGCGCACGAGGGTACGGGCACGGTCCCGCTGACCCCGATCATGCACGCCCTGCGGGAGCGTGGCGGCCCGCTCCGGGGCTACCACCAGGCGGCACTCCTGCAGACCCCCGCGGCTCTGGACGAGGCCGGACTCAGGTCCGTGCTCCAGGCCGTGGCGGACCGGCACGACATGTTGCGGGCCCGCCTGGAGCGGACCCGTACCGAACCCTCCTCCGGCGGGGACGGCGCCGAGCGGTGGTCGCTGCGGGTGCCCGCCCCGGGCGCGGTGGACGTGGCGTCCTGGCTCGTCCGGGTCGACACGTCCGTACTTGGTACGACAACCGATGCGGTGGCCAACAAGACGGCCGATGCGACGACCGGCGGAGCAGACGACAAGGCGGCTGAGGATGAGGAGACGACCGGCGGGGCAGGCGACAAGGCGGCCGAGGAGACGGCGCTTCGCGCGGTCATCGCCGAGCATGCTCGCGCGGCCCGGTCCCGCCTCGATCCGGAGACGGGTGACATGGTGCGGGCGGTCTGGTTCGACGCGGGCCGCGACCGTCCGGGACGGCTGCTCCTGATGATCCACCACCTGGCGGTGGACGGCGTGTCCTGGCGCATCCTGCTGCCCGACCTCGCCGCCGCCTGGCAGGACGTCCTGGCCGGCGGGCCGGTGGAGCCGGCGCCGGTCGGGCTGTCGTTCCGCCGCTGGTCGGAACTGCTCGGCGAGTGGGCCACGGACCCTGTTCGCGAGGACGAGCTGCCGCTCTGGACCTCGATCCTCTCCGGCGGTGACCCGCTCCCCATGGCGCGGGGCCTCGACCCGGAGCGGGATGTGGTCGCCACCTCGCGGCAGCTGTCCCTCACCCTGCCCGCGGACCGTACGGCGCCGCTGCTCAGCCGGGTGCCCACCGCCTTCGGCGCGACCGTCAACGACGTGTTGCTGACCGCTCTGGCGCTGGCCGTCGCCGACTGGCGTCGCCGGGCGGATGTGGCGAGCCCCGGCAACTCGGTGCTGGTGGACCTGGAGGGCCACGGCCGCCAGGAGGAGCTGGCGGGCAACGCGGACCTGTCGCGCACGGTCGGCTGGTTCACCAGCGTCGTCCCGGTCCGCCTGGACCCGGGCGCCGTGGACCTGGCGGACGCGTTCGCCGGGGGGCCCGCGCTCGACGAGGCGCTGGCCCGGATCGGGGAGCATCTGGCCGCCCTGCCGGAGGCGGGCATCGGCCACGGCCTGCTGCGGCACCTGAACCCGGTGACCGGGCCGGAGCTGGCCCGCCACGGGGAGCCACAGATCCAGTTCAACTACCTCGGCCGCTTCGGCCTCCCCGAGGCGACCGACTGGTCGTGGGCGGCCGAATCCGAGGCGGCGGATCTCGGTGACGATCCGGAGACGCCCATGTCCCACGCCCTGACCGTCAACGCCCTGACCGAGGATCGGACAGGAGGCCCGGAGTTCGTCGCCTCCTGGTCCTACGCCTCCGGGGTGCTGACCGAGGGGGCCGTCCAGGATCTTGCCGAGACCTGGTTCCGCGTGCTGCGGGCCCTGGTGGACCGCGCCGAGGCGCTGGAGGCCGACCGCTAGACCACGCCGACCACCGGACCGACATATTTAGATATAGCTAGATCAACTTGAGTACAAGAGGAGAGGAATCCGATATGAGCAACCCGTTCGAGAACCCCGACGGTGTCTACTCCGTCCTGGTCAACGACGAGGGACAGCACAGCCTGTGGCCCGAATTCGTCGAGGTCCCGGCCGGTTGGACCGTCGTTCACGGCCCCGGCACCCGCCAGGAGTGCCTGGACCACATCGAGGCCAACTGGACCGACATGCGCCCGAAGAGCCTCGTGGAGCAGGAAGGCTGACCGCGGAGCGCGCGTACGCGAAAAAGGGGCGCCGCGTACCGACGCCGCTGCCACCGGCGCCCATGGCCCCACCGGCGACCCGCCGGTGGGGCTTCTTGACGGGGTGAGAGGCGGGCCCGGCGTCTTCCCTGCTCCTCATCTCCGCCCCGGGGAAGTACTCATAAAGATTGCGAAAGGTCGAGAACGGGCGACACGCCGCAACGCAACCCGCTACAGCGGACACTTACTGCTTAACCTGGGGAAACGGGAGCGCGCGTAGATCATCGGCGTGGGCGTGACCCTGCGGCTCGGGATGAATTTCGAGAGCGGCACGCATTCGACCATGACCGCGCGCGGGTTGCGGCAACGAAGGGGAAGTCATGCCCGGTATCTCGCCACACATCACCTCCCTGGCAACCGCGCCACCCGCGTTCGAAAACGAGCTCGGATCGGTCACCTTGGTCGACGCCACCGTGCTGCCGATCCTCAGCCGGCTCTCGATCAAGCGTCTCGTCCTCGAACCCGGCGCGATCCGCGAGCCGCAGTGGAACGTCAACGCCAATCAGCTCGGCTACTGCCTTTCCGGCACGGTCCTCGTGTCGATTCTCGGCGACGCCGACGTCTTCTCCTCGTTTGTCGTCAGCGCCGGTCAGATGTATCACGTCGAGTCCGGCGCCGTTTACCACATCGAGAACATCGGCGCCGAGCGCGCCGAGTTCGTTCTCGCGCTACGCAACGAACGCCCTCAGCATTTCTCGCTGCGCGACAGCTTCAACGCCATGACCGATGCGGTGCTCGGCAACACCTACGACCTGCCCGGCTCGGCGTTCGCCGCCTTCGACCGCTCTCCGGCGCAGCAGATCGTCCGCCGCACCGGTGCCGCCGATGTCCCGTCCACGGCCGGACTGCCCAACGCCCATCTGTTCGATGCCGAAGGCCAGCATCCGCCGCTGTCCTACGCCTACGGTGAAGCTCGCCTCGCCCGTAAGCAGTATTGGGCCGCCCTGGATGACATCTCCATGTACTCCCTGCGCATCAGGGAGAGCGGAATGCGCGAACCGCACTGGCATCCGATCACCGGCGAGATGGGATACGTCGAAAAAGGCCATGCCCGCATGCGAGTCCTGGACCCCGACAACACCCTCGACGAGTATCTGCTCAGCCCCGGTGACGTGTATTTCGTGCCACGAGCCTTTCCGCACCACATCGAGGTCCTCGGCGAAGAAGACATTCACTTCCTCATCTTCTTCGATCAGCCCATGCCCGGCGACATCGGCTACCGGGCCACCGCGTCGGCGTTCTCCCGCGAGGTTCTCGCCGCGAGTTTCGACATTTCCGAGCGCGACCTTCCCCGGTTCCCCTTCACACCGATCGACCCCCTCATGGTCGCCCGAGCCAACCCTCGCGACCCGGTTCGCTGAGAGGGTATTTGAGAAGGGCTTAACGGTCGGTGTGTCGGGCGCCGACACCGGTCTGCCGAACCGGGACAGCTCCAGGCCTACGCCGGTTCGATCGTGTTGACAAAGCGTAACCGCCCGACCGCCGGGCTCACGGTTTCCCGGCGGCCAAGGCGGTGAGGTGGCGGCGGAGCACGGCAAGCATCGTCTCGGCATTCAGGCGGCCGGGATGGAGCACGGCCTCCACGGACAACCCGTCGAGCAGGGCGCACAGGCGGCGGGACTCCAGTGCGACATCGGCGTCCGCCGGCAGGCGGCCGGCGCTGCGGGCGCCCTCCAGGACGCGGGCGACCAGCGCGAGTAGCCCGTCGTAGAGCTCGTCGGCGTGGGAGCGCAGCTGCGGGCGGGTGCGGGCGGCGGTGACGAAGGCCAGCCATACCACCGTCTCGCGGTGGCGCTCCTCATCTAAGGGCAGCACCTCTGCGAGCATGCGCACGACCGCCTCCAGCCGCTCTTGCGGCGTCCTCAGGGGCGTGTCCACGGCCAGCAGTCGCTCGGCGTGCACAGCCAGACGACTTGTCACCCGTTCACTCATCGCCCGCATCGCGAACACCATCAGCTCGGTGTGCCCGGCGAAGTAGTGCCGCACCGAGCCGATGGCCAGCCCCGCCTCGGCCGCGACGTTGCGCAGCGACGCCTGCTCCAGGCCGTCGCGCTCCACCACCTGAAACACCGCCTCGACGACGGTCCGGCGCCGCTCCTGCGGATCCACAATCTTTGGCACTAGGCCTTTATAGCACATGCGTGCTAAATTGTATTAGCATGGCCGTGCTACAAACGGAGGTATGCATGAGCGGAATGTGGCTGACGGTTGTCGTGGCCGTCCTAGTGGTCGGCGTGGTCGCCAGACGGTTTATCGGGGAGCCGCTCAACGCCCGTGACCTGTTCGTTCCACCTGTCGTTCTCATCTGTATCGGCGCCTTCGGCCTGGTCGAGGACGTGCGCCCAGGTGTCCGCGACATTGCCTGGATCGCGATGGCCGCCATCGTGGGCTTGATCTTCGGCGCGCTGCGGGGCCTCACCCCGCGGCTGTTCACCAAGCGCGGCCACCTCTGGCAGCGTTACACGCTGTGGACTCTGCTGGTCTGGGTGGTATCGGTGACGGCCAACGCCGGGATCGGAGTTCTCGCCGTGGCTGCGGGCATCCCGGAGCAGGCAAGGCCGATCGCGCTGTCCATAGGCGTCAGTCTTTTAGGCGAAGCGCTCACGCTCGGCCTGCGCGCACTGGCCACCGGCGCGCCCTTCGCCCCCGAGTCCTCCTCACCCCTGGACCGCGTTCTGCGCCCCGCAACTCGCCTTTCCGATACGGCTCACACCGCGGGCCTTACCCCGGGCCGCCCCAAGGGTCCGCGGGGTCCTGGCCGGACGGCTCTGGACGCCTCAGCACGGATCGCCGCGCGATGGGCTAGGGACAAGCGGGCTTAAGACGATCGGTGAGCTCGAACAACTCATCGCTGCGCGCCGCCAGGCAGGAGTGGAAGTGTTCCCGGAACCTCGACAACACCTGTACCGCCGCCAGTGGTCATTGATGGCCTGGTCGCGGCATACGTCCCCGGATTTTGGATAAAGAACACGCTAAGGAGTGGGTCGCCGCGGCGAGTGCAATCGCGATGCACGTGAGCATCGGCGTTGGGGCGAGTCACGCAGACGCGCCGGAAAATGCACAGCCGACGGTCAACTCCGCGCGCAGCCTGTGGCCGGCCACCCGCACCGGTGACGGGAATGTCACAAATCATGCCGCTGTCCGGTCGTGTTTCCCGGAACTGCTTTCACTCGATGCGGTCGAAGGAACACCATGCACTCATCAGAGAAACGGATCGCCACGTCGGTCCTGGTCATCGGCACGGGAGGATCCGGGCTACGGGCCGCCATCGAACTCGCCGAACGCGGGGTCGGCGTCCTGGCGGTGGGCAAGCGGCCGAAGGCGGACGCGCACACCTCGCTCGCGGCCGGCGGCATCAACGCGGCGCTCGCCACGATGGATCCCGAGGACAGCTGGCAACAGCACGCGGCGGACACCCTCACGGAGAGCTACCTCCTTGCCAACCCCCAGACGGTGCAGATCGTGACCGAGGGGGCCGCGCGGGGCATCGAAGACCTCCAGCGCTGGGGCATGCCGTTCGCCCGTGAGGAGGACGGACGGATCTCGCAGCGCTTCTTCGGCGCCCACACCTACCGGCGCACCGCCTACGCGGGGGACTACACCGGACTCGAGATCCAACGCACCCTGGTCAACCGGGCGGCGCAGCTCGATGTCCCCATCCTCGACACCGTGTACATCACGCGCATCCTCGTCCGCGACAACGCGGTCTTCGGTGCGTACGGTTTCGACCTGACCGATGGCAGCCGCTATGTCATCCATGCCGATGCGGTGATCCTGGCCGCCGGCGGCCACACCAGGATCTGGCGGCGCACCTCCTCCCGAAGGGACGAGAACACGGGCGACTCGTTCCGCCTTGCCGTCCTCGCCGGCTGCCGCATCCGCGACCCGGAGCTGGTGCAGTTTCACCCGTCCGGTCTCATCGCACCCGAGAACGCGGCGGGCACCCTCGTCTCCGAAGCGGCACGGGGCGAGGGCGGAATCCTGCGCAACCAGCTCGGCGAGCGGTTCATGGCGCGGTACGACCCGGAGCGGATGGAGCTGTCCACGCGTGACCGCATCGCCCTGGCCGCCTACACCGAGATCAAAGAAGGCAGGGGGAGCCAGAACGGCGGCGTATGGCTTGACGTGTCGCATCTGCCGCGACAGACGATCATGACGCGGTTGCCTCGCGTCTACCAGACGCTCCTGGAACTGCAGATGCTCGACATCACGCGGGAGCCGATCGAGATCGCACCGACCGCGCACTACTCGATGGGCGGGGTCTGGGTGCGGCCCGAGGACCACGGCACGGGCGTCGACGGCCTGTACGCGATCGGAGAGGCGGCGAGCGGCCTGCACGGGGCGAACCGCCTGGGCGGCAACTCGCTCATCGAACTCCTCGTCTTCGGCCGCATCGTCGGACAGGAGGCGGCCGAGTACTCCGCGGGCCTCGACGCCCAGCGCCGCTCGGCCGAGGCGCTCGACGCGGCACGGGCGGAGGTGGACGAGCTGCTCGCGGCCGACGGTCCCGAGAACGTGCGCTCACTGCAGCGAGCCCTCCGCGACATCATGACCGAGCATGCCGGTGTGGTGCGCGACGAGAGCGGCCTGCTGGAAGGCCTCGCCGAACTCACCGCGGTGGAAGCGCGCATCAACGATGTCGGCGTGCACCCGGACATCGCAGGCTTCCAGGACCTGGCCCACGCCTTCGACCTGAAGTCCGCGGCGCTCGCCGCGCGCGCGACGATCGAGACCGCGCTCGAGCGTCGCGAGACCCGCGGCTGCCACAACCGCTCCGACTACCCCGACCTCGACCCCGCACTGCAGGTCAACCTCGTGTGGTCCGGACCCGGCTCCGTGGAGAGGGAGCCCATCCCGCCGATTCCCGTCGAGATCGCGGCGCTCATGCGCGAGGTCTCCACCGGCGGCAAGCTGGTCGAGTAAGGACCACCGATGTGGCCGCGGGCGTGCACCGGGGTGGCGACGACATCGAAGCCGGAGCCCGGGGGCAGGGCGGGCCTGCGGCGGGCCGGAGGCCGGCCCGCCGCAGGTCGACGCCACGGGCGGAGCAGACATTCTGATCATTGGTAATGGCCTCGTCCGCAGCTTGAAAAAGAATTTCGCGGCGGTTGTCACAAGTCTGGAGGCTGCCCTGTCTTAGTTGGCGGCCGGTCGGCGCACGGATGCCTCGGCGGACGGGAATCCCCGCCCGAATGATCCACGCGGTCTGCCGGACATCCACGCAAGCCACGTATGGAGGAAAGATGAGCGCTCCGAGCGGAGAGAACGAGTTTCTGTACGAGCTCAAAATCGAGGTCGAGGAGGAAGTGATCCTGGTCGGGGAGAGCCATCTGGAGGAGGCGGCAGAGCTGCCGGTCACGGACTGGCTGTTCGATCCGACGGACGTCGAGCGCGAGGAAATCGGCCTTCGAGGCCTGCTCGACGCGGTCGAGGCGCTGGAGGGTGGCTCCCGGCCCGGCGATCACGGCACGGCGAATGCCTGAAACACCCGTTCAGGTCCCTCCGGCGCCGGTGGAATGCGACCCTTCCGGCAGCCGAGGCAAGACACGCATGAAATCGAGGCAGGACACGCATGAGACACCCGCGATCGCAGGAGCCTGCCGCTCCTGACCCTTCGGCCCGGATCGCCACGCTCGACAGCCTCCGTGAGCACCTGCAGTGGGCGATCGAGCTGGAACACGCGACCCTGCCGCCGTACCTGTACGCGCTGTACTCGCTGGAGCCCGACCGCAACCCCGAAGCCGTCGAGGTGGTGGGCGGCGTTTTCATCGAGGAGATGCTGCACCTGGCGCTGGCGGCGAACCTGCTCAACGCCGTCGGCGGCCGGCCGCTACTGGACACACCGCGGATGCTGGCGCCGCATCCCCGGCCATTGCCGCACGGGGATCGCTCTCTGCAGGTGGCGCTGGTGCCCTTCGGGCCCGAGGCGCTGGAGATGTTCCTGCGGCTGGAGCGGCCGGCGCCGCCCGGCGGGCCGGCCGAGGGCGAGGACTACGAGACGATCGGGCAGTTCTACGCCGCGATCGAACAGGGCCTGCGCCATCTGAGCGAGGCCCTCGGCGAGGGCGCGGTCTTCAGCGGTGATCCGGCCCGGCAGGTGAGCGCCGCTCACTTCCGGCACACCGCCGGGCAGCTGGTCGCGGTCGACGGCCTGGACTCCGCGCTGGCGGCGCTGCGGGAGATCGTCGAGCAGGGCGAGGGCAGCGCCGGCGGCGAGGTCTGGGACGGCGACCAGGATGTGTTTCATCCCGAGCGCGGGGAGGTGGCGCATTACTATCGGTTCCAGGAGCTCAAGGCCGGCCGGCGTTACCGGCGCGGTGACACCCCGCGGTCCGGGCCCACCGGTGAGGCGATCTCGGTGGACTGGGCCGGGGTGCGGCCGATGCGGCACAATCCGCGTCTGGCCGACCACGCCGTGGGCAGCGCGATCCGCACCGCGCAGGAGGAGTTCAACCACACCTACTGCGCCGTCCTGCATCTGCTCGAGCAGGCGTTCAACGGCAGTCCGAACCTGCTCGCGGTCGCCACCGGCACGATGTACGCGCTCAAGGCCCAGACCCAGGCCCTGGCGCGGATGCCCGACGAGGACGGCACGACCGCCGGCCCCACCTTCGACTACGTGGCACCCGAACTGCGCGGATGGAGCGTCGGCGACCGGCGGCGGATCGTCGTGCTCCATGACGGTCCGTACGTCGTGTACGGCGGCATCCCGCTCCGGCGCAAACGCAAGATCGTCTCTGCGGAGAACGACGCGCTGACCTGGAAGACCGACGAGCCCCTGGCGACCGAGGACACCTACGCGCTGTGCCGCTGCGGACACTCAGGCTCCAAGCCGTTCTGCGACGGGACCCATGCCGTGGTCGGGTTCGACGGTACGGAGACCGCGAGCGAGCGACCGTACAGGGAACTGCAGCACGTGCACGACGGGGTGGGCATCTCGGCTCAGCGGGTGGGGGAGCTGTGCATCCATGCCGCCTTCTGCGTCGGCCGCACCAGGCCGATCGCCGCGATGCTCGCCGACACCGGCGACAGTGACGTGCGCTCCGACGTCATGGGCCGTATCGATCACTGCCCCTCCGGTTCCTACAGCTACGCCCTTCAGCGCGACGGCGAGGTGATCGAGCCCGACCTCCCGCAGGCCATCTCGGTTCTGGGGGAAGAGGACGGGCTGGCCAGCGCGCTGTGGGTCACCGGTGGAGTGCCGGTCCTGCGGGCGGACGGCCGGCCGCTGGAGACCCGCAACAGGATGACGCTGTGCCGCTGCGGCCATTCCGGCAACAGACCGCTGTGCGACGGGACGCACCGGAAGATCGGTTTCCGAGAGGAAGCGCCGGAGGCCGCGGAGGCGGCCGGCCGTGCGCCGAAATAGCCCCCGTTCGCAAGCAGGCGGACGCCACTGTGATCATTTGAGATCCGCCGACGGCGCCCGGGAAAAAAGGGGGCCGGGCCGCGAGTCGAGTCGCGGCCCGGCCCCTTTCGTGTGGCGCGTCAGGACGTCGGCTCCTCCACCTTCGTGGCGACGTCGCCGTCAACCGCCGCCGCGAGCTGCGGCACGAGCCGCTCGATGACGTACGGCAGGCTCAGCACGGTGACGAAGGAGAAGGCCTTGCCGTAGTCGGTGGACTCGCCGATGAAGACATCGCGGCTCTGCTTCGCCACGTTCAGGTCCTTGTAGAGCTTGTCCTCGTGCAGCTTGGCCGGATCCTTGGCGGTGTCGGGGACGGTCCACACGATCGCCTTCTGGTCGAGCAGGTCGCTGCGCTCCTTGCTGATGCTGGCGCCGAACTTGTCGCCGATGACCGTGTCGAGATCGGCCGGCAGCGTGAAGCCGAGCGAGGTGAGGGTGCGCGAGCGCGAGTCCTGGCTGCCGTAGACGAAAAATCCCTCGTACGGCGTGGCCACCAGGGCGCCGGCCCCCGCGAACTCGGGGTGCTCCTTCTGCGCGGCCGTGAACGTGGCCGTGACGTCCTCGACGAGCTTCCTGCCCTCGGCCTCCTTGCCGAGGGCCTTGCCGATGATCTCGGTCTGCGCCTGCCAGGGGATGCCGTAGTCGTTGTACTCCTTCGGCTGGGCCACGACCGGGGCCAGCTTCGACAGGGTCTCGTACTGCTCCTTGGTGAGACCCGAGTACAGGGCGAGGATCAGATCCGGCGCGAGCGCGGCGATCTTCTCCACCTGCGGTCCGGTGCCGGTGTCCGTCAGCATGGTCGGCACGGCGGCGGTGCCCAGCTTGCCGGTGGCCCAGGGACCGATGGCGCCTTTATAGCCGCCGAGCCAGTCGGTGGTGCCGACAGGCACCTTGCCGAGGGCCAGTACGGCGTCCTGGTCGGTCAGGCCGACCGTGACGATCCTCTTGGGTTCGGCCGCGATGGTGGTGCTGCCGAACTTGTTCTCGATCGTCACCGGGAAGGCACCACTCTGCGGCGCGGCGGCATCGGAGCCGGCGGCACTGGGAGCGGCGGCGGGGGAGCCGGCGTCCGCGCCGCACGCGGCGACGGTGCCGGAGAGCAGCACGAGGGAGGCGAACGCCGTGGCGAGCCGGGTGCCTCTCAGGGAGCGGAGCATAAGGGGATCCTTCGGATTCTCGTCAGATGGTGGATGTGTTGTGAGTGGAGATCGGCGGTCGGTGGGGCCGTACCGGGGTTCGGTGAGGGCGGGGAAGTCGTCAAGGTCAGCGGGAGCGGTGGAGTCGTGCGGCGAGGTCGGCGAGGGGCCGGGAAGGCGGGCGAGGAGGGCGGAGTTGCGTGGGAGGTGAGTGAGGGGGACGGAGTTGTGCGGGAAGGTCGGTGACGAGCGGAAGTCGTACCCGGTCAGTGAGGGGCGGTGGAACGGGTGTCCGACCACGCCTCCCACAGGGCGGCGTAGGGGCCGCCCGCGGCGCACAGCTCGCCGTGCCCGCCGCTCTCCACGATCCGGCCGTCGTCCATGACGACGATGCGGTCGGCGGTCGCGGCCTGGGTGAGGCGGTGAGCGACGATCAGGGCGGTGCGGCCCTCGATCGCCCGATCGGTTGCCTTCTCCAGGAGACGGGCCCCGGTGCTGCCCGCCTCGGCCGTCGCCTCGTCGAGCACGGCGATCGGCGGGTCGGCCAGGATCAGCCGGGCGAGGGCGAGTTGCTGGGCCTGGGTGGGGGTGAGGCGGTGTCCGCCCTCGCCCACGACCGTTCCCAGGCCATCGGGCAGGGCTTCGGCCCAGGTCAGCGCGTCCACCTGGGTGAGAGCCTCGTACAGGTCGTCGTCGGTGGCGTCGGGGCGGGCCAGCCGCAGGTCGTCGGCGAGCGGTCCGGCGAAGACGTGCACCTCCTGGGTGACCAGGGCCACCGTACGGCCGCTCCCCTGCGGGTCGGTGACGGACAGCCGTACGGAACCGGTGGTCGGCCGGTGGATGCCGGCGATGAGTTTGGCGAGCGTGGTCTTGCCGGCGCCGCTGGCGCCGACCAGGGCCACGCGCTCCCCGGGCCGGAGGGCGAGGTCGATGTCGTGCAGCACGGGCCGGCCGGGCTCGTACGCGTGCCCGAGGCCGGTCACCGCCACCGCCCCCGCCGGGGGGACGGCGGATCCCCTCGGCTGCTGTGTCGCCACCGTCGCCACCGTCGCCACCGGCGTCGCTGTCTCCTCCGCCACCGGCTGGTCGGCGACCCCGACCAGCCGGGCGAGGCTCGCGCCGGCCGACTGCGCGTCGTCGATCAGCACGAGCGCGGAGTTGATCGGCGTGAACAGGCTGTGGAAGTACAGCGCCGCGGCCGTCGCGGTGCCGATGGACGTGGATCCGCTGCGGACCAGGAGGAACCCGACCACCAGGACCGCGGCCAGGCCGATGTACTCGCCCAGGTGCAGGCGGCTGTAGAACCGCAGCATCAGCCGGACCCCGCGCATCGTCAGCTCCACCGCCGACCAGGACCGCCGGGTGACCAGCTCGGTGTGTCCCTCCTCCAGCCGGAACGCCCGCACGGCGGAGGCGCCGCCGATGGTGTCCAGCAACTGCTGCTGCTGGACTCCGGTGGCGATGCGCTGCTCGGCGTAGATCGAGGCGGCTCTGCGTACGTACCAGCGCGCGGTGTGCGCCTGGATCGGCACCGCGAGCAGTGCCGCGAGCATGAACCGCCAGTCGAGCACCGCCAGTGCCCCCAGGGTCAGCACGATGGCCAGCACCGAACGGACCAGTTCGGGAAGGGCGCTCCGCACCGCCTCGGCCACCAGCGAGACATCGCCGGTGATGCGGGCGGTGAGGTCGCCCGAGCCGGCCTTCTCCAGCTGTTCCAGGGGAAGTCCCAGGGCTCGCTCGACGAACCGCTCGCGCAGATGGGCGAGCACGGTCTCGCCGAGCTGTGAGATCAGCGACAGCCCGAGCGCGGTGGTGATTCCCTGCGCGACCGCGACGAGCACCAGGAACACCGCCGGCAGGGTGAGCGCGTCGACCGGGCGATGCTCGGTGACCAGGTCGACCATGTATCCCAGCAGCGGCTGCGTGAGCAGTCCCACGGTGGTGGCTCCGACCATCACGACGAACCCGCCGAGGAGCAGTCCCCGGTGCGGGCGCAGCAGTTGGCGGACGACGGCGCGGGTCCGGGCCGGGGTCGCGACGGGCAGCAGCTCCCGAGCTCCCTCCGGCGCTCGCGCCGCGTCCGCTGCTCGATCCTGTGCCGCGTCCGTCTCCCGGTCCCGTGCCGCGTCCGCTTCTCGGCTCCGCGCCGTGCCCGTCTCCTGATCCCGTATCGCGTCCGCTTCCTGGTTCTGTGCCGCGTCCGCCTCCCGGTCTCGTGCGGCGTCCGGTGTGTCGGCTCCGGCTGGATCCGGCATCTGGTGGTCCTCCGTGGTGGTCGTCGTCTCGGCCTTCTCGGTATCGGAGCCGCGGGTCACGCGAGGACCGCCGTCCGGTAGGCGGCATGGCGTCGTACCAGGTCGGCGTGTGGGGCAGCGTCGGTGATCCGGCCTCCGTCGAGGAGCACCACCCGGTCGGCGACCGCGAGCAGCGCGGGGCTGGTGGTGACCAGGATCGTCGTGCGGCCCCGGCGGATCGCACGAATGCCGGGGGCGATGCGGGCCTCGGTGACCCCGTCGACCGCGGTGGTCGGATCATGGACCACCAGTACGGCCCGGTCGGCGGCCAGGGCCCGGGCGAGGGCCACGCGCTGGCGCTGCCCGCCGGACAGGGAGTGTCCGCGCCCGCTCACCGCGGTGTCACCGCCCCGGGGCATCGCCCGGACGATCTCGTCGGCTCCGGCCGCGACCATCGCCGGTCCCGGATCGGCCGATTCGGGCGCGGCGGCGTTGACGTTGCCCCACAGGGTGCCTTCGAACAGGTCCGCGTCATGCTCGGCCACCAGCACCGCCAGGCGGAGGTCGGCCGGGTCCAGCTCGCGCAGCGACACACCGTCCAGCTCGACCACCCCGGACTCGGGGTCGGCCTGCCGGCTCAGGCAGCGCAGCAGGGCCGCAGCGTCCGCCGGGTCGGTCGCGGCCACGCCGAGCAGCTCGCCGGCCGCGATGTCCAGATCGATCTCGTGCAGCCCGCCGTGGCTGACGCCGCGCAGCCGTACCTCGCCCCGTACCGGCTGCGGCAGCCGTTCGCTGCCGGTCGTGACGGCCGGCGGCGTGGCCAGGACCCCGGCGATGCGTGCCGCCGACGCCCGGCCCTGGGCGAGATCGGCGTTCACCCAGGCGAACACCTCCAGCGGGCCGAGCAGGAACAGCGCGAGCCCGACCGCCGAGACCAGCTGGCCCAGGCTGATGTCCCCCTGAACGGCGAGCCGCCCGCCGACCAGCGCGACGACGGCGATGAAGCATCCGGTCAGGGCGAGCACCATGCCGTTCTGCAGGGCCTCCGCCCGCGCCGCGCGCAGGGTGGCGACCAGCGAACCTCGGCTGGTACGCCGGTAGCGGTCGACCGCGGCGTCCTCGGCGCCGATGCCCTTGAGCACCCGCAGCCCGGCCACCAGGTCGGCGGCGACGCCCGACGCGTGCGCGGCCCGCTCCTGCTCGGCCTCGCTGCGACGCTCCAGCGGCTTGCTCAGCAGGTGCCCGAGCCAGAGCAGCACCGGTGTTCCCAGCAGCACGATCAGGCCGAGCGGGAGCGAGATCCACAGCAGCACCACGGCGCCCACGAGGAGTCCCACGATCGCCGATATCCCGAACATCACCGCCAGGTTCACGGCGCCGACCCGCTTGGCGTCCTCGGTCGCGATCGTGGTCAGGGCGCCCGGCAGCCGGCCGTTCTCGGCCCCGCCGCCGGGGTGCAGCACGCGCCGTACGAGCTCCACGCGCAGCACGTGAGCGGCCTGTTCGGCGGCCCGCTCCCCGGCGCGGGCGCCGAAGCGGAAGCTGAACGACAGTCCCACGTAGACCACGGCGAGGACCGCGAGCCAGAGCAGCAGCGCGCTCACCTCGCCCTTGGCGACGGCCTGGTCGATCACGACGCCGATCAGGACGGGGACCAGCGCCTCTCCGGCCTGGTGCCCGGCTCCCAGGAGCGAGCCGAGCGCGACGTCCTGTCGCTGTCCCCTGACCGCACGCCTCAGAACGTCTCGTCCCGACGAAGCCGCCACACCCACCCGCACTCCTCAGAACCAGCCTTATCAGGAATTTAGGTAAGGCTAGCCTACATTTATGCTGGCGAGCCAGTCCTGCAACCCGGCCCCACGTTGACGGGTCCTCGTTTCCATGGCGGGAGCACCGCGGTGATCGCTCGGCTCCAGCGCCGAGGGCGACCCGGCGGTCCGTGTCCCTGCGTCGGGGACACCGCGCCCTCCGGGATCCGGGCTGCCTGGGTGACGGTGCCCCTCGGCGTCGGCGCGCGCAGGCGAAGGACCCCGGGTGCTCCCGAGGTCCTTCGTGGGGGTGCTGTGTTCAGTTGACGGTGGAGGGTTGGGCGGAGAGGAGGGTCTGGGTCCAGCCGCTGGGGTCGACGGTGCCCAGGCCGGTCAGGTCGCTGGCGTCGCCGTCGTGGGGGTCGGTGTCGAGGTAGCGGTACATGCCGCTGTTGGTGTGGTGGCCGTAGTAGACGCCGCCGCCGGGGGAGAGTAGGTGGTCGAAGACCTGCCAGGTGGTGTCGCGGAGTTGGAGGCGGGTGTAGGGGGTGCCGTCGATGCGGTAGGAGATGAGCATGCCGTTGGCGGTGGTGCCGAGGATCCAGTTGGATGCGGTGGCGGTGAGGGTTTTGAGGGTGAAGCCGCTGCCGATCAGTTCTCCGCTGGAGATGTTGGTCAGGGTGGGTTTGGCGGTGTTGATGGTGTAGCGGCGTAGGACGCCGTCGGCGATGCCGAATAGGTGGGTGTTGCCGTCGTAGGCGAGGAGTTGGTGGGTGTAGCCGGTGCCGAGCAGGACGGGGGGGTTGAAGACCAGGCTGTTGTTGTTGGTGATGACGTCGATGCGGTAGAGCTTGCCTTCGGGGCTGTCTTCGGTGATCAGGATGGTGTTGAAGTTGAGGGTGGCCATGGCTTTGGGGGTGAAGCCCAGGGTGGTGGTGGAGATGACGGCGCCGTGGGTGCGTTGTCCGGTGGCGGCGTCGATGGCGGTGTAGGTGAGCCGTCCATCGGCCAGCACCCCATAAACCGAGGCCGTACCGGTGGGGGTGGAGCAGTTGCGGCTGGTCACGTTGCGCCAGGTCTGGTTGTTCGCCGCGCCATAACTGACACCGTTGAAGGTCGGCCTGACTCGTTCGGAGCCCGCGTATCCCCAGGTGGCCGACCCGTTGCCGTCGGAGTCGTATCCGAGCTCGAAGTGCAGGTGTGGGTGTCCGTTGGAGGTTGGGCCGGTCGCGCCGACCTTGCCGATCGTCGTTCCCATCTGCACTTTCGCTCCGACCGAGAGGGCACGGGACTCCAGGTGCAGATAGGTGGTGTAGTAGCCGCCGCCGTGGTTGATCTGGATCACGTTGCCGGCATTGCTGTGGTAGAAGGACTGGTTCACCGTCCCGGCGGCGGGGGCGACCAGGGTGGCACCGTCGGTGCCGTGCTGGTCGGGCTCTTTGACCATGTCGAGCGCGGGGGCGTGAGCCCAGGTGTCCAGTCGCCACTGCTGGCCGCAGGGGAAGGGCAGCTGCAGGCTGGGGGCGGCCATCGCAGGGCTCGCCGTGGCGAACAGGCCGGCGGCGGCGATCAGCGTGGTGATGATGCCGACTCGTACGGCAGTGAATTTGGACATGAGATTCCTCCAGGGGACCGGCGACCGGTCCTGATCGCAGAGAGATTCGGGTTCGCTCCCCGTCCGCCGGTTGTGTTCCGGCGACCGGGCTGAGCAGTCCGGGTGTGTGCGACCGGGCGGCGCACCTCAGGGCTGAGACCCTCTGATGCCGGGCCGGCTAGTTGACGGTGGAGGGTTGGGCGGAGAGGAGGGTCTGGGTCCAGCCGCTGGGGTCGACGGTGCCCAGGCCGGTCAGGTCGCTGGCGTCGCCGTCGTGGGGGTCGGTGTCGAGGTAGCGGTACATGCCGCTGTTGGTGTGGTGGCCGTAGTAGACGCCGCCGCCGGGGGAGAGTAGGTGGTCGAAGACCTGCCAGGTGGTGTCGCGGAGTTGGAGGCGGGTGTAGGGGGTGCCGTCGATGCGGTAGGAGATGAGCATGCCGTTGGCGGTGGTGCCGAGGATCCAGTTGGATGCGGTGGCGGTGAGGGTTTTGAGGGTGAAGCCGCTGCCGATCAGTTCTCCGCTGGAGATGTTGGCCAGGGTGGGTTTGGCGGTGTTGACGGTGTAGCGGCGTAGGACGCCGTCGGCGATGCCGAATAGGTGGGTGTTGCCGTCGTAGGCGAGGAGTTGGTGGGTGTAGCCGGTGCCGAGCAGGACGGGGGGGTTGAAGACCAGGCTGTTGTTGTTGGTGATGACGTCGATGCGGTAGAGCTTGCCTTCGGGGCCGTCTTCGGTGATCAGGATGGTGTTGAAGTTGAGGGTGGCCATGGCTTTGGGGGTGAAGCCCAGGGTGGTGGTGGAGATGACGGCGCCGTGGGTGCGTTGTCCGGTGGCGGCGTCGATCGCGGTGTAGGTGAGTCGCCCATCGGCCAGCACCCCATAAACCGAGGCAGTGCCTTTCGGCCCACTGATGTCGGTTAAGAGGGTGTTGACGATGATCTGTGCATCTCCGGCCTCGACCTGGTAGCGGTCCGGATAGGCCGACACCTGCACGGCCTGGCACACGGCGCCGATCGACGCGGTCTTCCAGCTGTTGTTCGGGTAAGCCCTGAGCATCTTGTCGAGGAAAGCGTTGGTGGCCCACGTCGGGTTGAGGCGCTGCGACGCGCTCCCCCAGGATGCACGTTGCTGGAACAGCCCCAGACTGTCGTGGTCGACCTCTTCGCTGATGTTCTGGATGCTGGTTTCCACGATGGTCGTGGCTATGGCGATCACAGCCGCCCGAGGATCCAGCCCGCGGTCGTGCACGGCCTTAATCACCATTCGCGCGCAGGACACCCGGTAGGCCGTCATGTAGCCGCGCATCTTGGCCTTGAGGGTGCTGTTGAGCTGGGTGGCCAGGGCTGCGTCGGTTGAGGTGGTGCCGCTGGGGTCGCAGGCGGCGAGTTGGTAAGCGGCGCTGACGTTCGACGCCGTGCTGGGCCCCGGGGTGGGCTGTGGCTGCGTTCCGGCCAGTACGGGATGCGCCGTGGCCGACACACCCAAAGCGGTGATGACGGCCGCGGCCGTAATGAGGACACGAGAGAGGAGGGGTCTGAACATGAGGGGAGTCCTTCAGGGGTCTGGCCGCTGCCGGCCGGTATGTGGGGGTGCTGTGTTCAGTTGACGGTGGAGGGTTGGGCGGAGAGGAGGGTCTGGGTCCAGCCGCTGGGGTCGACGGTGCCCAGGCCGGTCAGGTCGCTGGCGTCGCCGTCGTGGGGGTCGGTGTCGAGGTAGCGGTACATGCCGCTGTTGGTGTGGTGGCCGTAGTAGACGCCGCCGCCGGGGGAGAGTAGGTGGTCGAAGACCTGCCAGGTGGTGTCGCGGAGTTGGAGGCGGGTGTAGGGGGTGCCGTCGATGCGGTAGGAGATGAGCATGCCGTTGGCGGTGGTGCCGAGGATCCAGTTGGATGCGGTGGCGGTGAGGGTTTTGAGGGTGAAGCCGCTGCCGATCAGTTCTCCGCTGGAGATGTTGGCCAGGGTGGGTTTGGCGGTGTTGACGGTGTAGCGGCGTAGGACGCCGTCGGCGATGCCGAATAGGTGGGTGTTGCCGTCGTAGGCGAGGAGTTGGTGGGTGTAGCCGGTGCCGAGCAGGACGGGGGGGTTGAAGACCAGGCTGTTGTTGTTGGTGATGACGTCGATGCGGTAGAGCTTGCCTTCGGGGCTGTCTTCGGTGATCAGGATGGTGTTGAAGTTGAGGGTGGCCATGGCTTTGGGGGTGAAGCCCAGGGTGGTGGTGGAGATGACGGCGCCGTGGGTGCGTTGTCCGGTGGCGGCGTCGATCGCGGTGTAGGTGAGCCGTCCATCGGCCAGCACCCCATAAACCGAGGCCGTACCGCTGACCTGTGCCGCTCCGACCGGAGCGCTGTAACCGACGATGTCGACGTTGGAGCGGGAGTAGGAGTTGGCCTTGATCCGGTCGCCGCTGTTGCCCTCGATCGTGGAGACCGTGCTGGAGTTTGCCGAACTCACGATGCCGACGTGGTCGATGTCGCCGTTCTGTTCCCAGTCGAAGACGATGGCGTCACCGGGCTGGGGCAGGTAACCGCTGCCACGGGTGTGCCACGTGCCGTGCTGGACGCCGTAGTCCTTGAAGGACGAGGCCCAGCCGGTGAGGACGCCGCCGCTGGTCTCGGGCACGTCGGCATACGGGACGCCGGCGTTCTTCCAGACGTACTTGGAGAAGTCGGCGCACCAGTCGCTGTCACGCCACTGGACGCCGTCGCCGGACGGGCACCCCGAGGAGGGCTTCCAGCTGCGGAAGTGTCCGGTGTAGTAGTTGCAGTTGCTGCCGAGCGGGGACTCATGGTTGCGCGTCGCGTTGTTGAGCTGGCTCTGGGCCACGGAGACGATGGTCGAACGGGTGACCGCTGCCGCCGCGGGCGTCGAGGAGATCGTTACGGCGCTCAGAGCGACGATGGTCCCTGCGAGGATCGAGCGCAGGACGCTGGATAAGCGTGGGACGAAGCCCTTGAAAAGTTCCATGGTCGGAAGTGTCCGCAGGGCTTCTCCAAACCCGCTTCAAACCCTCTTTAATCCCCTGTCGAGCATCCTGACCGCGCCTTGTTTTCCTTACCTGGGACGGCAGGACAAGAGCCGCCGTCGGCGATGAGCGACTGGCCGATGACGAGTGCGGCGGCACCAGGCGATGTCGACGGCCGTCACGCCCAGCGTGGCGAACGCAAGCGTGCGGCCATCGGCCGGTCACCGGGCGAAGGAGCGGAAAGCTTTCTCACGCCGCGTTCCTCCAGGTTGGTGAGCGACGGCGGAAAAGTCCCGTACTTCCGTTCTGTACGGAGGCTGGCGGGCCGCGACGGCGCCCTTTAGTGTCTGGTCGAGATCACGCGAAACTGGGGGAACGCATGGAGTTACGGCTCCTCGGTCCGGTCGAAGTGTGGAGCGACGGGCAGCAGGTGCCCGTCGGGGGTGCGAAGCCGCGGGCGTTGCTGGCCGCCCTGCTGCTGGAGACGGGCCGGGTCGTCACCGTGGACAAGCTGATCAGGGTGATCTGGGAGGACGATCCGCCACCGTCCGCCCGGGGCGTGCTGCAAACCTATGTCGCCTCGCTGCGCAGGGCATTTGCCGACGCGGGACTGCCCGACATCATCATCTCCCACCGGCTCGGTTACCTCGCCCAGATCGTCCCGGACGCACTGGACAGGGACGTCGTCGAACGGCTCGTCGCCGAGGGCCGGCAGTCGGTGCGCGATGGGGAGCACAAGGAGGCAGGGGAGATCTTCCGTACGGCTCTTGGCCTCTGGCGCGGTGAGGCTCTGGATGGGATCGGCAGCGTGTACCTGCGCGCGGAGGCCGCAAGGCTGGAGGAATTGAGACTGGCGATCACCGAGGAGTGGGCCGCCGCCAACCTGGCGGCGGGGCAGGACAAGCAGCTCATCGACGAGCTCACCAAGCTGGTCGCGCTGCACCCGACACGTGAGCGACTGCGCCGCGATCTCATGATGGCGCTCTACCGGCTGGGCAGGCAGGCCGACGCGCTGGCTGTCTACCAGCAGGGCAGGCAGGTGCTGATCGAGGAGCTGGGGATCGAGCCGGGACCGGAGCTGCGTCAAGCGCAGAAATCCATCCTGCGTTCCGACCCCGCGCTGGCGAGCCCCGCGAAAGCCGCCGCGCGCATGCCCCGCCAGCTGCCCTCCCCTCTCCCGGATTTCACCGGGCGCGCGGAGGAACTGGCAGCGCTACTCCACTGTCTCACCCGCCCCGCCACCACGCCGATCTGCGTCATCTCCGGTCAGGGCGGGGCCGGCAAGTCCGCTCTGGCGCTGCGTACCGCACACGAGATCGCCCACTTCTACCCCGACGGTCAGTTGCACGTCGAACTGCGCGGCACCACGCATGTACCCGCCAGCGCGGAGGACGTCCTGGGCCGGCTGCTGCGCGAGCTCGAACCCCCCGGCGTGCCCCTCCCCCTCACGCTGGAAGAACGCGCCGGTCGCTACCGCACCTTGCTGGCCGACCGGCGCAAGCTGATCGTGCTGGACGACGCTGCCTCAGAGGCACAGGTACGCCCGCTGCTGCCGGGCGGCCAGGGCTGCGGGGTGATCGTCACCTCCAGGAACAGGCTCGCCGGGCTGGACGGCGCCATGTTCGTCGATCTGGGCATGCTCCTGCCCGAGGCGGCCATCGATCTGCTCATCCGGATCGCCGGTGCGGATCGGATCGCCGCCGACCTCGACGCGGCGCGACACATCGTCCAACAGTGCGGTGGCCTACCGCTCGCGCTGCGGGTCGCGGGCGCGCGGCTGGCCTCGCGGCGCCGGTGGTCGGTGCGGCGACTGGCCGACCGCCTCGCCGATGAACAACACAGGCTCGACGAGCTTGCCGCCGGAGACCTGGAGGTACGCACGAGCATCGCCCTCAGCTACGACATGCTGTCCGCCGCGGAGAAGCGGATGCTGCGCCGGCTCGGCCTGCTGGGCCTGCCGAGTTTCCCCATCTGGGTCGCCGCGATCGTGGTGGGCGCCGGCCTGCGCGAGGCCGAGCGACTCCTGGAGCAGCTCGTGGACGCCTCGCTCGTGGACGAGGTGGGCCCGGACGCGGCCGGTCAGGCTCGTTACCGGCTGCATGACCTGATCCGACTGTTCGCCGGGGAACGCGCCCGTGCCGAGGAAGCGGCACAGGAGTTGACGGCCATGGTCGAAAAGGTCCTGGGTGGCTGGTTGTGGCTGATCGAGCGGCTGAGTGAGACGGTTTCGACCGGGGCGATCCCCAGACGCGCCGCCTTGGGGCAGGCCCATCCGGTGGACGACGACGTGGCTCTGCTGGCGCTCGCCGATCCGCAGGCCTGGTTCCGCAGCGAGGAGGAGTCGCTGATCGTCGCCGTCGAGCTGGCAGCCGCGATGGACCTCGACCAGCTCGCCGTCGAGCTCGCCTCCACGCTGTCGTCGGTAGCGCTCGAGGGCAGCCAGTACGTCTTCGACGACCCGTTCACGGCCTGGCACCGGACGCACGAGGCCGCGCTGGCGGCCGCGCGGCGCACGGACTACGTGCTCGGCGAGGCGACCTTGCTGGCCGGCCTCGGCCATCTCTACTACGAGCGGGACTTCTACGCCGAGTCACGCCAGTACCTCAGCCAGGCGCTCTCCCTGTTTCGCGCCGCCGCGGACACCCGAGGGGAGGCCGCCACCCTCGCCGCGCTCGGCGCCGCCTGCCGGGAGCAGGGCTACCTGGCCGAGGCGCTGCACTTCCTCGGCCGGGCCGAGCAACTCTGGAGCGAGCAGGCCGAAACGGAGGCCACCGCGCACGTCAAACGGCTGGCGGCCACGGTACGCCTCGAACAGGGGGACTACGTGGCGGCGTGGACCGACTTCACCGCGGCGATGACCCTGTACCAGGAGACCGGCAGCCGCCGCGGCATCGGGCTGACCCTGCGCAGCATGTCGTTGCACCACCGCGCCAAGGGCGAGCACGGCAAGGCCGAGGAACTGTGTGAGCAGGCGCTGAAGATCTTCTACGAGCTCGGCGACCGGTTGATGGTGGCCTACTGCGCGCGTTCGCTGGCCAAGGCCCGGCTTCGGCTCGGCAGACACGACCAGGCGCGACGGCCGCTGGAAGAGGCCCTAGCCGTCACGCGCACGCTACACGACCGCTGGGGCGAAGCGTGCACCCTGCGCACCATAGGCGAGCTAGACCTGGCCGAAGGCCGCCTCTACCAGGCCAAGGACCGTCTGGAGGAGTCATTGCGGCTGTGGGAGGCGCTGCGGATCGACCTATTCCGCGCGCGTACCCTACGGGACCTGGCCCTGGTACACGAGGCGCTCGGCGACGACACCACCGCCCGCGCGACCCTTGCCGAGGCACTGGAGGTGTTCCGGCTGCACGGCTCCCGCGAGTACGACGAACTGTCGCTGTAAGAGCGCGCCAAAGGGGATTACAGCGTTTTTGGATCCGGCCGGTGAATCATGGCGTCGGCGTCTCAGGTGCAACGCCCACGGTTTACAACGGAGGCTTCTATGCCGGAGGTCGTGATCCTCTCCGACCCGCGTATCGCCGCAGTCCCCATCAAGGAATGTGGGGAACCCCTGGTGGACCTGCGCACATTGGAGGCCATCCGCGTCGATCAGCGGTTGGCCGACCACGAGGGCGCGTACGCGCACATACGACTGAGCGTGGCCGACCGCCTGGTCGCCGCGCAGACCCGGTTACCCCACGAACTGCGACTCCTGGTCGTCGAGGGCTACCGCCCGCCCAGCCTGCAGCACCAGTACTTCACCGCGTCCGTCGCCCACCACCGCGCCACGCATCCCGGCTGGGACGAGCGCCGCGCCAGCGTCGAGGCCAGCAGGTACGTCTCCCCGCCCGACGTGGCCCCGCACAGCACCGGCGGCGCCATCGACCTCACCCTGTGCACGCCCAGCGGCGCCGAACTGCCGATGGGAACACCGGTTAACGCCACCCCGCCAGACGCCGGCGAAGAGTGCTACACCGCCTCGACCGCCATCTCCCACGAGGCCAGAGAGAACCGAAGCATCCTGAGCTCTGCCATGGTCTCCACCGGATTCGTCAACTACCCCACCGAGTGGTGGCACTGGTCCTACGGAGAGCGCTATTGGGCTTTCATCACCGAAGCGCGATATGCCCGATACGGTCCCACGGACAGCTTCACGGGGTCCCGATAGCCGTCATTCCCGGACACGGCCCGGACCGGAGGCCGGAGCGCGTCGGCGCCCGGCCCCCGGCGGTGGTTAGGGCCGTGCCACGGTCCGCTCGACGTTGTATCCCTCCACCCGCACGGCGGGCCGGCCCGAGGGCAGGGACTCGGCGGGCCAGGAGAGCGTGAAGGTCCGCGACTCGCCGGGCAGCAGCCAGACGTAGTTGTCGCTGTACAACGTCGGCAGCACGCGCTCACCGCTCCGGTCGTCCAGCAGCGACAGCCGTACCATGGCCGCGACCGCCGAGCCGCGGTTGGAGACCTTCGCGGTGACCTCGCGCCGCGTTCCCGACTTGGTCACCTTCCCCGCGTCGACGGAGACCTTCACCCGCCGGACGTCGTTGAGCGCCCGCATGTCGGCGGGTTCGCGGTAGCGCCAGTAGTCGTTCCTGGACAGCACCTCGCCGCGGCCGTTCTCCAGGGTGAGCCGGAGGAGGTGGAAGTCGGGCAGGTCGTCCGTCCAGCCGGCGGTGAACGCCTGAGCCGTCGCGGACGAGGCGACGTCCACCGCCTGGCGGCGGAGGGGACCGAGCCGGCGTCCGAGGAGATCGAAGACGCCGGCCGTGACCGTCACGCCCTTGAGCGCCTGCGCGGTGTGGTTGACGGCGATGACCCGCCAGTCGTCGAGGCGGGCCTGCACGTGGACGGGCTCGCACGCCGCGCGGGCCCCGTAGTACATGCCGTTGACGTCGAAGTCGTAGTCGTACGTCTGCCAGACCGTGCTGTGCCACGCGGGATGGGACATCCACAGCATCAGGCCGGTGGCGTCCTCCCAGAGGTTGGCGTTCCACGCCTCGAACATGGCGCGGGCGTTCTCGTAGTTGACGAACTGCGCCATGCGCGCGAAGTCGTCGAGATCCTTGGCCGGGTGGAGACGGGTCTCGATGGCCGCCTGGTAGTTCTGCGGGGCCTGGTTCCCCCTGGTGCTCCAGTCGTGGTAGTACCACGCGCCGCCGATCGGCCACTCGGGCTCCTCGCCGACGAGATTGCGCATGCTCTCGGCCGTGGACACCACGGGCATGCCGATCTCGGTGTGGAAGCCGAAGCTCTGGGTGCCGTAGGTCGTGGGGGAGTAGTAGCGCTGCGGCTCGACCCAGCCGTAAGGGCCGCCGCCGTTGACGATGCCGCCGGCCGAGTTGTTCTGGTAGAGCAGGCCCGGGGCCTGCGACTGGACGGCGTCGCGCATGCCGTCGTCGATGGCGGCGGGCGGGTTGCCCTCGTTGGCGCCGCACCAGACGACCACGCAGGGGTGGATCCGGTAGCGCAGGACGGTGTCCTTCGCCAGGTCGTTGAACGCCTGGTGGTCCGGCGGGTCCATCGCCCACGCGTTGGGGAAGTCGTTCCACACCAGCAGGCCGTGCTCGTCACAACTGGCGTAGAACTCCTCGCGGGTGCTGCTGCCGACCCAGTTGCGGATCATGGTGAAGTTCATGTCCCGGTGCATCCGCACCGCCGTGTCCATGCGGGAGGCGGGCATGCGGCGCAGCAGTTCGTCCCATCCCCAGTTGCCGCCGCGGGCGAAGACGCGGACGCCGTTGACGCTGATCTTCAGCGGCTCGGGGGAGTTGTCGACGGACTTCACGTCGGCCCAGGTCGAGCCGTCATCGGACACCTGGATCGTGTACGTCTTGGGGTGGGCCACCTCCCAGACGATGACGACCCGGTCGAAGGAGACGGGCGATCCCAGATCGACCTGGATCCACTGGTTGTCCTCGTAAGCCGAGACCCAGCGGGTGTTGGAATCGCCGTCGGTCGCGTGGACGGCCGGGTTGGAGGATTCCTCCGTCGAGGCGGTGGTCGTCTTACGCAGCGCCAGGTCGGTCCCCGGCGTGGCGCTGTCGATCACGGACAGCGTCCACAGGGAGTTGCCCCAGCTGGTCGCCCGGGCGCCGCCGTTGATCCGGACGAACCGGGCGGTACGGGCGGGGAAGTCCACGGTCTGCAGGCTCGCGTCGCCCCGGTGGAAGGGCAGCGGCACGGCGGAGTTGTCCACCGCCTTGGCGTCCCTCCACGTCGAGTCGTCGTCGGACACCTGCACCACGTACGTCTTGGCGTGGGCCTGCTCCCAGGTCAGGTCGACCCGGTCGAAGGAGACCATCGCGCCCAGGTCCACCCGGATCCACTGGTCGTCCGCGAACTCGGAGGACCAGCGGGTGCCCGCGTCGCCGTCGGTGACGTTGCCCGGCTGGTTGGCCTGGTCGTCCACGGAGGACGCGGTGGCCGGCTTGTGCAGGGCCAGGTCGGTGCCCGCGGCGGCGCTGTCGATGACCGACAGGGTCCAGAGCGAGTTGCCCCAGCCGGTGGCGCGGGTCAGGCACCTGATCCGCACGTACTGGGCCCGCTGCTCGCCCAGGTCGACCGTCTGGAGGTAGGTGTCGGCGCCGCCGCCGAAGGGCAGCGGCACGTCGTACTCGTAGCCGAACTGGCGGATGCCGAAGCGGGTGGTGCGCCGGTCGCTCTCCTGGCCGTCGATCGAGGCGACCAGGGTGAGGTCGTGCAGGTTGGGCTCACCGTAGCCGTTGGGCCACCACAGCTTGGGGTCGCGCAGGCGGAGCCGGTCGTAGGCGTCGGGAGCGAAGGTGACGTCGACCGCTCCGCCCGCGGGCACGGTGACCGTCTGGGAGACCCGCACGTTGTCGAACGAGGCGACGACCGTGACGGGCCGGTCCTCGGTGCCGGCGTTGCGCACCGGGACCACGATGGTCACGTCGGCGCTGCGGGTGTCGGGCAGGCCGGGCAGTCTGGTGTCCACCCGGGGGTCGCCGATGACGGCGTCGCCGGTCGAGCGCAGCCGCACGTGGTTCCAGATGCCGGCGACGCGGTCGCGCACCGCCGGCATCCAGTCCCAGCCGGAGGCGGCGAGATACGTCGGAGAGTTGCGGTTCATCATGGTGGCGCCGGCGTCCACGAAGGCCAGCCCCGCGGGTCCCTTGTCGCCGGGACTGCCGGGGAGGGGCATCGGCGTGATCTGCACGGCCAGCACCTGCTCGCCCTTGGCGGTCAGCAGGTTCGTGATGTCGTGGGCGGAGCGGCCGAAGGGGTACGTCAGGTCGCCTACCCGCTGCCCGTTGAGCCAGATGTCCGCCTTGTGGTTGATGCCGTCGAACTCCAGCCAGATGTGGCGTCCGGGGCCGGTGCGCACACCGCGCGGCACGTCGAAGCTCCGCCGGTACCACCATGAGTGACGCGACAACGCCTCGGGGATATGGAGGTTGTTGAAGCCCGTCACCGGGTCCGGCAGGTGCCCCTGCTCCACCAGCGTGGCCAGGACGGTGCCGGGCACGACGGCGGGAAGCCAGGAACCGGTGTCCACCGCGGGCCTGGACAGGGCCGGGCCGTCGCCGCCCGCCCAGTCGTCCATGGTCAGCGTCCAGCCCGACTCCAGCGGCACCGTGCCGTCGGCGGCGACCTCGAGCTTGGGAGCCGTGTGCCGGTGGGTTCCCCAGTCGGTCCAGCCGGTGACCGCCGGCCGGTGGCCCCGGGCCGTGCCGTACACCTCGAAGCCGTTCAGGCCGAGCGGGTTGGCGTTGGAGCGCTTGTGCACGGTCAGTCGCACCCAGCGCGCGACGGCGGGCTTGGCCAGGGTGATGTCGACGACGCCGCCGGGGCCGGAGTCGGTGCGGTGGACACCGGTCCACGAGCGGTTGTCGCGAGAGGTCTCGACGACGAAGTCGACGGCGTAGCTCGACAGGATCTCCTGGCCGGTCGTGCTGTCGCGCGGGTTGCCGCTCGTGGAGGGGACGAAGACCGGGTCGTTCGCCGTGGCTTCGAAGGTCAGGCGGAGGGACGTGACCTCGCAGTCTCCCTGCAGGTCCACGGAGATCCATTGGGGGTCGCCGTCGGCGGCACGCCAGCCGGTGCCCCGCACTCCGACGGAGTTGATCCGGTCCACCACGAACTCGCCAGGGGTGGGCGCGTAGTCCGTGGACGACACCGTGATCGGGCGGTATACGGCTAGTCCTTCCCGTGCGGCGGTACCGCCGGGCACGGCGCGACCGGCCGCCCGGGCGGTGGCGGGAAACCCGACTCCCAGGCCGAACCCGGCGAGGAGGGTCGCGCCTGTGACGACGACCGACCGGCGTGAGAGGGGAGGGGGCTGGTTCGACATGTAGGGCAAGTCCAATCACAGGTGAGCCGGTTCCGGCTCAACGTCAACCCGATGACAACGTTGTCATGTTCGGCACTCGCCCGGTTTATGGCAAGGGTGGAGGCCCATTCTGTTTCCGAAGAGACACCTGTGAAGCCGTCGTCCTGGCATCCTGTGCCAGGAATTTCCGTGTGGTTTGGCGGTATTCGACGATTTTGTCGGGATGTCGCGGGGGAGCGCAGTGGTCGGCCGGGAGGCCCGGCTGCCGGCCGACCGTGGGCGCGGGCCGCGGAGGTCGGCTGGCCGGTGATCAAGCGGGAGGGTTCACTTCGCGCCTGCGAAGGTCACGCGAATGGAGTAGAGGTTTCCGGCCGAGTTGGTGATGAACAGGTTGTTTCGCCTGATTCCGCCGAAGGTCAGGTTGCTGGCCGCCTCGGGCAGCAGCAGCTTGCCGATCAACGTGCCGTCGGGGTCGTAGCAGTGCAGCCCGTCGAGGGCCGCGGCCCAGATCCGTCCGTAACAGTCGAGCCGTATGCCGTCGAACCAGGCCTCCGCGAACACCCGGCCACCCTTGAGACCGTCGCCGGCGACGTCGAACACCCGCAGGTGCCGCTTACGGGTGTCGACGACGTAGAGCCGCGACTCGTCGGGGGAGAAGGCGAGGCCGTTGGGGCGGACGAAGTCGTCGGCGACGACGGTCGGTTCCCCGGTGCCGGGGTCGAGGCGATAGACGTGGTCCGCGCCGATCTCGCTCTCGGCGGGTGCGCCCTCGTAGTAGCCGGTGATCCCGTACCGGGGATCGGTGAACCAGATGGAGCCGTCCGACTTGACCACGACGTCGTTGGGGCTGTTGAGCCTCTTGCCCCGGTAGTTGTCGGCCAGGACGGTGATGGCGCCGTCGTGCTCGGTCCGCGTGAGGCGGCGGGCGCCCTGCTCGCAGGTGATCAGCCGCCCCTCGCGATCGACGGTGTTGCCGTTGGCGTTGCCTGACGGGCAGCGGAAGACCCCGACCGCGCCGGTGGTCTCGTCCCAGCGCAGCAGGCGGTCGTTGGGGATGTCGCTCCACACCAGGTAGCGGCCGGCAGGGAAGTAGACGGGTCCTTCGGTCTTCCTGCTCCCGCTGTGCAGCACCTCAACGTGAGTGTCTCCGTCGTAACCCGTGAACCGCTCGTCGAGCGCCTGGAACTCTGCCTTGAATCGATCCGTCATCAAATTTCCTTCAGTCATATAATATTCATACCGAACGCCATCAGGCTACGACAAGACTGGACCGAACATGGATCAGATCGACCGTGCGCTGATCGCACAGTTGCAGCGAGACGCGACACAGTCCTACGCCGCGCTGGGGCAGAGCGTCGGCCTGTCCGCGGGCGCCGTTCACGAGCGGGTGCGGAAACTGCGCGAGCGGGGGGCGATCCGCACCACGACGGTGGACGTGGACCCGAAGGCCCTGGGCCTGGGGGTGCTGTCCTACGTCATGGTCGACTCGAACGCCTGGATGGGCGACACGGCAGCGGCCTTCGCCGCCCTGCCCGAAGTGCAGGAGGCGCACGTCATCGCCGGTGCCGCCTCGGTTCTGCTGAAGGTCCGTACCCCGACGACCGAGCAGTTGCAGGACGTGCTCCGCAGGATCTACGACATTTCCGGCGTCTCCGGCACGCAGGCGATCGTCGTGCTGGAGACCTTCTTCGAGCGTCCGATCACCGTCGGCTGACCGCCGGGCGCGGGGGCGCCCCGTGCCCACGCCGAACGGCTCAACCGCGGCGATCACCGACTCCAGGAAGCCCTCGACTGGATTCGAGGAAGTCAAACCATCTGGTTGTTTTAGGGTGGTGGTTATGAGCTACGACTCCTCCGCCACCCGCGCGCGGCTGCTGGCCGCGGCGTACGACGAGTTCGTCCGTGTCGGATTCGCCGGGGCCCGGGTCGACCGCATCGCAGTCGCCGCCTCGGCGAACAAGCAGGCGATCTACGCCTACTTCGGTTCCAAGGAGGCCCTGTTCGACGCGGTCCTGGCCGACCGGCTCCGCGTCCTGGCCGACGTCGTACCGTTCACGCCCGACGACCTGGCCGGCTACACCGGCGCGCTGTTCGACGAACTGACGGCCGATCCGGGACTGCAACGCCTCACCCAGTGGAAGATGCTGGAACGCCCCGACGCATCGGACCAGGAGCGGGAGGCACACCTGTCCAAAGCCGGTGCGATCGCCGAGCGCTACGGCGTCGAGGTGACGACCGCGATGGACGCGATGATGATCGCGCTGGCGGCGGCCCAGAGCTGGAACATGACGGCCGCGGTGATCCGCAACCCCCTGGACGAGGATCCGGGCAAGCGTCTCGCCGGCCACCGAGCCGCCATCGTCACCGCGGTCGCGGCCGTTACCACCGCACTGCTGGACGGGCCCGGCGAGCGGAAGTGACCACGGCCCGGCGCAGGAGTCGGGCACCAATGGTTTCCCGCGATCGTTTACCGGTGAAAGGGGCGGAGGCCATTCGATGATCCGGGAAGTCGTGCTCTCGCTGCCGTTCGCGGGGCTGTGGTTGGCGAGGAACAGTCCGGCCCGGCGGGTCCCGAGTCACGGGACCGATCTGTTGGGCGAGCGGTATGCCATCGACTTCATCGGTGTGGACCATCGTCACCGGACCGCGGACCGCCGTGACTGGCGGACCTTCCTCGCCACCGAACCGGCGGAGCGGTTCTTCGCCTATGGTCGGCCGATCCTGGCACCGGCCGACGGCGTCGTCGTCGCCGCGCACGATGGCGAGATCGATCACGTGGGGCGGCGGTCACAGCTGACCCTGGTGCCCTATGCGCTGGGTCAGGCGGCGCGGCTCCGGCAAGGGGTGGAGGCGATCGCCGGCAACCATCTGATCATCGCGCTGCGTGACAGCGGCGCGTTCGTCGCCCTGGTGCATCTGCGAGCCGGCTCCGTTCGCGTCGCCCTCGGCGAGGAGGTGACGACGGGGCAGCCGATCGCGGACTGCGGCAACTCCGGCAACTCGACCCAGCCGCACGTGCACGTGCAGGTCATGGACAGCCCGGACCTGTCCGTCGCCCGAGGCGTCCCCATGACGTTCCGGCGCTTCCGCGAATGGCCTCGCGGCGCGAGACATCCCCAGATCAGGGAGTCCGGCCTTCCCGGCGAGGGCGCGGTCGTCGAACCGTTGCCCGTACCGGCGGCGGACGTGAGTCCCTGACCGATCTTCCGTACTACCGGGGCTCTAACGGCAACGTGCCTCATCCGGGGACTGGATCAAAGCTCTCGGACTCTGATCTGAGTTCAATGGCTTTGGGCGGCGAGTCCCCGTAGCGACGCCTGACTCCGCAGGGCAACGGGCGCCAGGGAAGAAGGTCAGGGTGCCGTCGCCTCACGGCGCGAGGACGCCGAGGCGGCCGGCCGCCTCGATCACCTCACCGAGCAACCCGAGCCATTGGTCCACGTCGGCGGCCTGCAGGCCCACGTCGAGTCCGAGGCCCTGGCCGCCGGCGAGGTACACCTGGGTCACACCACTCTCGCGGGCGGCCATGAGGTCCTCGGCGATCTGCCGGGGCGATCCGCCGAGGAAGGGCCGGTCGTCCCCGATCGGCTCACGGGTGACCGGGGTCGGCCAGGGCACCTGGTTGACCACCTTGAGGTCCCCGGGGTCGCGGCCCGCCTCCCGGGCGGCGTCGTGGAACGCGGACATGATGCCGCGCAGTTCCTGCGCCGAGGAGGCGATCGGGATCAGGCCGTCCGCGATCCGGCCGGCGCGCTTGACGGCGGCCGGCCCGTTCGCGGCCAGTAGCACCGGAATACGGGCCTGGACCGGCTTGGGGTTCACCTGCGACGGCGTGATCCGGTAGAACTCGCCGTCGTGCCGGACCGGGTCCGGGCCCCACGCGGCCCGCATCGCCGTGATGAGTTCCTCCGTGCGGGCGCCCTTGTGGTTGCTCGGTACGTTCGCCGTCTCGAACTCGTAGTTCTGCCAGCCCTGTCCCAGGCCGGCGATGACCCGGCCGCTGCTGAACCGGTCCAGGGTGGCGAACCGGCGGGCGAGCGACACGGGTACGTGCAGCGGCGCCACCATGACCGCGGTGCCCAGCTTGATCCGCTCGGTCACGGCGGCGACATGGCTCAGCGTCTCCAGCGGCTCGTACGTCGAGCGGTAGAGCTCCGGCATCATCGCGGGTTCACCCCCCGACCACAACACGACCTTCTCGAGCGGGCGGAGCAGGCGTTCAAACGTCCACAAGGCGGCGTAGCCGAGCCGTTCGGCCTCCTTGGCGACCTTGACGATCGTCTCCGGCGAGGTCTGCGGTCCGGCGGTGGGCAGTGCGAGACCGAGTTCCATTGGTCCTCCAACGGATGGAATTCATGAACGGGTTGTCAGAGATCGGCAGTCCCGACGAGTCAGCGATGCCAGGACCTGGCCGGTATGCGCCGCGGCGGTACGCCGCGTGGTGCGGACGCCGCGGACGGCGTCCGCGGGTTCGCTGAGGCGTGCGGGCCTGCCGGGCGGGCCCTCTTGAGCCCTATCTCATATATTATATGTCTATGTCCAATATAGTGGATCCCCTGGTCGGGCAGATCGCAGCCCGCATCCGCAGCGAACGGGAACAGCGCCGATGGACTCTGGCGCAGCTCGCGGACGCCTCCGGTGTGTCCCGCGCGATGATCAACCGGATCGAGCGCGCCGAGAGCAACCCCACCGCTGTCGTCCTCGGCAAACTGGCCGCTGCCTTCCAGCTCAGGGTCTCCGCCTTGCTGACCCCCGCCGAAGGCGCCACCGGTGGCGCACCGGACAGCAGCGGGGAGCAGGTCACTGGGGTGCGCCGGATGGCCGACGCCACGGAATGGCGCGATCCTGCCACCGGATATCGTCGGCGCCAGATCACCGGGCCGCGTTTCCCCGCAGACATCGCCGAGGTCCGCCTGCCGCCTGGGGCCCGCGTGCCGTATCCGGCAGCGTCCCTGGCCTTCATCCGGCAGGTCGTCTGGGTGCTCGACGGCCGGCTGACCTTCCACGAAGGCGATGCGGTGCACGAACTCAACCCGGGCGACTCGATCGAAGTCGACGAACCCGTCCCGTGCGTCTTCGCCAACACCGGCGATGCCGAGTGCCGCTATGCGATCATCCTCACCCGCGTCGAAAGGCCGTGACCTTTCCCCGTATCCGGCCGACGCCACCGGTGCCGCGCCCGCCGCACCGGATCCCGCCCGATTGCCGCCGCCCTGAGGGGGCGTCGACCCGCATCTCTCCCCGCCCCACGCGAAGATCATCACGAAGGGTGGCGATCTTTCAAGACACGGCCTGAATCGAGGTCGCTTCCGCGTCGAGCGGGCGCGAGCGTTAGGAGGCTGACAGGTCCGCGGTCAGTTTCCGAACGGTCTCCATGTCGTTGAAGTGGACGGTCATCGCGCCGATGATCTGGTACGGCTCGGCGCCCTTGCCCGCGATCAGCACGGTGTCTTCGGGTTCGGCGACGGTCAGCGCCCGCCGGATCGCCGCCTCACGGTCAAGGATCCGCTCGACCTCGGCATCGGTCCGCGCCACACCGGAGATGATCTGGTCGGCGATGGCCTCGGGGTCCTCGCCACGCGGATTGTCGTTGGTGACCACCACAAGATCAGAGTGCTTGCCGGCGATCTGACCCATGGGGGCACGCTTGGTGGTGTCGCGGTCTCCGCCGGCGCCGAGGACGGTGATGATGCGGCGGCGGGCGAATCCACCGATCGTCGTCAGCACCTTCTCCAGCGAGTCGGGAGAGTGGGCATAGTCCACGATCACCGAGACGCCGTCGGGGGTCTGGAAGGTTTCGAACCGGCCCGGGATCGGGGGCAGCGATGCCAGCGCGTCGAGGACCGCGTGCACGTCATGGCCGAGCAGGTGGCAGGTCGCCACGGTGGCCAGGGCGTTGTGTACGGCGAACCGTCCCGGGACGGGCACCTTCGCGGGCCTCCGCCGACCGTCGTGGTGCAGGATGAACCGTGTACCGGCGGGCTCGATCACCAGGTCGGTCGCCCGGAAATCCGCCTCGTTGTCGATGCCGAACGTCGTGACCGTTCCCGGCATCAACGCGGCGATGTCCGCGCTGACCAGGTCATCGGCGTTCGCTACCGCTCTGTGGCACATCCGGTCGAACAACCGCAGTTTCGCGGCCTTGTACTGTTCCATGCTGCCGTGGTTGTCGAGGTGGTCGGGGGTGAGGTTGGTGAACACGCCGACGTCGATGTCCGCGCAGTCGACGCGGTGCAGCGTCAACGCCATGGACGACGCCTCCATGATCACCGTGCCTGCGCCGCGATCCCGCATAAGCCGCAGGATGTGGTGCAGGTCCACCGATTCCGGAGTGGTGGGGGTCGTCCTGTCGACCTTGATCGTCTCGTGGCCGACGCGGTACCCGTCGGTGCCGATGACCCCGGCGCACACCTTCAGGCCGGTGCGGAGAACCTCCTCGATCATGTAGGACACCGAGGTCTTGCCGTTCGTGCCGGTGACGGCGACGACGGAGAGTTCGCGCGCGGGTTCACCGAAGTATCTGGAGGCCACGACGGGGGCTGCGGCGCGAGTGTCCGCCACCCGTACCACACATACGTGCGGGGGCACGTTGTCGTCGATCGGGCGGTCGACGAGCACCGCCACGGCGCCGCGCGCCACGGCGTCGGGGATGAACCGGTGGCCGTCGGCGTTGGTGCCCCGCATGGCGACGTACATCGATCCGGGGGTCATCCGCCGTGAGTCGTAGGCGATACCGGCCCGGACGTCGGCCGCCGCGGGATCGCCCTGAATCACGTGGTGGTCGTGGTCGGCGAGGAGGTCGCTCAGTTTCATCGGTGTCGTTCCTCTTTCTGTGTCGGCCTGCCGGGCAGGAAAGGCGGTGCCCGGGTAACGCGCTGGTGGGCTCACGTTCGCTCACCAGGGGCTCGTCATGAAGGGAGCCGGCGTTGCCCTGCGCTGCTTCCTACACCGGTGCTGTTCCCAGAGCCCGGATGCGGCACCACATCTGGGGGCCACCCTTGACCGGAGGGGAGGCGCACTATGAACACGGTGGAGTGTCACCCGCTGACCACGCTGCTTACCCGCAAGCACTGGACCACGGAAGATTTTTTACGGCGAGTCGCCGAACGTCACCGCGCTCGGGGAGACGGCGCATCAGCCGCTCGCAGACGGCGACCGCGACCGCGCTGCGAACCTGGAACCTTTCGAGGCCCCGTGATGTAGGGGGATCCATGAGACATCGGTTCCCCATCCTGGTCGTCGCGCTGGTTCTCGTGACGGCCGGCTGCAGCGCGAGTCCCGCTCCAGCGGCCGAAGGCGGGCATGGAAACGCCGGATCGGATCCCGGAGCGCGGCTGCGTCGCCCATGGGCGGTTGAGCGTCATCAACCGGGAACGCGATGTCCGGTCACCACCGAAACCACGCGACCCGGCGAGGACACGGGGTCGGTTCGGGGCGGATGGCTGGCCGGGCCGATAGGGCTGGAGGGCGGCCGCCTCGACTACTCCGCCCCTGACCCCGCCGGCGCGTGGGCGGACCCCACCTGGGCTGCTCAGAAAGTGGCGTGGGCGGTGAATCCCGTACTGACCACACCGGTTCTGGTGCGCGGCCGGCAACTCGACGGGCCCGGCGAGCTCAGGTTCGGCGATCCTGCCGTCGAGGAACTCCTCCTGGATCCGGCCGAGGACGCGGTGCCCGGCGGCTGGCGGGAGTATCCATCCCTGACCCGATTGCGAGCTCCCGGCTGTTACGCCTACCAGATCGATGCGGCAGCGGGCTCTTTCACGGTCGTCTTCCGTGCCGTCGGCCCGGTGGTGGCCCCCACGCACAGCTGAAGCTCAGACCGGGGCCACGGGCCCGATCGGGGTCGCGGACGGCGACTTCCCCGAGGCCGCGACGACGGTTCCCCGAGGTCGCGATGGCGTCTCGCGTCGCGGGCAAGGAGCCCGGAGCGATACGAGGATTCTCTCGCCGTCCACCACGAGCTGATCGCTCTCTGCCGCGAGATCGATGACAGGAGGCCCCTCACGGCCGCTTGACGTAAACGACCAGAAGGTGTCTGACCTGTGGACATCCGATAGATGTCCCGTTACCATCCCTTTTATGGTCTATGGTCTGAACCATAAACCTTGGAGGTGGGATGTTCAGCGGAGAGGCCATCGATGGCGCAGTGGAGGCATTGGCGGAGGACGCCTTCGTCTTTCTCGAGCGGCTCGTCGCGGCGCGGAGCACGGTCGGTCATGAATCCGCGGCCTGTGACGTGCTCGGGGCGGAACTCGCGGCCTCCGGCTTCGACGTCGAGTCGCTGCCGATCCCGGAGGACATCGTCTCCGACCCCCTCGCCGGGGTGAGGCAGGTTTCGTACGCCGGACGGGCCAACGTGCTGGGGAGCCGGGGCGCGGAAGGCGGCCGTTCCCTGCTGCTGAACGGCCATCTCGACGTGGTGCCGGCCGGCACCCCCGAGCTGTGGACCAGCCCCCCGTTCCAGCCGGCCCGTCGTGACGGCCGGCTCTACGGGCGCGGCGCCGGCGACATGAAGTGCGGGTTCGCCATGGGGTTGCTCGCCGTACGGGCTCTCGACGAGGTGGCGCCCGGGTTCGACACCGGCCGCCTGATGCTCCTCGGCGCGATCGAGGAGGAGTGCACGGGCAACGGCACCCTGTCGGCCGCCCGGGCCGGGGTCCTCGCCGACGCCGCCGTCGTTCTCGAACCCACCGACCTGGGGATCCTCACGGGCGGGGTCGGCGTGCTCTGGCTCGACGTGCGCGTGGTGGGCCGTTCCGCGCACGCGGAGTCGGCGCACCTGGCCGTCAACCCGGTCGATCTCTGCTCGGTCCTGGCGCAGGGGCTCCGGGAGTGGTGCGACCGGCTGCCGGACGAGGTGCCCGACGAGGCCTTCGCCGAGCTCCCCAGCCCGTACAACGTGAACGTCGGTCAGATCTCAGCCGGTGACTGGCCGTCCAGCGTGCCGACGGAGGCGCTGCTGCGGCTGCGCGTGGGTTTCCCGCGGGGCTGGTCGGCCGACGAGGCCGAAAAGCGGGTCCGCGCCGCCATCGACGGCATCGTGGCGGGTGACGACCGCTTCCCCTCCGCGCCGCTGGTGACGCCCACCGGGTTCCGGGCGGCCGGGTACGCCCTCGCGGACGGCCACCCGCTGACCGCGGCGGTGGCCGAGGCCCACCGCGAGGTTCACGGCACAGACCCGCGCACCTACGTCATCGGGGCCACCACCGACGCCCGCTTCTACGTCAACGACTTCGACGTCCCCGCTCTCTGCTACGGCCCTCGGGTGTTCGACATGCACGGGATCGACGAGAGCGTCGACCTGGAGAGCATCGTCGACGGAGCCAAGGTCCTCGCCCGGTTCATCCATCGGTGGTTCCAGCCGGTGAGTCACGGATGAGCGAGTCCTTCGAGCCACCCCTGCTGACCGAGTTGCAGCGCGACAGCACCGATCCGCTGGCCGGTCCTATCGTGGTGCGCAACGCCCCGGAGCAGATCGTGGAGCGCCTGGTCACCGCGGTCGCGCTGGGAGTATACGTGCCCGGCCAGGCGCTTCCCCCCGAGCGCGAGCTCGCGTCGTTGCTCGGCGTCTCCCGCGCCACCGTGCGCGAGGCCCTGCGCCGGATGACGGAGAGCGGCTACATCGAGCAGCGGCGCGGCCGTACCGGCGGCTCGTTCGTGCTGGAGGGCTGGAGGCCGTCCTCGGCCGACCTGATCCGGCGCCACCTGCTGCCCAACTGGTCGCGGTTCGAGGCGCTGTTCGACGCCCGCCGGCTCCTGGAGCCCGTGATCGCGGCGACGGCCGCCCGCCGCCGCAACGACGACGACGTGGCGTCCCTGTCGCAGGCCCTCGTCGACTACCGCGAGGCCGGCGATCGCGAGGAGTCCCGCGTCGCCGACGAGCGGCTGCACCGGGCGGTGGCCGAATCGACGCACAATCCGGTGCTCGTCGGCATCAGCGCCCAGATCCGCACCAGCATCAGCCTGGACCTCGGCGCGGAGCCGTACACGCCCGAGATCCGCCGTATCGCCGCGATCCAGCACGGCGAGCTCGCCGACGCCGTGATCGAGCAGGACCCCGACCGTGCCTCGGCGATCGCGCTGGAGCACTTCGGCCTCACCGAGAAGCTCATCCGCGACCTGGTGGTGCGGGTGGGCGAGGCGGCGACGTTGGAGACCGGCGGATGAGCCCGCGACTGCGCTTCGTGCTCCGGCGGCTCGCCCTGACGATCCCCGTGCTGTTCGTGATGAGCGTCTTCATCTTCCTCATCATCCGGCTGGTGCCGGGAGACCCCGTGCGCACCATGCTCGGCTTCCGGGCCACCCCCGCCAACGTGGCCCAGGTACGGGCGCAGCTGCACCTCGACGACCCGCTGTGGACGCAGTACCGCGACTGGATCACGGGCGTCCTGCACGGGCAGTTCGGTCAGGACTTCATCAGCAAGGCGCCGCTGAGCGAGCTGCTCGCGCAGCGGATCCCCGTCACCCTGGAGCTGACGCTGCTGTCGATGGTCCTCGCCGTCGCCGTCGGGGTGCCGCTGGGAGTCCGTGCGGCGGTCGGGGGCCGGTGGGCCCGCCGCCTGACCGAGGGGTTCGTCGTCTTCGGGATCAGCGTTCCGGACTTCTGGCTCGGCATCATGCTCGTGCTGTTCTTCTCCGGCACGATGATGTGGCTGCCGCCGTCGGGCTTCATCGCCTTCGGCGAAGACCCGGGCGGCAACCTGCACTACATGATCCTCCCAGTTCTCACGCTGGCCGTCGCGGAGGCGGCGTACATCATACGGACGACGCGCGGGTCCATGCTCGGGGTGATGGGCCGTCCCTTCATCGTCTATCTCAGGGCGAAGGGCACACGGGAACGTTCCATTGTCTACCGCCATGCCCTGCGCAACGCGGCGGCTCCGATCGCCACGGTGATCGGGATCCAGTTCGGCGTCCTGCTGGGCGGCGCGATCGTCGTGGAGACGCTGTTCGCCCTGCCCGGCGTGGGCCGCCTGATCGTCACGGGCATCAACCAGCGCAACTATCCGGTGGTGCAGGCGGGGCTGCTCGTGGTCGCCACCCTTTTCATCCTGATCAGCCTGATCACCGATGTGGTGGTCGGTTTCATCGACCCGCGGGTCTCCGACAGGGGGCAGTCGTGACCATGACCATGGCGTCGGGCGCTCGCCGGAGCCGATCGGCCGTCGCGGCCCTGCCGCGTTCGGCGCGGATCGGCGCGCTCATCCTGGTGGTGCTGGTGGTCGTCGCGATCCTCGCGCCGCTGCTCGCCCCGTACGATCCCAACGCCATCGACTCCTCCCGGGTCCTCGGCGCGCCCGACCTGGGGCATCCCTTCGGGTCCGACGCCCTCGGCCGGGACGTGCTCAGCCGTACGATCTACGCCTTCCGTACCAGCCTGGCGATCGTCTTCGGGGCCGTGGCCGTCGCCTCCCTCATCGCCCTGCCGCTGGGGACGCTCGCCGGTTACTTCGGAGGGTGGGTGGACCAGGTCATCTCGCGCCCGCTGGACATGCTGCTCGTGCTTCCCGCGCTCCTGCTGGCGATCAGCCTCATCGCCATCGTCGGGCCCGGCAGCCTCGTGGCGGCGCTGGCGATCGCGCTGATCTACCTGCCGATCCTCGCGCGGGTGCAACGCGCGTCGTCCCTGGTGGTCTCGCAGTCGGGCTTCGTCGAGGGCGGCCGGGCCCGGGGCTGGTCGTCGGCCGCGGTGCTGCGGCGTCACGTGATCCCGAACGCGCTGGGGCCGCTGCTGGTGCAGGCGGCGATCCTGGCGGGCTTCGCGGTGCAGATCGAGGCCGCGCTGAGCTTTCTCGGCCTGGGCACGCAGCCGCCGACCCCTTCGCTCGGGCTCATGCTCTCCGAAGGCCGCGACGTGCTCACCCAGGCACCCTGGGTCGAGATCTTCCCCGGGCTGGCCATCGCGGTCATCGTCCTCGCCTTCAATCTGCTCGGCGACGGACTGCGCCGCCACCTCGACCCGCAAGGGGTGGTCTCGTGACCGGCGCCGTGCTCCAGATCGAAGACCTGCGGGTGCGCATCCCGGTGCCCGGAGGCCGCTGGGTGGGAGCCGTCGACGGGGTCACCCTGGCCGTCGGCTCGGGGGAGATCGTCGGGCTGGTCGGCGAGTCGGGATGCGGGAAGTCGACGCTCGGCGGCGCGGTCATGGGCCTGCTGCCCGGCGGGTCGGAGGTCTCCGGCCGGGTGCTGCTGGACGAGGAGGACCTGCGTGGCCTCACCGACGAGCAGTACCGGCGGATCCGGGGCGACGACATCGCCCTGGTCAGCCAGGACCCGGCGTCCAGCCTGGACCCGACGTTCTCGGTGGGGGCCCAGGTGGCCGAGGCGATTCGCAACCACCGCGACGTCAGCCGGCGGGCGGCGCGGGAGCGCGCCGTCGAACTGCTGGGCATCGTCGGGATCCCCGACCCGCGCGCCCGTTACGCCGACCCGCCGCACCGGTTCTCCGGCGGCATGAAGCAGCGCGTGGTGATAGCGGCGGCCCTGGCCAACGACCCGGCCGTGCTCATCGCCGACGAGCCGACCACCGCGCTGGACGTGACCATCCAGGCCCAGATCCTGCACCTGCTGCGCGACCTCACCGTCCGCAGCGGCACCGGGGTCCTGCTGATCACTCACGACCTCGGCGTCGTCGCCCAGGTCTGCGACCGCGTCGCCGTGATGTACGCGGGGCAGGTGGTCGAGCAGGGTACGGTCCGCGACCTCTTCGCCCGGCCGCTGCACCCGTACACCCGTGCGCTGCTCGACTCCCAGCCGGCCGCCCACCACCGGTCGGGCGACCTTCCCGTGATTCCCGGCCGGGTGCCCGATCTCACCGAACCACCGGCCGGCTGCCGCTTCGCGTCACGGTGCGCCCACGTGCACGACCGCTGTGCCACGGCCCCTCCCGTGATCGGCATGCCGGACGGCGGACAGGTGGCCTGCTGGCTGCACCAGGCCGTGACCGAGGAGGTCCGATGACGGCTCTGCTCGACGTGCGAGGGCTCGTCGTCACCTTCCCGGCTCCCGACGCGGGGCTGCGCCGCCGGCGCGTGCACGCGCTGTCGGGCGTCGACCTCAGCGTGGGGCGTGGCCGGACCCACGGGCTGGTCGGTGAGTCGGGCAGCGGGAAGAGCACGCTGGCGCGCTGCGTCCTCGGGTTGCAACGGCCCGACGAGGGGTCGGTCGTCTTCGACGGCACCGAGATCGTCGGGCTCCGGGGCAGGGCACTGCGCGAGGTCCGCCGGCGCATCCAGCCCGTGTTCCAGGACCCCCTGGGCAGCCTGGACCCCCGGTGGACCGTCGGCCGCAGCGTGCGGGAGTCCCTGGACGCCTTCGGCGTGGGCTCCGCCCTCGACCGGGACCGGCGGGTCCGCGAGCTGCTCGACCTGGTGGGCCTGTCACCCGACCACGCCGACCGCCATCCCGCGGCGCTGTCCGGCGGCCAGCGGCAGCGCGTGGGGATCGCCGCGGCGCTGGCCAGCGAGCCCGAACTCATCGTGGCCGACGAGCCGGTGAGCGCCCTCGACGTCAGCGTGCAGGCGCAGATCCTGAACCTGGTGGCGAAACTGCAGCGCGAGCTCGGTGTCGCCGTGCTCTTCGTCAGCCACGACCTCGGCGTCGTCGAACACGTCAGCCACGAGGTCAGCGTCATGTATCTGGGCGGCATCGTGGAGACCGCGGCCCGGGCGGAGCTGTTCGCCGACCCGGTTCACCCGTACACGCGGGCGCTGCTGGCCGCGATCCCGGTGCCCGAGCCGGACGCCCGCCTGGTTCACGTCCCGCTGTCCGGCGACATCCCCAGCCCGATCAACCCCCCGACCGGCTGCCGGTTCCACCCCCGCTGCCCGCTCCGGGTCGACTCGTGCTCACGGGAACGCCCCGTCCTGCAGCCCGTCACGGCTGCCCACCACGTCGCCTGCCCGGTCGCCCTCGGCGCCCGGCCGCAGTCGGACCCAGCGCCCGCGCAGAACTGATCCGGAGGTCCCGTGCCCACCGCTCACGTCAACGACATCACCATCAACTACCAGCTCGAAGGCGATGGTCCCGAGACCATCGTGCTCATCAACGGCCTGGCCGACGACCTGGCGTCGTGGGACTTCCAGGTGCCCGCGCTGCTCGAGGCCGGACTGCGGGTCCTGCGCTTCGACAACCGGGGGATCGGTGCGACGGACAAGCCCGCCGGGCCGTACACCTCCCGGCTGCTCGCCGACGACGCGAAGGCGCTGGTCGACCACCTGGGCCTTACCGACGTGCACCTGATGGGCGTGTCGATGGGCGGGATGATCGCCCAGGAGTACGCCCTGGCCCACCCGGACGGCCTGAAGTCCCTGACACTGGCGTGCACGTACGCCGCGCCGGGGGCGTTCTGCTCCCGGATGTTCTCGCTCTGGGCCGACATGGCCCGGGAGATGGGCGTCCCCGCCGTCATGCGGGACGTCACGCTCTGGGCCTTCACCGTGCCGTTCTTCGAGGAGCGCACCGAGGAGGCGGAGGAGTTCGAGGCGGCCATGGCCGCGCTGGACCAGCCCCTCGACGCCTACCTGGCCCAGCTCAGCGTGATCCAGACCCACGACACCGTCGAGCGGCTGGAGCGGATCACGACTCCGACGCTCGTGCTCGCGGGCGAGGAGGACATCCTCATCCCGGTCCGGCTGTCGCGGCGCCTGCACGCCGCCGTCCCGGACGCCACGTGGGCCACCGTGCCCGGCGGTCACGCCTGCCTGTGGGAGACCCCCGAGCCGTTCAACACGACCCTCATCGACTTCGTCCGCGCCCACGCCGGCTGACCAGGAGATCTCCATGACCAACAATCCGGGCCCGGGCCTGCCGCGGCGATCCTTCCTGCGGCGCGCCGGCCTCCTCGGGCTCGCCGTGGCCGGCGCCGGCAGCGCCGGCAGCCTGCTCGCGGCCTGCGCCCCGAGCGCCTCCTCGACCGCGGCGGGCGGATCGTCCGGCTCGGCGCCGAAGGCGGGCGGCATCCTGAAGGCCGCGCTCACCGGTGAGCCCGACAGCCTCGACCCCGCGGTGTCCTCGGTCTACACCGGCGCCCAGGTGTATGACGGCATCTTCAGCAAGCTGCTCGACATCGGCCCCAACGGGGACCTCGTCGCGCGGCTGGCCACCAGGTGGACGTCCCAGGACGCCAAGACGTGGACCTTCGACCTCGTCGACAACGCGTACTTCCACAACGGCGAGAAGTTCACCGGCAACGACGTCAAGTACACTTTCGAGCGGATCCTCGACCCCAAGACCGCGAGCGCCTACGCCCCGCTGTACGCGCCCATCGACGCCGTCGAGGTCGTCTCGCCCACGCAGGTGACGTTCCATCTGAAGGCGTCGTTTGGACCGTTCCTCACCAACCTCGCCAACAACGGCGAGATCGTCAACCAGAAGGCGATCGAGTCCAAGGACCCGGCCCGCAACCCGGTCGGCACCGGGCCCTTCCAGTTCGTCGAGTGGGTCCAGGGTGACCACATCACCCTGAAGAAGTGGGACAAGTACTTCCGCAGCGGGCGCCCCTACCTGGACGAGGTCGACTTCCGGTTCCTGCTGGTCGACCAGAGCCGCGTCGACGCCCTGTCGGCGGGGGAGATCAACTGGGCCGACGCCGTGCCCCTGCAGCAGCTGCCCACGCTGAGCAAGGACCCTCGCTTCAGCTACGAGACCAGCCCCGTGGCCGGCATCCCCGACTTCCTGGCGATGAACGTCGCCAAGGCGCCCTTCGACAAAAAAGAGGTGCGCCAGGCCATCGCCTGGGCCGTCGACCGCAAGGCGATCCGCCAGATCGCCTACTTCGGATCGGGCGAGGTCGGCGTGCAGGAGATCGCCAGCGGCTCGCCGTGGTTCGACGGCGTCGACCCCTACGCCGCCGGGCCCGACCTCGCCAAGGCCAAGCAGCTGCTCGCCGACGCCGGCTACCCGAACGGCCTGACGATCCGCTATCTCGGCCTGCCGCAGTATCCGGAGCTGCTGAAGACCGGCGAGATCGTCGCCGAGCAGCTCAAGCAGATCGGCATCACGATGCAGATCGAGCAGGTCGACGTCTCGGTCTGGTTCGACCGGTACTCCAAGGGCGACTACGAGATCAGCAGCGCCTACCAGGAGCGCACCATCGACCCGGACAACTTCTACTCCCTCGTGGTGAAGACCGGCGGCTCCATCAACGCGATGAAGTACTCCAACCCGAAGGTCGACCAGCTCATCGACAAGGCCGCCGAGTCCACCGACATGGAGACCCGCAAGGGGCTCTACAGCCAGATCCGGGCGATCGTCCAGGACGAATGTCCTCTGATCTTCATCCACTACGAGACGCTGAACTATCTGATGCAGAAGAACGTGACCGGCTCCACCGTGGGCTCCACGCTGGAACTAGGTCTGGAAGACGTCGCCTTCACCGGTTGAGGCGAACCCGTGGGCTGAGGCGTTCGGCGAAGCCCGTGGTGACCAGGGGGAGCGCGGCCGGGGACACCGGCGCCGCGACGGGCGGCGACCGGCTCGGGCCGTGCGTCATCGATAGTCCTCCGGGACGGCGTCGCTCTGGCGCTGGGTCGCGCCGAAGTAGCCGCCCCAGTCCGGGCGGGAGCCGTCGGCGTCGGTGAAGCCGTACTCCTTGGCCAGCTGCCAGGTCGCCAGCGACTGCCCGCTCCAGCGGTCCACCGTCGGGTCGGCGGCGAGTGCGGCCACCGCGCGGCCGAGGTAGACGGGTGTCTCCGACATCGCGAAGTAGGGATCGGTGGCGATGCCGTCCCGCCAGGTGTCCTCGGTGACGCCGAAGTGGTCGAGCATCGCCTCCGACCGGAGGAATCCGGGGGTGAGCGCGACGGCGGTGACGCCGTGCGGTCGCAGGTCGCCCGCCTGCGCCTGCGCCATCCGGATGACGCCGGCCTTGGCCAGGTCGTAGAAGAAGGTGCCCCGGTAACCCTGGTCGGCGGTGCCGTCGGTGACCTCCACGACCAGGCCGCGGCGGCGGGCCACCAGCAACGGCAGGGCGTGCCAGCTGGTGATGATGTGCGTGTGCACCGCCTGCCGCTGCAGCAGCAGGCCGTCCTCGAGCGGCTGCTCCCACAGCGGCTTGTCCCACACCGTCAGCGGATCTCCGCCCCAGACGTTGTTGACCAGGATGTCGAGCCTGCCGTGCTGCTCGGCGTCGATCCGCGCCACCAGCTCGCGGACCCGATCGACGTCCAGGTGGTCGGTGGGCACCGAGATGCCGTGGCCGCCGGCGGCGGTGACCAGTTCGGCGGTCTCCTCGATGGTCTCGGGGCGGTTCATCGGTGATCGCGAGGCCGTCGTGCTGCGGCCGGTGACGTACACGGTCGCCCCGGCCGCACCGAGCTGGACCGCTATCCCCCGGCCCCCGCCACGGGTGGCTCCGCTCACGAGGGCGACCTGTCCCGTCAGTGGTCTGTCTGTCACTGGTCCTCCTTGTTGCACCGGTACGGTTCGAGCAGGGTGCTCAGGTCACGGCGGAGCGCCTCGGCGAGTGGTTGCGATCGGGTCATCGCCCAGGTGATCTGGGTGCCGTTGCGGATGGAGTCGACGGCGGCGGCGAGCGCGTCGACGTCGGCGCTCGCCACCAGGTGCCCGAGCGTCACCGCCGCCCGCAGGTAATCGGCCAGCTCGGCGCGGACCGCCGCGTCGTGTTCGCCCAGGAGCGCGCGGAACTCGGGGTCGGCCAGCTCCAGGTGAAGGAACGCCAGGTTGTTGGCGAACTCCTCCGGCTCCGTGTCGGGCCCCGCGCTGCGCACCACCGCTCGGATCAGCCCCTCGACGGAGTCGGGAGCCGTCTCGAACGCGGCCCGCATCGGCCGGATGAACGCCTTCTCCGACAGACCCCATCGGACGAATCCGAGCAGCAGCTCACGCTTGCTGCCGTACCGCCCGACGAGCACACCCGTCGACACTCCGGCTTCCCGCGCGACGTCGGCCAGGGTCAACCGGCTCGGCCCCACCCGCCCGACCGCCGCGGCGAGCGCGGCCATGATGCGCTCCTCGCTGATCGTGCGCGGTCGTCCCGCCATGATCCCTCCCCATTAAATAATGAACAGTCATTATTTATAGCACGCGACAGCGACCCCATCTGCGGCCATCCGCCGGCCCGCGAACGCCGCCGGGCGGGTCACGCCTGGGCGGCGCGGCGGTAAGCAGGTCGGGGAGATCCACCGCCGGTGGCGGGAAGAGGACGCGGAGAGAGAAGGGCAGCACGCCGTGACGGCTGAGACCTCCGCCCCGGCAGCCGGCGGAGACCGGCTCAGGGGTGCGGCTAGATCATCCGCCGCAGGGCGGTCTCCACGGCGTCGATGAGCGCGTCACCTTCGGTACCGGGGTGGCGGGCAAGACCGAGCTCGACATCCGGCAGAGCGGGCAACGCGGTCTCGTCGTGGCAGGCCATGGCCGGCTCGAGGTTGGCGGGCAGGAGCGCCGCGACTCCGAGCCCGGCCCGTAGCGCGGCGAGCACTCCGGCGAGACTGTTGCTTTCGAACGCCACCCGCCAGCGGCGCCCCGTGCCTTCCATCGTTTCCAGCACCGACGTTCGCCAGGCGCACGTGTTCGAGAACAGCACCACCGGCAGCGGATCGGCGTCGGTGGCGACACCCTGCCCGACCGCCCAGACCAGCGGCAGACGCACCGTCCAGCGTGGCGGCCAGGGAAGATCCGAGACCTCGTCGAGCACGAGTTGGACACGGCCCGTGTCGTAGGCCTCCCGCATCGCCGCGCTGGAAAGACTGAGCACCTCCAGCGTCGCGCCGGGGTGCAGTCGCGCGAGGTCGGCGAGTGCCTGAGCAAGACGGGAAGCGGCGAGATCTTCGAGGAGTCCCACCCCGCAGTGCCCGGTGAGCGCACGTCCTGTTTCGGCGAGTGCCTGCGCCGACAGCGCGAGAATGCGCTCGGCGTAGGGCAGCAGTTCCTCGCCCGCCCTGGTCGGTGAGACGCCGGACGGCGCCCGGTGCAGCAGCGGACTGCCGACGGCCCTCTCAAGCTTGCGCAACTGCTGGCTGAGCGCGGGCTGGGTGCGGCCGAGCGCCGCCGCCGCACGGCTGATGCTGCCCGCTCGCACGGCGGTGACGAACGACCGCAGCAGTGCGGTCTCGAGGTCAGGGGCCATAAGTGTTCATTATGCCTGGTCCAACGAATTGACGGCTTCCTATGGCATTCATAATGATTTAGCGTCAAATCGGTGACCAGATTTCGAGAGGTGCTCGCGGTACCGGGGATGACGCCACTGCTGGGCATTTCGCTGCTCGCGCGTACCGCGATCACGGCGGACGCGATGGCGTTGACGATGTACGTCGTCATCGCCCTCGACATGAGTTACGCGGCGGCGGGAGCCGTGGTGGCGTCGCTCACCGCCGGTGTCGCGCTGGGCGGGCCGCTGCTGGGCCGGATGATCGACCGGCGGGGCCTGCGTACCGTACTGCTGGCCACGGTTGTGTCGCAGCTCGTGTTCTGGCTGACCGTGCCGGTGCTGCCGTACGTGATCCTGCTGTGCGCCTCCTTCACCGCCGGTCTGCTGATGGTGCCGATCCAATCGGTCACCAGGCAGGCGATCGCCGCGATGACGACGGCAGGGCAGCGGCGGGCGGCGTTCGCGCTGGAGTCGGTGGCGGGCGAGCTGTCGTACATGGTGGGGCCGGCGGTGGTGATCCTGTGCGCGGCGAAGGCGTCCCCCGGCGTGGTGGCATGGGGAGTGGGCGCCGCGATCGTCGTCGGCGGGGCAGGGATCGCCCTGCTCAACCCGCCGCTGCGGTCCGGGGACGAGACGGACGGCGAGGCGGCGGCCCGGCCCCGGCGCCGGGAGTGGCTGGGAGCGCGCATGGTCGCTGTTCTGACGATGGGGTTCGGTGTCGCGATGCTGCTCAGCGGCGTCGACCTGGCCATCGTCGCCACTCTTCGAGAAGCCGGCCAGGTCTCGTGGGCGGCCGTGGTCATCGCCGTGTTCGGGGTGACGTCCGTCGTGGGCGGCCTGGTGTACGGAGCGCTGACCCGGCCGATGCCCACCTGGCTGCTGCTCGGCCTGCTCGGGCTGGTGACGATTCCGGCCGGACTCGCCCATGACTGGCCCTGGCTGTGTGTGGCCGTCATCGGTGCCGGGCTGCTCACCGCACCGACCCTTTCCACGGTCTCCGACGCGGTGAGCCGGCTGACGCCGGCCGGCGTGCGAGGTGAGGCGACCGGCCTGCAGGCCTCGGCGGCGAGCGCGGGGTTCGCGCTCGGCGCCCCGGTCGTGGGGGTGGCGATCGACGCGTCCGTGCCGGCGGGCGGCTTCGCGGCGGCCGGCCTGGCCGGCCTGCTCGCCGCACTGACGGGATACCTGCTCTCGCGCCGGTCACCCGCGCCGTCCCCGTCGACCTCGTCGCAGGCACTTGAGCCCTGCGACGCCGTCGCGCCGGCCCCATGACGTCAGCCCGGTACGGCTTGGGCGTACGGCGCCGGTGACAAGCCGGGTACGGCCGTCAGTGGTTCCGCTCGGCCAGCAGCCGTTTACGCTCGGGGGTGTAGTGCCACCACGGGCGGGCGGGCCGCCCTTCGGCCTGGTCCACGGCGGACATGACGGTGTCGAGCAGGCACGGGTCGAGCCGCTCGCCGAAGGCGGCCGACATCCGCTCGTACAGCTCGATCGGATCCTGGTGCGCCAGCTGCGCGATCCTGGTGATGCCGATGCGTTCGAAGTAGCCGGCCACGGATCGGCCGACGTTGACCAGCTCCGTGAGGTCCGATCCTTCACCTGAGGTCACCGGGACCCCTCCTCGTCGTCTCTTTCCAGCCGGTCTGCTCGGGCACCCCCCGAGCACGAGAACAGCACCGGGTCGTCGGCTCCGGTCTCGGAGAGGCGGCCGATCTCCCTCTCGCATGTGGCCGCCGGCCACCACATTCTGGTCGTCAGACGCCCCGGCCACGTACGCCGTCACGGCTCGGCCGCCCAGCGCGGTCCCAGCCGCTCTTTGTCATATCCCGGCTGACCCGACTGCGGAACCGGGCCGCTGCCCGCGCGCCGCCCGTACGGCGGGCGCGGGCCTCACAGCTTATTTCACGACGACGGCGGCAATCTTGCTGATCGGCTCCGCCAGCGCGTTGATCGCGTCGGACAGCTTCTTCAGCTCATCCTTGGACAGCTCGTTGTGCAGCTGCCAGCCGTCGCCCTTCTGGTGCGCGCCCAGCGCGTCCTCGGCGGCGGTGAACTTCTCGTCGAGCGTCTTGACCAGGTCGGGGGCGCGCTCCTCCAGCACCGGGCGCAGCGACTGGACGGCGGCCTTGGACCCCTGCAGGTTGGCGTCGAAGTCCCACAGGTCGGTGTGCGACCAGGTGTCCTCCTCACCGGTGATCTTCCCGGTGGCCACCTCGTCGAGCAGCTCCTTGGCACCGTTGGCCAGCTGGACGGGGGAGAGCTCCGCGGTGTTGGACTTGTCCACGATGGTCTTGACGTCGGTCATGAGCTTGTCGGCGATCGGACCGTCCTTGGAGACGTCCTTCTCGATCCACAGATCCTTTTCGATCTTGTGGTAGCCGGTCCACTCCTGACCCTCCTCAAGGTCGGCCTCGCGCGCGTCGATGGCCGGGTCGAGGTCGCCGAAGATCTCCGCGACGGGCTCGATGCGCTCCCAGTAGGTGCGCGCGACCGGGAAGAGGGCCTTGGCCTTGTCGATGTCGCCGGCCTTGACGGCGTCGACGAACTCCTGGGTCTTGACCAGCAGCGTGTCGCTCTGCGACTTGATGTAGCGCTTGTAGCTCGCGGTGGCGTCCGCCAGCTTGGCGTCGTCGGTCAACGGCGTGTGCTGGCCGCTGACCGTCAGCGGGTTGCGGATGCCCTTGCCGATCATGCCCGGCTTGCAGGCGGCCTCGTAGGTGCCGGCCGGCAGCTCGACGATGACGTCGCGGGTCAGGCCGGGCACGATGTTCTCCACCTCGCCCATCACGCGGTCACCCGGCGCGTAGACGTAGAACTCGGTGACCTTGGAACCGGCGTTGGTGATGGCGAACGTGGAGGTGCCGGCGTTCACCTCGCTGACCGCGACCTTGCACTCGGTGTCGTTCGCCGCAACGGCGATCTTGCTGTCCTTGGCGGGGCCGGGGCTCGCCGCGGTACCCGCCTGCTGGGGTTCGCTCGAGCAGGCGGACAGCGCGGCCAGGGCCAGCCCGGCGGCGACGAGAGTGATGGACGTACGCATGGTTCTCCTATTGAGCAGGGGTGGTGACGGCGGGCGCCGGGCGCTTGGACTGCGGGCGGAGGAAGAGAATCAGCGTGGGCACCGCGTAGAGGACCCAGGCGATGGTCTCCAGCACGCTCGGCTGCGGGGTGATGTTGAACATTCCGGAGACCAGGGCGCCCCACCAGGAGTCGGGGGGAAGGATGCCGCTGATGTCGAACGCCTGGGTGGTGAGGCCCGGCAGGATGTTGGCCTCCTGCAGGTCGTGCACGCCGTACTTGAAGATGCCGGCGGCGACCAGGATCAGCAGCAGTCCCGTCCAGGTGAAGAACGTGGTGAGGTTGATCTTCATCGCGCTCTTGTAGATGCCCCAGCCGAGCACGATCGAGGTGAGGATGCCCAGGCTGATGCCGATCAACGGCGTGGCACTCGTGGTCGCGCCCTGTACGGAGGCGAAGAACAGCAGTGAGGTCTCCAGGCCCTCGCGGACCACGGCCAGGAAGGCCATGACGGCCACGGCGGTCGAGCCGAGCTGGAGCGCGTCGTTGAGCTTGGTGCGCAGCTCGCCGGAGAGCGACCGGGCGGCCCGGCGCATCCAGAAGATCATCCAGGTGACGAAGACGGTGGCGAGCAGCGAGGTGATCGCGTCGAACAGCTCCTGCTGCTGGTGCCCGAGGTGAGCCGCGGTGAAGGTGAGCAGTGCGCCGAACCCGACGGAGAGCGCCACCGCGGCGATCACTCCGGCCCACACGAGGGGAAGGCGATCCTTGCGGTCGCCCTTGACCAGGAACGCGACGAGAACGGAGACCACGAGGGTGGCCTCGAGTCCCTCGCGCAGGCCGATGAGGTAACTGGCGAACACCGTCACTCCAGGGTCAATGGAAGGCTTACCTAAACTAGGGCAGGCAAACCTTACTTGATAGGACCTCAAGTTTCTTTCACGGGGTGTGTGGAGTCAAAAACGACGCGGCGTCGCCTGAGCTGGGATCTTGGTGAGTGGCCGGGCCTGGCGTGATCGTCATCCGTGCCGGTGTGACAGCGGAGCCGGGAGAGCGGTGGGCCTAGAAAGCGGCGGACCTAGAAAAGCGGCGGGGTGACGGCCGTGTCCGCCGGGATCGCCTCACCGGGCTCGAAGAGCCGGATCGCCCCGTACTCACCGTCGTATCCGGGATCCCGGACCACCTCGCCGCGGCGCAGCCGGCGGATGGCCTCGGCCAGCGGCAGGGAACGGGCCGCGATGTCGTCGACCGGCACGTCCTCCAGGATCGCCAGCTCCGGTCCCAGGGTGGCGACGAGCTCGTCGATCTCCGCGAGCACCTTCTTGCTCGTCGGTCCCACGCCGAGGACCTCGCCCACGATCTCCGGGAGGGGGACGAGGCTGCGGAAACCGGCGGCGCCGTCCGGCCGTACGCCCTTTTTACGGTCGGCCAGCTCCTCGACCCGGCTCAGCACGCCCACGGTGAGCGGTTTGCCGCAGACCGGGCAGATCCCGTCGCGCCTGCGCGTCTCCTCCGGGGTCATCCGGACGCCGCACTTGCGGTGCCCGTCCAGGTGGTATCTGCCCTCCTCGGGGAAGAACTCGACCGTCCCCTCGTGCCCGGCGCCGGTCCGCAGCGCGCGCAGGATCGCGAAGTAGTCGAGGTCGACGTCGAAGACCGTGGTCTCGCGGCCGATCCTGGGCGGCGAGTGCGCGTCGGAGTAGCTCACCATCCGGTAGCCGTCCAGGCCGGAGACCCGCCAGTTCATCTCGGGATCGCTGGACAGTCCGGTCTCCAGCGCGAAGATCTGGTCGGCCAGCTCGCCGTAGCACTCCTCGATCGTGTCGAATCCGGACTTGGAGCCGAACACGCCGAACCACGGCGTCCAGACGTGTGCCGGCACCAGGTAGGCGCCGTCGCCGCAGTCCAGGGTGATCTCCAGGAGATCGCGGGAGTCCAGGCCGAGGACGGGCCGGCCGTCCGAGCTCAGGTCGCCGACCTGCGCGAGCCTGCGGTTGAACGCCTCCGCCGCGTCGAAGTCCGGCATGTACACCAGGTGGTGGATCTTGCGGGTGCGCCCGGCGCGCCGGTAGACCGTGGAGACCTCCACCGACAGCATGAACCGCACCGGATCGGAGGCCACGCCGGGCGGCAGCTCGCGGGCGATCTCCTCGTCCAGCTCCGCGCTCAGCCGGAACAACCCGGGCTCCGCCGGCACGAGGGCCTCGCGGAGCCGGTCGAACCAGGCCGGATGCGTGAAGTCGCCGGTGCCCATCACGGTGACGCCCTTGCGCCGCGCCCACAACGTCAGATGCTCCAGGTCGCTGTTCTTGCTGCAGGCCCTGGAGTATTTCGAGTGCATGTGCAGATCGGCATGAAAGCGCACCTGTGACATTTTGTCACAGGCCGAACACGAAAGCCCTGAAGAGCGCCCGAACTCAACCCGTGGCGCCGAGCTGGGCCGCCGGCCGCCCTCCAGCGCGCGGCCGTGCCGGACTTCCCCCGACGGCAACAGATGGTCCACGCCACCGGGGCTGCGCCCAACCCATCCGCCTCCACGGCGAACGGATCACCCTGAATGCCGGAACGGGTGAGATCGTCGATGTCCACCGGACCGCCGATGAACCGACCGGCTTTCTTCTCACCGCCTGCGGCACGGAGCGCTTCGTGGGAACCTTGCGGCGCGAGTGCCTCGACCACCTGCTGATCTACGGAGAACGACACCCGGGCACGGTCTCGGCGGAGCACGAACGTCGCTACAACGGTCATCGCCCACATCGGCCCGATCCCTTCGCCCGCCCTTGTATGACCCCCGCGAAGTGATCGACAAGACGCTCCGGATCCACCGCCGAAGAACCGTCAACAGTCTGATCGGCGAGTACCGCAGGGCGGCCTGACAGCCCTGCGAACGCCCAGCTCAACGAGCATGTTCACCGTTTTGTGCACCGCGCACGCTGCCGGATAAAACTGGCGATATCAGTCTGCTTGATCGTCGTGGTTTTCTCACGCTTCACTTTCTGCTTCCTTTCTCCCACTTGCCTACAGCCATTCGGTAAACAGCCGAAGTCGAGGGGGCAGAAATTCCCTGTCGGGAATTTTCCGACCAAGGCCGATCGGACAGGTAAACCATTGGACTCATCGGCTACGCGTCCCGTCAATTGTAAAATGGGGCGTGACCGAAAGGGTTTCCCGGCGAATCTCGGTGCCGATTCGACCGTCAAATGACATTGCCCGCACGTACACAGAAAAACCGTTCACACGGCCCCCTGTCCGAGCCGTGTGACGGCGACCCGATCCACCGTCGCGGCGGGCGACTCCGGAGGCGCCCGCCGGCATCGCGGGCCAGCCCGGTCCGCAGCGGACCGGGTGTGAGCACGTCGCCCGGCGAACGCCGAGGCCATGCGGGGTCCGGGTGCCCGCCATCGCGCGGCCGGATGCCCCACCGAGCAGCGGCCAGGCTCGCCATCGCGGCTTCGGTTCCGCGGAGACGCCGCCCCGGACGCTGTGGAAGTCGCCACGAGGGCCGTGACGTTCGTATCCGTCCGCGCGGAGCCGGAATCGGCGGCGCCTGACGATGAACGGCGGCCGGCGGGGTGGTCGCGCCGGGCAGTGTGATCACGCCCATTGCCGGCCTCTCGCGCGGATCGCCTCGGCCGTGGACCGTCTGCTCCCGCCGGCCCGTCCGCCTCGGTCGCGCCGACGTCACCGACCGACGGCGGGGCCTGCCGGATGTCGTCGGCCGGTTCGCCGGTCGCCGAGCCGGCCGACACACGGCGCGAACCAGCCGAAACGCCCGAAACATGGATTGATGGACCAGTTCGCCTGATTGTGATCTTTACATGCAGAAAATGGTGAGTTACGTTGATCACTGGAATTACCCGTTGGGTGGCGCCCCCGACATAGAACGTGATTGTTATGCCTCCCTCGGCGAGGCATTCAGTGAAGTGACGACAGGAGATTTTTGCGTGGGCTCCTTCGACAATTCTTATCTATCACCAGGCGAACGAGAAGCGTCCTCTCACGATCCGGAAATTCCACATTCACAGCGAGTGGCGCGCCGCTCGCGGCGGCGTATTAAGCGCCCGCTCTCGACGCTGGCGGCCCTGCTGGTGGGTACCGCTGTCGTCATCGCCAATACGTCTATATGGGGAACGGACAGCGCCGTCGCACTCGACGACACGGTGCTGTCCTCGGCCACGGAGTACACCATCGGCCTGCAGCCGGCCGCGGACCCGGGTCCCTTCCCGGAGAGCGTCACACCGACGACTCCCACCATCACGATCGCCGGCGCGCGCGAGGGGCAGAGCACCTTCGACGTCGTCAAGTACCCCCAGGTGCAGCCGAAGCAGCCCGGGCAGATGGACTTCGACCACTTCCACACCGGGATAGAGATCCAGTGGTGGCTGAAAAAGTGGGCCCACGATCATCCTGACCTGGTCGACCTGTACGTCGTCGGGGAGAGCTTCAGCGGTCAGCCGATCTACCAGCTGACGATTACGGACAAGTCCACCGGTGCCGACACCGACAAGCCGGCCTCCTTCTTCGAGGGCAACCGGCACTCCGGTGAGACGTCCTCGGCCGAGAGCTCGCTGTGGCTCGCACACCATCTGATCACGCAGGCCGGCAGGGACGAGAAGGTCCGCAAGCTGCTCGCCGAGAAGGCCTTCTACATCCGGCCGGTCAACAACCCGGACGGGCACAACCTGTACCTCTACACCGCCCAGACGAACCGGTCGTCGGTGCGGCCGCAGGACAACGACGGCGACGGCAAGCTCGACGAGGACTCCGGCGAGGACCTCAACAAAGACGGATACCTGAGCCAGATGCGCCAGTACGTCGGCGCGGGCAAGGGAACGCACGTGATCGACGAACGTGACCCGGCCAAGACCGTCATGCTCAACGTCGGCGCCGGTAAGGGCGACTACCTCATGTTCTCCGAGGGGGTCGACAGCGACGGCGACGGTAATTCCAACGAGGACGGTATCGGCGGCCTCGACCTGCACCGCAACTACCCCTACAACTGGCACGTGATGCCGGAGAACGACGCGACAGGGCGGAACCTGACCCAGGGCGGTGCCGGCGCGTACCCGTTGTCGGAGCCGGAGACCCGCCATGTGTACACCTGGCTGATGTCGCACACGAACATCGGCGTGGTGAACAGCATGGACACGCGGGTGCCCATGCACCTGCGGGGGCCCTCGACCTGTGACCCGAAGGAGTGCATGTACACGAGCGACCGCAAGCTGTACGAGCACTTCGACAAGGCGGGCTCCGGGTTCACCGGCTACCGGTACGCCGGCAGCGTCTACATCGACTATGCCACCCGCAACGGCGGTGAGCCCGAGCCGCTGTTCGGTCACGGGCCCGACTTCGGCTACTTCCAGTACGGCGCGATCTGGTACGGCGACGAGCTGTGGAACGGCGGCGACTTCAAGGACTACGACCGCGACGACAGGTTCGCCGACTGGGAGCGGTCACGCTGGTGCGCCGAGAACGGCCGTACCGACTGCTTCCTGCCGTGGACCACGATCCAGCACCCCAAGCTGGGCAAGGTCGAGGTCGGCGGGATCAACCCCAAGTTCTGGGCGCAGAACCCGTCCGCGGATCTGATCAGTCAGTGGGCCGCGAACCAGGCGCACTTCAACCTCTACCTGTCCGAGTCGCTTCCGCAGGTGAAGCTCTCGCAGGTGAGGGTGAAGACACTCAGGGGCGGTCAGAGCGACGGTGCGACCCACGAGATCGCGGCCACCGTCACGAACACGGGACGCATCCCCACCGCGCTGGAGCAGGCGAAGGAGGTCAAGATCGTCGCCCCTGACACCGTCGAGGTCGACGGTGCGAGGGTCGTCGGTGAAACTCCCGAGTTCTACCTGGACGGCGGGAAGACACAGAAGGTGACGCTCCGGGTGACCAAGGGCGACACCGACACGGTGAAGGTGAACGCCGTCAGCGTTCGCGGCGGCCTGTCCTCCGCGACGGTACGGCTGAGCTGATCTTCTGACATCGTCCCCGTCTCACGCTCGCGTGGGGCGGGGACGATGTCGTGTCGCCGGTGCATACTCGCTCTCCGGCCATCGCCGCGATCAGCCGGGCCGGGGTTTCGTCACCTGGTGAATGCGCATCCTCGCGTGTTCGCCGCCTTCACCGTCCCGTCTTCCGGTGCCGTCCACGCTTCTCGCGTTCGGTCATGTGTGGTCTCTGTCCTTTGTGGTCAGTACGAAGCCGGTGTCGCACCGCCCGTATCGTGGATGAAGGTTGTCGCGAGGGCCTCGGAAGCACGTGCGACGAGGGCGACGTCGGCGCCGACGAGCACGAAACGTGCCCCGGCGTCCGCGTAGGCGCGTGCCACTTGCGGGTCGAAGGCGTTGACGCCAACGGGCTTCCCCGCGGCGGCGACGCCGTCGAAGGCGCGGTGAACGGCGGCGATGACGTCGGGGTGCGTCTGCTGCCCCAGGACGCCCATGGAGGCGGCGAGGTCGCTCGGGCCGACGAAGACGCCGTCGATGCCGGGGGTCGCCGCGATCGCCTCCGCGCCTGCGGCGCCCTCGGCCGTCTCGATCTGCACGAACACGGAGACGTGGTCGGCGGCGTTCCGGAGGTAGCCGTCGACGCGATTCCAGCGGGCGGAGCGGGCGAGGGCGCTCCCGACGCCGCGACGGCCCGCGGGTGGGTACTGCGCGGCCTCCGCGACGGCTCGGGCCTCGTCGGTTGTCGAGACCATCGGCACGAGGATCGTCTGGGCGCCGAGGTCGAGGACCTGCTTGATCGTCACAGGGTCGGCGGCGGGGACGCGCACGACGGGCGTGACGGGGTATGCCGAGACGGCGTACAGCTGCGCGAGCGTGGACTCGAGGCCGTTGGGGGCATGCTCCATGTCGATGAGCACCCAGTCGAGGCCCGAGCCCGCCATGATCTCGGCCATGACGGGGGAGCCGGAGCACACCCATCCGCCGAACAGCGGACGCTCGGCCGCGGCGAGACGGTCGCGGAGGGTCGGGTTCAGACGAAGCGGCATGAGATGGTCCCCATCGGTCCGTAGTCGGCCAGCACGGTGTCGCCCTTCTCAATCCATATGGGACGGGTGAAGGATCCGGCGAGGATGATCTCGCCGGCTTCCAGGCGATCGCCGTGCCGGTGCGTCTTGTTCGCGAGCCACGCGACCCCCGCCGCGGGGTGGTTCAGGACCGCGGCGGCGACGCCCGTCTCCTCGATCGTCTCGTTGCGGTAGAGGAGAGCCGAGACCCACCGCAGATCGATCGCATCGGGGCTCGTCGGATTGCCTCCGAGCACGAGCCCGCCGTAGGCGGCGTTGTCGGAGATGGTGTCGACGATCGTGCGGCCCTCGAGCTCGATGTGGGAGTTGAGCACCTCCAGGGCGGGCGTGACGTATTCGGTCGCGCGCATGACGTCGAACAGCGTGCAGTGCGGGCCCTCCAGCGGCTCCTTCAGGACGAAGGCGAGCTCGACCTCGATGCGGACGTTGGAGAACCGGTCGTGCGGGATGCGCGCGCCGTTCTCCCACACGGTGTCGTCGAACATGACGCCGTAGTCGGGCTCCGTGATGCCGGTCGCGGCCTGCATGGTACGTGAGGTGAGCCCGATCTTGCGGCCGACAAGGCGACGCCCGGCTGCGAGGTTCTTCTCTCTCCACACCCCCTGGATGGCATAGGAGTCCTCGATCGTGGCCTCGGGGAACCGCGCGGTGATGCGGGGTATGACCCCGTGCGTCCGCTCCGCCTCCGCGAGTTCCTCCGCGAGTGACGTGATGATGTCTTTCGTGAGCATGATGACTCTTCCGTGAGAAGGCGGTGCGGGAACACGCTTCCGCCTGAGAGCTCCGGGTCCTCTGCGGCGGAAGCGCGGGCGCGGGGCGTACGACTCGTTTCAGAATGATCGGCGTGCTCATCTGTCACCGACAATTCGCAAGATCATTCTGAAACGAGTTCTTAGAGCTGGTAACCCAGCTTGTACTCGCCCTGCTTGTACTCGGGCATCTCTTCGGTGTCGTCCTTGCGGGTGTACGAGAAGCCGTCGGCGCCGATCGTGACCGCCATCTCGCTCGCGTCGGTGCGGGCGACGACGGGCTGCGGATTGCCGTCGAGGTCGAGCACGGGCGAGGCCTCGGTGTACCAGCTGGGCACGACGGGGTTGCCCCACCAGTCGCGGCGCTGGTTGTCGTGCACGTCCCACGTGATGACGGGGTTGTCGGGGTCGCCCGTGTAGTAGTCCTGGGTGTAGATCTCGACGCGGTGGCCGTCGGGGTCGCGCAGGTAGAGGTAGAAGGCGTTCGAGACGCCGTGCCGGCCGGGGCCGCGCTCGATGGCGTCGGAGCGGCGCAGCGCGCCGAGCTTGTCGCAGATGGCGAGGATGTTGTGCTTCTCGTGCGTGGCGAACGCGACGTGGTGCATGCGGGGACCGTCGCCGCCCGTGGTCGCGGTGTCGTGGACGGTGGGCTTGCGGCGCATCCATGCGGCGTAGACGACGCCGTCGGAGTCCTGGATGTCCTCCGTGACGCGGAACCCGAGGTCCTGGTAGTGACGGACTGCCTTGGGCACGTCGGGCGTGACCTGGTTGAAGTGGTCGAGGCGCATGATGGCGCCGGGCGAGTGGAGATCGTAACGCCAGGCGAGGCGCTCGACGTGCTCGACGGCGTGGAAGAACTCGTACGGGAAGCCGAGCGGGTCCTCCACGCGCACGGAGTCACCGATGCCCTTGACGAAGCCGTCCTCCCGGCGCTGGACGCGGCATCCCAGCTCCGTGTAGAAGGCGACGGCCTTGTCGAGGTCCTCGGGGGTGCGGACCCGGTACGAGAACGCCGCGACGGCGGCGACGGGCCCCTTGCGCAGTACGAGGTTGTGGTGGATGAACTCCTCGATCGTGCGGAGGTAGATCGCCTCGTCGTCCTCTTCCGTGACGGTCAGGCCCAGCACGTCGACGTAGAACTCGCGGGAGGCGGCGAGGTCGGTGACGACGAGCTCCATGTAGGCGCAGCGCAGGATGTCGGGCGCCGGTGAGGAGGGCGTGGGGACGGGATTCTCCGCGTGGATGGGCACCTCCTCAGAGACGTAGAAGCCGGAGGAGGTCGGGGTACGGCCGGCGATGGTCATGTCAGCGTCCTTGCTTTCGTGATGGGTGGGAAACGTGTCGGTCACCGGGTCGGCGCGGATCCGAGTCGTCGAGGTCGGTGGCCTCGTGGCGCTCCTACTTGCCGAAGGTGGGGTTGTGGACCTTGCCGAGCGTGATGTGCACGGCCTGCTGGTCGGTGTAGAAGTCGATCGAGCGGTAGCCGCCCTCGTGTCCGAGACCCGACGCCTTGACGCCGCCGAAGGGTGTGCGCAGGTCGCGGACATTGTTGGAGTTGAGCCACACCATGCCCGCCTCGATGGCCTGTGCGAAGTTGTGGGCGCGCGTGAGGTCTTTCGTCCAGACGTAGGCGGCGAGACCGTACTTCGTGTCGTTCGCGAGCGCGAGCGCCTCCTCGTCCGTGTCGAAGGGCGTGATCGCGACGACGGGGCCGAAGATCTCCTCCTGGAAGATGCGGGCGTCGGGGGCGACGTCGGCGAACACGGTCGGGGCGACGAAGTTGCCGAACTCGAAGCCCTCGGGGCGTCCGCCTCCCGCCACGAGGCGGCCCTCGCTCTTGCCGATCTCGACGTAGCTCATGACCTTCTCGAAGTGCTCGGGGTGCACGAGCGCGCCGACCTCGGTGTCGGGGTCGTGCGGGTAGCCGACCTTCACGCGCTTCGCCTGCGCGGCATACCGCTCGACGAACTCGTCGTACACGTCGCGCTGGACGAGGATGCGGCTGCCGGCCGTGCAGCGCTCGCCGTTGAGCGAAAAGACACCGAAGATGGTCGCGTCGATCGCGGCGTCGAGGTCGGCGTCGGCGAAGACGATGGCGGGCGACTTGCCGCCGAGCTCCATCGAGAGGCCCTTGAGGTAGGGGGCGGCGTTGCCGAAGATGATCTGCCCCGTGCGGCTCTCGCCCGTGAACGAGATGAGCGGCACGTCGGGGTGCCTCACGAGCGCGTCGCCGGCGTCCTCCCCGAGGCCGTTGACGAGGTTGAAGACGCCCTGGGGAAGCCCCGCCTCCTCGAAGATCCCCGCCCACAGCGACGCCGACAGCGGTGTGAACTCGGCCGGCTTGAGCACGACGGTGTTGCCCGTCGCGAGGGCGGGGCCGAGCTTCCAGCTCTCGAGCATGAAGGGCGTGTTCCACGGTGTGATAAGTCCCGCGACGCCGATCGGCTTGCGGTTGACGTAGTTGATCTGGCGGCCGGGGACCTTGAAGGTGTCGTCGGCCTGCGCAACGATCAGGTCGGCGAAGAACCGGAAGTTCTCAGCCGCGCGGCGCGCCTGGCCGAGCGCCTGCGTGATCGGCAGACCCGAGTCGAACGACTCGAGCTCGGCGAGGCGGGCATCGCGGGACTCGACGATGTCGGCGATGCGGTGCAGCACGCGCGAGCGCTCGCGCGGCAGCATGCGCGGCCACGGTCCCTGCGTGAACGCACGACGGGCCGCGGCGACGGCGCGGTCGATGTCGGCCTTCTTGCCGGCCGCGGCCTGCACGTACACCTCGTTCGAGACGGGTTCGAGCACATCGAACGTGTCGCCGTCGAGCGAGTCGACGAACTCGCCGTCGATGTAGTGCTGGATGCGCGTGGGCAGGTCGGCGGGGACGTGCCGGACAGATGTCGCGGTGTCGGTCATCTGATTTTCCCGTTCAGAGGTGATTGGAGATCGGACGGTGAAGTAGGCCTTCGAGATCGGGGAGCACCTTCGCGAGAAACGCCTTCATCGTGTTCCAGCGATGGTCGCGCGCGGCGAGCTCGATCTCGAGCGGGGCGGCTCCGCCGCGGATGAGTCGATGGCGGCTGCCTCGTACTTCGCGCGCCATTGCGCATTCATGGGGAACAGACCGTCGACGGGGTGACCCGCGGCGACCTGCTCGGCGATCCACGCGTCCTCGATCTCCTGGGCGAGTGCCGCGTCGGCCACCTCCTCGGCGATCGCCGGAGGGATCACGATGACACCGTCGTCGTCGCCCACGATGATGTCGCCGGGCTGGACCGTGGCGCCGCCGCACGCGATCGTGAGGTCGGTGTCCCACGGCACGTGCTTGCGGCCGAGCACGGCGGGGTGCGGCCCCTGGCTGAAGACGGGGAGGTCGATGCCGGCGACCGTCGCATAGTCGCGCACGCCGCCGTCCGTGACGACACCCGCCGCGCCGCGTGCGAGAGCACGGAGGGCGAGCACGTCGCCGAGGGTGCCGGAGCCGCGCTCACCGCGCGCCTCGATGACGATGACCTCGCCCTCCCGCACGGCATCGAACGCGCGCTTCTGCGCGTTGTAGCCGCCGCCGTGGCTTCGGAAGAGGTCCTCGCGGTTCGGGACGAAGCGCAACGTCTTCGCGACGCCGACGAGCTTCGTGCCCTGCCGAGTCGCGCGCACGCCATCGATCGAGACGTTGTCGAGGCCGCGCTTGCGCAGCTGCTGCGACAACCCGGCGACGGGCGTCTTGAGCAGCTTGTCACGCAGTTCGGGGGAGAAGGCCGGGACGGCGACGGGAAGCCTCGCCGCCTCGCGCGAACCCCACGCCTCCTCGCGCTGGAGGTCGTCGACCGAGGGGAGCGAACCGATGGCGGGATCGAAGTCGCCGGGACCGTCGATCACACGGCTCGTCAGCTTGCCCGAGCTCAGTCCACCGATCATGTTCGGCGCATCGACTTCGACCTCGACGATGTCTCCTGGAGCAGCCACCGACGCACCGGCCGGAGTACCGGTGAGGATGATGTCGCCGGTTTCGAGTGTGAGGTGCTGGGAGAGGTCGGCGATGATCTGGGAGAACGGGAAGATGAGGTCAACGGTTTCGCCCTCCTGTACGAGCTCGCCGTTGAGCCACGTCCGCACGCGCAGCGCGGTGGGGTCGACCGCACGTGCGTCGATGAGCTGCGGGCCAACGGGTGTGTAGCCGTCGCGGCCCTTGTTGCGCACGTTCGACCCCTTGTCGTTGGCGCGCAGGTCGTACAGCCCCCAGTCGTTCGACGCCGTCACCCATGCCACGTGACTCCAGGCCTCGGCGGGGGAGACGCTTCGCGCGGGCGAACCGATGACGAGGGCGATCTCGCCCTCGAAGGCGAGCAGCTCCGTGCCCTCGGGACGCTCGACCGCGTCGCCCGAGGCGCCCAGGGAGCTTGACGGCTTGAAGAAGTACGAAGGAGCGGCAGGGCGGCGGCCGCGCTGCGCTGCGCGCGACTCATGGCTGATGTGGACGGCAATGATCTTCCCCGGCGTGATGGGAAGGGAACCGTGTGCAGGTGCGGTGCTCATAGTGTGGCCTTCGCGCGTCTGCCTGCTGGATCGAAAGACACTCGATCTTTTGCGCAGGGCTCCCCTAAGGCGATGTAGGAGATGGACGGGGTGGGAGTGCGGCTGGGGGGGCATCCCCCGATCGCGGTACAGAGGATCTCAGTGAGTGGAGGTGGCGAGAACGTCGGCGCCCTGCTCGCTCCGCGAGCGGGTCACAGCACCGAGACGAGCGGCAAAGGCAGCGACATCCGAAGGCAGTGTCGTTCCTCGCCACGCCACGTGCTGATCACGACGAGCGATCACGAAGGGCGTCGTGTACGCGGAGTCCTCAACACTTTCGGGAAGCCTGACCACCGTGACGGGCAGGCCGGCAGCGCGTGCCTCCTCCGCCCAATTCTCCGCGGCGTCGAAGTGATCGAGCACCACGAGCGTGTACCACGGACCGAGGAGGTCATAAAGCGAAGAACCGTCCGCGAGCCAGTGGTGGGGGAGGCGGCAACCCGGCACCGTGGAGGGCGTGTACGTGCCCATCGTGTACTCCGGTGCCGGGCCGTCCGCAACGATGATGGGGCTGTTCGCGTAGGTGTATCCGAAGTTGAGGCCCGCGGCCGCGAACTGCTGGACGTTCAAGTCGTACGCGAGCTTCCCGAAGGCCGCGCGGGCCGCATCCCCTTCGGGCCCATCGGCCTCGAGGCCGGCGGGCACATCCGTACCAGAGATCTTCCGCAGGTGGGACATGGCGAAGCGAGACACCTGGTCCGTGATCGGCTGGCGTTCGGCCTCGTAAGCGTCCAGGATCGACTCGTCCGCCCAGCCGGCGATCACAGCGCTCAGGAGCCACGACAGATTGAGACCGTCGGCGATGCCCGCGTTCATGCCGTATCCGCCGTAGGGCACCCAGAGATGAGCGGCGTCACCGGCGATGAACATGCGGCCTTCGCGAAACCTGTCTGCGACGAGACGACGAGCGATCCAGTCTTCACGGGAGACGAACTCGTAGGACCGGTCGTCGGAGATTCCAAGGATGTCGCGGATCGCACGGTCGCGGTCGACCTCCTCCCGCTCGGCTTCCTCGGCGCTCAGGTACGTGTGGATCAGGAACGTCCCGACGCCGTCGATGGAGTAGACATGACCGTTCCGGCGGTCGTTGTAGACGTAGTGGCCCCACGCCTTCCCCGCCGACATGTGCTCGTACAGGTCCGGCATCTTGATGCACGTCGACTGGACATGCTGCAGGACAGGGTCACCGTGGAATGTGGACCCGATGGTCTTCCGCACGAGCGAACGGGCACCGTCGGCGCCGATGAGATAACGGCCGCGAAGAGTCGTCTTCTCCTCTGAGCCCACCGGGACGATTTCCACCGTCACGCCATTCTCGTCCTGAGAGACTGCGACGGCCTTGACCTCGTTGCGAAGACTCACGTTCTCGAGGGAAGCCACGTGCTCCTCGAGAACGGGTTCTAGGAACTGCTGGTTCACGCGATGCGCCGGCTCGGCGACCGCCCAGGTGGTGTCGGGGCCCTCCCCGGTTCCGTCGCGACGTGCGGAAGCGGAGGGGATCGGAATGCGACCGAACTCCATGCCCGTCATCGAGGTGAGGAAGGCGACGTCCTGAGGGTGGTCGGAGGGCAGGCCGGCCGAGCGAACCTTGTCGGCCAGCCCGAAGCGGCGAAATGCCTCCATCGTGCGAGCGGACACGTGGTTGCACTTGACGTTCGGGGGGTCGAGGTAGGGATTCTCTTCGATGACGATCGTCGAGACTCCGCGCGAGTCCAGATCCATTGCGGCCAGCAGGCCAACGGGCCCTCCGCCGACGATGATGACATCGGCGTCGAAGGTGGCGGAGTTGGTCACTTTATGAGATTCCTATCGGTCAGCGGATCGCACTTGTTGCTTTCGGGGATGATGAACAGCGCGACGGCGCAGAGGGCGAGGGCGGCGATCCACACGCCGCCGAGCAGGGGAAGCCCTCCGGTCAAGGCGGCGAGGGAACCGGCGATGATCGGGGCGAACCCGGTGACGCGCTTGCGTAGCGCATGAAGCCGTAGAACCTGATCGCACCGCCGAGGAAGCCCGACGCGAGAATCCGCCGCATCTGCGGTGTGCGTAGAGGCTCTTCTGAGACCGCCCCAGCGTGGGGCGCGGTCGTAGGGTTGGCGTTCATCGTCGAATTCCTGGTAGCGGGACTTGGACGCTCTCTGTGGCGAACCCTCGGTTGATGGAACACATCGAGTGTGCGTGAATTCGGCAAATCAAGCAATGACAACTATCGTGATTGATAGTTTAAGGAGGCAGAAGTGAACGGAGTGTCGGCGCTCTCGCTCAGGCAGCTGCAGTACTTCTGCGCCGTCGTCGAGAGCGGGTCGGTTACCGAGGCGGCGAAGAGACTGCACGTCTCCGCCGGCGGGGTCTCTCTCGCCATCACGCAACTCGAGGAACTCCTCGACGTCCAGCTCACGCTGCGCACGCGCGGGAAAGGCGTTGAGATCACCGATGCCGGGCGGAGCGTCTACGACACCGCGCAAGTGATAGCCCACTGCGTCGAAGACATCCAGGAGCTGGCCGGAACCATCCGCGGAGAACTGAGCGGCCCGCTGCGGGTCGGGATCTTCACGACTCTGTCCCCATGGCTGTTCCCGCAGATGGCGGAGTACTTTGCGAAGCACCACCCTGCGATCGACCTCCAGTTGGAGGAAGGAGCGTCAGCGGCGCTCCAGACCCTCCTGGTCGAGGGGAGGCTGGATGCGGCCCTCCTCTACGAGAACCACATCGTCTCCGAGGTCGATGTTCAGCGTCTCGCCCCGGTTCGATTGCAGCTCGCCGTCTCACCGAGTCATCCGCTGGCCAGCCAGGAGAGGGTCTCGCTCAGCTCCCTGCGCGACGAGTACGCCGTTCTTCTTGCCATGCGCCCAGCCACTGATCACGTCGAGGAGATCCTGCGCAACGCCGGCATCACACCTCGAGTGCGCTGGCGCAGTGCGAACGTCGAGACGATCCGCTCGCTCGTCGCGCGAGGCCTCGGCTACACGATCATCATGGGTCGCCCTCACGGCGACCTGACGTACGACGGGAAGCCGATCGTGTATCGCCCCATCGCGGATGAGATCCCCGCCAACCACGTCGTGCTCGCCACGGCGCCTGGGGCGCGGCGCACCGCCCGGGTGGAAGCGCTGCGGGCGTACTGCCGTGAGGCGGTTGCGAGGCATTTCACCTCGCGCGACGGCACACCCGTGAGCAAGACCGGCATGCTCTAGGTCGGCAGACACGGCCCTTCTCGACCTGATGGTGAAGGTTTCAACGTACCCTCTGCGGATTGCGGCGCGCGGTAGAAGTTTAGAATATTTAAACTGTCTAGCCCGATATTTGTGATTGCCGTAACTCCGCGGGTGGCCCACTGTGGTGAAACCAGCCGCGCGACTAGACATCACGTGGTCGGCGAACGTTCACCGAGGGAGGAAACGTGGGATCACTGAGGATCGCCCACCGGCTTGAAGGATTGCCTCCGTATGTGCCTGGTCGACGCCCCGAAGGCGGAGAAACGCGCAGGCAGGCGCGCCTTGCGTCGAACGAGGTCCCATGGCCTCCGCAGGCGGCGATCGTGGATGCGATGAAAGCCGCGCTCGAGGACGCGCACCGGTACCCGGACATGCAGTACACCGAGCTTCGCGACGCCGTCGCGGCGCACGTCGGTCAGTCGTCCGACCGCATCGCGGTCGCGAACGGATCCACCGCGCTGCTGCGTGACATCGTCGGGGTTCTCGTCGAAGCCGAGTCCGAAGTGATTTTCGCCGAGCCGAGCTTCCCGTACTACCGAACCGCCGCCATCGCCAACTCGGCGATGCCGATCACTGTCCCGCTGCTTTCGCATGCCCACGACCTCGACGCCATGCACGGTGCCATCACACCGCGTACCCGGGTCATCATCGTCTGCAACCCCAACAACCCGACGGGCACGGCATACACCAACGCGGAACTCAAGGAGTTCCTGGCGCGCGTACCCGAGAACATCGCCGTCATCCTCGACGAGGCGTACGTCGAGTTCGCGACGGAGGTCAACGGCCTGGAGCTCATGGATGAGCACCCGAACGTGATCGTCGTCCGCACGCTCAGCAAGGCTCATGGGCTCGCAGGCCTGCGCATCGGCTACGCGGTCGGTGACAGCGAAGTGATGAGCTACGTGTCGCGGCTGGGAGTACCGTTCCGCATCGACAGCGTCGCCGTCGCCGGTGCGCTGGCCGCGCTCCAGCCGGAGCAGGTGGCCGAGTCCGAGCGTCGCGTCGCGTCGATCGTGGAGGAGCGCGCACTCCTCACCGCGGCCCTTCGCTCCCGTGGCTGGAACGTCGTCGAATCCGCGGCGAACTTCGTCTTCCTTCCGCTGGGCGAATCGACCGTGAGCGTGGCCAAAGCATGCGAGGCCAACGGCGTGCTCGTGCGCCCCATCGGCGGCGGCATACGAGTGACCGTCGGCTCCCCAGAGGACACCGTGCAGCTCCTCGACGCCCTCCCCGTCTTCGCCAACGGCCCCCGCTGACCGCACCGTCGCGGTCATACCTGAAAGACCTGCCATGAAAACCACCGAGAACACCACAGTCACGCAGCAAGACCGATCCGACTCACTGTGGCATGGCCCCATGCGGCGCATTCTGCTGTCCAGCTTCAGCGGAAGCGTGATCGAGTTCTACGACTTCGTCCTGTACGTCATATCGGCCGCGGTCGTCTTCCCTCATGTCTTCTTCAACAACCTCTCGCCGACCATGGCGACCATCTCGTCCTTCGTCACGCTCGCCGTCGGGTACGCCGCACGACCGCTCGGAGGCGTGATCTTCGGCCACTTCGGCGACAAACTCGGCCGCAAGGGCGTGCTCGTCACCACCATGCTCATCATGGGCCTCTCGACAATGGCGATCGGGCTCCTTCCCGCCACCGAACTCATCGGTGTCACGGCGCCGATCCTCCTCATCGTCTGCCGAGTCCTGCAGGGTGTGGCCGTCGGCGGCGAGTGGGGCGGCGCGATGCTCATCGCCCTCGAGAACGCCCCCGGTGCGAAGCGCGGATTCGCAGCCTCGTTCGCGAGCCTCGGCGCACCCGCCGGTGCGATGCTCGCCACCGGATCCGTCTCCCTCGCCTCCACGCTCCCGCAGGACCAGTTCCTCTCGTGGGGATGGCGCATTCCCTTCCTGCTCAGCTTCGTGCTCGTCCTGGTCGGAACACTCATCCGCCTGAAGGTCACGGAGAGCCCGCTGTTCAAGTCGTTGGACCAGGAAGCGGAGAAGCGGAAGACGCCGATTCTGGAGGTCCTGCGCCTCTACCCGAAGCAGGTCGCGCTCGGCATCATCGTCGCGATCAGTCAGCTGACCATCGACGGTATCGCCACCTCGTGGGCGGTCAACCACGCCGTCGAGCTCGGTGCCGACCGCACGGTCATCCTGAACCTGAAGATCCTCGGCTCGATCGCCCTCCTCATCGCAGCCATCATCAGCGCCCGGTTGAGCGACCGTTGGGGGCGCCGCCTGCCCCTCGCCGCCGGAATCGTCGCAGCGCTGATCTTCGTCTTCCCGATGCTCAACCTGATCCAGACGGGAACCGCGGCGGGCTTCGCCGCCGCCGTCATCATCGGTCAGTTCATCCAGGGCTTCATCCTCGGTCCGCTCGCCGCGTTCCTGGCGGAGTTGTTCCCTACGCGCCTCCGTTTCACCGGTGCTTCGCTGTGCTTCCAGACCGCTTCAACGCTCGGCTCGGGCTTCACGCCCCTCATCGCGACCTCTCTGGTCGCCGCCAGCGGAGGAATCGCCGTGCTGGGCTGGGCGTGGCTGGGGGTGCTTGCCGTCTGCCTCGTGGCGATCCTGATCGCATCGGAGAGCCGAACGCGAGACCTCAGCGCCATCTAGTGGTTCGAGGCACTCCCGCACCGGAAGGCCGGCATGGGTGTGGTCGCCGTAAGGGAGCCCATGATGATGCTGTAGCCGAGGCCGCGCAACCATCGCGCAAATCGTCTCCACATCGCCGCTGTTCCAACGCACATCGAGCTTCAGGTCCAGTCGGCGAAGAACGCTCTCGACGTGGGTCGCCGCGGGCTGCATCGCCAGGAGGATCAGGTTGTCGTCCTCCAAGTCGCGCAACGACACCGTGCCCTTCTCGGCAAGCGGATGCCCCGGATGCCATCGGTGGTGTGAAGCATCGCCTGCGTCTGCTCGTACGCTCAGCGGCCGGTGGGCGTCGCCGCGACTCCATCTCCTCTCCGTCGCAGAAGAAGCTGGAGGCTCGAGGGACGCCTCGAGCCGGCTAAGCGCAAGGGAGACACATGCAGGTGACGTATGGCGTCCGTCACAGATCTGGCGTCGATGCCGGCGACAAGGTACTGAAGCCGCCGAAGGGTGAACTCCGTCGTCATCTTCGGTCTCTCGGTCGAAGGGCCTGGAGCGAGGCACCTCCCGAGCGCGATGGAGATGAGCTGCGAGGAGCAGAGGTCGGTGGGCGTTGAGTTTTGCCAAACAGCCTCACCGGCAAAATGTGTCTGTCGAGGATACGCGAGGTTGATCGTGAATAGAAGCCCTGTATCACACCCGCACAGGAGCGGAAGAAAGGTAAGCCGATGACGAAGACCGGTGGAGAACTCCTCATCGAACAGCTGATCGCGGAGGGTGTTCAGACGATTTTCGGCGTCCCCGGGATCCAGTTGGACTACGCGATGGACGGTCTTGCACAGAACCGCGAGTCGATCGATTTCATCTCGGCGCGGCACGAGCAGGGGGCCGCGTACATGGCGGACGGCTATGCACGTGTGGCTGACCGGCCCGGTGTCTGCATGGTGGTGCCCGGTCCCGGCCTCCTGAACGCCGGCGCGGCGTTGTCGACTGCGTTTGCGACGAACAGCCCTGTTGTCTGCATCACCGGTCAGATCCCTTCGCCGACCATCGGTCGGGGTCTCGGCATGCTCCATGAGATTCAGGGGCAGACGGACCTTCTCCGTTCGCTCACCAAGTGGAACGGGATCGCGAAGTCGCCCGAGGAGATCCCCGGCCTTGTTCGCGAAGCGTTCAAGCAGGTCTCGAGCGGACGTCCGCGGCCCGTCGGCCTCGAGATTCCCCCGGACGTGCTCCAGGCGAGGACGACTGCCGGGGTGGTGGATCCTCCCGGTGACCGCACCAGCGAGATCGACGAGGAGTCGGTCAACCGTGCTGTCGAGCTCCTCGCCGCCGCCGAACGGCCCGTGATCGTTGTAGGTGGAGGGGTGCGCGATGCCGCATCCAGCGCTGCACTCCAGGCACTCGCCGAGCGTCTCGGCGCGCCCGTCATCACCAGCCGGAACGGTAAGGGCGCCATCAGTGACCGGCATCCGCTTGCCCTGTCGCGCCTGGCCGGCGCGGAAGTCCTCGAGAATGCGGACGTCGTGCTCGCCGTCGGCACTCGTTTCATCACCATGACCGGGCAGCCGGTCATCCGGCCCGGACGCCACCGTCTCATCGCGATCAACGTGGACCCCGCTGATGTGCGCGCGCCGCGCGAGTTCGATGTCGCAGTCATCGCCGACGCCAAGGTCGCGCTGGAGACGATCGCGAACTCCCTCCCCGACGGCAAGCGTGAAGCGCCGGTGCTCGACGGTTACCGTGAGCGGGAACGTGATGCCCTGAGCGCGATCGCGCCTCAGGTGGAGTGGCTCCAGGCGATCCGCAGGGCCATGCCAGACGACGGCATCTTCATCGAAGAGCTCACGCAGGTCGGCTACGCGGCGCGTCTGGCGTTCCCCGTGTACCAGGCGGGAACCTACGTGACGCCCGGATACCAGGGCACGCTCGGCTACGGTTTCCCGACCGGCCTCGGCGCCGCCGTTGGAGCCAAGGGCCAGCAGGTCGTCTCAATCAACGGTGACGGTGGTTTCGGGTGGGCGCTGCAGGAGCTGTCCACCGCCGCCAAGTACAACATCGGACTCGTGACCGTGGTGTTCCGCAACGATGCGTTCGGCAACGTACAGCGCATCCAGACCGAAACGTTCGGCCGCAACATCGGCGTCGACCTCAAGAACCCTGACTTCGTGGCCCTGGCCAAGGAGTTCGGAGTCGCGGGCGAGCAGGTCACCACGCCGGAAGGGCTCGGGAACGCGATCCGCAACGCCCGCGGGACGGACGAACCCGTGCTCATCGAGGTCCCGTTTGGCGACGTTCCCTCCCCGTGGAAGCTCCTGGCAGAACCGTCCATCGGCTAAGCAGGGGCGTGAAGAGCCGTTCTGGGCCCGCGAGCTTCTCGGGCCCGCCAACTCACGATCTAGGATGGATGAGATTCATGGCATCACCCAGGGGTATCGTCGACGATTCGCTGTGGCTGGACAATGCCCGGGTCGTCCCGTCAGGGACGTCGTACACATCGGTGGACAACTCCGCGACCGGTGAGGAGATCGCCAAGGTGCGGTCCGCCACCTCCGAGGACGTCGACCGCGCATTCGACTCCGCCGCACGCGCGCAGAAGCAGTGGGCGGGCGTTTCGCCTGCTGATCGCGTCGCTGTGGTCGAGAAGGCCGCGGACATCCTGGAAGGCATGGCGGATGACCTCGCCGCCACGATGCAGGCGGAAGTCGGCACCGTGGCGAGCCAGGTCCGCGGAGCACAGGTCGGCCTGGGCCTCGCAGCCATCCGTCTCACGGTGGCCTCGGCTCTCGACGCGATCACGGAGCGCGAGAGGATCGGCGACTCGGAGGTCGTCCACGAGCCCGCGGGCGTCGTCGGAGCGATCACCCCCTGGAACTACCCGCTGTTTCAGGTGGCTTTGAAGGTGGCGCCGGCGATCGCCGCCGGTTGCGGCGTCGTCCTCAAGCCTGCGGAGGTCGCCCCGCTCACGACGTTCCTCGTGGCGGAGGCGTTCGCTGAAGCTGGGCTCCCCGCCGGCCCGCTGAACGTCGTCTGCGGAAGCGGCGCAAGCGTGGGTAGCGCGATCGCAGGCCATGCGCGCGCGGACTTCATCTCCTTCACCGGCTCCGTCGCAGCCGGGCGCAAGGTCGCCATGTCCGCTGCTCAATGGGGGACGCGCACATCGCTGGAACTGGGCGGAAAGAGCGCCGCGATCGTCCTCGACGATGACAAGGTGCGGGCCGCGGTGCGGCATACGATCGGAAGCTGCTTCGGCAACGCGGGGCAGACATGTGCGGCGCTGTCTCGGCTGATCGTTCCGCGCCACCTCCTCGAAGAGGCCGAGGACGAAGTCCGTGCTGTGCTGGAGCAGGTCGTCGTGGGTGACCCCTTCGATGCGGCCAGCACCGTCGGACCGCTGGCGAGCCAGGAACAACGGAACAGAGTGGTCGAGCACCTCCGTGTCGCCGGCGAGACCGCAGGTGTGCGCACCGTCGCGTCGAAGGACGTCTCCCACCTCACACGCGGTTGGTATGCCGCACCTACAGTGGTCGTGGCCGGCGACCCCAGCGCGCCGATCGTGCAGGAGGAAGTGTTCGGGCCCGTGCTCGCGATCCAGCCTGCCGACAACGAAGCGCATGCGATCGAGCTCGCGGAAGGGACGCGGTTCGGCCTCATCGCTCGCGTGTGGACCGATGACGATGCGCGTTTCGAGAGCGTCGCCCAACAGCTTCGTGTCGGCGGCGTGATCCAAAGCGATGCTCCGACGGTGTGGGACGCGCCGTTCGGAGGCGTCAAACACTCCGGGTACGGGCGCGAGCGCGGTGTCTACGGTGTCGAGGAGTATCTCGTTTCAAAGTCTCTGCAGCGTGGAGGTTCAAAAGGCTGACGCTGCGATTGTGATTCACTCGGGTGAAAAGAACACCAGCCCAACGAGCGTAATCTCCGAGACGCACAGGCAGAACGGGAGTTCGCGGATTAAAGGCCAGAACGGCGTAATCCGCGGGCTCACCTGATCCCTTGCCGGACAGCGCTCCGCTGAAGGCTGCCCCCGCCGTTCACTTCCTGAAGGATCATCCCTTGGTGTGGCGGTGTTTGGCACCGGGTGGGAAATAGTCGGGGTGGCCTGTCTCGCGGAGACGGATGACCGGGGGTTGTCTCGTCGGGGGGACGTAGTGGGCGAACTCGCTGTTGAGGCGGCGTAGCCGGGTGATGTCGTTCGACGTACCGCGCGCCCTTCGCCGCGGCCGCCTCAGCGAGGGCCTGGTTCACCGCGAGCGTGAGGGCGTTGCTGTTCGCGACGTAGCTCGACCCCTTGGCCTTTTACTACTTGCTACAGGCCCTGGAGTATTTCGAGTGCAGGTGCAGGTCGGCATGGAAGCGCATCTGTCTGATTGTGTCACGCACCGTGACGGAGCGTCGCGGCGAGCGCGGTCCGCCCTGGGTGCCGGGCGGGTCATGGCCGGCAAGGGCGCGCCGCCGACGGAGAGGCGCCGTTAGCCGGCATCGAGAACGAAGAACAGGAAGCACAGGAAGGCCGAGTCGGCTTCTTTGAGGACGTCGGGGAACAGTTCGTGGGCACCTGGCGCCGGGTGCGGTTCGCTGATGACGGCGATCCGGAAGCCGGCCGCGGTGAAGGCGTCGGTCATCGCGTGCAGCGGCCGGTGCCAATACGTCAGCACGGCGCTCTGGCCGTTGAAGGTGTAATCCTCGGAGTATTCGCGGGGCGCGAAGTAACCGGCATCGGGATAGAGCAACCTGTGGACGAAGGGATGATTGACCGCCACGATGAGTCGGCCGCCGGGCGCCAGCACGCGCCGCAGTTCGGCGAGCGGTGCCTTCCAGTCCTCCAGGTAGTGCAGGACCAGGCACACGATGACATCGTCGAACGCGCCGTCGGGGAACGGCAGGGGATCGCCGCCCAGACCGGCCTGATGCAGGGCCGCGCCCTCGCCGAGTCGCTGCCGGGCCAGGTCCAGCATCTTGGCGCTGGGGTCGACGCCGGTTATGGTGGCGCCCTGCTCGCGCAGCGCCGCGAGCAGGGGACCGGCACCGCAGCCGACATCGAGGATCCGCCGCCCGGCCACGTCCCCGGCCAGGTTCAGGATCGCGGGCCGCGTGTAGTAGCCGTTGATGAGGTTGGCCTCGGTTTCGACCGCGTATGCCTCGGCGAAGCCGTCGTAGTCGTTGGCCACGGCCTGTTCGGCGGGCCCGGCGGAGTTCTCGATCGCGGGAGGCATGCGGATCATCCTGGCATAGCCGTCACCACGGGCGTGTGCAGATCTGATCGGCGTAGGGGGCGAACGTTTCCTGGCTCGGCGCTGGACCCGATCACGGCCCTGGGCCCGATCCCATGATGGGCGCAGACACAGTCGATAAGGGAAACTCCTGCGCGGCATGGAACCAACGGGCGTGTAATGGCATCAAACAAGATCACAGCACCGGAGGAGACTCATGTGATCATCTGGCTGAACGGCACTATTGGGGCAGGTAACCACGTCACCGTGGCTGGGCCTTTCGACAGACGACCGAGGCCGCGCATGACGCAGGGTGCCCTCGCGGCTGTGAACGTGGTCCAGGCATGGTGATCCGCAAACGCGCCTCACGCTCCACGCAGCGAATCGACGTGACCCGTCTTCCCGAAGACGTCGTGGCGCTCATCGACGCCCTCCAGCCCGGCGAGAACCTGGTCGTCACGCGTGACGGCGCGTCGATCGCGACGATCTCCAGCAGCATCGACGTGGTTCAAGGCGCCATCGTCGATCGCGACCAGCCACCGATCGACTACGACGGTGTGACCGTCGTCGCCACCGCGATGAAGCTGTCAAAGGCGGCCCGGATGTCGCTGTCCACCCAACTGGGGGCGGACTACATCGTGCTCGACATGCACGCGGCTCCCGCAACGGCCGACGTGCTGCTGGCACCAGCGGCCAGCCCGCAGTTGATCGCCCGTCTCCGATCGATATTCCCGGAAGCTCGTGTCATCATCACCGAAATCGAGGACCCCGAGCTCGGAGTCAGTTATCAAGGCCCGGTCCAACGCCTGCTCAACGCCGGAGCCGATGCCTATCTGCCCGCGACGAGCGTCCCTCGTCTGGCCAGGCAGCTCGACCACACGCTCACTCACGGGCTTCAACTCACGGGCGGGGTCGCCACGCCGCGAGAGATCGCACCGGCCGCGGAACCACCGGATCCCGAAGATGACTGACCCCGCTGCCGCTCCTCACGCGAACCACGAACCGCGGACTGGAGATCCATCCATGACGCTCATCAGGTGATCAACAACTTCTGCGGTGCATCTGGCGTTCTCGTCGGCTGTTCATGCAGTTCAGCGGGTATGTGATGCCTTCGGCCCGCCTGTTGTTCTCTCGTGCTCGGCTTGCCGGAAAGCGTTGATCTGGCCGTCGGCTACCTGCTCCAGGCCCTGGAGTATTTCGAGTGCGGGTGCAGGTCGGTGTGGAAGCGCATCCGTCGAATTGTGTCACGTACCGTGACGGAGCGTCGCGGCGAGCGCGGGCTGTCTCGGGTGCTGGGCGGGTCAGAGTCGGTCATACGGTACGGCGGCGCGTCACATCGGGTGCGGCGCACAAGCGGTACGGCTACAGTCCGGATCGCCGCGGACCGGGATCGGCGCCCACGCCGCCGCTTGACGCTCACCATCATCGAAAACAAAGCAATGTTTATTCTGTCATATTAGGTCAAATAAGGATTTAATTTGCGCATTGAAACGCGGGCTTTGACCATTTACCGTGTTTCACATGTCAGGCATCTCTCGACGTAGCGCAATTGCCGCATTGGCTCCTACAGTGGGGGCCGCCGTCGCTGCACATCTGACCGGAAGGCCGACGATCTCGGCGCCCGATCCGAGCGACCACCAGCATGCTCCAGCACACACCGCAGGGTCCGCGCACGCCGGTTTCAGGTCGGGGACCCAGGTGGACAACGGAAAGAATGGGTTTCATCCAACAACGCTCCTCCGGGATTTCGACAGAGGAAAAACGTCTCCACTGCCCGGTGGAAGAACACTTCGAGAATGGACCCTGGTGGCCCGAGAGAAGCCAATCGAGGTGGCTCCGGGAGTCATATTCCCCGCCTGGACCTATAACGGAAGGATTCCCGGGCCCACCCTCCGTGCAACCGAGGGTGACCGCCTGCGAATCACCCTCATCAATCACTCGGCGCACGCGCACACGGTTCACTTTCACGGTCTGCACGCGGCGGAGGTCGACGGGGTCGCGGGAATAGGCCTGGGCCTGGTCCAGCCGGGCGAGCGGACGGTGTACGAGTTCGACGCGGAGCCGTACGGCTTGCATCTGTACCACTGCCACGTGACACCGCTCGCCGCTCACATCGCCAAGGGCCTGTACGGCGTCTTCGTCATCGACCCGAAGGACGCGCGCACCGAGGCCGACGAACTGGTGATGGTCATGAACGGGTTCGACACCAATTTCGATCGCTCGAACGAGCTGTACGCGGTCAACACCATCCCCTTCGCGTACATGGGAGAACCGGTAAAGGTGACCGCCGGCGAACTGGTGAGGATCTACCTCGTCAACGTCCTCGAGTACGACCTCGTGAACTCCTTCCACGTCCATGGAAACTTTTTCGACTGGTACCCGACCGGCACGTCACCGCGCCCGGCGGAGTACACCGACACCGTGATGCTGTGCCAGGGCCAGCGGGGAATCCTCGAAATGACCTTCCCCCGCCAAGGCCGCTTCATGTTCCACGCACACCAGTCGGAATTCGCCGAGCTCGGCTGGATGGGCTTTTTCGAGGTCGGCTGCGGCGCTTCCACCGCCTGCGAAAGGAGCCGGTGACATGGAAGACCGCCGAGCACGTCATCCGAGTGGCACCCGCCTGAACACCTGGCTGCTCGGCCTCCTGCCGCTGTGCGTCATCGCCGTGGCCGCAGTGGGTTTCGCCGTCCTGGACGGCCCCGGCCTGACCGCGCGCAACGGTCCGCCGGCCGAAGAGCTCACGGTGGAGCGGACGATACTCGGCGCGGGCTCCATCGAGTTGATCGTGCGCAACCAGGGCGCCGATCCGGTCGCTCTCGTCCAGGTCGCGGTCAACGACGCGTTCACCGACTTTCGAATGAGCGAACCGGAGATCGGCCGCCTCGGCTCCGCCAACGTCCGGGTCACCTACCCATGGGTTGACGGAGAGGCCTACGAGGTGACGCTCCTCACCTCCACCGGAGGCGTCGTCACCCACGCCATCCCCGTCGCCGTCGCGACCCCCGACCCGTCCGGACTCATCGGCCTGATGGCGCTGCTGGGGACATATGTCGGGGTGATTCCCGTGGCCATCGGGATGCTCTGGCTGCCGTGGCTACGGCGGGTGCCTCCGTCCTGGGTCCGCGCCCTGATGGCACTGACCATCGGCCTGCTCGCCTGGCTGGCGATCGACGCGGCACTCGAAGGCATGGAAGTCGCCAACGCCGGCGCGAGCGCGCTCGGCGGTGCCGGACTCGTGGCGATGGGCGCCGTCGCCGCGTACCTGCTGCTGTCCGGCGTGCACACCTGGATGGCCACACGACCAGGACAGGCGGGCGGTTACCGCCTGGCACTGCTCGTGTCCGTCGGCATCGGCCTGCACAACCTCGGGGAAGGGCTCGCGATCGGCTCGGCCTACGCCGTCGGCGCGCTCGCCCTCGGTGCGACGCTCGTCGTCGGCTTCACGATCCACAACACCACCGAGGGTCTCGCCATCGTCGCGCCGGTCAGCGAAGAAAGCACCTCACCGCCACGACTGGCGCTTTTGGGCCTCATCGCCGGCGGCCCGGCCATCCTCGGCGCCTGGCTCGGCGCCGCCACCGTGCAACCCGCGATCGCCGCGCTGCTGCTGGGTCTGGGCGTCGGCGCGATCGTGCAGGTGATACTCCAGATCGCGCCGTCGGTACGTGACGACACGGGACGGCTGCTGCATCCTCTCGGCATCGCCGGCATCCTCGCCGGAATGGCCCTCATGTACGCCACCGGGCTCCTGACCTGACCCCGCCACATGCAACGCTCGCCCGTTCGCCCTGCCCAGATCACCCCGAGTTACGGAAAACCGTAAATCGGGGTGATCTGAATTGATTAACAAGCATTTATTATTACAATGCTGTCGACCTGCTCCTTTCGTGGAGTAATGATGTTTCAGGGTCTTCTTCATGTGGGTATCCTAGATTCCGTATGCCTGTTCTGGCGACGCAATCGGAAAAACCCATCTATATGACGATCCAGGGAAGCTCGGTGACCTTTCGGAGCAAACCGTCGTATTCGAGCGGGTGGACGGTTGAGCGCGCATCGCCGTGGATCACTCCTCCGAACACTTCGGCAACGTGGCATCGCGCGACCGCCGCGGGGGCGTTCGCACCCCTCGGCTGTTCGCCGCCGATCCTCCTGCTGTTCTGACCTGTGAGCGAGGGCTGTTTCGATGCGTGACGACACCGGGCCCGATACGGACTGGCCCCCGTACGAGATGGTGATTCCGATTTCCCTGTCCAGGATACGGGTCAGGCTTTTCGCCTTCGCCGTTTTGACGGTCGTCTCCGTATTCTCCGGCGCCTCCGCATGGCTCACCCTGACGCTGATGCTCGCCTGCGTCGCGATTCCACTCGCCGTGGCGACCGCGGGGGGAAGGGAATCGATTCTCTCCCTTTTTCTTGTGCCGCCGAAGCGGTGATCACAATATGATTCGAAAGAATGACCTCGTATGACCGGATCCACGCATTCGAGAATTCCGCAGCCGTAACGCGGCGGTAAGGGCGGCATCGATACCGGCCCGTGGAATGTCGACCTGGACCTGCAGAATCCCGACATGCTCACCCCGCCGAGCGCGACGGATACCGAGCGGGAAACGATGACAGCGAGCAATCCGGTTACATCTAGGGGAGCCACTCCTGAAGTCCGGCGAGATGCCCGAGTTCCGACTCGATGCGCTGCCTGTCGTCGGCGGTGAGCTCCAGACCGCGCAGATCGGCGAGCCAGGGATCGGTGGGCTCGCCGAGAACCGTGGCCAGGTCGACGAGGTGGCACAGGGCGATGGCCCGCTCGACCACCGGGGCATCCGCGCCGTGCCTGCGCACCGCGGACTTGAGCGCGCGGAAGGTCTGCAGGTCGTCGTTCTTGAACTCGCGCAGGATCCGGGCGTTGTCGAGCGCCTTGGCCAGACCCGTCAGCTTCTTCGAGCCGCCGTACTCCAGCTCGGTGGGCTCGTCACGCTGGATGAATATGATCGAGTTCCCAGAGGGGTCGATCAGCGTGAACCGGGACGCGCCGGGCCGGTAACGGGTGATCCGCGGAAGGCCGGAACTCAGCACTTTCCCGTAGACCCGGCGCATCGCCGCGACGAACGCCGCGTGGTACGGCGCCACGGCGCCGACCATGACCAGGCAGCCTCCGGACTCCTCCCGGGCCGGATCCAGGCCCTTGGGCGCGGAGCCGAAGTGCAGCTGGAATCCGCTCCACTGCAGCGCCAGATATACATAGGGTTTGCTCTGTTTGTAGGTCGCCTCGAATCCCAGTGCCTCATAGAACGTCAGGGTCTCCTCCACCGACGCGCACGGCATCAACGGCACCGTAGTCTCGTTCGGCCGAACCGCGGGCTCGCTCAAGTCATCGCTCAAGTCATCCACCTTCCAGGTCGCCCGGCGATGCTCGCACTCTTCGGCGAGGCTCGCATATGGATCGTTCCAAGGGTCTGACTCACGCCATCGGACGTCATCCATGGCGGCGTCGCAGCAAAGGTGGGACGTTCCGGTGTCAGGAGTCCGCTTCCGCGGTGATGGCCGCCCTCGGGGTCTGAGCTGCGGAAACCCGCTGTATCAGCCTGAAGGGCCGGTTGGATATCGGGCTGACCGAAAACCTTTTGGCGGTTTTATCCGCTTTGCCCCATGACAAGAGCTTGTTGCTGATCTTACAATCGGGGCCAACTGTGATCTTTGGTCGCGCGGTTGTCCAACCACGCCGCGGGACCCCAAGGGAGCATCTGTGAAAGTGAAATCCCTCCTGGCGAGTGCGGTCGCACTGGCCACCGCGGCGGCAATCCAGCTGTCCGGAGCCGGCCCGGCGCTCGCCGACGACCCGCTCGACCTCACCCCCTCCTCCACCTCCGCCCAAGGTCGCCCGGGCCATGGTGGCCCGGTCCTCGACGACGTCCACAACGTCCCGACGACCGCCGTCGCGGGGAACGTCACGTTCCTCGACAACGTCAAGGGTGTCAGCGGCTACTCGGGTCTGAACTTCATCCACTACGACAAGTACGACTACGACTTCATGTTCGCCAACGGCACGGGTGGCCTTGCCATCTGGTCGCTGAAGGACCCGAAGCATCCCGCCTTCGTCTCAAAGATCACCGCCGCCCAGCTGCGCCAGCCCGGGGACACCCAGGACAGGTTCTGGGAAGGCGAGAACATGACCGTCGACCCGAAGCGCAAGCTGGTCTTCCTCGCCCGGGACCCGCGCGGCTTCGGCGGCACCGTCTCGACCGGGCAGTCCGGCGTCTACATCATTGACGTCAAGGACCCGTGGAAGCCGGAGACGGTCATCTTCCAGCCGATCGCGGCCGGACACACGTCCACCTGCATCAACGACTGCTCGTACCTGTGGACGGTCGGCCCGGCCAACACGGGCACGCCGGGCCAGGACCCGTCCTGGAAGGGCGTGCCGCTGCGGGTGACCGACATCCGCGACATCAGGCACCCGCGCAACATGGACGGGGCGCTCGACCTCAACCGGTTCGACGGCGTCACCGACTACGTGCACAGCGTCGACGTCGACAAGAACGGCGTCGCCTGGGTCTCCGGTGAGGGCGGCGTACGCGGCTACTGGACCGAGGGCAGGCACTACGACCCGGTGAAGAAGCGCAAGCGCACCGCGACGGCGTACGACCCGGTGCCGTACGCGGGCGGCACGGTCGTCCCCACCAATCCGGCGGGCACCGAGTTCTTCGACTACTTCGACCACAACGCCTACCACAACACCGAGAAGCTCGGCCGCTTCGACAAGGGTGAGCTTCTCTACATCACCAACGAGAACATCACGACCTGCTCCCAGGCGGGCGAGTTCAAGATCGCCTCGTTGGACAACAGCTACAACGGTGAGGCCTGGACGTCCACGCCGGAGAAGCCGTTCCGGCTGAACATGATCAGCCACTGGTCGCCGTGGGGCAAGGAGGGCTCTTCCACCACCGGTAGCTGCTCCGCGCACTGGTTCACGGTGAACGGCAACATCGTGGCTCAGGCGTGGTACGGGCAGGGCACCCGCTTCATCGACGTGTCGGACCCCAAGAACCCGACCCAGGTCGGCTACTTCCGCGTGCCGGCGGGCGAGGGTGTGACCGGCGGCTCGGCCTCGGCCACCTACTGGCACAACGGGCTCATCTACGTCGCCGACTACAACCGGGGCGTCGACGTGCTCAAGTTCGACGGCAAACTGGCCGGCAAGCCGGACAAGAAGATCTGCTGGAACTCCTGCGACAAGTAGGACAAGTAACTGGATTGAACCGAAGCCGACTCGAGCGTGGGACGACGCCGCGCTCGGGCCGGCTTCGGCCGGGCACGGAGGTAGACGGTGCGCTGGACGGGCTGTCGAACCGTGGCCGGCAAGCCGTGTGGACCAGATCGGATGATGAGCGGTATGCACCTCGCGGGTCGTCGAGCCCGATTGTTCACGCGGCTGGCGGTCATCGCGCTCCTCGTGACCGGTGGCCTGGCCTTGGACATCTCCTCCGTCGCGGTTACCCACCCGGCGTACGCGCACGCCTACCTGCTGGAGAGCTCGCCGGTCGACGGCCAGGTGCTGGCCCGGACCCCGGCCGAGGTCAGGCTCCGCTTCAACGAGTCGGTGAACCTCGGCCAGCGGTCGATTCAGCTGCTCGACGTGACCGGGAAGAAGCTGGCCCTCGGCGCTTCGGACTACTCGGACGGGAAGGCCAACACGGCGCGGACGAGTCTGCCGCCGGGGCTGGCCGAGGGAACCTACGTCGTGGCCTGGCGGGTCACGTCCGCGGACTCGCACGTGGTGTCGGGCGCGTTCAGTTTCAGCGTCGGCCATCCGAGCTCGATGGCCGTCCCCGTGGAGCAGGACGTCGACCCTGCCGTTCCCATCGTCGACGCGGTCGGCCGTGGCCTGGCCTTTCTCGGTGTGGCCCTCGTGCTCGGCGGCGCGCTGTTCGTCGCCGTACTCTGGCCCGCCGGCCGGGCGGACCGCCGAGGTCGGCGCATCGTGTGGTCCGGCTTCGCCGCGCTGACCGCCGGCACGGTGGTGGTCCTGCTCGTACAGGGGCCGTACGCCGAGGGCACCTCTCTCACCGGGGTGTTCGACCCCGGCCTGCTCGGCGCGACGTTGTCCACGCGGCTGGGCCAGGCGCTGCTGGCGCGGCTGGTGATCGTACTGGCCCTCGGCGTGGTCTTCGGGATCGCCGTACGCCCCGCCCCGCTCCCCGCGGACACCGTCGCCGTACGCTCCGCCCCACTTCCTGCGGATACCGGAGCGGCCGAGGCCGGAGCGGCCGAAGCCGGAGCGGCCGAGGAGGAAGCGGCCGGCGTCACCCGCATCGCCGTACGCCCCGCCCCGCTTCCCGCGGACGTCGGAGCGGCCGGCACCACCCGCCGGGTCGCCCTGCCCGCGTTCGCCGCGGTCGGCGCCGTCGCCCTGATGCTGACCTGGACGCTGGCGGACCACGCGCAGACCGGTGTACAGACCTGGCTGGCGGTGCCGGCGACCAGCCTGCACCTCCTCGCCATGGCCCTGTGGCTGGGCGGCCTGATCCTGCTCGCGGCCTGCGTGGTCATCCCGGCGGGGAGGCGGGAACCCACCCGCGCCGTCTCCCTGGAGCCCGCGCTCCGGAGGTTCTCCCTGCTCGCGCAGATCTGCTTCGCGGTGATCGCGGTGACCGGCCTGTACCTGGCCTGGCGGCAGGTGGGGACGTGGGGAGCGCTCGGCGGGACCGACTTCGGGCGGCTGCTTCTCGGCAAGCTCGCCCTCGTCCTCGCCGTGCTGGCCCTCGCCGCCGGAGCACGGCGGTTCGTACGGCGGCGCGGCCGCGAACCCCTCGGCCTCGACGCCGCCCCCTCCGCCGCGTTGCGCAGGCTGCGCCGCTCGGTCGCGGGTGAGGTCGTGCTCGGGATCGCCGTCCTGTCGATCACGGCCGTCCTGGTCAACACCGCCCCGGCCCGCGCCAGCTACGCGCCGCCGGTGGACAGCACGGTTCCCTTTCCCGCCGCCGCGGCGGACGCGCTCCCCGGGCTGCGAGGCGGCTCGGTCGAGGTGAAGATCGAGCCGGCGAGGTTGGGTGGCAACGTGGCCGACATCTACATCAACGGGCGGGACGGCTCGCTGGTCACCGTGCCCGAGGTCTCCGGTGCGCTCGAGTCGCGGGACCGTACGATACCGGCGCTGCCCGTCAAGGTGGTCGCGGCCGAACCCGGCCACTACGTGGCGAACTCGATGTCCATTCCGTACCCGGGGGACTGGGTGCTGCGACTGGACATCCGCATCTCCGATTTCGACGAGACACCCGTCCGTGTCCCGTTCACGGCACGCTGAAAGGCTGGTGGCACACATGCGAGGCGCTGACCGCAAGGCGTCCGGGTGGCGAGTGACGACGGTCGCCGGTGGCGCGTTCGCCATCTTCGCCGCCGGCGCCCTGACGGGCTGCTCCAGCGGGGCTCCGCAGCCGCTGACCAAGCCGCCCTACACCGTGAAATCCATCCGCTCCGGCCTCGTCACCCCCGGTGACCTGGGCAAGGGCGCGACCGAGGTCGAGGACACCGAACACGGCTCGCACGTCATCTACACGCCCCCGAACAGCATCCCGACCTGTCCGTACGTCCAGCGCTCCGAGGACGTCCAGGTCGTCGTGCAACCGGCGATCGAGCCGGTGGGCGGGAACCCGACCGGGCGGTTCATCGTCGGCCCGCAGCGCGTGGGGCCGACGTCGCTTCCGGTCGTCACGCAGGGCGCGGTGGTTTTCCAGAGCCCCGCGCTCGCCGAGGACACGATGAACACCGTCGTGGCCGAGTCGGCCAAGTGCCCGGACGCGTTCGGCATCCTCGGCGGACCGCCGTCCGTCGTGGGCGACTACAAGGTCGGCAGCCAGCCGATCGAGATGAACGGATGGAAGGGGTTCTCCCAGCATCTCGTGCACACCTCGCCTCCGGACGTGAACCCGGATACCTACGACGATCTGGTCACCGTTGTGGTGCACAAGGCGAACGCCATCCTCTACGTCGGATACACGCAGATCAAGACGGTGGGCCAGCGTGCCGACACCGACAAGAAGGTCGAGGCGTTGATGACGAAGACGTTGGCCCGCCTCGGCTAGCGCCCTTATGAAAATCATCACCGAAGGCCTGAGCACGTTGAGAGCCCTATCCGTTGGAGGAACCTTGAGAGGCACAGCCCTCCTCACCGGCACGCCCGCGCTCGTCACGGCGGGAAGGGCGCAGACGCTGCGTCGCGCCGCGCGCGGCCTCGTCATCGTGGCGGCGACGGTCTACCTGGTCGGCGTCATGTCGGCGGTGGCGTTCGCGCACGTGATAGTGACCCCGGACACGGCCGTGCAGGGCGGTTACGCCGCCTTGACGTTCCGCGTCCCCAACGAGCGCGACGATGCGAGCACGACCGAGATCGAGGTGCAGTTCCCCGTCGACGCCCCGCTGGCTTCGATCTCGGTGAAGCCACACCCCGGCTGGTCGTACAAGATCACAAAGACCAAGCCGGCCACGCCGGTCGAGGCGCACGGCACGAAGATCAGTGAGGTCGTCGGCACCATCACCTGGACCGCGACGGATTCGAAGTCGGCGATCAAGCCGGGTGAGTACGACGAGTTCTCGGTGAGCGCCGGGCCGCTGCCCGAGACCGACCAGCTGGTGTTCAAGACGCTCCAGCACTACAGCAACGACGAGGTGGTGCGCTGGATCCAGGAGCCGGGCTCCGGTGCCGACGAGCTGGAGCGGCCCGCGCCGGTGGTCCGGCTCGTGCCCAAGGGGGACGCCCAGGGGAACACCACATCGGCCCCGTCCACGAGCGTCGACCTGGCGGCCCCGGCCGCGATCACCACGCCCGCGGTCGAGTCGGGCACGGGGGCTCCGTGGGCGGTGTGGCTGTCCGTTGCCTCGCTGGTGATCTCCCTCGCGTGCGCCGCGACGCTGGCCGTACGGTGGCGCCGGGCGCGGTAGCCGCAACGATCACGCCGGCCGCACAAGGCCGCCAGGCCGGATCACCGGCCGAGACCTTTGGAGGGCGCCGTCCTGGGATGGACGGCGCCCTTGATCCGTTGACACGGTTGATTCCGCGCGCTCAGTTGAACGCGGACCGGATGACGCGCCCGGCCATGGGGGAGCGGTCCAGCTCCGCTCTGATGTCCGCGAGAGTCTGGGCGGCCAGGGCCTGATGGAACGCCTGTTCCGCGCGAAGCATGGCCGACTTGACGGGGCAGGGGCCGTCGGGCGGCGGTGAGAGCTCGCCGATCTTGCCGCAGTAACGGATCTCGGTGCAGTGAAAGAGGCCGATGTCGCCCTCGATGGCTTCGACCACATCGAGGAGTGTGATGCCACTGAGGGGCCTGGCCAGGCTGAAGCCTCCACGCGGTCCGGGAACGGAGGTCAGGAGTCCCGCTCTGGAAAGCTGCTGCAGCTGCTTGATCAGGTAGGGGGCCGGCAGCCCGTGCGCCTCGGCGAGCTGACCGCTGCCTACGGGGCCGCCACCGATCATGGTATACGCGGCCGGCGACACCGCGGTGGCCGCCGCGGAAGACGGGCACCACACGATACAGAGCTGCCAGCACGCCCAGCCGATGGGGAAGTGCGCCGGATACAACGTGGCGGCCGGACTCCTCGGAACCGCACCCCTGCCTTTCACCGCCGACCCCTACAGCAACGCCCTGGACCTGGGGTCCGCCGGCGCCGTTCTCACAGCGGGGTGGGAGCGCACGGTCACGGCGACCGGACCCGAGGCCAAGACCATGAAGCAGGACATCAACACGATGTGGATCTACCCCGCGGTCGACGACCCGGAGCAGATCCTCGCTCAGGCAAGCCGTCTCCTCAACAGCTGACAAGCGGATCGTCGCCGCCGCGGGTCACACCGGGAAGCCGACACCGGTCAGTTCCTCCGAGATCGCCCACAGCCGGCGCTGGCCGGCCGTGTCGTAGGACCGTGCGCTCGACTTCACCACCTTCGGATGACCTTTGCTTTCGCTGAACCCGTCCGGGCCGTAGTACTGGCCGCCCTGGACGGCCGGGTCCGTCGCGGCGCGCAGCGTGGGCAGCGCCCCCATCTCGGAGGACTGGATCAGCAGTGGCCGGACCAGGGCGAACGCCGCCCGAAAGAACACGGACTGCCGTGACACCGACGCTCTGGACCCTCCGGTGTCGGATCCTCCGGGATGCGCCGCGGTGGCGATGGACTCGCCCTTGCCGGACAGTCTGCGCTGGAGTTCGTAGGTGAACATCAGATTGGCCAGTTTGGAGTGCCCGTACGCGGCGACCCGGCTGTACTCGGTGGTGTTCCAGTTGAGGTCGTCGAAGTCGATCGGCCCACCCTGGCGGTGACCCGCGCTGCTGACGGTGACCACGCGAGAGCGGGGAACGCGCAGCATCTTGTCGAGCAACAGTCCGGTGAGGGCGAAATGGCCCAGATGGTTGGTGCCGAACTGCAGCTCGAAGCCGTCCTCGGTGACCGATCGGGGGGCGTACATCACGCCGGCGTTGTTGATCAGCAGGTCGATGCGGGCATGGGTGTCGCGTAGTTCGCCGGCGGCCGCCCGAACCGAGGCCAGCGAGGCCAGGTCGAGGCGTTGCACCCTGACGTCGGCGTCCGCGACGGAGGCGGTGATCTGGGCCGCGGCCTGCTTGCCCTTGTCGACGTCCCGTACGGCCAGCACCACGGAGGCCCCGCGTGCGGCGAGCACCTTTGCGGTCTCGAAGCCGACGCCGGTGTTGGCACCGGTGATCACAGCGACTCGGCCGTGCTGGCCGGGTACGTCGGCGGCGGTCCACCGCTGTCGGGGCATGGTTCCTCCAGGTAGAATCGGGGCGATCGTTCCGTTTAAGACAATACCGGAACGAGCGCCCCGTTTAATCCAGGAGGTCCGTTGACCGAGAAACCCCGGCCGCTGCGCGCCGACGCCGCCCGCAACCGGGCGCGCGTGCTGCAGGTCGCTTACGAGACGTTCGCCGAGGAGGGCGCCGCCGTCCCGATCGACGAGATCGCCCGCCGGGCGGGCGTGGGCGCGGGCACCGTGTACCGGCACTTCCCGACCAAGGAATCGCTGTTCCAGGCGATCGTGGCCGACCGCCTGAGCCAGGTCATCGAGCGGGCCCGCGCCCAGGCGGCGGCCGACCCGGGAGAAGGGCTGTACGCGTTCCTGGTCCACATGGCCGAGCAGGGCGCGACCGACCTGGGGCTGACGGAGGCCTTCGCGGGAATCGGCTTCGATCTGACGGAGGCGCTTCCGGAGGCCGAACGCGAATTCACGGGGATCATGGCCGACCTCCTCGCCCAGGCCCAGCGCGCCGGAACCGTGCGATCCGACGTGGACACGGACGACATCAAGACCCTGATCGTCGGCCTGCAGGCGATGCGACGCTTCCGCGGTGACAGCGAGCGGATGCGCCGCGTCTATCCGGTGATCCGGGCCGGTCTGTCCGTATCGGGCTCGGCCGAGGCGTCGCGGTGAGGGCCGACGGGCGCGGGAGCCGGCTGCCCGGCTTCCAGGCCGAGCCCACCGGGTACGGCAGCGCACCCGCGCTTTCGATCCCTGCCGACGGAACCGGACCGCTCAGAGCCGTCGTCGGTCCGGTTCGTGAACCGGCGTCAGCCCGGCCGGCGCCGTCGGCCACCACGGTCAGGTGAGCGATCCGCGCCTGGGCCGGTGCAGTGCCTGGATGACGCGGTCGGAGCCGTCTTCCGCGCGGACGTGTTCGGCGATCGCCGCGGCCCGCTGCCGGTAGGAGGGGTCGGTCACGGCCTGCTGGATCAGAGTGGCCAGCCGTTCGGCCGACAGCTTTTTCATCGGCGTCCACCCCGGGCTCACTCCCAGCGTGACCAGCCGCTCCGACCAGAACGGCTGATCGCCCAGGACCGGCACCGGAATCGCCGGCGTTCCGGCGCGTACCCCCGCCCCCGTCGTGCCCGCGCCGGCGTGGTGCACCACCGCGGCCATCCGCGGGAACAGCCACTCGTGCGGTGTGTCCCCGATGGTGATCACGTCGTCGCCGGTGGCGGCCAGGTCCGACCAGCCCGCCTGGACCACCGCCCGCACCTTGGCCCGGCGCAGCGCGGCCGAGACGGTCTCCGCCAGTTGCCGGCCCGCGCTACCGGTCATGCTGCCGAATCCGACGAACACCGGCGGCGGACCGGCTTCCAGGAAATCCGCCAGCTCTCGCGGTGGCTGCCAGCCCTGCGGGTACGGTGGCCACCAGTTGCCGACAACCTCCACCCCGGGCCGCCAGTCCGCCGGTCGCGGCACGACGGTCGGGCTGTAGCCGTGGTAGATCGGCCAGTCCTTGTCCTGGAGCATTTCCGCCCGGACCGCGCCGAGGCCGCTGACCGGCAGGCCGAGCTGCTGCTGGAAGTCCCTGATCGGGCGGTCCATCGGAGTCTTGATCCGGCTGAGGGCCGCCATGGCGAGGCGGGGGATGTTCCGGTTTCCCCATCGGCCCAGGAAGCGGACGTCGAATGACGGCAGCGCGAAATCCGCGGTCGGCACGCTGGGAAAGAGCTCCAGTGCCATGCCGGGGATGCCCATGGCCTTGGCCACGAGGTATCCGTGCCACAGGGCCGTGCGCTGCAGCAGCAGGACATCCGCGCCCTCGGCGGCGGCCAGAACCCCTTTGCCCATCTCCTCCAGGAGCCGCATGCCCATCTGGAGGTTGGTCCGCATGCTGCCGAGCCGCCCGGTCCCTCGCTGCTGCCACTCCTGGCCCTGCTCCGATCCCAGCAGCGTGCGTGTGTCACCTGGTATCCACCGGTACTCGCATCCGACGTCGCGCACCGTATCGGCGAACGCCTCCTGGGTGGCGATCGCGACGCTGTGGCCGGCCGCCTTCAACCGCGATCCCAGCCCGGCGTAGGGCGCGACGTCACCGCGCGAGCCGCTGGTGATGATGACGACTTTCATGTCTTCCTGCGTTCTTCCTGGACGGGACGGAGCCCGGCCTTGTTGGACGGTCCGAGCGGCCACCGCGCGTGGTCGCTCAGACGGGGGGCGGCCGTTACCGGCTCTGCCCGGGTGGTTCGGTCAGAAGGGCGATGGATCGCTGGGCGGAGCGAATGCGCCGCGTATGCGTCTCATCGTTCCCACCGAGTTTCACGCCCTCCTCGGCGATGTCACCGAACGCGGCGAACGCGGCCAGTCGCCTGCGGACGACCTTCTCGAAGGCGTCGTCCTCGATGTGGTAGTAGGCGGTCCGCTCCCCGAGACGGGTCTGCCTGCGCACCAGGCCGATGGAGGTCAGCAGCCGCATGTTGGAGGTCATCGACGCCCGGCTGGCCCCGATCGCGTCTGCGATGTCGCCGACCGACTGCTCCGGCGGATCACAGATCAGCAGCCAGCCGAGGATGCGCCCGGTGATCGGCGCCAACCCCCACGCCTCGCTGCAGAACGTCGCCACCTGCTCGACCCAGTTCAGGGTCTGCTCGTGGTCCGCGTCACCGTGTGGTTTCGACAAGGCGATCACTCCTGGCCGCTCGCGACGGTGGCGATCGGGGACGTCGCCCGCTGAGTCTGTACCGGCATGGACCGTCACACCTTCCGTTGTGGCTAGGAGTTTCAGCTTAAGCTAAAACTCCTAGCCACAACAAGTTCAAGAAAGGTTCCACCGCGGAAGCCGGCTCGGTCCCGTGCCCGTGGGGACACCCCTTGGCTGTCGCGATCGAAGGTCGCGACCCGAGGCCGGCCCCGCACCGGCGGGGATGGTCCGGCGGTGACGTGATGGAACCCGCGATGTCGGTCGTCGGCGCCGCGCCCGCGGTGTCGGTCCTGGATCGCTCTCGGGTTCGGCCGGTGCCGGGCTATTTCGGCATTACCAGGGAGACGAACAAAATGAGGGTGGTGAGGAGGGTGAGGGTGATACCTATGCTGAACAGGAAGCCGGGCCCTCTCCTGCCGGGGGCGCTGAGGTCGACCACGACGGTTCCGGCGATCACGTCATGCAGGCATTTACGCTTCGGGCCGACGAATATCCACAGCGCGTCGATCAGTTGGATCAGTGCTCCGGTATACGGCGTTGACAAAAGGACAGGGTGGACAAGGGCGCGAACTCCCGATTGGCGGAGGCTCGGTCGTTCTCCAGTCGTGCTGGACACCACCTTCAAGCGGTAAATTCGCTTGCCGAGCGTCTGGCCCCACAGTGCGTGCTGCAGCCAGAAATAGGCACCGAACAGAACGGTGACCGCGACTTCGATCGGCCAATTGGGATTCCCCGCATACGGGTTGAGATAACTGATGAGGGCCGATTCTCCAGATACCTCGGGGCCTTCGGAAAATATCGGATAGATCGGCGAGATGGCTATGTAAAAGATCAGGTTGTCGACAATGAGAGCTACAAAACGGTAACGCCTGGCAGCGAGAGTCCGTGTCACGAGGGATTGGGGGGCCGTCGTCATGCCAGTCAGTGTGCCGGATGACTTTGACGTTGAAACCAGAGGGGCGGGCGGTGACAGAGTGACCCTCTTCGTTCGCCATCGAGGATGTTCGTTCAGCGTGGCATGCGGATCGCCGCCAGCTGAGTGGCCTGTGCGACCAGGCGGTCCTTGCTGTCCCAGACGTACACGGTCTCGTCCATCCGCCCGTTCGTGATGTCCGCGGTGTGCATGCGGACGCGGAGCGGTCCGGGCGCGGGGATGCGGCGGATGTAGGCGCTCAGCTGGATGGTGGGCGTCCAGCCCGGCAGGTCCAGGTCGAAGTTGACCGACGGGACGGGGTCGAGGGCGACGAGCAGCGAGAGCGGGTCCCAGTCGGAGCCGTCGACGAGGCGCTGCCAGCCTGCGATGACGCCCCGGCGGGACGGCGAACCGGACCAGAAACCGAGGTGGCCGGGGTCCAGCCGCTGCTCGATGACCTCCATGAGCGGCACCGGGAAGGCTCCGCCCGGCGCCTCGGGCGGGGTGCGCGGGCATTCCTGCTCCGCGGGAAGGTCGACCGGCTCCAGCCCCGACCACCAGGGGCCGACCTCCTCCAGCCGCTCCAGCGTGATCAGCGCCTCAACGCGGACGGCGTCGCCTTGGGTCAGACGGGCCCGCACCTGGGTGGTGCTCCGCCCGGTCCGCAGGGGCTCGACGTGAATCTCGGCCGGACCCGGCGCGGGCGCGGCGACGAAGGACCCGCTCACCACGCTCGGATGCGGATGATCCTTGGCCGCACCGTCACAGGCCGCGCGGCCCATCACCGCGAGCAGGTAGCCGCCGTGCAACTTCCCGCCCACGCTCCACTGCGGGTCCAAGTCGGTCTCATAGACGTCTCCACGCCGGACGACCGCCGTGGCTTCCTGGAAAGTGCCCATCTGCGTTCCCCTCCGTCTCCGTACATAGAGGTTGACACCATCAACCGGCCGCGTGAGCACGAGGCGCGTGCGGGGCTCGGATGACCCTTGCAGGGGAGGGGGAAAGGTGCCCGATATGGTGGAATTCATGCCCACCGAACCTCAAGCTGCGACGAATGATCTCGATCACGCCGCTTCGGTTTTCGCCAGTGTGCGCCCTCGGCTCTTCGGCATCGCGTACCGCATGCTCGGAAGTTCGGCGGAGGCCGAGGACATCGTGCAAGACGTCTGGCTGCGGTGGCAGGCCTACGATCGCAGCACGGTGCTGGACCCTCCGGCTTTTCTCGCCACGACGACGACGCGACTCGCGATCAACGTGGCCCGGTCCGCCCGGGCGCGCCATGAAACGTACGTCGGCCCGTGGCTCCCCGAACCTGTGGACACCGCCGCCGACCCCGCGTTGGGGGCCGAACGGGGCGAAGCGCTGGAATTCGCGATCTTGTTGCTGCTGGAGAAACTCTCCCCAACGGAACGGGCCGCGTATGTGCTGCGGGAGGCGTTCGACTATCCGTACTCGCAGATCGCGGACATTCTCCAGTTGAAGGAGACGAACGCTCGTCAACTCGTCAGTCGCGCCCGCAAGCGTATCGTCGCCGAGCGGCGCGAGTCGGTCGGCTCGGCCGAGCAGCGGCGCCTCCTGAAAGCGTTCCTCGCGGCGGCCCAGACGGGTGACCTCGCCGCGCTGGAGGAGCTGTTCGCCGCGGATGTCGTCAGTTACTCGGACGGTGGCGGAGCCGTTCGCGCCACGCGGATCCCGGTGATCGGCAGGACGACCGTCGCGAAGTTCATCAGGGCGTTCGCGCCAAGGTTCTGGATCGGTGCGGAACTCACGTGGATCGAGGCGAACGGGCAGGCGTCCGTCCTGGTCTCGCGGGACGACGCCGTTTTTGCCCTCGTCACCGTCAGCGCCTCGGCCCAGGGCATCGATCAGGTCATGTGGGTGATGAATCCCGCCAAGCTTGCCGGGATCTCCCTGTCGCTGCCTGAATCGCGAGCTCCGCATCCGTCGGACCCCGAGCCCTCCTAACCGGTCGGCGCCTCCACCTCCGATCCACGAGGGTGGGTGTCCTGCCTCACGGGCGACGCGATCGTCACCACGATCACCAGGGCGCACACGGCCGCGATCATCGCAATGACAGAGGCCGGTCCGGTGCGTTCCGCCGTGAGAGGCAGGAGCAGGATGACGGCGGCGGCGCTCAGAATCACCGCGGGGCGGATGGTGGGCCGAGGCACGATCGGTGCGTGCACCGCCCAGAGCAGCACGAGGAATACGCCGACCGGGATCGCGACGGCGTAGCAGACCGTGACCGGAGACACCTGGATGTGATGCCCGGTCTGCTCGACGGCGACCTCGAGCCCGGCGCCGAGGGCCGCGAGGGCCGCGAAGATGCCGTAATGGCCGTACCCCCAGAGATAGGACAGTTCGCGACGGCGGGTGAGCCCCTCCCCGGCGGGCTCGAGGAAGTAGAGCCACCAGAGGGCGAAGAGGAGTATGAGCCCCGCGACCGCGATCGTGAGGAAGGAGCCGCTCACGCCCCCGGCATTGATCGCCCCCTCGACCCCGGTCGACGCGGCAAGCACGCTCTCTCCGAGGAGGATGATCGTGAACAGGCCGTATCGCTCGGCGATGTGGTGCGGGTGCCAGCTGGTGGGCCGTCTCCGTTCCGCCCACCGCGGCACCGCGAGCTCAAGGATGACAAGACCGACGAAGATCGGGAGCAGCGAGGACTCCGGCAGAATGCCGGCCTGGGCGAGGAGGAGGCGGAGCACCCAGCCCACCTGCGTGATCGAGATCCCGGCCGCGTAGCGCAGGGCGGTGCCCCGACTCTCCGGATCTTCGATCCCCGCCCTCAGCCACTGCGCGACGAGACCGATTCGCATGATGAAGTAGCCGAGTGTGACCACGCGGTAGTCGCCGTCGTTGACCGCGGCCTGCACTCCGGCCGCGAGCACGAGCACGCCGGCCATCTGCACCATCGTCAGGAGCCGGTAGGGAACGTCGTCGGTGTCGTACGACGAGGCGAACCAGGTGAAGTTCATCCAGGCCCACCAGATCGCGAAGAACACCTGGAAAAACGGGATGAGTCCATCGAGGGCGTGGCCCTCGGCAATACTGTGGGCGAGTTGCGCCGTGATGCTCGCGATCGCGACCACAAACGTGAGGTCGAACAACAACTCGAGCTGGCTTGAAGCGCGGTGCGGTTCGTCAGTCGGGCGCGCGGTCATCCGGATACGGATCTGGCTGCCGGCGGGAGCCACCTCGGGGGTCATGCGCTCAGCATCGCAAGGTCGGCGGGGGGAAGCGAGCCCGAGGCGGGATCCAGCGTCGTCGACGCCGCCGGAGACGCCGGCGTGACGAAGGGGCTCTCGCTGTCATGATCGGCGAACGCGGTCATGGGGCGGAACCGATCATTCTTGCCGGATGCCACCCGGCGGCGGAAACAGTCATGCAGTGAGGACAGGGCAGGGGCCTCAGATGTGACACATCTGACGGGATCGCGACCTCCTGCGACGGTGGTCGTCAACCGTTTCAGGGCATCGAGGGGTTGAGAGCGGTCCGGCACCCGTACGGAGCCGGAAGGCCCACGCGGGCGAACGCCACGTCACCGTGGTCGATAACGGTGACGGCGGCGAATCCGGCTGCGTTCTTCCATGTTTCGCGGAGTCTGTCACAGGGCGAGGTACTGCCCGGTCATAGCTGCTTGACGGTGGCTTTCGATGCCTCGGGTGAAAAAATGAGGATTAATCATGAAAATTGTAGTTATAGGCGGCAGTGGGCTCATCGGAGCGAAACTCGTGGCCAAGCTCGGTGAGCACGGCCACGAGGCGGTGGCGGCGTCACCCAGATCGGGCGTCAACACGATCACGGGGGAGGGGCTGGCCGAAGCTCTCGAGGGTGCCTCGGTGGTCGTCGACGTGTCGAACTCGCCCTCCTTCGAGGATGCGGCGGTGCTGGAGTTCTTCGAGACGTCGACCCGCAACCTCCTCGCCGCGGAAGCGGTCGCGGGCGTGGGACATCACGTCGCGTTGTCGGTCGTGGGAACCGAGCGCCTGTCAGAAAGCGGCTTCTTCCGCGCGAAGATCGCTCAGGAAAAGCTGATCAAGGAATCCTCCATCCCCTACTCGATCGTCCATGCGACGCAGTTCTTCGAGTTCGTCGGGAGCATCGCCGAGGCCGCCGCCGACGGCGACACGGTTCGCCTGGCACCCGTGCTCATCCAGCCCATGGCGGCCGAGGACGTCGCCGGAGCGGTGGGCCGGGTCTCCGTGGGCTCGCCGGTGAACGGCACCGTTGAGGTGGCGGGGCCCGAACGGTTCCGTCTCGACGAACTCGTCCGGCAAGGTCTGAGCGCGCGTGACGACCCGCGCGAAGTGATCGCCGACCCGCACGCGCGCTACTTCGGCGCCGAACTGAGCGAGCGCACCCTCGTGCCCGGCGATGACGCGATCCTCACCGAGACCCGTTTCGGCGACTGGCTGAGCCGGTCCACGATCGGGAAGTAGCCGGCGGCGTGGCGGCCTCGCCGTATGGCGCGGTGACCACACCGAAGGGAAAGGAGAAGATCATGACAGCTCGGAACCAGCCCTCATCCTCGTGCATCACCGAATCCGCCCGGCCCAGGGCGCATCCTCCCTGTGGCTGCGATCACGATCAGGACGCGCTGAACCGTCGGCTCGAGGCCATGACAGAGCGGCTGGAGCGCACCTTTCGCCGGGAGCGTCAGTTCGCCTGCGACGCCTCTCACGAACTGTGCACTCCCCTCGCCGCGCTCCGCCTGGAGCTGGAGGAGGCCCGGCTGCACCCAGAGGACACCGACCTGGCAAGCCTTCTGGATCGTACGCTGAGCAATGTCGGCCGGCTCCAGACGATCGTCGGTGATCTTCTCCTGCTGGCCCGTCCGGACGCCGGCGCACTGGCCGAACCGGAGGTGATAGATCTGGCGGAGCTGGTCCGAGGTGAGCTCTCCCGCCGGAAAGACCGGCACGAGGTGGAGCTGAGGCTCGACCCCGAGGTGATGGCCCGCGGTGTCCGGACCCAGCTCGGCAGGGTGCTCGGAAATCTGCTGGACAATGCCCAGCGGTACGCCAAGGGCTCGGTGCGGATCCGGGTGCGTCGCCGGCGGGATATCGCCGAGCTGACCGTCTGTGACGACGGCGAAGGCGTAGCCCGGGCAGAACGTGACCGGATCTTCCAACCGTTCACCCGTCTGGCCACCTGTCGCAGCCGCAGCCACGGGGGCACAGGTCTCGGCCTGGCGATCGCTCGCGACCTCGCCGAGGCCAACCACGGCACCCTGCGGGTCGGACCTTCACCGACTCGGGGCGCCTGCTTCATACTTCAGCTGCCCGCTGTCACCGACGGATCCAGCCCGCACCTCGATTCCGAGCCCCCTCGGTAGGCGACGCCGTACTCGGACGGCAGACCTTGAGCGCCGACGAGGGCCGCATGCGCTTCTCACCGCGGCCCGGCCATATCGACGGCCTTCTCCACGCGCACGCCGTGTCCGCAGGTGGCCGATCTCCTCCCGGGCAGAGCCATCGGGCTCGACGAGGGGTCTCCGATCGGGTCCGTCGGCTTCCCGGGCGCAGACGGGTAGGGCGTCGCCGGTCAGATGAGCCGGCGACAGAGGCGACGGCGGGCTTCGTCTGCGCCGGCGAGCTCGGCGGGGTCGCTCATGACATCGAGGGTTCGAAGCCACTCTTCGAGCACGGTGGCGAGGCGGTGGTCGAGATCCTGATAAATCTTGTGGGCCGCCCTCCAGTGAGTTCGGGCGGCAGCCAGGTCATCCTGGGCGAGCGCGGAGGCCAGGCTGTCCAGCGCACCGGCCGTCCGCAGGGGGTCACCGATCTCCTGTGAAAGCCGCAGCTGGCTTTCGGCATGTTGACGGGACGTGCCTCGGTCTCCTTGGCGTAGCGCGATCTCGGCCAGGTTGTGATGGGAGTAACAGGCCTGTTGCACATCATTGACGATGCCTGCGAACTCCAGCGCCCGATGAAGCACCTCGGCCGCATCCGTGTATTTTTCCATTTCGATGAGCGCGCAGCCGAGATTGACGTAGGCCGTGGCCGCATATTGGGGATTCTGGCCATATTCGGGAATGGCCAGGGCGGTCTGCAGGTGGCGCACGCCGGCTTCGAGTTCGCCTTCGTTGATATAGAGGCCGCCGATGTTCACATTGAACGAGGCCACCATACGGCTTCTGCCTGCCGCTGCCGCCAGTTCGATCGCCCTGCCGTAGTGCGCACGGGCGGCGTCGTACTTGCCGATCTGCTTGTGGACCACTCCCAGGGCGTTCTCCATATACGCCATGGCCTCCAGGTCACCGGACCGCTCGGCGGAGAACGCGCCGATCCGCAGAGCGGCCAACCAGTCCGGCCAACGTCTTCGAATGATGAAATAGGCGAACAGGTCGTTGGTCAGTTGCCACGCGCAGCGGTGCCAGGCGTGCTTGGCGGCGATGTCGATCACGCCGGCGAGGTTCTCCCGCTCCTGGTCATGCCACGCCAGCGCCGACGCCCTGTCGGTAAAACGCAGAGATTCGAGCGGGGGGTACATGACGTCGCGTGCGCCCTCCACCCGGCGGGGTTGCAACAGCGAGTACGCCTCGAAGACGGTCTCGGCGTAGAAATCGACCAGGCGTCGTGCCGCCGCGTTCCGGCCGGGCTCTGGTTCGTTGTTCACAAAGGTGGTGGTGGCATAGCTGCGCAGCAGGTCGTGCATGACGTACCGGCCGGGGCGATGTTCGCTGATCAGATGGACTGTGCACAGCTCTTCAAGCGGACGCCGGGCCTCGACCAGGGTGACGCCGAGCAGGGCGGCCGCCACGACGGGTGTGAAGTCCTGGCCGGGTGGCAGGCTCAGCAGCCGGAACAGCCGTTGCGCGGCAGGCGTCAATGCCCGGTAGGAGAGGCCGAACGTGGAACCGACCACGCCGTTCAGGTCGCTGCTTTCGTCAAGGACGGACAGCGCGTCGCCGACCGTCAGCTGCCGGGCGTAATCGGCGACGGTCAGATGCCGGTGATACGCCAGCTGAGCTGCGGCCAGCCGTAACGCCAGGGGAAGGTAGGCACACTGCCGGGCGAGCTGTCCGACAGCTGTGTCACCACTGTCACCACTGTCACCACTGTCACCACTGTCACCGCTGTCACCGCTGTCACCGCCGCCGTCCGCTCTGTCCGCAAGAGCGGCGTAGAGCAGATCGTTCGCCTCTGCCTCGGTGAGCGGGTCGAGCTGGAGCAGGCCTGCGCCTTCATGGATCACGAGCCCACGCAGCTGGTTCCGGCTGGTCACCAGCACCGCGCAGCTCGCCGAGCCGGGCAGCAGCGGCCGTAACTGGTCGGCGCTGCGAGCGTTGTCGAGCACGATCAGAACACGGCGTCGCGAAAGGTGCGATCGGAACAGGGCGGCGGCCTCATCCACGTCTTCGGGTACGGCCGCGGAGTCGACGCCCAACGATCGCAGGAAGCGCCGTAACGCGTCGGAGGGTTCCATCGGCGCCCGATCCGCATCGAATCCGCGCAGGTTCACATAGAGCTGACCGTCGGGAAACCGGTCACGGTTACGGTGGGCCCAGTGCACCGCCAAGGCGGTCTTGCCGACCCCGGCGGTGCCTATGACCAGCACCGCGGGTGGCCTGCCGCTCGCGTCGGCGATTTTGGTGAGCTCCCCGAGCTCTCGTTCACGGCCGCTGAACCCCTGCACGTCAAAGGGCAACTGGGCGGGTGCGCCCTTGGCGGACGACGCCGGGGCCGTGACGGCCGCGAGATCAAGGTTCAGCGCCGGGTCGGCGTTGAGGATGGCCTTCTCCAGCTCCGAGAACCGCGCACCGGGGTCGAGACCCAGCTCTTCGGCAAGAAGGTCGCGCATTCGCCTGGCCGTCCGCAGGGCGTCGGTGTGCAGGCCCGCGCGATGCTGAGCGAGCATCAGCTGGCAGGTCAGGCGCTCCCGCAACGGATGCTCCTCGACGAGCCTGCCCAGTTCCGGGATCAACGTGTCGTGATGTCCGAGCGTGAGCTCGGCGTCGAACAGAAGCTCCTGCGCGGCCAGGCGCCGCTCATGCAACTGCTGCCGCGCCGGCTGCGCGTATGCGGCGGTGATGTCCGCCAGCGCCTGACCACGCCACAGCCTGAGCGCCGCGCGCAGCCGATGGGCCGCCTCCTCGTGGTCGCCACCTCTCGCGGAAACGCGCGCCGCCTCGACGTGGCGGTCGAAGATGTCGGCGTCCAGTTCATCGCCGGCCAGAGTCAGCCGGTATCCGCCGGGTGTGGTGACGATGACACCGCTCAGTCCCTGCTCTCGCAACGCCCTGCGCAGCACGGACACCGCCACGTGTATCTGGGATCTCGCGGAGGTGGGCTCGGCTCCGCCCCACATCGCCTCCATCACCTGGTCGGGCGTCACCACCCGGTTGGCATTGAGGAGCAGGTATGCCAGGAACGCGCGATGCCTGGGCTGAGCGATCGACACGGGTCCGTTGTCCGCGACCACCTCGACCGGTCCGAGAACACCAAATCGCAACTGTCTACCCCCCGATAGTCCAAAAAGGATCTTAGTCCTCGACCGACGGCGGGGGGCGAGAACGCGGATAGCCGTTCGCAAGCCGCCGTATAAGTGCGCCTGCGTAGGCTGCGGCGCAGTTTGACGGAAGTGCCCGAGGCGGAGTGGCGACTCTCCGGCCAGTTGTGCTCATCGAGGAGCACCGGGGTTCAATGCGGCACCGGATAGGTGGGTGCCACCAGCGTGAGGAATCGAATGACAGCAAAGCTTGGACAGGCGTTTCGGATGGTCGCGATCGGCGGGCTGCTCGCCGGGGCGGTGCTCCTGCCGGCGACAGCCGCGCAGGCGGCTCCCTCCAACTGTACGAGCAGGTACGACCTCAACACCTTCTCCGTCTACTGCGGTAAGGGCAGCGGCGACTTCCGGGCAAAGGTCCGCTGCTACAGGGCCGGCTCCACGCAGTACGCGACCAGGTACGGTCCCTGGAAGGTCGCCGGTAGCACCAGGTCCGTCGCTTACTGCACGACCAGCGAAGACGCCGCCTCCGGCACCTGGGAGCTGAGGAACTAACCCGCTCTCCTGTAGATCACGCCTAGCCCGCAGCGAGGCGGAAAGTTGGACGGTGGCCGCCCGGCCACCGTCCTTCTTGGGTCGCGATACCCCTCTGCCCCGGGTGTGCCGATCGGGTCACCAGATCCCGAGCTCGTGTGCGAGGCGTTCCGCCTCGCGGGCCCATTGGGCGCAGAGTGAGAGCCCGGCGGCTCGGGCGGCGTAGCGGGCGTCCGCGTCGACGGTGGTGTCGCCGCCGTAGTCGGTGTGCTGGTCGGCCGAAGCCGTTTCGAGGCTTCTGGCGGTGAGCCAGTCATATTTCACCGCGGAGGCGCAGATCCCAAGCCTCACCAGGCGTTCGTCGCCGGTCCAGCCGGCATCGTCCAAGCCTTCGAGGTAGGCCCGGGTGACCTGGTCGTCGAGGTCGCCGAGCAGTTGGTGGGGGATGAGCAGGTCGAAGACGGAGTCGGGGATGAGGTTGCCGACGTCTTCGCCCAGAGCGCCGTCACCGACGAAGGCCCAGTCGAGCAGCACCACTTCGCCGGTCGGGCGCCTGATGAGGTTGTTGGGCCAGACGTCCAGGTGACAGATGGTGCGCGGCAACATCTGCATGAGCGACAACAGACGCTCCCGGTTGAGGTGCAGGCGGTGAAGCCCTTCGCGGAGCTCCTGCGGGAAGTGGTCCCTGATCAGTCTCTGGGACCACGCCCGATTCTCACCGAGGAGGCGCCCGTTCGCGGGCCGGGAAGTGCTGTAGTCCCGGAGGAAGCCCCGGCTGAGCCACGGATATGCGGGAAGGTCTCTACGTCCCTGGCTGCGACCGAGCGCCCGGGCGGTCTCGACGAGGTCCTGTACGGACAGCTGCGACGAGTGGCGGCCCTTCACGTCCTCCAGCAGCAGTTCGATCTCCTCGTCGCCGGTTTCCCGGACGTCGAGGACCGCCGGCGCGCCGAGGCCGAGCTGCCGGGGGAGGTCGGTGCCGTAGACGAGTGCCTCCCGGCGCCAGTAGTTCCAGTGCGCCGGGTCGGCCGAGGAGGCCCAGTGGTCAGGGGCGTCGTCACGGCGATGGGTGAGGACCTTGTGGACGCCGTCGCCGTCACGCCAGATACCGCCGGTCACCCCGTTGAGCCGGTTGTGGGTCAGATGCTGGAGGGACATCCGATCACTCTAGAGGCCCCGCGATTCCCAGCCGGTGACCGTTTTCGATCGACGCGCGATTGGAAAGGTCCCGCGCCCAGCCGGCCCTCCTGTCGCGCACGTCCCCGCTGCTGGGCTTCCTCGGCACCGCCGAAGAGATGGTGAACCGCGGGAGGCGATGAACGCAGACGGGAAAATTGAGCCGGAGAAAGCGTGCGGACAAACAGCCGCACTGTCTAATTCTTGATGCGCACGTTTCCCAGGGAAGCTTTTTCACCCAAGCTCAATGCGAGATCGCGAATGCGTAGAGACTTACCCGTTCGAATATTGACTCTGTAATATCCAAACGAGCCTCCGGGCTCTGGAGTCTCAGCCTGAAGGATATATTCATCGTTATTGAGCCAGCCGTATCCGACGGCGTCGCTTGACTCCGATAGAAGTCGAAGGGTGAGCGTACGTACGACCTTGCCAGTTTTGGCTTCCCGGACGACAAGGTGCTCCTTTCCGTCCTCCCCGACGCTGGCAAGCACCTCGACCAGCAGACGGCCATCCGGAGAAAGATCGTTCACGGAGTCCCTGCCCTTCCACTCGCCAGTGACCAGGCCTGAGCGGTTCAGGATGGTTACGGTGTCGTCCTTCGATCCGTCTTCCCCTATGTCTGTACAGGCTCGTTTGGCTGCGATCACGGCAGCGGCTTGGCTCAGGCCGAGCACACGGCAGAAGCCAGGGACCGTAGAGGTCTGGCCTGTGGCGAAATCGGTTATCAGCAGCCGTGGCTGAGTGCCGGAGAACGCGACCGTGAAGAACCGGCCATCGGGCGAGATGTTCACACTCCGTAAATCGTTGAGCGTCTCTGCATCCAGGCGCGGAGAGATGGATTTGCGTTGACCGGCTCGCAGATCCCATCCGACGTACCGCATCCATGATTTACTGAAGTATGAGATGAAATGACCGTCGGGAGTGATGCGAAGTGGCACGCCTTGGCGGTAAGAGTCATCTATCTGAACTTGGCTTGCCGCGTCAAATAGTTGTATATCACTCGAACAGTCGTCTTCGTCGGCTTTGACTCCGGCGCAGCTCATTCCGTAAGTGAGGTCTAGTTCCTGCCTTCCTTGACCATTTTTATAGTTCGTGTGCAGCGTCCATTCGCTACAGGTGACCAGCTTCGCTTCGGCATCCTCCGTCGCATCCGCAAGGTGATCGCGGCAATCCGATTTTTCTGGAATGAATGCATACTGCACCGGCGGGTCGAACGGGCCCGGCTTCCATTCCGGTAGCGCCTCTGGCTCGTCGTGCCGGTTGAGATAGAGAAAGCCCGCGCCTATTACGAAGACGAGGAGAACGAACAGGCCAGTCCGTCGCGACGGACCAGGCCGAGCGCTGCGCCGTTTGGATTCAGGCAATAATCCGCCCCCTTCCACCCTGCCAGGGCTGGTCTCGTTCATGCCGATGGACGTTTTCAAGCTCGTATGCCTCCCCGTTCGATACCAAGGGGAAACCTAATCCAGGTCGGTTGCGGGAGCATAACGATATCTGTGTTCCGGCGATCAGGATCTAACCCTTTTCCAACCGGCGGTGACGGCCATAACAGGTGTGGGATATCCGATTGAGATGCCAGCGGGCCTCTGTCTCAACCAGGGATCGTCATGCCCCCTACCAGCGTGATCGGATTACAAGGCGCACAATGGGCTCCGACGTGCGGCAATGCGGAAACTGGAAGTCGGCACACCTGCTCACCAGAGAGCAGATCGGGGGTCCGCTGGCCGGCCGCCACAGCGCCGGCACTCCACAGGTGGGTCACCTGGCTTGACGCTGGTGCCGCCCACCGGGACCTGCCCCGACGTGCTGCCCTTCGCAGACGGCGACCACCCATGCCTGGACCACGTCGGCCGCGCGCTCAACGCCGCCTTGCCCGATACCGCTGCCCCCGCCCGTCACCACCACATGCTTTCCGCCGATGTCCATGCGGTCGCCATCCCGTACGGCGATGGATGTCTCATAGACGCGCGGCCTCGTATGCGAGGACGTGAGCCGCGTCTATGAGACATCGACCGGCCTTCTGACGGTGAGTTTTCCCGTCACGATTCCCGGTGCTGGTGCAGTTGGCGCTTGCGGGGCTTGACGTATGTGCTGTTATTACTCGTGCCACGGTTGTTCGTGCTGCGGGCGTCCGTGTCGCGGTCGGTCTTGGGGGCGGGCAGGAAGACCGGCTCGATCTCCTCCAGATATCCGTTCTGCAGCAGCCGGCTCACCGGAACTTCTTCGCTTGTCTGCGGAGCCTCGGGAATGTACTCGCTGAGTACGTGATATTGCGTGCCGCCGCCTGGCTGCTGGAACGCGGGTGCCGCTGGGCCGACAATGGGTTGCCGAACGGTGCCATTGAATGACGATTGCCGCGATATTGCTGGGCGTCAGGTGTTATTGGTGCCGGGCCGTTCGGCGCGAACGCCCCCTCATGACCGGGGGGTCCTCGGGCGGTGCTTCGTCGGGACGGGTGGGGCGCGGGGCTTGAGCGTCGGTGCGGTGCCGGGCTGCGGCGGCGGTCTGAGCTGGCCGGATCTTTCCCGGTTGACCTGGCTGGAGACGGTCTCGGGCATCGGGATGCTGATCGGCTACCTCGGCGCGGTGGTGGCCCTCGGCGTGCGGTTCCGCCGCGGGTCCGAGCAGGTCCGCCGCCAGTTGCTGTGGCTACTGCCGGCAATGTTGATCGTCCTGACGCTGTTCACGCTGGACCCCCTGCTGCCGGACAGCGTGCTCACGATATTTCCCATCGCGCTGCTGCCTCTGTCGATCACTGTGGCGATGTTGCGCCACCAGCTGCTCGACATCAGGCTCGTGTTCTCCAGGTCGGTGCTCTACCTGTTGCTCACCGCCGGCGTGGTCGGTTCCTACCTCGCCATGGTGGCGCTCCTGGACCGGGTCCTGCGGGACCAGGTCGCCCTCGGCCCCTCGGTGCTGGCCACCGCCGTCGTCACTCTCGCCGTGGATCCGGATGCGCTGCACGTGGGGGTCCACGACGACGGCGTCGACGTCGGCGGCGACTGGCAGCCGGGCGTCGGACTGACCTCGATCCGCGAACGGGCCGCGGAACTCGGCGGGCGCTGCACGATCCAGCACGACCGCAGCGGCGGGCGCGTCGACGTCCACCTTCCCCTTGCGGCCGCCTCAGGCAGACCAGCGGCGCGATCGTGTTATCGAGGACGTCGGGCGAGATACACCAGGGCCGGTGGCAGGTTGCGCCATACCGTTCTGCTCAGCACGACCTCCTCGAACGTCGTGTGAAGGTCGCGGCGATACTGCCGCGCCGGTGGCGCCCACCGCGTCCAGGTGTAGGCGAACTGGGTGAACACCCCGTCCGGGGCCAGCGAGCCGGCCACCAGCGGCAACAACGGCACGCCCGTCGCCGGACGGAACGCGACCCAGGGCAATCCGCTGACCACGACGTCGGCGGACAGGCCACGTTCCGCCATCAGCTCGGGCAGGTCGGCCGCGCCGGCGTGTACGACCTCGACCCCGGGGAAGCGACGGTCGAGGAGTCCGGCGAGGCGCGGGTTGAGCTCGATGGCGATATGGCGGCCCCGGCCGCCCAGGCGCTCCTGGATGAGCCGGGTGAACGCCCCGGTCCCGGGCCCCAGCTCCACGACCGTCGGTTCTCCGCGTTCGGGAATCGGCACGACCATCTGGGCGGCGAGCCACTGCGAACTCGGAGCGACCGTGGCGGTCAGCAGCGGGGATCGCAGAAACTCGCGGAGCAGGGAAGTGCCGGACTCACTTCCGGCAACCTCAAGGTCAGGGCTGGTCTGTCTCACCGTGCATGCTCCAGAGTCGTGGTCTCCCGATCCGTACGCCCATATTTCCAACAGCACGATCACCGCCATCACGCTGCCGGGATGAACAACGAGAGACATCTCGCGGTGCCCCCTCGCAGCCGGTGACAGAAAGCGATAAATCGACCTCGGTGAGCGACGGTGGCATCTGGTCGGTCGAACCCGGGGAAGGCGGCCCACCCCGGCCGATCTCAAGGCGGTTCGGCTCGGCGGCGGGTAGATCGGCCGGTCGCGATCCAGGGCCGTGGCGTGCCCGTCATGGGGAAGCCCTGGTCGGCGGGGTGGCAGGATGTCCACGATGACCCACCGGCGAGAGGGCGATCATAGGAGTAACACAGCTACCTTGCCGGTCGATTCACAGCATATTGTGACAAAATGGACAGCGGCAAGCTTCTTGGTGAGTTCTTGCGCGCTCGACGCGAGCTCACCACCCCGGCACAGGTGGGGCTGCTGGACGTCGGTTTCCGCCGGACGCCCGGGCTGCGCCGGGAAGAGGTGGCGATGCTGGCGGGGGTCAGCACCGACTACTACGTCCGCCTGGAACAGGGACGCGAACGCCACCCGTCCGGGCAGGTGCTCGACGCCCTGACGCAGGCATTGGACCTTGGCATCGAGGCCGAGGCGCACCTGTACGAACTCGCCCAGCCGCGGCCGCGGAGGCGCGGAGCGGCCGGCGGGATGGAGCAGGTCAGCCCGGATCTGCTGCGGATGATGCACGGCTGGTCGTACACCCCCGCGATGGTGTGCAACCGCTGGCTGGACGTACTGGCCAGGAACCCGCCGGTCGCGATTCTCCACGACGGGCTGGAGTACACCGACAACCTGCTGCGGCTGATCTTCCTGGACCCCCGCGCGCGCGAGTACTACCGGGACTGGGAACAGATCGCCCGCGCCCAGGTGGCCTATCTGCGGTCCGTCGCGGGAGCGGACCTCAACGATCCCGACCTGATCGAACTGGTCGGCGAGCTCTCGTCCCAGAGCGCGGACTTCCGCCGGATATGGGCCCGCCATGACGTCGGCATACCCTCGAAGAACAGGCTTCTCCGCCACCACGTGATCGGTGAGCTGGATCTGACCTGCGAGGCGTTCAGCGTCGCCAGCGCCCCGGGCCAGCAACTGCTGGCCTTCCAGGCCGAGCCCGGCAGCCCCTCCGCGCACGCCCTGACCCGGCTGGACAGGCTCGCCGGCATGACGACGCCGTGACGGACGGAGAAGCCATAGCTCCGGGCTGAGGGGGTCCAATGAAAGCCATCGTCTACGACGAGTTCCGACGGCCGCCGACCCTGCGCGAGGTGCCCGACCCGGTCTGCCCGCCACATGCGGCGGTCATCCGGGTGGAGGCCACGGGAGTGTGCCGCAGCGACTGGCACGGCTGGATGGGGCACGACCCCGCGATCGGCGAGCTTCCCCACGTACCCGGTCACGAGTTCGCGGGCACGGTGGAGCGGGTCGGCGCGGACGTGCGCGGCTGGCGGGCCGGAGACCGGGTCACCGTGCCGTTCGTGTGTGCCTGCGGGGCCTGCGAGCGGTGCCTGGTCGGCGACCATCAGGTCTGCGACGACGAGTTCCAGCCCGGTTTCACCCACTGGGGATCGTTCGCCGAGCAGGTCGTGGTGGCGCACGCCGAGGTCAATCTGGTCCCCCTGCCGCAGGAGGTGAGCATGGTGGCCGCGGCGAGCCTCGGCTGCCGCTTCGCCACGGCCTTCCGCGCCGTGACGGCCCAGGGCCGGCTCGCGTCCGGCGAATGGGTCGCCGTCCACGGCTGCGGCGGCGTCGGCCTGTCCGCGATCATGGTCGCCGCCGCGTACGGGGCCCGGGTCGTGGCCGTGGACGTCTCTCCCGCCGCGCTGGAGGCGGCGAAGCGGTTCGGGGCCGAGGCGACGGTCGACGCGACGTCCGAGGAGGTCGCGCCCGCCGTGCGCGAGGCCGCCTCCGGCGGGGCGCACCTGTCCATCGATGCCATCGGCAGCGCTGTCACCTGCCTGAACTCCATAGGGAGCCTGCGCAAGCGCGGCCGGCACGTCCAGGTCGGCCTGATGATCGGCGACCAGGCGCACCCTCCGATCCCGATGGACCGCGTGATCGCCCAGGAGCTGCTCATCGTGGGCAGCCGCGGAATGGCCGCCCACGCCTATCCCGCGATGGTGGATCGGGTGGCCGACGGCACCCTGCGGCCCGATCTCCTGGTGGGCCGTACGGTCCCGCTCGACGAGGCCGCCCCGGAGCTGGCCTCGATGGACCGGCCCGTCACCGCGGGAATGACGGTGATCACCCTGTAACGCCTCGAGGCCGGGCCGGAGGGGAACGACGAGACTTGGCGAGGGGGCAGGAGAGCTGGGATCCTTCCGGGATGCGTATCGCCGACATCGCCCCCGACAGTGGAATCTTCGGGCAGAACCTGCTCGCCGTGCAGCACGCGGCCTATGCCGTCGAGGCGAAGATCATCGAAGATGACCGCATCCCCGCCCTGCACGAGACCCTTGAGGAGCTGTGCGCGGAGCGGCTGACGTGGCTGGGCGCCTTCGACGGTGATCGGCTGGTCGGGGCCGTGGCGTGGTCGGAGACGGCGCTGATGGTGGACATCGACCGGCTCATCGTGGATCCGGGCGCGCACCGGCGGGGGATCGGTGGCGCGCTGGTGCGCGAGGTCATGGCACGGGCGGGGGAGCGCCGGATCGTCGTGTCCACGGGCAGGGCCAACGTGCCCGCCCGCACGCTCTACGAGCGGTTCGGTTTCGGCGGGGCCGAGGACGTCGAGGTGATCCCCGGCCTGTGGATCACGAGGTACGCCTATCCCGCCTGAGGCCCGCGCGTTCGCATCGCAGGGGTTCGAAGCGTGGTGACAGCCGAGCCCTGTTCGCGATCACCGGTGCGGAGCGGATGACCGTGATTCTCGCCGCGGGCCGGTGACGTGCGAAGGGAAATGATCATGGAGTTCTCTGCGCTCAGTGATGATCGTGGTGCCGCGTATCATTTGTCGGCATGTTGCGAGATATCGCCGGCGAACTCCGTGAAAGCGCACGGAAGCGGAACGGCCTACGCCCGAAGGGGCCCGATCTGGTGCACGTCGAGGACCTGAGCAGCCCGGCAGGACTGCCGCTGCGTCACTACCGGCCCTCCTCCGAGCCGCGCCCCCTGATGGTGTTCCTGCACGGCGGCGGCTGGGTCTTCTGCGATCTGGAGACTCACGACAGAACCTGTCGCCGCCTCGCCAAGGAGTGCGACGTTGAAGTGCTGGCGGTGGAGTACCGGCTGGCACCGGAGAATCCGTACCCGGCTGCGATCGACGACGCCGTTGAAGTGCTCCGCTGGGCCAAGCCGGCGGCCGTCGCGGGGGACAGCGCGGGCGGATACCTCGCCACCATGGCCTGCCTGCGGTTGCGGGACGAGGGCGGTCCGCTACCTGCCCTGCAGATCCTGATATGTCCAAATACCGATCTCACGCTGTCCCAGCCCAGCATCACCGAGAAGGGGACGGGCTACGGGCTGGACGCCGACATGCTGAGCTGGTTCACCGCCCAGTGGGTGCCTGACCCGGCAGGGCGCCACGCGGCGAGCCCGTTGCACCGGCCCGACCTGTCCAGCCTGCCGACCGCCCTGGTGGTGACCGCCGAACACGACGCGTTGCGCGACGAGGGCGCCGCCTACGCCCGCCGCCTGGCCGACGCCGGAGTGGGCGTCACCTATCGCTGCGAACCCGGCCTTGAGCACGGATTCATCCAGGGAATGGACCTGACCAGCCCTGAGGCGGCAGCCGCACACGAGCGGATCTTCGCCGATGTCCGAGGGCTGATCCCGCGCAAGAACGAGGACGGACAGGGCGCCGATGGGTTGAGCGGGGTCAGGAGCGCCCGGTAGCGGGGCGCCGGAGGGGTCAGGCGGGGACGAAGTTGGGGCCGCTGGTGTCGAAGTCGGGCCTGTTCTCGTTGACGAACTGTCCGACGGACAGTGGGGCGCGATGACCGATCTTCTCGACGTTGTCGTTCGTGCCGGCGAACACGCCGTTCTGGTAGTCGACGGCGACGTTGCTCAGGTGCTGGATGAGGTGCGCGGGCAGACCGCGTTCCGCCATGGCCGAGGCGAACTCCTCGACACTGATCGGCTCGTAGTGCACCGGGATGCCGAGCGCTCCGGACATGGCCCGGGCGATGTCATGATGGTTCAGTTCGACCGGGCCGTGCAGGGTGTGGACCGCACGGTTGTGCGGCTCGGGGTCGAGCAGCAGCGCGGCGATCACGTGGGCCTGGTCGACCGCGGCGATCGGCGCGTGCCGGCCCTCGCCGAACGGAAGCCGCAGATACCCCTCGCCGTTCCGCAGTTCCCACCACGACTTCAGCCACTCGGCGAAGAACGTCGGCCGCAGGTGCGCGGTGAGCAGGTCGGTCCGGTCGAGCAGGCGCTCGCACAGCCAGTGCTGCCGGGCGGCGTTGCTGCCCGCCTCGCGGCGGGCGGAGATCTGCGACATGTTGACCACGGACCGGACGCCGGCCTCGGTCGCCGCCTGGGCGAAGTAGACGGTCGCCTCGATGAGGCCGGGGGAGATCGGATGGCACAGGTAGGCGCCGGTGACGCCCCGCAGAGCCGCGGTCACGCCGTCCAGGTCGTGAAGGTCCGAGACGACGACCTCGGCGCCGGCTTCGGCCAGTGAGCGGGAGCGCCCGTCCTCGCGATGCACCATGGCGCGGACGCGGTGACCGCGCCGCAGCAGCAGGTCGATCGTGCCGCTCCCGGTCTTACCGGTCGCACCGGTGATCAGGAACAGCCTGTCATCGTCGGTCATCTGAACACCTTTCGTGGCGCTGTGTGTCGCTGTCGCAGGGCGGGCGGAGTCTCCTCGGAGGCCGCCTCGCGGGCGCCCCGAGATGCCGTCCACGGGCGGGACGGCCCGTGGGTCCGGTCACTCATCCGGTCCGGTGCCACGGATGCCGCGCACGAAGTCCGCCACCGCGGCGCCGATCAGATCCGGACTGTCCTCCTGGACGAAGTGCGCGCCCGGCACCGTCACTTCGGTCTGGTTGGGCCAGGTCCGGCAGAATTCGCGCTGGCTGCGGATCAGGATGGCACCGGGTTCGGCGTTGACGAACAGTTTGGGCATCGTGGACGTGGCCAGCCATCGGCCGTACTCCTCGACGATCCGAACCACTTCGGCGGGTTCGCCGTCGATCGGGAGCTGGCGCGGCCAGCTCAGCGTGGGACGGCGGCTCTCGCCCGGGGTGAGATAGGGCGTTCGGTAGACCGCCATCTCCTCCTCGCTCAGATCCCGGAGGATCCCCGTCGGCATCACCCCCTCGACGAACAGGTTGTCGGTGAGCACCATGGATTCGCCGGCGGGGGAGCGGAGAGCCTGGAAGGTCCGCCGCGGGCTGTCCCGCCAGTCGTTCTCCCAGGTCATGGGGGCCACGATGGCTTCCATGTAGGCGATGCCGGCGACCCGGTGCCGGTTGTGGAACGCCCAGTCGAAGCCGAGTGCGGAACCCCAGTCGTGCAGGACGAACACGGCGTCGTCGCCGATGCCGAGATGTTCCCAGAGCGCGAACAGGTAGTCTCGCTGCTCCTGGTAGGAGTAGCGATCCGGGCCGGAGTGGGGCAGTTTGCCGGAGTCGCCCATCCCGACGAGGTCGCAGGCGATCAGCCGGCCCAGTCCTTCGAGGTGTGGCATGACGTTGCGCCACAGGTAGGCCGAGGTCGGATTGCCGTGCTGGAACACGATCGGATCGCCCCGTCCCTCGTCGAGGTACGCCATCCGGACCCCGTTGATCTCGGCGAACTTCTTCTCGGCGTAGGGACGGATGTTCATCCTCGAACTCCTTCGGGGCGGATGCGGTCAGTTGGCGAAATCAACGGTGATGTCGGAGAAGTCGACGATGATGATCGGCGTGGGCCCGGGCCGGCCGTCCTGGACGGGTAGCACGTAGCGGTGCGTCGGGAACAGCAGGCCGGACACGGCGCGGTGTGCTTCGGTGTGGTGTTCGGCGGGCCGGCCGCCCATCACGTAGGGCGCGTAGTCGAGCCTGCGCTGCACCCCGGATTCGTCGTAGTAGAAGGTCTGTTCGGTGCTGTGGGTGGCGAGGTGCGGGGGAAAGGTCACCCGGAGCCGCCGCCGGGGCTCGCCGTCCGTCTGCCACGCCTCCAGTTCCTCGGTGCGGACACCGGGCAGCGTCAGCAGGTACGGGGCGGTGAGGTAGTTCCACATGCCGTACCCGCCGAAGTACAGGGCGTGCAGCGGATCCCAGCGGGCGTCGCCGTCCCGGGCCGGGTAGGCCTCCCGTGGCGCGTGGCGTTCCTGCAGGACGGTGCCGTGCCGGTCCTCGATGGCGACACGGTCGGGCGTGTACACCCCGCGGAGCCCGGGGCCGGTGAAGCCGGTGAACACGGTGCGCTGCTCATGCACCTCGACCGCGACGTCCAGGCCGGCGAAGATCTTCTCCTGGCCGAGCGCCGTCCATGCCGGACCGCTCATGTCGAGCCGGGCGCGGATCGTCTTGGCCTTGTTCCAGCGCTCGATGCCACCGTGCGCCTCCAGGACCAGATCCAGCAGTCCGGGTCCTTGGATCCTGTACACGAAGCCTCGCCTCTTCTCCCGCTCCGGCCATGACCGCGTTCTCGGCCGCCAGAACCGCGTCGTCGCGGTGCTCCGGCCGGATGAACGGATCGGCCTCCCAGAGTCCGACATGTTCGGTTCGCTGACCGAACTGCTCCTGGTAGACACCGTAGCACGCGTCAGTTCGGTGAGTGAACTGACCGGGTGGGGCCGGGGCTTATCCGGCGGCGTTCACCGCGCCCAGCATGATGCGGTCGGCCGCGTGGCCTCCCCGAAACGGCGATCGACCCGGTACGCGCGCCGGCCCGCCTGCGCGCGTACGGCGTCGGCATCACCACCGTCCCCCTCCCGCCGACCCCCTCAGGGGGCCCAAGTGCAAAGGCGCGGACAGGCAAGCGTGCATAGATGATCAAGGTGTCGGTCATGGTGCCGGGTTCGCGATCATGAGACCTGGTCGGGGGGTTGATGCTGGTTCTCTCGGTGGACGCCGGTCCCGCCGGACGTAGTCGCGGCCGGGCACCTCATCCAGATGGAGGCAGAACATGGAGCAGGCCCACACGACTCCGGAGACGTTCCTCGGCGTCGGTTACACGAGAGACCGAGCCGGGCTGCCGCTCGAGGCGGTGCGTGTTCCCGTCCCGCGGCCGGCGGCCGATCAGGTTCTGATCCGCGTCGCCGCTTCGTCGCTCAACCCGCTGGAGTACAAGCTGGCCGACCTCAATTTCATGGGACGGACGCCACCCGTCGTTCTCGGTTTTGATCTCGCCGGCATAGTGGTCGACGTCGGCCATGACGTCAGTCGCGTAGCCGTCGGCGACGCGGTGGTCGCCATGGCCGACTTGAACGGCGACGGGGGCTGGGCCGCGAACGGCGGTAGCGGCGGCGCCTACGCCGTCGCACGCCAATTCCTCACCGTCCGCAAGCCGCCATCCCTGAGCTTCCGTGATGCGGCGGCGCTTCCCATGTGTTTTCTATCCGCTTTCGCGGGTCTCTACGGGGCTGTCCAGGCCGGTGACTCCATCTACATCCCGGGCGGTGGGGGCGGTGTCGGACATCTGGCTGTGCAGATGGCGGCACGTGCCCTGGAGGCCCGAATGGTCATCAGCAGTGGCAGCAGGCCGCAGTCGCTCACACTGGCTCGGCAGTCCGGCGCCCATTTCGTCTTCGACTACAGGCGTGACGACATCGCCGCCGAGATTGCGGAGCTGACGAATGGCCGGGGTGTTGACCTCGTCTTCGACGCCACTTACAGCGAGCGGGGCTTTGTCGAAACCGCGAAGACCGTCCGGCGGGGTGGCGGTTGGATCGTGCTCGGCGTCGGTCCTGGCAAGACGACACGCCTGGCCGAAACACACAGCCCAGTGGATGCCATCCTGGCCGAGCGCGGAGCCAGGCAGGTCAACGTCAATCTGCTGCGTTACTTCTCCGAACCCGCCACGTTGGACAGCGAGGCACGTGGCTTTCTCCAGCGCGGGATGGACCTGGCGATGGAGTGGGCGACACGGGGACTCGTGGTACCGCATGTCAGCCAGACCCTCGACAGCACCGCTGAGGCGATCAGCGCGGGGCTGCAGTCGCTGAAGGCGGGCAGCGGAGCGCTGGGCAAGGTGGCGGTGATCGTGGATCACAACCCGGCCGCGGGAAAGCCAGGGGACCCGGCCATTTAGGCGCCGATCCCAGCCCGCTACCGCCACCCCGCGCCCTCGGCGACAGCCGTCGGTCGGAGGTCGGCGGTCGGTCTGGGGCGAGGTGGCGGCGTCCGGCCGAAGGATCGCTCACCGTTCGGAGGGGACTCGCCGCGCTGAGTCAGCTTTCGCCGGTCGGGAGTGCGCGCGATGCCATGATCGGTTCGAGGAGTCGTCGTGGTGTGTTGATCGCGTCGGACACGGGATCCCGATCGGAGCCTGTCGGATCGAATCCGGGCCCGGGTTCGATCCGGATCTCCGGGACCGGGACGACCGAACCGCAGTCTTCGCAGCGTCCCTCGCGGTCGAGAAGGCCTCCGTCCTGATCGTGGCGCTCGGTGCGCTGCACTCCGGCGGGGGAGTAGAACGCGTCCCCCCAGCTCATCAGGGCGCGCACGATCGGCCACAGCCCGACGCCCTTGGCGGTCAGCTGATATTCGACGCCTTTGATCGCATCGTCGTCACGTGTGAGCACGCCTTCCTGTACGAGGAACTTCAGCCGGTTGGTCAGGACGGCGCGGGGGATCTTCAGCTGAGTGGCGAAGTCTCCGAATCGACGCACCCCGAAGAACGCGTCGCGGATGATGAGGAGCGTCCACCGCTCTCCGACGATCTCCAACGCTCGTGCCAGCGAGCAGTTGCGGTCCGCGTAGGTACTGGGGAGTGTCATGTCGCGATTCTACCCGCCCCGGTTCAATGAGTGAACTAGGGCGTGCTACGGTCTCCATCAGCACTAGTTCAGTCAGTGAACTGAATATGTCGAGCTTGAGAGGCCGGCCCATGTACCAATTCCTCGTCTCCTTCACCGTCCGGCCGGAGCACCGCGACGACTTCGTTCGGGTGGCCAAGAAGACCGCGCGTGACTCCCTCGCGAACGAGCCCGGCTCCCACCGGTTCGAGGTCATCGCGGACGAGAAGAACCCGGATCTCTTCTACCTGAACGAGGTCTATGCCGACCTCGACGCATTCAACACGCACGCCGGCGGCCCCTACTTCGGCGCCTTCTTCGCCGAAGCCGGCACCTACGCAGAAGGCCCGACGTGGCTCATGAGAGGAAACCTCATCGCCGACAGCGCCGCCTGAGCCATGATCGGCGGCAACACAAGATCACTGCGGCCCGCCGGCGACACCGTCGAGAGGGCGAGTAGACCCGCGGTTCAGCCGGCGATGGCGCCCGGACCTGTCGGGGAGACAGGAAAGAATCCAGTGCTCGCCGCGGGGTCGGCTCGAAAGTCACCAACTCACGATGAGGAGATCCATCATGTCGTCTGTGCTCATCACCGGAGCCTCCAAAGGCATCGGCCGAGCCATCGCCGTCGAACTGTCAGGCCGGGGCCACCGGGTGATCGCCACCGCACGCCGTCCGGAAACGCTGGCCGACCTGCCTGTCGACCAGCGCCTGCGCCTTGATGTCACCGATCAGGAAAGCGTCGACCAGGCCATTCAGGACGCCGGCGACATCGATGTGCTGGTCAGCAATGCCGGCGAGACGGTGCGCGCGCCATTGGAGAGCGTCCCGCTCTCGGAGGTCGAACGGCTCTTTCAGCTCAACACCCTGGGCGCGCTGCGGGTGGCGCAGGGCGTGCTTCCGGCGATGCGTGAAAGAGGAGCGGGCCGCCTCGTTTTCGTCTCCAGCATCCAGGGGCGGCTGGTGCTGCCGATGATCGGCCCGTACGGCGCCAGCAAATGGGCGCTGGAGGCGCTCGCGGAGACGCTCGCCATCGAGACGGGTCACTTCGGTGTCAAGGTGAGCGTGGTGCAGCCCGGTGCGGTCTCCTCGGGTGGCGCCGAGCGCGCCAAGGTTTTCCTGAAGGAGAACGACCCGTACCTCCCGCTGTACGAGGCGCTGGACGTCCTCCGTGGCGAGTCCGTCACTTCGGAGGAAGTGGCCGCCACGGTGGCCGACACGATCGAGCAGCCCGAACCTCCGCTGCGCGTGCCGGTCGGTGCACCCGCCGAGCGGGTCCTGCAGGCCCGCAAAGAGGCTCCGGAGAGCGAGCCCTTCCTGATAGCCGAAATCAATTGGTAGTCGAGTGGCCAGACGGGGTCCGGCCATGATCGGTGGATTCGTCGACACATCGAAACACTGCCGAAGGCCGAGCCGTACCCTCGCTCGTCGGCCGCGTCACGCTGCTCGCCGTGACGATCCCCGCAGCCGCCTTCGTGCGCCACCGCGACGACCCGACCGTCTGAAGAACCCGTATGAGAAGTGGTGTCAGCCATGGTAGGAAACAGACCCGACTCGGTTGGTTCTCCGATGGGAGAGTCACATCCGCTGGACAATTCCGTCTACTCGGCGCTGACCGGGCCGCACGCCCACTTCGCGCAGCGACGGGGCAACGCAGTGCGCTACCCGTTGGACATGTCACCGTTCATGGCGCTGCCGGAATCGCCTGACGACGCCGACTGGGCGGACATCGCGGCACTCGCCGGTCCCGGTGGGGACGTCACGCTGACCGCTCTCACGGTCGAGCCGCCGGATGGCTGGGAGGTCGTCACGCGAATCACCGTGCTACAGCTCATCGACGACGGCGTCGCCGCCGCGCCGGACCAGGAGGCCGTCCGCCTCACCCAGGCGGACGTTCCGGAGATGCTTGCTCTGGCCGAACGCACCAAGCCGGGACCGTTCCTGCCACGCACGATCGAGATGGGTACCTACCTGGGGATCCGCCACGGCGGACGCCTGGTGGCGATGGCCGGTGAACGACTGCGCCTGCCGGGTTGGACGGAAATCAGCGGGGTCTGCACCGACGCGGACCGGCGCGGACACGGGCTGGGGACCCGGCTGATGCTCGCTGTCGCGGCCGGCATTCGGGAGCGCGGCGAGACGCCGTTTCTCCATGTGGTCGCGTCCAACACGAACGCCCTCCGGCTGTACGAATCCCTGGGATTCCGGCTTCACCGCACCGTAACCCTTGTGCTCACCCGGCCGCCGGGGGAAGCACCGACCAGGTAGAACGTCAGCCGTAGATCGTTGAATGCCTTCGCACCGGTGGGCCGCGGCCGACGGCAACCCGGAACGCCGGCGGCAACACCGAACAGAGTCGAGGAGCGAGACATGAGCCATGGCCCACGCGAGGGCGCGCGGACATCCCAGACCACCCCGGACGGCCCGGCTGCGGGCACGCCGCAGGCCCCCGTCCTGGTCATGGGCGCCACCGGGCGGCACGGAGCGACGGGCCCGTACGTCGTGCGCCGGCTTCTGGAGGAGGGCAGGAACGTGCGGGCACTGGTGCGGCGCCTCAGCGGGCGCACGGACGAACTGGCCGCGCAGGGCGTCGAGGTCGTCGTCGGGGACCTGCACGACCGGCGCAGCGTCGTGCGGGCGCTGCGCGATGTCGAGACGGCCTACTTCACCTATCCGATCGACGCCGGGGTCGTGGCGGCGGCGGCCAACTACGCCGCGGCGGTCCGCGAGCACGGCGCCCCGGTGCGGACGGTGGTCATGTCCATGGGCCCCGCGCACCCCGGGCACCCCAGCGACCGCGGGCGCGCCCAGTGGCTGGCGGAGGAGGTGCTGGGCTGGGCCGGACTCGACATTCTGGTGCTCAGGATCGCCGCGGCCTTCCATGAGAACATCAGCGTCCTGCACGGCAGGTCGGCCCGCGAGCGGGGTGTGATCCGCAACTGTTTCGGGGACACCCCGGTGGCGTGGATCAACGCCGAAGACGCGGGTGAACTGGCGGTCGCGGCGCTCATGCACCCCGAGCGCTTCGACGGCCCCGTCTGCTACCCGCCGGGCGCCGAGGAGGCCGATCACGCGACCATCGCCGCCCTGCTCGGCGAGGCGCTCCACCGGCCGGTCAGATTCGAGCCGATCGACCCCGAGACCTGGCGCCAAGAGCTGGTCGAGCTTGCCGCCACCGACACCACCGGCGTGGTCAACCCCGACATGGCGGGCCACATCACCGCCGTTGCGGCTCACATCGCCGGACGCGGCTCCACCCGGCCGGCGAACCGGGACGAGCTGCGCCACCTGATCGGCCGCGAGCCCGTGACCCTGCGAAGCTTCCTGCTCGCCGGCCCGGCGACGGCCCCGGGGCGCCTGGGCTCGTCATGAACCGTCACCGCTCTGACGCCATCGGCACGGGAAACTCGCCCGCCCGCGATGGGTCACCAGCGCCCGCGAACCCTCGAGTGGATCTTCGCGCGTCAATGGTGTGATCATTGAGCCGTGGACGACCGACTGAAACGCGATGATCTGACCGACGACGAGTGGGCACTGGTGGAGCCGTTGCTGCCCACCCGGGCTCGGAGGGGAAACCGGTGGGCCGATCACCGTACGATCGTCGACGGGGTGTTCTTCCGATTCAGGACCGCCTGCCCCTGGCGCAAGCTGCCGGAGGACTACGGCAACTGGAAGACCGTCTACAGCCGGCATCGCCGCTGGTCGGCGGATGGCACCTGGGAGACGATCCTGGATGCGCTGGGGCCCGGCCGCGACGAGACCGAGAGCCGGGAGCCCGGCGCGGGATTTTTGGCATCCGGCGCCCGGCCGAGACCGCGCGAGGACATCCGGCCGTGGAAGACGTTCGAGGTCTCGCACTGGTGACCGCGGGTCGCGACCTCGCCCGCCGGGGCCGGAGGCCGTCGTGGCGGATCCCGCGATTCCGATGAGCTTCCGCGTCGAGTGCCGGCGACCCCGCCGGGAGCCTTAACGCGGGGTCGTGACGCCTCTGTTTCGGGCGAGCCACGCCGTGTAGTGCGGCCGTTCGCCGATGGCCTCGTGGTGTGCCTCCGCGGCGAACGCGGTCAGCTCCCGCGCACGCTCGGCGAGCGGGCCGTTGCGGCGCCAGGCCACCAGGTGCCGCAGCCACAGCGGGGTCCCGGCCAGCGGGCGCACCACGACTCCGGGGCCGTCCTGCACCGTGGCCTGGCAGGGGGCGACGGCGTGCCCGCCGGCGACCAGCTGCCGGATCATCGCCTGTTCGGTCATGCTGTGCGGGACCCGGGGAGAGAAGCCCGCGTCCCGGCAGGCGGAGTAGACGCACTCCGGCCAGCCGACGCCGTCCGGCGGCGAGATCACCCAGTCGTCGTCCGCGAGGTCGGCCAGCCGTACCTCCTCCTCTTCCGCGAGCGGGTGCGAGCTGCTCAGAAGAACGAAGACCGGCTCGGTGGCCACCAGATGCATGCCGACCGAGGGGACGACGGGCAGTTCGTTCCCCGGGTAGTCGACGAGGGTCGCCGCGTCCAGCCGGCGGGAGGCCAGCAGGTCGAGGAGAAGCCTCGGAGAATACTCGGTGTGCACGGTGATCGGCATGTCGAGGACCTTGAAGAGCCGGCTGAGCAGGCCGGACAGCATGGGCGTCACGTATCCGCCGATACGTGCGACGTCCGGCCGGCTCTCGTAGGCGCCGGTGCCCGTGATCAATTCGTCCACCGCGAGCAGGATCGACCTCGCCCGGGTCAGCATGAACTGGCCGAAGGGGGTCGGGGTGACGCCGAGGCGGCCACGCCGGAAGAGCTGCCCGCCGAGCGTCCCCTCGACCCGTTGCAGCTGGGCGGTGAGAGCCGGCTGCGACACGCCGATGGTGGTGGCCGCCCTGCTGAGGCTCCCGGCGTCGGCGATGGCACAGATCACCCGCAGATGGCGGAGCTCAAGCTGCACAGCAGCCCCTCCTTTCACCCCTATAACGCGGGAACTATACCTCTTCGGGATTGGCGGGATATTTCGCAGTTCACGCATGCTGGAGGTCCTGTCAGGGCGGCCGGGGGAACCCTCCGCGTCCGCGACCCGTCACCACTCCGGACCTACCCTCGCCGACCATGCGATCATCGCCCCGCTCGGCCATGCCGGCACCGTGGGCGGGACGGTCGCGGCACATCCTTCGAGCGATCCATAAACCCGGGGTTATGGCTATATGGGATGTGCGCTGAGCGAGCGGAGCCTCGATAGTGCAGGCACTCCCTCGACATTTTTTCCGGAGGTTCCCTTCATGCGCATGACCAGGCCCCTCGTGGCCTTGGCAGCCGCCTCCCTGGCAGCCGTCTTCCTGACAGTGCCCGCGGCCCATGCCAGTGCCGCCGCCGAACCCGGCAGCGCCACCGTGGTGCCGCTCCAGGTCACCGGCGACCCGGCCGGCCGGTTCAACCTGATCATCATGGGCGACGGCTACACCGAGAACGAGCAGTCCGCGTTCGCCGCCGACACCACCCTGCAGCTCAACGTGCTCTGGTCGATCGAGCCGTACAAGTCCTACCGGAACTACTTCAACGTCTACCGGGTGGACATCGTCTCCGGCGAGTCCGGGGTCGGCTGCGACGCGGACCTGGCCGACGGGAAGAAGAACACCCCGCTGAGCATGGGATTCTGGGGCAACTGCAACCCCACCAGCGTGCAGCGGCTGATCACCATGAGCAACTCGGCCGCCAACAAGTACGCCAACATGGTGCCGGGCACCTCCAGCGGGAATCGGCAGATCGTGGCGCTGGCCAACAGCGGCACGTACGGCGGGGCGGGCGGCGCCTACGCCACCGCCTCCGGCCACAACTCGATGTCGGCCCTGATCGCCCCGCACGAGATCGGCCACTCCCTCGGCAGCCTGCAGGACGAATACCCCTACTACAGCCGCGGCGTGGACGGCGGCGCCTACACCGGGGGCGAGCCCAGCTCCGCGCACCACACGCTGCTGACCGAACAGCAGATGCAGGACCAGAAGAAGAAGTGGTGGCGCTGGCTCGGCGAGCCGAGTGAGGCCGGCGGCACCATCGGCCGCTACGAGGGCGGCATGTACACGAGCAGCGGCATCTGGCGGCCCAGCCAGCACTCGATCATGAAGACGCTGGGCTACTACTACGACCAGGTCAGCCGCGAGATCATGACCCAGAAGATCTCCGCCAAGGTCAGCCTCGTCCAGGGCAGCACTCCCACCACGTCGCCGGTCGGCGCCGACCGGGTGCTCTGGGTCGAACCGCTGCACCCCAACAGTCATTCCCTGACGACCACGTGGCAGGTGGACGGCGCCGCGCTGTCCGGCCAGGGCACCGAGATCGACCTGCGCACGCTGAACCTGTCACCGGGCAGGCACACGGTGACCGCGACCGTGACCGACCCCACCGAGTTCGTACGGGCCCCGGACATCCGCGCCGCCAACCTCGTCGCGACCCGCACGTGGACGGTGGACACGAGCGTGACCACCGTTCCGGGAACGACCGGCTCCGGTTTCCTCTCCTCCACGCCGAACAACCGCGGGGTGGGACGCGAGGAGGTCGTCTACGTCGAGACCCCCCACTCCGACGACGCCATCCCCACCGTCACCTGGGCACTGGACGGCAAGCGGCTCGACGAGAGCGACGAGGACCTGGACCTGGGCGCCGTCGGCCTCACGCCGGGCAGCCACACCGTCACCGCCACCTCCGGCGGCCAGACACTCACCTGGACCGTGGACGGCCCGCCCACCACCGGCTACGAGCTCTCCGAGCCGCTGGTCAGCTCGGGCGAGGCCTACGTCTACAACAGCCCCTTCACCATGAAGCTCACCGGCCACGCCGAGGAGCCCGGATACGTCGTCAGCGAGTCGCGGGTGGACGGTGACGGCTGGTTCAACTACTTCGGCTGGCCGACCTCCGCCGACCTGCCGTGGCAGTTCAGCGAGAACGGCACCACCATCGACAGCCTCACGTACGGCGTGCTGCCTCGCGGCAGGCACACCGTCGAATACCGCTCCATCGACGCCAGCGGCAACTACGGCGCCGCGAAGAGCTTCACGGTGACGACCCTCGCGGCGCCGCCGGCCTGCACCACCACCATCACCGGTCCCAAGAAGGGAGCGATCTCCGTCCGCTCCGGCGTCACCTGCCTGAACAACGCGGAGGTCAGCGGCACGGTGACGGTGAGCCGCGGCGCGTCCCTGGTGGTCAACGGCGGCAGGATCTCCGGAGCGCTCACCGCGTCCGGCGCCGCCGAGGTGCACCTGCTCAAGGCGCGCGTCGAAGGGGCGGTCGCCATCTCCGGCACCACCGGCCGGCTGGTCATCGCCGGCGCGGACATCGGTGGTGCGATCATGCTGAGCGGTACCACCAGCACCGAGGCCCTCGTCGTGACGGGTACCCGCATCCGCGGCTCCCTGTTCTGCGCCGGCAACACGGCGCAGCCCTCCGACGCCGGTGTGTCCAACACCGTCACCGGCGCCGGCCAGTGCGCCGGTCTGGTCGACGACCCGCAGCCCAAGGCCCGGGCCAAGTCCTACGAGGCGGTGCTGCCCGCCGGCCGCTGAGAAGGACGTCGCACGACCGGCAGGAACGGGCGGGGTGCCCTCACAACGAGGTGAGGGCACCCCGCCCGGTTGTTCGCCTCGCGGGCGAGGGTTCGTACCGTTGGCCCCGAACGCCATGCGAACCTCCGCGGAATGTCTGAAATCCTCAGACGACCACAGGAAATCGAAGACGCTGAACGTCGCGCCGGTCCGGCCGGGCGGACACTAGCGCGACAGCTCGATCTGGTACCTGATGAAACCGCGGTTCTCGGCCACCTTGTCGTACAGGCGCCGTGCCGTGCTGTTCGATTCGTGGGTGTTCCAGTACACGCGGCCGCAGCCCCGCGCCCGGGCCCAGTCGGTCACGGCCTCGATCAACGCGCGGGCCACACCCCTGCCCCGTACGTCCGGAGCGGTGAACAGGTCCTGCAGGTAACAGACGTCGGTGTCGGGCGCCGAGGTGCTGGCGTGGACGAGGAAATGCGTGATGCCGACGAGCCTGCCGTCCAGGCTCGCCCCGAGGGCGTGCAGTCGCGTGTCCGCCCGGAACTCCTCCCACGCCCTGTCGTACATCTCCGCCGGCTCGACGCGCTGGTAGAAGTCGATGTACGCGCGGAACAGGTCTTCCCAGACCGCCCTGTCGGACGGGAGGAGCTCGCGGACAACGATCATGTGATCTCCTCCTGGGGCGCGCGGGCCGAAGGTCCGCGCGAGGTCGATCCCGGCCGCCTCCCCACGTGTCCCGCGGGGCGGCGACGGCAGACTCGGGCGCCCTCACCCTAGGGACAAGCAGCCTTCCGCAGTACGGCCACTGTCCCGCGAAAGCGGGGGACCACTCCGGGGGCCGTGTTCCGCGGCGTCGAGAACGGGGACCCTCCACCGGCCTGCGATGCGTTCCGGGCCGATGCGTTGAACGGCGGCGACCTCCTCCACCGATCCGCAGGCGCCCCCGGGAACGCCGTGACAGGTCTGGCGATGGAACCGTTTCCGGGAATCGCGGGGATGCGGTTCAGGCGTCGCGGGCGTCGTACGTCGCACGGTTGGCGAGCACGTCGTCCATGTTCGTCTCGGCCCAGGCCTTGAGGCCGCGCATCATCTGGTGCAGTGAGAGACCGAGGTCGGTCAGCTCGTAGGAGACCGTGACGGGCACGGTCGGCGTCGCGGTGCGGGTGATCAGGCCGTCGCGCTCCAAGGAGCGCAGTGTCTGAGTGAGCATCTTCTGGCTGACGCCGGCCAGCAGGCGGGACAACTCCGAGTAGCGCATCGACCGGGGCTCACCGGCGCAGTCGGCGCCGAACCGATGCGAGCCGTCGCTGCCCAGCGCGGCCAGGACCAACGCGACCCACTTGTCGGAGATCCGGTCGAGCAGCTTGCGGCTAGGACATCCCGCTAGGAAAGCGTCATATTCCGCCTTGGTCTGTGCTCTCTTCTGGGCCGCCGTCATCGTTGCCATCGACCGCTCCTCCACCCGTGGGTGCCTTACGAACTCGGAAGTGCCTACTTCCCGTCAGGAAGTTACCCATCCATAGTGAAGCATGCATCCGTTAGGCGCCAGCACCGCCTAGCTCGACACCGAAGTCAGAGGTATGAGCATGATCTCCACGTCCCTTCCCGGCGGCACCTGGACGATGGGCGACCTGAACGTCACCCGGTTCGGCTACGGCGCCATGCAGCTCGCCGGCCCCTGGGTCATGGGGCCGCCCGCCGACCACGACGGCGCACTCGCCGTCCTCAGCGAGGTCGTCGACCTCGGCATCACCCACATCGACACCAGCGACGCCTACGGGCCGTACGTCACCAACCAGCTGATCCGTGAAGCGCTGCACCCCTACCCCGAGTCGCTGCACATCGTGACCAAGGTCGGCGCGACCCGCGACCAGCAGGGCGGCTGGCCCCCGGCCCGAGAGCCGGAAAACCTGCGCCGGGCCGTCTACGACAACCTTGAGAACCTCGGCCTCGAGGTGCTCGACCTGGTCAACCTCCGGCTCGGCAACGCCGAGGGACCCCAGCCCGGCTCGCTCGCCGAACCGTTCGAGACGCTCGTCGAGCTCCAGCGGCAGGGCCTGATCCGGCACCTCGGAGTGAGCACCGCGACGGCGGAACAGGTCGCCGAGGCACAGGCGATCGCGCCGATCGTGTGCGTGCAGAACATGTACAACCTCGCGTACCGCCAGGACGACGAGCTGATCGACGAGCTCGCCGAACAGGGCATCGCCTACGCGCCCTACTTCCCGCTCGGCGGCTTCAGTCCACTGCAGTCCTCGGCGCTCTCGACCGTGGCCGCCCGGTTGGACGCGACGCCGATGTCCGTCGCCCTGGCCTGGCTACTGCGGCGGTCGCCGAACATCCTGCTCATCCCCGGCACCTCGTCCACGGCGCACCTGCGCGAGAACATCGCCGGCGCGGGACTCTCGCTCTCCGACGAGGACCTTGCCGAACTGGACAAGATCGGCCACTGACGAGGCATCCGCCGGTCCACTTTTTACAACACGGCGACGACCTGCGCGTTCACGGCAACGTGCTTGTCGGTTTCGCCGAAGCCGCGTAGATCCGGAACGATCACGTCCGCATGATCGGTAAGGAGCGGGACGAGGGCGTCGTAGCCGGTGCGGTCACGCGGACATCACGGTCGGGGAGAGGGGAGCCGCCGTCGGCGGTCAGCCCGTGCGGGGTTCCGCGCGGTCATGGTTCTGGGTGACCTTGTTGCGGCGGCGGGTGTCCGTCAGGAATTCGTCCAGGGCGTCCCTGGTGGCCCGTAAGGCCGCGTCGGAGGTGGCGAAGGTGCGCTGGGCGATGCCGACGAAGATGCAGTCGACGATCAGGAGCTGGCTGATGCGGCTGGCCAGCGCGCCCGGCCGGAAGGCCGTTTCCCGGCCGGCGGAGACGAGGACGTGGTCGGCGAGTTCGGCCAGGGAGGAGCGGGGGTTGTTGGTGATGGCCACGGTGGTGGCTCCGGCCTTGCCCGCGAGACGCATCGGTCCGAGCACGTCGGGGGTCTCGCCGGTGCAGCTCACCCCCACGGTGACGTCGCCGGGCCGTACCAGCGCGGCGCTGGTGAGCGCGAGGTGGGCGTCGGTGAAGGCGTGGCTGGACAGGCCGATCCGCATCAGCTTCTGTGCCATGTCGACCGCGACGAGGCCGGAGGCGCCGACGCCGTAGACGTCCACCTTGCGGGCGGCGGCCATGGCCTCCACCACGGCGCCCAGCCGGTCGGGGTTGAGCTGTGCCGCGGTGTCGGCCAGCGCCTCGGACTCGGCTCGGGTCACCTTCGCGATCACGTCGGTGAGCGGGTCGTCGGGCCCCAGATCGCCGGGGACCAGCCGTTCGGGCTCGTCCCTGGCCACCACGGCGGCCAGGGCGAAGCGCAGCTGGGAGTAACCGGCGAAGCCCAGTGCCCTGGCGGTGCGCACGATCGTGGCCTCGCTCGTCCCGGAGACCGCGCTGAACTCGGTGATGGTGCTGCGAGCGACCATGCCGGGGTCGTTCAGGATGAGACGGGCGATGCCCTGGGCGGCGGGGGTGAGCGAGGGCAGGACAGCCCTTACCGTCGCGACCAGGTTTCCGGGGGTGGGGCCGTCGTGGTCGTTCATGCGTGCCTTTCGTGTCGGGGGTTACCTTATTGGCCCTTGGTCAGCCATTGAGCAACGGCACGGGCCGATGCCCTGGAAATGCCATTGGTTGTGACATATACGGCTCCAGTGGGCTCGCCGGGAAGCCCGGTCTCGACCACGATGGCGTCGGGGCGCAGCCGTACGGCCTGGGCCAGAAGATCCCGGACCCACGTCCGGCGCTGAGCGTCGTGCGCCACCAGCACGAGCGGGCGCCCGTGATCGCCGAGGTCGGGAAACTCCGCCGTCTCGGGGGTGACGGTGCACGCGGTGGTGCCCGGCAACAGCTCGGCCAGGGCTCCGGCCACGCCGGTCAGGGTGTCGGGATCGACCGCCCGGCTCAGCCGCGGGGCGATGTCCACGACCAGCGGCGGCCGTGAGAGGCAGGGTCCGTGACCGTCGGCGACGACCACGCGCATGGCCGCGAGGGCCACCTCCAGGCCGATGTCGCCGTCCTCCCCGCCGGAGTCCGCGTTTCGCGTGGCGGCGTTCGCGGCGTACCAGCCGGCCAGGGCGAGCACCCGAGCCGCCGCCTCGGCCAGCCGGTCCTCGGCCAGCGTCCCGTCGTGTACGGCCTCCACGATCGCGTCGCGCAGCTCCCGGACGGTCTCCCCGTCGGGGGAGGTGATGCCGGCGCAGATCGCGTCCGCGCCCGCGGCGAGCGCGCGGACCGCGATCTCCCCGGGCGGGTGGAGGGCGGCGACGGCGCCCATCTCGATGGCGTCGGTGACCAGCATGCCCTCGAAGCCCAGCTCCTCGCGGAGCAGACCGGTCATGATCTTCCTGCTCAGCGTGGCGGGATTGTCGGGATCGAGTGCGGGCACCAGCAGGTGGCCGCACATCACGGCCTGGACCCCGGCGTTCACCGCGGCGCGGAAGGGCGGCAGGTCACGCTCCCGAAGGAGAGCGAGGGAGGCGTGCACGGTCGGCAGCGCGTGGTGGGAGTCGGTGACGGTGTCGCCGTGGCCGGGGAAGTGCTTGGCGCAGGCGGCCACCCCCGCGCCCTGCAGCCCCGTGACCCAGGCGGCTGTCTGCCGGGAGACGAGCTCGGGGTCGGGGCCGAAGGAGCGGATGCCGATCACCGGGTTGGCCGGATTGGCGTTGACGTCGGCCACGGGGGCGTAGTCCAGCGTGATGTCGGCCGTGGCGAGGAGCCGGCCGATCTCCCGGGCGATCCGTTTGGTGCGTTCCACGTCGTCGACCACGCCGAGCGCCCGGTTGCCCGGCCAGAAACTGCCCGTCGAGGCCTGCAGCCGGGTGACCGATCCGCCCTCCTCGTCCGCCGCGACCACCACGGCCGGGTTCTCCTCGCGCAGCCGGGCGACGAGTTCGGCCGTCTGCGCGGGGCCGGTGAGGTTGCGTGCGAACAGGACGGTCCCGCCGAGGCCTTCGGAGAGGGCCCGGAGCAGCCAGCCGGGGGGTACGGTGCCATCGAAGCCTGGCTGGAGCACGGTCATGGCCAGCCGGGCCAGGTCGGGGCTGCTATGGGGCATACGGCCACCTTCTCGCTGGAAGCGTCTCGGATCAGGTCACACATCAATGACAATTTATTTCATCATAATTGCTTTGAAAGTAGCTTTCTGTCATTGTCGCGATCGAGACCTCCGTGATCAGCTTCGTGTTCGTCCAACGGCGCCTGGCCCGCGGCCTCATGGCCGGAACCGCCAGGAGCTGAACACCTCCTTGGAGTCCGCATGAGCTCACCCGACCGGCGCACCGTCCTGCGCGGCCTCACCCTCGCCGCCGCGGCGACCACAGTGTCCCTGCCCGCCCTCGCCTCCGCTTCGACCGGCGGCGCCACCTCTCCCACCTTCGCTCCGGCCGAGTACGCGCAGCCGCTGCGGCAGATGCGCGGAATGTGGATCGCCTCGGTCGTCAACATCAACTGGCCGTCGAGGACGGGGCTGACCGCGGACCAGCAGAAGGCCGAGTATCTCGCCTGGCTGGACCTGGCGCGGGCCCGCGGGCTGAACGCGGTGTTCGTCCAGATCCGGCCGACCGCCGACGCCTTCTGGCCCTCGCCGTACGAACCCTGGTCGCAGTATCTGACCGGCGTCCAGGGCCAGGATCCCGGCTACGACCCGCTGGCGTTCATGATCGGGGAGACGCACAGGCGGGGCCTGGCCTTCCACGGGTGGTTCAACCCCTACCGCGTGTCCATGCAGGCCGATCCCGCGAAGCTGCACCCCGACCATCCCGGCCGCAGGCACCCCGACTGGATCGTCGCCTACGGCGGCAAGCTGTACTACAACCCGGGCATGCCCGAGGTCCGCGCGTTCGTGCAGGACGCGATGATGGACGCGGTCACCAGGTACGACATCGACGGCCTGCACTTCGACGACTACTTCTACCCGGTCAACACCCCGGACTTCGACGACAGCGCCGCCTACGCCGAGCACGGCGCGGGCTTCCCCGATCTCGCGGCCTGGCGGCGCGAGAACGTGGACCTGCTCGTGCGGGAGATGCAGCGGCGCGTACGGCGGGCCAAGCCGGAGATCGCCTGGGGCATCAGCCCGTCCGGCATCTGGCGCAACAAGGCCACCGACCCCCTCGGCTCGGAGACGAGCGGCGGCCAGTCCTACGACAACCTGCACGCCGACACCCGGGGCTGGGTCAAGAAGGGCTGGCTGGACTACATCGCGCCGCAGCTCTACTGGTACATCGGCCAGTCCAACGCCGACTACGCCAAACTGGTCCCCTGGTGGTCCGAGGTGGCGGCGGGCACCGGCACGCAGCTCTGGATCGGTCAGGCGGCCTACAAGGCGGGGGTCGCGGGGCAGCCCGTCGAGTGGTTCCAGCCCGACCAGCTCACCAGGCACCTGAGCCTCAACCGGGATCACCCGCAGGTCGGCGGCGACATCTGGTACAACTCCGGCGACGTGCGCGACGACCGGCTCGGGTCGATCAGCGCCGTCGTGGCCGATCACTACACCCGCCCCGCGCTGAGTCCGTTGCTGCCCAGACTCGCCAAGGGCCGGGCCCCGCTCCGCCCGGTGCTCCTGCGGGCGCGCCGGGTGGACGGAGGCACCGAGCTGCGCGTCCTCGCCACCGGCAAGGAGCTTCCGTTCCAGTACGCGATCTTCCGGCTCGACCGGCGCGCCAGGCCGGCGGACTTCACCGACGCCCGGCACCTGGTCGCGGTCGTTCCCGCCGACCGTCACGTACGGTGGGTGGATCCCGCGGGCGCCAAGGGGGCCTACTACTACGTGACCGCCGTGGACCGGCCAGGACGCCAGAGCCCGCCGAGCATCGGGCGCCACGTGCAGTGACGACCTCCGGCTGAACGTCTCGTACGGCTCCCGCCCGGTGGGAGCCGTACCCCCCTGGCGGCACTCGCGCGGTGATCTGTTAAGAATTCGGAGGCGTTGAGGAAATCGGGGAAGGACAGAGTGTGCGGGTGCTTGGGCTGATGTCGGGGACGTCCCATGACGGGATCGACAGCGCGACCGTGGACTGGTCGATGGCCGACGGTGTGCTCACGGGGGTCGTCGAGCACACCGGCACGCGGCCGTACGAGCGGGAGCTGCGCGAGCGGATCCTCGCCGCGCTGCCACCGAACCCGACCGACATGGCCGAGGTCTGCCGGCTCGACACCCTGATAGGCCAGGCGTTCGCCGACGCCGCCGAGGAGTGCGGCCCGGTCGATCTTGTGTGCTCGCACGGGCAGACGCTGTTCCACTGGGTGGAGAACGGCAGGGTACGGGGCACCCTGCAGCTCGGCCAGCCCGCCTGGATCGCCGAGAGGACCGGCGCACCCGTGGTCTCGGACCTGCGTGTACGGGACGTGAGCGCGGGAGGGCAGGGTGCGCCGCTGGTCTCCTATTTCGACCTCCTGCTCCTGGCCGGGCTGCCCGGCGCGAGCGGCGCGCTCAACCTCGGCGGGATCGCGAACCTGACCGTGCGGGATCTCGGGATCGCCTACGACACGGGTCCGGCGTCGGCGTTGATGGACGCGGCGGTGTCCGCCGCCACGGGAGGGTCCTTTGACGAGAACGGCCGGCTCGCCGCGGCGGGGGAGATCCACGAAGGGCTGCTGCGCGATCTGCTGGCGGAGCCGTACTATCGAGAGCTCCCGCCGAAGACCACCGGCAAGGAGCTGTTCCACCCGGGATACCTGGCCAGGATGGCCTCGCCGTACGGACTGGCCCTGCCCGATCTGCTGGCGACGCTGACCGCGCTCACCGCCGAGACCGTGGCCATGGAGATCCGCAGGCACCGGCTCGAGACCGTGGTGGTCTCGGGAGGCGGGGTGCGGAATCCGGTCTTGATCGACATGCTGTGCAAGCGGGCCCCGGAGGCGCGGATCCTGCCGAGCGACGAGCTCGGTGTTCCCGCCGACGCCAAGGAGGCGATAGCCTTCTCGCTCTTCGGCTGGCTGACGGCCCACGGGCTGCCCGCCACGGTTCCCGGCTGTACGGGCGCGTCAGGACCGCGCATACTCGGCACGATCACCCCTGGCCGGGGCCCGCTGACGCTGCCCCCGCCCCTCCAAGACGCGCCGGCCCGCCTCATCTTCGTGGGGAGATGAGGCGGGGCCGGCGTTTGACCTACCGTTCGGCCTGCGCGCCGCCGGCCGCGGTCCGGTCGAGGACGTGCGGGTCTGGGAGGTGCTGGTCGGGCGGCGATATCGACAGATCCGCGGACGGCGCGGGGATGGAGTGCGAGGCGGCCGGTTCGGCCTCGGGCAGCGCCGCCGTCTCGCCGGGCCGGTCGATCTCGGAGAGCGCCGCCGCCTCGTTGGGCCGGTCGATCTCGGAGGGTGCCGCGGTCTCGGTGGACCGGTCGGTCTCGGCGGGCCGGCCGGCTTCGGGGAGTGCCGCGTCCTCGGAGGAGGCCGCGATCTCGGGGGGCGTCGCTCGTTCCAGGAAGCGGAGCAGCTCGACGGGGAAGGGCAGCACGAGGGTGGAGTTCTTCTCGGCGGCGACCTCGACGACGGTCTGGAGCAGGCGCAGCTGCAGCGCGGCGGGGTGGGCGGTCATCGTCTCGGCGGCCTGGGCCAGCTTCTCGGAGGCCTGCAGCTCACCCTCGGCGGTGATGACGCGAGAACGCCGTTCACGTTCGGCTTCGGCCTGCCGTGACATGGAGCGTTTCATCGACTCGGGGAGTGACACGTCCTTGATCTCGACGCGGTCGATGTGCACGCCCCAGCCCACGGCGGGGCTGTCGATCATCAGCTCCAGGCCCTGGTTGAGCCGCTCCCGGTTGGACAGCAGGTCGTCCAGCTCGCTCTTGCCGATGATCGAACGCAGCGAGGCCAGCGCGACCTGGCGAATGGCGGACTCGTAGTCCTGGACGTTGACGATCACGCGTACCGGGTCGACGACCCGGAAGTAGATGACGGCATCGACGCGGACCGTCACGTTGTCGCGGGTGATGGCGTCCTGGACGGGCACCGGCATGGTGACGATCTGCAGGTTGACCTTCTGCAGACGGTCGATGACCGGCACGATCAGGGCGAGCCCGGGACCGCGGATCTCGTTGCGCACCTGCCCGAACCGGAAGACGACGCCCCGCTCGAACTGCTGGACGACCCGAACGCCCGACGCGAGCAACATCGCGCCCACTGTCAGGATCACGATCAGCGCATAGATGATCATTCCACCCTCCGATGTCCATCCTCGGTTCCGTGGGCCCGGCGCACTCGGCACCCCGAGGGCCTTCTCCATCGGGAACCGGGTTCCGCCGGCACCACGCGCGGGGGATGGGCCGGCCGGTCGCGGGGTGACGGAGCGGGTGTCGCGGTGCCCGGGCCTCCACGCGGGTCCTTGACCGGCAGGCGGCGTCGGATCTCGTGCGACGCCTCGCGTTCGTGGTCACTGGGCACGACACACCTCCCCGGGGGGTGTCTGTCCGTTGGGCATGATCTTGCCGGTTTCGCCCATCCGGACACTTCCATCGTAGCTCGGATCGACATATCCGCAGGTGAGGGAAGGTGTTTGCTATCTGCCTCCCTAATGTTCTCAAAATCGCGAAGCGAAGCGAGGCAGCGGTTACGGCGGCAGTGGGCAAGGAGAACGTCGCGTGACGCTGAGCGGTGTCTCGACGTGACCTCTTCCACGGGCTGAAAAGGTTCTTCGGCCAGGGAGGCCTTCGAAAGGCCTCGTCAGGCCGACTGCCGGATCACCAGGGTGGGTTCGAAGATGACCGAGGTCACCCGGCGCTCCGGCTCCTCGACGTGGGAGAGCAGCAGGCGGGTCATCTCCGCGGCCATGTCCTCCATGGGCTGGCGGACCGTGGTCAGCTGGGGGCGGCAGGCGAGGGCGGCGCTGCTGTCGTCGAACCCGACCACCGCGACGTCGTCGGGTATCCGCCGGCCGTGGTCGCGCAGCACGAGGAGGGCGCCCTGCGCCATCAGGTCGTTGGCGATGAACACGCCGTCCACGTCCGGGTGCTCGGCCATCAGCCGCTGCATCGCGGTCTCGCCGCTGTCGTGGCTGAAATCGCCCTCGACGATGGGGATGTAGGGGTGGCCGTGCCTGGCCATCGTCTCCTGGAACCCCGCCAGCCGGTCCTGGCTGGCCGGAACGTCGAGCGGGCCGGTGATGGTCGCGACGCGCCGGCAACCGCGGGCGACGAGGTGGTCGGCGGCCAGCGTCCCTCCTGCCCGGTGCGCGACGTCGACGTAGCTGATGGGGATCGGCCTGGGCGGTCTGGCGAAGAGGACGGCGGGCAGCCCGGCGTCGACGAGCAGTTTCGGCAGGGGGTCCGCGGCGTGGCTGGAGACGAGGAGCGCGCCGTCGGCGTTGCCCTGCCGGAGGTAGGAGATCACCTGTTCCCTGGCCGCGGCGGTCTCGGCGAGCATCAGGACCGGATGCATGCCCAGGGGGCGCAGGAAGCCGAGGACGCCGCTGGCCACCCGGCCGAAGAATGGGTCGCCGAAGACCCGGTTCGGAAAGGGGTCCTCCTCGCCTTCGTCGCCCGCCCCGGAGACGACCAGGGCGATCGAGCCGGTGCGACGGGTGACGAGGGAACGCGCCGCCCGGTTCGGGGCGTATCCGGTGACGGAGATGGCCTGGCGGACCTTCTCCTGAATATCGGGGTCGACGTTGCGAATTCCATTGATCACGCGAGAGACGGTCGCACGGGACACTCCCGCCACCCGGGCCACGTCCTCCAAGGTGGACGAGCTCGGTATCGACGGGAGGTCTTCGCTCATGAGAGCTTTTATAGCATAATGGGAGAGCGCTCTCCATCCAGGTTGACGGCCGTACTCAGGGGGAGCGTCACTCGCGGAGTCCCCGGCGAGAGCGGTGGAGGCTTCCCGCGTCGCTCGCCGGTCGTGATGCCAGGCCACCCGGGGCGTCGCGCCTCTCTCCGGAGAAAAGTCCGACCGTGGGAAGGGCCTCTTCGAGCCGCCCCGGCCGAGGGGCCGGCGAGAGCCTCTGGCGCCATCTCCGCCCAAGGATCCCGGAGGCCTCGACGCCCGGTTGAGGTGGTCGCGCGTCCGTGCCGGATCCGGTGGAGGGCGGTCCCCGCGCTTTTCCGGAGAGCGCTCTCCATTTTTTCTCCGGAGCCGTTTCCGATCGTGAGCGGTGCCAATGGAGCCCTGTAGAGAAATCCCTTTTGGTGGGTTTTATCTGTTTTATTTGGGTACGTAGCAGGCCTCGATTCGAGAGGTGAGGCCTTGGTGCGAATCGGTCCGCAGGGAGGCGTTCCGATCTCGGAGAGCGCTCTCCGACCCCTTCCCATCGAGGCGCACGGCGGCGGCGCCCCGCGGGCGATCTCCGACACGCCCGTCGGGATAGGCGTTCTGTGTCATCCGGTACTTGACCTCAAGCGTAGTTGAGGCCTCATTCTAAAGAGGTGATCTCCGCGAGGATCCGCGAAGGCCCGTTCCACGGGGATCCGCGGAGATCCGTATGGCTTCGTCGAGAAAGGACTCTCATGAGCGAGGATACGGTCGACTTCTGGTTCGATCCCGCCTGTCCCTGGGCCTGGATCACGTCCCGATGGATCCTGGAGGTGGGGAAGGTCCGTCCGGTGGAGATCCACTGGCGGGAGATGAGCCTGGCGATCCTCAACGAGTCGCAGGAGATGTCCGCCGAGTACCGGCGGGTCGTCGAGCTCGGCCGGGGCACGGTCCGGGTGTTCGCGGCGGCGCGCAAGGCGGTCGGCGACGACGCCGTGGGCGAGCTGTACACCACGCTCGGCACGCGGTTCCACGGCGGGGACGGCCTGTTCCAGCGGGCCCGCGCCGAAGGGCGCGGGAGCCTCGCGGACAGGGAGGCGCTGCTGGAAGGCCTGGAGTCGGTGATCGCGGGGGCGCTGGCAGACGCGGGCCTGCCCGCGGACCTGATCGCCGCGAGAGCCGAGGCGTCCTGGGACGACGCGATCCGGGCCTCGCACGACCTGGTGCCGGCGGGGAAGCAGAAGCAGACGCTGATCGGTGTCCCGACGATCTCGGTGAACGGGCACGCGGGCCAGTTCGGCCCGGTCATCAGCGAGATCGCGACCGGGGAGCGGGCGGGCCTGCTGTGGGACGCGTTCAAGGTGTTCGCCATGGAGGAGACGTTCTTCGAGATCAAGCGGGTCACCGACCGGGCGGTTCCTCAGACCTTCTGAGACGGTTCCTTGGATCTTCTGAGGATTGACCATGGGGGAAGTGGGCGTCTGACCTGCGGCCTCCGTGAGCTTTGACCGATAAATCACTGGTTTATGGGTGATCGGTACTCGGGGTTCATGTTCGTGACCCTTTTCTGGGGGCACGTCCTTAATGTGATGGAATGTGAGGCCCAACAACACCGGTGTGGCAGTGGTGACCGGCGAAGGAGTCCCCACTGTCTCGGACTTCGAGAGCAGAGCGACTCCAGCGGTACGGCGGGCGGGCCTCCCAGATGGATCACGACGGTGCCGTACAGCGGTTTCTGTCGGCGAGTTGGGGGACTCTCGTGCTGCCGACCGCGGTCGAGTGACCGAAGCATTGAGATCTCCCCCGCACGTAGCGTCGCGACGTCGCGACAGGGATGGGGTCGGGGATGAAGATCATCGGAATCGCGGGCAGCCTTCGTCGTGGGGCGTACGTCTGGAGACTGCTGGAGGCGTCGTCGTGGGAGCTGCCCGCGGCGGTGGACTTCGAGATCTGGGACGGGCTGGATCGGATACCGCCCGTCTCGGACGGTGAGCTGCCGCAGCCGGTGGACGAACTGTGCCGCGCCGTTTCGAAGGCGGACGGCATGCTGATCACGGCACCGGCGCACAGCACGCTGCCGGTCCAGCTGAGCCATGCGCTCGACTGGCTATCGTCCCCGCGTGCCGGCGCGGTCCTGCTGGGCAAGCCCGTGGGAGTCGTGACCGCCTGCCTGCGTATCCACGAGGCGATGTGGACGCAGACCCAGTTGCGCAGGTCGCTCGGCGCGGCGGGCGCGGTCGTGCACGGCGCGGACCTGGCGGTCTCCTCGGCCCGCAGCCGGTTCGACGCCACCGGCCAACTCGCCGACAAGGAGTTCCGCGGACGGCTCCGCAAGGTGCTGGACGAGGTGTGTTCGCCGTCGCTCGCCAGGGCCGGGGGCAGTGCCCTTTTTCACGATCACTAAACTGAATCGGGTAGTTCAGTCGAGTTGGATCGGAGGCGGCGATGGGCATCGGCCGCATCGGTGTGTGGCATCCCCTGTTCGGGCGGGCTCCCGTGCAGGCTGTACGACAGGCCGCGGTGGAGATCGAGGAGCTCGGGTACGGCGCGCTGTGGTTCGGTGAGGCGCCGGGAAGCCGGGAGGCGTTCAGCACCGCCGGAATCCTGCTCGCGGCCACCAGAACCATCTCCGTCGGCAGCGGCATCGCCAACATCTGGGTCCGGGACGCGACCGCCATGGCGACCGGGGCGGCGGCGTACGGCGAGGCCTACCCGGGGCGGTTCGCCCTGGGCGTCGGGGTCAGCCACGCCCCCATGGTCACCCAGCGCGGACACGACTACACGCGCCCTCTCGCCGCGATGAGCGCATATCTCGACACGATGGACGTCGCCGCACGCGATCTGCCGTTCTCTCCCGACCCGCCCACGCCCAGGCTGCTCGCCGCGTTGCGGCCGCGGATGCTGGAGCTCGCCCGGGACAAGACCGATGGCGCCCACCCCTACTTCGTGCCGCCGGAGCACACCGTGCTCGCCCGCGAGATCCTCGGCCCCGGCCGGATCCTCGCGCCCGAGCAGGCCGTGGTCCTGGAGAGCGACCCGGCCACGGCCAGGAAGATCGCCCGCGCGCACATGGCGATCTACCTGACCCTGGGAAACTACGTCAACAACCTGCGCCACCTCGGCTACGCGGACGAGGACTTCGCCGACGGCGGCAGCGACCGGCTGGTGGACGCGATCGTCGCGTGGGGGGACGCCGAGACCGTCGCCACCCGGGTCCGCGCGCATCTCGACGCCGGGGCGGATCACGTCGCCCTTCAGCCGCTCCCGCCGGATCTGCGCGGAGGCGTCGCCCAGCTGACGGAGCTCGCGGCCGCCCTGGACGTACGCCCGGGGAAGTAGGGGCGACACCGAGGACGACCCGTCATGCCGTACGAAGGTGAGAGGGGAAGGGGGAGGTCATCGTGGGTAACGCAGACCAGGAAAAGGCGCTGCGAATCCTGGAGGCGGCGCTCGACCTCCGCGCCCCGGTCGTCCGGCACCGGCTCAAGAAGTTTCCCGAGGGCGCGCCGTTCCTCTGGCTGAGCTTTCCCGGCGCGGGCGGCGCGGCGATTTTCCTTGACAGACGTCAGTGGATCTACCTGAGCGAGCCGAAGCGGGGCGAGGTGGCCGTCCAGCTCTCCGCGGGCCAGGTCGACGACGATCCCGCGCTTGTCATCGAGCGGCTCCTTCCGGTCATGACGCCGGTTCGCAGACGCAGGAGCACCGCGGTGCGCGTTCTGGCGGCCTCCGGGATCGGCCTCGCCTCGGGCGCGGGGGTGGGCCTGCTGAGCGCGGTGCTCATGGCCATCCTCGTCGCGGGCAACGGCTATCTCTCGGACACGAGCACCGTCGTGGTGTACGCACTGGCCGCGCTGCTGGGCGTCGCGTCGGGTCTCTGGATGGCCTGGCGCTGGTGGCGGCTGGGCTGAGCACACCCGATTCCGGGCCGAGCGCACGCGGTACGGACTGCGCGCACGGTTCTGGGCCGAGCGCGCGATTCCGGGTCGAACCTGCGTGGTCCGGGCCGAGCCCATGGGGTCCGGATTGAGCTCGCGTGGTCCGGGCTGAGCCCATGGGGTCCGGGTCGGACCTGCGCCGTCCGGGCCGAGCCCATGGGGTCCGGGCCGAACGCGCGGGCCGGGTTGGGGCCGCGTGATCGTCGTTGAGCCCGCGTGATCGTCACTCCCGTGGGCAGGGAGCGGGGAGACGACCACGTGGAGGAGCGACATGGCCGAGTTGCTGGCGATCTACAACGCGGAGGCGGGGAGCGCGGACGACGACGTCAGGGCCGCCGTCATCGAGACGTTGCGTGGCGGCGCCGATCTGGTCGAGGCGCCCGTCGGGGAGAAGGACCTGGACGAGACGCTCGACGCCCACCCCGGCCGGGACGTGGTCGTGCTGGGCGGCGACGGGTCGCTCCACGTGGTGGTCGCCACCCTGCATCGGCGCGGTGAGCTGGATGCCCGGACGGTGGGCCTCGTTCCGCTGGGCACCGGCAACGACTTCGCCCGGGGGCTAGGCATTCCGCTGGATCCCCAGGTCGCGGCCCGCATCGTGCTCGCCGGACGGCCCCACCCCCTCGACCTCCTCGTCGACGACGAGGGCGGGATCGTCGTCAACGTGGTGCACCTCGGCGTGGGCGCGGAGGCGTCCGAGCAGGCCAAGCCGCTCAAGCCAAAACTCGGCCGGCTCGCCTACATGGTGGGCGGGCTGCTCGCGGGCGTGCGGAGCCCCGGCTGGAGGCTGCGCGTGACGGTGGACGGCCGGCAGGTGGCCGGGGAGAGCCCGGTGCTCATGCTCGGCGTCGGCAACGGCGTCACCATCGGCGGCGGCACCCCGCTGACCCCCAGGGCCAGGCCCGACGACGGCATGGTGGACGTCGTCGTCGCGCTGACCACCGGGCCGCTGGACCGGCTCGCCTACGCGCTGCGACTGCGCCGGGGGAGCCACCCCGAGCTGCGGAGAGTGATCACCGACCGCGGGCGCGAGGTGGCCGTGGAGGGCGAGCCCGTCCCGGTGAACGCCGACGGCGAGCTGATCGGCCGTACGGCCCGGCGCCGCTGGACGGTCAAGCCCGCCGCCTGGCGGATGTTCACCTGACCTCCCCGGCGAGACGGGAGCGTCGACGGTCACGGCCGGAGGCGGCGGTCGCCCGGTCTCGAGTTCCGTCTCCGGGAAGGCGGGCCGGAGGTCAGGGGATCAGCACGACCCGGCCACGCAGGCCGCCCTGGACCATATGGGCGTGGGCCTTGGCCGCATCGGCCAGCGGGTATGTCTGGGCGACCCGGGGGGTCAGCAGGCCCGCGTCGGCGAGGTGGACCAGCTTCGTGAGGCCGGCGCCGTCGGGGGCGACGCTCGTCAGACTGATCTTGATGCCACGAGTGGGCCTGGGGATCCGGTCGCCCCGCACGCCCGTGTAGCTCCCTCCGTCACGCACGGCGCCGGTCACGGCGTCACCGAGCACCGCCGCGTCCAGGACGCCGTCGGCGCCGTCGGGCCAGATGCCGCGGATCGCCGCGGCGGGGTCGTCACCGGAGGTTGTGAACCACCGCGCGCCGAGCGTGCCGGTGACGTACTCCTCGTCGGACGGCCGGGCCAGTGCCAGCGTACGTATACCGCGAGTCCGGGCGATCTCCAGGGCATAACCGCCCACGGCACCGGCGGCTCCGGTGACCGCGAGGGTGTCGCCGGAGCGCAGCCCGAGGTTGTCGAGGGCCTGGACGGCGGTGAGCGCGTTGAGCGGCAGCGTCGAGGCGGCGGCGGAGTCGAAGCGGGCGGGGGCGGGGGCGGCGGCGTACTGCTCGACCACGACGTATTCCGCCTGGCCGCCCAGTGGCTTCCCGCCCCCGTGGATGATCGCGATGACACGGTCGCCGACGGTGAGGTCGGTGATGGGGCCGACGGCATCGACCGTTCCCGCGACGTCCCAGCCGAGTCCGAGATACTGCCCGTCGGGGATCGGGCCGAAAGCGCCGCTCCACAGGCCGGCGTCAGCGGGGTTGAGGGCCGCGGCCTCGACCTTGATCCTGATCTGTCCGGCTCCCGGCTCCGGGCGAGGGAACTCGGCGATCTTCACGACCTCGGGACTGCCGACCGATCGGATGACTACTGCGCGCATGGTCATGCCATTTTCCTTCATGTCCGGGGGGATTACGAGATCATCGGGCTCGGCCGCAGCCTCCACCAACTGCCGTACGCGGTCAAGGACCGGGCCGATGCCGACCTTCCCGAAGTCGACGCGGCCCGTGCCCACGACGGCCACACCCACGCCCCGGCCTCAACCCGGTGCACCTTCGCGGTTGCGGCGGCGCTAGCGCCGGTCCACCACGATGTCGCCGTTCTGGACCACCAGCGCCACCCTGGCCCGGTCGGCGAAGATCGACGGATCGTCCAGCGGGTTGCCGGCGAAGGCCACCAGGTCGGCCCGCTTGCCCTCATGCACCGTGCCGACCTGGTCGGCGATCCCGAGAATCCCGGCATTGACGCTGGTGGCCGACACCAGCGCGGCCATCGGCGTCTCGATCTTCGACCTGAGCACCAGCTCGTACCCGCGGCCGGACTGGTCGGGTCCGATCAGGTCCGACCCGAGCCCCACCCGCACACCCGCCTCGCGGGAGGCCAGCAACCCGTCGATCTGCCCCTGCATCACGACCCCCAGCCGGTCCGCGATCGCCGTCGGCAGACCGCTGGCCGTCGCATCCTCCGTCAGGGCGTGCACCACCGCCAGCGTCGGAACGTGCGCCACACCGTGGGCCGCCATCAGCGCCGCGGTCTCCTCGTCGATCTCGGAGCCGTGCTCCACGCACAGCGCCCCGGCCTTGACGGCGTTGCGGATGCCCCGGTTGTTGTGCGCGTGCACCGTGACGTACGTGCCGCGCGCGGCCGCCTCCTCCACGGCCACCGCGATCTCCTCCACGGTGAACTGCGTGTCGGTCAGCTTGTCGTGCTTGGACACGACGCCGCCGGTGACGCAGAGCTTGATGAACTCGGCCCCGCGCCTGAACGACTCCCGCACGTTCTTACGCATCTCGTCCGGCCCGTCCGACAGCAGCGCCATCGACCGCAACCCCGGGATGTGATGATCATTCCAGTCGGCGGTCGGCTCCCAGTCGGCGGCGAAATGCCCGTGCCCGCCCGTCTGGCACTGGATGGGCCCGCACTGCAGGATCCGCGGCCCCCGGACCTTGCCCCGTGCGACGACCGAGGCGAGTCCCCCGTCGACGCCTCCGACGTCCCGCACGGTGGTGAACCCGGCCTCCAGCGTCCGCGTGCAGTTCGCGAACATGTCCGCGGCCAGTTCGGCCACCGACAGCTCCCGCCGCAGGCTGGCGTCGATGTCGCTGCTCAGTCCCAGATGCACGTGCGCGTCGATGAGCCCGGGCGTGAGGGTCAGCCCGTCGCACTCGACCACCTCGGCCCCCGCCGGAGGCGTCCCGCCCACCCGGACGATCCGCCCCCCGTCGACCTCCACCGCCTGTCCTCGAACCGGGTCGCGCCCGCTACCGTCGATGACCACCGCGCCGCTGAACCACGTCGACATGCCGCTTCCATCCTTGTCCGCCGCATACCGGCGTCCGCGTCCGGCGCCTCCCCCCGCCATCTCCGGAGATCCCCGCCCACGCACGACGGACGGCAGACTCGCGCCTCACCGCATGTCCTGGGTTGCTGGGGACGGGGAACAACGAGGGGTTGACGATCTATATGTGACGGATGACCTTAACACCCCTTTTTGTTGGGTTCTAGGTAGAGATCGACGGACATTTGTTGGGTTCCAGGTGGCGGTCGACGGACGGTCCGGCACAGCGCCCCGGATCGGCCGTCCGTCAGAATCGCCGGCTCCGAGAGGTCGGCCAGGACGTTGTTCAGCCGAGAGACGCCGACACCAGGTTCCTGGCCTCCTCCTGCACCCGGGCCAGATGCTCCGGGCCCTTGAAGGACTCGGCGTAGATCTTGTACACGTCCTCCGTGCCGGAGGGCCGGGCGGCGAACCAGGCGCTGTCGGTGGCGACCTTGACCCCGCCGAGGGCGGCGCCGTTGCCGGGGGCGGAGGTCAGCACCTGCGTGATCGGCTCGCCGGCGAGGGTGTCGGCGGTGACCTGCTCGGCCGAGAGTTTGGCGAGCACCGCCTTCTCCTCCCGGCTCGCCGGGGCGTCGACCCGGGCATAGGCGGGATCGCCGAACCTGGAGGTCAGGTCGCGGTAGTGCTCGCTCGGCGAGCGGCCGGTGGTCGCGATGATCTCCGCGGCCAGCAGTGCCAGGATCAGGCCGTCCTTGTCGGTGGTCCACACCGAGCCGTCGCGGCGCAGGAACGACGCCCCGGCGCTCTCCTCACCGCCGAAACCGAGGGAGCCGTCGAGCAGGCCCGGCACGAACCACTTGAACCCGACGGGCACCTCCATGAGCCGCCTGCCCAGATCCGCCGCCACCCGGTCGATCATGCCGCTGCTCACCAGCGTCTTGCCGACCCCGGCGTCCGCCGGCCAGCCGGGCCGGTGGGAGTAGAGGTAGGAGATCGCCACGGCGAGGTAGTGGTTGGGGTTCAGCAGCCCCCCGTCGGGAGTGACGACGCCGTGCCGGTCGGCGTCGGCGTCGTTGCCCGTGGAGACGTCGAACGCGTCGCGGTTGGCGATGAGCGAGGCCATCGCGTACGGCGACGAGCAGTCCATCCGGATCTTGCCGTCCCAGTCCAGCGTCATGAACCGCCACGTCGGGTCGGTCAGCGGGTTCACCACCGTCAGATCCAGCCGGTGCCGCTCGGCGATCTCCCCCCAGTAGGCCACGCTCGCCCCGCCCAGCGGGTCAGCGCCGATGCGCACCCCCGCCGCCCGGATCGCGTCGAGGTCCAGCACGGACGGCAGGTCGTCGACGTAGTGGCCGAGGAAGTCGTGACGGACGGTGGTGTCGGCGGCCAGCGCCCTGACGTAGGGAATCCGCCTGACCTCCTTGAGGCCGTCGGCGATCAGCGCGTTGGCGCGGTCCTGGATCCACGAGGTGGCGTCGGTGTCTGCCGGGCCGCCGTGCGGCGGGTTGTACTTGAAGCCACCGTCACCGGGCGGGTTGTGCGAGGGGGTCACCACCACCCCGTCGGCCAGTCCGGTCGTACGCCCCCGGTTGTGGGTGAGGATCGCGTGCGAGACCGCCGGCGTCGGGGTGTAGCCGCCCCGGCTGTCGATGAGGACCGTCACCCCGTTGGCCGCGAAGACCTCCAGCGCCGAGACCTGCGCGGGCTCGGACAGGGCGTGGCTGTCGGCGCCGAGGAACAGCGGGCCGTCCACTCCCTGCGCCGCGCGGTACTCCACGATGGCCTGGCTGGTCGCGAGGATGTGGTCCTCGTTGAACGCGACGTTCAGTGAGGAACCGCGGTGCCCCGACGTCCCGAACGCCACCCGCTGGCCGACCTCTCCCGGATCGGGGTGCAGCGCGTAGTAGGAGGTCACCAGACGGGCCACGTCGACAAGATCGGACGGCTGGGCGAGCTGCCCCGCGCGTTCATGCGTCATAAAAATCTCCCAAGTCATCCCTGCCAACCGTATCTACCCTCAAATTCGAGAAGACCGCATACTTGATCTCGAATGTGCGGAAATCTAGCGGGTGATCCTCGGAGCCGGTCGGCCACGCCGCCGGCGCGTCGTCGCGTCACCTCGCCGGATCTCCCGGAGCGCCCGTCTCCGCCGTGCCGCCGGCGTCTCCCCGGCCACGGCGTCCGGTCTGCCCGTTCCCTGGAACCCGCCCGTCGCAGCACGTCGCCGCGTGCCGTTGACAACGTTGTCATCGACGTCGTACGTTCGCTGTGTTTGCTATCTTTGCCCGGTTTGCTTGCCCAGGCCTGCGAACCTCTCAACCACCGAATACATCGGAGGAATCCGTGAACAGCCGCGTGGTGGCCGTATCGGCCACCGCCAACCTCTCCCTGCTCGGAAGCCTCGGCGAGGTCAGGCTGTGACCGCCCTGGCAATCGACATCGGCGGCACCAAGTTCGCCGTCGCGGTCGTTCACCCCGACGGGACCATGGTCCGGCGGGCGGAACTGCCGGTGGGACCGGACCCCGTGGCGACGCTGGCCTCGCTGGTCCGCGACGCCGGAGCCGCCGGCCTGACCGGGGTGGGGATCGGCTCCGCCGGTCCCATCGACGCCCTCGCCGGCACGGTCAGCCCGGTCAACATCCCGTCCTGGCGGGACTTCCCGCTGGTCGACACCGTGCGGGAGCTCCTTGCCGACCTTCACGACCTTCCCGATCCCCAGGGCTTTCCCGTCGCGCTGGCCGGAGACGGCCAGTGCATGGCGCTGGGGGAGTGGTGGCGAGGCGGGCACGGCTCGGCCTCCCAGGTCATGCTCGGGATCGTGGTGTCCACGGGTGTGGGCGGCGGGCTGGTCCTGGACGGCGTGCCGTACCTGGGACCGACGGGAAACGCCGGTCACATCGGGCACATCGCCATAGACCCGCACGGGGATCTCTGCCCCTGCGGGGCGGTGGGATGCCTGGAGACCATCGCCAGCGGTCCCAACACGGTCCGCTGGGCGCTGGCGAACGGCTGGACCTGCCCGGCCGCGCACCCGGACGCCAAGGCGCTCGCGGCGGACGCCGCCCGCGGGGTTCCCGTCGCGCAGCTGGCCTTCCAGCGGACCGCGGACGCGCTGGCCGCGGCGATTCTCACCACGGCGGCCCTGTTCGACGTCGACGACGTCGTCATCGGAGGCGGCGTGGCCGCGGCGGGTGAGACGCTGCTCGCCCCGCTGCGGCAGGCGGTCGCCAAACAGGCCGGGCTCGGCTTCCTGAAGCGCCTCACCGTCAGCCGGACCTCGCTGGAACGCGACGCTGGTCTGTACGGCGCCGCCGCCCTGGTTCTTCCCTCCGAGGAGAGAACGCCCTACCGGGGCCCTTGATCGCCGTCGGGGGAACTCCTCCGGCGCGGAGCAGATTCAGAACGTCGAAGGGACCTGGGATGAGCCCACTCGCCGTCCAGTTGTACTCCGTTCGTGAGCAGGCGGCCGTCGACCGTCGCGCCGTGCTACGCCGCATCGCCGAAATAGGGTACGGCGCGGTCGAGCCGTACGACCCGCACGTGGATCCGGTCGGTCTCGCCGCCGACCTCGAGGAGGCCGGGCTGACGGTGTGCAGCGTGCACGGCCCGCTGCTCGACGAGCGGCGAGCGAGCGTGCTCGCCGCGGCCGCCGTCATCGGGGCGGACACCGTCATCGTGCCGATGGCTCCCGCCGAGTGGTTCGCCGACCTGGGCGGGCTGGAGCTGGCCGCCCGGAGCATCAACGAGGCGGCCGTCGAGGCGGCCGACCACGGTCTGCGGCTCGGCTACCACAACCACTGGTGGGAGCTGGAACAGCAGGTGGACGGCCGTCCCGCCCTGGAGGTGCTGGCCGAGCTGCTGGCCCCCGAGGTGCTCCTGGAGGTCGACGTCTACTGGGCGGCGACCGGCGGGGTCGACCCGTCGGCGCTGCTGACCCGGCTGGGCGAGCGGGTGCGCTACCTGCACGTCAAAGACGGGCCGGCGACGAAGGAGGGGCCGATGACGGCGGTGGGCGCGGGCAGCGTGCCGATCGTGAACGCGCTGACCACCGCGCCGGACGCGGTGCGGATCGTGGAGCTGGACCACTGCGCCACCGACATGGTCGAGGCGCTGGCCGACAGCCACGCCTACCTGACCGGCCTGATCGCCGCCGGGCGGGTGAGCCCGTGACGAGCCCTCTCGGGGTGGCGATCGTCGGCTGCGGCACCATCAGCCACCAGTATCTGAGCAACCTGATCACCTTCCCCGACGTGCGGGTGGTGGCCTGCGCCGACCTCGACCTGGCCCGTGCCCAGGAGGTCGCGAGCCGGTACGGCGTGCCGGTGGCGACCACCCCGGAGCAGGCGATGGCCCATCCCGACGTCGAGCTGGTCGTCAACCTCACGATCCCGTCCGCCCACGCCGCGGTGGCGATGGCGGCGGTCGAGGCCGGGTGCCACGTCTACAACGAGAAGCCGTTCACCATGGACAGGGAGTCCGGCTCGAAGCTGGTGGAGGCCGCCGCGACGGCGGGGGTGCGCCTGGGCAGCGCTCCCGACACCTTCCTCGGCGCCGGCCTGCAGACCGCGGCCCGGCTCGTCGCCGAAGGGGCGATCGGCGCCCCGCTGACCGCTCTGACGCTGCTGCAGAGCCCCGGTCCCGAATCGTGGCACCACAGCCCGGAGTTCCTGTTCCAGAGGGGCGCCGGGCCGCTGTTCGACATGGGCCCCTACTACCTGACCGCCCTCGTCACGCTGTTCGGGCCGACCCGGCGGGTGGCCGCGATGGCCCGCCGGGCACGGGAGGAGCGGATCATCGGCTCGGGGCCCAGGGCCGGGACCCGTTTCCCGGTCGAGGTTCCCACCCACACGGCGGCGCTCGTGGAGTTCGCCGCCGGGCAGGCCGCCACGATGGTGTTCACCTTCGACTCGCCGCTTCCCCGCTGGGGGTTCATCGAGATCACCGGCACCGAGGCGACCATGGAGGTGCCCGACCCCAACACCTTCGGCGGCGAGGTGCGGTTGCGCCGGGCCGGCGACGACGAGTGGACCCCGGTCCCGACGCCGGGTACCACCGCCGGTCGTGGTCTGGGCGTGCTCGACATGGCCCAGGCCATCCGTGAGGACCGGCCGCACCGCGCCACCGGAGAGCTGGGCCTGCACGTCCTGGACACGATGCTGGCCATCGCCGAGTCCGCCGAGCGGTCCGAGTTCCTCGAGGTCGCCAGCAGCTGCCCGATGCCCGAGCCGCTGTCCGAGGGGTGGGATCCGGTGAAGGGCCACGGGTAGGGCCTGAGCCGGGCGACGGCGTAGACGGCACGAACCGACAGGACGGCGGGACGGCGGCGAGCCGTCCCGCCGTCCTTTTCTCTCTCCGCGCTTGCCTATTTTACTCATATGAGTTATTTGTTACTCATGCAAGTAAAGAAGGCGGGGCCGAAGGCGAAGAGCCGCCATCGCGGGGCGGCCATCCTGATGCTGGTGGACTTCGGGCTGCCCATCGGGCTCTACTACGGCCTGCGCGCTATGGACGTCGGCTATCTCCCCTCCCTGCTCATCAGCTCCCTGGTGCCCAGCACCAGCATGGTCGTCACCCTTGTCAGGGAACGGAGGCTCGACTCCGCCGGGCTCTTCATGACGATCATGATGCTGGCGGGCGCGGGCCTGTCGGTCATCAGCGGAAGCACCCGGCTGCTGCTCGCCAAGGACGCCCTGCTGATGGTCGCCGTGGGCGGGTGGTTCCTTGTCACCGCCAGGGGCTCGCGACCGCTGGCCCTGCGGTTCTCCCGTCCCCTGCTGGAGGGGCGGATCGGCGCCAGGGAGGAGTCGTGGGACGACCTCTGGGCCCGCTCGCCGGACTTCCGCCGGCTGTGGCGGGTCTGCACGGTCGCCTGGGGCATCGGGTCGCTGGTCGACGCGGTCGTCCGCGTCGTCATCGTCTACACCTTCCCGATCGACCTCGCGGTGGGACTGGGCGGTGTGCAGTACGGGATCTTCACGGTCCTGATGCTGGTGATCGTCAACGTCTACCAGATGCGGGCGGGGCTGCATGACCCCCGGTCGGCGCTCTACCGGCAGGCGGTAGCCGACCTCCCCGGGAGTCCCCTGGAGGTCGGCGGCCCGAAGTGAGCCCGGCGGGCGCCCGCGACCCGTGGCCGGAGCGCCGGCGGCGCCGTGATCGATTCCTAGGGGGTTCGGCCGATGGCCTTGGGGTCACCCGCCGCGGACTCCTCCAGGCGAGCACGGAGCCGGGTCCGGATCTCGTCCGGGGTGTAGGCCTGTCGTTTCCTTTCGGCCCGCACCATGACCACGCCCGTGGCCGCGACGCCGGCGACACCTGCCAGACCGAGTACCTTCCACCATCGCATGTGCCTACGCTAGCGGAATGCCAGGCAAGAGCATCAGCCTCGACGAGGCCGTGAATCTGACCCGTACCGGTGACATGTGGCTGTTTCGCGGACGGACCGTGCCCGACCGAGCCATTCAGACCATGACGAACAGCCCGGTCAACCACGTCGGCATGTCCGTCGTCATCGACGACATGCCGCCGTTGATGTGGCACGCCGAGCTCGGCCGTTCCCTGCCCGACCTGTGGTCGGGGGTCCACCAACGGGGCGTCCAGCTGCACGACCTGCGCGACGCGGTCTCCGTCTGGGCCACCAGGTACGGCCAGCGTGCGTGGCTGCGCCAGCTGGAGCCCCAGACTCCTCCGGAGATGGAGGACGCCGTCCTGCGCACCATCGCCCGCCTGGACGGCACGCCCTTCCCCTCCACGGCCAGGCTGGCCGGACGCTGGATGAAGGGGCGGGTGCCGAAGATCCTGACGCGGGGATCGGAGGAGAGCGCCCTGGAGAGCGCCTACTGCGCCGAGGTCGTCGCCGTCACCTACGAGGCCATGGGACTGCTTCCGGGTGGTCGCAGGCCGAACTGGTACGACCCCGGCCGATTCTGGAGCGGGGACGACCTCGAGCTGTCCGGCGGGTTCCAGCTCGGAGGAGAGATCACGGTGAAGCTGGGGTAGGCCTACGGAAGAGGCCGGATCGTAGACGCAACCCCCGGCGGCTCGCCATCCGAAGTCAGAGGTGGCGGATCCTGTTGCTCCGTGTCGCGGTGGACGTCGCCGCAGCGAACGCCACCGTGAATGTCACCGTGATCCAAGGGGGATGCGTCATGCCGGACACAGTGGTCATCATCGGTGCGGGGCTCGCGGGCCTTTCGTGCGCGGACCGGTTGCACTCCGCCGGGGTGCCGGTCCGCGTCGTCGACGCCGCGGACGAGGTGGGCGGTCGCGTGCGCACCGACATCGTGGACGGCTTCCGGCTCGACCGTGGGTTCCAGGTGTTCAACACCGCCTATCCGGAGGCGGCCCGGGTTCTCGACATCGGCGCGCTGGACCTTCGCGCCATCCCCTCGGGCGTGATCACCTTCGAGAAGGGGCGGAAAGAACGCTTCATGCTGCCCTGGCGGCACCCCCGGCACGCGTTCAGCGGTCTGCTGGCCGATGTGGGATCGCTCCGGGACAAGGCCGCCCTGAGCGCGCTGACCGCGCGTGACATCACCTTCCCTCCCGAGCTGTTGCGCCGTGACCCGGACCGCACCACGGAGGAGGAGCTGCGGCACCGGGGCATCTCCTCCAAGATGATCGAGAAGCTGATCCGTCCCTTCCTGGCCGGTGTCTTCCTCGAACGAGAGCTGGAAACCTCCAGCCGCTTCTTCAACCTGATCTGGCGGTCCTTCGCCCTCGGCACGGTCGGGGTGCCCGCCCTCGGCATGGGCGAGATCCCCCGCCAGCTCGCCGCCCGTCTCCCGAGGGGAACGCTGAAACTCGGCACCCCGGTCATCGCCGTGACGGACGAGGGCGTGGAGACGGCGATGGGGGAGGCGATCGGTGCCCGCACGGTGGTCGTGGCGACCGACCCGGCCATGGCCGCCGCCCTCTATCCCGGGCTGGAGATCCCGCAGATGCGTGCGGTGACGACCTTCTACCACGCCGTCCCCTGGTCTCCCGCCGACGATCCCACCCAGATCGTGGACGCGGAGGGCCAGATCACCGACACCCTGGTCATCACCGACGCCGCACCCGAATACTCCTCGGACGGTCGTGCCCTGGTCTCCACCTCGGTCCTGGGGCTTCTCTCCGACGCCGACGAGCCTCGCGTCCGGGCACGGCTGGCTCAGATCTACAGGGCGAACACCTCCGCCTGGGAGCACCTCGCGACCTATCCGATCGAGGCGGCGCTGCCCGCGATGACCCCGCCGTTCCCGATGCGCCGCCCGGTCCGTTTCGCGCCCGGTCGCTACGTGTGCGGCGACCACCGCGACACCGGTTCCCACCAGGGCGCCTTGGTCTCGGGCCGCCGGGCCGCCGACGCCGTACTGGACGACCTGAGGTCGGCCGGCCGGAAATGAGCTCGGACGAGCCGATCCGGAGAAGGCCGAGCCTCAGGTCATCCGACCTTTGAGGGGTTGATCTCGGGTGTTCAGGCGAGCCGCGCGGGGAACCCGCCGGTGGCGATCGGACCCCAGCGCTGCGGGGTGAGGCGCAGCAGCGACTTGCCCTGACGGGTCATGGCCTCGCGGTATTCGTCCCAGTCGGGGTGCTCGCCGGAGATCGCCCGGTAGTAGTCGACCAGCGGCTCCAGGGCCTCGGGCAGGTCCAGGACCTCGACGGTGCCGTCCACCTGCACCCAGGGACCGTTGAAGTCATCCGACAGGACCACGACGCTCATCCGGGGATCGCGGCGGGCGTTGGCCGTCTTGGCGCGCTCCGGATAGGTGGACACCACGATGCGTCCCTCCGCGTCGACACCGCAGGTTACGGGGGAGGCCTGCGGCGTGCCGTCACGGCGTGTCGTGATGACGAGCGCGTGGTGGCGCTCGCGCAGGAATTCCAGCAACTGCTCACGTGAGACGACCTCGTTGGTCGCGATCTTCGGGCTCATGTTCCCACTGTACGACGGCGTGTCACGGCTGCTCACATTTGAGTATTTAGGGAGATATGTGGTCAAGAGTCGTCTAGTGGGGTATTTGTCACCAAAGTGGAGGGCATTGATCTACGAATAGACCGATGAGACCTCAGGGCCTGTCTGACGGATCCAGGGCTCATCCGCCCAACCAAGGAGATCAACGTGAAGAAGTCTCTTCTCGCCTCGGCTCTGGCAGCTCTGACCCTGGCCGCAGTCCCGGCCGCTCAGGCCGCCACCACGAGTTCCTTCCTCCTCTCTCCTGCCCCTGCCCCCACCGACATGCCCTCTCCCACGGACATGACCTCGCCCACCGACATGCCGACGTCCACCGACATGGCCTCGCCGGGGGCCTCGGCCTCGCCGGTCGGCCCGGGCTGCGCCTCCCTGCCCACCTCCGGACCCGGCAGCGCCGCCAGCATGGCCACGGAGCCGGTCGGCACCGCTCTCGCCGCCAACCCGGAACTGTCCACCCTGGCCAAGGCCGTCGACGCGGCCGGGCTGACCGAGACCCTGAACTCCGCCAAGGACGTCACGGTGTTCGCGCCCACCAACGCGGCGTTCGACAAGCTCCCGAAGGAGACGCTCGACAAGCTCATGGGGGACAAGGACCAGCTGACCAAGGTCCTCCAGAACCACGTCGTCGAGGGGAGGAAGGCGCCCGCCGACCTCACCACCGCGCCGCTCACGACGCTCGGTGGCGGCAGCCTGACCGTCACGGGTTCAGGTGAGGACCTCACCGTCGGCGAGGCCAAGGTTCTCTGCGGCAACCTGCAGACCTCCAACGCCACCGTCTACCTGATCGACTCGGTCCTCGTACCCGGTGCCGAGTCGTCGGCGACCCCGAGCGAGAGCGCGAGCTGAGGAGCCGGAGGGGTGCCTGCCACAGGCGCCCCTCGACAGGCCCTCTGACCGATGGCACCCGCCGCAGACGAGTACCACGCCCGTTCACGGGTAACGGGCGTGGGACACGGAAGAAGGCGGGCGTTCATGGGCATGGCGGACAGGTTCGGGTTGAAGGCGCGGCGGCTGAGAGCGGTGGCCCGCAAGGTCTTCGGGTGGCGTGAACTGCGCCCGGGACAGCTCGACGCCATGCGCCACCTGCTGACGGGTGGGGACGCGCTGGTCGTCATGCCCACCGGCGGCGGCAAGTCGGCCGTCTACCAGGTGCCCGCTCTGCTGCTCGACGGGCCGACCGTGGTCATCTCACCGCTGATCGCGCTCCAGCGCGACCAGGTCGCCGGGCTGATGAAGGCCGACGCCGGAGGGGCGGTGGCGGTCAACTCGGCCCAGGCCGGTGGCGAGGCCTCTCTCGAGGCGGTGCGTGCGGGCAGGACGGAGTTCGTGTTCCTCTCTCCCGAGCAACTCGCCAAGCCCGAGACGGTCGAACAACTGCGCGCCGCACGCCCCTCGCTGATCGTCGTCGACGAGGCGCACTGCGTGTCGGCGTGGGGTCACGACTTCCGGCCCGACTACCTGCGGCTGGGACAGGTCATCGAGCGACTGGGCCACCCGCCGGTGGTGGCGTTGACCGCCACGGCCGCCCCCTCGGTGCGCGAGGAGATCGTGAGGTCACTCGGCCTGTCGAACGTGCGCCAGATCGTGCGGGGCTTCGACCGGCCCAACCTCGACCTGGAGGTGCGCCGCTTCGTCACCCAGGAGGATCTGCGCCGGGCGCTCGTGGAGGACGCCGCGTCCCGGCCCGGACTCGGGCTGATCTACGTCGCCACCCGCCGGGCCGCCGAGGAGTACGCGGCCGAGCTGCGGGAGGCCGGACGCCGGGCCGAGCCGTACCACGCGGGGATGAAGGCGGCCGACCGGCACCGCGTTCACGAGATGTTCCGCGACGACGAGCTCGACGTCGTCGTTGCGACCTCCGCGTTCGGCATGGGCATCGACAAGCCGAACGTGCGATTCGTGCTGCACGCCTCCCCGCCGGAGTCCCCGGACTCCTACTACCAGGAGATCGGACGCGCCGGGCGGGATGGGGCCCCGGCCTCCGCGGTGCTGTTCTACCGGCAGGAGGATCTCGGGCTGCGCAGGTTCTTCGCCGGAGGACGGGCCGACGAGGAACTGCTGCTGCGGAGCGCGACGCTGATCCACGAGCACGGCGGCACCGTCGCGGCCGACGAGCTGCGAGCCGTGCTGGACATCGGCTCGACCCGGCTCACCCGGCTGGTGAACCTGCTGGAGCGGGCGGGCGCGCTCGAGGTCACCGCTCAGGGCGACCTGCGCCACGTCGCCGGCGGTCCCACCCCGGAGGAGGCCGCGGAGCGTGCCGTCGAACTCGATGACACCCGCCGCCGCATCGACGACTCGCGCATTGACATGATGCGCGGCTACGCGGAGACCACGGGCTGCCGGCGCCGGTTCCTGCTGGAGTATTTCGGCGAGCCGCACGAGCGCGTCTGCGGGGCGTGCGACACCTGCCGGGCGGGCGTCCCCACGCCGGACGAGGAGGTCGACGGCCCGTTCGCGATGCACGCCAGGGTGCGGCACGAGGCCTGGGGCCGGGGCATGGTGATGAGCAGGGAGAGCGACCGGATCACCGTCCTGTTCGACGAGGTCGGCTACAAGACGCTCTCTCTGGAGGCGGTTGAACGCGAGGACCTGCTGGGCGCAGGTTAGCCCTCGGTCTTCCTGGCGATCCCGACCATGGACCACGTCTTGTCGCGGCCCTGGACGGTGAGGGGGTTGTCGGGACGCCAGTCGCGCGTGTAGACGAACCCGGGGTCCACGAGCTTCATCCCGTCGAAGAAGCGCAGCACCTGCTTGCTCGTGCGGCCGGCGCCCTCGTCGCGGCCGAGGATCCTCCGGTAGATGCCGACGATCGAGTCCTCGACCTCGGGACGCCTGTCGAAGACGACGTGACCGAAGGCGAAGCCGCTGCCGACCGGCAGCGCGTCGCGCAGGACGGCCACGCACTTGAACGGGTCGTCCTCGTCCGGGATGAACTGGAGGGCGGACGCGATCAGGATGGCCACCGGCCGGTCCAGGTCGATGATCCGCCGCAGCTCGGGGTCGGCGAGCAGTTCGCGGGGGTGGAGGATGTCACCCTCGACGACGGCGGTGGCGGGGTTGGTGGCCAGCAGGGCGCGGGCGTGGGAGAGCACGACCGGGTCGGTGGAGACGTAGACCACGCGGGCGTCGGGCACGAGCGCCTGGGCGACATGGTGGATGCTGCTGCTCGTGGGGAGTCCCACACCGAGGGAGACGAACTGGGTGACGCCCTCGTCGAGGAGATATCGCACCGCCCGGGTCATGAAGGCCTGCCCCTCCCTGGCCATGGTCCTGACCTCGGGCGCGAGGGCGAGCACTTCCTCCGCGGCCTTGCGGTCGGCGGCGAAGTTGTCCTTGCCGCCGAGGTAGTAGTCGTTCATACGGGCGACGTTGGCCACGCTCGTGTCCAGACCCGCCGGTGGACGTCCGGTCGCGTCGCTCATACGTCATCTCCTCTGCCGCCCGTGACATCAAAAGGAACGGTGACGTTCGTGAACAGATGTCAGGACACAGGTGAACGGGGAAAGCTCCGATCATTTCCGGCGCAGTCTATCCATTCTTTGTGGCCGACTCCGCCGACGACCCATACGGAATCGGGCGAGCGGAGCACCGTCGCGTCGGGCCGCCACCGCGGGACGTACACCACTCCGGGTTCGACGAGTTTCATCTCGCCGAAGAGGAGCTCGACCTCGGCCCTGGTACGCAGGTTGGTGCGGCGTGGGCCCGTGATCGAACCGCGGTCCTGGTAGAGGGCCGCGAGCCGTGCCGTCTTCTCCGGGCACAGGTCGGAGACCGCGTGGGAGATGGCCATGTAGCTGCCCGGTGCGATCGCCTTCCGGAGGCCGGACGTGATCCGCATGGCCACGTCGTCGTCCGGGAAATCCGTCAGGACCGAGAAGAGGAGGATCGCCACGGGCCGGTCCAGGTCGATGACGCGGCCGGATCGCAGACGGGAGAGGATCTCCTCGGGATCGCGGGCGTCGGCTTCGATGACCGTGGCCAGATGATCGTCCGCGAGCAGGGCCTGGGCGTGGACGACGACCATCGGGTCGTTGTCGACGTACGCCACCCGCGCGTCGGGGGCGATCGTGTGGAGGATCTCGTGCACGCCGCCCCGGGTCGGCAGGCCGCAGCCGATGTCGACGAACTGCCGGATGCCCGCCTCGACGAGGAACCGGACCGCCCGGCGGAGGAACCCGCGTCCCTCCCGCGAGACGGCGGGGAGGTCGGGAGCGATCGCGAGCGCTTCCTCCGCGGTCTTGCGGTCGGCGGCGAAGTTGTCCTTGCCACCGACGAAGTAGTCGGCCATCCGTCCCGCGTTCGGGGTTTTGGGGTCGAACCGCAGGCGTTCAGGTCCTGACGACGCCATGACGGTCTCCATCCAGCGGGTCGGGCTTCCGCGGACAATATCCATCTTCCGGTGACTATGGGGCGTATTTCCATAAGTCGCCGATTTAGCGTCGGATGGGCCGGATCGTCAGTGGCAGGCCTCCAAGTGACGCGCTCCCCGGGGAGGAAGGGCGAAGGCCGCCCACACGGCCTTGCCCCGCGTCTCCAAAGGAGCCCAGCCCCACATCTCGCTGACCCCCTGGACGACCTGCAGACCGCGGCCGCCCTCCGCCTCGTAGTCGGGTTCGCGCAGGCAGGGTCCCTGGTCACTGGGGTCGGTGACCGCGCACAGCACCGAGAGCTCGGTCTGGCACAGGATCACCCTGATATCCGGAGCGGTCCGGGGGTGGACGGGGCTCCGCGTGCCGTGGCGCACGGCGTTGGTCACCAACTCGGACACCACGACGCCGGTGTCGTCGATCAGGTGCTCCAGCCCCCACGTCCGCAGGGCGGCGGAGGTGAACTCGCGGGCGGTGCGTGCCGCGTAGGGGTCGTGACGGAGGCTCCACACGGTCATCTGGAGCCGGCCGATGTGGCTTTCGCCATCCGCCCACGGCGGCATGCCGCCTGGTGGGAGCATGTGATCAAGCATCGACAACCACCGTTCCCATCCTCCGATCTCGGCTCGGACGGGTGCGGCTTCATGTCTTTGACAACCAGTCATCGGCGACCTTGGGGAGGAGTGGCGATCGCGTAACGAAGGCAATCCGTCCAGTCATCTTGCACGTGATGATGTGCATAAGCAAGTACGGATGCACGTGCATCTGCACAAAAAGCTATATGCTCGTACATATGTTCCCCTGCCTAACGGGTGAGAGGCGAGGATGAATCAGCTGTACAGCGGCATGTCGGCGGCTCGGCTGGACGGGGTCGTCTGGCGCAAGAGTCACTTCAGCAATCCCAGCGGCAACTGCGTGGAAGTCGCCGAACTGCCCGACGGCAGGATCGCGATGCGTAACTCCCGCGATCCGGAGGGGCCGGCGTTGATCTACACTCGCGGTGAGGTCGACGCCTTCGTCAGGGGTGCGAAAAGTGGCGATTTCGATGACCTGATTATCTGAATTGGTTGAAGAATAAAGTTCTATCTAGCCGGAAATGTGCAATTGGAGGTACCGTAAGGGATCTCGATGGCACGAAGAGTAGGTAAAGGCTCGCATTCCGCGCTCGAAGGACTGTAGATGATCACACCTCACGCAGACGGTGAGCGAGTCAGCCCAGCGCCGGTGGTCTCACTCCGCGGCAGTTCGACCGTGTTGAGGATCGTGCTGGGCGCGCAGCTCCGCAGGCTCCGCGAGCGGCGCAACATCACGCTGGAGGCGGCGGGGCACGCCATCCGCGCCTCGCACTCGAAGATCAGCCGCATGGAGCTCGGCCGGGTGAGTTTCCGGATCAGGGACGTGGCCGATCTGCTCACGCTGTACGGCGTGACGGAGGAGAGCGAGCGAGAGCCCCTGCTGGCCCTCGTCGGCCGGGCCAACGTCACCGGCTGGTGGCACAACTACAACGACGTCCTGCCCAGCTGGTTCGAGACGTACGTGGGCCTGGAGGAGTCGGCCACCGTCATCCGCAACTACGAGGTCCAGTTCGTGCCCGGCCTGCTCCAGAGCGAGGGCTACGCGCGAGCCGTGATCCGGCTGGGGTTCCCCTCCGCCTCCGAGGAGGAGCTGGAGCGGCGCGTACGGCTGCGCATGGCACGCCAGAGACTGCTGCACGGCGCGGATTCACCCCATGTATGGGCCGTGCTGGACGAGGCGGTGCTGCGCCGTTCGCTCGGCGGGGCCGAGGTGATGCGGGGCCAGATCGACCACCTCCTCGCGGCGCTCGACCTGCCCAACGTGACCGTCCAGATCGTGCCGTTCAGCGTCGGCGGCCACGCCGCGGCGGGCGGGCCCTTCAGCATTCTGCGGTTCTCCCAGTCCGATCTGCCCGACGTGGTCTACATGGAACAGCTGACCAGCGCGGTCTATCTGGAGAAACGCGAAGAGGTGGACAGCTACCTCGAGGTGATGGAGCGCCTGTGCATCGAGGCCGAGCCGGCCTCTCGCACTCGGGAGATCCTTCTCCAGATCCGCGAACAGTTATAAGAAAAGCCGTTAAATAGCCAAGTCGGCAACCAGTCGGCCGGGTCGTACGAAAATGATTAAATGAAATGTCTCGTGACCGGCGCGACCGGATACATCGGAGGACGGCTCGTTCCCGGACTCCTCGACGCGGGTCACGAGGTCCGCTGCATGGTGCGGTCGGCGGGCCGCCTGCGCGACCAGCCGTGGGCCTCCCGCGTGGAGATCGCGGAAGCCGACGCGACCGACGCGGAGCAGACGAGGAAGGCGCTCGACGGGGTCGAGGTGGCCTACTACCTCATCCACACGATGGGCGGGGGAAGCGACTTCGCCGACGCCGACCGCCGCGCGGCCACCACGTTCGCCGCCGCGGCCAAGGAGGCGGGGGTGGGCCGCATCGTCTATCTCGGCGGCCTCGCGCCCAACGAGGAGCTCTCGCCCCACCTGCGGTCCCGCGTCGAGGTCGGGGAGATCTTCCTGGACTCCGGGGTGCCCGCCGTCGTGCTGCGGGCGGCCGTCATCATCGGATCGGGTTCGGCCTCCTTCGAGATGCTGCGCTATCTCACCGAGCGGCTGCCCGTGATGACGACTCCGCGGTGGGTGAGGACCAGGACGCAGCCCATCGCGATCCGCGACGTCCTGCGCTACCTCGTGGCCTGGGCGTCCGTCGAGAAGGAGGTGAACCGCTCCTTCGACATCGGCGGCCCGGACGTGCTGACCTACGCGGACATGATGACCGTCTACGCCGAGATCGCGGGCCTGCCCCGCCGCGTGATCATCCCGGTTCCGATGCTCAGCCCCGGTCTGTCGAGCCACTGGGTGGGGCTGGTCACCCCCGTCCCCGCGGGGCTGGCCCGCCCGCTGGTGGAGTCGCTGCGCAACGAGGCGGTCTGCCGCGAACACGACGTCGCCGACTACGTCAAGGATCCGCCGGGCGGCCTGATCGGGCTGAGGGAGGCCGTCGAGCTGGCGCTGCAACGGATCAAGGAGGCCAAGGTCCTCACGCGCTGGTCCTCGGCCTCGACCCCGGGAACGCCGAGCGACCCGCTGCCGACCGACCCCGACTGGGCGGGCGGCAGCCTCTACGTCGACGCGCGGGCCCGTCGCGTCAAGGCATCCCCGCAGGCACTCTGGACGGTGATCGAGTCGATCGGCGGTGAGAAGGGCTGGTACTCCCTGCCCCTCGCCTGGCACCTCCGCGGACTCCTCGACCGGTTCGTCGGCGGCGTGGGACTGCGCCGCGGACGCCGCGATCCCCGGCGGCTGCGGGTGGGCGACTCCGTCGACTTCTGGCGGGTGGAGGAGGTCGAGCCCGGACGCCTGCTGCGCCTGCGCGCGGAGATGCGCCTGCCCGGCCTCGCGTGGCTGGAACTGCGGGTGCTCCGGCACGAGGGCGAGACCGTCTACGGCCAGCGTGCGATCTTCCACCCGCGCGGTCTGGCGGGCCATCTCTACTGGTGGTCGGTCACGCCCTTCCACACCCTGATCTTCGGCCGGATGCTGCGCAACGTGGCGGTCACCGCCGAGCACGACGCCCCGCCCCCGGAAACCTCCTGAGCGGTCCGCTCCTTCAGCCGGCGTCCGGCCGTGGACGGGCGTACCGCAGGCGGATTCCGCTGAAGCCGAGGGTGCTCGCGGTCACGGCGTCCCAGAATCCCCACAGATTGTCGAGTACGCGTAGTTGGATGCCCGCGCCGTCGTGTAGCCGCAGAAGGTCGCCGACCGGTTCGGGCGGGCCGAGGGGCTCGACCGGTTCGGTGGCCACGACCGCGTGCGACACCGGCTCGCCGATCGGCGTGAAACGGGACGCGGGGAGCCGATAGGCGAACAACCGAACGCTGAGAAGCCTGTCGACCCAGCCGTGCTCGATCGCATGGACACGGTCGCCACCGCCAGGACCCAGGACGTGTTCCCGGTCTGCTGCCGACGTCGTGGGGATAGTCCATGCCATCGCGCGCGGGCAGTCGCGAGGAAACCAGTAGTCCGGGGCGCGGGCACCGTCGACGGCCCAGACGTAGGCCTTCGACTGCATCGCGGTGGCGGCGACATGAGGGACGAAACGGGTGATCGTTGGGTCTTCCGAGAAGTGCAGCACTTCGCCTGATTCAGGACGCATGCCACAGGTCTATCTCACCGCCCTCTCCGGCCACCGGCTGCAAGGCCATGCCTCGGGCTCGCCGGCGACCGCTCGGGCGACGGCCACGTCGCTCTCGCTCATGCCGGATTGATCTCCTCTTCGGCTGAGGGCCGGAGATTCCCCGCGCCAGATCACACGGCCTCTTGCAGAGCGCGTGATCTGGCACGAGGTGGTTGACGCTTCACAGACCCGCCCGATGGCTGGAGGTCTCCACGTCCTGTGACCGCCGATCCGGCGGCTGTTCTGTTTGCCGATGCGTATCTCGGGCTCTTGGAGGGGAGCTGGCGGGCTGGGTGCGCCGAGGGCACCGGAGGGGAGACCTGTCCTCCCTCCTCCGCCGACGCCAGGGCGTCGCGGGTACGTAGCGCGTCGTAGCGCGTGGCGGCGGTCAGCAGGGTGAACCGATGCTCAAGCTCATCTGGAGGGGTCATGGACCACATATCTCGTCAAGCCACCCTGACGCCAAGATGCCTTGACGATAAATCGCGGCGCCCACGCTGCGATGCCCGGTCGATGTCGGGGGCCTGCGAGCGGCGGAATTGCGATTCTTGGGCCGCGGCCCAAGAATCGCCTGTGGCGCGGGAGTGTCAGGGCGTGACGAGGACGTCGATGACGTCCGTGTGGCTGATCCCCTTGTGGGAGAGGTGCCCGGCCGCGGCGAGCTGGGCGAGGCCGTGGGCGGTGGAGAGCAGGGCCATCATCCCGGCCTTGGAGGCGGCCTGATCGCAGGTGACCTCCATGCCGAGCGCCGCCATCACCTCGTCGATCGCCGCCTCGAGCTCCGGGTGGTCCCCGATGAGGAAGTCGGAGGCGAACACCAGCCGGTATTCCTCGGGGTGCTCCATGGCGTACTCGACGTAACCCGTGTAGAAGGCCCGCATCCGCTCCACGCGGCCGTCGCGCTCTAGGACCGCCCCGGCGACGTGCGCGCTGAGGTCGGTGACAACCCGGAGGGCGAGGGCGGCGAGCAGCGCGGTCTTGTCGGCGAAATGTCGATAGGGGGCCATCCGGGACAGACCGGTCTGGTCGCCGACGGCGCGCAGCGTCACGGCGTCGAGGCCCTCTTCTCGCAGCAACCTCAGCGCGCTGTCGACCAGTCGTGTTCTGGTGTCGTCCACCACGTCGTTCACCTTCTCACAGCTCCTGATGTTGACAACGTCAACGTCCGGGGCCGACACTGTCAGTGCGATGTTGACAACGTCAACTGGAGAGCTATGAAGATTATTCTGAACGGTGTCCCCACCGTGGTGGACGCCCACTCGGACGACGTGGTCGTGGACGTCCTACGCGAGGGCCAGGGTCTTACCGGGGCCAAGGCCGCCTGCCGTACCGGAGTCTGCGGCGCGTGCACGGTCATGGTGGACGGCGTCCCCCAGGCGAGCTGCCTGCTGCCGGCCGCCGCGGCGCGGGAGCGCGAGATCACCACCGTCGAGGGACTGGACCACCCCGTCCAGCGGGCCTTCGCGGTCCACGACGGTCTGCAGTGCGGCTACTGCACGCCGGGTTTTGTGGTGGAGGCCGCGGCCTTCGTCGACGCCTGGCGGGCGAGCCACGGCGACGTCGCGCCGCCGCGCGAGCGAATCGCCGCCGCCATGGCCGGGCACCTGTGCCGGTGCGGCGCCTACCAGGGGATCTACGCGGCGATCGCCGCCGCCTGCCGGGGAGAACACGACGGCGACACCGGGGCCCCCGCCAGGGTGGAGGCGATGGACAAGGTCACCGGCCGCGCCCGCTACACCACGGACGTCCGCCTGGACGGCCAGCTGGAGGGGGTGATCCTCCGCTCCACGAGGGCGCACGCCCACGTCACCGCGGTGAAGGTGGACGCCGCCCACGTGGTCGACCTGCTGCCGCCCGACCGGATCGTCCGCTACGCGGGGCAGCCCGTGGCCGCCGTCGCCGCTCCCACGCGCCGGGAGGCACTGGCGATCGCGGAAGAGGCGGAGATCGGCTACGACCCGATCCCGGCCGCGCTCGACGACGCGCCCGGCGCCCCGGTCGTCTACGACGAGCACACCAGGAAGCAGGCCCCCAGCGCCAGCGAGGGGCTGGAGCTGCCCGGCCCCTGGAACGGCAACGTGCACGGCCCCTTCACCAGGGCGAGCTGGCGAGGCCGTACCGCCGTGAAGCGGATCGAGGCCGCGCGCGGGGCCGCCGACCCCCGCCTGGTGACCGGTACGTTCACCACCGCCGTGCAGGTTCACACCCCGCTGGAGCCGCACGCGTGCGTGGCCCGCTGGGACACCGGCGGCGACCTCCACCTGCACCTGTCCACCCAGAGCGTCGGCCTGGTAGCCGAGCAGGCCGCCAAGCGGTGGAACCTGCCCGCGGAGCGGGTCCGGGTCGTCGCCGATCACGTCGGCGGCGCCTTCGGGGCCAAGAACGGGATCACCGCCGAGACGATCGCGGCCGTCGAGCTCGCGCGGGCCTGCGGCGCGCCGGTCCGCGTGGTGTTCAGCCGCGCCGACGAGCTCACCGACGCCGGCAACCGGCCCGGTACCCGGACCACGCTCGAACTGCTCACCGACGACGGGGGAGACCTCGCGGCCCTCACCGTGGACGTCCACGGCCGCGGCGGAGTGTCCGTCGGGTCGGCCGTCGCGGTGTTCGCCCGTCTCATGTACGGCACGGCGCCCCGGCGGCTCCGCGACTACGACGTGATCACCAATGAGCCGCCCGGCACGCCGTTCCGCGGGCCGGGGGCGCCGCCCATGCTGTGGGCGCTGGAGCAGGCGGTCGACGAGGTCGCCCACCGCCGCGGCGAGGACCCGATCGCGCTGCGCCGCCGCTGGGACGGCAACCGCAAGCGGCACGCCCTCTACGACTGGGCCATAGCCCTGCCCGCGTGGGCGGGCCGGACCGCGGCGGGCTCGCAGGAGGGTCGCTTCCGCCGGGGCATCGGGGTGGCCGCCGCCAACTGGGCCTACATGCTCGACCCCGGTACGGAGGTCGAACTCCAGGTCGAGGGTGACGTGGTCGTGGCCCGCACCACGACCCAGGACATCGGCACCGGCATCCGCAGCGTCATCGCCGAGATCCTTCGCGAGGAGCTCGGCCTGCCCGCCGAGCGCGTCCGCGTCGAGATCGGAAGGACGGGCACCGTGCACGGGCCGCCCTCCATCGGCAGCCGCACCACCACCTCGGTGGCCCCCGCCGTACGCGACGCCGCACGACGCCTGCGGGAGCGGGGACTGACCGACGGCGCCAGGGTCGTCGGCAGGCGCAGGCGCGACCGGCGCGGCTACGTCACCCCGATCGCGGTGGGCGGCATGGCGCTGGGCCGGGGCTTCAGCGGGGCCGTCCACGTCACCGAGGTCGAGGTCGACACCCGATTCGGCACCGTCAGGCCGCTCCGCGTGTGGGCCGGCATCGCGGTCGGTCACATCTACGCCGAGCGGCTGGCGCGCAGCCAGTGCGAGGGCGGCATCGTCCAGGGCATCGGCTACGCGCTGTACGAGGAGCGCCACGTCGATCCGGTGACGGGGACCGTGCTGACCGCCAACCTCGACGACTACCGCATCCCCGGCATCGGCGACACCCCCGAGATGACCGTCCACTTCCACCAGGACGGGTGGGAGCACGTCAACGGCCGCGGCGTCGGGGTCGGCGAGGTCTCCACGATCGGCGTGGCCGCCTCGGTGGGCAACGCCGTCCACAACGCCACCGGCTGGCGCCCCCACGACCTGCCCATCCGGCCCGACCGGCTCCTTGAGGGGATGCGGAAATGACAGTCCCCATCGACCTCGGCCGGCTCCCTTGGCCTGATCGGCTTCACGGAGGGATGCGGAAATGACCTCGTCCATCGGCATCGGCCGGCATCTCCGGCTTCTCGAAGGGATCGGACGATGAGCGTCCCGACAGACATCGGCGAGATCTCCCGGCGTGGAGGCGAGTTCCGCGCGGGCGGCACCGACCTGATGGCCCGCCTCCCGGCAGGGCCGTACGTCGACCTGCACGACCTTCCCGGCCTGTCCGGCATCACCTGGCAGCCGGACGGCTCAGCCCGGATCGGCACGCTGACCACGGTCGCGGAGCTCGCCGGCGACGAGCGGCTCCGCGCCGCCCACCCCTCCCTGGCACTGACGGCCGGGGCGCTGGCCACGCCCCAGATCCGGGCGGTGGCCACCGTCGGCGGAAACCTGCTCCAGCGCAACCGCTGTTCGTACTACCGCAACCCGTCCTTCTCCTGCCACCAGAGCGGAGGCGACTCCTGCCCGGCCCGCGCGGGGCTCACCCTCTACTCCGCGGTGATCGACACCGGCCCGTGCGTGGCCCCGCATCCGTCGTCACTGGCGATGGCGCTGCTCGGCTGCGACGCGTCCGTCGAGGTGCACGGCAGGGCCCCGTTCGGCGTCGGCGAGCTGTACGGAGACGGCTCCGACCCGACCCGCGACCACCTGCTCGGCCCGGGGGAGATCCTCGTGGCGATCGACCTGCCTCCGTCCGTGCCGGGGGAGCGGGCCGCCTACCACCGGGCGATCGCCAGGTCAGAGGCCGAATGGCCGCTGGTGGAGGCGGCGGCGCGGCTGGTCGTGAGCGGCGAAAGGATCACCTTCGCCGCGGTGGCCGTGGGCGGCGTCGCCCGCGTTCCGCTGCGACTGCCCGAGGTGGAGGAGGCCCTCCTCGCCGGTGAGACCCTCGACCACGCGGCGGCGCGGGCCGCCGTCCGATGTGCGCCGGCGGCCCAGAACGGCTACAAGGTCGCGCTGCTCACCGGGACGGTCCTGGAGGTCCTGGAACGCGCCTTCGGTGCGGCGCGGGGGTGAGGTTCCCCGGTCGGGAGCGAGGCTGAACGGGTTACACGTCGGCGGTTTGCGGCGCGTCGACACGCACGATGGTGGCCAGCACCTCGTTGAACGCCTCGGTCGAGGTGGGATGGTTGTACACCGCATCACGCAGCTCGCTCGCCGTGATGCGGTGCCGGATGGCCAGCGCGACCGTGTTGATCAGCTCCTGGGCATCGACGCTCAGCAGCACCGCACCCAAGATCTCGTCGGTGTCGGCGTCGATCACGAACTTCATGAAGCCGCGGGTCTCCTCCATGATGTAGGCCCGCGGCATCGCCACGATCTCGGCCACCGGCTCACTGGCGATCTTCACCCGGTATCCGGCCGCGCGGGCCTCGGTCTCGGTGAGCCCGACGGTGGCCAGCGGCGGGGTCATGAACAGGGTGCGCGGCACCGCGACCCGATCCGACACCGAGCGCCGGCCCTCGCCGAGGAGCTGATCCACAACGACCCGGCTGTCATCGAGGGACAGATAGGTGTGCTGCGGCCCGCCGCGCACATCGCCCAGCGCGTAGATATGCGGCCGGCTGGTCCGCAGATACTCATCGACCTCGATCGCCCCGTGCGCGGTGGTGCGGACCCCGGCGGCCTCCAGTCCCAGGCCGCGGGTCGCCGGCGCGCGACCGGTGGCGGCCAGGATGGCATCGACGTCCAGGGTGTGCCGGCGGCCGTCCTTTTCGTAGAGGACGCTCGCGCCGGTCTCGGTGTCGCGGACCTCGCTGACGTGCGCACCCTTGATGATCTCGATGCCGTCGCCGGTGAGGATGGCCTCGGCGACGGCGGCGGCCTCGTCGTCCTCGCGTCCCAGGATCCGCGGTGAGGCCTCCAGCAGGGTGACCTGGGCGCCGAACCGGCGGTAGATCGAGGCGAACTCGATGCCGATGTAGCCGCCGCCCACGATCGCGAGCCGCTCGGGCAAGACCGTGGTCTCGATCAGTGCGGTGCTGGTCAGGGTGTGCTTGCTCTCGGCCAGGCCGGGGGTGTCCGGGATGACCGTCTCGGCGCCGGTGTTGATCAGGATGGTTGTGGCGGAGACCAGCAGGCGTTCGCCCCCGGCGTCGACGGCGACGGTGTGCGGATCGAGGAAGGTGGCCCGGCCGGTGAGGACCGTTGTGGTCTCGGCACCGTTCAGCGCCTCGTAGTTGCCGCGGCGAAACAGCGCGGTGAGGGCTTGGACCTGCTCGACCGAGCGCGCGTACCACTCCTGCGGCGGGTCGCTCTTTCGGCGTTTTTCGGCGTGGTGGACCAGTGCCTTGGTCGGTACGCAGCCGACGTTGGGGCAGGTGCCTCCGTACATCCGTTCCGACTGCTCGACGAGCACGACGCGCTTGCCGAGGCGGCCCATGGTCTTGGCGACGGCCTTGCCGCCCTTGCCGAAACCGATGACAAGAAGATCGGCGTGAAGAGTGTCGTTGGTGGTGTCCATGCCTCCAGTCTCGATATGTAGAATTGAGCTCACAAGGCTTATTAATCTCAATTTTCCTCGCGAGCGTCTCATCATGGATTCAGTCAGTCACCTCGTCCGCCTGGCGAGACTGCAGGCGATCCTGGACAAGCGCTGCCTTCTCGCCGGCGCGACCGTCATGGACGTGCCCCCGCAGGGCGAGGGCAAGGCGCACTTCCACGTCCTGCTCGACGGCTCGTGCGTGCTCGAGCTCTCCGATCGGCGCATCGAGCTTCAGCCGGGCGACGTCGTGCTCCTTCCCCGTGGCACGCCGCACCGCATCCGCACCACCGGAGCCGGGCACGAGCAAGGAGTGATCGAAACTCCCGGTGGCGCGTTCTCCACCATCCGCAGCCGAGCGGGTGAGAGCGTGATCGACCTCTTCTGCGGGCACTACTCGTTCGGTCCCGGCGCGGGCGCCATGCTCTTTCGGAGCCTTCCCGACCCCTTGCGCGTCTCCTTCGCGGAATCCGGCGAGGCGAATGAGAACGTTCGGATGCTGAGCGCGATCATGCGACGGGAGGCGCAGAACGATGGGCCCGGCACCGCGGCCATCCTCTCTGCCCTCTGTAACGCGCTGCTCGCGATGGTGCTGCGGAAGTCGAACGGACGACTCGCCGAGACAGCGCTGTGGACCGCCTCCCACGACGAGCGGATCCGTGCCGTCATCGACGAGGTGTTTCAAGACCCCGGCGCCGACTGGCCGATCGCGCGCCTCGCACAGGTGGCGGCGATGTCGCGGGCCACATTCATCCGGCACTTCTCCCACAGCACCGGAATGACCGTCGGCGCGTTCCTCACCCACATCCGGTTGATGACCGCGGCCGAACTTCTCGCCGACACCGAGCTCACGGTCGCCTCGGTCGCCACCGAAGTCGGCTACCGTTCCGAGTCCGCGTTCAGCCGGGCATTCCGCCTGGCGACCGGGTCGACGCCGGCCCGGTTCCGCCGGAATCTCGAACACGCGGCATGAACGATGCCGCCGGCCTTGGCCGCTGTCGGCGGGCAGGCCCGTTCACTTGATGGCCGCGGTCGGCTCGGCGACGTCGTCAGTCAGCCGGACGCTCGCGGCGGCCACGTTCTGCTCCGGATGCTCAACCGATGATGTGCCCGGAACGGGCAGCATGACCGGAGAGCGGCGCAACAGCCACGCGAGCGGGAGCTGCCAGGATTCTCCCCTTCCCTCCGGGCAGGGGAGAATGAGCGAGCCGGCTCCCGAGAGCGTTGTCCGAAGAATGCGAGTACGCCATCGAGACGCGTCCCCACCTGAAAGATGTCGTCGCCGAGGGGCTGGATGTCGTTTTCGTCGGCATCAACCCCGGGCTTGCGTCGATGACCCGAGGGCACAGTTTCGCGACACCGGGAAACCGGATGTGGCCTGCTCTATACCGTTCCGGGTTCACGCCTCGCCTCTTTCGTGCCGAGGAAGAGCGAGATCTCCTGCTTCTCGGTGCCGGTATCACCAGCATCGTGCGCAGGCCGACGGCTCGGGCGGCCGACCTCACCCCGCAGGAGTACGTGGAGGGAGGCAGGGACCTGGTCAAGAGGATGGAGTCCTTGCGGCCCAGGTGGCTGGCTCTGCTGGGCGTCACCGGCTACCGCTCGGCGTTCGGCGTCTCCGGTGCGGTGGTCGGCCTGCAGTCTGAGATCATCGGCGGTGCGCGCGTATGGGTCCTTCCGAATCCCAGCGGCCTCAATGCTCACTATCCGCCTCAGGCCCTCGCGGTCGAGTTCGCCAGGCTCCGCGTGGCGATCGGACTGCCGGACCGTTCGGGAATCCTGGGCGACGGCCCGTTCGATACCCCGCAGCCGTAGTAGCCGGGCAGGTTCCTCGGCGCGGTCCGCGGCCGGCTTCCATGGTCGCAGGTCGCCCATGACGACTTCGTCCGGCGAGCCTCTGCTCATGCCACCTTCACGATCCGTCCTCGTGACGCCCGGCGTTGCCTGCAAGGCGCTTCACCATGGTCGAAGCGAGGCACGTTTAGCCTGGTCGTATGAGACAGCCATCGCAATCCGCACCACCCTGGGCCGTGACCGGCCAAGACTCCGGCATCGCCGGTCCGGGGGGCCGCCGGATCCTGCTCGCTCTCGACGGCGCCGGCTGAGGGTGGCCGTCGTGGACAGCTTCGGCGACGCCCTGATCGGCGACTGGCACCGTGCGGCCCATGCCGCGGTCAAGGCGATTGCGCTGTTCCTGACCGCCGCGGTGGCGTTCCGGCTCACCGAGCGCCGGACCATGGCGGAGTTCGCCCCGTTCGACTGGGTCGCCGCCGTCGCGGTCGGCGCCATCGTGGGGCGCACGGCCACCGCGACCGACGCCTCATGGCTGACCGGCACCGCGGCGCTGCTGGCCCTGCTCGCCGCCCACGCGGCCATCACCAGGCTGCGGCTCCTGCCGGCCATCAGCCGCCTGGTCGACCCACCACTGCGGATCCTGATCCACGACGGGCACGTCAACCTGCGCAACCTGCGCCGTTGCGGACTCACCAGAGCCGACCTCGACGCCGTGCTCCGCCAGCACGGCCACCACAGTCCGGACGGCATCCACCTCGCGATCTTCGAGGCCAAGGGCGCCGTCTCCGTTCTGCCGCACCCCCCGACCGCACCACCGGACCCGGCCGCTCCACCCGGGGGCGGACGGTAGCGCCGCGATGGCGCGGCTGAGCTGTTCACCCTCCAATGTGGTCGAGGTTTTACGGTCGCCGTACGGGATCCGGCGCCGGCAAGGACCTAGCGGGGCGGGCGCGGCGCCGCCGAGACCAGGCCGGTCTCGTAGGCGACGATGACAAGCTGGGCCCGGTCACGGGCGGCGAGCTTGCCCAGCAGATGGCCCACGTGCGTTTTCACGGTCGCGAGGCTGAGGCTCAGATGGCCGGCGATCTCGGTGTTGGACAGCCCCCGGGCGATGAGGGTGAGCACGTCGCGTTCACGGCCGGTGACGCCGCCGAGCTCGCGTGCGAGCGGCCGCGCGGGCTCGGGGTGCCTGGCGAACTCCGCGATGAGGCGCCGCGTCACCGTCGGGGCGAGCAGCGCCTCGCCGGAGGCGACCACGCGGATCGCCGTCAGCAGCTCGCCCGGCGGAGTGTCCTTGAGCAGGAACCCGCTGGCCCCCGCGCGCAGCGCCGCGTAGACGTACTCGTCCAGGTCGAAGGTGGTGAGCATGAGCACGCGCACGCCCGCGGTGCCGGCCGGGCCGCAGATGCGCCGGGTCGCCTCGATGCCGTCCATCTCCGGCATGCGCACGTCCATGAGCACCACGTCCGGGGACTCGCGGCGGGCCAGGTCGACGGCCTCGATACCGGTCCCTGCCTCGCCGACCGCGACCAGGTCGGGCGCGGTGTCCACCAGGATGCGGAAGCTGCCGCGCAGCAGCGCCTGGTCATCGGCGACCAGCACGCGGATCACACGGTCCTGGGTCATGCGGTCTCCCCGTACGGCAGGCACGCCGACACCCCGAAACCGCCCTCGGGCCGGCGCCCGGCCGTGAAGGTCCCGCCGTACACGGCGACCCTCTCCCGCATCCCGATCAGCCCGTGGCCGGGCCGTCCCGGCAGAACCCGCCCGCCCGGCCCGTCGTCGGTCACCTCGATCCTGACCGTGCCCCGGGCGTCCTCGACCGTGACACGGCACCGGGCGGGGGCGGCGTGCCTGACCACGTTGGTCAGCGCCTCCTGCACGATCCGGTAGACCGACAGCTCGACTCCCTCCGGCAGGTCTGCCGCCCGGACGTCCAGCGCGACGTGGACCCCGGCCATCGCCGCCTGGTCGGCCAGGACGGGCAGGCCGGCGAGGCCGGGGGAGGGGGAGAGATCGGGCGGCGCGCCGGAGTCCGAACGCAGCACGCCAAGCAGCTGGCGCATCTCGGTCAGCGCGTCCCGGCTCGTGATCTCGATGACGCGCAGCGCGTCCCTGGCCTCCTCCGGCCGGGCCGCCGCGACGTGGTTGGCGATCCCCGCCTTGACCGCGATCAGGCTCATGCTGTGCGCGACGACGTCGTGCAGCTCGCGGGCGATGCGCAGGCGCTCCTCGGTGACCGCCCGGCCAGTGAGCTGCCCGGCCCAGCGCGCCGAGTGCGCGCGCCGCTCGCGCACCACGCGGCCCGCCGTCCAGGCACCGCCCAGCACCGCCACACCTCCCAGCAGCACCCCGAAGACGTGCGGCGATGGCCGGGGAGCGCCCGCCAGCGACAGCATGAGCACGGCCGCCGCGCTGAGCGCCCCGACCACGACCGTGGGTTCCCGGCGGCGAGGGCGCCGGGTCAGCGCGACCATGTAGAGCGCGAAGGCGGCCGCGGCGAACCCGTCGTACACCACGCCGAGGGACACGGACAGCAGGGACATCGCGGAGACGACCCCCAGGACGGGGAGAGGCCACAGCCTTCGCACGGCGAGCGGAAGCCCGGTCCCGGCGACGATCAGGAGATGCCCCCACGAAGGCACGTCCGTGGCGGCACGCGTGCCGGCGAACGACAGGACGACGATGGTGTATCCCACCGCGGCCAGGGCGTCGAACATGATCAGCTGGTTGTCGCTCCACCGACGGAGGAAGAGGGAGTCGTCCACGTTGAGACGGTATCGGGCTGGATCTCGCCGGGCCTCCCCCTGAGGGATGTCGTCCCCGGGGATGACATCGCCGGGATGCCGCCGAGCACCATCGCATCGGCCCGATCTCGGTCAAGGGGCGTCGATGTCGCGAATGGCTGGATCCGGCTGCCCGGCCGGATCCGCGCACTCAGAATGTGGCGATCGGGTTGACCGGGCTGCCGGACGTACCGGCGAAGCGGACCGGCGCGACTGCGAGCTGGAAGTCCCACTGGCCGAGCTCGGCGGCCGTCGTCGCGCACGCCTCCAGGTCGCAGTTGTCGAGCAGCCACAGACCCATCGCGACGAGGCTCACGGCGTGAACCGGCATCAATACGTCTTCGTACCCCGACGGCTGAACGTCCTGGGGGGTGTCGGCGCCGATCAGCGCGACCCCCCGTTCGTGCAGCCACGGCAGGCAGGACGCGTGCCAGCCGGCCTGCGTGAAACCGCCGGCCTCACCGGCCTCGTGCCGGAAGCGGCCATAGCCGGTCCGCAGGAGCACCGCATCGCCGGGTCGCACCCGCACACCCTGGCGACGCTCGGCCTCCTCGAGATCTTCGGGAAACACACCCTGCCCCGGCTCCAACCACGGCACATCGCGGACCTTCGCGATGTCCAGCAGGACGCCACGCGTGATGATCCCGTTCGCCGCCGCCGTGACGGCCGCCCACGCCGATCCCGTTGCGGCGTCGACCAACGAGTGCGACCGCCCGTTGTACATCGTGCCGTCCCAGAAGATGTGGCACGGCGAGTCGACGTGGGTGAGGGTGTTGCCGTGGAACGTGATGCCGAGCCGCTCGGACGAAAAGCCCCAGCGCCGGTCGTTGTGGAATTCGGGCACCGGCATGTTCTCGGCACCCGGCATGTCGGCGGCGCACGGGCACGTCGTCGTCGACCGCTCCATGTCTTTCGGTACGGCGACCTCCCATGCGCACGACACGCTCCTGCCATGGCGCACGGCCCGCGCCGCCGCCAGCCGGACGTCGTCGGTGATGTGGTTCAGAGTGCCGAGCTCGTCGTCGTCGCCCCACCGTCCCCAGTTCGACAGCGTGCTGAAATATCCGAGCACGTCGTCCTGTGTGGGCATCGGCCGCCCTGCCGTCATCCCAGCATCGACTCCTCAGGTCACGTGGTTCGAGGCACCGCAGGCAGGATATCCCGCCCTCTCCCTTGACCTGACCTCGCCGGAGCGACGGTGTGAGCGACCTCGCGGCGGCGTTGCGGGCCGGCATCGGCCGACCCCGGTGAGGATCACGTCACGAGGGCTCAGGCGGTGGGCGAGGAATCCGGGTGCCGCAGTGCGTGTGCCAGGGTGGGCTGGATGTCGAACAGGTGCACCAGCCCGGTGATGGTCAGGCGGCGATGCAGGTTGGCGTCCACCCCGGTGAGGATGAGATGGATCTCGGCGGTGCGGGCCTGCTGGAAAGCCACGAGGAGTCCGGAGATGCCGGAGGAGTCCCAGAAGGACACCTGCGACACCTCGATGACCAGTGTGGAGAGGCGAGGCGTGGCCAGCGCGGCTTCGATCTCCCGCTGGAACCGAGGCGCCCGTTCGAAGTCCAGTTCGCCGTCCGCGTGCATGACCAGCGTGCCGACACGGGTGGCGGCGGTGAGAGGGAAGCTCGGCTCGGCGGGGTCGTCCATCGTGATGATCAAATCTTTCTGAGCGGGACTACCGGACGGATGGCTATCTGGAGGGCTGCTCCTTTCTACCTGATTGTTCCCTCTTGTAGCCTGCGACGTATTGGTGTCACGACCGCAGCCGGTGGCCAGAGCCGATGACCGTAACCACTTTCCCCGACCGGCCATCGAGGCGGAGATGACCATAAGCTTGCAGGAAATGACGAGCATCCAGCGCCCGGAGCCGTCTTCGCCGACGAGGTCGCCCCGGTCGCTGCCCAGAGCAAGGCAGGAACATCGGTGAGTGCGGCTGCTGTCCGGTTCAAAGGACCCGAGGACCTGCCCCCTGAGGTGTTCGACCGCGTGCGGTTGGCGGCGGTGCGCGCCAGTGGCCTGCTGGACACCGCTCCGGAGCCGGTGTTCGATGACCTGGCCGGCCTGGCCATCACCATCACCGGTGCGCCGATGGCCTTCGTCACCGTGGTCGATGAGCGGCGCTCGTTCTGGAAAAGCGTGATCGGTCTGGGTGAGTTGCCGATCGAGAAGCGGCAGAACGCGGCGGAGGCGAGTTTCTGCCATCTGGTGGTGGCCGCCGACGGGCCGCTGATCGTGACCGACGCGGCCACCGACGAGCGGGTGCGTACGATCTCCTCGGTCACCGAGATGGGGATCGGCGCCTGGGCCGGCTACCCCATCCACTCTCCGGACGGCCAGGTACTCGGCACGTTCTGCGTGGTGGACTCCACTCCCCGCGACTGGACCGAGACGCAGATCAAGACGCTGGCCACCCTGGCGCGCGCGGTCACCGGGGAGATCGCCCTGCGTGGTGCGCTGGAGCACATGCGAACTCAGGTGGCGGACCTGCGGGCGACATCTCAGGCGGCGGCCGCGCTGGCGCGCACCTTGCAGGACAGTTTGCTGCCGCCGAAGCTGGCCGAGCCGCCCGGTATCGAGGCCGCCGCCCGCTACCTGCCCGCCGGCCAGGGCGTCACCGTGCTGGGCGACTTCTACGATCTGTTCGCGGCCTCGCCCTCCCGCTGGTGTGTGGTCATGGGCGATGTGGCCGGTCACGGGGTGGAGGCGGCCAAGGTCACCGCGCTGGCCCGCTACACCGTGCGCGCCGACGCGCCCCATCACATCTCCTCCAGTCGTGTGCTGGAGCAGCTCAACACCGCGTTGCTGGCCCAGCGGGTGAGCGCCCAGCGGTTCCTCACCGCCGTCTGCGCGATCTTCCGCACCGACGGGGTGGGCATCACCGGGGTGCTGAGCACGGCCGGGCATCCTTCGGCGCTGGTGCGTCACGCCGATGAGAAGGTGGAGGAGTTGCGCTCCGCCGGAGCGATGCTGGGAGTCTTTCCCGACGCGGGCCTGGCCAACACCCGGTTCACCCTGCACCCGGGAGAGGTGCTGCTGTTCTACACCGACGGCGTCACCGAAGCCCGCCGACCGGCCGATGGGGAGATGTTCGGCGAGGAGCGCCTGCACGCGTTGCTGGCCGACTGCGCCGGCCTGGACGCCGCGGCCGTCGTGGAGCGCATCAGCGAGACCGTCCTGGCCTACTGCGCACACGACTCCGTCGACGACATCGCCCTGCTGGCACTGCGCGTCCCGCCCGCCGGTGGGGCTGAGGAGCGGTAGGGATCGTTGCTGGGGCGCCGCCCGCGCCCCGCTCCGGCAGATGGGTGTGGTCGGCGCGGGAGAAGCCCCGGAAAGCGGCTACCGGCATCATCCGGGGCGGATCCACCTGCCTGGCCTCACCCTGGGGGATGTCGTCCCCGGGGCCGATGTCGCCGGGATGGGGCGCCCGCCGTCGGGCCAGGGGTTGAGCGTGAAGTCCCGGCTCCGGCCCGACGCGCCGCGGACCCGCCGTACGCGACGCTCGACGACATGATCGAAATCAGGGACCTGACCAAACGGTACGGCACGACCGTCGCCGTGGACGGGCTGTCGTTCGAGGTGAGGCCGGGACTCGTGACCGGCTTCCTCGGGCCGAACGGCGCCGGAAAATCCACCACCATGCGCGTCCTGCTCGGCCTGGACGCCCCCACCTCCGGGCAGGCCCTCGTCAACGGCCGCCGCTACGCCACGATCCGGCGCCCGATGTACGAGGTCGGCGCGCTGCTCGACGCGAACGCCGCGCACGGCGGCCGCAGCGCCTTCAACCACCTGCGCTGGCTGGCGCGGAGCAACCGCATCGGGGTGTCTCGAGTCGTGGCCGTCCTGGAACAGGTGGGACTGGCCGGGGTCGCCCGCAAGCAGGTCGGCGGGTTCTCCCTCGGCATGCGGCAGCGGCTGGGCATCGCAGCGGCGCTGCTCGGCGACCCCGGGGTGCTGCTGTTCGACGAGCCGGTCAACGGGATGGACCCGGAGGGCGTGCGGTGGATCCGCCACCTGATGCGCTCGCTGGCCGCCGAGGGGCGCACCGTCCTGCTCTCCAGTCACCTGATGAGCGAGATGGAGCTCACCGCCGACCGGCTCGTGATCATCGGGCGCGGCAGGCTGATCGCCGAGACGTCGGTTCAGGACCTGGCCGCCCGCCACGACCGGGGCGTGCTGGTGCGCTCCCCGCGCGCCGCCGAGCTCACGGAGGTGCTGCGGGCCGCCGGCGCGACGGTCGGGGAGGAACCGGGGCGGGGACTGGTCGTCAGGGGACTGGACGTCGCGGAGATCGGCGACCTGGCCGCGGGCAACGGCCTCGCCGTACACGAGGTGACCCCGCGCGGCGCCTCCCTGGAGGAGGCGTACCTGGAACTCACCGATGACAGCGTCGACTACCGGGCGGGTGGACGGTGACGGCCATCCCACGGGACGGCGGGGACCGGGAGCGCGGGCTGCCGGGTGGCCCGGTGATCGTCGACGCGCTCGCCTCGGAGTGGTTGAAGCTCCGTTCCACCCGTTCCACCCGGTACATCCTCGCCACGGTCGCGGCCTTCGTGGTGCTGCTCGCCGGGTTCGCCTTCTACGTGGGCAGCCTCTGGGACGGCCTGCCGCCCGAGGGACGGGTCACCGTGCGCGCCGCGCAGCCGGAACAGATCGTCCTCCTGCCGGTGCAGATCTGCATGGCGGTGCTCGGCGTCCTCGCGTTCACCTCGGAGTACGCCACCGGCATGATCCGCAGCACTTTCACGGCGCTGCCGCACCGGATCGTGGTGACGGCGGCCAAGGCGGCGGTCGTGGCCGCCTTGGCGCTCGTCGTCGGGCAGGTGAGCGTTTTCGGGACGTTTCTCATCGGCAGGGCGATCGTCGGCGACCGTCCCATCCGGGGTTTCACGGCGCCCCTGCCGGAAGAACTCCCCAAGATGCTCGCCACCGGGATGTCTGTGGTGGTGCTCGCCCTGATCGGGCTCGGCCTCGGCGCCGTTCTGCGGTCCACCGCGGGGGCGGTCACGAGCGTCGTCGTCATCCTGTACGTCGTTCCCCGCTTTGTGATCTCACTGCCTGATCCGTGGAACGCCCGGATCGGCTCGGTGCTGCCGGAGGACCTGACCCGCCAGCTCGCGGGGGAGGTCCCCATAGCGGTCGGTCTCGGAAAGGCGGGGGCCGGGATCGGTCTGTCCCCACCGGCGGCGCTCGCCGTGATGGCCCTGTACGCGGTTGTCGCGGTCGGCCTGACCGCCCTCGCGCTCTCGCGAAGGGACGTCCGGTGAAAGGGGCCCGGCCTGGGACGGGGAGAGAGGCGGCCGTCGCGCCGGTCCGCGGGATGCCGGACGACCGCGGCGCCGGCGCGAAGGGACGTACGGTGACCGACGCGCTCGCCTCCGAGTGGCTGAAGCTCCGTTCGGTCCGCTCCACCTGGTACGTCCTCGGCGTGGTCGCCGTGACCGTCCCGCTGGCCGCCTTTCTCGCCAGGCAGGGAGTGGACGCCTGGGACGGCCTGCCGCCGGCGCGGCGGGCCGGATTCCAGGGCCAGGCCATGGAACAGGCCCTGCTGCCGCTCGTCCAGCTCTGCCTGGCGGTGCTCGCCGTACTGGCCATCACCCCGGAGTACGCCACCGGAATGATCCGCACCAGTGTCACCGCCGTACCACGCCGGAGCGCGCTGCTGGCGGCGAAGGCGGCCGTCGTCGCCGCGATCTCCCTCACCGCCGGACAGGTGGCCGTGGGGGCCGTGTTCCTCGCCTGCCGGGCGATCGTCGGTGATCGGCCCATCCCGCCCGGGTACACCACCGGGGTCTCCGAGGAGATTCCCCTGGTGCTCGCCTCGGGCCTGTCGGTGGCCGTGATCGCGCTTGTCGCCCTCGGCCTGGGAGCGGTCATGCGATCCACCGCCGGAGCGATCGTCGCCGTCTGCGTCCTGCTGTTCGTGCTGCCTCTGGCGGTGAACCTCCTCGCCGATCCGTGGAACGACCGGATCGCCTCGGTGCTGCCCTCCAACCTCGCTGCCCAGCTCGTGGATCATCCATCGGCGGTGGGAGGTCTGCCGCCGCCCGGCGCGCTCGCCGTACTGTCGGCATACGTGATCGTGGCCCTCGGTGCGGGAGCGGTCGTGCTCGCGAGAAGGGACGCGTGACCTGGGGGCCTGCCACCTGTGCCCGCAGTACGGCGATCTCCCCCTCCGGCCGATTGCGCTCCCCGCGCGGAGGGAGTTGGATCGATGGGATTTCGTCCGGCGAGGATTACGTCGCTCGCGGAAGAAGGACAACGATGGACATCGATCAGGCATCACCTCCGGTCCGCGGCCGGAGGGGGTTCGCGAGCCCGGCGCTGGTGCGGTTGCTGGCGGGACTGGCCCTGGTCTTCACCGTGACGGTCCCGATCGGCGGTATCGCCTTCGCCGTGAACGGCGCGACGCAGGCTCATGGTTACATCACCGTCCCGGTGCAGGTCCGTTCCATCGACAGCCTGCGGATCCCGCTCACCGAGGGCGCGGGGGCCGACGCCGAGCACCCCTTGCGCCAGTCGGCCGAGATCTCGGGCATCCTCCTTCGTCTTCCCGGATCGTCGGGAAGCAACCGGTTGGAGGCGGACACCGGCACGGTCATGCTGACCGCGTGGGACTCCACGGTGGTGGAGCAGCTCGCCGGGCGCGGTGACGTCGCATTGGTCGGCGTGTGCGCCGGGCTCGGGGCGCTGCTGCTCCGCACGCTGCTGCTCTCCATCGCCGCAAGGCGCCCTTTCCGGTCCGGCAACGCCGCCAGGCTCGGCGCGATCGCCGGCCTGATCATGGTCGCCGCCGTCTCGACGGAGGTGTTCCCTCACGTGGCCGGCGACCTCGTGCTGACCCGCCTCGGGCTCGGCGGGCCGGACAGCCCGGTGAGCGCGCCGCCCGCCCTTTCGCCCGGCCTGGTCGTCCCCCTTCTGATATCGCTGGTCGTGCTCGCATTCGCCGAAGGGTTCCGTCAGGGTGCCGAACCGGCCCGGGACACCGGAGAGCCGGTCTGACACCCCGCTCGAACGACGGTCCGGTTGTCACCGCACCCGTTCAGGGCGCCACCGGGAGATTTCGCGGCTCGCCTGATCTTTGGAAGTACTGAGCCGTATGGTCAAAAAGGCACTTAATGCCCAATTGAGAGATGAAGGCGGCTGATGGTCGACTATGACGTCCTGGTGGTCGGCGGCACCGGTGTGGACACGATCGTGCGTGTCGACGCGCTGGTCGTACCCGGGGGAGACTCCGTCGGCGTCCCTCCGATCCGCGACTACGTGGGCCACTCCGGGAACGGCGTGGCACTCGGTTTCCACGCCCTCGGCCTGCGCACGAAGTTCGTCGACTTCATCGGCGACGACCCGCAGGGGCGGCTGATCCTCGACAGGTACGCCGCGGTCGGGCTCGACTTCAGCCACCTGCCCGCACCCAACGGCACGCCGCGCAGCGTCAACCTGGTGGACGGCCGGGGACGGCGCTTCTCCTTCTACGACGGCAGGCACCCGGCGGACCTGAGGCTGCCGCCCGAGTTCTACCTGCCCTTCCTCGAAGGCTGCGGGCACGTGCACATATCGCGTGCCTACCACCCCGGCACCGTGTTCGACGACGCCGAGCGTCTCGGCAGGTCCGTCTCGACGGACCTGCACTCCTGGGACGGCCGCGATCCCTGGGCGCACCCCTACGCCTTCCGCTCCGACCTGGTCTTCATGAGCGCGGCGACGGTCGGTGACCGGTGCGAGGAGGTGATGCGCCACATCCTCGACGGGGGTCGCGCCGCCGTGGTCGTCGCGACCGGCGGCGCCGACGGTTGCCGGATGCTGGCACGCGCGGACGGTGTCGTACGGGCCTTCCCCGCGGTGACACCCGAGCGGCCCGTCGTGGACAGCAACGGCGCGGGCGACGCGTTCAGCACCGCCTTCACCCGGTCGTGGCTGGCCGGCGCGGAGCCGGAGGAGTGCGTGCTGGCGGGCTCGGTCTCCGGGGCGTACGCCTGCGGCAGCCCGGGCACCCACGAGGAGATGATCGATGCCGCCACTCTCGACGCCGCCTGTGCCCGTCTGCGCCACGCGCGGCCGGAAGCCCCTCGGGAACGGCCGGTGCCCGTCACCCCTGAATGACCGGCGTCCACGTGCCCGGCCGGCGGGGCGGGCTCGGAGGTCGTAACCGGGGTTCAGCCTACTTTGCCATGCCGATCCCGGACCTTGAGAGTGATGGCGTGGGAGCTCCCGGACGTGACGGGAAGCAGGAGGGCGACCGAGGCGACGGCGAGGAGTCCCAGCGTCACGACGTTCAGGGCCTTGTCGAGGGTGTTGTACATGTGGAGATGCTGCATGTGGTAGATCAGGTGCGGAATGTTGAAGGTCAGCCATACCAGCCCGGTGACGCGCACGATGGTGTCGTTCCGCACGGAGCGCAGGGCGATGAGGCTCAGCACGGCGAGTGCTGTGAACATGGCGCCGGCGTCCTTGGAGAGGTGCTCGTTGTACGGGCCCAGCTGCGGCAGCCAGCTGAGTCCGAAGCCGGGAAAGTGGCCGAACCAGTGGCGTGGGGCGAAGTAGGCCCAGAGACCTGTGTAGGCACCGGCCAGGGCGAGTACCGCCAGGATGACGCGGCGAAGGTTGACGCTCATACCTGAAAGACGAAACGGGAGCCGGATATGTGAAGTCGTTCTCCGCCGACAGGACGACGTGGCGCCGGAGAAGGTGACGGTCACCGGCGCGGGGTGGGCTCGCCGCCGGGCGCCGCCGCGCTCGACGCGCGGCCGTGGTCATCGGGGCGGGCCTCGCCGGGCCGGAGACGGCCGAGGTGATCCTGGGTGCCGTCCCGCTACAGGGCTCGCGGGGCCGGCCCCACCTCGCCGGTGTGGAACGCCCGGCGGTAGGCGGTGGGGGAGGTCCGCATGATCCGGCCGAAGTGGTGGCGGTAGGTCACGGCGGTGTCGAAGCCGGCCGCGGCCGCGATCTGCTCGACGGAGGCGTCGCCGGTCTCCAGCAGCGGAAGGCTGGCCTGCACCCGCTGGGCGATGAGCCAGCGGATGGGGCTGGTCCCCGTCGCTCTCGCGAAGTGGCGCAGGTAGGTGCGCGTCGACATGTGCGCCTGGCGGGCCAGGATCTCCACGGTGAGAGTCTCGGGGAGATGCTCCAGCGCCCAGGCCATGTTGCGGGCGATCCGGTCGTCGCCGGGGCCCGCGGTCACGGGCGTCTCGATGTACTGGGCCTGCCCGCCGTCGCGGTGGGGCTGGATGACCAGCCGGCGCGCGACGGCGTTGGCGATCGTCGCGCCGTGGTCCTTGCGGACGAGGTGTGTGCACACGTCGAGGCCGGCCGCACTGCCCGCGCCGGTGATCACGTCGTGCTCGTCGACGTAGAGGGCGTTCGCGTCGACGCGGACCTTGGGGTAACGGCGGCGCAGCAGGTCGGCGTGGCGCCAGTGGGTGGTGGCCCGGCGTCCGTCGAGCAGTCCCGCGGCCGCCAGCGCGAACGCGCCGGAGCAGATGGAGACGATGCGTGCCCCCCGCCGGTGCGCCAGCCGCAGGGCCGCTGTCAGCTCCGGTGCCGGATCGCCGGTCACGTCGGGGACGCCGGGGACGATGACCGTGTGAGCCGCCGAGAAGACCTCCAGGCCGTGCGGGGTGTCCAGGAACGCGCCGCCGACGACGCGCACCGGCCCCGGCCCCTGCGCGCACACCGTCAGGTCGTACCAGGGGACGTCGAGCTCCGGACGGGGCAGGCCGAACACCTCGGTGACGATGCCGAGCTCGAAGGCGGACATTCCGTCGTAGGCCAGTACGGAGACGGACCGGCCGGGGCGGGTGATCTGCGAGACGCGCATGGCGCTAACTTAGCGAACGGCGTCGTTCACGCCACTGTCCGAGGGGCTCCGTCCCCACCAGGATCGTGGGCATGTCCTCCGTGCTTTCCATCCCGCCGGCCACGCCGGCGCAGGCCGCCGCCCACTTCGCGGCCCGGCTGTCCTTCGAGACCGATGTCAGTGACGTTCACGCCGACCTGGAGGCCCGTGCCCCCGGACTCGTCGTGATCGACTCCCGCAACACGCAGGCCTGGGAGCAGGGCCACCTGCCGGGCGCCGTACACCTGCCGACCGCGGAGATCGCCGCGCGGGCGTCGAGCCTGATCGATCCGGCCGCGGTTGTCGTCACCTACTGCTGGGGACCCGGCTGCAACGGCGCGACCCGGGCCGCGCTGGCGTTCGCCACGCTCGGCTACCGGGTCAAGGAGATGATCGGGGGTTATGAGTACTGGGTGCGGGAGGGTCTCCCGGTGGAGACGGCCGACGGCCGCCACGCCCGCCGGGTCGACGACCTGACCGCCCTCTCGTCCGGCATCGCGTGCGACTGCTGACGCGAGCGGCGGCGAACCGAGGCGAACACGATCGACTACCTTCACATAACTCACTTTTATCTCAAAATAGCACATGGCAGCTGTAATCAGACAATGGCCTTTCGTTCGGTGACCGTGCCATTCCGCAGAGTTGCGAAATTGGTTTCTTGACATGTCCCGTGATTCCCGCTAAATAACTCCATCCACCGGCCGGGGTGGTTGGCGGGCGGTTCACATATGGCATATTTGATATTTAAATGAGTTGGATAATATATTTGCAATTAGGGTGATCTTTTCCCTATTCTGATCCGCGGTCGGCATAGTCCTTGATCCCGCGCCTTCGGGGTCCCCTCGTGCCGTCCGGTGAGTTGCACGGCGAGTTCCGTCCGACGCGATCGAACGCAGCTAAGGAGACCTCATGAGGTTCGGACTTGCGAGCCGGGTGGTCATCGCAGGCGTCGCCGCCACTCTGGCGCTGAGTGCCTGTACCGGTTCCGGCGAATCGGCAGACACCGCGGCGAACACGGGTGGCCTGGAGAAGACCCAGCTCAAGATCGGGGCGTTGCCCATCCCCGACTCGGCCGCGCTCTACATCGCGAACAGCAGGGGCTTCTTCAAGGAAGAGGGTCTCACCGTCACCATCGAGTCGGTCGCGGGCGGGGCGCAGGCCCAGCAGGCCCTCGTCGGAGGCTCCCTGGACGCCACCCAGACCAACTACGTCTCGGCTTTCCTCGCCGTCTCGGCCGGCATCAAGATGAAGGTCATCTCGGACCTCTACCAGGCCGCCCCGGACGCGTTCGACATCATGGTGCCCAAGGACTCCCCGATCAAGACGCCCGCCGACCTCAAGGGCAAGAAGATCGCGGTCAACAGCAGGAAGAACGTCGGGACCCTGGCGGTGACCGCGCTGCTCAAGACCCAGGGGCTCGCCGAGACCGACGTCGAGTTCCTGGAGTTCCCCTTCCCCGAGATGGCGGACAAGCTCAAGACCGGCATCGTCGACGCCGCGTGGATGACCGAGCCGCACCTGACCGCCGTCCAGAAGACCATCGGGGCCCAGAAACTCGCCGACACCATGGTCGGCCCCCTGGAGGGCTTCCCCGTCGCCGGCGTCGTCGTCATCGAGGAGTTCGCGAACAAGAACCCCAAGACGACGGCCGCCTTCCAGCGGGCGATCGCCAGGGCCCAGCAGATCTCCGCCGCCGACCGCAAGGCCGTCGAGGAGATCCTGCCGACCTATACCAAGATCGACGCGGCCACGGCCGCCGTCATCACGCTCGGCACCTTCCCCGCCGGCGTCGACGAGGCCCGGCTGCAGCGGGTGGCGGACGTGATGCTGGAGCAGGGCTACCTGAAGAGCAAGATCGAGGCCAAGACTCTTCTTCCCGGAAACGCCGGGTGATCGAGCGCAACCCCCTCGACAGCAGACTGTTCTGCGGCGCCGCCGGCGTCGCGGGACTGTTCTGCGTGCTGGAGGTCGCCGGCCGGACGGGGCTGATCGACCCGCTCGCGTTCCCGCTGGCCTCCACGGTGGTGGGCCGGGCGGCCTCGCTCGTGACCGACGCGGAATTCCTCTCCGACGTCGCCTCGACCCTCGGCGTGTGGGCCCTCGGCCTGCTGGTCACCGTCGCGGTCGCCGTACCCGCCGGGTTCCTGCTCGGAAGCCTGCCCCGCGTGGAGGGCGCGCTCCGGCCGATCACGGAGTTCCTCCGCCCCATCCCGTCGATCGCGCTGATCCCGCTGGCCCTCACCCTGTTCTCCGACAGGTTCGACATGAAGATCACCCTGATCGCCTACGCGGCGGCATGGCCCGTCCTGATCAACACGATGTACGGCCTCAAGGACGTCGACCCGCTGGCCAAGGAGACGCTGCGCAGCTTCGGGTTCGGCCGGCTGGCCGTGCTCTGGCGGGTATCGCTGCCGAGCACCGCCCCGTTCATCGCCACCGGCGTCCGGCTGGCCTCCGCGATCGCGCTCATCGTGGCGATCAGCGTGGAGCTGCTGGGCGGCGGCTCCGAGGGCATCGGCAGTTTTGTCCTGGAGACGGCCGGCGACCTGAACCCGATGGAGTACATCATCGCCGCAGCCCTCTGGGCCGGCGTCATCGGCGTGGTCACCAACGGCCTGTTCGTGCTGGCGGAGCGGCGCGTCTTCCGCTGGCACAGCGCCCGTACGGAGGCGGCGTGACGAAGGGCGTGCTGCGCGTCATCGGCCGCCTGTGGCCGGTGCCGGCGGTCCTGGTGCTCTGGGAGCTGATCACCCGCGGCGCGGAGCTGCCGGCCTTCCCGCCGCCGTCGCGGATCGCCGCCGCCATGTACACGATGTGGCTGACCGGCCCCGCCGAACGGCTCTGGCTCAGCGACGCGGCACTGACGAACATCCCGGCGAGCGTCGGCCGCCTGCTGGCCGGATGGGCGCTGGCCGGAGTCGCCGGAGTCACGCTCGGGGTCGCGCTGGGCCGCTCCCCGCTGCTCTTCCGCTTCGCGGACCCCCTCATCCAGTTCGCCCGGGCCATCCCCCCGCCCATGCTGCTGCCGTTTTTCATGGCGCTGTTCGCGATCGGGCCGCGGATGCAGATCAATGTGATCGCGTTCGGCATCGTCTGGCCGATTCTGATCAACGCCTGCGAGGGCGCCCGGCACGTCGACCGCCAGCACCTGGACGCCGCCACGGTCTTCGGGTTGCGCGGCAGGGAAAGACTGTTCCGGATCATCCTGCCCTCGGCCATGCCGAAGATCTTCGCCGGGCTGCGGGTCAGCCTGTCGCTGGCGCTGATCCTCATGGTGATCTCCGAGCTGGTGGGCAGCACCGACGGGATCGGCTTCCAGCTTCTGGACGCCCAGAGGTCGTACGACCTGGCGGGTGTGTGGGGGAGCATCGTGCTCCTGGGCGCCCTGGGCTACGCGTTCAACGCGGCGTTCCTCGCGGTCGAACGACGTGTGCTGTCCTGGCACCGCTCCGCCCGGCAGCCGGCCTGATGCCCTGCCACTCCCGAGATCACCGAACCGGTCTCCACCCGCACGAGCCCGCACCGGCCCTGCGCCCTGCACGAGCCCCGCGCGGAGACGTCGCTCAAGCGCCCGCGCAGGCCGCCCGCACGAGCCCGGCGGGCCTCTTCGGCCGATACGCCGAGGCGGTGCCCGCGTGCCACACTCACCGCTCGTCACATCGACGTGCCGGAAACCGAACAGGCCCGCCGGAAGACCACCTCGGCGTGCCGGATGAAAGGAACACGAATGAGCGACCCGCAAGCGCCGATCTGGGATGCGATCGGCGGGGTCTCCCGCTTCACCGCCCTGGCCGCGATGGCCGAACTGGGCTGCGCCGACCACCTGCGAGAAGGTCCCCTGAGCGTCGACGAGCTCGCGGCGCGCTGTGACGCGGACCCGTCCGCGCTCGGCAGGATGCTCCGCCAGCTCGTCTCCATGGGCATCGTCGCGACGACGGCCCCCGGGATCTACGAGCTGACCGAGGCCGGCTCCACCCTCCGCAGCGACGCGCCCAACTCGTTGCGCCCCGCCGTACGAATGATCATCGAGGAGGGCTTCTGGTACGGCATGGGCAAGCTCCCGCTGAGCGTGCGCACCGGCAGGTCGGGCTTCGCCGAGCACCACGGGCCCCTGTACGGCTACCTCAAGGCCAACCCCGAGGCCGGAGCGCTGTTCGACGACTACATGACGTCCAGGGCCTGGCCGTTCGCGGAGGCCGTGGCGTCCCGCTACGACTTCTCCGGTGTGCGCACCCTGGTGGACGTGGCCGGAGGCAAGGGGCACATCCTGGCCGCCATCCTGAACGCCTGTCCGGAGATGCGCGGAGTGCTGTTCGACCAGGAGCAGGTGGTCAAGGGCGCCTCGGAGTTCTTCGCCGAGGCAGGCCTTGAGAACCGGTGCGAATACGTCGGCGGCGACTTCTTCGTCGCGGTGCCCCCCGGTGGGGACGCCTACCTGCTGGGCAGCGTGATCCACAACTGGTCCGACGAGGACGCCCTGCGGATCCTGCGCAACATCAGGAGCGTCATGGCCGACGACGGCCGTGTGCTGCTGGTGGAGATGGTCGTCCCCGACGACGACCTTCCCCACATCAGCAAGGACCTGGACATGCGGATGCTCGCCCTGTTCGGGGAGGGCATGGAGCGCAGCACCTCCGAGTACGGCGAGCTGCTGAGCAGGGCCGGTTTCCGGCTCACCCGGCAGGTCGAGCTGCCGGGCGGGGCCGCCATCGTGGAGGCACTGCCGATCTGAGCCGTGGGATCCCCCGAGCGGATCCCGCGTCCGATGGCTGCGGGCGCCACGGGGCAGGTGAGGTGAACCTTCACGTCACCGGCCCCGGCACCTGGGCGCCCACAGAATCGGCGAGCCGGAGGAGAGCCGGCGGGCCTGCCTCATGCGGACCCGAATCTGCTCGCTGTCCGGGGATGAGCGTTCACCGGGCCGGACCCGGATTCCTGAAAAGGGATCGTGCCCCGGGAAGGTCAGGACTGTCTGCCGACCGGTAAATACATATGTGAGGATTCCGTTACATGAAGTGATTTCTTATAGTTGGACCTCTTGGCTGGGCCCAATGCCCGGACCTGCTGCATGGGAGTGAGTATTTCCCTCCGGGATCTAGAGCCTTCGCCTGGGTTTTTGCCACCTGGGGATTTCATGAATTCGCATGGAGATGGCTTTTTAAGCCTTCCGCAACCGGTGTCGTGGAGCAAAGACTCGCCGGAAAGGCCATCCCAGGAATTTCCCCTCAAGGCGGGTCAGGGGGCGTCGCGGGGCTGGAGGGGCCGCAGGGCGTTCAGGGCGGCGTTCGGAGTGTCGGCGAAGAAGCGGATCGTGGTGACCTCGACGCGGCCGCCGAGGGGGCGGACGGCGGTGATCGGTTCCGTCAACTCGACGATCACGTTGGTCTGGGAGGACACCGCCACGCCGAGCCGCCCGTCCACCGCGGTGACCATGCCGGACTCGTTGTAGTTGCGCGACAGCCGTACCGAGGAGATCAACTCGCGGGGGACGCGCAGGTCGAAGTACGCGCCGTAGCGGATGCGCAGTTCGTCGGGGGTGACGACGTGGGGCCGGGTGACGCAGGCCGCGCCGAGCGCCAGCCCGAACACGATCCCGTAGAGGTCGATGACCAGCACCAGGACGCGCAATCCGTCCGAGACGTCGAGCGCGATCAGCAGGAGATCCACCGCCACCGTCTCCACGATCATCGCAAACAGGATCACCAGCAGTAGCGGCGTCTGCTCCTTCGAGTACGGCACGGCGGTGGCTCCGGATGGCACGCCGTTGCGGCGCCGCCCCATCCACAGGACGAGGCTCGCCATGCCCTTCAGCTCGAACTCCGTGACCTTGCGCACCTGTACGGGTACCAGACGATGGAAAGTCGCCAGGAGCGCCGCCCGCCGGCCCGCGCCGCCCCGGCGTTCGGACCGGAACAGCCGGTACGCGGTCACCGCCTCCAGAACGAACACCGACACCACGGCCAGCTCGGCCACCACGATCACCGGGACGGGCAGGGACACCCCCGAGATGAGCAGGGTCATGAGCAGCAGCTCCGCGGGCAGTACGGCGAACAGCGCGGCGCGCGCGACCTTGAGCATCACATTCTCTCCTTCAGCAGGATCATGACGAGCCGGAACACCTCGACCTGGGCGGGGGACACCTCGGCGTGCATCGTCTCCATCCACCGTCTGCCCTCCGTGTCCTCCGCCGGGCCCGATCCGGGCGGGCGCAGATGCTCGGGAACCGCGTCCAGATTCGCGACTATCACCGTCGCCATCTCATCGGGGACGTGGGCGGCGAGGTCGGCGGCGAGCGGGGCGATGCGAGGATCGCCGGAGTCCGCGTCGGCGAGTTCGTCGAGCCGCCGGTAGAGGGCGTGCGATCGAGCGAGGGCGTCGGGTTCGGTGAGCGGGCGCATCAGGTCGAGCATCCGGGCCCGGTCGGCGGGACCGGCCACGGTGTCCATCAGCGCCAGCAGCTCACGGTCGATCTCGGCGAACTTCGAGCCCTCGGCGGGAAGGTCGCGCAGCACCGCCGCCATGTCGGGAGAGACCGTCGAGTCGGGATGCAGGTCTGTCTCCGTGAGCAGCACGGCCAGCCGGTTCCGGCTGGCGCCGATCGCCTCCTGCTGCCTCGCCAGGTCGGCGTCCAGCTCCAGGAGCACCTCACGCAGCTCCCGGCCCCGGTCGTCGGCCAGGACGTCACGGATCTCGTCCAGCGACAGGCCCAGCTCGGTCAGCCGCCGCACGCGGGCAAGGGCCACCGCATCACGCAGCCGGTACTCCCGGTAGCCGTTGGCCAGCCGTACGGGCTCGGGCAGGAGACCCAGGTGGTGGTAGTGGCGCACGGTCCGGGTGGACACCCCGACCAGCGCGGCAAGCTCGCCGATCCGCATGCCCTCATTAGAAACGTTGACGCTACGACAAGGTCAAATCGGCATCCGCGGTGCGTCGGCCCCGATGCCCGCAGGCGCCCCCGCGGGGCGGATCGGCGGCGCGTTCAGCTCCTCCGCGGCGAGACCCAGAGCCGCGAAGGTGCGACTCTCACGACTCGAGCTTCTTGTTGTTCTTACGCGACTTGCGCTTGACGTCGACCCCGCCCATGAGGGCCATCCCGGTGACCACGATCCTGGGCGCGTTCGGGCGGCCGACTCCGCTCGCCTGGTCGCCGAACCCGCCCATGATCCCGACCCCGGTGACGAACACCTCGGCGTCCTCGGGCACGATCACCTCGATGCCTCCCATGAGGGCGAACGCCCGGATCTTTATCTCACCTCCGGTGAACACCGCCTCACGCAGGTCGATCTTGCCGCCGCCCCAGAAGGCCAGGGCGGTGAAGTTTCTGGGGGCCCGCCAGCGGCCGGTGCGGTTGAACCCGCCCATGATTCCGACGGCGACCGTGCTGGTCGGCGCGCCCGCCTGCTGGCCGGCGTAGTTGTCGGTGTAGCTCCGGGCGGCCGCCGAGGAAGGAAGGTCCGGCAGGTCGCGAGTGAGAAGTTCCAGATCGGCGTAGGTCTTGGCGGTGTAGACCGCGCCGAGCCTTTCCTGGAACTCTTCCATGGTCAGTCGGCCGTCGCCGGCCGCGTTGCGGAGGATTGCAGCAGTTTGGTCGCGGTCGCCGTCAGCGGCTCGTATTTCCCGCGGGTCCCGGTCCGGAAGGGTCGACATACTTGGAGACTAGATGATCGGTTCAGGGGGTAGGAAACGCGGGCTACAGGCGATCGCAGAATGAATGGGCGGCTCCGTTCCGCCGCCCATTCCACGGCCTCTCCCACGGCGGGTTCTCGATCAGAGGCGAACGGCGTGACGAGGTCATTCGCCGGGTGGTTCGTGAAGACCGGGGTGAGGCGGACGGCTTCCCGGTCAGAAGTAGGTGGAAGTGAGGTCGGTCGTCGGCCACGAGGTCACCGCGCCCGCCGCCTTGCCGAGAATCGGGTCGATCCCGTCGAAGTCGGGCGAACCTGTCTCCTCGCGGCGGTTGAACACGGCGCAGTAGGAGACGCCGCTGCTCAGCCGGGCCAGGAAGGTGAACGTGCCGGGCATCGACCCGGTGTGCCAGGTGTTGAGGCCGCTGCCCGAGGTCCGGACATACCAGCCGCCGCCGTACCAGGACCCGCCGCTGGTGATCCCGGTCTCCGGCTTGGCGAACAGTTTGGCGATCGAGGCCGCGTTGAGCACCGGGCCGGCGGCGTCGAAGACGGTGGAGAACTTCACCATGTCCACGGCGGAGGCGAGCCAGCCGCCGTTGGCATCCTGGTTGGGCATGTTGAAGCCGCCGTAGGGGAACGGCACCGTGGCGCCCGACTCGTCCACCACGGACTTGGCGGTGTACTGCGACTCGTAGGGCACCTCGGTCGAGACGGCCTCCGACTTGAGGCTGCGGCCGAGTCGCATCCGGCTGATGCCGGCCGGAGTGAGGAGCTTCTGCTTGACGTACGACTCGTAGCTCAGGCCGGAGACCTTCTCGATGATCCGGCCGAGCAGCATGTAGCCGTAGTTGCTGTAGACCATCTTGGAGCCGGGGGCGAAGTCGAGGGGGCGGGCCGTGGCGTAACGGATGATGTCCGCGTGGTCGATCGGCAGCGGCACGTCCAGCGTGGCGGAGATCTGGTGGTCTATCCAGAGCTGGTCCACCGAGACGTCCCGGTCCCAGCCGCCGAGGTGCTGCATCAGGCGGAGCACGGTCACCTGCTGCAGCCGGGGGTCGGCCGTGGCCGAGAGCCCGAGCAGCGTGGTGACCGGGGCGGACAGGCTGAGCTTGCCGTCCTGGACCAGGCGCATGATCGCGGCCGACGTGATGTGCTTGCTCAGGCTCGCGATGCGGAACAGCGAGGTCGGGGTCACCGGCGGCGGAATCGGTGAGCCGTTCCTGAACCTGTAGCCCCGGGCCAGTAGGATCTTGCCCTTCTTGGCGACCGCGAGCTGCGCGCAGGAGATCTTGCGTTCGGTGATGAAGGTCTTCATGGCGGTGTCGAACACCGCCAGGGCGGCGGGGACGACACCGGAGACGGTCATGACCGGGATCAGGGTCGGATGGACCGTGGGGTGAGGGGGAGGGGGCAGGAAGGTGGGCCGGGGGGAGGGAGGCATCAGCCCGAGAGCGGGCACGAACCCCGCGCCGACCTTGAGCATGTTCCGGCGGCTGAGCAGCGCCACGTCTGGCCTCCTGAGTCACTTAAGCATCAGAAAAACCAATATTGTACGGATATTTTTGACACTTCCGGTCGTCCCGTATGCCCGCCGGGCGCGTTCACAGGCAGGGCCACCTGGACGACCGGCCTGTGAATTACTTTGTAAAGGGCGCGACGCCGCGATGACCAGGGCGGGAGCGGGAGACTCGGGGACCGGGAGGAACCGGGTCTCACCTGAGCTTGTCCGCCAGATATCCGGCCAGGCCCTCGGAGGCCGCTTCGACCATCTTCAGCACCTCGGAGAAACCCTCGCCGTCGCCGTAGTAGGGATCGGGAACCTCGGCGCCCTCGGGCGCGGCCGGGTCGAACGAGCGGAACAGCCGCACGTCGGCGCCGGCGGGAGCCAGGCGGCGCAGGGCGCGCAGGTTCTCACCGTCCATGGCCAGCACCAGATCGATCTGCCCGTACCAGTCGCCCAGGAACTGCCTGGCACGGTGCAGGGAACCGTCGTAGCCGTGGTCGGCGAGCGTGGCGGCGGCCCGCTCGTCCATCGGCCCGCCCTGGTGCCAGCTCCCGGTGCCCGCGCTGTCGACCGTGACGAGGTCGCCCAGACCGTGGTCGGCGAGGGTCTTCCTCAACACGACCTCGGCCATCGGGGAGCGGCAGATGTTTCCCAGGCAGACCAGACACACGCGGTAGCTCATGCCTACCAGGATGCCGCCTTCCGGCGGTGCGCCCGCCGACCCCCGGGTCGAGCGGTCTAGCATGTCGCCCGGTATCAGGACATGTAAGACACTAAGGACATAAGGAAAGGGTGGGAGTTGAAGGACCTCGGAGAGGGATTCCGCGACTTCTGGCGGGAGCGTCACCTGTGCACGCTGACCACCGTGCGCGCGGACGGCACGCCGCACGTCGTCCCGGTCGGGGTGACGCTGGACGTGGACTCCGCGACGGCGAGGGTGATCACCTCGGGCGGCTCGCACAAGGTCCGTCACGTGCTCGCCGCCGGAGACGAGGGCGCGGCGGTCGCGGTCTGCCAGGTGGACGGGCGCCGCTGGTCGACCCTGGAGGGGCGGGCGGTGATCCGCAGGGATCCCGCCTCGGTCGCCGACGCCGAACGCCGGTACGCCGAGCGCTACCGGCAACCCCGGGAGAACCCCGCCCGCGTCGTGATCGAGATCAAAATCACCCGGATACTGGGCAATGTCTGACACCGTTCCCGTTCCCGTCTCCGACGCCGTTCCCGTTCGCGGTTTCACCGCCGGTCCCGCCTCTGAGACCGTTCCTGACCCTGCCACCGTTTCCGGCCCCGGCTCCATCGCCGGTCCGGACACCGTCGCCGACGCGGTCGTCACCGTCGTCGGCATCGGCGCCGACGGCTGGGAAGGTCTTTCCCCGGCGGCGCGGCGCGAGCTGCACGCCGCCGAGGTCCTGATGGGCAGCGTCCGGCAGCTCGCGCTCGTCCCCGAATCGGCCGCCGAACGCGTCGCGTGGCCCTCGCCGCTGCTCCCGGCCCTGCCCGCGCTGATCGCCTCTCACCGGGGCCGCCGGATCTGCGTGCTGGCCAGCGGCGACCCCATGTTCCACGGAATCGGCACGACGCTGGTCCGGCTGCTCGGCGCGGACCGGGTCCGGGTGCTGCCGCATCCGTCGGCGGTCTCCCTGGCCTGCGCCCGGCTCGGCTGGGCCGTCGACCAGGTCGAGGTGGTCAGCCTCGTGACGCGGCCGGCCGAGTCGCTGCACACCGCGATCCACGCCGGCCGCCGCGTCCTGATCCTCAGCGCGGACGGCCGCACCCCGGCCCGGGTCGCCGAGTTGCTCACCACGCGCGGGTACGGCGGGAGCCCGATGACAGTCCTGGAGCGTCTCGGCGGCACGGAAGAACGCGTGATCTCCGGTACGGCGTCCGGCTGGTTCCTCTCCGCGGCCCATGACCTCAACGTCGTCGCCGTGGAGTGCCGCGCCGACGCCGGCACGGTGCCGCTGCCCTGCCTCCCGGGCCTGCCGGACGAGGCGTTCGAGCACGACGGCCAGCTCACCAAGAGCGAGGTGCGCGCGGTGACCCTGTCCCGGCTGGCGCCCGTCCCCGGCGAGCTGCTGTGGGACGTCGGCGCGGGGGCGGGCAGCATCGGGATCGAGTGGATGCGCGCCCACCCGGCCAACCGGGCGGTCGCGGTGGAGAACCACCCCGAACGAGCCGTCAGGATCGCCCGCAACGCCTCACAACTGGGCGTCCCCGGCCTGAAGGTGGTGACCGGCGCCGCTCCGGCCGCGCTCACCGGGCTGGAGCGGCCCGATGCCGTCTTCGTCGGGGGCGGGGTGACCGCCGCCGGAATGGTGGAGGCCTGCTGGGAGGCGTTGCGCCCGGGCGGGCGTCTGGTGGCCAACGCGGTGACGATCGAGTCCGAGACCGTTCTGGCCTCCCGGTACGGCGAGCTCGGTGGTGACCTGATCCGGCTGGCGGTCGGCAGGGCGGCCCCGGTGGGAGGGTTCACCGGCTGGCGGCCCATGATGCCGGTGACGATCTGGACGGCCGTCAAGCCCTTCCCCCGGACGCCGGGCAGTGATGACGCATAAAAAAGCGGCGGTGCGCGGCGGACCGGAGGGTCGTCAGGCCGTTTCCCGGACGCCGGGCGGTGATGACGCATAGAGGAGCGGCGGTGCGCGGCGATCTGGACGGTCGTCAGGCCGTTTCCCCGGACGCCGGGCGGTGATGGCGCGTAGAGGAGTGACGGTGCGCGGCGGAAGACGGCGCGCCGGGACGGGTCGTGTTCGCGTGGGTGCGGTTGGAGTGGGGTGTGTTCGGGTGAGAGGTGTTCACGTGGGACGTGTTCGGGCGGGGGACGAACGATGACGGTGCGGTTCATCGGAGCGGGTCCCGGGGCGGCGGACCTGATCACCGTGCGGGGGCAGCGGGCGATCGCGTCCTCGCCCGTGTGCCTGTACGCCGGATCCCTGGTCCCGGCCGAGCTGCTGGAGTCCTGCCCACCGGGAGCGCGGCTGGTCGACACCGCGAGGATGGCGCTGGAGGAGATCCTGGCGGAGTTGCTCGCCGCCCACGAGGCCGGGCACGACGTGGCCCGGCTGCACTCCGGCGACCCGTCGGTGTTCAGCGCGATGGCCGAGCAGATGCGGCGGCTGGACGCGGCCGGGGTTCCCTACGAGGTGATTCCCGGCGTGCCCGCCTTCGCCGCCGCCGCGGCGTCGCTGAAGCGTGAGCTCACCGTGCCCGGCGTGGGCCAGACGATCGTGCTGACCCGGACCTCGGTGCGTGCCACGCCCATGCCCGACGGCGAGGACCTGGACACCCTCGGCCGCAGCCGGGCCACGATGGTCCTCCACCTGGCGGTGCAGCGCATCGAGGCGGTCGCCGAGGAGCTCGTCGCCAACTACGGCGCCGACTGCCCGGTGGCCGTGGTGGCCAGGGCCAGCCGGGACGACGAGGTGATCCTGCGCGGCACCCTGGCGGACATCGCGGGCCAGGTCCGCGCCGCGGGGATCCTCCGCACCGCGGTGATCGTCGTCGGACGCGTGCTGACCGCCTCGGAGTTCCCCGACAGCCACCTGTACTCGGCGGCCCGCTGCCGTGACTGAGCCAGATGCCCCTCCTCGGGTGCCGATCGCCGTCCGCCGTGGCTGAGCCGGCTCATCCCGCAGGGCAGATGATCGTTCCCGTACGGCCGATTCATCGCGCGACCGACGATCACCTCACGACTGGTCCATTTCGTGCGACAGGCGATCAGCCCGCGACCGGTTCATTCCGCGCGGCCGACGATCACGCCTGCGCGGTCGATGACCACCACGTCCACCGCCACCGGCGCCTCGCGCAGCACGCCGACGGCGGTCAGACGGGCCCGTTCGGCGATCAGGTCGCCCAGCGGCAGGCCCGCCTCCTGGCAGAGCCGGAGGGCGTGCAGCGCGGTGTTGGCGGTCAGCACCTGCCCGGCCAGGGTCTCCGTACCACCCGCCGACCGGACGATCTCGGCGAGCATGCCCGGGTTGACCTGCGAGCGCCCGGAGTGAAGGTCGAGATGGCCGTCGGCGAGCTTGGAGAGCTTGCCGATGCCCCCGGCGATGGTCAGCCGGGGGACGGGGTGCCTGCGCAGATACTTCAGCACGGCTCCGGCGAAGTCGCCCATGTCCAGCAGGGCGTCGTCCGGCAGCCCGTACAGTTCGGCGGCGACCTTCTCCGACGTGCTTCCCGTGCATCCGGCGACGTGGGTGTAGCCCGCGGCCCTGGCCACGTCGATGCCGCGCCGGATGCTGTCGATCCAGGCCGAGCACGAGTACGGCACCACGATGCCGGTCGTGCCGAGGATCGACAGCCCGCCCAGGATTCCCAGGCGGGGGTTCCAGGTGCGCAGGGCCAGCTCCTCGCCGTGCTCCACCGAGATCTCCACGACCACGTCACCGCTGCCCCCGTGCCTGGCGGCGACCTCGGCGACGTGCTCGCGCATCATCCGCCGGGGCACCGGGTTGATCGCCGGTTCGCCCACGTCCAGCGGCAGACCGGGCTTGGTGACGGTGCCGACGCCCGGGCCCGCCACGAACACCACCCCGGTGCCTGGGGCGCCGTGCCGTACCGTCGAGGAGATCAGCGCGCCGTGCGTCACGTCGGGGTCGTCGCCGGCGTCCTTGACCACCGCGGCCATGGCCCGCTCACCCGTCAGCTCCTCCCTGGCCAGCGCGAACGCCGGGCGCTGGCCCTTGGGCAGCGTGATCTCCACCGGGTCGGGGAAGTCGCCGCCCAGCAGCGCGGTGTAGGCGGCGGTGGTGGCCGCGGTCGCGCAGGCGCCGGTGGTCCACCCGTGGCGCAGGGGCGCGCTCATGGCGTGAGAGTCGATCGGTACGGCAGGGCGACGTCCTGCGGGGAAGGGCACGGCGAGGCGATGACCCGCGGCGGGGGGGACGGCGGAGCGATGCCCTGTGACAAAGGGCGCGTCGGGGGGCGGTGCCGGGTCGAAGGATGTGGCGGGGCGATGGTTCGCGGCGGGGCGGTGCCCTGTGGCGGAGAGCACCGCAGGGCGAGGTCCCGCGCCGGGGGACACACAGAAGACACGGAATACGCAGTGGATACGGAGAAGGTGACGGTGTGCTGAACATCCTGGTGCTGGGTGGCACGGACGAGGCCAGGCGGCTGGCCGCGGCGCTCGCCGGGCGTGACGGGATTCACCTGGTGTCCTCGCTGGCAGGCCGGGTGCGCAACCCGAAGCTGCCGGTCGGGGAGGTGCACGAGGGTGGTTTCGGCGGCCCGGAGGGACTCGCGGCCTGGCTGGCCGAGCGCCGCATCGACGTCGTCGTGGACGCCACGCACCCGTTCGCCGCGCGGATGACCGCCTCGGCGGTCGAGGCGACGGCCGGGGCGGGCGTGCCGCTGCTGATCCTGCGGCGCCCCGGCTGGCAGGAGGGCCCCGGTGACGACTGGCGCTGGGTGCCCTCGCTCGCCGCCGCCGCCGAGCTGCTGCCCGAGCTGGGGGAGCGGGTGTTCCTGAGCACCGGCCGCCGCAGCCTGCCGGTCTTCGCGGACCTCGACGGCCTGTGGTTCCTGGCCCGTTCTGTGGACTCGCCGGAGCCTCCCCTCCCGCGCCGCCTGGAGGTGCTGCTCAGCCGAGGTCCGTTCACGGTGGAGGGGGAGCTGGCGCTCATGCGTGAGCACCGGGTGGACATGCTGGTCACCAAGGACAGCGGGGGCGAGATGACCACGGCCAAGTTGTTCGCCGCCCGCGAGCTCGGGCTTCCGGTCGTGATCGTGCGGCGCCCGCCCCCGCCTGACGGGGTCGCCGCGGTGGAGACGGTCGAGGCCGCGGTCGCCTGGCTGGAGACCGTGGCGGGCCCCGAAGGCGTTCACGCCGGGTAGCGACGGGGGGTGAACACCACCCGGCCGCCGTCGCCCCGCTCGGCCACGCGGGTGGTCGAGGATCCCACGATCAGCAGGCAGCGCATGTCGACCACGGCCGGGTCGAGCTCGCCGAGCGTGGTGAAGATCATGCTTTCGCCCGCCCCGCCGACGTCACGGCCGATCACGACGGGGGTCTCCGGCACGCGATGCTCCAGCAGCAGGTCCCGTGCGGCGGCCACCTGCCAGGTGCGGCTCTTGGAGGCCGGGTTGTAGATCGCCAGGACCAGGTCGGCCTTCGCCGCGGCGCTGATCCGCTCGGCGACGACCTCCCAGGGCTTGAGCAGGTCCGACAGCGACAGCACGCAGTAGTCGTGGCCTAGGGGCGCTCCCGCCCGGCTCGCCACCGCGTGCGCGGCGGTCAGGCCCGGCAGGACCCGCACCCGGACGTCGGCGAACCTCGGCTCGCACGCCACCTCCAGCACCGCGCTGGCCATGGCGAACACCCCCGGGTCGCCCGAGGAGACCACCGCCACCCGGGATCCGGCGAGGGCCAGCTCCAGCGCGTGCGCGGCGCGTTCGGCCTCCACGCGGTTGTCCGTGGGATGGCGGAGCTGGCGCGGGTTGTGCGGGACCCGGTCGAGATAGGGGCCGTACCCGATGAGCTCGTCGGCGGCGGCCAGCGCCTCCTGCGCCTCCGGCGTCAGCCACGGCCGCCCGGCCGGGCCGAGCCCGACCACGACCACCTCGCCCTGAGCCCGCGCGTCCGAGGTCTCGGCCTCGCGCGCGGGCACGGCCGGCCCGGCGTTGGCAGGGCTCGGGATCAGGGCCAGCGAGAAGTACGGCACGCTGTCCGGATCCACCTCGGCGAGCGGGGCCAGACGCTGCTCGCCGGTGGTGGCGCGCTCCACGTACCAGGCCTCGTCGAGACGCCCGGCCGTGGCCAGCGCGTCGCGGACCTTGGTGAACGTCCGGCCGAGCTTGAGCACCGCCGCCGAGTCGGTGGCGGCCAGGCGCTCGGCGAGGACCTCGGCGGGGAGCGTTCCCGGCAGCACGGTCAGGATCTCGTCCCGTTCGACCAGCGGGCGCCCGAGGACGGCGGAGGCGCCGCTCACCGACGTCACGCCGGGGACCACCTCGGTGGTGTAACGGTGCGACAGGCGTTTGTGCATGTGCATGTAGGAGCCGTAGAAGAGCGGGTCGCCCTCGCACAGCACCACCACGTCGCGCCCGGCGTCCAGGTGGACGGCCAGCCGCACCGCGCAGGCGGCGTAGAAGTCGTCGATGGCCCCCTGGTAGCCGCCGGGGTGGTCGGTGGTCTCCGTGGTGAGCGGGTAGATGAGGGCCTCCTCGATCTGACCCTCCCGCAGGTACGGCGCGGCCACCGATCGGGCGATGCTCCGGCCGTGCCGGGCGCTGTGGAACGCGATCACGTCCGCCTCGCCGATGAGGCGGGCGGCCTTGACGGTCACCAGCTCGGGATCCCCGGGCCCGAGCCCCACGCCCCAGAGCCGTCCAGTCGCCATGTCGCTCATTCGTCCTCGCTCGCTATCGCGTTGACCGCGGCGGCGGTCATCGCACTTCCACCACGGCGGCCGTGTACGACCAGATACTCCAGGCCCGCCCGATGTTCCGCGAGGGCCTGCTTGGACTCGGCGGCGCCGATGAAGCCGACCGGTATCCCGAGCACGGCGGCCGGTCGCCCGGCGCCCTCCTCGACCATCTCCAGCAGCCGGAACAGCGCGGTGGGCGCGTTGCCGATCGCGACCACGGAGCCCTCCAGCCGGTCGCGCCACAGCTCCAGCGCGGCCGCGCTGCGGGTGGTGCCCATGCGCTCGGCGAGCTCCGGCACGCGGGGGTCGCCCAGCGTGCAGATCACCTCGTTGCCGGCGGGAAGGCGGCGCCGGGTCACCCCGGAGGAGACCATCGTCGCGTCGCACAGCACCGGGGCACCCGCCCGCAGGGCCCTACGGGCCGACGCCACGACGCCGGGCGACCACCCGAGGTCGGTCACCAGGTCGACCATCCCGCAGGCGTGGATCATGCGGACCGCCACCTGGGCGACGTCCGCGGGCATGCCGCCCAGGTCGGCCTCGGCGCGGATGGTGGCGAAGGAACGGCGGTAGATCTCGGCGCCGTCACGGACGTAGTCGATCACATTTCCCCTCTGGCGGCCGTCATCGCGGCCGCGGTCTCTTCGATGTCGGCACAGGTCAGGCTCCGGCCGTCCAGGTCCAGGCGGTACCCGTCGCCGGTGGCGACCACGTCCGCGACTCGTCCCCTGGGGCGACCGCAGCGCCTCTCGCAGCCCGCCCAGTGCACGGGGAGCGTACCGGTGCGCGGGGAATCCACCACATACGGGGTGACTTCGCCTGACTCGGAGACCGCCGATTCGGCCCGCGCCCCGGAGTCGCTCCCGGCTACGGCTCCGGCTCCGGGGCCGATCCGGCTCCCGGTTCCCGTCTTGATCCCGTCCTCGACTCCCGGATCGGTTCCGCTCCCGGCCCGGGATCCGGAACCGACCTCGATCTCCGCCCCGGTGCCGGTCGGGGCGTTCCGTACCGCAGTGATGGCGAGGGCGGCGTCGGCCTGCACGTCCGCCAGCGACTTGGCACAGCCGGGACGGCCGGTGCAGGCGGTCACGCCGATCCACGGCGAGGCGGGGTCGGTGACCAGACCGGCCTCCGCCAGCCGGGCGGCCGTCCCGGCGACCTCGTCCGGGGACAGTCCGGGCAGGACCATGCCCCGCCACGGTGTGAGCCGTACCTCTCCGAGAGACGCCACGTCGGCGAGCAGCTCGGCCTGGGCCGAGGTCAGCCGCCCCAGGGGCACCGCGACTCCGAGGGCGACCCGCCGGCCGGTGTCCGCTCCGGCTCCGGGGCCGGTCGGGTCGTTCCGTACCGAGGTGCCGGTGGTCGAAGGCGACTGCTCGATGACGCCCACGGGTCCGAGCCCGGTGGGACGGAGCCGCAGGGGATCCACCGGCTCGGCGGAGGTGAGCGAGGTGCGCGTCCGGGCCGTGACCTGCGTTGGGCCGTGATCGAGGAGCGGCCGGTCCTCGCGGGGGTGGGTGCGTGTCCGGGCCGTGGCCCGTACGGGGTTGTGATCGAGGGGTGGCGAGCCCCCGGCGAGGCGGGCGCGCAGGCGGGCCGCGATCCGGGCGGGGCCGTCGTCGAGCTCGCCGATGCGCCAGGCGGTGATCTCCTGGGCGGCCAGTTCCGCGAGGAAGTCCTCGGCGGCGGCGAGCAGGGCCCACACCGCCGCGTCCAGGGGGACGCGCAGGCCGCTGTCGGCGCCCGCGAGGATCACCGCGGCCTCGTCCGGGCCGGTCGGCAGGATCGTGGCGTCGGCGCCGAGCCCGGCGACGTCGCCCCGGCCGTCGTCGAGCGCGAACATGAACCGTCCGGGAAGGGCGGCGAGGCCGGGCCGGGCACACAGGCGCCGGTCCAGCTCGGCGACCAGCGGGGTGACGTCGGTGAGCCCGCCGCCGTCGAGCCCGGTCAGGGGAGAGGCGAGGACGTTGCGGATCCGTTCGTGGGTGAGGGAGGGCAGCAGGCCCGCGGCCGCCATGCGGTCCGCGAACGCGGTTCCCTCACCCAGGCCGCGCACCTGGACGTTGGCCCGGGAGGTCAGCTCGATGACACCGCTGCCGTACGTGGAGGCGGCTCCGGCGAGTTCGCGCAGCTGGGAGGCCGTCAACCTGCCTCCGGGAACGCGGACGCGCGCCAGGCCGCCGTCGGCGGCGGCGTGTACCTGGAGCGCCCCGGGACAGGCGTCAAGTCGCGATCGTCCTGAAAAGTGCGCAATGACCACGCTCAGGATGTTAACGCCAGTTTCTTGCAAGGATGGGGACTGCCGTAGTGTCATCACTGCGATGGAAGAGGGAGGAAGCCGGTGTGAGTCCGGCGCGGTCCCGCCACTGTAACCGGGGAGCGAACCCCACCCGGGCCACTGTCCGACGACGGGCGGGAAGGCCGGGGTGAGCACCGATCCGGGAGCCAGGAGACTCCAGCCGTCGTAGCCGACGACGACCCGGGGCGAGGACCCCGAGGGAGGAAGCTCCGTGCGCTTTTCGCCGTTCCCCCGCCACCCTGTGGCTTCCCCGAGCCGTACCGCCCCGCTTTCGCTTTCCCGATTCCCGGGCCGTACCGCCCCGCTCTCGTTGTTCCATCGCCATTTCGTGGCGTCGCCGGGCCGTACCGTCCCGCTTTCCCTGGAGTGTGGCGCGTGATCCTCCTGCTTTCGACCTCCGACACCGACCTGCTCAGCGCCCGCGCGAGCGGCGCCGACTACCGGCTGGGCAACCCCGCCCGAATCTCCACCGGAGACCTCCCGGCCCTGCTGGAGGGCGTCGAGGCGGTGGTGGTCCGCCTGCTGGGCGGGCGCCGGGCCTGGGAGGAGGGACTGGACGCCCTGCTCGCCGGGCCACGGCCCGTCGTCGTGCTCGGCGGCGAGCAGGCGCCCGACGCCGAGCTGATGGAGCTGTCCACCGTGCCCGGCGGGGTCTGCGCCGAGGCGCACGCCTACCTGGCCCACGGCGGACCGGCCAACCTCGTCGAACTCCACCGGTTCCTGTCCGACACCCTGCTGCTCACCGGGCACGGGTTCGCCGCGCCCGCGCCCACTCCCAGCTGGGGCGTGCTGGAGCGCGAGAACCGCCGTGAGGACGGGCCGGTCGTCGGGGTGCTCTACTACCGGGCGCACCACGTCTCCGGCAACACCGCCTTCGTCGAGGCACTCTGCTCGGCGATCGAGGACGCGGGCGGCCGGGCGCTGCCCGTCTACTGCGCCTCCCTGCGCACCGCGGAGCCCGGCCTGCTGGAGGAGCTCCGTACGGTGGACGCCCTGGTGGTGACCGTGCTCGCCGCGGGCGGCACCCGGCCGGCGACCGCGTCGGCCGGCGGGGACGACGAGGCCTGGGACGTCGGCGCGCTCGCCGACCTGGACGTGCCCATCCTGCAGGGACTCTGCCTGACCAGCAGCCGGGCGTCGTGGGAGGACAGCGACGAGGGACTGTCGCCGCTGGACGCGGCCACCCAGGTCGCGATCCCCGAGTTCGACGGACGGATCATCACGGTGCCGTTCTCCTTCAAGGAGATCGACGAGGACGGGCTGACCGTCTACGTGGCCGACCCCGAGCGGGCCTCGCGCGTGGCGGGCATCGCGGTACGGCACGCCGTACTGCGGCACATCCCCGCCGGTGAGCGGCGGCTCGTGCTGATGCTGTCGGCCTACCCCACCAAGCACTCCCGGATCGGCAACGCCGTCGGCCTGGACACCCCCGCGAGCCTGGTGCGGCTGCTGGCCGTCATGCGCGAGCGGGGCTACGACATCGGCGCCGAGGGCGAACTGCCGGGCGTGAGCGAGCAGGACGGCGACGCGCTGATCCACGCGCTGATCGCGGCGGGCGGGCAGGACGCGGACTGGCTCACCGAGGAGCAGCTCGCCGGCAACCCGGTGCGCATCGCGGCGAGTCGCTACGCCGAGTGGTACGCCACCCTGCCCGAGGACCTGCGCACCCGGATGGAGGCGCACTGGGGCCCGGCGCCCGGCGAGCTGTTCGTGGACAGGTCGCAGAACCCGGAGGGCGAGATCGTGCTGGCCGCGCTGCGCGCCGGCAACGTCGTGGTCATGGTGCAGCCCCCGCGCGGCTTCGGGGAGAACCCCATCGCGATCTACCACGACCCCGACCTGCCGCCCAGCCACCACTACCTGGCCGCCTACCGCTGGCTGGCCGACGGTTTCGGCGCCCACGCCGTGGTCCACGTGGGCAAGCACGGCAACCTCGAGTGGCTGCCCGGCAAGTCCAACGGGATGTCCGCCTCCTGCGGTCCGGACGCCGCGCTCGGCGACCTGCCGCTGATCTATCCGTTCCTGGTCAACGACCCCGGCGAGGGCACCCAGGCCAAGCGGCGCGCCCACGCCACCCTCGTGGACCACCTCGTCCCGCCGATGGCCCGCGCCGACACCTACGGGGACATGGCCCGGCTGGAGCAGCTCCTCGACGAGCACGCCTCGATCGCGGCGATGGACCCGGCGAAGCTCCCGGCGATCCGCGCCCAGATCTGGACCCTCATCCAGGCCGCCAAACTCGACCACGACCTGGGCCTCGCCGACCGCCCGCACGACGCGGAGTTCGACGACTTCCTGTTGCACGTCGACGGCTGGCTGTGCGAGGTCAAGGACGTTCAGATCCGCGACGGCCTGCACGTGCTGGGCCTCGCCCCCGAGGGCGAGCCGCGGATCGACCTGGTGCTGGCGATGCTCCGCGCCCGCCAGATGTGGGCCGGCAGCGAGGCACTCCCCGGCCTGCGCGAGGCCCTCGGCCTCGCCGAGGACGGTACGGCGGGCCGCATCGGCACCGACGAGGCCGAGACGCTGGCCCGCGCCCTGGTCGAGGCCATGGAACACCGGGCCTGGGAGCCGTCCGCCGCCGCCGACGTCACCGCCGCCGTCCTGTCCCTCGACACCGTCGCGGGTGTCATGGGGGGCGCCGTGGTGGACATCGGACTGGTGGAGCGGATCCTGCGGTTCGCGGCGACGGAGATCGTGCCCAGGCTGGCGCGGACCACCGACGAGATCGACGCGATCCTGCACGCCCTCGACGGCGGCTACGTGCCGGCCGGGCCGAGCGGGTCGCCGCTGCGCGGGCTGATCAACGTGCTCCCCACCGGCCGTAACTTCTACTCCGTCGACCCCAAGGCGGTGCCGAGCCGCCTGGCCTGGGAGACCGGCCAGGCGATGGCCGACTCCCTCCTGGATCGCTACCGGACCGACACCGGCGACTGGCCTCGTTCGGTCGGCCTGTCGGTGTGGGGGACCAGCGCCATGCGCACCGCCGGCGACGACGTGGCCGAGGTGATGGCGCTGCTCGGCGTGCGGCCGGTGTGGGACGAGGCCTCACGGCGGGTGACCGGGCTGGAGCCCATCTCCGCCGAGGAGCTCGGGCGCCCGCGCGTGGACGTCACGGTCAGGATCAGCGGGTTCTTCCGCGACGCGTTCCCGCACGTCGTGGCCATGCTGGACGACGCCGTACGGCTGGCCGCCGCCCAGGAGGAGCCCGAGGAGCAGAACTACGTCCGGGCACACGTGCTCGCCGACCTGGAGGGCCACGGCGACGAGCGCCGGGCCACCATGCGGATCTTCGGCTCCCGGCCGGGGGCCTACGGCGCCGGGCTGCTGCCGCTGATCGACAGCCGCAACTGGCGTGACGACGCCGACCTCGCCGAGGTCTACGCGGTGTGGGGCGGTTTCGCCTACGGCCGGGGCGTCGACGGGATCCCGGCCAGGCAGGACATGGAGTCGGCCTACCGCCGGATCGCGGTGGCGGCCAAGAACGTCGACACCCGCGAGCACGACATCGCCGACTCCGACGACTACTTCCAGTATCACGGCGGCATGATCGCCACCGTCCGCGCGCTCACCGGCAAGGCCCCCGCGGCCTACATCGGCGACAGCACCCGGCCGGACGCCGTCCGTACCCGGACGCTCTCGGAGGAGACCTCCAGGATCTTCCGTGCCCGGGTGGTCAACCCCCGCTGGCTGACCGCGATGCGCAAGCACGGTTACAAGGGGGCCTTCGAGCTCGCCGCCACGGTCGACTACCTGTTCGGCTACGACGCGACCACCGGGGTGGTCGCCGACTGGATGTACGACAAGCTGGCCGAGACCTACGTGCTCGACCCGGAGAACCAGGCCTTCCTCGCCAAATCCAACCCCTGGGCGCTGCACGGCATCGCCGAACGGCTGCTGGAGGCGGCCGGCCGGGGCATGTGGGAGCACCCCGACCCCGACATCCTGCGCGATCTGCAGGAGGTCTACCTCAAGTCCGAGGGAGACCTCGAAGACGACGCCTGACCTCCAGGGGCGGCATGACGCGGAACGGGATCCGGCGCGTCCGGATCCCGAATCCGATCAGTGATCACGGCGATCGGCCGCCGACCGGATGCGACCAGATGATTCCCCGTCCATCGGCGTATGGTCGTCCGATACCTGCCGCGTCCCGTTAAGTCATGGGGTAACGGGTTCGCGACATCGTGGTGCGACATCGCCGTTGGCGTCAGGTGCGATCAGCGTGTTCGCCGGGATCGCGGGTCTGCCGGTCGCCGGCGCGGCGCTGCCGGCCGACCCGATGGGGCGGTTCTGTTTTAGGGTGCCTGGATGCCTTCTCAACGCGCCCTGCTGCCACGGTCGACACCGGCCGCCTCGGGGATGTCGTCCCGCGCGGTCACCGCGCTGCTGGACCGGCTCGAAGCGCAGTCCATCGAGTGTCACTCCCTCATGGTCGTGCGCCACGGTCGCGTCGTCGCCGAAGGCTGGTGGGCGCCGTACTCGGCTGAGCGCCCGCACCTCCTCTACTCGCTGACCAAGTCGTTCACCTCGATCGCCGTGGGGCTCGCGATCGCCGACGGGCTGCTCTCGCTGGACGATCGGGTGGTGGACGTGTTGCCCGACCACGTTCCGGCAGACATCTCGGAGCAGGGACGCCGCCTCACCGTTCACCACCTGCTGTCCATGACGACCGGACACCGTACGGACAGCCTCGCCGAGGCCTGGCGACTGGAACCGGACGACCTGGTGAAGGGCTTCCTGCGCGTACCGTTTCCCGAGACCGAGGGAACACGGCACACCTACGACAATCCGACCACCTTCATTCTGGCCCGGATGGTGGAACGGGTCACGGGCCACGGCCTCCCGGAACTGCTCGACGAGCGCCTCTTCACGCCGATGGGCGTCGACCACGCCGAATGGGACCGGGTGGCGAGCGGTGCCGCCTTCGGATTCCACGGACTGCACCTCACGACCGAGGCCGTCGCCGCCTTCGGTGAACTGCTGCTGCGCGGAGGCCTGTGGGGCGACCGGCGGCTCGTCCTGCGCGAATGGGTGGAGCTCGCGACCAGGCGGCACATCGATACCCTGCACCTCGAGGACGGGTCGGGGGACGCCGACTACCTGTGCGGTTACGGCTACCAGTTCTGGGTGTCGCGTCACGGTCACCACGGTGACGGCTCCTTCGGCCAGCTCTGCGTGGTCGTCCCGTCGCACGATCTCGTGGTCGCCGTGACCGGCGCCCACACGAGGGCACAGGCGGTGCTCGACGCAGTATGGGAGTGCCTGCTGCCCGGCCTGGACCACGCGGGAAGCGTCCGGGACGACGAGATCCTCGCCGATCGGCTGCGGCGGCTGTCGTTCGCGCCGGTGCCGGGTTCGGCCGCCCCGGAGCGTTCCGTCAGGGCGAGCCTCGACGCCTCCGCCGGGGATTCGGCTCTGCCCGACGGAACCACGGTGATCGTCGATCCCGTGGACGGCGGGTGGCTCCTGCGACTCGGGTCGTCCCTCGACGTCGAGGCCGGCCACGGCGAATGGCGGGAAAGCTCACCGCTCGGCCGCCCCGTCGTCGCGGCCGGCGCCTGGCAGGGCGACACGTTCGTCGCCGACCTCTACGTCATCACCACCCCGCACCGGGTCCGGCTGGTGGTCGACGCCGGTGCGGGCACAGCGGTCGCGACGTGGAGCACCGTGCCCCTGACCGGCCCCGGTCTGGTGTTGCATCTGCGGTCGCCGCTGATGACGCGGCCCGATGTCGCGTAGGTGATATCGGCTGGACCCGCAAGCGGCGGCTACGGGATGTCTTGGTCTGGTTCGGACCGTGACCGATCATCGATGGACGCCGGACAGCGGAACAGACAGCCGAGCGTCGGGGCTTGAACGACAACGGAACGGTCAGCGGCGTTGCCGGGACCCCTACCCGGTCCGCGCCTCGGGCGCGTGGTCGACCACCTCGACCTTCAGCTGCGCCGTCGAGGTCAGCAGGGTGCCCTCGGGCGCTCCCGCCGTAGCCGCGTCCACCACGACGACGCGCTCACCCAGATACAGGTAGGTGGTGGAGTCGAAGATGTACTCGTGCCGTACCCCGCCGAACTTGTTGACCATGGCCACCGCGACCCCCCTGCGCCCGGCGGCGTCCTCGGCCTCGTCGACGGTCTCGACGCCGGGGATCGTGCCGGCCGCCCGGAACAGCGCGGCCCGCTGGGCGGACGGCATGTACGCCTGCGTGATCATCGAGCCGACGTTCCCCCACGCCGTGTAGTCGGCCAGGGGGTCCTGTTCCAGGCCCCGGTAGAGGTGTTCGCGCATTCCCGCGGGATCGGTGGGCAACCGGCTCAGGTGGGCGTAGTCGGTGCGCCGGTAGTCGGGACGGATGTCGTAGCCCGTGGGCTTCGACGGCTCCGCGATGCCTCCCTCCCGCCGCCTGGCCTCGGCGGGCAGCGGCTCTCCCGGGAACGGCTTGGGCGCGAGATGCTCGCTCGACACGACCCCGTCCAGGGGCGAGCCCTCGACCGGCAGCCACACCTTCAACAGGCTGCGATCCAGGTAGCGGACGTCCTTGCCGCCCTCCTTCAGCTTGACCGGGAACATGATTTGCAACTCGTAGGCGAGGAACTGTCCGGGCTTCGGGGCCAGATCGTCCCGCTCGCTCGCGGTGTCGGCGGCCCGCTGGAGGATCGCCGACATCGCCACGGGCGCCACCTGGACGGCGGATCCCCTGTCCGGCGAGAGAGGGGCGAAGTACGCGATTCCCGTGATCGCGGTGGCCGTGACCCCGATGGCGAGGCTCGTCCTGAGGTTCACCCGGAGAATCCCCCGCAGGCCCACCGGGCGGTCCGGCAGGCGGTACGTCCGGCCGGGCGGGCGCGTGGCTCGACGAGCGGGGGGCGAGGCGCCGAAGGCGGCGATCTCCGACAACAGCCGTTGCTCCTCGGCGCGCAGCTCCGCCGGGTCCGGCCGGGGCACTTCCGAGCGCAGCCGGTTCAACTGGGTCATCTCATTCATGGAAGGTCTCCTCGCTGACGGATGTGGGGTCGACTCCGCCGAGTTCCCTGCGCACCTTGCTCCTGGCCCGGTTGGCGCGCGAGCGGACCGTGCCCACCGGGATGTCCATCGCCTGGGCGGCCTCCACGTAGGTCAGGCCGCCCCACGTCACCAGCAGCAGCACGTCCCTGTGGCCCGCGGGCAGCCTCGCCAGGGCGGCCGCCAGCCTCCGCCGCACGGCGTCGGCGCTCAGCCGCTCGTCGCTGCGTTCGGTGAACGGGACGGTCACCGGATCGACGCCGGTCTGTTCGAGAACGCGCAGCTGCCGCACCTCGACGCGCTTGTGCCGCCTGATCAGGTTGGTCGCGATGCCGTACAACCACGGGCGCGCGCTGGGCTGCGACGGGTCGTAGCCCTCCCGCCCGCGGAACGCCGCCAGGAAGGTGTCCGCCACGACGTCCTCGGCCGCGTCGGCTCCCAGCCGCCGGGTGACGTAGCGCTTGATCTCCGGTGCGTGCCGGTGGAAGACCCCGGCGAACGCCTCCGGCTCCCGCCGGGACCGCTCGATGAGGAGGGCGTCGTCGGCCTCCGCCTCGTCGGCGGGGAAGAAGCCGCGATACCCCGCCCCGTCGGCGGGGAAGACGTCACGGTCTCCCGTCCGGGTCCGGCTCGTTTCGCTCATATCCGGCCTCTCGGCTCTCGGTCAGGACACCCGTTGTTGCCTTCCCGCGTGCCCGCGGTTCCCGAAAGCGGTACGGCGATTTCGGGATCCGTCCGGGCTGCCGCCGGCTCAGGTCATGCGCTTCGGCCGGCGAGCAGCCCCCGTTCCATCATGTCGGCTCCGTGCGCCATCCCGCCGGTGGCGGCGAACGACCAGGCGGTCGCCGCCGTACGCAGTTGGCGCGGTCCGCTCTTCAGGACCACGACCAGACCGTCCGGGCCATACAGCGGCAACTGGGCGAATCGCCGCCCAGGGCGTTCGACTCCTCCGAGCGCGCCGCCGCCCTCCTCGAAACTGGGCGAACCGCCGCCTGGTGCGTTCGACTCCTCCGAGCGCGCCGCCCTCCTCGAAGTCGTCGACAGCGAGCAGCCTCCGCTGCGCCCGGCCATCGGCGCCAACGACATGCGCACCGCCCTCAAAGCTCGCCTCGCCGAACTCGACGCCTGGCGCGACACCGTCATCTCCGTCGACACACCCGCCGCCTGACCGCAGGCACTCGGGCCATGCGAGGCCGGCCTTCGGTCCTCAGCGCCTGTCGCGACAATTCTCAGTGCCGGTCGCCGCGGTTGTGGTCACGGCGGTCGTTATCGCGGCGGTCGTGGTCGCGGCGGTTGTGGTCGCGGCGGTTGTGGTCGCGGTCGTAGTCGCGGTCGCGGTGGTTGCGGTCGTAGTGGTGGGAGCGGGCGTAATCGAAGGACACGGCCCTCCAGCCACCGTTGAACCACCGGTAGAAGCGGTGCCCGTCGAAGCGGTAGCGCTCGCCGCGGTTGGATGTGCTCACCGCCACGGTCTGGCTCGCGCTGACCGTGGCGGCCGAGACGGCCGCGGTGCTCGCGGTGCTCGCGGTGCTCGCGGTGGTCGCGGTGGCGGCCGAGGCGGCTCCGCCGGTGGAGGCGATGATGCCACCGGCGATCGCCAGAGTCGCGGCCGCCGTCGCCAGGCTTCGTGTGATCTTCATGTCATTTCCCCCTTGAGTGGTGCGCGCTGTTCTCAACGCGCACCCTCAAGCTAGATGGGTGAAATGTACTTTTCTGCGTACAAAGTCACATATAAGCCCCAATGCGCACTATGGCACACAAACGCCCTTTCTTGAAGTGTGACTCCGGCGCGTCCAACGCGGCGGTTCGGAGACCTCCAGAGGCGCGGACGGCGGCCTTGTCATCCGCAACGTCGGGTTCGCCGATCCCGGTGTGTTCGAGGCTTTTGGCCTGCCCCGGCAGATTTTTTCGACGAATTCGGCCGGGCGCGATGAGCCGGGCCGATGCCGCCGGTACGTACAGGTGAGCATCGATCGAAAGGGCCACTCATCGTGAGCGTCATCGTCATTCAGTTCATCACCTTGGACGGGATCGTGTCCGACCCGGACGGTTCCGGAGGCACACCGGCCGGGGGCTGGGCGTTCCGGCACGGGCCCGAGACCGTCGCCGGGGACAAGTTCCGGCTGGGGAGCACGCTGGACGACGGCGTCATGCTGCTGGGGCGTACGACCTGGCAGCTGTTCTCGCGGCTGTGGCCGGGGCGCGATGACGCGTTCTCCGCGCGGATGAACGCCGTGCCGAAGCTGGTCGCCTCTCGTAGGCTGACCGACACCTCGGCATGGGCGAACTCGAAGGTCATCGACGGTGACCTCATCGACGCGGTCAAACGCGAGCAGCGCGATGTGATCATCACCGGCAGCTTGAGCGTCGTGCGTGCGCTGATGGCCGACGACCTGATCGATGAGTACCGGCTCCTGACCTTTCCCACGGTTCTCGGCAGCGGCCGGCGGTTCTTCTCCGTCGGCGAACCTCCCGCGTACCTGGAGTGCCTGTCGGCCGAGCCGGTCGGCGCAGCCGTCCTCGCCCGGTACGGGAGGGCGGCAAGATGACCCTTCCGCTGTGGGACGGAGTATTGCGGGATCGTTGCCCGCGTATGGCGGACGCGGGGAAGGTCCCAGCGCAAGGGGGGGTGTTCCAGGAGCGAACCGACTTCATCTGCGGGGAACTGGAGCGGTTCTGGGCCGGCCACGACTGAGCGGAACCGGCCGGCCCGCTGCGGTGGGCTTGGCCGGTTCCGCGGATGTGAACCGCTCCTCGTGCGCCGCCCGCCCCCGATCATGAAGACGGCGCACGAGGAACGGTCGGAGATTACGACCCGCCCGGCGTCGCGAGGCGTCCGTACAGCACGAGGGCCCAGGTGAGGCAGCCGAACGCGGCCGTGCACGTCACCGCGCGGATGAGGTTCCAGCGGACCCATGTCGCCTCGAACTGCTCGCGCACCGCCGCGAGGTCGGTGATGTGGCGAGGATCTCCGGCGGCGTCGAGCATGTTGTTGAGCGGTACGTTGACGGCGGCGGTGATGACGAGCTGCGCCCCGTACAGGACGACCGCGGCCAGGATCCAGGGCAGTACGGATCGCCGGTCCTCGGAGAGATGGAGCACCGCGGCCAGGATGGTCAGCACCAGCGCGCCGAGGAAGCACACGAAGAACCAGCCGTTGAGGATCGCCGTGTTGATCCGCTGCATCGCCTCGACGAAGGTCCGGTCGCTCGCCCGGCCCAGCCCGATCATGACGGAATTGGCGTAGGCGTAGAAGAGGCCCGCCATGAGTCCCACGGTCACCGTGGCCGCGACCAGCACCACACTTCGGAACAACCCCAACATTTAATCCTCCATGACATGAATTGAATTTCCAGCACAAAATCGGACGCGCTTCTCGCGGAGATCATGCCTCCCCGGGCGGTCGCGAGGAAGGGCGGCGTCCGGCTCGTGCGCGGCCGCGGTCGCCCTACCGGCCGTCCCAGACGCCGGTGGCGGCGGTGGCCCGCGCGTAGTCGGCGAAGTCCCGGGGCTCCCTGCCCAGGGCGCGCCGGACGCCGTCCGTCAGGTGGGCGTTGCGGCCGTCCAGAACCCCGGTGAACAGGTCGAGAAGCGATGCCGCGTACTCGGCCGGCACGCCGTGCTCCGCCAGCTCGGCCGCGTACTGCTCGGGGGAGACGGGCACGTAGCGGACCTCCCGGCCGGACGCCGCGGCGATCTCCGCGGCCGCGTCCGCGAAGGTCAGCAGCCGGGGGCCGGTCAGCTCGTAGAGCTGCCCGGAGTGTCCGTCCTCCGTCAACGCCGCGAACGCGACGTCCGCGATGTCCTCGACGTCGACGAACGGCTCCGCCACGTCCCCGGCCGGGAACGCGATCACGCCGGCCAGCACCGGCTCCAGCAGGTAGTCCTCGCTGAAGTTCTGGCAGAACCAGCTCGACCGCAGGATCGTCCAGTCGGCGCCGGAGTCGCGCACCGTCTGCTCGCTGATCCCGGCCTCCTCCTCGCCCCTGCCGGACAGGAGCACCAGTTGCCGCACGCCGCTCTCGACCGCCAGCGCGGTGAACGAACGGACCGCGGTGACGGCTCCGGGGAACGCCAGGTCCGGCTGGTAGGCCAGGTATACCGCGTCGACGTTCTTCAGCGCGAGTGCCCAGGTGGCCGGATCCTCCCAGTCGAACGGCGGCTCGCTCGAGCGGGAACCGATCCGCGGCCGCAGGCCGGCCGCAGTGAGCCGCTCCGCCACCCTGCGGCCGGTCTTGCCCGTGCCGCCGAGGACCAGGGTCGTCTTCTGCCTGTGCGCGTTGTTTTCCATGCCATCAGTAAAGTGCCGTGCAGTGAGACGGAACATGGTTGAGAGGCTCAGTTCCATGTTCCTGCGTCTAAACTGAGGCGCATGGACGCATTCACCGGCCTTCTGGACGGACCTCGGGCCAGAGGAGCGTTCCTCCTCCGCTCGATCATGGATCCGCCCTGGTCCCTGCGCATCCAGGACCAGGCGCCGCTCACCCTCGTGGCCATCGTGCGAGGCGAGGCATGGGTGATCCCCGACGGGGGCGAGTCCGTGCTGCTGCGCCCCGGCGACGTCGCGATCGTGCGCGGTCCCGAGCCGTACACCGTCGCCGACGACCCGGCGACGTCGCCCCAGATCGTGATCCACCCCGGGCAGCGCTGCGCCACCCCGCAGGGGGAGGACCTGGCGCAGGCGATGGATCTGGGCGTCCGCACCTGGGGCGAGAGCCCGGACGGCTCGACGATGATGCTCACCGGCACCTACCAGATGAGCGGGGAGATCAGCCAGCGGCTGCTCGAGGCGCTGCCCCCGCTGCTGGTCCTGGCGGAGGACGCCTGGGACTGCCCCCTCGTCCCGCTGCTCGCCGCCGAGATCGTCAAGGACGAGCCCGGCCAGGAGGCGGTTCTCGACCGGCTGCTGGACCTGCTGCTCATCGCCGTCCTGCGAGCCTGGTTCTCCCTCCAGGCGGCCGAGGCCCCTGCCTGGTATCGGGCCCACGGCGACCCCGTGGTGGGCAAGGCCCTGCGGATGCTGCTCAACAATCCGGCCCATCCCTGGACCGTGGCCACGCTGGCCGCGGGGGTCGGCGTGTCCCGCGCGGGGCTGGCCCGCCGCTTCGCCGAGCTGGTCGGTGAGCCGCCCATGGCGTTCCTCACGGGCTGGCGGCTGGCCATGGCCGCCGATCTGCTGCGCGAGGGGGACGCCACCGTCGGCGCGGTGGCCAGGCAGGTCGGCTACGGCAGCTCCTTCGCCCTCAGCACCGCCTTCAAGCGCGTGCGCGGCATCAGCCCGCAGGAGCACCGCGTGGGGGCATCCACGGGGTGATCCACGGCCGGGCGTGGTCACCGCGGAGGCGGCCGGACGCTCGCCGCCGAGGAGCTGCCGAGGAGGCGACCGGGCCGACGGCGCCCGATCTGACGGCGCCCGATCTGACGGCGCCCGCTCGCCTCCTCGGCAGGGGCTCAGCCGATCTCCGAACGTCCCAGCCGCCAGTAGCCCATGAAGGCGACCGACGACCGGTCGATCCCCGCCTCCTGGACGAGGTGGCGGCGGAGCAGCTTGACCATGCCGGCCTCACCCGCCAGCCAGGCGTAGAGGCCGTCGCCGCCGGGGACCTCCGGGACGTCCCAGAGGGTCTCCACCTCGATGTCGACGTCCTCCAATGTGACCGCGCCCGTTCTCGCCGCCGTGGCGGGCCCGGTGATCCCGGCGAGGACGCCCCGGACGGCGGGGATGAGCAGGTCGCCGTGGCCGGCTCCGTCGCGGGACAGCCAGATGACCTCCACTCCCGGCCGGACGTCGAGGGGGAGCACGTCGCCGGGGCCGGGAACCTCGAGCAGGACCGTGGCCCGCACCTCGCCGGAGAGCGCCTCGGCGATGGTGGTGACGGCGGGGACGGCCGTCTCGTCGCCGACCAGCAGCAGGTGCGCCGCCCCGGCGGGCGGAGCCCACTCCTGACCGCCGGTGGGGCCGGGGTAGGCGGCGTTGGGACCGATCACCACGGCCCGGTGGCCGGGGGCGGCGCGGATCGCCCATCGGGAGGCGGGACCGGTCTCGCCGTGGAGTACGAAGTCGACGTCGAGCTCGCGCAGCTCCGGCCGTACGGCGCGCACGGTGTAGGTGCGGATCGGGTTCTGCAGCTCCGCGGGGAGCGCACGCCAGCGCCGGTACCAGTCGTCGCCGCCGCCGACGGGGGTGAAGCCGCCGTCGGGCAGCGGGAAGACCACCTTGATCCTCTGGTCGAAGCCCTCGTCGGCGAAGTCGGACAGCTCCTCGCCACCGAAGGTGACCCGGACGAAGCTCGGGCTGAGCCGTCGCGTACGCAGGACCTCCACGGAGAAGGGGCGGTAGGCGGGAACCTCCGTCGCACGCTCTAGGGTCTGATCGCTGCCGGCTGTCATCGCGTCGCCTTCGCTCGGGAACATCGTCGCGAGCAACTTAGCTTTGCCTAACCTTATTAATCAAGCCCGTACGGCTCACGCCGCCCGCGCCTCCTGCGGTGACGCCCCGTCGAGGTGTGGGGACGCAGCCTGGACAGGATGAACGTCATGCCGAGGATGAAGGTCAGCAGCGCCGCGACGGGGGCCACCTCCAGGGAGATCGGGGACGTCCCGGAGTAGTCGGTCAGGATCATGGAACCGGGCACGAGCGCGGGGCGGACCTCGATCCGCCCCGCCGCCTGCAGGGTGGACACGTCCTTCCCTGTCGTGACGCCGGTCAGGTTCTCCTTGACCTTGCGCGGCAGCCCGTAGCCGACGACCTTGCTCTCGTCGCGTTCCTTGCGCTTGAGCCAGACACCGTCGACGTTTCCCTCGATGGTGTGGATCGTTCCACTCTCCAGTCGCTCCACGATGCCCACGTGGTCGATGCCCGTGATGTCCTTGCCGCCCGACCAGTCGAAGAAGATCAGGGCCCCGGCCTCGGGCGTCTGTGACCACGCGCCCTGCGTCTCGAACCAGCGGGCGTGGGAGGGCGTCCAGGCGAACTGGCCGACGAATTCCTTGACGCCCGCCTGCTCCGCCGCCCAGGCGATGAACATGTCGCACCAGGGGGCCGTCTTGTACTGGGCGTCCTGGTCGACCGTGAGCGAGTACCACTCGCCGAACTTGCTGTGCAGGCCGGGCCCCTCCCGGTATCCGAGTTCCGGCTCCATGATTCTGAGCAGATCGTTACCGATCGGATCCATGGCCGTCAGCCACCCCGTCCACTCTCCTACGCCCCTCCCCGAAGGGTGGCCACCGCCCGACAAGGCTGGACTGTATTAGGAGAAAAATGGAAAAGTAGGGCTATTCGCGCAAATGGTCCAGTAAAAAGGCCGTTGAATACCGGATTTGATGGAGGGAATGAAATTGGGCCTTTCATCATCTATCATCAGCCGCCTATCGAGATCATCCGCCGACGGAGATCGCACGGGCGACTCGGTTCGGTGACGGCACCGGCAGGGATCCGTCGTCAGGCGGCGGTCAGCCCGCCGTCGATCGCGAGCGCGGCCCCGGTGACGAACCTGGCCTCGTCGCTCAGCAGGAACGCCACGAACGCCGCGATCTCGTCCGGCCGGCCGACCCGCCCGACCAGGTGCATCGCCCCGGCCACGCGCAGGGACTCCTCAGGGCTCGGGCCCATGCCGGCGCGCAGCAGCGGGGTGTCGACGCCGCCGGTGATCAGGGCGTTGATCCGTATGCCGGCCGCGGCCGTGTCGAGTGCCGCCGAGCGGGTGAGCCCGACGACGCCGTGCTTGGCGGCGCTGTAGGAGGCCATGCCCGCTGCCCCGGTGACGCCGAGGTTGGAGGAGTTGTTGACGATCGCGCCGCCGCCGCAGGGCCGCCGGCTCCTGGAGCCGGGGAACGGGGACCGCCCGGTCGAATAACATGTGATCGCACCTGTGCGGCATGTGCGACAGGGCACGAAGGCGGATTGGGTTTCTATGTTCGACGACAAGACGCAGGAGACTCTCCGGCGTCTGCTGGACCTCGCCGAGCATCCCGCGACCCCGCAGACGGAGCGGACCCTGGCCATCGCGCGGATCCGGGCACTCATCATGGTTCCGGACGGCGACGCCCGCCGGGCGCCGGTCACCCCGGCCATGGAGACCGACCTCCTCAGGAAGATCAGGCCGCTGGCCCGGCGGGTCGACGAGGAGCTGGTGAACGAGGTGCACGGAGACCTCTACACCTTCAGCACCCGCTACCGGGTGATCGGCGAGATCGCCGACGAGATGGCCGTCCTGCTCGAACACTGGAGCGCGGTCGTCCCGCAGAAGCGGCACCGGTACGAGGAGACGGTCAAGGTCGCCGCCGCGAAGCTCGCCTACCTCCTGGAGCGGCGCGACCTGTTCCGCAAGCCGAAGTGGGGCAACCGCCCCCGGACGAAGTAGGCCGCGCCGACCTGACCACGGGACCGCTCTTCAACCCGCGCCGGTGCCGCACGGCCGCGACCGTCTTGCCGCGAACCGCGTAGCCCTTCAGGAGCTCCTCGTCGCGGGCGTCGTTGACACCTTCGACGTAGGGCTCGCCCGGCTCGGCGGGGCGACCCACCTCGAGGACGACCCGCTGCAAGAGGTCCGCGGGCATCCGGGCCTTGCCGCAGAACGCCGACGCGCAGGGCTCTACGGGTGCACCCCCATGGTTTCGGGCTCCTGGAAGCCCTCGGGGATGATCGGGCCGGTCGGCTCCTCCCAGCAGGTTCGCATTTCATGGCACAGGCCCGAGTGCCGGGCTTGGTCGGTGGCGTGCATTCGGTCGAAAGAAGTCGTCAACGGAACCTGCAGAAGTACGTTAACGTGCGTTACTATAACCATTGTTAACCTACTGGGAGGGGGAGCAGTGCTGGATCAGCTGGGACGGGCGCTCGCCGCGGAGGACGCCACTGCCGTGTCCGCGGTGCTGGCCGAGGACGTCACCCTGCGGGTGGCGGTGCACGACGAGCCGATCGAGGGGATCGGTGCCGCGTCTCACGTCATCGGGGCCGTGCTCGACGGGGCGCTGCACGACATCGAGGTGTCGGCGACCATCGTCGGCGACACCTCGGTTCTGATGTTCAGCGCCCAGGTCGCGGGCCACCCCGGCCGGGCCGACGGGCTGCTCGTCGCCCGCCAGGACCGGGACGAGCGGATCTCGGATCTCACGGTGTTCGTCCGGCCGCTCGCGGCGTTGCAGGCGCTGGCCGACGAGATGGGTCGGCGGCTGGGTGTGCCGCGCCCCGGCGGTGTCGTCTGATGGCCACCCCATCGCTGCGCAACTGGATCCCGGCCGCGATCCTGTCCTCGCCGCTGCACCCGGTGATGAGCCGGAGGAGTCTCCTGCTGAGCTTCACCGGGCGCCGCAGCGGCGCCCGCTACGTCACCCCCGTCAACTACCTCCAGCGTGACCGCGAGCTGCTGGTCACCACGAAGGGGGAGTGGTGGCGTAACTTCGACGGCGGGGCGCCGGTGGAGCTGCGGCTGCGGGGCCGCCGGGTCGCGGCGGTGGCCGAGGCGGTGCGCGAGCCTGCCGTTGTGGCCGAGGCGCTCACCGCACTCGTGCGTGACCACCGCGCGTACGGGCGCTGGGCGCGGGTCCGGGTCGGCGCGGACGGCACCCCGGACACCGCAGACGTACACGCGGCTGTCGCGAGCGGCCGGGTTCTGGTCCGCGTGATGCTGGACGGCGGGACCGGCACCCCATGACCGCACCGCACCGCAGGCGCCGTGGCACCGGGCACGAGCTGCGTGAAGTGGTGATCCGGGTGGCCGCCGACCTGCTGGCGCGGCTCGGCGACGCCGACGCGCTCACCATGCGGGCCGTCGCCGCCGCCGCAGGCGTCACCGCACCCTCGGTGTACCGGCACTTCCCGGACAAGGAGTCGTTGCTGCGTGTTGTCATCGCCGAGCGGTTCGCCGAGTTCACCGAGCGGCTCGAAAGCGCCGCCGTGTCCGCTGCCGGCGACCCCGTCGCGCGGCTCGAGGCGATCGCCAGGGCGTACGTCCGGAGCGGTCTGGAGCAGCCGGGGCACTACCGGGTGCTGTTCAGCGCCATGAACGCGGGCCCGGCCGGGCTGGGGCTCGAGCCCGGCGCCGCGCATCCCGGCGCGGCCTCCTACAAGGTGCTGGTCGACGCGGTCAGCGCGTGCCTGTCGCCCGCCCGCCGCGATGCGGCGTTCGTGCTGGCCACCGAGCTGTGGGCCTCCCTGCACGGCGCCATCGACCTGCGCATCACCAAACCCGACATGCCATGGCCCGAGCCCGACGCGCTGATCGAGACGGCGTTGACCGCCGTGAAAGCCGCGTCGCCGCCGGGGCCACTACCCGCGGAGTCGCCGTGAACCTGCTCGTCTTCGTCACGCTGGCCGTCACCGGTTTTGTCGCCTGTTCCGAGTTCGGCTCCTACGCCTTCGTCCATCCTGTGCTGCGCCACCTGCCCGGCACCGAACGCATCACCGTCGAGAAGGGCCTGCTCAAGACGTTCGGGCGGGTCATGCCGGTCGGGATGACGCTGTGCGTGGTGCTCGCGGTGGCCGTCGCGATCGAGGGCGGCGGGCCCGGGTGGCTCGCCTGGTCCGCGGCGGTCGCGTTCGCCGTCGCGGTGGGGTTCACCGTCGCCGTCAACGTCCCGATCAACATCGCCACCGGACGCTGGGACCCGGCGAACCCGCCCGCCGGATGGGAACGGACCCGCCGCCGCTGGGAGTTCTTCCAGGGCGTGCGCTCCTGGCTGCTGCTGATCGGTTTCGTCCTGGTCTGCGCGGCAGGCACCGTCTGACCAGCGCGCGCCGACACCACGGTCCGTTGTCCCGACATGTGGCAATTCAGGGCACGTGCTCGCCCCTATCACGTCAAAAATGAATACGGAGGCAGTCATGGGCTTCTCTCGAATCACCGGCATCGCCGCTCTTGGCTTCGCCATCACGATCGTCCTCGCCAACGCGATCATGGTGCCCGCCGGCCTGCCGCTCACCGGTGCCGAGATCGGCGAGGTCAACGCGTTCTTCGGCGCCGAGGGCGAGGTCGTGGCCATCGCGTCCGCGCTCACTCCCTCCGCCTGGCTCCTGGCCACCTTGTTCGGCGCGGGCGCGGTCTCCGCGCTGCGGCGCTTCGAACGCGGCCGGGGCGAAGCGTGGTCACTGATCGGATTCACCGGCCTGGCACTGCAGAACGCCACCTTCGCCGCGGTCATCGCGACCCGCCTCGCGCTCACGTCGACGGCCGCGCGCGACGGCGCCACGGCCGGGGGACTGTGGGCCCTGCACGACGCGCTGTTCACCCTCAACGGCACCTTCCTGGCACTCGCCCTCATCGGCCTGTCCGTCGCCGGCCTGCGCGCCGGTCTCATCCGGCCGTGGCACGGCACCCTGGGGCTGGCATCGGCCGCGCTGCTGTTCGGCTCGGCCACTCTCACCCCCCTGGTCATCGACCACACCGGCCCCCTCGGTCTCCTCGGCCTCGCCGGCTGGCTGATGTGGGTTGCCTGGATCATCGCGTACGGCATCACCCTGATCCGCCTGAACCCGGCCTCGTTGTCGCACGAGGTGAGCTGACCAGCCGACGAGGGCCCCTCCACGACAGAGCCTGAGGGGCCGGGAGGACGGAGCAATCGTCACCTCATCCCGTAACCGGCGGTAGCGGGCTACGTGCTCATCAGAGGGGAAATCCACGGGCATGAGCAGGCACGCCATGGCCCTCGATCAGGGCAAATGCCCGCCGTCATCAAATCGTCGTCAAGATCGCGTTCCCGGCGCCAAAATCCGGTCTGATCCTCCCCGGAGGCCTGCCGGACCATTACACGATTCGGGGATGTGAAAGCCCCGCGGCAGGTGTGGACTTGCTGGAACCGTCCGCCGGCCAGAGCCGATTCCGAGTCCGGTTTTCAGGGTCCGGGGGAGTGGGCCGCGGACGGCGCGTCTTCTGGGACGGGGGGATTTCGGATGACGAACACCTCGCGAAGGCTGTGCGCTCTCGGTACGGCGGCGCTCTGCGTCTTCGGCGCGATCGGATGCCAGGCCCAGCCCCAGGCGGGGCCGCGGGCCGCGTCGCAACACGAGCACGGGGCCCACCCGGACGCGAGGTCGGCGTTCGCGCGGGAGATGGCCCGGAGCATGGAGGCGATGAACAGGAGCATGACGGCCGCGCCCATGACGGGCGACCCCGATCATGACTTCTCCGCCATGATGATCCCGCACCACCGGGGCGCGGTTGACATGGCCAGAGCCTTCCTGGCGTACGGCGGCGACGATCCCGTCCTGCGAAGGCTGGCTCAGGAGATCATCGTTACGCAGCGGCAGGAGATGGACGTGATGCGCCGCCGGTCGGCCGCGTCGCGACCGGGCGCGGCGAGCGCACCACAGCCGGGTACGGCGAGCGCACCGCAGCCGAGCACGGCGCGGCAGGAACCGAGCGCACCGGCGCGTGAACAACGGCAGCCGCCGGCTCGGATACCGGTTTCCGCCCAGGACCGGGTCTACACCGCCGACCAGACCTCGAACACCGTGTCCGTGATCAACCCCGTCTCCAACAAGCTGCTGGGCGTCATCCGCCTCGGCGACACGGTGCCCGGCGCGCTCAGCCCGCTGTACAGGGGCCAGTTGCTGGTGCACGGCATGGGCTTCTCGCCGGACCACCGGACGCTGTCGGTCGTCTCCATCGGCTCAAACTCGGTCACCCTGATCGATACGGCGACCAACAAGGTCAAAGGCGTCGTCTACATCGGGCGCTCACCGCACGAGGCGTTCTTCACGCCCGACGGCAAGGAGATCTGGGCGACGGTGCGCGGCGAGAACTACGTCTCGGTGATCGATCCGGTGGCAATGAGGGAGATCCGTCGTGTGCCGACCGCCAACGGGCCGGGCATGGTGCTGTTCCGCCCCGACGGGCGCTACGCCTTCGTGCCCTCCAGCTTCACCCCCGAAGTGGACGTGGTGGACACTCGGAGCCACAGGGTCGTGGCCCGCGTCCCCCAGGCGAGCCCGTTCTCGCCGAACCTGGCGGTGAGCCGGGACGGAACGGAGGTCTGGTTCACCCTCAAGGACTCGGGGAAAACGCAGGTGATGACGGGCCGGCCGCCCTTCCGCATCCTTGCCACGCTCGACACCGGCCCCATTTCCAACCACGTCACGGTCGTGGACAACGCCAACGGCAGGTTCGCCTACGTGACGGTGGGCGGGGAGAACACGGTGAAGGTCTATCGCCGGGGTGAGCGGCCGGAGCAGGTCGCCGCCATCCCCACCGGAGACCTGCCGCACGGCATCTGGGGATCGGGGGACGGCACGCGGGTCTACGTCGGGCTGGAGAACCAGGACGCGGTCATGGCGATCGACACGCTCACCAACACGGTCCTCACGAAGGCTCCCATTCCCATCGGCCAGCAGCCGCAGGCCCTCGTCTACGTTCCCCGGGCCGTTCCGTCCGGCGACGGCACCTCCAACCTGGAGCCGCTCGGCGAGGCCGGCAGCGCCGGGCACCTTTTCCTGACCGCGCCGGGAGGCGGTGAGAACCCGGCGCACGCTACGGTCTCCGTGAACTCGATGGGCCCGACGGACACCGTGCAGATCGCGGCGTCCGGCCTGCAACCGGGAAAGCTGTACACGCTCTGGCTGGTGACCTCCCGGACCGCCCCGTTCGGGCGGAAGGAAGAGCTCGCCACCTTCAAGACGAACCTTGCCGGGGCGCAGGTCGCGCAGGCGATCGGCCCGTTGCGGGAGGTGCTGACCCCCGCGAGCGCGAACCGGGATCGGCAGCGGTTCCTGCTGCTCACCCCGGCCGGCAGTGAGACGCCGGTCCTCACCCAGAGAACCCCCTGACGGCTCACCCCGGACATTTCGCGGAAAACCGGCAATCTCCCTTGAGTTTGCACCACAGCGTGGTTTACGCTTCAAACCAAGAGTTTGAAGCGCAAACTAGTTTGAGGGTGGGCTCATGGACCGGCTTGAGGACGACGAGAGGCCTCTGAGTCCGGAGGAGACGCTCCGGCTGATCGAGGGGCAGCAGGCCAGGACGAGCGTGCGGCTCGGCGGCGACCCGCTGATGATCTACACCTCGTGGGGAGTCGCCTGGCTGGCCGGGTTCGGCGCCCTGTTCGTGCACTACGCCTACGGTTCCATCACCCAGAACATGGCGCTGGCGGTGCTGTTCCCCCTCATGATCCTGGCCATGGCGATCAGCTCCTTCGCGCAGCGGAAGGGGGCGGCCGGCCAGGTGCGGGGCGAGGCCTCGGTGCGGGGCACGATGTACGGCTTCGCCTGGGCGTTCGGCTTCGCCTGCATGGGCGCGCTCGGCAGCCGGCTCAGCCTTCTGCTGCCGCCGGACGAGAGCGGCCTGCTCTGGGGAGTGATGTCCATGACGATCGTGGCCGTCCTCTACATGGCCGGAGGCGCGATCTGGCGGAGGCCGATGATGTTCTTCCTCGGCGCGGGAGTCGCGGTGCTCAACGTGATCGGCGCGGTGGGAGGCCCCGGCCTCCACGCCCTGCTCATGTCCGTCGGCGCGGGCGGCGGGTTCGTCGTCGTCGGCGTGGTGCAGTGGTGGCGGCAGCGGGACAGGGCATGACCGCGCCGCGCGACCTCGACCCGGTCATCCACGCGCAGGCCCGCCTGCGGGTGATGACCACGCTCAACGCCCTGGGCGAGGAGAACCAGATCACCTTCCCCGGGCTGAAGGACCTGCTCGGAATGACCGCGGGAAACCTGTCGGTGCACCTCACCAAGCTTGAGGAGGCCGGCTACGTGGAAATCGTCAAGACCCACCGGGTGCGCACCCCGGTGACCTACGTCGCCCTGACCCGTCAGGGGCGCCGTGCCTTCGAGGACTACACCGCCGCCATCCGCGAACTACTCGACCTGACGTAGAAGAAAACGTAGAAGAGGACCCCCCATGGCAGAGATCCTGGCTCGCACCATCGAGGTCACCCGGAAATACAGCGCGGTGACGGCACTGGACCGGGTCTCCATCGACATCCACGCCGGAGAGCTGGTCGGACTGCTCGGGCCGAACGGCGCGGGCAAGTCCACCCTGGTCAACCTGTTCGCCGGGCTGCGGCGGCCGACGTCGGGCACCGTCGAGCTGCTCGGCGGCTCACCCCTGGACCCGGTCCGGCGCCGCGGCATCGGAGTCACCCCGCAGGAGACCGGCCTGCCGCCGACGCTCCGGGTCGGCGAGTGCGTCGACTTCGTGGCGGCGCACTTCCCCGCCGCCGTCGATCGGGGAGCGTTGCTGGGGCGGTTCGGCCTCGACGACCTCGTACGGCGGCAGATCGGCGGGCTGTCCGGCGGGCAGAAGCGACGCCTGGCGGTGGCGCTGGCCTTCGTCGGCGACCCCCGGCTGGTCTTCCTCGACGAGCCCACCACCGGTCTCGACGTCGGGGCCCGCCGCGCGCTCTGGGACGGGATCCGGCAGTTCCACGCCGAAGGCGGGACCGTGGTCATCACCAGCCACTATCTGGAGGAGATCGAGGCGCTGGCCGAGCGGGTCGTGGTGATCGGCGAAGGCCGGGTGCTCACCGACGGCACCATGGATGAGATCCGTGGTCTGGTCGGCATCCGCCGCGTCACCCTGACCAGCGCGGAGCTTCCCGATCTGCCCGGCGTCCTCGGCGTCGAGCGCGACGGCTCCCGTACGCACCTGCTCACCACCGACGCCGACGCCCTGGTCCGCGAGCTGGTCCTGGCCGATGTCCCCTTCTCCGACCTGGAGATCCGGCCCACCTCCCTCGAAGAGGCCTTCCTCACCATCACCACCCGCGAAACCGTCACCGCCCGCGAATCCCAGACGGCCTGACCCACCGGCCCGTCCATCGATAGGAGCCTGCGATGTCCCTTGTTCTCACCCATGCCCGGTACCAGTTCCTGGAGACGGTCCGCGTTCCGATCGCGGTGATCGGGAGCGCGATCTTCCCCGCGATGTCGATGCTGTTCTTCGTGGTGCCGTTCACCGGAAACGACCCGGTCGCGGCGACCTACGCCACCGGAGCGATGATGGTCTTCGCGGTCATGTCGGCCTGCCTGTTCACCTACGGCATCGGGGTGGCGGAGGACCGGGCCCAGCCGTGGGACCCCTACCTGCGCACGCTGCCGGCCGGCCCGCTGGCCAGGTTCGCCGGTCGGATCCTCAGCGTCATCGCGATCATGGCGATCGCGATCGTTCCCGTGCTGCTCATCGCGGCCTTCCTCACCGAGGCGACGGTGACCCCGGCACAGCTGCTGCTCGGCCTGGCCGCCGTGCTGCTGGGATCGATCCCGTTCACCCTGATCGGCCTGTTCATCGGGTACGCGCTGCCGTCCAAGGCCGCGGTTGTCGTCGCCCAGGTGGTGTTCTTCCCGATGGCCGTGGGCGCCGGGCTGCTCACCGGCCCTCCGGCGGGCGCCCCGGAGTTCATCCAGATCATCGCCCCCTACCTGCCGGCCCGGGGAGCGGTCGAGCTGGTCTGGGTGGCGAGTACGGACTTCGCCCCCAACGTGCTCTCCCTGGTGATGCTGGGCGTGTGGGTCGTGGTCTTCGCCGCTCTCGCCGTCTGGGCCTACCGCCGTGACGAGGGCCGCCGCTTCTCCTGAGGGAGGTCCGCGAAGAGGACCGGCGGAAGAGGTCGTCGTGGCGGGAGCCCCCGCCACACGATGTCAACGCCCGTATCTGATCTACATCGTAAAGGCGCCGGGCGGGTTCTCCTCGGGAAGGCCGCGTCGGACCGGAGCCACCGCCGGCGGGGTGACGGCGAAAATCAGTCACGCGAGGGCTGAAGCGGGAAAACGGGGACGGTCGAGGGCCGTGGCGCTGTCAGGTGGCCGCGGCCGTGGCCACGACCGAGGTCGAGGTGATCGCGATGTCGCGGGTGTCGAGGCGGCGTCCGTGGGCGTCGACGAAGGCGAGGCTGACACCCTCGTTCGTCTCGCGGTCGACGATCCGCATCGCCGGACCTGTCGGGGCGGGGTTGTAGGTGTCGCCCCACTGGATGAGCGCCGCCACCACCAGGCGCAGTCCCTCACCGCTCTCGGTGAGGTGGTAGCTGAAGCGCTCGCGACGCCCGGGCTCGCGATAGGGCCGCTTCTCCAGGATCCCGGCGTCGACAAGAGTGACCAGGCGCGCGGTGAGGATGTCGCTGGGCGCGCCGATGTGGTCCCGGAACTCCGAGAAACGGGTCTGGCCGCGCAACGCGTTCCGCACGATGAGAAGTGACCACTTTTCGCCGATGACGTCGAGGGTCCTCGCGACCTGACAGGTCGGAGCCGTGCCGTCCGTGATGCGCATCCCCACAGGGTACGACTTTCTCGAACTCTCAACGCGCCGCCCGGTCGGCGGGCGCCGTCTCCGGGGGGCTCCGGGGAAGAGGCCCACCGGCTGGTCGAACTCGCCTCATCGAGGATCCGCAACACAGATTTTTTAAGTTGGATAATCCAACCTAGGGCCGTATGGTTGGCTCCCATGACGAACACCTTCCGCCTCGGCCGGGGCGGCACCTTCTGGTCGGCGGCGGCCGTGCTCATGCTCTGCCTGTGGTCGAGCGGGGCGCCGAGCGTCCTCTATCCGCTGTACGCGGCGCAGTGGCATCTGCCCCAGGTCGTCATAACGTCCGTGTTCGGCGCCTACCCCCTCGCGCTGCTGGTCGTCCTGTTGTTCTTCGGCGGGCTGTCCGACGGCATCGGCCGTCGCCGCGCCATGCTGCTCGGCATCGTTTTCATCGGCCTGTCATCGGTCGTGTTCGCGCTCGCCCCGAACGTCGGATTCCTGTTCGCCGGCCGGGTGATGCAGGGCATCGGAACCGGCATCGCCCTCGGAGCGGCGAGTGCGGCCCTGGTGGAGAACAACACCTCGGGCAACGCCCGCCTCCCCAGCTCGCTCGCCACCATCTCGACCTCGGCCGGACTTGCCCTGGCGGTCTTTCTGTCCGGTCTTCTCGCACAACTGGCACCGCTGCCGCTTGTGCTCAGCTTCGCCGTCCTGTTCCTGCTCAGCGCCGCCGCCTACGCGCTCACCTGGATGACGCCGGATGACGCCGGCGCCGGCCGTCCGCGCTGGAAGCCGCAGGGGCTTCACCTGCCCGGTGGAATCCTGCGCGTGTTCATCGTGTCGACGCTGTCGGTCTCGGTCGCCTACTCCTGCGGGGCGATTTTCCTCTCGCTCGGTGCCCAGATGGCACGGCAGCTGACCGGCACGACGAACCTTCTTGTCATCGGCGCGGTCCTCTCGACGTCGGCGGTCAGTATCGGCGTCACGGCCCTGTTCCTCAGTCGCGTCCACGCGCACCTGGCGGTCGTGGTCGGCGGCATCGTGTCGATGGTCGCCCTGGCGCTGATGGCGGTGGCGGCGACGACCGGCTCCCTGGCGGTGCTGCTTCTCTGGTGTGTCGTCGGAGGCATCGGCTACTCGTTCGCCTTCACCGGAGGACTGTCGCTCATCAACCGTACGGCGCCGGCGCCCCACCGAGGCGCGACCCTTTCACTGCTGTACCTCTTCGCCTACCTGTTGCAGGCGGCGACCGCCATCGGCGCCGGTCAGCTGGCGACCAGCCTCGGCCTCGACCGTGCCATGGAACTGGCTGCCCCGCTGGTCGGGCTCCTGTGCGTCGCCGCGATCGTGCTCGCGGTGGTCGACCTCCTCGCACGACGTCGCATCGCGCGGGAAGCGGCACCGGTTCTCGCCTGACCTCGGAGCGAGGCCGGGCGGTAACGCGGGGGGAAGCGGGGACCGGCGGGTGGCGTCGACTTCTCGGGGCCCTGGTCGCTAGGACTCCACCAAGTGGACCGGAAGGCCGTCGGCCCCGCAGCGGACCTCGACCTTGAGCTCGGACCGGCCGGACTCGAACTCCACCTCGGCCTGACGTGCGGGACCCGGCTCGACGTCGTCGACGGAGTAACCCTGGGCGGGACTCCAGGAGCGTAGGCGGACCAGCCCGTCCCGGCAGACCGCGACCACGGTGCCGCCGCCGGTGCTGAGCACCTTCGTGTGAGCGGCCGGGCCCGGGGAGTCGGCCGAGGACGGCAGGGGTGGACGGGGAGAGGCGGCGGCCAACTCGGCGCGGACCTCCTCCGGCGTCAGGGCGTGGCCGCCCGCGCCGGTCAGCGACCCACCCAGCACGTTCAGCACGGTGACTCCCGCCGCGGTCGCGACGAGGGCCGTGGCCAGCCAGCCGGCCACGACCAGCAGCAGCCGCCGGCTCACCCGGCTCACCGCCATGCTTTCTCCCCTCCGGAGTTATGGCTGATTAAGACAGCGTCAATCCTGCCATCGATGTCTTCATTTACCGTTTACGGTGTCATCGCATGGCGGAAATTCTGCTCATCGAAGACGACGTGACGATCCGCACCGCTCTCACGCGAGGTCTGCGCGAGCTCGGCCACGTCGTCTCCTCCTCTCCCACCGCCTTCGACGGTCTGCGCCTGGCCGTGCGTGACCGGCCGGATCTGGTCGTGCTCGACCTGGGGCTGCCCGACCTCGACGGGGCCGAACTGCTGCCCATGCTCAGGGCCGTGAGCAGGGTGCCGGTGATCGTCGCGACCGCTCGCGACGGAGATGCCGAGATGGTCCCCATCCTCAACTCGGGGGCCGACGACTACGTGGTCAAGCCGTTCAGCGCGGCACAGCTCGACGCCCGTGTCCGGGCGGTCCTGCGCCGCATGGGCGACGACGACCGTTCTCCCGACACGTCGGTCACGGTCGCTGGGCTGCGGCTGGATCCCCGCTCCCGTGACGCGGTCCTGGACGGTGTTCCGCTCGAACTCACGCCTCGCGAGTTCGACCTCCTGTACTTTCTCGCGACCCGCACGGGAGAGGTGGTGACCAAGAGGGAGCTGATGACCGAGGTCTGGCAGGTGCCCTACGGCGGAGCCGACAAAACCGTGGACGTGCACCTGTCGTGGTTGCGGCGAAAGCTCGGCGAGACCGCCCAGAACCCCCGCTACCTGCTCACCGTACGCGGGGTCGGTGTCAAGCTGGTCGAGCCCACGTGAGGCGCTGGCTGGCGCTGGTGATGGCGGCCACCACCTCGCTGGTGCTGATCGCGCTTCTCGTGCCGATGGCGTTGCTGATCGGCACCGTCGCCGAGAACGGAGCCGTCGACCGCGCGACCGACGCGGCGGAGTCGGTCGCGGCGGCGGTGAGCACCCTGACGCCCGAGGAGCTGGCGCTCACGGTCGAGCAGGTCACGGTGTCGGGAGGTTATCCCCTGACGGTCTTCCTGCCCGGGGGCAGGATGCTCGGACGGGCGGTCCCCCGGTCGGACGCGGTCCGCCTGGCGGCACTGGGGCGCAGTGTCACGGCGCGGGTGCCCGGCGGCAACGAGGTCCTCGTCTCGGTGCAGAGCCCGTCGCTGGGCGCGGTGGTGGTCCGGGTGTTCGTGAGTGAGGCCGATCTCAACCGGGGAGTGCGGGAGGCGTGGATCGGGCTGCTGGTCCTCGGGCTGGCGCTGACCGTGCTCGGTATCGTCCTGGCGGACAGGCTGGCCAGGACCGTGACGACGTCGATCGCCGCGCTGGCCGAGGTCTCGCACCGCCTGGCGGGCGGAGAACTGGCCGCCCGGGCCTCGCCGGAGGGGCCGCCGGAGGTCCGGTCGGTGGCGCTGGCACTCAACCATCTCGCCGGGCGGATCGATGATCTGCTGGCCGCCGAACGCGAGTCGGTCGTCGACCTCTCGCATCGCCTGCGCACACCGCTCACCGGCCTGCGGCTGAACGCCGAGGCCCTGACCGACTCCGACGAGGCGAAGCAGATCGGAGCCCGGGTGGACGATCTGGAGCGGGCCGTGACCTCGATCATCAACACCGCCAGACAGCGTTCACCCGTGCGGGAGTCGTGTGACGCCACCTCGGTGGTGGCCGGACGCGTACGGTTCTGGTCGGTCCTGGCCGAGGACCAGGATCGGGTGATGAGCCTCGACCTCCCCACGGGCTCTCTGCCGGTCGCCGTGGCCTCGAACGAGCTGGCCGCGTGTGTCGACGCGCTGTTCGGCAACGTCTTCGCGCACACTCCCGAGGGGGTGCCGTTCGGTGTGCGGCTCACCTCCGGCGCCGGGGGCGGCGCGAGCCTGGTCGTGACCGACGCGGGACCCGGTTTCGGGGCCGAACGGCTGGGGCGGGGCAGCAGCGGCGGCGACTCCACCGGGCTGGGGCTGGACATCGCCCGCCGTACCGCGGAGTCGTCCGGCGGCTCGCTGAGCGTGGGCACGGCTCCGGGCGGCGGGGCCGCCGTCGAGGTGACCTTCGGCCCTCCCGCGTCGCCTTAACCATCGCTTAGGGTTCTCGCAGCGTGGCTCTATCGTGCCGGGCCACACGATCAAGGCATGAGAAACACAATGAGACTCACCGCGGCCACCGCCGGACTGCTCACCGTCGTCGCCGGCGGCGGCGCCGCCTTCGCCGCGAACGCGACGCCCTCTCCCGCAGGGGGGACGACCACCTCCGCTCCGCGGACTCCCGAGCCCGGCGAGGCCGCGGCGAAGGTCAACCGGGAGGCGGCCATCAAGATCGCTCAGGACAAGGTGCCCGGCGCCCAGCTGGCCGAGGCCGAGTTCGACGGCGACGAGACCCCCGCCACCTGGGAGATCGAGCTCCGCAAGGATGCCGTCGAGCACGAATTCGAGATCGACGCCACCACCGGCGCGATCCTGGAGCAGGAGAGCGAGACCGATACCGATACCGGCGACGACGCCGACGGTCAGGACGACGACTGAGCGGTTCCGATCGCCGAGAGCCGACGGCACTCCACCCGGGCGTGCCGTCGCCTCGCGGCTGATCCGTGACATGTCCGGGGCCGCCTGGCCGGGGAGAGCCGGGCGTCGATCGCGAAGTGGCGGCGTCAGGTGGCGCCGCCACTCGCATGCTCGCGACCCGCGCCCCCCTGCCGCCCAGGGAGCCCGCCGCGCTCCCTGGGCACGCCGTCGGTGGCAGGCTCAAGCTGGATGATTTTTTGATAGAAATACGGCCAAAAATACGGTCATATCATCACTTTGGCGTTGTTTGTGCACTATAGGTAGCACCAGACGCGTACCCCGCCTGGCTGAAGGATGGCCCGTGACCGCACGCATTTCGCCCGCCCTCGCCGAACAGTCGGAGGCCGAGGCCCTGTACGACTTCGAGACCGGCGCTCCGGAGCACATTCGAGCCGCCCTGGGCATGGAGGCGCTCCGAGCAGGGGGCGGGGTCGTGTTGTCGATGCGCAACGACCCCAGCCGGTTCTGGAGCAAGGTGCTGGGGCTCGGCTTCGAGGAGCCGATCACCGCGGAGCTGATCAGGGAGGTCTGCGACTTCTACCGGTCGCAGGAGACGCCGGTGGCCGTCCTCCAGCTAGCGCCCTCCGTGCTGCCCGAGGACTGGGCCGACATCTGCGCGGAGATGAACATCTCGGCGGGTTCGCCCTGGGTCAAACTCGCCTGTGACACGGAGGCGGCCGTCGCCCGGAGCGAGGAGCGGACGGAGCCGGAGACGGAGCTGCGGGTCGGTCCCGTGGAGGCGGAACAGGCTTTGGAATGGGCGTCGGTCATGATGCGTGGCTTCGGGATGCCGGAGGGGGACATGGCGGAGATGGTGGCCTCGTCCGTCGGCCGGCCGGGCTGGTACCCGCACGCCGTCTGGGACGGCGACGACCTGGTCGCGACCGCCACCATGCACGTCCGCGAGGGCGCCGCCCAGTTCTTCGGCGCGACCACCCTGCCGCACGCGCGCCGTCTCGGCGGCCAGTCGGCGCTCCTGGCCGCACGCGCCCGGGCGGCCCATGCCGCCGGTTGCCGCCGGCTGGTCGCGGAGACCGGCACGGAGGCCCCCGGCACCCGCAACTCCTCGCTCCACAACATGCTGCGGATCGGCTTCGAAGTCCTGTACGAACGCCAGAACTGGGTCTGGGAGCCCGTCGGCCGCTGAGGCCGTACGTCTTCAGGGGAAGCCCCTCTTCGAGAAACGGTTCCTCCCGCGAATGGGCTCGCGTCACATGACGTGACCGCGTTTCCGGCGGGGTGAGGTTTGAACTCCTCAGCGGAGGAACTGTCGGGGGTATGGACGCACTCGCGCACATCGACGCCTACTGGCGGGCGGCCAACTACCTGTCGGTCGGCCAGATCTACCTGCTGGACAATCCGCTGCTGACGGAGCCGCTGCAGCCCGAGCACATCAAGCCCCGGCTGCTGGGGCACTGGGGGACCACGCCGGGGCTGAACTTCTGCTTCGCGCACCTCAACCGGATCATCGCCGACCGGGACCAGGACATGATCTACGTTGCCGGTCCCGGGCACGGTGGTCCGGCGGCCGTCGCGCACGCCTGGCTGGAAGGGTCCTATACCGAGAAATATCCGGACATCTCCCGTGATGCCGAGGGGATGCGGCGGCTGTTCCGGCAGTTCTCCTTCCCCGGCGGCATCCCCAGCCACGTCGCGCCGGAGACGCCCGGTTCCATCCACGAGGGCGGTGAGCTCGGCTACTCCCTGGCCCACGCCTACGGCGCCGCCTTCGACAACCCGCACCTGGTCGTGGCCTGCGTGATCGGCGACGGCGAGGCCGAGACCGGGCCGCTCGCGGCGAGCTGGCATTCGGGCAAGTTCCGCGACCCCGCCCGTGACGGCGCCGTCCTGCCGATCCTGCACCTGAACGGCTACAAGATCGCCAACCCGACCGTCCTGGCCCGCATCCCGGAGGAAGAGCTGACCAAGCTCATGCAGGGGTACGGCTTCCGCCCCCACGTCGTGGCGGGGGACGATCCGGAGGCCGTGCACCAGATCATGGCCGAGACGCTGGACACGGTGTTCGACGAGATCGCCGAGGGCGGCCGCCCACCCATGATCATCCTGCGTACGCCGAAGGGCTGGACGGGACCGAAGGAGGTGGACGGCCTGCCGGTGGAGGGCACCTGGCGCTCCCATCAGGTGCCGCTCGCCGCGGTCCGCGACAACGCCGATCACCGGGCGATGCTGGAACGGTGGATGCGCTCCTACCGGCCCGCGGAGCTCTTCGACGCCGAGGGGCGGCCCATCGCCGAGATCCTCCGGACGGTGCCCGAAGGACCACGCCGGATGAGCGCCAGCCCGCACGCCAACGGCGGCGAGCTGCTGCGCCCGCTGGCCCTGCCCGACTTCCGTGACCACGCCGTCGAGGTCAAGGCTCCCGCTTCGGCCTCCAGCGAGCCGACCCGGGTGCTCGGCCGTTTCCTGCGCGACGTCATCGCCGCGAACCCGGACAACTTCCGGCTGATGGGACCCGACGAGACCGCCTCCAACCGGCTGCAGGCGGTCTTCGAGGTCACCGGCCGGGCGTGGAACGCCGAGACGCTGCCCACCGACGAGCACCTGGCTCCGGGCGGGCGGGTGATGGAGGTGCTGAGCGAGCACCTGTGCCAGGGCTGGCTGGAGGGCTACCTGCTCACCGGGCGCCACGGACTGTTCAACTGCTACGAGGCCTTCATCCACATCGTGGACGCCATGTTCAACCAGCACGCCAAATGGCTGGAGTCCTCGAAGAGGATTGCCTGGCGGCGGCCGGTGGCCTCGCTCAACTACCTGCTCTCCTCCCACGTGTGGCGCCAGGACCACAACGGCTTCAGCCACCAGGATCCCGGCTTCCTGGACGTGGTGATGAACAAGAAGGCGTCCGTGGTGCGGGTCTACCTGCCGCCGGACGCCAACACGCTGCTCTCGACGGCGGACCACTGCCTGCGCTCGCGCGACTACGTCAATGTGATCGTGGCCGGCAAGCAACCGGTGCTCGACCTGTTCACCATGGACGAGGCCGTCGCACACTGCACCCGGGGCCTCGGCATCCTGGAGTGGGCGTCCACCGACGCCGGCTCGGACCCGGACGTGGTGCTGGCCTGCGCGGGTGACGTGCCCACCCTGGAGACCCTGGCCGCGGCGGCCATCCTCCGCGAGCACCTGCCCGAGCTGAAGGTCCGGGTGGTCAACGTGGTCGACCTGATGCGGCTGCAGCAGCCCTCCGAACACCCGCACGGCCTGGCCGACGCCGAGTTCGACGCCCTGTTCACCGCCGACCGGCCGGTCATCTTCGACTTCCACGGCTACCCCTGGCTGATCCACAGGCTGGTCTACCGCCGCGCCGGCCATCACAACTTCCACGTGCGCGGCTACAAGGAGGAGGGCACCACGACGACGCCCTTCGACATGGCCATGCTCAACGACATCGACCGCTTCCACCTGGTGACGGACGTCATCGACAGGGTCCCCGAGCTGGGCACCGGGGCCGCGCACCTGCGCCAGCACATGGTCGACGAGCGCCTGCGCGCCCGCGCCCACACCCGCGAGTACGGGGAGGACCCGGCCGAGATCCGCGACTGGGCCTGGCCGTACTGAGATCCGTGACCCCGTACCGCTCCCGCACGGCGACCCTCGCACCCCGAATGACCTGACACCGGGTCGCGAAGGGGGCTCCGGCCGGTCTTGTCACGGAGCCGTTCGGCTTCCCCGGCGAGGTCATCGCCGGGCCGAAACGATCTCAGCCGGGGCCGCTCGTTTGACCTTCGTGGAAGGGGTAAGGGAGACGTCGATGCAGCTCACGTCGCTGAGGAGGCGAAAATGACCGCTTTCGGATATTTCCTGTCGAGCGAGGAGCACAACCCCAGGGAGCTCGTCCGGCAGGCCAAACTCGCCGAACAAGCGGGATTCGAAGCGCTGTGGATATCCGACCACTTCCATCCGTGGCTGGACGTCCAGGGTCAGAGCTCGTTCGTCTGGTCGGTGATCGGGGCGATCGCCGAGGCGACCTCGCTGCCCATCACCACCGCGGTCACCTGCCCGCTGGTCCGCACCCACCCGGCGATCATCGCGCAGGCCGCCGCCACCAGCGCGGTCCTGTCCCAGGGCCGGTTCCGGCTGGGCGTCGGCACCGGCGAGGCGCTCAACGAGCACATCATCGACTCGCACTGGCCCCCGGCCGCCGAGCGGCTGGAGATGCTCGAGGAGGCGGTCGAGCTCATGCGGGATCTGTGGAGCGGGAAGCTGGTGACCCACCGCGGCACCCACTACAGGCTCGACACCGCCCGGCTGTACACGCTTCCCGACGAGCCCCCACCCGTCTACATGTCCGCCTTCGGGGAGAAGTCGGTGCAGCTGGCCGGGCGGATCGCCGACGGCTACATCTCCACCCGGCCGAGCGCCGAGATGGTGGAGGGGTTCCGCAAGGCCGGAGGCGCGGGCAAGACCACCCAGGGCGGGATGAAGGTCTGCTACGCCGCCGACGAGGCCACGGCCCGCAAGACCGTGCACCGGCTCTGGCCGACCCAGGGTCTCAAGGGCGAGGCGTCGCAGCTGCTGCCGCTGCCCCGGCACTTCGAGGAGCTCGCCGAGACGGTGACCGAGGAGGAGGCAAGCCAGGGCTCGCCCTGCGGCCCCGACCCCGAGGTGCACGCCGCGAAGATCAGGGAATACGTGGACGCGGGCTTCGACGAGGTCTACATCAGCCAGATCGGCCAGGAGCAGGACGCCTTCTTCGACTTCTACGCCAGGGAGGTCCTGCCCCGGGTGCGCTGACCACCCGCCTCGACACCCCCGAACCGGAAAACCCAGAACCGAAAACCCCGGGCTTGAATCCCCGAGACGAAAGGAACATCGTGGACGCGATCGTGCTCCTGAAGGACGACCACAAGACCGTCGAGAAGCTGTTCAAGGAGTTCGAGAAGGCCGGAGAGCAGGCGTACAAGAAGAAGCAGGAACTCGTCGGTCAGATGATCAAGGAGCTCACCACCCACGCCTACATCGAGGAGGAGATCTTCTACCCGGCCGCCCGCGAGAGCGTGCCCGCGACCTCCTCGCATGTCCTGGAGAGCGTGGAGGAGCATCACGTGGTGGTCTGGATGCTCTCCGAGCTGAGGGGGATGGACCCCAAGGACGAGCGGTTCGACGCCAAGGTCACGGTGCTGATGGAGAACGTCCGCCACCACGTCAAGGAGGAGGAAGAGGAGTGGTTCCCGCAGGTGCGGGAGGCCATGGGGCGCAAGAGTCTCCAGGAGATCGGCGAGCGGATGGAGAAGGCGAAGTCCGAGGCGCCGCAGGACCCGCTCGCGCTGAGCAGCGCCGACAAGTAGCCGGATCGCTGAGCGGCTGTGCCTGAGGGGCTATCCGGCTGCATGGCTGTGCGGCCGGCTCGGAAGGCAAACGGCTGCCCACCGGAAGGCAACGGATAGGGCGGCAGCCCCGCGGCCCCGGTCCCCGAGAGGGGACCGGGGCCGCGTGCCGGGTCTCCCCGGAATGGTCAGTGGGACTGCTCGGTGACGAGAAACGCGACGCCGCCCCCCTCGTCGACGTCGGCGTCCAGCGACTTGTCGTCGAGCATCTCGACGACCTGGGGGTCGAGGAAGAGCCGTGCTCCCTCCGACTCCACCACCTTGTCGGTCGACTCGGGGTGTTCCACGATCGAGAGTACGAGCGACCCGGTACCGTCGCTTTCGGATGAGATGCGGACTCCGGTGTCGGGGGAATCCATCGCCTGGGCGCTGAGATCCCTGATTACCTGGGCTGCGGTGTCCGTCAATGTGAGCATTGTCACTCCTTGTCGGTATCGGGACTTGGATTCTTCGCCCTTGCCCGCTCTCATCCGACCCAACCATGCCGTCCCGGCTTTTTCCTCGACGACCATGATCGCCCGCCGCCGAGGCCGCCCTGGACACCGCCGCGGACGCCGCGTCGGGGGAACGGCATCGCAGGCGGGTCAGTCCTCCCGGTTGAGCTGGTCGACGCGCTTGGCCGCCTTGCGCGCGGCGATCAGGACGGGATCCCACACGGGTGCGAACGGGGGAGCGTACGACAGGTCGAGCCCCGTCATGTCCTCCACGGTCATCTCGTGCCAGATGGCGACGGCCAGGGCGTCGATGCGCTTGGCCGCGCCCTCCTGGCCGACGATCTGGGCGCCCAGCAGGCGACCGGTCCTGCGGTCGGCGATCATCTTGATCTTGATCTGGCGGGCGCCGGGGTAGTAGCCGGCGCGCGTGGTGGACTCCACGATCTCCTCGGCCGTCTCGAACCCGGCCTCGGCCGCCCCTGCCGTCGTCAGGCCGGTGCGCGCCACCTCGTACTCGCAGATCTTGGAGACGGCGGTCCCGATGACTCCGGGAAAGGTGGCGTACCCGCCGCCGATGTTGATGCCCGCGGCGCGCCCCTGCTTGTTGGCGTGGGTGCCGAGCGCGATCGCGACCGGCCGCTGGGAGACCAGGTGGAAGGTCTCGACGCAGTCACCGGCCGCCCAGACGCCCTCGACCGTGGTGCGCATCCTTCGGTCGGTCCGGATCCCGGAGGTCTCGCCGACCGGGATGCCGGACGCCTCGGCCAGCGCGCTGTTCGGACGGGTGCCGAGACCGAGGACGACAAGATCCGCCGGCAGGGTCCGGTTCTCGGTGAGGGCGGCGGTGACCCGCCCGCCGGACTCGGCGAAGCCCTCGAGGCGCTCGCCCAGAAACACCTCGACCCCCAGGCCGCGCAGGGCGTCGGCGACCAGGGCGCCCATGTCCGGGTCGAGCATGCTCATCGGCTGCTCGGCGGCGTCGATGAGCGACACCTTCAGGCCTCGCCGTATCAGCGCCTCCGCCATCTCCAGGCCGATGTAGCCGGCGCCGACCACCACCGCCCTGCTCGGCTTCTTCTCCAGGGCGCGCAGCAGCGCGATGCCGTCGTCCAGGGTCTGCACGCCGTACACGCCCTCGGCGTCCGCGCCGGGCAGGTCGGGGCGGCTGGGCACGGCGCCGGTGGCGACCACCAGCTGGTCGAACGGCTCCCAGTACGGGTCGCCGCCCTGATGGTCGCGCACGGACACCGCGCGGCGACCGAGGTCGATCTCGACGACCTCGCTGTCCAGCCGCAGGTCGATGGCCAGCTCGTCGCGGAAGACCTCGGGCCGGCGGGTGATCAGGTCCTTGACGTCGGTCACCTCCCCGCCCACCAGGTAGGGGATCCCGCAGGCGGAGTAGGAGGCGTGCCCGCCCTTCTCGAAGGCGACGATCCTCAGATCGTCGGGGCCGCGCCTGTCTCGCGCCTGGGAGGCCGCGCTCATCCCCGCGGCGTCGCCGCCGATCACCACCAGTCGTTCCGCCATCGTCCCCTCATCCCCGTAGATCGCCGATCGTACGGCCTTCCTCCCCGGAGCGCCCTCAAACGGGACCTAAGCGGTCGGCTCCGAAGGTCCTTCGGGGGTCGGCTCCGAAGCCGTTGTCGCGAGGAGCGATCGGTCGGATTTCAAGAATGGCGAGGTAGAGGGCGAAACCCCAGGCGCTGGTGGGTTCGGCTCCCACTTTCGCAGAGGTCTTGGAACCCGCTTGCTCGCGGCGCTAGTGGTCGCGGGCGGAGCGGCATCAGCTTTCGGGCCGCGCCTGCTCCGGTGGGACGGTCGCGGAGAGGACGTGCAGATCGTCAAAAGCTTGGAGGAGATGTGCGTCCAAGCTCTGTGAGGGGTCGTCGATCCAGGCGGTGGCGGCGTGGTGGAAGGTGGCCCAGCCGGTCTGTGCGGCCAGGCTGGCCAGTCGGTCGGGGACATCGCGCTGACGTAGCGCCTCCGCTATGGCTTCGGTGAGGGCTGCGGCCTTGGCCAGGTCACGTTCTCGGAGGGCTGGGGTCTTGGCGATGACCGCTAGCCGTGGCTCGGAGAACGGGCGGTTGTCCTCAAGGATTCGTCCGGCTTTCCGGAAGGCGCACAGCAGGATGCCGAGTGGCTGCAGGCCATCGGGGGCGTCGGCGACCTCCTGCATCAGCGCGGCACGCAGGTCGGCTTCGCCGCCGAAGAGCACCTCGCGCTTGTCCGGGAAGTGCCGGAAGAACGTGCGCTCGTTGACGCCTGCCCGTGCGGCGATCTCAGCCGTGGTGGTCTGATCGAACCCGCGCTCCCGGTACAGCTCCAAAGCCGCCTGTTGAAGGCGGCGGCGCGCTTCTACTCCACTTCGTGGCACCCCTCGAAGATACCGCACACGCCAGTGGCTGACACCACTTGACGCCAGCGACTGGCGCTACTTAAAGTCAGTGACTGGCGCTACTTAGCGCCAGTCACTGTCGTTACGTGGGAGGTTTTCGTCGCCGGCGGCAGTGACCCCGAAGCTTTCGGTCCCAACGCCGTCGAGGCGATCAAGGTCTCCGTTCCGCCTCGCAGGCCCTGGCAGGACGCGCATGCGACACGTCGCTGCGCTGCTGCCCTCGAATGCGGGCCATTCCCGCCTCACCCGCACCGGACCCGTTCAGCGGTCCCGGTGCACACACCCGCAGAGAGAGCGTGTCATGCATATTTTTGTCACCGGTGGTTCTGGCCAGACCGGCCCCGCCGTCGTCGCCGAGCTTGTCGCGGCCGGCCACGACGTCACCGGTCTGGCGCGCTCGGATGCCGCCGCCGCCCGGCTGGAGTCGCTGGGCGCCACACCACACCGCGGCTCCCTGGACGACCTCGACAGCCTGCGCCGTGGCGCGGAAGCCGCCGACGGAGTCCTGCACATGGCCTACGGCGGGGACTTCTCCGACCTCGACGACATGATGAGGCGCGACCGGACCGCGATCGAGGCGCTTGGCCGGCCGTTGGAACACTCGGGCAAGCCACTCGTCATCACCTCGGGCACGCTGGTGATGCCCGCCGGCCGGGAGACCACCGAGAAGGACGAGCCCGACGCGGCCGGGATCGCGGCCTTCCGCATCGCGGGCGAGCGAGCCTGTCTGGACTTCGTCGCCCAGGGAGTACGCGCGAGCGTGGTCCGCCTCGCTCCTACCGTCCACGGCCCTGAAGACCACGGCTTCATCCCCATGCTCATCGCCACCGCACGAAAGACCGGCGTCTCGGCCTACGTCGGCGACGGCACCAACCGGTGGCCCGCAGTACACCGGCTCGACGCCGCGGTCCTGTTCCGCCTGGCACTGGAGAAGGCGCCTGCGGGCAGCGTGCTGCACGGAGCAGCCGAAAGCGGCGTCACCATGAAGAACATCGCGCAGACGATCGCCCGGGGCCTGGATCTGCCGATGGTCTCGCTGACCCCCGACGAGGCCGCCGGGCACTACGTCAGCCCGTTCATGGCCAGGGTCTACGGCTTCGACGCGCCCGTCTCCAGTGCTCACACGCAGGATCTGCTCGGCTGGTCTCCCACCCATCCGACACTTCTCGATGACCTGGAGCACGGCGACTACTTGGCCACGCCTGCCTTCTGACCCCCTCCGACCCACCCGAACTCCCGTCGTCGGTGTCCTCGGGGACGTCCGGGTCGAGCCGTTCCAGTGGAGATTCACCACCTCCGAACCGGACGATCTGCCGGCCAGGCTCGACCGGCGCGCCACCGATCACCAGGAAGAATCCTCCGCCGCCCAGTCAGCCTGATCAACCCACGAAGGATTTCCGGAACTGACCACTGAGCCCCGGGGGGACCGAGACTCCAGGAGGCCCGCTCTATGCCTGTTCCAGGCCGCTTTTCATCGTTTGCCACCGGATCCAGAGGGGAGGTGATGCCACTGTCTTGACAAAGTCCCGGAACGAGGCGATGCCTGTGTCATAGAATTACGATCATATGTCCGCAATATTTCGTGCCTAAATGGCAAAGATTTGAGTGATATTCGTCACGTTGAAGTCGTGGGCCTGCGGAAGCCTGGACCGGTCCAGGCCGCTTGGAGGGGAATCCGAGGGGGATCGGCGCTCCGGAGGTGCGAGGAGGCCCTTCTGGGCAACGACAATTGGGCTCAATAGGGCATAGAGTTCTCATACGGAGTCATCCACGTTGAGCCCTACTTATTCGGTATGACGCTGGATCGCAAAATTTTTGTAACTGCTTGCGCATCCTGTCGTATGCTTGCGTCTATGACGCGCAGGCTTGCTGAGGTGGCCAAGAAGGTTGGAATGAGCGAGGCGACGGTGAGTCGCGTGCTCAACGGCAAGCGTGGCGTCTCGGAGGCGACTCGGGAGGCCGTGCTGACGGCCCTCGACGTCCTCGGCTACGAGCGCCCGACCCGCCTCCGCGGTGACCGGGCCCGTCTGGTGGGCCTGGTCCTCCCCGAGCTGCAGAACCCGATCTTCCCCGCGTTCGCGGAGGTCGTCGGCGGCGCGCTCGCCCAGCAGGGTTTCACCTCGGTGCTGTGCACCCGGACCGTGGGCGGGGTCTCGGAGTCCGACTACGTCGATCTGCTGCTCTCCCAGCACGTCTCGGGGATGGTCTTCGCCGGCGGGATGTACGCCCAGGGGGACGCCTCCCACGAGCACTACGAGCGGATCCTGGAGCGGCGCCTGCCCACCGTCCTGGTGAACGCCTCGGTCGGGCATCTCAGTTTCCCGCAGGTCTCCTGCGACGACGTCGCCGCCGCGGAGATGGCGGCCGGGCACCTGCGGGCCCTCGGGCACGAGCGCATCGGGATGGTGATGGGCCCCTCCGACCACATGCCCTCCCGCCGCAAGCTGGACACCTTCGCCGCCTACGCGCAGCTCCACGGCCTTGAGTTCGGCGAGGAGTCCGTCGAGCACGCCATGTTCTCGCTGGAGGGGGGACACGCCGCCGCGGCCCGGCTGGTACGGCGGGGCTTCACCGGCCTCATCTGCGCCAGCGACCTGCTCGCCCTGGGGGCGGTCCGTGCCGCCAGGCGCGCCGGCCTGGCGGTGCCGCGCGACATCTCCGTGATCGGGTACGACGACTCGGCCCTGATGAACTGCGTCGACCCGCCGCTGACCACGGTGCGCCAGCCGATCGACGCGATGGGCCGCGCGGCGGTGGATCTGCTCATCGCCCAGATCGACGCGGCCACCGTGCAGGGGGACGAACTGTTGTTCGAGCCCGAGCTGGTGGTGCGCGCCTCCACCGCCCCGGCGACCCGCAAGCCCGTCGCGGCCTGACCGTCCCGGTCCGCGGGACCACCTCGATCCGGCGCCTCGGCCCGGCCGCCGTCCTGACCCGCCGGTCCGTCGCGGATCGTTTCGGCCCGGCCCGGCCCGACCATCCCAGCCCATCCCGGCCTGCGGATCGTTTCTGCCCGGCCGCGGTCCTGACCTACTGGTCCGTCGTGGCCCGTCCTGCCCCGGCCCGGCCGTCGCGATCTGTGGGCCGTCGCGGATCGCGACGGCCCGGCTGCCCCCGTCTGTTCGGCCGTCCCGGCCCGCGGGCCCGTCGCAGACCGTTCCTGCCCGGCCGCCCCGCTCGGTGATCATCCCGGTGCCGGTCCCGGCCCGCGACCGTCCGGGGTCGTGTGATCGGCCGGCGATCGTCGCGGTGCGCCGGCCTCGGCCGGCCGGAGCCGTGTGATCGGCCGTGTGATCGGCCCGCCTCGGAGGTCTCGGTCCGTGACGATCCCGGGCCGCGGGCCCGTTCGGGTCTGACCGATCCGGTCCCGGACCGCCCGTCCGTCGTGGCCCGTTGCCGGTCGAGGGCTGCCCGGCCGTTGCAAGCATGCCGCAGCCTGATCGTCTCAGGCCCGCCCCGCCGCCCGCCCACGGTGCCCGGTTGCGGCCGTTGGCGGGCGTCTCCGGCGAAGTTCGCCGCTCAAGATCCTCACAAGAAATTGACATCAACGGACATCTTCGTGCAAACGATCAATTATCACCTGTGCTGTAGGACCGTTTCTGCAGGTCAGCCCGTATATCTCCCGACTATCCGGACATTACGGGCCGATAGCCAACCGCTCACTGTCACTTTTTTGCATCACTGATGACGAAGTCTTGCTACTCCCTGCACGCCTCTATATGTTTCTCGCAACCGACCCGCCAAGGAGTCTCCTCGATGAAATCCCGCAAGCTCTCGATGCTGCTAGCCGCAGCGATCGCACTCACCGCCGCAGGGTGCGGCTCCAGCGACTCCAGCGGCTCCAGCGGCGCCGGAAACGCTCCCACCGCCTCTTCGTCTTCGAGTGGCGCCGCGGCCGGCGGAGAGGCGCCGGTGTCGATCACGGTCAACTGCATGCCGCCGAAGACGAACGCAGCGCAGCGCACGACCTTCGAAGAGGACATCGCGGCTTTCCAGAAGCAGTACCCCTACATCACCATTTCCAAGGCCACCGACGCCTTCCCCTGCTACGAGCCGCGCACCTTCGAGGCCAAACTCGCCGGTGGCGAGCTTGAGACGGTCTTCTACGTCAACTTCCCGAACGTGGGCCGCCTCATGGCGGACGGCCAGGCCGCCGACATCACGCCCTACACCAGTGAGCTGAAGACGTTCGCCGACTACAACAGCTCCCTGGACCTCTTCAAGAAGGACGGCAAGGTCTACGGCCTGCCGACCGACGGCTACGGCATGGGCCTGGTCTACAACAAGGAGGTCTTCACCAAGGCCGGCCTCGACCCGAACACCCCGCCCAAGACATGGGCCGAGGTGCAGGCCGCAGCGAAGAAGATCGCCGGGCTCGGCGCCGGTTACGTCGGCTTCGGCGAGTACAGCGGTAACAACGTCGGCGGCTGGCACTTCAGCGCCTCCCTCTACGGCCGCGGTGGCTCGGTCATCACGGACGACGGCACGAAGGCCGCCTTCAACACCCCCGAGGGCAAGGCCGTGCTGGAGAACCTCAAGCAGATGCGGTGGGCCGACAACAGCATGGGCTCCCGCCTCTACATCGACTGGCCCGCCCTGATGAAGGCCATGGGCGCCGGCAAGATGGGCATGATGCTGGGCGCGCCCGACGTGCTCATCTCGCTGCGCAACGACTTCGGCGGCAAGTTCGAGAACTACGCGGTCACCGCGCAGCCCGAGGCCAAGGCCCTGTTCAACGGCGGCGCCGGCTACATGATCAACCCCAAGTCCACCCCGGAGCAGATCAAGGCCGGCCTCAAGTGGATCGAGTACGAGTTCCTCACCCCCGGCAAGGGTCAGCTCGACTACGTGCGGGCCAAGGGCGCTGACCTGACCGTCGGCCAGCCCTACCCCGACCTGTACGGCGCGGACACCCCGTCCGGCCAGGCCGTCGTCGAGCTGCGCAAGGCGAACGCCAACATCGACGCCGCTCAGTTCGCCGGCTGGGTGGAGGGCTCCAAGGGCATCCCGTCCAAGGCGGAGCCGGGTCCGTACGCCCAGGAGATCTACAAGATTCTCGACACCCCGATGTCGGCCGTGCTGACCCGCCAGGACGCCAACATCGATCAGCTCCTCGCTGACGCCGAGACGAAGGTCAACTCCCTGCTGGCCTCGAAGGGCTGACCGTTCGATAATCCGGGGCGCCGGCCGTCACCCGCACGGCCGGCGCCCCGGCAATCATGCCGAGATCGGAAACACACGATGACCACAGCGAGTACCCCGGTAGCGGGCCGCAAGCAGCGGCAGCCCACGAAACTGCGGCGCTCTGTCAAACGCAACCTGACCGCCTACGGCTTCCTGTGCGGCGCGCTGATCTGCTTCGCGTTCTTCTCCTGGTACCCGATGGTCTGGGAGGTTATCCTCAGCTTCCAGCAGACCAACTTCGTGGACCCGGCCGTATGGGTGGGGTTTGAGAACTTCCGCACGGTCTTCAACGACCCGGTCTTCGCGCCCGCCTGGATCAACACCGCGCTGTTCACCGTGCTGGCCCTGCTCTGCGGCTACGCGATCCCCTTCGTCATCGCGATCGTCCTCAACGAGTTGCGGCATGCGCGTGCCTACCTGCGCTTCATCGTCTACCTGCCGGTCATGCTGCCGCCCGCGGTGGGCGTCCTGCTGTTCCAGTGGTTCTACGACCCCGACTACGGACTGTTCAACCAGATCCTCGGGATCTTCAGCCTGCCGGGCCTGCAGTGGCTCAACTCCACCAGCACCGCACTGATCTCGCTGGTCATCGTCTCCACCTGGTCGAACCTGGGCAGCGGCACGCTGATCTACCTCGCCGCCCTGCAGACCATCCCGAGCGAGCTGTACGAGGCCGCCGAGCTCGACGGCGCCGGCCTCTTCAAGCGGATCAGGCACGTCACGATCCCGCAGACCAAGCTGATCCTGCTGGTGATGCTGATGCTGCAGATCGTGGCGACCATGCAGGTCTTCATCGAGCCCTATCTGCTCACCGGAGGCGGCCCGGAGGACGCCACGGTCAGCGTCGTCTACCTCATGTACCAGTACGCCTTCAACTTCGGCAACCTCAACGCCGGCAACGCGCTCGGCCTGATGCTCATGATCGTGCTCATGGTGTTCTCCGCCATCTACCTGCGCCTCTCGCGCGACAACACGGTGTGAGGGGATAAACGTGTCCAACATCACCATCACCCCGGGACGCTCCGCCGGCACGCCGCCCACGCCCGCTCCGAAGCACCAGCGTGGTCGCACGCCCCGGCGTCCCCGGAAGACGATGCACCCGCAGTTCCGCACCGCGGTCTCGCCGCACCAACTCAACACCACCCGCGGCCGGATCATCTACTGGATCGTGCTGGTGGTCGTGGTGGTGAGCTTCACCGCCGCGTTCGTCTTCCCGCTCTACTGGATGATCACCGGTGCGATGAAGTCCTCCGAGGAACTCAACGCGATCCCGCCGACCTTCCTGCCGGAGCACCTGTCCTTCGACGGCTACCTGGAGGCGTGGGACCTACTCGGCCTGGGCACGCTGCTCGGCAACACCGTCCTCTACGCGGGCGGCGCCTGGCTGCTGACGCTCGCCATCGACGTCACGGCGGCCTACGCCCTGTCCAAGCTCCGCCCGGTGCTCGGCAAGGTCGTCCTGGCCCTGATGCTGGCGACGCTGATGATCCCGCCCATGGTCATCATGCTCCCGGCGTACCTCACGGTGAAGGATCTGCCGATCTTCGGCTGGAACCTGCTCAACACCCCGTGGGCGATCTGGCTGCCGGCCGCGGCCAACGGCTTCAACATCTTCCTGCTCAAGCGCTTCTTCGACTCGATCCCCAAGGAACTGCTCGAAGCCGCCGAGATCGACGGCGCGTCGCCGGTGCGCATCCTGTGGTCGGTGGTGATGCCGATCTCCCGCCCCATCCTCGGCGTGGTCTCCATCCTCACCGTCGTGAACGTCTGGCGGGACTTCGTCTGGCCGCTGCTCGTCCTGCCGGACAGCGAAAAGATGTCCATCAGCATCGGCATCGCCTCGCTCTCCTCGCAGATGCCGCAGAACGTGCTCATCGCATCGCTGGTGATCGCGAGTATCCCGACCATTGTGGTCTTTTTCATATTCCAGCGCAGCATCATGGCCGGCCTCACGGCCGGCAGCCTCAAGGGCTGACTTCGTCACCCACACTCAACCGCGAGGAGTTGTTCCAGCATGTCGGAAACGTGGTGGCGGGGAGCCGCGATCTACCAGGTCTATCTGCGGAGTTTCGCCGATGGCAATGGTGATGGGATCGGGGACCTTGCCGGCCTGCGTAGTCGTCTGCCCTATCTGTCAGACCTGGGGATCGGCGCGATCTGGCTTAACCCGTGGTACCCGTCACCGATGGCCGACGGCGGCTATGACGTGGCCGACTACCGGGACATCGAGCCGTCGTTCGGGACACTGGCCGAGGCGGAGCAGTTCATCGAGGAGGCACACGCGCTGGGTATCCGCGTCATCATCGACGTGGTGCCCAACCACAGTTCCGACCAGAGCGCCTGGTTCCAGGAGGCCCTGGCCGCCGGACCGGGGTCGGCGGCCAGAGAGCGGTTCTGGTTCAAGGACGAGCCGAACGACTGGAAGTCCATCTTCGGCGGCCCGGCCTGGACGCAGGTCCCCGACGGGCAGTGGTACCTGCACCTGTTCGCTCCCGAGCAGCCCGACTTCAACTGGACCAACCCGGAGGTGCACCAGGAGTTCCACGACGTGCTGCGGTTCTGGTTCGACCGCGGTGTCGACGGCATCCGCATCGACTCGGCCGCCGTGCTGGTCAAGGACTTCGACGGTGGCGACCCCGAGGGCTACACCGACCTGGCCGAGGTGCACGACGTCTACCGGAGCTGGCGCCGTCTGTCCGACGAGTACGACGAGCGGCTCCTGATCGGCGAGGTCTGGTTCCCCGACCAGGAGCGTTTCGCCCGCTACCTGCGCCCCGACGAGCTGCACACCGCGTTCAACTTCGACTTCCTGGGAAGTCCGTGGGACCCGGCGGCGCTGCGCGCGTCGATCGAGCAGACCATCGCCACGCACGTGCCACTCGGCGCTCCGGCGACCTGGGTGCTGTCCAACCACGACGTCGTCCGTCCGGTCACCCGGTACGGCAGGGCCAACACCTCCTGGGACAACGGCAACCGCAGGGACGGCGTGCCGTCCGACCTCGAACTCGGCTACCGCCGCGCCAGGGCGGCGGCGCTGCTCGCCATGGCGTTGCCCGGAAGCGTCTACGTCTACCAGGGGGAGGAGCTCGGTCTGCCCGAGGTCGAGGACATCCCCGACGAGCTCCGCGAGGACCCGATGTGGCACCGTTCGGGCCACGCCGTCGTCGGCCGGGACGGCTGCCGCGTGCCGCTGCCCTGGTCGGGGGATGAGACGCCGTTCGGGTTCGGGACGGGAAATCCGTGGCTGCCGCAGCCGGAGGCGTGGAAGAAGGTCACCGTCGAGGCCCAGCAGGCGGATCTGGGCTCGATGCTCAACCTCTACCGCACCGCCCTGCACCTGCGCCGCGAGTGGCTTGAGGGCGGAGGCATCACCTGGCTGGACCTCGGTCCCGAGGTGCTCGCCTTCGCCCGCGAGTCGGGCCTGACCTGCGTCGTCAACCTGGCCGCCGACCCCGTGAGGCTGCCGCCCCACGAGTCCGTCCTGCTGGCCAGCGGCTCCATCGAGGGCGACGAGCTTCCCTCCGACACCGCCGTGTGGCTCCGTACGACCTGATCATCTCGCCACCTCGCAGAAGACGGGTCGCCTTCCCGTAGGAGGCCCGTCACGGTTGCCCCTGCCCCGCATCGGCGGCCGCCGCATCGACGGCCGCTCCCGGCCTGTGTGCCCCCCGGCACAGGCCGGGAGCGGCCGGTTTTCGTTTCTCCGCTACGCTCTGCCGGGCGATTTATGACTCGGGGGCTTTTGGTGGGTATAGCGGATATTGTCCTGCTGCTTGTTGCCGCGACCGGCGCGGGGTGGGTCGACGCCGTGGTCGGCGGGGGAGGGCTGCTGCAGCTTCCCGCGCTCCTGGTGGCCGGGGTTCCGCCGGTCCATGCGCTGGCCACCAACAAGTTCGCCTCCATCTTCGGCACGGCGTCGGCCGCCGTCACCTACGCCAGGACCACGAAGATCGACAGACGGGTCGCGGTGCCCGCAGGGCTGGCCGCGGTGGCGTTCGCCGGACTCGGTGCGGCGTCGGCGTCGGCCATCTCCCAGGACGCGCTGGCCCCGCTGGTCATGGTCGTCCTGATCGGCGTGGCACTGTTCGTCACCTTGCGTCCGGCGTTCGGCACCCACCTCCGTCTCCACCTGCGCACCCCTGCCCGCGCCCTGTCCGTGATCGCCGTCACCGGCGTGGGAATCGCCTTCTACGACGGCATCCTGGGCCCCGGCACGGGCACTTTCCTGATCATCGCCTTCACGACGATCCTCGGCATGGACTTCGTGAGCGGCTCTGCCCACTCCAAGATCGTCAACTCGTGCACGAACCTGGGCGCCCTGCTGGTCTTCGCCTACCAGGGACACGTGCTGTGGCTGCTCGGCCTGACCATGGCCGTGTGCAACATCGCCGGAGCTCAGCTCGGCGCCCGGATGGCCCTGCGCCGGGGCGCCAAGTTCGTGCGGATCGTCCTGCTCTGCGTGGTGACCGCGATGGTGGCCAAGCTCGGATACGGGCAGTTCTTCGGTTCTTGACATCCGCCCCGTCCCGAAGGACGGGGATTCCCACCTGCCGCGTGTGCGGCTCCGGGGGGTTACCGCATAGCCGATCGCGAGACGGAGCGCGGTCCAGGTGGCCGTGCCGCGCGGAATGCCGCCCACCCGAGGATCCGGCGGACTTCGACCGGTTTCAACCGGCGGGGCGCGCCCATGAGGATCGGGCGGAGATCGCGCTCACCGGTCCATTGACAGAAGGATCTACTAGAGGAAAGCTCTGTAACGTCTGCGCGTCATGGTTACGTCTGGGACATTTCCCCACTTGCATGCGGGCCTCGTCGAAGTTCTTCGGAGGTACTTCCTGTGACCGGTTTGATCGAACCTTCCCCTGCGACCGGTGGCCGTCGACGGCATCCCCGGCGACCCTCGTGGCGGACCGCCGGGGTGATCGTCGCGGTGGCGGCGCTCGTGGCCGCCGGCGCCGGCTCGGCGTCCGCGGCCGGCACGTCGGCGACCTCCTCGAAGGGCGCGGCGCTCGGCACGCCGACGGCCCTGCGGCTTGGCGCATCGGCGACCTCCTCGAAGGCGGCGCTTGGCGCATCGACGGGCTCCTCGAAGGCGGGGACGCCCGGGGCGGTGGCCTCACCCGTCGTCAGCGGCCCGGTGACCGGGGGCACACACGGCTTTCCCTTCACCTCCTCCGCGGTCGATCTGCGCTCGCACGGGTACGCCGAGCAGGAGTACTTCTTCTCCGGCACCGCCCGCACCTTCACCTCGGAGCAGCCGCTGACCAGCGACGGCAAGTGGAAGGTGCAGCAGGGTTCCCCGGCGCCCTACAAATCCCGGATGGTGGTGCGGGCGCCCATCGATCCGAAGAGGTTCAACGGCACGGTCGTCGTCGAGTGGCTCAACGTCACCGCGGGACGTGACATCGACGTCGACTGGGACTACGGATACAACCAGCTCCTTCGCGACGGCTTCGCCTACGTCGGCGTCACCGCCCAGACCGTCGGCTTCAACGCCCTCACCGCGTGGGACCCCGAGAGGTACGGCTCCCTGAGCAGCCCGTCCGACGACTACTCCTACGACATCTTCAGCCAGGCGGGTCAGGCGCTCCGCTCGACCGGCCCGGGCAGCCCCCTGCGCGGCCTGCGCGCCAGACATCTCATCGCCGATGGCGAGTCGCAGTCCGCGGGGCGGATGACCACCTATGTCAACGCCGTCGCACCCTCCGCGAAGGTCTATGACGGTTATCTCATCCACAGCAACGGCGCCACCGGAGCCGTCCTGTCCGGCACGTTGCGGCCGCCCACGCCGACGTTCCTCCGTACCGACCTCTCCCGGCCGGTGCTCAACTTCGAGACCGAGACCGACGTGCTGGGCCACCTCCCGGCGCGGCAGCCCGACGACAGGTTCCACCGTCTGTGGGAGGCGGCCGGCACGGCCCACGTGGACAACGACATCCTGGTCTTCATGGGGTACCAGAGCCATCGCCAGACCCCGCAGTCGATCGACCCGGTGTGCACCGCACAGCGCAACACCGCTCCTCAGAGCTATCTGTTCGACACCGCCTACGCCGCCCTGCGGTCCTGGGTGGTCTCGGGCAAACTGCCGCCGACGGCTCCGCGCATGCAGATCAACGCCGAGGGCACCGACGTGGCCAGGGACTCCTTCGGAAACGGTCTGGGCGGGATCCGGCTGCCGCAGCTGGAGGTGCCCACGGCGACGCTGACCGGAGTGGGCAACACGGCCGCCGACGCCAACCCGATCTCGGCGTTCTGCCGTCTCTTCGGGACGACCGTCCCGTTCGACGCGGCGACGCTGGCCAAGCTCTACCCGACCCACAACGCCTACGTGCGGGCCTTCACCGCGGCGACCAGGAAGCTCGCCGCGCAGGGCTTCCTATTGCCCGACAACGAGCGGGCCGCCCTGTTCGCCGCCGAGCAGGCCCCGGTCCCCGCCGGCTGACCCGGAGGGATACGGGCTCTGGGGAACATCGGTACCGCCGCCGGCGCAAGCATTCGATCTTGGCTGCCCAGCACGGCGATCCGGTACCGCACGGAGGTCGGGAAAGATCCACGTCCGCACGTGTCCCGCACGGGCGGGCGTGGCCGCACCTGTGCACCTGGGCGACGGCAGGACCCGCATGAAACCTCGTCGCCTCGGCGGTGGCCCCGCCCGCCGCGGGGTGATACCCGCCCCAAGGCAATCAGTGGAATTCTCCCGCTACTGCCTTGGGGCGGATCCGATGAGCCGGATATCTTCTTCTCCCTGCAGCTCCGCATCCACAGTCGTTTCCCCCGAAGCGCGTCGCGAGAGAGCCCGGCTTCCAACCGCGATGGCGAGCGCGACGAGGATCAGGATCGCCGCGACGGCGAACGTGACCCGCATGCCGGTGGCAACGGCCCCGGAGCGCGCCGTTGTGACGTCTGTCGTCGCCGATGCGAACGCGAACACGGCGCCCATGACGGAGGTGCCGGTGATGAGCCCGAGATTGCGCGACAGGTTGAGCATGCCGGAAGTGACGCCTCGCCGATCCGGGTGGACGCCTGCCATGACGGCGGTGTTGTTGGCCGTCTGGAACACCGCATAACCGGCGGTGATGACAACGATGGGGGCGATGTAGCCGGAGATGCCGGGCGTCCCCGACCTCATGGACAGAATGAGGGAACCGGTCGCTATTCCGATGAGCCCAACGACGGTCATGCGTTGTGCGCCAAAACGGTCCGCAACGCGACCGGCCGGCACACCGGTCAGCGCGGCGACAAGCGGACCGACCGACAGGACGAGTCCGACAAGAGCCTCATCGAGCCCGAGCGTACGAGAGAGATAGAACGGCCCGACCACCAGCGTCGCCATCATCACCGTCGAGACGAGCATGCTCATGGCGAGACTCGCACTCAGCGCTGGATCGCGGAACATCGCCAATCGGATCAAGGGTGACACCGCTCTCGCCTCGGCGCGCACGAAGAGGCCCACTCCGAAGGCGGCGGCCAGCAGCAGGGCCAGGTTGAACGGACCGAAACTGCCGTGCCCGGTTGTCATGGCGAGCGCATAGGCCGCGAGTGTCAGGGCGAGCAGCAGCGTGCCCACATTGTCGAAGCGAGCCCGATCCGCCTTGGGTTTCCGCTGGTCAACGGGCAGGTAGCGGTGCGCGAGAAGAAAAGTCAGGACGCCCAGCGGTGCGTTGACGAGGAAGATCGCCCGCCAGCCGAGTCCGGCGATCAGGACGCCGCCCAGCGACGGACCGAGAGCGGTGCCGATCGCGGACATCGTTCCGAGCAGCCCCATGGCCCTGCCGGTCTTCGCCTTCGGCACCGTCTCACCGACAAACGCCATGGTGAGAGCCATCATGACGGCCGCTCCGAGACCCTGCGCCGCCCGGGCGGCAACCAGCAGCCAGAGTGTGGGCGCGATGCCGCACAGGACCGAGGCCACCGTGAAGAGGGAGATCCCGGCCAGCAGCAGCCGTCGGCGGCCGATGATGTCACCGAGTCGTCCGACGCTGACGATCAGGGTGGTGATGGCGAGGAGATAGGCGAGGACGATCCACTGGACTTCCTGGAAAGAGGCGGTGAACGCCTGCGCCAACGTCGGCAGGGCGACATTGGCGATACTGGTGCCGAGCGAGGACAGCAACATGGACAGCGAAAGGCCGGCGAGCGCCCACCGAACCGATGGGGCGGCCATGGCCGCCCCATCGACGTCGGTGTGGTCGTGTCCGGGTCCGGAAGCGTTGTGTGGGCTCATGCCCGGGAGCGTGCACCCGCCGGGCTGAACCGGCAACTTCCGTTGCCGGTTCCGGGAAAGAGGGATGGAATGCCCGACTGGTTCGGCAGCGCGGGCGGGCAGCCCGTCGAGATCCTCAGCCATTTCGGGAGACGGGGGGAGCGGCGTGCACGTCGGCGCGAAGCTCCGCGCGTGACGGCCGGTCCTCCGTCCTGGTGGGCGGGCACGACGCGGGTGTCGACCGAGCGGCCCGCCGTCTGCTTACTTTGTAAAGGGCTTGGCCCTGAGCGCGAACGCGGCCAGCGCCACGAACAGGGCCAGCAGGGCGGGGATGGCCAGCGCGCGCGGGAGGCCGAAGAGCTCGGCGGCGCCGCCGATCAGCACGGGGCCGGTGAGAAAACCTATGTATCCCAGGCTCGCCACCCGGGCCAGCGCCTGTCCCGCGCGGGCCGGGTCGCGGCGTCCGGCCGCGGAGAAGACCTGCGGGACGATGCATGACAGCCCCGCGCCGAAGCAGCCGAAGCCGATCACCCCGGCGATCGGATGACCGACCAGCAAGGCCAGACCGAGACCCGAGGCGGCCAGCACGCCGCAGCCGCGCACCAGCGTCACCGGGCCCAGCCAGGCGGCCAGCCGATCTCCCGCGAGCCGGCCCGCGGTCATCATGATGGAGAAGGCGGCGTAGGCGGCCGCGGCGAATCCGGCGGAGCTGCCGAGGTCCTCGAGCAGGTAGACCGAACTCCAGTCGGCCGCCGCGCCCTCACCGATCATGCAGCAGAACGCGAGGACGCCCAGCAGCAGGAGCATGCCGTGGCTCCCGCCCGCCGGACCGCTGCCGGCCGGGGCGGGCTCGGCGGTCAGGGGAAGCGCCCAGCGTGCCGCCCAGAACGCGAGCGCGGTGATCACGACGGCGACCGCGACGAACGTGACCCCGGGACTGAACGCGGCGTGGGCCATCAACCCGCCGGCGGCCGCGCCGAGGAACCCGCCGATGCTGAACACCGCGTGGAACGACGACATGATCGGCCGGCCCATGGCCTGCTCGATCTCGACGGCGTTGGCGTTCATCGACACGTCCAGGGTGCCGTGCACGGCACCGAAGGCGAACAGCGCGAGGGCCAGGCCGACCAGGTTCGGCATGTAGGCGGGAAGGATCAGGACGACGCCCTGCGCGAACGCCATCGGCAGCATCACCCTGACGCTGCCGTAGCGGTCGACCAGGCGGCCGACCACCTGCATGCCGGCGATGGCCCCGGCGGCGATGCCGAGCAGCCCGATGCTGAGCTGGCCGTCGCTCAGTCCCAGCCCCTGCTTGATCGCCGGGATCCGTGCCGTCCAGGTGCCGATGGCCATGCCGGAGAGCAGGAAGAGCAGGAGGAGCGCGACCCGGCCGCGCACGAGCGCGGTCCGGTCGAGAGGGATGACGGACATCAGGGGAGGGCTCCAGTCGAACGGTGATGAGCAGGCGGCATCAAGGGGGAGAGGATCCGGTCAGACGGCGCGGACGGTGACGCCCGCGGCGGTGAGGGCCTCGCGCTCGGAGTGGGGGAGCGCGGTGTCGGTGACGACCATGTCGAGATGGGTCAGGGGGCAGACGGAGCCGAAGGCGGTGCGGGTGAACTTGCCGGAGTCGGTCGCGACGATGACACGCCTGGCCGAGGCGATCGCGGCCTGTTTGACGGCGACGTCGGACAGGTCGTGGGCGGTGAGGCCGTGCTCGGCGGACAGGCCGCAGCAGCCGATGATCGCGGTGTCGAAACGCAGGGAGCGGATGGAGTTCTCCGTCAGGGGCCCGGTGAAGTTCAGCTCGCCGGGACGGACCTCGCCCCCGGGGATCACCAGGCGGATCCGCGGAGCCGTGCTGAGCTCGCCGGCCGACTGCAGGGAGAGCGGCAGGACCGTCAGGCGGCGGTCGCGGATCGCGCGGGCGATCTCCAGGGAGGTGGTGCCGCCGTCCAGGAGCACGGCCTCGCCGTCGGCGAGCAGCGCCGCGACCTCGACGGCGATCCGCCGTTTGACCTCCACCGCCTCGCGCTCGCGCACCCCGAAGGGAGGCTCCTCCCCGCGCAGCAACAGGCTCACCGCACCGCCGCGGACCCGCCTGACCACGCCCTGCTGGGCGAGCTCGTCCAGGTCGCGGCGGATGGTCATCTCCGACACCGCGTGCTCGACCGCCAGCTCCGCCACCGAGACGGCGTCGCTGACGCGTAGCGCGGACATGATCGCCCGAATCCGATCTGAACTTTCCATGTGTTCATTTGAACATGGCTCGTGTGAGGTTGGCAAATGTGCGGAACAATGGCGGTCATGCGCGCCAGTCGTCTGCTGTCCCTCCTGCTGCTTCTCCAGACCCGGGGGCGGATGACGGCCGCCGAGCTGGCGGAGGAGCTGGAGGTCTCGATCCGGACGATCTACCGGGACGTGGAGGCGTTGTCGTCGTCCGGGGTCCCGGTATACGCCGATCGCGGACCCGCCGGCGGATACCAGCTGCTGGACGGCTACCGCACCCGCCTCAACGGCCTGACCACCGAGGAGGCCTCCTCGCTGTTCCTCGCCGGGCTGCCCGGCCCCGCCGCCGAGCTCGGGCTGGGGGAGGTGGCCGCCAACGCCGAGCTGAAAATGCTCGCCGCGTTGCCGCCCGAGCCGCGCTTCCACGCCGCCCGGATGCGGGAGCGCTTCCATCTGGATGTTCCCGGCTGGTATCGCGACGCCGACGCGGTGCCCTTCCTCGGCGATGTCTCCGAGGCGGTGTGGGACCAGCGGCCGCTGCGCATGACCTACCGCCGCTGGGGCCCGCGCGACGTCGAGCGCCTGGCTCACCCCTACGGCCTGGTTCTCAAGGGCGGGTCGTGGTACATGGTGGCCGCCGCGGACGGGGGAGAGCCGCGCACCTACAAGGTGGCGCGGATCATCACCGCCGAGCTCCTGGACGGGCGCTTCGAGCGCCCCGGCGACTTCGACCTGGCGGCATACTGGCAGCGTTACGCGGCGGAGTTCCGGCTGCGGATGCACACCGGCGAGGCCCTGGTGCGGATGGCGCCCGGCGCCGAGGGGATGCTGCGCCACACCGTCGGCGCGGAGACCGTCGACACCGCGCTGGCCACGGCCGGACCTCCGGACGAGCGCGGCTGGGTCGTCCTGCGCCTGCCGACCGAGTCCGTCAGGCACGCCTGCTGGCAGTTGCTGCGCCTGGGCGGTGACATCGAGGTCCTCGGGCCGCCCGAGCTGCGCGAGCAGATGATCGCCACCGTCGCCAGGCTCTCCGAGCTGTACGGCACGCGCCAGGAGTAACCGATCGAGGGAAGACCGCGGCGCTCACGACCTGCCTCGCTCCTCGGCTCTCTTATTTAATCTACTTTGTAAAGGGCACCGGTTGGTGCCGGCGAACTCGACACCAACCGAAACCCCGCACCCGGAGAAGGGCGCCGCCTCCACCGTTTCCCACGCATGGTCCGAGGTGCTGCGTCACGCCGCCGCCCTCGACGCACTACGGGGTGAGCACGATCTTTCCGGCGACGGTGCCGGATTCGGCCAGCCGTACGGCGTCGGCGACGCGGGTGAGCGGCAGCTGGGCGGCGATCTGGGCGGTGATGTCACCGCGCTGGAGGGCCGCGAAGACCTGGGTGAGGTCGGCGTGCAACCGGGCGCGGAACCCGCTCTTGTTCAGGGCCCGTCCGGACCAGACGTTGAAGAAGTAGGCGCGGCGGCGGTTGGGCAGCGCGTTCCACAGCCACACCCGGCCGAGCAGCTTGAGCACGGGTCCCTGCTTGGACCCCTCGGCGTCCCGGGTGGAGGCGCTGCCGTAGGAGACGAGCGTGCCGCCGGGCGCGAGCAGGCGCCAGGAGTCGACGACGCCGGGGCCGCCGACGTGGTCGAAGACGGCGTCCACCCCACCGGGGGCGAGCTCGCGGACGCGTGCGGCGACGTTCTCGGTGCGGTAGTCGATCGGGACGACGCCGCGCTCGCGCAGGGTGTCGTGGTGGCGTGCGGAGGCTGTGCCGATCACCTTCACGCCCGCGGCCTGCGCCAGCTGGACCAGGACCGAGCCCACGCCGCCGTTGGCGCCGTGCACCAGAACGGTCTGCCCCGAGCGGATCCGTGCCTTGCGGTGCAGCATCTGCCAGGCGGTGATGCCGTTGACCACCACGGTTTCCGCCTCCGCCGCGCCGACCCCCCGGGGAACCTCCACCACGTCCGCCGCGTCGACGATCACATGGCTGGCCCAGCCGCCGACCTTGATCAGCGCGGCCACCCGGGTGCCGGCCAGGCCGGGCTCGACACCCTCGCCGGTCGCCAGCACCGTGCCGACGAGGTCGTAGCCGGGCACGAACGGGAACGCCGGCTGGTCGTAGTACCGGCCGCGGCGCATCTGCTGCTCGGCGAAGGAGACTCCGGTCGCCTCCATCCGGATCACGACCTGGCCCGGGCCGGCGGTGGGGACGGCTCCGTGCCGGATCTCCAGCCCTTCCGGCTCCACCTTGCCCGGCAGGACGACCTCGACGAGTCCTTCGGTGTTCATAGCGTCCTCCGCTGTGTCGCACATCGCGTTACTGGCTTTTGCTTTCGTTATAAGTTGTAACTCAATGGCGAAGGAAGTGTCAATAGTTATCGTGATAGCCTCTAACTAAATTGTGAAGATGTAGCCGCACAGGTGCGGAGAGGTGGCAGGCCATGGTGGAAACGGGCACGAAGAGCCCACGCGAGCGCTACCGCACCCAGGTGCGCGCGGAGATCAAGGAACGCGCGTGGGAGCAGATCGCCACGGCCGGGGCGTCCGCGCTCTCCCTCAACGCGATCGCCAAGCAGATGGGCATGAGCGGACCCGCGCTCTACCGGTACTTCGCCGCCCGCGACGAGTTGATCACCGAGCTCATCAGGGACGCGTACCGAAGTCTGGCCGACACCTTCCGCGCGGCCGCAGGGCCCGGCCCGGACCACGTCGCGCTGGCCCACGCGCTACGCGGGTGGGCGCTTGACGATCCTCACCGGTACTTCCTCGTCTACGGCACACCCGTCCCCGGCTACCATGCGCCCGACGACATCACCGCGATCGCGTCCGAGATCATGATGACCCTGCTCGACGCCTGCACCGCGCTGCCCTCCGACAACCCCGCCACGCCGTTCGAAACGCATCTCGAAGGCCACCGGCAGTGGGCGGACGGCCACCCCGCGCCGCCCGCGGCCCTCCGCCGGGCCCTGAACTTCTGGACCCGGATGCACGGCGTCCTGTCCCTGGAGCTCGCCGGCCACTTCAACGGGATGGGATTCGACCCCGCCCTGCTCTTCGCCGCCGAACTGGACGACCTGCCGGCGCACTGACCACGCCGCACCCCATCAGGGCGGCCCTGTGCCCGGGGCCCGGCGGGATGGCTCAGGAAGGCCGGCCTCGCCTCGGTGATCTTTGTGTGACAGGCGAGGGTCAGGCGGCCGGCATGTTCAGAAGGAGCAGGGGTTGGGTGCTGGGCTGGGCCGAGCCGCCGGCGGGTTCGACGGTCAGCCCCATCTGTGTGGCGCCGGGGTCCGGCGCGGTCACCACCGGCGCCGTGTAACCGCCGGTGTCGGGGCGCAGCAGTCCCGCCGAGCGGATCTGTCCGGGTGCGATCTGCCAGAGCTGGTAGGTCTGGTTCTGCGGTAGGGGGGCGAGCCCCGCGGCCAGGAACACCAGCCTGTCCTGTGACCGCGAAACGATCACGGTGCCGGTTCCGGTGCCGCCCTGCGCGGCCGGAGCGGTGACGGTCCGTGCGTCCGGCGCCGCGATCACCGCGGTGAGGTCGTGGTTGGTCTGTCGCACCTGCTCCAGCTGGTCCTGAGCCTGGATCGCGAGGACGCCGACCGTCACCGCGGCCGCCGTGGCGACGGCCGCGACCGCCGCGGTCACCCAGGGCCACCACCTGGATCTCCCCGTCCGGCCGCGCCGGGAAGCGGAGGTCCGGTTGAGGGCCGGGGGCAGCTGGCGGACCTGGCCGATCTCGGCCATGACCCGGTCCTTCAGCCAGGCGGGAGGTTCCACGGCGGCGGCCTGTCCCATCCGGGCGGCCGTCTCGGTGAGCCCGCGGATCTCCTGCGCGCACTCGGCGCACCGGTCCAGGTGCTCTTCGAAACGGCGCCGCTCCAGCTCGTCGTCGATGGCGTCCAGCGCGTAGGCGCCCGCCAGCGTGTGCGGGTCGTGCCCGCCGGTCGTGGCGTTCATCGTTCTACCCCCAGGCAGTCGCGAAGGCGGATCAGCCCGTCACGCATCCGGGTCTTCACCGTCGGCAACGGCACCGTCAGCAACTCGGCGACCTCACGATAGGAGTATCCGCCGTAATACGCGAAAGTCACCGATTCGCGCTGCAGCGACGTCAACCCCTCCAGGCACCGGCGCAGCCGCTCACTCTCCAGCCGGCCCTGCACCGACTCGGCCACCTCGTCGAACGGGCGGCGGACGTCCAGCCGGGCCGCGCGGTTCTCCCGATCGGTGGAGGCCTGCGCCGATCGCACCCGGTCGATGGCCCGGCGGTGCGCGATCGTCATCACCCAGGCCAGCGCCGATCCCCGCTCCGGGTCATAGCGGGCGGCGCTGCGCCACACCTCCACCAGCACCTCCTGCGCGACCTCCTCGCTGTGGGCCCGATCGCGCACCACCCGCAGCACCAGGCCGTACACCCGCGCCGCCACCAGCGCGTACACCCGCTCGAAAGCCGCCCGATCACCACGGGCGACCGAGCTCAGCAGCTCCTCCAGCTCCGGTGAGCGGTGACCACCGTGGTGGTCACCATCCGGGCGCGACTCGCGTTCCGGTCTCATGAACCTTCCTCCGCCATCGAACCCCGACGCGTACGCATCTGCTTCGGAGCAGAGCCTTCCACGGATTGCCCCGGGGCGAATGTTCGTCGCGCATCGTGATCCGAGGCGGCAGGGACCCGGGGAGCAGAGAAGGACACTCGCCGCGGCGGTGATTCGGGGCTCCGAAAAACCAGACGATCCCGAGGCAATCCGAAAGCGGATCCGCCGCGAATAGAGGGCCGAGGAACCCGGCCGGATCCTTCTGACCCCCCGACAACCACAGGCCGGTCACACCTGTAGACCGGTAGCCGAAAGGACCACTGCCATGGAGCTCCGGATAAATCGGCGCGCCCTGATCGGCTTGGGCATCGCAGGGGCGTTGACCGCCTCCTCGTTCGTCCTGCTCAGAGCGGAGACCGGCACCGCGTCCTCGCACCGCGAGGCACCCATGATCGCGGGTGACCCGCGCAACGACAACACCGACGTGTACGCGTTCGTCAGTCCCGACAAGACCGGCACCGTAACCCTGATGGCCAACTTCATCCCGTTCGAGGAGCCGAACGGCGGGCCGAACTTCTACCAGTTCGACGTCAACTCCCGCTACAACATCAAGATCGACAGCAATGGCGACGCCGTGCCCGACGTCGTCTACCAGTGGACGTTCCGCAACGAGGACAGGCGCGGCAACGGCACCTTCCTCTACGACAACGGCCCGGTCACCTCGCTGAACGACAAGAACCTGCTGCTTCGGCAGCGCTACAAGCTCACGAGGAGCACCGCTCACGGGACGCGGACCCTGGTCGCGAACGGTGTGGTGGCCCCGAGCAACACCGGCCCGGCCTCGATGCCCGACTACGGCGCGCTGCGCGCCCAGTCGATCAAGACCCTGCCCGGCGGCGGAAAGGTCTTCGCCGGCCAGTCGGACGAGGCGTTCTTCGCCGACCTGCGGGTCTTCGACCTGCTGTACGGCGGCAACCTGTCGGAGGTCGGCCAGGACACTCTCAAGGGGTACAACGTCCACAGCCTGGCCCTTCAGGTGCCCAAGGACGAGATCGCGCTGAAGGGCGACGCCAGGCGCAACCCCGTCGTCGGCGTCTGGTCCACCGTGGACAAGTGGAGCCCGAAGGGCTACGTCCAGGTATCCCGCCTGGGGCAGCCGCTGGTCAACGAGGTCGTGGTCCCGGCCGGGCTGAAGGACGCGTTCAACGCGCTGAGCCCGCACCAGGACGCCGGCGTCCCGGCCGTCGTCAAGCGCGTCACCAACCCGGAGGTGCCCAAGCTCCTCGCGGCCATCTACGGCCTCAAGGCGCCGAAGACCCCCCGTGCGGACCTGGTCGAGATCTTCCTGACCGGCATCGCCAAGGCCAACGGCCCGATCAAGGCCGACCTCAACTCGCAGAGCCTCAACAAGGACGCGGGAAAGCTACGCCCGTCGGAGATGCTGCGGCTCAACATGGCCGTCGCCCCCGCCGCGACCCCGAACCGCCTCGGCGTGCTCGCCGGTGACCTGCAGGGCTTCCCGAACGGCCGCCGCCTCGGCGACGACGTGATCGACATCGCCCTCCAGGCGATGGCCGGCGCCGCCCAGACCGGCAAGCTCGTCGACGCGCTGGCCACCGGGGACAAGGTGGACGGCAACGACAGGCCGTTCGGCACGACGTTCCCCTACATCCCGCTTCCCGGCAACACGTCGGTCAACGCGAGCTGATCCGACAATCGCGGGGCCCGGCTCGTCCGGGCCCCGCACCCGGTCCTGAGGGGATCATCGTGAAGATTTCTGCAAGAGCCCGGATCGCGGCGGGCGTGCTGGGTCTGGCCGCGGCGCTGACGCTGGGAGCCGCCCTGATCCCCGGCGAGCGGCAGCGGCCGGAGGCGGTCGCGACCGTCTCCGGCCGGCTCACCGAGACGCCGGTCTCGGCCGCCTCGCTCACAACCGCGATCGAGGCGCTGACCAACCGGCTCCGGCGGCTGCCCAAGGACCACCAGGCCTGGTCCCAGCTCGGCTCGGCGTACGTCCAGCAGGCCCGCCTCACCGCCGACCCGTCCTTCTACCCCCGTGCCGAGCGGGCACTGGCCAGGTCCATCGCGCTGAGCCCCGGCGACTTCGCCGCGCTGACCGGCCAGGCCGCACTCGCCGCCGGCCGTCACGACTTCGCCGAGGCCGTACGGCTGGCCGGGCTGTCGGTGGCCGCGAACCCCTACGGCCAGGGCGCCCAGGCGGTGCTGGCCGACGCCTACACCCAGCTCGGCCGGTACGGCGAGGCCACGCGGGCGATCGACAGGATGATGGAGCTGCGCCCCGGGGTCGCGGCCTTCACCAGGGCCTCCTACGACGCCGAGCTGCGGGGCGACCGCACCACGGCCCGCCGCATGCTGGAGCACGCCCTCGCCGACGCCTTCTCTCCCGCCGACGTCGCCTACTGCCGTCACTATCTCGGCGAGCTCGCCCTGCACTCCGGTGACCTGCGCGAGGCCGGCGAGCAGTATCGCCTCGCGCTGAAGGCGGTCCCCGACTTCACTCCCGCCCTCGCGGGAGTCGCCAGGGCCGCCGCGCTCGGCGGCCGGACGGCCGAGGCGATCGAGCTCTACGCCACCGTGGTCGGGCGGCTGCCCCTGGCCCAGTACGTGATCGAATACGCCGAGGTGCTGTCGAAGGCGGGCAGGGACCCCTCCGAGCAGTGGACGTTGCTGCGCGCGCAGCGGGACCTGATGGCGGAGGCCGGGGTCAGGGATGACCTGACCTGGGCCGAGTTCGAAGCCGACCACGGCTCGCCGTCGCAAGCCGTCACCCACGCCAGGGCCGAGTACGCGCGCAACCCCAACGTGGTCGCCGCCGACGTCCTGGCCTGGGCCCTGCACCGCGACGGCCGTGACCGCGAGGCCCTGCCGTACGCGAAGAAGGCCACCGCCACCGGCTGGCACAACGCCCTCCTTCACCGTCATCGCGCGGAGATAGAACGTTCCCTGGGCCTGGCCGCGGACGCCAGACGTTCCCTGGCCCGCGCCCGCGTCGCCAATCCCGCCTTCTCCGCGGCCCTCCCCGCTCTCGCGAGGTTCTCATGACGCTCAGAAGCGCCCTTCGGACGGTGATCGTCTCGGTCCTCGGCGGCCTGACGGTCACGCTGTGCGCGGCCGGCCCCCAACCGGCCTCCGCCGCCGTCGCCCAGGTCATGCATCCACTGGGAAACTTCACCGTCAACCACTACAACGGTCTGCGGATCACTCCGGAGCGGGTGGAGAACCTGGCGATCGTGGACAGCGCCGAGCTGCCCACCCTCCAGGCCCGGTCCGCGGTGGACACCGACCGCTCGGGCACGGTCTCGGCCGCCGAACGGTCGTCGTACGGCACCGCCCGCTGCTCCGTCCTCGCCGCCGCGCAGCGGTTGAGGGTGAACGGGGCCGCGGTGGCGTGGCGGGTCACCGAGGCCGGGTTCGTCTACGAAGGCGGCCAGGGAGGACTGGAGACCAGCCGCCTGACCTGCCGCCTGTCCGCCGCCGCGAAGCCCCTGGAAGCACCCACCGCTCCGGGCGCCTCCGGTTCCGGGACTCCGACCTCGAACGTTTCCGGCCGTGGGACTTCCAGTTCAAGCGCCTCCGGTTCCACGGCCTCCAGTTCAAGCGTCTCCGGCTCCATGGCCTCCAGCTCAAGCGCCTCCAGTTCTACGGCCTCCAGCTCAAGCGCCTCCGGCTTCGGAACCTTCGATCTCGGAACCTCCACGGTGAGTGCCTCTGCGACGTCCGGAACCTCCGGAGACGGAACGGTCGAGTTCAGCGACGGCTTCCTCGCCGACCGGCTGGGCTGGCGGGAGATCACCGCGGTGTCCTCCGGCGGCGTACGGCTGGCGCGGTCGTCCGTGCCCGGCACGAGCGTGAGCCGGGAACTGCGGAGCTACCCGAGCGACCTGCCGGCCGGCCCGCTCGACCAGCGCGCGGCGGAGCTGAGCGTCGTCCCGGGAGCCGCCTCGGTGGCGATCGCCGCTCTGCCGCTGGTGGGAGACGGGCCCATCGGGGAGGCGCTGGCCGCGCTGGACCGCGTGTTCACCGGGCTGGTCGGCACGGAATCCCTGACCGTACCACTGGGCCTGCTCGCCGTACTGCTGGCCACCGTCCTCGGTGCGGGCCACGCCCTCATCCCCGGCCACGGAAAGACCGTCATGGCCGCCTACCTGGCCGGCCGGAGAGGCCGCCCCCGCGACGCGCTGATCGTCGGCGCCACGGTGACCGTCACCCACACGCTGGGCGTTCTCGTGGTCGGTCTCCTGCTGAGCGTGTTCTCGGTGCTCACCGGGGAGGGGGTGCTCGCCTGGCTCGGCCTGGCCAGCGGCCTCCTGATCGTTCTCGTCGGCACCCGCCTCCTGGGATCCGCCTGGCACACCTACCGCACCGGCGAATCGTCCGGCCACGGCCACGGGCACGGGCACTTCGGTCACGGCCACGGGCATGAGGACGGTCATGCTTACGAGGATGGGCACGACGACGGCAACGCACACGAACACGGGCAAGAGCACGTACACGGGCAAGAGCGTGGGGACGGAAACGGGCGCGGGCACTTCGGTCACGGTCGTGCCCACGAGGGCGGTCATGACGACGGCAACGCACACGAACACGAACACGGGCAAGAGCACGCACACGAGCGTGGAGACGGACACGGTGGCGGTGGCGGGCACGTCGGCCACGGACATCCCGCGGGGGAGAGCCACCAGGTGGCGCTGATGGAACGGAAGCACCCCGACCGCCGTGGGGGTGGTGCACGCTCGCGGCGCGGGTTGGTGGGGCTGGGGGTGGCCGGAGGGCTGGTTCCCAGTCCCTCCGCGCTCGTCGTCCTGCTCGGGGCGATCGCGCTCGGCCGCACGTGGTTCGGGATCGCGCTGGTCCTGGCCTACGGCATCGGGATGGCGGGCACGCTCACCGTCACCGGCCTGCTCCTGGTCAAACTCACCGGACGGCTCGACCGCCTGGCGACCGCGGGGGGCGGCGCGGTGGCCCGCCTCTCGGCCCTCATCCCGATCGGCACCGCCGCCGTCGTCGTCCTGCTCGGTCTGGGCCTGACCGTGCGAAGCCTCACCGGCGCCATCTGAGAAACATCCTCAGCGACCTCGCGGATGAACAACGAGAGGAGACGCGCACGCTGGTGCACCAGGTCGCCGCAGAAGAGCCCTCCGGCACCCGCTATCGGTTCATGGAGGAGTTCCCGAAGGCTTTCAGCCTTAGAACTCCCAACAAAAAGGATCTTGGAATAGGTTGCCGCATCGCGTTGTCGCTGTTGGCCTACTTCGCCGTGCCCCCGGCTGACCAGTTAGAAGCCGGTGACCAAGCCCGGAGCCGACTTGTCCATGGCTGTCAGGAACTGCTCCACGCTCCGAACGGCCTCGACCGGAAGATCGTCGACGGGCATGCCGGCCGGCCAACCTACCCGTCGAGGGCTTCGGTGTAGCGGCGGGCGAGGGTGCGGATGTGGGCGACCAGTTCGGGTGGGCCGTCGACGCGGAAGTCCATCATCAGCATGCTGAGGTAGATGGCGATGGTCTCCAGGGCGTCGGCACCGGTGACGAGGATGCTGGTGTGGGAGTCGACGGCTTCGACGACGCCGACGGCGGGGTTGATGCGGGCAATCACGGTTTCGGCGGGGGCGAGGACGGTGACGCGGGCGTGGACTTTCCAGCCGGTCTGCGCGACTTCGCGCAGGACGAAGGCGACGAGGTCGTCGTCGGGCAGGGATCGGGCGGCGAAGTGGCGGGACGCGGACCGGACGCGGGTCAGGTCGGCGACGGGAAGCGCCCGCCAGGCGTGCGCGCCGAGGTCGTAGGCGACCAGGAACCAGCGGCGGCGCCAGCTGATCAGGCGGTAGGGCTCCACCTCGGTTTCGGTGTCGGCGCGGGTCGCCAACAGGGTCGCGCCATCGCGGATCGCGCCCGCGACAACAGTGAGGGTGGCGGCGGGCACCGGGGCGTCCGGCTCGCGGGAGCCGACCGTGGCGGGCCCGACCGCGGTGGCCGACCGCAGGGCGGTTACTTTGCGCTGCAGGCGTTTCGGAAGGATCTGCTGGAGCTTGGCGAGTGCCCGGGTGAGGCTGGCGTCGATGTCCGCGATCCCGGTGGAGCCGTCCTCGGCCAGGCCGACGGCCAGCGCCACGGCCACCGCCTCGTCGTCGTCGAGCAGCAGCGGGGGCATCTTCGCGCCCTGTCCGAGCCGGTATCCGCCTACCGCGCCGCGCGCGGCGTGCACCGGATAGCCGAGTTCGCGGAGGCGCTGAATGTCTTGCCGCAGTGTGCGTTCGGTGACGCCGAGGCGCTCGGCGAGTTCGCGGCCGATGTAAGACCGGTCCTGCAGCAGGGACAGCAGGCGCAGCACTCGGGTTGTCGTCGGAGCCATCGAATTCTCACCCTCGGGAACTATTAGGAACGAAAATAGCCTAATAGGCCCTTAGGTTGGTGTCACAAGCAAGAAAGAGATCGAAAGGAAAGATCATGAACACGACCGACACCGCCACGGTCACCTCCCTGCAGCCGGTTTGGCGTGAGGTGCTGGCCGCCTCGTACCGGACGCTGGAGAACAGCGTCGCGGGCGTGCAGGACGGTCAGGGGGACAACGCCACCCCGTGCTCGGAATGGACGGTCACCCAGGTGATTCAGCACGCCGCAGGCGACCAGCTCGCCTACGCGAAGGTGCTCGGCATCGGAAACGGTCCGGCCTACGACCCCTTCTCGCCTTCCGGAGCTGTCGACGGCACTGCGGCAGAGCTGGTGAAAGACGCCATCGAGCAGACCGCCGCGGCGTGGGCGACGGTGTCCGACGACACCGAGACCGTTCCGACGCCGCTGCCGCACGGTGACCTGCCCACTCCGGTCGCCGCGGTGATGTGCGCGCTCGACGCCGCCGTGCACGCATGGGACATCGCGATCGCCACGGGCCAACCGTCCCCGCTTGACGACGAGCTCGCGGGCCACCTTCTCGCCGCCGCGCAGGGAATCGTCGAACCGCTGCGCCAGTGGGGCGCCTACGCTCCCGTGGTGGAGGCTGGGGCTGCCGACAGCCCGTCCTGCACCCCGGTCGTCGACGACCTGCTCCGCTACCTCGGCCGCACTCCGCGCTGACGATCGACATCCACGAAGCCCTCATGACCTTGGCGGTCGCGATCATCTGCTGGCGTCGCCTCGTACGCTGACCGCTTTTGTTAGGAGCCCTTAGCGATCACGAAGAGTGATCGGCATTCCTGTTCAACGGGAACACAGACCACTCAATCAACGACTCCTACCAGTCTCGACCCCGAAGACCGGACCTCGGTCCCGCACGCCACGAGCAGGCCGTGCACCCTACGGCCCGGCCTCCACGGGCGGGCGGCGCGCGGCCCGACTCCTCTTCCAAGTCCTCACAGAAAAAGCAGAGAAAGCGTCCATCGCGATCGGCTCGAATGGCTTCGAGCCCTCACAGGAGCGGATGGCCGTCTTCCCCCAGCGTCACGACGGAAGCGACTCCCGGCAGCCGAAAAGACGCGTAGGGCGGCGCTACGCCTCGTACACCCGGGTCAGCAGCTCCATCAGCTGTTGGCCTTCCGCCGCGTTGAGCGGTGCCAGCAGTTCGGAGTTGGCCCGCTCCGCCAGCTCCGCGCACCGTTCCAGGGTCCGCACGCCCGCCGGCGTCACCGTCACCGCGTTCTTGCGGCGGTCCTGCGGATCGGGTTCGCGCAGCGCCAGTCCGGCTTCCTCCAGGTGGTTGAGCAGGAGGACCACGTCCTTCGCGTCGAAGCCCAGCCGGCGCACCAAATCCGCCTGGGCGACCGGTCCGTACTCGGACACTGCCGCGAGCACGGCGTGATGCGGAAGCTTCAGTCCTTCCTGGGCGATCGCCTCGGCGACCAGGCTCCGGCCGCGCGCCGCTACCCGGCCGGCCAGCCAGCTCGGTAGGGACTGGATGTGCGCCAGGGCACGCGGACGTTCGGTACAGGTCATGGAACCAGGCTATCTCGAAGTCATTGGACTTCCCAATGACTTCCCTCTACGCTGGCCATCCATTGGAAATCCCAACGATTCCGAGCCCATGCCACACCCGGAGGTGCCCATGCGTCGTGTCCGCTATGAGGTCAACGGCGGCCCCGAGGTTCTCTTCACCGAGGAGGCCCCCGTTCCAGAGCCCGGCCCAGGTGAGCTGCTCGTCCGTACCGAAGCGGTCGGAGTCACGCTGCCCGCCGTACGAAAGGTGCGCGAGGGCGCCGAGCCCGGCCCTCTCGGCGGCGAGATAGCAGGCACCGTCGCCGCAGTCGGTGAAGGCGTCACCGGTTTCGCCGTGGGCGACCGCGTCACCGGTCTCTGCTTCTCCCACGCCTATGCCGAACTGGCCCTCATCCACCACGCGATGGCCTCCCGCATTCCCGACCGGGCGACCGCCGTCGACGCCGTGGCCTTGGTCCGCAGCGGCCTGGTGGCGCGCGGCGCCTACGAGGCCGGCCGCCCCCACCCCAGCGACGCCGTCCTGATCACCGCAGCGGCCAGTGCGGTCGGCACCCTCGCCCTGCAGTACGCGAAGGCAGGCGGGGCCTCCCGCGTCGTCGCGGCCATCGGTAGCGCGGACAAGGCGGAGTTCGTTCGTGCCCTCGGCGCCGACGAGGTCGTGCTCTACGGGGACGAGCCCTGGGGCGATCCGGCCGACATCGTCATCGACGGGGTCGGCGGAGAACTCCTCGGCCCCGCGGTGCGCGCATTGGCCCCCGGCGGCCGTTTGGTCGCCTTCAGCTCGGGCGGCGGCACGATCGACGCCTACGAGCTGCTGGTCCGGGGCGCCTCGGTCATCGGCTTCCAGATGGCGGCCATCGCCCGGAGCAAGCCCGAGGTGTACGCGCGCTGGCTCGACGACCTGTGGGAATTCCACCGCGACAACACGCTTCGTCCCCGCGTATCCGCTGAAATCCCGCTCGCCGAAGCAGCGCGCGCCCACGAGATCATCGAGTCCCGCCGCAACCTCGGCAAGGTCGTCCTGCTCCCCCGAGGCTAGGCGCCGACCTGTTCGGCGTGCCCCGGTCAACGGTGTACGGGCACGTCGACAAGACCAAGCCCGTCCCCCGCCAGTCCAAGAAGAACGCGGTCACAGAGCCCTGGCCGCTACTTTGCACCTGGGGTCAGAGGCAGGAGTCCGGGCCTGTTCGGGCCGTCTACTGCGTCGAGGGTGCGACCCAGGAGCGTACCTGCTGGGCAAGCGCGGCCACGTGCTCGGGGGGTGTGGTCTTGACGATGCCGTGGCCAAGGTTGAAGACGAACGGGCCGCCGCCGAGAGAGCGCAGGATGCGGTCTGTTTCGGCGTGGAGTGCCGGGCCGCCCGTGACGAGAAGTTGAGGGTCGAGGTTGCCCTGCACGCAGCGGCCCAACTCGCGTTGCACCTTCTGCGCCGCCCATCCCAGCGGCACCGTCGAGTCGAGGCCGACACAGTCCACGCCGGTGGCCTGCATGAAGCCGTCGTACGCCAGCCCGGCACCGCGCGGGAACGCGATGATCGGAACGCTCGGATGCTTCGCCTTGAGCGCCGTGACGATGGCGGCAACCGGCGTGACGCACCAACGCCGGAAGAGCGGGTCCGGGAGTATCCCGGCCCAGCTCTCGAACAGTTGGATCGCCTCGGCGCCTGCCTCGATCTGACGGTCCAAAAACTCGATGACGGCTGCCGTGAGCAGATCGATCAGGGGTTGGAAGCTGTCGGGGTCGCTCAGCGCCCATTGCTTGACGAGGGCGTGCTCGGAGTTGCCGCCGCCGCGCCCTTCGACCATGTACGTCGCGACCGTCCAGGGCGCACCGGCGTAGCCGATCAGCGCCACATCGTCAGGCAAGGCGTGCGTGAGCTGCCGGACCGTCTCGTAGATCGGGGCCAGTTCTTCGTGCAAGCGAGACGCGCTCAAGAACTCGGTGATGTCCGACGCCGAACGGATCGGCGGTGTCAGAACCGGGCCATCACCGACCTGGTACTCCAGGGTCTGGCCCAACGCCGCAGCGATCTGCGGAAGATCCGCAAACAAGATCGCCGCATCCAGCGGGAAACGTCGGATCGGCTGCAGGGTGACTTCGACCGCGTGCTCGGGCGAATTACACAACCCCACCATCCCGCCGGCCGCCTCACGAACGCCGTGATACTCAGGCAGATAGCGCCCGGCTTGTCTCATCAACCAGATCGGCGGCCGTTCCGTCCGCTCGCCCGCAAGCGCACGCAACAGCAACTTCTTCGGTCGCACCCCACCAGGTGCATGATCCAGACCAACGTCGCCCCGCGTAACGGTTTCCACGCTCTTCCGTCCTGTTCGGATGCACGAGCTCACCCGGCCCGATCGGCACAATCTCACCCGCGTTGAAAACGCCCTGGCAGCCTACCAAGGGCCGCCGACTGGGCCAGATCAGAGCGACAAGGTCTATCCAGGGAGGGGATCAGCGTCCGCAGATGTTGACGGCGGCTCCGGCCAGGTGCGTGTCCTGGACGATGTCGAGGAGAGTGGCCGCGACGTCCGCGCGGGTGAGGGCAAGCGGCCTTTCCAGCAGGACCCGGCTGGTGAGGACGGCACCCGTGGCGGGTTTGTCGGTGAGTCTGGTGAGGCGGGCGATGGTCCAGTCGAGATCTCCGGCGGAGACGACCCGCTCCATCTCCGCGGCGTCGGCGTAGGGCGTGGCCAGGAGACGGCGCAGGACCCACAGCGGTATGCGCGGCTTGTGGGCGACGAGCGGGTAGGCGCTCGTGATGACGAGCCGCCGCACGTTGAGGTCGGCCATGACCGTGGTGATGGTACGGGTGGCGTCGGCGGCCCGGTGCGGATCGTGGCGGCCGCCGCCGTTGATGATGGAGATCACCGCGTCGGAGCCCGCGACGGCCTCGCGCACCTTCTCCGGGTCGCGCCCGTCGCCTTCGACGACCGCCTGTAACCCGGTGGGATCGGACAGGGCGGCGGGCCGCCGGGTGAACGCGACGACCTGGTGGTCGCGGCGCAGCGCCTCGACGATGACGTGCCTGCCGGTGTGGCCGGTGGAGCCGATGACGGTGATTCTCACGGGAGGAGTCTCTCTTCGTCGGGGATGGGAGGCGTGGGCGCGCGCCGGGCGACTGCCCGGGGACGGCCGGGGTGCCCCACGTTCGCGGCGGCGTAGGGTCACACGACTTCGAAGGTGGCCATCATGGCCATGTCCTCGTGTTCAAGGTTGTGGCAGTGCATGACGTAGCGGCCGCGATAACCGGTGAACCGGGTGATGATCTCGATGGTCTGCGCGTCCCGCAGTTCGACCGTGTCCTTCCACTCCGGCTGCCCTGCAGGGCGTTCGCCGTTGACCGACAGCACCTGGAAGTGGGCCAGGTGCAGGTGAACGGGATGGGCGACGTCGCTGGTGAGGCGCCAGATCTCGGTGTCGCCCAGCCGCGGCCTGGCATCCATCCGTTTCGGGTCGAACGGCCTGCCGTTGATCAGCCATCCCGTGCCGCCGTGCATGCTCCCGCTGGTGAACTCGAAGTCCCGCGTCGTCTTCGCCTTCGCCGGGTCCAGCCGCTCGACCCGCGACAGCACCTTCGGGATCATCGAGTCGTCGCGCGCGTCGCGGTCGACGGCGAATCGCATCACCCTGCCCTGCGGCCCGTCCCCGGCGAGGTTGCGCAGCTCGACGTGGTCGCCGATCCGGTAGGCCGAGAAGTCGACGACCACGTCCGCTCGTTCGCCCGGCGCGAGCCGTACCTGCCGTAGCCCGCGCGGTGCGGCGAGCAGGCCGCCGTCGGTGCCGATCTGCACGATCACCCCGTCAGGGGAGAGCGAGAGCTCGTACGGCCGGGCGTTGGAGCCGTTGAGCAGCCGAAAGCGGTAGCGTGCCCGTTCGACGCGCAGCTGTGGCCAGGGCGCGCCGTTGACCAGGATGACATCGCCCAGGACCCCGCCCATGAAAGCCTCACGGGCGCCGGGCCGGTCGAGGTGTCCGGGGTAGGGCATGGAGCCGTCCTCGGCGAACGACCGGTCGCAGATCATCAGCGGGATGTCCCGCTCGCCCGAGGGCAGCGGGAGCGCCTCCTCTTCGGCGTCCCGCACCAGAAAGAAACCGGACAGGCCGCGCCAGACCTGCGGCCCGGTGTAGTCCATGCGGTGGTCGTGGTACCAGAGCGTGGCCGCCCGCTGGTCGAGCGGGAACGCGTAGTCGCGCCGGGTGTTCGGCCGTACCAGGTCGGTGGGATAACCATCGGACTCCGGCGGAGTGCGGCCGCCGTGCAGATGCGTCACCGTCGGCACGTCGAGGCCGTTGGAGACGCGCACGACGGTCCGGCGGCCGCTGCGCGCCTCGATCGTCGGACCGGGAAACCGTCCGTCGTACCCCCAGATCCGGGTGCGCAGGCCCGGCAGGATCTCCAGGTCGGCGGCGCGCTGGGCCAGGTCGTAGTAGTCGGTGTGGCCGTCGCTCCGCGACGGCCGCGCCACCGCCGGCATCGGCAGCGGCGCGGTGAACGGCGTAGGCAGCGGTGCGGTACTGGCCAGCAGCCGAGCCTGCGGGGTCCCGCCGAGCAGTGAGCAACCGGAGGCGCCGGACGCCGCGACCGCCGCGGCTCCCAGCCCGAGCAGGCGCAGCGCCCGCCGCCGGGTCAGCGTCATGCCGCGGCAGCCGTTACGGGGCGAGGGCTCGACCAGATCTGGCCGAGTTGCATGACGCTCGCGCCGAACATCAGCACACCGATCGGCACGTGGAGCGCCTTCATATGGGCCATGCCGAGCACCATCTGCACCAGCGTGAAGACCAGCAGCATCGCCGCGGGAGGGATGGCGCGCGCCGAACCGCCGCCGGGGCGCCACACCAGGATCGCGGCGACGAGGTGCAGCAGGCTCGTGACGGCCACGGCGAGCGCCGAGACGCCGTGCAGCATCCGGCCGTCAGGCGTGGACAGCAGCAGGCCGGCGGTGATCGCCTGGATGAGAAGCGCCGCCGTCTGCAGGGCGATCGTGACGCGTAACGCCTGGAAGAAACGCGGAGTCGTCATCTCGGTTGTCCTCTCGTGAACGGGCTCAGGCTGAGATCGTCGCCGGTTGGGTCGCCCACGGTCGTCGTACGAGAGGAGACTCCTTCGCTACGCCACAGGGCGCAGGCCCGGCGCGCCCACCACCACCCCGGGAGTAGTACGTCCTCCGCCGACCGGGATCGCGCTCCGGCTCGTCGTCGCCTTCGCCCCCCGATTCGTGAACTCCTGGGTTATCGGACCGTTGCGAGATCCGTCGTTGTTCCCGGCCTGGCCAGGGCGAATGATTGATCACGTCACCGGCGCCCGGCATATGCGGCACGAGCTCCGGGGCGAGCGGCCACCGCGACTCACCGACTCCGACGGAAGCGCGCGGTGCACAGAGCAGGCCGCCGCGTCGCTCGCCGGTCCCTGACCCCGCCATTGACCGATCAACACCTAAGAGGACACGACATGCCGAAGAACGAGAACCGGATCGACCTGGACCACTGGCAGACGCGGCTGGACCAGCTGCGCGCCACCCACCACGTCCCAGGCGCGTCCCTGGCCGTCCTGGTGGACGGCCGGATCCACGAGCTGGCCAGCGGGGTGTTGCACCAGGGGACCGGGGTGGCGGTGACGACCGACTCGATCTTCCAGTCCGGGTCGATCGCCAAGGTCTACACCGCCACGCTGATCATGCAGCTGGTCGACTCCGGCGAACTGGACCTGGACGCGCCGGTGACCGAGGTGCTGCCGGAGTTCGACACCGCCGACCCGGAGGCGACCAAGCAGATCACCATCCGCCGGTTGCTCTCCCACACCAGCGGGCTGACCTGCGACTTCAACCACGACACCGGGCGCGGCGACGACTGCCTGGCCAAGTACGTCGAGGCCGCCAAGGGCGTTGCGCTGGACTGCCGGCCCGGGACGGGCACCTCCTACTCCAGCGTCGGGTACAACGTGCTGGGCCGCATCGTCGAGGTGGTCACCGGCCAGGTCTGGGACCAGGCGCTGAAGGACCGGCTGCTGGCCCCGCTGGGGCTGGAGCACTCGATGACGCTGCCCGAGGAGGCGCTGCGGTTCCGGGTGGCGATGGGGCACCTGGGCGAGCCCGGAGCCGACCCGGCCCCGGCCCCGGCGTGGGACATGATGCCGCGCTCGGCCGGTCCCTACGGCCGGGTCCTGACCACCGCCGCCGACGTCGTCCGGCTGGCCCGGATGCACCTGGCCGGCGGACTCGCCCCGGACGGCACCCGCGTGCTGTCGGCCGAGTCGGTCGCGGTGATGCAGCGGCGCGAGGTCGACAGCCCCGACAAGTGGACCGTCAGCGCCGATGGCTGGGGGCTGGGCTGGAGCCTCTACGACTGGGACGGCGTCGCCGGTTACGGTCACGACGGGTCGTCGGTGAGCCAGCACGGTTACCTGCGCGTCGTGCCGCACGCGGACGTGGCCCTCGTGTTGCTCGCGAACGGCGGCGGGACCCGCGGCCTATACGACGCGCTGTTCCGGGAACTGCTCGCCGAACTGGCCGGTGTGACCATGCCCGAGGCCTTCGGCCCGCCCGCCGAGCCGCCGACCGTGGACGTCACCCCCTACCTGGGTACCTACCGGCGCGAGGGAGTCGAGATCACCATCACCCGGGACGAGGAGGGCACCGCGCACCTACGTTACGAGTTCGTCGACGGGATGAAGGACCTGTCCCCGCCGCTGGAGGCCGTCATGGTCCCGGTCACCGACACCGTCTTCGCCGCGACCGGTTCGGCTTTCGGCGTGGACGCCCTGCCCGTGGTGTTCGCAACGCTCGCCGACGGCACCCAGTGCTGCTACGCCGCCATGCGTGCCGCCCCCAAGATCGCGTAGGGCCGCCCCGCGCTGTTTCAAGCCGGTCTCCGCCGGGGTGGCGGGGACCGGGTTGAAACAGCCGCAGCGGCGGGCAACGCTCAGGGAGCGCCCAGGCCGGACGGGAACGGGCCGAAGACTCCGTGACGCTCCACGAGCGGCGCCGATCCCGACGGGCGAGAACCCGCAGAACCAACCCTGCCAGACGATCCACACCTCAGACTGCCGCCCACCACCAGCACGAGCACCCCGAACGACCCTCACGCCACCACCCTGATCAGCTACTTCAAAATGGCGCAGCTTCCATGTTCAACAGGTCGACACGTATTAGATGCATGCCCTACAGGTATAGTGGGTTATTGTGAATCGCGTGGCAGCTACTCCATCGGTCGCCGTCGTAGGCGGCGGCGCGAGCGGGACCTTGGCCGCGGTGCATCTCCTTCGCCGGGCGCGGGCGCTCGCCATGCCGCTGGAGGTCGTGCTGATCGACCAGTACGGACGGCACGCGCTGGGGCAGGCGTACTCGACCACCGATCCGCACCATCTCCTCAACGCCTGTGTCAGCAAGATGAGCGCGATCGAGGGCGATCCCGGCCATCTGCTGCGGTGGGCCCGTGACAACGGGCTGGACATCGACGGCCCCGACTACCTGCCGAGGCAGGTGTACGGGCGCTACCTGCGCGATGTGCTGGCCGCCGCCGAAGAGCCACCTTTGCGCGTGGTGCGCAGGGTGACCGGTACGGCGAGCGGCCTGACCTGTGATCGGGGAGTGCGGGTCCGGCTGTCGGACGGCGGGCAGATCGACGCCGATGCCGCCGTCCTGGCCCTGGGCAATCGCACCCCGGCCGCATGGCCGCACATCGTGGATGCCGTGGATTCCCGTTACGTCGCCGATCCATGGGCGCGAAACGCGCTGACCCGGATCTGCGACGGCGCGCCGGTGCTCGTGCTGGGCACCGGACTGACCATGGTGGACGTGGCGGTCACCGTGACCCGGGCGCATCCGGACGCGGTGGTGTACGCGGTGTCGCGGCACGCTCTGCTGCCCCGGCCGCACCCGTATCCCGTGCCGCCTCCTGTCCCGGTGCCGATCCCGGACGGGCCCCTGGGAGTCGCCGGTCTGCTGCGTGCCGTACGCCTGGCGGTGAAGGACAACGCGGGCGACTGGCACGGTGTGGTGGACGGCCTGCGCCCGCAGGTCCAGAGACTGTGGGCCCGGCTCACTCCCGATGACCAGAGGCGATTTCTGAGCGGGGCCGCCCGCTACTGGGAGGTCCACCGGCACCGGATTCCTCCCGCCACGGCCGCTCGCGTCGCCGACCTGCGGGCCACCGGCCGCCTTCGCGTGCTCCGCGGCCAGATGCTCCGGACCACGGCCGTCCCCGGCGGAATGCGCGCGCGGGTGGAGGTCGACGGCGCCGTTCGGGAGCTCGATGTCGGCTGGCTGGTCAACGCCACCGGGCCCGGGTCCGACATCGCCCGTGACCCCTTCCTCGCCTCCCTCATCTCGGGCGGCACGGCCCGGCCGGATCGGCTGCGGCTCGGCCTGGACGCCGGCCTGGGCGGCGCGGTCCTGGACGCGACGGGACACTCCGACGGCCGCGTCTTCACGCTGGGGCCCATGCTGCGCGGAAGCCTGTACGAGACGACGGCGATCCCGGAGATCCGCGCCCAGGCGGCGGCCCTCGCGTCACGCCTCATCGAGGCGGTCACCATCCGGCCCGGCCGGTCTCATCCCGAGCCCGGCTCCTCGGAGCCGCACATAGACGTTCCCTATCACCGGATAGAAGCAAACGCTTTGACCTTTGGATCTTCGTTGACGGAGAGTGAGATCACCCGGATAGCCGGCGGGTGAGCATGCGCTCGGCAACCGTCAACAACAACGGAGAAATCGTGGTCACCAAGCAAGAGGCAGCAGAAGCCGTCCGCCAGGCCAAGGTGGTGACCGGTGTGACATGGGACCAGCTCGCCAAGGCCGTCGGCCGGCCCCTGGCGTGGACCACGGCGGCACTGCTCGGCCAGCACCCGATGAGCAAGGATGAGGCGGCGACGGCAGCGGCCCTGCTCGAACTCGGTGAAGAAGTCGCCCTCGCGTTCCGGTTGCAGCCCACCCGCGGAGCCCTCGACTCCCTCGTCCCGGTCGACCCGACCATCTACCGGCTCTACGAGGTCATCCAGGTCTACGGGCCCACCATCAAAGAGCTGATTCACGAGCAGTGCGGCGACGGCATCATGAGCGCCATCAACTTCCGCCTGGACGTGACGCGAGTGCCCGATCCGGCGGGTGACCGGGTCGTCATCACCCTCGACGGGAAGTATCTGCCCTATCAATGGTGACGGTCGCGCTCGCACGGGGACGGCACCGTCCGGCATCACGCGGAGGGCACGCGAGGGTTCTCAGCGCCGGCGCGGGTGACCGGGATGAGCGGGGTCGATGAGATCCGCGTACTCGGGATGGGCGGTGATGAAGTCGGCCACGAAGCTGCAGTAGTTCGTCAGGGTCACACCCTTCGCCCGGAGGTCGTCAAGAGCGCCTCGGGCGAGCGTGGAGCCGACGCCCCGCCCGCGGAACTCCGGCTCGACGATCGTGTGGGTGAACACGATCCTCGGACCCCCATGCTCGTAGACGATCGTGCCGACCACCTTGTCCGCGATCAGCGCGTCATAGGTGCGCGCCTCGGCGTTCTCCCGCACCGTGATCTCGGTGGTCATGTCGTGGTCCTCTCGTGCGCCGGGGCTGCCGGCGTGGCAGCGCCGCATCCGGTCAGTGTCGCATCCCGGACACTCCTCGCTGACGGCGGTCCCAGGCCGTACCGTCGTGCCCGCGGTCGCCTCGAGAGAATCTTTCACCGGACCGGGAAAGGGAGTCCACGTTCGTCGTCCGGGCGCGGTCCGAAGATGCGCCTGTCCTGTTCGAGGATGCGGACGTCGTTGATGCTGGCCTCCCGGCGGGCCATGAGCCCGTCGTCGTCGAACTCCCACAGCTCGTTTCCGTAGCTCCGCCAGTACTGGCCGTCGGCGGTGCGGCACTCGTACTGAAAACGCACGGCGATGCGGTTGCCGCCGAAGGCCCACAGCTCCTTGCGCAGCGCGTAGTCGAGCTCGCGCTCCCACTTGCGGGTGAGGAACTCGACGATGGCCTCGCGTCCGGTGACGAAGGAGTCGCGGTTGCGCCAGACGGAGTCCGGGGTGTAGGCGAGCGAGACCTTCTGCGGGTCGCGGGTGTTCCACGCGTCCTCCGCCGCCTGGACCTTCCGCAGCGCGCTTTCGTGGTCGAAAGGCGGCAGTGGGGGACGCTTGCTCATGCCTTCTCCTTCTGTGGCGCGCTCGTGAAGAGCGACAGGACTTCGAGAGAACCATCGTTCTCCTCCGATGGTCTACCCTAGGGAACGCTGGTTCTCTCCGTCAAGACGCGAACGAGGGTGATGAGGTGGATCGGGAGGTGGCGCAGGACCGCGTGCTCGACGCGGCAGAGGAGCTGTTCTACAGCCGGGGTATCCAGACCGTCGGCATGGACGACATCCGCGGCCTCTCCGGTGTGTCCCTCAAGCGCCTCTACCAGCTCTTCGGCACGAAGGACCAGCTCGTCGACGCCTACCTCGAGCGCCGTGACCTCCGCTGGCGGCAACGTCTCGCCGACCACGTCGAGGCCTGCGGGGACCCGGAGGGCCGGATCATCGCGGTGTTCGACTGGCTTGAACGGTGGTTCAACGAGCCCGGTTTCCGAGGCTGTGCGTGGATCAACTCCTACGGCGAGCTGGGAACCACGTCGACGACCATCGCCACCCAGGCCCGCCGGCACAAGCAGGCGTTCAGGCGATACCTGGAGAAGCTCACGACCGACGCGCACCTTCCTCACGATCTGGCCGACCATCTGCTCCTGCTGGCCGAGGGCGCCATGGTCACGGCCGGCATCTTCGGCACCCCCGGTACGGCCGCGCAGGCCAGGGCGGCCGCCGGCCTGCTGCTCGAATCCGCCAAGCAGGCGCGGCCCCCGTTGCCGGCGCGGTAGGGCGGTAAGGCCGCGCCGGGTCCATGGTCCGCCGGTAAGCGGTCAGCCGAAGGTGATGACCGACCGCTTGCCGGAGCTGCCCTTGGCCATGGCGTCGAGCGCCGCGTTGGCGTCGCGCAGGCCGACCGGGGCGAACTCGGGCAGAATGCCGTGCGCTGCCGAGAACGCGAGGGTGTCGCGCATGTCATGCGGCGAGCCGGACGGGTTGATCATGGCGTGCAGCCGGTTGAGGGCCATCGGCTGGGTGGGCAGGGTCAGCGGCTCGGGGCCGTACCCGACCAGCACGAGCCTGCCGTCGGGCGCCAGGCCGGTGAACGTCGCCGCGGCCGCCGAGGTGGACGGGGCGGTGTTGAGAATCAGGTTCGCACCTCCCTCCCAGGCTCTGAGGGCCTCGGCCGGGTCGGAGTCCTGGGTGGCGATGAACCGCTCGGCACCCATCTCCCTCGCCACCGCCTCGCCCCGGTTCGACCGGCCGATGACGGCCACGCGGGCTCCCATGGCGACGGCGTAGCGGATCGCCAGTGCGCCGACACCGCCGGCGCCGACGACCGCGACGCGCGAGGTGGCGGTGATCCCGCCCTGCCGCAGGCCGTTGAAGGCGGTCAGGCCCGCGCACATCAGTGGGGCCGCGGCGACCGGGTCGAGCCCCTCCGGCAGCAGGGTCACGAAGTCGGCCTTGAGGACGGCGTATTCGGCGTAACCGCCGTCCATGACGATGCCCGTGAAGCGCTTCCGGGGGCAGAGAACCTGCTCGCCGCGCACGCAGTGGTCGCAGTGGCGGCAGGAGTCGCCGAGGAACTGGGCACCCACGGAAGCGCCGACCTCCGGCCACGACACGCCGGGACCGGCAGCGGCCACCACGCCGGTGATCTCGTGGCCGGGGACGACCGGGAAGCGGGCGACGGGCCATTGACCCCGCAGCAGGTCCAGGTCCGTGTAGCAGATTCCGCACGCGATGATCTTGACGAGGACCTCGCCCTGTCCGGGTTCGGGCACCTCGCGTTCGGCGAACGTGAGCGGCTCATTGACCGCGGTGGCGATGGCCGTAAGCATGAGTGACCTCGATCCTCTGTTACCGCGGTGCGTGACGGCCGTCACGCACGGTAGCAACAGAATTGTCAGGCGGGGCAGGGCGGGCGCGGCGAAGCGCCTCGCCCGCCGTCGTCATCCCTTGCTGCGGAACTTACGGACGGATGGCGACCTTGACCGCCTGACGGGTGCCCACGGCCTGGTAGGCGCGGGCAACGTCGTGCAGCGGAAGCGGCCGCCGCAGCATCCAGGCTGCTCCGGTCGTGCGGCGTTACCCAGACATCCCTTCTGCCTACGTCCCGCGTGACTACCACCGGCAGGGACAGGCTGGCGGGCCCCGGCCGGGACCACCCGGCGCATACTGGGGATATGGCTATACACCCCGACCCGGCAGCCGTGTCGGGCCCCGGCGCGGGACCCGGCCATGAGCGCTCGGGACCCGGCCATGAGCGGCGCCTCGACCCGCGCACGGAGCTGAGCGAGTTCCTGCGCACCCGCCGGGCCCGGCTGAAGCCGGCCGACGTGGGGCTCGCCGAGTACGGCCGGCGGCGCCGGGTGCCGGGCCTGAGGCGGGAGGAGCTGGCACAGCTCGCCGGGGTCTCCGCGGCGTACTACACGCGCCTGGAGCAGGGCAACGGCCGCAACGTCTCGGTCGAGGTGCTGGACGCGATCTCCGGTGCGCTCAAACTCTCCGACGCGGAGCACGTCCACCTGATGCACCTCGCCAAGCCCAGGCAGCAGAGGCGGCGGCCCGCGCCGCAGCGCCAGCAGGTGCGGTCCGCGCTGTTGGAGCTGCTGACGGCGATGGAGGGCGTACCCGCGTACGTGTGGGGCCGCCGCACCGATGTGCTGGCGTGGAACGGCACGGCCTGCGCGCTCTTCGGTGACTGGGCGGCGCGTGCCCCGCGGGAGCGAAACTGGGCCAGGATCACCTTCCTCGACCCGGCGGCCCGGCGGCTCTTCGTCGACTGGGAGTCCAAGGCCTTCGACGTGGTGGGGAACCTGAGGCTGGACGCCGGCCTGCACGCGGACGATCCGCTGCTCGCGGCGCTGGTCGGGGAGCTCTCCATGAAGAGCGAGGACTTCCGTACGCTGTGGGCGGCCCACGACGTCAAGAAGAAGTCGCACGGCAGCATGCGGATGATGCACCCGCTGGCGGGTGAGCTGACGCTCCGCTACGAGACCTTCACGCTCCCCGGCGATCAGGAGCAGTCGCTGGCGACCTACCACGCCGAGCCCGGTTCGGCGTCGGAGGAGGCACTGCGCCTGCTGGCGAGCTGGGGCGCGGACGCCTCCCGGGACCGGTCGGACGCCGCGCGGGACTGAGCCCGACCTCGGTCCTTTCGCCGAAGCCCACCAGGGATCACTTCGGTCTCACTGCCCTCGTCGCCGGACTCCTCGGCCGCGATTCCCTCAACGCCACCCGTTCCACTCGCCCGCTGTCGTCGTCGACCGCGCCGTGCAGCCACGCCCTGGGCGCCACCCCGTCGATCGGCGCCGTCTCAGCCGCGGCACGCAGCCGCTGGTCCGAATCGACGGCTCGCCGTAGCCACGGGAGTTCCGGGCTCTCCCGGGGGTGCCGATCAATTCGGCGGAGGCGGACAAGCGGGTTGATCCCGCCTGGGTTCTTCCTCTCCCGACCGCATCGCCTGCCTTTCCGGCCTTTCCGGCCGACGGCACCTCCACTCACGCGACAAATGCGACATTGAAGACATTTCATATCAAATTAAGCGATAATATCCTAACATTATCAATAGAAGGACATGAGGGCGGTAAAAGCGGTTAATCTCCGTTTGTCGGACCATGTCGGCGGAAATCATGACAACCAGGGAGACCCGTTAGCGGTCACCTCAGGCACTTTCCCAAGCGTTTCGGGAAACGCCGAAATCAGGGCACCAATCCTTTCGAGGGGGAAATACAAATGCCCAACGTCAAAAGCGTCGTCGCGGGACTCGCGATCAGCACGGCACTGGCCGGCGGAGTTGTAGGCCTGGGAGCAGCGACCACCACCACCAATGCCAGCGCCAGTACGGTCACAGCAGGAGCGGGCTTCACGACCTGGGGCGGCGGATGCGGCGGTGGTTGCGGTTGGCGCCGCGGCTGCGGCTGTGGCGGTGGTTGCGGCCACCGCTGCCATCACCGCAGCTTCCACCGCAGCGTCCGCAGGGTCAATGTCAACATCAATAACAACAACATCAACCACGGCGATCGTGATCGCGACCGCGGCCGCGATTTCGACTTTGACGACGACGACGATTAAAAACAACGCCTAAAGTCTCTGATCAGTCACCAACTCATGGTTGGCCTCCAGCTTGGGTGCCGCATGTAGCCGAAGCACGTTGACCACATGCGGCATAACCTGGGATCACAAAACTCCAGGACCATGATGGAGAGGAGATGGCCCGTGTTCGCCGGGATCCTGGTTCTTCACGAAAGAATCGGATCGCACGGTGAACACGGGCCGAATCGCTGTGAATTCGATGAGCGATTTGATATATCCCAGCTTTTGTGAGCCGCTCTGATTGATATGCGCGCCGCCGCCACCTTCGGAAGAGGCCGGCATGCCGAGGAGATGCTTCCCCGAGATCCGCCGCGGGTTCCGGGGCCCGCCGAAGGCCGGTCGCACCGTCCTCTTCTCATCCGATCCGTCGGGCGAGAGCATGGCGACCGGAGCCGTTCGGGATCGGGCACACCGCATGCCCGCTTCGGAAGCCCCGGAAGCTTCAGAAGTGGAAGCCGCCCGGGCGGCCGTTGCGGTCGGCGAGCAGGCCCGCGAGAGTCGAGAGGGCGATCTCGGCCGGAGTGCGGGAGCCGATGTTGAGACCCACCGGGCGGTGCACCTGGGCGATCTTCTCGGGCGGCACGCCCAGCTCGGTGAGCGCCTTGACGTGAGGGCCCTCATGGCGGGGGTTGCCCATGATGCCGACCCACCGGACCGGACGGGCGAGGATGTCTCGCAGCACCGGCCCCACCTCGCCGCGATGGTGATCGGTGACCACGACATCGGCCGTGTCGTCCAGCTCGGGGCCGGCGGAGGTCAGGGCTCCGGCGGGGGCGCGTGCCAGGTCCGGTTCCAGGAGCAGCGTGCGAAAGCCCAGTTCGGCGCCGAAGCTGAGCAGGAAGCCGGCAACGGGGGAGGCGAACACCGCGACCAGGGTGCGCGTCCCGCCCTCCGGCCGCACGTCGCCGTGCGCCACCTCGCATGCCGGGTCAGGTACGTACGTCATGCCGCCAGCTTAGATGTCAGGCTCCCGCGAGCCGCTCTCCGAAACCGCGGCGAATCCTCTCGGTGGAGCGGGTCGTCGGCGCGGGCGGTTCCAGGCGCCTGGCGAGGCCACCAGAGGCCATCTCGCGCCGGTATGGAATGCATTATCCCTTTTTGGCCTGATTGTGGCGCTCTGTTGGGGCATTTGCGGGAACGTCTGAGCGCAGTCTGATGTGTCACGCGACGAGGAGATGTGCATTGACTGCCAAGCGCACCACCAAAGCAAAACGGAATGGCAGCAGCCAGCCGTGGCTGCACCTCAACGGCGTTGAGATCCAGGAGTTCGGCACGGTCCGGCAGTTCCCGCTCGGTCTCTCCTTCAACGCGAGGATGTACTCCTGCCAGCGGCTCAACCAGATCCTGGCCGACACTCAAATCCTCTACGGCCTCTACAAGAAGCACCACTGGCTGATGCGCGGCCCGACGTTCTACCAGCTGCACCTGCTGCTGGACAAGCACGCCGGGGAGCAGCTCGAGCTGGTGGACCTGCTCGCCGAGCGGGTGCAGACCCTCGGCGGCGTCGCCATCGGCGACCCTCGGCATGTCGCCGAGGTCACCGTCATCCCGCGCCCGCCCAATGGCGCCGAGGAGGTTCCCTCGATGCTCTCGCGCCTGATCGAGGCGCACGAGACGATCCTCATCGCCACCCACGACGCGGCGGCCCGTGCCGCCGAGATGGGCGACGACGGCACCAACGACCTCCTGGTCTCGAGCGTCATCCGTACCGGCGAGCTGCAGACCTGGTTCCTGATCGAGCACCTGGTCGACACCCCGCTGGTCGAAGCTCCGCGGGAATGATCACCCTCGCCGGGAGACGATCAGGGGGCGTACGGCAGGGCCGGCCCGCACCGGAGAACGCTCAAGCACGGCGGCTCCCGAAGAAGAGGTCAGGCGTCGCAACGATCCCCACAACCTAAGAGGCGGGGACTTCTCTGCGTCGCCGTACCGTCTCGCCGGCGGGGAAGCGGTCGGCCACGGCTCGAAGCGTGGGGGCGATCGGCTGCCCGGCGAGCATTTCCTCGAGCGCGTCGCCTCCGACGGCCGTCACCACGCGGTTCCGTTCCTTGTGTTCGGGGTCTCGAGGATGTCCTTCAGAACCTGGAGGTTCTGTGCGACGGCTCTCAGGCGCCCCGCCCGTGGTTGAGCGCCTCGTCAGGCATGTGGGTCGCCGACCAGTGATGGCAAAATACAGTGTGTCGACATGAGACACCGTATCGCCGTCATTGGGGGCGGCCCCGCCGGCCTCACCTTCGCCCGGGTCATGCACCGCCACGGTCACCCCGTCACCGTCCTCGAACGCGATCCCGCCCCCGACGCCCGCCCCCCGGGCGGCACGCTGGATCTGCACGAGAATCTGGGCCAGCTCGCGCTGGGCAAGGCGGGGCTGCTGGCGGAGTTCCAGGCGCTGTCCCGTCCCGAGGGGCAGGCCATGCGCATCCTGGACGTGGACGGGACCGTCCTCCGCGACTGGCAATCCCGTCCGGATGACCAGGCCAATCCCGAGATCGACCGCGGGCAACTCCGTGACCTGCTGCTCGGCCCCCTGGATGTTCAGTGGGGGCGGGACGTGACGGAGGTAGTGCCGGGGACCCGGGACGGCGCGCTGGTCCGTTTCGCGGACGGGCGACAGGAGACGTTCGACCTCGTGATCGGCGCGGACGGCGCCTGGTCCCGGGTCCGCCCGGCGATCTCGTCCGCGACGCCGCACTACACCGGCGTCACCTTGGTCGAGACCTCCCTGGACGACGTCGACACCCGCCACCCCGACCTCGCCCGGCTGATCGGCGACGGTTCCATGGCTGTGTACGGCGTGAACCGCGCCCTCGTCGCCCAGCGCAACAGCGGCGGCCACGTCAAGGTGTACGCCCAGTTCCGCGCGCCGCTGGACTGGCACACGAACCTGGACCGGCATATGGGCCTGAACCGGCACGCGGGCCTGGACGCGGGCCTGGATCTGGCCGACGGCGAGGCCGTGCGATCAAGCCTGCTGGCTCTGTTCGACGGCTGGGCCGCTCCCGCCCTCGACCTCCTCCGCCACGGCACCGCTTTCGTCCACCGCCCCCTCTACGTCCTGCCCGTGTCCCACACCTGGGCCCACGTCCCCGGGGTGACGCTACTGGGCGACGCCGCCCACCTGATGCCCCCATTGGGGGCGGGCGCGAACCTCGCGATGCTGGAAGGCGCCGAACTCGCCGAGGCCGTCGCCGCCGCCCCCGGTCCCGGCGATCTGGACGAGGCCGTCCGCGCCTTCGAGGAACGGATGTGGGCACGGGCCGGCGGGTGGGCGAAGATCACGACGGCCGGTCTGGAACGCCTCGTGAGCCCGGACCCCACCGAAGCCCTCGCCCTCTTCGACGAAGTTCAGCCCTCCTGACTGCCAAGCGCGAGAGCACCGGCGACTCGCCACGGTTTTCCGGTGCGGGACCTGCGCCTGCTCCGTTGTGTGCGCCGTTGGTAGTGTGTGCGGGCTTGACGGAGTTTCCGTTTGATCGCCTGCCTCGACGAGGAGATGACCGTGCGCAGGGTCTCCTGGGACGTGTGGAAGGCCGGTCTCATGGCCGCCGTGATCGGGCTGGCGGGGCCGGTGAGCCCCGTTCAGGCCGCGGCTTCACGACCGGCTCTGGCGGGTGACGTCAACGGGGACGGGCGGGTCGACGTGATCGCCGGCCTGTATCTGCTGGCGGCCAAGGGGAAGAGCGAGGCCGGCGGGGTGGTCGTCTACTTCGGCGGCCCGGCGAAGGTGTCCGCCACGGGGCGGACCGTCACCCTCGCCAGGCCCGTCGCCAAAGAGAATCTGGGACGGACGCTCGCCACGGGCGACTTCGACCGGGACGGCTACGCCGACGTCCTGGCATCGGCCCGCGGCAAGCTCGTGGTTTTCCGCGGTTCGAAGGCGGGACTGCGCGGCGACGGTGCCACGGTGATCCCCTGGCCGGTCACCGCGCCCGCGATGGCCGCCGCCGACTTCGACGGTGACGGGTACGGGGACGTGGCCGTCACCGGGGACAAGCAGGTCGTCGTGTTGCGCGGTGGCGAGCATGGCCTGCGCGTGTCCGGACGGCTGGCCGACGGCGCCCCGCAGTTCGGCGCGGAACTGGCCGCCGGGGACGTGAACGGTGACCGGCTGCCTGACCTCGTGACCGTCGAACACCGGGTGGCCTATCCCGACCCCGTCGGGCCACAGCGGATCACCGTGGTGCCCGGCTCCCGTTCGGGACTTTCGACGGCGCGCGCCTGGTCGATCACTCCGACCGAGCGGGCCGCCCGCGACCTTGCCGTCGGCGACGTCAACGGCGACCGCATGGCCGACCTGGTCCGGATCACCTCGGACGCCGGGGCGGCGTTCGAGGTGGTCGTCCAGCTCAGCCGGGGCACCGGCTTCGGCCCGGCGCAGACATTGAGGTACGGCGAGGACTACCCGTCCAATGTCGGCCTCGGCGACGTCACCGGAGATGGCCGCGCCGATCTGGCGGTCCACCTCTCCAACGGGAACCACGACTGGGCGGTGCTCCACCCCGGCACCGGGACCGGCGTCACCGCCCAACCGGCCCGCCGCTACTCCCACGACACCTACGAGACCGGATACGGGACGAGCCTGCGCCTGGCGAACGTCCGTGGCGACCACCGCGCCGACATCATCGCCGGTCTCCCCGGCGTGTACGGCACCGGCGAACTGGAGATCCTGCCCGAGGGCCGCAGCGAGGCCCGCCAGCGCCTGAGCGCCAAGGCCGCCGCCGGCCTCGGCCGGAGCCAGCCGTCCTGACAGCGCTCCGCCTTCCGCGTGGGTCATCCCATCAGGCACGGCGCCCGAGAGCGCAGGTCCGCCAGAACGCCGTAGTGGTCAGACGCCACCACCCCACCGACGGGCTCGGCGCCGATCACCTCACAGTGCACCGGATGGCCTGCGCCGCCCCGGCGCGGCCAGGCGGACGGCACGTGGTCGATCCTGCGGTCCGGCCACAGCGCCGGCGCCGCCCACGAGTTGGCCCCGGCCCAGGTGTGCCCGCCGCCCTGGCCGTTTCCGGCGGCCGTTGAGCTGCGTCGTCGCTCCTTGGCGTACGTTTCCGGCCCATTGTTCTGCGCCCCCCGGATCAGGCAAGGACGGGGAAGTTGCTGCGCAGGACGTTCCGGGGATCGCGACGGCGCTTGATATCTTGCAGGCGGGCCAGGGCCGCGGGGGTGAAGGCGGTCGCCACGGTTTCGCCGGGGCTCAGGTAGGTGTACGGCTTGCGTCCGCTGATGTTGGGGGCGAGGGCTCTGGCGAGTTCCTGCTGTCTGGTTCGGAGGGCGGTTGTGATGTGGGGATTGGCCGGAACTCCGAACAGGTAGAGGGCGTAGGGTTCGGTCAGCGGGCCGTGCGGGCTGTCGGAAGGCCGGGCCAGGGCTCCGGCCAGGTGCCGGATCTGTACGCTGAGCAGGGGCTCGATGGGTGCCGCGAGCAGGGTCTTGGCCACGATGTCGTCCAGGCCGGTCAGCAGTTCACCGTGGGACAGCCCGGGGCCGGGAGCGGTCGGTTCGGCGGTGATGGAGCCGAGTTCGGCGATCGGCATGGTGTCGCGGCTATCGGAGATCAGTTGGTCGATGTGTTGCAGGGGACGCAGCAGCGACCGGCCCGCGGCAGCGTCGCCCAGGTAGGTGGTGTCCACGGCGACCAGTGGCTCGGCTCCGGGGAACTTCAGCAGATCGAACCAGACGGTCAGCTCGTCGGGGGCCGTGGTGGTGATCGCCCGGTATGCCTCCAGCACCTCTGCCGCGCGGTCCGCCGGCCAGAGCATGCGCCCCCCGTACAGGGCGGGCGCCGGGTGCAGGTCGAACTCGATCGCGGTGACCAGTGCGAAGTCGCCGCCGCCTCCGCGGAGCGCCCAGAAGAGCTCCGCGTCGGAGTCGGCGGTCACCCGGGCCCGCGCGCCGTCGGCGTCGACGACCTCGAAGGCGCGGACGCTGTCGGCGGCCCACCCGTACTTGCGTCCGAACCAGCTGAGCCCGCCGCCGAGGGTGTAGCCGGCCACGCTGACCACCGGCGAGCTGCCGGGCAGCCCCGTCAGGCCGTGCGCCCCCGCCACGGCCTGCACCTGCCCCCAGCGCACTCCGGCGCCGACGCGGGCAACGCGGGTGGAGGAGTCCACCCGCAGTTCGTTGAGCCCGGCGGTGCGCAGGAGGATCACTCCGGCCACGTCACCCGTTGCGCCGTGGCCGCTGGGCTGGGCCGACACCCTCAGTCCCGCGTTGCGGGCGTACCGCACCAGGGCCGCCACGTCGGCGGCGTCGGCGGCGTCGACCACCGCGCCCACCGGCTGCTCGACGGCCAGGTTCCACGGTCGGCGGGCCTGGTCGAAGCCGTCGTCTCCGGGCGCCAGTACGCGCCCGCGGAGGACGGACCGCAGATCGTCGATGTTGTTCATATTCTCTCTTCTTCCGGATGTCAGGCCGCGGCCTGAGAGGGTTCGGGGAAGGTGATCGCCCTGCGGGCGGGGATGAAGTCGGCGGCCTGGGCCCCGATCGCGGATCCTTGAACGTCGAACACGTGGAATACCTCCGCGGAATCACCCGACAAAGGGGCTGAGATGTCAGCCACCGAAGATGGCGATGGGGTCGCCGGTGAACCAGACGCTGTCGATGCGGATCCGGCCCATGACCCAGCGGTCGCCGTCGCGGACGAGGTCGACGTCGTAGAGGTTCTTCAGCAGGGCATACGTGCCTCGGTCGGCGGTGAGCAGATGCTGGGCCTCGACCAGCGCGGTGAGGCGGGCAGTGTCGCCTTCGATGGCGATGCGCGGGTTGGTGACCTGGTGGGTGGTGTCCACCCGGCCGGCGAACATGCCCAGGATGGTGGTGACGATCGTGTCCCGGCCGGACATCAGCGGCGGCTTCGAGCCCCACTTGGCGGCCGCCGGGCGGAAGTCCAGCTCGGCGTCTTCGGCGAAGGACGAGGCGAACAGGTCCTTGTCCTTCAGGTCCTGGCCGAGGCCGAAGCGGTACAGCGCGTCGGTGATCTCCGCGCGGTCCCGCAGTTCCCCGGCGACCGTTCCGGCGTCCGCGGCCGGGACGGACACCGCGTGGGGACGGGTGACATACATGGTGGGCTCCCGTTACAGCTCAAGTGGTGTTTGCGAGCTCCTCCACCTTCGTCAATGCCGAGTTCGTGATCAATGCGGGTCTGTGCAAGGATCGTGAACCCTCGCTTAACAATGAAGAGGCAGGCATGCTGGAACGGCACGAGCTGGAGGCGTTTGTGACCCTCGCCGAAGAGCTGCACTTCGGCCGCACCGCCGAGCGCCTGCACGTGTCCACGGCCCGGATCAGCCAGACGATCAGGAAACTGGAGCGACGCGTCGGCGTCCCCCTGTTCAACCGGACCAGCCGCCGGGTGGAGCTGTCCCCGGTGGGACGGCAGCTCTACGAGGAGATCCGGCCCGCGTGGACCCAGATCGGCACCGCGCTCAAGCGGGCGATCGACTCCGGCCGGGGCATCACCGGCACGCTGCGGGTCGCCTTCATCGGCGCGGCGGCGGGCCAGCTGCTGGTCGGCGCGACCGAGCTGTTCCGAGACCGGCAGCCCGGCTGCGACGTCCAGATCCGGGAGGCGCAGATCGGGGAGATCCTGCCGTGGCTCCGCGACGGCAAGGTGGAACTCGTCCTGGCCAACTTCCCCATGGATGAACCGGACATCGTCACCGGGCCCGTACTGGTGCGGGAGGCACGTATGCTCGCCGTGCCGTCCGGGCATCCCTTCGCGCGCCGGACGTCCGTCTCCGTCGAAGACCTGGCCCGCACCACGATGCTGCAGCTACCCGACACGCTGCCGGAATCCCTGCGCCACGACCGCACCCCTCGGCGGACACCCGCCGGCCGGCCGATCGAGCCCGGTCCGTCGGCTGAGACCTTCCAGGAGATGCTCACGCTCATCGGCACCGGACAGGGCGTCTTCCCCGTCGGCTCCCAGGTCAGGCGCTACTACGTCCGCCCCGATGTCTCCTACATCCCCTTCAGCGACGCCCCGCCCCTGGAATGGGGCCTCCTCTGGCGCGCCGACGGAGCCACCGCCCGTGTCCGCGCCTTCAACCAGGCCGCCTACGACCTGGTGAGCAGCCACCGCTGAGGCGTCACCCCGCAAAACCCGGCGATGGCTTCACCGCTCCGTCTTCAGGTCGGTCTGGCGCAGGCCGGTCAGGAGCGAGAGCTTTGATCGCCGGCCTCGATCCCATCCGGCTCTGCGGTGCCCGGCATGCGCGCCGACCGCTCAACTCTTTTACTGTCAGCGGTAGCGGGTGAGTTTTTCGCGCCCTTCTGCACAGAACGGCCGAGGAGGAAAAGCACCGTGAACGCATTCACATGGGTCCTTGTTGTGGTGTTCGGCGGGGCGGCCGTGATCTGGATTCGGGACATCCTGAAGTCCAGGCGCGAACCCGGTCGGATCCGGACGCACGTACCATCCAGCTTCTTGAGGGGCGCCCGTCTCGATCGCATGGGTGGCCGCCCTGAGGGCATCATGCTCCTGGATCAGGAAGCCCGGCACGCCCGCGAACACGAGGCGAGGAACCGGCCGACCGGGGCTTAAGCCCTCGCCCTGATTCCCGGGTGATGGCAGTGGCGCCGCTGACGAAACAACGGCAACGGGTTACCTGATCCCCTTCGTTTCCGCGCACTCGGATGCCTCCGGCGGAGCTGCCGGCTCATCTCCTCGTCACCGGGCTCCATCAGCCGTCATCGAGGCAGTGGAGGAACACGTGGCTTCGCCGGTCTACTGGACACGACGACGCGCGGGTGGCTCGCGAGTGCCGGCTCACAAGGGCACGAGCAAGGACAGATCTCTTCGGTGCGTCAGGGTGGGCTGAGCTCGATCGCGGTGAACGGGCGTCCGGCTCTGCGGTTACCCGCAGCCGGTGGCTGGCTGTTTCGGCATCATGCTTGTACGCGGCGGCGAGGTGGTCATGCAGTTCAGGCGCTGAGAGCTGCCACGCCGCCGGAGGTGGCCGGCAGCGGCAAGGATGCCCGGTTCCCCGCTTGGGCGGTTTGCCTCCGTCCCGGCCAGACCCGTATGTGGCGTCAAACCTCGGCGAGGTGCCGGTAGACGGTGGACGGGTGACACCGAACTCGTCGGCGAACTAGGGCGCCGTGCATCCCAGCAGGTAGGCGCCGGAGCCGCTTTCGGCGACTATGCGGTAGCGGTATTGGCCAGGTGCGCCGGTGTAGCGGATTGACTCGCTGGGATTGGGGCTGTCGGCGGTGGCGACGGTGACCCAGTCGGAATCGGTCCGCTTTTCGAGGTAGAGGTCGAAGTCGGTACCTTCTTCGGCTTGCAGGCAGCTCAAGTGCACCCCGGCGGTGTTCGCGCGAGTGGGGTGGTAGGCCGATCGGCCGTTGCGCAACGTGCCGGTGGCGGTGTCGGGGTAGCCGGTGCAGGTGCCCGTACTTATCAGCGGAGGGGTGCTGGCGGTGGTCACCAGGGATAGATCGTAGGTGGTGAGGATCTCGTTGACGGGCTGGAAGTAGGTGAAGCCTCCCACAGCGCAGTTTCCGGAGGCGCCAGAGGTGATCCCTTGGGCTTGGTCGATGGAGATGAAGGGGCCGCCGGAATCGCCGGATTCGGCGCAGACGTCGGTACGGGTCAGGCCGGACACGCTGCCCTGGGGGTAGGTGACGCTGGCGTTGAACTGCTGGATGGTGCCGCAGCGCCAGCCGGTGGTGGCGCCGGACCGGCAGACCGAGGCGCCCTTGATGGCCTGCCGGGAGCCGGCGATGCTCACCATGCTGCCGGCGCCGTTGTCGGTATTGGGAGTGGGCGTCCACAAGGAATTGGTGGTGATGTAGGAGAAGTCGCTGCCCGGGAACGTCGAGGCGTGCACGACACCCTGAGGGACCCGGTTGGCGCCGGTGGTGATGCTGCCCGCCTTGCCACAGTGACCGGCGCTGAGGAATCCCTTGGTGGTTTTTCCGATCACCGAAAAGCCGGTCGAGCAGCGGCCTATGGCGCCGATGGAGTAGCTCTGACCGCCCACCAGGTCGTGCATGGTTTGGGGCCGCTCGGTGGAGGACACGATTTTGACCGCGGCCCGGTCCACGGCGATGGCCTTGATGAGGGCCACGGCGGTTGCGGACTCCTCGGCGAGAACGACGACCTTGTTGGTTGTCGTGTCGATGTAGCGGACACTGCCCGCATACGGATGGCGAGCAAAGGCATCGTCGATTTTCTTCTTGATCGCCTGAAGGTCCATCAGTGACCGGCGGACGATTTCGGCCCGTGCGCCCAGATCGGTGATCTGGGTGGCGTCGGCCGCGGTGGTGGTGGCCACCACCAGGGTCTGCGCGGTGGGTCCCGAGAGCCAGGAGCCGGCGAAGCGGGTATCGAGCCTTCTCCGCAACTGCGCCTCGATCGGGGTCAGATGGATCTCGTTGAGCAGGCGAACCTGGGCCTGCTCGGCGCTGAGGTGCAGGTCGCGCTGCAGTGCCTTCAGCATGCCCGGCGGAGGCTTGCGGGCCGACAGGGCCGACAGGGCCGACAGGGCCGACGGGGTGGCCGCCCTCTGCGGTTGGGCGGCAACCGGGACGGCCGCCCCCGTGAACGTGATGATCGCCAGAGCGCAGCCCACGATGACGGCGTGTTTGCAGAACATGGGCCCTCTCCTCGATCTCGGCTTTCAAGCATCAGGGGAGAGCGCACCGATACATCGCTTGTCGATCATGCGATGTATGCCACGCCATTTTAAGCCCACTGCTGCCGCCCATGGCTGAAAGCGCCACGCCGCGCATATCTCCCCACATCAAGAGGGAAGGGCCTACCCCGAGTCGCCGCTCTCGCCTGTCAGCTCGTGCTCGTTCCGGTGACACCCCGTTTACTGCGGCTATGGGTTCGGGCTTATGCGGGCTGGACCTCATTACCGCTTCAAGATCGGATCATGGCCGGTTTTACCGGCGTCTCGGCTGGACGTTGATACCGTCACGGGCCGCGGCCGTCCCAGCGCCGTGGCCGCTGCCAGCAGAGGCGGGACCGCTACGACGGCGAAGCACAGAGCCAGAGGCAAGCTGCCCACCAGCAGCCCGATGGTCGCCGTCCCGCTGGAGGAGCCGGTGTTGAAGGCGGTGTTGACCCACGCGCCGGCCCGGGTCCGGTTGTGCGGCGCGGCGGACTCATCGGCGAGCAGGTAGGCGGTGGTCAGCACGGGGGCGACGAACAGGCCCGCGACACCCACCACCGCGACCAGGACGTACAGGTTGGGCGACAGTCCGGCCGCGGCGAGTGTGAGGCCCAGCGCGGCGGCCAGCACCGGCAGCCGCACCTGTCCGGAGACGCGCCAGGAGAAGGCGCCGTAGGCCAGGCCGCCGACCGCGCTGCCGACCGACAGCGCGGCCTCGACCCAGGCCACCGCGGCGGCCTGGTGATACCGCTCGGCGAAGACCACCATGAGCAGGCTCAGCGCTCCCAGGCACAGGCCCACCGCGGCCGACACCGCGACCGGACGGCCCAGCCCGGCCGCGCCGCGCATCCATCGCCATCGGGACGTGGACGGAGCCGGGTCGGTGCGGGGCCCATCGTGCGGCGTGCCGGCATGGAGGGCCTGCGCGGTACGCACCGCCGGGGACAACACGAACGCGAAGGTTCCGGTCAGCACCAGCACGGCACTGAGGCCCACACCGGCGGCGGGTGTGGCGAATGCGGCCAGCAGACCGGCCAGCAGGGGCCCGGTGACGAAGAGCGACTCCTCGGCGACGGTGTCCAGGCTGTAAGCGCGCTGCAGCAGTTGCCGATCGGGCAGCAGATCGCTCCACAAGGCGCGCATCACCGGGCCGAGCGGAGGTGTGCAGGCGCCGGCCGCAACGGCCAGAGCTGCCAGCAGCGCCCCGGAGGTTCCCGGCTGCCAGGTGGCGGCGGCCAGGCAGGTCAGCAGTAGCGCGTAGAGGACGGCCATTGGAGGCAGGGCTCGGCGCGACCCGTAGCGGTCGATCAGCCCGGCCCGCAGCGGCGACAGCAGGGAACTGGCGAGCCCGAACAGGGCCATGACCCCACCGGCCACGGCGTAGGAGCCGGTGGCGGCGGTCAGCGCCAGCACCAGGGACAGGAAGACCGTCCCGTAGGACAACCGGCCCAGTAGCGCGGCGCCGAAGGCGCGGCAGGTCTGGGGGGTGCGAAGGACAACGAGGTACGACGGAGGCCGCGAAGGCGAAGACATGGGGGTGTTCCTTGGGAAAGCAGCGCGCATCTGGGGCGCTGCGAACGTGCGGGGACGTCGAAGTGCCGCATCCGATGGATGCGGTCAGTGCGAGGTCCTAGGCACGGGGGAGGAACATGCCCGCCACTCTAACAGGGGTCGTCCCAGCATCCGCGTTCACCGCAAGGAGGCTCAGCACTGAGAACCGATCTCACCGAGCGGGGGCAGGTCACCGGGTGCCCCCGCTCGAGTGCGAAACCACCGCTATCCGCTACACCGCCGGCTCTCGCGGCGATCTCAGCCCCAAGGGATCCGATCGACACCCGGTGCGGCCGGCAGGATCAGGCCTTTCCGCGCACCGCGGTGGGGGTTGAGGCGTGGGCGATCCACCCCACGCGGGCGACCGGGCGGTGCTCAGGCGGACTGACGCTCCTCCCGCTGCTGGATCAGCTCCTCGACCGCGCTTGGCAGAGTCGTCTCGAAGTCGATCAGCTTCGCCCAGGTCGGGGTCACGACGATCCGGACCATGCCGTCGTGGTAGAGGGAGCGCACCTCCACCTCCCACCCGACCCGCTGCTCGGGCGTCATCTCGTAGGTGCTGGTCGTCTGGAGATACTCCTCCGGGATGCCGTCGACGAAGTCCAGCTCGGCCCGGCCGCGGATGAGCAAGATCTTCGGCGGGTGCACCTCGGTGTCGATCGTCAGGGCGACCATCGGGTTCTCGCTCAAGGCCCGGAGCTTCGGAGCGTTCTTCGGAGTGCACATGACGATCTCCGAGCCGTTCCAGGCAAAGACGATCGGGATGTTGCGGGGCGTGCCGTCCTTGGCGACGTAGGCCAAGCGGGTCATGTCGCGAGCCAGCAGTTCCCGGCTGAGCGGCCGGTTCAGAACCTCGGTGATCTCGTTCTTGAGCACGGTCATTTCTCCCGTAGTCGTTTTCTTGATCCGCGCGGCCGGTTCGTGGCCGCTGATGTCCCTGGGACGGAGCCGGCACCGCGTTCTCGACATCCTTCACGGCCCGTGCCCCAGGTTTCGTCAGCGATCGTGCCGCTGCTCGTAGGCGCGGCGCACCCTGGTGCCGCTGCTGAGGTCCGCGCCGTACACGTGCAGCGTGATGGCGATCGCGTCACCGGTGGATGTCGTCGCACTCCAGGCACACCGCACGCCGGGGATCCACGCCACCGAGATCGCAGGCAACGCCCGGCACATCTTCGCCGTCACCTACGGCGAGCCGCCGGACCCGCCCGCGACCACCGCCGTGCTCAATATCCTCGGGCCGACCACATAAAGCGTGATGACGACTTCCCCGGCCGCGCTCTTCGTCCGCGATCCGCGCCCACCTCAAGGCCGCAGCCCAACCACGGGTTGGGAGGTGTCCGCCGGGTCCTCGGGCATCCTGCCCTCGGGGTGGTGACCGGGCGCAGGCCGGCCGCGGCGGGGGTGCGGGCCGGGCCACCGGTCGGTACGGATATGCAGGTCAGGGGCCCTTCCAAGGTTCGCCCCGGAAGGCCCTTCGCCGAGGCTCCGACCATCATTTGCCGATCAGGCGGCCGGCACCACGTTGTGGTTGATCCGGAACATGTTGGCCGGGTCGTAGGTCCTCTTGACGGCCGTCAGGCGCTCGTAGCGTTCCGGGCCGTAGATCGCGGCGGCGTCGGCCGCTTCTTCCGGGGCGAGGTTGTTCACCAGGCGCCGGTCGCCCTGCCAGGGTTGCATGCCGTCGAGCAGCACGGCGACCGACTTCTTGAGCCGCTGATCCTGCTCCAGCGGACCGACCTCGACGCCCAACAGGCTGTACGGCAGGCCCCTGGTCGCCACGGCGTTGGGCACCGCGGGCTCCCGGTCCCACGCCCCGCCCAGGGCACGCAGTTCGGCGATCCACAGGGTGGTGCCGGAGCCCGGGCCGACGAGTTCGACCAGCTTGTCCTGCGCCTGCGCGGGGAACTCCCGCAGCATGATGCCCCGTTCGTAGTAGGGCAGCGGTTCGGTCGGCTCGTTGTGGATCGACGCGACCTCGGTGTACGGCATGTCCCTCACGGTGTCCAGGACTGCCGGAGCCACCGCCCGCAGCGGCGCGATCATCCGCTCGCCGTCCGCCGCCGTGCCGTTGTAAGCGAACCGCAGAGACACCACGAACGCCCCGCGCAGCGGTTCGGGCAGTTCGGGCAGCGGTGGCAGTCGCAGCACGGCGAACGAGGAGATCATGGTCTCCGGTGTGCCCGGGTGCCAGGCGGTCCAGGCGCGCAGCACGTCGGCCATCCGCTCACCGGGGAAGTAGATGCCGCCGCCGTAGAGGCGGGGCACCGGGAACAGGGCGAATTCCAGCGCGGTGACCACTCCGAAGTTGCCCTTGCCGCCGCGCAGCGCCCAGAACAGTTCGGGTTCGGACTCCGCGTGGACATGCCGCAGTTCGCCGTCCGCGGTCACCACGTCGAGGGAGCGCACATGGTCGGCGGCGTAGCCGTGGGAGCGGCCGAGGGTCGGGCTGAGACCGCCGCCCAGGGTGTAACCGGAGACTCCCACCGTGGGATTCGACCCGTTCAGCGGAGCCAGCCCCGCCTTGGCCGCCTCCGCGACGACCTCGGTCCATATCGCTCCGGCGCCGACCCGGGCCGTGCGGCCGATCGCGTCGATGGCCACGTGATTCATCCGACGGGTCGCGATCACGACGGAGCCGTGCGCCGGGCCGACCATCTGGTGGCCGGTGGTCTTCACCAGGACCGGCCGGTGCTGCCCCGCCGCGAAAGCGACGGTGGCCTGGACATCGGCCGCGCTCTCCGCCACCACGATCACCGCGGGCACCAGGTCGTGATTCAGGTTGAAAACGGCGCGTTCGTCGTCGTATCCCACATCGCCAGGCAGCAGAACCGAACCAGCCACCGCGGCCGCGAGGGCCGCGGCATCCTCCGGCAGGACCGGCGGCAAGGATGAATCGGTGAAAGTCATGGCATACGTCCTGTTGCTAGTGCGAATTTTCGACTTTGCGCTCCCTGTTCTCGGGGGTTCCGCGAGGCGCAGTCTGTTCGTGATCTATAGTGCCGCGACCCGGTCGTTGGCTGCCGCCTTCATCTAGCCACAAACCACTTAAATTCGGACAGACAAGGATGATGGGGATGAATCAAGGCCTAGGGACGCTCTCTTTCATCCATTTCGGGCACAGAGCGTGTCTTCCTGCTTGCACTCCGGGGTTCTGGAGTCATCCGGACGGCCCCGCGCCGGGACACGAGCCGGATGGAGATGGTCGTGGTGGGAAACGTCACCTTCACCGACCGTCCGGCAGGACCTGACCGATCGGCGTTCGCCGGCACCCTCGACCAGATCATGGACGACATCAACACGGCCGCGGAGGCGGGCGCGGACGAGCTGATCGTGGACCTGAATCTGCAGGACTGGTTCACCGGCACGGGGCAGATGCTTGAGACGGCGGTGGAGATCCGCGAACGGGCCGTGGCCTCATGACCGATGTCGGGGCGCTGGTAAAAAACGTGTCACCAGCTCACCGATGCGCGTGTCTTCCTCGCTTGAACCTGACACTGATGTCAGGTCCTACCGTTCTTGTATGGCACAGGACCTGAATCTCTTCGAGTACAACCCGATCACCGAGCGGCCGACGATCACCTGGCCCGGCGGCGCCCGGGTCGCCGTGTACGTCGGGCTCAACGTCGAGCATTTCCTCCTCGGCCGCCCGTCCACGAGCATCTGGCCCGGTACCGCCGATCTGGTGCCCGACGCGCTCAACCACGGCTGGCGTGACTACGGCGCCCGGGTCGGCATCTGGCGCATCACCGACATCCTGGACCGGCACGGCGTCCGGGCCAGTGTGCTGCTCAACTCCGACGTCGTCCACCACTACCCACAGATCGTCAGGGCCGGCGTCGAACGGGACTGGGCGTGGCTGGCGCATGGGCGGACCAACTCGATCCTGCACACCGGTATGGACCGCGACGACGAGCGCCGCGTTCTCACCGAGATCACCGACACCATCGCCGAGGGCACCGGCCGCCGGCCGCTCGGCTGGATGGGGCCCGGCCTGACCGAGACGTTCCACACCCCGGAACTGCTGGCCGATCTCGGCTTCCGCTACCTGCTGGACTGGACCAACGACGACCAGCCGTACCCATTGCGGGTACCCGGGATGATCAGTGTCCCCTATTCGGTCGAGCTCAATGATCTGATGCTGTTCGGCAAGGGCACGACCGGGCCGGAGTTCCTCCAGATCGTCACCGACCAGTACGAGCAGTTGAGCGCCGAGTCCGCGCACAGCGGCCGGGTGATGGCGCTGGCTCTGCACCCGTTCTCGATCGGCCAGGCGTTCCGTGCGAAGTATCTTGACCGGGCGCTGGCGTATCTGGCGGCGCAGCCGGATGTCTGGCTGACCACCAGCGACGAGATCGCCGAGCACTATCTGCGTACCGCCGACCCGCGCCGGGGCTGATCACCGGCCACCGGCCGACGTGACGCCCTCGGGGCCTTCCCGTCGACCCCGGCGAGGACGTGCGGGCCGCGCTACGCTCCTCCCGTCAGGCGGAGATCACGGACGCTCTGGCGGAACCGCTGGTTGCGCTCCGCCGACGCCCGGCAGAGCGTCGAACGGCCCCGCGGATTCCTGGATCGGCGGCGATGCGGCGGATGGAGTCAGGAGGCTCCGGTGCGTACGGCGGTCGTGGCCAGGGTGGTGTAGTTCATCGTGAAGCGCCCGCCCAGGGAGTCGATGGCGCCCCCGACCGCGTCCAGTATCTCGGCCAGCTGATCGGGACGGAGCTGGGTGAGGCCACCGGTGGTGGGTAGCAGGTCCAGCCACTGGTCGCGCGTGTAGGACCGCTCCCAGTCGAATCGCCACTGTTCGAAATCGTTGAACTGTTCGGTCTCGCGGATCTTGTCGGCGAACTTCGCGTATGCCACCTGGTAGAGGTCGAGCGGCCGTCGGGCCGGTTGGCCGTTGAGCGGGGAGTCGGGCGCCGCCCGCCGGTAGGCGGCGGCGAACGGCTCGGCCACCTCGACAGGCGGCTCGTACACGTGCCCGAAGATCGTCAGCCGTCCCCGTGGACGCAGCACATGTGCCGCCTTCACGGCGCCGGCGGCCGGATCCACCCAGTGCCACGACTGGGCGGCGATGACCGCGTCGAACGTCCGGCCGGCCGGCTGCCAGGATTCGAAGGCCGCCACCTCGACCCGCAGGCCACGGGATCGCGCGAAGTCGGCCATCCGCGCATCGGGCTCGACGCCGAGCACGGCGCAGCCGGCGGCCTGGAACTGGCGGGCGGCGATGCCGGTACCGCAGCCGACGTCGAGCACGTCGGGCCCGGGGCTCCCGGCGACGATCCGCGCCACCAACGCGTCGGGGTAGCCGGGCCGGGCTTGGTCGTAGCGTTGCGCGTCCACGCCGAACGACTCGGCCATCCGCCGGGCCTTGTGCGACTCCGTCGGGGACGGTTCTGGTTGCTCCCGAGGTATTATGGGCATGCGCCCACTTTAGTGGGCGCATGCCCACTAGGCAATGCGTGCCGACGGGTCGACGCACGAAAGGATCTTTGAGTGCCGACTGGGGTGCATCTTCGCGACGCGCGGCAACAGCTGTTCGACGCTGCCGAACGCGTGCTTCTGCGGGACGGGCCGAACGCGCTGACCAGCCGGGCCGTCACCGACGAGGCGGGCTGCGCCAAAGGCGTCCTGCACCGGCACTTCACCGACTTCGACGCCTTCCTCGCCGACCTGGTGCTCGACCGGGCCGCGCAGCTCGAGACACAGGCGAGTGTGCTGCGCGAATCCGTCGGCACCGACACGGTGGCCGACAACCTCACCAGCGGGCTGACCACCCTGTTCGGACCGATACCAATGGCGATCATCCCGCTGATCATCTTCCGGGACGAGCTGCGCGCACGGCTGCGGAAGGCCAGACCCGGGGGAGGCATCGCGATCCTCGCCCAGGCCACGACCGCGGTCTGCGCCTATCTGACCGACGAGCGCGAACTGGGCCGCATCGCGGCCGACGCCGACATCGACTCACTCACCCTCTCCCTGGTCGGTGGCGGACACCTCCTGTTCGCGGACCCCGACCCCGGCCCGCCGACCACGGCGGCCGTCAACAAGTTCGTGACGGCGGTCATCGCCGACGCCGTGCAACGCCGACCGGCCTAGGGACTCGGAGTGCCGGCAAACGATGGCGCCCTCAGAGGACCCACGCACCGCCCGCGGGTGAACGGTGACGGCTACGTTGTCCTTGCCGACCGCGATACGGCAGGTCACCCCGGCCGGGCGGCCGAACCGCTCGCCGTAGGGCCGCCGACGGGTTCCCGCTTGACCCGGGGCGGGGCCGCGGCCCCGCCCCGGGTCAAGCGGTGGCGAGATAGGCGGTCAGGCCATCGAGCAGACGAGAGCGCCGAACCGATCTGGCACGAAGGCCGCGTCGAGCGCACACCGCAGGCTCGGACTCCGTATCGAAGCTGACGGCCTGGGGGCGGCAGCCGGGACGCCCTGGTCGTTGCGGGCCCGGGCCGCCGGTGCCGTCTTCTCGACCTTCCTCTCACAGGGGACCGTTTGTGAGAGGAAGGGTGTGGTGCGGTATCAGCCGAGGGCGGGCATTCCGCCCATGGCGCTGAGGGTGGTGCCGTTGATGTAGCCGGCGGCCTGGGAGGCGAGGAAGGTGACGGCTCCGGCGATTTCCTCGGCGTCCGCGAGGCGTTGCAGTGCGACGGCCTTTCCGGCGGCTTCGAAGGCGTCGCCGAAGGCGGCGGTGCCTTCGGTGCGGGTGGGGCCGGCCGCGAGGGCGTTGACGCGGACGCCTGCCGGGCCGAATTCCGCGGCCCAGACACGGGTGAGGGATTCCAGGGCGGCCTTGGTGGCGCCGTAGATGCCGGTGCCCGGGCCCGGTGTGGTGGTGGCGCCGCTGCTGATGTTGATGATCGCGCCGTGCCCGCGCTGGACCATGGCGGGTGCCAGGGCTTGGACGAGAAGGTAGGGGCGCGCAGGTTGATGTTGATGTGTGCTCAGGGCAGCACGGCGATGCGGCAAACATCCTTGCTGTGGTGGCAAACTGGAGGCATGGACGAGGGCACAGCAGCGACGATGGCGGCCGTCGGTCCCCGATTGAGGGCCCTGCGCACCCACCGCAACATCACGCTGACCCGGCTCTCCGAGACGACCGGCATCTCCATCAGCACGCTCTCGCGCCTGGAATCAGGACAGCGCCGCCCCACCCTCGAACTGCTGCTGCCGCTCGCACGGGATCTGCGTGTGGCCATCGATGAGCTGATCGGCGCACCCCACACAGGAGACCCGCGGCTGCACCTCAAGGCGGTCACCCGCAACGGCATGACGCTCCTGCCGCTGACGAGGCGCGCCGGAAACCTGCAGGCCTACAAATTGATCATCTCCCCCCGGACGCGGCCGCCCCATCCCGAACAATCCAGCCACGAGGGCTACGAATGGCTCTACGTCCTCAACGGGCGCCTGCGCCTGGTCCTGGGCGACAGCGACCTGACCATGGGGCCGGGGGAGGCCGCCGAATTCGACACCCGCACACCACACTGGTTCGGCAACGCCGACGAACACCCCGTCGAAGTTCTGACCCTTTTCGGCCACCAGGGTGAGCGCGCCCACCTGCGCGCTCACCCCACACCGGTCCAGGGTCACCAGGAAGCCCCCGCGGACGACCACCCCTGAACAACTCTGAGGTCGGTACGCCCCCGGCCCGGCTGAACCGGTGACGAGCTGCAAGATCACCCCGGGGGCGGACCGCGCCTGTCATTGACAGCAACCATTATTATCAATATGTTGAGTGTGGACATGCGCTAGTTGTCCGATGCCGGCGATCCGGTACGGGAGCGGTTATCGCGCGTGTCCCCGGCCGTCCATGTGCCGACCGCAACTCGGTCCGGTCGAGCCGGCTTCCACTCCCACGGCGAAGGGTCTAATTGAATGGGTGCCGGTCCTGCGTGTCGGGCGATGTGTTCCGAGTGTTCGGACGCGGTTTGTCGGGCCGGGTGCGCATGTCGATGAGCACCCACCGACCTGTCGTCGACGTCCACGCCCACGCACTGCCCATGCGGCTGCTCGAGGACCTCGCAGCGCACGGGCTGGCGGACCTGTCCCACGTGGACGAGATGGTGCTGCACTTGCACCCGAGCATCTCGGGCATCGCCCAGGGCGCGCGTATCCCGTTGCCGCCGGACCAGTACAGCGTCTCCCACCGGTTGGCGTCCATGGACGCGGCGGGCATCGACATCCAAGCGGTCTCGGCGGCGCCGTTCGTCTTCGCTTCGATGTCCACGGATCCGGCGCTCGTGATGGACGTGACACGCCGTTCGAACGACGCGCTGGCCGAGTTCGTCGCGGCGGCCCCCGAGCGTCTGGTCGCCCTTGCGACGGTTCCGATCGGAATCGAAGGCGCCGCCGAAGAGGCCGCCCGATGCGTTGAGGAACTAGGAGTGGCCGGGGTCACGATCGGCACGTTCGGCGGTGGGCACGAACTCGATGACCCGGTCAACGAGCCGGTGTGGGCTTTCCTGAGCGAACGACAGACCTTCTGCTTCGTCCATCCGAGTCGGACGTCGTCACCGGAGCGACTGCGCGAGTATCACCTGGCGCAGTTGCTGGGTTACCCGGCCGAGACCGCTCTCGCCGTCGCGCGCCTCATTTTCGGCGGTGTTCTCGACCGTCACCGTCCGGTGCTCTGCCTGGCCCACGGCGGCGGGTGTCTTACCGGCCTCGCCCCCCGCCTGACGATCGGGTGGATGCGCAAAGCCGAGACACGGACAGTCGCCAATCCTCCGGCGTACTATCTGCGGCGGCTGCATTATGACACCGCGGTGTTCAGTGGCGAGATGCTTGAGCGGCTCATCGAAGAAGTGGGTTCCGAGCGAGTGCTGCTGGGCACCGACATGCCCTTCGATCTCGCCGACGTCGACGCCGCCTCGATGGTCGGCAAGTTGTCGATCGCCGAAGGGGCAAGGGATGCGATCCTCGGAGCGAACGCCGAGCGCTTGATCAGCGCTTTGGCGGAACGAGCACGGCCCGCCCCTTAAGATCAATGCCCATAGCAGGCTAGGCTTGTATAGACGCGGACGAATGGAAAGGCAAGGCTGTGAGCAGCGACGACCAGACGTCCGGCGTGCCGTGGACATCCCGATCCGACGCCGTGGCGAAGCGGATCGAGGATCGGATCAGCGAACAGAACTTGCCCGCCGGTCACCATCTCGGCACCAAGGAAAGCCTGCGTCAAGAGTTCAACGTCGCGGTCGCGACCGTCAACGAGGCAGTTCGGCTGCTGAGTTCGCGCGGCACGATCGAGGTCAGGCCGGGCATCGGCGGAGGCCTCTTCGTAGCCAGGCCGACCCTTGTCGTTCGCCTCGGGCGCAAAATGCTCGAACTCAGCGGGGAATCGGTATCCGTCGCCGACTCCCTGGACATTCGTGACGGCCTGGAGCCACTCGTCATTCGCGATGCCACCAAGCACCGCACCGAGTCCGATATCGCAGACCTCCGCAAGATCCTGGAGCAGATGAGCGCCGCCGGCGACGCCGCTCAATACTTGAAGGCGAATTGGCAACTACACCGCCGCATGGCTGAAATCTCGCCCAACCTGATTCTGCGGAATCTGTACCTGGGGCTCCTGGATTTCGTATCCAGCCGAGTTTCTGCAGTGACGACCGAAACGGCCCTCAACGGCGACGGTGTGGAGGTACACCGCGACCTGGTCGACGCGATCGAAAGCGGTTCGCGCAAGCGTGCGGAGACGATGGCGGCGCGGCATGCTCGCCTGACCGCCTCGCGTCGCTAGCGCGCCGGTCATGTCGTCGTCAGGCGGCCGGTCGATGGGACCACGAGCCTCTTCCTGACCCCGAGCGATACGTGATCAGGAAGAGGTGCCACAAACCGGGACGGGATTGCACCGGCGCTGCAGAGCTCCGGAGCGGCCGGATCCGGGGCCGTCCGGAGTGCGACAGCCGCCGCGGGTTCAGATCCACTCGGCGATCGCGAAGCGGCCGTCCCGCCGCTCGGCACGGAAGACGTGCTGTCCGTTGAAGTGGGCCGGGAAGATCAGCGCGCGGTTGTCGGCCGCCCAGCCCAGAACGTTCTTCCTGGTCTCGACGGATCCGGCCTCGTCCTCGCAGAAGCAACTGTTCAATGCGCAGTCCAGCACCTGCATCGGCGAGTGCAGGATGTCGTTGACGAAGATCGCCTGATCCGATCCGGCCTGCACCTTCACGACCGCCAGGCCAGGCGTGTGACCGGGGGCGAGCTCGAGGCGGAGGTTCTCGTCGATCGTCAGGCTCGGTCCGTCCCAGACGTCGGCCAGACCAGCGTCCAGGATCGGCCGCACGCTGTCGTCGAAGACGTTCTCGTTGACCTTCTCGCCGCGGCGACGGATCTCGTTGCCGGGATCCCAGAACTCGACCTCGGGCCGGGCGAAGACGTAACGCGCGTTCGGGAACGTCGGGACCCACTCACCGTCCACGTCGTGCGTGTTCCATCCGACGTGGTCGACGTGCAGGTGCGTGCAGATCACCAGGTCGATGTCGTCCGGCCGGAAGCCGGCGGACTCCAAGGTCTGCAGGTACGGCGTCTGCCGCATGCTGAAGTCCGGCATGGACGGGCGAAGCTTGCCGTTGCCGACCCCGGTGTCGACGAGGATGTTCTGCCCGCCGCTGCGGATCAGCCAGCTGTGGAACACGGTGTGGGCTCGCTTGGAGGTGGCGTCCCAGTGGTCCGGCTCAAGCCAGTCCCGGTTCGCCAGCCAGGCGGCCTCGTCGGTTCCGGGGAAGTACCGATCGATCGGCATCGCCCAATGGACGAACTCCTCGATGCGGTTGACCGAGACGTCGCCGATCTCAATGCTGTCCATTCGTCCTCCAGGCAGTGCGGGGCGGCGGCCCGAGCGACTGTTGTTGTCTGTAACGGTGAAACAGGCCGGGACCGATACCCGCGATGGTGGATACCGGTCCCGCGAGCCGGGTCAGGATGCGGGGTTGCTCAGGCCCTTCCACTCGTCGCCGTCGAACTTGGCGAGCAGGTAGCCGCCCTCGGCGCCGGCGTGGTCGTCGGCCGTGCGCGTCCACACCGACATCGCGCCGACGAAGTGCTGGCCGGCCAGAGCCGTGTTGATCTTCTCGGAGTCGGCGGAGCCGGCCGTCTTGATGGCGTCGGCGAGTGACATCACGGACTCCCAGCCCATGATCGCGTTGCTCGCGCCGCCGGCGGCGTCGAGGCCTGCCGCGGCCATACCGTCGAGGTAGGCTTTGACCTGCGTCTTGTTGGCGGTGTCCGCCGGCAGCGAGTCGTACAGCTGGGCCGAGTAGGTGCCGGCGATCACCCCGGTCAGGGCGTCCTTGCCGGCCGCGTCCACGAAGCTCGGTGTCGTCGTGCCGCCGTTCATGCCCAGCGGGACGTCCACGTTCAGCCGCTTGAACGTCTTGACCACGTTCACCGCGTCGGGACCCGACATCCAGGACATGACGAAGTCGGGCTTGGCGTTGACCGCCTGGAGGACCTGCGGCGAGACGTCGACGGCCCCCGAGGTGAACTTCGAGTTCACCACGACAGTGAACGGCAGGTCCGTCTTCGTGGCCAGGTACGCCGGCAGCGCGTCGGAGAACGACGTACCGTTGCCGAGGACGGCGACCTTCTTCACGCCGGTGGCCTTGAAGTAGTCGATGAACCGGTCGATCATCACCGTGGTCGGCGTGGTGGCGGCCCAGCCCCACTTCTGCTGGTCGGCCTTGAGCGGACCCGGCCAGCTGCCGCCGTTCGTCATGATCGGAACTTGGGCCCGGGCGGCGGCCGGCACGGCCGCCGTCACCGCGGTCTGCTCGTCCGGGCCGACGATCGCCGACACGTGGTTGCGGCTCGTGAGCTGGCCGACGAGCTGCACGGCCAGCGACGGCTGGGACTTGTCGTCCAGTACCGTCAGATTGACCTGCTTGCCCAGCAGCCCGCCGTTGTCGTTCAGGTACTTCACCGCCGCCTTGGCGCCCTCGCTGTCCTGCAGACCCAGCACCGAGGTCGGACCGGTCAGCGAGTAGACGGCGCCCAGCTGGATGTCGCCGCCCGAGCCGGAGCCGCCGGCGGAGTCGGTGTCGGAGGCCGACGAGGAACCGCAGGCCGTCAGGCTGGTCGCGAGTACGGCACCGAGCACACCCGCGACAACAGCAGATCGAACTTTCACTTCAGCTACCTCATTTCGTGAGTGCGCCCGCTATCGGCGCAGCTCGACCTACCGGTGTGGCGGCATGCCGCACCAGCTGCGGTACATCGACTTCCGGGCCGCCCGCACGTCGGGCGGCCCGCTGTACCAGGTGTTCTCCGTGTCAACCGTCACCCGTCGCCGGTCGGTGCCCCCGTCGCGGCTTCGAGACTTCGGTCGGCGTCCTCGGTACGGCTCTCGCCGTTGGCTTTGTGTCGGCCGGCCGACAGGAACGCGTCGGCGACTCCCCGGTCCGCCGCGAGCTCGTCGAACCGTCCGTCGAAGATCGTTTCGCCCAGCGCCACGACCACGACGTGGTCGGTGAGTGCCCCGACGAAATCCAGGTCGTGCTCGATGATCAGCACGGGCACGTTCTCGAGCGCGTTCAGCACCTGCGCCAAGTCCGACCGCTGACTGTCGCTGAGCCCGGACGCGGGTTCGTCGAGGAGCAGCAGCGCCGGGCTTCCGGCCAGGCAGCGGGCGAGTTCGACCATGCGCTGGTTCGCCAGGGTCAGCTCGCCCGGCCGGACGGCTGCCAGGTGAGACAGCTCCATCCGCTCAAGCGTCCGCCAGGCCGCACGCCGCGCCCTGGTCAGGTTCGGGACGAAGAGGGTACGGACGAGTCCGGCCTTGTTCGCGAGGCGGCTACCGGCCGCGACGTTGTCGAGCACGCTGAGCTCTCCGGCGAGCCGCACCCGCTGGAACGTGCGCGCGACGCCCATCCGGGCACGGCGCCAGTCGGGCTCGCCGGTGACGTCGGCACCGCGGAACTGGAGTGTGCCCGCATCGCTGCGCTGCGCTCCCGCGATGAGGTCGAAGAACGTGGACTTGCCGGCGCCGTTCGGACCGATCACGGCGGTGATGCCGGTCCCCGGCACCGCCAGGGACAACTCGTTGACGGCGGTGATGCCGCTGTAGCGCTTGGTCAGGTCGCGCGCATGAACGACGGTGTCCACCGTGGCGGCGTGGGCGGGCGTCGTCGCCTCCTCGCCGGTCACGGCCCCGGAGAGATGCGCCCGGCCGAACCGTACGCCCCACCGGGCGGCCAGCCGGCGGACACCGGTGCTCGCGAGGCCGACGATGCCGTCAGGCGCGACCAGGAGCACCAGGATGAACGCCGCACCCTCGACGAGCAGGAAGTAGTCGGCGATGCCGGCGAACACCACCGGCAGGAACGTCAGGATCACGGACCCGGCGATGCCGCCGATCACCGAGCGCTTGCCGCCGAGGTACAGCATGAGCAGCAGGTTCATCGCGAGCGTGATGTTGAACCCGTCAGGGGAGACGAACCCCTGCGACTGCGCGTACAGCGACCCCGCGATGTCCGCGCAGACCGCCGCGAACACGAACACCAGCAGACGACGGCGGGCGACGTGCACGCCGAACGCCCGGGCCGCTTCCTCGCTCTCCGCCGCCAGCGCCACCTCGACGCCGGTACCCGAATGCACGAAGCGGGAGGCCACGCCGACACACAGGACCAGGACGACCAGCGCGAGCCAGCCGAACTGCAGCGGGGTCGAGATCTCGTGCCCGCCGATCGCCGCCGCCGGGATGCCCGCCAGGCCGTCGGTACCACCGAGCGACTTGGTCACGCTCAGGATGTTGGTGAGGATCAGGACGAGGAAGACGGTGACGATCGTCAGCGCGATTCCGCGCGCGCGGCTGACCGCGAGGGCGACGACCACGGCCAGCACGAGCGAGATGCCCAGCCCGATGAGGAACGCCGGCACCGTGCCCATCTGCTGGACGGAGGTGAGGTACCCGGTCGAGTACGCCCCGACCGCCATGAACACCGGCTGCGAGAACACCAGCTGCCGGGCGTAGCCGAGCTGCACGTCGAGGCCGACGACCACGATCGAGAAGACGATGGCCAGGACGAGGGTCGGAAGCAGGTAGCTGTTCTGCATCGCCAGCAGGGCGATGACGCCGCATCCGGCCACGAGCGTGCTGTGGCCGAACGGGCGAGCCCATTCACCGAGGGCGCCGGAGCCGCCACGGGACGGACGGCGAGGAGTCAGGTTGCCCACTGCGTGGCCCTCGGCTTGACCAGAATGATCGCGATCATCACCGCGATGGTGATGCTGCTCTGGTAGTCACCACTCATGTAGCCTCCAACGATTGACTGCAGCAAGCCCACACCGATGCCGCCGAAGAAGCCGAGGATGGGGTTGCCGAGTGATACCAGACTTGCCGCCACCAGGCCGATGATCGCGATCGAGAACCCGCTGGTGTAGCTGAACGGAACCGACGAGCCCATGAGGACACCGGTCGTCGCCGCGATCGCGCAGGCGATGACGAAGGCCGCGGTCCGGAAAGACCGGAGGTTGATCCCGACGGCCAGCGAGCCGCGCTCGCTGATGCCGCAGGCCAGCATCGCCTTGCCGACCAGGGTGGTACGGAAGGCGACCCACAGCGCGGCCACGACGGCCAACCCGAAGAGCACGACCAGCACGCCGTTGGGGTCGATCGCGACCGAGCCGAGCCGCCATGCCTTGTCCTCCAGGATCGGAGCCAGGGTGTGCACGTCGCGACCGAAGATCCGCAGACCCACACCCTGGAGCGTGATCGACAGCGCCAGGGTCAGCAGGAACTTCTGGGTGAAGTCGGAGCCGCCGAGCTTGCCGGCCCTGCCGGAGCGCGTCACGAGCAGGTCGAAGACCAGACCGAGGACGCCGCCCACCGCGATCATCGCGATTCCCGCGACCGCCCACGGCAGTCCGTGGTCGTGCAGGAAAACGGCCCCGAGCACGCCGACCATCGCGATCTCGCCGAAGGCCAGGTTGATGACGTTGGTGACCCGGTAGACCAGCGAGAGGGCCAGCGCGAACAGGCCGAAGCCGGCGCCTGAGATGATCCCGGACACCATGAGCTGCAGGAACGTCGTCATGGTCAGGCGGCTTTCGTTCCGAGGTAATAAGACTCGAGGACACCCGGAACCAGCAGTTCCTCGGTAGGCCGCTCGGCGATGATCGATCCCGAGGACATGACGATGCCGACGTCGCACAGTTCGAGTGCGCGGTGCGGGCTCTCCTCGACGAGCAGCACGCTCAATCCGGTCGCCCGCAGGTCGCGCAACACCTCGTACGTCTTCTCGATCATCGCCTCGCTCAGACCAAGCGAGGGCTCGTCCAACATCAACAGCCGCGGGCGTCCCATCAGCGCCCGGCCGAGCGCCACCATCTGCTGCTCACCGCCGGACATCGTCCCGGCCAGCTGCCGCTTGCGCTGGGCCAGGCGGGGGAACAGGTCGTAGACCTGTTCCAGCTCGGGGGCCCGGCGCGCCTCCCGGGCGCTGCGGGTCCAGGCGTACGCTCCGAGGACGAGGTTGTCCTCGACCGTCAGGCTGGGATACAGGTGGCGTCCCTCCGGGATGACCAGCATTCCGTTGCGCGCCAACCACGTGGACTTGCTCGTGGCCACCTCGTGCCCGTCGAACCACATGCGGCCATCGCGTGGAAGGGCACCGGCCAGGGCGCTGACCAGACTCGTCTTTCCGGCGCCGTTGCGGCCCAGAAGGCACACGTAGCTTCCGCGCGCGATCTCGAGCGAACACGTGGCGACCGCGGTGGCGAGGCCGTAGCGGACCGAGATGCCGCTGGCCCGCAGAATCGGGCCCGGCTCAGTAGTCATCATGGGGGTGAGTGCCTTCGGTTGTCTGACTACTCGGCGGGCATGACTGAGCCGCACTTGTCACAGGTGCGCGCGTCGAGGTCGTCCCAGAAGCTCCGGTACGCCTTGCCGACCGGATCCGCGGAGTAGTCGCCAACGTGGAACGTGACCTCGTGGAGGAACTCGCCGCACGACGGGCAGAACCACTGGAAGCGATCCATCTCCTCTGGGCGGCGCTGCCGCTCCATCACGACGATGTAGGCCTCCGGCGGAAAACGCGGCGAATGCGGGACGCCGGCCGGGGTGTAGTTCATCGATCCCTGCGGGATCGTGGCGATCTTCTCCTCGCCCTCCGGCGTCAGGTAGTGCAGGTTCATCTCACCGCGGATCACGTACGACATCTCGTCGCTCGGATTGATGTGGAATTCGCTGCGGTACTCGCGGCCGCGCGCCACGAAGGCGAGGGTCTCCCCCTGCTGCCACAGGACCTCGACCCGAGCGGTGCTGCTTTCGATTCGGCGGGTGACCTCATCGAGGTCGATGACGGGAAGGGTGAGCGGTTCGCTGGACATCTGAAGCTCCTATCTGACGAGGCCACCGGTTACGGGCCGCGTTGACGACATCGGTCGGGTCACTCGTCGGAGACGACCGCGGCGATGCACTCGATCTCGACGAGCACACCGGCGCGGGGCGGCGAGGACTCGGTCGTCGTACGGGCCGGCATGAACTCGACGCCTTCGAAGAAGGCGCGGTAAACGCGGTTGTACTCGGCGAAGTTGGCCAGGTCGCGCAGGTGGGTGTTGACCTTGAGGATGGACGACTTCGTGCCGCCGCCGGCCTCGACGACCGCTAGCAGATTGGTCAGCGCCTTCTGGGTCTGCTCCGCGATGTCGTCCGAGACGATCTCGAGCGTCTCGGCGTCGAGCGGGCCGCTGCCCGAGCAGTAGATGACGCCGTTGTGCACGACCGCCTGTGAGAGCGGCGACGGGGTGCCGGCCGAGAAGCCGAGCATCGGAGCCGCAGGAGTGTAAACCGGGTGAGGAGACATGCCTTTCCTTACTGATCGAGACTGGTCGGGTGAGTGGATTTTTGACGTCGAAGGCGGGACGTCCGCACGCCCGGCTGAGGCGACCGTTTCCCGATCGCACGCCGTCCGTATCCGTTCCCGCCGGTTGCAGGCAACATATTCATAATAATGATTCGCGTCAATGCCTCCGGATCAGTTGTCAGCCCGGGCGATTTGCATGACGACGGCCTTCGGCTCGGTGAAGAACTCGCGGCTGAAGTTGCCGCCTTCGCGCCCCATGCCGGAGTCGCCGACGCCGCCGAACGGGGCCCGCAGGTCGCGGATGAAGAAGCAGTTCACCCAGACCGTCCCCGCCTTCAACCGCGACGAGACACGATGCGCACGACTGAGGTTCTCGCTGAAGACCATCGCGTTCAGTCCGTACGGGGTGTCGTTGGCGGCCCGGACGACCTCGTCCTCGGTGTCGAACGGCGCGACCCGGACAAGCGGCCCGAAGATCTCCTCGCACACGTGCCTGGAGTCGTCGGGAAGGTCGACCGCGACCGTGGGCCGAACGATCCAACCGTCGCCGAGACCGCCCGTGAGGATCTTGCCGCCCTCCGCTTCGACGCTCTCGACGTACGACCGCACCTTGTTGTAGTGCTCCTCGCTGGCCAGCGGACCGAACTGGGTCGTCGGCTCCTTCGGGTCGCCGATGACCATGGCCTCTGCCGCGGTCACTAACCGCGCGAGGAATTCGTCGTAGACCGAGCGCTCGACGTAGAGCCGGGACCCGGCCAGGCAGACCTGGCCGGCGTTGGTGAAGATCGCGCGGATCGACCAGTCCACGGCGTTGTCGAGGTCGGCGTCCGCGAAGACGATGTTGGCGCCCTTGCCGCCCAGTTCCAGGCTGGCCGGGACGAGGTTCGCCGCCCCCGCGCGGGCGACGATCCGCCCGGTCCCGGACTCACCCGTGAACGTGATCCGGTCGACGTCCGGGTTCTCCGTCAGCGCCTGACCGGCGGAGTCGGGGCCGTACCCATGCACGACGTTGAACACGCCGGCGGGCATGCCGGCCTCGATCGCCAGGCGGGCGAGGATCGTCGCCGACGTCGGGGTGTCCTCGGCCGGCTTCAGCACCACGGTGTTGCCCCACGCGAGTGCGGGCGCGACCTTCCAGGTCTCCAGCATGAGCGGGAAGTTCCACGGGGCGATCGCGGCTACGACGCCGGCGGGCTGGAACAGCGTGTACGTGTGGTGTCGGTCGCCCATCGGCAGCACCTCGCCGACCGACAGGCGCGCGTGGTCGGCGAAGAAGCGGAAGTTGTGCGCCGCGCGGGCTACGTCGTTGCCCTTGCTCTGGGCGATCGGCTTGCCCATGTCGCGAGTGTCGGCGAGCCCCAGCTCGTCCGCGTGCTCCTCGATCAGGTCGGCGAGACGGTGCAGGATCGCCCCGCGCTCATCGAAGCCCATCCGGGGCCACGGCCCCTCGTCGAACGCCTTCCGCGCCGCGGCGACGGCGCGGTCGGAGTCGGCCTGGCCGCCCAGCGCCACGTCCGCCCACGGCTCACGCGTCCAGGGATCGATAGAGGGGAACCGGGCGCCGTCAAGTGAATGAACCTCGGCCCCGTCGATGACATGTCCGAAGAAGGGCAGGTCAGCCATCTGCTTGTGTCCTTTCCGCGAGTGTGACGTCACCGGCGGCCCAGTGGGTCGGCGGCACCTCGGAGATGATCACGCGGACCGCCTCCTTCGGGGCTTCGACCGTTGAGGTGACGGCGGTCGTGAGCGCGCTGATGAGGGCGCGGAGCTGTTCGGGCGACCGGCCCTCGCGCAGAGTGACCTGGACGAGTGGCATCAAGCGCCTCCGGACAGGTGGATCGAACCGAGGCTGCTGAAGTGGAAGGCGATCCGCGCCCCGGCCGGGGCGGGAACGGCGTCGGTCATGCCGCCGGTGAGGACCAGCTGCCCCGGCTCGATCGCCAGGCCGCGCCGCGCGAGGTCGTTGGCCGCGAGTGCCAGCGCCTCGGCCGGGTTGCCCTGCACGGCGGCACCGGTCGCGGAGTCGACGACGCGGCCGTCGACCTCGACGAGTACCGCCTCCAGCGTCAGGTCCAGCTGCTCGGGCCTGAGCCCGACGGCCCCGACCAGGAACGCGCCCGACGACGCGTTGTCCGCGACGACGTCGGGCAGGGTGAAGCGGAAGTCGCGGTAGCGGGAGTCGATCACCTCGGCGCCGGCGTAGACGCGGTCGACGGCCGCGAGTGCCTGCGCCGCTGTGACGCCCGGACCGGCCAGACGCTCGCGCATCAGGAAGACGATCTCCGGCTCGACCCGCGGGTGGATCAGCCGCGCGCCCGGGACCGGGGCACCGGCCGGCAGCACCATCGCGTCGGTCAGCCAGGCGACCAGCGGCGAGGAGATGTTCATCCGCTCCTGCTTGGCCCGCGACGTGAGGCCGAGTTTGACCCCCACCAGGTGCTCGCCACGGGCGAGGCGGCGGCGCAGCGTCTCGTCCTGTATCTCGTATGCGGTACGCAGGTCGAGGTCGGGCCACTGGTCGGTGATCGGCTCGCGATCGGTGCGCTCGTCCTCGCACGCCAGCAGCGTGGTGGCCGCGCGGTCGACGGTCCATGTGCTCATCGTGCGCTCCCGGCAGTCTCGCGCTCTTCCAGGATGGACAGGGCCACGTCGATGATCATGTCCTCCTGGCCGCCGACGTACCCGAGCTCGCCGACCCGTTGCAAGAGCTCGTGCGCGGGCACTCCGTACCGCTCCTCCGCTCGCTCCGCGTGCAGCAGGAACGAGGAGTAGACGCCGGCGTACCCCTGAGTGATCGCGGCGCGGTCCATCCACGGCAACCGCGGCAGCATCGGCTTGACCACGTCCTCGGCCGCCTGCATGACCCGCTGCACGTCGACGTCGGTCGCTATGCCGAGCCGTTCGAACGTCGCGGCCACGACCTCGGTGGGCGCATTGCCCGCGCCCGCGCCGAGGGCGCACAGCGCGCCGTCGATCTGCAGCGCGCCGTTCTGCGCCGCGAGCACCGAGTTGGCCACGCCCAGCGACAGGTTCTGGTGGCCGTGGAATCCGACCTGGGCCTGGTGGCCGATCTCGGCGTACAAGGCCTTGATCCGGTCCTGCGCGTCACCGAGGATGAGGGCGCCGGCGGAGTCGACGACGTAGACGCACTGCGCACCGGCGTCGACCATGACGCGCGCCTGCCTGGCCAGTTCCTCAGACCCCAAGCGGTGCGAGAGCATGAGGAAACCGACCGTCTCCATGCCCAGGTCACGGGCTGCGGCGAAATGCTGGATCGACACGTCCGCCTCGGTGCAGTGAGTGGCGATACGGGCGACCTGCGCGCCGCAGTCGTGTGCGTGCTTCAGGTCGTGGATCGTTCCCACGCCGGGCAGCAGCAGCACCGCGATGCGGGCCTGCTCGGCTTCGTCGACGGCCGCCTTGATCAGCGTGAACTCGTCGGTGCCGGAGAAGCCGTAATTGAACGACGACCCACCCAGGCCGTCGCCGTGCGACACCTCGATCACCTGCACCCCGGCGGTGTCCAGCGCCGACACGATGCCGCGGACCTGCCCCTCGGTGAACTGGTGACGCATGGCGTGACTGCCGTCACGCAGCGTCGAGTCGGTGATCCGGACCTTCCGCTGGATTTCCGTCATGCCGATGCACCTCCTGCAATGGCGGTCGTGGTCTTGTACTCGACGAGGAGCTCGCCGATGCGGGCGGCCGCGGCAGTGATGATGTCGAGGTTGCCGGCGTAGTCCGGCAGGTAGTCGCCGCGGCCCTTCACCTCCAGGAAGACGGCTATGCGAGCCATGCCATTCCAGGTGTCGCGGGGCGCGTCGAATTGCGGATCCGCCTTGAGGCGGTAGCCCGGGACGTACTCGCGCACCTTGTCGGCCATGGCGTGGATCGACTCGAGGATCGCGGTCTGGACGTCGCCGGGTTCGGCCGCCTCGGCCGGGATCGAGCAGAACACCGTGTTACGCATGATCATCGGCGGCTCGACGGGGTTCAGGACGATGATCGCCTTGCCGCGCTTCGCCCCACCGACGGCCGACAGCGCCGCCGCGGTCGTCTCGGTGAACTCGTCGATGTTCGCGCGGGTTCCGGGCCCGGCCGACTTGGACGCGATCGAGGCGACGATCTCGGCGTACTCGACCGGGACCACCCGGCCGATCGCCGCGACCATCGGCGTGGTCGCCTGTCCGCCGCAGGTGATCAGGTTGATGTTGGGCGCGTCCAGGTTCAGGTCCAGGTTCACCGGTGGGCAGACGTACGGCCCGACGGCCGCCGGCGTGAGGTCCACGGCGGTGATACCGGCCTCGGCGTACCTCGGCGCGTTCGCGAGGTGTGCCCTGGCGCTCGTCGCCTCGAAGACGATGTCCGGCAGTTCGTCCTGTTCGAGCAGCCAGTCGACACCTTCGGCACTGGTCTCCAGCCCGAGCCGCTTGGCACGAGCGAGACCGTCCGACGCCGGGTCGACGCCGATCATCCAGCGCGGCGTGAGCACGTCGCTGCGCCGCAAGAGCTTGAACATGAGGTCGGTGCCGATGTTGCCCGACCCGACGATCGCCGCGGTGGCGGTCATGCGAGATCTCCCATCCGAGCGGTGACGCTGCCCAGTCCGGCGACGGTGGCCGTGACGACGTCACCTGGGTTGAAGGGAATGGCGGCGGTCATGGAACCGGGCAGCACGACCTCGCCGGCGCCGAGTTCGACCCCACGCTCGCCCAGGACGTTCGCCAGCCAGACCAGCGCGTTGATCGGCGATCCGAGGACCGCCCCACCGGCACCGGTTCCGGCGAGCTCGCCGTTGCGGTGCAGTACGCAGCCGGCGAGACGCAAGTCGACCTGGTCCAGCCGCACCGGCCGGCTACCCAGCACGACGCCGCCCGAGGACGCGTTGTCCGCGATCGTGTCGACGATGCCGATCTTCCAGTCGGCGATGCGCGAGTCGATCAGTTCGAGCGCGGGCACGACGTACTCGACCGCCCGGATCGCCTCGGCGACGGTCACTCCCGGGCCGCGCAGCGGCCGACTGAGGATGAAGGCGATTTCCGGCTCGATCCGGGGCTGCAGAAATCGCTGTGCCGGTATGACCGCGTTCTCCGGGAAGAACATGTCATCCATGAGGTTGCCGAAATCGGGCTGTTCGACGCCGAGCTGGCGTTGCATCGAGGCGCTGGTCAACCCGACCTTGTGCCCGAGTAAACGCGAGCCGGACGCTATCCACTGGTCAAGCTGATGTTGCTGGATCGCGTAGGCGTCATCAATGGTCAGCGGGACATCGGGGTCCTGCAGCGGCGGAATCGGCTCTCGCTTGGTACGCGCGGCGGACAGGCGTCCTGCGAGGTCGGCCAGGAGGGATGGCGATGCCGCCCTCCTGGGCATGGGTCGCGACGCGGTCACCGGGCTATCTTGCTCATTCATCGTTTTCACCATATTCATCATATTGATTGGCGTCAATGGCCTGTTGTTGACCCGGTCGGCGACCGGGCTCCGCGGCCCGACGATGATCGAGTCGGGCCTGGTCATAGACGTCGCCGGGTTCTCGACCGGTCGCTCGACGCGTACCCGCATGGGTCGTCATTACGTCCCCCTGTCTACCCTTGACCATTTTGAATATAATGAATATGGTCGCTGCGGTAGTCGGTCATCGCCCTCGTGCCGCCGCACGCTCAGACGGTGGTGGCCTCGGTACGGGTACGGAGGCATTGGCGCATGCGCGACTGTCCGGAGTGGCGATCCAGTCGGTTCAGAGCCGGTTCAACCTGCGTCCCGTCGACGGCATCCATGCCGCGCGAGCCGTGCGGATCGCTCAAGAGGGCAAGCCCGGCCGGCGACCGCTCGACCGTCGGCGCGACCTGACAGATCAGTTCGTCGCGGCGCTCGGCTCCCCACTCGACTCTCTCGGCTCTTTCGAGTCTCTCGAGTGGACGGCCGACGTTCTCGGGCCGATGGCACTCTGCGGCGCGGCAGCTTGTCCTGGTCGAACTGATCAGGACGTCCGTTCCCTTTCAGTGTGGGTGGCGCCTTGCGCGCAGACGAACGCGCTCAGCTGCCGAGATACAGCCCGATCTTCCCGTCCACGCTCAGCCTGCACACGAAAGGGCACGATATGCGACCCGATCCGCACCTACCGACGTCTGACGAGTTCTGGCGCTGGTCGGCCACCCATCTGGCGCGGGCGATCAGAGCCAAAGAGGTGTCGGCCCGCGAGGTCCTCGACAGTTGCGTCAAGCGCATCGGCGAGGTGAATCCACGGATCAACGCGCTCGTGGACCTGTCCTTCGATGAGGCGGTCGAGGCAGCCCGGGTAGCCGACGACATGGTGGCGGCCGGCATGTCCCTCGGGCCGCTACACGGAGTGCCGACCTCACTAAAGATCAACAGTGACCAGGAAGGCTTTGCGACCAGCAACGGCGTCGTGGCCTTCGCCGACGCGATCGCGACCGACGACAGCCCGCAAGCCCGGCTTCTGCGCAGCGCGGGAGGCATCTTCGTCGGACGCAGCAATGCGCCCACCTTCTCCTATCGCTGGTTCACGGAGAACGACCTGTTCGGCCGGACCTCCAACCCGTGGGACTCCACCAGGACGCCCGGCGGCTCCAGCGGAGGAGCGGGGGCGGCCGTCGCGAGCGGCATGATTCCCATCGCCCAGGGGAACGACATCGGGGGCTCGATCCGGTATCCCGCCTATGCGTGCGGGGTGGTCGGCCTGCGCCCGACGGTAGGCCGAGTTCCAGGACGCATGGTGCCGCCCGACGTCGACGACTCGCTGTCCATGCAGCTCATGGCGGTCCAAGGCCCGCTGGCCCGCACCGTCGAGGACGTACGGCTCGCCCTCACCGCGATGTCGTCCTTCGATCCTCGCGATCCCCTCTCGCTTCACACCGTCCCGTCCCCTTCGCCGGCACGTCGGCCACGCAGGGTCGGCGTGCTTCGCCGTAACGGCGTCAGCACGAACATCCAGGCGGTGGACGACGCCGTCGACTCGGCCGCCGGCTGGCTGGCGGCCGCGGGCTACGAGGTCGAAGAGATCGAACTGCCTCTGCTCGAGGAGGCCTACAGGCTCTGGTACCTGCTCTGCATGCAGGACTTCCGTCCGATGCTGCCGCTGGTCGGCCAGGTCGGCGACGTCGGCCTGCAGCGAATCGTCGAGCACTGCTATACGGTCGCCGAGCAGTGGTGGGGCGCCGAGCCGACACTCGACGAGTGCCTTGCCGGTTGGGCCCGGCGCGGCACGCTCATCAGCCAGTTGCAACGGTTCCTCGAGGACTATCCGATCGTGCTCATGCCGACCTCCGCCGAACAGGCATTCGAATGGGACCGGGACATCGTCACGCCCGAAAGCATGTGCGATCTCGCGGCGATTCAGTATTCGATGATGGCGGTTCCCGTACTCGGCTTTCCGGCGCTGTCCGTACCGACCGGAGTCGCCGACGGCCTGCCGGCCGGGGTGCAGTTGCTGGCCCGACGATTCGACGAGTCCGCGCTGCTCGACGCCGGCGCGCTGATCGAGGCCAACGCGGGTGTCCTGACCCCGGTCGATCCGCATTAGGGTCTGTCCCGTAGATCTCGATCTCGGAGTAGGGTTTTGACGTAGTGAGGCGGTAGCGGCAGGTGGCGTGATACGAAGGTTGATTCGTCCCGCCTTGATTCCTTAGAGGGAATTGCTGCCATGTCGGGGCAGGTCGCAGGATGTGCGGCATGAATGACACCTACTCGGTTTCCATCGTCCGTCTGTACGCAGACAAGGACGGCGAGTCACACTTCAGCGATGAGAGCCTCCCCCTTGCCCTAGCCGAGTTCGCCCCGCCTGCCCCCGCCATCTTGTTCTGGTGCGAGGTGCTGGGGTATGTCGCACCGCCTCCACCGGAGGGGTTCGCCGGTGGGGACGACTTCAATCGCACGCTGCCGCCTAAGCAGCGGGATTCATGGTTCGCATGCAGTGATCCCTCGGGCGCGGGTCCGCGGCTGTACTTCCAGCGCGTTCCCGAAGGGAAGGTCGTCAAGAATCGGCTGCACCTTGACGTGCGGGTCGGCCCCGGGCTGGTGGGTGAGGAGCGCCTAGCGGCCCTCGAGGCCGAGTGCGCGCGACTGATCCCGCTCGGCGCGGTACGCGTGCGGCTCCTGCCTGCCGATGAGGAGAACGAGTCGTGCCTGGTCATGCAGGCCGTTGAGGGCAACGAGTTCTGCCTCGACTGAGTGTCTGTCCTGCGATCAGGCGATCCTTGCAGTCACACAGACGAGGTCCTCCGGTCAGCGGGCTTCGTGGTGCGAGTCGCGACGGGATACGCCGTCGATGTCGACGAGGAGGTGCCGGGGTCCCCGCAGGTTCGGGGGACGGCGGTAAAGGGGCGGGTCGGTGACGAGCCGCGGGTTGACGAGCCGGCGGGTGAGCTCGCTCAGCGCGAGTCGTGTCTCCAGCCGGGCGAGGGGAGCGCCGAAGCAGTAGTGGATGCCGCCGCCGAAGCCGAGATGCTGGTTGTCCTTGCGCTCGGGGTCGAAGCGATCGGGGTCGGTGAAACGGGCGGGGTCGCGGCTGCCGGCGGCGAGTACCAGAATGATGACCGAGCCCTTGGGAATGGTGGTGCCCGCGATGTCGATGTCGGCCAGCGCGCTCCGCCGGGGCCCCGGCATCTGGATCGGGGGTTCGTAGCGCAGCAGCTCTTCGACCACACCCACGATCAGGCCGGGTTCACGGCGCAGCCTCTCCAGCACGTCGGGGTGGCGCAGGAGGGTGAGCATGCCGTTGGCTATGAGGTTGACGGTGGTCTCGTGGCCGGCGATGAGCAGCAACCCGGCGGTGCTCAGCAGGTCTGCCGGCGCCATTTCGCCGTCGGTGACGAGGGCGGACAGCAGGTCGTCCCCTGGCTGCCGGCGATGCTCGTCCACCAGCTCGTTCAAATACCGGCCCAGTTGGGCCATGGTCTGGAAGCGCCGCCGGTTTCGCTCGACAAGGGAGCCGGTCGTCGGGTCGTTGGTCTCGACCGCGATCTGGGACCACTTGTGGAAGCGCGGTTCGTCCTCCCGGGGGACTCCGAGCAGCTCGCAGATCACCGTGACCGGAAGCGGGTAGGCGAAGTCGTCGACGATGTCGATCCGGTTCTTACCGGCGAATCCGTCGATCAGGTCCGTGATGATCTCGACCATCCTTGGCGTCATACCGTGGACCCGGCCGGGGGCGCAGGGTGGCCCGAAGTGCTTCATGGCCAGGGACCGGAGCCGGTCATGGTCAGGTGGATCACGACGGATGAACTCGGGCGGCAACTGCGGGGCTGCGTCGTCCGGTGCGAGCTCTATATCGGCTATCTCGGGAAGGTTGCGCAGGTCCGAACTCACGCGTGGGTCGTGCAGCAGCGCGACGATCTCCTGGTAAGTACTGACCACGTAACTGCCGTCCGGCTGCCGCGCCACCGGGGTGCCACGGAGCTCGGGGAACAGCGGGTAAGGGTCGGCGCGGTTGGAGTAGTCGAGGAACTGCTCATAGGCGCTCGCCTGGGTCATGACGGCTCCTTCACATCTGGGCCGGCGTGTACGCCTGGCTCGCGGCATCGCCGGTGCCGCCCACCAATGTGGCACGCCGTTCGTCGGGATTGTGGCCGGTCACCACGACAGTGGCGTCATGGATGGCGGAGACCCGCTCCGGGATCTCCGCTGGGAGGACCCGTGTCTCGGCCGGTCGGCCGACCATGTCGAAGTCGGGGGGGAAGGGCGCGGCCTGCTCGATCAGCCTCTGGTAGAACTCCAGCGACATCGCCTGGTCGAAGGTGACCGCGGCGGTGATGCGCCCTCGGTAACCGTAGGCGGCCACGAACCGGCGGTCGGCGACCGAGCCCTGGGTGACGGCGACCTCGTCGGCGAAGGTCGGCACCCCGACCGACTTGATGTTGGTGCCGAACTGGGCGGACCAGAAGACCGGCAGGGACAGGTGCGGCCAGCGGGCGGTCGGAGCGCTGATCATGTTGTGCGCCGCGACCTGAGCCTGGGTCATCGCGTTACCCCAGTGCTCCAGCGTCAGGAACTGATATCCATAGACCGGGTGCGGGAAGCGTGCCACATCACCGGCGACGAAGATGTCGTCGGAGGTGATGCCGTTGACGTCGAAGACGCGGCAGCCCGCGTCACAGCCCACGCCCCACACGCCGGCGGCCAGGCCAGAGCCCTCCAGCCATTCGACATTGCGTTCCGCGCCGAGCGCGGCCACCGCCACCTCGACCTCGATCACGCTGCCGTCGGACAGGCGCGCGCGGCGCAGCCGCCCGTCCCCGTCCCCTTCCAGCGCCGTGACCGTGACACCGCAGCGCAGGTCCACGCCGTGCTCCCGCTGCATCTCCGCGGCGATCGAGCCGATCACTCCGCCCAGCGCTCCGACCAGCGGCGCTGGTCCACGCTCGGCGACGGTGACCTGCAGGCCGAGTTCCCGGCAGACGGAGGCGATCTCCGACCCGGTGAAACCGGCGCCGATCACCAGCACCCGGGGCCCGGCCGCCAGCCGCTGCCGCAACAGGGCCGCGTCCTCGCCGGTACGCAGCACGAACACCCCGTCCAGGGCGGCCTCCACCGCGTTCGGCCACGGCCTGGCACGGACCCCGGTGGCGATCAGAAGACGGTCGAAACCGACGTTCCGGCCATCGGCCAGGCGAACCTGTTTGCCGGCCAGGTCCAGTCCGGTCGCGGGCTGCCCGCGCAGCCATTCGGCGTCGAGTTCACCACGCCGGGGCAGCATGGTCTGTTCCGCGGAGACCTGCCCGCTCAGGACCTGCTTGGACAGCGGCGGCCGATCGTAGGGTTCGCTCGCCTCGTCCCCGATCAGGGTCAACGACCCCTGGTAGCCCTCCCTGCGCAGCGTCGCCGCGGCCCGCAACCCGGCCAGTGAGGCGCCGACGATGACGATACGGCCCACGAGGTCGGGTGCCTTCCCGTTTCCGGGCCCGGACGCGTCAGCCTTCTTCGGCTGTCGCAGAGCACCCATCTCATCGATCACCAGAGCCTGGACCGGACAGACCGCGACAGCCTGCAGGACCTGCTCACGCTCCGCATCGTCGGGATTCAGCTCATACATCAACGTCTCTGAGTGAGGCATCCTGAAAACGTTCGGCGCGGAGAAAACACACTGCCCGTACCCCTGACACCGTGTGAGATCGACGACGACTCTCATAGAGGTCTCCCGAACAATGGAGATCACGATGCGGCACGGTGACACAGGCAAACCGCCGGGCCTGAGCTCCTCAGGCCGAGCATCGTGATCGCTGGTGTCCGTCCCTGTCAACACTAGCAAGTTCCCAGCTCACGGACTCGCGCGGGGCCGGGGAGCGAAGAACGGGCACCGGAGACGTACGGCGGAGCCGGCGCTGCCGGCTGGGCGCCCTTCTCGGCGAGCGTGGCCAGGTCCGCTCGCCGAGAAGGGCGCCGTGGGCAGGTTCGAGGAGTTCACTCCGGTGGACTTTGAGGCTTTCGCCGGCCATCTCCAACGGTTCGTCGCGGCTTCAGGCCCCCGTGGGCCAGGGCGGGATTGAGATTGAGGAGGATGCGATCGAGCGTGCTACGAAGCGTCTCGATCTCATGGGGCGAGAGACCGTCGGCCAGTTCGTGGTTGGCTTGCTCGGCGGCACGCCGCAGGGCGGAGTGGAGTGCGACTCCGTCTTGGGTGGGGGCGATCTCGGTGATGCGACGGTCGCCGCCGACGCGGCGGCGGGTCACCAGATTCTGGGCGTCGAGTCGTTCGAGCTGGCGGGTCAGAGTGGGTCCTTCGATGCCGACGGCAGCGGCGAGGTCGCGTTGCTTGAGCGGGCCGTGTACGTCGAGCACCTCGAGAATCTTCCAGGTGGTGAAGCTCCCGCCCGCGCGCGCGAGCAATGCCTCGAACCGGGCGCGCGCGGTCTTGGCGACGGTGCCGAGCTGCCAGCCCAGCCCGCCGAGCCCTGCGCCGGCATCGGCCTCGTCGGTTGCCGTGATGGGGTCGACCGGAGTGGCGTCAGGCTCCGAGTGGCCGGTCATTGGGCGACTGTGGGGATGCGGTGCACCCACCGGTTGTTCTCAGCCTCATCGACGAGGAAGTCGGCGAGGTCGGCACGGGTGAGCCGCCACAGTCCGGGCGGCTGGCGGCCGTCCAGCACCTGAAGGTCGCCCTGTGGTGCCCGGTCGTTGAGGGAGGATGCACGGATCAGCGTCCACTCGAGGCCGCTGGCGCGCACGGTGGTCTCCATGATGGCCATGTCCTGGTACAGCTCGCGCAGGGCGAGCGGGATCAGCAGGCGGCGATACCACCAGGGCAGGCCTCGGTCGGTGGGATCGACCCCGCCCGAGGACACGCACAGCAGCCGGGAGACGTCGCTGAGCTGCATCGCGTTGACAATGTTGGCGGTGCCTTGGGAATAGAGCCGGCGGGGCTTACCGCGTCGAATGCCAATGGCGGAGATGACGGCGTCGTGGCCCGCGATGACGGCAGGCAGGCTCTCGGCATCGCGGATGTCGGCGTGGGCGACGGAGAGCGCCGGCCGGGTGGGGTCGGGGACCGCATCCGGCCGGCGCGTGATCGCTGTGACGTGGTGGCCGTGTCGTAGGGCGGTGTCAATGATGTGTTGCCCGGTGCCGCCGCTGGCACCAAACACGATGATCTTCACGGGTGTGACCTCCTTGGGGACAGGCGTGGCGTCAGGGGGGCGGAGCTGTTCAGGAGTGGCGGGGCTCGCGGGCTGGAACAAGTCGGTATCGACTCCCCAAGAGAAGACCCGGTCCGAGGTGATCTCGATCCAACGGGGCCGAGGCCAGGCCCGGGTGTTCCCCCAACTTGCTTTATTGTATAGGTAGCTTACTAACGAATCGAGCGTGGCGATCGGCTGTAGATGTGTGGTCAGAGGCTGGCGGCTTCCGCCTCGGATAGTGCCGCTGACCCGTCGGGGACAGAGAAAAGGGGAACAATGATCTTGATAACCGGAGCGACCGGTGCCGTCGGCGGGGGAGTGTTGGCCGAACTGAGCGACGCCGGCGTGTCGGTCCGCGCGTTGACCCGGCGCCCTGAGCATCCGTTTCCAGCCGGTGTGGAGGTCGTCGTCGGCGACCTCCACGATGCCGCGACCGTCGAGCGCGCTCTGGACGGTGTTCGCGGTCTATTCCTATTCCCGGAGGCTCCGACGGTGGTGGCCGAGGCGTTGCGGCGTTCGCCCGTCGGCCGCGTCGTGACGTTGTCGTCCTCGACGGTCCTCGACCGCCCGGTCGACGACGTCATCGCTCGCCGGCACCGCGAGGCCGAGGCGGTCGCTGAAGCGTCTGGGGCGACCTGGGTGCATCTGCGGCCGGGGGCGTTCGCGTCCAACGCGTTGCGGTGGGCCCCTGCGATCCGAGCCGGCGACGTGGTCAACGGTGTCTACGGCGACGCCGTGAACACTCCTATCGACCCGGCCGACATAGCCTCCGTCGCCGCGCGCGCTCTGATCGACGAGCGGCTCGAGAACATCGCGCTGACCCTGTCCGGACCGCAGGCACTGTCCGCCCACGAGCAGCTCGGGATCCTGAGCGAGGTGCTGGGCCGGTCGCTGCAGTGGCGGGAACTCGACCTGTCCCAGGCGCGGGCGGGGCTGGCGGCACACGCGGACGCGGCGATGGTGGAGAGCATGCTCGGTCTGCAGGCTCAGGCCGTGCGGACTGTGCCTACGCTGTCGCCGACTGTCCGTGAGATCATCGGCCACGATCCGCGGACGTTCGCCGACTGGGCTCGCGCTCACGCCGAAAAGTTCCGCTGAGGTGTCGGCGAAATCGCGCTGTGGAGGCGCTGTCCTACGGAGTCGAGAGCCGTACGTACTACGAGGATCGCGCCGGGCGGAACGCCCAGCCCGTGGCCGGCCCGGGCGCCGACTGTGTCACGCTCGACGTCTCAGGAACCGGGTCGGCATGGTGCCGAGCTTCCGTCCAGCGAACACCGTCACCGCACTACCCGCGCCGGCGCGGTGCGGGCCCTGCCGATCACCGCGGCGACGAACGGAGTGCCGAACCGCTCGCAGTGACCCGCCGAGGGCAGGAAGCCGGCTGACCGGCAGGCATCGACGATCATTGTGATCCGAGCGTGGCCAGGCTCGTCGGGAGGGCCGGGGCAACGGCCCTCCCGACGAGGTGAGGGTGGTTTACCTCAGACCGAAAGCGCGAGTGATGGTCTGGGTGACGGTGTTTCCCTGGAGGTCGCCGGCGGTGGTGCGGAGGGTGACCGAAGACGCCTTGCCAGGTGCGTCCAGATCGGCCCGCCAGCCGTGTCCGCCCCGATCGAGCCGAACCCTTCGCCACGTGGTGCCGTCATCGTAGGAGACGTCCAGCGTCACGGCGCGGATGGTGTCGGACTTCGGTCCGCTCTCCAGATGCGACGGGATGACGGTGAGGCCGGTGTGGCGGCGCGCCTTGCCGGACATGTCCGTGTCGACCGCGTAGTCGAGCTGGATCAGCGGGAGGCGCGCCATCTCTCCGGTCTTGCCCGCTCCGGAGGTGAAGCCCCATTCGGTCCGTGTGGTGGTCGAGTAGGGGTTCGTCCAGTCACCGCGGGAGTTCTCCGACACCAGCCGGTACGGCAGCCGTTCGGGCCGCAGGCCGGGGACGGCCAGCTGGTCGAAGGGCCTCTCGCCGAGAAGGCTGTCGCCCTGGTAGAGCTTCAGCGTGTTGGACACCATGCCGTTGAGAGAGGTGTCCCCGATGTGACCGGCTCCCGAGTCGCCCCAGCTCGGCAGCACGACGTGGATGGTGTCGTCCAGCCGCAGCGGTGATGTCTCGTCCTCCGAGCGCGGCCGGTGGATGGGGCCGAACCAGTGCACGTCCGTGGTGGTCCCCGCCCGGTAGGTCACGGGGGCGGCGGAGCGCTGCCCCACCTCACGGGCGATGCCGGCCTCCTCGTGCCACTGGATCCCTGCCGTGACCCAGTCGGTGCGGTTGCCGAGGGCGGGTGTCACCGAGCCGCCCTGGTTCATGGCGGTCGTCCATCCCCATCTCCAGTAGTCGTTGCGGGCCTCGACGGCCTTGGCCTGCTGGTAGTTGCGGAAGGAGACGTTGACGCGGGCCAGCTCTTTCTGACCGGGCCGGTAGGTCGGGTCGGCGGGCACGGCGCCCTTGAAGTAGTGGACCAGGTCGTAGACGTACTCGGTGGTCGGGTTGGACGTCACGTCGAGCCGCGTGCGCCGGCCGCTCTGGATCTGCGCGATCAGCTCCTCGCCCTCGTCCCGGCTCAGTGAGGCCACCGTCAGGGGCGCCAGATCGAGCGGTCCCCATACCAGGTCGTTCCAGGGTTCGATGCGGCCCGTGCCGTCGTTGACGACCAGCAGCAGTTTCGCACCGGCCGCCACGGCGGCGGCGACCTGCTGCTCGCGGGTGACCGTGGTGCTGTTTCGCACCACCACGGCCTTGGCCCGGGCCGTCTGGGACCGGTAGCCGGCCGCGTCGCCGTCTCCGGCGAACACCGTCTCAAGTGTGTGGCGGCCCTTGGGCAGCGGGGTCGCGCCGCGGTGGACCATCAGGTCGTCGAAGGCGCGGGTCGCCGTGGAGACGGTCAGGGGCGGCTGCTCGAGACGCCAGTGGGCGCCGACCTCGAACTCTCCCTCGCGCACCTTGCCGCCGGTGGGCAGCGTCCAGACGCTGTCGTAGGAGGAGTTCGGCCACCTGTTGGAGGCGGTGTAGTCGTCGTCGGCGAGGCCACGGTAGACGCTGACTCGCATGCCGCTCAGGGTGCTCGCCATGGGGGCGACGGCCGTCAGCCGGCGTGCCTTGCGCGCGTCGAAGGCAACGGTCCGATCCCGGTCGAGCTTGATGTCGGAGACGCTCAGCATGCCCAGGCCACGTGAGTGGGGTCCGTTCGCGCCCTCGAGGTCGCCGCTCATCCACGCGGTGTAGGTGCCGGCGGGGATGCGCAGGTCGAGGGTGCCGGACTCGTCGAGGTAGAGCGAGGCGAAGAACTTCTTGCCCGTCAGGATGAGGTCGCCGGACAGCGGCTTGCCGGCGCGGTCCATGGCGGCGAGGGTGAGGGTGTGGCGCTCGCCCTCCTTGCCGACGCCGATCATGGTGCGAGCTCTGACCGTGCCGGTGGCGTCGGCGGCGGTGACCGTGCCCGCGATCGTGGTGTCGGCCGGTACGCGATCGATGTCGGTGGTCACCGTCACCGTGCCGGTGCCGTGCGCGGGAACGGTGACCCGCGGGGCCGACAGGCTGAACAGGTTCTCGGGAGCGCCGGGGACGTCGGCCGAGAGGTCGAGGGTGACCGGGGTGTCGCCGGTGTTGGTGTAGGTCACCTCCTTCTCGCTCTTGTCTCCGGGCTTGGTGGGCCAGCTGTGGTATCCGGCATAGGCGCTGCCCGTGGCGAACACGGTGGTGCCGGTGGTCGCCGCGATGTCCAGGCGGCCGCTGCCGCCCAGGGCGGGACTGTAGGCGGGTGTGGGCTTGGTGGTGCTGACCAGGGCATCCTTGAGCTGCTGTCCGGTCCAGTCCGGATGTGCGGCGGCAAGCAGTGCCGCCGCACCCGCGACGTGCGGGGTGGCCATCGAGGTGCCGCTCAATGTCTGGTAGTAGCCGTCGCCCTCCTGCGCGTACTGTGAGCGCGCCGCCAGGATGTCGACGCCGGGAGCGGTGAGGTCCGGCTTGAGGCCGCGGTCACCCGCGCGCGGGCCCCGGCTGGAGAACTCGGCGAGCGTGTCGGAGGAGTCCACCGCGCCGACGGTCAGGGCGGCGTCGGCCGCGCCCGGTGCCGAGACCGTGAAGTCGGTGGGGCCGGAGTTGCCCGCCGCGATGACGAACAGCGAGCCCGTCTCGGCGCTGAGTTCGTTGACGGCCATGCTGAGCGGGTCGGTGCCGTCGGTGGGGTCGGCGCCGAGGCTCATACTGATGATCTTCGCGTGCTGCTCGCGAGCCGCCCACTCCATGCCGGCCAGCAACCAGGATTCCTGGCCGCTTCCGGTGTTGTCGAGGACCTTGCCGATGCGCAGGCCGGCGCCGGGGGCGACGCCCTTCTCCTTGCCACCCGAGGCGGCGCCGGTGCCGGCGATAGTGGAGGCGACGTGCGTGCCGTGGCCGTTGCCGTCCTCGACGGTTTGCTCCGGAACGAAGGTCTCGGTAGCGGTGATATGACCGATCAGGTCTGGGTGGCCGGTGTCGACGCCGGTGTCCAGCACCGCGACGTCCACGCCGACGCCGGTGTTCCCGCTTTCCCACACCTTCGGCGCGCCGATCTGGGCGGTGCTCTCGGCGAGGTCGGCCTTCACCTTGCCGTCGAGCCACACCTTGGCGATGCCGCCCGCGAGAGTGGGCTCGTCGCCGGTGCGGTGGGAGGTGCCGGGGACGGTGGCGCCCTGGGTGAGCGAGGTCCAGAAGCCTGCGGAGCGGTCGGCGTCCAGCGCCGCGCCCTGGATGCTGTTCAGAGGGCGCACCTGGCGGGCGCCCTGGGGGAGGACCTTGGTGCGTGAACGGGCGGCGGCGTCGGTGTAGCTGACGAGCAGCGGCAGGTGGTCCCGGTGCGCGTCGTCGTAGCCGTCGGCAAGCAGCCTGGTGACGTTGAACAGGTCCTTGTCCAGCAGTCCGGCGGTGAGATATCGCAGGGCGGACCGCGGGTAGACGTAGGTTTCCCCGGACTCCGCGTGGATGACGGCATCGACCGGCCGGCCGTCCGGGCTCAGCACCGAGCGCGTCATGGTGCCGTCCGGGGCGGTGCCGACGGTCACCTTGTCGCCCGTGATCAGGGTGACCGTGCGCGCGGCCCCGGCGGTTGCGAGGGGCGCGGTACCGGGCGCGGGCGCTGTGGCGCTATTGGCGGTTGCGGGTATGGCGGTGGAGGCGTTAGCCGGTGGAATCGCCGCGAGCGCCGCCAGAACGGCGCTGAGCGCTATCAATCCGCGTCCGCGAGAGGGTGACAATGACAAGAAGACCCCAAAGGTAGGAGTGCGCGAAGATCAATGGATTGTGCACAACTATTTGGGGTTTTCTCCATGATGATCGTTGGCGCGTTTGCGTCATGTCGCACATCCGACGGTTCCGGACCTCCCGGCGAAACGGCCGGTGCACGATCTCGCCGCCCGGCGGACGGAGACCACCGGTGCACGATCTCGCCGCAGTGCCGTTGGCTTTGTCGAGCGAAAAAACGAGCACCATGCATCCCCGGCCGCATGCCTTGCCTCGGGAGATCGCTCAGGTGACGGGGTGGTGGGTTTCGGGGTCTTTGCGCAGCGTGGTGGTAATGGCCAGGCCCATCTCGCGTGACAGCGGGCCGTCGGTGGGGATGCCGAGCTGGGTGGCCAGGTCGCGGCCGTACAGGTCGACGGTGGCCTCGATGAGCTCGGCCAGCGCGGCGGTGGCGGTGCGGGCGCGGACCCAGGCGGTAACGGCGATGGCCGCGGCGATGGGCAGGGCCGGCCACCACCACAGTGCCGGCAGCAAGTACAGCATCGCCCAGCCGGTCAGCCGTGCGGCGGCGGTGTAGGAGTCGCGGGCCGCGGTCAGCTCGGTGCGGGCGGCCTCGGGAATGACCAGCCACAGGCGTGGCCAGGCACTGCTGAGGTCGAGGTCGTAGGCGGTGTGGATGCGCTGGTCGCCGGCACGCAGCCGGTCACCGATCCAGGTGGGCCGCTGCGGTAGGACCAAGCTGATCGCCTCCCGTGCGGCGATCGCCGCCGCGACGCCGGGTACGGGTCCGGCAGGCACGACAGGCTTGCCGGGGGCGGCGGGCACGGCAGACATGGCAGGTATGGCGGGGGCGGCGGGCACGGCAGACATGGCAGGTATGGCGGGGGCGGCGGGCACGGCAGACATGGCAGGTATGGCGGGGGCGGCGGGCACGGCAGACATGGCAGGTACGGCGGCCGAGGAACCTGTGCGGGCACGGACCGCCGCGGCGATCCTGGCCTGGACCTCGGCGTCCGCGTCCTTCCAGCGTTGCTGCCGGCGCCGGGTCAGCAGGCGGGCGGGCCAGCGGTGGCCTTCGGCGTTCCAGGCACGTTCGGTCAGTCGTCCCAGTCCTCCCGCGGTGAACCCGGCCGCCGCGGCGGCGGCCAGGATGGCGGTGGCGGTGAGCAGGAGCACGCCGGGGCTGCCGGCGGCGGGCTGGACGGCCAGCCGGTTGACGGCATCGCGGAGCGGGCCCGGTTCCAGGGCGCGCGGGTGGCGCAGGGTGAGGGCGATCGCCAGGCAGGTGAGGTAGAACAACCCGGGCAACACCAGCAGGGTCAGCCAGCGCTCGGCGATTTTCTTGCCCAGTTCGCTCAGGAACCCGCTCATGTGGGCACGCGCACCAGGGTGAGCGTCTTCCCGGTCGTGGCGCACACCGGCGGCTGCGGGTATGCGGCGGTGGACTCCACCCGGCTGCAGGGCCTGTGGGCGGGGCAGGCCCAGGCTTGGACGACCGGGTGGCCGGCGCCGGTGCCGGGGAGCGGCTGGTAGATACGCTCGGGCTGGGTGATCGCACCCAGCCCGAACGCGGCCATCGCCTCGTCCAGCGTATCCAGGTGCCCCTGGAGCACGTCGTCGCGGCCACCGGCGTCAACGATGTCCACGATCTGCCGCAGGACCTGGCCCGCACCGGCCTGCTCGGCGTAGTCCCATAGATCGTCCTCGTCCAGGAGGGCGCACAACCGCTCGACCCGTCCGGTGATCTGCGACATCGGCCCGTCCATCCCTCACACCGCACCATCCTGGCTCCGCATTCGACGGCACAGGGGATTGCCGACGCGTACGGATGTGGTCACAGTGAGTGTAGATCGCCGGAACCGGCCCCACCAAGCTGCGGCGATCGTGTACGGCCTTCCGGTCAACCGGCCATGACACGACGTCGTCATCTATACGCGGGTCGTCGGGGAACTCGATGGCCGAGAGCAGCCGCCGGAAGTGTAGAGCACCGCGAGCGTAAGGGAGAGTCCCGTACATGAGCGAGCGAGAGCGTCTGATCGCCGCGATCGGCGCACGACTGAACCGGATGGACGCTGCCGCCTTCCAACTCGTCGGCTACCAGAACGTCATCGGCACTCTGTGCCCATCAACGACGCCACAGCGGTCCGCATCGCCGACGACATCTACACCCGCCTCACCGAGAACGGAACGGCCGCGCCTGCCGTCGGACAGACCGCCCACGCGCTGCACCACGCCATCCGCCGGCTCCGCACCGACTACACCGCCGGCCCCGCCCTGTGGGCCGCACACATCCACGCCGGAATCTAAGATGCGACCATTAAGGCCCCTAGTCGTCGCCTGACCCGCGCTTTCTTTGCCGCCAATCGCTCCGGCTAAAATAAACCGCAAGCGCCAGTAATGTCGACAATCCGCTGAGCACGTAACTACCTGTCAGCAACATCAGCCACATTCCGGCGTGGGATGGATATATGAGAACCGTCGCCAGGGCGATATATCCAGGCAGCAAAAAGATGAACCACAAGAACCCCACGCCCACCTTCTCAAGCCTGACGTCCACTCGCTGAGCGCGCTGTGCCCAGAGCACCAAGAGCGGTATGCACCAGACCCAATGGTGCGGCCAAGAAACGGGTGAAACAAGCAGCCCCACGATGGCGCAGGCGGTGATTCCAGCGATCTCGCCCGCCTTCTTCGCGGTCCATGCGGCGACCAAAAGTCCACCCGTTCCGACCACCGCGCACAGGGCGAACCAGAGAGGCGTGGTGGGCCAGGAGTCGGACATGATCATAAGCACGCCACGAAGCGATTGATTGAAAAAATTTACGCCCTGCTCGGTGACCACCCGTTGCGTGTCGAAAAATGCACCACCCCAGTAATCACGCGAATCGGCCGGCAGCAGAAGGAATCCGAGGACTACTGTGCCGAGAAAACCAAGGCCGGTCATCAGGGCGGCCCGGAAACGACGCGTGATGAGAAGGTAGGGGATGAATATCAGTGGGGTGAGTTTGATGCCGGCGGCAATACCCGTTCCTATGCCGCGCCACTTTTCTTTGCCGTGCGTCAGATCAACAATTATCACCAGTAGCAGAATGATACCTATTTGACCGTTCCACAGCGTTAGCGTTACCGGGTACAAGGGAAGTGTCGCGATGACAACCAACAGCGTGCGAGTTGCTCGGCGACTTCGGCACCTCACTGCGGTACGGCCGATGAGAATCCATATCACCGCCTCAAGGGCGAGTATGGAGATCAGCACCCAGAGGGCGACGGCGATCTCCATTCCAACCAAAGCGAGAGGCATGAACAGTATTGCCGCGAACGGTGAATAGGTGAACTTCAGCCAATTTTCACCTACGACCAAGTCGTAGACAGAGGTACGCCGCAGTACCGCCGCTCCGCCTTCCCGATAAACCTCCAGATCAATCCAGCCCTCCGCATAGATCGCGTTAAAGGCGAAGGCTGTCAGCGCGCCGCTCAACGCGATCAACACTCCGCATGCTATTTGGAAAGAGCCGCCATCTCTCTTGCCCGGACGAATTCGCGGACCGGCTGACACTGAAGGCGGACCGGCTGACACTGAAGAAGGCATGGCAACTCCCGGCTTAGCTGTGGTGCACGCTAGCCACGCCGGCTTGTCCAAAGCTTGTCGTGCCCTGCTTGTGCCGGCCGTTTGCTGGTCAGGGCTCTGGTGTGACCAGGTAGGGCCGCAGAAAATAGTGCACCGCCGGGGACATCGATATGGTGTGTGTCAGGCGCCTCCATGACGATGCTGCTGCTGTTTGCGCTGCGATTCTTGAGTCGGCACGCTGTCGACCGGGCTGGAGCGGCGGGAACCTTCGTGGTGACCGTGCGATTGCTACCGGATGTGCGGGCTTTCAACGCCACCGACCAGCGATCGATCGACAAGTCGACCACGTCAAGCCCCAAAATCAGTACATCGAGATATGGGTGTGGTCGAGGTGGTTGGCGGTGACGCCGCCGCGGTCGGACATGGCGCGCCAGCCGGAGCCGGTGTTGATGCGCTGGCGCCAGATCACGTATTTGACGCCCAGCTGGTCCTTGTTCTGGATGGCCCAGGCGGCGATCTCGTCACCGAGCTTGACGTGGGCCGCCGAGGGCATGGAGCCGCCGGTGCTCATCATGAAGTCGCAGGCGCGGCCGAGCGGGTGTTCGCCGCCGTCGTTCTCGGCCCGGTAACAGCCGACCGTGTAGGGCAGGTCGAAGCGTTTCCTGACGGCTTCGCGCATGATCCGGGTGCGGTCGGTGATGTTGTCGCTGCCGGTGGGGAGCTGGGGAGCCCAGCTTCCGTCGGGGAGGCGGCCGGAACCGGTGGGGACGAGCTGGTCGAGTTTGTGCTTGATGTCGCGGATCAGGCCCTCGGCTCCGTCGCGCTGAGACTGCACCTCCTTGACCTCCTCACCGATGTTCTCGGCGAGCCGGGCAGCCGTCTCCGCGGCCTTTTTCTTGCGCTCCAGACTGTCGGCGAAGCGCTGCAGGGAAGCACCTTGCTCGGCGGTGAGCTGCTCCATCACCGCGGCGCCGCCCAGGTCGGGGGTGGACAGCAACGTGGGCAGGTTTCCCGCGCTGCTCTGGTAGCGAAGCTGAGCGATGGAGCCGGCCTCTTTCTCGATCTCGGCGTAGACCGCCTCGATCTTGCTCAGGTCTTCCTTGGCGACCGCCTCAGCCTGCTGCGCTTTTTTAAGGGACTCGCGTTTGGCCGCGTAGGCCTCGATCAGCATGTCGACTTTTTTGTTGAGCTTGGCCAGGTCGGCCCGGAGCTCGGTCTCGGTTGGTTTGGGGGCCGCGAGACCCGCGTTCGCGGGGCCCAGCGCAATCGCGACCGCGGTGAGAACACCGACCGCGATGGTTGCATGACGACGGAACGTGAGGGACGTGACCGCCACGTACTCTCCTCTCTTCTGCCGACCGGGTTAGCTGACGGGTTCGGGCTAGAGGGAAAGCCCTTCCACCGAAGTGGATTCACCCCGGGTGCGATGGGTCCCCGGTTCCCAGGGCAGGCGCCCGGAATTAGGCATATCGACCGTTACGGCCGAGGCAAAATGGAGCTTAACGGCAAACCGAAGGTCATGTGAACCCAATACGCAACTAAAGAGTGATCAACTCGTGATCATTGTTGGATAGGCGTAGGGCCTTGCCGCGTCTGGGCCGCCGTTCCATACGGCCCCTGCGACTTCCACTGCCACCGGTGAGCCAGGCAGCGCACATCACCTTCCTGGGCCGCTACCGGTTCGACATCACCGCTAACGGCCCCGGCCAGGGCCTGCGCCCCCTTGTGACCCAGGCGCCGCCGGAGACGACGACCGACACGGCTGGACGAAGACGGCTGGTCTCACGGGCGATTCTGTACCGACTCGCACGTCCGTAGCGGCCTTGCCCGGTGTGCGTGTGTCACTCGGCACCTGCTGCGGTGCCCTCGGACCGTACGGTCCGGGCGCGCAGGTGTGCTCGCTCTCCCTGATGGCCCAGGAGACTGAGGATCTCGACGGGGTTCTCGTCGGCGTTGCCGAACCAGTGGGGGGTGCGGGTGTCGAATTCGGCGGCCTCTCCGGGGCCCATGATCAGGTCGTTGTCGCCCAGGACCAGGCGTAGGCGGCCGTCGAGGACGTAGATCCATTCGTATCCCTCGTGGCTGGACTGCTCGGGCTCGGGTGAGCGCATCCTGGGCGAGATGATCAGTTTGTAGGCTTGCAGGCTTCCTGCTCGTCGGGTGAGGGGCAGCATGGTCATGCCGTGGCGGGTGACGGGCTTGAGGTGCAGGCGGGGATCTCCGGTCTGCGGCGCCCCGATGAGTTCGCCGATGTCCACGCGCAGCTCGCGCGCCAGGGGGAGCAGAAGTTCCAGGGTGGGGCGGCGCTGACCGGTTTCCAGGCGGGAGAGCGTGCTCAGGGAGATCCCGGTGGACTGTGCCAGCGAGGTCAGCGACAGGTTGCGCTGAGTGCGCAGCCCTTTCAGTCGGGGTCCGACCGCCGCCATCGTCGATGCGATCTCTTCATCCATGCCCCTACCTTGCCACCGCAGCAAGAATCTTTGCGTGTCGGTTCAGGCGGCCTGACCATGTCACAGGCGCCCCGATGCGGGCGATGACGCAGGACAGGAGAGGTGTGATGACCCGAGGCAACTTGCCCACCGCCCCGGCGGGTGGGCCCGATACCGCGCCGGCGCCGCCGGCGGATGCGATGGTGAGCGTTCGGCGTGGCTCGGTGACGCCGGCCGTGGTGATCCTGGTGCTGACGCAGCTGATGTTCGTCGTGGACACCTCGATCGTGAACGTGGCCCTGCCCGATATCGGCCGCGATCTGGACTTCTCCAGCGCCGGTCTGTCCTGGGTTGTCACCGCCTACGCGCTGACCTTCGGCGGCCTGATTCTGCTCAGCGGCAAGGTCGGCTCCATGATCGGCCCCCGCCGGGCCCTTGTTCTCGGTGTGACGGTCTTTGTGATCGCCTCGATCGCCGGAGGTCTCGCCGGTTCGGCGGGACTGCTGGTGGCCGCGCGTGCCCTTCAGGGAGTGGGGGCTGCGGTGGCCGCGCCCAGTGTGATGGTCCTGCTCATGGGAATCACCGCGCCTGGCCCGCAGCGCTCGCGCGCGATGGCGATGTTCGTTCTCGCCGTCGGCGCCGGCGCAGCGGTCGGTCTGCTCGCGGGTGGAGTGCTGACGCAGACGCTGGGCTGGCAATGGGTGATGTTTGTCAACGCCCCCATCGGCGTCCTGGTCCTGCTCGGGACCTTGCGCAACCTGCCCGAACTGGAACGTCGGCGCACCTCACTGGACATCGGCGGAGCCACTGCCTCGATCCTGGCGATGGTGGCTCTGGTCTTCGCCTTCACCTCTGCCGCCGACCACGGCTGGGCCAGCCCCCTGGTGCTCGCCGCCTTCGCCGTCGCCCTCGCGGCGCTCGCGGCGCTCGTGGCGTGTGAGCGGCGGCATCCGCACCCGGTGATGCCGCTGGCGTTCTTCTCCTCCATGCGCAGCGCGGGCCCGCTGCTGTCCATGCTGGTCGTCCCGGCCGGTCAGGTCGGCTTCCTGTTCTTCACCACACTGCTGACCCAGAAGGTCCTCGGCTTTACCCCGATCCAGACCGGGCTGGCCCTGGTGCCCTTCACCGTCGGGCTGATCGCCACCAACCAGCTCACTCCGCGGCTGCTGCCGCGCCTGGGGGAGCGCGCCATCGGCATCACCGGTCTGTCGGGCCTGGTACTGGGCATCACCTGGATGGCACTGGTCGCAGCGGATGCCGGACCGGGCACCTCGATCGTCACGGTGCTGCTGCCATCGATCCTGCTCGGTGCGGGCGCGGGAGCGACCTTCGCACCGGTCACCGCCGTCATCATGCACCAGGCCCCCTCCGAGCACATCGGCGCCGCCGCCAGCCTCAACCAAGGACTGCAGCAGCTGGGCGGCGGCATGGGCCTGGCCGTTCTCACCAGTGTCCTGGCCGCCACCGGCGGCCTGGACCACGGGCTGGGCACGACCCTGCTGGCCACCGCGGCCTTCCCGCTGGCCGGCCTCATCCTCTTCGGCGTGTGGGCGCGCCGCATCCCCGCCGCCGACAACGCCCACGCATGATCACCCCTGCCACTCCCAAGGAGTTCGCCGATGACCGAGCACGACCCGCGTTTCAGTGCCGCCTCCTGGGATCAACTCCTCACCGCCCGGCACACCCGTTGAACCACCCGCACCACGAAGAAAGAAGCACGATCATGAGCAAGGACCTCGCCCAGCAGACAGCTCTGGTCACCGGAGCCACCGCGGGCATCGGCCGCGCTACCGCCCTGGCCCTGGCCGTACGCGGCGCCGACATCATCGTCCACGGCCGCAACAAGGAACGCGCCGCCGACACCCTCCGGCAGATCGAAGCCCTCGGCGCGAGGGCCCGCTTCGAGCCCGCCGATCTGTCCGACCCCGCACAGGTGACCGCGCTCGCCGAACGCGCCGGCCACGTCGACATCCTGATCAACAACGCGGGCATCTTCCACTTCGCCCGCACAGCCGACACCGACCCGGCCATCTTCGACGCTCACATCGCCATCAACCTGCGCGCCCCCTACCTCCTCGTCCAGGCCCTCGCCCCCGGCATGGCCGCACGCGGACACGGCGCGATCGTCAACATCAGCAGCGGCGCTGCCGACACTCCCGGCTTCGGCAGCGGCATCTACGGCGCCACCAAAGCCGCCCTGGAATCCCTCACCCGCGTGTGGGCAGCCGAATACAGCCCTGATGGCGTACGCGTCAACGCCGTTGCCGCGGGCCCCACCCGCACCGAAGGCACCGCCGCCTTCGGCGACGCCTTCGAATCCGCCGGACAGGCCGTCGCCCTCAAGCGCGTCGCCGACCCCGAAGAGATCGCCGCGGCTGTCGCCTTCATGGCATCCCCGGACGCCAGCTACGTCAACGGCGCCACCCTCAGCGCCATGGGCGGCCAACCCGCCCTCGGCTAGGTGCAGAACTCGTACAAACGACCGGTTGCGAGAGTTGGGGACGGCGATCTCCGCCCGTGGCTTCTCGCCTTCTCCAGGGCCGCGAGGATCTGCTGCTCCACCGCGGCTTCCGGCTCCTCCGGAATGGTCCGGCGGCCGGGCTCCAGCCGTTGGAGACCGGCCTTGACCACGTCGGTGAGGAGGTTCCCGCCGACCGCGGTGAGCGCGCCGATCGCTGATGTGGTCGGAAACTCGCCAGACCGTACCCGGTACCCGCTGCTGAACTACTCCCCATGACCATCTCCCATTCGGGGGCGGAGCCTCCGGCCCGCGCCTCACACCGCCGGCGGCTGTTATTCGCCTGCGGGGGGCTTTTCCTCGCACCCACGGCGGCATCCGCCGACATCAGCCTTGCCAAGGGAGCCTGATCATGGAGACCGACCCCGCCTGCGAGCGTGAGATATACGATCCGTACTGCCGGTGGCCCGCCGGGTCGGCGACACTGATGCGCTCCGCTCCATGGCGGCGCCTCGTCGTCCTCGGAGACAGCGTCGCCGCCGGCATACGGGGGCCGCTGGACGGTTACCGCGACCTGGACGCCGCGGCACGCGTCGCCGAGGCGCTCGGCGCGGCGCACCCGTCGTTCAGCTACCACAACCTCGCAGAGCGAGATCTGCGCACCGCCGAGATCCGCGACAGGCAGTTGCGCCCCGCACTGGAGCTCCATCCTGACCTGGCAGTCATCTCGGCCGAGGGCAACGACGCCCTGCGGCGGTCATTCGACGAGGAGCGTTTCCATGACGAGCTGACCTCCATCATCAGGCCGCTCGTTGCCCAGGGAACGCAGTTTGTCACCATCGGGCTCTTCGACCTCGCGCGGTCCGGACTCGTACCGGATCCCCACGCCGGCCCGATGGCGGAGCGTTTCGACCGGCTGGACGCGCTCACCAGCCGAATCACGGACGAGTACGGCGGAGTCCATGTCGGCAACCACGGACACCCTCTCGCCGCCGACCCCGGCATCTTCGCCGATGACCGTATCCACTGCAACGCGCGCGGTCATGCGATAGCGGCAGCGAATCTGGTCACGGCGCTCGCCGCCCTGCCGGCGAAGAGAACACCGGACGCCGAGCGGCCGGCGGGGGTGACGCCGAGCACGGTCACGGGCTGAAAACTGGGCCGGCACACCACCGGCACCGGCCATCGCGAGACGTCGTGTGAGATCCACGGGCGGACGCCGCGCGAGCCGGGGGTACCGGTAAGAGCGTGCCACGCCCGCGTTCTCAGCCCAGACGGTCGGCCTGGTCGAGCAGATATCGCTGCTCGACCAGGTTGCCGGTCAGGGAAGCCGCCTCGCGATACCGCCTCGCCGCGCCGGCCGTGTCGCCGGTCATCTGGAGCAGGTGGGCGCGCACCGCGCGTTCGCGTTGCCGGATCAGCGGGTCCTGGCCGAGCCGGAAGCGGCGGTTGAGGTCGTCGAGCAGGGCCAGTCCTCGAACCGGCCCGTACGCTTTGGCCACGGCCACCACCCGGCTCAGCCGTACCGGCGGGATGGGGTTGAGCCGTTCGAGCCACAGGTAGAGCGCCGCGATCTGCGGCCAGTCGGTCTGCTGCGGCGAGGTCGCCGCGGCGTGCACGGCCGCGATCGCCGCCTGCAGCTGGTAGGGGCCGACCTCGCGGCGGTCCCAGACGCTGTCGATCAGCTCGGTGCCCTCGCGGGTGAGGTCGCAGTCCCATCGCGTCCGGTCCTGCTCATCCAAGGGCACCAGCTCGTCGTGGCCACCGGTACGGGCGGGACGACGGGCCTCGGTGAGCAGCATCAGCGCGAGCAGGCCGGTGACCTCGGCGTCGGCGGGCACGGAGGCGTGGAGCATGCGGGTCAGCCGGATGGCCTCGCTGGTCAGGTCGACGCGGGCGAGCCGGTCGCCGGTGGAGGCGGTGTAGCCCTCGTTGAAGATCAGATAGAGCACCCGCATCGCGGCGGCCATCCGGCTGTCGCGGTCGGTGTCGGTCGGCGGGGTGAAGCGGGCTCCGGCGCGGGCCAGCCGCTGCTTGGCACGGCTGATCCGGGTGCCCATGGTGTTCTCCGGCGTTCCATGGGCATGCGCGATCTCGGCGGTCGTGAGGCCGCCCACGGCCCGCAGCGTGAGCGCCACCTGGGAGGCGGCGCTCAGTGCCGGGTGGCAGCAGAGCAGCAGCAGGGCGAGGCTGTCGTCGGTCTCCCGTGCGGCGCCCGGCCGGCGGTCCGGTTCCCGCATGGCCAGCTCGGCGACGCCGGCCTCCTGCTCACGTCGGCGCCGGGACTGGTCGGCGCGGAGCAGATCGACCATCCGCCGATAGCCGATGCGAATCAGCCAGCTGCGTGGGTTGTCCGGCACGCCGTCGGCCGGCCAGATGCGGCTCGCGGTGAGCACTGCCTCCTGCACCGCGTCCTCGGCGACGTCGAAGCGGCCGAAACGCCGCACCAGCGCGCCGAGCACCTGTGGCGCCTCGACGCGTAGCAGATGCTCGATGTCGGCGTTCATGCTCGCGTGCGCCTTTCCCGCCGCGTTGCCGGCCGCTGGTTCGGCGTGATCGGTCACGCGGTGAAGTCCTCGCCCATGATCGGCCGGATCTCGATCGGCTCACCCAGCACCTCGACGATCCGCGAGACGATCTCCACGGCTCGTTCCTGGCCGGCCACGTCGATGACAGCGAAGCTGGCCAAGACCTCCTTCAGTTCGGCGAACGGCCCGTCGGTCGCCACCACGCCGTCAGCGGTCTTGCGGACCGTGGTGCTGACCGCGGGATGGCCGAGGCCCTCGCTGCTGACGAACTCGCCGGTGGCGATCAGTTCCTGCTCGAACTTCTGGTAGGCGGCGAACGCCGCCAGCGCCTCCTCCGACGGGGTGTCAGCGGTCGCCGCGTCCCAGGCCGCGGCCGGGGTGTGGCTGAGCAGCAAGTACTTCATGGTGGATCCTCTTTCGAACGTTCGGGAAAGCGTACGCGAGGTCAGGCGGAGCGGCGCAGGGACAGGGCCAGGACGGTCGTCCAGGTGAAGGCGACCAGGCCGTTGACGGCGATCTGGATGCTCATGTGATCGGGCGACATGGGCAGCAGCAGGACAAGCGCGGCGGCGCCGTTGCCGATGGCCGCCGGCACGGCCCGGCGGCGGGCGCATCGGACGACCAGCACGATGGCGGCGATGGCCAGCGCGGTGAAGGAGACGGCGGCCGCGGCCGAGTGCGTGATGCCGTGCCAGGACATCTGAGCCACCGGCCCGTCGGGAGTCCCGGCGGGAAAGCCGTTTTCCGGGTCCATGGTGAACACGCCCGCGGCGATCATCCCGGCCCCGAAGATCCCAACGAGGATGGGCAGCGCCCGCCGGCCGATCCCCTCGGTGACGGTGCGCCTGACACCGCCGGCCAATGCCAGGCCGCCCAGGCCGGCGAGCACGAACGTGGCGATCTGGATCCAGCCGAGGTCGCCGGTGGAGAGCTGGCTGATCGGATGGCGCGTGATGTCGAAGCCCTCGCGGGTGAGCATCTGGATGGTCGCCGAGGTGAAGAACACCGGCCCGGCCAGGGCGCCGGCGAGCAGCAGGTGGCCGGTCGAGCGGCGGACGGCGGGGACGCCGGTGGTGGCCGGGGTGGTGGCTGCGGTGGTGGCCATGACTTCCTCCTTGAGGGGTGGGTTCCTGCCGCTACCTCGGAGCCGGATTCGGGCTCTCGACACGGCCGCGATGTGATCTGAAACACACCCGGATCGTGTCGAAGCTCGTGAGCGGGCTCCGAGGTACCGGCAAGCAGTCACCCAAGCCACAAGGAGAATGAGATGTCCGAGATGACGGAGACCTATCAGCCGAACGCCGATGTGAAGGCCCTGGATCGCCTGGTCGGCACCTGGGCGATCACCGGCGGCGCTGAGGGAACCGTGCGGTACGAGTGGATGCCCGGCGGCTTCTTCCTGCTCCAGCATGTCGACCTCACCCAGTTCGGCCAGCCTGTCACCGGTCTGGAAGTGATCGGAAACCTGCGCCCGTTCGGCGAGCCGGCCGGCACGGACGTGGTGTCGCGCTTCTACGACTCGACCGGAAACACCCTCGACTACGTGTACGAGCTGACCGGCGACAAGTTGACCATCTGGGGCGGCGCGAAGGGCGGCCCCGCCTACTACGAAGGAATGTTCAGCGCCGACGGCACCACCGTCACCGGCGCCTGGGTCTACCCCGGCGGAGGCGGATACGAATCCATCATGACCCGGATCTGACCTCGGCTCACGTCGCCGATCTGACCGGCCGGGACGGACCGGGAGCGCCTGGTCGGCGGTTCGGTGCCGGAGCACGGGCATCGAACCGCCGGCCAGGTGGAACGGAAAAGTCAATCCAGTACGCCGCCGTTTCGAAGAACGCCCACACCACGGGGTGCCGTTAAGGCCTCCGGGGAGGATCGGACCGGATTTGGGCGCCAGGAAAGCGATCTTGACGACGATTCGGTGACGGCAGGCATTTGCCCTGGTTGAGGGCCATAGCGTGCCTGCTCAAGCCCCGTGACCGGGAGCCGCTCAGTGATGGGCGGCCGTGTCGCGTTCCCGGGCCAGGCGTTCCTCCCCCGACAGGGTGTTGAGCGGCTTCTCCTTGATGAACAGCACCGCCACCAGCGCGAGCGCGGTGAGTGGAACGCCGATGAGAAACAGGTCCGCCGTAGCGGTCGCGTACACGTCCTGGATGACGCGGACGACGGGAGCGGGCAGCTTGGAGATGTCGGGTACGGCGTTGCTGTCGCCGCCCCCGCCACCGGCGGCCATCGGGCCAAGCTTCTCCGCCATGAGCGTCGTGATCCGGTTGGCCAACACCGCGCCCAGCGCACTGACGCCGACCGCGCCGCCCATGCTGCGGAAGAAGGTCAGCACCGAGGTGGTGACGCCGAGGTCGTGGGCGGGCACGTCGTTCTGGGCGGCAAGGACCAGGTTCTGCATCAGCATGCCCACGCCGATGCCGAGCACGGCCATGTAGACGCCGAGCATCACCGTGCCGGTCCGGCCGTCGATGGTGCTGAGCAGGCCCATTCCGGCGAGCATGACGACGCCGCCGGCCACCAGGAAGCCCTTCCAGCGGCCCCACTTGGTGATGAGCTGACCCGCCACGGTGGAAGAGATCAGCAGGCCGAACACCATCGGCAGGCTCATCAGGCCGGCGACCGTCGGGGATTTGCCGAGCGCCACCTGAAAGTACTGGGACAGGAAGACCGTGCCGCCGAACATTGCCACGCCGACCAGCACGCTGGCTATGGTGGCCAGGGCGACGGTGCGGTTCTTGAAGATGGCCAGGGGGATGATCGGCTCGGGCGCCCGCGACTCCACCCAGACGGCCAGCGCGAGGACGAGCACACCGCCGGCGACGAGCACGGCGGTCTGCCAGGAGCCCCACGCGAACTGGTTGCCCGCCAGCGACGACCAGATCAGCAGGGTGGACACGCCCACCGTGATGAGCAGTGCGCCGAGATAGTCGATCTTGACTTCCTTGCGCACCACCGGCAGGTTGAGGGTGCGCTGCAGCAGGATGATGGCCAGGATCGTGAACGGCACGCCGAGCAGGAAGCACCAGCGCCAGCCGAGCCAGGAGGTGTCCACGAGCACGCCGCCGATGAGCGGGCCCGCGACGGTGCCGACGCCGAACACGGCGCCGAAGATGCCGGCGTAGCGGCCGAGCTCACGCGGCGGGATCAGGGCGGCCATCACGATCATGGCCAGCGCGGTCATGCCGCCGGCGCCGACGCCCTGGACGACACGGCTGACGATGAGGATCTCCACGTTCGGGGTGAGGCCCGCGATCAGCGAGCCCACCACGAACAGTCCCAGCGAGAGCTGGATCAGCAGCTTCTTGTTGTACAGGTCGGCCATCTTGCCCCAGAGCGGCACCGTGGCCGTCATGGCCAGAAGTTCCGTGGTGACGATCCAGGTGTAGACGGTCTGCGAGCCCTGCAGGTCGGTGATGATGCGCGGCAGGGCATTGGCCACAATGGTCGAGGCGAGGATGGACACGAACATGCCCACCATCAGCCCCGACAAGGCCTGCAGAACTTTTCTCCTTGACGTGGGCGCCACGACCACAGGCTCGGGCTGCGCGCTGATAGATGCCATCTTTCCTCGTTCTCTCGGGCAGGGATCCGCGCTGCCGCAGGACTCCTGTGGCAGCGCCGGCTCAACGAAAAGCGTTTACGGGGACGATCGAAAAGAGGGTGACCGGTGCGGTCACGGATTGGGCAGGCCCGCCGCGAGCTGGGAAAAGGCCTCGTCGACCAGGTTGGGCAGCGACGGGCGGCCGCCTGCGGCGCTCCAGCGGATCATCGCCACCCGGAAGGCCGCCATGGCCGCCGCGGTGGCCAGTTCGGGATAGCCGCTCGTACCCAGCTCGACGCCGACCCAGCGGGCGACGGCGGACGTCACGACGCGTTCGGTCTCGGTTCCGCCGGCGACGAGACGCGGGAGCAGCGATGGGTTCTGCTCGAACACCTTCAACCGCAGCAGCCATTGCTCGCGCTGTTCCTGGACGCGCTCGGCTTCGACCCGGGACATCAGCCGCAGCGCCTCCAGGACCGGCACGTCCGAGGGCAGGGCCTCCAGCCGCTCGCGCAGTTCGGTGGCGGACGCCGGGCTCGGGCCGATGAGCGCGTCCTCCTTGGACGGGAAGTAGTTGAAGAACGTGCGTGAGGAGACGTCTACGGCCTCGGCGATGTCCTCCACCGTGACCCCTGCCAGGCCACGCTCGGCCACCAGCGTCAGGGCGGCATGCTCCAGCGCCGCACGGGTCTCGAGCTTCTTGCGGTGTCTCCGTCCGAGCTCGTCAGCGCTGTCCACGATGGTCACAACGTCGAGGGTAGAGATGAACTTTCGTAATCTGCAATATTTCAGTATCTGAAGTGCGGTAGATCACACACGGGGCTCTGGGCGCTGCACCCGTTCCCGGCCGGGGTCGCTGTTTCACAGGCGAGGGCCTGTGAAACGGCGACGATGTCGGCTTGCCGTGTTGGGCGACTCGGGGCGCTCGTGCCAGGGCTCACTCGCCTGCGGCGCGGCTGACCGGTCAGGACGTGGGGCCGGACTGCGCGGCAGGACCATGGATGATCTGTTCCAGACAATCGCGGAACAGGTCGTCGACGGTATGGCCGGGTCGGAAGTACTCGGCCACACCGGCCATCACGGTGGGGTACGCCGCGGCGTACGCGGCCATGTCGAAGCCGTCCAGGGCGTCCGCGTCGGGGGGGCCGAGCTGTTCCTCCAGGACGTAGCCGACGGTGAAGCGCAACACCGTCAACACGATCAGGCGAGCCTGCCGCAAGGGAATGCCCCGTCCGACCAGTGTGCTCATCGCCAGTTCGGAGATGGCGGCCATCTTGAGGGACAGCTGGGAGGCCGCGATGATCCGGGCTCCGTCCGGGTGAGCCAGCAACGCGCGCCGCAGCCGCCCGGCCAGGCCGATCAGCCAGTCCTGCCAGCACTCCTCCGGCGCGGGCGACGCCATCTCGGGGAACTGCTGCTCAAGAATCGCCTCGGCGATCGCGGTGACCAGCGCCGCCTTGTTCGGGATGTGCCAGTAAAGGGTCGGCGACTGCACTCCGAGGCGTGCGGCCAGTTTGCGCGTGGTCACGCCGTCGAGACCCTCGGCGTCCAGTAGCGCGACGGCCTCGGCGACGATCCGCTGTCTGTCCAATGCCAACGTTCGAAACCTCTCTTCTCGTTTTCACTCTATCAGTGCTAGGGTCTCTCTATCGGCGATAGAGAGACGTCGGGCCGACGCGTGGGGACACACGTCTTCCATGCCTTCGCACGCTCCACACCACAGGAGGATGACGATGACAGCCGAACCTTCGTTCCGCGACCTGCTGCACCAGGTGACCCATCGCATTCCAGGGGTTCCCGCGCACGCCGAGCGGCCGGCCGGACACCAAGGGGGGACCCGCCACGGCCGCGCGTGGCGGTCTTCCGTCGCGCACCGCTCACAGAACCACGGGTTGAACCACTCCCCGGCCCGCCCGCCTCGGGTCCTGGTGGCGTGGCAGAACCGCATCGCCCGCTTCTTCGGCCAGGAGCTGTGATGAAAGCGGCGGTGCTCCACGAGGTCGGCGGCATCCCGCGCTATGAAAACTTCCCCGACCCGGTCGCCGGTGACGACGAGGTGATCATCGACGTCAAGGCGGTCGCCGTCGAGAACGTCGACAAGGCGATCGCGGCCGGCACCCACTATGCCAGCGAGAAGTACATCGGCCGGTTCCCGGTGATCCCCGCTTTCGACGGCATCGGCGCCCTGCCGGACGGCACCCTCGTCGGGTTCGGCAACGTCCGCCTGCCCTACGGCGCGCTCGCCGAGAAGGCCGTGGTGCCCCGCGGCTCCTTCATCCCGATTTCCGAGGGCATCGACCCGGCCGTGATGACCGTGATGGCCTCGGCCATCACCGCAATGTCGATGAAAACGGCCGCCGGGTTCGTACCGGGAGAGACGGTGCTGGTGCAGGGCGCCACCGGGGTCGCGGGGCGGCTCGCGGTCAAGGTGGCCCGGTTGCTGGGCGCCGGCCGGATCATCGCCACCGGCCGCGACGACGGGCAACTGCGCGAGGTCCAGGCACTCGGCGCCGACACCGTCATCAACACCGCGGTCTCCGACGAGGCGCTGGCGCAGGCGTACCTCGACGCCAAGGGGGACGGCTACGACATCGTCGTGGACTACCTGTGGGGCAGGCCCACCGAGATCCTGCTGCGCACGCTGGTTCCGCAATCTTTCGCATTCGGCAAGCCGACCCGGGTCGTCCAGATCGGCGAGTCGGCCGGCACCGAGCTCGCCCTCGCCGGGGCAAGCCTGCGCACCTCCGGCGTGGAGATCTACGGCGCGGCCAAGGGCCTCGGCCCGGAGACCATGGACGAGGTGTACCAGCAGATCGTGACGTGGACGCGGTCCGGCGAGCTCACCTTCGAGGTGGAGAAGGTCCCGCTGAGCGACATCGAGACCGCCTGGCAGCGGACCGACCTCAAAGGCAGGCGACTCGTCGTGGTGCCATGACCGGCCCGTGCCCACGGCACACCAGCGATGACCATCGATAGGGTTCCGTCGCCGTCCTCGCCCACGACGTCGACGGAACCGTTTCGAGCGGCGGTGCCCAGCCCCAGCGGCCGCAGGCCTTCAGGCGGCCAGCTTCTCGAGGCCGGTCCGAACCCAGTTGAGGCCCAGTTCGTCGGCTAGGTTCCGAGCAGTCTCGACGAGTGTGGCACGCTCAGGATCGTCCTCGGGCAGCTCACCGGCGAGCAACAGCTGGGCCGCGGCGATCTGCGGACGCATGCCGGCTGCGGAGCGTAGATGAAGCGAGCGTCGCAGCATGCGCAGCCCCTCTTCGCGATCGCCGTCGCCGATCACATGCCAGGCCAGGTGGCGGAGCACGATGGACTCGAGAATCAAGTCGCCTTCCTGGTGGGAGGCTTGTAGAGCCTTGGTGTAATGCGCCTTCGCGGCAGCACTGTCTTCGCGGACGTTGTCGAGGAGCGCACCCCAGTGGAACTCGCCCCATCCGTGCGCCTTCGGGTCGGCGGCGGCGAAGCGGTACCCGGCCTCTGCGGTCTCGTAGTCATCTGGCAGCGGGTCCAGCTGGAACAGCAGACGGGTGTAGGCGAGCCGGGCGGTGAGCAGACGAGCTTGCGGCGATTCCGGATCGAGGGCCGCTATCGCGTCGGCCGCGGCTTCGATGCCGTCGACTCGGAACAAGAACCGCTCGTACAGGATCTCGGCCTTCAGTTCGAGCGCCTCGGTGCTCTGCTCGTTGGCCAGCAGCGCAGCGGCGTGATCCCAGTCACCGAGTACGTGGAGGCGGCGGGCCGCGCCAAGGCTTGTGTAGGTGTCATCAGCTATCATGCTGCCTACGTTAAGAGCCGGGAATGTAGGTGGTCAAATGAATTACAGCGACTACATGGAGGGTTGCGGCCCGCCCGGCAGTCGAATCAGCCCATCGAGCTGTCGCGCCAGATCTTCGCCGGGCACACGACGTCACATGGAGCGGCAGAGGAGCCATCGGCACACTGCCCGACCTGGTGAGCGAGGTGCTTGGGTGGATCGTTGACGGGATCGCGCCCGCGGCATCATCGGATGGTGGCTGCCTTGCGGCGGGCGCGGTGGTTGGCGACGGTCGTCCGGCTGGCGCAGGTGTTGGAGCAGAAGCGGCGGCTGCGGTTGCGCGAGTCGTCGACGTAGAAGCGAGTGCAACCGTCCGCCTGGCAGCGACCCACGGTCACCTCCGGGTCTCCACAGATCGCGTGTGCGAGGGCCGCGGCGCAGCTGCGGCCAAGCCAAGCGATGGGCTCCTCGCCGTCGGGGGCGAAGTGCAGGTGCTGCTGGCCCTCCCCGTCGTGCTCGCTGACATGGATCGCGGGCGGGAAGCGTTTCAGAAGCAGGTTGACGGGGGCGATCGGTCCGGTGTCCGCGACGGCCGCGACCGCTTCGCGCAGGGGCCGAAGGAGACCGCCCAGCTCGTCGGTGTCCGGTTCGGCTATGTGATGCTGGCGGAAGAACTCTCGCCGCAGCTCGCTGGGCTCGTCACCGTTGGCCAGTTCGACGGCCAGCCGGGTCAGATTGCCGATGTAGGCAACGTAGCGCACTTGATCACCTGCCTCCTCTGCTCTCATAGTAGGCGGCACGAACATGAACACGGGTCTGCGCCGGTCCAGGGTGGCGGGGCGCGTCACGTGGGCGCCTGCCGTGTTCTGTGGATCACCGCGGCTCCGAGGGGGGCCAGGGTGATCTCGTCGGCGGCGGATGTTCCGGTGAGGAGGTCGGTTCCCCGGCCGGTCAGGGGAACGGTGGCCGTCCGTTCGGCGTCGTGGTTGAGAAGGAAGAGGTACTCCTCCCGCTCGTCCGCGCGCACGGTGCATTCGACCTGGGCGGGCACGCCGGAAAAGCGGTTCTCCACGCCCGCGGCGCGCACCTCCTCCAGCAGCACCTCGGCGAGGGCCGCCTCCTCCAGCAGGGTGGCGACGTAGACGACCCTGCCGGAGCCGTAGGCGTTGGCGACGATCGCGGCGCGGCCCTCGAGCAGGCCGTCGGCGTAGGTCGCCAGGGCGGTTCCCGTCTCGAGGTGGAGGTCCTCGCGCCACCAGCTCGCGGTCGTGGTGTGACCGTCGGCGAACCGTACGGTGAACCGCTCGCCGGGGCGCGCCGGCCAGTATTCGTCGATCTTGGCACCGATGAGGCGGCGGAAGGCGCCGGGGTAGCCGTCCGGGCGGACCCGGTTGCACTCGTCCACCACCCCGGAGAAGAAGGACATCACGACGGTGCCGCCCGCGCGGGCGAACGCGGTGATCGCCTCCACTCCCGGGTCGTCGATGAGATAGGCGTTGGGCACGATCAGCACCCTGTAGGGAGCGAGGTCGCTGTGCGGGGAGACGACGTCGACGGCGTGGTGGTGCTCCCACAGCGGCGTGTAGTGATGCATGACGGTGTCGGCGTAGCCGAAGTCGTTGCGGGGGAGCCCGGCGACCTCCTCCAATCCCCACCAGCCGTTCCAGTCGAACAGGATGGCGACCTCCGCGCGCCCGGTCGTCCCCGCCACGGGTGAGAGAAGTCCGACCTCGCGGCCGAGGTCGGTGACCTCGCGGAAGGTCCGCGAGCCGGGCCCGGAGTGCGGCAGCATCGCGGAGTGGAAGCGTTCCTGGCCGCCGCGGGCGGCCCGCCACTGGAAGAACATGACCGAGTCGGCGCCGCGGGCCACCGCCTGGAGCGAGCCGAGCCGCATCCGTCCGGGTTCCTTGACCACGTTGAGCTTCCACTGGCTGACCGCACCGGCCGCCTGTTCCATGAGCATCCACGGCTGCCCGCCCCTGAGCGAGCGGAACAGGTCGAACTGGAAGGCCGCCGACACGTGCGAGTCGGGCTCGGCGGGGTTGGGGTAGATGTCCAGGGCCACGGCGTCCTGGAGCGGAGCCCACCTCCAGTAGTCGGCGTTGCGGTAGAAGCGCATGAAGTTCGTCAGAACCGGGATGTCGTCGCGGAAGGAGCGGACGATGTCCCGCTCGGCGAGGTAGCACTCCAGAAGGGCGTCGGAGATGAAGCGTTTGAAGTCCAGGATGCGGCTGGGGTTCATCCAGGTGCGCGGGATGTTCGGCACCTCGATCTGGTCCCAGTCGGTGTAGACCTGGCTCCAGACGCGTGTCGTCCATGCGTCGTTGAGGGTGTCGAGATCGCCGTACCTGCGCTTCAGCCACCGCCGGAAGTTGACCGAGCTCGCCTCGTTGTACGCCGTGGGGCCGTACTCGTTGCTGATGTGCCACATCGCCAGCGCCGGGTGGAAGGAGTACCGCTCGGCGAGCCTGGTGGTGATGCCGGCCGCGTACCGGCGGTAGATCGGCGAGGAGGGGTCGTAGTGCAGGCGGCTCCCGAACCCGAACGGCTCGCCGTCCGCCATGATCGGGAAGATCTCCGGATGCAGGTGCGTCAGCCAGACCGGAGGCGCCGCGGTCGGGGTGGCCAGGTCGACGGCGATGCCGTTGTCGTGGAGGAGGTCCATGACCTCGTCCATCCAGCCGAACTCGTACTTACCGGGCTCGGGTTCGAGCGAGGCCCATGCGAAGACGCCGAGTGTGACGACGTTGACGCCGGCCTGCCGCATGAGCCGCACGTCCTCGCGCCAGACGCCGGGATCCCACTGTTCGGGGTTGTAGTCACCGCCGAACGCCAGGCCGCCGACGCGGTTCCTGAAGCCGTTCATACGAGGGTTCGTCATGGTGGGACACTCCCAAACACCTAATTGGGCAACGGGGTCCTTCAGGGCGGGGAGGAAGCACTTCTTGTGTTTTCTCCGGCTGCGGGGGTCGGGCTCAATAGAGTTGGGGTGTTCCGCGATAGCCAAGCGGGGCAGGTGTCTGTTTGAGCACGGCAGGGCGTTGCCGTGTCCGCGCGGGGGAGGCTTCGGGGTTGCCCGGGCCGATGAACCGCGAACCGACAGACCCGGCCGGAAGGCCGGGTGCTGGAATCCCCGGTTTTCACAGCCGGGGAGGACGTCAAGGGATGTGGCGGCCGTGGACGTCGGGCACCCCCGATTTACGGAGGAAATAGGCGTTGATCTGATCGCGCCACTCCCGCGCGCAGCGAAACTGCTCGTCGAGGAGGTCCTTCACCCGGGCGTGCAGGGCCGCCGGCACCGATCCGGTGCCGGCGAGCGTCTCCCACAGCGACCGGGCCTCGGCCACCTGCTCCACCCCGGTGAAATGGGTGTCGTAGATGTGCTGGATGACGGTGGACCCGCCCCGCAGCACATGCTCGTACGGGACATGGTGGAAGAACAGCAGCAGCTCGTCGGGGCACCGCTCGAGCGACTCGTACACCTGTGACCAGGGCGGCGGGTACTGGCCGGTGAACCCGGTCCCGGTGGCGCGGGTGCGGTCCACCCCGACGCCGTCGCGGTCGGCGAAGTGGTAGGTGCCCCACGGCGTGTACTCGTACCCGTCGACGTCGGGACCGTAGTGATGTCCGGGACGCACCATGAACCCGGCGCCGAGTGGCGCGGTGTAGCGCTCGTAGGTGCGCCAGGAGCCGTCCATCATCGTGTGCAGGACGCGCCGCAGCCCCTCGTGGTCGCCCGTCGCCACCGGCACGAAGGTGAGGTCGATCCATTCGTCGAGGATCGCGGCCGGATCCGTCCACGGCGCCCAGGCGAGCCGGCCGAACGCGTACAGGTTGGCCTGCGCGAGCGGGTGGCCGGTCCAGTAGGCGTCGTCGCCCACGTTGGAGACCCCGACCAGGCCGCCGCCCTCACCCGGCGCCCGCCCGTCGGGTGCCTCCCCGTCGCCGTCCGCCGCCGCGCCGGCGAGGTGGGCCACGGCCGGACCTGCGGGTCCCCAGGGGCGGAACCCGAGCACCTCGCTCCACATGGGGGCGAGGTAGCACACGTGCCGCTGCTGACCGGTGTACTCCTGCGTCACCTGGAGCTCCACGGCCACGCGGGTGGCGGGCATGGCCGCGACGACGGGCGACACGGGCTCCCGTGTCTGGAAGTCGATCGGGCCGTGCTTCACCTGGAGGATCACGTTGTCCCGGAACAGTCCGTCGAGCCGGGCGAAGTGGTCGTGGGCCGCGCGGGCCCGGTCGGTCGATCGGTCGCGCCAGTCCTGCCGGTGGTTGTAGACGAAGGCGCGCCAGTGCACGACCCCGCCGAACGGCGCCAGCGCGTCGGCGAGCACGTTCGCGCCGTCGGCGTGGTCGCGCCCGTACGCGAACGGTCCCGGCTGGCCCTCCGAGTCGGCCTTCACCACGTAACCACCGAAGTCGGGGATCGTCTCGTACACCCGCTCGGTGGCCTCCGCCCACCACTTCCGCACGTCCTCGTCGAGCGGGTCGGCGGTCGGCAACCCGCCGAGGACGACGGGCGAGGCGAAACCGGCCGACAGGTGCACCCGGATCCCGTACGGCCTCAGCTCGGCGGCGATCGCGGCGACGTCACCGAGCCGGTCGGTCAGCAGGTGGGCCTCGGTGGTGTGCACGTTCACGTTGTTCACCGTGACCGCGTTCACCCCGCACGCGGCCAGCAGCCGCCCGTAGGCGCGCACCCGTCCCAGGTCGCCGCGCGGGGCGCCGTCCCGCCAGAAGATCGAGCCGCCCGCGTAGCCGCGCTCGACCTGGCCCATCACCGGATGGACGTCGACGTTGTCCCAGTGATCAAGCATGCGCCGGGGCATCGCGGGCCGGTGGTGCTCCGGCGGCCGGGCGGCCCCGAACGCCGGCTCGCCAAGCCGTACGACGTGGAACAGGCCGTGGAGCAGGCCGGCCGCCTCGTCGGCGAGCACCACCGTGACGCCGCCGGAGCGGGCGATCACGAACCCCTCGTCGCCGATCGCGTGGCCGGTGGGTCCGCGCCGTCGCCGGAACTCGGCCTGAACCATCTCGGCGACGGCCGGCAGCGGTCCCGCCGCGGAAAGCGCGAGCACGAGGTCGAACGGCTCACCGGCGGCGGTCTGGTCGCCGGTCTCGTCTGGCGTGTGATGCCGCACGCCGCCGCCGTACCGGGCGCAGGCCCGCTTCACCTCCTCCCGCACGGTGTCGACGAGGGGGCCGTCGCCGCGCACGAGCGTGCGACGCGAGCCGATCGCCCGGAAGGCCTCCGGCGGCAGCCACGCCGGGTGGATATCGGCAGGTTCGAAAAGGGTCACAAGTCTCCTTCGGCCGACGTGCGAGGCCATGGGGTGGCCGATCCGGACGGGGCCCGCGGCTTCAGATCGTGAACCTGTCGCGGACCTCGGCGATCATCGAGCGGCTGTTCAGCAGGAGCATCGAGGCGAGCACCGAGGCGAGCAGCGCCGACGCCACCTCGGTGGCGACCAGCGTGATGCCGGCCGCCACGACCAGGAGGCCGGCGTTGCCCAGCGAGCCCCTGGGGGAACGGGTGAGGAAGTACGCGGCCAGGCGGGCCGCATCCCTCGCTCGGAACGTGAACAAGGAGGTGATCACCAGCGCGTTGGCGACCCAGAGGGTCGCCGCCAGCGCGATGATGACCGACAGCACGCCCCACCATCCCGGGACTCCGGAGGCGACGAAGTTCGCGAGATTCGACCCGATGACGGCCAGCCACACCAGCCACGGGACCCAGAGCTTCAGGACCTCGCGGGCGTTGGCCCTGTAGCCGCGCCAGAACGCCGCCGCGGGATGAAGATCGGTGAGATCGAGGCGACGATGGTGCAACGCGTACAACGCGGCCGAGAGCGCGGGGCCGGCAGGAAGCAGGCAGAGCGCGGCCAGCGGGACGTTGGCCGCGTCGCGGTCGAGCAGGACCAGCCCGACCAGCCCGGGCAAGGTGGCGGTCAGGAGGAGGAGCTCGACCACGAGCAGGGTGTAGACGAGCGCGGAGGCGCGGGAGAGGGGTCCTTCGCCGAACCGGCGTCCGGCCGTCGTGTCGATCATCAGGGGGACTCCGGCTCGGTCCGCATCACTGTCCCTCGCCCATCACGCAGACCGTTTCTGCCGCACCCGGGGGTCAACGGCCCCGGGGTGGTCATCCGTGCTGCTTCTTGAAGCGCTCGTAGGCGGCGTTCACCATGTTGACGAAGGACGACATGTTCTTGCCCTCGAGTTCGCCGACGTAGGCGTCCCACTCGGCGAAGTCGCGCTTGCCGAGGATGAACATGGCCGTGTTCTGGGTGACGTGGTCCTCCAGCGGTGTCTGCCACAGCGTCGCCTGCTCGCGCTCTTCGTCGGTGAGCGGGTGCGGAGGCGGCACCTGCACGGGCTTCCTCGCGTTCATCACCTTCTGGAACGCCACCTCCTCCTCGGAGAAGGTCGACTGGAGAAGCTCGGTGGGCCCGCCGTAGACGAAGACGCCGTTGGAGAAGCCGAAGTCCTTCTGCAGGTGCTTCGGCGCCTTGGGATTGAGCCCGACGAAGTCGACGTCCGCCGCCAGCTTGTACTTCCCGGACGCCTCCTTGGTGTAGGTGACCCCCTCGACACCCCACTTGGCGAACGCCTGGCCCTCGTCGGAGTACCAGAGCCAGTCGATGAACTGCATCATGGCCACGAAGTTCTTGCTGTCGCGGGCCTTCTTGGAGATCATGACGCCGTTCTCCAGGCGGGTGTTCCCCGCGCCGTACTTGATGGGTCCGAGCGGGCCGACGGGTAAGGGGATCTTGACGAGCCTGGCCTCCGGGTTCGCCTTCTCCAGCGGCGGCCGATACTCGTTGACCAGCGTCTGCGCGTTCGTGCTGATCATGAAGGATTTGCCGGACACGAGTTTCTGGATCGCCAGGTCGTCGGTCTGTGTGAGGCTCTCCGGGTCGAGCAGTCCCTCCTTCACCAGCGTGTTGAGATACTGCAGCATCTGCTTGTACGGCTCCATGGCGCCGGTGAAGGCGAACTTCTGGGCAGCGGGGTCCCACCACACCCCTTCCCCGTAGCCCCAGCCGCCGGGGGCGCCGTAGGAGATGCCGATGATGTTCAGCAGGTTGGCGCCGGGTGTGAGGGTTCCCCAGCGGTCCGACAGGGGGTAGGAGTCGGGATACTCCGCCTTCAGCGCCTTCAGCACGGTGCGCAACTCCTCCCAGGTCTGCGGGATCTGGAGCCCGAGTTTGTCGAGGATGTCCGCACGGACCGCCAGGGAGTAGTCCACCCAGGGGTTCTCGTGGAGCCCGGGGAGCAGGTAGAAGCGGCCGTCCGCCTGCCGGAGCGTGTCCAGGTCAGGCTGGAGGTTCCACTTGGCGACCCTCTCCTTGAAGTTCGGCATCAGGTCGAGGTAGTCGCTGACCGGGAGGATGGAGCCGGAGGCGACAAAAGGGGTCTCCTGGGCGGGGTACGTCTTCGGGATGATGAACGGGGCGTCACCGGCGCCGATCACCAGGCTGCGCTTGTTCTCGTAGTCGCTGAGCGGCACCACGCTCGGCTGGAACGTCACGTTGGTCCGCTTGGTGAGCTCCGACCAGAACAGCCAGTCGTTCTTGAGCGGGTAGAACGGGTGGTTGTTGTAGAGGACGGTGAACGAGAGCGGCACGGCGGCCTTGAACTGGCTACCGGCGCCGTAGCCGGGCATCGAGCCGTCCCGGTTCGCCGCGAGGTTGTCGGCCTGCTTCTTCTTGGAATCGTCGGTGCCGCAGCCGACGAGTACGGCGAAGGCGCCTATCGAGACCATCGCCTGACGCCGGTTCATCTGGTACATGGGGAGTTCCTTTTTTTGGAAACGGGGGTGCGGGGGAGCGGCTGAGGCGGGGCTATCCCTTGACCGCGCCGAGCGTGATCCCGGTGACGAAGTACCGCTGGACGAAGGGGTAGATCCCCAGGATGGGGAGGATGGTGAGCACCATCGTCACCGCCTTGATGTTGGCGGCCACCGTCATGTTCATGGCGTCGGCGCCGACGGACGACGCGCCGGTGGCCCCGGCGATCAGGTTGCGCAGGAAGACGGTCACCGGGAAGAGATCGGACTGACTCATGTAGAGGAAGGCGGCGAACCACGAGTTCCAGAACGCGACGGCGTAGAAGAGCACCATCGTGGCGATCACCGCCTTCGACAGCGGCAGCACGATCCGGAGCAGGATGCCGTAGGTGCTCATGCCGTCGATCGCGGCGGCCTCCTCCAGCTCGACCGGCAGCCCCTCGAAGAACGCCTTCATGATCAGGAGGTTGAAGACGCTGATGGCGTTCGGCAGGACGATGGCCCAGAGGCTGTCCTTCAGTCCAAGACTGGTGATCAGGACGTAGTTGGGGATGATGCCGCCGGAGAAGAACATGGTGAAGACGGCGATCCCGACCAGGAACGTGCGGCCCTTGAGATGTCTCTTGGACAGGACGTAGGCGTAGCAGGTGGTCATGAACATCGCGATCAACGTGGCGACGACCGTGTACACCACCGTGTTGCGGTAGTTCGTCCAGAACGTCGGGTCGGAGATCACGTACTCGTACGTTGCGAGGGTGAACCCGCGGGGGATGAGGTTGACCTGACCCGACCGGATGAAGTTCTCGTCGCTCAACGAGCGGGCGACGACGTTGACGAAGGGGTACAGGGTCACGATCACGACGCCGGCGAGGACGACGGCGTTGACTCCCTGAAATACGCGGTAGCCCCGGGTCCTGTCTGCGCTCACCACAGGCTCGTCCCCACCGTGCGACGGGAGATCAGGTTCGCCGACAGGACCAGGGTCAGTCCGATCAGGGCCTCGAACAGGCCGATCGCCGCGGCGTAGCTGAAGTTGTTGGAGACCACGCCCATGCGGTACAGGTACGTGGAGATCACGTCCGCGGTCGGGTACGTCAGCGGGTTGTAGAGCAGGAGGACCTTCTCGAACCCGACCGCCATGAACGCCCCGATGTTCAGGATCAGCAGGACGACCGCGGTCGGCCGGATCCCGGGGAGGGTCACGTGCCAGGTCTGCCGCCATCGGCCCGCGCCGTCGATCCGAGCCGCCTCGTACAGCTGGTCATCGATGGTCGTGAGCGCGGCGAGATAGAGGATCGTCCCCCACCCGACGGTCTGCCACATCTCCGAGGAGACGTAGATCGTACGGAACCACTCCGGCTGCTGCAGGAACGTGATGGGGTAGTCGCCCACCACGCGCAGGATCTGGTTCACCGGCCCGTCGACCGACAGCAGCTCTATGACGAGGCCGGCCACGACCACCATCGACAGGAAGTGCGGCAGGTAGGACACCGACTGGACGAACCGCTTGAGGCTCCGGTGCCGCACTTCGTTGATCAGCAGGGCGAGCACGATCGGCATGGGGAAGCAGAACAGCAGGGTCAGCGCGCCGAGGACCAACGTGTTGGTGAACACCTGCCAGAACGTCGGGTCGCTCAGGAACATCCGCACATAGCGCAGGCCCACCCACTCCTCGCCCAGCACGCTGCCGCCGGGCTCGAACTTCCGGAAGGCGATCACATTGCCGATCATCGGCAGGTACCGGAATATCGCGAAGAACAACAGGGGGGCAATCGCCAGCGAATACAGCTGCCAGTCGCGGCGCAGCGCCTGACGCCAGGTACGTCGGGGAGCGCGCTCCCGGCGGGCGGAATCGGGCTTCGTCTCGCGCGGATCCCGGGTGGCCGGTGACGTGTCGACCGTTTTGGTCGTGCTCATCCCTGCGCCTCCGGTGAATGCGCCGGCGGCTGCGGCCACTCCCTCACAAGCTGGACGATCTTCTCAGCCAGTGCTCTGAGTGGATTGAGCGCCTCGTGTCGATCGATGGGATCGAACCGGATATCTCGCCATCGTGCGGACCCGCTCGATGGGGCACCTGTGTCGTTTGGCGGCTGATCGCTCATGCATCCCCTCGGCCGACAACGGCGTCACCCCACGCTGGCAGCGGAAAGCATCATTGTGGGGATAAAACTTTCAGGGTATTGAATTAATATTTCGGAAACATAAGCGCATATATATGGATACGTCAAGAGTGAGCTGACCAGCTGTTGAGTCGTCTGTTCGCAGCCCAGGCGCGAGCGCCCATCCTCGGCCCTTCTTCCGAAAATTTTCGGAAGAAGGGCCGAGGATGGGCCGGTTGCCCGGTCAAGGTCTCGTGACGGGCCGCTAGCGGTTGGTGCGGACCATCTCGCCGTGGCTGATGTCGTTGGTCCAGGTGGCGCCGCTGTTGGCCTTGCCGGCGAAGGGGTTGCTCTCGGTTGCGGCCTGCGCCGTCCAGGAGCCGTTCAGGCTGGTGGCGGTGAAGGAGCGGAAGTAGCGGCCCTGCGAGCTGATCGCCTCGACGAGCATGAGGTATCGGTTCTGGTCCTGGAGCTTGTGGACCTGGACCGCTTCGAACGGGTTGTTCGTCGTGTCGCTCATGACCGCTGTTGATGTCGTGCCAAAACTGCCTGGGAAATTTCCGATAGGCGTACTAGCCCGGTAGATCTTGCCATTGTCCCCGGCGAAGAACAGATACATGTTCGTGCCGTCACCGATGAGTGCCTGGTCGATGGGCCCCGTTGGGGAGCCGGAGGCAGGCCACTACCTGCGGTGGACTGGCGATTGGTCTTTCACCGACGAAACGGGTGCGTCGGGCCCGTCTGAGGGCTCAGTGTGAGAAGCCTTACGAAATATGTTAACCATATGACCGATATATTTCGGTGACAGCGTTTGGCCAAACGGTTGTGACCTGCGCATATTGATTTCTGCGACCCTGAAACTATCGGGATACTTACTGTTGGGGTCGCGATTGAGGCTACCTGGAGGCACTCGGTCGAAATATTTCGGAAATTATCCCGGCTCGTTGAGCTGAAAGTTTCATCGGCCGCGATATTTCATCGGTGGACATTTTGGCGACGTTGTCGCAGTTGGGGGTCGGCATCGGCGCGCAGGCGTCGGTAGGCGGGGATGCTCACCCCTTGACTTTGACATGTCATGTCAGATTTGCTCCGCCTCACGAACGGCCACCACTGACCGTGAAAAGGGAGCCGTACTCGGAGCTCCGGCGAAAATGTTAGCGAAATCACCGCTTTGACCTGTGCCTTACCCATTTTCGCGAAATTTGATCATCAGTAGCGCATCGATCGTCCGCGCTCCCTGCGTGGAGGAGGGAACGGGTAATTCCATGGCGAGATTGACGCGCCTGCTCGGTGGCCTGGCTGCGGGACTGTCGCTGATCCTGGCGACCGTGTTCGTTGCCAATGTGGCCAGCGCCGAGTCCAACGGCGGAGTTCGGGTGATGCCACTGGGTGACTCGATCACCGATGGCCTGACCGTGCAGGGTGGCTACCGGATCAATCTGTGGCAGAAGCTGGTCGCCGACGGCTACAAGATCGACTTTGTCGGATCCATGTTCAACGGGCCCTCCAGCCTTGGTGACCACGACCACGAGGGCCACTCCGGCTGGCGGATCGACCAGATCGACGCCAACATCGTCAACTGGCTGCGGACCTACACGCCGCGCACTGTGCTGCTGCACATCGGCACCAACGACATGTTCCAGAATGCCGCCGGCGCACCGGCGCGACTGGGCACCCTGCTTGACCGCATCACCAGCACCGCACCCGACACCGAGGTGTTCGTGTCCACGATCATCCCGCTGTCCGGCGCCGACTCGGCCGTCCGGACGTTCAACGCGGCCATCCCCGGCCTGGTGCAGAGCCGCGCCAACGCCGGCCGCCATGTGCACCTGGTCAACATGTACAGCGCACTGACCACCGCGGACCTGGCCGACGGGGTCCACCCCAACGCCGGCGGCTACGCCAAGATGGCGACCGTCTGGTACAACGCACTTCGCGCGGTGCCCGGGAGCCTGGAGGGCGGCACCACGACTCCCACGCCGACTCCCACCCCGACGGTGACTCCGACGCCTCCGCCTTCCGGCACGACCTTCCGGTTGCGTAACGAGGGGGCCGGCCGGTGCGTGGACTCGCCGAACAGTGCCAGCGCCAACGGCACCCTGTTCCAGATCTATGACTGCCACACCAACCCCAACCAGCGGTTCACCTACAGCACCGGCAAGCAGTTGCAGGTCCTGGGCAAGTGCCTGGACTCCCCGACGAATGCCGGATCGGGCACTCGCGTGCAGTTGTGGGACTGCCACACCAACCCCAACCAGCAGTGGAACCTCAACACCAACGGCACCATCACCAACGGAGCCAACAACCTCTGCCTGGCGGTGAGCGGCACCGCCAACAGCAGCACCGTGACCATCGCCACCTGTAACGGCACCGCCAACCAGCGATGGACCCAGGCATAACCCGCAATGAGCACCAGACTCCGGCCGACGCCCGCTCACCGGCGAGGAGCGAGTGCCGGCCGGAGGACCGAAAGCTTCCAGCACCCTACCCGGAAGGAGATTCCTAGTGATCATCAGCTTAGGCCGCTCTAAGATCCGTTCGACGGTCGTCGCGCTGGCGGTAACAACGGCGCTCTCTATCACTGGAGCGGCAACGATCGTGCCCGCCCAGGCCGCCACACTTCCCATCACCGGTGCGACAACCATGGCAGCCGCCCCGGCCGCCGCACTCGCCGCACCCGGGGTCGAAGACGAAGGCGCCGACTGCGTGATACCCGCCCTGCCCGACGCCGGATCCCTGCCCACCAACGCCAAACTCCCCGACCCCTTCAAAAAACTGGACGGCACCCGCATCACCACCACCGCCGAATGGCGATGCCGCCGCGAAGAAATCAAAAAACTGTCCGAGAAATTCGTCTACGGCGAAAAACCCGGAAAGCCGTCCAGCGTCACCGGAACGGTCTCCGCCACCACCATCACCGTGAACGCCTCCAACAACGGCAGAAGCTCCAGCTTCTCCGCCAGCGTGCAGCTGCCCAGCGGCACCGGCCCCTTCCCGGCCGTGGTGGTCCTGGGCGGCTTCGGCGCCGACACCGCCGCCATCCGAGCCGCCGGCGCCGCGGTCATCAACTACGACCCCTACTCCGTCGGCCGCGAAGGCACCCCCCGCAACAACAAACAGGGCGCCTTCTACAGCATCTACGGCAACACCTCCAGCACCGGACTGCTGATGGCCTGGGCCTGGGGCGTCAGCCGGATCATCGACGTGATCGAACAATCCAGCGGCACCATCCTGCGCGCCGACGCCACCGGCGTCACCGGCTGCTCCCGGTTCGGCAAGGGCGCCTTCGTCATCGGGGTGTTCGACCAGCGCATCGCGCTGACCATGCCGATCGAGTCCGGCAGCGCCGGCGTTCCGATCTTCCGCGGCATCCCCGGCGAGGGCGCGCAGAGCCTGAGCAGCGCCTACGGCGAACAGCCCTGGCTGGGCGATGCGTTCGGCTCCTTCACCTCCAGCCCCAACCGGCTGCCCATCGACACCCACGAGATGGTGGCGATGGTCGCCCCGCGAGGTCTGTTCATCATGGACAACCCGCACATCGCCAACCTCGGTCCCCGCTCGGCGAGCGTGGCGGCATTGGGCGGCGCGGAGGTCTACAAGGCGCTGGGTGCGGGGAGCAACATCACCTACTGGTCCGACATCCAGGACGGTAATCACTGCGCCAACCGGCCCGAGTGGCGGACTCCGCTGCAGCAGAACATCCAGAAGTTCCTGCTGAAGACCGGCAGTGCCGCGGGTGCGATCAGGATCTCGTCTCGGGCGCAGGGCAATCTGGCGGAGTGGCGAGACTGGCAGACCCCCACCCTGGGCAGTTCCAGTGACACCACCGCGCCGAGCACGCCGGGCACCCCGGCCGCCTCCAACGTGACCGCCACCGGCGCCACGCTGACCTGGGCCGCCTCCACCGACCAGGGCGGCTCCGGCCTGGCCGGCTACACCCTTTATCGCGAGCAGGGCAGCACCGACCCGCAACTCGGCCAGCCCACCACCAACTCGATCACCCTGACCGGGCTGACCGCGAACACCCAGTACCAGGTGTACGTGCAGGCACGGGACGGCGCGGGCAACCTGTCCGGCAACTCACCGCCGGTCACCTTCACCACGACCACCGCCGGCGGCGGTGGTGGTGACACCTCGGCGCCGACGGCCCCGGCCGGTCTGGCGGCCTCGGCCACCACCTCCACCGCCACCACCCTGAGCTGGACGGCCTCCACCGACGACACCGGGGTGGCCGGCTACGACGTCCTGCGTGCGCCCGGCGCCAGCGGCGGCACCTTCGTCCAGGTCGCCACCTCCACCGCCACCTCGTTCGGCGACACGGGCCTGACTCCGAGCACCACCTACCGCTACCAGGTCAGGGCGCGGGATGCCGCGGGCAACGTCTCGTCGGTCTCCAACACCGCGGAGGTCACCACCCAGCCCGGTACCCAGCCCGGCACGACCTTCCGGTTGCGTAACGAGGGGGCCGGCCGGTGCGTGGACTCACCCAACAGTGCCAGCGCCAACGGCACCCTGTTCCAGATCTATGACTGCCACACCAATCCCAACCAGCGGTTCTCCTACAGCACCGGCAAGCAGTTGCAGGTCCTGGGCAAGTGCCTGGACGCCCCGACCAACGCCGGATCGGGCACCCGCGTGCAGTTGTGGGACTGCCACACCAACACCAACCAGCAGTGGAACCTCAACACCAACGGCACCATCACCAACGGAGCCAACAACCTCTGTCTGGCCGTATCCGGCACAGCCAACAGCAGCACCGTGACCATCGCCACCTGTAACGGCACCGCCAACCAACGCTGGACCCAGGCATAACCCCGAATCGGCAACCGTTGTGCGCCGGTCCAGGCAAACCCCGCCCGGACCGGCGCCTGGCCGGCTGAGACTCCAGGTCTGCCAGGGCGGGGTGGACAGGGTGACCTCGGCGGTGCGCGAACTCGGTCGTCACCCGAACCCCGCCCGTGTCCCGGCCGGTGGCCGCCCGGGTGTGCTCGGTGTCGTCGGCATTCGATCCCACCCTGTACGGGCCGACCTCCACCCTGTGCGGGGTCGAGCGTGCAGCGCGGGTGGTCGGGGGCTACGGCAGTCGTAGCGGTGCGGTGCTGCCCCGGACGATGAGCTCGGTCCCCAGTTCCACGCGATTCTGGGTCGGCGGCTCGCCCTCGGCCAAGGCCAGCAGCATGGTCGCGGCCGCCTGGCCCATCTCGGTGAGCGGCTGGCGGATCGTGGTGAGCGGCGGGATGGCCCAGTGCATCGCGGGCATGTCGTCGAAGCCGATCACGCTCAGATCGTGCGGGATGCGCAGTTTCAGCTCCTCGGCGGCCCAGTAGGCGCCGAGAGCCTGGCCGTCGTTGCAGGCGAAGATCGCGGTCGGCGGATCGGGCAGGCGCATCAGCTCCTTGGTCTGCTTCAGCCCGGCGCGGATCTGGAAGTCGCCGGTACGGACGAGTTCGGGATCGACGGGGACGCCGGCCATCTCCAGCGCGGCGCGGTAGCCGTCCACGCGGGCCCGGCTGGAGAGAGCGTCGGGCGGCCCGGTGATCACGGCGATCCGGCGGTGGCCGAGGTCGAGCAGGTGCCGGGTGGCCACGAGGCCGCCACTCCAGTTGGCCGCGCCGACCGACGCGATACCGGGGCCGGGGATGTCGAGCGGGTCGAGCATGACGACGGGCACCTGGCGGGCCGCGAGCTGGTCGCGCTGCGACTCGGTCAGGCCGCAGAACACGGTGATCACCCCGGTCGGGCGACGGCTCAGCACGTCCTCGATCCAGGTGCGCCCCGGCGTGTGGTCGCCTTGGCAGTCGGAGATCACGACGGCGACGTGGTTTCGCCGCGCCACCTCCTGGACACCCTTGATGATCTCGATCGGGTAGTCGCCCGCGAGTTCGTGGAAGACCAGTTCCAGCAGCGGGGACGGGCGGATGCGCTGGCGCTGGCGGCGGTAGCCGTGCTCGCGGATGAGGCCCTCGATGAGCGCCCGGGTGTCCGGCGCGACCTCGGTGCGGCCGTTGATCACTTTGCTGATCGTGGCCGTGGAGACGCCCGCCAGCTCGGCCAGCTCGGCCAGGGTCAGAGCCTGAGGCGACGACACGGAGCCGGACAACCGCTCTTCAGGCCAGGTCATGGCCGGATTATAGCGATATTGGCCTAACTGGGGTTGATGGCCCTAGTTTGACCGCTCTCGAAGCTGAACACTTTTGTGCAGGCCGACGATCGCGATCGAGCTGACCAGCCGATCTACCTCGATGGCCGGACGGCGTTGCCGGGCGTCGGTGACCGGTGCGGGCCCGGCCTGAGCGCAACCACGGCGAGACGGCGGACAGGTGACGGAATCCGGGTCGGGAGGGATCCGCGGCGAACCGGCCGCGCACGGCAGCAGATCATCACGTTGCGGTGTTCAGAACGGAGTGCGGTTCAGCCAGTTCGTCCAGACCTCCTGAGCGCCGAGTATCCGCACGCCGACGTCGGCGGCTGAGCGTCGGCGGAACAGGACCAGCAGCAGATCCACCGCCCGTCCACGGACCGACGTCGTACTCTCACCGTGCCCGTGTTCCCACGAGATGCCACCGTCTCCGTCACCTCGAACCATCCATTCACCGGCCGAGCCGAGGTCGTCGGTGGCGTGCAGGTGCAGGGTGGTCCCGGTGTCGAGTGGGGTCGAGCGCCCGGTTCTCCGCTCTGCGACGAGCATGTCGAGCCATTCTGCGATGCCGTCCGCGGCCAGCGGCGCCGCCAGGTCATACCGTGCGCCCAGAGCCAGTGCGGCGTCGGCCCGGTGCACCGTCGCCTCATGCAGCCTTCGCCGCACCCACCAAGCCGCCGGTCGCGGACCGAGGAACGTCCACGCCGGGGTGTTTTCGCCGACATCCGCCATCGCGTCGACAAGTGCGCGGGGGCTACCGCGCAGCCACTCGATGGCGCCGTCGGGATCGCTCGGCGGCTTGCCGTCGCGCACCGTGCGTGGATCGAGGTAATCCTCTACCCGGTCACGGACGATTTGGGCCGCCCAGCGGTCACCCCGGCCGACGTGCCGAACCAGCTGCTGGATCGTCCACCCCGGACAGGTCGGCACCGGCGTCGACGGGTCGGCACCGCGGATGAGTTCGCCGAACAGCTCGTTCTGTTCGAGCAGGGCTGCGACGTAATCCATAACGAGATCATCCCCTTCGCGATCGATCTCCTCAAGGTAGGCGGCGGACGTGCCTCCGCCCGCCGCCGACCCGGGGACCCTCGCGGGAGCACCGTCGATGACAGCGCCTGCCACGAACCCGCTCAACCCCGCCGCTCCCGCGCCGCGGCGAGAATGAGATAGGCGCTGGCCGTCCACGTGTACGCGCGGTCGCGCAGCCCTTCCCCGGTCCGCGCGTCGAAGTTCTCCGCGAATCCCGACCTCTCGCACAGACGGCGGAACCGGGCGCTGATCTCGTCGGCCAGACCGACGTGCCCGGCGCGGCGCAGGCCGTCCTCGATGAGGATCGTCGAGGGCGCCCAGATCGGGCCGCGCCAGTAGCCATCGTCCTGGTAACAGGGCGAGGACGGCAGCTCGGTGGCCAGCCCGAAAGCGGTCAGGTGCTCCTCGATCCGGCGGGCCAGCACCGCGCTCACCTCGCCGGGTAGTTCGTCCCCGAGGACGATGGGCATCAGGTCGAGCAGGCTGGAGCTCTGCCAGGTCCGGCCGGTGAGCGCGCCGCGGGCGACGAAGCGTTCTCCCGTCCACAACTCGGCCAGGAGGGCGTCCCTCATGCGGTCGGCCGCGCCGGTCCAGCGGGCCGACTCGGCCGGGCCGGGGGAGCGGCGGGCCAGTGCGCGCATCTGCAGGACGAGGAAGGCGGCCAGGTCGGCGGTCTCGACGACACGCTCCGGGTCGAAGGTCGTGGCGTTGTCCCACCCGCTGTCGTTGCCGTGCTGGTAGTAGGCCAGTTCGTGGCCGGGTACGCGCCGGGCGGTGAGCCAGAAGGTCGTCCACCGCTCCAGGAGCCGGTACGTCTCCTCCGGCTCGGGGCACCACGTCAGGCGGTCGAGAGCCCAGCCGTGGATCGGGGGTTTGACGAAGTTGTACAGGATCTCGGAATGCGTGATCGAGTCGGGGAGCGCCCCCGCGCCGTCCTGATGGTCGAAGGGGAGCCGGAACTGGTTCCACGCCAGGTCCGGAAGCCCGTCGCCGAGGGCGATGGCGTTGAAGCAGTGATCCCAGCTCCACACCTTGTCCATCCAGTGCTTGGACATCAGCACTCCGGGACGGGTGACGAAGCCCGCCGGTCGCACGGTCGCCGACCACAGCACGTAGGCCGCCAGTCCGGCGGCCGGGGTGGCGTCGCCGTGCCAAGGAGCGACCGCTGCGACGAACGCGTCGAACTCCGCCCGCACGGCCTTGACCACCTGCTCGAACGTGTCCGCCTCCGGGTAGGGGGCCCGGGCGGTCTCGTACTCCTCTATGGCGATCTCCCATTCGCCGGTCATGGTGACGCCCCGTTCGGAGCTGCCGAGGGACTGGATGCCGAGCGGGTCGGCCCGGCCGCTCAGTACCGTGATCCGATAGCGGCGTCCCGTCTGGTAGAGGGTGAAGACGTACGAACCGTCCGCGGGTTCCCGGTAGAAGTAGGGCCCGCTGAACGGGGTGAGGACGGGATCGGCCGCCACGAGTTTCAGATCGAGGTCTCGGCCCCGCACCCGCACCGTGTCGGCGTTCTCGTAGGCGAGTTCGATCCGGCCGTCGCCGCTCTCCCAGACGAGCCGGTGCGGCGTGGCGGTCACGGTCGCCCCGGGGTCGATGACGAACCGCAGGACGGCGTGCATCCCGTTCTGGTGCGAGACCAGGTGCACATCCGGGGCGTACGTCCTCTCGGCGATCACCGGAGAGAAGCCGAACCAGGAGCCGCGATAGCTGAACGGGATTTCCCGCAGGGAGAACACCGGGCCGGAGGCGGCGACGGTCATGAAGTGGAAGCCCTTCTTCTCAAGGTCAGTCCTTCACGGCGCCGGCGGTGACACCGGCGGCGACATAACGCTGGGCGATGACGAGCAGTACGGCCGCCGGGATGGACGCGACCACGGCGGTGGCCATGATGGCGTTCCACTCCTGGTTGTTGTTGCCGATGTAGTGGTAGATGCCGAGGGTGATCGGCTGATGGTCGCCGCCCTGGTTCAGGGTCGAGGCGAAGACGAAGTCCGACCAGGCCCACAAGAACGCGAACAACGACACGGTGATGAGGGCGTTTCGGCTCAACGGCAGCACGATCGACCAGAACGTCCGTAACGCCCCGGCCCCGTCGGTCCAGGCCGCCTGGAGCAGCTCCCCGGGGATGCCGGACATGAACGCGGTGAGGATGAGCACCGCGAACGGCACGGCCAGGGTGGAATCGGCCACGATGAGGCCCGGCACGGTGTTGAGTACGCCGATGGACAGGAAGATGGAGTAGAAGCCCATCGCCATGATGATCCCCGGGATCATCTGCGCGATCAGGAGGAGGAAGTCGAGCACGCGTCCTCCCCGTGGCCGGAGCTTGGCCAGGGCGTACGCCGCCGGAGCCGCGACCGTGACGGTCAGCACGACCGTGCCGAGCCCGATGAGGAGACTGGTGGCCAGGTAGGGCAGCTGCCGGTCCAGCACCGCCCGGTAGCCCTCCAGCGTGCCGTCGACGGGGAACCAGTTCGGAGGGGTCTTGCGCATGTCGGCGTCCCGGGTGAACGAGACGTTGATCATCCAGTAGACCGGAAACAACATCACGGCCGTCAGGACCAGCCCGATCGCGGTCTTCGCCCGTTTCACGCCGGCACCTGCCGGTGCAGGGTGCGGATGTAGATCAGCCCGAACACGAGCGCCGTCACGATGAGGAGGTTGCCCACGGCCGCTCCCGGCCCGAAGGACGGGACGAGGTTGCCGAAGCCGAGCCGGTAGGACCAGGTGGCGAAGGTCGTGGACGCGCCGCTCGGACCTCCTCTGGTCATGATCCAGATGATGTCGAAGACCTTCAGCGTGTAGACGAGCCCGAGCAGCAGGGTGATCGCCGACACCGGTCTCAGCAGCGGAAAGGTGATCTTCCAGAACCGCTGCCGGCCGTTCGCCCCGTCGAGGGCCGCCGCCTCGTACACCGTCGCCGGAATCGCCTGAAGTCCGGAGTAGAGCACCACCAGGTTGAACGGGACGCCGATCCAGATGTTGGCGATGACGACCGACCAGAGCGACCAGCCGGGTGAGGTCAGCCAGTTCGCCGGCCCGATCCCCAGCAGGCCGAGCGCCGCGTTGACCACGCCGGAATCGGTGTTGAGCATCCACGACCAGGTCGAGGCCGAGACGATCAGCGGCAGCAGCCAGGGCACGAGGAACAGCGCCCAAAGCGTCGGCGACAGCGGGAAGTTCTTCGTGAAGAACAACGCCAGCGCGAGCCCGATCGTGAACTGGAAGGCCAGCGAGACCACCGTGAAGAACACGGTGTGCCAGAGCGCCGGTGCGAACGTGAGATCGGCGAACACCTTCAGGTAGTTGGAGAAGCCGGTGAAGGGCGCGTCGCCCCGCACGAAGGAGCGAACGGTGTAGTTCCGCAGGCTCAGATCGAGGTTTCGGTAGAGCGGGTAGGCGTAGAAGACCAGCAGGTAGACGGTGACCGGGGTGAGGAACGCCCAGGCCGTCCACTGCCGGGACCGGGGACGGGGCGCCCGGCGACGCGGTCCCGCCTCGCCGGCGGAGCCGCGGCTTCGGGCCGGGGTGGTAAGGGCCATGTCCGGGCCGTTATCGGACGGCATTCGCCGCGCTCTGGGCCTCCGTCATCGCCTGTTGCGGCGGCTTCGACGCACTCAGCGCCGCCTGTACGGCCCCCCACATCGGCTCGGAGATCTTCGGATACCTGGTTCCCAGATCGTCGCCGGTACGGCCTTTGGCCACTTTGACGGCCTCCGCCCAGACCCCCAGGCCGGCGTCGGCCGCGATCTGCTGTTCCTGTACGGCCTCGGTCGGCGCGATGTACGACAACGTGGTGGCCGTCTTGAGGGAGTTCTCGCCGTTCGTCAGGCAGCTCACCAGCTTCTGGGACGTGGCGTACCTGGCGGTGTCCGACTGGACGGGGATGCTCACGAACTCGCCGCCGGTTGGTGCGGGCGCGGTGCCGCCGTCCTTCGCGGGGATCGGGATGACACCGTTCGGGAAGCCGGCCTTCCTGGCGTTGGCCAGTTGCCAGGTGCCGTTCTCCGCGAACGCGTACTCGCCGGTGGCGAACTCCTGCCAGCTTGTGGTCTGCGTGTTGTTGATGACGGAGTCGGGGGCGTACCCCTTCTTCAGCCAGTCGGCCCACAACGTGATCGCCGCGACCCCTTCGGGTGAATCGAGGTCGGTGAGGTCGGCGCCCGAGCCCCAGAACCAGGGGAGGAACTGGAAGCTGCCCTCCTCGGTGCCGATCGCCGAGAACGTGATGCCCTTGCCTCCGGACTTCTTCACCTTCTCGAGCGCCGCGGTGAGCGTCACCCAGTCCTTGATGGAGGCGGGGTCGACCTCCGCCTTGTCCAGCACGTCCTTGTTGTAATAGAGCGCCAGGGTGTTGGCGCCGATCGGGACACCGTAGGTCTTGCCGCCGCTCTGGCCCGCGCCCAGCAGGTTGGGAGAGATCGCCGAGACGTCGAGCTTGTTCTCCTCGGTCGTCGTCAGCACCCCGCCCTCGGCGAGAGTGGAGACGACCGGGTTGTCGACGATCAGCACGTCCGGCGGGTCTCCCTGCTGGGCCGCCAGCAGCGCCTTGTTGGTCAGATCGCCGGTGTCGTAGCCGGTCCGTTCGACCGTGACCCCGGCCTGGGTGCCGCACGCCTCCAGGAGACGCACCCAATCGGACGTCTTGTCGTACTGCGGATACGGATCCCAGATCGTATACGTCGTATCGGCGGTGGCCGGGCCGTCGGTGCCCGGAGCGCCCTCCACGCCGGACGGTGAGGAGCAGGCGGCCAGCAGGGCCAAGCCCATGCCGGCGGCGAGCCGGCCGCTTGGGAAAGATCTCATCGGGGGTGACCTCCGTCGACGGGCGTACGGGGTGGTTTCAGGCGATGTCGAATCGGTTCGACCGAACATAGGCTCGTTCTTCCTACAGGTCAATGGAGGGCGGCCAAGAGATTTGTGGAACGATTCGACTACGATGCACGAATGAACATCGGGGAGATCGCCAAGAGGGCGGGCGTGTCCCGCAGCACCGTGTCCTACGCGCTCACCGGCCGGCGTCCCGTCTCGCCGGAGACCAAGCAGCGCATCCTGGCGGTGATCGACGAGCTGGGCTACCGGCCCAACGCGGCGGCGCGGGCCCTCAAGGAGGGCCGGACCCGCACGATCGGTCTGGTCATCCCGCCCGCCAGCAGGCGCCTCACCGACATGCAGCTCGGCTTCGTCGCCAGCGTCGTCGACGCCGCCGCCCGCGCCGACCTCGACGTGTTGCTGTCTCCGTCGGGCGGCGAGCACGACCGTTCCTTCGAGCGCGTCGTCACCGGTCAGCGGGTGGACGGCGTGATCGTCATGGAGATACGGCTGGAGGACGACCGGGTCGCCCGGTTGATGGAGAGCGGCCTGCCGTTTGTCGGAATCGGCCGCACCCGTGAGCCGGACGGCATGTCATGGGTGGACCTCGACTACGAGACGCTCATCGCCCGGTGCGTTCACCATCTGGCCGACCTGGGCCACCGTGACATCGCTTTGATCAACCGCAGCGCCGAGCTGGTGGCGGCCGGATACGGCCCCGGGCACCGCGCGCGGGCCGGATTCGACCGAGCGGCCGGCGAGCGTGGCCTCCGGGGCGTGGCGGTCTGCTGCGCCGACGACGCCCAGGCCGGCCAGGCGTGCACGGAGCAGTTGCTGGCCGGGCACCCCGAGCTGACGGCGATCGCCACCGTGAACGAGGCCGCCGCGGCCGGGGTCTACCACGCGCTCGCCCGGATGGGCCGGATCGTCCCTCGGGACTTCTCGATCGTGGGTGTCGCCGCCCAGCACTGGGCGGAGAACCTTCATCCGCCTCTCACCGCGGCCGACGTACCCGCCGTCGAACTGGGAGCGCACGCCGTCGAACTGCTCCTGCAGCGGATAGCCGACCCGGCCGCCCCCCACCGCAACCTCCTGGTCGCGCCCCCCATCTCGCTGCGCGCCACCACCGGCCCGGCCAGGGCATAGGTCGCGAATCGATTCATTTTTGACAGGTCGTTGCCCGGGGCGTCGGCTTCGCGCGACCGCGGAACTCCGGCGAAACCTCCTTTTCACACGTCTGTCACTCCGTTGACATGTCGTCTCCGGCGGACCTAACCTGCCGTCGAATCGATTCGCTCTCCGCCGCCTCCCTCCTCTTCAGGAGCAGCCCGATGCGCACCCGATTAAAATCCCGTTCCCTCCGCGCCCTGATCGCCGCCTGCGCGCTCGCCGTCACCGGCCTGATCGTGCCCGCCACACCCGCCCTCGCGGCGGACGAAGCCATCACCGTCGACTTCGCCACGACCGCCGGAAGCCCCACCTACCGGGCCTCCGGCTGGATCTACGGCATGACCGAGAACGGCAGCGGCCCGGCCGACCACTTCCTCCGCGACGTCAAGTTCCGTTACATGCGCGCCGGTGGCGCACAGCTCGCCTCTCCCGGCGGCTGGGTGTCGGGGGCCTACGAACGCCGCTGGAACTCGACCCTGGCACAGGCGCGCCGCACGATCGCCCTCGGCGGCCAGTTCATCCTGCTCCCGCACGACCTGTGGGGCGCCGACGGCTACCCGATCTCCCGTTTCCCCGGGGACAACGGCGACTGGACCGACTACGACAACTTCATGACGCGCCTGATCAACGACGTGCGCGCGGCCGGGATCACCGTGCAGTGGGACCTGTGGAACGAGCCGAACATCACCCTGTTCTGGAACCGTCCCCAGTCCCAGTACTTCGAGTTGTGGCGGCGCGGCTACCAGCGCATTCGCGCGGCCTTCCCCGACCAGCTGATCGTGGGGCCGAGCTGCGCCTGCGTCCCGTCCACGTCGCACGCCTTCTGGAACCAGTACCTGGACTTCGTCCGCGCCAACAACGTCGTGCCGGACATCGTCAGCTGGCACTCGCTGCCCGGCGATCCGGTGGCCAACGTTTCCGCGGCCAACACGACCCTGAACTCCCGGGGCATCCAGCACCCGAGGCCGTACCAGATCAACGAATACGGCGCGACGAACGAGCAGAATCCCGGCGACGGGTCGTGGTACATCGCCCGCCTGGAACGGGCGGGCGCCGACGGACTGCGCGCCAACTGGGCGGGCGGTGCGAGCCTCCACAACGACCTCGCCAACCTGCTGATCCGCAACAGCGCGGGGCAGCACCTGCCCCGAGGCGAATGGTGGGTCTACCGCTTCTACGCCTCCCAGACGGGACAGATCGTGTCGGTCACCCCGAGCGCCTCCTACGACGCCTTCGCCACCAAGGCGAACGGATCGGCCAAGGTGCTCGTGGGCGGCGGCCGTACCACCGGTAACCTCGCCGTCAACCTCCAGCGGCTGGACACCACCGGTGGCATCGTCCAGAACAACCAGGTGCGCGCGATCGTGCAGCGCGTCCCGAACAACGCCGGCGGCGCGGTGCAGGGCCCGGTGACGATCCAGAACTCCGTCGTGACCCTGTCCGGCAACGCCGTCACGCTCAACCTGCCCAACACCGCCGTCGACGACGCCCTGACCGTCACGCTCGTGCCGCCCTCGGACGGGGGCTTCACATCGGTCGCCGTGGCCCAGCACTCCCAGCAGTGCCTGGACAACGCGAACCTGAGCACGGGCGACGGCAACGTCCAGCAGCAGTTCTACTGCGAGGGCGGTGACCAGCAGCTGTGGAACTTCCGGCCGGTGAGCGGAGTCGCCGGCACCTACACGCTCGTCAACCAGCAGAGCGGCAAGTGCCTGGACGTCAGCGGGGTCTCGACCGCCGACGGCGCGCCCGTCCACCAGTGGACCTGTCTGAACGGCGCCCAGAACCAGCAGTTCACCCTCCGCAGGGTGACCTACGGAGGGAACGACGCGCACGACTACCAGCTCGTCGCGCGACACAGCGGGAAGTGCGTGGACGTGAGCGCGGTCTCCACCGCACCCCGGGCACCCGTTCTCCAGTGGACGTGCAACCCGGTCGGACAGGGCGGTCCCCTGAACCAGACCTGGCGGATCTGGGGCCGCTGACCAGGATGCGCATACCCTGCCGCCCTCCTTTCAGCCGGGCGGCAGGGTATGCGCATCCGTTCGGGGCCTCTGCCCGCCGGGCCGTCGAACGGCCTTTCAGGGTGCGGCGGGCAAGAGGATCACCCGCGGGTCCAGCGTTGGTTGGCGCCGCCGGTGCAGGTCCAGATCTGGAGTCTGGCGTTGTTGGCCGTGGCGTTGCCGGCGACGTCCAGGCACTTGTTCGCGCCGACGGCGGTGACGGTGCCGTCGGTGTTGAAGCGCCACTTCTGGTTGTTCTGGCCGTTGCAGTCCCAGATGAGGACGCCGGTTCCGTCGGCGGTGCCGTTGTTGTTGACGTCCAGGCACTTGTTGCCGTAGACCCGTAGCTCACCGGCGGAGGTGGAGGCCCACTGCTGGTTGCTCTGGCCGTTACAGTCCCAGATCACCACCTGGGTGCCGTTGGCCTGGGAGGCACCGGTCACGTCCAGGCACCGGCCCGATCCCACGCCCTGGATGCGAGACGTGGAAGGCGTGGGCGTAGGTGAGGGATCGGGATTGGGCGTGCCGCCGCTGACCCGGAACACGACGGTGCCGTGCGCCGGCACGCTCGCCGAGATGTTCCCGGTGGTCGAGGTGACGGCGTTGCTCCAGGCCTCGCGCAGGCCGAAGGAGCTGCCGGACAGGCCGATGGCGGACGTGGTGGTGCTGATCGTGGTCGTGCTGCCGCCCTGGTTGAACAGGGCGACCGCGACGTCGCCGTTGCTCAGGCGTTTGGCCAGGATGCGGCGCGTGCCGTCGTTGCTGACCTGGGTGGCCTGGAGGCCGAGCGAGTCCTGGTTGACGGCGATCAGGTTCTGGTTCTTCATGATCGTGCTGGTCGCGCTGTCCATGTTCCGGACGTCGTTCCCGGCGATCAGAGGCGAGGCCATCATGGCCCACAGCGCGAAGTGGCTGCGCATCTCGGTGTCGTTCATGCCGCCGCGGCCGACTTCCATCATGTCGGGGTCGTTGAACTGGCCGGGCTTGGCGTACGAGGCCAGCGGAACGGTGACGTTGACGATGTTCTGGATGCCCATCGGGTAGCCGTTGGTCTGACCCGTGTTCCAGGCGTTGGTGATGTCCTCGGTCGTGCGCCAGATGTTGGCGATGTCACCCCAGTTGCGTTGCGGGCCGGTCTTCTCGTGGATGCTGTTGGGGTTGATGCTGTAGAGGATCGGCCGCCCGGTCGCCGCCAGCGCGTCGCGCATCTTGGCGAAGACGCGTATCTGGTCGTTGATGGTGCCGGTGGGGGAGCACCAGTCGTGCTTCAGGTAGTCGACGCCCCAGGCGGCGAACTGCTGGGCGTCCTGGACCTCGTGGTTGAGGCTGCCGGTCGCGCCGGGATAGGAGCCGAAGTACTGGGCGCAGGTCTTGTCCAAGGGGGCCTGGTAGATGCCGAACTTCAGGCCTCTGGCGTGCAGGTAGTCGCCGAGCGCCTTCATGCCGCTCGGGAACCGCGACAGGTTGGCCTGGAGGTTCCCGGCGGAGTCGCGGTTGGAGTTCATCCAGCAGTCGTCGACGACGACGTACTGGTATCCCAGGTCGCGCATGCCGTTACCGACCATGGCGTCGGCCGTCTGCCGGATCAGCGTCTCGTTGATGTTGCAGCCGAAGGTGTTCCAGCTGTTCCACCCCATCGGGGGGGTACGGCCTACGCCGTTCTCCAGCGCCTGCGCCTGGGTGGCGGGGGTGAGCGCCATGGTCAGCGCCGTCAGGGCCAGCAGTACACGTGCTCGTTGTCTTCTCATTGATGTCGCTCCTGCGGATGGTCAGGCGCAGGCGATCGCGGGGGCGGTCGCGCTGCCACTGGTGATGAAGCCGAAGGTGGTGCTCGTGCCGGCTGCGAGCGAGCCATTCCACCGGGGCGAGACGAAGACGGCGCCCTCATCGGCCGGCCGCCGGACGACGGGGGCCGCGACCGTGACGGCCGTCAGCGGGGATCGGTGCCCTGGCACGGCGCGCCTCCCGTCATTGAAGGGAGGCGTCGTCGACGTAGAGGTTGTCGGTGCCCGCGTCCGTTTCGACGTAGAAGGAGGCGTTGGTCAGCGTTCCGGTCCAGGAGACGGTCGCGGTGCCGGTGAGCTGGGTCCAGCCGCCGGCGTTGACCGCCTGCGCCGGGGTGAGCTGGATGTAGCTCGTCGTGCCGTTCGCGGTGAGCGTCAGGGTCGCCTTCGCGCCGGGAGTGCCGCTCTGCGAGCGGACCCAGACGCTCGTGGTGTAGCTCCTGCCGTTGGTGAGCTGCGCGGTCACGTTCTGGTGCGGGCCCTGCCAGGCGGCCGTACGGCCGGAGTTGAGCAGCGACCGGCTGCCGCCGCGGACCACGTTCGTGGCGGAGGACAGGGTGCCGCCGGAGCTGGTCCAGCCCGTCGTGCCGTCCTCCATCGTGCCGTTGGTCAGCAGGTTCCCGCCGCCGCTGCCGCCGCCCTGGGTGAACTGCCACCAGTTGAGGTTGAACAGGTAGCCGCTGCCGCCCGTGAAACGCAGGTAGAGGTCGCGCGTGCCGGTGGCGCCCGACACCGGGCAGGTGACCGAGGCCCAGTTCTGCCAGCCGCCGGTACCGGGGACGGTGCAGGTGCCGACGAGGGTGCCGGTGGCACTGCCGAGGCGGACCTCGAGCTGGCCGCCACCGGTCCCCGAGGCCACGCGGGCGGTGAAGGAGGACGCCCCGTTGCCGAAGGCGACGCCCTTGACCTTGACGTAGTCGCCGTTCTCGATGAACCCGACGTTCATGCCGCCTTCGCCGGAGGCTTCGGTCTCCACCCCGGATGCCCAGGCGACGGTCTCGGCCTCCTGCCGGACGAACGGGTTGAGGGTGCCGACCTGCGGTGGTCCCGCGGTGGTCATGTTGATGATGGGGATGGTGCCGTCGGAGTTGAAGGTGAACTTCTCCACGGCCACCGAGCGGGTGTAACCGCCTCCGCCCGGCAGGGCGCCGTTGTGGTAGAAGAAGTAGGATCCGCCGGCGAAGTCGATGATCCCGGGGTGGTTGGTGAAGCTCGATCCCTGCCTCGGCATGACCGTTCCCCGGTAGGTCCACGGCCCGGTGGCGCTGGAGGCCGTCGAGTAGCCGATGAACTCCGAGCAGCATTCGGCGGCGAACACGTTGTAGTAGAGGTTGTTGCGTTTGAAGACCCACGGCCCCTCTTCGTAGAGGGTGGGACGGCTGGCGTTGCCACTGCGCGTGCCGAATCCCGCCGTGGTGAGCGGAATCTGGGTCGGGCTGCCGGAGTAGGAGATCATGTCGGTGTTCAGCCGGACGTACCACAGGCGGGGGTTCCCCCAGTAGAGGTAGGCCTGGCCGTTGTCGTCGATGAGGACGTTGGGGTCGATCTCGTTGTTCTCGACCAGCGGGCGGCCCAGCGCGTCACGGAAGGGCCCGGTGGGGCTGTCGCCGACCGCGACCCCGATGGCCATGCCGCCGGTCGCCCGGTTCCGCACCGGGACGTACCAGTAGAACTTGCCGTTGCGGTAGGCGACGTGGCCAGCCCAGGCGTTGGTGTCGGCCCAGGCGAAGGTGGCCAGGCTCATCGGTGAGCCGTGGTCGGTCCAGTTGACCATGTCCGTGGTGGAGTACACCCGCCAGTCACGCATGGTGAAGTACGTGGAGCCGTCCTCGTCGTGGCCGGTGTAGAGGTAGAGGCGGCCGTTGTGGACGAGCGGCGCCGGGTCGGCGGTGTAGACGGTCTGCACGATCGGGTTGTCGGCCCTGGCCAGGGACGGGAACAACGTGGTCAGCAGAAGCAGGCTCACGGTCCAGAGAACCAGGTGGCGAGATCTCCTGGCCGTGCGAAGTACGGGTCTCACCTGTCGTCTCCCTCAGGCGGTATCTGACGGGGGTGCTGATGGCACCGGACGTGGCGGATCGGAGGGTTCGCCACGTCCGGTGCGGTTCAGGGGGTGATAGCAGGCCCAGGCGTCAGGGCGGGGAGTTGTGATCGCCGCCCGCGTTGTGATCGCCGAGGCGAACTCCCTCGCTCGGGCAGCAGGATGATCCGGGCTCCCGCGTGACCCGGGCGGGCTCGGCCGTGTGCCGAGCCCGCCCGTTCCACCTCCGGCCCGGTCCTGATCGTGTGTCGTGATGATGCTGACCCGATGGGGTGGACGTCTTCGCGGTGGAGGTCGGGAATGGGCCGGAGGTGGGTTCTGCGGTCAGCGCTGCAGGGTCAGCAGGCCCGGCCGGTAGGGCAGGAGGCCGTAGTCGCCGCCGGAGCTGGGGCTGCGGCCCTGGTAGAGCAGCTGGAGGTTGCAGGGGTCGACGGTCATGGTCTGGTCGGCGCTGGTGCGGAGCAACTCGCCGTGGCTGATGTCGTTGGTCCAGGTGGCGCCGCTGTTGGCCTTGCCGGCGAAGGGATTGCTCTCGGTCGCGGCCTGCGCCGTCCAGGAGCCGTTCAGGCTGGTGGCGGTGAAGGAGCGGAAGTAGCGGCCCTGTGAGCCGATCGCCTCGACGATCATGAGGTATCGGCTCTGGCCCTGGAGCTTGTAGACCTGAACGGCCTCGAACAGGTTGTTCGTCGTGTCGCTCATGACCACGGTGGAGGTGGAACCGAAGCTGCCGGGGAAGTTTCCGATGGGCATGCCGGCCCGGTAGATCTTGCCGTTGTCGCCGGCGAAGAACAGGTACATGTTGGTGCCGTCACCGATGACGGTCTGGTCGATGGGCCCGGTTCCGGAGCCGGAGATGCTGCCGGAGAAGAGGGTCTGGGCCGAGGACCAGCCGTTGGGGTTGGTGGGGTCGCTGGAGGTTCTGTAGGAGAAGGCGGTGGGGCCCCATTGGTAGGTCAGGACCCAGATGTTCTTGGGGGCGAAGTAGAACAGGGAGGGGGCGACGGTGGCGGAGGACATGGTGTTCTGGCTGGCCGAGGCCATCTCCGACCAGTTGGTGAACAGGCCGAAGTTCATCGAACCCCATGACGTGCCGGTGTTGTGCGTGGTGGCGTAGACGAGCTGCCTGCCGTTGTAGGGGGCGACGGTGAAGTCCTTGAGCGAGACCCATCCGGACTTCGGGGTCGCCAACACACCGGTCGAGGTCCAGCGGTAGCTCGACGGAAGATTGCAGTTACCGGTCGGTGTCGGGGTGGGGGTGGGGGTCGATCCGCTGCCGACCTGGACGAACTGCCACTGCTGGTTGGCGCCGCCCCAGTCGTCGTACTGGACGATGTTGGCGCCGTCGGCGGTGGAGGCGCCCTGGACCTCCAGGGCCTTGTTGCTGTTGCGGTTGACGAGGCGCACGTAGCCGCTGTCGGAGTCGGCGAGGCGCCATTGCTGGTTGGTGCCGTTGAGGTCGGCCCACTGCACGATCGCGCCGCCGTTGGCGGTGGAGAAGTTGCTGACGTCCAGGACCTTGCCGGAGAGGCGGGACTTGACGCGGTAGTAGCCGCTGCCGGAGTCGACGAACTGCCACTGTTGCTGGTTGCCGTTGTTGCGGGTCCACTGGGTGATGCGGGCGCCGTCGTTGGTGGCCAGGTTGTAGACGTCCAGCGCCTTGCCGCTGGTGCGGTTGACCAGCACGTACCACGCGTTGGTGTCGACGGTCGCCGCGTTCGCGGACTGGGTGGCCACGAAGAGGCTCACCAGTAACGTGGCCGCCGTGACGATGACAGCCAAGGGTCTGATCTGCACAATGTGCTCCGATTTCATCCGATGCGGGAGAGTTGCCACTGCTGGTTGTTGCCGCCCCGGTCGTCGTACTGGACGATGTCTGCGGCGGAGGCGCCCCGTACCTTCACCGCCTTGTCGCCGCCCCGGTCGATGAGGCGGACGTGACCACCCGGCGAGCCCGCGAGGCGCCGCTGCCGGTCGGCGCCGTTGGGATCGGCCCACTGCACGACCGCCCCGCCGTTGGCGGTGATCAGCACATGCGGGCGATTTCGCCTGGTGGGACGCATGGTTTTCCCTTCACAAGCTTGTTAGCGTTAACATTTAAGACTTCAGATCTCCACGGCCTGCTCCTAAGGGGTGATGTCGCGGAGTACATCCGACTGGTCGATCGGCGTCAACAGGCTGCGGTCCTGGCTGAGCTGGGCCCCGGTGTCGGCATGCTCCCTGCCTGGACATTCGTCCGGAGGGAGATCACCTAACGGCGCCTGCGTAAGTGAAAGTTTCACAGAAGTTACGACTTGGCAACCGTAAGTTTCGGGCTGATTTCAGGTTAATTTTCGGGCCTGGCTGTACTGCGGCTCGCCGAGTCGGGGTGCCCCGGGCCGATCCAGCGGGTGGCATCCGTTTTCTGCCATGGCGAAGACGCGCGTGCCCGCGACTCCGGCCGGACGGCTGTCAGGTCGGCGGCGACATCGCCCGGAGGAGCCGGGAGCGCGGTGGATCGCTTCCGCGTCGTGCGCCGGAGTCATCCCGGCGCACGACGCGCACACCGGGATGTGCTGTGCCGCGACCGGTGGCCGGTCGCGGCACAGCACATATGGATCAGGTCCGAGGCAGGTCGCCGACCGTCACACGCCCGTGATGGTCCATTGGTTGTTGGTGTTGGTGTTGGGCGTCCACATGGCGACGGTGGAGCCGGCGGTGCTGTTGCCCATGCCGTCCAGGGACGTGCCGGTGCCGCGGTTGATGATCTGGTAGCGGCCGTTGCCCACGTCGTTGAGGCGCCACTGCTGGTTGTTGCCGCCGCCCCAGGCCGCCTGCCGGGCGATGGCGCCGTTGGCGGTGTTGCCCCAGCTGTCGATGACCATGCCGTTGGTGCGGTTGACGATGCGGTACCAGCCGCTGCCCAGATCGACGAGCTGCCACTGCAGGTTGGTGCTGCCGTCGTTGTTCCACTGCTTGAGGTTCGATCCGGAGGCGACGTTGCCGCCGCTGTCCAGGACCAGGCCGGTGGTCCCGTTGGCGATCCGCACATAGGTGGGCTGTGGTGCGCCGGTTCCGGTCAGGCGGTACGTGCGGCCGGCCTGGCCGGTCAGCGCGATGACGTCGGACTCGGGTTTGGCGACGGTGACGGCGGAGCCGCTCGTGGTGTCGACCACCTGGTAGGTGCCGGTGAAGATCCGGTTGCGGACGTTGACGGTCCCGTTGCGGTCGAACTTGACGAGGATCTCGGTGGCCGTGCCGGAGCTCCACGTCGTGTCCACGGTGTAGCCGCCGCGCCCCCGCAGACCCTGCACCTTTCCGGCCGGCCAGGCGGACGGCAGCGCCGGGAGCACGTGCAGCTCGCCGTTGTGGCTCTGCAGGAGCATCTCCGCGATACCGGACGTCGCGCCGAAGTTGCCGTCGATCTGGAACGGCGGGTGCAGGTCGAACATGTTCGGCGCGAGCCGGTCCGTCGTCACCAGGAGCCGGATCAGGGTGTGCGCGCGGGCGCCCTCCTCCATCCGCGCCCAGTAATTGATCTTCCAGGCGAGCGACCAGCCGGTCCCGTCGTCACCGCGCAGTTCGAGGGTCCGCCGCGCGGCGTTGTACAGAGCCGGGGTGCCGCGCTTGGTGATCTGGTTGCTGGGGTGCAGGCCGTACAGGTGGGAGATGTGCCGGTGGGCCGGCTCGGTCTCGACCCAGTCGTACAGCCACTCCTGGATGTTGCCGCGCGAGCCGGTCTTCATCGGAGGGAGCCGGTCCCGGGCGGCCAGGACCCGCGTCCGGAAGTCGGAGTCGACGCCGAGCGCCTGACCGGCCTTGGCGCAGCCGTTGAACAGGTCGCGCAGGATCTGGTTGTCCATCGTGGGGCCGGCGCAGACGCTGACACCGCTGTGGTGGGCCAGCTCCGGGGAGTTCGACGGGTTCGTGACCAGGAATCCGAGGCTCGGTTCCTGCACGAGGGTGTCGAGGAAGAACTGCGCGGCGCCCTTCATCGCCGGGTAGTACTGCTGGAGGAACCCGAGGTCGCCGGTGAAGGTGTAGTGCTCCCAGATCAGGGAGGCCAGCCACGCGCCGCCGGTCTGCCACATACCCCAGAACGCGCCGTCGACGACGGAGGTGGCCCGCCACGCGTCGGTGTTGTGGTGGGCCACCCAGCCGCCGGCGTTGTACTGGACCTGGGCCGTGCGGGCGCCGCTGACCGTCAGATCGTTGATCATCCCGAACACCGGCTCGAAGCACTCCGACAGGTTCGTCGTGTCGGCCGGCCAGTAGTTCATCGGCAGGTTGGCGTTGATGGTGTACTTCGAGTCCCAGGACGGCGCCAGCGAGTCGTTCCAGATGCCCTGCAGGTTGGCCGGCTGGGTGCCGGGCCGGGAGGAGGAGATCAGCAGGTACCGGCCGAACTGGAACAGCAGCACCGAGAACTGCGGGTCGTTGACGCTGTTGTGCTGCGCGATCCGCACGTCGGTCGGCTGGTCGGCCGCCGAGGTGCGGCCGAGGTCGAGCGTCGTGCGCCCGAACAGCCGCTGGTAGTCGGCCACGTGCCGGGCGCGCAGGTCGGTGTAGGTCCTGGCGACGGCGGCGCTGAGATACTGCCGCGCGATGCCCTGGTAGTCGCCGCTGACGTCGCGGAAGTTACGGTAGCTGGAGCCGATGGAGATCAGCACCGTCACGCTGTTCGCACCCGTCACCTGCAGCGTGCCGCCGGAGCTGCTGACGGTGCCGCCGTCGACGACGGCCTGGGCCAGGCCCAGGAACCGGACCGCGCCGGTCTTGCCCTCCATGCTGCCCGAGACGCCGCTGAGCGCCACCGTCGTGCCGTCCGGGCTGGATCGCGTCGTCTGCTGGGGGCTGTCGAACGTCGCGGAGAACGTGATCGAGCCGGTCCTGTCAGCGGTCAGGCGCATGACGATCACCTGGTCCGGCGCGCTCGCGAACGTCTCGCGCTGGTGGCGCACGCCGTTTTTCAGGTACGACACCGTCGTGGTGGCCGTGGTCAGGTCCAGGTAGCGGTTGTACTCCGAGACCCCGGAGGTGTTGCCGAACGCGAGCCGCAGGTTGCCGACGGTCTGGTAGGCCAGCTGGCCCGCGGGGCTGCCGAGCATGTTCTGGTCGATCAGGGTCTGGGCCTGGCTCCACTGGTTCTGGAAGACCAGCTGCCGGATCTGCCCGAGCGCCCCCGCGCCCCGGGTGTTGCTCTGGTCGTACGGCCCACCGGCCCAGACGGTGTCCTCGTTGAGCTGCAGACGCTCGGTGTCGACGTTGCCGAACACCATGGCGCCCAGGCGGCCGTTGCCGATCGGAAGCGCGCGCAGCCAGTCGGTGCCGGCGCTCTCGTCGTACCACAGCGCCAGGTCGCCTGCGGCGGTCACCGCCGCAGGGGGTGCCGAGGCGGCCCGCGCGGCCGCCGTCCATTGCAGCGGCAACAGCAGAGCGCCGGCTCCGGCTGTTCCGATCTGCATCAGTCGCCTGCGTGTCAGGTGATGTTCGTCGGACATGGTCGTTCCAATCGGTAGGGGGTGTGGCACTGGGGAGTGCCGCGGCGAGGAACGGAAGAGGGGTGCTTGGGGCGGGTTATTCCTGGACTTTTCCTCCGGTGAGGCGAGACAGGATGAGGGCGATGAGGATGATGGCGCCGTTGAGAGCCTGGATCCACTGGGCGGGCACGCCGGCCAGGGTGAGGACGTTCTGGATCATGTAGAGAAGAAGGATGCCGGTGAACGCGCCGAACATGGTGCCCTTGCCGCCGTTGAGGCTGACGCCACCGATCACGGCCGCGGCGAACACGGTGAAGATGGCGCCGTCGCCCTGCGCGGCGGCCACCGAGGCGAGGTGTCCCGACAGCAGCAGGCCCCCGAGCGCGGCGAGCAGGCCGGCGCCGACCAGGGCGGTCCACAGCACCCGGTCGGTGCGGATGCCGGCCGTCTTGGCCGCGTCCACGTTGCCGCCGATGGCGTACAGGGCGCGGCCGTAGCGGGTGAAGCCGAGCAGCACGATGCCGGCGGCGAACAGCAGCAGGCACAGCCAGATCGAGGCGGGCACGCCGAACCACAGGGCCGAGCCGAGGTAGAGCATCGACGGCGGCAGGTTGAAGAAGGTCTGGCCGCCGGAGATGCCGGTGAGCAGGCCGCGCAGCACGATCAGCATGCCGAGGGTGACGATGAAGCCGTTGAGCCCGAACCGCACGATCAACAGCGCGTTGATCACGCCGATCAGCGCGCCGACGGCCAGGGTGATCGGGATCGCCCAGGCTCCCGACAGCACGCCCAGCCCGGCGCCCGAGCCGACGGCGACGGTCAGCCAGGCGGCCACGCCCGGCGCGAGGCCGAAGGTCGACTCCAGCGAGAGGTCCATCTTGCCGGCGACCAGGACGAGGGTCTGCGCCAGGACCAGCAGCGACATCTCCGACATGGTCTGCAGGATGTTGATCAGGTTGTCGCCCTGCAGGAAGATCGGGTTGACGATCTGGCCGATGACGGCGATCACGATGATCGCGGGGATCAGCGCGAAGTCGCGCAGCCGGGCGAGCCGTACCCGCGGCCGTTCCCGCTCGGGGGCGGCGCTCTCCGTGGCGGGCGTGAGGGTTGTCTCAGGCATCGAGCCGGACTCCTTCCATGGCCGCCACCACGTCGTGGTCATGCCATCCGGCGGCCATCTCCGCGACGAGGCTGCCCTGGAACATCACCAGCAGCCGGTCGCACAGCCGCAGGTCGTCGAGTTCGTCGGAGGCGATCAACACACCGCTTCCCTTGGCGGCCGTCTCCTCGACCTTGCCGAGCAGGAACTCCTTGGACTTCACGTCCACCCCGGCGGTGGGGGTGATCAGCACGAGCAGCCGGGGATCGGAGGCCAGCGCCCTGGCCATGACGACCTTCTGCTGGTTGCCGCCGGACAGGCCCATCACGGGCAGACCGGGACCGGGGGTCTTGATCGCCAGGTTGGCGATCAAGGTCCTGGCCAGCCGGTCGCGCCGCCGGCCGCTGATCAGGCCGGCCTCGCCGAGCCGTTCGGGGACGGTCATGGTGGCGTTGTCGGCGATCGACATCATCGAGACGAACCCCTGGTGATGCCGGTCACGGGGGACGAAGCCGACACCCGCGGTGAGCGCGTCGGGCACGCTGCCGGGACGGGGACGACGGCCGGTGACCTCGATCGCGCCCGAATCGGCCGCGCGCAGCCCGACGACGGTCTCGGCCAGTTCGGTCCGGCCGCTGCCGGCTGCGCCCGCCAGGCCGACGATCTCGCCGGCCCGGACGTCGAAGTCGATCTCCCGGTAGGCGTCGCCGTATGACAGGCCGCGCACGCCGAGCGCCACGCCGGCGTCGGCGGGCACGGACGCCCGGGGGAGTGCGGTGGTCAGGCCGGTGGCCTCTCCCGCCATCGCCGCCACCAGTTCGGCGTGCGTCAGGTCGGCCACCGTGGTGGTCAGGATGTGCCGGGCGTCGCGGAAGACCGTGACCGTGTCACAGATCTCGTAGATCTCCTGCAGGTGGTGGCTGATGAACAGGAAGGTCACTCCCTGTTCCTGCAGGGTGCGGATGCGGGTGAACAGCCGGGCGATGGCGGCGGCGTCGAGTTGGGCGGTCGGTTCGTCGAGGATGATGAACCGGGCGCCGAAGGACAGCGCACGGGCGATCTCCACGAACTGCCGCTGCTCGACGTCCAGCTCGCCGGCGGGCAGGCGTACGTCGACGTCCACCGACCAGGCGGCGAGCAGCGTGGCCGCCTTGCGCCGCAGCGCACCCCAGCGGACCAGTCCGAACCGGTTCAGGTCGTGGCGGTGCAGGTATAGGTTCTCCGCCACGGTCAGCTCGGGGATGATCGTGGACTTCTGGTAGACGCAGGCCACCCGCTGCCGCCAGGCGTCGCGGTCGGCGAGGCGCGGCGCGGGTTCGCCGCCGAACCGCACCTCGCCCTCGTCGGGGGGCGCCAGGCCGGTGAGGATCGAGACCAGGGTGGACTTCCCGGCCCCGTTACGGCCGACCAGGGCGTGAGTCCGGCCGGGCATGATCTGGATTCCGGCGCGGTCCAGCGCGACGGTCTCGCCGTACTTCTTGGTGACGCCCACCGCCTCGACGAGAGGTGTGGGCGCCCGGTCAGCCGCCAAGGGTGTTACCCCAGAGCGAGGAGTCGTCCGGCTTGATGCTCGGGACGTCGCCGTAGGTGCCGCCGTCGGCGGTGACCAGGGGCGCGGAGAGCTGATCCTCCAGCAGGCCCGGGCGCACCTGGACGATGGTGCTGTCGTGGTCGGTCGCGCCGGGCTTGAACGTCTTTCCGTCGAGGGCGGCCTTGGTGTACTCCAGGGCGTACTTGGCGTACTGGTCGGCCGGCTGTGAGACGGTGGCGTCGATGTTGCCGGCGGCGATCTCCTTCAGCTCCTGGGGGATGCCGTCGTTGGAGATGACGAAGACGTGCTTGGGATCGCCCGGAGGGACCAGCAGGCCGCGCTGCTTGAGCACCTGGAGAGTGCCCGACAGGGCGAAGCTCGACTGCATGTAGACGCCCTTGATGTCGGGGTGGGCGGTGAGCTGCGTCTGGAATTTTTGCGAGGCGACGGCGCCGTCCCAGTTGGTGGCCTCGCCGAACACCGTGATGTCCGGGTAGTCGGCCTTCATGCAGGCGTTGAACGCCTCGGTGCGGTCACGGCCGTTGATGGAGGCCAGGTCGCCCTGGAGCATCACGACCTTGCCCTTGCCGGACAGCTTCTCGCCGAGGAACTTGCACGCCTTCTCGCCGTAGGCCCGGTTGTCGGCGCGCACCACCATGTAGGCGTCGCCCTGCTCGGGGCGGGTGTCGACCATGACGACGGGGATTTTCTTGGCGGTGAGCTGCTGGAGGGTGGGGACCACGGCGGCGGTGTCCTGCGGCGCCAGCACGACGCCCTTGACGCCCTGGCTGATGAGGCTTTGCACGTTGGCGGTGAGCTTGGAGATGTCGTTCTGCGAATTGGAGGTCTTCAGTTCGAGGCCGTTCTCGGCGCCGAACTGGGGGACGTACTTGATGAAGGAGTTCCAGAAGTCGGTGTCGGAGCGGGGGTAGTCCACCCCGACGACCGGCTTGCCGCCTCCCGAGGCGGTTGTGCCGCCGCCCGCGTCACTTCCGCAGGCGCCGGCCAGACCGGCCGCCAGGGCGACGGCCGTTCCCAGGGCGAGTCCTCGTCTCATGGCTGTTCCTTTCCTGTGCTTGGTCGCAGCCGGAGCCCGTGCATGCCGCCGTCCACGGACAGGTTGGTGCCGGTGGTCGAACCGGCGAGGGGACTCGCCAGGTACGCGATGGCCTCGGCCACCTCGTTCGCCGAGACCAGACGGCCCATCGGCTGGCGGGCGGCGAGCGCCCGGCGTTCCCCTTCGGGGTCGGCGGCGGCCTCCAGCAGCCGATTCACCCACGGGGTGTCGGCGGTGCCGGGGTTGACGCAGTTGACGCGGATGCCCTCCGTGACCAGGTCGGCCGCCATGGCCTGGGTCATGGACAGCACCGCGCCCTTGGTGGAGGCGTACAGGACCCGCTGGGGCAGCCCGGCGGTCGCCGCGATGGAGCAGGTGTTCACGATCGCCGCGGCCCGCGACGCCCGCAGGTGGGGCAGCGCCGACCTGGCCACCCGGACCATGCCGAACACGTTGACGTCGAAGACCCGGCGCCATTCGTCGTCGTCGTTGTCCTCGATCCCGCCCTGGGCTCCGATCCCCGCGTTGTTCACCAGGATGTCGATGCCGCCGAGCCGGTCCGCGGCCTCGGCCACCGCGGTCCGCACCGACGCGTCGTCGGTCACGTCGGCCCGCAACCCGAGCAGGGGCTCGGGCACGTCGGGGACCAGGTCGAGGCAGGCTACGCGGGCCCCCCGCTCGGCCAGCAGGGTGGCGGTGGCCAGGCCGATGCCGGAGGCGCCGCCGGTGACGACGGCCGTGAGCCCGTCGAAGGTCCCCATCACGCCGCCCCCGTCACGTCGGCGGCTGTGCCGGCGGCCCACCGGGGGCCGTGCGGGTAGGCGTACTCGGCGCGGGACGCCGGATGCATCTCGGCGCCTCCGCCCGGCTTGAGGGGGGCGGCGTACCGGCCGCCTCTGATCACCACCGGGTCGGTGAAGTGCTCGTGCAGGTGGTCGATGTACTCGATGACGCGGTCCTCGGTGGTGCCGCTGAGGGCCACGTAGTCGAACATCGACAGGTGCTGGACCATCTCACACAGACCGACACCGCCCGCGTGCGGACACACCGGCACTCCGAACTTGGCGGCCAGCAGCAGGATGGCGATGTTCTCGTTGACCCCGGCGACTCTGGTCGCGTCGAGCTGCAGGATGTCGATCGCGTCCGCCTGCAGGAACTGCTTGAACATCACCCGGTTGTGGGCGTGCTCGCCGGTGGCGACCTTGATGGGCGCGACCCGCTTCCGGATGGCGGCGTGGCCGAGCACGTCGTCGGGGGAGGTGGGCTCCTCGATCCAGTACAGGTCGAACTCGGCGAGCGTGGCCAGGCGTTCGATCGCCTGGCCGACGTTCCATGCCTGGTTGGCGTCCACGGCGATGCGCACGTCGGGGCCGACCGCCTCGCGGGCCAGCCGTACGCGCCGGACGTCCTCGGCCGGATCGGCGCCGACTTTCAGCTTGATGAGGTGGAACCCGTCGGCGACCGCCTCCTTGGCCAGCCGGACCAGCTTGTCGTCGGTGTAGCCGAGCCAGCCGGGGGTGGTGGTGTAGGCCGGATAGCCCTCGGCGAGCAGGCGCGCGCGGCGCTCGGCGCGGCCCGGCTCGGTGCCGCGCAGGATGGTCAGCGCCTCCTCGCGGGTGAGCGCCTCCTCCAGGTAGCGGAAGTCGACGACGTCGACGATCTCCTCCGGAGACAGCTCCGACAGCAGCCGCCACAGCGGCTTGCCCGCCCTGCGCGCACGGAGGTCCCACAGAGCGTTGAGCACGGCCCCCGCCGCCATGTGGATGACGCCCTTCTCCGGGCCGAGCCAGCGCAGCTGGCTGTCGCCGGTGAGCCGGCGTGACACCCCGCCGAGGTCGCCGAGCACCTCGGCCACCGGCCGGCCGGCGATCAGCGGTGCCAGCGACTCCACGGCGGCGACGGCGAGCTCGTTGCCGCGCCCGACGGTGAAGGCGAGTGCGTGCCCCTCCTGCCCGCCGTCGGTCCGCACGATCACGTAGGCGGCGGAGTAGTCGGGCTCGGGGTTCATGGCGTCGGAACCGTCGAGGTGGCGAGAGGTGGGGAACCGGATGTCGTGGGCCTCGATCGAGGTGATCAGCTCCGTCACGGTGACCCGCTCCGGTGATGCGTGCGCACGAAGGTCTGCCTCCAGCGGATGTTTCCGGAAGGTGAAGAGATCTTCACCACATGGACATGGGATGTCTTTGTAATCCTCTCGGCTCGATGTGTCTAGACCCTCCAGTGAAATACCGGCAATATGCCCCTATAGCCGGATGTCGCGTGGCTCTGTCGCGTGAATACAACCCACGTTTGTTTCACAATGGATCGAGCTCTCGCGCGAACATGGGATGTCTGTTATGTTCCCGGCGTGACCTGCGTACCGATCGAGCGACTTCACGACCGGAGGTCGCGCCCATGTCCCTGACCGACGAGGCGATCTCCCGCATCCGGGCGCTCGTCCAGTCGGGTGAGCTGCCCCCTGGGGCGCGGCTGCCCCCGGAGCACCAGCTCGCCGCCCACCTGGGCGTCTCCCGCAACGGGTTGCGCGAGGCGGTCAAGGCGCTGGTCGTGGCCCGGGTGCTCGATGTACGGCGGGGCGACGGCACCTACGTGACCAGCCTGGAGCCGCGGCTGCTGCTGGAAGGACTGGGGCTGGCCGTCGAGCTGCTGCGCGACGACACCCTGCTGGAGATCGTCCAGGTGCGGCGGATGCTGGAGCCCGCGGCGACCGCTCTGGCCGCGTCCCGGATCTCCGCCGAGCAGCTCGCCGAGGTCGGCGAGCACCTGACCGCGATGTGTGCGGCCAGAGATGACGTGGAGAAGCTGAACCGCCATGACGCGGCCTTCCACCGGGCCGTGGTGCGGGCGACCGGCAACGAGACGCTGTCCACCCTGCTCGAGGGGATCTCCGGCCGTACCCTGCGGATGCGAGTGTGGCGCGGCACGGTCGAGACCGGCAGCTCGCACAAGACCATCGCCGAGCACGAGGCGATCTACAACGCTCTGGCCGCCGGTGACGCGACGCTCGCGCAGGCGGCGGCGCTGATGCACATCGGCACGACCGAGACATGGCTCCGCTCGGTGCTCGAAGACGTCGAGGGCTCCCCGGGCGAGGTCGACGGCGATCCGGCCCTGGCCGATACTGAGATCGTCGGCGGGCTCTGGCCGGAGCCCGGCAGTGAGGAGACACGATGAAGGTCCGCCTGGCCTACGGGGAGACCGGCCTGACGGTCGAGCTGCCCGACGAGGCCACCACGGTGGTGACCCCTGTCCACCACGCGGCCGCGCCCGACCAGATGGGCGTGCTGCGGGCGGCTCTGCGTGACCCGGTGTCCGGGCCGCCGCTGCGCGAGAGGGTACGGCCCGGCCAGACCGTCGCCATCTCGGCCTGCGACGGCACCCGCCCCCAGCCGCGGCACCTGATGATTCCGGCGATCCTCGACGAGCTCGACGGCATCGTCGACCTCGACGATGTGACCATCCTCGTCGCGACCGGCACCCATCGCGGCAACACCGAGGCCGAACTGCGCGCGATGTTCGGCGACGCGGTCGTGGACTCCGTGCGGATCGTCAACCACGACGCCCGCGACCAGGGATCGCTCACCTACCTCGGCCGCTTCGGCAAGGACGTGCCGGTATGGCTGAACACCGCCTGGGTCGAGGCCGACGTGCGGATCACCACGGGTTTCGTGGAGCCGCACTTCTTCGCGGGCTTCTCCGGCGGCCCCAAACTGGTCGCCCCCGGCCTGGCCGCGCTGGAGACCGTGCTCACCCTGCACGACGCCGCGCGCATCGGCGACCCCCGGGCCACCTGGGGGGTGATCGAGGGCAACCCCGTGCACGACGACGTGCGGGCCATCGCCGAGGGCACCGGGGTGACCTTCGCCCTCGACGTGATCCTCAACCGGGACAAGGACATCGCGGCGGCGTTCGGCGGAGACATCCTGCCCATGCACGCCGCGGCCACCGCCGCCGCCCGCCGGGTCGCCATGCGACGGGTCGAGGCGCCTTTCGACGTGGTGGTCACCACCAACTCCGGCTATCCCCTCGACCAGAACCTCTACCAGTCGGTCAAGGGCATGTCGGCGGCGTTCCAGGTGGTCCGGCCGGGTGGCGTGATCGTCTGCGCCGCCGAGTGCCGCGACGGCTTCCCCGACCACGGCTCCTACCGCGAGGTACTGGCCTCGGCACCCTCCCCTCAGGCGCTGCTCGACGCGATCGCCGCCCGGCCGGTGACCGTCCCCGACCAGTGGCAGGTGCAGATCCAGGCGCGCATCCAGGCGGGCGCACGGGTGGTGGTGCACACCTCGTACCTCAGCGACGCCGACCTGGCGGAAGCCCACCTGGAACGGACCGACGACATCGCGGCCACGGTGACCGAGGCGCTGGCCGCCGCCGGGCCGGGCGCCCGCGTGTGCGTACTGCCGGAGGGCCCGCAGACCATCCCCTACCTGTCCGGCGGCCGGGCATGAGCGAACGCGCGGTGGACCTGGGGTTCGCCCGGGTCGACGTGGATCGGGAGGCGCGCCAGGGGACGCCCGAGGTCGTCTACGGGCCGGGCAAGACCGCCGAGGAGATCGCCGCCATCGCGTCCGCCCTGCTCGCCCGCAACACCGGCCCGGTGCTGGCCACGCGGGTCGAGGAGGCGACCGCCGGGCCCGTCCTGGCGGCCGTGCCGGGCGGGTCCTACGATCCGGTGGCGCGGCTGCTGGTGTGGCGACCGGCCGCGACCGGGCCCTTCGCGGTCGCGGTGGTCACGGCGGGCACGTCAGACGGGCCGGTGGCGGCCGAGGCGGCGGCCGTGGCCCGGGCGCTCGGGCTGGCCGTCACCGTGATCCGCGACGTGGGCGTGGCGGGAATCCACCGGCTGCTCGCCGAGACCGGGCGGCTACGCGCGGCCGACGCGGTGATCGTCGTGGCGGGCATGGAGGGCGCGCTGGCCAGCGCCGTCGGCGGTCTCGTGGCGGCGCCGGTGATCGCCGTGCCCACCTCCGTCGGGTACGGCGCGGCCCTGGAGGGCGTCACCGCCCTGCTGGCGATGCTGTCCTCGTGCGCGGCCGGCCTCACCGTGGTCAACATCGACTCCGGCTTCGGCGCCGCCATGGCCGCTCACCGTCTCGCCCACACCGCCACCCGCCGCACCTCCTCACCGTCCCCGCCCATCCCGTTCCCGGACGGCGCGGACTCTCCCGCACCCCGGACCTCCCCGGCGGAGGCGGAGCAGGGGGTGGGGCCGTGATCTGCTGGGTCAACCCGTTCACGGGGCTGGCGGGGGACATGCTGCTGGCTGCGCTCATCGACGCCGGGGCGCCGCTGGACGGCATCCGCGCGGCGGTGGGGTCGACCGGCCTCACCGGATGGGAGCTGACGGCCGGGCGGGTGGTCAGTCACGGGCTGGCGGCGACCCGCGTACGGGTCGTGGTCACCGACACGGCGACCGAGCGACGAGCGGCCGAGCTGATCTCCATGGCCGGGGCCGCCCGGCCGGAACCGGTCGCCGGCCTCGCCACCGCCGCGCTGCGGGCGATCGCCGAGGCGGAGGGCCGTATCCACGGTGCCGACCCCGGCCAGGTGCACCTGCACGAGCTGGGCGGTCACGACGCGCTCGTGGACATCGTCGGCGTGGCCGCCGCGCTGCACCTGCTCGGTGTCACGGCCGTGCACTGCGCCCCCGTCCCCCTCGGCACCGGCACGGTGACCACCCGCCACGGCGTACTGCCCGTACCGGCCCCCGCGACCGCCGTCCTGCTGCAAGGGGCCCTGGTGACCGGAAGCGACCTGCCCGGGGAGACTGTGACCCCCACGGGGGCGGCACTGCTGCGCGCCATGCGAGCGAGATACACCCCGCCGCCGGCGATGACCCCGGTGGCGACCGGCTACGGCGCGGGCACCCGGGAGCTCCCCGACCGCCCGAACATCGTCGCCGTCACCCTCGCCGAGCCCGCCCGTGACGCCGGCGCCGAGCCCTTGGTCGTCCTGGAGACCAACCTGGACGACGTCACCGGCGAGGTGCTCGGCCACACGATCGCACGGGCCCTGGAAGCGGGCGCCCTGGACGCCTGGGCCACCCCGGCCACCATGAAAAAGGGCCGGCCGGCGCACGTGCTGCACCTGCTGTGCCGCCCTCCCGCCGCACCGGCCCTGCGCGAACTGGTCTTCGCGGAGACCGGCGCGCTCGGCGTGCGCGAGGTCGCGGTCGGCCGTACGGCCCTGCCCCGGCACACCACCGAGGTGGACCTGGAGGGCCATCGCGTGCGGGTCAAGCACGGACCCTACTCGGCCAAACCCGAACACGACGACGTGGCCGCCGCCTCGGCCGCCCTCGGCCTGTCCCTGCGCGAGACGGCGGCCCGGGCGCTGCGGCTGATCCACGAGCGGCCCCCTACGTGAGAGAGACCAGGATGACCCCCGACGGGAAGATCACCACACTGCTCGACCGGCTGACCGCCCTGCCCTCGCTCGCCGTCGCCTTCTCCGGTGGGGCCGACTCCGCGCTGGTGCTGGCGGCGGCGGTCCGGACGCTTGGGGCCGACCGGGTGCTGGCGGTGACGGCGGTCTCCGACAGCCTGGCGGCCGAGGAACTCGATGTGGCCCGGCGGTTCGCGGCCTCCCTCGGCGTGCGGCACCTGATGCCGACCACCGCCGAGACGGCGAACCCCGGCTACCGGGCCAACGGCCGCGACCGCTGCTACTTCTGCAAATCGGAGGTGCTCGACGTGATCGGCCGGGTGGCGGCGGAGCACGGCTTCGCGAACGTCGCCACCGGCACCAACGCCGACGACGCCGTGGACCCGTTCCGGCCGGGGATCAGGGCCGCCGACGAGCGCGGGGTGCTCGCCCCGCTGCGGGACGCCGGTCTGACCAAGGCCGAGGTACGGCGGGCCAGCAAGGCGTGGGACCTGGTCACCTGGGACAAGCCGGCCGCGCCCTGTCTGGCCAGCCGGGTGGCCTACGGCGTGGAGGTGACGCCGGCCCGGCTGAACCGGATCGAGACGGCCGAGCGGGCGGTGCGCCACCTGCTGGCCCGGGTCGGCCTGCCGGTCACCGACCTGCGGGTACGCGATCTCGGCGACCGGGTGCGGGTGGAGCTGGACGCCGACCTGGTGCCCCGGGCCACCGGCCTGCCGGACCTGGTATCGGCCGTACGCGAGGCCGGCTTCCCCGGTGCTCAGGTGGAGATGGCGGCCTTCCGCTCCGGAGCCCTGAACATCGAGCCGCTCCGCCCGTGACCGGCCGGAGACGCCTCTCGCACCGGGACCGCCCACGCGTCACCCGGTGACCGGGAAGCCGTGCGGCCGGCCTCGTTCCGGCGAACCCGGTTCGGTGCGCGGTGAGGGCCGCACCGGTCCGTCCCGCCGGCGGCGTGGGACATGACGATCAGCCCGGCGTCCCGCCTCCTCGCGACGGGTCGAGCGCGGTCAGCGCCAGCGACCTGCTCAGGACGTACTCGGCTCCGCCGGCATAGAAGATCACAGACGCCCTGACCGGCGCGAGGTCGACCGGGGCCGTGAACGACTCAGGTGCCGTGATCTTCCACGTCTCGGTGGCCGGGACACCGGGGGACAGCGCACGTCTCACCGGCTTGCCGGCGCGTTCGGCCCGCCAGCCCTCGGGGACGGTGATCGAGACGGTCAGGCCGGCGACCGGACGGTCGCCCAGGTTCTTCACCGTGGCGGTGACGGTGGTCGAACCACCGGCACCCACGGTGACCGGATCGGCCGCGAGGAAGGCGCCGGCCGGGGGGCGCCTCGGGTCGGGGGCACCGCGGTAGGGGCCGGTGGGGCCCGCGTTGTAGATCACCCGGCTGGCCTCGATCGGGAGGTTGCCGTCGGTGACGGTGACGGTGCCGCGCACGACGTTGCCACGGTCGCCGTCGACGATGCCGGTGATGGCGGGGTTGGTCACGTAGTTCTCGATCAGCGTGAGGTCGCCGGTGTGGTTGTCGTTCTGGTTGTTGGCGTGCGCCCACTGCCCCACGGTGTCGACGAACACGTTGCGGCTCACGCTCAGGTATCGGGAACCCTCGTCGAAGTACAGGCCGAACTGTCCGCTGTTCTCGCAGTAGTTCTCGTCGATGTCGCTACGGGGTATCGCCGAGAGCGCGTAGATGCAGCCGGCGTCGGACATCGTCTGCACGACGTCGCGCACGTGGTTGCCCACGACGCGGACGTCGCTCAGAGTCGTCGGCGTGCCGTGGATCGGCTGGAAGTCGTAGAGCCCCCGGCCGAGGTAGTCGGGGCTGCCCCCCGAGTCGTTGGCGCCCCAGCCGTAACCGAGTCCGATGCCTGTGTAGGGCATGTCGGAGACGTAGTTGTGCTCGATGGTCAGCCGCGTGACATAGCTGGCGAAGATCGCGGCCTGATCCAGGTATTCGAGCGCGGTCGCGTGGACGCGGTTGTCGCTGAGCACGATGTCGCTGTTGACCATACGAGGATCGGACGGGTGGTGCGCGTCGGGACGTACGCCGCCGACCACGATGCCGCCGCCGGAGTTCGCGGTGAACGTGCTGCCCGTGACCGAGACCCTGTGCGCGCCCAGTCCCACGCCGGTGGCGTGGGCGACCGCGTCGTTGCCGATGCCGAGCGCGAGGGAACCGAGGTTGACGAAGGTACTGCCGGCGAACTCGATGTCGTCCGCCGCCGACACCTGCACCGCCGCGGCCGCCTGCGCCCAGCCGTCGCGAGACGCCTCGAAGCCCACGCAGCCGGAGGAGCACGAGGTGAACGCGTCGGCCGGTCGGTGGGGCTGGACGCCGCTGATGAACACGCCGGTCTGCTGGTTCGCGTACCCGTCGGGCGAGCCGGGGCGCAGCCACGTGGTGCCGGTGAAGGTCAGGCCCTCGAACCGCAGGTTGCGGGCGGGCTCGTCGTAGGTGCCGCCGACCTGGACCAGCGATTCCAGGCGCGGCAGCTCCACCCGCGCGCGTGAGATGTCCTGCCCCGGAAGCGGCTTGTAGTAGAGCGTTCCCGCCGCGGTGTCCAGATACCACTCGCCGGGCTCGTCCAGAAAACTCCTGGAGTTGAGCAGGAAGAACACCGGCGTGCGGAACGGAGCCTGGAGGGTGTCGTAGCCGTAGGTGTTGTTGTCCCAGGCCGGCTGCCGCATGACGACCGTCGAGCCGGAGATGCTCCGCACCGGCGCGAACCGGTTGGTGAACGACAGCATCGCCTGGAAATCGATGCGCCCCTGGTCGGGCAGGGTGGCCAGGTAGGCGAGGTCCGGGTTGTCGATGGTGAAGCCGGTGGGGGTCAGCGTGATGTCGCCGGGTGCCAGCTTGATCCGCGCACGCTGTGCCGGGATTCCGTCGACGTAGAGCTGCCGGCTGTCGAATCCGGTGCCGACGTGGGCCCTGTAGACGCCCGTGGCGTCGTCGTCGGGCTCCCAGCCGGTGACGGGCCGGGCGCCGCTCAGCACGGGCCTGGCTCCGTGCGCCGCCTTCCAGGTCACGGTGTGCCCGTTCCGGCCGGAGTCGGCGGCGTCGAACCGCAGCGGCGAGGCCAGCCGGTAGGTCCCGTCCAGGAGCAGGACGGTGACGTCGCGGTTCGCCTCGGCCGTCGCCTCACGCGCCCGTCGCTGCGCCTCCTTCAGGGTCGCCAGCGGCCGGTCCGCGCTGCCCGGCCCCTTGTCGTCGGCCTTATCGGCTCCGGTGGGAGCGACCACGATCGTGTGGCCCGCCCGGGCGGCTTTTGCCCGGGCCGCGACCGATGTGCGCCTGTGCGGCACGGGTGACGAACGCACGTGCGTTCCTTTCTTCCGGTACGGGATGCGGCAAGGACGGCCGGCGTCGCGGGATGCGGCAAGGACGACCGGCGTCGAACGGCGGATTCACCTCGGCGTCAGACGCTGACCGTCCACGACCAGGGGGATGAGCCGGCGCTGCTGTGCGGTGTGACCGTGATCGGCCACCGCCAGCAGCCGCCGGCCGGCCTGCTCCGGCCGGACGCCGGGACCGTCGGCCGACAGGGTGCCCGGCCGGCGGGTGAGCCCCCTGATGACGTCCTCGTCGATCGTGACGCCCAGACCGGGCGAGTCCCCGAGGAGGAACGCGCCGTCCTCGACGTGATGGTCGACGGACACTCCGAGCGGCGGCCGCAGGTCCTGCAGCTCGCTGGCCATGTGGTTCGGCACCGACGTCGCGGCGTGCAGCAGGCCGACCGGGATGTTGCCGATCGGGCTGACCGGCAGATCGTGGGCGTGAGCCAGGGCGGACACCCGCAGAAAGTGGGTGACGCCCCAGACCGCGGCCGCCTGGACGATGTCGACGGCCCCCGCGGCCAGCAGCGGACGATACTGCTCAAGCCCGGTGAGGTTCTCCCCGGTGGCGACCGACGCGCGGATCCCGCGGCCGACGACGGCCAGGCCCTCGGCGTCCCACCGCCGGACGGGCTCCTCGATCCAGGTGAGATCCAGGGTGCGCTCGAGCTCACAGACGTGCCGGATCGCCTGCTTGCGCGACCAGGCCTCGTTCACGTCGAGCATCAGGCCCGGCCGCGTTCCGTTCCCGGCCTCGGTCAGGACCTCCTGGACCAGCGTCAGGCGGTGCCGGTCCCGCTCGATGTCGAGGCCGCCCTTGAGCTTGGCCGCCCGCAGGCCGTGCTGGGCGTAGACCTCGTACGCCGCGACGAGTTCGTCGTCGGTCAGGCCGATGTCCAGGCCCGAGGCGTAGGCGGGGACCCGCCTGTCACGCCCGCCCAGCAGACGCCAGAGCGGTTCACCGGCAGCCTTCGCCTTGATGTCCCACAGGGCGGTGTCGAGCGCGCCGATGGTCCCGAACACCGCGCCCGCGTGACCCGCCTTGAAGGTCTGCCGCAGCATGCGGTCGTACAGCGCCGTCACCCCGCGCGGATCCTCGCCCTCGATGGCGGCGAAGACGTTGTCGAGCTCCACGTGCGGCCCGATGCCGACACCGGTGATCCCCTCGTCGGTGTCCACCATGATGATCGACACCGGAACGACCCCGTCGGCGTAGACGCCGTTGGCGTCACCGACCGAACGGTCCCATTCCTGGACCGTCGTCAAAGTGCGATACCCCGAAATACGCATGTCAGCCCTTCGTGGAACCGGCGGTGACACCGTCGGCGATCTGGCGCTGGAGAAAGAGATAGATCATCAATACGGGTACGGCGGCGATCAGAACCCCGGAGGCGAAGGTGGGGATGTTGTCGGAGTACTGTCCGCGCAGCGAGGTGACCCCGACCATGAGGGTGCGGTGGTCGGCCGACGGCATCATCAGCAGGGAGATGAGCACGTCGTTCCAGCAGAACAGGGCGTTGAGAATGCCGACCGACAGAAGTGCCGGAGTGCCCATCGGCAGCATGATCCGCCGGTAGACGCCGTACGTCGTGTTCCCGTCGATCCTCGCCGCATCGATGATCTCCGCCGGAATGGTCTTGTAGTAGCTCGTCATCAGGAAGATGGTGAACGGGAGGAACTGTGCGACGTAGGCCAGGACCAGTCCCGGGTAGGTGTCGATGAGGCCGCTGTCCGCCATGACCCGTGCGAGCGGCACCATGATCACCTGAAACGGGATGAACAGCGCCGCGAGACAGCCCAGAAAGAGTGCCTTGGAGCCGCGGAACCGCAGCTGGCTCAGCGCGAAGCCGGCCATCGATCCGAAGAGCAGCAGAAGAATCACCGTGACTGTCACCACGATGAGCGAGTTGGCGAAGTATCGTGCCATGCCGACGCTGGTCCACGCCGTGACGATGTTGTCCCACTGCAGGGAACTCGTCAGGGAGAACCGGTCGAGGATGTAGTCACGCCGGGTCTTCATCGCGACGTTGGCGGTGAATACGAGGGGGTAGATCGTCACCAGTGCGAGAATCGCCATCGGAACGGCGACCACCCACTTGCTCAGGCGCCTGCCGGCCATCAGTCTTCCCTCCCGGCGCGGCGGAGCACGCTGATCTGCAGGAGCCCCACCACGAGCATGATGAGGAAGAGAACCGTCGACGCGGCCGAGGCGAGTGCGGGGCGGTTCATCTGTCCCTGCTGGATCCAGATGTAGTACTCCGGCAGGTAGGTGGATCCCTCCGGACCGCCGCTGGTCATGACGTACAGCAGACCGAACATGGACGTCAGCATCCCGATCATCGTGGTCACGAAAACGAACTGGATGGTGCGGGACAGGCTCGGGATGATCACGTGCCAGATGGTCTGGGGAAGCGTCGCGCCGTCCATCCGCGCCGCGTCCAGGAGCGCGGAGTCCAGGGTGGCGAATCCGGCGAGGAACACCACCAGGGCCATCCCGAACGTCGCCCAGATCTGCACGCCGACGACCGTGAACATGGCGACGTCCGGGTCGCCGAGCCAGTCGATCGGGCCGATGCCGATCGTCCCGAGAACGGTGTTCAACGGGCCGTCGAAGGCGAGCATGAGGTTGAAGATCGCGCCGACGATCACCGGTGAGAGTACGGCCGGGAAGAAGTAGACGCTGCGGAAGACCCGGTGCCCGGGGACGCGCAGGTAGATGAACGTCGCGAGCAGGCCCGGGATGGCCACCGCCACGGGAAGCAACAGCACCAGCAGTCCGACGTTGCGCAGCGCGCCGAGGAACAACGGGTCCTCGAACAGTTCCAGGTAGTTGGCCCAGCCGACCGCTGCCCCGTTGTTCTTTCCGTCGCCCGTGAAGGAGAAGTTGACGCCCAGGAGCAGCGGCCACAGCCGCAGCGCCACGATGATCAGTACGGCCGGAGCCACCAGAACGTAGGGGGCGAGGCGCTCGGGCCGCAACATGCGGGGGACCGGCCGGGAATGGGTCCCGGTGTCGCCGCGGCGTGCCCGCTGCTTCGTCTCCGCTCCGTCGGTCCGCCCGGAACCTGCCGGGCGGACCAACGGTGACGAACTTCTGATCGGCACGAGATCAGCTCGCCCGGTCGGAAGCGGCCAGTTGCTCCACCACTTCGTCGACGGTCGCCGATCCGCTCAGGAGCTTCTGGGACAGCCTCCCCATCAGATCGATGGTCTTCGAGGACAGCGCGACGTGCAGCGCGGGCTTACCGCTCTTGATCTCGGGCACGATCGTGCCGACGGCCGCGGGGCCCTGCGACACGTCGATCGTGGTGTCGGACGCGATCGCGCCGGCATCGGAGTAGAAGGAGGTCAGTGCGTCGGTCGTGGTCAGCGACCGCACCATGTCGGCGGCCAGCTTCGGGTCCTTCGCCCACTTCGCGACCGCGTAGCCGATGCCACCGTCGTACGGAAGGTTCGGGCTGGCTCCGTCGGTGACGACCGGGGCGTTCATGACGCCGACCTTGTCGGCCCCCAGGAACTCGCTGAAGTCCTTCCAGTGCCCGATGTCCGACATCAGCCCGATGATGTGGGCGGCCTTACCGGAGTTGAAGACCGCGAAGGCGTCGTTGAACATCGCGGTCGAGTTGGCCCCGTCGTTGTTCAGCCCCAAGTCGTTGACCTCCTTCCACAGCGTGAAGACCCGCTTCACATCGGGAGAGGTCCAGTCGCGCTTCCCGGCGATCCAGTCGTCGTACTCCTGCGGCGTCAGGATGCCCGAGCCGAGACCCGAGAGGAAGAACTGGATGCCGATGCCCTCCTTGTTGCCGAGCGCGAAGCACTTGGCGCCGGTCGCCTTCTTGATGGCGGCGCAGTCGCCGATGAACTCGTCCCAGGTCTTGGGGGGGCTGGCCGGGTCGAGTCCCGCCTTCTCGTACAGCGTCTTGTTGTAGTAGATCGGGTGGCCCTGCAACGTCACCGGCGCGGCGTAGATCTTGCCGTCCTTGCCGAACGCCTCCCAGCCCGCCAGTCGCTGCCTGTCCTCGGCCACGTACTGGTCAATGGGGAGGAGCGAGTCGACGCGGTCGCGGATCTGGCCGCCTCCGTTGAAGAGCATGACGTCGGGTCCGGTGCTGGACTGGATGGCCGCGCCCAGCAGGGTGTAGTACTGGTCGAAGGGCTGGGCGACGAATTCGACGGTGACGCCGGGGTGCTTCTTGGCGAAGTCGGCTTTCGCCTTCTGGATGTAGGAGGCGGCGGTCGCGTCACTGGATTTCCAGTCCCAGACCACGAGCTTCGTGACCTTGCTGGAATCGCCCGGCGACGATACGGGTCGCGCGGCGCTGCCACAGCCCGCTAAGCCAAGACCCAGCACCATGACGGCCGACCACAGGGTTCGCTGCTTCATCGCTGTTCACTCTCCAGGGGGATAGCCGGATCACCCGGCCGCTGTTTGAGGCGAAACGTAATTCGTATGACGTCTGACGTCAATACGTGTGACATATACTGATGTTGAAATGTGGCGCGGGCCGCGGCACCGGAGGAGATATGACGACATCGCAGGAGTCGCCCTCGAGCGTCGCGTCCCCCCCTGCGTGGGTGCGACGGCCGACCAACCTCGCCAGGGCGGTGACGGCGGAGCTGGTGGAGCGCATCGTTCGCGGGGTGCACCCCTCGGGCACACCGTTGCCCGCCGAGCCCGCGCTCTGCGAGACCTTCTCGGTGAGCCGGACCGTCATCCGCGAAGCGGTGAAGATCCTTCAGGAGAAGGGGCTGGTGCAGGTCCGCCAGGGCAGCGGCACCGTGGTCACTCCGCCGACGATGTGGGACATGCTCGACGAGCTCGTCCTCGCGGCGACCATCGCCGAGGACGAGAGCCTGGCGATCCTTGACGACCTCGTCGTCACGCGGCGTGTGCTGGAGTCCGACATGGCGAACTTCGCCGCCCGCCTCGCGGATCAGGGCACCATCGATCGGCTGCGTGCGCTGGTGGATCGGATGGACGAGCTTGTGGACGACCACGTCACGTACGGCGATCACGACCGCGCCTTCCATGACACGATCATGCAGGCGTCCGGGAACCGCATCGCCCGTGGCGTGGTGCGGGCGCTGGAGAGCCAGGTCATCAACACCGCCCGCTACATGGGCCAGCCCCAGCGGGCCTTGTGTGTGGCGTCCAACCTCGGCCATCGCCGCATTTACGAGCGCATCGCCGCCCACGACCCCGCCAGCGCCGCCGAGGCGATGTTCAGGCACATCACCGACGCCTGGCTCGTCCGTCGCGGCGGGCCGGGCGACCCCGTGCGCCTGGAGCGTTGAGCGCCGGCTCCGCTCGACCGGGACGCGGCGTCCGGTGGCTTTACTCCGATTCGATGAATCTGCCAGGCTCGGCCCGATGGGCATGCCTGTGGACCAAGTGAAAGAAGGCGGTTCGTGAAACTGTTGCGAGTGGGCCCGCCGGGCCGGGAGAGGCCCTGCGTCATGGGACCCGACGGCAGGGTGCTGGACCTGTCGGCACTGACGACGGACATCGACGGCGCGTTCCTCGCCGGAGGAGGCATCGAGCGGGTGCGTTCCGCCCTCGCCGAGGGCGGCCTGCCCGAGGCCGGACCGTACGAGCGGGTCGGCGCGCCGGTGGCCAGGCCGGGGAAGATCGTCTGTATCGGGCTGAACTACTCCGACCACGCGGAGGAGACCGGCGCCGACATCCCCGCCGAGCCGGTGGTCTTCATGAAGGCGTCCAACACGGTCGTCGGCCCCGAGGACGAGGTCCTGGTGCCGCGCGGCAGCGTGAAGACCGACTACGAGGTCGAGCTGGCGGTGGTCCTCGGTGGCACGGCCCGCTACCTGTCCTCCCCGCGGGAGGCGGCGGGTGTGATCGCCGGATACGCGGTCGCGAACGACGTCTCCGAACGGGAGTTCCAGAACGAACGCGGCGGCCAGTGGGACAAGGGCAAGTCGTGTGAGACGTTCAACCCGCTGGGCCCGTGGCTGGTCACGCCGGACGAGGTGGGTGATCCGCAGGCGCTCGGCCTGCGCCTGTGGGTCAACGGGGAGCTTCGCCAGAACGGCAGCACCAAGAACCAGATCTTCGGTGTTCATCATGTGATCTGGTACCTCAGTCAGTTCATGGTCCTGGAGCCGGGCGACGTGGTGAACACCGGCACCCCCGCGGGGGTCGCCCTCGGCATGGGCCCGGAGGCGTACCTGCGCGCGGGCGACGTGGTCGAAGTCGAGATCGACGGCCTCGGCCGCCAGCGTCAGCGGATGGAGCAGGCGTAAGAGCGGACGAAACGATCCCCCGGCGCGTGGGAGCGCGTCCGGGGATCCCGGCTGCTATGGACGCGCGTTCCCCCGCGTAGAGCCGTCGGGGAAGTTCGAGGACTCGGCGGAGGAAGCCGGGTGGGGCAGGCCCAGGGTGGTGATGCGCTGCACCAGGGCCTCGCGCCGTACCCGGACCTGCTGGCCGCTGTCGTGGCCGGCCAGGGTGGCGGCGTGGACTTCGGCGATGACGTGGGAGTGCGGAACGTTGAGCACCGCGGCGGCCGCGGCGACGCTCACCATGGGCTCGTCGGGCAGCATCGCCAGCCGTTCGGCGATCATGTTCTCGCGGAATTCGGCGGCGAACCACACGGTGGCGTCACCGATGCCGAGGCGGAGGACGAGGCCTTCGCGTTCCAGGTGCTGCAGAAGGTCGTCGATGTCGCCTGGCGTGCTCATGCGGCGCTTTTCCCTCGTGTCGGTGGTGTCGGCGGGGGATGCCCGACACCGCGTTCCAGAGACGTCCCCCAGAGCGTCCCGGACCGGTGGGTTCGTCCAGGGCCTCGCACTCCCGACCCGGCCGTCCGCGTCCGGCGCGTCCGGGTGATGGCCTTCGCCGGGGCGGGGGGTCGCCCCGGCGAAGTCATGAGATGGCTGGATCAGCTGCGCAGGCTCCATTTCTGGCTGCTCGTGCCGGTGCAGGACCACAGCTGCACCTTGGTTCCGTTGGCGGTCCCGAAGTTGCTCGCCTCCATGCACTTGCCGGACTGCACACCGGTGATGGTGCCGTCGGCGTTGACGTTCCACTGCTGGTTGGTGCCGCCGTTGCAGTCCCAGATGATCACCTGGGTGCCGTTGGCGGTGCCTTGGCCGTTGGCGTCCAGGCACTTGTTCCCGTACACCTGCAGCTGCTTGCCCGAGGTGTAGGTCCACCGCTGGTTGGTGCCGCCGCCGCAGTCCCAGAGCTGCGCCTGGGTGCCGTTGACGGTGCTGGAGTTGTCGATGTCGACGCAGCGGCTCGACTGGCTCCCGACGATCTGCACGTTCTGCCGGCTGCCGCCCCCCTGGGGCCCGGCGGACGCCATCACGGCCTGGGCGCCCGACGGCCAGCTGCCGTTGGTGACGGTCACGTTGTTGTTGACGACGTTGCCGCGGTCACCGTTGGTCACGTTGGTGCTGTTGTTGCTCGCCCAGTTGCCGGTGACGGTGAAGTTGCCCATGTTCTCGCCGCCCCAGTAGTTGGCGGTGGCCCAGGTGCCGACGGAGGACAGGACGTTGTTCTTGACGGTGTAGTACTTGGAGCCCTCGTCGAAGTAGATCCCGAACCAGCCGTTGGTCCGCAGGCAGTAGTTGTCGCTGATCACCGCGCCCGGGTTCCAGGACAGCGTGTAGATGCATCCGCCGTCGGTCATCTGCTGCATGACATCGTGCACGTAGTTGCCGATGAGCTGGTTGTTGGACGCGGTGGTGGCCGTCGTGTACCGCGGCTGGTAGTTGTACAGGCCGCGGTTGGTGTACTGGGTGTTGCCGCCAGGCTCGTTGGCACCCCAGCCGTACCCGATCGACATGCCGGTGTAGGGCATGTTGTAGACCTCGTTGTGGGAGACGAGGGCGGTGGCGACGTAGGTGGTCACGACCGAGACGACGCCCCGGTACTCCACGCCGAGGTCGTGGACGCGGTTGTCGCTGATGGTGATGTTGCGGTTGACCATCCGCTGGTCGCTGGGGTGGTGAGCGTCGGCGCGCACGCCGCCGACCACGATGCCGCCGGCCGAGCTGCGGGCGATCTCGGACCGGGTGACCGTGATGTTGCTGGCGCCCAGGCCGACACCGCTGGCGTGGCCGTTGGCGTCGTTGCCGATGCCCACGGCCGTCTGGCCCAGGTTGACGAACTGCGAGTCGCTGAAGGTGATGTTGTTGGCTGCGGAGACCTGTACGGCGGCGGGCATCTGATACCAGTTCGGCCGGGTCGCCTCGAACTGCTGGCAGCCCTCGTGGCAGGAGGTGAAGTTGGGCCAGCTCGCGTTGCCGGCCATGTAGGCGCCGGTCTGCTGGTCCGCGTAGCCCTGGTTGCCGCTGGGCCCCATCCAGGTCGTGCCGGTGAACGTGACCCCGGTGAACGCGATGTGGTGCGCGGGCGCGTCGTAGGTGCCCCCGACGTTCACCAGGGACTGCAGCACCGGCAGCTCCACGCTGACGTTGCCCATGTTCTGCCCGGAGAGCGGGATGTAGGAGAGCGCGCCGGTCCCGGGGTCGATGTACCACTCGCCCGGCGAGTCGAGGAACTCGTACGCGTTGGTCAGGTAGAGCGAACCCGCCCGGTGCGGGCTGGTGAAGGTGTCGTACCCGAAGTTGTTGTTGCTCCAGCCGGGCTGCTGCATCGTGATGAAGTTCCCGGTGATGTTCTGCACCGACACGTACCGGTCCGTGAACGAGCCGACGCTCTCCATCTGGATCCGGCTCTTGTTGGCGAGGTTGTTCAGATAGCTCAGGGCGCCGTTGGTGAAGGCGAGGCCGCTGCTGTTCGCGGTGAAGTCCGACCGGTTCACGGTGGTACGCGCGCGTGTGGCGATGGCGCCGTTGACGTAGAGCTGCCGGGTGTCGATCCCGGCGCCGACGTTGGCCCGCCAGATGTTCTTCCCGGAGTCGGCGAGCGACCAGCCGGTGACCGCCCTGGCGCCGCTGACGACGGGACGGGCGCCCGCGGCGGCCTGCCATTTGACGGTGTAGCCGTTGTTTCCCGAGTCGGCGGCGGTCAGCCGTAGCGGCGCGGAGAGCCGGTACACCCCGTCGGCCAGCTCCACGACGACGTCCCCGGACATCGCGCCGGTGAGCGCCCGCACCGCGGTCTGCGCGGCGGGCAACGAGCACGGCTGGGCGGCGGAGCAACCGGTGCCGGTACCGGAAGGGGAGGCGTACAGGGTCGTGGTGGCCGCCGAGGCGGGGGAGACCGGAGCCACCAGAGCGGCCGCGGCGGTCAACCCCACTGCGGCGACTCCGGTCGACAGCAGCCTCCGCATCGCGGAGTACGAGAATTCAAACATGGGACTTCCTTATATGGGGGGTGGGGGAGTGGTCGGTGAAAGGTCCCATCGGAGCTGGTCCGGAGGGTGCGGCTCCGGTCCTCGCGCCGCCGTCGCACCGCCGTCGCGTCGAGCGCGCGGCGCGCTCACGCCCCGGGTGGCACACCCGGGGCGCAGCCGTCCGGGTGCGGATGGCGCGCTGATCTCCTGGGGTGGGCGGGCAGGTGAAAGCGGCCCTGCCGTGGAGAGGATCCCTCGCCGGGGCGGTCGCTTTCCCCGGCGAGGGATCCTGGAGGTGGCTCAGAGGTCTGGAAAGGGATCAGCTCCTGGTCCAGCGCTGGTTGCCTCCGCCGTTGCAGGACCAGATGGCGAGTTTGGTGCCGTTGGCCGTGACGCTGTTGGGCACGTCCAGGCACTTGTTCGCGCCGATGGCGGTGATGGTGCCGTCGCTGTTGAGGCGCCACTTCTGATTGTTCTGGCCGTTGCAGTCCCAGATCTGCACCTGCGCGCCGTCGGCGGTGCTCTGGTTGCTCACGTCCAGGCACTTGTTGCCGTAGACCCGCAGCTCACCCGCACCGGTCGACGTCCACTGCTGGTTGCTCTGGCCGTTGCAGTCCCAGATCTGCACCTGTGCGCCGTTGGCCTGCGAGACGCCGCTCACATCGAGGCACCTGCCCGAGCCCACACCCCTGACCGCACCCGCCGTCCCCGGCGTCGGAGTCGGAGTCGGCGTGGGATCGGGTGGCTGGGTGCCCCCGAACTGCGAGAAGAACCTCCACACCTCTCCCTTGGTCCAGGTCGTGATGCCGCTCTCGGCGTAGGTCCCGTCCACCGGGCCGGGCATGTGACCGTTGTCGAAGGCGGCCCACACGACCGGATACCCGGCTCGGCACCCCGAGTAGGTGGTGGTTATGTGCGTCCTGCTGCCCGACCCCGGCTCGGGCGGGTTCTGGGCGGTACAGCCGTTGTTCCTGACGAACCTGTCACGCAACGACCGTCCCTGGGAGATGTTGAGGACGCTGTCGGTGATGCCGTGAAGTCCCATGTACGCGATGGGCTGAGAGCCGTCGCCGCACCCGCTGAGCTGCGCGCCGGAGTAGACCGCGACCGCGCGGAAGACCGCCGCCCTGCTGCACGCGAGCGAGTAACTCATGCCGCCGCCGTAGCTGAAGCCCATGGCGAAGCGCTGCGAGGTGTCGACGCACAGGGCGCCCTCGATCTGCCTGATCAGGTCGTCGACGAGGACCACGTCCTCGCCGCCGGAGTTGGCCCAGCCGTTGCCGATGCCCTGGGGCGCGACGAAGATCGCGCCGTTGTTCGACAACTGCCGCATGCCGTAGAAGGACCAGGGGTACCCACTGGTGCCGCCCGAGTCGACGTCGGCGGCGGTGCCGCCCCGCCAGTGGAACCCGAAGAACAACCGGTAGGGCGTGTTGTTGTTGTAGTTGTCGGGGGTTCTCAGGATGAAGGAGCGGGTCTTGCCGCCGCTCTGGATCGAGTGCGTACCGCTTGCCAGTGCCGGGGACTTGCCGCACCCGGCGGTCGGTGCGAGGGCGCCGGCACCCGTGGATGAGGTGGTTCCGCCGAAGCTGTTGCTCAGCGCCGCGTGACCGGTGGACAGGACGAGAAGGGCCGCGACCGCGATCGCTCCGAAGAAGGATCTGTGCTTCGACATCACACGACTCCCCCTGCGGTTCGAATGCCGACAGGTCTGGATGGGGAAACCACTTGGTTCTCCTTCATTGGGGGGTGGAGCCTCAGCCGACCGGCGTGGCGGCTCAACGGCGTTTCATCGGTTCCCGCGCTGAACACCACGTCTGCCCGATGTCGCTGAACAACCCTCGCCCTGGTCCGATGTGGTCGGAACCGTTCGCGTCACCGTCGTGGACGACGATGTCGTCCTTACCTCCGGTGATTTCTGCCGGTACGGCTCAGCCGCGAGCTGCCCGGTGCAGTCCACCTGAGCCATCGGCGTGCCGCCGTTGATCCGCGTGGCCTGCTTGAAGTCGTCTTCATGGCGGTGGCACGCTCGGCGAGCACGGAGAGTGCCGTCCCACCCTCAGCGCCGGCATCCGGTCGCCCCGGCGCCGGTCGCGTCCGCGTAGCTGGTTCCGATCGCTCACATGATTCTCCAGACATGTCGCGGTGTCCGGCGAGTGGCGCCGCGAGGAGGGTGATCTGAGGGACTGCGTGGTCGGGCCACGACGCACGACCGCCGCGGAGTGCCCCACTCCAGATGCGGTCCAGCCGAGGAGGAGACCCCCAACAGGAGGCGTCCCGGAGACTTAGCTACTAATTACGTTCCTCACGCTGAGGCGCGTCAAGACCTTAAGCCCACTTATTTCTGACTCCTCACAGGGGTGCCTTTGCCGGAGTGTGGGCACTTTCGAGCATAAGTACAGCTAGGCGGCTTGCGCTTTCCCCTTGGCAGCTCAAGGATCTGGCGACACGTCGGATGTATAGCACTTAACCCCGGTGGGAGTAGGGGGGATTGATGCTGATCTGGGACTCGGGTGGTCGTACTCTTGAGGAGGTGGTGGCAGGGAGGGAGCAGCGTGATCGATACTCCGCGTGCGGAAGGCGCATACCGGCCGGGCTACGAGGTGGCCGCGGAGCAGGTGCTGGAGTTGATCAGCCGGTTGCGCCTGCGGCCCGGCGACCGCATGCCCACCGAGAACGACCTGGCCCGGGAACTGGGTACGAGCCGAACCGTTGTGCGCGAGGCGGTGAAGATACTCTCGGCACTCGGCCGGGTACGCGCCCAGAAGGGGCGCGGTCTCTACGTGGCCGACGACGAGGGGATGCTCGGCACCGGACGCTGGGCGTCCTTCTTCCTGCCCACCGACCTGGACCACATCTACATGCTCTTCGAGTTCCGCCGGGCCCAGGAGATGGAGACCAGCCGGCTGGCCGCCCGCCGCGCCACCCCGGCGGAGCTGGGAGACATCGAGAAGTCGGCCGGGGTGTGCCGCCACGGCTTCGACACCGGACGCGAAGATCTGTTCAACGAGGGCGATGAGGCCTTCCACACCGCCATCGCGGCAGCATCGCACAATATGTTCCTCCAGATAGCGGTACGGGAGGCCCGCCGGCTGCAGGCCCAGTCCAACCTCATAGGCCTGCGCGGCTCGGTGGGCGGGCACGCGGCCAAGGCCGTCGAGGAACACGACGCCATCTACCAGGCCATCCGCGCCGGTGACCCGGAAGCGGCGGCCCAGGCCGCGGCGACGCACATCGACAACACTCTGGACGACTACCGCAGGGAGATCCAGCAGCGCATCTTCTCGCCAATGGATTGATTCCTCGTGAGGAGATCACACCGGTAGTGCGTGCTCGGCGCCGCCGGGACGCGCCCGCCGCAGCCGGCATGAGCATTACGTGCGCCCATGGTCGCTCTGTTCGAGAGGGGAGAGCGAGTGGCCGCCCGACCGTCACAGAACGGTCAGGGGTGAAAATTTCACCGCTCCGCGTGACCCGGGTGGGCTCGGCCGTGTGCCGAGCCCACCCGGATCACCTCCGATCCGGTCCTGACCGTCGTGTCGTGATGGCGTTCACCCGATGGGGGCTGCGTCTTCGCGGTGCAGGTCAGGAGCGTTCGGGCCGGGGATGGGTCGTGCGGTCAGCGCTGCAGGGTCAGCAGGCCCGGCCGGTAGGGCAGGAGGCCGTAGCCGGGCTGCGGCCCTGGTAGAGCAGTCGCAGGTTGCGGGGGTCGACGGTCATGATCTGGAGGTGCCGCTCCAGGTCCATTTCTGGTTGTTGCCGCCGTGGCAGGAGTAGACCTGGATCAGGGTGCCGTTGGCGGTGCCCTGGTTGGCGGCGTCCAGGCACAGTCCGGACTGCACGCCGGTGATGCTGCCGTCGGTGTTGATGCGCCACTTCTGGTTGTTGCCGCCGTGGCAGGCGTAGATCTGGGCTTTGACGCCGTTGGCGGTGCCGGCGGCGTCCAGGCACTTGTTGCCGTAGACCCTGAACTCACCGGCGGTGGTGTAGGTCCACTGCTGGTTGGAGTTGGTGTGGCAGTCCCACAGGGCCACCTGGGTGCCGTCGGTGGTGCTGGAGCCGGGCACGTCCACACATCGGCCGGAGGCCACACCCTTGATCTGCCCGGTGCCGCCACCCGAGGTGGGGGTGGGAGTGGGCGTCGGGGTGGGGTTCGGGTTCGGGTCGGCGGCGTTGAGGGCGTTGAGGACCGAAGTGTAGGCGGACTTCTTGTTGCCGTTGCCGTCGAACAGCAGCGGGCTGGCGCTGGAGCCCAGCCAGGAGTCGCTGTCGCGGACACCCCACACGGTGATGCCGGTGCAGCGGGCGACGGCCAGGCAGTCGTTGGTCACCGCGGCGTAGGTCTGGGCCGAGCCGCCCTGGATGTCCAGCTCGGTGATCTGCACGTCGACGCCGAGGGCGGCGAAGCTGGAGATCGTGGTGCGATAGTTGCTGTTGTAGGCGCTGTTGCTGTTGAAGTGCGACTGCAGGCCCACGCAGTCGATCGGCACGCCGCGCGACTTGAAGTCACGGACCATGTTGTAGACGCCCTGGGTCTTGGCCCAGCTCCAGTTGTCGATGTTGTAGTCGTTGTAGCACAGCTTGGCGGCCGGGTCGGCGGCCCGCGCGGTGCGGAAGGCCACCTCGATCCAGTCGTTGCCGGTGGACTGCAGGTTGGAGCTGCGCCGGCCGCCGGAGTTGCCGTCGGCGAACGCCTCGTTGACCACGTCCCAGGCGTAGATCTTGCCCTTGTAGTGGCCCACCACGCCGTTGATGTGGTCGATCATCGCCTGGCGCAGCGTGCTGCCCGACAGCGACTGCATCCAGCCCGGCTGCTGGGAGTGCCAGGCCAGGGTGTGGCCGCGGACCCGCTTGCCGTTCTGCACCGCCCAGTTGTAGACGCGGTCGCCGTTGGTGAAGTTGAACTGCCCCCGGTTCGGCTCGGTGGCATCGATCTTCATCTCGTTCTCGGCCGTCACCATGTTGAACTCGCGGTTCGCGATCGTGGTGTACGCCGAGTCGCCGAGCCTGCCTCCGGCGATCGCGGCGCCGAAGTAGCGTCCGCTCTGCGCGGCCGCCGCGCCGAGCGTGCTCGCCGCGGCACTGGCGGAAACGGCACCGGCGGAAGCGGCACCGGCGGAAACCGGGCCGGTCACCACCGTGATCGTGCCGAGCACGAGGGTGCCGAGGGCGCCGGCGATCAGAGCCCGGCGGAGGCCGCCGAGGGGTCGCCGGGCTCCGGGCGGGGGTATGGCATTTGTGCCCATGACTGAGCCTCCATAACTGCATCACAGAAACGCGGAAGCGGATGGTCGTAAGGGGGACAATCCGCAGGACCGACGCCGCGTCCCGTCATCAGGGGACGCGCACCAACGGGGCGTCGTGGCCGACAGCCTCTGCCGTGCACCACCGACTGGCAGGAGGACCGTCTCGGTGACTCAGTGTGGAAACTATTACAAAATGTGTCAAGTTTATTAAGCAAGGTTCTGTCTCACTGTTTGATACACATGTTCTGTACCTGCGCCAACGTCTCCCGATCCTCTGAAAGCTGCGGCTCCGCTCTCCGAGGCGAGACGCCTTCTGTGAAATTTTCATCACACCGGCCTGTCCGGCCCGATGCGGCGACCACCGAAACACCAGGTGAACCGTGCTCGTCTCTCGCTTCTTCTGGCACGTCATGTTTCGTACTCTTGACAGTCCTTCCTTGCCTCGTGTTTGCTCCGCTCCACCACCACAACCGTTCGACGGAGAAGGAGCCACGACTGACGGGCGGAGTGTTAACGCTCACATCTTTCTGTCCATCAAAAGGCGAGCTCGGCGACCGTGAATCCCTGACAGACACCACATCCGCGGGTTCCCCCTTGCGGTCGTCGATCTCTTGACAGGAGGTTTTCCCGCGCGGCGGAAGCTCGGATCGACTTGATGCATCGGGTCCCGCAGTCCCCAGATGATCGGCGGACACCTGCGACGCGTCCGAGCCGCCACGCCCGACCGCCGGTTCGCCACCACATGACATCCGTTGGCGGGTGTTCCGAATGCAGACCGTCAGCGCCACACGAGCTGTCAGCGGCAACTGCTCTCAGCCGCCGGAAAGAGGTTAAGCATGCGTAGGTGGATACGGTGGTTCACCGCGGCGCTTCTGGCCGTGACCACGGTCGCGCTGGGCGCGGTGATACAGACGAGTGTCGCCGGCGCGGAGTCCAACGGCGGGGTGCGGGTCATGCCGCTGGGCGACTCGATCACCGAGGGCACGCAGGTGCCGGGCGGATACCGCACCGGCCTGTGGCAGCGGCTGGCCTCCGGCCGGTACACGGTGGATTTTGTCGGGTCGCAGTTCAACGGGCCGGGTGGCCTGGGCGACCACGACCACGAGGGGCACCCCGGCTGGCGCATCGACCAGATCGACGGGAACATCACCGGCTGGGCGCGGACCTACAATCCGCGCACGGTGCTGCTGCACATCGGCACCAACGACATACTGCAGAACTACAACGTGTCCGGCGCGCCCCAACGGCTGTCCACCCTGATCGACCGCATCACAGCGGCCGTGCCGAACGCGGACGTGTTCGTCGCCACCATCATCCCGCTGTCCAACTCCGGGCAGGAGTCCGCCGCCCGCACCTTCAATGCGACCATCCCCGGCATCGTGCAGAACAAGGTCAACGGTGGCAAGCGCGTCCACCTGGTCGACATGCACGGCAAGCTGAGCACGTCCGACCTGATCGACGGCATCCACCCCACCGCCGGCGGCTACGACAAGATGGCCGCCGCCTGGTACGCGGCACTCCAGTCGGTCTCCGGCAGCATCGGCCAGCCCGGCGGCTCCAGCCCGACGCCGACACCGACGCCCTCGCCCGCGAGCGGGATCCGCAGCGTGAGTTCGGGCAGATGCCTGGACGTCGCCAACGCCTCGCAGGCCAACGGCGCGCAGGTGCAGATCTGGGACTGCAACGGCCAGGCCAACCAGCAGTGGACGTCGACCGGTGCGGGTGAGCTCCGGGTGTACGGCAACAAGTGCCTGGACGTGAACAGCCAGGGCACCGCCGACGGCACCCAGGTGGGGATCTGGGACTGCAACGGCCAGGGCAACCAGAAGTGGCGCCTCAACAGCGACGGAAGCATCACCGCGCTCGGCGCCGGCAAGTGCCTGGACGCACCCAACTATTCCACCGCGAACGGCGTGAAGCTCCAGATCTGGTCCTGCAGCGGCGGCGTCAACCAGCGCTGGACACGCACCTGAGGGGGCAGGAAGTCGCGGGGCGGTCTCAGGGCGCCGGCATGGCAGGAGCCGGCACCAAGAGGCCGCCCCGACGAAGGATGAAGCCGGATGGGTGACCGGTTGACCCCGCCGCCGCAGGGCCGGATGACGAGTTCGGTGTCGTCGGCCGTGGCGCTGCCGGGTGCGTCCAGGCACCTGTTCGCACCGATGGCGATGATGACTCCGTGGTGATTCCGTCGGTGTCGGGGCGCCCCTTCCGGTGTCCTGCCCGTTGCGGTCCCAGACGATCACAGAGGCGCCGTCGGAGTCGGGGAGTATCCCGCCCGTGTTGGCGTGCGACGATGTCCGCGTTGGCACGCGGTATTCATCGGGTTCGTATTCAGCCTGCGATGGATCAAGAATCAGGCGTCGGCCCAATTGGCCGCCGTGAAAGGCCGGCCGGCTCTCGCCGTATGTCGGAGACGGCGGCACGCCGGTTGTCACACGTGACCGGAGAACGGTTTTCCGTAGACCGCATGAGATTGGTCGTTGTCGTTTTAATGATGCCGAGCGGGATTTCCGGGATATACGGTTTCGTTGGGCTCGATGGGCTTTGCGGTGGATCCGCGCATCGGTCACGCCAATTTTTTCGTCGAGCCGCGAAAATGCTCCGAGGCGAATCCCGTCACCGGTGGACTCACCGTCGACCCGATGCGGTGACCTCGTCATATGGCTACATCGTAGCGACCCGCACCCCTTGCGGACCGGGTGAGGTGACGGCCGAACTCGACGCGCTCACCGTGTTTCATGCGATCGAAGGAGTGAGTGGGGACCACGTCATCAAGGGCATGGTCGTCGTCGCCGTCGTTGACGGCTTGATAGGGCGGTGACGGGCAATGGAATGTCGTCGCCCGGCCGCGATGTCTGCCGACGAGGGGTGGCCGACGGTGAAAACCATCTCACCGTCGCATTTGATTTCTGCAACATATCAGCGTCCAAGCGCATATTGCCACCGTGCCGGTTTCACCCCTCCCGCAGTCCACCCACCGGGCTTGCCGATACGGGCCGACGGCCGGTTAACAAGAGGTTTCGGCGTGATGGGACCGTGACATGTGAAGCGCTTGACGCGACGCGGTGTTAGCGCTCACAGTCTTCCTAGATCGCATGAGAGGAGTGCCGGGTGGGACTCAGCCCGAGGCGTCGCCTGCCCGTCATGGCGGACGTGGCAGGCGTGTCGCACCAGGCGGTCTCGCGTGTGCTCAACGATCATCCCGACGTCAGCGCGGAGGCTCGGACCCAGGTCCTGCGCGCGATCGACCAGCTGGGCTGCCGGCGCAACCTCGTCGCACGCGCATCTGGTCACCAGGAACCCCCGGCCGACTGGCTGGAGGTGGAAGACCAGATGGCGCCGGGTGCGCCGGGGGCCTTCGTGGAACAAGCGGTGAGAGTCCCCGGCAAGATCAATATCGTGGGATTCGACGACATTCCGGAGTAGGAGTTCTTCTCCACTCCACTCCTCTCACGACCATCGGACAGGACTCCGGCCGTGGGCGGGCGCGGCATCGACGTGCTCGTGCGGCGGATCGAGACGGAGGGGCCGTGCGCGAGCGTCGCATCGTGTCTCCCCGCCTCGTTCTCGGAGCCGGCACGTCGACGGTGCGCCGGTCGCCCGCGGAAGCAGAGAGAGCGTTGACACCACGTGGATGTTAGCGCTCACATATGAAAGGAACCCCCCAATGTTGCAAAGGGTCTCGGCACTGATCGCGGTCGGTGCCGTCGTGTTGACGATGGCCGGCTGCGGAAGCGGCGGCACTTCGGCCACCACCGACGGCGGCAAGGCCGCCGACGACGGCAAGATCACTATGGGCTTCTCCCAGGTGGGCGCCGAGAGCGGGTGGCGTACCGCCAACACCAAGTCGGTGCAGGAGTCGGCGAAGACGGCGGGCGTGGAGTTGAAGTTCTCCGACGCCCAGCAGAAGCAGGAGAACCAGATCAAGGCGATCCGCTCGTTCGTCCAGCAGAAGGTCGACGTCATCGCCTTCTCGCCGGTGGTGGAGTCGGGCTGGGACACGGTGCTGAAGGAGGCGCAGAGCGCCAAGATCCCGGTGATCCTGACCGACCGGGCGGTGGACTCCGCGGACACCACCCTCTACAAGACCTTCCTGGGCTCCGACTTCGTGGAGGAGGGCAAGAAGGCCGGTCAGTGGCTGGTGGAGGAGTACAAGGACTCCAAGGACCCGGTGAACATCGTGGAGTTGCAGGGCACCACCGGCTCGGCTCCGGCCAACGACCGCAAGGCGGGCTTCGCGGAGGTGATCGCGGCCGATCCGAAGTTCAAGATCGCCGCCTCGCAGACCGGTGACTTCACCAGGGCCAAGGGCAAGGAGGTCATGGACGCGTTCTTGAAGTCCACCCCGGACATCGACGTGCTGTTCGCGCACAACGACGACATGGGGCTGGGCGCCATCGAGGCGATCGAGGGCGCGGGCAAGGTGCCCGGCAAGGACATCAAGATCATCACCATTGACGCGGTGAAGGACGGGATGCAGGCCCTGGCCGACGGGAAGATCAGCTACATCGTGGAGTGCAGCCCGCTGCTCGGCCCCCAGCTGATGGACCTGGCCAAGAAGGTCGTCGCCGGCGAGCAGGTTCCCGCCCGCGTGGTGACCGAGGAGACCGCCTTCACCCAGGAGCAGGCCAAGGCCGCCCTGCCCACCCGCCAGTACTGAGCCGAACCGGGCCGCCCCTGACGCAGGGGCGGCCCGTTGCCATGGAAGAGAGGAACGCCGCATGGCCCGCTCCGGGCCGATCCTGCGGATGAACGGGATCGGCAAACAGTTTCCCGGCGTGAAGGCGCTGGACGGCGTGGACTTCAGACTGCTGCCCGGCGAGGTGCACGCGCTCATGGGAGAGAACGGCGCCGGCAAGTCGACCCTGATCAAGGTGCTGACCGGCGTGTACGACATCGATGCCGGCGAGATCGAATTGGAAGGCCGCCGGGTGGCGTTCTCCGGTCCGCTGGCCGCCCAGCAGGCCGGCATCAGCACGGTCTACCAGGAGGTCAACCTCTGCTCCAACCTCTCCGTCGCGGAGAACATCTTCATCGGCCGCGAACCGCGCAGCCTCGGCCGTATCCGGTGGAAGGAGATGCGGCGACGGGCCGCCGAACTGCTGGGGCGCCTCGACCTCGATCTCGACGTCTCCTCCGCCCTGTCGACGCATTCCCTGGCCATCCAGCAGATGGTGGCCATCGCACGAGCCGTGGACATCGAGGCCAAAGTCCTGATCTTCGACGAGCCGACCTCCAGCCTCGACGCGAACGAGGTCGCCCAGCTGTTCCGGGTGATGCGGAGGCTGAAGGAGCAGGACATCGCGATCCTGTTCGTCTCGCACTTCCTCGACCAGATCTACGAGATCGCCGACCGGATGACGATTTTGCGCAACGGCAAGCTCGTGGGGGAGTACCTCACCCGCGAGCTGAGCCAGGTGGGCCTGATCGGCAAGATGATCGGCCGCGAGCTCGCCGACCTGGAGAGGCTGGAGGGCAAGCCGCTCGCCAGGGAGAGCGAGCCGTTCGTGCAAGCCGGTGAGCTGGGCCGCTCCGGCGCCATCGAGCCGTTCACCCTGACCATCCGCGAGGGTGAGGTCGTCGGCCTGGCCGGGCTGCTCGGCTCCGGCCGCACCGAGCTCGCCCGCCTGCTGTTCGGCGCCGACCAACCCGGCAGCGGTTCCCTGCGGATCGCCGGGCAGCCGGTCAACCTGCGCACACCCCGGGCGGCGATCCACCGCAAACTGGCCTTCTGCTCGGAGAACAGGCGGGAGGAGGGACTCGTCCCCGACCTCACCGTGCGAGAGAACATCGTCCTCGCACTGCAGGCCGCGCGCGGCTGGACCCGGCCCCTGCCCCGACGCAGACAGGACGAGCTGGTCGACAAGTACGTCACCGCGCTGAACATCCGCCCGGCCGACCCCGAGCAGCTCGCCGGAAACCTCAGCGGCGGCAACCAGCAGAAGGTGCTGCTGGCCCGCTGGCTCATCCTGGAGCCGCGCCTGCTCATCCTCGACGAGCCCACCCGCGGCATCGACGTCGGCGCCAAGGCGGAGATCCAGCGGCTGGTGGTCGAGCTGTCCGACGGCGGAATGGCCGTGCTGTTCATCTCCGCCGAGCTGGAGGAGGTCCTGCGGCTCAGCCACAAGGTCGCCGTGCTGCGCGACCGCAGGCTCATCGCCGAGGTGGACAACGACGAACGCCTGACCATCGACGTCCTGACAGAGACGATCGCGAGCGGAGCCGCATCATGACAGCGTTCCTCAGGCATCGCCTGTTCTGGCCCGTCGTGATCCTGGCGGCCCTGCTGCTGCTCAACGTGGCGTTCACCGACAACTTCTTCAACGTCGAGATCAAGCAGGGCCACCTCTACGGCAGCCTGATCGACATCATCAGGTTCGGAGCGCCGCTGATCCTCGTCGCGCTCGGCATGACGCTGGTGATCGCGACCAACGGGATCGATCTGTCGGTGGGCTCGGTCGTGGCGATCTCCGGCGCCCTGGCCTGTCTGCAGATCAGCGGCCTGAGCGACCAGAACTCGGTTGGCGGCGTGCTGGGCGCGGTCGGCGTCGCGCTCGCGCTCTCACTGGTGCTCGGCGTCTGGAACGGCCTGCTCGTCGCGGGCGTGGGCATCCAGCCCATCATCGCGACACTGATCTTGATGGTCGCCGGGCGGGGCCTGGCCCAACTCGTCACCGACGGACAGATCATCACGGTCAACAGCTCGCCGTACAAGCTGATCGGCGGGGGCTACTGGCTCACGATCCCGTTCGGGATCATCGTCGTGCTCGTCGTGCTCGCGTTCACCGCGTTCCTCACCCGGCGGCTCGCCCTCGGCCTGCTCATCGAGTCGGTCGGCGGGAACGCCAAGGCGAGCCGCCTGGCGGGCATCAACGCGCGCGGGGTGATCGTGATGGTCTACACGTTCTGCGCGCTGTGCGCGGGGATCGCCGGCCTCATGATCAGCTCGAACGTCTCCAGCGCCGACGGCAACAACGCCGGCCTGTGGATCGAACTGGACGCCATCCTGGCCGTCGTCATCGGCGGCACCTCGCTGGCCGGCGGCCGGTTCTCCCTCAGCGGCACCGTACTGGGCGCGCTGATCATCCAGACCCTGACCACCACCATCTACTCGATCGGCGTGCCGCCGCAGACGACGCTGCTGTTCAAGGCACTCGTGGTGACCATCGTGTGCCTGCTCCAATCCCCGGCCTTCCGCGCGAAGGTCGTCCGCCGTCGCCGTCGCCGTCGTCCGCCCACCGGCACATCCCCGATGGCGCAAGAGAAGGCGAGGGTCCCGGCATGACCACCCTGACCGTCCCGGCCCTGCGCGGGACGCCGCGCAAGTACGTCCCCACCCTGGTCACGACCGTCCTGCTCATCGCCATGTTCGTCGCCGGCGGGATCAGGTACGAGGGGTTCGCCAGCGGGCAGATCATTTTCAACGTCCTCATCGACAACGCGTTCCTGCTGGTCGTGGCCGTCGGCATGACCTTCGTGCTCCTCACGGGCGGCATCGACCTGTCGGTCGGCTCGGTGGTGGCGCTGTCCACCATGGTCGCCGCCACGCTGCTGAAGCAGGGCTGGCCCGCCCTGCCGGTGATGGCGCTCGTGCTGGTCATCGGCGTGACCTTGGGCCTCGGCATGGGCGCGATCATCCACTATTTCGAAATCCAGCCGTTCATCGTCACGCTGGCCGGCATGTTCCTCGCTCGCGGCCTGTGCTACGTGATCGACACCAAGTCGATCCCCATCGACGACCCGACGTTCACCGCCTTCGCCCAGACGCGGATCGACCTCGGCGGCGAGCTGTGGGTCTCACCCAGTGTGGTGATCGCGGCCGTCGTGGTCGTCGTGTCGATGTACGTGCTGCATTACACCCGGCTCGGCAGGAACGTCTACGCCATCGGCGGCGGCGAGCAGTCGGCCATGCTCATGGGCCTTCCGGTGGCCCGCACGAAGATCGTGGTCTACGCGATCAGCGGCTTCTGCTCGGCCTTCGGCGGCCTGCTGCTGTCCTTCTACATGCTGTCCGGGTACGGCCTGCACGCGGTCGGGATGGAACTGGACGCCATCGCCGCGGTCGTCATCGGCGGCACGCTGCTGACAGGCGGCTCCGGATACCTGTTCGGCACCGTGATGGGCGTGCTCGTGCTCGGCCTGATCCAGACGATCCTCAGCTTCGAGGGCACGCTGAGCTCCTGGTGGACGCGCATTTTCATCGGACTGCTGCTGTTCGCCTTCATCCTCATGCAGCGCTTGATCACGGCCAGAAGAGGGTAACCGCCCCGGCGGTCCGGCCGCCCCCACGCCTGGCCCAAGCCGCGCCTGTACGACCGCTACCAGAACGTCTATGGACAGAGGAGTCACCGGTGAAAATATGGTTCCTGACGGGCAGCCAAGGGCTGTACGGCGAGGACACGTTGCGCCAGGTCGCCGAGCAGTCCGGTGAGATCGCCCGCAGGCTGGGCGAGGCGCTGCCGTTCGAGCTGGTCTGGCAACCGGTGCTCACCAACGCGACGGCCATCCGGGACGTGTGCCTGGAGGCGAACGCCGACGACGAGTGCGTAGGGCTGATCGCGTGGATGCACACGTTCTCTCCTGCCAAGATGTGGATCGCCGGGCTCGACGCGCTGCGCAAGCCGCTGCTGCACCTGCACACCCAGGCCAATCGAGAACTGCCGTGGAGCTCCATCGACATGGACTTCATGAACCTCAACCAGGCCGCGCACGGCGACCGCGAGTTCGGCTACATCCAGTCCCGGCTCGGCATGCCCCGCAAAACCGTCGCCGGGCACGTGAGCGACCCGTCCGTGGCCGCCAGGATCGCGGCCTGGGCGCGGGCCGCGGCCGGGCGGGCCGAGGTGGGCTCGCTACGGCTGGCCCGCTTCGGCGACAACATGCGCGACGTGGCCGTCACCGAGGGAGACAAGGTCGAGGCCCAGCTCCGGTTCGGCGTGTCGGTCAACACCTACGGCGTGAACGACCTGGTCCATGCCGTGGACGCCGCCTCGGACGCCGACGTGAGCGCGTTGGTCAAGGAGTACGAGGACCTCTACCGGGTGACCCCCCGGCTGCGGGCGGGCGGTGACCGGCACGACTGCCTGCGTTACGCGGCTCGCGTCGAGCTGGGCCTGCGGAACTTCCTGGACAGCGGCGGCTTCAAGGCGTTCACCACGAACTTCGAAGACCTCGGCGGCCTGCGGCAGCTTCCCGGCCTCGCCGTCCAGCGGCTCATGGCCGACGGTTACGGCTTCGGCGGCGAAGGCGACTGGAAGACCTCGATGCTGCTGCGTACCTTGAAGGTCATGGGGGCCGGGCTGCAGGGCGGCACCTCGTTCATGGAGGACTACACCTATCACCTCACACCGGGAGAGGAGCTGATCCTCGGCGCCCACATGCTGGAGGTCTGTCCGAGTATCGTCGATGGCACACCGTCATGCGAGATCCACCCGCTCGGCATCGGCGGGCGCGAGGACCCGGTGCGGCTGGTGTTCGATGCCGTGCCCGGCCCCGCGACAGTGGTCGGCCTCGCCGACATGGGCGAGCGGTTCCGGCTGGTGGCGAACGTGATCGACGTGGTCGCCCCGCCCGAGCCGTTGCCGAACCTCCCGGTCGCCCGTGCCGTCTGGCGGCCCCGGCCGGACCTGCGCACCTCCGCCGAGCTGTGGCTCACGGCCGGCGCGCCACACCACACCGTGCTTTCCGCCGCCGTGGGACCGGAGGAGCTGAGCGACTTCGCCGACATGCTCGGCGTCGAACTGCTCGTCATCGACGAGGCGACCACCTCTCGCCAGTTCACCCGGGAACTGCGGTGGAACCAGGCATATCATCGGCTCGCACAAGGATTTTGACGGCACGAGAACGATTCCGATCCGCAACGGTGCCGGATGGCAGCGCTTTCCGGCCCTCGCAGCGGAAACCGGCGGCGTCCACGCCGGGCGGTCTCCGGGACGAGACGACGCGTTGCGCGGCTGACCTCTGCCGTCTGCCTCGCACCCCACGATGCGGGGGTACGGGGCAGACGGCCGGCCACCACCCCCCTCAACCGTCGGGGAGCGGTGGCCGGTGTGCGGGTTCGGCGCCGGTCCTGTCCTGGGACGGGTCAGCGGTAGTCGGCGGTGATCACATTGGCCTGGACGGCGTTCTCGGTGGCGTCGGTGGGGTAGCCGGCGACCATGGCTCCTTCGTAGAAGGTGCCCGCGCTGAGGTTGGCGCCGCCGTCGGGCTTGCAGCAGTCACCGCCGCTGCCCAAGATGATGGCACCCTGCTTCTTCATCGGGTTGTAGCCGTTGGGGAGCGAGCCGTCGTACAGGGTGTACAGGCTGCCGGACTGGGCGTTGCTGCCCTTGATCGCGAACCGGGTCGTGCCGTTGTTCTTCAGCGTGGCGGTGACGAACTTGTGGGGGAAGGCCCGCTGGTTGGGGTTCCACGCCTGGCCGCCGCCGGGGAACAGACCCCATTCCAGGTCGGCCTGGACCCAGGGGCCGCTCCCGGAGCAGCCGCCGAACCAGCACTGGGTGCCGAAGTTGATGGCGTCCATGGCGCCGGCGGCGTCGGCCTTCCTGGTGGTCTCGCTGTTGCCGTAGTCGAAGCAGCAGCCGCTGTTGACGTGGGTGCCACTGGTCACCATGTACATGCCCTCGGGTGCGCTGCCCGTGGGGACGCCGGTCAGGTGGCCGTCCCGCCAGTAGCTGTTGCCGGGGTTGATGTAGAGGGAGTAGGCCTTGTTGCCGCCGACGGTGAGCGACTCGGTGGTCGCGGTCGCGGGCCTGCTCTGGGGGGAGCCGGGGACCACGCTGGATCCCTGGTACCACAGGTCGTTGCCCCGTCCGGACTGGTCGTACAGGACCGTGATGACGCAGGCGGTGCCGGTGCAGAACGAGTCCTGTGCCGCGGCGTTGGCGACGCCGCCCGCGGTCAGGACGCCGATGTTCCGGGTCGTGCCGTCGGAGGAGCGCCTGACCTGGTACAGGTTGCCGCTGTAGGCGCCGTAGAGCGCCCGTGTCGTGCTGTGCGCGGCCACGCACGGCGTGCCGCCCGAGGCGTAGATGTCACACGGGCGCGCGCCGGGCGCGGGCGGCGTCGGGGTCGGCGTCGGGCTGGGCTGGGTTCCGGTGGACCATTTCTGGTTGGTGCCGCCGTGGCAGGTCCAGATGTGCACCTTGGTGCCGTTGGCGGTGCCGTAGCCGGACACGTCCAGGCACTTGCCGGATCCGACCGCGGTGATGGTGCCGTCGCTGTTCAGGCGCCACTTCTGGTTGGTCTGGCCGTTGCAGTCCCAGATGATCACCGCGCTTCCGTCGGCGGTCCCGGCCATGTTCACGTCCAGGCACTTGCCGCCGTACACCCGCAGTTCACCGGAGTCGGTCGAGGTCCACTGCTGGTTGTTCTGGCCGTTGCAGTCCCAGATGTTGACCGCGGCGCCGTTGGCCTGCGAGGCGCCGTTCACGTCCAGGCACCGGCCCGACGCCGCGCCCACCAGTGGCGTGGTCGCCGCCGAGGCCGGCGCCCACCAGGTCAGGGCGGTGGCCAGGAAGGTCGTCAGCACCGCTGCGACAGACGCGATGACGGCCCTCCGAGAGCGCCGCCCACGCGTCACGCGGTCCGATAAGGGAATGGGTGAAGGCTGCATTGTCGTGCTCCTTGGGAGTGGGTCGTGGCGGAGACAGACGAACTCGGAAGACCGCAAGGCTCCGTTCGGAAGCCGGTCGCCACGATGAACACGAATCGATTCGATGACGTACTGAATCCACGGGAAAGGGGGAGACGCCGGTGTACAGCGAAGCACATACGACGGTCGGACCGCTTGTCAAGACTCGCTCCTGCCCGGCTGCCTGCCGGATTGGCTTCCTGGCGGCTCTCATTGGTAATGAGAGCATTTCGCCGAGAGCCGGGTTCGAAGAAACATCCATCCGTCCGCTTTCCTGCTCGCGACCCCCTGGACGCCTTGAAATCGAATCGATTCGGATATCGTGGCGGCCGATGACCGGCTGGGGTAGGGGACCGGAAGAGGCGCTGCCGGATCTCCCCGCGGTAGTCGTCAGGTGTGTTGTCGATGTGCGTGGCGGCGGCTTGGGCGGGGGACGTCTCCATCGCCTCGCGTACGACGGGGCGGCCGGCACTCAGCTGCCGGACCGGCTCGTTCTCGGTCGTTATGCGGTTCCCGGACGCGGGCGCAGCCGGACGATCAACTCCAGCACCTGTTCCGCGGCCACCTTGTAGCTCGGCCGGTGTCCGCTCTCGCGCGGGTGCTGCCGGTCACCGTACTTCCTCCCCGCCGTTACCGGCAAGAGTATGACTCATCGAGATTGCCTTTACGGCGGACCGGTCGGTGCCTGATCCGTGCGGCACATCTGAAAAGTTCATTCGGGGTGGTCAGTGCAGGCAGTCGTGGTGCCGGACATCGTCGCAGCTGGAAGCGGGAGTGGCTAACCATGGGCTGAATCTCGATGTGCGTATTGTGAAATAAGTAGGCTTAAGGTCTTGACGGGCATAAGTGGTTGGAACGTAATGGGTAGCGAGGTTCCGGGCGCGCCCCTTCCGGAACCTCCGCGGCTGCATCACCTGAGCGGGATGTGGAGCCGCTTCGTGGCCGGTCACCCCGAGGACCGGCCGCGCAAGTCGGCGGCCGGACGAGGAGACCAGAGGCGGCACTCACCCGGGCACGAAGCAGGACCCTGGCAACAGTGCGGCGGCGCGCGCCTTGCCCTGACTGATTTCCCTGTGGCAGGAAGGAACATTCATGTCCCGACGTCCGTGGCTCACATTGCTGACCACGATGGCGCTGATCACTTCAGGAGCCTTCGCGCTCACCGCCTCCCCGGCGAACGCGCTGACCATCTCGGCGTCCGACTACCAGCAGGTGCCGCTCGCGACGGGCGGCAACGAGCTGGGCGAGGCGATGTCACTGGCCGTGATGCCGAACCGATCGGTCCTTCACACGGCCCGCGACGGCACGTTGCGCGTGACCGACGTCAACGGCAACACGAAGGTGGCCGCCAGGCTCAACGTCTACACCCACGACGAGGAGGGTCTCCAGGGGGTGGCGGTCGATCCGAACTTCGCCACGAACCGGTACGTCTGGCTGTACTACTCACCCCGGCTGAGCACGCCGACCGGCGACGCCCCCTCCACCGGCAGCCAGTCGCAGTTCGACCAGTGGAAGGGCGAGTTCTACCTGTCGCGGTTCACCCTCAAATCGGATGAGACGCTCGACACGTCCAGCGAGAAGGTGGTCCTGCGGGTCGGCAACGACCGCGGCCAGTGCTGTCACGCGGGTGGCGACCTCGATTTCGACGCGCAGGGCAACCTGTACCTCACCACCGGCGACGACACCAACCCCTTCGAGTCGAGCGGCTACTCCCCGCTGGACGAGCGGACCAACCGCAATCCGCAGTACGACGCCCAGCGCTCGGCCGGCAACACCAATGACCTGCGCGGCAAGCTCCTGCGGATCAAGCCGCAGTCGGACGGCAGCTACACGATCCCCAGCGGGAACCTGTTCGCGCCGGGGACGTCGGGGACGCGGCCGGAGATCTACGCGATGGGCCTGCGCAACCCGTTCCGGATGAGCGTCGACAAGGCGAACGGCGTCGTCTACCTGGGCGACTACGGGCCGGACGCGGGATCGACCAACTCCAGCCGGGGGCCGAGCGGGCAGGTGGAGTTCAACCGCATCACCAGTGCCGGCAACTACGGCTGGCCGTACTGCACGGGCAGCAACACCACCGGCGAGACCTACAACGAGTGGAACTTCTCCTCCAACAGCACCGGCTCGAAGTACAACTGCTCCGGAGGCCCGACCAACAACTCCTTCCGCAACACCGGCCTGACCACGCTGCCCCCGGCCAAGCCGGCGTGGATCAAGTACGCCGGTGACTCCGGCTCGCCGTCGGAGTTCGGCAGCGGCTCGGAGTCGCCGATGGGCGGCCCGGTCTACCGGTACGACGCGAACCTGAACTCCAGCGTCAAGTTCCCCTCCTCGCTCGACGGACGGTTCTTCGCCGGCGAGTACGGCCGCCGCTGGATCAAGGCCATCGAGGTGAAGAGCGACGGCGGCTACGGGGAGATCTCCTCGTTCCCCTGGTCGGGGACGCAGGTGATGGACATGGCCTTCGGCCCCGACGGGGCGCTGTACGTGCTGGACTACGGCACCGGAAGCAACAACCAGGCGCTCTACCGGATCGAGTACATCGGCCAGGCCGCCAACCGCAACCCGATCGCCAAGGCCTCGGCCGACAAGACCTCGGGACCGGCCCCGCTGACGGTGAGCTTCTCCTCGTCGGGCAGCTCCGACCCCGAGGGCGGCACGCTGTCGTACTCGTGGAACTTCGGCGACGGCACCACCTCCACCTCCGCCAACCCGAGCAAGACCTACAGCACCAACGGCTCGTACACCGCCACGCTCACCGTCCGCGACCCGCAGGGACTGACCGGAGGCGCGAGCGTCGCCGTGTCCGTCGGCAACACGGCCCCGGCCGTCACGCTCACGTCCCCCGGCGACGGCCAGCTGTTCTCCTTCGGTGACACGGTGCCGTTCCAGGTCGGCGTGAGCGACCCGGAGGACGGCACGATCGACTGCTCCAAGGTGACGGTGACCTACTCGCTCGGCCATGACAGCCACGCCCACCAGATCACCTCCAGGACCGGCTGCAGCGGCTCCATCGCGGTGCCGGTCGACGGCGAGCACGACTCCGCGGCGAATATCTTCGGCGTCTTCGTGGCCTCCTACACCGACGGGGGCGGCCTCACCTCCACCAGCAGCCGGACGCTGCAGCCACGGCACCGGCAGGCAGAGCACTTCGGCGCCCAGCAGGGCGTGCAGACGGCCGACCACACCGGCGCCGAGGGCGGCAAGACCGTGGGCTTCGTCGACGACGGCGACTGGATCTCCTTCCAGCCCTACAACCTGAGCAACGCCAACAGGGTCACCGCGCGGGTGTCCTCGGCGGGCGCGGGCGGCCGGATCAAGGTCCGGGCGGGCTCGGCCACGGGCACGCTGCTGGGAACGGTGACCGTCGCGAGCACCGGAAGCTGGGAGACCTTCGCCGACGTCTCGGCGAATCTCAGCGGTGCGCCGAGCGGTGCCACGACGCTGTACCTCGTCTTCCGCGGCTCGACCGGCCAGGGCTACCTGTTCGACCTGGACGCCTTCACCTTCGGCACCGGCACGACGTCCACCCCGACGCCGACTCCGACGCCGACGCCCTCCGGTGACACGAGCGCGTTGCGGGGGACGGCGTCAGGCCGGTGCCTGGACGTCTCCGGCGCCTCGCAGGCCAACGGCGCCGCGGTGAACATCTGGGACTGCAACGGCGGGTCCAACCAGCAGTGGACCTCCAACAGTTCAAGTGAGCTGCGGGTGTACGGCAACAAGTGCCTGGACGTGAGCGGGGCCGGGACGGCGGACGGCACCGCGGTGCTCATCTGGGACTGCAACGGCCAGAACAACCAGAAGTGGCGCTTCAACTCCGACGGCACCATCACCGGGATCGGCAGCGGCAAGTGCCTGGACGTGTCCGGCAACGGCACCGCCAACGGCACCAGGGTATCCATCTGGACCTGCCTGGGCGCCAACAACCAGAAGTGGACCCGCGTCTAGGCGATCCGCCACACCACGCGACCTCGACCACACCACGAGCACGTCATCGAGGTGGCGCCCGGCGCGGCCCGGCTCATCGCCGGAAGGGCCGTGCCGGGCGCCACGACGGAAGGACACCCATGCTTCGACATCTGACCCCCGCCGCGCTCGGGCGCATCGGGGGTGGCGGCCGGAGGACATCCGTGCTGCGACGCCTGTCGGTGGCCGCGGTGGCGCTCACCGCCGCCGTCGCCGCGACCGTGATCCCCGCCCTTCCCGCCCATGCCGCCGCCTTCAAGGTGCTGGTCTTCTCCAAGACAGCCGCGTTCCGGCACGACGCCATCTCCGTCGGGATCCAGGCCATCCGCGACCTGGGGAGCTCAAACGACTTCACCGTGGACGCGACCGAGGACTCCAGCGTCTTCAACACGTCCAACCTCGCCCAGTACAAGGCGGTGGTGTTCCTCAGCACCACCGGTGACGTGCTGAACGACACCCAGCAGAGCGCCTTCCAGACGTACGTGGACGGCGGGGGCGGTTACGTGGGGGTGCACGCGGCCTCCGACACCGAGTACAACTGGTCCTACTATGGGCAACTGATGGGTGCCTGGTTCAACAGCCACCCGGCGATCCAGCAGGCCACGGTGCGCAACGAGGACAGGGCGCACGCCGCGACCTCTCATCTGGGGGCCACCTGGTCACGGACCGACGAATGGTACAACTTCCGGACCAACCCCCGCTCGAACGTGCGGGTCCTGCAGAGCCTGGACGAGAGCAGCTACAGCGGCGGCGGCATGGGCGACCACCCGATCACCTGGTGTCACCCCCAGTCCTCCGGCCGCGCGTTCTACACCGGCCTCGGGCACACCCAGGAGTCGTACTCGGACTCGAACTTCCGCACGCTGCTGCTGGGCGGGATCCGCTACGCGGCCAAGGCGACCAACGCCGACTGCCGCCCGGAGACCGGCTACACGGCGTTGTACAACGGGTCGACGACGGGCTGGTCGCAGGCCGGGCCGGGGTCGTTCACGAACAGCGCCGCCACGCTGACCTCCCAGGGAGGCATGGGCATGCTGTGGTACAGCGCCAAGGAGTTCCGTTCCTACTCGCTCAAGCTCGACTGGAGGCTGACCGGCGACTCCAACTCGGGGGTGATCGTCGGGTTCCCGGCCACCGGTGACCCGAACACGGCGCTCAACACCGGGCACGAGGTGCAGATCGACGCGACCGACAGCTCGGACAAGACGACGGGGGCGGTCTACGGCTTCAAGGCGGCGGACACCACCGCACGCGACGCGGCGCTGAACCCGCCGGGCCAGTGGAACACCTACGAACTGCTGGTGGAGGGTGAGCGGCTGCAGGTGTTCCTGAACGGCACGAAGATCAACGACTTCACCAACACCGATTCGGCCCGCTCGCTCCAGCAGGGCTACATCGGCATCCAGAACCACGGGTCCGGCGACGTGGCGGCGTTCCGCAACGTCCGCATCAAGGAACTGACCACCGTGACCCCGACCCCCACACCGACCCCGACCCCCACCCCGACGCCCACCGCCAACACGAGCGCGTTGCGGGGGACGGCGTCGGGCCGGTGCCTGGACGTCTCCGGCGCCTCGCAGGCCAACGGCGCCGCGGTGAACATCTGGGACTGCAACGGCCGGTCCAACCAGCAGTGGACCTCGACCGCCTCGGGTGAGCTGCGGGTGTACGGCGGCAAGTGCCTGGACGTGAACGGCGGGGGCACCGCCAACGGCACCGCGGTGCTCATCTGGGACTGCAACGGCCAGAACAACCAGAAGTGGCGCCTGAACTCCGACAACAGCATCACCGCGGTCGGCAGCGGCAAGTGCCTGGACGTGTCCGGCAACGGCACCGCCAACGGCACCAAGGTGCAGATCTGGACCTGCCTGGGCGCCAACAACCAGAAGTGGACCCGAGGATGACCGTGATGTGACGCGGCCCTGATATGACACGACCCTGGAGCCGGTCCGCCTCTGGCGACCGGCTCCAGGGTCGTGTCATTGCAGGACGGGGGCGGCCGGCGCGGTGGAGATGGCAAAGACTCGCCACCCACAGGCAGGTGGCCGGTGGAATCGTTTGAGGTGAGGGTCTTGAGGATGGAAGGCCGTCGGCGGAGAGTACGCGGGGCGTAGCTTTTCGGGCCTTGGCGGGGCACGGTGATCCTCCGGCCCGCGGGTCAGCCGGACACGTTCCGGCGGCGCACGAGCACGAACATGATCGCGATGGCGGCCACCACGGCGACGGCGATGATGCCGATCTTGAGGGGCAGGTCCGAGGAGCCCTCCTGGGCGCGTTCGGCCAGTGCCGCGGTCCGTGCCACGTTGGACGCCGCCGCGGCCGCCGCGGGGAGCACGATGTCCTGTGCCTTCACGGTCGTCGACTTGCGGGCCTCGGCGGGCTTGGTGGCGGTCACGGTGACCTTCCACTCGCCCGCAGGGAGCGGCTCGGCCGCGTTGTAGAGGTTCTGGCCCTCGGGCGCCGACTTCAGCGGGATCGGGCCGAAGGTACGGCCGTCGGGCGCCTTCGCGAACAGGGTCGCGGCGACGATGTCGGTGACCGGGCGGCCGTCCTTCTTCCAGGTGAACAGCACGTTGACGTTGCGGCCGCCGTCCCCGGCGACCTCCAGTGCGATGGGTGCGCCGGGCGCGGCGGAGACGGCGGGGGCGCCGAGCAGCAGCCCGAACCCGGCCAGCAGGATGGCCGCGGCGTATCTCATGACCTTGTTCACGAGTCGTGACTCCCTTCCGGGTTCGGCGACGGCGGGTCCGGGCAGGTGCCCGCCGTCACCGAAGTGCGAAACGGGGTGCCCCGTGCAGTGGGGCACCCCGACTACGGATCCATCGGGGGTGCCGGGCTCATGGAAGGAGCCCGGCACCCCCTGGTCGGGGCCGTGGCCCCACTTACACGGGCGTGCCGTCGTTCGCGACGATCAGGGCGTTGGCGTCACGCAGGAACGTGGCCTTCACCGTCGCGTTGGAGACGATCTTCGGGTCGTTGACCGCTTCGATGAAGCGCTCGAGCTTCTTGACGATCTTCTTCTTGTCGCGCTCGCGCTCCTTGTCCTCGGACACCATGACCTTGGAGATCTTGTCCTGGAGCTTCGCGGCACCGGTGGCCGACAGCTGCCCGGCCGCCTCGAAGCGCTCGATCAGGGCGGAGATGTCATCGGTCGAGGTGACCGTCTTGAACGCGACCGACTGCTCGTACGTACCGCCGGAGTTGGTCTCGACGGTGACGGTGAGCGTGTGGTCGCCCAGGGCCAGCTTGTGGAGCTGCTGGACGGTCCCGGATGTGAACGGCTGGTCGTCCAGCTTGCCGGTCACGGTCTTGATCCCGGTTCCGGTGACCTCCCAGGCGATGGTCAGGTCCTGGCTGTCGCCGTACTGGGTGCCGTCCGCGACCCCGGAGATGAGGATGGTGGGCTCGGTGGCGACGTCCTCGATCTTGATGGTCGCGGCCTTGGTCTCCTCGACGTTGCCGGCCTTGTCGGTGGCGCGGTAGCGCAGCTCGTGGTCGCCCACACCGGTGACGTTGACCGTCGTGGTGTAGGGCGTCCAGTCGCCGTTGTCGAGGGCGTACTCGATCTTCTCCACGCCGGACGTGGCGTCCGCCGCGGCGAGGGTCACGGGCACGGTGGTCTGGCTGACCGGAAGGAAGTCCGCCGTCGTGGTGGGCGCGGTCGCGTCGACCTTGACGGCGAGCGTCTTGGTCGCCTCGACGTTGCCCGCCTTGTCGACGGAACGGTACGCCAGGGTGTGGTTGCCGTCACCGGTGATGACCACCGGCTCCAGGTACGTGGTCCAGGCGCCGTTGTCGAGCTGGAACTCGGTCTTGTCGATGCCGCTGCCCTGCGCCTCGTCGGCGCCGGCCAGCGTGACCAGGATCAGCTTGGTGAACCATCCGTTCGCCGGCTGGGCCGGGTCGGGAGTGGCCGTGGTCACCGGCGCGGTCGAGTCGGCCGTTCCGCCACCGGTGAGGCGGAAGTAGTCGAACTTGACCGTCTTGGACGCCTGCTGCGCGGTACCGATGGTGTAGACACCGATCTTGCCGTTGCCGACGGCGGTGTTGGTCACCGCCTGCGCGAACTCGGTCCACGTGGTGCCGTCTGCGGAGTAGGAACCCTTGAAGCTGGTTCCTTCCTTCTTCAGACGCAGGTGCCAGACGCCCTGGGTGAGCGAGCCGATCTGCGGCTGCGGGTCCAGGACGGTTCCGCCGACCTCGCTGCGCAGCTCGATCCGCCGCGACACCGCGGAACCCGCGGCGTTGTCGGCGACGTAGTCGAGCTTCACGTAGTCGTCGTCACCGGTGTAGACGATCAGGCCGCCCTGCTGGTACTGCTCGTTGAGCGCCGACCCGTCGACCTTCGTCTCCAGCGTCCAGTCGCCGCTCGGCGCGTTCTGCAGGATGAAGTTCTTCGGACCGGTGTTGCCGGTGCCGAAGATGTCGCCCGTCGTGGTGTCGAGCTCCAGGTTGCCGCCGGTCACCCGGGCGGCCGAGGAGTCGCCACGGACGATCGCGTTCCAGCGGCAGCCGTCCAGGGACGTGCCGTTGAACTCGTCGCTCGGCTCCGCCGTGGTGGCGGTGTCGTCGGGCGTGATGTGGAACCAGTCGAACGCGGCGTCGATGACCGGCTTGCTGGTACCGGTGCTCGCGAACGAGATGAGACCGATGCGCGGGTTGGTGATCCCGGCCAGCGCCTTGGTCTCCGGCATGGCGGTGAAGGTGGTGCCGTCGGCCGAGTAGTGAGCGGTGAGGTTGGTGCCGTCGCTCATGAACCGGACGTAGTAGGTGTCGGGGAAGGCGTTACCGAGGTTGGCGGTGTTGCTCGCCGTCACTTCGTTCGGCACGCCGTTCTCTTCCCGGATGAACTGGAAGATACGAGCGGCGTGGTCGGGGGTGGCACTCCGGCCCTGGAGCACCATCTTGGCGTAGTTGTTGTCGTCGCCGTACACGACCAGGCCGGCCTGGTGGTACTGCTGGTTGGCGACCATCGTCACCTTGGTGGTGGCGGTCCAGGCGCCCTGGGGCAGCGGCTGCAGCGTGATGTTGGTCACGGTGCCTTCGCCGGTGTTGTAGATCTCGGTCAGCGACGTCGGCAGGATGAGCTTGCCGTCCGCCACCCTCAGGTTCTGGTCCTCACGGACGACCGACCAGCGGTCGCGGTCCAGAGAGGTGCCCAGGAAGTCGTCGGAACGACCGGTGAAGCAGGTGGTGCTCGGCGGGTCCACCTTGATGGAGACCGTCTTGCTCGCCGAGGCGCCCTTGGCGTCGGTCACGGTCACCGTGGCGGTGTACGTGCCGGGCGCGGTGTAGGTGTGGCTCGCGTTGGCGGTGGTCGGCTCCGGCGAACCGTTCACGCCGAAGTTCCACTTGTAGGTGAGCGGGGTGTTGTTGTCGGGGTCGGTGGCGGTGGAGGTGAAGTCGACCTTCAGCGGGGCGATGCCCGTGACCGGGGTCGCCGACATGGTCACCGTCGGGCGCTGGTTGTCGGTGGCGCCCTGGCCGATGAAGTCGACCCAGTTGAAGTTGAGCAGGTAGGCGTCGTTGGCCGCGCTCGCCGGCTTGCGCACGATGAAGAACAGCGGGCCGGTCGTCGCCGGGACGTTGGTCAGGTCGACCGTGACGTCCTTGTACGTCTGCCAGCCGCCGGTCGGCGTGATGTCGACCGAGCCCACCAGGGTCCCGGTGTCGGCGTTGCCCGTCTTGATCTGCACGGTGCCGCCGGGGCCGGCCGAGGAGACCCGGAACCGTACCTGGGAGATGCCGCCCAGGTTGATCGGGGTGTAGGACCAGTAGTCGCCGTCGTTGGTGAAGCCGATGTTCTGGGCGCCTCCCTGGGGGTCGGTGGTCGTCTCGGCCTGGACGCCGGGGGCGTCGGTGCCCGTGCCGCCCGCGACCCGGCCGGTCGCCGAGAAGTGCTCGGCCTGCTTGCGCTTGGGCTGGAGAATGACCTGGGCCCGCCCGGTCAGCGACTGGGCGCCACCCTGGCCGCCCTTGTCGGCGTAGGTGGCCTCAAGGATGTAGAACAGGTTGTCGTCGACGCCGTGGCCGCTGTCGGACAGCGTCTGGAGGGTGCCCTCACAGCCCTCGTGCTGGTCGAGCGGGTGACCGTGACTGTCGTGGCCCAGGATCGCCTGGATCTTGACCTCGTCACAGTCGATCGTGCCGTCCTCGGGGTCGGTGACGACGATCTTGTACTTCACCTGGTCGCCGAACTCGAAGAACGCGCCGTTCGGCGGCAGTTCGAGGGTCACCGTCGGACGGGTGTTGCCCACCGTGATCGGCACGTTCGCCGTGCCGGTGAGGCCGTCCGGGTTGCTGACGGTCAGGACCGCGCTGTACTGCCCGGCCTGGGTGTAGGTGTGCGAGGGATTGGCGTCGGTCGAGTCGGTGGTGTCGTCACCGTCGAAGTCCCACGCGTAGGTGATCGGCTTGCCGTCCGGGTCGCTCGATCCCTGGCTGGAGAACTGCACGGTCAGCGGCGCCGGACCGTCGGTCTTGTCCGCGGAGATGCGGGCGATCGGCGGGCGGGTGCCCTTGACGTACTCGATGCGGTAGATGCCGGAGTCGGCGTTGTCGCCGCCGAAACCGGAGCCCCACTCGATCAGGTACAGCGCGCCGTCGGGACCGAACTTGATGTCCATGGGGCGCTTGAAGCTCATGGAGCCCAGGATCTGGTTGATCTTGATCTGGGCGTTGCCGGCCTCGTTGAGCTGGAACGAGAACATCTTGTTCGTGTTCCACTCACCGAAGATCGCCTTGCCGTCCCAGTAGGCCGGCCACTTGACGGGCGACTCCAGGTCGGCGTCGTAACGGTAGACCGGGCCCGCCATCGGCGCGCCGCCGTTGAGCTCCGGGAAGGAGTTCGGGTTGGTGGCGCTGGTGTACGGGATCGACGCCGGGATCACCGGGGGCAGGTTGGTCAGGCCGGTGTTGTTGGGCGAGTCGTTGACCGGCGCGGCGCAGTTGTACGCCGCCCCCGACGCCTTGGTGGCGAAGTTGTAGTCGATGTACGGCGTGTTGTCGCCCACGCAGTACGGCCAGCCGTAGTTGCCCGGCTTGCTGACCAGGTTCCACTCGACGGTGCCCCGCGGACCGCGGGTGGCGCTCGCGGCACCGGCGTCGGGTCCGTAGTCGGCCACCATCGGGAAGCCGGTCTTCGGGTCCAGGCCCATACGGAACGGGTTGCGGAAGCCCATGCCGTAGATCTCGGGCTTGGTCTTGGCCGTGCCCGCGGGGAACAGGTTCCCGGCCGGCACGGTGTAGGTGCCGTCGTCCTGCGGGGTGATGCGCAGCAGCTTGCCGCTCAGGTCGTTGGTGTTGCCCGCGGTACGCTGCGCGTCCCACGAGGCCCGGCCCGACTGCTCGTCGGTCGGCGTGTAACCGTCCGAGGCGAACGGGTTGGTGTTGTCACCGGTGGCCAGCCACAGGTCACCGGTCTTGTGGTCCATGAGCATGCCGCCACCGTGGTGGCAGCACTCGGCCCGCTGCACCGGCACGTCGAGGATGACCTTCTCGCTGGAGAAGTCGAGCGTGTCGCCGTTGACCGTGAACCGGCTCAGCCGGTCGACGTTCGGGCTCATCGGCGAGTAGAAGAGGTACAGCCAGTTGTTGGTGGCGAAGTCCGAGTCCAGCGCCAGGCCGAGCAGGCCGCTCTCGTTGGCGTTGAACACATTCAGGTGAGCGGCCGTCACGGTCGAGCCGGTGGTCTTGATGATCTTGACGTCACCCAGGCGGTCGATGTAGAAGACCCGCCCGTCCTTGGCGATGTCGGTCATCATCGGGTTCGCCGTGTTGTCGTCGAGGGTGACCTTCTCGAAGCTGCCGCTCTGCGAGGCCGAGCAGTCGGCCTTCTCGGCGCCCGCGGCGGTCTTGATTCCGCCGAGGAGCATCTTCAGGAAGTTCGGCTCGGAGTAGCTCTCCTTGGTGTGGCCGAGGCCGGTGTACCAGGAGCGTCCGCCGTCGTAGTCCTGACACCAGGAGATCGGGTGGTCGATGCCCTGCGTGGAGCCGGTGTAGGACTTCTGGTTCATCGACTGCAACACGTGCACGTTGTTGCGCGGGTTGGCCTGGAAGTCGTACCACTCGTCGGTACGGGTCCACGACGTCGGCAGGTGCGAGGTCGACGGGTGGGCGAGGTCCTCGGTGAGGACCGCCGCCTGCTGGGGGGCCGGGTGCGACTTGAAGTACGCGCCGACGAGCTTGCCGTACCACTCCCAGCTGTAGCCGCTGTCGGAGGCCGCGTGGACGCCGGCGAAGCCGCCGCCGCCCTCGATGTAGCGCTCGAAGGCGGCCTTCTGCTCCGGCGTGGTCACGGGGTCGCCGGTCGTGGACATGAAGACGACGGCCTGGTACTGCGCCAGGTTGGCGTCGGTGAACGCGGCGCTGTCCTCGGTCGTGTCGACCGCGAAGTTGTTCTCCAGGCCGAGCTTCTGGACGGCGGCGATTCCCTCGGGAATCGCGTCATGCCGGAAGCCGCTGGTCTTGGAGAAGACCAGCACCTTGAAGGCGGGATCGGCGGCGGCGTTCGCCGACGACGCCAGGACCTTGGAGGCGGAGGTGTAGTCGGTGGCGGCGTTCGCCGGCGACGCCAGGAACGTGAGGGGCATCAGGGGTGCGACGAGGGCCAGGGCCACCGTCGCCGCCGTCCGGCGTAGGGAACGGTTTTCGGTTTTCGGCAGGATCGTTGAGATCCTGGCCCACGTTCGAGAACGTGGTGACATAGGGTAATTCCTTCCCTGACTGGGGGGTGTCAGGCAAAGCGCGCGCCGCCGCACGGTGCCATTTGTTACATGGGGGGTGGGTACTGCGGTGACTGGAGGGTGCCGACTCCAGGCTTTTGGGGGCTTGTCAGATGGGTGACAGCCGGGGTAGTGGATCCATGATCATGGTCGGGTGGTCGATGAGCCGGTTGACCACCATGCTCGCGGCGCCCCGTGAGGCGGCGCCGAAGCCGAGGTTGGAGGCGATGAACCGGCACTGGTTGGCGGAGCGGGCCACGACCAGGCGTTCCAGTTCCGCCTGGGCGTGGGGCAGCAGCCATTCGGCGAGCGTGGCGAAGTAACCGCCGACGACGATCACCCGCGGGTTGAACAGGTTGGCCAGGATCGAGCCGCCGAGCCCGAGCCACCGCCCCACCTGCGCCACCGCGTCCATCATCTGGGGGTCACCCGCCGCCAGTCCTCTGGCGATCTCCGTCGCGCGCTCCTCGGGGTCGGACACCGGCAGATCGGCCGGCTGGTACGCCTGGTCGGGCATGGCCATCCGTACGAGCGCGGCCAGCCCCACCTTGGTCTCCCAGCAGCCGTACCGCCCGCAGCCGCAGAGGGCGCCGCCCGGGTCGACCGGCAGGTGCCCGACCTCGCCGGCGAAGCCGTCCGCGCCACGGAGCAGCCTGCCGTCGACGAAGATGCCGCCGCCCACGCCGACCTCGCCGGTCAGGTAGACGAGGTGGGGGGTGCCGGCGGCGACGCCGGAGGTGTGCTCGGCCACGGCCGCGAGGTTGGCGTCGTTGTCCACCGACACTGGAACGCTCCACGGGCTGAGCGCGGCCGACAGCCGCGCCGCCAGCGGCAGGTCGCGCCAGCCCAGGTTGGGCGCGAACGTGACAACGCCGCGCGCCACGTCGACCAGGCCGGGGAGCGCCACCCCGAGGCCGGCCGGGACGGCCTCGGCCCGCTTCATCGCCTCGACGGCCTCCAGGGCCATCTGGCTGAGCATGCGCAGTGCGTGATCCGGTCCGGCGGCTATCGTGTCGAAGCCGACCCGGCGCTCCACCAGGACCCGGCCGCTGAGGTCGGACCCGTGAACCGAGATGTAGTCAACGTTGATCTCCAAACCCAGCGCGCCGACATGCGCGCCGTGCAGGGCCAGGGGTCGCCGGGGACGGCCGATCGCGCCGACGTGCTCCGTGCCGATCTCCCGGACCAGTTGCCGATCGAGCAGTTCGGACACCAGGTTGGAGACCGTGGCCCGGTGCAGGCCGGTCGTCTCCGCGATGTCGGCCCGCGACTGGGACGCGTGGTCACGCAGGTGGCGTAGAACCAGCGAGAGGTTCGTCTGACGCACCATGGGGGAGCTGCTCGGTAAGGCGGTGCCGGCCGCGTGCGTGACGTTGTGTTCCTGGGTCACGCGAGTCACCGCCTTTCTTTTGTCTCTGCAATCAACTAATGAGGTTTGTAACATGCATGTGTACTGGTGTGCACGTTGTTGCGAGGTAACGAGTTGATATCTTCAAATATGTGCAGGTAGGCGGCATGTGTGCTCTATTGTTGGACCGGTATATTTGTGCCGTTTGTCTCTTTTGAGTTAGGGGACCCCCGAGGGCGCTCCACTTCGTCATCGAGTCGCATGCCGCCCGAGGGAAAACACCGGGTGTGGTGACCGACTTCGGGGGCCACTCCGTGAAAGTCGTCTGGCCTTTGAGGCCATACCGCTTCAAACCCATCGCACAGGGCTTGGGCCGGAAGTCATCCGGAGCGGGATTCAAGAATCTCGATCGTCGGCACGCGAGACGGCCGGGCATGGAAGACCACGTCAACGGCTCGGAACCGATTCCGACACCGGAAAACCCTCGCCGACGAGCCCTGGGGCTCGTCGGCGAGGGTTGTCCGGTCTTCGTGTTCACCGCCGGGCAGGGCTCGAAGCATCGGCCGGCCTCACGGCGACGGGTACGGCCGGCGAGCCGTACCCGTCGAGATCAGAGCGCGTCGTCGTCGGTGACGACGAGGCGGGTGAAGCCGCTCCCGATCGTCGCGTTCGTCGGCACGGACGCGACCACCTGATACGACTGCTCGGCCGTCGCCGGTACGGTGTCGCCCACGATCGGCACCTGGAAGGTGGCCGACCTGGCCCCGACGGGGATGACGACCTGCCGGGCCAGCGCCGTGATCACCGGCGCGGTGCCGCTGGTGATCGACTGGACGTTGACCGTCACCGGCTTCTTGCTCCGCCCCGACAGCGTCAGCGTCATGGTGGCGACGCCGGGACCGTCGCCCTCGGGGACGGTGAGACCCTGGAGCGAGACCTGGGGCAGCTCGTCCAGCTCGGCCTTGCCCACGCGGACGTCGGAGAACGCGAGGTCGCCCAGGTACACGCCGCCGGTCGGGCTCGCGCCGGTGATGCGGACCTCTCGCACGTCACGCAGGTCGACCTCGCCGAAAGACGACATCGGGACGCGCACCGTCCGCAGCCACGCCTTGGGCAGCGGCGAGGCCGTGCCGGGGAACGGCGTGAGGGCGTCACTCACACTGGAGACCGGTACGGTGCCGGTCGTGCCGCGACCGTCGACGACGGTGACCGCCAGGTCGACGTTCCCCGTCGCGTTCTCGTCGAGGGCGGTGCGGAAGGTCAGCGCGTCGTAGCCGTTGACGTTCCACGACCCCGCGGGCAGCGGGGCGCTCACCTCGCCGGTGGTGTCGGTCCAGGTGAACCGCAGGACCGGGGTGGCGGTGACGTTCCCCGCGTACGTCGCGGGTGTCCAGGACGGGGCCTGCGACGTGGTCAGCCTGGTGGCGCAGGTGGGCACGCCGCTCTGCGGCGAGCGGTCCAGCATGCCGGCACAGATCACGCCGGTCGCCGCGCCCGAGACCGTGAAGGACGACGACGGCGAGGTGAAGGGAGCCACGTCGACGCGCTTGTCGGCCTCGGCCTGCGCGACCGTGTGGACGACCGCACGCCCGGCGGACGTCGGAACGGCTCCGCTGCCGTCGAACAGCGGGAGCAGTTCGTGCTCCCCGCCCTGGACGAGACGGAAGAACCCGGCGATGTACGCCGTGCCCACCGCGTACTGCTCGGCCGGGGTGAGCCGGCCGGGGGCGGCGGTGCTGCCGCACACCGGGTCGTTCCGGTTGCTCCAGTCGTCGGACGCCGGCGCGACGGCCACGCCCGGTGTCCACTCGGTGTTGAAGAAGTTGTGGTTCGTTCCCATGATCATGAGCGAGGAGCGGAACGCCTCGTCCTTCTCGAAGGCGTACAGGGAGTCGTCGTAGAAGTGCTGGCCCTGCTGGTTGGAGACGTCCCCGTCGCAGTACGGCAGGAAGACGGACATCGGGATGTTGGGCAGGGTCGCACGGGCGAAGTCGGTGGGCGCGAGCGGGAGAACCGCCTTGATCCCGTACGGCTTGGGGCGCCCGGCGTTGAGCAGCGCAGCCTTGACGACGCCCTCACCCCCGCGTGAGTGACCCATCAGGCCGATGTCGTCCATGTCGAGACGGTCCTTGAAAAGCTCGACGAGTTTGGCGTCGCCCGTGCCCTTCGTCGCGTCGGCGAGCAGGTCGAGGTGGCGCATGACGATCTCGCCACGCGCGAGAGCGCCCCGGTCCTCGCTGAACGGATTGTCGGCGGCGTTGACGCCGTTGGCGCTGACCGACACGACCGCGTACCCGTGGCTTGCGAGCACGTCGGCGGGGCCGTCGTACCCGGTGAAGCTGAGGATCGGCTGCTGCCCGGCCGGGCACGGCCAGGTGCTGTTCGACGTCTGGCGCGTGACGGGGTTGTAGCACGAGGAGTGGCGGCCGTGCTGGAAGACGACCAGGGGGAGCCTGCCGGTGGCCTCCTTCGGCAGGTACACCTTCGCGCGGATCTCGGCCTGCCTGCCGCCGAGGCCCGCCAAGGTGATGGCGGTGTCGCCGAGGTTGTACTCGTCGTGGACGACCGTGTAGGGCCCGGGGGCCGCCGGGTCGATCGGCGGAGGGGAGGCGCCCGGCTTCTTCGGCAGCGGAGGCGCCGGTCTGGGGGCGATCTTCGCGGTGGGGGCGGCCTCCGAGGGGACCTCGCCGTTCCAGGCCACGTTGACGGACGCCGCCGCGGAGGCGTCGGGGTCGGACGTGGTGATCGTCAGGGTCGTACCGTCCGGCGACTCCACGGCGGGGCCGAGCGAGGCGCCGTCGACGGCGAGTTCCGGTATGGCGTCCCGCACCGGGAGCGGCTCGGCGAGCCGAAGCGTGACCTTGTAGCCGCCCTCCACGGTTTCGATCGACCAGGCGCCGTCCTCACCGGTTCCCGATACGGGTGGGTCGGCGTGGGCGGGTCCGGCGAAGAGCGTCGTGGAGACGACCACGGCAGTCACGGCTCCGATGAGTGCCCGTGTCCTGGCCCGCGCGTGCAAGCGCATGTTTTTCCCTTCGAGCACAATGCCCCAGCGGTATTTACATCCGCTATTGGTGGGGTTTTTGCATGTACGGCCCGAATCAGATCGTGCGTGATCGCCTGCGAGGGTTACGGGGTTTTTGCGAGTCTGTAAATGACATTCGGAGATGACCGCTGGAAAACCTGCGCCACATCTGCCTGGTTGTCGGGCACCGGCTCGCAGAGGGTTTCCCGGTTGGAGAGGGAGGGGGGCGATGCCGAAGAGTACGTTCGAAGGCCACACCGCCCCTGCCTGAAGCAGTGTGATGTCACGGGGGCTACTACGTCTCGATGTTCTTGACCATCGACGGAACGGGAGCCCGGGTGTCAGGAACGGTCGTCGTGACGGACACGGCGAACCGGCGGCCGCCACCGGCTCGCACCGGTCAACGGACGGTGACCGTTGAAACGGACGTTGCCGACACCCGTGACAGTCGAAAGGGTGCCGAGGCCGTTGCCGCTCTGCGATCCGGGCATACTGCTACCGAATCGTCGCACGGGAGATGCCACCGCATGAATACGCCACCATCGCCGCCTGGCGTGGAGCGGACCGACGGATCAGCCGTCCAGATCGGTGCTCTCGTTCCGCTGACCCGGCCTGGCTGGGTCGGGGCAGGCCGGCACCTGCTCGCTGGACTCGAGCTGGCCGTTCGCGAAGTCAACGACGCCGGCGGGATCGTCGGAAGACCACTCGAGCTGGTGGTCCGAGACACCGCGGCCGATCCACAGAGGGCCGCGGCGGCCGTGGACGAACTGGCTCGCCTGGGCGTGGCCGCCTTGGCGGGGGAGTATCACAGCGTCGTCGCTCGCGCCGCCGCCGCCAGGGCCGACGCCCTCGGCCTGCCGTTCCTCTGCTCGTCAGCGGTTCTCGACGCGCTCACCGAACAGCCAACGGAATGGGTCGCGCGCCTCGCCCCGGCGCAGTCCCACGGCTGGCAGATCTACGCGGACTTCCTCCTCGGCGCGGGGCACCGTCGAATCGCCGTAGCAGCCGAGCCGAGTGTCTACTGGGCGTCCGGGGCCCGCATTCTGCGGGACTACCTCGCTCCACGCGGCGGCACCGTCATCGAACTCGACATGCGCGCGCTCGCCCCCACGGCCGTGTGCGACGAGCTCGTCGACAATCGCGCGACAGCCCTCCTTCTTCTGGTCGGCCACCCGGAGCCGGCGGTGCCGATCGTCGGGTCTGTCCGCCGCGACCGGCGCCTCGCCGAGATCATGATCGGTGCTCCGGCCGGGCAACCGGAGTTCGCCGAATGGGCGACGTCACTGGGTGACGACGGCGCCGCGATCCCGTTTTTGCGCTACCTGCCCGAGCGCCTCAGCCCACTCGGCGCACGCGTCGAGACGGCCCTCCGCGAGCGGCTGGCCGAAGCGCCCTCCTTCGTCGCCTTCGAGGGCTACGACACGGTCGCCGTCCTCGCCGAGGTGCTGCGTTCTCACGGCACGGACCGGGCGCGCATCGCCGAATCCTGGCCGCGCGTCGCAGTCGAAGGCACCCGCGGGCAGATTCGGTTCTCCCGCACGCCAGGCATCGGCGTTTGGCAATGGGCGTGGGCGCCGATCCACGTCGTTGATCGAGATCCGGCGGAGCCCGATCGCTTTCGGATCCTTCACGCCGGCTGAGAGAGCACGGACGGTCACCGTCGGGCTCCATGCTTTTCGACGGCTGAACCACCTGCCCGCCTCCCGGTCACCGGTGCAGGGAACGCAGCAGCATGGGCAGGGAGCGGTGCAGTTCCCGCTCCCAGTAGCGAGGGGCGTGAGTGCCCCGGTAGAAGTAGGTGGTCAACGGCGTGCCCGCTGCGGTGAGGCGGGCGGCCAGCGAGCGGTTCATGTCGTGGAGCATGTTCTCCTGGTCGTCGTACGGCTCACCGGGCGGGTCCAGCGGGCCGGGGTGGCCGTCGCCGCAGGAGAGGTGGACGGGAATCCGCCGGAGCCTCCCCGCCAGCGCGTACGGGTCGTGGGCCCGCCAGATCTCCCGCTGGTGCACGGGATGTCCCCACAGTACGAGAACGGCGTCGCCGACCTCCGCGTACGCGTCCTCGAAGAGCTTCACGTAACGCGGGTGCGACAGGTGGACGGGGCCGCTGTACGCCGCGGCGGCGCGGAACATGCCGGGCCGCCTGGCCGCGTAGGACACCGCTCCGAAGCCGCCCATCGAGAGGCCCGCGACCACCCGATCGGTGCCCGCGCCGTAGCCGCGCTCCAGGAGCCGCCGCACCTCGTCGAGGTGGAAGGTCTCCCATGCGGGCGGCCCGCCCGCGCCGAGGTTCCACCAGTTGGTGTAGTAACCGCCGGCGCCGCCGTCGGGCATGACGACGAGCACGTCGCGCAGCTGGGGCAGCTCCGACACGTCGGAGTCCCGCGTCCAGCTCGTATGGTCGTCACCCATGCCGTGCAGCAGGTAGAGCACCGGCCACCGCCGCCCGATCCCGGGCCGCCAGCCGTCGGGCGTGAGCAGGCGCACCTTGGCGGTGCCGGCGAGCGCCGATGACCGTATCGTGAGGTCCACCAGCCGAGGGCCGGCGCGCTCCTCGGCGATGACGCGGGCGTCGCCGGATGCCCGGGCTGCCGGGATCGCCGAGCCGGTCCACGCGGCGAGGGCCAGCCCTGACACGGTCAGGAAACGGCGGCGGGTGACATCGGACATGGAGGGCTCTCTTCCTTGGATTGGATGGGACACTCACCCACCATCGAACCGAGCCCGCGCGCCCCCGTCAGTCACGCCGGCCGCCCAACCGTGGTGACGCCTGCATCACCGCGCGAGGTCATGCCCGCAGGAAAAGTCCTGCCCCTCGCCGAGCCCGGGCGTCGGTGACTTTCCGGGTGGTTCGCTGGTGATCACCGCTACGGATGTCCGGGGACGCCCTCGAAGAAGTGGTCGCCGTCGATCTCGGCCGTCAACCGGCCATGCCGAGGAGCACGGCTGCGGTGCCCACGCCCAGCGCGAGCGGATAAGCCCACCACCTGGGCGCGGGCCCGTCCTTCAGGATGCGAGCCCCCAGCGGCACCAGCGCGACGCACAAGCCGAGAGTGGCGACGATCGACATCGGACCCGTGCCCTTGAGCACGCCGATCGGCAGCGCGCTCATCGATGCCAGGGCGACGGACCTGACGATCCCCAGCACGCCTGCCCGCCATACGCCGACGGCCAGCACGACCCAGCCGAAGAAGATCGCGATCGACAACGGTTGAAGCACGTGGAACGCACCTGAGCCCCTGCCGATTGGCGCGAGCTCCAGGCCCCCTTGACCGTTGTCCTCACCTGAGGACTATGCTTGTCCTCAATTGAAGACATACCTGCGCGCAGGCAAGTCCTCAAATGAGGACATGTCGGCACGCCCGAAAGGACCTGGTCATGAGCATCACCACGCGATTCCTCGGGCCCGACCGTCTCGAGGTTGGAGCGATCGGCTACGGCGCGATGAGTTTCGCCAACCCCTACGGCCAGAACGGCGAGTACGACCCGGACACGGTGGCCCGGGAGATCATCGACCGTGCCGCCAAGCTCGGTGTCACCATGATCGACACCGCCGACGGGTACGGGGCCAGCGAGGAGATCATCGGCCGTGCGATCGCCGGACGCCGCGACGAGTTCGTCGTCGCGACGAAGTTCGGCATCGTCTCGGCCCCGTTCGGCGGAGGTGAAGCGCGCATCGACGGCAGCCCCGCCTACGCGCGCGAGCGACTGGAGCGTTCCCTGCGGCGCCTGGGTACCGACCACATCGACCTGTACTACCAGCACCGTGTCGACCCGACGATCCCGATCGAGGACACCGTCGGCGCCATGGCCGAGTTCGTCGCCGAGGGAAAGGTGCTCCACCTCGGCCTTTCCGAGGCCGCGCCCGACACCATCCGCCGGGCCGCGGCCGTGCATCCGATCACCGCGCTCCAGACCGAGTGGTCGCTGTGGGAGCGGGGCATCGAGGCCGAGATCCTCCCGCTCACCCGCGAACTCGGCATCGGGGTCGTGCCGTACAGCCCGCTTGGCCGTGGCGCCCTCACCGGTGCCATCACCTCCCGGGACGACCTGAAGGACGAGGACCACCGCAGCGGCATGCCCTGGTACTCCGAGGAGAACTTCGACCGCAACCTGTCGACCGTCGACGTCGTCCGCGGCATCGCCGCCGACCTCGACGCCACCCCCGGCCAGGTCGCCCTCGCCTGGCTGCTCACCAAGGCGCCCGACATCGTCCCGATCCCCGGCACCCGCCGGCTGGCGTTCTTCGAGGAGAACAGCCTCGCCGCCGGCCTCTCTCTCACCGGGGACCACATCGCCGCCCTCGAACGCATCACCGTGGCCGGCGAGCGCGAACACGACACCGCGGTCGCCGCGCAGAACTGGTTCAACGGGGTGACCCCGCCCCGCTGAAGCCTCTCGCCCAGCGGGTGACGGAGGCCTCCCCGTTGCTCCCCGGCCGGTGGCGACGGAGACGATGACGCCGCCCGGCCGTAGGAGGGAGACCGGGCGCATCGCGGCCTCGGGGGGATCGAAGATTCGAGGTATCCCGCCAAGCCGGCCGATGTCACGTTCCAATGACGTCAAACGAACCTCATCGCGCCGACGGCGAGCAGGAGCGCAGCGTTCACCGGAAGGTTGATCATAGTCGACAGGCTGTGGCCATCAGTTCCTTCTCCATGGAGATGACGTGTCGCTTCGCACTTCCCGTACCCGTTGCCTGCTCGCCGCCGCGGCGACGCTGGTGGCCCTGATCTCGGCCGGTGGGGCTGCCACCGCGCAGACCGTCTCCACCCAGGCCATGCCCGCGCAGTCCGGTGGCCGGCCGGCCACCGGCCAGCACACCATCTGGCGCGGTGACTTCGACACCAACAGTGCCGCTTGGACGGTCCAGACCGACGGCACGGCCGCCGACTGGCGCGGCTGGAGGTTCACCGAGCGCGACGCGTGGTTCGCCGCCGCCACGCCGGCCGGCGTCGGCTGCGACCCGGACCAGGACGCTCCGCTCGACCCGCGCTGCTTCCTCGACCAGCGCAACCAGTTCTCCCGGTCCCGAGGCGTGATCGCGGTCGCCGACAACGGCATCGCGGCCGCCAAGGGCGCGGCCGTCGACGCGGCCAACCCGGTCACCACCACGATGACCAGCCCCGGCGTGCCGGTTTCCGGACAGCGCGAGCTCGAGTTGGTCTTCTCTTCGCATTACCGGCAGGCGCACAAGGCCGTCGGCCGGGTGACGGTGTCCTTCGACGGCGGGGCGGAGACCGAGATCCTGCGCTACTCGGCCGCCCGGATCAGCGCCAACGGCGGCGGCGACGTGATCTCCGGCCAGGAGGTCCTCAAGGTCGAGGTGCCGAACCGGGCGAAGACCGCCGTCTTCCGCTTCGGCTACACCAGCAACCGGCCCCAGCTCTTCTGGGCCGTCGACGAGGTGGTGGTCCGCACCCCGCTGGCCCCGCTGCCGGGCAAGGCGAAGGCGACGACGCTCCAGGTGTTCAGCGACGTCCAGGGCGAGGGCCTGCCGTACCTGGACGGCGCCCTCGACCTGCTGCACCGCGAGGCCCCCAAGGCCGAGGCGATGCTGCTCGCCGGCGACGTGATCAGCGGCCCCAAGGAGAACAACCAGGAACAGCAGGTCCAGGAGTACGACGAGGTCAGCTCGATCTTCGCCGCTCAGAAGCACCTGCCGACCTTGCTGCCCGCGATCGGCAACCACGACGTGCGCAGCTCGGTGCTGCCCCGCAAGCAGCAGGTCGACAACTTCGTCTCGTTCGCCAACAAGTGGGGCGCGAAGATCTCGAAGCCGTACTACGAGAAGGTCGTGGGCGGGGTGCCGATCATCGTCGTCGGCGCGGAGGGCACGGGTACCGACCCGAAGCAGCAGGACATCAGCGACGCGCAGGTGGCGTTCCTGACCCAGCGGCTGGCGTACTGGTCGGCCCAGCACAAGCAGGTGGTGGTGATGGGGCACAACCCGTTCGCCTGGACGGTCTCCGGCACGTACGGCGAGTTCTACGGCAACGGGCCGCGGGTCGAGCAGCTTGAGCAGATCATCGGCCACTACCCCAACGTCATCTCCCTGAGCGGGCACAGCCACTGGTCGCCGTACCTCCGGGACTGGTCGGTGCGGGTGCGCACCGCCGGCGGTGACCCGGACGGCTTCACCGCGATCAACACCGGGGCGCTGGCGATGGAGTTCGGCCCGAACCCGGACAACCCGTGGGACGAGGACTCGATGACCGACCGGCCCGAGTCGCCGAGCGTGCTGACCATGGCCGTTTACCCGGACCGGACGGTGGTGCGCGCGTTCGACGTACTCACCGGTGAGCAGATCAACGAGGTCGAGGTGGCCAACCCGCTCTACCGCGGCTGACCGCACCGGCACGGAGGACGACGGAACCCGGCCCGGCGACGACCGGGCCGGGGTTCCGGCACAGCCGCGGCCGCCGTCGAAGCCGGGAACCGGTTGCGGCCAACTGGGGGCTGACGGGCGGCGTCAGCAGTACGTCGGCTGTCGTGGGAGCGGCGTGCATGTCGAGCACGACACCAGCCGGAACACTCAACCGTCCGCGTGACAACGCTCTGGGCAACGCCGACCTCTAGTACTCCAGTGACACTTTGGGATCATGGTTGGTCGACACGCGTTTCGATGACGTTCCGCGCGGACTTCTCCTGAGCGTCGAGAAGCTTGTCACCGTGCTCAGTCGCCCAACGTCCGAGGGCCTTCATCGGGCCGTCGACCAGGCTCTGTCCCAAGCCTGTCAGGGCGTACTCGACACGCGGCGGGGCTTCGGCATGTGCGCGGCGGTCGATCAGCCCGTTTGCAAGCAGGCGATGCAACGCATCCGTCAACACCTTGTCACTGATGCCGCCGATGGCGTCGCGCAGTTCGCGCCGTCGACGCGGCCCAGAGGCAAGAGCCGCCAGGACCACAGAATCCCACGTGTGGGCGAACAGATCGGTGGCCGCACGCACACGGCAATCCGCCACGAACTCGTCTCGATCCATGTCCTGATCGCTCCTCTCGCCGAAGCATAATCGCCTGTTCGTTACACACCGATCGGTGCGTAACGGCTTCTCTACCGTGACCACCAGACGATCGTCGCTTGACGCGAGTGCGCGAGTGCATGAGAGGGGTACGCGGATGCGCATCGGAATTTTGGGCACGGGAATGCTGGCGGCGGCACTCGGCGAGGGCTGGGCCCGCGCCGGACATGAGCTGACCGTCGCCGGGCGATCTCCGGCCAAGGCGCAGGAGCTCGCTGATCGGCTGGGTTGGAGGGCGCGCGCCGTCACGCCGCGCCAGGCCATCGCGGATCGCGATGCCGTGCTGCTCGCGGTGTCATGGCAGGGCGCCGAGGACATGCTGCGCAGCGCGGGCGCAGCTGACGGCTCGCTGGAGGGAACTGCGTTGATCGATCCGACGAACGCCGTCGAGCACGGCGTGGGCGTGGTGCTGACCGGACCCGGCGAGGCGATGGCGCAGCGGATCGCCAGGCTGTCTCCGGGCGCGCACGTCGTGAAAGCCTTCCACATGTTTCCCTCCAATCAGTGGACGGGGTCTCGCGCCACTGGCGAACCCCCTGTCACGGTGGCGATGTGCGGTGACGATCCGGAAGCGTTGCGCGTTGTCGGCGAACTGGTCCGTGATGTCGGCGGAGTCCCGGCCGTGCTGGGGTCGCTGGATCGCGTTCGCCAGCTTGAGGAGGTCGCGGGTTTCGTTATCGGGCTGGCCTTCGCCGGTACCGACCCCAACTCCGCCATCCCATGCGTCCCATCAGCGGCTGTGTGATACCCGCGCTGACACTCGCGATCTTGGCGTGGTGGTCGCATGATGAAGGCCATTGCGTGATCATTCGGAGTCTGTGAAGACATCTAAAGATCGCGTGATGGCCGTGGCCGGCAGCGTAGATCCTGACGGCTGGATGGTCACCTTCAATGACCTGATGAGCCGGATCGCCGGCCACTTCGGACGGGTCGAACCCCGTCGTCCGGCCACCGCCTACGTTCGTGGCCTACTGTCCGACATCGACCGGAAGAACTGCTGGAGCCTGGCCGAACAGGCCAGGCCCGCAGGCCATGCAGCGCCTGCTGCGCAGCGCACGATGGGATGCCGAGGCCGTCCGCGATGACGTGCGCGATTATGTGATCGAGCACCTGGGCGATACCGGTGTGCTGATCGTGGACGAGACGGGCTTCATCAAGAAAGGCACCGGCTCGGCAGGAGTTCAACGCCAGTACACCGGAACCGCAGGAAAGATCGAAAACAGTCAGGTGGGCGTTTTCCTTGCCTATGCCACCACTCGGGGACGAGCGCTGATCGACCGGCGCCTATACCTGCCGCAACAATCATGGCTGGCCGATCCCGGCCGGTGCCGGGCCGCTGCGGTTCCCGGCGATGTCACCTTCGCCACCAAACCCGCCCTGGCCGCGCAGATGATCGCCGCTGCGCTGGGGTCCGGGGTGGGCGCCCGCTGGGTGAGCGGTGATGAGGTCTACGGTCAAGACCCGAAGCTGCGTGCGTTCCTGGAGGAGCAGCGACTGGGGTACGTCCTGGCCATCGCCGGGAACCGACGGGTGATCCTGGATGGGTCCGACCAGACGGCCGAGCAGATCGCCGCCGCAGCGGATCGGCACTGGCACCGCTACAGCGCCGGCAATGGTGCCAAGGGGCCACGCATCTACGCCTGGGCCTGGGCCCGCATCGACACCCATGAGTCCGGCTACCGCTGGCTGCTGATTCGCCGCAATCTCACCACCGGCGAGCAGGCCTTCTACCGCTGTTACGCACCCACCCCTCAGCCGCTGCTCAGGCTGGTACGCATCGCAGGGATTCGGTGGGCGGTGGAGGAGTCCTTCCAACAAAGGTCAGGTCGGACTGGACCACTATGCTGCCAAGTTCGCACCTGGACCGGCTGGCACCGGCACATCACCCTGGCCATGCTCGCACTGGCATTCCTCGCTGCCCTCACCGCAGGCCAATCCGACAGCGACGAGGAACACGTCCCACTCACCATGCCTGAGATCCGGCGTCTGCTGGCCGTACTCGTGCTCGCCCTGCCCCGCCGGGTCGAGGAGGTCCTGCACTGGTCACGGTGGCGACGGCACCATCAAGCCACCGCCCGCCGATGCCACTACTAGCGCAGACACCAACCATGATCCCAAAGTGTCACTGGAGTACTAGCCGCCTCGGCCGCACTTCAGCGCTGAGCACTCCGAGGGGGTGCCGTTCCGGGGGACTCGGGGGCGCTGGACGTGAGTGTCTGGAAAAGCGATTCGATCCGCTGAGCGAGCTGCTCCGGCTCCGCCTCCGCGAGCGCCGTCGTGCGGAGAACGTTGCGCATGAGCCACACCCCGGCCTGAATGGCGAGCATCAATTCCGCGCGGACTTCGGCGCCGGGGCCGGACAGTTCCTCGCGAAGATGCCGTCCGGGATGTCGCTCGATCGCCTCGCATATGATCTGCGCCGCTCTGGGGTTGGGCGCCGATTTCAGCATGATCAGAAACGGCCCGAGTTCCTCCGCCTCCGGCGCCGTCCTGGCCACGAGCGCCCGTGCGCTCTCGCCGGCCAGTTCCGGGCCCGTACCGGCGATCACCGTACGCGGGGCGCTGGCCACGTCGACCGCCTCGGCGAACAGCTGTTCCTTGGAGCCGAAGTAGCGGTTGATGAGCATCGCGGTCACGCCCGCGCTGTGGGCGATGTCGCGTACTCCCACTCCGTCGTAGCCGTGCCGGGTGAAGGCGGTGATCGCCGCGTCCAGGATGGCCTGCCGGGTGGCGGTGGCGTCGCGTCGGCGCTTGGCCGGTGGGCGGTGCTCCGGCTGTGCTCGGTCAGCGCCGGACGCGGTGTTGTCAACCATGTCTACAAGTGTATAGTAAGACGTAAGTCTACGAGCGTAGATATGAGGTGACCGATGTTTCCGGCACCTGAACATTGTTTGCGAGGACATCCATGGATCTTCAGTTGACGGGTAAGCGCGCGCTGGTCACCGGCTCCAGCTCCGGCCTCGGCGAGGCGATCGCCAAGGCCCTGGCCACCGAAGGGGCCCAGGTGGTCGTGCACGGCCGCGACCGGGCTCGTACCGAGGCCGTCGCCGACGCCATCGGGGCGGCCGGCGGCAGCGCCGTCGTCTCCCTCGGAGACCTGACCACCGACGACGACGCCGATTCCGTGGCCGAAACCGCGCTGGCCGGTGGGCCGATCGACATCCTGGTCAACAACGTCGGCGCCGCCCCCCACCGCGACTGGGAAACGGCCACCGCGACGGACTGGAGCCAGATCTACGAGCTCAATGTCATCTCCGGCATTCGCATGATCCGGCGTGTGGTGCCCCGGATGCACGAGCGCGGCTGGGGCCGCGTCATCCAGATCGGTGGCGGGCTCGGTCTACAGCCGACCGCCGACCTGCCGCACTACAACGCCACCCTGGCCGCCCGCCACAACTACACGGTCTCGCTGGCCCGCCACCTGAAGGGCAGCGGGATCACCTCCAACGCCGTCGCCCCCGGCGCCATCCTGACCGACAACGCCCGGCAGTACATCACCAACCTCGCCCCGGACCGCGGCTGGGGCGAGACCTGGGAGGAGATAGAACGCAACGCGATCGAAGAACTGGTGCCCAACGACGTCGGCCGCCTGGGGAGGGCCGAAGAGATCGCCGCCGCCGTTCTGTACCTCAGCGGCCCCCTCGCCGCCTATGTGACCGGCACCACGCTGCGGGTCGACGGCGGAACCATCCGCGGCATCCATTGATCGCCCCGCACCGGCCGACGGTGCGGTTGTCTCACCGGCATCCCAGCGCGGGCCCCGCCCCGAGCGAACGATTTTCCACCGCAGCACCTATCGGTCGATGCGGGACCTTTCACCCAGCCCTATTCATTCCCAGAGCCGTCACCGGATGAGTTTGGCGAGCATGTCGGGGAGCTCCGCCTCGTGCACCACGGCAAGGCGTTTGGTGGCTCGGGTGATCGCCACGTAGAGATCGTGACCCCCCTTGGGTGACTGGGCGAGGATCTCGTCAGGAGCCACTACCACGACGGCGTCGAACTCCAACCCCTTGGACTGGGTCACGGTGAGCACCACCACCGGTGCCTCGAGGTCGACCTCGGCGAACCCGGTATGGCGCGCGTTGGGAACGATGACGGCCAGCCGCCCTTCTCCGATCGCGGCGAGCTCGGACTCCACCACGTCCGCGAAGTCGAGCGACGTCTGACGGATGGCGCGCGGCGGAGTCTCGCCGGTGCGGACCGACTGCGGGGGGACCTGGTCGGGAGCCACGGCGCGCAGGACGTCGGCGGCCACGTCCATGATCTCGGCCGGGGTCCGATAATTGATCATCAGGCGCTCCTCGCGCCAGCGGTCCTCGGCATAGGGAGCCAGCACCTCTTCCCAGGTACGGGCGCCCGCCGCCGATCCCGTCTGGGCGATGTCGCCGACCACGGTCAGTGAGCGGGTCGGGATGCGCCGCATGACCGAACGCCAGGCCATCGCCGACAGCTCCTGGGCCTCGTCGAGGATCACGTGACCGTAGACCCACGTCCGGTCGGCGGCCGCGCGCTGGGCGGTGGTCAGTGCCGGGCCGCGGTCGTGGTGGCGTTCGGCCAGGGTGCCGACGTCCAGCAGGTCGCCGAGCCTCGCCCCGGCCTCGTCCAGGATCTCGAAGTCGTCGTTGTAGGTCAGCACGTCCCGGGCGTAGGCCTGTTCGTCGCGCCGTTCGGCGGCGTTGGCCCGATCCCGTTCCTGATCGCCGGTCAGGTCGGAGCCGAGCAGCTCGGCGGCCTCGTCGAGCAGCGGCACGTCACCCACCGTCCAGGGCGCATCCGGCGGACGCAGCAGTTCCCCGGCCTCGCCGGCGTCCAGGCCCGCCGAGAGCATCGCCTCCCAGTCGGCCAGCAACTCGCCGACCAGCTGCTCCGGGGTGAGGATCGGCCACAGCTCGTCCATCGCCTGCCGTACCGTCGGCTGCTCCCACAGCACCCGGCACGCCTCCCGCAGCGCCTCCTCCTCGTCGACCCGCATCTCCTCCTCGTCCGGCGGCAGCTCCAGCCACGAGTCGCCGTCGTCGGGCAGCACCACCCCCAGCTCCTCCTCATCCGTCAGCCGCTCGTACTGCTCGGCCTCGGCGGTGGCCAGCGCCCGCAGCATGTCGAGCACGAACACGTGCCGGGCCTCGTTGTGCGGGCTGCGCAGCGTACGGGCTCGGTCGCGGGCGATGACGCAGGTGCCGTGGTCCACGCGGAGCGTCGTCCAGTCGACCACGACCTCCTTGCCGCCGCGCACCGACGTCCGAGCGGGGATCTTGACCTCGAGGTCCCCTTGGGGGACCCGCTGCCGATCTTGTACGGCTCTCGCCATCACCTCGGTCATCCGCAGGTCACCCTTGATCACAGCCTGGGACGGGTCATCCTCCGCCGTCGCCGCGATGCCCGGATAGAGCCGCCCGAGCGTGGTCATCACCACGTCGCTCTCGCCGAGGGAGGGCAGCACCTGCTCGATGTAGCGGGAGAACAGGTCGTTGGGCCCGATGATCAGGACACCCCTGCGCTCCAGGACGTCCCTGTGCGTGTAGAGCAGGTAAGCGGCGCGGTGCAGCGCGGCCACCGTCTTACCGGTGCCGGGACCGCCCTGGACCACGAGGGTCCCGTGCAGGCCCGAGCGAATCACGCGGTCCTGCTCGATCTGGATGGTGGCCACCACCTCGCTCATCTTGCCGGTCCTCGCCCGGCGCAGCGTCGCCAGGAGCGCCGCCTCCCCGACCAGCGACCGGCGGTCGGCGTCGCTCATCCGATCGAGGTCGAACACCTCGTCGTCGACGCCGACCACGGTCCGGTTACGGGTGTGCAGGTGGCGGCGCCGTACCAGCGAACCCGGGTTGCCGGGCGTGGCGGTGTAGAACGGGCGGGCGGCGGGGGCCCGCCAGTCGATCAGGACCGGCTCGCCGTCGCCGTCGCGCAACCCGATCCTGCCGATGTAGAGGGTCTCGCCTCCGGAGTCGTCGACCCGGCCGAAGCACAGGCCGTGCTCCACCCCGTTGAGCCTGGCGAGGCGTCTGGCGTACTCACCGGAGAACATCTCCCGCTCGACCATGCCCCGAGCGGTGCCGACACCGGGACTGCGGTGCGCCTCCTTCAGAGAGGTCTCGGCCCGCTCACGCGCCTCGTCGAGGTGGCAGTACAGCATGGTGATATGGGACTGCTCGGCTTCGATCTGAGGGCTTGACACTTGACGGCTCGACATTTCCTTGATACGCTCCTTTTAGCTGGGGGCGTTTGCGCTTTTCCGTGCGATAGCGCTAAGAAAACGAGTATAAACCGTCCCGTATGCCAATGCACCAGCCTGGCCTCGCCCGTCGTGCGGCCCGCTGGATTCCGGGCCCCGAATCACCGGCCAGGCGTGCCACCCACCCCGTCGGGCGATGACCGGTATGACGGTGAGGAAGCGTAGCCATCTTCGGCGTTTGTCATGGTCGTAGGCTCGGCCGGCGTGCCCGGATCTCGCCCCGGCGGCAGACGACAGGGGCGCGAACCATCTGATACGACACCTCAACGGCCTGACGCTCATCCACCGGACGCGCGAAGACCCTCTTCGCCGCGCGCCGCTGCTTACGCGGTGCGTAAGGGGGCCTGCCCGGATCTTGAGTGAGAACGCGTTCTGGGAACGGATCGGGGATTGACGGAGGTCCATTGTTGATCTTGATCGCCCGAAGGAGACCGTTCGCGAGGTTGGCCGCGTACGCCTCCGGCCGCCGCTCTCGCTCGGGGAAGATCGTCATGGGGCGGTCGGCGGAGCCGCAAGGCGTCGCCAGAACCTACACGATGATGATAAAAATCGACATGGTGTAGAGTTTTGGGCGAGGGAGCGATCCGGCTCCTTTCGAGTCCTCTCTGGAGGAGCGATGCAGAAGCAGAAGTGGCTCATCACCGGCGTCAGCTCGGGCCTTGGGCGTGCCTTCGCCCAAGCCGCCCTGGCCGCCGGGCACACCGTCGTCGGAACGGTCCGCTCCGAGGAGGACCTGCGGGCCTTCGAAGAGCTCAAGCGCGGGTACGCTCACGGCCGCATCCTGGATGTGACCGACGGCGACGCCGTCTCGAACGTGGTCGCGGAGGTGGAGCGGAGCGTCGGCCCTCTGGACGTCGTCGTCGCCAACGCCGGTTACGGCCTGGAGGGCACCCTCGAGGAAACCCCGCTGGCCGAGGTGCGGCGGCAGTTCGAGGTCAACGTGTTCGGGGCGGTGGCCACCCTGCAGGCAACACTGCCCCACATGCGCCGGCGCCGGCGCGGACATCTGATGGCCGTCACCTCCATGGGCGGACTCATGGCCGTGCCCGGCATGTCCGCCTACTGTGGCAGCAAGTTCGCCCTGGAAGGCATCCTCGAGGCACTGGGCAAGGAGGTCGCACAGTTCGGGATCCACGTGACGGCGATCGAGCCCGGCTCCTTCCGCACCGACTGGGCCGGACGATCCATGACGCGCGCCGCGCAGTCCATCGACGACTACGACGAGCTGTTCACCCCCATCCGTGAAGCGCGGCAGAAGGCGAGTGGGAACCAGCTGGGCAATCCGGCCAAGGCCGGGGACGCCGTCGTGCGCATCGCGTCGGTCGACCGGCCACCGGCCCATCTCGTCCTGGGTTCGGACGCGCTGCGACTGGTCACCGCCGCGCGCGTGGCCGTGGACGAGGACATCCGCGCATGGGAGGCGCTCTCCCGTACGACCGACTTCGCCGAGGGCGCTCAGCTCTGATGCCCGGCCACCACCCCACGCGGAGCCGACGCACCACCGAACGCAAGGGCGACGTCCGGGAGCGGGCCATTCTGGACACCTGCGAGGCTCTGCTGGCGCAAAAGGGCTACGACGCCATGACCGTCGGCGACATCGCCCAGGGCGCCGGCATCACACGCGGCGCCCTGTACTTCTACTTCGGCTCCAAGCAAGAAGTGGTCACGGCACTTGTGGCCCGGACCGTTGAGCACCTGTGGGAGCGGTCCCGGGCCACCGCGGAGACCGCCGAGCCGCGCCAGGCCATCGCAGCGGCCATGCAGCGCACGGTCGAGCTGTGGAACGAGCACGGCCTGGTCATGCGCACGGCGATCGACCTGTCGTTGACCGTGCCGGAGATCGGCGACCTGTGGAGCCATACGGCCGACTTGTTCATCACGGCCATCACCGCCGTCCTGGAACGAGCCGGCGTTCAGGCCGGCGCCGAACCAGATCAGGCGCCGGCGATGGCACGCGCCCTGTGCTGGATGATCGAGCGGACCTTCTACCACGCCTCGCAAGAGTCCCGCGAGAAGTTGCGGAAGGCATCTTCGACCTGCGAACACATCTGGCTGATCAGCGCCGGCCTGACCGCCTGACGCATCTGGCATGGACGGTGAAGTCCAAGAATCGAATCTCGCGATTGAAGATCGGCGAACCAGACGTCTGGGATCCGTCAGGAGGCGGCTGCCGGGTGCGGGTCGCCGAGGTACGGGAACCGGTCCAGGGTGTCGGTGTGCGGCGTCAGGCCGGTGGGCGGCGCCTCGTTCTTGGTGAGGAACGCGACGCGGATGTCGATGACGTCTTCCGCGAATGTCCGGCCATTGGGGTACGCGGCGGGCTTGGACGGGTCGAAGTGCAGCACGTCCGGCAGGAGGCCGTGCTCGTCGAGCGCGGTGATCGCCTCCTCACGCGAGTAGCCGCCGGTGTGGCCCAGCAGGTGGACGAACTGGTCCGTCCACCTGGCCCGATCGTTGACCGGCTCGCCGGCGTTGTATTCCTCCTTCGTGTCGTCGGTGTTGAAGAAGCTGCTCATCGACGGGTGTCCGGCCCGGTCCGCGTGGACGAGCTCGCCGTCGCGTAGGACGCTGCACCGGCCCCAGACGCGCAGCTCGGGTCTGGGCGCCAGCTCCGCGGTCGGCAGCTCGACGGCCATGGAGAAGACATTGGCCGTGCTGTTGGAGTCGACGCCGGTCCACGGAGACTTCCCGCCCAGATGCGGTGCGGTGAAATTCCGCTTGCCGCTGGTGTCGAACAGATCCTTGATTCCGTCGAAGTCGAAGAAAAAGGCGTCACTGCGGCTACCGGCGGCCACCTTGTAGTCGCCGCCGCTGACCACCTTGGCCTGGGGGCCGAAGGAGACGGCGGCGTCCGACACGATCTTGGTGCCGACCGCCTCGGGCCTGCGGGACTCCGCGCCGGTTGCCATGAAGACGCTGTAGGTCTGGGAGCCGTCGGATGCCGGCGGGCTGAAGACCCAGCTGAAGGCGACGTCGGTCAGGTAGTCGCCGTCGTTGTCGATGTTCAGGCGGTATACGGCGTCGGGGTGCAGGGCATCTGCGTTGGGATTGGCGTTGAGGATGAGAACGGTCCTGCTCGGATCGCCGGGTGCCCCGAAGGCGTATAGGTCGCATAGATCGAGGCGCTGGTCGCCGAGTGGTGGCCCAAGGCTGAGGCCGGTGAAATGGTTGGACATGTCAGGCCCTTCCATCGCTCGCTCGCCGGAAAACCGCTGGCACGCTTGAACGGCCGTTCTGCGGCGCCGTCACGTCCAGCGGAGTGGCGTATGAGTTGATCTCCGTGTGATTCTGTTTCTGCGGTTAAGCCCTCCCTGTCAAAATAGACAGAAGATAGCAAATAGGTACAAAACTCTGTATCGAGGGCGGGGAAGAAAACGTCCCTTCTTGGGGGTGCGGGCAAGCCGGATCCGCAGATCCCCGACCCGCAGGTGCGTGAGCGGGCCGCGGCCCGTCGCCACACCGCTGCGTAGCGCGATCGAGTACGTGTACCGGGTCACCCCCACGGCCCGGCTCCCGCCCCGGCATCCGGCCGGCCGCACGACCGGCGTTCCGGCCTCGCGCCTGCGCGGAAGTGGTTCCCGGTGGTCGTGGCGTCAACGTCGCGGCAGGATCTCCCCGTTCGCCGTAGGGAACACGTGAAGAGGGGTTGCGGGGAATTCCCGCGAGGGCTTCCATCGGGCTACACGGCGCAATGGGCCCGTTGTCGGATTTTTCCTGGGAAAAAGAGTGTCTGAGATAACATTTATGGTGGTTGTCCGATGAGTTTGGACAATATCGTCGGACTGATCATTTCGGTGGCTCTACTTGGATACCTGGTTCTGGCCATTCGCTTTCCGGGCAAGTTCTGATGAGCGTCGAGGCTCCGGTCAAGCCGAGCCCTCTTCCGCCGAAGTCCTCCGGCCGTCGCCGTGTCGCCGCGGGACTGCTCGATCCGAAGCAACTCTGGCGGGCACTGCCGGAGGCACCGCGCAAGCTCGACCCGAGGACGCTCTGGCGTAACCCGGTCATGTTCGTCACCGAGGTCGGTGCCCTGCTGACCACCGGGCTCGCCATCGCCGAACCCTCCGGCTTCGGCTGGCTGATCACCGTCTGGCTCTGGCTGACCGTGATCTTCGCCAACCTGGCCGGGGCCGTCGCGGAGAGCCGGGGCCGGGCTCAGGCCGACACGTCGCGCCGTACCAAGCAGCAGAGCGTCGCCCGCCGCGTGGTCGGCTGGACCGAGGGGACGCCCACGTCGGCAACCCGAGGAGGAGATCCCGCTCGCCCTGCGCGGCGTGCGATACCGGCCCTCAAGCGCGTCCAGGCCACTCACCCGCAACCTGTGGGTCCACGGACTGGGCGGCGTGCTCGTGCCGTTCGTGGCCATCAAGCTGATCGACCTTCTCGTCCAGTTCATTCCGGGGATCTGACATGAATCGCATTCCGCCGTGGGTCACCCGGCATCTCGCGGCTCTACGGGTGGTGCTGGTGCTCACCGTGACGGTGGGCCTGCTCTACCCGCTGGCGATGACCGGCATCGCCCAAGCCCTCTTCAACGACCAGGCCGACGGTTCTCGCATCGGAAACCATGGCAGCGCGCTCATCGGCCAGTCGTTCACCGACGCCGAGGGCAACCCGCTCAGGCAGTACTTCCAGAGCCGTCCCTCCGTCGCGGGCGACGGCTACGACCCGACCTCGACCGCGGCCGGCAACCTGGGCGCGGAGAGCGTCGTCGACACGCTTCCCGACCCGGCGGACCCGGAGTCGGGCAAACCGAGCCTGCTCACCCAGGTCTGCGCGCGCAGCAAGACCGTCGGCGAACTGGAGGGCGTCAGCGGCGCACGGCCGTACTGTACGGCCGGCGGCGTGGGCGCCACGCTCGGCGTGTTTCGCGCCGGCGGGCTCACCGGCAGGGCCACCCGCGTGGTCAGCCTGAACCAGGCCTGCCCGGCCACCCCCTTCGTCGCGACCTACGAGGGCGTCACCGTGGAGTGCGCCGAACACGACGCGGACTACAGCCACGCGCTGATCGTGCCCGTGCGCGGCGACGCGCCCGCCAGGTCCAGGGTGCCCGCTGACGCGGTCACCGCCGGAGGCAGCGGTCTCGACCCGCACATCTCAGCGGAATACGCCCGCCTCCAGGCCGCCCGCGTCGCCAGGGCCCGCCACCTCCCTGTCGGCGACGTGCTGCGCCTGGTCGGCGGGCACACCGCCGGACGTGCTCTGGGATTCTTCGGCGAGCCCGGCGTGAACGTGCTGACGCTCAACCTCGCGCTCGATGGGAAGGCCTGATCATGTACGGCTGGAGCCAGGCGCTCTTCGTTCTCGTCGTCCTGCTGGTGTTGCACGTGCCACTGGGCGACTACATGGCCCGTGCGCTCGACGGCGACCACCACTTCAAGGTCGAGCGTGTGCTCTACCGGATCTGCGGTGTCGCCCCCGACCGGGAGCAGGACTGGCGCCACTACCTGCTCGCGCTGATGGCCTTCTCGGTGATGAGCATCGTGGCCCTTTTCGGGCTCTTCACCTTCCAGAGCTTCCTGCCGTGGTCGCTCGGCCACGAGGGCATGCCGTGGGAGCTGGCGCTGCACACCGCGGTCAGCTTCACCACCAACACCAGCTGGCAGAACTACGCGGGTGAGTCCACAACCGGCCACCTGGCGGTCATGGCCGGTCTCGGCGTGCAGGCTTTCGCCTCCGCCGCGGTCGGCATGTGCGTGGGCCTCGCGCTCATCCGGGGTCTGGTGAGGCGGAGCGGCGCGGGCCTGGGCAACTTCTGGGTGGACCTGGTCCGCAGCGTCTTCCGCGTCCTGCTCCCGCTGGCCGTCGTCTTCGGCATCGCGCTGATCGGCCTGGGCGTGCAGCAGAACCTGGACGGCGCGCAGACCGTGCACACCATCGCGGGCGGCACGCAGACCCTCATCGGGGGCCCCGTCGGCTCCTGGGAGCCGATCAAGCTCATGTCGGGCGATGGCGGCGGCTTCTTCAACACCAGCAGCGCCCACCCGTTCGAGAACCCCTCCTCGATGAGCAACGCCCTCGAGATCCTGCTCATGCTGCTCATCCCCACCGCGTTCATCCGCACCTTCGGCCGGTTGGCCGGCAGCCTGAAACTGGGCTGGACCCTCCTCAGCGTGGTCGCCATCCTGTTCGGCCTGCTGCTGATCGCCGGCAACCTCGCGCAGAGCGCGCAGACCGGCACGGTCGCGGTCTCCGTCGGCGCGCAGATGGAGGGCACCGAGACCCGTTTCGGCATCCCGGGCAGCACGCTGTTCGGCGTCGCCGCGACGGGTTCGGCCGACGGCGCGCTCAACTCCTCCTACGACAGCTTCTCCAGCCTGGGCGGCGGGGTGTTGCTGGCGGCGATGATGCTGGGCGAGATCGCCCCCGGCGGCACGGGCAGCGGCCTGTACGGTCTGCTGATGGCGGTCCTGGTGGCGGTCTTCCTGGGCGGTCTCATGGTCGGGCGCACTCCGGAGTTCATGGGCAAGCGCATCGGCTATTTCGAGATGCGGTGCGTGGTGCTTTACGCCCTGGTCGCGCCCACGCTGATCCTGACCTTCACCGCGCTGGCCGTGGCCCTGCCCGAGGGCAGGTCGTCGATGGGCAACGTGGGAGCGCACGGTCTCACCGAGGTGCTTTACGCCTACACCAGTACCGTCAACAGCAACGGCAGCGCGATGGCGGGCCTGAACGGCAACACGATGTTCTACAACCTGACCATGACGGTCGCCATGTTCGTCGGACGCTACCTGCCGATCGCCTTCGTCCTGGCACTGGCCGGGCGGATGGTCCGGCAGCAGCCCATGGCGGTCACCGCGGGCACGCTGCGGACCCACGGGCCCAACTTCGTCGTCCTGGCCACCGGTGCGGCGCTGATCCTGGCGCTGCTCAACTTCCTGCCCGCGCTCTCTCTCGGCGTGCTGGCCGACGGCCTGCTGGGATAGCGGTTCCGGCGGGCCGGACAGCCGAGGGCATCCCCGATGCCCGGTGAGGATGACGATCCGGTCGTAGCCGTGCCGGCGACGTACGGCGTGTGCGGGGCTCGTGGAGCCCCGGACCGGGCCGAGCATCGGTGACAGCGGCGATGGCCCGGCTCTTCACGACAGGGTTCCTGGTGAACGCCATGGGGAGCCGACCTTCTCTCGAAGCGAAAGGTGACCGTGGCCATCGGGGGAGCAGCCCATGAGATCCGGCGTGTCGCCGAGACCGGTGGAGACCGGCGTGCCGTAGAGCCCCAGGCGTCCGATATTGACGTTTTCTTGACGCCCTGAGCCCATTTATACCCCTCTGACCTCAGTAAGGTGCTTTTCGTCTTTACGCATCTTTGACGGGGGTAGTTGGATTGGGCGGCGAGGACGGGTCACTGCGGACCTGGTTGCTGAAGGGGTTGCAGACCGACCGCAAGCAGATCGAGCACGGCCCGCACCAGAAGCACTCCTGGTGGCGCGTCATGTGCCTCACGGGCGTCGACTATTTCTCCACGCTTGGCTACCAGCCGGGCATCGCCGCTCTCGCCGCCGGTGTCCTCTCACCCGTGGCGACCCTTCTGCTGGTGCTCCTCACCCTGTTCGGCGCGTTGCCGGTCTACCGGCGGGTGGCGCAGGAAAGCCCCAACGGGCAGGGCTCGATCGCGATGCTGGAGAAGCTCGCCCCGCAATGGTGGGGAAAACTCTTCGTGCTCGCACTGCTGGGGTTCGCGGCCACCGACTTCGTCATCACGATGACGCTGTCGGCCGCCGACGCGACGGCGCACATCCTGGAGAACCCCTTCGTCCCCGACTTCCTCGACGGCCGGCGGGTGCTGGTCACGCTCTTCCTCCTGGCCCTGCTCGCCGGGGTGTTCCTCCTGGGATTCAGCGAAGCCATCGGCATCGCGGTGGTGCTCGTCTTCGTCTACCTGTCGCTCAACGCGGTCGTGGTGGCCACCGCGCTCGTGCACGTGGCACAGACGCCCAACCTGGTCGTGGACTGGACCCAGGCGCTCCGCGTCGACTACAGCAGCCCATTCGCCATGATCGGCCTGTCGCTGCTGGTGATGCCCAAGCTCGCGCTCGGCATGTCCGGATTCGAGACCGGCGTCGCGGTGATGCCCATAGTCAAGGGCGATCAGCCGCAGCGGATCAAGGGCACTCAGCGACTGCTTACCGTCGCCGCCCTGATCATGAGTGTCTTCCTGATCTTCAGCAGTTTCGCCACGACCGTCCTCATTCCTCACCGGGAGTTCGAGGAAGGCGGCAAGGCCAGCGGCCGGGCCCTGGCATATCTGGCCCACGACTTCCTCGGCGACTGGTTCGGCACGCTCTACGACGTCAGCACGATCGCGATCCTGTGGTTCGCCGGCGCCTCCGCCATGGCAGGCCTGATCAACCTGGTCCCGCGGTACCTGCCCCGCTATGGCATGGCGCCCGACTGGACGCGTGCCGTACGGCCGCTCGTACTGGTCTTCGCCGTCATCGCCTTCGCCATCACGATCATCTTTGACGCCGATGTCGAGGCCCAGGGCGGCGCGTACGCCACCGGAGTCCTGGTGCTCATGCTGTCGGCGGCGGTCGCGGTCACCCTGTCGGCCATCCGCAAGGGCCAACGGGCCGCGACGGCCGGTTTCGGTCTCATCTCCGCGGTGCTGGCCTACACGCTGGTCGACAACGTCATCGAAAGACCCGACGGTGTCAAGATCGCCTCGTTCTTCATCATCGCGATCATCGTCACCTCGCTCATCTCCCGGGCGACGCGCTCCACGGAGCTGCGCGTCAGCGAGGTCCACTTCGACCCGCTCGCCGAGCAGTTCATCAACGACGCCTGCGCCGAGATCCACCTGATCGCCAACGAGCCGCACCAGCGCGACCAGGCCGAGTACACCGACAAACGGCGCGAGCAGTGGCTCAACCACCGGCTGCGCAGCGAAGAGCCGATCATGTTCGTCGAGGTGACCGTCGTGGACGCCTCCGACTTCGAGACCGAGCTGTACGTGCGCGGCGAGGAACGCCACGGTCACCGCATCCTGCGCTTCGAGAGCCCCACCGTACCCAACTCCCTGGCCGCGCTCCTGCTGGAGCTGCGCCGGCGCAGCGGGCAGGCGCCACACATCTACTTCCACTGGACGGAGGGCAACCCCGTCACCGCCATGCTCCGCTATCTGCTGTTCGGCGGCGGTGACGTGCCGCCGCTCACCCGGGAGGTGCTGCGCCAGGCCGAGCCCGACGTCACCCGCCGCCCGCACGTCCACGTCGGCTGACGCTCGTTCGCCGGTGAGGCACAGGTCCTGCCGATCCGGACGGCGCTGAAAGCGCCTGCCGATCTCGCCCGCGGCGTACGTAGCCGTCGCTCGCCGGTGTCACGACGGTCCGCATGCAGGCCGGGCCGGATCCCGGGTTCGCCCGAGTTCCGGCCCGGCCGCTGGGCTCGGCGGCTGGTTACGCTGTGGTGAGGGCGGCCATGTTGTTGTAGCTGAGCTGGGCGAACTGCAATGACTGGTTCGGGTTCGCCGCACCGCCCGGAGCGGTGTCCTGCTCATACATCGGGTAGTGGTGCTGGCTGGTCAGAGCCCGGAAGAACGTCGTGTAGTCGATGTCGCCCGTACCGAAGGGCACCATGTCGTAGCCGTTGGCGGTCGCGGTGTTGATCCTGCCGTCCTTGGCGTGGAACAGCGGGTACCGGTCCTCGTGCGTTTGGACGAGGGCGAGGGGGTTGAAGATGTTGGTCTGGATGGAGCCGTCCGGGGCGGTGTAGGTCTTGTGCTTGTACTGGGCGACGTGTGCCCAGTAGATGTCCAGCTCCAGGTTCACGAACTTGGGGTCGGTGACGCCCAGGAAGTACTCCAGCTTCCGGATCCCCGACGATCGTGTCGGGCGGCCCTGGGCGTCCAGCGGTCCGCTGTCGAGCAGGAAGCTGTAGGCGGCGTCGTGGTTGTGGGTGTACAGCTTGACGTAGCCGGAGTTGCGGGCGATCTCGCCGAGGGTGTTCCACTTCGCGGCGGCGATGTCCCAGTCGGCCTTGTAGTTGCTGTTGGTCGGGTCGTTGCCGGTGCCCATGTGGTCCATGCCCAGGATGTTGGAGATCTCCAGGGTGGTCTTGAACCGGTCGAGGTCGGCCTGGGTCAGGGGCCAGGAGCCCGGGATGAACCCGTGGTTGCCCTCGGCCCTCAGCCCGTTGTCGTCCAGCCACTTGCGCAGCAACGTCGCCCCGGCGACGCTCTCCAGGTTCGGCCCGCCCTCGGCGTTGGCGTGCTGGGTGAAGCCGGCGAACTCGACGCGCTCGTAGCCGATGTCGCTGAGTGCCTTGAGCACCGCCTTGAACCCCGACGGCAGGGGAGTGGTGCTGGGGTCACGGGAGATGGCGTCGCGGACGGTGTAGAGGATGATGCCGCGCTTGCTGTCACGGATCAGAGGGGTGGCCGGAACGGCGGCGAGAGGGGCGGCGGGAGGGGCGATTGGAGAGGCGGCCCAGGCCTTGCCAGGTAAGGCGGTGACGGCCGCCGCCGCGACCATACCGGTGGTTGCCGCGAATAGTCCCCGACGGGTCAGACCCAGCTTGCGCCCGAGGGCACCGCCCTCGACCTGGTCGTCATCTTGTGCATGGAAAAAATTCACCCGCGTATCCCTTCGAGTAAAGGATGCGTGCGCTGACCGACTCCACAACAAAAATGAGATTCGGGATCTTCAGCGCACCACCGATGTCGACCCCCGGCGGTGAAGGACCTCTGGCATGTCACCGCCGTTCGTTCCGCATTGGTGATCATTGTTAACGCCGAATGTCATCTCGTCAATGAAAGTAGGGATCTTTCCCTTATGGATCTATTTGAGAAGTTTTCAGCCCTGGGGATGATCTAAAAATCAAGAGGTCACAGCTTGTTTGACAAGAGTGGCTTTCAGGGTCGGGTCACCCGCAAGGGGATCAAGGCGCGACTCCAGGCCACCTGACGATGGCACCTCGGGCGCACTCATGCCTGGCAGAACGCCTTTCGCCGGCTCGCTCGCTGCTACGACCGCCGGCATGGAAGTGTTCTTCGACCTCGCCGACACGATCACCACCGTGCGTAGCCTGATCCGCCACGCGTGGACCGCCTGTCGCCGGGACGCGTGCCCCCGATGCCGGCCCCGACCAGCCGCCTGTCCGCGCGACGTCCGGGGCGTTGCGCGCGGTGGCGGATGCGCTACGACGAGCCGGTCAGGCGCAGGCGGGTACGGGGTGGGGCCGATGGGGGCAGTGCGGCGATGATGTCAGCGAGCGAGGTCGTGGCGAGACTGTTCCGCCAGGCTTCGTGGGCTTCGGCCATCTTCTCGGCGAGGATGCAGGGGGTCCGGCACTCCTCGGCGGGCAGGGCTCCCCGTCCCCGCTGGCGGATCTCGCGGCACTCGTACGGCGAGGACGTCCCGTCGACTGCCTCGACGATCTGGAGGAGCGTGATCTCGGAAGCGGGCCGGGCCAGCCGGAACCCGCCGCGCGGGCCCGTTGTCGCAGCCAGCGCGCCGGCCTTGACCAGCGCCTGTAGCTGCTTGGCGAGATAGGCCGCCGGCAGGTCGAAGTACTGGGCGAGCTGTGCTGCCGACGCGGTGGCCCCTGCCTCGAGCTGCGCCAGCGACGCGGCGCAGTGCAACAGCCATTCCGTACTCACAGGCAGCTTCATGAACCCGATACTATCTCAGACATTGAGGATCTTTTAAGTCCGAGATAGCGTAAGCGGCAGCACACGAGACAGAGGAGAGATCACCATGAGGACCATGCGAATCGCCGTTGCCGGAGCCACAGGGAACATCGGGGCCCACACCGTCGCCGTCCTGGAGCAGGCCGGGCACGAGGTCGTGCGCATCAGCCGCTCACTCGGCGTGGACCTGAGCACCGGCGACGGCCTCGACGCCGCCCTGACCGGCGTCGAGGCCGTCATCGACGCCACGAGCCACGCGGCGGCAGACCGGGACGACACGGTGGCGTACTTCGCCGCCACCACCCGGAACCTGCTCGCCGCCGAGGAACGGGCCGGTGTCCGTCACCACGTACTGCTCTCGATCGTCGGCGTCGATCGCATCGAAGGGAACGCGCACTACGCCGGCAAGCGCGAGCAGGAGCGCCTCGTGACCGAGGGCCCGGTCCTGTGGACGATCGTTCCCGCCACGCAGTTCCACGACTTCGCCGCGACGGTGGCGGGCTGGACCGAGCAGGACGGCGTCGCCACGATCCCACCGATGCTCGTCCAGCCGATCGCGCCCGCGGACGTGGCCGACGTCCTCGCCGAGATCGCCACGGGCGCACCGCAGGGGCGTTACCGCGATGTCGCCGGCCCTGAGACGCAGGACCTGGTGGACATGGCCCGGCGCACCAACGACGCGCGCGGGCACGCGGTCAAGCTCGTGCCGACGTGGTCGTCGCTGTCCGGTCCGGATATGGCCGGCAACGTACTCCTGCCCGGCGAGGGCGCCCGCATCGCGCCGACCACCTTCGACGAGTGGCTCGCAAAGCAGCAATAGCGTCACCTCCTCCAGCCCCTTCGCCGTCCGGGCGCGAGAACCACAGAGGTTCTGGCCTGTCCGGTGCGACGCGGGTCAGCGGCGGGGTAGCACGCCCAGGAGGGTCGCGGTCAGGGCCGGCTTCAAGTGGTCCTTCAGCTGCAGGTGGAAGCGGGCCAGGTCGGGCTCGGCCTGGTAGGCCGCCTGCAGGCTGGGTGGGGGCGTGCTGTACGCCGACAGCGCGCCGGCCATGACCATGGTCTGCAGGCTGAACAGTGTTGCGTTCTCGCCCAGCTCCGGCAGGTACTTCTGGATCAGGGCGGTCATGGTTGTCAGGCGGTCCAGGGAGGCACGCTTGTAGCGTGCTACGACCTCGACGGAGACGTTGTGTTCCAGGACGCTGCCCTGTGCGCCGAAGAGGTCGCACAGCACCACTCGGCTGGAGAGTGAGCGGCTGAGGATCTCGGCCACCGCCGCCGCCCGCTCGGCCATGGGGAGATTTTCGTCGATGCCGGCGTCCAGCTCGCCTGCCAGTTCCGTCAGCCACTCCTGCAGGAAGCGGTCCAGCAGTTCTAGCAGCACCGCCTCGCGAGACTCGAAGTAGCGCAGCACGTTCGGCTTCGCCAGGCCTACCCGGCGGCTGAGCTCGTTCAGAGTGACCGCGGCCACGGGCATCTCGTCGAGCATCGCCGACGCCATGTCGAGGATCGCCCGTCGGCGGATCTCCCGCTGCTCTTCGGTTCGCGCCCGCTGGAAAGTCACGATCGCCAGCCTAACTTAAGTACCTGCGGTACGTTGACAACGTACCGAAAGTACTTTAACGTCGTCGACACAAGATACCTTCGGTACGTTAATCGGTTGGGAGCCTTACATGGGCGAGAAGTGGACGACGGCGAACATTCCGGACCAGCGCGGGCGGGTGGCCGTGGTGACCGGGGCCAACACCGGACTGGGGTACGAGACCGCCAAGGCGCTCGCCGAGCGCGGGGCGTCCGTGGTGCTCGCCGTGCGCGACGTCGAGAAGGGCGAGCGGGCCGCGGCCCGCATGACCGGCGACGTGACCGTGCAGGCGCTGGACCTGACCTCGCTCGACTCCGTCCGGACCGCGGCGGCGGCGCTGCGGTCCCGGCTCGACCGGATCGACCTGCTGATCAACAACGCCGGCGTGATGTACACCCCGAAGCAGACCACCCGGGACGGCTTCGAGATGCAGTTCGGCACCAACCACCTCGGCCACTTCGCGCTCACCGGGCTGCTGCTGGACCTGATGCTGCCGGTGCCCGGCTCGCGCGTGGTGACGGTCAGCAGCGTCGGCCACCGCATCCGGGCCGCGATCCACTTCGACGACCTGCAGTGGGAGCGGTCGTACGGCCGGGTCGCCGCCTACGGTCAGTCCAAGCTGGCCAACCTGATGTTCACGTACGAGCTGCAGCGCCGGCTCGCCACGCACGGAACCACCGTCGCGGTGGCCGCGCACCCCGGCATGTCCAGCACCGAGCTCGCCCGCAACGCCCCCGCGGCCCTCCGGCTTCCGCTCACCTGGCTCGCGCCGCTGATCACCCAGACGCCGGCGATGGGCGCGCTGCCGACCCTGCGCGCCGCCACCGACCCCGCCACGCTCGGCGGCCAGTACTACGGTCCCGGCGGACGCAACGAGGTCATGGGCCACCCCCGGCTGGTCACCTCCAGCCCGGAGTCGTACGAGGTAGCCGTCCAGCAGCGGCTGTGGGCCGTCTCCGAAGACCTCACCGGGGTGAAGTTCCCCGTCGTTCGGTCCGAGCAGGACTCGTTTCCCTCCGGATCGGCCATCACGATGTAGCCCGCGCCGGCAGGAGGCGCCGGCCCGTCACCTGATCAACGTCGCCGGAATGTTGATCACTGCGGACCGTCTCACACGCAGTGCAAACACTCCCGGCACCTGCACGGGCGGGACACGGACTTCGTCTTCTGCGTCAAGGACAGCAAACCATCGCGCAAGCCGTTCGTGGGCAACGGAAGATCGAAGCCCTGCACTCCTATGATCATCGGGTGCATTTATCGAGGATTGTGCCGACCATGCTCGTGATCACCCTGGCGGCCGGGTGTGGCGAAGAGATCACGATGACGGGGCGGACGCCCGCCGAGGCGGTGGCCCAGCAGGCGAAAGACTCGACCGGAGTGAAGGTCACCAAGCTCGTCCGTGTGGACTACAGCGGAGTGGTGACACCCACCCCTTCGTCGGAGGACGACACCATCGTGCCGCTCAACATCGGCGAATACAGCGAGAGCCGGACCACCGGAATCCTGCGGCTCGGTGCGGCTGCCTCCGATCTGACTACGACCTTCCACCGGACCAACATCCCCGAAGATTGGAAGGACTTCATTCCGGATGATCTGTCCTATATGACGACCAGGGCGATCTCGATCAGCGGCACCGACACCTACGAGCAGCGGGCCGACCGGAGATACGTTCCCGCCGGCAAGGCCTGGCTTCACCACAGCAGCCCCAAATGCGGGATGGCGGCGCGTCTCCTCGGGGGACTCGACGCACGTGCGGTTCTGTCGCCCGAGGTGCTGCAGAGGCTTGCGGCCCCCGCCCCCTCCTCGGGCGGGGTCATCGACGCGGTCGCCACCGTCGTACATTCCGGGCGTGCCGCGCAGGCCGAGTTCAGCATCCCGGACCAAGGCGACGACCCCGTTATGGCAGTACAACTGCCGATGCAGTCCCGCTCTCTAGAGGTCTCGTGGCAGTTGTGGGTCGGGCCGGACCGGCTTCCCCGCCGGGTCCGTCTCATCACGACCGATCTCCTGGCCGAGGAGAGTGGACCCAGGTCTGCCGTGACCGAGATCGACTTCACCGATTGGGGGAGCGACGTGTCCATCGGGCCCCCGCCGAAGGACCAGGTACACGAAACCGGAACCTGCCTGGACCCAGAACCGTAGTGAATACCCCACTGCGGTGCCACATCACCGGGCAGGGGGCATGACGGGCAACGCCCCAGATTCCCGTGACGGCGACCAAGCTCGCGGCCCGTTTCTGCCACATTCCGGTGGCACCCCACGTTGATCATCCCGACCGCATTCGCACCCACCCGGCGCGCCGCCTCGGCAATGGCCGGATGTTGCATTCCGAGACCGTCGATGTGATGCGCATCACTGTCTGGGTGCTTCGGATCGGACATGCGCGATCATGACCGGATGGACGCGCGTTTCCTTGGTATCGCTGATCTGGTCGAAGCCCCGTCCGTGGCGGTCGTCGTCGACGTCATGCGTGCTTTCACGGTGGCTGCCTGGGCCTTTGCCCAGGGGGCGGAAAAGATCGTTCTTGCTGAGTCACTGGACGAAGCCCTGGCGCTCAAGGCTCGCCACCCGGATTGGGTGGCGCTCAAAGACGGTCCGCCCGCACCTGGGTTCGACACCGTCAACTCACCGGGCCTGCTGCGGTCTGTTGATCTTGGCGGACGGACCGTTGTGCAGAAAACCACGGCGGGGACGGTCGGCGCTCTTGCGGTCAAGGAGGCGTCGCTGGTGCTGTGCGCCGGCTTCGTGGTGGCGGAGGCAACGGCTCGGCTCCTGCGGACACGCAAGAGTGACAGCGTCACGTTCGTGGTCACCGGCGACGACGGGCACGCCGACGAAGATCTGGCGTGCGCTCAATACATCGCTCGGAGGGCCACCGAGGCTGGGACGGATGCGGCCGAGTTCCTCCGCCGCGCCGGCGAGTCGCGCGCCGCCGCCGAGCTGGCGGAGGGTGTGCGTCAAGGAGCCCATCCTGATGACGTCGCACTCTGTCTTGAGCTCGACAGGTTCCCCTTTGCCATGGTGGCGACCTTGGAAGACTCACTCATGGTCCTCCGTCCATGCGCCGTGCCTTCGCTGACCGACGAGGCTTGAGCTGCCGGCCAAGGACATCACCTTGGCCCGCGCGCAGCACCAGGAGCGGCGCCAAAAGCATGGCTCCACGGGCGCGACCGGCCCGCACTATCGGCGTGCTCGACAGGGATGAGTAGCGCGGTCATCCATACGCGCGGACGACGCCGCCGGTGTCGTCGCCTTCAACGCAGTGCAGATAGTGGTCGACGAGTTCGTTCATCGGTACTGGACGCATACCGGGGAAGTGCTCGTCGAAGGTGGCGACGGAGTCGCCGATCATGGTGGGGCTGACCACGTTGATCCGCATACCCCGTGGTAGTTCGATCGCGGCCGACAGGACGAAGCTGTGCAGTGCGCCGCTGATGACGCCGCCGCCGGTGACGTGCGGCCATGCCTGGTCGGCGAAGATTCCCGATGTCAGGGTGAAGGACGCGCCGTCGGCGCAGTGGTGCTGGCCGGTAAGGACCAGATCGACCTGCCCGAAGAACTTGGCCCGCATGTTCTCCTGCAGGGCGTCTGATGTCAGCGTCCCGAACTCGTCGAGTGCACCGTGCGCTGCGATGCTCACGACACCGTCGACCGCCCCGACCTCGCGGTACATGGCCTCGATGGTTGGGTGTGAGGTCAGGTCGACGTGAACGTCACCCGAGGTGCGTCCGGCCACGACAACGTCGTGGCCGTTGGATCGCAGTGCGGGCACCAAACGTCGCCCGATGGTGCCTCCGCCGCCGACGACAATGATCCTCATCCTGCGTTCTCCTTCCGAAACGGGGTTCCCGGCGCGAGGCGCCGATCGAGGGTCTGTGCCAGCAATGTGAGCGCGTCGGCGTCGGATGTGCCGAGACGCGCGTAGAACAGCCCGATCTGCTGGTCGTCGTCGGGAAGGGTGACCGTCTCGTTCGCCAGGGTCACCCGCCCGACGACAGGATGGTCGAGCTCACGCAGGTAGTACGAGCAGGTTCGGACGGGGCGTCGCGCCCACATTCGCGCGAACTCCGGGCTGTCGACCGCGAGTCGGCCAACAAGCTGTTCGAGCTCCCGGTCCGCCGGGTGCCGTGCGACCGCCTGATGCAGGGCTGCGACGGTGACCTGCGCCTTGGCGTTCCAGTCGCAGTACAACGCACGGTGGTGCGGGTCGAGGAACAGCATTCGCGCGACGTTCGGCCGAACCCGCGCGTCTGGGGCGTCGAAGTCGACGTGGCCGGCCAGCAGGGCGTGACCGAGGAGGTTCCACGCGAGGACGTCAGCGCGATGATCGATGACGATCGCCGGTGTCCCGGGCATCGCGGCGAGCAGCTCACGCACCGACGGCCTCAGCTTGGTTCGCCAGGCACGAGGCCGAGCCGGTCGTCTCGGAGCGGCGAGGATCCGCAGGTGCTCGTGCTCGGCGGGATCGAGCCGCAACGCCGCGGCCAGCGCGTCGATGACCGCGGCGGAAGCGCTACCGCTGACGCCCTGCTCGAGTCGCGTGTAGTAGCCGACACTGACCCCGGCGAGTTCGGCCAGTTCCTCCCGGCGCAGCCCCGGGACGCGCCGATGAGTAGCGCCGGGCTCGATGCCCGCTGCGGCCGGCGTCAGGCGTTCGCGCCGGCTGCGCAGGAATCCGCCGAGATCGTTCGCTCCGGTGGTGACCATCGGCCCATCTTCGCGCCAATCGCCGGCCTCTGCCTGCCCCAAACACGGCTACCCTCGCAGGCCTCCCCGGAAAGGTGGCGGCTCAGTCGTCGTGGGCGATGTGCATGAGCTGCCGCCACAGCAGCACCACGAACACCGCGGAACCAGCGAAGGCGAACCAGAATGGCGCCGCGACCCCGAAGTGGGTGGCCAGAACACCGCCGATCAGCGAGCCGACCACCAGACCGGCGTAGACGCAGATGGCGTTGACGCTGCCCACCCGGCCCTGCAGCTCAGGTGGGACCGCGCGCTGGCGAACGGTGACCGAGGTCGTGCCCCAGATGAACGCGTGCGCGCCGAAGACCAGGAAGATGCCCCCGGCGACCCACGGCGAATGAGCAAGGGCCAGGCCCAAGTGGGTGAGCGTCTCGATGATGAGCCCGATCCGCATCAGGGCGCCGAGGCTCACCTTGCGGGTGATGGCCCCGTACAGGCCGGTACCGATCAGACCGCCGATCCCGCCGATGGTGGTCATCAGGCCGAAGCCGATGGCGCCGAGGCCGAGCTGTTCCTGGGTGTAGAGGACGAGAACCGACCAGGCCGCGCCGAACGTGAAGTTGAAGATCAGGATCGTGAGCGCCAGCGTGCGGACCGCCGCGTGCCGGATGGTCCAGCTGAACCCGGCGACGAGTTCCCGTACGGTGTTGGGCTTGGGATCGGCGTCCTGCCGGCCGTGCGGTGGCAACGTGAGCCGGGAGACCAGGACCATCCCCGCCACCACCAGGAGCAACTGGCCCGCGAACGGCCAGGTCAAGCCCAGGCCGAACAGTGCCGCGCCGATCGGCGGCCCGACCAGCTGATTGAGCGTGATGAACCCCGTGCCCAGGCGGGCGTTGGCGATGACAAGATCGTCCTTGCTGACCATCATGGGCGTCAGCGTGGCCGTCGCATTGTCGGCGAACACCTCGGCGACGGACCGGAGTGTGAGCGCCACCAGCGCCGTCGCCACGGTCACCGTGCCGGTCGCCATGAGCACGACGAGTGCCGCCAGCACCAGAGCCCGCATCGCGTTCGCGACGAGCACGATCCTGCGCCGGTCGTGCCGATCCGACAGCACTCCCGCATACAGGCTGAACAGCAGCGGCGGCGCCCAGCCCACCAGGGCCGACAGCGAGATCATCAATGGATCGCGGGTCAACGTCGCGATCAGCAGCGGGCCCGCGGCGGCCGCGATCCCGTCACCGAGATTCGTCAGCCAGCTCGACGCCAGCAACCATCGGAATCCTGTCCCCAGCCGGGCAGGCAGGACCTTCTCCACCACTGTGATCACGAGCGCAGAACCATACGTCGTGGGGGGAACCTGCGGCAACACGTTTTCGCGTCTACGCGCTGTGCCCTACGGTCGCGGCGATCAGCGGTATGCGCTGACGGCCTCCGTCTGTCGCGACTTCGGCCGTCACCTCACCGGGTCACGCGTCCGCTCCCGAGAAGCGGTCGTCTTCGCCTCGCGGCCCAAGGCGCGGGCTTTGGGGTCGGAGGGCTCGCCGGCGGGCCGCAGCGATCGCCACAGCAGCGCGGCCGCATAGGAGCGGTACGGCGCCCATCCGGTCGCCATGTCGCGCACCTGACCTATGGCGGGCAGTTCGTCGAGCCTCCAGGCCTCGCGGATGGCGCGGCGGACGCCGCCGTCGCCGGCGGGCAGCACGTCGGGCCGGTGGAGCTGGTGGATGAGGAACGTCTGCGCCGACCACAGGCCGATGCCGTGCACCGCGGTGAGTGCGGCGATCACCGCGTCGTCGTCGAGGGAGGCCATGTTCTCGATGTCGATGAGCCCGCTTTTCTGCCGCTGGGCCAGGTCCAGGACGTAGGCCGCCTTGGCCCGGGACAGGCCGCATGCCCGCAACCGCTCGGCGCCCAACCCGATGACGCCGTCGGGGGAGGGGACGTCGCCGGTGGCCGCGGCGATCCGGTCGAAGACGACGAACGCCACGGTGGCGGAGATCTGCTGTCCGATGATGTGCAGTGCCATCGCGGCGAAGTGACTCGACCCGGTGCGTCCGCCGTCGTGCCACTCAAAAGGATCGGGCGGGCCGTACTCGTCGAGCAGGCGCGCGAAGATCGGCTCGCGCTCGGCGAGGTAGCGGTATTGGTGCTTGAACGCGCTGATGACGGCTCCTCCTGTGTCGCCGGCCGGCGTCGTGGTCATTCGGCGACGTCGTAGGACTCCACGACGCGCTCGTCCAGCAGTGGGATGAGCTGTTCGACGACGATGTGCCTGAAGTGCGGTGCCGCCTGATGCGCGGCGAACGCCTCGCGCGAGGCATACCGTTCCAGGATGACGATCTGACGATCGTCGCCGAGTTGCCGGTGGGGCACGAAGGAGATGTTGCCCGGCTCGTTGCGGACGGCCTCGGTGATCTGCCTCAGGAGCGGGAGGACCTTGTCCTGGTTCCCGTCGGAGATCGTCAGGCGGGCGATCACTCGTAGTTCCGGCATGGCTCTTCCTTCCTTCATCCGGGGCCCGAAGAGAGGTGGCCGTCGACGGCCTGCGTCCTCTCGCGCCCGGTTCAACCCGGTGGTTGAGCGGGCCTGGGACTCCCCGGTCAGAGCGGTGCGCGCGTGCGAGGCGCTGCCGCTTTTGGCGGCTCATCTCTGTACGGCCACGCTAGCGCCGTAACGTTTCGAGCCCGCTCGAAGGGTCGTGTGCCGTATCGGCCCGGCCCGCGTGCCGACACAGGTGCGCACCGCAACCCCGTCACGCACGGCCGGTGCCGGGTTGTCCTGGCTCACCGCTGGACGGCGCAGGCCGGGGCAGGCAGGCTGATCACACGGCGACGAGGGAGAACTCCATGAACTTCAGTGCCTCTGGCGTGAGCCTGCTCTTCATGTTACTCGGAGCGTTCTTTCAGTTCCTGGTCATCTATTTCGCCGTGCGCCTTGCTCTGAAACACGACCGTGAACGTGCCACGCGTGATTGATTGACAGCGTATATGCCTGTTCGGCTATATTGCTGACACGGAAACTACGAGGATCACGCGTCCCGTCGGCACGGAACATCGGTGGCACCGCTCGACCGGACTGTGGTCTCTCTGCGCCCACCTGACGAAGGGATGACACCATGCTCGGCACGTTGAAGCCAACCGATGATGGCCGTTTCGCCCTGAGATTCGAGCGCAGGTTCCGCCACCCGCAGGCAAAGGTCTGGCGCGCGATCACCGAGACCGATCAGCTACGCGCGTGGTTCGTGCAGATCCTCGATTACGACAGGCTCCGATTCGACCTGGGGCCAGGCGCCCGGCTCGTCTTCGTCCCGAAGGCGGAACACGAGGCGATGGGCATCGGCTACGGCCAGGTCACCCGGTTCGATCCGCCGAATCTCCTGGAGTACACCTGGGACTCCGAGACGCTTCGATGGGAGCTGGAACCCGATGGCGACGCCGCCTGTCGCATGGTGTTCACGAACATCTTCGACGATCGCGATTCGGGGACCTCGCTGGGCGCCGGCTGGCATGCCGGACTGGATCTCCTGGAGGCGTCGCTGGACGGCCGCGAAGCGAACCAGCCGGCATGGGAGTCTCTGCAGGCCGACTACGAGCGCGCCCTCGGCTGATTTTGATGGAAACCGCGTTCGAGGTGCTGGCGGAGCCCAAGCGACGCGAGATCCTCAACCTGCTCCGAGACGGTGAGCGTCTGGCCGGCGACCTGGTCGGCAGGCTCGCCCTGACACAGCCGACGGTCTCCAAACATCTGAAGGTGCTCCGCGAAGCCGGCCTGGTCGAGGTACGCGTGGACGCACAGCGCCGGTGGTATCGGCTACGCCTCGAACCGTTGCTGGAAATCGACACCTGGCTCGCGCCGTACCGGCGCCTCTGGAGCGACCGGCTCGACGCCCTCGAACATCACCTCGACGCGATGCCGGACGATGAGCCAGAGACTCCGGAGGGTTCGCCCTAACGGATCCCGGCACCCTCGACGTGATGCCCGGCTCTACGCGCGGGCGCGTCCCACTGCGACGGCACCTGCCTTTCTTTCGCGTCGCGCGATAGTGATCGCTGTCGTATGTCCGTCACGCCGGGAAGGAGTGTTTCCGGCTGCGAGGCCGGCCGAGGCAGGCGCGGACGGTGAAGTGGCGGCGTACGCCCACCACGCCGAAGAAGGTGGAGCTCCGACGGCCACGAGACCGCCCGCGGCCCCGTCGATGCGTCTCCATCCAGTGCGGCGCCCAGGCGCTCGCTTGACACAAGAAACAGCAGGTCACAGACTTGACAGGAGGTGCAACGATGACCCGTCAAGCTCACGGTCCGCCATGGGAAGCCCTGTGAGCCGCATCCGACACGGGGGTCACTGATGAGTTTGCTCACGACTTCTGCGGCATCCATCCACCAGTTGGGCGCCGCCGCCGCTCTCGTCGGCGGTCCACAACCACCGCGAACCAGCGCAACGGATCGTGCTGGAGCCAGGCGGCTGTGGAGCAGGTACGACGTCGCGGCGAACACGATGCTTACCGGGGGCTGGCTGATCGAGCAGCACACCCTGAGGACGCAACGCCACCTCGATCAAGCGACCGACGACGCGGTCAGGCTGAAAGATCTCGCCGTCATCGGGTCCGCGTTCACGAACATCGCCACCGTCGCCACGGGTCAGCTTCTCAAGCGTGAGTTCCCTCAGGGGTTGCCGCTGGATGCGGAGGGCAACCTCACGTCCGACGCCTCCCCGCGCGGGAAACGTTACTACCGCTACTTCACGGTGATGAGGACGCTGAACCGCGCGTTCGCGGCCGGTGCGATCGGGTTCACCCCTCGCGTGAACTTCAACATCTTGCGCTCTTACCGGCCCGGAACGATCTTTCGGTTGTTCACCTGACAGAACCGGCGGTGACGATTATGACGATCGCGCAGACCACGGCCGCTTCGATCGGCCGCCTCGGCTTGGCTGCCGCCGCGTTCGGCAGACCTGCGTTCGCCCGTGCCGGCGAGCCGCCCGGAGCCACCCGTACGCCCGCGGAGACGGCTACCGGCGCTCGGCTCAGTATGAGCGCCTCCTTGTACGAACTGCTCGTCAACGCCGCCATCGCGACCGGATGGCTGAGTGAGCGGAGAACCCTGCTCGGCCAGTCCCTCGACAAGGACGCGAAGGCCATGGTGGCCACCAAGGACGTGCTTGTCGCCGGCACGGTTCTCACCGGCGCCGCGGCTCTGCTCGGCGAGGTGGTCACGCGACGCGAACCTCCAGCAGACGGGGCCGCCTCCGGCGAGGAGTCATCGCCTGACGCCGACGGCGGCCACCGCTACCTGCAGAAGATGACCAGGCTCAATCGCACCTTCGCCCTGCTCGGAGTCGCCTCTGCCCCCTTCATCAACTTCGCGCTGTTCGACTCCTACCATCCTCATCCGCTACGGAGCTTCTTCTCGCTCTGGTAAGAGGGACGACGCGTACGCACGGCCTTCGGAACTCCCGTGCCGGCGGGCGTCCCGATGGTGGTCGAGACGCCCTTCCATCGCGAGGACGTCGCCTTCCTCAGGTCGCACCGCGCGCGGGCAGGCCCGCCTCACGGACCTTTTCGGTTGCTCAGGCGAGATCAGTCGGCGGGCTTGCCGAACCAGCGGGAGAGGTGGTCGTCCAGGTCCTGCTGATCGTCGCCGATCCAGGCGACGTGGCCGTCGGGGCGTAGCAGGACGCACGGAACATCCAGTACCGCAGTGGGATCCGCGAGGTAATCGACCCGGTCCGACCAGCCGCCGACGGTCAGGCGTTCGGTGCGGTCCAGCAGCAGGCCGCGGCCGCGATGCAGCAGACCGTAGAGGTGGCCCTGTTTCACGTCGATGTCGAGCAGGCGGCGGCCGAGCAGGTCGGGGCCTTCGCCGAAGTCGTAGCGGATGCCGATCGCGGTGATCTTCTCGATCAGACGGCGGTTCACCTCGTCGAAGTCCATCAGTTCGGTGAGCAGCCTGCGTACGGCCTGCGGGCCCGGTTCGGCGGACAGCAGTTCCGCCTGGGCGCGGGTGTTGTCCAGCACGTCCTCGGCGACCGGACGACGTTCGGCCTGGTAGGTGTCCAGCAGGGTTTCCGGGGCCCAGCCGCGGATCTGTGCGGCCAGTTTCCAGCCGAGGTTGAACGCGTCCTGAACGCCCAGGTTGAGGCCCTGCCCGCCGATGGGTGGATGGATGTGCGCCGCGTCGCCGGCCAGCAGCACCCGCCCGACCCGATAACGTTCGGCCAGCCGGGTGGCATCCCCGAAGCGGGACAACCAGCGCGGGGAGTGCACGCCGAAATCGGTTCCGGCGATGGTGCGCAACTGCTGTTTGAAATCCTCGAGGGTGGGCGGTTCCGCGCGGTCCCTGACTCCCGCGGCGGGGACGACGACGCTGTAGATCCCTTCGCCGAAGGGCCGGAGCCAGAACGGCTGACGGGTCTCGCGGATCTCGGTCACCTTGGCGGCGATCTCCTCCTGCGGCGCGCCCACTTCCATCTCGCCCATCAGCGTCTCGGTCCGTGAGGGCTCGCCGGGGAAGCCGACGCCGAGCAGTTTGCGCACCGTACTGCGCCCGCCGTCACAGCCGACGAGGTAGCGCGAACGCAGCTGTTCCCCGTCGGCCAGCTCGACGGTCACGCCCTCGTCGTCCTGCTCGAAACCGGTGACCGCGCAACCGCGCCGGACCTGCGCACCCAGTTCGATCACATGTTCTTCGAGCAGACGTTCGATGACCGGCTGGGGGATGCCCAGCAGATAGGCGTACGCGGAATCCAGGCCCTTGGGCGCGGGTTTGGGGATGGCGGCGAAGAAACCGGCGGCCGGACGCCGTCTTCCATGCGGGAGAAGGCGATCCAGCAGTCCGCGCATCGCCATCAGCTCGAGACTGCGAATGTGCAGACCGACGATGCGGACGAACGACGCGGGTTTGGTCTCCTTCTCCAGAACGAGTACTCGCACATCGTGCAGCCGCAGTTCGGCGGCCAGCATCGCACCGGTCGGCCCGCACCCGGCAATGATCACATCGAAGATGAGGGGCGCGCGATCGGCGCCGGAGGCCGGCGGCCGGGGAACTCCGGGGACGTCGCCCACCGTGGAGTCGCGCTCGACCCTGTCGTTCGACGGCGGCTCGGCGGGGACCTGCTGAGAGTGCATGGGTGTTGCCTTTCGGGAGTGCCTGGTTGGCGAGGCGCTCCCGGCGACACCTACATCAATCGCCCGCCCGTGACGGGAAGGGGGAGCACCCACATCGATACAGCGTTCATGGGTCTCACCTCCTCGGGCGGTGTCACGGGCAACCGCAAGCTACAAGCCCGAGCGACATCCCGTCCAGTCCTTTTCCGGCCACGTGATCATGACTCCAGGCGGGCCCGTGCGGTTGCGGGGCGAACCCGGCGTGGCGGCCCGGCACTCGCGCATCATGATCCCCCTGGCCGCTCGACCGCCGATGAGGCGATATTTGACCCACGGGTACAGAACGACCTAGACTTGACGCTATGGCAAGACCCATGCAGTTCGATGCGGAAGTCGCGGTCAAGGCGGCGATGGGGGTCTTTTGGCGTAATGGGTATGCCGCCACAACGCCACAGGCGTTGATGACCGAGCTCGGAATCGGCAAAGGAAGCCTCTACAACACATTCAAGAGCAAGCACAACCTGTTCACCCTCTCGCTGGCGAGATACAGCGCATGGCGAATGGAGTTCCTCTCGGAGAACTTCTCGAGCAGCGCGCCGGTCCGCATCCAGTTGCGAGAGGCCGTGGAGGTTCTCACCGGGTACGGCGACCATGATCGAGGGTGTCTCCTGGTCAACGCCTCAGCCGAGCTGGGAAGCATGGATCGAGCGGTGGCCGACGTCGGCGAAGGCCTGTTCGCCGGCATCGAGGATGCCTTCCGTGAGGCGATTCAGCGTGGACAACGCGACGGAGAGCTGAACACGGTACGCGATGCCGCGACGGAAGCAGGCACGCTCCTGACCACGGTGATCGCCACAAGCCTGCTGCTGAAGTCCCGGACGGATCAGAGCCGGGTGCTCCGCACCATCGACGCGACGCTCAAAGGCCTTTAGCGGACCGCGAGCCGGCCAACCGATGCGCACACGGAGTCCTACGCCCGTGCGGAGATGCCGCGTGGGGAAAAACAATGAAAAGAGAGCGATTTATCGTGTCGATGAGCACGACCGAACCCGCGGGCGAGCCATCCATTGAATACGGCGTCAACGAGTGGCTCGTCGATGAGATGTACGAGAAGTTCCTGCTTGATCGCGACTCGGTGGAGCGGTCCTGGTGGCCGATCCTGGAGGCCTACAAGCCGGTGGCGGTGACGGACGAGGAGCACGACGAGGCTTCGCCGGGAACCGGAGACCGTCAAGCATCCCGGGCGACGCCCGCACCGGTCAGGTCGGAGCCCGTTTCCGCCGGCCCTCCCGAGACGCGAGGCACGTCCCACACCCGAACGACCGACGAGGTGCAGGATGCCTCGACTCCCCTGAGGGGCAGGGCGAGAAGCCTGGCGCTCAACATGGACGCCAGCCTTTTGGTGCCGACCGCGACAAGCGTCCGGACGGTCCCCGCCAAGCTGATGGCCGACAACCGCACGGTCATCAACGACCATCTACGCAGGACGCGCGGAGGCAGGGTCTCCTTCACCCATCTGATCGCGTGGGCGGTGGTGCAGTCGCTCAAGGAGTTCCCGAGCCAGAACGTCCACTACCAGGAGATCGACGGACGGCCGTCGATCGTCACGCCCCCTCACATCAACCTCGGCCTCGCCATCGACCTCCCCAAATCCGGCGGCGGGCGAGACCTCGTCGTCCCCGCCGTCAAGCAGGCCGAGGCCATGAGCTTCGGCGAGTTCGTCGCGGCCTATGAGGAACTGGTGTCCAGAGCTCGAGCAAACCAGCTCACGGCCGGCGACTTCGAGCACGTCACGATCTCGCTGACCAACCCGGGCGGGACGGGCACGGAGCACTCCGTGCCCCGGCTGATGCGCGGCCAGGGTTCGATCATCGGTGTCGGGGCGCTGGAGCTCCCGGCGGAGTTCCGAGGAGCGTCGCCGAAGACGCTCGCCGGGCTGGGCATCGGAAAGACCCTGACGCTCACGAGCACATACGATCACCGCGTCATCCAGGGGGCCGGATCCGGCGAGTTCCTCAAGCTGGTCGACGAGCGCGTGACCGGCGGCCACGGGTTCTACGACGAGATCTTCGCCGCGCTCCGCATTCCGTATGAGCCGGTTCGCTGGGCCGACCTCGGAGCCGAGGCCGAGGGCGGTGTGGACAAGACGGCTCGGGTGCAGGAGCTCATCAACTCGTTCCGGGTGCGTGGCCACCTCATGGCGGACGTCGATCCGCTGGAGTACCGCCAGCGGTCTCATCCGGACCTGGAGCTGGCGAGTCACGGCCTGAGCTTCTGGGATCTCGACCGTGAGTTCGCGACGGGCGGATTCGGCGGAACGACCTCGGCGTCGCTTCGCGAGATCCTCGGGGTGCTCCACGAGTCGTACTGCCGCACGATCGGCATCGAGTACATGCACATCGCGGATCCGGCACAGCGACGTTGGATCCAGGAGCAGGTGGAGCGGCCCTACGCCAAGCCCTCGAAGCCCGAACAGCTCCGGGTTCTCGGCAAGCTCAACGAAGCCGAGGCGTTCGAGACGTTCCTGCAGACGAAGTACGTCGGGCAGACGCGGTTCAGCCTGGAGGGCGCGGAATCACTCATCCCGCTCCTGGACACGATCATGAGGCAGTCGGTGCGCGCCGGCCTGGACGAGGTGGCGATCGGCATGGCGCACCGTGGCCGGCTCAACGTGCTCACCAACATCGCCGGGATGACCTACGGACAGCTCTTCCGGGAGTTCGAGGGAGCGGACGGCGGAGACGAAGGCTCCGGTGACGTCAAGTACCACCTCGGCAGTGAAGGCACCTACCGCAGCGTCGACGGCGGAGAGATCCCGGTGTCCCTCGCGGCGAACCCCTCACATCTCGAGGCCGTCGACGGCGTGCTGGAGGGAATCGTGCGGGGCAAGCAGGATCGTGGGGCCGAGGGCGCCTTCGGCGTGCTGCCCATTCTGATCCACGGCGATGCCGCTCTGGCGGGTCAGGGCGTCGTGGTGGAGACGCTGCAGATGTCGCAGCTACCGGCCTACCGCACGGGGGGCACGGTCCGGATCAACATCAACAACCAGGTCGGGTTCACGACGCTCCCCGAGGCGGGGCGCAGCTCGACGTACTCCACGGACGTGGCGAAAACGGTGCAGGCACCCGTTTTCCATGTGAACGGCGAGGACCCGGAGGCGGTCGTACGCGTCGCGGAACTGGCCTTCGCCTATCGCCGGAGATTCCACCGGGACGTCGTCATCGACCTGATCTGCTACCGCAGGCGCGGCCACAACGAGGCCGACGAGCCGTCGATGACCCAGCCCCAGATGTACGGCCTCATCGAGGCCAAGCATTCGGTGCGCGAACTCTACGCCGAAGCGTTGGTGGGGCGCGGCGACATCAGCGCGGAGGAGTGCGAGGCGTCGAACCGTGACTTCCAGGATCGGCTGGAGCACGCGTTCGCGGAGACCAGGGCCGCCGAGAACGGAGCGATCCCCGTGCTTCCGGAGGGCGCCGCGAGTGTCGCGGAGCTCGAGCGGATGATGGCGCGTGAGCATGAGGAAACGGGAGAACCGGAGACGACCGGGGTTTCGGCCGCGACGATCGAGCTGATCGGCGACGCGTCGGTGAACGGGCCCGACGGGTTCGCGGTCCATCCGAAGCTGCAGGCGCTGCTCGACAAGCGCCGCGAGATGAGCCGTTCGGGGTCGGTCGACTGGGCCTTCGCCGAGGTTCTCGCGCTCGGCTCGTTGCTGGCCGAGGGTACTCCGGTGCGAATGGCCGGGCAGGACACGCGTCGCGGCACCTTCGCTCAGCGTCACGCCGTGCTTCACGACCGCGCTACCGGCAACGAATGGTCGCCCCTTGCGGGGCTCACGCCGGACCAGGCGACGTTCTCGGTATACGACTCTCTCCTCAGCGAGTACGCGGCGCTCGCGTTCGAGTACGGATATTCGGCCGAGCGCGCTGACGCCCTCGTTCTGTGGGAGGCGCAGTTCGGAGACTTCGTGAACGGCGCGCAGATCGTGATCGACGAGTTCGTCTCGAGCGCCAGGCAGAAGTGGGGCCAGCGTTCGGGCGTGGTGCTCCTCCTTCCCCACGGATACGAAGGGCAGGGGCCGGATCACTCATCCGCGCGAATCGAGCGCTTCCTCCAGCTCTGCGCGGAGGAGAACATGACGGTCGCCCAGCCGTCGAGTCCCGCGTCGTACTTCCACCTCCTGCGCCGGCAGGCGCGCGCGCGACCTCGCCGGCCGCTCGTCGTGGTGACGCCGAAATCGATGCTGCGGATGCGTGCCGCCACGAGCGGCCTGGACGAGTTCACGAGCGGCAGGTTCGAGCCGATCCTCGGCGACGGGCGTTCGGGAGACGCCGGCACCGTACGACGGGTGGTCCTCGTCTCGGGCAAGCTCTACTACGACCTCCTGGCGCGGCTTGCGAGGCAGCCCGACCCCGGCGTCGCCCTCCTGCGCGTCGAGCAGCTGTACCCGCTTCCCGTCGACGAGCTCAACCGGCGCCTCGAGGCCTACCCGGACGCCGAGCTCGTCTGGGCACAGGAGGAGCCCAAGAACCAGGGGGCATGGACCTTCCTGCTCTCCGAGCTCGCGCCAAGCCTGGATCGGCCGCTCCGGCTGGTCTCCCGACCCGCCTCAGCCGCTCCCGCGACCGGCTCGAGCAAGCGGCACACCGGCGAGCAGAAGGACCTCGTCGAGCGCGTCCTGTCGTGAAATCCCGGTCGCGAGGACGGCAGCGGCAAGACCCGGAGGGCTATCGCGTGGCCGCCGGGCGGGCAGGAGACCGGTCGCCCGCCAGCAGCATCTCCGCCCCGCGACGAGCCTCACCGGCAGGGGCGGCGGTGTGCTGAACCTGCGCCGTCGCCACCGACCCCTCGACCAGGAGGTAGATGGCGTTCGCGACCTCAGGCGCATAGCCGGCCTCGGTGACGATGCCGGTGACGAGCGCGCGGAAGGCCCGCTGATGGTGATGGACCTCAGCCGCCACAGCAGGGTTGGTGGGACCGAGCTCGCCGTAGACGTTCATCCACGGGCACCCGCGGAAGTCGGGCTCACGAAACCACTCGTCAAGGTAATCGAAGATCGCCAGCACCCGTGCCTGTGATGGCCGGATGTCGGCAAGGTAGTCCTCGATGGCGTCCATCATGCGGTCGTGGCGCCGTCGGAGGAATGCGACGACCAGGTCGTCCTTGCTGGGGAACAGCTGATAGATCCGTCTCAACGGCAACTCGGCGGCGGTCCGGAGCTCGCTCATGTTCGTCGCCTGGATGCCGCGCGCATAGAAGACCTGCTCGGCGGCGTCGAGCAGCTGCCCGCGCATAGCCTCCTGGCCCGCTGTCCCCACTGACATCGTGCCCCCCTCGGTTGGTGGTGAGAATGACTATTCTCTAGACTATGCCCCGCGGTGAGAATGGTTATTCTCACCGCGGGATCCAGCTTGTGGGTCCCAGCGTACGAGTCATCGTCAATCGGCAGGAATCGTAAGCATGAGCTCCCAGAGCCAACCTGCCCCGACAAGTTCGGGGATCAGCGTGCGCCGCCTTCGCATGTTGACGTTCATCCTCGCCACCGCCTCCGGCCTGTCGGTGGCCAACATCTTCTACTCGCAGCCGCTCCTGGATCTGATCGCGCAGACTTTTCGCACCACGGAGAGCGCGGCCGCGGTCGTGGTGACGGTGACCCAGCTCGGCTACGCGGCCGGGATCATCGTGCTGGTGCCCCTCGGCGATCTGATCGAGAGCCGCGCCCTGGCGTCGCGGGTGCTGGTCGTGACGGCGATCGCAGCCGGGTTGGCCGCGGTCGCTCCGAACCTGACGACCTTTCTCATCGTCTCCGTGCTGCTCGGTTTCACGTCGGTCGTCGCGCAGGTCGTGATACCGGTCGCGGCACACCTGGCGCCGGCCTCCGAGCGTGGGCGGTTCGTCGGACGGGTCATGAGCGGCCTGCTGTTGGGGATCATGCTTGCTCGTAGCGTCTCCAGCCTGCTCGCCGACCTCTGGGGTTGGCGCGCCGTTTACGTCGTCTCGGCGGCGTTGATGCTGGTCATGGCGGTGGTGCTGGCTGCAACGCTGCCTCGGCGCCGGCCGGATCACACCGACGGCTACCGCAGCCTGATGGTGTCGATCGGGCATCTGGTGAGGACCGAGCCGGCGTTGCGCCGGCGCGCCGCGGGGCAGGCTCTGATGTTCGCGACGTTTTCCGCGTTCTGGACGTCGATCGCCTACGAGCTGATCAGGCAGTACCACATGTCTCAGACCGAAATCGCGATCTTCGCCCTGGTCGGCGCCGCCGGTGCCGCGGCCGCGCCGATTGCCGGGCGCCTCGGCGATCGCGGTCTCGGCCGGCCGTCGACGGGCGTGGTCTTCGTGCTGGCCGCGGTCGCGATGGCGGTCGCCGGGTTCGGTTCGCACAACCTCGTCGTCCTGGCGGTCGCCGGTATCCTGCTCGATCTCGCGGTCCAAGGCCATCTGGTCCTCAGTCAGCAGGAGATCTACCAGCTCAGACCGGACGCCCGCTCCCGGATCAACACGGTCTTCATCGGCAGCATCTTTTTCGGCGGCGCGATCGGATCGGCGGCGTCGGGATTGCTGTACGACCACGAGGGGTGGATCGGTGTCACCGCTTTCGGGGTCATCCTGTCGATCATCGGGTTCGGCCTGTGGTGCGGCTCGGAGGCACTGCTCCGCAGGAGGGAATCCGCGTTGCCGGAACTACGGAGCCTCCGGCGCTTCGGGAAAGCGGGCAAGAGATCGTGAAACCTCGACGCCTTTCGACGATCACGGGCCCGCGTGACCTTGACCGGCTGTCGCCCGAAGAACTCGCCGAGCTCGCCGGCGAGATCCGCGACTTCCTGGTGCTGCACGTCGCACGCACCGGCGGCCACCTGGGGCCGAATCTGGGCGTCGTCGAGACCACGATCGCGATCCACCGCGTCTTTGATTCGCCTCGCGATTCGATCGTGTTCGACGTCGGTCACCAGTCGTACGTGCACAAGCTCCTCACCGGGCGGCAGGATTTCGGCGGGCTGCGCCAGAAGGGTGGGATCGCGGGATATCCGCAACGTTCCGAGTCCGCGCATGACATCGTCGAGAGTTCGCACGCGTCCAGCTCACTGTCCTGGGCCGATGGGATCTCCCGGGCCTACGCCCTCACGCGGCAGCACGACCGCCACGTCGTCGTGGTGATCGGAGACGGGGCACTGACCGGTGGGATGACCTGGGAGGCTCTGAACAACATCACCGATGACAACAAGAGAAATCTGGTCGTCGTCGTCAACGACAACGGGCGTTCGTACGAGCCGACGGTCGGGGGACTCGCGCGTTTCCTGGGTTCGGTGAGAGCCGAACACTCATGCCGGAATCCGCACCACGGGAGCCGGCCGCTCTCCGACGCGTCGGAATCCCCGAGTCGCTCAGGCGGCTTCTCGGGCGACCGGCGGTTGTACACGAACCTCGACATCAAGTGCCTGGGTCCCGTCGACGGGCATGACCTGCGGGCGATGGAGGAGGCACTGCGTCAGGCGAAGGGCTATAGGGCGCCGGTGATCGTTCACGCGATCACGCAGAAGGGGCATGGCTATGAACCGGCGAGGAACGACGTCGTCGACCGGTTCCATGCCATCGGGCCGATCGACCCTGTCTCCGGCCTGGCGGTCAACGGCCCCGCATCGACGTGGACCTCGGTGTTCGGCGAGGCCGTGGCCGAGCTGGCGGCGACCGACGAGCGGATCGTCGCCGTCACTGCGGCGATGCTCCGGTCGACGGGCCTTCAGCGGTTCTCCGAACGCTTCCCCGATCGCGTGATCGATGTGGGGCTGGCCGAGCAGCACGCGGTCACGAGCGCGGCCGGGCTCGCCTTCGGGGGACTGCATCCGGTGGTCGCGATCTATGCGACCTTCATGAACCGTGCTTTCGATCAGGTGCTCATGGACGTCGCGCTTCACGGCGCCGGGGTGACGTTCGTCCTCGATCGCGCCGGCGTCACCGGACCGGACGGTCCCAGTCACCACGGTGTCTGGGACATCGGACTGCTGCTCGCCGTGCCGGGGATTCGGATCGCCGCCCCTCGGGACGCGGCGCGGCTCCGGGAGGAGCTGGCCGAAGCGGTCCGCGTCGAGGATGCCCCCACGGTCTTGCGGGTTCCCCGAGGTCGCCCTGCCGTGGAGATCGGCGCCCTCCGTCGACTGCCCGATGGGGTCGACGTGGTTCGAGAGAGCAGTCGCCACGACGTTCTCATCATCGCCGTCGGCCCGTTCGTCCGGACGGCGCTCGAAATCGCCGACCTGCTCGATTGCCGGGGAGTGGGTGCGACCGTGGTGGATCCCCGATGGATCATCCCGATCGCGCCGGGTCTCGCTGAGCTTGCCGCTCATCACCATCGGGTCGTAACGATGGAGGACGGGCTCCGCGTCGCCGGCTTCGGAACCCACCTGCGGCAGGCGCTGATCGACGCGGGAGTCTCGACGCCTGTCAGTGTGTTCGGGCTGCCGAGCGCGTTCCTCCCGCACGGATCGCGTGACGAGATCCTTGTCGATTCAGGCCTCACCGCTCCTCGGATCTCTCAGGAGATACTCAAGGCGCTCCGCGCTGACACGTCTCGACCTCATGCCCGGTCGGGGAGGAGGGGAGCCCTCGCGGAGGAATTCGAGCTGGAAGAGGTGCGGCCCGGCGTCGTCGGTGACGGTGACGTCGCGACCGCCGTCACCGACGCGTCCGTCGATGGCCCGAACCTCGCCCCGCGGCCCCGCCCCGGTCAAGCAGCGGCGAGATAGGCGGTCAGGCCGTCGAGCAGGAAGTTGCTGCCCTGCTCGGCCTGGTCGCGCTCTTCGGCGGTGTCGAAGGTCTGGGAGAGGCTGATCTGGGTGCGCTCGCCGTCGGCGGCCAGTTCGATGGCCATCAGGACGGGCTCGTCGCGGCCGGGAACGTTCATGCTCATCACCAGGAGCTTGTTCTCCACGACCTCGGTGTAGCCGCCCGACAGCGGGATGCGGGTGCCGCCGGGGATGACCATGACCGAGCTCCAGGTGCCGCCGGGCCGGGCGTCCATGACGACTTCTTCGGCACTGGCCCACGTGCCGTAGTTGTCGGCGATGGTCCAGGCGGCCCACACCTTGTCGACCGGGGCGTCCAGGGTGCGGGTGAGGGTGTAGTCGAAGCCGGTGGTGCTCATGGCGCGTCTCCTTGTTCGGTCCCTGTCGGGGGGTTCGGGATCAACTGATCTCAAGGTATAGTAACGATCAAATACAGTCAATGATCGTGAATAAATTTTGGAGTCGAGATGGATGCCAGCACCGGGGAGCCGGACCTGGGGATGTTGATCGGGCAACTGGGGCGGGCGCTGCAGGAGGAGCTGTTCTCTCGCCTCGCCGAGCAGGGGCATCCCCAGGTGCGGCCGCGGCACGGCACGGTGCTGGCGGTGCTGCCCGCCTCGGGCGCGCGAGCGACCGAGCTCGCGCAGCGGTCCGGGCAGCACAAGCAGATCGTCGGGGTCATCGTCGACGAACTGGAGCGACTCGGCTACGTACGCAGGGAAGCCGACCCGGCCGATCGGCGCGCGAAGCTCATCGTCCCCACCGAGACCGGCCTGGACGAGATCGACAAGGCCCGCGCCATCCTCGCCCAGATCGAACGGCGACACCACCAGAAGCTGGGAGACGATGCCTATCGGACCTTCAAGGCCACTTTCGAACACATCACACGTTCCCAGCGCGCTTGGCGGCACCCCTAATCCGGGCGTCATACGGCTGCTGAGCGAGCGCGGCCTGACCGGCGGTGAGGCGGGGCGGCGTCCGCAACTCGGCGCCGGATGCCTGCGACCTCGAGCGCGCCGGCCCGGATGCCGAGTGACCGGCGCAGGGTGCCGCGCCCCCTGCTTACGTGGTCGGACCGGAGTACTCCAGGGCCGGCCCGTCGGCCAGGCCGGACGCGACCTCGATGGCGATCTCGATCGCTCGGGCCGCCAGGGGAGAGTGGGTACGGCCGGCCCGCCAGTGCAGGCAGATCTCGCGTGGGGGAATGGCCGGTCGCAGCTCGTGGACGCGGAGCCGGTCGTCGGACTCGGCGCCGGCGGCGTGGATGGCGAGCCACGGCAGCACCGCCGATCCCATCCCGGCTCGCACCATCGACAGCAGCGTCTCGTTGCCCGCCGTACGGAAGACGACCTTCGGTTTCGCGCCGGCGCGGGTGAGTGCCTCCTCCATCCTGGGCTGGTCGCAGGTCGACGGCCAGGCCACCAGCGGTGCGCCGTCGAGCTGGTCCAGCGGGACGGAACGCCCGGAGAAGGTGCCGCGCCCGGCCACCAGCAGGTACGGATCGTCGAGCAGCTTGACATACTCGACGTCGCCGTTGAGGGGCCCGTCGTAGAACAGCAGGTCGAGATCGCCGATCTGAGGCGCCTCCGGCTCTTCCTCGGACAGCCGGATGTCGCAGCCCGGGTGCTCGTCGCGCAGACGGCGTACGACGACCGGCAAGATCACCGTGGATACGCTCTGGAGGGTGCCGATGTCGATCCGGCCGTCGCCGGCCCGGAACCGGTCCACCGCCTCGGCCAGGGCTGCCGCCTTCGCCAGCAGCTCGCGTCCGTGCTCGAGGACGACGGCGCCGAGCGGTGTGATCCGTACCGGTCTGGGCCCACCCGGCCGATCGAACACCGGGCCGCCGACGGACCTCTCCAACGCGGCGATCTGCTGGCTCACGGTCGACTGGGTGTAGCCGAGGCGGACCGCCGCCCGGCCGAACGAGCCCTCCTCGGCGACAGCGGCCATCGCGGCCAGGTGCCTCAGTTCGAGATCGGTCACGGGTCCCAAGCGTACTTCCAGCCATCGCTTCCAGCGATCAAATTGATCGGAAACAATCGCTTTTCACGATGGCTTCTGGCTCCTAGCGTGGCTGGCATGACAGTGGCCACCGTTGCACCGACAGAAGGTCGAAGCCGAACCGGTGACGGCCCTCGCCGGCGGCGTGATCGTGGTGCTCGCGGTCGTCGTCGTGCGCTCCGGGTTCCACCGACGACTCCGGGCTCCAACCATCAAGGGAGAGTCCAATGAGCACATTCGTGTTGATCCACGGCGGAGGAGACGTCGGATGGTCCTGGCACCTGGTGGAGGCCGAACTGCGAGCGCGCGGGCACGACGTGCTGGCTCCCGACCTTCCGGGTGACGACGAGTCGAAGACCCTGGCGGACTACGCCGACGCCGTGGTCGAGGCCGTCGGCGACAGGCAGGACCTGGTCGTCGTGGGCCACTCGTTCGGTGCGTTCACCGCCCCGTTGGTCGCCGATCGGCTGCCCGTCGATGTGCTGGTCCTCCTGGCCGGCATGATCCCGTCGCCGGGTGAGTCGCCGGACGAGTGGTGGGCCGACACCGGCTTCCAGAGCGCGGTGGAGGAGCAGGCCGAGCGCGATGGCGGTTTGACGGGCAGCGCGGATCCATTCGTGAGCTTCTACCACGATGTACCCCGGGAGCTGGCCGAGGAGGCGATGGGCAGGGAGCGCGACCATCCGTCCAGGACCGCATCGGCCGCTCCGTGGCCGTTGGACGCGTGGCCGAACGTGCCGACGAGGTTCGTGCTCTGCGGCGAGGACCGCTTCTTCCCGCCCGGCTTCTTTCGCCGGCTGGTGCCCGAGCGCCTGGGTATCGTCCCCGACGAGATCGCGGGCGGCCACTGTGTCGCACTCAGCCGCCCCAAAGAGGTGGCGGACATGTTGGCGGGCTACGCGGCCACCGCGTCCGCCACGAGGATCGAGCAGTGAACCGTTCCTCGGCGGCCGGCCCGCCGAGCGTCGAGGAACGGACGAGGCCCGCGCAGACCGCCGCCAATCGACGTCCACACGACTCGACGTCCACACGACCGACCAGCATGTCGAATCGGTATCGAGAGGATCCGGTGACGGTGATGTCCGACCAGCAGGATACCCAGATGCGGCCGAACTCCGAGCGGGCCGCGGGTGAGCACGGGGCCAGGCAGACCGACCTGTTCGACTACGACGCGGAGTTGCGTCTGCACAACGAACTCTTCCGTGCCGCTGCCCGCGTCGGCTCGCGCGACCGTGTCCTCGACATCGGCTGCGGTACGGGGCAGTCCACGCGCGAGGCCGCCCGCGCCGCCGTCACCGGAAGCGCGGTAGGCGTCGACCTCTCCGCCCCGATGCTCGAACGGGCCCGTCAGCTCAGTGACGACGAGGGACTGCCCAACATCGCCTACCGGCAGGCGGATGCTCAGGTCCACCGCTTCCCATCGACGCATTTCGACCTCTGTATCAGCAGGTTCGGAGCGATGTTCTTCGCCGACCCGGTCGCCGCGTTCACCAATATCGGGCGCGCTCTGCGCCCCGGAGCGCGTCTCGTGCTGCTGGTCTGGCAAGATCGCGACCTCAATGAATGGGCCTCCGCGATCCGCCGGAGCCTCACCGCCGCAACGGCCGCACCCGCCCCTCCCACCGGCGGTCCGGGCCCGTTCTCACTCGCCGACCCGACCGTCACGCAAGGCATCCTGGCGGCGGCGGGCTTCGCCCAGGTCGGCTTCACCGACGTGCACGAGCCCGTCTTCTACGGCCCGGACACCGCCACCGCCTTCGACAACGTGTTCCGCCTGCGGGAGTACAGAGACCTGCTCGCCAACCTCGACACCGCGACGGCCGAGCAAGCACGCACGCGGCTACGCGCCACCCTCGCCGCCCACAGCACCGACAGCGGCGTGTACTTCGACTCGCGGGCCTGGATCATCACGGCCCGCCGTCGCTGACCACCGCACCCGACGTTCCCGGCGTCACCCGGAGGGGCTCGGGGAGGGGGCGGGGCGCTTCTCTCCCGCGGAAACGCGCACCCCGAGCGCGGCGGCGAAGGCGACTGCGAGCAGGGCCAGACCGTACGCGACCGTCGACGGCCATCGTCCGTGCTCGTAGGCCAGGCCGCCCGCCGATCCGCCGACGCTGCTGCCGAGGTAGTAGAAGAACAGGTAGAGCCCGGACGCGTGGGCCCTCGCGGTGGCTGCGCGCCGCCCCACCCAGCCGCTGGCGACCGAGTGCGCGGCGAAGAAGCCGGTGGTCATCACCAGGAGTCCGGCGGCCACGGCCGGCAGCGAATCGGGCAGCGTCAGCAGCAGGCCGCCCGCGGTGACCAGGCAGGCGCCCAGGAGCACCGGCCGGCGGCCGATCCGGTCGGCGAGCGAGCCCGCCGCGGGCGAGCTGAACGTGCCGGCGAGGTACATGACGAACAGCAGCGCCACGACTGTCTGCGGCAGGCCGAACGGTGCCGCGATCAGGCGGTACCCGAGGTAGTTGTAGACGGTGACGAAGGTGGCCATCAGGACGAGGCCGATCACGTACAGGCGGCGCATGCCCGGGTCGCGCAGATGGCGTAGCAGCCCGCCGAGGCCCGGCCGCGAGGGCGTGAAGAACCGCGAGCGCGGCAGCAGGGCCCAGAACGCCACGGTGAGCAGCGCCGAGGCGAGCGCCGTCGCGGCGAGTCCCCAGCGCCAGCCTGCCAGGTCGGTGACGAAGCCGGGCAGCAGCCGCCCGGCCAGCCCGCCGATCGTGTTGCCGGCGATGTATCGGCCCATGGCGCCGCCGAACGCCTCCGGATGGACCTCCTCGGCGAGGTAGGCCATCGCGACCGCGGGAACGCCGGCGAGGGCGATCCCCTGCAGGGCGCGCACCGCCGCCAGCGCCGGGAACGACGGGCAGAGCGGGATCAGCAGGCCGAGCGGCACCGCGATCGCCGAGGAGACCAGCATGACCCGTGTACGGCCGAAACGCTCCGACAGCGCGCTGACCGGGATCACCGCGAGGGCGAGCGTTCCGGTGGCCAGGGAAACGAGCAGGCTGGAGCCGGCCGGCGAGACGTGGAAGGCCCGGGAGAGCGCGGGCAGCAACGCCTGGGCGCTGTAGAGCGAGATGAAGGTGGTCAGCCCGGCGATGAACAGGGCCAGGTTGACCCGGCGCAGCCCGGGGGAGTCGCGACGGTGCCGCTCTTCCGGTGAGAGCGTGGATACCAGTGAGGAAACCATGTCCTCCCCACAATGCGACATGGTGCACTGATACGTCCAATGAGAGTTATTGGTAGGAACTATGCTTGCCGCGCATGGATCTGGTTACAGTGCGCTGGTTCCTCCGCGTCGCGGAGACCGGCAACGTCACGCGGGCGGCCGAGGAGTTGCGGATCTCCCAGCCGGGGCTTTCCCGCGCCCTCGCCCGGCTCCAACATGACCTGCGCGCGCCCCTGTTCGACCGCGAGGGCCGTACGCTCCGGCTCAACGCCTACGGCGCGATCTTCCGTGAGCACGCCGAGCGCCTGGTCGCCACCGAAGACGCGGCCCGGCGAGCGCTCGCCCAGGCCGCCGACCCCGAGCACGGCGAGGTCGGTCTGGCCTTCCTGCACACGCAGGGCAGCGCGCTGGTGCCGGAACTGCTCCGCGCGTACCGGGCCGTGCACCCCCGGGTGGACTTCCGGCTGACGCAGGGCAGCGCCGAGCGCATCGAGGAGCAAGTCGTCCAGGGGCACGCGGACATGGCGATCACCAGCCCCCGCCCGGAGGGTCTGGCGTGGCATCCGCTGGCGACGGAACGACTGAGACTGGCCGTTCCGGCCGGTCACCGCCTGGCGGTCGGGGGCGCGGGGGAGCAGGGGGAAGTGAGCCTGACGGAGGTGGCGGACGAGCCGTTCATCGTCCTGAGGCACAGGTACGGCCTGCGCTCGATCATCGAGAACCTGTTCCGCGAGGCGGGCATCCGCCCGAAGATCGCCTTCGAGGGGGAAGAGACAAGGACGCTGCGCGGTCTGGTCGCGGCCGGGCTGGGCGTGGCGGTGGTCCCGCCGGGCGACGCGGTGGCGGGGGTCGTCGAACGCGAGATCGCGGGCGCACGACGAATGATCGGCCTGGTATGGGTCGCGGATCGCACCCGCCCACCGGCGGTGGAGAACTTCCGCCGCTTCGTCCTCGCCCACGCGGCGGAATACGAGGTCGAGGAACAACGGGACGGCCGGAAGGCCCCGGGAGCGGGGACGCGCGACGGGGGAGCCGACACCGGGGACCTGGCTCGGTAGGGCGGAGTCCGGGCGGACGGTATGGATCACGCGGAGTCTCCTCCGGTGAGAGGTCACAACCCGCTACGCCGTTCCGCGGCCCGTTTCCACCGTGTTCCGGTGGCGCCCGCTGAGCAACCTGCGTTGACTAATCTCAAATTAGTCAACTAGGGTTGCTTAACGCTTCCCGCCCCAGGAGGAAAAATGTCCGCGTCCCATCCCCACCAGGCCCTGCTCCAGCACGTGCTGGAGCAGGCCGTCGCCGGCGGCGGCGGCCCGGGCATCGTCGCCGAACTGCAGGCCGACAGCGCCCACGCGTGGTTCGGCACGGCAGGCGTGGCCGACCTGACGACCGGCCGGCCGCGCGGGCCGGGTGAGCACTTCCGCATCGGCAGCTTCACCAAGGCGTTCGTCGGCACGGTCGTCCTGCAAGCGGCGGCCGAGGGCAGGCTCGCCCTGACCGACACGGTGGCGAGGTGGCTGCCCGGCGTTGTGGAGGAGCACCTCGGCGGCGACGGCACCAGGATCATGATCAAACAGTTGCTCAACCACACCAGCGGGCTACCCGACGCCCTCCCCGGTCAGGAGCCCCCGTCTCCCGAGGAGCCCGGCAAGCGCTTCATCTACTCCAAGGTCAACTACACCCTCGCGGGGATGGTCGTCGAGGGGGCGACGGGCGCCACCCTCGCCGAGGAGATCGAGCGCCGCATCGCCCGCCCGCTGGGTCTGACGGGGACGTACCTGCCGGGCGCCGACAACACGATCCGCGAGCCGCACGCCCGGCACTACTCGAAATCCGACGAGGCCGGCGGGCCCGTGGAGGTCCACGACGTGACCGGCGCGGACCTGAGCTGGGCCGGAGCCGCGGGCGGCATGGTCTCGACGACCTCCGACCTGCATCGTTTCCTGCGTGCCCTGCTACGTGGCCTGCTCCTGGCGCCCGCCCAGCAGCGGGAGATGTTCACCACCGTGCCGACGGAGGGCGCGGACTGGGTGCCGGACACCGCGTACGGGCTCGGTGTCTACTCCCAGCGGCTGCCGTGCGGGGTCACGCTGTGGGGCGGCGGCGGCTACATTCAGGGCTCGGTGACGTACGCGATGGGCGACCGTGACGGCAACGACACCCTGGTGAGCAACCTGAACGGTGACTGGAACGACTTCCTGGCCACCTTCACCGACCTCTACCAGGCGCACTTCCGTCCGTGACCGGGGCCGAGGGACGCGGGGACGGCCGTCGGCGATGAGACGGATCATGGTGAGGGGCGGGCACCATGCGGCCGACCCCCGAGCAGGCCGCCCGCGACCGTCGCGTCAGCGGGGCCTGCGTGGTGTTTCACAGGGCCCGCCCCGCAGACAGGTCTCCGCCTCGGTGAGACGGCCTCCGGCCGACCTCGGTAGGCCGTTTTCGGTCTGGGGACTCAGACCGCCGCCGCGTGGAAGAACGCCGCCGCCTCGCCTCGCGAACCGACCGCGAGCTTGGACAGGATGTTCGCGACGTGGAACTTCACGGTGGACTCGCTGATGTGCAGCTCCTGCGCGATGGTTCGGTTGCGGTGGCCGAGCGCGAGGCGCTCGAGCACCTCGAGTTCCCGCGCCCCTAGACCGGCCAGCGGGTCGGCGCCCGGAGTCTCATACGGCAAGGAGGCGAGTACGGGCCGGGGGATCCTCGTGGCAGCGACCTCGGACAGCGCCAGGGGAAACGTCAGCTTGGTCGTCATCCCCCAGCCGGGCACGGCGTCCAGTTCGAAGGAACCGCCCTGGGCCTCCACCCGCTGGGCGATCTGGCAGGCGCGGAGATCATCATTCAGCACGCCGGGTCCGTCGTCCCGTACGGTCGCCACCAGCTCGGCGAGCCCGAGCTCCCAGCCGACCCTGATCCGCCTGACCTCGCTCTGCCGCAGTGCCGCCAGGACAGCGGCCCGCACGGACACCTTGGCGGCGTGCGCGGTGACCGACGTCAGCGACCTGTCGTTCGCGGGCGGATCCAGTTCCAGCTGGACCGCGCTGTGGCTGAGCAGCGTCTTCAGCGAGTCGGACAGATGACCGAAGGCCTGCCTGGCCGACTCCTCCCACACCGGCGAGGTGCCCCGCGGGGATTCGTTGCGCAGTTCCATGAGCGCGTTGACGGCGAGTTCGACGGCGGTCGACCGTGCGACGGTGTCGTCCAGCCGGTGGCTGCGCAGGACGCCCAGGATCCCGGAGAGCGCGGTCGCGTGCGCCTCGCCCAGTTCGGCGACGGCGTGGGCCCTGGCCTGTGCGACCGCTCGGGACTGGGCCAGCGTGCTCGGTGCGGCATCCGTGACCAGGCGCTCCACATGACTGGTGAGCAGGTCCACCAGCGCCTGCACGGTCAGGAGGACGTTCGCCGGGACGGGAGTGTCCTCGTCGAGGACCATGACAAGGCCGGCGCCCCGGGGAGTGAGATCACTCGCGACGGCGAGGACAGGCCACGGGCCCCCTGCGAGGTGCGCCGTTCCCTGCCACGGGTGGCCCGGGGTGACCTGGGCGACAAGCGCGCCGAGTGCCGCTCCGGTGAGCGTGTCGGTGAACTCCTGGTCGCCCACGGCCGCGACGGGGGAGGAGGCGCACTGGGTCGCCAGGAGGGCGACCGCCCGGTGCGGCACGTCGTCGGCCAGGGCCGCGGACAGGCGGGCGGCCATCTCCGATACCGGGGCATGCATGATCTGCGCGGCTGTGACCAGGGCCGATGACGGTTGTGCGAATCCGGCGTACTTCACGGTGTCAAGCGTACGACGGTGAGTCACCGCCCCTGCCCCGCCCTTCGGCCGGGGCAGAACCGTCCGAAAGGCCAGCGAGATCGCCCCGCGCTCTGTCGATGATGGATGTGCTGGGGCGACCGGCTGTGTGTCCGGCCGGTCGGACGTTGCTGTTCTCACGCTGGAGGTTGACCAATGCAGGCAATAGTTTTCGAGGAGTTCGGTGGGCCCGAGGTTCTCCGGCTCAAGGAGGTCGAGGAGCCCCACGCGGGTCCGGGCGAGGTGCGCATCGCCGTGCAGGCGATCGGCGTCAACCCGGTGGACTTCAAGGTGCGTCGCGGCTGGTTCGAGGATTTCATGCCCACGCCGCTGCCGTCCGTGCCGGGTTTGGAGGCGGCCGGGATCGTCGACGAGGTCGGTGAGGGCGTCACCGGCTTCGCCCTCGGCGACGAGGTCGTGGGCTGGACCAAGGGCGGTGCCTACGCCGAGCACGCCCTCATGGCCACCGTCGTGCACAAACCCGCGGAGGTCGGTTGGGAACAGGCCGTCGCGCTGCCCCAGGCGGGTGAGACCGCGGATCGAGTGCTGCGCGAGCTGGACTTCAAGAAGGGCGAAACCCTGTTGCTGCACGGCGCCGCCGGTGCCGTGGGCACGCTCGCCGTGCAGCTCGCCGTGGCGCGCGGCGGGAACGTGATCGGCACCGCTTCCCCCGCCAACCACGACTACCTTCGCGGACTCGGGGCCGTCCCGGTGGCCTACGGCGAGGGCCTGGTCGAGCGCGTACGGGCGGTCGCTCCTCAGGGCGTGGACGCGGTGTTCGACGCCGCGGGCTTCGGGGCGCTGCCCGACTCGATCGAATTGCGGGGCGGCACGGATCGTATCGTCACCATCGCCGACATGGGGGCCCAGAAGCTCGGCGTGGTCATGTCGCCGGCTGCCAATACGACCCCCGAGGAGGTGGCCGCGGTGATCGGTGCGCAGCTGCGCGGGGTCGCCGACGGCACGCTGCGGGTCCGGATCGACGAAGTGCTTTCGCTGGCCGAGGCGGCGAAGGCCCAGCGCAAGAGCGAGGGCGGCCACGCCGGCGGCAAGCTGGTGCTCGTGCCCTGATCCTGTGCGCCGATGACGTTCCTCGGCGCGATCAGCGCCTGCCGAGCCCGGTGATCGGATGGATCCGGGTGACGCTCCACCGGGCAATCGCCTGCGCACTCACATAACCGACCTCTGACAAGCCGGGGCATGCCAATCCAAGATCGACCGGAGAACGGATGATCTGAAGGGTCGCATGGTCCGCGTGTCCGTCTCACCGTTTTCATGCATCGCTTGAGGAGTTTTCGATGACCCCGGGCCTGACCCAACGCCTGCTCCAGTCCGACACCGCTGTCGGCTCTTGGACACTTGACCCCGCTCGCACGACGGTCCGCATCACCCACAGGACACTCTGGGGCATGGGGACCGTGAAGGCGGCGTTCGCCGACGTGCGTGGTGGCGGCGAACTCAGATCTGACCATTCCGTCGCAGGCGTCATCACCGTTGGTGCGGCATCGGTCGACACCAGGCACGTGAAACGCGACGCACACCTGCGCGGTGCCAAGTTCCTGGACGTCGAAAAGCATCCCGAGATCGTCATGACCGTGCAGTCTGCGCGGACCTCCGGCACGGCACTCGAACTGACCGGCGAAATGGCGATCAAAGGTGTGCGGGAGCCGGTCACGCTGACCGCCGAGATCACCGAGTTGACCGCGAGCACGCTCACCGCGCATGTCACCGGGAGCGTGGACCGACACCGTTTCGGCGTTTCCGGCAACCAGATGGGCATGATCACCGGCTCCGCCACCGTCGACGTCGACGCGGTGTTCACCCGAGTCTGAGCTGGGGCGTCGTCAAGAGTCGTGTCACAGGTGCATGCGATTGCATTGGCCCAGGCCGATGGACTGGGTTGGTGGGACGGCGTAAGCGTTATCGCGGGTGATTCCGGCCCGGTTGCGAGGACCGTCACCAAGGTCAACACGATCGTGCGTACCTGGTGACACGACTCTTCTTAACGGGGTGCGGCCGGAATGCGGTCGACCCCTACTCCCAAATTATTGATCTACATTGTAAAGGCGCCGGGTTTTTTCAAGATCATTTATATGTATCGACTAAAGACTCAGCCCCCGAAAGCAAGCGCCGCAAGCCGTTTGCGGGGGTGAGGTCGGTGTACGTCGCGGACGAACTCCCGGATGCCGGTCCTCGGTGTGGCGGGTTACTCCCGTCGTTCGCGACCCCTCGTCCTCAGGGACGCGTCGCCCGGGCACGGGGACGCAGGGCGCCGGCTGAGGCGGCCATGAACGCGGCGAGGAGGGCGGGGATGCCCAGGGCCACCGGCAGACTGAGGAACTCGGCGGCGCCGCCGATGATGGCGGGACCGGCGACGAGTCCGGCGTAGCCGATGGTGGCGACCTGGGCTATGGCCTCTCCGGCGCGGGCGGGGTCGTGGTTTCCGGCCGCGGAGAAGACCTGGGGAACGATGGTGGCCAGGCCGAGGCCGAACAGGGCGAAGCCGGTGATGGCGACGGGGACGGTGCCGATGAGCAGCGCGGCGCTCAGGCCGAGGGCGGCGATGATGCCGGAGTAGCGGACCAGGCGGACGGGGCCCAGGCGCAGGGCGAGGTGGTCGCCGGCGAAGCGGCCGATGGTCATGGCGGTGGAGAAGGTGGCGAAGCCGAGGGCGGCGAGGCCCTGGGAGGCGCCGAGGTCTTCGAAGAGATAGACGGCGGTCCAGTCGACGGCTGCGCCTTCTCCGACGAGTCCGGCGAAGGCGACGATGCCCATGAGGGCGATCCAGCCGGTCCAGCGGGCTCGGGCGGGTGCGGTGGTGCCGGTGGCGGGCGGAGTGTGGGGCAGGAGGTGGCGTCTGGCGTAGAGGGAGATGAGGGCGAGGGGGATGCCGACGGCGGCGAGGGTGGTGCCGGCGCCGAGATCGAGCCAGGCGAACGAGCCGCCGATGCCAGCGCCGAGGAGGCCGCCGATGCTGAACATGCCGTGGAAGGAGGACATGATCGGGCGGCCGTAGGCGCGTTCGACTTCGACGCCGTGGGCGTTCATGGAGACGTCGAGGGAGGCGTTGACGAGGCCGAACACGAAGAGTGTGGCGACGAGGGCGGGCAGGTTGGGGGCGTAGCCGGGGGGGATGACGGTCAGGGCGGTGATGATGGCGGCGGGGGTGATGAGGCGGGCGCTGCCGAGGCGGTCGGTGAGGCGTCCGGCGAAGCGCATGCCGATGACGAGTCCGGCGGCGACGGCGAAGAGGCCGTAGCTGAGTTGTCCGGCGCTGAGGTCGAGGTTCTGTTTGACCGCGGGGATGCGTGCGGCCCAGGTTCCGGAGACGGCGCCGAGCAGGAGGAAGAAGTAGGACACGGCTCGGCGGGCGTTGACGGCTTGCCGGGTCGTGGTGGGGCTCATGGGCGCCTCTGGGGGTTTGAGGTTCAGGGGCGATATTCAATCATGTCCGGCATCGGTGGGCGGGTCGACGGCAGGGCGTCAGCCGGGAGGGGGTCGGCTGAGCAAACGGGCTCAGCGTCACAGCCCGATCATCTTCATTTGGGCTTCGTTGTGGTGGTCGCCCGCGGCGTCGGCGAGGGCGTCGAGGCGGGTGGTCTGCTCGGGGGTGAGGGTGAGGGCGTCGGCGGCGGTGTTCTCCTCCAGGCGGGTGACGCGCTTGGTGCCGGGGATGGGGACGATGTCGTCGCCGCGGGACAGCAGCCAGGCGAGCGCGACCTGCGCCGGGGTGGCGCCGGCGTCGGCGGCGATGGCCTTGACCTGGTCGGCGAGGTGGAGGTTGTGGTCGAAGTTGGCGCCGGTGAAGCGCGGGTTGGAGGCCCGGAAGTCACCCGCTTCGAAGCGGGTGTCGGCGGTGATGGCGCCGGTGAGGAAGCCGCGGCCCAGTGGGGAGTAGGCGACCAGGCCGATGCCCAGCTCGCGCAGGAGCGGGAGGATCTCGGGTTCGGGGTCGCGGGTCCACAGTGAGTACTCGGTCTGGAGCGCGGTGATCGGGTGGATGGCGTGGGCGCGGCGGATGGTCGCGGCTCCGGCGTGATGCCGAGGTCGACGGCGCGGTGGAGGGTTCGGATGGACTCGGTGTCGTCGCTGCTCGCGCCGCCGTAGGCGAAGGACATGCCCATCATGCCCAGGCCGATTCGGCCGACGGTCAGGGTGCCGAGCGTCACTTGCTCCATGGTGTTTCTCCTCGTCAGGGCTGGCGGATGAGGACCTTGAGGGCCTCGCGGCGGTCCATGGCGGCGTAGCCGTCGGGGGTCTGGTCGAGGCCGATGGTGCGGTCGAAGACCCTGCCCGGCTGGACGGCGCCGGAAAGGACGTCGGGCATGAGCTTCTCGATGTAGGCGCGCGCGGGGGCGGGCCCGCCGGTCAGGGTGATGTTGGCGCCGAACAGGCTGGCGAAGCCGACCGGGGCGTCCTCGTACTGCGGTGCCCCGACCCGGGAGATCACCCCGCCGGCCCGGACCACGCCGACCGCCTGCTCGTAGGCGGGCATGTGGCCGACGGCCTCCAGCACCTTGGCCGCGCCGTGGCCGCCGGTCAGCTCCCGGGCCTTGGCGATGCCCTCCTGCCCGCGTTCGGTGACCACGTCGGTGGCGCCGAACGCGCGGCCGAGGTCGGTGCGGTCCTTGTGCCGTCCCATGAGGACGATCTGCTCGGCGCCCAGTTGCCGGGCCGAGAGCACCGCCAGCAGGCCGACGGCGCCGTCGCCGATCACCACGACCTTGTCGCCGGGGCCGACGTTCGCGCGCTTGGCGGCGTGATAGCCCGTGCCGTACACGTCGGAGAGGGTCAGCAGGTGCGGCAGGAGCTCGGAATCCTCGCCGACGGGCGCCTTGACCAGGGTTCCGTCCGCCAGCGGCACCCGGACGGCCTCGGCCTGGCCGCCGCCGATTCCGCCGGTCGCCCAGAAGCCGCCGTGCAGGCAGGAGGTCTGCAAGCCCTCGCGGCAGAACTCACACGTGCCGTCGGACCAGGCGAACGGCGCGATCACCAGGTCGCCTCGTTTCACCGTCGACACCTCGCCGCCGGTCTCCTCCACGACGCCGATGAACTCATGTCCCATCGGGGAGGCCTCGCCGGCGGGCATCGAGTGGTAGGGGTGCAGGTCCGATCCGCAGATACAGGTCGTCACGACTCGTACCAGGGCGTCGGTCGGCTGCTGGATCACCGGGTCCGGGACCGTGTCGATCCGCACGTCCCCCGCGCCGTACATGAATGCTGCTCGCATATGTCCGCCCTCCTTGACGTCACCGGTCAAAGCCCTACCCGGGCTCCGCAAAACGCGGCCTCCCCGGAGGGCCATCTCCAGCAAACGTCCTTTGACCCGGCAGCGGCGGTGCCTGTCGTTTCCGGTGACGCCAGTACCTGCTTCGGCGGCGAGGCGTGTCGCCTACTGGGTCGCCACCGGCGACCGGCGAACCGCCCCGATCCCGCGCGAGGACCGGCTGCCTGGGGCCTGACCCCCTACGGGAGATCGGGAACGAGGTGAACGGCGTCAGTGGACGGAGAAGCCGCCGTCGACGCAGATGGCCTGGCCGGTGAGGTAGTCGCTGGCCCGGCTCGCGAGGAAGACGGCGATGCCGGCGAAGTCGGCGGGGGTGCCGTTGCGGCCGGTCATGGAGCGGGCGGCGAGGGCTTCGACGCGGCCGGGGACGGCTTGGGCGGGTTCGGTGAGGGGGGTGAGGACGAAGCCGGGGATGACGGTGTTGGCGCAGACGCCGTGGGGTGACCAGGCTTCGGCCTGGGAGCGGGTGAGGCCGGTGATGGCGGCTTTGGAGACGCCGTAGGCGCCGCTGTCGCCGAAGGCGCCGATGGACTGCTGGGAGCCGATGTTGATGATGCGGCCCCAGCCGCGCCGGGCCATGCGGGGGCCGAAGTGCTGTCCGAGGAGGTAGGGGGCGGTGATGTTGACGGCCATGGTCTGGTCGTAGTCGTCGGGGGTGAGGTCGCTCATGGGGCGGCGGATGTTGTTGGCGGCGTCGTTGACGAGGATGTCGATGTCGCCGAAGAAGGTGGAGGCCTGCCGGCACAGGCGGGTGACGTCGTCGCGGTCGGCGAGGTCGGCGCTGACGGATGCGGCGTGGATGCCGAGGTCGTGGAGGTTCTGGGTGGCTTCGTGGAGTTCTTTGGTGCGGCGGGCGGCGATGACGACCGCGGCGCCGGCGCGGCCGAGGGCTTGGGCCATGGTGTGTCCGATGCCGGAGCTTCCGCCGGTGACGAGGGCGACGCGGCCGGTGAGGGAGAAGAGGTCGTCGAGGTATCCAGGCATACCAAAGGAACCTATCATCCTACCTTTGAATGGCATCCCTCACTGCGAGGTGGCGGCGTGATGCTGGATCTTGTCCATCTGAAGGGTGATGGCGGCGTCCTGGATCTTGTCCATGACGTTGGAGAGGTCGTGCAGGGTCGCGGTGTCGAGGCACTGCAGGAGACGGCGGAAGTCGGCGAGGCCGGTGTCGGCGATCTGCTCGGTGAGGGTGCGCCCGGCGGGGGTGAGCTTGACGCGGCGGACGCGGCGGTCGTGGACGTCTTCGCGGCGGGTGACGAGGCCGTGGCCGACGAGGCGGTCGACGATGCCGGTGACGGTGCCGAGGCCGACGCCGAGATGATGGGCGAGATCCTGGCCGGAGGCGGAGTCCTGGTAGGAGAGGATCATGACGACTTTGAGCTGGCGCATGGTCAGGTTGGAGTCGAAGAGCGGTGAGGAGGAACGGTCCTGGGCGAGGAGTCGTCCCAGGTCACGTTGCATTTCACCGATTCGGTCGATCAGCCGGTCGCGTTCGTCGTCCACACTCACCTCTCGCTTCCTGAGAAGGTTATCAGGATCACACGACAACGCTAAATATTCGTATGAAGCGAAGTGTTAGTCTGGGGCGAATCTTACGATGACGTCCCCCTAGGAGCCCGCCCCCATGACCGCCCTGGCCAGGTTGAGCCTTGCCAACCGCAGCCTCGTCATATTGATCGCGCTCGTGCTGAGCGCGTTCGGCGCCTTCGCGATCCCGTCGCTGAAACAACAGCTGCTGCCGTCGCTTTCGTTCCCGGGCGCGTTCGTGGTCGCCCCCTACCAGGGGGCTTCGCCCGAGATCGTCGAGGAGCAGGTCACCAAGCCGATCGAGAGCAGCTTCCAGGGCATCGGCGGGGTCACCGAGATGACCTCGACCTCCAGGGAGGGGATGGCGCAGGTCCAGGTGTCGTTCGAGTACGGCACCGACATCGACGCCGCGGTCACCGAGATGCAGCAGGCGGTGTCGCGTATCGGCGCCCAGCTGCCCGCCGGGGTGGATCCGCAGGTCCTGACCGGCGGCACGGACGACATCCCGGTGCTGGTGCTGGCGGTGGGCGACGGCGGCGACCAGCGGGACACGGCCGACACGCTTGAGCGGGTCATGGTGCCGGCGCTGCAGGGCATCGACGGTGTCAGCGAGGCCACGGTGACCGGCACCCGCGACGAGGTCGTGGTGATCACCCCGGACGTCAAGAAGCTCGCGGCGCACAGGCTGGCGCCGACCGCGGTGACCGACGCGCTGCGCGCCAACGGCCAGCCGGTGGCGGCGGGCAGCCTGACCGAGGACCAGACGTCGCTGACGGTCCAGGTCGGCAGCCGGATCACCACGCTGCAGGAACTGAAGGACCTCTATCTCACGCCTGCGGCCGCGCCGCAGGTCGCTCCCCAGTCGCCGCAGGGCCGTACGGTGCCGGGGCAGCCGGTCGGGCAGGTGCAGCAGCGCCCGCCGGCGGCGCCCAAGCCGGTGAAGCTGAGCGAGGTGGCGACGGTTGAGCGGGCGCTGGCCGAGAGCACCTCGCTGACGCGTACCAAGGGCGAGCCGAGCCTGGGCGTGTCGGTGACCATGTCCCCCGACGGCAACGCGGTGGCGATCTCTCACGCGGTGCGCGAGAAGCTGAAGGACCCGGCGATCACGCAGGCCATCGGCGGGCCCTCGCAGGTGACGGTGGTCTTCGACCAGGCGCCGTATGTGGAACGTTCGATCGAGGACCTGGCGACCGAGGGCCTGCTGGGCCTGGCCTTCGCGGTGCTGGTCATTCTGATCTTCCTGCTGTCGGTGCGCTCCACGCTGGTGACGGCGGCGTCGATCCCGCTGTCGGTGATCATCGCGTTGATCGCATTGTGGCTGGGCGACTACTCCCTCAACCTGCTCACCCTGGGCGCGCTGACCATCGCGGTCGGGCGGGTGGTCGACGACTCGATCGTGGTCTTGGAGAACATCAAGCGGCACCTGGGCTACGGCGAGGAGAAACGCAAGGCGGTGCTGGCGGGTGTGCGTGAGGTGAGCGGCGCGGTGACGGCCTCGACGCTGACCACGGTGGCGGTGTTCCTGCCGATCGCGGTGGTCGGGGGCATGGTCGGGCAGCTGTTCGCGCCGTTCGCGATCACGGTGACGGTGGCGCTATTGGCCTCGCTGCTGGTGTCGCTGACGGTGATCCCGGTGCTGGCCTACTGGTTCCTGAAGGCGCCGGTGCTGAACGCCGAGGAGGCGCGCGCGGTACGGGAGGAGGCCGAGGCCAAGGAGCTGCGCAGCCCGTTGCAGCGGGCCTACCTGCCGGTGCTGCGTTTCGCGACGAAGCGGCGGCTGGTCACCCTGCTGGTCGGTATTCTGATCTTCGCGGGGACGATGGGCCTGGCGGGACGGCTGGAGACCAACTTCCTCGACTCCACGGGGCAGGACACCGTCTCCCTCAGCCAGAAGATGCCGCCCGGCACGGATCTGGCCACGACGGACGCGGCGGCCAAGAAGGTCGAGCAGGTGCTGGGCTCCCTCAAGGACGTGAAGGCCTATCAGGTCAACGTGGGAGGCGGCGGCGGATTCCTGGGCGGGTCCGGCGGGGGCGGCGATCGTGCCTCCTACTCGGTGACGGTCGCCGAGGGCGCCGACTCCTCGGCGCTGGAGGAGACGCTGCGTGAGCGGCTCAAGGCCGTCACCGACGCCGGCGAGATCACCGTGGGCGGCGGTCAGGGCGGCCCGGGCGGTGCGACCAACCAGCTTCAGGTGATCGTGCAGGCGCCGGACACCGAGACGCTGAACAGCGCGGCCGAGACGGTGCGCGCGGCGATGGCCGGTGTGGGCGGGCTGCGGGACGTGGCGTCGAACCTGGCGGCCAGCGCGCAGCGCATCGAGGTGCAGGTCGACCGTGAGAAGGCCGCGGCCAAGGGGCTGAGCGAGACGCAGATCGGGCAGCTGGTGGCGCAGCAGTTCCGCGGGGCGCCGCTGGGCCAGGTCACGCTGGACGGGCGGACCGGTGACCTGATCATGCGCAGCGGGGACGCGCCGGAGAGCCTGAAGGCGGTCGGCGCGCTGGAACTGCCGACCGCGGCAGGCATGGTGAAGCTGTCGGACGTGGCGACGGTGGCGAAGGTCGACGGGCCGACGCAGGTGACCCGGATCGACGGTGAGCGCAGCGCGACGGTGTCGGGTACGGCCACCGGCAGTGACCTGGGCAGTGTGACCACGGCGCTGACCACGAAGCTGGACGCGCTGTCGCTCCCGGCCGGGGCGACGTTCACCATCGGCGGGGTGAGCGCGCAGCAGGACGAGGCGTTCGGGCAGCTGGGGCTGGCGATGCTGGCGGCCATCGCGATCGTCTTCATGATCATGGTGGCGGCGTTCCGGAGCTTCGCCCAGCCGCTGATCCTGCTGGTGTCGGTGCCGTTCGCGGCGACCGGTGCGATCGGCATGCTGCTGATCACCGGCACGCCGCTGGGGATCCCGGCGTTGATCGGCATGCTGATGCTGATCGGCATCGTGGTGACCAACGCGATCGTGCTGATCGACCTGATCAACCAGTACCGCGCGCAGGGACTGGGCATCGTGGAAGCGGTGATCGAGGGCGGCCGGCGCCGACTGCGGCCGATCCTGATGACCGCGGTCGCGACGATCTTCGCGTTGATCCCGATGGCGCTGGGCCTGACCGGGTCGGGCGGGTTCATCTCCCAGCCGCTGGCGATCGTGGTGATCGGCGGCCTGCTGTCGTCGACGCTGCTGACGCTGGTGCTGGTGCCGACCCTGTACGTGATGCTGGAGCGGACCAAGGAGCGTCTGCGCCGCAAGCCGAAGGCCGGCAGGCACGAGGCCGAGGTGAAGGTCTACGACGCCGAGGAGCTGACGCCGGCCCACTAGGGTCCTTCGCCTCTCGCCTCTCGCTGCCTCACCGATCGCCGTACGGCGCGCGCCACTCGCGCCGCCGTACGGCGATCGGCCGTTTCGGCGGTCGCCGCCCCTGCGTGGGCCGGACCGTGCGGGGCGCAATACAATGAGGGAACGTGACTGCCAAGCCGCGTATCCCCAATGTCCTGGCCGCCCGCTATGCCTCGGCGGAGCTGGCCCGTCTGTGGTCTCCCGAGTACAAGGTGGTGGCCGAGCGGCGCCTGTGGCTGGCCGTGCTGGCCGCGCAGGCGCGGCTGGGGGTGGAGGTTCCCGAGACGGCGGTGGCCGACTACGAGAAGGTCATCGACCAGGTGGACCTGGCCTCGATCGCCGAGCGCGAACGCCTGACCCGCCACGACGTCAAGGCCCGCATCGAGGAGTTCAACGACCTGGCCGGGCACGAGCACGTGCACAAGGGCATGACGTCGCGGGACCTGACCGAGAACGTCGAGCAGTTGCAGATCCGCGACAGCCTCGTCGTGGTGCGCGGGCGGTGCGTGGCGCTGCTGGCGCGGCTGGGAGCGCTGGCGGCCGAGCATTCGGGCACGGTGATGGCCGGCCGGTCGCACAACGTGGCGGCGCAGTCGACGACGCTGGGCAAGCGGTTCGCCTCGGCGGCCGATGAGCTGCTGGTGGCGTTCGCCCGGCTGGAGGAGCTGATCGCCCGCTATCCGCTGCGCGGTATCAAGGGGCCGGTCGGCACCGCCCAGGACATGCTGGACCTGCTGGGCGGGGACCGGGCGAAGCTGGCGGAGCTGGAAGACGGGGTGGCGGCGCACCTGGGGTTCGCGCACCGCTTCACCAGCGTCGGGCAGGTCTACCCGCGTTCGCTGGACTACGAGGTGGTGACGGCGCTGGTCCAGCTGGCCGCCGCCCCCTCCTCGCTGGCCAAGACGATCCGGCTGATGGCCGGGCACGAGCTGGTCACGGAGGGCTTCCAGAAGGGCCAGGTGGGCTCTTCGGCGATGCCGCACAAGATGAACACGCGCTCGTGTGAGCGGGTCAACGGGCTGACGGTGATCCTGCGGGGTTACGCCTCCATGGTCGGGGAGCTGGCCGGGGACCAGTGGAACGAGGGCGACGTGTCGTGCTCGGTGGTGCGGCGGGTGGCGCTGCCGGACGCGTTCTTCGCCTTCGACGGCCTGGTGGAGACCATGCTGACCGTGCTGGCGGAGTTCGGGGCGTTCCCGGCGGTCATCGCCGCCGAGCTGGACCGGTATCTGCCGTTCCTGGCGACGACGAAGATGCTGATGGCCGCGGTGCGGGCCGGGGTGGGCCGCGAAAGCGCACACGAGCTGATCAAGGAGCACGCGGTCGCCTCGGCGCTGGCGATGCGCGAGCGGGGCGCCGGCAACGAGCTGGTGGAGCGGCTGGCGGCCGACGAGCGCTTCCCGCTGGACCGGGCGGCACTGGAGCACCTGCTGGGAGAGCGCATCGCTTTCACCGGCGCGGCCGCCGAGCAGGTCGAGGCGGTCGTGGCGCGGATCGGTGAGATCACCGCCCGCTATCCGGCCGGCGCGGCCTATGTCCCCGGCGCGATTCTCTGAGAAGGGCGCTCGTCGGTGGAAGGCCGTGCTGTGGAGTTGACCGCGACCGGCGACGTGGTCGCCGCCTGCGACGACGACACGATGATCGTGTGGGCGGCGCGGGGGATGGGCGCCGGGGTGCGGGCGTGGGCGCTGGGGGAGGCGGTGGCGGTGGCCAGCCCGGATCTCAACCGCCGTGACCGGCTGACGGTGCGCGGCCCCGCGCCGCAGGTGGCCCGGCTGGTGGGGCTGGTGCGGCCGGAGCTGGACCCCTCCTACCGGCTGCTGGGCGACCGGGCGTTGCTGGGCGAGCTGGCCGAGCGGGTGCCGGGGGTGCGGACGCTGGCGTCGTTCGAGTGGATGGACGCCACCCGCCCGCCGCCGCCCGCGAAAGCCCCGGCGGCGGGCGGGTGGCTGGAGGGCGCGGAGCGGGAGGTGAGCGCCCTGCTGGCCGAGGCCTCTCCCTCCTCGTGGGCGACTCCCGGGGTGGCGGGAGTCCGCCGCTGGGCGGGACTGCGCGCCGAGGACGGGACACTGGTGGCCACGGCCGCCGACGCCTGGTCCTGCCCGCAGGTCGGGTTCGTCGCCGGAGTGGCCACCGCCCCCTCCCACCGGGGCCGGGGCTACGGGGAGAGGTTGTGCCGGTTCGTCTTTGAGGCACTCGTCGCCGGGCACGGCCGGGTCGCGCTGATGGTCGAGACCGGCAACCACCAGGCGATCAGCCTGTATGAGCGGCTGGGACTGCGGCTCCGCCCGGTCGCCGCCGCGACCCTGGACGGCGCCTGAGGGCTCCGCGCCGACCGGCGATCAGGGCGGGCCGCCCCGGTTCGGCCGCTGCCTCGTCATGGCTCGGTTCTCGGGGAGGGCGCTGGCTTCTGCGCGGATCACGCCTGCTCATGCTGATCTGCTTGAGTACGGGCTGCGGACCTGTCGCGGCGATCAGTGACCTCGTTCCCGGCCGAGGAAGCACGACAGGAGTCGCCTGAAGTCGTGCGGGTGCTCGAGCGCCGGCACGTGCCCGCATCGGCCGAGCACGTGCAGACGGACATCGGCCAGGTGTTCGAGCAGGGGCAGGGCCGCCGTCCCGAGCGGGGTGACCCGGTCCTCGGCGCCGTGGACGAGCAGCACGGGCGCGCGGACCCCTGCCAGCGTTTGCGCCGAGAGGGTGAGTTCGTCGGCCCAACGTGCCCTAGGCGGAGGGAACAACGACGCGAACGCGGCCGCCCCCGCTCGCATCGCAGCTGCACGGGCGGCGACGGCGGGCTCGGTCACGAGCGCTTGGTCGAGGACGAGGCGACTCAACATGTCTCGTGCCCCGAGCGGGCCGGCGGGGGCGGCCCAGACCGCGTCGAGCTCGGCGGACAGCGGCGCCCCGGGAGCGCCCATCGTCGAGACCGCCACGACACGGGTGACCTGCTGGGGACGCGCGGCCGCCAACGCCAGCGCCACGGCACCGCCCATGGAGTGGCCCACCACGGCGTAGTGCTCGACACCGAGAGCATCCATCAGGCCCGCGGCCTGCTCCGTCCACAGCCGGAGCAGGCCCCTGGAGCCCGCCGGGATCGGTGTACGGCCGAACCCCGCCTGGTCAGGAGCCACCAGGTGCCAGGACGTGCCCAGCGCCTGTGCCGTCGTCGCCCAGGCTCCGGATCCGGTCGTACCGGGTCCGGAGCCGTGCAGCATCAGCACCGCGGGCCCGGTGCCGCTCTCCATGACGTGGACGGGGGAGCCGTCGACTGTGACGGTCCGAAGTGCCGTCACAGTCGACAGATCCGGTGTGCTCATGCCGATGCGGAGTTGATGGACTTCGAAAAGACCTCCATCATGGCCCTGCCGAACTGCGGCATGTCCGGCCACCCTCGGCAGGAGACGAGGTTGCCGTCCACGACGTCGGGAGCGTCGACGACCGTCGCGCCCGCGTTCTCCATGTCACCGGTGATGGGGGGGAAGCACGCCGTCTTTCGACCCTTCAACAGCCCGTACACCGCCGGCACCTGCGCGCCGTGGCACACCAGCGCGATCGGGAGGTTGCGCGCGAAGAAGTGCTCGGTGATGCGCCTGACGTCGGCGTCGACCCGGATCCACTCGGGGGCGCGTCCCCCGGGGATGATGAGGGCGTCATAGCGCTCGACGTCGACCTCGGCCCAGGGCACGTCGACCGGCAACTTTCGGCCGTTCTTCTCCACGTAGGCGTCGGAGTTGGGGTCGAACTCGTGGATGACCAGCTGAACGTCACGCATCGTCCGTGACGAGACGTCAACGTCCCAGCCGCCCTCCTGCACGCGATAGTAGGGATACATGGTGTCGAGCTCCTCGGCGGCGTCGCCGGTCAGAAGCAGCGCTCTGGGCACCTACTTCTCCTCGCATCTGGGGCGGATGAGGTGAATCAGATCCGATCCGATCCGATCCGATTGGGTTAGCATTCCTCGGCCCAGCCCGCCCGTCAAGCCTTTACCGCCATTCCGTCCGCGCCCTCGGCCTCGTCGAACAATCGTCGGAACCGCTCGCCGGACAGCAGGATGTGCCGGCGCATGGCGTAGGCGGCGGCGTCGGGGTCACGCGCGGCGATCGCGGCCAGAACCGCTTCGTGCTCGGCCATGGCCAAGTGGGTGACCTGGGTGTCGTGGAGAAGCCGGAACAGGTGCACGTGCGTGTGCAGGCGGGCGAGCGCTTCGCGGATGACCTGGTTCTCCGCGCTCAGGGCGACGAGATCGTGAAAAGCGGCGTCGCGTAGCCCGAAGGCGCCATAGGCCATGGGCCCGTCGCCCCCCTCCAACTCCGCCATCTCCTCCAGCATCCGTCGCAGACCGGCCACCTGCTCCGAGGATGCGCGTTCGGCGGATCTGCGCGCCGCTGCCGGCTCGAGGAGCAGGCGGAGCTCAAGCATGTCCTCGAATCGATGACGGGTTATTTGGGGGGGAATGCGATAGCCGGCATGGGGCACACGCACGACCAGGCCTTCGGCCTCCATGCGGTTCAGAGCGTCTCGGATCGGCGTCTGCGAGACCCCCAGCTCTCGCGCCAGGACGTCGATCGTGACGCGGGAGCCGGGCTCGATCCGTAGCGACATCAGCTGTCCGAGCAGCGTGTCGTACACCTCGTCGGCAAGCCGGCCGCGAGATCTTCCCGGCGGCATTCCGCCCGTCACGGCCTCACGGCGCCGCGCGATCATCACTTCGTCGTCCATCGTGACGTGAGGTCCTTTCTTGCGTCTTCGGGAACCTGTTGACATCGGTCGCAACGCTGAGGGATGCTGACGCCCACCTCAGATCGTATAGGAAAGGTGATGGATGCCCCCCATCCTTCACTCAACGCGGAACCGCCCTCCATCGCTCTGCTTCGATCAGTCGGAGCTCCCATGAGCATGCTCGACGTTCCCCTCGGTTCGCCACCGGGCCACCCGAGGACCGAAGGACTTCTCGACCGCCTGAAGCCCCATCACGTCGCGGCGTACTCGTGACGCCGGTCTGCGGGTCAGCCCCTGCGACAGCCGGCAACACGCCTGAACAACCCAGCAACTGCTCGGCGAAGCACGCAGCAAGGCTCCAGAAGTCCCCACCCAGAAAGCAGGCAAGAAGATGCGGCATCCACAGCGAATAGGACGACTGTCCGTTCCCGGTCGAAAGGTGCAGCTGGCGACGGCGGCCATGCTGGTGGCCACGACCCTGGCGGCTTGCGGCCAGGACGACGGCGCTCAGGCGAGCGCCCCCAAGGCACCGGCGACCATCCCGGAGCTCACCAAGGACCCGCTGACCCTCAGTTTCATCTGGTTCGACTGGCCCCCCGCCCACGCGCTGGAAGACTTCGCGAACGCGGAGTACACCAAGCAGCGGTCGAACGTGACCATCAAGGTCAACACCGTGCCGAACGCGAACTGGCACGACGCGATGTTCACCCAGTTCGCAGCGCACAAAACCGACTTCGACATCCCGATCCTGGACTCGCAGCACATCGGCGAGGCCGTGACGAACGGCAACATCCTCGACCTCACCGACTTCGTCAAGCAGAACATCGACGTCAAGGCCTACAACCCGTACCTCCTGGCCGCCTACGGCCAGTACCCCCAGGCGGAGACCGGGAAGCGCGACGAAAACGCCAGCCTGTACGGACTGCCGCTGCTGGGCGACACCTGGACGATGATCTACCGCAAGGACCTGATCGGCGACAAGCCGCCGCAGACGTGGGACGAGATGATCTCAGTCGCCGCGAAGTGCCAGGCGGACAACCCCGGCGTCAGCGGGCTGGCTTTCCACCAGGCCAACGGCTCCGACGCCGCGGCCGTCACCTACAACACGGTCAACGGCGTCTACGGCGGCAACCTCTGGGACCCCAAGGCGCGCAAGATCGACGGCGTCATGAACGACGCTGCGGGCCAGGAGGCGATGGACGTCCTGGTCAACAAGATGAAGCCGCTGACCGCCGCGGGCTCCGGCAACTGGTTCATCGACGAGGTGAACGCGGCGGTCGCCCAGGGCAAGGCATGCATCGCGTTCAACTGGATCGCCGCGAGCGGCGGCCTGCTCGACCCGAAGCAGTCGACGCTCGGCACCACGCGGGAGGAGATTCTCGGCAAGCTGGGTTTTGCCACCCTGCCGACCCAGAAGACGAACCTGGTGCCTCTCGGCGGCATGGGGATGCACGTATCGGCCTACTCCCCCGCGGCGAACCAGGCGGAGGCCCTGAACTTCATGAAGTGGTTCGAGCAGGCCGACGTCCAGAAGAAGTGGGCCGCGGCCGGTGGCGTGCCGGCGCGTACGGACGCCCTGGAGTCGTCCGAGTTCCTCGATGCCGGGCCGTTCAACCAGGTGTACGCCGACTCGGTTACGCGAATGCGGGACATGTGGAACGTGCCCGAGTACGCGCGCCTCGTCGACATTGAGAACACCAACGTGAACGCGGCTCTCAACGGCGCGAAGAATCCGAAGGACGCGCTCAACGACATCGCCAAGGAGCAGCAGGGCGTCCTCGACTCCGGCAACCGCAAGGGCGGCGGCGGACTGTGAGTGGTTCCGTCCCTCTGACGACCGACCACCCCGGGCAGGTGGCGTCCGCGACGCCGCCCGCACCGGGCTGGTCCCGCCGGTTGAGCGACCGCTGGCTCGCCGTGGCCTTCATCTCCCCGGCGCTGCTGCTGTTGCTCGCAATGTCGGTGTTTCCGTTGCTGTGGGCGTTGTACCTGTCTTTCACCGACTACTCGGCCACCCGCGGAGGGTCGGCCCATTTCGTCTGGTTCGAGAACTACACCGCCATCCTGACTTCGGCGCAGGTCCACCTGAGGGCCTTGACGACGTTGCTCTACGTGGTCGGCGCGGTCGCCCTGCAGACCGTGCTCGGTTTCGCCATCGCCTACCTGATCTCACGGCGCACGCACGGGCGAGGACTGCTGACCACTCTGTTCCTGGTTCCGATGATGCTGTCGCAGGTCGTGGTCGGGCTGTTCTGGAAATTCATGCTCGACGCGCAGTTCGGCGTGATCAACAGCATGCTCGGCTCGCTCGGTCTGGGGCAGGTGGAGTGGCTCACCCGGCAGCGAACGGCATTGATTTCCCTGATCGTGGTCGACACCTGGCAATGGACGCCGTTCATCATGCTCATCGCACTTGCGGGCCTCACCGCGGTCCCCAAGTACTTGTACGAGGCCGCCTCGATCGACCGGGCGTCCGAGTGGTTCCGGTTCCGGTTCATCACTCTTCCGCTGGTGTGGCCGCTGCTCCTCATCGCCGTGTTGTTCAGGGCCATCGAGGCCTTCCGGCTGTTCGACCTCGTCTACATCCTCACCAGCGGGGGTCCGGGGGTCTCCACCGAGACGTTGTCGTTCCACGTCTACAAGGTGGCGTTCCTGGGCTTCAACACCGGAACCGCCTCGGCATACGGGATCCTCATGGTCCTCATCGTCATCGTCCTCACGCAGCTCTACCTGCGCTACTTGAACAAGCTCAAGGAGGACTGATGGCCGTCTCCGTCGACGAGGCCGTGTCCACAGGTCCTGTCCGGGATCGCACGCCCGCCGCGCGCCGCTTCGGCTTTCGGGGCCGCTCCGTGCTGGAGATCGCGCTACTGACCGTGCTGGCCGTCGTGATGCTCTTCCCGGTGCTGTGGATGATCGAGACGTCCATCAAGGAGAACCGGGACGTCTATGCCATCCCGGCCAAGTTCTTCGACTTCACGGTCACCTTGGAGCATTTCAAGGACGTGTTCGTCGCCTCCGGCGGCGGTCGTTCGACCTTGTCCGTCGCGTTCCTCAACTCCGTCGTGGTCGCCGGGGTCTCCACGGTGCTGGCCACCGTGCTGGGGGTCCCGGCGGCCTGGGCCTACTCGCGCTTCTCCGTGAAGGCCAAGAAGGACCAACTGTTCTTCATCCTGTCCACCCGCTTCATGCCGCCCGTGGTGGTGGTGATCCCGATCTTCCTCATGTACCGCCAGGTCGGACTCATCGACACCAAGCTCGGCCTGATCCTCATCTACGCCGCCTTCAACGTCCCGTTCACGATCTGGATGATGAAGGGGTTCGTCGACGAGGTGCCCGCGGAGTACGAGGATGCCGCCATGCTCGACGGCTACACCCGCTTGCAGGCGTTCTGGAAATTCACCCTTCCCCTGCTCGTGCCCGGTATCGCCGCGACGGCGGTCTTCGCCCTCATCTTCTCGTGGAACGAGTTCGTGTTCGCCATCTTCCTTACCTCCAGTGACACCGTGCGGACGGCCCCACCCGCCATCGCCGGCCTCATCGGTGGAACCACTGTGGACTGGGGTCTCGTGGCCGCCGCCTCCGTGGTGTTCGCCCTACCGGTGCTCGTCTTCGCCTACCTGGTGCGCAAGCACCTCATCGCCGGTGTGACGCTCGGGGCGGTGCGACGCTGATGGCGGGCATCGAGGTGACCGCCCTGCACAAGCGCTACCCGGACGGGACGGTCGCGGTTGAACACGTGGACCTGTCCATCGGCGACGGCGAGCTGTTCGTGATGCTCGGCCCTTCGGGTTGCGGCAAGACGACCACGCTGCGGGCCATCGCCGGCCTGGAGAGGCAGACGACGGGCGACATCCGCATCGGCGACACGCTGGTCAACGACCTGCCGCCCGCTGAGCGCGACATCGCCATGGTGTTCCAGTTCTACGCTCTCTACCCGCATCTGAGAACCCGCGACAACCTGGCGTTCCCACTGCGGGCCGAGGGCCTGCCCAAGCCGGAGGTGGAGGAGCGGGTCAACGAGGCCGCACGGCTGATGCGGCTCGGTCCGCTCCTGGACCGGCGACCGAGCCGGCTGTCCGGCGGGGAGCAGCAGCGCGTCGCGCTTGCTCGCGCCCTGGTGCGACGACCGCGTGCATTCCTCATGGACGAGCCCCTCACCAATCTGGACGCGGAGCTGAGGGCGGACATGCGCACGGAGATCAAGCACCTGCAGGGGGAGTTGGGGACGACGATGGTCTACGTCACCCACGACCAGGTCGAGGCGATGTCGCTCGGTCACAGAATCGCCATCCTCAACAAGGGCCGCGTCGAGCAGATCGGCACGCCGCTGGAGGTCTACGACCGTCCGGCGAGTCTCTTCTGCGCCGCATTCATCGGTTCCCCGCCGATGAACCTGATTGAGGTGGAGGCGGCCGACGGGCAGCTGCGCAGTAAGGGCGGACTGGTCCTCACGCCACCGCCAGGCCTGCCGCGCGACCGTGGCCTCGTCGCAGGCGTCCGGCCGGAGGCGCTGGAAGTCACAGAACCAGGAGCGGAAGGTTCGGTCCCGGCCCGCGTGGTCTCGGCGGAGTGGCTGGGCGACGAAATCATCTACGTGGTCGACTACGGCGGTCAGCGCGACGTACGGGTTCGGATGGCACCGACTGTCCGTTTCGCCGGTGACGCACCGGTCGGGCTGCGGCACACCGGCGGGCCCCCGGTGGTCTACGACGTGAGCACGGAAGAGCTGGTGGCCTGATGGGAACCGTGGCAGTGCACGGGCTGTGCAAGTCCTTCGGCAAAGTCCAGGCTCTGGACGACGTGACGCTCGACGTGCCGGACGGATCGTTCTTCGTCGTGCTCGGACCCTCCGGGGCAGGCAAGACGACGACCCTGCGAGCGATCGCCGGCCTTGACAGGCTTGACGCCGGGTCGGTGCATCTGGACGGGAGGGACGCGACCGGTGACGCCCCGGCCGAACGCGACCTGGCCATGGTCTTCCAGAGCTACGCCCTCTACCCGCGACACACGGTGTACGAGAACATCGCTTCGCCGCTGCGGGCACGCCGCCGTTCTTCGAGCGAGATCGCCGCTGCCGTCGAGCAGATGTCGAGCCTGCTGCACATCGAACGTCTGCTGCAGCGTCGTCCGGCGCAGTTGTCGGGCGGTGAGATGCAGCGTGTCGCCCTGGCCCGGGCGCTGGTCCGCAGCCCGCGCGCGTTTCTCATGGACGAGCCGCTGACGAACCTCGACCTCAAGCTCCGCGTCGAGATGCGCACCGAGCTCACCCGCATCCACCGGAGCCTCGGAGCGACCTTCGTCTACGTGACCAACGACCAGGTCGAGGCCCTGTCCATGGCCGACCAGGTCGCGGTCCTCAAGGAGGGGAAGGTGCAACAGGTCGGAACGCCGACCGAGGTGTACGAGCGTCCGGCCAACCGGTGGGTCGCGGGATTCGTCGGGAGCCCGCAGATCAGCCTGCTCGCCTGCCACGCCGAGGGAGATCGTCTGGTCGGTGCGGAAGGCTGGACGCTGCCGCGGCCCCGCTGGACCACGGCCGAGGACGGTCGTCCGCTGCTGCTGGGCCTGCGCGCGGAGGACCTGTCCGTCGAGAAGCGTGGGAACGCGTCGTTGTCGGGTGAGCTCTACGGCCTTGAGCCGCTCGGTGACCGAACGGTGGTCGACGTCCGAGTGGGGACGGAGATCCTCAAGGTCAAGGCACGACCCACCGTCACCGGTACGCCGGGCGAGCGGCTGCAGGTCACGGTCGACCTGGACCGTGCGCACCTGTTCGATGCGGGCACCGGGCTGGCGCTGTCCGAGGCCGGGAGGTAACCGCGCAGGGCGGCGACGTCACCATGCGCCCGCACGTGGCAATCGAGCCTCGGCCGACCGTCACCGGTGAGCACGGCCTGACGACGCTGAAGCAGCCATGGCCCGGGAAGGCGATCGGTGGCGCGGGGCGTCGCCCCACGGCCAGGGCCAAGGCCACGTTCGACCCGCTCGGCAACCTCGACCCCGACGGGGTCGTGTGAGCCGTTCGTCAACGCGTGTGGCGCGATCGCCGAGGTCACGCCGGACATCACCAAGAACATCACAGGAGGCGACGCGATGAGTGACCCGATGAACGTCCTGGCCCCCGAGCACCGGCGGCTCCGGATCGGCGACGCCTGGCGCGACGCCGCCGGCGGAGCCACCTTTGTCGTCGAGGACCCGGCCACCGGCAAGACCATCGCCGAGGTGGCGGACGCCGGCGTCGTTGACGGGCTCGCCGCTCTGGACGCGGCGAGCAAGGCGATGACGGAATGGGCGGCGACCCCGCCGCGAAAACGGTCAGAGTTGTTGACCGCGACGTACCGGGCACTGACCGAGCGATCCGAGGAGGTCGCCCGGCTGATAACGCTCGAGATGGGCAAGCCGCTCGCCGAGGCTCGGGGAGAGGTGGCCTACGGCGCCGAGTTCTTCCGTTGGTTCGCCGAGGAGGCGGTGCGCGTCGAGGGGCGCTACAACACCGCTCCCGCCGGTGGATATCGCATCCTCACCGTGCCGAAGCCGGTCGGACCGTGCGTCTTCGTGACGCCCTGGAACTTTCCGCTGGCCATGGGGGCCCGCAAGATCGCTCCTGCGCTGGCGGCGGGCTGCACGACGATCACCAAGCCGGCAGCCCAGACGCCACTCACCATGCTGTTCCTGGCCCGCATCATGGAGGAGGTCGGCGTTCCCCCGGGCGTCGTCAACGTCGTGACGACCAAGCGTGCCGGCGAGGTGGTCTCAGCACTGCTCGCCGACCGTCGGACCCGCAAGCTTTCGTTCACCGGGTCGACCGAGGTCGGACGCGTGCTGCTACGACAGGCGGCGGACAACGTGCTGCGCACCTCCATGGAACTGGGCGGCAACGCGGCCTTGATCGTGTGTGCCGACGCGGACCTGGACGTCGCGCTCGACGGCGCCATGGTGGCCAAGATGCGCAACATCGGGGAGTCCTGCATCGCGGCCAACCGAATCTACGTCGAGGAGCCGGTGCGCGAGGAGTTCACGGCGCGCTTCGCCGAGCGGATGGGCGCGCTCTCGGTGGGCCATGGTCTCGACGACGGCGTGGACGTCGGGGCGTTGATCGACGAGGCCTCGGTCACCAAGATCGACGAGCTTGTCGCCGACGCGGTCAATCGCGGCGCCCGTGTCCTGGTGGGCGGCGAGCGTCCGGATGGGCCGGGTTGCTTCTACCCGCCTACGGTCCTCGTCGACGTGCCCGAAGACGCGCGGATGCTGGAGGCGGAAATCTTCGGCCCGGTGGCGCCGATCATCTCGTTCACGTCCGACGACGAGGTAATGGCGAAGGCCAACGACACCGAGCACGGCCTGGTCGGATACGTCTTCACCCGTGACCTCCAGCGGGCGCTCCGGTTCGCCGAGGGGCTGGAGACGGGGATGGTCGGCATCAACCGTGGTCTGATCTCGGACCCGTCAGCCCCGTTCGGAGGCGTGAAGCAGTCCGGGATCGGCAAGGAGGGGTCGCACGAGGGCATCCTTGAGTACCTCGACGTCACCTACGCGGCGATCGACCTACCGTGACCGGCCCGCCGCTCCGGGTGCCCGCCGAGGATCACCGCGCCCCGTGCACACCTGACCTGAACGGCCTCCACACGCGGAGCGGGACCCGGGCCACGGCCGGCACGAATCCGCTGGACCCGAGGACGCCCGGGCACGACCGAGTCTGGGAGCCCGGCGCGCGCCTGCGCCACCCGGCAGCCAACCTCGCCGACGCCGTCCCGGTCTCGCAGGTGACCTGGACGTCCGCCCAGCACATCACCGCCGACGTTCCAGAGAGGCACTGACATGCTTGAGACCGTCCGCGGACCACGCCAGCTGATAGTGGGCGAAGGGGTCGCGCAGAACATCCCACGAGTGGTGGCCGAGTGTGGCTCGCGAGTCCTCATCGTGACCGACCGGGTTCTTCTGGGGCAGCCCGGCGTGGCCGAGATCGTGGCCGCCGTGCGCAAGAAGGTCGAAGTCGTCGGGGTGTTCGCCGACGCGACTCCGGACGTGCCACTCGCCGATGTCGCCCTGGCCGTCTCGGTCGCCGCAGAGGTGGACGCCGACGTGATCCTCGCCATCGGGGGTGGCACGGTGATCGACCTCGCCAAAATCGTCGGCGTCATCCGGCGCCACGGTGGGACGCCGCGCGACTTCTACGGCGAGTCGAAGGTGCCGGGGCCGACGATTCCTCTCATCGCGGTCCCGACGACGTCAGGCACCGGCTCCGAGCTCACGCCCGTCTCGGTGCTGACCGACCCGGACCGCGAGCTGAAGGTGGGGGTCTCCAGCGTCCACATCGTGCCCGACTTCGCCATCGTCGACCCCGAGCTCACCTATACCTGCCCTGCGACCGTCACGGCCCACTCCGGCATCGACGCGTTCTGTCACGCGGTGGAGAGCTACACCGCGCGACCCCGGGCCCACGGACCGCGCGACCCGGTGGAGCAGGTCTTCCTCGGCCGCAACCCGATCACCGATCACTACGCGCTCCTGGCCGCGGAGCGGATCGCCCGCAGCCTGCCCCGTGTCGTCAGGGACGGAGGCGACAAGGACGCGCGCGCGGACATGTCCTACGGGTCCATGCTGGCCGGGCTCGCATTTTCCCACGCAGGCAACGCGGCTCCGCACGCCCTCCAGTACCCCATCGGCGCATCCACCCACACACCGCACGGCCTGGGCGTCGGGCTGCTGCTGCCCTACGCGCTGGACGCGGCCAGGGATGCCATCTGCGACCGGTTGGCCATCCTCGCCGGGGTGTGCGGGCTCGACGTGACCGACGCCTCGGATGCCGAGGCCGCGGATACGTTCCTCACCTGGCTCGACGGGCTCCTTGCCGACATCGGCATCCCTGCCACCCTGGCGGACATCGGCGTGGCACGCGCCGACCTCCCGCGCTTCGCGGAGATGGCCGGTGGCGTCACCCGCTTGATCCAGAACCATCCGGGCCCGACCGACACCGCCAGCCTGACCGCGATCCTCGAAGCGGCCTGGACCGGGGACCGGACCCGGCACGTCCTGACTCCGGAGCAGAGACGGTGACGGGCCTTTCACCTGACGACGAGTTCCCTGCCCCACCCTGGGGAGGCCTCAACCGGGCCGGTGGACAACCACCGTAACCGGGTTGTACCGACCTCGGGGTCGGTCACCGGCAGCCCGTCGAGCTGGTCGCACCGCTGCGGGGTGAACTCGTGCGCCAGCCGGTCGAAGGTCTCCCGCTGCGCCTCGGCACGGGCGTGCGCGACCCTTTCCACCACGGTCACCGGACCGGGCCGGATCATCCGCGCCGAGATCAGAGACTCACACGCCAGTCGGAACGGCGGCGTCGGCGAATCGTGCTCCAGCGCCCGCTCGCCGGGAAACCCCGTAGACGCTCCAGCTCCTCATCCGCAAACCCCCGCGTCGCCACGAACGACCTCCAGCCAGGCCCCACAGACCACCAGCAAAGAAGCCATTCAGCCATATATGCCTGATTTACGGCGAGTACTACGGCGACCCCAGGACGGCCGCAAGCAGGTAGAAAACCGGATGCAAGGCGCGGTCGCGGCAGGCAGAGTGGATGAAATGATGTCCAGTTTCATACCTGGTCTGGAGCTTTCGCGCACCTTCTACGTTCAGGTCGTGCGGCCGATCCTGACCGATATTCCCCACAGTGCCGCGCTGATCGGCGCCGGGTCGGAGGTCCTGGCGTTCGACACCGAACGTTCCACCGACCACGACTGGGGGCCGCGCGTGGTGCTGTTCACCGCGCCCCATCTGACCGGGCAGGTCCGCCAGGCCGTCACCGCCGGCCTGCCGGAGGTCTTCTGCGGTTACCGTACCGCCATCGGCGCCGCCCACGGTGTGCAGGTGAGCGACGTGGCCACCTGGTTCGCCGACCGGCTCGGGTTCGACCCGCTACGCGGCGTGAGCACCCTGGACTGGCTGTCGACCCCCTGGCAGCGGCTGGCGGAGGTCACCAGCGGGGAGGTCTTCCACGACGGCCTGGAGGCCCTCGAGCCCGCCCGCGCGGCGCTGCGCTGGTATCCGCCGGACCTGGAGCGCTACGTACTGGCCGGGCAGTGGAGACGCCTGGCCCAGATGGAGGCCTTCCCCGGCAGGTGCGGGGAGGTGGGCGACGATCTGGGCTCGGCGGTGCTCACCGCCGGCCTGGCCCGGGACCTGATGCGGCTGGTGCTGCTGATGCGCCGGCGCTACCCGCCGTACGCGAAATGGCTCGGCAGCGGTTTCGCCCGCCTGTCGGGTACGGCCGAGCTGGGGGAGGACCTGTCGGCGGCGGTGGCCGCCGGCGACTGGCGGGCACGCCAGGAGCATCTGGGCCGCGCCTACCAGCGGGTGGCCGCCCTGCACAACCGGCTGGTTCCCCAGCCCGCGCTCGACACCTCGATGCGGGGCTTTCACGACCGGCCGTTCCAGGTCATCGGCGCCCAGCGTTTCGCCGACGCCCTGAGCGCCGCCATCGGTGATCCGGTGATCCGGGCGCTGCCGCCGATCGGCTCGATCGACCAGTTCGGCGACTCCACCGACCTGCTCACCCATCCCCGACGGTGCCGCGCGGCGACGCGGGCCGTACTGGATCTCCAGGCCACGGGGGAGGAGCGCAGGAACCAGCGGTGAGGCGAACGCCGGGCTTGGCTCGACGTCCGCCCCGCGCGTCGGCTCAGTGGTAGAGGTAGAGGCTGTAAGTCTGGGGCGGGCTCCAGGTGCCGTCGATCTCGCATTTCACATGGTCGGCGTTCCAGCCGCCGTACTGGGTGATGGTGCGTCCCTGACAGGCCACCCAGGTGTTGAAGCGTTCGGTCCAGTGCCAGGACGGGTCTGCGGCGGTGGAGGAGGATGCCGCGGAGGCGACGGGCAGGGGAGCCAGCAGGGCCCCGCTGACAGCCAGCGTGCACAGAGCGGCCTTGAGTGCTCCCTTGACGTCCTTCATGTCGTGCTCCTTATCCGGGCCGCCCTCGTACGGGGCGAGCCCACCCCCCTTCTGTCCACCAGAAGTGATGAATAATCACGGAGAGTGACCAAGGCTCTCGTTTGCTCGCACGGCCGCTCTCTGCGCGCAGTGCCGGATTGGGAGGCACCCCGTCGGCCGGCCATCCTCGCCGAGTTCGGCCGGTTGCTCACTGCCGGGATTCTGACGGTGCCTTGCGGGGCATCAGGGCGACGACCGGGAGGCCGAGGGCGGTGACGGCCAGAACGACGACGAGACCGACTTTCATCCCCGAAGGCCTCTAGGCCGCGACCGGTTCGCGGTGGCGGGCCAGCATGCGCCGCTCGAACCACAGCGAGGTGAACGGGGGCACCGAGCACGCCAGGCCCAGCACGACCACGCCCGGGCTCCAGCGCTCCACCCGGGCCGCGGCCAGCACCCCGGCCACGTACAGGACGAACATCACACCGTGCACCGGGCCGAAGATCTTCACCCCGAGGTCACCGGTGTCGGCGATGTACTTGAAGAACATGCCGATGAGCAGTCCCGCCCACGAACACGCCTCAGCGATCGCCACATAACGGAACAGACGGAGTGCGGTCGGCACAGCGGGCACCTTTTCTTCAAGGTCGGCGGGGAACGGTTCCCCAGCCTAGGGGGAGGTGGGGGCGGTCCCGGTTCTGGGCCTTCGGCGAGGAACGCCGGCCTGCCCGCGTCCGCCTTCGATCGCCCACGCGGGAACTCCCGCTCCTCTTGGCCCTGCCCCCAGGAGGTGCTTGGCGTCACCCGTCCTGATCGGTGCCGGGACAGAGCCGTACGTTGCCGTTGAGGTAGCCGTGGAGGGCCTGGCGGGAGCGGGTGAGCGTGTCGATGCGCTCGTCGAGCCCGCGAAGGCGTGCTTGGAGGATGTCCAGCAGCTCGGGACAGAGCTCGAGGTCGGGGGCGGTACCGGTGGCGCAGGGCAGCAGGAACCCGATGTCCTCGGTCGAGAGCCCGGCCTCGAGCAGCCCCCTGATCTGGGTCACGGTCAGGATGGCGTCGTCGGTGTACTCGCGGTAGCCGTTGGCGCCGCGGCCCGGCTCCAGCAGACCCTGGTCCTCGTAGTAGCGCAGCAGATGCGCGCCGACTCCGGTCCGGCGGCTCAGCTCACCGATCAACACTGGCGCTCCTCCTTGACCTTCATACCGGTATGAACGTCGATGATTCTGCCATGACCCGAGCCTTTCGGTCAGGAATCACAGAGCGAACTGAAGGGGAGCGACTGATGCTCAGCTCTAACGCCGGCCACGCTCCGGTGACGGTCATCGGCCTGGGACTGATGGGCCAGGCACTGGCCGGAGCGTTCTTGAAAGACGGGCACCCCACAACCGTGTGGAACCGCTCACCGGAGAAGGCCGGACACCTGACAACCCAGGGAGCGACCCTCGCCGGCTCGATCGGGGACGCGGTCGCGGCCGGCCCGCTGGTGCTCGTCTGCGTCTCGGATTACGAGGCGGTGCACGAGCTCCTCGACCCGCTGGGGGACGTCCTCGCGGACCGGGTCGTGGTGAACCTGACCTCGGGCACCTCGCAGCAGGCCCGCGACAGGGCCGAATGGGCGGCGCGGCGGGGCTTCACCTACCTCGACGGCGCGATCTTGGCGATTCCCCAGGCCATCGGCACGGCCGACGCCGTTCTGCTCTACAGCGGGCCGCGGTCGGCCTTCGACCTGCACGAGCCGACCCTGCGGAGCCTGGGTGCGGGCACCGCCTATCTCGGTGCCGATCATGGCCTGGCCTCACTGTACGACGTGGCGATGCTGGGCTTCATGTGGAGCGTTCTGAACGGCTTCCTGCACGGCGTAGCCCTGCTCGGGACGGCACAGGTGGACGCCGCGACGGTCGCCCCGTTCCTGAACCAGGGGATCGGGGTCATGACCGGATGGATGTCCGCCTACGCGGACCAAATCGACGCCGGTGAGTATCCGGCCGCCGATTCCACCATCGACACCCACCTGGCGGCGATGGAGCACCTCATCCAGGAGAGCGAGTCCCTCGGCGTCAGCACCGAACTGCCCAGGTTCGTCAAGACGCTGGCCGACCGGGCGGTGGCCGGGGGCCAGGGCGGCGACGGCTACGCGGCCATGATCGAGCAGTTCCGCAAGCCGGCCGTGACCGGCTGAACCCGCCTCATCCGCGACACCGTCCCGGGGTCTTCTGCACCAGGTCGAGCTTCGGACGGGAGGCCTTCGCGTCGCCCGCCTCATCGATGTGGACGGTGTCGCGGTCGACGCCGCCTTTCTCCTACGCCACCTCTCTTCCGGCGGAACCAGAAGCCGACACCCCTTGCGCCCGGGGCGTGACCAGGGCGTCGAGCAGGCCGGGGAGTGCCTCGTCCATCTCGGCGCGGCGGAGGGTGTTCATCCGCGAGGTCCCGACGTAGTGCTGCCGGATCAGGCCCGCCTCGCGCAGCACCTTGAAGTGGTGGGTGGCGGTGGACTTGCTGACAGAGATGTCGAAGGCGCCACAGGCGATGTCCTCGCAGGCCGCGTCGAGCTGCGTGACGATGCTCCGGCGTACCGGATCGACGAGAGCCTCCAGCACCTGCTGGAGGTTGAACTTCGACACCTCGGGATGTGACGGCGTACGTTCCATGGCCCCATAGTACGATGGTCGTCGAAGTTTGACGACCATCGTACTTCTGTGTCACCGTAAGCCCCGTTCCCAGCGAGCGAAGGACGGTGGCATGGCAAGGACTGTGCGGTTCCACGAGATCGGCGGCCCCGAGGTGATGCGGCTGGAGGACCTGGAGCCAGGTGAGCCGGGACCGGGCGAAGTGCGGATCCGGGTGGACGCGATCGGGGTCAACAGGGCCGAGGCCCTGTTCCGGAGCGGTCAGTACATCGAGCCGGTGAAGCGACTGCCCGCCAGGCTCGGCTCCGAGGCCGCCGGGGTGATCGAGGCGGTCGGCCCCGAGGTGACCGGTTTCGAGACGGGGCAGGCGATCAGCGTCGTGCCGAACTTCTCGCAGAATGACTACGGCGTGTACGCCGAGCGGGCGATCGTGCCGGCCACCGCACTGCTGCACCGCCCCGACCACGTGGACGCGGTGTCCGGCGCGGCGGTGTGGATGCCCTACCTCACGGCCTACGGCGCGATGGTGGAAGTGGGCCGCATGCGGGCGGGTGATGTGGCGGTGGTGAACGCGGCCTCCAGCAGCGTCGGCCTGGCCGCGATCCACACCGCCATCCGCGTGGGCGCCGCCCCGGTCGCGATCACCCGCACCCGTGCCAAGAAGCAGCAGCTGATCGACGAGGGCGCGGCAGAGGTCATCGTCTCGGACGAGGAGGACGTGGCGGAGCGCGTGCTGGAGCTGACCGGCGGCAAAGGCGCCGAGTATGTCTTCGACGCCGTCGCCGGTCCCGGAGTCGTGGACCTGGCCCGCGCTGTGGCGGCCGACGGGACCCTGTTCCTGTGGGGCGCGCTCAGCGGGCAGCCGACCCCGTATCCCGGGTTCGACCTGGGCATGCCCGCGCTGAACATGCGCACCTACACGATGCTCGAGATCGCGAGGAACCCGGGACGGCTGCGCCGCGCCGCCGCGTTCGTCGCCTCGGGCCTGCGCGGCGGAGCGTTCCGCCCGGTGGTGGACCGCGTGTTCCCACTGGAGAAGGTCGTGCAGGCACACCGGCACATGGAGTCCAACACCCAGTTCGGCAAGATCGTGGTCACCACGGCCCACTGACGGCAGCGCGGGGGACCCGATCACCCTTGTGATGCACGGAGCCTCGCTGTCGGGGGGCGGTCCTGATCGTGCATGGTGGGGCTCCGTCGCGGCTCGGCCGACGTACGGCAGTGGGCACGTCGAGCCGCTTGTGCATGTCGACGCGGAAGGGTGCGCCGTACGGGTTCTTCACGATCTGGAGACCGCCGTGAATCCTGTCAGGGGCGATGAGATATTGATCTACATTGTAAAGGCGCCCGGTAGGGGTCCAAGATCATTTACAAATTATGGACTAAAGACTTTCACCCACAAACAGGCAGGGCGGTGGAATCGTTCGGTACGGGGGATCCGGGGGATGGTCGGCAGGGTCGTAGATGCTGCCGACCAGAGACAGGCGGACGCCGCGGGCGAGGAGGGTGTCGCGTGCGTCGGGGACGGACCGGGCGAGCCGGTCGAGCTTGGGGACCACCAGGGCGTCACCGGCGCGTACGGCCGCGAGGGCCTGGTCGAGTCCGGGCCGGGCGCGGTTTGTGCCGGTGAGGCCCTTGTCGAGATAGATCCGGTCGCCCGCGACGCCGACCATCAACGGACACTTTCGCGGACCACCTATATGGGTGTCGGTAAGACTCGTGCAGGCTGCTGTGACGTCTGGAGGTCAGACGCGGAGCAGGTCGGCCGAGACCGTCCAGAGGCGCTTGGCGGCGGCGGGATCGAGTGCCCATTCCTTGACACCGTGCGGGTGCCGCGCGAGGTCGGCGTCGTCCGGCACGGTGTAAGCCTCTTGTGAATCGTCGAGGTAGTGGCCTCCGGAGTGGGCGAACTCCGGGGCGACGGCCGCGACGATGCTGGTGGCGGCTCCCTGCTCGACCGTTTTGTAGGTGAAGATTCCGGCGGCCTCGGCCGCATCGAGCGATGCCTTCTGCTGCGCTGTGAAGTTCCGCTGCAGCCCTGTCGCGACACCGCCGGGGTTCACTGTGTTGGTAACGATGCCGTCGGACGCCCAAAGGCGGGTCGCCTCGACGGCGAAGAGAGAGTTCGCCGTCTTCGATTGGGCGTAGGCGATCTGCGGGTCGTAGTTGCGACGCTCGAAGTGGAGGTCGTCGAAGTCGATGCCGGAACGCATGTGCGCCGTCGAACTGACCGAGACGATCCGTGCTCCGTCACGGTCGGTCGCTCCCAGGGCGAGGGCGTCGTGAAGGCCGGTGGCCAGGGCGAAGTGGCCGAGATGGTTCGTCGCGAATTGCAGTTCCCAGCCCTCACGCGTCCGTTCGAGGCCGGCGGTGACCACGCCCGCGTTGTTGATCAGCAGGTGAAGCGGGCCGTTCCAGGCGTCGACGAATCGCGTGACGGTGGGCCTGTCGGCGAGATCGAGCCGGACGACCTGGGGCCGGATCCCTCCGGTCGACTTCGAGATCGTCTCGGCGACGGCGTCACCCGCGGTCGTGTTCCGGACAGCGAGTGTCACTTCCGCTCCGGCAGAGGTCAATGCATGGGCCGTCTCGGTCCCGATCCCGGAGGAGCCTCCGGTCACGATCGCGCGGACGCCGGTAAGGTCGACGCCCCGCAGCACCTCGGCCGCGGTGCTGGAGGAGGTGAAGGGCGTGGAGATGAGTTTGCGGGTGGTCATGGCGGTGACTATACACATTAGACTTGATTTGTATAGTACGTCTATCGCTCGTATGCTCGTTTCATGAAGAGTCCCGAGGTCGGTCACCCGCCGTCGACAGTCGCCGATACCGACCGTCGGACCATGGTTCTGGACTCCGCCATGGTCACGTTCGCGCGATTCGGTTACCGGAAGACTTCGATGGAGGAGGTGGCGCGGGCGGCGCGCATCTCCCGGCCCGGGCTCTATTTCCTCTTCTCCTCGAAGGAGGCGGTGTTCCGTGCCGCGGTTGCCCAGGCATTGGATCGCGACATCACAGCGGTCGAACGCGTCCTGGCCGCCACCAGCCGACCCCTTCCGGAGCGTCTCGTTGAAGCGTTCGATCAGTGGGCGGGCCGCTACATCGGCCCGCTGACCAGCGATGTCGCGATGGTCATCGAGGACAATCCCGACCTCCTCGGAGAGATCATCGAGACCCCGCGGCGACGTTTCGAGGAACTGATCACAGACGCGATCGCCCTCAAGTCGGGACGAGAGGCGGCTTCCACTGTCGCGCAGACGATGATCAGCGCATCGATCGGCCTCAAGCATCAGGTCGCATCACGGGAGGTCTACCTCCAGCGACTCCATGTAGCCATCGGTCTCCTGCTGCGCTGAAGGCGCTTGCCCCGAGCCGCGCGAGAGGAGCCCGACTGTCCCGTGGGGCTGCGGTCTCGGACGCTGGCGCGCCGGTAGGGCAGGGGGACTCGCGGTTCAGGTGCTCGCGCCGGTGTCGGCTCAGGCAGACGTGAGATTGCAGACGTGAAGATTGAGTCGCCCTCGAAGCGCCGACAGCAGAAAGACGGGACCACGAATCATCCGTGGTCCCGTCGTCGGCGTCTCTCGTGCTGCCGCGGGCTCAACAGTGCTTCGATCTTCGCTTGACCAAATCGCCGCAAGCCGTCTGTAAGTCGTTCAAGTCGCCTCGCGCCGGGCCCTCGGGTTCGGCCGGTCGCCATGGGAGGGGATACCAACCGGCATGACGACCTGTCCGGGCACGGTCCGACCGGATGGGCCTGGGGTCTGGGAACACGTCACGAACTCACTCTCACAACGGAGTTCATTGCCGTGCCGGCCGCCGACGGGCTGCTCGGCCCAGCGGGTCCCGTACGCCATGAAGGCGGCTTGACCTCACCTTTGGTTGAGGTTTTAGGGTCGTCTCATGGCTCCGGTCGAGGCGGGTGGCCCGGCGAAAATGTCGGTCGGTCACCGTATAAAAGTCTGGGCCGGCGCTTTTTCTGAGGCCTTTCTGCCGCACCCCCGCAATGACGACCCCCAGGACCCGGTGATGTGTGATGGACATGGAAGTGACCGCGTGGAACTCGCTGTATCACGCGATGAACGCCCAGCAGGACCGGCGGCCCTTCTCCCGGGCCACGTTGCGGCGCATCATCGTCTTCGCCCGGCCACACCGCCGGCGTCTGGGGTGGTTCCTGCTGATGAGCGTGGTGGGGGCGGTGCTGGCGGTGGCTTCGCCGGTGCTGGCCGGCCAGGTGATCGACGCGATCGACAAGGGCGCCGCGCTGGATGTCGTCGTCGGGCTCGCGGCGCTGATCGCCGTCATCGCGGCCGTCGAGGCGGGGCTCGGGTTGTTGACGCGGTGGCTGTCGGCGAGCATCGGTGAGGGGCTGATCCTGCAGCTGCGCACCATGGTGTTCGACCATGTGCAGCGTATGCCGATCGCTTTTTTCACCCGTACTCGCACCGGTGCGCTGGTCAGCCGGTTGAACAACGATGTCATCGGTGCGCAGCGGGCCTTCAGCGACACCCTGTCCGGTGTGGCCGGCAATCTCGTGACGCTCATGCTGACGCTCGCGGTGATGATCGGGATCTCCTGGCAGATCACGTTGCTGGCTCTGGTGCTGCTGCCGGTGTTCGTGCTGCCCGCTCGGCGGATGGGCACCCGGCTGGCGCGGTTGGAGCGTGAGTCGGCCAATCACAACGCGACGATGAGCACGCAGATGACCGAACGGTTCTCCGCGCCCGGTGCGACGCTGGTGAAGCTCTTCGGCCGGCCCGCGCACGAGTCGGCGGAGTTCGGTGTGCGCGCCCGGCGGGTGCGTGACATCGGGGTGCGCACCGCGATGGTTCAGTCGATTTTCGTCACGGCGCTGACGCTGGTCTCGGCGCTGGCGCTGGCTCTCGTTTATGGCCTGGGCGGGTTCTACACCTTGCGCGGTCAGCTGCAGCCGGGCGCCGTGGTGACGCTGGCGTTGCTGCTCACCCGCCTGTATGCGCCGTTGACGGCGCTGGCCAGTGCCCGGGTGGAGGTGATGAGCGCGCTGGTGAGTTTTGAGCGGGTCTTCGAGGTGCTGGATCTCAAGCCTTTGATCGCCGACAAGCCCGTCACCGTGCCGATGCCCGAGGGGCCGGTGTCGGTGGAGTTCGACCGGGTGCGTTTCGCCTACCCTTCGGCTGACAAGGTGTCGCTGGCCTCGCTGGAGGAGGTCGCCACCTTGGACGCGCGGAGTGGTGTCGAGGTGCTGCACGAGGTGTCCTTCCGTGTCGAGGCGGGGCAGATGGTGGCCCTGGTGGGGTCTTCGGGTGCGGGTAAGTCGACGATCGCGCAACTGCTGCCGCGGCTGTATGACGTCGACGGCGGCGCGGTGCGGCTGTCGGGGGTGGATGTGCGGGAGCTGTCTGCCGAATCCATTCGCGAGACGCTCGGGATGGTGACTCAGGACGGGCACCTGTTTCACGAGTCGATCCGGGCCAACCTGCTGCTGGCCCGCCCGCAGGCGCAGGAGGAGGAGTTGTGGCAGGTGCTGGAGCGCGCCCGGCTGGCGGACCTGGTCTCCTCCCTGCCCGACGGGCTGGACACGGTTGTCGGTGAGCGTGGTTACCGGTTGTCGGGTGGTGAGCGTCAGAGGCTGACGATCGCCCGGCTGCTGCTGGCACATCCGCGGGTGGTGATCCTCGACGAGGCCACCGCGCATCTGGACTCCACCTCGGAGGCGGCGGTGCAGGCGGCGCTGAGTGAGGCGCTGGCCGGGCGGACCGCGGTGGTGATCGCCCACCGGTTGTCCACCGTCCGGGCCGCGGACGTCATCTTGGTGATCGAGGACGGGCGCATCGTGGAGCGTGGTACGCACGACGCTTTGCTGGAGGCCGGGGGCCGTTACGAGGAGCTGTATCGCACCCAGTTCGACCAGCAGGGGTCCTCCGCGGCCGAGGCGGTGCTGCGCTGACCGGTGGAGCCGCCGGTTGAGCGGTAGTGGTCGGCTCGCGGAGAGCCGGACGGTTTCACTTCATGATTCACCGCTGTCCTCACCCGTCTGACGGGTGGGGACAGCTCGTGCTGCCGCCCGGTGAGGTCGGCGACTCGGCGCGGCATCGGGCACCTCCCGCGAGCGACGGGCTGATCCCGGCGCCGGCCCGCCCGCGCCGCGGCGGCAGGTGCCGAGCGATCATCCGGCTCTGATCTTTCGGCGGCCCTGAGGATCCGGTCGGAGACGGCGATGGAGGCGTCGCGGGGCAACGCGGCGGGGGTGACGGGCTTTCGGGTCAGCGGCGGGAGAGCAGCGTCTCCTTCAGGAACGCTCCGCCCTGCTGGAGCGCGGCGCGGGTGGGCGGGCTGTCGCGCAGGGCGGTGAGGGTCACGAAGTCGTGAACGGTACCCAAGTAGCGGGTGGAGGTGACCGCTACCCCGGCCGCCCGAAGGTTGCGGGCGTACTGTTCGCCGTCGTCGCGGGCCACGTCCGCCTCGGCGGTGACGATCAGGGCCTCGGGCAGCCCGGCCAGATCCTCACGGGTCGCGTTCAGCAGTGCGACGGTCGGTTCGGCTCGCTCCAGGTCGTCGTCGGTGTACTGCTGCCAGTACCATCTCACCGCCTCGCCGCTCAGCAGGGGGATGTCGCCGAACCGGCGGTGGGACTCCCCGCTGCAGGTCGGGTCGGTCAGCGGGTAGTAGAGCAGCTGGGCGCGGATGCGCGGCCCGCCACGCTGCTTGGCGATCAGAGTCATGGCCGCGGCGATGCCGGCCCCGGCGCAGTCGCCCGCGACCGCGAGCCGGCGCCCGTCCAGAGTGAGTTCCGCCGAATGCTCGACCGTCCATGACAGCAGCGCGTAGCACTCTTCCAGGGCGACGGGGTAGCGCGCCTCCGGGGTGCGGGTGTATTCGGGGACGACAAACGCGGCGCCGGTCGACAGGACGAGCCTGCTGACGATCTGGCCGTGGGTCTGGGCGTCACCCAGCATCCAGCGGCCCCCGTGAATGTAGATCACGACCGGGTGGGGGCCGGTCGTGCCCGTGGGCCGGAAGATCCAGAAACCGGCGAGGCCGGAGGGGCCGACAGGGGCGACCTGAAATTCCGCGTGAACGCCCGAGGGCAGGGCGTGGTGTCCCTGCGCCTCCGCCAGTGCCTGCCGGCCGTCCGCCGGGCCGAGCTGGTGAAGGTAGGGCGGCGCGGCGGAGGCGTCGACGAGACGCCGCACGTGAGGATCCAGAACGACTCCGGCCGGCTCCTCGCTGCCATCACCCACGTGCTGTGCTCCCATGTCTCTCACCTCCAGCTCATGGTAGCGATCGCTCCCCGTCATGGTGACCTGGGCAACCGGCGGTGAACGCGTTCAGCTGCCGTCGACGATGTCGCGGAGCTGGTGTCGCTTGCTGACGCCCAGCTTGGGAAAGACCTTGTACAGGTGGGCGCCGACGGTGCGCGGTGACAGCCAGAGCTGTTCGCCGATCTCGCGGTTGCCCAGTCCCTGCGCCGCCAGGCGCACGATCCGCTGCTCCTGGGCGGTCAGGGACTCAAGGGCGTGCCGGGAGGTCTCACCGACCGGTGCGAAGGTCCTGCCGCTGGCACGCATCTCGGCCGCGGCGAAGCCGGCCAGGGGCCGGGCGCCGAGTTGGTCGAAGGTGTCCGCGGCCGCGGCGAGCAGAAGCCGAGCCTCGGAGGGGCGCCGGCGGCGGCGCAGCCACTGGGCGTAGTCCAGCCGTGCTCGCGCCCGCAGGTGCGGCCACTGCTCACCGGCGGGGTTGACGACGGCGAGCCGGAAATGGCTCTCGGCGGCCGAGGCGGAGTCCTCCAGCAGCGCGGCCGCGTGGTGCAGCAGCAGCGACATCATGGTCGTCGGCCGGGCCCCGGCGTGGGTGCGCACGGAAGCCAGGACGGCCGCGGCCTCCCCGGTGTGTCCGGTGCGCCGGGCGGCCATGGCCAGGTCCACCACCGATCGCGCGGACAGCCGGTAGTGCAGAGGGTCGCCGCCGGGGCTCTCCCAGAGGGCGTGGAACTGCCGGAAGGCCTCGTCGTGATCCCCCCTCGCGTCGGCGCGCAGCCCGGCGGCGCGCAGGAGGTGCGCGTGTGTCGCCCGGTTGTCCCGCAACCTGATGGACGGCCAGAGCAGATCGGGCGGGTCCTCGCCGCGCAGCGCCGCCAGAACAGCCCGCAGTGCCGCGGCGTCGGCCCGCACGCGGGTGAGCCGGTGCACGGTGGCCATGTCCGCGGCCTCACGCAGGACCGCTTCGGCCCGCACCCACCGGCCGGTGTCGATCAGTGCCGAGGCCAGGGGGATCAGGCAGGTCGCCCGCAGGCCCCGGCCGCCGCGGGTCTCAAGCAGTTCGAAGGCGCGGTCGTAGGTGTGGATGCAGAGGTCGGATTCGTCGGCGTACCAGGCTGCGGTGCCGGCCGCCAGGAGCCGGGTGGCCTCCGCGTCACCGGTGAGCGGTTTTCCGAGGCCGGGGTGCCGGTCCTGAGCCGGCAGGGGAGAGGCGACGGCGACCGGATCCGCCGTCGCCGCCACCAGGTCCGCGATGGCCCGCCACTCCTTCGACGGTCCCGGCCGGCCGGGACCGTCGTCTTCGCGGGACATCAATGACGTCAGCGTCCGTCTCGCCTCCGGGCACCCCCACTGGAACACCACCGACGCCAGAACGGACATCAGCGCCTGCCCGGTCGGGCTCCGCACGGTCGGCAGCCGCCGCAGCGCCGCCGTCACCAGGCGGAAGGACTCCTGCTGGTGAGAGGAGAGCGACAGAGCCGTGCCCTCACCGCATGCCGCCTCTCCCAGCAGGAGCGGATCGTCGGTCATTTTGGTGATCGCGGAGTGGAGTTCGCCCACCCACAGCCGGTCCCCGGCCCGATCAGCGGCGGTCAGCGCCCCGGTGTAGCGGCGCGCCCGGCTGCCAGGCGTGGCCGAGCGATCGCCGGCGGCCTGCAACGCGCGGGCGGCATCGGGCCAGGCCGCGTCCGTGGCCGCGTCCTCCAGCCGCGCGGCCAGACCCTCGTCGGTTCCGACGGACGCGCAGGCGAGGTGCCAGGCGCACCGGGCCGGGTCTTGCCCCAGCGCGCCGGCCAGGTCCTGGTGGGCCCGCTGCCTCACCTGCGCCGTCGCCTGCCGGTAGAGGACCACACCGATCAGCGGGTGGGTGAAGGCGATCCGCCCGTCGGTGATCGTGACCAGGCCGGCGTCCTCCGCGGGCCGCCACCCTCCGAGATCGGAACCGGCACCCGCCGCAGCCATGATCGTCGCCAGGTCGTCCAGCTCGGGGTCGGCCGCCGCAAGGAGCAGCAACCGCTGGGTGGCCGCCGGCATCGAACCCCACCACGGGGTGAGACGAGGGCGTTCTCCGTCCCCCGCCGCGGCCATCTCGATGATCGCCGATGGGTTTCCCCGGGCACGCCGTAGCAGCCGCAGACGCTCGCGGGCCGCGGGCTGCCGCGTCTGGGCGTCCAGAAGCCGTGCCGCGTCCGGCTCGCTGAGGGGACCCAGCGACAGTAGCGGCAACTGCACGTCCCTCCAGTCGTCGTCGGGTTCACGACCGGCCACGATGACCCGCACGTTCACGTCGCCGATGCGGCGCGCCACAAAAATGAGCACCTGACGGGATTCCGGGTCGACCTGCTGGAAGTCGTCGACGATCAATACGCACCAACGCCGCCGGCACACCTCGGTCAGCAACCGCAGCATCGCGACGCCGACAGGCGTCTGACGGGGCGGATCTCCCGCCGCCACGCCCAGTACGGTCTCCAGGGTGTGGCGCTCGCGATCAGGCAGCTCCTCCAGAGACGGCGTCAGCGGATAAAGCAGCTGATGCAACAGAGCGTAGGGATGCCGGGACTCGGCCGCCTCGCCCCGCGCTCCCAGAACACGTGCCCCCGACTGACGTGCGAGTTCGGCGGCTTCCGACAGCAACCCGCTCTTACCCGCGCCGGCCTCTCCGATGAGCATCAGCGAGCGCGGCTTCCCGCCCTGAGCCCCCAGCAGGTCCCGAACCCGACCGATCTCGGCCCGCCTACCGATCAACGACACATCAAACCTCCCCGGCCCCGCACATGCCTGGGAGCTTCGCCGCCCGACACGCCGCGGCGAGGACCGCCCTCCAGTCACGCCCCCCTGCGCGTCCTTGAGTCCAGACCTCAAGAGGCGCGTTCCGTCGTCATCAGTGAACCCTCATGAGCACTGATGCACCAGGAAGAACAGCAGGCAGAATATGCCCGCCACGCACAGGTTCCGTTCAGCCCGCGGGCGGCCGATCGGGTGCGGGGGAGCTGCGGGGGAAACCCGATCACGGGTGCGAGACGGTCGCGTCGGCCGGTGCCCCCGCGCCTGCCGACGCGACCGAAAGAAGCCACAGGCGCCTTCTGCCGGGCGCCTGTGGCCCTGGACCTGGTGGGTGGTCAGGCCGTGGTGGCGTTGATGGTGTCGCGGATGAGGGCGGCGACTTCCTTGGGGTGCGACAGCATCACCAGGTGCGAGGAGTCGATCTCGACGGTCGTCATGCCGGCGCGCTGGTACCCGAACCGCTCGACGTCGGGGTTGATGGTGCGGTCGGAGGTGGACACCACACCCCAGGACGGCTTGGTCTTCCACGCCGCCGCCGAGGCCGGCTCGCCGAACGCGGCGGCGGCGAGCGGGCGTTGCGACACCGCCAGCACCCTGGCCAGTTCCGGTGCGACGTCGGCGGCGAAGATCGCGGGGAACTGCGCGAGGTCGACGGACACCTCCGTACCCGGCTGGGTGCTCCCGTCGACGGGGTAGGTCCTCTGCAGGAGCGCCGCGGCCAGCGGCGAGTCGGGAAAGGCGCCCTGCAGCTCACCCAGGCTCTCGCCCTTCTCCAGCGCGTACCCCGCCAGGTAGACCAGGGCGGTGACGTTGTCCTCCATGCCCGCGACGGTGATGACCGCGCCGCCGTAGGAGTGCCCGACCAGCACCACGGGGCCGGGGATCTGACGGACGAGGGAGGCGATGTAGGCGGCGTCACCGCTGAGGCTGCGGTTGGGGACGGCCGGCGCCAGGACGGAGATCCCCTCGGCGAGCAGCTCGGGAATGAGGAGGGCGAAGCTGGAGGCGTCGGCGAAGGCGCCGTGCACCAGTACCACGGTGGGCTTGGTCATGATGAGTCCTCGATCTGCTGGAGGGTCAGGGGTGAAGGACGTCGCGGAGGAACTCGCCGCCCTGGCGGGTGGCGGCCTGAGCGGCGTGGGTGTCACGCATCGCGTTGACCATCACGAAGTCGTGGATGATGCCCTGGTAGCGCACCGCCGTGGTGGGGACGCCCGCGGCGCGGAGCTTGGCGGCGTAGGCCTCGCCCTCGTCGCGCAGGACGTCGGCCTCGCCCACGATGACCAGCGCCGGGGGCAGCCCGGCCAGTTCCTCCAGGCTCGCGCGCAGGGGAGAGGCGGTGATCTGCGCTCGCTCTTCGGGGTCGGTGGTGTACTGGTCCCAGAACCAGCGCATGCCCTCGCGGCTGAGGAAGTAGCCCTCGGCGAACTGCAGGTAGGAGCCGGTGTCGAAGGAGGCGTCGGTGACCGGGTAGAACAGGAGCTGCCCGGCCAGGGCCGGACCGCCGCGCTGCTTGGCGAGGATGGTGATGGCCGCGGTCATGTTGCCGCCGACCGAGTCGCCCGCGACCGCGATACGGCCGGCGTCCAGACCGTGCTCGGCTCCGTGCTCGGTGATCCACTGCAGCGCGGCGTAGATCTCCTCCAGCGCGGTGGGGTACCGGGCCTCCGGCGACAGGCTGTAGTTGACGAAGACCGTTGCCGCCTCGGCCCGGACGGTGAGCTCGCGCACCAGCCGGTTGTGGGTGTGGGCGTTGCCGAACACCCATCCCGCGCCGTGGGTGTAGAGGACGACGGGGAGGACCCCGCTGCTACCGGCGGGGGAGAAGATGCGGATGGAGACGGTGCCGGACGGCCCGCCGGAGATGACCAGGTCCTTGACGTCGGTGTCCGGCACCGCGAAGTCACCGTCCTGGACGCCGTCGACGGCCTTGCGGCCCTCGATGGGGCCCAGGTCGTAAAGGAACGGCGGTTTGCTTGTCGCGTCCGCGAAGGCCTGGGCGGCCGGTTCGAGCGTGGGCTGGATATCAGACATGGAGTGCTTCCCCCGATGAATCATGCGACGAGCCTCAAAAAAGGCATCATTCGGTCAATGACCACCATCGCCCTATCCGTGGGTGACGCGCACCTGTCAGTTGACTTACGACGGAGTACGGCCTCGGCCGTGTCTACTGAACGGACGGCCCTGGAGACGCGCACGGCTCAAGGAGAGCGCCCGCGAAAACCTGGCCCCGAGACGGTCGAAGGCGACGCCTCCACAGCGGCCGGCGGGTAGCCCCCGGCCGCAGCGGGTCTCATCGCCGTCGGCGGCCGGGCGTCACGCGCCCTTTGAGGGCTTGCGCAGCAACGGATGGGAGCGCATCGCCACCTCCAGCTCCCCGGGCAGCTCATCGCGGTAGCGGCCCAGCGTCGCCAGGTCACTGTGACCCAGCACCCGCCGTACCGCGTCCATGTCGACCGCATCGGCCAGCAGATGCGTGGCGGTGGTGTGCCGCAGACCGTGCGGGGTCACCGAACGCCGCCGGTCGGGATCCACCCGCCGCTGCACCCGGTCGATCACCGCCTGCACGTCGCCCCGCGCCAGACGCCTGCCCCGCCACGACAGCAGCAACGCCTTGTCCTGCGTCGCCGGCCTGCCCCGCTCCAGATACGCCTCCAGCACCCGGGCCACATCACCGGGCAGCGGCACATCACGCGTCTTGCCGCCCTTGCCGAAGATCCGCCAGTAACGCACCCCGTCGTTGGTGTAGAAATCCTCCACGTTCGCCCGCACCAGCTCCGACACCCGCGGCCCCATCGTCGACAGAAGCAACACGATCAGCCCGTCCCGCAGCTCCGTATGCTGATCACGACGCTGGGAGCGCTGAACGGCCGGCGCCGGACCGTCATCGTCGCCGCCCTCCGGGCCCCCCTCACGGCCACGGTCATCCGGGCCGCCGCCGCGGCCGCCGAGATCGACCGCCGCGCCGATCAGCCCCTGGGCCTGCTCACGGGTCAGCGCCCGCCGCTCCGGGCGCAGACCCCCGCGCTCCCTGGCCGTCACCGTCGTCAGCGCCATCGGATTGATCTGCACCCAGCCCGTCAGCGTCGCGTGCTTGAACAACGCCGAGATCGACCGCCGAAACCTCGACTGCGAGGAGGCCGACTGCAGGCCGCCGTCCGGTACGGCCCGCCGCCCGTCAGGCTTGCGCGCGAACGCCAGCAAGATGGCGTCCATATCCTCACCCGTCAGATCGTCCAGGACCGTCTCCTCACCCGCGAGGGCCACGAAGGTGGCCACATCACGCGCGTAGACCTCCGCCGTCGCCATGGACAGGGCGCCCGTCAGCGTCTTGGCCCGGACCAGCTCCACATAACGATCGGCCGACTCCTGCACGGTGAGACGATTCAGATCCGCTGGCCGCATGATCTCAGGAACACCCTTCCTCGAACGCGCCGGCCCCACCGGCCGGCACCACAACAATCCCGCCACCCACCACGGGCGGCGGCCACACTGTGAGCGCGCCGCCCGCCGCACCGCCACCTACCGCGTCACCGCGTCCGGACACATCTCCGCCGATGCCGCCGATGCCGCCGATCATCCGGGCAGCCGCAGCGTGCTCGGGCTCACCCCGCGCACCCGCTTGAACGCCGCACTGAAACCGAACGCGTCGGCGTAACCCACCTGGCGGGCCGCCGCCGCCACCGTCGTCTCCCGCCGTGCCAGCAGATCCGCCGCCAGCGCCATCCGCCACTCGGTCACATACGCCAGCGGGGGCTGCCTCACCAGCGCGGTGAACCTGCGGGCGAAGGCCGCCCGTGACATTCCCACCGCATCGGCCAGCGCCGCCACCGTCCACCCCGCCGCTGGAGCGTCGTGAATCATCCGCAGCGCCCGGCCGATCCGCGGATCGCTCAGCGCCGCATACCAGCTGGGCGCATCGGCCTCCTCCCGGGCGAACCACGCGCGCAGCGCCACCACCAGCAGCACGTCCAGCAGCCGGTCCAGCACCACCTGCCGTCCCGGCGCCGAACCGCTCACCTCCGCGCAGACCAGCTCCAGCGGCGGGCCCAGCCGCACGTCGCCGCCCGGCACCACCAGCACCTGCGGTAGCACGTCCAGCAGCCGCTGCGACAACTCGCCGCCCAGCTGGTAGGCGCCGGTCACCAGCAGGCACCCGCCGCCGGCTCGGACGCCCCGGTCCAGCTCACTCATCTCGCCCGCGCGGTCCTCGCCGTGGACGACCCGCTGCGGGGGAGTGCCGGGTGAGTCGGCGATCACGAACGCCCTGTCGCTGCGCACCAGTGCCACATCGCCCGGCCGCAGCAGCCGCGCCTCGCCTCCGGCGGGCACCACCCACGCCTCACCGTGAACCGTCGTCGCCAGCGACAGCGGAGCCCGGGCCGCGAACCGCAGCGACCACGGGGGAGAGGCCGGCGACCGGCCGAACACCTCGCCGCGCGCCCGTACCTCGTTCAGGAGATCGCCGATCACATCCACCCCCTCAAGGTAGACGATCACGCATGCCCGCACGCGTAACACCTATAGAAGAGTCTCGTCCGCGTCCGATCGCGCCCGCAGACCCGACGAAAACGGTGTGCACGCCGCATCACGCCGCGCGTCCGCTTCCGTCATCCCGGCCTCAGCGCCGCCACCCGGCAGCGGATCGACGTACCCGATGCCCTCCGGCTTCCCGGCGTGGCCGACCTCGTCGGCGAAGCGCAGCTCCACCCGTGAGTCGGATCGCGCCGGCGCCGGGCCGTACGGGGCGACCCACCACGGACAGAACGCCGCATTGATTCACAATCCGGACATTATGGCTTCCGGTGCCGTTCAGCCCCCGAAAGACCGACCCCGCTAACGTTCCACCGACCTTGCCGCCAACCGGCACCGTCGGCCCCGAACAGGCAACAGATAGGGAACGTCAGTGGGATTGAACCGCAGGCAATTCATGATCGTCGGTGGGACCGTGATCGCGGCCTCCGGACTGACCACGGAACCGGCGTCGGCCTCCGCAACGGAGCAGACACCCACACCCGCGACCACGTCCGCACAGCACACCACACCCCAGGGCCAATGGCTGGCAGGGGAGACCCACGCACACGACGACCACTCAGCCGACGGCAGCCTCCCACGCCAGACCTCCAAGCAGACCCTCCCCGGAAACCTCCCCCTCTCCGACCAGATCGGCGAAGCCGAACGCATCGGCCTGGACTTCCTGCCCCTGACCGACCACCGCACCTACGACCAGCACTGGGACCCCCAGTGGCAATCCTCGAAACTGCTGCTCATCCCCGGCGAGGAAGCCAACGGATCCCCCCACGCCATCGTGCTCGGCGCCATCGACACCATCGTCGACGGGGCCAACCCACCCGGCTCCCCGGCATTCCGGCACGTGCAACAGTCGATCTGGGACGCCCACGCCCAAGACGCCGCCTGGTCGACGGCCCACCCCGACGACGGTGAATACACCCCCGCCACCGGACCCACCGACAACGCCAGCGCCCAGGGAATGAACACCGTCGAGGTATGGAACGTCGCCTCCAACCCCGACGCGCAAATCGACTACACCGAGAACCGATGGAACAACGGCTTCCGATTCGGCGCCGTCGGAGCCAGCGACTGCCACTTCCGTGAACTCTGGGGCACCGCCAGCCCCGGCCAGCCGACCACCTGGGTATTCGCCTCCCAGCGCTCCGTACGCGGAATCCTCGACGCGATCCGCGCCGGACGCACCTCCGTCTCAGCCACCCCCCAGGGACCGTTCGTCACCATCGAGGCCGACGTCGACGGCGACGGCGCATTCGAAGCCATCGGCGGCGACGAAGTGATCGTCCGCGACCGCAAACTGCCAAAAAAGGCCCGGCTCCGCGTACGAATCCGCAGCGGCGCCGGCACCAGAGTCCTCATCTACGCCTCACCCGGACGCTCGGCCGGCCCCCTCGCGACCTTCACCCCCGACACCGCCGACCAGACCTACCTCATCCCCTTCACCCTCGGCGCCGTCCACAACTGGTACCGGGCCGAAGTCCGCGCACCCGGAGCACTGTCCGGACGCGACGCCGACCCGACCCTGCCCGACCAACTGCGCGCGGCCACCTCACCCGTCTTCATCTCCCTGCGCACACCCGCGGAACCCACCCCCGAGATCGCCCTCCCACCCGCCGAAACCCGCAACGACCACGCCACCCCGGCACTCGGCGAAAACGGGCAGTTCACCGGTTACGCCGACGTCGCAGGACAGGGCAACACCGCCCACGTCGTCGCCGAAACACACCGCGACCACAAGACCTCGATCCTCTACCGCCGCATCGAACCCCACGGCCACACCACCCACACGGTCGAACTGTCCGCAGGATCATCCACCGCCTGCTCCCCACGCATCGCGGTATCCGGCGACGACGTCTGGGTCGTATGGCAGGACTCCCAAGGCCGCGAACAACCCCACCAGCCAGAGATCTTCCTGCGCCACAGCCGCAACGCAGGACGCACCTTCGAACCCGCCACCCGCCTGACCAACGGCAGAGGCCGCGCGATCCACCCCGCCCTGTCAGTGCTCGCCGGAAAATACCCCGTCGTCGCATGGGCCGACAACAGCACCGGCGCCTTCGACGTCTACGCACAGGTGATAGGCCTCGACAAAACCCCCGTCAACCTGTCGGCCCCCGGCAAGACCACCGACCCCGGCACCCCCGCCACCGACGCCAGATCCCCGAAATACCCCGCCTCGCTGTTCCCCGCCATCACCGTCGCAGCCGACCGCAGCATCATGGTGACCTGGCAGGACAACCGATTCGACCCCGACCCACTCTGGACCGGACACACCCCGGCACCCGGCCAGACACCCACCGGCACCGACCCGGACAACTGGCAGATCCTGGCAAGCACCCGCGCCACAGGCAGCCGCAACTGGACCGAACCCGTACAGGTCAGCGCCGCCACCGACGCCGCCGACCGGCACCCGAGCGTCACCACCGACCACGACGGCACATTCGTCGTCATGTGGGAGACCAAGGCACTGAAGAGCTCCGGCGCCAACCTGTCACTGCGCGCCAGCCGATCGGCCGACGGCGGCAGAACCTGGTCGCCCTCCGAACCCGTCGGCCTCAACCCCGACGCCATGAGCCAGCGGCCACGCCTGAGCCAGGACCCCGACAACTCCGTACGCGCGGTCTGGTACGACACCCGCTCGGCCGACTGGCGATGGAAGGTGTTCACCTCCCGCCTCGACCGCCGCTCGGGATGGACCCCACCCGTGCAGCTCACCACCCTCGGCAACGGCACGTTCCCCTCCATCGGCCACGGCTTCGTGGTCTTCACCAGCGACCGGGCAGCCACCCGGACCCAGCGCGACGGAACCCAACAGATCTACCTGATCCCCACCCCCAGATAACCGCCCAGCAGCGGGGGCGGCACAACACCTCTTGGCCGCCCCCGCCACCTGCCACACCCGCTCACGCCGGCCTGCGTCGCCGAACCCAGGGGAGTGGCACCGCAGACCCGCGACACCTGAGCACGCCACGACCCGGAACGACCCACCCGGTGAACCGGGTCTCCTCCTCACCGGCAGAAGGGGCCGCCGGCGAAACCTGAAAGAGAGATCGTCACCCGGCGGCGGAAGCGGTTTCGGCGACCTGTTTGACATGCTGATTCCGGACCCGGATCAACACCAGCATGTAGCGGCGAAGCCCCAGGACCTCGGCGACGGTCCCAAGAGGGCCAAAAGGCGCGGCGAAGTCGACAACATCGCTCATCATCGTGCCGCCGCGACCGTCGGACCGGAAATGATGAGCGTGGTACCAGCGCTTGAAAGGGCCGGACACCTGCTCGTCGACGAAATACCGCGGCCGGTCGTAAGCGCTGATCATGGAAGTCATCCGCCAGCGCATACCGAAGTGCCGCGCCTGCCAGGTGACACTCTCACCGAGCTCCAAGCCACCTGCGGTCACTCCACCGACCGCCTCTTCGGACGACCCTGCCATCGAGGCGGTATGGACACCCACGTCCAGCGAGATATCGAAAACCAGACCCGGTGGCGCCATGACATGCGTAACGACCTCGAAGCGCGGCACGCACAAAGCCTAGGGGCGTGGCACGCCGGTGAAACGCTCGGGTCGCCTCACACGGTGCGGATCGGACCGGCCGTATGAGACTCACATGAGACGCGGACCGGGTTCGGCGGGGAGGGATACCTACAGATGTCCTGTCTCATCCGATCTGGTCCAAGCTCAGTGATTCTGCCCGCGCCGGAGCGGATTGGGCGAGACACCGCAGAGGATGCCGTCTCGCCGAATCCGCTCCGAGTGGCCCGTCGCCGGTGTTCTGCTCAGCAGGGGTCTCCAACGCCCTCCGCGACTCTGGCGGTCGCGGCGGCGTGCTCGTCGACGGTCATGCCGCGGTCGGGGTAGCGCTGGTTGAGGTCATACTGGTCGTCGGCCCACACCTGGTAGTCCCGCCGGACGGTGAGCTCATCGGAGTCGAGAACGCGGGCGATATCAGCCCAGGTGACCCCGGCCAGCAACGCGTGGTGGACGTTCGAGGGATGACGCACGGTACGCGCGATGCACTCCGCCAGCGCCAGCAGCTCGATGTGCTCGGCCACGGTGAGCGAAGGCCGGTCATCGGCCCCATGCCGGGCGGGGTCATACATCCCTCGGGTCACCAGCTCGATCCGGGCGCGAGCCGATGCGTTCTTGGCGGCCAGCTCGTTGTAGCGCTCCAGCTGCCGGCTGACGGGCATGTCGTAGCGAGCATCGTGCCAGGTCGTGACGTGCTCAGGCATGGTCATGGCGACTTCTCCAGGGCGGTCGGGTGTTGAACTTCAAGAGGGCCCGGTAGGTGGTCCGGCCGGGCCCCAGGAGCCTTGCGAAGATCGAGAGGGGAGCTTGGGGGATACCTTCTCAGTCTCGCTTGATCCGATGAGAGGACCTGCGCCATGGAGCAGATCCAGTGAGACAAGAACGCGTCCTGGACCAGATGGATGAGGCCTGGGGACCAGGTCCACCGAGACGGGACACCCGCAGGGTAAGCGACCCTTTGATGGCTTTCGTATAGATAAATCCTTAACCAGACAGAATTACCCTTCTGTACTGTTAAGGATCTCTTTGCCTGAACATGGCCGATGGGGGTCGGCGGCGCCATGGAGTCGCCGGAGCGCCGTCCGGCCGCCGCCTCGAGGTGATTCCTTCCCGGCGGACCGCCCCGGCAAGCTGAGCTTTTTGCCGGCGCGCGGGGGAACGCCCCTAGAGATCACTCAGATGGCCGATCTAGATCGTTTTTCGGACATCCCGGCAAGATTGCTCCGCAGTCGGCCGCCACGGCAATCGATCATGAATTTGGCCGTTTCGGCGCCTCGTGAGCCCGATGATCTGCGGCGTACGCAATCTGGAACGTGCGGCTGGAGGGATCGGGCGTGATGGGTGGGTGAAAAACCGTGGGCGCCGAGCCGGATGAGCTGCCGCTTTCCCGGCCTGGCCGTTTCGCGCATTTGATGCATAATCACACTTATGCATCACTTGGGACTGCCCTCTTGGTGTCGGATTCACCTGCTTCCCTGCCCTGTTAAGCCTGGTTCGCGTCTCACGTAACCGATCCGATCCGTGGGTTCGCCATCATCGGCCCCGGCTCCCGCGCCTTTCCACTTCGGCTGTGCCGGAAGGACGATGAGCGCGCTTCGTGCGAACCGGACTATATGGACTATTTCGCCGGATCGGCCGATGGGATTGTCGTGATGCGTGCGGCGACCGTACTTGGCGATCTCTGGTCGTGAGTTCCGGCTCACGAGTACGATCACCGATCTGAGTACGGTCGCGGGTCTGCGGTGCCACTCCCCTGGGCTCGGCGACGCAGACCGACATGAGCCGGTGCGGCAGGTGGCGGGGGCGGCCAGAGAGGTGAGGTGTCGTGCCGCCCCCGCTGTTGAACGGCCATCTGGAGCTTCGATCCCGCGTCGCTCACCCGCGGGCTCCCGCCGTCGGCGGTGGCGGGGAGGTCGTCGTGTCCGCCACTCCCCCCGTGTTGTTGGGTGGGCCACTCCCCTGGCGGTGGCCTCCGCCGATGGGCCTGCATTCCGATGGGGGTTTTCTGTCGGTTCTGTCGTTGATTTGGGGTCTTTCGAGCAGGCTCCGGTAGACGGCCGGCACGTCCTCCCTGAGCGACGTCCTTGACGTTCTGCGGTCAGGGTGTGGTGGCGGGGCCGGTCGGGGTCAGGGCGACAACGGGGATCGACCGCCCCGCTGTGGCCTGGTAGTCGAGGTAGCCGGGAGCCAGGACGGTGATCTTTTCGAAGAGGGCGTCGCGTTCGGCGCCTTCGGTGACAGCGGCGTGAACGGTGAGGGTGTGGTCGCCCAGCTCGATGACGGCCTCAGGATGGGAGCACAGGTTGTGGTACCAGGACGGGTGGCGAGGAGATCCGCCTGCCGATGCGACGACGAGCAGGCGCTCACCGTCGCGGAAGTAGGTCAGCGGGGAGGTCGCCGGGCGTCCCGAGCGGGCGCCGAGCGTGGTGAGCAGGAGAAGGTCGGCTCCGGTGAAAGGGCCGCCGACAGATCCGTGGTTGGCTCGGAACTCGGTGACGATCGGCTGGTTGACCGGGTGCACGTACGGGTCCGGTGAGAAGGCGGGAAAAGGTGAAAGCGTGTCGGGCATGAGTCGTCTTTCGGTACGGAGGAAATGAGGAGGGTCTCGTCGAGTCAGGGGCGGTACGACGGGATGGAAGGCCGCGATCAGAGTGATCAGAGCGGTCCGAGGAGGTCATGCGGATCGGCCTCGAGGTCCAGGGTCGACAGGACGCCCAGGAGTTCGCGCTCCTCGTACCGGAAATGGGACTCCATGATCGCGGAGAGGCCGTCCAGGTGCCCGGCCAGCTCGCTCGGCGTGGCGTCCGAGGTGATCGCGTGGTCCAGCCGCCCGAGCAGCATCGCGATCATCTCGTGGTCCTGCTGGAGCTTGGCGATCGTGGGCCGCAGCGACGGATGGCGCGTGGACAGTTCGGGAAAGAGCCCGATGTCCTCGCGCATGTGATGTCCGTCGAGGGCGGCGCAGAATCCCTTGCAGTACAGCAGGAGGTCTGCCCGTGCCGAGGCGGTGTCCCCGGCTTTCAGGGATTCGCGTACGAGGCGCAGTGCTCGATGCAGGCGTTGGTGTGCCGCCTGCAGTTCGAGGTTCCAGGCTATGAGCCTGTTCTTCTCGCTCTCACCCATGGGTGGGGAACGGGGGAAGGGTCATGATGACCACCTTCCGGATCCGACGCCTCCATGCCTGACGCAGTCCGTCATCGACACGCGACGCTGCCTGGAACTCTAAACCGGCGGTCCCCGGAAGAACAACTCGGGTTGGCAGTCCCGCACCATCGGTGTTCGCTTTCACCGTCGCCGCCCAGGTCGCGGTCGCCATCGCGTTGCCGGGCGGTTTCGGCTTCGCCACCGTGGCTCCGCTGCAGACTCCGGGAGTTCGACACCGCGGAGGCCTCCCCCACCCTGGCCCCACCGTCAACGTCGCCGCCTTCGATCTGGGCGATGCGATCGCCGTCTGCCTGGGCGGACTGGTCATCGATGCCGGACTTGGTTGCACCGCTGTTCCTCGGACTCGATTTCACTGCGGCGGCCGGATGGCGCCGGTCGGTGAGCAGCCCCATCGGATCGAGTGGGATGCGCCGGTCGTCGTCGCCGCCGGTGCTCGCCCGTCCGGTGTCCGGACGTGGTCAGCCGGGCCGGCCGTCGGCTATGCGGGTGATCGTGGCGCGTTCGGGTGGGGTGAGTGGGACGTCGAGGGCGGCGCACATGCTGGTGAGCTGTTCGGGTGAGCGTGCGCCGATGACCAGGGCGGTGACGGCCGGGTCGGTCAGGGCCCATGCCAGTGCCATCGTCGGCAGTGACAGGTCGCGTTCGGCGGCGGCGTTTTCGAGGTTCTTCAGGATGGTGAAGGTCGCGTCGTTGGACAGGTGGCCGTACCAGTCGGGGCGCAGTGTCATTCGTGAGCCTTCGGGAAACGGCTGGTCGGCGCGGTATTTTCCGGTCAGCCAGCCGCCGGCGAGGGGGCTGTAGGGGGTGAGGCCGATGTTGTGCCGGGAGCAGGTGTCGAAGGCGTCGGCGGCGGCCGTGCGGTCGAGCAGGTTGTAGCCGCACTGCAGGTTCGCCGGGCCTGCCGCGCCGAGCCGGTGGGCGGTGGTGGCCGTCTGTTCGATGGTGTCGCCGGTGTAGTTGCTGAGGCCGTAGTGGAGGATTTTTCCTGCCTGGATGAGTTCGTCGAAGGCGCCTATGGTCTCCTCGATGGGTGTTGAGGGGTCGGGGGCGTGGGCGAGGTAGAGGTCGATGCGGTCGGTGCGTAGCCGTCGCAGGCTTGCGTCGATCTGTTCGTGGATGTGCCGGCGTGACAGTCCGGAGTCCTGTGGTCGTGGTCCGACGGGGTTTCGGACCTTGGTGGTCAGGATGGTGTTGTCGCGGACGCCGCGGTCGGCCGCCCATTGTCCGAGCCATTCTTCGGAGCGGCCGCCGCCGTAGGAGTTCGCGGTGTCGAACATGGTGATGCCGAGGGTGAGGGCGTGGTCGAGGAGGGCGAAGGCGGTGTTTTTGTCGTCGCCGTGGCCGAACAGTTCGGGAGAGGATCCGATTCCGCCGAAGTTGCCGCAGCCGAGGATGAGGGCGGGGATGTCGAGGCTGCTGTCGCCGAGGCGTTCGTAGCGCATGGCGTCAATGTAACCGGGCGGCGCTGCCGTACGGTTTTTGGGCTTGTCGGCTTCGGGGTGATCATCGCCGCCGGGAGCGCGGTGGTGTACCGCGGCTGGTTCGTTGGGTTTGGGCGCGTGCCGGTATGCATAACGTAGGCTGATCGTATGACGAATCGCATCAGTGTCGCGATGCCCGAGGATCTTGAGGCTCAGGTCCGTGAGCTCGCCGGCGGCAACATGTCCGCCTACATTCTGGACGCCGTGCGGGCCCGGGTGGACAGGGATCGGAAGATCCGCGCCTATCACGCCAGTATCGGTGGTGCTCCGGAGCTTGGCGACACCGCCGAGGATCGGGCGGCGCTGGAGCGCATTCGCGGGTTCCTGCAGTTGCCCGAGTCGGCGTGAGCGTTCCGGATCCGGTGCTGGGCCGGGGTCTGGTGCTGGATGTCAGTACGGTGCGGTTGCATCTGTCGGGAGACGTCTACACGGCCGCGATGATCGGGGCGGCGCTGGAGTACGAGCGGCCGCTGGTCATTCCTGCCTTGGTGCTGGTCCAGGCCTACCGCGAGGCCGTGCCCGGTCCTGCCCGGACGCGTCTGGTCGGCCTGGTATCCGTCGTCACCGAGCCGGATCTGTCGGATGAGGTCAGTCGCGTCACCGCGCGGGACATCGGCACGGTGTGCCAGTTGGCCGGGGTGGAGGATCTGTCGATCGGCCATGCCCTGTGGGCTGCTCTCGAGCGGCGTAATCAGCCTGATCCGCTCTATGACTGGGCGATTGTGACGGAGTATCCGGAGGTGTATCGCAAGGTGGCTCCGACGGTGCCGACGGGTTGGCGTTGACGCCGCGGTGTGGGTGGCGGTTTCGCGGGGTCTGCGCGCGGACGGTGATCAGCAGGGGTCTGCAGGGGTACAGCTTGTTCTTTGGTGCCGGTGTCCGTACCTGGCGGATCGGCGGGCGTTGAGCAACTACGGTGAGGCGGGACGGTTTCGTTTGTCCTGCTGTGTTCGCCGGGGTTTCGCCGGGAGCAGGTTGACTCGGATGGGGCGGCCCTCATGGGTGGTCATGACCCGCTGGTGCTGATGTGCCTGCCGGAGGCGATTGAGGAGTTTCTCTCCTGTCTGCGGGCCAGGAAGCTCTCCCCGCACACCGTCTCGGGGTATGAGAGCGATCTGCGGATCGTCGGGGAGATCGCCGCGGGTCTGGCCGGGGTGGCGGTCGACGGCCTCGAGGTCCGCCATCTCAACGGGCGTCTCATCAGGGGCGCGTTCGCGGTCTTCTCCGATCCGAGGTCGGCCGCGAGCATCAACCGGGCGTGGTCCGCGTGGAACCGGTTGCTCACCTTCTGTGTGTCGGAGGGCATGCTGGAGGGCAATCCCATGGCGGCGGTGCCTCGTCCCAAGCAGCCGGCCAAGGCGCCCAAGCCTCTTCTGGGTGACGGGACGGCGTCGGCGGAGCTGCTGGAGCGGATCGCCGCGGGGGCTCGTAAGGCTCGCGATCCGTGGGTCGAGCGTGATCTGGTGGTGCTGGGGCTGGCGCTGGTGACGGGGATGCGTTCGGCGGAGCTGCTGGGGGTGACGCTGGGCTCGATCGGGGGTTCGGCGGGTGACCGGCGGATCCAGGTCGTCGGCAAGGGCGGCAAGACCCGTTCGCTGCCGATCGAGCCGCCGATCGAGTTTCTCATCGAGCGTTATCTGGACAGCCGTCTGCGCCGGTTCGGCCTCACCGCGCTCCCCCGTTCCGCCGCGCTGCTCGTCGACACCGCCAATGAGCCTCTGCGGCGGGGTGGCCTGCAGTATCTGGTGCGTCAGTGCTACCGGTATGCGGGTATTCACGACCGTGTGCAGAAAGGCACCCTGGTGCACGCGTTGCGCCATGAGTTCGCCACCCGGCTGGCCGAGCGGGGGGCCTCGGCGCACGAGTTGATGGAGTTGCTCGGCCACTCCTCCATCGTCACCGGGCAGGCCTATGTCGCCTCGACGGCGCGTGAGGTGCGTCGGGCGGCGCAGGGCAACCCGGCGTACGGGGTGCTGGATCGGCTGGGCGCGGGTGGCGGGGACGGGTGAGGTTTTCGGGGGTCAGCGGGGTGGGCGGGCGCTGGTGCTTTCGCGGACGACGAGTTCGGGTTCGATCAGGTGGTGGGCCGGGCTGGTGCGGCCGTCGATCCGGTCGAGCAGCAGTTGGAAGGACAGGCGGCCGACCTCGGTGAAGTTCTGTCTGACGGTGCTCAGCGGCGGCCACAGGTAGGGGGCTTCGGGGACGTCGTCGAAGCCGACGACGCTGACGTCCTGGGGCACCCGGCGGCCGGCTTCGCGCAGTGCTCGCAGTACTCCGGTGGCCATGTGGTCGTTGGCTGCGAAGATCGCGGTGACCTCGGGGTCGCGGGCCAGGAGTTTGCCGTGTTCGAATCCGGAGCGGGCGCTCCAGTCGCCGAGCAGGGGTTCGGGGATCTGGCGGTCCTCGGATTGCAGGACCGATCGCCAGCCTTCGATGCGGGCGCGGGCGTCGATCCAGTCCTGTGGTCCCGAGACGTGCCAGACGGTGTCGTGGCCGAGGCTGAGCAGGTGTCTGGTCGCTCGTACGGCTCCGGTGGCCTGGTCGACGGAGGCGACGGGGACGGGGAGGTTGTCGCGGGCGCCGACCACGACGACGGGCAGGTCGGGTGGTAGGTGGCGCAGGCCGTCGGCGGCCGATTCGTGGGGGGCGACGATGATGACGCCGTCGACGGACTGGAAGCGCAGGCGGTTCACGGCCTCGCCGATGGAGCGGCGGTTGAGGGCGCCGACGCTGACGATCGTGATGAGGTAGTCGTCGGCCCGGGCGGCCTGCTCGATGCCGTGGAGGGTCGAGGCGGGGCCGTACAGGGTGGTGTCGAAGCTGACGACGCCGAGTGCTCCGGAGCGGCCGGTCACCAGGGAGCGGGCGGCGAAGTTGGGGCGGTAGCCGAGGGCGCGTACGGCGTCCAGGACGCGGGCGCGGGTGTCGGGGCGTACTTTGTCGGGGGTGTTGAGGACGCGGGAGACGGTCATCGCCGAGACGCCTGCTCGCTCGGCGACGTCCTCCATGACGGCGGCTTTGGGTCGGTTGGTGGGGTCCGGTCCGGATGCGTGCTGGGTCAACCTGTCCGCCTCGTTGAAGTTATCCTTAGGATATCCGAGTGTTTGCGCTAACAGATTTCATGTCAAGTGACATCGGGGCGCGGCTCCCCTGGAACGCTGTTATCTGGGAAAACGGATACAGATTCGGCTGACCTCTTGACGCCGATCAGGTGATAGCGCTAACAACTACCGGATCGCCCTCTCCCGCCTCACCGGGCCGGAACCCCGGCCCCGGGGTGCCGTACCCCGGCTCCCCCGCCGGCGCTGAGCCGGGGTACGCGCCATCCCGCCGGGCGCCTCCCCCAACGCCACACCCCGCGCCGACGAGACCGGGACGCGGTGGTTGCGGGAGGAGGCGGCGGGAACGGCTGCCTTTTCAGCTCGGCTCGCGCAGCCGCAGCAGGGTGTAGGCGGCGATCGAGCTGCTGTCGGTGATGGTGCCCCGCAGGATCATCCGCTCGAACTCGGCCTGGGAGACCCAGCCCTGGCGCATGTCCTGCTCGGTGTGCTCACGGTCGGGGGCGCCGGGGGTCAGGTCGGTGGCCACGAAGACGTCGAAGCGCTGGTCGCTGGTGCCGTGGGAGTTGTCCAGGCGGCCGAGATGGATCATCGACGCCGCCCGGAGACCGGTCTCCTCGGCGAGCTCGGTGTGGGCGGTGGCCTGCGGGGAGGGGCTGTCGGTGACGCTGCCCTGGGGGAAGCTCCAGGTGCGGCGGCCGATCGGATAGCGATACTCCTCCACCAGGTGGAAGCCGCCGTTCTCCATGGGAATGACCACGGCGAAGCTGCCCTGCTCGACGACCCCGTAGATGCCGTGCGAGCCGTCGGGGCGCTGGATGCGGTCCTCTCGCACCGTCATCCAGGCGTTCGTGTAGACCACCGTCGAGTCGAGGGTACGGATCGTCGGTGGCTGTGCGTCGGTCATGGCATGGGAGCTTACTGGCGAGCTCACGGCCGGGCGGGCGGATCCGGGGAGCACGCGCCGCGGCCGCCCGGAGGGCGCGTTCACGGAGAGCGGCGCCGCAGGCGCTCTGCCGCCGGGAAGGGTTCCGGAGACGCGCGGCTCTCCCGGTCCGGTACGGAGCGGCCTCGCGTGGGCCCGTCCCGGGGAGGGATCGCGGAAATAACCCTTTGCGGAACTGTCGGCGGGCTCTGTTACCGTCCTGGGCGTGCCTGAACAACCTCTTATCCATGCCCGTGCTCTGGTCAAACGGTTCGGTGACTTCACCGCGGTCGACGGGATCGACCTGGACGTGGCGCCGGGTGAGGCGTTCGGATTCCTGGGGCCCAACGGAGCCGGGAAGTCCTCCACGATGCGCATGATCAGTTGCGTGTCGATGCCGACCTCCGGGGAGCTGCGCATCCTGGGCATGGACCCGGTGCGCGAGGGCCCGAAGATCCGCGCCCGGCTGGGGGTCTGCCCGCAGCTGGACAACCTGGACCCGGATCTGAGCGTGCGGGAGAACCTCACGACGTACGCCCGCTACTTCGGCCTGTCGAAGGCGGAGTCGCGGCGGCGGGCCGATGAGCTGCTGGAGTTCGCGCAGCTGCAGGACAAGGCCGGCAGCCAGGTGGAGCCGCTCTCGGGGGGCATGAAGCGGCGGCTGACGATCGCGCGCTCCCTGGTCAACGAGCCGGACCTCGTGCTGCTGGACGAGCCGACGACGGGGCTGGACCCGCAGGCGCGGCACCTGCTGTGGGAGCGGCTGTTCCGGCTCAAGCAGCGGGGCACGACGCTGGTGCTGACCACGCACTACATGGACGAGGCCGAGCAGTTGTGCGATCGGCTGGTGGTGATGGACGGCGGGCGGATCGTGGCGGAGGGCTCTCCCCGGTCGTTGATCCAGACCTACTCCACGCCCGAGGTGGTGGAGCTGCGTTTCACCGACGAGGTCGACTACGCCGGGAAGCTGGAGGGCATCGGGCGTGTCGATCCGCTGCCGGACCGGATCCTGCTGTACGCCGACGACGGGGACGCCGCGGTGTCGGAGGTGCACCGGCGGGGGCTGACGCCCTCCAGTGTGCTGGTGCGCCGTTCCTCGCTGGAGGATGTCTTCCTGCAGCTGACCGGCCGGACGTTGGTGGACTGATGGTTCATCCGACGGTGGCGGTGCTCGAGCGCAACCTCGCCCTGTATCGGCGGCTGTGGCGGGCCTCGGCGTTCTCCTCCTTCATCCTGCCGGTGTTGTTCCTGGTCAGCATCGGGGTCGGGGTGGGGGGATACGTCGGGACGATCGGCGGCGTCGACTATCTGGCGTGGATCGTGCCCGGGGTGATGGCCTCGACGGCGTTTCAGATGGCGATCGGCGAGTCGACCTATTCGGTGCTGGGCGACTTCAAGTGGGTGCGGGCCTATCACGCGATGCGCGCGACACCGGTCGAGGTCCGCGACATGGTGTCGGGCTGGTTGCTGTACATCCTGATCCGGGTGGAGATCGCGGCGGTCGTGTTCCTGGGGATCACGGCGCTGTTCGGCGCGCTGCACTCCCCCTGGGCGGTGCTGACCCCGGTGATCGCGGCGCTGGTGGCCATGTCGGCCGCGGCTCCGGTGATGGCGTTCGCGGCCAGCATCGAGCACGACAGTTACTTCGCGCTGCTGTTTCGGTTCGTGATGATCCCCTCCACGCTGTTCGCCGGGGTGTTCTTCCCGGTGGATCAGCTGCCGCAGCTGGTGCGCCCGCTGGCATACGTCTCCCCGCTGTGGCACGGGGTGGAGCTGAGCCGGGCCGCGACGCTGGGGGTGGCTGCTCCGTGGCCGATCTGGGCGCACGCGGGATACCTGCTGCTGTGCTGCGCGGCCGGACTCACCTGGGCGATCGCCGCCTTCCGCAAGCGACTTCAGGACTGATTCATGATTTCCACGATGGTGGCCGCCCGGGTCTCTCCCTCCCGGGTGGGCGCGGTGATGAACCGCAATGTGGGGGCGCTGCGTTCGGGCCCCTCCTACTGGCTGGTTCTGCTGTCGGGCTTCTTCGAGCCGGTGCTGTATCTGTTGTCGATCGGCATCGGGGTGGGAGCGCTGGTCGGTGACCTGACACTGCCGAGTGGCCGCGTGGTGGAGTACGCCGTGTTCGTCGCCCCGGCGATGCTCGCGGTCTCGGCGATGTCGGGGGCACTGTCGGAGACGACGTTCAACTTCTTCTTCAAGATGAAGTACTCCAAGACCTTCGACGCGATCCTGGCGACGCCGGTCAAGCCGTTCGAGATCGCGCTGGGTGAGCTGGCCTGGGCGATGGTGCGCAGCTCGGTGTACACCATCGCGTTCCTGATGGTGATGGTCGCTTTGGGGTTGACGAGCCCGGGCTGGGCGCTGGCGGCGTTGCCCGCGACGTTGCTGGTGGGGCTGGCGTTCGGCGGCGTCGGGATGGCGATCAGCACGCTCATGCGGGGCTGGCAGGACTTCGACATGCTGACCACGGGCCAGTTCGCGCTGTTTCTGTTCTCCGGGACGTTCTCCCCGGTGCAGGACTACCCGGTGGCGATGGAGATCGTGGTGTGGCTCACCCCGCTGTATCACGCCGTGGAGCTGGTGCGGGGATTGGCGATCGGGGAGCTGCGCTGGGGGTTGCTGGGGAACGCGGCGTATCTGCTGGTCATGATGGCTCTGGGGCTGACGTTCGCGGCCCGGCGGATCCAGAGGACGCTCTGCGTGTAGGCGGCCACGCACTGCCGGTGGTCCCCTACCGGCAGTGCGTGGCGACAGGTGGGCCCGTCATCCGTGAGATGGGCTGCCGCCAACCCGGCTCACGGCCATGGCCAGGGCCCTTCCTCGGGAAAGGTCTGCGTGAGGTCGCTCTATGTCGGACCGACCCAGGAGAGCTGCGCGCCGGTGGGGCCCATCCAGGAGGGATCGCTGATCGTCGCGCCGGGCCAGGCGAGGTGCGCGCTGGTCGGGCCCATCCAGGAGAGTTGCGCGCTTCCGGGGCCGGCCCAGGAGAGCGCGGTGGGGGTGAAGGCGGCCACCGCTCCGAGGAGGGCCGTGCCAAGGATCGTTGCCGTAAGACGTGAACGCATGATTCGCTCCATTGATGATGCGCGCGGCGCCTGCGGGCGGGCGCGTCTGATCAGGTTCGTCGAGATGCGATGAGGCGGGCGGTGATGGGGCGAACGCGGATCCTTCGCCGGTTCGCCCCCCGGGGGGGTCTGGGAAGTCCCCGGCCGGCGCACCTCACCTGTGGCGATGTGCGCCGGCCTGCGCCGTACTGGCCGGTACGGGCTCCCTGTTGCCGTGGCCTCTGGGTTGTGTGTGCTGGTCTGTGAACCATCCTGTCGTGCGTCGCCGGTGCCGTCATTGACGGTCAGCGCCCGGTCGTTGACCGTTCGCGCACACCCGAGGGCATATCCCGATCATGGCGTTCGCGCCGGTAGGCGGCGGGCGGCATTTCGTAGACGGTGCGAAAGAGCCGGTTGAAGTGCGAATCGTCGATGAAGCCCCACCGGGCGGCGATGGTGTTCACCGGGTGGCCGTCCATCGCGGGGTCGGCCAGGTCGCGGCGGCAGCGTTCGAGCCGGCGGTGCCTGATCCATCCCGCCACGGTGAGTCCCTGCCGCTGGAAGAGCCGGTGCAGGTAGCGGGTGGAGATGTGGTGTGCGGCGGCGACCGATGAGGGGGTGAGGTCGGCCTCCCCGAGTCGCTGCTCGATGAAGCTCTGAATCTGCACGAACAGCGCCGCCGCCCGATCGCCCGCGGGCAGCCACGACTCCCCCTCGGACTCATGGGCGATCCAGGCCGCGACGAGGTCGAGGACGATCGTCGACATCCGGGCGATGTCCTGGGGAGAGAGTTCTTCGGGCTGGGCCATCAGCTGGCGGAGCACCGCGGTGAGAACGCCGCCGATGCCGCCCTGCCCGGACATCCGCCGCAGGAGGAGCCGCTCGACCATGGCGGCCGGCAGCGGGAGCAGGTCGCGGGGGAACTGCAGGATCAGCCCGTCGGTGAAGCCGGGCGCGGCGTCCTCCGCCGGCCGGTCGCCGGCTTCCATCCGGACGTGGAAGGCGCGGGAGGTGTCGTACAGCACGAGATCGGTGGGTTCCAGGCAGGCCTCGCGGTCTGCCTGGCTGATGTGGGACCTGCCCCGCAGGATCATGGACAGGTGGTAGAGGCCGGGGTCGGAGCGGCGGATGAGCGCCGGGCTGCGGCGGGCCTGGAACGGCACGCACCGCCCTCTCGTCAGCTGTGAGGAGCCCAGGTCGAGTGAACGCATCTCCGCGCGGAAGTTCGTTCCCTGGTCGCTGGATCCGTGCACCGGCACGATGGATTCGGCGACCGCCCCCCACCAGAAGTCGGAACGATCAGGGGCGGCCACATGGTCGGTACTGATCAGATTGAGCAATTGCATCCCCTCGGTTGCTCACCTCACCGGTCAGGCAGCCGTCGGCATCTTTTCCCCGTCGTAGCTGACCCGGTGCTTCTTCTCCTCTGGGAGGCGGTGCGGTTCGCAGTGCCGTAGCCGCACCCCCGTTTCCGGACTTCCCCGTCGTTTTCTCGCGGCGCGTTTTTCCCTGTACGCGCCGGTGAGCCGGGCCGGCTGTTCTCCGGCGTCTTCCGGTGATTCACATAACGAGATTCAGGCGACCGTATCCCGGCGGGTGCTTTCGAATGATTGATGCTCACTTGGTATCGGCTTGCTGGAGGGCAGGCCGTTCGCCCTCGGTGCTGTTCGACGTGCCGCGGAGCCGGGGTGGAGGCTCAGGGGGTCGCGAAGGGGGTCGCGGAGATCACCGCGGTGAGGGGAAGCGGCCCGTAGATGTGCGGGAAGGCCTCGGGTGAGTCGTCCGGGGTCTCCAGGCGTACGTCCAGCCCGGCGGGGTCGATGGTGAGAAGGACGAGCGGGTCGGTGACGTCCGCGTAGAAGCGCCGGGCGACCCCGTGGAGCTGGGCCTGGTCGGCGCAGGCGTGGATGAAGCCTTCTTGTTCGAGGGTGCGGCCGAGGGTGGAGACGCGGTACTCTCCCGCTGGGCGGGCGGCGTCCCAGTCGGCGGCCAGGGCCAGGTGAAGGATGTTCATCGTGGGTGCGGGGCACGCTTCCGCGAGTTCGGTCGCGGGCGCCAGGCCCCTCCTCCTGTTCTGCCGGGATGGATCGAGGGGGCGGAGCGGGACGGGGTCATGGAGTTGCAGTCGTCGCGCATCAGGTTAGCGCCGCGGGCGCGGGTGCGGATCGGCGGGCGGCCGGTGTTCGGCGGTTCAGCGGCGGGCGTGCCACTCTCGCTGCAGGATCGCGTAGACCAACTCGTCGGTCCATTCGCCCTTGACCATCTCGTTCTCCACCAGGTGGGCTTCGCGGCGCATTCCCAGGCGTTCCAGCACCCGGGCCGAGGCCTCGTTGCGGCCGTCCAGGCGGCCGGTGATCCGGCGCAGGTTCAGGCCGTCGAAGCCCAGTTCCAGCAGGGCCTGGCCCACTTCGGTGGCGTATCCCCTGCCGTGGTGGGCGGGGTGGAAGACGTAACCGATCTCTCCGCTGCGGTGCAGGCGGCTGTGCCAGGACAGCACGCCGTCGCCGATCAGTTCGCCGGTGGAGGCCAGCTCCACCGCCAGGCTCAGGGCCTGGCCCTCCTCCAGCAGGGCCGACTGGCCCATCCTGGTTTCGAGGACCTCGCGGACCTGCTCGGCGTCGCGGGGCCCCCAGTACAGGTAACGGCTCACCTCCGGCAGCGACTGGATGGCGTGTAGGGCGTCCAGGTCCGCCGGGGTGAAGGGGCGCAGGATCAGGCGGTCGGTGCGGATCGGGTAGGAAGGCTTCAGCACCCGGCCAGCGTAGATCAGCTCGAAGGTGGCGGGCCACACATTATCGCCCCGGATGCGAGCGAGGCTCGGCTTTCCCGGCCGGCTTCGGGTGCGTCCGTTCGTCGGATCGCTCCCGTTCACGGGCAGGGCGGCGGCGCGCAGAGCATGAGGGCCGCCGGTGAAGCCGCCGCCGGTGGCGCCGTCGCGAGCGGCGGCGAGATCGCGGTGAGCAGGAGGGGTCCGGGGCCGGTCAGTGGGCGCCGCCGGCCAGGTTGAGGACCATGACCCCGCCGATGATCAGGGCGATGCCGACGACCTTGGCCAGGTTGATCGTCTCGCCGAGGAACAGCACGCCGATCGCGGCGATGACGGCGGTGCCGGCGCCCGCCCACACCGCGTAGGCCGTACCGACCTCCATCTGCAGTTTCAGGGCGCGGGCGAGCAGGACGAACGCGGCGATGTAGCCGGCCACGACGACGATCGTCCATCCCTTGTGCGCGAAGCCGTCACTCAGCTTGAGCGCGGTGGTCGCCAGAACTTCGGCGAGGATCGCCCCTGCCAGAATCAGCCACGCCATGGAACACTCTCCGCAAACCGGTAGGGGTGCAGCAGTTTATCGGGTGTGACTTTTCGGCCTTCGAGTGGCTCATGCCGAGGTGGGCGCCGGGACGGCGCATCCGCCTCGTTGATCGCGCCGCCGCTCGCGACGGCGGTGCCGGGGCTCCGAGTTGCGGGCGGTGTCGAAAGCGTGTTCCACTGATCGGTATGCGATGGGACGCGCCTCCCCTGCTCGCCGCGCCGCCCGACGCCAGGCCGCGGATCGAGCGCTCCGCGGTGACCCGGGTCCACGGCGGGCTGACCTGTTATGAGGTCCAGGCGCGCACCGCGCTGGACCGTACCGCCGAGGGCTGGGCCGTCAGCCCCTACCGGGGGTGTGCCCAGGCCTGCCGCTACTGCGCGGTCCGTCGCGGCCACCGTTACCTGGGGCTGGACGCCGGGAGCGACTTCGACTCGCGGATCGTGGTGCGCACCAACATCGTGCGGCGGCTGCGTGCGGAGCTGACGTCCAAATGGGACGGCGAGCCCATCATCGTGGGGGTGGGCGGTGACTGCTACCAGGGCGTCGAGGACGTCTACCGGCTGATGCCGGGCATCGTCGCCGCGCTGCGCGAGGTGGGTGCGCCGTTCACCGTGCACACCAAGAGCCGGTTGATCCTGCGTGACGCCGATCTGCTGGCGGCGGCCCCGGGGGCGGGGGCGGTCATCTCCATCGCGTTCGTGGACGACAGGATCCGGCGGACCGTGGAGCCCGGCGCGCCGAGCGCGCAGAAACGCCTGGAGCTGGTGGCGGAGCTGAACGAGCGCGGGGTGCCGTGCGGGGTGGCGATGGCGCCGATCCTGCCGCTGCTCACCGACTCCCCCGACCAGCTCGCCGCCACCGTGCGCCGGGTGGCCGACGCCGGAGCGGTCAGTCTCACCCCGCACGTGCTGCGGCTTCCGCCCGGTGCCCGGGAGTGGTATCTCGCCTGGATCGGCGAGCACCATCCCGCTCTGGCCGCCCGCTACCTGGAGCTGTACGGCAAGAGCGCCGACGCCGATGCCGCCTACGTGGGCGGCATCACCGGCCAGGTCCTGCGGCTCGCCGCCCGCTACGGCATGAGCCCGACGCGGCCCGAGCAGCCCCTGCCGCTGGCGTTGCCCCCGCAGGCGCAGCTCACCCTCCTGTGAGGTCCTCCCCGGTTTTGGAAACCGGGGATTTCGGAGATGTCCGGTGAGGTGGGCGGGGGCGGGCCGTCGTGCGTGCTACGCCAGGGCGCTGCCCTTCTTCCACTGGGTGAACGACATCTGCCAGTAGCCCCAGCCGTTGTTCCACTCCATCTCGCGGTTGGTACCCGTGATGTTGATCACGTCGCCGCGCTGGACCTGGTCGTAGAACCACTTGGCCTGGTCGGGCCGGGAGTTGATGCAGCCGTGGCTGACGTTCTGGCGGCCCTGGGCCCAGACGTTGTTCAGCGCGTGCACGTACTCGCCGCTGTTGGAGAACCGGACCGCGTGGTTGATCATCAGGTCGTAGTAGCCGGGGTCGCCCTTCTTGCGGCCCGGGGAGATCATGCGCTCGGGGTTGGCCTTGCCCATCGCCAGGTGGACGCCGCTGGTGGTGGTGTACTCCCGGGTGCTGGCGTTGCCCGCGCTGATCAGCATGGTCTGCACGACCTTGCCGTCACGCTTGACGATCATCTTGTGCTTGCGGGTGTCGACCGTGGCGATCTGGGCGGCGCCGATCTGGATGACCTTCGTGAAGTCCTTCAGCCCGTACATGTCCTTGCCGCCCTGTACGCCGTTGAGGCGGGCGGTGAAGGTCACCTTCTGGTGGGGCTGCCAGTACTTGGCGGTCCGGTAGATCACGGTCGTGTCGTTGATCCATCGCCACGCGCCCTGGGCGGGCTTTTCCGACTCGACCTCCAGTGCCCCCTCCACCGCGGCCTTCTCGGCGATCGGCTGGTTGAAGACAACGATGATCGGCGCCCCCACGCCGACCTTCTCCCCCTTGATCGCCGGGGTCACGTCCGCCACCTCGAGCTCAAGCTTCGGCTTCAACGTCTTGAACGAGCTGTTGACGGTCGTTCCGTCCACCGTGGTCGCCGAGACGGTGTAGTCACTGGCGGGTCTCAAAGGAGCCTTGGACACCCACTTGGTTCGCAGGGCGTCGAAATCGCCGTCCACCGCCTGGCCGTCGCTTTCGACGGTGACTTCCTCAAGGGCACCGCTGGCCGCGGTGACGACGACCTTCTTGTCCGGGCGCACGGTCTTGCTGCCCCCGGCGGGGCTGATCTTTATTACCGGCGCGGCCGGCGTGCTCTGGGCCTCCGCGCCCGGATCGGCGCTGGAACCGCCCGAGCCGGGGGGTGCCGTGGCGGCCGCGCCCCCTGAACAGGCTGTGGCCAATGCGGTGACGACCGCCATGGCCGCGGCGGCCAGCGGTGTCCTCAAGCCTCGACTTTCCACGTTTAGCACAACCCTCTCCCCCACTACAGCAAAGCGCATTTAAAACACTAATAGGAGATGCGTAGTGAGTGCACATGGTTGCGCCCAGTTTGGTAACGTTTCGGACACTTCGTAAGGTCAATAACATGCCAACCGAGAGTCAAGGGAAGGGATGGTGCCCAGGTCGGCGGCCTGGAACGGAAAAAAGCGCCTTCATTGGGTTGCGCTGCGCACGTTGCCGCAGGTGGAGCGGACTTCGGCGACGCTGGTCGAGGCGGTGCGAGTGTTGATCGAGGTGACCGGCGAGCAGGCCGACATCGCTGCCGGGGGGCTCTGGGAGCGGAGCCGGTGGATGAGGCGTGGGCGGCGATCAGAGCCGTGAATGCTCATCTGTCGGTCGTAGCCGGTCGTGACCGACCGGGTCAGCAGTAGTACTCGGTGCTCCATCGCCGGGGGTTCTTCACCGAAGCGATGTCGCCGCCGCCGAGGCTCCAGATGTGATCGTAGGAGGCGTGGCCGACGACGGGTTTCCCGTTCTTGTCGACGGGGATGCGGTCGATGCAGTTGATGGGGGTGATCACGAAAGGGCGGTCATGGTCGGCGATGACCATGTGGCGGGGCTTCCCGCCGATGCGGTAGTCGATGCGAATCTTGAAGGTCACCGCATGCCGGGTGCCGATCGTGGAGATGTTCAGCGTGTCCTCAATGCCGTCCTTGACGGTCAGCGTGTTCTTCCGGAAGTACGGCTGGCCAGGCTTTGGGGGAATGCCGTCATCGCCGCCCACGGTGGTGCGAGCGCGAGGGGTGTGCTCGTCGAAGTCGAACATCATCTGGAAGGTCGACCCCCCGTCCTGCGGCGGGATGTTGATCCAGGTGCCGTTGTAGGGGGCGGTGCGATGCACCTCGACCGGATAGATGGCATCCACGTTGATCTTCTGGTGACGTTCGCCTTTCAGCGTCACCACGATGTTCATCTGCTTGGCGGGGGTGGCGGCTCCGGCGCCGCGGAGTTCGCGCATCAGATCGCTGAGGCCATACGACTCCTTGTTGTTGTTGGCATAGGTCCAGTTCTGGAGAAAGCTTCTCTGCTTGGCGGTCAGCTCCACGCCGGAGGGCAGGATCAGCTCATATCCGGGATCTTCATAGCGAATGCTGTATTCGATGTCCTCGGGGTCCTTGAACACGGCGCGCATCGTGTCCCGGGCTGCGGGAACATCGATGACGTCGGGGCCGAGCCCGGTGACAACGAGGAGGATGGCGGCCACGAGAACAGGGAAGCCGATGCCGAGGGCCCACGCTCCCGGGGACTTGAGCCAGCGCCGCGAGCGTGACGAGGGCGCCTCACCGGTGTCACTTGGTTCGGGTTGCCGCTGTGGCGGCGCCGGCGCCTGCCGAACTGGTTTGGGAGCCGATTTGTTCGCGCTCGCCTCAGGCGCAGCTGTCTTGGCGTTGGCACTCTTGGTACGGCGCTTGTTCGGCATCGGTAATCGTCCTGGGATCTGATGGGAAAGACAGTCAGATGGGCAGACCGGTCGAAGACCGTGCGGGTCCGGTCGCACGGGTTCGGAGGGTCATCATGCGCAGGCGCCGAACTCCTCTTCGCCGGGGAGACGGGGCACGACATGCCGGCCGGGTGCGGCCACGGGGCCCGGGAAGCCTCCACCAGCCATAGCCCCGCACTGTAGGAAAAATCAGCCGGTAACCACTCCAAAACCATCAAACCGTTACCAACACTCCCTCCACTGAGGGTGGCTGGAATACGGCAGGCCCCGGCTCTCCCTGTGGCCCCTTGCGGAGCACGGCCCTCAGGGTGAGCGAAGCCGGTGGGTGAGGCTGGTGTGGCGGCGCCCGGTGCTGCGGGTCCGTACCGCCTGCGCCAGCGCCCGGCGTGAACCGACGATCACGACGAGCTTCTTGGCCCGGGTGATCGCGGTGTAGAGCAGGTTGCGCTGCAGCATCATCCACGCGCTGGTGGCCAGCGGGATGACCACCGCCGGATACTCGCTGCCCTGGGAGCGGTGGATGGACACCGCGTAGGCGTGCGTGAGCTCGTCCAGCTCGTCGAAGGCGTAGTCGACGTTCTCGTCCTCGTCGGTCAGCACGGTCAGCTTGTGGTCGTCGGGCTTGATGTCGACCACCGTTCCCACGGTGCCGTTGAAGACCCCGGCCGCGCCCTTTTCGTAGTTGTTGCGCAGCTGGGTGACCTTGTCGCCGACCCGGAAGACCCGCCCGCCGTAGCGGCGCTCGGGCATCCCCTCCCTGGAGGGGGTCAGCGCCTCCTGCAGGGCGTTGTTGAGGTTGCCGGCCCCCGCGGCGCCCCGGTGCATCGGGGACAGCACCTGAACGTCCCGGCGCGGGTTGAGGCCGAACTTGCGCGGGATGCGGTTGGCGACCACGTCCACGGTCAGCGCCGCGATCTCCTCGGGCTCCTCGCACGGGAACAGGAAGAAGTCGGTCATGCCCTCCAGCGCCGGGGGCAGGCCGGTGTTGACCCGGTGGGCGTTGACGACCACCCCCGATTTCTGCGCCTGGCGGAAGATGTGGGTCAGCCGCACCCGGGGGATCTCCTCCTCGGCGGCCAGCAGGTCCCGCAATACCTCGCCCGCGCCGACCGAGGGCAGCTGGTCGACGTCTCCCACGAACAACAGGTGCGTGCCCGGGGCGACGGCCTTGACCAGCTTGTTGGCCAGCAGCAGGTCCAGCATCGAGGACTCGTCGACCACGACCAGGTCGGCGTCCAGGGGGTTGTCACGGTCGAAGGTGGCGTCCCCGCCGGGGCGCAGCTGCAGCAGCCGGTGCACGGTGGTGGCGTCGTGGCCGGTCAGCTCCGACAGGCGCTTGGCCGCCCTGCCGGTGGGCGCGGCCAGGATGACCTTGGCCTTCTTCGCGCGGGCGAGGGTGACGATGGAGCGCACGGTGAAGCTCTTGCCGCAGCCGGGGCCGCCGGTCAGCACCGAGACCTTCTCGCTCAGCGCCAGCCGTACGGCGTGAGCCTGCTCCTCGGCGAGCTCGGTGTTGGTCTGCCCGTGCAGCCATTTCAGGGCCACCTCCCAGTCCACGGTCGCGAAGGCGCCCAGCCGGTCGTGTGAGGAGTTCAGCAGGGAGCGCAACGCGCCCGCCAGCGACAGCTCGGCGCGGTGGAAGGGGACCAGGTAGACCGCCGGGACGATGGTGTCGCCGGCCGGGATCTCCTCGCGGACCACGCCCTCCTCGGCGACGAGCTCCTCCAGGCACTGGGCGGTCAGCTCGGCGGGGACCTCCAGGATCTTCACCGCGTCGCCGACGAGGTTGGGCGCGGGCAGGTAGCAGTGGCCGTCGTCGGCGGCCTGCGACAGGGTGTAGCGCAGACCCGCCTTGACCCGCTCGGGGCTGTCGTGGGGGATGCCGACGGCCTGGGCGATGGTGTCGGCGGTCTTGAAGCCGATGCCCCACACGTCGTCGGCCAGCCGGTACGGCTCGCTCCTGACGACCGTGATGGAGGCGTCGCCGTACTGCTTGAAGATCCGCACCGCGATCGAGGTGGACACCCCGACCCCCTGCAGGAAGATCATCACTTCTTTGATGATCTTCTGTTCCTCCCAGGCGACGCCGATCATCTTGGTCCGCTTGGGACCGAGCCCGGGGACCTCGACCAGTCGCCCGGGGGCGGTCTCGATGACCTCCAGGGTGTCGACGCCGAAGTGGTCGACGATCCGCTCGGCCATCTTCGGCCCGATGCCCTTGATCAGCCCGGAGCCGAGATAACGCTGGATGCCCTGGATGGTGGCGGGCAGCACGGTGGCGTAGGACCACACCTCGAACTGCTTGCCGTAGCGGGGATGGGAGGTCCACCGGCCGGTCAGCCGCAGCGACTCCCCCGGCTGGGCGCCCAGCAGCGGCCCGACCACGGTCAGCAGATCGCCGCCGGAGCGCTCGACGGCCACCCTGGCGATGGTGTAGCCGGTCTCCTCGTTGGCGTAGGTGATGCGCTCCAGAACGGCGTCCAGATGCGTACCGGAACCGCCGTGTTCCCCCTGCTGCACGCCACCTCCCTCACCCCGAATTCACTTGCGCAAGTCTAAGCCAGCGGCAGGCGGTGCGCCCCGGGTGATCGTCACCGTGCGCTGTCCGGTGCCCAGCGAAGGACCATATCGGGAAGATTCTCCATGTTCCGGCGGCCATCGCTGGTGTCGAGAACGGTGAAACCGTGGCGCTCGTAGAACGCGCGGGCGTCGGTGTTCTGCTGAAAGACGTGCAGGGACACCCCGTCGGGGCTGTGTCGCCTGACCTCGTCGAGCAGTCGGGTGCCGAGGCCCTGGCGTCGGACGTCCGGTCGCAGATAGAGGTGTTCGAGCATGTCACCCTCAAGGGCGGCATAGCCCAGGATCTCCGCATCGCGCACCGCCACCCACACGCGGCATGTCGTGAGCAGGACGTCCTCGGCCCATCGGGTGACCTGGTCGTGATCGCGCTTCTGCGGAGGCAGGTACGGCATGGTCGCCACCCGGGAGGTCATGTGGATACCAGCGATCACCGCCGCGTCCGCCGGGGCCGCGAGCCGGATCTCTACGTTGCCATCATCACTCACGGCGGGAACCTACCGGGCCCACCGGAGCGCAATCCAGCAGATAACCCGGTCAACCATCCCGTTGGTGAGGTGGAGGCCCCACGTTCTCGGCCGATGCAATGACCCCGTCCACGACATGGTTGACGTTGCCGTCCCAGCGCACACCTGACAGAAGATCTAGGAAACGACACTCGACCGAGAGTCATGGCGCGCGGGCCAGGGCTTGGTCGTCTTCGATGAAGGCGACTTAAGGCGCGTAAAAACGGGTTTATTCCTACCGTCCGATTGTCAACAAGGGGAGGATTTCTCTCCCCTGGGGAGAAAGGAGTCCTCCCCTCACGCAAACGGAGGGGCTTTCTCACTCTCCGTCCTTGTCATGGGGGGGTTCACTTGTTTCATGACCCCCAGCGATCTCACCCCGGCACTGGCAGCTGTACTCACCCGGACACACGAACGGTCTCCCGTGATGTCCGCCGTGCGCCGCGCGAAGGAACTGGCCGCCGAGCTGTCCATCGTCTACGGCATCTCGGCCGACGTCCACGAGCTCCGCTCCGGTAAAGCGGCGGTGAGCGTGTACTGCGGGCTGCTGGTCTACACCGACGGCGAGTCCTTCCGGTGGACCAGCCCGGCGCGCAGCCGTTCCGGCAGTACCCTGCTCACCTCCGCCACGCAGGTTTCCACGGCTGCCGAGCAGCTCGCCGGGCATTACAAGGTGCTGCTCGGCCGGGACGGCATCGACGTGCTGCACAGTGGGCTGCCCCTGCTGGGTGATGTTCTTCCCGTACACCTCCGCGAGGTGCTGGACGCGGCCCCGGTATGACGCCGGCGGAGGCCGCCCGGCAGGCCCACGCGCCGACCCGGCCGCCGGGCGGGGCCCGTGGCGTCGGCTTCCGGGCGGATGATTCCGTGCCCGGGAACGGCTGGATCTGCGGGGTCACGGGGACCGGGAGAAGTTCATATGATCGCGGCATGGCCCTCGACTTGTTCGCAGGAATTCCGGTCACCGAGTACGCGGCGGCCCTGGAGTGGTACGAACGGCTGCTGGGCTCCCCGCCGGCGTTCCTCCCGAACGACACGGAGGCCGTGTGGGAGCTCGCGGAACACCGGTACGTGTTCATCGAGCAGCGGCCCGGGCGTGCCGGCCACGCCCTGCACACGATCTTCGTCGACGACCTCGATGCGATCGTCGCGCAGATCACCGAGCGGGGACTCGACCCCGCGGAGCGGGAGACCTACTCCAACGGCGTGCGCAAGATCACCTACCGTGATCCCGACGGCAACGAGATCGGGTTCGGCGGCGCCCCGCTGTGACCGGCCCGGCCCGGAACCGATCTTCTAGGGTCGCCGGCCGACGGTGAGCATGCGGTTGGCGCCGCGCTGGAACTCATAGGGGACCTCGCGCACCTCACACACCAGCCCCTCGGCACGCAGGTCCGCCCGTAGCGCGTCAAGGAAGGCGACCGGCTCGGCGTCTCCCATCCGGACCAGCGGGAAGATCCTGACCTCGCCACGGCATACCCGGCTCATCTCCGCGATCGCCGCCCGGTGCCACTCCTGGCCGAACCGCCCGGTCCAGGTGAACAGCAGGTGCGAGCAGAGCACCAGGTCGACGCTTCTGTCGGCGAGCGGCAGGTACGGCAGGCCGGCGGCAAGGTAGGAGCCGGGCCGCCGGCGCAGGTCGGCGACGAACGCGCTCCCGGCGTTGAGGCGCATCTCCCGATGCCGCCGCGCCGAGCCGTACCACTCCCAGACGAACCGGTCGGCGTTCGCAGTGATCATCGCGGCGGCCTGCTCCAGGTCGAGTGGCAGGCGCTCGGCCAGGACGGCGGCGCCGCGCGCGTAGAGCGGGTCCGCCGCCAGCGCCCGCGCTCCCGCGGCGGCGGCCTCGGCGACGAAGCCGGAGGCGCCACCGCCGCAGTCGAGGATGACACCGCCCAGGTCATGGTCGTCGAGTGCGAACATCGCGCGATACTCGGCGAAGGAACGCGAGGTCATCAGCACGTCGGCGGAACTCATGATCTCCTCCTGCGTTTCCCGCATTTTCCCCTGCCGCCCCGCGCATGGCCAGGGCGTCCTGCCGCATCCCGCCTCGGCCGCGCTCCCGCACGACTCCGGGCGGCTTCAGGCTTCGGAGACCGTAGGAAGATCAAGGGCCTTCCCAGCGCCAGAACAAGAGGATATGAACGGTGTGCGCCGGATATGTCGGGGGCGGCATCGGACATTGCGACGGGGAGACCATCATGACCGTACGAGTGATCATCGAGGCTGTGGGCCGAACGGGGCTCTCGGCGGAACGGGTGCGCGAGGTGGCGGGGGCACATCCCGCCGTGCTCGCACACCTGCAGAGCGCCGACACCGCGAGTTTGATCGTCGGCGCCGCGGCGGCCCTCGGGCACGACCCGGACGAGCGGGCGCAGTTCCGGGCCAACGTGTTCGACCCGCTCTCCAACCGGGGGGTCGAGCTCCGCGGCACCCTGGACCGGCCCGAGGAGGCGCAGGTGCTGCCCAGCGCCTACCGCCCCAACCCGCAGGCGGAGGAGCTCCAGGCCGCCGCGGCCGTCCTGCGGGCCGACGAGCGCTTCCCCGCCGGAGACGACGTGCTGATCTACCAGCCGATGCCGCCCCTGGCCGACCTGGAGAACCCCGACGGCACCACCACCCGCCGCCCCACTCTCGGCGTCTACTCCCCCTCGGGCGAGGCCAAGCACCGGATCGTCGCCGTGGACGTCGCCGCGGGCAGCGTCGACTGGTCTCCGGCCGGGGTCAGCGTCCTGATGCATCCCGGCGACTGCGAGTCGCACCTGCCGGCCCCGGTGGAGAGCCTGCGCGACCGGGGCGGCCCCGACCAGGTACAGCTGCGCGTGATCGACGACGACACCGAGCTGTGGAGCATGATCGTGGTGCGGCCCCGCGCCTCGGCGCCCCAGAACCCCGGGGACGGCTCGGGGGTGGAGCTGCGGAACGTGCGTTACCGGGGCAGGATCGTCCTGCGCCAGGCCCACGTGCCGATCCTCAACGTCCAGTACGAGGAGGACGGCGAGACCTACCGCGACTGGCAGTACGAGGAGACCCGTTTCTCGGCGACCGGCAGCGACCCGGTGGGCTGGGGCTGGCGGATCTGCACCCAGCCGCCCCGCACCATCCTGGAGCGCCCCGACAACGACGCGGGCAACTTCCAGGGAGTGGCCTTCCACTACGCCGACGGCGAGCTGCGGATCGTCAGCGAGATCGCCGCCGGCTGGTACCGGTACGCCTCGGAATGGCGCCTGACCGACGGCGGCACGATCAAGCCCCGCTTCGGCTTCGCCGGGGTGCGCAACCCGCGCACCTGCATGCGCCACCGCCACCACGTCTACTGGCGCCTCGACTTCGACGTGGAAGGCTCCGCCAACGACGTGATCGAGCAGTTCAACGACACCGGCTCGGCCGTTCCCGAAGGGGTGCCGATCGTGCAGGAGGTCGCCCGCAAGCGGCGCGCGCCCGCCCGGTTCTGGCAGGTCACCGACAAGACCAGCGGGCGCGGATACCAGATCCACCCCGGCGAGCACGACAACACCACCGACCCGTACGGCGTCGCCGACCTGTGGTTCCTGCGCCACCACCCGGCCGAGCTCTACGACGGCAACTCCGGCACCAAGAACCAGGCCATGCTGAACCGTTTCGTCAACGGCGAGAGCGTCAGCGCCACCAACGTCGTCGTCTGGTACGCCGGGCATTTCCGGCACGACCAGAACGAGCCCGACCAGCACCAGGGACACATCGTCGGCCCCGACCTGATCCCCGTCTCCTGACCACGCCCGCTTTCCCCTGAGGGCCGGCGAGGGACACGCCGTTCACCGGCTCGCCCGGAGACCTCCTCCAAGATCCCCGGGCGAGCCGGCACGGGCACGGCCGGCGAGACTCCTGCGAACCCCGACCGTGCCGGTTCGGCGCCCTCGCGGGAAACCCCGCCGGGGCGGCTGGTGCCGCATTCCGCACGTGACCCCGGTCGACCTGGGGCGATTACCCGCAGCGCTGAATCAGACATAGCTGCTGACCTTCAACGATGTGGCACGTGCGGAAAACGGGGCTAGCGGACGTAGACGTTGGGCCGGGCCGGGGCCGTCATGCCGGAGCCGATGAAGAAGCTCGGGTGCGGAGGCTGGTTGTAGGCCGTGTTCTGCCAGGCGATCGCGGTGCGGTACTGGACGTCGTGCATGAGAGTGAAGATCCGCCGGTCGGTGACCGCGGTGGTGGAGTAGACGCGGAGCGCGGTGTTGTCGGCGGTCGCCCAGACGACCTCCTCACGCCAGTCGCCCAGCAGGTCACCCGAGAGCGCCGGGGTGGACTTGGTGCCGTTGTTGGAGTGCACCCCGCTCGCGGTCAGCAGGCGGTTGTCGGCGCCGGTGCCGTACTTGTCGATGTGCGTGCCGTCGAGCAGTTCGCGCACCGGATCGGCGTCCCACCAGGTGAGGAAGTTCATCGAGGACGGCTTGCGGCCCACGTTCTGGCCCCTGGTGTTGAGGATCCCGTCCCCGCCCGAGGCCGACCACGACTCGGCTCCGGCGCTGCCGGACCAGATGTCGGCCGACACGCCTCTGCCGTTGTCGCCGCCGGCGGGGGTCTGCCACAGGATCTGCCCGGTGCGGGCGTCGGCCATCCACGAGCTGGGTTTGGAGGCGTCCTCGTCGACCTTGAACACCTCAAGGCCCGCCCTGGAGGGGTCCAGGTCACCGACGTGCATCGCGTCGCCGTGGCCGAGACCGGTGTTCCACAGGCCCCTGCCGTTGTCGTCGAGGGCCATGGCCCCGTAGACGATCTCGTCCCTGCCGTCGCGGTCGACGTCGGCGACCGAGAGCTGATGGTTGCCCTGCCCGGCGTAGGCGGAGTTCCCCGAGGCCGCGGAGTCGAACTTCCAGCGCTGGGTCAGGGCGCCGTCGCGGAAGTCCCAGGCCGCGACGACGGTCCGGGTGTAGTAGCCGCGGGCCATGATCAGGCTGGGGCGCCGGCCGTCCAGGTAGGCGGTCCCGGCCAGGAACCGGTCGACCCGGTTGCCGTAGGAGTCGCCCCAGGAGGAGACCGTGCCGCGGGGCGGGTCGTAGTTCACGGTGGACAGCGCCGCGCCGTTCTGGCCGCCGAACATGGTCAGATACTCCGGGCCCGCCAGGACGTAGCCGCTGGAGTTGCGATGGTCGGCCGTGGAGCTGCCGATCACCCTTCCGGCGCCGTCGACCGTGCCGTCGGCGGTCTTCATCGCGACCTCGGCGTGGCCGTCACCGTCGTAGTCGTAGACCTGGAACTGCGTGTAGTGCGCGCCGGCGCGGATGTTGCGCCCGAGGTTGATCCGCCACATCCGGCCGCCGCCCAGCCGGTAGGCGTCGACGTAGACGTTGCCGGTGTAGCCCGACTGGGAGTTGTCCTTGGCGTTGGAGGGGTCCCACTTGAGGACCATCTCGTAGCGGCCGTCACCGTCGAGGTCGCCCACGCTCACGTCGTTGGCGGCGTAGGTGTAGGCGACGCCGTCCGGTGTGGTCCCGCCCGCCGGGGGCTGGATCGGCACGTCGAGGTAGGTGCCGCCGGTGAAGCGCAGGGAGGGCTCGGAGGCGGCCTGCTCGACGCCGCCGATCACCGGGCGCACGGTGTAGGAGGCGTCCGCCGCGGCGCCCGCGTCGACGTGGTTGGTGGAGGCGGTGACGGGTGAGGAGTTCACCTTGGTCGTGCCCCGGTACAGGTTGAACGCCACGTCCGCCGGGTCGGTGCCCAGCAGCCGCCAGGCGACGAGGTTACCGCTGCCGGAGCGGGCGCTGATCAGCCCCCGGTCGAGGTCCTCCACCTGCCGGGCGTCACCGGCCGGAGGCGTGGGAGTCGGAGTGGGGGTCGGAGGCGCGACCGTGGGGGTGGGCGTCGGGGTCGGTCCTGTCGAGCCGGTGCAGGTCACGCCGTTGAGCGTGAACGCCGCCGGGACGGGATTGGCGGTGTTGTTCCACGAGGCGTTGAAGCCGAACGAGACGGTGGCGTCGGTGGCCAGCGCGGCGTTGTACCCGGCGTCCGCGGCCGTCACCTGGGCGCCGCTCTGGGTGATCGCAGAGTTCCAGGCCTGGGTCACCTGCTGGCCGGCGGTGAAGCCCCAGCCCAGCTTCCAGCCGTTGATCGGGTCACCGAGGTTGGTCACCGCCACGGTGCCGCTGAACCCTCCCGCCCACTGGGTGGAGACGGAGTAGGCGACGCGGCAGCCGGCCGCGGCGGCCTGCGCGACGACGACCGAGGTCGCGGTCGCGGCGATCGCGAGAACGGCCGCCGAGCAGATCACGCGTAAGCGGCGAAGGGACGGTCTTGATGATCCGGACATGCTCTTCCCTATGGTGGGCGAATCGGCGCGCTTCACCGGCCACGATGCTGGAAAGCGCTTTCACGACTCCCATCACATATCGGGAATCCGGCCACCACGCCATCGCCGGGAGTTCGCCGTCCTCCCGCCGGAACGCGCCGACGCCCGGCGCGCGCTCCCGCAGGCTGCGACTATCCGGCGCCCACGCGGCCGGAGACCCCCTCCCGTGGGCGTGAGCGCAGGTGAAACTTTCAGCCGGTCACCGCCCTGGGCGCCGGAAGGCCGGCCGGTGAGCATGCCCAGGTCTGGGCCTCCGCCGGTGATGGCCGGGGAAGCCCTCCCCGAACTTTTTAGTCACGATCATTGACGATCATTGATCGTGACTTTATCGTAGATCTCAGTTGACCCCACCCCCTGACCCGAAGAGGCAGACCGTGCGCAAGATCGTTGCATCCGCCTACGCCACATCGAGGAACGCCTCCACCCCCGCACGCCGTCTGCGCGCAGGCTTCGCCGGCGCCGTACACCTTCCCGGCGAAGCCGGATACGAAGAGCACCGGCGCCCGCTGTTCACCCCGATCGACCAGCGACCCGCGCTGGTGGCCGAGGCGACCAGCGCCGAGGACGTACGGGCGGCGGTCGTGGCGGCTCGGGACGCCGGCCTGACACTGGCCGTGCAGGCGACCGGGCACGGCACCCACGCACCCTGCGACGGCGGCCTGTTGTTGAGGACGTCCCCTATGGGCGGAGTACTCCTCGATCCGCGCCGGCGCATCGCCCGCGTCGGTCCCGGCACCCGATGGGGCCAGGTCATGGCCGCCGCCGAACCGTTCGGGCTGGCCCCTCTGTCGGGCTCGCACGCCGACGTCGGCGTGACCGGATACACCCTCGGCGGCGGCCTGGGATGGCTCTCCCGCGCGTACGGCTTCGCCGCCGACAGCGTGCTGCGCGCCCAGGTCGTCACGGCCGACGGGCGGCTCGTGACCGCCGCTCCCGACAGCCACCCCGATCTGTACTGGGCGCTGCGCGGCGGAGGCGGCAACTTCGGCGTGGTCACCTCACTGGAGTTCCGGCTGCACCCGGTGGCCCAGGTCTTCACGGGCGCCGCCTGTTTCCCGGTCGAACGCGCCGGCGAGATCATGACCTTCTACCGGGACTGGATCACCGGGCTGCCCGACGAGCTCAGCACCGCACTGTCACTGACCTCGATGCCCGACGACCCGGAGCTGCCCCCGCTCGTGCGCGGCCGCCGCGTCCTGCAGCTCAAAGCGCTGTACGCGGGGAGCGCCGACCAGGGCCGGCGGCTGCTGCGGCCGCTGTGGCGAGCCGCGGGCCCGGCGCTCATCGAGGACTTCCGCACCATGCCGTACGCCGAGGCCTCCATGGGCGGCACCGCCCCCGCCCAGGTCGAACTCCTGAAGGAGCTGCCGGACTCGGCGATCGCGGCGATCATGGGCGTCGCCGAGCCGTACGACGGGCCGGCCGTGGAGATCCGGCACTGGGGCGGCGCCATGGGCCGCCCCGGCCCCGACGCCGGCCCGGTCGGCCACCGCGCCACCCGCCTGTCGGTGATCGCCGACGCCGGCTCTCCGGTCCTGGCCGACGCCCTGCGCGCGCACACCAGCGGTGGGGCGTTCCTGAACTTCCTGCACGACCCGGCCCGGACCGCGGACGCCTACACCGCCGCCGACCACCGGCGGCTGAGCGCCGTCAAGCGCCTGTACGACCCCGACAACACCTTCGGCGTCACGCACAACATCCCGCCGGCACCGCTCGCCGCCGCCCGCCCGACGTCATCGAAGTGGGCTCCGTCTCCGACGGTTCCCGCCTGAGAGTCGGCAGGCGATGCCGGCCGTTCGCTTGATGGCGGCGAGCATGAGGTGAGCAGTGCCGGCGGTGTATTCCGGCCGTACCTCTACCCGTATCCAGCAAATCCCCCTTATCCCGTTAAAGTGATTTGCGATCGTCCATCCCGGCCAGCATGCTGGACGTCATGCTGATCAGGGACGCGACGTCCGACGACTGGCCCGCGATCTGGCCCTTCCTCCGCCGGATCGTCGCCGCCGGTGAGACCTTCACCTGGGACCGCGACGTCAGCGAGGAGAGGGCCCGGGCGATGTGGCTCCTGGAGCCCCCGAGCCGCACGGTCGTCGCCGTCGGCCCCGACCAGGTGATCCTGGGCACGGCCAAGATGAACCCCAACCACATGGGGCCCGCCTCCCACATCTCCAGCGCGAGCTTCATGGTCGATCCCGAGCACGCCGGGCGCGGCGTCGGCCGGGCCCTGGGCGAGCACGTCCTGGACTGGGCGCGCGCCGAGGGTTACCGGGCGATGCAGTTCAACGCCGTCGTGGAGACCAACACCCGGGCGGTGGCGCTGTGGCGCTCGCTCGGTTTCGAGGTGCTGGCGACCCTGCCGGAGGGCTTCGCGCACCCGGTCGAGGGCTACGTCGGCCTGCACATCATGTATCGGCCGCTCTGATCGCGCGCGACGGCCGGCGGTCGCCCACCGGGCATCGGGTGAGATCCACGGGCGCAAGACGCGAAGGGCTCTGCGCGCGGGCGGCCCGTGGGCGGCGCATCTGATGCCCCCTCTCGACGCCCTGCAGTGGGCGGTGGCGCTGCTGGCCCTGTTCCTCGTCGGCTTCTCCAAGACCGGCGTCTCCGGCGCGGGGACGGTGGCGGTCGCCCTGTTCGCGTTCGTCCTGCCGACCAGGCTGTCCACGGGCGTCCTGCTGCCGCTGCTGCTCGTCGGCGACGTGGTCGCCGTGGCCGTCTACCGCCGCCACGCGGACTGGCCGAGGCTGCTCAGGCTCTCCCCGTGGGTGGCCGCGGGCGTGGTCGCCGGCGCCCTCGTCGTCGGCTGGGCCGACGACGCCCAGATGAGACGGCTCATCGGCGGGATCCTGCTGGTCATCCTCGCCGTCCACCTGTGGAACCGGCGCCGCGGCCCCGACGCCTCGCTCGCCCACCACCGGCTGATCGCCGCCCTCGCGGGGATCTTCGCCGGCTTCGCCACCATGACCGCCAACGCGGCAGGGCCGATCATGGCCCTCTACCTGCTGGCGGCGGGCCTGCCGATGCTGGGGTTCCTGGGGACCAGCGCGTGGTTCTTCCTCACGCTCAACGCGTTCAAGGTTCCCTTCAGCGTCGCGCTCGGCCTCATCACCCCGGCCACGCTCGCGTTCGGCGCGCTGACGGCCCCCGCCGTCCTCGCCGGGGCGGTGGCCGGCCGAATGATCATCAGCCGTATCGACCGGAAGTTCTTCGAGTGGACCACGGTCGCCCTCACGCTGGTCGCGGCGGTGCGCCTGCTGGTGTGAGAACGGCGACCCGCCGGATCGGCAGGTCAGCGCCGGAACGCCCGACGGCCGCCCCGGCGACGGTGTGGCCCCGGCCGCCGATGCCGGCGGGACTCCAGCGGTACTACCCTGGGGACACTTTGTCGTGCCAAGGAGGAGCCAGCTGATGTCACCGGTTCTGGAGAGTACGGCTCGCGCGCTGCTGCGCAGGGTCGCGGTGGAGCAGGCCGAGTCGCGGATACCGTCCCTGGCGGTGGCCGTGGTGCGTGACGGGCGGCTCGCCTGGTTCGGCTCGCGCGGCCGGGTGGAGGGAGCCGCGCCCACCGAGACCACCCAGTACCGGATCGGATCGATCACCAAGAGCATGGTCGCCACCGTGGTCATGCGGCTGCGCGACGAGGGCCGCGTGGACCTGCTCGACCCGATCGCCAAGCACATCCCCGGCATCCCGGTCGGCGAGGTGACCGTCGCCCAGCTGCTGTCGCACACCTCCGGACTGAGCGCCGAGTCGCCCGGCCCGTGGTGGGAGCGGACCCCGGGCATGCCGGTGGAGGAGCTCATCGGCCTGCTCGGCCCCGAGACCGCCCGGCACCGGCCTGGGCGCCGCTACCACTACTCCAACCTGGGATTCGGCCTGCTGGGCGAGCTGGTCGCCCGGCACCGGGACATGAACTGGGCGCAGGCCGTACAGCAGGAGATCCTGCGGCCGCTGGGCATGGACGACACCACGCCCCGGCCGCGCGCCCCGCACGCCACCGGCTACGCCGTGCACCCGTGGGCCGACGTGCTGCTGCCCGAGCCCGAGCACGACGCGGTCGCCATGGCCCCGGCGGGGCAGCTCTGGTCCACCCCCGCCGACCTCGCCCGGTGGGCGGCGTTCGTGGCCGGAGACACCGGCGGCGTGCTCGATCCGGCCACGGTGGCCGAGATGCGCGAGCCCGCGACCGTCGACGACGGCGACGCCTGGACCGGCGGGTACGGCCTGGGCCTGCAGCTCACCCGCGCGGGCGGCCGCCGCCTGGCCGGGCACACCGGCTCCATGCCGGGCTTCCTGGCCACCGTGTGGGCCGACCCCTCCGACAGGGTCGGGGTGCTTTTCATGGCCAACTCCACCTCGGGGATGAGCCGGGGCCTGCTGACCGACCTGCTGGCCATCCTCGACGAGCACGAGCCGCGCCTGCCCGCCGAATGGGAGCCCGCCGGAGCCGACGCGGGCCTGCTGGAGCTGACCGGCCCGTGGTACTGGGGGCCCAGCGCGTACGCGCTGCGGCTGCTGCCGCAGGGAGACGTATCCCTCAACCCGGTCGCCGGCACCGGCCGTGCCTCCCGGTTCGCCGCCCAGGACGACGGGACCTGGCTCGGGCTGGACGGCTACTACGCCGGCGAGATCCTGCGCGTGGTCCGCCGGGCCGACGGCTCGCTCAGCCACCTGGACCTCAACACCTTCGTCTTCACCCGGACCCCCTACGACCCCGCGGCCGAGGTGCCCGGCGGGGTGGACCCCGGCGGCTGGCGCGGCTGAGCGGCGAGCGCCCCGGCCGGGCCCGCGGGCCCGCCGTAAGGATCGTGCCGGCGGCCGCGACGATCTTCCATCCGCCGTGGTCCGGCGCTCGGTGAGCCGGAACGCCACCGCGGCGGCCGGGAACGGCGCCGTCGCCTCGACCGCCGCATGGGCCGTACGGTGCCGGTCGCCGAGGTCGTTCCCGGCGGGCGCTCCGGCCACCGCCGCGCGGGTCGCGGTGGTGGCCGCGGTATCCGGCCTTTTTAGTGGCTGACCTTCTCGTCCCGGTGCGGGAGCTTCCAGTTGGGCCGCACGAAGTGGCACGTGTAGCCGTTGGGGTAGTGCTCGAGATAGTCCTGGTGCTCGGGTTCGGCCTCCCAGAAGGGCCCGGCCGGCTCAACCTCGGTGACGACCTTGGCCGGCCAGAGGCCGGAGGCGTCGACATCGGCGATCGTGTCCTCCGCGACCTTCTTCTGCTCGTCGTTCGTGTAGAAGATGGCCGACCGGTAGCTGAGCCCTATGTCGTTTCCCTGGCGGTTCTTCGTCGTGGGGTCGTGGACCTGGAAGAAGAACTCGAGAAGGTCCCGGTAGGAGATCTTCTCCGGGTCGAAGACGATCTCGATCGACTCGGCGTGGGACCCGTGGTTCCTGTAGGTCGCGTTGGGCACGTCCCCGCCCGTATAACCGACCCTGGTGGAGATCACGCCCGGGCGTTTGCGGATGAGGTCCTGCATTCCCCAGAAGCAGCCTCCGGCGAGGATCGCGACTTCAGTCGTTCCGGTCATCACTGTGCTCCTTCGTCTGAGTGCCCGAACAGTCTGCGGTACGCGCCGTGGCCTTCGCCCTCCGGCCCCCGCCCAGCCGGACGGGGCCGGGAGTGGCCGGGCCGATGCGGTCTCCCTCAGACCAGGCGAGATACCATTTCACTGCAAGCCGTACTGAACGCGGTGATCGCTCACGTCGCGTCGCCCACCACGCAGTATGAGACTAACCATGCTATAACGCACCCCTGCTCGGCGACGGTGCCGTGGCCACGGCACGTGTCAGACAAGGGGAAGCCGTCCCTTCCAGCGGGGTGGGAGGGCAGTGCGTCGTCGATCCCGGGGCGGTCGGCCCCCGTGAAGCGTCGTCGGCCTGCCGCCGGTGAGGGCGGTCCTCCGGACGGTGAGGACGCGCCGATGGGCGGCCTACCCTGCCCCACTACACTTTCCGGACATCACCATCGGAGTTTCCGGACACCAGCACCAGAAAGGCGGGGCGGGTAAGAGCATGACGCAACCGGTCGTCTCGCAGGCGGTCCTCAAACCGCTCACCAACGCCGCCCTCTTCCTGGTGGTGACCGTCGACGCCGGCGGCGAGCCCGTCGTGCGAGAACTGCTGCCCGACGTGGCCGGTCTGGTGCGATCGGTGGGTTTCCGGGTCCCCGAGGCCGGGCTCACCTGCGTCACCGGCATCGGCTCGGCACTCTGGGACCGGCTCTTCGACGGGCCGCGCCCGGCGGAGCTGCACCCCTTCCGCGCACTGGAGGGAGCCGTGCACCGCGCCGTCTCCACCCCGGGCGACCTGCTCTTCCACATCCGCGCCGCCCGGATGGACCTGTGTTTCGAGCTGGCGGCCCAGCTCACCCGCCGGCTGGCGGGCGCGGTGACCGTACAGGACGAGGTGCACGGATTCCGCTACTTCGACGACCGCGACCTCCTCGGCTTCGTGGACGGCAGTGAGAACCCCACCGGCCCGGCCGCCCAGGTCGCGGTCATGATCGGCGCGGAGGATCCCGGCTTCGCCGGGAGCAGCTACGTCGTCGTGCAGAAATACCTGCACGACCTCACCGCCTGGGAGACGCTGACCGTGGAGGCGCAGGAGCGGGCGGTCGGGCGCACCAAGCTGTCCAACATCGAACTGCCCGACGAGCTCAAACCCTCCGACTCACACGTGGCGCTGAACACCGTCCTCGACCCCGACGGCACCGAGCGGCAGATCCTGCGCGACAACATGGCCTTCGGCTCGGTGGGCAGGGGCGAGTTCGGCACCTACTTCATCGGCTACTCCGCCACCCCGAGCGTCACCGAGCGGATGCTGGAGAACATGTTCATCGGCGACCCGCCGGGCAACCACGACCGGCTCCTGGACTTCTCCACCGCGGTGACCGGGACGCTGTTCTTCGTGCCCACCGCCGACTTCCTCGACGACCTTCCCCAAGCCCCCGCGCCACGGGCACAACAGGTGCCCGAACCACCCGTGTACGAGGGGTCGCTGGGCATCGGCGACCTGAAGAGGAGTCCCGCACGATGAACAATCTGCACCGCGAACTGGCGCCCATCTCCGCGGCGGCCTGGGCCGACCTGGAGGACGAGGCCCGGCGCACCTTCAAGCGGCACCTCGCCGGCCGCAGGGTCGTCGACGTGCCGGACCCGGGGGGCATCACCCTGTCGTCGGTCCCCACCGGCCATCTCGCCCCGATCGAGCCGCCCTCCGAGGGGGTGGTCTCCCACTCCCGCACCTCGATGCCGATCGTCGAGCTGCGCGTGCCGTTCACCCTGGACCGGCGGGCGATCGACGACGTCGAGCGCGGCGCCCGCGACGCCGACTGGCAGCCGGTGAAGGACGCCGCCAAGCAGATGGCGTTCGCCGAGGACCGGGTGGTGTTCGAGGGATACGCCGCGGCCGGGATCGAGGGGATCAGGCAGGCCTCCACCAACCCGGTGCTCAGCCTGCCCGAGGACGTACGGGCCTACCCGAACACCGTCAGCCGGGCGGTGAGCGCCCTGCGGCTGGCCGGAGTGGACGGGCCGTACTCGCTGGTGCTCAGCGCCGACGCCTACACCGCCGTCAACGAGACCTCCGACCACGGTTACCCGATCCACGAGCACCTCACCAGGGTGATCGACGGAGAGATCATCTGGGCGCCCGCCATCGACGGCGCGTTCCTGCTGTCCGCCCGCGGCGGTGACTTCGCCCTGCACCTGGGCCAGGACCTCTCCATCGGCTACCTGTCGCACGACGCCGACGGGGTGCGGCTCTACCTCCAGGAGTCGCTGACCTTCCTGGACTACACCGGCGAGGCCGGCGTGGCGCTCACCTCGCCCGGCTCCGCCTGACCTCCGCCTGACCTGAGCGCCTCGGATGCCCGGACGGATGCCCGGACGGATGCCCGGACGGATGCCCGGCGCCGTCTCGGCATCCGGGTTCCGGCGCGGCGTGAGAGCGCCGTCTCACGGGGATGGGCGCGTTCAGGCTCGCAGCGCCTTCCGGAAAGCGACCGGATCTGCGGGGATCATCACGACAAGGGTCTGACCCGGGGCGCTGTGCAGCGTGATCAGTTCATTGAAGAATTCCATGTCGCCGAAACCCGGGTGGCGCAGGATCTTTCTTTCATGGAGCCAGGTAGAGACCCGGTGCTCTCGCCACAGGCGATTGAACAGCGCACTTTCGTCATTCAGCTCCGCGACGAGTTCGGCGAGGCGGGGATGGTCCGGGGTGCGGCCGGCGTCGATTCTCAGCATGCCGATCATTTCGGTGGCCGCATCCTCCCAGCTTCGGCCGTAGAGTTCGCGCGCCGCCGACGACAGGAGCATCCATCTGAGGCCGTTGCGTTCACGCGCGGGCATGACATTGAAGTCGGCGAACAGAAATGACGCCGCCCTGTTCGCGGTGATGACATCGATGAATGGGCCGAACAGTATGGCGGGAGTGTCGCCCAGCAGATCGAGCACACGCTGCACCTTGCGGTCGACGGTCCTGCGTGCGGGTGCGCCCGGCGAGGTCCCGTCGGCGTCGGCGATCCCGGCGAGGGTGTACAGATGTGACCGTTCGTCGGCCGTCAGGCGCAACGCCCCCGCCACGCCGTCGAGCACGGCTCGCGAAGCCGTCCGCTGACGCCCCTGCTCAAGCCGTGTGTAGTAGTCGGGGCTCACCCCGGCGAGCTGCGCGATCTCCTCTCTGCGCAGACCGGGCACGCGCCGGCGGTCGGCGGTGGGCAGGCCGACGTCGTGCGGTTCGACCTGAGCGCGTCGGGTGCGCAGGAACGCCCCCAGCGCGACGTTCCTGGTCCCGGTCACCGCCGCCGCCCCGACAAAATGATCATCAATCCATGGTAGCACTGGCATTCCTAGGCATCGCGAGGCCATTTAACGTATGGCCTCACGTCCGGAGAGCTGTTTTCCTGTTTCTGCACCGAGCGGACGACCGCCAATGAAACGGGTAATGACATGGAAGAGCGTAAGGTCGGAAATCTTGGTCTGACATCCTCGATTGTCGGGCTGGGATGCATGGGAATGACGGGGGCATACGGCGCCGCGGACGAAAGCGAATCGATCGCCACGATACGACGAGCCCTTGAGCTGGGCGTCGAGATGTTCGACACGGCCGATGTGTACGGCCCCTTTTCCGGTGAGAAATTGCTCGGCCGGGCACTGAAGGGACGTCGCGACGAGGCCGTGATAGCGACGAAGTTCGGCGGGGCGGAAATGGACGACACCGGAAACGTCCTCGGAGGCCCGAACGGTCGTCCGGATTATGTGCGGTCCAGTGTCGAGCGTTCGCTGCGTCATCTGAACACCGATCGGATCGATCTTTACTACCAGCACAGGGTCGATCCCCAGGTGCCCGTGGAAGAGACCTTCGGCGCCCTGGGTGAGCTGGTCGCAGCCGGAAAGATCCGTCATCTCGGTATCTGCGAGGCGGCGGCGGACACCATCCGCCGCGCCCATGCGAGCGCGCCGCTGTCGGCGGTCGAGACGGAATACTCGCTGTTCAGCCGGCAGGTGGAGACGAACGGCGTGCTCGCGACGGTCCGGGAGCTGGGCATCGGCTTCGTCGCCTACGCACCGCTCGGCCGCGGGTTCCTCACCGGGACCGTCCGGTCGGCCGGCGAGATCCCGAAGACGGACCTGCGGCACGCCTTCCCGCGGTTCCAGGACGGATCGCTCGACAGCAACCTCACGCTGCTGGAGAAGGTCGAGACCATCGCCACCGCGATGGGGGTGTCGCCGGGACAGCTCGCCCTCGCCTGGGTTCTGTCACGTGGCGACGACGTCATCGCCATCCCCGGCACTCGCGTGCGGACTCACCTGGAGGAGAACGTCACCGCGGCGGCACTGCGCCTGCGGCAGGAGACGCTCCACGACCTGGATCGGGCGGTGCCGGCGGACGCCGTCACGGGAGATCGCCGTGCTCCCGCCGACACCGGCATCGAGGAGTGACGGCGCGGCGACCGGGTACGGGGTCTCGGCGTGACCTCAGCCGATCGTGGCCGCGTCGCCGACGCGCACGACTCCCGGGCCGGTCACCCGCATGATCACACCGAACTTGTTGTCGTGCTCGACGATGAGGTGTTTCTGCAGCTGCGGCCAGCGCTCGCGGCCGTGGGGATCCCAGCTGGGCACCGCGCATCGGATGCACGGGCCCGAGTTCTCACCCGTCACCTCCAGGACGGCCTCGCCCACCGTGATCGTGGTCCCCTCGCCGAAGGACTCCTCCGCGAACACGGGCGCGTCGAGATCCAGATGCACGTTCGGGCGGAACCGCAGTAGATCGACCTCCGCTCCGAGCTCGGCCTCCAGAGCGCGCCGGGACGCTTCGAAGGTCACCAGGACGGTCGGGCCGCGATCCTGCTGGCCGTCGGCCGCGCGCATCGACAACGGGATGCCGTAGGACTCCGAAAGCGCGGCGGGCAGATCGGGATCGTCCCACGCCCACGCCGCGCCGCCGGCGGAGTACAGCACCGGCAGGCCCGGCGGTTCGGGAGAACCGTCGCAGGTGGCGGGGTAGGACGCCTCCCAGGCGAGCATGCCGGGCGACTGCCGTACGGTCAGCCGGCTGCCCACGTGGTTGGGCCGCTCGTCGATGAGCGCGTACGCCCGGTCGCCGGCCAGCCCGCGATGATCGAGAAGAGCCACGGGGACACGTTCGCCCCGCAGCGACTTCACGGGCCAGCGATAGAGACTGTCGACGATTCCCCGATACATGTCTCGATCCTACGGTCCAGATCAGAAGGTCGTCGCCGGGCCCGCCGGTGCGAGACGGCGGCCGCTCCGGCGGACCTGCGGCCGTGGTCAGCCGTGGGCGCGCAGGGCGGCGATCACCCAGTTGAAGGCGGGAACGACCGAGGGGAACGGCTCTCGGTCGTTGAGGACGCTCAGCAGCAGCCAGTAGCGCTCCACCTGGGCGTCGGCGAGGATCCGGAGCCGCTCACGCAGCTCGGCGCGTTCCCCGGCCGACAGCCGGGGCTCGATGATGCGGCCCAGGATGAGCCCGCCCTCGGCCGACTCCGGCGCGATCTTGTCGGCCAGGGCCCGGCCGGCCTTCTCCAGCACCCGCCGCCGCAGGTCGAAACCGGCCTCGACCTGCGGCTCGGACGAACCACTGAGCACGATCTTCCGCAATCGCAGCCGGAAGTCCTCGTCGGCGACCAGCTCTGCCAGCTCCACCCAGGCGTCGACCTGGTCCGGCGTCGGATCGTCGGGCAGCTCACCGGGCAGCTCCCGCATCCACCCGGCGACGATCACGGCGTCGTCGTCGAGGTCGATCCCGGCGAAGAGGCTCTCGACGAAGTCGTCGATGACCTGCTGCCGCTCCCGGGCGGACAGCTGGGCGAATTTGTGCATGATCAGTGTCTCCTCTGTCGTGCTGCCGCGTCTGGCGACCGTACGGAGCACGGCGCGGCGAAGTTTCAGGGTCCGGATCTCCGCGTCCAGCGCCCGGGCGTGCGTCTGTGCCACCTCGGCCACCGTGATCTGCCGCGCCAGGATCTCCTGGATGGTCTCCAGGCCGATGCCGAGCTCGCGCAGCGTCCGGACGAGGTCGAACCGGGCGACGGCCGTCGCGTCGTACAGGCGGTACCCGCCGGTGGAACGGACGGGAGGTGGCACCACACCGCTGTCGGACCAGAAGCGGATCGTGTGCACCGACAGGCCGGTACGGCGAGCGAGCCGGCCGATCGTGTAAAGCTCTGTGCTGTCACTCACGAGAAGAATCTGCACATTCGAGCCACTCGAGAGTCAAGCCGCAGAGCCCATGATCACACCAACCGCAGCTCAGCACGGGTGAGCCCCCGCACGCCCTCCGCGTCAGAAGGAAGAACGATCACGGAGGAGGGGGTGCGGGAGCCGGATCACTGGCTGACCGCCCTCTTGTAGAGCCGGATGGACAGGGGCACGAAGACGACCAGGAGCAGCGCCGACCAGAGCAGCGCCGCCGTCACCGCGTGCTGGAGCGGCCAGGCGCCGGGCACCGGCATGGCCGCGTTGGTGTTGCCGAAGAGCTCGCGAGCGGCCTGGATGACCGTGGAGACGGGGTTCCACTCGGCGACGGCCTGCAGCGGCCCGGGCAGGCGGGTGCTGTCGACGAAGGCGTTGGACAGGAAGACCAGCGGCAGCGACACGATGGTGGCGATGTTGTTGAAGACCTCGGGCTTGCGCAGGGCCAGCGCGACCGTCGCGGTCACCCACGAGAACGCGTACGCGAACAGCAGGAGCAGCAGGAAGCCCAGCACGGCCTGGTGCGGTGGCGTGTGGATGCGCCAGCCGACGGCCAGCCCGACGAGGGTCATCGCGATGACGGTGCTGGCGTTCATGAGGACGTCGCTGGAGGTCTGGCCGGTCAGCACCGCCGACGGGGCCATGGGCAGCGTGCGGAACCTGTCGAAGATGCCTTTCTGCAGGTCCAGGGTGAGCGTGTAGCCGGTGATCTGCGCGCTCGTCACGATCGTCTGGACGAAGATCCCCGGGATCATGTACTCCTGGTACGACATGCCCGGCAGGTCGATCATGCTGCCGAAGACGTACGCGAACAGCAGCACGAACACGATCGGGAGGATGATCACGCCGCCCAGCAGGTCGGGCGCTCGCTTGATCTTGAGGACGTTGCGCCTGGTGATCGTCATACCGTCGGCGACCGCCATCTGGAGGGCGTTCATCGGCTCTGCTCCTTCGTCATGACCGGTTCGCCGGTCTGGTGTCCGGTGAGGGTCAGGAACACCTCGTCCAGCGTCGGCCGCCGCAGTCCGGCGTCGCGTACGTCGACGCGTTCCGCGGCCAGGTGGCCCAGGGCCGCGGTGAGGGAGGCCGTGCCGTCGCTGACCGGGATCGTCAGCTGGAAGGTGGCGTCGTCGGCCCGTATTTCCCCCACCGCCATGGGTACCAGCGCGCTCCGTACGGCGTGCAGGTCGGCGGCGCTGGTCATGGTCAGCTCGATGCGGTCTCCGCCGACCTGGTCCTTGAGCTCGTCGGCGGTGCCGAGCGCGATCACGCGGCCGTGGTCGACCACCGCGATCGCCCTGGCCAGCCGGTCGGCCTCCTCCAGATACTGCGTGGTGAGCAGCACGGTGGTGCCGTCGGCGACGAGTTCGGAGATGACGTCCCACAGGCTCGTGCGGGCTCGGGGGTCGAGGCCGGTGGTGGGCTCGTCGAGGAACAGCACCGGCGGGGCGGCGACCAGTGCTCCGGCCAGGTCGAGGCGGCGTCGCATGCCGCCGGAGTAGCCCTGCACGGGGCGGTCGGCCGCCTCGGTCAGGTCGAAGCGTTCCAGCAGCTCGCGGGCCCGCTGCCTGCTGTGTTTGGCGCCGAGGTGGTAGAGGCGGCCGACCATCTCCAGGTTCTCGGCGCCGGTGAGGTGGTCGTCGACGGCGGCGTACTGGCCGGAGGCGCCGATGTGGGCGCGCAACCGGTGCGCGTCGGCGACGACGTCGAACCCGGCGACCGTGGCGCGGCCGGCGTCCGGTTTCAGCAGGGTGGTCAGGATCCGCACGGCCGTGGTCTTGCCTGCGCCGTTGGGGCCGAGCAGACCGAACACGGTGCCCTCGGGGACGGACAGGTCCATCCCGTCGAGGGCGACCACGTCGCCGTACTTCTTGACCAGCCCTTCGGCCATGATGGCGGGGGGCATGCGGTTTCTCCTTCGCTGGTGGTGAGTTCGCTTGTGCTGGGGACATGAGGGCATGACGGGATGGCGGGCGGTCGCCTGCCGACCGTCCGGTGGCGTTCGCCGGATGGGGCTAGATGTCGAGGTCCTCCACGATGGGACGCTCGGCCAGGTCGGCGATCAGGTCGTAGAACTCGTCGGGGACCTTGCCGCGCAGCATCTCGATGGTCTCCACGACCTCAAGCGTGGCCTCGCCTTGGACGAAGCCCCAGCTCGAGTCGTCCAGGCCGAGATAGCTCCGCCACGCGCCGCGGGACAGCAGGCCCTCCAGCCAGTTGTCGGATTCCGACGTCAGGCTGTCGGTCCAGTCGGGCGAGCGGTTCACGTGCAGGACGTACTTGTCCTTGCGGGATCGGTACACCCGGAACATCTCCATCCGGCTGCCCGTCGTGCGTCCCCACTCGCCGAGCAGCACCCCGGAGAAGCGCTGCTTGCGGCCCGTGCCCGGGCCGACCTGCACGATGATCTCGTCGTAGCCCTCTTTTCTGCCCTCCTCCATTTCGACGTAGCGCCGCAGCGCCACGCTGATCGCCGTTGACAGCTTGCCTCCGGCGAGCTCCTGCGCCCGCTGGAACAGCGGCAGGTCCTCGTCCGAGACGTAGATCGTTTTATTGGGCATCGTTCCATCCTCATCCCGTATACGTATAAGAATACGTATAGAACGCGGCGGTCGGCAAGACCCGCGAACCATCGGGTGCGGGCGGGACCGGCTGGAGGTGGCCGGCCTGGACGGCCTGGCCCGGCGCGCCTACGGGCCGCCCTTTTCCGTACTGACCGGCCAACGCCCCCATCACGTCCACATGGTGGCGCTGAGACATATTCGAGTGGACCTCGGCGAGGGGAGCACGCAAGACTGTGACCTCGCGACCAGAGGAGCACGCGTTGCCTGAGGTGACGGTCATCGAGGTGCCGCAGTGGCAGGGGTCGGGCTCGGCCACCGCGGCACGGCTGGCGGAGGGCGCCGCCCTGCTGGCCGCCCTGATCCCCGACGCCGAACGGACGCGGGTGCAGGTCGCCGGGACCCTGAAAGAGACCGCCGAGCGGACCCGTACGGCACTGGAACGGGCACGGGACGGATTCGTGATCACCGTCGGCGGAGACTGCGGCGTGGAACTCGAACCGATCGCGGCGGCACTGCGCCGGTACGGCGAGCGGCTGACGGTGGTGTGGTTCGACGCGCACGCCGATCTCAACACCCCCTCCTCGTCCCCCTCCGGCGCCTTCCACGGCATGGTGCTGCGCACGCTGCTCGGCGACGGCCCGCCGGACCTGGTGCCCGATCGGGTGCTCCGGCCGCAACAGGTCGTCCTGGCCGGGGTCCGGGCGCTCGATCCCGCCGAGTCCGATTTCATCCAGGCGGCGGGAATCGCCGACGTGTCCGCACTCGGTGAGAGCGCCACGGTGCTGTACATCCACATCGACCTCGACGTCCTGGACCCGGGCTCCTTCGGCTCCGTCGGCACACCGGAGCCCGCAGGCCTGCTCCCCGGAGAGCTCGTCGACCAGGTCGCCGCCCTCGCCGAGCGATTCGAGATCGTCGGGCTGGGCCTCACCGAGTACGAACCCGCCCGCCCGCAAGACCACGATCTGCTCACCACGCTGGTTCCCCGGCTGGCGGGACTCTGCCGGATCTCGGGCGCCCGGCAGGTCGAGCGCCGCGCCGCCCGGGTCTGGCCGGCGTCGAACGTCGAAGAACACGAGGGCTGGCTGCTCCGCCACACACCGGGGGTGAAACGGAAGCGCTGGAACTCCGCGCTGCCCCCGCTCCACCGCGCGACCGGCGTCGAACGCGTGGAGCAGTTCTACCGGGAGCGTGAAACCCCCCTGCGCGTCCACGTGAGCCCCGCCGAACACCACCGCGACCTGGACGCGTTCCTGGCCGCCCGCGGCTACCGGATCGAGGGCGAGACGGCGGTGCTCACCGCCTCCACCGGGGAAGTGATCGCCGCCACAGCCTCGGACGTCACGGTCGAGGCCGTGACCGACCGCGACGAATGGCCGAAGATCTTCACCGACCTGGACGATCACCTCGACAGCGCGGTCGTCGGCGGGACCGTCCTCCCCCACACCGCCGAACCCGCCGCTTTCCTGACCGTCTCCGACGGCGGGCGCGTCGCCGGGATGGGACTGTTCGTGGCCGACGAGGGCTGGGCGGGGATCTTCAGCATGGCGACCCGTCCCGAGCACCGGCGCCGGGGCATCGCCACCGCCCTCCTGGGGGCCGGCGCCCGCTGGGCGGCCGAGCAGGGAGCCGACCGGCTCTACCTCCAGGTGGAACAGGACAACGAAACGGCCCGCCGGCTGTACGACCGGGCCGGGTTCACGTGCTCACACACCTACCACTACCGCACCCGCCCCTGAGGCCCTCCCCCGCGATCTCGCTCATTGTCCCCTGCCCGGAGGGAGGGGACGGATCCTGGGACGGCGGGCGGGTTCGGGGCCGGGCCGGCCGGCGGGATGGCGGTGCCGCCAGAGGAGGAAGACCGTGCACGACAGCAGCGCCCATGCCCCCAGCACCAGATACGGCATGACGTGCTGATGGCCGGGGAAGTAGACGGCGGTGTGCTGGGCGCTGATCGAGGCCCCCGGAGGCAGCCACTGCCCGAGCAGGCCGAGCGCCGAGGGGAGCAGCGGCCACGACACGAAGCCCCCTGAGGACGGGCTGCCGAGCACCACCATCAATCCCCAGGTCGGCGCGATCGCCCACCGCCCCAGCAAGGTGTTGAACATCGTGAACACCATGCCGGAGACGAACATCGTCAGCGCCAGGATCAGCCACGACCGAGGAAACGGCAGCGTGATCGCGTGCAGCGTCCAGTCCACGACGGCGATGACGACAAACGCGCCGAGCAGCGCGTACGCCCCGGTGAAGGCGATCCGCTCACCCGCGTTGAGTCCCGTCGCGTTGACGCTCAGCTGGTTGGCCCCGGCGAAGCCGATGATCACAGCGGCGAGCGTGATGTAGAACAGCGCCAACCCGCGCGGATCTCCTCGCTGGAGCGGCTTGGCGTCCCGCACGCTCACCGCGATACCCGCGCCGGCCGCCTCTCTGGGCGCCGCCTGGGTGAGTGCCTGCGCCACCGAGGCCCCCGAGGCGCCCGACACGGTGAGCTCGAACCCGTCGGGCCGCGCATCGAGCACCGCGAAGACCTGCTGTTCCTCCACGGCGGTCAGCGCCTGGCGGTAGGTGTCGAAGCGGCGCACGACGAGCCGGGCGCCCAGGGCTTTCTCCATGCCGGCGACGAACGCCTCGCTGTGGGCGGTGTCGCGGGCTCCGACGAGGGCCACCGGCACGCTGCGCGGGGTGGGATCGGCGAACGCGTAGGTGTAGAAACCGGCGAAGCTCCCGGCGGCGATGGGGAGTATGAGAACCAGCGCGGTCGCCGCGAAAAAGGGCGAATGCCGAAAAGCCTTCCACAGCCCGGCTGCGGTGCGGCGGTCCTTTTGCGCGCCGTGCCGTCGCCTCCAGCGCCGATCGTCCATGGCAGCACGCTAAGCGTGTTTGCACGGCAGAGCCGCGCTGACACCCGGCCCATGCCCCGATTATGTGATCGTCGTCAGCCCGTCGATCCGGTCGAACGGCGACCCCCACCCGCTGGGGAGCCGAGCCTTCAGGACACGAGACTCGTCGCGACGGTCCACAGCCGCTCGGCGTTGCCGGGATCCAGGGCGAAGGGAGCGACCCCGCCACCGAACATCGCCGGTTTCTCACTCAGCAGCGGGGCTTCGTTGCAGTCCTCGAAGTAGCGGCCGCTCACACCGGCCAACAGAGGGGAGGCGGCCAGCAGCACCGACGTCGCCGCGCCCTGGGCGACGTTCTTGCGGCGCTCGGGCGGTGTCCGCAGGCCGCCGGTGTGCTTCTGCAGATTGGTGGCGATGGCCCCGGGATGGACCGCGTTGGCCACGATGCCTTCGCCCGACCATCGCCGGCCGGCCTCGACCGCCAGCAGCACCGTGGCCGTCTTCGACTCTCCGTACGCCGCGATGGGGTTGTAGAACCGGAAGCGGTAGTCGAGGTCGTCGAAGACCACCGGGCCGAACAGGTGGGCGTTGGAGCTGAGCGAGACGACGCGGGCGCCCTCGGCTCGGGCGAGGGCGTCGTGTAGCCCGACGGTCAGGGCGAAATGTCCGAGGAAGTTGACCGCGAACTGCATCTCCCGGCCCTGCGGGGTGCGGGTGAGCTCCGGCAGCGCCATGATCCCGGCGTTGTTGACGAGCATGTGCAGCGGTCCCTGCCAGGCGCCGGCGAACGCGCGGACCGAGCCGAGGTCGGCGAGGTCGAGACGGCCGACGCCGACGTCCTGGTTGCCCGTCGACTTCGAGATCCGGGCGGCGATCTCCTTGCCGGCGTCGACGTCGCGCACGCCCAGCACAACACCGGCTCCGGCGCCGGCCAGGGCGCGGGCGGTCTCGATACCGACACCGGAGGAGGCGCCGGTGACCAGGGCGCGGGTGCCGGACAGGTCCACGCCGGCCAGGACCTCGTCGGTGGTCGAGGCGAATCCGAACGGTGTCTGCAAGGTTTGGGTCATGGTGTCGATGATGCGGCGGATCGTCACCGACAGTAAGTCCCTGATGACACTGGTACTCGCAGGGGCAGGATGCACCGTTCACCGGCCTCTACCATGAGGAGCATGGCGACGGGAAGCAAACTCGGTGATTACCTGCGGGTTCGCCGTGAGCGGCTGCGCCCCGACGACGTCGGCCTGCCCACCGGAGCCCGCCGGCGGGTGCCCGGCCTGCGGCGGGAGGAGGTCGCGCTGCTCGCGGGCATCAGCATGGAGTACTACCTGCGCCTGGAACAGGGACGTGACCGGCACCCGTCGGACCAGGTCCTCGACAGCATCGCCCGCGCCCTGCGGCTCGACGCCGACGCCGAGACCTACCTGCGCGAGCTGGCCCGCCCCGCGCGAGCCGCCCGTCGCCGGCCCTCCCGGCCGGAGCGGGTCAGCGCGAGCGTGCAGAGCCTGATCGACAACTGGACGACCACACCCGCCCTCGTCCACGGCCGCCACATGACCACGCTGGCCGCCAACTCGATGGCCGTCGCGCTCAGTCCGTTCTTCGCGCCGGGTGTCAACACCCTGCGCGCGGCGTTCCTCGAACCGGAGATGCGTGAGCTCTACCGCGACTGGGACGAGATGACCGCCAAGACCGTCGCCTACCTGCGGTCGATCATCGGAGGCGCCGTCGACGACCCCCGGCTGGCCGAGCTGATCGGCGAGCTCAGCCTGCGCAGCGAACGCTTCCGGATGCTCTGGGCCCGCCAGGACGTGCGCCAGAAGACGAGCGGATCCGTCCGCATGCTCCACCCGCAGATCGGCTCCCTCGATCTCCATTACGAGAAACTGGCGCTTCCCGGCGCACCCGGTCAGATGCTGGTCACCTACCACGCCGAGCACGGCTCCCCGTCGCATGAACGGCTTCAGCTTCTCGCGCACCTGGCCCCGCGGCCCTCCCCCGACCGGAGCGCCGCGGCGCGCACGCCGCGCTAGCCGGCGCGAACCTCCGAGGGACGCATTTCCAGGGAGAGGTGCGAGGACAGCGCGCGGAGGAAGTCGGGCGCGTCGAAGATCTCGCCGGCGGAGGCGACGCCGACCGTCTTGGTCTGTCCGGTGAGGATGCGGTGAACCGCTTCCACCACGAGCGGCGCGGTGACGGCGTAGATGTCCTGACCGCTCGCCACTGCGCGCCGTTCCTCGCCGCCGGAGCGTACGACGACGTCGACGAGGAAGGTCTGCGCGGATCGGCCCCGCTCGTCGACCGGTGACGGCGCCGGGGTGTCCGGGGCCGACAGGTCCCTGGCCGCCTCGACCGTCATGTAGGTGCGCACCTCGGGGATGGGCAGGTGGCTGGGAATGGTGACGACGTCGGCCATCGTGAACTCCCCGATGACCGCCCGGGGGCCCATCGGCTCGGGGAAGGGCCACTGGAGGGTCGTCGCGTCGTCCTGGCGGTAGTCCAGCCGCCCGTTCCTGTACACGACGCGTGCGCCGCCCCGCCGTTGCCGGGAGACCGCGCCCGCGGTCCGCGTCCCGTCCGTGGGCTGCCAACTGTTCAACCCGTACGCGATGTGCGCCTCGTCGGCCGCCGTCCAGTCGCCCATCGCGGCGGTGGTCAGCAGGTCGCCGAGGCCGCCGTAGAAGGCCATCGCGGGGACGATCACCGCTCCCGCGGCGCGGGCGCGGTCCGTGAAGTGCGCGAACGTGTCGACGTTGGCCTCGATCTCGGCCGCCACATCCACATACGGGATCCCGGCGCGCAGTGCCGCCTCGATCACGGGAGCGGCCGTCGTGGCGAAGGGCCCAGCACAGTTGATCACGGCTGCCGCGCCGGCCAGCGCGCGGTCGAGCGCGACCGGATCGTCGACCGACGCCGGCCGGGCCTCAAGTCCGGGATGGGACGCCGCCAACACCTGCAGCTTGCCGGCGTCGCGGCCGGAGAGAACCGGGACGAACCCGCGCTCCCGCAGCTCCGCCACTACGAACCGCCCGGTGTGCCCGTACGCGCCGAACACTGTCACCATCTGTCCCGATCCCATGATCTCTCCCCTGTGCTTGAATGATCCACTATGGACATCCTGACGGGGGCGGGCACCCGACCGTGAGTGTCTGGAACGCCATGACCCGTACAATTCCGGACATGGATACCGTCGCGCTGGTCGTCACCGAGGGCATGCTGCACTTCGAGTTGTCCCTGGCGTACGAGGTCTTCGCCGCCGCCCCGGCCGGCGTAACGGTCCCCTGGTACGACATCACCGTCTGCGGGCCGGTCGCCGTACGGGTCGGCCGGTTCCTGCTGGAGCCCGACCACGGGCTCGACCGGCTCCGGCACGCCGACACCGTGATCGTCCCCGGATGGGCCGACGTCGACGAGGATCCACCCGCCGACTTGGTCGACGCGGTGCGCGCGGCTCACGAGGCGGGCGCGCGCGTGGTCTCCCTCTGCACGGGCGTGTTCGTGCTGGCCGCGGCCGGCCTGCTGGACGGGAAGCGCGCGACCACGCACTGGGCGCACACCGAGGTTCTGGCCGCCCGCTACCCCCGGGTGGAGGTCGACCCGGACGTGCTCTACGTGGACAACGGCAGCGTGCTCACCTCCGCCGGCAAGGCCGCCGCGCTGGACCTGTGCCTGCACCTCGTCCGCCTCGACCACGGTGCGTCGATCGCCAACGCCGTCGCCCGCCGCCTGGTCGTACCGCCGCACCGGGCCGGCGGCCAGGCCCAGTTCGTCACCACCCCGGTGCCCGCCCAGGACGACCACCCGCTCGCCGCCCTGTTCCCCTGGATCATCGAACGGCTCGACCGGCCGCTGACCGTGGAGGACCTGGCTCGCCAGGCACGGATGAGCTCACGCCACCTGGGCCGCCACTTCAGAGCGGCGACCGGCACCACCCCCCTGCAATGGCTGCTGACCCAGCGGATCCGCCACGCCCAGGAACTGCTGGAGAAAACCGACGACGGCGTCGACACCATCGCGACGGCCACCGGCATGGGCACCGCCACGACGCTGCGCCGGCACTTCAACCGCACGGTCGGCGTGCCCCCGGACACCTACCGCCGCACCTTCCGCTCACGGACCCGCTGAACTCTGGCTGCATTCGGTAAGGGCGACAGCCGTCTCCGCTCACCGTTGCGTTGCTCCTGGATCCCCGGAACCCTTCGCCTCCGCCCTTGCCCGCAATTCCGCGGTGATCGCGCGCTCCTGAAGCCGAGCGGCCTCAGCGCGCAGCACCTCCACCTGTTCACGCAGGTCAGACAGCCGCATCTGCTCCATTGCCAGCTGCATCCGCGCCTGGTCTCGCTCGGCGTGGGCCTCGGTCACCTTCCCCGCGGCGCGGTCCTGAGCCTCGGCGATCTTCTTCGCGGCCTGCTCCTCGGCTCTGGCCAGCTGGCGTGCCGTGCGCTTTTCGAGCTCGGCCGCCTGTTTCTCCACGCGCGCCGCCCGGGCCCGTGCCTCAGCCGTCTCGGCCAGGGCCTGACCTCGCGCATGAGCCTCGGCGTCGGCCCGCGCCAGCGCCCGATCACGCTCGGATTCGGCCGCCTGAGCCCGCGCCGCCGCCGCGGCGGCGGCGCGTTCGGCCTCGACCTTGGCGTTCTGGTCGGCGTCGGCCGCGCTTCGCGCCTGATCTCGCTCGGCCTGCGCCTGCTCGGCCTGCTGCCGATTCTGTACGGCCTGCGCCCGGGCCTGCCGCGCTTCGGTCTCGGCCGCCTCCACCTTCTCGGCCCTCTCCCGCATCGCCGCGTCCCTGGCCGCCTCCGCCCGCTCGGCTCGCCGGGTGGCCTCCTGCTCGGCGTGTCTGGCCAGGCGTTCGGTGCTGGCCGCCTCGTGCAGCGCGGCCAGGGCCTGCTCCCTGGCGTTTTCGGCGTCGGCCAGCGCGGTGTCCCGCTCGGCGTGGGCCTCTTCCACCTGCTGCGCCATCGCCTCCCGCTCGCGGCGGGCGTGTCCGGTGGCCTCGCGTGCCAGCCGTACCTGCTCGAAGGCCTGCTCCCGCTCGGTGCGCGCTATCGCCACCCGGGTGTGCGCCTCGGCCTGCACCGCGCTTAGCTTGGCCTCCACCCCGGCCGGGCTCAGCTCATCGGCCAGCACCTGGGCCAGCGGCGCTATCGCCGCGGTCATCCCCTTCTCCATGCGGTCGTAGAACTCCTCCGCCCGAGCCAGCGCCCCCTCCAGCCCCGGTGTCGCCCTCCGCATCTCCCGTTCGCGTTTCGCCACGGCCTGGCAGTCCCCCTGCAGGCAGTAGGCCCTGGGCCTTCCCCGCCCGGAGCGCTGCTCGATCGGCGTCCCACAGTGCTTACACGGCGTCACCGCGCCTGACTCTTCCACCGCCCCAGCCTAGCATTTTGATTTTCTGGAAAATCAAAATTAATAAACACGATCTGTTGCGTTCAGGCGACTTGGAGTCAACTACCGGGAATGTAAATTCCCGCAAGTTGTGAGAGCGGCATCCTCCGGAGGCCCAGTGCGGTTTGTGCAAATCTGGGATTCGTCATTTCGCCGACATGGGGTTTCGTCACTTGATGTCAGCGAAATCGTCACTGCGTGTCAGTAACGTAAAGATCCCTCACTTGCTTGCCGCTTTTGTTCCGGTTTCGCACTAATTTTTGAGTGCTCTTCGCCCTCTCCCCCAGTGGATGTTCCCCAGCCCGGGTGACCTGACTCGTTCGGTGTATGCGCTCCTGGACGGCGCAGCGATACTCCCCGGCTGAAATCTGGTGACGTTTCCTGCGAGGTCTTGATGATGCGGCGGCTTCTTGACCTGCTGTTTCGTCATTTTCTGTCAGCGAAAATCGTCACCGGGATGTCAGTAGCGGCCATGCGCTGATCAACCAGTTCGACGTCGGATCGACGATTCCGGTACGCGGCCGCTGTGGAACGCGACGTGATGAACTCGGCCTTAAGGGTGCAGAACGACGACGGGCAGCCCATTGGCGCATCTGACCCGATGCCAGCTGGATGCCGGTCGCCGCCACATGGTCGCCTAGGCCGTCACCAGGTCTATCCCGGCCTTCTAATCGGCGCTTCTGCCCCCCGACCGCCGACGCCGTGCCTGACGGGCGCATCGGTGCCCTCTGAGCTGCGGCAACACCGGCCGGGGCCAGCGTCATCGGTCCTGTTCGGGCTCTGGGGCGCCGGGCGCGGGCTGCACCCGCAATTGGTCGAGGTCGGCTCGTAGCTTCCCCACCTCGGCGTACAGGGCGTCGTGACGGGCCTTGAGGTCTTCGCGCTGGCCGCGCAGCTCGGCGATCAGGTCTTGGGCGGCCTCGCGCAGGGTCTGGATCCGGATCAGCTCGGTGGCGCGGGCCTCGGCCTGCTGCCGGGCGGCCTCCAGCTCGGCGCGCAGGTGCTGGGTCTGCTCGTCGTGGCGCTGGCGCACCCGCTCGAGGTCGGCGTGGGTGGCCAGGGTCTCCTCGCGCGCTGTGGTGGCATCAGCGGCGGCGGTGGCCAGTTGCAGCGCCAGGGCCGCAGCCCGGTCACTCTGCTCGCCCAGCCGTTTCCGCAGCTGGGCGCTGGTGTTTTGCGTGGCCTGCAGCTGGCGGCTGCGTTCGGTGAGCTCGTCGTCCAGTGCCGTGCGGGCGGCCTGCAGCTCGCGGTTTTCGGTGCGCAGGGCGCGCAGCTGGTTGGCCTGGTCAGCGGTCACGCTTTCGGCGAGCTCGGTGGCCTTCTTGGCGTCGCCGAGCTTTTCGCCGAGTTCGAGCACTTCGGCGCGGGTCTTTTCCCCGATTCGTTCCAGGTCGGCGCGGGCGTTGTCCTCGCGCTCCTCGGCCAGCCGCTGGGCTTGTTCGGCCTCGCGCATCCGCCGCTCGGCGCTGATCCGGGCGCGATCGGCGGATGCGGCCTGCTCGCGGGCGATCGCGGCGTCCGCGCGGTCCTCGGCGGCTTCGGCTTCGGCGGCACTGATCCGGGCCAGCGCGCCGGTTTCGGCCAGGTCGACCTTGTCGGCGAAGCGGTCAACGAGGGTGCGCAGTGCCTCCTGCAACGGCCGTGCTTCGGCCAGGACCGCGCCGGATTCGGCTACCGCGGTGGTCACCGCGGTGAGCTGTTCTTTGCGCCGGGCGCGGGAGGCGGCGGTTTTGCAGGCGTCGCTGCAGTACTGGCGGGGCCGGCGGCCGGTGGAGCGCGGCAGCGGCTGGCCGTCCCAGGCGCATCGGCCGTGCGGGGCCGCCGCATCAGCGGGGACGGTCGCCGCGCCCGGGTCGCCGTCGGAGCGGGTGGTGGCGCCCGGGTCGTCGTCGCGCACTGCCTCGGGTGGGCCGGCCGGGTGATCCGGTTCCGGGCGGAGGTCGAAATCGATGGTTTTCGGCTCGCCTGCGGGTCGGTCCGGCGCGTCATCAGTCACACAAGCACTCTACCAAAACATGCCTGGATGACACGATCAAAAGTCGCAACGTCACGTTATGATTAGGGAATCCTGCCAGGACATGACGACAATCGGCTTATCGATATGTAGAATGTCTATATATAAATCCGCATCGAACGGCAGCGCTCAGGCCGGAGGTCCTTGTTGCACCTTCAGTGATCGCTGAGGCACCCGGAATGAGGCCCGTTGCCCCGTCCGCCAGTCCCTTCCGCGACGGCCTGGGCAGCCCTCGCCGGAGCCTCTTAGCGATCATCGTCGACCCGACATGCGGACGCGCCGCGCCGGTTGGGACTCCAGTTTTTTATACCGACCAGCCGGTACTCCCTCCGCGAGGGCGGACTACCGACAACGGCTTACCGCCACTCAGAATCAGTCTTCGACGGCCCGTGTGAAGAGCGCCGCGGGCGAACTCGTGCTGAAAGCGGGATCCTCCGCCGCGGCCATGATTGCCGCAGGATCTGTTGAGCACACGCTGACCGCCACCGCGATGCGATCGGTCTTCGAGGGGCTGACGGAAATACCCGAACCGCACACGCACACGAATTCGCGAGCCAGAGGGCGGGCACCACTGACATCCCGATGACGATTTTCACTGACAGCAGGTGACGAACCTGCAGCTCAGGAAACTGCCTCGCCGCAGCGCCACCATAGAAAACGTCACGTTGATGTCAGTCAGGCAAGACGGCTGTGGCACCGAGACCAGTACCTTAAAACCAAGCACGGGGACGCATGACCGAAGTCCATTGGACGTTTTTGCGGCGTTCGGCATGCCCCTGGCAGCGAGAACACCGCTGACGAACACGACGGCATCAACTCTTGCCCGACGCTGCTGTTGCCGCAGTTCAAAGCCGGGCTAATGATCGGGAGATCCCTTTGATGATGCCCGAGATTCGCCGTTTACTCGCCATGATCACCCTAAGAACTGCTAGTAGTGCTTTGTTAGGTCAGCCTGTTGTGGCTGGTCGGGTTGGTCGCGTGATGGCCGGTGCTGCGGGTGATGCGCCGCAGGTCACACCCAGCGCGAACGACGCGGACGCGTCGTCGGGCCAGGATCATGCCGCCACACGGCGACACCGCAAGGCCCGAGCAAAGGCTGCCGGGCTTGGCCGATCCCGAGGCGGGCTGAGCAGTAAGGTCCATGCCGCGGTCGATGCGGCCGGGCTGCCGCTGGCCTTCGTGCTCACGCCCGGCCAAGCCGCCGACTGCCCGCAGTTCATCCCCGTCCTGAACAAGATCCGCATCCTCCCTCCAATCGGCCGGCCTCGTACCCGCTCTGCTGCGGTGGCCGCGGACAAGGCCTACTCCTCCAAGGCCAACCGTGCCTATCTGCGCCGCCGCCGGATCAGCGCAGTCATCCCGGAGAAGAGCGATCAGCGGGCCAACCGGAAGAAGAAAGGTTCAGCGGGCGGGCGGCCCGTGGTCTTCGATCCGGAGCGCTACCGGCAGCGCAACATCGTCGAACGCTGTCTCCAGAAGATCAAGACCTGGCGCGGTCTGGGTGAGGTCGACTCGGGGCGCCCTGCTGATTTTTCCACCAGTGGGTTTCCCCGAGCCGCCTCCCGAACCCGGCGTGCCCGTCTCCGAGTACCGGGCTCTCCACAAGTCCCGCTTTAGCCCGGTCAGACTCTCAAGCCGTAGTGGGCCACGGGCTGGGGATCACCGTCCCCCGGTATCGGTATCTTGTCGTGCTTACCTTGGCCGGGTTGAACAGTTCTCCTTCCTCCGTGGTGGGCCACCAGCCGCCTTCGCAGTAGCGTCGGCGGAGCTGCTTCCATGTGATTCCGGGATGCTTGCGCCGGATCCACCGCATGACCCGCATCCACGCGAAGTGGCTGAGGTAGCAGAAGGCGACGTTCGAAACCCCCGGACGGAAGTACGCGCACCAACCCCGCAGGACCGAGTTCAATCGGTGCAACAGGGAGGTCAGCGACAGTCCGATGTTCTGTCGTCCGGTCAGCTCCTTCACCTTGGCTGTCGCCGAGCGCACTGACTTGCGCGCCGGGTAGGTGTAGATGTACCGCCGGTCCGCTCCCCGCTTCCGGTGACGCTGGATGCGCCATCCAAGGAAGTCGAAGCCCTCGTCAATGTGGGTGATCCTCGTCTTCTCCACCGATAAGCGAAGACCCATCGGCTTCAATGCCTCCGCGACGTTCCTTCGCAGTTCTTCAGCGTGATCACGGCTGCCTGAGACGAGCACGAGGAAGTCATCCGCGTACCGGACCAGCCGGTAGTTGGGCAGTCCTTGCCGCCGTCTGCGGCGCCGTTCCTCGGAGCTACTGCCTGCTCCTCCGGGGGCATGGGCGATGTGCTCGTCCAGGGCTGAGAGTGCGATGTTGGCCAACAGGGGCGAGAGGATCCCACCCTGCGGGGTACCGGTGCGTGGTGTCGGTAAGGGTTCCGTTCTGGGACATGATCCCGGACTTGAGGAACGCCTTCACCAAGGACAGCACCCGCTTGTCCCCGATCCGATCCCGCACCCGGTCCATCAGGGCCGTATGCGAGATCTCATCGAAGCACGCCGTGATATCGCCTTCCACCACCCACTCATACGAATGGCTGGTGAGGTAGCGAGTTTCGGCGACAGCGTCCTGAGCCCGGCGGTTCGGACGGAATCCATACGAGTACGGCAGGGAATCCGCTTCAAACACCGGCTCCAGCACCGGCTTCAAGGACGCCTGAACCACCCGGTCCGCCACGGTCGGGATGCCCAGGCGACGGAGCTTGCCGTTCGTCTTCGGAATCATCCGCTCGCGTACCGGGACCGGTTGGAAGCTGCGGTCTTTCAACTGAGATCGCAGCCCGTCGAGGAAGATCTCGACTCCCTGCCAGGCCTCGATGGAGCGTGCGGTTCTCCCGCCCACTCCGGCCGTGCGGGCCCCCTTGTTCCCCCGGACTCGATCCCACGCCACCAGTAGGAAGGCGGGGTCGGCCACGAGGTTGAACAGATCGTTGAAACTGCGATGAGTGTCATCGTTTGCCCAACGGTGCAGCTTGGTCTGGATCTCCAGTACCCGGTGTTCGGCCTTCATCAAGGCCACTCCAGCTCGTCGGTGTTCACCGGCGACAACCTCCTGGCATTCCAGCATCCTTACTGCCGACTTACTGGCCCCCTTCCCCCTGCGGCCGGCTCTCCCGGCCTCCGAGTACTACGGAGCCTCCGCCCTGTCCATCAGCCATCAGCCATCAGCCATCAGCCATCAGCCAGCGATGAGCCTGCCCTCGACCAGACTGGAAATCCGGCACGGAGGGCGACCGCGGACAGTTCCCACGTTCACCACGGAATTGATCGACGGGTGAGGTGCCCAGCTCTACTCCGGCAGCATCGCCACACCTACGCCGCAGACATTCGGCGTGGCCTCCCCACCGATGAGTAGAGTCGGCTTCGGAGTCGACCGCCAGCTCGCCGACAGTCGTGCACTGCATCCGGCCCGTATCCGCCAGGTTGGAGCCGGTGCCGTTTCCCGTCTCGCTAGCCGGACCCGAACCGTCTGGCAGTGCCAGTCCATCCCGACGTTGTCAGGGCTGCTTACCGCCCGCCTCGGCATCCTCCGAGACGAACTGCCCCCAGCATCAGCCGGATTGCTACGACAACCCGGCGGTGAAGGTCTCTCACCTCACTCGACTCCATGGCGCCTCGTGGCGCACCTACCCGCTACGACAAAGCCCCGGAAAGCTACGAGGCCGGACTCTATCTGCGAGGCTCGATCATGTGGCTGAAACTTCTCACCTCAACCACATGATCCGAACTCTGAACAGCTCCTAGCGCCGAAACAGCCGTCGGCCGTCTCGGCGCTGAGCGTTTCACGTCAGGCGCTGCCGTTCACCGGTTGCTGCGGCGCGCTTGATGGCGTCGAGAATCCGATGCGTGCCGGCTGCGGTGGCGAAGTCGGGCTCGATCGGCTCGCCGCTGCGGATCCCGCGCGCCAGATCGGCGTAGACCTGGTGGACATTGCGTACGGCGGGCGGAGCGTCAGGCAGGACCCGGCGATAGCGATCCGGCACGGGCAGCTCGACCGGAGCGCCGGTGCCGTCGGCGAAGTGTAGGGTGAACTCCGGGCCGACCAGCGAGTCGTCCGCTGAGGACAGGACCAGCCGCCCGGCCCGCCCGTGCACCTCGACCCTGAAGCCGTCGCCGCTGGGGCCGCCGGTCATGAGGTGCACGGCCACCGCAGCGCCGGACTCCAGGAGCCCGCTGACCACGATCTGGTCGGGCGAGGTCACCTCGATCCGCTCGCCGGTCTCCTCCAGCGTGATGGGGGTGATGCGGGTCGCCAGCGTCGCCGACAGTTCGGTGATGTCACCCATGGCGGATCGGAACATGTCGATGGAGTGCCCGCCCACCACCGCGAGATGGTTCACCCCCTTGGCTTGGTCGAACAGCGCTGCATACCGTTGCGACCACACCTCCGGCGCCGCCAGCGAGTAGGTGAGCGAGGCCGACAGCACGTCGCCTGCCTTGCCTTTCGCTAGCAGGTCGCGCAGATAGCGGATCGCGGGATGGTTCCTGCTCTGCAGGCCGACCGCGTGCCGCACAGCTGCCTTTTCCGCAAGCGAGCGGAAGTCTTCGGCGATGGTGGCGGACAGGGCCAGTGGCCATTCGCTGTAGACGTGCTTGCCCGCCGCGATGGCGGCCTCCACAAGCCCGTCGCGCTCGGTCAGTTGCACCGCGATGGTTACCAAGTCGACCTCGGGGTGGACCATGAGTGCGTACGGGTCGTCGAAGGCGTGGGTGGCGCCCCAGACTTCGGCCGCCGCGTTGGCGGACTCCATGCTGGTGCCGGCGACCGCGGTGATCTCGTAGTCGGGCAGCGCCGCGAGCGCGGGCAGGTGAACGGCCCGTGCCCAGCCACGCGCCGCGTGCCCGCCGACCACTCCGACTCGGATGGGTGGAGGAGTGCTCATAGAGCTGCCGCCAAAGGTGCCTCGGTGGCGGCTTCGCCGTACAGCTTCCTGGGGGTGTCCTTAAGGACGAACCAGGTCACAACCCAGCCGAGGAACACCAGGACGGCGGCGACCAGGAAGGCCAGGCTATAGCCGTCGCGCAACGCCGTCACGGTGTGCACACCCTGTGCGGCCAGGGTGTTGCTGCGCCCGGTGGCCACCGTCGCCAGTACGGCGAGGCCGACCGCGGCCCCGGCCTGCTGGGCGGTGTTGTTCAGGCCGGAGGCGAGCCCGGCGTCGGCGGGAGAGACGCTCGACATGGCGCGCATGATCACTGCCGGGACGGCGAGGCCCATGCCAAGCCCCTGAATGAACAGCGTCGGGGCGATGTCGATCCAGTAGTCGCCGTCCACCGGCGCCCGGCTGAGGAGCAGCAGACCGAGGCCGAGGGCGAGCAGGCCCGTCAGCAGCACGCGGCGCGTGCCGAAATGTGCGGTGAGCCGAGCCGAGAAGAACAGCGACACGGTGCCGATCACCAGTGGGGCGGGCAGAAAGGCCAGACCGGTCTGCATCGAGTCGTACCCGAGCACCCGCTGCAGGTACAGGGCGTTGAGGAACTGGAAGCCGAATCCGGCGGCGAAGACCAGCACCACCACGATGTTGGCGCCGGTGGTCTCACGGTTGCGGAAGATCCGCAACGCCAGCAGGGGCCGGGCCGCCTTGGCCTGGCGCACGACGAACGCCGCCAGCAGAACGACGGCCACCACACCGTACGCGATCAGCTCACCGGCGCCCCGATGCCCCTCGGAGATCTGCGAGATGGTGAAGACGCCGAGCGACAGGCCCGTGGTGACCAGGACGGCGCCGACGGCGTCGGCCCCTGCGCGCAGGCCGAGTGGCTCCTCTGCGGAGAGCAGCCGGATGCCAGCGATCAGGGCCAGAGCGCCGATCGGCAGGTTGATGAGGAACACCCAGTGCCAGCCGAGTGCTTCGGCGATGAGACCGCCGGTGATCAGCCCGGCTGAGGCGCCTCCGGCCGAGACGAAGCTGTAGATCCCCATAGCCCTGGCCTGCTCGCCGGGATCCGGGTACAGCTTCATGATCATGCCGAGGATCACCGCCGAGGCCAGCGCGGCCCCGATCCCCTGCAGGGCCCGACCCGCGATCAGCATTTCCTGACTGGTGGCCAGGCCGCACAGCAGCGAGGCGAGGGTGAACACGGTCATGCCGCCGAGGAACACCCGCTTGCCGCCCAGCAGGTCGCCGAGGCGGCCCGACAGCAGGAGCAGGCCGGCGAACGCGATCAGGTAGGAGTTCACAACCCAGGACAGGGCGGCCTGGGAGAAGTACAGGTCGTTCTGGATGGTGGGCAGGGCGACGGTGACGATCGTCCCATCGAGGATGATCATGAGTTGCATCACGCAGAGCACTAGGAGTGCTGCCCATCGGTTCATCGATCACTCACTTTCTCGCATTGAAAGACACGATACGTGTCGTGTCTTGGTTCAGGATTGTGAGGCTGTCTTCGATCACCTGTCAACACGACACGTGCCGTTTCTTGGTAGCCTGGCGTTATGGCAACGTCACCGAACCCGCAACGACGCAGCGAGAAGAGCCATCGGGCGATCCTGGCTGCCGCCATGGAGCTGTGCGTCGAGGAGGGCTACGGCAAGGTGACGGTCGAGGCCATCGCCGCGCGCTCGGGGGTCAGTAAGAAGACGATCTACCGGTGGTGGCCGGCAAAGGGCGCCGTCGTCCTGGAGGCGATGGTGGAGATGGTGGGCGAGGTGACCCAGTTTCCCGATACCGGTGACATCGTCACCGACCTCAGGAACCAGATGACCGCCGTGGTCGACTACTTCATGACCGGCCCTCGCGCCACCGTCTACGCCGGGATCATCGCCGAGACCCAGCACGACGAGGCGCTCGCGCGCAAACTGCTCGAACAGCTGCTCGGACCCAGGATCGAGGCTGCGCGAGAGCGGTTGCGCCTCGCGCGGGAGCAGGGGCAGCTCGCTCCTGACGCGGATCTGGAGATGGCCGTCGACCTGCTGTACGGACCGATCTACTACCGGCTGCTCTTGCATCTGGGCCCGTACTCCCACAAGCAGATCGGCGCGCTGATCGAACTGGTCATTGGTTCATTGGGGCCGACGCGGCAAGCAGAGCCGCCACCGGCCCGGTGACGTGCCTGGTCAGGCCTGTCGGGCGAGGCCCTGCTCGACAGCCTTGATGATCTGCGGCCGCAGCTGGTGATCGCATCCACCGAGCCGACGTCGACCGCCCGCTGGATGTTGTGTGCACGCGGTCGAACTCGGTGGCCATCTCGGTGAGCTTCTCGGCCCGCACGGATGACCGCAGCTCGGCCAATGCGGCCCGCGTGGAAACCGGCGCCTGCCCGACGCGGGCGGTGAGCGCGAGCACACGGGGGTCGTTGCCGGTCCGCTTGTCGACGTCGCGCGTGAAGACCACCGCGGCGGCCGGAGCGCCGCCGAGCACCATCCCTGGCGAATGCCCCATTCCGGGATGAAAACGGGGTGGTTGCTCGCCGACGTTGTAGATGCTTGGTCTGCTTGAGGCCGTTTGTTAGTCGGACGCCGGGAGCCGCGCCATGGGCCCTTCACTGTGCTTTGAGCACGCGGATTAGATTCGCTTCGTCCTTGCGGCTCTCGCGGGCAACTCGTGCAGGGTGCTCGTAAGCGACGGCGGCGAGAGAAGCGGCATGCTGGAGGAAGCCAGGGACCATGAGGAGATCGTCGAGAGGGTCGCGGCACTGGATATCGGGAAATCCTTCCTGGTCTGCTGCGCGCGGGTGCCGGACGAGGACCGGCCGAGGCGGCGCCTGCAGGAGGTGCGGACGTATGCGACGATGACCGGCGCGCTGCTGGAGATGGCCGGGTTCGAGACCTGGCTGGTCAATGCCCATCAATGCCCATGATGTCAAGCATCCACCTGGACCGTGCCGCTCTCATCCGCGGCCACCTGGCCCGGGGTGCCTCACCGGGACCGCCCGGACAGCAGGTCATGCCCAGAAGGCTCCGAAGACGCCGTCGGGGTCGTAACGCCGCCATACCTCGGACACGCGCCTGCCGGTCGCGCCGGGATAGGCGCGCGCGAACGCCTGGCGGCCCGGACGGCTCTCGAATCCCACGTACGGGCCCTCGAAACGCAGGGCGAGACCGCGCCAGGCCGCGTCGAGTGCCTTGGCGCCCCCAGGCGGGAACATGTTGCCGATGAGGAGGGCCCCGTGGCGCCGGTGCGCGAAGGCGGTGGCGTCGGACGGCACGTCGCTCACCGCTCCGCCCATGGAACGCAGCTGGAACAGAGGGCGGTGCGGCCCCGCCGCGGCCCGCACGATCGCCGCCGCGTCCTCGTCGGTCATCGTGGGGAGGAACCCGCTGGTCGTGATGACGGGCTGCTGACCGACATTCGCGTGCAGGTGCGCCGTGGAGACCATGTCCGGATACGGGACGATCTGCACGCTCTGATCCAGCAAGTTGACACCGATGCCGAGCAGCGGTTCCACGGCCGCCCGTATGCGGCGGGAGCTTTCCGTAGCGACCACGGCGGCGATCGAGAAGGCGAGTGAGTTCCCGTACGGCATCAGCATGGTCGCGGTGGTGAGCTCCCGCGGAGCCGCAGCCATGAGGTCGGCCCACTGCCGCAGCGCGCGGCCGTCGCGGTCGACCTCCACGACGATCTGCGCGTACCCGACGTTGCGCAGCTCCATCGCCTCGATCTCGAACGCCACGAGGATGCCGACCCCGGCGCCGGCGCCCCGGACCGCCCAGAACAGGTCCGGCTCGTTGTGCTCGTCCGCCCGCACGACCCTCCCGTCCGCCAGCACCACCTCGACGGCGCGGATGTGGTCGATGGTCAGGCCGTACTGCCGCACCATCCAGCCGATGCCGCCGCCGGTGGCCAGGCCGCCGACACCGACGTTGCCGTGGTCGCCCGAGCTGATCGCCAGCCCGTACGGCGCGAGGGCCGCCGCGACCTGCGCCCAGCGGGCCCCGGCCTGGACGCGGACCATCTTGGTGCGCCGGTCGAGCACCTCGATGCCGTTCATGGCCGACAGGTCGATGACGAGACCGCCGTCGTTGGAGGCGCGTCCGGAAAGGCCGTGTCCCCCGCTCCGTACGGCAAGGGGCAGGCCCTGCTCACGGACGAAGCGGAGCGCGACGACCACCTCCTCGGTGGTCTCGGGCACCAGGACAGCCGCCGGCCGGGAGACCTTGGCGTACGTCGACTGGAGCATGCCGTACCGGCGATCCCCCGAAGTGACGATCTTGTCGCGCAGCTCGCGGGGAAGCGTGGAGAGGTCCGGTTTCAACGCCGTCCCCTGATCGCGCTCACGCGCTCGCGCACGGCGGGGACGACCTCGGCGGCGAACACGTCGAGCTGGGCCCGGGCCTGGGTCAGCGGCCAGAACACGAACGTGTCGAAGCCGAGCTCGACCGCCCACTCGGTGAGCGTGTCGCCCCACACCTTCGCCTCGCCGATCAGGCCCTGCCCGCCCCGGAAGGGGCCGATCGCACCGATGACGTTGTAGATCCGGCGGACCGACCGGGGATCGCGCCCGGCCTCCTGGGCCGCCTCGTCGATGATCTGCTGCCGGGCCGTCACCGTGTCCGGAGGCACGTAGATGTTGAGAGGGGAGATCCAGCCGTCGCTGTGCCGTCCGGTGACGGCGAGCATGCGGCGCCCCTGGCTGCCGAGCCAGATCGGGACCGGCGCCGAAGGGACCGGCCCGGCGAGGTATCCGTCGATCTTGTGCTGGTCGCTGCGGAAGCTCACCGTGCCGCCCGCCAGCGCCCGGTGCATGATCTGCAGGGCCTCCTCGGTGAAGGAGACCATCTCAGGGCCGTTCCTGCGCACACCGCCCATCGAGGCGATGCCGTCGGCGGTTGCGCCGCCGCCGACCCCGAGAACGAACCTGCCCTCGGTGAGCGTGCTGAGCGAGGCGGCGGCCTTGGCCAGGATGGTCGGCGGGCGCAGCTGCACGTCCGCGACGTCGGTGAAGAAGGAGATACGGTCGGTCACTGCGGACAGGTGGCTGACCAACGTCCAGGTATCGAGGTGACCCGGCTGGTAGGGGTGGTCCTGGACCGCCAGGTATTCCAGCCCGGCGTCGGCCGCGGCGCGGGCGAGCGATCTGGTCTCGGCGAGTTGATCGAGACCGGGATCGAGGCTCAACCCAAAGGTGATGGAGTGTCCGTAATCGGTCATGCGTCAATCTTCTGGCGGCCCTCCCCATCTTGGCAATTCGCCCATTAGCTACTAACTTTGGATAAGTGGCTAATCAAGTACTGCCGAGAGATCCGGACATCGACGAGGCCGGCTGTCGGACCTTCCCGGACGCGCTCGAACTGGTCGGCCGCCGGTGGACGGGGGCGATCCTGCTCGCCGCACTACGGGGCGCCCGCCGGTTCGGCGAATACCGGACGATGGTGGTCGGGATCTCCGACCGGCTGCTCTCCCAGCGGCTCAAAGAGCTCGAGGCGGACGGGTTCATCGACCGCGTGGTCATCCCGAGCACGCCGGTGCAGATCCTCTACACACTGTCGCCGGACGGCGAGGAACTGATGTCCGTCCTGCAGCCGCTGGTGGACTGGGGCGCCCGCCGCCAGGCGAAGAGCCGCAAGTAGCCCAGGTTCCGTCAGCGAGGCGTACGCAGGAAGGCCCCGTCAGCGACGCGGGGACGAGGCGACCTCCCGCGGCGTGCCCTCAGCCATGATCTCACCGTCGTCCCTGCCGCCCCCGGGACCGAGGCCGATCACCGCCCAGTCCGACGCGCGGATGACGTCCAGGTCATGCTCGATCGCGACGCATGCCATGGCAATTCCGGTCTGCAAACGACCGAATCAACAACGTAGTACGCGTCCCAGGGAGCAACGTGAACGCTCAGACGACTTGGGTTCGCCGCCATATGAGCGCGCTCAGAGACACGGCCCGATGGCGGCCTCATGGAAACGGGCATGGACAGCACCCAGAGGCGGACGCCGAAGCTGACCGACGCGAGTTACTGACGCGGACAGTGGCGCAGGTCCGGCTCGGCATCTCCTCCGAGGTCCGTGGGCTGCGCTATGTCCTGGCTACATGCCCGTTCTCGACGGGCCGGAAAATCGGCAGGAGCCAGCCGTCCCGCACCGGGGAGAAGACCACCTGAAGTTCCATGCCGATGCACACGTCGGCCGGGTCGACGTCGATGACGTTGCTGACCAGCCGCGCGCCGGGCGCGTCGGGCAGGTCGACCACGACCGGGACCAGGACGATGTCCGGCAGCCCGGGGAACCCACGGACGATCGAGTAGCTGAACACGGTGGCCCGGCCGGACAGCTCCACCCAGTTCACGTCGGTGGACTGGCAGTTCGGGCAGAACGGCGTGGGAGGCAACCGGAACACGCCGCAGGCGCCGCACTGCGGCGCGCTCAGCCGCTCCGCCTTGGCGGCCTGTCAGAAGGGCTCGGATCCCGAGCCGCACGTAGTCTCCGGGCAGGGCCTGTGCCTTCACCGCGTTCATGAGTCCCTCCCGAGAATGAGCCCGCTAACGGGCAGCGCCGCCGGCCCTCCGGTCACCAGCGCCAGTTCAGCGCCCTCGACCTGGTTGACTGCCGCGCCGCGCATCTGCTCGACGCCTTCACGCACGTGCGTCATGCCGATGATGTACGCCTCGGACAGCTGCCCGCCGTGCGTGTTGACCGGGATCGACCCGCCCTTGTATCGGATGGCGCCGCTCTCCACGAACGGGCCACCCTCGCCTTTGGCGCAGAACCCGTACTCCTCCAGTTGCATGATGACCATCGGCGAGAAGTGGTCGTAGATCAGGGCGACGTCGATGTCCGACGGGCCGACCCCGGCGCGGCGATACAGGTGCTTGGCCACTGAGGCGTGCCCCGCGGAGGCGAAGGTCTCGTCCGGCATCCCCAGTCACGACTACCACCGTGCGCACGGCACGGCGTCAAGACGAGCCCACACAGGCGATGCGAAGCCTCTACCTGACTCTTGGGTTTGCGGATTGTGGAATCGGAACATAGGTTGCAAGTATCAACTAATCTATTCGGAGGTAGGAGCCGATGGCAGAGCAATCCGCGGTGCCGTTGTACATGGCACGCCAGGGTCTGGACCCTGCCCCCGAGGCGGTGGCACTACGGGAGAGCGGCGGCCTGGCCAAGGTCCCGGTGACCCTCGGAAGCGGCGAGGCCTGGCTGGTGACCCAGTACGCCGACGTGCGACAGGTGCTGTCGGATCCTTCCCGGTTCAGCAACACCCTCATGGGCGGGGCGGCGGAGCGCGCCGCCGCGGCGGGCATCAGCCCGGAGACGCTCGCCCGGAGGCGTAAAGGGCAGTTGCTCGCGTTCGACCCGCCCGAGCACACCCACCTAAGGCGGATGCTGACGCCCGAGTTCACCATGCGGCGGATGCGGCGGCTCGACCCGCGCATCGCCGAGATCGTCGAGCAGCACCTGGACCTGCTGGAGCAGGCCGGGCCGGGCGCCGACCTGGTGGAGAACTTCGCGCTGCCCATCCCGTCCATGGTCATCTGCGAACTGCTGGGCGTGCCGTACGGCGACCGCTCCGAATTCCAAGACCGCACCTCGCGCATGACCGACACCTCCCTGCCCACCGAGGAACGCAGCAGGCTTAGCCAAGAAAGCCACGCGTACATGGCGAAGCTGGTCGCCCGCGCCCAAGCCGCACCCGGCGACGACATCCTCGGCATGCTGGTCACCCAGCACGGCGACGAACTCGACGCCGACGCCCTCACCAACATCGCCGGCCTGCTGCTCACCGCCGGTCACGAGACGACCGCGAACATGCTCGCCGTCGGCACACTCGCGCTGCTGACCCACCCCGAGGAAGAGGCCCGCCTGCGCGCGACCCTCTACAACCCCGCCCAGGTGGAACGCGCGATGGAGGAACTATTGCGCTTCCTCAGCGTCGCCCACTCCGGCATCCCGCGCACCGCGACCCAGGACGTCGAAATCGGCGGCCAGACCATCCGCGCGGGCGAACAGGTGCTGTTCGCACTGGCCCCGGCCAACCGCGACCCGCGCTTCATCGACGACCCCGACCGGCTCGACCTGGCCCGCGACCCCCGCCCGCACATCGCCTTCGGCCACGGCGCACACCACTGCCTCGGCGCCCCACTGGCCCGGGCGGAGATGCGGATCGCGTTCCCCGCCCTGCTGCGGCGCTTCCCCGATCTCGCCCTGGCCGTGCCCGCCGACGAGATCCGCTTCCGCCCCCACCACGTCGTCTACGGCGTTCAATCCCTGCCCGTCACATGGTCGCGGACCAGCCACTGAACCCCGGCCTGGGCGTGCAGGGGCCCGAGGAGGAGCTCTACTCGGCCGTACAGGACGAGGTGGCCGCCATCGCCCGCCGGTCCCGACGCGTGCACCGCGACCAGGCGCGCGCCCTGCACCCAGACCTCGACCCCACGGCGCTGCCGGTCCTTCTGGTACTGGCCCGCCAAGAGCCGCTGCGCATGTCCGAGCTGGCCGAGGCGCTGTGGCTGGACAAGTCGACCGCCACCCGGCAGATCGACGCGGTAGCGCGGCTCGGCCTGGTCGAACGACTGCCCGACCCAGCCGACGCCCGCGCCCGGCTGGTACGCCTCACCGGCGAGGGCAGGAGCCGGGTGACGGCGGTCCTCGCCGAGCAGCGACAGATGTGGACGACCGCGCTGAGCGGGTGGAGCGCCTCCGACCTGCGCGAACTGACGCGGCTACTACGGCAGCTGCGCGAGAGCAACATCGTCTGACAGCACCGAACCCGACTCGACATCTCCGCGGCGTGCCTACCTCAGCGTGAAGGCCCGGGTGGTCAATCGCCACAACGGTTGCCGGTACAACGTCGGCCGCGCGATCATTAGGCGTCGGCACGGCCAGCTCGCCCGAGGTGGAGCATGGCGCGATACAAGGCGGTCGGCGTGGGTGCGGCCGGCAGGCCCGCGGGTTCGTGGACGGCGAAGGCTTGGAGCATGTACCCGACCAGGCGCCGCCAGGCGTCCGGGGCGGCCTGACCGGTGGCGGAGACGACGCCCGCATTGGCCATGAGCAGGATCACCACGTCCTGGGACGTGAAATCGGGACGCAGGCGTCCAGCCGCCTTGGCCCGGTCGACCAGCTGCATCAAGGCGTCATAGGCGCGGGCGCGCTTGGCCTCCAGGGCCTTGGCGGTGGGAAAGGTCATGGTGAGCAGGTCGGCGACACCGCGGTCGGCGGCCTGCATCGCGCAGATGGCTTCGATGTAGCCGGTGAAGCCATCCCAGGGGTCGGGATCGGCCAGGGCCGTGGTGACGGCAGCCAGATAGGCGTCCATACGGTCGGCGAAGACGGCGTCGATGAGGTCCTCGCGGGTGGGAAAACGGCGAAACAGGGTGGCGATGCCGACCCCGGCACGGCGGGCGACCTCGGCCATGGAGACCTCCAGACCGGCCTCGGCGTAGGCCTGGCGGGCCGCGGCGAGGATGCGCTCGCGGTTGCGCTCGGCGTCCTTGCGCAGCGGCGGGACAGTCTCGCCGCTCCGTCCAGAGGCGGTGCCGTTCGGGTGGAGGTGATCGGCGGAGGTCATCTCCTCATCGTAACCCTTAAGTGGAACGCCCTATCCGATTGTGGTGTTAGAGTCGGTGACGAAAACGGATAAACCTTTCCACTTCCATGAAGGAGAACGCCATGCGTGCTGTGACCTTGTCGTCCGTCCCGGCGACCCCGCAGCTGACCGAACTGGACACCCCGGCCCCGCAGGCCGGGGAGGTACTGGTGAAGGTATCCGCGTCCTCGATCAACGGATTCGACGCCGCCACCGCGGCCGGCTACCTGCAGGGCATGATGGAGCACCGCTACCCGCTGGTGATCGGCAAGGACTTCGCCGGCACCGTCGCCGCCCTCGGCGAGGGCGTCACCGGCTACGCCGTCGGCGACCAGGTATTCGGGGTGGTGACGAAGCCGTTCCTGGGCACCGGTTCGCTCGGCGAGTACGTGAGCGTCCCCACCGCCGTCGGTCTCGCCCCCATCCCTGAAGGGCTGCCGGTCGCCGAGGCGGGCGCCCTGGGCCTGGCGGGCACCGCCGCGCTCACCGCGATCGAGGCCGTGAACCCCGGCGAGGGCGAGACCGTACTGGTGGCGGGGGCGAGCGGCGGGGTCGGCGCGATCGCGATCCAGTACGCCACCGCCCGCGGCGCCCGCGTCATCGCCACCGCGCGTCCCGGCGCCGAGGCCGACCTGATCACCGAACTGACCGGCGGCAAAGCCGAGATCGTCGACTACAGCGGCGACCTGGCCGCCCAGGTCCGCGCCCTGGCCCCGAACGGCGTGGCCGCGGCCCTGCACCTGGCCGGCGACGGACAGCAAATCGCCGGCTTGGTCGCCGACGGCGGGCGCCTGGCCTCCACGCTCGGTCTGACCTCCGAGGCACTGCCCGGCCGTGACCTGACCGTGGTGGCGGTGATGGCCAACCCCGACGAGGCAACCCTGACACGGCTGGCCGCCGACGCCGTCTCCGGCGCAGTCCGCGTCCCGATCACCACCACCTACCCGATCGAGCAGACGCCTCAGGCCTTCGCCGACTTCGGCGCGGGAGCCCTCGGCAAGCTCGCCATCACCATCACCATCGGCTGAGGAGATTCACCGATCATGCCTGTGATCACCATCGTCGGCGCAGGACCAGGCCTGGGGCTGTCCATCGCCAAGGAGTTCGGTGGCCGCGGCTTCGAGGTCGCACTCGTCGCCCGTGACGCCGCCAAGCTCGCCACGCTCGTCACCCACCTAAAGGAACACGGGGTGAGCGCTGCGGCGTTCACCGCCGACGTCACCGACCAGCCCTCGCTGGCAGCCGCGTTCGACCAGGTCAAGCAACGCTTCGGCCACGTGGACGTACTGGAGTACTCCTCCGCCACCCGCGAGGTGGAGATGGCCGGGCCGCTGGAGACCACCCCGCCAATCTCCAGCCGCAGATCGAGTACTACCTGTACGGGGCGATCACCGCCGCCGCCCAGGTTCTACCCGCGATGCGTGAAGCGGGCGCCGGCACGCTGCTGTTCGCCACCGGCGGCGGCTCGATCACTCCACACCCGGCCATGGGCAACATCAACGCCGCCGCCGCGCTGCGCAACTGGGTGCTCAACCTCCACCAGGTCCTCGACGGCACCGGCGTCTACGCAGCACACGTGGCCATCAGCGCCTGGATCGGCTCCGGCCCGCCCGAGGCCGAGCCCGACGCCATCGCCACCACCTACTGGGACCTATACCGCAACCGCGACCGCGCCGAGATCAACTACGTCGCCTGACCCAGGCGACCACATCCCCCAACCCGTAAACAAAAAGAAAGACCCCAGACAATCAACGTGTTCCTATGGATCCTGCAGGCGGTCTTGGCCGCCATGTTCGCCATGGCCGGGATAATGAAGTCCACCCAGTCCAAGGACAAGCTCGAACCCAAGCTGCCGTGGACGGCCGACTTCTCGGCAGGAACCGTCCGCTTCATCGGGATCGTTGAGCTGGCGGGCGCGCTCGGGCTCATCCTGCCCGCCGCCACCGAAATCGGCCCGATCCTCACCCCCCTGGCCGCAACCGGCCTGGCCCTGGTCATGGTGGGGGCCGCGCTCACCCACGTCCGCCGCAAGGAGCCGTCAGCGATCGCGTTCAACACCGCGCTGTTCGTCGCGGCCGCCATCGTCGCCTGGGGCCGTTTCGGCCCGTACGCCCTGTAGCCCGCCGGGTTCGGCGCGACCAGGCGCCGAGCTGCGGACAAGAGCGCGGGCTCACCGTCGGCGGATGATCGCGGCCTCCCGCGTCCACCGGACCCGCTACGTGCGCACCATGCCCGCCATCAGCAACTGACCCAAGGAGAACCTCCGTGGAACTGGGCATCCTGTCGCTCAGCGACCTGCAGACCGACCCGGACACCGGCCGGCCGCACGATGCGGCCCGCCGTATCAGGCAGATCGTCTCCTACGGCATCGCCGCCGACCAAGCCGGTCTGGACGTCTTCGCCCTGGGCGAGCACCACAGCCTCGACTTCGCCGTCTCCTCCCCGGCTGTCGTACTGGCCGCCGTCGCCCAGGCAACCGAGCGCATCAGGCTGACCAGCGCCGTATCGGTGCTGTCAGTGCTCGATCCGGTCCGCCTGCACCAGGATTTCGCCACCCTCGACCTGATCAGCGACGGCCGCGCCGAGATCATCGCCGGCCGCAGCGCCTTCACCGAAGCCTTTGACCTGTTCGGCGTCGACCTGGCCGACTACGACGCCGTCTTCACCGACAAGCTCGACCTCCTGCTGGCCCTGCGCGAAAGCGAGCGCGTCACCTGGAACGGGCGCTTCCGTCCCGCCCTCAACGACGCACAGGTCCCCCCGAGGCCGGTGCAGCAACGACTGCCGCTGTGGCTGGGTGTGGGCGGCACCCCTGCCAGCGCCGAACGCGCCGGACGCCTCGGCCTGCCCATGGTGCTCGGCCTGATCGGCGGTGACATCCGTCGTGCCGCCGCCCTGGTCGAGCACTACCGCGCCACCGGACTTGCCGCAGGCCACCCCCGCGATACCCTCCAGCTCGGTGTGACCAGCCACTTCTTCGCCGCCGTAACCTCCCAGGGCGCCCGCGACACCCTCTATCCGTACTACCACGAGTACCTGCGCCCCAAAACCCCAGGTGGGCGCGGCTGGCTGGTCGGCCCCACCGAGCTCGAAGCCGCGGCAGGCCCGTTCGGCGCGCTGATGACCGGCAGCCCACAGCAGATCATCGACAAACTCCTCACCGAACGCGAACTGCTGGGCGCCGACCGCTTCATCGGCCAGATCGACCTAGGCGGCCTACCCCCGCATCTGGTCGAACGCTCCATCGAACTGCTGGCCACCGAGATCGCCCCGGTCATCCGCAAAGAGACCGCCGCAGCCTAAGACGACCAGCACCACGCCTGGCGCGCTCGGCGCACCTTCCGTCGCTTTGGGATCCTTCTCACCGAGGAATGGCGGGGAACGCCATTCCTCAAGACCCTCACCCCGAACGATTCCACCGGGCTGCCTGTTTGTGGTCGGTGAGTCTTTAGTCCATTGTGTAAATGATCTTGAAATCAATCGGATGCCTTTACAATGTAGATCAATAAATTGACCTTGTTCGGCCGCATCCAGATGGGCCCCATGACGCCCTTCCGCTCCGCAGCAAGAGCGCGGGGATCGTAGGCGATGCCGGCTCGGCCACGTGGATCCTCGCCGAAGGCTCCACCATCGCCAGACCAGCTCCACTCCTCTACCCCGGTCGTTGGCTGTACCTGCGGGAGGACAAGCATGGTGGCGGTCTGGCATCCTCCTTCAGTGCCCGCAAAAACAGCACCGTGAATGCGCTCCCCCAGCCGACCGGCATCTCACCGCCACCAACGGCTCTATCTTCGTCCTCTCGGGCCGACCCGCCTCTTGTCCTCGGCCACCACAACACCCCATCTCACCGGCCTTCAGGCGTTCGGCGTGGCGGTCGCGCCTCAGGTGATCAGGTCGAATCGGTTGTCAGGCATGGGGCTCCTTTTCGGCCTAGCCCCCAGCGGTGGGGCCAGACCGAAAAGGGTCAGCGGGGGATGAGGTCGAACATGACGGGCAGGATTCGCCGGCCGTCGGGGCTGGACCAGTTGTCGGCGAGCTCGGCCAGCACCTGGTTGGTGAAGGTGATGTCGGCTCCGGCGCGTTCCATGCGGCGCAGGGCGATGACGTCGGCGTCCTTGGTGATGGACGCGCCGGCGTCGGCGCGTCGACGAACTCGGTGACGGCGTCCGCGGTGTGAGCGTGGGCGATGCGGTGCTGGGCTTCGCCGACACCGGCTCCTACGCCGAGTACGCCCTGACCAGCACGTTCGCCGCCAAGCCCGATGCCCTGTCCTGGGAGCAGGCGGTCACCCTGCCCGTGGCCGTCGACACCGCCGACCGGGTGCTGCGCATGCTCGCGCTCACTGACGGCGAGACCCTGCTCGTGCATGGCGCTGCGGGCGGGGTCGGCACCCTCGCCGTGTAACTGGCCGCTTCCCTGGGTGCGCACGTCGTGGCCACGGCCGGCCCCGGCAATCAGGAGTATCTGGCCTCGCACGGCGCGATCCCGACCGTCTACGGCCCAGGCCTGGTCGAGCGGGTGCGGACCCTCACGCCCGATGGTGTGGACGCGGTCTTCGACGTCGCGGGCAAGAGCGCGCTTGCTGACTCGATCGAATTGCGCGGCGACACCGAGCGCATTGTCACGATCGCCGACTTCACCGCCCAGCAGTACGGCGTCGTCTTCGCGGCCGGCCCGCAGGAGTGTTCCGCCGGAAGGCTGTCGGAAGTGGCCGAACTGGCCGTCCAGGGCAAGCTCATCACCACGGTCGCCGCCACATACCCGCTGGCCGACGCCGCCACAGCCCAGCAGATCAGCGACGGCGGACATGTGCGCGGCAAGCTCGTCCTGACCGTTGCCTGAGCGATCGCGAAGGGGGCATCCTTGCACCCCGGCGAAGCCCCGACCACCTGCACGGCCGTCGCAGACCACCGCGCGGAACCAGCGTGATCAGGAAATGACCTGGCCTGGCCGCAGGAGCATGCGGGAGCGGCGGCCGTAGATGAACGGAGAATCGAATGACCTCCGTGTTCGTCCATGGAGTGCCGGAGACCGCGAAGGTGTGGGACCGCCTGCGCAGCCATCTGCCGGGTGAGTCGATCGCCTTGAAGTTGCCCGGTTTCGGCGCGCCGCGGCCCGATGGATTCGACTGCAGTACCGAGGAGTACGCCCAGTAGCTCGCCGAGGAGTTGCGCGCCCTTGCCGAGCCCGTCCACCTCGTCGGGCACGACTGGGGCGCGGCCCTGGTGCTGCGGGTGGTGACCGGATACGACGTGCCGGTGCTCAGCTGGGCCGCAGACACCGTGAACGGCTTCCACCCCCGCTATGCCTTCCACGACCTGGCCAGGCTCTGGCAGACGCCGGGCGCAGGGGAGGAGTGGATGGATGCCATGCTCGCCGCGCCCCTCGCTGCTCCAGACGGCCTGGCCGCCACCCTCACCTCACTGCGGGTCCCCATCGAGGACGCGCGGGCGATGGAAGCCCATTTCGAATATGAGATGAGCCGCGCGATCCTGGCCACCTACCGATCTGCGATGCCGAACCACCGCGCGCTGTGGCAGGCCGTAGACGCCGTTGGACGTGGACGCGGCGTGCACCTGCCGGATCACATCGGCCGACCAGGCGTGCCGGAGCACCCGGACCGAGGGTGGCCGGTTGCACCAGGCGTAGAAGCCCGACTCCAAGACGCCCAGGATGCGGCAGCAGACTCCGGGGGAGCCCTTCAGGCCATCACCGCGATGGCCTGAAGGCGCCTTTTGGGGGCACCGCCTCTCTCAACAGCTCGGCGGCGCGTTTGGTCACGGCCAGCCAGCATGACGAGCATGGCAGTCGCGGTCCGCGCCCGATCGTGGCCGGCACCGTGGTTCGGCTCACCGTCACCGCGCTACCCGTTCGTAGCCGCAGGCCCGCCACTTTGTGGTTGTGGTGGCGTTCCGAAGACGCGACCAGGCGGTCACCCCATAAACCATGACAGGAGAAACCCATGAATCACTCCCGTGGACGCAACGCCCGAGAAGTCGTCAGCATGGGACACTTCGGGGAGCATTTCTTCGTCAGGTCTGTGGGATCCAGACGCGCATGGCCCCTACTTCACGGTTCGCCCAAGCGTAATACGGCACTGCGGTCAGACGAATCCGACTGTCATCACTGCGTCGGCAGCCATCTGCGGTAACCAGCGTAACGCCACCGAAGAGATCGGCTTGATGAGCTTCCGCCAGATTGCCCGATGGCAGCACGACATCGTCCAGGCGCAGGCCCGGCATTTGATCGACGGTCTCCACACAATAGACGATCGGGCCTCGTTCGATCGCCACGCAGCCGCGTACCGCATCCATTTTGGGATCAGGACGAGTAAGGCGGACAGGCAGCTCGAGATCCAGGGTGAGCGTGTCCCCGGGCGCCCAACGGCGGGCGATCCGCACCCAGCCTGCCTCCGACCGGGCGTCGGCACCGGTCAGGGTGAAGGCGGTACACCAAGATGGGATGCGCAGCGACAAGGTCCAGTTCGGGTCGACGGAGGCCTCTTCGATGGTGATGGTGACGCGGCCGTCCCATGGATAGTCGGTGGTCACTCGAGCGGTTCCGCCCGCAGCGGCGTACACGCCGCTCGCATACTGGTGGAGTTGCAGACCGTGCGCGTCACTGCTGGCCAGATAGTGCGGAAGGGACGCCAGCAGTCGCATGACGTTGGGCGGGCAGCATGCGCAGCGGAACCATTGGGTACGGCGAGCCGTCTGGTCGCCGGGCCGGGGATCGTAGTCCTCGCGCACTTGTAGCGGGTTGACATAGAGCCAGCGGTCACCGTCGAGGCTGACTCCGGAGAGAAAACCGTTGTACAGGGTGCGCTCTACGAGATCGGAATACTTGGCCTCCCCTGTCAGCAGGGCCATCCGCCACGACCACTGCACCAAGGCGATCGCCGCACACGTCTCCGCATACGCCCGGTCCGGCGGAAGCTCGTAGGGGTCACCGAATGCCTCTCCCTCGTAGCGAGATCCCAGCCCGCCGGTGATGTAGGTCTTGCTCTCCACCATGGCGTCCCACATCCGCTCCAGCGCCGCCCGAAGCTCGAGATCGCCGGTCTCCATCGCCAGGTCCGTCGCTCCGGCCAGCAGGTACAGCTGCCGTACCGCGTGTCCGGCCACCGTGGTCGCCTCTCGTACCGGCACATGATCCTGCCAGTATGCCGCCCCGGGATCGCGGTCATGGCCGCGGTCGATTCCGGCGTGCAGGCTGCCGTGGCCGCGCCGGTCCACGAAGTAGCGGGCGAGTTCCAGCCACCGCCGCTCCCCTGTTTCGCGGTACAGCTCCACCAGCGCCGTCTCGATCTCCGGATGTCCGCAGACGCCGTCGACCTGCTTGCCTGGGCCGAAGGTCGACTCGATATGGGTTGCGAAGCGCACCGCCACGTCCAGCAGCGTGCGCCGACCCGTTGCGCGGTGATGTGCCACGGCCGCCTGGATGAGATGACCGGCACAGTACAGCTCGTGCCCCCAGCCCAGTTGGCGCCAGCGCAGCTCCGGATGGGCGACCTGGTAGTAGGTCTGCAAGTATCCGTCGTCGGCCTGAGCGGCGGCAAGCAACTCGATCAGCTTTTCGGCCGCGGCGTTCAGCTCAGACTCGCCGGGATGCTCGGCGAGCTGCCAGGACGCCGCCTCAAGCCATTTGTACACATCCGAGTCCTGGAACTGGAAGTCGCCGGCGAAGTCGCCTTTCCCGTCGGCCGCGGCTCGCAGGTTCGCGAGGTTTCCCGCGGCTTCGAGAAGTGCGGGGCCCTGCGGAATGCTCACCTGCGCGTTCGTGCGCCGGCGGACTGCCCAGAACCCACCGGTGATACGTGCGGAGGAAACCGGTCGCAGCGCGCTGTACGCGGAGCCGGTGAGGCGGATCGGTCCTGGAGGTATCGACATCTGGGCATCAACCTTTCGCTCTGGTCGAGTTAGTCGCTTCGAGGCCGAGATCGCACGATGAGCAGTGCACAGCACCGCCGGAGGTGATGGGCCGTGCGGGTGATCCGGAAGCTAGGCCGCCGTCACCGCCGAGGCTCCGGCCAGGCAGGAGCGGTTGCCGGCGGATTGTTCCGGTGCCGGACGACCAAGGACTCGCTCCATAGGCGGTGAAGTCGCCGAGCTTGCATCTCGCCCGAAACGGTCATTCTTCAGAGATAATAGACAACGTTTACTGCTCCGATCATACAGGTCAAAGGTATCCTATGCTATCTAATCTAGTCATTCCTTAGAAATCGGTTTCTATTCCTTGTTTCTGTGGTGAAAGACAAAACGACCTGCGAGGTCAACTCAGGAATGTCGCCGATTATCAGGTCCTGATAAGCAGATCACCGCCGACGGCCGGCCACTCCGGCGTCTGCGTCGCCGGCTGCACCCGAAGACCCGTGCGGGCGTGTACTCGGCCGGGTGGCAGCCGGTCACGGCGAGCGATGCGCAGCTGCCGCAGTTTTCAGCCCTCCACGAACGACGACTCCCGATACACCGTGGGGACCATACGTGGCGGCGCCCCGGTGTCCTGGTCGGGTTGGCCGCCGCCATGAGCGGCGCGAGCCTGATCAAGGTGTTCTTCGGACCGCCGATTTGTACCGGCGCAAACCAGATCTTCATCGGGGCTCGACCCGCGACGGGGCGGAGAAGCGCTTGAGATGCCAGCTCGCCTCGTGCGTGCCGAGGTGAGGCAGCGCCTCGTCGATGAAATTCCGCTCGCCTTTGACCTGTGCGGGGCTGATCGCGGGAGCATCACCGAGGACGTAGTGATGCGGACCGTACACGTTGTACGAGCTGGGGACGAGGTCGAGGCGGAGGGCGTACGAGCCGGGGGTCAGTTCGGCCGGGACCGCAAGGTTCTGGCCCCGGACGGCCGGCCAGTGCCATCCATGGTCGGCGCCGGCGATTCGCACGTGAACGGCGTCGGCGTGGAAAGGGCTCAGAGCGAGAATCTTGGTGTGCCCGGTCACCTGGATCTCGGTGTGGAGGGTGATGGGCTCGCGGGTGAACGGGTAGCCGCCCGCGACGAGATCGACTTCTTGCCACGTGGACCCGGCTTCTGCGGAAACGGGCGGGACGTCTGTGATGATGAACGGGCCGTCGGTGAGGACTTCGGTCGCGTCCGGCGCGCCCCTGTAGCCAGTATCGCTGCGCACCAGCATGCTACCGCGCACCCAGGCGAAGGGGCGTTCGATCCGCGTCTCAGGCACGAACCTCACCACCGCCTCCCGCCCTCCCGCACCGAGCCTGAGCCGCGCGACCGCTCCTTCTGCCCCGCGCAGGATCGGCGCGTCCGCCTCCTTTGCCCCGCATGTGATCGGCGTCCGCGCCGTCCAGCGGGTGACGGTGCCGCCGATCGACAGCGCCCGTAGCGGGTCGGCGAAGACGAGCAAAAGGTCGGCGGGCGCGGCAAGATCGGACCGTATGACCGCGCGGAAGGCACCTCCGCCCACCGGTTCGGGTTCGAGCACGAGGTCGTTCGCACGGGGCGGGCTGATCCTCCATGGCACAAGAGGGCCGGCCGCGTCCGGCTCGGGATGAATGGCCTTCTCCCCCAGTGATCCCGCGATGTTATGCGCGCCTCCCGACTCGGCGAAGGACTGAGCGGAGGCGAGGAACGGGGTGATGGCCTCGCGGGTGGCCGGGGCGATGGCCGCGGACGGGGAAAGCACGACCGATGCGTAGTGCGCCTGCGCCACCCGGAGTGTGCCGTCCTCGACGCGTCCGAACTCCTCCAGCGTGCGCTCGTCGACCGCGTCGTAGGTGACGCCCGCCGCGTGCAGCCGTTCGATCAGGGACAGGAAGGCGCGGTTGATCCGGCCGGCCGGGGTGTCGGGATAGGTGGTGGCGTTGTGCACGTTCGTCCGGGGCAGCTCCCACGGCCGGTAAGCGGCCATGATGGCCCGGTGAGGCGAAACCACGAGCGTGTCCGCGACCGGACGCCCCGATAGCGCTTTGCGTACTCGGTCGAGCACGGTCCCGTAGGAGTCCGCCCATGTCATGTGCAGTGGGTGCGACGGCGGCCAATCGTGCAGGGCCGCGCTGTCGAGCCGGAGTTGGCTCAGGTGCAGCACGAAGTCCGTCACTCCATGACCGCCCAGCCACAGCAGATATCGCTCCAGGTCGGCCGGCGAGGCGCCCCATCCTGCCCCGCCGAACGCCTCCGCCATCGTCCGGCCCGTGGAGAACTGCCGCGCCGCCGAGGACGCCTGCCGCGGGTAGTAGTCGTTGCCCGTGTCCCGCTCCAGCGCGTCGATGCCCGGCATCGTCATGGCCTGGAACGCCCGTTCGGACGACCCCGTGGTCGGCACCTGGAAGTAGGGGTGCTCCTCCCCCTTGAGATGGGCAGTGAAGATCTTGCCGCGTGCGGCGCACCACTCATCGAGCGGTCGAATGAAACGCTCGGCGAACAGGTCGGAGAGCAGTTCCCAGAAGTGCCACCGGGCGCGACCGGCTTCCGGTAGGTCGAAGAAGATCGGCGCCGGGTCGAAGGGCACGCCATGGCGGGCGAGGTGATCGGCCGGCAGCGACGGCGTCCACGGGATGGCCCCGCCCTCGGGCAGCAGGTCATAAGCATGCGCGATCCCGAACTCGGGCTCGTCGTCGAAGAACGCCTCCACATACGCAAACGCCTCCGGCGCCAGCCCTTCCTCGTAGCAGCGGTACGCCAGGTCGAGGAACCTTGCCCCCAGCGTGGGGCTCAGGTAGTCCACGCCGGGCCCGGCGCGCTCCTCCAGGTGCCACAACCTTCCGCTTTCGTCCCGGATCGCCCACGCGCCGGGGTCGGACGTCTCGGGGACGAGGGCGAGCCAGCGCTGGATCTCCTCGGGATGGTCGGCGAGCATCCGGCCACCGGCCGTGCCGCTCGGCCAGCCGTCCTCGTCGTAGATCCAGAACGCCAGCCCCAGCTCCTTGGCCCGCAGGATCACGCGTGAGACGACGTCGAAGTACGGGCCGCTCAGATAGGCGGGTGGTCCAGGGTAGTGGCGCGGGTGGAAGACGACGCCGTCGAGCCCATGCGCTGCGAAGGCCTGGAGCTGCGCGAACAGCTCCTCCTCGGCGAGCGGGGCGTTGATGGACCACAACGTGAGGAAGCGGGCCGGATGTTGTGCGTTCATGATCCTCACTTAGCATCGGCATCGATAGTCAACGGTTTCCATGGGCATCGGGAGGGATCGATGGCGGTCACGGAGCTGCCGGGCGTCGAGCTGCACTACACGGACGAAGGCCCGCGGGATGCCCCCGCGCTCCTGCTGGTCCACGGCTGGGGCGGCGAGGCGCGGGCATGGGCCCCGGTGACCGCCGTGCTGCCCCCGCGTTTTCGCGTCATCGGCCCTGACCTGCGCGGCCACGGCCGCTCCTCGGCCCCTCCGTCGGGATACCGGCCCGCCGAACTCGCCGGCGACCTGGTGGCACTCATGGACCGGCTCGGCGTCGACAAGGCCGTGCCGGTCGGCCACTCGATGGGCGCGCAGGTCGCCACCGCCCTTGCCGTGCAGCACCCCGCCCGGGTACGGGCGCTGGCGGTGATCGATCCCGCCTACGGCGCGGACCCCGACGAGGAGCGACTCTTCGCCGACCGGCTGGCGGCGCTGCGGGCCGGGGGCGCGGCGGCGGCCGTGCGCCAACTCGGCGCCCTGCCCTCCGCCGTGCGCGCCCAACTGCTCGCCACTCCCGGCCACGTGCTGGCCAAGTGCTACGAAGGCATGTACGTCACCGCCGACGCGTTCGGCACCCGCCGGACTGCCGAGAAGTTCCTGGCGAGGCGGGTCTGCCCGGCATTGTCCCTGCATTCGCTGCCCGAGCCCGCCGCCTGGGAGTCGGCCGTCCCCGCGCCACCCGGCACCAGGGTCGTCACCTGGCCCGGCACCGGCCACTTCCTGCACCTTGAGCGCCCGGCGGCCTTCGCCGCGCTCCTCACACAATGGCTCATGGAATCTCTTTCATGACGGCGCCGGGACGTTGCCTTCCGCTGAAGGTCATAGAAATCGGTCCCACAAAGGCTAGATGCAGTTAGTTCGGACGGACAACAGTCCTGCGGCTCCCGGGTCTACGAAAACTTTCGCGCTCCGCGTCGGCGCCATGCGACCATCGCCTTCCGATGGCCCAAATATCCGTCTGAGCAGGGATTACGTTCTGCTGGACCGGATCGCGCGCATGCATGCGATGACGTTTCATCGGCTCTTGTCGATCACGGTGCGACGCCGTACGGTCCTGGTACCGATTTCTAGCGCGAAAGGAACGATCATGTCTGTGATCCCGAGCCGTCGCGACTTGCTGAAATCCGCTCTCATCGTCGGAGCCGGAACGGTCGTTCTCGGCGGCCAGGTACCTGCCGCAGCCACCCGCCTCGCCTTCGCCCACCCGGGCATGCTGCACACCCAGGCCGACTTCACCCGCATGGCCGCCCGGGTAGCGGCCGGCGTCCAGCCGTACAAGGCCGGGTGGGACCGGCTGATCGCCAACTCCTACGCGCAGAGCGGCTGGACACCGCGTCCGGTGGCCACCGTGGTGCGGGGCGGCACCGGAGAGAACTACCCCCAGCTCTACCGCGACGTCGCGGCCGCCTACCAGAACGCGCTGCGCTGGAAGATCAGCGGCAGCACCGCCCACGGCGACACCGCCCGCGACATCCTGAACGCCTGGTCGGGAACGCTCACCACGATCACCGGCACGTCCGACAAGTATCTGGCCGCCGGCCTGTACGGCTACCAGCTCGCCAACGTCGCCGAGATCATGCGCGGCTACTCCGGATTGGACTTCAACCGGCTGCGCAACATGATGCTCGGCGTGTTCTACCCGATGAACAACGACTTCCTGATCAGGCACAACGGCGCCTGCATCACCCACTACTGGGCCAACTGGGACCTGTGCAACATGGCCTCCGTGCTGGCCATCGGGATCCTCTGCGACGACCAGGCCAAGTTCGACCAGGCGGTCACGTACTTCAAGAACGGCGCGGGCAACGGCGCCATCACCAAGGCGGTGCCGTTCCTGCACCCGGGCGACCTCGCGCAGTTCCAGGAGAGCGGCCGCGACCAGGGGCACGCGATGCTCGGCATCGGCCTGATGGGCACCTTCTGCGAGATGGCCTGGAACCAGGGGCAGGACCTGTACGGATACAGCGGCAACCGCTTCATGCGCGCCGCCGAATACGTCGCCCGCTACAACCTCGGACAGGACGTGCCCTTCACCACCTACAACTGGGGCAGCGGCACCACCTGCGCACCCAACTCCCACACCGCGATCTCCGCGACCGGACGCGGTGGTGACCGGCCGATCTGGGAGGCCCTGCACAACCACTACGCCGTCCGGCGCGGCCTGCCGGTGCCGAACATCACCGCCTACGCCACCAGGGTGCGCCCCGAGGGCGGCGGCGGCCACTACGGCCCGAACAGCGGCGGCTTCGACCACCTCGGCTTCGGCACCCTCACCTGCACCCGCAGCTGATCCTCACTCTTTTCGCATCCCACCCGGGAAAGCGCTTCCCCACGAGAAAGGCGAAAGACCCCTGATGAAGCACATCGGGCTCGGCTCACACCGGCCCAGACGATCGCGGCTGCGCCGGCCAGGCGCGGCCCTCCTGGTCGCCGCACTGGCCGGAGCGCTGTTGGCGGTCCCGGCCCAAGTACCGGCGGCCTCGGCCAGCCAAGCCCGGGCGCAGGTGGCCCGGGCCGCAGACCGGCTGGACGAGATCACGTTCGGGGACACGACCTCGGAGCAGACGCACGCCTTCAGCGGCGAGTCGACCGCGGCGGTGGACGGCTCGAACGGCCAGAAGGCCAGGGTCTCCCGCCCGCTCACCCCGCCCGGATACAACCTGGGCGACCTCACCTTCACCGTGCAGGTCGACCCGAAGCTGCAGAACTACCTGTCGGTCAAGTTCTGGGGCGGCGACGACTCGACGTATAAGTCCGTGGTCATGATCAACGGCGAGTACGTGAGCTACCGCGCCAACGGCGACCATGAGCCGATCAATGTCGGCACCCGGGGCAACGCCCTGCCGGGCCGGTTCTTCTTCAGCACGGCGATGCTGCCCCTGGCCTCGACCAAGGGCAGGACCGAGGCGCGGATCACGCTGCGCACCTATCACCCCACCCTGACCACCAAGTCCACCGAGGAGTCCCGCCGCTTCTACCAGGCGTTCACGCACACCACTGCGAAGGTGACGTCGGTGGACGACACCGGCTACCGGCCCTCCACGCAGGCCGCCGCGAAACTCACCGCGGCGGAGGAGCAGGCGAAGGTGGCGGCGTACCGGGCCAGGCAGATCGCCGACGTCCTGGCGCTGGAGGCACGCGTGGACGCCAACCCGGCTGCCACCATGTCGATCGTCCGCTACCAGGACGAACTGCGCTTCTACGCCGAGTCCCTGCTCATGGACTGGTCGCCGACCACGGACAAGCGCAAGGGCCTGGAGCGGATCTTCGCCTCGATCGACAATTTCACCAGGCAGTACTACGGCGATGTGAAGAGCCTGGGCAACGGCGGCCACCAGTCCGACTGGGGCGGCTACTACGGTGCGCTCGGTGAGGCGCTCTACATCGTCGAGAACCTCATCACCCCGATCTACGGGCGCACGGACTTCGAGCGGTTCCTGCACGAACCGTTTCAGACCGGCACTCAGGACGGCCCGAACAGCATCGCGGGCGCCGACTGGAGCGGCGGCGAGCTGACCCGCGGTGAGGCGTGGGAGCGCGTGCTCAAGGCCAACTTCGACTTCGCCAGGAGCCGCCTGTCCTACATCTACAACCAGATGATGTACACCTACGAGGGTGCGTGGAAGGCGCATGAGGGCCTGCGGGTGATCGGCTCGAAGTTCTACGAGGGCAAGGACCGCAGCAACAAGATCGTCGGTGAGTCGCTCGGCTGGGAGCCCTTCCTGGGCGAGGAAGTGCTGGTCGGCCCCGGCGGCAAGGACCTCGACCTGTACCACTCGCTGTTCCACCACGACCAGACGGCCCAGTACACCGACGACTATCTGCAGATCGTCATGAAGGGTCTGGCCCGGAGCAAGCTCGACCGCAAGGGCAAGGTCGTCAGGCGCACCCCGTACGGGGAGCACTACACCGGCATCACCAAGGACGGTCTGACGCGCGAGAACGGCTACGTCGGCAACTACGGCGAGTCCACCAACTATCTGCCGACCTGGTTCTACCGCACTCTCGGCCACAAGGGCGACGAGAGGCTCAACGACGAGATCCTCAAGCTGTCGTTGCACAACGTCTATGCCCGGGGCCAGACCCGCTACCAGGGCACCGACACGGGCGGAAACCGGATCATGACCATGCAGCAGGTGGTCGACTGGCGCAACAGCGCCTTTCCCGGCAAGACGGCCTACTCAACCGAGGTCGGCACCCCGCAGGCGTTCGCCTACACGGGGCTGGAGAAGTACATGGCCGACAACCCCGACCGCTACCGGGGCAAGCAGTGGGAGCCGTACTGGGAGTACGCGCGCGCGGCCGTCGGCTTCATGCAGCAGCAACTCGCCGACAACCAGTTCTTCCCGTACTTCGACACGGTGGTCTCCAAGCACAAGTACGACCTGCGCCTGACCGAGGAGTACGCCTACGTGACGGCGGCCCGCGCCGGCTACGAGCGCTTCGGCAAGGCGGCGGCCGGCGTGCTGCTGCCGCACACCGACCTGGCCCGATACACCGATGCCGAGTTGGCCGCGCTGGGCGTGGACCGGGCGGCGTTCGACACCGAGTCGGCGTGGACGGACATCGACAACCTGCTGGTCACCGTCAGGGACGGCGACACGCACCTGTACGCGGCGCTCAACGAGCGCAACATCGGCTACACCGGCGCGGGCCGGGTGCACGTGCAGGCTCCGGGCTACGAGCACCTGGCCGAGGTGCAGACGCAGGGCCGGCTGGACAGCCGGGGCTACTACCTGCGCGGCTCGAACTCGGCGCAGCAGATCCTGGCCCATGATTGGACGGCCCCGGCGGGCACGCCGCCGCTGGCCTGGACCGGCGACCTCATGCCGGTCGCGTACCAGCCGGGTGTGGGCACGGTGGTCAGGGACAATTACGCCGAGGACACCCCCTACAGCGGCTACCCGAACCTGATCACCTCCCGTTACGGCCGGTACTTCATGGCGGTCAACACCACCCGCGGCGAGTTCGGCAACAAGCAGTCATTCACCGTGCCGCTTCCCGCCGGGAACTGGGGTGGTGAGGTGGTCGACCTGGTGTCGGGCAAGCCGGTGAAGATCAAGAAGAACGCGGTGTCGGTCGGCCCGGAGAGCGCGGTGGTGCTCAGGCTGGGCGGCGACGCAACCGGCCAGGAGGTTCCCGCCGCCGTGGACGTGGCGGTGGCCACGCCGGGCACCCGCGAGGTCGGCCTGAGCTGGCGGCCCGCGGCGGGCGCGGAGTCGTACACGATCAGCCGCTCCACGCGGGAGGACGGCCCTTACGTCAAGGTCGCCGAGGTGACGGCCACCTCGCACGTGGACGAGGCGCCAGGCGAGGGCACCTACTACTACAAGGTCGCGGCCGGGGCGGGACAACCGTCCAACCCGGTCAGGGCCCGCGTCACCGCGCCGCACACGCGCGAGTTGGCGCGGACCGGCTGGCGCGACGACCTTGTCGGTGCCTCCGCCGGCAAGGCCGCGGTGCACGGCACCGAGATCACACTTTCCGGCGTGAACGGCAAGGGCTTCGGCACCGGTGACGACTCCGTCATCTACCGGCGCTTCGCCGCCGACTCCTACGCCATGGTGAGCAAGCTGGTAGCGGGCAGCGCCGAGGTGCGCGCCGAGGTGCGCGCCGGCGTGGGCGGCGTCATCCTGCGCGACAGCGCCGACCCGGTCGGCCGGTACGTGTGGCTCGGCCTCGACGCCGACGGCAAGCTCGCCATGCGCACCCGCACACTGGACACCCGGGCTGATGCGGGCATGGGTCTGGCGGGCAACAGCAACTCGGGCGGTGTGACCCGCAGCCCCTTCACGGTCGCGCGGTCGGAGCCGCTCAGGCACCTCAAGCTGGTCCGCGCGGCCGGTTCGCAGCAGGTCACCGGCTACGCCTCCGCCGACGGCCGGACGTGGGCGAGCGTCGGCACGCTGGTCGTGCCGATGACGGAGGTGATCCACGCCGGGGTGTCCGCCGCCACGGACGCCACGTTCGCGGGCGTGGCCGTCGAGCGGCGCGACCGCGACGTGGTCACGGCCACGGCGGCGCGCGGCGAGCGCGGGAGCGTGCGCGTGGAGTGGAGCAAGCCGGACGACGCGGTGGCGTTCGACGTCTACCGGACCGCCGACGCCGCGGTGGCCGCGACCGACCCGCTGACGGCGCCGGGCTGGACGAAGGTGGTGCAGGGCTCCCCCGCCTTGGTCTACGACGACCAGATCCTGGCCGGTGAGCTGTTCTACAAGGTCGCGGCCCTCGGATCCGCGTCGGATGCCGTGCGGGTGACGGCGGAGGGCATCACGGCGGCGCTGGAGCGGGCACGGGCGGTCAAGGCCGAGGATTACAGCCAGGCCAGTTTCGCGGCGTTCGACGCCGAGCTCGACGCGGTCGAGGCCGACCCGGACGGCGACGAGGCCGCCCGGATCAAGCGGGTGTACGACGCGTACTCGTTGCTGGTGCCGGTGTTCAAGCACGGGTTCGAGGCGGATGAGCCCGACATCTGGGCGACCGGCGGCTCGGCGCCCGGCGGTTACCAGCGGGTGATCAGCCAGGAGGGAGCGCACAACGGCGCGCGGGGCCTGTTCTTCGCCAGCACGGACACCACCGGCAACGGCGCCTACAACCTCTGGTTCAACAGCCGGAAGGCGGGCGGGATCTCCCCGATCGCGGCCAGGCCGAACACCCGTTACAAGGTGTCGTTCGACTACCGGTTGACGGACTACGTGCCGGGCACGACGGTGGGGGCCTACGCCTTCGTCCGTTCCTTCAAAGGCGGGACCGGCGTGGGCACCGATCAGCGCAACTGGCTACCGGCCGGCGACACACCCGTCGGCACGTGGGCGCGGTTCGAGCGCGAATACACCTCGGTCGACGGTGACATCGACAACCTGGAGCTGACCTTCGGCCTGCGTGGTTCATCGGGCTCGTTCCAGGTGGACGACGTCCGGGTGGAACCGGTCGGATGATACGGATCAGGCCCGGGGGTTTTGCCCTCGGGCCTGATCGGGCTGGCAGATGAGCTAGTGCTGCGTTCCTCAAAGGGTGTTGTGTTGCCCCTGGTCCGGACAGCTGACTAGGGGCATCGTGGATGACAGGAGGTGGTGCTGTCATGCCGAAACTGCTGCACGCCCGCCCGCCCGCCGCGAGATGGCGAGGAGGAACACCAGATCCGCAAACTCTCCGGTGCCCGACACGCTCCTGGCGACTGGATCCAACGCGCTCAGATCGTCGTGCTGAGCTGGGAAGGGATGCGCGGCCCGGTGATCGCCGCCCGGCTGGGCTGCCATCCGGAGACGGTGCGCCGCCGGCTGCGCCGTTTCAACGCCGAGAGCCTCGATGGGCTGGGCGATCGTCGCGGCTCCGGCCGCAGGCCGCGGATCACCCAGGCCGAGCGATCGCAGATCATCGCGCTAGTCAAGACGATGCCTCCAGGGCGGCTGTGCTGGCGGCCCTGGGGAGAGCTGGAGACCGATGACGAGGCCGGGCCCGCGGTGTGGACCCTCGATGCCCTGACCGCCGCCGCCCGTGAGCAGGGGATCGACGTTGCTCGCTCCCAAATCCGCCGGATCCTGCGAGCGGAGGGGGTGAGATGGCGACGCACTCGATCCTGGACCATGAGCACCGACCCCGACTTCGCCGCAAAAGAACGCAGGTCGTCGGCCTGTACACCGACCCGCCGCCCGGCGCGATCGTCGTCTGCGCCGACGAGCTGGGGCTGGTAACCCCACGCACCTTCCCGCCCGCGCCCGCCTGGTCACCCGGTGGCCACCGAATCAAAGCACCGCTGAAATACTTCCGCGGTCCCGACAAACCTGGGTGTACGGCGCGCTGCGCGTCGCCGACGGCACTGCGCTCACCATGACGGCCCGCAACCGCAACAGCGACTGCTACCAGCAGTTCCTGCAACAACTCCAGGACGCCAACCCCGGCAACGGTGACATCTGGGTGATCGCCGACAACCTGTCCAGTCACAACAGCGCCACCACTCGTGCCTGGCTGGCCGAGCATCTGCGGATCCGGCACGCGTTCATCCCCATCGGCGCGTGCTGGATCAACCTGCAAGAGGCGTGGTGGCGCATCTTCCGCCATCACGCCCTGGCCGGGGTGTCCTTCGCCTGCCGCGCTGACATCGACCATGCCACTCGCCTCGCCACCGCCCAACTCAACGCCCGCGCCCGGCCCTGGATCTGGGGACGTTCGCCCCCGGTTCCCAGACGGCTACGTCGACAGTTTTCCTACAGCTTTTGAGGAACGCAGCACTAGAACTCCGGTCCCAGGCAGGGCACCAGAGCGGGGTTTCGGACGGGCGCCCGCTCGACGAGGGAGGCGACGGCGGCCGTACACAGCTCGCCCAGCGGCCGGCGGGAAACATCGATGGTCACCACCGGCAGGTGGTGGTCGGCCAGCCAGGCCTCCTGCATCGGCGTGAGCCGGGCGCCCGCCAGCAGCACACCCGCGCTTCCCCGCCCGGCCACCCGGCCGAGCCAGGCCGGTCCCGGCGTGCACACCACCAGGTCGGCGCGGGCGGCCCGTTCTGCGGCGGCGATGACCTGCCCGGCGTACGGCGCGGTCAGGTCGTCGATGAGCAGGTCGAGCAGCCAATGATTGGGCGGGGTGCGCCGTTGGTAGCCGCGGCGGCGCAGCACGTCCATGACGCGGGCCCTGGTGGGCGTCGAGACGTCCATCCTGCCGTTGATTACCTTGGACACGGTGGACAGCGACACGCCGGCTTCACGGGCGATGACCGTCAACTTCGGCGGGTTCACGGCGCTCCCCCTAAGATCATTTGATGCTGCCCAAGGTGACCCCCGACTGCCAGTAGCGGCGCATCGCGATCATGAAGACCGCGAGTGGGACGGCGGCGAGCAGGGAGCCGGTGAGAACGAGGGCGGTCAGGTCGGTCTCGGCTTCGGTGCGCTGCAGGTTCCAGGCGTACAGGCCGAGGCTGAGGGGCCATTTGTCCTCGCCGCGAAGCATGGTCAGCGGCAGGTAGAAGCTGTTCCAGTTGCTGACGAAGGCGAGCAGGAACACGGTGGCCGCGCCGGTGGTCATCAGCCGGATGACGATCTGGAAGAAGATCCGCAGCTCGCCGGCGCCGTCCATGCGGGCCGCCTCCAGCAGTGCGGGCGGCACGGCGCCGTCGACGTACACCTTCGACAGGTAGACCGAGAAGGGGCTGATGAAGGCGGGCAGCAGCACGGCCCAGACGGTGTCGACCAGGCCGAGCTTGGCGAACAGCAGGTAGAGCGGCAAGGTGAGCATGGCGCCCGGGATGAGGAACGAGCCGATCACCAGGGCCAGGCCGGTGCCTCGGCCGCGGAAGGTGAAGCGGGATAGCGAATAGCCGGCGGCCAGCGAGATCAGTGTGCACACGGCTGCGCCGACACCCGCGTACAGGAAGGAGTTGAGGACCCAGCGCAGGAAGATGCCGTCGTCGTAGGTGAAGACCTGTTCCAGGTTGCGGCCTAGGTTGAACTCGCCGAACCACAGGCCGTTGGTGTAGAGCATGTCGGTCTGGGACTTGGTGGCGGAGACGACCAGCCACCAGATCGGGGCGACGGAGTAGAGCGCGAACAGTCCCAGGCCGAACAGGATGAGCACCTGTGAGGTGCGTGACTGCGTAGCGTCGACGGGCAGCCCGTCGGCCGCCCGCTCCGTTTTTCTCACCGTTACGAGTGCGGTCATGGTTGCTGGGCCCTGTTCGTGACGCGGTAGAAGAGCATGGAGATGACGCCGACGAAGACGGCCAGGATGATCGACAGCGCGGCGGCGTAGTTGTAGTCGTTGCTGTCGAACGCCTCGTAGTAGATCATCATGATCGGGGTGAAGTCCTTGGTGACGACCTCGGGCACCACGTTGCGAAACAGCAGCGGCTCGTTGAAGATCTGCAACATGTGGATGATCGACAACATGCCGGTCAGCACGAGCGCCCCGCGCACGTATGGGATCTTGATGGACAGCGCGACGCGCAGTTCGGAGGCGCCGTCCACCCGGGCTGCGTCGAAGATCTCGCGCGGCACCGACTGCAGCGCGCCGTAGACGATGAGCATGTTGAACCCAGCGCCCACCCAGGTGAGCAGGTTACCCAGGGAGACCCAGATCAGCTCGGAGGCGAAGAAGTTGATCCCGGTCAGGTCGAGGAGCGGGCCCAGGCGGGGGCTGTAGATGTACATCCACATGAGCGCCGCCACGATGCCGGGGATCATGTACGGCACCAGGAACGCCAGCCGGTAGCGATGCGCCACCCGCTTGGTCACCGCGTCCAGGAGCAGCGCCATTGTCAGCGAGAGCGCCAGCATGACCGGGATCTGCACCGCGGCGAACAGAGTCACCCGCAGGACCGCGGCCCAGAACGTCGTGTCGCCCAGGCCGCGGGCGAAGTTGCCGAAACCGGTGAACACCTCCTGGCGTGGGCCGATGCCGAGCCCGGAGGTACGCACGGTGAACAGGCTCTGATAGGCGGCATACAGCAGCGGGATGACGAACAGGCAGGCGAAGCCGATGAAGAACGGTGCGGAAAAGGCCGCACCTTTACGCTGAGTAACAGACATGAATAATTCCCTTGAGGACATGTGGGGAGCCGGGCCCGGCTCCCCACACGGCGATCATCCGACGACCTTGACGCCCTTCTGCTTCAGGTCGTCGACCGTCCACTGCTGCATGTGGGTCAGTACGTCCGCGACCTTCATCTCGCCGTTCATGGCCTTGCCCCACTTGTCGGCCAGTTCCTCGTACATGGCGGTGGAGTTGGGCCCGTACACCCAGTCGGAGGCGAAGTTGTCGGAATCGGCGATGACCTGCTTGCCGGCCTCGGCGTGCTCGCCCCAGAGCTGCTTCGGCAGTACCGCGTCCAAGTAGGGGGCGGGGTCGGTGACGGCCGGGTACCATCCGGAGCCGCCCACCGGGTCGGCCATCGCCGCGACCGGCTTGCTCTCGGTGGCCAGCCAGAGCGCCGCCTCGGCCGCCTTGGCGGTGTCCTTGCACAGTGACGGCACCACCAGCGCGCCCGTGTCGGCGGCCGATACCGGCTCACTCTGGCCCTTGACCAGCAGGTTCGGCCCGGCTTCCCACTTGCCCAGGGAGTCCTTCATGTTGCGCTGGTGGCCGGCCAGCTGCCAGGTCGATACCTGCCTCATCGCGATCTTGCCCTGGTCGTACTCCTGCATCATGGCCGCGTACTCGGCGTAGGAGATCTTCTCGACCAGGTCGTTGTCGAGGAGTTGCTGCATGATGTCCGCCGACCACTTGGACGCCTCGTCGGTGAAGTTGATCTTCCAGGCGTCGCCCTGAATCGTGTACCAGCGGGCGCCCGCCTGCCAGGCCAGCCCCATCATGGTCGAGGGGTCCTCCCCCGCCAGGTTGAAGACGGCGACGCCGTCCTTCTTCAGATGTTTCTTGCCGATGTCGATGAGCTCCTCCCAGGTCGTGGGGTACTTCAGCCCGCGCTCCTCGAAGATCGGCTTGTAGTACATGCTGAACAGCGGGTCGCGCTTGTTCGGCACGCCGTACGCGATCTTGGCCAGGGTCACCGCCTCGACGCCACCGGGGGAGAACTTGGCCGCGTTGCGGCCCACCTCCTGGGTGATGTCCTTGATGACGCCTTCGGACAGCAGCTGGCCGCCGTTGCGGTTGTCGGTCTGGGCGATGCACGGCATCGTCGCCTTGTCGCCGGCCTTGTGGGCATTGCGCAGGTTCTTGACCAGGTCGGCGGCGGGCACCTTGACGTACTTGAGCTGTACGTCCTTGTGCGCGGCGTTGAAGGCGGCGACCGCGGCCTCCGAGCCCTGCTTGTCGGTCCAGTAGTCCAGCGTCACCGTGCCGCCTGCGCCGCCTTGGCCGACCGGCTGGGACGACGTCCCGGTGTCGCTCCCGCATGCGGCCGCGCTGAGACAGGTGGTCAGGGCCGCGGCCACGGCGAGCCATCGTGTGCTTGTCATGAGATCTCCTCGGGGGGTTGTGAGCGTGAACATCACGGGGCCTGGTAAGTCGTGTCGTGGAAGGTGGCCTGGCAGCCCTCGCCCGCGAGGTCCTGCACCCACAGGCCGACGAATGCGCCGGTGAAGCCGAAGGAGCGCACCTGGCCGTCGATGATCTCGTCGGCGTTCTCGTCGGACAGGATCGTGGCGTCCAGCTCCACGGGGACGGCCCGGCCGTCATAGGTGAAGCGCAGGACGGGGCCGTCGAACTCGACGCCGAGCCGGCTCGCCGGCTCCGCGGTGAAGTGCACGGTGCGCACGCCCCGGTCGCTGCCGGTCAGCACCAGCCCGCCGGAGGTGAGCGCGAGGTGGTACCAGTTGCGCGAGTTGTAGTAGGCGCCGATCCCGGCGGACTGGTGCACGCTGTCCGGCTCGAACGTGACGCTCGCCTCGAACCTGCACTTCCTGCTGGTCACGGGGCGGCCGACCAGGCTGGGCGCGCGCAGCCCGTACGGCGACTGCCCGCCCTGGATCGTCAGCCGGCCGCCCTCCTCCGTCAGCCAGTCGGGCGAGGCCGGGCGGCGCAGGGTGCTCCAGTCGCTATCCACGGGTTGCCACCGGTGCGGCGACAGGGCGGGCATGGGCACCTCGACGGCGGGTACGCCCCCGGCCACCCGCGGCCACTCGTCCACCCACTCGACGCTCTGGATCGCGGTCTCCCTGCCCAGCACGCACCGTCCCCTCGTGGTGTAAGGGCGGGCGGCCAGGTGCGCGAGGTACCAGTTGCCGTCCCGGGTTTGGACCAGGCAGCCGTGCCCGGCCTTCTGCAGTTCGAGGTTCGGGTCGTGGCGGGCGGTGAGCATCGGCCCGGCCGGATCGGCCTCGTACGGTCCCTCCAGCGACCGGGACCGCAGCACCGTGACACCGTGGTCGTAGCCGGTGCCGCCCTCGGCCACCATCAGGTAGTACCAGCCGCCGATCCGGTACAGATGCGGGCCCTCGGTGACGTGCCGGTTCTCCAGGATGAGTCGTGGCTTCCCGCCGGCGAGCGGCTGGATCTCGATTCCGGCGAACCCGTGTCCGGGGCGGGAGTCGAAGACCATGTTGAGCAGGTACGTGCTGCCGTCCTCATCGTGAAAGAGCGCGGCGTCGAACCCGCGTCCCGGCAGCCTGACCGGATCGGACCAGGGTCCGTCGATGGAGGGCGCGGTGATCAGGTAGTTCGTGATGTCCTTGAAACCGTGGGCGTAGTTGTCCATCACCCCGTACACCAGGTGGAACAGCCCGTTCGCGTGGGTGAGGTCAGGCGCCCAGACCCCGCCGGAATCGGGCACACCCGTCAGGTCGAGCAGCCGGCGGTCGGTCAGGATGCCGCCCAAGGACCGCCAGTTGACCAGATCACGCGAGTGGTGCACGCGCACGCCTGGATACCACTCGAACGTCGAGGTGGCCAGGTAGTAGTCGTCGCCGGCCCGCAGGATCGACGGATCGGGGTGGAAGCCGGGAAGGATGGGATTGCGGATCATGACCTCGGTCCTGTGAGAAAACGGCCGTCAGCGGAGGGAGCCCATGAGGATCCCGCTGCGCCAGTACTTCTGCAGCGAGAACATGAACAGCGCCAGCGGGATGATTGACAGCAACGACCCGGTGATGACCAGCGAGGTCATGTCGCGGGCCGACAGCACCTGCGCGTTCCAGGCGTACAGGCCCAGCGTCACCGGGAAGGTGTCCTCACCGGTGAGCATGAACAGCGGCAGGAAGAAGTTGTTCCAGATGCCGATGAAGTCCAGCATGAAGATCGTGACCGCGCCTGTGGTCATCAGCCGCAGACCGATCCGGGTGAAGATGCGCAGCTCGCCGGCCCCGTCGATGCGGGCGGCCTCCAGCAGCGCTGTTGGCACGGCGCTGTCGGCGTAGACGCGGCCGAGGTAGACCCCGAACGGGTTGACGAAGTAGGGGATCAGTACCGACCACACCGACCCCACCAGGCCGATCTTGGAGAACAGCAGGTAGAGCGGGAGCGCCAGCAGCGCGCCCGGCAGCAGCGAGGCCCCGATGGTGGCGGCGAAGAGCGCGCCCCTGCCCCGGAAGTCGAACTTGGCCAGTCCGTACCCGGCCGCGACCGAGATGATCGTCGCGCCCGCCGCGCCGACGCCCGAGTAGACGATCGAGTTCCAGGTCCAGCGCAGGAACAGCCCGTCCTTATAGGTGAGCACCTCGCGCAGGTTGTCCCATAGATGGAAGTCGGCGAACCACAACCCGAACGTGCCGTACATGTCGCCGGTGCTCTTGGTGGCTGACACCAGCAGGAACCAGGCGGGCGCGATGGAGTACAGCAGGAACAGCACCAACAGCAGGGTGGTCAGCGTGACCGATCGCCTGGTCATGCGAACCTCCTGTTCGTGATGCGGTAGAAGACGAAGGCCAGCAGCCCGGTGACGACGGCCAGGATGATCGACAGGGCGGCGGCGTAGCCGTAATCGTTCTGGCTGAACGCGGTCCGGAAGATCATCAGCATCGGGGCGAAGTCGGTGGAGATGGCCTGCGGCCCGACCTGGCGCAAAATCAGCGGCTCGCCGAACAGCTGCAGCCGGCCGATGAGCGAGAACATGCCGGTCAGCACGAGGATGCCGCGCAGGTTGGGCACCTTGATCGACCAGGCGATGCGCCACTCGGAGGCGCCGTCGATGCGCGCGGCCTCGTACTGCTCCGGCGGGATCGCCTGGAGCGCCGCGTAGATGAGGATCATGTTGAGGCCGAGGCCCTGCCAAGTGAGCAGGTTTCCGATCGTCCAGAACGCGTCGATCGGCCGGTCGAAGGTGAAGTCCCACACGACGTTGAGCGGGCTGGTGGTCGGGCTGTAGAGGTAGAGCCAGATCAGCGTTCCGACCACGCCCGGGATCACGTACGGGATCAGGAACCCGACCCGGAACAGTCGCGTCGCCCGCGCCGCCACGCTGTCCAGCAGCAGCGCCATGCCCAGCGAAAGCGCCAGCATGACGGGGATCTGCACGGCGCCGAAGACGATCACCCGGCCCAGGCCGGCCCAGAACGCCGCGTCCGCCAGCCCCTTGATCAGGTTGGCCGCCCCGGCGAAGACGTTCTGAGCCCCGCCGAAGCCCAGCCCGGACCGTTTGATCTGGAACATGCTCTGGAAGATCGCGTATCCCACCGGCACGACGTAGACGGCCAGGAATCCGGCCACGAACGGCGCCGTGAACAGAAATCCCTTGTAGGCTCCGCGCGGCCGGTGGGCAGCCACGGTAGTCGGCGAGCGCCTCAGCATCGGGCTCAGGCACCTGCCGTCGCGTTGATGCCCTTGGCCTTGAGGTCGTCGAGGGTGAACTGCTGCAGCCGGTTCACCATCTCGGTAACCTTCATCTTCTTGCCGAGCACCTCGGGCCAGAGCTTCTGCATTTCGGCGTACATGGTGGCGTAGTTGGGACCGTGCTGCCAGGTCGGGTTGACCGTCTGTGCAGCCTGCGCGATCACTCGGGTGCTGTCCACGTCGCCGAACATCTTCTTCGGCGCCAGGTCGGCCAGGTACGGATTGACGTCCTTGAGCGCGGGGAAGAACCCAGCGCCCGAGTTCGGGTCCGACAGCGCCTTGACCGGCGCGGGATCGGTGGCCAGCCAAGCGGCGAACCGCACGGCCTGCTCGGGGTGCTCGCAGCCCTTGAGCACGACCGCGTTGGTGAACCCGCCGTCGGTGGACGGGCTCGCCCCGGTGTACTGCGGGAGCTGCGCGAGCGCCCACTTGCCCGCTGTCTTCGGGAAGTTCTGCGCGTAGATCGGGAGCTGCCAGGTCGAGGTGCCCATCGAGATGGTGGTGCCGTCGTCCCAGGTCTTCCACACGCCGGGGTCGGCGTAGGAGGCCGAGGAGAACAGATCGTGGTCGATCAGCCGTTGCAGCACGTCGGCGGCCTTGAGCGTCGCCGGCGAGGTGAAGTTGATCTCCCAGTGGTCGCCCGCCGCCTTGTACCAGGTGGCGCCGGCCTGCCAGGACAGGCCCACGAACGTGCTGGGGTCCTCGCCGGCCATGTTCCAGATCTTGGTGCCCTTTCTGGCGGCGGCCGCCTTCTCCCCCGTCGCGATCAACTCGTCCCAGGTTTTGGGTACCTGCAGGCCGTACTCATCGAACAGGTCGGTCCGGTAGGCGTAGAAGTTCGGGGCCGAGGCCTGTGGCAGGCCCACGGTGATGCCGCCGGGGCTGACCTGGTTCCAGGCGGCCTGGGTGAAGGTGTCCTTGAGCGGGGCCGTGTAGGCGCCGACGTCCTCCAGCAGCCCGTCGGCGGCGAACGTGACGGTGTTCATTGCGTCCATCCGGGCCAGGCAGGGCGCGTTGCCCGCCTTGGTCGCCGCGCGCATCTTGTCGTAGGCCAGGTCGCCCGCCACGTTCGTGTACGTCACGTGCACGTCGGGGTGGGCCGCGTTCCATGCGGCGACCTGCTTGTCGACGCCCGCGGTCCAGCTCCAATAGTCGATCTGCACTGGACCCGTCGGCTTCTGCGCCGTGGCCGGGCTCTGGTCCTGGCCGGAGCAGCCGGTCAGAGCGGCCGCCAGGATCGCGGCCACTGTCGCAGCCGTCCGTTTCATTTCCCGCCTCCCATATAGAAACCGATCGCTGCGAACGCTACGACTGTGCGGCGTCTACCACAAGAACGCGTTACATATACGTTACAGAGGAGGCGCAGACACGCCTGCTCACTGCCGATATGCGTTTCGCTAGTTCGCCGTTGACCAGAGTCCTGTGTACTCCTACGGTAGACACCGGTTTCTAAAAATCCCTCGAATGGAGGCCCCAGCCCGTGCTTCACCGCCCGAAGGCGTTGTTCGCCATGCGCGCGGAACACCTCGCGATGCTCTTTCCCGCACCCGCCCTGGAGCGGCTGCGGGCTATCGCCGACATCGACGTGTCGCTGGTCGCCGAGCACTTCGACGACCCGCGCCTGGCCGAGGTGCTCCCCCGCGTGGACGTCCTGATCACCAGTTGGGGCTGCCCACCGCTCGACGAGGGATTGCTCACCGCCGCGCCCCGGCTGCGCGCCGCGCTCCACGCCGCCGGTTCGGTCAAGAGCCTGGTCACCCCCGCCTGCTGGGAGCGTGAGCTGCTCATCTCCTCCGCCGCCGACGCCAACGCCGTCCCCGTGGCCGAGTACACCGTCGCGGCCGTACTGCTGGCGGGCAAGGACGTGTTCACGCTGCGCGAGGGCTACCGGCGACGGCGGTCCTTCACGCTCGGCGAGATCCAGCCATCGGCCGGCAACTACGGCCGGCGGGTCGGCATCGTCGGGGCCTCCCGCATCGGCCGTCGGGTAATCGAGCTCCTCGCTCCGCACGACCTGAAGCTCTGCCTGTACGACCCCTACACCCAGGTCGACGGCATACAGCAGGTCGAACTGGAGGAACTGCTGAGCTCCTGCGACATCGTCAGCCTGCACGCCCCCGCCAATGACGAGACCTTCCACATGATTGACAGGGACCGCCTCGCGCGGATGCCGGACGGCGCGGTTCTGATCAACACGGCCCGGGGATCCCTCGTGGACACCGGCGCACTCATCGCGGAGCTGTCGGCGGGACGGCTGTCGGCGGTGCTGGACGTGACCGAACCGGAGCCGCTGCCGCCCGACTCACCGCTGTTCGACCTGCCCAACGCCTTCCTCACCCCGCACATCGCCGGCTCTCACGGCAACGAACTCGCCCGCATGGGAACCACCGTTCTCGACGAGTTGGAGCGGCTGGTCTCCGGCTTTCCTCTCGCCCACCAGGTGACACACGACGATCTCGACAAGGTGGCCTGAATGACACCGCACACCGTTCTCGTGGAGCAGCCGTGAGCACCATGAACTGGCACGGACTGCGCTTCGACCTTGCCGAGGACGGACCGCCACGGCTGCTGGCGATCGGCGGCCTCGCCGGCGCCGGCCGGGCGGCACTGCCCGTGGTCGAAATCGAGATCACCGGCACCGGCAGGAGCGGCACCGCGGGCAAACGGCACGTGGACGGTGTCGCATCCCTCCTCCTGTGCTATACCTCCCATGAGGTGGACAACGACCGGCTCGTGATCAGATCACAGGGCGGTGGCCTGCGCGTCGCCACGTGGTACGAGGCCTACGGCGCGGTCGTGCGCTGCTGGACGGAGGTGACCGCCGAGCGGGACATCCTTGTCGAGCATGTCTCCTCCTTCGCCTTCGCGGGCCTGTCCCACCACTGCGAGACCTGGACCGCGAGCAACCCGTGGAGCGGCGAGTTCCGCTGGTCCGGCGGCACACTCCAAAACCATGGCCTGCCGGACGTCGGCATGACGAGATACGGCCAGACAGGCACCAAGAATCGCATCGCGCTCACCAGCACAGGTTCCTGGCCGTCGTCGGAGCACCTGCCGATGGGCTGGATCAACGGCCCGCACGGCACACTGGCCTGGCAGATTGAACACAACGGCCCCTGGCACGCCGAGCTCGCCGACCGCTTCGGCGAGATCTACCTCCTGCTGTCGGGCCCCTCCCAGCGCGAGCACAACTGGTCAGCGCGGCTGGCGCCAGGCGAATCCTTCACCACCGTCCCCGCGGCCTTCACCCTCGCAGGCGACTACGAGATGGCCATCGCGGCGCTGACCGGCTATCGCCGCGCTCTGCGCCAGCCCCACCAGGACAACACGGACCTGCCGATCGTCTTCAACGACTTCATGAACTGCCTGATGGGCGATCCGACCACGGAACGCCTCCTACCCTTGATCGCCGCGGCATCCCGAGCGGGCGCCGAATACTTCTGCATCGACGCCGGCTGGTACGACGACGAGCTCGCCGGGCCAGGCGCCGGCGGCGTACCCGGCTGGTGGGACACCGTCGGCCACTGGGAACCCTCCACCGAGCGCTTCCCCAACGGCCTGGCCGAGGTCACCGACGCCATCAAAGCCGCAGGCATGATCCCGGGCCTGTGGCTGGAGCCCGAGATCATCGGTGTCCGCGCAGAGGTAGGCCTCCCCGATGAGGCATACCTGCGGCGGGATGGGCTGCGCCTCACCGAATGGGGACGTCACCAGCTCGATCTCAGCCATCCCGCCGCCGCCGGGCACTTGGACGCGGTCGTGGATCGGCTGGTCGCGGAGTTCGGCGTCGGATACTTCAAGTTCGACTACAACATCGACATCGGACCTGCCGACCGCCTGCTCGAGCACAATCGCGCCTACCTGGCATGGGCCGGGCGCGCCATGGACCGCCACCGCGGTCTGGTGATCGAGGCATGCGCGGCCGGCGGGATGCGGCTCGACGGCGCCACCTTGCGGACCTTCCCCGTGCAGTCGCTCACCGACCAGCAGGACGACCTGCTGCTTGCGGCCATCGCCGCCGCCGCGCCCACGGCCGTGCCGCCGGAGCAAGGCGCGGTCTGGGCCTACCCGCACGGCGATCCAGCGATGATCACGTTCGGGCTGGTCAACGCCATGCTCGGCCGGATTCACCTCAGCGGCCGGCTCGATCTCCTGGACCCCGCACGACTGGCCCTCGTGGCCGAGGCCATCGCCGTCTACAAGGGCTACAGGAAGGACCTGGCGAAGGGCGCCCCCCGCTGGCCGCTGGGTCTCCCCCGCTGGGATGCCGATCAGATCGCGCTGGCCATAGACTGCGGTGAGGTGGCATACCTCGCAGTGTGGCGCAGACACTCCCCCTCAGACGTGATCGACGTGCCCTGGCCGGCGGGTTATGATCTCACCCCGCTGCTGCCTGGGACGGCGGAGGTCCGCTGGGAGGCCGATGCCTTGCGCGTCACCCTACGCGAGCCCTGCTCAGCCGCACTGCTCCGCCTGTCGAAAACCGTGGAAGGCAAGCCTTGTCGCGAAAACTAACCTCCAAAGGTGTGAGCGGCGACGAAGATCGTGTCACCGTCCGCGACGTGGCTGCCCGGGCAGGCGTTTCGGCCACCACCGTCTCCCGGGTGATCCAGGGCGACTACCCGGTCGCCCAGTCCACCAGGACGCGGGTGTTGCGGGCGATGCGCGAGCTCGACTACGTGCTCAACGTGCACGCCCGTGCCCTGTCAGGGGCCAGCACGAAAATGGTGGCGTTCGTTCTCGACGACGTCACCGGCCCGTCCTTCGCCTATGTCGCCAAGGGCGTCGAGCAGCAGGCTACCGCCGAGGGGCGGCTGTGCATGGTGTGCACCACCCATGGGGACCCGGCGCGCGAACTGGCCGTCGTGGAGGCCATGCGCGAGCAGCGGGCCGACGCCGTCATCTTGGTCGGAGGCGGCTCCCTCGACGACTCCTACATCGAACGCATGACGCACTTCGCTCACGCCCTGGACAAGGCGGGCTCCAGATTGGTGCTGTGCGGCCGCCCCCCGCTGGGCCGTGACGTGCCCACCACGGTGGTCGAGTACGACAACGAGGGCGGCGCGTACGCCATGACCAGCCACCTGCTGTCGCAAGGGCACCGGCACATCGTCCTGCTCGGCGCCGACCACCCCGACAACACCAGCACGACCAAGCGCGATCGGGTCCGGGGATTCGTCCGAGCCCACGAGTCCTTCGGCGTGCCGCACGATCCCGATCTGATCATCCCCGCCGGCTTCGGCCGGGCCGACGGCTACGAGCAGGCGCGGCGACTGATCGCACTGGGGGCGACGTTCACCGCCGTGTTCGCGGCCACCGACATGGTCGCCATCGGCGTTCTCGCCGCCCTGCGCGAGGCCGGCCTCCGGGTGCCGGAGGACGTCTCGCTCGCAGGCTACGACGACATCCCGTTCGCCGCCGACCTGGAGCCCGGCCTCACCACCGTGCACATCCCGACAGAAGAGCTCGGGCGGACAGCGGTCCGGCTCGCACTGAACCGCGAGGAACGCCAGCACGTGGTCCTCGGCACCCACATCGTCGTCCGCGACTCCGTCCGCCCGCCCAGCCGCAACCCGGTCGGCTGACACAGTGGCAGGCGTGGGCTCTGGTGAGCGACGAACGGGGCCGATCTCGGATCTACGGCGGCAGTTCAGATGTGAGGCCAGGCCGACGGGACGAGATCGTCACGCACGGCGGGGCAGACCGGGGCGGCGTCGGTGACGACCTCGGCGGGTGTCACCTTCAGCGTCCGCAGGATCCGGTTGAAGAACCGACGAGCCGCGGCGGCGTCCCGGCGGGCGGAGACGAGTACGTCGATGACCTGTCCGTGCTGATCAATCGCCCGGTAGACGCAGCGCCCCACACCGTTGACTTTCACGTAGGTTTCGTCCACGAATCACCGGTTGCCCGGTGAGTGCCGGGTGAATCGGGTGGCGTCGGCCAGCAGGGGGGTGAACCGCTATACTCACCCGCCGCTGGGTCGTGGAACAGACCATCGTCCTGCTGCACTGGTTCCGGCGCCTGCACATCCGCTGGGAGATCCGCGACGACATCCGCGAAGCGTTCCTTACTCTGGCCTGCGCCATCAGAGTCCGTACCTCATTGAGGTAGGATTTCTTAGAACCCCACAGGATGATATGTCAGTGACGTGTCACCCCCTTCGGTTAGGCTTGATGCCATGGCTGATCCCGAGTGGCTGACGGAGCGCGAGCAACGAGCATGGCAAGGCTTCCTCACCATGCGAGAGGAAGTAACGCGCCGGCTGAACCGCCGACTACTCCTCGACTCCGGTCTCTCGGAACCGGACTACGCCATCCTGGCCACGCTTTCCGAGGCTTCGGAGGGCCACCTCCGCATCCTCGAACTGCGGGAGCGCCTCATGTGGGAGAAGACCCGTCTCACCCACCAGCTCTCACGCATGATCAAGCGTGGGCTGGTCGAACGCCGACCCCCCGATCCCCGCGGGACGTACGTCGCCCTCACGGCCAAAGGCCGCGAAACCATCCTGGCGGCCGCCCCGCTTCATATCGCCTATGTGCGCCGCTCGTTCATCGAGGCGCTCAGCCCGGTTCAGCTCGACGCCTTGGCCGCCATCTCCGAAACGGTACTGAAGCACCAGCGAGGCAACCCCGAGGAATGAGCGAGGCGTGAGCGCGGCGCGAGCGCGGCGCTGCCGACCTCTCGGACATCCGGGGACGTAGCGCCGCTGATACCGCCCACCTCATCCTGGTCGAGCGGCAGCAGTTTAGGGTGATTCGTCACTCTTGCGCACTCCATGAATAGGCCATGAGCCGCCCCCGGCAGGGGCAGTGGTCGAGCCCTCGGTATGCCGCCCCAATACACCGATACCGCGAAGCGAACGCAGGTAGGCGCAATAGGCGCAGGTGGCAGCCCATCGGGATATGGACACGACGGCGGAGGGATCGCCGGACCCAGCACATCCCGACGCCACCCCGGTGACTCCTGGCCACCCGCGGCGTCGGTTGTGTTCCACGCCACACGTTCTCAATGGGTGATACATCACCCAACAATAGGTTGATGTATCACCCTCTGGGGGGTTAGCTTTAGAACAGACGCCCGCACCTTGCGGGGAACACAACCCCACCGCTGCGCGCTGTCCGCACGCAACAGCGGTCACTAAACGAAGGACCCCTGATGCACGATCCCGTCAAGCTCGCCATCGTCTACTACTCGTCGACCGGAACCGGCACCGAAATCGCGAAGGCGGTCGCTGCCGGCGCCGAAAAAGCGGGCGCCGAGGTGCGCATCCTCAAGGCCGCCGAACTGGCCCCGCAGACAGCCATCGACAGCAACCCGGCCTGGGCTGCCCACCATGTCGACACCGCCCACCTGCCGGCCCCCACGCTCGACGACATGGAGTGGGCGGACGCGGTGATCTTCGGATCTCCGACCCGGTTCGGCAACGTCGCGGCACAGCTGAAGCAATTCATCGACACCCTCTCCCCCTTGTGGGGTGCGGGCAAGCTGTCCAACAAGGTCTACAGCGGCTTCACCTCCACCGCCACCCTGCACGGCGGACAGGAGTCCACGCTGCTGGCTCTCTACAACACCATCCACCACTTCGGCGGCGTCATCGTCCCGCCCGGATACACCGATGCGGTCAAGTTCGCCGACGGCAACCCCTACGGCACCTCGCACTTCGACGCTCAGGGCACCATCCCGGTCGGCGAAGAGACCCGCGCCTCCGCCCGCTACCAGGGCGAGCGTGTGGTTCGGTTCGCGAAGGCGCTCAAGCTGGGCCTCGACGCCTGACCTCCCCCGAGCGCCGCCGGTCCCGGACAGCCGGCGGCGCGAAGGACCAACCGGCGCACCGCCGGACGGTCCGGAGTCCCCGCGGAGATCCGGCGGGTCGTCTGCACGACGAACGCCATCGATTCCTCATGAGCCTCGCCCCACCGGCCAGGACGCAGACGCTGGACCATGCAATGGAAACCCCCACTCCAGGCCTTCGACATCGCCTTCGACGGCCGGCTCTCCATCGGCCGCCGCTAACTCACACCACACGAGATACACGGTCACATGCCCGACTATTTGCACTCCCTCAGCTTCGGCACCTCCATCACCCCGGCGAACGGCAAGCCCGGCGGTGCCCCGGCACTCGCCCGGCTCAGCGAGCAACTCGGCTACAACTTGGTGACGTTCCAGGACCACCCGTACCAGCCGGCCTTCCACGACACCTGGACGCTGCTCACCTGGGTTGCGGCCGTGACCGAGCGGATCCATGTCGCGCCCAACGTCCTCAGCATCCCCATGCGGCCGCCGGCCGTGACCGCCCGCGCGGCCGCGAGCCTGGATCTGCTGTCCGGCGGGCGCTTCGACCTCGCCCTCGGCGCAGGGGCCTTCTGGGACGCCATCGAGGCGATGGGCGCCCGGCGCCTGACCCCTGGTCAGGCCGTCGACGCGCTCGGCGAGGCGATCGACGTAATGCGTGGTATCTGGGCGGCCGGGGAGCGGGCCCCCCTGCGGGTGCCAGGCACGTACCACCACGTCGACGGCGCCAAGCGCGGCCCCGCGCCGGCCCACGACATCCCCGTCTGGATCGGTGCCTACAAGCCGAAGATGCAACGGCTCATCGGCCGCAAGGGGGACGGCTGGCTGCCGTCCACCTTCTACCTGAAGCCCGGCGAACTCCGCACCGGCATGCGGATCATCGACGAGGCCGCTGCGGAGGTGGGCCGGGACCCGCGGGAGATCCGGCGACTGCTGAACGTCTCGGGCACCTTCACACGCGACGGGCGCGGCTTTCTCGACGGTCCCGGCACGCAGTGGGTCGAGGACCTGCTGCCCTATGCCCTCGAAGACGGCGTGAGCACGTTCATCCTCGCCTCCGACGATCCCGCCTCCCTCCAGCGGTTCGCCGAGGAGGTCGCGCCCGCCCTGCGCGAGGCCGTGGCCCGCGAGCGCGGCGGCGACGGCGACGGCGGAGGCGGAGGCGGAGGCCCTACGCTGCGCAGCACGGCCATCCGAGCCGCGCGGCGCCCCGGCATCGCGTACGACAACGTGCCCGCCACGCTCGCCTCGGCGGCGGTCGAGCCGGGTGACGCCCAGTACAACCGGGTGAGATCCACGTACATACGCGGCGGCTCACCCGGCCTCGTGCTGCGGGTACGGGACGCGGCCGAGGTCGCGGACGCGCTGGCGTTCGCGCGCGAGCACCCAGACCTACCCCTCGGCGTACGCAGCGGCGGACACGGCATCAGCGGCCGGTCCACCAACGACGGCGGCATCGTCATCGACGTCTCCGCGCTGAACACGATCGAGGTGATGGACGAGCGGACCCGGAGGGTCCGCATCGGCCCCGGTGCCCGGTGGGCTGACGTCGCTCAGGCCCTGGCCCCGCACGGCTGGGCGCTGAGCTCGGGCGACTACGGCGGGGTCGGCGTGGGCGGGCTCGCCACTGCGGGCGGTGTCGGATGGCTGGCGCGCGAACACGGTCTGACCATCGACCACCTCAGGGCGGCGGACATCGTGCTCGCCGACGGACGCACGGTCCACGCGAGCGCCGAAGAGAATCCGGACCTGTTCTGGGCGGTGCGCGGCGCCGGCGCGAACTTCGGCATCGTGGTGTCCTTCGAGTTCGAGGTCGACGTCGTCGGCGACGTCGCCTGGGCGCAGCTGGTGTTCGACGCGAGCGACACCGCCCAGTTCCTTGAGTCTTGGAGCGCGGCGGTCGAAGCGGCCCCCCGCGACCTCACCAGCAACCTGGTCATCGGCGGCCGGCGCCGCGGGCGGCCGGTGTACGCGCAGGTCCTCGCGGTGGTCGATTCCGACGACCCGGACACCGTGCTGGACCGACTGAAGCCCCTTGCCGGGATCGCCCCGCTGCTGGACCAGTCGATCCAGATCGTGCCGTACGCGGCAGTCATGGCGAACGTCAGGGACGGGGATCACCACGGTCAGGGCGAACCACATGCGCACTCGGGGCTCGTTGAGCACATTACCCCGGAGTTCGCGGCGGAGGCGGCCGAGCTCATAGACACCGGCGCGGCGTACTTCTTCCAGATCCGCTCTGTCGGCGGCGCGGTGTCCGACGTGCCGCCGGACGCCACTGCGTACGCGAACCGGTCGGCCAACTTCTCCGTGGTGGCCTTCGGTACGAACGCCTCCGGGCTCGACCAGCGGTGGGAGCGGCTGCGCCGCCACTTCACCGGGATGTATCTCAGCTTCGAGACGGGCCTCGACCCGGAGCGCATCGACATCGCCTTCCCGGGCGACACCCTGACGCGGCTGCGCGCGCTGAAGGAGCGGTACGACCCCGAGAACGTCTTCCGCGACAACTTCAACGTGCTCGGCGCGACTCCGTGACCGACCGCCGCGGGCCGACACGCGCCGCCGGGGCTCAATCGAATCCATCGCTGATGCTGAGACCGTGCGGGTCGAGCACATCCCGTACGAACTGTGTGTGCTGATCGCCCTGCGGGAGGCGCTGCGTCGGAGGGAGATTTACGTCGAGGGCGCTGGCCAGTGGCGGAATCCGGACGAGGACCTGCCCGGTGACTTTGAGGACAACCGCGACGTTCACTACGCCGCCCTGGCCAAGCCGGTCGATGCCGCGGCATTTATCGCCGACCTGAAGAAGCGGACGGCGGCAGGGCTGGACCGGCTGGACGACGCCCTGATCGCTGGCGCTACCGGCGGGGTGCGGATCGTCACCCTGCAAGGGACACCTGCAGTAATCCGATCAAGTCGACCTTCGCCACCGTCCGGCACCGGACCAAGGCCACCAAGGGGCCCGGCTCACGCGGCCGGGCTGGCGATGGCCTTCAAATTGATTGAAGCGGCTCAGGCCCGCTGGCGGGCGGTCAACGCACCTCACCTCGTCGCCCTGGTCCGTGCTGGCGCCACCTTTATCGATTGCTCCATCCGAAGCTGGCGCGCCAGAAGTGCCCTCGACTTCTCACACAGCGTCACAGCTCGTTGCTGTCAACGGCTCGCTGATGAAAAATCGCCCAACGCTGCGATACCGTGCCGCCGCAAGAACTGTGCCGCCGACGCGTCCGCGAAGAGGTTCCGGTGACGATCGTTGGCAGCCGCTAACGTTTCACTGATTGCGGGTACTGATCACGTCTGGCGTGGCGGTTGTTTGTCTCTCCTTTCATCCAGTCCTGTTACTACCTCGGCTCCGTCGCATCGTCAGAAAGCACCTCATGAGCCTCCATGACGTCCACTCTCGCCCCGCCGGCGACGAATCCGCCGCGCAGCCGCCCCGGCCGACGGTGTCGAGCGCGCTCGCGCCGCTGGCGATCTCCGGCGTCATCGTGCTGGACCGGCCCCGCGACCTCGACGCCGACGCCGAAGAAGCCGCCGAAGCGCAGCTGTACGCGCTGCTGGGACAGCACACCTCACCCCTCGCGCTGCCGGCCAAGGGCAGCCCACCGCCCGCCGGTAACGCCTACGAGTTGGCCGCGCTGCTGCGCACCGTGCAAGCACCCGAGCAGGCCCTGGCGGCCACCGCGGGCTGGCTGTCCTCGGAACGGCGCTCCTCGCCGGCCACCCAGCGCAACTACATCCGCGACGTCTCCTGGTGGCTGTGGTGGGTCCAAGCCCGCGGCCTGCACATCAGCGACGTGCCCTCCATGGAGACCGACCTGTACGCCGCGGCGATGCGCGCCGCCGGACTGTCGGCCAACACCCGCCGGGCCCGCATCTCGGCTGCGAAATCCTGGTACACCTACCTGCGCCGCGCCGACCTGGCGACCGCCAACCCGTTCGACGGGATGGAACCTCCCCGACGGGGCGCCTCCACCACCCGGTTCATCAGCGGCGAGCAACTGGACGACATGCTCGTGCACGCCGTACTCCACGAAAGCGCCCGCGTCCAAGCGATCTTGGCCGTGCTGATCGGCACCGCCTGCCGCATCAGCTCCCTGCTCAACGTCGAGGTCGGCCACCTCACCTACCAGGGCCGCCTCAGGGTCGTGAACCTGCCGGTCAAGGGCAGCCGCACCCACTCGGTCGACGTGCGCCCCTTCATCGGCGAAATCCTCGACGGTTATCTGGCCGAGCGCGGAAGCTCACCCGGCCCGCTCTTCCAATCACGTAACGGGCGGCCACTGCAGCGCACCTACATTCGCGACCTCATCCAGCGCATCGCCAAGGCCATCGGAGTCGCCGACCACAGCAAACTCTCCATCCACGGCATCCGCCACAGCGTGGCCACCGCCCTGCTGGAGGCAGGCGAAGAGCTGTCGGCGGTACAAGCCCTGCTCGGCCACGCCTCCCCCGACACCACACAGATCTACGCCCACCCCAAGTCGCTCAACCTCTCCCCTACCCAGCGCATCGATCAACGCCTGGCCGCAGCCGTCGAACGCCACACCCGGCACCATCCCGAGGGGCCGTTTGCCGGGGCACGATGAGCGCCGCGGTCCGCTGCAGCGTTTCGCGACTTTCGTGACGCCCCCACGCGCAGGCACGCGAGGCCGAAACGATCTCGCCGCTGTCGCCGCCGCCCTTAACAGCCGTCCCCGCAAGACGCTCGGCTGGCGTACTCCCGCCGAGGCGTTCAACGAGCATCTATGCTCGTTGACAGGCAGTGTTGCAATGACTCTTTGAACCCGAGCAGTTCACCTTTGGCTTCAGCATTGGCTTGTCGGCTGCCGAACTCACCGAGATGAGCGCTACCTATGTTGAGCACCACCGCGACGTGCGGACGCACCAGCGAGATCAGGTAAGCGAGGTCACCGATGTGCCGGGCCTCGAATATCGTCAACTGGGGCCATCAAACTCGTTCGCAGCCACCTGAACTCAGTTGCTCGGGTCTCGGCCGGAGAGCACCTTGAGCGAGATGCCAGGAGAAAGGTCCGCCCATAGGTGCGGGGTGGCGCTCAGAATGGGCCACTCCCCGGCGAGCGCCAGGATCAGGGTGTGCGCCTGTCCGAGATCGGCGTCCTTGGCATCACGCATCACATCGGCGAGGTAGAAGGCGAGCTGCGAGGTGAGATCGCCAGCCGGCGACGGGACCGTTATGCCCGTCTCCGTCAGGTGCCCGATGGTCTCCACCTCATGCAAGGTCTCGGTCGCGGCCAGCGCGTGCGTCAGCTCGCCGGTGGCGATCAGCAACGGACGAGAAGCGTCTTCGGCGCGCATCATCCAGGCCACCATGTACTGGTCCAGGCGCGCCCAGGAGGCGATCGCGCTGCGATCCAGCACCGCGCCGATCACGCGGCGCCCTGCGCGGTGCCGTCTTGTTCGGCGAGCTGGGCGTACAGGCCATCAGCCCACGCCTGTGCCTGCTGCCAGCCTTCGCCGTCGCGTTCGCGGGTCTGCTCCACTGCCCGGTGCAGGAACAGCGACGCGCGATGCTGACGCTCCATCCGATCTTGGACGGCTTGAGTGACATAGGCCGACACCGACTCGATACTGCCTTCTTCCGACAAGGACCGAAGGCGGACTGTCAGGTTCTTCGGCAGGCTAACGGTGATCTTCCCCACATTCGCCATACCAAAATCATGCCGCCAGAGGTAGCCTCTGCCTCTGCGACACGACAGCCTTCCCCCGATCCGCGAACCGCCGTCCGATACGTACCGCAGCACAGCTTGTGCCGCCTGTTTCCGATCTGTTGTAGTCCTATGGTGGCGAATGGGCGTCTAGGTAACCGTTGAGATTTGATATTCAGCGGCTGCAGCAGGTCTGGCGGATCGCGAGCACATGGACCGGGCTTGCTCGTCTCGACAGGTCGACTGTATGCACCTGTAGCGGGGCATGGTCATTGGAGGGGATCTACCGCGACTACGGCCGAGACATCTCCGTGGAGGAGACGATGGTCATCAGGCGCCGCCTCCGCAGGGGACGGCGCCCGATGGCGTCACCGGAGGGGACGGGTCACGGCACGGTGTGGCCTGCGGCGCGAAACAGCTCGTACCACTCGGGGCGGGTGAGCGGAATGTCCGACCCGAGGGCGGCGGCGGCCACGCGCCCGGGTGTGGTGGTGCCGAGGACGACCTGCATCTGCGCAGGGTGACGCGTGATCCAAGCAACGGCGATCGCCTCGCCCGGCACACCGTACTTCTCCGACAGGCGGTCGATCACGGCGTTCAGCTCGGGGTAGCGCTCGGAGCCGAGGAACGGACCGTCGAAGAATCCGGCCTGGAACGGCGACCACGCCTGCACCGTGATGTCATTCAGGCGGCAGTAGTCGACGATCCCTCCATCGCGGACGATCGACTGGTCCAGACCCTGCATGTTCGCCGCGACGCCCTGGGCGATGATCGTCGAGTGCGTGATCGACAGCTGCAGCTGGTTCGCGACGATCGGCTGCGTCACGTACCGGCGCAGCAGCTCGATCTGGTGCGGCGTCTGGTTCGAGACCCCGAACGCGCGGACCTTGCCCGCGGCCGACAACTCGTCGAACGCGCGGGCGACCTCCTCGGGCTCGACGAGCGCGTCGGGGCGGTGCAGCAGCAGGATGTCGAGGTAGTCGGTGCCGAGCGCTTCGAGCGAGCCGTTCACCGACTCGACGATGTGCTCATAGGAGAAGTCGAAGTACGGCCCGTCCTTGACGATGCCGGCCTTCGACTGGATGACGAACTGCTCACGCTCGGACGAGGTCAGCCTGAGCGCTTGGGCGAAACGGCGCTCGCAGCCGTGCACGCCGGTGCCGTAGATGTCGGCGTGGTCGAGGAAGGTGATTCCGGCGTCGCGCGCCGTGCCGACGAGCGTGCGCACCTCCTCGTCGGTCTTGTCCTGGATCCGCATCAGGCCGAGGACGACGTTCGGCACCACCATGTCGGTGCCGGGCAGGGTGAAGGTCTTCATGGATATCTCTTTCGATCGGATCAGGCGAACAGCAACGCGGAGCCGGCCGACGCACAGGCACGCACTGGGCACCGGCACGAGGTGGAGGGGGCGGCCGCAGCGAGGGGACTCACTGTGGAATCGACCAAATCGGTCACACTTCGCGCGATATGCTACATCGGCCGACATATCCCATTCCGATCCCGTCCCCTCAACGGTGACGTCGCGCTTGAGCCCGGCTGGCCGATGGGGTCGCGGGCAAGGATGCGGCCGATCTGCTGCAGGTGGCTTTCCTGCCGCCGCTGCTTTGGTACAGCTGCCCGGCATCCCGAGAGATTCGGATCGTCTCTGACCCACGACCGTTGATACTGCTGTGACCGCGAATTCACCTTCGCTGTCACAGCAAGACGCGTGCCGTCGGGCCATCATCGTGGCGATTTCTATCAGGCAGCGGGGCAGGTGGGCCGGTACGGCGCCTCGGGGATGTACTGCTGCCACTGCTGATCGGCGAAACCCTGGCCCGCGATGCCACAGACCGCTCGCAGGAGATTGTGCGGCAACGCCACATCCCAGACCCGCACCGTCCTGTCCCCTCCGGCGGAGGCCAGCCGGGTACCGTCCGGACTGAACACCACCGAGTACACCGGCTCAGTGTGACCAGTCAGCGGAGCACCGACTTGCTTACCGGTGGCCACATCCCAGACCCGTACCGTTGCGTCGTATCCGGCGGAGGCTAGCCGGGTACTGTCCGGGCTGAACACCACCGAGGACAGCGGACCGGTGTCGCCTGGCGCGACGTTCCCGCCGAGACCGTGGGCTGCTCCGGGGTGACGGCGTGGCGCCGACTGCGGGACTGGACCGAGGCCGACGTCTGGCCTCGCCTGCACGCCGCCCTGCTGACCGAACTACGCCGAGCGAACCTTCTGGACCTGGACGACTGTGCCGTGGACGGGTCCCACGTTCGGGCCCTCAGAGGGGGGACCACGTGGGCCCCTCACCCGTGGACCGTGCCCGTCCCGGCTCCAAGCACCATCTGATCGTCGACCGTTACGGAACCCCGCTCGCTGTCATGCTCACCGGCGGCAACCGTCACGACATCACCCAACTCCTGCCGCTACTGGACGCAATCCCACCAATCCGGGGCCTGCGGGGACGACCCCGCAGCAAGCCCCGACGCCTGTATGCCGACCGAGGCTACGACTTCGACAAGTACCGCCGGCTGCTGTGGAAGCGCGGCGTCAAGCCGGTGATCGCCCGACGCGGCGTCCCCCACGGCTCCGGACTAGGCAAAGTACGCTGGGTTATCGAGCGCGCCTTCGCCTGGCTGCACCAGTTCAAGCGGCTCCGCATCCGCTACGAGCGGCGCGCCGACCTCCATCAGGGCCTGCTCGACCTGGCCTGCAGCCTCATCTGCCTCCGGCGTCTGAGAACACACGCTGGATGATCAATAGATCACGTTCTGGGCGGTAGCGTCGCGGCTGGGAGATCCGGGAGCGTCAGACGCAGGCGGTGTGGCAGGTCGAAAACTGTGTCCAGCCGATGATGGAGCGGGACAGATGTCTTGCCCTGGGGATCGATCAGAAGCGCCTCCATGCCCATGCGGCGCGGGCCGACGTAGTCGGCTTCGTAGGAGTCGCCGATGAACCATACGTCCTGGGCTGAGACCGCGAGCTGGTGGAGTGCCGCCTGATAGATGTCCGCGTGGGGCTTGCGCCTGCTTACGTCCACGGAGAGCACGACTGCGTCCATGGAGTCGAATACCCCCATCGCCGCGAGCTGCTCAGGCACCATGGTCGGGCTGTGGGTGTTGGACACCACCGCCAGGCGAAACTCCGAGCTCAACCCTTTGAGCAGGACGTCGATACCAGCAGGGTGGCGCACTGCGGCACTCCACTCGGCGAGATAGGTCTTCACGAAAGCGCCCACCTGACCAGGCGTCGGCTCCAAAGGAAGCACCGCGCGCAGGAAGGCGGTCGTGACATCGGCCATGGAGAATTCACGGTCATCGAGCGCGCTGTCCTGGTCGAACCGAGCGGAGGTCGCGGACCAGACTTCCAGGAATCGCTCGTAACCCAGCTGTCCGCCGAACTCGTGCAGCAAGGCGTGGGAGCGCTGATAGCCCTGCTCGGCTCGGCGAGTAGTCGACGAGCGTGCCGAAGAAGTCGAATAGAAGATGCGTGGGACGACGCTGGATCATCTAAGGATCTTGCCAGGCCCGCGTGGCAGCTTAATAAGTAGCCCACAATTGGGGCCAACCTGCAGTCCGCCGTCCCAGGAACTCATTCTGAAACGATCAGTTAGTGGCCTGGTCGATACCACGCAGGCGTCGGTCCCGCCCGCATCACCGGCAACGACCCCGTCCTCTCCCCCGCTAGCCTGGCCCGATACTCCCGAAGCGATGCGCTCGTCACTGGCCGTCCCGTTGTTGCTCAAGCCCCACTGCCGCGCGCAGCAGTGGGCTACCGCAGGAGTTCGCCGACCGCTGCACGATGGACAGCAGGCAGAATGTCGTCGCGCAGCGCCTCGACGACAATCGGCTCGTGGGCCATGACGTGGTGCAGCGCCGCAGCCAGAGCCTTCGCCCCTTGCTCATCTACTAGGGCGGCCATGATGGTATACAGATCTTTCTCATCCGGACGCGTACCGTGTTGACTGATCCAACGGATCGCGGTGACAGCACTCATCACCGTGCCGAGCGCGTTCTCGGACAAGGGTTGGGTCGCTATTTCGTCGTCGAAGTCCACCCAGCCGTCAGACGGCGCAGGTGGCGTGCTGTCGCCTGGCCGTTTGAGAACCCCGGCCAGCCACCGGGTATCCGGTCGCGAACGGATCTCCTTGGCCACGGAGTGCACCATTTCTTGAAGGTTCTCCGCAGTACTTCGTGCGGTCTGCGATCCGCCGAGCGCGTCCCGTATCCCTTCTGCGACCGTCTGACGTTGCTGGTCGCCGCTATCAGCGAAGCGCAGCAGTATGCGGGCAATTGCGAGGAGATCGGGGGGTGTCGGTTCCTGTAGTGCTCGCAATCCGCGGGCGATGAGCCGGTCTCGCCACTTGGGCAAAGAGCGTGCCATCCCATCGTCGATGAGATCGAGTGCCAGCCTCGGCCCGATGGGAACGATGTTGCCCAGTCGAGTGTAGGCGTCGTCATCGATCGATTCCACGAGCTCGACCAGAGCCTTGTGCTCGTGGTCTTGGGGGGTGGAGAACAGCCGGCCGGCGGCGAAGATCCACGTGTTACGCCAGTGAGGGCTGGGAGCAGCTGTCCGCAGGCGCTCGATCACGACGTGCAGTGGTCCCGTGGTGAGGTGCATCGCGGCCATGAGTTCTTGCAGGGACCGCACGTCGAATCCGTAGCCTTCGTCTCCGCGGGGTGCGATAAGCACCAGGCGCCGGGTGGCAGCTGCGACGATCTTGGAATGCAGGTCCGCGTCGACGCCTGCGGGCTTGAAGCCGGCTTCGTGCAGTACCTTCCAGGTGAAGTCCTCCAGCTCCTGGTGGGTGAGGGTAGCGTTGGAGCGGTCGCCGGCTTCGCTGCGGGCCTGGAGCTCGAACCCGATGCGCTCGTGCAGCTGCTGAATCTGCTGCCCATGCTCTTGAAGAATCCGGGTGAAGCCGGTCTGCTTGTCCCGCTCTCGCTTGAAGACGATGTCGTAATAGCCCCAGAACAGGCTGAACCGGTCAGGCGCGAGGAGACCGGCCGCACCGGCGATGATCGTCATGATGAGCACCTGCAGCGGCGTACGCAGCAAGTTCCGTAGCGCCTCATCGTCGGCGGCTTTGTCCAACTGCCGGACAACCTTATCGATCCGGTCGAGATCGTTGCGGTACCGCACCCTGGTCACCAAGGTGCCGTAGCGCACAGCTTGGTGGGGTTCGAGGTAGTCCAGGTCGATACGCTCGAACTGCGTAGGAGCGATGTTCTCGGTGTAGCCGATCGGCCGGGTGGTGAGCACGACGAACAGGTCGCAATCGTCGGCTTCGGCGTTGGTGACCAGCTCGGTGACCCGCGCGATGAGCCGCTTGCGCACGGTGGGCTCGGTGACTTCGTCAAGTCCGTCCAGCATCAAAAACCAGGGCCAGTGTTTCATCCACGAGACAAGCGCACTGGGCATGACGTCGCCGAGATCTGAGCGCCTGGAGACGCGTTCGGCGATATAGCGGATCAGCGTGGAGTCTTCCTCGACCCCATGATCGTGGGCGTATTCGGCAAGATCGATGCGCATGGCCCAGCGCCGATGCTGGGGCAGTGCTCTGCCGAACCGCTGGAGCGCGTCCTTCATACCGGAGATCACTTGCCGGTGTTCCCCATTCAGGTCACTCGCACCGTCGAGCATGGCGGCCCGGTAGGCCTGGATGAGGAACTTGGAGATGGTGGTCTTCCCGTTACCAGGGGCGCCGGCAACGATGAGATGACGTGGGCCGCGGTGCGTGGTCAGTTTCGGCCGCAGCATGCGCTCACCGCGGTCGAGCACGTACTGGGTCACGCTCCCGCGCTCGACTCCGTTATTGAGTGTGACCGGTAGGTCGATGACGACGTCGTGAACGGGGAGACCTCTCCCGTCGCCGCTCCCGGCCTCGTCGAAGTAGATGGTGCCTTCGCCGATCAACGTGGTGCGGGCGTGAGCGCGCAGTCCTGTTTTGAGTTCCCTGACGGGAAGGGAACCGGTGAACTCGGCAAGGTCGGCGAACACGTCGGCTGCGGTGAGGAAGCCGGGGAAAGCCTGCCGCACGCCCGGATACAGATTCAGCAGGGTCTGGATCTGGTTGCCGTCCCACACACGCCACTTGCGCAATCGCGAGATACGGGCGAGCTTGGCCTTCCGCTCGGCACCCGTGCCGACATCGCGCCTGTCATCTGCCAGGCTGTTGATGTAGCGCTGGATGTTCTCGTTCAGGGAATCATGGCCGCCAGAGCCTGGTACCGGAGTCAGCGAGACGTTGGTGACGATCACGAGATGGTTAGGGACGGGGTTCCTGCCCGAGGAGGGATCAGCCCAGGTCTCGAGCTCTTTCCGGACCTGCCCCCACAGCCAGCTCGCATCATCGTCCGGTCGCGCGGCCAGTTGCTTCTTGTGCTTGACCTGGAAAACCGTGTATCCATCCCAGGCATCACCGGCCCGTTCATCGGTCTTCTGCCAGACGAGCAGACCCTTGTAGTACAGGTCTCGCCCCCCGTCGCGGCCCGCCCCCATCACCTGAACGCCCGCACCGAAGGTCTGCACGGCGAGCGCCGCCGCGAGATCTTGAAACCCAATAGGGCCCAGCTGCTCCAGGTTGTACGCCATTACGCGCCTTTCTCCCACCTGCGGGAGCCCGTATCGAGGGGAAATCCAGAACGACCAACCTACTGTCTTGGAGTTGCCCCGGTTTGGTAGACACATCAGGGCTTTCGGCTACGCGGCCGCATAGTCGTCTTCGTGAATGAGCTTAAGGGCTTGGCGTCGCTCGTATTCGACGGGACTGAGCTGTCCGTTGGCAAAATGGCGGCGGCGTGGGTTGTAGAACCCCTCGATGTAGGCGAAGATCGCGCGCTCGGCCTCTGACCTGGTACGGAAGATGCGCCGGTCGATCAGCTCGCACTCCAGCGAGGCGAAGAAGCTCTCGGTGATGGCATTGTCGAAGCAGGTGCCGGTGTGGCCGGTCGAGGGACGCACACCGGCCTGCTCACAGCGTCGGCCGAACGCCATCGAGGTATATTGACCGCCCTTATCGCTGTGATGGATCACCCCGACCTCAGGGCGGCGCTGATGGATCGCCATCGCCAACGCGTCGGTGACCAGTTCGGTGCGCATGTGATCGGCCATCGCCCAGCCGACGATCCGCCGCGAGAACACATCGAGAACCACCGCCAGGTAGAGGAAACCCTGCCAGGTCGGCACGTACGTGATATCGGCGGTCCAGATCCGGTTCGGCTCGGCCGCGCGAAACTCTCGCCGCACCAGATCCGTCGCGGCGGCCCTGCCGTCACGGTTCGTCGTCGGCGTGCCCTTGCGGCGGCTCACCCTGGCCAGCCCGGCCGCCCGCATCAGCTGGGCCACCTGCTTGCGGCCGACTCCGATACCGTCGATCTCACGCAGGTCAGCGTGGATACGCGGCGCCCCGTAAATCTCATCGGAGGCCGCATGATGCGTGCGGATTTTCTCGGTCAGCACCTGGTCCTGGCGGGCATGCGTCGACGGACCGCGCTTGGTCCAGGCGTAGTAGCCCTGGCGCGACACACCGAGCACCCGGGCCAGCAGGGAGACATCATGGTGGTCTTTCTCCGCATGGATCAGCCGGAACTTCATCTCGGCAGATCCGTCTCCCGCGCGAAGAAAGCCGCGGCCTTACGCAAGACGTCCTTCTCCTCGCGGAGAATCTTGTTCTCGCGGCGCAGCCTGGCCAGCTCATCCCTCTCGGCGCTGGTCAGGCCATCGGCACGGCGGCCGTCATCGAGGTCGGCTTGGCGGACCCAGACACGGATCGATTGGGCGGAGGGCTGGAACTCCTTGGCGAGTTCCTCCGGCGATCGTCCCGCGCGCACCAGCTCGACCATCTGCCGGCGAAACTCCGGCGGATAGTTGGTCGGCACAGTGAACTCCTTCTTTGGGGAACCAGGGTTCCCCAGAAATCAGGTGTCCACCAAACCGGGTCAACTCCATCCCGATATATGGGAGTTTGCCGGAAGCGGTCGAACGTCATGAAGTCGCTGGTGCGGTACGGGAGCGAGTCGCCGGTGGCGAGAAGGTGCCCGATGTACGGGTCGTCAGCGTGCAGGGCCATCCACCGGTTGATCTCGCCCGCGGATAGGGCGTTGGGTTCTCCGGCCATTGTCACCAATGGCGTCTGTGTCCGCCAAGCAGGGCATATGTCGATACACACACAGTCTGCCCCAACGACATGGAGTAGCCCTTCGGCTAGGTCGGACACAAACGGCTCGTTGTTGACGATGGCGCGGGCGGCGTGCAGCGCGTGCCGTAATAGATTTGCCTCGTTCACGGTGGATTCCCCCGATCGCCTTCCTGCGGCAAGTATGAGCGGAGGGTAATTTCGTGTAAAGCACGTTTGGGCGGTAGTCAAGGTGGCGAAACAGGCACTGTTGTCCGCGGTGCCGCTTCCTTCACCATGGGATAAATGCTAATACCTTCGGCTGGCACATCGCTGGGAAACTGCGTTTAATTCGATCTTCCTTCCCCGTCTCCTAGTTCAGTTTTGCCGATCATTAGAGCGCTACTGATTAACGGCCTCGAAATGTTTAAGGAGCATGCATGCCAACGACCTCTCTGTATCTGTACCCGAATCGCTAAGGAGACATCATGTCGAGGCGACGAGCCTTAAATCTCGGGCTGTTATCCATCTTTGCGCTGTTGCTGACGGTGGCGATGCCCCAGTCGGCCAACGCGTACACCGCAAACACCTGGGGCAGCGTGGCTGCGAACTCGAGCTACTGCATCAGGGGTACCGCGGGCATCGACCATGTCGTCCCCGGCGTCTGGTCCAGCAATCAGGCGTGGGTCTATTCGTACGTGTACATGGGGGATTGCCAGACCCCGCTAATGAGCAACCAGATCAGGGTGAAGCTGCAGGTGCAGAAAACGGTCGGCAGCAGTTGGGTGACCTTGTCCAGTACTAACTGGATGTATGGGTATATGAACAAAAACGGTGACCTCGGCTTTAACGGACCCTCGGCGTACGCGGAATATGGCGGGGCTCAATGGGGGGCAGGCTGGTACCGAACACTAGGGTCCATCGAGGTCTATCGGATGGACGTCGTGTGTCTCCCGGGAACCTCTTGCAAGTGGTGGGGGGGCACGATCTCGTCAGGCAATGAGTGGGTGGAGTAGCCGCATCCGAACGGCCCGCGGCGACGGAATACAGCTTCCGCAGCAGGACAGGAAGTCGCCGGCGTGCTCACCGCCTCTGGGTTCGGCGCCGGACACCTCCTAGCCGCCCACCTGAATGCCCTGAAGCAAACCAGCGATCCCGGAGAGTACAAGCTCAACGGGCGATACCCGCAGACAAGGAATGGATCATGAAACGTGTCGGATTGCTGATCCTCATGCTCGCGTTAGCGGCCTTGGGACAGAACCTCTGGGGCCCTGCCGCCGCAGCCACCACCGGTACGGCCCTGACGTCCAGCCAGTCTTATGGTCCCTACACGTGCATGCGAGGATACGTCTGGCGAGAGGCTTTCCCCAACGATTTCGTGTGCGTCCTGCCGGATTGGCGGATGGTAACAGCCGCTGAGAACAAGGCTCGCGTCGCGAACAGATTCCCCACATACCCGCATCCCGATAAATGCAGGCCAGGATTTGTGTGGCGCCAGGCCGGACTGGCCGACTACGTCTGCGTCAGCCCCGCTAGCCGCAACTTCAACCAAGCGTATAACCGTTCGGCGGTGAACAAATATAACTACCCGCCGGGTCTTCCTGCTAGAGGGGCGTATAACTACGATGACTACGGAATCTCCGAGAAAATAGTTGGGGGTTCCAATTTTACCCCTAATGGAAAGGTCTCTCTTTCCGTCTACTACGAAGGAGTATACGCAGGTGATGGTAGGTACTTACCTCGCTACGGTGAGACTCTCTGGCATTCATGGAATGCCAACTCTCAGGGCAAACTTGGCGAAGCGTGGTCGCCGACGAAAGCGTGCTTAAACCCCCTCAAAGTGCACCTCATTTTGCTCGATGAGCGTACAGGTAAGGTCAGCAATGCCGGACCGACGAAACTCTGCTCGTCCTTGTAATGGTGAGGCACTTCTTCAACGGAGATCGCCAACGCCACTTATGGGCTTAGATTGACCACGGGTGCGACGGCCAGCAGGAAGGCAGCTGGAAGTCTTAAGACCAGGCCCGCATCGCCCCGCGCAGCACGAGCCCTGCGCGGGGCCTCCGGTCAGCCGACCACCAACTCGACCACCGAGTCGGCCTAACCCAGTTCAGCCAGCAGCTCCGGAGGTCTCACCCCGCAGAGGTCAGGCGAAGCGGTCGGCCACGGTTGGGGCCAGCTCCAGGTAAGCCAGCCGGGTCGGGGCGGCCAAGTCCGCCAGCTGCACTGCTCGGTGTGGCCATGCTTGCCAATCCAGCTCACGGGGACAGCGCATATTGCCACGAACCGTCCCACCTCGCCATGACCGCATCTTGAAGGCTCCGACCGGAGCAGTTGTGACCAACCCGCATCCGCCGGGGGCATAGACGAATACGACACAGCCGAATACGTCACTCCACCAGTCTCTGCCTCGGGTCGGGAGATTTGGCGGCCGCATCAGTCGCTGGTCCAGGCTTTGAACTCTGGAGCGGCAACCACCACCACCTTGGGGTCGCTCGCCTTTTCCACGTCACGGCTCGGCACACCGGGAACGAGCACGACGCTAAAGCCGGCGGCGTACAGGACGTCCGCCATCGCCCGGTCCATGGCGAGACTGGTGGCACGCTCAACGCGCACCAGCGGGTGATCGGGGTGATCCACGCCGCGATCGCCGGACTGGTGATCAAAGCTCGCCTCTGCTCACCACATCACTCGGACCTGGGTGCCGTTCTCCATCAACTGATACCCGCCGGCGCTCGTGTCGCCCTTCTTCGGGATCCCGACACGGGCGAACAACTGGCGGATGTCGTGGGCGATCGACGGGGCAGTGCGTGAGGAGTCGGCCATGTGCGCACGGTACAACCGCTCAGCCTTGTTGACCCGCGTTTCCCCACGGGCGAAGGCTCCGTGCTCGACGGGGACCTCCGAGGCGATGGGGTCGGCTTTCCTCTTCCCTCGCCGGTCCCCGGCTCGCCCCCGAAGGCCTCTCCAGCCGGCGCGCGGCCGACTGTCCAGTCCGCCGACCGAGCGCCAGCGAAGGAGCGGATTTGACCGGCGGCAAGCGTCGGCCACACTCCAGGCCGGGGGCGAGGCTGGTTACTTCTGATCAGGAATCCGCAGGACTCTCCCCGTTCTTGTGCGCCTCCCGGCGCTGCTTGCGAGCTTCACGCATCGCTGCCTTCTTCGCCGGTTCGATGTAGAGCGTCTGTGTCATCTCCACGATCAGCTCGGCGACGTTGGCGACTTCCTCCGGGGAGTAGGTCAGCCCGTCGTGCACGCTGTCGTTGCCCAGCATGCGCGTCTCGTGAAGATCAAAGATCAGGTCGCCATCAAGCTGCCCCCGCAGCTCCTCGATCTTGTCGTACAGCTTGTAATTGGTGGCGCCGCGTTCCTTGCACAGTTCCTCCACTGCCGCCCGATACATCGCGGCCGCGCCTCGATACGCGGCCGCTCCCTCACACCGCGAGCCTTCCTGGAACCGGTCGCGGATCGGCTCGGGTACCTCCGACGGGAGCTCCCTGATGGTGCGCGCGGGCCAGATCTGCACGATCTCCTTGACCCGTCTGGGGGACCCGGGGCCGGAAGCCGAGGGTCTGTCAATTAAACGGCTCTGTCTCTCTTTCGGTGGTGACGGAGCGTCAGCCCAAGAGGATGCGATGACGGAGCAGCGCGAAACCGGCCCGGCCGTGCATCTGACGCATGATCCGCTTGGTCTTCGTGTTCACGCCTTCGGTGCCGCCGTTGTGGTAGGGCAAGGTGACGACCGCGCGGATGGCATCGCGGTCCTGGTCGAGACCGCGAGTGAAAGCGTGCAGGTGCGGGAGGTCGGCGGCACGCGCGGTGGTGATCCACCCGTCGAGGCGGTCGGCGTTGCCGTCATGTGGCCGAAGTAGATCGGTAAAACCGCGGACGAGCCCGGTCAGGCCGATCATCTCGGGGCAGGCGGTGGTGAGGTCGTCCAACAGGCGCCGGTGCTCATCTGTGAGGCTGTCGGGCCGCGTCAGCAGGAGCCGGGCGAGACGGCGTGGGGCAATGGGCAGGCGGTCGGCTTCAACTCGTCCTTGGGTGATGTAGCGGTAGAGCAGGTTGAAGCTGCCCGGGTAGCCGAGGGCTTTGATCTCGTTGAACAGGTGCAGAACGGGGACGGCGGGGTCGTCGGCGCGGCGGCGTTTGAGGTGGTCGCGGTAGGGGTCGACGAGGATGGGCCGGTATTGCGGGGCGCGATGCAGGCGCTGCGGTTCGGGCACACGTGCGTAGCGCTTGACGGTGCCCAGGGACAAGTTCAGCCGACGGGCGCACTCCAGCAGGCCGACGCCCTTGCCGAGCAGGTCATGGACCTGCTGCCAACGCTCGCAGGTGCTCTGCGCGCGCTTGCCGTCCTGCGGGGGCACTCCTGCTTTGGCCCAGCAAGCGCTGTGCGCGGCGACCTCTTTCAAGACGGCCTCACCGAAGTTGTGCCACAGGTGCCAGCGGTCACCAACCTGAATGGCGTCCGGCAGCGCGCGGCGGATCGCCTCGGCGTAGGCGCCTGAGCCGTCCCGGCATACCACCTGCACCCCGGGATGAGCACGAAGCCAGGCCTGCAGGACATCGGCGGTGCGGCCGGGCAGAACGTCGATACGCTCGCGGGTCTCGGCGTCAATCGGCACGGTGGCGCCGGCGCAGAGCGAAGTCATCCACCCCCAGCACCCGGGGTACGCGCGGTGGCAAGGGCAGGCGCAGCAGGAGGCGCAGGGCGGTATGCCGCGACAGGCGAACGGTCAGCGCGGATAAGACCCGCTCGCCGGCGCGTCCGGCCAGTTCACGGACCACCGCGCCGATCTGGCAGGCCAGGCGGGGTGTGCGGCGTTGGTAGCGCTCCAGTACGCCGGGTAGTTGTTCGCGGAAGGTCTGGCGGCAGCCGCGTGTCGGGCAGACCAGGCGACGAATCCGCACCACCAGCAGCACGCGACGTGCATCAACCGGGACATCGGCAACGGTCCGATCGTGATAGCCGTGTACTCGTGCTGTCTCGGTGCCGCACTCCGAGCAGGCGATAGGTCCGTCCGGGGTACGTGCCCGTACTTGGATCCGCTCGCCCTCATCCGCCACGTCCTCCACGATCAGCGGTGATAACCCCGAAAACACCACATTCACGAGTTCCTCGACACTATGCATGACCCAGCGTGATGCAATGAGACGTTCCGTCACCACCGAATCTGCGACAGAGCCGTTTTTTATACAGTCCCGAAGCCGACGCGCAGGTGAGCAGCTCGATGGTCACCCGGTCGCAGTAGTCGCAGCTTCACGCCTTCTCGAAGATGCCCCCAGAGGCGTCGTTCAGGCTGTCGTCGTATTTCGGCGCGATTCTATGGACGTTGCGGCTCGTCTGGGAGGTGGGTTGGGTGGCGGAGGCGATCGCCTTGTTCGAGGCGACGCTGGCCGAGCGGGAGCGGGTGCTGGGCGCCGACCATCCAACCACACAAACCGTGCATCGAAATCTTGACGGAGCTCGTGCTGCCACGCGGTCGAAGCGTTCGTGGTGGCGGTGCCTAATCAACCGGGTGCGGGGGCATCAGTCCTTTTGATCCCCGATGTCGAGTCGGCGGGTGCTGTGGCCGGTGCGTAGCTCGCGGAGGTCGGGGATGTGGTTGTACAGCGTGCCCCCGCTCACTCCGAGCAGCTTGGCGATCGAGGTGACGGAGTACTCGGGGTTGGGCAGCAAATCCCGGGCCGCGCGCAGGATCTCAGGGGTGGATTCAATCGGTGCTCGCAACACTTTGTCGTTGGAGGTGTTGGTGAATGGGCCTGGGCAAAAAGCAGCAGGCTGTCCGGTTGTATCGCGGCCAGATCCCCTCGCCGGGACGGCCGACCGTCGCCTGGCATGAAGATCGCGTGCGATTCTGGCAAGCGATCGCTCGGGGAGCGACCTCAGAAGACGCCGCGGCACAGATCGGCGTGTCGCCGGTGGTGGGAACGCACTGGTTTCGCCAGGCTGGCGGGGTGAGACCATGCCTTGCTTCGACGGTGTCGGGCCGTTATCTATCGTTCGCAGAGCGGGAAGAAATCGCGCTGCGCCGCGCCCAGGAGGTCGGCGTGCGCGAGATCGCGCGGCGTCTGGGGCGGTCGCCCTCGACGATCTCCCGCGAGATCCGGCGCAACGCCTCAACGCGGACCTATGACGTGGAATATCGCGCGACGGTCGCGCAATGGCACGCCGAACGTCGAGCCCGGCGGCCGAAGACCGCCAAACTGGCGGCCGACCAGCGGCTGCGCGCATATGTGCAGGAGCGGCTGGCCGGACAGGTCCGCCACCCGGACGGCACGCCGGTGGCGGGGCCGCAGACGGCGCTGTGGAAGGGGTGCAACAAACCCCGGCGTCAGGACCGCCGCTGGGCAAGGTCGTGGAGCCCAGAACAGATCGCTCGTCGGCTGAAGGTCGATTTCCCCGAGGATGACACCATGCGGATCTCGCACGAGGCGATCTACCAGGCCCTGTTCATCCAGGGGCGAGGAGCGCTCAAGCGGGAGCTGGTCGCCGTCTGCACACCGGGCGTGCACTGCGGGTGCCGCGCGCACGCGCACGGCAGAAGGCCGGCGGGCACGTGACCCCCGAGGTGCTGATCAGCGCCCGCCCGCCGAGGCCGAAGACCGTGCGGTCCCGGGCCACTGGGAAGGTGATCTCATCATCGGCACCGGCCGGTCGGCGATCGGCACTCTCGTGGAGAGTACGACACGGTTCACTCTGCTGTTGCACCTGCCCCGGATGGATGGCTACGGCACTTTGGAGCGCGTGAAGAACGGCCCGGCGTTGGCCGGCCGCGGCGCCCAAGCCGTGCGGGACGCGATCACCAAAGAGATCACCGGGCTGCCGGAGCAACTACGCCGCTCGCTGACCTGGGACCGTGGAACGGAGCTGGCCCAGCACACTCAACTGCGCATCGACACCGGGCTGCCGGTCTATTTCGCCGATCCCCATAACCTCTGGCAGCGTGGCACCAATGAGAACACCAACGGCCTGCTGCGCCAGTACTTTCCTAAGGGCACCGATCTGTCACGATGGGGTGCTGACGAGTTAGCGGCCGCAGCATTCGCAATACCAGGCCCCGAAAGACCCTCGAATGGAAGACGCTGGCAGAAGCCTTCAGCGATCATCTAAACTTGCTGCTGAGCAGCAGTGTTGCGACGACAGTTTGAACCCGAGCAATATACCTCGATTGCCTTCGGCCGGTGGTGTGAGCAGGCCGGCGTGCGCCCCTCGACGGGCAGAACCGGCACCTGCTTCGACAATGCCATCACCGAGAGCTTTTTCGCCTCGCTGGAATGCGAGCTGATCGACCGGCGGACCTTCCGCACCAGGTCCGAGGCCGAGCGTGCGGTCTTCGCCTACATCGAGGGGTTCTACAACCCACGACGCCGCCATTCCGCGAACGGCCAACTCAGCCCCGCCGCATACGAGCGGCGCCAAGCCCTTAAGCCCATTCACGAAGACGACTATGCTGCCGCGTAGCCGAGAGCCCTGATGTGTCTACCAAACCGGGGCAACTCCAATCCGAACCGAAACGTGCGCCTGCACTCTCCGTCACTTATGTCACAGAGAGTGCTACCGCTAAAATCCGGTCCGATCCTCCCCGGAGGCCAGACGCCGGCTGGCGTGGCCGGTGGGTGCTTGAGTTCTTCCAGGGGGTTGACGGATCCACCAGGCGACAGCGGCAGCGCGGCTGTGGACGTTGGCTTTGCCGAAGACGCCTTCGAGGTGTTTGCGGATGGTTCGCGAGCTGATACCGAGTTGGCGGGCGGCTTGGTCATTGGTGTGGCCGGTGGCGATGAGTGCGAGCACCTGGTTTTCGCGTTCGGTGAGGGTTAATCGGCGTAGTGAGGCGGCGGGCAGGCTGGCGCTGATCTTGGCTTGAATTGCGCTGATCTGGGCCTGGTAGTCCAGTGCCGTGGCGATGAGGTCACGAATGGGATGAAGAGCTCGAGTCTCACGGTCGGAGAAGTCGTGGAGTCTGCGGGTCAAGCCAATGATCACCATGTCCTCGTCGGTGATGCGTGGTGTCATCATCAGCAGATGGCGCATGCCGTACTGGGCGAACACTTCCCGATAGATGGGAGTCTGTCGGAAGCGGTCGAACGTCATGAAGTCGCTGGTGCGGTACGGGAGCGGGTCGCCGGTGGCGAGAAGGTGCCCGATGTACGGGTCGTCAGCGTGCAGGGCCATCCACTGGTCAATCTCGCCCGCGGATAGGGCGTTGGGTTCTCCGGCCATTGTCACCAATGGCGTCTGTGTCCGCCAAGCAGGGCATATGTCGATACACACACAGTCTGCCCCAACGACATGGAGTAGCCCTTCGGCTAGGTCGGACACGAACGGCTCGTTGTTGACGATGGCGCGGGCGGCGTGCAGCGCGTGCCGTAATAGATTTGCCTCGTTCACGGTGGATTCCCCCGATCGCCTTCCTGCGGCAAGTATGAGCGGAGGGCAATTTCGTGTAAAGCACGTTGGGCGGCAGTCAAGGTGGCTAAACAGGCACTGTTGTCCGCGGTGCCGCTTCCTTCACCATGGGATAAATGCTAATACCTGCGGCTGGCACATCGCTGGGGAACTGCGTTTAATTCGATCTTCCTTCCCCGTCTCCTAGTTTAACTATACCGATCATTAGAGCGCCGCTGATTAACGGCCTTGAAAGGTTCAAGGAGCATGCATGCCAACGACCTCTCTACCGATGCCTGTCACGCCGCACCGCCAGCATCGCGGCCGCCGCCGCCATCGTGCTGGCGCCGACCGGGGCCGGGGCCACGCCCGCTCAGGCGGCTGGCACCGTGTGTCCACCATGGACCGTGCTCCAGTACGCAGTTTTCAGGGCATGGCCTGCGTCAGCAGCACCGACGCCGAAGCCCCCAAAATCTGGGGCAACATGTACAACGGCAGCGCCAATGCGGCGATCGCCGATATGTTCGGTTACATCAAAATGACGGCATCGTGCGGTTTAGCTGCGGACAGATAGCGCGACCGGGTTTCTGCCTGGCCAATACATGAACTGCCCGTCGCCGGGCTCATTCTGGACCACGTCCCCTCGGTACGGCCGCGTCGATTTCTATCTCAAATGCGGCCATACTGGGACGTTTTACACCCCGTGGCTGAGCTGACATTGCCCTTTTTCTCGTAACGGCCCTGCGCGGGAGCGCTTGTGGATGAACCGGGCGACCGAATCGCGATGCCGAGTCAACAGCGACTGCTCCTAATTCTCCGGCAGATGTCAAGGCCCGATTCCTCATTGGAACGAGGCAAACAGCCCTCCGTCGACGGACGTAGAACTGAGATACCGGCACGACATTGATCCAGACGCACCTGGACAACAGAGAGCGAACCACCGAACCCGGTGAGCACGGGCTTAACGAGGGACACCCACACCAAGGAGTAGCTCATGAAACGCGTCGCGTTATTGATCGCCGCGCTCGCGCTCGCGGCCCCTGGACTCATCTTCTGGGGCCCGGCCACCGCCACCGCCGCCACTGGGTCCGTTCTGTGGGCCGGCGAGCCTTACGGCCCCTACACGTGCATACGTGGGAGAGTCTGGCGCGAGGCCTTCCTTGGCGACTACGTTTGCGTCGACCATCGGGCCGGAATGGATTGGCGGACGGTAACATTAGCCGAAAACAGGGCTGCCAAGGCAAATAGAAGCCCCAACGGAGGCCCATTCGGTCCCCTGACATGCAAGAAAGGGTTTGTATGGCGAGAGGCCAGACCGTCAGATAGTGTCTGCGTCAGCCCCGCTAGCCGCACCCAAAACCAAATCTATAACCGCAAGGCGGCGTTCGGATATAACTATCCGCCGGGTCTTCTCGGGTGGGGCGCGCGCAACGGAACTTCTGACCTCCTTCCGGAAAAATGGGTCGCAGGCAGCGGCTTCACCCCTGGTGGGCAGGTTTCTCTCTACTTCTACTCCGAGGGTAGATATTTGACGTCCATGCCTGAGTCCTCATGGAAAGCCGACTCTCAGGGCTACCTTCATGCAGTATGGAATAGGGGATATTGTCCACGTAGCACCTACATAGACGTGCGCCTCATCTTAGTCGACGAGAAAACAGGTAAAGTCAAGAATGCTGGCCGAGCAAAGAATAGGGTCGGCGGGTGCATATAAATGCACTTAAATGGCGGGTCAACCCTTTAGTTTGCCTTTTTGTATCAAGGTATCCAGATTTCCTGGTCCCGGCCGATTCTCCTTCGGTGGCCGACCGGGACCGGGGTTGAGGAACAGCGGGACAGCCATTGGCGGTAAACCGCTGCGTCGCAGGTCGCGGAAGACTGTGCAGGTCTTCGGGGCGGTGTCTTCCGGGGCCGCGCCCTCATTTCAGCGGGCTCTGACCGCCTGGCCCTTTCTCATTCGGCGAGTGCGCGGCCCGGCGGGGCGGAGGCCTCACGCACAAAGTGGTGGAATACAAGTTCGGAGTGGATCTGGGCGAGGCCGCTGTCCTCTGCACGGCAGGAATCGACCCGCAGATCAAACCGTTGGTTCGGCCCGAGACCGTGGGCTCTACTTTCCTCGCCAGCCGACCGGGAATCCTGATGGAATACCCGTCTCCGGCGGAGGTCTGGGCATTGCCTGGGGTCGAGCACGTGCGGCTCGAGCTTCCCTACGGAGCCCGCATGGCGGATGCGGCGGACACGATCGCGGGTGTGGGACAGGTCGTCGTGAGCGGAAGCACGCGCGAGGAGTTCCACAGCCGGTGCGACTTCCTCACCCAGTGGTTCGACGAGCGTCTGGTGGTCGCGCCGGCCGAAGCGACGAATCAGGACTTGCGGGCGTGGCAGAAGACGCACTGGCCGGAATCTGCTTCATTCTTTCCCACCTACTCGAATGATTGAAAGGTCAGATCCTCAGCACGGAATGGGGGGTGCCGCGCATGATCCTTACCGGCCCTGAAATCATCGCATCCACAAGAAACGGAAAGATTTCCATATCGCCGTTCAATTCCGATCAGATGAACCCGAATAGTTACAATGTATGCCTTGGGGAAACGCTGATCACCTACGCGGGCGATATGATCGATGCCTACCACCCAAATCCCACGGACGTTACCAAGATAGACTCTCGTGGTTTCGTTCTGCAGCCTAATGAGCTCTATCTCGGGCACACGGTCGAGGAAGTCGGCTCCGATTTCTACGTGCCCTTGCTCTTCGGGCGCTCCTCGGTGGGGCGGCTCGGGCTCTTCGTCGAGATCACCGCCCCGATTGGGGACATCGGATTTCACGGCCAGTGGACGCTAATGCTCTCTCCCATCAGGCCTCTGCGTGTTTATCCCGGCATGAAGATCGGACAGATTATGTTCTTCGACACACTGGGTAAGATCGACCTCTACTCCGGAAAGTATCAGGGGGCCGTCGGCCCTCAGGAGTCACGCTACTGGCGAGACAAGCTGGGACAGCTGTGATTCTCACGGGGCCGGAGATCGCCAGAGCAATCGAGGCCGGCGACATCACCATCGACCCTTTCGACGCTTCTCAGCTCTCGCCTAACGCCTACGACTGGCAGCTCGGCAACACCATCCGCGTCTGTGAGACCGATCTCGATGCCGCATACCCCTCGGAATTCATCGAGCAACCCATCCCGGTGGAGGGCATGGTCCTGCGGCCGGACAGGCTCTATCTCAGCGTCACTCACGAGCGCACCCATTCCGAGCGCTACGCGCAAATGATTAACGGGGACCGCACGGTAGGGGCGCTTGGGGTGTGGGTGCATGTTTCGGCACCCCTGGGGCACGTGGGCCACGCCATTAGATGGACTCTCGAGATGCAGGTTGTCCGCCCCGTGCGGATCTACCCGAGAATGACATTTGGGAAGATCATATTTCTGCAAACCCGCGGAGAGGTGGCCAGCTACCAGCGCATGGGCCGGAAATACACCCGCAGCAACGGCATCGATATCTCGCGCCTACACGAGGAGCTCGGGTGAACCTCCTCACCGGAATCGATCTCACATACCCCAGTCCAGGGGGCAGTGTAGAACTCCTGCAGGATCTTTATCTCGCGCCTGACTCCCGTATCCCGGCCGACGTTTTCATGTTGGCTCCAGCGGACGGAACAGCCTCCGGGCCGGGCCGTGGTCCTGCCCTGCTCTCGGTTGACGGCAAAGCGCTGTCAGGTGTCAGTTTCTGGTCCTATGTTGAGAGGCTCGTCGCCGCTGTCAAGAAAAGGTTCGGCACTACCGACTATGAAGTCCTTCATCTTCAACATCTAACCTTCGGTGCGACACCTGCCCTGCAGCGAGCATTCCCGGAACAGGCGAAGATCGCGCTCGTACACGGCACCGATCTCTTGTTTGCCATGGAAAATCCAACTCAGGCGGAAGTGCTGCGGGAAACCACGGGCTCAGTCGACGCGATCGTCGTGCCTACCAAGGCGATGGCGGACCGATTGCGGCAGATCACTCCTGTCTCGCCGAATCGGATCGTCCATATTCCCTGGGGTGTACCCGATCAGCTTCTCGCGCGACCACCGATCCGATCTGTGCGCCCACAGGGTGTTCTTCGAATCCTCTACGCGGGTCGACTGACGGCCCAGAAGGCCACGCCCTACATCATCGCAGCAGCGGCCGAGTTCGACGGAATCGAACTCGGGGTCGCGGCACCGGCAGCGGAGTACGCAATGTTCGCTGAGCAGGCCGATCTCTCACGGGTGCGCTATCTCGGATGGCTGTCCCGTGAACAGCTCTGGCGCGAGTTCGCCCGGCACGATGTGCTGATGGTCCCTTCGCCCAAGCTGGAAGCATTCGGACTCGTCGCCGTCGAAGCGCAGGCGTGCGGCCTGCCGGTCATCTACCAGCCCATGTCCGCCTTGGTCGAGGTGCTGGGCGACTCCGCGCTCGCGGTCGATTTCGGAGATATCGGAAAGCTTGCGACTACCTTCAAAAATCTGAACGGTTCGCAGGCGCTCCTTGACGAAACGGGCTCTGCCGGATTGGTCAACAGCGCACGATTCCCCTTATCGAGAACCGCCCGGGAGCTCAGTGAGCTATCCCTGGAGGTCCTGCGATGACGAACCGGGGCTGTGTCTTCTGTGCCATCGTTCAGGGACGACAACCCGCCGCCATCGTGTTCGAAGACGACCTGACCTTAGCATTTCTCGACATCACGGCGGTCATGGACGGGCACACTCTAGTAATTCCGAAGCGTCATGCGACAGACCTCTGGCAAATCACTCCGGAGGATGCCGCTGCCGTGATAAACACCGTCCACGGTATGGCGCGGCGCATTCGCGAAGTGCTGAAGCCCGAAGGCCTGACGCTCTTTCAGGCCAACGGGGAAGCAGGCTGGCAGGACGTGTTTCACCTCCACGTTCACCTCGTGCCCCGCCTGGCTGGGGACCACCTCTGTCGGCCATGGAAAGCCGAACCGGTCGCCTTGAGTGAGCTCGCGGCGACTCGCGCTCGTCTTTCCTGAAACACCGAAGACCTACGGCTTTCCCGAGTATGAGGACGACGATCCGATCCTCCCCAGCCCGTTCATCGACCTTAACGTGCTCTCGGTGAGTCCTAAAACCGTTGTGGTCAATGAGGCGTGTCCCAAGCTTAGGGCCCCGGCATATTGAGGATTTGATCTATTGAGGGTCGGTTGTTCATAGGGAGAACAGGGTCAGTAGACGGCGTGGGGCGTAGCCATAGTGGCGGCGGGCGTGGGCGATGTTGGTGTGCCTTGTTGCCGGAACGCGCCGATCGCGAGGTTGCGGATCGCGGCCATGACGTGCGGGAGCTGCCCGGTGCGGACCTGTCTGGCGTCCTCACCAAAGGTGACATAGTGGACGTAATGCTCACAATTTTCCACTACCCAGTGCGAGCGGGCGTAATGGTTGAGATGGGCGGGTCCGGCCAGGTCCACGGGCAGGCTGGCGATCCCGAACACGACCTCCTTGCTGGTGCGGACCCCGTCCAGGCCGCCGCGATAACGTAGGATCCGGAAGAATTGGGCGGCGCTGGGGAAGTCGACGCCCGCGGCGGGCGCGGTCCGGATCGCACGCATCTCGGTCCGGCCGTGGCCGCGGTCGGTCATCGTGTGACCGCGGGTGGCGAACTCCTGCCCGGTCCCGGTCAGCGCCTTGATCGCGGCGGCCAGCAGGGTGGGCTGGTTGTCTTTGAGAATGAGAACATAGTGGGCGCGGCGATCCTCGGTTAGATGCCGGGCGCTGGCGCGGACCATGTGCAGCGCGTCGCCGGTCAAGACCATCCTCGCGACGTCAAGTCCGGCCAGCAGCGGCGCCAGTTTGGGCACTTCGGTGTTCTTCATCCCAATCTGCCGCTGCGCCGAAACGGTGCCGGAGGCGGTGTCGAACAGCGACAGCAAACGGACCTGCCCGTCGCCGGATAGCCAAGCGCCGTGCAAGGCCTTGCCCTCGAACGCGGCTGACGGCAACATCCCCTCGGGCGTGGGCCGTTGCTGTTGCCGCCGGCAGGCGCGGCGGGCCTCGCGCTCGCGCGGCGCCGGCCCATCGGGCTCCTTGCCGTCGGATTCTTCTGGCCGGTGGTGTGGTTCGGCTAGGTAAGCAGCGGTTTGCCGGTCCACGTCGTTGCCGTCGACGTCGGCTAGTGCTCTGTTCCTCAAAGCAGGTAGATAAACCGACGCCGACGGCGGCGAGGATCGCTTAGCCAGGGATTCCTGACGCAATGTGGGCGCATCTCCTCGCCACGGCAGCCAGAGCGTGCGCCGCCCTCACCTGATCATCGTGATCTCCCAGCTCATAGGTGAGGTGGCGATGGAGGCAGTGTTCGAGGTGATCGACGACTGCGGACTGCACCCGCGCGAGGAACTGGGTGCACTAAGTTCTGTGCATGTCGCCGTTCCTGCTCTCCTTGGATGAGATGATCGAGCTGCGGGCCGGGTAGGCCCATGAGCTTCCTGACGATCTCCGCTCCTACCAGGAACACCTCACTCACGACACACCGATTGCCCTGGCCCCCAGCTCAGGCTCTATCGCCCGAGACGGCCTGAGGCCCGACGCGTACCGCATCACGACCACCGACTGGGGTGGCGAGGTTCGGACCCCGGTCTACACCCGCCAGCAGGCTCACCACCGGCGCCGCCCGCACTGGACAGAGACCGACATGCTGGCCACCGAGACCGCGAATCGCCTACGCGAAGAACTCCGCGATGACGCCTCCATCGCGTTCCTGGCCGGCCGGACCGCTGAATGCTGCGGCCGGATCAGTGAACTCGCCATCTTCGACAGCGCCGGTGAGCCGATCTTCGATCAAGCCTTGGCGCCACACAACGGCGAACGCTACGACGCCCGCGGGGTGGAGGAGTTCTGGCCGTGCGCACGCGAGCACCAGCCCCCGGAAAACTCCTCGCCGCCATCCTCACCCAGGGTCGTGGTCACGACCTTGACGATTGGATCAACGCCGTACGCGCCGATGACCTGCCCGCCCTGCACCGCTTCGCCCTCGGCATGGAGAAGGACAAACAAGTCGTCATCGCCGGGCTGACTCTGCCCTACAGCAATGGCCCCATGGAAGACACCAACGCTAAGGTCAAGCTGCTGAAACCCCAGATGTACGGCCGAGCCGGCTTTGCCCTGTTACGGCAGCGGATCCTCCTTTTTTAACCACGCACTGTCACCACCGCATTCGTGCCAGAGCCGAAAACCGTACAGTCCCCCTCGCCAAATCGAGACGACAGAAACCGGCCGTGGCAGTGACCGCCGTATGACTCCAGCTGGACCGGTTTCTCCCGTACCGATCATGTCCATTCGGTGACGGCGCACGTCGGATCAACACGGTTATGTGAGCAGGAAACTCCTGTTGCCGCCGTGGTCCTGTCAGGCTTGTGTTCGACGCCGATCCCCGTGAAAGCACCCCATGCCCCCTCGCTACAACCCCCCACCCACTTGGCCGGCTCCCCCCGCGGGCTGGAGCCCGCCACCCGGCTGGCACCCCAACTCCTCCTGGCCTCTCCCTCCCCCCGGCTGGCAGCTATGGGTAGACGAGCGCCCGCAACCGGGCTGGTTGCGGGTGACCAGACGGATCTATCTCGGCCCGGCGCACACCCCGCCGGGGCGCAAGATCATCCGGGCCGGACTGCTGGGCCTGCTGACGCTCGGCGTGCTGAGCGCACCGCTCCAGCGCCTCGACCCTGCCCCGATGGCCACCGAACGCGTCACCCTGCACCGCTCCCCCACACCCAGCGGTGCGACCGGCACCGCGCAGACGCCACTCCCACCCGCACCGCCGACAACACCTCCGCCCTCCCCACCCACCATGCCCTCTCCGGCCGTCACGGTGACGGTCACTGTGTTCCACATGCTGAATCTCAGCGATCAGGACGCGGCCAGCGCCCAACGGCGGCTACATGAGCTGGGCGTGCGCATCGTCGCCATGAGATCGACAGACGGCAAGACGGTGACAGCCCTCTCAGGGTGGACCGTGATCGGTCAATCCCATCTGCCCGGCGAAGAGATCACCGAAGACACCACGGTGACCCTGACTCTGGACCGGAATCCACCGCGCCTGAGAACCGTGCCAACAAAACCACCCGAGCCACCGGCGAGAGAAACAACCAAGCCCAACCCCCTGGCCACCTCGCAGCCGCCTGAACGGGCGACGTCCTCATCCGTTCCGGCCCCGGGGGCCGACCCTCGTTTCAGCACCTGCCGGGAGGCGAACGCACACGGTTATGAGGACTACCGCCAGGGCGTGGACGTCGAATACGACTGGTATGAGGACCGCGATGGCGACGGCCAGGTCTGCGAACGCAGGTAGAAAGACCGCTGCGGGGCCGCGTCCTAGGACGTCATCGCGGAGAGCGATCCGCTCTCTTCGGTGACGCACACGCCACCATTCCCCGGGTCGGTAGTTGCCCACGTAACGCTGGTAGCTACCGGTCGTGGCGTCTACCTCAGGGACAGAAAAGCGGTCAAGACAGGCACGAACGGCGCGCATGCTCTGCAGCGCGCTCTTCTCCGCCTCGCTGCGGGAACGGTCCTCAAGCTTGAAAAAGCCCAATGGAACGGCGTTTACTGACATCCGATGACGAACCACTGCGATAAAGGACCGTCTCATAGGTCTTGACCTGCAGGTTCGCCACTTGATGTCAGCAGAAATCGTCACCATATGTCAGGCAGAGGTCAACGAAGCCTTTGATCATTCCTCGAAACGATCTTCTTTGGAAGATAAATCGGCCTCTGACCTGGGCATTGACATGTAGTGACGATTTTGTACTGACAGTTTTGTGACGACTCCCAGAGGTGTCAGTGCGCAGGTCAGAGGCACTTTTCGGCCGCAGGTGATCACCTGAGATGACCTGCGCTGAGGCCGTGCCACATCGGAGAGGGCGTCTACGGCTACAGGTAAGCGCGGCTCAGGGCGTTGTCGCGCAGGTGGTCGACGGCGCGGACACAGCGCAGGACACCACTGTGCCCAGGCGGTCTGTGCTTGGCGATGACGAAAACGCCTGTGGCGTAGGCAACGCTGGTGGAATCCGTCGCTACGCCGACGCAGAGATCCTTCGCATTGACAGCGTGAAAGCCGCTCACCCCCGCGTCCCTTTCACGGCGGTATCGACCCTTGCCCTGCCGGCGGCGTCTCCACGCAGCACTGGGTCTTATGCGTCCCAGCCAGCAGGCCGGTGCAGGATGGCCGGCTCCACTGACATCACGTGACGCTTCGGGAAGATCCAGCGACTAGAAAAACCCCTCCGACCTGCTAATCCGTCACTTGCTGTCAGTGAAAATCGGCATCAGGATGTCAGTGGCGTCCCCTGTCGATGCCAGGTGGCCCCCGGCTCGGGCGCTGATCTCTTTCCCTGGTCAGGCTCGATACCCGCACTTCTGAGCCGGGGCAGGGGATGGCGTCAGGAGAGGCGTTTTCCGGCGCCGATGGCCGCTGTGGCGCACGGGCGCGGGCGTCTCAGGGGCGCAGGGTCTCGCGGTTCATCCCGAGCTCCCGCGCCACATCGGCACAGGTCCGGCCCGTTGTACGGACCAGCCTCACCGCATCTCGCTTGAACTCATCGCCGAACTTCGACGGTCGTGCCACCCGAAGGCTCCCCTCTATGGAACAAGATCCATTGTCAAGGGTGTCCTCACCTCGGGGGAAGCTCCGCTCGCTGCAGATTTGCATGAGTCAACAGTGTCCTTGGATTCCACGCCCAACAGTTGCGAGAGGACCGCATCTTCGACGAGATCCGCGCGAGCGCTGGCGACATCCGCCGAGTCTGTGACATGTTCGGCCTGACCGTGAACGGTGCGCTTCGTTACGCCAACGCTGTCGAACGCCCCGACTTGCGCGAAGAGGCATCGGCCTGGCCGTGAACGGATGTTCCAAACTGCAGGCGAATAGGCGAGCTGTGAGAGCGCCATCGTTGGGTAGGTGATGACAGTGGTACTGCCACACGTTCACAACGCCGCTAGGCTCTCGCCCGGGTACGGCGAGCCGCCACCAGCGACGCTGCAACGAGCACGATGAGCACCCCCCAGTAGGCGAATCCGCGCCTGCTCTGGTCGGCCAGGTTCTCTCCGAGATAGACCAAGCCGGGTACAAGGTAGACGGCGGCAGCAAGCGCCCACCGGCTATCCCTGGCCGCCACTGTGGCGCAGAGCACAAGCGCCAGGATCGGTATCTCCAGGATCGCCCGGAACAGCACCCAGTTGGAAAGATCACGGAAGCTGAACTCCATCAACCGCAGGGACCAGCAGAACACGGGCACGAGCAGCCACAAAAATGACCGTGCGGGCAGCGTAGGGCCCCACCACCGAACGCCGGTGTCCTTTTCGGACCTCGCGCGCATCGTCGTTCCCGGCCGCACGGCGAGTACGGCCAATCCCACCACGACCAGCCAATAGGGTACGACCGGCGAGATATCGCCGTAAGCTGGCCCGAAGAACGGGATCCAATCCGCGCCGGCGGATCCAAGAATCATGGGTCGGCTGACCTGCATCGCAGCGACCAAGGCCAGGAGCAGCGCCACGCGTGTCCAGCCACGAATGATCGCCAGCATCAGCACGATCGCCAGCGCAGCCCACACTGGGTGGATGAAGTGCAGCACGACAGGAATTCTCGTAGCGAAGGTGGTTGTCACCACAGCGACCACGCCCAGATGCAGCCCATCTGCCCACCAGGGCACACCTCCCGGCCTGGCATTGCGTACGCGAACAGCGAAACCACCGACGAGGAGGGAGAACATCTCCCGAAACGCCGGTCGGCGCGCCTGCGGATCGGCCGCCTCCATCAGCGTGCTGATCAGTTCTTCACCGTGCTGCTCACGGTAGGCCCTGGGGTAGGCACGCAGGAGACGGCGGTAGCGCTGTTCGAGAGAAGCGGAATGGTTCATGCGCCCATCACCGCGATCTGCCGGATGACGAGGAAGGCAGCCCGCTGGAGTCGTACCGCCTCTGCGCGGACTGCGGTCACGCCCTCATCGGTGATCCGATAGTAGCGTCGTGGACGTCCGTTGACGATCTCTTCGCGTTCCACCTTCACCCATCCTGTCTCCGAAAGTCGGTCGAGGGCGCTGTACAGCGTGCCGACGGGCAACCGCACCTCACCGGAGGACTGCTCATGCGCACGTTTGATGATCCCGTAGCCATGCAGCGGCTCTTGTAGCAACGCGACGAGGATGAAGTAGGTCGCCTCTGTCATCTTGACCATGAGCCGCACTATATATCGACCGTCGAAGTATGGGGAACTTGCTACGTTGCGTTGCAACGCGCTCAGCAACGGCCGGTGTACATCACCTGGGCGGAGTTCGAGATGCTCCACAACCAGCATGATTCCCTCAACGGCGCTGACCTGAAGATCGATTCCACCCGGCTATCGGTCGAGACCTCAGCAGAACGAGTGCTGAACGCCTGGACCACGGCACGGAGTGTCAAAAGGCAACGACGGTGACCCGCAATCACCACAGGACCCGTTCACTGGGCCGTTTGACCCGTGATAAACGCTACTTATCACGGGTCAGAACGTCGGATCCGAAGGGCCCCTGGCCAGGCTCAAAACCGCTTACCGCTATGGGCTACTCCATTGTTTCCCAGGGCCGGATTCGAGCCATAGAAAGCGATCTCAAGACTGGCCGAGGTCATGTCCAACGTCGTGCGTGCGGTCAGCGAGACGTGCCTGCAGATCATTGTCAGCCGAGGTCTGGCATTGCCGCCCGTTCGATGATCACGATCGGGATCTGCCTTGACATCTTTCGCTGGTAGCCGAGGTAGCGCGGCCAGATCCCGGTCATCGTCTCCCACAGGCGGAGCCGCTCGTCCTCGGCCGCCGGGCGGGCCACCGCGCCGAACACCTCGGCCCCGACCTGCACCTTGACCTGTGGCTGAGCGAGCAGGTTGTGGAACCAGAGCGGATGGGCGGCGGCGCCGCCGTTGGAGGCGGCCACGAGGTAGCGGTCATCGTCGCGGCCGTAGATGAGGGCGGTGCGCCGGGGAAGTCCTGAGCGGCGGCCGATTGTCGTGATCAGCAGCGTGGGGGCGCCATGGAAGAGGTGACCGCGAGTGCCGCCGGACTCGGCGTAGCTCTTGACGTGCCTGGCCACCCATCCGGTCGGGTTGTCGATCGGCTCTTGGCTCATCGAGCCGTTCCGCCCACGCGGCGGTCGGCCCACTCGCGTGCCTGCGCGAACCAGCGGGGCGCGGTGCGGTGGCCATTGAGCACGTGCCCGGTGCCGGGGACCAGGATGGTCTCCAGCTTGGCGCGGGAGCTGTAGAAGGGACCCTCCTGGGCGTGCAGCGCTGCTGAGGAAGAGCGGGCTCCGGCCAGCAGCTTGTCGTGCTCACCGTTGACGATCAATACCGGGGCCTGGATGTGCTTGTTGATCGAGGGCGGGGTGTAGGAGTCGCCGGGAGGGAAGACGTCCGTCGTCTTGGCGGCCTCGTCTGCGGCGATGACCCTGAAGTCGGCATTGGGCCGATGGTAGAACCAGGTGGCCCGCAGGCCGGGCCGGGTGGTGAGGTAGCCGTCGTCGAGCCCGCGCCCGGCGAAGCGGGGGTCGTCGGCGGCGCGGTAGATTCCCGTGCCCATCTGCTCAAAAGCGGCCTCGTTCGGCACGCTCGACTCGCCGGTCAGGATGACACCGTCCACCTCCGCTGGATGTGCGGCGGCCACAGTGCGGGCAAGGGTCGAGCCCAGCGAGTGGCCGACCAGAACGACCTTGGCGAACCGGCCGCCGCCTAGACGGCCCTCGCGCAACTGCCGGATGAGCTGGCGGATGACGATCTGATGGGTGTCCTGCCCGAAGCGGGCGCTCGGCGGGTAGGAACTCGCCCCGGTACCGAGACGGTCAATGGCCAGCGTGGCGTACCCGGCGGTGGTCATCGTCTCCACGTAGGAGGGGCGCTGCCGGTCGCCGCGCATCCGCCAGTAGGCCTGGCCATAGAAGCCGCCGGGAATGAGCAGCTGAGCGGTGGCGGCATGGCCGCGCGGCAGGCACAGGGTGCCTGCGACGCGCTGGTCGGCGGGGCCGCTGGCGGTCATCGCCACCTTGGCGCTGACTGTCCGGCAGGCGGAGGCGGCGTTTGCCGCTACCGGGATCGAGGCTGCGGGGATCGGGGCGAGCGCCAGAAGTACCGCTGTCGTGATGCGCATAGAACTCCTTAGGGGTACCCAAATTTGGTTAACCAAATTTGGGTACCGAACTATGGCTGATCAACCCTCTCGCCGTCAAACCGGTCTGGGGCCGATCAGGCCGGCTCCTCGCCCCGTTCCAGCCGCCCGATCAAGTCACGGACCCACGCCGCCTCACCTGTCGCCTGCACCGCGCGCAGGGCGAACAGCTCTGCCACGTTCCTTGGACGCCTTCCCTCCTTGGCCGTGACCGTGATCTGCGCCCGCTCGCCCTCCAGCGCGCGCACTCGCTCCCTGAGCAGCGCGATCACCTCCTCCTCCGGCAGCGCGGGTAGCAGCACAAGGGCTGCGTTGAGCAGTTCCGGACGCCGGTCGGGAACCCTCAGGGCGCTTCTAAGCAGCCCGAGGAACTCGGCCTCGCCCTTCTCGTTGATGGCGTAATCGACGCGGCCCGGCCATTCGTGCACCTCGCTGGTGTCCAGAAGACCTTCCTTGGCCAGCTGACGCAGCGCGTGATAAATCGAGCCCGATCTGAGCCCTGCCCATTGCCCAGCCTCCCACGACTCCAGTTCGGAGCTCACCAGATAGCCGTGTGCCTGACCGTGCAATTGCACCACGCCAAGGACCAGCAGTCGCGTCGCCGACATCGTCTCCCTCACTCACCGGGGCCCGGCATCCGCCAAGCAACCGCTCTGCCGAACAGGCTAGCTGTCGTGCCGGTGGAGGCTGGAAGGCGACGGGCGAGGCAGCCCATGCCGCTCCCAGGGTGACCATGACTACGCCAAACCCAGCGCGGAGGCCATCGCGGCCGTCACCACCCACCTCGCCCCGCCGTACCCACTGACCGGCTCTTTTCCGTGGGGAGAAGCGGCGACGGCCCCTTTCAGGCGTAGTTGGTCTCCCCCTGGAGCAGCCAATAGCGATTATCGATATGGCAGATTGATACGTATCGACATTTGACGTCCCTGATCGTTTCTGACCTTCTCCTCGGCAGGGCACGACATCTCCGACTGCGACTAGCGGTCGTGACATTGACGGCTTCTGCGTTGCTGGGCGGCCTTGCCTGTGAGGCGGGTGCCGTCACCGGCGAGACGCGTACCTCCGGCAGCGCCGCCCGAACGGGGAGCAACGCCTCCTCCGGCTCCGATCTGAACAAGACGCTGCAGGAACTCGAGAGGTCCTACGACGAGCGTATCGGCGCGGTGGGCATCGATCTGGGGACCGGTAAAACGGTCGGCTATCGGGCCGACGAGCGCTTCCCGTTCAACTCCATATCAAGTACGGCCTTGGTACTGGTGGGCTCGTCTATTCAACTGTCGCGAGTTGTCATTCCCGTGAGGGGCGATGGTGACGTTCCGTGATCTCCTGCGGCGTAGCGGCTCCAGGCTCCGCCGCCTTCCCGGAGGAGACGGGCGGTGGTTTTGTCGTGGTAGCCAAGAGCGTCGGCGACGACGGGGCGGGCATCTCCAGGAGTTGCTGCCAGACGGCGGCGCTGCGGCCGGCCGCTGCTGGGATGCCGATCTCTCTGAGGAGCGCGGACAAATGCTCGGGGCGGCAGGGCGGGCCCGCTCGGTGGCCGGGAAACAGCCAGCGAGCGGCGCGGTTGGTAGTGGTGTTCATGTTGTCGCGAATCACGATGTAGTCCAGGAGCAGTGATGCGACCGGCTCGGGGACGGGCGAGGACGGATTTCCGAGTCGCAGGAACACTGCTCTCCGTTGCGGATCAGGTCGTCGACGGTGAGCTGGACGACCCGGGTGAGGGGTTGCGCGTAGAGAAGCACGATGATGCCGGAACGACCAGCCCAGCAGGTAAACCACTCCACGCGGCGTATAGCGGATATGGAACCGCTCGACGATCAGCGCGGCGGTGCGCGAGACCACCCACCGCGATCTCGACCCGTACCTGATGGCCACCGCCGCGCGCACCTGTCTACCGGTTGGGAAGTCCCCCCGTCCTGCGGCTCGGACAGAGACGGGAAAGCAGCAGGTCAGCTTGGGACACCGCTTGGCGCAGGCAAAGCTCCTGGGAGTTCCGGAAAAAACCTCGCCGCGCGGTGCAACACTTCGGCCCCTTAAGCCGTCTGGGTCATGGAGATCGAGAAGGGACCCCCATTGGACGACGAACCCGGCTTCGACAGATTCGTGGCCGAGCACGCGGACGCGCTGCTCCGCTACGGATACGTCCTGACCGGCAACCCTCACGACGCCGCCGACCTTGTCCAGGAGACCCTCCTACGGATGCGCGGTGCCTGGTCGAAAGTGCGGCGTAAGGACAATCCGAACAGCTACGCGCGGATCACGATGGCGCGGCTGCACATCAGCATCTGGCGGCGGCACAGGCGGGAACACCTCACCGAAGACCCGCCGGATCGGGCCGTCCACGAGGTTTTCCCCTTCGAGAAGCAGCAGGGGCTCTGGGAGGAGCTGTCCGCGCTGCCTCGCAGGCAGCGCGCCGTGCTGGTGTTGCGCTACTACGAGCAGCTCACCGACGCAGAGATCGCCAAGGTGCTCGGCATCTCTGCGGGAACCGTACGCAGCCAGGCCTCGCGGGGCCTGGACAAGCTGCGGTCCTCCCTCTCCCCCTCGCCCGCGACCCACGGGAGCCCGCGATGAACGATCTCGAAAACGAGTTGAGCCGCCTTCTCGCCGATGCGGCGGACCGGGCACCACGCGCGTCGGCCGGGCTGTCAGCGATGGTCAAGGCACGTCATCGCCGGCGGCGGGCGCGGTCCGCCGCCCTGCTCGCGGCCGTGGCCGTGGTCGTGGTGATCGGCGGAGCCGGCGCGGCGGTGAAGGCCGTCCACACGTCGGTTGCGCCGCAACCCGCGGTGAACCCGACGGGCAAACCGACGGGCAGGGCGACGCCACCGGTGGATGTGATCCCTCCGTCCATCGAGAAGGTGTGGCCGCAGGCCGTACGCAAGATCCCCGCCACGCTGCCCGACGGGCGCGACTACCACCCGCAGCTGCTCCTGGACGATCGCACGCTGCTGGTCATGACGGGGACCAAGGGCGGGAAGCGTCGGTTCCTGTGGAGCTATGACCTGAACAGCGGCAGGCCCACGCGGATCGCCGAGATTCCTCCGACGAAGGGCTCGCAGAGCTTCGCCGACGGCGTCGCGGCGGGAGACGGGAACATCGTCTGGTGGGCGTTCAAGGAGGCGGGCAAGAACCAGGTCGCCCAGATCTGGACGGTGCCGGTCCGCGGCGGTACGCCACGGCCGGTGAGCGACGTTCCCCTGGGAAACGCCACGAAGCAGCTGGGCCAGATCACCGACCTGACCGTCGTGGGCAAAAACGTGATCTTCGCCTACGAGAAGGGGGGCGTCTACCGGGTGCCGCTGAGCGGGGGCCAGATGCAATCAGTGAAGGGCACCGAGCAGCAGCGCATCCTGCAATGGCCATGGGTGGGCACCCGTCGAGGACCGAACACCTTCCCCACGCTGTTCAACGCCGAGACCGGCGAACGGCGCGACGCCGTAGTCGCAGCCGACGAGCAGGTCAGATGCGGTGTCATCCGGTGCACGGGCATGAAGATGCGCTACGAGAAGGCCCAAGCCACATGCACCGTCAAGCCGTGCACGGACAAGGCGAGGCAAAAGCAGGTCGCCCTGCGCAGCTTCGTCCGCAAGCGCGACGGTTCCGGGGAAAGACCACTGCCGGCCGCCGCCCTGTATGACCTCGCCCATGAGCGGTTCATCAAGCAGATTCTCCACGGACCGCGAGGGGAAAGTGTCCTGGCCCTCTACGACATAGAAACCGGAAAGGTGGCCACCCTTGGCATAATAACGGGTGCGAAAGAGCACATGTCCATTCCCCAAAACCGGCCCGATGCGCTGATGACCTATTCGATCGGGAACAAGATGTACGTCCTGGACCTATCCACGATCGAGTAAACCGGAAGCGTCTGCCGGGTGACGGGCTCCATCCCTCCTCAGCCCGCAGCGCTCGCCGTCGTCCGGCGATGCGGGCCGGTGGGAGAAGCTCCTCCGCGATCTTCATCGAAGCCTCAGTTGGCGGGGAACGGCAGAGGTGAAATCACCGACGAGGCGGCCGATGTCCTCGTGTAGTGCCGGGCGATCCACGGCGCGGCCCGCGACGGTACTCAATCCCTCACCGGTTCTCCGCTTGGGAGGCTCCCTCTCACCACCCGCCGGACACGCCTTCGGGCAGAAGTGTCGGGACATGCCTTCTCGCGTTCTCTGCGAGAGCAGCAGAGCAGGCTCGAGCCACCTTCACGCCGGACACCATCTGGCCAATAAGCGAGCACCCGCCAAACTCATCCCGAGGTCGAACCAGACCCAGGTTTCGATGCCATTTATTCCATTACGACGCTTCAACGGCAAACCCCGAAGGGCTTTTCAGTGCCACGCCTTCCCGACCCCCACCCAACGCCTCGTTGGACGCCTTTCCCTCATCACCCAGAACGGCAGTCTTTAGCTAACACGCTAAAGGACGGTTTAGCGCCTCAATCTAGGCTCATGTCAGAACGGAGTGAAGATCAATCAGGGATTGCATCCAAGATCATGCGGCTCGTCGCCATTGGGGCGGCGGTGGGTGTGCTGGTCGCGGGGGTCGCGTTGCCGGTCGTGGGAGGCGCGGGCCTGGGAATCATGTCGGCGACCAACGAGGTGAACCTCAAACCGGAAGACCTCACCGAGCCGCCGCCGGCCGAGGTCACGGTCGTGCAGGACGCCAAAGGCAACGAGATCGGGCGGTTCTACGAGGAATACCGCGAGGTCGTCAAGCTCGATGAGATGGCCGAGGTCATGAAGACCGCGATCATCTCGATCGAGGACTACCGGTTCTATGAGCACGGCGCGATCGACATCGAGGGCACGATCCGCGCGCTGGCCAAGAACCTGCAGGCCGGCGGGGTGAGCCAGGGCGGCTCCAGCATCACCCAGCAGTACGTCAAGCAGGTGCTGCTCAACTCCGCCGACACCGAAAAAGAGAAGAACGCCGCGCTGGAGTCCAGCTACGCGCGCAAGCTGAATGAGCTGCGGTATGCGATGGCGGTGGAGAAGAAGTACTCCAAGGATGAGATCTTGGAGAAGTATCTGAACATCGCCTACTTCGGGGCGGGGGCCTACGGGGTGGAGGCGGCGGCCAAGCGGTTCTTCGGGGTGACCGCGGCCGATCTGAGCCTGCCGCAGGCCGCGACGCTGGCCGGCGCGGTGCAAGATCCCAACTCCACCGACCCCAATCTGGGTAAGAAGAGCCGTGCGCTGTTGTTGAACCGGCGCAACGTGGTGCTGAACCGGATGGCGGAGCTGAAAAAGATCACTCCGGCCGAGCTGGCGGAGGCCAAGGCCACCAAGCTCGGCTACAAGGGCACGAAGCTGCCCGGTGGGTGTGAGTCCAGCAAGTATCCGTACTTCTGCATCTACGTCCGTAACGAGATCTTGAAGAACCCCGAGTTCGGCAAGACGGCCAAGGCACGTCTGGAGTTCCTCAACCGCGGTGGTCTGACGATCAAGACCACGATCGATCCGGCCATGCAGGCGGCGGCGGACAAGGCGATCAAGAAGTGGGTCCATCCCTCGGACAACCCGGCGGCGGCCGAGGCCTTGGTCCAGCCGGGCACCGGGGCGATCAAGGCCATGGCGACCAGCCGGACCTACGGCCGGAGCAAGGCCAAGAACGAGATCTCCTACAACCTCGTCGCCGACGCCGCGCACGGCGGCGGCCTCGGTTTCCAGGCGGGCTCCACCTTCAAGGCCTTCACGTTGATCACCGCGTTGAAGGAAGGCATGAAGATCGACGACGGCTTCACCGCCGGTGCCGGATATCTCGCTCCGGGGTATTCGGCGTTCAAGAACTGCAAGGGTGAGAACATCGGTGACCCGACGCACACCATCACCAACGATGAGGGCAGTCCGGGCTGGAAGACCTTGCAGACCGGCACCTGGGACTCAGTGAACACGTTCTTTTTGATGCTGGAGCAGAGGGTCGGCCTCTGCGACACGATCAATACAGCCAAGTCGCTGGGCATCCACCGCTCCGACGGAGACAGGCTCCGGGAGTTCGAGACGTTCACGCTCGGCACCAACGAGATGGACCCGGTGACGGTGGCCGGCGCCTACGCCGCGATCGGCGCCCGGGGCAGGTACTGCGCGCCGATGGCGATCAGCCGGATCACCGACCGCGACGGCGAGACCACCGCCTACAAGCCCAAGTGCCGTCAGGCGCTCGACCCCGGGGTCGCCGACGCGGCGGCCGACGTGCTGTCGGGTGTGTTCGACAAGGGCACGATGAAGGCCGTCGGCGGCATCGGCCGCGACGCGGCGGGCAAGACCGGCACCACCGACCTGAGCGCCGCCGCGTGGTTCGCCGGGTTCACCCCGGACCTGGCCGGCGCGGTCAGCATCGGCGACCCGCGCGGCTCGCAGGACCACAAGCTGAACGGCGTCACGATCGGCGGCCAGTACTACCCCTCGGTGTTCGGCGCCAGCATCCCGGGTCCGATCTGGAAGGACACGATGCTGGCGGCGCTGAAGAACGTCCCGGCGACGTCGTTCACCCCGATCGACGCGGAGCGGTTCGGCGGCTGCGGCGAGAGCTGCCGGCCCGCGCCGCCCCCCTCGGACAGCGGCGACGCCACCGGCGACGAAGGGCCCGGCGGCCTCACCGGCGCCAACGGCCCTGGCAACGCGGGCACCAACGACAACAACGGCCCGGCAGGCAACAACCGCGGCAATGGCCGTGGCGGCCCGAGACCCCCCGTCGGCTAGTACTCCAGTGACATGGGATCAGGGCGGGGTTCTGCGCTGGTAGTGGCATCGCTAGGCAATGGCTTGATGGCGGCGTCGGGCAAGAAGGGGACACCCCTGGTGGTACGGGAGTTCGACATCGGCTCGCTCAGGACCGACTTGCTCTCCGGCGACGTCCGGCAGAGCGACCGATACAGCATCACCGATCATCGGCACGATGATTACGCGGGAGGGAAGTGACCGCCATGAGAACCAGGATCGTCGCGGCCCTCACGGCGCCGACCGGACCATCGCCGTTCGGGGTCCCGGTAGCAATCGCGAAAAATCCAACGAACCCGCCTCTGACTTGCACTGCTGTGTCAAAAACAATGTCCATGACACGGTCCGGCACATCTACGCGATCGCTCATCAGCAAGGGCCGATCGTTGTCGAACCGCGTCCTTGTCTGGCGGGTCTATACGGTTACCTGGACATACTCCGAGGCGTCGCCCAGGGCGCGGTGGCCGCCACCGAACCGGGCCTCCGTCAGACAGTCCCACCGGCCAGCGGCGGGAGCCGGGCGGGGTCCAGGCCCGCGTGCCGGTACGTCACCCGGACGCCCGAAACGACAACAACGGCGAAGAGGAGTAGAGGCGGCCTTGGGCCATGAGTCCAGCGTTGGACTCTCCCACCGTGGGAGAGTCCACCATGATGGTGTGCACGACGAACTTCTCACCATCGGGCGCTTCGCCCGCCTGTGCCGGCTCAGCGTCAAGCAGCTACGGCACTACGACGAGATGGGGCTATTGGCTCCGATCCGCGTGGACGCCAGCTCCGGCTACCGCTATTACGCACCTGAACAGGCACGCGATGCCCTGACCATCGCCCTGCTGCGCGAGATGGATCTTCCTCTGGCGGTGATCGCCCAAGCCATGGCTGCCGAGCCTGAGTCCAGGGCACAGATCCTGCGCGCTGAGAGGCACCGGCTGGCCGAGCGGATCAGCAGGGACCAGGCCCGGCTGGCGATGCTCGAGCGGCTGGTGGATGGCGGCCTGCCCGGCTATGAGGTGACGATGGGCAAAGAGCCGGAGCGACGGCTGGCAGTGGTGCGAGCGGTCTGCACTCCTGCGGAGATCAGGGAGAAGGTCGAGGAGTGTGTAGGTCGGCTGCTGCCCGTGCTCGGCAAGGCGGGAATCGCATGGGAGCCGCCGCTGTGGGCGCTGTACCCGCTGGATCTGCAAGAGCGGATGAAGATCGCCATCGGAACGCAGACGCCGCAGGGGGAAGGGATGTCCGGCCTGGAGTTTGAGGTGCTGCCCGGCGGACCCGTGGCCGAGACCGTGCACATCGGGCCATACGCCCAGCTGCCCTTGGCCTACAACGCGCTCTTCGCCGCCATCCACGAGCGCGGCCTGCGCCCGCAAGCGCCCGTACGTGAGGCCTATCTCGTCGGGCCGGCAGAGGCACCGCAAGAAGAACCGATGACCCGATTGATCATCCCCATCCAGGAGAGCATGGCATGACCACGGCAATAGACATCGACGCCCGCGGTACGCAGCATTGTGAGACGACAGCTCTGGGGGTTCTGCTGCGGCACCAAGGACTCGATCTGTCCGAGCCCATGCTCTTCGGCCTAGGCTCCGGCCTGTCCTTCATCTACTGGGACAGCAAGAACATGGACTTTCCCTTCCTCGGGGGACGGATCAGGCCTTTCGAGCTCACCAGAAATCTGGCCACCAGACTCGGGCTGGAGCTCCTGGTCCAGGAGACCACCTCCCCTCGCAGGGCGTGGGAGAACGTGGCGGTCCCCATCGACGCCGGCCGCCCCGTTGGACTGCAGCTCGACAGCTACTACCTGGACTACTTCGGGTCGAAAGTGCACTTCGGCGGCCATGTCGTCGCCATGTACGGCTACGACGACCACGACGCCTACCTGGTGGACACCGACCAGCAGGGCGGAGCGGTCTCCACCAGCCTGACCAACCTCGCCCAGGCCAGGGCCGCGCGCGGCCCGATGACCGCCAAGCACCGGTCCTTCACCCTCACCGCTCCGAGGAACCTACCCTCCCCATGGGACCAGATCATTCCTGCCATCACCGCCTGCGCCGACGCCTTCCTCAACCCGCCCATCGCCAACGTGGGGCACCGAGGCATCGAAAAGGCCGGCAAGCTGGTAGGCACCTGGCTCCAGCGGATCGACGACCCGCAGCAGGACCTACGGCAGGCCGCCCTCTTGATGGAGAAGGCCGGCACCGGCGGCGCCCTATTTCGTAACCTCTACCGCGATTTTCTCGCCGAATGCACCCACCTGCTCGACAGCAAGCACCTGCGCACCGGCCACGGGCTGTACATCGAGGCGGCCACCCTGTGGACGGAAGCCGCAGCACTGATCACAAAAGCCGGTGAATCAGGCGATGCGCAGTGCCTCGTACAGGCAGGCGCCGTCCTCTGCGATCTTTCACGCATAGAGCGCGAGGCCATGCAGGCTCTGAGCTGCCTGGGGAGTGAGACCCTAAGCGCGATCCAGCCCTGACAGTCTTCAAAACCTTCGTTATCTCGCCGGGGCAGCTCTGTCATGCCCCTGTTTGAGCCTACAGCGGGCTCTCTTAAGGTAAAGGACGCCGGACCATGGACGCATCTCACGGCGGTGACGCCGAGTGCAAAGGCCACGACAGTCCCATCCTGGAACTGGATCTTGATAAAGTCCGGACGGCTATCTTAGATCTTCAGCGGACATTTCGGCTGAGACGTCTTTCCTACGCGGTGAAGGCGAACCCGCATCCGGGAGTACTACTGACGGTACGTGACTGCGGCGGATGGTTCGACATCGCCTCGGTCGGCGAACTCCGCCAGATGCTGTCCCTCAACATCCCCGCCGAACGGCTGGTTGTCGGTATGCCCGTACAGTCCATGGCCGACATCACGACGGCTCTGTCAGCTGGCGTGAAGTCATTTGTGGCGGACTCGGCCGAACAGCTCGAACGGCTCGCCACAGCTGGTGCGTCCAAGGTTGCGTTGCGCCTGTCGGTCCCGTCCCAGGGCAGCCGGTGGCCGCTGTCGGAGAAGTTCGGAGCTACTCCCGAAGTGATCAGCGAGCTGGCCCGACAGGCTCGTGATCTCAATCTGACAGTGGAGGCGATAACTTTCCACGTCGGTTCCCAAGCCGAATCTATACAGGTCTGGCGATCCGCCCTGCGATCGGTCGGACATGTGTTGCAAGAGCTTGACCAGGATGGGATCCGGGTTCCGCTCATTAACTTGGGAGGAGGCTTCCCCGTTCCCTACGAGGGATCATCTCCCCCGACCATTGAGGAGATCGGTGCCGAGGTCGATGCCGCCGTTGCAGAGGAACTGCCCTATCCAGTGGCTCTGGCCGCTGAACCCGGCCGATTCATCGTGGCGGCAGCTGGCACGATACATGCGCGGATTATCGGTACTGCCGTACGCAGTGACCGGCGCTGGCTGTACCTCAATGTCGGTTGCTACAACGGCCTTTTTGAGGCGGGCAGAACCGGAGGTGCCGTCAAGTTGCCAGTTCGAGCAGTCGATCATGGCACCGATTCCTGCGAATCGATGGTGCTGGCTGGGCCGAGTTGTGACGGCGACGATGTTATGGAAGAGCGAATGCTGCCAGCCGCAGTAACCACCGGCGATCGCATCCGGTTCGAATATGCTGGCGCCTACAGCCTGAGCTACGCCACCCCGCTGTGCGGCCTTAGCTCGCCCATCGTCCAGACGCGCACGACCCGCCACCGCGCCTCATGGCGGCAGCAGGTCAGCGTGGTCCGGCTGGCTTACGGTCAGACGGGCTATGAGGCGGCGTGCGAACTCGAGTTCAGTGTGTTCCGCCAAGCCGGGTTTCTGGATGACGACGGAACTCTAGACGACTTCAGGGATTATGGTCATCAGTCGGTGTTCACAGTTGTCGAAGAGAACGGCGAGCTCGTCGGCGCCCTGAGAGAAATCCTCTCAGGTAGCCGCCCCTTCAAGACACTCATTGACCTTCCCCTCGCCCCAGCCGGTGCGGCGCTCGTTGGTTCGATCACCCCAATACACCTGAGCGAGATCGGCACGCTAGCCGTCCGCCGGGATGTGCGAGGCAGGTCTGTCGCGGAGATTCTCTACGCCGCGTCGTGGGCCGCGACCATAGCCAGAGGTGGCACCCACTGGCTGGCAAGTATCGACGCCGGACTGCTTGAAGCGATCCGCACCGCATATGGAGTGTCTTTCGTCGAGCTCGGATCCGCGCAGGACTATTATGGCTCCCCCACTGTGCCGGTGCTTCTCGATTTGCGTGAACTGGTGATGCGGCTGTCCCCCATGCACCAGACGATGCTCGAAGCCTTCGCTACCACGCCCGTACTCGGCACACCTAGCCCCGATGATTCACACGGCTGGGTGGCTTCGCCCAGCCGTGACGGCTGCGTGATTTGTTGATCTTTGATTTGGTCTCTGGGCACGGCAGGGTGTTGAGCTGGCAGTCACGCCGGTGGTGCCGAGCAGTAGGCCCGGCACAGCGAAGATAGTCACGGTGCGCTACTGACAGTCTTGCCGCGAAGCAATGCCCAGCGATCTGTCGCTCAACATTAGTGGCGTGGCTGCAGCCGGTCGATGCCTCCGGGGTAGGCGTTGCCGAGCGCGACGATGACGTCCAGGAGCGCGCCGTACAACCGGCCGTGCTGCCAGTGCTGATGGGCGAACTGCCCGCCGGGCTCCAGTTCGCGGATGAGCTGGGCGAGCTGCTTCTTCCACTCGTCCACGGTCGACGGCAGACGCGGGGCGGCGACCGCCGCGGCCTGTTGTTGTGCAACCGGCGCGGGCCGGTAGCGGCTGGTCAACCGGAGCGCGCGTTGTCCCCGGGCCAATGGGCTGGGAGAGGATGTGGGCGCGCTCCAGTGGCCGTCGGCGCAGCCCTCCTCGCTCGCCGCGGCGGTCTCACCAGCGGTTAGAGGGCATGACGAGCATCGGAACGAAAGTCCCGTTGGCGGATGCCCTGGCTAACTATTTGCAAATCTCACCAATTGAGATCAGCTTTTGCCAGGCTCGCTGGCCAGCTGTTCAGGCCTTCAAGATGCGGCGCATCCAAGACGTACGGGCCGCCTTGGCCGCCTGGGACACGGCCGCCTGCGGTACGAATAGGTCGAAGCCATGAAACCCCCCGGACCAGACGTGCAACTCCGCCTGCCCACCGGCCCGCCAGATGGCCGATGCGTAGGCCACGTCCTCGTCGCGGAACGTCTCGACGGAACCAACGTAGATGAACGCCGGCGGCAGGCCAGACAGGTCCGTCGCCCTGGCGGGTGCGGCGTACGGCGAGACGTCCGGCCCTCCGCGCGCGTCGCCGAGGAAGGCCGTCCAACCGGTCTCACTGAACGTGTGGATCCACATGCCCTGGCTGGCCGTCTGCAGGGCCGACGAGGTGTTGTTGCGGTCGTCGAGCATCGGAGCCAGCAGCATCTGGCCCGCCAGCGCCGGGCCGCCGCGGTCCCGTGCGAGGAGTGCCACCGCCGCCGCGAGGCCGCCACCGCTACTCGCGCCGGCGACGACGATACGATCCAGGTCGATGTTCAATTCCGTCGCGTTCGCCGCGACCCACAGCAGACCGGCGTAGCAGTCCTCGACCGGCGCGGGGTGCGGATGCTCCGGCGCGAGACGATACTCGACAGAGATGACCGCGGCGCCCACCGAGGCGGCGAGATCGAGCATGTCAGGCAAGTTGGTGCGCCGATCACCCGTGATCATCCCACCGCCGTGCATACTGTAGATCGCCGGGGTCGGCGTCAGCGCACCCGTCGGGCGGGATACCAGCAGGGTGATGTCAGGGTCGCCGGCCGCTCCGGGCACCGTCCGTTCGAAGATCTGGAACTCGCCGCCCCGGCTGAGCTCATCGTCTGATATTGGCGCCATACCCGCGGGGCTTGAACGGAATACCGAGATCAGGTCGGGTGTGGTCGGCGACGGCATCATCTCAGCGAACATGGCAGCCGTCTCGGCGAGTTCTGAGTCGTCCGGAGGCGGAGGGCCGACGTGGTTGGTGGACGCGGTGGTGATGCTCACGGATGTTCTCCTATTCCGTGGCCGCAGCAGGCGCTGCGGTGCGGGTGGGTTGCGGGTGTCGTGCCGAGTCGGCTGATTTCGAGGACGAGACGCGGCTAGATCCTCGTCGGCTTCCGGACGCTCCGTGCGGTGCTCGCCGCGTGGACGCAGTCCGAGCCGGATGGAGACCACGCTGATGAGCCTCACGGCCCTCGTTCGGGCTGAGCGCGTGGTCGATACCCGCTCGGACCCTTCCGAGGCGTTGCGATCAGCGTGTCGTGCTCGAACAGTCTTCGTTCATCGGAAGGTTCTCTCACTGGCGCCATCCGATGCAACTACAGAGTTGCATGTCTTGCCCTCGAAGCGCAACTCTAGGGTTGCATGTTCGGTCGGCCCGACGCCGTCACAGCCTCGATCACCCAGCAGTTGGGCGCCCAGATCTCCACTGGTGTCCGTCATCTTGAATTCGCGGGTCACGGCGCTGGTGTGCCTGGGTTGGCAGGTGCTCGCGCTGGTCGAGAAGGAGGACGAAGCTCGATGTACAGGCACCGGGAACATACCGGCCTGGTCAATAGGGGATCGGCCCTGGGGTTCGCAGATGGCAGAAGCGGTCGTCGCCCGCCGGAGGCCGTAAGCCGGCGTCACCGAACGCGAAGCGGCCAGCCCCCCGATAGGCGTCGACATTGCCGACGGCGCGGCTACGGCGGTGTGCCCCCAGTCAAAGTGGCACCGCAGGGATGCAACTCTAGGGTTGCGCATTAAGGCCAGACGTGCAACTCTGTAGTTGCATAATGGTCCCGGACGGTGAAGGAGTCTTTCCGATGAACGAAGACCATATCGAACGCGACACGCTGATCGCGGCATCGCTGGAGCGGGTCTGGTCGCTGGTGGCCGAACCCGGGTTCTGGGTGTCGGAGGAGGCGAGCATCTGGGGAGGTGATGAGGCGGGCCTGGCCGGCGTGGTGGCCGGGGAGGGCGCGTCGATGGTGGCGAAGAACGCCAATCTCGGTGAGGTCGCGGTGCGGGTGGAGAAGGTCGAGCCGCCGACGTATGTGGCCTACCGCTGGTCCAGCGCGTTTCCTGGAGCAGAGTTGCGTGAGGACAACAGCACTCTCGTGGAGTTCACATTGAGCGAGGAAGGCGACAAGACGCGGTTGCGCGTCGTCGAGAGCGGCTTCGCGTCACTGAGCACTTCCGCAGAACTGCGCGACAAGGCGATCCGGTTCAATACCGAAGGCTGGCCTCAGGTGTTCGAGGCGGTCAGGAACCGCGCCGAACAGGCCAGGTGAGCACTCAGGAACGTCTCGGCGCCATCGAGGCGGTCGACAGCGTCCTGGTCGCCCTGGCCGACCCGACGCGACGTAACCTGCTCGACCTCCTCGCCGCGCAGGGCGAAGCCACCGCGACGACGCTCGCCGAAGGGCTGCCTGTTTCGCGGCAGGCGATCGTCAAGCACCTCGCTGTCCTGGACGCTGCCGGGCTGGTGTCCGGTAGCCGGGCAGGGCGGGAGGTTCGGTACGTGGTGCGGCCCACCGCGCTGGATGCGACAGCGCGGTGGATGTCCGCGGTCGCGGCCGGGTGGGACCGGCGGCTGGCGATGATCAAGCGGATCGCCGAGTCCACCGAACCGGATCAGGACAAGCCCTAGCTGTACCCACCACCAGTACATGTTCGACCCCGGCCGGGACACGGGACGATCGCCGTCACGCGTGGACCCGGCCGGTCCGGAATAAAACTCACGGCACCCCGTACCGGTGGGGTGGGCCCTAGCCTGCCACGAAACCGAGCGAAGCGGGACGCGGTGCGGGCTGCCCGGCCCGCCGACCGCACTGTGGATGGACCACTGCGGCCCTTGCGGCCCTTGTGGCACAACGCTGGCACGCTTCGTCCGTCGCGCCGCAAAGGTTCAGCAGCCAATCCGGCGGTCGGCAGGGCAACGCCCCAGGGACGCGTCTTCGACTGGCCAGATGTGACCGACGACCCGCCCGGGGACTAGTTCCATTTTGTTCACACCAGGTTCTTGAGAATGAGAAAGGGAACCGTCTCTTGACTACCGACACGGCTTCACCGGCCGGTTTCACCGGCCGGCAGCGGCTGATCCTGCTGATCCTGCTCGGCGCCGGATTCATGCTGTCCGTCGACTTCTCTATCCTGAACGTCGCGCTGCCGGAGGTGGGCCAGGGCATCGGGCTGGATCTGACGATGCTGCCCTGGATCGCCTCCGCCTTCGCCCTGCCCGCGGCGGGCTTCACCCTTCTCTTCGGCCGGTTGGCCGACCTGTTCGGCCGCCGCCGGCTGTTCCTCGCTGGCATGGCCCTGCTGGTAGCCGCCTCGCTGCTCGGCGGTTTCGCCACCAACCCCGAGATGCTGCTGGCCGCCCGCGCGTTCCAGGGCCTGTCCACCGCCATGTCCATCCCGGCCTCGCTGTCCCTGCTCACCACCACGTTCGAGGAGGGCGCGACTCGTGACCGCGTCCTGGGCCTCAACGGCGCGCTGCTGTCCGGCGGCTTCACCATCGGCGCGCTCGTCGGGGGCGCCTTGGTCAGTCTGCTGAGCTGGCGCTCGGCCTTCTTCATCAATGCACCCGTAAGTGTGATCATCCTCGCGCTCACACCGTTCCTGATCACCGAGAGCAAGGTGCCCGACCGGATCAAGCTCGACATGGCCGGCGCGATCACCGTGACCGGCGGTCTGCTGGCCGCCGTCTACGCGATCATCGAGCAGAGCGTCCTCGCGGGTGTCATCGGCATCGTGCTGTTGGCCGCGTTCTGGGTGATCGAGGTACGCGCGGCCGCGCCGCTCGCCCCGGTCCGCATCCTCAAACGCCCGACCGTCAAGTGGGGCAACTACGCCGGTCTCGTGGTGTTCAGCATGGAGACGGCGATGATCTTCATGATGACGCTGTACCTCCAGAACGTCCTCAGGTTCAACCCGCTCGTCACCGGCCTGATCTTCGGTGTACCAGGTCTGGCGGCGGTGCTCGCGGGTCCGGTCGCCGGTCGCCTCATCGGCCGCTACGGCTACCGCAAGGTGCTGCCGACGGGCCTGGCCATACAGAGCCTCGCCACGGTCCCGCTGATCTTCATCGGCTCCGACCGCCTGGGGCTGGCCGTCCTGATACCGGCGCTGCTCATCAGCTTTTTCGGGCACGTCACATCCATCGTGGCGTACACGGTCACCGGCACGTCCGGCCTGCCGAACGCGGAGCAGGGCCTGGCCACCGGCCTGACGTCGATGACCCAGAACGTCGCCATCACGATCGGCATCCCGATCCTGAGCACGATAGCCGCCACCCAGGCGTCGGAACTGAACGGTATCCACCTAGCGCTGACCGTGGACGTGATCGTCACACTCGTCAGCGTCGCACTTATCTGGATCGGCCTCCGGCCGCGCACCGAGCAGAGCGCAGGCGCCTCGGCCCTGGCCGCAGCGAGCAAGGTCTAGGGCGCAAAGACCGACCGCGTTTCGTTGAACCGCAGCGCTCCGGCTCGATACCGGAAAGGTGCCCCCGACCGACCGGCCGACCAGGCCCAGCCGTGCCCGCGGGCCGACCAGCACGCACGATTTCGGAGACGTCGTAATGAGCCCGTCTTCCTCGGGGCGGAACCTAACGAGATCGACGCGGGGTCGGTCGCCTTCACCGAACGCATCCGGCTCGCCCGCGAGCTGATGGGAGAGCTCACCGACGAGCAGCGCAGGGTCGCGACCACCTATGAGAGCCTGGTCGACCCGGCGATGCCTGAAGGGCGGGTGCACCCTGGCGACGAGCGGTACCTGGCCGGGGCCTTTCAGGACAACAGAGTCATTCCCTATGAGGGCGTCCGGGTGGCCGGGCTCTCGCAGCGGGCCCAAGAGCTGATCTGGCAACTCATCGCCCAGTACCAGTATGTGGGTATCCTGCCCGAGGGGCCGGCCAGAGCACGGATGCGTGAGATCCGGGCGCACCTGGCCGACACCTGGTTCTCCTGGATCGGCGGCCACGGGCCGGAGGATCCCTTCTGCTTCCGCGTCCAGAGCCCAGTGATCATCGCCGAGCTCGACCACCACTGCGGCGTCTTCCTCACCAACGACACTCCTCAGCCGTTCCACATCCACACCGTCATGCGCACGCCCAACGGTAACGACTACGGCCGGGCGCTGGTGCACCAGTGGCAATGCACGAAGGGAAAGACGCCACGCTCGCGTCCCTGACCGCCGCGCGCGGCGGCCGCCATCGCCAATGAGCTCGCCGTGCCGCAGAAGGAGCCGGTCGTGTTCGGAGCCGCACGCAGCGGCCCCGGGCGGCACCGTGCCGGCCCCCCGTCGAGCTGCATCCCGCCCTCGGCGTGCGGAGCCTGCCGGTCCTGAAACCGGCAGGTGCACCCGGAGAACGCGTCGTCGGATTGCTGATGGGCATCGGCGCCATCGCGCCCATCGCGGGAGCCCTGCGATGACAACAGCGGCACAGGACACACGCTGGTTTCGGCGATTATGGCCGACCGGTTGCGAGGTGAGCCGCAGCGCAGACCGAGAGCTCGTGTACTCGTGCCACCCGGACAGCAGAGGCCGCGCCGGTCAGGGTCAGCCGGAAATTTCCTCGAGGGTGCGCAGGCGGGTCTCCGGGCCCCATTTGGCCATGGTCAGGAGGCCGAGGAAGGCGACGACGGCGAGGATGGCGAAGACCGCGCCCGCTCCGCCATGGCCGCCCAGCAGGAAGCCGAACACCAGCGGGGAGACGATGCTCGCGATCCGGCTGAAGCTGCTGGTGGTCGCACTGGCGAAGCCGCGCATCCGGGTCGGGTAGAGCTCCGTGGTGTAGAGGTAGAGGCTCACGGTGGGCAGCATGATCCCGATGGTGAGGATGACGCCGGTGGCGAAGAGCACAGGCCAGGAGGTGTGGTGGAACACCAGCAGGTTCACGGCGCCGAACCCGGCTCCCAGGATCGCGACCACGAATCCGATGAGGAAGGTCCGCCGTCGGCCGATCTTGTCGACGAAGCTCGCCACGACGTATGACATCGCCAGCTGGATGGCGCCGAGCAGGACGGTCAGCAGCAGGGAGCGCGACGGAGGCAGACCGCCGACCGATATATACATGCTCGGCAGCCAGACGGTGAACCCGTACGTCACGAAGAAGGTGCAGAACCAGATGCAGGAGAGCATCGCGGTACGGCCGCCGTACCTGCCTTGGAAGAGTTCGCTCAGGCGCGTCTTCTGCGGCGACAGCGATCCAGGAGAGACGACAGGAGGCTCCAGCGTGTGCCCGGCGTCGGCCGCCTCCTGCTCCATGCGCCGGACGTAGACCTCCGCCTCCGCGAAGCGGCCCTTCTCGGCGAGCCAACGCGCCGACTCGGGGAGTGCGAACCAGGCCACGACCGCCACGACCAAGGGGAGGGCGCCGATACCGAGGAGGATACGCCAGGTGTTTTCCGGGCTTGTCGTCGAGGTGAGGATCAACGCGATGAGCGGGGCGAAGAACAGGCCCCACGTGAACAGCGCCTGGTACAGGACCGAGACCCTGCCACGGCTGTGGCGGCCGAGATATTCATTGACCAGCGTGGCGGCGATCGGCACTTCGGCTCCGAGTCCTATCCCCTGCAGGAGCCGGAAGACCATGAGGCTGTCCGCGCTCCAGGCGAGCGCGCACAGTACTGCCAACACGCCGAACACGGCGATGCTGACGATGAATGCCTTGCTCCGTCCGATGCGGTCGCTGAGAACGCCGATCAGGAGTGCGCCTACGAACTGCCCTGCGTAGCCGGCGCTGATGATCAGCCCCGCTTCGCTGAAGCCGATGCCGAAGGTGGTGACGACCAGGGGAAGAACGACGGCCAGGCTGATGGCGTCGAACCCGTCGAAGAAGGTGCCGGCGCCCACGATCGACGCGAGCTTGACGTGGAACCTGCCGGCGGGGATCCGATCGATGCGCGCGGCGATGGCGGATGGGTCGGCGCCGGCGGAGGGCTGGGCGGAGGAGGACCCGGTGGGAGGTGCGGGTTGGGATGTTGCCATGGGGATCTCCTGAGTCTGCGGAGCAGCAGTCCGGCTTCGGAGGGGACCTGGAGAGGTGCCGGAGCTGTGGGGCGGCCCGCCACGCAAAGTGAGGGCCGAGCGGAGGTGATCGGATGATCATCGGTTGCAGACGTGTTCACCCAGGTCTACCTCGGCCTGTGAAGACAATGAACGGCAGAATAGTATCTGTCAAGTATTTTAGAAACTTTTGAAGTCGAGTTCTGTATCAAGCTCGAAGCGCGGCTGAGACCATCGCGCCCGTGGCTCCGCCGGTGCCTGTGATCAAGCCGTCGCACGCCTGTAATGCGGCCGGCGCGAGGTGTCGAAGGTCAGGCCGAGGGCCCGATCCCGTCGCCGGACAGAGCGGTGTCGAGGGGAAGTTTCCCGGCGGCGGCCAGTCTGAGCAGGCGGTCCGCCGGTGCGGCGATGTGCGCGGCCAGCTGTTCGACCGCCGAAGCGCCGTCTCGGGCGATGGCCGCATCGGCCAGTTGCTTGTGTTCGCCCGCGGGGTCTCGCTCGGAATCGTCGCCCAAGGAGTCCGACAAGTGGCGATAGAGCTTGAACTCCTGGCGCAGCCGTGTCGCCAGGTCCAGCAGCCGCTTGTTCGTGCAGCCGAGCAGCAGGGCCCGGTGGAAGGCCGAGTGGGCCTCGTCCCAGGCTTCGTTGGTCCGTGCGGGATCGTCCGGATCTTTTTCGGGGGTTCTGGCGAGCATGTGGTGGGTGGCGACGATATTGGTCTCCCATCGCAGGTCGCCGTGCTCGATCGCGCGCCGGAACACCTCTGTCTCGACGTGCACGCGCACCTCGACGAGCTCGCGCAGGTCCACCGCCGACAACGGTGTGACCTGGAAACCTTGGTGCGGCTGCATCCGGACCAGCCCTTGGTCCGCCAGGCGGTTCAGCGCCTCCCGGATCACGCTGGGGCTGAGGCCGAATCGTTTGGACAGCGGTGGGAACTTCAGCCGCTCTCCAGGGCGGAGGCGGCCTGCGAGGATGTCGGACTGCAGACTCAACCACACCGCGTCCACCCGGGTTCCACCGGCTTCAGTCTTGGCCACGGGGACAGTGTAGGGATTCCCGGCCAACTTTAGAAAGTTGGCTCCGCTCATTTTCTTCGCCTGCGCAGGTCGCGGGCATGAAGCTGCCCGTCTCGACCGCAAACGCACTGCACGAGCGGCTTCGCATTGGCGGCACGCGAGGCCAGCCAGTCAATTTCAAGGTGAACTTTAGAATACTTATTGACAATCCGAAAGCTTGGGATCCACGATGGCTACCGCGAGACACCAGGCCCCGGTCCCGCCCATGCGATCAGTGACGATCCCGACACCGGTCCCGACATCGAGGAGAACCATGCGAGCCGCCCACGACGTCGTGGAAACCTGCGACGTGGTCTACCGGCAGGCAGGCGACGCCGACCTGCGGCTGGACCTGTACGTGCCGGAGGGGGGGACGTCGCGCCCCTCCGTGGTGTACGTGCACGGCGGAGCCTGGCTCATGGGGGGCCGCCGGGAGTTCTCGGAACGATTCGTCGCCCTGGCCCGGGCGGGCGTGGCCGTGGCCAGCATCGATTACCGGACAATCGACCGCGGTCCCTATCCGCGGCAGCGTGACGACATCCTCGGCGCGATCGACTGGGTGACGGAGCACGGCGCCGCCTACGGGCTCTCTACGGACCGGGCGGTCTTGATGGGCGCCTCGGCGGGCGCGCACCTGTCCGCGCTGGCCGCATTCGCCGCCCCGGATCGCGTCGCCGGCTTCGTTGGGCTGTTCGGGCGCTACGACCTGACATCGGCTGGTTCGGCCGTCGTGCCCGCGAGTCACTTGCAGGTCCCGGAGGTGATCCGCAAGAGCGTCCCACCGCCGGGCTTCGAGGGCTTGGACCACCGGGCGAGACTCGCTCTGCTCGCGGGGGTGGAGCCGGGGGATCTGTCCGAGGCCGTCCTGGGTGGGCTCAGCCCTCTCGCGCAGGTCCATGCCGGGGCGCCGGCGGTACTGCTCGCCCACGGCACGGGCGACGCGGTCGTGCACCACTCCCACAGCGTGCGACTGGCAGAGGCACTGGTCTCCGCGGGAACGCGCGAAGAGGTGAGCGTGATGCTGCTTCCGGGGGCCAACCACGAGGACCCGGTGTTCGCCGGCGCACGCTTCCTTGACGGCGTAGCCGAGTTCGTCCACCGCTGCACCGCCCAGGCCGGCGCGCGACTCCACTCCTGAGAGGCACCCCGTTGTTTGAAGATCAAAAAGACGCGGACGTCATCGTCGTCGGCGGAGGACCGTCGGGTTTGACCGTCGCCGGTGAGCTTGCGCGGGCCGGGGTACGCGTCTGCGTGCTGGAGCGCCGCCTCACAGGAGTCCAGTCACGGGCCGGCACGATCCTGCCACGGGTGCTCGAACTGCTCGACGCGCGCGGCCTCGCTGAACGGTTCATCGAGCGCGCCCGGCTCATCCGTGAAAATCCCTTCGTGCCCGTGCACATCTGGGGCGGAATGCAGCCCGTGCACTGGCGCCACCTCGACACCAGATTCCCGCACCGGCTGATCCTGCCGCAGAGCACGACCGAGGAACTGCTCACCGAGAACTGTCTCGAACTGGGCGTGCGGTTTGTCCGCGGGGCGACCGTGAACGGCGTCGAACAGGACTCTGAGGGCGCGCGCGTGACCGCGGAGATGGACGACGGCACCCTGAGCACGATGACCGCCCGCTACGTGGTGGGGGCCGACGGCGGACGCAGCGCCGTCCGCAAGCTGATGGGCATCGACTTCGTCGGCCACGACGCCACGTTCACCGGCATCGTCGCGGACGTGGCGATGGCCGCGCCCTGGCCCGAGGTCCGCAAGATGACCGACAACGCGCGAGGCTGGGTCAACGCGTTCCCCTTCGGCGGCGCTGAGGACCCTGTCCTGCGTTTCAACATCGTGCACGCCGACTCCCGGCGCGCCGACAAGTCCGAGCCGGTCCCCGACGACGAGGTGCGGCGGGTCCTGCGCGAGATCCTCGAGATGGACCTGGAGTTCGGCGAGGTCCGCTGGGCGTCACGCTACACCGACGCCATGCGGCTGGCCTCCCGGTTCTCGCAGGGGCGCGTGTTCCTGGTCGGCGAGAGCACCCGCATCCACTACCCGGCCAGCGGCGTGGGCATGAACTTCTGCATCCAGGACGCGTTCAACCTCGGCTGGAAGCTCGCAGCGGTGGTCAACGGGCACGCCTCCCCCGCGCTGCTGGACACCTACGAGAGCGAGCGCCGCCCGGTCACGGAGGCACTGCTGCGCAGCGTGGAGGCCCAGTGCGCCATCCAGTTCGACTTCAGTCCGGGTGGCATCACCTACCGGCGGATGTTCGAGCGCGACCTGATGCCGATACCCGAGGTCAACCGCCGGCTCGGCCTGGAGCTCAACGGACTCACCACCACCTACGCCACACCCGGAGCCGGCCACCCGCTGGCGGGTGCCCCGGTCCCCGACGCGGAGCTGCACACCCGAGAAGGACTCGTACGCATCGGTGAACTGCTGCGCGGCATGGAGTTCCTCCTCATCGACTGCACCGGTGACGACCGTTTCGCCGGCATCAAGTACCCCGCGGCGCCGATACGCGCGATCAGCGGCGTGCCGACACTCTGCCCGCCGGCACTCAAGGACGTCGGCGCTCTGCTTGTGCGCCCCGACGGTTATGTCGCGTGGGCCCAGAACGGATCAGGAGATACCATGCAGGCCCATCGGGCGATCGAGCACTACCTGGACCTGGCCCGATGAGCGCCCGCACGCTGATCCGCGACGCACGGGTGATTTCCATGGACCCGGCGATCGGGGACCTCGACCGCGGCGCCATCCTCATCGAAGGCACCCGCATCGTCGAGGTGGCCCCCTCGCTCAGCGCCGACGACGCCGAACAGATCGACGGCTCGGGCTGGATCGTCACGCCCGGGTTCGTCGACACCCATCGCCACACCTGGCAGAGCGCGATGCGGCACACCTACGCCGACCTCGACCCGATGCAGTACTTCGCCGAGGTGCTCGGCCGGATCGGGCCCTCCTACGAGGCCGACGACGTCCGCATCGGCAACCTGCTCGGCGCGGTGTGCGCCCTGAGCGCCGGCACGACCACGATGGTGGACTGGTCACATATCCAGAACACTCCCGAGCACTCTGATGCGGCCATCGAGGGGTTGCGCGCGGCGGGGATCCGGGGCGTGTTCGCTCACGGCTGGCCACTGGTGGTCGACGACAGCTGGCGCGTCGAGAGCCGGCTCGGCCACCCCCAGGACATCCGCCGGGTGCGCGACCAGTATTTCTCCTCCGACGATCAGCTGCTGACCCTTGCGATGGCGGCCCGCGGCCCCGAGGAAGCCGCGCCCGATGTCGCCTTCGATGACCTCAGGCTGGCGCGCGAGCTCGGCATCCGCACGACGGTGCACGTCGGCGCCTATGCCCGCAACGCCGACCACCACGCGGTGGCCCAGTATCACGCGGCCGGCCTTCTCGGCGACGACATGACGTTCGTCCACTGCAACCGTCTCCACCTGGAAGAGCTGCAGATGATCGCCGACGCCGGAGCCACCGTGTCGCTCGGCGCGCACTGCGAGATGAACTCGGCCGGGATCGGCGACATCCCGCTGGACAAGGTGCTGTCCCTCGGCATCCGGCCGAGCCTGAGCGGCGACACCGAGACCAAGTGCACCGGCGACATGTTCACCCAGATGAAGATGATCTTCGCCCACTACCGCTCCTGGATAGGCGGCGGACATTCCCAGGTGGCGGACCCCGTACCGCTGAAGATGCGCGACGTCCTCGAATTCGCCACCGTCCAGGGCGCCCGGGCGGTGGGGATGGAGTCCCACATCGGCTCGCTCACCCCTGGCAAGCAGGCTGACCTGGTCTGTATCCGCGCCACCGACCCGAACCTCGGGCCGGTCCTGAACCCGGTCGCCGCCGTGGTCCTCGCGGCCCACGAAGGCAACGTCGACTCCGTCATGGTCGCCGGCGAGTTCGTCAAGCGAGACGGCCGCATGACCCGGATCGACACCCGCAAGGTCGTTGACGAGGCACATGGCTCTCAGGAGCGCATCTCGGCCAGGGCGAGAGCCCGCGCGTGACACAGCCGTGCCGGCGCACGCCAGAGGAACCCGGATACGCCGAAGACCACCACGGATGACATCGTCGACGAAATTCGTCGTCACAGGCATGATCAGCGACTACCACCACGCTGCTTGACCGCAGCTCAGGCTACGTACTCACAGTCGAGCGAAACAGCGCCGGGATGCCGCGACGAATGGAGGATCGTGGACGTCTCGGCGATTTCACCATCGGCTCCCGGGCGCTGGTCGATGAACTGGCCGCCCGGCTCCACCCAACGGACGAAAGGCAATCCGCGTGACCCCCGTGCACATCCAGTCCGACAAGGACGAGTTCCTGCTCAGCCACCTGGGAGGTGTCGCATGACCCCCTTGCTGCGTCAGGTGCTCGGTCAGGTCAACAGCCCGGACCCGCGTCTGAACGAGATCGTTTCCGCTCTGGTCACGCACTTGCACGCCTTCGTGGAAGAGGTGCGCCCGACCGAGCGGGAGTGGATCGCCGGGCTCGACTTCCTCATCGAGACCGGCAGGATGTGCACGCCCGAGCGCAACGAGTTCATCCTGCTCTCCGACATGCTCGGCTTGACCAGCGCCGTCGACGACGTCAACCACGCCGGCCCCAAGAACATGACGCCGTCCTCGGTCGAGGGCCCCTTCCACTCCCCGGCGCCCGAGCGCGACCTCGGCGCCTGGATCAGCTTCGGACCGGAACGCGAACGCGGCATGCCGACCGTCGTCCACGGCCGGGTCCTCGACTGCGACGGCACCCCGTTGGCCGACGCACAGGTCGACCTGTGGCAGGCCAACGACACCGGCCTGTACGACACCCAGGACGAGACTCAGGACAAGGGCAACCTGCGCGGCCTGTTCACCACCGACGCCGACGGCCGCTACTGGTTCCGCACGATCCGGCCCAGCAGCTACCCGGTGCCCACCGACGGCACCGGCGGCAAACTGCTGCACGCCATCGGCCGCCATCCGATGCGCCCGGCCCACCTGCACTACCGGGTCACCGCCGCCGGTCACCGAACCCTCACCACACACGTGTTCCTGGCCGGCGACCCCTACCTCGACTCCGACGCCGCCTTCGCGGTCAAGGACGAACTGATCTGCCATCCCGTCGCTCATGACGACGGCGGCGAACAGTGGGACATCGATGCCCCCTACGAGGAGATCGGCTTCGACCTGAAGCTGGTCCCCGACGACTGGACAGAGGAGAAGGCGTGAAGCTCGCCGGAGTACAGCTCACCAGGGACGACACGGTCCACGTCGCACGGCTGGACGGCGACATCGTCCACATCGTGACCGACGTCGCCCGCTTCTGGACCGATGCCCGCGGCTGGACGGCCAAGGCCGCCCGGCTCAGCGGCGAAGGGCTGCCCGCCGAGTCGGTACGGTTCACGCCGCCGGTACCCCCGTCGGCGCGGGTGATATGCGTCGGGCTCAACTACCGTGCCCATGCCGCCGAGGGATCATTCGAAGTCCCCGAGTACCCGACCCTGTTCGGTCGCTGGACGGCCTCGCTCAGCGTCGGCGACGTGCCCGTGCCGGTCCCCACCGGAGAGGCAGGCCTGGACTGGGAGGGCGAGGTCGCCGCGTACATCGCCGAACCCCTGATCGACGCCGACTCCGCCACCGCGCAAGCGGCCGTGCTCGGCTACTCCACGTTCAACGACCTGACCGCCCGCCGAGCCCAGAAGCTCACCACGCAGTGGACGCTCGGCAAGAACGCTGACCACAGCGGCCCCATGGGCCCGATCGTGACCGCCGACGAGGTCGGCGACCTGCGCGACGGGCTGCGCCTCCAGACACGCGTCAACGGCACCGTCGTCCAAGACGGCAACACCCGCGACATGATCTTCAGCGTCGGCGATGTGCTCTCCCTGATCAGCCGCACCTTCCAGCTGAACCCCGGCGACGTCATCGCCACCGGCACACCTGACGGCGTCGGCTACGTCCGCACGCCGCCGTGGCTCCTGCAGCCCGGCGATGTCGTGGAGATCGAGATCGACCGGCTCGGTACGCTGCGCACGCCCATCGCCAGCCGCAACCGGCAGGGAAAACCTCGATGACCATCCCGTACTGGATCGACTTCCCGGAGAACACGTGAGCCGCGGACCGCTCACCGGGATTGTGGTGGCCGACCTCACACGCGCCCTGGCGGGACCGCACGCCACCATGATGCTCGGTGACCTCGGCGCCACCGTCATCAAGGTGGAGACTCCTGGCACCGGAGACGACACCCGCGGATGGGGGCCACCCTTCCTGGGCGGCGAATCCACATACTTCCTATCCGCCAACCGCAACAAGCGCTCCATCGAGTTGGACCTCAAGTCCGATGACGGCAAGCAGACCCTCGAAGCGCTCATCGGCAAGGCCGACGTGCTCGTGGAGAACTTCCGCACCGGCGTACTGGAACGACTCGGCTTCGGACCCGATCGGCTGGCCGAGCTGAACCCGCGGCTCGTGGTGCTCAGCATCAGCGGCTTCGGCCACGACGGCCCCGACGGAGGCCGGCCTGGTTACGACCAGATCGCCCAGGGCGAGGCGGGGCTGATGTCGCTGACCGGCTCACGACCGGACGATCCGCAGCGCGTGGGAGTGCCGATCGCGGACTTGCTGGCCGGCATGTACGGCGCCTACGGCGTGCTCGCCGCCCTCCTCGAACGCCGGCACACCGGGGTCGGCCAGGTCGTGCGCACCTCCCTGCTGGCCGCCGTCGTGGGCGTACACGCCTTCCAAGGCACGAAATGGACCGTGGCCGGCGAGGTCGGTCACGCCCAAGGCAATCATCATCCGTCCATCTGCCCGTACGGGTTGTTCCGCACCCGGGACGGCGCCGTGCAGATCGCCATCGGCAGCGAGGGACTGTGGCGGCGGTTCTGCACCACATTCGGGCTCGACGCGGACCGGCCCGGCATGGCCACCAACCCCGAGCGCGTCGCCAACCGCCCCGTAGTCATCGAACTGGTCGAGGAGCTGTTCGCGGCGCACGACACCGCCTCGCTCCTGGACCTGCTCGCCGAGGCGGGCGTGCCCGCCGGACAGGTACGCGACGTGCGCGAGGTCTACGCCTGGGACCAGACCCGCAGCCAAGGGCTTGTCCTCGACGTCCGGCACCCCACCCTGGGGCCGATCACGCTGCCGGGACCGCCGCTGCGTTTCTTCACCCCCGACGGTGCCGAGCAAACCTTCACGGACCACCTCGCGCCGCCCCTGCTCGGCGATGACTCCGTGGCGATCCAAGCCTGGCTCGCCGGCGAAGCCCCGCTCGCGGAGGGCGCATGAAGGCCCGCGAATTCCTCGCGACCCTGCTCGACGCCGGAACCTACTGTTCCTGGGACGCCCCGCCAGTGAACGTGCGCCCCGACCGCACCTACGCCGCCGAACTGGCCGCCGCACGTGAGAAGACAGGCCTCGACGAATCGGTGATCACCGGCTCCGGCTTGCTGCGCGGGCGCCGCGTCGCAGTCGTCGCAGGGGAGTTCGACTTCCTAGGCGGGTCCATCGGAGTGTCCGCGGCCGAACGCTTGGCGTCGGCCGTGGAACGTGCCACGGAAGAACGGCTTCCGCTCATCGTGGCCCCGGCGTCGGGCGGGACACGCATGCAGGAAGGCACCGTGGCCTTCCTGCAAATGATCAAGATCGCCACGGCGGTGGCCGCGCACAAGGACGCCGCCCTGCCCTACCTCGTCTACCTGCGTCATCCCACCACCGGCGGCGTGCTCGCCTCCTGGGGCTCGCTCGGCCACCTCACCCTGGCCGAGCCCGGCGCGCTGATCGGCTTCCTCGGGCCGCGGGTGTATGAGGCCCTGTACGGCGCCCCGTTCCCCGAGGGGGTTCAGACGGCCGAGAACCTGCATGCTCACGGGCTCGTGGACCTGGTGGTCGATCCCACGGCGCTGGCCGATATCCTCGACCGCGCCCTCGGCGTCATCACTGCTCGCGGCGGCGTCCCCGCAGGCGTGTGGCGGAATACGAATGAGGTGGCCTGCGGGCCCGACACCTCCGCCTGGGACTCCGTGCTCGCCACCCGCAAGCCGGACCGCCCCGACGCGCAGCGTTTTCTGCAGAGCGCGGCACCGGGCGCGCTCCAGTTCGGCCTCCCCGGCTGTGGGATCATCCTCGCCCTGGCCCGCATCGGCGAGACGCCTTGCGTATTCGTTGGCCAAGACCGTATGCAGAACGCTCTTGGACCGGCCGCCATCCAGGTGGCCCGCCGAGGCATCCGGCTCGCCGCGGAGCTACGGCTGCCGCGGAGCTACGGCTGCCGCTGATCACCTTGATCGACACGCCGGGGGCGGAACTGTCTCGGGCAGCCGAGGAAGGGGGTCTAGCCCGGGAGATCGCCCACTGCCTAACCGAGCTGGCCACGCTGCCGTCGCCCACGGTGTCCCTGCTGCTGGGCCAGGGCGCCGGTGGTGCAGCGCTGGCTGTCCTGCCCGCAGACCGCGTTCTCGCCGCTCAGCACGGTTGGCTGGCGCCGTTGCCGCTCGAAGGGGCGAGTGCCATCGTGCACCGCACGCCGAGCCGGGCCGCCGACCTCGCCGACGCCCAGCGCATACGAGCCAAGGACCTGGTCAAGGCAAAACTCGTGGACATGATCATCCCCGAGTACGACGATGTCACGGCCGAGCCCGACGAGTTGTGTCACAGAGCGGCGCAGGCCTTGCGACACGAACTCACGCAGCTCGTGGCCATGGACCCGGCCACACGGCTGGAGGAGCGGCGGCGCCGCTACCGCAGGCTGACCTAAGGGAAGCGCCCCATGTCCAAGCCGATCTCAGAGATGATCGCACGGGCTGCGGTCGGACCGACTCCCGGGATCTCATCGAGCCGATCGGCCACGTCGGCGAACGGGGCGATTTCTTGCACGATCGCGTCGTCGAGAACCGCGATGTCTCTGTCCCAGGAGGGCTGATGCTGCCCACGCCGTGATCACTGGCTCGATCAGCGCCCATCGCTCGTCGGATAGACAGCTGGGATAAGGCTTGTACTCGCCCATGCCGCCAGTTCATCACAGCCGCATCGGATGTCAACTCTCCGTCACACGATCCCCCCTCCACGGCACCAGCCCGGTCGACGCTTCGACCGGACACTGGGATGCCATGCTCTGAGCATCGAGTCCACGGACCGCGTCGGATCTCGTGCGTGTTGACCGCTTAGCGTTCGGCGTCGCTCAGGCCGGGCTGGGTGAGCACATCCCTGTTGTACGGTACCGCCCGTAAGCGGTTGTAGGGACACCAGAGGCAGTAGCTCCGGCTCGACGGCGTGCCACCACAACCACTAGGTGAACACTCGGCCTGCAGCCGGGGAAGCGGGTCAGGATTGGGCGCCGAGTCAGCGTCCAGCACACGCGCGACAATGAGGTCGTTCGTCGCGAGCATCCCCGATCAAACGCGCACCGGCACGGAAGCCGCGGCGATGTCCGGGTCGTACTCGTAGATCCATCCGTTGGCGACCAGCGGGTCCGCGCCTGCGAAGTCGCGGTCGCGCACCTCCTGCTCCAGGCCGTCAGGCAGGTGGTTGACGTGCGACCTCGCGTGGCTGATCTCCTGGATCCGGGTCGTGCGCGGAATGCGCACCGCGTCGTACCGCTGGAGTGCCCGGACGGGATCGCTGACGTCGTCGGCGATGCAGCGGGCGAGGACGGCGGCGTCCTCCATGGCCTGCGCCGCGCCCTGTCCGAAGAACGGGAACATCGGATGCGCGGCGTCGCCCAGCAGTGTGACCGGCCCGCTGCTCCAGCGGTCCAACGGCGCACGGTCGAGCAGCGCCCAGCGTCCCGGCGTGTCCGCCGCGCGGATCAGATCGACCAGCCTCGGGTCCCAGCCGTCGAACTCCGTGAGGAACTCCTCGACCGTCGCGGTCGCGCTCCACGACTCGACGGTGATATCGCCGGCCGGGGCGAAGGCCACCAGATTCACGTACTCACCCGCCGATACGGGATAGTGCACCAGATGGTGCTCGGGCCCGATCCACAGGGACTGAGCGTGCCTGCGCGCGAAGGCGGGCGCGCGGTCAGCCGGCACCAGCGCGCGGAAGGCGCAGATTCCCGAGTACGTCGGCTGTGTGGGCCTGGCGATCGCGTTCCGTACGATCGAGTGGATGCCGTCCGCCCCGATGACGATGTCGGCCTCCACCACCTCGCCGTCGTCGAATCGCAGGACCGGGCACTCGGCGCGGAAGGTCAGCTCGACGCAGCGCTTGCCGAGGCGGAACGCGGTCTCGGGCACCGCGTTTTTGATGGCGTCCAGCAGATCCGCCCTGTGGGCGGTGTAGGTCTGCTCGCCGTACAGCCGCTCGCACGACGCGGCGAGGTCCTCGGCGGACAGTACGGTTCCGTCCTGCCAGCGCCGGAACTCCCATCCGACGTCCAGCTGAACGGCCCGTTTCACGAACGTCTCCAGCACGCCGAGCTGACGCAGCAGACGGGCCGCGTTGGGTGCGACCACCAGCCCGGCGCCGACCTCCCTCAGCTTCGGTGCCTGCTCGTACACCGTGCTGGGCAGTCCCGCTCGATGGAGGAACGCGGCTGCGACGAGCCCGCCGATTCCGCCGCCGAGGATCGCGATCCGCGGTGTCCGGGTTGTCGATCCGACCATCGTTGTCGTACCCCACTTCGTCATGGCTCGTCTGGCGAACCCATCAAGTTGTCATGGTGACGGACACAGATCCCGCTCCGGGGTCTGTAGTCGTTCAATGAACATTGAATGTGCGCGTAGCATCGGATTGATCATCAGAGAGGGGTGCGGTATGCCGCGAACCAACGAGCCCGGCCGGAGTGTGAGCTCGCGCCTCCTGGAGATCCTCTTCGTGTTCCGACCCGACCAGCGTGTGCTCAGCCTCGCCGACCTGGTACGGGTGCCACCGGAATACGGCGGAAACGGGCCGCGCTCTTGATCGCCGGTCGTTAAACTCCTGACTTCACGCTGGATGAGATGACCAAGAAGATCCGCACCGAGGTGAACCACGGATTCTTCACGCTGGTGTCCGCCCGGGTCAACGCCGGAGCCCAGGTGAGGCTGGCCCGGCTGCTGCTGGTCGACCCCATCACCCGGCGCAGCGCGTACGACGGTTTGAAGGACGCGGCGCAGGCGGTGTCGCTCAACAAGTTCAAGGGCCGCCTGGCGTTCCTGCGGGAACTGGACGCCCTCGGGCCGACCGAGGCGTGGCTGGAGGGGATCCCGCCGGGGAAGATCGCGCATTTCGCCGGAGAGGCGAGGGTCACCGATGTCGCGGACCTACGGAAGGTGCTGGATGAGGACAAGCGCCTCACATTGATCGTGAGCCTGCTGCACACGGTGCGGACCGGGGTGCGGGACGACGTGGTCACCATGTTCTGCAAGCGGATCGCGACGATCCACAAGAAGGGGCGCGACCAGCTGGAAGCCCTGCGGGAGGCGCACCGAGCCGAGTCCGAACGCCTGCTGGGCGTGTTCGGCGATGTTTTGGACGGCGTCCGCGAGGCGGTCACACCCGCCGAACTCGATGCGGTCGGCCCGCTGCCGGGCGGCGCGAGCACCGATCCCACCGCGAGCGCGGGCTCCGGATCCGGGGATGTGGCCGAGCGAGCGGGCCGCCTGGTGTTGAAGGCGCTGGAGGAGGCCGGCGGCCTGGACGCTTTGGCGGCCGCGCACGAGGCGGTGTCGGCCTATCACGGCAACAACTACCTGCCGCTGCTCGACCAGCACTACCGGTCCCACCGCTCGGCGCTGTTCACCCTGGTTGACTCGATCAACCTGGAGTCGACCAACGCCGAGCGCAGCGTGCTGGACGCGGTGGAGTACCTGCAAGCCCAGCGCAACGCGCGGGCGGTGTTCGTTCCCGACCGGATCAGCGTGCAGCGCGCGGGCCCGGACGGCGCCCCGGTCGCGGTGGAGCTGGTGGTGGACGTGGACGCGTTCGCTTCGAGGATGTGGCGGAAGATCCTCAAGGATCCGGACCGGCCGGTTCATCCCATGTGGCGTATGGGAGGCGGTCTACATCATCGAAGGGCTGTTGAAGAACGCCTCGGAGATCCAGCCCGACACCATCCATGCGGACACTCAAGGCCAGTCGCTGCCGGTTTTCGGGCTCGCCGCGCTCATGGGCTTCGACCTACTGCCCCGTATCCGCAACTGGCACGACCTGATCTTCTACCGGCCCACCCCGGGCACCCGGTACCAGCACATCGATTCGCTGTTCGGCGATGAGGTGATCGATTGGACTCTCATCGAGACCCACTGGACGGACCTACTCCGTACCGCGATCTCGATCCGGGAGAACCGGCTGTCCTCAGTGACTCTGCTGCGCCGCCTGGGCAACCACTCTCGCAAGAACCGGCTCTACCGAGCCTTCCGCGAGCTCGGCCGCGCGGTCAGGACGATCACGCTCTTGCGGTATTTGTCGGATCCAGACCTTCGCGAGCAGATCACCCAGGTCACCAATCACAACGAGTCCTTCCACAACTTCGCCGACTGGCTGATGTTCGGCGGCAAGCTCATCGGCCACAACGATCCCGACTACCAAGAGAAGATCATCAAGTTCAACGAGTTGCTGGCCAACTGCGTCATTTACTCGACCGCTCAGGACATCACGGACGCGGCCAACGCCATCGCCGCCGACGGCCACCCCGTCGACCTCGATGACCTGGCCACCATCTCGCCCTACATCACCCACGTCATCCGCCGGTTCGGCAACTGGATCCTCAACCTGACCCCGCCGGCCGCCAACCCCACCACCCGACTCGACCTCGAGTCCCAAGTCCTCTTCGCCCCATAACCGGCGGCTCGCTCGCCGCTGCGGGTGTTCTTCGGCACCGAAGGGCTGCGGATGACCCAGCAGGCCTACGCCAAGCGGCTCAAGACGTGGGCCGACTGGGAGGAGCTGTCAGCGGCCGCTCACTGACTGCTTGGCCTCCTGACTGTTCGGCCCGGACGCCCCTCGGTGTCCGGGCCGCGGTCAGCCACAGGCCGGTGAACACGGCGCAGGCCAGCGTCACGGCACCCGCCGCGAGGAAAGCGCTGTTGAGGCCGGACTCGAAGGAGGCTCCGCCGGACTCCCGCGTGTGAACGATCGCCCCGAGCACCGCCACGCCGAGCACCGCGCCGATCTGCCGGGTGGTGCTGCTGACGCCCGAGGCGAGGCCGCCCTCCTGCGGGCTGACCGCCTGGATGGCGGCCCCGGTCAGCGGCGACAGGGTGAGAGCGAACCCGATGCCGACGACCGCCAGCCGCCACCACACGTTCCCGTAGCCGGTATCGGCGTGGACGAAGCCCAGCGCCAGCAGCCCCAGCCCGGCCAGCGCCAGGCCGATGCTGACGACGACACGGAAGCCGTACCTGGCCGCGAACCGGCCCGCGTACGGGCTGACGATCACCATGGCCAGCGTGGCGGGCAGGGTCTGCAGCCCGGCGACCAGGATCGAAGTGCCCTGGACGTAGACGAAGAACTGGGAGAAGAAGAACGACGACCCCATCAGCGCGAACCCGACCACGACCATCGCCGTGTTGGACACCGTGAACAGCCGCTGACGAAACAGCCGCAGCGGCAGCATCGGCGTCGACACACGAGCCTCGACCACGACGAACGCGGCCAGGAGCACCAGCCCGGCGCCGAAACTGCCCAGGATCACCGGCGAGGTCCAGCCTCGGGAACCGCCCTCGATCAGGCCGTAGGTCACAGCGCCCACGCCCACGGCGGACAGGACCGTGCCGGGGACGTCGATCGGCGGCGCGCTCGGGTTGCGGGACTCCCCCAGCACGCGCAGCCCGGCCAGCAGCAGGACCGCCCCGATGGGCACGTTGACCAGGAAGATGGCGGGCCAGCCGAAGGCCTCCACCAGGATCCCGCCCGCCAGCGGTCCGGCAGCAAGGCCGATGCCGCTGAACCCGGCCCACAACCCGATCGCTCTGACGCGCTCTCTCGGGGCGGGATACGCGGCGGCGAGCAGCGCTAGTGAGGCGGGGCTCAGCGCCGCGGCCCCGACGCCCTGCAGTACCCGCCCGGCGATCAGCCAGCCGATCGAGGGCGCGAGCGAACACACCACCGACGCGGCCGTGAACACCACCACCCCGGCCAGGAACACCCGCCTGCGGCCGAACCGGTCGGCGAAGACGCCGCCCGACAGCAGCAGCATGGCCACCAGCAGCACGTAGGCGTCGACGATCCACTGCAGGCCGGTCAGCCCGGTGTGGAGCCGCTGCTGCATGTCGGGCAGGGCGGCGCCGACGATCGTGTTGTCGAGCAGCACCATGAACTGACCTGCGCAGGTCAGGGTGAGCAACGCTTTCACGTACACCTCTCCTAAAAGCAGTCAATGACTGCGTTAACATAGACCCTCGTAGGATCTAACGCAAGTCTCGACTGCGTTAGGGTGGGGGCATGGATGAGCAGGGGCGGGCCAGGCGGCCCGGCGGGCGCAGCGCCCGGGTCCGCGCGGCAGTGCACCAGGCCGTTACCGAGCTGGCCAGGGAGCGCGGCTACGGAAACTTCACAGTCGGCGACATCGCGGCCCGCGCGGGCGTGGCCGACACCAGCCTCTACCGCCGGTGGGGCAACCTCCAAGCCCTGCTCAGCGATGTGCTGCTGACCCGGCTCAACGCGCAGTCGCCGATGCCTGACACCGGCAGCCTGGCCGGCGACCTGCGGACCCACGCCGCCAACGTGGCCCGCGAGGTCACCGGACCCGACGGCCTGGCGCTGGTGCGGCTGACCATCGCGCTGTCAGGCGAGGGTCAGCAGGGCCTTCAGGCGCGCGACGAGCTCCTGGCCGACCGCACCAGGCAGTTGCAGGCCATGTTCGACCGCGCCCGCGACCGCGGCGAGGACCCGCCTGACGTACTGGAGGTGCTGGACCATCTCCTGGCGCCGATCTACATGCGCGTCCTGTTCGGCGCGGGCCCGCTCACCCCTGACTACCTCGACGGATTGGTCGACCGGTTGCTCGCCTGATCCAGTCCGTCGCGCTATGGAACAGCCGGTACCTGTCGACCGCCGTCGACGAGCTACGCCCCCATCACTACTTGTGGCTGGGGGTCAGTTTCGGGAATGGGATGCCGAGTTGGTTGCGGGATAACGTTCGTTATCTGGCAAGACCAAGATCGAATGGCCATAGTGAGCAGGGAATCATCCCTCCATGATGGGCCGTTCGATTCCCAGTTATCTGGCAACTCGGCGCACGGGAGGGTAAAGACGTGGATCCGGTGATCGTCGAACACCTCGGCAAGGACCATCCGCTCGCCCGCCACCTCGATGACTTCCTCACCGACCGCAAGAACGCGGGCGCCTCCCCGCACACCCTGCGCGCCTACCGCGGCGATCTCCTCCAGTTCACCCCGCACTGCGACGGCGAGATCGCCGAACTGGCCGCGCCGCCCATCCGGGAGTTCCTCGACGACTTCGACCTCCGTCAAGACGACGAGCACGTCCGCATCCACGGCAAGGGCGGCACCGTCCGCACTGTCCTGCTCGACGACCGCGGCTACGTCGCCCTCCTCAAGCTCTACCTGAGTCGCGCCGGCTACCGGTTCGGCCCCGTCTTCCGCGCCAGCATCAACAGGACCGGCGGACCGCTGTCCTACGACGCCGCCCACCACCGGTGGCAGGGCTACTGCGAGGCGGCCGGAGTCGACATCGAGATCCACCAGCTACGGCACGCCCACGCCACCGAACTCATCAACGCCGGTGTCTCCATCGAGGCCGTGCGTCGCCGTCTCGGCCACGCTTCTGCCGAGACCACCCAGCTGTACGCGCTGCTGGACGACAAGGTCACCGACGCCGAGATCCGCGCAGCCCGACGACGCCGAACCGCCGGGCGATGAACCGACGGATCACCAATACCCACGACCAAGATCATTCTCGGCGATAACCGCTGTCCGCAGGTTCCCCAGCCCTGTGGAAGTCGCCGACGGCGAGTCGGTCGCTGAGGCCGCCCGCACGCTCAAGATCGGTTGCTCCACTGCGTACGAAGCGCCGGCTCAACGCTGACCTGCGGTTATGTCGTCCCGCGGCCCGTTTCCGCCGTATTCCGGTGGCACCCGTGGTACGCAGGACAGGGATGCCGCACGCCACCGCCCGCCGACTCGTCAACGAGCTCGTGGACGGCGGCGCACTCGACCGGAGCGAGGACGGCCGGCTCACTGTGGGACTGCGCCTCTGGCAGCTCGGCACCCTCGCGCCCCGGACGGAATCCCTCCGAACGTTCGCTCAGCCGTTCATGGAGGATCTCTACTCGGCGCTCCATCAGCATGTCCAGCTGGCGATCCGGGAGGGCACCGATGCCGTCGTGATCGAGCGGCTCTCCGCGCCCGAAGCGCTCGGGCTCGTGTCGCACGTCGGCGGGCTCCTGCCGCTCAACTGCTCAGGGGTCGGCAAGGTTCTGCTCAGCCATGCCGGCCCCGGGTTCGTCGACACCTTTCTCGCCGACGGCCTGCGGGGGTACACACCGCGAACGATCGTCGATCCCGCCGTCCTGAGGAGGGAGCTTGCCGCCTGCCGGCGGACCGGCACCGCCGTCGTCCGGGGGGAGCTGACGGCGGACGCCGACTCCGTGGCCACCCGAATCGTCGACGGAGACGGCTGGGTCGTCGCGGCGATGTCGGTCGTGGTACGCGCCGGCTCCTTGAAACCACAGGCGGCGCTTCCCACACTCGTCGCGAGCGGCCTCGGGCTCTCACGGACGCTGGGATGGCATCCTGAAGTCAGGGTTCAGGGCGGCTGACAGCTTCCGCTGCAACGTCTCGCCGTCCATTCTGCTTTCGTCCACAATCTGGCCTGGCGCGACGTGCTCCTCGCACTACTGACCGAGCAGGTCAGCCCTCACACAACCGAGCCACTACTCACCGCAGCCCTCGACACGGGTAGTCACCGATGGGCCGACATTGATGGATACGAACTGCTCGCCGAGGCTCTCGCCGCAGGCGTGAAGCTCACCCCGAGATCTCAGAGCGCGTACTCCAACCGCCTCGTCGAACGTGTCGAGACCCACTCGTCGCTACGTCATCGGGCGAACTTCATCACCGCGCTCGTCGGCACGCTTGCGAGCCACTCCGCCCGCAGGAACCTATTTCCGATCATGAAAAGGTGGCTCACCGCGCCTCGCCCTCGGTAACGGCTGGGACCACCCGCTTGATCGACTGGGCCCGCCGTCAGCCGTTCACACCGCTCCGGCTCTTGTTTTTAGAGGTCTTTAGACCATTATATTGTTAATGATCTTGAAGTCGACCCAGCGCCTTTACAATGTAGATTAATAAGGGGACTTTGTTCAACCCCACCACGGGAAACCCGATGGCGCTTTTCTGCTCCGAACCAAGAGCCTGCGGATCGCAGGCGACGCCAACTCGGTCACAGGCATCCTCGCCGAAGGCTCCCCCGCCAGATCACCTTTCACTCCCCTGCTCCAGTTATCAGCGGTGCCCGCTGCAGGACAAGCAAGCTGACGGCCTGGCGCACTCCTCCAGCGCCCGCAGGAATCAGCATCGTGAAAGCTCTCCCCCAACCGGCCGGCACTCGCGATCGGGCGGCGCAGCAGACAGAACTCGCAGACGAGGCAGAGCATGTTCCAGGCACCGTTCCACCGAGTCCTCATCGATGCGGACAGGGTGTTCGCTGAGGGGACCACCGCTCGCCACGAAGGTCCAGGGCCGGGCGCCTTTGAGCATGCGCTCCCCGTCGGCCTTAAGGATCGCCATCACACCCTGCTCGGCAAGCGCGCCCAAGATCATGACGATGTCCACGTCGATATCTCCGCCCCGGGGATGGTGATTTATCGCAGCCCGACCGAAAAGCTACACGGCAGCGTCGACGTTACGAGACAGCCTTTAGACGGGAGCCTGTGTCAGTAGCACTCTCGGACAGGAAGCCGTCTTCATGAAGTAAGGGTCGTATGGGACACCCGGGCTTCTACCGTCGAGCTGGCGATCTCGATACTGCGCTCGGGCTCCTACGCATACGCGGATATCGAGGACTTCGGCGACAAACTCGTGGAGGACTCGCAAACGTGGGAGTTCTTTGACCGGCTGCCCCGCATCACCCAGAACCAGGACCAGGAGTGGCGACGCCAGTTCGCCCGCGCCTGCCACGACCTCTCCGACGACCTCGCCCATGGCAACTGGCCCCTCCCCCGCTGCCCCGCCGAGGAGATGGCCCTGCACTTGGCGCTCCAAGACGCCCCCGTTCACCGCAAGATGGGCGTAGTTGGCGACAATCACGACACGCTCCCCGAACGGCGGGACGACTACGACTGGGACGGATGCTCCGATGTGCTCTTCCAAGATCACGACATCCTGTGGCTGTTCGACGCCAGCTACGACGGAAGCGAAGATCCCGACACTGACCTCAACCGGCATTTTCGGGTAGGTGACCTACGTCCGTGTGCATGGTTCACAACCTTCGGAAATCATAAGCCTCGCGATCCCGCTCGCGGATTCCAGCGGTAGCCGGACTGCCAAACGCGCCGCAGCAGCAGCCCACCTGGAGAAGGCCGACGGCTACAGCGCGCACGGGCTACGCGCCGCGGGGCGACGTCTGCGGCCAAGGCCGGAGCCCCGATGTCGGCGATCACCGCACACGGCCGCTGGGCCGAGGGCTCCCCCGTGGTGGCCGGCTACATCCGCCAGGTCGACAAATGGAACGACAACCTCATGCGCGGAGTCGGCCTCTAGGCGAACCGGTAGGGCCTCAGCCGCCGTGGCGAAACCCCGGTGATCTTGGCGGCAAAGTGACAGATCTGCCGTCGCACTGCAACTCAATGAGTCTTTTTCATCCGGTTTTACGGGTCAAAGGCCCCGGACCATGATGAATCGATCATTGCGGCAGAGAAGCAGCGGAGTTTATGTAGGATGCGCTGGGTTTCAGCTGAGCATTGACTTGTTCGCCGGGCAAGCGGAGTTGAATGATCAATCTCGGCGGCCACGTGGGCATGCATGGGCAGCACGGCTCAAATTCCGTGGTTCGCGTCGAAGCCGGTATGCGATCATCGCTTATCGTGAAGACGATGCTGAGCCCGATCCCCCACCAGATGGCGCTGACCGCGTTCACCGAGGCCTTCACCGCGCTGGATGAACTGGCGACCTCCCTCGATGACACCCTGTTGATGCGGTCGAGCCGATGCCAGGGCTGGGCGGTATGCGATGTGCTGTATCACCTGCACCTCGGCGCCCAGGACGTGTTGGTCGCTCTGGCCCTGCCGACGGAGGCGGAGCCGGACAGCGATTTCGTGTCCGTGTGGCGCGGCAACGACGCCAACGAAGACACCGCGTTGGCGCACGTCCACTTCGTCCGCCTGGTCGCTTCGGCGTATCGAAAGCCGACCGCGCTGGTGGCGCACCTGTCGGCGACTGTGCGCGCTGTGGTCCGCCGAGCCGGGGCAGTGCCGAAGGATACGCGCGTTGAGCAGGGCGGCCAGGTCTTGTCGGTCGGAGACTTCCTCGCCCAATGGGCGGTGGAGGCCGCGATCCATCACCTCGACATCGTTGACCTCGGTGACGTCGTGGCGCCTGCGGCCTCGGCGCTTGCCGTCGTCCGGCGGACCTTTGATGGTCTCGCCGGGTCGGCCGTCGACCTCGGGTGGGACGATGTCACCTATGCCCTTAAGGGCAGCGGGCGCCTGCCGCTGGCCGAAAGTGAACGCAAAGAACTTGGGCCGTTGGCGAACCGGTTTCCCCTCATTGGATGACGCCTGCGCCAATGCCGCTCACGCCAAGCTCCGCGGACCTGGCGAACGCGCCAACGCGCAGTTGAAGACCTGGCGCATCCTCCGCGAACTCCGCTGCTGCCCTTCCCTGGCAGGCCAACTCGTCAAAGCGGTCCTCGTCCTTCAGCTCCGGCAATCGAGATGAAAGCGCTCACTGGATCTACGCCGCCACCAATCCGCCGTAGCAGGGGACGCCGCCACTCGTTCAGGGCGGCCCATGGCTTGCATCCCCTCAGCGCGTCGGGTCTTCTGCCCCGCGCAATCGGGGAGGGCTATATCCAACGGCGAATGGCGTCGATCGTCGTTTCCGGTGAGGTGTTGAAGCAGAACCGGATTCCGGGTGTCGTCGTCACCAGTACGTTGATCAGTCGTTCGAACAGGAGTGTGTGCTCGGGTGCCATTCGCACACCACCTCCGATCATGGCCACGTCGAAGGGGCCCTCGGACAACCGTTCACGGATGGTCTTTTCTACTTCGTCCGGGTCGGCACCGATCAGGCATGACACCGCGTCGAAGCCCGCCGCCCGCAGAGCCGTATGGCCCTGCTCGATCCGTGCGGTGAGCGTCGCCTCGTCGAGGTCCGGATGTTTGGTGTAGTCGATCGCGTTCGGATGCAGCCCGATGGTCAGAATCGTTGTCATCTTCGCTCCTACCAGGGGACGGGACCGTTACGGTCGAAGAAGCCTCCGGTGGGCCCGTCAGGGTCCAAGGTAGCCAACCTGATGATCGCATCGGCTCCCTCGGCGACGGTGTGGACACCCGTGTGATGGTTCATGTCGGTGGCGGGGTTGCCCGGGTCCGCGGCGTTGACCTTGAATCCGGGCAGCGCTCGGGAGTACTGGGACATGATCATGTTGAGCGCCGTCTTCGACGAGGCGTAGTCCAGGGCCAGGAAGCCGGACTCGGGGCGGGCGGGGTCGCCGGCGTGTGTCAGTGAGGCGAGAGCGCTGGACACCATGACGATGCGGGGCTGTTCCGACTTCCGGAGCAACGGCAGGAACGCGTGTGTAACCCGCACCTGACCGAACACGTTGACCTCGTACAGCTCCCGTAGCGCGTCGACGCCCATGTCGGCCGGATCCAGCAACGGGCCACCGACTCCGGCGTTGTTGACCAGCACATCCAGATGACCCACACGCTCGACGACGGCCTTCACGGCCGCCGACACGGACTCGTCCGAGGTCACGTCGAGCTCGACGAACTCGACGTCGAGCCCCTCACCCGCCAGCGTGTCCGCGGCGTGCATGCCGCGTCCCCGGTCCCGAGCGGCCAGGAAGACCAGCCATCCACTCCCGGCCAGGCGGCGTACGGTCTCCAGGCCCAGCCCTTTATTCGCTCCGGTGACCAGCGCCACCGTCTTCACGTCTGTCATGGGGTCGATCATCGGTGCGCACGCCCGGGCACGCCAGGACCACTGAGGCATAGGACCTGCGGTACCACCCGGCCGGCGCGGTCTGTGCGGCATGATCGAGGAGTGAACCGCGCCGAACTCGCCGAAGTACTCCGCACAGCCCGGGCTCGTGTGCGACCGCAGGACGTCGGGCTGCCATCGGGAACGCGCCGCCAGGTGCCGGGCCTGCGCCGGGAGGAAGTGGCCATGCTCGCGGGGTTGAGCGTCGACTACGTGGTCCGGCTCGAGCAGGGGCGCGGGCCGCGGCCCTCGAGTCAGGTCATCGCCGCGTTGACCCAGGCCCTGCGGCTCGACGACGATGACCGCGACCTGGTGTTCCGGCTCGCCGACCACGAGCCGCCTCAGACCGGACGCGTCGCGATGGTCGTACGGCCGAGCGTGTTCCGGCTGTTGGACCGCATGGCGGATCTACCCGTGCTGGTGCTGTCGGCCAAGGGCGACGTGCTGGCCTGGAATCCCCTCGGGGCGGCGCTTCAAGGCGACATGTCCGCGTGGCCGCAGCGGCAACGTAACCTCATCTGGCAACGTTTTCTCGGTAGCAGCCGCTGTCAGGTTGCCGCAGGCCCGGGCGAAGACGACGCGGCCGCTCGCGCCTCGGTCGGCACGCTGCGTGCCGCCCAGGCCCGTTACCCCAACGACCCCGACTTGGCACGAATGATCGCGGAGCTACGGCGTGGCAGCCCGCGGTTCGACGAGTTGTGGCGGGAGGGGCGATCCTCCCTGTGGCGTACCGCGACCAAGAGCATCAGCCATCCCGGGCTGGGTACGATCACGCTCGACTGCGACACCCTCCTGCTCCCCGACGGGGACCAGACCGTACTCGTGTACTCGGCCGAGCCGGGATCCCCCGAAGCCATGGCGCTGTACATGCTACGGGTGACCGGGCTGCAGCATTTCTGAGGCGCCGCCGACGCGTCTATGGAAGACCGAGGTCGGTGGTCGCGCACCTGCCTCCAGGCAGTCTGGAGACGGCGGGGCCTTCTCTGTCTTTGCGCGGACGCCCCTGTAACCGGGCGGTGGGCGTGGGTGAGCATGGCCAAGGTGATGTGCCGGCGCCAGACATGGTGGCGGACCCGATAGTGGTCCAGCCCGATCTCGTTGACCAACGCAGGATGAGCAGGCCGAGCGCGCGGTCTTCACCTATATCGAGGGGTTCTACAACCCACGCCGCCGCCATTCTGCCAACAGACAGCTCAGCCCCGCCGAATACGAGCGACGCCAAGCCCTCAAGCACATTCACGAAGACGACTATGCTGCCGCGTAGCCGAAAGCCCTGATGCGTCTACCAAACCGGGGCAACTCCAGGGGTCAATCCGTAGGGCCGGTACCAGCGGCGCAGCGGGAGCTCCATGTAATGATGCTGCTCCCCGTGCGAAGACAGAATTGCGAGAACCGCGGCCAGGTACTTCCAAGCCTTCATCGACAGGTCTACGAACTGCTGCACCCATGGTCTGAGGAAGAGTAATGCGCGCCGGATTAGTTTCGCGACTGCGATTCGAGCCTTACCGCGGCGTCTTGATAGACCAATGCAGCTGCTGCCGAAGCTTGACTCACGCAGGCGCCACGGCCATCTACCTTGCTCGTACGCACAGGTAGTGATTGAAAAGCAAGGCAACGGCCCAGTGGTGTAGGAGCAGGTTTTGCTGTTAGCGGATATAAATGATCTTGAGTCCAACTCGACGCCTTTACAGTGAACCTTTTTCACCCTCTGGGGACGGGCCTACTGGTCACAGCATGATCGCGACTCTGACGTTCACCTGATGGCGTAGAGAAGCTCCTGGTAGACGGATTGATCACCACAACCAGACCCGTTACAACCAGGAGCTTCAGGTGCTGTTTTTACCGCGCCGCGGTCGATGTGTCGCGTTCGACGCTGAACTACGTGGCCGGGCTGATCCGCCGGCGGCGCAAGGCGATCGGATCGATCTGGCGGCGGCTGAACCCTGGGAAACAAGCCTTGCTCGTCCTGGTCTACCTGCGCAAAGGCGAGACGTTCAGCGAACTGGCCGCCAGGCTCGGAGTGTCGACGGCAACCGCACCCTCCACCGCGGCACCGCGATACGCACGCCGCTGTTTCTGGGCGGCTTACGTCAGCGGGGCAGCACTGACCGCGGACGGCACTCAGACCTTGCGCCGAGCGCCCCGCGACGCCCTCGAAACCACAGGCGCCGCGCGCCCGGCCGGCGCTCGGATGGGCCATCCGATGCTTGCCGCCCTGGCCGATTCGTTCGCGAGTTCATCATCGTCGGCACCCACGAGGGTCTGCTCGCCGCCCGCCCTTGTGCAAGAAGCAGTGGGATGGATCAGAGGGGCAGGGGCCGGTTCTCCACGACGCTCTTCATGACGAGGGTGGAGCTGAGGCGCTGAACGCCGGGAAGGGTGGCAAGACGGTCGTCGTAGAGCCGCTGGAAGGCCGGCAGGTCGCGGGTGATGACGCGCAGGAGGTAGTCGGGGTCGCCGAAGAGCCTCTGGGCCTGCAGGACGTGGGGCACAGCGGCGACGGCCTGTTCGAAGGCGTCGACGGTGTTGCGGTCCGCGGCGTGCATGGTGACGAAGATGAGGGCCTCGAAGGTCAGGCCGAGGGCGTGGGCGTCGAGGTCCGCACGGTAGCCGGCGATCGCGCCGGAGTGCTCCAAGGCCCGCAGCCGGCGGTGGCAGGGCGAGACGCTGAGGCCGACGCGCTCAGCGAGTTCGGTGATGGTGAGGCGCCCGTCCTGCTGGAGCTCGGCAAGAATTTTCCGGTCTACATCGTTCACTGGGCAGATTCTTCCTCATATGCCTGGTCTTGTGGGAAAGGTTGGAAGCATATTTCGGGCATTTTCGCCTAATCTTCCCTACGAGCCCTCAGGCGGGTTCCACTGAGTGGGAGGAGATGAGAGGTCATGTCGGTCGGTGCCGTCGTCGCGTTCTGGGCGGTCTCGTTGATGTTCGTGGTGACACCGGGGGCGGACTGGGCGTACGCGATCGCGGCGGGACTGCGGCATCGCACGGTGCTGCCTGCGGTGGGCGGCCTGCTGATCGGGCATCTGGCGGCCACGGCGGTGGTGGCGGCCGGGGTGGGGGCGCTACTGGCCCGCTTGCCGGTGGTGATGTCCGCGCTGACGGTGGCGGGTGCGGCGTATCTGGTGTGGCTGGGGGTCGGTACGCTCGCTCGCCCGTCGGCCCCGCAGGCCGCTGCGGAACCGGCCGCTGGCTTGTGGGTGCGCCAGGCAGTGAAAGGCGCGGGGATCAGTGGCCTCAACCCGAAGGTGTTCCTGCTGTTCTTGGCGCTACTGCCGCAGTTCACGGACCCGCAGGCGGCGTGGCCAGCCCCGGCGCAGATCGTGGTGCTGGGCCTGGTTCACGTGGCCAACTGCGCCGTGGTCTACACGGGGGTAGGCGCGGGGGCACGGTGGGTACTGCAGGCTCGGCCCGTGGCGGCACGGGCGCTAACCCGCTTCTCCGGCACCGCCATGGTCGTGATCGGTGTACTGCTGCTGGTGGAGCAACTGGCCGGCTGACCGCGCACCCCACCAGGACGCCGCGAGATGTCACCGAAGACAGCTGAGCGTACGGGGACCGGCAGCGGGCGGTCATAGAGCTGCCGACGGCCTTTCGGCCTTATCGCTTGAGATAGCACACCCAGGTAAACGGAAAAGCCTTCTCGCTTAGAGTCGGCAAGGGCCACCGCCACTACCTGTCGGCGTGCAGCAACGCCCAGCGGGTCCTGTTCCACCTGGACATCCTCGATGCGTTACCGCGCTCGGGCGGGCCGGTGCCGTTCGAGCAGCGGCTGGCCGGCGTGGCAGAGCCGATTCGGTCCCGGCGCGTGGTCGCATTGATCGACTTCTTGACCGACATCACCAAATGGGGCTGGGCCGAGGCACCCGCTCGAGACGCCGAAAATCGAGGCTGGATCGCCGAAGCCGAACGACACCGCGCCCTCCCCACCCGACTCGACACCCTGATCAGCGAGGCTCAAGCCGGATGACCAGCAGACATGCCCTCAACCGCGTCGAAAGAGCCTGCGCCCAACTCCATCACGACGGTCGGCCCATCCCCTTCATCGACATCGCCGCACTCACCGGACACGGGAGCGGTCCAGGATTTCAGTGGGTGTCCGATCTGCTGCCAGAAGTGTTTCGGGTCGTCGAAACTTGCGCGGTAGGTGTCGTGATAGTTGCTCATCGTCGTGTCTCCGTCGTATTAAACCCGCATGTGCTGAGGTTGGTCGGCCAATGCGATCACGGGCCGAGGGGTGATGCGGTGGCCGAGCAAGACCGGCCGGTTGGCGTGGCCGAGCAGCAGTGGCAGCAAGTCATCGGCGGGCACCGTTCCGTACCACCCGCGCCTGGCGGGAGTCTCGCCGAAGGTGGTGACCTCGTCACGCCGCACCGTAGGGCCGACGACCGTGAGCGGAGTGGGCTCACCAGCGTGCAGCAGGCCATGGGTGGAGGGCGTTGAGTGGTCGCCAGTGACGGCGACGATCGTGTGCTCAGCGATGTCTCCGAGACGGGCCAGTCCGCGGTCGATCGCCTCCAGGACGACCCGCTTGGCGTGCGGGGCTTTGGTATGGCCGGCTTCGTCAGTGACCTTGGTATGTACATGGACGAAGCGCGCGCCGGCGCCGATGAGTTCCTCGGCCGCGGCGAGCCGGGCGTTCAGGTCCTTCTCCAGGTCTGCGCGGGGCCTGAGGTGCATGTGCCGCATACCGAGCGCGGTGGCCAGGCCCCGGTAGAGCCGGGTGCTGGTGACGGCCGCTCCGGCGACGCCGATCTGGTCGATGAAGGCGGGTACGGGCTCGTGCACCCCGGCCCACTTAGTGGTCAGTACGTCCAGTGCGGATAGACCGCAGGCGATCCGGCGGCCGTTGATCGGGCTGTTGACCAGATACTTCCGGGCTGTGTACAGGGCGTTCGTCAGCGTCAGGGCAAACGGCTTGCCCGCGTCGCTGGTGGGCTGGGGTCGCAGCCACGGGTGGAAGGTTTCGAAGAAGGGGTCGGAGTCGGTGACAGCCGCGACCGTGTGCGCGGGGGCGGTGAGCAGAGCCTCGCCCCGTCCGCCGAGCAACTGGATGCGGATCCCGTTTGAGGCGAGTACGGGCCCCAGCGCCGTGAGGAGCTCGTCCGCGTCGTCGTTGTCGGCATGCGAGGCCCGGCCGGTGATCCACAATCGGTCACCGTCTTGTTGGGAGGTGCGCAGGGCGGCGTGGACAGTCGCGGCGTGCGGGGTGACGTCCACGCCGGCGCCGAGGGCTTCGAGGACGCCGCGGCCTGGGAAGGGCACCGTGGAGTAGCCGAACATAGCCCAGTGAGCGAGTTCGGAGGTGGGGGCGCGGCCCCAGCCGAAGGGCAGGTGCCAGCCGTTGGAGCCTCGGCGGGCCAGCGCGTCCAGGTGCGGGGTGTGAGCGGCCTCGGACGGCGTGCGGTCGCCTAGTTCGGGGACGGGACGGTCCCCCAGCCCATCCAGGATGACGAGGATGATGGGCAGCCGGTCGTCGTCCGGGCGCTGACGGTTTTCGCCGTAGCCGGGTGGTTTCACATGCACTGCTCCTTGGGCGTCGAGGTGATAAGGGAGCACAGGTGAGGGACGATGGCATCGGGTACCAACTCCTGCCAGTCGGAGTGCTCCGCCAGGCGGCCCCGGATGTCTGACGCGGATAGGCGGTGGCCGGGATCGCCGGTCAGTATGCGGACCTGATAGCCCGCCTCCGCCAGCGTTTGGGCCTTGTGCCGTTCCCAGTCACCGTAGGCACGCACCCAGTGGACGGCGTCGCGGGGAACGTAGTCGCTCCAATGCTCCGGACGCGTCAGGTCGAAGGGAACGATCGTCGTGCGCGGACCCAGGCCGCGGGCGGCGCATGCGGCCTGAAGCATACGGACCCGCTGGTAGTACGTGAAGGGATTGGCCGACGGCAGGTGCCGGTGGACGGAGGTGGTCTCCTCCTGGCGGGCACCGGCGTCGGGATTGGTGACCGCGATGATGAGGTGCTCGCCCTCGTGCAGCGCGAGCTCGAAAAGCTCCAGGTGTTGGTGGTGCACCGGCTGGAATCGGCCGGTGACGCATACCAGAGCGCTCACTGGTGTCCTCCCTTAACGCTCACGGTTCCAGGGGCCCCAGCCACAAGATCACCGACGATCACGGCGGCTTCGTCACCGCGATCGCGCAGGTGAGTCACCACAGTGTCGGCGTGTTCGGGCTTCACCGCGAGCAGCAGTCCGCCGGAGGTTTGCGCGTCGGCGATGAGCAGCCGGCCTGAATGCGGTAGTGGTCCCGGATCGAACCAGTCCTCCTTGAGGGCACCCGCAAGGGTGCGGCGCGTCCCGTCGGGTACGCACCCCCGTTCGATCAGGTCGGCCACCCCGGGCAGCAGCGGTACTTCGCCGGCCTGGACCCGCGCGGCGATACCGGCGGCCAAGGCCATCTCGTGCAGATGCCCGATCAACCCGTATCCGGTCACATCTGTGCCGCCGCTCAGCCCGGCCGCGCGGGCCACGGCTGCGGCGTCGGCGTTGAGCCGGGTCATCGCCTGCACGGCGGCACGGACGCTGGTGGGCTCGGCTTCGCCGCGTTTCACCGCGGTTCCCACGATTCCCGTTCCCAAGGGTTTGGTGAGCACCAGTACGTCACCGGCGCGGCCACCGCCCTTGAGCAGGATTGTGTCCCGGTCGACGTCGCCGACCACGGCGAGCCCGTACTTGGGTGCCGGGTCCGTGATGCTGTGCCCACCGGCCAGCAGCGCCCCGGCCTCGCTGACCGCCGTCGCGCCCCCGCGCATCACCTCGGCGAGCAGTTCTCGGTCGAGGTCGGCAGGCCAGGCAAGGATGTTGAGCGCCACGAGTGGGCGGCCGCCCATCGCGTACACGTCGGACAGGGCGTTCACGGCGGCGATTCGTCCCCAGTCGTAGGGGTCGTCCACGACGGGGGTGAGGAAGTCGCAGGTAAATACCATTGACCGGCCGTTCAGGTCGTAGACGGCGGCGTCGTCGGCCGGATCCATCCCCACCCGCAACGGTCCCGAGACAGCGGCCAGTAAGCCGTCGCCGCGCATCGTAGACAGCACATCACCCAGCAGGTGCTGGGGCATCTTGCAAGCGCATCCGCCGCCCGGCGAGTACTGCGTCAGCGATACAGCCTCCTGGATGGTCATACCGCATGCTCCCGGAGCAGCCCGCGAGCGATGGCGTTGCGCTGGACCTCGGCCGTTCCCGCCGGGATGCGCAGGTTGCGGGCCACACGGAACAACTTCTCCTCGGGCGAGCCGAGGAGAAGTCCCCTGGCGCCATGGATCTGCACCGCGTTGTCCGTCACGCGGGCGAACGCCTCGTCGTTGATGACCTTGACCAGGCTGATCAGGCGCGGTGCCTCGCGGTGCAGAGGGATGGCGAACGGGCCGAGGGCGTCGAGTTCCGCCTGGGCCACCAGTGAGGTCGCACGCGCCTGGTAGATATCGGCGTCCATGTCGGCTAGCAAATGCTGCACGGCCTGGAGATTCGCGATCGGCCATCCACCCGACCGCCTGTCCTGGGCGTAGTCGAGGGCGCGGTGAAGCAGCCACTGGCCCCAGCCCGCGCACATCCCGCCCCGGCACAGGCGCCGCCAGTTGATCCACGACATGGCCAAGGCGAAGCCGTCGCCGATCTCGCCGACGACATTTTCGGCGGGGACACGGACATCGGTGAACTCCAACTCGCCGGTGAGCCCGTCGGTCATCATCGTCGGCAGGTCGGCCCCACGGCGGAATCCGGGCATGTTCGCGTCGACGAGAAACATCGACAGTGATCGGGTACCCGCACCTGGCTCGGTGACGGCCACGACCTGCACGACATCCGCGAAGTGCGCGTTGGTGATCCACGCCTTTTTCCCATTGAGGATCCAGTCGCCGCCGTCCCGCTTAGCCCAGGTCGACATGCCCAGCACATCGGTGCCGACGTCCGGCTCGGTGTTGGCGAACGCCGCGGTGATCTCGCCGGTGATCAGGGGCGAAAGGTACTGCTCGCGCGCCAGCGGAGAGCAGTGCTCGATCGCCGGGTTGGGCCCTTCGGTCCACGCCAGGGCTGCCAACCCCAGGCCCAGCCCGGCTTCGCGGTAGACGAACTCCTCGACGTGATGCATCTCCACCCGCGAGAAACCCCCGCCGCCCACGTGAGCGCTGTTGTGCGGGGCGTACAGTCCGGCATCGCCCGCCTGGCGCTGCACCTCCCGCCGAGCCTCCCACACCATCGGATGCATACGGCCGGCCTCGTCCAAACCCGGCTGCCCTGCGGTCCCCACCTCCTGGCCGGCCAGCTCTTCCTCGATGGTGGCCACCTTGTCCTGCAGGAATGACTCGAAGCGCGCGGTGTAGTCCGCGACCCGCACGCTGACAGCCCTGCCCGTGCTCTGCACCATCGTTGAACGATACCATCAAGAAATGAACGATGACCAAATCATTGAACACTGTTCATTCTAACATTGGGACAGAGCGGGGAATAAGGTGCACTTCGCCGGAAGTCACAGTGGGTGGACGTGCGCCGGCGGCGCACCGGACAGATGCCGTGCAGGACGAAATGGGAGAAGTCGGGCAGTCGCACGTCCATCACGGCCTCGAAGCCTGTTCAATAATGAACACTCGGATGCTTGCGGTAGTGTTACCGCTCTTTGAGGGCAAGGTGGTTCACATGGCCAGGGGCGCGTCAGAGCAACGCCGCAGCGTCGTGGCCGCAATGAAGCGAGGGATCATCCTCGAAGCCGCGCTGCGCGTGTTCTCCACCGAGGGCTTGCACGGTGCCAGCGTCCGGGCCATCGCCAAGGAAGCGGGCTACGCCCCAGGCGCGATCTACAGCTACTTCCCAAGCAAGGAGCACATCTACGCCGCGGCACTCGGCGAATCCCTGACCCGCTTGAGGCAAGTTACGGAGACCGCCGCCGCCTCGGCGGACAGCGCCGCGGATCGCCTCATTAGCGCGGGCGTCGCCTTTTTCGACTTCTATGACGCCAATCCCCGCGATCTCGATCTCGGATTTTACCTGTTCGGCGGCGGAATCGAGCCCCGCGGGCTGTCCGAGGAACTCAACCGAGAACTCAACACCGCCCTCCTGACCGCGCTGGAGCCCGTGCGGCTGGCCGCGCAGGCTCTGGGAGCCGACACCGATCAGGCCGCGATGATCACTGCGGACGCCTTCGCGCACGCCACCGGCCTGCTCCTGCTGTCGCACACCCGGCGCCTGAACTTATTCCGCCTTCAGGCCCGAGAGCTGATGCAGCAGCACCTGCAACGTCTCGTCGAAAGCGCTACCTACCCAGGAAGCGTCGCACCGTCGCGCCACTGAAGGCCACCGGCCGCGCGAATACCTGCCGGATCCGCGGATGCTCAGTGAGCCATTGACGGGTGGAGACGCTGTTGTGGCTGGACAGATTGTCGGTGATCACTGCGATCGTGCCGGTCGGGTTGGCCTGCTCCAGCAGCGCCAAAAGTGCTGCCAGCCGACGCTGTTGCGCGAGGCGGCGCGCATGGTGACCGCGTGGCCGTGTGCGATGCGCAGGCCGCCGTAGACCCAGGTTTTCTCCGGTCTGCGGCTGTATTCCAAAGGTGCTTTGACGCGTCGGCCGTCCGATGTCCACCCGGGCGCGGGCTCGAAGGTCCGCGGAACGATCGGGCCGAGCTCATCGGCGGCTACCACGGTCACTCCTGGAGGCGGGCAGGTGTAGAGAGCAACAACGCGGGTTCTTTTGGGGCGAAGTCCGGGTCGTGGCTGGTGGTCCAGGGTCGCAGCAGCGGTCGGCGCTGTCGCGGCCGCGCTGGTGACACCCGGCCGCCCTGAGCGACAGGGCCAAGGCCCCTCCTGGCCACACCGGGGGGACTCGCGCCCCTACGACGTATGCCGAGCGGCCCGCTCCCTTCTGTGACGGGCCGCGCCGTCGGCGTCTGAGCGGGCGGCATCTCCGCCGGCACCGCCCTCGGCCCGGTGCTCGGCGAGGCGCCGCTGGAGGCATTCTCCTGGCGCGGCCTTCCTGGTCGCGGTGCCGGCCATGGCAGTAGTGCTGATCGGCGCCCCACGGCGGGTGCCGGAGAACCGCAACCCGGCGGCGGCCGCCTGGACCTGTTAAGCGTGGCACTGTCACTGGCGACCCTGCTGCCGATTGTCTACGGCGTTAAGGAACTGGCCAAGGACGAGGCGCTCTCGTCGGCGCTGGTGAGTATCGCGATCGGGCTGGCGTTCGGCACCTGGTTCGTCGTCGGCCAACTGCGGTTGCTAGAACCGTTGCTGGACGTGCGACTGTTCGCCGTGACCGCGCTCGGCGGCGTGTATCTGCTGTTATGGATCAGAGCCTGCCGAGGATCTTCTGCATCTGAGAGATCCCCGCCTGCTGAGTGGTCTTGATGGTCGCGGCGAGTTCCTTGACCTCCGGAGCCTGGGCGCGTGGTGTTGCTGACCCGGCTCAAGGAACAGCGGGCCGAACAGGAGCCGCCCGGCGAGAGCCGGCCGCCGTCGTAGGTACCCCCACGCTACGAGAGCGATCACGTCGAAGTCCAGCCAGCAGACCTGACCGCCACTCAGCTGTAGTGGGTCGACACTCCGATGCTGGAGGGCACCCTGACCCGCGATCACAGGTCCGGCAACGCGTGGGGCGACTTCAACACCCTGGGCCTGCGCCGGGTATCCCTGCCGGCGATCGTGCAGCACTGGGACGACATGGTGCGGGTGGCCGGCTAGCTGGCCACCAATCAGGTTCGCGCCTACGACCTGATCCGGGACGGTGATCACCGCGTCCAGCAACACACGTTTGATCTCGAACGGCAACAAGGCTGGGCTGGTGTGGGTGAGCCCGTCGGCGATGGTGACCGGGGTCGGGATGCTCACCGATCGTTATCTAGTGCGGTGACCACAAACGTTCACCGGCTTGAGTATCAGGCTGCTCGGGCGAGCGGTCGGCCCCAGCGTCGCTGTTTCTCGCTGCGGACGCGGGCGCGTTCACGACGTTGGGCGGACAGGACGTCGGGATGGCGGGCGTTGGCGTTGCGCCAGCGCAGGTAGGCATGCAGAGCCCGGGTTTGGACGGTGTGGTTGGGATGGTCGGAGCCTGCGATCGTGAACTGGCGTAGCGGCCCGAAGTGCGCCTCGATCGGGTTGGCCCAGGAGGCGTAGGTCGGGGTGAAACACAACTCGACCTTGTTGCGCCTGGCCCAGGTGAGGATGCGCCAGTTCTTGTGTGCCGACAGGTTGTCCAGGATCACGTAGATGGGGGCGCCGTCCGGGCGGGCCGCGCGGATGGACCGCAACGCGGTCCAGGTGTGGTCGATGCCCTTGCGGCGCCGGTTGACGCCCCAGAGCAGGTCATCGCCAATGGAGTAGCAGCCGTGGAAGTAGGTGATTCCGTGGGTGCGGTGGTAGGTGGCCGGCAGCCGGTCCGGCCGGCCCTGCCTGGCCCACCCCGATCCGGCGGTGGGGCGGATGCCCAATGGTCCGAACTCGTCGAAGGCGAAGGTCCGTTCCGGGCGCTGGGTCAGGGCGTACTCGATCCGGTCCAGCTTGGCGTCGAAGTCGGGGTCAGGGGATTCCTTCCAGGTCTTGGTGCGCTGGAAGGTGACCCCCCGGCGGGTGAGCAAGGTACGTAAGGCCTCCCGTCCGATGACGAGCGGCCGGCCGGGCAGGCGTTGCAGATAGACGGCCAGTTTGCGGATCGACCAGCGGGTGAAGGGCTGCCCGAGCTTGGCCGGGCGGGTGGTGACCATCTGGATGACGAAGGCTTCCTCTCGGCGTCCATCAGCCGTCGTACTGTGACCGGTTCTCCCACGGCGTCTCCTCACGCCAGCTGGACGTGTGCGACACATCCAACCGACGCCAGCGGCTACACGCCAGACCGGCAAAGGTTTCCGGTCACAGCACTAGGGTGTCAAGCGAACTGGCTGGTCAGCCGCTTGGCGGTCTGTCAGGCACGTAACCTGCCCGCGGCTGCCGCGCCGGTCGGATAGTCGAGAGCTTGACCAGTGGGAGAAGACCGCCGTCAAGTCGCTGTTGGTGGAGGAACCGGCCGTTGATCCGACCAGGTCAGTGACGGACGAGCAGTTGATGTGCTCGTGTACTCGGCCGAGCGGGGATGTACCGAAGCGACGGTGCTCGACATGCTGCGAGTGATCGGTCTGCAGCAGGTGTGAGGCGCTGCGCTTGGCTCCTCCGGCAGTTCAGAGCGGCCGTCGGGGAAGCGGCCGTGCTGGACGGGCAGCCGCTGGCATCTGTGCGCGGAAAGTGCCGAGGACACGCGGAGACGGCACTTCCCTTCCTCGAACGGCTTCGGCGACGTCGACTCATCCACCTCCGACCAGATCCACGCCCAGTTGGCGATCATCGATGAGTTCGCCGGTATCGCTGATCGGAGGGGCCGGGTTTCCTCATTCGCTTGCCGGGCTGTCCCAGCCGGAGACGAACCATCGGACTGCTCCGGTGGCTGGATCGTACAATCGCCGGTTAATGGTGCCGATGTTGCCGCCGTAGACGTGGATCCCGACGGTGGGCTCGTCGCCGATGGCTGCGACGGCGTGGACGTCATCGTCGGTCGTGCAGCACACGGTGACCTGCCCGCGTTCCCACACCTGCTCACCGGCTGGCGTCAGGGCTCTGCCCGGCTCGGACGCCGCGGGCTTGAGGTAGCGGAGCTCACGTTCGGCCCCCGCGTAGATTCCAACGACACCCCATGTCTCGTGTCCGTGCACAGGTGTGCGTTGACCTATGTTCCAGACCACCGACGCCAGTGACCAGCTGTCGTCGGGGGCGATGTAGAGCGGGTACGTGACATGGTGCTCGTCCGACGGCCGGGTGACTTCCGGGGGAAGCCGGTAGTCGCTGGCTAGCAGACCGGACAACCGGGCCGCGACCTGCTTCGTGATCTCGTACTCGTCGTCGATGCTGCTGACCAACGCCGCCACGTCCTTGATGAAGGTGTCCAAGGTCTGCCTCCTATGACTCGGTCGCGTTCGCGCTCACCGGCTCTTGGCGGTGAACGTCAGATGGGTGACGCCAGAGGGCGTCGAGACCGCCTCGATGTCGTATGCCTCTTCCAGCGACTCCAGGCCGTCCCAGAGCCGGACACCGCGGCCGAGCAGGATCGGAACCTGGACGACGTGCATTCGATCGACCAGCCCCTCGGCGAGGAAGTCGCGTACCACGGAGGGCCCGCCGCCGAGACGCACGTCCTGGCCACCGGCCGCCTCGCGGGCCTTCTTGAGCGCCTCGGCGGGCGAGGCGTCCAGGAAGTGGAACGTGGTGCCGCCCTCCATCTCGATCGATGGCCGCGGCCGGTGGGTGAGCACGAAGACCGGCGTGTGGAACGGCGGGTTGGCGCCCCACGCGCCCTTGTAGGCGGGGTCGTCCTGCCAGTCAGGAGGGCCGAACTTGCCGGCGCCCATGATCTCGGCGCCGATGCCGACACCGTGCAGCGCGGCGAAGGCGTGGTCGGCGCCGCTGCTGCCGCCCCGGCCACCACCCATCTCATGCCAGTACCGGGTGGCGAACATCCACTCGTGCAGGCGTTCGCCGGCATGGCCGAACGGGGCGTCGGCGGCCTGACCGGCACCGGTGGCAAAGCCGTCCAGCGAGATCGTGAAGTTGTGAACGCGTACGTCAGACATCAGAGTGCTCCTTCGAGGGTCAGCTTCCCGTTGGACATCAGCATGGATCAATCAATTCATGACGTCTAATGTCAATATTGCGGCACTATCATCGATATCCTCGATGAATGCTCAACCTGATTCAACTCAAGGTTCTGGCCGCGGTGGCGCGACATGAGTCCGTGACCGAAGCGGCCAAGGAGCTGCACTACTCGCAATCGTCGGTGAGCCACCACTTGACCCGCTTGGAAGCGGCCACTGGCGTCAAACTCATTCAGCACGTCGGGCGCGGGATCCGCTTGACCTCGGAAGGGCGACTGCTGGCCATCCGGGCCGGCGAGATCGTGGGACGGGTCGACGCGGCATTCAGCGAGCTGGCAGCACAGGCCGGTTTGCAGGCGGGACGGGTTCGCCTGGCCGCCAATGCGTCGGCGCTGAGCACGATCGTGCCCAAGGCGGCCGCTACGCTGGCCCAGGCGCACCCGGGACTCGAGCTGATCCTGATCGACCGTCACCCGGTCGAAGCATTACAGATGCTGCGACACGGCGAAATCGACGTCGCACTCATCTTCCAGCACGCCGACGCCCCCCTCGAAGAAGAAGAGGGATTCCGCCTCGTCCACATCACCGACGACCCGATCTACCTCATCAGCCAGCGACCCGACGACAGCATCGCCAACCATCGCCACTCCGCCTGGATCGGCGGTTGCGAACGGTGCCAAAACGAGCTGATCACCGTGTGCCGGCAACACGGCTTCACCCCACGCATCGCATCACTCAGCGACGACATGGTCGTCGTGCAAGCCCTCGTCGCCGCCGGCAAAGGCGTCACCACCCTGCCCGGCCTGGCACTCCAAGCCCACCGGCGTCCCGACATCCACACCACCGAACTAACCGGCTTCCCCCGCCAGATCCACGCCGTCACCTACGGCGATCCACCCGACCCGCCCGCCATCGCCGCCGTGCTGGCGGCCCTAACGGCAGCCACCTCCGCGACATCGTCCGCGATCTCTTCCTCCCTCACCAGCAAGTCATCGACCGGCTCGCCGTCAACCAAATCGCGTCGAACGCGCTGATCTCACCCGAACATGACGATTCAGCTGGGCGGCTGTCGTGTACAGGCCGAAGCGGGCGCTGTGTCGGCGCGCAGGCAACCATGACAGTCCGCAGCTGGATCACTGCGTGCCCGGGTGCGCCAACATCGTCCGCACCGATGAGCACGCGGGGGCCTTGCGCGCCCGCGCCGTCTTTTTGGAGACCCAGGCCGCGCATGCACCGGGGCCGATCGGCGATCGCCTGCGCTCCAGCGCTGCCAAGCTGCGCGGCTACGCCGCCTCTCACGAGCGCACCAATCGTCGCACCGGGCTGCTGCGGCCGGGTGCCGTTGGCGAAGCTGACGCCGGTCGCGTCGAGGCATCTGCCGAACTGTGGGTTGACGATCCGGCCGGTACCGGAGTCGAAGGTCCAGCGCTGCGCGCCGGTGCCGTTACGCTCGTAGAGCTGCACCTGGGCGCCGCGAGGCCGTCGACAAGGCCTCCGAGTAGGACAGGAACGGCCCCCATTCACACCGCAGGGGTTGCGTATGGATCTGGATCTCGGTTTGGTCGCCGACTTCTTGGTGCTGGTGCTGGTGTAGGAGCGGCACTACGGGCGGCCGGCGGCTGCACTTGACCTCACCGGCGTTGACCAAGCGCATCCAGCGTCTGGAAGGACAACTCGGGGTCGCCCTCGTCGCTCGCCGTGACCTCCGCAGGCTTACGGTTCGCGATCGCCGCCGAACCCTTGATCGCTCAGGCCGGCGCCGCTCGCGACAGTGCCCGGGCCACCTCCGCCCGCTCCACGCTGAGGATCGGTGTCTCCGCCGGCCTCGGCGCGGTCCTGAGACACACCGACATGACCGGCATCGCCCGAGAGGTCCGTCTCAGCTTCCCCGAGACCCGGCTGGTGCGCCAGGACGTTCCTTTTCCCGCGCTCACCCGCTGCCTGCCTGAGCATCAAGTGGACGTCCTGTGGACCCCCGCGCCCGTGCGATATTCCGCCGTGGATTCCTTCCCCTTGGCCATGACCAGCGCGCGCATTGGTGTGGTCGCCACCCGGCATACTCTCGCCGACGCCGACACGATGAACGTCGAAGACTTCAGCGAGCACCCCATCCTGTACAACCCGGCCGCCGCCGACGAGTGGATGACCCGGTTCTGGCTCGGAGACGTACGGCCACGCCGCGAGGCGCGCCCGGTCGAGACCGACGCCGGGAACCTCACCTGCGTCCTGCGCCACACCGCCGAGAGCGCAGCCGTGATAGCCACCCTCGCGGAGATCGCTCCGTTCCTGGACTCTCGCTTGCGGATGGTGACGCTGACCGGCGTCGCCCCCTATGGTCTTCCATGCTGCATACCGGCGCACGGACCGGCGTGGCGCTGTTCGTGCCCTCGTGAAAGCCTTCCAGGCTCTCGGCCCCCGCCTGCTATAGGGGCACGATGCGATGCCCGGTTTCTCCGGCTCGGTACACGTAGCCGGCTCAGGGCAGTCGGTGACGCTGCGGCGGCGCGAACCCTACCGGGCAACGCCGCGGCCCTGTTGTCGGTCGAGGCAGTGGCGGTCTGGCAGGCGCACTTGGCTGCCCGGGAGACCGAGCGCGAGCGAAACGCGCAAGTGAGCGCATTGAGTGAGTGGTTGTCGGTGGGATCACCTGTCGCGGCGTGCCCGTCATGCCGGTCGTCGTTCATGCACCTGGTCTTCACTGGCCAGGTCGTCATCGCTCTGGTCAACACCGCCGATCCGGCCGTCGGAGCCCAAGCGGTGGTCGCCGACAGCGACGTCACCGCCGCCGAGTAGAAGAGGTGGCTGAATCACGCCGGGTCGATGTACCCCGAGTTCGGTGAAGTCGGCTTGGTTGACTTTCATAACGTGCGGTCATTCAAAGAGGGCATTCCATGCGTTGCTTGCAGCAGCGCCGCGTCTAAACCCGGGTCGCCTCTCCCGATAGGTGGATATCAAGATCACAAGCGTGAGTTACTCTCACTGACAGCATATGCAGATCTACTGACACCTCATGCAGAATGTGCAGGTGAGGGGCGCTGACATCTCAATGCAAATTTGCACTCGCCTCATGATCGAACAACTCGGCGTATATCGTCGGGCAGTGCAGTGACGCATGATGGAGTGATGAGAGAAAGGCTCCCCGGATCCGGCGTGATCAGGGTGGACCTACCCGATGGCACAGCGAAAGACTCGCGGGTATGGTGACTCTGCGGGTTCTCACGACAAACGACTGGCCGTTGTGGCGAGCACTCCGCCTTGCCGCGCTGACCGATGCGCCGAACGCGTTCAAAGTCCGGCTCGCCGACTGGAACAGAGGCGAAGAAGAACGCTGGCGTGCCCGCCTGAAGCTTCCCGGCGCCTACCACGTTGCCGCGCTGCTGGATGGACACCCCGTTGGCATGGCCAGCGGGCTTCCCGGTGCCGGTGATATCAGGGAGTTGAGGTCCGTCTGGGTCAGCTCTGAGGCGCGAGGCCAGGGAATCGGCAACCGGCTGATTACGGCAATTGAGACCTGGGCTCTGGGATCGGGCGGAGCAGCCTTGAAGCTCGCGGTGCTCCTGGACAATGAACCCGCCATCGCCCTCTACCGGCGCAACGGGTTCATGGCCACGGAGCCTGGCAACGTACTGCCCGATGGGATGACCAAGGAACAGGTCATGGTGAAAGCACTTCGCCGGGCCTGATCGGCAAGCTTGATCCACACCAGGGAAACCCTCCGGGGCCGACCAACGCCGTCCCGGTTAACTTTCCTGGTCAAAGCACTAGATGCCGCCCAGGCCGGGGTTGGGGAACAGCGGAACAGTCATTGGCTGTATACCGCTGCGTCGCAGGTTGCGGAAGTCTATGTAGGGTGCCGGGTCGGTGTTCGCCAGAGCCGCGCTCTCGCGTCAGCGCGCTCTGGCCACCTGCTCCATTCGCATTCGGCCAGTTCACCACCACAACGAGCAGCCAGATCTTTCTCAGTGTCAATGGCTGTTCCGCTGTTCCTCAACCCCGGCCTGGGCGGCTGGCCGAACGCCCGTTGATGGCACCCCATGAAGGCGGGAAGCCGCTCAACGAGACGGGCGTGAGCGGTGTTCGATCCCTTGCTGCCGATGCCCTGGCCACCCGCCTCGTCGACCCCCCTGCTGCACGGTTTCAACGAGCGCTAATTACTTGTCACACAGCCTTGGCCGGATAACGGATTCAGCTTCGGATAGGTGAACTGGCGGCGAAGCTGGTCTTGGGATGGGCGCGTTTGCTGCGCCGTCGGTTCGGGTCGCCGTGTCCGTGACACCTGCCGACCGACCAGGCGAAGCCGAGCCTGGGAGTAATACAGCCACCGTATCATCTAGATTTCGACATAACGTGACGAAATGGACAGCGACAAGCTTCTGGGTGAGTTCCTGCGTGCTCGGCGCGAGGTCACGACCCCAGCGCAGGTGGGGCTGCCGCACGTCGGTTTCCGCCGGACACCGGGACTACGCCGGGAGGAGGTGGCGACGCTGGCCGGTGTCAGCACCGACTACTACATCCGCCTGGAACAGGGGCGTGAGCGACATCCCTCCGATCAGGTGCTCGTGGCTCTGACGCGAGTGCTGGATCTCGGGTCCGAAGCCGCGGCGCACCTGTACGAGCTCGCCCGCCCGCGACCCCGGCGGGGTGGGACGACCGGCCTGAGGGAGCGGGTCAGCCCGGACCTGCTACGGCTGATGCGCAGCTGGACGGACACCCCGGCGCTCGTGTGCGACCGCTGGATGAACGTGCTGGCCGCCAACCCACTGGCCGCGGCACTCTACGGCGGACTGGAGCACGCGGACAACCTGATCAGGCTGATCTTCCTGGATCCCGCCGCGCGTGAGTTCTACCCGAACTGGGAACAGGCAGCCAGGGCCCGGGCGGCTCACCTGCGCGCCGTCGTGGGAGCGGACCTCGGCAATCCGTACCTGACCGAGCTGGTCGACGAACTCTCGTTCAAGAGCGTGGACTTCTGCCGGATGTGGGCCCGCCACGACGTGTCCGGTATGACGAGTGAGACCAAGCACTTTTACCACCGCGAGGTCGGCGCCCTGACCCTTACCTGCGAGCTGTTCAACGTCAACAGCACCCCCGGCCAGCAACTGATCACCATTCAGGCCAAGCCCGCCAGCCCCTCCGAGCGCGCCCTGGCCCTGCTGGGCAACCGCGTCGCCATGACCCACAAAACCGTCGAACGGCCCGAGACGCTCATGGAGCGAACCCGGGACGGGGGTTAAAGAACACGCTCAGTGCCTGTGAAAAAAAACCGCCCGGGGCGACAGTGGGGATCTCGACCCCTTGACCTCAAGTTTGGTTGAGGTGCCATTTTGGTGGTCATGGAAACGACTGACATTGATGAGCGGACACGCGAGGCTGAGATCGAGGCGATCAAGCAGGTGGTCGCCGTGGTCGAGCATTCCCAGAACAACGAGCTTCCCGACGAGTTCGTCGGATTGTTCCGGTCGGATGCGATCTGGACGACGGGCCACGGCAGGCGTCTTATCGGTCGCGACGAGATCTCGGCCTTCACCCACCAGGTGTTGCCCGGGGCGATGAAGGATCTGACGGCCACCTACGAGGTGGTCCACGTGGTGTTCATCCGGCCCGACGTCGCCGCGGTGAAGGTGCGTCAGCGGTATCTGACGCCGGATGGCCGGCCGATCGAGGGCGAGAGCGAGGGCAGCCCGCTGTACGTCATGGCCAAAGAGGATGAGCGGTGGCGCCTGGTCGCCTGCCAGAACACGGCGGTGGTCGACTCCTGACCGTCACGTGCTGGGGCCATCGACCGATGGACGCCGTGAGCCAACGTCGCATGAAGCCGTAGGTAGGCGAGGGTCGCAGGTGAGTCGTCGTGGTCGAGCGGAAGCGACCGATCCTTCAAGTTCATGGGCATCCAGGAGATGTACCACCATGCAGGACGACTAAAAACGCGATCCGGATGGCAGCTGGCGGCCCGTGACCTGCCGAACGCGGAGATCAGGCGAAAGCTCAAACTGGCAGAGGCAACGGTGAAGGCGCACGTCAGCCGACTGCTCGCCTATACCGGGCCTGGCCGACAGGGTGCGGGCGGCGATCCTGGCGCACGACGCGGACCTCGGCCGACCGGGTACCTCTCATCCGCCCGACGACCACCTCGTCATCAAGCCGAGGCCGCGTCGTACGGTGCCCCTGACCAATCTGAACGTTCGATACGGTTTCTTGGTCATTATTTGCCGCAATAAATCGAAGGAATTCGGCATCGTGCGAAAAGCGCTGCTCATCGTCATCCTGGTAACGAGCCTCGCCGCCTGCGGTTTCGTACCCGACCCCTTCGCCTACCTGGCCGCCCCATCGGACACGCCCTCCCCATCCGGGACGGTCCCCTCATCCGCTGCGGCGCCCACCCCCACCCCCACGCCTTCGGCCGAGAGCATCCGGCTCACCATCGCCGACGCCAAGAAGGAAGCAGCGTCCTGGTTCGCCAGGAACAACAGAACGATCAAGGATCGCGACTGGTGGGACGATCCCTCCACGCGGGACGAATTGTTCACCGAGGGCACCAGGCACGAGGTGGTCATCGACCAGGGCCATGTGGAGGACGGGGACAAGAGCAAGATCCGCAAGCCGATCCTGCTGACCGGCAGGCAGACGTACTACGTGCCCCGCGAGCAGCCGTCCGACGGAGAGTGGTTCATCCTCCAGGCGACCTACAGAGGGCAGGACCGCTCGCACGTCCTGGCCTTCTGGCGGCGAACGGGCGAGTCCTTCAAGCTGGCCGCGAAGACCCCGCTGCACTACGGCCAGCGGGTGCCGGCGCCGCGCCTGGATGCCGAGGGGTACGTCACCGCCGCATTGGACGGCAAGGGCGCGGGCAAGGAGTATCTGGCCTTCTGGGACTACCCCAACAACAAGGCGGGAAAGAACGGCTACCGGCTGGCCAAGGACAACTTCAGCCGCCTCGCCTACGCCAAGGTCTCCAAGGGCCTTTACATGGGGTACGAATCCCACACCTACCCCTACGGCTTCCGCGTCAGAGGCGGCGGCTCTTTCTACCTCTTCAGCCTGCTCAACAACCCGAAGACGATCACGCAGGTCTACACCGTGGGCTTGTCCGTGAGCCCGGAGCGCAGGGGGATCAAGGAGATCCAGGAGATCGCCGGCGACTGGTACGCCTAGGGATCCTTGGTCGCTGAATTCTGGACGTTTGTGTCAAGTTTTCACGCGGCTTGCGGCGGTCTGGCGCGAGCCGCGTAGTCGTTGACGTGGTCGATGAGGGTCTTGAGCGCGGCTCTGAGCTCGGGTGGGGCTTGTGGTTGATCGGCCGCCGGGAGCAGGTCGCAGCGCCCTATTGCGGACCTTGGTGGAGAAGATCGCGGCGCGGACCGACGGCTCCGGCCCGAATCTGAGTCGGGCAGGCTGGAGCCCTGCGACACGGCATCGAGGAGATGCCCGGGCCTCGCGGCAAGGACTTTTGCGTGGAATCGGAGTGATGAGATGGTCGATACCGGGCGTGATACGGCATTGGCTCAAGCAGTAAGGCTGCGCGAGGAGAGCAAGCGCGACGAAGCACGCGAGAAACTCCTGGCCCTGGCAGAGCGCTACCCAGACGATGCGGAGATCGCTTACCAGACCGCATGGGTCCACGACACGCTAGGCCTGGAGGCCGAGGCGGCGCGGTTTTATGAGCGGGCTCTGGCCACTGACGGGCTCTCCGCCGAGGAGAGGCTCGGCGTGTTTCTCGGTCTGGGCAGCACCTATCGCGTCCTGGGCAGATACCAGGAAGCGCTGAAGACGTTCGAGCAGGGGCTGGAAGAGTATCCGGGTGACCGGGGCCTGCGGACGTTCCAGTCGATGGCGCTCTACAACGTGGGCGACGCTCGCGAGGCCGTGTCCAAACTACTGAAGCTGGTAGTTGAGGGGCAGGTTGTGCCGGAGTACGGCCGGGCGATCTCTTACTACGCCGACAATCTCGACGAGATCGTCTAGATAACGAGCCCAAGGATTGTGGAGAACGTCCGCGGTGATGTGGCGGATCGACTCCAGGTCGCCGACGAGCACCGAGCCGGCCAACACGCCGCGGAAGAGCCGGTCGTGGTTGTCCTGGAGGGCCGGCCGGCCGTGCGCGTGGGTGCCGTCATAGGAGACGTGGTCGGCATCAGCGGTGAGGCAGGCGCCGAAGGCGACGGCGTCGTTGGCGGTCCACGCCTGCATGAAGAGGACCGAGGCTCATCGGCTCCCTTTCCCGGTCCTGCCCTGGAGAGGAGCCCGGTCAGTGAAACTCTTCGCGATGCCGCTCCTACTAGGGCGTGTATCGAAAGTGCTGCCATGCGCCTGAGCTGTGTGCGCGAAGGCTAAGCGCAACTCGGTGGCGTCTGGAGTGGAAGTCAGGAAGGCTTACGCGCATGGTTTCGGTATTGCAGAACGTGGCGATTGACTGTGCGGATGCCTACGAGCTGGCCCGGTTCTGGAGCAGGGTGACTGGCCGTCCACTGCATCCGGAGGACAAACCGGGTGACCGGGAGACTCAGGTGCTGCTGGCGGAGGGTCCAGTGCTGTACTTCAACCAGGTGCCCGAGTCTAAGAAGATCAAGAACCGGATCCATCTGTGTTTGTGCCCTGAGACTTCGCGTGAGCAGGAGGTGGAACGGCTGCTGGGCCTCGGTGCCACCTTTGTCACCGATCACCGGAATCCTGATGGCTCTGGCTGGGTAGTCCTTGCTGATCCTGAAGGCAACGAATTCTGTGTTCTTCGCAGCGAGTCCGATCGAGCCGCGATGAGTTCCTGAAGCTCACGCGCCATCCTGGCCGGTTTCGCATGGCTGCTGGTCACAGCCACTCGTCGATGGCCGCGATGCGAACGGTCGCCTCGTAGCGGACCGCGAGTTTGTCGTACCTCGTGGCCACGGCTCGGTGCTTCTTGAGGCGGTTGATGCCGCACTTGACTGCGTGACGCTGGCGGTAGTCGGTCTTGTCGAATTTCGGCGGACGGCCGCCTCGGGAGCCGAGCCTCTTGCGGTTTCGGACGTGATCGGCCTTGTCAGGGATGGTGCAGCGGATCCCGCGTTTGCGCAGGTAGGCCCGGTTCTTCCGCGAGGCGTACGCCTTGTCGGCGCGCACGCGGTCGGGCCGGACGCGGGGCCTTCCCGGTCCGATGCGGGGCACACAGATCGCCTTCAGGACGGGTTCGAACTGCGGAGAGTCGCCACGCTGCCCGGCCGTGATCACGATCGACATGGGCTTCTGTCCCTGCTCGACCGCCAGGTGCAGCTTGGTGGTCAGGCCGCCTCGTGAGCGTCCGAGGCCATGGTCGTCCGGTTCGGTCGCGCCGCCGCCGGGCGGTTCCTTCTGCAGGTCTCCCTTTTACGCGCCCCGGCGGCGTGTTGGTGGGCTCGACAGACGGTGGAGTCGACGTTGATGTCCCAGGTGATCAGGCCCTTTGCATCAGCCTGGGCCTGGAGTTGCGTGAGGATGCGGGCCCAGGTCCCGTCCCGCTGCCAGCGGCGGAACAGGTCGTACACCCGGTCCCAGGGCCCGTAGCGCCCTGGGACATCCCGCCACGGCGCCCCGGTCCGGGTTCGCCACCGTATGCCATCGATCAGTTGCCGCCGGATCCATATCGGAGGCCGGCCCGGCTTCTTGCCCCTAGGCAACAGCGGCTCGAGCCGGGCCCACTGTGCGTCCGTCAGGTCTCCACGTGCCACAAACCAAGATCACTGCAGTCCAAGATCTACTTCCGATACACGCCCTAGTGCCGTGACCGGAAACCTTCACCGGGGTGGGTTGTCCCGTGCGACCGAGGGCTGAGCGGCGTCGTCATGCACGTCGTGACATCGTGGTCGCATGACCTTCGAAGTTCGCCCTGCGTCGGTGTTCGAGGACGTCCGGGCCCTGGTCGGCCCGAAGTCTCCTGGTGCCAACGTCTGCTGGTGCCTGAGCTACCGGATCCCGTCCAAGCTCAACAACGAACTCCATGGGGCGGCCCGTGGTGAGTACGTCGGCGAGCTGTGCCGTCGGCAGCCCCCGCCGGGGGTGCTCGCCTATGACGGCGGCGAGGCGGTCGGCTGGGCTGCCGTGGCACCGCGCTCGGACACGTCCTTTGCCCGTAGCCGCACAATCCCGCGCATTGACGACCTGCCGGTCTGGTCGCTGTGGTGCATCCGCGTCCGCCCCGGTCATCGCAAGCGGGGGATCTCGCACGCCTTGATCGCCGGGGCCGTCGAGTTCGCTCACTCCCACGGTGCACCGGTGATTGAGGCGTATCCCCTGGACAACGGTGACGCCCAGGTGGACACCACGATGGCGTATGCCGGGATCCGGAGAAACTTCGAGCGCGCTGGATTCAGCCACGCGGCCGACACCACTTCGGTGCTGGCCGGTCATCCCCGGATCCTCATGCGGCTCGACCTACGCTGACAGATCCGTCCAGAGCCCTGGCGTGTCGCACTATCGGATTCGCCCAGGACGCGTTGGTCGGCGTGAACATGAATACCAATCAACCCTGCGAACCTACGCGGTCACGGCACTGGGGATCCTTGGTCGCTGAATTCTGGACGTTTGTGTCAAGTTTTCACGCGGCTTGCGGCGGTCTGGCGCGAGCCGCGTAGTCGTTGACGTGGTCGATGAGGGTCTTGAGCGCGGCTCTGAGCTCGGAGTGGGGCTTGTGGTTGATCGGCCGCCGGGAGCAGGTCGCAGCGCCCTGTTGCGGACCTTGGTGGAGAAGATCGCGGCGCGGACCGACGGCTCCGGCCCGAATCTGAGTCGGGCAGGCTGGAGCCCTGCGACACGGCATCGAGGAGATGTCCGGGCCTCGCGGCAAGGACTTTTGCGTGGAATCGGAGTGATGAGATGGTCGATACCGGGCGTGATACGGCATTGGCTCAAGCAGTAAGGCTGCGCGAAGATCGGCGATAAGCACCAGAACGAGAAGACACGGTAAGTCACTCTGTCCTGGTCCGCTGACGGGACTTTTGTTCGGATGCTCGAACCGTCTCCCATCGCTTCCTTTTCACACCATGCCGCCGGCCTGGGGCGCCGTCCAGTTGCTGAGAAGCTGCAGGGCCTCGGCGGTCGCCGAGCCGGGCTCCACGTTGTAGACGCACAAGGTCTGGTCGGTGTCGCCGGGAGGTTGCAGGGACTCGTAGGAGAAGTGAAGATCGCCGACGAGAGGGTGATGGTAGGTCTTGGAGCCGTGCGTACGGCGTAGCACGCGATGATCGTTCCACCACGGGCTGAACTCAGGCGAACGCAGGGTGAGCTCGCCGACCAGATCGGCGAGCCGCCGATCCGCCGGATAACGGCCGGCCTCGAGGCGGAGCATGGCGACGGTTTCAGCGGCGACCCGCTCCCAGTCGCCGGTACGGTTGCGGGCTTCGGGATCCAGCAGGTAGTAGCGAGCGAGATTGCGATGCGGGACGGGAAGGGCGTCGAAGTCGGTCAGGACCTCGCGGGCCAGGCGATTGACGGCCAAGACGTCCGTACGGCGGCCGAGGATGAACGCGGGCACGTGGTCGAGCGTCCGCAGCATCAGATGGAGCCCGGGCCGGACCCGCTGCGGGCTGGCCGGGGCACGGCGGGCGGGGCGGGTCAGCAGGTCGACGAGGTGTTCACGTTCGGCGAGGTCGAGCTGGAGCGCGCGCGCGAGGGCCTCGGTGACCTCCGGGGAGGGATTGCCGGCGCGGCCCTGTTCGAGGCGGGTGTAGTACTCGGTACTGACTCCGGCCAGCCGGGCGGCCTCATCGCGGCGCAGTCCCGGCACGCGGCGGGCCCTGCCGCCGGCGGGTAGACCCGCCTGGTCGGGAGCGATCCGAGCGCGACGTGAGCGCAGGAAATCGGCGAGCTCGCGACTACGGTCCATGCCTCCAGTGTGCTCCAGTCCGGCGCGCCACACCTGGCGGCAGGGTGGCCCTGGCAGTACCTGCCTGGTCAGGGCATGCTCGGGCACCCCAGGAGGGGGTCGCCGGCTGGTGTGCTTGGTAACGGAACACGGCGATCTGCCCGTACTCCGATAAGTCACCCGAAAGGTGTGCAGTATGATCGCGCAAACCTCTGCCCGTCCCCTCACCGGCCGCGTGGCGGTCGTCACCGGCGCCTCCAGCGGAATCGGCGAGGCCACGGCCGAGCACCTGGCCGAGTTGGGCGCCCGTGTCGTTGTCCTGGCGCGGCGCGCGGCGCGGCTGGACGGCTTGGTCGCCCGGATCCAGCGCAACGACGGCGAGGCCCTGGCCTTGGCCGTCGATGTGACCGACGCGGCGGCGGTGCGCTCGGCCGCCGACCGCGTGGCTGCAGAGCTGGGCGGCGCCGGCCTGCTCTTCAACAACGCGGGCATCATGCTTCCCGCCCCGGTGGAAAAGCTGGCCGCCGACCAGTGGCAGCACCAGATCGACCTCAACATCACGGGCCTGATGAACGTCATCGCCGCGTTCACACCTCAACTGGTCAAGGCAGCGGGTGAGCGCGGCGTGGCCGACCTGATCAACACCTCGTCGATCGCGGCCCAGAACATCATCCCGAACTTCGCCGTCTACTCCGCGACGAAGGCATACGTCACCCACCTGTCCCGCCACCTGCGGGCCGAACTGGGCGCGAAGAACGTGCGGGTCTCGGCGATCGAGCCCGGCATCGTCGGCACCGAGTTGCAGGGCCACGTCACCGACGAGGGAGTGCGGGCATGGCTGGAAGGCACCAAGCAGACGATGGAGTGGCTCACGCCGCAGGACGTGGCACGGACGGTCGGGTTCATAGCGAGCCTTCCAGCGCGGGCGAACCTTCAGCAGGTCACCATCATGCCCACCGGTCAGCTCACCTGAGGCATCAGCCGGGGCTGGATCGACCGCGCCACCACTGGCCCATGAACGCGATGTCATCGTCAGGAGAAACTGACAATCCACGAGCAGAGCTTTCCGCCACCGGCTGCGGTCCCGTTGGGTTTCTTGGCCGTCAGCAAGAGCACCGGTCCCGTGCGGTCTTGGCGGCGTTCGGGCCGTCCATGCTCGCCAAGAACGGGTGACGGTCCAGCTCCGTCACTCACTTCAGCCGCTCGGCACGGACCGAGGTCGGCTCCTTCCGCTGCTTGCCTGCCGCGCTACGGAGGAGGTCGCACTGGAGTGTGCCGAACAGCGGAGCCGTCTCACCCCGGTTTCGGATGTTGCGTTGGCCGGCCACGGGCGATGCCACCCCTGAGATCTCCGGGGCGGCCGCCTTGAGGTTACCGACGGTCTCTTGCGCAAGCGGTCATCGCAGAGAATCGGAAAGGCTCTTGAAACCACCATCCGAAAGGGGAACAAGCGCCAATCGCATGTTCTCTTCCACATCGGTGACGGGAAAAACTCTTCACCACTGGAGCCAAGCCGTTCATCGACGGCGCTGTTGCTCAGGTCCGACGGCCGCTGCCCCTCCCCGCGCCGTTCCCTTTCCAAGGAGGTCCTGAAGACCATGACAAATTTCAACGAACAAGTCATTGCCGAATTCCGTGCCAATAACGGCGTGGTAGGCGGCTATTTCGAGGGCATGAACCTGGTGCTGCTGCATCACACGGGAAAGGTCACCGGCCAGGAGCGGGTGACCCCGATGGGATACACCGCCGACGGGACCGACGTGGTCGTGGTCGGGTCCAACGGGGGCGGGGAGAAGGATCCTGCGTGGGTCACCAACATCGCCGTCATGTCAGAGACGACGATCGAGGTAGGCGACCGCACGCTGAAGGTGAAGCCTTCCATCATTACGGACCCGGTGGAGCGGGCGAGACTCTATGCCGAAGTCAAGAAGGCCTGGCCCGGCGTCCTGGAAGGATACGAGAAGCTGACCACCCGCGAGTTCAAGGTCGTACGCCTGTCACCGATCGGCTGACCTGTCGGCTCGGTCATCGCGTCGGCCTGTTCGGTGATGGGTGGCCTCAGCGGGCGTCTGACGGTGTAACGCCGTCCCGCGCGGCAGCGAGGCTGTACTTGCCAAGGGGGGGAAGCCGATGCCCGGAGGCCCTACCGGGTGTGGCGGGCCTCGACCTCGTCGGGCAAAGTCGGCGGGGCCCGTAGGGGAATTCCAGATGGTCATGAAGGAACGCGCGCAGGGGGGCGAGGTCGCCGTCGCGGACGGCGCTGCGGACCGCGAGCACCGCGACGTGACAGCCGTCGGCGAAGCGGGAGAGCTTCACCAGGATGTCCGGCACGCCCCAGGTGCGAAACTACCAAGTCCCGATCTGGCGCATCGAGGACCTCACCCGGCTATCCTTCGACACCCTCGCCGACGCCGACACCCTGGCCGGATGGAAGCGGCGGCCACCACAACCCGGGAGATCACCCACCCCCGCCGACTCACCCTCTGACGCCCAGCGAATCGCCGGGGCCTGGCGCCGGCCCTCGCGACGGGGCCGGGTGCGGGTGCGGGTTCTTCGCTCATGGGAGTCGTCTTCCGTCGAGCCTGACAGCGGACTCGCCGAACACCGCCGGGTCGGCCTGGGCCAGGAAATCGCCGGGGAAGCCGAGGGTGAAGTCGGTGGCCGCCTCCAGGCGTCGCACGGCATGGTCGGGCAGGGTGAGACCCAGGGCGCCGAGCGTGTCCTTGAGTTGCTCTGCGGTCCTGGCGCCCAAGATCGGGTGCACGGCCCGGGAGCGCGCCCGGGTCCAGGCGATGGCCACCTGCGCGGGGGTTGCCCCGATCTCGTCGGCGACTTCCCGCACCGCCTGGGCGACGGCGTGCTCGCGGGCTCCGAGCGAGCGTGCGCTGATCCGCGTGCTCTCTCGTGGCTCCGCCGCAGGGTCGAACTTGCCGGACAGGACGCCGTGGGCGAGCGGACCCCAGGCGGCGACCGTCAGTCCGAACGCCTGGGCCATGGGTAGCAGTTCGCGTTCGATGTCGCGGTTGAGCAGGCTGTAGGGGGCCTGGATGGCCGCGAACGGGGTCCAGCCGCGCCACTCGGCCAGTGTGTTGGCGTGAGAGATGACCCAAGCCGGGGCGTCGGACATGCCGACGTAGAGGATCTTCCCGGCACGCACGGCGTCGTCCAGCGCTCGCATGGTCTCCTCGATCGGGGTGTGCCGGTCCCACAGGTTGACCCAGTACAGGTCGAGGTAGTCGGTGCCTAGTCGCCGCAGGCTGGACTCCAGGGACAGGGTGAGGTTCTTGCGGTGGCTGCCGGCGGCGTTGGGGTCGCCGCCGTTGCGCGAGACGGTGTACTTGCTGGCCACAACGAACCGGTCGCGGCAGCCGGTCAGCAGCTCGCCCAGGATGGTCTCGCTCCGCCCGCCGGAGTAGAAGTTCGCGGTGTCGATGAGGTTTCCGCCGGCCTCGCCGTACAGATCGAGGATGCGGCGGGCCTCCTGAGGCGAGGCGCCGATCTGCTCCTCGCCGAAGGTCATCGCGCCGAGGAAAACCTCGGAGACTCGCAGCCCGGTACGGCCCAGCAGCCGGTAGCGCATGCTCACGCGGCCACCGTCTGACCGGCTGCCTCACGCAGCGGCTTGAGCGCTCGGGACCAGGCGATGACCTCGTCGAGTAACTCGTTCAGGGTCGGCTCCTGGTGCGGTCCGGGGGCGATGGTACCGGGCTCGGCCGGATCGGTGATCTCGAAGTCGGTGAAGGCCGACAGCGCGACCTGGGTGCGCACGTTGGCCACCTGGAGTTCGGTCATGACCTGCCGCAGGTGCTCCACGGCACGCACGCCGCCGTGCACGCCGTGGCTGACGAAGCCGGCGGCCTTGTTGTTCCACTCGGCGAACAGGAAGTCGATGGCGTTCTTCAGTGCGGCCGGGGCCGAGTGGTTGTACTCGGGGGTGACGAAGACGAAACCGTCAAAGGAGGCGATGATCTGGGCCCACTGGTTGGTGTGCGCGTGGTGGTAGTCGCCGAACAGGGCGGGCAGGGGCTCATCCAGTACCGACAGGTCGTATTCGGCCAGGTCGACGACCTCGAAGGTCGCCTCTCCCGCGGTGACAGCGGGGTGGTGGGCGGCGACCTCGGCGACCCAGCGGGCCGCGACCGCGCTCCGGCGACGGAGGCGGGTACTGCCGATGACGATGGCGATCCTGATCATGCGTGTTTCTCCTCACGGTGTGCCGCAGTGCTGCGGCATGAGGTAAAGTACAACGTGCATGGTAAAAAGTAAAACGATTGATGCAATTACGCTGGAGGACCCGAGATGACCAGGGAAAACACCACGACGTCCCGCCCTCGCAGGGGGATGGCCGGCAAGCGGCAGGCGATCCTGGACGGCGCCCTGACGGTGTTCGCCCGCGACGGCTACACCCGCGCCAGCATCGACGCGATCTCGACCGAGGCCGGTGTGTCCACCCGGACCATCTACAACCACTTCACCGACAAGGCCGAGTTGTTCCTGACCGTGATTCAGGAGAGCGCCACCCGGGCGGCCGACGTCCAAATCGCCATCATCGACCGCCACCTGCGCAAGGTCATCGACGTGGAGACCGATCTCATCGAGTTCGGGTTGGACTGGGCGACGCCAATGCCCGAAAGCGCCGCCCACTTCCTCCTGGTCGGACAGATCAACGCCGAAGCGGGCCACATCCCTCAAGAAGCGATCGACGCCTGGCAGGAGACCGGGCCGCGGCGAGTCCGCCGCGAACTCGCCCGACACCTGCGGCAGTTGGCGAAACAAGGGGTGCTGCGCATCGACGACCCCGACCGCGCGGCGCTGCACCTGCTGCTACTGGTCTCAGCCGGGCTGCCGACGCATCACGCCACCCTGTCCACCGAAGAGATCACCGAGACGGTCACCGCGGGCGTCCACACGTTCCTGCACGGTCACCTGAGCCGAACCAGTGCACCCGAACATGGGTGACGCCTGCGCCGGTTCCGCGCGGATGCAGGTTTCGATCATGATGCACCCCGTTCGCCGAAGTCGAAGGAATCTTCAAGAAACGATGGCACCCTCAAAGGATCAATGCACCACCCGTAGGTGATCATGTTGTCGCTGAGGTGTGTGTGCGTGACTACGGGTTTTCGCCCGCTCAGCAAGAGGAAATCTGGCGGCGCTGGCGCGACGGGAGTCCTTCAACTCGATGGGCCGGGCGCTGAGTGCCCCGAGCATCACGTACGGAGTTTTCTCTACCAGAGCGGCGGCGTGCGCCAGGTGCCGCAGCGACGGTCCGCGCGCCATCTAACGGCTGCCGAGCGCGAAGAGATCTTTCGGGGCATCGCCGCGGGACAGTCCACGCGGGTGCTGGCCAGGCGGCTGGGCAGGGCCTCGTCGACGATCTCCCGGGAGATCGCTCGCAGCGGCGGCCGCGAGCACTACCGGGCCACGCCTGCCGATGGTGAGGCCTCCCGGCGGGCGCGCCGGCCCAAACCGGCCAAGCTGGCCCGCCAACCCGCGCTGCGGGCGATGGTCGAGGCGGAACTCGCATTGTGCTGGTCGCCGGAGCAGATCTCCGGCTGGCTGCGCCGATGCCTCCTCCCCCGAAGCAGCCGCCTACAGCCAATCCCTGCCCGATGACCCGGCGACATCGGCGCGCCTCGCCGCAGCCCAGGCCATCGCCCAGACCAGCGAGGCCCGGGCGGCCATGGCCGTGCTGCTCAGCCAATCCGCACGCGCCGTCCTGACCGGCCACACCAACTCGGTGTCCTCGGTGGTGTTCAGCCCGGATGGCAGCCGGCTGGCCTCCGCTGAGGGAGGGGTCGATCGCCCTGCTCGCATGACCTCGACGATGGAGAACAGAGCGGGAAGGTTCACCCGCGGGTTGAGGGTTGCCCGTCCGTTCGCCCTGGTCCATCGCCCATAGGCACCGAAAAGTTTCCGGCATCGGTTCAACGAAATGCTGGAAAACATGAATCCCGGCGACAACAAGCGGCCAGGGGCAGAGCCTGTCATCCAGCCCCGAATCCCGCGCATGCGATACGGCTCGACCGAGGTGCCGAACGGAGCGAACCCGCGCGTCTGCTGGGGCGAGGTACTGGCCCCGTTCGGCCCCAACGGCGCGGACGCGACCACCCTCCTCAAGATCCTGAAGTGCTTCCGCGAGCGTTCCGCCGGCGAGGTCGGGGTCCTCGACACCGAGTCCGCCCATGGCGGCCGAGGCCTGGCGGGTACGCCTCGGCGTCGTCCTGCAGTCCTGACGCGACCCCGGAAAGTGGCGCGTCCGCGAGTTGCTTGACCACTTCGGTCACTGCCACGCCCCGTACGGCACTCCAGAACACCCCAACCCCACACCCGCTCCCCCGATGAACCGCCCCTTGGCCACAGTCCCCCAAGACCCGGCAGGACTTTCATGACCTGGCCTCACCGGCTGTCCAGGCCGGAGCACCGCGACTCTGCGCACCACTCACGACCGGGACGAAGCCGACAAACTCGCCGACCGCATCCTCATCTCGGCAGGCGAAGTGATCGTCGCACCCGTTCTCAATGACCGATTGAGCCCGAAAGGGCTGAGGGAAAGGCTTTCCGTTGACTGCTGTCGATAGTGTTCATGAGCGCCGCCGCTGGTACGGGTTGATTCTGCTGTGCGCGGCGCAGTTCATCGTCGTGCTGGACGGCTCAGTGATCAACGTGGCGATGCCGGCGATCGGACAGACGTTCGGCGCCGACCAGCAGGCTCTCACCTGGGTGGTCAGCGCCTACGCGCTGGCCTTCGGTGGCTTCCTGCTGCTTGGCGGCCGGCTGGCCGACCTCCTCGGCCGGCGTCGCATGTTCATCGCCGGGCTGGCTCTGTTCGGCGTCGCCTCGCTGGCGGGCGGCTTCGCCGACTCCGTCGAAGTACTGATCGCCACTCGGGTCGTGCAGGGCCTCGGGGCGGCGATCCTCTCACCGTCGGCGATGTCGATCATCTCCGTCACCTTCCACGACGGGGTAGAGCGCAACAAGGCATACGGGGCCTGGGGGGCTGTCGGCGGCGCCGGCGGCGCGGCAGGCGTTGTCCTCGGTGGGGTCCTGACCCAGTACGCCGGCTGGCAGTGGGTTCTCTGGATCAACGTTCCGATCGTTGTCGTCTGCGTGCTATTCGTGGTTCCGCTGCTTGCCGAAACGCGGGCGGGTGCATCAGACCGGATCTTCGACTTCGCCGGGGCGACCACCGTCACCGCCGGGCTCACGTTGCTGGTCTACGCACTGCTTGAGGCCCCCCACGTGGGGTGGGGCTCGATCCGGACGATCGGCTCATTCGTCGGCGTGATCGTGCTGCTCACCGGGTTTGTCATCGTCGAGCGGCGCTCGCGCGGGCCTCTGGTCGACCTGACGATCTTCCGAATTCGCACGCTGACCGGAGCCAACCTGGCCGGTATCGTCGCCGGGGGCATCGTGGTGCCGATGTTCTTCTTCCTCTCGCTCTATCTGCAGAACGTGCTGCACTACGACGCGATCACCACAGGCTTGTGCCTGGTACCGATGTGTCTGGTGACCTTCGTCACCTCGCTCTCGCTCGGCTCCACCTTGGTGACAAATTGGGGGTACAAGCCCGTACCGGCTACCGGCATGGCCCTGCTCGCCGTGGGTCTTGCCTGGTTCGGCCAGGCCCCGCCCCATGGCAGCTTCGTGAGCGACCTCCTCGCTCCGGGATTGGTTGCCGGGGCCGGTCTCGGACTGGTGTTCACGCCATTGTTCGTCGCCGCGGCGACCGGGGTCAGCTGGCAACAGGCCGGCCTCGCCAGCGGATTGATCAACACCAGCCAGCAGCTCGGCGGAGCCCTCGGTCTCGCTGTCCTGTCCAGCATCGCCTTCGCCCAGCTCGAGCAGGACAGCGCCCCGACTCTGGAGGCTCTCACCGACGGCTACACCGCCGCCTTCATCGGCGCCGCTGTGATCGCGGCCCTCGGCCTTCTCGTGACCGCCACCGTGATCCGAACCCGCGACAGCCGGGCTCACGTGGAGATGACCCGCCGTTCCAAAGCCGCCACCACCACGCCGAGCCCAGCCACGCAGCCCACGGTGACAACGCCGGAGTCTGCTGGCTGACCCCTCTCAACCGACCGTTCCCGCAGCAGGCGGCAACTCTCAGGATGACGCCCCGTAGCGGGTGGCGATCGCGGCGGCGCGGTCGCGCAGGGAGGTGCGCAGCCACTGCGGGGCCAGGGCTTCCGCGTCCGTGGCGAGCTGCCACAGCGCCCATTCGGCGTGTCTCGGATCTTGGAAGGTCACCTCCAGCTGAGCGTCAGATAGAAGGCAGGACCGCGACAGGAAGCGAGCCCATCGGCGCCAAGTAGCTGGCCACTTGCCCCCAGTTCGGGGGTTTTCTGCTTTCTTGTGGGCAGCGGGATCGGTGTAAACCCCGGGGATCGTGGCGTCGCACGGCGCCACGATCCCCGGGGGGTGAGTCTCGGTGCTGACTCAGTACACCGTTCCGTTGGCTCGCTGGCCAGGCGACCGCGTCAGCGAGCTGATCGTGTTGTGCTTGACCCACGCGCCGGTCGCCGAGCCGTCAGGGCTCCGGTTGATCGAGACGCCGTCGGAGCTCGCCTGGCTTGAGGTGTAGGTCATCGACTGGATCGTCGCACCGGCCGCATCCCGGAGGATCACCTGGTCACCGCCGTTGGCCAGGTTGAGGTCACCGGTGCTCGCCGCCACGGCCACGATGCCACCGGGGATGCTGGAGGCTCCCCCGAACACGGTGATCGCCTTGCCGGGCTGCAGCGCCGTGCCGGCCGCGAAGGTGTGTCGCACGGCCGTGCCGTCCCGGACCGTCCAGCCCGCGATGGAGATCGCGGTGCCACCGATGTTCACGATCTCGACGGCCTCGCCGGCGGTGCTGCTCCCCGACTCGTTGGCGAGGACCTCGTTGATGATGACGTTGGCCGGACCGCCGCCGCCCGCGGTGACCGTGACGTTCTGGGTCGTGGTGTGCGTGGCGCCGCCGTTGTCGGTCACGGTAAGGCGCACCGGGTAGGTGCCCGCCGCGGCGTAGGTGACCGAGGGGTTCGTAGCCGTCGAGGTCCGGCCGTCGCCGAAGGTCCAGCTGCGGCCCGCGATCGTACCGTCAGCGTCGGTGCTGCCGTCGGTGAAGGTGCACGTGAGGTTGGTGCACGAGCGCGTGAACGCGGCCGTGGGCGGCTGGTTGGTGCCGCCTCCGCCGCCGAGGGTGAAGTTGTACCGGGCCAGCACCGGGTAGTGATCGCTGGTCGTGCTCGCGTAGTTCGCAACGTAGGCCTGGGGCTGGAACGCGGTCGCCGAGCCCGCGACGTACTTCGCGTTGACCTCGTTGGTGTTGAGCTGGTGGTCGATGAAGTCCGGGAAGCCTGTGGTCGACGCGACTCCGGCCAAGGACAGCGCCCGCGTCGGGAAGCCGTAACGCGCCGTGTTGTTCACGAAGTTGGCGTACGGCGACGCGTTCCCGGTCGTGATGGACGTGTCGACGTCGTCGTTCCAGTCGCCGATCACGAAGACGTCCTGCGTCGGGTACGTGGAGTCGAGGTAGGACTTGAGGGCCTGGGACGCGGGGTTGCGCAGGTTCAACGCGTCCTGGGTGGAACCGGCCTTCGCGTGCAGGACGATGAAGACGAGGTCACGGGTCGCGCCGTCGAAGGTGCCGCGCAGTGTGAACTCGACCGGCGGGCGACCGGCGAAGTTGCTGTTCTGGCTCGTCAGGATGACCTTCGCGCTCACCAGGCTGGCCATGCTGCTGCGCCAGACGAGCGCGACCTTCTGCTCGGCGTTGCTGAAGTCGGAGTAGTACTGCGGTCCGTTCGTCACGATCGGGTTGTTGGCCAGGACCCCGGTGAAGCCGGGCATACCAGAGACAAGGGTGTTGAACGCGGACGTGCTGACGACCTCGGACAGGCCCCAGACATCCATGTTGGCACCGGCCATGACGTCGCGAACGTTGGCCTGCTGCAGCGCCTCGTTGGTCGGGCCGGTGCCCGTGTCGCCGAACCACTCGACGTTCCAGTTGCCGACGTCGAGCTGAGTGGCGGAACCCTGCGATGGCACGGTGGCGGCGTGCGCCGCCGGGGCGAAACTGATCGGCAACGCTACGAAGACGAGGATCGCCCCTATGAACGCGCGGAGACTGGTCTTGATCAACAGGCAACCCTTCGAGTGGGCGTGCTCCGCTTTCCTTCCGGAGAGCGGGCTCGGATCGAGTGTCCGTCCCCGGTCCATAGGCGCCCGAGAACGGCTGCCGAATTCGAAGAGACACTTGTGTGAACTGCGCGAGCGCCAGGCTCCGGAGGCCGGCGCCTGGGCGAGGATCCCGCTGATGGCGACCCAACTGCTCCGGGGCGTCGACTCTTCACGTTCCTTCTTAAGCGCCTGACGGGTGGCGTGGTCGTAGAAGGTCGCGCCGGCGAACCAGCCGAGAGGCTGTCCACCGTGCGCCGCGTAGAGCCAGTCAACCTGACGCCAGGCCCACCAGATGCCGCTGCCCTGCCGCCAGAAGTCCCGCCCGTTGTCGGTCAGGCGAATGCTCGTCCGCTGTTGTGCTCGTACAACCACTCGGCTGCCACGGCGGGAGCGTAGGGGCGATCACCGACAAGAACGCGTTGTCGGTAAATCGATGGCTTCCTGCCCATTGCGTGACCCGCTACTAATATGTTGTGGAACTTCGGCGACGGGCCGGGCCGGTGATCGCGGTGAGGTGGGTGAGGGTCTCGGCGTAGCCGGTGCGGGTGGTGGCCGCGGTGCGGGACTCCAGGAAGCGCTCGACCGCTGCGGCGGTGGTCGAGCCGGTGGGGTCGGGTGGGCTGGGGAACGCCACGACGGGCACGGCCCGTCCTCCTGCACGCGGATGTGACACATAATGTTGCCGAGTCGCCCACCGCGCGGCGGAGGCCGAACTGGGCGGACAGGATCCGGCGGCCGCCAGTGCGACAGATAATTCACATTCTGTGTCACATGTATCACTCCGCTGTTCCTCCTGCGGGGGATGCGTCCTCGGATCCCGCGAAAACCACGACGAGCTCCAGCCCGCCACCCGGATTGGGGTTCGCTCGCACGTCGGCCCCGTGAGCCTTCGCGATCGCCGCAACGATCGACAATCCGAGCCCGGCGCCCTGTCCAGGGGTCGTATGCAGCCGCCGGAAGGGCTCGAAGAGATCGCCGAAACGTTCCTGGGGCACGTGCGGGCCGGTGTTACGGACCGTCAACACTCCACGGGAGAGCGTTACCTCAACGGTTCCGCCGGGATGGTTGTAGCGGACCGCGTTGTCGAGGAGATTGATGACGAGCCGGTTCAGCAGGACAGGGTCCCCATCGACGACGAACGGCTCTGCCCGCCCTGTCACGGTGACGCCGTCCGAACCTGTTTCCGCCAGGACGAGCCATACCGCCTGGTCCAGGGCCACCGGGCTCCTGTTGTCCAGACCGTGTTCCGCCTGGGCCAGGACCAGCAGGGCGTCGATGAGGTTCTCCGCCCGGCGGTTGTGGCGCAGGAGCGTGTCGCGGATCTCGCCGCCGTCCTCGGGGAGCCCGATTTCGATCGCCGCCCGCTGGACGGCCAGCGGGGTCCGCAACTCGTGGGAGGCGTTGGCGATGAACCGCCGTTGTCCCTCGACGGAGCGTTCGAGCCGATCGAGCATCGCGTCGAAGGTGTCGGCCAGTTCCTTCAGCTCGCCCTTCGGCCCGGTGAGCGCGATCCGCTCGTGCAGGGTCGATAGGGAAAGTCGCTGCGCGGTGGCGGTGATCCGGTGGATGGGCCGCAGGATCCGCCCGGCGATCAGCCATCCGACGGCCAACGAGACCAGCGTCAAGATCCCCACCGTGAAGGTGGTCATCTCCCATTGGTAGTTGATCACGTCGTTCACCAGCTCGGGCAGGTGTGGCACCTGCGGCTGCCGTGCCATCGCCCCCCTGGGTAGCCGGGCGACCCGCGTCTTCAGCGCCTGGCGCAGCAGGAGGTTGACCGTGACCAGCAACACGACCGAGGTCAGCAGGAACAGCCCGGAGTAGATCAGGGTGAGCCGAACCCGGATCGTCGTCACAGCAGGTATCCCGCACCGGGAACGGTCTGAATGCACGGCGGGTCGCCCAGCTTGGCCCGTAAGCGGCTGACCAGGACCCGCACCACCGTCGTAAACGGATCGGCGTTCTCGTCCCATGCCTCTTCAAGCAGCCGTTCGGAGCTCACGACCGCGCCGTCCGCCCTCATCAGCACCTCAAGGACGGCGAACTCCTTGAGGGACAGATGCAGGTGCCGCCCGTCCCGCGAGGCTTGCAGCCGGTGCCTGTCGAGCACGATCCCGTGCCGCGTAAGCACCGGCGGCACCGCCGACTGGCTACGCCGCCCCAGCGCCTGCACCCGCGCAACCAACTCGGCATAGTCGAACGGTTTGGGCAGGTAGTCGTCGGCCCCCATCCCGAGACCCGCCACTCGCTCCGGCACCGACGCTGCCGCCGTCATCATCAAGATCCGCGTACGGCTCCCGCGCGCCACCAGCTCACGGCACACGAGGTCACCGTGCATCTCGGGCAGGTCCCGATCCAGCACGAGAACGTCGTAGTCGTGTACCGCCAACCGCTCCACCGCGGCGGCCCCGTCGTACACCACGTCGACGGCCATGGCATGACGGCGCAATCCCACCGCCACGAGATCGGCCAGGTCGCGTTCGTCTTCGGCCACCAGAATCCGCACCCGACATTCATATCCGAACCGGGGTTTCAATGGCGTTAACGGATCCGTTCACGACCGTGCAACCCGCTTCAGGCCACGCTAGCGGCCATGATCAGAGCCCTCTGCGCCGCCGTCCTGGTGGCGGCCTGTTCATGTCCGCACCCGCGTCAGCATCGGTCACGACGTCTCAGCCGACGTCCCCGGCTCAAGACCTGTAAGCAGAACTGGATCTATCGAAGGAGTGGATCGTGAGCAATGCCGCCGACACGCCCGTACTGAGCGCCCGCGGGCTACGGAAGGAGCACGGCAAAGGGGAAGGATTGGTGCGCGCCGTCGACGGCGTCGATCTCGACGTCAGCGCGGGAGAGACGGTGGCGATCATGGGGCCGAGCGGCTGCGGAAAGTCGACGTTGCTGCATCTGCTCGGCGGGCTGGATCGGCCCTCGGCTGGAGAGGTGTCGCTGAACAGCCGGCGCATCGACAACATCAGCGAGAAGGCCCTGGCCCGGATGCGGCGGACCGACGTCAGCTACGTCTTCCAGTCCTTCCACCTGATGGAGGAGCTCACCGCCGTCGAGAACGTCGAGCTGGCGGCGCTGCTCGCCGGACGCTCGCCGCAGGTCGCACGGCGGCGCGCGGAGGAGCTACTGGATCAGCTCGGGCTCGCCGGCCGGGCGCGGTTCCTGCCCTCCGCGCTGTCGGGCGGCCAGCGGCAGCGGGTCGCGGTCGCCCGGGCGCTGAGCAACGAGCCGCTGGTCGTCCTCGCCGACGAACCGACCGGAAACCTGGACAGCGCTGCCACCCTGGACGTCCTCCAGCTCTTCAAGGACCTGCACGAGTCCGGGCAGACGCTGGTCATCGTTACCCACGACGCGCGGATCGCGGCCACCGCGGACCGGAAGTTCTCGATGCGCGACGGCGTGCTCGTGGACGAGGCCAGGTTGACCGGCGGCACCACCGGGCAGCTCGGCGCGCTCGTCGGGCTGGAGGACTGACCGGAATGGGTCGCATCCTTCTCGTGATCCGCCTCGCCCTGCGAGATCTCCGGCGGCGCCGCACCGAGGCCGCGCTTCTGCTGCTCGCCATCCTGGCCGCCACCACGACGCTGACGCTCGGGCTCGTCCTGCGCGACGCGGCCGGCGCCCCGTACCAGAGCACCCGGGCGGCGACCAGGGGACCTGACGTGGTCGCCAACGTCGGCCGGGCCGCCGACCTCGCTGAGCTCGGGAAACTGGCCACCGTCTCCGGCGTCACCGAGCACAGCGGACCGTACCCCGTCCTCGCGGGGAAGCTCGAGGCGTCCGGCCGGACGTCGGATGTGCAGGTCGAAGGGCGCGACGCCACTATCGCGGCGGTCGATCAGCCCAAGGTGACGCAGGGCAGCTGGGTCAGCGACGGCGGCGTGGCGCTCGAGGCCGCCTTCGCCGACTCGCTCGATGTGGGCGTCGGTGACTCGGTCACCCTGGACAGCAGGTCGTTCAAGGTCGTCGGCGTCGCGGTCACCGCCGCCATGCCGCCCTATCCCGGAGCGTCCTGCATCGTCTCCGCCGGCTGCATCAACGGCGCCATTCCCGACGACCGGAATCTGCCGGCGGGGTTGCTGCACAATCCCGGGCTGGTCTGGCTCACCCAGGCGGACGCGCTGAGCCTCGCCTCGGACCGAAGCTCCCTGTCCTATGTGATGAACCTGAGGCTGGCCGCCCCGGACGAAGCCCAGGCATTCGTCGACCGGAACGGCGGCGACCACGGAGGCGCCATACCCATGCAGACCTGGGAGAGCATTCTCGCTGACGCCACCGACCTGGCCCGGGACTCCCAGATCCTGCTGCTGATCGGCGCCTGGCTGCTCGGCCTGCTCGCTGTGGCCAGTCTTTCGGTGCTGGTCGGCGGGCGGATGGCCGATCAGACCAAACGTATCGGGTTGCTGAAAGCAGCCGGCGGCACACCGGGTCTGGTCGCTGCCGTGCTCCTCGCGGAGTACCTCCTGGTGGCCGTCGTCGCGGCCGCGGCCGGGCTGACGATCGGAGCGCTGACCGCTCCGTTACTCACCGAGTCGAGCGCGGGCCTCGTCGGCGGCGCGGGGACGGCGTCGTTGACCTGGTCCACGATCGGTCTGGTGACTGCCGTGGCACTCGGCGTCGCCGTGGTGGCGACCACTGTTCCGGCCGTGCGCGCGGCCCGCTCCAGCACCGTCAGCGCGCTGGCCGACGCGGCACGCCCACCTCGCCGCACCGGTTGGCTGATCACTCTCTCGACGCGACTGCCCGTCCCGCTGCTGCTCGCTCTGCGGGTCGCCGCCCGCCAGCCGCGACGGGTGATGCTGGCCGTGGTCAGCATCGCGGTCACGGTCAGCGGCATCTACGTCCTGCTGGTGCTCAACGCCTTCCTCGGCGACCAGCCAAGCACCGGCGGCGCATACACCGAAGCCCAGGTGGCGGTGCTGCGGCACGTGCTCCTCGTCTGGACGGTCATTCTGCTCTCCCTGGCGGCGGTCAACGCCATCGTCATCACCTGGGCGACGGTGCTCGACAACCGGCATGCGTCGGCGCTGGCACGCGCCCTCGGCGCAACCCCCCAGGAAGTGACCATCGCCCTGGCGACCGCGCAGGTGCTGCCCGCGCTCCTCGGCGCCGTCATGGGTGTCTTCCCGGGAGGCTTCCTGCTGTTCGCCGCCATCAACGCGATCACCGGCGGCGACAGCGACAAGGCCACGCTTCCCGCACCCTGGCAGCTGATCGCCCTGGTGATGGCAACCGTGCTCGTGGTGGCGGGGCTCACCTCTGTTCCCGCCCACCTTGGCGGGCGCCGTCCCGTGACCGCGACCCTCTGAGCCGAGCACCACGGCAAGCCGGGTGATGCCGCGTAGATCCGTTCCTTGAGCCGCTCACCTCGGCGTACTGACCACGGACGTTGGGGACGCAAGGACGGGATTCGCGGCTTGCCGTCGAGGATCCCCGAAAAGAGGTGAGGACCTCCTGGCGTGGTGTGTAGCGACCAAGAAGCGCACCACCCGCTGGAGGTCCTCGTCCCCACCGGTCGCTTCCGGCATCTCATGAGGGAGATCAGGCCAGGGCGGCGGCGAACGACTCACACTCCTGCCAGGACATCGGCTGCTCGTGCAGGTTGGCGTAGGACTCCGACCTCGCCACCGCGATATCCCCCGACCGCAGCTCCGCCGCCAGGTACGAGAACACGCACATCTCAAGGTGACGGCGCACCAGCATCCCCGGCTTGTTCTTGTCCCGCAGGACCTTCTTCCACATCGCCGAAGCGAAGCCGTCGATGTCGATCGACAGCGTCAGCATGACCGGTTGCCCGTCCGCGCCCACCCGCTCGACCGTCAGCGGTGGGCGGCCAGGCAGCCGGTGCTGTTGGCGTTGGCGACGTCCTCGTCGACACCGATCGCCGGCGCGAACATCCGCGCCGCAACCGAACGCGTCCCGGAGCGTACCGTCCTGCCTCAGCCGGTGCCGTCCTGCACCGGATAGTGGATGATGACCGCACCGCCGGTGGCGTAGCTGGCGACATCGGCGGCCACCCGCTGGCCTTGCGGCGACGCCCGCGCCGCGGCCATCGCGGCGGCGTCAGCGAAGTCGCCTTCGAAGACCGCGAAATACGGTGCTTCTCCCTTGGTCGCCGCCACGTCGAAGCTGCGCCACGCAAGCAGGCCGGGCCAATTCATGACCAGTGGAAGATGGTTGGTCACGTAGTAGTCGCGGAAGTGGTCAGGGTCGGCGAGCTTGGCGGCGGGAACGGGCCAGAGCAAGCCCGCTGAGGACCATAGCGATCAGCCCCACTGCCAGGGCCAGATAGCCCCCGACTATGCCGTAGCCGGTGCCGGGGCCGCCGTCGGCGGCGACTACGACCAGCCCGCCGATGACCGCGCCGGCCAGCCCCGCCGCCAAGGCCGCGATGACTCCCCTTCGCCCGTTGCCAGTGCCGATACGACCGGTGGAGCGGGCCAGAGCGAGCCCGCCGATGACCGCGCCGGCCAGCCCCAGCAGTGCGGCCACCACGGACCAGAGACGCCCGGCGGTCAGGGCGTAGGCACTGACGGGGCCCGGCTGGGCCAAAACGTGCGCGGCCGCCGGTATGGCTGCAGCGAGCAAACGACGGATGGACATGAGGTCCTCCTTCTCCTACGACTGGATCCCGCCTGATCATGTCCGCTGGACCCGCCGCCGGTCGTCCAGCGGAGGCAGGCAATTCACGCTGCCGCCGATGCCGCAGCGGGCTGCCGCGGACGCCGCAGGAGCCGCGAAAGTACCGCGTATGCGGTAGCCGGTCGATCATCCGCGCGCAGGATTCGCCCGCGCGAACATCCGGCTAGGGTGCGCGCATGAGCACAGGACGGTTCGGTGTCCGGGCCGGTGTCACAGACTGGGCGATCGCCGTCGGCGTGGCGGCGACGCTGCTGGTCACCGGGCTGTCCGGGCAACGCTCCGCCGCCTACCTCGACCTGCTCGGCTACGCGCTGCTGGCGGCCGGCGGCCTGGGGCTGGTCGCGCGCCGCCGGGCTCCGGTTCTCGTGCTGGCCGTCACCGGGCTGTGCGCGGTGGGTTACCAGGCGGCCGGTTTCGACGTGCCCGCCGTCGCGTACCTGTTCGCGGTGTACGCGGCCGTCCGGGCGGGACACCGCACCGTCACGGTGGCGGCGAGCGCGATCATGCTGGCCGCTCTTCCCCTTGCCGCCCTAGCCTCGGGTCTGCACGACACGGGCGAGGCGTTCGCGCAGGCCCGGGGCGCCCTAGAGCTGGCCTGGCTGATCGCGGCCGGCGCCGCGGGCGAAGCGCTGCGGCAGGCCGAGCGGCGGGCCGACGAAGCCGAGCGCACCCGGGAGGAGACCGCGCGGCACCGCGCCGCCGAGGAGCGGCTGCACATCGCGCGGGAGTTGCACGATTCGCTCACCCACCAGATCTCCGTCATCAAGGTGCAGGCCGAAGTCGCCGTCCACGTGGCCCGCAAGCGGGGCGAACCGGTGCCGCAGGCCCTGCTGGCGATCCGGGAGGCCGGACGTGAGGCGACCCGGGAACTGCGAGCGACCCTGGAGGCGCTGCGCGACGACAACACAACTCCGCCGTATGGGCTCGACCATGTCCCGGAACTGGTGGAACGGGCTCGGACGACCGGCTTGGACGCGACGTTGACGATCGAGGGACAACGACATGACGTGCCGGCCGCGGTGGACCGGACCGTCTACCGGATCATTCAGGAGTCGCTGACCAACATCGCCCGTCACTCCGCCGCCGCGACGGCGTCGGTCCGGATCGACTACCGTCCCGACGCCCTCGCGATACGCATCGACGACGACGGCAGGGCCACGCCCGACGCCGCGCCGGTGCCCGGCGTCGGGCTGCTCGGGATGAACGAACGAGTCACCGCCCTCGGCGGTCGCCTGCGGGCGGAACCACGCGATGAGGGAGGCTTCACCGTCCAGGCTGAACTTCCCGTGGACCGAACATCATGATCCGTGTCCTGCTGGTCGACGACCAGCCGCTCCTGCGCAGCGGATTTCGCGCGCTCCTGGACCTCGAGGACGACATCGAGGTGGTGGCCGAGGCCGGCGACGGGGAAGAGGGCCTGGCTCTGGCGAAGGAACACCTGCCCGACGTCGCGCTCATCGATATCCAGATGCCGGTCGTCGACGGCATCGAGGCGACCCGGCGCATCGCCGCGGACCCGGCCCTGGCCGGGGTGCACGTCGTCATCCTGACCAACTACGGCTTCGACGAACACGTCTTCGACGCGCTGCGCGCCGGCGCAGCCGGGTTCCTCGTCAAAGACATCGTGCCGGATGACTTCCTGCACGCCGTACGCGTCGCCGCGCGCGGCGACGCGCTGCTCGCACCGTCGATCACCCGCATGCTGATCGACCGGTACGTCACCCAGCCGTTTCACACCGGCGCCGGCAGGGGGCTGAAGGAGCTGACCAACCGTGAACGCGAGGCCGTCGCCCTGGTCGCGCAGGGCCTGTCCAACGACCAGATCGCCGACCGCATGGTGATCAGCTCACTGACCGCGAAAACCCACATCAACCGAGCCATGGCCAAGCTCCATGCCCGTGACCGCGCCCAACTCGTGGTCCTCGCCTACGAATCCGGTCTGGTGGTCCCGCGTAACTCCTGACGTCCACGGTCCGGGTGCGGGCCCGCCCGCCGATGATCCTCTTGGGGTCCCCGTAGTACTCGCCGAAAATCGGGCGGATACGGCTGGTTAGGTTTCTGAGCTGGGAACCTGTGGGTCTGGCGGGAGGTCGTTCTTGGCGACGCAGGTGTTCGCGGACGAGGAGCTGGAGCGCCTGCGGGGATTCCCGGAGATTGGCAGGGACGAGCTAGCGAGGTTCTTCACCCTGACTCCGGCGGATGTCGCGTTCGTCGATCCCGGTCGGGGCCGTGGTCCGGCGGACCGGCTCGGCTTGGCCGTGGCGTCATGCATGTTGCCGTGGCCGGGGTTCGTGCCGGACAAGGTGCTTTCGGCCCCGCCGGTGGCGGTGGCCAGGCTGGCCGAGCAGCTCGGCGTGGACCCGGCCGGGCTGCGCTCGTACGGGCGGCGGGCGAAGATCGCGCACCGATTAGGTTTCCGCGCCGTGCCCGTCTGTACATGTGAGATCGACACACGAAAGGCTGGCACGATGCGGAAACTGATCTTCGGCATGAACCTGAGCCTGGACGGCTACATCGCCGCGCCCGGCGACGACCTCGGCTGGGGCGTACCGAGCGACGAGCTGTTCCAGTGGTGGTCCGACCGGGTGGGGGCGACCGGCCTGGCGCTGTACGGGCGCAAACTGTGGGAGACGATGAGCTCCCACTGGCCGACCGCCGACCAGCAGCCCGGCGCCACACCGGCGGAGATCGAGTACGCCCGCCGCTGGCGGGACATGCCGAAGGTGGTGTTCTCCTCGACGACCAGCACGGTCGACTGGAACACCCGCCTGGTCACCGGCGACGCGGTCACCGAGATCACCCGGCTCAAGGCCGAAGACGGCGACCCCATGGACATCGGCGGCGCCACACTTGCCGCAGCGGCCATGCGGGCCGGGCTGATCGACGAGTACGTGCTGGTCACCGCACCGGCCTTGCTGGGCGGCGGCACGCCGTTCTTCACGGCCCTGGACAGCTGGGTGAACCTGAACCTGGTGGAGACGCGGACGTTTCCCGGCGGCGTGATACTGACCCGATACGAGACGAGGCGATGAGCACGAGCCAGATGCTCGGCTCGTGAGACCAGGTCCAAATCCTTCCTGGCGTGCTCACCGTGACCCTCGGCTATAAGAGAACCTTCTCCGGGCCCTTCCTTGCGTTCCGAGTGAGCTGTTGACCGACTTGCTGGAGATGAGGGCGACGGCGTCGTTGATCGTGACGATGTTCTTCGGGCATGAGGACGCCCCGCCGGCAACGCCGGCGGGGCGGTGGGGTTCGCGTTGCCACGTTGGTGTTCAGCTGGTCGGGGTGCTCATCCCGCGGTGACTTCGGTGACGGCGGCCCGTGCGCTGGACTCGTCGACGATGGGGATTTTGTCTGATGACAGTGTCGGGGGCAGGCCCAGCCATGGTTTGTCGGTGGCGTCGAATCCGGTGAGCTCGGCGATCTTCCCGTCGACGATGTGCAGGACCGCGATGTTGAACAGCCGGTACTCCGGGTCGTCGGGGGTGCGGAGGTACAGCACGGCGGCAGGCATGAGGTTGACCGTCGTGGTGATACAGCGCCAGTCGTCGTGGCCGCGCTGGAAGAGCCCACCGGAGACCCAGCCGTCCACCGCGTCCTTGGCCGTGATGACCGAGGTGCCCGGCTCGGGCATCATCGCGAAGCGCAGGTCGTCGCGCAGCAGGGACATCAGCCCGTCGAGGTCGTTGCGCTCATGGGCGTCGATATACGACTTCACCACGCCGCGCTCGTCATTCGACAACTCGTGGGTGGCGGGGCTCCTCCAGTCGAGGCGGCGGTCGGGCAGCTGCTCGCGCATCGTCACACGGGCCCGCTGCAGTGCGCTGGTCACCGATGCGACGGTCAGCTCGAGGGCGTCGGCGGCCTTCGACGCCGGCCAGCCGAGGACGTCGCGCAGGATGAACACCGCCCGCTGCCGCGGCGGCAGGTGCTGGACGGCGACGATGAACGCCAGCTCGATCGTCTCCCGCGCCACCACCGATTCCTGCGGGTCCTCGGGGAGCATCCGGTCGGGGTAGGGCTGCAGGTACAGCACCTCGGAGCCGGGGTCCGGCAGCTCGGACGGTACGGGTGTGCGGTCGTTGCGCTTCTCCAGGAAGTCGAGGCAGGCGTTCGTCGCGATCCGGTACAGCCAGGTCCGCAGGGCCGCGTGGCCCTTGAACGACTCCCGCTTGTTCCACGCTCGCAGGAACGTCTCCTGCGTCAGGTCCTGGGCATCCTCGTAGTTCGCGAGCATCCGGTAGCAGTGCACCTGCAGCTCACGCCGGTGGCGCTCCGTGATGAGTGCGAACCGCGCCGTGTCGCCTGAGCGGACCGCCGCGAGGAACGTGTCCTCGTCGGCGCCCGGCGGTCTGGTGTCGGTCATGGTCATCAATCCTTCCACCGGTGCGAGGGCTGACAGAACTGACGACGTGGCGGAGGATTTCTGATCGGTGAAGCCGCTGACACCGGGCCGTTCGCCAGGCCGGATGGGTCGGGGTCGATCCAGGGGACGTGCTCCGGGTCGGGCACACCCTCGATGTCGAGGTGGGGCCGGCACGGCTAAGCGTTGTTTCTCGGCGCCTGCTACTTAGGGGCCGCATCGGCGCGCCCCCAACTGAGACGATCTCCACCGACAGGGCCTCCAGCCGGGTATCGGCCACCGCGGTCGCGGTCCGTGCCTCATCGCGGTGGGCTCGGGTCTGCCGCAGGTCCTCGCGTTCGGCGGTGAGCTCCTCCCCCAGCCGGGTGATGTGTGCGGTGAGTTCCTCGCGTACCCAGGCGGACTCGGCTTGCCGGTGTGCCTTCTCGCGGGCGGTTTCGGCGCGCTCGGCCCGGCTACCAGCGACTTTCAGGTCCGTGCGCGCCTGATCGAGAGCGACGATGCGGTCGGCCGGGGCGGTTTTCAGCGTGGTGATCTGCCGCCCCTGTTCGGCGGCCGTGGTAGCGGCTTGGCGGCGTTCAGCGTCCAGGACGCCCTACAGAGGGTCGCGCTCGGAGGTGATGCGCCGGGTAGCGCGCTCAGTGAGCCCCAGATCGGTGCCCTTCGGCTCCTTAACCACCGAGACGGCGACTAGGGAGACGACACAGAGCACCATGATGTAGGCGCCGACGGAGAAGGCTGAGCCCGTGCCCTCGACTAAGGCCTGGGCGATCGTGGGGGCGAAGGCGCCGCCCAGGATGGCGCCGAGCGCGTAGCCGATGGAGACGCCGGAGTAGCGGACCGAGACGGGGAACATCTCGGCGTACATGGCCGACATGGGCCCGTAGGACAGGCCCAGGCCGACGGTCAGAACGATGATCGCCGTGGCGAAGAGCCAGATGTTGCGGGTCTCCATCAGGAAGAAGAGAGGGATCATCCAGACGAACACGAGGGCGTAGCCGATCTGGAAGGTGCGGACCCGGCCGATCCGGTCCGACAGCACCCCGCCGTACAGGGTGAAGATGAGCCAGCCGACCGAGCCGACGACGGTGGCGAGCAGGACCGACTGCCGGGACAAGCCCAGGGCGGTGGTGCCGTAGCTGATGAAGTAGGCGATCAGCAGGTAGCCGGCGGCGTTGTTGGCCACGAAGATGAGCGCGGTGAGGACGACGTTCTTGCTGTTGTGGCGGAACAGGTCGCGCAGCGGGGCGGAGGAGGTCTTGGTGCGCTGCTGCAGTTCCTTGAACACGGGGCTCTCCTCGACGGCCCTCCGGACGAGATAGCCAATGATGATCAGGGTCAGGGAGAGCAGGAACGGCACCCGCCAGCCCCACGCCAGGAATTGCTCCGGTGTAGTGATCGTGCTCATGATCCACAGGACGCCGGTGGCCAGGATGAGGCCGATCGGCACGCCGATCTGAGGATAGGAGCCCCACAGTCCGCGGCGGTCACGTGGCGCGTGCTCCACCGACAGCAGGGCGGCGCCGCCCCATTCGCCGCCCGCGGAGAAGCCTTGCAGGATGCGCAGGAGGATGAGGGCGATGGGTGCCGCCACACCGATCGTCTCGTAGGTGGGCAGCAGGCCGATGAGCATGGTGGCCGCGCCCATCAGGAGCAGGGTCAGCACGAGCATGCGCTTGCGGCCCAGCCGGTCGCCGTACCGGCCGGCGATGATCGCGCCGAGCGGCCGGAACAGGAAGCTGATGCCGATCGTGGCCAGCGAGATGAGCGTGGCCAGGCCGGGGGCCTGCTCGTTGACCGGGGCCAGGAAGAGCGGGCCGAAGACCAGGCCGGCGGCTTGGGCGTAGATGAAGAAGTCGTACCACTCGATGGTGGTGCCGGCCAGGGTGCCGGCGAGGACCTTGCGGTCGTCGCGCGTCATGGATCGAGACTCACTCGTCACGATGGACTCCGTTCCTATCTATGGGGGGCTGGTGGGGCGGGCCTCGCGGATCGTGCTGGCCCACGACCTGGCCCGTGGGAAGCTACACCGGGTAACCTGCGGGAACAGGCATCTGACCACCGACTAGACTCGTGGTGTGTTCGATTCGCTTGACTTCGATACATCGTCTTATGCCGATTTCGACACACCGGCGTATGTGCGGCACACGTACAACAGCTGGGACAACGCCGGTTGGCGGTCGCTGCTGGTACAGAGTTTTGACCACGCGTCCGAAGCCGAGCATCTTCCGCTGCCTGCGGTGTCCGACCTGCATATCGTGCTGTGCGTAGCGGGAAACGCGGACGTTCGGCTGTACGCCGGCGGCAGGCCCGTTGAACGGCGGTGGGTGCCGGGCCACCTAGAGCTCATGGTTCCCGGACGCGCCACCTCCTTCACCTATCGGGCGACGTCCAGGTTGCGGACCGTCCAGGTGCACATTCCCTCGTCGGCCGTCCGGGAGGTTACGGGGACGCTGGGCGGTCGTGAACCTGACTTCGAGGGGCTGTCCGCCGCCCTTCGGGCGGGAGATCCGGTCGTCGAGCAGCTTCTTCGTGCGCTGCCGGGCACCGGCGCCGCCGGCGACCTGTACGCGGAGTCCGCTGCGGCGTTTCTCTCGACGCACGTGCTGACTCTCGGCAGGGACGTGCACCTGCCCGGTCCCGAGCATGCCGCCGTCCGGGCGAGCGTCGCCATCATGCGAGATCGCCTGGCGGAATCTCTGACCCTGGCCACGATCGCCGCCGAGGTCCATTTGAGCGTGTACCACTTTGTCCGTGTTTTCCGGCAGGCTACCGGCGAGACACCGCACCGGTATCTCACCCGGCTACGGATCGAGCAGGCGCGGCGGCTACTGTCCACCAGCTCCCTCAGCATCGAGCAGATCGCCCCGCGGTGCGGGTTCGCCACTCCGGGCACGTTGTCGTCGGCCTTCCTGCGCCATACGGGTGTCCGCCCCTCGACGTACCGCAAGAACTGATCGATCAACCGCAATCGCCCGCATGTCCAGTGAAGTCGGCAGCTTCTACGGTTAGGCGCATGCCGTACTCCTATGGCGTGACTGCACGCTCGCAGGCTGCTCCTGACGCCGTCTTCGCGGCGCTCGCCCATGCGGCCACCTGGCCCCGGTGGTCACCGATCGACTCCGCCGATGTCGAGAGCGGCGATCCTGAGAACCGGCAAGAGGTCGGCGACACCAGGATCTTCCGCAGCGGCCGCAGCGTCTCCCGGGAGCGGATCGTCGAACTGATCGACAACCGGCGGTTCGTCTACGACAACGTGAGCGGGCCCTTCCGTTCATATCGCGGAACCATCGATCTCGCCCCGATGCCCGGCGGGGGCACACACATCACGTGGTCCGCCACCTTCAACCCTAAGATGCCGCTCTCGGGTGGTTTCTGGCAGTGGTACCTGACCCGCTTCATGCAACGCATGGCTGACGGTCTCGCCGCATACGCGGACGCCACCGACGGGTGATCAGCACCTCCCCACGGTGGTGGCGAAGTCCGGGGCGCAACGCATCCCCCGCCGCGGTCGGCAGTCCTTCCTCGACCACCCGAGACAGTGAAAGGACACACGATGTCCACGACGACAGCACGCTCCATCCGCAGCCGAAAGTGGTGGGCGATGTGGGGGCTGATGGCAGTGTCCGCAGTCGGCTTCGCCGTCGGGTCGATACCGCCGTACCTGACCGGAGACGCGGCCGACGCCCCATTACCGCTCAACCCGGATGTGGCGCTGCACTACCTGTCCCTGATGGTGCACGCCGTCCCCGGTGGCCTCGCCCTGGCCCTCGGGCCGATGCAGTTCGTCAACCGCCTCCGCGTCCGCCGGCCCACGCTGCACCGCGTCGTCGGCCGGGTATACATGATCTCCGTCGTGATCGCGTCCATCGCGGCCGCGGTCAACGCCGCAATCACGATCAGCGGCTTCGCGGTCCAGGTCGCGTTCTTCATCCTCGTGATGGCGTGGCTGCACACCCTGGCCATGGCTTACCGGAGCATCCGCCGCGGCGAGGTGCAACTGCACCGGATCTGGATGATCCGTAACTACGCTCTGACGTTCGCCGCGGTCACCCTGCGCGTCTACCTGCTCCTCGGCCTGCAACTGTCGCCCTCGGCGGGGTTCGAGGCGATCTACACCGCCGCCGTATGGGCGTCCATCCTGGGTAACGTCCTCGTAGCCGAGTACTTCATCGTTCAGCGCATGCTGGCCCCCTTGGCCCGTCGTCAGCAGCGCCGGGACGCCCCACCGGTCTCCACACCGGTATGACATGGCTGTGAACAGGAACCTCGGCCCCAGCTGAACGGCATCTCTGGCCCTACGTGATGGACTGGGTGGGTCTGTGTTCACGAGAAGTAGCCCCAGGGACTGTCTTGCGGTGAGAGCATCGGTGTGCTCTGGAGGGTCGGGTTGCACGCGTGTCCGAAGTCCCGAGCCTGCGCTCTGGCTCTGTGCGGAGCCACCCGGGAGCCCGGCGATCAGGCCAGCCGGGACATGCGCAGCACCAGACACGTTCCTTGGCCCGGGTCCTCGACCGTCAGGGTTCCTTGGTGGGCGTGGGCGATCTCCCGGCTGATGGCCAGGCCGAGGCCGGTGCCTTTCGGATCGCGGGCGCGTGATTCCGGCAGCCGGGCGAAGCGTTCGAAGATGAGCTCGCGGTGGTCGGGAGCGATACCGGCGCCGTCGTCCAAGACCATCAAAACTGCGGTGTCGTCCTCGGCCCGGACGACAACGGTGACGCCGGTGGCGGCATGGCGCTGGGCGTTGTTCAGAAGGTTGGTCAAGAGCCTGGACAGCAGCAGCCGGTCGCCGGAGACGAACACACCCGGCGCCAGGTCAGTGCGGATCGGGACGCGGCCCGGTGTGCGGCGCTGCAGCTCGGCGCGGACGAGCTCAGCCAGATCGGTGCGCTGGCGCTGCGCCGGTCGGTCGGCGTCCAGACGGGCCAGGATGAGGATGTCCTCGGCGATCGCCTGCTGGCGTTCGACGTCATTGAGCAGGTCTTTGGCCATGCGCGGCCAGTCGACCGCGTCCGGGTCCATCAGCGCTTCCTCCAGGCGCAGGCGGGCGCCCGTGATCGGGGTGCGCAGGTCGTGCGAGGCATCGGAGGTGAAGCGCCGCTCGCGCTGCACGGCCGCCTCCAGCAGCTCCAGATTGTGGTTCACGATCGTGTACTGGCGTGCGTTGTCCAGACTCAGCGCGGCCCGCGTGACCAGTTCCTCGGCCAGCAGCAGGTCGTCCCTGGTGAATGGCGCCGGGTTGGAGGTGCGCGCGAACGTCGCGACGCCGAGCACGTCGTCGCGCGCCTGCAGCGGAATGACAATCAGCGAGTGCATGCCGGTGGCATGGATGATCCGCGCCCGATCGGGGTCCAGGTCCAGCCAGGCACCGGGCGAGGTGTCCAGCACGGGCTCGAAGTGCGGTCGGCGCGAGTGCAGGACCTCCGTAAACGGGGATCGCGGTGGCACGAACACGGTCTCCTTGCGCTCCCAGAGCGACTCTGGCGCCCCCTCGTGCACCGAGGCGGCGCCGGCCAGCCGGAAGACAGGGCTGCTAGTCGCGGCCCGCCGCTGCAGCGGCTCCGTGCCGGGCAGCATCGCCTCCGGCAAATCGACGGTCACGTAGTCGGCGACGACCGGAATGGCCAGCTCGGCCAGCTCCTGGGCGGTTTTCATGACGTCCAGCGTGCTGCCGAGCCGGACGCTGGCCTCGCGCAGCAGGTCGAGGTGATCCCGCGCCTTGCTGTTGCTGAAATCCAGGGCCACCGAGCACACGCCCAGCGGCCGGCCGTCCGCGCCCTCCAAAGGCAACAGCGAGATGGACAGCGCGCGCTCCTGACTCCCGTGGAACCAGCGGGCCTCACGGTCGATCGTGGGCCGGCTGTCGGCGAGCACCTCGCGCATCGCGTCCTGCACCGCTTCCGTGTCGATCCCCGCGATAACCTCGGTCAGGGAGCGGCCGATCCGGTAGTACGGGTAGCCGTCGCTGAGCTGCTCGGCCGCCTCGTTGAACCAGACGCAGCGCAGGTCCTTGTCCCAGATGGCCATGGCGACGGGGAAACTGCTGATGAGCGACTCCAGCAGGGCGCCGGTGCCGGTGGACAGGTCGATGGCGGCCGGGATCGCCGACACCAGCCAGGATTCCTGCCGACTCCCGACGTCGTCGCCCAGAGTGAGCGGGACGGCCTCGGCGCGCACGATGACCACCTCGCCGTCCCGCCGCCGCACCTCCATCAATCCCGTCCGGGGCAGGTGCGCGCCGGACCGTTCACCGTCACGGTCGTGGCCATCGGGCGGGAGGAGCGAACCGATGGGGCGGCCGAGGATGTCGGCGGCGGGGTAGCCGGTGAGCTCCTCGGCCGCCTGGGTCCAGCCGATCACCGTGCCGGCGCCGTCGACGACGGCGACCGCTGGGGTCACCCCTCCACGGACGCTGTCGGCTGCTTCCATGCCATCACCCATCTCTGGCGGGGGACGAGTTCACTTCCAGAATTTGCCAGAATAGCCGCGCCTACCTGCAGTTATTTAAACCTTAACCAAGCTTTGTCGTGACATTACGGCTATACGGTGCGAAGACGTAAGAGTTTCGCCACAGCCCGCCCAGGGCCGGGAGCCCGCTCAGCGCCGGGGATCTAGGGGGTGCTGCCAAGAAACGTGTCACCAGCCGCCAACTGCAACGTCTCTGCAGGTCAGGAAGGTATGCCCCCACAGAGGCATCGACCCGTCGGCCCTATCGCAGCTCCCCAATGCAAGCCGCTGACCTTCGCGTTCCCCCTTGTTTGCGGCCGGTGACACGTTTCTTAACGACACCCCTCCAAGGTTGAGGAAAAGGGGGAATCAGCCCTTGGCCAGGCTGATCGGCCTCGAGTACGACCGCACCATCTGAACGATCACGCAACATCATGATCCGTTACTGACAAAGACTCACTGCTCCGATAGAGCCCCCTGTTTGTGGGTGAAGGTCTTTAGTCCATTTTTTAAAGATGATCTTTGATCATGCTCCAGCGTCTTTACAATGTAGATCAATAAGCTGGGGTTGTTCGGCCGCACCCACAGGAAACCTGACGGCGGTCTCCCGCTCCAGACCACAGAGCCCGCGAATCGCATGTGACGCCCACTCAGCCACCTGCATCCTCACCGAAGACCCCCCTCGCCAGATCACCTTCCACTCCCCTGCCCCGGTCATCAGCCGTACCCACCGCAGGACAAGCAAGGCGACAGCCTGGCACGCCCCTCCAGCGCCCGCAGCGATCGGATGAGCAGGCGGCTGGGTTCGCCTCGTTTCAGGGGGCGCCCACACGCACGGAACTGGAGAAGTACTTCTTCCTCTCTTCCACGGCAAACGCGGCCACCTTTACCAGCGTTATCAGGAAGGTATGGAGGACCAGCTCGGCGCGCTCGGCCTGGTCCTCAACGCCGTGGTGCTGTTCAACACCCGCTACATGGACGCCGCCCTGACCAAGCTGCGCGTCCAGGGCTTCACCGTGCGCGATGAAGACGTTGCCCGCCTTTCGCCCTTCATCCACGCCCACGTGAACATGCTGGGCCGCTACTCCTTCGCCCTGCCCGAACTACCCGGTGGTCTGCGGCCCTTGGGTGAGTCCGCCGACACCCATCCTGACCAGGGTGTCGGCGGTTGAGGTACCGGGGCCCATCAGTAGGCCCCACACCACGTCAGAACCGCGTCTCGGCGGCGGCGATACTCCTCCCGATCATGGAGGTTGGCGGGGCCCGGACCGGCACCTCTCTGCCAGCGGCTGCGGGAGCGGCCCCGGCTCTCGTTCAGACGAGGAGGCCGGGGCCGGGGTGGCGATTGGTCAGGAGTGGTCCGCCGGCACCTTCGGCGATTCGTCGGTCCAGCCCGACTCCAGAACGGCGCTCCAACCGGCCGGTCGAAGATCTGCGCAACCCTGCTCGCCTACCGACCCACCGACCGACAGCAGGCGCCCGGTGTCCTTGTCGAACAGGACCTGCGACTCAGTGCCGTAGCTGGGCTCGCAGCTTCGCAACGCGACCCCTACCGCGTCACGGCCCAGCGGGTCCTGTACGCCGCCGAGGGAACGGACCTCGGGCAGATCGGCCATCAGCCGAAACAGCGCCGCCCTAACTCCAGAAGGGGCAGGCAGTTCGAGCAGCAGTTCGGCCGCCTGCTCAAACAGGATCTCATCTCGTCTCTTGTCGCTCATCCCAGGAACCTGCCACCGGATCAGGACCTCTTTCAGCACCTCCGGTTCGGTGGGCAGGCTCTGGATATCGGCGACGGAGACCGCTTTGCCGTTGACGTTGGGCCAGCTTGACCCCGGCTCGGCAAAATTGTTCAGCCGACTGGCGTAAGGCGTCTTGCCTGTCTCATCGTCCACCGCCCGGTTGCCGCGGGCGCAGGTGAAATGAGCTTGATCCGAGCTGAACTCGCCCTCCTTGGGTGGTTTCGCGCCCTTGACGGCGTCCAGTCGGGTCCAGGAGTGGACTATCCACCAACTCGGATCCTTGGGCGACTTCGCCACCCACGTCTCGTCTCGGCAAACGCCGTGGGATGACCTTCCGCTGAACAAACCGCCCGAGTTCGCACCCCGGGTATGCCAGTACCGGCCGGCGGCGGTCGGCACTTTCACGGTCTGCTCCGCTGCGGCGAGCAGCAGACCGCGCGCGGCGGGCTCGGCGGACCGATCGCCGGCACCGCCAGGTACCAGGGTCACGGCCACCGCGAGCCCCGCCGCCACCACTCCCGCCGTTCCCAATCCCCAGCCCAGCCTGATGCGGCCACGAGGGGGGACGACCGAGACCGTGGATGGCCGTGTGGTCGCAGCGGCGATGATTCGGTCGAGCCGTTCAGGATCGTCCACCGGCTTGAGCGAAGCGGGACGAGTGCCAGAGAGCGACTTCATCACATCGATCTTCTTCACCGGGTTGACTCCTTGATGAATGCCAGCGATTCGGAGGGGAACACGGCGGCGCCGGTGATCGCGTCGGGCTCAGCGGCCATCGCACGCTCCAGCCTGCGCCGGGCACGGTGCAACCGGACAAAAAATGTGGCGGTGGAGCAGCCAACGACCTTCGCCGCATCCACGGCCCGCAGCCCATGCCAGGCGACCAGCGTGAGCACTTCACGATCACCATCGGAGAGCGCAGCGAGCCCTCGCAAAACGGCTGTCCTCTCGGTCACCGACTCGGCGACGTCGCGCGCTGTCAGCTCCGTGACCGAGCCCCACGTCGACAGCTCGTTCTCCAGCGACTGACGCCGAGCCTCCGCACGGTAGGACTCGCGCAGCACGTTGCGGGCAACGCCGAGCAGCCATGGGAGCGCCTCATCCGGCACGTCGTCGATCCGCCGCCACGCGACGCAGAATGTCTCACTCGCCACCTCCTCCGCGAGCTGCCGTCCCGCACGGCTGACCGCGTACGCGTACACGCTCGAATAGCAGGAGCTGTACAAGACGGTGAACCGGTCCCGAGGACCAGGTTCGATCATGTGTCCTCCCTTCCCTTAAGTGCGCCAGTACCAGGGAAGTGAGCGAACCGCGCCATTTCTTACAGCCTGAGGGGAATATGTGCGCCGCACCGCCGGTGATCTTCCACCCCTTCACTCGATCCGAGGAGAACACGAGGGGATGAACGCTCCCTGGCCGCCATCGTTTTCTGCGCCGTTCCTCAGCGCCTGCGGGCGGCGGGATCACGTCCCGATTGCCAGCGTGCGAGTGCTTCGCCGGAGGCCCGGGCGTAGCGGGCCAGTGAGGCGACCGAGGTGTGCCCGGAGTAGGCCAGCAGGGTGGAAGTGTTGGCGCCGTCCTCGGCCGCGTGGGTCAGCGCCGAGTGCCGGAGTTGGTGCAGTGTCCAGCCGCCGGTAGCGGCCTCGAACAGCTCGGCCGCTCGCCGGTAGGACAGCCGCGCCTTTCCACTGTCCGCGTCGATGTCGGCCGGCGGCAGTTCCACCCGGGCCCGCCGGTCGGTGGTGAACACCGGCCCGCTCCGGCGCCCGTCCAGCAGACGGGGTAGCAGCCGGGCGGTGCGGGTGCGCCAGACGATGACGTCAACCGCGCCACCCTTTCGCCGTACCCGGGCCCGCCGGTTGCGCAGGTCCAGCTCATCGACATCCAGGCCCAGAACTTCCGAAGACCGCGCTGCGGACTCATACAGCAGCCGCCACAACGTTCGCTCGCGCAGCGCGATCCCCTCCCGGCCGAGCAACTCGGCGACCTCGCCGCGATCCAGAGAACGGGTGCGGTCGGCCTCGACCGGCCGACGCTTGAGCCGTCGCAACGGATCCTCGACGATCCAACCCTGATCCCGCCACCAGCCGACGGCCGAGGACAGCGCGTTGAGCCGGGCGTTGACCGTGGCGGCCGAGGCCGAACCCCACCGCTCGATGAACCAGGCGGCGACGCGATCAGCCGCGGCTTCCCCCTCGAACACGGTCATGGGGGTGTAGGGACCGAACTTCTCGGTCAGAGCGCGCAACGCCGTAGCGTAGGCCCGCGCCGTGTGGGGATTGGCCACCCCGGCGAGAAACCCCTCGATCGCGTCCTTGAGCGCCGGGACCGACCGCTCGACACCGATCTTGTGGACTGCTCCCACGACGCCTCCGCGCTCTATCGCAGATAACCATGAGGTCTAGCCTCCGCCCAGCGGGGGCATTTCCCCAGGCCGGAACTGACATTACCGCAGATAATCATGGAGTATCTGCGGCTAGCCGCTCTCAAAGGGGTCCGGGGAGAAGCTGTACGGCGCTGACCTGCTCTGAGAGGGCGCTTAGCGCACGATCCGGTTCCGTTGTTCCTCAGACCCCTCCTCACGCAGCTCTTCTCCGGGAAACGCGCTGGCCCAGCGATACGCCACGTACGTCAGTGGATCGACCTTCCCCACACGCACCGAGACCTCACCGAAATGGGCGTTCTTCACGACCATCGACTCGCCTTCCCGGGCCACGGTGCCCGCCAGACTCGCCTCATCGCCCCACCAGAACCCGGGTTCGGCCACCAACGACCAGACCTGCTCCAGGGGTGCCGCGATCAAAGTGCCGCGTTCGATCCGGTCCTCGCTCATCAGGGAACTCCTTCACTGTCGCGTTTGAGTGCAACTTTATAGTTGCACGTCGCTTTTCCGGGAGCAACCCGAGAGTTGCACTACGATCGAGCCGCGGTCGGGGAGGATCCCGACCACGTCGATGCGGCGGCGGATCTTCTTGATCAGCCGTTCTTGTGTATCTGGAATCTTCGGAAGGCTGCTGTTTACGGTTCTCTATGACAGCGGGATGCGGATCGGCGAAGCGCTCGGGCTACGGCACGAGGACATCGCCGTCACCGAACGCGAGGTCCCGTGGTTTTCCGGATCAACGTCAACGGTGCCCGCACCAAGTCCGCGACCACCCGAACGATCCCGGTGCCGGCAGAGCCGGTCCGGCTCCATGCCGACTACCTGCACGAAGAGCATGGCGATCTCGACAGCGACGACGTGTTCGTCAATCTGTGGGCCGGCCCACAGGCATCCGCCGGTCTGAAGGATTGAGCATGTCCAACGCAGCTTTGTTTCCTGCACAAGATCCTCGGCATCTTGCAGGGAACCAAGCATGCGATGGCAATGCGCCGACAACTCGGATCGGTACGGTGCAGTCCGAGTTGCGAGATCGGTGCTGATGGTCATGCGGTCATGGCCTACTGGACGGACACCTGCTGGGCGGCGGGCACAGCCACGGTGTGGCCAGTGGTTCGCGCCGCCCCCCGGGGCAGGAGAAGTCCGATGACCGCTCCGACCAAGGCCAGTGCCGCCGCTGTTGCGATGGCGGAGCCGAAGCCGTCGCTGAAGGTCTTCGCGGAGCCGAGTCCGCCCTGGGTCGTGAAAACCGCCGTAGTGATCGCGATCCCGAAGACGCCGCCGAGCTGGCGGACCGTGTTGAACGTACCCGAGGCAGCACCGATCGCCGCCATCGGTACCGCCCCGATGACGGCGCTCTGCGCCGACGGGATCGCCATCGCGATGCCGACTCCGGAGATCATGAACGGGAGGATCAGCGGCGGATAGGCCAACCCGGGCCCGGCGATCAGCGCGATCCACCCGAATCCGACCGCCTGCAACAGTAGTCCGGCCACCACCAGCGGCCGCGCGCCGATTCTGTTTACCTGCTTACCCGCGACCGACGCGACCACGAAGAGTGGCACTGTCCACGGTGCCAGCAACAATCCTGTGGCCATCGGACCGTGCCGCAGTACGACCTGCAGGAATTGGGCAAAGAAGAACGCACCGCTGAAGGTGGATGCGAACAAGAGAAACCCGGCAGTATTGCCGGCGGAGAAGGCGCGCGTTGCGAAGAAACGCATCGGTATCAGCGGGGCGTCGGCACGCAACTCCCAGCCGACGAATACGACGAGCGCGATCGCGCCGCCGGCCAGCGCCGCGACGACCTCGGCGCTGGCCCAACCGGATTCGTTTCCCCTGATCACACCCCAAACAAGTCCGAACGCTGCCGCGCTCACCAACCCGATCCCGACATAGTCCAGACCGCGCGGGAAACCTACGTTCTCCTCGAGCCGCACCAGAACCAAGGGGATCAGCACCGCGGCGATAGGTACGTTGATCCAGAAGATCCACTGCCACGTCAGGTTCTGCACGATCACTCCGCCGACGAGCGGCCCCCCGAGCGTGGCCAGTCCGGTGATCGATGCGAACAATCCCAATGCTCGCGGCCGCTGTTCGGGTCCGAACGACGCCGACAGCACGGACAAAGCCGCCGGTGCCACCGCGGCGGCACCGGCGCCCTGGATCGCGCGGGTCGCGATGAGCCAGGGCAGGCTCGGTGCCAGCGCGCAACCCGCGGAGGCGATCGCGAACAGGGCCAGTCCACCCATCAGGACTCGCTTGCGGCCGTATCGTTCGCCCAGGGCCGCGCCGGCCATGAGCAGCACGGCAAACGGCAGGGTATATGCGTTCACGGTCCATTCCAGATCGGCAATGGAGGCATGCAGATCCAGCGCGATCGCGTGTAAAGCAGTGGTGACGACCAGCGCATCCAGCAATATCATCAGCGATGCCGTCGCTGTCAGCGCGAGCACCCAGCGCTGCCTTTTTGTCATGGTCATTGGCGATGCCCTCTCAAGGGGGCAGTGATATCGGCGTGTGTCCGCATGAGTTGCATGATTTTCCAATCGCTTTGCCGCTGGTCGGCCAGGCCGCCCATGGGCAGGCTGTCCAAGCCTGAAAGGCCTGCCGTCGGGTCAAGCGCCTTCACCCTGCGCGCAGGGTGAAGGCGCTTGACCCCAAGGAGACACTCGCCGACCGAGCCACGCAGCGGTGGCTAGGCGTCCCGGATGGACTGGTAGGTGAGGAGGACGAGGCCGTCACCGACGGTGCGGGTGCCGAGCAGACGCATGGGTTTCTGGTCGCTGGTCTCGCCGAAGAGGCGTTCCCCGGCCCCGACCACGACCGGGTAGACGACCAGCCGCAGCTCGTCGACGAGGTCGTGCTCCATGAGTGTGGGCACGAGCCGGCCGCTTGCATAGACGACGATGTCCCCGTTCACCTTTTGCTTCAGCTTCGAGACCTCGTCCATCACCTCGCCCTTCAGGACCCTTGAGTTGTTCCAGACGAGATCTTCGAGGGTCGAGGACACGACGTACTTGGGCAGGCTTCTCAACCTGTCCGCCCACTCGCCACTCCGGGAAACCCATCCCCGCGCAACGAAGTACTCGTAGGTCCGTCGACCCAGCAGCAGCGCCTCGGCGCCCAATGCCTCGTCGGTCAGGACCTTGGCCCATGCTTCACGGTCCGCCGTGGCTGGGTCGAACCAGCCGCCGAACCTGAAGCCCTCCTCACCGGTCGGGTCCTGGATGACTCCGTCGAGCGAGATGTTCTCACTGATGACGATCTTTCCCATGTCGGTTCTCCTTTGTTGTCGTTATCGGCTACCACTGATCTAGACGCCGCGACGTCGGGAAAGGAGGCGCTCATCAACCGCCCCGTTCGCCCCTCGCCCGGCGTCCATACAGGATGGAAGCGCGACAAGGTGTACAAGAGAGGTGGCGAGAGCGGAGTTGATGAGAGCCGACCTGATCAGCAGGGCGCAGGCTGGGGACGGCGAGGCGTTCCGAGCACTGACCGAACCGCACCGCCGCGAGCTACAGGTGCACTGCTACCGGATGCTCGGATCGTCCCAGGACGCCGAGGATGCCCTCCAGGACACCTTGTTAGCCGCATGGCGGGGTCTCGGAGGGTTTGACGGTCGTGCCTCACTGCGCACCTGGCTCTACCGGATCGCCACCAACCGGTGCCTCGACACACTTCGCGCGGCCAGCCGTCGCCCGGCCAAGGAGTGGGACGTCCCCGGGATCGAACCGCCCGAGCCGACCCGGCTCGGCGAGATCGTATGGCTCGAGCCCTATCCCGACGCCCTCCTCGAAGGTGCGATCAATCTGCCGCTCGGCCCGGAGGCCCGCTACGAGCAGACCGAATCGGTCTCTCTGGCCTTCGTGACCGCTCTTCAGGTCCTGCCGCCTCGCCAGATCGCCGTTCTCATCTTGCGCGACGTCCTCGGGTTCCACGCCAACGAGGTGGCCGACATGCTGGACACGACCGTAGAGTCGGTCAAGAGCGCCCTGAAGCGGGCGCGTATCGGCCTGCAGCGCCGACGGCCGATGGCCGCCGGCTCCGAACCGCCGCCCGCCGCCGACTCACCCGCTGAGGCGGCGGTGGTGGCTAAGTTCGTCAGCGCGTTCAAGTCCGCCGACATCGACGCGCTGGTGGCCTTGCTGACCGACGACGTCTTCATGTCGATGCCACCGCTGCCCCTCGAATACCAGGGCCGAGACGTCGTGGCCCGCTTCTGCGCCGACTTGTTCGGCACAGGCCGGAGGTTCGACCTCGTGCCGACCCGCGCCAACGGTCAGCCGGCGTTCGGAACCTACCTGCGCGCCTCTACCGGCATCCGCCACGGCACCGGCCTGTTCGTCCTCACCCTCTCCGGCGATCGGATCTGCGCCATGACCCGCTTCGAGAACAGCGTGCTTCCGTCGTTCGGGCTACCGCGATCGCTCCCTCACCTCCGGAAGCTGGGATAAGTCTCCACGATTCTTGCAGGTCAACACATAGGTTCTTGTCGTGCCCGCTGCCCGCGGCGTCTATCCAGAGTGCGGTCGGCGGGCCGGGCAGCCCGTGTCGCACGCAGGCTCAGGACACCCCGCGGTACAGGGGTGTGCCGTGAGCCTTACTCCAGAGCTGTCTTTGGGCCCACTCGCGACGGCAGTCGTCTGTGTCCCGGTTGGATCGAACATGTTCTACTAGTGGGCTAGCCCTGTTCCGGTCCGGCTGCCTCGGCGACACGCCCTCGACGTCGCCATGACGCTCCTCTGCGGTCACCCAGCCTGTTCGATGCGGTTCTTGACCGCGTCGAACACCTGAGACCAGCCGTCCGTGTTGGACCGTATCGCCTTGTCGCGGAGTTCCGCGGAAGTGCCCAGTGCCGTGAATCCGCTCTCGACGACACGAAGACGCGTCTTGTCGCCTTCCACGCTCAATGTGAACTCCACAAGGGTGCTGTTGTCCTCACGCAACTCCTCCCCAGGGAACGCGCTGGCCCAGCGATACGCCACGTACGTCGGCGGCTCGACCTTCTCCACGCGCACCGAGAACTCACCGAAATCGGCGTTCTTCGCAACCAGAGACGCGCCCTCCTTGGCCACGGCATCGGGCACGATCACCTCATCGGCCACCCAGAAGCCCGGCGTGGCAACGAGCGCCCAAACCCGCTCCAGTGGTGCCGCGATCAGCGTGTCGCGCTCAATCCGGTCTTCGCTCATGGGGAACTCCTCGCTGACGACATTTTCTGCAACCAATGGTTGCATATTTTTCCAATTAGGAGCAACCTACGAGTTGCGGGTGATCTGGTCGTCACTCAGGCCGTCCTGCTCTGGGGGCGAGACCGGCGTCCCCGGATCCTGTCGATGCCTGCTCGTAGGAAACGGCACGCGGCCGGTACCCGTCGTAGACGGAGGTAGGTCGCCGACAGGTCCGTGAGCGCCCAGACGTCTGCGTAGCGGTGCAGCACCGGTCTCCGAGGCCGCGTGCCTGTGTCGCAAGTCACTCTCGCGGTCATCGCGTCCAGCGACGGATTTCCCTCTCGCCGCTGGTCTTGATGTTGACCGAATTCGACCACCCTATGGAGGGTTCCAATGTCCAATTCCTTCAGGGCCGCCGTCGTTACCGGTGCCGGCCGAGGCTTCGGGCGCGCAATCGCCGCCGCGCTCGTCGCCGCCGGCACCAACGTCGTCGGCATCGCCCGTGACAAGGGAGAACTGCGTGCCGTACACGACGACCTCGGCGCGGGCTTCATGCCCCTCGCCGCGGACGCCACCGATGAGGCGCTCGCGCAGGACGTGATCCGCCAGCACCGTCCAAGCCTGCTCGTCCTCAACGCCGGGGCAACCCCGCACATGGCACCGATACACGAGCAGACCTGGGAAAGCTTCAGCCGCAACTGGCACGCCGACACCCGGCACGTCTTCACCTGGGTCCGGGCGGGACTGCGCGAGCCGCTATCGCCCGGCAGCGTGATCGTCGCGATGTCCAGCGGAGCCGCCGTGAACGGCTCCCCGCTCAGCGGGGGATACGCCGGCGCCAAGTCCGCCGTCCGGTTCATCGCCGGGTATGCGGCTGAGGAGTCGAGGCGGGCCGCGCTGGACATCAGGCTCATCACACTGATCCCGCAGCTGACCCCGGCCACCGGTCTCGGCTCGGCCGCGGTCGCCGCGTACGCCGCCCGGCAGGGCATCGACCAGGACGCCTTCGCCGCGGGGCTGCAGCCGATCCTCACTCCGGAACAGGTCGCGAAGGCCGTCGTGGAGCTCGCCCGAGATCCCGGGAGCGCTCCAGAATACCTGGTCAGCGGCACCGGCCTGCGTCCGGTCGGCTGAGCGCCGCCTACCGTGAACCTCACCGCAATCGCACAAGAAGCCGAGCTGCGATCGGACGCGCAGTTCACCACTCAGACCGAGCCGTTCCGGTCAGAGCTGCTGGCCCACTGCTACCGGATCCTCGGCTCCATCCATGACGCTGAGGATCTCGTACAGGAGACCTACCTGCGGGCATGGCGCTCTTTCGGCCGCTTCGAGGGGCGGTCCTCGGTGCGGCGGTGGCTGTACGCCATCGCTACCAGGGCCTGCTTGACGGCGTTGGAGACCCGCTCCCGGCGGCCGCTTCCCTCAGGACTGGGCGCGCCCTCCGACGATCACCAAGTGGCGGTGGCCGTCGGGGAGTCGTCGGTCTCCTGGCTCCAGCCGGCACCCGACGCGCTGCTGGGCATCGGCGACCCGGCGGCGATCGTGGCCGGACGGGCCGGGGTGCGGCTGGCCTTCATCGCCGCGCTCCAGTTCCTGCCGGCCCGGCAGCGGGCCGTACTGACGCTACGCGACGTGCTGGCCTTCTCCACGGCTGAGGTCGCCGAGATGCTGCAGACCTCGACCGCCGCCGTCGACAGTGCGCTGCGCCGCGCCCGGGCCCACATGGCCGAGGCAGGACCGGTCGAGGAGGACCTGGCCGAGCCGCGGGAAGAAGCTCGGCAAACCCTCCTGGACGGCTACGTCGAGGCATTCAACCGAGCCGACCCCGAGGCGCTGGTCAAACTGCTGCGTGCCGACGTCGAGCTGGAGATGCCGCCGATCCCGACCTGGTTCAGCGGACGGTCGGCCGTCCTCGGGTTCCTGACCGGCCAAGTCCTGAGCCAAGGCCAGTGGCGCCTGACGTCCACCCGCGCCAACAGCCAGCCCGCCTTCCTCATCCACCAGCGCGCCGACGACGGCAGGTACCAGCCCTACGGCATCCAGGTGCTGACCCTGATCGGGAACCGCATCGCCCGCATCACGTCCTTCAACGACCCAACTCTGGTGGCGACGTTCCAGGCTCGCCCCGCGTTCGCCACCTGAACGGCGCGCAGACCTAAACGCAGGCCCGCGCACACGAACCCACGAGAAACGAGAGATCACTTATCATGGCAACAATCACTGACAAGACAGTCCTGATCACCGGCGGCAACCGGGGCATCGGGCGCGCTCTGGTGCAGGAGGCCCTGAACCGGGGCGCCAAGCGGGTCTACGCCGGTACGCGCCAGCCCCTGACCCACCCCGACGAGCGCGTCACACCGCTGACCCTGGAGGTCACCGACGAGACCCAGATCCAGCAAGCCGTCCACGACATCGGGTCTTTGGACATCCTCATCAACAACGCCGGCATGGCGACCTACGACGACCTGAGCGACCCTTCCGTCATCGAACAGCACCTCGCTGTCAATCTTTTCGGCCCGTACCGTCTGATCCAGGCGTTCCTGCCGTCGCTGACGCAGTCCGGTGGAGCCATCGTCAACAATCTGTCGATCAACGCCTTCGCTCCACTGCCACTCATCCCGGCCTACTCGATCTCCAAGGCGGCCGCGTTCTCGCTGACCCAGTCGCTGCGCGCCCTACTGGCCGCACGGGGCGTGCGGGTGCACGCCATCATGACCGGTGTCGTGGATACCGACATGACCGAAGGGCTGGACATTCCGAAGGCCGCGCCGGAGTCCGTCGCGCGCGCCGTCTTCGACGGGATGGAGAAGGACGAGGACGAGATCTTCCCCGACGCCATGGCGGAGGACATGGCCGAGAGCTGGCACAACGGCGCGGCCAAGGCACTCGAACGCCAGTACGCGGCCCTCGCCGCACAGGTATGGCAATCCAAAGCGTGAGGACGGCTGACGCCACATCAGGAAGCATGAACATGGTCACCTGAGCACAAGGACGCGGTCATCTACGGCGCTGCCGGCGGCGCGGTGGCCAGAGCGTTCGCCCGCGACGGCGCACACGTGTTCCTGACCGGACGAGACCTCGACGCGCTCCCAAGGACATCTCGGCCGTCAACTTTTTCGGCTTCATCGAGGTCGAAGGCGAGCTGTCCAAGCTAGACGACGGGTGGCGACCACTGCGCCCCACTCTGGTCACCGGGGCCGGCACCGGCTTCCTCCTCGACCCGTAAGCCGCCTGGTCTGTACGGTGGCCGGCCCTGGGGCTCTTTGGTGTTCTGGAGGCTCTACGTGTCGTGACCGAGAACGAGAGACATTTCCAGTTCGGCCATCCGGTGGAGTACGTCCAAACCGCGGTGTGCGGATCAGGCGAGATGGGTGGCGAGCAGCCGGTGGAGGTTGCCACCGAGGATCTTGCGGATGTCGGGCTCGGGCCGGCCGCGGGCGAGGAGTTCGCCGGTGGGATCGTCGTGCCCGAGCCGTGTTGAAAAATGATCTTGAATCCAATCCCTACGCCTTTACAATGTAGATTAATAAGAGGACTTCGTTCAACCGCACCCTCCCGCCCCGAATCAACAGCCTGCGGATCGCAGGCGACGCCAACTCGGCCACCTGCATCTCGCCCAGGACTCCCCCATCAGCAGATCACCTCCCACTCCCCTGCCCGCTCATTGGCCGACCCGCCAAAGGACAGCACGGTGACGGCCGGCCGCACTCCTCCGGCGCCCATAGAAATCAGCACCATGAAAGCCCTCCCCCAACCGGCCGGCATTCGCGATCGGGCGGCGCAGCAGACGACGTAGGAGCGGCTGGTCGCGACCGGCGGCAAAAAGCCCGCCACTTTGAGGGAGCTCGCAAAGTAACGAGTTGCGCCGGACTCCTCTAGTGCGGTGACCACATAGGTTCACCGGGCCGCGGACACCCTCGACGGCTTGCGCAATCTTCGCCGGATTCTGCTTCGGTGCCGTATCGACATGCACGATGACGGCAGGAGGATCCGTATCCGCTGTGAACGCCAACAGCGCTGGGGCCGCCCTCGCCACCAAGCCGCATGATTAACCCCGGCGAATGATTCTTCTTGGTCACCGCATTGGTCTAGAGATCGACTGAATCACCCACCGGGATGCGGGCGTAGTCGGTCTCCTCCTCAAGCCACGCGTCGAAGTATTCCAGACCGATCTTGCTGAGCTGGATGTCGTGGATCGGGAACGCGCGGGCCGGCCGGACGGCTCGGACGAAGGTGATGGCCTCGCCGATCTTCACCCAGGGGCCGGCCGCCGGGACCAGCAGGGTGTCGACCTCTTCGGTGGGGACAAACAGGGAGTCTCCCGGGTGGTAGAGGCCGTTCACGATGAACCCGAGGTTCGGGCAGCCGGGCAGCCCGTCGATGACCTCAGCGTGCACGCCGCCCACGGCCTTCACGGTGAAGCCGGCGGCGGTGAAGGTCTCGCCTGCGGCGACCGCGACCGCTCCCTCGCCGAGCTCGCCGGCCAGCGCCGCATGGGTGTGCACGGTCAGCGCGGGATTGCCCGCCTGGGCGGCCTTGAGCGCCTCGACGTCGATGTGGTCGGGGTGCTCGTGGGAGACGAGCACGGCCGTGGCTCCGGACAGCGCCGCCTCCGCGTCGGAGAAGGTGCCCGGATCGATCACCAGCACCCGATCGCCGTCCTGGACGCGCACACAGGCGTGCCCGAAATGCGTCAGTCTCACCGGATCACCCTATCGGCCAACCTCGGCGTCGACGCCACAGTGCCTTGAAGCGGTCCTTGACCTTACGGACCTGACTGGCGCCTTCATCATCACGCCGAGTGAGGCGGAGTATCGGCCGGCTTAGGCACCCGTAAGAAGCCCATCGATCTGATCTGCGACCTCTCCGACGACCTTCCGGTGACGACCACGTCATAGTCGGTGATGGACGTACAGAGGAAGAAACCGCCCGTTCGTCGATCTGGCCATGACCGTGCCTGAGCATCGGCGCGTCGGGCCGTCAGTAGCTCAGGCCGATGAGCTCGCGCACCGGGGCGAGCCCTTGCTGTTGCGCCTTGCTGTAGGGACGTCCGCAGTAGGGGAACTGCGCGCGGATCCGGCCGGTGTCCGGAGCCACGCCATCGGTGATCGCCAGCCCGGCGCCCACGGTCAGCATCACGTCGAAGGCGTCGACGCCCAATGGCCGGCCGTTGAAGACCTGCGGGTCGAACCTGGCCTGCGTGCCGATCTCGTAGGGCAGCATGACGGGGCAGAGCCGGTAGGCGACCTGCTGACCGTAGGCGTCCGGATCCGGTACGGCCCCGGCACGGCGGGCCAGCTTCGCGGTGAACGCCGCGACCGCCGCACCGAAGTCGGCCACATCGTCGGCGGGGGCGCTCACGTGGAAGCGATCGGCCAGCTCGCCGATGGCGGGGTCGGACAAGAACAGGTGGGTGAACAGGGGCAGGCCCCACCGGTAGACCTGGGTCCGCGGCGCGTGCCCATGCAGCGAGGCCGTGGCCCAGGCATGCACCCTGCCCTTGCCGATCATGGAGTTGGGTACTTCCAGCACCGTGGCCAGCACGTTGCGGTTCTTGAACAGGTTGTTGCGGTTCTCGAACGCCTCGGTCGCGAAGCGATCTTCCTGATGCAGGGCGTTCACCAGCGTGAAGAAGCCGAATGCGTCCGCCGCCCACAGCTCGGCCGCCACCCCGACGAAGGCCTGCACGCCATGGGCGAAGACCGGCTCGCCGACCTGTCCTTCGAGGAGGAGATTCCCACTGCCGGTCTGGCCGGCCTCGACCCGGAGCACCTGATAGCGGTCGCTCTCGCCGCTGGGCCGTACTTCGAAGACGACGTCTTCCTGGGCGTCATCGTCCACGTCGAACCGGAACGCGTAGATCGCTTCCGGATGCGGGGTGCTGGGGGCGAACACACCCGCGTCGGGGTTGGTCGTGAGGACCATGGCCGTGGTGTCTGCCCGAGCGCCCGGGAACAGGTACATGTCGCAGACGTTCAGCCGTGCGTCCTCGCGGGCGCGGGTGGTGTCGAAGTGGTGCGACATCGGGATGCTCCTCTCCGCGCGCCTGCCCCATGACGGCGACGCAGTCGACTTCGATGTCGAAAAGGGCCGGGCCGGGCCAACGCGGATCGGGCTCTTGGCAGGTCACCTGCCCATACAGCCAGGATAGAACGCCGTGACTTCGATGCTCGTCAAAGTGTCACGCGGCGAGCGCCGCACGGCCCTCACCGAGGGTCGTCGGCTCGGTTCGGCCCAGTGTCTCGAAGCGGTGTTGGCGGTGAAGGCCTCCAGGTCGGAAACGCTACCGACCCCGCCTGGGGAGCGTGGCTTGAATTGTATCTACGGATGCCTTCCCGACAGGGAAAACGGAACCCCAGACAAGTCCCATTTTTCCTGGTCAGAAAGGTATTCTCACTTCAAATCACCGATACTCTCCTGCTCGTGCTCGCGCTGACCGTCGCCTGAGTGCGACCTGCGCAGCCCGTCCAGCACGAGGGTGATGACACCGTCGGTCTCGGCCCGCCAACCGGGGCGTCATGGGCCGCGCCGATGCCATGCAGTGCCATACGCCGGCCGGCGTCGAACTGCTCGACGCGGCCGGCGAGGGCGGGTTGACGCCCAAGGAGTCGACCGAGGACTTCCAGCAGCCCGGGCGATCTGCACTCTAGGTCGGCGCGGGAGTGCCGTCGCGGCCGGATGCGCTCGCCACGGCCGGGGCACCTCAGGGTTGGGCCGGGCGGCACTGGCCGTCGGAGCGCCCGGCCGCCCGCGAGCCTTTGACCGGCATCGCGCCGGGGTTCACCGGCGTGGTGGCTCAGGACTGCTCCTGGGGGCCGTTGTTGAAGAAGTCGATGAATCCGAACGGCGTGCGGTCGCCCAGGACCAGGTCCAGGATTTCGTGCGCGTCGGCGTAGAAGGCCTCGCTACGGGGGAACAGTGCCTCTTCGTAGGCTGCGAGTGCCGCTTCGGTGTCGCCGGGGTGGGCGGTGATCGCTTTGGCGAGTTCGGCGCCATCGAACATCGCCAGGTTGGCGCCGTCGCCGGACGGCGGCATCAGGTGCGCGGCGTCGCCCAGGAGCGTCACACCGGGCACGCGGTCCCAGCGGTGTCCGTCCGGAAGCGTGTAGATCATGCGCGCGACCGGAGCGGTCTCGCCGTCGGTGATCAGCGCGGTGAGGTGGGGGGCCCAGCCGTCGAACTCGGCCGCGACCCGGGCGCTCGCGGCGGCGGCGGTGAAGTCGATGTCGGCGACCCACTCGGCGGAGCGGTTCAGCTCGACGTAGGTGTGCAGGACGTTGCCCGCCTCGCGGTGCGCGACGATCCCCTTGCCCGGGGCCAGCGCATACATCGCGCCGGCGCCGACCGCCTCGGCCGTCGCGGAGTGCCGCTCGTCGACGTCGTGCAGATACGTCTCGACGAAGGTCGTGCCGACGTACTCGGGCCTGGCGTCGGACAGCAGCGGCCTGACCCTGGACCAGGCGCCGTCGGCGCCGACCAGGAGGCCGGTGGTCACGGTCGAGCCGTCGGCGAGGGCCAGCTCATGCCGTCCCTCGCCAAGGGCCCGGACATCGGAGACCTTGCTCCCCCACCGGACCGTGCCCTCGGGCAGGGAGTCGAGCAGGATCCGGCGCAGGTCCCCGCGCAGCACCTCGGGGCGCGTCATCGAGCCGCCGGGGAGGTCGAGCAGCAGTTTGCCGTTCTCGTCCAGTACGCGCGACGCGTCGGCGCCCTCGTGGATGATCGCGTGGAACTCGTCGGTGAGGCCGGCGTCCGCGAGCGCGCGTTGGCCGTCGTCCTCGTGGATGTCGAGTTGGCCGCCCTGCGTACGGGTCGCGGCCGAGGCGTCGGCCTCGTAGATCGTCGCGGGGATGCCGTGGACGTGCAGGACGCGGGCGAGGGTGAGGCCGCCGAGGCCGGCGCCGACGATCGTGACGGGTGTCGTCATCGTGATTCCCTTCCGAACATGATTGGAACTCCGTTCCATTCTTTCAGGTTGGAACAGAGTTCCATTTGTGTCAAACTGGTTGGCATGCCGACCAGGACACAACGAGCCGATCGACGGACCGACGCGCTCTCGAAGGAGCGCATCGTCGAGGCCGCGATCGAACTCCTGGACGCCGGCGGCGAGAGCGCCCTGACCTTCCGCGCCCTCGCGGCGCACCTGGCCACCGGGAGCGGGGCGATCTACCACCATGTCGCCAACAAGGACGACCTGCTCGCCGCGGCCACCAACGACGTCATCGCCCGCGTCTTGACAGAGGCAGCCGATGACGCGGACCCGCGGGAGGCGATCCGGACCGTCGCCCTGGGTGTGTTCGACGCGATCGACGCGCACGCGTGGATGGGCGCCCTGCTCTCCCGCACGCCGTCGCTGGTCGCGATGCCGCAGATGTTCGAAGGCTTCGGCGGACAGCTCCAAGCACTCGGCGTCCCCGAACGGGCGCAGTTCGACTCCGCCTCCGCGCTCGTGAGCTACACCCTCGGCGTCGCCGGCCAGAACGCCGCGAACGCCCACCTTTTCCCGCACGACGTCACCGACCGAACGGCCTTCCTCGAACAGGCCGCCGCACGCTGGGCACAGCTCGACCCCGCCCGGTACCCGTTCGTGCACAAGATCGCGGCACAGCTACCCGAACACGACGACCGCGAACAGTTCCTCGCCGGCATCGACCTCATCCTGACCGGCATCGAAGCCCTGACACCGTGACCCCACCAGACCGCGACCGGCAGTCAGTGGCTCGTCGCACCCGCCGAGTAGCCACTGCTTCCGTTCTTTAGGTGTGGCGGTCGAACAAGCGACCTCACCAGTACCAAGGCCGTCGCCGCCTTCTGGGCGGCCTGACGCGCGAGCGGCCCCCGTCCTTGGACGGAGGCCGCTCACCGGCTGACGAACTCGCCTCTCGGGGCGGCCGTCACCCCTGCCCGGCGGCGGGCGCTACTCGCCGCCGGCTTCCACGATCATGAACTTGGCCGTGCCCACCGACATGTTCCCGGCCTTGTCGGTGGCCCGGTACGACAGGGTGTGCGCGCCGGGCTGGTTGACCGACAGCGGCTGCGTGTACGCCGCGAACGGCTGGCCGTCGAGCGAGTACTCCACGGTGTCCAGCCCGGAGCCGACGTCGCTCGCCGTCAGCTTCACCGTCGCCGAGCCGACGTAGTTCCAGGCCCAGTCCTGGGTGCCGGTGAGCGCGGCCGACACCTGCGGCAGCGTGGTGTCGTCCTCCGGAGCCACCACGGTGAACCTCAGCGTCGCCACCGGCGAGGTGTTCCCGGCCTTGTCGGTGGCCCGGTACGACAGGGTGTGCGCGCCCGCCCGGTTGACCGACACGGGGGACGGATACTCGGTGTAGGACCCGCCGTCGAGCGAGTACTCCACCGTGGCGACCCCCGACTCGGTGTCACTCACCGAGATCATCACGGTCGCCGAGCCGACGTAGTTGCCCGCCGAGTCCTGCTGCCCCGACAGCTGCGCCGAGACCTGCGGGGGGGTGGTGTCCCCCTCCTGCGAGGCCGCCACCGTGAACTCCACCGAGCCCACGGGCGAGGTGTTGCCCGCCTTGTCGGTGGCCCGGAAGGTCACCGTGTGCGCGCCGGGCTGGTTGACCGACAGCGGCTGCGTGTACGCCGCGAACGGCTGGCCGTCGAGCGAGTACTCCACGGTGTCGACCCCGGAGCCGGTGTCGCTCGCCGTGACCGTGACCGTCGCCGCGTCCACGTAGTCGCCGTCCGCGTCCTGGTCACCGGTCACCTTCCCGGTGACCTCGGGCGGAGTGGTGTCCTCCTCCTGCGGAGCCGCCACCGTGAACTTCACCGAGCCCACCGGCGAGGTGTTGCCCGCCTTGTCGGTGGCCCGGAAGGTCACCGTGTGCGCCCCCGCCTGGTTGACCGACAGCGGGGCCGAGTAGGCCGCGAACTCCCCGCCGTCGAGCGAGTACTCCACGGTGTTCACCCCGGACTCGGTGTCGCTCGCCGAGACCGTGACCGTCGCCGCGCCCACGTAGTTCCCGTCCGCGTCCTGGTCGCCCGCCACCTGCGCGGAGACCTGCGGTGCGGTCGTGTCCTCGCCCCCGCCTTCGGTGACGACGAGTTCGCCGACCATCTGGCCGTGACCGGGGATCACGCAGTGGTAGCGGTACTTGCCGGGGGTGAGGTTCACCTGGACGGTGTGCCGGCCGCCGTCGGCGTCGAAGGGGCTGGCGATGATGTTGACGCTGACGTCGTGGTTGTAGCCGGGGGTGGAGGTGTCGAACGTCAGCGTGTGCGTCATGCCGGTGGTGTTGCCGGTGGCCGCGCTGTTCTCGAAGACGATGGTGGCGGGACCCGCCGTCGCCGATTCCGGCGTCGACCTGTACGCGGTCATGCTGTCGCCGGCGGTCCAGGTGAGCACCTGGTCCGCCGCCTGCGCGGCGGTGAGCTGCGTACGGGGCTGCGCGGCGGCCTGGACCGACGACAGGAAGAGCGCGGGAAGCGCCACGGCGAGCAGCGCCACGGCCAGGCGCGGCGCCGTCACCGCTCCGGACGCCCGCCGTAAGGCTTTGATCACGAGGGAGGGGAGAGATCGGACATGCATGTGTCGATGCACCTTTCCGAGCTGGGGTGGAGTGCCGGGCACGGGGAACGCTCCCCGGCCCGGCACCCGGCCGGCGTACCGTCCTAGAGTTCGCGCACGCGGATGTTGCGGAAGTCGATCACGTCGTTGTTGCTGTGGTTCTGCAGCCCGATGAACCCGCTGATGAACTGGCGCAGGTCCGTGGGCGGGTCACCGGCGCGGGACGACGCCTTGCCCGGCGTGTTGTCGAACTCGCTGATCACCGTGCCGTTGCGGATGATCGTGTAGTGCTGACCGACCGCCCGGACCTCGTAGTCGTTCCACTGGCCCTTCGGGGTCACCCCGGCCCGGCTCAGGCCGTTGGACGAGAAGTTGTAGACGGAGCCCGTCTTCTGCGGCTCGCCCGTGTCGCCGTCGTAGATCTGGATCTCGTGGCCACAGAAGATCGCGACCCACGCGGGTGACGTGCGCGCCGAGCCGACCGTGCCGCAGCTTCCGGCGGGACGCTGCTCCAGCGGGGTCCTCGGGTCCGGGAACCGGACGAAGACACCGCTGTTGGCGCGATACGGGTCGGGTGAGCTGTCACGGAACTGCAGCCGGACCGAGAAGTCCGCGTACGCCTTGTCGGAGTACCACAGCATGCCCAGACCGCCGGAGCTGCGGATCGTGCCGTCCGGCTGGAGGGCGAACCGCCCGGACGGGGCCTGGCTCCAGCCCAGCAGCGACGACGCCGTGCCGTCGAAGATGGGCCGGTACCCGTTCACCCTCCCGACCTCCGACTTGGCGCCGGCGGTGCGCAGCGCCTCCGCCTCCTGAGCGGTGATGACGCCGTCCTTGAGGAGCTGCTTCACGACGGTGTCGAGGTGCTGGACGAACTGGTTGCGGTTCTTCCAGTCGCCCTCGTCGTCGATCAGGTCGTTGATCGTGCAGCCGCCGCCGGCCGCCTTGTTGCGCACGCCGGTGAAGGCGTCGAGCAGCTGCACCGTCGGCCGGGCGTCGGGCGCGGCGCATCCGACCGTGACAGCGATCTTCCCGGTGGCCTGCTCGCCGTCGGCGTAGGTGACCTTCAGCGTCGCCTCGAAGGTGCCGAAGCCGGCGTAGGTGTGCGTCGGGGCGGCCTCCTTCGACGGCGCGCTGCCGTCGCCGAAGTCCCACTCCCATGCCACGCCGCCGGCCTTGGCGCTGGAGAACGCCATCGTCCTGGGCTCGGCGTCCTGCCGGGCGGGACGCGCCACGGCGGCGTCCGGGTTCGGCGTCGCCGGGCCGCCCTTGTAGGTGACGCGGACCAGCTTCTGGTTCGCGTGCAGACTGAAGAAGCCGCTGCCGTAGTCGAGCATGTAGAGCGCGCCGTCGGGACCGAACTTCGCGTCCATCCACGACTGGAGCTGGTTGGCGCCGCCGCCGCCCGGGATGATGTTCCGCAGGTCCTCGGCGAACGCCGGCCGGCCCGCGTCCCGGGCGGTCTCCGGGTTCACGGTCACGGCGATGCGGTTGTTGCCGTTGGACTGGTCACCGATGAACCACTTGTCGTCCCAGTACTCCGGCCACGCGACCCCGCTGCCGGTGTCGGTCTGGGAGCGGTGGTAGGTCGGGCCCGACATGACCGCCTGGCCGCCGCCCTTGAGGTAGGGCATGGTGAAGGTCTCCTCGCCCTGCTTGTACGTCGGGAGACCGCTGCCGTCCTGCCGCTTCGGGTAGACCGGGCCGCCACCCTGCGGCGAGTACCAGATCATGTTGGCGCGCGCCGGCGGGATGTCGACGAGGCCGGTGTTGCGCGGCGAGGTGTTCTTCAGGTTGTCACAGTCGTACCACTCGGCGGGCTGGGTGGCGTCGCTGTTGCTGCGGTCGCGGTAGGGCTGCTTGTTGCCCATGCAGTACGGCCAGCCCTGGTTGCCGGCGGAGGTGAGAACCGTCAGGGTCTCGTACTTCGCCGGTCCCCATATCTCGCTCGGGCCGCCGGCGTCCGGACCGACCCAGCCGGCCGTGAGCCAGTCGTTCTCCTTGTCCCACTGCAGCCGCGCGATGTTGCGGACGCCCATCACCCAGATCTCCGCGCGGGTCTTGCCGCCGCCCTCCTCCTCGCCGGTGAACAGGTTGCCCTTGGGGATCGTGTAGGTGCCGTCGGGCTCCGGGTGGATACGGAGGATCTTGCCGTTGAGGTCGTTGGTGTTGCCGGCGGTACGGCGGGCGTCCTGGAACGAGGTGCCCTTGTAGTCCTGGGTCCAGTTGTTCCCGGAGTAACCGCCGGCCCCGCCGGAGGAGTTGCTGTCACCGGAGCCGACGTAGAGGTTGCCGTCCTCGTCGAAGGTCATGCCTCCGCCCGCGTGGCAGCAGCTGTGGATCTGGGTGTCCCACTGCAGGAGGTCCTTACGGCTGCTCTGGTCGATCGTCTGGGTCCGCGAGTCGTAGTCGAACCGGGAGACCGTCCGCTTGCCGATGCGCCGGTCCCGGTCGATCGACGCGTGCGGCATCCAGTACGCGTAGATCCAGCCGTTCTCCGCGAAGTCCGGGTCGAGGGTGATGCCGACCAGGCCCTCCTCGTTCTTGACCAGCTCGTCGCCGCTGCCGCGGTTGCCCATGACGGGCAGCGTGGTCAGCAGCTTGACCTGCTTGGTCCTCGGGTCCCACTGGTGGATGGTGCCGCAGCCGAGGCCCACCTTCGGGTCGGTCCAGGCGGCGATCGGGCCGGTGGCGCATGCCGCCTTGCCGATGTAGAACACCTTGCCGTTCGGCGCGATGGTCAGGCCGTGCGGCTCGCCGATCTGGTCGAGCTGGCCCTGCGCGTTCGGCGCGGTCAGCCGTTCCGTGGCGTAGTTGGCCGCGATGGTCGCCTGGCAGTCGCCCCGGACGATGCCGGTCGCCCACCGGATGGCGCCGGCGAGGTGCGTGCGGAACTGCTTGTCGTCGGTGTAGCTCGCCGCGGTGCCGCCCATGCCGGTGTAGAAGGACCGGCCGCCGTCGTAGTCACGGCACCAGGAGACCGGATGGAACGGGCCGTTGCCGTTCATGCTCGGGTTGTAGGTCCACTCCTCGACCTGCGCGATCGTGTGGACCTTGCCCACCGGATTGGGGTTCCAGCTCAGCCACTTGTCGGTCCGCGACAGGGTGAGCGGAAGTCCCTCGTTCGCCGGATGCCGGCGGTCGAGGATGTCCACGACGGCCTTCTGCTCCTTCGCCACGGGGGGAGGCGCGGAGTCGGGCCCGAACAGCCGCAGCTCGGCGAGCTGGGTCAGGGGCTCACCGCCGTTCGCGGTGACGTTGAGCCGGTAGTACTGGTACGCCGTGGTGTTCTCGAACTTGTATTCCTTGCTCTGGGCACGCTGGGCGAAGGTCTCCCCGCTGCGCTTGTCGAGATCCGTCCAGGTCGTCCCGTTCTGCGAGCCCTGGAGGGTCCAGTCCTTCGGGTCCCGGCCGGCGAAGTCGCCGGCCGACGTCAGCGCGTAGTGCGCCACCGCGACGGACTTCTCCAGCTTGCCCTGCACCCACCCGGTCCGCGCCCGGGCCAGCCACTTGGTGTCGTTGTCCCCGTCGAAAACCTTGTCCTTGGTCTCGTTCGGCGGGTTCTCCGCGCTCGCCGCGGTCTCCGTCACCTTCTCCGCGATGGGGAGGGCGCCGACGGGACGGGTGCCGATCAGTTCGGTGAACCAGGTCGAGTCCACCTGCGCGCGGGCGGCGTCGCGGATGCCGACGAACCCGCCGCCGCCCCTGATGTACGCCTGGAAGGCGGCGAGCTGCGACTCGTCCAGGTTCACGCCGTTGGCGGACAGGAACACCACGCCGCGGAACCGCGTCAGGTTGCCGGCGGTGAAGACCGCCGGGTCCTGGGCCTCCTCGACGGAGAACCCGTTCTTCTTGCTCAGTTCCCTGATCGCCGTCGCGGCCGCCCGCACCGGGTCGTCCTGCTGCGCGGCCTGACCGCTGAAGACCAGCACGTTGACGGCGGGCTTCTTGGCGGCCGGGGCGGGGGCCGGTGCCTGTAGGGCCTGTGCCTGGGCCGGCACGGCGGCCGGGGCCGCCAGTCCGAGTACCAGGACGGCACTCGACATCGTGATCAGTACGCGTCGCCAGGCGGGTGGTCTGGGGGGTGAGCCTGTTCGACCCATCATTGCTCCTTGGGATCGAGGATGGTTCGGGACCATGTGCGGACGAGCTCGGGGGTCGGCCGCGGTCCGGGGTGTCGACGTCTGCGTGGGGCCGTGCTCGTACGGCATGAGGCGACCGGATCCGGTCTCGGGGGGTGCCCGGGGCCGGGCCGGCCGTGCGCGGCCGTCAGTGGCCCGCGTGGTCACCACCCGCGTGGTCACCGCCCGAGTGACCGCCGCCCGGTTGACCCGGCACGTTCCCGTCCGCGTCCGTCACCGTGAAGATGCCGGCCATCCCCATGTCGGAGTGGCTCTGGACGTGGCAGTGGTACATCCACGCCCCCGGGCCGACGCGCTCCCCCGCGATCAGCTGGAAGCCGAACGACTCGGCGGGCCCGGTGATCTTGGTGTCGATGATCCGGCTCGGGTCCTCGAGGCTCTCCAGCATGCCGGTGCGGTTGTCGGCCCAGCGGTGCCCGTGGATGTGGAACGTGTGGTAGAGCTCGCCGTGGGTGATCACGATCCACTCCACCCGCTCGCCGACCTTGGCGACGAACTCCGGCGCGTGGTGCGCGGGGTGATTGTTGATCGTCATGTCGTTGAAGACGACGGTGAACGTCTTGTCCGGTCTGATGTCCTTTTTCCGCCGGACCACCAGCGGGCCGTACAGCCCCTGCCGGATGCCGCCCGTGCCGTGATCGGTCCCCACCACGTGGTCGTGGTAGTGCCAGTAGCCCGCGCTGCCGGGCTCGATGCCAGCGCCGCTCCCGCGCCTGCCCTGCGCGTGGGTGCGCCAGATGTAGGTGCGCCGGCCCCCGGGCTCGACCACGCTGTCGTTCAGTCTCGTACCGTCGCTGGCCACGTCGTAGTCCACCCCGTGGACGTGCAGGCTCGCCGTCACGTCCAGGTTGTTGACCATCTCGATCTCAAGCGTGTCGCCCTCGACCATCTCGATGAGCGGCCCGGGAATCGTGGCCTTTCCGGGCTCCAGGCCGTAGCCCAGCCGGCCGTCCTCCAGTCGCTCGGCGTACAGGATGATGCGGCGGACCGCGCCCATGGTCGTGCCGGCCGTACCGGCCTGGGTCGATGCCGCGGTCTGACTCGCTGTGACCAATGGTGCCAACGCGGCAGCCGCCGCGGTCGTGGTGAAGGCACGCCGGGAGAGCAGGCTTTTCGCCATGCCTCTGCCTACCTCGGTCATGGTTCCCCAATCGGTGACGCTTGCGTGAGGGTGACTTACGGGTGCTCGGGACATTGCTTCGCGCGCGACGTCGGTCTAGGCCGGACCGGTCGCGTCGTGATCGGTGATGCTGTAGGGGGTAGTGAGATCGACTTTCGATGGAAGTACGCGTCATTTTCGGCGAAATGTCAAGAAGTAGCGTTGGAAGAGTCAGAACTTCTGTTCATATCTGGTCAAAGGTGGATGCGGCTGTTACGGTAACTCCAAGATCGAACTTCCCCGCATCCGCCACCTCCGCGCCCCGCCCCATAACCCCTGTCGCCCCTCCCGGCGATCCACATGGTGAACCCACATGGTGAATCCGCCCATGCCCGCACCGACTCGGCCACACGCCGCCATGCTGCTGACGGCCCGTCACTGCCTGTACCGACCATCGACTCGCCCCCCGGCCACCTGGCGCGCTTACCGGCTGCGACCCATGCGCCCTGGGGCGGATAGCGTGGGGATGCCGAGGATCCGCAGGAGCCGAACGCAGCGCCCAGCCGCCCCGATCCCGTTGTGCGGCGATTCAAGGCTTATGTCGAAGATCATGCAAAAGATGCCGGGGATCGCGCCGGAAGTGGCCTCGGGCGGATCCCCGGAGATCGGGTGCAGGCTGCAGCACCTGGAGGAACAAGCACGCCGCCGACGAGGGCAAACGTTGCCTGCTGCGGCACTGACTGGACCAGCCGGTCGCGGCCGTGACGAGCTGATCGGCGAGGCGATCGGCTTCGGCCGGATCGAGCTCGTGAGCGATGAGCCGACGGACCGCCATCGCCTTCAGCTCATCCAGTGGCAGGGTCGGGTCGGCCTTCCCGGCATGCTCGGCGCGGATCTGCAGGTCTGCCGGCCGGACTTCGACGTGATCGCTCTCGTAGCGCGGGACGGTACCTACGACGGCGGCCGGCGCGGGCGATGAGATGTATGCGAATCGCGCACCTTGCGATCCAAGGGATGGGCCCGGGCATGAAACATGAAGGTTGCTAAGACAGGTGATGACCTTGGAGGCTCTCCTCAACGACGCGTACGACCTTCCAGGAGTGCCCTGTGATCATCGAGGATCTGTCCGAGCCGGAACTCGCCCTCTGGGAGGCGTTTCCCACAGCGCGTCCTGTGGATCTTCCCGGCACCCCCGTTCGGGCTGCGATCATCGCAAGGATGTTGCTCGGCGCCCGGGAACGCCTCGCAGGGCAGACGCCCGGCATGCACCTGTCCGGCGCCCGGATCGAGGGCCGATTGGACCTGTCGTACGCCGAGGTACAACACCCTCTGATCTTGACCAAGTGCGAGTTCGAGGAAACGCCGGTCCTCACCGGAGCCCGCACCGGCCTGGTGGACCTCGCGGCCTCCCGGGCACCCGGACTGCAGGCCGTGGACGCTGTGATCGGCGGGGCACTGCGCCTGGAAGGCTGCGAGATGGCCGGCCCGATCCAGCTCGCCGGGGCCCACGTGTCCGGGACGCTGAATCTCAGCGGCGCAGCGATCCACGCACTTCAGGCCGTCCATGCCGACGGCCTGATTGTCGACCGTGATCTTCTGTGCGCGAACGCCGTCATCGACGGTGAGTTACGCGTTGTTGGCGCCAGGATCGGCGGGACGATGACCCTCGATGGCGCACGGGTCGGGCGGTCAGGCGGCTTCAGCCTCACCGCCGAGGGGGTCGTCATCGACGGCGGGTTGTCGTGTGCCCGCGGTTTCCGCTCCTGGGGGGAGCTGAGCGTGCAGGACGCCCGGATAGGGCGCCGGTGCGTCTTCAGCGGAGCCCAGCTGTCCAACCCGGACGGCATCGCCCTGAACGCGGAGAGACTCGGTGTCGAGGGCGGGCTGCGCATCGATGACGGCTTCTCGGCCGAAGGTGAGGTCCTTCTGCGCGGAGCCCGCGTGGCTGGTTCGCTCCGTTTCGCGCAGGCGAGTCTCGCCAATCCGGGAAGACGCGCGCTGAACGCGCCGCTGATGGAGATCGGCAGCGGACTGCGGCTCACACCAGGTTTTGTGGCGAACGGAGAGGTCTTTCTGGACTCCACCCAGGTCCGCGGATCGGTCAACCTCGACGGCGGGACGTTGTCCAACCCGGGTGCGACGGCGCTTTCCCTGCGTCGACTGGGGGTCACCGGCAGGCTCAGCTGCAGCGAAGGCTTCCGTGCCGACGGGGAGATCGTGCTCATCAACGCCCGAATCGAGGGCAGCTTGGAGTTTCACGGTGCCGCCCTCAGTAACCCCGGCGGGCGGGCTCTGTCCCTGTGGGAGGTGATCGCGGGCGGGGGCATCGACTGCTGCGAAGGCTTCGCGGCCACGGGAGACGTCTCGATCAGGAACTCCCGGATCGCCGCCACACTGTGCCTTGCGGAGACCACCATCGACGGTGACCTTCACCTTCGTGGTGTAGAAGCGGCTTCGCTGAAGATCGGGCCCCAGACGGAACTGCTGCGGGCCGTCGACCTTCGCCACAGTCGGGTCGGCGTACTCGATGACGCTCCCAGCCGGTGGCCTGCTCACGTCCTGATGAACGGCTTCACCTATGACAGCCTGGAGGCTCCCCTGCCTGTCCAGGAGCGACTTGACTGGCTGGCCAGGGAGGACTACCAACCTCAACCCTATGAGCAATTGGCCGCCGTCTACCGCCGGCAGGGCCACGATGAGGCTGCTCGGGACGTGCTGCTGGCCAAACAGCGTCGCCGCCGCTCGGGGCGGCGGCTCGGGGCACGACTGTGGGGATATGTGCAGGACTGGACCGTCGGGTACGGCTACCGACCCTTCCGCGCTGCACTCTGGCTCGCAGCCCTTCTCCTTATCGGCACGGTCGTTTTCACCGCTCACCAGCCACCGCCCTTCAAGCCAGGCGAGGCTCCCCCCTTCAACGCCTTCCTCTACACCCTGGACCTGCTCCTCCCGATCATCAGCTTCGGACAGGAGAGCGCCTTCGGCCCGCGCGGCGCACAACAGTGGCTCGCCGCGGCGATGATCACAGCAGGGTGGACCCTCGCAACGACCATCCTGGCAGGCCTCACTCGCGCACTATCCCGCCAATAACGCGACCAGAAGCGGCCACCTTGACGCCCTCTCAGCAGCCACTGACAGGGTGATCTATCTGGGAGCTGGGGCCACGGTCAGCAGAGCACCCCCGTCTCTGTCGTCACCCAGAGTCACTTTGCCCCGGGTGACGCGGACCCGAGTGGGAGGCCCTGAAGGCCCAGAGTTCACGCGAACCGAAGGTTCTTCAGCGGGAACTCACGTGGGTTCGGCATCTCAAGGCCTGTTTGCCTCGTGGGTTCAGCGCATTGAACGTCGCTAAGAGGGTGTCTGCGTCAGTACTGGCTTTGATCCTTTCGTGCATGGGCCGGAGCTGGGATACCAAGATCAGTCCTTGATCTTGCCGGGATAGCCTGGCTTCCGGCGTCGGCCCGCCCCCCGGGGGGCGGTCGAACCTCGTCGGTGACCATCCGGCTGGCCGGTCGTCGGACAACGTGTCGGCTATGTCAATCGGTCGTGCTGGCGTGCACGGCGATGATTCGCCAGCCGTGCGTCTCGCCGTATAGCCAAGTACGGGTGTAGCGCATCCTGGCCGCGAACGGCGCACCGGAGACGGTCCCTTCGACGGTGCCGAGAAACCACGTCACCCCGGTGCGCCCATCGGCGAGCACGGTCAACTCCTCCTCGGCCACTCTCGTCACCACCTGCGTCCGAGTGCGGTGCAGCTCCAGATCGTCCGCCTTGGTCGCAACGTTCGCACCGAAGGTAAAGATCAGCCGATCATCCAGCAGCCGATCCAGCGCCTCGACATCTCCAGCGAGCTGCGCGGCCTGGAGTCGGCGCTCGGCGTCCCGCAAGTCCTCCATCATGAGATCCACCCTCCCAGCCAGCGCCGTATCCGCGCCAGGACGTTCACGCTCGGCTGATCTTTGCAGTCCGATCCAGGGACTCCGATCGTCGGTGAGTGGGTGTCGGGTTTAGAAGGCTTCCCGACAGGCCGTTGAAGTGGTGCGCCGGTGGTTCGGGCGTTTCCGCGGCGGTCTGCAGGAGGCGGCGGGCGGCGTTGGCGTAGCGGAGGGCGGCCTTGTCGTTGATGCCGGACACGGCAACCAGATGCAGGGGGTCGGGGCCGCGGGTCAGAGCCTCTTCGAGTTGGCGGTCGATGCGAAGGCGCTCCAGGCCGGCGGTCAGGCCCCGGACGGCGTTGGTGACCCAGAGCTTGCCGACTGGGGAGGTCTCCATCGCGGTGTGCTGAGTGAGCTGATTCAGGTGGGCACCAACGAGATCCTGCTGGACGACTCCACGCGCCTTGCCGCGCATGCGAGGTCGGTCGGAGTGGACGTCATCCCGGACATCACCGCCGACGTGCCGCACGTGTTCCAGGCGTTCGCCGGCATCCTGGACGAGGCAGACGAGGCACTGGACCGCGCGGCCCTCTTCCTCACCCAGCGCATTGACGCTGGGTGCACGGCGAACACGTCGGCGTAGTAGGACCCGCCTCGGCCCCCACGCCGGCTGCTGCCTTCGCCTCGGGCCTTGCTCGCCATCGCCTTCCAGGTTGTCGACCCGAGGCGCCTTCCTCGAAACGCCTGCCGACCCCGAGGCCCCTGGCGCAGGCCAACACCTGCCACAGCCGCGACGTAGTCCCTAGGGGTCCAGCCGGTGGCTGCTTCCGGACCACCCCCGATACGGCCGCATGACCTGCGGCACGGCGCCGCGCTCTCAGCGCTCGCCGCGCAAAGTATTTTCAAGAGAAAGGATCGTCGTTACGCTCGCCCCCATGAAGATCATGCACCCCCCACGATGGCTGGCGGCCGTGGTACTCACCGCAGGCTTATCCATCCCCGCTCCGGCCTACGCTCATGACAAGGCACCACGCCCCTCCGACACCTTCCTGCGCGACCTCAACCTCGACCGCGCCACCGTCCTCGACATGCAGAGCGCCATGGATCGCAGGCGCTTCGACTCGGTGTCGCTCACCCGGTTCTACCTCGACCGCATCCGCACGGTGGACCCGATGCTGCACGCGGTCATCCAGACCAACCCCACGGCGCTGAAGGAGGCCGAGCGCAGCGACCAGCGCAGGCGGCACGGCGCGCGCAGCGCTCTGGAGGGCATCCCGGTCCTGCTGAAGGACAACATCGACACCACCGGGCCACTCCGTACGACCGCCGGCTCGGAGGCGTTGCTCGGCTCCCGGCCCGCCCGCGACGCGTTCCTGGTCCAGCGGCTGCGCGACGCGGGTGCGGTAATCCTCGGCAAGGCCAATCTCTCCGAATGGGCGAACTTCCGCTCCGGTCCCTCCTCCAGCGGATGGAGCGCGGTCGGCGGCCAGACCAACAACCCCTACGTCCTGGACCGCAACCCCTGCGGTTCGAGCAGCGGCTCGGCCGTCGCCGCCGCCGCGAGCCTGGCTGCGGTGACCATCGGCACCGAGACCGACGGCTCCATCGTCTGCCCCGCCGGCGCCAACGGCGTCGTCGGCATCAAGCCCACCCTCGGCCTGGTCAGCCGCTCCGGAGTGGTCCCGATCTCGGCGCAGCAGGACACCGCCGGCCCGATCACCAGGAACGTCACCGACGCCGCCGCCGTACTCTCGGCCATCCAGGGCGTGGACCCGCGCGACCCCGCGACCGTGCCCGGCGGCAACCGCGACTACCTCAAGGCGCTGAAGCCGGGCGCGCTGGCCGGCAAACGCATCGGCGTGTGGCGCTCGGTCGCGGGAGACAACCAGGACGTGCTGGCCACCCTGGACGCCACCGTCGCCACGCTGCGGGCCAAAGGCGCGACCGTGGTCGACAACCTCGAATTGGAGGGGATGGACCAGGCCGGCGAACCCGAGTTCACGGCCCTGCTGACCGAGTTCAAGCACGACCTGAACGCCTACCTGGCCGCCACTCCGGGACGGCACCCGCGCGACCTGGCCGGGCTGATCGAGTTCAACCGGCGGCACGCCTCGACCGAGCTGCGCTACTTCGGTCAGGAGCTGTTCGAGCAGGCGCAGGCGACCACCGGCGACCTCAACGACCCCGAATACCGCGCGCTCAGGAAGAAGGCGACCACACTCGCCCGGCAGGCGATCGACTCCGCGGTGTCCGCGAACCGGCTCGACGCGGTGCTCGCCCCGACCAACAACGGCGCCTGGGTTACCGATCTGGTCAAGGGCGACGACTTCACCGGATTCGTGTCCTCATCCGCGGCCTCGGCCATCTCCGGCTACCCGGCGATCACCGTCCCCGCCGGCTATGCCAGGAACGTCCTGCCGCTCGGCGTCACCTTCTTCGGTACCCGCTTCTCCGAACCGACCCTGATCGCCCTCGGATACGCGTTCGAGCAGGCAGCCAAGGTACGCAAGCCGCCGACGTACCTGCCGACGCTGCCCTGACCCGAGGGCCTCGCCTGCTGTGAGGCCCCTCGTCCTCTGTGAATGTGCGAGCGAGCCCTCCAACGGCACGCTCGTCTGGGCGTTCCGGCGGGCGCCGCGGCATCGTGCCGCCCGCCGGGACGTAGTCACTTCACCCATTCGCGGTGGGTGACGACAATTGCTCGCCGTCCTCACCCATCAAGCCGGGAGGGCTCGGCTCTCGACATCTCCGACGCCCTCACACGGGCCCTGGACGCCCATGCGGACATCTGCACCGACGTCAACGTGCGAGATCCGCAAACCGTTCGAGGTGACGAAGACCTCCCACGCCCGCCAGACCGCAGGCCAGGAGCGAAATGGCCGTCTGGAGCAGGTGCGACCGTGGTTCGGCTGGCCGCTGTGGGACATGGAACCCGCCGACGCCGACGTGTACTTCGGGAAGGTGCTGCGCATCACCGCGAAGGGCACCCGTTTGTCGCGGGCGCAGGCGCTGAAGACGTTGTTCCTGTTCCTGGACCTTTTCTGCACTTGTCAAGATCGCGTCGGATGCAGATGAGCTGCTCTTGGCGTAGCTGACGCCAGCGACCGCTCAGCCGGAACAAACATACGGTTGGATATCGGGATGGAATTGACGAAGGTTTTCACTCTGGAACAGTTCGAGCAGGGTCTGGAGTCCTGGCGTTGGATCGGGCTTGCGGGCAAGGTTCCCGTGCTCGCATCCCTGTTCGGGGATGTGATCTTCCGGGCGGAGGACGGCTTCTGGTGGCTTGACGCGGTGGAAGGCAGCCTCACTCAGCCGTGGGAAGACGCCGATGCGGTGCGGGCCGAATTGAATACCGTGGATGGTCGGGAGAGATATCTGCTGGCGAGTCTGGCGGAGGCAGCCGGGCAGCGGGGCCTGGGCTTGGCAGCCGAACAGGTATACGACTTCAAACATTCACCTGTTCTTGGAGGAGAGGTGAGCCTGAACAACCTGGGCGTGATTGACTTCGTGGTCGGACTGAACATCGCCGGCCAAATCCACGAGCAAGTGCGTGATCTGCCTCCCGGCACCCCCATTTCCGGGATCACGATTAGCTGAGATCGCCGCTGTGGTGATCACGGCTCGAGGGTAGGGTCGTGCCGTGACTGGGCGGAAGGGCCGATGGCCGAAGATTGACCAGGACACCGGCATCGAGGACACCGCACTCCTCATCTTGGAATGGCTGGCTGAGCGGGGCGTGAACGCCATGATCAGAGTTGACGCCGAGAGAGTGGCCGAAAGCAGCCCTGTGTGGACCTTTGCCGCCAGCGGCGGACCACTGGAAAAGGGGATGCGGGCCGACGGAGCCAGCGCCGCGGTGTGCCTATCTCTGGCGGTGGCCAAGCTGCGAGAGATAGGCGTGGACGTGCCGTATTGACCTGATCGCGGTCACATGCCTTCGCGTCTGTGCGCGGCCGGATCCACGTCGCTGTCCGCACTGCGGCCGAGCGCCGCCGCACCGCCTACCAGACCACTGAGGCGACCATCACGATCGGCATCAGCGGGCTCGATGCCGCCGCCCGCATCGGTCGGCTGCGCGCCGTGCTCGGCCCTCTCGCGGCCAAGCACTGCTGGGACTTCTCCGAGGGGCTCCAACGTCACTTAGGCCAGGGCGGGACTCTCTGATCAAGAAGGGACTCGTCGCGTACACAGTGCCGCGCTTGGCCGGCGGGCTTCAGCAGCCGCCGACCAAGCGATCGACGAGGGGTTTCAGTCGAGGGACAGCCCTTCGGCCGGAATCACCCGGGCGGCTCGGCGTGCCGGGAGAACTGCGGCGAGGAGTCCGGCCAAGGCGGCGATGAGGACGACGACGCCGAGTGATAGCCAGGGGACTCGCATGGTGGCGTCGCGGAGAGCCCGTGTCACGAACGTCTCGTAGCCGACCCAGGCGAACCCGACGCCGATCACAGTGCCGAGCACGGTGGCCACCACGGACAGCAGCACAGCCTCGGTCGCCAGCATCCGCCGTAGCTGCCTGCGGGTAAGCCCGAGCGCGCGCAGCATCGCGTGTTCGCGGGCGCGTTCGAGTACGGAGAGCCCCAGGGTGTTCGCGATCCCGATCAGGGCGATCACCACGGCGACGCCGATGAGACCGAGCGCCGACCAGGTGAGGATTCCCAGCTGTTGGTCCAGCGACTCCCAGGTCCGCAGCCCGTTGTCGATCGTCGCGCCAACCGGATCCGCCAGAACGTCCAGGTCACCGCCGAGTTGAGCCGGGTCGGCACCGGGAGATGCGCGGATCCAGATGGCATGCGGCTCCAGATGACGACGAACCTTGTGCACAACGCCATCGTGCACAACCTGCCTGATCAGGGCACCGTGTGGGTCAAGACCAGCATCCGCCCCGAGACCGTGGTGCTCACTGTCGAAAATACCGGCGAGAAGCTGTCCCCACGGTCTCGACACTCACTGAGCCGTTTCAGCGCGGCACCGGAAGAATACGCAACGACCACGCAGGCGTCGGCCTCGGCCTGGCAATCGTCAAGAGCATCACCCAAGTACACGACGGATCTCTCACTGTCGTCCCGCGCTCTGCGGGTGGACTCCGTATCGTCGTTCAACTGCCCACCCCACCATCGCATGCAGCCGAATAGGGGCGTCGGTAAGACTCGTGCAGCCAGGTACACGCGATTGAGTTCGCCCCGTTCAGCGACGCCCTATTGGTCGGTGGGGAGAGCTGGCTGACGGCGTCTTCGCGGTCGGCGTGAGTGGGCAGGGTGTAGCGGCGGGTGGTGTCGAGTCGGGTATGGCCGAGGAGTTCGACGACGATGTCGACGCCCGCGTGCAACCCGGGAGGATCTTGTGTCACCGTTCGCAGTGCACTTCCTCGCGTACCCGCTCAGATCGGTCAACGGCGCACTCGATAGCGCAGGTGAAGCACCCGGTTGCCCTGAATCACCACGTCAGGATCCTCCAGCAGATGCTGCGCGTGGACCGACCCGAAGTAGCGCTTGCCGGACCCGAACACGACGGGTACGACGTCCATGCGCACCTCGTCGACCAGGCCCGCGGCAAGCGCCTGGCCACCGACGTCGCCGGCGGCGACCTCGACCAGGCGGTCACCCGCAAGCTCCTGCGCCTTGGCCACGGCCGCCTTGACGCCGTCGACGAAGTGAAACGGCGCCTCGGGGTCCCAGCCCTCGGGCATCGGCCGGTGTGTCACGACGACCACGTGGTCGATCCCGCTCGGAGGCTTCCCGTCCCAGCCGTCCGTGATGTCGAAGACGTGGCGGCCGGCGATTGTCACCCCGATCTGGTCCCAGTACGGCCGGGTGTAGTCGTAGGAGGTCTGCGACACCTTCAGCGCGCCGCTCTCGTCCAACGGGACGTCACCGCTGGTCAACCAGTCGAACAGCGGTCCGGGCTGGTCGTTCTCATCCGCGATGAAGCCGTCCACCGACACCGTGCTGTACATGACGACCTTGCCCACGGGGCTCTCCTCTGCTTTGGGGTGTCCCCAAATTAGCGTGTCGTGAGCTGTCGCTCTTGTAAGAAATCAATCGGCCGGCAGCGGCCAGCCATCAAACACGTGACCGGGATGTTCGCGCAGGAACCGCCGCCGGACTTCGACGTACCGGGTCGGCGTGAGCCCGGTGAACGCCCGGAACTCGTGGCCGAAGTGGGCTTGGTCGAAGTAGCCCGCGCCACCGGCGAGCTCGCCCCAGTCGATCGGCCCGGCGGGGTCGATCGCGAACACGGTGGCGGTGAAGCGGTAGGTGCGGGCCAGCCGCTTCGGTGTGACGCCGATGAGCTCCTTGAACCGCTGTGCCAGATGGGTGCTGCTGACACCGGCTGCCACGCTCAGGTCGCCGATCGCCACCGCCCCGCCGGTCGCCGCGATGACGCTGCTCGTATGGCGGACCAGCCCCAGGCCGGCGGTCTCGCCCAGCCGTCGCATCAGCTCCTCCTCAAGGAGCGTCAGCATCTCGTGCGGTCCGGCCGCGGTGGCCAGTCGGTCTCGCAGCTCCGCAATGGCGGGCCGGCCCCAAACCTGCTCCACCGTCACCGGCCGGTCACACAGCTCGGCCGCGGGCATCGGCAGGAACGGCGCCAGCCCCCACGGCTTGACGTGCGCGCCGACGGACCGGGTCCCCGGCGGATAGCCGAACTCGAAGGCGCGGGTGGGCATGGTGACCACGCAGCCGTCGGCGTACTCGGCCGTCTCGATGTCGGTGCCGGCGCGGATGCGGAACGGCGCCCCGAGGTTGACGATGAGCAACGCCGACGGACTCGGCGGGAGCGTCAGCCGGGCGTACGGCGGCGCACCCTCCAGGTAGTAAAGGTCGTCGATCAGCCCGTCCAGCGGCGGTCGCGGCACTCTGGACACATACTCCATGCCCACAGCATCGCCGATGCCCCGCCGGCATCGCGCGCCGGGATGGTCCAGCCGCACTGCCGCCGGAACGGGCGAGCGTCCGGCGTTACGCAGTCGGCAGGTCGGTGAGGTCCAGGCGCCGGTCGGTGCGCGGTTGGACCTCACCGTAGAGGGTCATGTTGGTGTGGAACAGCGGAGTGAGCCCGCGCCGGTCGATGTCGGTGAGGACGTTCTCCCATATCGCCGGATCACCTCCGCTCCCCCGCCCCGGTCATCAGGTGTACTTGCCGGAGGACAAGCAAGAAGCCGGCGCGCTTCTTCAACAGCCGCAGAATCAGCGCCGTGGAACCCTCCCCCAACCAGCCGGCATTGCCCCTGTCGGTCTCCGGTTCGGCTACCGAGCCATGGGCGCGGCGGCGCCGCCATGGACCACCAGGCTCGGGGTGACGGAGAAGCTCGTACGGCTTTCGATACGTTCCGGCGGAGGGGCCGTCTCGCGCGGCAGTGCTTGCGAAGCCATCAGGGCGATGGGTAACGATACCCATCGTTACCCAAACCAATGGCTTTGGACATGCGATAAGAGCGGGAACCGGTACCCATTTCAGCCCTTGACGGTGGGCCGAGTGACGTTTACGTTAACGACAGCAACAAGTCGATTAAATCGTTTTAACAACCAAGAGGCGGCTATGTGCGAGCCTTTCGCCACCTGCGTGGACGATGCCTCGCACGTTCGCGTGACAGCGGCCTCCGCGACGAACCCCCGCCCACCTTCCAGAAACCCGCCAGAGGCAGACCCGGCCGATCCCCGGCAACCGGCTGTGTCCTGGTCTCAGCGTGGTCGTAAGCCCTACCAGACAAAGGAGACATGCCAGTCGCTGGAAGCGCGCAACGTGATCGGCCGGGCACCGATTCGCTCCCACGAGCGACACCCTCGTAACAACCCCACTGCCTCGACGAGAGCCGTCCCAGCACGCATCGCCCGGATAAGTGCCTTCTCCAGGAAAAGCTTCATCCCCCCCATGGCAGGACTCGGCTCATCCGCTGTGCACAGCCGCATCTCGGCTCCTTCGGCCGGCCGGCATCCGGGAGGTCGACGGCTCGACCGCCTACCGAAAGCTCATCATCACCCCAAACCGGTGAACGACCTCACCTTCGCCAACAGCAGCTACACCACGCCGCAGAGTGTGGCGCGGTCCGAGTAGAGCCGCGGGCAGCGAACGTTCAAGCTGACGGTCGGGGTCCCGGCAGACATCACTGCTGAGGTGTGGGTACCGGCCAAGGACCGGCGCCCCACGACCAGCTCCCAGCGAGTCGGCTTCCTACGCGTGGAAAGCAACTACGCCGTCTACGGCGTCCTTTCCGGTTCGTTCACCTTCGTGGCGGCAACGACCGGCTGAAGCGGCTGAACCCCGGTCATCGCACGTCCCCCGTGCGAAGAGCGGACGACAGCACGGTTAAACCCCCCTGACCTTGTGCGCCGCCGTCCCTGGACATACTTCGCCCGTATGACGGCTGGGCACGTTTCGATGAGGAGATCCCTGTGCAGGAGATTCGTGGATCCAGCGCACCTGCGGTGCGCCACCAGCATCGGCATGTGATCTTAGGCGGGCTGATGTCTCTCGTCATGGCCCTGACCATGGCCATGCTGCCGACAGGCGACTCGCTCGCGGCGGCGCTGCCGACATGGCCGGCGAACCCCAACTGGCAGAGCCTCGTACCAGGACCGTCCAGCGACGACGTAAGGCCCGTACGCATTGTCCGGACGCAGGGATCCGTCACCAACGCGGGGGTCCTGGCGGGCCAGGGCACCGGCTCGGCAGTGCTGACCGTCGCGCCCGGGGGCCAGCCTGCGGCTGTCGTGCTCGACTTCGGCAAGGAAGTCGGCGGCACGCCCTACGTCACCGTCTCCTCCTCGACGCCGAGAACCCCGGCGACGTCGCACACGGTGCGCATCTCGACCAGTGAGGCCCTCGGCTTTCTCACCAACAGCAGCAGCGCGTTCGTCAACGACAACGGCTCGCAGATCAACCTGACCGTCACCAGCGCCCAAAAGTACACCGGCGGCCTTCGCGGTGGCTTCCGGTTCGCCGCGATCGAACTGAGGACCGCCGGCACCATCAGCCTCACGGCCGCCGGACTGAACTTCAAGGCCTACCGCGCAGGGCCGGCGCAGTATCAGGGCTGGTTCATGTCCAGCGATGACCAGCTGAACAGGATGTGGTACGCCGGTGCCTACACCACCCAGATGAACATGGTGCCCGCCGGTGTCGCCTCCTGCTTCACCCAGCCGGTCATCTTCGACGGCGCCAAGCGCGACCGCGCGATCTGGTCAGGCGATCTCATGATCACCAATCCGGTGGCGCAGCTGTCGCTGGGCACCAACAGCGTGCCGTACGTCAAAGGCTCCATCAACGCGATCACGAACCTGCAGGCCGGCAACGGCCGCCTGACGAGCGCCGTCGGCTTCCGGGGATGCGGTGCCTTCGACTACGCCGTCACGTACTCGGCGTACTCAGCGATCATCGCGGTCCAGTACTACCGCTACACGAACGACACCGTCTACATCACCTCGCTCCGGCCCAAGCTCGAGGCCGCCACGGCCTACCACGCGACCAGGCTCGACGCCAACGGCCTGGTGGTCACCAACGATCCCGACTACTGGCAGACGACCCAGAGCGGAGAAGTCACCGAATACAGCCTCGCCTACTACGAACTGCTGCAGAACATGATCTGGCTCGAAGGCAAGGTCGGCACCGCAGCCAAGGTCACCGAATACACCAACAAGGCCGCCGCGCTCAAGACCGCGATCAACGCCCGGCTCTGGAACGCCGGCGCGGGCCTCTACCAACACACCAACACCCGGCCCAACGTGTTCCCGCTCGACGCGAACATGAACGCCATCCGGCTCGGCGTCGCCCCGGCCGACAGCGTCCAGAGCATCCTGACCTACTTCAGAACCCGCTGGCAGACCCACGGCAGCCAGATCTCGCAACCTGCCCCGAGCCTGGCCGACCCCTACGGCCACACCATCGAACCGCTCAACAACACGTGGGAGCTGATGGCCCGCATGCTCGCCGACGACAGCGCCGGCGCCCTCGATCTCCTACGCCGCCTGTGGGGCCTGCAGGTCGATCCGAACGGCAGCTTCTACACCGGCACGTTCTGGGAATTCGTCATGAGCAACGGCCTGCCCGACCGGGGGTTCGACAGCCTGGCCCACGCGTGGGGAGCGGGCCCGACCCAGGTTCTCACCGAGTCTCTCCTCGGCGTGACACCGGTCAACCCGGGCTACTCGACGTGGCAGGTCAAGCCCCATCCGGCCAACGTCACGTGGGCCCAGGGACAGGCGCCCACGGCGCGCGGCTCCCTGTCCGTCCGGTGGGCCCAGGACACCGCCCGTCAGTTCCACCTCCAGATCACCTCCCCGTCCGGCACCAGCGGTGAGGTCTGGGTTCCCCTGGCCACGACGGCAGGTACCAGCTCCGCGCTGACGCCCGGCGCGACCTTCCTGCGCCGCAGCGGCCTGTACGACGTCTACACCGTAGGGAGTGGAACCTTCTCCTTCAGCTCTGCGGGTTAACGTGACGGTCTGAACGAAGTCGCTGAGCTCCCGAAGAAGGGTGCGGGCCGTCAATGTCGGCACCGCTCTTCGGGACAGACTGCCGGGCTACCTCGTCGCCGACGAGGTAGCCCAGCAGCGTCGGCAACGTCGGCGGCGGTAGCTCTGTGCGAGTGCGGGTCTCCTCCGCAGAGGTGCAGGAGACCCGCAGATACGCACCAGGTCCCCAATCCTCGCTTCAGTTGCCGTTGCGGCTACCGACGGCTGGGAAACCTACGCCGGTGTTGTTGCCAACCTGACCGGTAAGCCCTTTGGGACGGCGAAATCAAGCGCCGATCGTCCATGTCGATCTTTCTGGGATCGCCTCAGCGAGCCGGGCGGAAGGTCATCGCCAAGCGAGGAGTCAGCTCGGTTCCGGCCCGTGTGTGCCCCATCCAGAGACGATGAGGTCACCGTCGAAAATCAGCACTTCGTTGGACATCTGTCCCGTCTGGTTCCGGTAGTTGATGACGACGGAGTCGATACCGGCGTAGACCCCAAGGACGTGGAAATGCAGATCCGGGTTATGTCGTAGGCCCTGGGCCCAGTACGCTCGCAGCGCTTCCTTGCCGCGCACCGTCCCGTCCGAACCGTCAAGCAGCCGAGCCGCGAGCGGAGAGCGAAACACCACGTCGTCGGCGTAGTGCTTCATGATGCGATCGACGTCCCGGGAGTTCCAGCCGGCCACCCACTCATCGGCGAACGCCTGCGCGCGATCAAGCTCCATGGCCTCATTCAAACATGGATGGCGCGTCTTTGTGAGGCTCCGACATCGAACCCCACCGCGGACTCATGTGAAAGTCACTGAGATCACCTCGGTGAATTCCCTCTTTCGGAAACCGGGGTTTCCCACAAATCAGGTGTCCGTCAAACCGGGTCAACTCCACGCCCTCCGGAGTCACGTCGCCCGGTCATACGGCAGCATGGGTGCCACCGGAAGTGACACCCATGCCGTGCCCGTCAGGGCAGATCGTCAGGCGCTTTGATCAGCGCGCTGGCTCTACTTCGTGACGAAGACGAAGTCGTTGCCGGAGGGAACCGAATAGACGGAGTAGCCTCCTTCGACGCGTTCGAAGGTCGCCCTCGGCGGAGCGATCACTGTCTGCTGGTCGGTGGTGGGGACCCGGACTTCCGCCGTGGTGTTCGGGGGGACCGTGATCTTCAGTTTGAAGCGGTCATCGGATTTGGTCCAGGAGCTCTTGGCGATGCCGCGAGGCGTCGTGTAGCTGCCTTCGGCGTTCTTCAGATCACCCACGGGCTTGGGCTGGAAGATCAGCTTGTTGTAAGCCGTGGAGCCGGGAGCCGGGCGGATTCCGGCGATTCCGGACTGGAACCACTCCTCGATCTGGGCGAGGATCATGTGGTTCTTCGAGTCGCCCCGGTTCCAGCGCTCGCCCATGGTCGTCATTCCGCCGGGGTTGGCCGGCGTGGACTCCATGAAGTATCCGTAGCTGGGCTGGTCGTTCTCCTGAATGATGTCCCAGAGAACCTCGTCGCGGTTGCCGTCCATCAGGGCCCTGACGGTCGGGGCCATCCCGATGGTGCCGCCGCTGAAGTGCGGGCCGTCACCGTTGGGGTGGAAGGCGTAGACGAGTTCGACCAGCGCGTCCAGGACCCCCTGGCGCTTGTCGTCGGGGACCAGACCCGCGTCGAGGGCGAGTGCCTGGGCCGTTTGCGTGGCGCCCGCCGTGCCGGCGTTGCCGGTGGCGGTGTAGCGTCCCAGCGACTCGTTGAAGAACGCCCTGTTGAACGAATCCTTGATCTGCGTGGCGAGGAGCCCGTACCTCTCGGCGTCCGCGGTGTGGCCCGTGAGCTGAGCCATGCGCGCCATCTTGGTGATCATGACGTAGTAGCCCCAGGTGCCGGTGATGCGGCCGGACGTCTGGTCGGCGGCGACCCAGTCTGCCAACGCGGCGTTGACGATGTTCGCGTTCTCGCCGGTCCCGACCTTCTGGCGCTGGATGTAGTCGACGAACTTCACCATCTGGTCGTAGTACGTCGTCATGGTCTGGGTGTCGCCGTACAGCTCGTACAGGAAGCTCGGCACGAGGACGATCGCGTTGCCCCAGTTGATCTCATCGCCGAACTGGCCTGTGTACCCCCAGTCGTAGACGGGGGTTTTCAGCGCCACGTTGCCGGCCATGGAGGTGTTGGCGGTGGACTGGCCTTCGACGAGGTGCCGCATCGTCGTCCGCATGTAGGCGGCGAGTTCGAAGTTCCGGTGGATGGATCCCATCGGCATGGTGTAGTCGGCGGGGTAGGAGAGCTTCTCGCGTCCGGGGCAGTCGGTGAAGACCGACATGATGTTGCTGGCGAAGGAGTAACGCGCCATCTTGTGGATGCGGTTGACGCGTGCGTCGGAGCTGTCGAACTCACTCGCGACGGGGGTGTTCGCCTGCAGGCGGATGCCCGTGATGAGGTCCTTGGTCGGCGTGTATCCGGTCGGCAGGCCGGTGACCTGGACCCACTGCATTCCGAAGTAGTTGAAGTTCGGGTGCCAGGTCTCCTTTCCCGAGGCTCCATAGGCCGTGTACGTGTTGAAGAGGTTCGTTCCGCGCGAGCCACCGCCGCCCATGAGGGAGGCCTGGTTCACGGTCCCGTCGGGGTTCAGGGACTCGGCCGGCGCCATCTTGACCGTTGTTCCGGCCGGGACCTGGTCCAGGTCGAGCTTGGGCCAGCCGACGAAGTTCTGCCCGAAGTCGAACACCCAGGTGCCGGGGACAGGATTGGTCAGCGAGACCGGCTTCAACTTCTCCTGTTCCATGACCGGGTCCGCGGTCCTTGCCACGAGCTTGGTCGCGAGGTTGGGCGGCGGGGCGATGCCGGCGCTGATCCATCCCGTGGGTGAGCCGTCCCGGCGCTTGGCGGTCGCGCTCAGGTTCGAATCGGGCTTGTCCCAGCCTGGCTGCTCGCGCCGGGCGTCATAGTCCGCTCCGGAATACCAGGCGTCGGTGACGAGGGGCCCGAGGGCGGTTCGCCATGACCTGTCGGTGACGATGGTGTCGGTGCTGCCGTCTTCGTAGCTGATCTCGATGCGGCCGATGAGCCGCGGCGTCACGGCCGCTCCGGCAGAGGCGTCGCTGGCGGCGATGTTGTTGCCCGAGCCGGTGACCTTGACTCCGGTGGAATGCGCGGCCGCCAGGGGCGGGCTGAAGGTGATGCCGGTTCCATCGGCTCCAGCCGTGCCGATCTGGGTGATCGTGCGGGATTCGAGCCGGTCGCCGCCTTCTCCGGTGTCGATGTTGATCGTGCCGCCGACGTGGTATCCGGTCACGGAGCTGAGCTTGACCGCGGCCGATCCTGCCGGAACGTCGGCCGCCAGAACTCCGTTCCCCTTGAGCTGGCTCTCCCACCAGGAGTACGGAGAGGTCCGGCCGACGGCCGGGTTCCGCACGCTCCGGCGGACGTAGGCCGGCCCGTTGCCGAGTTCCACACCGATGGTGTTGTCACCGGCCCGCAAGGCGTCGGTGAGATCGTAGGTCCGGTACTCACTGGACAGCTGGTAGTTGGAGTTACCCGGGGCGAGTACCTCGTCGGTCAGTTCTTCTCTGTTGAGCGTGGTGTGGTGAAGGCCGACACCCGACAGGTAGAGACGCGCGTTGGCGACCTTCTTGTTGCCCGGCACCTGGAACTGCCGGGCGAAGATGGGGAGCGGCTGGCTCTCGACCCGGTCCGGGTAGTCGATCCACCGGGCGTTGTCCCAGTCGCTCTGCTCGAGCAGACCCACCGACCACGTAGCGGGAGCCGACCAGTCGGATTCCTGCTCGTCGGCGTCCCAGACCCGAACGCGCCAGACGAGCGTTTCCCGAGACCGGAGCGTTCCTCCGAAAGCCACCTGCTGCTCGGCACCGGTCACGCGACCTGTCGTCCAGATCAGGTCACCGGCCTGCAGCTTCTGCTCGGACTCCGCCACCTCCACCTCGTAGGCGGTCTGCTTGTCGGCCGGGCAGGCGACTGTCGCACCAGGGCGGTAGCACGGGTGCGACTTGGCTCGGCTGGTCTCGACAGCCTGCCAGCTCAGGACGGGATGCGGATTACCGAGGCCCAGGGGTGAGTCGTAGCGCCCGTCCACGCCGAGGTGCGTGACCTCGACACTTCCCGGCTGTCCTTGGGACGGGGCGGCGGCGTAGGCCCCGGTTGTGGACAATGGCACGACCACGGCGAGAACCAGACCCATGGCAATCATGGAACGTCGTGAACGTTTGTTTACTGGCATCGTCTACTCCTTTCATTGTCAGTAAGGAAGCACCGGCCCCGGCTGCTCAACGCCGACGCATTGGTGTTCCATTGCTGAGATCGATATCGATGAAGTCGAGCCGAATGGCTCACCTCGGGTGGGGTCGACTCCCGACTCGTCGGGGCAGGGTTCCCGGTAGCCACCCTGAGCGTCCAACCACGTCACCGGCCTTGAACGTTCTTGCCGTACGCGGAAGGCGCATTCATTGGGCGAGCCGGCCCGGGAACGCCCACTGCGACGACGGTCTTAACCGGGGGTGCCCCTTGGCCGGTCAGAGAAATCCCAGCTCGGGGGCGGCGATGCTGCGGTCGGGGAACTTCGGGGAGCCGTGGCCACCGTGGCCCGGACGGTCAGAGCTGCTCGAAGCTCACAGCGAGAGGCCCCCATGGTTCCTTCCACGTCAATTAAATCCTTTTAAGAACTTCATTAATTAACCTAAATGTTTCACGGGGAGGTCGTCAATACCGAATTTGGCAACAGTGATTTCAGGTTTTTGGCATGCGAAAGCGCCCATTCGACCACGGGTTTCGCGGTCGAATAGGTGGCGAATTAATCGTCTTTGGTCAGTGCGTCATTCAGGGTGAACGCAGCATTTACGGAGGTGGATCGACGACAAGGGGGGACCAATCTGGTTATTGAGGATCGGCGTACAGCAATAGCAGCAAGGGTCGGGCCGTCGGTGAGCGGCTTCAGGCAGAGGCGGAAGCCAGGGCAGGGGCTTTGAGGCGCGTCGCGGCGGCTGTCCAGACGGTGGGGTGTCCTGTGGGTTCATAGCGATGCAGGGGCTGGGTCTCGGCGATGAGGGATCGCAGCGAGGTGAGGCTGGGGATGAGACCGAGGGAGCGGGCTTGGACACCGATGTTGCCCAGGGCCGTGGCTTCGACGGGTCCTGCGATGACGGGAAGTCCGGTGGCGTCGGCGGTGAGCTGGCAGAGGAGGGAATTCTGTGCGCCGCCGCCGACGACATGAACAACGTCGGCTCTGCGGCCGGACAGCTCAAGAGCCTGCTGGATGGTGATCCGGTGGCCGAGGGCGAGGCTGTCCATGATGCAGCGGACGACTTCGGGCTTGGTTCTGGGCACGGGCTGGCCTGTGGCCACGCAGTAGTGGGCGATGCGTGAGGGAATGTCGCCAGGGGACATGAAGGCCGGGTCGTTGGGGTCGATGACGCTGCGCAATGCGGGACTCTCAGCGGCGCGATCGAGCAGGGGCGGAAGGTCGGCCGAGGCGATGTTCCAGGTGCGCAGGGACTCGGAGAGCAGCCAGAGGCCCATGATGTTGCGCAGGTAGCGGATGGTCCCGTCGACGCCGGCCTCGTTGGTGAAGTTCGCGGCACGCCCCTCTTCGGTGAGGATCGGAGCCGTGGCCTCGATGCCGGCGAGCGACCACGTGCCGCAGGAGATGTAGGCGACGTGTTGGTCGGCGGCGGGGATCGCGGCAATGGCGGAAGCGGTGTCGTGAGAGGCGACGGCGGTGACGGGGGTCCCGGGGAAGGCTCCTGCCTCGGAGAGAATCCGGCCCGCGGGTGCGCCGGGCGAGCGGAGACCGGGGAAGATGCCGGGGGGCAGCGACATCGCGTCGATGAGCTCGTTCGACCAGGTGCCGCGACGAACATCGTAGAGGCCGGTCGTCGAGGCGTTGGTCTGTTCCGCACCGCGTTGTCCGGTCAACCAGTAGGAGATCAGATCGGGGATGAGTAAGAGGGTGTCGGCTTGGTCGAGGAACGGCTCGGCGGCCAGTTGGTAAAGGGTGTTGAAGGGGAGGAATTGCAGCCCGTTGATCTCGTAGAGGCGTTGCGGGGCAACGCGGCCGTGCACCCGATCGATGACCGCGGTCGTGCGGTCGTTGCGGTAGTGAATCGGATTGCCGAGCAGCCTGCCCTCCTTGTCGAGCAGCCCGTAGTCGACGGCCCAGGAGTCGATGCCCACCGAGTCGAGGGTGGGTGAATCGATCCGATGCAGTCCGTCGAGGACGTCTCGATAGAGGCCGAGGATGTCCCAGTGCAGGGTGCCGTTCATTCGGACGGGCCGGTTGGAAAAGCGGTGGACCTCGGTGATGTCCAGCTGCCCCTCCCCCACCCGGGCGGTGATGACGCGGCCGCTGGAGGCGCCGAGGTCGATCGCGGCGATCGTCGCGGTCATGTGAGGAAAACCTCCGGGGGGAACAGGACGTCGTTCAGGCGCCTCACGAACAAGGCGATCTTCATGGGCTTGTGGACTCCCTGATGACCAGCTCGGGCTGGAACATGATCTGCTTGTGGGCGTGGGTCTCGGGGTGGTCGCACTCGTCGAGGAGGAGTTCGGCGGCGATCCTGCCGAGCTGGTAGGTGGGTTGGCGGATGGAGGACAGCGGGACCGCCGAGGCCAGCGTGTACTCGACGTCGTCGTAACCGATGAGCAGCACCCGGTCGGGGACGCGGATGTCCTGTTGGAGCAGGACCCGTAGCACCCCCATTGCCAGCAGGTCGTTGGCGCAGAAGATCGCGTCGGGGAGTTCGGCGAGGAGTTGTTCGGCGGCCTTGTGGCCCGCGCGGGACGTCATCTCCCCGACGATCACCTCGCGCAGGGTGCCGCGTCCGGCGGACTGCAGGGCATTGAGCGCGCCGGTCCGGCGGTCGGCGTTCTGCCGGGTGGTGAGCGGGCCGCCGACGAAGGCGATGTTGCGGGCTCCACGCTCCAGAAGATGGCTGACCGCGAGCCGGCCGCCGGTCACGTCGTCGACGGTGACCGAGCACTGGTCGGTGCGGGTGGCGGCGTGGTCGAGCATGACGGTGGGAATGTTGCGTTCGCGCAGCAGGGCGAGGCTCTCGCGGTCGTCTGTCACCGGGGTCACCAGGACGCCGCGGACCTGTTGCGCGGCGAGCATGCGCATGTTGCGCTCCTCGCGCTGCTCCTGACTGGCCGAGCCGCAGAGAATCACCGCGTACTCGCGCTCGCTCATGACGTCCTCGACGCCGCGTGCCATCTCGGTGAAGAACGGGTTGCCCAGGTCGAGCATCATCAAGCCGATGGCCCGGCCGTGGCCGACGCGCAGACTGGACGCCGAACCGTTGCGGACGAAGCCCAGCTCCTTGATCGCCTGGTGCACGCGGGCGCGGGTATCGGGAGCGACCCGCTCGGGTTTGTTCAGCGCGTTCGACACGGTCCCTGGGGAGACCCCGGCGAGCTGGGCGACCTGCTTGATGCCGACCGCCCTGTCCCGCGGACCGAGCTCCGATCTTGGCATGGGCGTCCTCGCAGACTGGGGGTATGGCGGGGCAATGCTCGCCATACTCTGGTGGGATTATTAAAACGTGTCAAGTATCAAAATCTCTGCTGGCAAGGGGCTTGACGAGCAAGACGAGTCACATTTACCGTCCTTTTCACACAGAAATTTTAAAACGTTTTTTGCGCGACGTGTCGCGCCGTCCGCTCCGTGCGGACGGCGGTGACGAGGAGAGGAGGGGACGGAACATGGGTAGCGGCGAGCACCCCCAGGGCACTTCTGCGCTGCTCGAGGTGGACGGCCTCACCGTCGAGTTCCCGGGCATACGCGCACTGGATTCGGTGCATTTCGACATCCTGCCGGGTGAAGTGCACGCTCTCGTAGGAGAGAACGGCGCAGGCAAGTCCACGCTGCTAAAGGTCCTGGGCGGTGTGCATCGCCCCAGCTCCGGCGAGGTGCGGCTGTCCGGGGAGACCTATCGCCCCCGCCGGCCCGCCGACGCCCTCACGGCCGGCATCGCGGTGATCTATCAGGAGTTCAACCTCTACCCCGATCTGACGGTGGCGGAGAACGTGTTCTCCGGCCGTGAGCCGTTCGGCAGGGCCTCGCGCGGGATCCGCTACGCCGAGATCAACCGCCGCACCCGCGAACTGTTCGCCGTGCTCGGGGTCGACATCGACCCGACCGCCACCGTCGGCAGCCTGACCGTCTCCGAGCAGCAGCTCGTGGAGATCTGCAAGGCGTTGTCGGTCGACGGCCGGATCATCGTCATGGACGAGCCGACCGCTGCCCTGTCCGCGGACGAGGTCGCCCAGCTGCTGGACGTCGTCAAGCGGCTGCGCGCCGAGGGCCGCAGCATCATCTACGTCAGCCACCGCCTGGACGAGGTCTTCGCCCTGGCCGACCGGGTGACGGTGCTGCGGGACGGCAAGCACATCCGTACCTGCGACATCGCCGACACCGACCCCGACGGGCTGGTCCGGCTGATGGTCGGCCGCGATGTGGAGGCGGTGTTCCACCGCGACGAGGTCAGTGAGGGCGCGGTCGTCCTGGAGCTTTCGGGTGTGAACGCCGGGCGTCAGCTGCGGGACATCTCGCTCACCGTACGCGCGGGAGAGATCGTCGGCATCGGGGGTATCGCGGGCGCGGGTCAGCCCGAGCTGTCGCAGGTGATCTTCGGCGCGCTCAATGTCGACTCCGGGTCGATGGCGTTGAACGGGCAGGCCTATCGGCCGCGCAATCCCGGTGACGCCATGGCGCGCGGCATCGGCTTCCTGCACGAGGACCGCAAGGCGGCGGGGAATCTGCCGGACCTGTCGATCCGGCACAACCTCACGGTCTCCGTGCTGGACAAGGTCCGCACCGGTTTCGGGCGGCTGCTCGCGATGGCCAAGGAGAACGACGTCTACGCCACCTACCACCGGCGGCTCAACATCAAGGCGACGGGCCCCGACCAGCTCATCGGTCAGCTGTCGGGCGGTAACCAGCAGAAGGTCCTGCTGGGCCGCGCCCTGGCGCCGGGCGGCAGGCTACTCCTGCTGAACGAGCCGACCCGGGGGGTGGACATCGGTGCGAAGGCCGAGATCCATCACCTCATCAACGACCTGACCGCCGATGGCGCGGCCGTGCTGATGGTCTCCAGCGACCTGCCCGAACTGCTGGGGGTCAGCGACCGGGTCTACGTGATGGCCGGCGGCGAGATCGTCGGGCACCTCACCGGACCTGACCGGACCGAGGAGAACGTCGTGGCCTGTGCGACGACCGGACGCCGTATCTTCTCCGAGGAGCTGAGCCAGCGATGACCGACGCCACCAAGATCACCAACGCGGTCAGGAAGGTGCCGCTGCTGGTGCCCCTGGTCCTGGTGATGGTGATCCTCGCGATCTCCACCGACACGTTCCTGTCCGGCGGGAACATCGAGAACGTCCTGGTCGCCGCGGCCATTCTCGCGATCCCCGGCGTGGCGATGACGTTCTGCCTGGCCATGGGCGAGTTCGACCTGTCCATCGGCTCCACGGTCTCCCTCACCGGCGTCGTGTGCTGCAGCGCGATCATCGACGGCCGTTCCCTGCCCGTCGCGCTGCTCCTGGCGCTGGGCGTCGGAGCGGTCATCGGGCTGGCCAACGGCATCGTGATCACCAAGCTGGGGGTCACGCCGTTCATCGCCACTCTGGCGACCATGGTGATCGTCCGCGGTGCGTCGCTGGCCTACACCGACGGCCACGACCAGATCATCTCCTCCGAGGGGCTGAAGTACCTGGCCGCCGGGCGCCCGCTCGGCATCCCGATGCCGATCGTCCTGGCGGTCGTGGCGGCGGCGCTGGGCTGGTGGACGATCAATCGGACGCGTTTCGGCCGGTGGGTCTGCGCGATCGGGTCCAACCGGGACGCCGCGGCGATGTCCGGGCTGCCGGTCGACCGCATCCGCATCGCGGTCTACGTGCTGGTCGGTCTGGCGGGCGGGCTGTGGGGTCTGCTGATCTCCAGCCAGCTCCAGAAGGGCAACGGCCAGCTCGGCCTCGGCTTCGAACTCGACGCGATCACCGTCGTGGTCCTCGGCGGCACGGCCCTGCTGGGCGGCCGGGCCTCGGTCGTCGGCACCGTGCTGGGCGCGGTGATGATCGAGACGATCCGCAACGGCCTCAACCTTCTCAACACCCCACCGGCCTACCAGCGCATCAGCGTCGGGCTGCTCCTGATCGCCGCCCTGGCGCTGCTGGCCCTCCGCCGCGAGAACCGCGGCGTCACACCGAACCGGGCTCCCGCGAAGGTTCAGGAGAGTACGGCATGACCACTGAAACGATCACCAGCACGACCGAGGACAAGCCGGACGCCGCCAAGGTCTCCTTCGGCAAACTGTGGGACACCTGGGGTGTCACGGGGATCTTCCTGATCCTTCTGGTCTTCACCCCTTTCATCGCACCCGGTTTCCTGGAGGTGGAGAACCTTCAGTCCGTCCTGCGAGAGAGCGCCTATGTCGGCATCGTCGCGCTCGGCATGACGTTCGCCATCGCCAGCGGCGCGTTCGACCTGTCGGTCGGCGGCCAGCTCGCCCTCACCAGCGTCGTCAGCCTCATGGCCTTCAGCGGCGGAGGCACCGCGGCCGCCATCGCCGCGGCGATCGCCACCGGGATCGCCTGCGGCCTGGTCAACGCGGGACTGATCACCCAGCTGCGGGTGCCACCCTTCGTCGCCACCCTCGGCACCCTGTTCGTCTTCCGCGGCATCGCCTACCTGCTCACCCAGGACGGCCCGAAGATCCTTCCCTACGACCAGATCGACTCCCCCTTCGCCAAATTGGGCAGCCTCAACATCGCCGGACTGCCGCTGCCCTTCATCATCATGGTGGCCGTGTTCGCCGCCGGCTGGGTCCTGCTGCGCCGGACCGCGATCGGCCGCCGCACCCTGGCCTACGGATCCTCGCCGTCGGCCGCCCGGTTCTGCGGGATCTCCGACACCACGATCAGGATGTTCGTGTTCGGCCTGGTCGGCCTCACCGTCGGGATCGCCGCCCTGACCTACATCACCCGGGTCTGGACCGCCGACGGGTCGGCCCAGGACGGCTTCGAACTCAAGGTGATCGCCGCGGTCGTCCTCGGTGGCACCAGCCTCAAGGGCGGCAAGGGCACCCTCATCGGCACTTTCTCCGCCGTGTTCCTCGTCAGCGTCCTCAACGAGGTGCTGGTCAGCCGCGGCGTCGAATCCGCCTACCAGCGCATCGTCTTGGGCTGCGTCCTCATCGTCGCCCTCACCATCGACGGCCTGCGCACCCGCTTCGCCGCCCCCGGCTCCTTCCGCAGGGCCCTCACCGGCCTGCTGCCCGGCAAGGCAACGCCGACCGCGTCCTGACCCAACCTCACAGCTCTCCGATCGGCCGAAGGGCCGACCGGCTGACGGACCATGCTCGCGCACGGTCCCACCCCCCTGAAAACCCCTCCATCCCCAGGAAGAAGCGTTCGGATGCTCAACAAGAAGGTCCTCTCGCTCGCCCTTGTCGGCTCCCTCGCCCTCGCGGGCTGCTCGGACTCCAGCGACACCAGTGCTTCCAGCACGGATGCCGCTCCCTCCGCCGCCAAGAAGATCGTCGTCGGCTTCTCCGTGTACGACATGCAGTTCGAGTTCTTCCAGAAAATGGCCAAGGGCACCCAGGACGCCGCCGCGGCCAAGGGCTGGGAGATCAAGGTCCACGATGAGAAGAGCGACGAGAACGAGATGGTCACCGGCGCCTCCGCGCTGATCGACCAGGGCGTCGACCTGCTGATCATCAGCCCGTTCAAGCCGACCGCGCTCGGCCCGATCATCGCCAAGGCCAAGGCCAAGAACGTGCCCGTCATCGTCGACGACATCGGTGGCGGCGGCACCCCCTACGACGCGATCGTCATCTCCGACAACGCCGGCGGCGGCAAGCTCGCCGCCGAGTTCATGGACAAGCAGATCCAGGCCAACGGCGGCAAGAGCAAGAACGTCGCCTCGATCACCTGCGAGCCGTCGGCCGTCTACGCCGCCCGCCGGAACGCCGGCTTCAAGACCGAGATCGAGACCCGCGGCTACAAGGTCGTCGCGGAGCTGTCCGGCAACTCCAAGGCCGAAGAGGGCTACAAGGTCATGAAGGACATCCTGGCCAAGAACCCCGACGTGGCCGGCGTGTTCTCCTGCAACGACCCAATGGGCGTGGCCGCCGCCAACGCCATCAAGGACGCCGGCAAGAACCCGCTCAAGGACATCGTCACCGTCGGCTTCAACGCCGACCCCGAAGCCCTCACCGCGATCAAGGGCGACATGCTCTCGGCGACCATCGCCCAGGACCCCACCGCGATGGGCGCCCTCACCGTGAAGCTGGGTGAGCAGGCTCTGAACAAGCAGCCGATCGAGTTCTCCAACGCCCCCGAGCGCGAGGTGTTCAACCCCGTCACGCTCGTCAGCAAGGAGAACGTCGACTCCATCAAGTGAAACGTGGGGGTGGGGCGGTGACGGTGCGCTCGCCCCACCCCCGCGACCAGCGGCCCACAGAAGATCGAGAACTTTGGGATTCGGGGATTTGAGACCATGACTGACTTCACCACCGGCCTGGACAGGCTGGCCATCGAGACGCCCTCCTGGGCCTACGGCAACTCCGGAACCCGCTTCAAGGTGTTCGCGCAGCACGGGGTGCCTCGCGACCCGTTCGAGAAGGTCGCCGACGCCGCGCAGGTGAACGCCTTCACCGGCGCCGCCCCCACCGTCGCGCTGCACATCCCCTGGGACCGGGTCGAGGACTACGGCAAGCTCGCGGCCCACGCCCGTGACCTCGGTGTCACGCTCGGCGCGATCAACGCGAACGTGTTCCAGGACGACGACTACATGCTCGGCTCGGTCACCAACCCCGACCCCCGGGTGCGCCGCAAGGCCACCGATCACCTGCTCGAATGCGTCGACATCATGGACGCCACCGGCTCGCGGGATCTGAAGCTGTGGTTCTCCGACGGCACCAACTACCCCGGCCAGGACGACATCCGCACCCGGCAGGACCGGCTCGCCGAAGCGCTGTCGGAGGTGTACGCCAGGCTCGGTGACGACCAGCGGATCCTGCTGGAGTACAAGCTGTTCGAGCCCGCCTTCTACACGATGGACGTCCCGGACTGGGGCACCTCGTTCCTGCACTGCGTCGCGCTCGGCCCCAAGGCGACCGTGTGCGTCGACACCGGTCACCACGCCCCCGGAACCAACATCGAGTTCATCGTCGCGATGCTGCTGCGCGCCGGACGGCTCGGCGCGTTCGACTTCAACTCCCGCTTCTACGCCGACGACGACCTGATGGTCGGCGCCGCCGACCCGTTCCAGCTGTTCCGCATCATGTACGAGGTCATCCGCGGAGGCGGCCTGGAACCGGCGACCGGAGTGGCGTTCATGCTCGACCAGTGCCACAACATCGAGCCCAAGATCCAGGGCCAGATCCGCTCGGTCATGAACGCCCAGGAGGCCACCGCGAAGGCCCTGCTCGTCGACGCCGACGCCCTGGCCGCCGCACAGAGCACGGGCGACGTCCTGGCCGCGAACGCCGCCCTGATGGACGCCTACAACACCGACGTCCGGCCCATGATCGCCGACTGGCGCACCGCCAAGGGCCTGGACGGCGACCCGATCGCCGCGTACAAGGCGTCGGGATACTTCGAGAAGATCGTCGCCGAACGCGTCGGCGGCACCCAGGCCGGTTGGGGGGCCTGAACCATCATGAGTTCTGAAGGCATGAGCACCGTGGACGAACTGCTGACCCGCTGCCACACCCTCGGCGCGGACCCGCGCAACACCAACTACGCCGGCGGCAACACCTCCGCCAAGGGCGCCCAGATCGACCCGGTCACCGGCGAGCCCGTCGACCTGATGTGGGTCAAGGGCTCCGGCGGAGACCTCGGCACTCTGACCGCCTCCGGGCTGGCCGTCCTGCGCCTCGATCGGCTGCGCGCCCTCGTCGACGTCTACCCCGGCGTGGAGCGCGAGGACGAGATGGTCGCCGCGTTCGACTTCTGCGCCCACGGCAAGGGCGGGGCGGCGCCGTCGATCGACACGGCCATGCACGGGCTGGTCGAGGCGGCACACGTGGACCACCTCCATCCCGACAGCGGCATCGCGATCGCGACGGCCGCCGACGGGCAGGAACTGACCCTGAAGATCTTCGGGGATCGGGTGGCGTGGGTGCCGTGGCGGCGTCCGGGCTTCCAGCTGGGGCTGGACATCGCGGCGATCAAGGCGGAGAACCCGCAGGCCATCGGCGTGATCCTGGGCGGCCACGGCATCACCGCCTGGGGTGAGACCTCGGCCGAATGCCAGGCCAACTCCCTGGAGATCATCCGCCTCGCCGAGTCGTACCTGGCCACCCACGGCAAGGCCGAGCCGTTCGGCCCCGTCCTGCCCGGCTACGAGGCCCTGCCCGCGGCCGAGCGGCACGCCCGCGCGGCCGAGCTGTTCCCGCTGGTGCGCGGGCTGGCCTCGACCGACCGCCCGCAGGTCGGCCACTACACCGACAGCGACGTCGTCCTGGACTTCGTCTCCCGCGCCGAGCACCCGCGTCTGGCCGCGCTCGGCACGTCCTGTCCGGACCACTTCCTGCGCACCAAGGTCTCCCCGCTCGTCCTCGACCTCCCGGCCGATGCGCCCCTGGAGGAGGTCAAGGCCCGTCTCGCGGAACTGCACACCGCCTACCGTGCGGACTACGCCGCCTACTACGAGCGCAACGCCACCCCGGACTCCCCTGCGATCCGCGGCGCGGACCCGGCGATCGTCCTGGTGCCCGGGGTCGGGATGTTCTCCTTCGGGGCGAACAAGCAGACCGCCCGGGTCGCGGGCGAGTTCTACGTCAACGCGATCAACGTGATGCGCGGCGCGGAGTCGGTGTCGGCGTACGCGCCGATCGACGAGGCCGAGAAGTTCCGCATCGAGTACTGGTCTCTGGAAGAGGCCAAGCTCCAGCGGATGCCCAAGCCCAAACCCCTGGCCACCCGGGTGGCGTTCGTGACCGGCGGCGGCTCCGGCATCGGCGCCGCGACCGCCCGCCGGCTGGCCGCCGAGGGCGCCTGCGTCGTCGTCGCCGACCGGGACCTGGGAGCGGCGGAGAAGGTCGCCGCCGAGCTGAACGCCGGGGCGCTGCGCGCCTCGGACGTGGCGATCGCGGTCGCGGCCGACGTGACCAGCGAGGACGACATCCGCGCCGGGCTGGCCGCGGCGGTCCTGGCCTTCGGCGGCGTCGACCTGATCGTCAACAACGCCGGCCTTTCCCTGTCCAAGCCGCTGCTGGAGACCACGGTCGCCGACTGGGACCTCCAGCACGACGTCATGGCGCGCGGCTCTTTCCTCGTCTCCCGCGAAGCGGCCCGCATCATGATCGAGCAGAACATGGGCGGCGACGTCGTCTACATCTCCTCCAAGAACTCCCTGTTCGCCGGGCCGAACAACATCGCCTACAGCGCGGCCAAAGCCGACCAGGCCCACCAGGTCCGGTTGCTCGCCGCCGAACTCGGCGGGCACGGGATCCGGGTCAACGGCATCAACCCCGACGGGGTCGTGCGCGGTTCGGGGATCTTCGCCTCCGGGTGGGGCGCCAACCGCGCCGCCGTCTACGGGGTCGAGGAGAACAAGCTGGGCGAGTTCTACGCCCAGCGCACCCTGCTCAAGCGCGAGGTGCTGCCCGAGCACGTCGCAAACGCCGTCTTCGCCCTGACCGGCGGGGACCTCACCCACACCACCGGCCTGCACATCCCGGTCGACGCCGGGGTCGCGGCGGCGTTCCTGCGCTAGAAGGCACCGGCGTGGTCGCCGTCAAGAAGGCCAAAGCCGGGCTCGTCGCCGGCGGGCTCGGGGCGTAGCGGCCCCAGCTCCCCGAGCTGGGGCCGAAGCTCCAGCGGTCGGCGGACCGCGTCGCCGGGTGGATGCGTGTATTCGACCCAAGGAACGCATCGACGATCGGATAGCCGAGCGGTCGCGCCGGCAGTGGGATGGCCGAAGAACCTTCCACGCCTGTCCCGGTGGCGCGGCCGCCGATGTCCTGGGCTGGTGTACGCGCGGCACCGCCCTCGACGCCCAGGCCGTCGAAAGGTCACATGGGAGGCGGGGCCGTCGAGCGGCGGGTGACGAGTTTGGGCGTCACGGAGAAGCGCACCGCCGACATGCGTCCCTCGATTCGTTCCAGCAGCAGTCGTCCCGCCGTGCGTCCCATGACGGCCCCGTCTTGGTCAACGCTCGTCAGGGCGATGTTGGGCAGGGCCGCAAGGAGCGTGTTGTCGTAACCGGCGATCGAAACGTCGGCGGGAACGGACAGGCCGGCCTCGTGGACCGCGGCCAGTGCGCCGATCGCCGCCTGGTCGGCTCCGGCGAAGATCGCCGTTGGGCGTGGGGAGCGGCTCAGCAGCTCGCGTGCCCCGTCGTATCCGCCCTTCTCGTTATAGAAGGCGGTCGCGATGGCGATCTCGTCGCCCAGCCCGTGCTCGCGCATGACGCGCTTGTAGGCCTCGGCCCTGATGACGTGCAGCAGTTCGCCCGGCTGCGCGATGCTGTTGTCCTGATGGGTGATGTGGGCGATCCGGCGATGCCCGAGTTCGATCAGGTGGTTGACGACCGCTTCGGCGCCCGTGTCGTCGTCGTCGAAAACCGAGTCGTAGACCGTCGATTTCTCATGCCGCGCCAGCACCACGATCGGTGTCTCCTGCGCCACTTCCTCCATTCGCGTCTTGGAGGCGAGTGGGGCGACCATGATGATGCCGTCCACCTGCCGGTCCACCAGCGCGTCGACCGCCTGTCTCTCGGCTTTCCGGGTGACGCCGCCCTGAACCATGATCGGCTGATAGCCGGTGTCTGCGAGTTGCTCGCAGAGGCCGTCGAGGATGTCGGCGAAGAACGGGTTCCTGATGTGCGGGAGCACCATGCCGATCGTGAAGGTGCGCCCACGCATCCCCCGGGCGGTGGCCTGCGGCCGGTAGCCCAGTTCCTCGATGGCGGTCTGGATCCGGTGTTTCGCGGCCGGGCCGACCCCGCTGGCGTTGCGGATCACCTTCGAAACCGCCGTGGTGGAGACCTGAGCGTGACTGGCCACATCGGCGATCGTCACTCGGCGGCGTCCATTACGCGCGACCATCGAACTCCTTCCGGGAGGTACTCCCCGATTATACGAGGTCAGAGCGACGCTCAGATGGGTAACGTTACCCGCTGACCTTTGCCCTCATACCGTCTGACATGCTCAGGAGCCCGGGGATCGTTGCCGCAATTAATCTTGACATCCTGTCTGGTGACGCCTGAGTCAACGATGTTGAGCCTGCGTTGAAGCATTTCAAACCCGAAGCGGGTCATGCGATCCACACCGTCCCCTCGGGGACTGCTTCACCTCAACCTCAACCAGGTGATGGGCAAACGAGTGTGGGCCCCGGCCAACCGGCCGGGGCCCACACTCGTTGACGCAGAGCTCTACCCGATCACGAGCCGGGTGTCGTTCAAGGAGTGCGACACCTCGATCACATGGTCGCCGGGGACCCGGCGCCGGCCCTGGTCGGTCCAGCTCTCGTAGACTCGCCCGGGAATCTCGATCACCGCCTCGGTCGTCGCGCCGGGAGCCGCCTCGGCCACCGCGAACCGTGGTGGAGGTCGTGGTAGCCGATCATCGCGCCGGCCCCTCGTAGGGGCTGTGGAACACGTGCCGCCCCGAGCCGATCTCGACGATGGCGTGGTCCGGATCGCCGGGCAGGTGGATGGTGGCCGTGGTGTTCGCGGGCACGACGACCACCAGGGTGAGCCGGTCGTCCGTTCGTTCCCAGCTCACCTCGGCTCGGCCGTAAGGGGTGTCGTGGTGGGCGCGGGCGTGGGTGAGGTCTCCGCCGGGGCGGGGACGCACCAGCAGCCGGCGGTAACCGGGTTCGGCGGGGGCCAGGCCCGCGATCGTGCGGTGCATCCAGTCGGCGACCGCGCCCAGGGCGTAGTGGTTGAACGAGGTCATCTCGCCCGGGTTGACGGAGCCGTCGGCCAGCATGCTGTCCCACCGTTCCCAGATCGTGGTGGCGCCCATCGTCACCGCGTACAGCCAGGAGGGACATTCGGTCTGCAGCAGCAGCCGGTAGGCGTCGTCGACTGCTTCGGCGTCGGTGAGCGCGTCGCAGATGAGCGGGGTGCCGACGAAACCCGTGCCGATGCGATGGCCGCCTGCCCGGACGAGCTCGGCCAGGCGTTCCCCGGCGTATGCGCGGCGTTTCGTACCGTTGAGCAACCCGAACTGCAGGGCGAGGGCGTAGGCGGTCTGTGAGTCGCCGGTCAGCTTGCCTTCGAGGGTCGCGTACGCGGTGTCGAAGGCGGCCCTGACCCGCTCGGCCAGCTCTCGGTAGCGGGTGGCGTCGTCGGCGCCGCCCAGCAGGTCGGCGGTCTCGGCGACCAGGTGCGCGGAGTGGGCCAGGTAGGCGGTCGCGACCAGGCCCGGATCGGTCTGCGCCTCGAAGGGCCGCTCAGGCGGCGCGGTCGGGTCGAGCCAGTCGCCGAACTGGAAACCCTCGTCCCACAGGGACCTCTCCCCCGCCAGCTTCGCGACCTGGTCCACCCAGGCGGTCATGCTCGGATACTGCGCGCGCAGCAGGCCGAGGTCGCCGGTGCGCTGGTAGATCGTCCACGGCACCACGACCGCCGCGTCGCCCCAGGCGGCCGTCGGCAGTGCCTCGGTGAACGGTTCGAGCGCGATCCAGGGCACGAAGACGGGGACCGTGCCGTACTGGTCGTGCTCGGCGCTCAGGTCGGCCAGCCAGGAGGTCAGCGGACCGGCGCAGTCGTACAGGAAGGCGGCGGTGGGGCCGAAGACCTGGATGTCACCGGTCCAGCCGAGGCGCTCGTCGCGCTGCGGGCAGTCGGTGGGCAGGTCCACGAAGTTGCCGCGCATGCTCCACACCACGTTCTCGTGCAGGCGGTTCAGCTGCGGGTCGGAGCAGGTGAAGTCACCGGTGCGGCGCATGTCGGTGTGGCAGACGACCGCCAGGACATCGCCGGGACTCAGCTCGCCGGGCCAGTTGTCGACCTGGGCGTAACGGAAGCCGTGGACGGTGAAGCGCGGCTCCCATTCCTCCGGTTCGCCGCCGCGCAGGGTGTAGCGGTCGTGCGCGGCGGCGCTGCGCAGCGGTCGCAGCGCCAGGGCGCCGTCGTCGAGGACTTCGGCGTGGCGCAGTGAGACGGTGTGCCCGGCCGGGCCTTGGACGCGGATGCGCAGGCGGCCGGCGATGTTCTGGCCGAAGTCGAGGATGGTCTCCCCGCTCGGGCCGGTGAGCGTGGCCACCGGCGCCAGGACCTCCGTCCGGCGCACGGGTGGTCCCGTCGGCGCCACCAGCAGGACCGGCTCGTGGTCGAGCACGTCGGCGGGCAGCCATCCGGAGTCGTCGAAGCCCGGCTGTGACCACCCGTCCGGCAGCAGGCGCGCGTCGTGGAACTCACCGTCGTAGAGTCCGGCCGCGGTGACCGGGCCGGGCGCGCAGCGCCAGTCTCCGTCGGTGACCACCATGTCGGTGCTGCCGTCCTGGTAGGTGATCTCCAGTTGGGCGATCAAGGCGGTGCGGTCGCCGTAGAGGGTGGACTTGCCGCCGGCGAAGCCGATCCTGCCCCGGAACCAGCCGTCGGCCACGGTCGCGCCGATGGCGTTGCCACCCTCACGCAGCAGGTCGGTCACGTCGTGGGTGCGATAGCGCAGACGGTGGTGATAGCTGGTCCATCCGGGGGCCAGTACGTCGTCGCCGACGGGTGCGCCGTTGATCTCGATGTCGTACAGGCCGTGGGCGCTGACGTACAGACGGGCCGAGTCGACGGGCGCGCGCAGCGCGAAGCCACGGCGCAGCAGCGGCGCCGGACCGTCAGGATCACCCAGCAGTTCACGGGGCGGCGCCGCCGCGAGTGCCTGCCATTCGGCCGGATCGAGCAGCCCGGCCTCCGCCCACGACCACGGGCTCCAGTCGCTGGCCGAACCGTCGCGGCCGTGCACGCGCACCCGCGCGGCACGCCGTTCGCGAGACCTCAATGCCACTCCCGGCCACGGCAGGAGCACCGATTCTCCCGACTCGACGCGACCGGTGGCGGTGCCGTCGCTGACCTCGATCTCGTACGCGCGCTGCGCCCAGCCGGTGATGTCGGTCTGGATGATCCATGACAGCCGCGGAGCGGGTTCCCCGATGCCGAGGGGCTCGCGGTGGTGTTCGAAGGTGATCGGTTCGACGTTCAGGAAGGTCATGTCATCCCTTGAGGGCGCCGGCGGTCATGCCGGCCACGATCTTGCGGTTGAAGAAGACGAAGGCCAGCAGCGGGGGAATCGTGATCAGCACGATGTCCATGAACAGCAGGTTCCACTGGGTGCTGTACTGGCTCTGGAAGTTGTAGAGGGTGACCTGCACGGTGGCGTTGTCGTCGCCGGGCAGGAAGTACAGCGGGTTGACGAAGTCGTTGAAGATGGCCACCGAGCTGGTCAGGATCACGGTGATGGTGACCGGCCGCAGCAGCGGGAAGATCACTTTGAAGAACAGCGTGAAGCCGCCGCAACCGTCGATCATGGCGGCTTGGTCCAGTTCCCGGGGAATGGCCGCGATGAACGCGCGGAACAACAGCACCGCGAACGACAGACCGAAGGCCACCTCGACCAGCACCAGGCCGGGCAGCGTCTTGAACAGGCCGATCGCCTGCAGCAGCCAGATGGTCGGCACGATCGCGGGTGGGATGATCAGCCCGGACAGCACCAGGAAGTTGGCCAGCGCGCCGATCCTCCCGGCCCGGCGTTGCAGGACGAACGCGGCCATCGCGGCGGCGATCACGATGAGCGCGACCGACACGACGGTGACGATCGTGCTGTTGACGTAGGCGCGCAGCAGCACGTAGTCGCGTGCCTGGATGACCTCGATGAAGTTGGCCACGATCGGCCAGTTCGTCGGCCAGGCGAAGTCCAGGTCGGCGGACTGCACGTCGTCCTTGAACGCGGTCAGCAGCATGAACGAGAACGGCACCAGGAAGATCACTGTTGCCAGGATCAGAGCGAGGCCCTCCGCCCCCGCCCGCTTGAACGCTCTCATAGGGCGACCTGTCTTTTGCCGAGGTAGTGGTTGAGCGGGACGATGATGACGGCGACGACGACGAACAGCAGCACGTTGCCGGCCGTGGACAGGCCGAAGAAGCCCGCCTGGTACTGCTTGTAGATGATTGACGCGATGACGTCGCTGGTGAAGCCGGGGCCGCCGCGGGTCATCGTCCAGATCAGGTCGAAGGAGCGCAGGCCGCCGATGAACGACAGGATGATCACCGAGGAGGTGGCGGGCCAGCTCAGCGGCAGGGTGACATGCCGGAACCGGTGCCAGCCGGTGCCCCCGTCGACGGCGACCGCCTGGTAGTAGTCCTGCGGGATGGACAGGATGCCGGCGATGTAGATGACGGTGGCCAGCCCGACGCCCTTCCAGACGTCGACCAGCGCGACCGACAACAACGCCGTCGTCGCGTCGCCGAGCCAGTCGGGCCCGGAGATGCCGACCACGCCGAGGACTTTGTTGACCAGGCCGGTGTCCGGCCGAAGCAGCGCGCTGAAGGTGATTCCGACCGCGACGGTGGAGACCAGCACCGGGAAGAACACGACCGAGCGCAGGAAACCCCGCAGGCGCAGCTTGCTGGTGAGCAGCACGCCGAGCGCCATCCCGAGCACGACCTTCAGCCCGCTGGTGAGCACCGCGTAGATGAACGTGTTCTGGAAGCCGATGCGCAGATTCTGCTCGGCCAGGAAGTCACGGAAGTTGTCCAGCCCGACGAAGGTGCTGTCGAACAGCGTCCAGCGGGTCAGCGCGAAGTAGAACGCCATCACCGTCGGCACCAGGAAGATCACCACATACACGACGGCCGCCGGGACGTACAGCGCGTACGGATAGGCCGCCTGCCTCTTGCGGTTGGTGCGGGCATGCCGTTGCCGAGGGGCCGGGCCGGGCCCCTCGCGGGGCCCGGCGTCATGCGTGGTCACCACCCTGCGAGCCCCAACTGCTTGGCCTGCTTCTCCACGTCCTTGTCGTACTGGGCCGCGCCCTCGGCGGGCGGGGTCAGCCCCGAGCCGACGGCGACGGTGATCTGCTCCAGCGACGGGCCCTTGATGGGCGAGAGGAACTCCAGCGCGGGCGCGGTGGCGCCCTTGTCGATGTAGACCTGCAGGTCCTTGGCCACCTGAAGGGCATCATCGGGAAGCTTGGCACCCTTGACGCGGTACGGACCGGACGGCTTGACGGCCGCGGTCACCGCATCCGCGCCGGCCGGTGAGGCGACGAAGGCCAGGAACTTCTTGGCCGCGTCCAGGTGCTCGGTGGTCTTGGCGATGTAGATCGCGGCGGGCTCCCACACCGTCGCGCCGTTCTTTGCCGGGTCATCCCCCGGGACGCCGAAGAAACCGATGTCGGTGGCCGTCTGCGGGTAGTCGGCCAGCAGCGGCGGCAGCAACGTGCTGAGCATCGCGTAATGCGCGCCCTTGCCCTCCACCAGCATCTTCAGGCCCTGGTCGGAGGTGGCCGAGCCGAAGCCCTTGTTGGCGTAGCCCTTGGCGTTGACGTCCGCGAGGTGCTGGAAGCCTCCCAGGGCGGCCGGAGTGCCGGCGAACTTGACCTTGCCCGCGGTGTAGTCCTGGGCGAAGTTCGGCACCGCCGCCTGGATGTTGTAGAAGTCGGCCAGTACGAAGATCTGCGACGTCCAGGTGTCCTTGAACGTAGTGATCACCGGGGTGATCCCGGCCGCCTTGATCTTCTCGTTGTTGGCCATGAACTCGGCCCAGGTCTGGGGCACCTGCAGGCCGAGATCGGCGTAGACCTTGCGGTTGTACAGGATGCCGCCGGCCGCGAGCGTGGTCGCCGGCACGCCGTACACCTTGCTCTGCTGCGTCACGACCGGGAGGTAGTCCGGCTGGACGTTGGCCAGGACGGGATCGCCGGTGAGGTCGACGAGGGTCTGGGCCGGGTTGAGCGCCTGCAGCAGCGAACCGGAGTTGTACCAGAAGACGTCGGTCATCTCGCCGGTGGACAGCCGGGTTTTGACGACGTTGTCGCCCTCGCCCCCTCCCGGCTGCTGTTCCATATCGATCTTGATGGTGGGGTTGGCCTTCATGAACGCGTTGACCAGCGCCTTGGAGGTGTCCACGGTCGACTGGTCGCTGCCCGTCATGAAGGACAGGGTGACGGTGCCGTCGGCGGCCGGCTCAGAGCCTGAGCCGCAGGAGGCGAGAGCCGCCATCGCGAGAACGGCCACGGCCGTTCCGAGCATGCGGTGCGAGGTCTTCATAATGCCCCTCTAAATTATTGAATCGTTTTAAGCGACTCCCCGATGCGGTTAACGTAGGCGTTACACGAAAGAGCGTCAAGAGACATTTGGGTAACGGTACCCCTGCTAAACCGCAGCTCAGAAGATCGCAACCATGATCTTTTAGATACCGTTATTCGTCTGACCAGCGCGAAGGGCTCGGGAAGGGAATCGGCAAGCCGTTCCTCAGGGCAATGAAGTGCCCTAATCAGACGGACCATCGATTGGCGCAACCTTGCGAGCCGTCGGCGTCCGTCGCGGCGTACATGCCCATCTCGACGACGCCCACCTCCCGTAGCCCCACCCGGGTCGCCGTTACCAGGGGCGAAGCAACTCCGTAGTCGCTGTTCGGGTAGGTGATAGGTGGACGGCCGACCCCAAGGCAGCCGGTGGATCATGTCCGCGGGTCGACCGAGGCCAGGGGCATCACGCCAGGACAGGTTGCCCTGGCGTGACTGCCGGCACAGCAGCCGTGGATCGTACCGATCCCCGGAACTCGCCGCCCGTCTCGCCTGCGGGAGAACACAGAGGCGACCGCGGTGGGGGCTGTCCGCGGATGAGCGGGCCGGCCTGGATGCCCTGGCCGCCAGGGTAGGGGTGTCCGGTGAGCGGCCTGGCCCCTGGCGGTGAAGGACCGTCAGAAATAGGTAGGCATACGCGGCACGTAGGGCTCCTCCAGCGAGCGGATCTCCTCGTCGGTGAGCTGGATGTCGAGCGCGGCGGCGGCGTCGGCCAGGTGGTGGGGCTTGGTGGGGCCCACGATCGGCGCCGAGACCACGGGATTCTTGAGGACCCAGGCCATCGCGACCTGCGCCATCGGCACGTCGCGCGCCTCCGCGATCCGTTGCACGGCATCGACGATGGCCTGGTCGCTGTCGAGGAACAGCGGCCGGCCGTGGAAGTCGACGACGGGATCACTCTGCGAACGGCGCGTCGACCGCTCCCCCCAAGGGCGCGCGACCCGCCCCGCCGCCAGAGGACTCCAGGGGATGCTTCCCACGCCCTGGGCGGCGAGCAGGCCGAACATCTCCCGCTCCTCCTCGCGGTGAATCAGGCTGTACTGGTCCTGCATGGAGATGAACCGGGTCCACCCGCCCGCCTGCGCGGTGTGCTGCATCGTGGCGAACTGCCACGCCCACATCGACGAGGCCCCGATGTAGCGGGCCTTGCCGGCCTTGACCACATCGTGCAGGGCCTCCATCGTCTCCTCCACCGGCGTCTCGGGGTCGAAGCGGTGGATCTGGTAAAGATCGATGTAGTCGGTGTCCAGGCGCCTCAGGGAGGCGTCGACCTGTTCCATGACAGCCTTGCGGGACAGGCCCGACCCTCCCGGGCCCCGGTGCATCGGCTGGAACAGCTTGGTGGCCAGCACGATGTCGTCACGCTGGGTGTACTTCCTCACAGCTCGCCCGACGATCTCCTCCGAAGTGCCCAAACCGTAGATGTTCGCGGTGTCCCAGAACGTGATGCCCAGGTCGACGGCCTGCCGGAAGATCGGCTCGGCCGCCTGGTCGTCAAGCACCCACGGCATTCGCTTGGCCGGGTCGCCGAAGCTCATGCAGCCCAGCGCGATGCGGCTGACCTTCAGCCCTGACGTTCCCAAACGGGTGTATTCCATGATGTGTGTCCTTTCTCAGCGTGCGGGCCCTTGGGAGCCCTTCGTACGGTTGGATCGGGGTGCCGGTCAGCGTTCGAGGAGGCCCAATTCGAACTCCCCGTGGGTTTCGCCACTTGCAGGGGTAAGGTTGTTCAGCTGCTCGATCTGGCCGGGGGTCAGGGTCACGGCGTCGGCGGCGGTGTTCTCCTCGACGCGTGCGACGCGCTTGGTTCCGGGAATCGGAGCGAAGTCGTCGCCCTGGGCGAGCAGCCAGGCCAAGGCGACCTGGGCGGGAGTGGCACCGGCCTGGTCGGCGACGGCTTGGACCTCGTCGGCGATACGCAGGTTGCGCTGGAAGTTCTCACCCGTGAAGCGCGGGTTGTTCTTTCGCCAGTCGGTGTCGCCGAAGGCGTCGGTGGAGCGGACCTTCCCGGTGAGGAATCCGTGACCCAGCGGCGAGTAGGGCACGAAGCCGATGTTCAGCTCCCGCAGCACCGGCAGCACCCGCGCCTCCGGATTCCTGGTCCACAGGGAGTACTCCGTCTGGACCGCGGCGATCGGGTGGATGGCGTGGGCCCGGCGGATCGTCTCCGGACCGGCCTCGGACAGGCCGATATGGCGGATCTTGCCCTCGGTGATCAGCTCGGCCAGTGTCCCGACCGTGTCCTCGATCGGCACCTGCGGGTCGACGCGATGCTGGTAGTACAGGTCGATGTGGTCGGTGCCCAGCCGCTTCAGGGAGCCCTCGACGGCGGTGCGGACGCTGGCCGGGCTGCTGTCGAGCTGCCCGGACGGCCGGCCGGTGTGGGAGAGAAAGCCGAACTTCGTCGCCAGAACCACCTCCTCCCGGCGGCCCTTCAGGGCCCGGCCGAGAAGTTCCTCGTTGGTATACGGGCCGTAGATCTCAGCGGTGTCGAGAAAGGTGACCCCCAGCTCCAGGGCCCGGTGGATGGTGCGGATCGACTCCTCCTCGTCGGTGCCGGAATCGGTGTAGGCGTAGGACATGCCCATCGTGCCCAGGCCGATACGGGAAACATCCAGGTCACCGAGCTTTACGTGCTGCATAGCGCTACTCCGCCTCTACTTCAGGACTCGATCGGGTTCTGCACCCAGCCGCCCGCTCTTCGAACGCGCTCCGTACCCGCGAGCCGGGATCACGGCCGCAGAGCGGTCTTGATTCCACCTTCGCCCTCATTCGGCGCGGGTGGCAGGCCGGGCCGTTCGGGGTAATGACAGGGCCCCCATCGTGCTTTCCGGCAGGTCAGCACGGTGTGACACTGAAACCCAGTGGGCGGGCGGTGGCGCCGCAGCATGGACATGACGCGCCGCGCCCGGTCGTGACGACCCGCGCGGTCCTCAGGGTCAGGTGGGTGGCGCGGTCACGGCTGGGTCCTGGGCTCTTTCCGGTCTCGCGTGGAGGGGCCCGCGGCCGGGTGGGAGGCGGTCATGTCCAGCAGGAGCAGCGCGTCATGGTCGGGGGTACCGGGCTCGGCGACGTAGACGCCCAACCGCTGGCCTGGGGTGCCTTCCAGCTCCATGGACTGGGGGCTGAGGGTGAGGGCACCGACATGAGGATGGTGGAAGGACTTGCGGGTGTACTTGCGGCCGGTCACCTCGTAGCGTTCCCACAGTGTGGCGAAGTCGGGGCTCTTCAGCAGTAGTTCACCCACCAGGCTGGTCAGATCGGGGGCGTCGGGGGCCGTGCCGGCCTGAGCACGCAGACGGGCGACGCAGCTGCGGACCTGGTTCTCCCAGTCGGGGAACAACTCACGAGCGGCGGGGTGCAGGAACAGGTAGCGGGCGAGGTTGCGCTGTTTGACAGGCCAGTCGTCCAATCCCGCGTAGAGGGCGAGCCCGCCCGGATTGCCGGCCAGGAAGTCCATACTGCGGCTGACGATGTAGGCCGGGTTCGGGCGCATCGTCTCCAGCAGCAGTTTCAGGTGGGGGCGCACGATGCGGCTGGGCGGCGGCGGGGGCTCGGGAGCGTACCGGGCGGCGCGAGTGGCGAGCTCGCGCAGGTGCTGGTGCTCGCGCTCGTCCAGCAGCAGGGCGCGAGCCAGGGCGTCGAGCACCGAGGGGCTGGGGCGTGTCTCCTTGCCGCGCTCCAGGCGCACGTAGTAGTCGATGCTGATCCCGGCCAGCGTGGCCACCTCCTCACGGCGCAGTCCCGGGGTGCGGCGCAGACCGGTTCCGACGGTGAGGCCCACCTGGCCGGGGCTGGTCTGGGTACGGCGGGCGTGCAGGAAACGACCCAGCTCAGGGCCGCTTGCGTCAGAGGCGTGCTGGTGTGCCATATCTCCAGTGTCACACTGCGCTGACCTGCGCGGCGCTCAGGTGAGGGGCCCTGTCATTACCCCGAACAACCCGGCCTGTCACCGCGACCGCCGCGAGAGCAGTCTGGATGGGCGAGGGCGAACGGCAGGCGAGGCCTCAGCCTACTGATGTCACGCGAATAATTACCCACGCGATAACGATAATGAGTGACAGAGCGGGCGTAGCACCCTGCCGCCGCGCCATGCCCGACAGATCATCAGCACAAGGAGATATCGGCATGCGGTACATCAAGCTGCGCGACCTGGAGGTTTCCCGGATCGGGCTGGGCGCAATGGGCATGTCACACGGCTACACCGGCGCCGGCACCGACGAGGCGGAATCCATCCGCACCATCCACCGGGCCCTGGAGCTGGGCGTCACCCTGATCGACACGGCCGAGATCTACGGTCCTTACACCAACGAGGAACTTCTCGGCCGGGCCTTGAAGGGGCGCCGTGACCAGGTGGTGCTGGCGACGAAATTCGGCTTGATCGCGCACGCCGGCGCGGGCCCCTGGAATTTGGACAGCGGTCCGAACAACATCCGCACCGCCGTCGAAGGCTCCCTGAAGCGGCTGGGCACCGACCACATCGACCTGTACTACCAGCACCGGGTCGACCCGGGCACGCCCATCGAGGAGACCGTCGGCGTCCTGGCGGAGCTGGTCGAGCAGGGCAAGGTCCGCGCGATCGGCCTGTCCGAGGCCGGGCCCGAGACCATCCGGCGCGCCCACGCCGTCCACCCGGTCACCGCGGTCCAGTCGGAATACTCCCTGTGGACCCGGGGCCTGGAGGAGCGGGTGCTGCCGCTGCTGCGCGAGCTGCGCATCGGGCTGGTGCCCTTCTCACCGCTGGGCCGTGGTTTCCTCACCGGGAAGATCCGCTCCGCCGAGGGCTTCACCGAAGACGACTTCCGCCGCGGCAACCCACGCTTCACGGGTGAGAACTTCCAGCGCAACCTGCGTATCGCCGACGAGGTCCAAGCCGTCGCCGACCAGGCCGGCGCCACCCCGGCCCAGGTCGCCCTCGCGTGGCTGCTCGCCCAGGGCGACGACATCGCCCCCATCCCCGGCACCAAGCGCGTCAGCCGCGTTGAGGAGAACACCGCCGCCGACGCCGTCCAGCTGACCGATGAGCAGCTCGCCAAGCTCGCCGGCCTGCCTGCGGCATCCGGCGACACCCACGCCGAGGCCGCCCTGCGCATGCTGGAGCGCTGACCCACGTCACAGGCCCGAACCCCGTCCGTGCAGTCCTCACACCACCCCTACGAAAAGGGCACCCGATGCAGAGCGTCATCTTGATCAACGGCCTGGAGACGCCCCTCCACCGCGACCCCGCCATCACCGGCCGGCTCGGCACCAGACGCGTCGACTGACCGCGCCGAGATGGGACACACGCCGTCCGCCGCGCTGGGGCGACGCTCGCTCCTTCGCCGCGCACTCATCACAGGAACGGCCATGATCACTGGCATGCACGTGAGCGGCTGCTCCGCACTCTCGCCGCGTCCGGCCACGCAACACCGGGTCCCACCCTCGCCGGCGGGCCGGGCCGTTCTACTGGCCTATTTCTCCCGGGCGGGCGAGAACTACCACTACGGTGGGCGCACTCGCCTCACGGTCGGCAACACCGAAGTGCTGGCCCGGATGATCAACAGGCACATCGAGTGCGATGTGCACCGCATCCTGCCCGCCGATCCCTACCCCGATGACTACTCCCAGACCGTCGAGCGCAACGTCCGCGAGCAGGACGCCGACGCCCGTCCAGCCATCGACGGCCCTTCGCCGTCGATCGATCGCTATGACACGGTGCTGCTGGGCAGCCCCATCTGGAACGTCCGCGCACCCATGATCATGTCGACGTTCACCGAGGGACTCGACTTCCGCGGCAAGATCGTCATCCCTTTCACCACCCACGCGATGAGCGGGCTGGGAACCACAGCACGCGACTACGCCGCCTCATGCCCTGGCGCGATCTTCGCCGAAGGTCTCGCCATCCGCGGCGAGCAGGTCAACCACGCCGACGCCGAAGTCCAAGCATGGCTAGGGCGCCTCGGCCTTCTCACCCCAACGCCCGGCCCCACCCGCCCACCGGCAGGCAACCCCACGTAACAGCCCAGAACTCCTCTGGCCACGGGGCAAAGACATCCCGACAACTATCCACCGGGTGAAGGTGGTCCGCTCACCCCCGTGTGCGCGGAGCAGGGGCTTATCTGGGGTTCTTGTTCTCTTCCCGCAGGTCAGAGCGAAATGATCTTTTCAGGTGATCCCGGCTACGCCAGCCTGGACTACAAGATCGCCTACGGTGACGACAAACCCAGCGGCCGGCACAAGCCGGGCGGGGACGTCGCGGCGGTGGCCTTATCTCCCGGCGAGAAGATGCAGCTGCCCGTCTGGACCTGATGCGCGGCTCGGTGGGGCGGCCATCGCGACTTGTGGATTGCCTTCCTGCGGACTTCGTATCGAGGCGATGGTGGGGGTCAGAGACCGAACTGGAGTTTGATGCCGCCGATGAAGGTGGCGTCGTCGGTGGCGGCGCGGTTGGCGATCAGGTCGGCTGCGTACGGGCCTGCGGCGTAGCGGAGCCGGTCGGTGCCGTCGGTTGCCGCTCGATAGACGGTCTCGGCGACGACTTCGGGTTCGTCGCCCCCTGCGCCCATCTGTCCCTGTGCGGTGAAGAACGCTCCGACGAGCTTCTGGTACTCGGTGAGGTTCTCGTCGTTGGTGAAGTCGAGCGAGCGGCCGGCGAAGTCGGTGTTGACGAGGCCCGGCTCGACGATCTTGACGTTGACGCCGATCGCCGCGAGTTCGTAGTGGAGGGCCTCGCTCAGTCCTTCGACGGCGAACTTGGTGCCGTGATAAAGGGTGCCGAGCGGGAAGGTGACCTTGCCGCCGATGGAGGAGATGTTGACGATGGTGCCGCTGCCGTTCGCGCGCAGGTGCGGCAGGACTGCCTTGGTCGTCTCCAGCAGGCCCATGACGTTGACGTCGAACTGCCGGCGGATCTTGTCCATCGGCGTCGCCTCCAGCAGGCCGTAGGCGCCGTATCCCGCGTTGTTGAGCAGTACGTCGATCCGGCCGAACCGCTCCAGGCCGGCGTCGACGGCCGCGGTGATCGAGTGGGAGTCCTGCACGTCGAGCCGGGTGACGAGCAGGTTCTCCAGCGCGGTGAGCTCGGTCTCGTGCTCGGGGTTGCGCATCGTGGCGATCACATTCCAGCCCTGCTCGTGGAAGTGCTTCGCGGTCGCCCTGCCGATACCGCTTGAGCTTCCGGTGATGAGGATCGTCCTGGTCACGGTTGTCTCCGTCTCTTCGTCGTGCCCACCGCTGCGGTGGTCGTGTCTCCCACGCTAGGTGCGACGGCCCGCCAGAGAACTAGCGGATGACGCCTGTCTTCTTGCTTTTCGCGCCAAGACGTGGTGGCGTCTTCTGCGGGTCGGATGGCGCCTCCGGCATGCACACCGCCGACGCGGAGAACTACCATGGAGAGATGGCGTCAGAGCGGTTCACCGTCGACCCGGGCGCCCGTGCGCTCCTGCACGACCTCGAGATCTCCGTCGCCCATGTGCTGCGACGGGCTCAGCTGCCGGCCGGTGTCTTCGCGCACGGTCCGGTCACGATGACGGCCGAGGAGTACTACCGGTTCTGGGACGCGATGGACGCCGAGGCCGCAGATCCCGACCTGGCGGTGAGGATCGGACGCGCACTGTCGGTCGAGGCGTTCAACCCGCCGATCTTCGCGGCGCTGTGCAGCGCGAACCTGCGCACCGCGGCTGAGCGCATCGCCGTGTTCAAGCCGCTCATCGGCCCGATGAACCTCGCTGTCACCGCCGACCGCGGCGGGCTGACGATCGGATTCCACTGGCCCGAGGGACAGGCGCCACCACGGCTGCTGGTCGCCGCCGAACTCGCGTTCTGGGTCGCGCTGGCCCGGATCGGCACGCGGCACGAGGTGCACCCGACCCGAGTCGCGATGCGCCGGGCTCCGCAGCCTTCAGCAACGACGACCTCCTACTTCGGCACGCCGATCCGCGAGGCCGAGGCCGACACCGTCACCTTCTCCGCCGAGGACGCCTCGCTCCCGTTCCTCACCGAGGACGAGTCCATGTGGACCTTCTTCGCACCAGAACTGCGCCGCCGCCTGTCCGAACTCGAAGCGTCCGCCACCACGGCGGACCGCGTGCGCGCCGCACTCCACGAGCGCCTGCCGGCCGGCGAGAGCTCGATCAACGCCATCGCCGGCCAGCTCATGCTCAGCCCGCGCACGCTCCAGCGGCAACTGCAATCAGAAGGAACCAGCTACCAGGCCGTCCTCAGCGACACCAGGGAAAAGCTCGCCCGCCGCTACCTGACAGACCGATCCCTCACCACATCCCAGGTCGCATACCTCCTCGCCTACGACGACACCAACTCCTTCTACCGGGCCTTCCGCCGCTGGACCGGACTCACCCCCGAAGCCGCACGGGCCGGCGGCCACCTCACGATGACATGATCATCCATGCCTCTAAGCCTGCCGTATTCCGGCCGCCCCCTCTGTGCGGAGATCGGCCCGTTGCTCCTGGCCGGGCGGGCGGTCGCGGTAAAGGCGGGCGAATCGGCGCCGGATCGGTGATCGGCATGAGAGCGGATAAGGCGGCAACGGCACCAAGCGCACGATAGAGGGCAGAGGGCGTGTTCCGCGGGCGGACTATGGCACGTACCTGCTTGGATCGACGCATGGTCCATCCGCTGGATCTAGAGAAGGAGCTCGCCTGTGGCGGTTGCGATGCGGGAAGTGCAGGAAACGCTCCTAACCTATCTTGCTGCCTATCCTGACGAGCTGCACGGCCTTGAGGTCGCTGTCCGTTCGATCCTCGATCGCACGGACATCACTCCCCGTTCCAACCTTCAAGGTCATGTCACGTGCAGTGTGGCAGCCATCAACCCAAGCGGGCTGATGCTGGAGGTCCATCACCGGTTTCTCGGGCTGTGGTTGCCACCCGGGGGTCATCTGGACCCTCGCGACGATTCCCTGCTTGACGCCGCCCTGAGGGAACTGTACGAGGAAACTGGTATTCACCGCACCGATACCTCTCTGGCCTCGGCCGGCCCGGTCGAGGTGATGTTGGGGGACGTCCCCACTCGGCCCAGCCGAGGCGAGCCTGCGCACTGGCATCTGGACTTCGCCTTCGCCGTCCACGTCGATGCCGCCCCGACCTTGCGGATGGACACCGGTGAGATCCATGACATTCGGTGGACGCCTGGGCATGCGACGACGGTTGGGGAACGGCTGTCCAGCAGACTCGCGGCCCTACTCGGCCACTCGGATCCGGGCTGTGTGACAGTAGCCGGCGGTACTGGGGCCGGTGACGCGTAGGATCGCGTCGGCCACGAACTGCACGAATTCACCGACGGTCCCGGTTGAACCCGGCTCCTTCGCCGGTGAGCAGGTCCTCTTCGCCTAGGTGGAGCTCGCCCCGGCCGCCGACGTCAACCGGTGTTCCCCGAGGCCGGTTTACACCGCGGCGGGCGTGGAGCTCCACCTGGCTACCGACCGGGTCGGTGTGCATGGGCGGCCAGGAAGCGACGCGCTGCTCGGTGGCTGGTGAGCGTGACAACGCGGGCGTGGGTGGCGTGTTCGGCGATGAGGGCGCGGACCCTGGGTCGCATCCGGCGCCGGTAGCCGAGGATGTACCGGATGAAGCCCCAGTGGATACGGTCGAAGACACCGTGCTCACCGTGCTGGCCGCCGCGATAGCGAAGGCGGCGCTGCAGGATGCCCCACAAGCACACGGCCGGGGGGATGTCGAGGAAGATCACGGTGTCGGCGCGGGCGAGGCGGATGGGCAGGGTGGAGGCGAAGTTACCATCGATCACCCACCGGGGCTCGGCGACCAGTTTCTGCTGGATGGCGGCGAACTCCTCCTGGGGGAGGGCGTTCCACGCGGCGTCGTAGTAGACGCCGTCCAGGTGGGTCATCGGGGCGTCGACAAGGGCGGCGAGCCGGCGTCCCAGGGTGGTCTTACCGCTACCGCCGCAGCCGATGATGGCGATCCGGTCCATGTTGCCCCAGGTTACCGAGTCGGGGAAGGAGCGGAGCGAGGCTTGCCTGGTGTCGCTCACGGGGTCGAGGGACGACGGGACGGTTATGAGTTCGGAGTCTGTCCGACCGGACATCGGCCATGCCGATGTTGAAGAGCGCATCTGCCGCCCCGAGACTTCGTGTCTGCGCCCGCGACCAGTTCGTGTCGCTCGATCCGGGCCGGCAGGTCCTCGAGGTCGGCCGGTAGTCGTCAGGCGTCGCTCTGGGGCCGGCCGTCGCTGAGGACGGGTTCGGGCAGGGCGCCGGCGTTGTGTTCGACGAGTCGCCAGCCTCTGCGGCCTTCTTCGAGGACGGACCAGCAGCCGTTGGACAGCCCGACGGACCGGCTGATTACCGCTCACCCGAGGCGAAGCCAACCTGGTCTTCTGGATGATCTCCAAATGATACGAGTAAGGCTCCATTACGGGGGTTTCCGGAGATCGTGAGCCGTCTCAGCGACCTAGAAGGGCTAGGGGCGCATTCCAGCATGCAGGGCAAGAATGGGTCATAGCTGTGTGGCCGTGCGGATCAGCCCGGCGAGGGCGAGGGAGTGGCTGTGCGTGGGCCAGGCGATGTGGGTAACGATGGGGGGCGCGTCGGTCAGGGGGACGGCGGTGTGCTCGGCCCATAGCCAGGCGCGGGCGGAGTCGGGGATGACGGCCACGGTGCGTCCGAGGGCGATCAGCTGGGCCAGCTGCGTCTGGTCGTGGATCTCGGGGCCCGGACCGGGTGGGTACGTGCCGTGGCGGGGCCAGCGGGCGAGCGGAAGATCGGGGACGTCGCTGACGTCGGCCAGGGACAGAGTCCTGCGCGCGGCGAGGGGGTGCCTGGCGGGCAGGATAGCGATCTGCCCTTCGGTCAGCAGTTCCTCGCTGTCGAACCCGGCGAGGGAGTTGTACGGCGCCTGCATGAGCGCCACATCAGCGCGGCCATCACGCAGCATCCCTTCCTGCTCACCAATGCCGCACGGCAGCACCTCGATCTCGGCGGCGTCGGGCTCGGCCGCGTAGGCGTCGAGAAGCTTGTGCAGCAGCTCGTGAGACCCGGCGGCCTTCACCGCCAGCACCAGGCGATTGCGGGGGCCACCCGGACTATCAGCGCCACCGGCGCGACGGGTGCGGCGAGCGGCAGCGGTGGTCGCGTCGAGGGCTGCGCGGCCCTCGTGCAGCAGGACCTCCCCGGCGCCGGTCAGGGAGACACCGCGGCGGTTACGTTCCAGTAGGGAGACGCCGAGGCGCCGCTCAAGCTGCTGGATCGCCCGGGACAGCGGTGGCTGGGCCATGCCGAGGCGCTCGGCGGCGCGGCCGAAGTGCAGTTCCTCGGCGACGGCTACGAAGTACCTCAACTCGCGGGTCTCCAAGGTGTCCACGGCCGCAGAATACCTCAGTGATACCTACCGGGTATGACAGTGCACCGTATCGGTGTTGGATGCACCGCTCGTCCGTGAGCGAACATCAACGGCATGAGCGAAACGAAGATCGCGCTGGTGACCGGCGCGAACAAGGGAATCGGGTACGAGATTGCGACCGGGCTGGGCGCCCTCGGGTACCGCGTGGGCGTGGGAGCCCGCGACGAGGCCCGGCTCGAGACCGCCGTTGAGAAGCTGCGCGCCGCCGGGGTGGACGCATTCGGGGTGCTGCTGGACGTGACCGGCGACCAGAGCGTCACCGATGCCGCGGAACTGATCGAATGGCAGGCCGGGCACCTGGACGTCCTGGTCAACAACGCCGGCATCTCAGGAGAGATGGGTCCGGGGTGGGTGCAGGACCCGACCACGCTCGACCTCGACGTGGTCCGCACGGTCGTGGAGACCAACGTCATTGGTGTCATCCGGGTGACCAACGCGATGCTGCCGCTGCTGCAACGCTCGACGTCGCCACGCATCGTCAACCTCTCCAGTGGCGTCGCCTCCCTGACCCGGCAGGCGGACCCGGACATCGAGATCGGCCCCATTATGGCGGCCTACGCGCCGTCGAAGTCGTTCCTCAACGCCGTCACCGTGCAGTACGCCCGGCAGTTCGCCGGTACGAACATCCTGATCAACGCCGCCTGCCCGGGCCTGGTCGCGACCGACTTCACCGGCTTCCACGGGCCCCGCACTCCTGAGCAGGGCGCAGCCACAGCGATCCGGCTCGCCACGCTGCCCGACGGCGGCCCGACCGGTTCGTTCTTCGAGGACGACGGCGTCATCCCCTGGTGACCCCGACGGTGACGGCTGCTTTGGCGGCTCGCTCGATCTTCGCGCGCTGAGCTTCCCAGAAGGCCGAGTCGTGCCGCGGAGTCGCGTATTGGGCTGTGGTCCCCGTTGAACCGTCGAGCTGTTCGCGCAGGATGTCGGCGTGTCCTGCGTGCCGGCAGGTCTCGGTGAGCATATGGACCAGGATGTTGAACAGCTTCACGTTGGGGCGGGGCCACCAGGGCACGTAGCCAGGGGAGTCGATGGCGAGGGCGGTGATCGTCGCGTCTGAGTGCTCCCAGACGAGACGGTAGCGGTCGGTGATCTCCTCGCGCGTCTCGTGCTCGGTCGCCCACATGTCGGCGCCGGGCTCTCCGGCGTCGTCCCACCGGGGCAGAGGCTCGGGGAACGGCCGATCGAAGACCTCGCCGAAGTACCTGGACTCCCAAATTGCCAGGTGCTTGACCAGGCCGAGAAGGTTGGTACCCGTCGAGGTCAGGGGCCGGCGGACGTCGTACTCGCCGAGCCCGTCGAGCTTCGAGAGCATCGTCTCGCGTATCTCTCGCAGATCGCTGTGCAGGTACTCTTTCGCGAAATCATCGATCATGGTGCACGAGCCTGTCATGCGCCGCCGGTGGGCTCAATGTGCGACCAGCACTCCCCAGGTGGCACACGCTTCCTGATAACGGCCGTCAGCTGAGAGCACCGGTTCCTCCCTCCCCGTGTTCGGCCTGCCGGCGCAGGCGGTCGGCCTGCTCCTTCTTCTCGGAGATGGGCCGCAAGCTCTCCTTCAGGGCGGCGACCTCGCCCAGCCACTGCATCCGATGGGCTCCGTGCACGACCACCAGTGCCCCGACGCCGACCCGCCCGCGCGTCGCGCGCTGAACCAGGGTCGCCACCGCGCCGCGCTCGAAATCCACGCCTTTAAGAACTGCTAACACAATGAGCTGAGGCGTCGCCAACAGATCTAGAGCACGAACAAGATGCCTTGCAGAGCGAGGCGGTCATCCGGCCGCTTACGCCCTGGCCAACGAGCTCGACGCTGATGTTCGGGGAGCAGCGGTTCGACGACCGCCCACAGCTCGTCGCTGACCTCCCACGGCTTCGGCGATGCCACCTGCCCGCCCCTCTCGCCGTCGCTACAGCGAGAGATCAAAGCACAACAGAGATCATTCTGTTGGGAACTCTAAGAGGGATCACTGATGCCCGACATCGCCCGGATCCTGCCTGCGGTGCGCAGGAACCCGACCAGGCCCACGAAGGTACCGCCTATCACGCCGCCGATGAACCATGCCGGGCTGTCGGAGTAGACGTTCGCCGTGCCGCCCGCCAACGAGGCGTGGACGACGACGCAGAACCGGAGCCCCCACGGGCTGACGCGATGATCCGGGATCCGGACGGCCCACGCACGATCAATGTGAAGGGCGTAAGCGAGCCTGAGAGTGAGATAACTCAGGATCTCGCAGATGACCACGGTCGGAACGGCCGCGATCCATCCGCCGAGCCACGCTTTCAGCAGCAGGAAGACAAACACATAACTCGACAACCGCAGGAGGGGCACAGCAATCATCGTCACACACCCACCTTCGGGCGAAAAGACCCACAATTTCATGGTTCGACGCCCAACAGCCGCCGCTTCCTCCGCGACGGACGAAGGACGCGGAACATGACCGGTGACGGGGAGCAGGTCCGCGGAGGGCGCCGCGTAGGGCGGCCCGGGGAGTGTCCGCACGGTTGTGATGGGCCGGCTGGAGTGCCTACCTCCGCGTGAACGGAGCGAAATACGCGCCGCACACGTCCGGGCGTTAATCGATTGATGGCTCACCGCCGGTGGCTGTCCCATCGTTCCCGGACCCCGGCCCTACCAGCCCGGAGACGCACGCATGGGCACTGTTCGAGACGGCCTGAAAAGGCCAATGTCTTGATCAGGGCGGGTGACTTGGCTGATGCTTGTGAACGGGCACTCCGAAGCGGCCAGGGGACGTGAAGGGATATCGGATATTGCGCAGCACGTCAGAACCCGCCGCTGTGCCGGTGGCTCCCGGACGCCTGCCGCTCCTCGGCCATCTGCTTCCGCTGATCCGCGATCCGCTGGCGTTCCTGTCGTCGCTGCCAGTCCGCGGGGACCTGGTCGAGGTGCGCGTCGGCCCGACCAAGGCGGTCGTGGTGTGCGATCCGGAACTGAACCATCGGCTCCTGATGGAGGACCGGACCTTCGACAAGGGCGGGGCGTTCATCGAGAAGGCCCGGGAGTTCGTCGGCGACAGCCTGGGCACCTGTCCGCACAGCCTGCACCGGCGTCAGCGGCGCCTGGCGCAGCCCGCGTTCCACCAGGCACGCATGCCGGGCTACACCGGCATCATGACCGAGCACATCACCGAAGCCACCCGATCATGGCGGCCCGGACGGGTCCTTGACGTCTACGCCGAGATGACGGGGATCACCTTCAAGATCCTCCTTGCGACCATGTTCTCCAGTTCCCTGCCGGCTCAGGCCGGTCATGACCGGCTGCACGAGGACATCGTCGCGATCTTCGATACCGTGTACCGGCGGATGCTGACACCGCGATCGCTCAACCGGCTGCCGACCCCGGGTAACCGCCGCTACCGGCAGGCCGTCGCGCGGCTGCACCGGAACGTCCACGCAGTGCTCGCCGACCGCCGTGCCGACGGCACCGATCATGGCGACCTCCTGTCGGCCCTCCTGGCCGCACGCGACGACGGCTCCGAGACGGCGGGCCGGGGCCTGTCCGACACGGAGATCACCGACAACACGATGATGTTCGTCCTGGCCGGCACCGAGACCACCGCCTCGGCCCTTGCGTGGGCGTTGCACCTGGTCGCCGGGCACCCGGAGGTCGAACGCGCCCTGCACGGCGAGGTCGACGCCGTCCTGGACGGCAGGCCGGCCACTCACACCGACCTGCCGCACCTGAAGCTGACCGGCCGTATCATCACCGAGACCCTGCGGCTGTATCCGCCGGGCTGGATCTTCACCCGGACCACCACCGCCGACGCCCTGCTCGGCGGTCACCGGATCCCCGAGAACACGACCGTCATCTACAGCCCGTACATCCTCCACCGCCGTGCGGACCTCTTCGACGCGCCCGACCGGTTCGACCCCGACCGGTGGATGCCCGGCCGGGTCCAGCCGGGACGCCACACCCTGGTTCCTTTCGGCGGCGGAAGCCGCAAATGCATAGGCGACACCTTCGCCGTCACCGAGGCCACGCTGGCCCTGGCCACCATCGCCTCCCGGTGGACCCTGCGTCACGTCGCCGGACCGCCGGTGACGCCGGCGAAGAGCGCCGTCCTGTATCCGCGGAATCTGCGCATGCGTGCCAAAGTTCGAGCCGAGGGCCCGCGCACCGATTCTACGAAAGGCTGGAATCTCGATGCCGGTCATTGACCCGACGAGGCTGTTCGACCTCCCGGAGTTGCAGCTGATTCCCGGTGACCGGAAGGCGCCTTGGGGGCCGGACCTTGACGGAGTGGTGGCCGCGTTCGCCCGCGAGACGGGACTCCTGACGACCGAAACGGCCAACCACTACTACACCAAACAGAACATCGGAACGATGTGCGCCTACGTGGTTCCGGGTGCCGTCTCGAGAGATCGCCGCGAAACCTACGGCAAACTCCAGACGTGGCTCTTCATCTACGATGACTGGGCCGAGCAACTGGGGAGGTTCCTCCTCCGCGAGGACGTGACCGGCGTGACCGACATCGTCCTCACCTGGTTCGCCGAATCCGAGTGGGAGTGCCGGCGCCTGGACCTCGCCGCGGCCCGCAGCATGCGGGAGATCTGGGCGCAGATCCAGCAGGACACCTCGCTGGACTGGCGGCACCGGCTCCGCGAAGAACTCGGCGTCTATCTCCGGACCGCCGTGGAAGAGGCCGAGCTGGTCCGCAGCGGCCGCGTGAATCCCTTCGGCAAGGCCAGCGAACTGCGACCGCTCGCCACGGCTGCGCAGGCCGTCTTCACCATGTCGGAATTTGCGTACGGTATCGAACTGCCGCGCGAGCTGATCCGGCATCCGTTCCTGAGGCGGATCAGCAGGGCGAGCACGATCGCCATCGCCTATGCCAACGACATCATCGGCCTGAAGGCGGACCTCTTGCGCGGTATCCGGGACAATCTCGTCCTGTCGCTGCAAGAGGAGTACGGCGGCGATCTGCAGACGAACGTCGAGCGTGCGGCGAAGGACTTCCATCGGGTGGCCGGAGAATTCGCCGACCTCCAGTCCCAGTTCCGCTCCGGCGGCGGCCTGTGCGACCACGAGATCGCCGGGAGGCCGGACGTCGAGGTGTACATCCAGATCCTGGAGGACTGGATGTACGAGGGCATCAAATGGCAGCTGCTCGACACCAACCGCTACGAGACGACAGTCCGGCTGACTCAGCGGGAGCACCCGAACCAACTCCTGAGCCTTGCCGAAGCCCTCCAGCCGGAATAGCCGTCCGGACGGCCGGGACGGCGCGCCGCCCATGGCCTGATCGGCGATCCGCGAACCGCAGCGCCGGTGGTGACGGGCGGGACGTCGGACTGGTTCTGTGCTCCTCGGTTCGACGCGCCCAGCCTGGTCGGCGGCCTCCTCGACCGGCACAGGGGTGGTCACTTCCAGATCTCCCCAAGGGCGTCGAGTACGTGAGTAAAAGCTGTATCTGCCCGGTACGCCGATCCTGCTACGACCTGTGGTTCGGGGCGAGCATGATGCCGAAGATCCGTTGCAGCCCCGGCCGACTCGACCGCGCCATGGCGGGCACGCGCCAGGTCCTCCACGTCTGAAGAGCCGCCGCCGACTGCGGCGCACCGGGACCGGGCAGTGCTGTCTGTTTCTAGTAAAAGGGGATCCATCATGAGCACTGATCTCAACCGCTGCGACGCGACCGAGCTCGCCGAGCTGATCCGCACGAGGAGGGTTTCCTCCGTCGAGGTGGTTCAGGCGCACCTGGAGCGCATCGAAGCCGCCGATTCGAGGATCAACGCCATCGTCACGCTTGCCGACGGTGCGCTGGACGCCGCGAGGGCGGCGGACGAGGAACTCGCGGCGGGCGCGGAGGTGGGGCCGCTCCACGGCGTGCCCTTCACGGTCAAGGACTCGTTCGACACCGCCGGGGTGCTCACCCAGCGCGGTTCGCCGATCTTCGCGGGGCGTATCCCGGACACGGACGCCACCAGCGTGGCGCGCCTGAAGGGCGCCGGTGCGATCCTCCTGGCGAAGACCAATCTCCCGGAATTCGCATACTGGATCGAGTCCGACAACCTTCTGACGGGCCGGACGAACAACCCCTGGGACCTCGACCGCAGCTCCGGCGGGTCGAGCGGCGGGGAGTCCGCGGCGATCGCGGCGGGGATGTCGCCGCTCGGTCTCGCAAGCGACCTGTCCATCTCGGTGCGCGGCCCGGCGGCCGACACCGGTATCGCGGGCTTCAAGCCGACGCACGGGCGCATCCCGATGACGGGGGTCTGGCCACGGGAGCCGCGTCGTGACTGGCACGCCGGTCCCATGGCCCGCACCATCCGCGACCTCGCACTGGCGTATTCGATACTGGCCGGTCCTGACGGCGCCGACGGCTTCGCCACCGTCCCGCGCGAGTTCGACGCCGGCCTGGGCGCCTCACCGGACCGACCCGTCCGCGTTGGCCGGCTGGTCGACTCGGGACTCGGTCCGATCGACGCAGAGGTCGCGGCAACTGTGCAGGCGGCCGCCGACGCCCTGCGGGGAGCGGGGGTCCAGGTCGAGGCCGTGAGGATCCCGGCTCTTGAGCGTGACAATCCTCTCGAACTCTTCACCCGGCAGCACGTCATGGAGATGAAACCGGCGTTCCGGGAAATCACCGCCGGTCACGAGGACCAGATGTTCACGTACTCCAGGTCCATGCTCGCCGCACCCGACACGTCCGTGGAGGACTACGTCCTGGCCGAGCAGGGCATCGAGCGGCTTCGAGACGGTTTCGCGGAGTACTTCCAGCGGTACGACGCGCTGCTGCTCCCGGTGACGTCGATCCCGGCGCACGAGCACGGGCTTACACAGTTCACCATCGACGGCCGGACGGTGGACGCTTTCCATGTGATGACGGCGACCGTCCCGTTCAACCTGACCGGGCTCCCGGCCCTGTCCATGCGGTTCGGCACGAGCAGCGACGGCATGCCGATCGCTGTGCAGCTGGCGGCCAGCTGGCACTCAGAGTCGACGATCCTGTACATCGCCTCGCTGCTGGAGTCGCTGAGCCCGGTCCGCAACCAGCACCCCGCCCTCTGACGGCCGGGAGTCACGAAACGGTGAGCGAGCGTTCAGCGTAGAAGCACGCACCTTCTCGGTACGTCTCAGATCACTCTGCTTCTCGGCGCCTCCCCCGCGTCTGGCTGTACCGCAAGCGTCCCCCCTTCCCTTCACCCGCTCGCAGGGAAGGGGGTGATGCGGCGGTTCATCGGACTTCACCACCCTGGCCGAGGCGGCGTGGAGGTGGGCCTGCTACGGCTGTTGCATGGCTGTCAAAGGCGCAGCCCGAGGGGCGCCGCCCCCACGAGGCCGCCGTCGATGACGAGGTCCTGACCGGTGATGTACGACGCGTCGTCCGAGGCCAGGAAGGCGACGGCAGCGGCGACATCGTCCGGGTGGCCGAGCGAGCCGAGCGGCACCTCCGCCATGATGCGGGTCTCCGCGTCGGGGTCGATGGCGGACCGGTACATCTCGGTCTCGATGTAGCCGGGGCTGACGGAGTTGACGCGGATGCCACGCGGCGCGAGGCCGGTGCCGAGCGTGCGGGCGAGATTGTGCACGGCAGCCTTGCTGGCGGCGTAGATCGAGGCCACCGGGAGGCCGCGGTGCAGGGTCCAGGAGGCGTTGATGACGACGGCGCCTCCGTCGCCCATCAGCGGCAGTGTCTTTTGAATCGTGAAGAACACCCCCTTGAAGTTGATTCCGACGGTGTGGTCGAAGTCCTTCGGGGTGAACTCTGGCCTGAAGTCCGCAATTCCGGCATTGGCGAAGACCGCGTCGAGGGCACCGCGCCAGGTCTCGACGCGCCGCACGAGGAGATCGAGGTCGGCGTCAACGCTGACGTCCGCGCGAACGGGCAGGATCCGCTCGGAGCCCAGGCGTTCTGCCGCGGTGTCGAGGCGGGCCTGGTCGCGGCCGGTGATGACGACGTCCGCGCCCTCGTCGAGAAGCCTGCGCGCCGTCGCGAACCCGATGCCGCTGGTGCCGCCGGTGATCAAAACTGTTCTGTTCGTGAATCGCTTCATGCCGACGATCCTCGAGCGGCGCGAGCCTATGCGGCAGTGTCGGCTGAACCTGGGTCTGACACCACCACCAAGCGCTCCAGCAGGGCCTTCGTTCCCGTCCCGGGTGCGGGGGTGTGCAGCGACAGGCGGTGGCCGGGCAGTTCGGGCAGCGGCAGGATGGTGGCCTCGAAGGTCAGCGTCCCCAGGCCGGGAATCTCCAGAGCCTTGGTGCCGTGGGTGGGGCCGCCCACGGGGAGTTCCGCCCAGATCTCGGCGAAGGCGGGGCTCGCGGCGCACATGTCCGCGGCCAGGCGGCCGAATTCGGGATCGTCCGGGTAGCGGGCGGCGTCCGCCCGGAACAGGCCGATCATCGCTCGCGCCGCGTCGTGCCAGTTAACGACTGCCGCACGGTAGCGGGCGTTGGTGAAGAAGCTGACCAGGCAGTTGTGGTCGTACTCGTTGCACTGGAACACGATCTCCGCCGCGCGGTTGACCGCGAGGACGTTCCAGTGCCGGTCGATGACGTACGCGGGCCGAGGCAGCCAGCCCTCCAGCAGCCGCCGCACGGCATCGGGGACCCGGCCTTCGGACGGCGCGGCCTGCGGCGGATTGAGGCCGGCGAGGAGGTACAGGTGCTCGCGCTCGGCGGGCTCCAGGCGCAGCACCCTGGCGATGGCGTCCAGGACGTCGGCGGAGACGTTGATGTCGCGTCCCTGCTCGAGCCAGGTGTACCAGGACACTCCCAGGCCGGCGAGCACCGCCACCTCCTCCCGCCGCAGCCCGGGCGTACGGCGGCCCCCGCCTGCCGGCATGCCCACGTCAGCGGGCGTCACCCGGGCTCGCCGTGACCGGAGGAACGCGCGCATCTCGGAACTGCGCCGCTGCCGCGCATCTGTGGAGAGCCGGGAAATGACCATCAGGTCATGTTATGTCGCGATCAACAGACCTCGTCTGTACGGCGCGCCCACGCGTGCCGCTGCCCGGAAGTCCGTTCGACAACCTCAGACAACGGGGGTACTCGTCTCAGCTCGCGAAGCGTTCGCAGCCCGACAAGGCGGCCGTCGCCCGGCCGGAGGCCGGCCAACCCGACCCCGACCAGGCGACGAGCGCATCGGCCGCAGTGTGCACGGCCTCATCACCGTCGCCCACCCACCAAACGAAGCACCGGTAGTGAGCGCGAATCAAAGGGGCGCTGTGGGGGCGGGCGCGTGCCGAGCCAGCGGGGCTCTGTCGGCAGGTGGCCCTCAGCGGATATACCCGCGCACCCTCATCCCGGCCAATTTACCGCCGAAAGAGATTAACGATCGGTGGATGCGCTCATCGCCCGCGGCATGTGTGGTGCGCCGCGGCCCGGTAGGCGGCCCGGCGACCTCCCGCCTCACGGCGGTCACCCCTGATGATGAGACCGCGATCGCACCTGATGCCGACTTTCTTGCATGCCGGACGTCCCGGCCGTCACCGGTTGCCATACTTCTCGCTGGGCAGGCGCCTTCGGCCCCCTCACCCGTTCAATCGACAGCCTGAATGCAACGGCTCAAATATCGTAACGTTCATGCAACAAACGAGGCAATCCTGTGAAACTTTCATGATTCGCCCTGATAACGTGCCGGGAAATGCCCTGGTAACACGCCCGTCGCCGCCTGCGGTCCGAACATGTGATTGACGCGCCGAGGCCGGTCCGATGTACTCGCGACACCGCAGAGCCCCATCCCTGACAACACAGCACCTGAAGCTCGGTCAAAAATGTTAGCGTTAACATCTTTACCGTTTCCGCTGGTCCTGATCCCTACGAGCCGGTGGAGAGATGGAGTACGCCCGCCGTCAAGCCCTCCGATCATCGAAGGAGAGCCGTGCCCCCATCGAAGAGATCCTTCCCGGCCCGCGTAGGCGGCGTGGAGCGGAAACACCGCGTCCACGAGCGTCGCTTCACCGGGAACACCCGCCCGACCGGCTCATGATCAAGGGCCTCGTGGCGCCCCGCATCGAAGGCACACCGCCCCCTCACGGAGCGGTCTCAATTGTTAGCGCTCACAACAGTGGAGGGCTCGTGAAGATTCCTCGGCAACGGCTCGCGGCCGCGATGGCGGTCGCGCTCAACGACGCGACCTCCGGCACTGCCTGAACCTCCTGCCTCACCCCCCAACGTTCCAGGAGACGACATGTCACCCCTCAGCCGACGCCGGCTGTTACAGGCGGCGGGCGTCACCGTCGCCGCCTCCGCCGCCGGGCAGCTCGCCGGTGCGCCGGCCGCACAGGCCGCCGTCGCACCCGTCCGCGCGGACATCGGCGCCGCCGCCTTCTCCTTCGATCTCGACCAGGTGCGCCTGACGTCCGGCCGCTGGCTGGACAACCAGAACCGCACCCTGTCCTACCTGCGCTTCGTCGACGTCGACCGGCTGCTGTACGTTTTCCGTGCCAACCACCGCCTGTCCACGCAGGGCGCCGCGGCCAACGGAGGCTGGGACGCCCCCAGCTTCCCGTTCCGCAGCCACATGCAGGGGCACTTCCTGACCGCGTGGGCGCAGGCGTACGCGGTGACCGGCGACACCACCTGCCGCGACAGGGCCGTCTACATGGTGGCCGAGCTCGCCAAGTGCCAGGCCAACAACGGCGCCGCGGGATTCGGTACCGGCTACCTGTCCGGCTTCCCCGAGTCGGACTTCGCGGCGCTGGAGGCCCGGACGCTCGGCAACGGCAACGTGCCCTACTACTGCGTCCACAAGACGATGGCCGGCCTGCTCGACGTGTGGCGCCACATCGGCAGCACCCAGGCCCGCGACGTGCTCCTCGCCCTGGCGGGCTGGGTCGACACGCGGACCGGCCGGCTGAGCGGCTCACAGATGCAGGCCATGCTGGGCACCGAGTTCGGCGGCATGAACGCCGTCCTGGCCGACCTGTACCAGCAGACCGGCGACGGGCGCTGGCTGACCGCGGCGCAGCGGTTCGACCACGCCGCGGTGTTCAATCCCCTGGCGTCCAATCAGGACCAGCTCAACGGGCTGCACGCGAACACGCAGGTCCCCAAGTGGATCGGCGCCGCCCGCGAGTACAAGGCCACCGGCACGACCCGCTACCGCGACATCGCCGCCAACGCCTGGTCCATCACGGTGAACGCGCACACGTACGCGATCGGCGGCAACAGCCAGGCCGAGCACTTCCGGGCACCGAACGCGATCGCCGCCTACCTGACCAACGACACCTGCGAGGCGTGCAACACCTACAACATGCTCAAGCTGACGCGGGAGCTGTGGCTGCTGTCGCCGACGCGGGCCGACTACTTCGACTTCTACGAGCAGGCGCTGCTCAACCACCTGATCGGCCAGCAGAACCCCGCCGACTCGCGCGGGCACGTCACCTACTTCACGCCGCTCAACCCCGGCGGCCGGCGCGGTGTCGGTCCCGCCTGGGGCGGCGGCACCTGGAGCACCGACTACGGCTCGTTCTGGTGCTGCCAGGGCACCGGGCTGGAGGTCAACACGAAGCTGATGGACTCCATCTACTTCCACGCCGACACCACGCTGTACGTGAACCTGTTCCAGCCGTCGACGCTGAACTGGGCCCAGCGCGGCATCACGGTCACCCAGACGACGTCCTACCCGGTGAGCGACACGGTCACGTTGCAGGTCACCGGCAACGTGAGCGGCACCTGGTCCATGCGCGTGCGCATCCCGGCGTGGACGAGCGGCGCGACCATCAGCGTCAACGGCGTCCAGCAGAACGTCACCGCCACCCCCGGCTCGTACGCGACGCTGACACGGGCGTGGACGTCGGGTGACACCGTCACCGTACGGCTGCCGATGCGCGTGATCACCAAAGCCGCCAACGACAACCCCAACGTCCAGGCCGTCGTGTACGGGCCGGTCGTGCTGTCGGGGAACTACGGCAACCAGGCGCTGTCGGCGCTCCCGGCGCTGACCGTCTCCTCCGTCACCCGCACGAGCACGTCGGCGCTCGCGTTCACCGCCACCGCCAACGGGGCGATCGTCAATCTCGGCCCGTTCTACGACGCGCACGGCCACAACTACACCGTGTACTGGAACGCCGGCGGCGGAACCTCGACGGGCACGGCGAGCTTCCGGCTCGTCAACGCGGCGTCCGGGCTGGTGCTCGGCGTGCAGAACATGTCCACCGCCGACGGCGGCCTGGCGGTCCTCTGGGGTGACAACGGCACCGCCGACCACGACTGGGCGCTCGTTGTGGACGGCTCCGCGATCCGGCTGCGCAACGTCAACAGCGGCAAGGTGCTCGGGGTGGAGGACATGTCCACCGCCGACAACGCCCGTGTCCTGCAATGGGGGGACACCGGTACCGCCGACCACCGGTGGACCGTCACGGACATGGGCGACGGCTCGCACAAGATCCGTAACGTCAACAGCGGCAAGCCGCTGGCCGCCCTGAACGGGTCGACGAGCCAGGGTGCGCAGGCCGTCCAGGACGCCGACAACGGCACCGCCGACAACCAGTGGCGTTTCCTGCCCAGTGGCGCCCGGCGGATCCAGAACGTGGCCGGCGGCATGGTGCTCGGCGTGCAGAACATGTCGACCGCCGACGGCGGCCTGGTGCTCCAGTGGGGTGACTCCGGTACGAGCGACCACCTGTGGACGGCCGTCACCGACTCCGGAGGCTACTTCCGGTTGCGTAACTCCAACAGCGGCAAGGTGCTCGGCGTCGAGAACGCGAGCACGGCCACCGGCGCACGGGCCGTCCAGTGGGCTGACAACGGCACCGCCGACCACCGCTGGCGGCTCCGGTACGGCGGCAACGGCTCCTTCCGCATCCAGTGCGCGAACGGCGGCCGGGTCCTGGGCGTGAGCGGCGGCTCGACCGCGCAGGGCGCGCAGGTCGTGCTGGCCGACGACGCCGTCTCGAGCGATCGCCTCTGGCGGTTCCTGTAGGTCCGGCCGGGACGGAGGAGACACACCGTCCCGTGCCGTGTCCGTCACTCGCCTGCACTCATCCATGGAGGACCGACAGTGCACTCCCCCCGGAAATGGCGCCGGGCGCTGGCCGTGCTGGCCGCCGCTCTCACCTGCCTCTTGGCCACGTCCCTGCTCGTCACCGGCACCACGAACGCCGCCAACGCGGCGACCGTCGACACCAACGCGTGGTACGTGCTGGTCAACCGCACCAGCGGCAAGGCCCTGGACGTCTACAACCTGGCCACCAACGACGGCGCCCGCATCACCCAGTGGACCCGCAACAACGGCAACCAGCAACAGTGGCAGTTCGTCGACTCCGGCAGCGGCTACTACCGCGTCAAGTCCCGCCTCTCCGGCAAGGTCCTGGACGTCAGCAACTTCTCCACCGCCAACGGCGGCGCGGTCGTGCAGTGGGCCGACCTCAACGGCACCAACCAGCAATGGCGCCTCGCCGACTCCGACAGCGGCTACGTGCGCCTCGTCAACCGCAACAGCAACAAGGCCCTGGAGGTCCAGGGCGCCTCCACCGCCGACGGCGCCAACATCGTCCAGTACGACGACTGGGGCGGCGCCAACCAGCAGTGGCAGTTCGTCCAGGTCGGCAGCGGATCGACCCCCACCCCGACCCCGACCCCGACTCCCGGCGGTACCTACAACAACCCGGTCGTCTGGCAGGACTTCGCCGACGGCGACATCATCCGGGTCGGCGACGCCTACTACTACTCGGCCTCGACGATGCACTACTCCCCCGGCGCGCCGATCCTGCGCTCCTACGACCTGGTGAACTGGGAGTACGCGGGCCATTCTGTGCCCCGGCTCGACTTCGGCTCAAACGCCTACGACCTCAACGGCGGACGGGCCTACGTGAAGGGCATCTGGGCCTCCACGCTCAACTACCGGCCGAGCAACAGCACGTACTACTGGATGGGCTGCGTCGAGTTCAACCGCACCTACGTCTACACCGCCTCCGCCGTCGACGGCACCTGGACCAAGCGCTCCCAGATCAACAACTGCTACTACGACGCCGGCCTGCTCGTCGACGACAACGACACCATGTACGTCGCCTACGGCAACTCCACCATCAGCGTCGCGCAGCTCTCCTCCGACGGGCTCAGCCAGGTGCGCAGCCAGCAGGTGTTCCAGACGCCCTCCAGCGTCGGGACCCTGGAGGGCGCCCGCTTCTACAAGCGCAACGGCTACTACTACATCTGGCTGACCCGCCCCGCCAACGGCCAGTACGTGCTGCGCTCCACCAGCCCGTTCGGCCCGTACGAGATGCGCCAGGTCCTGCTGAACATGCCGAGTCCGATCTCCGGCGGCGGTGTGCCGCACCAGGGCGGCCTGGTCCAGACGCAGAACGGCGACTGGTACTACATGTCATTCGTCGACGCCTACCCCGGCGGCCGGGTGCCCGCACTGGCGCCGATCACCTGGAGCGGCGACTGGCCCACGGTGCAGACCGTCAACGGCGGCTGGGGAGCCTCGTATCCGAAGCCGAACATCCAGACCACGAAGACCGTGCAGTCGATGATCGGATCGGACAGCTTCACCTCGGGCAGCCTCGGCCACCGGTGGGAGTGGAACCACAACCCCGACACCAGCCGCTTCTCCACCGGCAACGGCCTGCGCCTGCAGACCGCGACCGTCACGAGCGACCTCTACAACGCCCGCAACACCCTGACCCACCGCATCCAGGGCCCGTCGTCGACGGCGACGATCGAGCTCGACTACTCGGCGATGGCCAACGGTGACCGGTCCGGGCTGGCGATGCTCCGGGACCAGTCGGCGTGGATCGGCGTCAAACGCGACAACGGCGTCAACCGGGTCGTGATGACCAACGGCCTGACCATGAACAGCAGCTGGGCCACCACGGGCACCGGCACCGAGGCGGCGAGCGCGAACATCTCGGGCGGCCGGATCTGGCTGCGGGCCAACGCCGACATCCGTCCGGGCTCGGGCCGCCAGGCGCGCTTCTCCTACAGCACCGACGGCGTGAACTTCACCGCGCTCGGCCCCGCCTTCACGTTGAACAACGCCTGGCAGTTCTTCATGGGCTACCGCTTCGGAATCTTCAACTACGCCACCCAGGCGCTCGGCGGCGCGACCACCGTTCGCCGGTTCGACCTGACCACCCCCTGAGAAGGAATGCCTCTCGTCCCGGGCCGGCGACGGCCCGGGACGTCCGGCCTGAACGGCTCAAGCGACGGCAACGACCACCGGTGTCGGGCGCAGACGACGCTCGCCGGCTTCCCGAACGGCTGAGGAGGGCTTCACCTCCCGTCGCGTGCCGGTGGCGCGACGGACTCCCTCAGGCGTACGGGCATGGGAACGCGATGAACCTCGGCCGTCCCCTCGGTCTGGCGGTCTTTCCGGCCGATCTCCTCGAAGAGGACGTCGACGGCCTTCCGGCCGAGCTCATAGTGCGGAAGCGCCACGGTGGTGAGCTTGGGGCGTATCCACGACGCGATGGGGTGGTCATCGAACGAGACCACGGAGACGTCGGCCGGGACGCTCAGGCCGACGTCGCTCAACGCCTGGTAGGCGCCGAGCGCGAGCCGGTCGTTCAGGCAGATCAGGGCCTGTGGCCGGGTGCCGTCCAGCAGCGCGCGGGTCGCGGCGAGGCCCTCCTCAGGCTGCCAATCCCGGCAGACCCGTCCACTCGCGATCTTTATTCCGGCCTCGGCGAGCACTTCTCGTATGCCGACGAGTCGTTCCACGGCGGCGACGCTCTGAGCGGGTACGTTCCGTATCCCGGGGCCGGCGCCGATCAGATGGATGCCGTCGCGATGACCGGCGTCCAGCAGCACACGCGCGGCGGCTCGGCCGGCCTCGACCTCGTCGGGGAGGATCGAGGGAAGGGGCGACGGCTGCTTGGGGAGCGCGTTGAGCAGCACCGCGGGGGCGATGGCGATGTCCTTGGGCAGCTTGATGGTCCTGGTGTACATCGAGGCCAGGATGATGCCGTCGACCTGACGGTCATGCATGGCGTGCAGCAGCCCGCTCTCCAGATCGGGATCGCCTTCGGTCTCACCGATGAACAGCATGACGCCGCGTTCTCGCGCCGCCTCAAGGGCGCCCTTGATCATGTCGCCCGCGAGCCGGGAGGTCGCGACGGTGTCGGACACGAAGCCGATCGTCCGCGACGTGCCCGTGCGGAGCCCCACGGAGACGGCATTGGGCCGATACCGAAGCTCCTCCGCCGCCCGCAGGACGCGCTGCTCCACCTCCTGCGAGATGCGCAGCTCACGCCCTCGGCCGCTCAGCACCAGGGACGCCGAGGCCTTGGAGACACCGGCGGCGTTGGCGACATCCGCCAACGTGACCCGACGTGGGCTCACCGAGACCTCCATGTTCATCCCATATTTCCGGGACTTGACATCGCCGGATACGCACGGTGAGACTATCGCATTGCTAATCCGGTTTAGCAACTTGATCCGGGACGTCTGGCACACGCCGGAACGCCCCAATAGCGGAGGAGACGCACGATGTCTCGTCGAGTTCATTCCCGCTGGCATCGCCCGATGCTCGCGGTCGTCCTGGGGGGGACGTTGGCCACCGCCTGCGGCGGACCCGGAAGCGGCAACCCGCAGTCGGAGGCGACGGCCCCATCCCTCACGACGGCGCCGACCTGCGGCACGGCCCCGGTCACGCTCAGCGCGTACTTCGAGACGGGGTTCCCGCTCCCGAAGGCGCTCACCGCGGAATTCACCAAGCAGTTTCCCAACGTGAAGTGGGACATCCGGGAGGACCAGTTCGCGGTCATCACGCAGAACGCCCCGCGCGTCCTGGCTGACGACCCGCCAGACCTGATGCGACTCCCCCAGGTCTCCGAGCTCGTGAAGAACGGCCTGCTCAAGAACCTCGACGAGTACGCCAAGGTCTTCGGCTGGGACAAATGGCCCGCCTCCCAGCTCGAACAGATGCGGCTCGCGCCGGGCGGACGCACCCGCGGCGAGGGGTCGCTCTATGCGATGGGCCTCAACTTCAGCATGACCGGCGTCTTCTACAACAAGAAGCTCGCCGGCAAGATCGGCATGTCCTCCCCTCCGGTGACCCTCGCGGAGTTCGACGAGTTGCTGGCCAAGGCCAAGCAGGCGGGCATCGACCCCATCGCGCAGTTCAACGGCGGGGCGACGGGTGGCCTGGCGTTCCCCCTGCAGGACCTCATGGCCTCCTACGGTCCTTCCGGACCGATCAACCAGTGGATCTTCCAGAAGCCGGGCGCCACGATCGACACTCCGGAGAACCTGCAGGCCACCCAGCATCTGGAGAAGTGGATCAAGGCCGGTTACTTCTGGAAGGACGTCAACGCCGTCGACTACGCGACCATGATGAGCCGCTTCATCGACGGCCAGGGACTGTTCATGTTCAACGGCGACTGGGAGTCGGGAAACCTCGACAAGCAGATGCCCGAAGACGCCGGCTTCTTCCTGATGCCGCCCGTACAGAAGGACGGTGCCCGGGCGGCCATGTCGGCGCCTCTGACGTTCGGCATCGGTTCCAAGGCGAAGAACGCCGGCTGCGCCGCCGCCTTCCTCGACTGGGTGGCCACCGACCCGCAGGCCCGCACGATCTCCGTGGAAGTCGGCGGCTCGCACCCCATGGGACCGGCGGACGCCTCCATGCCGCAGGTGACACCCGGCACGGTGACCGAGAGCACCCTCGCCGCCGGCGCTCAGATCGCGAAGGACAACGGCGCGATGGACTTCATCGCCAACGCGACGGGAGCGATCTACGCCAAGAGCTGGACTCCGCAACTGCAGAAGCTGGTCGCCGGAGAGCAGCGGCCCGACGCGCTGCTGAAGTCGGTCCAGGAAGACTACCTGAGCCAGGTCGCAGGGAGCTGACACCGATGGCGCGGTCAACTCCCGACGTAGCGGTCGATCTCTCCGAGAATCGGCCCGAGCCGGCAGCCGCGGCGAAGCGCCGGAGCCCTCACCGTTTGGGAGGGCTCCGTACGCCGGGCTGGGTCGGCTGGCTGTTCGTCCTTCCCGCACTCGCGTTCTATGCGACCTTCGTCCTGCGGCCGATCGTCGACACGATCTGGTACTCGCTGTACAAGTGGGACGGCATCGGCGCGTCCACATGGGTGGGGCTCGGCAACTACTTCAAGGTCTTCACCGATCCCGATCTGTTCGCCTCCATCGTGAACGCCTTCAAGCTCATCGTGTTCTTCAGTGTCATTCCGGTCGTTCTGGGCTTGACCATCGCCTCGACGATTCGGCGCATCGCCACCAGCCGGCTCGCGCTCGTGGCTCGGACGGTGATCTTCCTTCCTCAGGTCATCCCGCTCGTGGCCGCCGGCATCGCGTGGAGCTGGCTGCTCTCGTCAACCGGGTTGATCAACCAGCTTCTGTCGTACGTCGGCCTGGGCGACGTGACACGCGCGTGGCTGGGCGACTTCGCGACCGCGCTGCCGGCCGTGGGAATGATCGGCGCATGGGTCCTCCTCGGCCTGTGCACCCTGCTCCTGCTCGCCGGCATGAGCAAGATCGACCCCGCGCTCTACGAGGCCGCCCGGCTCGACGGGGCGGGGCCGTTCCGCGAGTTCGCATCGATCACGCTGCCGAACCTGCGGCAGGAGGTCGGCGTCTGCGTCACGGTCACCGTGATCGCGGCGCTCGCCAGCTTCGACATCGTCTACATCGCCACGCAGGGCGGACCGGGGAACTCCACCATGGTGCCCGGCCTCGAGATCTACTACCTGGCCTTCTCCGAGCGGCAGGTCGGCATGGCCTCGGCTCTGGCGGTGGTCCTCATGGTGCTCATCCTCGCCTGCGCCCTGCCCGTCCAATGGCTCACCAGGGACAGGACCTCATGATCTTCGCACGCCGAGAGGCCTGGACGGGACGCCTGCTGCTCGTCCTGCTGATGGCGGTCACGCTGCTGCCGTTCATCAGCCTCTTCGTCACCGCGCTGCACCCGTCCGGCACCTACCCCCAGGGGCTGCAATGGCCCAGCGACCCGCAGTGGGGCAACTTCGCCGACGCCTTCCAGGCGGCCCGCATGGGCGAACTACTGAAATCCAGCACGCTGATCGTGCTGGGCGTGGTCCCCGTCTCGCTCGTCGTCGCCACCATGGCGGGCTTCGCCATCGGACATCTGCGCATCGCCGGACGCCAGGTCGTGTTCCTGGTGTTCGTCCTCGGCCTGACGCTTCCGTTCGAAGGCATCATCACGCCGCTGTACTACCAGGTACGCGACATGGGGCTGCTCAACACGAGGTGGGCGATCATCCTGCCGCTCATCGGGTTGTTCATGCCGTTCTCGGTCTTCTGGATGCGCGCCCATTTCGTGAACATGCCCGAGGAGTTGTCGGAGAGCGCGCGGATGGACGGCGCGAACGTGTGGCAGCTCTTCTGGCGCGTGCACGTTCCGCTGGCCATACCGGCGACCTCGTCACTGGCGATCCTGCTGTTCCTCTGGACCTGGAACCAGTTCCTGCTGGCCATCGTCCTGGTCGACGACCCGTTGAACCGGACGATGTCGGGTGCTCTCGGGGCCTTCCAGGGGCAATGGGGCACCGACATCCCCTTACTCTGCGCGGGATCGCTGCTCATCCTCGCGCCCACGCTGGCGATCTTCCTGATCTTCCAGCGGCGTTTCGTCACCGCCCTGCTCCAGGGCTCGTTGAAGGGTTGATGCGCGTTGCTCTACGGAGCCATCGAAGCGGGCGGCACCAAATGGGTGTGCGCCGTCAGCGACGGAGACGGCCGCCTCCTGGCGAGCGAGGTGGTGCCGACCGCCAAGCCGGAGGAGACCATCCCGGCGGCGGTTCGCTTCTTCCTTCGTCACCAGAGACCGGCGGCCATCGGCGTCGGCAGTTTCGGGCCGATCGATCTGAACCCCGCCTCGCCCACGTACGGATACATCACGACGACGCCGAAACCCGGATGGGCCTACACCGACGTGGTGTCGCCGCTGCGCGACGCCCTCCAGGTGCCGATCGGATTCGACACGGACGTGAACGCGGCCGCGCTGGGCGAATGGCGGCACGGCGCAGGGCGGGGCCTGGACACGATCGCCTACGTGACCGTGGGAACCGGAATCGGCATGGGAGCCATCGTGGGGGGCCGGATCCTTCACGGGCTGGTGCACCCCGAATTCGGTCACACGTACATCCCTCACGACGCCGATATCGATCCCTTCGCCGGAAGCTGTCCCTATCACGGGGACTGCCTCGAGGGTCTCGCCTCCGGTGAGGCGATGCGGCAACGGTGGGGACGTCCCGCCGAGGAGGTCGACGATGCCTGGGCCTGGGAGCTCGAGGCGGAGTATCTGGCCCTGGCCGTTACGAACCTGACGTACGCGCTGTCGCCCCAGCGCGTCATCATCGGCGGGGGCGTCGCCAAGCGGGAATCTCTCATCCAGAACGTCCGCGTCCGCGCGCTCGAGCTCCTCGCCGGCTACCCCGAAGTACCGCCGCTGACCGACTTGGACGCGATGGCGCAGTACCTCGTCGGGCCGTCGCTCGATGACCTTTCGGGCGTCCTGGGCGCCGTGGAACTGGCACGCGACGCAGTGGAAGGAACGCTATGACGACCTCACCGACGGTTCCCCACGGGCTTCGGCCCGTGGCATGGACACGAGCCCACCTCGACCGGCTCGCCCACAGCGCCACCACCACCGCGCCCGTGATCCGGGGTCCGCTGCCGCGCGTGCTGCCTGCCGACGACATCTGGGATATGTGGCCCGTACAGGATGAGGACGGCTCGGCGTGCCTCATCCATGGCCGCGAGCTCTGGATGGGACTGTCGGCACCCGCGGTCGGCCATCCGGAGGAGCGCCACGATGTGGCCCGCATCCGGCTTCTCGCGACGGGCGACGACGGCTGGACGGATCTGGGGCACGTCTTCGCCGACGGAGCGTCCTTGGGCAGCCGCGAATGGTCCGGCTCGGCGGTGCGCCGGTCCGACGGCACGATCTCCGTTTTCTACACGGCCTCGGGCCTGCGAGGAGAGGCGCGTCCGACATTCGTCCAACGGATCATCGAGGTCCGGCCGAAGCTGATCACGAACGACGGCGGGGCGGTGATCGAGGGGTCCGCCGAACACCGGGAGATCGTGCGATCCGACGGACGCACGTACCTGATCGCCGATGAGATCGAAGGCGGTCCGGGTCGCATCCGGGCCTTCCGTGATCCGGGGTGGTTCCGTGACCCGGCCGACGGGCGGGAATACCTGCTGATCGCGGCTTCGACGGCCTGGGACGACCGCTATACGGGGGCGGTGGCCCTCGCCGGCGCCGACGCCGGTGGCTGGTCCCTCCGCGCTCCGCTCCTGGTCGCCGACGGCGTCAACCATGAGATCGAACGCCCCCACGTCATCGTTCACGACTCGTCGTACTACCTGTTCTTCTGCACCCAGCGCCACTCGTTCGAGCCATCGGACTCGGCGCCCACGGGCCTCTACGGGTTCGTCGCTCCCAGCCTCACCGGGCCGTACGAGCCGCTCAACGGCTCGGGCCTCGTGATCCGGAATCCCCCGGAGCAGCCTGATCAGGCATACGCGTGGCTGGTGTTGAACGACCTGCGGGTGGCGAGCTTCCTGAACTACCGGGGCCGGCCCGGGACGGGGGCATGGCCGGCAGAGGCGTCCGCGGCCCGAGCCGCCTTCGGCGGCACCCTGGCGCCGATGCTGACGCTCACCCTCGATTCCGCGACGTCCTCCCTCACCTGATCGACGAACTCCTCATGCGGCGTTTCTCGATTCACACAGGGAGCGGGGGGCCATCCCGGTCGTCTCGACCGGTTCGGGAACCGCTCGGCGCGGCAGCGGCGCGCGGCCGTCCAGGAGCGAGCCCGGCGCGGAAGCCGATCGACCGCTCACCGGATCCGCAGGTCGCGCCGGTGACCGCCGGGGCCGCGGGAGGTCGCCGTCGAACAACGGAGACTCGAACGACTTCCTCCCGCGAGTTGAGCTCTCCAGGGCGCCCGTCGCAATCTGTGCCTATACGTTTCCGGAATGGAGTTGTTCACCCCGACCCTCGACTGGGGATCTGAGGTCTGGGCATCGCTGGTGTGGATCGCCATAGCCTGGGCGATCGCCGCGGTATGCACCTTGGCGGTCCTCGTGCTGCTCGGCCTCTTCACGACGTGGGGCAGGCAGTTCTGGCGCATCACCGGCGCGTACTTCACCGGTCCGGGGAGCGTCAAGGTCTGGCTCTCGCTCAGCGCCATGCTGCTGTCGGTGGTCACCGGCGTCCGGTTGGACGTGCTGTTCAGCTACCAGGGCAACGACATGCTGTCCAGCCTCCAGGTCGCGGTTCAGGGCATCGCCGTCAACAACACCGCGGTGAAGGGCTCCGGCGAGCACGGCTTCTGGATGTCCCTGTGGACCTTCTGCGTCCTGGCCTCGATACACATCGCCCGGCTGCTGCTGGATCTGTTCCTGCTCCAGCGGTTCGTGCTGGCCTGGCGCGTCTGGCTCACCGACAGGCTGACCGGAGACTGGCTCGACGGCAAGGCCTACTACCGGTCGCGATTCATCGACGGCACCATCGACAACCCGGACCAGCGTATTCAGTCCGACGTCGACGTGGTCACCGCCGGATACGGACCTCTGCCCAACCTTCCGAGCAACGGGGGGACGTCCAGCACGCTGTTGTTCGGCGCGATCTCCGCGGTCACCTCGATCGTGTCGTTCACGGCGATCCTGTGGAACCTCTCGGGCCGGCTTTCCATCTTCGGGGTCGACATCCCCAGGGCGATGTTCTGGATCGGGCTGGTCTACGTCCTCATCGCCTCCGTCATCGCATTCTGGATCGGCAAGCCGATCATCTGGCTGGCCTTCCGAAACGAGAAGTTCAACGCGGCGTTCCGTTACGCCCTGGTGCGCCTGCGCGACGCGTCGGAGGCGGTCGCGTTCTACCGCGGCGAGCTCGCGGAGCGCTCGGGGCTGCGGCGCCTGTTCACCCCCGTCGTCGCCAACTACAAGCGGTATCTGAACAGGACCATCGGCTTCAACGCCTGGAACTACTCGATCAGTCAGAGCATCGTGCCCCTGCCCTATCTCCTGCAGGCGCCGCGGCTGTTCGCCGCCGAGATCCGCCTCGGCGATCTCACCCAGTCGGCATCGGCGTTCAACGAGATCCAGAGCGGCCTCTCGTTCTTCCGGAACGCCTACGACGCCTTCGCCGGGTACCGGGCGGCGATCATCCGGCTTCACGGTCTGGTCATCGCCAACGAAGAGGCCCGGGCGCTGCCGGAGGTGACGACGCTGCCCTGCGTCGACGGGACGGTTCAGCTCACGGCCGTCGAGGTCCGCACCCCCGATGGACAGCAGTTGATCAAGCCGCTCGACATGCGGCTCGAAGTGGGTGACACGTTGGTCGTCACCGGGCCGTCCGGCAGCGGCAAGACCACGTTATTGCGCAGCCTCGCCGAGTTGTGGCCGTTCACCACCGGCACGCTGACCCGGCCGTGCGGGCCCAACGAGACGATGTTCCTGTCGCAGCTGCCCTACGTACCGCTGGGCGACCTACGCGCTGTCGTCACATATCCCAGCAAAGAAGGCACCGTCGATGACGAGACCCTGCGCGGCACACTGCGTAAGGTAGCGCTGTCGCACCTCGTGGACCGGCTCGACGAGGTGCAGGACTGGGCCAAGGTGCTCTCCCCGGGCGAACAGCAGCGGATCGCGTTCGCCCGGATTCTGTTGACGAAGCCGAAGGTGATGTTCCTCGACGAGTCGACCTCGGCGTTGGACGAGAACCTGGAGTTCGTCCTCTATCAGTTGGTGCGGTCAGAGCTGCCCGACACCATCGTCGTCAGCGTCAGCCACCGCTCGACGGTCGAGCAGCACCACACCCACGAACTCGAACTGCTCGGCGAAGGGGAATGGCGCTTCGGTCCGCTGGGAGACGACAGGCCGGAACCCGCTCCGGCGTAACCGGGACGGAGTCGCACTCGATCACCGGCGGCCGCTCATCGGGTGCCGCGGCGTGCGGCCGGCACGTGCCGCCGTCACAGTGAACGTGCGTGGCCCACCTCTTCGCAGGCCGGCCCCTCCATACGCCGCAGCAGGCGGCAACTCTCAGGATGACGCCCCGTAGCGGGTGGCGATCGCGGCGGCGCGGTCGCGCAGGGAGGTGCGCAGCCACTGCGGGGCCAGGGCTTCCGCGTCCGTGGCGAGCTGCCACAGCGCCCATTCGGCGTGCCTCTGATCCTGGAAGGTCACCTCCAGCCGCAGCCGGCCGTCTGGGTCGGTTTCCTCGGCGAGGACGGCCAGCGCGGTGCCCGCCAGCTCCTCCCGCCGCGCCGGGTTCATCCGTACCAGCACGGTGACCTGGTCGCCGCCGGCCCGGAACCGGGTGCTGCGTTCCTGCCAGGCCCGATCCAGATCGACCCGGTCCGGTCGCTGTGCGGGTTCGGCGAGTTCCTCGGCGGCCAGGACCCGGGACAGCCGGTAGGTGCGGTCCGCGCCGGACCTGGTGGCCAGCAGGTAGCCCCGGTCGCGTACGGTGACCAGGCCGATCGGGTCCACCGTGCGCCACGTCGGGGTCTGGTCCACGGCCGCGTAGTGGATGCGCAGCCTGCGTCCGGTGAACACCGCGCGCAGGACCTCGGCCACTACGGTGTCGGGCACCTCCTCATCGACCAGCCGACGTGAGAGGAGGTCGGTCTGCGGGTCGATGAGCAACCGCTCGGCCGCGCCGGCCGCGGTGTCCCGATAGCTTTCGGGGAGCGCGTCGACCACCTTGAGCATCGCCGAAGCGAGCGCCGAGCCGAGGCCGAACGCCTGCGCGCCGCGCCGCGATCCGGCGACCAGCAGGGCGAGGGCCTCGTCGGGGTTCAGCCCGGTGAGCTCGGTCCGGAAACCGGGCAGCAACGCGAACCCGCCGTGCCGGCCGCGTTCGGCGTAGACCGGGACGCCGGCCGCGGACAGCGCCTCGATGTCGCGCAATACGGTGCGGGTGGATACCTCCAGCTCGCGGGCCAGCGCGGCCGCGGACAGCCGACCGTACTGCCGTAGCAGCAGCACCAGCGAGACCAACCGGTCGGCGCGCATGCGAAAACTTTATAGCCAATACACGACACAGGATGTCGTGTATTGGCTGGGAGGCTCATCAGCACGACGTCGAGGATCCCGGCTGTCGAGCCGGTGGACGTACGTACTTTCGACGAATCGAATGGAGCTGATGTGGCGATGGAACGAACGGCGGTCAACCCGGTGACGTGGTCGGTGGAGATGGGATTCAACCAGGGTGAGATCGTCTCCGGGCACACCCGGACTTTGTACTGCTCCGGGCAGACCGCGATGAGCGGTGACGGCAAACCCCAGCATGCCGGTGACATGGCGGCGCAGTTGGCGCTGAGCCTCGACAACCTGGAGGCCGTGCTCGGCGAGGCCGGCATGTCCCTCGCGAACCTCGTCCGGCTCAACGTCTACACCACCGACGTCGACCGGCTCTTTCAGGACTACGGCGTGCTGGCGTCGCGGCTGGGCGCCGCCGGGGTGGCGCCGCCCACCACGATGCTCGGGGTGACACGGCTGGCGATCCCCGACCTGATGGTCGAGCTTGAGGGAACCGCCGTCGCGTGATGTGACCTCGCCGCCTCCGGCAGGTGATCGTGGTGGCCACGATGTCACTGGCCGGCGCGCGAACCTGCCGGCGGGAATCGCTCGACCCCACCGGCGCGGCTGACCACGGGCAGCGGGTCTGCCCGATCGCCGGTGTCGCCGGTCAGGGCTTGATGTTCTCCAGGTCCTCCAGAAGGTTCGGGTGCTTCGGCTCCCAGCCGAGCGCCTGCCGGGTGTGGGTGCTGGACGAGGGCTGGTCGGCCGCGAAGATCGGGCCGAGAGGGCCGTAGGTCTCCGCCGGCACCGCCTCGACCGGCAGGCCCAGCCGTCGGCCGATGACCGCGGCGATGTCACGCACCCTGTCTCCCTCGTCGGCCACGGCGTGCCAGGAGCTACCGGCCGGCGCCGACTCCAGGGCGAGCCGGAAGAGGACGGCCGCGTCGAGCGCGTGCACGGCCGGCCAACGCTGTGCGCCGTCGCCCGGGTAGCCGGATACTCCGGTCTGGCGTGCGATGCCGGTCAGCAAACCGGCGAACCCGCCCGTGCCCTGGTTGTGAACCGTGCGCGGCAGGCGTACGGCCGTGCTCCGGACTCCGCGCGAGGCCAGGCCCAGGACCGCCGTGACCGCGCGGCCACGACCGCCGACCGGCCCGTCGGTCGGCAGTGGGTCGGCCTCGGTGGAGACGCGGCCCGGCACCCAGGGCGTACCCGAGGCGGTGACGAAGGGGCGGTCGCTGCCGACGAGTGCCTCGCCGAGGGTGGCGAGGGCGGCGCTTTCCTCGGCGACCGCCTTCGCGACGGCGTCGGCGCTGCTGAAGTCGTTGGCGAACGCCAGGTGGATGACCCCGTCGGCCTGGGCAACGCCGGCGCGAAGGACGTCCAGGTCGGTGAGAGCCCCCCGGAGCGGCTCGGCGCCGGCCGCCTCGGCGACCAGCGCGGACGCGTCGGAGCGGGCGAGGGCGAGGACGGTGTGGTTGTTGCCGAGCAGTTCGGCGACGACGGCGGAACCGATCAGACCGGTGCCACCGGTGACAAAAACGCGCATGAAACTCTCCCGATGTGATGGGACTACTGTCCCATCACATTAGCAGAGCGATGGGACAATGGTCCCATCGCGTATGATGGACCCATGGGTCGATGGAAACCAGGGGCGCGCGAACGTCTCGTCGTGGCTGCTGTCGACCTGTTCACCGAGCAGGGGTACGACGCCACGACGGTCGCGCAGATCGCCGAGCGCGCCGGGGTCACCAAAAGCACCTTCTTCCGGCACTTCCCCGATAAGCGCGAACTGCTGGTGGCCGGGCAGGAGACACTGAGCCGGCTGCTGGCCGAGGGGATCGCCGAGGCGCCCGGTAACGCCAGCCCGCTCGAAGCGGTCGCGGCCGGTCTCGAGCGCGCCTCGAGCGCGATGGGCTCCATGAGCCGGGAGCTCGCCCCTCGTCTGAAGGCGGCCGTCGCCGCCAGCGCCGAGCTTCAGGAGCGTGACGCCCTCAAGAGCGTCAGCCTCGCGGCCGCGATGACAACCGCTCTGATCGCCCGCGGCGTACCCGATCCGACCGCGGCCCTCGCGGGCGAGCTGGGCGTCCTCGCCTTCAAACGGGGGTACGTCGTATGGTCCGAGAGTGACCGTGGCGCCGAGGACGAGCTCGCCGGTTACGCCCTGGCGGCCCTGGACGAGCTGCGCGCGGCGAGCGCATCGCTGGGCTGACCGGACAGAACCTCACCCGCTCAGCGGCCTATCGCTCGTCAGGCTCGCCTCTGGACGCTCACGGACTCGAACCGCCGGCGCGGTCAAGCCTGATCCGGTCGGTGGCGAGACCAGGGTCAAGGACGTCCCTAGGACAGGAGCTGTCCGCTTTGATCTCTACGGTCGGCCTCATGAGTGAAGACATCACCCCGTTCCGCATTGACATCCCGCAGGAGCAGCTCGACGACCTGCGCGATCGGCTCGGCCGTACCCGGTGGCCCGTCGCGCTGCCGGGCGACGGCTGGGACACCGGCGTACCGACAGCCTGGCTGCGCGAGCTGGTCGACTACTGGCGCACCGGCTACGACTGGCGGACCGCCGAGGCATACCTGAACGCGTTCCCGCAGTTCACCACCGTCATCGACGATCAGCGAATCCACTTCCTGCACGTCCGCTCGCCGGAGCCGACCGCGTTCCCGCTGATACTGACCCACGGCTGGCCCGGCTCGGTGGCAGAGTTCCTCGACCTCATCGGGCCGCTGACCGACCCGGGGGCGCACGGCGGCGACCCGGCCGACGCGTTCCATGTCGTCATCCCGTCGCTACCCGGGTTCGGCTTCTCCGGGCCGACCTCCGACAGCGGCTGGGACACCGATCGCATCGCCCGTACCTGGGCCGAGCTGATGAGCCGGCTGGGCTACGAGCGGTACGGGGCACAGGGTGGCGACATCGGCGCCTCGGTCAGCCCGCAACTGGGCCGGGTGACTCCGGAGCGGGTCGCGGGCGTGCACGTCAACGGCGGTGCCACGCTACCGCCGCTGCCACTGCCCGATGAGGAGCTCGCCGCTCTGTCGGAGCTCGAACACGACCGGCTCCGCCGAATCGAGGCGTTCCAGCAGGAGGAGTTCGGATACATCGCGATCCAGGCGACCCGTCCACAGACTCTGGCCTACGGCCTGACCGACTCTCCGGTCGGACAGCTCGCCTGGATCATGGACAAGTTCCGGGAATGGACGCACCCGCGGTCCGCGCTGCCCGACAAGATCATCGACCGGGACCGGCTGCTGACGAACGTGATGATCTACTGGCTCACCGGCACGGCCGGCTCGGCGGCGTACGTCGGCTACGCGCAAGCCTCCGGCTGGGGCGTGACGTACCCGAACTCCGGCGTGCCCACCGCGTCGATCGTCTTCGCGCACGACGTCGCCATCCGTCGTTACGACGAGGCGGCCAACACCATCACCCGGTGGGTCGACGTCGACCGGGGCGGCCACTTCGCCGCGCTGGAGGAACCCGTCCTCCTGACGGCCGACATCCGGGAGTTCTTCCGCGACCTGCGCTGACCGCGGCCCCGCGAAGGGGGATGCCCCATACGGCCCGGACCGTCCGGGCCGTATGGACGATGCCTGGACGTTTCTGATGGCGACCCATTCGGGATGCGGTGCGTCGATTGCGGCTGCCGTTGCCTGCTATGCATTCGAAGCTTCCAGGGCTCCGAGCATGCCTCTTCTGGCAGACGCGGTCGTCCGTGCCTGCTCGTCGAGCCCGTCTCGGTTTCCGGTGGCCTGTGCGCGGATCGTACGGATGCCGAGGGCGCTCGCTTCGGCTTGATAGCGCGCGGTGGCGCGAGCCGCGGCCCGGCCCGCGCGCCGACGCACGTCCCGCCTCCAGCGGCGACGTTCTCCCAGACTCGCGAGGGGCGCGACCTCTTCGGGGGCGATGTGCCCGTCGCGCGCGAGAGCCGGGAGGGCCGCGGTGATCGCCTGGCCCTCTCGGCGGCGTAGCACGAGAGCCAGGATCGTCATGGCGAGGAAGACCGGCACCATGACGGCTCCGTAGATCTTGTAGATCAGGAGCGGGTCGTCTGCTGCGAGCCCCGCCCAGTCCCATACCCCGTGCAGGGTGATCACGACGAGCAGGCCGGCGATCGGAAGGGCGATTCGCGCCCCGCCGCGGTGCTTGTTCACGGACGCGGCGATCCCCAGACCGAACACGGAGACGAAGAACGGATGCATGAACGGCACCAGCACCACTCGCAGGAAGAAGGTGACCCCGAGCACGGCGATGGCGTTCACATCGGATGTGTCCGATGCGGCGAAGGTGGTGACGGCGCGGCCGAAGTAGAGGATGTTCTCCGTGAACGAGAAGCCGGCACCGATGAGTCCCGCGTAGACGATGCCGTCGAGCAGACCGGTGATCTGCCTCCGGCGATGGATCAGCAGCCACCCCAGGAACAGGCCCTTGAAGACCTCTTCGGTGACCGGGGTGATGATGAGCGGGCGAACCCACGCACCGACGTCGGTGCCCATCGTGGTGTCGACGACGGCCTGCAGCCCTGCCTGCGACCAGATCGCGCAGAAGGCGGCGATCGACGCTCCCCACGCGAACGCCGAGACGAGATGGCGTGGACGCTCGTGCTCCCAGCGGTCGAGCCACAGGAAGACGCCCACGATCGGCAGGATGACCAGGGCGGACAGGGGCAGGCCGACGACCACCCCGTCCAGCCCGACCTGGGTCGCCACCCAGAACACGGATGCCAGCCAGGCAGCACCCGCCGACAGGGGCCAGAGCCTCCACATCCGGCTTCGTCTGGACCTGATCGATATGTGCATTTCTATTCCTTCTCGGCATCTCGACGCCGCCCGATGCGGTCGCTCCCCCAGTGGACACCGTGCCGTTACGGCATACTCAAATCAGGTGATCGCGAAGCGTGGAGAGGAGAGGACGGACATGGGCTGGAGCACGAGGGAGGTCGCGCAACTCGCCGGAACGACCCTGCGTACCGTCCGGCACTATCACGAGATCGGCCTCCTCGACGAGCCGGAACGACTGCCGAACGGTTACAAGGCCTACCGGACAGAGCACCTCGTGCGCCTGTTGCAGATCCGCCGTCTCACCAGGCTCGGCTTCTCCCTCTCCATGATCACGTCGATGGAGGACGAGTCGGAGGATCTTGAGGAGACCCTGCTCGCGGTGGACGCGGAACTGGCCGTCACGATCACACGGCTGAAGGAGGCGAGAAGGGAGATCGCCAAGCTGCGCCGTCAACCGGCGCCGACCGACCTCCCCTCCGACATCTCGACCGCGGCGACCGAGGCGCGACTGTCATCCAACGACCGGTCGTTGTTCGCCGTGCTCGCCCACGTCATCGGCGATGACAGCTCACAGCACTGGCAAGCCCTCCTGCAGGACTACCGGCAAGATGACGCGACCCGCGAGTTCGACGCGCTCCCACCGGACGCCGACGAGGAGACACGCGAACTGCTCGCGCAACGCATCGCCCCGCAGACGAGCGCACTGACCGAAAAGCACCCGCTGCCATCGGGGGCCGCCCAGGTGGCAGGCCGGCAGTCGACGACCGACACGCTGATCACTACGATGCTCGACCTCTACAACCCGGCACAACTCGACGTGATCGTACGCATCTGGAAAATCGTCGGTCTGATCTGAGGCCGGCCTCGCCCCACACCTGGTGATACGTGGACGTGCCCGGGCATTGGTGATCTGCCGGAGGACCGGGAAGCCGGTGCGTGTCGACGCGGACGTCCCGCCGCGGCACCGGGCCTGCCGGGCGGCCGTCACTGATGCGGGATGTCGATGCCGGCCGCGCGCAGGTTCGCCTCGACCAGTGCGTTCAACCGGGCGATGGACGGCTCCTGGTCTTCCCGGTGGTGGTTGACCAGTCCGTACCGGGCGGCGGCGTCAGACCGGTTCCGAAATCCGGCCGGCATCGCCGGCACCACACGGTTGGCCAGCAGCTTGCCGGCCAGCGCGGATGCCAGTTCTTCGATTCGAGGGTCGTCGGGATCCCAGGATCTCGCATCCCAGCCGCGCTTGGTCAGCTCGACGAACTCGGGGTCGTCGAGCGAACGTTCGAGCTGGGTCAGAAAGTTGTCGTAGATCTCCGGAATCAGCGCCCGGGCCAGCACCATAGCCTCCCGTTGACCGGCCACGTAGTCGGGGCTGAAGCCGAGATCGGTGAGTCGGTCCAAGACCGCGCAGGCCCGGTCGGGCAGCAGGGCCCGGTCGCCATGATCGAGCCGATGCAGCGTGTCGCGGCGCGCGATCAGGTCCTCGATCCGTTCGGTGAGCCGACGATGGACGTCGTCCAGGGCGGCGGAGAACCGCTCGGGATCGGCGTCGAGCAGGTCACCGATCTCGGCCAGCGGCACGCCGGCCCCGGCCAGGGTCCGGGCCTGGACCAGCCGGAGCAGGTCGGCCGACCGGTAACGGCGGTAGCCGGAACCATCCCGTTCCGGCTCGGCGACCAGGCCGAGCCGGTGATAGTGCCGCACGGTTTTGATCGTGACGCCGACGAACGCCGCCGCCTGACCGATCGTGAGTCCGTCTGCCATCGGCTCAGCGCACCTTCAGATCGTGGGCGGCCGCGGTCTCGCGAACCGCGCCGGCGACGGCCCGGAAGTCCTTGCGCAGGATCGAGCCATGGTCGCCGGCGACCTTCGCGCTCACCGTGAGGTGCGGGTTGCGGGCGATCACAGGGGCGAGGATAGCGCGCATCTGTTCCAGCTCATCACCCTTGTCGCCAAGGCCGGCACCCGAGCGACCACCTACCGCACCGGGACGGTCAACGTGTCGAGGGGCGTGGGCCTCGATGCCGATCTCGGCGTTCCGGCCGGCGCGGACCGCGGTCAATTCCCGATCCAGACCGGGGACGCCTGCGATCGGCGCCGCTCAGCGATGGTCGCGACAGGGGTTGACCTTGACCTTAGGTCAGGGTGAACGCTCATCATATGGCCGCCTCGAAGGGGCCGGTGGCCACCGGAGCCGCCGTTGTGCTTTTGAGCTGTGCAAAACGCCTACTGTCGCGAGATAAGGAATGACCATGCGCGAGTCCCTCCACACCATCGAGGACACCACTGCCGGGCAGGAGCGCCCGGAGCTGCAGAAAGCCATGCAGGAGATCGTCGATGCCGGTTTCGCCGGGATTCAGCTGCGCGTGCACGATGAGCGGGGCGAGTGGGCCGGCAGCGCCGGAGTGCGCAAGCTGGGCGAGACCGCCAAGCCGCCGACGGACGGCCACTTCCGGATCGGCAGCAACACCAAGACCTTCGTCGCGACCCTGGTGCTGCAACTGGTGGCCGAGGGCAAGGTCGGGCTGGACGCTCCGGCGGACGACTACCTGCCCGAGTTCGGCCTGGACCGCCAGATCACGGTGCGGATGCTGCTGCAGCACACCAGCGGGGTGTTCAACTTCACCGGCGAGCTCTACCCCGACGGGACGATCGTGCCGGGGATCCCCTGGCAGGGCCAGGAGTACGTGGACGGCCTGTCCCACACCTACGAGCCGGAGGAGCTCCTGCGGCTGGCCTTGTCCAAGCCGGTGAGGTTCGCGCCGGGAACCGACTGGAGCTATTCCAACACCAACTACGTACTGGCCAAGCTGCTGATCGAGAAGGTCACCGGCCGCTCGCTCGCCGAGGAGATGCAGCGGCGGATCCTGGGGCCGCTCGGGCTGTCGGGCACCGTGGTGCCGGGCGCCTCGTCGGAGATCCCCGAGCCGCACGCCCACGGCTACTACCGGTACGAGGATGCCGGCCAGTGGAAGGTGGTCGACGTCACCCGCATGAACCCCTCCTGGGTCTCCGCCGCCGGTGACATGATCTCGACCACCGAGGACCTCCACACGTTCATCGCCGCGCTGACGGGCGGCAAGCTCATCCCGGCCCCGCTGCTGGCCGAGATGTGCAAGCCGTACCCCAAGATCGGCTACGGCCTGGGGGTGTTCGTACAGGAGACGGACTGCGGCGGCACCGTGATCACCCACAACGGCGGCTTCTTTGGCTGGGGGGCGCTGATGTACAGCACGCCCGACGGCGGTAAGACCCTGACCGCCTCGCTGACCAGCGGGGACGCCGCGCTCGACTTCGCCGCCACGGCCGAGGCGTTCCAGAAGGCCCAGCAGAGGTTCGTCAAGGAGGTGTTCTGCGGCGGGCAGGCCGGATCGGCCGACCAGGCGGCCGAACCTACGGGCTGATCGCCTCGGGCCCGTACGCCCCGAAGGCGGGCTCCGTACGGTCTCGCATCAGGCAGAGCGCGAACCGAGCCGAGCTCGGCTCGGCCGACCCACCTGCGCGGACGCCGGGCCGAGCAGGCACAACCGGTCGACGACTTGAGGGCTGGTCGCCTGCTGTCGCCCGGGCCGACAGCAGGGAGAAGCAGGTCCGGACACTTGGCGCGGCTCAGGCCGGCCGGAGGCAGAAGGGGTGTCCGGCCGGACTGGCGTAGACCCGGCCGCCTTTCTGCGATGCGGGGTCGACGTCGTCGGTGGGATGCAGCCGACGCGCACCTGCCTCGAGCGCCAACCGGTCCGCGGCCGCGAGGGTGTCCGTCGTCAGATCGACGTGCATCTGCTGCGAGTCACCCTCCGGCCACTCCGGGGGGACATGCCCCGGAGCCAGCTGGATCACGAACACCGGGAACCCGTCGATCCGGAGGAAATGGTGAGTCGCGGTCTTCGCGATCGAGCCGCCCAGCAGCCGGTGCCAGAACGCGCTCTCGGGCTCCAGCTCGGCAACGTCGATGATCAATGCGCTGAGGTTGATGTTCATGCTTGTTCTCCGTCCTCTCCCTGCCCGGTCTTGGCTTACACCACTGGGATGATGCCGCCGTCGACCCGGAACTCGGCTCCCGTGAGCCACTTCGCGCGGCTGGATGCGAGGAACGCGATCATCTCTGCCACGTCCTCCGGGTCGCCGGGCCGGCCCATCGGCACGTTCAGGTGATCCACGATCTGCTGCCGTACCTCCTGCACGCCAACGCCCTGCCGATCGGCGATCCGCTGGAGGTGCTCGACGGCGCCCTCGGTGGCCACAAAGCCCGGCAGGACACACACCACGCGCACCCCGTGCTCACCCACCTCGGTCGCCAGCTCGCGACTGTAGGCATTGAGCGCCGCCTTCGCCGCCGCGTAGGAGGCCTCGGTGCGCTGCGGCAGACGACTCGCAATCGACGAGACATGCACGACCACGCCGGAACCCCGCTCGACCATCCCCGGAACCAGGGCGCGGTCGAGCCGGACGGCACTGAGCAGGTTCATCTCCAGATCCGCACGCCACGACTCGTCGGACCGCTTCAGCGTCGGCACCGGGGCACTCGCGGCGCCCGCATTGTTGACCAGGACGTCCACCCCGCCCACGCTGTCGATGACCCGTCGGCCGAGCTCCTCTGCTCCCTGCTCCGTCGCAAGGTCCGCAGGGATGAAGGTGGCCGGCAGATCCTCCGGAGGCGCGCTGCGCGAGGCGGTCAGCACCGTCGCGCCCGCAGCGGCGAACCGGCGGGCAGTCGCCTCACCCAGGCCGCGGCTGCCACCGGTGACCAGCACACGAAGGCCGCTCAGCCCCTCTTCCGGGAACGTCATGGGAGTATCCCTCCAGTAAAGTGAACCCGACTCCGGAAACTGTACACCTAAGCGGAACCCGACTCACCTTATGGGGGCAATGTTGTCGTCGTCACGTCCGCTGCGCGCTGATGCGCGGCGCAACCGCGAGGCGCTTCTGGCCGCGGCGCGGAAGGCGTTCCTCACCGGTGAGGCCGACGCTCACGTGGAAGAGATCGCCCGGCGAGCGGGGGTGGCGGTCGGAACGCTCTACCGCCACTTCGAGACACGCGAAGCCCTCGTCGAGGAGGTCTACCGCCAGGAGGTCGACGAGCTGTGCACCGCACCCGCGGAGCTCCTTGACCGGCATGCCCCGGACGAGGCGTTGCGACGCTTCCTGCTGCTGCTCGTAGAGCACGCAGCCGTGGGCAAGGGAATGGCCATCGCGCTGGAGAGCATCATGGCGACGGATTCACCGATCTTCGACGACGCCCGCGCGCAGATGGCACAGGCTCTCGATCAGCTGCTCGAAGCGGGCACGGCAGCCGGCACCATCCGGGGCGGCGTCAGCGGACGCACACTGCTGCGCGCACTGGGAGGCATCTGCGGAATGCACGCCACGGAGGGCTGGCAGGACGAAGCCGTGCGCATCACGGCGATCCTCTTCGACGGCCTGCGTTTCGGCGCACAGAACGCAGGCTGAGCCGCTCGGCGGCCTTGCCGTAGAGCTCGGTCACCCCACGCCCGGCGGCATCGTGCGTGGGGTGCGCGGCGGGCCGGCTCCTGGTGCGGCCACCGCTGACAGCGGAGACACGCTGAGGCGCTCCCGGCACTACTCCGAAACCAACCACATCATGGGCCCGCGGTCACTCCCCGGCCGCTTGGAGGAAGATCTGCGCCAGTTCGCGCGGCTGGGAGAACATCGGCCAGTGGCCGGTGGCCATCTCGACCAGCCGCCAGTGCTTGCCGGGCAGCAGATCGGCCACGTCGTCGCCGGGCCCGGCTCCGGCGAGCACGCATTGGATGTACGTCGCCGGGAGTTCGCCAAGTGGCCGTGACAGCACAGCGGGCTCGATAAGCGTGGCGCCCGGGTGCGGCGTCGAGCCACCCACGATCCGTGCGATCTGCTCATCGGTGAGGCCATGGCCGTCGTAGTGGGCCGCGGTCACGAGCGGCCAAAATCCTCCGTTCTCGGCGATCGATGCCTTCACCGTCGCTCCCCCGTCCGGCCAGGCGGAGACGAACGCCTCGCCATCGGCCGGAAGGCTCGAATCGACGAAGACCACGTGGGCCAGCCGGTCACCGATCCGCTCCGCGGCCTGACCGACCGGGATGCCCGAGTAGCTGTGACCCACCAGGACGACGTCGCGCAGATCCCGGCCTTCGACCTCGTCAACGATGTCCTGGACGTGGGTCTGCTGCCCAGCCGGCACACCCGCTCTGTCGGCAAGACCGGACAGCGTCAACGGGTGAGCACCCTGGCCGGCCGCCCGCAGATACGGCACCACCTCGTCCCACGCCCACGCCCCGAGCCGCGCGCCTGCAACCAGTACAAAATTCGCCATGGCTGCACCGTAACGGAGCAGCCTGACAACCGCCCGCCCTGAAGACACTTTCGATACGCGCCTGGTGCCGCTGACGTCGCACGGGCTCTCCAAAGCCTCCTGCTGACGGCGGCCGCGAAAATGGATGGATCTTGTGGGTGGTGGTCGCCTAGTTTGGACTCTCACCCCAACGTGAGGACTTCGCGCGCATGACGCCGCCTGCTCTTTAGACCTGACACTTCCTGCGCATCGGTCGCCGACGACGCCGTCGGCTCTGTTTTCCATGCTCTTCGTCAGGTCTTCAGAGAGATCATGTCTTCACATCCTCATATCGTGCTGCCCTGGGCGGTGCGGCGCACCCGCCTGCCCCTGCTCGTCCTCCGGTGCGTGGCCTGCCCTTCCGGCCGCGCCACCATCGGCCACGGCAGGTTCCGCGTCAACGCCAACGGCAAACTCCTCGACGTCTGGCTCCTGGTCAACTGCGTTTCCTGTGGCCGGACCAACAAGCTCACCGTCCACGATCGCGTCCCGGTCCGTTCACTGCCCGCCGACCTTCTGGCCGGTTACTCGGGCAACTCGCCTTCCCTCGTCGTGGACACCCTTCTCGACCCGTTGATCGCCCGGCACAACCGGTTCGCGCTCGATTGGGACGGGCGCTGGGAACTCCACACGCCTCCCCTGCCCGAGGAACCATGGCCCCTTCAGATCACAGTCACCTTCGACGATCCCGTGCCGATCCGTCCCGAACGGCTCATCGCTCATGGATTGGGCATCAGCCGTAATGAGGTCGCTCACAGAGTCAAGATCGATATTCCGCTGAACCGCACGACGAAACTGGATTTCTCATTCGTCCTGGTGTGGTCGGTTCAATAGGTCCAAGCGTCGGTGCGACGCTTTCGGCCAAGGCAGAACACGGCTGTGCCGTGTTCTGCCTTGGTCACACCTGCAACGTGAGAGGGGCGAAGGCATGCCCGGCCCACAGCTCACGGGAGGTCTCCTCCGGATACGCCGTTACGCTCGGCTCGGTGTCGATGACCCAGGTATGCCTGTTCTGCGGCTCGTACGCCGGCCAGCCAGGATCCCCGGTCGTGGCGAAGGCGATCCATGCCGCGCGGACCCGGGCCGACAGCTCGGCCGCGGCCGGTGGCGGCTCCTGTCCGAGCAGCACTCCCGCCGCTCCAACGGTCAGGTTCCCGAACGTCAGTGGCAGGCCGAGCCCGTGGCAGGCGCCGAGGACATCGCCGCCCATGCCGGGGGCAGGCCAGGTCAGCTCGTACAGGTGGGCCCGGCCGCGCTTCCGGTGGGTCTCGGCCAGCCGGACGGAAGGCATCCGGAACATCCAGTCGGAGTGCACCAGCTCGTACAGCCGCTCTCCGTCGACCCCGGGATGGGCGGCCCGGTAGGCCTCCGGGTCCGGGGCGAGCTCCCGTAGCGCGGTGGCCGCCCGCTCGGCGGTGATCTGGCCGATGTCGCCGCTGATGGCCATGAACAGCCGATACTCGTCGCGGGTGTGCCCCACGATCAGCTCCACCTCGCGCGCGGCCCTGTCCGCCGGTGACCGCCACGGCACCGCGGGCAGCACCTCGCCGTCCACGACCGGCGCGAACGGCGTCTGGACGTACGCGGCCCGGCCCCACCGCGGGCAGTCGCCCATCTTGCCCGCCACCGCGTCCCCGGCGTCGATCAGCAGCTCCGGCGACAGGCGGGCGAGCTCGCCCGCGAGCGGGGCCAGGCCCAGCTCACCGGCCAGGGCGGCGGCGATGTCGGCGGCCAGCTCGGCGGAGAAGAACATGCCTGGCACGCTCTGCGCGATCGCCCTGCGGAACAGACCGGCGGCTCTGGGCATCACCGTCAGCGCCGCGATGCTCCCGGCTCCGGCGGACTCCCCGAAAACGGTGACCCGATCCGGATCTCCGCCGAAAGCCGCGATGTTGTCGTGCACCCAGCGGAGGGCGGCCACCTGGTCCAGTAGCCCGCGGTTGGCCGGTGCCCCCTGGAAGTGCCCGAAGCCCTCGGCGGAGACCCGGTAGTTGAAGGTGACCACGATGACGCCGTCCCGGGCGAGCACACGGCCGTCGAAGACCGGGTCGCCGGACCACCCGTACATGTAACCCCCGCCATGGATCCACACCATCACCGGCAGCCGGGCGGCGCCCAGGTCGGGGGACCAGACGTTGACGGTCAACCAGTCGCCGTCCGCGCCGTCGGCGCCGGACGCGCCCAGCATCTTGGACTGCGGCGGCGGCGGACCGAACGCGCCGGCCTCGCGCACCCCGTCCCACGGCTCGGACGGCGCCGGTGCGGCCAGTCGCAGGGCGCCCACCGGCGGGCGCGCGAACGGCACGCCGCGGAAGACGGCCACGCCATCCTCCATCCGCCCGCGCAGCCTTCCCGTGGTCACCCGGACCTCCGGGCCTGCGGATCCGATGGCGCTCATGGCACGCTCCTCTTCCGGGGGTGCCGGCTCCCATAGCCAGGCGCGGCCATCTTCGCCCAAACCGCGGGCTCACCGCACCTCGATATCGAGCCGACCGCAGTAGCGCGCGCAGCGCCCCAGGAAAGATCCGTCATCGCGCGTCGCGCATCCCGAGAACGTATGTCGCGGTAAGCGCAACGGCCCGGTCTCCGTCATGTGACAGATCCGTGAGGGCACGTGACGCCGTGATTCCCGGGATATCCGCGAGCGCCTGTGTCAGCCGTTGACGTACCGGCGATTCAGCGGTGCCGTGGGCGAGGCGATCAACGAGCCCGGTGGCGATCTGATCCGCCAACGCGGGACGACTCGCCAGCGCGCTCAGTGCGTCGGCCGCATCGACGTCATTCGTCCCCTCGACGACCATCTCGATGAGCGTCGGGACCGCGTCGGCCGCTCCACGTGCCCCGAGCGCCAGAGCCGCATATCTGCGGACCACGATGTCGGGGTTCGCGAGGGCGTCCTGCAGCAGTGCGGTCGCCTCACCGTTCGGAATCTCAGCGATGGACTGGACGGCACGTTTCCGCACCTCGGCCACCGGTGAGCCGAGGCCCTCCGCCAGCAACGCCAATCCGTCGTCGCCCAATCGCGCCAAAGCCCATCGAAGGGCTCCGGCGACGTTAGGGTCCGTCTCGCTCAGCGCTGCCTCGACCAGGGCTTCCACCGGCACCGCAACCTCTTCAACCGAGGACAAGGCCGCGCGCTGGCGCTTGCCGGCGCTCTTTGACCCCAACGCCTGGAGGAGTGCGACGACCTGGAGGACCTCCTCCCAGCCGGCGGGTTCCGCGGCACCGATCCGGCGGAGTCGCGTGAGCAGCTCCGTCTCATCCGCAATGCGTTCTCGCGTCTGGCGGATGAGGTCGTCGACGAGCTCCGAGGGCGTGAAGCCGGGATCATCGAGCGCGCGCCCGACGTCACGCAGCGACAACCCCAAGGACCGCAGGCTCTCGATATGGAAGATCCGCCGGATGTCCTCGCTGGAGTACTCCCGATAGCCGGCGCCGGTACGACCCGTCGGCCGCACCAGGCCGAGCGAGTCGTAATGCCTGAGCATGCGGGCGCTGACCCCGGACCGTCGTGCCACGTCACCGATCAACACTGCCTATCACTCCTCCTGGCCGGTGCCGCCGAGGGCCACGACGCGCTTCGCCTCCTCGATCGCGAACTCGAATCCGGCATCCGGATCGCGCAGCAGCCGTTCCGTGGCGATCGCGTGCGCGCGCACGCGAGGGTCGAGATCCGTCATCGCAGCGCGCAGAGCCGGCAAGATCACCTCACCGAGCGCGACCAGCGCCCGGCTGAGGCTCAGCTGCGTCTCACGTTCGCCGCGCCCGAGCTGTGTCGACAGCACCGCGGCCAACCCGGGCTCCTCACCTTCGGGCACGAGCACGACCGCTGCCCGCCAAGCGCTCCGCGCCACCTCGTCGTCGGCGTCGGACAGAAGCGCCCGTGTGATCGCCGGCCACGCCTGCCGATCCCCGATCTTGGACAGCGTGTGCAGCGCCTGGCTTCGTGCCTGCGCACGCTCCGAGCGGAGTTCCGTGAGAAGCGCGGGGACCGTCATTGACGCCGGGTGGCGGGTGAGTGCCCACGTCAGCATATCGCGCACATAGAATTCGGGCTCGATCGCGCATCGTTCGATGAGCTTGCCGATGAACCGCGGGTCGGGGGTCGTGCCGACCGCCATCGCCGCCCGCAGCCGCACCGACGAGCGGCTGTCCTCCAGCCCCTGGAGAGCTCGAGTCGTGTCCGCGTCCTGTTGTTGCATGGTCATCGGGACCACCTCCTCGGCAACAGTGAAGACCTTGTCACCGTGTCAAGGTCAAGCGGAGTCACGACTCAAGATCACCGGGTGCCCCCTGTCCACCGAGGCCGGTGCCTGTCACGTCGGATGAGACGTGCGTGACGTTTCAGGCGCCGGCGCCCCCGTCCACCGGCACGATCGCGCCGGTCACCATCGAGGCCCGGTCGCTGAGCAGCCACGCGGCCACCTCGGCGACCTCGCGAGGCTCGGCCATCCGGCCGAGCGGGATGCTCGTCTTGATGCGTTCGACGACGCCCGGGGACGCCGCCTCCCACGCGTCGATCATCTCCGTCGCGGTGCCGCCGGGGGTGATGCCGTTCACGCGGATCCCCTGCCGTCCCCAGGTCACGGCGGCGGTCTCGGTGATGCTGTTGAGCGCGCGCTTCATCGCGCTGTACGCGGGGAGCTCCGGGTTCGCACGGCGGCTGCCGATGCTCGAGGTGTTGACGATCGCCCCGCCATCGCCCCGGCGCATGAGCGCGGCCTCGACCGTCATCGCGGTCCAGTGCGCCCGGAAGTTCACCGCGAACTGCTCCTCGACGTCCTCGTCGCTCGTCGTGTCGAGCGGGCCGGGCCGCTGGATCGCCGCGCCGTTGTTGAAAGCGCCGTCGAGCCGTCCGTGCAACTCCCCGACGTGGTCGACCGCCGCGCGGATGCTCGCACGGTCGGCGAGGTCCACTGTCACGGCATCCGCGACGCCGCCGTCGGCGCGGATCTCGGTGACGATCCGCTGGAGGGCGTCGGTGCCGCGGGCGGCGAGCACGACGGCGGCGCCCTCGGAGGCGAAGAGCCGGGCCGCGGCCGCCCCGATGCCGCGGCTGGCACCGGTGATGAACACAACCTTGCCGGTGAGCAGGCCGATGGGTGCGATGTCAATGTTGTTCGTCATGACGACAGTGTCAGGCCGGCCTCCGGGTCGGATTCAGGCACAGGCAGTACCAGGATCCGCCGCCGCGCAGCGTGCACACTTGGGATATGGACAAACAGGAGCTTGGGGCATTTCTCCGTAGCCGTCGCGAGCGGCTCCGACCGGAGGACGTCGGCCTCCCCTCGGGCTCGCGACGCCGGACACCGGGCCTTCGCCGCGAGGAGGTGGCGGTCCTCGCGCACATCTCCACGGAGTACTACGTCCGGCTCGAACAGGGCAGGGCGCCGCGACCGTCGGGCGAGGTCCTCGCCGGGATCGGAGGCGCGCTACGGCTCACGGACGCCGAGTCCGACCACCTCCACGTCCTCGCGGGCACCGCGCCGAGCCGTACCGGACTGCATCGGCGCGACGTCCGCCCGAGCATCCTCACACTCCTCGAGCGACTGCCCCAGACGGCCGCTTTTGTGATTTCCGCCACGTTCGAGGTGCTCGCGTGGAACGACCTCGCGGCCGCGCTCATGGAGAACTTCGCCGAGCTCGCCCCGGAGGACCGCAATCTCGCGCGCCGGGCATTCCTCGGGCCGGCGCGCGCCGATGAGACGCTGTACGGGGTCTCCGACGCCGCGGAGTTCCGGCACCACGTCGTCATGGGCCTCCGATCCACCCTCGCCCGGTACCCGTCCGACCCCGCGGTGACCGAACTCGTCGACGAGCTCCGCGACGCCAGCCCCGAGTTCGCCCGGCTCTGGGAGCGGCACGACGTGCAGGCCGCGCCGATGCTCACGAAGACCTTCCGTCACCCGGTCGTCGGGGAGATCACCGTCGACTGCGACTCGCTCACGCTCACGGACCGCGACCAGCACCTCGTGCTCTACAGCGCGCCGCCGGAATCCCATGGCGCCGAGGCTCTGGCTCTTCTGAATGTCCTTGGAGCCGAGGCCGGTGATTACCTGCGGTAGCGCCACGGCGGACACCGTCGCCGGCAGAGGGTGACCTGCCGATCCGGTCGGCCGTGGTCTCCTCGTCCGGCGCCGCCAGAGACACCCTCGACGAGGCCGTTCGACGGCTCCGCGCCTCAGGGGCCGCATCCGGGATCTGGATACGGCCGAAGGCCTCTTGGGAGGAGGATGGCCCCATGCAGATCCAGATCGAGGCCTTCGACCTGCCGGGTCACAGCTGTGCCGCCGCCCCTGGTTTCCCCGGCTACACCGGCATCCACGTCGCGGTCCAACACCGGGACCGCAGCAGGGAACTGCTCGACCCGCAGCCCGGCGACGCCGTGTCGGCGACCTGGACACTGCAGTGCACCGCGACCGCCACCCCGTCGGGCATCGACCTCAAGGGCCCCTATGTCCAGGGCCGCCCCGAAGGCCGATTCATCTACCTCTCATGGAGCAGCGTGGACGAGGCCGGCGCCCTCACCCTGTTCCGGCGAGCCAAGCTGATGCTCGACGCCGTCGACCAGGCCACCGCCGAAGCCGCCACACGCTCCGGACTGCTCCTCGCCCGCCTTCGCCTCACCGACGCCAAGGGACAACCGTTGTGCGCCGCGGTCAGACCACCGCTCATTGAATGGATCGCCGGGCAGGCACAGTGATCTCCCACCGACCGGCACCCCGGCACGTCGCGGCGGCCGGGAAACCCCCCGTGACAACGGACAGCCAAGCAGGCCGGTTCGGACCGGGGCACGCCCGCTGTGCAATCATCGCGCCCGCCCAGAGATCATCGGCGAGGACATGCTCCTCCCCCTCCGAGCCCGCAGGGTAACTGCGGATTCCGCCCGATGACGGCGGCTGGTGGAGATGCGCGCGGGCGACGGCAAGGACCTGGCCGGCCCCGGCCTGAATCAACCCACGCCGAAGATCCGCAACCAGCCGGCTCCGTTTTTGGCGGCTAGGTCTTTGGTCCACTGTAAATGATCTTGAACTCAACCAGGCGCCTTTACAATGTAGATTTATTGAAGCGCGGACGCGTGCCGAGTCACTGGCTGTATCAGTGAGACGGTCATCTTCGACATAATGTAGAAGTTTGATGCGGTCAGTCCGACGGCTGTGGGGTCGCTTCATGTTCGAGATCGTGTCCGCGCCTGTCCCGCCACCGGTGGCCGGCGGTGGTTTCGTCGCCGGGATCGTCCGGCCGGTGCGCAGCGAGACGCACGCCAAGGCGGCTGAGCACGCCGAACGGAAGTCCGCAGGCGACGGCTCGCTGCCCGAGTGAATCGACCGTTCTTGCGCCTGACGCGGTGCAGGCGCCACAACGTACCGAAAGAGAGTCCATTTCATGTTCCTGCGCAGGCCAGTGATCTTGCTTGTCGTCCTCACCGCGGTGCTGTGGCCGGCGACGGCGGCTCAAGCGCATGATGTGCTGAAATCGAGCAACCCCGCCAAGGACGCCAAGGTCGCCGACATCAGCGAAGTGACCTTGGAGTTCGACCGTGCGGTGAAGTTCCCGAAGGTCGCCGTGCTGAACGCCTCAGGCGAACGGTTCCAGGCCGGTGAGGCCAGCCTGCGGGGTAAGAAAGTCGTCCAGGCGCTGTCCGGAATGCTCCCTCCGGGTAAGTACACGATCGGTTTTCGAGTGGTCTCCTCCGACGGCCATCCCCGCACCGGCGAGATCCCTTTCACCGTGATCGCCTCCTCCACCCCCTCCCCCACGCCCACCTCGAGTGCGACGGCCTCGGAGGCGCCCAGCACGCCCGCGCCGAGTTCCGCCGCGCCGAGCGCCGAGCCCGTGGAGCCGACCCTGATCCCTCAGGCGAACGAGACCAGCGGGTCGGCAGGCGGGGGCTCGGTGTTCCTGTGGGTCGTCGTCGGCCTGGCGGCCGTCATGGCGGCGTTCAGTATCGTCATCAGCCGGCGTCGCCGTTCGGGCAGATGACCGGATCTCAGATCAGCGTGATCCAGTAGGACCAGAAGCGCTGCACGATGAGCCCGATGACGGTGAGCATCCACACCATGAGCACGCTCGTGTGATACCGGGTCGCCGCGGTGGCGACCCGGTGCGCGCCGCTCGGCAACCGGATGCGGCCGGTGTGCAGGTTCGCGAGCGTGACGTACCAGAAGACGGGGATCGTCGCGATCCACACCAGCATGCAGTACGGGCACAGGGCGCCGATCACGTACAGGCTCTGGAAGATCAGCCAGTGGACGAAAACGACGCCGGCCAGGGTGCCCAGCTGCAGGCCGTACCAGAACCACCTCCGCAGGCGGGCTCCCGCCAGCAGGGCCATGCCCACCGTTGTCACGACGGAGAACGCCGCGATGCCCAGCAGCGGGTTGGGAAAGCCGAAGACGGAGGCCTGCGCGGTCTTCATGACCGACCCGCAGCTGAGGATCGGATTGATGCTGCAGGTGGGCACGTAGGTGGGATCGGCGGCCAGACGCAGACGTTCGACCGTCAGCAGGAACGCCGCCAGGAGGCCGAGGCCGCCGCCGATCGTCAGGACGAACGGCAGCGACCTGGTGACGATCGACGAGGATGAGACCTCGGCGGCGGTCGCGGGCCGAGCGGTCTTCACGGTGGTCATGAGGCGAGCGCTGCGTCGATCTTGGCCTTCAGGTTCTCGTAGCTGGGCTCCTCGGTCAGCTGGGCGCCGTTGAAGAAGATCGTGGGTGTGCCCCGGACGCCGAGCAGCCGGCCGTCGTCCTGGTCCTTCCTCACCCGCTGCGCGGTCGCCGGGGCGGTGAGATCGGCGTGGAAGGCGGTCATGTCCAGACCCACCTGCTTGGCCAGGTCGGTGAAGAACGCTTCCTTGGACTCGGAGGCCTCGCCCCACTGCCTCTGGGTCTCGAACAGCTTGGCGTACATGGCCTCGAACCTGTCCTGCTTGCCGGCGGCCTCGGCGACCCGTGCGGCGAGCTCGCCGTTGTGGTGACCCGGCATTGGGAAGTAGCGGACCACGAAGGTGATCCGCCCGTCGTACTCGGCGCGGATGCGCTCCATGTGCGGGAAGACCGCGCCGCAGGCTTCACACTCGAAGTCGAGGAACTCCACCAGCGTGACCCTGCCGTCGGCCGCCGTGGACAGCGTGTGGCTGTCCTCGCGTACCAGCGCCTCAGCGGGAACGCTCTGCCCGGCGGCCGCGTCGGCTACCGAGTCGGTGGATCGCGCTCCGAAATCGCCGAAGACGGCGATCACCGCGACGATCGCCGCCATGACTGCGGCGATACCGAGGGTTATCTTCAGGTTCGTCGTCATATTCCGCTCTCAAGGGATGTTCCGCAGGGCACGGAGCCCTCCTAACTTCTACCAGATGTAGAAGATGGGAGGGGCGTCAACGACGAGGTGAAACCGCTGGGCGACCCCGCGGAAGCCGCAGCACCGACCTTCGCGCCCGGCCTTACGGGGGTTGCCGAGGCCCTACCGCACGGCCGGCGTGAAGCCCAGCCCGTTTCGGGCGGAGGAGGCACCCGCGATGCCCCCGCTCATCATCGCGATGCCGACGGGCGCGGGGAAAGCCATGGTCATCAACGGTGCCGCGCTTTACCCATAAATGAAGCGGCCCCGCTGGAGCATGGCACCCATCCTCATCGCGAATGGAGAGCGAGAAATTCCCAGATGAGGCCAATAACGGCAAATATGATAATTGAACACGAGGTGCTCTATGAACACCGGCGGGCGAGGGCCTCACATATGTCGGCGACGAACATGGAGCGACGCCCCGATTATCCGCAGAAGCGGATCACAAGGCCAATTTCATGGCGCTTATATCTGAATCTCGGAGAGATCGGCGAATTCAGACGACAGCGATCCCCGCCATTCCTTCATCGTCAAGCAGGCGAGGCGCGCATGTCGGCACCTGCACCAAGACAGCGGCAAACCCCCAGGTAGGAAAGACGACGGACGAGAGAGGCCGGGGATCCTGGCCCCCTCTCCTTTACCGGGCGCGGTCATCGTGCACAAGAATTTCGACGTCGTCCAGGCCAAAATTCAGAGAAAATACCAAAATTCATACTTTAGCGACTACTCAAATCCGTGTTGCGATGGAACTTCTCTGTAGCGAGATCTGGCAATAAGCAAAAGCACTCTCTACGCTTCGTCATATGAGCAGAGTTTCAGATATTGCTGCTGAGTCCGGGGCTTGTACGGCGCGCATGGTGGATCCGGATCGGGTTGCCGCGGTAGCCGAGGCCCTGCCGGAGGGCGGGGCGATCGATGAGCTGGCTCGGGTCTTCGGCCTGCTGTCCGATCCGGGACGCCTGCGCGTGATCATCGCATTGCTGGAGGGCGGAGAGATGTGCGTGTGCGACATCGCCGCGGCATGCGGGCACAGCGAGTCCGCGGTCTCGCACACGTTGCGTCTGCTCCGCGCCCACCACGTCGTGCGGGTGCGCAGGTCCGGGCGCATGGCCTACCACCGGCTGGACGACGCCCACATCCGGATGCTGCTGGACCTCGGCCTGTCCCACATCCACCACGTGCCGGTCGCCCATTCCGCTGACGAGATCCGCTAGTGCGAGCCATCGAAGGAGGTTCCATGGTCGTACCGCATCACGGAAGCGACCGGCATGATCACCATGACGGACATGGACCCGAGGCCGATCCCACAGAGGCACAGCACCACGAGTCCGCGTCACATCACGGGCATGGGCATGGGCACGCCGTCTCGGCCGACGCCGATCGCCGCTACCTGACCGCCGCCCTGGCCCTGCTGATCGTCTTCATGGCGGGCGAGGTCGCCGTCGGACTCGCCGCGCAATCCCTGGCCCTGATCTCCGATGCCGGGCACCTGCTCACCGACTCCGCCTCGATCGTGTTCGCCCTGGTGGCGATGCGCCTGGCCACCCGCCCGCCACACGGCGGCTTCACCTACGGACTCAAACGCGCCGAGATCCTCTCGGCCCAGCTCAACGGCGCCACCCTCCTGCTGCTGGCCGGATTCTTCCTCTATGAGGCGATCCGGCGCCTCCTGACCCCGGCCGAGGTCGACGGCACCCTGGTACTGATCACCGCCCTGATCGGCATCGTCGTCAACCTCGCCGCCACCTGGCTGCTCAGCAGAGCCGACCGCTCGAGCCTCAACGTCGAAGGCGCCTTCCAGCACATCGTCAACGACCTGTACGCGTTCATCGCCACCGCCCTTTCCGGGCTGGTCGTCGCCCTGACCGGCTTCGTCCAGGCCGACGCCATCGCCACCCTGATCGTGGCCGCGCTCATGCTCAAGGCCGGCTACGGCCTCATCCGCGAGACCGGCCGGATCTTCCTGCAGGCCGCGCCGTCCGGGCTGGTCCCGGCGGAGATCGGCGCCCGGCTGGCGAGCCAGCCCGAGGTCGCCGAGGTCCACGACCTGCACGTGTGGGAGCTCACCTCCGGCTACTCCTCGCTGTCGGCGCATGTGTTCGTCCGCCCCGAAGGCGACTGCAACGCGGTCCGGCGCCGCCTTCAGGGCCTGCTCGCCCGCTGCTACGGAATCACCCACACCACCCTCCAGGTCGATCCCGCACCAGAGGACGCGGCGGGCGGAAGCGAGTGTGTCGATGCCGGTCACTGCACCGATCCGCACGGCCCCCACTACCTGTCCCCGCGCGGCGAAGCCGGTTGATTCCCCCCGCAGCGTGAGCAGTGCGAAAGGAGTCCGGGCGGCAGTGGAGGTCACGAGTCTGGAGGTCACCGCACGATGACCGGAGGAACCCTCGTCAACCAGCTGAAAGCATCTCGAAAGGTCCGGTGAGACAGTCGTGAGTGAAGAACACTGGGGACACGGAGAGCATGAGCATGCTCACGAGAACCTGGTCGATCCCGTATCCGTACTGCAGCTCAGCGCAAATCTGAGCAGCGGTGGCAGGCTGCTGACCCCCCATGATGTGCGTAACAAGGTGCTTCCCACGGTCCGTCTCCGCGAGGGTTACGACCTGGCCGAGGTGGACACCTTCCTCAGCGAGATCGAGTCCACCCTGAGTAGGTTGCTCCGGGAGAACGCGCAGCTGAGCACCCGGCTGACGGCTGCAGACCGTGTCTCCCGGCAGGGCTCGCCCTCGGCGGGTGACAGCGCGGCGCGAATCGTCATGCGCGCCCAGGAGGCGGCCGACGAGGCGATCGCCGCGGCCCGGCAGGAAGCCGACACGATCCTGGCAGAGGCCCACGAGCTCGCAGGAGCCATCGAGCGCGAAGCCCTCGACAAGGCAGCGGCTCTGGAACGCGATTCCCAGGAAAAGCACCGGCAGGCCACGGAAACCCTGGACGGCGCCCATGTGGAGCGGCAGCGCAGGGCCGAAGCCCTGCACGGCCTGCTCCATCACCACGGAAGCCGAATGGTGGAGACCCTGGAAGATCACGTCGGTCAGCTGCGCAACCTGTTTCTGGAACTGCAGGAGCAGGACGACGCGATGACGTGCCTGCTGCAGCCGGTAAATCTCGGCGAACCAGGGCGTGATCATCATCGATGCCGTCCGCACGCCGATGGTCAAAGTCATGATGGCGGTAGCCGCGACGCCGAGGAGGCAGCAAGGCCGCGCATGGCGTAACCGCCGCTCCGTTCAGTCGTTCGGAGCCTTCCGGGCGACGACGAGAAGGATCTGGCCGCGCCCACCTGTCGCCTGCCACACGATGGGCGGCCATTGAGGCCAGGCTCGCCAAGGAAGTCTTCGGTGGTGAAGTGCTCAGCTCCGCAGCGGGGAGGAGGTGTCGTCGGCTCAGCTGGTGGAGCCGGATCATACGGACGGCTCCCCGATGCCGCCGGAACAGGGCGCGCCGGGCTCGGGAGTCGCCGGGCCCTGGATGTAGGCGCGCAGGAATGCCGGCAGCCGCGGATCATCGACCCTGTCCAGCTTCAGCTGCTTGGTCCAGGCACTGACCACCACCGGGGCAGACAGATCAGGGAAAGGGGAGACGATGATGTAGTCGCGCCCCCTGGCCAGAGCAAGCAGCTTCTCGACCTGATCCATGGGCATGTCAGGCCGGTAGGTGATCCACACCGCCCCGTGTTCCTGGGCGTGCACGACGTTCTCGTTGCGCAGCGGCTGGCTGTAGAGGCCGCAGTTCTGCCAGGCGGGGTCGTGATTGCCGCCGACCGGCGGGCTCTGCGGGTACGTCACCGGATCCGTGGTGTGCTCGCGCTGGGTGACAGCGATGGTCTGCACCGCGTCCAGCGACGAGCGCCCCCGTTCCTTGAGGATCAACACGGTTGCCGTCGCGACCAGTCCGCCGAGCACCACCACCACGGCGGCGATGACGGCGACCCTGCGCATGCGCTCGGCCCTGCGCTGCCGGGCCTGCATCACGGAAAGTCGTTGCTTGATCGTCGCACGCGTGTCGTCGCTCATCGGGCTCCTTATTTCTACATTACGTAGAAGTTCTACTTCATGTCGAATATGGAAGCCATAAGGAACGCGTACTCGTCGCCTCAGTGGTGCCGGGCGCCTTCGTGGTCGGCGTGTCCGGCGGGCTCCAGTTGCAGCGTGGAGTGCTCGACGTCGAAGTGACCGGTCAGGCACTCGTGCAGCCGGTCCAGTACCTGACCGAAGGCGCCGCCCGCCAGGGCCTGGTCTTCCATCACGACGTGGGCCGACATGACCGGGACGCCCGAGGTGATGGTCCAGGCGTGCAGGTCGTGAACGTCGATGACACCCGGCGCCTCCAGCAGATGCCGGCGGACCTCTTGCAGGTCGACGCCCTTGGGAACGGCCTCCAGCAAGATGTTCACGGCCTCGCGCAGCAGGCTCCAGGTGCGGGGCACGATCAGCAGGGCGATGACGACGGAGACGATCGGGTCCACCGTCGTCCATTCGGTGAGCGCGATGACGATCGCGGCCACGATCACCGCGACCGAGCCCAGCAGATCGCCGAGAACCTCCAGGTAGGCACCCCGCAGGTTGAGGCTCTCCGCCTGTCCGCGGCGCAGCAGCCACAGCCCGATCGCGTTGGCGACCAGACCGGCGAGGGCCGCGACGAGCATCACCGTCCCGCCGACCGGCTCGGGGTCGGTGAATCGCCGGGCGGCCTCGTACAGGATGTAGGCGCTCAAGGCGAGCAGTGCGACCGCGTTGATCGCGGCGGCAAGGATCTCCGCCCGCTGGTAACCGAAAGTGCGCTGAGCGCTGGCCGGTTTGCCGGCCATCCAGACCGCGAACAGCGCCAGCGCGATTCCCGCGGCGTCGGTGGCCATGTGCCCGGCGTCGGCGAGCAGGGCCAGGCTGCCCGACATCGCCGCCCCGATGACCTCGACGACGAGCACCCCCGTGGTCAGCAGCAACACGATGACCAGGCGCCCGCGGTGTGCCGCGGCCGCCGTCGACTGCGTATGGCCGTGCCCGTGTCCATGCCCCATGGCGCACCACTCCCCCATCAGTACAGTTTCCAGTGTTTATACAGCAGCAACTGTATATACAGCAATTGGTGTATCGTGACTGTCGTGCTCACCGCTGCGACACGCCTCGACGCGATGGCCCGGCTCGGAAGAGCGCTGGCCGACCCGAACCGCTGCCGGATGCTGATCGCCTTGCTCGAAGGACCTACCTACCCCGCGAAGCTGGCCGACGAGCTTGGACTGACCCGCCAGAACGTGTCCAACCATCTGTCGTGCCTGCGAGGCTGCGGCCTGGTGGTCGCGGTGCCCGAGGGACGCCAGACCCGCTACGAACTGTCCGACCGGCGTCTCGCCCACGCCATCGAGGACCTGCTCCACGTCGTGCTCGCCGTCGACCCCGACCACCGCGACGCACACGAGGCGACCCTCGCCGAAACCGCCTCGCTGTCAGATTCGCCAGATGGTGATGCACAGCACGGGCGCGATCAGTACGGCCGACGGCCCGCTCAGGAGTAGTCCGGCGGTGCAGTAAGCGGCGGCCGGGACCCAGCCCGGCTGTGGCTGCCGTTTTTTCAAAAGCCGCTCCACGCGGTCCACGACCGCCGCATCGGCCAGAGCCAGGCTCCCCGCAGCGGTGGGACCGGTCATCGGGGCGGCCATCCGCACCAGCGCCCGGGCCAACGGCAGTTCTCCGTGGGCGCGGCGGGCCCGGTCGTCGGCCAGCATCTCCAGCAGTACGGGGACGACCCGGCGGGCCGTGGTCGCGGTGGGAAGCCAGGGGAAGGCGTGCGCGAGCGCCAGGAAGGGAAGCAGGAGCAGGTCGTGGCGCCCGGTGGCGTGTGCCCGCTCGTGGCTGAGCACCGCCTCGATCTCCTCGGCGCCGAGAAGCTCGAGCGTCCCGGTGCTGAGCACGATGCGGGCGCGTCGGCCGGGGATGCAGTAGGCCACCGGGCGGGCGCCGGGCAGCACGTAGGCGTCGCGGATCACGCAGGGGTCGGCCGTGACGTCCACCAGCAGCCGCTGCCTGCTCTGCGCTCGAACCGTGCGCACCGCGATCCGCACGGTGTGCAGCGACAACCAGCCGATCAGACCGGCACTCCACACCAGCGCGGCGACGTGCATCGGTCCCAGACCGGCCAGCCCCTGACCGTCGAAGAGCTGGCGAATCAGAGTATGCGCGCCGTGCGGAAAGACCGCCGCGAGCGGCGCCACCGCGGCCACCAGTCCGATGCCGATCGCGCCCGTCCCGCCGGCCAGCCCGATCGCCTGCCACATGACCAGAGCGGCACGAGGACACTGGTGCGTCCAGTCGGCGCCGGCGAGCCGTTCCGCGGCCCGGCCTCCGAACAGCAGGGGCACCAGCGCCGCGGCTGCCGCGATCAGCCAGACGATCACGGCGCCTCAGTCCGGGTCACGGCTGTTGAGCGCGTCCCGCAGCGCGGCGGCCACCTGCGGCGACACGCTGCCGACGAAGCGGCTGACCGCGGCCTGCACATCACCGGCGCCGTCGAGCACCTCACGCATGGCCTCGGCGACGAAGACGTCCTTGCCGGCACTCGCGTGATACAGGTGGGCTCGGCCGGTGCGCTCGCGCGTGACCATGCCCTTACGCGACAGCCGCACCAGCACGGTCAGCACGGTCGTGACCGCGGGCGTCGAGGGCAGAGCATCGGCCAGGTCCTGGGCGAGCATCCCCTCGGGATGATTCCACAACGCTTCCATGATCGAACGTTCCAGGTTACCGAGCCGCACCCGTCAGCCCCTCCGCCTCTTTCGTGGCTGTGCCTCCCGAAGGCTACCGGCTCTTCGCCGGGCGGTCGCTGCACGTGGGCACCGGTGACAACGCCTCACCGCAGTATGCCGCGGGTGTCGGCTCAGGCGGCAGGGGCGGCAAGGGCGGTGAAGCCAATCTGACTCATGGCTGGTGATCTACGACGGTCGGTAGCATTAATCGTTCGCCGGTAGATGGGAGTTTCACACGATGCGTGGTCTGGGAGATCTGGAGTCCACCGTCATGGAACGCCTGTGGTCCTATCACCGGTCCGCATCGGTCAGGGACGTTCTCGAAGACCTCCGTCGCGAGCGGGAGATCGCCTACACGACCGTGATGACGGTGATGGACAAGCTGCACAAGAAGGGCCTGCTCCGCAGGAAGGCCGTCGGCCGGGCCTACGTGTACGAAACGGTGGCCAGCAGGGAGGCCTACACCGCCGACCTGATGCGGAGCAGTCTCGCCTCCGGCGGCAACCAGGCGGCCACGCTGGTCCACTTCTTGGAGCGGCTGACCCCTGAGGAATCCGTCGCGCTGGAGGCCGCGCTCAAGGTGTATCCGCCCGGGGGCCGCGCGTGATGGTCGCCGCCGTCCTGGCCTCGTATGCGATGGTCGCGGTGGTCGTGCTGCCCCGGCTGCTGAGCCGGGAGGAGTGGGCCGAGCGCGCACCCCGTCTGGCGATCGCCGTCTGGCTGGCCGCCTGCGCCTCCGTGGTCGCCTCTGCGATCTTCTCCGCACTCGCCGTCGCGATCCCGGCCAGCGTGATCGGACATGGCCTGGCCGGGTTCTTCGAGGCCTGCGCGGACGTGCTCTCCGACGGCGCGGCCCTCAACTCCCCGGTTGCCCGCGCCGCTCTGGCCGGGCCGGTCTGATCGCGGCCAGGCTACTACTGCTGATAGTTGTTTTCTCCCACCGAGGGCATCCTTCGTCCAGGCGGTCAGAAGCTCGGCGACCCCCGTGAACCGAGCTCGAAAAACCTCTCCGAACAGCCACTTCATCGCGAAGGCCGCCGTTGGCGCCCTCCCTTCCTTGATTGACCACCGCCACGTGATCACCCGATATGATCACCTCAATACGGATCAACGTGTGAATAGCCCCCGGCCGCTTCTGTAGCATTTCGTCCGAGATTCGGGCAACGGAAAGGCATTACACAGTGGCCGTGACAGGCATGCCGGTGAGAGTTGGACGGATACCTGTAGCGGCAGGACTCGTGATCGCCGCTCTGCTCCTGCCTCTCGACAGGGCAGTCGCCGAACCGCGGCCCACCATCGCTCAGGCCAAGGCGAAGCTGGACAAACTCAACAACCAGGCAGGCAAGGTCGTCGACCGCTACAACCTGGCCAACGAGCGGTGGAAGAAGGCCAAGAAGCACTACGACGGGCTGAACGAGGCCTACAACCAGCAGCGCAAAACGGTGGACGCGCTGCGCCGCGACCTCGTCACACTGGCCGTCAGCACCTACCAGTACGGTGGCTCGCCCTTCGGAGAGGGGTTCGTGGCCAACGGTGATCCCCAGTCCCTCCTGAGGGGCATGGCCGCGAGCAACCAGATATCGTCCGGGCACGCGGAGGCGCTACGCAGCTTCGACGCCGCCACCCGGACGCTCAAGCTGCAGCACGGCAAGGCCAAGGACGCGCTGGCCGGCGCCGACCAGGCCCGCGACGCCCTGGTTCCGGAAAAGGAGAAGGCCAAGCGCCTGGTCGCCGAGCAGACGAAACTGCTGCGCAGGCTGGGGACCTTCCGAGCCGGCAACCCCAACAGCCCCGGCGTCGTCTACACCGGCGCGGCCTCCGGCAATGCAAGGCTCGCGCTGCAGTTCGCCTACGCGCAGATCGGCAAGCCGTACCAGTGGGGCGGTGAGGGGCCGGGATCATACGACTGCTCAGGCCTGACCCAAAGCTCCTGGGCCAGAGCCGGAGTCGGCATCCCCCGCACCACCTACGAACAGTGGAGCTGGGGGGCCGGCCGGCGAGTGCCACTGGACCTGAACCGGTTGCAGCCCGGTGACCTGCTTTTCAGCAAGGGTCTGGGCCACATGGGCATGTACGTGGGCAACGGCAAGATGGTCCACGCCCCACGGACCGGCGACATCATCAAAGTGGTCGACCTCGACGACTACTGGTGGGGACGCCTGCTCGGCGCCATCCGCCCCTGACACCGATCAGGTAGCGGCGGTCGGCCTCGGCGCTCACCCCGTGCCCGTGTCCGTGCTCAGCCGTCGTTTCGCCTTCCTTGGCGGTGGGGGTCGGTGACGTGCCCGATGTGGGTGATCGCCAGGTCGAACAGCATCCGCATGTGGGAGTCGGCCAGCCGGTAGTGCGCCAGCCGTCCGGTCCGGCGGACCTGGACCACGTGGTGCATGCGCAGCAGCCGCAGCGCGTGCGAGGTGGCCGAGGTGCTCTGGCCGGTGACCGCCGCCAGGTCACTCACGCACATCTCCCCCGCCTGCAGCAGGGCGGCCGTCAGCCGCAGCCTCCCGGGATCCGCCAGCAGTGCGAAGACCCGTGCGAGCTCCCGCACCGTCTGTTCCGGCGGTAGCGCCGAGCGGATGCTCTGCACCCGCTCGGCGCCTGGGACCGCGGGGAAGCAGGCATCGGGATGCGCGGCCACCTCCGCGCTTGCATGACGGCTCAGGGGTGCGGGTGCGCACTCCGCGGTTCGGGGGGCCACGGTGCCTACCTCTTCTCATCGGGGTACGGGCTGCTCACTCTAAAGAACATCTGTTCAATTGCTCAGGTGTTTAATCATTCAGCAATGAGGAGATTACTCTTCGTGAGCATCGCAGGTCGGGCGCCCAATAGCTTGACCGAACCGCCGGCCCACGCCGGTGAACAGATGCCGATCGAAGGGAGACACCGCGATGATCGCGAAGCGAACCACCGCCGCCCTGACGGTGTGCACCACCGCGAGCAGCCCCATCCCGGCCGGCCGGTCCTACGGCTCGGTCGGCACGCGGCGGGCTGCCGCCGGCGGCAGACGCGGCTGGGCCTCAGCCCACCACCCGCGCAAGGTCACCAAGTAGTGGCCTCGGGTGACCGCCCATGACTCCTGTTCTCCGCCCCCGGCGACGCTCGTCAGCCGGGGATGAGAAACCCCCAAGACACGGAACGCCCCGGATCCTGCGAGGAGAGGCACTGATGATCGCATTGCTGACGGTCCTCACGGTCGCCGAGATCATCCGGATTCCCGCCGCCGCGGCGGCGACGGTGAGGTGTTCGGATCCGAGCGCCTTCTCCCATCGGGAATATCGGAGCGCTGGGTCGGAGAACGCTCTCCCCGCGTTCGGCCGTGCGCTGGAGGCCGGCTCGGCCCGTATCGAGCTCCCGGCGGAGCCACGCGCCCGAGACGCGCCCGGCCACCGGCCGACAGCCGGTCCCGACGCCACAACCGGCCGGCGCGCAGCCCCGCACGACCGCAGGCCGCTCCGCCGCCGATGACCACCGAACGATCCACCGGCCGTTTCGGAACTTTCCCTGATCAACCCCCATAAGAGGTGGTGAGACATGCTGCTGGCCAATCGGACACAGATGCTGGGGCCGGCATTGGAGGGGGCGTCTCCCGGCACCGAAGCATGGGCCGCGGTGCTCCTGGTATCGCTGGCCACGCTCGCCGGGGCGTGGCTGGCCCGGCGCAACTCCGCCAAGGTGACGCTCTGGCTGGCGATCGCCTCAGCGATGATGCTGATCACCGCTCTGGCCGACCTGCTCCCCGACGCCTGGCGCGACGCGGCCGAAACCGGAGTGCCCCTGTGGGCCGTCGGGCTGGCCATCGCGTTCGGCTTCCTCGTGATCACCTATTTCACCCGCAAAGGCTGCGGGCACGGGCATGGGCACGGGGGGTCCGGACGGACCGGTGGCAGACACGCGCCCGGCCTGCACCGCCGCGTCAAGGAAGCCGTCGACGCCGCGCTGTTCGGCGGTATGGGCACCGCCGCCGCCCTCACCCTGCACCGGGCGATCGAAGGCGCGACGCTGGCACTGACCGCCTCCATCGTCGTCGTCATCGCCCTCATGGTCCACTCCGCCAGCGAGGGGCTGGCCCTGGCCGCGCTCCTGGACATGGCCAAACAGCGCCTGACCCCGTGGCTGCTGGTCTCCTGCGCCAGTCCGGCCGCCGGCGTTCTGATCGCCACCGTTGCCCCGTTGCCCGCTCAGATCGTGCCGATCCTGCTCGGCATGGTCACCGGCGTGCTGCTGCGCACCGCGGTCGTCGGCCTCAGGCTCGCCGCCGCCGGCCAAGCCGGCGGTCGACTGTCCAGACGCCACCTGACCATCGCCGCATGCGTCGCCGCCATCGCGGGCATCCTCCTGGTCACCACGCACGGCGCGCTGGGCGAAGACCACCCGCGAACCGAGCGGACACCTCACGCCGCCGACCGTACGGCACCCGCCGCGCCCACCCCCATGCCCCTTCGCCGGCCCCCGGCCCCGCAGACCCCGCTGACCTCGCTGACCCAGCCCCAGCTGCGCGCGGCGGTGGCCTCCGGCCGGATGAGTCTGACCGAGGTACTGGCCCGCACCGACGACACCACGAAAAACGCCCACGTCGGATGGCTCCTGCGCGCCCTGCCCGGCGACAGGGCCGCCGAGATCGCCGCTCTGCTGACGGGCGGCGGGATCGACGCCAACCGCCGCCTCGGTGACCTGACCGAACGGCAACGCCGCCACCTGCTCGATGCCGCCGCCAAGTGACCTCCCGGAAACCACAGAAACCACAGAAACCGCCTGGCGCTGCCGACGGACGTACGGTTCCGGCGGCGAACGGGGCGGTGGATCAGGCGATCCGCGCGAGCGTCTCGCTCGCCACGCCGTGCGCGAACGGCAGCCCGCGGGCGTAGCGGGTCAGTTCGTCCAGCGCCAGGTCCGCCATGCGGGCCAGCTCGCCGCCGAGCGAGCCGGCGATGTGCGGGGTGAGCAGGACCTGCGGCAGGTCGTACAGCGGCGAGTCGGCCGGCAGGACCTCCGGCTCGGTGTGGTCGATCACCGCGAACAGTCGGGCGCTGACCAGCTCGGCCGTCAGCGCCTCCTGGTCGACCAGCGCGCCCCTGGCCGTGTTGATCAGCGTCGCGCCGTCGCGCATGCGCGCCAGGCGCGCCGCGTCGATCAGGTGCCGGGTCTCAGGAAGCAGGGGCGCGTGCAGGCTGACCACGTCGCAGCGCGCCAGCAGCTCGTCCAGCTCCACGTGCTGCACGCCCAGGTCCTCGGTCAGATACGGGTCGGCGATGAGCACGTCCACGTCGAACGGGCGCAGCAGTTCGAGCACCCGCCGTCCGATCCTGGAAGCGCCCACGATGCCGATCGTCCGCCGGTAGTTGCCGAATCCCGGGAAGCGGCCGTCCCAGTCGAGCGCCACGTGATGCTCCCGGTAGAGCCTGGCGATCTCCAGCACCCGCTTGTTGGCGAACAGGATCGCGGCGAGGGTGAACTCGGCGACCGGCTCGGCGTTGGCCGCCGCGGCCGACGACACCAGCAGTCCACGCTGCCAGCACGCATCGGTGACGTGGTACTTGACCGACCCGGCCGCGTGCACGACGGCCCGCAGCCGGGGTGCCGCGGCCAGCACCTCGGCGGTGATCGGCGGACATCCCCAGCTCGTGTAGAGCACTTCCGCCTCGGCCAGCACCGCCGCCGCCCGCGGGTCGGCGAAGTCGTGGGCCACCAGGTCCGGATCCACGTCGGCCACCGTGACCAACCGCTCGCGCACCGGGCCGGTGACCAGCCGCTCGGCCACCCGCAGGCCCATGGCGAGCAGGGTTTTCGGCCTTCTTTCGATCATGTCGCTTTCCCCCGAGTACGTGCTCACTTGACGCTACCCGCCGTCATCCCGGCCCGCCAGAACCGCTGTAGGAACACGAAGACCAGCAGCAGCGGCACCACCGAGAGCAGCGACCCGGTGATCACCAGCGTGCTGTACTCCGGGAACGCGGTCACCTGAGTGTTCCACGAGTACAGGCCCAGGCTGAGCGGGAACAGGTGCTGGTCAGAGAGCATCACCAGGGGCAGGAAGAAGTTGTTCCAGATTCCGGTGAACTGGAACAGGAAGATCGTCACGTAGGCGGCCCGGAGCATGGGCAGCGCGACCGAGACGAACGTACGGATCTCACTCGCGCCGTCGGATCGGGCGGCCTCCAGCACCTCGCCGGGCACGTATCCCGTCGACAGCACCCTGGCCAGGTAGACCCCGAACGGGTGGACCAGCGCCGGGATGAACACCGACCAGAACGAGTTGACCAGCCCGACCTTGGAAACCAGCAGGTACAGCGGGATAGCGGTGGCGGTGGTGGGCACCAGCACGCCGAGCAGGACCAGGCCGAACAGGCGTTCCTTGCCCCGCCATTCGTACTTGTCGAAGGCGTAGCCGCAGGCCACGCTGATCAGCGCGCCCAGTGCCGCGCCGCCGCCGGCGTACAGCAGGCTGTTGACGTACCAGCGGAAGAAGATGCCGTCTCCCTCCGCGGCCACGGCCGAGAGGTTGGCGCCGAGGTTGAGGTCGGACAGGGCGAAGCCCGGCGTCGAGTACAGGTCGGACAGCGACTTGGTCGAGGCGAACAGCAGCCAGGTCAGCGGCAGCAGCGTGTAGACAGCGGCGATCAGCAGGAAGACGTTGACCGCTCCCTTGGACACGAGGCGGGACGTCACTTCTTGTTCCCCCACTTAGTGACGAAGTAGGACAGGACCGCGGCGAGTACGGCGAGCAGGATCGACGCGGCGGCGGCCTGACCGATGTCGTTCTTGCCGAACGCCTCGGCGTAGGAGTACATGTTCGGCGTCCAGGTGCTGACGATGCCGTTGCTGACGCCGTCCATGACCATCGGCTCGTTGAACAGTTGCAGCGAGCCGATGACGGTGAACAGCAGCGCGGTGATCACCGCACCCCTGATCAGGGGCAACTTCACGCGAAGGGCCACCCGGATCGGCCCGGCGCCGTCCATCGTGGCCGCCTCCAGCACCTCACGCGGGATGGCCTGCAACGCGGCGAAGAAGATGATCATGTTGTAGCCGATCCACTCCCACACGGCGACGTTGACCACGGAGCCGAGCACGTGGTCGCCGAGGAAGTCCCACTCGATCCCGCCGTCGCGCAGCGCCGAGACGATCGGGCTGATGCCGGGCAGGTACAGGTACAGCCAGATCAGTCCGGCGATCACGCCGGGCACCACGTGCGGCATGAACAGCGCGAGCTGGAAGAACCTGCGCAGGATCGCGATGCCGGAGTCGAGCAGGAGGGCCAACGTCAGCGCGCCGCCGAGCATCAGCGGGATGTACAGGGCGGCGTAGAGTGCCACGATCGCGAAGCCGTCGCGGAACGCCTGGTCGGACAGGGTGGTCAGGTAGTTGTCCAGACCGCTGAAGACGCTCTCCGTGCCGCCGAATCCCAGTCCGGACGACTGATCGCTGAACAGGCTCAGCCAGAGCGCGTATCCGAGCGGGGCGATGACGACGGCGGCGAACAGCACGAAGAACGGTGCGGTGAACAGAAGGACCGCCCAGCGCCCGCCCTTGGAGCGCTGAGTGGAGGAGGACATAGGTTTCCTTCCGGGCGATGCCCGCCGCCAGGCGCGGGGCGTCTGCGGCGGGCAGGGAGTACGGCGGGCGCTAGGAGGCGACGGACAGCCCACGTCCCTTGATCTCGTTCACCGTGTCGGCCTGCACCTGGGTCAGGACGTCGGGAACGGTGGTCGCGCCGGTGGAGACCTGGCCGAGCTTGTCCTTGAACGACGTCAGCACCTGCACCATGCTGGGTCCCCACGTCCAGCCCGGCTGGATGGTGTCGTAGGACTCGCGGAAGACCCGGTAGATGTCCTGGCCGTCGTAGAAGCCGGTGTCGAAGCTCTGGGAGGCGACGGGCACGAGGTCGGCGATGGCCGGGAACGCGCTGGAGGTGCCCGAGCCCAGCCGGGCCTTCCACGCCTCGGGCGAGCCGGTGAGCCACTTGGCGGCCTCGACGGCGGCCTTGAGGTGCTTGCTGCCCTTGCTGACGGCGAAGGTGGTGCCGCCGAACATCCCGCTGGCGGGGGTTCCCCAGTTCGGCGCGGGCGCGACGGCCCACTTGCCGCTCAGCGGAGCGTTGTTGCTCTTGATCATGCCTGCCGCCCAGTTGGCGCCGAGGTAGCCCCACACCTGGTCCTTGGCGAGCGACGCGATCCACTCCTGGCCGAGGGTGGGTTGCACCTTGACCAGGTCCTCCTTGATCAGGTCGTCCCAGTAGGCGGCGACCTTCTTGGTGGGCTCGTCGTCGATCGACACCTTCCACGCGCCGCCGTCGGAGTTGAACCACTTTCCGCCGGCCTGCCAGGCGAACGTGGCCAGCAGGTTCGGGTCGTCGGGGAAGAAACTGCCGATGCGGGACTCGGAGTCGGCCTTCTTCACCTTCTCCGCGGCGGCCCGGAAGTCGTCCCAGGTCTTCGGCACGTCGATCTTGTTCTTCTCGAACAGGTCCTTGCGGTAGAAGAAGACCTGCGGCGCGGCGTCCAGGGGCAGCGACCAGGTCTTGCCGCCCAGCTCGACCAGTTGGAAGACGCCGGCCGGGTACTTGGACTTGACGTCGGCGGTCTCCGCGGTGATGTCCTGCAGCGCGCCCTGCGTGACGAAGTCGGGGACCTGCGGGTACTCCACCGACATGAGGTCGGGTGCGTTGCCGGCCTTGATGGCGTTGGAGAACTTGGCGTAACCGCCCGCGTTACCCGAGGGGATCTCCTCGAACTTGATCTGGACGTCGGTGTGCGACGTGTTGAACGCGTCGACGACCTCCTTGGTGCCCTTGGCCCAGCCCCAGAACACGATCTGCTCGGGGCCCGCGGCGGTCTTGCCTCCCTCGCCGGTGCCGGAATCACCGGTGCCGCAGCCCGCCAGCAGAGTGGCCACCGCCACCAGACCGGCCACACCGGCAATGTGCTTACGTTTCATCACAGAACCTCCGAGTCGATCGTTAGAGCATCATTCGCTCGTAATTCGACCGCTGTCGAGAGGTTTGCTCAATTTGACCATAACGAAATCGCTTCGAAAGAGTGTTCACCGCGGCGGGGCCGACGACTCCCGGGCCCGCAGGGTGGGCAGGAGGGCCAGGTGGCGGGTCGAGGCGGCCGGGCCCTGGGTGACCCGCCTGATCAGCATGTCCACGGCGCAGCGGCCGACGTCCATCTTGGGCGGCGCGACCGCGGTGAGCGACGGCGAGCAGAAGGTCGCCACCTCGTCGTCGTAGGCCACCATCGACACCTCGCCCGGGATGTCCACGCCCGCCGCTCCCAGGTGCCTGACCAGCGAGAGCGCGTCCTCGTCGTTGTGCACGACCAGGCCGGTCACGCCGTCTTCACGCACCAGCCGCACCACCTCGGCGATGAGCCGCTCCACGGGCCGCTCACGATCGATGACGATCTCTCTCGGCGCCTCCATTCCCAGCACGGCGGCCCCGGACAGGACGCCGGCCTTGATCCTCGGCGTGGTGGGGCTCGGATAGGCCACCAGCGCGATCCTGCGGTGGCCGAGCTCGGCGAGGTGGCGCACGCCCAGGTAGGCGCCGTGGGCATGGTCGGAGGCCACCGCGTCGAGCGTCGAAGCGGGTCCGGCCAGCTCGGTGCGCCGCTCCACCAGCACGGTCGGCACGTGCAGCCCGGCCAGCCAGTCGACGTGCGACTCGTCGGGCTGCCTGCTCGGGGTCAGCAGCAGGCCGTCGATGCCGCCCTCGACGAGCTGGCGCACCTGCGCGCGGTCCTCGGCCTCCTCGTAACGGGAGATGCCCAGGACGAGCCGCGCCCCGGTGCGGCCCGCCTGCTCCTGTGCCCCCTTGATCACTCCGGGGTAGTAGTAGTGGGCGGAGGGGACCAGCATGCCGATGGTCAGTCCCGCCGCGGCGGCGGACAGGGCCGCCGGGGCCTGCTCGGCGGCTGGAGGGAGCGTGACGCCGCCGTGCACTCTGAGCAGGAGGCCCTGGTCGGCCAGATGCCCGACGTCCCTGCGCAGGGTGACCGCCGAGACACCCAGCTCCTGCACCAGTTCGGTCAGACGGACCGATCCCCTGTCGCGAAGCTGACGGAGGATGAGTCTGTGACGCTGCTCGACGGACAACGGTGGCTCCTTCAGCCGGAGGAATGCGGAGATTCTAACGGACATAGCGTTCGTTATGAACGCTTTCCTTTCGTTCGATCAGATAACTTGTGCGTGACGAGACGGGCCACTACAGTCGGCCGCCGGAAAGCGATTTCCGTCTACTCTGGAGTCTCGCGATGCTCTCTCTGCCGCCAGAAGACCGATCGCTCAGCCCCTACACCGGGTGGACCCGAGCCCACTGGGAAGCTCTGGCCGACGGCCTGCTGACCGCGGTGGAGCCGTACCGGTCGGCGGACGGTGCGACGATCCGGCTGCCGGGGCGGGCCAGCTGGTCGGACTGCGACGGTCTGGAGGGCTTCGCCAGGACGTTCCTGATCGCGGCCTTCCGCGTGGCCGGCGGCGGGCCCGCCGAGTTGCTCGAACCGTACCGGCGGGGATTCGTCAGCGGGCCCGGCGTCTGGCCCACCGTGGCCGACCGTTTCCAGCCCATGGTCGAGGCGGCGTCCTTGGCACTGGGGCTCTGGCTCACCCGCGAGCAGCTGTGGGACACGCTCGGCGACGCCGAGCGCGAACGGCTGGGCGCCTACCTGGCCACCGTGTTCCACCACGAACCCGCTCCGAACAACTGGTGGCTGTTCCCCGTCACCGTCGGCGGATTCCTGGCCGACGTCGAGGTCGAGGAGGAGGCCGCCCGAGCGGCCATCGAGCGCGGGCTCGCCAGGATCGAGGACTGGTACGTCGGGGACGGCTGGTACACCGACGGGGACAACCGGGGCTTCGACCACTACAACGGCTGGGCGCTGCACTTCTATCCGGTCCTGTACGGGCTGCTGTCCGGGGTGCCGATGCCCGAGCACGAGAGCCGGTTGCGACTGTTCCTCGAAAGCTACGCGCTGACGTTCGGGGCGAACGGCGAGCCCCTGTACCAGGGGCGGTCGATGACCTACCGCTTCGCCACGCTCGCCTCCCTCATGCTGGGCGCGGTGACCGGCCGGACCCCCCTGTCCCCCGGTGCCACCCGACGGCTGGCCTCCGGATCGGTCCGTTACTTCCTGGAGCACGACGCGCTGTCGGCGGAGAACCTGCTGACGTTGGGGTGGTTCGGGCAGCACGAGGCCACGCTCCAGTCGTACTCGGGCTCCGCCTCGCCGTACTGGGCGGCCAAGGCGTTCGTCGGGCTGCTGGCTCCCGCGGACCATCCGCTCTGGACGGCGATCGAGGAGCCCGGCCCGGTCGGGCCGGCGGCGCTGGAAGGGCCGGGGCTGGTCGTGCAGAACCACGACGGGGTGGCCAGGGTGCTCAACCACGGCATCCGGCACGACCGCGACGACCCGCTCTACGACCGGTACGCCTACTCCACCCACACCGGGCCCACCACGGCCGCCGACGTACCGGACAACCACTTCGGGCTCGTCGGCGCCGACGGGGCCGCCGCGCCGCGCGGGGTGCTCACGCCGGATGGCGCGGGACGGCGGGGCGAGATCGCCTGGGCCGCGTCGATCACCGACGGCGCCCGGAGCGTGAGCGTGCTGCGTGGCACGGTGGAGTTGCGTGTCCACCGGGTCGCGGCCGGCTCCCGCGTGCGTCAGACAGGCTGGGCGCTCCCCCGCGCCACGGCCGAGATCGAAGATCTGTCGGTCGCGCTCACCGCGCCTGACGGACTCCGCTCCCGCCTGACCGGCCTGCACGGCTACGACACCGCCGCGGCGCTGGAGGCCGTCGAGGGGACGGCATTCGGCAGCCCGGCCCTCGTCCCCGCGCTGGACGGCGTGACCGAGGACGGCTGGACGGTTTCGCTGGCCGTGCTGGCCGTGCTGGGCGACGGGGATGAGCCCGTGGAGGTCCACGTCGAGGTGGACCTCGACCGCGTCGCCATCGTCTGGCCGGACGGCGAGCGCTTCACCGTCACCTCGCGCGGCCCGCAGGAGTAGGGCGAGAACGACGCGGCCCATCGACTCCTCCGGGCCGGGGCGGCGGCGTCACACCAGGATGAGGTGCGGAGCTCCTCAACGCGCGCGGCCAACGCGGCGTGCCCGGGATGTGCGGCTCAGATGACGAGGGTTCCGATGTCGGCGGCGACCCGGGCGAGGGCCCGGATGAGGTCGTTCTCGGCCTCGGCACGCCACACCAGGGCATACGGCAGGGCGTCGATGTCCCAGACGGACAGGTAGGCGATGTCGGGCCGGCTCCAATAGCGCCTCATGTGGGCGGGGAAGAGGCTGACGAGCTCCCCCGTGCTGGCCAGGGTGAGAACTTCCTCCGTGTTGCGTACCAACGGGCCGCGTTCGATCCGCCGCCCCGCGCGGGTGTGGGACGGGACGTAGCCGTCGGCCCAGTTGTCCGTCCACGCCGGGGGGTTCGCGTGCTGGAAGTCGGCGACCATCTCCAGCGAGACCGAGGTGAACCGGGTGAGTTCGTGGTCGGCGGCCACGGCCACCACCCGCGGCTCGGCGAACAGGACCGGGCCCACCGTCAGATCGGGTTCTTCGACCGGCAGCCAGCAGATCAGGACGTCGATGTCGCCCCGGCGCAACCCGGCGAACGGGTCGACGAAGGAGGCCTGCTGGATCTGCAGCTTCCACTGCGGGTGGCGGGTGCGGAAGGTGTCCCAGTAGGGGCGCATGTCGTGGATGTTGATCGGGAGCGTGCCGACGCGCAGCACGGCGGTGACGCCCTGGGCGGCGAGCTTGGCGCGGCGCATGCCGTCCTGGAGCCCGCTGTAGACGGGCCAGAGGTCGTCGCGGAGCTGGCGGCCGAGCGGGGTCAGCCGGACCGTGCGGTTGGTGCGCTCGAACAGCGGGGCGCCGATCTGGCGTTCCTGTTTCTTGACGGCCTGGGTGATGCGGGCGGGGGTGACGCGCAGCCGTTCGGCGGTCCGCCCGAAATGCAGCTCTTCGGCAAGGGCCAGGAAGATCTCGATGTCGCGAAGTTCCACGACTCTCTCTCGCGTTAGCTCGGAGGTAAGACGGCTTTGCGTATTTTGTCGTTGTTTCGGTTGTTGTTCGCGTTGATCATAGTCATCGGAAGAGCCGGACCACTTCCGGAGTGGCGCGATGACGCCTTTAATGGGCAAGACGGCACTGGTACCCCCTTCACCCGGATCATCCGCGACAGCGATGGACGCGTCTCCACGGAAAACGCCCCGTCCTGGGACTGGATGACCGGGAGAGAAGCTCGGGAACCCGGAGCTTATTTCTTACAAGATTTTCCCGCCCACCCGGACGCGTCACCGCTACGCTGACCAGGTCGGCGGCAGATCACCGCGAAAGGCGCATAGCGATGGCGGAGCGGCAGGAAGCCACGCGGGACTCGCTCGGCATGCTGGACACGCTGACCGAGCACGTCGAGCAGAGCGTGACCATGGTGCGCGAGAAGCGGGCCAATCTGGAGAAAGCCCGTGCAACGCCCGGTGTTCTCGATGACGCCACGGTGGCCCGGGTGAAGCGGGTGTTCGGCCAGACGGCCGAGGACGCCGAGATGTTCGCCGAGCAGGGGCGGCAGTGGGCCGCCGAGGGCATCACCCCTACCCAGCGCGGTCAGGTCGAGTGCTACGCCGCCCTGGTCGCCGAGTTACAACGTGAGACCACCGCGATCCTCGCTCTGGCTGACGAACTCGCCAAGGGAGCGACCGAGACGGTCCTGACCAAAAGCGACATAGAACTCGGTATCGAGTCCTTCCTCCGCGGCGACGATCTGTAGCCGGGACTTCGCCGGCGCGGCCGGACGCTCCCCCGTTCAGCGGATCCCCGCTCAGCAGCGCACCGGCGTAATTCGGTTGGCTGTCGTCGCCCGTCTGTGGATACTGCCGGAATGTTCTCTGATGCCGAGGCCGCTGCCCTCTACGACGTGATGAACCCGTGGGACCCCGCCCGTTCCCCCGAGGTCGTCTTCTGCACCGAGCTCGTGATGGCGGCCGGCGCCGTACTGGATCTCGGCTGCGGCACCGGGAGCATGCTGCACCATGCCCGCGACCTTGGTCACACCGGACGTCTCGTCGGGCTCGACCCCGACCAGGGCATGCTGGATCGGGCCGAACACCGCACCGACGTCGAATGGGTTTCCGGCGTCGCCGCCGACGCCACCTGGGACGGAGAGTTCGACCTGGCCACGATGACCAGCAACGCCTTCCAGCACCTGGTCGCCGACGACGAACTGCGGGCCTCCCTGACCGCGATCCGCACCTCGCTCCGCGACGGTGGCCGATTCGTCTTCGGCACCCGCCACCCGCAGGCTCGCGCCTGGGAAGGCTGGAACCGGTCGAACGCCTTCGACCTCGAGGACGCCACCGGACGCAAGCTACGCATGTGGCATGACGTCGAGTCCGTCGTCGGCGATGTCGTCACGTTCACCGAGACCACCGCCGAGCGCGACGACACGGTCCTCCGCGTCGATCGGGCAAGCCTGCGCTTCCTCGACGTCCCGGCACTGGCCAGGTTCCTGACCGAGGCCGGGTTCACCGTCGAGGATCAGTACGGCGACTGGCACCGGGGTCCCGTCACCGAGACCAGCCGCGAGATCATCACGATCGCCCGGCGCATCTGAACCCGGTACCCGGCACCAGCCGGCCGGGGGTGGTGGTGCCGGGCGATTCCCGACATGATCGTTAAGGCTCTCCCGGGACGGCGCATCCGCCGAGCTATTCAGCGGCTGGGGACGTGTTCAAGAGAAGACCCCCGGGTCGCAGGCGAGCCGGTCGGTGTCACCGGCCCGGGTGGCCGGTCGCCGGGTCCGCGAGCCGTGAGTCGACGTCGGGAAACGAGCCGTCACCGAACAGGACGCGCGCCGCCAGAGCACGACCGGCACGACCACGTAGCGCGGCCACCGCCGCCTCCGCCGCGGCGGGAGATCGGATGCCGGCGAACACGCGGCGCAGCAACAGGCGGCCTCGGAACCGGGCCCGCAACGCGTTCCCGTCGTACCGGCTCAGTATGCGCCGGTCGCCGGTACGCAGGTACTCCGCGGCGACCGCCGCGGCCAGGCCGGACATGCGCAGGCAGGGATCCAGTCCACCGGCCGTCAGCGGCGACACCGCGCCCGCCGCGTCCCCGACGAGCAGCCCGGCGGGGCACGCCAGCCGTCGCAGCACACCGCCGACCGGGATCGGACCCCCTCGACGCTCGATGGGCCCGGCCGGCGCCGTACGACCGGGCGCGTCCGCGGCGAAGGCGTCCAGCAGGTGGCGGATGCCGGTGCGCATCGCGCCCGGATATCCCGCGACGCCGACGTGCGCATGCCGGCCGTCGTCGATGACCCACCCCAGGTACCCCGGAGCGACCCGGGGATCCAGCACGCAGTGGAACGCCGGGGTGGCCGTGCCCGGCGCGACCGGGTGGACGATCTCGGCACCGAGCAGGAAGCGCCGGTTGACGTCAAGGCCGAGATCACGGGCCACCTGTGAGCGGGCGCCGTCCGCGCCGACGATGAACCGGGCCGTCACCGGTTCCGCATCCGCGAACCGAACAGAACCCCTCGACGCCCCGACGTACCGTACGCCCAGGAGGACACGCGCCCCGGCCGAGGTCGCCGCACGACGCGCGTGCTCATAGACGGCCGCCATGTCGGCCACGCGATACTCGTCCCGGTCGCTGGTGAGCCGGATCGGCGCCCGCCGCGACGGCGGATACAGCAGCACGTCCCTGACGCCGGGCCCGAGCAGGTGATCCGGCAGGTCGAAGTCGTCGAGGGTGCGCCGCACGAAGATCCCCGTCGTGCGGATGCCCGTCGACAGCGACCTGCGGCGGTCGACCACCAGCACGTTCAGTTCCCGTAGCGCGAGCAGGCGGGCCGTGTGCAGTCCCGCCAGGCCCGCGCCCACGACCAGTACATCCACGGTCTGCATACCTTGCGACGGTAGGGGCGGCGCCCCGCGCATGCGACCGTCTGCACGCTACCCACCCCGTATCTCTACACCGTCGCCACACTCGGGCGGCCGGGCCGGGGTTTTCGTCAGGAACCGGAGAGCCTTCAGCTTGCCCCGCCTCACGTCGGGGGCGGGCATGGACGGTGTGATCGGTGTGCGTGCGTGTCAACGCAGATTGACACGCACGCGCCCGTCAACCCAGCGTTTTCAGCCTGACAGCCTCCTTGAGGAAGACGATGCCGTCGATCGTGGCGAGTTGGGCCGGGTCCAGCGGGAAATAGGCGAAATCGTGGGAGACGCGCGGGGCGGGCTCCGTGACGGCCTCGGCCAGGCGGCGGGCGTCGATGAGAGAGTGGTCCCACGGGAGCGTGGACAGGAGGCCCTCGACGGTGTCCGGGGACGGGATGTCGTCGCCGACCGTGCCGAAGGCGGAGGCCAGGAAGGCATACCGGTCGCCCAGGTGCGCTCCGACGATCGCCCCCGCGCTCCACCACTCCAGCAGGTGGTCGCCGAGTGACATGAGGCTCTTGTTCCGCTGCAGGTGGAGGTTGTGGGTGAAGACCAGGGCGGGGCCTTGCTCGGCGACGGCGCGCAGGTTGGCGGCCATCATCGCGTCTCGCAGGGCCGACAGCCGCGCTATCCGCGCCGGGGACGTGTCGGCCATCCAGGAGTGGTAACGGAGCAGGCCGACGGCGGTGCGCCCGTACAGCTCCGCCCGCTCCCTGTCTTTCGCGCTCAGCCGCGGCGCCTGAGTGTCGAGCAGCGCCACCAGGTCGTCGGTAAGCAGCCGCAAACGCTGGGCGTCGGCGGACTGGCCGATCGACTGGGACGGGTCCATGACCGTGGCCTCGTTCGTCCACCGGTCGTCCGGGCCGAGCAGCGCGTCGAGGGTCTCCACGGTGCAGGGAAGCGGGCCGTCGAGGAGGGCGTGGAGGGCGGTGAGCGCCTGGCGCGGGCTCTCGGCCCAATACTCCAGCGGGCCGTCGAAGCCGAAGAACCGGAGCTTTTCGTCATGCTCCTCGTTGTACGCGCGCATCCAGCGCACGAGCTCGCGGATGGCCGGGGGCTCGCCGAAGTCGTGGCTGAAGCCGCGCTCCATGACGTCGTCGAGCGTGCCCGCACCCGTCGTGATGTAGTCGTCCACCACGAGGCCCCTGAGGCAGTCGCTCTCGATGGCGAAGGACCGGTAGCCCTCGTGCTCGACCAGATGCCGGAAGATCTCGTTACGCAACTCGCCCAGCTCCTCCACGAAGTGCCTGGCCTCGCCCAGACCGAGCAGCAGGGGCTTGGCGGGAAGCGACCGGAGGAACGCCGAGACGCCCGCGCCGTCAAGCGGCCGGGCCGTGTTCTTGATATCCATGCCTTCAACGGTATCTTTGAACCCTCGGTGTAAACTTTTCCGCGAAATTCCCACTCCTGTCGCGACGAACCTTCAATCGGTGGTGCATCCATGAGGCCGGTGGACCTGGCGCGCGAGCACGGCCTGTCCACCCAGGCGATCAGAAACTACGAGGACGACGGCATCCTGCCCGCCGCCGAACGCACCGTCCACGGCTATCGCACCTATGCGCCGCTGCACGCGCAGGCCCTGCGCGCGTTCCTCGCCCTCGTGCCCGGGCACGGTCACCAGACGGCCACGTCGATCATGCAGGCGGTCAACCGGGGTGCCGTCGAGGACGCGCTCCGGCTCATCGACGAGAGCCACGGCCAGCTCCTCGACGACCGCCGCGTCCTCCAGGCCGTCGAGGCCGCGCTCCGCGATCTGGCGCCCGTGCCGCAGGAGCGCGGCGGCACGTTCATCGGCCCCCTGGCAAGGAGGCTAGGCATCCGCCCCGCCACCCTGCGCAAATGGGAGAACGCCGGGCTGGTCCGGCCACGCCGCGATCCGCAGACGGGCTACCGGATCTACAGCGCGGCCGACGTACGGGACGTCCGGCTGGCCCACCAGCTCAGGCGGGGCGGCTACCCGCTGGAGCGGATCGCCCCGCTGATCGCGCAGGTCCGCTCCGCCGGAGGCGTCGCCCCGCTGGAGTCGACCCTGCGCGACTGGCAGGCCCGCCTGTCCGCCCGGGGCCGCGCCATGCTCAAGGGCGCCGCCGACCTGGACGCGTACCTCGGCGCCCGCGACCCCTGAGGCCGAGTCGGGTGACGGTCACGCCCACCAGGTCGCGCGGGTGACGGTGTCGAATCCACCCCCGACAACCGACGGTGGTCGCGAGGAGTCAGATCAGCGGAAGGCGGCGTAATCCCGTCATGGTCGGTGCGGACATGAACTCCACGGGGTCCTCCGGGTCGGTGCGCAGGGGGTCGAACCGGTCGAGCAGGATGTTCAGCGCGACGCGTCCCTCCAGCCGGGCCAGGGGTGCGCCGAGGCAGAAGTGGATGCCGTGGCCGAAGGCGAGATGCGGGTTGGGGGCGCGACCGGGATCGAAGGCGACGGGGTCGGGGAACTGCCGGGGATCTCTGTTGGCCGCTCCGAGCCAGACCATGACCATCTGATCGGCCGGTATCGTCACGCCGCCGAGTTCGGCTTCCCGGGTGGTGGCGCGGCCGAGGAGGGCGAACGGGGTGAACAGCCGGAGGGACTCCTCGATGACGGCCGGGATCGAGGAGCGGTCGGCCCGTGCCCTGTCCTGCTGCTCGGGGTAGGCGTCCAGGCAGAGCGCGGTGTTGCCGAGCAGCATCGTCGTGGTGATGTGCCCGGCGAGCAGGAGGACGATCGCAAAGTTGACCACCTGGTCGTCGGGCAGGCGTTCGCCGTCCACCTCGGCCTCGACCAGCCTGGTGAGCAGGTCGGCGCGCGGCTGCCGCCTGCGTTCCGCGGCGTGGGCGGCGAGATAGTCGGTCATCTCCCGCCACGGTCCCAGCGTGGCCTGGAGGTCCGCCTTCCGGGCTTCGGCGGGCTCGGCGAGTGAGACCTCGGCGTCCCGCTGGAACAACGCGTCTGCCCACTGTTTGAACAGGGCGCGATCGCTGCCGGGCACCCCCAGCAGTTCGGCGATGACGATGACGGGAAGCGGGTAGGCCAGATCGGTCACGAGTTCCAACCGGCCGCGCTCCCGCGCCGCATCGAGCAGCTCGTGGGTGAGGGCGGCGATCCTCGGCTCGAGATCCGCGACCACCTTGCGAGTGAAGGCGCTGCTGACCAGCTTGCGCAGCTTGCCGTGCTCCGGCGGATCGATCTGGGTGATGAAGCCGTCCAGCGAGAAGTCCTCGCGGGACGGCTTCATGCTCTCGGGGACCACGCGCATGGTGTCGGAGGAGAACGTCGCTGGGTCGCCGAGGACCTCCTGCAGTTCGGGATAGCCGTAGACGTTCCACATTCCGGCCCGAGCGTCGTACTCGACCGGCGGGCCCGATTGCGGACCGCGCAGCCAGAAGAGCTGTTCAGGGATGTTGTACCGCTTGACGATGTCGGTCATGGGCCCTTCCCTTGGTCGTGGATCCACTGCGGCAGAGCATGCGTTCGGAACGTGAACCGGTACTCCGCAGTCCCTCGCGCTATCTTCACCCGACGCGGCGGGTCCCTGGCAAGGGCATCATCGTGATCGGCGTCGTGGTCCCGGGCCTACCGGTGGGGCCGGCGGTGTGCGCGATGCGGGACCGTCCGGTGGCGAACGGCGAGCCGCCCACGCCCCGGGATCCTCGGAGGGGCCGTACGTGTAGACCACGGGGACCCCATCTTGCCCGTCCCGAAAGCGTTTTCGCGCCGCGTGGCACGGGAATGCCGAACCTGCCGACCCTGTCGCCGGTGGGTGGGCCGGCGGTGCGGCCTGCCCGGGCGGCAGGCCCTGAGCCAGTGCGTTCGGCGGGAAACCGGGCCGGGTGGCGGCGTCCGGAACCGGTTGACCGGTCGCCTTCCGGACATCGACGCGGCCGTTGAGCGCCCCGGGGACGGTGACGACGGAGGCGCCCGCCCAGGCGGCCGCGTCGGTTATGGCCGCCCGTCTGGTCGTCACCAGCGAAAACATTTTCTCCTGACGCTTGCTGGTCAGACGCCACTAAACCCACCCAATCCGTTGACAGCTCCGTAGGTTTCTTCTACGTTACGAAAACCTTTTAGTTAATTTCGGTCGTTGGGTTGGAGGTATCGGAGCAGGCCATGAAGCCACGTGTGCGGGTCAGTGCTGCATTGGTCACGTCGGTGCCGTCAACGGCGGCGTGCGGAGGTTCGGTTTGCGAGCGACGACAGCAGCGGCCCGCCGCCGGAGCCGTCACGGTCACCCTGTGGACTCGCGCGGCCACCCGGGCACGGAGTGAGCGATCGGTCGAGGCTCACACCAGGAGCGACAAGCACCACCGGAGCGCACCGGTGGGCGGCGTCGTCGAACTCGACGACGCCGAGACGGCGCCGGCCCCGGGGAAACCGTGCGGCCGGCCATACGAGGCGGAGAAGAACTTCCGGGTCGCGGAAGCGACCACCCTGCGGCTGGTGCCGTACCACCGCCGGGACAACCGCGATCGCGCCACCACGCGGGCCTGGCTGCCCGTCATGACCGATCCCGCGTTCTCCGGGGGAACGCGGTGCGGTTAGTGCGCGGTAGTGCACGACTGTCCCTGATCCCGTTCACGTCGCCGGACGACGCGTCCACGCCGTCCGGCGACGCATGGCCCTGTGGAGCGTGCCACCTCCAGTGTCACGAGCGTCCACGATGCCACCGGCCGAGATTCACCCCTCACGACGGCGTCCGTGCCCCAACCAGGCCGCGACGCCGGCAAGAAACCGACCAATCCCGGTAGCAGGAGGAAGTCTAATGAATGTCAGACGCATAGGCCGAGCGCCCACCTGGGTCGCTCTGGCCGCGCTCACCGTGGCGGGCCTGGTCAGCCTGCCGCCCACCGCGCACGCCGCCGGCCCGGTTCTCCCCGGCAACGAAGGCGACGTGGGTGTCTACACCAACGGTCAGAGCCACGTCATGGACATCGGGGACCCGGTCTACGGCAACGTCGGCGACGTCGCCAACCAGCTCAAGCCCGGCGTGCCGTTCACCGCGTCGAGCATGCAACAGTCGATCTTCGAAAAAGACCTGGCCGCCGGCGGCACGGACTACTACCTCGACCGCGTGCTCGGTGTCCGCGGAGCGATCGGGTCAGCCGTGCTGATGACCCGGGGCCGCTCGCTGTACATGCGCGGCGCGAGCAACAACAACTTCACCGTCATGGGCTTCGCCGGCAGCACCTTCGTCGGAGGTCCCAACAACCTCGGCAACCTGTACACGGTCACCGTGCCCGGGCAGACCGTGACCGAGGTGAACACGAACCGGTTCAACGCGCCCAGCCATGCCAAGAGCCAGTACACGATCGGCACCACCGGCGTCACCGCCGATCTGACGAAGTTCATCACCTACGACAACGCCGCGGTCACCGCCATCGACTTCACCAACCCCGGCGGGTCGGCGGCGACCTTCACGGTCCGGGCGGCCTCGCCGCTGGCCACCCAGGCGGGAGCCACCGCGGCCGAGCTGACCGGCACCCGGGTCATCACCAGCGGTTCCAACAACGGGCTCGTCGACACCCAGTGGGACACGGTCAAGATCGGCCTCACCGGAGCCGGCTTCACCCGCAGCGGCGCCAACCTGGACCGCGAGATCACCGTTCCCGCCGGTGGCACGGTCTCGCTCTCCGTGGTCGGCGCGGTCTCCTCGGCCTCGCTGCCGCAGACGGTGGAGGCCTACCACGACTACGCCGAGCTGACCCCCGCCGAGGCGGTGCGGACCGGCATCACGGCGTTCAACCGCCGCTGGGCGCAGGACGTGCCCTACATCAACGTCCCCGACCCCGCGCTGGAGAAGGCCATCGTCTACCGCTGGTGGGGGGAGCGTTACAACTCCCTCGACGCCAACGCGACCGGCTACGTCTACCAGTACCCCACGACGATCGAGGGGGTGAACCTCTACCAGAACGCCGTGGCGCTGACCCAGCCGATGCACCTGCAGGACACCAAGTGGCTGCGCACGCCGTACCTGCCGTACGGCCAGATCCTCAACATCGGCGAGCTGTCCGGCTCCTCGGCCTTCCTGGACAGCCCGGGTCACACGAGCTGGAACAACCACTACTCGCAGTACATCGGCACGGCCGGCCTTGAGGCCTACAACGTGCACGGTGGCGGCAAGGAGATCGCCGAGAAGTTCGCCCACTTCTTCGAGGGCGACGGCAAGGGCCAGCTCGAGCACTACGACGGCAACAACGACAAGCTCATCGCGTACGACACCAACTACATGCCCGGCAACGACGCGGACGCCATCTCCTTCGGGTTCCCGAAGACCGGCGCCGGCGCCCCCGGCGCGCGGACGATCGAGCGTCCGGAGTCGGCGTACGTGTGGGGAGCCTTCGACGCCGCCCGGCAGCTCTACCAGATCGCCGGCGAGGACCCGGCCAAGGTCGACCAGATGGCGGCCAGCGCCGACGGCATCCGTGACGCGATCCTGAACAAGCTGTGGAGCCCGGACATGCGGATGTTCCTGGCCGCCACGTCGCACGGCGCCACCAGCGGGGCCAGCTCAGGCGGCCACGCCAACCCGCTGCCCGCAGAAGCCCGCGGGTCGATCCCGGCCAAGGAGTCGAACCTCTACGACGTCTACTCCGAGAACCTCATCCCGTACGACCAGGCGCAGAAGTACGTCGACGGCTACCGATTCCTGACCTACGGCGACAACTTCCCGATCTTCCCCTTCTACACCGCCAACCAGTACGACCGGACGGCCTACGGGATCGGCGGCTCCAACAACTTCTCCAACATCAACTTCACCGTGCAGTATCGCGCCGTGCGGGCGGCGCTGCGGCACTACGACCCGGAGGGGAAGTACATCACCCCGGCCTACGCCAAGCGGCTGCTTGACTGGATGGCCTGGAGCATCTACCCGAACGGCGACATGCGGGCCCCGAACCAGTCGGAGTACTACTCCAACTGGAACCCGGCCACCAAGACCTACAACCGCAACAACCCGAACCACGTGATGCTCGGGAACATGAACTACATCTATGTCGAGGACATGGCCGGCATCCAGCCGCGGTCCGACGACAAGATCGAGCTCTGGCCGATCAAGTTCGGCTACGAGCACTTCATGGTCAACAACCTGCGCTACCACGGCGAGGACCTCACCATCGTCTGGGACCCGGACGGCACCGAGTACGGCCTGGGCGCGGGCTACAGCCTGTTCCTGAACGGCGAGCGCAAGGTCAGCACCGACCAGCTCGGAAAGATCACCTACGACCCGAAGACCAACCAGGTCCAGGCCGAGGACGGCCTCACCGTCACCTTCCAGGCCACCGACGGGGACGACTTCCCGGCCGCGGTGAACACCCCCATCGACGACGACCGCGTCGTCTCGTACCTCAAGACGGCCGGCATCGACCTGACCGAGGACTCGGTGAACCTGGCGAAGGGCGCCACCCTCGCCTCGTCGTACACCCAGCAGGGCACCCGGCCGACGCCGTGGCGGCAGTTCCACACGCCCGGCTACAGCACCACCTCGATGAACTACACGCCCGGTGCCGTCAAGGAGACCGAGCAGCCCGTGTCGCTGGCGGCCGTGACCGACGGTGTCACCGCCAACGAGCCCTACTGGGGCAACCACGGCACGACCGACAAGAACGGCTATGTCGAGCTGAACCTGGGCTCGGCCAAGTCCTTCGACAACATCAAGGTGCTCTTCGTCAGCGACCGCCAGGCCGGTGGTTACCACGAACCCGCCCGCTGGTGGGTCCAGGTGCCCGACGGCGACGGCGGCTGGAAGGAGGTGCCGGGCCAGTTCAAGAACCCGGCCGTCCCGACGGCGAAGTTCAACGAGGCGCTGTTCGACAGCGTGTCCGCGGGCAAGGTGCGCATCGTCTTCACCAACAGCCCGACCTACTACACCGCGATCTCCGAGATCCAGGTGTTCGACTCGGGCCGCGACGTGCCGGACGTCACCAACCAGGCGCCGGCCGTCACCGCCACGCGCGACGGCTCGGCGGACGGCAACCTGTCCACCCGGCTGGTCGGCACGGCCTCCGACGACGGCGTGCCGTACGACGACGAGCTCACCTTCGGCTGGGAGACCGTCTCGGCGCCGCAGGGCGCGGGCGTCATCTTCACCGACTCCAAGGCTCTGTCCACCCGGGTGACCGGCACCGTCGCCGGTGACTACGTCTTCCGGTTCTCCGCCGACGACGGCGAGAAGCGGTCGGCGGCGACCGTGCCGGTGACCCTCGCCAAGAAGGACGTCGTCGCGGAGTTCGGCTCCACGGCGTCGATCACCACCAGTGGCACCGCGTCCTGGGAGAACCACTCGCGGGTCAACGAGGCCACCACGCCGAGCAACTCCAACCCCGGCGCCGGAACCGGCTGGGGCAACTGGGGTCAGCCGCGCAACGGCACCAGCCCCGCCAACGAGGCGTGGATCCAGTACCAGTGGACCTCACCGGTGCGGCTCTCCTCGACCGACATCTACTGGTACGACGACAACGGCGGCACCCGCCGCCCGACGGCCACGACCTACGCCGTCGAGACCTCGACGGACGGCACCACCTGGACGCCGGTGAAGCTCGCCGGGGGTTCCTCGTACGAGAACGGGCTGGCCGTCAACGCCTACAACCGCTTCAACTTCGAACCGGTGACCACGAGCCGGATCCGTATCCGGATCTGGGGCCTCATGTCCGGCGGCGCCGGCACCGGTGTGCTGCGCTGGCGCGCCAACGGCGAGACCGTCGACTCGGTGCGCTCGCCGGTGCTCATCCGGACCGGCGTGGGCCTGGTGCCCACCCCGCCGGCGACACTGGACGCGGTCTACACCAGCGGCGCCCGCGGCGCCGTGGCGTTCACCTGGCAGCCGATCACCCCGGACATGGTCGCGGAGGCCAACGTCGACCCGTTCGTGATCTACGGCACCAACGACGCCTACGGCCTGATCGCCGAGGCCCGCGTCTACGTGCGTCCCGAGATGTCGGACGACGGCATCTCGATCCAGGGCGCCGAGTCCTTCGAGCAGCACGTCGAGGTCGGCGAGCTGCCCTACCTGCCCACGAAGGTGGAGGTCTCCTACAACGACGGATCCAGGGACAACCAGGCCATCGGCGTGAACTGGCGGTTCGACCCCGACATCGTCGACACCGACGGCACCTACACCGTCATCGGCGACCTGGTCCTGCCGCCGTACGTCAGCGAGGCCGGCACCATCCGGACCACGCTGACGCTCACGGTGGGTGAAGGCGGCCCGGTCTGGAAGACGGACGCGCAGGCGCTCAGCCGGTGTACCGGCACAAACGCCTACGTCACCCTCAACGTCCGCAACGACGACGACGTGCCGCTCACGATCGAGCTGATCACGCCGTACGGGTCGCGGACCGTGGCCAATGTGGCGCCCGGGAAGTCCGCCTACCAGGCGTTCAACTCCCGCGCCAGGTCGATCCCGGCCGGAACGGCGACCGTGAAGGTCACCGGAACCGTCGACGGCGTGCCGGTCACCGTACCGGCTCAGGTGCCGTACGGCGCGCTCAACTGCGGCTAGCACTCCCCGGTGGCGGCGTCTTCGGCGGCGCCGCCACCACCCCCCGCTGAGACTCCCTCAGACAGTGAGGAAGCAGGACCTTGAAGATCGTCGTGAGGCGCAGCGCCGCCTCATCACCCCCCCGCTCCCGGCCGAAACACCGGTTCCGCAGGGCCGCCGCGGCGGCGGCCGCCCTGCTCGCGGCCGTGGGCCTGATCGGGGTTCCCGTTCCGGCCCACGCCGCCGACCCCGTCACCTTCACCAACACCCGTAACCCGATCCTCGGCGACGGCGGCTACTACTCGGCGGACCCCGCGCCGGTCGTCGTCCCGGCCGGGGCCCCGGGCAACACCAGCGGCAAGGACGAGCTCTACATCTACACCGGCCACGACCAGGCCGGTCCGTCCACCAACGACTTCGTCATGAACGAGTGGGGCGCGTTCAAGACCACCGACGTCGAGGCCGGCGAGTGGACCCACCACCCGTCGCTGATGCGCCCGGAGACGGTCTTCTCCTGGGCGACGCCGGGGCGCGCGTACGCGGGCCAGATGGTCCGGGGCGTGGACGGCCGCTACTACTGGTACGTCCCGATCAACGAGCGCGACAGCCCCGCGCCCGACAAGTTCGCCATCGGTGTGGCCGTCTCGACGTCGCCGACCGGCCCGTGGACCGACCACATCGGCGGACCGCTGATCTCCCAGCGGGTGCCCTCGGCCAACACGATCCACAACATCGACCCGACGATCCTGATCGACGGCGAGACCCCCAACCAGCGGGTCCACATCTGGTGGGGCTCCTTCGGCAACCTGCGGACGCTCGAACTCCAACAGGACATGAAGACGCCTGTCGGCACCCAGCGCACCGTCACCGGCCTGACCGGCTTCTTCGAGGCGCCCTGGGCCTTCGAGCGCAACGGCACCTACTACATGGCGTACGCCGGCAACAACGCCGGTCCGACCTCGCAGTGCACCCCGGCGAACTACCACGCCTGCATCGCGTACGCGACGGCCTCCTCGCCCGCGGGGCCGTGGACCTACCGGGGCACCGTGCTCCGGCCGGTCTCCTCGACCACCAGCCACCCGGGCATCCTGGAGTTCAACGGCAAGTGGTACATCGCCTACCACACGGCCGACGCGGTCGGCGGCGGGCACTTCCGCCGTTCGGTCGCGATCGACCGGGTGGAGTGGGACGACACGCAGACCCCGCCGCGGATGAAGCCCGTCACGCCCACACCGGTCAAGGGACGTGACCTCACGCCCCGCCCGAACATCGCGCAGGAGGCGAAGGCCACCGTCTCCAACGAGCCCGTGCCCACCCAGTACTGGGTGAAGGCGCTCAACGACGAACTCGTCCGGTCCAACCCGCTGCCGCCGGACATGTGGGGCACCTGGACCGGCAACAACCCGCCGCAGCAGTGGGTGCAGTACACGTGGGACCAGCCGATGCGGATCTCCGGTTCGCAGATCGACTTCTGGAACGACAACCCGCAGGGCAGCGGCGTGGGCGTCGCGGCCCCGGCCCGCTGGAAGATCCAGTACTGGAACCTCACCACCGGCCGGTGGGCCGACGTGCCCGGCCCGAGCGGCTACCCGACCGCCACGCAGGGCCTCCAGAACACCGACTTCGACCCGGTCACCACCACGCAGGTACGGGCGACCTTCGACGCCTCCACCAACGGCGGCACCTACTCGGCGGTCGCGGTCGAGGAGTGGAAGATCCTGGCCACGCAGCCGGAGACCGTCGATCCGCCGGCCATCACCGTCGAGGTGGGCGAAACGGAGCTGCCCGGCACCGTCGGCGTCGCCTTCGGCGGCGAGACGCTGCGGATCCCGGTCTTCTGGGACCCGCTGACCCCCGAGCAGGTCGCCCAGCCCGGCACGGTCACCATCCGGGGAACCGTGCTCGGCTACACCGCCGGCCGCATCTCCGCGCAGGTCACGGTCCTGTCGCCGGACGACACCGAAGGTGACGAGACCGCGCCGACGCTGACCCTCACCCCCAGCGGCAGCGCGGGCAACGCCGGCTGGTACCGCTCGGCGGTACGGGTGCGCGTCAACGGCGTCGACGACCGCGGCGGCCGGATGACCATCGAGACGAAGGTGGACGACGGACAGCCGGTCGTCACCACCGACACCCGGCAGGCCGACGCCGACGTCTCCGGGGACGGCGAGCACGCCGTCACCGCGAAGGCGACCGACCGGGCGGGCAACGGCTCGGCGCCCGGGAACCTCGCGGTACGCATCGACGCCACGGCGCCGGTCAGCGCCGGCACCCTGAACACCGCCAGCCGGTCGGTCAAGGTCGTCGCGACCGACGCCACCTCCGGCGTCGCCGGCATCGAGTACGCCGTCGGCACCGGCCCGTGGACCCCCACCGCCGACGGCGTCATCACGGCGCCCGACGCCAACCGGCACACCGTGTCCTACCGGGCGATCGACAGGGCGGGAAACCTGGAGACCGCCAAGACGGTCGTCATCCCGGCGGACCTGTCCGCGCCGCTCAACGGCAACATCGCCCCCATCGCGACCCCGACCGCCTCCTCCACGGCGGGCTGGAACAGCGTCACCGCCCTCAACGACAACGCCGACCCGGCCAACCCGAGCCAGGCGCAGATCTGGGGCACCTGGTCCGGCACCCGCCCACAGACCCAGTGGGTCCAGTACGACTGGTCACGTCCCGTACGGATCATCGGCACCGAGCTGAAGTTCTGGCGGGATTCGAACCAGGGCACCGGCGACGGCGTCGCCCAGCCCGACGGCTGGGTGCTCCAGTACTGGGACGAGGCCGCCTCGGCCTGGCGTGACGTGCCCGGCGCGTCCGCGTACGGCACGAGCACGACCGCGTTCAACAACGTCACCTTCAACCCGATCACCACGTCCCGGGTGCGGGCCACGGTCCGGGCCAACGGCAACGGCACCACCTACTCCGCGGTGGCGATCACGGAATGGCGGGTCTTCGCCCAGGAACCGCCTCCCGAGGAGCCCGCCGAGATCCCCGTCACGATCACGGTCACACCGCGGTGCCTGGCGGGCAAGGCATACCTGGCCGTACAGGCGCGCAACGACCATGACGCGGCGGCGAGCATCACCCTGGAGAGCGCGTACGGCAGGCGGTCGGTCCCGGATGTCGCGCCGGGCACGAGCGCCTACCAGTCGTTCGCCACCCGTACGGCCTCGATCGCGGCGGGGACGGTCACCGTCCGCGCCGCCGACGAGGAGACGGCCTCGGTCCACACCGCGGAGTACCCCGCCCTCACCTGCACCTGACATCCCAATCTGGATCACCAAAAACCACGCACCATGGAGAATTACATGACAATTCATCGCAAATGGCTGCTGGCGGCGGCTGTCGCCCTGACCGCGTCCGTGGCATTCCAGGCACCCGCCGTGGCCGACCCCGGCGACGGCACCGACGTGGAGGTGACGGTCGAGATCAAGAAGATCGAGGAGCCGGGCGTGCTCGCCATGTCGGTCGCCGCCGACTCCGTCGCACTGAGCGAGGACGGCTCGACCCTGGAGAACCGCCAGTTCCTCGGCACCCTGCCGACGGTGACGGTCACCGACACCCGCACGATGGAGGAGGTGCCCAGCGGCGCCGCATGGGCCGTCCTCGGCAACGCGAGCAACTTCGCCGGCGACTCCGGCCAGGCGCCCATCAGCGCCGGCCACCTCGGCTGGAAGCCGCACCTGATCGACGGCGGCGAGACCGGCCTGGTCTCCGAGGGCGAGGAGGTCGTGACCGTCCTCGACGAGCCGACCCAGCCCGGCAACAACGTCGGTCTGGTCGACAAGGAGCTCCTGGCCTCGACCTTCGAGTCCGGCGCGGTCGCCGGCGGCGCGTACACCGTCAACGCCGACCTGTTCCTGCGCACCCCCGCGGACGTCGCCGCGGGTTCGTACGCTTCGACGCTGACCCTGTCCCTGTTCGAATAGCCGACGGGTGGGGGCCGCGGCGGCGCGGCCCCCACCACCCCCCTTTCGCCGGAGGACCTCGCCGTGATCCGAACCTTGTCACAGACGCTGCCGCGGCTCCTCGCCGTACTCACCGCGGCGCTCCTCACCGTGCCCCTCGTGCCCACCGGCGCGCTGGCCGAACCGACGCTCACCTGGTCGGTCCAGCCGGCCGACCAGCAGGGCCCGGACGGCCGCCGGTGGATCGAGCTCACCATCGACCCCGGTCAGAGCGTGACCGAGCATCTGGCCGTGCGGAACTTCAGCGACGCCTCCGCCGTCTTCGCCCTGAAGGCCGCCGACGGCTACCTCACCGACAAGGGCCGCTTCAACATGCTCCAATCCGACCACGCCTCAGTGGACGGCGGCACGTGGGTCAAGGTCCAGAACGAGGTCACCGTCGGGGCCAACGAGACGAAGGTGGTGCCGTTCACGATCACCGTGCCGCGTGACGCCTCGCCGGGGGACCATCCGGCCGGCATCGCCGCGACGGTCACCAGCGCGAGCAGCACGGTCTCCGTGGAGAGCCGGGTGGGGTTCCGGGTCATGATGCGCGCCACCGGCACGATCACGGCGGCGATGGCGGTCAGCGATCTCACGGCCACGTACGAGCAGTCATGGAATCCCTTCTCGTCCGGTGTCATCCGGGTCAGGTACACGGCGACGAACAAGGGGAACGTCGCGGCGAGCGGAACCGGCGAGGCGACGGCCGGCGACCTGTCCGGTCTGGCCGAACGGGACGCCAAGACCGGGGTCGAGGAGATCTTCCCCGGCGACAGCCGTACGGTGGAGACCCGCATCGCGGGAGTCTGGGCCCTGGGCCCGCTCTCCACGACCGTCACCCTGTCCCCGTCCGTCCAGGGCGGCGCCCCCGCCGGCGCCGTGGTCGAGAACGCCGCCACCGACGTGACGGTCTGGACCGTGCCCTGGCCCCAGCTGGCCCTGGTCGCGCTTCTCGTGATCCTCTTCTTCTCCTACCGGGCCATCACCCGGCGCCGCCGCCGGCGTCTGGCGGACCTGCTCGCCCGCGCCCGCGACGAAGGCCGCGCGGAGGCTCAGGAGCCCTCGCGGAACGCCCAGGTTTAGGTCGTTTCCATACCCAGATGCGACCCGATGGCGCTCTCCCGCCAAGCCTGATCGAACATTGCCGGACCTCTCCGTTTTCGCAGGTCAGGCAGGGACTCCGCCCCTTCGGCCGAAGTACTTCGCCGCGATCTGGGTGTGCAGCGAGAACGCCAGTTCGCGCGGCCCGTCGATCAGCAGCCACTCCGTCGTCTCGGCCGTGGGCGCGACCGGCGGAAGGGCGGCCGAGCTGGTCCGCGGCCCCAGGGCGAAGATCAGCACGGTGCCGTCGGGGGCGCTGAGCACGTCGAAGAGCCGCACCTCGTCCGCGTCGACGACAACACCCGTCTCCTCGCGGAGCTCCCGGGCGGCCGCCTGCTGCCAGGACTCCCCCACGTCGATGAAGCCGCCGGGCAGGGCGAGCCCGCCGCGGTGCGGTTCGACGTCACGGCGGATCACCAGCAGGCCGTCGTCCACCGGCAGCACCATCACCGCGACCGGCAGCGGATTGAGGTAACCGGTGTTGCCGCAGCCGGAGCAGGTGCGCGGCCAGGGCCGGCCGGGGATGAAGGCCTGACCGCAGAAGGAGCAGTGCGAGTTTTCGATCGTCACGATCATGAGCCTAACCGGGGGTGCGACCGGATCTTCGACCCCTTCCCCAGCGCCGAACCGGCGGGTGAGGGCACCGGTCCTGGCCTGGACGTCTTCTGGCGTATCGTCGTCAACAAGCGTCACGGAAGCCTCCAGGTGCAGTCCGTGCCCGGCAACACCCGCTTCCTGGTACGCGCCTCACCCTGATCGTTACGAACACTCCCGAGGAGTCGTCATGACCACGCCGAACGGAATCGACCCCTCCGTCCCGCCGAGCGGCACCGGCTGCGCCGAGTGCACCGCGTCGGGTGGATGGTGGCTCCACCTGCGGCGCTGCGCCCAGTGCGGTCACATCGGCTGCTGCGACGACTCCCCGTCCAAGCACGCCTCCGCCCACGCGCAGGGCACCGGGCACCCGGTCATCCGCAGCTTCGAACCGGGCGAGAACTGGTTCTGGGACTACGACGCCTCCGAGATGTACGAGTCGGGTCCCGACCTCGCTCCCCCGGTGAGCCATCCGCTCGACCAGCCCACGCCCGGCCCGGCGGGGCGCGTTCCGGCGAACTGGGCCGAGACGCTGCGCTGAAAGGGCGGCGGTCTTCACGGCGGTTGTCATGCCGCACCTCGTGGTCGACGCCACTCCGGGGTGGAGGGTCGGTCGTAGTCCACATGACGGACCCTCACGCGGCCGTCGTTCAGGTGGCGGAGCGCTCAGCGACCGGCCGGCGACGCAGGCTCACGTTCGAGACGGCCGGCGGTGTGCAGGCCACGTCGTTGGGGCCGGCGTCGGTACCGTGATTGACGAGATCACCACGGAAAACGAACCTTCTCGCCGGTCAGCGCGTGGGAGGCGGTTGCCCGCGTCAGGTATCACCGGCGGCGTAGGTTCTTCTGTGTAGATATCTCCATTGTTACTCCGAAATGCAGTAGGAAGCTATATGGCCGGTCCGGTCGGTCCGGTGGTTTGCTGCTGAGCATGGAGTCGACAACGGTTGAGAAACGAGTGACCGTGCCCGCTCGCGAGGGGCGCGCGGTCACGGTGGCCGCCGGGCAGCGGGTGCGTGTGGTCGACCTCGAAGGCGGGCAGGTGGGCGACCTGTTCGCCTTCGGCGCCGGCGACGTGACCGAGCATCTCAGTGCCTCGCATACGCGCAGTCATACGAGTCGCCTGTTCCCGGCGGTGGGCGAGCAGTTCGTCACCAATGGCCGTCGCCCGATCCTGACGCTGGTCTCCGACACTTCTCCGGGCTGGCACGACATGCTGATCGCCGCCTGCGATCCGGCGCGTTACGCCGCGCTCGGCGTGCGGGAGGCTCACGCCTCGTGTGCGGAGAACCTGCGCCGGTCCCTGGCCACGCTGGGCCTGGCCGTCGCCGTCACCCCGCAGCCGGTCAACGTGTTCATGCGGATCCCGGTGCGGGAGTCGGGAGAGCTGGGCCGGCTGCCCGCAGCCGGCCGACCGGGCGACGCGATCACCTTCGAGGCCGCCATGGACTGCGTGGTGGTGGTCTCCGCATGCCCCCAGGACCTGGTCGAGATCAACGGGAACAGCCCGACGTCGCTGGCGGTCGACCTGCTGCCCGGCCGTCATGACATTCAAGGAGTAAGGACAGCATGAGCATTTCCACCTTCGGTGTACGGCACCCGTCGCTGGAGCCGGGACGGATCGGGGATCTGGAACTGGTCAACCGGCTCGCGGTCTCGCCGATGACCCGGGTCTCGGCCGCCCCGGACGGCACCCCGACCCAGGAGATGGCCGGCTACTACGCCGAGCTTGCACGCGGCGGGTTCGGGCTGGTGATCACCGAGGGCACCTACACCGACACCCTGTACAGCCAGGGATACCTCAACCAGCCGGGGATCGTGTCGCAGGCGCATGTGGCGGCCTGGCGGGAGACCACCGACCGGGTGCACGCCGCGGGGACGCCCATCGTGTTGCAGCTCATGCACGCGGGCGCGCTGTCTCAGGGCAGCCACTACCGGAAGGACACCGCGGGCCCGTCCGCCGTGCCACCGCTCGGGGAGAAGATGCCCGAGTACGGCGGCCACGGACGATGGGCGACTCCTCGGGAGATGAACCCGGCCGATATCGAGGAGGCGGTGCGCGGCTTCGTGACCTCGGCGGTGAACGCGCGCGAGGCCGGGTTCGACGGGATCGAGGTGCACGGGGCCAACGGCTACCTGCTGGACCAGTTCCTCACCGACTACACCAACCGGCGCGACGACTCCTACGGCGGTCCGATCGCCAACCGGGTCCGCCTGGCCGCGGAGGTCGTGGCGGCCATCCGCGCGAAGGTCGGGTCGTCCTTCTGCGTCGGGATCCGGCTGTCCCAGACCAAGGTCAACGACTTCGGCCACCGCTGGCCGGGGGGCGCTCACGATGCGGAGGTCATCTTCACGGCTCTGGCCGACGCGGGCGCGACCTATCTGCACATCGCCAGCGAGGGCCGGGACTGGATCGAGACCGCGAGGTTGGCGGGCGGCTCCACGATCACCGGCCTGGCTCGCCGGGTGAGCGGTCTTCCGGTGATCGCCAACGGCGGTATGCACGAGCCGGCGCAGGCGGCCCAGGTGCTGGCCGACGGGCACGCGGATGTCCTGTCGGTCGGCCGGTGGGCGCTGGCCAACCCCGACCTTCCCCGTCGTCTGGCTGAGGGGGCGGCGCTGGAGGACTTCGACCACATGATGGTGCAGCCCATGGCGACGCTGGACAATACGCGCCGGTGGCGGGCGGCAGGCATCCGGGCCGGGGTCTGAGCCGGCGAGCATGACGGTGGACATGAGTGGGACCTGGCATGGCGGGGTCGATCGTCGAGCGGGGGCACGAGGTGGCGCACCATTCCCGCGGTCATCGGCCGCCCACGTCGATGACCCCGCTCCAGGAGCGGGCGGACTTCGTGCGGGCGATCGAGGTCCGCGCTCACGTGCGGGGACGTGCGGTTCGCTCACTGCCGCGACGTGGCCGAGGCAGCGGCGGCCGACCCGGAGATCGCCCTGCGCCCGCATCGGGCGGTGCCCCGGGGGTCAGCTCATGGCGTCGGCCTCAAGAGCGAGGAACAGGTCCACCCGGTCCTCGGTACGGCTCACGTCGCGGCCGGTCAGTTCGGTGATCTTGGACAGCCGGTTCCGCAGCGTGTTGACGTGAACGTGCAGGGAGGCGGCGGTGGCGGCCCAGTGCCCGTCGTGATCCAGGAAGGCACGCAACGTCACCTCCAACTCCCCGCCGCGCCTGACGTCGTGCTCGCGCATCGGCACGAGCACGACGTCGGCGAAGCCCCGTAGCGCCCCCGCGTCCTGCAGCCCGAGAAGCAGCCGGTGCGTGCCCAGCTCGGCGAAGGTCCGCGCCACGGGCCCGCCGCGGCTGCGGCGTAGCACCCGGCACGTCTCCCGGGATCGCGTCAGGGGTTCTCGCAGACCGGCGGAGTCGTCGGCGACGCCGCCGAGACCCACCACGGGGCGACGGCCGGTGAATCGCCGCGCCACGGCCCCGGCCAGCCGCTCCGCCAGCGACACCAGCCCGTCTTCCGGATATCGCCAGGACAGCACCGCCACCACGTCCTGGGTGCCGCCCGCCACGACGACCGGAACCCCCTCGGTCACGAAGAACTCCCCGACCACCTCGGCAAGACCGGGCAGCGTGGCCGCCTCACCCTCGGCGAAGGCGATCGCGCACACGGCCAGCGGGCCCCCGGCGTCCACGCCGAACGCCTGCAGCCTGCCCGGAACCTCGGCCGCCCGCCGCCCGCCGGAGAGCACCATTTCCAGCAGCTCGCTGGCGAAACGCAGCTCGATCGCCTGCACCGCCTGTTGCTTGGCCACCTCCAGACTGAGGAAACGAGCCGCCTGCTCCAGTGCGTCCTGCTCGATCCGGTCGAGAGCGCTGACCGGGCGGAGGCAGATCAGCGCGGCGTCGACGTCGCCGACCGCTCCCACCAGGAACAGGGTCGCGCGATCGGCGGGACCCAGCTCCAGCTCCAGCGCCGGTGGCCGGCGGGCCAGCCCTCTGGCCACCACTTGGAGCTGCTCGTCATCGAGCCGGGCTCCGGCCTCGGCGAGCAGCCGGCCCATCCGGTCGACCACCGCGAGCGGCAGATCATGATCGCGCCGGAGGATCTGGAGCACGCCGGAGGCGCCGGCACCGCGCGAGATCGCCCTGGCCAGCGCGTCGCCCCTGCGCACCATGCCGACCAGCACGCTCTGGCGCTCCTCGGCGTACATGGCGGCGACCGTCTCGGAGACGGCGGTGAACGGCACCCTCGGGGAGATCTCCAGCAGCGGCAGGTCCGCCTCCCGGCAGGCGTCGACCAGCTCCCCCGGCGTCGCCGGGGTGGTCGCGAGCAGGCCGAACATGACCCCCGCGGCTCCCGCCCGCTTCATGCTCGCCACGAACTCCGCCGGCGTCACCTGACCGATCCACAGGCCGTTGGTCAGTACGAGCTCACGCTCGCGCACGTAATTCGAGGGGTCGGGCAACTCGGTGGTGTGCACCCATGTCACTTCCGCCTCCATCGCGCCGGGCGGGCCGGGAACGAGGACCCGCAGCTCCAAGGAGAGGGTCCGCGCGAGGGCACCGAGGGTGAACATCCTGTAAATCTATCCAGCATTCCGGCGTATATCTATAGATTCATCCACTCCGTGTCGTTCACGGAGCGAGCGTGATCTCGGCCAGCTCACGCCAATCCCGCTGCCGACCGGCACGGGTCGCCTCGGTGAACACGGTCTCACCGAGGTGACTCCGCGTGTCCGCGGCGATCCTGGAAACGTCCGGTTGCGAACGATCCGGCGTGCCGCGCACGCCGTCGCTTGCCGCGAGCAGTCGCGCGGCCTGCTCGTACTGTCCCTGGCGCAGCGCGAGATCCGCGATCCCGATCAACACTTCGGCGATCAGCGGTGGGTGATACATGTGCTTCACAGCCATGTGGAACGCCTCGGCCCGATGCGCGCGGGCCTTCTCGAGATCCTCGGCGAGGTAGCCGTACAGGTCCATGACCCTGATGTGGAGGAAGTCGCTCGGTGCCGGCACCGTGGCCAGGTGCCGGTGTGCCCTGTCCGGCTCGCCGCGCCAGCGTGCCAGTTGCGCCTTCGAAAACTCCAGTTCGGCAAGCTCGTCCGGCCAGGTGATCCCACCCGCGCATCGCTGCGCTTCGGCCATGGCGGACGTGCTGGATCGCTCATCGCCGATCAGCCAGTACAGCTGAGCCTGCCGCGCCCGCAGACTGACCACGTCCTCGGTCGCGCCTATCTCGGTCAGCGCCGCGACCGCCTCTTCGTAGTGCTCACACGCGCGTGCGAACTCGCCGCGCATGGCGAGCCGCTCGGCCAGGAAGGCCAGCGCCGACGAGATCCCCCATCGGTCACCCACCGTACGGAACCCGGCAAGGGCGATGTCGACGTCGACGTCCACGTCGGTCACGTCGCCGCCGAGCGTGAGCCGCAGTCGGCCGCGAGCGAGCCTGGCCTGCGCGCGCACCCATGGATCGTCGGCGGCGATGAGCGGCTCGAACGCGGGCAGGAACTCCATCGGCTCCTGCAGCATCCGCTCCAGCGGTCCGATGAACCCGAGCAGCGGGTTGCGATACTCGCCGCGCTGGGTGAGCCGGTGCGCCTCCTCGATCCACTCCCGCGCCTGATACTGGTCGCGGCTGGCCCCGGAGGTCACGAACACCGTCACGATGGTGTTCGCCACCGCCCGCACCTCATCGGACACCTCACCGTGCAGCGAGGTCGCCGCGATGCTCAGCTCGGTGCCCTCGGCCCTGTGCCCGCTGAGGAACCAGTACCAGCCCACGGCCGCGACCAGCCGCATCGCCTCCTGGGCCCGTCCCTCGGCGATCGCCCCGCGCAGGGCCGCACCGATGTTGTCGTGCTCGGCCTCGAGCGTGGACAGCCACTCCAGCTGCTCGGCCCGGCGCAGGTGCGGCTCGGCCGTCTCGGCCAGCTCGGTGAAGTAGGCAAGGTGCGCCCGGCGCGCCGGCTCGGTTTCCCCGGCTTCGGCGAGGCGGTGCGCCGCGTATTCCCTGATGGTGTCGAGCATCCGGTAGCGCGGCGTGTCCTCGCCGTCGGCGAGCAGCAGCGACTTCTCGATCAACGCGGTCAGCAGTTCGAATACCCGCTCCCCGCCGAATGCCTCGTCCCCGCACACCCGTTCGGCCGCTTCCAGGCTCACCCCGCCGGAGAACACCGAGAGCCGCCGCAGCACGCCGCGTTCGGCCTCGGTCAGCAGATCCCAGCTCCAGTCCACGACCGCGCGCAGCGTCTTGTGCCGGGGAAGCGCCGTACGGCTGCCGCCGGTCAACAGACGGAATCGGTCATCGAGCCGACGTGCCAGCTGATCGACGGACATGGTGCGCAGCCCTGCCGCGGCCAGTTCGATCGCCAGCGGCATCCCGTCGAGCGCCCGGCAGATTCGCGCCATGGTCGACAAGGTGTGCGCGCCCGTGCCGATGTCCTTGCGCACCAGACCCGCGCGGTCCCGCAGCAGCCGCACCGCGGGCGAGGTCCCGATCTCGGAGGGGTCCGCTCCCTTCGCGGGCAGCGCGAGTGGCTCGACCTGCCACAGCACCTCCCCCGTGATACCGAGCGGTTCCCTGCTCGTGGCCAGGATTCGCAGCCTCCGGCACTCCCCCAGAAGCCGATCCGCGAAAACCGCGGCCGCCTCGATCACGTGCTCGCAGTTGTCCAGGATCAGCAGGATCGCGTGCTCCCGGACCGCGGCGATGAGCCGATCCATCGGTTCCCCGCCCCGCGCACCACCGAGCAACGTCTGGTCACGCAGGCCGATCGCGGTAAGGGCGGCCTGCGCCAGCTCACCGCCTGGCCGCACCGAGGCCAGTTCGACCACCCACACCCCATCCGGCAGTTCGGCGAGCATCGTCCGCGCGGTCTCCGTGGCCAGCCTTGTCTTGCCGGAGCCACCCGCCCCCGTCAAGGTGACCAGCCGGTGGTCGACGGCCAGACCGGCGACCGCGGAGATGTCATCGTCCTTGCCGACGAAACTCGTCAGCTCGGCGCGCAGGTTCGTCCTGCGGTTCTCCGTCCGCTCGCCCAGCTCGCCACGGAGCAGCGCGGTGTGCAGCGCGGAGAGCTCGGCCGATGGATCGGCGCCCAGCTCCTCGGCGAGCCGCTCGCGCGTCCGCTCGTACACGGTCAACGCCTCGGTCCCACGCCCCGCCTCGGCGAGCGCTCGCATCAAGGCCGCCACGAACCCCTCCCGCAGCGGATACGTGGCAACCAGCTCGGTCAGCTCGGAGACCAGCTCCGAGCCACGGCCGAGGCGAACATCCGCGTCCACCCGATCCCCGAGCGCGGAAACGTAGAGTTCGTCCAGCCGCGCGCCTGCGGCGTCGAACGTATCGCTGTCTCGCAGTGCGATGTCCGCCATGGCCGCACCGCGCCACAGTGCCAAGGCCGAGCGCAGTAGATCCGCCCGCACCGCAGGCTCGGCGGCACGGGCCTGACCGACCAGGTGCTCGAACCGGCACACGTCCACGGCATCAGGAGCCACGGCCAGCCGGTACCCGCCGGAATCCGCCTCGATCACACCGGCCGGCAACACCCTGCGCAGCCTGGACACCAACGCCTGCAAGGCATTCACTTCGTCCGCGGGCGGCCGTTGCCCCCAGATCCAGTCCACCAGCCTCCCGCGCGAGACGATCCGGCCAGGCTCGAGGGCGAGTGCGGCCAGCAGCGCGCGCAACCGGATCCCGGGAACCTCCACCACGGCCCCGTCACGGTTCCGGACCTCGAACGGCCCGAGCAATTCGACCTGCACATCACTATTTCTGCCGAACTGTGGCGACAACCGACCAACCTCCACCGCGCGCAACCCGCAAATACCGCCGACCTTCATCGGACCGTTATCATCGCAGGTCGGGCGAGTATGGTGGATTTCAGGCGGATGCCATGGCGATCTCCGTCCAGGGCGTCGCGGCGCTCACAGCGGTGACGGGCGGCCGTAGGCGGTCTCGCCCGTCACCGGCCCCGGCGGTCACGCGTCCCAGGTGACCGGGAGACTCTTGACCCCGTAGATGTCCGCGGTCTCCGGGCGCAGAGCGACCTCTTCAGCCGGTACGGCCAGGCGCAGCGTGGGGAAGCGGTTGAGCAACGCGGGCAGCGCGACGCGCATCTCGACGCGGGCCAGCTGCTGGCCCAGGCACTGGTGGATGCCATGGCTGAAGGCCAGATGCCCGCCCTCCTGCCGGCGCACATCAAGGGTGTGGGGGTCGGTGAAGCGCTCGGGGTCGCGGTTGGCGGTGGCGTACGACAAGATGACCGTCGTGCCGGCCTTGATGGTCTGGCCACCCAGCTCCACGTCCTGCAGCGCGACCCTCGTCAGCTGCTTGACGACGGTCAGATACCGCAGCAGCTCCTCCACGGCCCCGTCGGTGAGCGCGGGCTCGGCGCGCAGCGCGGCCAGCTGCTGGGGGTTCTGCAGCAGGGCGAAGGCGCCCAGGGCCAGCATGTTCGCGGTGGTGTCGAACCCGGCCGACAGCAAGATCAGGGCCATCCCCTTCAGTTCCTCGTCGGTCAGATCACTGTCGAGCAGGTCGCTGAGCACATCGTCGGTGGGGTTGACGCGCTTGGCGGCCACCAGTTCCGCGAGGTAGTTCTGGGTCGCGGTGTAGGCCGCGAACAGGTCCTCGTCGCTGACCTCACCGCCGAGGAACTTATCGATGTTGTCCTGGAAGGAGCCCCGGTCCTCATACGGCACGCCCAGCAGCTCACAGATGATGACCGAGGGGATGGGCTTGGCGAAGGCGGTCACCAGGTCCGCCGACGGCCCGGCCTTTTCCATGGCGTCCAGGTGTTCGGCGGTGACCTGCTCGACGCGTTCGGTGAGCAGTCGCATGCGCCGGACGGTGAACTTGCCGACCAGCGGTTTGCGGTAGCGGCTGTGCTGGGGCTCGTCCATCAGCAGGAACTCGCCGGGCGGCGCCGGGGGGACCTCGATGTCGCCGTAGTCGACCAGCGGGTGGTGGCCCATGAGCTCCTTGCGGGAGCTGAAGCGCGGGTCGGCCAGGATCGACCGGATCAGGTCGTAGCCGGTGACCAGCCAGCCCTGGTGTCCGTCGGGGAAGGGGAAGTGGCTGATCGGGCCGTGCTCGCGGGCCTCGATCAGCTCCTTGGGCGGGTCGAAGGGGCAGCCGGGCTGACGCGCGGTCGGCATCGTGGTGACGGTGTGGAGGGACTCACTCACGGTCATTCCTCATCTCGCGATAGTGCGTGTTTTCCGTGGCTCGAAGGCTAGGGTGCATTCAGAATTCTGTTGATCGCAGGAAGTGCATTCGGGCGGGTAACCAGCGCTGATCGCTGCGCCGCGGGAAGAAGCGCGACCGCCCGATCGATCCGCCTGTCCGTCACGCTGATCTGGATCAGAACGGACCCGGCCGGCACAGGCTAGGAGATCTTGCGGCGGTAGGCGGTCATGGCGAAGACATAGGCGACGACCAAGATGCCGACACACCAAGCCAGGGCGATCCAGATATCGGTGCCGACCGGCTGCTGGGTATACAGGTGGCGCAGGGCATTGACGATGGAGGTCACCGGCTGGTTCTCGGCGAAGGCACGCACCGGGCCGGGCATGGTGTCGGTGGGCACGAATGCCGAACTGATGAACGGCAGGAAGATCAGCGGGTAGGAGAACGCGCTCGCGCCGTCCACCGTCTTCGCCGACAGACCGGCGATGACGGCGAGCCACGTCAACGCCAGGGTGAACAGGATCAGGATGCCCGCCACCGCGAGCCACGCCAGCACGCCGGCCCCCGAGCGAAAACCCATCAGCAGAGCGACGAGCACGACGATGACGAGCGAGATCAGATTGGCGACCAGCGAGGTCAGCACGTGCGCCCACAGCACCGACGACCGGGCGATCGGCATCGACTGGAAACGCTCGAAGATGCCGCTCTTCATATCCAGAAACAGCCGGAACGCGGTGTAGGCGATGCCCGAGGCAACCGTGATGAGCAAGATGCCGGGCAGCAGGTAGTTCACATACGACACCGACCCGGTGTCGATCGCACCGCCGAACACGTAGACGAACAACAACATCATGGCGATCGGCGTGATCGCGGTCGTGATGATGGTGTCCACGCTGCGGGTGATGTGGCGCAGAGAGCGTCCCAGCAACACGGTCGTGTCACCGAAGAAATGCTTGGTCATCGTTATTCCTCATCCATCCGTGCCGAGGTTGCGGTCATTGCCCGGCGTTCGCCGTCCTTACCGTCGGCACCGACGAGCGAGAGGAAGACCTCTTCGAGGGTCGGCTGCTTTTCGACGTATTCGACCTGGGCCGGCGGGAGCATCTGCTTGAGCTCGGCCAGGGTGCCGTTCACGATGATCCGGCCCTCGTGCAAAATCGCGATCCGGTCGGCGAGGTGTTCGGCCTCGTCCAGATACTGCGTGGTGAGCAGCACCGTCGTGCCCCGCCCGGCGAGTTCCTTGACCGTCTGCCACACCTCGATCCGCGCCTGGGGGTCCAGCCCGGTGGTCGGCTCATCGAGGAAGATGACCGGCGGATCGCCGATCAGGCTCATCGCGATGTCCAGGCGTCGGCGCATGCCCCCCGAATACGTCGACGCCTTGCGCGCGCCCGCCTCGGTCAGCGAGAACCGCGCCAGCAGGTCATCGGCGATCGTGCCGGGATTCTTGAGGTGGCGCAGCTTGGCGACCAGCACCAGGTTCTCCCGCCCGGTGAGGATCTCATCGACGGCGGCGAACTGTCCGGTGAGGCTGATGGACTCCCGCACCTTCGCGGCCTGGGTGGCGACGTCGAAGCCGTTGACGGCGGCGGTGCCGGTGTCGGCCTTGAGCAGCGTGGACAAGATCTTCACCACCGTGGTCTTGCCCGCCCCGTTGGAGCCGAGCAGCGCGAAGATGCTGCCGTGCGCCACGTCGAAGTCCACGCCGCGCAGCACCCGCAGTTCCTTGTAGGACTTCTCCAAGCCCTGCACGTGGATCGCAGGACCCTGGACCTGATTGGCTGTCATTCGGGTATCCGTTCTCTGTCGGGTCACGGCGTGTCGCCCGTGACGCGGTCGATGGCGTTGCTCAGCCGTTCCCGCTCCCGGCGGATCCACGACCCTCCCGGGTAGTTCGCCAGGAACGCCTCGGCGAACTCCGCGGGGTCTTGCCCGACGATTTCGCGGATCGGGGTTTCGTCGGCCGCGCTCTGCTCGAACAGATCGGCGAGATCTTCCAGCATCTCCAGCAGGCTGTCTGCCTGAGCTGTCGGCCCGAAGTGCATCAGGTATCGCTCCAGCGCTTCGACCGCCGTGTGATAGTTGTCGGGAAGCTCTTTGACGCGTGCCTTGTACTGCCGCCAGCGTTTCTTGTCCTCAAGTGGCCCGGTGACCATCTCCAGGTACTGCCGGTAGCGGCTTTTCGGTTCGGTCGGCTCTGTGGTCATGTCTGCTTACCTCCTTGGTGGAGCTGTTGGAGCCGTTCGGTGAGGAAGCTCCAGGTCCTCCAGAACTCTTCGAGGTACTCCCGTCCGTGTGCGTTCAGGGAGTACACCTTGCGCGGTGGCCCCTTTTCGGAGGGGACCTTCTCCACGTCGACGAGGCCGCGTCGCTCGACCCTGACGAGCAGTGCGTAGATGGTGCCTTCGGCGATGTCGGAGAAGCCCTGCTCTCGCAGCCATGCGGTGATCTCGTAGCCGTGCGCGGGCCGGCCGGACAGGATGGCCAGGACGATGCCTTCCAGCACGCCTTTGAGCATTTCGGTTACCTGCTTGGCCATGGAATGCCCCTCCTTCCAGCTACTCGGTGCTGCTATGTACTAGTAGAAAGTAACACTGACTACCGGTACATAGCAACACCGAATAGCTGGGATACAAGCGGGACCGCAGGCGTGCGGGTACGGGCGATCGGATCACTGCTTATGAGCGAGCCCGTCACCCTTTAGGAGAAGGCGGGCCGCGTCAGCCCGCCGGAGATTTCGACCCCCGGCTTCGCCGTCGCGGACGCGGCGGGAGCGCCGGCGACCACGGGCGCGGCCGCGAGTGCCGCGATCGCTGAACAGTTCATGGCATCCACCATCGCCGACCGCTCTGATACCGGGCCGTTGCCGTACTGACACGGCCGCTGACACGACACCGCATCAGACCTGATCCGGGATCGCTCCACCGCTCGGTGAGGGGCCGCACTTCGCGCATACGGCCGAGCGCCTCCATCTGTCCCCGGCCGGGTGAGCCGGCTCATGCCCCGGCGCCACCCCCATGTGTCTTGGCCTGACGTCAGGTGGGCAGGGGCCGGTCGTTCACGACGTGTTTCATGACGAGGGTGGAGTTCAGGCGTTGCACGCCGGGGAGCGCGGACAGGACGTCGTCCTCCAGCTCCTGGTAGGCGGTCAGGTCGGCGGTGACGATGCGCAGCAGGTAGTCGGGGTCGCCGAACAACCGTTGCGCCTGCACCACCTCGGGCACCCGCGCGACCGCCGCCTCGAAACCCAGCAGGGTGTCGCGGTCCTCCTGGCGCATGGTGACGAAGACGAGCGCCTGGAACGTCAGGCCGAGGGCGCTCGCGTCGACGATCGCCCGATAGCCGCGGATCGTCCCGCTGCGCTCCAGCTCCCGCAGCCGGCGGTGGCAGGGCGAGACACTCAGCCCCACCCGTGCGGCGAGCTCCGTGATCGTCAGACGGCCGTCTTCCTGGAGCACAGCAAGAATTTTCCGGTCGATCGCATCCACGTAGAAAATTCTTCCATACATGCGACCCGATCGGGGAAAAGTTGGAAACACCTTTGGGCACATCAAACGTATTCTTCCCATATCCGCTGATCGACCGGGAGGAATCCATTCATGGCCGCCGGCTCCGTGCTCGCTTTCTGGGCGGTCGCGTTCCTGCTCATCGTCGTCCCGGGCGCGGACTGGGCCTTCACCATCGGTGCCGGGCTACGGGGCCGGTCGGTGTACCCGGCGGTGAGCGGGCTGGTCGTCGGCTACGCCGCGATCACCCTCATCGTCGCGGCCGGAGTCGGGGCCCTGGTCGCCGGATCCCCGGCCGTCCTGACCGGCCTCACCCTCGTCGGCGGTCTCTACCTGATGTGGCACGGCGCGATGACCTTCGCCCACCCCGCCACACCCGACACCCCGGCCACCGCCCCGGCCGGCACCGACTGGAACACCTTCCTGCGCGGCATCGGCGTCAGCGGTCTCAACCCCAAAGGTCTGCTGATCTTCCTCGCCCTGCTCCCGCAGTTCACCGACCCGCACGGCGCCTGGCCCGTCGCCGGGCAGATCGGCGTCCTCGGCCTGGCCTTCATGGCCACCTGCGCCCTGTTCTACCTCTGCCTCGGCGCCCTCACCCGCACCGTCCTGCACGGCCGGCCCGCCGCGGCGCGCCTCATCAGCCGCCTGTCCGGAGCCGCCATGATCGGCATCGGCGTCTGGCTGCTCACCGAGCGCATTCTCAGCTGAGCGACGCTTGGGGCAGGCACCAACGATTCGCCGGAAGCTTTCCGCGCGGTCATGCGCCCACCGCGCCATCCGGCCTCACGCGGACAGTGCCCGCGTCGGTGTGCACGCACTTCCATCAGGCCGGCCCCGCGTCGCCGAGCCGTAGGCGTACGCGGACGAGCCGGACGTGACCGACGCCGGAGGCGCTCGAGTGTTCAGGCCCGGCCGGCTGCGTCCCGAGAGCACGTTCCAGTCGGCGCCACGGCTATTCGGGGGTGCCGGTTCGCCGGTTGTGGTGGTCCAACAGCCTGGACAGCAGCCCGGTCAACCCCTGTCGCTCCTCGGGTGACAGCGGAGCCAGCAGTTCGTCCTGACATTCGGCCAGCCGCTTCTCCAGTCGCCGCAGCTGCCGCTTGCCCGCGGCGGTCAGCGAGATGACGTTGCGCCGCCGATCGGAGGGGTCCGGGGCACGCTCGACCAGTTTGCCATCGGCGAGCTCGTTGATCGTCGCGACCATGTCGCTGAGGTGGATGCCGCTACGGCGGCCCAGCGCGGCCTGGCTGGCCGGGCCGGACTCCTCCAGCGTCGCGAGCAGGCGGTAGTGGTAGCCGCGGGCGCCAACGGACGAGAACCCGTCGCCCACCAGGCGGTGCGCGTGGTTGGCGGTCTGGGTGAGCAGCCAGCTGGGCAGGCTCTCCCACCGGGCAGGCGTCTTCTCGGATGGGTTCTCCATGTGACAAGTCTAACGAATCGTTGGAAGCACTAATGATTCATTGTATCGTTTGAGCACCAAACGTTAGCTATACAAACATTAGGACACCGAATGAATTCCTCTGGAGTCAGGACCATGATCGAGCCGTTCCGCGTCAACATCCCCCAGGCCGACCTCGACGACCTGACCGACCGGCTCTCCCGCACCCGCTGGCCCAACGAGGTCGCCGGCGCCGGGTGGGACTACGGCTTCCCGCTGGCGCGGCTCAAGGAACTGGCCGAATACTGGCGCACCGGCTACGACTGGCGTGAGCACGAGGCCAAGCTCAACGAGCTTCCGCACTTCACCACCGAGATCGACGGCCAGAACATCCACTTCGTCCATGTCCGGTCCGCGAAGCCGGACGCGCTCGCGCTGATCCTCACCCACGGCTGGCCCGGCTCGTTCCTGGAGTTCCTCGACGTCATCGAGCCGCTGTCGCGCGACTTCCACCTGGTGATTCCGTCCATCCCCGGCTTCGGGTTCTCCGGGCCGACCCACGAGCGCGGCTGGGACACCGTCCGGGTCGCGCGGGCCTGGGCCGAGCTGATGCGCCGCCTGGGGTACGAGCGCTACGGCGCGCAGGGCGGCGACTTCGGCGCGGGCATCTCCATCGGGCTCGGCGCGGTCGCGTCCGAGCACGTCGTCGGGGTGCACGTCAACTACCTGCCGACCCGGCCGGACCCCGACGTCGAGGTGTCCGAAGCGGACGAGGCCCGGCTGGACAAGGTCAGGCAGTTGATGGCGAACCGCCCGCCCTACCAGGCTCTGCAGGCGCTCACCCCGCAGACGATCGGCTACGCGCTGACCGACTCGCCGGTCGGCCAGCTGGTCTGGATCGCCGAGCGATTCGCGCAGTGGACCGACCCCGCCACGCCGGTGAGCGACGATCGGATGCTCACCGACATCTCGCTGTACTGGCTGACCGCGACTGCGGCCTCCTCGGGCCGGTTCCACCACGACTCCCCGCGAGGGAGCCTGCAGCCGTGCCGGGTGCCGCTCGGCGTGGCCGTGTTCGCGCACGACATCACGCTGTCGGTGCGACCGCTGGCCGAGCGGCTGTACGACATCAGGCACTGGTCGGAGTTCGAGCACGGCGGCCACTTCGCCGCGATGGAGGTGCCGGAACTGCTCGCCGAGGACGTCCGGGACTTCTTCCTCAACCACGTCAAGTAGGGCTACCGGGTCGCCACCCGTCAGGAGACGCTGCCGGCCGTGGAGCTCCCGGGCACCCCGGAGCTCCACGGCCGGCAGGCCGTTCGCCTTCGCCGAGTCCAGCCGCACCGTCATGCCCTGGCACCGGCAGAGGCCTCGGACACCTTCGGCGGACAGGCGACTCGTTCAGCCATTCCGGCCTCACGTGAGGAGGCGCCGGAGGCCGCGCACGCCGCTCTGGACGCCATCGGCCTCCCCGCGATCGAGGGCGTCGAAATCGGCTGAGCCCCGGCGTCCCCTCGTCGACGCGTTGCCGGAGGCGCGACTTGCGCGCCTCCGACAACAGGGTCTATCTTCCCAGGAAGGAAGTTTCCTAGGAAGAATCACTGGTCAGCTGATGAATGACACAGACCCCGAGGTTCCGACTGGTTCCACCGAGCAGGAGTCGACGTACGCTCCTCGCATCGGCGGGCCCGACCCCATGGCCGTGGCCGCACTGTGGCAGCAGGAACTCCCCGGTCTCGACGTCACCAACATCGTGCTGGCGTCGGCGATCCACCGGATCGCGCAACTCCTCGAACAGGACTTCACCGAACTGGTCAAGGAGTACGACCTTCTCCCTTCGGAGATGCGGATCCTTCTGGCTCTGCGCCGCTCGCCACCGAGTTACGCGCTCAGCCCGACCCAGCTGTTCCGCCGTCTCATGGTCACCTCCGGTGCCGTGAGCAAGCAGGTGCACCGGCTGTGCGAACGCGGCCTGGTGAGCAGGCATCTCGATCCACAGGCGCCACGCGGTCAGTTGGTGCGTCTGGAGCCGACCGGCAGGCACATCGCCGACCAGGCGGTACGGCGCATGAGCACCATGCACGCCGGACTGGAGACCCTCGACCGGAGTGAGGCGCAGCGGGCCATCGTGATGACGCAGCAGGTGCTCTCCGCACTGGATCCCTCCGTCGGCTCGTCCGGGCCGGACGCCGACGAATGACCGACACGTAAGGACCGAGCCGACCGCCCGCGCCGGTCGAGGCGCGTGCCCATGCTCGTGACCGATATCGAAGGACTCAAGGAACCTCACATGAACGACTCACCGAAGATCGTCCTCATCACCGGAGCCAGCAGCGGCATCGGTGCCGCCACCGCGCAACGGCTCGCCGCGGCAGGCCACCACGTGGTGCTCGGCGCCCGCCGCCTCGACCGCCTCGCCGCCCTGACCGCCACGATCCGTGCGGACGGCGGCTCCGCCGAGCACATGGCACTCGACGTGACGAGCCAGGAAAGCGTCCACGCCTTCGCCCAGGAGGCCCACCGCCGGCACGGACGCATCGACGTCCTGGTCAACAACGCCGGCGTGATGCCGCTGTCGAGGCTTGACGCGCTACGCGTCGACGAGTGGGACCAGATGATCGACGTCAACCTGCGCGGCACCCTGCACGGCATCGCGGCCGTTCTCCCGCTGATGAAGGCGCAGCGCTCGGGACACGTGATCAACATTTGCTCGACCCTCGGCCACGACGTCGTCCCCAGCTCCGCCGTCTACAGCGCCACCAAATTCGCGGTCAAGGCCCTGTCCGAGGGGCTCCGCAAGGAGCAACAGGACATCAGGGTCACCGTGGTCAGCCCTTCCTTCACCGAATCCGAGCTGAACACCCTGGGAGGAGATCCCGACACCATGGCGTGGGTGCGCACCATGGCGGACAAGCTCAACATGCCCACATCCTCCGTGGCGGACGCCGTCGCCTACGTCATCGATCAACCCGTCGCCATCGACGTCAACGAGATCATCATCCGCCCCCTCGTCGAAGCCGCCGCGTAACCCACTCTGAGCGTGCTGCGCCGCGTCGACGACCGGCGAGCTCCGAGAAGATCTCCACCGGTTCAGGCCGGTCGAACGGGTCGGCATGGCCGCCGGGTCGGCGACCACTGCCGCGGTCCGTTGTCATCGACGTTCGCTCCATCCGCCTGTTGGACGGGTGGTGTGAGTCGGCGGTCAACGGTGCGGTCTGCGCCACATCGGCCACAGGAGCGGGCTGTCCGCCACGCGAACCGGCTCGCCGAGATCCTTGAATCCGTGCCGCTGGTAGAGGACGCGGCTCCTGGGCGAACTCGCCTCCAGATACGCGGCGAGCCCGTCGGCGTCCGCTCGCTCCAGCCGGTGCCGCAACATCGCCGAGCCGAGCCCGGCGCCCTGCCGCCCGCCGATCACCCCCATGCACGGGAGGTAGAGGTGCGGTTCGCGAGCGGGATGCCGTGGGGCCAGTGCCTGGCCCAGGGCCAGCAATCGCGCGCCGTTCTCGCCGAAGACCGTCCCCTGGCCCGCCCCGGATGCGTCCGGGCGCCCCTCATAGGGCGTCTGGCCTGCGGCCAGCGTCAGCCATATCGCGGTGCCCTCGCGCCGACCGGCAAGGTACACCTCGGCGGCGGGATGGGTGAGCAGGGAGCGGTAGTAGTGCGCCTGGAGACGGCCTCGCCGGCCTGCCTCGGGGAAGAGCCAGCAGACGACGGGATCGTTCATGAACGCCTTGGTCAGGACGTCCAACACCGCCTGCCGGTCTGCGGCATCCGCCCGCCGCACGGATGCGTACGGTGTATCAGCTGTCATGGGTACAGCGTATTGAGATGGTCGCGGAAGTGGGAGTGTTTTGATGATTCAGCGAGTCAAAGCGGACTGGACCTGAGAGATTGGACTAGTACACTCTTGGCGGGCAGCAACCTCACCAAGAGATCGGGGGCTCCATGCCGTCGTCAACGCAGCGGCCGGAACCGCCATACCGGCAGATCGTCACGGAGATCCGCGCCCGGATCCTGGCCGGCGACCTGCGGCCCGGGGATCGGGTGCCTTCCATCCGGGAGATCGCCCGGCGATGGGACGTCGCGGTCGCGACCGCGACCAGAGCGATGGCCGCTCTCCGCGACGACGGGCTGGTCGAGACGAAGGTCGGCGCCGGCACGGTGGTCAGCACCCTCACGGGCCGGAAGAAGCCGGTCGGCGTGACCACTCCCCCGGGACCGCGGCGCGCCAGTGCCCCCAGGCAGGCGCTGAGCCGGAGGCAAACCCTCCGCACCGCCATCGCGATCGCCGACGCCGAGGGACTCGACGCCGTATCCATGCGGCGGATCGCGGCCGAGTTCGGTGTCGGTCCGATGTCGTTGTACCGGCACGTTTCGAGCAAGGACGAATTGGTGACGCAGATGACCGACGAGGTCTTCGGCGAACCGGAGCTACCCGTCCCGGGCCCGGACGGTTGGCGAGCCAGGCTCGAACTGATCTCCCGCCTGCAGTGGGAGCTGTGCCGGCGACACCCCTGGCTGCCCAGGGCCGTCTCGTTCACTCGCCCGTTGCTGGTGCCCAACATGATGGCGCATACCGAGTGGACCCTGCGTGCACTCGACGGGCTTGGACTGCCCATGACAACACGGATTCGAGAGGCGCTCACGCTGCACGCACTGGTCCTCACCGTTGCGCTGTCCATGGCGGACGAGGTCGAAGCCGAGCAGGAGACCGGTGTGACGCTCGACCGGTGGTGGCTGACACAGCGGAAGCGGGCCGACGAGCTTCTCCGCTCCGGCCGGTTTCCGCTGCTGGCCACGGTCACCGGGGAAGAGGTGTCGGACGTGGACGGATTGTTCGAGTACAGCCTTGCCCGCCATCTCGACGGTTTCGCCGTCCTGGTGGAGGATCACCACCTCGCCGAGGCCGAAGACCACCGCTGACACCGCGTCAACGCGTGGAGCCCCCGCTCGTCTCCTCGGAGAAGAGTCTTCGGAGAGACGAGCGGGGGCTTCTTCGCGGTGGGTTACGTCGTTCTCCACCGTTCCGGGGATATCGCCCGGGGACGCTTCGACGCTCACCGACGCGTCGGACACGAACGTCAGCCCGGTGTGCGCGTCAACGGAATGCGGCCAGCGCGACCGGCTGCCACTTCCGCCACGTGGCAAGCCGTTCCTCGTATTCGGCCGCGACCGGCTCGAACGACTTGCCGAAGAAGACCCGGGCCGGCGGGTCGTCGGTGTCGGCCAGCTCCAGGATCGGCCCGCGCGTCGCCTTGGGGTCGCCGAGGTCCCAAACGTTTTCGGTGACCGCGCGGACCTCGGCGTAGTCCGGGTGTTCGGCACTGGTGCGGACGCTGCCGCCGCCGAAGTCGGTCGAGTACGGGCCGGGCTCCAGGCAGACGACGTCGATGCCGAAGTGCGTGACCTCCTTGCGGAGCGACTCCGACAGCCCTTCCACCGCCCACTTCGACGCGTGGTAGCCACCGATGCCGGGGAACGCCCGGACCCCGCCCTCGCTGGTGACCTGAATGATCCGGCCGTGACCCTGCGCGCGCAGCACCGGCAGGACCGCCTGCGTCACCCATAGCGTGCCGAAGAAGTTGGTCTCCATCTCGGCGCGGATCTCGGCCTCGGTCAGCTCCTCGACCATGCCGAAATGGCCGTAGCCCGCGTTGTTGACCACCACGTCCAGCCCGCCGAAGTGCTCAGCCGCCTGCCGTACGGCGGCGAACACGGCCGCGCGGTCGGTGATGTCGAGCCGCAGGGGAAGTACGGCGTCGCCGTACTTCTCGGTGAGGGGCCGCAGAGGGCCGAGGTCGCGTGAGGTGGCGGCGACCCGGTCGCCCCGCTCGAGGGCGGCCTCCGCCCACTCGCGACCGAACCCCTTCGACGTGCCGGTGATGAACCATGCCTTGGACAACGTCCTCACCTCTCTTCAGTGGATACGTTTCATCATAAGAGTAGCATGGACTGCATTAATTGAATGGATGGTATCGTTGCCGCATGGAAGGTCGGCGAGATCGAAAGAAGCGGCAGACCCGCGAACGGATCCAGACCTCGGCGCTGGAGCTGTTCACGTCGCACGGCTACCGCAACACGACCATCGCGGCGATCGCCGAACACGCGGACGTCGCGACACGGACCGTCACGCTGCACTTCCCCAGCAAGGAAGACCTGCTGTTCGCCGACGACCCGTTCGCCCCGGAGTCCCTGGCCGCCCGCCTCGACACCCGGCCCGGCCCCGTCCTCGACGCCGTCGGCGAGTGGATGCGCGACACGATGCACGCCCTCGACGAACGCGACGCCGACCAGGGCCGCAAGCCGGGCGAGACCTGGTCCCTGCGCGTCAAACGCGCCACCCTGATAGCCGAGGACGAGGACCTGCGCGGCCGCGGCCGCGCGGGCTACTACGAGCTGGAACGCCTGATCGCCGCCGCCATCGGCAGGGACATGGGCCTGGCGCCCGACGCGCTGGCCCCGCGCCTGACCGCGTACACCGTGGTGGGCGGCCTGCGCGAGCTGTACATGACCCACGAGGCCCACCACCGCGACACCGCCACCGATGAGCTGCTCCCCCTGGTCGACCGCGTACTCGACTTCGCTCGCGCGGGTCTCTTGCGGAGCACCGCCCCATGATCACGTTCGGACGGTGAGCGGGACCCGATCCCGGTCATGGGAAGGGTGCGCCCTTCCCGAAGCAGACCGATTGCGGGCGAATCACATCACGAGATACCGTCCCGGTCATGAGTGAGCTGATCTTGATCAGGCATGGCGAGACCGAATGGAGCCGGTCGGGCCAGTACGCCGGCCGCACCGATCTCCCGATGACCGACACCGGCGTGGCCGCGGCCAAGGCGCTCGCCCCGGCGTTGGCCCGCCGTCATCTGGTCGCCGTGTTGAGCAGCCCGCTGAGCCGCGCCATGCGGACGGCCGAACTGGCGGGCCTGACCGGCGTTCAGCCAGATCCCGATCTGATGGAGTGGGACTACGGCGGCTACGAGGGCATGACCGAGACGCAGATCCGGGAGGCGAGGCCGGGCTGGCATCTGTGGCGGGATGGCGTCGTCCCCGGCGCCGCCGGCTATCCCGGCGAGCAGCTCCACCAGGTGGCCGCACGCACGGACGCCGTGCTCGACCGGATCCGGCCGCTGCTGAACGACGGCGACGTCGCCCTTGTCGCGCACGGCCACCTGCAGCGCGTGCTCACCGCGCGCTGGCTCGGCCTCGACCCCTCAGCCGGCCGGCTGTTCTGCCACCCGCGTCCCGGCACCCTCAGTCTCCTGGGCACCGAGCACGAGCAGCCGGTGATCTCCGCCTGGAACATCCCCTAGCCGCGGCCCAGCAGAAGTGTGGCGAGCACCCCTCACCCGCGACCGTGATGTGGATGTGGATGTGGATGTGGCGCGAGCCTGACGAACAGGCTGCGACGGCAGAGAGCGCATGACCACGTCACCGGGACGCCGGCCGCTGCTTCGCGGCCGGCGTCCGAGCCGGGACTCCGGCGCCGTGTACTTCAGGTTTGGTTTCCAGGCCGGAGCCTCAGCCGCCGGTCAGGGTGCGGTCGAGGAGAGGGAGCAGGCGGTCCCAGTGGCGCTGCAGTCCGGAGGGGCTGAAGGCGTCGGTGTCGGACATGGTGAAGCCGTGGACGGTGCCGGGATAGATCTCGGAGGTGTAGTCGACACCCGCGGCATCCAGGGCCTGGTTGAGCTCGCCGAGGACCTCGGGCGTGATGTCGGTTTCGGCGTGGCCGAAGTGGACTTGGGCGGTGAGCCTGGAGAGGCTGTCGGGCCCGTCGGCGCCCACGGGGCCGTGGAATCCGGCGACGGCGGCCACCTGGCCGGGGTGGGCCACGGCGGTGCGCATCGCCAGGAGGCCGCCTATGCAGTAGCCGGTCACCGCGACCGGTCCGGCGCTGACCTCGGGCTGAGCGGTGAGGAACCCGAGGTAGGCGTCGGCGTCGCGCAGAACCCGTTCGGTGGTGTGCGCCTCGATCAAGGGCATCAGCCGGGCGAAGATCGCGGGCCGGACCTCTTCTCCGATGTGCTCGGGAAGTTCGATCACCGGCGCCGGGCCGTGCCGGTAGAAGAGGTTGGGGACGAGCACGTAGTACCCGTGCGCGGCCAGTTCGCGGGCCATCTCCCGCAGTACGGGCCGGATACCGAAGCCGTCCGCGTACATCAGCACCCCCGGGTGCCGCTCGCCATGGTCGGGGAAGGCGGCGAAAGCGTCGGCCTGGCCGTCCGCGGTGGGAATCCGCAGTGTCTTGGTGGGCATGACTTCTCCTGTCGTGGTCGATGTGCAGAACCTGTGATCAACACGACAGGAGGCGGAGCCCGCGCGGCAGCGCGAGATCCTCGATCGAACAGCGGGCCCGCACCGGCCCGCACGGCGCTCAGAAGAGCACCGGGTCACCAATCCGTGTGTGGCGCGACGCCGTCCCGGTAGTCATCGCCGGACAGCATAGCCCACCGGACAAGGTCGACTCCGTGGGTGAAGCCGCGGGTCCGGCCCGTCCCCGACCGGTGTCGAGTTCCCCACCGGAAAGAACTTACCGACGAGTAACCTACTCGTGAGTACGTCTCGCTTCGAGAACTGCTATCGTTAATTATGAAGCTATATGATAGCGCTACTGTTGATGTGGGAGTAGCGGTCCACGGTGCGGTCCTGCCGTCGGCGATCGACGCGATCTTCAAGCAAGAAAAGAAGGCGGAACGGTGACCGACACCGTCCTTCAGCTACTGCGTGACCGCAAGAAACAGGGAAGCGCTCCCGGAGATCGCAGCGACGACGCGCGCCTGGTGCTCCTGGTCGAAGGCGGAAGCTCGCGTGGCGCCTATTCGAGCGGCATGACGGTCGCCATCGAACAGCTGGGGCTGTTGCCGATGTTCGATGCCGTCTACGGCAGTTCCGCGGGAGCGCTGAACGCGGCGTGGCTGCTGTGCGGTCGCGCAGAAAGCACCATGCACGCGTGGTGGGATCCGACCATCATGGGGGCGACCATCGACCCAAGGCGCGCACTGCGCCGGCAGCCGGTCGTGGACACCCGTTTCCTTGTCCACACCGTGTACACCGAGATCATGCCGATGGGGTTCCAGGAGATCCTCGACAGCACCGTCGAGTTCCACCCGATCGCCACGGACGCCCTCACAGGCCAGGCCACCGATCTGCACGAGCAGATCCGTGACCGATCCAGCCTGCAGGCCGCGCTCCTCGCCTCGACGGCGATGCCGCTTCTCGCAGGCGAACCGATCGAGATCGACGGGCGATCGTTCGTCGACGCCGGGGTGAGCGAGTCGGTCCCCGTACGGACGGCGCTCGCCCAGAAGGCCACGCACATCGTTGCGCTTCGCACTCGGCGTATGGACGAGACCACGTCGGCTCCGTCTTTCGGCGAACGTCTGATGCTGTCGCGATGGTTCGCCCGGCGCGCACCGGGAGCCCTCGGACCATGGCTGCGCCGCGAGGCCATCAGAGCGGAGGAAGAGCGGCTTCTGGCGGTGCATCCCGCGACCCTGCAGATCCGCCCACCGATCGGCAGCGCGCCGATCGGCCGTACCGAGCGACGCCCACGCCCCCTTCGCGCAGCTGTCGACACAGGCCGGCAGGCGGCGTTGAACGAACTGGCGGGCTGCGTCGAAGAGCCTCTGTGAGGTTCCCCCGAACGGTGGACATGGTCATATCCGTCTCCGGCCTGACCACCCAGCTGTAGTCCGTCGCTGCCGGACTCCGCCGCCGCGATAGCCGAACAGACTCCCTCCAACGGTTTCGTTCACCACGGTCTGCGACCACGGCGGCCGAGGTTGAATCCGTTTCCGCCGGAGGCAAGACCGACGACCAGCGTGAAGTACTGCCGCCGTCTCCCCTCCGAGAGTCGCGGCCCTCAACCCCTACCGCCGGAAATCCCAAGGAGAAAATGCCATGGACAGGACAGGCACGGAACCGATCAGCCACGTCAACGGCGAATCCGAACGTCGTGTCCGGACCGTTTCCTGGGAGGATCACCTTTCGTTCGCGACCGCGGCCGTCGAGATGAACGGCCTGGAATTCCTCCAAGCCATGGTGCGCGGCGACGTTCCTCCCGCACCGATGATGGAATTGATCGGCATGCGTCTGACCTCGGCCCGGGAGGGCGAAGCGGTGTTCCGCCTCACGCCCGGCGAATTTCATTACAACCCCATGTGGTCCGTCCACGGTGGTGTGTACGCCGCCCTGCTGGATTCGGCGGCTGCCTGCGCCGTGCACACCACGCTGCCGGCCGGAAGCAGATTCAGCACCCTGGACCTGTCCGTTCGATTCATCAGGCCTATCCGGATAGGCACCGGAACCGTCACGTCAACGGGCACCGTCATTCACGCCGGACGAAACGTCGCACTGGCCGAGGCGCGTCTGGAGGACACCGCGGGCACGTTGCTGGCGACCGCGACCGCCAACTGCTTCATCGTCCGACCGTGAGACCGGGTGTGCTTCGAGCGCGAGCGGCCCGTCGCCGATGCTTACCGGGCCGGCCCGCTGAGCAGCCGAGGGCCACGCTCACGTGCCGGTCACGACGCCGGTCTCGGCGCATGCGGCGGCGATGCGGTCGACGCCCTCGGAGATCTCGTCCGTACCGGTGTTGTCGGCGAAGCTGAGGCGCAGGTACGGAGCCGGGGCCTCGGCGGCGAAGTAGGGGCGGCCGGGAGACACGGCGACACCGGCACGGAGAGAGGCGGCCACCAGGGCGGCCTCGTCGGTGCCGTCCGGCAGGCGGATCCACAGGTGGTAGCCGCCGGCGGGTGCGCGGACCGTGGCGGCGAGACCGGGCAGGTCGGCCTGCAGTGCGGCGAGCATGGCGTCGCGGCGTTCACGCAGGCCGGAGGAGATGGTGCGCAGATGGCGTGGCCAGGCGGGAGCGCTGACGAGATCCAGGGTGGCCTCCTGGAACGGGCGGGGTACGAAGAAGCTGTCGACGATCTGGATGGCACGCAGTCGCTCCATGACCGGTCCGCGGGCGATGAGCGCACCGACCCGCAGACTGGGCGAGGTGGGCTTGGTCAGTGAGCTGATGTGCACGACGGTGCCGTACGGGTCGTCGGCGACAAGCGGCGACGGGAGCTGTCCGTCGTGCCCGAGCCGGCGCGCGAAGTCGTCCTCGATGACAAAGGCGCCCGCGGCGTGTGCGATCTCGATGATTCTGCGACGCCGGTCGGGGGCGAGGACCGTGCCGGTGGGGTTGTGGAAGAGCGGCTGGCAGTAGAAGACACGGGCTCCCGTGGCGGTGAAGGCCCGGTCCAGAAGGTCGGGGCGTACGCCGTCGTCGTCAATGGGCACCGGTACGGGGCGCAGCCCGGCGGCGCGGGCGACGGCCAGCGCGCCGGGGTAGGTCGGCGATTCCACGAGCACCGGTGAGCCCGGCGCGGCGAGAGCGTGCAGCGCGGTGGTCAGTGAGGCCTGGCCGCCCGCGGTGATGAGCACGTGCGCGGGGGTGATGTTTCCATTGGGCCCACCCACTTCCCGGGCGAACCAGGCACGGAGCGCGGTCAGCCCCTCCAGCGGAGGCTGCTCCCACGCGCCGGGGCGCCGGGCGGCACGGGCGAAGGCCGCGCCGAGGGCCTGTGCGGGCTGGAGCGAAGGGTGCAGATAGCCGCCGTTGAAAGCGATCACGCCGGGATGAGGGACCGCCAGGCTGGCGGCGACACCGGTGGCGTCGACGATCCGCGGGGCGGACTCACCATGTTGCTGGTCTTCGGCGGTAAGCGCGATCTGCTGCCAGGACGTGTCGACGGCCCTGCTGTCAGAGACGCTGTCGCGCGCGCGGTATGCGCCGGCGCCGGGCCGGGTGACCACCAGCCCGTCGGCGGCGAGAGTGCTCAGCGCGCGTGAGACGGTAACCGGACTCACTCCGAAACGCTCCACGAGAGCCCGGCTGGACGGCAGCTTCTCCCCCGGAGCATAGGACTGGAGCTCGCCGCGTAGGGTTTCAGCGAGATCTCGCGAACTGCTACCGTTCCTCATAAAGAGAAATAATAGCGCTACGCTTCATATTGTGGTAATGCTCGACGGCACCTCCTCCTGAACGCGCCTGGCATCGCCGGCGGCCCCATTTGGGCGAGTTGCGGCCAACTGTTATCATAGATTATGAGAGCAAAGAGAAGCGCTACTGTCGCGATGCGGGTAACGGTTCCCGGTTCACCGCGATCTCCTTCCGATACGGGCAGGGTCCATCACGCTGCTCTTCCTCAAACGCCCTGGGCGCTCTGACCGCACCCGCCTCACGACGGTGCGCGCCCGCGTGGCCATCGTCAGGCACAGCCGAACACCTCATATGGTGCGGCGCCGGACCCGGATCAAGGCCCGGCCGGAGACAGGTCGAAACCAGAACGCCGAAGGCGGCGGTCGCCTCATCCACGGCGACCGCCGCCAGGCGGAAAGTGATACCGGTATGAGCAAGGTCCTGCAGTCCGCGGTCGATGCGATCGGCGGCACACCCATGGTCAGACTTGACCGTCTCACCGCCGACCTGGAGGGAACGATTCTTGCGAAGCTGGAATACTTCAGCCCCGGCGGGTCCAAGAAGGACCGAGTGGCCAAGCGCATCCTCGAGGACGCCGAGAAGGCCGGCCTGCTTCTCCCCGGCCAGCCCGTAGTGGAACTCACCAGCGGAAACACGGGTGCGGGACTCGCAATCGCCTGCGCGGTCACAGGCCATCCCTTCGTGGCGGTGCTGTCGAAGGGCAGCTCCGCCGAGCGCGCGCGGATGATCGTCGCTCTGGGAGCCGAAGTCGTACTCGTGGACCAGTTGCCCGGCTCGGTCCCCGGCCGGGTATCGGGAGGCGACATGGAACTCGTCGAACTGGAGGCTCGGAGAGTCACCCGAGAGCGCGGTGCGTTCCGTTCAGACCAGTTTGAGAACCAGAGCAATGTGGCTGCCCACTACACGGGCACGGGACAGGAGATCTGGGAGCAGACGGGCGGCAGGATCGACGCCTTCGCCGATTTTGTCGGGACAGGGGGGTGCCTGGCGGGAGTGACGCGTGCTCTCAAGGAGCACAAGCCGTCCGTCAGGTGCTTCGCCGTCGAGCCCGAGGGCGCCGCGGTGCTCGCGGGGGAAGCCGCCTCCCAGCCCAACCATCCGATCCAGGGTGGTGGTTTCTCCCGGGCCGACCTCACGCACCTGCTTGACGTTCCCATTGACGGTTACGTGCAGGTCACCGGCGAGGAAGCACGGTCGACGGCTCGCCTGCTCGCCATGCGCGAAGGCATCTTCGGCGGATTCTCCGCGGGAGCCAATGTCGCCGCCGCTCTGCACCTGTTGCGGAATGAAATGGCCGGAGCCACCATCGCGGTGCTCATTCCCGACTCGGGCCTGAAGTACCTGTCCACGGATCTGTGGGAGTAGTCCGGTCGCTGCGTCGCGCTCCGGCAACGCGGTGACCGAAGCTCGCGGATCGGCCGCGATCAGCGTAGTTGCCCGTACGTCCCGGCCGCGGTGAACGCGTCGTCGATCGGCGTGATGAGCGAGGCGAGGCGACGGGCGCCCGCGTCGCCGATCGGCGCCCACAGCGCGGCGCAGTGCTCGTCGGTCTCGACCTCGATCTGCTCGCGCGCCGCGGTGCCGGCATCGGTCACGGTGCCGTCGGCGTTGAGCCAGCCGCGCGCGACAAGACGTGCCGTCGCCGCGGCCCACTCCTCGTCGTCCCACTGGCGGGTCGCACGCATGAGCACCGTCGGGAGGCGACCCGTCGCGGTCTGAATGACGGTGCAGTCGCACGGCCCGAGGCGATTGTCGGCGAGTACGACAAGATGCGCGTCGCCGCGCCACTCACGCAGCACCGTGATCTGCTGCCACAGCGCGACGAGCGGATCGGACGGGAGCGCGACCGACGCGTTCGCGGCGGCCAGCGTCTTGCCGGCGTAGTCGGCACCGGCGACGACCCGGTCGATCAGTGACCGTGCCTCCGCGATCCGATCGGCCGTGAGACGCACGCCGCCGCGCCGCAACGAACGATCGGCGACCACGAAGCGGGCGGCCTGCCACTGCTCGGGTGACGCGGCGTCCCACACGCCCGTCATGGGCTGCACCGATCGCGGGCTGAAGTTGTAGAAGGCCGCGAGCGCGACCTGCCACGGGACCGCGCCCATCGCGGCCGACCGGAACGCGAAGTACGCCGGCCCGCGGTCGGTCACGCCGAGCTTGGCGGCCTCCTCCACGGCCTCGGGGGCGAAGTAGATGAACCGGTGGGTCGCGTTGACGGCGAGGCTGACCTCGCGGACGGCGTTCAGGTCCATCCGCCGGCTGCTCGGGTGGGCATGATCAGGGAGGTCGGCGAGACGCATTGCGGTTGTTCTCCTAGCGAGGGACATGGTGGGCGATTGCTTTTCATCGACTATAGCTTAAATAATCGATTATTAGTCCAATCGTCTATGCTGACGACATGACACAGGCAGCCGCCGCCCCCACCTCGCCGGGGAAACAGATGCTTTCCGAGCAGGTCTACGCCCGCCTGCGGGATGCGATCATGCGTGGGGACTACGCCCCCGGTGAGGCCCTCAAGCCGCAGGACCTGGCCGGGGAACACGGCGTGAGCCTGGCCGTCGTGCGCGAGGCGCTGGTGCGGGCGGTCGGCGACGGTCTCGCCGACCGGCTGCACAACCGCGGCTTCGCCGTCCCCGCCTTCTCCGACCAGCGCTGGCAGGAGATCGCCGAGGCCCGGCGGACGATCGAGCCGGTCGTCCTGCGCATGTCCGTCGAACGCGGCGACGTCGACTGGGAGGCCCGTGTACGGGCCGCCCACCACCGCCTGGCCCGCACCCCGGCGTACGCACCGGAAGAGAGCAAGTACTACAGCGACGCCTGGTCCGAGGCCCATCGAATCTTCCACCGGACCCTGCTGGAGGGCTGCGGCAACCCCGTTCTGCTGGAGACCTTCGACCGGATGTGGACGGCGAGCGAACTGACCCGCCGCTGGTCGGCCCAGCGCGCTCCCAACCGGGACTTCGCCGACGAACACCGCCGGCTGGAGGAAGCGGTGCTGGCCCGCGACGCCGACACCGCGGCCGCAACACTGGTCCGGCACCTCACCCTGACCGCGACCGGTCTGACCGACTCCGCTCACCCCGAAACCGGGTCATAACGCCACCTCACACGGCGACCTGGCTTCGCCGCGCGCCAGTAGCACGGCGGTCTCGGGGCGACGTCGGCGCTGCGCTCCATGCTGCCGCCGACGCGCGACCTGCCTTCGGGCCAGGTGATGGCGGCGTGTCCCCAGGAGTGCCGTCGGGGCCGGGGGCGGCCTTGATCGGAGCTGGGGCCATCTGACGTAACGCTGCGTCGACCCCCTTGAGCGATGCATACTTCGTATGCATACTTAGTACTCATGCCGGTCAGACACGGGCTGCTCGCCCTCCTCAGCAAGGGGCCTCGGCACGGCTACCAACTGCGGGTCGAGTTCGAGGCGTCGACCGGGGCGACCTGGCCGCTCAACATCGGCCAGGTCTACACAACGCTGTCCCGCCTGGAGCGCGACGGCCTGGTCAAGCCGGGCGAGTCGGACGAGCAGGGCCGGGTCGTCTACACGATCACCGCGGCCGGCCGGGAGGAAATGGCGCGGTGGTTCGCCACCCCCGTCATCCACTCCGACCGGCCGCGGGACGAGCTGGTCATCAAGCTGGCCATGGCCGTCGCGGCCGGGAAGGTGGACGTCGCCGAGGTCATCCACCGGCAGCGGACGGCGACCATGCGCGCCCTCCAGCAGCTGACCAGGGCCAAGCGAGCTGCCACGGAAGGCGCGGCCCAGCGGCTCGTACTCGATTCCATGATCTTCCAGGCTGAGGCCGAACAACGGTGGCTGGACCACTGTGAGGCCGTTCTCAAGGAGGAAAAATGACGTTCGTACGGCTGGTTGAGGTGGCCAGAGTCCATGGCGAAGGAGCGACAGCCGTACACGCTCTGAAAGGTGTGAACCTCGAGGTCGGCGCGGGAAAGCTGGTCGCGGTCATGGGCCCTTCCGGGTCCGGCAAGTCGACCCTGCTCAACCTCGTGGGCGGGCTCGACCGGCCCACGTCGGGGACGGTGCACATCGACGAGCAGGACCTGGCCACCGTGCGCGACCTGGCGGCGCTGCGGCGCCGCAGCGTCGGCTACGTCTTCCAGGACCTCAACCTGATCACGTCGCTGACGGCGGCGGAGAACGTGATGCTGCCGCGCGAGCTCGACGGCCTGCGCTCAGGCCTGGCCCGGGAGGAGGCCATGGCCGTGCTGGCGGAGGTCGACGTGGGGCACCTGGCCGACCGCTTCCCCGACGAGCTGTCCGGTGGCCAGCGTCAGCGGGTCGCGATCGCCCGCGCTCTGGTCGGCGAGCGGCGCCTGCTGCTGGCCGACGAACCGACCGGCGCGCTCGACACGCGCACCGGCGACGAGATCCTGCAAACATTACGGGCTCGCTGTGACGCGGGCGCGACGGTCCTGCTGGTCACCCACGAGCCGCGCTACGCCGCCTGGGCCGATCGTGTGGTGTTCCTCCGCGACGGGATGATCGCGGACACCACGGACACGTCGCTGGTGAGCGCCCGATGAGCGCCTTACTGGTCGCGCTGCGCCTCGCCCGCCGAACCGCGTGGCGTTCCCGGGGGCGAAGCGCGCTCATCATGGTGATGATCGGCTTGCCCGTCCTGGTGATCACGGGGGTCTTCACCCTCACCGAGACCATGAGCATCACTCCGCGGGAGGGGCTGGTGGCCGAGCTCGGCACGGCCGACTCCCGCCTCGTCCAGACACCTGAGGGTACGGTGCTCCAGCAGCAGCCGAACGGGGCGAGCTGGAACACGAGCGGCGGCGACTACGAAGCGGCCTATCCCAAGCTCGGCGCCGCCGAGGTGGCGGCCCTGCTCGGACCGAGCACCCGGTTGATCCCCTTCAGCACCGGCGCGCTCCGGTTGGGCACCGAACGGGTCGACGCGCTGGAGACCGACCTGCGCGATCCCCTCACCAGGGGGATGCTGACATTGAGCGAGGGCAGATTTCCCGCCGCCCGCGAGGTCGCGGTGACACCCGCGCTCGGCCTGCGCCCCGGCGATCTCCTGCGGCCGTCCGGCGAGGCGCCGCTGACGGTGGTGGGCGTGGTCGAGCACCCGTACCGGCCCTCGCTTCGCGAGGTGGTGGGTCCGGATCTGCCGCTGGCACCCCCGGATGGCTTCTTGTCTCCAACCCAGTACGGCCCCGGCTGGCTCGCCGACACCGCGAAGCCCGTGACCTGGACCGACGTGCCCGCGCTGAACACGGCCGGCCTGTACGTCACCTCCCGCGCCATGATCCGGGACTTCGAGCCGCGCGCCCCGGTTGGTCTCTCCTTGTTGGACGTCCGGCACACGGTCGGGCTCGGCGCCATGGTGATCATGGTGGTGCTGGAGACCGTGCTGCTGGCCGGGCCCGCCTTCGCGGTCGGGCTCCGGAGACGGCGCCGGGAACTGGCCGAGATCGCGGCGCAGGGCGGCTCGGCCGGGCACCTGCGGATGATCGTGCTGGCCGACGGGCTGGTTCTCGGAGGTGCGGCCACCCTCGTGGCGACGGTGCTGGGCATCGGGGCCGGAGTGCTGGGCGCCTCGATCGTGGCGCGCTGGGGAGGGCAGGTCGGCCCGCCGGGGGTACCGTGGCCGCCGGTTATGGGCATCGCCGCGCTGGGACTGCTCACCGGGCTCGTGGCAGCGCTGGTGCCCGCCGCACAGGCGGCTCGGCAGAACACCGCGGCCGTGCTGGCCGGCCGCGCTCCCGCGGTGGCCGATCGGCCGGGATGGCCCCTGCTGGGGGCCGTGCTGGTGCTGGCCGGACTGGGGGCGACCGTGGTGGCGCGGCGCCAGCCGGACTCGATGTGGGTGTTCGCCTCCGCGGTGCTGATCCTGCTCGGGCTGGTGGTGTTGATGCCATGGCTCGTCCGCTGCACGGGATGGCCGGCCGCGCGGTTGCGCCTCCCGCTGCGGGTGTCCGTCCGTGACGCGGTCCGCCACCGGTCCCGGACGGTGAGTGCCGTGGCGGCCGTCATGGCGGTCACGGCCACGGTCGTGGCGGTGGGCATCGGCACCCACAGCGAATACATGGATCGGCGCAACGCCTACACCTCGGCGCGCCCGACCGGCACGCTGGCGATCTGGGGCGGCAGTATCAGCGACGCGGCCTGGAACGGGCTCCGCGCCGAAACGGCCCGCCGGCTGCCGGGCGTGCCACTGGCCGCCGGCTATCAGGTGAGGGACGCCCAGGGCCGCCGCTACGCGTTGCGGTACACGGTGCGATGGAACGGGACACGGACGCGCCGTACGGTGGCCGTCGGAGACCAGACTCTGCTCAGGCTCCTGCAGGGGCGCCACGATCCGCAGGCGACCGCGGCGCTGGCGAGCGGCAAGGCCGTGGTGTTCGACGCGTCCGCGGTGCGAAATGGCAAGCTGGCGCTGCGGGCGGGCTCCACGTCCGGCCCCGCACGCAAGCTCGAAGTGCCGGCGGTGCTGGCCACACCCGCCGACGAGTACCAGGGCGGGGCCCTGCTGCCGCGCACCCTGGTCGAGCAGGCGGGATTCTCGACGGCGGAGCGTCAGCTCTACGCCATGTACCGGCTGCCGGCCGACTCGACGCTGTCACGCGATCTGGCCAAGGTGACCCCCCGCGTGACGGTCGCCTCCGAGGAGGGCTATCGCAACGTGCCCGACCCCGGCCTGTGGGGCTGGCTCGTCGGCGCTCTTGTCCTCGTCGTCGGTGGCACGCTGGCCGCCACTCGCCTGGCGGCCGCCGACATGCGGCCTGAGCGGGTGACGATGATGGCCATCGGCGCACCGCCGGGGACGTTGCGGATGGTCGTGGCCTGCCAGGCCCTCTACATCTCCGGGCTCGGCGCGCTGGTGGGGCTGGTCGCGGGAACGGTGACGGGCGTGGCGCTGAGCCGGCCGATGACGACACACGGCGCCGGAGATCCCGCCACGATCGCCATACCGTGGCCGTTCGTGATCGCCGTGGTGGTGGGGCTGCCCATTCTGGCGACGGTGGCGGCGCTGATCACCCGGACCAGACTGCCCCTCGCCCGCCGGCTCCTGTGACACGGTTCCCTGGCTGCTCGCGACCACCGCGCCTCACCGGTCGATCGGTGCGAACCTGAACGCGATCTCGTCGGGGTGGGACTTGCGAGCGGCCAGGGAGGCCTGGGCCGCGGAGCCGACCGGGATGCGCAGTGGCGGGTCCCGCAGTTCGATGGCGTCGCCGATCGCCACGGCAGCAGCGCCTGGGTGACCCGCAGCGCCCCCACCGTGTTCAGCTCGACGAGGCTCGCAGCGGCCATCCGATGAGTTCGTCTCGTTCGATCCGAGGCACCGGAAGCCCCTGACCCGCGGTGCCTCGGATCGAACGGAGGTGGCGAACCTGATCGCCCATGTCGCATCGGACCCGGCCTCGGCCACGACCGGTGGAGCCCTGAGCACTGACGGCGGCCTGGTCCCGACGGTCATCCCCGGAGTTTCGCCGCGGTCGATCCCTTGATGAGTGCCGGCCGGCTTTGGGCCACCGGGGTGGCACAGATACGCGACTACTCGCCACGCACCCGCGATCGTCGTCATGGGTGAGGACAGGGTGCGAGGGATTATGCTCCGGCCCGCTTCTCCAGCCGGCTGCCGCGTGGCAGGGTGACGGCCATGATGTTGCTGGGGATGTCCAGCTCGATGCGGTGCCAGCGCCCGCGCGGGACGATGACGGCGGTTCCGGCCATCAGCCTGATCTCCTCCTCCTCTTGTCCCGGCCGTTCCGGACGGAGGTAGAGGCGTATCTTCCCGATGAGGCAGGACACGACCTCCTCGGCCTCGGGGTGGATTTCCCAGTGGTCGGCGTGGACGTCGGCGCCGGTCTTCGCATGGAAGGCCGTCAGCTGCCAGCCGTCCTGGCCCGCGTCGTCCGCTCTTCTCACGGCGTGAATCTCGCCGCCCTGGTGAAGGTGGATGGAGGAGGCCAAGAGATCGATCGGGGTAACGGTCATGCCTGGACGACCTTCCTATGGTGATCTTTCATCTGGCGGGTTGTGGGGTGGGGCGGATCGCCGGTCAATCCCGGGCGAGGAGCGCGTCGCGGTCGTCGGCCTGCTCGGCCCGTGACGGTGAGCCGGCCCGCGGCAGGACGGTGAGGGCGATGAGGACGGCGGTGGCCAGGAGGGCGGCGCCGAGTGTCAGGCCGAACGCGTATCCGTCGGTGAGGGCCGAGGGTGTGGCGGTCTGACCGGTGCGGTTCTGGGCGGCGGCGCCGAGGACGGCCAGACCGATTGAGGCGCCGATCTGTCGTGAACTGTTGAGCAGGCCGGAGGCGGTGCCCGTCTCGTGGGGCGCGACCCCCGCGGTGGCGATGGAGACGACCGGTCCGAGGCAGAGCCCGAACCCGACGCTGGCGACGATCGACGGGCCCAGGACATCGGTGATGAAGGCGCCCTCGGAGCTGATCAGGCCGAACCAGGCGAACCCGGCCGCGGTCAGCAGCCCGCCGGCGACCAGGAGGGTCCGCGGCGCGAGACGGTAGCCGAGTTTGATGGCGAGTACCGAGCCGACGATCACCCCGAGGGCGAACGGCAGGAACTCGAGCCCGGTCAGGGCCGGCCCGGTGCCGAGCACGCGCTGGAGGTACAGCGACATGAAATAGAACGACGAGGCCATGGCCCCGCCGACGAAGAGGTTGTAGATGTTGGCGCCGGCGACCGAGCGGTTGGCGAACAGGCCGAGCCGGATCAGCGGTTCGCGCGTGGTGGTCCGCTCGACGTAGATGAAGGCGGCCAGCAGCGCGGCGGCGACCGCCAGGGTCGTCAGGGTGACCGGGGAGGTCCACGGATACCGGTCGGTGCGGACGACGCCGAACACCAGCAGGGTTATGCCCGCGGTGGACAGGACGGCGCCCGGCACGTCCGGGCGGCCGCCGCGAACCGGGGGCGGGCCGGCGGCGACAGCCCGCCAGGTCAGGGCCAGCGCGCCGGCGGCCATCGGGACGCTGACGAACATCACCCATCGCCAGCCGGCGTACTGGGTGAGCAGGCCGCCGATCAGGACGCCGAGGGCGCCTCCGGCGGCGTTCACCGCCGCCCATACGCCGAAAGCCCGGACGCGGGCCTTGCCCGTGGGGAACGTCGAGGTCAGCAGTGCCAGCGCGGCCGGGGCCACCGCGGCGGCCCCGATGCCCTGTACGGCACGGGCGGCCACGAGATAGCCGGGCGCCTGGGCGAAGCCGCCGACGAGTGAGGCGAGGCCGAACAGGCCGAGCCCGAACAGCAGTACCCGCTTACGGCCGTACCGGTCGGCGGCCTTGCCGCCCAGCAGGAGCAGCCCGCCGAAGGTGAGCGCGTAGGCGTGGATCACCCAGGTCAGCCCCACCGCGCTGAAGCCGAGGCCGAGGCCGATCTGCGGGAGTCCGACGTTCACCACCGACAGGTCCAGCGACACCATGAACTGCACGACGGCCACCGCGGCGAGGGTAAGACCTGGCCGGGCATCCGCATCAATGATCGATTTCCTGCCTGCCGATTCCGTACGTGTCACCATGACTCAGTCCTCGTGGCTGATGACCCGTTCGTTCCGGGTTGTGGCGCGGGGGGTGATGGCCGGCGGCTCTCCCGGCCCATGGGGCGGAACCCGCCCTTGATTCGGATCATGTGCATGCCGGACATCGTGGTACTCGGGCCGGTCAGCGGTCATCATGCCCAGGGAGGCTCCTCCGCCTGGCACCCGGGGAGCAGAGTCGGCCTCACTACATCGCGGGGAGTAGTGATTTATTACGACATACGGCGGACGACCCCCGGCGGGAAAAGCCCTAACCTACACAAATGATGTTCATGGACCGGTGGCGGCCGCTCGCCCAGGACGGCCTGCTCGCCGCGGTGATGGCCATCCTGCTGTCGGTCATCGTGTTCTACACGCCGAACGCGGGCGCGCTGGATTTCGCGGCCGTCCTCGCCGGCTCACTCGCGCTCGTCGCCTGGCGGCGGGCTCCCCTGGTGGCGTTGCTCGTCAGCACGGCCTGCATGCTCGTGGTCACGGCGCACATCCAGCCCGGCCTGCCGGCCGCCTTCCCGGTGATGGTGTCGGTGTTCGCCGCGGTCGGGGCCGGCCACCGGCTGGCCGGGGCGCTGGCGAGCCTGGCTTTCCTGGGTACCGACCTGGTGATTCACCTGCCCGGCGTCGACGGACCCGTGAAGGATCTCCAGAACACCGCACTGCTGATCGGCTGGTTCGTGGCGGCCGGCGTGGCGGCGACGGTGACCCGGCACCGGCAGGCGTACCTGGAGGAGGCCGAGCAGCGGGCCGCCGAGGCCGAGCGCACCCGCGAGGAGGCGGCCCGGCGCCGCGCGGGCGAGGAGCGGCTGCGCATCGCCAGGGAGCTGCACGACTCGCTCACCCACAGCATCTCGATCATCAAGGTTCAGGCCGGGGTGGCCGTCCACCTGGCACGCAGGCGCGGCGAGGACGTGCCCCCCGCGCTGCTGGCCATCCAGGAAGCCAGCGGCGACGCGATGCGCGAGCTGCGCGCCACCCTGGAGGTGCTGCGAGACCCCGGCGGCTCCGACTGCGAGACCCCGGCCAGCGGCCTCGACCGGCTCGACGACCTGGTGGAGCGGGCCCGCTCGACCGGGCTGCCGGCCACGGTGACGATCTCCGGCGCGCGGCGGGAGCTGCCGGCCGAGGTGGACCGGGCCGCGTACCGGATCGTCCAGGAGGCGCTCACCAACGTCTCCCGGCACGCCGGCGGGGCGGCCGCGACGGTGCGCATCGACTACGCGGACGAGGAGCTGATCGTGCAGGTCGACGACGGCGGCACGGCCGACCCTGACGCGCCGCCCGTGCCCGGCACGGGTCTGCTCGGCATGCGCGAGCGCGTCGCGGCGCTCGGCGGCCGGCTGCGGGCCGAGCCCCGCCCCGAGGGCGGCTTCACCGTACGCGCCGAGCTTCCCCTTGGAGAGCCCTCGTGATCCGCGTGCTGCTCGTGGACGACCAGGCGCTCATTCGCGGCGGCTTCCGGGCCCTGCTGGAGATCGAGGACGACATCGAGGTGGTGGCCGAGGCCGCGAACGGCGAGCAAGGCGTCGCGCTCGCCCGCGAGCACCGGCCCGACGTCGCCCTCGTCGACATCCAGATGCCGGTGATGGACGGCATCGAGGCGACCCGGCTGATCGCCGCCGACGAGCGGCTGAGCGACGTCCACGTCGTGATCCTCACCAACTACGGCCTCGACGAGTACGTCTTCAACGCGCTCCGCGCCGGCGCCTGCGGCTTCATGGTCAAGGACACCGAGCCCGCCGACCTGCTGCAGGGCATCAGGGTCGCGGCCCGCGGCGACGCGCTGCTGTCCCCCGCGATCACCCGCCGCCTGATCGGCGAGTACGTCGCCCGCCGCCCCGAGCCCGCGCCCGAGGGGCTCGACGTGCTGACCAACCGCGAGCGCGAGGTCACCGCGCTGGTGGCCCGCGGCCTGTCCAACGACGAGATCGCCGCCCACATGGTGATCAGCCCGGCTACCGCGAAGACGCACGTCAGCAGGGCGATGACCAAGCTGCATGCCAGGGACCGCGCCCAGCTCGTGGTGTTCGCCTACGAATCCGGCCTCGTCACCCCGCGGCGCGGCTGATCGCGTGCCGCCCGGCGACGTCTCCCCTCGACCCGCACCGCCGACTCGGTCAGGTGGTCGCCCCACCGTGGGGATCGGCCCGGCCGCGCCGGTGGAGGCACCGCCCTCGCGGACAGTTTGAGCGGCCTCAGGTCGCTCCGGCGACGAGGGCCCGGTCAGCGAGCCGCCGTCGCTGTGAGCGCGTAGTCCCAGAGGCGGTCCGCGGCGGCCGGGTCGACCGACCAGGCCGCGACGCCGGCGGTCACGTCCGGTCCGCCCGGCACCACCTCGGCCTCCTGGTTGTCCGAGAAGAACCGGCCGGTCACGCCGTCCAGCAGCGGGGACGCGGCGAGCAGCACCGAGGTGGCGGCGCCCTGCTCCGGGGTCTTGTAGTAGTCCGGGGTCACGAGGTTTCCCTCGTCGTCCATCGCGCCCACCGCCCGCATGGTGGCGGCGTCGAGGTGCCGCTGCAGGTTGGTGTGGATGTAGCCGGGCTCGAACGCGTTCGCGGTGACGCCGTCGGCGGCCCGGTGCCGGGCGAGGCCGACCGCGAGCAGCACGTCGGCCGTCTTCGACTGCGCGTACGCGGCCCATGGGTCGTACGGGCGGCGCTCGAAGTGCGGGTCGTCGAAGTCGAACGGCGCGCGCAGCTGAGCGCCGGAACTCACCATGACCACTCGCGCGTCGGCGGCCTGCCGCAGGTTCTCGTGCAGGCCGGTGATCAGCGCGAAATGCCCGAGGAAGTTCGTCGCCAGCTGCAGCTCCCAGCCGTTGGCGGCGACCTGCCGGGTGGGCAGCGCCATGATCCCGGCGTTCGCGACGATCGCGTGCACCGGCCCGGTCCAGCCGGCCACGAACGCACGCACCGAGCCGAGGTCGCTCAGGTCCAGGGCCCGCTGGTCGCCGGTGGGGTTGCGGGTCGCGACGGTGACCTCGGCCCCCGCCCCCCGCAGAGCCCGGACGGTCTCCAGGCCGATCCCGGAGGCGCCGCCGGTGACGATGATTCGCCGCCCGGTGAGGTCGACTCCGACGAGGATCTCCGCGGCCGTGGTCTTGGCGTTGAATGGAGTGTTGATGCGTGTCATGACCACAACGGTAGGAACCGGCGGTTGGACGTGGAATGGTTCAGAGTCCAACATAGTTGAGTGAGCGTCCAGCAGACCGATCCCCTCGAAGATGTCCTCACCCTCGTCGGAACGACGAGCCACCTGTCCGTCGGGCTGGTGGCCGGCGGCGAGTGGGCGCTGTCGTTCGAGCCTCCGCCTGCGGTCAAATTCAACGCGGTGCGCCGCGGCCACTGCCTGCTCACCGTCGACGGCGTGCCGGAGCCGATCGAACTGGCCGAGGGCGACTGCTTCCTGCTCACCCGGCCGCGGGCCTTCACCCTGGCCAGCGGGCCGGAGGTACGGCCGATCCCGGCCGGCCCGGTCTTCGAGGCGGCCGTCGACGGCAGGGCCCGGGCGGGGACCGGCGAGGACGTGATCTTCATCGGCGGCCGGTTCGACTTCGGCGAGCGGGCCCAGGAACTGTTGCTCGACGCGCTGCCACCGGTGATCCACGTGCCCGGCCGCACCGCCGAGGCCGCGACCGTGCGCTGGGCGCTCGATCAGATCGACGCCGAGCTGCGTGACCGGCCGATTGCCTCGGCACTGGTCACCGAGCATCTCGCCCTGGTCATGCTGATCCATGTGCTGCGCCTGCACCTTGCCGGGCCGGGCTCGGCGTCCGGCTGGCTGGCCGGGCTCACCGACCCGGTCGTGGCCCCGGCGCTGGGGGCCATGCACGCCCGGCCGGCCCATGCCTGGACGGTGGCCCAGCTGGCCGAGGTCGCGGCGGTGTCCCGGTCGACGCTCGCCGCCCGGTTCAAGCATGCCGTCGGGCAGGGCCCGCTCGACTACCTGACCGGCTGGCGGATCGAACTGGCCGCCGAGCGCCTGCGCCGCGGCGACGAGACGATGGCGGCGATCGCCCGTGAGGTCGGCTACGGCTCGGAGAGCGCGCTGAGCAACGCGTTCAAGCGGGTCACCGGCGCGTCCCCGCGCGATTACCGCCGCCGGATCAGCCCGTGACCTTCCCGCCGGCGATCTCCAGGTCCTTGCCTGCGAGGGCCGACGAGGACCTGGGTTCGATCGTGGCGGCCGCTTCGCGGCGATGGAGGTACCGGACGAACCGGTCGCTGCCATCCGCGCCATCTTCCGTACCCTCCGATAACCAGGACTCGGGCCCGGGGCGGGCGTGTGCTCACCGCCCACGCCCACCGCTTTCCCTCTGGTCTCCACGGCTGGGACCTGCGTTGAAAACCGGCTCCAGCTCGTTCGCGGTCAGAGCCCGACGACCGGCAAGCTGTGCATGACGTCAAGACGGGTGAACTTCCACGCACCGTCGCTCCTGCGCAGGGCCGAGTCATAGAAACCGATCATGATCGGTGCGATGCCGCCCCTTACTCCGGGCGGGCCCGGCCACCGGCCGTCCGGGGGTTCCGGCTCGGCGACCGCCGACCACACAACAAACTGGGCGTTCATCGTCGCCTCCCCGCCATCGACCTCGATGATGTGATCGGTGGTGACGTGGTGCAGATACGTCCGTTCCCGGAGGCGCCGGTTCTCGACGGAGTGCCGGATGTCCGTCGCCCCCACCAGCGGCTCACCAGCCTGCAGGTACTGCCCCGTCCCGGACCTGCCGAAGAACCGGATCATCCCCTCGTCGGTGAACAGCTTGGCCTGGGCCACACCGTTTCCCTCGTCGGTGGCGCGGACGTACCGGGAGAGAACGTCCTGGATCTCGTGCCTGTCGCTCATGACCATCCTCCTGTCACCGGCCGAAACGGCGCTCGAAGCCCTGCCAGAGGCTGTCGTAGTCCGGGTGACGCCGCTCGGAGTCGAGCGCCTGGCGGGTGAACTTCAGGGGTAGCCGCGTCTCGTAGGCGCACATGAGGTGACCGTCGATCCGTTCGGGGCGCAGCTCAGCCTGGGTGGCGGCGCTGTCGGCCTCGGGCACCACCCCGTGAGGGGTCATCATGTTCTGCACGCTGATGCTGCCCGGCGCACCGTACACACCGGTCCTACCGGGCGGCGCCTTGATCACACCGTAGATTTCGGTGCTGATGTTGCGGTGGTAGTACTGCGGCCGGAAGGTGTCCTCTGCCACGCTCCACCGCCAGTTGGGGGCGAGAAAGTCCATGTTCGGCACGCCGGGGGTGTCGGTCGGTGAGGTGAGGATCGTGAAGACGGACGGGTCGGTGTGGTCGTAGGTGAGAGTGCCGACGGTCTGGAAGCGATTCAGGTCGTAAACGTAGGGCACGTGGTTTCCGTGCCAGGCCACGACGTCCAGCGGCGAGTGGTCGTAGACCGAACCCCACAGCTCACCGCAGTACTTGACGATCACCTCAACCGGCCGCTCCACCTCGTCGTAGGCGGCGGTCGGGGCCCGGAAGTCCTCCGGGTTCGCCATGCCGTTGGCACCAAGCGGACCGAGCTCGGGCAGGACCAGCGGACGCCCGAAGTTCTCGGCGACATAGCCCCGAGCGGACACGTCGAGCAACTCCACCTGGAAACGTACGCCGCGCGGAATCAGCGCGACGTCTCCCACCTTGACGTGCAGCGGCCCGAACTCGGTGTGCACCAGCAACTCCCCCGCCTGCGGGGTGATCAGGAGTTCGCCGTCGGAATCGCTGAACACCTTGTCTTTCATGGAGGTGTTGGCGGCATACAGGTATACGGCCATGCCGGTCCGTTCGGCGGGATCCCCGTTACCGCCGAGGGGCCACATGCCGGAGACGAAGTCGGTGCCGGGCGCCGGGTCGGGCAGCGGGCTCCACATTGAGCGGTTCATCTCGATCTCGGCATCGGCGAGGCCGTGGAAACCGCCACCGCCGATGCGGCGAAAGGCGCCGTGCTGCGCCGAGGGCCGGATGCGATACATCCACGAGTGGCGGTTGCCGCCCCGCGGCTCGGTGAAGGCACTGCCGCTGATCTGCTCGGTGTAGAGGCCGAGCGGCGGTCGTTGCGGTGCGTGGTTACCGTCTGGCAGAGCGCCGGCCATCGCCTCGCTGGAGTGCAGGTTGCCGAAACCATGGAGGTAGCTCAGCGCTTCGGCCGTCTTCCGCGCCAGGTCCCTGTCTTCGTGCGGAGTATGGGTGGACATCTAACTTCCCTTTCTGAAGTCCCACGTCCGAGCCACCCTGCTGACGCCTCGGCCATCGGCGCGTCCGAACGGAACCGGCCCGACCTGGGCGGTGTTCTCCGGGCACGCCGACGTCGCCGGTCAGCAGTGCGACCCCGACTTCAACCGCCTACAGCGCGGCTGTTGACAGGTGTCAATTAATCCCGACCGCGTGACAGATGTCAACTATCCGCCGACCTGCGGCTTCTGAACTTTTCGTTAACGCAGGGACCTGTGGCAGAGTTGCTGAGCGCACGAGACTGAGCTCGGGGGCCCCTGGCGTGAGGATTGCAGGCGATGACAGCAGACGAGCGGCTCCCGGGGAGGCCCAGCAAGAACGAGGCCCCGATCCTTCAGCGCGGACTGGAGGCGTTCGCCGAGCTCGGGTACGAGGCCACCACCGTGCGCGAACTGGCCACGCGACTGAACGTCAGCCACAACTACATGAATCGTCGCTACGGATCAAAGCTCGACTTCTGGAAAGCCGTGGTCGACGCCGTAATAGAGCCGGGGGCAGAAGAACTCCTACGACTCAGCGAGAGCGACCTCTCGGACGAGAGCAAATTCACCGCGGTGGTGACTGCTTTCTATCGATCCGCGACAAGGTCGCCAGAGATGAACCGCCTCATAGCCTACGAGGCCGTCCGCGACTCCGAACGCCTTGATTACCTGTACGAAAAGTTCATCGCGCCGTTCTGGTCCCGGGTGGTGCCCATCGTCGACAGGCTCATGAGCGATGGGCGGATGCCGAACGCCCCGATTGACGCCGTGTTCTTCGCCATCACCGGCCCCGCGCTGGCCGTAACCCAGGGTCCTTTGACGCAACGACTCAAAGGCTCTCCGGCCGTCCCCGTCCAAGACAACTCAAATACCGTGGAGGCTCTCATCGAGCTATCCCTGAGCAGCCTTCTGCCGCAGAGACGAGCAGATGCATAAGGCGACTTCCGCCGCGTGCAACCGTAGGCCGTCGAATGCGGCCCTGAATATGCACGAAATCTTTCAGGCCGGCCCTGTCGCACAGCGGTCCGACAGATGAGAAGGGCTCGACGCCTATTACTCCGTACGGCTTCCGGGCAGAGCACGTCGCGAGCCGGCCGTTTCTCGGATCAACCGCGGCGCGCGGGTGCGGGGGCCGGTGCTCAGAACAGCAGGCTGAGCGGCAGGAGCAGGAGGATGCCCACGACCGAGGCCAGGGAAACGGCGAGGGTGCAGGTCTTGAGCGTGCCACGGGTGGTCTGACCCAGCAGCGACTGCAGCAGCCAGAAGGTGTTGCTGGTGACGTGGACGGCGAACAGCGAGCCGGTCCCCGCGGCGAGTGCGATCAGCACCGGGTCGATGCCGAGCGCGGGCGCGACCGGGGCGAGGATGCCCGCCGCCGTGATGGCCGAGATGGTGACCGAGCCGACCGCGATGTGCAGGGCCGCGGCGACCAGCCAGACCAGCAGCAGCGGCAGAAAGGTGTGGGCGGTGAAGTATCCGCGGAGGATGTCGCCCAGGCCGCCGGCCGCGACCACCGCCGCCAGGGAGCCGCCGACCGCGGTCAGGGCGAGGATCTGACCGCTCTCCCTGAAACCGTTGGAGATGGCCGTCTCCACCCGCTTCCTGCCCATGACGACGCGGCCGACGATCAAGGTGCCTATGAGTCCGATCAGCATGGCGAACACCGGGTCCGCGATGAATTTCAGCACCGCGTTCTCTCTGCCCACGGCATCGGCGACGGCACCGACGGCGATCATCAGCAGTGCGACGAGGAGCGGGGCGAAGCAGGCGAGCAGGCCCGGACCGCTCGTCTCGCCGCCCGCGGTGTCGTCGCCGTCGTTTCCCTTGGGGACGTCCGGACCGCTCGCCGGTGAGACGTCCGGCCAGGCGGGCGCCTGATGCGCCGTCCGCGTCGTCCCCGCCGTCCCCGCGGCCGGCACGGTCTGCGCGGCCGGCACGGTGGTCAGGACCTCGGCCTTGACCTCCTCGACGGCGGCGACCTCGTCGGTGGCACTGTTCCAGAATCCCCGGCGGAACAGGAAGGTCATAATCGACACCGAGATGAGGATGGTCGGGATGATCAGAACCAGCCCCCAGAGCAGCATCGCGCCCAGCGGGACGTGCAGCAGCGCCGCCAGGGCCAGCGTGCCGACGCCCGGCACCATGAGGACGATGCCGCACTCGAGCCCGATGGCCATGGCGGCGGCCATCCGAGGCGTACCCAGCGGGCCGATCCGGCGTGCGGCGGATCGGGCCAGCGGGGCCGAGATCACCAGCAGCACGTCCAGGTAGATCGACTGCAGCAGTGTGCCGATGGCCAGCGACATCGAGTACGGCAGCCGCTTGGGGCCGAAGATCTGGAGCAGCCGATTGACCAGCCGCTCGATGGCGCCCATCTCCTGCAGTATCGCGCCCATCAGCACGCCGAAGACGATCAGAAGCCCGACCTCGGCCATGATGTCGCCGAAGCCCTTGGTGATCGTCCCGATGGTCTTGGCCAGGCCGAGGGGGGTCATCAGTCCCAGACAGAGCGAACCGAGCACCAGCGAGATCACCGGGTTCACGCGGAAACGAACGATCAGCACCACGATGCCGACGATCGCCACCGCGGTGCTGGCAAGGACTGCGATATCTGACATCTCGTTCCTTCGATGGAGACGGCGGTGAAGGTGAGAGCTCGTCGCCGCTGTTCTGTGAGACCGGCCCGTAACCGAATTGTGGGATGCCAAGTCACCGCGAGGGTGACCGACGGGCAGGTCAAGGATCCTCTGCAGACCAATCTATGGGCAATTTGCCCTGTTTATCCATGAAGATGCTCATATATTACATTTTGACCTGTATGGTAGGAAACCCTCATCTTGGGATGCGAACCCACGATGTGGGTTTCGAGAGGGGCCTGCGATGGTCGAACAGAGTCCGAGCGGAAGGGACGCACCTGGGCCGCTGAGTGGTCTGCGGGTGCTTGAGCTGGGCAACTTCATCGCCGCGCCCTCGGCCGGCCGCCTCATGGCGGACTTCGGGGCAGATGTCATCAAGGTGGAACGCCCCCCTGGCGGAGACGAGCTGCGCCGGTGGCGGCTCCATGAAGGCGAGACCTCCCTGCTGTTCCGCGTGATGAACCGCAACAAGCGGTCCCTCACGCTGGACCTGAAACATTCCGAGGGCCGTACGGTCGCCCTCGACCTGATCCGCCGTTCGGATGTGGTGCTGGAGAACTTCCGGCCCGGCACCCTGGAACGCTGGGGGCTCGGGATCGAGCGGATGCGCGAGGTGAACCCGGGTGTGATCCTGGTCCGCATCTCGGGATACGGGCAGTACGGCCCATACCGCGACCGCCCCGGCTTCGGCGGCGTGGCGGAGGCCGTCGGCGGGCTCAGAAACCTCACCGGCTATCCCGATCGGCCCCCCACCCGGGTCGGCATCAGTCTCGCCGACTCCGTATCCGGCCTGTACGCCGTCATCGGAGCCCTCGCCGCCCTGCACCGCCGCGGCGTCACGGGGCAGGGAGAGGTGGTGGACGTCGCCCTGTACGAGACGGTCTACTCCCTGATGGAGTCGCTGACCCCTGACCACAGCGCCTTCCAGGTCGAGCCGGAGCGGGCCGGCAGCTCGCTGCCGGGGATCGTGCCGTCCAACACCTACGTGTGCGGTGACGGGCGCTACGTCGTGATCAGCGGCAACGGGGACTCCATTTTCAAACGGCTGATGCGGGTGATCGGCCGTTCCGAACTGGCCGAGGACGTGCGGCTCGCCGACAACGCCGGCCGGGTACGGCACGCCGAGCAACTGGACGCCGCCATTTCGGCCTGGACCCGGGAACTGCCGCACGAGGAGGTGCTGCGGCGGTTGGAGGAGGGCCAGATCCCCTCCGCTCCCATCTTCACCGCGGCCGACATCGCCAAGGATCCGCACTACGCGGCCCGCGGCATGCTGGAACGGCATCCGGTGACCATCGCCGCGGGCCGGGAACGGGAGGTGGTCTTCCCCGGCATCGTGCCCAAGTTCACCCGGGAACCCGGCCGTGTCCGGTGGCTCGGTCCGGAGCTGGGTGAGCACACCGACGAGGTGCTCGCCGAGGTGGGGATGGACGAAGCACACCGCGGGAAACTGCGGGACCTGGGAGTGATCTGAGTGAGTGATGCTGCGAAGAAGGTCCTGATCACCGAGGTTCTGCTCCGTGACGGCTTCCAGATAGAGCCGATGATCGTCTCGACCGCCGACAAGATCCGGCTGGCCGACGGGCTGGTGGACGCCGGGCTGACCTCACTGGAGATCGGCTCGTTCGTGCACCCGGAGAAGGTGCCGCAGATGGCGGACACCGATCGGCTGGTCCGCGAACTGCGGCCCGGAGCGTCGGTGGCGCTGCACACCCTGGTCTTCAACGAGCGGGGAGCGCGCCGTGCGGTGGAGGCCGGAGCCCGCCACGTCCGGCTCATCGTCTCAGCGAGTGACGGCCACAGCCGCGCCAACGCCGGAGTGTCCACCCAGGCGGCCCTTGCCCGGCTGCGCCCCGCCGCGGAGCTGCTGACGCAGGCGCGGGTGGGGATCGAGGCCACCGTCGCCACGGCGTTCGTGTGCCCTTTCGACGGCGAGACCGATCCCGACACGGTGGTGAACGTGGCCAGGGAGCTGACCGGGTTCGGCATCGAGGTGCTCCATCTCGCCGACACGATCGGTGCGGCCAGCCCCTGGCACATCCGAAGAACGGTCTCCGCCGTACGATCGGCGTTTCCGGAGCTGCCGCTCGGGCTGCACCTGCACAACACCTACGGCATGGCCTCGGCGAACGCCTGGGAAGCGCTCCGGCTGGGCATCCGCCGCTTCGACGCCTCGCTGGGCGGAGTCGGCGGCTGCCCGTTCGCCCCCGGGGCGGCCGGGAACATCGCCACCGACGACCTGGTCAACCTCTTCCATCACGTGGGGGTCGCCACCGGGATCGACCCCGGGAAACTCGTCGCTCTCCGGGACGACCTCCGGGCGCTGCTGGGCCGCAGGCTCGACTCCGCCCTCTCCGCCGTGCCCGCCACGCCGGTGGCCTTGCGGCGTACGACCACCCCGAACCTGACGTACGCCATGCCTTCGTAGGCGACCGGTACGGCCAGAAAGGCACGGGTGATGAGCGGCAAGAGCGACGAGGCGGGCACGGCATCGGTGCTGGTCCTCCGTAAGATCCGCCAGATCCTGGAGTGCTTCACGGTCGAGCGGCCCGAGCTGACCCTTCAGCAGATCACCCGGGCCACGGGTCTGCCCGCCAGCACCTGCCAGCGGCTGGTGAACAGCCTGCTGAGGGAGGGCTTCCTGGACCGAAACGAGGACACCTACCGCATCGGTCTCGCCCTGGTGCGGTGGTCGGCTCCGGGAACCTTCGGCCTGGACATCGTGCAGCTCACCCGTCCGGTGCTCCGGCGACTGCGTGACCGGACGGGAGAATCGGCCTGCCTGCACGTGCGGGACGGTCCCTTCCGCACGGTGGTGGGCCTGGCCGAGACCCGTCACGTGATCATGCGGATGTTCATGGTGGGCATGGTGATGCCCCTGCACGCCGGCTCGGCCGGCAAGGTTTTCATGGCCTTCGATCCGATGGCGCGCCGCGCGGCGGTCAGCCACGGTCTTACCCGGCACACGGCCCACACCGTCGTCGACATCGACGAGCTGGACCAGCAGCTGGAGGAGGTCCGCAGACGCGGTTACTCGGCGACGTTCGAAGAACGCGACATCGGCGCGGCCTCGATCAGCGCGCCCGTCTTCGGAGCAACCGGTGAGCTTGTGGCGGTCCTGGGCATCGTCGCTCCGACGCAGCGGCTGACTCCCGCCGATACGAGCCGTCTCGCGCCTGCGGTCGTGGAGGCCGCCGAGGAGGGATCGCGCCGCCTCGGGTACCGCCCTGACCTCCGCCTGGCTTCCCAGGACTCGGTCACCGAGTGACACGGCATACGGCCATGCCGCCCGGCCCCCTCACCATGAGAGGTCAGAGCCCGAAGATCACCAGAACGGTGAGGCCGAGGCTCAGCGCCACGAAGGGGAGCGTTCTGGGGTGCTGAGCGGCCTCACGCCGCGAGGAGATCACCAGCGCGGCGCCCACGGCCAGAGCCACCAGCAGGTGCAGGCCGTACCACCAGGGAACGGGCAGCTTCGCCAGAACGGTCCCGGACAGCAGGTCGTCGGCGGCCGCGTAGCCGGAGAGCCCGCCGAGCAGGCCCAGGCCCAGCACCGCGAGTGCGTACCGGAAACGGCCGAGCAGGGCCCAGACGACGGTCCCGATGACGAGCAGGACAGCGGAGCTGTGATGCAGCTGCCGCATGAACAGGCCGCCGCGCACCTCAAGGCTGATCTTCAGGATCGAGGTGTAGGCGGCACTCACGGGAGTGCCCCGCAGCTGCTCGTAAGCGCCGTCGTAGGGCACCATCCGGCCGCCGGGCGTGTAGAAGAACGTCAGGAAGCCACCGGTGAGCAGGACGACCACAAAACAGTGGACCAGCATCTCGCCCACCAGCTGCCTCGCCCGCTCCATCCGCATATTCCACCACAGAGAGCAGACCAAGATCGCGGTATGCGAGCACCATCCCGACCGCGGCAGCCGCCTACCCGTGCACGCCGAGCGCGGGCAGAACCTCGCTCACGGTAAGGATCGGGCATCGCCTCATCGACGCGTCCGCCCGAAGACCTCGGTAGCGTCCGGCTGTGGCCGCTGATGAGGGGGAAACCCCGGCACCGCCGGAAAAGATCGATGACGGTGACCGTCCTTCGTCTCGGCCGTGGTCGGTCCTCCGGCGGTATCCCGACTTCCGCCGGCTCTTCGCCGGCAACTGCACGTCGCTGCTCGGATCGAGCGTCACCATGGTGGCGCTGCCGTTGACGGCGGTTGTCTCCCTGAACGCCTCGCCCGCCCAGATGGGACTTCTCGGTGCGGCGGCGTTGCTTCCGCACCTCGTTCTGGGGCTGCCCGCCGGGGTGTGGGTGGACCGCGTGCCCTACCGGCGGATACTCGTCCTGGCGGATCTGGTGCAGGCCCTGCTGCTGGGCTCGGTCCCGATCCTGGCCGTGCTCGGGCTGCTGCAGATCTGGCATCTGTACGCCGTGATGGTTCTCGCCGGCGTCTGCGGCCTCTTCGAGACCGTGACCGCCCAGTCCTTCACTCCCCTCCTGGTGCCACGTGAGCAGTTGCTGCCGGCCAACAGCGCGCTCATGCTGAGCAACGCGACCGTCACCACGACCGGCTCGGCGTTGGGCGGCGTGCTGGTTTCGCTGCTCACCGCACCCATCGCCATCGCCGTCGACGCCCTCTCGTTCCTGCTCGCCGGAGTGTGCAAGGCGCGCATCCGCACCCCCGGCCCCGCCGTCGTCTCCACCGAACGGCGTCAACGTCACCTCTGGGCCGACATCCTCGACGGGGTGCGCGCGGTCTTCGCCCATCGGATCATTCGCGCCGTGACGCTGGCGGCCACCCTCGGCGCGCTCGGCGGACAGATCCAGAACGTCGTCCTGGTGCTCTATCTGGTCAGAGATCTCAAGCTCTCCCCCGCTTTGATCGGCGTGGTCATCGCGATCGGCGGCGTGGCGGGGATCCTCGGCGCTCTGGTCGTGACCCCGATCACCCGTTTCATCGGCCCGGGCCGCTCCTTCATCGCGGGGATGTTCCTCGCGGCCATCGCCGGCCTGGTACTCGCAGCCGCGCTCAGCCCTCTGTCGCCTGTGCTCGCCATCCTGGCCGTGGCGCAGGTGCTGCGGGGAACGGGGCCGTCGCTCTACAGCGTCAACCAGCAGACCCTCCGGCAGGTTTTGATCGCCCCCGCTCTGCTCTCTCGGGCCAACGCCACCTGGAGGTTCCTCGTCTACGGAACGCAGCCCCTTGGCGCGCTTCTCGGCGGGGTGCTCGGATCGGTGCTCAGTCTCCGAGCCGCCCTCGTCATCGGCAGCGGCGTGATGCTCCTCGGCACCGCGATCGCCTACGCCTCACCGCTGCGCTCGTTGCGAGAGCTGCCCGCCCCGGAGCGCGACGACGAATCGACGCCCTCCGAAGTGGCACCGCCATGACCGGTGCGCGTGGATCCGGAAACCATCGGCTGCCTGCCGGGCATCACCGAAAAGGGCAGGCGCGGAAGAGGGCGCTGCGGACGGAAAAAGACAGAGGCAAGGAGATCGCCACTCCCTGCCACTCTCAATCTATAGCGCGCCCGGGGGCTTGCGGCAAGACCCGGGTCATGCCGCAGAATCTCCGACCGAGGCCGGAACCTGCGGAGATCAGGGGTTCGCGAAGTGCTCGCGCTTTCTGTCGACGTGTGGGTTTCGCGGAACGTCGAACCGCCGGTGGGACCTGCGGTGCGGTTGCGGGCGCTCGGCGCGGAGGTGCGGGTGTGCCCGCCCGACCGCGCGGAGCGGCCGGCCGAAAGGCGATCTTGTTGAACGGGGGGGTTCATGATTGACGTGATCATTACCGGCGGCGGACCGACCGGCTTGATGCTGGCCTGTGAGTTGCGGCTGCACGGCGTGCACACGCTCGTGCTGGAGAAGGAGGCGGAGCCGACCCGGGTTGTCCGCGCGCTCGGCCTGCACGCGCGCAGCGTCGAGGTGATGGATCAGCGCGGTCTGCTGGAGCGGTTCCTCGCGCTCGGCCGGAAGCACCCGGTCGGTGGTTTCTTCGCCGGCATCCCCAAGCCGTCGCCGGACCGGCTGGACACCGCGCATCCGTACGTCCTCGGCATTCCGCAGACCATCACCGAGCGGCTGCTGACCGAGCACGCCGCCGAACTCGGCGCCGAGATCCGGCGCGGCTGCGAACTGGCCGGGCTGAGCCAGGACGAGGACGGGGTGACCGCCGAGCTGGCCGACGGCACGCGGCTGCGCTCGCGCTACCTCGTCGGCTGCGACGGCGGCCGCAGCACGGTGCGCAGGCTGCTCGGCGTCGGCTTCCCCGGCGAGCCCTCCAGAGTCGACACGCTGCTGGGCGAGATGGAGCTGACCGAGGACCCGGCGGCGCTCGCCGCCGTCGTCGCGGAGATCCGCAAGACCCAGCTGAGGTTCGGCGCCGGGCCCCTCGGGAACGGGGCGTACCGCGTGGTCGTGCCCGCCGCGGGGGTGGCCGAGGACCGTACGGTCCCGCCGACCCTGGAGGAGTTCAAACAGCAGCTGCGGGTGACCGCGGGCACCGACTTCGGTGTGCACTCGCCGCGCTGGCTCTCCCGGTTCGGCGACGCCACCCGGCAGGCCGAGCGTTACCGGACCGGCCGGGTGCTGCTGGCCGGCGACTCGGCGCACACCCACCCGCCGATGGGCGGGCAGGGGCTCAACCTCGGCATCCAGGACGCGTTCAACCTCGGCTGGAAACTGGCCGCCGAGATCGGCGGCTGGGCGCCGGAGGGGCTGCTGGACAGCTACCACACCGAACGGCACCCGGTGGCCGCCGACGTGCTGAACAACACCCGCGCACAGATGGTGCTGATGTCCACCGAGCCGGGGCCGCTGTCGGTGCGCCGGCTGATGTCGGAGCTGATGGACTTCGAGGAGGTGAACCGGTACCTGATCGAGAAGATCACCGCGATCGGGGTCCGCTACGACTTCGGCGAGGGGCACGAACTGCTCGGCCGGCGGCTGCGGGACGTGGAGCTGAAGCGGACTCGCCTCTACGAGTTGATGCACGGCGGCCGCGGGCTGCTGCTCGACCAGACCGGCCGGCTCTCGGTGGCGGGCTGGGCGGATCGGATCGACCACGTCGTCGACGTCAGCGAGGAACTGAACGTGCCCGCGGCGCTGCTGCGGCCGGACGGCCACGTGGCGTGGGTCGGCGAAGACCAGCAGGAACTGCTCAGCCGACTGCCCAGGTGGTTCGGCGCCGCCGCCGGCTGAGCGCGCGGTTGTGGCTCGAAAGGGCGGAACCCGTCTGCGGCCGAGCTCCTTGGGTGACCGGGTCCTCGAGCCGGTGGGCGTCGTCACGCGTCGAGGCGCGCTCCCGTGAGCTGCTCGCTGAGGTCCCACAGCCGGATCGCGGAGCGCGGATCGATCGAGTAGGGCATGACGCCGAAGAAGGGCGAGATCCCCCGTTGTCCTTCGCGTCGGGCGTCGGCCGCGCCCTCGGGGGCGAGCGGGGCGATGTCGGAGTTCTCGCAGTAGACGCCGCCGTGCCCGTCGAGTTGCCGGGCGGTGGCGCACCACACACTCGTCGCGGCGCCCTGCTCGGGTGTCTTCAGGTTCCGCGACGGGTCGATGACCGGTTCGCCGTCCTCGCCGATCACGCCCATCCGCCGGAGGTCCTCCGTGCTGGTGTGGCGGGCGAGTGGGGTGACGATCGCACCTGGGTGCAGGGCGAACGCCCGGATGCCGTGGTCGCGTCCACGCCGGTCGAGTTCGACGGCGAACAGGTTGTTAGCGGTCTTCGACTGTCCGTACGCGTTCAGCGGGTCGTAGGGGCGACGCTCGAAGTGCACATCGTCCCAGACGATGCCGGACCGGCGGTGTCCCGACGACGACACCGCGACGACCCTGGCGCCCTCGGCCCGCAGCAGCGCGGGCCAGAGGCGGAGCGTCAACTGGAAGTGACCGAGGTGGTTGGTCGCGAAGTGGGACTCGTAGCCGCGCGCGTCGCGGGAGAGCGGGGCGGCCATGATCCCGGCGCTGTTGACCAGCATGTGCAGCGGCCGGCCGGTGCCGAGGAAGCCGTCGGCGAACGCGTCGATCGACGTGGGGTCTGTGAGGTCCATCGGTTCGAGCTGGACGCCCTCGGTGCCCGCCAGGGTCTCGGCGGCCTTCTCGTGGTCCCGTACGGGAACGACGACCGACGCTCCCGCTTCGCGCAGCGCGCGGACCGTCTCGACGCCGAGGCCGGAGTAGCCGCCCGTGACGATCGCGGTTCTGCCGGTGAGGTCGACGCCGGCGAGGATCTCACCGGCGGTCGTCGCGGGACCGTGTCCGGTGCCGAGCGGGGTCTGGGGTGTGGTCATGTGATCGCCTCCGTGGTCGAAGTGGGTGTGGAGCGGGCCCGTGCCCGGTCGGGTGGAAAGGGAGGAGCGGCCGGTCGGCCGCGATGGCGGAGAGGTGGTTTTCGAGCGGGAGAGCTCTCCGCGGTGCCGGCGACGGCTTCGTTCCCGCGCATCGTTTGATGTGGCGCAGGGGTTCTCCTACGATGGCCACACAGGAACGGAGAACTCTCCGTTTCAACGGGATCGACGGTAACGGAGAATTCTCCGCTTAGCAAGCGCGTCGTATTTTTCTGGAGGCACCTTGGCCGAGAGCCGGCACGAACCCGTACGCTCCGACGCGCTGAAGAACCGGGAGCACATCCTCCAGGTCGCCCACGAGGCGTTCGCGGAGTCCGGGGCGATCTCGCTCAACGTGATCGCCAAACGGGCCGGGGTCGGCGCGGGGACGCTCTACCGGCACTTCCCGAACCGGGAGACGCTGATCCTCGCCGTCTACCGGCGCGACGTCCAGCGGCTCGTCGACTCGGTGGGGCGGCTGCTCGCCGATCGTGAGCCGCTCGACGCCTTCCGGTTGTGGTTCGAGACGCTGGCCGACTACGTACGGCTCAAGCACGGCCTGGGCGAGGCGTTGCACACGGCCGCCGTGCGAGATGCCGTGAACGAGACCTACGCCCCGGTCACCGCGGCGGTCGGCGAGCTACTGCGGGCGTGCGAGGAGGCGGGCAGTGTTCGCCCCGGGCTCGACCCCGCCGACGTGCTCCTGCTCATGGGGTTCATGTGGCGCGTCGGGCCGGACGAGGCGGGCAGGGCGCAGGCGCGCAGGGTCATGGCCCTGGCCGTCGAGGGATTCCTGCCGACGAGATCGACGGGACTGACGGCATAGGCCCCGGCCACGAGGATGCGAATGCTCGTCCGGCCACTCGGCACCTACACCGGGCCGGCGGCCCCTGCCCTCCGCCGAGAGGGCAGACTTTCCTGCGTGAAGCGAATCCTCATCATCGGCATCGGCGCGGGTGACCCGGACCATCTCACCCTCCAGGCGGTCAAGGCCATCGGCCGGGCCGACGCGTTCCTCGTCCTCGACAAGGGCGAGGCCAAGCACGACCTGATCGAGCTTCGCCAGGAGATGATCGAGGCGCACGCCCGTGAGCCGTACCGCCTGGTGCGGGCCCGTGACCCCGAGCGGGACCGGAGCACCCCCGCCTACGCCACCGCCGTCGAACAGTGGCGGTCGCGGCGCGCGGACCTGTACGAGGCGTTCATCCGCGACGAGCTCGGCGACGACGAGACCGGCGCGATCCTCGTCTGGGGTGACCCTGGGCTGTACGACAGCACGCTGTCCGGCATCGAGGAGGTCGTCGAGCGGGGCACGGTCATGTTCGACTACGACGTCGTCGCGGGCATCACCAGCGTGTCCGCCCTGACCGCCCGGCACCGCACCAGCCTGACCAGGGTGGCCCGGCCCGTGCACATCACCACGGGACGCCGCCTGGCCCAGGAGGGCCCCGGCGCGGCCGACGACATCGTCGTCATGCTGGACGCGCACTGCTCCTTCGCCGATCTGCGCGAGGAGTTCCACATCTACTGGGGCGCCTACCTCGGCACCCCCGACGAGATCCTGGTGGCCGGGCCGGTGCCCGAGGTCGCCGACCGCATCCGCGAACTACGCGCCGAGGCTCGCGAACGCAAAGGCTGGATCATGGACACCTACCTGCTGCGACGCCTCTCACCGTCGTGACCTCTCCAGCGAGCAGTCCCCGCATTTCCCGCCGCCCGGGACGCGATAATACAGGCAGCAGCTACGCCGCCGGAAGGTCAGATCCGGCCCGGTGAACTCGCCGGTGCCGCGTAGTCCTCCGGTGTCGAGCAGCCGGTCGGCGAGGGAGGTGAGGGACTCGCGTAGGCCGGGGCGGGCCCGCAGGAGGGTGCGCGCCGCCTCGGCCAGGGCGGAGCCCGCGTTGCCGCGCAGCAGTCCCGGGGCGACCTTGACGCGCAACCCGGCGCCCAGCGCGGCCAGGTGCCCGTCCATGACGAGGCGGTGGATGACCTGGGAGACGTCCTCATCCTTGGGGACATACCAGCCGCGGGCCTCGGGCAGCCGGAGCGCGGGTCCGTCCACCTGCTGCTGGAGGTCTCCGAGGTCGGGGACGACGCCGTGCGCGACGACGCAGCCCAGCACGATGGACCACAACCGGGCGGCGTGGCCGAGCTGGACGACCGAGGCCGCGATGCGGTGCTCGGACGTGCCGTACCGGGCCACCCGATCGGCCACCAGATGGGCGAACCCTTCCGCGTAGGCGTCTGCGACAGGCCGCCAGACGCCGTCGGCCTCGCCGACGGCGAGGGTGAAGAAAGGGCCCAGGTCGGCGAGGTCGGCCAGTGCGGCGGCGACCGCTTCGGGCGGGGCAGGCCGTAGGAGGGTCATGCGTGCTTGAACCCTTTGCCGGTGCGATCCAGCGGATCGGGTTCCAGCCCGAGGTAGGCGGCCCGGAGCTCGTCCCAGGCGGTGAGGCGCTCGTAGTCGGGCGGGTCGAGGATCTGCTGGCGGTCGGTGAGGAAGGGGTTGGGCAGCAGCACGGTCATCAGCTGGTCGCCCTGGCCGTTGAACATCCGCACGCCCCACGAGACGGGATGGCCGTCGGAGCTGATGGAGCGATACAGCTCGGCGCGGGCGCAGCGGCGGATCCGCCCGAGTTCGGGGCCGCCGGCGGTGTGCTCGCCGATGCACAGGTGGAAGTGCCAGCGGCCGAAGTCGACGGTGACGTAGCCGTCGTACAGGCTGATCCGCTCGGGCGCGTTGGGTGCGGCGACCTCCCAGGCGGCGCCTTGGACGATCACGCCGAACCAGATGTGCTCCCAGTGTTTTTCGAAGATGCCGGTGACCAGGGCCAGCAGGGTCTGCTCATCGGTGGGCAGGGCCCACACATGTAGGGTGCCGGTCCCGTGTTCCTCGACGACGGTGTGACTCATCCCTCTCCTCCTACGGCTTTCGTCCACTGCTCGCGGCGGGTCGGGGGGTCGATCAGGGCGCAGTCGCCGCACTTGCCGCCGTCGGGCAGGCGGTAGTACAGACAGCAGCTGCGCCGGACGAAGAAGGGGTGTCCAGGGGCGGGTTCGACCAGCTCACCGCTGCCCTCCAGGAGCCCGACGGAGAGCAGTTCGCGTCCCAGCGCGCTCACGCGGGACGCAAGCTCGGGGCGCCGGCGGGCGATGGTGCGGACGGTTCCGGCCAGTGCGGAGGCGACGTTGCCCCACAGCAGTCCCGGGGCGATCTTGGTGATCTCCTGGACGGTCTGCGCCAGCGGCTCCAGCAGCTCGGTGACCACGTTGCGATACAGCGGCCCGGCGACCCGCTCGGGGTCGACGATCTCCCAGCCGGTCAGGCAGGCGGCCCGCAGCGGAAGCGGACCACTTGGCGAAGGCTGCCAGAACACCTGAGCCGGTGCCAGATCGATGAGCACCTCACGGGCGACGACCGCGCCGATGACCGGCGACCACAGGCGGGCGGCCAACCCCTGGAACAAGATGGAGGCGGCGACCCGCATCTCGGTGGTGTTCAGACGGTCCGCCACTTCGGTGACCTTTCCTGACAGTGGGTCCGGGTCAGTGAGCAGATCGGTGAGCGGACGCCACCCGAGCTCAAGCGGTCCTGGTTCGATGTCGAAGTAGGCACTGATCGTCGCCACGTCGGCGAGGGCGTCGGTGACCGTGCGGGCGGTGGCGGGGCGCAGCCCCGGTTTCGGCCCGTCGGCGAGCTGGGTGGCCCATTGCCGCGCCCAGGGGGCGAGCTCTCCGGGTGCGGCGAACCAGCGGGTCTGGCCGTCGAAGGCGCTCTCATAGCCGTCGCCGGTCCATCGCACGGCCAGCTCGGCCGGTCCCTCATTCGCGGGGCGCCACCCTTCCCTGGCCAGTGCGCGCTCCAGCAGCGGGCGGTGAAGGCCGTCGGCGATCACTCGCGCCGCTCCAGCGGTTCCGCCCTGGAGCACGAACACGCCGGAGGCCGCGTCGAAGGACAGCTCATCGCCGTCGAACGAGGTGGCGATGGAGCCGTCCAGGGTCAGTTCCTCGGGGGTGCCGCAGCGCAGGGCACCACCGGAATCGATGAGCCAGATGCGGTCGGCGACACGTAGCGCCAATTCCAGGTCGTGGGTGGAGACCACGACGGTCAGGGAGCGCTCGCGGGCCAGGCGGCGCAGCAGGCCCATCAACGCGACCCGGGAGGTGACGTCGAGGAAGGCGGTCGGCTCATCCAGCAGGATCACGGTGGGTTCCTGGGCCAGGGCGCGGGCGACCAGCACCCGCTGGCGCTCGCCGTCCGACAGCTCGCTCACCGGCCGCTCAGCCAAGTGCGCGGCCTGGGCGGCCTCCAGCGCCCAGGTGACGACCGCGTGGTCGGCGGCCGACAGTCGGCCGGTGAACCCGGTGTGCGGGTGGCGGCCCAGCCCGGCCAGCTCGCGGGCACTCAGCAGGGGCGGCAGGTCGCGTTCGGTCAGCACGACGGCCAGCCGCCGGGCCAGTCCGGCGGCGTCGACGGTCGTGATGTCGGTGTCGTCGATGAGCACCTGGCCGGCCAGCGCCGGCTGGAGCGCGGCCATGGTGCGCAGCAGCGTGGACTTGCCGGTGCCGTTCGGGCCGATCAGGACGGTCAGCTCGCCCGGCGGGGTGACGGCGTCCAGGCCGTCGAGGACCCGCCGCTCCCGATGCCCGCGCCGCGCCGGATAGCCGGCGCACAGCCCCCGAAGGCGCAGCCCCTGCCGGGGTTGTTCGCTCATCGTCACATCCCCAGTCCGGTCCGGGCCGCGCGGCTGCGCAGCAGTACGGTGATCACCACGGGTGCGCCGAGGAGGGTCGTCACGGCGTTCAGCGGCAGTACGACGCCGCTGCCGGGCGCCTGGGTGGCCACGCAGCACAAAAGCGCCACCACCGCGCCGAGCAGCACGACTCCCGGCATCAGCACCCGGTGGTCGGCGGTGCCCAGCGCCAGCCGTGCCAGGTGCGGCACGGCCAGGCCGAGGAAGGCCACCGGGCCGCAGTAGGCGGTGACCGATCCGGCCAGCACCGAGGCGGTCAGCAGGGTGAGGATGCGCACCCGCCGTACCCGCACCCCCATGGTCCGCGCGTAGTTCTCCCCCAGCAGCAACGCGTTGAGCGGTTTGACCCCGGCCAGCGCCGACACCAGGGCGGCGGCGCAGACCGGCGCGAAGATCCCCAGATCGCCCCAGGTGGTGCCGGCGAAGCTGCCCAGGCCCCAGCTGATGAACTGCTAGGCGCGCTGCGGGTCGGTGTAGACCAGCAGCAACGTGATGAGCGAGGTGGCGGCCGAGCCGACCATCACCCCGACGACCAGCAACGTCACCACCGACTTGACGCGCCGCGACAAGATCAGCACCAACGCCAGCACGATGGCCGCCCCCACCGAGGCGGCTACCACCACCCCGGCGCGGCCGAGCCCCGCGACGCTCGCGGTGAACGCACCCGCCGTACCGCCCCAGCCGACGATGACCAGGGCCACCCCCAGGCTGGCGCCGGAGCTCACGCCCAGGATGTACGGCTCGGCCAGCGGGTTGCGAAACAGCGTTTGCAGCTGCACCCCGGCGGCCGACAGCGCGGCGCCGGCCAGCGCCGCGGTGATCGCACGCGGTAGCCGCACCGTCCATACGATCACCTGCGTGCCCGCATCGGCGCCGGCGTCGCGCAGCAGCGCGGGCAGGAGGTGGGCCGGCGGGATCGACGTCGAGCCGAGCATGATGGCCAGCGCGAAGGCGGCCGGCACGGCCACGGCCAGCGCGGTCAGCACAACCGTCCGGCGACTGAGCGCCGGGACGGCTACGCCGGCCAGAGCCGTCACGTGGTCATCTTCTGGTAGAAGACGAACGCGTGGCCGGGAGCCAGCTCGGGGTGCAAGATCGCGACCAGGTCAGCCAGGATCAGGTCGGGGCGGCCGACCCCGCGCTCGTAGAAGTCGTTGCCGCCGCCGGGGCCCAGGGCCTTGTTGGCCGACCAGAGGTTGCCGGATTCGAACGCGCCGAACTTGGCGTAGCGGGCGTCGGTCTTCTCCGCATCCGCCAGGGTCTTCCACTCGTTGACCGTGGCGAGCCAGACCTTGGCGTCCTGGGCCTTGGCCAGGACGGCCTCCAGGTCCAGGGTCGTGCTGCCCGACCCGGCGGTGCCGGCCCAGGGGTAGGTGCCGCCGGCGTCCTTGATCAGTCCGGCGACGTAGCTGCCGCCGTTCGGCATCGACCACTGCCCCTCATACATCTGGCCGGGCAGCACCGTGACGGGGGTGGCGGCCTCGGCCTTGGCCGCCAGGGCGGTGTAGTCGCTCTCGATCTTGCCGAAGACGCCGGTGGCCTTGGCCTCGGTGCCGGTCAGCGCGGCCATCAGCTTGATCCACTCGGCGCGGCCCAGCGCGGTGGACTCCAGCCACTCGGCGTTGGCCACCACCTTGATCCCGGCCTGACGCAACGGGCCGTAGGCCTTGTCCTCGGTGCCGCCGCTCATCAGCACGTCGGGCTTGGTCGCGATGACCTTCTCGGTGTCGACCTCCTGGCCGGCGGCGTACTCGGTGATCGCCCCGGACTTCACCCGGGACAAGACCTCGGCCGAGGTGATGTACCCGGCTGAGGAAACGCCCTTGAGAGTGTCGAGCACGCCGAGTTCGGTGATGAGCGGCAGGTGGGTCGTCGCGGCGGAGAACAGTGTCGTGATGGGCGTCTCGACCGTCACCGCGCCGGCCAGTTCACCGGTCAGCGGTGGGGCGGGCGTGCCGCAGCGCACCAGCACGTAGGTCTCCGGCTTCGCCCCGGGCGCGGGCTGCTTGACGGTGGCGACCTGGTAGTTCTTGGCGTAGGTCAGCGTGAGGTTGGTGGCGTACTCGAGCGTCTGCTTGACCGGGAAGTAGTCCTTGGCGGCGTCGAAGCCCGTGACGCAACGACCCTCGGCCCCGGCTGGGGACGGTGACGCCGAAGCACTCGGTGAGCCCTGCGACGCGGGAGCGCCACAGGCGGTGGCGGCGAGCAGGACGGCGAGTAACACGCCGGCGATCGGGCGGGGGATGCCCATGGATGGTCTCCTGGAAACTGGCCGCGGCCACCGTTCCTCGACGGCCGCCGCGACGGGCGAGAGGCCGGATCACCAGGAGAGTCCTGCACGCTGGGCAGGCTGAAGGGCGCCATGGCAGGAGAACCGCATGACGGTCACCGTTCCTCTCTTGGGGAGATCCGCCCCATTTCGTGAGGAGGCGACAGCGTGAGTCTCCTGGCTCTCGGGTCGATGCTCCTCCCGGCCTTCCCACCCGCGTGCGGGCAGTGGCCTGTTCGGGATTCGCTCGCCGATCACAGTGGCGGGACCGCACCGGATTCACACCGGTTTCCTCGTTCCGCCGTCGCCTTCACCGGCCATGGTCGCACAACCACCATCAAGGACAAAGCGGCCCCTGCCCTGACCGGACGCATCTGACGAACAGAGGAACTCTGGGCGATGGCGCCGTCGTGGGTGGGAGCGGGGCTGAGGATATGCTTCCGAGCGCGGTTGGTTCTTCCGGCGTCCTGTGGACACCGGAAGTCGTAAGAGGGAACCCGGTGTGAATCCGGGACTGCCCCGCAGCGGTGAGTGGGAACGAACGCCGTCATCGGCACTGGATGCGCGTCATCTGGGAAGCGACGGCCGGTAGGAGCGAGCACGACGCCCACGAGTCCGAAGACCTGCCAATCGCCCACGCGCCGTCCGGCGCGTGGTGGTCCATGGTCTCGTGGGAGGACCGGGGATGCGTCTTTTCGCATGCCTTCCGCGCGAGCGTGGACCGACATGGCATGAGCCGAGGGAAAGACGCCATGAATCAGGTCACCACGACCATCCTGGGTTATCCGCGCATCGGGGCCCACCGCGAACTGAAGCGGGCGACCGAGCAGTACTGGGCGGGACGGATCGACGCAGGCAGCCTGCGGCAGACAGCCGCCGAACTACGGCGGCAAACGTGGCGGGAACTGTCGTCCGCCGGGCTGGACGCCGTCCCGTCCAACACCTTCTCCCTGTATGACCACGTGCTGGACACCATCGCACTGGTCGGCGCGACCCCCGAGCGATTCGCCGGCGCCGCGGATCCGTACTTCGCGATGGCCCGCGGCGCCGAGGGCGTGGCGCCGCTGGAAATGACCAAGTGGTTCGACACCAACTACCACTACCTGGTCCCCGAGCTGGGGCCGGAGACCCGGTTCCAGCTGGACTGGAGCAAACCGCTGGCCGAGTACGGCGAGGCGCTCCAGATGGGCATCGAGACCCGGCCCGTACTGCTGGGACCGCTGTCGTTCGTGCTGCTGGCCAAGGCCACCACACCGGATTTCGCACCGCTGCAGTTGCTGGACGGTCTGGTCGAGCTCTACGCCGAACTGCTGGAGCGCCTGGCCGCGGCCGGGGTGGCGCAGGTGCAGTTGGATGAGCCGGTGCTGGCCGCCGACCGCACGCAGGAGGAGTTGGCCGCACTGCGCCGCGCCTATGCCCGGCTGGGCTCGCTCAGCAGCCGCCCGCGATTGCTGGTGGCCACCTACTTCGGGCAGATCGGACCCGCGCTGGAGATCCTGGCCCACTGCCCGGTCGAGGCGATCGGCTTGGACTTCGTCTCATCTCCCGCGAACCTGGAGGCGCTGGCCGCCATCGGCGGGCTGCCCGGCAAGACTCTCGTCGCCGGCGTCGTCGACGGCCGAAACGTCTGGCGGACCGACCCCGCGCGAGCGCTGGCGACCTGCGCGGCGTTGCTCGGCCTGTGTGATCGGCTGGTGGTGAGCACCTCCTGCTCGCTGCTGCACGTCCCGCTCGACCTGCGGGCCGAGACCTCACTGGAGCCCCGGCTGCGCCCGCGGCTGGCCTTCGCCCGCCAGAAGGTCGACGAGGTCGTACGGCTCGGCCGCGCCCTGAACGGCGAAGAAACCATCACTGCCGACAGCGGGGCCACCGAGAGGTTCCTCAACCCCCGGGTGCGCGCCCGGCTGGACGCGCTGGGCCAGGGCACCCCGCGCGCGCCACACGCCGAGCGGCTGGCCATCCAGCACGCCGGCCTGGTACTGCCGCCGCTGGCCACCACCACGATCGGCTCCTTCCCGCAGACCGGCGAGGTGCGCCAGGCCCGCGCCGACCTGCGTGCGGGCAGCCTCGATCAAGCCGCCTACGAGCGGCGGATGGAGGCCGAGATCGACCGGGTCATCGAGCTGCAGGAGGACATCGGCCTGGATGTGCTGGTGCACGGTGAGCCCGAGCGCAACGACATGGTGCAGTACTTCGCCGAACAGCTCGACGGATACGCCGCCACCGAGCACGGCTGGGTGCAGTCCTACGGCACCCGCTACGTGCGCCCGCCGATCCTGTTCGGCGACGTGTCGCGCCCGGAGCCGATGACGGTGCGCTGGGCCGCCTACGCCCAGTCCCGGACGAACAAGCCGGTCAAGGGCATGCTGACCGGACCCGTCACCATGCTGGCCTGGTCCTTCGTCCGCGACGACCAGCCGCTGGGCGACACCGCCCGGCAGGTGGCGCTGGCCCTGCGTGATGAGATCCACGACCTGGAGGCGGCGGGCATCAGAATCATCCAGGTGGACGAGCCCGCACTGCGCGAGCTGCTGCCGCTGCGGCGGGCCGACCGCGAGGCCTACCTGGCGTGGGCGGTCGCCGCGTTCCGGCTGGCCACCAGCGGGGTGGCCGACAGCACGCAGATCCACACCCACATGTGTTACTCGGAGTTCGGTGAGATCATCGGCGCGATCGGCGACCTGGACGCCGACGTGACCAGCGTCGAGGCCGCCCGATCGAAGATGGAACTGCTGGGCGACCTGCGCGCCTCCGGCTATTCGCGTGGAATCGGGCCCGGCGTGTGGGACATCCACTCCCCCAGGGTGCCCTCAACCGAGGAAATCGAGAACGCCCTGCGCACGGCCGTCGCCGCCGTCGACCCTGCCCTGCTGTGGGTCAACCCTGACTGCGGCCTGAAGACCCGCGGCTATCTCGAAACCGAGGCCAGTCTCAGAAACATGGTCCAGGCTGCTCTACGCGTCCGCCGGGAAACAGCCTGAATCACCGTGACGGCCGGGGCGCGATCCAGATGATCCACCGATCGCACCCCGGCCGTCACGTGCGGGTGGTAGTCGTTCGGCCGTCAGGCGCTGCTGTCGCGGGCTGAATCGTGTCCACAGGTCAATGCACGTTGCGCTTGCCGTGGTCGCGTAGGCGGCCTCAGACGCCGAGGATTCGCTGTACGAACCAGACCAGGCCCATGACCGCCACCCCGGTGGCGATCGCTCCGGTCGCCCACAGGCCCGCGACCGGCCGGCGGTGGCGCAGCAGGGCGAGCAGCGGGAAGACGATGATGATGATCGTCAGCTGGACGGTCTCGATACCCACGTTGAAGACGAGCAGCGACCACAGCAGGGTCCACGACAGGGGCTGGTCGATGCCCAGGGCCGAGGCGAAGCCGAGGCCGTGGACGAGGCCGAAGCAGAAGACCACCGCGAGCCGGGTCCAGCCCGCGCGGTCCAGGCTGAAGTGACCGCGGCCGAGGTCCTCGATGTCGGTGGCGTGCGAGCGGCGCCGCCACAGCCGCCACAGGTGCCAGCCGGCGACGACGGCGATCGACAGGGCGATGATCGGCTCGACGATCGCCGACGGCACGTCGACGAGGCCGAGAGCGGCCAGGATGAAGGTCACCGAGTGGGCCAGCGTGAAGCTCGTCGCGGCCAGCACGATCTCGCGCAGACGGCGTGAGCCCGCGATGAGCGCGAGCAGGAACAGGATGTGGTCGATCCCGGTGAGCAGGTGCTCGGCGCCGAGCTTGAAGAACTCCCCGAACCGTTCGGCGAAGGACTGCTGGGTGGAGAACGAGGGGTGCTTGGCGTCGAGGGCGGCGCTGCCGGAGGTCAGGTCGAGGTCGTAGGTGACCACCGTCTTGGTGTCGCGGACGAACTGCTCGGTGTCGGGGAACAGCGCGCTGCGCACCTCGTGCGCGCCCGCGGTGGGGCAGGTGTAGTCGAGCGTGAGCTTGGCGTATGAGACGCCGAGGCGCTGCTCGATGGTGAAGCCGCCGTCCTTGGCCGGGGTGCACGCCTTGCCCTCGGCGGTGACGCCGTAGCGCTTGGTCACGTATGCCAGCACGCTGTCGGTGTGCGCTTCGAGCGCGGCGGCCTGCTCGGTGAGGTCGCCGTCCTCGAACGCGGCGGTGCCGTCCTTGAACAGCGGTTCGTCTTTGGCGGAGTCGGCGGCCGAGACGACGAGCAGGTCGTACTCCAGGCCGAGCACGGAGCGGACGTGCCCGGCGCCGGGCGAGGTGAGGTCGGCGTACACGACCGAGGTAAATCCATGGGCGAAGGCGGGCGCAACGCCGAGCAGAACCAGTGCGGCCGCGGCGATGACGATTGCCCCGGCACGAAGCCGAGCGACGTTGGACATGAGCCTTCTCTACGTTCGATGGGATAAAGCGGACAAAATCTGCTTGACCCGGATGAACGAAGGGTGGCCCGCGCACAAACCGGCGACGAAACCAACCAGGCGAAACAAAAATGACGCAATTGCAAGTCAGGGGCGATAAGTCACCGTAGGTGACCCCGAGGGCGGTCATTGGTCGATCTCGGCCGGTGTCAGCGGGAGGCCTCACGCAGCATGATCGACCTGAGCCGGTTATGCGGCCCCGGACACAGCGCGGCCACGCGCCGGCCGTGACGGCGATACGGTCCCAGCGCTGTGCCTGCGTGCGGATGGGTGGCCGACCGCCAGGACGCCGGCGGAACCGCGGCCCGAAAACTCGCGCCCGCGTCAGGTATCGGCGTCGGCCGGGCGGACGTCGGCCGACCAGCGTTGTTCGATGCGGCCCAGGCGCCACACCGCCAGCGCGACGATCCAGGTGGCCACGAACAGGGCGACGATGGCGTAGCCGACGTAGTTGAGGTCCAGGGCGGCGATGGCGGCCAGCGGCCCGGATTGGATGTGGAGTTTGTCGGCGAGCAGGCCGATCAGCTCGATCGCCCCGATGAGCACCGCGACGGCGACCGACAGGGCGGTGATGGTGATGTTGTAGTAGATCTTGCGTACCGGCTTGGAGAAGGCCCAGCCGTAGGCGAAGTTCATGAAGCAGCCGTCGATGGTGTCCAGCAGGCTCATCCCCGCGGCGAACAGCACCGGCAGGGTCAGCACCGCGTACCACGGCAGGCTGAACGCCGCCGCCCCGCCGGCCAGCACGAGCAGGGAGATCTCGGTGGCGGTGTCGAAGCCGAGTCCGAACAGCAGCCCGATCGGATACATGTGCCACGGCTTGCGCACCGCCCTGGTGGCCCCGCCCAGGATGCGGTTCATGAAGCCCCGCTTGTCCAGTTGCGCCTCCAGGGCGGCTTCGTCATAGGCGCCGCGGCGCATCTTCCGGAAGACCTTCACGATCTGCCACAGGACCACGGCGTTGATCGCCGCGATGATCATGAGGAAGACGCCGGAGACCAGGGTGCCGACCAGTCCGGTGACGGTCTGCAGGGTGGAGGCGTCGTCTTCGACCTGGCCGGCCAGGGTGCGCACGCCGAGGCCGAGCAGCAGGCACAGGACGAAGACGATGCTGGAGTGGCCCAGGGAGAACCAGAATCCCACCGAGACCGGCCGCTGGCCGTCGGCCATGAGCTTGCGGGTGGTGTTGTCGATGGCGGCGATGTGGTCGGCGTCGAAGGCGTGCCGCATGCCCAGGGTGTAGGCGGTCAGGCCCAAGCCCACGGTGAAGGCCCCGGCCTGGCCCAGCTGGTAGTTGTGCGGTGCGATCAGTGCGATCAGCGAGAACCAGCCTGCCACGTGCAGCGCGGCGACGAAGAGGGCCATCCCGGCGATGCGACTCCACTCCCCGCCGGACAGGGGGTTCCTGCGCCGTGAAGGCGAGGTGGCGGCGGATGAGCTCATGCGATCACTCCATCAAAAAGGGACAAATGCCCCAAAAACTTACTCTTCTTGCGAAAGACTCGCAAGAGCAACCCCTGTGCGAGAAGACTTTCTTGCATGATTATTGTTGTTGCGAATAGATCGCGATAAGGTCTGGCACGACAAGGAGATCACTGTGGGTCAATACACGCTTCCGGATATGCCCTACGACTACGCGGCCCTGGAGCCGGCGATCACCGGTGAGATCTTGGAGCTGCACCACGCCAAACACCACGCCGCCTACGTCAAGGGCGCCAACGACACGCTGGAGCGGCTGGCCGAGGCCCGCGACAAGAGCGAGTTCGGCGGCCTGGTCGGACTGGAGAAGACCTTCGCCTTCAACCTGTCCGGGCACGTGCTGCACTCGATCTTCTGGCAGAACCTCTCCCCCGACGGCGGCGACCGCCCCGACGGAGCGCTCGGCGAGGCCATCACCGAGAACTTCGGCTCGTTCGAGGCCTTCAAAAAGCAGCTCACCGCCGCCACCGCGACCGTCCAGGGATCGGGCTGGGGCATCCTGGCCTGGGAGCCGCTCGGCCGCCGTCTGGTCGTCGAGCAGGTCTACGACCACCACGGCAACGTCGGCATGAACTCCACCCCGCTGCTGGTCTTCGACGCCTGGGAGCACGCCTACTACCTGCAGTACCGCAACGTGCGCCCCGACTACGTCGAGAAGCTGTGGTCACTGATCAACTGGAACGACGTCATCGCCCGCTTCACCGCGGCCAAGGGCGCCTGACCCCATGACCGCGGCGCCCGCCGTCCGGCCTTCCTTATCCGATGGTCCAACCGGACGGCCGGGCGCCGCATCCTCACGCATCCAGATCGTCGGCCCGCAGACCCTCCCGGGCTTTCTGGTGGCCGTGGCCGATGTGGGTGAAGAGGTCTTCACCCGGCCGCCGTGGCGCGAGCCGGTCTCCCGCGCCCGTGGCGTCGCGGCGCGCCTGCTCGCCGACAGCCACCGCCCCGGCTTCGTCCTGGCCCTGGCCCGCGACGATGACGAGGTGTACGGCTTCGCCTACGGCCACCGCTGCGCGAAACTGGCAACGCTGGCCTCCCGTCTCCCCGGTGATGACTTCACCCTCAGGGAACTCGCCGTCCTGCCCAGCCGCTGCGGACGGGGACTCGGCGCCGCCCTCCACGACACGGTCCTGGAAGCCGCGGGAGACGGGCCGCGATGGCTGGCCACCCACCCCGCGGCGACAGCGGCGCTCGGTCTCTACCGCAGCAGGGGATGGCGGACGATGACCCTGCACGCCTCCCACGGACAGACCCGTCTGATCATGCGCAAGTCGGCCCGGTGACGATCCGACGAGGCGACGGGGCCGGGTTCCACCTGATCGACGTCGCGGCACGCCAGAACGCACGCTCAGCGTCATAGCCGTTAAGGAGATCCCGTGGACCGGCTCGATGGGGCGCGCACGCTGGCGGTGGCCGCCGACGTGAATGCCCTTTACCAGGTGTGTTACAGCGCGCCGCCCTGGTCGGAGACCCCTGAGCAACTCGCCGCCTACGGCGGCCAACTGGCCGGCGCCACAGGCCGGCCGGGGTTCACCGCGCTGACCATCCGCGACCATGACCGGCTGCTGGGCATCTGCTACGGCTGGCCCACCCCCGAGGACCTGTCCGGCAACACCATCTACGACGGCATCATCGAGGCGTACGGCGCGGCCAGAGCAATCGCCCTGACCCAGGGCGCGTTCGAGGTGGCCGAACTCTTCGTTCACCCCGATGCCCAAGGCCAAGGCCTCGGGCGCCGCCTACTGCGGGCCATGGTGGCCGGCCGGCCGACAGCCTGGCTGATCACCTCCCCGCAAACACCCGCGGCCCGGCTCTACCGCACCCTGGGCTGGCAGGAAGAAGGACCGCTGCCCGCCGACCTCTACCCCCAGCTACGGCTCTCGGTCTTCACCTCCCCCTCGGCCGAGGTAAGGCGGCACTACGGGGCTCGATCACGGTAATCCGCGCCACGCGGCGACCTCTTTGGCGACGGCCTGGCCGAAGTTGTGCCGCAGGTGCCAGCGGTCGCCCACCTGGATGGCGTGCGGCAGCGCGCGGCGGATCGCTGTCGAGGGATCGGCGATTGCGATGCCCAGATCGCCGGATTTCAGACTCATCGAGCACGGCAGCCACAACGAACCGCTTGCCGTCGACGGCCTTTACTCCGAGCTCTACAACGTGCAGGCGAAGACCTGCCGATAGCGTCGGCGGGCCTATCCCGGCGATCAGGGTCGGGTGTGGGCTGATCGAGGAGGCGCTTGCCAGGGCGACTCCTCCAACCGCACAGCCATGATCGTCACTTCACGGCAGCGCCTCGGCGGCGTGTCTTCGGCAGATGTCTCTGAGCCCCGCTATCAGAGAAGTTTCGTGAGAGAGGCGACGGCCGTTTGCAGAGCGGGGGCGAAGGCGAGCAGCTCCTCGCGGGGCAGGAGAAAGGCGACCGTCGAGATGCTGACTCCGCCGACGACCGTACCGGTCCGGTCGAAAACAGGGGCGCCGATGCACCGTATGGTCTTCTCGTTCTCCTCGTTGTCGATGGAATAACCCTGTTCGCGGATTTGCGCCAGCTCCACGGACAGCCGTTCGAGGTCGGTGATCGTCTCCGACGTCTTCGCGGGCATTCCCGCGCGGGAGAAGATGGACTCCAGCTCGTGCTCCGGCAGGTGCGCGAGGATGCTTTTCCCGATCGCCGTGCAGTGCAGGGGCAGACGCATGCCGACGCGGGAGGCCATCCGGTAGGGCTGGTCGGCCTCGACTTTGTGGACGTAGACGGCATGGTCGCCGCTGTGCAGCGCGAGATGGACGGTCTGGCCCACGCTCCCGGAGAGCTTGGTGAGGACTTCGCCGATGCCGGTCGCGCCGGCGGCCTTGACCTCCTCGGCGAGGGCAAGCATGCGGATGCCCGCACGGTATCTGCCGCCACCCTCGCTGGCGACGAATCCTAGGTCGATGAGCATTGCGAGGATGCGATGCACGCTGGCCTTCGGAACGCCCGAATCGGTGCAGATGTCGGTGAACCGGCGCGGTCCGTCTCCGGCGACGGCGGCCTCCAGCACGTTGAGCGTCTTGGTCACCGCGTTGCCCGCCGAGGAGGCTCGGCCGCCATTACGTACGTTTTCGGTTGATCCGTAACCCATTGACACTCCCGTCCCTTCCGTCTTAATCTTCCGTCTATTCCACCGTGCGAAGCATTGTTCTACATAGTGGAACGAACTGGCAAGGAGCTGGACGTTGAAGAATCCGCTGACCGACGGACGAGCTCTACTCGTTCACAACCCTGGGACCGGCGCCGTACTGGGCGAGATGCCTGTCGCGACCGAGGACGAGGCGCGCGCGGCGGTCCGGGCTGCCCAGGACGCCCGGACCGCGATGGCCGCGACCCCCGCGCACGAGCGAGCACGGCTGCTGGCCAAGGTCGCAGACGGGATCGCCGCGCGAGCCGAGGAACTGGCCCGGGATCTGGCCGCCGAGAACGGGAAGCCGATCCGGCAGACCCGCGAGGAGATCGCGGCCGCGGTCCGGATCTTCCGCGGGTTCGCCGGAGAGGCGACCCGGATCTTTGGCCGGCAGATCCCGTTGGACGCCGTCCCCGGTCTTGAGAACCACCTGGCGGTAACGGTCCGGGAGCCGATCGGGGTGGTCGCGGCGATCGTCCCGTTCAACTACCCGGTCGAGTTGTGGGCGCACAAAGCCGCGGCGGCATTGGCGGCGGGCAACGCGGTGATCGTGAAGCCGCCGGAGAAGTGCCCACTCACACTGATGGAGATCGGCCGGATCATCGAAGCGGCCGGGTTCCCCGAGACGGCGCACCAGATCGTCCCCGGCGGGCCGGAGCTGGCGCGGTTCCTCGCGTCCACCGACGGCGTGCAGATGATCAGCCTCACCGGCAGCACCGCCGCCGGCAAGGCCCTGGCCGAGCTCGCCGCCGGCACCCTCAAGCGGACGCACCTGGAGCTCGGCGGCAACGACGCGCTGATCGTATGTGCGGACGCCGACGTGGAACGTGCCGCCGAGGCCGTCGTGCTCGGACGGCTGGCGCGCGGCAACGGGCAGATCTGCTGCGCCGTCAAGCGCGTCTACGTCGAGGACGGTGTGTACGACGCGTTCGCCGAGGCGCTGGAGGCGCAGGCCGGGAAGCTGGTCGTCGGCGACCAGCTGGACGAGGCCACCGATGTCGGCCCGCTGATCACGGAGCCTGCCGCCGCCGCCGTGGACCAGGCGATTCGGACAGCCGTAAATGACGGCGCGCGCGTCGTGGTCGGCGGTCCCCGGGATGGGGCGTTCGTGCCGCCGACCGTGCTGGTGGACGTCGCGCCGCACGCGGAGGCCGTGGCCGAGGAGATCTTCGGGCCGGTCGCACCGCTGTTGCGGGTGTCCGACGCTCTGGAGGCGGTGCGACTGGCCAACGATTCCCCCTACGGGCTGCAGGCGGCGATCTTCACCAGGGACATCGGGCGGGCCTTCTCGGTGGCCCGGCGCCTCCAGGTCGGGGCCGTCGTGATCAACGGCTCCACGGCACTGCGCGCGGAGAACCTTCCGTTCGGCGGCGTGAAGCTGACCGGCGGGGCCCGCGAGGGACTGCACGACACCCTCCTCGACATGACCGAGCAGAAGACCATCATCGTCATGGACGGCCTGGCGTGAGGCTGGAACTACGGGGCGTCCGCAAGGGATACGGCGGCGTCGAGGTCCTGCACGGCGTCGACCTGACCGCCGAGGGCGGGCAGGTTCTCGCCATCGCGGGCGCGAACGGCGCCGGCAAGTCGACCCTGATCAAGGTGCTGGCGGGGGCCGCCCCGCTGGACGGCGGGACGATCCTGCTGGACGGCGAGCCGCTCACCCTGCGCGGCCCCGAGGACGCGCAGGCTCTGGGGTTCCGGACCGTCTACCAGGAGCTCAGCCTCGTACCCCAGATGACGGTGACAGAGAACGTGTTGCTGGGCGCGCTGCCCACCAAGCGCGGGCTGGTCGACTGGCCGGCGGCGCACGCGCGGGTGCGGGCGCTGCTGGAGGAGATCGGGTTCGCCGACATCGATCCGCGCGCTCGTGCCGGGAAGCTGTCGGTCGCGCGCCAGCAGATGGTGGAAATCGCCAAGGCGCTGGCGGTCGAGCCCCGGATGCTCGTCCTGGACGAGCCGTCCGCCGTGCTCGCAGGCACCGACCTAGACCGGCTTTTCGACCTGATCCGCAGGCTGCGGGAGCGTGGCGTCGCGATCCTGTACGTCTCGCACCGGCTGGCCGAGGTGATGGAGATCTCCGACCGGATCACCGTCATCAAGGACGGCCGGGTGGTGGACACGCTCACCCCGGCCCTCACCAGCGAGGACGAGATCATCGCGTTGATGGCCGGGCGCCGGCTGGAGCAGATCTACCCGGACCGGGTGCCCGAGTCCGGTAAGCCGTTGCTCAGCGTGCGGGGCCTGAGCCGGGACGGGGCGTTCGACGACGTGTCGTTCGACCTGGCGGCGGGCGAGATCGTCGGCATGTTCGGGCTGGTCGGCAGCGGCCGCAGCGAGGTCGCCCGGTGCCTGTTCGGCGCCGACCGGCAGACGTCCGGGACGGTTGAGCTGGACGGCGCCGTTACGCGATTCCGCACACCCGGCGACGCCATCGGCGCCGGGGTCGCGCTGGTCACCGAGGACCGCAAGCACAGCGGGCTCGTCCTCGGCATGGACATCACCGACAACACGATGTTCGCGACGATGCCCCGGATCTCACGCGCGGGCCTGCTGAACACCAGGCGGCGGGCCGCGAACGTTCAGGACATGATCGAGCGGCTGGGCATCAACCCGCCGCGTCCGGAGATGCCGGTCCGCCATCTCAGCGGCGGCAACCAGCAGAAGGTCGTGCTAGCCAAGTGGCTGCTGACGCGGCCGCGGGTGCTGATCCTGGACGAGCCGACCCGCGGGGTCGACATGGCCACCCGGGTCGACATCTACCGCATGATCGACGAGCTGACCCGGGAGGGGGTGGCGATCCTGTTGATCTCCTCCGACCTGGCCGAGGTCCTCGGCGCCACCGATCGCGTGCTGGTGATGCGCGGTGGACGACTGGTCGCCGAGGTCGGCTCGGCGGACACGACCGAGGACGAGGTTCTCGCGCACTCGGTGGGGGTCGCGGCATGACAGAGCAACAGACTTCGACGGTGCGGGACACGGATTCGGGTAAGGCGCCGGAGGCTACGGCACCGGCGTCCGCCCGGTGGCGCGCGGCCGTCCCGCCGCCGACCATCCTGGTGCTGATCGGCGCCGCGATCGCGATCGTCGTGGTCGCGGGCATCACCAACGACTCGTTCCTCACCGAGGGGAACATGACCAACCTGCTCCGGCAGATGGTCACCACCGGGCTGCTCGCCCTCGGCATGCTGCTGGTCATCCTCACCGGAGGGATCGACCTGTCGGTCGGATCGGTGGTCGCGCTGACCGGCATCATGTCGGCCGGCCTGGTGAGCGGGCTTCCGCTGCCACTGGCGGTCCTCATGGCGATCGTCATCGGCGTGCTGTGCGGAACGGTCAACGGCATCATGGTCGCGCGGTTCTCGCTGGCTCCGTTCGTGGTGACCCTCGCGTCCATGACAACGTTCCGAGGCCTCACCTACGTCTACTCCAAAACCCCGATCACTCCCACCACGCCGGACTTCCTGACCCTCGGCTCGCAGAATGTCGGCCCCATCCCGATCGCGGCGATCATCGCGCTGTTGATGTTCGCACTGGGCTGGGTCCTGATCAACCGGACATCGGCGGGCCGGGCGCTGCTCGGCATCGGCGGCAACCGGGAGGCGGTACGGCTCGCGGGCGTCAAGGTACAGCGTCACCTGGTGCTCGCGTACGCGCTGTCCGGGTTGTGCGCCGGAGTCGCGGGCGTCATTCTCGCCTCCCGGGTCGGCATCGCACAGCCGAGCCTCGGTCAGGGCTTCGAACTTGACGCCATCGCCGCTTGCGTGATCGGCGGAGCCAGCCTGTCGGGCGGACGCGGCACCATCGGCGGCACCCTCGCCGGCGTCGTTCTGCTCGGGCTCATCGACAACCTGCTCAGCCTCTACGACGTGCAGAGCTACTGGCAGCAGGTACTGAAGGGGCTCATCATCGCGGTCGCGATCCTCGTGCGGCGAGGCGAACGGCAGAACACCTAGCTCCCCCACCGCACCGTCCCCCACCCCCTCATCCCCCCATCGCCTCGTTCGCCGTGTCGTGAGGCGTCCCATCCCACCCCGAAGGAAGAACCATGAAGAAGATCGCCGGCTGTGCCCTCGTGGGCGCGCTCGCACTGTCGCTCGCAGCGTGCGGAGGCTCCGATGGCGGCGGAGGCGATGACGCCGGAGGCACCGCGAAGAAGACCCTGACCATCGGCATCGCGAACTTCAGCCTCCAGGCGCCGTACTTCATCGCGATGGACAAGGCCATCGAGACCGAGGCCAAGGCTTACAGCAACGTCAAGGTGATCAGCACGGACGCGCAGGGGGACGCGGCCAAGCTGACCACGAACGTCAGCGACCTGCTCACCCAGAACGTGGACGGGATCATCATCTCCGGCGGCCCGCTGAACGCCGCGCCCGCCGCGATGAACGCGGTCGCGCAGAAGAACATCCCGTCGATCCTGGTGGACCGCAAGTTCTCCGGCGGCCAGTACACCAGCTGGATCGGCCCCAACAACACCCAGATCGGGCAGGGCAACGGCCAGTACATCACCGATCGTCTGAAGGGCAACGGCACCCTCGTTGTCATCACGGGCGGCCCGGCCGACAACACCATCGGTCTGGACCGGACGAACGGCCTGCTCGGTGTGGTCAAGCAGTCGCCCGGTATCACGGTCGTGACCGCCCCGGACTTCGGGGGGTGGAGCTCCGACGGCGGCCTGAAGGTGATGGAGAACGTCCTCGCCAAGAACAAGCACATCGACGCGGTGTTCTGTGAGAACGACGCGATGTGCCTCGGCGCGCAGAAGGCGATCTCCGACGCCGGGCGGACCGACGAGATGTTCCTCGTCGCGGCCGACGGCCAGAAGGAGGCGTTGGCCGCCATCAAGAGCGGCTCGAACTACGCCGCCACCGCGGTCAACAACGCCGACACGATCGGCCGCTCGGGCCTGGACCGGATGATGGCGGTGCTCGCGGGGGCCGAGCCCAGCAAGGACACTCCCTTGGATGCCCCGCTGGTCACCAAGGACAACGTGGACAAGTACAGCAACCCGGACAGCATCTTCTGATCCGCCCGCCACCGTGCCGTACCGATATCGGGAGTGAGGAAGCCTGCGTGATCCAAGACAACACCGATCCCACGAGCAGCGAAGGGACGCCCGTCCTCGTCGCCGTGGGCGAGGGGCTGCTGGAGGTGGGCATGCGTAACGACCTTCCCTCCGGCTACCTCGGCCGGGGCTTCGGCGGGGACGTCGCCAACGTGGCCGTCATGGCGGCCCGGATGGGCACCCGGGCCAGGCTGCTGACCCGCCTTGGCGCGGACACCCCGGGCCGCCTGCTGCTGGACTTCTGGCGGCATGCGCACCTGGACGTCGACCGGATCACCGTCGATCCGTCCGCTCCCACCGGAATGTATGTCAACGCGGTGCGGCACGGCGGGCACACCTTCGACTACTACCGGTCCGGCTCGGCGGCAACGCGGCTCAGCGAGGCGGACGTGGACGAGCACCTGCTGGACGGCGCCGGGGCGCTACACGTCAGCGGAATCTCGCTGGCGATCTCCGGCAGTGCCGCCCGGGCTGCCGAACGGGCTGCCGAACTGGCCCGTGACAGTGGCGTCATGGTGACCTTCTGCGTCAACCACCGCCCGATGCTGCGCCCCGACACCGACCGGAACCTCGCGTTCGCCCGCGCCGCCGACATCGTGATCCTCTCCAGCGAGGACGCCCTCGCGATGCTCGACACGGACCGTCTCGACCGGATCAGGGCCATGCTGGGCGAGGGGCCACAGGAGATCGTGCTGACCGACGGCCCGGCCGGGGCGGTGGTGCTGAGCGACGGTGAGATCCATCGCGTCGCGGCGCCCTCCGTCGTGGTCGTCGACACCGCGGGCGCCGGCGACGCATTGGCCGGCACCTACCTGGCCGGACGGCTCGCCGGGACGGCGCCGCCCGACGCGCTCGAGCCGGCCGTGATCGCCGGGGCGCTGTCGTGCCGATGGCCCGGCTGCGCCAGGTCCTACCCGAGCGCGGAGGAGATCGCGCGGGTGCGGGCGGGCGCGTCCCCGGACGTCGAGCCGCAGCCGTTCTCCAGCGAATCCGCCTGACCGCCGCACCCTCCGTTCACCGGCCGCCCTTCTACCGAACCGCCGGCCCTGATCCGTATCCCCCGGCTCGAACTTCTTCAGCGGACGTGCTCGGCTCCGGTGCCCGTCAGGTCTGGACGAAGTCGTGCCGTTGCACTTCCCGCCCCCACGCGACAGGACGGGCGCGGAGATCACTCCAGATCCCGAAGAAGTCGGCCGAAAAAGCCACCGGAGCCCGGTCTGCACACCGGGCTCCGGGATCACCCCTCATTGGAGAGGACTACATGAATACTCAGTTTAACCGGACGCGCCCGCGCGGCGCGGCCCTCGCCCTGGCGCTGGCTCTGGCCACGGCGGGCGGCGCGGTCGTGTCGATGCCGCAGCCGGTGCTGGCCCAGTCCCAGCAGTCGGCGCAGCCGTCGCTGCGCGTCAGCAAGGTGTCCTCGGTCGACGACAAGTCGATCGACATCACCTTCAACGAGGCGCTCGGGTCGGACATCCTGCAGTTCACCGCGGCCAACCAGGCATACGCGGCCCAGTACATCAAGGTCAGCGGCGGCGTTGCCGGCGGCGCGGACGCGGCGCTCGACGGCCGGCCGCTCTCGCAGGTCGCGGGCACGACCGTCCGTCCCGTGGACACCCCTGACCACCGGACACTGAGGGTGGTGCTGGGCGCCGACGCCACGCTGGACGGCCACACCTACGAACTGTGGTTCGACGGCGGAAGCGACAAGCTCGGCGACCTGTTCTTCCGGTCCGCGGACGGCGGCGTGCTGCCCGGCTCGTCGACGAAGCAGTCCACGTTCCGCGGCACCACCCAGGACGCCGCGCTCGCAACCGTCTCCTCCGCCAAGCAGGTGGACTCGCGCACGGTGGACGTCACGTTCGCCGGGACGGTCTGGTCGGGGATGCCGGTCGGGGCCTACACCGGATCGGACATCACACTCAAGAGCGGCGAATCGTCCGTCCACCCGGTGTACGTGGAGAGCCTCACCGGGACCAGCCAGCGCAACTACCGGCTGTACTTCGGCGCCGACCTGAACAGCGACGCCTCCTACCAGTTGACCCTCGGCACCGGCCTGAAACTGACGACGAACGCGGGAGCGGCCACCGCCGAGGTCGGCGCGACCGTCGCGGGCGGCAGAGGCGCCTACGCGGCTCCGGAGATCGCCGGTGCCGAGGTCGGGGCGTCCGGCGACAGGATCGAGGTCCGGTTCAGCCGCCGGATCGCCAAGGCCGGCGACCTGGCGGTGAAGGAAACCCTGACCGGCGTGAGCGGCACCAACGTCACGGCCGACCAGGTCCGCGGACTGCTGCGCTTCACCGGCCTCACCACCACCTCGGGCCAGGACGTGAGCCAGGCGCTGCGCGACGACGCGGCGTACTTCCCCGACGCGTCCACCCTCGTGATCAAGCTGGACAGCGGGCAGACCCTCAAGGCCGGCGCGCGCGGCAGGGTGGCACTGGCCCAGGGGTCCGTCACCGACATCACCGGCGCCACCAGCACGAACACCTCGCCGGTGTCCGTCCGTGCCCCGCGGCACTTCACCTCGCCGGGTGCCGGCTTCAACCCGAACGGCCCGGACTACCTCAAGGTCAACACGCACGCCACCACCGTCTTCGATCACTACGACTACCAGGTCAGCGACGACGGTGTGTCCGTCCGGTCCGACGGCGTGGCCAACAAGGTGGTCGGGCAGACCATCAAGACCGTCGAGGTGGAGAACAAGTACATCAAGGCGACGTTCGCGCCCGGCTACGGCGGCCGTCTCCTCTCGATGATCTACAAGCCGACCGGGAACGACCTGTTCTACACCAACCCCGTCGGCACCCCGTACGGATTCTCCAGCAAGGCTCCCGGAACGCCCGGCAACTCGCCGTTCTACCAGAACTGGCTGATGGTGTACGGCGGCGTGTTCCCGACGCTCACCGAAGCCGAGCACGGCAAGTACTGGAACGTGCCGTGGGACTACAAGATCGACCAGCGTAACGGCAAGTTCTCGATCACCGTGACCAAGACCGACGACGTCGACTATCCGTACAAGCCGTCCAAGTACGTGCACGGCGCCACCGGCATCAAGACGGCCGTCACCTACTCCGTGGACGCGCACAAGCCGACCCTCGACATGGCGGTCAGCCTGAACAACCCCAGCGACCAGGACAAGCAGTTCGAGTACTGGACGTGCACGACGCTCGCGCCGGGCGCCCCGACGACCTCGGGATCCCCGACGATGTCGGTCGTCTCGCCGGTCAAGACGGTCTACCGCGACCCGGGCTACGCCTGGATGGAGGGCGTCGAGCAGCCCGCCGGCCCCGCCGGCTCCGGCCTGCTCAAGCTGGACAAGCTCAAGCAGATGTCGAACTGGACCCGGGACGGCATCGCCTACGGCCAGGACCTGGCCACCATGCAGCAGGGCAACTGGTGGGGCGTCGTCAACCACGAGAACAACGAGGGCGTCGTCCGGGTCGGCGACAACACCAAGACTCCCGGCATGAAGTTCTGGGAGTGGGGCCAGAACAAGTCGTTCGACACCAACGTCTACACCAAGGGCAACTCGGCCCGTCCCTACATCGAGCTGTGGGCCGGCGCGTCCATGAAGTTCTTCAGCCCCGCCACGCTCAAGGCCGGGCAGACCCTGTCATGGACGGAGACGTACCTGCCGACGATGGACCTCGGCGACGTCACCAACGCCAACACCAACGGCGCCGCGGAGGTCAAGGTGGACGCGTCGGGCAACGTCACCAGCCGGCTGTTCTCCACCGCGATCGGGCAGAAGCTGCGCGCGACCCTGGTCGACGCCACGACCGGCAAGACGCTGGACCAGAGCTCCTTCACCGGTACGGCGAACACCGCGGTCAAGCTCAAGGGCAAGGTCACGCCCGGCGCGCAGGCCCGGCTGGTACTCACCGACACCCACGGCACCACCCTGCTCACGGCCGAGTCCGGCACCTGATCGGGGTCGCCCGCCGCGCGACCCGCGGCGGGCGGCACGCCACCGGCAGCGGGAGATCCAGGTCGTCACCAGGTTGAACAGCGTCGACCAGATCGGCCGCCTCGGGCTCGACCGGGCCATCGAGGTGCTCGACGGCAAGGAGGTGGAGAAGGACACGGTGGTCGAGTCGCCACAGATCACCACGGAGAACGCGCACGTTCCAACGGTTGTGCCGGACCGGGGCGGCAGTCACCGCGCCGGCAGCGGTACGGCGGAACGGGCACTGATCAAGGCAGGCATCTGAACCTGAGGCTGCACGACAACAAGCAGAATTTTCTAGGAGATGCAGTGCGTAGTAAGCGAACACTGAAGACCGGTATCGCCGGACTCGTCACCGCGGCGGCTGTGATCCCGGGCATGAGCGTCGCGGCCACCGCGGCCACGCCGACCACGCCGGCCGCGCCGCCGGCGGCCACGCCGGACAGTAAGCCGCCGGCGGCAACGCCGGACAGTAAGCCGGCCGCGGCCGCCGGCTGGAAACTGCAGTACTCGGAGGACTTCCAAGGCAGCGAGAAGAACCTGAACACGGACTCGAGTCCGTGGATCCGCTTCACCGGTGACCAGCCCTTCGACACGAAGATGGACGACTACGGGGACTGGTGGAAGAACGACTACGGCCCCGCCATGCAAGCGGCGCTGGACAGCTACGCGACATACCGCAAGCAGGTGGAATTCGGCAAGGACGGCTGGCTGACCGCCTCATTGTCGGCCCGCGACTGGGATAAAAACGGCACTCCGGAGCGACCGCCGACAATCTCGACCGAGAAGGCAAAGGGCGGCAACGTTCTTAAGCTCAGTTCACCGGATTCCTACGACGGCGCGTTGATTACCACCTCGAAGAAGCTACCGCCCGAATACCGTCTCGAGTATCACCTCAAGACGCTCGACTTCGGCGGGGAGCGCAACGGCAGCATCTCCTACGACGGCAAGGAGAACGGCTACTCGACAGTGGCCGGCGAGTGCAAGACGCAGTTCCCGTACGCGGAGGGCATCGGGACCCGTGGGTGGAACAGCGAGATCACGACGGATCCGTGTGACTGGCAGAGCGTGACGAACGGTCCCTTCGGATATAACGCCTTCCACCTGCTCGGCATCGTCGACTTCACGAACCCGCAGCCGGCGAACCTGCACTTCTGGCACTACCGGCGGAAGATCCTCATGGACTCGTTCGCCCAGCACCCCGACCGGATCGGCACGGGAAGCGGCGGGCGCGTCTGCGACCCGGAAACCAACACGTACTACCCGTACCGCGACAGCACCAAGAACGTCGTGGACATGTGGATCAACGGCCTACCGAACTTCAACCCTGGCAAGGGCGGAATCACCGGCAACTCGCAGTGGTTCATGACCACCTGCTCCGACGGTGTGGCCTCGGCGGAGGCGTCGCCGTCCGCGGCGGCAGAGATGATCCCCGAACTGAAGCCGAACAGCGACTACGTCTTTGCCGTCGAGCGGGACAAGACCGGCTACACCGAAGAGGTCACCGGAACGTTCCTGCGCGGCGGGCACCGGACGATCCGCTTCCACCGGGACTTCGTCGTCGACGATGTGCCCATCTGGCACTACAACAACACTCCCGATCAGTACGACGGCCGCTACAACGACACTCTCGTACAGAACGGCGTCTACAACCAGCAGGAATGGCCGGACCAGTGGCCGGCCGGCTCGGGTTACCCCGACTTCCCCGTGATCGGCGACCCGTACACCGACGCCGGTGAGGGCACCGCGACGATCGACTCGATCAAGCTGTACGTCCCCAAGAACAAGTAGAACCAACAAGGAAATCGAGGAGGAGGGCCGGGTCGCCCGACCCTCCTCCTCACATCACCGGGCACGCGGGCCCCGTACCGCTTCAAAACCCATCACATACGGCTTGATCCAGGCCCAAGAAAAGCCGACAACGGGCCCATCGCGCCGTGTAGCCCGATGGAAGCCCTCGCAACCCCTCTTCACGCGTTCCCTACGGCGAACGGGGAGATCGCCGCGACGTTGACGCCATGGCCACCGGGAACCACTCCCGCGCAGGTTCGGAACTCCTCGCCATTCCCTGTGGACTCCGTGGCGATCGTGTCGGCGGCTCCCACTTGGCTGCTCACGCCAAGTGCGCCCCGCAGGATTCGAACCTGCGCCCGCCGAACTGAAGTGGATCGCCATTTCCCTGCCTGGTGGGTGCAATGACCTGCCGCGAACCTGAGTGATCTCCCCTGAGGAGGGGAAGGCGTTCCCCGTACGCTCCGAATCTTGGTTTGCGTCAGGGGCGAGGCCGCCATCCGCATCTCGCCCGAACGGGCGCGGGCGGCCTTCCGCGCCGCGATGTCGCTCCCAGGACCACCTCGCGACGTTCCGCAGCGAAGCGTCAACCTGTCCTGAGCAGAGGGGGAACACCGATCATGACGGCAAACGTTCACAAAGACGCCGGAGAGCAGACCGACCAGCCTTTCGGCACGCTGGAGTTGGTGCACGCCTTCAGGGAAGGCCCGATGCCGACCGGCGTCACGGTGTCGCACACTGGCCGGATCTTCGTCAACTACCCGCTCTGGGGCGACGACGTCGCCGCCACCGTGGCCGAGCTGCGTGACGGCGAGGCCGTGCCGTTCCCGGATCAGGCGTGGAACGCCAGGTCCGGTGACCTGTCCAGGCGGCTGGTGTCGGTGCAGAGCGTGGTGGTCGATCCGGCCGACCGTCTGTGGATCGTGGACACCGGCAGCCCGCTGTTCACACCGGCCGAACCGGGCGGCCCCAAGCTGGTCTGCGTGGACCTGCGGAGCGACACCGTGGTCCGGGTCATCACCTTCGAACCCGACGTGGCGCCGAGCACCTCCTATCTCAACGACGTCCGCTTCGACCTGCGCAAGGCGGCCGAGGGCGTCGCCTATCTCACCGACTCCTCCGGCAACGGCCCCAACGCCATCGTCGTGGTGGACCTGGCGACCGGACAGGCGTGGCGGCGACTGGACGACCACCCCAGCACCAAGGCCGAGAACCCGAGTGCCTACCTGCCGATCGTCGAGGGCCGCGTCTTCATGGAACGCCCTCAGGACGGCCCGCCCAAGCCGGTCCTGATGGGCGCCGACGGCATCGCCATCTCGGCCGACGGCAAGCGGCTGTTCTACTGCCCGCTCATGTCACGGCACCTGTACAGCGTGTCGGCCGACGCCCTGGCCGACCGCTCGGTCAGCGAGGAGGAGGTGGCGGCCACCGTCGTGGACGAGGGAGACAAGGGCGGCTCTGCCGACGGCCTGGAAACCGACGACGCCGGACGCGTCTACATCACGAACTGGGAGCACAACGCCATCATGCGCCGCCTCCCGGACGGAACCTTCGAGACTCTCGTGCACGACCCGAGACTGCTGTGGCCCGACACCATGTCGGTCGCCCGGCAGCACCTTTACGTCACCTCCAACCAGCTCCACCGGCAGGCGGCCTACCAGAACGGACAAGACCTGCGCCGCTATCCCTACGCGCTGTTTCGCACGCCGATCGACGCCGGCCCCGTCCGACTGCTCTGAACGAGGAGGCTCCGCCGCCGCGGAGGAGGATCAGCCCGTCCGCCCTGCCGGGTCGGCGCGGTGTCCGATGGAGTTCACCAGGTGTCCCAGTGGATCACCTGGTCGGGTTCCGGGCGGGCAGCCGGGCGGAAGTCGGTGCCCTTGGTGTAGGCGAGCGGCGTCAGCACCGCCTGCGCGACGGTGTCATACGGGATGCCGAGGATCTCGGCGACCTCCTGCTCATAGACCAGGTGCATCGACGTCCAGGCGGTGCCGAGCCCGCGCGCCCGGGCCGCCAGCATGAAGCTCCACGTCCCCGGGAGAACGTTGCCGATCCCCGCGACGGCCGAGGCCCGGTCCCTGCCCTCGTTGCAGCCGATCACCAGCACGGGAGCCTCGCCCATGTGCTCGCCCAGGTAGTCGGCCGAGCTCGCCACCCTGCCCTGGATCCGGTCACGCTCGGCATCACCGGTCGGCCTGCCGGGGTAGCCGGGCGAGGCCTTGTATTTGGCGTACACCCGCCCGTACACGTCACCGATCGCGCGTCGTTTCTCCTCGTCCTGGACCACGACGAACCGCATGGTCACCAGGTTCGATCCCGACGGCGCCTGCAGCGCCATCGCCACACACTCTCTGATCGCCTCGTCGGGAACCGGGCGCGTGAAGTCGAGACGCTTGCGCACCGCGCGGGTGGTGGAGAGCAACTGGTCTGAGTTGAGGTCAAGCAATGTCATACCGACGAGCTTATTAATCCACGCCGAGTACTCGGCCCTGTGGGCTGCCGGAAGGACCGGCTGTTCCCGGGTGACGCGACCCCGACCAGGATCGTACGTCGTTGTCGTGGGTCCCGAATGGTCGGGTCGGGGGCTCCCGCGTCTGAGGGGCGGTGTCCGTACTCATGGGATTCCTTTCAAGCGGGCAAGGGGAATCGGCGCCGGAGCAGCGGGCCCCGGCGCTGTCGGACGGTGTGATTACCGGCGTCGGGTGGCGCGCACGACGACATCCTGGAGGGGGGCCGCTCGGTCTCCGTGGCCGGTGAGCGTGCGGAGGCGCTCTTCGGCGGTGACGATCTCCCATTCCGTGTCGTCCAGGCGCGCGGTGACGGCCGCGGAGGTGACCGACGCTTCGGCAGGGGGGTGGTGCCCGTGGCCGGGAGAGTCCGGGGTGTGCAGGTGCCCCACGATGAGCAGCGTGCCGCCGGGAGCCACCCATCCGGCGATGCGGTCGTAGAACTCCAGCTGGGGCATCGCCGGGTGGGCGTAGTGGGTCATGACCAGGTCGAACTGCGCGCCCGGGGTCCAGGCGCCCAGATCCGCCTCGACCCACCGCAGGCGCTCGGGGGCCCCACCCGCCGCCGCGCGCTCGGCGGCGCGAGCAAGGGCCGCAGGCGAGATGTCGGCCGCGGTGACCTGCCAGCCGTGGGAGGCGAGCCAGATCGCCTCGGCGCCGCCACCGCACCCCGCATCCAGCGCCGTGCCCGGTGTCAGACCGCTGGTCTCACGAGCGAGGTACGGGTTCGGCGGGTTGCCGCCCATGGATCCGGTGCCCCCATCTTGTCCCTGTGTCCAGTGCCGCTCCCAGAAGTCCTTGTCGAATCCGTGCGTCACAGGTCGTCCTCCTCGTTTGCGATGATCTCTCCGTCGTGGCCGGTGACCTCGTCGCGGCCACGTGCCGGCGGCTCCGCCGGCTCACCCGCGCCGACGGATCGTGCACCCTACGGGTGCGTTCCTCATGGTGCTGACAGAGAAGGCGGATGTGCAAACCTTGTTGCCGAATGGCAAAATCGAAGGATGGACGGAGCCATTGATCGCACTCTCGACGCTGTCGGACCGAGGTTGAAACGCCTTCGGCTGCAGCGCGACGTCACGCTCGCCGACCTCGCGGAGGAGACCGGCATCTCCACCAGCACCCTGTCCCGGCTCGAGGCCGGCCTGCGACGTCCCACGCTCGAGCAGCTGCTTCCGCTTGCCCGCGCCTACGGGGTCACACTCGACGAGCTCGTCGACGCGCCGCCGACCGGCGACCCCCGCGTCAATCTGCGTCCCATCCCCGGCGGCGACGGCTCGATCATCCTGCCGCTGACCCGGAGGCCCGGAGGAATCCAGGCCTACAAGTTCGTCCTCCCGACCGGAAGCGACGACGCCGAACCCGACCTGCGCACCCACGAGGGCTACGACTGGGCCTATGTCCTCAACGGAACGCTCCGCCTCGTACTCGGGGAACACGACCTCATCCTCAAGCCCGGGGAGGCCGCGGAGTTCGACACGCGCACCCCGCACTGGTTCGGGGCCACCGGTGCCGGTCCCGTCGAGTTCCTGAGCCTCATCGGGAAACAAGGCGAACGCGCGCACGTCCGTGCAGCACCGAGACAAGGGCCGGCCGAGTAAAAAGCTCGGAGACCTCACAGGAAGCAGCGACCTCTCACCGCTCATCCCCGCCCTGGCCAGGCCGCGGGGCTCCCGCGCACCGGCCGTCGCCGTCTCCGTCCGCACCGCCACCGCCGGCAACGTCATGCCTCGATCAGGCTCCCCCGCGAAGGGTTGACAAGAGTCATGGGCGGGATCATCCTTACCCCGAGAGCGCTCTTTTCACGGCTAAAAATAAGCATTAAGCCATGGGTGAAGGATGTTCCGGAGAACCCTGGCGCCATTTCGCTCTGCCCTGCTGGCGGCGGATATGCCGGTTGTCCCCTGCCCGGGCCCCCCGTGTCCGGAAGGAATCACCGTGCGAAGACCACAGTTCCCGCTGCGCGCCCTACTGACGGTCGTGCTCACCGCCAGTGCCGTCGCCGCTCTCCCCCACCCCGCCGCGCAGGCCGCCACCGGTGTCGTCCAGGCGGAGTCGTACGCCGCCCAGTCCGGCGTGCAGGTGGAGACGACCGCCGATACGGGCGGCGGTCAGAACGTCGCCTACCTCGCCGCCGGTGACTGGATGCGCTTCGACGGCGTCGATCTGGGCACCGGCTCGCTGACGGTCTCCGCGCGGGTCGCCTCCGCCGTCGGCTCGGGCACGGTCGAACTGCGCACCGGGTCCCTGACCGGACCACTGCTGGCCGGCTTCCCGATCACGGCGACCGGTGGTTGGCAGAGCTGGACCACCGCCACCGCCGTCGCCGCCGCCACGCACCCGGCCGGCGCGCAGACGGTGTTCGCCGTCATGCGCAACACCACGACCGGCGACTTCGCGAACATCAACTGGTTCTCCTTCGAGACCACCGCCCCGGCCGGCACCGGCTGGATCAACGTCGACCAGGCAGCGTGGAACGCCCAGCTCGCGGCGTTCAGGGCGATGACCCCGGCGCCGGTGCCCGCCAACGCGGTGCGGGTACCGGAATTCAACGCCACCTGCACCTACAGCCACTCCAGGCCCGACGACCCGATCATCTTTCCTGGGCTGCCCGGCGCCTCCCACATGCACAGCTTCATCGGCAACCGCAGCACCGACGCCTTCACCACAACGCAGACCCTGCTCGGCAACGCCGGAACGAGCTGCGCACCGGCCCAGGACCTGTCGGCCTACTGGATCCCGACGCTGTACGAACACGACCGGCCCATCGAACCCAAAGGGGTGATCGTCTATTACGGCTCGCGCCTGTCGGACTCCTCCAAGACGGTGCCGTTCCCGCTGGGCTTCCGCATGATCGCCGGAGACGCCAGGTCGCAGGCGCCCACCCCGCGGGGCACGGTCAACCAGTTCTACTGCGCCGGGCCCGGCGGCGAGATCGGGCGCAGTGCCGACGGCAACTGGCCGGTGTGCGCCCCGACCGCCAACCTGTTGTTCCAGCTCGTCTTCCCCGACTGCTGGGACGGCGTGCACCTGGACAGCCCGGACCACAAGTCGCACCTGGCCTACACCTACAACGGCGCGTGCGGCGGCGACCACCCGGTGGCCATCCCCTCCGTCTCATTCGTCATCGCCTACCCGGCCAGCGGCACCGCCGACGGCTTCCGTCTGGCGTCGGGAATGGCCTCCTCGATGCACGGTGACTTCTTCAATGCCTGGGACAACAACGCACTCGGCCACCGGGTCAAGGACTGCGTCGTGCAAAGAGCCAAGTGCAACACCGCCGGAACCTTCTGAACCACATAACGAAAACACCACCCGGTCGAACCCCTGCCGAGGCCGCGGGCAGGGGTTCAAGACTGGCAAGAGTCGCCATCCGCCGGATCGGGTAGTCGCACAAGGCCGGTGAGCACGGCCCAGGCCGATGACTCCTGAACCTTTCAGAGGGACGAGCAGTAACCCCAGCCGCCCGTTTCAGCTGTTCAGCGGTACCGCTGTCGCCGCCTCGGCGGAATTACGACTGCACCGAGATGGATTTCCCGTAGCCGGGATTTTGACATCTCGCCTGCAAACGCGAACACTTTGCGGAAATACAGCACAAGCAGGAATGCGACCTGATCGTCGGCCCTTCGTCGCGAATCAATCACTTTATTTCCAGGCTCACAGGGTCGGGATGAGCGCAGAAACGTTGGCGTGAACAATTCTTCGGGCGCTCGTCGATGCACGTCGTTTCCCTTGACGCCTCGCCGTGAGGAGACAGTTGATGATCCGAGGTCACGTCTCTTGCAGGACGTCGCCGGGGATGAGCTTCCCTCCGTCCAGGACGCCACCTTCCACGTGACGTATGAGACGGCGGCGGGGTGACCCGCATCCCGTGCTCGGCGCTTCATGGTCCCCGCTCTCGAGCAAACGGAGGTTGATCGGCACCATGGACTCACGCCGTGCAATCGCAAGCCTGTGCCGGGCGGTTGCGGCCGTCATCCTGCTGGCCGGTGCCCTCGTCGCGACACCGGCGCAGGCGGCTCCGGTGACCGTCACCAACGGCACCCAGTTCCGTGACACCGGCGGCAACGTGCTGCACGCCCACGGCGGCGGCGTGCTCAAGGTGGGCGCCTACTACTACTGGTTCGGGGAGAACCGCAATCCCAACAACACCTTTCGCGCGGTCTCGGTCTACCGGTCCACCGACCTCACCAACTGGGAGTTCCGCAACGATGCGCTGACCCAGTCGTCGAACGCCGAACTCGGCGTTGCGAACATCGAACGACCGAAGGTCATCTACAACAGCTCCACCGGCAGATACGTCATGTGGATGCACAAGGAGAACGGCACCGACTACGGCCAGGCGCGTGCCGCCGTCGCCTCCTCCGCGACCGTGGACGGCGACTACACCTACCACGGCAGCTTCCGCCCGCTGGGACAGCACATGTCGCGGGACATCACGCTCTACAACGACAACGGCACCGCCTACATGATCTCGGCGGCGGCCGAGAACTACGACCTGCACATCTACCGGCTCACCTCCGACTACCTGAACGTCGCCGCGCTGGTGGGCAACTTCTGGCCCGGCGCCCACCGCGAAGCACCGGCGATGTTCAAACGAGGAAGCACCTATTTCCTCCTGACGTCGGCGGCCACCGGATGGAACCCGAACCAGGCTCAGTACGCGACCGCGTCGAGCGTCTCCGGCCCCTGGACCGGGTGGACCAATGCCGGCGACAGCACGACGTTCGGCTCTCAACCGGCGTACGTGCTGCCCGTCCAGGGCTCGTCGACGACCAGCTACCTCTACATGGGAGACCGCTGGGCCGGCGCATGGGGCGGCGCGGCGAACGACTCCCAGTACGTCTGGCTGCCCATCGCGTTCCCCTCCGCCACCGGCATGAGCCTGAGCGGGTATCCGCAGGTCAGCATCGACACCGCCACCGGCGTCATCTCCGGCGTCGGTTCCACGCCGTACTACCGGATCACCGCCCGTCACAGCGGCAGGGTGATGGACGTGGTCAGCGCGTCCACGGCCAACAACGCCGAGGTCAAGCAGTATCCGTGGAACGGCGGCGGCAACCAGAGGTGGCAGTTCCAGGACGCCGGCGGCGGCTACTTCCGGCTGGTGAACTCCAACAGCGGCAAGTGCCTGGACGTGGCCTCGGCCTCCACCGCCGACGGGGCGAACATCCTCCAGTACACCTGCGGCGGCGGCACCAACCAGCAGTGGCAGTGGGTCGCAACCGGTGGCTACTACCAGCTCAGAGCCCGTCACAGCGGCAAGTGCCTGGACGTCGCCAACGCCTCCACGGCCGACGGAGCCGACATCCAGCAGTACACCTGTGGCGGCGGCACCAACCAGCAGTGGACCCGCACCCAATCCTGAGCCCTGGGCTCCGCACGAGCACCGGGAGCGGACGACGCGCTCGCAGCGTCCGCTCCTTCTCCACCGGCCCCGACGGCCCGCACCGGACTGATCCGAACCGTTCCCTCCCGCCTTCCGCATCACCGGCCGAACCGGGCCTCGAGTGGTCGTATCCGGTGCGTGACCAGACGGAGGTCACGACGAGAAGCGGGCGACCCACTCGCGGGCTCCGGGAAGGATCTCCTCCACCGGCGCCACCTGCGGATACCAGGTGCGCTCCCATTCCAGGGAGACCCATCCCCCGAAACCGCGCAGCAACTCGCCGCACTCGTCGAGGGGAACCCCGCCCTCCCACATCGGCACCGGGGTCGTGTCGACGGCCGAGATCGCGTCCTTGACCTGCACGTATGCCAGGTGCTCGCCCAGCGCCTCCAGGGTCTGGGCAGGCTCCTCGCCATGACGCCACGGGTGCAGCACGTCCCACAACGCGCCCGCCGCCCCGGGCACGCCCGCCGCATCCAGTAGCCGTCCGACCGCCGCACCGGTCGGCATCGCGTCATGGGTCTCCACCAGCACCCGGACCCCGGACTCCGCGCACAGTCCCGCGACCGCGCGCAGCCGCCGCGCCCCCGCCTCGACGTCCTCCCCACCGGGGAACACCCGCACGGCGGGAGCGCCCAGGTCGGCGGCGAGCAGCAGGTCCTCCCGCAGCGCCCGCACGACGGGCTCGTCCGGGCCGGCCACAGCGATCCGCACGTACCCGGCAAGAGCCGAGATCTCCAGCCGGGCGGCCTCGGCCGGGACACCGGCGGTGGAGGGCTCGGGACTCCGGCCGCCACCGGACTCGGGCCCGGCCTGTACGCCACCGGCGGAGAACGCCGGGTTCCCGGCCTCTCCGGGGTCAGCGCCCGGCGCTCCGCCGACGGTCGCGCGGATCGCCGCGCGCCGCTGCGGAGAGAGCCCGGCGTGCACCCCTGTGTCGGGGTGAAGACGGAGTTCAAGCCCGGCGCACCCGTACTCCACGGCCGTCGCGATGGCCTCGTCCAGGCCCTGCCCCGGCATGCCGAGCGTGCTGAACGCCAACCTCATCAAGGCGCCTCTCCTCCGCTGAACCGCTCCAATAGACCAACCACGCTGGAAAGCGCTTCCCGAAAAGCCCATCATAGGGTTCGTACCGTTGGCCCAGAACGCTACGTGAACCTCGGCAGACCTGTGGGTCTGACAGGTCTGCCGTCGGGTGTACCTCAGCGCTTCCCAGCGCTCTCCCCTACCCGTTGAGCTGGTCGCGCAGCCGTGCGCACGCCCGCGTGAACCGGCTGCGTCCCGGGCCCGCCGCCAGTGCCGTCACCTCCGGGATCGGGCCGCGCGCGCCCGCCCAGGCGGCGACGTCCGCCGCGAGCGTCATCGCCTCGACGTGCACGACGGACGGCCGCTGGCCCGGGCCGGGCAGCAGGACGGGCAGCAGGCTCGTCAGCATCCGCCACACCTCCGCGTACGCGCCCTGCCGGGCGGCCTCGGCCAGCACGGCCACGACCGGACGCGGCTCGACATGCGTACGGCGCATCAGCAGCGCGAGCTGCCGGCCCACCGTCTCGGCCGGCAGCCCGCCCCTGGCCGCCATCCGCACCAGCAGCGAGGCGGCCTCCGGATTCCGTGCGGCCACGACGTGGGCCAGGACGATCGCCGTCGCGTCGCCGGCGGGCCCGTCGGCGTCGATCAGCCCACGCACGCACGCCGCGTAGACACCGAGGTGCGGCAGGTAGTTGACGGCCACGACCTCCCGGTGCGAGGGCAGGATCGCCGGCCACCAGCCCATCGCCTGGCCGTGCCCGTCCCAGCTCCAGCGCAGCGGCTCACGCAGCAGCTCGTCGAGAAGATCGTGCCCGGTGGGCGCGGCCCGCAGCACCGGCTTGAGGCGGAGCTCCCAGACGCGGTACCCCGGTTCGCGCTCGTCGAAGAAATAGTCCGTGGCGCCCTCCAGATAGGCCCACCTCAGGCCCGCTTCCGGGTCGGGCAGCCCGTCTCCGGCCATCCATCCGGCGGCGGTGGCGGCGGCCCGCGAGCCGAGCCCGGCCGCTCGCGCGGCCGCGCCGGAGTGCGCGCCCCTGGGCAGCCGGAGCAGCGCCTGCAGCAGGTCGGCGGGCAGTGGCTCGACACCGGCCGTCGCGCACGCCGCCAGCCGGTCCACGAGCACGTCCGGATCGAGGTGGCCGCTCAGCGCCGTGGGCGTGGCCAGCAGCACGGGCGGCAGCGTGCCCTCCCGCAGCGCCAGATAGAGCTCACTGAACCGGTGCAGCAGGAAGAAGTGCGGCGGCGAGACCTGGCCGGGGTGCGGGAGCCGGTTCCTGCGACGGAACTCCGCCGCAGGGTCGGGCGGCTCGGGCTTGTGAAACAGCGGGCGCGGCCCGGAGTAGGTGAAGCCGACCCGGAACGCGCGGGTTTCGCCGGGCCCCGGCTCGGGGGCCGGCGACCCGTCGCGCATGGCGGCCACGCGTTCCTCTGACACGCCGATGCCCAGCAGCTGCTCGAAAATCTCCTCGCGCACGTGCTCGGGGAGCTGCGCGAACGCCGGCTCCGGCGCCCGCTCCTCCTCCGCCGACTCCTCCGGCTGTCCAGGCTCCCCCGGTTCCTGCGGCCTCTCGGGTTCTTCGGCTTCCCGGGGCGCCTCCTCGTCGGTGTCCGGCACGGCCATGACGCGCACCTGAAAGCTCGTCCCCGCCCACGGATCGACGGGTTCGGGCTCGGGCAGCCCGGGGTCGGAGCCGGGCGCGATCAGCTCCCTGGCCAGGCCGGCGATCCACTTGCCGGGGTCAAGCCAGCGGGTGTAATGGAACAGGTCGGGGTAGGCGCCGCCGAACTCGGCTACGAGCGTCCGCCGCAGCTCCTCGCGGTCACCGGCGGCCTGCGCGACGAACGCCGCCAGCCACCGCTCGCCCTCCGTCCACTCGTACACGCTCCATCCCAGCCGCACGGTGGGCTCCGGGAACGGCTCAGGCACGAAGGGCGTGAGCGGCGGCGGGGTGAACACCTCGACTTTCTCCGGTTCCGCCACGTCACCGCCGAACACGGCGGCGACCCGCGACCCGAGGGCCGCCGGGAGCAAGGGCACGGCCTCGGCGAGGATCTGCCCGGCCGGGGCGAGGGTGGTGGCGTGCCGGAGCGCGAGGCGGGCGGCCCGCCCCTGGACCTCGTACGAGGCGTGCCCGAACGCCGCCGCCAGTGCGGGTGCCGCCTCGGTCGCGGGCGGCGGCTCCTCCTCCAGCCAGCGCAGGCCCGCCAGCGCCAGTTTGGCCTCCGGGCGGAAGGTCAGCGCGCCGATGGCCTCGGCCACGTCGGCGCTCTCGTGAGGGCCGACGAGCCGGAGCTGCGCGAGCGCCAGCTCGGCGACCGTGCCCGGGGCAGCGGGCAGCAGCCGCAGGTAGTCGCGTGTCCGCGCGGCGACCTCCTGCGGCGTAGGGTCCAGCATTCGGTGCAGCCGGACAAAAAAGCGCAGGCCGGCGGCGTCCCCGCCGCGCAGGAAGCGGCGCAGGCAGCCGTCGAGCAGGTCCGCGCGCGAGACGCGCCCGGCTACCTGCAACCGCCCGATCAGGGCCAGCCAGCGGGTGGGCCGGGGTTCGAGCCGCTCCTCGCGCAGTATGCGCCCGACACCCTCGGCCTCGAAGATCCGCGGCAGCAGCGGGCCGACCAGCGGGTCGTCGGCACTCGGCCGGCCCCTGAGCCAGGCGCCCACGAGCGGGTCGTGCTCAGGCGGTGTGGCGCCGCAGGCCCGCAGCAGCGCCAGCGCGAGCGGGGCGTTGCGGTCGTCGGCCGTGCGGATCCGCCCGGCCAGCCGGGCGGCCGCGTCGGCCTGCCAGGCGGCGGGGCGGGCGCTCAGCACACGGAGCACCTCGTCCGTCCCGCTCTGGGGGCCGGTGAACTCGCGGCGGGTCAGCCAGGCGACCGCGGCTGCGACCCCGGACAGGGTGCCGGCACCCGCGACGCGCAGCACCTCGCCGTACCCGCCGATCCCGTCGCCGGACTCCAGCTCCCCCTCGTCCCACTCCGTCTCCTCCCCCTCGCCCTCGTCGTCCAGGTCGAGCATCCACTGCCTGGCGCGGCGGTCGGCGGCCTCGCGCAGTTCCCTGCGCAGCTCGGGAAGCCGGCGCGCCACCTCGGCGCGCCGGTCCTCGCTCAGGCCGAGCACGTGGTCGGCCAGGTCGCGGGTTCTGCGGGCGGTGACAAGGTCGCGGACCCGGTCGTAGTCCGTCGGGGAGTCGGAGATCACGGTCATGGACCGCATCCTAAAGATCAACTCCGACAAATTCGGGCACCGCTCCTGATCGCGACTCGCGACGATCCCCGGCGAGCAAGGCGTCATCGGGGCCGGGAGGACATCACCCCGGCGAGTCGCCGGGAAGACCACCGCGCTCGCCATCGGCGCCTCGGGCCCGGCTCGGGATCGAACGATCCCGAGCCGGGCGCGATTCTCCCTCCGATCAGCTCGTCAGGCCGGCGAACATACCGGGCTCGTAAGACCCCCCCTGGTTGCGCACGATCACGCCGAGCCGGTTGGCCGCGTTGATCATGGCGATCAGGTAGACCAGCGCGGCGATCTGGTCGTCGTCGTAGTGCTTGCGTACCTGAGCCCAGGTCTCGTCGGACACGCCGTGGTAGGCGTCGGCGAGCCGGGTGCCCTCCTCAGCGAGCGCCAGCGCGGCCCGCTCGGCCTCGGTGAACACGATGGACTCGCGCCAGGCGGCGACCAGGTGGAGCCGGACCGCGCTCTCCCCGGCGGCCGCGGCCTCCTTGGTGTGGTAATCGAGGCAGAAACCGCAGCCGTTGATCTGGCTGGCGCGCAACATCACCAACTCCTGGAGGTCCCTGGGCAGTGGCGACTGCTGGATCGCCAGGCTGACGCCGGTGAAACGCTTACCGATCTTGGCACCGATCTCGTTGGTCATCAGGTTGAAACGGGGTTCCATGACGTCGTCCTCACTCGTGGGCCGGCGCCGCGCGAATCGTTCGCGCGGCGTCCGACGGACAAGAGATGCCGGTGACCCGATCCCTGTGACGCTGCGGCAATGTGACGTGCGCCACCGATCACGGGTGTCACAGAGCGGTGAGGACCGGCGTCTTGTGCGTATGGCACGATCGAGAGCGAACGGGCAGGAGCCGGCTATGAGCGAGCGAACAACGGACACCGGCGAGCGGCTCGCTCGCAGCGGCCCCATGGACCGCGCCACCGAGGCGTTCGTCGCCCACCGCAACCTGCTGTTCACCGTCGCCTACGAGATGCTCGGCTCGGCCGCCGACGCCGAAGACGTCCTGCAGGAGACCTGGCTGCGGTGGACGAACGTCGATCTGGGCATAGTCCGCGATCAGCGCGCGTACCTGGTCCGGATCACCACCAGCCAAGCGCTCACCCGGCTGCGCACGCTCGGCCGGCGCAAGGAGTCTTATGTCGGCCCCTGGCTTCCTGAGCCGCTGCTGACCTCGCCCGACGTGGCCGAGGACGTCGAGCTGGCCGACAGCGTCTCGATGGCGATGCTGCTGGTGCTGGAGACGCTCGCACCGACCGAGCGGGCGGTGTTCGTACTGCGCGAGGTGTTCGACCTGGCCTACGACGAGATCGCCGAAGCCGTCGGCAAGAGCGCGGCCGCGGTCCGCCAGATCGCCCACCGGGCACGGGCCCACGTCGCCGCGCGCCGACCACGCGGCATCGTCTCCGCGGCCGAGACCCGAGATGTGCTCGAGGCGTTCCAGCGGGCGGTCGAAACGGGCGACATGCAGAGACTGCTCGACATGCTCGCACCGGATGTCGTCTTCCTGGGTGACGGTGGCGGCGTCGTACAGGCCGCACCGGCGCCCGTCGTGGGAGCCGAGATGGTGGCCCACGTGCTGGGCAGGATCGCCGCCGCGGTGTCGCCGCAGCCGGCACAGGTCAACGGCTGTCCGGCGCTGGTTCTCCGGCTCGAAGGCGAGATCGACACCGTCATCGCGGTGCGCATCGACGACGGCCTCGTCACCGGGCTCTACGCCGTCCGCAATCCCGAGAAGTTGTCGCGCATGGAGCGGGAGACGGCCCTGCGCCGCTGAGTGCGTCTCGTGGACGCGCGAGCCGTCAAGCCGGCCTCGAGAGCACAGTGCCCCGAGGTCAGCTCGGGCCCGGGCGTGCGGAGGAGGTGAGAATCGATTGAAGTTCCTCGACGGCCCGGATACGGGCCCCGGCCAAGTCGGGCGCGGGCACCAGAGCCGCGGTGACGGGAACGCTTCGCGGGCTGCTTCCGAAGTGCTCGGCGATCGTTGCGATCATGCCGGGGTCCAGGCCCCAGGTTCCTCCGATCACCACGAGCTGCGGGTCGGACAGGGAGACGGCCGCCGCCAGGACGCCGCCCACCGCTCGGGCCAGTGTGCCACGCGTTCGAACGGCCTCCACGCCGTCGCCCGCCGTCGCCGCCCGCAGAGCCTCGACGTCGATGGCGGTCGACCCCTGGCGCCGTAGCCCGAGGACGGCGAACACCTCCGTCAACGGCACCGCGGCACCGTCCGGCCCCGCGGTGAGCAGATGGGCGATCTCGCCGGCCAGACCGCGGTGGCCCCGCCGGATCTCGCCGTCGCTGACCACCGCGCAGCCCAGGCCCTCGCCGAGATGAACGTAGACGAAGTCCGCCACGCCCGCGGCGCACCCTTCCCGGCCTTCGGCGCGCGCGGCCCAGTTGACGTCGTTGTCCACCAGCACCGGCCCCTCGACCAGTGACCCCAGGACGGCCACCGGGTCCAGGTCGCCGACAAGGAACGGCGCGTCGGGCAGGTGCACGAGCCGGCCGGTGCCGCGGTCGACCGGGTCCGCCGCGCTGACCACCGCGGTGCGCAGCCCGCCCCCGACCTGCCCCCGTACGGCCCGGGCCACCTCGGCGAGCGTCCGCGCCGCCCGATCGCGGCCCGCGGCCCTGCCGAGATGGGACTCGGCCCGACCGACCACCTCACCGAAGACGTCGACCGCCTCGCCCACCACGCCCCGGGGGCTGATGCTCACCACCAGTGCGATGGCGATGTCGCCGGCGAGCGCGTAGTAGGAGCCGACACGTCCACGGCCGGTCGTCCGCTCCCCGGTGTCCACCAGCAGGCCTGACTCGCTCAGCCGCCGCACGCTTTCGGAGATCGTCGTCTTGGAGATCCCGGTGTGCACCGCGATCTCGGCGCGGGTCATCCGCCGCCTGTCCATCAGCGCGCGGAGCACATGCTCATCGGTGATCGACCGCAGCAGCTCCAGCGAAGGCTTGTCAGCAGACATGCCCCAGAGTTTAGTCAGGAGTGTTGCCTAAACATCTGGAGCCTGGTTATGGTGATTCTAGTTAGGAGTCCTGACTAAAGAGGGATCAGAGATGACAGCCACAGCCGCACCGGCCCTGCCCTCCTGGCAGACCGTTCCCGAGGACCTGCCCGCCGCGATCCGCCAGATCAAACGAGCGCTGCGCGCCCGGATCGAGGCCTCCGGCCGGAGCGTCCACGATGTCTTCGCCGTCGTGGAGCGTCGCATCGCCGATCGGACCGCCGAGATCGACGCCGACCGGAAACGCGGCGAGAGCGTGTGGCCGGTCATCGACTACGCCGACATCGCGGACGGCAGCGTCACCCCCGAACAGCTCGGCAAGCTCAAGCGGCGCGGCTGCCTGGTCGTGCGCGGCCACTTCGACCGCGACCAGGCCCTGGCCTGGGACACCGACATCGTCTCCTACGTCGAGCGGAACAGGTTCTTCGAGAACTACACCGGCCCCGGCGACGACTTCTTCGGCAGCGTCGGATCCAAGCCCGAGATCTATCCCGTCTTCTGGTCCGGCGCCCAGATGCAGGCCCGCCAGAGCGACCGCATGACCCGCGTCCAGTCCTTCCTCAACTCCCTGTGGAACAACGAATCCGAAGGCGTCCGCTGGTTCGACCCCGACCGCGACGCGATGTACCCCGACCGGATCCGCCGCCGCCCGCCGGGCGTCGACTCTCGCGGCCTGGGCACCCACTGCGACCCCGGCACGCTCGACCTGTGGATGACCCGCGAGTACCAGCGGACCTTCCGGCACCTCTTCGACGGAACCGTCGAGGACTACGACCCCTGGGACGCCGCCCACCGCACCACGGGACCCCAGTACCCCGGCACCACGATGTGCTCGGCGTTCCGAACCTTCCAGGGCTGGACCGCCCTGTCCGACATGGACCACGACCAGGGTGTCCTGCACACCGTCCCCATCCCCGAGGCCATGGCCTACCTGATGCTCCGCCCCCTCCTGGACGACGTCCCCGACGACGACATGTGTGGCGTCACCGTCAACCAGGTCTTCCCCGCCGACCGGAAATGGCACGCCCCCCTCCTGGACACCCTCACCGGCATTCCCGACGTCCGGGCCGGCGACTCGGTCTGGTGGCACTGCGACATGATCCACAGTGTCGCCCCCGTCACCGACCAGAAGGGCTGGGGCAACGTCATGTACATCCCCGCGGCCCCCTGGTGCCCTCGCAACGAACGCTACGCCGACCGCGTCCGCGAAGCCTTCCTCACCGGCTCCAGCCCCGGCGACTTCCCCGAAGAACACTACGAACGCACCTGGCCCGACCGCTTCGGCCCCGACCGGCTCAACGAGACCGGCCGCCGGAGCATGGACCTGACCTGACCTGTACGACCGCTCACGCGGACTGCCCCGATCAGCCTTCTGCGGTAGTGCCGAAGCACGCGGGCCCGAGCCGCTTCTCCGTCGTCGAGAGGTCTTAGTCCACTGCGAATGATCTTGAATTCAATCGAATGCCTTTACAATGTAGATTGATAAGACGACGCCCGTTCAACCGCGCCCAGACGAGGACCCGATGGCGCGCCCCCCGGCTCTTCATCGTGGCGCCGTGCCGGGGGCGCCTTCAGGGACGAAGGCGCGTCGTACGGCGGTGGCGAGGCCGGCGCGGCGGCGGTCGTGGTCGGCGTGGGGGTCGGCGGCCGTGGCGGCGTAGGTGAGACTGACCGGCGACCAGGTCATGGCCATGGAGATGACCATGGAGTGCACGTCGGCCGGAGGCAGGGCGGGATCGATGTGCCCGGCGTTCTGCGCCTCGGCGATGGCCTGGAGCTTGGGGGCCTCGTCGGCCTCGGTGAAGAGATGGCCGACGGAGGTGCGTTCCAGGCGTGCCCAGCCGGCCAGGCGTACGAGCTGCGGGTGGACGAGGTAGGCGTCGTAGAGGCGGACGGCGTAGCCGGGCAGATCCTCAGGCGTCAGCGGTGCGGCGTCGAGAATGCCTTCGACCTGGTCGGTGAGGACGGCGTCGAACAGCTCTTCCTTGCCGCCGTAGTAGGCGTACATCTGAGCCTTGCTGACCTTCGCGTCGGCCGAGATGCGGTCGACGCGCGCGCCCGCGATGCCGTGAGCGGCGAATTCGACGGCGGCCGCATCAAGGAGGCGCCGCCTGCTGGCCTGTCCCTTGTCCATGACCCCATCCTAAACGAACTGGTTCGTTTGCAGAACGGAGCGACAGGGGTTACGGTCGAAAAACCAGAACGAACCAGTTCGTTTTCATAGGAGATCACTCATGACCCGTCCCCTCACCCTGGACGCCTCCGCGCGTCCGGCTCCGGCGTTCCTCGACGGCCCGGCCAAGAAACTGCTGATCGACGGCGTGTGGACCGCCGCGCGCTCCGGCGAGACGTTCGAGACCGTCGACCCCGCGACGGGGAAGGTCCTCACCTCGGTCGCCTCGGCCGGGGCGGAGGATGTGGATCTGGCGGTGGCCGCGGCGCGGCGCGCCTTCGAAGCCTCGTCCTGGGCGGACATCACCCCTTACCAGCGCAGCAAGGTGCTGCTGCAGATCGCCGACGTCCTTGAGGCACACGCCGGGGAGCTGGCCGTGCTGGACTCGCTCGACATGGGCGGCCCGCTGTGGATGACGCGCTGGCTGGTGGACCACTCGGTGGAGGTCTTCCGGCACTACGCGGGCTGGCCGACGAAGATCTACGGCCAGACCGCTCCCTCGGACCCGTCGGCGTTCCACTACACCCTGCGCCAGCCGCTGGGCGTCGTCGGCGCCATCACCGCGTGGAACGGTCCCGTTCTGCAGCTGGCGTGGAAGCTGGGCCCGGCGCTGGCGACCGGCAACACCGTGGTCGCCAAGCCCGCCGCGTGGTCGCCGCTGTCCGCGCTGCGAATCGGGGAACTGCTGCTGGAGACCGACCTGCCGCACGGCGTGGTCAACATCGTCACCGGCGACGGCGCCCTCACCGGGGAGGCGCTGACCAACCACCCGGACGTGGACAAGATCTCCTTCACCGGATCGCTGGCCGTGGGCAAGCGCATCCTGGAGGTCTCCAGCAAGGACCTCAAGCGGGTGACCCTGGAACTGGGCGGCAAGTCCCCGACGATCGTCTTCGACGACGCCGATCTGGAAGCCGCGGCCAAGGGCGCGGTCGCCGGATTCGCCCAGGGCAGCGGCGAGGGCTGTGTCGCCGGCACCCGCATCTTCGTCCAGGAGTCAGTCCGCGAACGGTTTCGCGAGTTGCTGCTGCGGGAGATGAAGGCCTACACCATGGGAGACCCCTTTCACCCCGACACCCGGATGGGGCCGCTGGCCTCGGCCCAGCACTTCCAGCGGGTCGCCTCCTACCTGGACGTCGCCCACGCCGAGGGCGGCACCCTGGAGATCGCCGGCGAGAGCGAGGGCCTGTACATGCCGCCCGTCCTCATCGAGAACGTCGGCGCCGACGCCCGCGTCGTACGCGAGGAGATCTTCGGTCCCGTCGCGTCGCTGATGACGTTCACCGACACCGACGACGCCATCGCGCAGGGCAACGACACCATCTACGGCCTGTCCGCCTCGGTGTGGACCACGAACCTGGAACGCGCCCACCGCACCGCGAGCGGCCTGCGCGCCGGAACCGTGTGGGTCAACGCCTACGCCGACATGAGCGCGGGCACCGTGCCCTTCGGCGGTTTCAAGCAGTCCGGCCTCGGCCGCGAGCACGGCATCGAGGTTCTGGACGCCTACACCGAGACCAAGACCGTCATGGTCCACCTGTGACCTCCACACCGATACCCCACCACCTCCCTGTCCGCAGGGCATGACGCACCGGTCCGGTGGCCGAGCCCTCGGCCCGGCCACCGGACCGGCCAGGAGACGACAGTGCAGGAGACGACAGTGCAGGAAGCGATCCGCCAGGCCCTGGCCCTCACCCGCCGCTCCACCGCACGCGAACGGACCGTCGACATCACCACCACCGGCCGCCGCACCGGCCGGCCCCGCCGCATCGAAATCTGGTTCTACCGTGTCGGTGAGACCAACTACCTCAGCGGTCTGCCCGGAGAACGAGGCTGGTACGCGAACCTGCGAACCCACCCCGCTTTCACCTTCCACCTCAAGAACGGCGTACGCGCCGACCTGCCGGCCACCGCCCGCGTCATCACCGATCCCGCCGAACGGCACCGCATCCTCGGCGAGATCGTCGACGACCTCAACCAGCCCCACAACCCCGCCCGAATCACCCAGCCGACCCGCCTTGAGGACTGGGAGAACGGCAGTCCCCTGGTCGAAATCGTCTTCGCCCGTCAGGCCACACCAGACGACGCCTGAGCCCTTCCCCAGCCGGAAGCCGGAGTGCCGAGGTGGTGACAGCCTCGCGGCGTGGAGCCCCGGGGTGATCTACGGCGCCTGCGGCGTATCGGCAGGGGGGTCCCCCGGCGCACGGCCGAGAGTGCGGTCGAAGACGTTCAGAAGGAGGTAGAGCACGCCTGCGCCGAGCATGATCCAGGCGAGGTGGTGCATGCCACCGGTGTCCGCGCGCTGCCCGAAGGAGGCGGCCGCCGTGGAGGAGGCGACCATCGAGCCGATGTAGGCGAAGGTGCGCAGCAGGCCGGCCGAGGAGGCGATGCGCTCGGGATCGGCCTGGAAGTAGACGGAGTTCTGCAGGCCCAGGCTGTTCAGTCCCTGCGGGACTCCGAAGATCAGGGCGACGAGAACCAGCATCCACACGGGGCTGTCCCCGGTGAGCGTCAGCATCACCGCACAGGCGACAACCTGCCCGAGCGCGCCGACGAGCAGCTTGCCGCGCACGCCCTTGCTCCGCCCGGAGACGATCGAGACACCGATGGCCACCAGGAACATGGGGATCTGCACCAGCCCGGCGTGGAAGGGCGAGAGCCCGAAGCCCTCCTCCGTCCACTGGGTGAACCCGTAGAGGAAGGCGTAGGCGACGACGTAGGCGACCAGTGCGCGCCCGTAGGTGACCAGCAGCGGCGTGTTGCCGCCCAGCACCCGCAGGTCGATGAACGGGGTGGGGGCCCGTAGCTCCCGCGCCGCGAACGCGGCGCTCGCGGCGGCGGCGATCACCAGCAGGTACCAGTCGCGCAGGTGCAGGTTCATCAGGAACAGCAGCAGCGAGATGAGCGTCACGGCGAACAGCGCCATGCCGGGCAGGTCGAGTCGGGCGGCGAGGCCCCCACGCCGCGGGGACTCCCCCGCGCCGGCCTCCTCCGTACGGGACTCCTTGGGCAGCCGGAGCAGCCCCAGCAGCACGGCCGCGACGGCCAGCGGCACGTTCAGCGCGCAGGTCGCGCGCCAGCCGCCCAGCCCGATCAGCAGGCCGCCCAGCAGAGGGCCGATCACGGCGATGGTCTGGTTGGCGACGGCCAGGGCGGTCAGCACCCCGCCGGGACTGTCCTGCCCGGTGCGCTTGGCCTCGCTGCGCAGCAGCGCCATCGCGGCGGGATAACCGGCGCAGGTGCCGAACCCGAGCAGGACCCGCGAGGCGATCAGCACCCCCAGGTTCGGCGCCAGGGTGCCGACGACACCGGCGACCCCGACAAGACTCGTGCTGACGAGGAAGAGCCTGCGCGGCCCGAAGACGTCGATGAGCCGGCCCACGACAGGCTGCCCGAGAGCGGTGGCCAGGTAGAGGGCCGAGACCAGCCACGCGGTCTGCGAGGGCGGCGCGCCCAACGCGTCGCCGATGGGTACGAGCGTGACGGCGATGATCGTCGAGTTGATCGGGTTCAGGACCGAGCCCAGCAGCATCGGCGGCAGCAGCCGCCGGTCGAAGCCCGCCGTCGCCGTCCCGCCTCGCCCCTCTGCTTTCTGATCAGTCATGGGTGAGGCGCTCCAGTACGGCCATGGCCGCGATCACGGCCCGCCGTTCCTCTTCCGTGCACTTCTCCTGTAACTCACCGGCGAGCCATTCCTGCCGGGCCTGCCGCCCCTCCTCCACCCGCCGGTGCCCCTCCGCGGTCAGCGCGATCAGCAGACGGCGCCCGTCATCGGGGTCGGGCCGCCGTTCCACCAGCCCCAAGGCGGCCAGCGACGCGACCGTCGCCGTCATCGACTGGTGGCGCACTCCCTCGGCCGAGGCGAGCTCACTGGCCGTGACGCCTTGTTTGCCGGACAGGCGGGTCAGAACGGACGCCTGCCCAAAAGTGATGTCCTCGGCTTCGGCGGCGTTCAGGATGCGGCGTCGCAGGCGGCCGATGACCGTACGGACCTCTCGCGAAGCCTGAACCGCCGAGGGAGACAGACGCGGGCTCTCATTCATGCGTTCCACACTAGAACCCGCAGCTTAAGTTGTACAGTTTTATCTGTACAGTTTTAGCTGCGCGATGAACCAACTCTGCGAGCCGTCTCAGGCGTCTGGTCACGCGCCGCCGGCGGTCCCTGTCGCGCAGGGGCCACAGGCTGCCAGGCGGGTCAGGGAGCTCGAAGGAGCGACGGCCCAGCACGTCGATGTGGTGGCGGACGACCTCGCCGTACGCCTTCGGCACCGGCGCGTCGCCGAGGTCGAGCCGCTCGGTGAGGTCGTCGACAACCTCCGCCGGGTCTACCGGGTCAGTTCGCGCAGGACCGCCGAGGCGACGGCCGCGTCGAGCGCGCCGACACCGGTCAGGTCCGCGACGGTGATCGCGTCATCCGGCCGCTCGATAGGCTTTTCGAGCAGGAGGCCGACGGGGGTGTCGTCGTCGGCGGTGACGGTTCCGGCGCGAACGGCGTGTCCGAAGTCGCCGTGGTGCAGGCACTGGTCGTGGTCGTCGGTCGCGATCAGTGCCGCGCGGCCGAAGAGCGCCGGGGGGAGCTCGTTCTTGTGGGGCATGTCGGTGCCGATCCCGGTCACGTGCGCGCCGTCCCGGACGTGGGCGGACTCCAGCACCGGGGCCGACGCGGGGGTGGTGGTGACGACCATGTCCGCGCCCGCGGCCTCTTCGGCGGAGGCGGGCCGGGCGTGCTGCCCGCGCGCGGCGAACTCCTCGCACAGTGCCCGGGCCCTGTCCTGGCTGCGTCCGTGGACGAGTATCGCGGTGATCGGGCGGAGCCTGGCGAGCCATTCGACCTGGAGACGGGCCTGTTCTCCGGTGCCGAAGACGGCCAGGGTCGTCGCGTCGGGGCGGGCCATGGCGTGGGTGATCAGGGCGCCGGCGGCGGCGGTGCGCCAGGCGGTGAGCAGGCCCCGGTCGTCGAGGACCGCGCGGACCTGACCGGTCTGGGCGCTGACGACGCAGACCAGACCGTGGTTGGTGGGCAGGCCGGCCGCGGGGTTGCCGTAGAAGCCGGTTGCGATCTTGACGGTGAAGTCGGGGGCGCCCGTGACCCAGCCCGCCTTGACGTGGCAGTCCCCGTCGGCGTCGGGGAACTGCAGGTGCAGCGGCGGTGGCACGGTGGTACGGCCGTGGGCGTGGGCGATCAAGGACTCTCGGACGGCATCGAAGACCAGGTCCGCGGTGGCCGCCCGTTCGATGGCGGCGGTGTCGAAGACGGGCATGATCATCGCTGCGCTCTCATCCACCGTGCGAAGGCGGCCAGGCCCTCCTCGGGGTTGGCGCGGCCGATGCCGATCCGGAAGCGGTCGGTGGGGGTTGGGGTGAGTTCGGAGCGGTAGATGCCGGCGGGCAGCAGCAGGACGCCGGACTCCTCCACCAGGCGGGTGCAGAGCCGCTCGACGCCTTCCGGGCCGAGGTAGCGGGGGTAGGCGACGCAGCCGCCGTCCGGTGCCCGCCACTCGAAGGCGTCCGCGAACTCGGCGAAGAACGCGTCGAAGGCCGGCAGATTCGCCGAGATCAGGGCCCGGTTGCGGTCCAGGATCGTCTCTCTGGCCTTGATCGCGATACGGGCCAGAACCTCGCTGGGGGCGGAATTGCAGATGGTGGTGTAGTGCTTGGCCCGCTCCAGCCGAGACAGCAGGTCCCGGTCACGGCAGGTGATCCAGCCGATCCTCAGGCCCGGCAGGCCCAGGGACTTGGAGGTCACGTTCAGCGACAGGGCCCGCTCGGACAGGTCCGCGGCCTGCGGCAGGGTGCGGGCCGGATCGCGCTCCAGCCCGCGGTAGACCTCGTCGCTGAACAGGTGGATGCCGTGCTCGTCGCACAGCCGTGCCAGCTCGGCGAAGTCGGCGACGTCGATGATCTTGCCGGTGGGGTTGTTGGGGAAGTTCACCGACACCACCCGGGTGTTCGGCCGGATCGCCGCCTTGATCTGGTCGAGGTCCAGGGCCCAGTCGCGATCCGGGTCGAGGGCGACGCCGGTGACCTCGCACAGCGCGAGCGGCACGGTCTCGGCCGCCTGGTAGTTCGGGGTCACCACCACCGCGTGGTCGCCCGCGTCCAGCAGGACGTTCATCGCGAGGTACAGGGCCTCCTCGGCGCCCGCGAAGCAGATGACGTCGGCGGCGTCCGCCCGCTCGTAGGACTGGGCGATCGCCTCGCGCAGGGCGGGATCGCCGTAGGTCTCGGTGTATCCCAGGGACAGGTTCTCGAACGCGGCCCGGTCCTGATCGTCGGCCAGGGCGAGCAGCTCGGTGAGCGTCATGGTCTGGGCGTCGGAGGCGGTCAGGTGGTGGCGCGCGGTGAACTCCCATCGGGAGAAGTACGTTTCCAGCCGGAAGTCGGGCAGGCGGGTCATGACGTCTGATCCTTTGCGTTCGGTGCTCTGAGCTCGGCCAACAGGCCGTAGAGGGTCGATCGGGAGACCCGCAGGGCGCCGGCGACGACGGGAGTGGCACGGCGTACGGCGAAGACCTTCGCCTCGTCCAGGCGGGCGAGGACGGCCAGGCGGTCCTGGCGGGTCAGACGCTCCACCGGACGGCCGCACTCGCGCACGTATGCGCCGACGATGTGCTGGACACGCTCGCTCCAGTCCTGCTCGAACAGCGGCTCCGGGCGGGGCACGGTCGGGGCGCCGAACGCGGACAGCACCGCCGCGGCCTGCTCCAGCGGCGTGCGGTCGAGATTGACGCACAGCACCGCCGAGGCCTTCCCCGCCTCGTCACGCAGGACCGCGCTGACCGATGACAGGCGCCGGCCGTCCGCGAGCAGCTTCTCGTACGGCCCGAACACATCCCGAGCCGACGGATCGAGGGTGTCCAGCTCGCCCAGCAGCGACGGGTCCCCGGGGCCGCGCGAGCTCATCGAATTCCAGATGGCCAGAATCCGGTCGGTGTCCGGATCGTGAAGCACCACCTCGGCGTACGGACCGAGCAGCAGCGCCACGGCCTGGCAGGCCGGTGCCCACATCCGCACACGAGCGTCGACGCCCTTCTCCGCAGATCCCATGGCGTGGACTTTACGTCCAACTCGGACAATATGTCCAATCCCTAAGCGTGCCGGAGGGCGCACAGGCGACACTCATAACGGGTGATCGGGGTGCCGGTGGGAACCACACCGCGCAGGTCAGGGTGCCCGCCTCGGAGCCGGCGCCGGACGAGTGGCCGGGCTCGACGATCGAGCACCCACGAAGATCCCTGGCGGTGACGCTCCCGTGCGGCAAGGGGTCGTGGTGACCGCCCTGCCGTACCGGAGCTCTCCCGTCCGCGCGTTCCCTGGCCGGGCGTTGTGCGACGCTCAGGGACCCGAGCGGTTGCGGGTCAGCGGTCGATCAGTTCGCAGTGGGCGTATCCAGGGTTCAGCCCGCCTTCACCGCGCTCGTGGTCATGGGCCGGCAGGGCGGCGTCTGGAAGGTCACGCCGTCCAGGAAGTTGCCGACCCCCTGGCCGCCCGTGGCCGACACCGATTCGAAGGCGAATCGTGTGGTGGTCTGTCCCGGAGGTACGACGTACACCCCGGTGTACTGGCGCCAGGCGGTGTTGTCGTCGGAGATGTCCGGGGAGGAGGCCCCCGCGGGGACCTGCGCCGCAGTCGCGCCCGGTGCGCCGATGAGCACCCGCATCACGTCGGTACCGAGGCGGCCTCGGTGATACAGCGACCAGGTCATCGACGTTCCCGGAACGGTGGGCAGGTCCTGGTAGAGCGTGGAGACCTGGTTGGCGTTGAGCTCGGCGAACTGCTGGCCGTCGGCTGCCGGGACCCCGCTCGCGCCGCCCCGCCAGAACTCCAGCTTGTTGTCGGTGGCGGTGGTGTGCCAGCCGACGCCCGGGTTGGTGGAGGCATCGGGGATGGACCAGTCGATCGTGGCCACGGGCGGCGCCTCGAAGCCGCCGTTGACCAGGTTGACCGAAGCGGAGACACAGGTGACGGCGACGATGACCGTGGCGGTGCTGGTTCCGCAGGCAGTGGTGATGGTGTAGGCGAAGGTGTCGGTGCCGCTGAGGCCCGCGGCGGGGGTGTAGATCACGGTGCCGCCGGAGATCGTCGCGGTGCCGTGGGCGGGCTGGGTGACGCTGCTGATCGTCGGTGCGGTCGCGGTGTCGTTGGCCAGGACGGGCACGCTGACGGCGGTGTCCTGCTTGGTGGTCGCGGTGTCGCCGACGGCCGTGGTGGGTGAGATGGACTGCCCGTTGACGATCTGGATCGCGGGGGCGGGCGTGTTGTTCCCGAGCTGACCCGGAGAGGCGATGACGCTGCTGATCCCGGTCGGCCGGATGGTCATGCTGTTCCCGACGGTGCCCTGCCTGACCTGGAAGGTGATGACCTTCGCCGGTGGGTCGGTCTTGGTGCCCGATGAGGGGATCGTCAGGGTGTTGCCGGAGATGGTGCCGGCTCCGGACTGGCTGACGACATCGGCGCCGGCCAGCAGGGACGACAGGTCCCACGTGGTGGTGTAGCTCCTGACCAGCAGCGGCCACTGGGCCGTGCGGTGCGCCAGCGTGAGGGTGAAGGTGCCGCCCGGCGTGATCTGTCCGCCCCACAGGGCCGGGGAGCTGTCGACCGGGACCGACCCGCTGCCCAGCTGCATGCCGAGCACGTTCTTCCAGTAGTAGCTGACGGGGTAGGTCGCCTGCCCCTGCCGGACACAGGGCGTGACGGCGGCCCGCGTGACGGCCTGCCGTACACCGCCGGCGGCGTGTTCGTCGGCGGCGGCCGCCACCGGCGTTCCCCGTACGGCCAGCAACGCCAAGAGGGCGCAGGCCGACGCGGTGAGCGCGGATCTGGATCGTTGTGACACCAACGCTGAACTCCCATTCGTCGCGAAGGATGACCTCGTAGATCAACTTCACAACGGAGGTTACTCTCTGTAGTCAATCCGCTGCGCCAGGCGGGCCTGTGATCTTCGTGTCGCATCCCGCGCACACCCGCGACCACCGGCAGCTCACCACCCGCTACCGCAGCCTCGACTGCGCCGCCTCCCGCGGGACGGGCGAGCCGTCCGGAGTGACCGGCGGACCGGCGACCACGGCGAGCCGCAGCCTGGTCTCGTCCGCGCTACCGGGCACGGTGCTCATGATCACGATCTTGCACTCGGAGTCGCCGTCGGTCAGCACGTCGCAGTCCACCGTGACCGTCCCCACCGAAGGGTGCTCGATCGTTTTGTGATCCTCACGATGAGCGGCCACCGTACCGACCGCCCAGAGTTCGGCGAATCGCCGGTTGCCCGTACTCAGGTCGTGAATCAGCTCTGCCAGGCGCGCGTCCCGAGGAAAGCGGCCGGTGGCGCGGCGCAGGTCGGACACGACGGCGGCGTCGGTGGTGTCCCTGTCCAGCTCGGTCACCGGCCATCGTGCGAGGCGAGCGGGGCCCGCGTCCACCGGGAACCTGTCGCGGGCGAAATTGCGCAGCCGCGGTGGCGACGACGAGGGGTCGCCCAGCAGCGCGGCCCAACCGCGGTTCCACCAGATCAGCTGCCAATCCGCCGCGAACACCGCGACCGCGACGTCCCCGAGCCGGGTGAGCACGCGGTGAACGCCGGGTGGGACGTGGTCGGAGATCGCAGCGTCCGCCGGCGGGATGAGACGGGCCAGCCGGTACAGATGGTCCCGTTCGGTGACGGTCAGCTGCAGGGCACGCGCGAGGGACGCGATCACCTGGGCCGAGGGCGTCGTGGCCCGCCCCTGCTCCAGACGCACGACGTAGTCGACCGACACGCCGGCGAGCTCGGCGAGCTCCTCGCGGCGCAGCCCGATCGCGCGGCGTGCCCGGCCCACCGGCAGCGCCGCGGCCGACGGAGGCAACCGTTCCCGCCAAGTACGGATCATCGCACCTAGTCCGGTCCCGGGCGTCGTCGTCATGACACCCATCTTCCTCCATCCCCGGTCCTCGAACGCGAGATCGATGGTGGTACTGCTTCTCCTACCGTTGAGGCGTCCCTGGCCGGATGCCGCAGGTGAACCGAACAATGGCCACATGACAGTCACCTTCATCACCGGAGCCAACAAGGGGCTCGGCCGCGAGACCGCCCGCCGTCTCGTCGAGCTCGGTCACACCGTGCTGGTCGGGGCCCGCGACCCCGAACAGGGCGAGCGGGCCGCCGCCACGCTCGGCGCGCGGTTCGTCCCCATCGACGTGACCGACGACGCGTCCGTCAGCGCCGCGGCCGCGAACGTCGCCGAGCACGAGGGCTCGATCGACGTTCTGATCAACAACGCCGGCATCCACGGCCCCGCCGGTGATCCCAGCGCCCTGACCGGTGCCGACGCCCTCGGCGTCTTCGACGTCAACCTCGCCGGTGTGGTCCGGACGACCACCGCGTTCCTGCCGCTGCTGCGCCGGTCGTCAGACCCGGTCATCGTCAACGTCAGCAGCGGAACGGGCTCGCTCGCCCACACCCACGACCCGTCGCGCCCCGAGTCCAGGGTGATCGCGCCGCTCTACACCGCCTCGAAGGCGGCGCTCACGATGCTGACCACCCAGTACGCCAAAGCGCTGCCGGACATCCGCGTCAACGCCGCCGATCCCGGCTACACGGCGACCGATCTCAACGGCCACAGCGGTCCCCAGACCGTCACCGAGGGCACGGACGCGATCGTCGGCCTGGCAACGGAAAAGCCCGGCGCGGGCTCCGGGCGCTTCGTCGACCGAACCGGTGAGATCGCCTGGTCCTGAGACTGGGGACCGCCGGGAGCGGTGCCGGTCGGAGACCCCCGGCCGCTGCCACCGCTCCAGGCGACGCGGGCAGGTCCGTCCGGAGTCGAATCCCGGCTCGGGCGGCAGCGGTTGCCAGGTGATGTCGTTGTGCGGGTGACCGATCCGGAAAAACTTCCGGCCCGGCTGTCACAGCCGGGAGCAGGCATGTGTCCAACCCAGTGCAAGCACCGAAAGGACGGACACATGCCCACCATCGACGTCAACGACTCGTTCATGGCCTACACCGAAGCCGGCGAAGGCCGGCCGGTGGTGTTCCTGCACGGCAACCCCACCTCCTCCTACCTCTGGCGGAACGTGACCCCGCACGTCCAGGACCGGGCCCGGGTTCTCGCGCCGGATCTGATCGGCATGGGTGACTCCGGCAAGCCGGACATCGGCTACCGGTTCGCCGACCACGCCCGCTACCTCGACGCCTGGTTCGGCGCCATGGGCCTGGACGACGTCGTGATCGTCGGTCACGACTGGGGCGGCGCCCTGGGTCTGGACTACGCGAAGCGCCATCCGGGCAGGGTCCGGGGCATCGCGTTGATCGAGACGTTCCTCCGCCCGTTGCGCTGGGCCGACTACCCACCCAACGGAGCCGAGATCTTCCAGGCCATCCGTTCGCCGAAGGGCGAGGACATGATCCTGCGCGACAACAGCTTCATCGAGTTCAACCTGCCCGCGGGCGTCCTCGGTGGGCTGTCGCAAGAGGACCACGACGTCTACCGCAGGCCCTATCCCGACCCGGAGTCCCGGCTGCCCACGCTGGTGTGGCCGAGGGAGATCCCGATCGACGGGCAGCCGGCCGACGTCCACGAAAAGATCCTCGGCTACATCGACTGGGCCGGCGACACCCCGGAGGTGCCCAAGCTCGTGCTGACCGTCGAACCCGGTACGCCGATGGGATCGCCGGACGTGATCGCGTGGGTGAAGGAGACCTACGCGGGCGTCGAGATCGAGTCGGTCGGCCCCGGCGGGCACCATGCCCCGGAAGACCAGCCGGACGCCATCGGCCAGGCGGTCGCGCGCTGGCTTACGCGCCACGGGCTGACAATGCACCCATGAGCGAAGAAGAAGAGCTGGTGGCAAGGGCCGTCGACGGGGACAAGACGGCCCTTGCCGAGGTCGTCCACCAACTGCAGGACCCGCTTTACCGGCTGGCCCTGCGGATGGTGTGGCGACCGGCGGACGCCGAGGACGCGACCCAGGAGATCCTGATCCGCGTCATCACCCGGCTGGCCACCTGGCGCGCCGAGGCGAAGCTGCTCACCTGGGCCTACCGGGTCGGCGTGAACTACCTGCTGAACCTGCGCCGGCAGACCCCGCAGGAGGCGCACGGGGTAAGCCTGGACGACTTCCGGGAAGGCCTGGCCGACGGGCTGGCCACGGCGGACTACACCGGTCCGGAGGCCCGGCTGCTCGCCGAAGAGGTCCGGCTCAGCTGCTCGCAGGCCCTGCTGCAGTGTCTTGAACGCGGTGAGCGGGTGGCGTTCGTCCTCGGCGAGGTCTTCGAGCTGCCGTCCCCGGACGCGGCGTGGATCCTCGACACCACCCCGGCCGCGTACCGCAAGCGGCTGGAGCGAGCCCGGCAACGCATCCGGGCGTTCATGGAGTCCACGTGCGGGCTGGTGAACCCGGAGGCGTTCTGCCGGTGCGCCAGGCGGGTGGACAAGGCCGTCGCCGTCGGCCGGATCAACCCGAAGCGGCCGGCCTTCGCGACGCATCCCGTCAACGGCCGTACCGTCGCCGAGGCCGCCGAGCAGATGTACAAACTGCACGGCGCCGCGGGAGTGCTGCGCGCCCACCCCGACTACGCCGCGCCGCAGGCCAGAACGGACGCGATCCTGGCCCTGCTGCGGTCCGGCCGGTTTCCCATGCTCGAGTGATTGCCTCTCACCTGAGCGCCGACCTCGCCCGGATGCTCCACCGCGACGTTGATCAAGCGCTGTCCGTTGGATTTTCCACCGTTGCCGCCGAGACCCCGTCATCGGGCGACGGCGTACCGCCCCGCCCTGCCGGGCGCCTGTGCTCCCACCAGAGCGCGGCCCCGGTGACCACCGCGCCGACTCCCTCCCAGATGCCGACACCGACGAACCGGGCGGGGGCGGCGCCGGTCACCACCAGGAGGGTGAAGACCGCGAACGTCAGCAGGCGGAACGGCACCGTCCACAGGAAGAAGGGCCGGTAGTCGGCGGCGGCGGCCAGGAGGTAGTAGACGCCCATGTTCACCGCGGCCATCGAGGAGGCGGCGAGATACACCTTCGTGTAGTCGCCGGGGTCACGCGTCTGCAGCACCTCGAAGCCGAGGAGGGCGAGCATGGTGTCCGGCGACACCAGGCCGACGACGCCGAGCGCCACGGCGAGGAAGCCGAAGACGGCCATCGTCCAGCCGGAGAGGGAACGCGGGAGTCGCATGGTGGATCCTCCGGATGCCCGATCAGCGATCATGTGGGGGGTGGCCTCTCAGTGATCTTAGGATTACCACATATGCCAGCAAGCACCACAGAGTGCGCAAAAACCCCAACCGCCATATCGGCCAGGCGACTCCTTCACCCCAGACCCGACGATTACTTATTTGACCATTTCGGTCATTTAGTGTCGGATCCTTCGGCAGAATGATCAACCGTTGATCCCCCGGAAAGCGGGGGACGGTTGAGAAGGGATGGCTGAATGCGCGGGGCCACAAAGACGATCCTCCTCACCGCGGCACTGTCGATCGGAGGGATCATCACCAATCCTGCGCACGCGGACGCCTCCGCGCTCACCCCGGAGCGGGTGTGCGGTTCCGGCTTCGCCCGGGTCGCCCACAGCAAGCAGGCCGCGAAGACCCCCTCCGGAGACGTGTTCGGTTACGTCTATCTGCTGTACAACCGCAGGACCGGCTACAACTGCGTCACCACGATCAAGACCTCCGATGTCGGCGTCGCCACCTTCGTCTCGGCCACGGTCACGACGCAGACGCGGGGGGCGCACTCACGCACGGGCGGCAAGAACGAGGGCCGTCAGGTCAAGCACTACCTGGGTCCGCTGAAGACCTACGGCAAGGGCCGGTGCGTCAAATACTCCGGCACGATCTGGGATGACGGGCGCGATGCCGCCGTCGCCACGGCCCGCTGGAAGTCCTGGGGCAACTGCGGCTGAGCCGGGTCCGGCGGAATGCGGTAGACGGACACGTGGGAACGCGACTCGGCGGTGAAATCGGCTCCGGCCCAGTCGGCATGCCTGGTCTCCAGCTCGAACCCGGCCAGCTGAGCCATGAGGTCGAGCTCGGTCGGCCAGATGTAGCGGTGCGGGCTACGGAACAACTGGGCCTGTTTGCTCTCGCCAAAGCGGAAGTGGTGCGATACGACGTGCTGGCGCAGCACGTCGTAGGTGTCCAGGCCGATGTAGCCGGGCTCGCAGTGCCAGACCATGGCCTGCTGACCAGGTGGGAGCTTGCGCAGCTCAGGCACCCAGAGCTCGATCACGAACCGGCCGCCGGGTGTGAGGTGGCGGGCGGCGTTGCGGAAGCACTCGACCTGCTCGGCTTGGGTGAGCAGGTTGGAGATCGTGTTGAAGACGAGGTAGACGAGGGTGTACTTCCCCGGGGCGAGGGCGGTCGCCATGTCGCCGGCGATCACCGGGATCGTCGCCTCGTCCGCCTTCGTTCGCAGTTGGTCGATCATCGGGGGTGACAGCTCGATGCCGGTTACGGGCACCCCTCGCTCGGCGAGCGGCACGGCCACGCGGCCGGTTCCGATGGCGAACTCGAGCGCCCGTCCGTCACCGGCGAGCTCGGCGAGGCGGTCCACGGTTGGCCCCAGGACCTCGGGCGCGAACATGCCGGTGCCCGGTGTGTCATAACCCCGGGCGGCGTCGACATCCCAGATCTCCTCCTGTTGCATGCCGCCAACGATGGTCGTGGGTGCAGGCGTTGTCCAACGATTTTGTGACCTCGCGCTCGCAAACGGGTTCGTACCGCCGGCCGCGTGCTGCTGTATCGCCGCCTGCGCCGTCGGTGGTTGCGGCGGTGTCTCAGGTCAGTGGTTCGCCGCCGTCGACGCGTAGGGTCACACCGGTGAGGAACGGGCTGGTCATGGCATACAGAACCGCGTCTGCGATGTCTTGTACGGTTCCGATGCGACGGGCCGGGTTCCGGGCGCGTAGGTCGTCGAAGTAGGCGCGCTTGCCCTCTTCGCCCAGTGAGTCCCAGATGCCGGTGTCGATCACGCCGGGCGAGATCGCGTTGACCCTGATCGGCCCCAGTTCAAGTGCCAGAGACCTGGCGAGGAAGTCCACCGCCCCGTTGGTGATCGCCACGCCGAGGTAGCCGACGACGGGCTTGAAAGCCGCGACGCCGGAGAAGATCACGAAGGAACCGCCGTCGGCGATGCGCGGCGCGAAGTGCTTGGCGAGCATGACCGGCCCGATGACCTTGGTGTCGAAAGAGCGCCGCAGCGCTTCCCGGTCGAGGGCGGCCAGGACCCCCCGGGCGCGCGCCGAAGCGGTCGAGACGACGTGATCTACCTGGCCGAGCCGCTCCGCGAGCGTCGCGATGGTCGTGTCGTCGTTGAGATCGACGGTCTCGGCCACGATCCCGGGATCGTCGTAGGCGGCCCCCAGCGCTGCCCGGTCGCGTCCGGCGACCACGACGCGGGCTCCTTGCTTGCGGGAGGCCAGGGTGATGGCACGGGCGATCCCGCTACCTCGGCCGATGACAAGGACGGTGCGATTTTCCAGCGAGAGCGTCATTTCACATGCCTCTCTGTCCGCTTTTATCCCTAAAGTCGATTTTATCAACCGGCCGGCGCGGGCTCCCCCCGGCCGATATCGGGCCACAGCTCCCGCTCGGCGCCCGCGAGCCCGTCACGCCCGCCCAGGGTCAGTCAACCGATGGCTGACGCGCCCGCAGGTAGTGCCGCCGGGCCTTCATCCTGTTCCCGCACACGGCCATGGAGCACCAGCGGGCCCCGTTCGTCTTGCTGCGGTCGAGCAGGAAAAGGCGGCACTCGTCGTTCGCGCACGGCCTCAGCCGTCCGGGCTTCGTCCTTTCCAGGGCACTCCAGGAGAGAACGGCCCTGACCGCCGGCCCGCGCTCCGCCGGTACGTCGAGGGACCATTCCACCCCGTGCTCGGACACGGTCGGACGGTAGCCGACACCTTCGAGGAACGGCGCCAGAACCGTCGGCGGCCGCTCGCCGCGGACGACCGACTGCAGCGCGTCCCGCGCCTGCCGCGCCGTGTCCCGCTCCCCCTGCGACCCGCTCCCCCCTCGCCGCCGGAGCCAGGTGCGGGCCTCGGCCGCGTCACCCAGGTGGTCCTGCTGGACGCCGTCGACGAGCGGGGTGCTGTTGAGCAGATCCAGCAGGGCGTCCTCTTCCTCCCGCGTCATCGCCATGAACATTTCTAACCCCTCTCCGTCATTTGACAGGTTACACCTTCCTCTGATTCAGTCTAACCATCGAAACGATACAAAGGGGTTAGGCAAGAAGGGAAAAGATCATGGGTCTGTCATGGCAGCAAGGTCCGCTCGCGGCAGGCGCGATCGGGAGATTCCTGACTCCCGATCCGCTGCCGGAAAGACTGCTGTTCGCCGAGCGTCTTCGCCGGAGGTTGCGTGTCCGGTTCGGAGGCGAGTGGATCGCCGACAGTGAGGACGTGGTGCTGTTGCACGAGCCGGGCCGATATCCGGTGGCCTACTTCCGCCTGGAAGACGTGAGGCCCGGCGTGCTTCAGCGGACCGACCGCGTCACACACCATCGCGACCTGGGCGCCACCTCCTGGTTCACGGTCCGCGAGGGAGACCACGAGGCGGAGCGCGCCGCATGGCAGTACGTCGAGTTGCCCTCCCACGCCGGGGAGTTGGAGGGGCGGGTCGCTTTCGCGTGGCGTGCCATGGACGCGTTCTACGAGGAGGACGAGCGGATTCTGGGGCATGCGGCCGACGCCTACCACCGGATCGACATCCGCCGGACGTCACGAGAGCTGGAGGTTCGCGACGGCGATCGTGTCGTGGCCAGGTCGGCGCACCCGGTCGTCCTGTACGAATCCGGCTTCGCGCCTCGCTGGTACGTCCCCAGGACCGACATCGACGAGAGCGTGCTCACGCCGGTGGAGGGACAGACGTTCTGCCCCTACAAGGGGCTGGCCGCCTACTACGACATCGGCGACTCCCAGCGCGCCGCCTGGTCATACCAGGACGCCTACACCGAGGTGAGTCCCGTCTCCGGCATGGTCTCGTTCGAACCGGACAAGATCGCGGTGTTCCTTGACGGCAGGCGGCTGAAACTCGAACCCGGGCAGACCGTGCTACCCCATGGCGTCGACCGAGGTCTGGACGCCGACGAGGTCCGCACACGCTGACCGCGGGCCGCGCCGCTCTCTCGTGTCACGGCAACGCCACAGACCCTGGCGGCAGCGGGCGAACGGGCGGGCGGTGCTCCACCAACGGCGGCAGGGCCGCGTTCCACAGACACCGCGCTCCACAGGCGTTCGCAGAGCCCTGCCGGAGCAGCGAAAAGATTCATATCCGAAATGTTCCCGTTCGAGGGCGCGGCGACCTGGCCTCACTCTCGGACGACCCGAAGGAGAACCGAATGTCAGCGAATCTGCAGGACAAGACCGTGCTCGTCGTCGGCCGCGGAAGCGGCATCGCCCGCGCGATCACCGTGGCGGCCCGGGCGGCCGGCGCCCGAGTCGTGGTCGCGGGACGCGACCGCGAGGCCCTGGCGGACGCCTACGACGACGCCGGTGTCACCGCCGAGGAAGTGGATCTCACCGACGAGAGGTCGATCGCGGCACTGGCCGAACGGATCGGCGAGGTCGATCACGTGGTGTCGACCGCCTCGGCGCGGGCTCGGGGTCGCGTGGAGGACCTCACCCCGGACACGTTGCTGCTGTCCTTCGGCACCAAGGTGATCGGGCCGATCATGCTGGCCAAGCACTTCGCGCCGCGGGTCCGTACGGGAGGATCCTTTGTCCTCTTCTCCGGGTCGTCGGCTCTCAGGCCGACCGTCGGAACCCTGGGCGTCGCGGCCACCAACGGGGCCGTGGACGTCGTCACCAGAGCCCTCTCCCTGGAGCTCGCGCCCATCCGGGTCAACGCCATCTCACCCGGAACCGTCGACACCGGCGCCTGGGACGGGCTCGGCGAGCAGAAGAAGGCAGAACTGTTCAGGCAGCGCACCGCCCACAACCCCGCACGACGCATCGGAACGGCCGAGGACATCGCGGACGCCGTGCTGTTCGCGATGACCAGCACCTTCATGACCGGCGTGTCGTTGCCGATGGACGGCGGCGAACCCCTGGCCTGAGCGGCGGCCGGCAGGAAACCGCCCAGGAAATCCAGGAAACCCAGAAACCCTGGAAACCCTGGAAACACGGACACGCAGCGGATCAGCGCATCGCGCTCAGGCCATGTTCGACCTTCTCGCCCGGGTACGGCGTCGCCCGATCGACGCCGAACAGATCCCAGTAGAAGTCGTTCAGGGCCGCCGCCACGGGTGCGTACCGGCGGATCACCGCGGCGACGGCCGGCGGAGCACCGGCGGGGTCCGCGCCGGCCGCGCACGCGCGGATGTAATCGTTGCGCCGTACCGGTCCGCCTTCTCGTGGCATCGCCACCCCGCAGACGTTGGTGACGAGCCAGTTGACCAGCCGCATCAGCGCGTAACCCATGTCGTGGGTCCGGTTGCGCTCCAGGAATTCGATCTCCTGCTTGGACAGGTCGAACCGAGGGGAGGTCGCCAGTCCGAGGTCGGCGATGTACAGGCGTTCACCATCGGTGAGGATGTTGCCGAAGTGGCCGTCGAAGTGCGTCAACCCCTGGTCGTTCATGAACGCCACATCGGTCAGCAGGCACGACTCGACCATGGCGCACGCCGCTACCGCGGCGTCCTGGCCGGCGGTGAGCTGAGCGGCGAGCCAGGTGTCGAGGGTGTAGGGGATGAACTCCTGAAACAGCACGATGCCGGCCGAGGCGCGGGCAAGGGCGTGGAGACGGTCCCGTACCTCTGGTGATCCGTCCCAGTACCGCACGACCGCCTCGATGTCGGCGTGCTCCTCGGTGGGCGGCGGTGCTCCCGGCAGCACCCGCCAGTGGTACAGCAGGGGAAAGGCCGCGCTGCGCCCGGCCAGGACCCAGTTGGTCGCCATGACGTTGGCCGCGAGTTCACGCCAGGCGCCGAAGCCCGGTCCGGCGAACTCGACGAGTCCGTACTGGCAGAACGCGGGCACCCCGAACAGGTTCGCGGTGGACATCACGTTGTCCGCGTGGCGCTCCAGGTCGGTCAGCGGTACCCGCTTCGCGAAGACCGGTACGCCGGCGATGTCCAGCAGCACCGAGGTGCCGCCTATCCCCGAGCCCAGAACCCGCCCCTGCTCCAGCGACTCGGCGAGCTGCCGGTCACTGAGCAGCGCCAACGCGCTCGCCACCTCGCCGTACTTGCCGACACGCTCACCGTGAGACATGTCCACCCGTGTATCTCGCAGCTCCAACAGCGGGCACCCTTCATGATCGACTCGCCTGGTTAGACGCTACACCCGCGTGCCGACCGGTCGGCTCGCGTAGAACCAGGCGGCACGATCAGCCGCCGATCGTCGGTTTTCGTCGAGGAGCGCCTCATCCCCGTCGATCGTTCGACGGCACCGGACCCGCCCCGCCACCCGCCTGGCTTCGGGGGTGGCGTGGGCGCGTTCCGTACGTCCGGTTTCTCCCGCCGCTCACGCTGGGATGACGGTCAGCCCTCAAGGATGAGCGCCTGGACGGGACAGCTGCGGACGGCCTCTTCCACGACGGCCCGGAGATTCTCCGGAGGGTTCTCCTGGAGGATGATCGCGATGCCTGACTCCTCGTCCAGGTCGAAGACCTCGGGAGCCGTCAGCAGGCAGTTCGCATAGGCCTGGCAGTTCTGGGTGTCGAGTTTGACGTGCATGTGCTGGGTCACTTTCGGAGTGCTGGTCGGGAGTTGGCTCAGAAGAAGATCGCAAGGTTTTTCGTGCCGAGGGTCGACTGGTCGAGGATCACGCGGCGGCGGGCGATGGCGATCCGATCGGCCTCCAGCCTCAGCAGGTCATGCCGCTCTCCGGAGATCAGGTCATGGGTGCCGCGGTCGCCGCGGCTGCGGTAGAGCAGCAGGTAGCTGCGTATGGCGAGCTCGCCTTCCCGCTCGCCCCAGGCGACCCTGACGTTCGTGACGAACCGCCGGGTGAAGGAGGGCGGGTCCTCCGCCCAGGCGACGTTGGTGCCGAGACGGCGGACCCGCAGGCCGAGGCTCGCCTTGTTCTCGTCGAAGTGGAAGATGTCGTCCACCACGTCGGGGTTGCCGATGCGACGGGTGATCCGCACGGGGACGCGATACTCCACGTCGTCGGTGAACAGCGCCAGCCACTCGTCGAAGCGGCGGGAGTCGAGCAGCTCGGCCTCGTCGATGAGGAAGTCCTGCACCGCCAGCCGCACCTCGAACGGCACCGGGCCGGCGGGCTGGAACCGGAACGCGGACAGGAGGCCGGGATCGATCACCGCGGTCACTTCTCCTCCCCCGCCACCGTGTCGAGCCAGCGGCGGTAGAAGGAGCGGGCCGCCGCCTCGTTGAACTTGCCGTCATAGACGGTGCCGAGGCCGGGGAAGTCCTTCATCGGCTCGCGATCGAGCCCCATTCCGTAGTGCAGCACAACCGGTTCCTCCAGGGTGAGAGCCACCTGGGAGTTGCGCGTCTGCGCCTCCCAGTTCTCCGTGTCGTCCTGTTCCAGCATTCCGGAGGTGCCGAAGGTCTGGACGTAGGCTTTGCGTCCCAGTTCCTTCCACCACTCCGGTGCCTGCTTCTCCACCAGGTGCCAGGACCACGCCTGGATGCGGTCCGGCCCGATCGGCTGCCACTGCCGCAGCGTCATGCCGGTGACCCGGCGCCCGCCGAACTCGATGACGTTGGGGATCAGGAAGGACAGGTTCGGGAAGACGTTGCCGTGAAAGTTCTTGATCCGATCCAGCAACGCGAGCTGGTCCTCGGAGAGGTTTCGCTCATACTCCGGGCGGAGTTCGGCCGGATACCACGGTCCGTCCTCCTGCACCCCGATGCCCAGCCCGTGGCCGTTGCCGGCGTCGACGTGATAACCGACGCGACCGAAGTCCACCCCGCTGACCAGGCCGAGCTTGGCCAGAAAGGCGTGCGTCGTGGCGGTGTGGTAGGCGTCGGAGGCGAAGTTCTCCGCGGGAAGCTTCCAGGCGGTCGGAACGATCCAACGCTGCGGCGTGCCGACGACCTCGAACTCGGCCCTGCCGACCAGGATGTCGAGATACCACGCCATGGAGCCGAGGAAATCGACGAGCGGCTCGGAGGCCCGGTTCCACGTGGCGAAGATCAGCCCTTTGTAGGACTCGCTGCGGGCCTCGAGGAGCCGGAGTGATTCGCGTTCGAGCCCTTCGGTGTAGGCGAACCGCTGATACGGAGCACCGAGGAACGAGCCGTCGTTGCGGAAGGTGAAACCGTGGTACGGACAGCGCCAGGACGGGCCGTTGCCCATGTCCTCGCACGCGAGCTTCATGCCGCGGTGCCGGCAGGAGTTGAGGAACACCCGCACCGTGCCGTCGTCGCCGCGCGAGACGATCACGTTGGCCTCGCCCATGTCGCGGACGACGAAGTCCCCGGGAGCGGGGATCTCCGATTCGTGCGCGACGAAGAGCCAGGTCCGCCCGAACAGTCGCTGCATCTCCAGCCGGTAGACGTCCGGGTCGGTGTGTATGTATGCCGGGATCAGGCCTTCTTCCGGCAGAACGGTCTGGTGGAGTCGCTCAGCGGTCTCCGGGAGAGTTGTCATATCAGTCGCCTGCAGTCATAGATGTCGAAAAGTGTATTCAGGTTTATCGCATCTGCCGGGTGCTACTGAAACGCGGTCGCGTCACCCGTCCATTCCACTCATGGCTCCCTCCGTCCCAGCTCACAGGGCCGGAACACGTTGTGGGTGGGTCAGCCGGCGCCGGTAGGCCAGCAGCGCGCGCGGCGCTCCCGCGACGACCGCCCCGACGAGCTCACCCGTTCGGAAGAACTCCGCGACAAAACGATCTCCCGCCGGATCTCCCTCGATCACCCTGGTTTCGTCGGCGAGCGCGGGAAGGCCGACCCCCTGAAGCCGGATGCCGAACTGGTCGCTCCAGAACGAGGGGACGGGAGCGCACGGCCCCGCCGCGGTCCCGTGCAGCAGCCGCCGGGCCGCGATCACCGCCTGTTCCGCGGCGTTCGTCCAGTGTTCGAGACGTAACGGTGCGCCGCCGAACCCCGGGTGCGGCCAGCGGGCCACGTCGCCGGCGGCGACCACCCCGGGCAGGCCGACGACGCCGAGCCCGGCGTCGCAGATCAGCCCGTTGTCGAGCCGGGCCCCCGAGTCGCGCAGCCACTCGGTCGCAGGCACCGCGCCCACCGCCACGACGAGCACGTCCGCCGGAAGCGTCCGGCCGTCGCCGAGGACGACCTCTTGCACACGGTCGTGGCCGCGCACTTCGGTGACGGTCGCCGGATGGATCACCGTGACCCCGTGATCGGCGGCACGAGCGGCCGCGCCCGCGGAGAGCGGGCCGAGAGCACGGGCGAGCAGGGGATCCGCGGTGACCAGCGTGACGTCGAGGCCGAGCGTCCGGCAGCTGGACGCCACCTCGGTCCCGATGAAGCCGCCGCCGAGGATCACGACCGACGGCCGGCCCGTCAGTTCCCGCCTCAGCGCGATCGCGTCGTCGAGAGTACGCAGCGTGATGACCCCGGCGAGGCCTTCCGGCACGGTGGGGAGGCGCCGGGCCGTCGCCCCCGTGGCGACGACGAGCCCGTCATAGGGAACGCGTCGCCCGCCGTCGAGCAGGACTTCCCGGTCGGCGGCGTGGAGGGCGACGGCGCGCTCGCCGAGGCGCCATTCGACCGAGAGATCAGGCTGCTGCCGCAGGGTCACCGCCGACAGGTCGGTCGCTCCGGTCAGCAGTCCTTTCGACAGCGGCGGACGGTCGTAGGGCGGGTGCGTCTCATCACCGATCACCACGATCCGGCCGTCGTATCCTTCCCCGCGCAACGCTTCCACGGCGCGGAGTCCGGCTAGCGACGCGCCGACCACCACTACGGAATCCATGTGGAAACTGTAGACACTTATGGGCGAAGTTGGCAACGGTGACCCTGTGCCTTGCGGAGGTCACCCTCCGCAAGGCTCTCAGCCCGCCGGCTCCACGATGGCCTTGGGACGCTGGTTGCGATACATCCGCACGGCCTCGTCGCGGGTGTGCAGGATGTGCTGCTCGACCTCGCGCCGGGCGGAGGCGACGTCGCCGTTGCGGACGTATTCGAGGATCCGCTCGTGCTCCCGCGTCGCCTCGGCGTTGCGGTGGATCCCCTGCCCCTCGCTCCACATCCGCAGGTAGCGCTCGGCCCGCCCGCGCAGCTGGTTCGCCAGCTCGAGCGCCGTCGTCGCATCGGAGGGTTCGTACAGGGCCTGGTGGAACTCCGCGTTGAGGGACAGCCACGCGTTGTGGTCCAGCGGCTCGTGCATGAGCTCGATGAAACCGGCGAGCTGGGCGATGACCTTCTCGTCGATGTTGGGCATGGCCTTTTCCACCAGGTAGCCCTCGATCATCGCGCGCAGGTCGAAGATCTCCATGACCCTCTCCAGGGTCAGGCGGCGCACGATCGGACGGCGGTGCGCCTCGGCGCTGAGCAGCCCCTCCGCCTGGAGTTGCCGCATCGCCTCCCGCACCGGCACCCGCGAGACGCCGAAATGCTCGGCGACCGCGACCTGGTTGAGGATCGCGCCGTCTTCCAGCGATCCCTCGTAGATCGCCTCGCGGAGCACGGCGACGATGTAGTCCGGTGCCGTACGGCGTTGCTGGAGCTCTTCGCTGACCCTCAGGGGGAGGACGGTCTTCTTTCTCACCACGGAGCTTAGTGTATACAGCTTGGCAGTTATCGTGAGAGAAATGAGGGTTCCGGGATGACGGATCTCGAAGACGGCAGTGGCCCGACAGTACCGCTTTCCGATGGCGTGGCGATCGTCACGGGCGGGTCGGGCGGCATCGGCAGGGGCGTGGTCGCGGCGCTGAGCGGGCGCGGCGTCCGGACCGCCGTGCTCGACCTCGCCGCGTCCGGCTCCTCCGGACCCCGTGGCGCGGCGCTCGCCCTGGACTGCGACGTGCGCGACCCGGCGGCCGTCGCGGCGGCGGTGACCCGGGTGAACGCCGAGCTCGGCCCCGTCGGATATCTGGTCTGCGCCGCCGGGGTGGTCTCGGAGGCGCCCGTGACCGAGCTGGATCCGGCGGAGTTCCGGCGGGTGGTCGAGATCTCGCTGTACGGGACCTTCCACGCGCTGCGGGCCGTCCTTCCGCACATGGTCACCCGCGGCCGGGGCAGCATCGTCGCGATGTCCACCGGCTGGGCGACCAAGGGATATCCGAACGGCGCCCACTACGCCGCCGCCAAGGCGGGGGTGGAGGCCCTGGTGAAATCGGCGGCCCTGGAGGTCGCCGCCGCCGGCGTACGGGTGAACGCGGTCGCCCCCGGGCCGGTGGAGACGCCGATGCTCACCGACTTCCCCGACTACCACGCCCGCGCCGCGGACCGGGCGCGGGCGATTCCGATGGGACGGGTGGGCGAGGTCGGCGACGTCGTCGGCCCGGTCATGTTCCTCCTCGGACGGGACAGCGAATACATGACGGGCCAGGTCGTCCAGGTCAACGGCGGCCTGCTGATGCCCTGACGATCGAAACCGCGGGCCACGGGCCGGAATCCGGGGGCAGGGGGTCCCCGATCAGGGATCTTCCAGCCAAGGCCGTCCGGGGACAGGGACATCCATACATGTGCAAACTGCCCATTGACGCGACATAAAAAGTGGATACAGTTTCCGTAATTCAGAACATGCTTCGGTGCCCGTCACCCCCTGGAGGGTCAATGGCCACGATGGCTTCCCCGTCCCCTGTCCCCTCATCCCCCTCGGTCACCGAGTCGAACGGCAACGCCGCGGTCGGCGTGCTGTCGTATCTCGGCTTCACCGTCCTGCTCCTCCAGGTGGGCATCGTTCCGATGCTGCCCGCCATCGGCAAGCAGCTCGGCCTCTCCCCCGGCGACGTGGCCTGGGTGCTTACCGCCGAGCTCCTGGCGGGCGCGATCGGTCTCGCCGTCTTCACCCGGCTGGCCGACCTGCTCGGAAAGCGCCGCATCATGGTCGTCTGCCTGACCCTGGCGCTGGCGGGAGCGCTGCTCGGCGCGCTGACCCACGACATCGTCATGCTCTTCGTCGCACGGGCGCTGATGGGCGCCCAGGCGCCGATGCTCGCCCTGCCCGAGGCGATCGCCAACGACACGATGCACCCGAAACGCGCCCGCCGGACCATCGTCACGATCCACGCGGGCAACAGCGTGGGCGTGGCCGGCGGCCTGCTGGTCGGCGGGCTGGTCGGGGGCGTCGGGCACGACTACCACGTCTACTTCTGGCTGGCCGCGGTGACGCTGGCGCTGGGCCTGGCGAGCACGCTGCTGGTGCTGCGCGAGTCTCCGTACCGGGCGGAGGGAGGGTTCGACCTGCCGGGCGCGCTGCTGCTCGGGTTGAGCCTGGTGAGTTTCCTGCTGGGCACCAGCAAGGGCCCGACCTGGGGCTGGAGCTCCCCCGAGGTCCTCGGCCTGATCATCGGCGGGCTGGTCCTCCTCGGTCTGTGGGTGCTGGTGGAACGACGCTCCACGCACCCGCTCGTCGACCTGACGGTGATCACGCACGCGGCGACCCGCCTGCCCACCCTGGTCGTCTTCCTGATCGCGTTCGGCATCTACGGAGCGATCTCGGCGGTCACCCGGTTCTCGCAGACCAACCCGCAGGTGGCGGGGTACGGCTTCGGGTGGACCCCGCTCCAGGCCTGCCTGTTCGCCATCCCGGTGGGGATCGGCGGGCTGGCCGCTGCGTGGGCGCTCCAGCCGATCGGCAGACGGATCGGCTTCGCCGGCGCCGCCTCGGTGAGCGTGCTGTGCTGCAGCGTCGCCTACTTCGCGCTGGCCGCGACGCACAGCATTCCCGCCACGATGATGGTGAGCCTGGCCATCTACGCGCTCGGCAACACGATGGGACTCGCCGCCGCGCAGATCATCGTGCTCCAGGCCGTACCGCCGTCCCAGTCGGGAGTGGCGCTCGGGGTGACGGCCATCCTGTACGCGGTCGGCAACTCCCTGGGCAGCACCGTCGTCGGGGTGCTCTTCTCCTCGAACACGTTGCCCGGCACCCAGCTTCCGGCGAGCGGCACCTACACCGCCGCCTTCCTGGTCTGCGGGGCCTGCACCACCCTGGCCGCCCTGCTGGCCTGGCGCGTGAAGCGGGTCCGGGTCGGCGAGCTCGGAACGCTTTAGTAGAGTAAGTGAATACAGTTTATAGTTTTGATCGAGAAGGCAGGGAAGATGGAGCTGCACGTCCGTAAGTGGCTGACGGTCGTCGAAGAGATCGCGGACGACGGAGGACCCCAGGTGAATCCGCCGCTGCGCAAGGCCGCCGTGGCCGCGGTGATCGCCAACCCGTACGCGGGCCGCTGGTCGGAGACCCTGGACGAGCTCACCGAGCCGTCCGGAAAGCTGGCCGTCGAGCTCGTCACCCGTGCCAAGGAGGCGCTCGGCGTCGAGGCGGAGAGCTGCGGCAAGGGCGCCATCGTCGGGGTCTCGGGCGAGCAGGAGCACGGCGTCGCCTGCCTGACGACCCCGTTCGGCGACGCGCTGCGGGACGGGATCGGCGGCAACACCTGGGTCACCTCCAACACCAAGGTCGCCGCCGCCGGAACGACGATCGACATCCCGCTGGCCTACAAGACGGCACTGTTCGTCCGCGAGTTCTACGACACCGTCACGGTGTCCGTGCCCGACGGCCCCCGGCCCGACGAGATCGTCGTCATCGTGGCCCTGGCCAGCCGCGGCCGCGTGCACAGCCGCCTCGGCGGGCTGGCCAAGGCCGACGCCAAGGGGGACGGCCTGCAATGACGGGATCCGAGGCGGAGGTCGCGGAGGGAGGCCGCACCGCGATCGTCAACATCGGCGACTCCCACGCCGGAGACCTCGCCGGCTCGCCCATCGACGGTGACGCGATCATCTGCCGGAACGGCCTGATCACCTGGATCGGGCCGAGCGGCCAGGTCGACCCGGACGGCTGCGATGTCGTCCTGGACGCGGCCGGCGCCGCGGTCGTCCCGGGGCTCATCGACTCCCACGTGCACGTGACCTTCGGCGACTACACGCCGCGGCAGCGGACCGTCGGTTTCCTGGAGAGCTACCTGCACGGCGGAATGACCCGGGCGATCAGTGCCAGCGAGGTGCACGTGCCGGGCCGGCCGACCGACGTCGTGGGGGTCAAGGCGCTGGCCATCGCCGCGCAGCGCTGCTTCCGCGACTACCGGCCGGGGGGCGTCACCGTCCACGCCGGTTCGGTGATCCTGGAGCCCGGGCTCACCGCCGACGACTTCGCCGAGCTGGCCGCGGCCGGCGTCGGGCTGGCGAAGGGCGGGTTCGGAGCCTTCGACGGCCCTCGCGGCTACGTGCCCGTGGTGCGCGCCGCCCGCGAGGCGGGCCTCATCGTCATGGTCCACACCGGCGGCGGATCCATCCGCGGCAGCCTCGAACTCATCGACGCGGACGCGCTGCTGGAGATGCGGCCGAACGTGCTCGGCCACGTCAACGGTGGTCCGACGGCCCTGTCCCCCGCGGAGAACGAGGCGCTGGTCACCCACGGCCACGGCATGGCCCTCCAGCTCGTCCAGGCCGGCAACCTGCGCTCGGCGATCCACATCAGCGAGCTGGCGCTGGAGGCCGGCTGCCCGGAGCGGCTGCTCATCGCCTCCGACACCCCCACCGGCACCGGGGTGATCCCGCTCGCGCTACTGCGCACCATGGCCGAACTGGTCTCCCTGGGCCCGCTCGACCCCGCGCAGGCGGTGGCGGCGGCGACCGGGAACGTCGCGGCGACCTACCGGCTCGACGCGGGCCGCATCGAGGTGGGCCGTCCCGCCGACCTGGTCGTCATCGACGCTCCGCTGGGGTCACGGGCCTCCGACTGGCGCGGTGCGCTGAAGCTCGGCGACCTGCCCGCCGTCGCCTCGGTGATCACCCAGGGCGAGGTCCGCTTCGTACGGAGCCGCAACACCCCGCCACCCCAGCGACTCGTACGCCTGTCGGCGGGCGTGTCCCGACCGCTTCCCTGATCGCGGAAACCGTGATCGCAGAAAGGAGAGAGCCGTGAAAGGCCTGCTGTTCTCGCAGATGGAGCCGCCTCCCGGGCAGGAGGACGACTTCCACGACTGGTACGAGACCGAGCACATTCCCGTACGCCTGGCCCTGCCGGGTTTCTCCGCGGCCGTTCGCTACGAGGCCCTCGAAGGAGAGCCGCGCTTTCTCGCGTGCTACTTCATCGACGACCTGGCCGCGCTGGAAACGCCCGGCTACCAGCGGCTCAAGACCGACCCCGGCGAGCGGACCGCGCGGATGCTCGGCAGCGTCCGGGGTTTCACCCGTCACATATGCGAGGAGATCTCCGACACCGGGGAGAACACCGAGCCGTCCGGCTACCTCTGGGCGGTCGCCTTCACCGTGCCCGAGGAGGCGCGGCCTGCGTTCGAGGGCTGGTACGGCGAGGAGCACGTTCCGATGCTCATGAAGGCCGACGGCTGGCTGCGGGTGCGCAGGTATGCGGTCCGCCCCGGCAGCGCCGGCCCCGAATGGACCCATATCGCGCTGCACGAGCTGCGAGACCTGTCCGTTCTGGACGCCCCGGAGCGGGCCGCGGCCCGCGACACTCCCCGCCGGGCGGCCCTCGCCACGCAGGACTGGTTCGGTCACTCCGGGCGCTGGCTGTACCGCGCCATCCACGCCGCCGGTGACGCCCGCGTGGACGTGCCCGTCTCCTGATCCGTCCCGCGTGGACGTATTCGCCTCTTAATCCGTTTCGATGAAAGGACCGTCGTAGTGAGCCTCCCCTACACCAGGGCCGAAGTGAAGGACCGGGCCCGCACCGAATGGCGCGGCCTGTGCAACGTGACGCTGCCGTCCTTCACCTCCGATTTCAGCACCCTCAACGCCGCGGGCATCGCGCACGATGTGCGTCTCGCCGCGCGGTACGGGTTCTGGGGCACGCTGGTCGCCTCCGAGAGCGGCACCACGCTGGAGGAGTATCTCCGCTTCATGGAGATCGCGGCCGAGGCCGCGCCCGAGCGCTTCCGGCTCGTCGCCCACCTGAGCTTCTCCACCGTCGAGGAGGAGCTGATCGCCGCCAAGGCGGCCGAGGCACTGGGCTACGAGGCCGCGCTGCTGTCGTACCCGCCCGGCTTCCGGCCCGGCTCGGCCTCCGACATCGTGGACCACACGAAGTACGTGGCCGAGCGCACCGACCTCGCGCTGATCATGTTCGCGGTGATGACCTGGGGATTCTCCCCGCTGCACCCGTCGGGTTTCCCGCCGGAGGCGATCGAGGAGATCGCCCGGATCGACACCGCCGCCGCCCTGAAGTACGAGGGGGGCGGCTCGGCCTCGATGACGGCCTTCGCCGACATCCACCGCCGGGTCGGCGACCGGCTGATCGTGGAGAACCCGATGGAGCAGAACCTCCCCGCGCTGGTGGAGAAGTTCGGCGTTCCGTGGTTCGGCACCAGCGCGTACGAGTCCTTCGGCGACCGGGTGCCCCGCGTCTACGAGCTGGCCTCGGCCGGCAAGTACGACGAGGCGATGGACGTCTTCTGGTCCTACCAGGCGGCGCGGGCGGCCAAGGGCGCGTTCCACGCGAGCTTCGCGGGGGCGGGGCTCATCCACCGGGTGGGCTGGAAGTATCTCGGCTGGCTGCAGGGCTTCAACGGCGGTCTGCTGCGCATGCCGCAGATGCGGCTGAATCCCGGCCAGATGAAGTCGCTGCGCGCCGGGCTCGCGGCCTCCGGATTCGAACTGCCCGCCGGTGACGACGACTTCTACCTCGGTCGCAACCCGGCCTGAATCAGGAAGACAACAGATGACCCTGCATTTGTCCGCGCACGACATCCGCGCGCTGGCCACCGACGACGTGGTGCTGGCGGCCGCCCGCTCCGTGCTCGACGCGGAATCCCTCGGGCGCACCGAGCTACCGCCCCGCATCGACGTTCCCAGCGGCTCGGGCTTCCTGCGGGTCATGCCCGCGGTCCTCGGCGACGTCATGGGAGTGAAGGTCATGACCCTCGCCGAGGGCCTTGGCACCCGATACCTCGTCCTGCTGTACGACGTGGCCTCAGGGCGTCTGCTCGGCCTGTTCGACGCCGACGAGCTGACCCGGTTGCGTACCGCCGCCTACACGGTGGTGGCCGGAGAGCTGCTCGGCGCCGACGGCCACCAGCAGGTCGGGCTGGTCGGCTCGGGTTTCGAGGCGACGGGGCACCTGCGGCTCATGGCACGCCGCTGGCCGGTGAAGCAGGTGCTCGTGTACAGCAGGTCCGCGACGCGGCGGGAGGAGTTCGCCGCCCGCATGACCGAGGAGCTGCAGATCGACGTGCGGGCGGTGGACACCGTACGCGAGGCGACCGGCACTCCCCTGGTCGTGCTGGCCACCAAGTCCCGGGAGCCGGTCGTGAACGGGGCGGATCTGGCTCCGGGCGCCGTGGTGCTGTCGATCGGCTCCACCCGCCCTGACCTGCGCGAGCTTGACCGCGCCACGCTGGCCCGAGCGGGTACCCTGCTCGTAGACGACGACCGCCAGGTCCGTCTGGAGTCCGGCGACGTGATCGACGCGATCACACACGGCGCGCTGCCCACCGACCGCATCGTGCCCGCGGCCCGCGCGGCCGCCGACGCGGGTGCCGTACGCCGGGGCGATGACCGCGATCTGCTCGTGTTCAAATCGGTCGGCACCGCGTTGCAGGACCTGTCGCTGGCTCGCAGCCTGCTCAACGCGGCCGGCGCCCGCGGGAGCGGGCGCGAGCTCGACGAGATCTGCGAGCTGAAGCCGTTCGCGGGCGCCGCTGCGACGCCGGCCGCCCGCGCGACCCTGGAGGGGACCCCATCATGAGCACAGACGTCACCCCCGAGCGGGTGCTGGCCGAGATCCCGACCCGGCTGCGGATCGGGGACGGCTGGCGGGAGGCCACCGGCGGGCGGACCTTCCCCGTCGCCAACCCGGCCGACGGCACCGACCTCGCCTCGGTCGCCGACGCCACCGCGGCCGACGGCCTGGCCGCGCTCGACGCCGCGGTGGCCGCCCAGGCCTCGTGGGCGGCCACCGCTCCGCGCGAGCGCGGGGAGATCCTGCGCCGCGCGTTCGAGGAGATCCATGCCAGGCGCGAGGAGCTGGCCCTGCTCATCACGCTGGAGATGGGCAAGCCGCTGGCGGACGCGTACGCCGAGATCGACTACGGCGCCGAGTTCTTCCGCTGGTTCGCCGAGGAGGCGGTCCGCATCGACGGCGGGTACACGGTCTCGCCGAACGGCCGAGGACGGATCCTCGTCATGCGGCAGCCGGTGGGGCCGAGCCTGCTCGTCACCCCGTGGAACTTCCCGCTCGCCATGGCCACGCGGAAGATCGGCCCGGCCCTCGCGGCCGGCTGCACCGTCGTGGTCAAGCCGGCCGAGCAGACCCCGCTCACCACGCTCGCGCTGGCCGCGATCCTGGAGGGCTGCGGCGTTCCCGCCGGAGTGGTCAACGTCGTCACCACGTCGGACCCCGCCGCGGTCGTCGGCTCGCTGCTGAAGGACTCGCGGCTGCGCAAGCTGTCGTTCACCGGCTCCACCGAGGTGGGAAGGCTCCTGTTGTCGCAGGCGGCCGGGGGCGTTCTCCGTACGTCGATGGAGCTGGGCGGGAACGCCCCCTTCCTGGTGTTCGCCGACGCGGACCTGGACGCCGCGGTCGAGGGGGCTCTCCTGGCCAAGCTGCGCAACATGGGGGAGGCCTGCACCGCGGCCAACCGGTTCTACGTGCAACGCCCGGTCGCCGCGGAGTTCGCCGACCGGCTCGCCAAGCGGATGGCGGAGCTCCGCGTGGCTCCCGGACTCGCCGAGGGCAGCCAGATCGGCCCGCTGATCGACGAGGCCGGCCGCCAGAAGGTCGGCACCCTGGTGGACGACGCGGTCCGCAAGGGCGCGCGGGTGCTGACCGGCGGCGCCCCCCTCGACGGCCCCGGATATTTCTATCCCCCCACGGTGCTCGCCGACGTCCCCGGCACGGCCGACCTGCTCACGCAGGAGATCTTCGGGCCGGTGGCCCCGGTGCTGGCCTTCGACACCGAACAGGAGGCGGTCGCGCTCGCCAACGCCACGGAGTACGGCCTGGTGGCGTACCTGTACACCCGCGACCTGGGCCGGGCGCTGCGTACGGCCGAGGCCCTGGAGACCGGAATGATCGGGCTCAACCAGGGCGTCGTCTCCAACGCCGCGGCGCCGTTCGGCGGGGTGAAGCAGTCGGGCCTCGGCCGGGAGGGCGGCCGGGTCGGCATCGACGAATACCTGGAGACCAAGTACATCGCGATCGCCGTCTGAGGTCGCTGTTGAGAGGAACACCGGTCGATGTCCGAGAGGGGCGCCAGTCGATGCCTGAGCTGAGCACCAATCAATATTCGAGAGGGCAGCTGATGTCCCATAGAAGCGGCGATCGATGCCTGAGAGGAGCGGCATGAGCCCCGACCACGAGAGCACCCTCCCGATCCGGCTGGGCTCGGTCACCGTGGCCGTGCCCGACCCGGCGGCGACCGCGGCTTTTCTCCGTGACGGCCTGGGGTTCCACGTCACGCCGCGCGGCGACGGCGGCATGAACGCGACGACCTCGGGAGAGTACGCGCAGCCCGCTCCCGGCCGCTATCTCACCCTCCTGCCGGGGGACGCGACCGAACTGCGGGAGATCACCTTCGATGTGACGGACGACTATCCGTTCGAAGAGCTCGAACGCCGGGCCGCTTCGTACGGGCTGGCCGCGGACCGGCTGCGGCCGGACGCGGACGGCGGTGCCGGAGTCGCCGTCGTCGACACGTCCGGGCTGCGGCTGGTCTGCCGCCCGGCGGGACCGCCCATCGCGACACCGCTGCCCGCCGCTCCGCTGAGGCCACGGCGGCTCGGCCACATCAACGTCAAGGTGCCGGACGCTCCGACGACGGCGGCGCTCATCTCCGGCATGCTGGACCTGAAGCTGTCGGAGCAGATCGGGACGGGCCTGTTCTTCTTCCGGGTCGGCACGGAACACCACAACTTCGGAGTCAGGGGCGGATCGGCCCGCCCTGACGCACACCATCTGGCCTTCGAGGTCGCCGGCTGGGACAGCTACCGCGTGCTCTGCGACCACCTCGCCGAGCTCGGCCACAAGGTCGAGTACGGCCCCGGCCGGCACGGCCCCGGTCACAACCTCTTCGTCTACCTGCGCGACCCCTCATCCGGACTGCGCCTGGAGCTGTACAGCGACATGGCGCACATCCACGACGAGGCCTCCTACACTCCGCCGCGCTGGGAGATGAGCGATCGGGGCAACACGGTCAACCGGTGGGGCCCGGCGCCCCCGGAGAGTTTCCTCGAGTGACACCGGCGGGCGGCGCGAAATCGGGTCAGCCCTGGGCCGCTTCGGCCCAGGGCTGACCCGATGACTTCACCCGCACGGTTCACGAACGCCGCCAGACCCGGGCGAGTTCGGTGGCCAGGGCCGGCAGATCCGGTACGACGAGGTTGGGCTGCGGCAGGGAGTGGACGGGCAGTGGAGCGTTGCCCGGCCGGGTGATGAGGCCCGCGGTGTAGCCGGCGCTCTGCGCCCCCACGGTGTCCCAGACGTGCGCGGCGACCATGAAGCAGCTGGACGGCGGTACGTCCAGCTCCTGGGCCACCATGTGGTACACCAGCTGGGCGGGCTTGTAGGCGCGGACGGTCTCGATGGTGAACTGCCGCTCGAAGAAGTGCGCGAGACCGGCGTGCTCCAGCGGGCTCTGCCCGCCGGGGTTGGACGGGGAGTTCGTCAGCGTCACCAGACGAAAACCCGCGTCCTTGAGCCGGCTCAGCCCCTCCTGCACGTCGGGATGGGCGGGCATGGTCAGCATCGCCTGCCGGATCTCCTCGATGTCGTCGTCGGAGACCCGCACCCCGTGGATGTCGCCGACCATCTTGAGCAGCCCCTGTCCCAGGGTGAAGTACCCCTCGTACAGGCCGGACAGGGTGATCGTCATGGAGTACATGATCAGATGACCCAGCCACTCGCGCATGACCCGCTTGTCGCCGAAGATCTTCTCGAAGAGAGGATTCATCGACTCGAAGTCGATCAGCGTTTCATTGACGTCGAACACCAGCACCGAAGGCTCCCCGCCGATCCACTCGGCGCCGTTCGACCTCTGCTGAATTGTGGCTGTCGCCAGGTTGCGGTTCATGGTTTCGCTTCCCTTGTTGAGTGATCTTCGAGGTTGAGTGGTCTTCGGGCGGTCAATCCCCCCTTCTCCGCTGCTCGGTGACCGGATCGGCCGTCGCGGGCATCGCACGCGCCCCTGAAAACGAGGCCGGTACGTGGCCCCGGGCATCCGTCACCAGTCCGCGGCGTCCACGTAGGGCCGGGTCCAGACCGTGACGTGCAGCATGACGGACTTGGTGAAGGCGGCGTGCATGCGGTCGACCTGCTCGGCCGAGGCACCCTGGGTAGCCAGATACTCACGCGCGGTGGCGATGACGACCGCGGTGAAGGCGAGCAGGTAGCGCATCGGAATGTGGTCGAGGGAGTCGGCGTGGTCGGTGGCGTTCTTCTTCGCGCGGGTGTGGCGCAGCCCGATCTCGTGCTGGTAGTTCAGCCAGTCCTGATCCAGCGGGCGGGTGCAGGCGTCGATGATGAACCGGTCGAAGCGCGGCTTGGACGCGGCACCGTACTCGGGGTTGGACGAGCCGTCGGGGTGGCCGGAGTAGGCCCGCATGAACGGCAACTCCCCCAGCCGCTTGCGGTAGGCGGTGACCATGTCGTCGGCCTGGTCGGCCAGGACGCGGGCGGCCTCGATCAGGGTCTCCTCGTCCTGCCTGGTCAGCCCTACCACGGCCTTGAGCCGCTCCAGGTCCTCCAGCGTCAACGGTGAGACGGCGGCCTCATCGGTGCCGTAGGTGTAGCCCGGAATCTTCTCGGAATGCTCGGTGACCAGTTTCGGTGTCGGCGTGTGGTCTCTCATCGCAAGGTCCCCTTGGTCAATATGGGCGACTTGATCGATACGGGCGACGCAGATCGCACCTCGAAGAGCCACGGCGCGGCGGGCGCGATTGTCGACACCGCTTTTTCGATCTGCACAACTCGCACATCTACCGGCACGACCGGGAAACCGCAGTACAGGCCATGGACCGGTCGCGATCCAGCCCCCCGGAGGCGCTCGGCCTTGCAGGGGCTGTCATACCCCGACGCTAACGGCGAAACGCTTCGATGGCAGTCAAATCGAGGCGGGCTTGACCAGGTCATATGAGACAGCCGGAATCCACGCTCCCGGCGGGCTGAGGCACCGACCATGCCGGGCATCCAGGTCTGGCAGAGCCGTCTCGGCGGGCCCTGCCGCCCGGCGGCCATGCCGGTGATCGCGCACCACGCCGACGTGGCGGGTGCGCTCGCGCGCCGCCTCAGCCAGGCGTGATGGGCGACGCTACAGGGTGGCGACGCAGTCTATTTCGATGTCGAAAGGTCCCGGCCAGGCCGGAACGCAGACGAAGATCCGCGCGGGCGGGTCCTGAGGAAAGTAACGGGCGTAGATCACGTTGACCGCTGCGAACTTCTCGACCGACGTGCAGTACACGTTGCACTTGAGGACGTTCGCCAGGGACGAGCCGGCTGTCTCGAGGCAGAGTTTCATCTGCTCCAGGACGAGCTCCGTCTGACGCTCGATCGAAGCTCCCGCGGCCACCTCCCCGGTATCGGGGTCGAACGGCGGGAATCCCGAGACGTAAACGGTGTCGCCGCTTCGGGTGGCGGCCGAGGTCGGGGCCTTCCAGTTCTCCAGGTAGGTCGACAGAGGCTCAACGCGGATGATTTCTCTGGTCATTGCCGTTCCCCGATCGCCGGATGCGTTTCAGTTCGACGGAGACACACGCTCGGTCGAGACGTTCGTCGCTCTGCCCCGGCCGGGCAGCCCTTCGGTGTCCGTGTCAGGCACCTCACCGATGCCGTCCGCCATCGGTGAGGTGCGCGGCCCCCCGCCGCTCCCGGGCCGGGAAGACCACCTCACACACTCACGATATGGCCGACCGGCTTCGATTCCCATCGAACTGTCCTTTGCGCGTCCGTGTCACCGGAAGGCGCGCACCGAGGCGGCGGCACGGTACGGCCGGCATCGGGGAGCCGTGCCGGTCCAGGCGGGGGTCGCCTGGACCGGCACGGAGTCGGGACCGGCTCCGGGTTGTGCCTGGCCGCCTCTGGGTGGCCTGGCCGTTGGTGCTATGTGGTGCGGGTCAGTTGAAGCCGAAGCCCCGCGGAAGCGGCTCGTCTCTGAACAGGCGGGTGGGGACGGCGTCGGCGAGTGCCTTGTAGCCGGCCGGGTTGAGGTGCAGGTGATCGCCGACGTCGTAGGCGGGCAGCAGCTGCCGGGGGTTGGCCGGGTCGCGGGTCGTCCTGTCGAAGTCGATCACGGCGTCGAACCGGCGGCTGGTGCGGATCCACTGGTTGACCGTCTGCCGGGCCGCTTCCCTGTATCCCTGGGCGTCGTCGTACGCCGTGTTGGCGCCGAACGGCGTCAGCGTCGCGCCGTACACCCGGATGCCCTGCGTGTGGGCTCGGGTGATCATCTGGTCGTAGGCGGCGATCAGGTCGGCCGCGGCCTTCTTCTGGGCGGCTTCTGTGGCCTCGGCGGTGCCGATGTCGTTGACGCCCTCGAAGAGGATCTGCCACTTCACCCCGCTCTGCGCGAGGACATCGCGGTCCAGCCGTGCGAGGGCGTTGGGGCCGAGCCCGTCGTTGAGTACGCGGTTGCCGCCGGCCGCCTGGTTCAGGATCGCGATCTGGCCGGTGGAGGAGTGGGACTGCAACCGGTCGATCAGCTGGTCGGGCCACCGGTTGTTCATGTTGGTGGTGGAGCCCCTGCCGTCGGTGAGTGAGTCGCCGACGATGACCGCCGCCGCGGTGGTGTGCCTGGACCACACCTCCAGGGCGCTGAGGAAGTACCAGTGATCGGCGGGGGTCGCCCCGGGCAGGTCCCCGGCGTCGACGTGGTCACCGGACAGCATGTACGAGGTGGTCCGGGAGCCGGGGTGGGAGGTGATGGCGTTGGAGCTCTGCCCTTCCGCCAGGTAGATCGTCACCGTGAGGTTCGACCGGGGGGCCAGCTCGAAGTTCAGCGGATCGGAGACGGCCTGCGCCCCGACCGGGATGACCACGCCGGGCTGCCCGTGGAAGGTCACCGGCTGGGAGGTGCCGGCCTTGATGGCGCTGACGCCGGCCTGGCCCCCGGCCGGGAGCGCCACCGAGATCCGGGTGATGGGCAGGGCCGTGCCGCCGAAGGCGTTGGAGAAGCGCAGCCGCATCTGCCGTCCACCGGTGGAGGTGTGGATCGTCTGCCGCAACGTGCTGTCGGCCAGGACCAGGTTGTCCTGGGTGAACGGAGCCGGTGGCATGTTGCCCGGCTCGGTCAGCTGCGGCATCGACACCCAGGTGCCGACCCAGTGCCCGTCCATCTTCGGGGTCACCGGGGCGGCGGAACCGGGCGTCCCGGGACCGCCCTGCGCGCCCATGGCCCCGAGCGCGGGGGACGCCGCGGCGACGGCGACCGCGACGGTCGCCACGGCCGCCATCCTGAGCACCAGGGAAGTGCCCTGCGAGATCGATGCCACCGCGAACGGCTCGGACCTGCTCGGCTTACGGCGGCGGAAGCCGGCCCTTGCCGTGAGCAACAGGGACATGAAGCGTGTCATCAAAAGGTCTCCCATGGGCACGGGTACTGATTGGGGGGTGTTCGAGATCTTTCGTCGCATCTTCGGAGCCGTTTCACGGCCGCACCGCCATAGCGATCAACCTGTCGACGCCTTCCGCCACCTCCGGGCGGGTCCCCGAAGGATCGGATCGCGGAGGTCTGGCACCGTGGGCCCTCCCGTGGTCGACGTTGGCGGACGGTACAGCTGGCAAGTGAAGTCGGTCCGGGTGAGCAGGCCGAGACGTGCTGGTGATGACCAAGCTTCGTATGAATGGCAGCAGAGCAGGTCAGGGCGTCATTTGCGTTACCACCGTCCCGCGACTTCGAACGGAGCCTCTTGTCACGGTTGGTGCTAGCCGCTCGTGAGGCGGAGCAAATCCGACGTGGCGGGTCACGTCAAGGCGCCGAAATCCCCGTGCCGGCGCCTGCGCGCCGATGTCGGCCCTCAACTGCGGCTTCGCCGCCAGACGTCCACCGTGAAGCATCACGACCGATGAAACTTTCACCGCGAAGAGCCGGATGAAGCCCCGAAATATATCGGTCGAGCACCCTTGAATGCCCTCAATCACACCGCCAGTAGCAGCTTTCCGATAGTTTCGGGACTCGAGCAGAAAATATGCGCAGGTAAGAGGCGGTTTCGCCAATTCCGATAGCAAAAACATTCGGATAGATCATTGACATGTTTCGTAGGTCTTCTCACGCTGAGTCCCGGGCGGGCCCGACGCATCTGCTCCGTCGGTGAGCGGCAGACCGAAATACGTCGGCGCCACTCCGCCGGCGGGCTCGGTGCCCTACGCGGTGCCCGGGGCTTGCCATGACAGACAGCGGCTAGGTACTCCCGCGAGGAGGCGACCGCGGCAGGCAAATGATCCAAGGGACGAGGACCTAAGTCCACACCGAACGGCCGCGGCGGGTCAGCCGCCGGGCGACGTGGTCGCCGGACAGGCCGTTGACCCCGCCGCCCGGCCAGGTGGAGGCGCCTATCAGGTAGAGGTGCTTGACCGGCGTCTCGTAGCGGGACATGCCGGGGAACGGCCGGAACACGAAGTTCTGCCGTAGGTGCATCGAGCCCGCGATGCTGTCGCCGCCGACCAGGTTGGGGTTGCGCCGCTCCAGGTCGAGCGGGCTGAGTACGGCGCGGCCGAGAACGCGCCCGCGCAGGCCGGGCGCGTAGCCCTCCAGGCGGTCCAGAACACGCTCGGCGTACGGCTCCGCGGCCTCCTCCCAGTCCGTTGCCGTGATCTCGGCTGCCTCGTCGCCCCTGATCTTCGAGGGCAGCGTGCGTACCTGGACCCACAGCACGTGTTTGCCCGCCGGCGCGCGCGTCGGGTCCACCACGGAGGTCTGGCCGCAGACCAGCATGGGGTCGCGGGGAAGCAGGCCGTTCAGCGACGCGGTGTAGGTGCGGGCCAGGTCCTCGACGTAGGGGGCGATGTGCACGTAGGCGTGCCCGGCCACCGCTTCGCCCGCGCGCCAGGGCACGGGGCCGTCGAGGGCGAGGTGCAGCATCATGGTCGCGGGGCCGTATCCGAAGTGCGCGGCGTCCTGCCGCGTTCTGGCGGGCGCGCGGTCGAGGAGCCTGCCGAACAGCGCGGTCGGTGTGGTGCCGGCGATGATGGCGCGCCGGGCGGTGAAGCGCCGGCCGTCGGCGAGCACGACCTGCCTGGCCGTGTCGCCCGAGGTGATGATCCGTCGCACCTCGGCGTCGGTGCGCAGCTCGCCCCCGTACTGGTTCAGCAGGCCCACCAAGGCCTCCACCATGCGCGAGGCGCCGCCCTCGACGATCGACATGCCCTGCCGCTGATCGGTGAAGAGTTCGAGGAAGGGGAACATCGCGCCTCCCGAGACGTCGGGTCCGAGGTCGAGATGCATGCCCCAGCAGGCCACCATCGCCTTCGCCTCGGGGGTGGCGAAGAAGTCGTCGCCCAGCTCCCGCGTGGAACTGAGCAGGAGCCGCCCCAGCCGGGTCAGGCCGCCGGCGCGCAACCGCAGCGCGGCCTTGGCCATCCTCGACGCCATCGTCATCGAGGGCGCGGGCGCGGAGTACAGCGAGAACAGTGTGGGGCCGAATCGGTCGTACAGCTCCTGCAACCGCAGCCAGCCGTCCGCGTCCGCCCTGTCGCGCTCGCCCAGACTCGCCAGGGTCCGTCCCAGGTCCTGCTCGACTCCGAGCGCGGTGCCGTCGGGGAAGGCGTTGGCGTACGGCTTGCGCCCCACCGCGTACTTCAGCCCGTGCCGGGCCAGCGCCGAGGAGTGCTCCGCGTAGAACGGTGAACCGAGCAGCAGGTTCTGGTTGGTGGAGAACACGTCATGCGTGAAGCCGGGAAGGGTCAGCTCCTCACTCAGCACCGCGCCGCCCGCTCTCGGCTCCCGTTCGAGAACCAGCACCGACCATCCCGCCTTCGCGAGCTGTATCCCCGCGATCAGGCCGTTGTGCCCCGCTCCCACGATCACCGCGTCGTAAGCCACATCCTCACGCTACGCGCCTGATCGCAGCCATCGGGCAAGGGGTGTTCCGCAGGTCATGGACGGGGCACGGAGCCGGATTCCGATCGAGGAACGGCCGAGCGCCTCGTCCCCCTGGCGGTCAATATGGTGAGTGAATACTCTCTCACCTATGGTGGCAACGCGGGAGCGCATCATCCGGGAGGCTCTTCGCCTGTTCGCGGAGCGTGGTTATGCCCGCACCAGCGTGGCCGACATCCAGGAGGCGGCCGGTCTCACGTCGGGATCGGGAGCCCTGTACAAGCACTTTCCGTCCAAGCGTGCCGTCCTCGAGACGGCGGTCGACCTGCACATCCAGGCCTATGAGGGCGGCAGTCAAGCTCTGTTGCCCGCGCTGCCGGAGGACCCCGTCCAGGCGCTCGAACTGATCGGGCGAGGCCTGCTCGCGCGGCTCGACGAGGATCGCGACGTGGTCCGGGTCATCCTGCGCGACGTGGACCAGTTCCCCGATCTCGCCGAGCGGGTGATCGGCGGACTCCTTCGCCCCATGTACGGCGGGGCGGCCGGCTGGCTCCGGACCCGGGTCGCGCACGAGCAGATGGCCGTGCGCGACAGCGATGCCACGGCGGCCGTCCTGCTGGCCGCGATCACCTACTACCGCGTTCTCGACGCGCTGCTCGGGGTGGTCCCCGGAGACGTCGACGAGGAAAGCTTTCTCCGGGCCTGGCTCGAACTCGCCGCAGGCCTCAGGCCCGACCCCCCTCAAGAGACTTCCTAGCCGTCACAGGAGATCCTCATGGCTCATGGTGAAGCAAGTGTCCTCATTCGTCGCCCCGCCAAGGAGATCTTGGATTTCGTCATGGATCTTCAGCGCTACCGGGAGGTCGACGACAAGATAGGCCCCATTCGCTGGCTCCAACGCGAAGGCGACACCGTGACGTTCCGCTTCCGGCCACGGTTGCTGGGGTTGCCCGGGCCCTCCACGACACAGCGGGTCGTCCGGACGGGCGACGAGCGCATCGACATCACGCCGGTGCCCTCCTGGCAGGATCGCATCCTGCGCTTCAAAGGCACGTTCACGTGCGCCGACCATCCCGACGGGACCGTCGTCACCAGGCGATTGGACTTCGACTTCAGCCGCCCGCTCGCCGTGGCGCTGGACTCCGTCGTCACCCGCTGGCTCGGCGGTGACGTGCCCAGGGAACTCGCGGCCGTCAAAGCCCGCCTGGAAGGGTGACCATCGACCAGATGACCGACTCCACGGAGCTCAGCGGTCGTAGGCGGTCAGTGCGCGCATGACCGGCCGGCCGGTGTGGTCGTTGTGCCGGATGGCCGCGGTGAGCGCGAGGATGCGCCGCAGGACGCGGACGGCCACGCCGTGGACGCGGCAATGGTGGAGAAAAGGTGTCGCTTGAACGGGCAACGGACCGTACCGTCGCCGCTATGAAGCTGCTCTCCGTCAATATCGGTCGGCCCCGCCCCAACCCGCATAAGGGTTTGAGATTGACGGGCATCGACAAGCGGCCCGTTGACGGCCCGGTCGCCGTCGCCGCCCCCGGCCCCAAGGGCACCGGCGCAGTCGGCCTCGCCGGTGACCGAGCCTATGACGTCAAGCACCACGGTGGTTTCGACCAGGCCGTCTACGCGTATGCCCGCGAGGATCTCGACGGGTGGGAGGCCCGGTTGGGCAGGTCGCTCGCGAACGGCGTCTTCGGAGAGAACCTCACGACCCTGGGGCTGGACGTCAACGGCGCTCTGATCGGTGAGCGTTGGCGGATCGGGCCGGATGCCGTCCTGGAGGTGTCGTGCGCGCGTATCCCGTGCGCGACGTTCCAGGGCTGGCTGGAGCGTGAGGGCTGGATCAAGCAGTTCACGCAGGCCGCCCGGCCGGGCGCGTATCTGCGCGTGATCGAGCCCGGCGAAATCCGCGCCGCCGACCCGGTCGAGATCGTGCACCGGCCCCACCACGACGTGACCGTCGCGCTCGTCTTTCGGGCGATGACTTTGGAACCGCAACTGCTGCCGCGGCTGCTGGTCGCCGAAGCGCTGCCGGAGGAGGGAAAAGAACTGGCCCGCCGGCGCACCAGCCCGTAGTCGCCGGCAATCTGCGACCGAGCCGTTGATCACATGGACCCGTTCCGGATGCGATGGATGGCCGAGTCGACCGACAGCACCTCACCGAAGCCGAAGGCCAGGGTGGCCAGCACGGCGCGTTGGAGATCGTCGGCTTCGACGGGGCCGGTTCCGGTACCGGGGAGCGAGAAGCAGGCGGTGCCGTCGGAGAGGAACAGCACCTTGAAGTCGCGGGCGGTCGCCTCCCGCGCCGTGGTGTCGCAACAGACATGGGTGGCGATGCCGCCGATGAGCAGGGTGTCGATCTGTGCCGTGCGCAGAATGAGTTCGAGGTCCGTGCCGTGGAAGGCGCCGAAGCGGGGCTTGCGGACGAGGATGTCCTCGGAGCGGAAATCGGCCAGGGGATGCAGTTCGGCCAGCGGATTGCTCTCATCGATCAGCCCGTCCGCGATCAGGGGCACTATCTCGCGCATGATGCCGGTGTTGCTGCCGTCGGTGCGGACGACATGCGCGGTGTGGATCACGGTGATGCGGTGCTCTCGGCAGATGCCGGCAAGCCGGGCGAGCCGTTTCGCGACCGCGGGACCGTCTGGAGCCGCCCACGGCGTCCCCTCCACGAACACCCTCTGCAGATCGACGAGTAGCAGGGCGGTACGAGTCGGTTCGATGGGGAAGCGAACCATACCTCGGTCCCTCCTGAGCGTCGGTGTGGCATCACCTTGGGAATTGGCGCTCGGCCCCGTCCAAGATCGCGATGCATGAGAAGGCTTGCCCTATGTGCCTGCTTGATCAGATATAGCGATAATTCTACCTTTTACGCCCTGACCTGGCCTCGCACAGCTGGTCGCGGCAGGCCGGGCTTGACTGACAGAACGGCCATTTAGCATCAATCCCGAAAAATCTGAAAAATCATCCTCATTGACATCATTGGTGCTGCCATAGAGGACTGTTTCCGCGTTGTTGGCTCGATCTCCACCGGCGGAAGAGAGACCTTCAGGATTCTGATGACGCGAGCGACCGGTGCCCTGCGGGAGGACGTCTGATCGTCAGGCGTCGTGCCAGTGCTGCTGCCGCAGCAGGTCCAGCAGGGCGGTCTCGGCCGGACCGGCGTGCTGACGGACGGCGGCGATGACCGGCTGGGACAGCGGCGGTTCCAGGGTGCGCGCGTGGTCCTCGCACCCTGGCGGTACGGCCGCGGCCGGCACGATGGTGATGCCGACGCCTTCGGCGGCCAGGCGGACCGCGGTGACGATCTGCGAGGCCCGGGCGACCGTGGTGACGGTGACGCCGGCCTCGCGCAGAGCGCCGGACACCAGATCCTCCAGAACGCTGCCACGGGTGAACCGGATCCACGGCTCGCCGGCCAGGTCCGCCAGGGTCAGCGTGGCGGCCGCCAGCAGCGGGTGCCCGCCGCCGAAGATCGCGACGTAGGGTTCGACGCCCAGGCGATGCTCCTCGAACCCGCACCGCTGCGGCGCCGCGTTGACCAGGGCGAGGTCGAGCCTGCCCTGGCGGGCCATGCGTTCCACGTCGGCGGGGTCGGACTCCTCGAACAAGGTCACCGCCAGGGCGGGGTAACGCCGGCGCAGGGCCCCGAGCGCGACCGGCAACTGGCGCGATCCCAGCCCCATCTGCGCCGCGACCACCAGCTCGCCCGCGAGGTCCCCGGACTCCGCCCGGGCGGCGGCACGGGCGCGCCGCGACGCGGACACCGCGATCTCGGCCTCTTTCAGGAACGCGCGACCGGTCACCGTCGGCACCAGCCCCTGTGGCGTGCGACCGAACAGGGTGACGCCGAGCTCCTGCTCCAGGGCCCGGATCTGCTGGGAGATCGACGGCTGAGCGACCCGTAGCCGCTCGGCCGCCGCCGTCACCGACCCCTCCTCGGCGATGGCGAGGGCGTACTCGTACTGGCGCAGGCTCATCGCATCTCCCGATATAAGGCTCTATAGGCAAATCCTATCAGCCCTGCTGGATTTCGCTCTTTGCCCCTAACCCCGACCAGGCATAACGTCTCTCACAGAGCGTCCCGCACCGTGATGCGGAGGGCGCCTCCACTCACCTCTCCGTGCCTTCCCACGCCGGGATCACGGTGTTCAGCGACCCCAGGAATCGGATCATGACCCAGCAGACAGCCGCCCACGTACCCGACGAGCACACCCGGATCGACCTGTCGGGCAAACGCGCGATCGTGACCGGTGGCACCAGAGGCATCGGCCTGGCCATCGTGCGGCGGCTCGCCCGCGCCGGAGCCACCGTCGTCGCCGCGGCCCGCAAGGAGGCCGGTCCGCTGCCGGAGACGGCCACGTACATCGCCGCCGACCTCGCCACCGCCGGCGGCGTCGCCGACCTGGCGGCCCATGCCCTCGACCGGCTCGGCGGCGTGGACATCATCGTCAACAACGCCGGCGCGACCGCCCCGCACCTGGGCGGCGTGCTCGACATTCCCGACGAGGACTGGCTGCGTGACCTGGAGATCAACTTCATGGCGGGCGTACGTCTGAACGCCGCCCTGCTACCGCACATGTACGGGCAGGCCAGCGGCGCGATCGTGCACCTGTCCAGCGCCGTGACCCAGAGCCCGCCGCCCACGATGCTGCACTACGCCGCCTCCAAGGCGGCGGTGACCACCTACGCGCGCGGTCTGGCCGCGGAGGCCGGTCCCCGCGGGGTGCGGGTCAACGTCGTCTCCCCCGGCAACACCGCCACCCCGGGAGCCGACGAGATCCGCGAGGCCTTCGCCGCGCTGGGCACCGCGGGTGCGGAGGCCGGCACCACGTTCACCCCGATGGGCCGCGAGGGCCGGCCCGAGGACATCGCCGAGGCCGTGGTGTTCCTCGTGTCGGAGGCGGCCCCCTGGATCACCGGAAGCGAACTCGTCGTCGACGGCGGCCAGTTCAACGTCGCCTAGCCGCGGGGAGGGCGCCCAGGGAAGATCCACGATGACGCCGGACCGATTTCCACCGCGCTCGCGGATGCGCTGAGGGCGCGCGCCGGGCGCGCGCGCCTGCCGGGCATCGGGACCGAGAGCCGGCACCCGGGGTTTTCCCCATCAAAAAATCACATCCGTCATTGTAACAAAATCAGTTACCTCAAAGATCGGAAGGCACATGGGCAAGCTCGACGGGAAAGTCGCCGTCATCACCGGAGGATCACGCGGAATAGGGGCGGCCTCGGCCCGGCTCCTGGCCGCCGAGGGGGCCGCCGTCGCGATCAGCTACTCGGCCTCCGCGGACCAGGCCAGGGACGTGGTCGCCGGCCTGGAGAGCAGAGGCATGCGTGCGGTCGCGTTCCAGGCCGACCAGGCGGACCCCGTACAGGCGGCGGGCCTCATCGACGCGGTGGTGGATCACTACGGAAAGCTGGACATCCTGGTCAACAACGCCGCGGTGACGGTTGCGGGACCGATCGACGGCGAGAACGCCGACGCTGCGGCATTCGACCGTCAGCTCGCGATCAACTACACCAGCGTCGTCGCCGCGATCCGGGCGGCCTTCCCGATCCTCCCTGAGGGCGGCCGGATCATCAGCATCAGCTCCGGAGTCGGAACCCGCGTGGGCTTTGTCGGAATGACCGACTACGCGGGCACCAAATCGGCCCTGGAGGGGTACAGCCGCGGCGCTGCCCGGGATCTGGCACACAGGGGCATCACCGTCAACGTCATCCAGTCCGGATTCACCGACACGGCCATGAATCCGGCCGACAGCCCCATGGCGCCGATCTTCCTCCCCACGACCGCGATGGGACGTTACGGCAGGCCCGAGGAGATCGCCGCGGGCGTGGTGTTCCTCGCCAGTCCGGAGGCGTCGTACGTGACCGGTGCGGTACTGCGGATCGACGGCGGGTACGGCGCGTGAACCGCCGCCCGTCTACGGCATCACCCTGCACAGCGCGTCCAGCGCGCCCGCCCACGCGCTGTCCGAGGGAGCCGCGTAGTTGACCACCAGCGCGTCCTGCTCGGGCAACCGCCAGCCGGAGTCCGCCACCTCGTGGCGGAACTGCGTCATCCCGCTGACCGCCAGGCCCTGCCGGGCCGCCGCCTCGACGACCGAGCGCTCGGTCCCGCGCGGGAGTTCGAGGACCGCCTGCAGCCCGGCGGCCATGCCGGTCACGTGGACGCCGGGAGCCCTCTGTGCCAGGGCCGCGACCAGTTGGTCGCGGCGGCGCCGGTAGCGCAGCCGCATCGAGCGCACATGACGGTCGTACGCGCCCGACGCGATGAACTCCGCGAGCGTCAGCTGCTCCAGCGCGCTCGACATGTAGTCGGTGTGCCCCTTGGCCGCCAAGATCTCCGGGACCAGTTCCTCCGGCAGCACCATCCAGCCGAGCCGCAGCCCCGGCGCCAGCGACTTGCTCGCGGTGCCGAAGTAGACCACCCGCTCCGGGTCGAGACCCTGCAGGGCGCCCACCGGCTGGCGGTCGTATCTGAACTCCCCGTCGTAGTCGTCCTCCAGGATCAGCCCGCCGGTGGCACGCGCCCAGTCGACGGCCGCCGCGCGCCGGTCCGGGCGCAGCGCGACCCCCGTCGGATACTGGTGCGCCGGTGTCATCAGCACCGCGCCGACTCCGCGCAGCCGCGCCAGATCCTCGGTGCGCGCGCCGTACTCGTCGACGTAGAGGGGCGGGATGCGCAGGCCGGCGCCGGTCAGCAGATCGCGGTAGATGTCGAGGCCGTACGACTCGACGGCCACCGCCCGCACCCGCCGCGCCCTGAGGGCCTGCGCCATCAGCGTCAGACCGTGGTGGAAACCGGAGCAGATGACGACCCGATCCGGCTCGGCGTACACCCCGCGGGCCCGCGCCAGATAGCCCGCGAGGGCGGTGCGCAGCTCTATCCGGCCGAGGGTGTCGCCGTAGCCGAAGGCGTCGTGCGGCGCCGCGGTCAGGGCGCGGCGGGCCGCGGTGAGCCACTGCGTGCGGGGAAACTCCGCGAGGTCCGGCGAACCCGGCAGCAGGGCGTACGTGGGACGGTGCCGGGCCGGGCTCGTACGGGGCGCGGCGGACACAGCGGACACAGCGGGCGCGACCCTGCGCGGCTCGGCCCGCCTGGCCACCCGGGTCCCGGAGCCCTGCTGGGCGGTGAGCCAGCCCTCGGCGACCAGTTCGGCGTAGGCGTCGGCCACGGTGTTACGGGCGACGCCAAGATCGGCGGCGAGCGAACGGGACGACGGCAGCCGGGTGCCGGGCACCAGACGCCCCGTGCGCACGGCCTCCCGCAGGGCGTCCGTGAGCCCGGCGCGCAGCCCGGATCCGTGCAGCTCCAGATGCAGGTCGGCGCCGAACGCGGAGGGTGGGGCAGTCTCGGAAGTGGCCCAGGAATCCGTCATGGAAATGGACCATATCCCAGGGCCATCGGGCGCGTAGCGTTGCGGGTATGACGAACGACGCAAACACAAGCATGGAACGCCTCCCGGAACACGCACCGCGCCTGGACTGGGCGAAGCTCGCCCCCGAGGCCTACAAGGCCATGATCCGTCTTGACACGGTCGCGAGGCAGGGCGTCGAGCCGGCCTTGCTCAACCTGGTCAAGATCCGCGCGTCCCAGATCAACCACTGCGCCTTCTGCCTGGACATGCACAGCAAGGACGCGCTGGCGGCCGGCGAGTCGGCGGAGCGGATCATCCAGCTCAACGCGTGGACGGAGTCGAAGCACTTCTACACGGCGAAGGAGATCGCCGCGATCGAGCTGACCGAGGCGATCACCGTGCTCACGGACGGATTCGTCCCGGACGAGGTGTACGCGAGGGCCGCGAACGAGTTCGACGAGACCGAGTTGGCCCGCCTCATCGTCGCGATCACGACGATCAACGCGTGGAACCGCTTCGGGGTGTCCACCCGGCTGGTCCCCGGTCACTACACGCCGAGCGCCTAGCGCACCGGCCGAAAGGCCCGCGATCTGGAGGACCCCGAGGAGCACATCACGCTCAGGGGTCCTCGGCGGCACGCGGATCGGCCGGCCGGGTACGGGCGGAGGCGGGTGACGCCCCCTTCGACGACCCGGCCCTGCCGTTCGGCGAGATACCCCGGAATCGCCCCTGCTTCCGGCACGCCACCACTAGGAGATCATGGTGAGTACCGCTTCCTCTCTTCCCCGTCGGCTACCCCTGGCGCGTGCCGTCGACGAGTTCGCGCTCACCACCGTCCTGCTGTTCCTCGCGGTGACCGTCGTCCGGTGGCTGCGCGATCCGGGCTCCACACTGTGCATCGCCGACCTGGACGTCGCACTCGCCGTCATCGGCGTTCTCAGCGGGACCATCCTCACCGGGCTGATCATCACCCCGCCCGGCAGACGCAGCGGGGGGCACATGAACCCCGCCGTGACGGTCACCCTGTGGTTGATGGACGTCTTCCCCGGTCGCAGCGTCCTGCCCTATGTGCTCGCCCAGCTTGCGGGTTCCGCGGCGGGGACGGGTCTCGCGCGTCTGGCGTGGGGGCATTCGGTCTCCCTCCCGTCGGTCGCCTACGCCGCGATCAGGCCCGCGCCCACCTGGCAGCCCGCGTCCGTCTTTCTCGCCGAGGCGGGCTACATGATCGCCCTGGTCCTTGTCGTCGGGTTCTTCCTGGCCCATCCCGGCTATGCGCGCCTGCTGCCGTACGCCATCGGGCTGTCCGTAGGGCTGCTGATCGTTCTCCTCGGTTCCCGTAGCGGGGGCTCGGTCAACCCCGCCCGCCAGTTCGGTCCTGCCGCGCTCTCCGGGCAGACCACCGACCTGTGGATCTATCTGGTCGCGCCGATCCTGGGAGCGATTCTCGGAGCCTCGCTCCACCACCTGATCATCCGGCGGTTCCACACGCGCCGGCATGCTCCGCGTGGCCGGCTCCCTCACCCCGGGTGAGGCCCGCGGCCTGATCTTCTCCCATCACTTCTCTGAAGGAACGAAAAAGCTCATGACACTCATCACTACTCCTTTCGCCGCACGGGCCACCGCGGCAGAGGTTCTGGCCGGGGTCGACCTGACCGGACGCCGCATGATCGTCACGGGAGGAGCATCGGGGTTGGGGACCGAAACGGTCCGCGCTCTCGCCGGTGCCGGAGCGCACGTCACGATCGCCACCCGCGATCCCGCCCTCGCCAAGCCGATCGTCGATGAGTTTGCGAACACCGAGGTCGCCGCCCTCGACCTCGCCGACCTGGAGTCCGTGCGTGCCTTCTGCGCCGCGTGGAACGGTCCACTGGACGCCCTCGTCGCCAACGCGGGCGTCATGATGCTTCCCGAGCGCCAGGTCAACGCGCAGGGCTGGGAGATGCAACTCGCCACCAACTACCTCGGCCATTTCGCTCTGGTAACCGGCTTGCATGCGGCTCTTCGGTCCGCGGAGCGGGCGCGCGTGGTCACGGTCAGTTCCGGTGCGCAGCTGCTCATGGGCTTCGACTTCGACGATCCGCAGTTCGAGCGGCGACCGTACGACCCTCTCGCCGCCTACGCGCAGTCGAAGGCGGCCACCGTGCTGCTCACCGTCGGGATCAGCCGCCGATGGGCAAAGGACGGCATCCACGCCAACTCCTGCGCTCCGGGGACGATCCACACGAACCTGGGACGCCACCTGGACACGGCCACCCTGCAGGTGCTCGGCGCCCGGGACGCGGACGGCAACGTGGCCACTCCGGACTACTACAAAACGCCCGAGCAAGGGGCCGCCACCACCACTCTGCTGGCCGCGTCACCGCTCCTCGAAGGCGTGACCGGACGTTACTTCGAGGACAACCAGGAGGCCGAACTCGTCGAGGACGGCCCCGCGCTCATGGCGGCAGGCGGCCCCGGGGCGATGGTGGGCGTGGCCAGGTGGTCCGTCGACCCCGCCGCCGCGGACCGCCTCTGGGAGTACGCGCTCACGGCCACACGAAACGCCATGTGAGAACACCCACGATCCAGCCGGCCTCTGGCCTCGGCGCGCTCGCGCTCCTGGACATCGCGGCCGGCGACGTGCTGGTGCAGGTGATCGTCAAGGGGGTGCTTCCCCGACCGGGCCGGTACGAAGGCCGGGGCCTCTCCTCGACGGCCCTGGCCTTCGGCGCCGCCATCACGGTGACCGCGTCCAGGACGGACGCGCGGGCCGAGCGCGGAATTGGCCCGGGAATCCATCATGGAAATGGACCAAACTCCAGGGCCACCGGGCGCGTAACGTTGCCGGTAGGACGAGGAACGAAGCAGGTGAGGGCATAGAACGCCTCCACTGCGAGGCCGGTTTCCGAGTCAGGTAGAGGGGGGTTGTCATGCGTGTTGTGGTTGCGGGGGCCACCGGTGCGGTTGGCCGGCTGCTCGTTCCGCTGTTGTTGGAAGCGGGACATCAGGTCACGGGAATCTCCCGCACGCTTGCGGGGGCCGAGCAGGTGCGGCGTCAGGGGGCGTCGGCCGTTCAGGTGGACGTACTGGATCGGGACGGTCTGCGCCAGGCGGTGGCGATGGCCGCCCCGGAGGTGGTGATCCACCAGCTCACGGACCTGTCGGACGCCGACGGGGAGGCGACCGACCGGCTGCGGCGGGACGGGACGCGCAATCTGGTGGACGCGGCCAGGTCCGCCGGCGTGGAGAGGATCGTCGCGCAGTCGATCTCCTGGGCGTACGCGCCGGGAGAGAGTCCGGCCGACGAGACCGTACCGCTCGACCTCGGGGCCGCGGGGCCGCGAGGAGCGATGGTGGAGGGTGTCCGGTCGCTGGAGGAGACGGCGGCGGAGATGGACGTGGCGGTGCTGTTGCGGTACGGCATTCTGTACGGCCCCGGCACCTGGTACGCGCCGGGTGGCGCTGTGGCCGCGGCCCTGGCCGGTGATTCAGAGGTACGTTTCCTCGGGAGCATCGAGGCGGATCTTTCGGTGATGTCGTTCGTGCACGTCGCCGATGCCGCGAGGGCCGCCGTTTCCGCCCTCAACTGGCCGGCCGGGCCCGTCAACATCGTCGACGACGAGCCGGCGCAGGCTCGCGAGTGGCTGCCGGTCCTGGCCGCCGCTCTCGGCCTGCCCGCACCCGAGGCCAGCTCGGGACGGCAGAGCTGGGCACGGGGAGCCTCCAACGCGCTGGCCCGCTCCCGAGGATGGAAACCCAGGCACACGACCTGGCGATCCGGCTTCGCGGCACAACGGCCCTGACCGAAGACGGGACACCGTACGCCGCCGGTCCGTGACGGGTCAGCGGCGCGTCGTCGACCCGACCTTCCGGTCGTTGGAAAGAGATGTCATGACAACCGAGGCCGGACGTCCTCATCACCACGTCACCTTCGCGGTCCTCACGGCGGGCATCGTCACCTACTCCCTGCTCCAGTCACTGGTCACCCCCGTGCTGCCCACGATCCGGAGCGAACTGCACACCGGCCAGTCCACGGTGACCTGGGTGCTGACCGCCTATCTGCTCTCCGCCTCGATCTTCACGCCGATCATGGGCCGTGTCGGCGACATGATCGGGAAGAAGCGGGTCTTCGTCGCGGCCCTGATCGCGCTGTCGCTGGGCTCTCTGCTGGCGGCTCTGGCGACCGACGTCACGGTGCTGATCATCGCCCGGGCGATCCAGGGCATCGGCGGCGGTGTGCTGCCCCTGGCCTTCGGTATCGTCCGGGACGAGTTCCCCCGGGAGAAGGTGTCCGGAGCGGTCGGCGCCATCGCCTCGCTGACCGCGGCGGGCGGCGCCGCGGGGATCGTGCTCGCCGGTCCGATCGTCGGCGCGCTCGGCTACACGTGGCTGTTCTGGCTGCCGATGATCCTCACCGCGGCCTCCGCCGTCGCCGCGTGCCTCCTGCTCCCCGAGTCGCCCGGCCGCTCCCCCGGCCGGATCGGCCTGCTGCCCGCCGTCCTGATGTCCGGGTGGCTCGTCGCGCTGCTGGTGGCGGTCAGCAAGGCACCCGACTGGGGCTGGGGTTCGGGCGAGGTGATCGTCCTGCTCGTGGTGGCCGTCGTGGTGGCGCTCGCCTGGATCCGGGTGGAGAAACGGTCGGCGCGGCCCCTCATCGACATGGCCATGATGCGGCAGCCGGCGGTGTGGACGAACAACCTGATCGCGCTCCTGGTCGGCGTGGCCATGTACGCCCTCTTCGCCTTCGTGCCGGTGTTCGTCCAGACTCCGACGTCGGCGGGGTACGGGTTCGGTGCGAGCGTCACCCAGTCGGGACTCATGGTCCTGCCGCAGCCCATCAGCATGTTCCTCGCCGGCATGATCACCGGTGGGCTCTCACGGCGACTCGGCGAACGGGCCGTGGTGATGCTCGGCCTGCTCGTCAGCCTCGCGTCCGTGGTGATGCTCACCTTCGCCCGCAGCGAGGAGTGGGAGCTGTACCTCGCCACCACGATCATGGGTGCCGGCTTCGGCTTCGCCTTCTCGGCGATGTCCAGCCTCATCGTCAGCGCGGTCCCGCCCGCCCAGACGGGTGTCGCGAGCGGCATGAACGCCAACATCCGCACGGTCGGCGGATCGATCGGGACGGCGCTGATGGCCGGTGTCGTCACGGCCGACCTCCGCTCCGACGGCCTGCCCGAGGAAGCCGGGTACACAAACGGTTTCGGAATGCTCGGCGTGGCGCTGGTCATGGCCGCTTTCGCGGTGCTGCTGGTCCCCCGGGGCCGGGGCGTCTCCAGCGCCGGGCACGGACCCCCGGGCGCCGCGACGGCCGCGACGGCCGACCAGGCCCGGTGACCCCGCCCGGCGCCTGTCCGATCGCCTCGCGCCCACCGTCGTGACCGCGGCGGCCATGATCAACGGCGAGACAGAGGTACGGTATCCCGTCTCCTGTCAGGCGTGTCGTGCCGCGGAGCGGATCGCCACGTCACGTGTGCCGCCTCGGGTCAGATCACGCTGGACAGGAACGCCTTCGTGCGGGCCTGCCGGGGGTTGGCCAGCAGCTCGCCGGGAGTGCCCCGCTCGACCACGAGGCCGTCGTCGAAGAACGTCAGCGTGTCTCCGACCTCGCGGGCGAACCCGATCTCGTGGGTCACCACGACCATGGTCATACCGTCGAGGGCGAGCCTCTTGATCACTTCGAGCACCTCGTCGACGAGCTCCGGGTCCAGCGCGGAGGTCGGCTCGTCGAAGAGCATGAGCGTCGGGTTCATGGCCAGCGCCCTGGCGATCGCCACCCGCTGCTGCTGCCCGCCGGACAGCTGGTGCGGCCGCTTGTGCACGTGGTCGGCGAGCCCCACCTGGTCGAGGTGCTCCATGGCCGTCTCGCGCGCCCGGGCGGCGGACATGCCGCTGACGTGGACCGGCGCGCAGGCGACGTTCTCCAGCGCGGTCTGGTGGGCGAACAGGTTGAAACGCTGGAACACCATGCCGATCTTCGTACGGAAGGCCGCGAACCGCTTGGGCGACCAGGGGTGATACCTGCCGTCGCGCAGGTCGTAGCCGACCTCTTCGCCCAGGACCCGCAGGCTGCCGCCGAGCACCGGCTCCAGTCCGTTCACGCAGCGCAGGAACGTCGACTTGCCCGATCCGGACGGGCCGATGACGCAGCTCACCTCCCCGGGAGCGACGCTGAAGTCGACGCCGTTGAGCACCTGGGTGTCCCCGTAGCTCATGCGCACGCCGCTGGCCGCGACGACCGGAACGCTGTTCATGCGGTCACCTCTGGTTTCGACTGGCGGGGCAGGACCCTGGCCGCCAGGCCGCCGCCGCGGACCAGGCGTACGGCGTCGGAGCCGAACCGCTTCTCCAGCCTGCTCTGCAGGAACGTGGCGACGGCGGTCATGAGCATGTACCACAGGCTGGCGACGATGAGCAGTTCCATGATGAGGTTGTTGGCCTTGTAGATCTGGCTCGCGTTGGTCATCAGGTCGTGCCCGGCGACGATGTAGACCAGCGAGGTGGTCTTCAGCATCGAGATGAACTCGTTTCCCGTGGGCGGGATGATGATGCGCAGCGCCTGCGGCAGCACGATCACGCGCATCCGCTTGGCGGGCGTCATTCCGAGCGCGTACGCCGCCTCCGTCTGGCCCCGGTCGACGGCCTGGATCCCGGCGCGGACCGTCTCGGCGAAGTAGGCCGCCAGGTTCAGCCCGAGCCCGAGCATGGCCGAGGTGAAGCCGGTCATGACCTGGTTGGTGTCCCACTTGAGCCCGATCATCGTGAACGGGACTCTCAGAACCAGCTCCGGGAACAGGAATGCGAGGTTGTACCAGAAGATGAGCTGTACCAGGACGGGTGTGCCGCGGAAGAACCAGATGTAGAGGGTCGACAACCACCGCAGCACCGGGTTGTGCGCCAGCCGCATGACCGCGAGCAGCACGCCGAGCACCAGCCCGATGATCGTGGCCAGCACCGAGATCTCGATGGTGACCAGGACCCCGCTGAGGATGTTCCCGTCGAACAGGTAGCGGCCGACCACGCTCCAGTCCAGGTTGGGGTTGATCACGATGAGACCGGCCAGCCAGCCGAACACGGCGAGCGCGAGGGCCCCGGCGAGCCAGCGCCCCCAGTGCCACGTCCGCACGACGGGGATGGCCGTCCCCGATGGGCCGGTGAAGGGTTCCGTTCGCACGTCGGCTACTTTCCGCCGTTGATCACGGCGGACTGGACCGCCAGCTTGTCCAGGTCCCAGGCCTGCAGGATCTTGCCGTACTCACCGCTCTTGATGAGCGCGTCGAGCGCGCCCTGGACGGCGCCGATCAGCTCCTTGTTCTCCGGCTTCATGGCGATGCCCCACGGGCTCTCGGTGCCGTCGATCGCCAGCGCCTCGACCTTCGTGTCCAGGTCGGCGGCCTTGTAGGCGGCGACCACGTAGTCGGTGATGTTGGCCTGCGCGCGCCCGTTGTTGACCTGGAGCAGCGCCTCCTGGTCGCCGGGGAACTTGATGATGTCGAGCCCCTTCTCGCCGTTCTTCCTGCAGTCGGCGTCGTAGGTGGTCGCCAGCTTCAGCGACGAGCCGTTGTCGACCACGGAGACCGTCTTGCCGCACAGGTCGGCGGGGGCGTTGATGCCGTCGGGGTTGCCCTTTTTGATCAGCATCCCGGCGCCGGCCTGGACGTAGTCGACGAAGGTGACCTTCGTCTGCCGTTCCGCGGTGTCGGAGAGGGAGGACATCATGATGTCGTAGCGGCCGGTGATGATGCCGGGGATCTGCGAGTTGAAGTCCTCGTCGGTGATGGCGAGCTTGACGCCGAGCTTCCTGGCGATCGCCCGGCCGAGCGACGGGTCGAGCCCGACGGGCGTCTTGCCGTCGGAGCCGAACATGTCCATCGGCGGGTAGCCGAGCGAGCTGGTCATCTTCAGGCCGCCGGTCTTGATGCCGGCGGGAAGCCGGGCGGTCAGGGCCGGATCGGGGGTGATGGCGTTGATCACCGCCGCGGCCTTGTCGTCGGCGGGCGCCTGGTCGAGGGCGACCGACTGGGTGGGCTGCGTGCTCTCGCCGGCCGACTCGGGGGTCAGCGACTGGGCACCGCAGGCCGTACAGGCCAGGAGCATGAGGACGGCGATCCGGATCTTCAAGGTGGGGGGCTCCTCGGGAGCGTTGCCGGTGGACATCTCCACCGGCGACGGTGGTCAGGATCGTTGCCAGCGGACCTCTCCACCGACGACGGTGGTCAGGACCTCGGTGTGCTGGATGGATTCGGGTTCCGCGGTGAAGGGGTCGGTGTCGACGGCGATGAGGTCGGCGAGCCGCCCGGGCGTGAGCAGCCCCTTGCGGCCCTCCTCTCCGGCCGCGTACGCCGAGCCGACGGTGTGTGCGAGGAGCGCCTCGCCGATGTTCAGCCGCTGCTCCGGCTGCCAGCCACCGGCGGGAGTGCCGTCCGGCCGGGTACGGGTCACCGCGGCGTGCAGCGCGGCGAAGGGGTTCGGGTGCTCGACCGGCGCGTCCGAGCCGAAGGCCAGCGGAACGCCCTCATTCAGCATCGTGCGCCAGGCGTAGGAGGCCAGGTCCTGCCCGGCGAGCAGGGACGAGACCAGGTCGATGTCGCTGGTGCAGTGGACAGGCTGCATGGACGCGACGACGCCGAGCCTGGCCATCCTGGTGATGTCCGCCCGGCGCATGTGCTGGGCGTGCTCGATGCGGTGCCGCAGGCCGGGAGACGATCCCACCGCCTCGTAGGCGTTGACGACCAGGTGGTTGGCCCGGTCGCCGATGGCGTGGGTGGCCACGGCGATCCCGGCGGCGGCGGCCGTACGGATCAGTTTCTCCAGGTCGTCGTACGGCGTGACGGCCATTCCGTGGTTGCCCGCGTCGCCGGCGAACGGCTCGCTCATGTGGCAGGTGTGCGAGCCGAGCGCCCCGTCGCTGTACAGCTTGACCGGGCCGGTGCGGAACCAGTCGTCGCCCTGCCCGGTGTGGCGGCCCTCCTCGATGGCCGCCTCCAGATGGGCGACCGGGATCGCCTTGTGCACCCGCAGTTTGAGCTCGCCCGCGCCGTACAGCTCCAGGTAGGCGGCGCGACAGTCCTCGCCGTCGATGTCGTGCACGCTGGTCAGGCCGAGCGCGAGCAGTTCCTCCTGGGCGGCGCGCAGCTCGGTGCTCAGGTCGCCGGCGGTCATGAGGGCGCGCAGCGGGTAGGAGGCCGACTCGCGCAGGATCCCCGTCGGTTCGCCGTGCTCGTCCCTGACGATCCGGCCGCCCACCGGGTCGGGGGTCGTGCGGTCCACGCCGACCATTCGCAGGGCCTGCGAATTGGCCCACACGGTGTGGCCGTCGACGCTGGGCAGCGCGACGGGCCGATCCGGGCACACCGAGTCCAGCGCGTGGCGGTCCGGTTGCACCGGGCGATCCCACAGGTTGCTGTTCCAGCGCCCGCCGAACAGCCAGGCTCCGGGCGCCAGTCGTACGGCGTGCGCGGCGACCCTCGCCAGCGCCTCCTCCAGAGAGCCGGCGTCGCGCAGGTCGACCTCGCTCAGGCCGCGCGCGTAATTGGCGGTGTGGATGTGGGCGTCGTAGAGACCGGGGATGACGGCCTCCCCCACCAGGTCCACCAGCTCGGCGCCCGCGCCGACCGCCGCGCGTACTTCGGCCTCGCCGCCCGCCGCCACGATCGTCTCGCCGTCCACGGCCAGCGCCTGGACCGTCGGCCGCGCGGGATCCCCCGTGTGAATCCTGGCGTTGCGGAAGATACGGATCGTCATGCGAGCCCTCTCGAGCGACGGTTGTCAACACTGTAAAGGATCACCTTGGATTCTGAACCCCAGTAAAATGCGACATTTCATGCTCCTGAGGCGAAGGACTTCTTATGCTCAAGCCGGAACACCTGCGGACCCTGCGCGAGGTGATCCAGTACGGTTCCTTCGCCGCGGCCGCCAACCGGCTCGGTTACACCGCCTCCGCGGTCTCCCAGCAGATGGCCGCGCTGGAGCGGGAGACCGGGGTCCGCCTGTTCCACCGGTCGGCCCGCAAGGTGCTGCCGACCAGCGCGGCCGAGGTGATGGCGCGGCACGCCGCGATCGTGCTGGCCGACATGGATCGGCTGGTCGCCGCCGTCAGGCAGGCGCACAGGAACACCGAGCAGGAGGTCCGCCTCGGCGTCTTTCCGAGCTTCGGCCTGAACGTGCTCCCCGGCCTGCTGCGGGAGCTGGGGCCCGAGGACCGGGCGGGTTTCAGGGTGTCCGTGGCCGAGCCGTCGCAACTCATCCGGCACCTGGGCGCCGGCGGGGAACTCGACGCGGCGATCGTCTACCAGGTGGGCAGTTCCGGCCTGTCCTGGCCCTCCTCGGTGCACCGGCGGTGGATCGCCGAGGACGCGTTCAAGCTCGTGCTGCCGCGAGCGTGGCCGGACCTCGCGCCGTATGCGGCGGAGCAGCTCATGGACCTGCCGTGGATCATGCATCACCCCTCCAGCAGCGACGCCTCCGTCCTGGACGGGCTGTTCACCCGCTGGAACCTGCACCCGCGGGTGGTCGGCTACTCCGACGACTTCAGCGCGACGCTGGCCATGGTCGGCGCATGCGTCGGGGCCGCGCTGCTTCCCGAGCTCGCGCTGCGTCACCACGACCAGGACGTCGTGGTCGCCGACGTCCAGTGGCTGAACGTCAGCCGCAGCATCTTCGCGCTCTATCTTCCCGACCGCGAGAGCGCCAGGCTGCGCCTGCTCCTGGACGCTCTGGCCGCCGCACGCGTCTGACTCCGGCCTCCGGCGCCCGGCTCTTCCGGGCCTCAGCCGCGGAACGCGGCGCCATCGGGTGGGACGAGGAATTCGTCGACGGGTCGCAAAAAACGGGGGCGCTCACCGCGTACACGGTGAGCGCCCCCGCTTTGATCCGGCTCAGTGGTTGCTCGGCACGAACTTCCCGCGGGACGCGTGCACGGCGCCGTCGCCGGCGAACGACATCGACGAGCCACGCCAGTTCACGGCCGGCACGGTCGCGCAGCCGCCGTCTCCGGTGACCAGGTCGATCGACTTCTTGCCCTTGCCCTTGGCCAGGCTCACCGTCTTGCCGGGGAAGCCCAGGCCGTTGTCGGCGTTGACCAGGCAGACCTCATCGCCGTGGCCGTTGTCGCCGTGACCCTTGTCACCGTGACCCTTGCCGCTGCGGTCGTCGCCGTGACCGTTGTCGTCATGGTCCTTGCCGCCGCGGACGACGAGCTTGGAGTCGACCGCCTCTCCGGCCGCGGCCACGATGAGGGCGGGCTGGTTGGTCTGGACTCCGTCGGCGCCCATCGAACGAGCGAGGTTGAACTGGGCCACCTCCTGGTCGGCGCCGGCGTCGTAGGCGTGCGGCATGACGACCGCGCACGCGTCATGGGCCGCGGCGATGGACTCGGGCGAGTACTCGGCCAGCGTCGAGCCGTACACCTTGGCGACCTGCCCGATCTCGTAGATCAGGAAGCCGGGCTCCCAGGTGTCGCGGTTGTAGATGATCCGGGAGGCGGGCTCGGCGACCAGGATCCGCGGGTCGCCCGAGTTCCAGATCGACTCCTCGGTGAGGCCGTACCTGCCCACCAGTTCGGCGACCTTGCCCTCCTCGGTCACCGACCCCTTGACGTCGAGCTCGACGCCGCGACCGGCCCGCTTGGCGAGGGCGAGGATCTCCTCCAGCGAGGCGATCTGCGCCGGGTCGTACTCGCCGCCCTTCCAGGGCTCGTAGTCGGCGGCGTTGAGGGCGCGCACCTCGTCGAAGGTCAGGTCCGCGATGTTGCCGGTGCCGTTGGTCGTGCGGTCGACCGTGGAGTCGTGCAGCGCGACGAAACGCCCGTCCTTGGTCTGCTGGACGTCGACCTCGACCATGTCGACACCGTAGGCGAAGGCGTCCTCGTACGACTTCAGGGTGTTCTCGGGAGCGAGGGTGTTCGCTCCCCGGTGAGCGGAGATCAGCACGTTGGCGGAGCCCTTGTCCGGGGTTCCGGCGTTGACCCAGCGCTCCGGTTCCGGTACCTGGTCACACACCGGCTGCTTCACCAGCGGCTTCAGCGCGGCTATCAACTGCCGGACCTGCTCGACCCGGGGGTCGTCCTCGGCGTGGGCGCCGGCGGTGCCGGCGGCCAGGCCTGCCGTTATCACGGCGACGGCGACCAGCGACCGCACGGCTCGGCGTGCAGTGGGGAACGTCATGTCCGATCCTCTCGACGATCTCAGTGGCGCGTCGAGTATTCAGGCGCCACTCCACCCCCCGGTGAATCCTTCCTGGCGATCAGAAGGCATGTTTCCTACTTTTTGATCTATAAATATGACTTATCCCGTTATGTGTCGCTCCGTCCTCATCGAGTTCGACGGCGGGTCTTCTCCCAGACCACCGCGGAGGGAAACACCGGGGAACGCCCTACGCCAAATCCACCACATCCGCAGGTCCGCAGAGGTTTACACGGCGTTCCGGGCCGGATGTACGACCCCTGGTCGATGCCCTGTACGTTCGTCCTGTTCGATATCTCCACCAACGGCAAGGATCTGTTATGCGAGCCATCACCGTCCGCGACCGCGCCGCCGGTCTGGCTGGGCTCTCCCTGACAGAGGAGCCATATCCCCACGCCGCCGAGAACGACGTCATCGTTCGCGTGTGTGCCGCGGGGTTCACCCCCGGCGAGCTCGACTGGCCGGGAACGTGGTCCGATCGCGCGGGCCGCGACCGGACGCCCAGCGTGCCCGGGCACGAGGTGTCGGGTGTCGTCGCCGAGTTGGGGTACGGAACCACCGGCCTGACCGTCGGCCAGCGGGTGTTCGGGCTGACCGACTGGGCCCGCAACGGTTCGCTGGCCGAGTACGTGGCGGTGGAGGCCCGCAACCTCGCGCCGCTGCCGGCCGACGTCGACCACGTCGTGGCCGCCGCCCTGCCGATCTCAGGGCTGACCGCGTGGCAGGGCCTGTTCGAACACGGCCGCCTCGCCACCGGGCAGACCGTCCTGATCCACGGCGCCGCGGGCGGCGTCGGTTCCATCGCGGTGCAGCTCGCACGCGAGGCAGGAGCCCGAGTGATCGGCACCGGCAGGGCCGGCGACAGGGACACGGCACTCGGTCTCGGCGTTGACGCCTTCCTGGACCTGCAGGCCGACTCCCTTGAAGACGCCGGCCAGGTCGACGTGGTGCTCGACGTGATCGGCGGTGACATCCTGGACCGCTCGGCCGCGCTGGTACGCGCCGGCGGCACGCTCGTCACCATCGCCTCGCCGCCCACGGTCCGGCCCCGAGACGGGCAGGCGATCTTCTTTGTCGTCGAGCCCGATCGCGCCCGGCTCGCGGACCTGGTCCGGCGGGTCCGGGAAGGACGACTCCGCCCGATCGTCGGGGCCGTGCGGACGCTCGCCGAGGCGCCCTCCGCGTTCGCGCCCACCCAGCGCACCCCCGGCAAGACGATCATCAGGGTCGCGGAAGGGGAATAACCGCCGCGTAGCTCTCCTCCGCCGCCGCCGGCAGGGCGATGAGAGCCCCTGTGGCCGGCCGGGTGCTGCTCACCGGCGTTGACGCGTCGCCGCTCGGCCATGGGTTTCGGTTCGGGGCCGCCCTTGTTGAGGACTTGGGCGGACCATCGCCAAGGCTTGGATTCGCCTGTGGTTAGGCACCGAAATGCCTGGACAGGGATACACCAGCAGCGACGCGAACCCTTCGGGCGGAAGCCGGGGCGCCTCGCGACTTCCGTGCGCCTCAAAGGTCCGAGCAGGATAGGAGAGCCGTCATGATCCGGGTACGGATTGCCTGTGGCTTTCTCGCCGGCGGCCTGGTGGCCGCGGCCACCGCGTGCGCTCCCGCGGTGGAGCACGCGACCGGCGCGTTACCCGCTGTCGCCACGGTTTCGCAGTCACCGTCTTCGCCGTCGCCGTCTTCGCAGCCACCGTCCGACAAGCTGTCCCCCATCCTGGAACAGGCGCTTCCGAATGTCCCGGGCAAGACGTTCACCTCGGCGATCGTGGACTTCCCGCCTGCCGCACGCGCGGTGCCGCATCGGCACGGCAACGCCTTCGTCTACGCCTACGTGCTCGAGGGCACCGTGCGCAGCCAGCTCGGTGGCGAGCCGGCGCGCACGTACCGCCAAGGCGAGAACTGGGTCGAGCCGCCGGGCGCCCACCATCTGCTCGCGGAGAACACCAGCCGGACGCAACCGGCGAAGCTGCTGGTCGTCTTCATCTCCGACACGGGAGACAAGATCAAGGTCGACGATCCGCCAAGATAGAGCATCGGGCGAGCACGGCCGGGCGACCTGTCCGCAGCGCGTGTGCCGCCTCCTCGATGACGCCCGGCCGGCTTGCCTGACACTTCTCAGTCCGTGAACGAACTGCCTTCTCTCAGGGGGGCATCCCCGCGACCGGCTCCGGACCGGGTCGCGAGAACACGGCTCAGCGGCGCAGCTTGGCCTGGGCGGCGGCGGCGACCACCTTTTTCCTCTCGTCGGGTGTCATGAGGCCGGCGCGGACCCATTCCCCGGCGGTGCGGTCCACCGTGGACCGGAACCGTTCGCGGTTGTCGAAGGGGGCCTTGGCCCAGACCGCGTCGAGGAACGTCACCGCGTCGTCTCGCTCGTAGTTCGGCACGCCGGAATCCACCGCCCCGAAGACGATCTTCGGCTCGACGCGATGGAAGTAGGCGTGGTAGCGGTTGGTGTCATTGACGTAGAGGGGGATCAGCGGCAGACCGTTCGTCGTGAAGTTCATCGGCGCGGTGGACGTGATCGCGTCCGTGAGGTCCCCGGACAGCGTGAAGTCCTTGTAGAGGGAGAATTCCCGGTAGGTGGTCTCGTTGCTCGCGGCGGCCAGCGGAACGGGGCCGTAGGCGATGCTCTGGGTGGTCGGGATGTCCAGTGCCTTCTCGACGCGCAGGGTGAACGGCATCGATATCTTGATCTTGTCGCCCCGGCTCCAGCGCCGGTTGAGCGTGACGTAACCGCCGGGTTTGGCGTTGAGCCTCTGCTCGTCCCCGTTGACCCGCACCGTGAAGCCCTTCTCCACCCAGTAGGGCACCCGGAGCTTCACCGTCAGCCGGCCCGAACCCTGCACCGTGAGCGTCGTCGTGCCCGTGGGGTCGGTCGGATAGTCCGTCGACTGCTTGATCGTGAAGCCCTTCTCCGGCCAGCTCAGCACCGAGGCCATGTAGAGGTTCACGTACAGTGTCGAGTCGTCCGCGGACCGGAAGTAGATCGAGTCCTGGAACTTGGTGTGGCTCTCCAGCCCGGTTCCGCCGCAACAGGTCCCGAGGTTGCCGTAACTCCGCGAGGCGCCCGGCCGCATGGGGATGAAGTAGGTCAGCAGCGGGTCCGTGGCGCTGTCGACGTTGCGGCGTGAGGCGAGGATCTGACCGTAGAGGGCCCGTTCGTAGTACTGCATGTACTTCGGGTCCGCGGTGTGGAAGAAAAGGCCCCTGCTCAGCTTCAGCATGTTGTAGTTGCAGCACGTCTCGGCGTTGTTGGTCCCCAGGGAACCCACGATGACATCGCGCGCTCCGAAGAGTTCGCCGTTGTCGCTCGGGCCGGCCAGGCCGCCGTCGGTGAACGTGCGATGGGGGACGACCATGTCCCAGAAGTTGACGGCGGCGGTGTAGTAGTCGCGTTCCCTGGACTGTTCGAAGACCGACAGGTAGCCGATGAACTGGGGGATGTGCTGGTTGGCGTGTTTCCTGTCCAGCGTGTCCTGGTTGGCGACGGTGGCCGTGAAGAGCGCGGTGTTGTCGAAGCACTTCGCCGTCGCGAGATACTCCTGCTTGCCGCTCAGGGCGTGGAGGTCGGCCATCACCGCGTTCATGCCGTTGTACTCGCCGGCGATGTAGATGCCCCACATGCGATCCAGCTGCGCCCGGGGAAGATGGCCCAGCCTGCTGTGAACCCAGTCGCCCATCTTCATGACGATGTCGAGCGCCTGCTCGTTGCCGGCGAACTCGTGGGCGTCGAGCAGCCCTCTCATGATCATGTGGCAGGTGTAGTAGGGCGCCCAGATGGTGGGGTAGGTGGCGTACTGCTCCAGCAGGATGAACTGCGTCTCGGGGTAGGCGGCCAGGAACCCGGGGTGGCTCGGGCCGGGGTGCCCGCCGCCTTCGGAGACCAGCCGGGCGTCCTGCCCCCTCCCGGAGGAATCGGCCGCGGTCTCCCCGCTCTCCTCCTCGAACCGGTACCAGGCTGTGTTTCCGCCGTTTCCGCCGTTTCCGCCGTTTCCGCCGCCCGGCCCTCCCTCCGCGTCCGTCATCAGGGCCCGCACCTCGGCCTCGGTCAACGCGCGGTCGTAGATCTGGAACTCGTCGACGGAGGCCCTCAGGTACGCGTCGCCGTACTGGGACTTTCCGATCCAGTTGTTGCCGGTCGAGCCGAGGCTGGACGGCTGGAGGGTCATGGCGGGGTTCGTGCCGACCGGCGCGCCGTCGACGTAGAGCGTGCCGGTGCCTCCGGACAGGGTGACCGCGACATGGGTCCATCGGTCCGCGGCCAACTGGCCGGTGCCGTTGATCCGCTGCTCGCCACCGCCACCGCCGGTGGTGATCGCGAATCTCGGCGCGGAGCCCGCGCTCACGGCCAGGAACATGTTGCGGGTGGTGCCGGTGCCGAAGTCGAAGATCCTTGACCAGGTGCTGATCGCCGCCGGGTTCAGCCACAGGGCGATGGTGAAGTCGCCGAGGCCGCTCACTATGCCGGTGGGCAGTGACACGTACTGGGACCCGTCGAGTTTCACCGCCTGGCCGAACTTCCCGCTCACCCTGGCGACGGGCGGGGCGGGAGGAGCCGGTTGCCCGACCGTGGCGGCGAGCGCGTCCTGGCACTGGCCCAGCGCCGTGACCATGTAGTCGAGCTTGTCCTTGTAGAAGTCGTCGCCGGAGCCCGCGTAGGCCAGTGCCAGGGCGCTGAGAAAGTGCCCGCTGTAGTGACCGCGCAGGTTGCCGGTCGCGTCGTCCCAGCTGCCGGGCGGCTGGGCGCCCAGCGTGTCCAGCCCGGCGTTGGCCCGGAAGTTGGCCAGCATCCGGTCGGCCGGATAGGCCCTCAGGAAGTTCAGAATCCGGTCCCGGTTGGCGGCGAACAGGCTTTCGTCCAACGTGACCTGACTGTTGGCGAACGGTTTCACGACCCAGGCGGCGGGTGTCGCGGGGGCGCTCCGCGGCGGCGGAACCATGGCGGCCACCGCCGTACGGGTGGCGGCCTGTGCCGTCCCCGCTCCACCCAGGGCGAGTGCGGACGGAGTGGCGGCCGCCAGTGCGGCCAGGCGCAGCACATCACGCCGGAGCATGGGATTCGTCATTTCACTGTCCTCGTCTGTGGCTCGAGATCTGGTCTGAGGTTTCTCATCCGGCGGTGTCCGCGGAAATGAGGGATCGAGGTCGGCCCGTGTTGAAGATTTATTGTTAGCGTTAACATTTAGCGACCGTTAAAGCCCCTGCGAATACGCGCTCACCGGCGTCTACCGATTGGACCCAACCGCTTGTCGACGGGACGGCGAAAAGCGGAAGGAGAACATGAAACACCTGCTCATAGCATGTTTGCGACAGGAAATGATCTACGACATCGAATCACCGCATCCATTGAACGGCCGATGCGCGACCAGGTTCACATCTCATGGTCGAGAGTGTTAACGATCTCATAATTCTCGTCAAGGGCTGTGATGAAAGAAGTCAAGGGCCGCGACGGGAGAGCCCGCGCGATGCGAGCCGTACGGCGGTCTCGTCCATGGCGCTCCACGCCGTCGGCCCGCCCGAATACGGTGGACGACCCTGCGGATGGGCGACGATCTTGACGGCGCCGACCTCGAAGAGGCGGGAGAGTGATCGCACAGGCCGCGTCATGGCCGCCTCGGCGGCCTGACCTGCTCTTCCCCGAGCACGGCCCGCGTCGGCGCCGGCGATCCGGACATCACGCTTTGGTAACCGTTTTGATACGGATGAGCCCTAAATATTCCGCTCTATTGGCGGTCCGTTTACCCGGCTCTAAGGTTCAGTGCCATGCTACATAGTACAGGTGAAATGCTACATGGCATTGAGGGCCCTCATGACGTTTGAGCAGGTCAACGTGCAGATCACCGGTGGTCTGCTCCGTCAGTGGCAGGTCCGCAACAGCACCGCCACGGTCCCGCACACCATCGAGCAGCTGCGCGCCGCCGGCAACGTGGACAACCTGAAGCGCCTCCTCGTGACGGACGCTCCGCCGTACCGTGGCCGCTACCCGTTCCTGGACACGGACCTGTACAAGACCCTCGAAGGGGTGGCGTACGAGATCGGCGCCGGCACCGCGCAGGACGGAGCGCGGGAGTTCTTCGACGAGGTCGTCGAGCTGCTTGAGCGCGTGCAGGCCGAGGACGGCTACCTGAACTCCTACTTCCAGGATCCGGCGAACGTCAAGAAGCCGTGGGAGGACCTCTCCTGGGGCCACGAGCTCTACAACCTGGGCCACCTCATCCAGGCCGCGGTCGCCGCGCGACGGCGGATGGGCGACGGGCGGCTGCTCGCGGTGGCGGTGAGGTTCGCCGATCTGGTGGTGGAGCGGTTCGGGCCCGGCAAGGAGGAGGGCACCTGCGGCCACCCCGAGGTCGAGATGGCCCTGGTCGAGCTGTTCAGGGAGACCGGCGACCGCGCCTACCTCGTCCAGGCGGGCCTGTTCGTGGACCGGCGGGGCCAGGCCAAACTGAAACACACGATCTTCCCTCCCGAATACTTCCAGGACCACCTGCCCTTCCGCGAGCTGCCCTCGGTCATCGGGCACGCCGTACGGATGGCCTACCTCGCGGCGGGCGCGACCGACATCTACCTGGAGACCGGCGACCGCTCGCTGCTTGCGGCGCTCGACCGGCTCTGGGACGACATGGTCGCCACCAAGCTCTACATCACCGGCGGTCTCGGCAGCCGCCACTCCGACGAGGCGATCGGCGACCGCTACGAGTTGCCGTCGGAGCGCGCCTACGCCGAGACCTGCGCCGCGATCGCCACCATGCAGTGGGCGTGGCGGATGTTCCAGGCGACCGGAGGCGCGAAATATCTCGACGTGTTCGAGCGGGTGCTGTTCAACGCGTACGCCGTGGGCCTGTCCGCCGACGGCAGGGCGTTCTTCTACGACAACCCGCTGCAGCGCCGTCCCGACCACGAGCAGCGCAGCGGCGCGGAGACGGGCGGCGAGCTGCTGCGCCGGTCCTGGTTCGGCTGTCCCTGCTGTCCGCCGAACATCGTCCGCTGGATGGCACAGCTCGGCGACCACGTCGCCGCCGAGCGTGAGGGCGCGCTCCACATCACGACCTACACCGGAGCGCGGATCGAGACCGGTTCGATCGCCCTGACGATGGAGACGGACTACCCCTGGGACGGCGACGTGCGCATCGTCGTCGAGCGGGCGCCGGACGAGCCGTACGCGATCCGGCTGCGCGTCCCCGCGTGGGCCCGCTCGGTGACGGCGTCGGTGAACGGCCGGCCGGTCGAGGGGGCCGAGGACGGCTGGCTCACCGTCGAGCGCGTCTGGGCGGCGGGCGACGAGCTGCGGCTCGGCATCCCGATGCCGGTCAGAGCACACGGCTCACACCCCTATCTGGACGCGACCCGCGGCGCGGTCGGCGTCGCGCGCGGTCCGCTCGTCTACTGCGTCGAGCAGCAGGACTGCCCGGTACCGGTGGACGACCTCGTCGTCTCCCCCGAGCAGGTCGCCGGCGCGACCGTCGAGCGGTCGCAGGACGAGCTGCCTGGCGCGGTCGTCCTGCGGATGACGGCCGGGGCGGCCGCGCCGCCCTCCGCCGAGCTCTACCCCGAGTTGCCGGCGGAACGGCCGGCGCCCGGCAGGACGGTTCCGGTGACCTTCGTCCCCCACTTCCTCTGGGGCAACCGCCGGCCCGAAGCCATGCGCGTATGGGTCAGGAACGCATGACCCCCGAGTTCACCCATCGAAAGAAGGCGCAATGAGGAGATCGGCAGTTCTCGCCACTGTTGCGGTGTTCACCGCCCTGGCGCTCACCGGGTGTGGCGGTGCCTCCGCCCCCGCCTCCGGAGCCGGCGGGTCGGCGGCGGCTTCCACGGGGGGCACCGTCCACGTCCTGCTCGCCGCCGACTACTCCCACCTGGACCCGGCCCGGGGCTGGGACGGCGGCGTCAACAACTTCTACCGGCTCATCTACCGGGGCCTGACGACGTTCGGCGCGGGTCCGGGAGCGGAGGGCACGAAGATCGTTCCCGACCTCGCCACCACCACCGGCACCGGCAGTGACGACAACAAGACGTGGACGTTCACCCTCAAGGACGACATCTTCTTCGAGGACGGCACGCCGATCACCAGCGAGGCCATGAAGTTCGGGGTCGAGCGCGCCTGGGACCCGGAGGCCGGGATCGGCTCGCCGTACGCCAGGCTGCTCATCGACACGCCCAAGGACTACAAGGGCCCGTACGTCTCCGGTGACCTCGACACGATCGAGACCCCGGACGCCAAGACGATCGTCTTCCACCTGAAGAAGCCGTTCGCGGACTTCGCCAGCGCGCTCGCGCAGCCCAACTTCGTGCCCTTCCCGAAGGGCTCGGGGGCGGCCAACGCCTTCGACACCAAGCCGATCGCGTCGGGACCGTACAAGGTGGAGAGCTACCAGCGCGGGGCGTCGCTGAAGCTGGTCCGCAACCCGTACTGGAAGGCCTCCTCCGACACCCTCCGCGCGGCCAAGGCGGACGGGTTCGAGTTCACCTTCGGGCTCGACGGCGCGACCATCGACGAGCGCATGCTCGCCGGGCAGGGCGCCGACGCGAACGCCACCGCGGGCGCGATCCAGGCGGCGACGGTGGCCCGGATCCAGACCCCGCAGATCAAGGAACGCACGCTCTCCGGCTACATGGGCTGCACCACCTACATGAGCCTGAACACCACCAAGAAGCCCCTCGGTGACGTACGGGTCCGGCAGGCGATCAACTACGCGGTCAACAAGGACACCGTGGTCGCCGGAGACGGCGGGACGACGCTCGCGGACAAGGCGACCTCGATCCAGCCGCCGACCATCGTCGGCCGGGTGGACTACGACCCGTACCCGACCGACCCGGCCAAGGCGCAGCAGCTCCTCACCGACGCCGGACTCGGCGACGGTTTCGACCTGACGCTGGACGTCCGCCCGGATCCCCGCCAGCAGGGCATGGCGGTCGCGATCCAGGAGGCGCTGAAGCCGCTGAAGATCAACGTCAAGATCAACAACATCGACACGTCCACCTTCTACGAGGTGATCGCCACCCCGGCGCAGCAGCACGACGCCGCCATCACCGGCTGGTGCCCGGACTGGTCGTCCGGCGCCACCTTCCTGCCGCCGCTGTTCGACGGCCGCAACATCTTCGACAAGGGCAACCAGAACCTCGCCCAGATCAACGACGAGGCCATCAACAAGCGGATCGACGAGATCGGCGCGATGACCGACGTCAACGCCGCCAACGCCGCGTACGCCGAGCTGGACAAGCAGATCATGGAGCAGGCGCCGATCGTGCCTCTCGTCTACGAGAAGAACGTGACGATCGTCGGCGGCAACGTCGCCGGTGCCTATCTGAACGACGCGTTCTCCGGCGGCATCGACTTCATCTCCCTCGGGCTCAAAGACCCGAGCAAGTAGGCGTACGCCATGACCACCGCCGCACCCTCGCGCGACGCGAAGGCCGGCCCCGGGGCGGGCACACCCGGTGTGCCCGCCACCTCGGGACGCCGGATAGCGGGCGCGCTGCTGCACGACTGGGCCGCCGTCCTCAGCACGGGCTTCCTCGTCCTGGTCGTCCTGATGGCGGTCTGCGCACCGCTGATCACCGCCCTCACCGGGCACGGGCCGAACGACTTCGACGCGGCGGCCATCGACACCAACCTCGGCGGCCTGCCCAGGGGCTCACTCGGCGGCGTCAGCGCCGAGCACCTGTTCGGCGTCGAGCCGCAGAACGGCCGCGACGTCCTGGCCCGCATCATGTACGGCGCTCGCGTGTCGTTCCTGATCGCGATCTCGGCGACCGTGCTGACCACCCTGCTCGGCGTGGTCTTCGGCATGCTCGCCGGGTTCTACGGAGGCTGGGCCGACCAGGTGATCTCCCGGGTCATGGACTTCCTGATGGCCTTCCCCTCGCTGATCTTCATGATCGCGATCCTGTCGTCGCTGCCGTCGGGGAACCGGGCGGTCCTGCTGGTCGTGGTGATCAGTGTGTTCGGCTGGCCGTACCTCGCGCGGGTGGTGCGCGGGCAGACGCTGACGCTGGTGAACCGGGAGTTCGTCGAGGCGGCCCGCGCGTCGGGCGCCTCCACGGGCGCCCTGGTGTTCAAGGAGATCCTGCCCAACCTGCGCAGCTCGCTCATCGTCATGACGACCCTGGCGGTGCCCGGCTACATCGGCACCGAGGCCGGGCTGTCCTTTCTGGGCGTGGGCGTCACCCCGCCGACCCCCTCGTGGGGACAGATGATCGCCAGTTCGGTGAGCTGGTACGCGGTGGACCCGATGTACTTCGCGATCCCCGGGCTCTTCCTCTTCCTCACCGTGCTGTCCCTCACCGTGCTCGGGGACCGGATCCGGGCCGTCACCGACGCGGGAGAGGCCTCCTGATGGCCCGTTACCTCGCAGGCCGGATCGCCGGGCTCGTGCTGATCCTCTTCATGGTCTGCCTGTTCACCTACCTGATCTTCTTCAAGCTGTCGCCGGACCCGGCGGTCATGATCTGCGGCAAGACCTGCACCCCGGAGCGGATCCTGCAGATTCGCACGCTCCTCGGGCTGGACCAGCCGTTCTTCACGCAGTTCCGGGACTTCCTGAGCGGGCTGTTCGCCGGGCGGGATTACGGATCGGGCGCGAACCTCATCCACTGCCCGGCGCCCTGCCTCGGCTACTCCTTCCAGACCAGCCAGTCGGTGTGGGAGATGATCCTGGACCGGCTCCCGGTCAGCGCCACCGTCGCGGTCGGCGCGGCCGTGCTCTGGCTGGTCATCGGCATCGGCGCCGGTCTGCTCAGCGCGGTCAGGGAGGGCACCTGGTGGGACCGGACCACGATGGGCCTGGCCCTGGGCGGCGCCAGCATCCCCAACTACGTGCTCGCGCTGGCCCTGCAGTACGTCCTGGTGGTCAAGCTGCAGATCCTGCCGTTCCCCTCGGCCGTGGCGTTCTCCGACGGCCCCCTGTTGTGGTTGCAGTCGTACCTGATGCCGTGGATCGTCCTGGCGACCGGATACGCCTGCCTCTACGCGCGGCTGACCAGGGCGAACGTCATCGACACGCTGGCCGAGAACTTCATGCGCACGGCCCGGTCGAAGGGCCTGGCCCCGGTGCTCACGATGCGCCGGCACGCGCTGCGGCCCGCGCTCACGCCGATCACCACGATCTTCGGCATGGACTTCGCCGCGCTGCTGGGCGGAGCGCTGATCACCGAGACCGTCTTCGGCCTCAACGGCGTCGGCAAGATGGCCGCCGACTCGATCGCCAAGAACGACCAGCCGGTGATCATGGCGGTCACCCTCCTCGCGGCGTTCTTCGTGGTGGTGGGCAACGTCGTGGTCGACCTCGTCTACACCGGCCTCGACCCGAGAGTGAGGATCCGATGAGTGAGCTGCTTGTCGTGGAGGACCTCACGGTGACCTTCCCGACCACGCGCGGCCTCGTGGACGTGGTCAAGGAGGTGTCGTTCACCGTCGGCAGGGACGAGACCGTCGGCATCGTCGGCGAGTCCGGCTCGGGCAAGTCGATGACCAGCCTGGCCATCATGGGCCTGCTGCCGCGCGGGGCCGTGACCAGGGGAAGCATCCGGCTGAACGGCGTCGAGCTGCTCGGCCGCACGGACCGGCAGATGCGCGCGATCCGGGGCGAGCAGGCCTCAATGATCTTCCAGGACCCGCTGTCGTCGCTGAATCCGTACTACACGGTCGGCCTGCAGATCGAGGAGATGTACCGGGCCCACCGGGGAGGCTCGCGCGGGGCGGCCAGGAAGGTCGTCGCCGAGGCACTGGCGCAGGTCGGCATCCCCGAGCCGGACCGGCGGGCGGGCTACTACCCCCACCAGTTCTCCGGCGGGCAGCGCCAGCGCATCATGATCGCGATGGCGCTGGTCTGCTCCCCCGCGCTCCTCATCGCCGACGAGCCGACGACCGCCCTCGACGTCACCGTCCAGGCGCAGATCCTGCGCCTGCTCGCCGGGCTCCAGAAGGAGACCGGGACCGGGATGGTCTTCGTCACCCACGACCTCGCGGTGATCAGCTCGATCGCCGCGCGGGTGCTCGTGATGCGCCAGGGCGAGCAGGTCGAGTACGGCACCGCCGAGCAGGTCTTCTCCGAGCCACGGCACGAGTACACCCGGATGCTCCTGGAGAGCATCCCGCGGATCGACGACGAGGTGGTGTCATGAGCGAACCTCTGCTGCGCGCACGGGAGTTGACCAAGCGGTTCACCGTGCGCGGCCCGTTCGGGCGGAGAACGGAGTTCACCGCCGTCGACGCGGTGAGCCTCGAGGTGCGGCTCGGCGAGACCCTGGCCGTGGTGGGCGAGTCGGGCAGCGGCAAGTCCACCACGGCCCGCATGGTGGCCAGGCTGATGGAGCCGACCGCGGGCACCCTGGAATTCGAGGGCCGGGACGTGACCCACGCGAAGGGCGCGGACCTGGCCGGATTCCGGAGCAACGTCCAGGTGGTCTTCCAGGATCCCTTCTCCTCGCTCAACCCCCGGCACACGGTCGAGCGCATCCTGACGGCGCCCCTCGTCTATCAGGGGATGGAGCCCAAGGGGGGTAAGCGGGCGCTCGCCAAGGAGCTGATGGCGCGGGTCGGGCTCAACCCCGACCACTCGCAGCGCTATCCCGCGCAGTTCTCCGGCGGGCAGGCGCAGCGCATCGGCATCGCCCGCGCGCTCGCCGTCAACCCCAAGCTGGTGATCTGCGACGAGGCCGTCTCCGCGCTCGACGTGTCGGTGCAGGCGCAGGTGATCGAGCTGCTGCGGCGCCTGCAGCGGGAGAGCGGCTTCAGCTACGTCTTCATCGCCCACGACCTCGCCGTCGTCCGCCAGATCGCCCACCGGGTGGCGGTCATGAGCAAGGGGCGGATCGTCGAGGAGGGCCTGTGCGAGCGGGTCTTCGCCGACCCCCAGGACCCGTACACCAGGACGCTGCTGGCCGCGATCCCCCGGATCAACCCCGAGTGGGACCGCAGAAGGAGGGCCGCCGGATGAACTACACGATCCCTGGCATGCACGTGCGCGAGCACGTGGTGGAGGTGCCGCTCGACTGGGCGGACCCCCGGGAGACGATCTCCGTCTTCGCCCGCGAGCTGGTCGACCCGGCGCGGCGGGGCGAGGATCTGCCGTGCCTGCTCTACCTGCAGGGCGGCCCCGGCGGCAAGGGGCCGCGCCCGCTCAGGGCCGACGGGTGGATCGGGCAGGCGCTGCGCACCCACCGGGTCGTCCTGCTCGACCAGCGCGGCACCGGCCGCAGCACCCGCGTCGACGGCCGCGGGATGGGCAGGTTCGACGACGCCGCGAAGGCCGCCGACCATCTTGCCCGCTTCCGCGCCGACTCGATCGTGGCCGACGCCGAGCACCTGCGGAAGACCGTCTTCGGCGGGCGGCGCTGGGCCACGCTCGGGCAGAGCTACGGCGGCTTCCTCACGATGACGTACCTGTCGCATGCGCCCGAGGGCCTGAGCGCGTGTTACGTCACCGGCGGCCTGCCCAGCCTGAACCCGGACGCGGCCGAGGTCTACCGGCGCACCTATCCCCGCGTCGAGGCGAAGAACGCCGAGTTCTACCGGCGCTATCCGCAGCACGTGGAGCAGGTCGCGCGGATCGCGGACCGATTGGCCGAGGGCGGCGTCCTGCTGCCCGACGGCGACGTGCTCACGGTGCGACGGCTGCAGTCGCTCGGCATCGACTTCGGGATGAAGCCCGGATACGAACGCATGCACTGGCTGCTCGACGAGGCCTTCAACGCGGGCGAGCTGTCGTCGGTCTTCCTGTACCAGGTGCTCGCACGCTCGTCCTACAGCGACGACCCGCTGTTCGCGGCGCTGCAGGAGGCCATCTACGGGCGCGGCTCCTGGGCGGCGGCCGAGCGGGAACGCGCCAGGCACCCCCGGTTCGCCGAGACCTCCAGGCCGCTGCTGTTCACCGGGGAGATGATCTATCCCTGGATGTTCGAGGAGATCCGCGAACTGCGGCCGTTCCGTCCCGCGATGGAGGCGCTCGCCGGACGCGACGACTGGGCGCCCCTGTACGACGTGGACCGATTGGCCGCCAACGAGGTCCCGGTCGCCGCGGCCGTCTACTTCGACGACATGTACGTGGACGCGGGCCTGCAACTGGAGACGGCGGCCCGCGTCGGCAACACCCAGATCTGGGTGACCAACGAGTACGAGCACGACGGCCTCGGCGACGATCGCGTCTTCGCCCGCCTGACCGGGCTCGTTCAAGACATCGGAGGAGCAATACGTGAATAGCCATCCCAAGCTGACGGAGATCCCGGCGTTCAACGCGTACATGGGACAGGGATGGGGGACCCCGGACCGGACGCCTCCCGTCGTCGCGGGCGCGCCCGAGGCGGCCGCCGCGCACCGGGCGCGGCTCGCGGCCGCGCTGCCCGGCGTGGACGTGACGGTCGCCGCGGGGCACGCCCCGATCCGGAGCAACGACACGGCGTACGACTTCCGGCCCGACAGCGACTTCTACTGGCTCACCGGCTGTCCCGTCGAGGGCGGCGTGGTCGTGATGCGCGGCGGCGACGCGACGCTGTATCTGCCGCCTCCGGCGTACCCCGGCGAGCCCGGTTTTTTCAGTGACGTCATGCACGGCGAGCTGTGGGTCGGCGCCGCGCCGGGACTCGCCGACTGGTCGGCCGCGCTCGGCATCGAGGTGCGCCCGCTCGACGAGGCGCCTTCCGTGGAGAACCCCGAGGAGCTGCGCCGCGTCCTGGCCGAACTACGCATGATCAAGGACGACTGGGAGATCGGCCGGCTCCGCGAGGCCGTGGACCGCACGGTCGAGGGCTTCGCCGCGGTTCTCGCGGAGATTCCCGCGGCCGTCGAGGGCCGGGGCGAGCGCTGGTTGCAGGGCACGTTCGACCGGCACGCCAGGACGTACGGCAACGGCCCCGGCTACGCCGGCATCGTGGGCAGCGGCGCGCACGCCCCCACGCTCCACTGGGTGCGTTGCGACGGCCCCGTCCTGCCGGACGAACTGCTGCTGCTCGACCTCGGCGTGGAGGTTCGCAGTTTCTACACCGCCGACGTCACCAGGACCTTCCCCGCGTCCGGCCGGTTCTCCCCGGCGCAGCGGCAGGTTCACGACCTGGTGGAGAGGTCCCATCGTGCGGCCCTCGCCCAGGTGGCTCCCGGCCGCCGGTTCAGCGACTTCCACCACGCCGCGATGGAGGTCATCGCCCGGGGGCTCCACGACTGGGGCCTGCTGCCCGTCTCCGTGGACGAGGCGCTGTCGGATCACGGTCAGCACCACCGCCGCTACCTCGTCTGCGGCATCGGGCACCACCTGGGCCTCGACGTGCACGACTGCGCCTCCTCCCGCCCGGAGGCCTACCACGACGCGCTCATGGCCCCCGGCATGGTGCTCACCGTCGAGCCCGGTCTGTACTTCCACGCCCACGACCTGACGGTCCCGCCGGAGCTGCGCGGCATCGGCGTCCGCATCGAGGACGATCTCGTGGTCACGGAGGACGGCGCCGAGGTGCTGTCCGCGGAACTGCCGCTCGACGCGGACGGTCTCGAACGCTGGATGCCCAACTAAGCAGTCGATATAGCCCTTTTTCTCAGGAGAGTTGCATGAGTGCATCCGCCCGACCGTGGCACGGCGTCAGCGTCGCCACGGCACTGCCCCTCAACGACGACCTGTCCGTCGACTACGACGGCTTCGCCGATCATGTGCGGTTCCTCGCCGACAACGGCTGCCACGGCGTCACGCCCAACGGCTCGCTCGGCGAGTACCAGACCCTGTCGGACGAGGAGCGCGCGCGCGTCGTGCGGACCGCCGTCGAGGCCTCCCCCGAGGGCTTCCACGTCATGCCGGGCGTGGCCGCCTACGGAGCGCCGCAGGCCAGAGGCTGGGCCGAGCAGGCGGCCGAGGCGGGCGCCGCGTCCGTGCTGCTCCTTCCGCCCAACACCTACCGCGCGGATCGCCAGGCCGTGGTCGACCACTACCGCGAGGTCGCCAGGGTCGGGCTGCCGATCGTGGCGTACAACAACCCGGTCGACACCAAGGTCGACCTCACCCCCGACCTGCTCGCCGAGCTCCACGGCGAGGGCCTGATCGTCGCGGTCAAGGAGTTCACCGGCGACGTGCGCAGGGCCTATGAGATCCGCGAGCTGGCCCCCGATCTCGACCTTCTCGTCGGTTCCGACGACGTACTGCTCGAACTGGGCCTCGCCGGGGCCGTCGGCTGGATCGCCGGATACCCGAACGCGATCCCGAAGAGCACCGTCGAGCTCTACCGGCTCGCGACCTCGGGCGACCCCGACGACATCGCCCGCGCCCTGCCCATCTACCGTGACCTGCACCCGCTCCTGCGCTGGGACTTCAGGACCGAGTTCGTCCAGTCGATCAAGCTGTCGATGGACCTCGCCGGCCGTAGGGGAGGCGTCTGCCGTCCGCCGCGCTCCCCGCTCTCCCCCGAGGTGGCCGCCCTGGTCACCCGTGACACCAAGGCGGTGCTCGCGAAGGGCTACCGGTGAGGTCTCACCTGAGGCCTCACCGCCCGCCGCACCTCACCGGCCGCCGCCCTCCGCCCCGACCCGGCCGGCCGTTTCCCGCCGGGTTCCTGCCGTGACGCGCCTGCGCCCCCTGGGGAGGCAGGAGACGTTCAGGGAACAGGTGAGGGGAGCCCTGCGGGCCGCGATCATCTCGGGCGAGCTCCGGCCGGGAACGGTCTACTCCGCGCCGGCCCTGGGCGCGCGGTTCGGCGTGTCCTCCACGCCTGTCCGCGAGGCCATGCTCGACCTGGCGAGGGAGGGCCTGGTCGTCTCCCGGCGGAACAAGGGCTTCCAGATCACGGAGATGTCGGAGGAGGACCTCGACAACCTGACGGCGGTGCGGCTGCTGATCGAGCCGTCGACCGTGCGCGACGCCGTGCCCGTCATCCCCGAGGCCGACCTCCCCGCGCTGCGCGGGCTCGCGCAGGACATCGTCGACGCGGTCGAACACGCCGACCTGATCGCGTACATCGAGGCGGACCACGTGTTCCACCTGGCGTTGCTCGCCTACAGCGACAACAGGTTCCTCGTGGACGTGGTGGCGGGGCTGCGCTCGCAGACCCGGCTGCCCGGCCTGACCCCGCTGCTGCGCGGCGGTGCGCTGGGCCGGTCCGCGGCCGAGCACCACGAGCTGATGGACCTCATCGAGGTGCGCGACTCCGCCGGGGTGGAGGCGCTGATGCGCCGCCACATCGGTCACGTGCGCGGGCTGTGGGCGCACGGGGCGGAGCGATGACGCAGACGGTCATCGCTCCGGCCGGGAGTGGCGGTTCCGGTCACCAGCGGACCGGGACCGTGCGCAGGCCGCCGACGGCCAGCCCTTCCACGCGCTCCAGCTTCTCCACGGGCACGGCCAGTTCCAGGGTCGGCAGTTTGCGCAGCAGTACCTCCAGGACGACCTGCAGTTCGGTGCGGGCCAGCGCCTGACCCAGGCAGGAGTGGGCGCCGACGCCGAAGGACAGATGCGAGTTCGGGCTACGGCTCAGGTCCATCTCGGCGGCGGACTCGAAGACGCTCTCATCGCGGTTGGCCGCGGCCATGCTGCACACCACGGTCGTGCCCCGGGGCAGGACCGTGCCGCTGACCTCGGTCTCCTCACGCAGGTAGCGCGGCAGACCGAAGCCGGAGTTGGCGTCGAGCCGCAGCGTCTCCTCCACCGCCGTGCGCACCAGAGAGGGGTCGGCCAGCAGCCGCTCCCACCGGCTGCGGTCGGCCAGCAGCATGGAGACCATCTTGCCGATCATGTTGGCGGTGGTCTCGTGCCCGGCGATCAGCAGCGCCATGCCGGTGACCAGGATCTGGATGTCGGACAGCCCTCCCTCCTCGGGACCGCCGGCCGCGATCAGCTCGCTCAGCAGGTCCTCGCCCGGCTCGGCGCGCTTGGCGGCGACATGCCCGGACATGTACTGGAAGAACTCGCTCTGAGCGGCCTCGATCTCGGCCTGACCGTAGCGGGTGAGGTTGAGCATGGCGTCGGACCAGTAGGAGAACCGGTCCCGGTCCGCGGCCGGCACGCCGAGCATGTCGCAGATGACGTACACCGGCAGCGGGAAGCCCAGACCTGCCTTGAGGTCACCGGGCCGGCCGCGCTCGACCATGTCGTCGATGAGCCGCTCGGCGATCTGGGCCATCGCGGGACGCAGCGCGGTCATCCGCTTGGCGGTGAACCACTTGCCGACCAGGCGCCGCCAATGCTGGTGTTCCTCGCCTCCGTCAGGGATGATCTGCGCCATCTCGCCGCTGAACACCCCGTCTCCCTCGGCCGACAGCCGGGCCGCGTCAGGGGCGTTGAGCTGGCGGGTGAAGCGCGGGTCGGCAAGCACCCGCTTGACGTCCTCATAGCGGGTCAGCAGCGTCGCCTGGTCACCGCTGGGCAGCCTCACGTGCGCCACCGGGCACTCGCCGCGCAGCTCGGCCCATTTCGCGGGCGGCTCCAGCGCCGCGTCGTTGGGGATCGGGTAGCTCAGAACCTGCTCGTTGACGCTCATACGGCGTCTCCTTTCGAACGAACGGTTGGCCGCCCGCGAACAGGCGGCCGATCGGCTCATGTACCGCGGACTGCTCCTGACCGCCGTCACACGGGCGCCGGTGCGACGGCGGGCCCACCAAGCACGAACTCCGCGTGCGAGGCCTCCGGCCGCGCCCGGTCACGGGACATCACGCAGGTGGAGGGCGGCGGCCCGGCTTACCCGCATCCGCATGTGTCGCGCCTCTTCGATCATCCCGCCTCCCGCGCTCTCCCGCCTCGACGCCGACAGGCTTACCCGAGACCGGGCTCGAAAACCGGTGTCGAGGCGAGGACTGCTCCCGCGCGAACGGCCTGGTGCGCGTGGCGCCGTGGTGACACCGTAGGAGATGGCGCCGGCGGAGCCACGGCGGCTCTCCGGGGGATGGACGCACGGGCGGTGGTGGCGCGGCCGTCCACGGCGCTCCGGCATTCGCCTCCGGCAGACGAGCGCGGAGACCGCCGCGGATGGGCGGACCCGTTCAGGTCGGCATGAAAGCCGATATGCCCCGAATAATGTTAACGTTAACAGTTTGTCGGTTACCGGCAGTGAGCAGCGAGAATCACCTTTCCCAGCTCACAGCGTTGACAGCCGAGTGTGAACATTAGGGCTTGACAGAGTTTCTGTTATCGCAAACACTCAGGAAACCTCGCCGAAACAGAGCCGAGAACCCCGCACAGCTTCAGAAAAGCCCCTGGTCATCCCGGATGTTAGCGCTAACAGAAGCAGCTGCCAGGTCAGGTAGTTGCGTGTTCGGCACCGTTTTCCCGTGTTCAGGCACCCACCCCCCAGGAGTAACGCCATGAAACGACGATGGACGGCCGCCCTCGCCACGGTCGCCGCGTTCGGACTCGTCCTCACCTCGGCCGGACCGGCGCCCGCCGCGAGCCCGATCACCACGGCCATCTACACCGCCGACCCCGCCGCGCTGGTCGTCGGCGACACGATGTACCTGCACACCGGTCATGACGAGGCCGCCGCCGGCGGCACGAACTTCGTCATGCGTGACTGGCACGTGTTCTCCTCCACCGACGCCGCCACCTTCACCGATCAAGGGGCCAGGCTGTCGCTCTCGAACTTCAGCTGGGCCGGAGGTGACGCCTGGGCCGGAGAGGTCGAACCGCGAGGCGGCAAGTACTACTGGTACGTGCCGGTCAACGGCAGGGGCGCGGGCTGGATGGACATCGGCGTCGCGGTCGGCGACTCCCCGCTCGGCCCGTTCACCGACGCCAAGGGCGGACCGCTGATCAGCGACAGCACCCCGAACTCCTCGCCCCTCAACATCGACCCGACCGTGTTCACCGACGACGACGGCCAGGCCTACATCTACTGGGGTTCCTACAACGGCGTGCGCGCCGCCAAGCTCAAGCCCGACATGATCAACCTGGACGGCCCCGTGATCACCCCGCAGGGGGTGAGCAACTTCTGGGAGGCCCCCTGGATGTTCAAGCGCAACGGCACCTACTACCTGGCCTACGCCGCCAACGACTCCGGCTGCTCCTCCCCGGGCTACGCCTGCATCCGCTATGCCACGGCGAGCAACCCGATGGGCCCCTGGACCCACCGCGGAGTCGTGCTCGACCAGGTCACCTCGACCACCAACCACCCGGCGATCGTCGAGTTCAAGGGCCAGTGGTACATGGTCTACCACAACGCCGCGGCCCCCGGCGGCGGCAACTTCCGCCGCTCGGTCACCCTGGACAAGCTCTACTGGAACGCCGACGGCACCATGCAGAAGGTCGTGCAGACCACGGGCCCGATCGGCGGCGGCGGGGGCGGCGGCCAGCCCCCCACCGGCACCAACCAGGCCCTCGCCGCCACCGCCTCGACGTCGTACGTCTCCGCGTGGGAGACACTCGGCGCGATCAAGGACGGCTACGTCCCGACGAACTCCGCCGACCACAGCCACGGCGCCTACGGCAACTGGAACCACCAGGGCACCGAGTGGATCGAATACCAGTGGCCCACCGCACGCTCGATCAGCAAGGTGGCGACCTACTGGTTCGATGACAACCAGGGCATCGACCTGCCCGCGTCCTGTCAGGTGCAGTACTGGAACGGCAGCGCCTACGTGAACGTGCCCGGCCAGTCGGGCTGCGGCGTCGGCGCGAACACCTACAACATCACCACCTTCACCCCGGTCTCCACCACCCGGCTGCGCATGAACATCACCTCCAGGACGGGCTACTCCACCGGCGTCCTGGAGTGGATGGCGCTCTAGCCGCTCCTCCCCCACCGCCGGTGGCCCGCGGGCCACCGGCCTCGTCTCCGGTATCCGCCTGTCGCACCCGGTCCACCCCCCGACCCCCCGAGGGACTGTGACACCATGTCGATTCCCGTACCCGCCTGGCGGCGACTGACCGCCATCCTGACCGCGGCGCTTCTCACCGTCGGCACGCTCATCCTGGGCATCCCCGCGAACGCCGCGCAGACCATCGGATTCCCCACGTTCAGCGGCCCGGCGATCCCGGCCCCGCCGGTCTCGTACACCCCTGGCAACATGATGCAGTCCATCTACAACGCCGAGAGCTCCGGCACCGACTTCTGGATGGACCGCCTGCTGGCCCGTACCGGCAACGACCCGGCCGGAACCTGGCTGATGAGCAGGGGGCGCGCGGTCTTCATGAAGACCCACAACCCCGCGGTGCTCGGCTTCGGCGGCCAGGTGGCCTACTGGGAGAGCATCAACAACAACAACGCCTACACCATCGCCGTCACCCCCGGCACGTTCACCGAGCAGGTGAGCCAGCGGCGGCAGGTGCCCAGCCACTGGAAGAGCGTGCACACCAGCGGCTCGGTCACGGTGACCCAGACGAAGTTCATCACCGACAACAACGTCGCCGTGACGAACCTGTCGATCACCAACGGCGGCAGCGGCTCCACCACCCTGCAACTGCGGGCGACCTCGCCCTACGCCACCTCCGGTTCGGGCAGCGAGCTGACCGGACAGGTCAACGCCTACAACAACCTCACCACCATCTACCCGCGGCTCACCGGTGACGGCTTCGCCGCCTCCAGCGGCGGGCTCAACAGGTCCGTCACCATCGCGGCCGGGGCGACCGTGACCGCCAAGGTGGTGATGGGTTTCGTCACCAACGAGATCCCCGCGTCGCTCACCGAGTACAACGCCTACGCGGGCTACTCCGGCGCGACCGCGTTCGCGACCCACGTGCGCGCCTACAACCTGTGGTGGGCGCAGAACGTGCCCTACATCGATGTCGCCGAACCGGCGATCAAGAAGAACATCTACTACCGCTGGTGGCTGATGCGCTTCAACAACCTCGACGCCGACATCCCCGGGCAGACGTTCCAGTTCCCCACCTCGACGGAGGGCGTGCTGGGCTACAACAACGCCATCGCGCTGACCCAGCCCATGCACATCGACGACCTCAAATACCTGCGCAACCCGGTCTACTCCTACGGTGACTGGCTCAGCGTCGGCCAGACGTCCAAGAACGGTCGCTTCCTGGACAACCCAGGCGACCCGGAGAACTGGTCCAACAGCTACACGCAGTACATCGCCGAGGCGGCCTGGAAGAGCTACCAGATCCACGGCGGCCAGCCCGGCATCGCGGCCAACCTCGCCCGTTACGCCGAGCAGGACGTCAAGGGCCAGCTCGCCTACTACGACCACGACAACAACAAGCTCATCGAGTACGACTGGGGCGCGCTGACCGGCAACGACGCCGACGCCGTCTCCTTCCACTGGAAGCCCGGAAACATGGACCGCGCCGAGTCGGCCTACCAGTACAGCGGCGCGCTCGCCGCCGCCCAGGCGTACGAGGCGATCGGCAACACGGCCAAGGCCACCGAGATGCGCACGCTCGCCACGCAGATCCAGAACGCCATCGTCAACGTGCTGTGGAACCCCAACCGGCAGCTCTTCGAGCACCGGCTGAAGTCGACCAACGAGTGGGTGCCCTGGAAGGAAATCAACAACTACTATCCGTTCGCGGTCGGCGCCATACCCAACACCACCACCTACAAGCAGGCCCTGCGCCTGTTCGACAACCCCGCCGAATACCCGATCTTCCCCTTCTACACGGCCAACCAGGTGGACAAGGCCGCCGCGGCGGCGGCGGGCAACCCGGGCTCGAACAACTTCTCCACCATCAACTCCACCGTGCAGTTCCGGCTGTACTCCTCGGTGCTGCGCAACTATCCCAACTCCTGGATGAGCGCGAACGACTACAAGAAGCTGCTGTACTGGAACACCTGGGCGCAGTACGTCGGCGGCAACACCGCCTGGCCCGACGCCAACGAGTTCTGGGCCGACTGGAACGGTTCCTCGGTCAACTACCGCTCCTGGATCCACCACAACATCCTGGGCAGCAGCAACTGGACCGTCATCGAGGACGTCGCCGGGCTCCGGCCGCGTAACGACGCCAAGGTGGAGCTGTCGCCGATCAACATCGGCTGGACCCACTTCACCATCAACAACCTGCGCTACCGCAACGCCGACCTGACCATCGTCTGGGACGACCCGGCCGACGGGATCGTCCGTTACCCCGGCGTGCCCGAGGGCTACTCGATCTACATCAACGGCGCCCGCGCCGCCACCGTCAGCACGCTGGTGCCCTTCACCTGGGACCCGGCCACCGGCGCCGTCACCACCGGCGGCACCGTCACCTACAACACCGCCGTCTCCGGTCTGCAGGCCCCGAACCAGGTGGCGCAGAGCAGTCCCCGGATGGTGGACATGCTCGCCAAGGCCGGCGTCGACCTGACCGCGAACCTGACCAACCTCGCGGCCGGGGCCACGGCCACCGCCTCCACCACCGCCTCCGGCAGCAACCTCGCGGGCGCCATCGACGGGTTCCCCACCAACGAACCGTTCTGGGGAGGCACCAGCACCGGCCAGGACTGGTACGAGCTGAACCTCGGCGCCACTCGCACGCTCAACGAGGTACGGCTCTACTTCAAGGACAGCCGCCCGGCCAACGCCACCTACCGGGCCCCGTCCTCCTACGACGTCCAGTACTACAACGGCAGCGCCTGGGTGAGCGTGCCGAGCCAGGCCAAGACCCCGGCCGCGCCGCGGGCGAACTACAACCTGGTGCAGTTCTCCGCCGTCAGCGCCCAGCGAATACGGGTGCTGACCACCAGCGCCTCCGGAGCCAGGACCGGCCTCACCGAGGTCAAGGCCTACAACCGCGGCGGCACCCAGCCGCCGCCCACCGGCTCCGGCAACCTGGCGACGTCCGCGACTCCCTCGGCCTCCTTCACCTCCGCGTGGGAGAGCGTCGCCGCCCTCAACGACGGCATCCAGCCACCCTCCTCCAACGACACCGCCAACCCCCGCTGGGGCTGCTGGCCGCAGACCGGCCAGCAGTGGACCGACCTCACCTGGTCCTCGGCCCAGACCCTGAACAGGGCCGAGGTGTACTTCTTCGACGACGAGGACGGCATCGACATGCCTGCCTCGTGGAAGCTGCAGTACTGGAACGGCACCGCCTACGCCGACGTGCCGGGCGCGAGCGCGTACGGGCTGGCGAAGAACCAGTTCAACAACGTCACCTTCACCGGCGTCAACACCACCCGGCTGCGGGTGCTGCTCACCGGTAACGGAACCGCTTCGGTCGGCCTGCTCGAAGTCAGGGCCTACGGGACCTGACCCCGCTCCACGCGAGGGGCGTGCCGTCCTGGCACGCCCCTCGCGGCCTGAGGCGAGGGGCCGTCCCCCTCCATCGAGAAAGGCGCAAGGAATGAAGAGACCGCTGGTCGCGACCGCCCTCGCCGCGCTCGCCGTTCCGTTCCCGACCCACACCCCGGCCGCTCAGGCCGCGCCCACCGTGCAGGTCGTCGACATCTTCGGCAGGACCGTCAACGACTACGGCGTCAAGCTCGTCGACTGGGAGGGCTACATCGCCAACCCCTACGTCGAACTGACCGTCAGGCCCCCGCAGGGCGTGACCTACCCGGTGACGGTCAACCTCAAGGCCGAGGGCACCTCCCGGCTGATGATGGACCTGCCCAGCCAGCTCACCGCCACCGGCGCTGCAAAAACCCTCACGTTCGCCAACGCCTCCGAACAGAAGATCTTCCGGCTGGCGATCCACTCCAAGCGCGCCCCCGGCGCCGACGAGCTGTACACGCTGAGGCTCACCAGCAGGGACGCGAGCAACACCACCTACCAGCAGAGCCTGCCGATCAGGGTCCAGCAGGACCAGAAGACCGCCACCGAACCCGGCATCCCCATCAAGTTCGACTACCGCTACGACACGATCACCGGTTACTTCAACGCCCCGGCCTTCCGCACCGCCGCCGAGGAGGCCGTCAAGGACTGGTACCGCTTCTTCGACACCCAGCCGTTCGACACCGTCGCCGCCGGCGCCGAGACCAACCACCTGCCGGGCAACGACTGGGCCGGCAACGTCAACGTCACCAACGACCAGGCGTACAACGGCATGTGGGTCTACTTCCGGGGCATTCAGAGCCCCTACTCCACCGGCTACCCCGCCGCCAACGGCAGGTACAGCACCAGGAACGGCCAGCAGCTCCCCGGACCGCTGCACCGCTCCACCGCGATGATCTTCGAGTACGACGAGGCGGGCAAGCAGCTCTTCACCTCGCTGGCCGACGAGGACTGGTACAGGACCGAGATCCAGGGCTCCGTGCTCGACGTCTACGGCCTGGTCATGCACGAGTACGGCCACGCCGTCGCCTACCACAGCGACTGGGCCGGCATGCGTAACTACGTCAGCGCCTCGGGCGCGAACGACGCGGAGGTCATCGAGTATCAGGGCCGGACCGTGCCGCTGGACACCAGTTACCACATCCCGGGCACTCAGCCCTACTGGGACCGGCTCAGCGGGCAGAGCGGCGGCTGGACGCACCTGTTCCCCACCCGCAGGTGGATGCCGACCAAGCTGTCCCTGCTGATCGCCGAGAACGCGGGCTGGAAGCTCAACCGCAACCTCACCCCGTTCCTCAAACCCTCGATCACCACCGCGAGCCTGCCGCAGGCGACGCCGGGGCAGGCCTACCGGCAGACGCTCGCCGCCAGGGGCGGCGTGCCCTTCTACGACTGGCGGGTCACCGGGGGCGCCCTGCCCGCCGGGCTCAGCCTCGACCGCTTCACCGGCGAGATCAGCGGCCAGGTCACCGCACCGGCCGGCTCCTACTCCCTCACCGTGGAGTTGCGCGACTACGACAGGCTGAGCGCGCCCGTCTCGAAGACCTTCCGGCTCAACGTCGGCACAGGCACACCCCCGCAGGTCAACCAGGCCACCGCCGCCACCGCGTCGGCGTCCTTCACCTCTGCCTGGGAGAGCGTCGCCGCGATCAACGACGGCATCGACCCGCCCCGGTCGAACGACGCCGTCAACCCGCGCTGGGGCACCTGGCCCAACACCGGTGAGCAGTGGGCCCAGCTGACCTGGCCCACGGCGAGGACGCTCAGCTCGGCCGACGTGTACCTCTTCGACGACAACGACGGCGTGCGCGTGCCCGCCTCCTGGAAACTCCAGTCGTGGAACGGGAGCGCCTACGTCGACGTGCCCGGCGCGAGCGGCTACCCCAGGGCGCTCGACCAGTACAACCGTGTCACCTTCTCCCCCGTCACCACGACCCGCCTGCGAGTCCTGATGCAGAGTGGCACGGCCTCGGTCGGGCTGCTGGAGGTGAAGGCCTACTGAAACCGACGGTGGATCGGGCCCCGGTCTCGCTCCTGGGACCCGATCCTCGGGTGTCACCTCCCGTGGCCGGCGGAGCGGCTCGGATGCGGCTGGTCGCAGGCGGTCACATTCCGTTTCCGATGAAGACGCTCGGATGCGGAGGCTGGTTGTAGGCGGTGTTCTGCCCGGCGATCGCCTCGCGGTACATCACGTTGTGCATCAGGGTCGTGATGCGGCGGTCGGTGAGGTTCGGGGTCGAGTAGACGCGCAGCGCGGTGTTGTTCGTGGTCGGCCAGATGACCTCCTCGCGCCAGTCGCCGAACAGGTCGGCCGACAGCGAGGGCGTCGACTTGGTGGTGTTGTTGGAGTGCACGTCGGCGGCGGTGAGCAGGCGGGTGTCGCCGCCCGTGCCGTACTTGTCGATGTGGGTGCCGTCGAGCAGTTCGCGGACGGGGTCGCCGTCCCACCAGATGAGGAAGTTGCTGGAGCCGGGCTTGCGGCCGATGTTCTGTCCGCCGGTGTCCAGCAGGCCGTCGACGGCCGAGGACCAGGATTCGGCGCCGGGGCTGCCTGCGTAGACGTCGTCGGAGACGCCGCGGCCGTTGTCGCAGCCGCAGGAGGCGTTCTGCCAGATGATCTGGCCGGTCCTGGCGTCGGCCATCCACGCCGCCGGCTTGCTCGTGTCCTCATCGGTCTTGAATTCCTCCAGGCCCGCACGGCTCGGGATGAGGTCGCCGACGTGCATCGCGTCGCCGTGGCCGAGACGGGTGTTCCACAGCGGCGCGCCGTTGTCGTTGATCGCCATCGCGCCGAAGACGATCTCGTCCTTGCCGTCGGCGATGGACAGCTGGTGGTTGCCCTGGCCGGCGTACTGGGAGCCGGAGACGTTGGAGTCGAACGTCCAGCGCTTGGTCAGGCTGCCGTTGCGGAAGTCCCAGGCGGTGGGGATGCCGACTAATCGGCGGACGGTGACTGTGAAGTGCGAAACCATCGTGAATCGCTTTCTGAGGGGGTGTTCGGTGGGGTGCCGGACCGTGGGCCGGGGTCAGCCGGCGGGGTTCCAGCCGTCGGAGCCGGCCAGGTATTTCTGCGGTGTGTAGTTCGCGGCCTGGGAGTCGCTGAGCTGCGGCCGGTTGGAGTTGACGGTCGCGCCGGCACCGGTGTTCCGGTATTCGAGGAAGCGGGCGTTCTGCCACGAGTTGCTGGACATGTTCGTCCACGGCTGCGCGGTCGCGATCGTCGCGCTCAGCGTCGACTCCCGGTACAGAACCTGCGCGTCGGGGTACCACGGCCGTCCCAGCGACGTGGTGTTGTTCGTCGCGCCGGTGATGCGGGACTTGTAGAACAGGAAGCCGTACAACTTGCCCGCGTCGGTGCTGCCCGCGGTGATGGGGCCGCCGGTGCTGCGCTTCTCGTAGATGTCACAGCTGTGGAAGACGATGGTGCCCCCGCCGAAGATGAAGTCGACCGTGCCTTCGACGTAGGAGTTCTTGACGTACGCGCGGGCCGAGTCGTTGACGAGCAGGGTGTCCTGGTCGCCCAGCACGCGGACGCTCGTCAGGGTGGTGCGGTCGCTGTCCAGCCGGAGCGCGACGGCCTGCTGGCCGCTGGGGATGGAGTTCTCGTCGAGGTCGTTGGAGATGGTCAGGTTGGTGGCAGTGACATCGCGGGCGGAGATCAGCGCGGTGTAACTGCCCGACGTGCCGCTGGTGTACGCCGACCGGTTGTTCACGATGAGCGTGTTCGACGGCGCGGCGCCGAGGCCCTGCAGCGTGACGTAGGGCTTGTTGACGTTGACGATCTCCCGGTAGATGCCCGGCTTGATCGTGATGACGACCCGGCTGCCGTTGCCGGACGGCACCGCGTCGATCGCGGCCTGCACGGTCCGATACCGGCCGGTGCCGTCGGACGCCACCGTCGGGGTCCCCGTGGGAGGTGGGGTCGTCGGCCCGGAGAGCTGGTTGAAGGTCCACTGCATGCGGGCGACGTCGGAACAGGTCTCCTCGACGATCGGGTTGTTACCCGCCGTCGAACCGTCCCTGTTGGCGACGCACAGCCCGGAGACGACGCTTCTGACCAGATACTTGCCGGACGCGGCCGAGGAGGGCGCGAACGTCCACTGCTGCGGCGGCTTGGTCCCGTCGCCACATCCCCACTGCTGAAGCTGGGTGCCGGAGACGGTGGAAGAGCCCGGCACGTCGACACACCGGCCGCTGCCGACGTTGGCCAGGGTGAACGCGCTCCCCTGAGCGGTGGCCTTCCACTGCTGGTCGGTGGCGGCGGCGTTGCACGCCACCTGCACCAGCAGGGCGCCATCGGCGGACGAGGCACCGGCCACATCCACACACTTGCCACTGGAACCCGAGGCCAGCGTATAAACGCCGCCGGCGACCGGGGCGGCGGCGGCCAGGCCGGGCCCGGCCGTGAGGGTGACGACACCGGCGAGAACCGTGAGGACAACCGCGATCACACCGACGGGCCTGATCCTCGGTACGTGTGGCGAAATGGGTGGTCCCTGGCGCATGACGCGTCCTTTCCTGGGGGTGGGGAAGTTCCCGGGGGGTGGGAAAGTCGAGTTCTGGTGGATCGCGGAACCGTCGCGTTCCCGCGCGGACGTCCGAGGTGGCGGCACTCGGGCCGGCCGAACGCTCCTCTCCGGCCGGCCCGAGGCGTCGGTCACACGCCGATGTTGGCCTGCGGTCCCGCGTAGGTGCGCAGCAGCGAGGGGACCTGCGAGGCGGGGTCGAGCGTGTAGGAGTAGAACGAGCTGGGCGTGAACGCCGACCCGCCGGTCCCCTGCTGACCGGTCGAGTTGACGACGATGCTGCCGCTCTGGCGGAGTTGGGCGGCGGCGTCCCGGTAGTACGGGTCCTTGACGTTGTCGAAGTAGCTGTTCTCCAGCACCATCTTGGTCGCGCCGCGGGCGTAGTTGCCGTACGAGGCGATGTTCTGCAGGTAGTTGTTGTACAGGTGGGCGTACGCCACATTGTCGGTGCTGGGATTGCGCTGGTTGTTGTCGTGGATCCAGTTGTGGTGGATCGTCATGCGCGACGTCACATTGGTGGTCCAGCCGATGCCGAACGCCTTGTTGTTCTCCGACAGGACGTTCCAGGACACGGTCAGGTAGGTGGTGTCCAGGCGGCTGTCGATCAGGCCGTCGTTCATGCGGGTGATGGTGTTGTGGTCGATCCAGATGTGGTGGGCGGTGTCCATCTGGATGCCGTCGTAGTCGAAGTCCTTGTCGTCGGGATCGTCACTGGTCATCCGGGTGTCACGGATGGTCAGGTTGCGGATGATCACGTTGTGCACGCCGCTTCCGAGGAAAAAGCCGCCGTTGACGATGTGGCCCCTGGTCCCCACGCCGACGATCGTCTTGTTCGAGGCCACCTTGATCTCGGTGCCGTACGGCGTGACGGTGATGGCGCCGTTGACCTTGATCACGTAGGGCGTGGCGGCGGTCGCGTACCTGACCAGGTCGGCGTACGTCGAGACGGTGACCGTGGTTCCGGCCGCACCGCCGGTCGTCGTGGTGTCGCCCATGCCGCTCGTGGCCGCGAAACCGTCGGCGTTGTTCGACCAGACCCGGCCGGTGGGAGGGGTCGTCGGCCCGGAGACCTGATTGAAGGCCCACTGCATGCGGGCGACGTCGGAACAGGTCTCCTCGACGATCGGATTGTTGCCCGCCGTCGAACCGTCCCTGTTGCTGAGACACAGCCCGGAGACGACGCTCCTGACCAGATACCTGCCGGAGGCTGCCGAGGAGGGCTCGAACGTCCACTGCTGCGGCGGCTTGGTCCCGTCGCCGCAGCCCCACTGCTGAAGCTGGGTGCCGGAGGCGGTGGAGGAGCTCGGCACGTCGACGCACCGGCCGCTGTTTGCGTTAACAACGTTGAACGCACCACCTCGGGCGACGGCCTTCCACTGCTGGTCGGTGGCGGCGGCGTTGCACGCCACCTGCACCAGCAGGGCGCCATCGGCGGACGAGGCACCGGCCACATCCACACACTTGCCACTGGAACCCGAGGCCAGCGTGTAGACGCCACCCGCGACCGGGACGGTGGCCGCCTGCGACGGCCACGCCACCACCATCAGCGCGGTCGCGGCGACCAGGATTCCGGTAGCGGAGATGCCCATCAACCGGGCCCTGGACCGTCCCCGACGGTCGGTGCGTGTCGAGCGTGAATCCATTGTTTCTCATCCTCAGAGTTCGGTGGGGAGGGTTTTTCCGGGTCGACGAGTCAACTGCGCCAGGGCGGCGGTGCGCCCTGGCGACGGCGGTCCCGCGAGCCGGAGCGGCAGCGGTCGATCAGTGCCCGTAACATAAGTAGGCCTAATAAGTTTGTCAATCATACAAACTAACTGCCATGCTCACCCTGCTCGAACGCATGAAAGTAAGCGCTTTCCGGTTTCATCGACCGTTATGAGAGCCGAGAGCCATGACCCCTGTCGAATACCTGCACCATGGCTCCCGAGTGCGACCCATCCGGCCATCTCTTCGCGGCGACGAGCCCTGCCAGACAGCCGGCGCGTCCGCGGAGATATCCCTGGAGGCGGCCCCCATCTCACGGACGCGGAGCCGGGGCATGAAGCGTTCCGCGAGAAGCACGCGATGACGTTCCCGAGGCGGCCGGCGTGGACATCACACCCCGCACAGCATGTTTCGGAATAAGTACGAAACTTTCATCGACCGACCCCGCAGGCGATCGGCCAGGAATGGCCGGCGACCAGGCCGAATACCTTTCTAAGACCTTCGGGATCTTTCGGGAATCGTTGACAACTCGTCAGGCCGGACGAACACTGTCGCCATCGACAGACCTCAGCCACTGTCGATCCGGGTCACCCACCGCAGCCTGGTCCTCCGGTCGTCGACCACACGACGACGGCCAACCTCCGCCGCGTTGTACGACGCCGACGCGCGGCGGCCCTCACCCTGGCCACCGACAGCCCCGCGAGTCGTATCGCGCTGCCCGGCCTCCCGGCCGGTCTTCACGAGGAGGAAGCACGCACATGAACGATGCCCCCGCCCGCCTGAAGAGCCGCAGACGCGGCCGCAGCAGGCTGTTCATCAGCCGCGCCTGCGCCGTGGCCCTGGCCGTGGCCCTGGTGATACTGCCCGGCCCCGCCCATGCGGCCATAACCTCCAATCAGACCGGCACGAACAATGGCTACTTCTATTCGTTCTGGACAGACAGCCCTGGGTCGGTCTCCATGGAACTGGGCTCAGGCGGTAATTACAGCACCTCATGGAGCAACACCGGGAATTTCGTCGCCGGTAAGGGCTGGAGCACCGGCGGGCGTAGGGCCGTCAGCTACTCGGGCAGCTTCAATCCGTCCGGAAATGCATATCTGACCCTCTATGGGTGGACGAGAAACCCGCTGGTGGAATACTACATCGTCGACAACTGGGGCACTTATCGGCCCACGGGAACGTACAAGGGCACGGTCACCAGCGATGGCGGCACGTACGACATCTACCAGACGACGCGGACCAACGCCCCCTCCATCGACGGCATCAGAACCTTCAATCAGTACTGGAGCGTCCGGCAGTCAAAGAAAACGGGCGGAACCATAACCTCCGGAAACCACTTTGACGCCTGGGCCCGCAATGGAATGAGCCTGGGCAATCACGATTACATGATTCTCGCAACAGAGGGATATCAGAGCAGCGGGAATTCCAACATAACGGTGGGCGGCACCTCCGGTGGCGGAGGAGGTGGCGGCGGCGGCGGTGGCGGCGGTGGCTGCACCGCGTCGCTGTCCGCGGGTCAGCAGTGGAGCGACCGGTACAACCTCAACGTCTCGGTCAGCGGCTCCAGCAACTGGACCGTGACGATGAACGTCCCCTCCCCCGAGAAGATCATCGCCACCTGGAACATCAGCGCCGGCTACCCCAGCGCCCAGGTGCTGACCGCCAGGCCCAACGGCAATGGCAACAACTTCGGCGTGACCATCCAGACCAACGGCAGCACGACCTGGCCGACGGTCTCCTGCAGCGCGAGCTGACCCGAACCCGAATCCCGAACACCTGAACGCCCGAAACACCACACCTGTGGCGCGGCGGCCCATGGCCGCCGCGCCACACTGCTTTCGACCGGTGACCGCCGCGCGGGTCAAGGGGATCAGCCGCGGCCAGGAGGCCGGCGGCCGACGCCTCCCGCCCGAGCGGGCGGCGCGACTCGCCCGCGCGGACGTCGACGTCGTCCCAGGCCGGCGCCGGGGAACCACCCGATGATCTCGTACGGCCAGGGCGAGATCGAATCGGCCGGCTCCGGGCCGATGCTCTTCACGCTCCCGGGACCTCAGAACCACTTATGTTGCCGTTGAACAAAAGTTTCGTAGCCGATTAAAGATGTTACGTCGACTATCTTCAAAAGAGGGGGGATTTATGTCTTGACGGTGATCGATCCCCATGGCACCGTGGCGTCCACCTCAGCTCACGGCAGTAGTACGCCGATGGGACACGGCAGACTCATCGACGCGTTCGGCGCAAGCGTCCGGTAGCTCGAAAGGCACCCTGCGCCTATCACCACCGGCCTGCCGTACCGCAGGCCCGGTGGAGCTCAGCTGCACGACCACCTGACAACCCACCCCCCAGCCGAGCGGCCGCGCACTCCGTGCTTCCGCCTGGCGCACCGTCAGGAAAGGACATCTCCCCGATGTCAGTCTTGGATCCCCTCGGCTCCGCCCTCCGGCGGAGAGCGGCGGGTGTCGCCCTCATACTCGCGACCACCTCACTCGCCGTGATCGCGGGCCCGGCAGGTCCCGCTCAGGCCCAACCCATCAACCAGGCCGACTACCAGCAGGTCACGCTAGCCAAGGGCGTCGCGGAGACCGGCGAGCCGATCTCGCTGGCGGTGCTGCCTGACCGGTCCGTGCTGCACACCGCGCGCGACGGCGTGCTGCGGCGCACCGACGCGGCCGGCAGCACCTCCGTCGTCGCCACCATCCCGGTCTACTCCCATGACGAAGAGGGCCTGCAGGGCGTCGGCGTCGATCCCGGCTTCGCCACGAACCGGCAGATCTACCTCTACTACGCCCCTCCCCTGTCGACGCCCTCGGGTGACGCTCCCGCCACGGGCACCGACTGGACCGCGTGGAAGGGAGTCAACCGGCTGTCCCGGTTCACCCTCAACGCCAACTACACGGTGAACATGGCGAGTCAGGTGAACGTGCTCGACGTTCCCGCCGACCGGGGTATCTGCTGTCACGTCGGCGGTGACATCGACTTCGACGCCGCGGGGAACCTCTACCTGTCCACCGGAGACGACAGCAACCCGTTCTCCTCCAGCGGATACTCTCCGATCGACGAGCGGGCCGACCAGAACCCCGCCTACGACGCCCAGCGGACCGCGGCCAACACCAACGACCTGCGCGGCAAGATCCTGCGGATCAAGGTGAACGCCAACGGCACGTACACCAGCCCGTCGGGCAACCTCTTCGCGCCCGGCACCGCGGGTACCCGTCCGGAGATCTACGCGATGGGTTTCCGGAACCCGTACCGGATGAGCGTGGACAAGACCACGGGTGCCGTCTACGTCGGCGACTACGGGCCGGACGCGGGTTCGTCCAGCGCCACCCGCGGCCCGAGCGGCCAGGTGGAGTTCAACCGGATCACCGCGCCGGGCAACTACGGCTGGCCGTACTGCACCGGCACCAACACCTCCGCGGAAACGTACAACGAGTGGAACTTCGCCACGGGCGCCAGCGGCGCCAAGTACAACTGCGCGGGCGGACCGGTCAACAACTCCTTCCGCAACACCGGCCTGGGCACGCTTCCCCCGGCCAAGCCCTCGTGGATCCGCTACGGAGGCGACGCGGGCACCCCGCCGGAGTTCGGCGGAGGCTCCGAATCGCCGATGGCGGGCCAGGTCTACCGCTACAACGCCGCGAACACCTCGGCCACCAAGTTCCCGCAGAGCCTCGACGGGCAGTTCTTCGCCTCCGAGTTCGGCCGCGGCTGGATCAAGCCGATCCAGATCACCGCCGGCGGCGGCCCCGGCGAGATCTCCGCCTTCCCGTGGGTGGGCAAGCAGGTCATGGACTCGGCCTTCGGCCCCGACGGTTCCCTGTACGTCCTGGACTACGGCACCGGGTACTTCAACGGTGACGCGAACTCCGCGCTCTACCGGTTCGACTACGTCGCGGGCGGCAACCGTGCTCCCATCGCGAACGCGACCGGCACCCCGACCTCCGGCCAGGCTCCCCTCACGGTGGCGTTCTCCTCGGCCGGCTCGTCCGATCCCGACGGTGACGCGATCACCTACGCGTGGGCCTTCGGGGACGGCGGCACCTCGACCGCGGCCAACCCGTCGCACACCTACGCCACGAACAGCACCTACACCGCGACCCTGACGGTGCGCGACTCCAAGGGGGCGACGGGCAGCGCGAACGTGATGGTGGGCGTGGGCAACACCGCGCCGACCGTCACCATCAACAACCCCGGCAACGGTCAGCTGTTCTCCTACGGCGACGTGGTGTCCTTCCAGATCTCGGCGTCCGACCCCGAGGACGGTACGGTCAACTGCGCCCGCGCCAAGATGACCTACGTGCTCGGGCACGACAGCCACGGGCACCAGATCACCTCCCAGAACGGATGTTCCGGGGCGATCAGCGTTCCCGTGGACGGTGAGCACGACGAGGCCGCGAACATCTTCGCCGTCTTCGACGCCGAGTACGCCGACAGCGCCGGCCTGATCACCCACAAGCAGGTCATCCTCCAGCCCCGGCACCGGCAGGCGGAGCACTTCAAGACCTCCTCCGGCGTCGCCCTCATCACCAAGCCCCTCGCCGAGGGCGGCAGGACGGTCGGCGACATCAACAACGGGGACTGGATCTCCTTCGACCCCTACAAGATCAACAATGTGAGGTCGTTCTCCGCCCGCGTGTCCTCGGGCGGGGTGGGCGGCACGCTGCAGATCCGGGCGGGCTCGGCGACCGGCACCGTCCTGGGCTCGGCGACGGTGCCGGTGACCGGCGGGTGGGAGACCTTCACCCAGGTGACGGGGACCATCACCGGCGCTCCCGCCGGAACCACCACGCTCTACCTCACCTTCGCCGGTGCGGCGAGCGGAGCCCTCTTCGACCTCGACGCGTTCACCTTCGTCACCGGTGGTCCGGTCGTGGGCCTGTCCGGCAAGTGCCTGGACGTCCGCGCCGCCAACCCCGCGGACGGCACGCAGGTGCAGATCTACACCTGCAACAACTCCGGGGCCCAGACCTGGAGCCGCGACGGCGGCGCACTGCGCGCTCTGAACAAGTGCCTGGACGTCTCGGGCGGGGCCACGACCGACGGCGCGAAGGTCCAGCTGTGGACCTGCAACGGCACCGGCGCGCAGAACTGGGTGCCGCAGGCCAACGGAACGCTGCTGAACCCGGCCTCGGGCAAGTGCCTGGACGTCAGCGGGGCCAATCCGGCCGACAGCACGCCCGTGGCGTTGTGGACCTGCAACTCCGGAGCCAACCAGAAGTGGACCCTGACCTAGGTCCCCGGCGGGGGCGCCCGGAGAGGCGCCCCCGCTCCCCCGACAGGGAGACGATCATGAACAGGATTCTCCGTACAGCCCTCGGCGCGGCCGCCGCGGTCGTGCTCGCGTGCACCGTTCCCACGGGTCCGGCGGTCGCGGCCGTCGCGGCCGACACCCCCTACGACGTACTCGTCTTCTCCAAGACGGCGGGCTTCCGGCACGACGCCATCCCGGCCGGCATCCAGGCGATCCGCGACCTGGGCACGACCGGCTCCTTCACGGTCACCGCGACCGAGGACGCCGCCGCCTTCACCACCGCGAACCTCGCCCAGTACGAGGCGGTGGTCTTCCTCAGCACCACCGGCGACGTGCTCAACGCCGCCCAGCAGACCGCGTTCGAGAGCTACATCCGCGCGGGCGGCGGTTTTGTCGGTGTGCACGCCGCCGCCGACACCGAGTACGGCTGGCCCTTCTACGGCCAGCTCGTCGGCGCCTACTTCTCCTCCCACCCCGCCATCCAGCAGGCCAACGTCAAGGTGGAGAACCGCGGGCACGCGGCCACCGCCACGCTGCCGCAGACCTGGACCCGGACCGACGAGTGGTACAACTACCAGTCCAACCCACGCTCCACGGCCCGCGTGCTCGCGACCCTCGACGAGTCGTCGTACTCGGGGGGAACCATGGGCGCCGACCATCCGCACGTCTGGTGCAAGACCTTCGAGGGCGGCCGCTCGTTCTACACCGGCGGCGGCCACACCGCGGCCTCCTACACCGATTCGGTCTTCCGCGCCCACCTGCTCGGCGGCATCCGGTACGCCGCAGGCCGCGTCAAGGCCGACTGCCGGCCGGAGGCCGGCTACACCTCTCTCTACAACGGGTCCACCGCCGGCTGGTCGCAGGCCGGGCCGGGCAGCTTCACCAACACCGACGCCACGCTGACGTCGACGGGCGGCCTCGGCCTCCTCTGGTACAGCGCGAAGCAGTACGCCTCGTATTCGCTGAAACTCGACTGGAAGATGATCGGCGACGACAACTCCGGCGTCTTCGTCGGCTTCCCGCCCTCGACCGACCCGTGGTCGGCCGTGAACAACGGGTACGAGATCCAGATCGACCCCACCGACGCGGCGGACCGCACCACCGGCGCGGTCTACACCTTCAAGAGCGCCGACCTCGCCGCCAGGGACGCGGCCCTGAACCCGCCCGGGGAGTGGAACGCCTACGAGATCCTCGTCGAAGGCGAGCGGCTCCAGGTCTTCCTCAACGGAGTGAAGATCAACGACTTCGTCAACACCGACCCGGCCCGCGGCCTGGCCGGGCACATCGGCCTCCAGAACCACGGCACCGGGGACGACGTGTCGTTCCGCAACGTCCGGATCAAGGAGCTGGGCACCGCGACGCCGACGGTGCAGGCGGAGTCGTACTCGTCCCAGAGCGGAGTGGCGCCGTTCACCAAGGCGGGGGCCAACAACGGGCAGACCCTCGGCAGCATCGATCCCGGCGACTGGGCCTCCTACAACGGGATCTCCCTGGCCGGTGCGACCACGTTCAAGGCGCGGGTGGTCTCCGGCGGTCCCGGCGGCACGATCCAGGTCCGCACGGGATCGGCCACCGGTCCGATCCTCGGCTCGGTGGCGGTGCCCAACACCGGAAGCTGGACGACCTTCGCCGACGTCTCGACGCCCCTGTCCAACGTGCCGGCCGGTAACGCGAACGTCTACCTGACGTTCACGGGCACCGGCGCGGGCCTGTTCGACGTCGACGACTTCACCTTCGGCAGATCGGCCTCGGCCGCGGGCACCGTGGTCGGCCTCGGGGGCAAGTGCCTGGACGTACGCGCCGGCGCGACCGCGGACGGCACCCAGATCCAGATCTACGGCTGCAACTCCACGAGCAGCCAGACCTGGGCCCGCAACGGCCAGACCCTCCGCGCCCTGGGCAAGTGCCTGGACGTCTCGGGCGCGGGCACGGCCGACGGGACGAAGGTCCAGCTGTGGACCTGCAACGGCTCCGGCGCGCAGAACTGGACCCCCCAGTCCAACGGCACCCTGCTCAACCCGAACTCCGGCAAGTGCCTCGACGTGCAGGGCGCCAACCCTGCCGACAGCACCCCGGTGCACCTGTGGACCTGCAACACCAACGCCAGCCAGAAATGGACCCTGAGCTGACCCCGGCTCACTGACAGCAGCCGTTAAGAAATACGTCACCAGCCACAAATGGCAATATCTCCACAGGTCAGGCCAAGTGTCTTCCATGGGGCACCGGCTCACGGGGACCGCCGTGAGTCTCAGACGCTCACGTAGTGGAGGCCGGGCCCCCAGGCAGCAGGAGGGTGTCGAGATCTGTCGTCACAGACGGATCATCGACACCCTTCGCCATACTCGGCGACTGGCCGGCCGCCTGCCGACGGGCTGGACCCCTCGTCGAAATCCAAAGACGGCCCAAGTCCGTTTGCCGCCATCGGCAAGGTGCCAAGTGACGTGCTTGCCTCCTTCTATGAGATCGGTGACGACCGGCGTCTACCGGTCGACGTGCGTGACGAGAGTTCTGCCCCGCCCAGCCAGACGCGGCGCGCTTGAACGACGGAGCCATGCGAAGATCAACTGATGGCAGTGTCACGGACGACGGAAGGTGATCATGCTGATCAGGGCAGCGCGGGCGGACGAAGCCGAGCTCCTGAGCGAGCTGGCGATTCGCTCCAAGGCTTACTGGGGCTACGACGAGGCGTTCATGGCAGCCTGCCGAGACGAGCTGACCATTCCGGCATCGGAGGTTGAGAAGCTGCGAACCACAGTGGCTGAACATGACGGTCGCATCCTGGGTTTCGCCACGTTGGAGGGAAACCCGCCGGAAGGAGCCTTGGACGGGCTCTTCGTCGAACCGGATGCCATCGGCCAGGGTGTCGGCCGACGCCTGTTCGAGCATGCCACCGCTGCAGCAGCAAGCCTCGGCTTCGCGCGTCTCACCATCGACGCAGATCCGAACGCCGAGCCGTTCTACGTGGCCATGGGCGCCACACGCGTCGGTGCAACCCCATCAGGCTCCATCCCGGGGCGGATGCTACCTCTGCTCGCGATCACCATTACCGAATGCCACGTCAAGGGCGAGATTCCCATCCACTGATCCGTCTTCCCAGGCCCGGGTGCCCGACAGCCGTCGCTCACCATGACGCACGAAGAAGGTCTTCCCGGCAGCGACGTCGAAGATCAGATTAACCCTGAGAGAACTCCTGATCTGCGCGGATAGCAGATCGGTTGAGACACTCTCGTGAGCGTCTCTGCGGGCGGCGGCGATCGACGACAGGTCCACCCCGCAGTCGCCGCCGACGGTGAGCCGCCGACGGTGGATCAGCCCAGAGTGAGGTAGGCGAAGCCCCACACGCTGCGGTAGCCGCGTAGCCAGTAGGAGCGGTGCTGGTCCACCTTGGCGCGGGTCGCCTCGGCTCCGGGGTGGTCGGGGTTGGCGGCGAGCCATTCCTCCACGTCGGCGGCGTAACCCGACTCGAACTCCTCCCACTCGCCCTGGCTCGCGGTCTCGATGCGCAGCGGCCGGAATCCGGCGGTCGTGGCCTGGTCCACGAGGCCGGCCAGGTCGGTGCAGCTGTCCACGGAGGTGTCCGGCCACATCCCGGCCAGTTCGTCAGCGGTGGGAGTGCGTTCCCAGAACTCGGCGGCGAACAGCAGGCGGCCGCCCGGGTTGACCAGGGGCCGCAGGGCGCGCAGGGTCTGCAGAGTGCTCGGGACGGCGCCGAAGGCATGCCAGGCGCCGACGTTCAGCACCAGGTCTGCTGCACTGAGGTGCTCTTCGGCCCGGCCTTCGACAAAGGTGACACGGTCGGACAGGCCGCGAGCCGCGGCATCGGCTCGCCCGCGCACCATGTCGGGCCCGTGGATGTCGACGCCCGTGCCGTGGGCTTCCGGTACGGCCTCCAGGACGCGGAGCAGCAATCGGCCCCACCCGCAGCCCAGATCGAGCACGGTCGACGGTTTGGCCGCGGCGAGGTCGGCCGTCAGCCTGTCGGCGCGTTCGGCGGACAGCGGCCCGTGGAAGTCCAGCTTGGTGCCCGTTCCCAGCGAGGGAGGATTTGTCATGGCGCGCACTGTAGGGGGTTGATCACGATTGCCGCGAGGGGTTTTCCCGCACCCCGGGACAGGCAGCACCGCAGGTCGGGCGGCAAGGTCTCATGCCCATCCTCCATCCCCGCCAACCAACCCGAAAACGGTGGTGCCTGGCCTGGTGTACTCATGCCACCGAGTGGCACCGGGGCATCCGCGTCGGCGGATGCCCCGGCGTCGCTCATCGTCGGGGCTTCTGCGTGACCCTCGGCAGGACGTAGGGCGGCCCGGAGAAGGCCAGGTCGGCCTTTACCGCGTTATAGGCGCGCTTGGGCTGGTAGGACTCGTCGTACAGGGTGGCCATGCCCTCCGGGGGGTTGGAGAACCAGCCGGGCACCCAGGAGTGCTTGTCGGTGAATCCCCAGACGGTGTAGGACAGGCAGCGCCGGTTGGCCAGGCATGCCTGCAGGAGCACGCTGTAGTTTTCGGCCGACGCCTGGAGGCGGGGGTTGATCTCGTTGGAGTCGCCCGCACGCACGCCGTCGGTCATCAGGCTGCGCACGTCCACCTCGGTGAACGCCGTGGCGAGCCCGAGGTCAGAGAAGGCGTCGAGCACTTCGAGCACCTGGAAGGCGTCGTAGTTGCCGTACTGGGTGCCGAGGTGCCCCTGGCTGCCCACGCCGTCGATGGGGACGCCGCTCGCACGCAGTTGCTTGGCCATGTTGTACGTGTACCAGGTCTTGTCTGAGGGGCCGCGGTCGCCGAACGCCTCGATGTTGTAGTCGTTGTAGAACAACAGGGCGTCCGGGTCTGCGGCGCGGGCCCAGCGGAAGGCGTCGGCGATGTAGCCGGGGCCGAGGTGCTGCGCCCAGAAGCCCTTCAGGTGGATCGACGACGGGCTGTCCCACGGGTCGCTGACCGCCTCGTTGACGACGTCCCACTGCCAGATCTTGCCCTTGAAGTGCTTGACGACGGCGGTGATGTGGTTGCGCAGGATCGTACGGAGTTGCGTGTCGTTGATCGTCCCGTCGGTGACGCCCTGGGTGAGCCAGGTCGGCAACTGGTTCTGCCAGACCAGCACGTGACCGCGGACCTGCTGCTTGTTCTTACGGGCGAAGTTGATCAACTCGTCGGCCGGACCCCAGTTGTACACGCCCCGGGTGGGTTCGAGCTCCTCCCACTTCATGACGTTCTCAGCGGTGACGGTGGAGAACTGCGACGCGGCGATCGCACGGTACTGCGGATCGGCCGTGTCGTTCAGGACGTCCATGTCTACCGCGGTGCCGATGGCGAGGTTGTGGCGGGCGGCGAGCGTGCGCAGGCTCTGCCCCGCGACCGTGGGGTCCCGGTCGTTCGCGAGAACGGGAACGGCGTTCAGCGCACCCGCCAACATGAGCACGGTGGCACCGACGATCAGAAAACGCTTCATCGAACTCCCTCGGGATCGACCCCCGAAAATTTTCGGTTCAATAACGAAATGTAACGTTAGCAAAGCTCTCCATGAGAGAAAAGACCAATGTTGCAACACCGAAATATTTCGGAAATCACTCAAATTGGGAGCCGTGAACGCCTCATCCCGCTCGGGGAAAGAAAGGCAGGTGAGAGCCGATATGACACCCGACGGCGCCGAGTCGGCCCCGGCGCAGCGGACGGACGCAGTCGGTTGACAGGTCATTCACATTGCCCGTCACACCCAGGGCCGCCATGGCATATGTCGGAAATAAGGTGAATATGGCCAATTTGCCTTTCAGTCCACCCTTGTGGATCTTCGTTGGTGGCGCCCTATCGGTGCCATGCTGTGTCTTCGTGTCACCTTTTTGAGGGAGTTAAGGGCATGTATGACGCAGAAACGTCGTTACACGACGTGGCCGAGAGCGGCTCGCCCGAGGAGATCGCGGAGCTGGCCAGGCACGTGGAGGATGTCGACGCCGAAGACGAGGGCCGTACCGCGCTCTGGGTCGCCGTGTACGAGCGCCGCCACGACAACGCCCGCGCCCTGGTCGCCGCCGGAGCCGACCCGTGGAGGCCCATGATGAGCGGCTGGTCGCCCGGACGCCTCAGCCTGGCCGGTCCGGAACCCGACCTGTTCCACCGTCCCGCCGAAGTGGACGGCCTGACGGATGACGAGGCCTCCGCAGTGGCGGAGGCCAAGCGGCTGACCGCGGCGCTGGGCGATGTGGAGTGCACCGGCCTGGGGCTGGCGTGCGTGGCCGGGATCAGCGCGGCCGAGGCGGCGCGGCGGCTGGAGGCCACGGTCGAGGCCGTCGATCCCGGGAAGTTCCTCGACGAGATCGACCCCTTCGACGAGGAGAGCAGGGCCTTCATAGGTGTCACCGACGTGCCCGGCGGCTGCGTCGTCACCCAGCCATGGGGGTACATACCGCAGACGCCCGGTGTCACCAAGCGCCTGTCCGCGGGCACCGTCTGCTACGGCCTGTTCGACAACCCGATGAGCGGCAGCCAGGGCAGCATCCTCCGCGACGGCGAGATCGTCGGCTGGGACCTTCACCCGGGCGGAGAGCCGTGGGAGGACGACGAACCCCTGGAGGTCTTCTTCTCCTACCTCTACCAGGGCGACGCGGTGGCCTACTCCTGTGCCTACGCGGGCCTGCGGCTGACCGACGCCCGCGCCGTCACCGGCCCGCCCGACGTCTGGCTGCGTCTGCCGGAACGTGACTACTGGCGCTGATCTCGGCCTTCTCGCAGAACGCGTAAGGATTCGCGGAGCGAGCCGAGGGTGAGGGGATCTCCGCTAAAACCATTCGCGCCGGCGCCACTCCCCTGGGAGGATCATGTCTCCATGAGCCGCCCCGCCATCTCCGAGATCCCGACCGGCCCCGTGGCCGTCCCCGACATCGTCGCGACCCTCGCCGGTGGGGATGTCATCACCCCGGTCTGGCACAACGAGCTCGGCGGCCTGACGTTCCGCCTCGAGGACGGGCGCGGCGGCATCAGGTACGCCAAGTGGATCGCCGCCGGCACCCCGGAGATCAACCTTCCCGACGAGGCGGAGCGCCTGGACTGGGCGCGGCGGTGGGTGAACGTCCCACGAGTCATCGAGCACGGTACGGACGCCGCCGCCGCGTGGCTGGTCACGGCGGCGGTCCCCGGCCGCTCGGCGGTCGACCCTCGGTGGGTCGCCGACCCGGCGACCGCGGCGGCCGCGGTCGGCCGGGGGCTGCGCCTGTTCCACGACGCCCTGCCGGTGGACGAGTGCCCCTTCGACTGGAGCGTCGATCGACGGCTCGCACGCGCCGACGAGCGCCTCGCCGACGGTGAAGGACCCGCCGACTGGTTCCCCGAGCACCGGCGCCTCGAACTCACGCAGGCCCGGGCGCGCATCGGCGAGCCGCCCGCGATCGACCGTCTCGTCGTCTGTCACGGGGACGCCTGCGTCCCCAACACCCTGCTGCACGACGACGGCACGTTCGCCGCGCACGTCGACCTCGGCTCACTCGGGGTGGCCGACCGATGGGCCGACCTCGCGGTCGCGGCCTGGAGCACGGAGTGGAACTACGGCCCCGGCTACGACGGCGTCCTGTACGACGCGTACGGGATCGCCCCCGACCCGGAGCGCATCGCCTACTACCGCCTGCTCTGGGACATGGCGTAAGGATCGCGGCCGGGACCGTACCCGGGAGAGCGATCTGATCTCTGCTGAGGTCGCCGTTTCTGCGGGTCCGGTGGCTGCCCGCACTACGCGGGCAGCCACCGGCCGTGGCCTCCGTCAGAGTCTGTCGTCGGACGAGCGCGTGCCGGAGTCGGGGACGAACCGCACGCGGAACGTCTTGGGCCACAGCTTGCCGGTCAGCAGGAACTCGTCGGTTCCGGGGATGGCCGCGATGCCGTTCAGGACGCCCGCGTTCTGGCGTTCTGAACGGGTGAGCAGGCCCGCGGCGTCGATGCCGCCGGTCACCATGCCGGTGCGGGTGTCGATCCGCACGATCCGGTCGGTCCAGTAGACGTTGGCGTAGACGGTGTGGGGACCCGCGCATTCGAGCTCGTTGAGCCAGGGGACAGCATGGCCGTACTCGGTCACGGTGAGCGTGCCGGTGGAGGCGAACGTGACGGGATCGCGAAAGGTGAGGCGGGCGGAGCCGTCACTCATCACCAGCCGGTTGTCCCGTCGCCGGTGGCACAGCCCCCAGCCTTCCCCGGTGTAGGGGACGCGGCGGCGTTCGGCAAGGGTGCGGCTGTCCCGCTCGACGGCGATGCCGTCGCGCCAGGTGATCTGCCACAGCGTCGGCCCCACGACGGTGATCCCCTCACCGAACATCAGGGCCGGCAGTTGTGCACGGGCGGTGGGCGCCTTCCCCGCGGGCCCGGCCGTGACCGCCGACTCGCCGTACCCGCCGGTGCTCTCGTACAGCCTGCCGCCGGCCATCTCCAGCCCCTGGGTGGAGGCGCGGGGGTCGTGCGGCAGGCTCTGAAGAACCTTGACCCGCAGCTGCTCCACCGGCAGACGCCTGCCCGTGCTCGACACGGCCGAGGTGTCTTCCAGGCCGGGAGGACGGGCCCCGTGGCCGCTGAGGAGGAGAAGCGCGACCGCTCCGGTGGCGACGGACATGACGCAACGCATGGTTTCTCCTGCATGACGTTGTCTGAATGATTCGACAGGAACCTTCGGCGGGATGTGGCACCTTGACCGGCGACTCCAGCGCTCCCAGCAGGAACTCCGGGGGCACCCGTTCACCGTCCGTGACCGCCGTCATCACACGACATCACGAGTTCGACCTCAACTGCTCGTCCCGGGCGACAGCGGGCGCTGAACAGCGGGCAAAGATAGGTTTCCGGTTCTGTCCGATGCCGATTTCGCCCCGTTCCGTGTCGCCCGACCGGCCCGGGGGCTCGATGCCTCCCCATCCGGGAACGGGCGAAGGAGAATGACCACGCGGTCAGCGAGCGAGGTCGAATTCCCTCAAAAGTCAGAGGCGAAAGGCCCGCACTACACCGAGGGGTCGGCGACGGGTTCCGGCTGTGTGGCGACCGGCGGCTGGTCGGTGGCCGCGTCGGGCATCTTGGGCTCGTTCAAGGTGCGCAGGAGAAGCCAGCCGAGGGCAGGCAGTGCGATCAGCGGTGCGAGGGCGGTCTGCAGGGAGGTGGTGTCAGCGACGGCGCCGATGAGCGGGCTGGCGATGCCGCCGATGCTGACGGCCAGGCCCAGGGTGACGCCGCCGGCGACGCCCACACGATGGCCGTCTCTTCCGCCGCGAACTAGGCATGACCTTCCCTCAGTGGCGCACCCAGCTACGCCTCTACCACGCCCTGCGCATGCTGGCCGACGACGTGCCGGTAACCGCCGTCGCCCACCGCTGCGGCTGGTCCTCCACCAGCGCCTTCATCGACGTCTTCCACCACGCCTTCGGCTACACGCCCGGCACCCATAACCGCCGTCCCTGACCTGTTCCACACTCGACGCCCTCTTCCGGCAGGCCCCGGCGGGGTCCACCACGTGACCGGCGGCCGATCGCCGGCAGAGTTGTATGAGGACCACCACCCACCCAGGGCGGTTTTCGCCGTCTCAGTGCTCCCGGTAGTAGTCGGCGAGGGCGGTGAACGCGACCTTGGGTTCCCAGGGCATGTCGGGGTAGGTGGCTCCGAGGCGGTCCTCGTAGACCTTGACGATGCCGTAGCTGGCCAGGTCCAGGTCCTCGCGGGGGTCTCCGTCGGGGCGGTGCGGCTGGTCGTACAGCGCGAAGGTGAACACGAAGGCGCCGTCGATGCCTCCGGCGTCGAAGGCCTCCAGCAGCTCGCGCAGATACGCGGCCTGACCGGCCTCGTCGCGGGCGTACTCACCCTTCAGCCGAACGGGTGCACGGGTGTCCTTGTCGTACTCGACGATCTCCAGGCCGCGAGCGCCCCTGTCACCCGCACCCCGGTAGCAGGCCGAGCCGAACTCGGTGATCGCGACCGGCTTTCCCTGCGCGACGAGGGTGCGGACGCCTTCGGCGAAGCGGTCGGCGATCTCGGCCGACCGGTAGAGATCCATGGACACGATGTCGAAGGGTGTCCAGTCGACGTTCTCAAGCGGTACGGAGGCGTAGGTCACCTTGCCGCCGAAGCGCTCACGGACGAGTGCCACGGCCCTGCCGAGGAAGTCGTTGACACGTGTGCTGATCTCGCCGATCTGCTCGCGCACGCGACCTGGCCGGCTCAGCGACTCGACCCGCTCGTCGGTGCTGTCGCCGGGCAGGAATCCCTTGTTCATCAGGCTGAGCTCGGCGCCGGTGACGAACACGACCTCGGCTCCCCGCTGCCTGAGCCGCTCCGCGCGCACGGCGCAGTCGGCGAACAGCGACAGAATCTCGTCGGTGGTCAGCTCCAGCGGGTAGGGAGAGAACCAGACCTCGAGGCCGAGGTCGGCGGCGTGCGCCGCCGCGAGCTCCATCCGTTCCGGATCGCCGCCCATGACGCGGACCGCGGTGCAGTGCAGGTCGTCACGGATGATGCGCAGCTCGCGCCTGACCGTCTCCGAGTCGAAGAGCTCGTGGCCGATCGCTCCGTTGTAGACGAAGCCGGTGTCGTAGCTGATGCCTCTGGCTCGCATGTCAGGCCTTCTTCCAATGAGGTTTTTAAGGTACTCGGCGTCCCTTAAAGGCCGAGACGCAGGCGCGGCAACCAGATTGGAGGGTACGATCGGTACCGCTTGCGGGAAGGTGCCATGACAGGGGATCCGATGGGGCAGCCAGGTGCCGGACAGACGCGGAGGCGCGGAGCCGCCCTGGAGGAGGCGATCCTGCGCGCCGCGGTGGACGAACTCACCGAGTCCGGATACGCCGGGTTGACCATGGACAAGGTCGCCGCCCGCGCCGGTACCAACAAGAACGCCATCTACCGCCGCTGGCCGAACCGCCTCGCACTCGGCATCGCCGCCTATCGGCAACTGGCCACGACGGCCCCGCTCCCCGACACCGGCGGTCTGCGCGGTGACGTCCTTGAGTGGCTACGGCAGGCGAACCGCCACTGGAGCTCCCCCCTCGGGGCGGTCCTGGGCGAGCTGATCTCCGCGGCCGGCGGCGCGTCGGAACTCCTGGCGCAGCTGCAAGAACGGTCCGGCGACGCCGCGGCCGCCCCCTGGTTGACCATCCTGGGGCGCGCGGTCGCACGTGGTGAGGCCTCCCCCGAAGCGCTTCATCCACGGGTCGCCACCGTGGCCATGGTCCTGCTGCGCAACGAATTCGTCGTGCGCGGGGTCCCCACCGCGCCCGACGACGTCCTCGTCGAGATCGTCGACGAGGTGTACCTGCCTCTGGTGCGGCGACGTGGTCCGGCCTCAAGCTGATCTTCCGCCTGCCATCTCCTGCATGGCTGACCTGACGCCGGTTCCGCGGCTCGGCCACGATGATGACCGCAGCGCTCGTCGTGCTCGCCGCCGTCCTGGCTCTGACCCCGGACGGCTACGCGTCGAGCAGGTGTGCCAGCCGTGCCGCGTACGGCCTCCAGTCCAGTCCTCTGCCCTGCGCCCAGGCGTCGTCGTGGCAGGTCCGCAGGTGACGCTCGCCGGCGTCACCGATCACGGTGACCATCTCGCCGCGGACCTCCCGGTCCCGCATGCGGACGGCGAGCTCCAGCGCGCCCCACAGGTTCGTCCCGGTGGCGGCACCGACCGCCAGCCCGGTCGCCTCCCGTACCCGGCGGGCAGCGGCCACGCTGGCGGCGTCGGGCACGGGAACGACCAGATCGACGAGGGAGGCGACAAAACCCGGCTCCATGCGGGGCCGGCCGATCCCCTCGATCCGGGACGGCATGCCGGTGCCGTAGTCGTCGGCGCCGCTCGCCCAGCCGGGAAAGTAGGCGGAGTTCTCCGGATCGACCACGGCCAGCTTGCCGGGCAGACGGTGAGCGCGTAGATGGCGGCCGACGGCGGCGGAGGTGGCACCGGTGCCCGCGCCCACCACGATCCACGCCGGACACCGGTCCGCCTGGCCGAAAAGCTCCTCCGCCAGGCTCCCGCCGCGCCAGTCGACGGTCGCGGCCGAGGCGTAGTGGTCCAGATAGCAGCCGCCCAGCCGTTCGGCCAGTCTCGCGGCCTCGTCGTAGATGGCCAGCGGCGGGTGGACGTATCGACAGGTCCCGCCCAACTGCTCGACGCCCTCCCCCCGGGAGCCCTCCGGCATGACAACGGTGTACGGCAGGCCGAGCAGCCGGGCGAAGTATGCCTGGGCGACCGCCATCGCGCCCCCTGCGGCCTCCACCACGGGGGTGCCCTCCACGATCCGGCCGGTGGCGATCGCGGTTGTGAACAGGGCCCGTGCCAGCCGGTGCTTCAGACCACCTGTCGGCTGGACCGACTCGTCCTTCAGCCAGAGCCGTACTCCCCAGTCGTCGGGCAGCGGGAACGGCCGCAACGGGGTGGGCCCGACCTGCGCCATCTCCTCATCCAGCCGCTCGATCGCCTCTGTCGCCCATGCGCCGGTCATGAGGAGAAACCTACCTGCCGGGAGGCATCAAAAATCGGCGGAGGCTCAGGAGCCGGCAGGACCGGGGACGGGCGGTTCTCCGTCGCGCCGGAGAGCTCGCCGGCCGGAATCGCGGGGGCGGAACGCCCGGATGCAAAATGGTCCGCATCCGTCTGCCGGCCGTGTCGATCCGCGGCTGCCCCGTTCGACCTGAGAGTGAGAGGGGCGAGAGGCGGCCCCGATGGCAAGGAGATCGAAGATGGCGAAGTACATGCTGATCATGCGAGGCACGGACGAGTCCGTCGCGAAGATGATGGAGACGCCCTTCGAGCAGATGCTCGAGACGATGGGTCGCTTCAACGAGGAGATGATCCGGGCCGGCGTGCTCGTCGCCGCCGAGGGTCTGGAGGACCCGGCCCAGAGCGTGGTGGTCGACTTCAGCGGCGAGACGCCGTTGGTCACCGACGGTCCCTACGGCGAGACGAAGGAACTCTTCGGCGGCTTCTACGTGATCGACGTGGCCTCGAAGGAGGAGGCGGTCGAGTGGGCCAAGCGACTCCCCGCGGTCACCGGCACGAAGTGCGAGATCCGACGGGTGCCGAGCATCGACGAGTTCCCGCAGGACGATGAGTGGATCATCAAGGAGCGGGCGTGGCGCGAGCGGACCGGCCAGCTTTGACACCCACGGCCGCCGGCGGCCCGCTGAGCACCGAGTCGGCGCGGCGGGCCGTCGAGGCCGTCTGGCGGATCGAGTCCGCACGGATCGTCGGTGCGCTGGCCCGCTACACCGGGGACTTCGAGCTCGCCGAGGACGTCGCGCAGGAGGCGGTGGCGGAGGCGCTCGTCACCTGGTCGCGCGACGGCGCGCCGACGAGCCCGGTGGGCTGGCTGCTCGCGACCGCGCGGCGGCGCGCCATCGACGGCTTCCGCCGCCGGTCGGCACTCGACGAGCGGTACGCCATGCTCGCCGGCCGGCTCGCCGAGGGTGAGACGAGCTCGGGTGCGACGGCCCCGCGGGACCGGTCGGACGACCTGCCGTGGGATCCCGACCGGATCGACGACGACGTCCTCGCGCTGATGTTCGTGGCCTGCCATCCGGTGCTCTCGCCCGAGGCCCGCGTGGCCCTGACGCTGCGCGCGGTCGGCGGCCTGTCGAGCGAGGAGATCGCCCGGGCGTTCCTCCTGCCCGTGCCGACCCTCCAGGCACGAATCACGCGCGGGAAGAAGACGATCGCCGCGGCGGGAGTGCCGTTCGAGCTGCCGCCGTCCGAAGAACGGCGCGAACGGCTCGGCGGCGTCCTGAGCGTGCTGTACGTGATCTTCACGGAGGGATCGACGGCAACCACCGGTGACCGCTTGCTGCGCTCCGATCTCGCGTACGAGGCGATCCGGCTGACCCGGACGCTGGCCGCGTTGCTGCCCGATGAGCCGGAGGTACACGGGCTGCTCGCCCTGTTCGAGCTCACGGCCGCGCGCTTTCCCGCACGCACCGGGCCCGACGGCGAAGCGGTGCTCCTGGAGGATCAGGACCGGCGCCTGTGGGACCGGTCGGCGATCCGTCGCGGCCTGGCCGCGATCGGCCGGGCCGTGGCCGTCGGACGCGGCCTCGGACCGTACGGACTGCAGGCGGCGATCGCCGCCTGCCACGCGTCGGCCGCCTCGGTGCCGGAGACCGACTGGGAGCGTGTCGTGCTCCTCTACGAGGCGCTCGGCCGCGTGGCTCCGTCACCCGTCGTCGAGCTCAACCGGGCCGTCGCCGTCGCGATGGCGAACGGACCGCGGCAGGCGCTGTCCATCGTGGACGAGCTGGTCGCCTCCGACCGCCTGTCGGGGTCGTACCTGCTCCCGAGCGTGCGCGGCGAGCTGCTCGCCCGGCTCGGCCGGACCGCCGAGGCACGGGCCGAGCTGGAACTCGCCGCCCGGCTGTGCCGCAACGTCCGCGAGCGGTCGGTGCTGCTGCGCAAGGCGGCCGCGCTGGCGTGATGCCGGATGCACATCACAACGCGTTGAAAGGACGCCATGACTCACGGCCCGCTCAGCCCCGCCCGGCCGGTTCGGCCCCGCGCGCCCCGGGGCCGAACCAGAAGAGCAGCGCCACCACCAGGGCCAGCGCCATCTCCGCGCGGGCCCAGGCGAACACCGACGAGATGCTCTCCGCGATGCCGCCGCCTTCGGTGAACGGGATCAGCAGGGCTGCCCGGCCCAGCGACCCTCCGACGGTCAGCGCCGTCTGCAGCAGGCCGGCGGTGACGCCCGCGTGCTCGGGCGGGGCGGTGGTCAGGATGATCATGTTGAACGGGATGACGGCCACGCCGACGCCGACCCCTATGACAACGAGCGCCGGGAGCACGCCGATCAGGTAGGTGCCGTCGGCGTCGAGACGGGTCATCAACGCCGCTTCCCGATGAAAGTTTCACGACGCATTGACACTCGGAAAGCGCTTTCCTATGGTGGTTTCACATCCACCAAGATGGACGTGAACTCAGAACGCGAAACGCATCCATCTTCGTGGACGAGTTCATATATGTGAACGGCGCGCGTGCTCGCTGGGGGGATCCCGAACCCAGGTCCTGTGACCTGCCGGACCAGCAAGGAGCTCAGCTGTGAAGAACGGATTCGACAGGAAGGCCGCCACGATCGCGATCGCCGGTGCGGTCGCCTTGGGTGGATGGGTGGTCGGCGCCTCGGCCGCCGCGGCCGCTCCGGCGCCCGGCGCGTACACGATCGTCAACGCGGGCAGCGGGCTGTGCCTGGGCGTACCGGGCGCCGGCGCCTCCGACGGCGTGCAGCTCGCCCAGTCCGGCTGCGGCGCGGGCGGCCAGACCTGGAACCTGGTCGCCGCCGGTGGCGGGTTCCAGTTCAAGGCCGTCCACAGCGGTAAATGCGCGGGCGTCCAGGGCGCGAGCACCTCCGCGGGCAAGGCCGTCCAGCAGGAGACCTGTTCGGGCGCCTCCTCCCAGACCTGGAACCTGACCGAATCGGGATCCAACTACCGGGTGGTCAACGCCAACGGCGGCAAATGCCTCAACACCAAGGACAACTCCACCTCCTCGGGCGCCCTCGTCCAGCAGAACTCCTGCGACTCGGTGACCTCCAAGCAGTGGCGGTTCGTCCCCGCGGGAGGCCCGCAACCGACTCCGACCGTCACCCCCACGGTGACGCCCACCCCGACCCCGACGCCCACCGTGACGCCGACCGTCCCGCCGGGCAACGCAAGCGGCCTGGTGGGTTTCGCGACCCTTGACAAGTACGGCCGCCGCGGCACGAACGGCGGCACCGGCGGCCAGACGGTGACCGCCGCCAACTACGCGCAGCTGGCGGCGGCCGTCGCCGACGACACCCCCCGGATCGTCCGCGTCTCGGGCACGATCACCGGCAACGGCGCGGACATGCTGGACGTCGGGTCGAACAAGACCATCATCGGCGTCGGCACGAACGCGACGATCAGCGGGTTCGGGCTCGACGTCAACGGGTGGGGCCCGGAAGAGGTCGCCTGGGGCGGCGACCTCTGCGACCCCGCGGAGAAGGACAGGTTCACCCACGTCCAGAACGTGATCATCCGCAACCTGTCGTTCAGGAACTCCCCGGACGACTCGGTCAACGTGCAGTGCTACTCCCACCACGTGTGGATCGACCACAACACGTTCTACCCCTCCTATGACGGCTCGGTGGACGTCAAGCGCGGCTCGGACCTGGCGACGGTCTCCTACAACCGCTACATCGGCACCGACAAGTCGATGCTGCTGGGCCACAGCGACAGCAACGGCGCCCAGGACACCGGCTACCTGAACGTCACCTACCACCACAACTGGTTCGACGGATCCAACACCCGCCACCCCAGGGTGCGGTTCGGCTACGCCCACGTGTTCGCCAACTACGTCGACGTCGGCGACTACTTCATCGGCCTGGGCGTGAGCGGCAGGATCTACGCCGAGAGCAACCACGTCAAGCGCGCCAAGACGATCACCCAGGACTTCGGCGACGCCAAACTGACGTGGACGAGCAGCAACTTCTACGACATCGCCACGATCACCCGGGCCAACAGCAGCGGCAGCACCATGAGCGACTGGCTCCGCGCCGACGGCGGCGTCTCGCCACCGCCGTACGCCTACTCGGCCGGATCCGCGTCCTCCACCCCGCCCGCCGCGGGCGCCGGTGCCGGCGGCGCGGAGATCATCCCCTAGGTGAACCGTCCCGGTTCCGTCGGAGGTCCTCCGCCGGAACCGGGGCGCGCCACGGCTGCGGGAGACCGGTTACGCACTCCGTGCCTCGACGGTCTCGGCGGGCGCCGATCGGACAGCCCGCCCGGACGCCTCCGTGGAAAAGCCCGGACGCCCGCGCCGGAAAGGCGCGGGCGTCCGGGCTTCAGGACCGGGTCAGACCTGTGGGGCGAGGCCCTTCTCGATCGCCTCGATGATCTGCGGCCGCAGCTCGGCGCAGCTGATGATCGCGTCCACCGAGCCGACGTCGACCGCCCGCTGGATGCTGTGCACGCGGTCGAACTCGGTGGCCACCTCGGTGAGCTTCTCGGCCCGTACGGACGACCGCAGCTCGGCCAGCTCGGCGGCCAGCGCGGCCCGCGTTGCGGCCGGCGCCTCCGCGACCCGGGCGGCGAGCGCGAGCACGCGGGGGTCGTTGCCGGTCCGCTTGTCGACGTCGCGCGCGAAGACCACCGCGGCGGCCGGAGCACCGCCCAGCACCGAGGCGAACGAGCCCTCGACCGCGAGCACGGTCATGTTCGGGTTGAGCGCCTTAGAGAACACCACGAACGCGCCGCCGTGGTACCGCGAGATCACGCAGAACACGATGGGACCCTTGAAGTTCACCACCGCGCGGCCGATCTCCGCGCCGTACTCCAGCTGCAGCTTGCGCATCGACTCGGGCGACCCGTCGAACCCCGACAGGTTGGCCAGCACGACCAGCGGACGGTTCCCGCTGGCGGCGTTGATGGCCCGGGCGGCCTTCTTGGACGACCGCGGGAACAGGGTGCCCGCGGTGTAGGTGTCCGGGCCGTCGGTGGGAGGGAACCCGCGGCGCGGCACGGACCGGGACTCGATGCCCAGCAGGCACACCGGCCGGCCACCGAGGTGGACGTCCCAGGCCGCGGCGGTGTCCGCGTCGGCCATGCCCGCCCACCGCTCCAGCACCGGGTGGTCCTGATCGGACAGCGCCCGCATGACGGTGCGGATGTCGAACGGCTTCTTGCGGTCGGGGTTGGACTCGACGGAGAAGATCTGACCCACCGTCGTGAACTCGCTGTCCGGTACGGCGTGCGGGAACGTCGACACGTCACGGTCCACCGGGTCGCCGGTGACCGTCTTGCGCGGCCCGCTCTCCCCCGGCGCGACGTAGCTGTGGTCGTAGTGCGACATCAGGACTTCCCGCGCACCGCGGATGTCCGGCGCCCAGTACTGCGCCTGGCCGTTCGGACCCATAATCCGGTCGTACCCGCCGATGCCGTGGTTGTCCTCGGCCGACACGCCGCCGGAGAAGTCGAGCGACTGCTTGCCCGTCAGCACCATCGCGGAGTCCGGCGTCATCACCAGGATGCCCTTGGTGTGCATGAGCATCGTGGCCTCGGCGTTCCAGTACGGCTGGGCGCCGACGTTGATGCCCGCGACCACGATGTTGATCTCGCCGCCGTCCTGGGTGAAGTTCACGATCCGCTTCAGCGCGGCCGCCACCCAGTCCATGTTCTCGGTGCCGGACGACATCGAGATCCGGGCGCCCGCGGAGAGCGCGAACCACTCCAGCGGCACCCGCATCCGCTCGGCCAGGTCGAGGGCGGCGATCACCCGCGCGCACTCGGGCTCGGACAGCGCGCCGAGCGCCTTCGTCGGGTCGCCCAGCAGCACGACGCGGGTCATGCCCTCCGGGTGGCGCGACGTGGGCGTGCTGACGACACCCGCGACGAGCGCGGCGGTGTTGCGCCCCTTGGGCCGATCCACCGGCACCAGCTTCGAGTTCTCGTCCAGGTCGTACTCGGTGAACGAGCCGGACGGCCCGGCGAGCATGTCGGTCAGCTCGTACGGATAGTGCGTGCCGCGGCTGTGCGCGCGCAGCACTTCCTGGCGGTAGTCGTCCAGCGGCTCGATGGGCTCGGTCGGCGGCGGCACGATGGACAGCTGCACGCCGGAGCCCACGTCGTAGCCGATCCGGACGGCGATGTCGACGAGCTCGCCGGTGACGCCGTCGCGGCGCCTGCCGAGGAACAGCACCTCCTCCAGCCCCGCGCCCGCCGTCGTCGGCAGCACGCGCTTCGCCAGGGTGTTCAGGTCGTCCGGCGAGAGGTCGGTCGGCGGCCACACGTAGATGACGATCCGGTTCGTGGCGGACGTCTTCGCGCCGGGCTTCCTGCCCCGGCGGATCGCGTCGAGGCACGCGGCCAGGATGTCCTCGGCCGCGGGCAGCGCGACGAGCCTGCCCTCGTCGTCGCGCAGCGGGGTCAGGTCGCGGACCTGCCCCAGGGCGACGAGGCGCTCGTCGGACGGGTTCTGCCGTGCCGCGGCCCGGAAGAGGTAGACCTCCTCGTCGGGCGAGGGCAGCCGGGTGAGGTCGAAGTCGCGCAACCGCTCCAGCTGCATGCGCTCGGCGATGCGCGGGTGCAGACCGCGCAGCAGCCGTTCCTCCGCGAAGCCGTCCGCGGACGGCCGGAAGGTGAAGTGGTGGTGCACGGCGCCTCTGTTGCCCGCGACGGTCGTGGTGATACGGCCGACCCGGTTCGACGGCTGCTGCGCGACCAGGACCTCGCGCAGGCGCGTGGCCATCTCGTCGGGGTCGCTCGGACCGTCGGACCAGGTCAGGTAGACGTCCGCCACCAGCTCGCCTTCGCCGGCGAGCTCGTCGACCGCCTTGACCGCCTCGGCCAGCGCGGGGAAGTCGACCGCGGTTGTCACGACGCGGCCCTTGCCGGTCTCGGTGTGGTGGTCGGCGACGACAAACGTGCAGCCCGCCACCTCGCTCACCCGGATGTCGCCGAGCGCGCGGTTGCCGTAGTAGCGGCGGCTCAGCACCTCCAGCAGAGGTACGGGGTCCGCGCCTTCGCGGCCGATCCGCTGGCCGACCAGCCGGACGAGCGGCTCCGCGCTGGCGACCATGGCGGAGATCCGCTCGGCGCGGTCGGGCGCGTCCGGGTGCCGGTCGAGGTGGCGCAGGTGCTTGCGCACGGCCGTGTAGACCTTGGCGCGGGCGCGGCGCAGCAGCGGCTGGGCGAACCAGGCGAACACGATGCCGCGCGCCAGGTCCGCGACGGCCGGGAACCGGACCTGGGTGGCGGCGACCAGGTGCTCCAGTGCCAGGCCGACGGTGACGCGGTCCGCCTCGGCGGGCGGGGCCTCGTTCACCCACTGGCGCAGCAGGGTCGTCACCACGGCGACGTCGGCGGACGCGCGCCGCTGAGCCAGGAAGATCCGGAAGACCGCGTCCTCCAGCTCCGGTGTGCGGTCCAGGCCTTCGACGCCGTAGCGGGACAGCACGTGCGTGAGCCGCTGCCGGAAGCTCTCCGACAGCCCGGACCGGTCCGGGTCGAGGTACTGCAGGTAGGTGTGGAAGTACTCGCGGGGGCTGTGCACCGCGGAGTTGGACTTCGTCTCCTCGCCGGCGGGCCGGTTGCGGCTCAGCTCGCTCAGGTCGGCGAACAGGCGCAGCAGCTCGACCTCACCGGCCGGCTCGTGTGCGCCCTCCGCGACGAGCTCGGCGCGCGCGGCCAGGTAGCCGGCGAGCAGGCGCTTCTCGTCCTGCGAGTCGATGTCGAAGCCCAGCAGGAGGCTGCGCAGATCCTGCAGACCACGCGCGGCCCGCTCGGCCGCGGGCACGTCCACCGGCTCGGACGGCAGGTCCAGCTCGACGGCCGGTCCCGCGGCCGCGGGACCGGCCGCCTCGTCGCCGTCACCCACCGGCTCCAGGCGGAGCAGGCGGGCGCCCACCTCCACCTGGCTGCCGACCGACACCGCGAGCTCCCGCACGCGGCCGCGGAACGGCGCGCGCAGCACGGTCTCCATCTTCATGCTCTCGACCACGAGCAGCGGCGCGCCGGCCTCGACCTCGTCGCCGGCCTGCAGCGGCGTGGCCACCACGAGCGCGGGGACGGGCGAGCGCACGATGCCGCCCTCGTCGCGGCTGATCCGGTGCGTGATGCCGTCGACCTCGACCAGGTGGATCGGGCCGTGGGTGCTCGTGACGACCTTGAAGCGGACGCCGTTCACGGTGATCTGGCCGCTGTGCTCGTCGAAGCGCTCGATGTCGACGTCGGCCGCGTGCTCGGGGCCGCCCGCCGAGATGCCGATGCGGAACCGGTGGCCGCCGGTGCGGGCGACCTGGACGCGGTAGCCGACGTCGCGGAGCTTGAGCTCCAGCGCGCGGCCGCTCTCGTGCTGCGACTGCGGACGGCCGCCGTGCGCGGTGGACAGGAAGCGCTGCCGCGTCACGGCCTCCTCGTCCTCGTAGGCCTCGATGGCGGCGGCGATCAGCGCGATCGCGGAGTGCCGGTGCGACACGAGGGCGCCCTGGGCACGTACGCGGTCGATCCAGCCGGTGTCGGCGGACCCGTCGATCACCGCGGGCTCGTCGAGCAGCATGCGGACGAAGCCCTTGTTCGTCACACCGCCCTCGATGATGACGGTCGTCTGCGTCATCGCGCGGCGCAGACGGGCCAGCGCCTCCGCGCGGTCACGTCCGTGCGCGATGATCTTGGCGATCATCGAGTCGAAGTCGGCGGGGATCACGTCGCCCTCGCTGAACCCGGTGTCCACCCGGATGCCGGGGCCGCTGGGCAGCGCCAGCCGCGCGATCCGGCCGGGTGAGGGTGCGAAGTCGCGGTCGGGGTCCTCGGCGTTGAGGCGCGCCTCGACGGCGTGACCCCACTCTTCGGGCGCGTCACCCTCGAGCTTGCCGCCCGCCGCGACGTGCAGCTGGGCCTTCACCAGGTCGACGCCCGTGGTGATCTCGGTGATCGGGTGCTCGACCTGCAGGCGCGTGTTGACCTCGAGGAACGCGAACAGCCGCTCACCGGGGTGGTAGAGGAACTCGACGGTGCCCGCGCCCTGGTAGTCCACCGCGAGCACGAGCCGCTCGGCCGACGCCTTCAGCTCGGCGACCTGCTTGGCGTCCAGGACCGGGGAGGCGGACTCCTCGATGATCTTCTGGTTGCGGCGCTGCACGGAGCAGTCGCGCACGCCCAGCGCCCACGCGGTGCCCCGCCCGTCCGCGATGACCTGCACCTCGACGTGCCGGGCGCCCGTCACCAGGCGCTCCAGGAACACGACGCCGCTGCCGAACGCGCGCGCGGCCTCCTGGCGCGTCAGCTCGTAGGCCTGGGTCAGATCGTCGGCGTTGGAGACCATCCGGATGCCACGACCACCGCCGCCCGCGGTCGCCTTCAGCATCAACGGGTAGCCGATCCGGTCCGCCGCCGCCTTCGCGTCCTCCAGCGTCTCCACCGGACCGCGACTCCACGGAGCGACGGGCACGCCGACCTCTTCGGCGATCAGCTTCGAGCCGATCTTGTCACCCAGCTTGCGCATCGCCTCGGCGCTCGGGCCGACGAACGTCACGCCGATCTCGGCGCACAACTCGGCGAACGCCGGGTCCTCCGCCACAAAGCCCCAACCGACCCAGGCCGCGTCCGCACCGGTCTCGACCAGGGCCTTCCTGAGGACCGCGTGGTCCAGATAGGGCCGGTTCGCGGCGAGTCCCAGGTCGTAGGCGATGTCCGCCTCGCGGACGAACGTGGCCGTCCGGTCGGAGTCCGTGTACAGAGCGACGGTCTCGATCCGTGTTCCCGTCTCCGCGGCTAGGTCCCGAACGGCGTGGATGAGCCGCATGGCGGCTTCACCGCGGTTGACGATGGCGACACGACTGAACACTGAGCGGGCCTTTCGAAGAGGGTGAACACGGCGGGCGTCCCCGCCCCAACCGGGTTACATACTCTCGGCTGTCCCCGGATACCGGAATGGCGGGGACTAAGCGTGTTTCGCGGCCGGAGTTGTGGGGCTCGCACAAACGTACCCGTCGAGGCGGTGTGGCATGCGGCTGGTGTAATCTTGGCCGCGCAGCAGCTCGTGGACTCGGGGATCCCTTCGGACCGATCACGGGCGAGGGTGATCCGCTTGTCACGCAGCGACAAAAACAGCAGGTGGGTCCACTCCGGTGCCGGACACGCTCCGATGGTGCTAGGCGGGTCTTCGGAGGGTCCAGACCACGTAAGCCCAAAACCCACACCGAGATTATCTTGAGGGCTGCGGCTGAGCAAACAGGGCCCCTTACCGTGTCGGCCATCCTCCACCCGTCACGTCGCGCGAAGGACCCCGATCCCGGCCCGGCTGCCGCGGTGGCCGACGCCGACCGTGAGCGGCGTTTCCCGGTGCGGGCCCGCCGGGCGCGCCTGCCAGGCGACCGGTGGCACGGTGGTCCGCCGGACGGGCTGACCGACTGGACAGCCCACCCGCTCGGAGCGATGACACGGTCTTCGGCACTTCCGGACATCAGGGCCGGTGCCAGGCACATGGGGCCGGTCGTCACCGACCGGCCCCATGTGCGGGAAGGCCGTCGACGCGGCACGTGCCGCCCACGACCACAGGTCCCACCCGCCCGGTAGGTCGGCTCTCCTTCTTGCTTAACGGGCGTTCGTTAAGTTACGGTGAAACCACTTAACGAACGCCCGTTCAGTGAACGTTCTCGCTGGGGCGGTCGCCGCGACGAAGACAGCTCCTGAGAGGACCTCAGCCCATGAACACCACCGCACGAATCGCCATCGTCGGCGCCGGCCCCGGCGGCCTGCTGTGCGCTCGCGTCTTGCAAGAACACAACATCGAGGTCACCGTCTACGAAGCCGACGCCTCGGTGGACGCCCGTGACGCGGGCGGCACCCTCGACCTGAAGGCCGACTCCGGGCAGATCGCCCTGGAAGACGCCGGCCTGCTCGAAGACTTCATGGCGCGCGCCAGGCCCGAAGGCCAGGCCAAGAGCAGGCTCGACCAGCACGGCACCGTACTTCTCGCGTTTGTCCCCGAAGAGGACGACCTCGCCGCGTCGGAGATCGACCGCGGGCAGCTCCGTACCCTGCTTGCCGAGCATGTGCGGCCCGGCACGGTGAAATGGGGGCACAGACTCCAGGCCGTGACCCCGCTCGGGAACGGCACTCACCGCCTCGAATTCGGCAACGGCACGGTCGCCGAGGTGGACCTGGTCATCGGTGCCGACGGCGCCTGGTCGCGGGTGCGCCCTCTCATGAGCCGGGCCGTGCCGCAGTACAGCGGTGTCTCGTTCGTCGAGGTCCGTTTCGAGAACGTCGACGAACGCCACCCCCGGGTGGCGGCGCTCGTGGGTGACGGCCACATGTTCGCCGGCGACAACAATGGGAGGGGCATCATTCTGCAGCGCAACGGCAACGGTCACGTGCGCGGCTACGTGGCCATGCGCGCCGAGCTGGACTGGCACGACAAGGCCGGCCTCGATCTCGACGACCAGATCGGCGTCCGGCGGTTCCTGCTCGGGGAGTTCAAGGGCTGGGCCGATGAAATGCTGCGCTTCATCGATGACAATGACGGCGCCTTCGTCAACCGGCCGCTGTGGACCCTGCCGGCCCCGCTCACCTGGGAGCGCACCGCGGGCGCGACGCTACTCGGCGACGCGGCCCACCTCATGGCCCCTTGGGGCGGATTCGGCGTGAACCTCGCCATGCTCGACGGCGCGGAACTCGCCCGCGCGCTCGCCGAAGAGCCCACCATCGACTCGGCCGTCGCCCGATACGAGGCAGGCATGCTGCCCCGCTCCGGGGAGCACGCCGCCGGCGCCAACGACGCGCTCGAGCGATTCTTCGCCACCAGGGATTTCGATCCCTCCCAGATCCGGGACCACGCGGCGGAACACCGGGAGTCCGTCGCCGCCGCCAACGAGTACCGTCGCCGGAACCCCGCCAAAGCACCGGGAGAGACTCCGGGCAGCGCCTGGACGCTGAAATTCCAGACACCCCGCGGCGAGCAGCTGGCGGAACTGTTCCTCGACATGACCGCGAGCGCTCTGACCGGAAGCCTCAACGACGCCCCGATCGAGGGCGGTCAGATCAACGGCGGTGAGATCAGTTTCAGCGCCCGGCTCACCTCACCGTTCACGATGAAGGTCAGGTGTGCCGCCTCGATCGACGGGGACACGATGACCGGCAAGGCGAAGTCGGCTCTGATGACGATCGCCTTCACCGGCACGCGAGAGGCCGCATGAGCACCCCGCTCCCGCAACGGCAACTGTCGCGCCGAGAGATCATGCATATCGACACGCTCCCCGGACACCTCTGGTGACCTGCTCCGCGAAAGCGCGCTGGGCAGGCCGGCCCTAACTGAACGGTCGATCGTTCAGTTAGGGTGACGGTGACGAAGGGGGCACCGATGGCGACCACCAAGGGTACGGGCCGGCGCGACGGTAGCGGCACGCGTACGGAGATCCTGCGTGTCGCCCTGAGGCTTTTCACCGAGAAGGGTTTCGAGGCGACATCCACCCGAGACATCTCGGAGGCGCTCGGCCTCACGAAGTCGTCGCTCTACTACCACTTCCGCAACAAGGAAGAGATCCTGGGGAGTCTCGTCGTAGAGCGCCGCCATGATCTGGACGAGCTGGTCGAATGGATCACCGCGCAGCCCCGCACCCCCGACCTACCGTTGCAGGCGGCGCTGCGGTGGATAGAGGGCACCACACCCGAGCGCCTCCACGTTATGCGCCTCGCACAGGCCAACCAGCCGATCATGCGCCGGCTGGCTGCCGGTGACCAGGATCCCCGTGCCGCGTTCGAGACCGTCATCGACCTTCTGGTCGACGACGACGCCGGCCCGCAGGACCGCCTGCTGCTGCGGATGACCTTCGACACCGCGAGCGCCGCGCTCCTCGCGTCACGAGGAACCGGCGTCGGCCCCGACGACATCATCGAGACCGCCCGCCGTGCCAGCCTCGCGCTCGCGCACGCGTACACCCAGGCGAACGCTTCCGGCGCCTCGGCGCCCTGACCGGCCGGCCCGAACCAGGTAAGTCGCCAAAAATGTCGATGACCGGCACTGATGCCCAGCGGCACCGCGCCGTCTCACCGAAGCCGGCGGCATAACCCGCAGGCACCTCACGCGGTCGAAAACACATTGCGACAGCAGGCCGGGACGCGGAATGATCCCGGCGTGAAGATGCACGCCAACCAGCTGACGGTGTCACCCGAGACGGTGCGCACGTTGGTCGATGAGCAGTACCCGCAGTGGCGGAGCATGCCCATCACGAGCGTCGCCGCCCACGGGACGGTCAACGCCATCTTCCGCGTCGGCGACCGCTTCACCGCTCGGTTCCCTCTGCAGCCCGGGCACGCCGGCTCGACGCGGCGCCGGCTGGAGTCCGAAGCGGAGGCGGCCCGCGAGCTGGCAGGTCACACGCGGTTTCCCACTCCCGAGCCGGTCGCGCTCGGCGAGCCCGGGGCGGGATACCCACTTCCGTGGTCGGTGCAGACGTGGCTGCCCGGCGTCGTGGCCACCGACGAGGATCCGGGCGAATCGGTCGCGTTTGCCCACGACCTGGCCGAACTCATCAACGACCTGCGTGCCGTCGACACGCGTGGCCGCACGTTCGCCGGCAGAGGCAGAGGGGGCGACCTTCCAGCTCACGACGCGTGGATGGAAACCTGCTTCAAGCACAGCGAACACCTTCTGGACGTTCGCCGGCTTCGCCGAATGTGGGAAAACCTTCGAAGTCTGCCGCGCGAAGCAGCCGACGTGATGACCCACAGCGATCTCATTCCCGGCAACGTGCTCGTGTCCGCCGGTCGGCTGACCGGGATTCTCGACGTCGGCGACTTCGGACCGGCCGACCCCGCTCTAGATCTCGTGAGTGCCTGGCATCTGCTGGAGGCCGGGCCTCGGCAGGTGCTCCGCCTGGACCTCGGGTGCGACGACCTTGAATGGGAACGAGGCAGAGCGTGGGCCTTCCAGCAGGCGATGGGGCTCGTCTGGTACTACCTCGAATCCAACCCGGCCATGAGCCGGATGGGCCGACGCACCCTGGAACGCCTCCTGGCAGACAACTCGCCTTTGGTCGCGTCGTAGCCGATGCCGACGTCGACACGCTCGCTCCCACGCTCATCGGGGCCGGGCACATGCTGTTCGCCGACCGGAGGCACCCCGCCGGAGGCCGGAGCCGTCCGCGATGTCGTGACCGCGGTCATCGCCGGCGTCGTGCGAGAACCGCCGCCGTGAACGGCCCGGCAGGCGCATCGGATCGTCCGCGGCGATGTCCGTCCCGAGAACGTCCTGTCAAACCAGGGCCGGCGTGGCGCTGAGTATCGAGCCGCGCAGGCGGGCGGCGTCCTGGCTGGGGGGCGCGCCGAACTGGCGGCGGTACTCGCGGCTGAACTGCGACGGGCTGTCGTAGCCGACGCGGTAGCCGACGCCGGTGACGTCGTTGGGATGGGTGGCGAGCAGGAGCCGGGCCTCCTGCAGCCGGATCTGCTTCTGGAACTGGACGGGGCTCATCGCGGTGACCGCCTGGAAGTTGCGGTAGAAGGCGGACACGCTCATGCCGGACAGCTGCGCCACGTCTTCGACGCGGAAGGACTGCGTGTAGTGGTCGCGGATCCACCGGACCGCCCGGGCGATGTGCGTGAGGCTGCTGTCGGCGAGGCCGAGCTGGCGTATGACGGCGCCCTGTTCACCGGTGATGAGCCGCCACAGGATCTCCCGCTTGATCAGCGGTGCGAGCACCGCCAGGTCGCGCGGCTGGTCGAGCAGGCGCAGCAGCCTGATCACCGCGTCGACGAGCGCGTCGGGCGCGTCGCTGACGGCCATGCCGGACGGCGCGCCGCCGCCGGCGGGCGGGAGGTCTCCGGGGGCCGCCTGCAGCAGCAGCTCGGCAACGGTGGCCGGGTGCAGGAGCAGGCCGAAGCCCATGGCCGGCGACTCGGGGCTGGCCTCGGTGAAGTGGCCGGTGATCGGCATGTCGACCGAGGCGACGAGATACTGCCCGGCGCGGTATTCATACACGCGGTCGCCCAGCGCGATCCGTTTCGCGCCCTGCGCGATGAGTGCCACCACCGTGCCCGACATCGACGGCGACGGCGGAGTCGACTGCTCGACCTTCGAGACCAGGACACCGTCGATGGCGGTGGTCATGTCGGGCCGGGCATGTCGGGCCAGCAGGGTGCGCAGCTCATCGAGGTCCATGTCCCCGATTAAAACACGGACCCGATGCTCCCGGCAATGAGAGGATCAGGCAAGAGCTTGGGAGCATCGTTCTACCATTTCCGCAGCTCAGGGTGATTACATGAACTCGTCGATATCCCAGGAGCGCACAACTGCTCCCACGATGAGAGAGATTCCCCCATGAGCGTCAACCACGGTTTTCACGCCACCATGACCGCGCAGCCCGGAAAGGGTGACGAGCTGGTCGAGTTTCTGCTCAACGCGCCGTCCCTGTCGAACGAGGACTGCGTCGTCTTCCTGGTCGGCCGCTCGGCCGGCAACCGGGACGTCGTCCACGTCACCGAAGGATGGACCAGCGAGGAGGCCCATGGCAGGTTCTTCGCGACCGAGGAGGCACAGGCGCTGGTCGCGAAGCTCCAGCCGCTGCTCACCGGCGAGTCCCAGTACGTCGACGAGGTGCCGGTCGGCGGCAAGGCCGCCTTCTGAGACCGCCGATCACCACGCCGATCCGTTGCCGACTCGACCCGGCGGCGCCCGCCGCCATCGTCTCCCGGAACGCCCGGCGGACAAGGGCCGACCGGCCGCGGCGGCTGCCGACCGGCCCTCCCCTCCCCTGATCACCCGACAGAACCTCAGCAGAAGGAACCCCCGTGACTCTGGCACGCCCCGACCTCGACCCCCAGCTGCGCGCGCTGCTCGCCGACATGCCGCTCATGTCCGAGCTCAGCCCCGAGATGCTCGCCCAACTGCGCCAGTTCCCGTCGACGCCGATCGACACCCTCCTCGAAGGTCGCGCGGTCGACCGGCGTGAGGTCACCGTTCCCGGTCCGGACGGCGCGCGGATCCCCCTGTCGATCCTCAGCCCCGTCGGGACCGACCGCTCCACGGCGGCACCGTGCGTCTACTGGATCCACGGCGGCGGCATGATCATGGGAGATCGTTTCTCGCAGATCGACATCCCCCTCGACTGGCTCGACCTGCTCGGCGCCGTCGTGATCTCCGTGGACTACCGGCTGGCGCCGGAGGTCACCGGCACGACCCTGGTCGAGGACTGCTACCACGGTCTGCTCTGGGTCACCGAGCACGCCGACGAGCTGGGCATCGATCCCGCCCGCATCGTCGTTGCGGGCGCCAGCGCCGGCGGTGGCCTCGCCGCCGGCGTCACCCTGATGGCACGCGACCGTGCCACCCCGGCGATCGCCGCCCAGGTGCTGATCTGCCCCATGCTCGACCACCGCAACGTCACCGCCTCCAGCCGGCAGTACTCCGGCGACCCCGGAGTCTGGACGCGCGAGATGAACGAGTTCGGATGGCGGTCGGTTCTCGGTGACCTCGCCGGCCAGGACGTGCCCGGCTACGTCTCACCCGCGGTGGCCGGCGACCTCTCGGGCCTGCCGACCACCTACATCGACGCGGGGTCGGCCGAGGTCTTCCGCGACGAGGACGTCGACTACGCCACCAGGATCTGGGCGGCCGGCGGCCAGGCCGAACTACACATCTGGGCGGGCGGCTTCCATGGATTCGACGCGCTGTACCCGCAGGCACGGGTTTCGGCTGCGGCGCGCCGGACGCGCAGCGACTGGCTCACTCGGGTCCTGAGCCCGGCTTCTGACGCGTAGGCCCCGATGCCGGTGCGGCCCGAGCCGCACGCCTGGATACCGGCATGCGGCTTGACTTCGAGCATGCTCTAAACCCTAGCGTCCGTGGTCATGACCACTTCAATGCCGCTGAAGACCACGCCCGGCGAGCTCAGCCGACGCCGCCGGCTCCTGGTGCTCGCCATCTGCTGCGCCAGCATGGTCGTCGTGGTGATGGACATCTCCATCGTCAACGTCGCGCTGCCGGCGATCCGCCTCGACCTGCGCGCTTCGGTGTCCGGCCTGCAGTGGACGGTCGACGCGTACACCCTGGTGCTCGCCGGCTTCATGGTGCTGGCCGGGTCCACCGCCGACCGGGTGGGCCGTCGGCGGATCTTCCAGGTCGGCCTGGCCGTCTTCGGGCTCGGCTCGCTGCTGTGCAGCCTGGCGCCGAGCATCGGCTGGCTGATCGCGGCGCGGGCGCTGCAGGCCGTCGGTGGCACGATGCTCAATCCGGTGGCGATGGCGATCGTCGCCACCACGTTCCCCGACCGGGCCGAGCGGGCCAGGGCCATCGGCGTGTTCGGGGCGACGTCCGGCCTGTCACTGGGGCTGGGTCCGATCCTCGGCGGCGCCCTGGTCGACGGCTTCGGCTGGCGCTCCATCTTCTGGATCAACGTGCCGATCGTGGCCGTCGCGATCGTGTGCACTGCTCTGTTCGTGCCCGAGTCCCGTGCCGCCCGAGCGCGCCGGTTCGACCCGGTGGGTCAGGTCCTGGTGATCCTGATGCTGGGCGGCGTCGTCTACGCGATCGTCGAGTCCGGCAGGCTGGGCTGGACCTCACCGGTCATTCTCGGTCTGCTCGCCGTCGCCGTGCTCTGCGCGCTCGGCATCCTCGGCTACGAATCGCGCCGCGTCGACCCGCTGCTGGAGCTGCGCCTGTTCCGCAGCGTGCCGTTCAGCTCGGCGATCCTGATGGCGCTCTTCGCCCTGTGCGGGTTCGGCGCGTTCCTGTTCGTGACCACCCTGTACCTGCAGAACGTGCGCGGCATGTCGGCGCTGACGGCCGGGCTGTGCCTGCTCCCGGTCGGGGTGCTGATCGTGGTGCTCTCCCCGCTCACCGGCCGGCTGGTCGGCAGTCGCGGTCCTCGGCTGCCGCTGGTGGTCTCCGGGGCCGCGCTGGCGCTGGGCGGCGGCGCGTCGATCTGGCTCGGACCGGCCACCCCGCTGCCGGCCGTACTCGCGGTCTATCTGCTGTTCGGCGTCGCCCAGGGCACCGTCAACCCGCCGATCACCAACTCGGCGGTCTCGGGGATGCCCGCCTCGATGGCCGGGGTGGCGACCTCGTTGGCCTCCACCGGCCGGCAGACCGGCATCACCCTGGGCGTCGCGATCTCCGGAACGATCGTGGGATCGGCCCTGGGCCGCGGCGGGACGGCGTTCACCGGCGCGGAGCGGGGCGTGTGGTGGCTGGTGCTCGGGCTCGGCGTCGGCGTCCTGGTCCTCGGGCTGCTCAGCACCGGGCGCTGGGCCTTGGGCACAGCCGGGCGGGCGGCGGAGCTGTTCGAGGAAGTTGAGCGGGGCGCGGACACCTCGCGCCACGAAGGCATACGGCACCACACGGATCGACATGCGCACCCATCTGGACCCGGGGGCTGACCGCCCGGCATCTCCGTGGAGCGACGGAGGCGCCCCTTGTCGCGCGGTGCGCGAATGCCACCGGCCGCTGTCTGTGCCGTCGGCGCCGGTCAACGGCCCCGGCCGAGGGGTCAGGTCGTTGATGTGTGCGGTTCCCCGGAAGGTGATGGGTCGGGGAGCCTGGAGGGGGCGATGGTGTGTTCCTGCTGAAAGATCACCGAGGTGCGGAAGCCCGCGATCTCGCGGCGTTTGCTGAGCCGGTCGAGGAGGAAGGCGTGCAGGTGGTCGAGGTCCTGGACGGCCACGTGCAGGAGGAAGTCGTCGCCGCCGGCCAGTACGAAGACGCTGAGCACTTCGGGCAGGGCGCCGGCGGATTCCTTGAAGGTGTCGATGACGGTGCGGCTGAGTGGTCGCACCTGCACGGAGACCAGAGCCTGGACGCCGCGGTTGAGCGCGGCAGGATCGATGTCGGCGTGGTAGCCGCGGATGACGCCTCGGCGGGTGAGCGCTCGGACGCGTTCCAGGCAGGTGGAGGGAGCGATGCCGAGCCTGCGGGCCAGTTCACGGTTGGACTGCCGCGCATCTGTTTGGAGAAGCCGGATGATCTCCGAATCAAGTTCGTCCATGACTGGCAGTTTGCCAGCCGTTCCGACCGTTCGTTCGATCAGGACCCTTCCTGACAGCCAGATGCACGATTCTGAAGCTCTGATATTGCTCAGATGAAGGGAACCAGGGCATGTTCACGCTCGACCACGAACAGGTCGTGATCCGCACGGGACCACGCTCGGGCCTGCCGGTCATCGTCGCCGTCCATTCGACGGCGCTCGGCCAGGCCGTCGGTGGCTGCCGGCTCTGGCACTACACCGACTGGCAGGACGGCCTCACCGACGCGTTGCGCCTGTCAGCCGGCATGACGTCCAAGTGCGCGGTGGCAGGGCTGGCCAACGGCGGCGGCAAAACCGTCATCGCCGTGCCCGAGGGGGTCAAAATCGACGCGGCCCTGCGCCGTAACGTGCTGTACGACGTTGCGGACGTCGTCGATTCCCTGGGCGGCCTGTACGCGACCGGACCGGATGTCGGAACCACACCGGCGGACATGGCGGTCATCGGCGAACGCACCACCCACGTGTTCTGCAAACCAGCGCAGTGGGGCGGTAGCGGCGACTCCTCGCCGCACACCGCGGTCGGGACGCTCGCCGCGCTCCGCGCCGTCTGCCGGCGGATCCACGGCACCCCGCACCTCGCCGGCCGGCGCCTGGCCGTGGTCGGCCTGGGCAGCGTCGGCGAGAAGCTCACCCGCCTGCTCGCCGCCGAAGGAGCCGAGCTTCTGGTGAGCGACATCGACCCCGGCAAACGGGCGCCGGCCGAGGAACTCGGCGCCACCTGGAGCAGCCCCGAGCAGGCCGTCGCCGCGGAGGTCGACATCCTGGTACCCGCGGCCCTCGGCGGCATCCTCACCGAGCAGTCGGTGCCGACTCTGCGATGCCGCGCCGTTGCCGGGCCCGCGAACAACCAACTCGCCACCCCGGACATCGCCGGCCTTCTGCACCGCCGTGACGTCATCTGGGTGCCCGACTACGTCGTCGGCGCGGGCGGAGTCATCTACGCGCTCACCACGGAACTCCATCGCGGCACCGCCGACGACGCCCTCACCCGCGTCCAGGCCATCGAGGGCACCGTCAGCGATCTCCTGCACACCGCGGAACGCCTCGGAACAGCCCCCGCCCAGGCCGCACTCGAACTCGCCCAGACCCGTCTTCGCGCCGCCTCCACCGCACAGGCCCGCCGCGCCGTTCCGTCGCCGGCGCATCACTGAAAAGGCAGGACCCGCCTACCGGCCGTCCCATGGACGGACGGGCTCGGCCGGCCCCGCGGCGAGCCACGCCCTTTCTCGCCCCTGCGTGTCAGGCGTCCCCGCTCCGGGCGGCGTTGTCGATCATGTCGAGGGATATCCGCCAGAGGCGTGCGGCAGCGTCGGGGTCGACGGCGTACGCCGCGAAGCCGCGCCGGAGTCCGGGTGTGTGCGGGGCGGCTTCGCGGCAGTCCTCGAAGTACTTTCCGGTCACGCCGTCGACGAGAGGTGAGGCGGCCAGGAAGGTCGAGGTGGCCGCGCCCTGGAGGGTGTCCTTGACCGACACGCCGTCGCTGGATTCGGGCTCGAACGATGCGGGCGGGGCCGCCATGTGCCGGGACAGGCCGGTGCTCCAGATGCGGCCGGGATTGAGGGCGTTGACGGTGATGCCGTCACCGGCCCAGCGACGGGCGGCCTCGACGGCGAACAGGATATTCGCGGTCTTGGATTGGCTGTATGCCTGCCATGCGTCGTAGGGGTTCTTCTCGAAGTGGATGTCGTCCCAGATGACGTCGCCGTTGACGTGGCCCACGGAGCTCACGACGACGACCCGGGCGTGCCCGGCGGCCGCGAGGGCGTCGTGCAGTCCGAGGGCGAGGGCGAAGTGACCGAGGTGGTTGGTGGCGAACTGCATCTCCCATCCCTCGGTGGTGCGCCACTCGGGCGTGGCCATGATGCCGGCGTTGTTGACCAGGATGTCGAGCGGACCGTGCCATGAGGCGACGAAGGCGTCGATCGAGTCGGGGGCCGACAGGTCCAGGGGTGCGACGTGCACGTGCGCGTTGCCCGTGGACTCCACGATGCCGGCGGCGACCTTCTCGCCCTTGGCGGTGTCACGGACCGCGAGGGTGACGTCGGCGCCGGCCTTGGCGAGCGCCCGGGCGGTCTCCACGCCGATTCCCGACGACGCTCCGGTCACGACGGCCCTCTTGCCGGACAGGTCGAGGCCCTCGACGGTTTCCTCGGCGGTCGTGGTCGGTTCGAAGGGGATCGTGACGCGTTCCGTGTTCATGCTGAGGCGCCTTTCGCATAAGATAAACGGAGCCGAGTCCGGTTGGCGTCACTATAAGCGGACCCGGCTCCGATTGCAACGCGAGTGGACTCCTGGAGGAAGCGGCCCATGGACACGAAGGACTCCAGACAGCCACGCGCCGACGCCCGGGCGAACCGCGAGCGACTCCTCGAGATCGCGACACGCGCGTTCGCCCGCGAAGGCCCCGGAACCTCGCTGAAGGGCATCGCGAAGGAGGCGGGCGTGGGCATCGGGACCCTCTACCGGCACTTCCCGACGCGTGAGGCCCTCATCGAGGCCGCGCACGCGAGCGAGCTCGCGCGAGTCTGCGATTCGGCGGAGGAGTTGCTCCGCACGACGCCTTCGGACGAGGCGCTGCGTGTCTGGCTGGGACGCTGGGTGGACTACCTGACGGCCAAGCACGGCCTCGCGCAGGCTCTGCGCGCCACGGCGGTGACGGATCCGAACGCCGTCGCCTTCCCCGGCGCCCGGGCTCTCGCGCTCGACGCCGTGGGCCGGCTCCTCGACGCGGGGGTGCGCGACGGCGTCCTGCGGAAGGGCATCAAACCGCTGGACGTCCTGGTCGCCTCGAACGGCGCCGCCATGGCGGCGCTGGACCCCGACCAGGTCAACCGCCTGCTCGACTACCTCATGGACGCCTTCCGCGCACGGGAGTAAGCGATACCGGAGAAAGCTCTTCTCGGTTCGGTCCCCGGCCGAGACGTTCCGCGTCGGCGTGGTCTCGCCCTGACGCGATCATCGGTCGCGCATGGCGCGGATCAGTACGGGCATCGCGACCAGCAGGGCGATTCCTCGCAGCACACCCGCGACGGGGTACGGCGCGCGCAACCCGAACGCGTGCGCCACCAGCCCGCCGGCCAGGGCCCCGAGCGGGATCAGCCCCCAGCCGAGCATCTTGTAGACGCTGTTCACCCGCCCGAGCATCTCCGAAGGCACGATCTGCTGCCGGAGGCTGACGGTCACGATGCTCCAGAGCGTGATGACAGAGCCGTTGACGGCCAGCAGGGCGCCGAGCACGATCGCGTTCGGGCTCAGCCCGATCCCGATGAAGACGACGACGTTCACGGCGAGCGCGGTGAGCAGTGAGGGAAGCGCGCCGACTCTTTTGACGACGCGCGCACCGACCAGGCCGCCGAGCAGGCTGCCGATCGCGGCACCGGCGAGCAGCAGGCCGTAACCGCGCGCGTCGAGGTGCAGCGTCCGGGTCGCCAGCAGGACGAGTGTGACGTTACCGAGCTGACCGCAGAAGGTGTTGACCCCGAGCAGGACCGCGAGGGTGCGCAGCAGCCGGTGACGGGCCAGCCGGCGCAGACCGTCCGCGATCGCCGTGCGCATCGGTGGGTGCTCGCTCTGCCTGCGCCCCCGCCTGGGCAACGTCGCCAGCAGCGCGGCGGACAGGGCGAAGGAGGCGGCGTCCATCCCGAACGGCAGCGCCACGGCGACCGCGAAGAGCAGGCTGCCGATCGGTGGTCCCAGGAACTGGTAGCCGATCACTGTGATCGTCTGCTGATAACCGTTCGCCCTGTGCAGCAGGGGCTTCACGACGATATCCGGCAGGATCGACTGCGCCGCGTTGGCGAAGACGACCTCGCATGCCCCCAGCCCGAAGGCCATGATCGCGAGCACCGGGATGCCGATCTGGCCGAACGCGGCGATGACGGTGAGGACGCTGACGATCACTGCCTGGATCGCCTGCGAGCGCCACATGAGGCCGACGCGGTCGTACCGGTCGACGAGCGCGCCGACGGGAAGGGAGAGCAGCAGCCAGGGCAGGTACGTCGCCGCGGAGATGACCGACACGAGCCGGGGGTCGTGCGTGATCGTGACGGCCAGCAGCGGAACGACCGCGGCGAACGCCCCGTCCCCGACGGTGTTGACACCCGTCGCCCACCACAACCGCCGGTAGGCCGCGGACAGGCGTGGCTCGGCGTCGCTCGGCGTCGGTTCCTGTTTCATGCCGGGATCCTCCGGCGCCGGGTGCCGCCGCGACAGCATTTAGGTCATTGCTACATAGTCGGTCCATGGCTCTGACGATCGATCTCGGCGTGGCCGAGCTGGCGGCGACGCGATTCGCGATCTCGCCGCTGTCCGAGACGGTGGCCGGCCTGCAGCAGCTGGGCGACATCGATCGGCACCCGATCAACCTGCGGTGGCTGCGGTGGGCGGCGGACGAGCTCGCCGGGAATCCACTCGACCTCTCGCGTACCCTGCCGCTGCTCGTGAACGGCCGATCGAGCTGGCCGGAGTTTCTCGTCCCCGCCCCGCTCGGCGCGGGGACCTCCATCGAGGAGGATCTGGCGGCGTTGCGAAGGACGACCGCCCGTCAGGTACGGGCCAGCCTCCGGCGCGTGTTCGGCGAAGAACTCCCCGACGACGCCGCCGCGCTCGCCGCGCGGCCGTCGGCGGGCCTGCGGGCGATCGCCGCGGAACTCCGGGCGGCACACGACCGGCTCATCGCGCCGCACTGGTCACGGATCCGGGCCGTACTCGACGCGGACGTCATCTACCGCGCCAGGCAGCTGGCCGCGGGCGGCGCCGAGAGGCTGTTCACCGACCTGCACCCGGATCTGCACTGGCGCGACGGCCGGCTGAGGCTGGAGGGAACGCGCTGCCGGACCGAGCGCGCCGTGAACCGCGGTCCGGGCGGGTTGGTCCTCATCCCCGTCGTTCTCGGCTCGCCCTACGTGCTGATCAAGAAGAGCACCTCCACGCAGACCACGGTGCGATATCCGGCACGGGGCGTCGGGGCGCTGTGGACCGCGGGGACGCGGGCCCCCGCGGGTAGCGCGGTCCGGTTGCTCGGCCGGGTGCGGGCCGAACTGCTCGAGGCGCTGCGCTCCCCCGCGACGACGACGGACCTGGCTCGTGCGCTCGGCGTCACGCCCAGCGCGGTGTCGCAGCATCTCGGCGTGTTGCGCGAGAGCGGGCTGGTCGTACGCGAGCGATCCGGACGCAACGTCCTGTACATGACGACTGCTCTCGGGGCGTCCCTGAGCGGGACACCTACCTAGGCCGCCGACCGGTTCACCCGCGGTCGGCCCATGGGAGAAGCGCCCGCCCCCAGGGGGACGGGCGCTTCTCTGCGGGGTTACTGGTCTACGACGGGGCTGCCGGGGAGGCAGCGGACGGGAAGGGGGGTCACGTCGCAGCCGGTGAGGATGCGGACGATCTGGGGGTCGTGGTCGCTGGCCTGGTCGGCGAATTCGGCGTTGATGTGGACGACGCCGTAGGAGTAGCCCTTGATGGCGGGGCTGATGAGGATGTGGTCGAGGACCTGGGAGTTGCCGTCGAAGACGTAGCTGTAGCGCTGGTCGGCGGGGAGGGTGTCGATCAGGGTCTTGAGAAGGGTGCCGTTGCCGGTGATGGTCTGAAGGGCGGGGCTGAACTGGTAGTCGTTGAGGTCGCCCAGGACGATGACGCGGGCGCGGCCGGCGCTCTTGTCGGAGAGGTCCTTGACGAAGTCGTGGATCTCGGTGGCCTGCTTGACGCGCTGCACCTCGCTGCTGCGGACCGGGGGCTGCACGGCCGCGGTCAGCGGGTAGTCGCCGCCCTTGGAGTTGAGGTGGTTGGCGATGACGAACAGCTGCTTGTTGCCGTCGTAGAGGAACTCGCCGACGAGCGGCTTGCGGCTGGAGGACCAGACGGAGCTGGTCGGGTTGATCCGGCCGGGCGAGACCGACAGGGAGATCTGGTTGCTGGTCGGCCGCTCGCGGACGACGGAGACGGCCGTGTCGGCGTCGCCTCCGGGACGGTCGACGAACGTCGCGCGCGCGGGGTTGAACAGGAACACCTGGCGGATGTTGCCGCCGGGCTCGCCGCCGTCGGTGCCGTCGTTCGGGTCGATGGAGCGCCAGGCGTACGTGGGACCGCCCGCGGCCTGGATCGCCGCGATGAACTTCGCGACGGTCTGGTCGGCCGCGACGACACCGTTGTCGGTGGCGCCGTTGTTGTCCTGGATCTCCTCCAGGGCGAGGATGTCGGGCGTGCCGAGGTTGGTGACGACCGCCTCGGCCAGCCGCGCGAACTTGGCGGCCGGGTTGTTGGCGGCGAGGTTCTCGACGTTGTAGGTCGCGACGGACAGGTCACCCTGCTTCTTCGGCGGGAGCACCTTCTGGCGCTTGAGGCCGCCCTCGGTGATCGTGCCGAGCTGGGTGGCCTGCACGACGTAACCGCCGAACGACTGGTAGTCGAGCGGTCCGGTGGTGCCGGCGGCCAGCGTGGAGCCGACGTTGGCGGCGGGCGCGCCGTTCAGCGCGAGAATCATCAGCCGGCCGCTGTTCGGGTCGTCGTAGCCCTTGTAGAGGGAACCGCCGCGCGGGGTCGGGTTCTGACCCGGCTTGAGCGTCACCCACAGCTCGGAGAACTCCGTGTTGACCGGGCTGATCAGGCGGGTGTCCTCGGCGAGGGTGATCCGCATGCCCTCGTGGACCTCAAGCCAGTCCAGCACGTAGGAGGACGGCTCCAGCGGCTGGGCCTCGAGGCTGCCGCTCTTGGTGAAGGCGTCGGGGAAGGCGACCGGGACGGCCGCGGGCAGCGCGTTGCCGCCGCTGAGCCTGACGGTGTTGATCGCGCCGCCGAGCTCGGTGAGGGCCTGCGCGCCGGTGGCCGGACGATACTCGGTGACGCGACCGGTGACCAGGACGGAGTCCCCGCTGACAACCGTCGGCGACGTCGAGCCGGTGAAGACGAAGAGGCCCTCGCTGGTCAGGGGGTCGGCGTCGGCGCTGGGGTCCTGGAACCAGAAACCGCGCGAGTTGCCCGTCACCCGGACGGCCGTGACGATGCCGGGGACGTTCGTGACGTTCTGCCCGACGATCGGGGAGATCCGGCCCGAGCCCTGGATGTCGTGGATGCGGGTGGTGCCGGGGGTCGGGTCGCCGGGGTCGCCCGGACCGCCGGGGTCGCCCGCGCTGACCGTGGTGCCCGCGGAGTTGGTGGCCTTCGGCACGCCGGAGACGAAGTCGACGGCGTTGTTGTCGGTGTCGGCCAGCGTTCCGGTGCGGGCGTCGGCCGTGGTGTTGGTGAGCGCGGGCGCGGCGAGCGTCTCGACGTTCGCGGTCGCGCCGTAACCGACCAGGTCCTTGACGTTCGGAGCGGTCGAGCAGGAGATGCCGCAGGCCACCAGCGGGATCTGGTTCGTGACCAGGGCGACGACGCCGGAGGTGCCCGACATGGGGATCGTGCCGACGGCGTCGGGCGTGGGCAGCGCGGCGGTGCCGCCGGCGCCCGCGGCCTGCTGGACGAGGTACCTGCCGTGCGCGGGGATGCTACCGGTCAGCCTGGTGAGCTGGAAGACGGTGCCCGCGGCGGAGGCGTATTGAACGCTCCAATTTGAGACGTCGACGGCGCTGCCGGTGGTGTTGGCCAGCTCGATGTAGTCGTTCTTGAAGAACGCTCCGGAGTTGCCGCCGCCGCCGTACACGGCGGAGATGACGACGTCGGACGAGAGGGCGTTCGCACTGCCGGGCAGTGCGGCCGTGGTCGCCGCGACCATCAGCGACAGACTCGCCGCTGTGATCAGCCGGCGTGTTCTGGGGGTTGCCACAGAAGGTTGCTCCTAGATCGATAGAGGTCTACCCAGGAGCATGGTGGTACGTATGATCGCTTGAAAAGTAGCGTTATCGGCTGTTTGCCTATTTGGCATCTTTCTCTCGTACTTAGCAGCTCAAATCATGCATCGTGAGACTGCGGTTCCCGGTGAAGGTCGCCGTCCTCGCCGGCGGGCCTCGCCGCGGTACTCGCCTACGGGGTGGGGTGCAGGCGCATCCGGAGCCGGACGTGGGATCGTCCGCGTTCTTGATGGATGGTGAACTCATCGCACAGCCGGCCCATCAGCCACAGTCCGAAACCCCGCTCCGCCCGGGGAGAGGGAGGCCGGCGGTGGACGTCGTGGGCGGTGAGCCGGCCCGCGATGTCGACGACGTTGACGGTCAGATCCCGCTCGTCGTGCCAGAGGGTCACGGTGCCGCTGCCGCCACCGTGTTCCAGGACATTGATCGCCGCCTCGTTGACAGCCAGCAACAGGTCATCGCGCCGTGTTCCGGTCAGCCCCGCCTGAGTCGCGTAACGGTGGACCCGTCGCCGCAGAGCGGCGAGGTCGGTGCTGATCGGCCAGTACGTTCGCTGGTCTGGGTTCACCCATGGCCTCCCGTGTGAATGCCGTTTCTGGATCTCACCGGGGGGCTACCGACTCGCTTACCAGAATCAGAGTTGTCGCTGACGGATTGCGCAGTAGGTCACTGCCCGTCCTGAGCTGCTCAATCATCGGCCTTCGGTGGGAGTGCTCCCACCGCGCCGTATCCGGGAGGCGGGATCTATGAGGCGCTCGGCTGGTCACGCAGGATGGCCAGGGCATCGGCGCGGCTGGAGTGCACGGCGAAGAACTGCACCAGGCCCGTCATCTGAAAAATCCTGACGAGGCGGGGATGCAGGTCGGTCAGCGCGATGATCCCGCCGCGGTCGTCGATCAGCTCACGCAGAGCCAGGAAGATTCTGATCCCGGTGGAGTCGCAGAACGTCAGCTCGCTCAGGTCCAGGACCAGGCAGCGGTAGTCATCGTCCAGCAGGGCCAGAAACCTCGTGCGCAAGGCTTCGGCGTTGTCGTAGTCCAGCTCACCGCTTAAGGTCACGATGAGCGTCCGCGGCAACGTGCCGTCGGGGTGCAGGGCGAGCTGAACGGCGTCGGTCACGAGGGCACCTTCGGCGACGAGGGCGGGACGGTCAGGGCCGGGACGTCGGTGCCGTCGGTCAGGCCGGACCGGAAACCGGACGGCACCCGCGCGATGACGCCCCCGTCACCCCCGCCGGCCGGCATCACGTCGTTTCCACTCCTCACACCCATGTCACGCATCTTTCCATCCACTGTGGCCTCGACCTGAGATCACACCTTGCCATCGATCCCGGATGGAATGCGAACTCACCGGCACAAGTCATGGTGACCGGGGTCCGGACCGCTGCTCGGGCCTTGAAAAGCCGCAGGCCTCGCCCTGTCTGTCAGGGCGAGGCCATCACGGGCACCGCATGCTCATCGCGCAGGCGCGCGGGCGCTGATGAACGCGTTTATCGGACGCCGCGCCTGCCGTACAGGCTCACCGCTGCGATCACGCCGACGGCGGCCACGATGACCTGCAGCAGGAGTTCGATCCAGTCGATTCCGCCGGTGCTGGCGACGCCGAAGGCACTGGCGATGGCGGTGCCGATGAGGGCGGCGACGATGCCGATCACGATGGTCAGCCAGATCGGGATGCCCTGGCGGCCTGGCACGACCAGCCGGCCCAGGGCTCCGATGATGGCTCCGATGACGATGGCGGTGATGATGCCGGTGACTGTCATGTTCCACACTCTCTGTTTGCTTGGCTGACGGGCCCTCTGCCCGGGGCGGCGGACACCACACATCACAAAATGATCACTGTCGGCAGCCGCGTGCGGGTCCCAGCGGAACGTCCGGCCGGCGCCGTTCCTCAGGTGTAGAGCCGCTCGCCGACGGTGGCCTGCGCCAGTCGTCGCAGCGTGGCGATCAGGGTGTCGCCCACCGAGGTGCCGATGACCACGATCTCCACCGCGCGCTCGCGGTCGCGCACGTCGCCGATCAGGCCCACGTCGATCTCGGCGATCCGCTCGGCGGCCTCGGCGTAGTCGTCGAGGACGTCGAGCATGTCCTGGCGGCCGACCTCGTCCAGGGCGGCCAGCACGCCGACGGCGGTGCGGTAGGCGGGGTCGCCGGTCCTGATCCGCCAGCCCCGCTTGGCGAGCAGGTCGTGCAGGCGGCGCTCGGCGCCGTCCTTGTACGGCCCCGGCCGCGGGTCCTTCACCTGGGTCACGGTCTTCTGTGCCGCGCCGAGCAGGTCGAACGCCTCCAGTTTCGGATTGTCGACCTGAGCGATCAGATCGCGGATGACCGCGATGGACAGCCCGCCGTACTCGACCAGGGCCCGCACGAGCTTGAGCCTGCGCACGTGCTCCTCGGTGTAGTCGGCCTGGTTTCGTCCGGTCGGCTGGCCGGGCGCGACGAGGCCCTCCCGTATGTAGTACTTGATCGTCGGGATCGGGATGCCCGTCGTCTCGTTCAGCTCCGCCATGCGCACGCTTTCGAATCCCCTCTTGTCGTATGCGGATAGTTTAGCTATTGATAGTGGTAAGCATTAGTATCCACTATCCACATCGGAGACCCCCATGCTGCGATGGCACCGCCCCCTCCTGTTCCTGTCCGCCGTCATGGCGGTGCTCGCCCTCGTCTTCCTGATCCTCGTCTTCGCGGACGGCCGCACGCTCGACGGCCTCCCCATCTGGATCAAGCCCATGAAGTTCGCGATCTCCTTCGCCCTGTACTCGTTCACCTGGGCCTGGCTGCTCTCGCTCCGCCACCGGGCCGGGCGGACGAGCTGGTGGATGGGGACCGCCCTGGTCGTGGCCGCGTTCGCCGAGGTCGCTCTCATCACCTACCAGGCCGCCAAGGGCCGCCACAGCCACTTCAACGAGGCGACCCCGCTCGACGGATCGATCTGGGTCGCGATGGGCGTCACGATCGGCGTGCTCATGCTCGCCAACCTGATCGCCGCGATCTTCGTGATCGTCGATCGCCAGACCGACCGCGTGAGCACCTGGACGGTACGGCTCGGCCTCGTCATCTCCGCGCTCGGCATCGCCTCCGGCGGTCTGATGGTGACCGGGGTGCCCGGTCAGACGTGGGCCGAGGACTTCGCCGGCGCCCACAGCGTGGGAGTGGCCGACGGCGGGCCGGGGCTGCCCGTGGTGGGCTGGAGCACCATCGGCGGCGACCTGCGCATACCGCACTTCGTGGGCATGCACGCCCTGCAGTTGCTGCCCCTGTTCGCGCTGCTGCTCGTGGCCCTGTCCGCGCGTTTCGCCGTCCTGCGTCACGAGGAGGTGCGGCTGCGCCTCGCGCTGATCGCCGGCGGCGCCTACGGCTGCCTGTTCCTCCTGCTGCTGTGGCAGGCCCTGCGCGGCCAGCCGCTGATCCATCCCGACGGCGTGACCCTGACCGTGCTGGGCGTCCTGGCCGTCACCGCGATCGGTGCGGCCGCGGTCACGCTCTCCCCGAGGAGAGAGCCCGCCCGATGACCCCGTTCCTGTTCGACCCGAGCTTCTCCGCGGCCGCGGCCGCACCGATGATCCTGGTGGTCGTGGGTGTCCTGGACGCCCACGGTCACCGGGGAATCCGGGTGAAGGCTCACGATCCCCGTTGCGACAGACCGGCGAGCAACAGGTTCGCCAGTCTCCGGACCGCCGTGTTCGCTCTCTCGGGTGGAAGAGCCCGGAAAGAGGCGATGGCCATCAGGCCGATCCGCACGTCTTCGACCGACACCTCGGGACGGACAGCCCCCGCGCTCCGAGCACGCTCGACGAGTTGCTCAAGCGCTCTCCCGTGAGCGCGGCGCTGCTCGGTGAACGCGAGTCCCGCCGCGTGGGAACCGAGCAACGCCTCGTTCAACCCCCGGTCCCGGATCTGGCGTTCGGAGAATCGGTGAATGGTTCCGCACAACGCACGCCAGGGGTCGGAGTCGTCCAGGGCGGCCTGCATCTCCGCGCCGCAGACGGCTACCTGCTCGACGAGCACGGCGCCGATGAGATCCGGCCGCGACGGGAAATGCCGGTAGACCGTCGCGATGCCCAGACCGGCGCGCCGAGCGATCTCACGCATGGGCAGCTCCAGCCCGTCCGTGGCGAACGCGGCACGCGCGACCGCCACGATGTGCTGCCGGTTGTGCTCCGCGTCCATCCGAGGTTTCCGAGTCAATGTCGTCCGCGCGCCTCTCACTTCGTGCGATCCGAAACAGCCGCTCCGTTTCCCCGCCTACGGTAGTGCGCGGTCTTGTCCGCCAAACCAAGAAGGTAATCGTGTTCGCAGTCCAGTTCGACCGGTTCGGTCCTCCCGAAGTGCTCACCGTCGGCCGGTTCCCCGAGCCGCACGCGGGTCCTGACGAGGTGCGAATCAGAGTCAGAACCGCTGGGGTCTCACCCGTCGACGTCGCGCTGCGCGCAGGCCTGTCACCGTCGAGCAAAAAGGTCCCCCTGCCCCATGTCCCGGGCGTCGACGCGGCCGGAGTGATCGACGAGGTCGGCGCGGACGTCATCGGGTTCGCCGTCGGGGACGAGGTATTCGGTGCGGTCGACGTCTCACGGCTGGGCGGCGCGAGCGCCGAATTCGCCGTCCTGAGGTTCTGGACCCCGAAGCCGCCGGCGATGTCGTGGGCGGAGGCCGGCGCCGCCGGCACGAGTATCGAGACGGCCACCCGGGCACTCGACCGGCTCGACGTGCGCGCGGGAACGACGCTCCTGATCGACGGTGCCGCAGGCGGCGTCGGAAGCGTCGCCGTCCAACTGGCGATCGCACGCGGCGCCCGCGTGATCGGCACGGGACGCCCGGAGAGCCGGACCTTCATCGCCCGGCTCGGCGCGACCCCCGTCGCCTACGGGCAGGGGCTGGCCGGGCGAGTCAGCGCTCTCGACGTCGAGCGGGTCGACCTCGCGCTGGACGTTGCCGGTGCCGGCTCGCTCCCCGAGCTCATCACGATCACCGGCACGGCGGCATCGGTCCTCACGATCGCGGACTTCACCGGTCCGGAGCTCGGGGTCCGTATCTCGGTCGGCGAACTCGGCGGCGAACCCGACGGTCGGCACGGTCTCACGCTCGCGGCCGCGCTCTCCGAAGAAGGGCGTTTCCGCGTTCCCGTGCGGGAAGTGTTCCCCATGGCCCGGGCGGCCGACGCCCACGCGGCCGCCGTGCGAGGACCCAGGCAGGGGAAGATCGCTCTCACCGCTCCCGGCGATCACCGCTGACGCCGGTCGGGCGCCTCTCCGGGGCGGGCTAGGCCGTACGGCGGGCGAGAAGGTGTGCCTGCGGGAAGCCCCGCCGGGGGTCCTCGCCCGGGGCGATGACCAGCCGGGCCACCTCGGTGAGCCCGGCCTTGAGCAGCAGCTCGGCCACGCGGTCGGGCGAGTACCGGTAGGCGAGGGACACCTTGTGGTCGAACGCCTCGGCGAGCTCGGCGGGGTCGTCGTAGGCCTGGAAGGAGATCAGCAGGTGGCCGCCGGGCGCGAGCACGCGGTGAAACTCGGCGAGTATCGCGGGGAGCCGCTCGGGCGGGGTGTGGATGATCGAGTAGCTGGCGAGAACCCCGGCGAGGGAGGCGTCCTCCACCTCGAGGGCGTCCATCAGCCCCACCTCGAAGCGGAGCTCCGGATGGGCGTCGCGGGCGAGTGCGATCGTCTCCGGTGACAGGTCGACGCCGAAGGCGTTCACGCCGAGGGATCGCAGATGGGCGGTGACGTGACCGGGACCGCACCCCACGTCCGCCACCGGGCCGTCACCGGCGGATCGGACCAGCTCCGCGAAGACGGAGACCATCGCGTGGTGGAGCGGGTTCGAGTGGTAGCTCGGGGGGATGCTCTCGGCGTAAAGGGCGGCGACGGCGTCGTAGGCGGCACGGGTGGCGGCGAGGAAGTCCGGCTCGGTCATGGGCGACCATGCTAGATGAGCGATGAAGAGGTCCGGCCGGCCGATGACGCACCGGATAACGCGCACGGGTCGTGCGCCGTCCGCGACCGGGGTCGCCGGTGCGGCCGCGATCGTCTTCCTCCGCCGGCGTCTCCGTCAGCTCTTGGCCCGGGGCTGGGCGCGGACGTGCATGCGCTCGCCCTGGGGTCCGAAGAGACTGAGGATCTCGACGGCCCCCGACCCGGCGCTGCCGAACCAGTGCGGGAGCCGGGTGTCGAACTCGGCGACCTGGCCCGCGGCCAGGACGAGGTCGTGGTCGGCCAGGACGAGCCTCAACCGGCCGGACAGCACGTAGATCCACTCGTAGCCATCGTGAACGCGGAGCTCGGGCTCGGTCTGGTCGGCGGGGACGAGGATCTTCCAGGCGGTGATGCCTCCCGGCTGGCGGGTGAGGGGAACCACGATCCGGCCGTGCGCGCTACGAGGCGTGAGACGGATCCTGGGATCGCCCACCTCGGGCGTGCCGACCAGCTCGTCCAGCGGTACCTGATGGGCCTGGGCGATGGGAAACAGCAGCTCCAGGCTCGGCTTGCGCTGTCCGGACTCCAACCGCGACAGCGTGCTCTTCGAGATCCCCGTCGCCTCGGACAGGGCGGCGAGGGTGATGTCACGCTGGGTCCTGAGCCGCTTGAGGCGAGGACCGACCTCGGACAGAGCCTGAGCAATCTTGTCCATGGGGCCAATTGTTGCAGAAACGGCAACTGGATTTGCCGGCGCCCGTCCCCGCGCGATCAACCGATCGCGCGGGGACAGTGATCCTGGTGTTGCGGGTTATCGGTGGATGACGCCTGGGTTGGGTTCGAGGCTGATGGAGTCGAGGTTGACGTTGCCGTTGTCGCTGGGGCCGTACACGAAGGTCAGCGGGGTGGTCTTGGTGAGGCGGAGGCTGACCTGGTGCTCGGACCAGGTGTCCCAGTTCTGCAGGGCGGGTAGCCGGAGCTGGAGGGACTGCGTTCCGCCGGAGAGGGTCATGGTCTGGGTGGCGCCCATGCCGTTGGCGTAGCGGAGGCGGACGGTGTACAGGCCGTCGGCGGTGACCGGGGCGTTGAAGCGGAGGCCGCTGTCCTTGGTCTTCAGGCAGGCCACGAAGCCGGTGCCGGTGTAGCCGGTGTGGTCGGTGCGCAGGCACGCGCCGCTGACGAGCTGTGCGGACTCCGCTTCGACCTTGCGGGGGCCGGTGGCGAAAAGCCCGCTGACGGACAGTAGGTCGGCCGCGACGTCCGGGGCGATCGGCTCGGCGTTGACCAGGGCGTTGAACCGGTTGAGGGCTTCCCGCATCCCCGCCGGGTCGTTGGCGACCGCCGCGGTGATCGCGGCTCTGACCTCGAGGGCGAGCCTGCCCGACAGGGCCGGGCTGAGGGCGCCCGTGTCCGTCGCCAGCCGCACCCTCAGGGCGAGGGAGAAGAGCGCTTCCGGTGCGTCGAGCCGGGTGGTGAGCTGTTCGTCGACGGCGGTGCGGGCCTGCGCGGTCACCTCGGCGAGGGGGAGACCGTAGAGGGCGAGGCGTACTTCCTGGAGGGCCAGGAGACGGCCGGTCGGGTCGCCCTGGCGGAGCAGGGTCTCGGACCTGGTGATCGTGGGCTGGAGGAGCGCCATCGCGGACGAGGTCACCTCGCCGGACTTCCGCAGTTCCCGGACGAGGCCGAGCAGCGAACGCGTCTGTGCGGTGAGGACCGGTTCACCGCGCTCGCCGGTGGGTGCGCCGACCGCGACCCGGAAGTCCTGGTCGGGCACCTCGGAGGCGGGCAGCGTCCACTCGACGGTCCGGGCTCCGCCGCCCGCGACGCGGACGTGCTGGGCATCGCCGGCGGCGCGGCCGTCGAGGAACACCTGGGTCGGGAACTCCGCCACGGTGCTGCCGGTGTTGGTGAGCTCGGCCTTCACGGTGAGCCGCTGGGTGGCCGGGTCCAGCACGACCTCGGGGGTGCCGTAGGAGGCGCGGGGCGTGGCGTACCAGGAGAGGTCGCCGAGGTCTTCGGCGGTCGCGGGCCTGATCCTGACCGCCTGGCCGCCGGCGGCGACCAGCGACATCGACAGCCGGGTGGACGATCTGACCAGGGTCCTGCGGATCTCGACGGGCAGCGGGTCGCCCTTCCAGGTGGTCTCCTGGGCGTCGGCGTAGGTCTCCGCCACGAAGGTGCCGTTGGGGAGGAACGACAGCGGCACCTGGAGGGTCCGGTCGTTCTCGTCGGTGATCGCGCCGAGGTACCAGGTGTCGCCGTTGCGCCGGGCGGTCGTGGTGTAGTCGCCGATGACGCTGTCCAGGACGCGGGTCTCGTCCCAGGTGGCGGGCATGTTCTTGAGGAAGGCGAATCCGGGGTGGGCGGCGTAGTTCTCGGGGGTGTCCGCGAGCATCTGCATCGGGCTGAAGAACGTCGGGTACAGCGCGAGCTGTGCGGCCGAGGTGGTCTGGACGCGGGTGCCGAGCCGGGCCGGGTCCCACGTGACGTTCAGGACGCCGGGCGTGTAGTCGGCGGGTCCTCCCATGAACCGGGTGAAGGGGAGGATCGTGGCCTGTGCGGGCGGGTTGCCGTTGACGCCCATGTAGTTCTGCATCTCCATGCCCGCGACGCCCTCGCCCGTCATCATGTTCGGGTAGGTGCGCGCCAGGCCGGTGGGCTTGATCGCCTCATGGGCGTCGATCGTGATGCGGTGCCGGGCCGCCGCGTCGATCACCCGCTGGTAGTGGCGGACGGCCTCCTGGTCGTAGTGGCTGCGGTTGACGCCGCCGAGCACGAACTTCGTGGCGTAGCCGGTCTTGACCGCGTGGATGCCGAGTTCCTCGTACCTGGAGAAGATCTTCTCCAGGTTCTGGTCGTAGTCGTCGATGTTGCCCCGGGTCTCGTTGTGCGCGATGTACCCGATGCCGTTGTCGGCGGCGTAACGGAGGACTCCGGGGAGGTCGAAGTCGGCCTGCGGGGTCAGGAAGTCCTGGCCCGCCCAGCTGCCGCCGGAGTTGGTGTTCCAGCCCTCGGCCAGCACGAACTTCGCGCCCGCCTCCTTGGCCAGGTCGATGTACTGCTTGACCCGTGCGGTGGTCGCGCCGTGCTTGGGCCCGGCGTCCCAGGTGGTCTGCCTGCGCTGGAGCTCCCACCAGACGCCCGTATACGTCGCGGGCTTGATCCAGGACGTGTCATCGCAGATCGTGCACGGGTCGTTGAGGTTCTCGATCAGATGGGACTCACCCAGGTCGCCGGGGCGAGTCCCCACGGTCAGGGTGCGCCAGGGCGTGGAGAACGCGCCGTTCAGCTTGGCCTTGGTGCCGTCGGGGAGGGCGATCAGGTCGCTGGAGAACCGGCCGGGCCGTCCCGGCACCGCCTTCAGCGTCATGCTGGGGTAGTCGGTCAGGTCGGCCTCGTGCACCACCACGTAGGAGTCGGCGGCGGAGGAGGCGGTGATGGGGGTCTGGGCCGTGGAGACGCCGGACAGGGGCAGGTCGCGGTAGTGCTGCTCGTCGGCGGACCAGGTCTTGCCCGCGGCGATCGACCAACTCCGCGAGGCGGGGTCGAGGGCGAACTCGGTCTGCTCTGCGGTGACGGTGTAGGCGTCCAGGCCGGGCTGGTCGGGGAAGTGGTAGCGGAAGCCGACCCCGTCGTCGAAGACCCGGAACACCATGTCGAGCTTGAACCCCGTACCGGCCTGGAGGGCGTGGACGGTGAGCTCCCTCGCGTGGTTCCCGACCTTGCTCGACGTCCCCCAGACGGGCTTCCACGTCTCGTCGATCGTGCGCCGTTCGACGGACTCGATGGCCATGCCCTGCGTGAGGCTGGGTCGTCCCGCGAGATCCACCCCGAGTCCGGACGCGCCGACGAGCGTCCTGTCATGCTTCGTCACGCTGTAGGTGAGACGCCCGCCGACGACGGTGACCGCGACCCGCAGGTCACCGTCCGGCGACTCGACGACCTGAGCGCTCTCATCGGCGACCTCGGTGAGGGCGCCGGAGGCAGGTGCGGGCTCCTCGGCCAGCGCCGGCACCGCCGCGATCCCTCCGGAGAGCACGACGGCCGCCGTCATCGCGAGCAGTCCCGTCCGCCTTCTTCTCCACGCGGCTTTGTTACGTTCCATTCACGCCTCTTCTAACGGGGTAGTAATGCGACGGAAAAGACTCCGTGACATCTTCCGTGACGGTAGAGGGCAAAAAAGACTCCGGTCAACACCTTGATCGGATCCGGGCTGATCTTCACAGGCAGCCGGTACATCGGGCACTACGGGATATCAGGGGAGATCGGGAACACACTGCTCCAGGGGTGCGGGACACCGTGCCGTTGCGGGCAGCGCGGCGGTCAGGGCGTCAGCAGAATCCGGCCGCCCACCGCTCCGCTCTCGATGCGGCGGTGCGCTTCGGCGGCCTCTGCCAGCGGCAGGGTCTGAACGCGGATGTCGACCAGGCCCTGGCCGACGGCCTTCAGGGCGGCCTGGGCCGCGGGGCGGGCCTGCTCGGGGTGGGTGGGCAGGTAGAAGCCGACCGCGAAGCCGAGCATGGCGACGTTGCCGCCCCACAGCTCGTTGGTCTGCACGGTGTGCTGCCAGTCGCCGCTGGCGTTGCCCACCAGCAGCATCCGGCCCATCGGCGCCATCACCCGCAGGGTGTCCGTGCGCAGCCGGCCACCGACCGGGTCGACCACCACGTCGAAGCGCCGGCCGCCGACGGACTCGGCCAGGTCCTCGCCGGCCACGACCTCGTCGTAGGGCAGGGCGGAGGCTTTCGCCTCGGCCAGCGCGGCGCGGCGCACGGTCCCGACCACGCCTGCGGCACCCAGAACGCGGGCCACGCCGGGGAAGGCGGAGGCCAGCCCGCCCAGGGCCCCGTGCACCAGCACCCACTCACCCGGCTGGAGATGCGCCACGCCGGTGAGCGCCAGGTACGCGGTGGCGGCGTTGGGCACCGCCGCCACCGCCAGCGCCGGGTCCACCCCGGTGCCCTCCAGGCTGGTGGTCATCGCGGCGTCCACGACGCTGACGGAGGCGTAGCCGCCCTCGGCCCCGGTGCCCGACAGCGTCACCACCGGCTCCCCGACCCGCAGCCCTTCCACGCCTTCGCCCAGCGCGCGGATGGTGCCGGCCACCTCCAGGCCGGGCACGTACGGCGGCTGCGTCAGGCCCTGCCGGTCCCTGTACAGACCCTGGCGGATGTAGACGTCGACCAGGCCGACGGCGGCGTGACTGACATCGATGGCGACCTGTCCAGGCCCCGGTACGGGATCCGGCAGCTCGGTGAGCTCGAAGACCCCGGGGTCCCCGAAACGGGTGACGACTGCGGCATGCATGAGCGATCTCCTTCTGCCGGTGGGTCGCGGTGCGCAGAGGCGACCGCGCCATTCAACGCAATCGGATTGCGTTATGGCGACGCTAACACGCCCCGGCGCTTAACGCATCCAGAGAGCGTTACAGTGAGGGCATGCACCGCCGAGCCCGCTCGCAGGAGGCCAAACTCCGCCGCGCCGAGGACCTCCTGGACGCCGCCCGCACCCTGGCCGCCGACTGCGGCGGGGTCCGCCACCTCACCCTCGCGGCCGTCACCGAAGCCGCCGGCCTGCACCCCTCCGCCGTCAGGCGCTACTTCGCCAGCAAGGAAGAACTCCTGCTCGAACTCGCCGAACGCGGCTGGGACCAGTGGCGCGACACCCTCACCGCCCACCTCGCCGGCGCCCGCGACCTCACACCGCCCGAGACCGCCGCCGCCGTGAGCGCCACCCTCGCCTCACTGCCGCTCTTCTGCGACCTGCTCACCCACGTGCCGCTCAGCCTCGAAGGCGAGGTCGACATCGAACGCGCCCGCCGCTACAAGACCCATTCGTTCGCGGCCTACGACACCCTCGTCGACACCCTGACGGCTACCGGCACCATGACCACCGGGCAGGTCCAGGACCTCATCACGACGGCGCTGGGCCTGACCGCCAACCTCTGGCAGATCTCCCACCCCACCCCGACCCTCGCCCGGCTCTACGTCCAGGAACCCCGCTGGGGCCACGCCGCGCTCGACTTCGAACCACGCCTCACCCGTCTCCTCCAGGCCACCGCCACCGGCCTCACCGCGGCCACGCCCAGCGGCCCGTCCGCATAACCGTCCTCCCCTGCGGCCAGAGACCCGGTTCTACGGATCACCGATCGCGGTGTGAACGGTGTCGGCGCCGACACCGGAGCGCCGCCTGCCGACCGTGCTCCGCCGGTCCCGTTTTCCGCACGTGCCGCGTCATCGCAGGGCAGCAGCTCTACGTGATCCAGCGCTGTGGGTACGCGAAGCGGGGTGAGGTGGACTTGTCCCCGGTCAGCGTGGACTCGTGTTCGTGCACCTTCCTCTGGCCATCGGCGGCTCGCGTGCTGCAATGGTGACATGTCTCTGGACGAGCTTCGTGACCTGCTGGAACGACATGCGCGGCCCGGCTTGACCACTGCCATCGACGGCGTCCGGGTCTGCAAGGTCGACCACGCCGTTTCGCCGGAGTCCTCGATGTCCGGCACGGTGCTGGCGGTCATCGCTCAGGGCAGCAAGCGCCTGGCGCTGGGAGACCGCGTCTACGAGTACGGTGCCGGCCAGTACCTCGTCGCTTCCGTCGACCTCCCGGTGACCGGGCATTTCGTCGACACCGCCCGCCCCTCGCTCGGTTTCGGGATGACCCTGGAACCTGCCGTCATCGCGGAGCTGCTGCTGCAGACCGGCCCGGGGGAGCTGCCGCGGTCCACCGGCACCGCACCGCCGGGCATCGCGGTCAGTGACGCCCCGGAGGAGTTGCTCGACGCTGTCGTACGGCTGCTGCGCCTGCTCAACCGGCCAGGGGACCGGAAGGCTCTCGTACCGCTGGTCAAGCGGGAAATCCTCTGGCGGTTGATGACCGGTGAACAGGGTGACGCCGTCCGTCAGCTCGGCCTCGCGGACAGCAGCCTGAGCCACATTGAACGTGCTGTGCGGTGGATCCGGGAGAACTACACCCAGCCGTTCCGGGTCGAGGAGCTGGCACAGCTTTCGGGGATGAGTGTCTCCGCTTTCCACCGGAACTTCCAGGTGGTGACGGCGATGAGCCCGATCCAGTTCCAGAAGCAGATCCGGCTACAGGCGGCGAGGTTGCTGCTGGCGAACCGTCCGAACGACGTCACCGGCGTCGGCCGGCGCGTCGGGTACGACAACTCGTCCCAGTTCAGCCGGGAGTACCGGCGCCAGTTCGGTGCTCCGCCCAGCGTCGACGCGGTACGCCTGCGGGGTGGAGCCGGTCCCGCTGCGGCGGCGCTGCCGTGACTCCCACCTGAGCGAAGAGGATTGTGCAACCACGCGAAAGGATCGTGAAGGCCCGGCGCTCGCCGCGTTGCTTGCATGGATGTACCGGAACGAGCCACGGATTCCGAGACAATCACCACCAGGCAGGAGACCGGTAATGAACGGCGACATGCCCCTCGACGACGAGCGGCAGACCAAACTGTGACTCTGAACGTAGCCATCGCCCGTGCCCTCGCCATCGGGCCGGACTCCTCTGCGGCCGAGCGCACGATCGACATCACGACCCTGGGCGCACGCAGCGGCACCCCGCGCCGCATCGAGATCTGGTTCCACCGCGTGGACGGTCGCTGGTATCTGACCGGCATGCCCATGCCCCGCAGCTGGTACGCGAACTTGCGGGCCAATCCGCGGTTCGTCGTGCATCTCAAGCACGGGGTTCAGGCCGACCTGCCCGCGACCGCGGTACCGGTGGATGAACTGACACGGCTACGAGTGATCGCTGCGGTTCTCGACCTGCAGAACCGGCCCGAGATCGCGGCGCGGGTCGGCCGGCGTCAGAGCCTCGACGAGTGGCTCGCGCACAGCCCGCTGGTCGAGATCGTGTTCGACGACGAGCGATTGCGGACGCAGCCGGCGTCCGAATAGTCCTTCAGTGATCGGCGGCGCCGCACCTCGACACAGGGCCAAGCGTCACCATGCCGATCACTCACCGAACGCTCCACGAACGATTCCAAGGGGGAATCATGAAGTATCGCACGCTGGGCCGGACCGGAATCGAGGTCAGCCCGTACTGCCTGGGCACCATGATGTTCGGGGCCATGGGCAACCCCGACCACGACGACTCGATTCGGATCATCCACAGGGCCCTGGACGCAGGGATCAACTTCGTCGACACCGCCGACGTGTACTCCGCCGGAGAATCCGAGGTGATCGTCGGCAAGGCGCTCAAGGGCCGCCGCGACGATGTCGTGCTGGCCAGCAAGGTGCACTATCCGATGGGCGGCGATCCGAACCACCGGGGTAACTCACGACGCTGGATCATGACCGCCGTCGATAACTCCCTGCGCCGCCTGCAGACCGACCACCTCGACCTCTACCAGATCCACCGCCCCGACCCGGCGGTCGACGTGGAGGAGACTCTGTCAGCCCTGTCCGACCTGGTCCGCAGCGGCAAGGTGCGGGCGATCGGTGCGTCGACCTTCCCCGCCTCGGAGATCGTCGAGGCGCAGTGGGTCGCCGAGCGGCGCGGTTTGGAGCGTTTCCGGACCGAGCAGCCGCCGTACTCGATCGTCAACCGGAGCATCGAACGCGAGGTGCTGCCGGTCTGTCAGCGCTACGGGATGGGCACCCTGGTCTGGAGCCCGCTGGGCCAGGGCCTGCTCACCGGCCGCTACCGCAAGGGGCAGCAGACGGACACCCACCGGTCCGGTGGCATGCCGCAGCACTTCACCGACCAGCGCAAACTCGACGTCGTCGAACAGCTCATCCCGCTCGCCGAGAAGGCCGGCCTGCCGATGACCCACCTCGCGATGGCGTTCGCGATCGCCCACCCGGGCGTCACCTCGGCGATCATCGGGCCGCGCACCATGCAACAGCTCGACGACCTGCTGGCCGGCGCCGACGTCACCCTGGACGACGAAGTCCTCGACCGGATCGACGAGATCGCTCCGCCCGGTACCGACGCCGGCCCCAACGACGTGTCCTACACCCCACCGGCCATCTCGCACGTGAACCGGCGCCGCCGCCCGGTCGCCGAGCGCTCAGCGGCCTGACGGACCGTCGAAGGAGAGTTGTTCGGCGCGGCTCGCGCGTTCGGGCTCGGCGTCACCCCCTGGAGCGAGGCCGGCGAGGTAACTCTCAGGGGTCTTGGTTCTGGCCGAGGTGAATCCCGGCAGCGTCGTGGTGAGCCCGCGCGGTGGTGGAGTCCACGCTGACCAGGGACGCAGGCAGGGCTCGATGAGCTCCCACTCCACGTCCGCCGGTTGCACTCGCGTCACGCAAAACGATCTACCGGATCAGGCCCCCGAGACGAGGGCTGGTCCCGCAGATTGATCACAACCAAATACGCGCCCTAGTGGACCGAGTCCAGACGGGTCCGCTGGTCCTCGGTCAGTTCCAGGTCCACCGCGGCGAGGTTCTCCTCCAGTTGCGCCACCGACGACGCCCCGGCCAGCGGGATCACCGGGAACCGGCCGCCGATCTGCCAGGCCAGCACCACCTGGTTCACGCTCGCCCCGCTCTCCTCGGCGACCTGGCGCAGCACGGCCAGCCGGGCAGGGGTTCCCGGGTGGTCGTAGTCCGGCGGCACCGGCTTGTCCTCCCTGGTGTACGCGCCGCCCAGCAGCGGCGAGTAGGCGACCAGGGTCAGGCCGGGCTCGGCACGCAGGTAACTCAGCAGCTCGGCTCCGGCATGCCCGAGGCTGCCGTCCTCGAAGATGGATTCAGGGACGTCGAAGCGAGGGCGCAGATGGCTGTGCTGGTACTGCAGCACCTCATATCCGGCCACCCCCGCCGCGGCGGCCAGGGCTCGGGCCCGCTCCACCCGCCAGATCGCATGGTTGCTCACCCCGAGCAGCCCGACCGTGCCCTCCGCCACCAGCTCGCCGAAGCCCTCGACGGTGTCGCTGAGCGGCACCGTCCGGTCCTCGATGTGCGCGTAAAGCAGGTCGATCTTGTCCACGCCGAGCCGTTCCCGGCTGCGCTCGGCCGACTCCCGGATCGTCTTGGCCGACAATCCCTCGGCGTTGTCGGCATAGCCGGTGCCTGGCGCGAGCGGCCGCGCCCCCAGCTTGGTGGCGATCACGATCTCCTCGCCGACGCCCCGGCTGCGACGCCAGCGCCCGACGAGCTCCTCGCTCTGCCCACCCTGGTCGCCGTCGATCCAGAAGGCGTAGTTGTTGGATGTGTCGATGAACGTCCCACCGGCCTCGACGTAGCGGTCGAGGATCGCGAAAGACGTCTTCTCATCGGTCACCGAGCCGAACAGCATCGCGCCGAGAGCGAGCACACTCACCTCGCGGCGAGTTGTTGGGTCAGTACCGATCGTCCGGTATTTCACGTTGCTCCTCCAGTTCGGCCCGCCGTATCCGGGCCCCGACGAGAGTCTGCGTGATGGAGTGGACTCCAGGTCAAGCCGGACAGGCGTAGGAGAGTCGGCTACGGGCGCACCGGGCGATGGTGACGAGGCCGTTCGCTGAATTCCCCGGGAATCCGGCCCGGCGGGAACGACGGAAACGAAACCGAGGTCGCCCGAGTGCTCAGCGGGTGTGGTGGCCGGCGATCCACTCTGCCAGGGCGAGCAGAGTGGACTCCGCGCTGTCGGCCATGTGGTCGTGCAACGCCTGCACGTCCTCGCGGGTGTCGCCCAGGACCGCATCGGCGCGCAGCAGTCGCCAGGACTGCTGGACGATGCTGCCCCTGCCCTGCTCGCGAAAGTGCCAGCCCCAGCGCACGATGCCGTGGTCGGCTCCGCCGACGACAAAGGCGAACGCGGCGCCCGGATCGGCCTGCACCACCTCGGAGCGGGTGACCCATTCGCGCCCGTCTCGGCGGTTGCGGCCGCTGAACCAGGCGCCGACCCATGGGCCGTCGCCCGGCGCGTAGCTCACCCCGCCGGCGCTCGGACTCCACGTCTCGATCAGTGACACGTCGCTGATGAGGCGGTAGACGGAATCCGGTGTCGTGTCGACCCAGCACCGCCGGGTGAAGGCGAAGGGAGTCAGATCGAGCCCGGCGAGCGGGTTCTGCGAGTCGCGGGTGGTGCTCATGAATTCTCCTATGGAGCGATGAAGAGGAACACGCTCATCCTGGAGACCGGGGCCCGGGCGGGCCAGACCCTGCCGAGGCCTACCCCAGCGGGGTGAGGCACAGGTCGCCGGCGGTACGCATACTTGGGTCCATGAACAAGCACGGGCACCTCGCCGACTTCCTCCAGGCACGCCGGGGCCAGCTACGGCCCGAGGACGTCGGGCTGCAGACCTACGGCGAGCGGCGCCGGGTGCCCGGGCTGCGGCGGGAGGAGCTCGCGATGCTCGCAGGCATCAGCGCGCCCTACTACACCCGCCTGGAGCAGGGCCAGTCACGAAACGCCTCACCCGAGGTGCTCGACGCCATAGCGGGCGCCCTGCGACTGGACGAGTCCGAGCGTGCCCATCTGCACGCTCTGGCCCGTGCACCGAAACGGGGCGGATCCGCGGCCCGTCCACGACCCGAACGCATCACCCCGGCGACCAGCGCCCTGCTGGCGGCCTTCGAGAGCACACCCGCCATCGTGATCGGCCGCCGCAGCGATGTCCTGGCCTGGAACCGTCAGGGTCACGGACTGTTCGCCGGCCATCTCGATCCTGACAGCCCCGGCGACCCGGGACGACGGCCGAACATGACCAGATTGGTGTTCCTCGACGCGCATACCCGTGACCTGTACGCCGACTGGCCCGCCAAGGCCGGGGCCGTGGTGGGCAACCTGCGCCTGACGGCTGGGCGATACCCAGACGATCCGCTGCTGGCCGGACTGATCGGCGAGCTGACCATGCGCAGTCCGGAGTTCTCCGCGATGTGGGCCGATCACCGGATCCTCCCCTGCGATGTCGCCGACTACGAGATGCGCCACCCCCTGGTCGGGACGCTGACCGTCACCCAGCAGACGTTGCAGAGCCCGCAGGGAAACGGCCCGGTCCTGGTGGTGGCCACCGCCGATCCCGGTTCCCCCTCCGCGACAGCCCTGACCCTGCTCGCCCATGTCACCGCGCCGCGGGAAGCGAACCAGCCGCGGGAAGCAACCCAGCCGCGGCACGACGCCGACATCCGCGACACCTGATCTGAGCCCCTCCCCCGGCTGAGGGCGCAGCGCGTATCCGCCGCGGCGTCCCGCTGCCGGGCTGCCCCCATCGCCGGCCGCTCCCCCACCCGCCGGTCGGCAGCACGATCGCGACCTCCCTCCGAGGCGCCCCTCGACCACGGCACCGCACCGCGGCTGCCGCATGCCCGAAAACAGTGAAGGAATCATGTCCAAGCGAAGCATCAAGATCACCATGTCGGCCGTTCTGGCGGCCGCCGCCCTGACCGCGACCGCACCGGCCAACGCGATGTCCGCCAAGGCACCGCTGACGGATGTCCGGATCGCCACCCACTTCAACCTGTCCGCGGGCCAGATGCCGGAGAACATCACCCTGCTGCCCGACGGCACGGCGGACGTCACCTTCGCCGCCAGCCGCCAGGTGGCCCAAATTGATCCCCGGGGCACGACGCGCATCCTGGCGACGCTGCCCGCGCCCGCCGACGGCGGAGTCAACACACCGGTCCTCGGCTTCGCCCTGGCCACCGGCATCGTCCGTACCTCGGACGGCACGGTGTACGTGCTGTACGCGACCGGCACGGCCGATCTGACGGGGCTGTGGCGGCTGCGCCCCGGGCAGGCCCCGCAGCGCATCGCCGCGCTGCCCGCGAACGGCCTGCCCAACGGGCTGGCACTGGACGCGCACGGCAAACGGCTCTACATCACCGACTCGGTGCTCGGCACCGTGTGGACCGTCCCCGTCACCGGCGGCACACCCACCGCGTGGTCTGCCGCTCCCGCACTCGCCCGGGCCGGCTTCCTCGGAGCCAACGGCGCGAAAGTACACGGCGGCGCGCTCTGGGTGACCAACCTCGACCGGGGCACCCTCCTGCGCATTCCGATCCGCTCCGGAAACCGTGCGGGAGCACCGCAGGTCAAGGCGTCGGGCCTGGCCGGTATCGACGATTTCGCCTTCACCGGCCGCGGCGACGAGATCCTCGCCGCCCTCAACGGACCCAACACGGTCGTGCGCATCAAGTCCGACGGCACCGGCACCACCGTTCTGGACGCCACCGACGGGCTTCAGAATCCCACCTCGATCGCGCTGCGCGGCAATGACGTGTACGTGCTCAGCGCCGCCTACACCACGGCCGCCGACCCCAACCTGCTGCGCGCACGCCTGAGCGACCACCGGTAGGAGATTCTCGGCCGGGCCGCCGACCCCAACGCGCCTGTCCTGCCCGCCACTTCGCGGGACACGGCGCGCGGGAGGCGGAACACAGCGGCAGCTCGTTCGGCATCAAGCGGTGAGCCTCACTCGACCGGCTGCGAAATCCGGTTGGTCCACAACCGCGGCCCCCTGGTCATGTCCCGGGGGCCGCGGACCCAACAGCGGACAGGGGCAACACGGTGCCATTCTCCGGCCCCCACATCGCCACCCCTCCAAAGGAGCTTCAACGGCGCTGTGTGTCGTTGTGCACGTTGGGCCTTTGTATGGATTCGTACGCATAACATCGCAAATGCCTTCCCTAATGTCTGCGGTGTCGGAAAAGAGCGGCACGGGAAACTTAGGAAAGAGGCCATGATGAATACTTCTCAGCAGGTTGACAGCGGACGTATCTCGCGGCGGCGCATGATGGGCCGGGTGGCGGCAGGAGCCGCGATCGCGGCGCTGGCCGCCACCGCGGTGGCCGTACCCGCCGGGGCCGCCACCGCTTCGGCGGCCGCGCCCGCCGGGGTGAGCGCCGCTCCCGCGGCCGCACTCAGCGGTGCCGCGGTCGCCAGTACGTCCAAGAGTTACTACTTCGCCAGTGTGCTCCTGGGCAGGAACGAGGTGCGGGAGGCGGGTAAGAAGGTCAACGACAGGGACGGCCTGGCGGTCGCGAAGTTCCGCATCCAGGGCAACCGCATGTACTACTTCGTGCAGTGGAAGAACGTCACCAGGCCCACCGCTTTCCACATCCACCGCGGCAAGGCGGGCACGAACGGCGCCGTCGTCATCGACCTGCTGTCCAGCGGCAAGATCCGCGGCAACACCAGCTCCGGCTCCGTCCTCGTCAAGGACTCCAGCGTGCTCAAGGGAATCAAGAGCAACCCGAAGAACTGGTACGCCAACATGCACACCAAGCAGTTCCCCGATGGCGCGGTCCGCGGCCAGGTCCAAAAGGGCGGTCGCTGGTAGTCGCTCCGTTCGCAACCCGAAGCTGCCGAAAACAGCCGGCCTCATGGGTCGGCATGCCGGCCGGTGACCTCCAGCCCGATGTCAGGGTGCGGGACACCGGCCGGTCGGCGTGGGGGTGGTCGCCGGAGTGCGTAGGGCGTCGGCGAGGACGCTTCTGGCCTGACGGACGACGGCCTCGTCGACGAAGCGGCCGTCCGGGAGCGCCACGGCACCGACTCCGGCGGCCGCCACGACCTCGTTGGCGGCCGTGACCTCCTCTTCCGTCGGCCGGTAGGCGGCCTCGATGACCGCGAGCTGGGCCGGGTGGATGGCGGCCCGGCCGCGGAAGCCCATGGAACGGCCGACGCGGCACGACTCGGCCAGGCCTTCCAGGTCGCGGAAGTCGGTGTAGACCGACTGGACGGGCGCCGGCAGCCCGGCCGCACGGGCGGCGACCACCACCCGCGACCGCGCCCAGGCCAGGCCCGCCTCGTCGCTGACCCCCAGATCCGCGCGCAGGTCCGCCTCGCCCAGGCCGATGCTCGCCACCGCCGGATCGGCCGAGGCGATCTCGTAGGCCCGTTCGAGGCCGAGGGCCGACTCGAGGAGCGGGTGCAACGCGACGCCCGGCACGGCTCTGGCCACGTCACGAACGTCGTCGGCCGACTCGACCTTCGGCACCCGGATGCCGGCCGTGTTCGAACACAGGGCGCCGACGGCCCGCAGGTCCGCCTGGCCGCAGATCGTTCGCACGTCGTTGACCCTGACCTGGACGCGCGGCTGAGGGGAGGCGAGCAGCCGCACGAGCTCCGCCCGGGCCTGGCCCTTGCCGTCCGCCGCGACGGCGTCCTCCAGATCGACGATGACCACGTCGGCGGGCCCGGCGAGCGCCTTGGCCACAAGCGCCGGCCGGTCGGCGGGCGCGTACAGAAAGGTCAGCACGGCCCGGCTCCCCCCGCAGGCGCGTGTGGGGTGGCCGGTGTCGCGTCCGTCTCGCACGAGGTGGTCGGTGTCGTGCCTGTCTCGTACGAGCGGTCCGGCGTCCTGTCCGTCTCGGGTGGTGTGGCCGATGACGTGTCCGTCTCGTGCGAGGTGGTCGGTGTCGTGTCCGTCTCCTGTGGGCGGTCCGGCATCAGACCACTCCCTTCTCGCGCAGCGTTTTGATGTCCGAGGCCGACAGGCCCAGCTCCGACAGCAGGCCGGAGGTGTCGGCGCCGTGGGGGCGGCCGGTCCAGCGGATCTCCCCGGGAGTGTCCGACAGCCGGAACATGACGTTCTGCATTCGCAGCGGCCCCAGCTCGGGATCTTCCACGGTGGTGACGGCGTCCAGGGCGGTGAGCTGCGGATCGGTCAGCACGTCGCGCACGTCGTAGATCGGCGCCACCGCGGCCTGTGCCTCCTCGAACGCGGTCAGCACCTCGTCGCGGGTACGCGCGGCGACCCAGGTGGCGACGGCCTCGTCGAGCTCGGCGGCGTGCTCGACCCGTCCCGCGCCGGTGGCGAACCACGGCTCGGCGATGTACTCGGGCCTGCCGACCAGGCGCATGACCCGCTCGGCGATGTTCTGCGCCGAGGTCGACACCGCCACCCAGGAGCCGTCCGCGCACCGGTAGGTGTTGCGCGGCGCGTTGTTCACCGAACGGTTGCCGGTGCGCGGCGGCACGATCCCGAGCTGGTCGTAGATCGTCGGCTGGGCCCCGAGCACCGTCAGGATGGGCTCGATGATCGACATGTCGACCACCTGCCCCGCGCCGGTGGATTCACGCGCGCGAAGTGCCGCCATCACGGCATAGGCGGTCGCGAGGGCGCAGATGCCGTCGGCCAGGCCGAACGGCGGCAGGGTCGGCGGCCCATCCGGCTCGCCGGTCATCGCGGCGAACCCGCTCATCGCCTCGGCGAGCGTGCCGAACCCGGGTCGCTTCGCGTACGGCCCGAACTGGCCGAAGCCCGTGACCCGGGCGAGCACCAGGCGCGGGTTGGCCTCACGGAGCCGGTCGTAGGAGAGGTTCCACCGCTCCAGCGTCCCCGGCCGGAAGTTCTCGATGACCACGTCGGCGTCGCGCACCAGGGCGAGAAGCAGGTCCTGGCCTTCGATCGTGGACAGGTTCAGGGTCATGGCCCGCTTGTTGCGGCCGAGCATCTTCCACCACAGGCCGCCGGGCCCGTGCCCTCGCGAGGGGTCCGGCTTGGCCGGATGCTCGACCTTGACGACCTCGGCGCCGAAGTCACCGAGCAGCATCGCCGCCATCGGTCCGGCGAACAGCGTCGCGAGGTCGAGGACACGGACGCCTTCCAAGGCTTTCATCGGTGTTCCTCCAGGTTCTCGGTCACGCCGTACGGGGATTCGACGCGGCGTTCCGTACGGCCCGACCTGGCGGAGCCGGTCATCGCCTCGGCCTCGTTGCGTCCGTCATGGGGCGGAGACCGCCAGGGTGCGGCGGGTGAGCTCGTCGAAGCCGATGCCGTCGAAGCCTCGCAGGCTGCTGGCCAGCCGGTTCTCCAGCGCCCACTCGGCGGGGATCTGGGACGCGCCGAGCAGGCCGCCCGCGATCGATCCCACCGTCGCCCCCGCCGAGTCGGTGTCCCAGCCTCCGGCGACCGCCCCGGCGATCGAGGCCGTGAAGTCCCCGCGCCCATGGGTCAGGGCCGCCGCGACCAGCGCCGCGTTGTTGATCGTGTGGACCCAGTGCAGATCGCCGTGACGCTCGTACAGCCGGTCCACCACCCGCTCGAAGTCCGGCTCCGACTCCGCGTCGGCCACGGCGTCCCGTACGGCCCGCGCCAGCCGTGACCCGGCGGGCACGACGGAGAGCCCCGCGGCGACGACCTCCTCGACCGAGGAGGCGACGAGAGAGCTCGCGCACATGGCCGCGACCATCATCGCGCCGTAGATCCCGTTGGCGGTGTGGCTGAGCCGGGCGTCCCGCCAGGCGAACTCGGCCGCGGTGCGGGGGTCGCCCGGGTTGACCCAGCCGTACACGTCCGCCCTGATCAGCGCGCCGATCCATTCCCTGAACGGGTTGCGCCACGTCGCGGTGCCCGGGGGCTCGACCCCGTCGAGCAGGTTGCGGTACGCCACCCGTTCCGCGGTGAAGACGCGGCCCGCGGGCAGCTCGTCCAGCCACATCGCGGCGACGTCCGCGGTGGTGAAGTCCCGGCCGGAGCGCTCCAGCAGTGACAGGGTCAGGAGCGGGAAGTTGAGGTCGTCGTCCTCGGGCACGCCGTCGATGTTCTCGGCCAGGGAGTTGACGGCGCTGCGCCTGTTCCACGGCCAGCGGGCCGCCACGTCGTCCGGAAGGCCCACCGCGGTGAACCAGCCCCGGATGGGCCAGTTGCCGGTGGCCTCCGCGATCTCCCTGATGCCCTCGCGAGGTATCTTCTCCACCGGCTTGCCCAGCACGCACCCGGCCGCGCGCCCGAGCCACGCGCCGAGCAGCCGTTCGGAGAGCCCGCCGACGTCGGCGGTCACCAGGGATGACCGTCCGGTGGCGGCCACCGGGGACGGGGCTCCGGAAACGTTCAGGGGGACGACGGAAATCCCGGACGGCTCGGAAAACCCGGACGGCACGGGAAAGGGAATCCCGGACGGTTCGGGAAAGGGAAGTTCCGACGGCTCGGGAAGGGGAGACGGGATCGCGGCCAGCTCGTCCAGCAGTTCCCCGGCCAGGCGGCGCAGCTCCGGTGTGACAGGTCCCGGAGAGGCCCCCGCCCGGGGCGGCGCGTCATGCCCCCCGGCGGAGTGCCACCGGGCGGCGATCCCCGCGACCTCCGCCGAACGGCCGTCCTCGGCCGCCTGGCGCAGCTCGTGACCGACCAGGTCCTCCGGCTGCACCCAGGTCAGCCGGACCAGGCGATCGGTCATGCCCCCTCCCCCGCCGAGGTGTCCCAGGTCAGGGAGGTGAAGGCGCTCTCGTGGGCCCGGCGCGTGGCGAGGTCGGCGGCGTGGACGCTGCGGGCCACCTCGGCGATGGACACGCCGGGAGCCACCAGGTCGATCCTGCTCGCCTCCGTCACCGGGTCGAGCCACTCCGCCGGCACCGCCTTGGCGCCCGAGAGCGCCCCGGCGATCGCCCCGCCCATGCTCGCGATCGAGTCGGCGTCACGGCCGTAGTTCACACCCCCGAGAACGGTGTCGCGGTAGTCGCCCCCGGCGATCAGCAGGAAGGCGAGCGCCAGCGGCAGCTCCTCGATGCTGTGCAGACGGCTCGGCCTCCGGGCGCCGAGTCCCTGGTCACGGTAGGTTTCCGCGACGGTGTCGTAGGGCGCGACGGCCTCGCGCAGCGCGCCGAAGGACCCTTCCCAGTGGCCGAAGCCCCGCGCCCGCTCACAGACGGCCTCGATGGCGGCCCGCGTACCGTCCTGCGCCAGGCGCAGGCACGTGGCGACCACCGAGTCCGCGCTCGCGCCCGGGCGCATGGCCTCGGCGACGGCGGCGGCGAGCACCCCGGCGGCCTCCCGGCCGTAGCTGGACTGGTGGGCCCCGGCCAGGTCGACGGCCTCGGCGTACGCCGCGTCGGGGTTGGCCGCGTTCACGATGCCGACCGGTGCCATGTACATGGCGGCACCGCAGTTGACGATGTTGCCGACCCCCGCCTCACGCGGGTCGACGTGGCCGTAGTGCAGGCGCAGGACCAGCCATTTCTCGGCGAGGAAGACCCGCTGCAGGGGTAGCGCCTCCGCCTCCAGCTCGGGGATCCAGCGCTTCTCGCCCATCATCTCGGGCACCAGATACTCGGCCGCCGCGTATGCGTCCAGGTGCCGTCCGGCCTTCTCGTACACGCGGATCAGCGCGTGGGTCATCAGGGTGTCGTCGGTGATGTGGCCGTCGCCCTTGTGGTACGGAGCGATGGGCCGGGCGTTGCGCCAGTCCTCGAAGTACGGCGGGACGATGCCCGTCACGTACCCGTCGTAGCGGTCCTGGATCTGCTCGGGCGTCCAGCCCTCGGTCGCGCCGCCGAGCGCGTCGCCGACCGCCGCGCCCGTCACGCATCCGACGGCCTTGTCGGTCAGCAGATCGTCTTGCGGCGTCATGCAAGTCCTCCAGCGATGTCGATGAGATCCATTCCTGCCAGGTCGGGCAGGCCGCAGCCGGTCAGCGTGCGCGCCGCGGCCCGCCAGCCTTCCGGAAGAGCCTCATACCCGGTGAAAGCTCCGGTGAGCGCTCCGGTCAGGGCCGGGGCGGAGTCGGCGAGCGAGGGCAGGCACGCGGCGGCGGGCACGGCCGCGCTGAGCGAGCCCCCGGACACCTCCGCGAGCGCGAGCGCCACCGCGACCGTCTGCGAGGCCGCGACGCCGTAGCTGTAGACGTGGTCGAGCAGGGCCGCGTCCAGGGCCGGGATCGCCGAGAAGGGGTCACCCGCCTTTCGCGCCACCGCGAGCGCCGTTCTCGTCGCGTGGCCGATCGCGGTGTCCTCGGGCAGCTCGGCCAGTGCCGCCTCGACGGCCGAGGCCATCGAGGCGCCCGCGACCAGCTCGGCGACCGCCGCCGCCACGGCCATGGCCGCGTGGACGCCGTCCCCGGCGTTGGTGACCGAGGCGTCGGCCCTCGGGTCGGCCCCGATCGCCCCGAAGGCGACGGCCCGTACGGCCGCCGCGTCGTCGAAGAAGTGCGGGTTGTCGTGACCGCTGGCCGGGGGCGGCTTGCCCGCCGCCAGGTTGTCCAGCGCCGAGCGTACGGAGATCCGCACGCGCAGGTCCGACCGGCCCGCCAGCCTGCCGAAGGCCTCGGCGCGGTCCTCGTGGATGGTGAGCGCGGTCCAGGCCAGCCACTCGGCGTCGTCGGACGGCCCGATCGCCAGCGGCTCGACGGGCTGGTTCAGTGTGAAGGGCACGGGCGGAGTCGTGACCCGGTGCTCCTCGGCGAAGCCGTCCAGCTCCCTCGCGAGCCGCCTGCTCCAGGGCGCGAGCAGCGCGGAGCGGTGCCGCGCGGACGGCCAGCCGGCCGCGTCGCCGATCGCGAGGCCGATGAAGGCGCCGCGGATCCTGTCCCCCGATGACATGTCTCTCCTCTATCCCTTGGCCCGGTGCCGTGAGCGTGCCCGCCGGCCCGCGCGGGCGTTCGTGCCGGTCTCCCCGCCGCTGGCCCGGTGCCGTGAGCGTGCCCGCCGATCCACACGGGCGTTCATGCCGATCTCTCCGCCGCGGCCACCAACTCGGTGGCGACGTCGAGCACGTGACGTCCGGCGACGACCGGAAGGCACCTGCCGGTGACCGGGCCGATCTCCCTGGCCCACCGCACCGGTACCGCGCTCTCGCCGCGCCCTGCCCCTGCGAGGGCGCCGGCGATCGCCGCGGTGGTGTCGGCGTCCCTGCCGAGATTGGCGGCCGCCACCACGGACGCCTCGACCTCGCCCGCGCCCATGAGGTATCCGGCGAAGGCGAGCGCGACCGCCTCGGGCGCGAGGTCCGTCCAGGGGTAGTGGCGCACGACCACGGCCGCGTACAGCTCCGCGACCGCCTCCGCCGCGTACGGCTTTCCGTCCGAGCCCGCCGCGTACGGCTCCGCGGTCGAACCCGCCGCGTGTGGCTTTCCGTCCGAGTCCGCCGCGTGCCGCTTTCCGGCCGGGCCCGCCGCGTACAGCCTTCCGGCCGGGCCCGCCGTGACGGCCGCGACGGCGGCCCGCAGGTTGCGGGAGGTCCAGGAGTCCTCGGGGACGGCGGCGATCCCGGCCTCGACGACCTCGTCCGGAGAGGCCCCGGTCATGGCGACGGCCACGGCCGCCGCGACCGCCTGGCCGCCGTAGATGCCCTCGCCGCTGTTGCTCACCACCCCGTCGACCGCGACCAGCCGGGCCGCCTCGCCCGGGTCGCCGGCGGCGAAGATCCCGTACGGCGCGGCGCGCATGGCGAGCCCGTCCGACCATCCGTGCTGGTGCCACAGGCCGGACAGCGGCGGCTCGATGCCCCGGCGGAGCGCCTGGATCGCCCCGAGCTCGGAGAAACCCGCGCCGCGCATCGGCCCTTCGATGTTCGGGATGATCTGCTCGCGGTACTCCCTGGCGACGTCGGCGGAGGTCATGGCCGAGCCGTACCTGCACAGCAGGGAGGAGGCGAAGACGGTGTACTCGGTGTCGTCCGTGCCTCCCATGCCGGGCTCGATCTCGGTGAGACGGCCCCAGCGCCGGGCGATCTCCTCCGGGGCGAGGTTCTCGGCGGGCCGCCCGAGGGCGTCGCCGGCCGCCAGGCCGAGCAGGCACCCCCGGGCGCGGGTCAGCTTCACTTGTTGTAACGCTCCAGCACCTTGTTGCCCTCCTCGACGAGCGTCTTGGCCGCCTGGTCGAGGGTTATCTTGTCTGCGAAGTACTGCTGCAGGGTGGGAGTGGCCACCTTGCTCTTCCACTCGTCGAACCCGTTCACCCGCAGGTAGGGAGCGACCACGAGGTCCTTGGCGGAGGCGGTCGCCACGTCCCAGCCGTTCTCCGTGGTCGTCATCGACGGGTCGCTCGCGGCCTTCACGCTGGTCGGGAGCAGCCAGTCACCCTTGGCGAGCTTGGCCTGGTTGGTGCTGTTCAGGAAGAACGAGATGAACTTCGTCGCCTGGTCGGGATACTTGCTGTCGGCGGCGACCGACAGGGTCTGCGAGGTGGCGCCCTGCTCGGAGGTGGTGCCCTTCAGCGGCGGGATCGTGATCCACTCGAAGTCGGCCGGGGCCTGCTCCACGACCTGCTGGCGAAGGTAGACGCCCGCGGGGAGCATGGCGTACTTGCCCGCGTAGAAGCCGGGCAGTGGGTCGGCGGTGCCCATGCCGAGCGCGGACGGGTCGGCAGACCTGTCCTTGTAGAGCTGGTCGTGGATGCGCTGGAGCACCTCGCGCTCCTCCGGGCCGACCTTGACCGTTGCCTTGGTGCCGTCGGTCGTGAAGAAGGTGCCGCCGAAGTTCAGCCCGAGGTTGAGCACCTTGTTGACCGGCGACTTCAGCGGCCAGGCCACTCCGAAGGCGCCGTCCTTGGTGAGCTTCTTGCTGATCTCGGCGTACTCGTCCCAGGTCCAGGGGCTGTCCGGGGTCGGGATGCGGACCTTCGCCGCGTCGAGCAGCTTCTTGTTGGCGATGATGACCTGCGACTCCTGGAGGAACGGCACGCCGTACACGCCCTGGCCGCCCTTGCCGTCGGCGAAGGTCACGGTGTCCCAGGCGGGCTGGGGGATGTCGCTCTTCAGGTCGGCGGGGAGCTTGCCGGTGAGGTCCATGAGGTAGCCGCGCGAGGCGAAGCCCGCGAGCGCCGGGGAGTCGTCGTGGATGACGTCCGGTGGATCACCGCCCTCGAACGAGGTGACGAGTTGGTCGTTGACGTTGTCCCAGCTGCCCTGGACGTATTCGACCTTGATGGTGGGGTTGGCCTTGTTCCACTCGTCGACGAGCTGCTTGTTCGCGGCGATGGACTCCTTCTGCCACGCGAGGCTCAGGAACTTCAGGCTCACCGGCCCGGCCTGGTCACCGCCGCCGGCGCCACCGGCGCCACCGGCGCCACCGCCCGACGAGCAGCCGGCCGTCAGCGCGGCCATCGCGGCCGCCGCCACCGCGAGTGCGGTTCTGGTACGCAAGAGATTCTCCTATCGGGGGGTGCTGGCTTCGCCATGCTTGAGGGAGGATTCGCCGGTGCTATCCCTTGACGGCGCCGGCCATCAGGCCCGATCTGAGCCTTCGCTGGATGATCGCGAAGAACACCAGGCTCGGGATCGTCGCGAGCAGCGACGCCGCCGCGAGCGGGCCGAGACGTACGACCCCCTCCGCGCCGGTGAACTTCACGAGGGTCAGTGGCAGGGTCGCCACGTCGGGGTCCTTGAGGACGACCAGTGCGAACAGGAACTCGTTCCAGGAGGAGATGAACGCGAACAGCGCCGTGGCGACCACGCCGGGGGCGAGCAGCGGCGCGACGATCTTCACCAGGGAGCGGATCCGGCCCGCGCCGTCGACCGCCGCGGCCTCCTCCAGCTCGCGCGGCACCGCGCGCACGTACCCCTGGAGCATCCACAGCGCGAACGGCAGCACGAAGGTGACGTGCACGACGGTGAGGCCGGGCAGGGTGTTCACGAGGCCCAGGCTCCGCAGCACCATGAAGAGCGGGATGATGATCAGGATGAACGGGAAGACCTGGCTGACGAGCACCCACCCGACCGCGAACCTGCTGACGAGCGAGCGGTAGCGGGCCATCGCGTACGAGGCGGGCAGCGCGAGCACGATGGTCAGCACCGAGCACGCGACCGCCACCGCTAGGCTGCGCAGCGCGCTGCCGACGAGGTCCTGCTCGCCGAACGCGTCGGCGAAGTTCGACAGGATCGGGTGGCGCGGGATCCACGTCGGGACCAGGCTCGCCATCTCCCGTGACGACTTGAGCGCCGTGGACAGCAGCCAGACCATCGGGAAGGCCAGGAAGACCACGTAGCCCAGCAGGGCGAGATACTGCAGTGGCCTGCGCATGTCAGTTCGCCTCTCGCATCTGCCGCCATATGTAGAGGCCGAGTACGGCCAGCACGACGATCACGAAGGCGACGCCGAGCGTGGCCGCGTACCCGAAGAAGCCGTAGCGGAAGGCCTCCTCGTAGGCGAAGAGCATCGGCAGGCGGGTCTGCCCGCCCGGCCCGCCCTGGGTGAGGACGTAGACCAGGCCGAACTGGTTGATGTTCCAGACGAAGTCCAGGGAGGTGATCGTCACGATGACCGGGCGCAGCTGCGGCAGCGTGATGCTCCAGAAGCGCCGGAAGGCCGAGGCCCCGTCCATGTGGCCGGCCTCGTACAGCTCCTTGGGCACGCCCTGCAGTCCCGCGAGGAGTACGACGGTCGTCTGCGGCATGCCCGTCCAGATCCCGACGACGATCACCGCGGGCAGCGCGATGGAGAAGTCGTTGAGCCAGTCGATGTTGTGGTCGAGCAGGCCGACGTCGTTCAGGACGCTGTTGAGGATCCCGGCGTTCGGATGGTAGACGAGCCGCCACATCAGCCCGATGACAACGGGCGGCATGGCCCACGGCACCAGGACCAGCACCCGGGTGAACGACCGGAACCGCAGGTCCTCGTTGAGCAGCAGGGCCAGCCCCAGCGAGGCCAGGAACTGCAGCACGGTCACCGAGACCGCCCAGATCAGGCCGATGCGGAACGACGCCCAGAAGTCCGCGTCGGTCATCAGGTCGCCGAAGTTCGACAGGCCCACGAAGGAGGTCACGGCGTTCCGCCCCGACCTGGCGTCGGTGAAGGCGAGGAAGATGCCGTAGAGCAGCGGTCCGACGCTGAAGATCAGCACCGGCACGAGCGCGGGCAGCATGAGCACGAACGTCTCGCGCCCCTGCCGGCTCCTCTTCCCCGCCCCGCGGTGATCCGCGGCGGGCCTCCGCGTCCTGTCGGCCGTCAGGGTCATGGGCCCTCCTCCCCCACGGTCGAGGCGCGGATCACGAGCCGGGGCTCGACGGTGACGACCCGGGGCGCGCGGTCGCCGTGGGCCAGCCGGTCGAGCAGGAGTTCGGCCGCCGCCCGGCCGCGTTCGGCCGAGCCGAGCGAGACGCTGGTCAGCGGGGGCCAGGCCACCGTGGCGAGGTCGGTGTCGTCCATGCTCGCCACCGCGACGTCCTGCGGCACCCGCCGTCTCTCGCGCCGCAGGACGTCGAGCGCCCCGAGCGCGATCAGGTCGTTGGCGCACAGCAGCGCGTCGAGGTCGGGCACGCGTCCGATCAGGCGGGCCGCGGCCCGGGCGCCCTCGGGGCGGTAGAAGTCGCCCACCTCCACCAGGTCCGGGTCGTACGGCAGGCCGAGCCCCGCCAGCGCCTCGGCGTAGGCGGCCGAGCGGGCGGCGCCGGGGACGGTGTCGAGCGGGCCGTTCACGAAGCCGATCCGCCGGCGACCCAGCCGGTGGAGGTGCTCGACGGCGAGGCGCACGCCCTTGCGGGAGTCGGTCCTCACGTTGTCGACGGGGGTGCCCTCGGGGACCGAGCCGATGATCACGATCGGCGCGCGGGCTGCGGCGAACATCTTCAGGTGCTCGCCGGTCACGCGCAGCGGGATCATGATGAGGCCGTCGACGTACCGCTCCCCCAGGCCGCGCAGCACGTCGATCTCGTCGGCGGCGTCCACGTTGGTGGAGTGCAGGACGAGCCGGTAGCCGGCCGCCTTCAGCAGCGGCTGGATCTCGCGGATCATCGCGAGGTACACCGGGTTCCCTATGTCGGCTATCGCGAAGCCGACCTGGTTGCTGCGCCTGGACTTCAGCGACCTGGCCGCCGAGTTCGGCACGTAGCCGAGCTCCCGTGCGGCGCTCATCACGCGGCTCTCGGTCTCTGCCCTGGTGGGCAGCCCGTTGAGCACGCGCGACACAGAGGCGATCGACACGCCCGCGCGCTGGGCGATCGTCGTGATCGTCGGCACGTCACTCACGGGTCACCTCGGTCGTCAGAAGTGGTAAACGTTTACAGGAGTGATGGTCAAAAGCCCTGAAAACGTTTACGGGGTGAGGACATGTAACCCGTCGGACATATCCGACGTCAAGTCACGATCAGATAAATCGGACGTCCGCAACGCCTCCTCGCAGAGGGTGGAACGAGTGAACCACTCCGCTCTTCGGGGAGGCTCGTTTCCCGAAGAGCGGGCCGGCTTCACCACGTCCTCACCGTACCGGCGACCGGGCGCGTGAGTGCCGGACCACACCCGCCCAGATCGCCGTGCGACACCTGCGCCGTCCTTCTTCACCGGGGCACGGCCTGGGTGGAACCACGGGGAACGCCGAGGTTCGCTCAGACGGTGATGACGATCTTCCCTCGCGCCTTTCCGGCATCAAGGTGGCGCATGGCCTCCGGCATTCGATCCAGCGAGTAGGTTCCGTCGATGCTCGGCGTCACCTTGCCCGCCTCGATGTGATCGGTGAGCCGTTCGAGGTCGCTGAAGTGCTCCTTGGGGATGAAACCGGTCAGCTTCTGGCCCACGAACCGTGACAGGACCATGGCCCGCGCCTGCCGGTCCAGGCCTCCCGTCAGGTTGCCGCCCTCCTCGCCGCCGGTGAGGACGGCCGTCCCCGTGGGCGTGAGCGCACGGCGGAGCCGTGACAGGCCGGGGTTGCCCGCGATGTCGACGATCAGGTCGTAGCGGTGGACACCGTCGGCGAAGTCCTCTCGGGTGTAGTCGATGACATGGTCGGCGCCGAGGGATCGCACCAGGTCGAGTTTCGCCGTGCTGCACACGCCGGTGACCTCCGCCCCGAAGGCCTTGGCCAGCTGTACGGCGTAGCTGCCGACGCCGCCCGACGCACCGGTGACCAGCACCTTCTGACCCTGCTGGACCCCGCCGACATCGCACACACTCCGCAGGGCGGCGACGGCCGAGACCGGAACCACCGCGGCCTGCTCGAAGGTGAGGTTCACCGGCTTGCGGGCCAGCTTGTCCTCCAGTGCCACGGCGTACTCGGCGAGAGCCCCTTTCCCGAAACCGAACACCTCGTCACCCACGGAGAACCTGGTCACCGCCGAACCGACCGCGACGACCGTGCCGGCGACGTCTCCCCCGAGCACCGGGTTCTTCGGTCTGCGCATTCCGAAGGCGAGGCGGAGCAGATACGGCCGGCCCGTCATCAGATGCCACGTGCCCCGGGAGAGACCTGTCGCGTGCACTCGTAGGAGCACCTCGTTGTCGGCGGCCTCCGGTCGGGTGATCCGCGCGAGGCGCAGGACGTCGGCCGAGCCGTACGCGTCCAGCACGATCGCCCGCATCGTGTTGTCCGCCGCCGTACCGTCGCCGCCCATCGCAGCGTGCTTCCGTTGAGCTTTCATGACCGCTTCCCTCCGTTTGATGGTTTTCATGCGCGCCGTCCTGACCGCCCGCACCGTCGTCACCGGGCCACAGCCGATCGGTCGAACAATGTTCGGTTCGTGTCTCTCCGGTACGGAGCCGGCACAGAGGCGGTCACCTGGACGAGTCGGTCCGAGGTTCGCCGTCCGCGGGGCCGTCGAGGGGCGCGATGGAGATCACCTCGATGTTGACCGACGTCAGATGGGCCATGACTCCGTGCAGGTGAGAGGCATCACCGATGTCGCCGACCAGGCGGGTGACGCCGTGGCTCGCGTGGTCGATGGTGAAGTCGTCAAGGAGCGGCCGCAGGAGCCGAGCGCCGACTCGGCCTCGGATCACGATCTCGTAGGTGGTTGGCTGGCGCATGCCTCGATCATCACGGCGAGCGGCAGGACGCTGCCTCACCCGACTCGTCATCTCACCCGGGTGAGATCCCGGCTGTAGTGTCTTGAACGTGACCACGGTGTGGGAGATGGGCCTGGCGGCTACGAAGCTGCATCCACCTGTGCCACCCGGTCAGCTGGTCCGCCGGTCCCGGCTCGACGACATCCTCGACTCCGGCGTCGACAGCCACGTCCGGCTGGTCCTGGTGAGCGCTCCGGCCGGCTCGGGCAAGTCGACCCTGCTGGCGTCGTGGCTGGCCGGCCGGCCCGAAGCCGTCGCGTGGCTGCAGGCGGAGGAGAGCGACTCGGATCCGGCCCGGTTCTGGTCCTACCTGGTCGAGGCGATCGGGCGGGCCCACCCGATCGCCGCAGGCGACGTGAAGCCGGTCGTGGTCGGTTCCAAGGGCGACGACCTCGTTGTTGTGTCCGCTCTGGTGAACGAGCTCGCCAAAATCGCCGACCCGCTTGTTGTCGTCATCGACGACTACCACCTGATCGACAACGGCAGCGTGCATCGAGGCATGGAACGCCTCATCGATCTCTGTCCGCGCCAGGTCACCGTCGTGCTCTCCACCCGGATCGATCCGCCCTTCCGGCTCGGCCGGCTCCGCGTACGCGATCAGATCGCGGAGGTTCGGGGTGCCGATCTGCGGTTCGACACCGACGAGGCCTCCGGCCTGCTCGGCTCCGCGGGGCAGTCGCTCGACCGATCTCTTCTCGATCAGCTCTGCGGCCGCACGGAAGGCTGGGCCGCCGGGCTCGTGCTCGCGGGTCTCTCCCTAGAACGGGCTAGCGACCCCGGCGAGTTCATCGAGGCGTTCCGGGGCGACGATCAGTTTGTCGTCGAGTATCTCCACGACGAGTTTCTCGCCGTGGTCGATGCGAACGATCGTCAACGCCTCCTGGAGACATCGGTTCTCGAGCAGTTCAACGGCGCCCTCGTCGATTCGCTCACCGGCACGACCGGCGGCGCGAAGTGGTTGAGCGACACCGCGGTCGTGAACCAGCTCCTGATCGGTCTCGACCGCACCGGCACCTGGTTCCGCTACCACCACCTCCTTCGCGACCTGCTCCGGCTCGAAGCGCGTCAGGCTTTCCCCGAGCGGATACCCGGCCTCCACGCACGCGCCGCGGCGTGGTTCGAATCCCAGGGCGACCATGGCCAGGCGATCGTCCATCGCCTGGCCGGCGGTGACGTCCACGGGGCGGCCCAGCTTCTGCTCGTCCATGGACCGCGGCTTCTCGCCAGTGGCCAGACCGAAACCCTCAGGGGTTTCCTCGACCAACTCGGCGACGTGGCGAAAACGGTGACGTGGTGCGCCCTGCTGTACGGCTGGTGCGAATACATCGCCGGTCGTTACTCGCAGGCGGAGGGCTGGCTCGACGTCATGATCGAGGTGGCGCCGGAGGGATTCGACCAGACCCCGGCGACCTCCCTGCGCATGAACATCTCTCTCGGCCGGGGTGACGTCGCCACCGCGCTCGACGCCGCTCGGAAGGTGACCGCGACCCATCGGCTGGTGTCGTACTCGTGCGATCTCGTGACCGCCATCGGTGCGGCCCACGCCTGGGCGGGTCAGGCCGGCGAGGCCAGGCGGACACTCCGGTTCGCCGCGGAGAAAGCCGAGGCCGAACGGTTCCGGACGGCGCACGTCCTGGCCCTCGTGTACCAGGCCATCGTGGAGCTCGACGACGGCTCCGCGGCGAGCGCCCAGATCGCCGCGTCCGCCGCGGTGGACACCGCGCAGAGGTTCGGGCTGGCCACCTACCACGGAGTCGCACCCGCGTATGCGATTCGAGCGCGAACCGGCGGCGACCCCGTCCGTGCTCACGCGGACGCGCTGCACGCCCTGAACCTGGCCAGACGGGCGTCCACCGATCTTGCGCTCGGTTACGTCCTGACGGCCTGCGGCGACACGCTTGCCGGCCTGGGTGATTCCGCCGGAGAGCCGCTCCTCGCGGAGGCCCGGTCCGTCTTCGCCCGGTGCCCCGACCCCGGCGTCGCCGGTCGATACCTGACGCGCGCCGAATCTCGCCATGGCATCGCCGAGGTGAGCGGCAGTCGAGTCGCCACGCTCGTCGAGCAGCTGACCGAGCGGGAGATGGCCGTCCTGCGGTATCTGCCCGCGAACATGTCGCAACGCGACATCGCGTCGGAGCTGTATGTGACGCTCAACACCGTGAAGACACACTGCCGCGCGATCTACCGCAAACTCGGGGTCGGCGACCGCAAAACCGCGGTCCAGGCAGCGCGAGACCTGCGCCTCCTCTAGCGCCGCGTTCCCCGGAGAACCCGGTCTTCCTCACTGCCGGCCGAGGTGGCGTGCACCCTCGATCACCGCCGGGTCGATGATCGCGCTGAAGCCGCCTTGACCGTCCTTCTGGGACTACGGCGTCGCCGAGATGGCGTCGAGCGCGGCCTCGAGGTAGGGCACGAGCTTTTCCAGGTCTCCGGTGGTGAGAGCCCTGTTCCCCAGGATGTCGCGCATGAGCTGCACGCCGGAGCAGACGGCGATCAGCAGGGCGGCGCGTCCGGCCGCGTCCGGACCGGCCAGCTCGTCGGTGACCACGCGCTGGTAGTTGCGTTCGAGGTTGGCACGCATGATCGCGGCGGCGCGTTCGTTGGAGGCCGACCGCAGAGCTATCAGCATGCCGTCGGCCGGCTCGGGCGTGCTGTCGACCAGCAGGGAACGGGCCGCCTGATGGTTGTGGCCCGGCCCCATCATCATCGTCTTCTCGAAGGCGAGGTCGACGACCTCGGTGAACAGGCCTTCCTTGGAGCCGAAGTAGCGGCCGATCAGCCGGGCGTCGACACCGGCACGCGCGCCGATGTCGCGTATCCCGGCCCGGTCGTAGCCGAGCTCGGCGAACACCTCCCGCGCCGCGAGCAGGACCGCCTCCCGCGTCGCCGTGGCGTCGCGACGCCGCGGAGGGACCGGATCAGACGTCGAGCGGGGCCGGCCGCTGCTCACCCGCTCGCTCATCACACAGGCCAGGATACATGGGCCGTTCACATGTCATCAGCTGAGGACATCGCCTCATGATCGCCCAGGAACCTCGGGAGCGTCCTCGGTCAGGCGGCTGGTCAGCCGTTCGTAGCGCTGCCTGGCGGCCTGGGAGGTGCCGAGTCCGAGGCCGAAGGCGATCTCCTGCCAGGTGAGACCGCGGCCTCGTGCCATGAGAAGGAGCCCGGCCTCCAGCTGGTCCATCTCGGCGCGCGCCAGCGGAACGAGCGTCAGGGCGGCGGTGATATCGGCGTTGTCCACCTCCGCCTCGGCCTCTTCGAGCTGTGCGGAGCCGCCCGCGAGAACCGACACGAGCCTGATGGCCTCGTGCGGGCCGAGGACGTCGGGGTGAACCTGCCGGGAACGCTGCGCCTCGGTGGTCGCATGCCGCTCGGCGATGCGCAGGAGGGACGCGTACACGCGGTGCGCCCGCACCTGACCGGGATCGGGAGGCGTGAAGGGATCGAACGACTGACCGGGTTCGGAGGACATGCGTCCAGCATGGATGATCAAACAATTCATTGTCAACACAGCGAAGCAAACAATCTGTTCACATCACCCGTACGGATTCCGGACCGGTGCCCCGGCAGCCGATCGATGGCCTGCCCCCGCATGCCGGGCGCCGACACCGGCCGTCCGGCCCGTGGTGGGGCGGCTCTTCACGAGGCCCCGCCCCTCGGGGTTTCTTCACATTTCCGCAGGCTGCGTCGCCCAAAGGGTATGAAGACGAACATGTCACGGCAGAGAACGGTCATCCTCGGGGGAGGTCACGCGGGGGTGATGTGCGCGGACCGCCTCGCCGGCACGGTCGGCGATCGGGTGTCCGTCACCCTCCTGAGCCCGATCAAGGACTTCGCGGAACGCCTCCGGCCGCACGAGAGCAGACCCCGCACCGGCGCGGCCCCGTACCCGCAGGAGAGTCGCCATGCCGGATGACGAGCCGGAAACAGGCCCCTCGGTCTTCGGTGAGCGTGCCAAGCTGATGAACATCGCGTTCAGGATGCTCGGCACCACCCACGATGCCGAAGACATCGTGCAGGAGGCTTACGCGCGGTGGTACGCCATGTCCGAGGAGGCACGGCTCGCCATCGAATCACCGCCCGCCTGGCTTGTACGGGTGACCGGCAGGATCTGCCTGGACCACCTTGCCTCGGCGCGAGTGCGGCGCGAACGGTACGCCGGCGAATGGCTCCCCGAGCCGCTCCCCGACCACTCCTCATGGAGCAGCACCGCGACGCTGGACCAGGCAGGCGGCGACCCCGCCGACCGCGTGACCCTCGACGAGTCCGTCAGCATGGGCATGCTGATCGTCCTCGAATCCGTGACCCCCGCCGAGCGGGTCGCCTTCATCATGCACGACGTCTTCAAGATGCCTTTCGCTGAGATCGCCGACATCGTCGGGCGCACCCCCGCGACCTGCCGGCAGCTCGCGACGTCCGCCCGGCGTCACATCGAGTCCAACCGCCATCAGGCCATCGCCCCCGACCAGCATCGCAGCGTCGTCTCCGCGTTCAAGAGCGCCTGCGGAACGGGGAATCTCGACACGCTGATCGATCTCCTGGATCCCCGCGTCAGCGTGCACACGGACGGCGGAGGCAAGGTCCGCTCGGCCCGGCGTCCCATCCTCGGCCCCGAGAAGACGGCACGGTTCTTCCTCGGCCTGCTACGGAAGGAACCCGGCCAGGAACTCACCGAGAAGAACGTCAACGGGCGTCCCGGGCTGGTCATCTCCCACGACGGCGAGGTCGTCGCCGTCATCGCCACCGAGGCCCGCGCCGGCCGCATCACCGATATCTGGATGATGGTGAATCCCGACAAGCTCCGCGCCTGGGAGCGTCACCGCTGAATATCGGATACCACGCGTCCTCCCCTCCGTTCTTTACCCGAGATGTCTTTACCCGAGATGTTCGACGTAGCCGGCGCTTCGTCGACGCCGGCCGTGGTTCGGCGGCGACATGCCCCGTGACCTGGAGGTCGGCGAGGCCCCGGCTGAACAAAACCCATGCGGTGTACGTCTAAGAGGACATGGAACGAATCAACAGGGCTGGGCGGCGCGCGGTCGTATCCCTTCTGACAGCGGGCACGCTGGTGGCGGCGGTGGCATGCGCCTCACCCGGGCAGTCCGGAGCGGACGTCACGACGGCAGGATCGGGCTCCGCGCGACCTCTGGAGCGTCCCGCCGTCAAGAGCCCGGCCACGGACGTGCGGCTCGGGAGCTTCAGGACCGCGAGTTCGTCCACCGTGGAGGCGGCGGCCAAGCGTTGCAGCACCGGAGGGCTCAAGGCCCGCGTGGGGGCGGTGAGCGCGGGGGCGGGGCAGCGCTACGCGCCGCTGGTGCTCACCAACACGTCCACGAAGTCCTGCTGGGTCTACGGTTTCGTCGGTTTGATCATGTTCGACGGCAGGGGCGACGCCCTGCGCACCAGGGTGCGCAGGGAGAGCGTCCGGCCACAGCGGATAACCCTGCGGCCGGGTGCGGGCGCCCACGCCAGGATGCACTGGACCGTGACGGTGACCGGGCACGAGTCCACCTGCCCCACCTCGGCGCGGCTGATGGTCATCGCGCCGGACGAGGTCGCGCACCTTGAGATCCCCTTCACCTCCGTGATCTGCGACGACGGCCGCCTGGACATCACCCCGATGGCGGCGGGCACTCACCTCTGAGCCTCCCCGCCCCCGTGGCGGTCGTCCGGCTTCGGCGCGCCCAGATGGGCTCCGAAGAAGTCGGCCAGCTTCGCGACCGCGGTCGGCAGGTACTCCTCCCTGTCATACAGGTCGACGTGGGTGGCGCCGTCGATCCAGAAGAGCTCCTTGGGCTCCTGGGCCTTCTCGATCGCCTCGCGGCTGAGGTAGGCGGTGGCCGCCTCGGTGCCGGCGATCATCAGCAGTGGGCGGGGTGAGATGAGGTGGACCAGGTCGAAGGCGGAGAACTGCGCGATCAGGTCGATGCTGCGGAGCACGAACCGGTTCTCCGACCGCGGGTGGTGGCCGCGCGGTGTGCGGTAGTACTCCCAGCCGTCGTAGGTGTGCCGCCCGAGGCTCCTGGCCTCCTCCTCGGTGTCCGGGTGGATCTGCTGCGGGCGCGCGGGGCCGCCCCGCGCCTCCTCGACGCGCGCGACGCCGGCCGCGTCGAGCATGCCCTGAAGGATCTCCGGGCTCTGCTCGCGGCCGATGCCCTCGCGGAACAGGCTGCCGGTGTCCACGGCGCTGACCGTCGCGACGGCCTTGATCCGGTGATCGGTCGCCGCGGCGGGCGTGACGTAGCCGCCCGAGGCGCAGACGCCGAGCGCGCCGATGCGCTCGGCGTCCACCTCGTCCCGGAGGCTCAGGAACGTGACGGCGGCCTTGATGTCCTCGACGCGATGGGACGGATCCTCGAGCAGGTGCGGCTCCCCTTCGCTCTCCCCCTGGTAGGCGGCGTCGAAGGCCAGGGTGACGAAGCCCGCGCGCGCCAGGCGTTCGGCGTAGATGCCCGCGGTCTGCTCCTTCACCCCGCTCATGGGGTGCCCGACGACGACGGCGGGGCGGCGGCGGCCGGCCTGAAGATCGTCGGGTGTGTAGAGGTGTCCGGCGATCTTCAGGCCGGCGCTGGAGAAGGTGACGTCTGTTCTCATGGTGGTGCTCTCAACCGCGTAAAAGGGACGGGACTCGCGAACATGCGAGCTCCGGCGGCCGTCTGAATCCTCCGGCCGCACGCCCCACCATCGCGCCGCCCGGTACGGGGTGCCAGGGAAGGTGCTGCCTATGCGGGCCAGTACCAGGCACGCGGCCACGGCCGGGCGCACACTGGAACCATGGAACACCGTGGCGACCCCTCCGGCGGCCCCTCCGGCGGCAACGAGCTGGGCGACTTCCTGCGCGCCCGCCGCGCCGCCCTCGACCCGCACCGGTCGGGCCTGCCGGACGACGGCCGCCTGCGCCGGGTGCCCGGTCTGCGCAGGGAGGAGCTGGCCCAGCTCGCGCACGTGAGCCCCGACTACGTCGTACGGCTGGAGCAGGGCCGGACCCGCCGGGTGTCCCGCCCGGTCCTCGACGCGCTCGCGGACGCGCTGGAACTCGCCCCGGACGAGCGCGCGTACCTCTTCACCGTGGCCGACGTCGCGCAGGCCGCCCCCGCGCGGCAGCCGGCCAGGCAGCAGGTCGACCAGCAGCTGCGGCAGCTGCTCGACGGCATGCACGGCATCCCCGCACTGCTCCTGAACCGCCGCCAGGACGTGCTGGCCTGGAACGCCGCGGCGGTCGCCCTGCTGATCGATTTTGATGCGCTGCCCCCGGGCGAGCGCAACCTGATCCGGCTGACCTTCCTCGACGACGCCTACCGGGCCCTGTACGCGGACTGGCCGCGCGCCGCGCGCGAGTGCGTGGCGGTCCTGCGGATGGAGGCCGGCCGCAACCCCGGCGACCCGGCCCTGACCGCGCTGGTGGGCGAGCTGAGCGTACGGGATCCAGACTTCAGGGCCTGGTGGGGAAGCCACCAGGTGCGCGGGCCCCGGCAGCTCAGCAAGACCTACCGTCATCCCGTGGTGGGTCCCCTCACGCTGGACGTCCAGCAGCTGTCCATCGACACGCAGCCCGACCAGCGCCTGGTGGCCTACACCGCCCCACCCGGCTCCCCCTCCCAGGAGGCGCTGCGCTTTCTCCTCCAGTGGTCCGCCCACACCGCCGACCGGCAGGATGATCACGCCGCGGACGGGAAGGGCCGCCGCTGAATCGCTTGACGTCGCGGCTCGCGCCCGCCGCCTCAGGATCCCCGATCACGGCCGGAGGGGAGTCGCGTGGTCAGTCGTCCGCGGCCTGCGCGGCCCTGCTGCCGACGCCCCCGGTCCGGCGGCCGCGCCGAACGAACCGGCGCCTCGCGAGGCGCCGGACCGCGCTCGCGCCCTGGTGCGCCCCGCGACCGCTCGCCCTCACTCCTCGATGTGGATGGCCAGGGCCGGGCAGACCACCGCGGCGTGCCGGACGTCGGCGGCCTGCTCCGCCGGCGGGTCGGGGTTGAGCAGCACGGCGACGCCGTCCTCGTCGCGCTGGTCGAACACCTCCGCGGCGGCGACCACGCACTGTCCGGAAGCGACGCACTTGTCCTGGTCGATGGTTACCTTCATGAGATCCCCCTTGTTGTTGTCCGTCTGCCGTGCGAGAAAACGTTGTTGCCTGTCCGCCGTACGAGGTTGTTGTCTGTCCGCCGTACGAGGAGATGTCACCAGGTCACGGGGAGCTCGTAGACCCCGTAGACGGACCCGTCGTGCTTGAACGGGATCTGGTCCAGATCCCCGGCCAGTCGCAGGGTGGGGATGCGCCGGTAGAGGGTGCTGTAGACGACCTGCAGTTCCATCCGGGCCAGCGGCTGGCCCAGGCACTGGTGCACCCCGAAGCCGAAGGCCACGTGGTGGCGGGCGTCGCGCTGGATGTCCAGCCGGTCGGGGTCGGGGAAGGCCCCGGGGTCGCGGTTGCCGATGTCGTTGGCCACGATCAGCCCGTCGCCGGCGCGAATGACCTGCCCGTCGATCTCGATGTCCTCCAGCGCGACCCGGCGGCGCCCGTTGTGCGTGATGTGCAGGTAGCGCAGCAGTTCCTCCACCGCCGAGGAGACCAGCTTCGGATCGTCGGCGTCGCGGAGGAGGGCCAGTTGCCCGGGGTTCTCCAGCAGGGCGAGCGTGCCGAGCGCGATCATGTTGGCGGTGGTCTCGTGCCCGGCGATCAGCAGCAGCACCCCCATCTGGGCCGCGCCCTCCCGGGACAGCTCCCCGGTCTTGATCCGCTCGGTCAGCTGGGACAGCATGTCGTCGCCGGGGTTGACGAGCTTCTCGTCCAGCAGGTCGTTCAGGTAGCCGGCCAGCCGGCCGAGGGCGGCCGACCGCTGCTCGGGCGTCGCGCTCCGCTTGATGATGGTCTTGCTGTTCTCCTGGAAGAAGTCGTGGTCGGCGTACGGCACCCCGAGCAACGCGCAGATCACCAGGGAGGGCACCGGCAGGGCGAACGCCTCGACCAGGTCCACCGGTTTCGGTCCGGCGAGCATGGTGTCGATCAGATCGTCCGTGATCTTCTGCACGGCCGGCCGCAGCGCCTCCACCCGCTTGATGGCGAACGGAGCCGTCACCATCCGCCGCAGCCGGGCGTGCTCGGGATCGTCCATCAGGATGAAACTGATGGGTGACGAGCCCCTGATGGGGGTCGGGCTCGGATAGCCGGGCCGGGTGACGTCGACGCTGATCCTCGGGTCGGCCAGCAGCGCCCGTTGCTCGGCGTAACGGGTCACGATCCACGGGGTGCTGCCGTCCCACAGGCGGACCTTGGCGAGCGGGCCCTCCTCCTGCATGGCATGCAGGGCCGGGGGCGGATCGAACGGGCAGCCCGCCGCCCTGGCCATCGGGTACTCCGGAATTTCGGCGGGGTGCTCACCCGCCGGATTCAACGTGCTGGTCATTGATTCCTCCAATGGAACCCGTACCGCAACGTGTCTGCGGTAGGCATTGATGCGCACCTCCCCGATGAGGGGTCGGCGCGTCGGACGAGAGCGGAACAGAGCGCTCGGCGGTTGTCGCCGAGGACGGTGCCGAGCCGCCTTTCCCGGCTGTCATCGCAGGGCCGGTGCGAGGTCGGGGAGTGCGTCGATGACCTCCTGCCGTCGTAGGCGGGTCTGTTTGGGCATGTTCCAGCCGAGGACGCCGGTGACCCTGCCGTCGTGGCGGTAGAGAGCGACGAAGCGGCGGCTCGCCGGGTCACCGTCGGTCACGGTCACCTCGGCGCCGGCGGGCAGCACCCCGTGCACCTGGATCCTGGCGTCGAACTGGTCGGTCCAGAAGTAGGGCACGGGTCTGTAGGGCTGGTCATCGCCGAGGATGTTGGCCGCGACGGTGTCGGCCTGCTCTATGGCGTTGGTCCGGTTCTCCAGCCGCAGCGAGATACCGAGCCGGTCGTGATGCCAGCGGGCCACGTCGCCGACCGCGTAGATCCCCTCCGCCGCGCGGCAGCGGGAGTCGCACACCAGCCCGTTGTCGGTCCGCAGTCCGCTGCCCGCGAGCCATTCGGTCGCCGGGTCGGCCCCGATCGCCACCACGACCACGTCGGCCGGCAGCACTTCGCCGGTGTCCAGACGCACGCCCGTGACCCTCCCGCCATGGCCGGACAGCCGGCTGACTCCGGCGCCTAGCCGCAGGCGGACCCCGCGCTCGGCGTGCAGTTCGGCGAGCAGTCCCGCGACCAAGGGCCCGACCTGGCTCGCCAAGGGGGCCGGCTGAGGGCCGGCCATGGTGACCTCGAGGCCCATGCCGTGCGCGGTGGCGGCGATTTCGGCGCCGAGCACGCCCTCCCCGACGACCACGAGCCGCGAGGAGGCCAGCAGGTCGGCCCGCAGCGCCAGCGCGTCGTCGAGGGTGCGCAGCACGTGGACTCCGGCCAGATCCGCCTGCCCGGGAAGCGTCCGGGGTCGCAGTCCCGTGGCGACGACCACGGTGCCGGCCCGTAGGGCGCGCCCGGACGCGGTGTGGACGGTGCGTGTGGCCGGGTCCAGGCCGACGGCCGGGTCGGCGAGGACAAACTCGGCGTCCAGGGCGGACAGGGCCGCCTGCGGTCGCAGGTGAGCCCGTTCGGGGTCCCAGACGCCGGAGAGGACCTGTTTGGACAGGGGCGGCCGATCGTAGGGCAGGTGTGGCTCGGCGCCGAGTACGGTCAGGCCGCCCCGGTAGCCCTTGCGCCGCAACGCCTCCACGGTGGCGAGTCCCGCGGCGGAGGCGCCGACCACCAGAACGCCGCGGCCGTCCTCGTTCGCGATGACTTTCATCGTCAGCTCCTCCTCTGTCTGCGATTCGCCGAGCCGCAACGGGTCCCGTTGTGGAAGGGTCCGCCGCGGCTCCGTCATGGTCAGGACACGACCGGTGCCAGCCACAGCCCGACGAGCGCGTCGATCAACCCGTTCGCGGCGCCGTGCCAGCTGGACCGGGGTGTGGGGGTGTCATCGGCGAGAGCGCGCTCGCGCTCGGCGCACATGTGCACCATGAGCTGACGGGCCATGTCCTCACGCTCGGCGCGCACCTCGGCCGGCAGCGAGGGAAGGCACCGGTTCAACCCGTCGATGATCTGTTGCAGCGAGGGCGAGGTGAGAGACTCCTCGACCATGATCTCGCGGAGTGCGGGATCGGTCATCACCTGGGCGCCGAACCGGGCGAACCACGTGGGACTGCCCAGGGCGGCCAGATGGTCGGTCACCGGGCGCACCAGGCAACTCACCCAGTCCCGTACATCGGCGGGCTCGATCTCGGCCACCATCCGCAGGCGCAGCCGCTCGATCTGCTCGGCGTGTTTACGCGCGATCGCGCGTACGAGATCGGCTTTGGTGCCGAAGTGGTATCCGACCGCGGTGTTGTTGCCCTGGCCCGCGGCTTCGCTGACCTGACGGTTGGACACGGCGAACACCCCGTGCTCGGCGAACAACCGCTCCGCCGCCGCCAGGATCAGCTCCCGCGTCGCACTGACCTGCTCGGCTCGGACGGTCTTGCCGGTCATGGTCGCCACCGCACCGGAACGTCGCGCGACCCGCCGTCGCATCGGCTCACCAGGACCTCCTCCGAAAACCGACCTCCAATTCATGATCAGTTAACCTGGCCTGTTAGCTTAAGTCAAGCGACTGATTTAAAATCTACCAAGTCGCGTACTTCCGCAACTGCCAAAAACGGAGACTTTGCCATGCCCCATGTCCCTGAACCTGTAGGGGCATCCGCCCCCCCGCGACCGAATGCCATCGTGATGGTGCTGGCCTTCTCCGGGATTGTGGTCTCGCTGATGCAGACCCTGGTGATCCCGCTGATCCCCCAACTTCCCACGCTCCTGAACGCCAAGGCGTCCGACACCATCTGGGCGATCACCGCCACGCTGCTCGCTGGCGCCGTCGCGACGCCGGTCGTGGGACGACTTGGAGACATGTACGGCAAGCGGCGCATGCTCCTGGTCAGCATCGCCCTGCTGGTTGTCGGTTCGGTCATCGCCGGCCTCAGCGACACATTGACGCCCATGGTCATCGGACGGGCCCTTCAGGGTCTGGCGGCCGGTGTCATCCCGCTGGGCATCAGCATCATGCGCGACGAACTTCCGAGCGAACGGCTCGGCTCGGCGACCGCGCTGATCAGCGCCTCGCTGGGCGTGGGCGGCGCGCTCGGGCTGCCCGCGGCCGCCTTCCTCGCCGAACACGCCGACTGGCACGTGCTGTTCTGGGTGGCGGCGGGTCTCGGCGCCCTCGCCGGCGTACTCGTGCTGACGCTCGTGCCGGAGTCCGCGGTCCGCTCCGGAGGACGATTCGACCTGCCGGGTGCGGCCGGACTGTCGGCCGCGCTGCTCTGCCTGCTGCTGGCGATCTCCAACGGCGCCGGCTGGGGCTGGAACAGCGCCCTCACGATCGGCCTGTTCGTCGCCTCGGCCGTCGTGCTGGTGCTGTGGGGCTGGTGGGAACTGCGTACCACCCAGCCGCTGGTGGACCTGCGCACCACCGCACGTCGCCAGGTGCTGTTCACCAACCTCGCGTCCGCCGTGTTCGGCTTCGCGATGTTCGCGATGTCCCTGGTGCTCCCGCAACTGCTGCAGCTGCCGAAGAGCACCGGCTACGGGCTGGGACAGTCGATGATGGTCATGGGCCTGGTGATGGCGCCCTCCGGCCTGGTGATGATGGCCACGGCACCGCTGTCCGCGCTGATCTCGAGGGCCAGGGGCCCCAAGGTGACGCTGATGCTCGGCGCCGTCGTGGTCGCCGCCGGCTACGGCCTGGGCGTCGCGTTCATGTCCACCATCTGGCAGCTCGTGCTCGTCTCCGCCGTGATCGGGGCCGGCATCGGTCTCGCGTACGGGGCGATGCCCGCGCTTGTCATGGGGGCCGTGCCCGTGTCGGAGACCGCCGCCGCCAACAGCCTCAACACGCTGATGCGGTCCATCGGCACCTCGACCTCCAGCGCGGTGGCCGGTGTCGTCCTGGCCCAGATGACCATCACGCTCGGCCCCATCAGCGTCCCCTCCGCGGACGGCTTCCGCCTGGTCATGATCATCGGCTCGGGCGCCGCCCTCGTCGCCCTCGCCTTCGCGGCCTTCCTCCCCGGCCGACGCCCGGCTTCCGCCACGCCGGCGACGCACCCGGTCTCCGCGGTACCCGCCAACGCGGCTTCGTAGGCCGAGCACGGCGGGGGCTCAGGCGAATCGTCGTCACCCGCCGCTGAGAACCGGTGTGACAGGGAACGATCCGTTCCCTGTCACACCGGCGATTCTCCGAGTGTTCTCATCCGCGGCGTCCCGTCGACCGCGTTGATCTCTTTTCTGTCCTGGGAGCGACCACCGGGCGCCTGCTCGATGGGCGGCGGGCGCGAGATCCGCCCCTCCCGGGCCCCGCGCCACGGGAGGTGGTCATCACCGACCCCGGCCGACCCGTTTCAGCCGGCAGGGCCCCGCTCTAGTGATCAGCCGATGCCGGGATGAGGCCGTCGGCGACGAGGCCGGCGTGGACCGCTTCGCCCAGCGCGTGGACCGCGGACTGCGGGCGGACCATCACCGTGAACTCCTTGATCAGGCCGGCCTCGTCGAACTGGAGGAGGTCGATGCCATGGATCTGCCTGCCCTGCACGGTGGCGCGGAACAGCAGGACGACCGATGGGGCCTCGGTGCCGCCGGCGCTGGTCTGGGCGGTGCCGTCGAGGTTCCCGATGTAGCGGAAGTCCTCGAAAGTGCGCAGCAGGACGCCGAAGAGGCCCGTGACCAGGGGCTTGCCCTCGAAGGGGGTGAATTTCACCGGGCTGTACAGGCGGATGTCGTCGGTGAGCAGGTCGCTCAGAGCGGCGAGATCGCGGTGTTCGACGGTGGCCCGAAAGCGGTCTGCGGTAGTCATGACTGCACCTTTGTAGTCAAGGAAGCGATTAGTCACTTTATTGACTATCATGATGGAGGCGCGTTTGGAAAGAGAAGAGGAGGGCGTCTCGATGGCGTTACGGCACGCCGTACTGGCGGCACTGCTGGACGAGGAGCTCAGCGGATACCAGCTGGCCAAGGCGTTCGACATGGGCGTGGCGAACTTCTGGCACGCCCTGCCTCAGCAGCTGTACACGGAGCTGGCCAAGCTGGAGAAGGACGGGCTGGTCACCGGCCGGGAGGTGGTCCAGGACACCCGGCCCAACAAGCGCCTTTTCAAGGTCACCGAGGCCGGTCTGGCCGAGCTGGAACGGTTCGCGGCAACCGCCAACAAGCCCTCCTTCATCCGCGACGACCTTCTCGTCACCGTCCAGGCCGCCGACCACGTCGACACCGACGAGGTGATCGCGCAGCTCACGGAGCGAGCCGCCTTCGCCGACGCGAAGATCGAACTGTTCGGCGGGCTGCTGCGGCAGATGCGCGGCGACAGGAGCGAGGAGGAGTTCCTGCGCCACGGCGAACGGATCGGTCCCTACCTGACCTGCCTGCGCGGCCTCGCCTTCGAACAGGGCAATCGAGACTGGTGCCACCGGAGCGCGGCGATCCTGAGGGAGAGGCGGACGGCTCATGCCCAGCGGTGAGTATCTACGCTACGTCGCCCTGGGCGACAGCCAGACCGAGGGGCTCGGCGACGGCGACGACATCACCGGCCTGCGTGGATGGGCCGACCGGCTCGCCGAACAGCTCGCGGCGGGCGGCTCCCGTCTCCAGTACGCCAACCTGGCCGTACGCGGACACCTCGCCGCCCAGATCCATGCCGAACAGCTCGGCCCCGCCCTCGCCCTGCGCCCCGACCTGGCCACCGTCGTCGCCGGAGTCAACGACCTGCTCCGGCCCCGGTTCGACGCCGACGAGGTGGCCGGCCACCTGGAGGCGATGTTCGCCGCGCTCACCGCGCAAGGCGCCTGCGTGGCGACCCTCACCTTCCCCGACATCGCGAAGATCACCCCGCTTGCCCGGCCGATCAGATCTCGCGCCGTCTCCCTCAACCACCGCATCCGCGCCGCGGCCCTCCGCCACGGGGTCGTCGTCGCCGAAACCTCCCACCACCCGGTCGTCACCGACCCACGGCTGTGGAGCCGGGACCGGCTCCACGCCAGTCCCCTCGGACACGAGCGGATCGCCGCCGCCGTCGCCCACGCGCTGCGACTGCCCGGCAGCAGCGACGCCTGGACCCACCCCCTGCCTTCGCCGGCGGTCACCTCCTCCGGATGGCGCGCCGCGGCCGTCGAACTGCGCTGGGCCGCCGTCTTCCTCGGTCCCTGGCTCGGCAGGCGCCTGCGAGGCCGCTCCTCCGGCGACGGCCGCACGGCCAAACGCCCGAACCTCCTCCCCCTCCCGGCTCTCCCCGGGGAAAGCGGACCGGACCGACGATGACCTTTTGAGGATCACGCCCGGTTCGGATCACCAGGGGAGGGCGCCTTCGACGTCGAAGAAGCCTCCGGTGGGGCCGTCGGGGCCCACCTGCGCCATGCGCACGATGATCTCGGCGCCCTGCTCGACGGTCTGGATGCCGGTGTTCCCGTTCAGGTCGGTCTTGGTGAAGCCGGGCTCCACCGCGTTGATCCGCATGTTCGGGAACGCCTTCGCGTACTGCACGGTGATCACGTTGACCGCGGTCTTCGACGCCGGGTAGGCCACGCCCGGGTAGGCGTACGTCGGGGTGCCGGGGGTGGTGACCCGGGTCAGCGAGGCCAGGCCGCTGCTGACGTTGACCACGACCGGGGCGGCGGAACGCCGCAGCAGCGGGAGAAACGCGTGGAGGACGCGCACCGTGCCGAAGACGTTCGTCTCGAACGTCTTCCGTATCACGTCGGCGGTCACGTCCGCGGGGCCGATCACGACGTTGTTGTCGCCCCTCTCCTCGACGCCCGCGTTGTTGATCAGTACGTCCAGCCCTCCGTCGGCCTCGATGACCCTCACCGCTGCCTCCACGGACGCGTCGTCGATGATGTCGAGCCCGACCATCCGCGCGCCCAGCTGTTCTGCGGCCCGGCGTCCGCGTTCGACGTCCCGGCTGCCGACGTAGACGGTGTGACCTGCCGCGATGAGTTGGCGGGCGGTCTCGAAGCCCAGCCCCTTGTTCGCTCCGGTGATCAGTGTTGTTGTCATGCCCCCAGGTTTCCGTGCGGCGGCACCGGCAGCCAGTCGTCCCGCCGTCCTGGGATTACCGGTACCAGGCACGTCCCCGACCGGCGGTGTTTACTGAGGGCATGACGGCGACGGAATTCGGTCAGGCGATGCGGCGCTGGCGCGACCGGGTCTCGCCCGAGACCGCCGGGCTGCCCGCCGGCGGGCACCGGCGCGCGGCCGGGCTGCGCCGCGAGGAGCTGGCCCTGCTGGCGGGGATCTCCGTCGACTATGTCACCCGCCTCGAACAGGGCCGGGCGACCAACCCGTCGGCACAGGTCGTCGAGGCCCTGGCCCGGGCGTTGCGGCTGTCGGGAGACGAGCGCGCCTACCTGTTCCGGATGACCGGGCTCGTGCCGCCCGGACCCGAGACGGTGCCCGCGTACATCACCCCGAGCGTCCAGCGGATGCTGGACAGACTGACCGGCACTCCCGTCGGGGTCTACGACGCGGCCTGGACGCTGCTCATGGCCAACCCGCTGTACGCGGCGCTCATGGGCGACCCGTCCGGGTGGCGGGGCCACGAACGCAACGGCGTGTGGCGCAACTTCCTCGGCTCGGGCAGCCGGGTCCGGCAGACACCGGAGGCACATCGCGCGTTCGAGGCCGGGCTGGTCGCCGACCTGCGCTCGACCGCCGGCCGGTATCCCGCCGACCAGCACCTGCGGCGTCTGGTCGCGCAGTTGCGCACGAACAGCGACCGGTTCGCCGAGCTGTGGGACGCGGGCGTCGTCGGCTGGCAGCAGGCCGCACGCAAGACCGTCGAGCACCCGCAGGTGGGCCCCCTGACGCTGGACTGCGACGTGCTCAGCGTCGCGGGCAGCGACCTGCGCATCATGATCTACACGGCCGAGCCCGGCACCCAGGACGCCGAACGGCTCGCGCTGCTCGCCGTCCTCGGCACCCAGACCCTCGTCGGGTAGCGGCCCGTCAGCACGGACGCAACTCGCAGGAGTGGCTGAGGAAGTTACCGAGCCGGCCTTCGGCGTCGCCGTTTTTGTAGGCGTAGGCCACGCCGGTCAGCCCTTCCCCCTCCCGGCGGAGGGCCAGTCCCAGGACGGGGCTGTTGATCCGGGCGTCGGCGGTCGGCAGCTGCACCGGGAAGGTCGCCTGGACGTCCCAGGCCTGCGACGCGCCGGCCAGGCTGACGGCGCCCTCACCGTCCAGCCGCAGCTCGACCCGGCGATCGGCCAGCACCCGCAGCTCGACCGGCACCTCCTTCTCCGGGGTGCTGATCCGGCCCTCCCAACGGCCCTCGGGCAGGTCCATCGGGTGCACCGGGTCGTGGATCACCGGGGTGATCTGCTCGACCGCGTATCCGGGGACCAGCGTGCCCAGCACGTACTGCAGGATCGCATCGCGGGCCGCCTTGTTCGTGGAGTTGGACAGCACCGCCACCGAGAGCCGCCGCTCGGGCACGGCGACCACCATCGCCGCCACCCCGCCCCCGCCGCCGCCGTGACTCTGCACCACGGGCCCGTCGCCGTACGACACGCTCCAGCCGAGTCCGTAGCCCACATGCTCGTTGATCGGCGGTGCGTCCCGTACGGCGGCCGCCGTGTCCGGCTTCAGCAGGCGCTCGTATGACTGGGCGAAGAGCGCCAGCTCGCCGGCGGGGGCCCAGCCGAGGGTGGCGCCGGGGTGGCCGCAGTCGTAGTCCGGGTACGCACGGCCGTCGACCGTGTACCGGATCGCCGACGGCGCCGGGCCCGGATAGGTCCGTCCGACGTGGCAGCCGGTGAGCCCGAGAGGCTCGAACACCCGCTCGCGGACGAACGCGCCCAGCTCCTGCCCGGTGGCCGTCTCCAGCAGCCGGCCCAGGAGCCGGTAGCCGAGGTTGGCGTACGCGAAGCCGGTGCCCGGCCTGCGGTACAGCACCGTATAACGGTCCGCGTCGATCGGCCGCTCACCGTCGCCGTAGTCCCAGGCGTAGTACGCGCCGAGCCCGCCCCGGTGCTGCAGCAGCTGACGCGCCGTCGGCGCGGGCCACCGGAAGTCACCCGGCACCGGCGCGTCCAGGTCCAGCAGCCCCTCGTCGGCCGCGAGACAGACAGCGGTCGCCGTGATCGGCTTGGTGACGGAGGCCAGCCCGTAAACCGTGCCGGGCGTGGCCGCACGCCCGCCGGCGACGTCGGCCAGCCCGTACGCCCCGGTGAGGACCACCTCGCCCCGCTCGGCCACCGCGACCGAGACCGACGGGCAGCCGTGCTCGGCCAGTGCCTCGGTGCAGTACTCGCCCAACCTGTCCAGCATGCTCGCCCTCCCCGGCCGAAACGCAACAGGACAGACAGTAGCCCGATGCTCTCGAGCCGCGGTCGGCGGTGCTCCCCGGTCGTCAGAGGGTGTCGGCGAACCGGCGCACGGTCTCCTCCGTCGTGGAGACGTGGGGCGAGAGCCGCAGCAGCCCGCCGCGGACGGCCGCGGTCACCCCGCCCTCGGACAGCCGGGCCAGCGTGGCCTCGGGAGCCTCGCCGGGCAACCGGAAGGACACGATCCCGGCCCGCCGCCGCTCCGGCCAGTCGTCGCCGAGGACTTCGGCGCCGCGGTGACGCAGCACGTCGAGCAGCACGGCGACGACCTGTCCGAGCCGGTCGGCCAGTCGTGTCGTACCGGCCTCCACGACCAGGCCGAGGGAGGCGTGCAGCCCGGCGATCGCCTCCAGGTCGGTGTTCGTCGTCAGCAGCCGGTCCGGCCCCTCGGCCGGTGCGCCCAGCTCGGTTCCGGCACTCCCCCCGTACGGATCGGCCAGGCCCGTCCAGCCGCCCAGATCGGGTGCGATCAGTTCCAGCGCGCGGGGCCGTACTCCGAGGATCGCCGCGCCCCATCCGGAACGCAGCCACTTCTGACCGCCGGCCACCACCACGTCCGCGACGTCCAGGTCCAGCTCGGTGACCCCGAAGCCCTGGATGGCGTCGACGATGAGCAGGCGGTCGGGGCCGAGCACCTCGCGGAGTTCGGCGAGCGGGGCCTTCCACCCGGTCCGGTAGTCGACCGCGCTCACGGTCAGCCCGACGACGCCCGCGTCGAGCGCCGACCGCAGCGCCCCGGCCGTGATCCGCCCGGCGTCCTGCGGCACCCGCCGTACGGCCGGACCGCCCCGCGCCGCCGCCCGGAGCCACGGCACGGCGTTGGCGGGGAACTCGCCCTCGGGCACGAGCAGCGTGCCGGAGGCGGCCAGGCCGAACGCCGTGGCGAACAGGCCCGCCGTGGTGGACGCCGCGAACGTCACCCCGACGTCGCCGCCGATCACGGCTGCGGCTCTCTTGCGGGCCGCCTCCCGGATCTCTTCGAGTGGTCCCACCGGGTCGGAGGTGGCCGTGACCCGCAGGGCCGCGTGCCGTGCGTCGACGGCCGCGCGCAGCGGGGGCCCGACGTGGGCGAAGTTGAGGTAGCCGGCGGGCTCGTCGCAGTGGGCGACGTACGCGGCCAGCTCATCGGGCGCGCGGTCGCCGGTTGTCGCGGAGAGGAACTGCCTGGTCAAAAAGGCTCCCGGGGGACGCGATAAAGAAGAAAAACATACAAGACGCCTTCGTGGCCCGCCTTCACCGCAAAGGGCTACGCGTGCTGGACTCGTCGCGACCGGCATTCCGCGCGCGCCGGCACGCGGACCGTGGAGCCCGGCGCACGGACCGTGAGCCCGACGCATGGACCGTGGAGCCCGGCGCACGGACCGTGAGCCCGACGCATGGACCGTGGAGCCCGGCGCGCCGAGCGCGCGGAATGGCGGTGCGGGCGTCGTGTCAGGCGTCGAGAACGGCGAGATCGAGTTGGCGGAGGCGATCCGGGTCCGCGATCACCTCGATTTCGGTGATCTTGTCATCGGTGATCGTGAAGACGAGCACCAGGAACAGCCGTCCGCGGGGGGCCATCACGAGTCCGACCGCTCCGTTTATCAGCGCCGGCTGGGTGAACCGGACCCGTTCCGCGGCGGCGGACGCGCCCTTGGCCACGGCGTGGGCACCGTGGAACACGATGGGTGCGGAGGTGGGGCCGACCGCCCGGTCGGCGCGGAACACCACGTCCGGATCGAGCAGCGCGACCAGCGCGTCGAAGTCCCCGCCGCGTGAGGCGGCCTGGAAGGCCTCGACGACTCGGCGCTGGCGGGTCAGATCGGCGTCGGGCACCGAGGCGACCCCTCTGACCCGGCGGCGGGCGCGGCTCGCGAGCTGCCTGGTCGCGGCCGGGGAACGCTCGATCATCGGGCCGATCTCGTCGAAGGGCACGGTGAACATGTCGTGCAGCACGAAGGCGAACCGCTCGGCCGGCGTCAGCGTGTCGAGCACCACCAGCAGCGCCAGCCCGACCGAGTCGGCCAGCAACGCCTCCCCCTCGGGGTCGCTCCCGTCATCGTGGCTGATGATCGGGTCGGGCAGGTGCGCCTCGAGAGGTTCCTCGCGCCGCTGCTCGCGCGAGCGCAACACGTTCAGGCACACGCGCGCGACCACCGTGGTCAACCACGCACCGAGGCTCTGCACGTTGCCGGTGTCGGCGCGGTTGAAGCGCAGCCAGGCTTCCTGCACGGCGTCGTCGGCCTCGCTCACCGAGCCGAGCATCCGGTAGGCCACCGCTCGCAGATGAGTCCGATGCTCCTCGAAACGCTCGGTCAGCCGTTCGCGCTCATCCACCGTGTCACATTCCTTACTCGCGAGGTGTCGTAACAGTAGACCCGCGAAATTCAGCCGATGTGACCGGGAGGCAGGCTCTCGGGCCGCATCTCCTCGCCCGCCGTACGGTCCGCCCCGAGTCGGCGGGGGTGTTCGCCGGTCGTCATGCCGACTTGGGTGTTCGACCCGTTCTCGCGACGGTGTGCCGGTGCCGTCTGGCCGGCTGCCTGGCGTGGGTGGTCGAGAGCTCGCGCAGCTGTCCGGCCGCACGACTACCGGCGGCCGCGGTGAAGGCGACGAGCAGCTGCCCGAGGCCCTCGGTTCTGAGGATCTGGCATTCCAGGTCGAGCATGCCGACCTCGGGGTGCACCAGGGTCTTGGTGCCGGATCGGCAGATCGCCACCCGCTGTTCCTGCCACATCCGCTCGAACTCGGGGCTGCGGGCGCGGAGCGTGCCGATGAGCCGGTCGGCCTCCGAGTCTCCGACGTGCACCGACCGCGCGCGTAGCTCGGCCACCCGGGCGCAGCCCTCCTCCTCGTGCTCCTCGGGCGGGTGGATCGCCCGCGAGGCCGGGTCGGTGAACCAGCGGTAGGTGCTGTTGCGGGCGTCGCCGGTGTAGATCGAGTGATCGCCGAGCAGGGCGGCGGCCGCCGGGTTCTGGATGATCGTCTCGCCGAGGAGCGTCATGACCTGGGCCGGGGAGTCGCCCAGCCCGGCGACGAGCTGCTGCAGCGCGGGAGCGACGTGCCGGCTGAGCGCGGGCCGCGGGGGTGGTTCGCGGTCGGCGACCCGGTACAGGTAGTCACGTTCGTCGGCGGTCAGGCGCAGAGCTCGTGCCAGGGCGTCCAGGATCTGCGGCGACGGCGGCCCGATGCGGGCCTGTTCCAGACGGCGGTAGTAGTCCGTCGACATGGTGGCCAGCTCGGCGACGTCCTCGCGCCGGATCCCCTGGGTACGCCGACGTGACCGGGCACCCAGACCGATCTCGTCGGGCTGCATCGCCGCGCGTCGGGAGCGCAGGAAAAGGGCCAGTTCGTCGGAACTCACACCGCCATTATCCCTGCTCAGGCCGCCGGCCTACCGTCGTGAGGCAGCCCGCCGGTGCGACCCGGGCATCGGTTGAGTGACTCCACGGCCCGGATCCCGGCCCGCACGCGGCACTTGGGCCCGCGCGGGCCGGACCGGAAAAATTCCGGAACCACCGGGGACGGCCGTCTCGAAAGCCCTACTCCCACGGACACGTTCAGTGGCGGCGATCTCACGGACGGCCAGGGTCGCCTCCACCGCGAATCGGCTCGCGCCTCGGGAAGAGGCCCGCGGGCACCGCCACCCGGGCGGCACCGGCGGCGGTGCCGGCCCTGGCCACTCTGCAGCGACCGGCCGGCAGGTGGCCCGGGTCGCCACGGGTCGGTAGGTGCACACGCGCGCCCGGACCGCCACCGGTCGGTAGTGCACACGTGCACGCCCGGACCACCACCGGTCGGTAGTGCACACGCGCGCGCCGGACCGCCACGGGTCGGGACCGGCCGGTCAGCCGAAGCGCTCGGCCATCCAGGCCTCCCATTCGGCCTGCTCGTCACGGCCCGAGAAGTTCTGGTGGCCGAGCACGATGGCGTCGCCGCGGGCGGCACCGGAGTAGATGAACCGGTACAGGCCATCGGCCGTACGGACGCCCAGGTTGACGGGCAGGTTCGCGTAGTAGACGACCCCGGCGGAACCGTCCGGGAGCAGGACCTCGTCGCCCTCCCCGACGTCCGGCGTGGCGTCCAGCGACTCCGTGACGATCTTCCAGGCGGCGTCCGGGCCGCCCGCTCCGGGCCGGAAGACCGTGGTGACCAACGGGGTGCGGCCGGTGAAGTGCGCGAGGTACTGCTTGAGGGTCTCCAGGTAGATGGGCCAGCCGGCCTTCATCGCCTCGAACTCGGTCTCCCAGTCGTCGCCGAGCATGCCGCTCTGCACGAGCCGCAGCACGGCCGTGCCGCCGTCGCGCCCCTCGATGAGATACTCCATCGCCATGAACCGGCCGTCGGGGGCCTGCGCACTGCGGGTCGCGAGGCGGGTGCCCGGCTCGTAGGCGGTGATCGTGGCCTGCTCGGTGTGGCCCATCATCGTGAGGCCGGCGGGACCTCCGACCGACGTGCCGAGCTCGGTGTGTCCCATGAACCAGGAGTCGACGCCCGGCCCGGTCGCGATCGCGTCCCAGACCTGCTCGGGGGTGGCGCCGAGTTCGATTTCCTGATTCAGCTCGAACGGGTGCGTCATGTGGATTCCTTCGTGCTCGGGTGGACTGCGACGACGATTCGGTGGTCGCGGCCGCGCTCGGCGGACTCTTCGTGGTACTTGGACACCAGGGCCGTCACGGCCCCGGCGAGCTCCTGGACGAACGCGGCCCGGTCGGCGGCCGAGGCGAAGCGCACCTCGCCGTCGATCGCGAAGGTCGCGACGCGCTTGCGCGCCTGGGCTGCGCCGGTGATGAGCGCGCCGACGTCGCGGACCAGCCGGGCCGCGACGGCCAGCAGCCAGCTCGCCGACAGCTGGTCGGGTGAGCGGGCCGGGTCGGGCTCGACCGACGACAACGCGATCGGGGAGATCACGTAGGAGGCGGCGGTCGCGCGCATGATGCGCTCGGTGACATTGCCCTTGCGCCGCTCCTCGATCATCTCGACGAGCCCGTGCGCCTCGAGCGTCTTCAGGTGGTAGTTGACCTTCTGCCGGGACAGGCCGACCTTGGCGGCCAGCATGGTCGCGGAGCCGGGCTCGCTCAGCTCGGCCAGCAGCCGGGCCCGGATGGGGTCCAGCGAGACCTCGGCGGCGGCCGGGTCCTCGATCACGGCGATGTCCTGCATGACCACAGGTTAGATCCGACAAATTATATTGTCAAGGAAGCCTTATTTTCCGGACCATCGCGCTTCCCAAGCCCAGGCGAGCCCGCAGGAGTCGGCGCCGGTCTCGATGAGGCAGCCGCCACGGGCGAGGCGACCTCCACGGGCGAGGCGGCCGACGATGACGGCGCCGACGTCGACGGCCGCGACGGCTCATCGATGCGCCGGAGACGTCACCGGACATAGCCAGGGCAAGGTTCTCCCCTGGTAACAACATGCGCGGTCGGTAACAGTTGGTGCGCGACAAACGGGTTGATTTGTCTGTCTTATGCATATTCCTGCAGTTTGCAGGTGATTTGCCCATGCCCCGGGGGGAACAGCAAGTGACCATCGAAAACATGCGGTCGGAGAGATCCGGACGCGACCTGTCGTCGCTGCGAGGGCTGGCGGGCGGGGGCGTCTATCTGCCGGGCGACGAGGAATACGATCGCGCCCGGACGACCTGGGCGCTCGCCGTCGACCTGCGTCCCGCCGCGGTGGCCTTCCCGGACAGCGCGGAGGAGGTCGCGGCCGTGGTCCGGGCCGCCGCGGCCGCCGGGCTGCGCGTCGCGCCACTGGGTAGCGGGCACAACGCCCACCCGCTCGGCGACCTGGCCGACAGCGTGCTGATGCGTCTGTCCGGTATGGCCGGGATCAAGATCGACACCGAGGCCCGCCGGGCCCGGGTCGAGGCAGGCGCCCTGTGGTCGCCCGTGGTGGAGGCGGCCGCGGCGCACGGCCTGGCCGCCCTGCACGGATCGTCGCCGGATACCGGCGTGGTCGGCTACTCCCTCGGCGGGGGCATCAGCTGGTACGCCCGGTCGCTGGGACTGGCCGTCAACAGCGTGACCGCCGTCGAGCTGGTCACCGCGGACGGCTCGCTGCTCCGGGTCGACGCCGAGCACGGGCCGGAGCTGTTCTGGGCGGTGCGCGGGGGCGGCGGCGCCAACTTCGGAGTGGTGACGGCGATCGAGTTCACGCTCTACCCGATCGAGACCGCGTACGCCGGCATGCTGGTCTGGGACCTGCGGGACGCCCACCGGGTGCTGAGCCGGTGGGCGCGGTGGGCCACCGACGCGCCCGATGCGGTCACCACGTCGTACCGGCACATGGGATACCCGCCGATCCCCGAGATTCCCGAGCCGTTCCGCGGGCGGGAACTGGTCATCATCGACGGCGCCGTACTGGCGGACGACGCCGAGGCGGAGCGGCTCCTGGCGCCGCTGCGAGAGCTCGGACCCGAGATAGACACGTTCGGCCGGGTTCCGGCCGCGTCACTGATGCGGCTGCACATGGACCCGGAGCAACCCACGCCGGGCGGCGGGCGGTCGTCGCTGCTCGACGAGCTGCCGCCGGCCGCCGTGGACCGGCTGGTCGAGGTCTCCGGCGTCGACTCCGGCAGCTCGCTCTTCATGAAGGCGGAGCTGCGCCAGCTCGGTGGGGCGCTCGGACGCTCACAGCCCGGCGCGGGCGCGGTGACGAGGCTGGACGGCCGGTTCCAGCTGATCGCCGGCGGCATAATGGTGGGCGAGCTCGCCCGGCAGACCATCGCCGACTGCGAGCGGGTGGTCGACGCGATGGCGCCCTACTCGCGCGGGCGGCAGTATCTGAACTTCCAGGAGGAGGCCGTGGACCCGTCGACCGGCTACGACGCCTCGAGCTGGGAGGCGCTGCTCCGCATCCGCCAGGCCGTCGACCCCGGCGGGCTCTTCCAGGCCAACCACGAGATCCCACTCGGCTGAGAACTTCGATCACCAGGGTGACGGCGCACCGGCTCCGAGAACGGCCTGCGGCGAGCACGTGGGGCGGCCGAGCGTGGTGGTGCGGTGCGCCGACCGGGCAGATCACACCCGATATGTCCGGTGCGGGACCGCGGTAGGCCATGCGCCTTCAGGACGCGTTCTGCGATGCGGCGTCGTCGAAAGCGGTCTGGTGGCGGCGGATCTCGGCGTGGTGGTCGGAGGACCAGGACGCCATGGCGAGGACGGTGGACAGCAGCGAGGTGCCGAGGCCGGTCAGGGCGTATTCGACGCGGGGCGGCACCTCGGGGTAGGCGGTGCGGTCGACGAGCCCGCTGCGCCGCAGGTGCTTGAGGGTGAGGGTGAGCATCCGCTGGGAGATGCCGGGGATCGCGCCCGCGAGGTCGGAGTAGCGGGTCGGGCCGTCGGCGAGGGTGCCGATGATCAGCACGCTCCATTTGTCGCCGACGAGGTCGAGGATCTCGCGGATGAAGTCGGCCTCCTGGTCGTCCCAGTGGGCGCACGGACCCGGGACGTGCCGTACGTTCGCGCGCACATCGGTCCGCGCCGCCCCCAGCTTGCTCGCGCTCACATCTGCCCCCTCTTCTTCCCGATCACGCACATGAATGTGCCTTTTGTACGACTTATCACGCTAATGCAGAGTGAGGTTGCGAACAGGTAGTAAGTGGTCAGGAAGGCAAACCCATGAAGATCGAACTCTGGGCGGACATCGTCTGCCCGTACTGCGGGCTGATGGACAACCGGCTGCATCTGGCTCTGGATCGCTTCGAGCACGCCGGCGACGTGCAGGTGGTCCACCGCTCCTTCCAACTCCACCCCGACCTCCCCCGCGAGGGCGTCACCCAGCGCCGGCTGTTTCGGATGGCCGGGATGCCGGCCGCGACCGGCGAGAAGCTCCTGACCTCGATCGAGGACGCGGCCCACGCGGAGGGACTGGACTCCTACCACGCGCTGGAGCGGACCCTCGGCCCGACCGACCACGCCCACGAGCTGCTCGCCCACGCCGCCGCCCAGGGCCGGGGCAACGAGGTGTGGACGGCGATGTTCCGCGCCCACTTCGGGCAGGCCCGCAAGCTGTGGACCGTCGACGAGGTCCTCGACTTCGCCGAAGAGGCCGGCCTGGACCGCGGCGAGGCCGCCGCGGCGCTGCGTGAGCGGCGCCACCGCGCACAGGTGGAAGCCGACCAGCGCGAGGCCGAGCGCCTGGGCGCCCGCGGTGCGCCGTTCCTCGTCATCGACGGCAGGTACGCCATCCCCGGCGCCGTCGACACCGACCAGCTGCTCGCCGCGATGACCCGGGCATGGCAGGAGAGCCACCCCGTCCCGCAGCCGCTCCCGGTCATCGCCGAAGCCGGCGGCGTCTGCGGCCCGGACGGCTGTGCCGTCCCCCAGCGCCCCGTCCACTGACCGCCCCACCCCGATCGCGTCCGGCACCACCGACGACCGCCTCACCGAAGGTGCCGGCATCCTCCGCTGACGGGGGTGACGCCACGGACGGGGTTTCTGGTCACCCGGCCAGGATTTTGGCGAATTCGGCCGGATGGCTCAGGTGCGGGAAGTGGCCGCCGCCGGGGAGAACGGTGACGGTGACGTCGGGCAGGACCGACTCCAGCCACCGCCGGTAGGGTGGGGCCGGCTCGTCCCCGCTCACGTGGCGGTAGGCGATGCCGCTCGAGCGGATGACGTCCATCTCCCGCGTCCGGCGTTCGCCGAGGTCTTCCGCGGGCGTGACCAGGATCTCGTTCCAGTAGCCGAGGAGAAGATCCTGGCGGGGGGTCGTGGCCGTCCGGACCAGCTCCCGCGCGTCCGGCGGCAGCAGTTCGATGTGCATGCCGGCGAGCAGGGAGGTCCAGATCTGCCCGTAGGCCGGGCTCCGCAGCACCGGCTCGGCCTGGCGCAGCATGTCCCCGAAGCCGCCCACCAGCAACGGCTGGTCCACATTCACGACGCCCCGCACCGGATACGTCGCCGCGTAGACCGTCACCAGCGCCCCACCGAGCGAGTGCCCCACCATGATCGGCGCGTCGAGTCCGGCGTCGTTCACCGCCCGATGCACAACCGCGGCGACCTCACCGAGACCGTAGGAATCGCGCCGTGGCGAGTCCCCGTGCCCGGGCAGGTCGAAGGCCAGCACCCGCCGGCCCGGATCGACGACCGCCAGCTCCTCCAGGACCGGCCCCCACTGACGCCGGTCATAACTGAGACCGTGCAGCAGGACCAGCGGCGGCCGATCATCAGCCGTGCCATGGCTGTCAGCGGCAAGATCACCAAAGTACTGCCGACGCGCATCGGACATGTCCGTCTCCCATTCTTGAGGCTCTGCCCGGGAGGCGTAAATCCGACGTGCACAACTTGTACGTGGTACGGGTCACACCCTCCAGCGCGCCGGACCACCCGGAGCCGGCTGATACCGGAAGAGCCGGCCCGTACGCAGCGACGCCCGCAGATGAGCCCCCGCCAGCGGCGCGGCCGACTCCACCCGTTTGACGGTCGCCCACAACGTCCGGGTCGCGTTGACACGGGCCCGTTCGGCCTCACCGGCCTGGGCCCGCGGCCGGCCGCCCAGCCCGCTGGCCCGCCGCAGTTCGGCCAGCAGGGCGGTCCGTTCCGCCTGGACGACCGCCGCCCGCTCGGCGTCGCCGGCCCGGTCCGCCGCGTCGAGCCGCTCGTCGAGCGTCTCCAGCCGCCGCCGGTAGGCCGTACGGGCGGCGTCGTCGAGAACCGGATCACCGTCGGGCACCCGCAGGCCGGCGCCTCCCGCGACGAGATCCAGCGCGGCGATCTCCTGCCCGGGCGCGGCCAGCAGGGCCCGTAGGTACCGCATCCCGCGCCCGTCGCGCAACCGGACCGTTTCGGCGCCGGCGTCGAGCCGCCAGTCGTCGCCGTCGCGGCTCAGCCGCCACTCGTCGGCCGGTGGGGCGAGCGTGGCGAGGACTCCCCCCATGCCGAGACGCTCCGCGATCGAGCGGGCCCGGCCGAGATCGTCGCCGGCCCGGATCCGGTCTCCCTCGCCGTCGCGTGCGGACAGCGCGCGGGACCGGGCGACCAGCGTGTGCGCGAGCCAGGGCAGCGCTCCGACGCGTTGCTCCAGCGCGGCCGCGTCGTCCAGATGGGACACCGCCCGGTCCAACCGGCCCAGCCGGATGGCCAGCCGTCCCAGGTAGTCGTCGACCGGCCCCGTGATCGTGTTGGCGCCGCCCCAGACGACCAGGCGCCCCCGGTAGGGAAGCAGCGCGTCATACAGGGCCTGCGCGGTCTCCGGTTCTCCGACCCGTGACGCCACGATCGCCAGGTCGGCCAGGACCCCCACCCAGCGCGGCCCTGATCCGGCGAGTACGGCCGGCAGCAGCCGTTCCAGCTCGAGGCCCGCCTCAACACCGCGACCGGTCTCGGCCAGTGACCGGGCGGCGGCCGCCTCGAAGAAATGACCGGGCAGCCGCCGGGCGAGGGCCTGCCAGGGATCCACCAGCGACTCGAACTCGCCCCGCATCGCGGCGACCCCGCCGTGCAGTGACCCGACCAGGCGATCCGTGTCGATCAGTCCCGCCCGCCGGCCACGCACGGCCACCTCGCCCGCGAGCGTCACCGCCACGTCGAACCGGCCGCGAACCGTCGCCAGCATCGACTGGCGTGCCAGCACCACCACCGCCGCTTCGGCGTCGCCGGCCAGTTCACCGGCCCGGGCATAAGCCGTGAGCGCCGCCTCAGCCGGTCCCAGCTCGCCCAGTTCTGCCAGGGCGATGAAACGCCAGAACAGTCCGCGCCGCTCGACCACTGCGTCGCCGGCCCGCCGAGCCTGCTCCACGATCTCCGATGCGGTGGTCAGCCGTTCATGGGCGGCGGCCGGATCCCACAGCGCGTGCAGCCGGCAGTCGAGGACCTCGGCGATCGTGCCGGGGCTTCCGGTCATCCGGGCCAGCGTCACCGCCTCGTCGATCAGCTCGCGCCGGCGTGCCCCGGCCGACGAATCGCCCAGCATCTCGCGGGCGAGCCGGGCCAGCACCCGGGCCCGGGTGGTGGGCGGCAACGGGCGTTCGAGCGCGGCCTCCAGCAGGCGGATCAGACCGACGTCGAGTTCGAGGAACTCCGCCCGCGACGGCGCCGTCAGCGCCAGATGGATCACGGCGTCGGCGTCGGCGTCGAGACCGGCCAGCTCACCGGCGAGGCCGATGGCGGCTCCGGGCAGGCCGCCCGAGGCCAGCCACACCGCGTGGACCGCCTCGGCGGGCAGATCTGCCGTCAGGCCGGCGAGCTCCGGTTCCGTCAGGCCACGCAGACGCAGCTCCGGCGTCACCCCGAGAGGATTCTCCGCGGTCGCGATCAGCACGGTCGCGCCGGAACCGAGGCGGGACGCGAGCAGAGCCAGGAATGCCACGGCCCGCGTACCGGCCCGGTCGACGTCGTCGACCACGAGCAGGCGCGGTCCGCCGCGGGCGATAGCCCGGGCGGCGCGATCGAGGTCCCGGGGGCCGGCGTCGGGCGGCAGTTCGCCCGCTTCGAGATCGCCCAGCACCTGTTCCCAGATCAGCAGACCGGAGTCGAGGTCCGTTCCGGCCGCACGGAGCACCGGTATCCCCCGGGCGCGAGCCAGATCCGCGGCGGCGCCGGTCAGCGCCGTCTTACCGGCGCCGGGCGGTCCGGTGACGATGAGGTGTCCGCCGATCCCGCCCCCGGTCGCCGCCCGGTCGAGCAGCCGTTCCACCGCGGCGAGCTCACCGCGGCGTCCGATCAGAGTCACTTACGCAGCGTATCGGCGGCCTCTCACGCCGACGCGAGAGGCCGGAACGCACTCGAGCTCCAGGCGACAGGAGCAGCGGATCGCAGATCTGAGATCTGCCGTCCGGCCGGCCTTGACGAGTCGCCGACGGACGATTCCGCCGCCTCCTTTGCCTGTGGGCAGTAGGTTTCCGGTCCATCCTAAATGATCTTGAATTCGAACCGATGCCTTTACAATGTAGATTAATAAGAGTCTGCGGGTTCGGCCTCACCAAACTGGAGAGGTGACCCGGCCACCGTCTCACCCGCACCGTCCACCGATTCGGCGAATGGACGCGGAGCCACCACCCACGAGTGATGATCGACTCTGGGTGGCAGCCCGTTAGAGTTGGGCGCTTCGCCCCCCTTACCCCCGGGAACCGCCCGTGCGCCGCTATCCCCTCGGCTGGATCGCCGCCGCCTTCGTGGCCCTGGTCGTCGTCTCCGGCGTCGCCGCCGCGGTGACCGGCGACGCCTGGCTCGCCACGCTGGTCGTCTACCGGAGGCTCGCCGACCGTCCGGTGGACATCGACGGCGGCCGCGTCCTGATGCTGGTCGCGGTGGGGGCGTTGCAGGGCTGGGGACTGTGGCAGATCCTGCCCGGGCGGCAGGGCGGCGAGAAACCGGGCAGGGACGCCCGCCGGTTGCGGATCGCGCTGTATGTCTCGCTGGCGATCGAGCTCGCCGACCTGTCCTGGACGGACATTCCCGAGGAGGTCGTGCAGGTCGCCGTCGTGGTGCTGCTCTACCGGGTGATGCGCGGGGTCTCCCGGACGTTGCGGCTGGTCGCGCTGGCGGCCGGGCTGTACCACCCGGCGCTGCTGCTCACCATCGTGCTGTTGGAGCTGTTCGGGCTCGACGGTGAGGCCCTGTGGCAGTCCTCTCTGGGAAGCGTGCCCTGGCTGGTCTGGATGGTGCTGACCCTGGTGGCCCAGGCGAAGGACGGCCGGTGGGGGCGGGTCACACTGTGGGCGGGAGCGGCGGTCGTCGCCGGGCCCTTCCTCGTGCCGGACCTCATGATCAACTCGTTCAGCCGATCGTACGTCTGGTACGCGGGCGGCCATCTGGCGCTCGACGTGTTCACGCTGGTATGGCTCGGCCGGTCCGCCCGTGATCTCGGGAACCGGCCCCGGGATCCACGTCCCGTCACGCCTGCGAGCCCGTCGCGCCGGTGGCCCCTGCAGGCCGTGGCGGTCGCGCTGCCGCTGCTGCCCGCCGTGGCCAACCTGGCGGACGGTGTGTTCCTCTGGATCGGGCCGCGAGGGGCGATCGCGTCCTGGTTCTCCGGTTGGTATCCGATGCAGCTCTGGCTTCCGTTCGATCTTCTGGTCGGAACGGGCGGGGCCGCCGCACTGGTACTGGCCGCGGTGCTGCGGCGGACGCGCCGCCTCGTGATCGGAACGATCTGGGCTCTTCTCCTCGCGGCGGTGGCAGGGCTGGCGACCGCGGCCACGACGGCAGCCGGCGACTCGAGGGCCACCCACGGCAGTATCTTGATATTTCCTGACTGGATGTTCACCTCCTCGCTCGGTATCTCACCGCTGTGGTACAGCCTCGCCTTCACGGGTTCCGCTCTGCTCCTGCTGTTTCTGTACGGTGACCGCCCCGCCCGTCGCAGGCCGTACCGGGTGTTGCCGGCGAGCATGGCCGCGTCCGCAGTGCTCGTCCTGGTCCCGGTTTCAGACCACGCGCCGGGTCCGATCACCACGGCGAGCGACTGCGAGGCGAAAGGCGACTACGAGACGGGACGCACCCCACCGCCCCCCATGACCGGCGAGCAGGCGTTCATCTGCACGGTGCGCACCGCCCGCGTCCCATCGCCTGTCGGCGGCATGCCCGACCGGATGCTGGTGGCGTACGGACACCGCCTCTGCGGTGTTTACACCCGCGAGAACCCGCAGGAGATGGCCCGATTCCACAAGGCGTACGGAGTCAGCCCGGGAGACGAGACAGCCCTTCTGGCCGACATCTGTCCGAAGGCCGCCGAGACCCTCAGGGTGGCGGCTGAGGAGGAGGAGCGCGAGATGCTCGCCCACGAGGCCGAAGAGCAGGCCAAATGCGACCAGGCCCCCCGCCACCGCCCCCTGATCACGCCGGTGTCGGCGATTCGGCAGGAGAAACCCATCTGGCCGGAGCTGCCCCTGGAAACGTACGAACAGGGTGGGGAACCGGAGGACGGGCCGCCTCACCAAGTGGAGGGCGGCGACCTGGTGGCTTCCGCACCCGGTCACCTCCAGGTCTTCCTCAACACCGAGTACCGCGCCTGCGTCACCACCGAGGCGTACGACCGCCGCCCGCCGGTGGAGACCAAGGGCTGGCAGAACGTCGTCGAGGTCGGCTACGAGAGCCCGGAGGGTCGCATCGTCCTCGCCGACAACCTGACCGGCATCCAGCTCCCGGATCTCGCCGCCCTCGGCAAGGGCCACTACCGCGTCCGCGTCCACTACGCCTGGCTCTCCTGGAAGGGCACGAGGCAAGGGGGGCAGCGGCTGCTCATCATGACCTACCCGGGACGCGGCGACCACGTGACCGTCCACCGCTGACGACAGGCGTCCGCGGGAGAGGTCGTTGTCCGCCGATGAACTCGGCACAGGCCAGAGCAGGAAATCCGGGCACCCGGTTCTGCGAGCCGACGGAGCCGCGCGGTCCGGCGGCGGTGCCACGGCCTCGGCGCGGATGCGCGGGCCGCTCAGCGTATGTGCTCAGGCCAGGAGTTCGCGGACGCGTGGGACGACCTGTGTCCCGTAAAGCTCGATGTTGGTCATGAGTGCTCCGTGTGAGAGGCCTCCCATGCCGTATTTCAGGTCGAAGCGGTTCGCACCGAGAGCGGGGAGATTTGCCGCGATCTTCTTCGCGACGGTCTCCGGCGACCCGACGTAGAGCGCCCCGTGCGGCCCGATCTCGTGGAGGAAGGACTCCTTGGTCGGGACGGCGAATCCGCGGGTCTTGCTGACGTTGCGGATGACCTCCAGGTAACGGGGCCAGAACTCTTCGCGAGCCTGCTCGTCGGTGGCGGCGACGTGACCGGGCGAGTGCACTCCGACCGGCAGGGCGGCGTGCCCGAGTGTCTCCAGGGCCTGGTGGAAGAGCTTGGAGAAAGGAGCGAAGCGCGACGGGGAGCCGCCGATGATCGCGAGCATCAGCGAGAATCCATGGCGTGCGGCGCGGATGACCGACTGGGGACTGCCGCCGACGCCGATCCATGTCGGGAAAGGTCCGGACTCGGTGTGCGGCACGACGTCCTGCTCGCTGAGCGAAGCGCGGGTTTTGCCCTGCCAGGTGACCGGTCCGCCCTTGAGCAGTTCGGCGAAGAGGTGGGATTTCTCCTCGAAGAGCTCCTCGTAGTCGGCGAGGTCGTAGCCGAAGAGCGGGAACGAGTCGATGCTGGAACCGCGTCCCAGGATGACCTCCGCCCGGCCGCCGGAGATGGCGTTGAGCGTGGAGTAACGCTGGAACACCCGGACGGGATCGTCCGAGCTCAATACCGTGACCGCTGACCCGAGGCGGATGCGGGTCGTGCGCGAGGCGATCGCGCCGAGTACCACGTCGCTGGCGGACAAGGGGAAATCGTCGGTGTGATGTTCACCGACCCCGAAGAAGTCCACGCCGACCTGGTCGGCCAGGACACCTTGTTCGACGACGTTCCGGATCGTCTGGGCATGTGAGAGCGGGCGGTTGTCATCGTCGTAGGTGACGTCGCCGAAGGTGTCGAGGCCGAGGACGAGGGGGAACGTCGTGGGTTCGCCCACGGAAGCTCGTACGGCGGGCGACGGGGTTGTGGTCACGTCGGGTCTCTCTGTCTGGTTGTGGATCGGGTTGAGGGTGAGCGGGATGCTCTGTACGGCTTCGGGGCTCTGGACCGGTCGCGCCCGGTTCGGCGCTCAGGACCGGGCGCGACCGGTCCAGGGCTCAGGACCGACTCGCGCCCGGTTCGGCGCTCAAGGCCGGCTCGGACTCCGCTCAGGGCTCAGGACCGACTCGCGCCCGGTTCGGCGCGCAGGGCCGGTTCGAACTCGGTCCGGGGCTCAGGACCGGCTCGAACTCGGTTCGGCGCTCAGGACCGGCTCGAACTCGGTTCGGCGCTCAGGGCCAGCTCGAACTCGGTCCGGTGCAGCGATGCGCCGAAGACGGGGTTGCCGGGTTCGAAGAGGCGGCCGGCGCTCAGGCTGTCCAGACGGACGGTGTCGTAGCCGATGCGCTCGATGACGTCCGCCACGAGCTCCACGGCGGCCGGGTCGTCGCCGGCGACGCCGAGCGCGCGTCGTTCCGGCGAGCCCTCAGGCCGGCGTTCGTCCTCAAGCTCGTGGTAGCCGATGTGGTTGAAGGTCTTGACGATCGTCGACCGGGCGAGCCGACGCTGAACGATCTCGCTGCTGCCGTACCGGCGATCTTCGAACATCTCCTGGACGCCGTCGGTGGGCGGCCAGTAGTTCATCGTGTCAATGACGATCTTGCCGGCGAGCAGGGCGGGGTCGAAGGCCGCGAATTTGTGGAGTGGGATCGCCAGCACCACGATGTCGGCGTCCCTGACGGCATCGGCCGCCCATTGCGACTCGGCTCCCGGCACCAGCACGCGGGTGATGAGCGCGATCCTCTCGGGGTCGCCGGAGGCCGCGATCGTCACGTGGTAGCCGGCGGCGATCGCGACCCGCGCGATCGCCGGGCCGACGTGCCCCGCACCGAGTACGGCGATCCGCGGCAGCCGCGGCGCTCCGCCGGTCATGAGGATTCCCCCTTGGTGGAAACAGCGGGAGCAACGGCCGGCTCCGGGTGGAGATGGCTCTGCAGCGTCCGCAGGATGTCGTCGAGCGCCTCGAACTGCTCGGGCGTCAGGGCGTCGGCGAAGTGCTTCTTGATGGCCCTCATATGGGGTGCGGTCGCCCTCCGGAACATCTCCGCGCCCTCGTCCGTGAGCGAGACCTCGGCACCGCGGTTGTCCGTGGGGCAGTCGTCGCGACGGATCAGACCGCGCCCCTCCATTCGCCCGAGGTGATGGGACAGCCGGCTCCGCTCCCAGTCGATGGCCGCCGCCAGCTCCGATGATCGCAGCCGCCTGCCGTTCGCCTCGCTCAACGCCAGCATCACCTGATAGTCGGCCGGCGAGAGGCCCGTTTCCTGCAGCAGCTGCGTCCCCAGGATTCTCCGGAGCTCGGCGGTAGTGTCGATCAGCGCCCTCCAGATCGCGAGCTCCCCCACCGCCATTCGCCGCCGCGCCACCGCACCGGTGGCCTGGGCACCGTCTCTCATGATCCACACTCCATCTCATTGACGTGTCAATCATATCTCATATGATTGACACGTCAATATTGATGCGTCAATCACACTCTCGGAGGAGATCGCGATGACGAGCACGTATGGAGAGCACCCGATCGTGATCGGTGTCGACAGCTTCGGGGACATGACCGTCGGCGGTGACGGTAGTCTGCTCAGCCAGCCGCAGAACATCCGCGAACTCGTCGCGGAGGGAGTCCTCGCGGAGGAGTCGAGCCTCGACTTCTTCGGCCTGGGCGAGCACCACATCGAGGAGATGCCGCTGTCCGCACCGGACCTGGTCCTGGCCGCCATCGCCGCCCGGACCTCACGCATCCACCTGGGATCCGCGGTGACGGTGCTGAGCTCGGACGACCCGGTGCGCGTCTTCCAGCGGTACGCGACCCTGGACGCCCTCTCGTCCGGACGCGCCGAAGTGATCCTCGGCCGTGGATCCAGCGTCGAGTCGTTCCCGCTGTTCGGATTCGACCTCGCCGACTACGACCGCCTGTTCGAGGAGAAGCTCGAACTGTTCGCCCGGTTGCGCGCGGAGAAGCCCGTCACCTGGTCGGGAACCACGCGGGCCGCCATGCCCGGGTTGCAGGTCTACCCGCGCACCGCGGGCGGGTCGTTGCCGACCTGGGTGGGCGTCGGCGGAAACCCGGCCTCCGTCGTGCGCGCCGCGCGTCATGGATTCTCACTGATGCTCGCGATCATCGGCGGCAATCCCGCGCGCTTCGCCCGGCTGTCCGAGCTCTACCGGGAGGCCACGGCGCAGGCGGGTCTCGCTCCCCTGCCGATCGGGGTGCACTCCCCCGGGCACATAGCGGCCACCGACGAGCAGGCGAAGGAGGAGTACTGGCCCACCTATGAGACCTTCATGCTCGACGCGCGCAGGCAGCGAGGGTTCCCGAAGATCACCCGCGAGTACTTCGAGCACGAGGTCGAATACGGCTCCCTCTACGTCGGCTCACCGGAGACGGTCGCCCGGCGCGTCGTCAAGACCATGACGGCCCTCGGCGCCGGCCGCTTCGATCTCAAGTACGGCATGGGCCCGATGCCGCACGCGACCCTCATGGAGAACATCCGCCTTTTCGGCACCGAGGTCGCGCCACGGGTGCGCGAACAACTCCGGACGCGGTAGAGACGGAGGCATGTCCCCCGGGGCATCGGCAGGCAGGCGACCAGGCCCTCGGGACACCCCCCCCCCGCGCCGTGCCGGAACCGCGACCGACGCCGGATGCTCGGCGACGGCTTCTCCGATACCGCCGGAGGCATCCGGTGACGACGGCCGGGCGGCCGACCGGACTCCGCCGCGATGAATCCGGCTTCGCCGCGGAACCGCGTGGCGGGGACGTCCGGCACGATGAGAGGCAACGATCTACGCGGGGTCGCCGGGGTCTTCCGACGGCCGGCCGAGCGAGTCGATCCAGCGTTCCAGCCGGTCGCCTTCGCGGACCATGAGCTCGGGGTCGCGGAAGGTGTTGGTGAGCAGCGAGATCCCCTGGTAGGCGGCGATCAGGGCGACCGCGAGGTCGCGGGAGTCGCTCCGGCCCATCAAACGGAACTGTTGCTCGCTCCAGTCGATCATGCCCTGCATGACCTTGGCCGCGGTGCGGTCGAGACCGTCGGCGCGCTTGCCGAGCTCCGAGCAGAGGGTGCCCGTGGGGCAGCCGAACCGCGCGGCGAGGTCGCGTTGCCCCACCCAGCCGCCGATGAGTGCCTTCAGCCGGTCCTGAGGGGTGGAGAGCCCCTCGAACGAAGCGATCATCGTTTGGAGGCCCTGCGCGTGCGCGCCGAGGGCCGCCTCGACGAGGTCGTCCTTGGTCTTGAAGTAGTAGTAGACGTTGCCCACCGGGACGTCGGCCGCCCGTGCGATGTCGGCGAGCGTCGTCTTCTCGACGCCCTGCTCATGCAGCATCTTCACCGCGGCGGTCGTCAGCCGCTCCCGCTTGCCCCGCCCCGTGACGACCGGGGCCCGATCGCTTCTCTTCGAGTCAGTCACCTGACTAACTATAGACAGCCGCGATCAGGCTGGCTATGTTTGCAACCAAGTTAGTCAGCTAACTCAGTCGGGAGAAAATTCCCGGCGCAAGTGATCGCAATCAATGGGAGAAGTTCATGATCGTAGTGACCGGGGCCACCGGCAACGTCGGCCGACCGCTCGTGCAGGCACTCGCGGCAGCCGGTGAGCGGGTGACGGCGGTGTCCCGAGGGGTCTCGGAGGTGGCCGTACCGGAGGGTGTCCTGCACCGGCAGGTGGACCTGGCCTCCCCGGAGAGCCTTCGGCCCGTTTTCGACGGCGCCGACGCGGTGTTCCTCCACGACGGCGGTGCCGGTGCGCACCTGCTGAGCCCAGAGGACATCCTCGACGTCGCGAAGGCCGGGGGCGTCCGACGGATCGTCCTGCTGTCCTCCCAGGGAGTCGTCACCCGGCCGCGGTCGTCCTCCCACGGGGTCGGGGGACGGTCCACCGAGGACGCCGTCCGGCGGTCGGGCATGGACTGGACGATCCTGCGGCCCGGTGGCTTCGCCTCCAACGCCTTCGCGTGGGCCGAGACGATCCGCACGCGGCGCACGGCCGCCGCGCCGTTCGGCGATACCGGGCTGCCGTTCATCGACCCGGCCGACATCGGCGAGGTCGCCGCGGCGGCCCTGCGCGAGGACGGTCACGCCGGGCAGGCCTACGAGCTGACCGGGCCCGCCCTCAGCACGCCCCGGCAACGAGCCGGGGAGATCGGCGACGCGCTCGGCGAGCCGGTCCGGTTCATCGAGCAGACCCGCGACGAGGCCCGCGCGCAGATGCTGCAGTTCATGCCCGAGCCCGTGGTCGAGACCACCCTCGCCATCATCGGCGAGCCCAACCCCGCCGAGCAGCGGATCAGCCCCGACGTCGAGCGGGTCCTCGGCCGTACGCCCCGTACGTTCGCCGAATGGGCGGTCCGCAATATCGCCGCCTTCAGGTGACACACCCGAGGTGACGTTCCACACCGCCGTGACCATCGGCGCGGGCGTCACCTCGGGCATGATCGCCAAAGTGTCGGCCAGGCCGGTGCTCCTGGCCGGCCTCGTGCTCAGCGTCGGCGGACCACGCGAGGTGCGCCACTCCCCCGGGCGTACGCGGTCATCGCACGGACCAGCGTTGCGCGTTGGTGCCGTTGCAGGTGTACAGCTGCACCAACGTCCCGTTCACGGTTCCGCTCGCCGCCACGTCGACGCACTTGCCCGACCCCGTCCCCACGATGGTGCCGTTCGCGTTGAACGTGAACTTCTGCGCCGCCGTGCCGTTGCACGTCCAGATCTGGATCTTCGTACCGTTGGCCGTGCCGTTGGCGTTCACGTCGAGGCAGCGGTCGCCGTAGACACGCAGTTCACCGGCCGCGGTGCGGGTCCAGCGCTGGTTGGTCCCGCCGTGGCAGTCCCAGATGTGTATCTGCGCGCCGGCGGTGGTGCTCGCCCCGGAGACGTCCAGGCAGCGGTTCGCCTGCGGGTTGACCAGCGAGACGGCGGCGCCGACCGGCGGTACGGACACCTGGGTGAGGCTGCCGGGCACGGACTGCAGCGCGGAGAACCAGCGCGCCGCCATCTTGTCGTAGCCGCCCGCGTTCGGGTGGAGACCGTCGGCGAGGTCGGCGGTGGTCAGCGCGGAGTGCATGTCGACCAGGTGGGTCATCGGCCCCTTCTGCGCGACGATGCCGGGGACGGCGGCGTTGAACCCCTGGATCCGCGACTCGAACGCCGGGTCGGCGGCCGGCGTGACCTGCGCGACGAAGAGCTCGACCGTCGGCGCGTTGGCCCGGATCTTGTCGATGAGCGCGGACAACCGGGCCGGCGCGTTGGCGATGTCGTAGTTCTGGCCCATGTCGTTGGTGCCGATGTGCAGCAGGATGGTGCGCGGGGTGTAGTTCTGCAGCCAGCCGACGATGTTCGCGTCGAGCTGGTCGATCCGCCACCCCGAGTGGCCCTCGTGGTCGTGGTCGCCGAGAGCGGCCGGCCCGTTGAACCCGGATCCGACGAAGTCGACCGTGTGCCCTCCCGAGACCATCCGCTGCCACAGGTTGATGCGGTAGCCACCGGGCACGTTGAACCCGTCGGTGATGGAGTCGCCAAGCGGCATGACCCGTACGCCACCGTTCGACTCGGCCTGCGCCGGCGTGAACGGCGCCACCGTCAACCCGGCGGTGAGGACAAGCCCGAGCCCGGCGGCACAGAGCCGCCTGAGGTTCCATCGCATAGCTGATCCTTTCGTCTGCACCGTCCCGGAGGCGGACCTCAACGGGCCGTTACGGCGGGAGCCGTCACGACGGGAAAGGACCTGCCGCGGTAGGGATGGTGCGTCGTTCAGGGGGGTGGAAAGGTCTGCTGTCGGTCGGTGCGGTCCCGGCTCAGAGGTCGCGTGGCCCGAGTTCGTCGTGACCGGCACTCCGGCCTCGCCGGTCACCGGGAACGTGAAGCATGCCATGCCCGGAGCGAGCAGTGGCGATCAACTCGGTCGTGACCCCGTCGCCGGGCGCAACCGCATACGCGCCGGAGCCGGCCGACTCCGCACTGTTGGAGAGGTTCGACGTCGCGGTGCCGTCGGCGGCACCGGTGGCCGGTCGGATCTGGATGAGGGCGGACGTGATAGGGCGCGCGCCGTGTGCCTCCTACGGGGGTGACAACGCCTGTCAGATCTTGATCGTTCACTGTGGGGTCAGGGCGACATCATCTCGACGAGAGCAATCGATCGGATAATCGGACGGGCGTAACCCGCTGTCAATAGAGATCACCGATGTTTCTTTCTCTCCACAGGTCACGGCCTTGGTTTCGATATCGGAATGAGGCCGCGAGCGACTCGGCACAGATCACGGGCGGATCACGGCAGCCGGACCGGCCTTGATGACAGCGGCTGTAAACGGTGGCCTTCAGGCGGCCTCGCGCGATGCGCCGTCGTCGAACGCCGAAGCCACGGACCCGTCCCGCGAACGACGCGAACCGCATCGCCGTGCCTTTCTCCCGGGAGCGGCACCGCGAGGCGATCCCGTAATCGGCCGGCGGGTAATGCGGGGTCAGGTAACCCGCCGACGCGGCGATTCCGTCTTCGGACAGGGTGAACGATCACGATGCCGACGACCCCGCTCATCTCCGTAGCGCCCCCCATCAGAGTGCTGACCTGCACCGATCCGCTACGCTCGACCCGAAGAACCACCGCGGGGGCCAGGTCACGGTGCCATTCGGCGAGGTCACCCGCCCGCGGCAGAGCCGCTATCCCGAACACTCGGGCGACGATAATTCCTCGCGCATCACCGTGCACCGAGTTCGCCAAGGTCGCGCTTTCGCAGGGGTCTCAAATGATGGACAGACGAACATTTTCCAAGGCGGTTGTCGCGGGAGCCGTATCGGCTTCAATGGGCGGCCTCTCAACCGCATCGGCTTCGGCGGTCACGCACGGTGAATCCACAGGTAACTCAGAGCCATCGCCGGGACTCGGGCCGGTCCATCATGTACGCACGGATCTGCTTGACATCGCCTACCACGAGGCCGGGCCGGCCGACGGCAAGGTCGTGATTCTCACCCATGGATGGCCCTTCAGCCCTGACGCCTATCTCGAGGTGGTCCCCGACCTGATCCGTCAGGGTTTCCACTGCTACCTTCCCTACCTTCGCGGCCACGGCCAGACGAGGTTCCTCGACAAGAACACCTTCAGGTCCGGTCAGCAGGCCGCCCTCGGAGCGGACCACAGGGCGTTCATGGACGCGCTCCACATCCCGCGTGCCATCTTCGCCGGATACGACTGGGGCGGTCGCGGCGTGAACGTCGCCGCCGCGCTGTGGCCGGAACGCTGCACCGGACTCGTGTCCGTGAACGGCTATCTCGTCCAGGACCTCGCCGTCGCGCAGGAGCCGCTGGCTCCGGCGATCGAAGCCGGATACTGGTACTTCTACTACTTCCTCACCGAGCGTGGGCGGAAGGGGCTGATGCAGAACACCAAGGAGCTCGCTCGCGTCGTATGGAGCAGAAACTCGCCGGAGTGGCGGTTCACCGAAGCCGAACTCGACCGTGCGGCCGAACTCTTCGACAACCCGGACTACGTCGACGTCGTGCTCCACTGTTATCGCCACCGGCTCCTCGCGGTGCCCGGAGATCCCCGCTACGACGAGCTTGAGGCGCGTCTGCTGAAGCAGCCGCCGATCACGGTCCCCGCCGTCACCCTCGACGGCAAGGCGGACGGGGTCGTCCCACCGACCGACGGGACCGCGTCGGCGCCACACTTCACCGGACCACGCGTGCACCACGTGGTCGCCGGAGCCGGCCACAACCTCCCGCAGGAACGTCCGAAGGCCTTCGCCTCCGCGGTCCTCGAGGTCAGCCGCCTCCGCTGACCCCCTGGGATGCCGGCCCTTGAGGGGTGACCGGACGCCCCGTGGCGCCGGCGCTCCATCGAGAAACAGGGCACCGGCCGCGGCTCGTCGATGCCCGGCGCCGTATCACTGGCCTCTGGAGAGAGGCAGCCGGACGGCCGGCGGAAGCGGCATCGAGACGGGGTTCGCCTGGAACGACTGGATCATCAGGGCCGCGAAGCGGCGCGACGCCGCCACCCTCATCTCGGGTGACTCGGCGCGGATGCCCTCGTTCGCCATCAGCGCCAGGCTCATGTCCTCCAGCACGAAATCCCCCCGCAAGGAGCCCGCCTCCTTCGCGCGCCGCACCAGTTCGAGCAGCAGACGCAGCGTGCGATCACGGTCCGCGGCGAGGCCGGCCGCCTGGGGAAGCGGCGAGGTGAACGCACGGGCGAAGCCTCGGTCGAGGGCGTGCACCTCCATGAGCTTCTCGATCACCAGGCAGAACCCGTTCCACGGGTCGCCCACCGCCAGACCCTCCTTCACGATGGTCGAGCAAGAGGCCATCTGCTCGGCGAAGGCCTCGGCCATCAGCGCTTCCTTCGTCTGGAAGTGCCTGTAGACGGTCGCGACACCGACCTCGGCGCGCCGGGCGATCTCCCGGATCGGCACGTCGAGTCCCTCGGCGGCGAAGGCCACGCGAGCGACCGTGAGGATGCGCCCGCGGTTGTCGCGGGCATCCGAGCGGAGCTTCGTTATCACTTGGGCCGTCACCGCTCTCACTTTAGCTAAACGGACGGGGTGTTCCGTTACGTTCGGCCCATGAGAGCAGTTCAATTCACTGAGTACGGCCCGCCCGGCGTTGTGCACATCGCCGAGGTGGAGGCACCGCACGCCGGACCCGGCCAGATCCGCATCGCCGTACGGGCCTCCGGAGTATCGCCCGGGGAGACGTACATCCGCTCCGGGACGCTGCGTGACGTGGTGCCCACGACGTTCCCGTATCGGACCGGATTCGACGCCGCGGGCGTGGTGGACGAGGTCGGCGACGGTGTCACGGGCGTGAGCATCGGCGACGAGGTGTTCGGCATGACCGATTCGGCCGCGCGCGGCGCCAATGCCGACTTCGCGGTCCTGGCCGCCTGGGCGCCCAGACCTGCCGCGTGGAGCTGGGAGGAGGCGGGCGGCGCCGCGGGCGGCGTCGAGACGGCCACCCGGGTCCTCGACCGGCTCGCGGTCGGCACCGGGCACACCGTGCTCGTGCAGGGCGCGGCCGGTGGGACGGGTGCCATCGCCGTCCAGTTCGCGGTCGCCCGCGGCGCCACCGTCATCGGTACGGCGAGCGAGCACAACCACGACTTCCTGCGTTCCCTCGGCGCGGAGCCGACGACGTACGGGGCGGGGCTCGTCGAACGGATCCGCGCGATGGCGCCGGCCGGAGTGGACGCGGTGTTCGACTGCGCCGGAGGGGCACTGCCGGACCTCGTCGCCATCGCCGGCGACCCGGCGCGCGTGGTGACGATCGCCCCCGACCTCACCGCGGCGGCCCACGGCGTCCACATGTCGCACGGAGCGCCGGCCGACAAGACGGGCGCGGCCGTGGGTGCCCCCGCCGACCCACTGGCGTTGCACGGCCTCGCGATCGCGGTCACCCTCGCCGGCGAGGGCCGGCTGAGGGTTCCGGTCGCGGCGGCGTTCCCGCTCGCCGAGGCCGCGGCCGCGCACGAACTGAGCGAAAGCCGCCATGCCCGCGGAAAGATCGTGCTGGTGAACTGAGAGAAACGCCCGGCCGCTACCCCTTCTCCCCGCCCTGGCGGGTGAGCAGGTCCCGAAGGGCCTTGGCGATGTCGGCGGGGGCCTCCTCGGCCATGAAGTGACCGCAGGTGACGGTGCCGTGCCGCAGGTCGGATGCCCAGGTCCCCCACAGCGCCGCCGCGTCGAAGCCGAGGGCGGCGCCCCAGTCCTGCTGGAGAACGGTGACCGGCATCCCCAGCCGGTTACCGGCGTCCCGGTCGGCTTGGTCGTGGTCGACGTCGATGCCTGCGGAGGCACGGTAGTCGGCCACGATCGAGGGCACCGCGTCGCGGCAGGCGTTCAGGTAGGCGGCGCGGACGTCGGCGGGGATCGCCTGCGGGTCGTTGGCCCAGATGTCGAGGAAGTGGCCGAAGAAGGCGTCCGAGCTGGCGGCGATCATCTGCTCGGGCAGGCCGGGGGGCTGGGCCATCAGATAGAGGTGGAAGCCGACGGCGGCGCTGGCGCCGTGCATCACCTTCCACATGTCCAGGGTCGGCAGCACGTCGAGGCTGGCCAGGTGGGTGATCGTCTCAGGGTGATCGAGTCCGGCGCGGATGGCGACCAGGGCGCCGCGGTCGTGTCCGGCCAGCGCGAAGCGCTCATGTCCCAGCTCACGGGCCAGGGCGACGATGTCGGCGGCCATGGTGCGCTTGGAGTAGGTGGCGGGGCCGGTCTCGGCGGGTTTGTCGCTGGCGCCGTAGCCGCGCAGGTCGGGGCAGATCACGGTGTGGTCGGCGGCGAGGTCGGCGGCGACGTGCCGCCACATCAGGTGGGTCTGCGGGAAGCCGTGCAGCAGCACGATCGGCGTGCCCGAGCCCCCGACGGCCGCGTTCAGGGACACGCCGTCGGCGACGGGGACGCGCCGGTAGTCGAAGCCGGGGATGACAGTCGTCATGGTTTTGCCCTTTTTCCATAGGTGAGCAGGTGTCCCCCAGCCTGCCGGGCGCGAATGAGCATCGGATGAGCGCGCTATATCGTGGCCGGAGGGGCCATGCCCCGGAAAGGGTGGTCAACGGGTGCGGGTCGTGTTCGGAGTGCTGGGGCCGGTGACGGCCTGGGACGGCGCCGGGGGTGCGATCGCGCTGAAGGGACCGCGGCACCGCGCGGTGCTGGCCCGCCTGATCGTCGCCCGCCGCCGCGTCGTCCCGGTCACCCGCCTGGTCGAGGACCTGTGGGCGGATCCGCCGCCGGACGCGGTGGGCGCGGTGCGCACCTTCGTGTCCGCGCTGCGCCGTGCGCTGGAGCCCGAGCGCCCGCCCCGAACCACGGCCCGGCTGCTGGTCACCGAGGGGCCGGGATACGCGCTGCGCGCGGAGCCGGACACGGTCGACGCCTGGCGCTTCGAACGGGCGGTGACCGCCGCCGCGACGCTGCCCCCCGAGGAAGTGCTCGCACGACTGGAGGAGGCGCTGGGGTGGTGGCGCGGGCCCGCCTACGCCGAGTTCGCCGACGAGGCCTGGGCCCGTACGGAACGATCCCGTCTGGCGGAGCTGCGGCTGCGGGCGGTCGAGCTCCGGGCCGAGGCCCGGCTGGCCCTGGGCCTCGCGGCCGAGGCGGTGCCGGATCTGGACGCGCACGTGGCCGAATACCCCTGGCGGGAGGACGCCTGGCATCTGCTGGCCCTCGCGCTGTACCGCACCGGCCGCCAGGGCGACGCGCTGGCGGTGCTGCGCCGGGCCCGAACGCTCCTGGTCGAGCAGCTGGGAGTGGATCCGGGCCCGGGACTGCGCCGCCTGGAGGCCGACATCCTCGACCACGCCCCCCACCTCGACCCCGCCGCCGCCCCGGCCGGAGCGGCGGGACGGGTGTGGGCGCAGGCGGCCGCCGCCTATGACAGCGCTGTGCCATCCGGTGCCCGGGCCCGGCTGGAGTCGACGGTGAGTCTGCTGCGCAACCTCGCGGTGACCGGGGGCGGCGGCCTGGAGGCGGCCCGCCGGCACCGGGTGGCGGCCATCACGGCGGCCCAGGAGATGGGCGACGCGCAACTGACCGCCCGCGTGATCGGGGCGTACGACGTCCCGGCGATCTGGACCCGCTCGGACGACCCGGAGCAGGCGGCACAGATCGTGGCGGCGGCCGAACGCACCCTGAGCGTTCTCCCGCCCGGTGCGCACGAGGCGGCGCGGGCCCGCCTGCTGGCCACGATCGCCCTGGAGTCGCGCGGCACCCGCTCGGAGCGCGGACCCCAGGCCGCCCGGCAGGCCGAGGAGATAGCCCGGCGCCTGGACGATCCCGCGCTGCTGGTGTTCGCCCTCAACGGCGTGTTCATGCAGACCTTCCACCGGGCGGGGCTGGCGCCGCGCCGGGACGAGATCGGCGCCGAGCTGGTCGCCCTGTCCGCCCGGCACGGCCTGGTCACCTTCGAGGTGCTCGGGCACCTCATCCGTCTCCAGGCCCGCAGCGCGCTCGCGGACTTCCCCGCGGCCGACGGGCACGCGGCCGCCGCGGACCTCCTGTCGGAGCGCCACGAGCTGCCGCTGGTGGGCGTGTTCGCCCAGTGGTACCGGGCGCTGCGGCTCGCCGCGGCGGGGCGGGCACCGGTGGCCGAGGTGGAGGCGGCCTACCGGGACGCCGCCGCGCGACTGGACGGCGCCGGCATGCCCGGGCTGCGGTGCGGCGCGCTGCCGCTCGCGCTGCTCTGCCTGCGCCTGCGCCGCGCGCTGCCCGCCCCGGCCGACGAGCACATCGACTGGGGGCCCTACGAGCCGTGGGCCCGTCCCCTGGTGCTGCTGGCCCAAGATCGCCGCGACGAGGCCGCGGCGGTGCTCCGCCAGGTCCCGGATCCACCCCGTGACCTGCTGTTCGAGGCCCTTTGGTGCCTCGCCGCGCGGGCGGCCGTCGCCGTCGGCGACCGGGAGACGATGAAGCGCGCCCACACCGAGCTCCTCCCCGCGGCGGCGGAGCTGGCGGGGGCGGGCAGCGGCCTGCTCACCCTGGGCCCCGTCTCCGAGCACCTCGACGACCTCGCCGCCGCCCTCCGGCTTCCCCGGTGAGCTCACACCGGTCGTCCGTGGCTCTCATCACCGCGCCTCCCGCTGACCACCGCCCTCGGTGAGCTCACACCGGTCGTCCGTGGCTCTCATGTCCACCTTCCGCTGACCGCCGTTCGGCGGTGGGCGCGGGTCTTCAGCGTTGGGTGAGTTCGTCCCTGATGACCTGGGCCAGCGTGGAGGGTTGGGAAAGGAAGGGTGAGTGGGAGGCGTTCAGCCGCAGGGTCTTCCCGGCGCGCTGGGCGAAGAGCTCTTGGGCGAAGGGCGGGAGGGCGTTGTCCGCTTCGCAGATGATGTAGGTGCTGGGAATGGTCTGCCAGGCGACTGCTGTCAATTCCTGGGTAATGGCGGTATAGGACTGGTAGCCCAGTTCCGCAGCTGCCTTCTCAGCGATGGCCGGGTCCACATCTCCATAGAAGACGTCAACCGGGCCTGCCACGGTCATGTGGCCGCCGGCGCCCTCCGTCCGGTGGAACTGCCACCACGGCGCAGGGTTGCCGCCCACGCTCGACAGCAGGGAGTCTCCGGCGTCGAGCTGGAACGCGGCGAGGTAGACGATGCTCTCGACGTTGGCCGTCCCGGCGAGTGCCTGGGTGACGGGAACACCGCCGTAGGAGTGCGCGAGGACGACCACGGGTCCATCGATCGCTTCGACTGCGGCCTTGATGGCGGCTGCGTCGGAGTACATATCGCCCAGGCTCTTGGGATCGTCGCCGCACGAGGTGAGAGCGACGGCGTGGACATCGATGTCCGGCATCTCATCGATGAGGAGTTGCAGATGTTCCGGCTTGTGCCAGGCACCGGGCACCAGCAGCAGCGACGGCATGGTCATACGTGCCCAACGCATAGAGAAGAAGGAGTATGCCGCAGCCACTTCACCGTCTTCTACTACGGCGCCAACATCTATTCGGAGAACATCGGTTCAGGCAACCATTCTTTCAAGACCGGAAACCAGCGCGAGGATCGCCAGGGCCACACGACAGGAGCCAGTCTCCAGTCTCGACCTGGGAAAACAGCGATCTGCAAACGAGGGAAATCCCGCGACGAGCAGATGGCCCACGATTTCAGATCTTGAACCGCGACAACTGTCTCTACAGGGTCAAGGCCGGCCCGCCTGCGGCGTGCCGGCGCGTTGGGCGGTCGCGGGCCGCGCTGCGGCTCTTCGATCCGCCGCATGATCATCATGCGTAGGAAGCGGCGATGTCGAATCAATGACGATGGTGCGTCGAGTGACGCATACACGCCCCGGGCATCAAACAAGGCCGGCAGAACCAAGGCCCTGCAACGATCCAGACCACGACCCGCTCCCGGCGGTCCCGACGGTCGCGCCCCACTTCGGGAGGACCTCCGCGACCATGCGCACGGTACGCTCACACAGCTCGGCAGGATAGAGCGACAGACGTGCCATGACTCGATCCTCTCAGGGGATCAAGCCTCCATCAGACCCGGACCGCTTCACGGTGCCCCACCTGAAGGTGAGGCTTTTCAGGAGTTCCTCGGTCGGCCTGATTCCGGTCAGGTATTCGATGAGGAGGAATGCCGGCCCTCTGTAGAGACGGGGAATCGACGGATAGAGCTTGTTGATCTCCTCCATGGCGTCGGCGAGTTCATCTGGGGGATCCATGACGAAGGCGTCGTCGCCTCCGTAGAGGTATTTGATCTCGCCGTCTTCGCACCAGTAGAAGTCGTCGGTGTCCTCGACGCCGAGGGCGGTGTGGAAGACGAGGCGGGTGCCTTCGGAGAGCCGAGTGATCAGTTCTTCCTCGATGCTGATCCAGTCGGGGTAGAAGATGATGCTCCAGTCACCTACGGAGGCGACTCCGAGGGGTTCCCCCGGGTCTGGCCAGTCGTCGGGTTCGTCGGGCAGGCGGGCGGGTTCGAAGTCTGCGTAGTGGCCGCCGAGGCGGGCGATGGCCTGTTCGGGTGTGGTGCGGAGGTAGATGAAGCCGTAGCACTCCTCGCCGTATTCGCCGCAGAGCCAGGAGACATCGATGGGCTGCATGATCATGTCGTCATGGTGGCAGACGCCGCCGACAGAAACGTGCCACTCCGGGAGCGCGATCAACTTATCCATAGCGACCTGTGCTGAACACGCTCGCATCTCCGCCCCCGTGACCTGCTCATCGAGGCACCGACAGTAGGAGCGCACGGGGCCGACTGCAGCCATCAGAAGGTGCCCGTAACCATCACAGCCGACAGGTCAAAGGCTTGCCACCTTGGAGGAAGATCTCGCCCCAAGTGTGTCTCTGCCCAATACTTGCCCAACCGACAGCCCAAGGTCGATTACGAATGACGTATCCGCTGGTCAGAGACTTGTCTCCGGACGTGTGAGGATGCGCTTCCTCAACCCGGTGTCTTTGCGCGCGCATCGATGTGGGAAGGCGCGGCAGTCGAGGGGCCATGCGCGGGTTGCGCGACATCTACGCGATGATCTCCGCTTCGAGGCTGATCGCAGGGCAATAAGTCCAGGTCATGGGCTGCTGTTCTGATAGCTCCTGGCGGTCTTGAAAACCGCTAGGCCGGATCCTGGCGATCAGCTCCTCAGTACCCTCGACAGGTGATCGATCACGGCATCGAGTTTCCTCAGTACCGCCTGCATGTCGTCCCCGCGGTCCTCGCACTTGCGAGCTCGTCCTGGCAACGTGAGGTGTGGCTGAACCCCGATGAGTTCGAGAATCTCGACTACGTGGCGCACGTCCTCTTCGATGACTTCTGCGATGCACGCGCCCCACGGTCCTGGCTGGGAAAGAGCCTGCGCACAGACGAGGAGGTCTCGTTGATGGCAGACCTCGGCGCCGCCTATTCCCAGGTGCAGGAGTTAGTGGGTGCCACCGCCGGAGACCATGCGTACGTGGAATCGCCCGGCTGGCCGGCGGTGCTGGCTGTAGCGGCGCGACTGGCTCAAGTACTGGTGACGAACGACCTCACCGCTTTGAGCAAGCTGCATGACGCCGGACATCATTGGCCACCATCAACCGAGTCGGCGATGTCCGAGTCATCGTGACCGCATTCCGTGTCATGGGAGCAGCCAGGTGAACAGCGCCGCTGCGATACTACTGAAGACGCAGCCGACGGCTGACCGTGGGGATTTCGAAAACCGGTCTCTCAGCCTGCAGCAGGCAAGAAAACGGATACAAGGTCGGCGTCATTTGGCAGGTCTCAGTACATGAAGAGGCGTGGCGGCACCGTCCCTCCAGATCCCACGCCGCCACGCCCGTCTACCGGACACCTCCAGACAGCAGGGCTGTCCAGACCGTCCGAGCTTCGTTGACCGACCAGCGCGGGAACTCGTGCACCATGACGCTGCCGTCGAGTTGAAGGGTCAGGCGGATCGACGCCGGCGGGTACGACGCCGAGACCCTGCTCTCCGAAGTCGCCATGGAAGAGGAGTTCCAGGTCTCCAGACCGACCGTCCGCAAGACCATGAAGGTGCTGCGCGACGAGGGTGGGTCGTGACCTCGCAAGGCATCGGTTCGTTCCCGACCACCGTCGAGGAACGGGCAGCCAACCCGAGCGCTTCACAGTAAGCCAGGCGAGGCCAGATCAGCCGGAACAGTCACCCAGTCCCGCACCTTCCCGCCACCGCCATTCGACCTGCCTCCAGGCTGGCGATGTCCCAGACGTTGCGGATCGGACGATCGACCGTCCCCGCGGACTCGGCTCCCTTGGTGGCGTACTTGGCGACATACGAGGCGACCCGCTGATCACTCATCCCATCCAGGTCGGTCGAGACGTAGACCGGCCGGACGTCGAGTTGAGCACCCCACCGCAGAACAGTTGACCACGGACACGCCCGTCCCCTCGAAGTCCTTGACGTTTCTGCTGACCAGGGTCCACCCGTTCACCCTGGCCGTCGCGGCGATCAAACCATCTGCCGTGGGCAGCGGGCGGACGGCGTTCAGACGCCCCCATTCCTCCGCGACCTCGGAGGTGACGGGAACGATGCGGTCGCTGAACTGCCGGTGAAGCCCGTGGAGCCAGCGTTCCAGAATCGTCGCCTGTGCGGGGTCGCTGTGTCGGCGGCGCTCGACCCCGCAGCGGATCTCACCGACCGTCAGACTGCTGAGGTAGAGCGTGGGCCCATGAGCCCCGCCTACCCAGTCCTTGACGTGTGAGCTCCCATTTCGCTTGCGTACTTCGGAGACCACGTTCGTGTCGAGCAGGTAGCCGATGCCCATCACAGGCACCGCGTAGGGCGAACGCGGCAGGATGGCTGCCATGGTTTCTTATCAGCTGGTCATTGACTGTGCGGCACCTGAGCGGATGGCCCGGTTCTGGGCGGGCGCGCTGCGGTACACGGTAGAGCCGCCGCCGGGTGGATTCGACACGTGGCGGGATTACTGGCGCAGTCTCGGAGTGCCGGAGGACGAGTTGGGTGAGGGGGACGGCAGCGACAGCATCGTCGATCCCGAGGGGTACGGGCCGAGGATCTGGTTTCAGCAGGTGCCTGAGGGCAAGGTGGTCAAGAACCGGTTCCACCTGGATGTGAAGGTGGGCGGCAAGCGGGAGGACATACCGCTGGAGACCCGGAAAGCGCGGGTGGATGCCGAGGTGGAGCGGCTTGTCCAGGCGGGGGCGTCCGTTGTGCGGGTGCTGTCGCAGCCCGGGGTTGATCACTATGCGGTGGCGATGGTGGATCCCGAGGGGAACGAGTTCGACGTGGTCTAGTACGGCAGTCGTAGATTGTGATCATGGCGGTTGGTGACCGTTCGTAGCGCGAGGCAACCGCCCCGATGATCTTGATGTGTGACGATCAAAGAACTCGGAGCGGCTGCGGCCGCCATCGTAGAGGCCGAGGCGGCCAGGCGATGTCTGGATGAGCTGATGGGTTCGATGGCCGGATGTTTTCGCAGATGGGACCTCCGGGCGACAGCGAAGAAATACGTGCTGGCGTTGATGAGCGATTTGCCGCGCAAGAACTGCTGGACGATCGCTGAGCATGCGGGTGACGCGACACCGGGCAAGATGCAGCACCTGCTGGAACGCGCGAAGTGGGACACCATGGCCGCGATGGCCGCCGTCCGCGGCTTCGTGTGCGAGCGGCTCGACGACGGGGACGCGGTCGCGATTTTGGACGAGTCCGGGCAGTGCAAGAAGGGCACCGCCACGATCGGGGTCAAGCGCCAGTACGTGGGCTGCGCGGGCCGGGTGGAGAATGCGATCAACGTTGTGTACTGCAGCTTCGCCACCGTGGCCGGGCACGCCTTGGTCGGTGCCCGCCCCTACCTGCCTGCCGAATGGGCCCGGGACGCTGAGCGCCGACAGGCTGCCGGAGTGCCCGATGAGCTGGAGTTTTCGACCAAGCCTGAATTGGGCCGGCAGATCCTGGCCGACCTGCACGCCGAAGGCCGGCTACCCGGCTGGGTGACCGGCGACGAGGTGTATGGACGCGACCCGCGCCTGCGCGCGTGGCTGGAGAGCCCTGAGGTCAGCACTGCCTACGTGCTGGGCATCTCCACCTCGACCCGGATCGCCCTCACGCCCGGCAAGCCCACCGACCCCGGGCTGATCCACCTCACCGTCACCGAGGTGAAACGCCTGGTCAACCTGGCCACCCGCGCCTGGCACAGTCTCGAACACCACCTGCACTGGCACACCTGGCGACGCCGCCACCAAGCCCGCGCCCGCTGGTTCCACCAACGAACCCGCCTCACCAGACGATGACAAGATCACGACCTACGACTGCCGTACTAGCTAGCCGAGGCGAGCTTGTTCACGGTCGCGCCTATTCTTGGCGCTCGCGCAGGATGGCGACTCCGTCTCCGTCGAGTTCATCGTAGTAGGGCGCGCGGCCGGTCATGGCCATGATCAGTGCCAGGGTGGTGCCGGACACCCGTGGCCCGACACCGGCGGTGAAGGGGCCGTCGGTGGCCGTCAGTCGCAGGCCACGGACGCGCCTTTTGGTGAGGACGGGCAGATCAGAGCCCTGGTAGTAGTCGGCCACTGCGGTCAAGGTGGTGACGGGGTAGTCGCGCTCGATGCCGAGCGGCCGACGGATGTCCTCTCCATGCACGATGGTTTCACCGAGCATCGCCACGATCGGAACGGGCGGCTTGGTCGTGCTGGTGATCACCCGACGGAATCGTGCGAGCGTCTCGGCCGGGGTGGCGCCCATCTGCTCGGCCAGCCGCAGAGCGACCTGCCGGTCGAAGTCGAAACGGCAGCGGATCACGCCCGCCATCCACCGCACCGGGTTGAGGCTGGCCCCCGCGGTCATGTGCGCGAGCACCTCGCGGACGGTTAACCGGTCGCACAGCGACTGGGTAGCCCACCGCTGGTCGGTCAGCTCCGCGAGTTCGGCGGCCAAGGCGGCCCGCTCGGCATGGATCAGCGACCAGGTGCCGGTCGCGGGTCGACGGTCGATAGTCGGTGTCATACGGGTGATGCTCCTGTGCGGTAGTCGGGCGGGTGGGCGTCCGGTCAGCGGCTGACCAGGCCGACGTGGTTGCCGTCGGGATCGGTGAACACGGCGATGCGGCTGACGGGCGTGTCGGTCGGGGAAAGGACGCAGGTGGCTCCGAGCTGCTCGGCGCGGGTGAGCGCGGTATCGACGTCATCGACCGGGAAGTAGGCGACGAGTCCGGTATACGGACTGTCCGGGCTGGCCTGGCCGATCCCGCCCGACGGCTGGCCGTCGTCGTCGCCGACGAGCGCATAGTTCGCGTCGAGGACGTTGACCGGCCATCCGAATAGATCCTGGTAGAAGCGTCGTGCGCGCGGGGCGTCGGGGGTGGAGATGTCGAACCAGGCGGGCCGGTGCGGGTGGTCGGTCGAGCTCATGAGCAGCCTCCTTGGCGCGGTGAAGTGCGGTCGTTCGTACGTGTTCATGGGTGAGACTGCTGTCGTGGGGCAGAATCGTCGCTTATGGGCGAGATTTCTTCCGGACTGTTCGCAGGCGGCACCGTCGAGGTGAGTGGACAGGGCGCTCAGGACGCTGTCCTGGCCCGCGCCCGGGACGGCGACGATGCCGCGTTCACGAGCCTGGTGACGCCGTTGCGCCGGGAGCTGCACGCCCACTGCTACCGGATGCTCGGTTCGGTTCACGATGCCGACGACGCGGTGCAGGAGGCGCTGGTGCGCGCCTGGCGGGGGCTGGCCAGGTTCGAGGGCCGCAGCCCCCTGCGCACATGGCTGTACACCGTGGCCACCCGTGCCTGCCTGGACGTAGTCGACGCCCGCAGTAAGCGGGCTCTGCCGGTGGACCTGGGTCCGTCCAGCGAGCACGCTGTGCTCGACCAACTTCCGCGCACCGACATTGCCTGGCTAGGTCCCTACCCCGACGCCGGTCTCTCGCACGACCCAGCGGGACCGGAGGCCCGCTATGAGCAGCGCGAGGCGGTTGAGCTGGCGTTCGTTGCCGCATGCCAGCATCTGCCGGGCAACCAGCGGGCGGCGCTGCTGCTGTTCGACGTCCTAGGGTTCGCGGCGGCCGAGATCGCCGCCATGATGGATACCTCCACCACCTCGGTGAACTCCGCGCTCGCCCGCGCCCGCCGCGTCCTCGCGAAGAAGCTTCCCGACCGCACCCAGCAACAGACGCTGCGCTCCATCGGCGACTCGGGAGCGCGGACGCTGGCGACCGGATTCGCCAGCGCGTTGGAGCGCGGCGACGCCGAGGCCCTGATCGCGCTACTCACCGAGGACGTCACCTGGTCGATGCCGCCCCTGCCACACTGGTACCACGGCATCGATGCCGTCTCCGATTTCGCCATGCAGGTGCCCATGACCCGTTGCCCAAGCTGGCGACACCAGTTGATCAGCGCGAACGGCCAAGCGGCCATCGCGTTCTACCTCGGCACCGACCCCGCACATCCGCATGACGCGTGGGCGATCGCGGTGCTGGACCTGCGCGATGACCGGATCGCCGAGATCACCTCATTCCTCGACCCCGACCTTTTCAGACTGTTCGGTCTGCCCACCACGCTTACCTGACCCGGCGGAGCACCCCTCTAACCTCACGATCAAGTGGCCGACCATAAAGCCCTTGCAGCGCGGAGCAGGTGACTCCGCGTCAGGTCACGATCTACGACTGCCGTACTAGCGCCGTTTTCCGCACGTCATCACGGCTATCCCGCGTCTCCGCATCCCCCGCCGCACTTCGACTTAGGTCCTTCTGGAAAAGGGGAAGCTTGGGTCCTTTTGAAAAGGAAGCTCGGGACGAAGCGGCACGTGCGGAAAACGGGGCTAACTGCTGACGTCGCGCCAATCGTGGCTCTGACACTAAGTCCGTGAGACATCTCAGTCGGCGAGCAGGGTGCGTTTGCGGAGGAGGTCGGGGTTGGCTCGGCCGTACATCTGCCTCTTGATCATTTTAATGCGGTCGACGTGCCCTTCGACCGGGCCGGAGTTGTAGACCGCAGCACCCGAAAGGCCTCCCGCAGCGCCAACTGCCGCAGGTTTCACGGCGCCCTCACCCGGTTTCATCGCAGCCGAAAATTCAGGTCCTGGGCTTGAAGTAGTGCGCCCCCATGTACGCGCTCACCTGCTTGCCGATCTCCGCCCCCTGCACATCAGCCGAGCGGGTGTGAATGCCACCCCACACCCGGGCCTCGATGACCTCGGCGAGCGCCTGCGAGAAGCTGTGGTAGTACCTGGTGGCGCCCGCGTCGGGGCTGAACGCGCTGAAGGACAGGTCGTCCCGGCCGAAGAAGTGCGTCAGTGACGACATGCTCGCCCCGGTGGAACAGGTGTGCCCGGAGGTGAAGTCGGGATGCGGCGGCGTGTCGAGCAGGGGCTCCCAGCCGAAATCGGGCGTCGTGTCCGGATTGCCGTCGGTGCCAGCCTCCCGGATCGCGGTGATCGGCCGCCAGAAGTGCCAGGCCGCCTTCTCGCTGTTGCAGGCGATCGTGGCATCGGCCTTGGACAGATTCACCATCGCGTACATCCGCGCCGCCTGGAGTGTGCTGAGCCGCTGCGTCGTCGCGAGCTGGCGCTTGATCTCCCAGTCGCCCCCATTCCGGTCCTGCCACCAGATCGCGGCCTGCGTCTGGTCTTCGGTCCTGACCGTGTTGGTCTTCGAGCCGATCTCCTTGACCTCGTTGATGTCCTTGGCATAGCGCTTGCTGGTGAGCGCCGGCGGGCCGGAGGTGCGGAACATGGACCCGCTGGGGATGAGGAACGGCTTGAGGTGAGCGATCCAGGCGCTGCTCGATGCGAAGGCGGGAGGCGTCGGCCGCCATTGACCGGGCTCCGTGCCCACGGCCCAGGTCTGGTCGCCGTAGGCCCCGTCGTTCTTCCGCGCCGCGATCATCGCCGAGGCGGCCTGATCGCCGACCACGATGCCACGCTGCTTGGGACCGCCGGCCGGAATCCCGGCCAGTGCCTCGTCGTACTGCGTCGTCAGCCTCTCCCGCTGATCGGGGAACAGCGCGCGCAACACCCGGTAGGCGGCGCTCGCCACGGCCGCGTCCATTGACGTGGCCCCCTTGACGCGAGGCGCGGTCAGATACGGCTGGTACGGAGTGCCCGCGATCGCGTTCACCGCGTCGTAAATGGCCCCGTGCACCATGGCAGCGCTACGGGACTGCTCCGGCGGCTGCTGCCGGGCGACGTCCCACATGGCGGTCTGGGCGTTCCTGTCCCAGACAACGACCGCGTTGGCCCGCGACGCCCCGTCCGACGCGTACGCAACCGACGAACTCAAGCAAATCGGCGACCCGGCAACGATCCCCGTGACGGCCACCCTGACGGCTTTCCGGCGTAAGCCGGCGGTCAACCTTGCATCACTTAAGTAAGACATGCGAGCAAAGTACTACGCCGGTTTCACCCGTCACAGCAGCCCAACGACCGAATAACGGATAAGGAACAGGTCCAAAGCGATCTTCCACTTTGCCCCCGGTGACACCGACCCGAGCACCGGACCCGAAGGGTGCTGGTGCCGGATCCATATCAATCGCCTTGTCGATGAGCGGGGTCTTGTAGTTGTCACTGAGCGCCCAGCCCACCACGGATTTCGTATAGCAGTCGATGACGGTCGCCAAATAAATCCAGTCCTCCATGTCGGAATGTAGGTAACGTCGCCGACCATCTTCTGACCGGGTGCCTCGGCGGTGAAATCCCGCCGCACCAGATCGGGGATATCGTGCGGCCAGCCGTCGTTCTCGGTGAGGCTGAACCGCTACGGCCTGGGCTGGCAGGGCTCCAAGCCCAGCTCGCGCATGAGGGAGCGCACCAGCTCGGGCCCGCAGCGCACGCCCCAGGCGGCCAGGTCGGCATGGACCCGCCGATACCCGTAGGTGCCGTCAGAGTCGTCGAAGGGTCTGGCGATGAGGACTTTGAGGTCCTCGCGGCGCGTACAACACGACCGGGATCATGAGCCCTCCTGTGGTGAATCACAGCCTTAACTCATGTTGTATCCGGAGAACATCGCCATCGGTCTGTGCTGGTTCGCCAAGTACCAGCCCTTCACGCCGATCATCGAGACGCTCGGAACCTGCTGATGGGCACCGAGGTCGGCAACAGCGCGGTCATCGCCCTCGCCTGGTGGGTCGGCCTCAGCCCGGTCGGGTACCTGATGGCGCGGTCGGCTTCAATCGCGACGCCGGACGCTGGACCGTACGACCGTCTCGATCCGGGCCGACGCACGAACTCGCCGTGCGGATCGGAAGCCGGGGCGGGCCGACAAGGCCTACCACTCCCGCGCCAGCCGCGCTTACCTGCGCAGCCGCGGCATCCTCGCGACGATCCCCGAACCCTCCAGCCAGATCCGCCACCGCGAGAACCGGGGCTCGGCCGGCGGACGTCCACCCCCGCTTCAACCCCGAGGACTACCGAGCCCGTCATGCCATCGAATGCGGCATCAACCGGCTCAAACGCCACCGCGGCGCCACCACCAGGTACGACAGACTCGCCGTCCGCTATGAGGTCAGCCTCCACATCGCCATCATCAACGACTGGCCACTGACCTCACTTTGGGGCAGCCCCTAGGCTTCCTTGATCTTGTGGAAAGATCGCGGGATGCTGCAATTCACCGATTTCATCATCGACTGCCCGGACACGATGAAGCTGGCGGCCTTCTACTCCGAGGTGACGGGGCGCCCGATCAAGGAAGGCAGCCACGAGGACTGGGCCGGCATCAAGTTCGGCGAGGTCGAGCTGGCCTTCATCCGGGTGGACGACTACCGCGCTCCGCAGTGGCCCGACGGCGAGCACCCCAAGCAGTTCCACCTCGACTTCGAAGTGGACGAGATCGAGTCCGAGCAGCGCCGCATCCTCGACCTCGGCGCGACGCTGCAGCAGGACTCCATCGGCCCCGAGGGCTACGGCTGGCGGGTCTACACCGACCCGATCGGCCACCCCTTCTGCCTGTGCCGCAACAAGGGCGTCGTCTGGACCGACCAGGGCCTGATGGCCTGATCTGACTCAAGCGCGACCAGGGCCCGCCTCAAAGCCATCTGCCCTGCTGCGCGACGACTTTGAGACGTGCCCTAGCCGCGGCCGACGAACGGCATCGCCGTCGCCATGACCGTCATGGACAGGACGTTGGCGTCGAGCGGCAGGCCCGCCATATAGAGGACGGCGCGCGCCACATGGTCGGCGTCCACGGTCGGCTCGACCGCGATCGAACCGTCGGCCTGTCGCACGCCCGCGCTCATCGCCGCGGTCATCTCGGTGGCGGCGTTGCCGATGTCGATCTGGCCGCACGCGATGCCGTATCGGCGGCCGTCCAGGGACAGCGACTTCGTCAGCCCGGTGATCGCGTGTTTCGTCGCCGTGTAGGCGATGCTGTTCGGCCGCGGGGTGTGCGCCGAGAGCGACCCGTTGTTGATGATCCGCCCGCCCTGGGGCCGCTGATCGCGCATCATCCGGAACGCCGCCTGGGCGCAGAGGAACGACCCCGTGAGATTGACGTCCACGGTGGACCGCCATTCCTCGTAGGAGACGTCCTCCGGCGACGCGGACGGGCCGAAGGTGCCCGCGTTGTTCACCAGCAGGTCCAGGCGTTCGAACCGCCGGCCGACTTCTGAGAACAACGCCTGGACGGACTCCGGCCTGCCGACGTCGGTGGGCACGACCACCGACGTGGCGCCGCCCGTCAGGGAGTCGGCCGTCCGGCGGAGCGGCTCCTCCCGGCGCCCGGCCAGCACGACCGACCAACCTTCTCCGCCCAGTGCCTGGGAGATCGCCCTCCCCAGCCCCGACCCGGCTCCGGTCACCACCGCTACCCTGTCCGCACTCATCAGCCGTCTCTCCGTCCGCCGCTGCCGAGCCACCACAACACATCATGCTCGGCGTTGATCGCGACGGTGACCGTGACCCCGTGGCGAACGGTGAGTTTCCCGGTTCGGCCGCCGGCGGTCGAACGTTCTCGGCTGCCGGTCGACGCTGCCGGTTCCGCCCGCGGGGGCTGCTCGCGCTCAGCGCGACGCGGGAAAGCCCGAGGTCAGCCGCGGACGGCGCAGAGGAGGCGGTTGTTGCCGCGCTGCCAGAGGGTGCCGATCTCGGTGAAGCCGGCGTCGCGGAGAGCGTCGACATGCGCGGAGAGCAGGGGGGACTCCGAGCCGTGATGGTCGGCGCCCGCGGTGGTGCGCGCGGCGTGGAGCTCGGCGAAGGCGGGATCGGCGGCGACCGCGTCCCACCACTGGCGCCAGTCCTCGGGGCGGTCGCCGGCGAACCTGCGCTCGGTCTCCCGGCTGTGCACGGCGCGTTCGAGGTGGGCGACGGCCGGAGTGACGTCGTCGGTCTCCATGTGGTCGCCGTTGAGCAGGAGTCCGCCCGGACGCAGCGTGGCCGCCAGCTCGGCGTACATCTTCTGGAGGTCCGGTCCGGAGATCCAGTGCAGCGCGGTGGTGCTCACCGCGACGTCGGCCGGCCGCTCCAGGCCCAGGGACTCGGTCCACCCGGGTGTGCGCAGGTCGAGGGAGACGAACCTGACATGAGGGTAGGCGGCCTGGCCGAGGCCGAGCAGCAGCGGGTCGGCGTCGACCGAGATCACTGTCGCCTTGGGCAGCCGCTCCAGGAGACGGGCGGACAGTGAGCCCGGTCCGCAGCCGAGGTCGATGACCAGCGGATCGGGACGGCCCATCGCTTCGACGGCGTCGATCAGCGCGGTGAAGCGCTCCTCGCGGTCGGGCAGGTAACCCTCCTGCTGGCGGTCCCAGCGCGTGATCCACTCAAGTGCGGCATCGTGAGTGAGCACAACCATCTCCTTGTGACTGTCGTTTAAGCTTGTGACAGTCACAAACTAGGACCTAAGGATGTAACTGGTCAAGTGGATTTCAACAGTCACGCCGATGCGGTCGTCCGAGTGGCGACGGGTCTGGTCAACGAGCTGACCCCCGGGGAGAGACGAGGCCGCTCCTTCCCGCCGCCGCGCGATCTCGCCGCCGCCGCCACCGAGGGCCTGCGGACCGGCTACCCGAGCCACCGGGAGGTCACCGAGGTGGAGGCCGGTGAGCTCGCCGGGATCGCGGCACGGCTGCGCGTGGTCTTCGACGCCATCACCACGGGAGACATCGACGCCGCCGCGTCGCAGGTCAACGACCTCCTTGAGGAGACCCGCGCCCGGCCGATGCTCGAACGGCACGACGGAGAGCCGTGGCACCTGCACTTCCACGGCCCCGGCGGCACCGTGGCCGGCGACTGGGCGGCGAGTTGCGCCACCGGGCTCGCGATCGTGCTGGGGAGCGAGTACCACGACCGTCTCGGCGTGTGTACGGCGCCGCACTGCGACCGGGTCTACGTGGACGCCTCCCGCAACGGCACCCGGAGGTTCTGCGGCACCGCCTGCCAGAACCGCGTCAAGACCGCGGCCTTCCGCTCCAGGGGCAAGGTCCCGTGAGTGCCGGGGCCACCGAAGCCTGGTGACGATGTGATCTACGTCTGGCCCGCTGGCAACGACCCCTGTACCGGAAGACGGCGGGTGCGGGGCTGCTACTGATTCCCTCGGTTTCACCGGGGGCGGGTGACGATGCGATCTCCCGGCCCGACCCGGTCGCGACGCCGGGCGAACCAGGCCGGATCAAAAAGACCAGCCATGGATGCGCTCCCGGTGGAAGAACCACCGGGAGCGCATCACATGGCTGGTCGTCTTCGAGCGCCGAACCTCAGGTGAGCGTTCGTGCCGGAAGGGCTAACTGGCCGTGATCACGAAACCCGATCCCGGCTGGGTCACGATGTTGCCGGTGGCCGAGTTGGTTATGGTCACGTTTGTCAGCGTCGCGTTGCCGCGAGCGCCGCTCATGGCCAGGATGCCGGCCCCGTTGTTGGACTTGTCGATCTTCACATTTCTGATCACGACGTTCGGCATGTTGCCGCCGCCGTTCTTGAACTGGATGCCGTCGTAGGTCGAGTCGGAGATGTCGGTGTCGCGGATGGTGACACCGGTGATGTCACTGCTCGACGGGAACAACGTGATCGCGCCGAACTCCTGATCCTCGTTCCAGAAGACACCGCCACCACGGTAGATCCCGTTGTTGGCGATCAACGTGCTCCCCGAGAAGGGCAGGGGGCTGTGGTCGGTCGCCAGCATGATGGCCGGGTAGTTCATGGTGTCGTAGATCAGGTTGTTCTCGATCGAGTTGTCGTAACCGCCGTAGATGGCGATGCCGTTCGCCCGCCAGGGCAGCTGGATGGTGTTGTTGACGAAGTGGTTGTCGTGCGTGTTGTCGACGACCCGGTCCTTCACGGCCTGGTTGGCCCAGACCGCCAGGGCGTCGTCGCCGGTGGTGCGGAAGGAGGAGTTGAACACCCTCGAGTTGCGCGTGCCGTTGGTGAAGTTGATGCCGTCGGCGTAGGTGTTGCGGATGCGCATGCCGCTGAACTCGAGCCCGTCGCCGGGACCCCACAGGGCCGGGATGTTGTCGTAGTCACGGCCGACCCAGACACCCACGTTGGCGTGCTCGATCCACACGTTGCTGATCTTGGTGTTCGGGCCGAACCGGCCGTTCAGGCCCACTCCGCCCTCGTCATTGCCGTCGCCGCCGCGGATACGTCCCGAGCCGAAGATGGCGATGTCGGAGATCTGGGTGTTGCTGTCGATGTCGAAGCCGAAGTTGCCCTCGTGCGGGTGGTTGATGCCGCCCACCACGTCCTGCGGCTCGGTCAGGGTGTACAGCTGGGAGTGCCACATGCCCGCGCCGCGGATCGTGACGTTGCTGATGCCCACCTGGTTGAACTGACCCCGGTTCAGCGGGTCGTCGGTGAGGATCTTCTGCTCCTGGCGCCACTGCCCCGCCGGGATCCACACGCAGCTGATGACGCCGTTCTGGTCGTCGGTGACCGCCCGCTGGATCGCGGCCGTGTCGTCGAGCCCGTCATTCGGCACCGCGCCGTACGTCGTGATCGAGGTGCAACCGGCCGGCTGGCTCGCCGGGGCTGCCACCTGCTCGAGGTCGATCGTGTCGATGATGTAGAACGAGGCCGTGTCGGTGGCGTCGCGCTGCAGCTTGAACTTCGTGCCTGCCGGATAGGTCTGCGAGAGCAGCGCGTTCGACTCGTCGAACAGCCGCCGGGCGTCGGCCTGGGGGGTGTTGGTCAGTGCTTCCGGGCCGTCGGTGTTCCCGTAGAGCCAGCTGTGGCGCGACGAGAGGGTCAGCTTCCGGGAGAAGGTGCCGTTGATGTACAGGCTGACGGTGGCCTCGATGCCGCCGCCGCCCGGGGCGTCGGGGATGGAGTTGCGCACCACAATCGAGTTGGAGGGGCTGGTCGAGGTGAACTCGACGAACTGCCCCGTGCTGTTCAGCCGCACCGACTGCCGGCCGGAGGACTCGGTGGCGAAGTTGGTATGCCCGAAGGTGCGCAGCGGGTCGGCCGTGAGCAGGGTGCCCTGGTAGGTGGCGGCTTCGGCCTCGTAGGAGATCCACGGAACCGCTGCCCCGCGCCCGACCACGATCGCCTGCGAGAACGTGTTGTTGGTCTCGTTGGTCTCGGCGAGGACGTTGGTCGCATCGGCGGTGGCCGTGATGGTGGCCCCGCCGCTGGTCGCGGTCCAGCTGCCGCTGATGACCACGTTGACCGTCGCGCCCGCGGCGATCGACGGGGTGTTGGTGTTGAGCGTGGTGCCGCCCACCGTCACACGGGTGACCGAGGTCGCGCCCGTCGCGGTGATGCCGCGGTTGTTCACCGCCACGGTGAACGTGACCGCCGCTCCGACCGCCGGGTTCGGCGGGTTGGAGGCGACGCTGAGGACCTGCAGGTCAGGGCCGGGGGCCTGCGCGACCACCAGCGACGACGGCGCGGTGAAGGTGTTGTTGGCCTCGTTCTGCTCGAAGACCGTGTTGTCCACGTCTACCCTGGCGCTGACCTCGTAGGTACCCATGCCTCGGGTGCCGATGTTCTGGGTCACCGTGGCGGTGCCGTTGACGGCCAGACCGGGGATCGCGACGGTGCCGGCCAGCGTGCCGCCGATGTAGAAGTTGACGCTGTCCGCGGCGGAGGCCGCCGTCCCGAGGTTCCTGACCGTGGCCGACAGCGTGATCGCGTTGGTCTCGATCGGCGAGGCCGGGGTCCAGGTCAGAGCCGAGACCGTGAGGTCGGGGTTCGGGGCGGGGACGCCGATGACCTGGAACTCCGCGACCTGACCACCGGGTGCGCCGGTGTTCGTGGTGAACCTGAGCTGGACGTCGGCGACCGTGGCGCTGACCGGGATGGTCACGGTGTTGCCGGAGGCGGGGTTGAAGACATAGGGCGTCGCCGACACCAGGTTGGTGTAGCCGGTGGCGCTCTGCTCGCGGCCCAGAACCTGGATGGTCTGCGTACGGGTGCCCCACGAGCTGTCGGGGTTCAGCTTCAGCACGATCGAGCTGATGGAGGCGTTCGAGCCCAGCGGCGCGGTGATCGTGCTGGGCTGGCCGTTGCCCTCCCAGTAGGTCGCCGCGTTGTTGTCGTTGGCGTTCGCGGGCACGAAGGTGAAGATCGACGACGACGCGACCAGCGTCTTGCCGATGGCCAGGTTGCTACCGCCGGTACCGGTGCCGGTACGGGTCACCGTGTTGCTGTTGGCCGAGACGTTGCCCGCGGCATCTTTCGCCCGCACGAAGTAGGCCACCGTGGCGCTGTCGGGCTGGGTGTCGGTGTAGGTCAGCACGCCGGCGCCCACGCTGCCGCGCAGCGCATTGTTGGCGTAGACGTCATACCCGGTCACCGCGGTGTTGTCGGTGGAGGCACTCCAGCTCAGCCGGATCTGACCGCTGGCCGGCTGGGTGTAGGCCAGATTCGACGGCGCCGATGGGTTCTGGGTGTCCCCGCCCGGCGTGCCGGTACGGGTCACCGTGTTGCTGTTGCCCGAGGCGTTGCCCGCGGCGTCCTTGGCCCGCACGTAGTAGGCCACGGTCGCGGTACCCGGCTGGGTGTCGGTGTAGGTCAGCACGTTGCCCGCCACACTGCCGCGCAGCGCGCCGTTGGCGTAGACGTCATACCCGGTCACCGCGGTGTTGTCGGTGGAGGCACTCCAGCTCAGCCGGATCTGACCGCTGGCCGGCTGGGTGTAGGCCAGGTTCGACGGCGCGGACGGGGCGACGGTGTCCACGGGACCGCTCGTGCCGTAGACCTCGAACTCGGAGATCTGGGCGGCCGGCCAGCCGGTGTTGCCGGTGACGTTGATCCGCACGTACCGGGCGCTGGTCGCGGTGAAGTTGATCGTCACCGTGTTACCGCTCGCCGGGTTGAAGGCATACCCCGCCGACGGAACGGTCGTGGTCGCGGGCGGATTGGCCGTCGTGCCGGTCAGCACCGACAGGGTCTGCGTCCTGGTCGCCCAGGCCGTCGCCGGCGGCAGCTTCAGAACGACCTGGTCGATGCTGGTGGCGGTTCCGAGGTCGATCTGGGCCCATTGCGGGAAGGCGTTGTTGGTGCTCTCCCAGTAGGTGTTGGCGTTGCCGTCGTTGAGGTTGCCGGCCCCGTAGACGTCACTGACGCCACTGACCGTGGCCGTCTTACCCGACGCCAGGTTGGGGCCGCCCGCTGCGGATGCCGGTACGACCGACCCCGCGAGTACAAGTGCTCCGGCCGCGAACAATGTCGCGATCAGCCGTAACGGTCCGTGCTTCATTCTCATTCAGTTCTCAATCTCTCGTCTGGAACGACAGGTGGAGCGATGAGGGGGGGGTGTTCCGCCTGCACGGCGGAGGGGCAGATGCACGGACGCAATGCATCCCTGAAGTTGCGGAGAACAGCGAGAAATTCGATGTTAATTTGCAAGATTTTTGCGCAGCGCTGGCCAAATGTTACATACGTGCTACGGGCACGTCAACGGTTGGGAAACAGCTTTCTGAACTGGCTCGACGCCAGATGTGACAGAGGGTCAGGACGGCCGTGAACGCCGGGCGTGGACTCCGGACGGCCGGATCATCGAGCTTTTCCAGCGGCTTAACATCAGGGGCCCCATGACATGGAGCCGGCTTTCATCACCGGCCCTGTGGCACGGATCCGGCGGCGGCGAGATGCGCGTCGAGGGGCGTTCCCGGGAGCGCTTGGCCTCATCGAGGCTTACCTCTCGGCCGGCCGCGGAGTGGCGATCCTCCCGGACGCCCTGCCACCGGGCGCTCCCTGCCTGACGCGTGACCGTTCGGCGCATGAGGCCGGAAGCGCCCGGATCCGCTCAGAGGCCGCGCGGATGGGCGGCCTGGGCGATGGAGCCGCCGACGATCGCCAAGACCCGTGCCTGCTTGGCCATCGGGAGTACCCCGACCTCTTATTCGGAGGGGCGTGAGCGCTGCCGGGCACGGAACTGCTCGACGGGCAGGCCGCCCCAGCCCCAGTTCTCGAGCTCGACCTCGTCGATGACCACAAACGTGGATTCCATCGGTTTGCCGAGTACGTCGAGCAGCAGCTTGCTCACGCCGTGAATGAGCGCGGCCTTCTGCTCGGCGGTGGCGGAGTCCGTGCCGGGTTCGGTTCCCTCGCGGGTGATCTGAATCGTGACGAATGGCATCGGTCTGCTCCTTTCAGGTGCCGGTCGTGTGGACGTGTTCAGTGGCCGGCGCTCTGGCCGCCGTCGATGTGCAGGATCTCGCCGGTCACAAAAGGCGCCGACTCGAGATAGACCACACCGTCGACGATGTCACCGGTCTCGCCCATCCGTCCGACCGGGTGCAGGCCGGCGAGCGTCTCATGGGTCTCGACGGGGTGCATCGGGGTCTTGATGACACCGGGCGAGACGGCGTTCACCCGCACGCCCCGCGTCGCGTACTCGACGGCCAGCGACGTCGTGGCGGCGGCCAGCCCGCCCTTGGTCAGCGAGGCGAGCACGGAGGGCACGTTGGAGTTGGGGTGGTCGACGAAACTGGTCGTGATGTTGACGATGTGGCCGCTCCCCTGGTCGAGCATGGGGCGCAGCGCACGCTGGGTGATGTGGAAGAATCCCGCGAGGTTCACGCCGACCAGCGTGGCGAACTCGTCGTCGGTGTAGTCCGTGAACGGCTTCGCGACGAAGACACCGGCGTTGTTGACCAGGGTGTCGATGCGGCCGAAGCGGCTCAGCGCCTCCGCGACCACGCGTTCGGCCGTGGCCGCCTCCGCGATGTCGCCCTGTACGGTCACGACGTCCGCGTCCGCGGAGGGCGTGATCGAGCGCGAGGTCGCGACGACCCCGTAACCGAGCTTGCGGAACGCGTCGACCAGGCCCGCGCCGATGCCCTGTGATGCTCCGGTGATCACAGCGACTTTCTGTCCCCGATCGGTACCCATGGTTACCACTTCCTTTTCCGGCTTTTCAGGTGAGGAGATTTGATCTGCCGATCAACGAGACGACCGGTCTACTAGGAAGCTAGACGACTGGTCGTATACTGTCAAACATGGGACGCACCAGTGACGCACGAGACAAGATCCTCACCGCAGCGCAGACGCTGATCGAGCGGCGCGGTTACACCGCCCTGGGGGTCGCGGAGATCTGCACCACGGCGGGCGTGCCGAAGGGCAGTTTCTACCACTTCTTCGAGTCCAAGCAGGCCCTCGCGCTCACCGTCATCAACGAGCACTGGATCGAGCAGCGCCGGCAGTGGACCGAACTGCTCGGCGGCGACCGTCCCCCGCTACGCCGGTTGCGGGACCTGTTCGAGGCGACCGAGACGGTGCAGCGACTCGGGCAACAGGACAACGGCACCGTCGTCGGCTGCCTGTTCGGCAACCTCGCCCTGGAGCTCAGCAACCAGGCCGAGGACATACGGCACCGGCTGCAGGAGATCTTCGACGCGCAGATCGACCTGATCGAGCAGGTGGTCGCCGAGGCACGCGAGCGCGGCGACACCGCCCCCACGGTGGACCCCCGCGCCGCCGCGCGATCCATCGTGGCCCAGCTGGAGGGGCAGGTGCTGTTCGCGAAACTGCTCAACGACCCCGGCCAGATCGAGGCGATGTGGCGCAACTGCCTGGCGCTGCTGGGCGTCCCCGCCGATGCCCGGCTCGCGGACGCCTGAGCCGTCCGGTCCGGAGCCCATGACACGGGAGTACGGCTCCACCGCCGCGTTGCCCCGGTTGAATACGGCGTCCCAGGGCCGATTGGTCAGCATGCGACCGGTTCGGGCGCCCGGTCCCGGTCGCGGTCGGCGGCCAGCACCGGGTAGTCGGTGTAGCCGATCTCTCCGCCCGCGTACATCAGCCCCCTGTCTCGCACCGGATTGAGCGGCGCACCGGCGCGCAGCCGTTCGACCAGGTCGGGATTCGCCAGGAACGCACGGCCGAGCGCCACCAGGTCGGCTCCCGCGGCCAGCAGTCGCTCGCCCTCGCGCCTGCCGCCGTCGGCGGGGAGCGGTCCCGGCCACGGCAGCACCGGGTTGGCGATCAGCGTGCCCGGCCAGATCCTGCGGATGTCGTGGAAGAGAGGCTGGTCCGGGTCGGCGAAAACGACGTGCAGGTAGGCCAGGCCCTTGTCGGCCAGGGCGCCGAGGAGCGCCGGGTAGATGCTGCCGGTGTCGCCCTCGCGGATGCCGTTGACGGTGACGCCGGGGGCGATGCGCAGACCCACCCGTTCGGGACCGATGGCGTCGCCGACGGCCTGGACCACCTCGAGCGCGAAGCGGATGCGGCCGGCCACGGAGCCGCCGTAGGCGTCGGTGCGGTGGTTGGTGCCCTGCGCCAGGAACTGCTGGATGAGGTAGCCATTGGCGGCGTGCACCTCCACTCCGGCGAATCCCGCGTCGATGGCGTTGCGGGCGGCGGAGGCGAAGTCGGCCACGGTGGAGCCGATCTCGTCGAGGGTCATCTCACGGGGGACCACGGAGGCCAGGTGCCCGCTCGAAGTGAAGATCGTGTCCGGGAGCGGGACCGGTGAGGGTGCGATCGGCATCAGCCCGCTGGTGTCGGGGTGGCCGATCCGGCCACCGTGCTCCAGTTGCAGGAATATCCGGCCGCCCGCGGCGCGTACGGCATCGGTGACCTGCCGCCATCCGGCCACGTGCGCCTGGTTGTAGATCGCGGGGATGTTGGGGTAGGTCTGCCCTACGGCGTTCGGCGTGGCGGCCTCGGCGATGATCAGTCCTGCCGAGGCGCGTTGCGCGTAGTAGGTGGCCATGATCGGCGACGGGACGCCGTCGTCGTCTGCGCGGTTACGGCTCATCGGCGCCATCACCAGCCGGTTGGGCAGGCGCAGCGTGCCGAGGTTGGCGGCTTCGAAAAGGCGGGAGGCAACCGGTGTTCTCGTCATGCCCGCACGGTAAGAGTTACCATCAATGTCAGATTCAAGTCCTGCTTTGGCATGCGAGGTGGGGAATGCGGATCGGCGAGCTGGCCAAGCGCACCGGAGTGAGCGAGCGTTCGCTGCGCTACTACGAGAAGCAGGGGCTGCTGACGGCCGAGCGCACCCTGGGCGGCCATCGCGACTATCCCGACGGCGCGGTCGACCGGGTCATCCGCATCCAGGAGCTCTTCGCCGCCGGACTGCACAGCAAGAAGATCGTGCAACTGCTCCCCTGCATGCGGGACGCGGACGGCGGTCCGTCCGAGATCGCCACCGCGCGCCTGGTCAACGACCTCGTCGAGGAACGAGAGCGCATCGATCGGATGATGGCCGACCTGGTCCGCTCCCGCGATGTCCTGGACGAGGTGATCGACGCGGCATCGGACTCGCGCCGGCAGGCCGTCACCCACCCTGAAGATCGGCAACCGCGGGCCCTGCCCGGGTCCGGCAGCGGTACGGGTGAAGCGGCGATCAGCCGATCGTGATCGCCGGGGGCGGCTCGACCGTCACGTGACCGTCGGTTCAGTGAGCATCAAGCCCGCGTAGCGGTTGCGGTGCCGAACCGGCTGGGAGTCCACAAGGGCTTCCCGTGTTTTGTTAACAATCCCACCAGGAGCATTGCCCGGCGGCCCTTCGGGCACGGTCGGTCGCGGGACGACTGCCGCCGAAGCCCGCCATGGCGGCCAGGAGCACTAGAAGCCCTACCAGGTGGGGGTGCTGCAACTCTCCCGATCCTCGGAAACCTGCCACTCCACTCGGGCTCGCGCCTTCGAGGGAACAACCCCCACAGGAGGCGTTCCCGTCTGAATCTGACACGCAAATCGTTGACAATCTTGTGGACAACCAATTAGGTTCCGTCAGGCGAGCCCCGGGTGCGGTTCGCCGTACCCGAGCTCTTGCGGAGTGGCGGCGTTCCCCGGCTCCGCGAGGCTCGCGGTGCTGTTTCGCCTACCTTCGGAGGCCGTAGATGACCACGCCCTATGATCAAGGGACTGAGAGCCTGCTGGTCGTCAGCGCGCACGCCGGCGACTTCGTCTGGCGTGCCGGCGGCGCACTGGCTCTGGCCGCCGCGCGCGGCGAGCGTTCCCTCGTGCTCTGTCTCAGCTTCGGGGAGCGCGGTGAGTCCGCGAAGGCATGGCTGGCGGGCAAGAAGCTGGACGAGATCAAGGCGCTCCGCCGCGAGGAGGCTTCGAGGGCCGCGGAGGTCCTCGGGGCCGACATCGAGTTTCTCGACGCCGGCGACTACCCCCTGCGCGAGAGCGCCGAGCTCGTGGACCGGATCGTCCGGGTCTATCGCAGGGCGCAACCGACGGTCGTGCTCACTCATCCTCTGGCCGATCCCTACAACGGGGATCATCCCGCGGCCGCACGGATGGCGCTGGAGGCCCGCGTCCTGGCCCAGGCCATCGGCTACGACGCGCCCGGCGACCCTCTCGGCGCTCCGCCGGTGTTCTTCTTCGAGCCCCACCAGCCCGAGCAGTGCGACTTCAAGCCGCAGGTCCTGCTCGACATCACCGACGTGTTCGAGGTCAAGCGCAGAGCGATGGAGTGCCTCGGTGCGCAGGAGCACATGTGGGACTACTACACCGATCTCGCCAGACGTCGAGGGACCCAGCTCCGGCGCAACGCCGGTCCGAACCTCGGACTCCCCCACTCGGTGATGGCCGAGGCGTACATGCGCCTCTACCCGCAGGTGACCGGGGTGCTCAAATGAGGAACGTGATAGTCACCGACTGCCCGCGGGCGGAGCTGTCCGACGTGGACGCCCTCGCGGCGTTCGGCGTCGCGACCGTCCACGAGGCCATGGGCCGCACCGGATACCTCGGACCGCAGATCAGGCCGGTCCACCTCGGCTCCCGCGTCGGCGGGACGGCGGTGACCGTCGTGTGCTGGCCCGGCGACAACCTGATGATCCACGCGGCGGTGGAGCAGTGCCGGCCGGGCGATCTGCTGGTCGTGACGACGACCTCCCCCTCCTCGGACGGCTCCTTCGGGGAGCTGTTCGCCACCGCGCTACGGCACCGGGGCGTGCGCGGCCTGGTCACGACGGGCGGAGTCCGCGATGTCGCCGAGCTTCACGCCATGCGGTTTCCGGTCTTCTCCTCGGCGGTGTCGGCGCAGGGCACCGTGAAGGCCACCGCGGGCTCGGTCAACGTCCCCATCGGCATCGGCGGGCAACTCATCCGGCCCGGCGACGCCGTTCTGGCCGATGACGACGGCGTGGTCGTCGTACCGCGAGCCCTGGTGCCCGAAACTCTGGTCGCGGCGCGCGCCCGGGCCGCCAAGGAGGAGGCCTCGCGGGCCGCGTTCCAGCGAGGCGACCTCGGCCTGGACCGCTACGGCCTCCGGGCGACGCTGGCCGACCTCGGCGTCGAGTACGTCAGCCACGCGGATCGCGCCGCTCATGAGCGCTAGCGCCCAGGCTCGGGGCCCCGAGGACGAGGCGGGCATGCCGTTCGTGAGCGGCGACGCCCAGGTCCGGGGCCCCGAGGACGAGGCGGGCGTGCCGTGCGCGCTGCTCCGCGGCGGCACGTCCAAGGCCGCCTACTTCCTGGCACGGGACCTTCCGCGTGATCCACGCGAACGCGACGACCTGCTCCTTCGCATCATGGGCAGCGGGCATCCCCTGCAGATCGACGGGATCGGCGGCGCGCACTCACTGGCCTCCAAGGTGGCGGTGGTGTCGCCGTCGAAGGACGACGCGGCCGATGTCGACTACCTGTTCCTGCAGCTGGGAGTCGAGCGGGCCACCGTCACGGACCTGCAGAACTGCGGCAACGTACTCGCCGGGGTCGGCCCCTTCGTGGTCGAGCGGGGCCTGGTGCCCGCCGGCCGGGAGACCACCGCCGTGCGCGTCCGCATGGTGAACTCCGGCAGCGTCGTGACCGCCACGTTCGCCACACCCGCCGGAGTCGTCCGCTACCGCGGCGACACCCACATCGCGGGAGCGCCCGGCACCGCGTCCCCGATCACCCTGCGTTTCTCCGACACCGCCGGATCGGCCACCGGCAGCCTCCTGCCCACCGGGCGTGCCGTCGACGTGATCGACGGCACCGAGGTGACCTGCGTCGACAACGGCATGCCCGTCGTCGTGGCCCGCGCCGCCGACCTCGGGATCACCGGTTACGAGAGCCACGAAGATCTCGCCGCCGACGCGTCGCTCCGCGAGCGCGTCGAGAGGCTCCGCCTCGCCGCGGGCAGGCTCATGGGACTGGGCGACGTCGCCGGCATGACCGTACCGAAGACGACCCTGGTCGCTTCTCCCCGGGATGGCGGGACGATCTGCACCCGGACGTTCATCCCGTCACACCCGCACACCGCGATCGGAGTTCTCGGGGCCCTCAGCGCGGCCTCCGCCCTTCTCCTCCCCGGCGGCGTCGGCGCGGAGCTCGCGGAACTCTCCGGGAGCGTGATCGACGTCGAGCACCCGACGGGGCACCTGCTCATCGACCTCGAACTCGACACGGCGAGCAGCCCGCCGGCGGTGCTGAGCGCCGGCGTGATCAGAACGGCACGGAAACTGTTCGACGGCACCGTGTATCCATCGGCGAGTCATCCGACCCCACCGGAGTAAGCAATGCCCCCTCTCCTGCATGACATCGCGCACCTGGGCCACGTCGAGCTCCTGACTCCGAAACCCGACGAGAGCCTCCGCTTCTTCACCGACTACCTCGGCCTGACCGAGAACGGCAGGAGCGGCGACTCGGTCTATCTCCGCACCTGGGACGACTACGAACACCACAGCCTGAAACTCACGGCCTCCAGCACCTCGGGAATCCGGCGGACGGGGCTGCGCGCCTCAAGCGCCGAAGCGCTGGCGCGGCGGGTCGAGGCCGTCGAGAAGGCGGGCATGGGCGTCGGATGGATCGACGGCGAACCCGGAATCGGACCCACCTACCTCTTCCGCGACCCGGACGGTCACGAGTACGAGCTGTACTGGGAGAGCGAGCGGTACCGGCCGCCCGCCGAGCTCCGCCCGGCCCTGAAGAACCAGGCGCAGGCCTACCCGGCCCGCGCGTTCAGCGTCCGCAGGCTCGACCACGTCAACTATCTCGCGGCGAACGCCGAGGCCAACGGCAGCTTCGCCTGCGACTGCCTGGGAGGACGGGTCACCGAGCAGATCATGCTCGACGACGGCACGATCTCCGCCCAGTGGGTGCACTTCGCCCAGAAGTCCTACGATCTCGTCTGGACCAACGACTGGACGTCCTCGTCCGGGCGACTGCACCACATCGCGTTCGCCACCGACACTCGCGAGGACATCCTGCGCGCGGCGGACATTGCGGTGGATCGCGGCGTGTTCATCGAGACCGGCCCCCACAAGCACGCCATCCAGCAGACGTTCTTCCTCTACCTGTACGAGCCCGGCGGCAACCGGATCGAGCTCTGCAACCCCATGTCCCGGCTGATCTTCGCTCCCGACTGGGAGACGGTCACCTGGAGCGAGGCCGAGCGGGCCAAGGGGCAGGCCTGGGGGCTGAAGACGATCAGCTCCTTCCACACTCACGGGACCCCGCCGGTCCGGTAGCAGGCGACCACTCGCAGCGAGCGTCTCCCGCCGGCATGGCGAGGGCCATACCCGGCCCTCGGCAGGTTGTTAACATTATTGCTGACAGAGTTGCCGGCCTGTAGGTGTGTCTCTCGCTCCGGCGTGAACGGGCACTTCCGCGCCCTCAAAGGGAAAGGTCCCAGGATGCCAAGCGGCGACGACAGAGCGGCGGTCCAGGAGGCGATTCGCGGCGCGATCCTGCGCGGTGACTACGCTCCGCGGCAGCGGCTGATCGAGGCCGAACTGTGCGAGAGGTTCGGCTCCTCGAGGTTCGAGATCCGGAACGCGCTGCAGGATCTCGCGTCACACGGGCTCGTCGAGTTTCAGCCGAACCGCGGCGCCCGCGTGCGGGAGATCACCTTCGCCGAAGTGATCGAGATCACCGAGGTCCGCAGGATGCTCGAAGGCTTCGAGGCCGCGCGCGCGGCGGAGCGCGTCACAAAAGCCGAAGCGGCGGCGCTCAAGCAGATCACCCGGGACATGCGAGCCGCCGTCAGCCGGTCGGAGCTCCTCCGGTACAGCGATCTGAACAGACAACTGCATGGCGCGATCCGCGACATCGCGGCCCACGAGACCTCCGCGCGGCTGCTCCGCCAGCTCCGTGACCAGACCGTCAGGCACCAGTTCTCGCTCTCACTGGTCCCCGGCCGACCGTCGGTCTCGCTTCCGCAGCACGAGGCCATCGTCGAGGCCGTCATCGCGAAGGACCCCTCGGCCGCCGAGGCGGCGATGCACGCTCACCTGCAGAGCGTCATCGAGGCATTTCGGGCGCTCTCCGCCGCCGTGGCGCAGCCGTGACCGCCGCCCCACCGGTCATCGCGGTGCTCGGCCTCGGCGAGGCCGGGTCGGAGATCGCCGCCGGCCTGCTCTCGGCGGGTGCGACCGTCCGGGGGTTCGACCCCGAGGTTCCCGCCGCCGGACACATCCTCCAGTGCGCCGACGACGCGGACGCCAGCCGGGGCGCCGACCTGGTCATCGCCCTCACCAGTGCGCACGACGCCGAGGAGACCCTGCGCGAGGCGCTGCCCGGCATGGGCCGCGGCGACGCCTACGCCGACCTGAACACGGCGTCGGCGACCCTCAAACAACGGCTCGCGGTCATGGCGTCGGAGGCCGGAGTCATATTCGCCGACGTCGCGCTCATGTCGCCGGTGCCCGGCAACGGGCTGCGCACGCCCATGCTGGCCTGCGGTCCCGGCGCGCACCGGTACGCCGAGACGTTCACCGGGCTCGGCGCGACGGTCGACGTCCTGGCGGGCCCCGCCGGTACGGCCGCGGCACGCAAACTCGTCCGCAGCGTCTTCTACAAGGGCCTCGCGGCCGCGGTCGTCGAGGCGCTGCGCGCGGGCCGCGCGGCCGGCTGCGAAGACTGGCTCAGGGACAACATCCGCGCGGAACTCCAGAACGCCACCGCGCAGACGGTCGACCGCCTCGAACGGGGCAGCCTGCTGCACGCCCGGCGGCGAGCCGACGAGATGGCCGCCGCGGGCGACCTTCTCGACGACCTCGGCGTCCCCGCGCGCGTGGCGCGCGCCAGCCAGGAATGGCTGGCACAGCTTCTCGACGAACGCTCACACCCGGAGACCCCGTAACCACCTTGTCGCCGGCCCTCGCGACGAAACCCACGGCGGTTCCCAGCACGAGCAGGGCGCCCGGAGCGTCGAACGCCTTCGGATGGTCGGCGCTCGCCACTGAACGCCGGTGCGATGTGCCGTTCGATCAGGATTCGAGCGCTTCGGCCCGCGGCGGGGACACGGACTCGGGGAGCGCGAATCGCTGGGCGAACGCGGACAGCTCATCGCGTTGCCGGTCCGGGTCGGCGGTGGCAGGGCTCACGACGAGGCGCGTCACGCCCTGCGCGGCGAACGCCCCGACCTGTTCGGCGGTCATGTCGATCGACCCCCACCGCGTGTACTCCAGCGTTTCCGGGCTGCGGCCGGCCTCGACGGCGGCCGACCGGGCGAGATCCATCTGGGCGGCGCGCTCGTCCGGATCGAGCGCGCCGCCGGGAAAGTAGCCGTCGCCGCGTAGCCCGGCCCGGCGTGCCGCCGCCCGGCTCGATCCGCCGATGTGGATCGGCAGGTGGGTGACCCCGAGGGGCTTGGGAAAACTGCACAGGTCCTCGAAGGCGAAGAACTCCCCGGCGAAGCTGACGCCGTCTTCGCCACCGGCCCAGAGCAGCCGCATCACGTCGATGGCCTCGTCGGTACGACGGCCGCGGGTGCCGAAGTCGACCCCCACCGCCCGGGCCTCCCCCGGCAGGGTGCCGATCCCCACGGTCAGCAGCCGCATCCGCCCCTTGGACAGCACGTCGATGGTCGCCAGGCGCTTGGCAAGGATCACCGGATGGTGGTACGGCAGGAGCAGCACGCCCGTCCCGAGCAGAATCCGCTCCGTGGCCGCGGCGACGAAGCTCAGGCAGTCGAGCGGATCGAGGTAGGGCAGCGACGGCGGGAGCTCAAAGGCTCCGAACCTGGCACCGGGATACAGCACGACGTGCTCCGGCAGGTACAGCGACTCGAAGCCGGAGTCCTCGGCGTGCCGGGCGTAGGTCATGATCCTGTCGGGATCGACGCCGTAGAAGGCGGGGTTGTAGCTGACAGCGAACTTCATCGTCATTCCTCCGGTCGGCCGATGCGACGGCCGCTCGGTCGCCGGCCGGCGTGGCCGGCACCGCGGCCACGCCGGGGCCTCCTCACGCGCCGATCGCTCATCGCAGACACGGTAGAACCTTGTCACCGGCGTCAAGGCAACAGGCGCCAGGTCACAATCGCCGGTTCTGTTCAGCCCTGGGCGAGTTCGGCCAGGGCGTCGAGATGGGTCGGCGTCCAGCCGAGCTGCTGCCGGGCGCGGGCGCCGGTGAGCCGCTGGTCGAGCGCGAAGGCCTCGGCGATCGGGCCCATCTGCTCGCGGGCCTGCTCCGGCGTGAGGTGCCGGACCTTTCCCGGGTGGCCGGCCGCGTGGCTGAGTGCCCGGGTGATGTCCGCCAGCGGCAGGTTCTGGTCGCCGACGCCGGCGTAGACGGACCCGGCCGGGGCGTTCAGCGCCAGCGCGTACAGCTCGGCGACGTCGTCGACATGGACCAGCGCCCAGTGGTTGGCGCCCTCTCCGATGCAGGGGACCGCGCCCGCGGCGCGCCCCGGCTCGACGAAGAACGTCTGCGCCAGCCCGCCGGAGCGGCCGTAGACCAGGCCCGGCATCACCACCACGGGGCGCCCTCCGGTGGCTGCCCGGGCGAGCACGCGCTTCTCGTTCTCCAGCCGCCACGCGGTGATCGGCGGCGGGCTCAACGGCGCGTCCTCGTCGACGACGCCATCGGTGTCGCCGTACACCCACACCCCGCCGGTGTGCACGTACGGCCGGTCGCCGGCGCCCTCCTGCAGCGCGTCGGCCGCGGCGCGGTCGACCGCGGCGGTGTCGTCGCTGTAGGCCTGGCCCAGGTGGATCACCCCGTCGGCCTGCCGGGCCGCTCGGGTCAGCACTTCGACGTCCGTCAGATCTCCCCGTACCGGGGTCGCCCCGAGTTCCGACACGGTCCGCGCGGCGTGCTCGCCGCGCGCCAGGGCGCTCACCTCGATTCCCCTCCGGATCAGTGCCCGGATGGTGGAGCGGCCGATGTATCCGGAGCCGCCCGTGATGAAGACCTTCATCCTCTTTGGTCCTTTCCGCTGGTCGGCGAGGGTTTCGCCGTAGATCCACCCTCCCTCCGGGACCGCTGCGGCGTCCAAGACCTCTTTCTACGCCGGTGATGCCCTATGGGCATCACGCGCCTCGGGCGGAACGGGGCGCGTCACACCTGTTCGGCGGCGACGGCGGCGAACTCGCGGACGAGCGGCGAGCGCCGGTCGGCGCTCCAGGCGAGGCAGACCTGGTTGGGTCCGATGTCCTCGATGGGAACGTGGGCGATGTCGGCCCGGATGTAGAAGGTGGCGACCGACAGGGGCAGGACGATGACACCGCGGGCCGCCGCGACGTGTTCGAGTTTCTCCTCGACGGTGTGGAAGGCGGGCCTCGGCCGGGCGCGCTCCGCGCTCGATCGCTCGGGAAGGTCGCGCCATTCGGGAACGGTGTCGGGGTCCTGGAGCATGCGCTCCCCGGCCAGCTCGGCGATGCCGATCGACTGTTTGCCGGCCAGGCGGTGATCGGTGGAGAGAACGGCGACGCGCGGCTCGCTGAACAGCGCACGCAGTCGCAGGCCGCGCTGGTCGACGGGCATCCTGACGTAGCTGATGTCCGCCCGGCCGTCGTGCACGACCTCGGTCTGGTCGTCCCAGGACGTCCGCACCACCTCGACGCTCAGCTCGGGATGCCGGGCGGCGAAGGCCCGGACCGCGGCGGTCACGGTGATTCCGGGCATGAAGCCGACGGTGAAGGTCGCCGTCCCACGCGCCGCCCGCTCGACACGGCGGTGCAGCGCCTCGGCGGAGGCCAGCAGCGGGCGGGCGTCCTCCAGCAGCTGGCGCCCGGCGGACGTCAACGCGGTGGACCGCCTGTCCCGGGAGAACAGCTGCGCACGGATCTCGTGCTCAAGGGCGCGGATCTGCCGGGAGAGCACCGGCTGCGTGATGTGCAGCCGCTCGGCGGCGCGTCCGAAGTGCAGTTCCTCGGCCACGGCCACGAAGTAGCGCAGCTTGCGGAGATCGATGTCCACGACGTCTCCCCCTTCGAACAGGCGTCATGCTTTCAGGGTATGACCCGGGCTCCGAAGGCCTGGTGGCCGCGATCAGATGGTTCGCCGGTCACGGCTCAGCCGCCCGACCTGGTCGAGCATCTGCCGGGAGATCAGGTCGAACGGGTCCATGCTCCGCTCGGCGCGAGCGAACACCACGGCTCCCTCGATGGCGGCGATGAGCGTGGCAGAGAAGCCGACCGCGTCCTCATGGTCCAGTCCGCCCTCTTCGAGGAGGGCGGCGAGCCGGGTCCGCCACGTCCGGAACACCGCCGCGGCGTGATCCACGAGCTGTGCCGAGTCCGCCGTGACGGTCACGGCGAGGATCGCGCAGCCGCCCTGCACCGTGAAACCACCGACGAAGGAGCGCCACATGGCGAGATACTCCCGGGTGATCTCCTCTGCCGTCGCGCCGGCATGCTCCTCGATCGGGTCGAACGCCCGAGCTCCCAGAAGATCGAGAGCCTCCTCGATGAGCTGTGTCTTGCCCCGGGGGAAGTGGTGATAGATCGACCCGCGGGGTGCGCCGGTCGCCTTGAGCACCTCGCCGAACGAGGTCGCCTGGACACCATGGCGGGCGAGCAGCTCGGCCGCGCCCTCGATCATCCGCGCTCTCACGTCGCCGGACATCCACATCACCCCTTGGTTATGACGACCATCATATCCCACCTATGATGGTCGTCATAATCTTCGGAAGTGGAGAGAACGCAATGCCGATCATCGATGTCTACGCGCCGGACGGCCTTTTCCCCCAGGGCTCCGACCGCGCGCTCGCCGAACGGCTCGCGGCGGTCGCGATGCGCGCCGAGGGAGTTCCCACACCGGCTCCGCAGGCGGTGCGCGATGTCACGGGTGTCTACATTCACCGCCTGCCGTCGACGGCGATCCACACGGCGAGCACCGGCTCCGCCCGCATCGTGCGCCTCCAGGTGACGATCGGGGCCGGCGGCCTCGATCGGGCGGGCCAGAAGGCCCTCGTCGCCGATGCCACCCAGATCGTGACCGCGATCTCAGGCGACCCGACCCAGGCCGCCCGGACCTGGGTCGTCATCACCGAGGCGATGGAGGGAGGCTGGGGAATCAACGGACACGCATACGGCAAGGGCGAAACCCTGAGCCAGACGCACCCGGCCTTCGGGCCGCGCGGTATGGCACCGACCCGGGTGGAGGGCTGAGTGAAGGGATGAAAGGCCTGGACCTGATGGGTCATTCGGCATGCGGCTCCTCGTAGGGAATGCGGTTCAGGTGCAGGATCCCGCCCAGCGTCCCCCACTCGTCCCTGCCGAGCTTGGTCAGCGGGCGCAACCGCTCGGCATCGGGGCGGCCGTTGACGATGTACTCCTCGTGCACCGCCGCGAGGAAGACCCTGCCGAAGACCAGGGTGGAGTTGCCCATGCGCAGGGTGGTGTGTGAACGGCACTCCAGGACGACGGGAGAGGCGGCCACCCGGGGCGGCCGCACATGACGGCTGGCCTCGCGGTCGATTCCCGCGAAGCTGAACTCGCTGACGTTCCGAGGGAAATCGGTGGCGGTGGCGTTGATCAGGTGCAGCAGCGGTTCGGAGGAGAAGTTGACGACGAACTCTCCGGTGTCCTCGACATTGCGCAGGGAGTCCTTACGGCCGATCGAGGTGAACTGCACGATCGGCGGATCGGTGCTGGCGATGCTGAAGAAGGAGTGCGGAGCGAGATTCTCCACCGCTCCGTCAGGTGTGACGGTGGAGACCCACGCGATCGGACGCGGAACGACGACCGAGGTCATGAACCGGAAGAAAGCCGCCCCACTCATGGCCTCGGGATCGAAGTCGACGCGCATGACGTTGAGTATTCATCGCATTCACACCGTGTAGTGTCCGCCACGCGGAAAGCGGGCCTCAACGGTTGGTCTGCCGGGTTCTCCAGGGCTTCCAGCGGGCGAGGCGGAGCGGCCCGGCTCGACCCCGGACCTTCGTGATCCGTCCCCTGCCTCCACGAGCACGGCCGTCAGCCGGCCGGTCCCGATGCGAGCCGGGCGGCGAGGAAGGCCCGTTCGGCGTCGTTGTCGGCCAGCGTGATCGCCCGTTCGTACGCCACGGCGGCGTCGGCCCACCGGCCCAGCCGGCGCAGCAGGTCGGCCTTGATCGCCGGCAGGTAGCGGTAGCCGGCGAGTCTCGGGTCGTGTTCGAGCGCCTCGACCTCGGCCAGCGCGGTCGCCGGCCCGTCGACCATCGCGACCGCCACGGCCCGGTTGAGCGCGACCACCGGCGACGGCCACGCTCTCAACAGCTCGTCGTAGAGCACCAGGATCTGGTCCCAGTCCGTGTCGCCGTACGTCGGCGCGGTCGCGTGCAGCGCCGCGATGGCGGCCTGCACGGCGAACCGGCCGGGATCGCCGCCGCGGAGCGCTCCCAGGACCAGGTCGTGCGCCTCGGCGATGGCCTCCCGGTCCCAGGCCGAACGGTCCTGTTCCTCCAGCGGCAGCAGGCGCCCGCCCGCGGTGGTACGGGTGGCCCGGCGGGCGTGGTTGGCCAGGAGCAGCGCGAGCAGTCCCCGGACCTCCCGCTCGTCCGGCATCAGGTCGAGGAGCAGGCGTGCCAGGTCGAGCGCGCGCGTCGCGATGTCGTCCTTGGTCAGCGCGGGTCCCGCCGGTGCGGTGTGGCCGGTGGTGAAGAGCAGGTGGATCGTGGTGAGGGCCGCGTCCAGCCGGTCCGGCAGCTCGCCGGGGGCGGGCATTCGGAAGGGGATCCGCGCCGCCGCGATCGTCTTCTTCGCCCGGGTGATCCGGGCCGCCATGGTCGTCTCGGATACCAGGAACGCCTTCGCGATGTCCGGGGTCGTCACGCCGCAGACCAGCCGTAGCGTGAGCGCGACCTGAGCCTTGGTGTCCAGCGCCGGGTGACAGCACAGGAAGACCAGCCGCAGCCGGTCGTCGTGAACCACCGGACCGGCGGGAGGATCGGAGTCTGCGGCCGCCGGTTCCACCAGCAGGTGCAGCTTCGACCGCAGTGTTCTGGCCCTGCGCAGGGCGTCCAGCGCGTTGTGCCGGGACGCGGTGGTCAGCCAGGCGCCCGGCCTGGCCGGCACGCCGCCGCGCGTCCAGGCGTCGAGCGCGTCGGCGTACGCGTCCTGGACGCACTCCTCGGCGAGGTCGAGGTCGCGGGTGACGCGCACCGTCGCGGCGAGCACCGTGGCCCACTCGCGACGGTGCGCGTCGGCGACCGCCTGCTGGACGGAGGTCACTCCGCGAGCAGCGGCCGCACCTCGACGGCGCCATCCATGATCGGGAGCAGCTTGCCGATGGCGATCGCCGCTTCGAGGTCCGTGGTCTCCACCACGAAGAACCCGGCGATCACCTCCTTGCTCTCGATGAACGGGCCGTCGGTGACCAGGCCGTCCTTGTGGATCGTCCGCGTGGCCGCGCTGGGCTGCAGCGCCTGCTCGTGGACGACTCTCGCGCCCATCGCGGCGATCTTCTCCCCGGCGCGCAGGTTGGCCTCCATGACATCGGGCGGGATGTCGGCCACACCTCCGGGGGTCTCCTTCTCGTAGATCAGAATCGCGTACTGCGGCATGGCTTTTCCCGTCTCGCTTCGCTCGATCACCAGTTACCGGTCTCCGGGCCCATCGCACCGTACTCAACCTTGCCATCGCGCTCGTACGTGCTGACGAGGACACCGGTGCTCAACGCCGTGGTGCCGACCAGCTTGAGGCCGGACGGGACGGTTCCCCCCGCGAAAAGCCGCTTTCCGGAGCCGATGAGCACCGGGAAGACCAGCAGGTGGAACTCGTCGACGAGGTCATGCTTGACGAGCGTCTGGATCAGCTCGCCGCTGCCGTGGACCTGGATCTCGCCGCCCACGCCCTGCTTGAGCCTGCCGACCGCCTCGGTGACGTCGCCGGTGAGCAGCGTCGAGTTCTGCCACGACACGGTGTCCAGCGTCCGCGACGCGACGTATTTGCGCACGCCGTTCAGCTTCGCCCCGATCGGGTCGTCGGCCTCGGCCAGCGGCCAGCTGGCGGCGAAGATGTCATAGGTCCTGCGCCCGAGCAGGAGCGCGTCGGCCCTGCTGGTCAGCGCGGCCATCAGCTGGATGAACCGCTGGTCGATGTGCGGTACGGCCCAGCCGCCGTGCTCGAACCCGCCGTCGCGGTCCTCGTCGCCGCCGCCCGGTGCCTGCATGACGCCGTCCACGGACACGAACGTGGTCACCATCAGTTTTCGCATGTCGTTTCCTTGGCTCGTAGTTGGTGAGGGCGCCGGTGGCGGCGCCCTCACCGACTACGGCGAACGGGACCGCCCGCAATCGACACCGATCCGGCCCAATTTCGCGCCAGTCATGAGCCGTCGCATGTGTTCGGCGTTCGGGAACGGGCGGCGCTCGCGGCCGGATGCTCGCCGGTCGCGTCTTTTGACGGCCGCCCGTTCTCTACACGCGGCCGTCGGTGTCCCACAGATCGGTGCGGTGAGCGCCGACGAGAGCGCCGACGCGGGCCAGGACCTCGGCGGCGGGCCGCGAATCGAGGCGGCGTCCGTCACGCAGGCGCACGGCGACGTGGTCGTCGGCGGCCTCCTTGGCGCCGATCACCGCCTGGTAGGGCACGAGGCGGGCCTCCCGGATGCGGGCGCCCAGGCTGCCGCGTTCCGGCCCGGCGATCTCGGCCCGCAGCCCGAGGCCGGCGCATCGCCGGGCGAACGCCTCGGCGTTCGGCAGCTCGGCGTCGGAGATCGGGAGGATCACCAGCTGGGTGGGGGCGAGCCAGGCGGGGAAGGCGCCGCCGTGCTGCTCGATGAGGTGCGCGACGGCCCTCTCCACACTGCCGATGATGCTGCGATGGACCATGACCGGCCGGTGTTTCGCGCCGTCCGCGCCGATGTAGTGCAGATCGAACTGCTCGGGCTGGTGGAAGTCGACCTGGACGGTGGACAGGGTGGACTCCCGGCCGGCACTGTCGGCGACCTGGACGTCGATCTTGGGCCCGTAGAACGCGGCCTCTCCCTCGGCTGCCTCGTAGGGCAGGCCGGAGCGGTCGAGAACGTCGGTCAGCAGGGCGGTGGACCGCCGCCACATCTCGGGGGCGGCGACGTACTTCCCGCCGGGGCCGGGCAGGGAGAGCCGGTAGCGGGCCGGGGTGATGCCGAGCGCCTCGTACGCCCGGCGGATCAGCTCCAGCGCCGCCCGCGCCTCCTCGCTCACCTGGTCCAGGGTGCAGAAGATGTGCGCGTCGTTGAGCTGGATCGCCCGGACCCGGGTCAGCCCGCCGAGCACGCCCGACAGCTCGGAGCGGTACATGCCTCCCAGCTCGGCCATCCGCAGGGGCAGCTCGCGGTAGCTGTGGGCCCGGGAACGGTAGATCACAGCGTGGTGGGGACAGAGGCTCGGCCGCAGGACGACCTGCTCTCCCCCGAGATCCATCGGAGGGAACATGTCCTCGCTGTAGTGGGACCAGTGCCCGGAGATCTCGTACAGCTCCCGCTTGCCCAGCACGGGCGAGTACACGTGCCGGTAGCCCGCCCGCCGCTCTGCGGTGCGGATGTACTCCTCCAGGGTGTGCCGCACGGTCGCGCCGTCGGGCAACCAGTAGGGCAGTCCCGCGCCGATCAGCGGGTCGGTGTCGAACAGGCCCAGCTCGCGGCCGAGCTTGCGGTGATCATGCATTGTGGTCTCCTCGCGGATACTGGGCGAGTGACCGAACGGCGAAGCCCCGGGGCACTCGCCCCGGGGCTTCGGACTAAGTCAGCAGTCAGCGCGCCGGGACACTCTCCGGCGTCGTCGTCATGGCAGCGCGCTTCATGCGAACGACGGTAACAGATGTGCCGAGGTCCACGCGATCGGTATTCGGCCGATGATCACCTGCTCGATCGCCCCGGGTTCGTCCTCCCGCCCGCTGAACCGCCCGATCGCGAGGCGCGAGGGCCTCCGCCGAACGGCCGGGAACCATCTGGCTCATACCGCCGATTCCGGGCACGAAGATCCGCGGTGCCGTCCTCGATTACCCGGCGGGCCGCGGGACTCGGCTAGCCTGAGGGGATAATGAATCGTTTGACGACGTCAAGAGGTGAGTTCGATCTCACCCGTTTTCCCGAAGATCCCCGCGACACGCTTCGAGCCTGGGACGCCGCCGACGAGTATCTCCTGCGGCACCTCGACGGAGTCGAGGGCGAGCCGACGGACCTCTCCGGCACCGTGGTCGTGGTGGGCGACCGGTGGGGTGCTCTGGCCACCACGCTTGCCGAGCACCGCCCGGCGCAGATCACCGACTCCTTCCTCGCCCAGGAGGGGACCCGGGCCAACCTGAAGCGCAACGGGGTCGACGCGGACGTGGTGCGGCTCCTGTCGACCAGGGACACGCCACCGGAGCGGATCGACGTGCTGCTGATCCGAGTGCCCAAGAGCATCGCGCTCCTGGAGGATCAGCTGCACCGCCTCGCGCCCTCCGTGCACACCGGCACCGTCATCGTCGGCGCCGGAATGGTCACCGAGATCCACACCTCGACGCTGAAGCTGTTCGAGCGGATCCTCGGACCGACCCGGACGTCGCTGGCGCAGAAGAAGGCACGGCTCATCTTCTGCTCGCCGGATCCGCAGCTCCCCCGGACCCCCAGCCCGTGGCCGCGGAGCTACACGTTGCCCACCGGAGTCGGGGCGGCCTCGGGCCTGACCGTCACCAACCACGCCGGCATCTTCTGCGCCGACCGCCTCGACATCGGCACCAGGTTCTTTCTGCGAAACCTGCCGCTGAGCCGTGGTCCCGAGCGCATCGTGGACCTGGGCTGCGGCAACGGGGTGATCGGAGTGGCCGCAGCGCTGGCCAACCGCAGAGCCGAGGTGTTGTTCATCGACGAGTCCTACCAGGCGGTGGCCTCGGCGGAAGCCACCTTCGAGGCGAACGTCGGCACCGGCGCCGCGGCGGAGTTCCTGGTGGGCGACGGCCTGTCGGGTGTTCCGGCGGGGACGGTGGACCTGGTGATGAACAATCCGCCGTTCCACACGCACCAGGCGACGAGCGACGCGATGGCCTGGGGCATGTTCGCCGGATCACGCCGCGCGCTACGCCGCGGGGGCGAACTCTGGGTCATCGGCAATCGTCACCTCGGATACCACGCGAAGCTGCGCCGGCTCTTCGGCAACTGCGAGGTCGTCACGAGCGACGCGAAGTTCGTCATCCTGCGGGCCGTCAAGCACTGACGTTCACCACGGGCAGCCATCCCCGTCGGGCACCCACGTGGACGCGCCGTACCGCATCGGCGATCCCCTCGCCCGAACGATCGAGCCGGGGAAGGACCACGGCCGGACCGACGGGGTGCGCCGGCCGTGGCCCCGGCCTCCTCGCCAGTCGCCCTATTCGGTCTTGATGAGCGCGTTTATCGCCTGGGCGAAGCGGGTGCCGGCGTCCGGGGCGTCCGGGCCGAGAAGGTGGTTCTTGAGCTCGCGGCGGCGTTCGGCCATGGGGTCGTCGCCGTCGGCGGCGACCGCCGCGAGCAGCGCGGTGAGCTCAGAGCAGTCCCGGCTGAGCAGGTACGCCGCCGATGCGCTGGGGTTCCGCATCCGGAACTCCTCATCGGCCAGGCCTGCCCCGTTGGTCACCGCGTACGGCTTGCCGCTGGCCATGAAGTCGGCCACCACGCTCGAGATGTCGGTGATGAGAAGGTCCGCGCGATTGAAGCAGCTGTACAGGTGCGGGTGGGAGCCGGTGATGACGCGGTGCCGCCACCAGCCACCGGCCTCCCAGTACGCCTGGTCCCGATCGGCGCCCCATTTGCCGCCGGCGTCGCGGACCCTGTTGGCCTCTTTGATCATCGAGACGATCTTCTGGTGGGCGCGTCGTACGGCCGGGCTGTCCTTCCCCGCCATCGGGTGCGGTTTGTACAGCAGCCGTACGTGGGGAGTGTGGTTGAGGAGGGTTCGCACGATCTTCGGCCCCATCGTCGCGACGGAGGTGTGGAATTCGTCCCCCGTCCAGCCTTCCCAGGTGGGGGCGTACAGGACGGTGAACATCGGGTCGGGCGTCGGAACGCCCACCTGGATGGAGGCGAGCTGCGGGCGGCCCACCTCGACGATGTCCTCGTCACGGACGCCGGCGTCGCTGCGCAGGTAGCGCTCGCGCCCCGCCGGGCCGGCGACCCAGACCTCGTCGTAGACCTTGCTGAACGGATTGAAGCTGGCGGCCTTGTCGCTGTCTCCGTGGCCGATGAACACGGAACGGATGTCCGGCAGGCGCAGCATGTGGATGTTCTTGCCGGCGTTCGCCGGGAACAGCGCGACGCGCACGCTGTCGGGCATCGGGAAGTTCATCATGTCGGCGCCGGCCGGGATGCACAGGACGGGCGAGGTGGTCCGGCCGAGAAGGCGGAGGTTCGCGGATTCGCGGAGAATGATCATTGTGCTGCGTTCCAGCCGGTCAAGCGTCTCAAGCCACATGTTGATCTGGTACATGCAGTCGGTCGCCCCGGAGAAGTACAGCACCACCTCCGGCAGGTGCCTCGCGGCCTCGTCCGCGACCATCCGGAGGATCCGCCCTTTGTCGCCCAGGTGGCGGTTGCGCCGGGCGTGACAGGTCATGACGGTGACGGCGGAGAGTCCGGCCGCGAAGGCGATGACAAGCCCGCCGAGGACCGGCCACGCCGTGCCGGCCACCGCGCCGATCAGCGCGCCGGCCACCACGGGGACGTCCAGGTGCAGCATGGTCCGGGTGTGCTGCCTGGTGAGCCGCCGCGGCGGCGGGGCGGGGACGCGCAACGGCGACAGGTTGATTCCCCGGGTGAGCATGGGCATCCGTCGCCGCTGGGTCACCAGCATGACCGCGGATGAATGGGCGGCCCGGATCACGTGCAGGAACATCAGCCCGATCGCCACCGCGGCGATCCATCCGGTGTCCAGCGTCGCGCTGCGGGCGAGCAGCAACAGCAGCGCCGCCTCCCGGACCACGGAACGCAGCGTGAGGCCGAGGCCGATCTGGGTCAGGGTGGCGGAGACGTGGCTCGCGTGGCGAACCGCCGCGGCCTCGGCGACGTAGCTGATCAGTACGAGCACGGTGAAGAGCCAGACGGCCGGCCACAGCGCCGTGACGATGATCAGAGGGTAGGACAGGAGCAGGCCGGCGACGACCCTCTGGTCGCCGGGGAGCCGCCGGTGGACCGAGGTCATGGCGTTCGCGGCCTTCATGCGACGTATCGCCCCTCGCCGGCACGGGCGGGATCCCTGGCGATGAGAGCGTCGACGGCCGCGGCGAACCTCGTCACGGAGTCGGGCTCGTCGGGGCCCAGCAGGTGGTTCTTGAGCTCGCGGCGGCGTTCGGCCATGACATCGGGTCCGGGGCCGGCGGCCTCCGCCAGAATCTTCGGCAGCTCGGCGCAGTCCGGCGTGATCAGGTAAGCCGCGGTCGCGGCGGTGGGGAACAGGCGGCGGAACTCCGTAGCCCCCAACCCGCCCACATTCGTCACGGCGAAGGGTTTGCCGCTGACGATGAAGTCGCCGGCCACGCTGGAGATGTCGGTGATGAGCAGGTCCGCGCGGTTGAAACAGTCATGCACATGGGGGCGGGGGCCGGTGATGACGCGGTGGCGCCACCAGTCGACGGCCTGCCAGTACGACTCGTGCCAGGCGTCCTCGACCTCCTGCCCGTCGCCGGCGAGAGCGGATCGGCCGGTGTCGCGTGAGATCTGGGCCTCGTCGCCGACGGCCCCGTCGCCGGCGTGCGCCTCCAGCCGACGGGTGAGGCCCTCGAGGCGGCCGCGTTCCCGTGCCCGCTCGGCGGCGACCGTCCACGTGCCACCCGCCACGCGGGCGGCGTTGGCCTGCTCGATCATCGCGACGATCTCATGATGGGCCTCGGTGGCTCGCGCGTCCCGGGTGCCGGTGAGCGGGTGCGGCTTGTAGAGCAGCCGCACGGGTGGTGTGTGGTCGAGCAACGCCCGTACGATCTTCGGCCCCATCGTCGCGACCGAGCTGTGGAGAAGGTCGTCGGACCAGCCTTCCCAGGTGGGGGCGTACAGCACGGTGAACATCGGGTCGGGCGTCGCGGCGCCCACCCGGATGGAGGTGAGTTGCGGGCGGCCCACCTCGACGATGTCCTCGTCGCGGACGCCCGTGGGCATGCTCAGGTAGCGCTCACGCCCGGCCGGTCCCGCGACCCAGACCTCGTCGTAGGCCTTGGCGAAGGGGTTGAAGCTCGCCGGTTTGTCGCTGTCGCCGTGGTTGATGAAGGCGGACCGGATGCCGGGCACCCGCAGCAGGTGCAGATTGTTGCCGACGTTGGCCGGGTAGAGCGCGAACCGCAGGCCGGAGAGGTCGAGCCGTACGATGTCCAGCGTTTTCGGCACGCACACCACGGGTGTCCGGGTCGGGCCGAGCAGGGGGACGATCGCCCGCTCGCGCAAGATGATCAGGGTGCGGCGGTCCAGGTCGTCAAGGGTGGACAGCCACATGTTGACCTGATACGCCGACTCCCGTGAACCGGAGAAGTAGAGCGCGACCTCCGGCTCGAGCTCGGCGAGCCGCTGGTTGACGACGTCGAACGCACGCTGATCGTTGCCGAGGTGACGGTTGCGCAGGGCGTGACGGGCCATATGGGCGACCCCGGCCAGGCCGAGTGCGTAGGCGATGGCCAGCCCGGCGAGACCGGGCCAGGAGGTCCCGGCCGCAAGGCCGACCAGCGTGCCCGCCACGACCGGCACGTCCAGGTGAAGCATGGTCCTGGTGGGGTGCACCGTGAAAAACCGGTGCGGCGCGTCGGGGATCGCCAGCTCCGACAGGTCGATCCCCCGGGTGACCAGGGGGAGCCGTCTCCGCTTGGCCACCCGGAGCGTCGGGATCGAGTAGATGCCTCTCACCACGTGCAGGCCGAGCAATCCCGTCACCAGGATGACGGAACTCGCCGTACCCGTCTGGTCCAGGCGGATCAGCAGCAGGATGAGCGCCACCTCCCGGATGGCGAACCGCAGGGTGATGCCGGCGCTCACCTGCGACAGCCTCTCGACGAGGTCGGCCACGTGGCGGGAGGCCGGCGGCTCGGCGGCGTACCCGATCGCGGCGGTGAGGGCGAAGACCCAGGCGTTCGGCCACAGTGCGGCGATCATCGTGGCGGGGCAGGAGAGCACCAAGGCCGCGGTGACCCCGGCGGTGGTCCATCGGCCGCGGCCGGGTGAATTCACGAGACGCCTTGGGGGGTCAGGGCGGCTGCGCTCACCTGAGGGGTCAGGGCGGCTCTGGTCAGGGGGTCCTGACGCCGGATGTCGACGGTGTGGCCGGTGAGATCCGAGATGAGCACGTCGATGGAGGTCAGCGCGACGTCGCAGGACGACAGCAGCGTGTCCGCCGGCTCCTCGCCGAAGGCGCGGCTGCGCATGGGGGTGGCGGTGCGCTCGGGGTTGATGCAGTTGACGCGGACGCCGTCCTCGGTCCATTCGTCCGCCAGCGCCTGGGTGAGGTTGACCGTGGCGGCCTTGGCCGAGGAGTACAGGCTGTAGCCGGAACGTCCGCGCGTGTAGCTGCTGGAGGTGTAGAGCAGCAGTTGGCCCCCGGTCTGCCTCAGGTAGGGGAGCGCGGCCCGCGCGATGGTGACCGGGGCGAGGTAGTTGATCCTCAGCGATTCCTCGATGACGGCCGCGTCGGTGTCGTCGAGCCTGCCGATGTGCAGGACACCGGCGGTGTTGACGACGTAGTCGATGCGGCCGGTCTCGACGTAGGCCTTGGCCAGGGCGGTCTCGATGTCGACGGGGTTCTCCACGTACGTGCCGGTCGTGGAGCGGGAGAAGGTGAAGACCCGGGCGCCGAAGGATCGGGTCAGCTCCGCGATGTTCGCGCCGATGCCGCAGCTTCCACCGAAGATCACGATGGTCCTGCCGGTCAGCCGGGCGGTGTAGTCCTCCAGGGTGCCCGGCGGCGGCGGGTTGTGGGACGAGAGCTGGAACAGCTTGTCGGCGAGGAAGACGTCGACCGGGTGGGTGATCTTCATGTTCTGCTCGCTGCCGGGCACGACGAAGATCGGCACATCGGGCAGGTAGCGCAGCACGATGCTGCAGTTGTCGGTCGCGGAGATCTTGCCTGCCGTGAAGTCCGGGTCGGCCATGGCCAGCCGGTAGGCGTCACGGATGACCGAAAGGCGGAAGCACTGCGGCGTCTGACCGCGGCGCAGCAGATCACGACGGGGAACACCCTTGATGACGGTGCCGCGGTAGTCGTCGACGTTGATGATCGTGTCGACCGAGGGGATCGCCACGTCGACCGCCTCGTACCGCTCCAGCGCCCGGACGCAGTCCTCGATGATGTGGTGATCGACGAATGGCCGGACCGCGTCGTGGAACAGCACATTGACCTCGCCGTCGCCGGTGGCGGCCACCGCGTTGATCGCGCGGATGGTCGTCTCGGTGCGGGTGGCGCCGCCCTCGATCACACGGGACACCTTGGTGCACCCGCTGCGGGCGACGATGGCGGCCACCTCGGCCGCGAACCCCGGAGCCATCGCGATGATGATCTCGTCGATCTGCGGGGAGCTCTGGAACACCCGCAGCGTGTGCTCCATGATCGGCTTGCCGGCGACCTTCACCAGTTGCTTGGGGATCGCCAGCCCCATCCGCTGCCCGGTGCCACCGGCGAGGATGACCGCCACATTACGGAGTGGCCCCTGTGAAATGCTCATGTTCAATGGGTCCTGTACTCCCTCTCCGCGAGTACGCCTACGGGCGTGCTCTTTGGGAGATGGCTAGGCCGAACGTGTTCAACGCCAGCAACTACAAGATGAGTAGTAGATCACCAAAATTACCCCAAACTAGGACAAAAGTCCAGGTTAACATTTGGTAACGGAAACCGGTCAAGTGTCGCCGCCCGGAGCGGATATCCCAGGTCATCGCCATCTCCGCCTCAAGAGCCGGCAGTGTCACGGCATCGGTTCGGGTCTCATCCGTGGGGGCGGCGGGTTGTCGCGACCGGAGCCGTCTTCGAGCGGCGGGACTCCCGGCGTCCCTCCAGTGTGCGGATCAAGATGGGCGAGCGCGCTCCATCGATCGGTCCGTGCGCCGTACGGACTCAGGCCGGGCAGTGGGAGGCGCAGGGCGCGGCGGTCGGGGAGCCGGCGAGTTCCAGCAGTGACTCGGTGTCGTGGCCGGCGTTGAACGAGGCCCAGAGGGTGAGGGCGATCAAGCCGACGAGCAGGGCGATGACCACTGGCCGGTGTGATTGGCGGGGGCGGAGCAGCGCCTGCACCCGTGCGGGTACGTCGGCCAGGTGATAGCCCATCGCGGCCCCCGGGGCCGCCCGGGGAACCGACGCCAGCGCGGCACGGGCCAGGGCGCGGGCGGCCAGGGCGCGATCACCCACGGCGGTGGCGGCCTCTTCGTCGGCCCAGCGTTCGGAGGCGTAGCGGACGGCCCGGGGAAGCCGGGTCAGGAACGGGTTGGCGCAGGCGGCCCCGTCCGCGAGCGCCCGGTAGAGATGATGGCGGTGGGTGAGGTGCGTGCGCTCATGGGCCAGCAGGACGCGCTGTTCGGCCGGGGTCAGCGCGTTCAGCATCCCGGTGGAGACCACCACGCGCCCGCCCCGTTTGGACGGGATGGCGAAGGCCTTGGGGCTCACGTCGTCGACCACGACCAGCCCACCCGGCTCGCCGTCCAGCCCCTCGGCGATATGGCGGACCTCAGCCATGGCCCGGTGATGCCCGATGACGGTGCGAGCCACTCGAAGAGCGGTGAACGCGAGGGCGAGTGCCGCGGCGAGGGCGACCGGATAGGGCACGGGGTCGGCGCTGTCCCAGACGTGGATGGACCAGCGGCCGAGCCCCGCGACCATGGGTATCTGCACGACGAGGGTCCAGGCGAGCAGCGCGAGCACGTAGGCGGTGCTCACCGCCGACAACGGTGCGGCGGCGACCAGGGCGCGGGTCGCGGTGGCCGGCGGCAGCCACCGCGACAGGCGTGGCGCCGCCAGGCCGAGCACGATCGACGTGAGCAACGGCAGGTAGACCTCGATGCGCATGCCGCTAGCCGCCGGTCTCGCGCAGGAGTTGCTGCAGGAGCGCCTCGTCCTCCTGGCCCAGCTCCCCGACGAACTGGGCCAGGACGCGTGCCCGGTCCTCCCCCGCATCCAGCAGGCGGTGCATCTGTGCCGCACGGCGGGCGGCCTCGTCACGCTGGAAGGAGTAGGCGTAGGCACGACCGTTTCTGACGCGGCTGACCGCCCCCTTGTCGTGCAGGCGGCTCAGCACCGTCATGACCGTGGTGTAGGCCAGGGGCCGTTCCAGCTGCCGAGCCACCTCGCCGGAGGTCAGTGAGGTTTCGGCGCGGGCCAGGATGGCGAGCACCTCGGCCTCCAGGTCGCCTCGATCCCGGCGTCCACGCGATGGTGAAGTCACATGCCTATCCTTTACTGCGGCCGATGCAGCAGAATAGCTCGATTCTTCCGGTGCCTCGGACCCTCCTTCTACTACAGATCATGTAGTAGAAGGAGGGTGACGCGGCCCTCGCGCCCCGTCCGAAGGCGTCATCGACCAGGAACGGGAGCCCGCCGATCCCGGGCACATGGCCGATGCCCCGGGATCGGGGCCCGTCCTCACGCGACCGACGATCACCCGCGCGCGGAGTCGTCGATCTGGACCGGGTATCCCGCGCGCAACACCCCGACGGTCGAGGGCGGCGTGATGACGTCCGCGGTTCCTCGCGTGGGCCGCGCCCGGCGGGCCCGATATCCCTCCCGCGTCCACTCGATCAGTTGTGCGCCGACGACCAGAGCGGCCGAACCGTCGAGCCGGACGAACGTGCCGTCGGGCAGATCGGCCCAGGGGGTCGCATGGGTGCGCCGGCGATGGGTCCCGCGCACGATCCGCTCGGCGTGCAACCGCCGGTTCATCGCCGCGGCCGACGGCACCTCGCCCCCGAGCCCTTCCGCCCAGGCGGCGCGGTACCTGGTGTAGCTGCCCCTGCGGCATTCCGCGCACGGGCGATGCCCCGCGGCGAAGGAGACCGCCTCGTCATGGAAGTACAGGAAGGTGTAATGGTGTGGCTGCCACTGCTCATGCCGGCGGCCCCGGAACTCGAGCGCACACGTGATCCAGAGGTCACTCGCATGAAAGCGGGTGATCTGCCTGCCCGAATGGATGATGCCGCGGTTGCCCGTCCAGGCGCCGCGGAGCGGAAACGCCTCGACGTCGCCCATCGGCGTCACTCGATTGCGTGCAGGTGCCATGTCGTGTCCTTCCACGGGACCGGATCCGACGCGTTGACGGCCGCCGACCGCCGAGCAATGCCCATCATCCCCACGGCGGCGTCATCCGGCGACCGTACCGGCTGTCGCCAGGGTGTCACCTGTCGTCGAGCAGGTCGCGGGCGGCGGCCTCGATATGGCGGGCGTCGATGCCGGCCGTGGCCAGCAGCTCTTCGGTGGTGCCGGAACCCGGTAGGTCACGAACGGCCAGATGCGAGATGCGCGGTGCCCCTGTGGCTCCCGTGGCTGTCGTGTCCCCCTCCGACAGGGCCTCGGCGACCGCGGAGCCGATTCCGCCTTCGGGGTGGTGGTCCTCGACCACCACGAGCCGGCCACGCGTGGCCGTCGCGGCGGCGCGGAGCGTTTCGGTGTCGATGGGTTTGACGGAGTAGAGGTCGACGACCCTGGCGTTGATCCCGTCACGGGCGAGGAGATCAGCGGCGGCGAGGCATTCGTGCACGGTGACTCCGGCGCCGATCAGGGTCACGGCATCGGCCGGGCTCGAACGCAACAGCTTCGCCCCACCGACGGGGAAGGCCTCCGCCGCGTTGTAGAGGACGGGGTAGGCGCCGCGAGTCGTCCGCATGTAGACCACGCCGGGCCGATCGGCCATGGCGTGCACGAGAGCCGCGGTGCTCGTGGCGTCGCTGGGATACAGCACGGTGGATCCCTGCACGGCCCGCATCATCGCCAGATCTTCCAGGGCCATCTGGGACGGCCCGTCGGCGCCGATCTCGACGCCCCCGTGGGAGCCGACGAGGCGGATGTTCGCCTGCGAGATCGGGGCCATCCTGATGAAGTCGTAGGCGCGGGTGAAGAACGCGGCGAAGGTCGACGCGAAGGGGACGTAGTGGCGGACGCCGAGCCCGACGGCCGCGGCGACCAGTTGTTGTTCGGCGATGAACATCTCGAAGTAACGGCCGGGGTAGGCCTTGGCGAACTGGTCGGCATAGGTGGAGTTGCTGACTTCACCGTCGAGGGCCACGACCTCGGGGCGGGCGGCGCCGAGCGCGGTGAGCGCCTCTCCGTACGCCTTGCGGGTCGCGATCTTCTCCCCCGGCGAATACGACGGCATCGGCACGGAGGTGCGTGCCTCCGACCTCGAGGCGGCCGGCTCGGTCCGCGCGGCCGGATCGGGCAGCGGCCCGCGGATGAGAAGGCTGCGCTCGCCGCCGAGTTCGGCGATGGCGCGGTCGGCCATGTCGGCGGGGAGAGGCTTGCCGTGCCAGCCCTCCTGGTTCTCGACCTCGGAGAATCCGCGCCCCTTGACGGTGCGGGCGAGCACGACGGTCGGCTGAGTTCCGGACGCGTCCGCCGCCACGGCCAGGGCCTCGTCGATTTCGGCGAGGTCGTGGCCGTCGATGATCAGCACCCGTGCGCCGAACGCTTCGGCGCGGCGGGCGTAGGCCCTGAGGTCCCACTGCAGTTCGGTGGGACCACGCTGGCCGAGCCGGTTGACGTCCACGATCGCGATCAGGTTGGACAGCCCGTAGTACGAGGCTTTGTCGAGGGCCTCCCAGATGGAGCCCTCGGCCATCTCGCTGTCCCCGCACAGGACCCACACCCGGTAGGGGAGCCGGTCGAGGTATTTGCCGGCCAGCGCCACCCCCACCCCGTCGGGCAGTCCCTGGCCGAGGGATCCGGTGGCGACGTCGACCCACGGCAGGACGGGGGTGGGGTGGCCCTGCAGGCGTGATCCCTGACGGCGGTATCCCGTCATCAGCTCCTCCTCGGAGACCACCCCCACCGCCCTGTACATGGAGTACAGAAGGGGAGAGGCGTGTCCCTTGGAGAAGATGAGGTGATCGTTGTCGTCGTTTCCGGGGTGGTCCCAGTCGTAGCGCAGGTGACGGCCGATGAGGACCGCCATGAGATCCGCGGCGGACATGCTGGACGTGGGGTGTCCGGATCCCGCGCTCGTGCTGGACCGGATGGAGTCGACCCGTAGCTGCGCGGCGAGTTCTCCGGCGGCGGCGAGATCGATCATGTCAAGCTGCTGGGGACTGCTGGTCATGTGAGACACCCCTTCTCTCGATCGTTCGGGTATGTGGCCACGGAGGCTCATGCCGGCCGAAGAATCGGCGGCCCGGACCGCGGGCGCATGAGGGGTGCGACGGCCCGGCGGGAAGTCTCCCCCCGGTTCTTCGACCGGCACGGCTCCCCCGCCGCCGGTTCGGGGCCACGATGCTTCTGGAGTGCACGGTCCGGTCGGCAGGGGTTCGACCGGCCCTCGGCCACGGGGTGAGCGGCGATGGCTTCGACCATGAAATCGGGCCGGACCGGCGCCGGAACCACCGCGAGCGGGGAAGCGGGCTCACGCCGGCGAACTCCGGCCTGCACGAGAACCGCCGGACGGAAGGCCGCTCCGGCGTCGCCCCACCGCGTAGGACCTACCGTTCAAGTCTCGTAAGGGTCACCTGGGCTGTCAAGGCGGGGCGGGGCCCGCCATCGATCACTCGGGGAGGACGTCCGATCCGTACCGGCCGCTCGAAGGCTCTGGGCGAGCCTCGGAGTCTCCGCCGCCCCGCCGACGTCGAACCCGTCATCGTCCGCCGAAGAAATCACGCAGGGCCTGGGCCACGACGAGGGGGGCTCCATCGTCCTCCGGCCCCGAGTGCCCCAGGCCCGGGAGCGCGACACGTCGCGCGTGCGGGAGCGTGGCGGAGAGCGCGTCCAGCGAGACGCCGAAGTAGGCCGGGCTCCTTGTGCCGCCGAGCAGCAGAACCCGCGCATCGAGCGCCGCGTAGTCCTTGACCGTGTCGGCCATCTCCCGGATCACCCGCATGTCGAAGTGCTGCGTGGGGACGAGCGCCTCGATCGTCACCTCGCCTTCGGGAACATCGCGCCGTACCCGCGAGCCGATCGCCAGGAGCGGCGCGAGCACGAATCGCGGGACTCGAACGAACAGCGGTTCGGTGCCGAGACCTTTGAGCACCGTGACCAGGCCGGAGGCGAGCTTGCCGGCCGCGATCTCGTCGTCGTAGCGCGGCACCCAGTCCGTCGGCACCGAGCCGTCGACGGACAGCGGAGGCTCGTACAGGGCGATCCGGTCAAGCTCGGGGGTGACGAGGGCCGTGCGCAGCGCGATGAGCGCGCCCGAGCTCAGACCGAAGACCCGTGACGCCCCGGTCGCCGTGATGAGCGCCCGCAGGTCTTCGACCTCCCGAACGACGCCGTAGTCATCGCCGTGGGGCCCGCTCGGCCCACGTCCACGACGGTCGGGCACGTAGACGGTGTATTCGGCCGACAGGGCGACGGCAAGCTTCGTGAGGTGCTGCGATGCCAGCATTCCGCCGTGCAGGAGGATCGCCCCGGGACCGCGGCCACGTTGCCGGTAGCCGATCGTGGTCCCGTCGGCGGAAAGGACCCGACCCCTGCCGTATTCGCGCACGGCGTCGGTGTGACGAGGGTGCGGCGAGTCCCTCACCGCGTCAGCGGAACGGACCCGGCCCTCGCCGTATTCGTGCGTGGTGTCGGTGTGACGGGTGCGCGGCGAGTCCTTCACCGTGTCACCTGCGGCCGGGTCCGGCCTTTTCCGCGCCTCCCTGCCGGACTCCACCGCCGCGTCCCCGCGGTCCATGCCTTGCTCGGTCATCACGCCCTCCTTCGCCTACGTGAACAACGTTCACGTGTACATTGTTCACGTAGGCGAAGCCAGGATGTCAACCCCGCCAGGAGGACTCGATGGGACAGCGGCGTGACGAGGTGCTTCGGGCGGCGATCGAACTGCTCGACGAGGTCGGCCTGGACGGTCTCACCATGCGGCTCCTGGCGAGCCGGCTCGGCGTGCGAGCAAGCGCGCTGTACCGGCACTACCCGAGCAAGCAGGCCCTGCTGGACGCCATGGTCGCGCACCTGGTCACCCCGCCGGCCGATGCCGCCCCACCCCTCGACGGCTCCTGGGACGAGCGACTGCGCGGCGTCGCGATCGGCGCGCGCGAGGTCATGCTGGCCCACCGCGACGGCGCGCGCCTCATGTCCACCTTCCGCCACCCGGGCGGTGAGGCCGTCGCCGCCTTCCACGGCCTCATCGCCGCCCTGACCGCCGCGGGCGTCCCCGAGGACACGGCCGCCGTCGCCGTGGACACCGTCCTGGCCTACGTCAACGGCTACACGATCGAGCAGCAGGCCCGTGAAACCGGCGCCGACGCCTGGTCCGGAGAGCGCCGCGACCGTGTCTTCCGCGACGGCCTCGAATTGATCATCACTGGCGTCAGGGGGTCCCTGTCCTGAACCGGCCTCCTGTTCCGATCCGCCCGGTTCAGGGCGGGAACCCCCGACCGCCGACGCGGACGCGCCCTGTCCCTGACCGCCGACGCGGTCATCGCTCCACCGACGACGAACCGGCCGGCGATTCCGGCGGGTGCTCGGCGGGCAGGCACTCGCGGCCGCGATATCCAGGGCGTCTCCTCCCCGAATCTCCCGTCGTGGAAGGTCCATTGACACCGGACGGACCCGGCGATACGTTTCCCGCACATACCGGGCGGTCGGTATGTGCGAAAGCCGGGAGCACCATGAGCTTCACCAAGGAGCCGCGCGCATGAGCCTCGTCAACACCGTCCGCGGCGTCATCGACACCTCCGAGCTCGGCCGGACCTACATGCACGAGCATGTCTTCGTCCTCACCGCCGACGTCCAGCAGAATCATCCCGAGGAGTGGGGCGACGAGGAGGCGCGGGTCGCCGACGCGGTCGCCAAGCTGCGGGCGCTGGCCGCGCAGGGCGTCACGACGATCGTCGACCCGACCGTGATCGGGCTCGGCCGGTACATCCCGCGGATCCAGCGGATCTCCGAGCAGGTCCCGGAGCTCAACATCATCGTGGCGACCGGGGTCTACACCTACGACAGCGTCCCGGCCTACTTCCGTCACCGTGGCCCGGCCCTCAACGAGACGCTCGGCACCGAGATCCCGGACCCGATGGTCGACATGTTCGTCACCGATCTCACCGACGGGATAGCCGGCACCGGCGTCAAGGCCGGGATGCTCAAGTGCGCGATCGACCGCGAGGGGCTGACGCCGGGCGTCGAGCGGGTGATGCGCGCCGTCGCCCGCGCCCACCGGCTCACCGGGGCGCCGATCACCGTGCACACCCACCCGGGCTCCCGGACCGGAGCCCTGGTCAAGCGGGTGATGTGCGACGAGGAAGGCGTCGAGCCGTCCCGGATCGTCCTCGGGCACAGCGGCGACACCACCGACTGCGACCAGCTCGCCGAGCTCGCCGACGCCGGATTCGTCCTTGGCATGGACCGGTTCGGCCTCAACACGGGCACCACCTTCGAGGCGCGCGCCGACACGCTCGTGGAGATGTGCCGCCGCGGCTACGCCGACCGCATGGTGCTGTCGCAGGACGCGGCCTGCTACATCGACTGGATCGACCCGAACGTGATGCCGTTCCTGCCCCAGTGGCACTACCTGCACCTCGGTGAGGACGTCCTGCCCTACGTGCGCGAGCGGGGCGTGACCGAGAAGCAGATCACCACGATGCTCCTGGACGTCCCGCGTCGTTTCTTCGAAGTGCCCTGAATCCTTAGGACCAATTCTCGGGGGAGACCGCCCAGAGGAGTCCGCACATGACCGTTTCCCCCTCCGCCGAAGACGGTGCCCCGCCACGCGACGGCAGCGCCGCACCCGGTCTCCTGGCCCGGCTGTGGCACCGTGACCTCGCGCACTACCCGGAGTCGAGCCGCCGCTACGCCTACCTCGCGATCGTGGTCGTCACCACGATCGTCCTGTACTACCTGCTCTACATCCAGTACGCCGTCGCGACGTCGATCATCACGCACTACCGGATGACGTTCGGCTACTTCATCCTGCTGTCGGTGGTGGGCAACGTGGTCGGGGCGTTCGCGTCCCTGGTCGCCGGGCTCGCCGACCGCTGGGGCCGCGCGAACCTGGTCGTGTACGGCCTGCTGGTCGCCGGCATCCTGGTCCTCGTCCTCCCCCACGCTCCGAACAAGACCGTCTACCTGCTGCTGTTCGCCGGGCTCAGCTTCGTCGAGGGCATCGTCCTGGTCGCCACCCCGGCCCTGATCCGCGACTTCTCCCCTCAGCTCGGTCGCGCCACCGCCATGGGCTACTGGACGATGGGCCCGGTCATCGGAAGCCTCGTCGTCACGACCGTCACCAGCGCGACGCTTGACACCTCAACCTGGCAGGACGAGCTCCGCTACTCCGGGATCAGCGCCCTGGTGGTGTTCGTCATCGCGCTGTTCGGCCTGCGCGAGCTGTCGCCCCGGCTGCGCGACCAGGTCATGGTCAGCATGCGCGACCGCGCCCTGATCGAGGCACGCGCGCGGGGCATCGACCCCGAGCAGCGGCTCACCGGCCACTGGCGGCAGATGTTCCGGCTGGACGTGGTCGGCTCGGCCTTCGCCATCAGCGTCTACCTGCTGCTGTACTACGCGGCGGTCGGCAACTTCGTCATCTACTTCTCCGCGACGTTCGGCTACAGCGAGCAGCGCACCAACGGGCTCGCCAACTGGTACTGGGCGGCGAACGCCATCGCGCTCATCCTGGCCGGGCTGCTGTCGGACCGGCTCCGCGTCCGCAAGCCGCTGATGCTCGTCGGCGGTGTCGGCTCGGTGGTCGTCACCGCGATCTTCGCGATGCTCGCCACCCAACCGGACACGGCGTACGACACCTTCGCCTGGCTGTTCGTCGGCATCGGAATCTTCGGCGGCCTGACGTACGCCCCCTGGATGGCGGGCTTCACCGAGACCGTCGAGAAGCACAACCCCGCCGCCACCGCGACCGGGCTCGCCGTGTGGGGATGGATCCTGCGCATCGTCGTGGCCGTCTCGGCGGCGTTCGTGCCGCTCGTGGTGACCTCCGTGACCCCGCTCGTGGAGCACGGAGCCGAGGTACAGGCCGCGCAGGCGCAGGCGGGCCCGGCGCTGTCCATCGTGAACGCCCATCCTCAGCTCTTCGCCGAGCTGGCCAAGCATCCGGCGGGCTCCGTTCCGCCCGAGCTCGCGGCCCAGGCGGCCCAGGAGGTGGGCGTCGCCGAGCTCGCCGTCGTCCAGCAGGCCCAGCCGCAGCTCAAGATTCTGCGGGAGCACGGCGCCGAGGTTCAGAAGGCCGCGCAGGAGGGGCCTGGCCAGTGGCAGATCTGGTGGTGGGTGTGCCTGGGAGGTCAGATCGTCTTCTTGCCGTTCATCTTCGCCATGGCCGGGCGCTGGAGTCCTCGCCGGGCGCGTGAGGACGCCGAGGAGCACCAGCGCGCCGTCGAGCGCGAGCTGGCGGCACTCGAATCCCGGACCTGACCGCCCGTTCCACCGGCCGGAGCGCCCCGGCCGGTGGAACACCGTTCTCCGTCCTCGGCGGATGAACGGCATCTCGTCCCGGAGGCGCCGTGAGCCGCTCCCCCGGCGACGACCCGGCCCATCGGTTCCGCCCGCCACGAGCCGGCCGATCAGGCGGAAGGGTCCGGGTCGCTCGACCCGTCATTAGAGTCGGCTCCAGGGGGCAAGAAAGGACAGAAGGGCACACGACACGACGTTGTCGCGGCGCAGAGGAGATCCCGGCGATCGGTGAGTCCCTCTCCGGCTGAAATCCCAACCGGCCCACAAAACCGCGGCGTCCGCCGTTGTCGAACGAGCCCGCCGCCTATCCATCTGGAGCCGTGATGCGTGCCATCGTCATCGAGAAATTCGGCGGACCGGACAGCCTCGTCTACAGGGAACTGCCGGAGCCCGAACCCATGGCCGGTCATGTCGTCATCGAGATCAGGGCGTTCGGCCTCAACCACGCCGAGATGCACATGCGCAGAGGTGAGTGGGCCGAGGCCGCGGAGGTGAGCGGCATCGAGTGCGTCGGGCTGGTGAAATCCGCGCCCGGCGGCGAGTTCCCGGCCGGCGCCAAGGTCGCGGCGCTGATGGGCGGCCTCGGCCGTACCGTCAACGGCAGTTACGCCGAATACACCCGGGCGCCGGCGTCGAACGTGGCGCTCATCGAGTCCGATCTGCCCTGGGCAGAGCTCGCCGCGATCCCGGAGACCTACGCCACCGCCTGGACCTGCCTGTTCCGCAACCTGGAGATCGCCGAGGGACAGACCTTGGTCATCCGGGGCGCGACCTCCTCCTTCGGCCAGGCCGCGGTCAACCTCGCGGTGAACGCCGGCGCACGGGTCATCGCCACCACTCGCCACCGGGAGAGTTTCGCCCTGCTGGAGAAGCTCGGCACCGGCCGCGCCGAGTTGGAGGGGCCGGAGCTCTCCCAGCGGATCGCCGAGGCCAAGCGGATCGACGCCGTGCTCGATCTCGTGGGCAACAGCACCATCCTCGACTCCCTCGCGATGCTGCGCCGGGGCGGTCGCGCCTGCCTGGCCGGCTGGCTGGGCGGTCTCGACCCGATCGCCGACTTCAACCCGCTGCTGCAGATGGCCAGCGGCGTCTACCTGACCTTCTTCGGCAGCTTCGTATTCGGGACCCCCGGTTTCCCGCTCTCCGACGTGCCGCTCCAGGAAATCGCGGAGCAGGTGGCGGCCGGCCGCCTCAGGGCGAAGCCGTCGCGGGTGTTCGGCTTCGAGGAGATACGCGAGGCGCATCGCGTCATGGAGGCCGGCGAGGCCGGCGGCAAGATGGTGGTGGTCGTCCAGGCCTGACCGGCCCCTTGCCGCCCCAGGGAGATGAGCCCCGCCTCCGGCACGGTCTCGTCCGATCGGGCAGGATCACGGTTCATATGGGCGCGACCGCCGACGGTCACCGGATCATGCGGGTGCGGCTTCGGGCAGGGGCGTGGCGGTGAAAACGCCGTCCGGGTCGTAGCGGCGCTTCAACTCCAGCAGACGCGCGATGTTCTTGCCGGAGAACATCGGTTCAGGCAACCATTCTTTCAAGATCGGCAACCGGCACGAGGATCGCCAACCTCACATGGCAGGAGCAGTTCTCTAGTCCCGACCTGGGGAAACACTGATCCGCAGATCATGAGGATTCTCGCGAAGAGCAGGCAGCCAAAGCTCCTGATCTTGAACCGCGACAACTATCTCTACAGGGTCAAGGCGGCCCTGGCGGGCCGCTGGCGTTCACGGGCCGGGCTGCGGCTCTTCGGCCGGTCCAGGCCCGCAACGCCACAGCCCAACGGGCGAGTGCCGAAAAGAACAGAGCCGCTGGTCGACGAGGACCAAGAGCAGATCGCCTAGGCGGCCCGATGCCGTTTACGAAGTGCCGGCACTTCGCGGCGTCGAGCTGGTTGATGCGTTGCCGAAAGAATTGCGCCGTCCCGGGTACGTCCGAAACATGAGCAAACACACTCCATGGGACCAGGACGCCAAGGCGCGCATCATGTCCACCGTGTCGAGGAACCCGAACAGCCCGAGCGCCCAGGACGACCTGGGCCGGAAAGCACAGTCGGGGGCGGACAAGAACAAGCACGAGCAGCAGAACCAGGACGACGAAGACGAAGACGCCTGAGCGAGTTGCCGAATTGTTCTTATAGGGGATCAAGCGGCGGCGCGCCGCGCCGCCGTACCCGGCCCTCCGCCGCCCGCCGCCCGGGCATGCGGCCTGGGGGCCGGTCCCGGCCGGCGGCGCCCGGGCCGTAGCCGCACCGCCCGCCCACCGTAACCAATGTGATGCGCCGACCTGTGCAACGCGCCGCCGTACCACTCTGACTCTCACGATCGCCTGGCGGTGCTTCGGCGCCGTATCGGGTTGGGGGCGATCGCCGAGCCAGGGCTTCGTCCCTCAGCCCTGGCTCAACGGGCATGAGCGCGTCGGCTCCCAACCAGGGTTCCACCTGCCGAGTTACCCAAGTTACCTCCCTACCGCCCACGCAGCCCTTGAGCTCTGCTTCCGCCATCTAATCCCTGTAGGGCGAGACTCCTCCATCGCCTAAGCGAATGGTCGGACGCTTACACACCCAGAAGCTGCGTCCCCAAGCGCTCCGGGAGCTACATGGAAGCAACCAGCTCAGATATTCACAGAATTTTTCTCCCCGCGAGTGATAAATCCCCTTAAGTACCTTTTTAGGGCATACGTCTGAAAAGATCTTCAGAAATCGGTAACGAAACCGTCCCCCCACACGGTCTACTCCGTGGGTCCGTTTCCTGACGTAGGTAGTAGGGCCCGGATTTCAACTGAGAGGCGGACCGCCGTGGAGCCCGACTGGCTAACCGATCTAGGCGAGCCAGAGGAGGATGCCGGGGCGCTCACCCAGTCCCGCTTTCATTACCAATGTGAATGCATAATCGCGGTATGCATAGCAATGCTCGTAGAAGATAACATCGAGAGCGTCATTTGCGAGTGGCATGAAGATTACATTATCCTTTATAAGGATCAAAGCATAGAGCTTGTTTCGGTCAAGCATCGTGAACCGCAAAAGGGTCCTTGGTCCTTCGCAGAGCTATGCGATCGAGGAGGCCTATTGCACTTATTCCGTAGGTGGCAGCGGGTGCGAGAACGTGCAGTCTGTCGCATAAGCACTAATGCTGGACTGAAGTTGGGAGTCAATGAAGCTCAAGATTTCGCAGAAGCGTGTGCTCGCTTTCAGGACAACAACCAACGTGATGAGCGACTTATTGAGGATTACGCAAGTCGGATTGCTCTAATGGTCCTTGAGCAGTCTCAAAAGTTGGACCCGAACGCCCCAGATGGATCCAAGAAGCCCAAAAGTCGTCGTTCTGCTGCAAAATCTATCCAGCTCACCCTGGACCACGAAGCAGATCCGGTGTTTCTAGGATTGCGGAATGAGGTGCAACGTTTCCTCGCTCGGCTGCAAATCGAGCACGGCTTGCCTCATCGGCAATATATCCGCTCACACAATATTGTGAAAGTGATGAGTCCAACCTTGAGTCGAATGGGGCGCGACAGCTCCGATGCAGAGGCGTGCTACGAGAGCATTCTGCCTATAATTCAACGCGCAAATCGTGACCATGACAGTCAGCACCGCTCATTAGCTTCATACATTGCTAATCCTCGCCGTCTTTCTTGGGACAATCAGTTACTCGAAAGAATTGGCCGACGCACCCTCAAACGTCAAGAGATCATGAACGCACTTACTACTAAGCATGCCAAAGGTGTGCGGCTTACATCAGAGGCAATTGTAAATCATCGCGAAAATCTGAGGCCTGCAAGTAGACTGGTGCGCAAATTACAGGAGGGTGGCCTTGGACCCACAGCAATCCACACCGCGACAAACTTACGATCGCTGTGGTTAGAAGCATGGGCCGAGCTTCGAACAGATCTTCCTGGAGATGCGGCGGAGCTCTCAGATCTGAAAATAAGGGTAAGCCACTTGGCAGCTCGCGCTGAAAGCGAAACGCGCCACGCTGGAAAATATGGAACAGCGATGAATCAACGATTGGGAGAGTTGCTGCATCCTGAGGCACTGGGAAGAGTTCCTCCTATGATGCTTGATCCTCTACATTTGCTCGGTCTTGCCTACGAACTCTGCGACGAGTGTGTAATTTGGTTTAGCGAAGTATTTGAGTTCGGGCAGAGCCATGAGGCTTCCTAAATCTCCGTCCGGGGAGCTTGATGCGCGAATGCGTGCATCAGAGCGGAACGAAATGGCATACCATCAGGCTCGGATACTTATTTTGATTAATACTTTCACGCGCGGACAGAGTCGGCCTTTTAATGGGTTGACCAAACTTGCCAAACTGGATTTTTTGTTACGGTATCCAAATTTTTTGGAGCGGTTACTTCCTGGAGGCGCTGCGAGTTGGACCGGCGACACTGCTCCGACCGAAGTCGAGAGGCACGCAGTAGAGAGTCGCATGATTCGCTACAAATATGGACCATGGGACGATCGCTACTACCCGATCCTGGGAGCGTTGGTTGGCAGAGAACTGTTGGAGTATGTTCCCCGTTCCTCAGGGCTTGCCGTGAAACTAACTCGGCTGGGCCGACAACTTGCCAAGGATCTAGCGGCAGAGCCTCAATGGCAAATTACCGTTCAGAGAGCGGAGCTGATTCGTCAAAACTTCAATCTAACAGGCAATCAGCTAAAAGATCTCATATATCAATTTCTGCCTGATGTGGTCGATCGCCCGTGGGGAGACGAAATCTAGTCATGACAACTCATTTGCGCCTTCGCGAGCTCATTATTACCACTCGCAATGGCGATTTTTCATACCCGCTGAGCTCGCCTGTTACTGCTATCGTTGGTCCAGTAGCTGCCGGTAAGAGCACAATGTTAGAAGTTATTAAGCATGTGCTCGGTGGTTCAGCAATCTTAACTCAGGTTATTGAGGAGCATGTACTCCGAGCTCAATTGAAGATCGAAGTTGGTGAACGGCAACTCATCCTTCAGCGTGCAACCCAAGGGAGGGCCCGAACTGTCGACATCTATGAGGCGTCTAGTGGTGAACAGATAGGCTCCTTCCCAACCCGAGAAGGTACTCCTGTCGAATCTCTATCACGTCAGCTTCTCCGCGCGCTGGGAATTCCTGCACTATCGATTACCCGAAGTCGAACAAAGGCAACAAGCGCTACCTCTTCTCTGACATTTAACGATATATTTTCATTTGTTTATCTCCAGCAAGCCGAGATAGATAGGTCCGTTGTCGGGCATACTGAATACGTTCGCGAACCCAAACGGCGTGCGACTTTCGAACTTCTATTTGGCCTGACAAATTCCGAGCTCATCGGCCTAGAAGTACAGCGCGGTCAACTCGCGGACGCATTACGTGCCGCTCACGAGCGAGCAAACACAGTGAAGACTTTTCTTCAGGAAGCTTCGGTTAGCAATGAACAGCAACTACTTGCAGAGCGTCAGCAGGTGTTGGCTGAATGGCGCGATGCCCAGGCACGGCTAGGTTCGCTTCGAAATGAAGTTGAACAGCTGTCGGTCGCCGAGGATGCGTTGCGCGAGGAGATTCGGATTGCCGACAAGGAAGGATTAGCTATACGCGAGGCTACCAATGGTGCTTCCGCGGCCATTGCACGACGCAGTGCTCTTATAGCACAGCTAGAAGTTGATATTCAACGCCAAGAACGGCTCATGGTTGCGGCACGACGTTTAGCACCAATCGAATTCCGAGTCTGCCCTCGTTGCCTCCAGTCCTTATCGGGGCGCGACGTGCCAGCGGATCATTGTCTAGTGTGCCTTCAACCGGATGCTACGGATGAAGCCAACACTACTGCTGAGCGTAATGAGGCCATCGACCGTCTGGAGTCTCAGATCAGTGAGACGAGAGAACTTTTGGCTGATGATCAATTGCAGCTTGTCAGCCTAAATGATCATGTTCGCGGCCAGGAGTTACTTGTTGCTAGCCTTCGGTCGGAACTCGATGCACGAACGCGAGATTTCGTAAGTCCGCGTTTCGAATACATTGCCAGTTCTGCTGCAATGGTCGCTACTTTGGAGGCTCGGCTTACTATGATCGAGCAACTGACCTCATATTGGGATCAGTATCGCGAACTTGAAGGTGACATTGCTGCTTTGTCCGAAGATGCCCGGCGAACGGATGAACAAATTGAAGTCGTGCGCGGACAATTAGCTGCGCGGCGTGAGCGCGTTAATGAGCTGAGTGTACTATTTGATGAGATTGTACGATTCCTAGAGGTGCCTTGGTATGAAAGCGCTCGCATTGATCCCAAAACTTATCTACCAATAGTCAATGGTCGACCTTTCGATAAATTATCTGTCGCTGGGGGCATGAAAACAATTGTTAATCTGGCATATCATCTCAGTCTTATCACCTACTGCATCCCTCGCAACGATACATATCTTCCAGATCTGCTTGTCATAGATTCCCCGCGAAAGAATATTGGAACGGGATCAGCAGATAAAGCGCTAACCGACCGGATATATCGGCGATTTCGCATGCTTGCTGACTTGCCGGGCAGTCCGGTCCAGATATTAATTGCTGACAATGACTTGCCGGCTATCGCTTCAGACTTTGTTCACAAGATTTCTATTGATAATCATGAAAATCCGTTCGTGCCGGATGTCGCCCACCCAGGACCCGATGCGGTTGAGCGCATTGGAGCAGAGGCTGCCCAAGAGCCGAACTAGTAACGTGTACTCGATAGCGAGAACGGTCACGGGCTGTAAAGCCATCGGCTGCTCATGAGCCTGCCCAAGGGTTGCAGGTCACCTCGGTACCACTCCGGACCATCGAGGCACACCGATCCAGGTAAGATCATCTTGAACGATCGCGTCCTGAGCTGTACATACGGCATGGTGACCGCCCTCGATCATGCCCACATAGCTATGCTGCACCGATCGGCAAGCACTCACCTCCACGCGCGGCAGTGGACCTCGTCCAGATTCGGTAGTTCAGGTCGATCGAACGTATTGCCCATGGACCAGCTCAGTAGGAACTCTGTCATGGTCACCGGGATCGGCGGCCCCTGATCAAAATGGCGGGGCAAGATGATGACCGGCCAGTCGTCTGGCTCCCCCTCGGTAAGCCACCCGATGTCGTCGCCGTCGATGGTGTTACCCCACAGCAGGAAGCCACCGGGCTCTGGCCAGGCCGCCAGAGGATACATATCAGGGTGATCATCCCGAAGCTCGCGGTATTCATCCCCCGTGCGTATGGCGTCCTGAGCGATGTCGCCGGCACTCACCTCCCGAGGATCGGTGATCCCCAACCACTCACCGAACTCACAGCTGCCGTACCGTTCTAGGAACCTCATGTAATCCGACGGCAGCGCCGTACTCAGAGCGGAACGCAGCTGCTCCCAGCCGGCTGACCCCAAAATCGGATCCTTCGGAGGCGGAACACGTTCAATGAGACGCTCCAGCGAGGTTTGATCATCGGCCACGAAATCGACTGTAGCTATGGGACCTGACAATCCCAGCCTCCGACGGACACTCCGGCTCCGGGATGATCGCCATGAGTAACCCGGTTCGTAGGCGCTGGGAGGCAAATCTTTCCGTCTTCGCATTCCCGGGAGGCCAGAAGCAAGATCCGGCACATATGCGGAACGCCCATCCCTCTCCGAGGAAGATCACGCAGGATGATAGCAGGTCAGCGCACCAACAGGCTGAGAAGTGACGTTCCACTTCTAATCCGACGGTCACGGTCCGGCCGGCTGAGGACATGGCCAGCACCCCGGATGGTGACCTCCAGCGGAGAGCCGGCGTCGAAGCATTGGTTGAGACTCGATGAAAGGCGACGCGTACTCAGGGACGGCCTCCAGCGCTCATCTCTCCGTGACGTGCATGAAACCACCAGGTCGCGCTGGAGCTGTCCGACGAATAACGGCTGGACCGTGTGATGTGGGGCGAGCATCATGGTCGGATGCCAGAGCTGATCAATCCAACTACCAGACTGCGGACGTCGTTCCTGGCCGCGGTGACCGAGTTTCGCGCAGACCGCGACTACCCGGTTCCCTGGTTCGTCACCGACGTCGACCCGCAGGCTCTACATGCCCCGTCGGCCTTCGATGCCTATGTCACGCGCGTTCTGGGCGAGCGGGAGGAAGCGGCCGCACGAGCGATCGGGTTCGTGCCGATGACGACGCTGTGGTGGGCTGAAGGCGAGCGACTACTGGGTAGGTTGGCGATCCGCCACCGGCTCATTCCGGCCTTGGAGAAGGATGGAGGCCATATCGGCTACGACGTACGGCCCAGCGTACGGCGGCAGGGGCATGCGACCGCGATGCTCGCCGCAGCATTGCCGATTGCCCGTTCGCTCGGCATCACCGAGGCGCTGTTGACGTGCGACGACACGAATACGGCGTCCCAGCGGGTGATCGAGGCGAACGGCGGCCGGTTCGTCGACATGGCCGGGCAAAAGCGCCGCTACTGGGTGCCAACGCATCCTTGAGACTGTCAGTAGGTGGTGGCTTTGCCGACTTTCCGCATGGGCACCTCGCCGTCCTGCTGAGGGCGGCTCTACGGTGTACCGCGGGGTATGCGCGCGATGATCTTCTTGGACAATGTCGCGACGGAGTCCGTATGACGAGGTCAGGGACGCAGCACAGTCGAGAGCAGCGGTCCGCTGTAAAACCGTCGGCACTCCGACTCTGGGAGCCAACTTGGGAGCCACCAAGCCGCACGCCCCTGGACTGAGCCGGATTGATACGAACAGACGGATCGTTCGCGACCTGCCCGGCGAACTGGCCTGAACATCCCCGGACATTGTTTGGGGATCTACGGATCAGAAGGCAAGCTGCCAGATGATCTTCTGCGGTCGAGCTCCGAGAGGAGGCTTCCGCCGGTCGTGTTTCCAGGAGCGACCGACACGTTGATCACAGGTGGGGGTGATCACCTGCACTGATCCGCGACATGTGATCGAGAGGTTCTCGCCGAGGTATGACCCCCGCTTACTGGGGAGTGCCTCTTGTCAGCATCGCGAGTGGCCTAGATCATTTCTGCATGCATGACGCCAGAAAAAATAGGCCGCTGTCTCGGTGGTACTTCGCTGTGCTCGCCGTTGTGATGTTGATCAGTCTCTACGGGGCCAGCGCGACCTCTTGGTATTTCGGCATCGTGCTTCTGATGTTCCCCGCCTGGGTGGCGTTGGGCGTGTATTGGCTCGTCCGTGCGGTCCGAGCGGTCCGAGCGATGGGGTGGGCGGCTATGCGCCGGCATTGGTTCCGCTGGGTGCTGGCACCGCTCGTCTTCCTCGGCATGGTGGTGGCGCTCTCGGTGGACGGCCCGCTGTGGGTGCGGTTCACGCTCTCCGAACCGAGCATGCAGGCATACGCGAAGACGATCGCCGCAGGTGATGAAACCGATGAGGGCTGCCGGTGGCTGGGGCTCTATCACGTCTGTTGGAGCGAACCCATCGAGGGCGGTGCCCTGCTCGTGGTTGAGGACTACGGAATGATGGGGACGGAGGGGTTCGCGTGGCTTCCGGGTGGTCAGGAGCCGTCTGATGCGGGCTATGAAAATCACTACACCCCTTTCGCTGGCCCTTGGTGGGACTGGCGGGGATGGAGTAGCTGGTGATCTGGCCACGGAGAGAGCTACTGAGGGAGTCACCCGAATGGACGATCATGGGCTGGTGCGGACGGATGCGGACGGCGTGATCCTTACAGAACAGCGCCGTGAACTCGTTTGAAAACCGTTGGAGATCGTTTGAGAGCCTAATGTTGTCCGTGGCCCCCGGTTCCTAGTTGCAGTTCTAGTTGCAATCCAGGGCCATACAGTGCCGTTCCAGGTGAACCGCCGAGCCCGGTTGGTCCAGGTGGAACTGATCGGGACGGGCAGGATCAGAGCTGCTAATGCGGTATGGGTAGGTGCCCTGTCGCCTGGCGCGCGGTTAGGGTCACCATGTGGATGAAGCCATGGTGAGTGCGGAGAGGTGGCGCGAGCAAATTCGAGCACGAGGTTCCATCGAGCAGGACCGTGAGGCGCTGGCCCGGCTGATCGAGTACGACCATGATCCGTTCGAGACCGAGTTGTATGAAAGCTCCTCCGATCCGCAGAACCGGTTGATCGACAGAGCCGAGAGGTCATATGCCGGTCAGTATGACCGTCGCCTCCGCCGGCTGCGAGAGCGTGCCAGGTACACCGAAGTCGATGAATAGCCGTTGCGGGATATGCGCGGGATGATCTTCGGTGGTCGGGACGAAGAAAGACGCTCCTGCCCTGATGAGAGGCCCTGCCTTGGCTGGAAACGCAGCCCTCTTGAAAACCGCTACCTCTGACTACGAACGGCCATGAGGAGCTGTGGTCGCTAACCGGGTTTGTTTTCTTTCGGGCAGGGCTGCCTGGTCTAGGCTTCTAGCTTGTGGATGATCTCGTCAGCCGGTGGGGCCGGCCAGATCAGGATGAGGTGTTCTTCGCCGGATTCCTCTGGAACGAGATCTTCCCATCTCATGTCTCTGCCGCGCGCGTGGATGCGGAGGCGGTAGCTCCCGGGGCCGTGGGCGGTCAATATGGGGCTGTCGTCGACCGCGGTCCGGGTCCAGTCGATGAGGAGCGCCTCTCCGGCGGGGCTGTCGTAGGTGACCTCCACGACGGCTTCCCAGGCGTCAAGGTCCAGCGGCGGTGGAGTGTCGTGGGTTTCTACGGTGAGCCGTATCACGTCGGTGCACGGACCGCAGCCGATGAGCGCCTGCCCTTGGCCGATGCTGATGAGGTTGTTCTCGTCGTCATAAGAGGGGATCGCGGCGTCGAAGACGGACAGGTCCCCTTCGCCGATCCCGTAGACCCTGTACTCGATGAACACCTCAAGATCCGTTCGGGGCATCGGGCCATCCTGACGGGTGCGGGGGAGGCATGCAATATGCGTGCAATGATCAAGGTGGCCGTCAATGCGGAGAGAAATGTCGCCGCAGGTCAACGACTGTGAACCGCTGAAAACAGGCATGGCCTATAAAACCGTCGGCTCAGCTCGTGGTCGATCGCCGTGCCTTCCACTGCAAGCGCAATTGAGGTAGCAAAGCGGCTAGGTAACCGCGTGCGTCCGCGGCGGTGCGAAGAGACAGTGACGTACGGTAATACCGCCTGGGGAATTACCTCGGCAACTGGAGGGACGACTACGTTCGTCGCCACTGACCGCATCAACGATGCAGACGGGCTTGGGACCGCCTGGAACGTATGGACGCGTCCCACCTGCTGACCAGAAAGCCGTAATCTGAATGGTCCAGCTTTGCCACTGGGCCATTCTCTCGTATTGATGATCTGGACTCGAATATGGTTTCCATATATTGGAAAAAGGGCGTGGCCCTGCTGCTCTGCTCGGCGGTCGCCGCCTGCTCGGCCACTTCCGGGTGGATCCAGGCAATCGGCAGTGATCCGGTCATCCTGGTGCACACCGGCGGAGACACTGGCGCGGTGGGGATCGAGAGTCGGCTTGCCTACCACGCGGCGAGCAAATGTGTGGTTCTGCAGGCGGGCGACGGCATCAACATTCCCATCTGGCCGCCTGGCACCGAACCGATAGTCGTCGATGGTCGTCGCGGCGTGGACGTCAAGGGTGTCGGGAGCTTTCTTGATGGAGACCGTGTTCAGCTTGGCGGAAACGCGGCCGATGAAAAGATGGTCCCGTCGGACGCTGATGTCCGTCGCTGCACGGGGCTTCCAGGCCGGCAGAAGCTCATCGTTGTCGGACAGGTTAGGCGCTGAGTCGGCGGCTATCTCGCCACTCCTGCCCACATTCGCTAGTAGATAGCTAAGAATTCTGGGCACGCTGTCCTCATCGCCCCTACGAGGGGGCCCGGGTTGCAGTTTGGGTTGCAGTTCACCGCCGTACCAGCGTGTTCCAGGAAGACCGGGGAGGGACGTTGGTCCAGGTGGGACTGTCCTGAACGATGGTCTCCCGAGCTGCTAATGCGGTTTGGGTCTACCGCTCATCCGGGATTCAAGTCCCCGAGCTTCAGTAGCTCAGAGGATTTCTTTCGAATTCGCTCTTTCGGGATAGAGCATTTTTTGATCTCTGGATCCCCAGACCGTACCTGATGTGTCTCCCTCGAAGAGGCGATGAGGGCAGGGCTATGCCCTTACGACTACCCAATATGTCGGTCTTCGCTGCGATGATCGCTTTGATTCGGTCGCATGCAGGATGGGGTCACTGGTGAGCGATGCAATGGTGGTGGACTACGCCTGGTTCATCGAGGAGTACATGAACGGCGATTACTTCCTCGGGATGACGTTCGTGCGGGGCGTGTCGCCAGCGGAGGCTCTGCACCGGATCGGCGCCACCCCTGGCGACGTCTCCCGGGATTGGGCCATCGAGGCTTACGCGGCAGATGGTGGGGCGGTCCTGCTCGACCTTCACTGTTACGAGATGCCGGAGGCGCTCTCCCGGGGGACGGAGACGGCCAGGCTTGTCACCGGCACCACCATGGATGAGGAGTTCGTCTACTCGATCAACGGAGTGGTGGCCACCAGGTTCGAGCCGTCCTTCCCCGACGATCGGGAAGGCAGCGATCCGGACTACCTGCTGACCCATATGCGGGATCTGGGCATGCCCTTGGACGGGGAGGAGTTCACCGACACTCGGACCGCCAGGGATCTCGCGCTCGTCCTGGCTGTACGGGCCACGGGGGTGAATCTGACCCCGGCCCACCATGCCGTACCGTCCATCACCGGATCCACCGACTGCCCGAGCTGACCAGACGACCGATCACCCGTTGTAGTCCACAGCGGTTCAAGGCCGTTCGTGATGGTCTACAGCCACCCTGGCCTACATATAGCTGGTGTCATCTGGCAGGTCTCAGTACATGAAGAGGCGTGGCGACGCCGTCCCTCCAGATCCCACGCCGCCACGCCCGTCTACCGGACACCTCCAGACAATAGAGCCGTCCAGACCGTCCGAGCTTCGTTGACCGACCAGCGCGGTGACTCGTGCACCATGACGCTGCCGTCGAGTTGAAGGGTGCGGCGAATGAACGCCTGACCGCCGCCGGAGCACAGCTCGTAGATCGTCGCCCTACACACGCAGGTCCATGCCACCGGCCGCACCCGCTCTGGTGTCCGGTACGGCTCTCGCCAGCTCAGGCGCACGTGGTCACGTTGAGTCATCGCCACGTGCGGGCTCAGGCACTCCTCAGAGATGATCACGGTGAGTCCCCGAAGAGGAATCACGATCGTAGGCCTCGCGGAGGGACCGGCCGATCCGTTTGGCACAGCAGATCAGTTCCAGGTATCTGAAGGTCCCCGCCGTCGCGTCCGCAGGGGCTTCGACTGGTGTTCCGCTGAACCGGGCCTCCCAGGTGCCGTCAGGGCACCGGGTGACGTCGAACTCGGGGATGCTCCAGTCGGCCATGCCCACCATCATAGGAGAACATGTAAGCACCTGTAAATACTCGTTAGTTGACGTCATATGACGTCTGTTTCTATCTTTGCAGGTCAAGGCATATCTAGCCTTGGGATCATGTTCAGGTACGACCCACGCAAGCCCAAGTGGTCGCAGATCGTCGAGGAGATCCGCAGGCGGATCGACGTGGGCGAGTACGACGCCGAGACCCTGCTCTCCGAAGTCGCCATGGAAGAGGAGTTCCAGGTCTCCAGGCCAACCGTCCGCAAAGCCATGAAGGTGCTCCGCGACCAAGGGTGGGTCGTGACCTCGCAAGGCATCGGTTCGTTCCCGACCACCGTCGAGGAACGGGCAGCGAATCCGAGCGCTTCACAGTAAGCCAGACGAGGCCGGAACGGTCGCCCAGTCCCCCACCTTCCCGCCACCACCGTTCGACCTGGCGAAGGAGATGAACTCTCCCCGTGGTGTCGCCGGCCGAACTCGCTTCGCGAGCCCTTCGGGTGCCAACGGCATTCCGCCGACCACACCACGTGGTGCACGGGTCAGACCCGCCGTCAGCCGGGGTCGGGCTGTTCACGTTCCCGGGCGATCCGGCGGGCTGTGGCGATGCGCTGCCGGGCGAGTTCGGCCCAGAACGGTTCGCCGTACCGGTGACCGCTTCCGCCGTAGCGCCACTGAGAGAGCGTGAGCGTCTCATGCTCGCCAGGAGCCGGAAGGCCGAGGATCATCCGAGCCTGTTCGGCGCGGTAGTCCGCGCGCGCCTGGCGCAGTGCTCCGAGGGTGGTGGAGTAATGGCGGGACTTGGTGGAGAAGTGCCCGCTGTAGCCCAGTGCGTGAGACCACCGCCGCAACGGGATGTCCCGGTACTGAGGCAGGTTTCCCAGGGTGAAGCAGATGAAGATCATGCGCCGGGCATGTTCGGTCACCTCCAGGCCGGTAATGTCCCAGACGTTGCGGATCGGACGATCGACCGTCCCCGCGGACTCGGCTCCCTTGGTGGCGTACTTGGCGACGTAGGACGCGACCCGCTGATCACTCATCCCGTTCAGGTCGGTCGAGACGTAGACCGGCCGGACGTCGAGTTGAGCGCCCCACCGCAGAACACGAGCCGGTTCCTCCTCTCCGGACGGTCCAAGCACAGTGACCAGTTCGGCAGCCTGCCGGATCGCGCGGTCGAGGAGAGGAACGGTGGCCCAGTCCGGCGGTCGGTCCGCCAGTCCGTCCGGTCCGTCGAGCCGGATCACCGCGTGGAAATGGACCAGGCCGCGTGCTTGGTACTCGGCGACCTTGGCATACGACAGCCGCAACGTCCGGCGTAGGTCGGTACGGCTGACGCCGAGCAGCCGGGCGAAGACGGACGGGACGGTCTTGGTGAACTCCCGCCAGAGCCGACCCGCGTGCGCGTTCCACAGCACCGCGCCCTCATAGTCATAGCAGCTCACACAGAGGGGCTGCCCGACCTGAGGATCATCACGGTCGTGACGAGCGCCGCAGCCCTCGGGACGCCCGTGCTCGCACACCGGGACATCGCGCCGGGGACGACACGGCAGGGTCTTTCCGTCCTTCTCCCGGTGACCGTGAACCGCGCCGAAGGACGGGGCGGTGAAGGTGGCGAACACGCGAGGATGACCGCTGACGTCTTCCGAAACACCCTTGCCGCCGCGCAGGCCAGAGATGATCAGATGGTAGGTGTCATCCTTGTAGGTCGCCGAGCACGCCGGGCAACGGGATGCCCGCCGGTTGCCGCACGCCGTCAGCAGGAACCCGGTCGGCTCGTCGGCGGTGCGGTAGACGTCCAGGACCTCACCCGTTCCGGCGTCCACGGTGATCCGTTCACCGTGGAGCCGGACGGGCTGGGCACAACCGCCGGTGGCGTACACCATGCGTTGCCACCGTCCGAAGTCCGGCATGGCCGCGCGCTGCATCGCGGCGAGCACGTCGGAGGAAAAGGACGGGATCTCTCTCACGCGGCGTTCTCCTTCTTCTCGGTCTCCTTGCGTCGTGGTGCGGTGGCACGAGTCGTCTCCTCGACGAGCTCGATGCCGTGGATGGCGGCGATGCGTCGCCATCGATCAGCGGACCACTGGGGCGAGTCGGCGATCATGCGCTCGCACCACTCCTCGGCGAGCGCGACGTACGGCCCCATTCCTTCGGGAACCAAACAGCTCCTTTCCTCGCAGGGAGCCGCCGCTCATGTCCGGGAAGAAGGCGCGCACCATCGCCAGGCATGCGAAAGCCGCATGTCTGTTGAGCGGTGGCGCTTATCAGCGAGAGTTCGGAGTGTTAAGGGGTGCGCGACTCTTATCCAGTGAGCGATGCCGGTAGTGCTCGCCTACCGCTGGCCGGGTCTCTCCAGCGGAACGGCGTGTGGTGGTCGTCTGCCCGGTGGCTTTCTTCGCTCTTATCTGTCGCGGCTGGTTTCTCGCTGTCTTCCCGGAAATGACGGGGCTTTTAGTATCTCATTTGTACCACCGGGGCGGCGAAATCATGCGAGCGTAAATCCCGCATGCCCCGTCCCCTCAGTCGTCCCAGGACGTCCACTGACGTACGGCTGCGTCCCCTGGCGTCCGGCTGCCTACGGCTGCACCTGATCATCGACGGCAAGAAGTAAGGGAGCTGTCGCCCGGCGGTAAGGCGATCAGCTCCCTTGGTCATCGAGGACGTCCTGAGACGTCTTCGCCGTCACTCGCGCCAGACCGGTTCGAGGAGATCGGGGTTGAAGGGGGCGCGACCGCCGCCTCTGGGATGGACGATGACCGCGTGCAGGGCGTCGGTGATGTGGGCGCGCTTGCTCGACAGCGGCAGCCCGCCCTCCTCCTCCGATAGGTACCAGCGTCGCCGGATCTCCTCCATGCTCAGCGACGCCCGCGCCTGCCGTACCTCCGCCGAGGCGGTGCGCTTGGCCCTGTCCGCCCGCAGGCGTGCCATGGTCGCCTCCAGCTCCGGAGCGACCCGGAAGTACAGCTCTCCGCTGATCTCTTTCGTCCGCCACCGGCGGGTCAGCTCGTCGAGCTGTTGCACGGCGGTCTCCAGCTCCTCCTCACCCGCCCATTCGGAATCATCCGCCGACTCGGAAAAGGTGACCTCCTCCATCTTCGTCATCACCAGTTCGGAAATGAAGAAGTCGACCACGTCACCCCGGCGGGAAATGCCACCGCAACCCCCCGCTGCCTTGGACGAGCAGGAATAGCTGTGATACTCGATCCCCTGGCGGCGCATCGCTCGGAGCGGCTTGTTGCAAATCCCACCCTCCGAAGTCGGACGCCCGCAGCGGAGAATGCCGGACAGAAGATACTGACGTTCTCTTTCCTGCGAAGAGACAAGCCTGACCACACTGCCGTCGTTGTGAACGAGCCCGCCTTTCCTGGTGTCGATGATGGCCTGAACGGCGAGCCATTCCTCAGGGGTGAGGATCGGTTCCCACTTGCCGACGACCGCCTTGCCCTCACCATCACGCACGATCTCACCGTCCAGCCGACGCCACCCGCAGAGCCGGGGAGCCGACAGCACGGCTTTGAGGGTCACGCTCTGCCACTTGTTACCCCGGGGCGTCTTCAAGCCGTTGCGCTGCCACTCCCGAGCGATGGAGTGCAGGGAGCGCCCGGCGATGAAGTCACGGGCGGCCTGGCGGACCAGCGGCGCCTCCACCGGATCCAGGGTCACCCGGTCGTCCTGCCAGCCGAACGGGCGAGCACCGCCCACCGGGGTCCCGCTCTCGGCCCGCGCCCGGTGCGAGCGGCGCATCCGGCGCTGCATCTTGCGGACCTCCATCTTGGAGATCACCACCCCGAACAGGCCCATGCTCTCGGTGTCCTCGCTGTAGAGGTTCTTGGTCTGCTTGGAGTCGGCGAAGACCAGACCGTCGCGCTTGGTGAACGCCTCCACGAACCGCTCGTAGTCACCGGGCCGCCGCGCCAAGCGGTCATCGGCCACGACCACCGCCCCCTGAACCGGCGTGCCGTCATCGAGCCTCCCGGCCCGCAGCGCCCGCACCATCGCCTCGAAGGCGTCGCGGACCACATGCGCCTTGGCCGCGGACTTGTCGTTGTCGGTGAACTCGTGCACCACGGTCCAGCCATGCCGGGCGGCGGTCTCCCGGTTCACCGCGTGCTGGTCCTGGACGCCGTGCTCGTCCTTCCTGCCGTCCACCGAGATCCGCGCGTACGACACAACCGGGATCATGAGTCCTCCTGTGGTGAATCACAGCCTTAACTCATGTTGTACCCGTAGACGTTGGCGATCCAGAACCTGGTCCATTTCGTGCGAAGGGCCGGGGCTGAAGCCCCGGCCCTTCACTGACTTTCTGTGGTGCTCTCATCGGACTCCGGGTGCCTCAAAGGGCTACTCCCCCGCCGAAACGATGATTCGAGCCCCACCGGTCACAACGGTCACCTGTTGATGCGGTCACTGATGAGGCCCGAACCGCCCCGGCTGCGGCGATGGTTGCTTCCCGGGCCGTCGTTGCTCAGGACCACCGACTGCGTGGCGGCGGCGACCTGCCAGACTCCCGCGCCCTGCGCGTGAGATGTCTCAGCGACGGCGCTCGGAACCACACCGAGGGCGGCGGCCAGTGCCGCTGCTCCTGTCCATGCCGACGCCCGTGCGATGAGATGCATGTGGAAACTCATGTGCTTCTCCTGTCGGATTTACGCTCGATCCCCGGCGCCCTGGTGTTCGTCAAACGGCGCTATGGCGAGGTCGAGTGCTGTGCGATCGGACGGTCGAGTCCGATGATCGACTGCGGTGCCGGCGTCGTCCGGTCAGGCCGGGGCCAGGCATGGGCTCTGCGGTCGCCAGACCAGAGTGCTCACTCGCTCTCCGACGGCGTGACCGTTCATCAGCAGCCCTCCAGTGACATCTCTCGACTACATCAAGCTTCGCTCCGAAAGGCCCCGGATTCATCACCGCTAGCGCGAATTCTCACCCCTGGCGGGCTGGGGACCTGGCATACCTGCTAGCTGCAACGCGCGGGCCGGAGCCCCGATCACCGTGGTCGTGGTCTCGGAAGCTCCGGCCGCGTCATGCGTGCTCAGGTTCAGATGTGGGCCCTGAGGCACTTCCTGAGCGCCTCCCTGGAGCTCAGCCGCTGCGGAGCCGCCTTCGCGAGCGCCGCGTTGCGCATCTGCAGATACTTGTCCCCAGCGGCGTTGTAGGCCTGCAGCGCCTTCGCCTCGGCGGGATTCATCGCCTGCATCTTGGCCCCGAGCTGGCTCGGGGTCATGTTCTGAGAGAGCTTGTCGACGTCGGCGGCCGCACCGGCCTTCACCAGAGCGTCGTAGGCGGCCTTGACACCCGGGGCGGCGTCGACGTTCTCGATGGCGTCCTCGGCGTTCATCAGTGCGAGCTGCTGCTGGGCACACGGTGCCGGAGCGGCGGGAACGGCCGCGACGGCGGTGGTGGCGGTGGCCGCGGTGGCCAGGGCGGTGAGAAGGCCGACGGTGACCAGTGCCGGCGCGGCGATACGGATACGCATGATGCTCCTGTAAGTGCTGAGGGTTGATTTTGCATGTGACCTCATGCACCAGAATTACTCCGAGTAATCACGCGAATACTCCATGACGGAGTCAGGGATTGATCAAGTCCGCCTCTGCCGACGCCCTGGATCGGCCCTCATGACCTCAGATGAGGGCGGATCAGGCAAACCGCGATCCCGTTGACAAGCAGGGACTCAGCGCCCGTCGCCGCGCCGCCGGGAACCCCGCCACAACACGATCATCGGGATCAGCGCGCCCACGGCCGCCCCGCAGATCAGACCCAGGATGGTGCTCGAATCGCCGTCCAACATGCCGATCCGCGTCAGGGTCACCGCCGCCAGCGCCAGCATGGCGGCGACGAGGGCGTAGAACTTCGGGCTGAGGAAGATCCCGCGCCGGGGAGCCTGGGGTGGGGCGGTCAGCTCCGCGGCGGGTCCCAGACTGGCGGCTCTGGGGCGTTTGAAGTATTCGAAACGCAGCCATGTGCCGCACGGTTCCCAGCCGTCGGGGGCGAGCCGGTCGAGCACGTCCTGGCGGCGGCCGGGCGCGATCAGCTCTCTGCTGTACTCCCACTGCTGGGGGTGCTCGGGGTCGCGGGTGCAGACGAACAGACCCTTCGCATCGACCGTGCCGACCTCCCAGCCCTGGGCGCCGTACTCGTTGAGCATCTTGACGTCGTGGAACAGGTCGGCGGTCCAGCGCCAGGTGCGTGCGCCCGCGGCGGGTTCGGCGGGCGGGGCCGAGGTGACGGCCAGCTCCCGGGCCAGATCGGCCGCCTGGCCGAACTCCTCCTCGGGGTCGCCACCGCTCTCGGCGAGGTAGCCGGCGAGCTCTTCGAGCGTGACCTCGACCCGGTCGGCCGGCATGCCCTCCCGGGCCAGAAGCGCTGCGAGCTCGTCGAAGTAACCCCGGGCCGTCTCGGCGGAGTTGTCGCTCATCGGATCTCCCCTTCGTGTGAATCCGCGGGCTGAGGTGTCTGGACGCCGCCTTTGACCAGCGCGGCGCGCACCGACTCGTCGAAGCCCAGCCAGAGCCCACCCTGCTCGGCGAGCGTCTGCCTGCCCTGGTCGGTGAGCTGGTAGTAGCGGCGGCCGGGCCCTCGCTCGGTCACCCGGAACTCGGCGGAGACCAGCCCCGCCTCCTCCAGCCGGTTGAGCACCGGATAGAGGGTGCCGCCCTTGATCTGGCCCAGGCCCGACTCGGCGAGGTCTTTGACGATCTCGTAGCCGTAGTTCTCGCCGGCCGTCAGACTGGCGAGAACCAGCAGGTCGAGCACACCCTTGAGCCAGCTCGCACGTCGGTCGCTCATCATGGTAGTGATCCTATCTAGCCTGCGTTGCCAACTAGTTCACGGCGCGGCTGCGGGACGAGCAGCAGGCCGCGCAGGTCGATCAGGGCGTGCAGCAGGATCGGCATGAGCAGGCTGCCGGTCCTCAGGTAGAGCGCGGTCAGGCCGAATCCGATCAGGGTGACCGCGAGCATGCCGCGCCAGCCCTGATAGAGGTGGCCCGCGACGAAGACCGCCAGGGCGGCGAAGGCGGCGACATTCTCGCTCAGGCCGAAGACGCCCATGCCGACCGCGATGAGCAGGCCCCGATAAACGATCTCCTCGGTGATGCCGGCGGTCACCGACAGGCCCGCCGCATACCAGCGTTCAGCCGCGGTGCGCGGCAGCAGGTGGGTGACGGCCTGCTGGCCGGGGATGGACTTTCCCCTGGCCGCCAGTCGTCTGAGGACGAACACGCCGATCGCGGCGGCGACCAGGAACCCGGTGATCGTGCCGAGGGTGTCGCTCGGCGGATTCTTGATCACCAGGCCGATGCCCGCGGCGTCGAGGCCCGGTTCCACGGCGACGATGAGCAGTGCCACGGCGGCCAGCGCCCACAGCTCGGCGCACCAGAGCGTGCACATCCGGCGGTAGACCACGGGGTCCTGGTCGCGGGAACGGGCCAGCCTGTCGTAGGAGCGCCTGCCGAGCAGGGGACTGACGAAGGCCAGATAGCCGACCAGGGCGGCCGACAGGACGAGGGTCAAGGGGGTGAACGACATCGGGCTACTCCTTAGGTGCCGTGCTACCTAGACGGTAAAGCAAGCTAGTTAGATATACAACCTAGGTTGTGCCTCGGCCTATATCTGAACGTGCCCGATGGCGGCGGTTCGAGGGCTTACATGTCGCTAACCTCCACCTCCGTAGACATGGACGCACACCGCGAGGCGTCCGACCTCGCGGGGGTGGAGGTGCGTTCACATGACTTTCCGGCGTACGGCACTGCTCGTCGGGGTGTTCCCGATCCTGGCCCTGGCCGGGTGCGGCGGGGCGCCCGCCGAGGTCGGCGTCGCCTCGGTGGCCAAGACCGGTGGGGCCTCGCCCGAGGCCTCACCCTCGACGTCACCCGATCCGCTCAAATTCGCCCAGTGCATGCGCGAGAACGGGATCGACATGGCCGACCCCGAGCCAGGCGGCCCGGTCAGGCTCGACGCCAGGAGCAAGAGCAAGGGCGTCCTGGAGAAGGCGCAGAAGGCCTGCGGCAAGTACATGGGGGGCGGAGACGGAAAAAGACGCATCGATCCCAAGGACCAGGACCGGTTTCTCGCGTTCGTGAAGTGCATGCGTGAGAACGGCGTCGACATGCCCGATCCCGAGATCGAGGGCGGCACCGTCAGGATGCGGCGTCCCCAGGGCGGCAGCGACGCCGCCATGGAGAAGGCGCAGAAGGCCTGCGAGGATCACCTGCCGGGGCGGCCGGGCACGTCGGAAGGACTCGTCGGCTGAGCGCCGGCGTCGCGGGCCCGCGGCAGTCGCACCGTGACCGACAGGCCGCCGCCGGCCCGCGGCACGGCGGTCACGGTGCCGCCGTGCACCACCGCGATGGCCCGGACGATCGACAGGCCCAGGCCGGCGCCCCGGGCCGAACCGACCCGGTCGTGCAGGCGGCGGAACGGCTCGAACAGGTCGCCGGCCTCGTGCGCGGGGATGAGCGGACCGGTGTTCTCCACGACGAGCGTGAGCTCCTCCCCCGCCGCCAGCCGTATCTCGACATGCCCGCCCCTGGTGTTGTATTTGATGGCGTTCTCGACCAGGTTGAACACGCAGCGTTCGAGCAGCAGCGCGTCACCGGAGGCGGGCGCGGGCGACAGCTCCGCCCGCAGCGTGATGTCGCGCCGCTCCGCCTTGGCGCCGAGTTGCTCCATCACCGACTCCGCGACGTGCTCCATGTCCACCGGCCTGCGCGTGACCAGCTCGTTCTCCGAGCGGGCCAGCAGCAGCAGCCCCTCGATGAGCCGCTCGTGCCGCGCGTTGACGCCGAGCAGTGCCCGGCCGAGCGAGTGCAGGTCGTCCGAGGCGTCCGGCTCCTCCAGCGCCACCTCGATCAGCGTCCGGTTGACGGCGATCGGCGTGCGCAGCTCGTGCGAGGCGTTGGTGACGAACCGGCGCTGGGTGTCGAAGGCCCGCTGGAGCCGGTCGAGCATGGCGTCGAAGGTGTCGGCCAGCCGCTTGACGTGGTCGGACGGCCCCTCCAGCGCGATGCGCTCGTGCAGGGTGCTCTCCGACAGCCGCTCGGCGGTCCTGGTCACCCGCTGCAGCGGGCGCAGCGCCCGGTCCGTCATGATCCAGCCGAACAGGGTCGCCAGCACGGCGATCACCACGAGCCCGATCGCCGAGTTGCGCATCAGCTCGGCGAGCACGTCGTCCATGCCCGTCTCCACCTGCTGGGCCAGCTTGTCGGCCACGTGGACGAACAGCTGGTTCTGCCGCGGCACCGGCTCCTGGCCGATGATCTTGGGGACGGACACTCGGGCGACGATCCGCTGCTCCATGGCCCGCGCCGTCAGCGCGTACGTCACCCAGAGCAGCACCGCGCCCGCGCCGAAGAACAGGCCGCCGTAGAGCATGGTGAGCCGTGCCCGCAGCCCGAACCCGCGCCGCTCGCGCAACCGCGCCCCGAGGCGGCCGGCGAGGAACCGGCGCGGCACGCCGGAACCGGCCGGAAACGGGCGCGGCACGCCGGAACCGGCGAGGAACCGGCGCGGTGTGTCGGAGCCGATCGGAGACGGGTGCGCCGCGTCGTGTCCGGTCACAGCCGGTACCCCCGCCGGGGAACGGTCTCGATGACCGGCGGATCGCCGAGCTTCCTGCGCAGCGTCGTCATCGCCACCCGCAGCGCCCCCGTCCCCGACTCGTAGTACTCGTCCCACGCCTCGGCGAGCAGATCGCGGGTGCGCACCACCTCGCCGCCGGCCCGCAGCAGCACCCCCAGCAGCGCGAACTCCTTGCGGGTCAGCGTGACGCGCCTGCCGTCCCTGGCCACGGTCCGCCCCGCCGGGTCCAGCCGCACGCCCGCGCGTTCCAGCGCGATCGGGCGGGCCGGCGCCGTACGCCGGGCCAGCGTGCGAATCCTGGCCACCAGCTCGGTGACCGCGAAAGGCTTGGGCAGGTAGTCGTCGGCGCCCAGCCCGAGCCCGTCCACCCGCTCGGCCACCCCGCCCATCGCGGTCAGCATCAGAATCCTGCTGCCGCCGCCCATCGCGACCAGCCGCCTGCACACCTCGTCGCCGTGCAGCTCCGGCAGGTCGCGGTCGAGCACCACCACGTCGTAGTCGACGTAGCCCAGCCGATCCATGGCCTCCGCGCCGTCATAGACGACGTCCACCGCGATGGCTCGCCGCCGCAGGCAGTGGGCGATGGCATCGGCCATCTCGTTCTCGTCCTCGACAACCAGCACGCGCATGCCTGCACCTCCGCGGACCAGCGTGAACCATCCCGTGTTAGGGCGCGGTAAGCCGGTTCACGCTTACGAGGCGCTAACGCCGGCCGCCGTAGAAATCGGACCGTGCCGCCAGGCGTACGCCCTGCCGGCGCGGAGGTGACAGGCATATGACGGAGCAGGAGCAGGAGGTGGGGACGAGAGATGAGACGCAAGGGAGCCGCGCTGACCGGGGCCGCTGTGGCCGTGGTTCTCGGCGGCGCGGCCGTCGCGGCGGCGAGCTTCGACGATTCCGGGGGCACAGGGAACACAGGGAACACAGCCGGGGCGACCGCGCCCCCCGTGCCGTCGGTGACGGAGATTACCCGGGGCGACCTGGTGGACACCAAGTCGGTGGGAGGGCGGCTGACGTACTCGGGAGAGCACAGGATCGCCGCTGAGGTGAGCGGCACGGTGACCTCGGTGCCGGCCGAGGGCGGCGTGGTCCGGCGGGGCCGCTCGCTGCTGAAGGTGGACCGCAGACCGCTGGTTCTGATGTACGGCAGGGTGCCGCTGTACCGCCCGCTGCGGCTCGGCGTGGACGACGGGCCGGACGTCGAGCAGCTCGAACGCAACCTCAGGGCGCTCGGCTACGGCGATGACATGACGGTGGACGAGGAGTTCACCTACGCCACGCACACGGCGGTCGCGGAGTGGCAGGAGGACCACGGCCTGCCGGAGACCGGTGGCGTCGACGCCACCCAGGTGGTCTTCCTGGACGGCCCGGTACGCGTGGCCGCCGCGAAGGTGAAGGTCGGCGACAAGGCGCGCCCGGGCACGCCGGTCCTCACCCTGACCGGTACCCGCAGGGTCGTCCAGGTGGACCTGGACACCGAGGACCAGGAGATGGCCCGCAAGGGCGCCGGGGTGACCGTGGAGCTGCCCGGCGGGCGCGAGATCAAGGGGAAGGTCACCTTCGTCGGGTCGGTCGCCCAGACCGCGGGCGGCGAGCAGGGCGACGACGGGTCCTCGACGATCGACGTCGAGATCACCCTCGGCAAGGGCTCCACCGGGAAGCTGGACCAGGCGCCGGTGACGGTGAGGATGGAGAGCGAGCGAGTGAAAGACGTGCTCGGGGTGCCGGTCGAGGCACTGCTCGCCCTGCGCGAGGGCGGCTTCGCCGTCGAGGTCGTGGAGGGCTCGGCGACCCGGCTGGTGCCGGTGGAGACCGGCGCGTACGGCGGCGGCAGCGTCGAGATCAAGGGCGAGGGATTGTCCGAGGGCATGAAGGTCGGGGTGCCGAAGTCGTGAACGTCGTTGAGCTCGCCGGGGTGACCAAGGTGTACGCCGGTGAGGTGGCGGCACTGCGAGGTGTGGACCTGGAGATCCGCGCCGGCGAGCTGATCGCGATCGTCGGCCCGTCCGGCTCCGGCAAGTCGACCCTGCTGCACATGATCGGCACCCTCGACCGGCCCACGGCCGGCACGATCAGGATCGCCGGCCACGACGTCGGCAGGCTCTCCGACCGCGAGCTGTCCGCGCTGCGCTCGCGTCACCTGGGCTTCGTCTTCCAGCAGTTCCACCTGGCCGCCGGGGTGAGCGCCCTGGACAACGTCGCCGACGGCCTGCTCTACAGCGGCCCCGGCCTGCGCGAGCGGCGCGAGCGGGCCGCCGCCGCGCTGGAGCGGGTCGGGCTCGGGCACCGGCTCGGGCACCGGCCGGGACAGCTATCCGGCGGCGAGCAGCAGCGGGTCGCGGTGGCCAGGGCGGTGGTCGGCGAGCCGCCCCTGCTGCTGGCCGACGAACCCACGGGCAATCTCGACACCGCGGCCGGCGCCGAGGTGCTCGACGTGCTGAGCGGCCTGCACGCCTCGGGCACCACGATCGCCGTGATCACCCACGACGACGAGGTCGCCGGGTGGGCGCCGCGCCGCGTACGGGTCAGGGACGGCCTGATCGTCGCCGACGACACTCCCCGGCCGCGCGGGACACCTTCGGGGGCCGGCGTCGGGGACTGTCTCGTCGTCGCCGGCGACCATGTGGAAGACACCGGGGAGGTCACTCGATGAGCGAGGCGAGCGAGCGGCTGTCGCCGTCGCGGCTGCGCGGGCGCGACGTGCTCAGGGTCGGCGCGGCCGGGCTGCGCGCCCGGCCGGCCCGGGTGTTCCTGTCGGCGCTGGGCATCGCGATCGGCATCGCCACCGTGGTCGGAGTGATCGGCATCTCGTCCTCCTCCAGGGAGGACCTGCTGCGACAGCTCGACCGGCTCGGCACGAACCTGCTGACCGTCGAGGCGGGGCAGACCATGTTCGGCGGCGAGACCCGGTTGCCGACCGGCTCCCTGGACATGGTGCGCAGGATCGCGCCGGTCACCACCGCGGCCGCGACCGGGAGCGTGGACGCCACGGTCCGCCGTACCGGCATGATCTCCGAGAACGTGACCGGGGGCATCGCCGTACGGGCCGCCGACGGCGAGCTGCTCACCACGCTGGAGGGTGAGATGCGCTCGGGGACGTGGCTCAACGCGGCGACCGGGCGGTACCCGGCGGTCGTGCTCGGCTCGGTGGCCGCCGAGCGGCTCGGCGTCACCAGGCCGGGCGTCCAGGTGTGGATCGGCGGCCGGTGGTTCACCGTGGTCGGCACGCTCGGCGCGCTGCCCCTGGCGCCCGAGATCGAGCGCTCGGCGCTGGTCGGGTTCGAGGCCGCCGCCCGCTACCTGGGCTTCGACGGGCACCCGACCACGATCTACGAGCGGTCCGCGGACGCGGCCGTCGAGGCGGTGCGCGACGTGCTGCCGCGTACGGTCAACCCGGAGAATCCCGAGGAGGTGAACGTCAGCCAGCCCTCGGACGCGCTGGTCGCCAAGGCGGCGGCCGCCGGCGCGTTCACCAACCTCATGCTCGGCCTGGGCGCGGTGGCGCTGCTGGTCGGCGGGGTCGGCGTGGCCAACACGATGGTGATCTCCGTGCTCGAACGGCGAAAGGAGATCGGCCTGCGCCGCTCGCTCGGCGCGACCCGCGGGCAGGTGCGCACCCAGTTCCTCGCCGAGTCGCTGCTGCTGTCGGTACTCGGCGGCGCGGCCGGAGCCGTGCTCGGCGCGCTGGCGACCTTCGGCTACGCGACGTCCAAGGACTGGCCCGCGGTGGTGCCGTCCTGGGCGTTCGGCGGTGCGGTCGGCGCGACGCTGGTCATCGGCACGGTCGCCGGGCTGTACCCGGCGATGCGCGCCGCCCGCCTGCCGCCCACCGAGGCGCTGGCGACGACCTGATCAACGGCGGAGCGGGGGTCCCGGCCGGGACCCCCGCTCCGTTTACCCGCGGTGCCTCACCGACCAGGTCCGGGCCGCACCCACCGGCCTGATCAGGCTCACCGGGCTCACCGGCCTGATCAGGCCTACCCGGCCCACCGGACCCATCGGGCCGATTTGGCTAACTGGGCTAATTGGGCTCACCGGCCGACGCGGCCGCGTGGCACGCGCCGCGGCCGTCGGCCCTGGCGACGATCCGCCCCGCCTCGACCCGGACGGCGGCCTCGGTCCCGTCGCTGACGGCGGGCACGCCGGCCGCCGCGGCGAGGGTGCCGGAGGTGTCGTAAACCACCTGTAGGCGCGGCCACGCCGACGGCGGGAAGGCCTGGCGCAGGCAGACGCGGAGCTCGGCGATGACCAGCCGTGCCAGCGGCGCCAGCTCGCCGGGGTCGCCGGTGACCAGGACTGCGGTGACCGTGGCCGTGGGCGGTGCGGCCCGTACGGCCTCCTCGGCGGCCTCAAGCCGGTGCAGCCCGAGGATCGCCACCACGCCGTCGTCTGCCAGCCGCGCGGGTTCGCCGCGGATGACGTCCGCGGCGGGCGGCGGGGACCACGGCTCGTCGGCGGGTCGCGCCCGTGGAACGTAGGCGAGGTGCGGAGGCTGCCACGTGTCGCCCAGATCGAGGTCCGCGAGCTGTTCGCAGACGCTGACGACATTGAAGGGGTCGGCAAAACCAGGGGCGGCGGCGGCCATCTGGCCTGCGCCGTACAGGGTCGTGAACGCGACCTCGGCCACGGACACCAGGCGGCCGGTGGGCTCCTCGGGCGGGCGCAGCCGCTCCAGGGCCAGTCCGAGCAGGATCGCGTCGAGCTTCATCAGCTGCGCGAACGGCAGCCGGGTCCGCTCGTCGGCGAGGACCTCGGACAGCAGGTCCATGCCGAGCCGGGCCGGGCTGTGCTGCTCGTCGGTGGCGAGGGGGAGCCGGGCGACCCAGGCGCGGGCGAACGCGCCGAGCGCCTCGCGGGCGGTGCCGCCGGACTCCAGGTCAGGCGGCGTGGCGTCGTGCTCGGCGAGGTCGGCCAGGACGGCGAAGTAGAGGGCCCGTTTGCCGGGGAAGTTGGAGTAGACCGCGCCGCGGGTGAGCCGGGCGCGCTCGGCGATGCTGTCGATCTTGGCGTCGCGGAAGCCCCGCTCGGTGAACTCCTCCCTGGCCGCGGCCAGCACCTTGGCGCGGTTGCGCTCCTGCATTTCCGCCCTGGTGAACCGACCCATCGTCCTCTCCGTTCCGGCTGCCCGATCGTCTGGATCAACGATACCCGGGGCCGTGCATATGATGAGAACATCTGGTTTTATCATCCGAAAGTCTGGGGCATCCATGACCGATGTGAGCGACGTTCCCGGGATCGACCTGACCGACCCCGAGGTGCTGCGCGACCCCGCCTCCGCCTACGGACGCGTCCGGGAGCTCTCGCCCCTGGCACGGCTCCTGGCCCCCGGCATGCGCCCGATGTGGGTCCTGACGCGGCACGAGGACGCCAGGGCGATGCTGAGCGACCCGCGGTTCGAGCTCGGCGCCGACAGCTTCACGCGGCCCCCCGGCATCCCCGAGCACTGCCTGGCCTACATGCGGACCATGCAGGAGATGGAAGGACCGGAGCACGCGCGGCTGCGCAGGCTGGTGTCGCCCGCGTTCACCCCGCGCCGCGCCGTCGATTTCCGGCCGCGGATCGAACCGATCGTCGAGAGCCTCCTCGACGACCTGCCGAACCATGCCGAGGGCGGCTCGGTGGACCTTCTGGCGCACTTCGCGCGACCGCTGCCGATCGAGGTGATCTGCGAGCTGGTCGGCATCGCCGAGACCGACCGCCCCCGCTGGCGGGAGTACGGCGCCGCAGTGGCGGCCGGCTGGGGCCAGGCGTTCGCCGACGCCATCCCCGGCATCATGGAGGGGGCCAAGGCCGCGGTCGCGAGCCGGAAGGCCGAGCTCGGCGACGACCTGATCTCAGACCTCATCCGCGCCCAGGCCGACGACGGGGGCCGGCTCGGCGACGCCGAGATGGTCACCCTGGTCTGGAACCTGGTCCTCGCCGGGCAGACGCCGACGAACCTCATCGCCAACGCCGTCGAGACCCTGCTCCGCCACCCCGGCCAGCTCGCCGCGCTGCGCGAGGACGCCGGCCTCATGCCCCGCGCCGTCGAGGAGCTGACGCGCTGGTCCGGGCCGCAGCTGCTGAGCATTCCCCGCCGGCCGCGGGAGGACGTCGAGATGTTCGGCGTGCTGATCCCCAAGGGCGAGCCCGTCACCGCCTCCGTCGTCTCCGCCAACCGCGATCCGCGTGCGTTCGCCGACCCCGACCGGTTCGACATCAGCCGCGTCGCTGGATCATCGGGACATCTCGGGTACGCTCACGGACCACACTTCTGTCTCGGGGCCTCGCTGGCTCGGGCACAGACCGAGGTCGCGCTCGCCGCGCTGCTGCGCCGCTTCCCCGATCTGTCGCTCGCCGACGCGCAGGCCCCGGGACGCGTCCCCGACCCGGGCACCTGGCGTCTGGCGTCGCTGCCCGTGACCCTCTGACCATCCAGGTCCGACGTGGTCCTCCCGCGTTACGGACCGCACAACCGTTGAGGAGACTTTTCCACGTGGCACGCATCGCCGATGACGGCAACCTGTTGAAGTGCACGTTCTGCGGGAAGAACCAGAAGCAGGTCAAGAGGCTCATCGCGGGGCCGGCCGGCGTCCACATCTGCGACGAGTGCGTCGAGCTCTGCAACGAGCTCATCGAGGAGGAGCTCGGCGCGGCCTCCGAGGCAGGACAGCGGGAGCTGCCGAAGCCCCGGGAGATCTACGAGTTCCTCGAGCAGTACGTCATCGGGCAGGACAACGCCAAGATGGTCCTCTCGGTGGCGGTCTACAACCACTACAAACGCATCCGGCCGGGAGCCGGCGGGAACGGGCAGAACCCCGCGAAGGAGGAGCCGGTCGAGCTCGGCAAGTCCAACATCCTGCTGATCGGCCCGACCGGCTGCGGCAAGACCCATCTCGCCCAGACGCTCGCCCGGATGCTCGACGTCCCGTTCGCGATCGCCGACGCCACCGCGCTCACCGAGGCCGGCTACGTCGGGGAGGATGTCGAGAACATCCTGCTCAAGCTGATCCAGGCCGCCGACCACGACGTCAAGAAGGCCGAGACCGGCATCGTCTACATCGACGAGATCGACAAGGTCGCCCGGAAGAGCGAGAACCCGTCGATCACCCGCGACGTCTCCGGCGAGGGCGTCCAGCAGGCGCTGCTGAAGATCCTGGAGGGCACGGTCGCGAGCGTGCCGCCGCAGGGCGGCCGCAAGCACCCGCAGCAGGACTTCATCCAGATCGACACGAGCAACGTGCTGTTCATCGTCGGCGGCGCGTTCGCCGGCCTGGAGCAGATCATCGAACGACGGGTCGGTCGCAAGGGCGCCGGGTTCCTCGCCGCGATCCACACCGGGGAGGAGCGGGAGCAGGACGCCTTCGCCGAGGTCACGCCCGAGGACCTGCTGAAGTTCGGGCTGATCCCTGAGCTGGTCGGCCGGCTCCCGGTGGTGTCGACCTTCCGGCAACTGGACCGGACGGCCTTGGTCCGGATCCTCACCGAGCCGCGCAACGCGCTGATCAAGCAGTACCAGAAGCTCTTCGAGCTCGACGGTGTCGAGCTCGAGTTCACCGAGGACGCCATCGGCGCCATCGCCGAACAGGCGCTGCTCCGCCGTACCGGCGCCCGAGCGACCCGGGCGATCCTCGAAGAGGTCCTGCTCGACGTGATGTTCGAGGTGCCGAGCCGGGACGACGTGGCCCGCGTCGTGATCGACCGCGACACCGTGCTCAGCAACGTCAACCCGACCCTGGTGCCGCGCGAGCAGCCCGATCGCACCTGGGACAGCCCCGAGAAGTCCGCCTGAGTCGTTTCCCGGGCCGGATGCCCGGCGTTCCCCGGACGCGGATGCCCGGCTCGTGAAGCGGAGCCCGGCATCCGCGTCCGACCGAGCGGCTACGCCGGCCGGCAGGGGCCGGTGGTTCGACCGATCGGTTACGCCGGTCGGTAGGGGCCGGTGAAGGTGTGGGTTCCCGCGCCGACCTCGGTCGGCGTGGTCCCGGCGTAGGGGAGGTCGATGTCGGCGACGGTGCCCGGGGGGATGGTGGCGGTGACGGTGAGGGTGCCTTCCTCCGTGGTCCAAGTGACGGAGGCCGGGCCGTAGGGGGTGTGGAGTTCGGCGGAGGCGTGGGTGAGGCCGCCGCCGGGGCGGGGGGCGATGCGCAGGCGGCGGTAGCCGGGGGCCGCGGGAGCGAGGCCGGCCACCGTACGGTGCAGGAAGTCGGCGACCGCGCCCAGCGCGTAGTGGTTGAAGGAGGTCATCTCGCCGGGGTTGACCGTTCCGTCGGGCAGGAGGCTGTCCCAGCGTTCCCAGATGGTGGTGGCGCCCATGGTGACGGGATACAGCCAGGAGGGGCATTCCCGCTGGGTGAGCAGGCGGTAGGCGGTGTCGTGGGCGCCGACGGCCGCCAGGGCGTCGCAGATGAGCGGGGTGCCGACGAAGCCGGTGGCGATCCGGAAGCCGTCCTGGGTGACCAGCTCGACCAGGCGGCGGCCCGCGCGTTCGCGCTGTTCGGGTTTGTCCAGGAGGTTCAGGTGCAGGGCGAGGGCGTAGGCGGTCTGGGTGTCGGCGGCCAGGCGCCCGGTGGGGGTGACGAACTCGCCGCGGAAGGCCTCGCGCACCGCGGCCGCCAGCGCCGCGTACCGGGTGGCGTCCTCTTCGTGGCCGAGCAGTCCGGCCGTGTCGGCCAGGATCTGCGTGCTCCAGGCGTGGTAGGCGGTGGCCACCAGGGCGTGGTCGGTGCGTGACTTGCCGGGTTCGTCGGCCGGCGCGGCGGGGTCGAGCCAGTCACCGAACTGGAAGCCCTCGTCCCACAGATGGCTGTTCCCGGCCAGCGCGGCGACCTGGTCCACCCAGGCCTTCATGCTGGGATATTGCGCCCGCAGGATGCCGAGGTCGCCGAAGCGTTGATAGAGCACCCAGGGCACGACCGCCGCGGCGTCGCCCCAGGCGGCGGCCGGTTCGGCGGGGAACAGCAGGTCGACCCAGGGCACGTAGTGCGGAACGGTGCCGAGGGCGGCCTGCTCGGCGGCCAGGTCGGCCAGCCAGGAGGTGAGCGTGCCGGCGCTGTCGTAGAGGAAGGACGCGGTCGGGGCGAAGACCTGGATGTCACCGGTCCAGCCGAGGCGCTCGTCGCGTTGCGGGCAGTCGGTCGGGATGTCGACGAAGTTGCCGCGCATGCTCCAGACCACGTTCTCGTGCAGCCGGTTGAGCAGCGGGTCGGAGCAGCTGAAGTGGCCGGTGCGCCGCATGTCGGTGTGGCAGACGACCGCCTGGACGCCGCTCTCCTCCAGCTCGCCGGGCCAGTCGATGATCTGGGCGTAGCGGAAGCCGTGGATGGTGAAGCGCGGCTCCCACTCCTCGGCGGTGTCGTCGCCGCGCAGGGTGTAGGTGTCCAGGGCGGCCGCGTCGCGCAGCGGCCGCAGCGACAGCGCGCCGTCTTCGAGGACCTCGGCGTGCCGCAGGGAGACGGTGTGACCGGCCGGTCCCTGGACCCGGATGCGCAGCCGTCCGGAGATGTTCTGGCCGAAGTCGAGGATGGTCTCCCCCGCCGGTCCGGTGAGCGTCTCCACCGGGCTGAGGGTCTCGGTCCGGCGCACCGGCGGCCCGGTGGGGGCCACCAGCAGGGTCGCGTCGTGGTCGAGCACGTCGGCCGGCAGCCAGGAGGCGTCGTCGAAGCCGGCCGACGACCAGCCGGCCGGGACCAGCCGGGCGTCGTAGGCCTCGCCGTCGTACAGGCTCGCGGAGGTGACCGGGCCGCTCGCGCAGCGCCAGTCGCCGTCGGTGACCACCCGGTCGGTCGTCCCGTCGGTGTAGGTGATCTCCAGCTGGGCGATGAGCGCGGTGCGGTCGCCGTACACGCCGGTTCTGCCGCCGTTGAAGCCGACCCGGCCGCGGTACCAGCCGTCGGCGAGCGTGGCGCCGACGGCGTTGCCGCCGCCTCTCAGCAGGGCGGTGACGTCGTGGGTGCGGTAGCGCAGCCGATGGGAGTAGCTGCTCCAGCCCGGCGCGAGGACCTCGTCGCCGACCGCCTCGCCGTTGATCTCGATCTCATACAGGCCGCGGGCGGTCACGTACAGGCGGGCGGCGGCGACCGGTCCGCGCACCGTGAAGTCGCGCCGCAGCAGGAGAGCGGGGCCGTCGGGGGCTCCGAGGAGTTCCCGCGGCGGCGCGGCGGCGCCGGCGTGCCAGTGGACCGGCTCCAGCAGGCCGGTCTCGGCCCACGACCACGGGCTCCAGTCACTGGCCGAGCCGTCGTGGCCGTGCACGCGCACGCGCACGCCGCGCCGCTGCCGGGAGCCCAGCTCCGTCCCCGGCCAGGGAACGAGGACGGACTCCTCGGACTCCACGACGCCGGTCGCGGTGAGCGTGGCGCCGCTCTCGTCACTGATCTCGATCTCGTACGCCCGCTGCGTCCAGCCGGGCAGGTCGTCGGTGACGACCGTCCAGGACAGGCGGGGAGCGGGCTCGCCGATGCCGACGGGCCGGCGGTGGTGTTCGAACCGGGGGGATTCGACGCGGGGGAAGGATGCGGTGGACACGGCGGGTGGTGCTCCTTGAGGTCAGCCCTTGATGGCGCCGGCGGTCATGCCGGACACGATCTTGCGGTTGAAGAAGACGAAGGCCAGCAGCGGCGGGATCGTGATCAGCACGATGTCCATGAACAGCAGGTTCCACTGCGTGCTGTACTGGCTCTGGAAGTTGTAGAGAGTGACCTGCACGGTGGCGTTGTCGTCGCCGGGCAGGAAGTACAGCGGGTTGACGAAGTCGTTGAAGATGGTCACCGAGGTCGTGAGGATCACGGTGATGGTGACCGGTCTCAGCAGCGGGAAGATGACCTTGAAGAACAGGGTGAGCCCGGTGCAGCCGTCGATCAGCGCGGCCTCGTCCAGTTCCCGGGGGATGGCCGCGATGAAGGCGCGAAAGAGCAGCACCGCGAACGACAGGCTGAAGGCCACCTCGACCAGGACGAGCCCGGGCAGCGTCTTGAACAGGCCGATCGCCTGCAGCAGCCAGATGGTCGGCACGATCGCGGGCGGGATGATCAGCCCGGACAGCACCAGGAAGTTCGCCAGCGCGCCCATCCGGCCGGCCCGGCGCTGCAGGACGAATCCGGCCATGGCGGCGCACACCACGATCAGCGCGACCGAGGCGACGGTCAACACGATGCTGTTCACATACGCCCGCAGCAGGACGTAGTCGCGCGCGGACACCACCGCGACGAAGTTCTCCACGATCGGCCAGTTCGCCGGCCAGGCGAAGTCCAGATCGGCGGCCTGGACCTGGTCCTTGACCGCGGTGAGCACCATGAACGAGAAGGGGACGAGGAAGATGACGCCGGCGACGAGCAGGGCGATGCCCTCCGCGCTGACCCTGCGCAGGGCCTTCATGCGGCCACCTGCCTTCTGCCGAGGAACCAGGTGAGCGGGAGGACGATGACGGTGACGGCGACGAAGAGGATGACGTTGCCGGCGGTGGACAGGCCGTAGAAGCCGGCCTGGTACTGCTTGTAGATGATCGAGGCGATGACGTCGCTGGTGAAGCCGGGGCCGCCGCGGGTCATCGTCCAGATCAGGTCGAACGAGCGCAGGCCGCCGATGAACGACAGGATGATCACCGAGTAGGTGGCGGGCCAGCTGAGCGGGAGCGTGACGTGCCGGAACCGGTGCCAGGCGTTGCCGCCGTCGACCGCGACGGCCTGGTAGTAGTCACGTGGGATGGACAGGATGCCGGCGATGTAGATGACGGTGGCCAGGCCCACGCCCTTCCACACGTCCACCAGCGCCACCGACAGCAGCGCCGTGCTCGCGTCCCCCAGCCAGTCGTGACCCGAGATGCCCACCAGCGCGAGCGTCCTGTCCACCAGTCCGGTGTCCGGCTTGAGCAGCACGCTGAAGGTGATGCCGACCGCGACCGTGCTGACCAGCACCGGGAAGAAGACGACCGAGCGCAGGAAACCGCGCAGGCGCAGCTTGGAGGTGAGCAGGGTGCCGAGCAGCAGCCCGAGCACCACCTTCAGGCCGCTGGTGACCACCGCGTAGATGAGCGTGTTGACGAACCCGACGCGCAGGTTCTGCTCGGCGAAGAAGTCACGGAAGTTGTCCAGCCCGACGAAGGTGCTGTCGAAGAGCGTCCAGCGGGTCAGCGAGAAGTAGAACGCCATCACCGTCGGGATCAGGAAGATCACGACGTAGACGATCCCCGCGGGCAGGTAGAACGCGTACGGGTAGGCCGCGGCGGACCTGCTCCGGGCGGAGCGGACGCGCCGGGGTCCGGCCCCGGGGCCGGACCCCGCGCCGCGGCGGGATCCGGTGTCCTTGGTGTCCGGCTCGGACCTGGTCACCATCCGGCGAGGCCCAACTGCTTGGCCTGCTTCTCCACATCCTGGTCGTACTGCTTGGCGCCGTCCGCGGCCGGGGTCAGCCCCGAGCCGACCGCGACGGTGATCTGCTCCAGGGCCGGGCCCTTGACCGGGGACAGGAACTCCAGCGCGGGCGCGGTGGCGTCGGCGTCGATGTAGGCCTGGAGGTCCTTGGCGATCTGCAGGGCGTCCTCGGGCAGTTTCGCCCCCTCGATCCGGTACGGCCCGGCCGGCGCGACGGCCGAGGTGATCGCCTCGGTCCCGGCGGGCGAGGCCACGAAGGCCAGGAACTTCTTCACCGCGTCGAGGTGCTCGGTCGTCTTTGACGCGTACACGGCTGCGGGCTCCCAGATGGTCGCGCCGTTCTTCGCCGGGTCGTCACCGGGGATGCCGAAGAAGCCGATGTCGGTCTTGATCTGCGGGTTGTCGGCCAGCAGCGGCGGAAGCACGAACGACAGGGTGGCGTACTGCGCGCCCTTGCCCGCGATCAGCATCTTCAGCCCCTCGTCCAGGGTGGCCGAGCCGAAGCCCTTGTTGAGATAGCCCTTGGCGTTGACGTCCGCCAGGTGCTGGAACCCGGCCGTGGCCGAGGGCGTGGTGGCGAACTTGACCTTGTTGGCGGTGTAGTCCTGGGCGAAGGTCGGCGCGGCGGCCTGGACGTTGAAGTAGTCGCCGAGCACGAACAGCTGCGAGGTCCAGGTGTCCTTGAAGGTGGAGATCACCGGGGTGATCCCGGCCGCCTTGATCTTCTCGTTGTTCGCCATGAAGTCGGCCCAGCTCTTGGGCACCTGCAGGCCGAGATCGGCGTAGACCTTCCGGTTGTACAGGATGCCGCCGCCCGCGGCGGTGCCGACCGGCACGCCGTAGACCTTGCCGCCCTGCGTCACCACGGGCAGGAAGGACTTCTGCACGTCCTTCAGCACCGGATCACCGGTCAGGTCGACCATGGTCTGCGCCGGGTTGAGCGCCTGCAGCAGCGAGCCGGAGTTGTACCAGAACACGTCGCTCATGTCGCCGGTCGACAGTCGCGTCTTCACGATGTTGTCGCCTTCACCGCCCGGCGGGCGGGTCTCGGTCTCGACCTTGATGGTGGGGTTGGCCTTCTGGAAGGCGTCCGCGACGGCCTTGGCCTGAGCCACGGTGATCTCGGTGTTGTCCACCAGGAAGGAGAGGGTGACCGCGCCGCCGTCGGCGGCGGGCTTGTCGCCCGAGCCACAGGCGGTCAGTGCGGCGAGCGCGAGCACTGCGACGGCCGCGCCCAGCGTGCGATGAGAGGTCTTCATAAGCCACTCCGAGGTCAGCTTGAATCGTTTTAAGAGCCCCCGACTGCCGGTTAACGTAGTGTTACGGGAAGGGCCCGTCAAGGTTGAATATGGGGAACGATCCTCAACCGTAACCAGGCGCTGTCACAGTAATTCGTTCGTTTTTGCTGCTATCGCTGCTGAAAAGTGGGTAACGTTACCCACTCCCGTCCCAGCTCGCGGCGGGCGGCTCGTACACTCGGCTACGAATCTCGTTCCCACGGAGAGGCGGCACATGGCCACGCGCGATCGACGGCGCCGGGTGACGATCGCCGATGTGGCGCGTCACGCCCAGGTCTCCACCACCGCCGTCTCCAAGGTGCTGCGCAACGCCTACGGCGTCAGCCCGGCCATGCGGGACCGGGTGAAGCTGTCCATCGACGAGCTCGACTACCGGCCGCACGCCGGCGCGCGCGCGATGCGCGGCCGCACCTTCACCGTCGGCGTGCTGCTCCCCCACATCAGGAACCCGTTCTTCCCCGAGATCCTCGACGGCGTCACGGAGCAGCTCGCCGGCGCCGACTACCAGGTCATCATCGTCCAGGGCGACGAGCTGAAGGCCGAGACGAGGGCGATCGACGCCCTGGTCGACCGGCAGGTGGACGGCATCCTCATGGTCGCCCCGCTCGCGTCGAAGACGCGGCTGGAGCAGGTGGCCGAGGACGTGCCGACCGTTGTGCTCGGCCGCCACGAAAGATCGGCGGTCTACGACTCGGTGTTCGACGACGACGAGGCCGGGGCGGAGCTCGTCGTCGAGCATCTGATCGCGCTGGGGCACCGCCGGATCGCGCACATCGCGCAGAAGAACGCCAGCCGCGGCCGTCCCGCCGCGCTGCTCCACACGATCAGGGCGGCGACCTACGAGCGCGTGATGCGCGAGCACGGGCTCGCCGACGAGATCGCCATCGCGATGACCTCCTACACCGAGGAGGGCGGCCACCAGGGTGCGCGCGAGCTGCTGGCCCGGTCGCCGCGCCCGACGGCGATCTTCGCCGGCGCCGACCTGGCCGCCTTCGGCGCGCTCGCCGCCATCCACGAGGCCGGTCTGGCCGTCCCGACCGACATATCCGTCGCCGGGTACGACAACACCCGGCTGGCCGCCCTGGCCAACATGGCGCTGACGAGCGTCGACCAGGACGGCGCGGTCATGGGCAAGACGGCGGGACGGCTCCTGCTGGAGCGGATCGAGGGCCGGACCGCCTCGGTGCGCTTCTCCGTCAACCCGACGCTCATCCCCCGCCGGTCAACCGGCCCGTTCCTCCCGGAGATCACCCCCTAGCCAGGCGGATCAGCCGGGCGGGTCGGTGATGCGGTAGCCCACGCCGGGTGTGGTGGTGATGATCGAGGGGTCGCCGAGTTTGCGGCGCAGGCGGCCGATGGTGACGGTGACGGTGTTGGTGAACGGGTCGGCGTGTTCGTCCCAGACCTGTTCGAGCAGGTTCTCGGCGCTGAGGAAGGCGGGGCCGGCGCGCAGGAGGGCTTCGAGGAGGGCGAACTCCTTGACCGACAGGTCGAGGTGACGGCCGTCGCGGGTGGCGGTGCGGCGCAGGGGGTCGAGTTCGATGCCCGCCGCGCGCAGGGTGCGGGCGCGGGCGAAGGGCTGGCGGCGGGCCAGGGAGCGGATGCGCACGACCAGTTCGGGGAAGTGGAAGGGCTTGGCGAGGTAGTCGTCGGCTCCCAGGGTCAGGCCGCTGACCCGGTCGCCGGGCGAGCCGGCCGCGGTCAGCATCAGGACCATGACGCGGTCATCGCGTTCGGTGATCATCTGGCAGAGGGTGTCGCCGTGGATCCCCGGCAGGTCGCGGTCGAGGACGACCACGTCGTAGGCGTTGAGGTCGAGTTTGGCCGCGGCCTCCAGGCCGTCGTGCGCCACGTCCACGGCCATGCCCTGGTCGCGGAGACCCTCGGCGAGGATGGCGGCGAGGGAGCGCGCGTCCTCGACCACCAGCACCCTCACGCCGGGACACCTGCCCGTGTGTCCGCCAGAGGCGCGTCCGCCAGGGGCAGGGAGACGGCCACCCGGAGACCGCCTTCGGGCCGGGCACGGAGATCCAGGTCGCCGCCGTGGGCCGTGGCGACGGCGGCGACGATCGACAGCCCGAGCCCGGAGCCGCCGTCGGAGCCGGTGCGGTCCGCGCCCAGCCGCTGGAACGGCTGGGCCAGCCGCGCGAGCTGCTCCCGGTCGAGAACTCGCCCGCCCGTCTCCACGACGAGCCGCGCCGTCGCGCCGTCGGCCGTGGCGGCGACCCGGATCCAGCCGCCGTCGTGGTTGTGGGTGATCGCGTTGTCGATCACGTTGTCGACCATGCGGGACAGGAGCGTCCGACTCCCCCGCGTCCAGGCGCCGTCCCGGACGTCACCGTCGTGGACGGTCAGGCTCCTGTCCGCGATGTCGGCGGCCCGGCCGTCCAGGGCCGCGGACACCACGCGGCCGAGCGAGATCGTCGCACGGTCGGACAGGGCTCCGTGCTGGGTGCGGGCGAGCAGGAGGAAGCCTTCCAGCAGCCGGTCGACCTGGTCGAGCTCGGTGCGGATCCTGTCGGCGAGCGCGACCGTCTGCGCCGGTACGGGCTCCGGCTTGGCGACGGCCACGTCCAGCGACGCCCGAATGGTCGCCAGCGGGGTGCGCAGCTCGTGGGAGGCGTTGGCGACGAACCGGCGCTGCGCGGAGAAGGAGACCTCCAGGCGTTCCAGCAGCCCGTCGATGGTGTCGGCGAGGTCCTTCACCTCGTCGGCGGGACCCGGCACGGCCAGCCGCTCGTGCAGGTTGTCGGCGGAGATCCGCCGCGTGGCCGAGGTGATCGTCCGCAACGGGCGCAGCACCCGGCCCGCGACGACCCGGCCCAGCACGACCGAGACCACGGCCATGACGGCGAGCGCGACCGCCGAACCGATCAGGAGCTGGCGCGACTGGGCCGTATGCGTCTCCGAGAGCTGAGCCTGGAGTCGGCCGACGAGCTCCTGGGAGGCCGCGAGCGTGAGCTGCTGGGGCTGGGGATTCTCCCCGGGCACCGTGACCCTCGACGATCCGAGGGCCACGAGGTTGGTGAGGGCCAGCAGCCCGATGCCGGACAGGAGGAACAGGACACCGTACAGGGCGGTGAAGCGCAGCCGTACGGTGCGGCCCGGCAGCGCCGGGCGTCGCAGATTCCTCATCGGTCCTCTCCCGCTTCCGTGCCGGCCTCCAGGATGCCGCCCCGGACCTAACAACGGCATGACGGCCTCCGTTCGGCCCACGTTATGGCCGTATCCGTACAACCGAGGACATGCAAGCAACCATCGACGTCAACGGCCTGCGCAAACGCTTCGGGCCGACCGTGGCACTGGACGGCATGTCCTTTTCGGTGAAGCCGGGGCAGGTCACCGGCTTTGTCGGCCCCAACGGCGCGGGAAAGTCCACCACGATGCGGGTGATCCTCGGCCTGGACGCGGTCGAGGAGGGCAGCGCGCTGATCGGCGGGCGGCCCTACCGGAGCCTGCGCCACCCGCTGCGCCACGTCGGGGCGCTGCTGGACGCCGCCGCGCTGCAGCCGAGCCGCTCCGCCCGCAACCACCTGCTCTGGCTCGCCCATTCCCAGGGGCTGACCGCCGGACGGGTCGATGAGGTGATCGACCAGGCCGGCCTGCGGCAGGCGGCCCGGCGGAAGGCGGGCGGTTTCTCCCTGGGCATGCGGCAGCGGCTGGGGATCGCCGCCGCGCTGCTCGGCGACCCGCCCGTGATCATTTTGGACGAGCCCTTCAACGGTCTGGACCCCGACGGCATCGTGTGGATGCGCGAGTTGCTGGCCGAGCTGGCCGGGCAGGGCCGCGCCGTGCTGGTGTCCAGCCATCTGATGAGCGAACTGCAGGACGTCGCCGCCCACGTGGTGGTGGTCGGCCGCGGCAGGGTCATCGCCGACATCGGCGTGGCGGAGCTGCTGGCCGCGGTGTCCGGCGATCGGGTGACGCTGCGCACCACGGCCCGGCAGGAGGCGGCGGGGGTGCTGGAGCGCGCGGGGGCCGCTGTGGCCGCGGGGTCCGGCGGCCGGGACGCGCTGACGGTGTCCGGGCTGACGGCCGAGGGCGTCGTGACGCTCCTCAGCCGGAACGCGGTGCCGTTCTCCGAGGTGGCGGCCCACCGCGCGACGCTTGAGGAGGCCTACATGGAGCTCACCCGGGACGCGGTCGAATTCCGCGCCGCCGCCGCCGGACAGGAGGCGGCACGATGACCGCCCCGTACCGCCCACGCCCGAGGGCCGGACGCGACGGCTTCGCCCACCTGCTGCACGCCGAGTGGACCAAGTTTCGTACGGTCCGCGGCTGGGTGATCACCACGGTGGTCGCGGCGCTGGTCATCGTGGTGCTCGGGCTGCTCGCCGCGGCGGGCAGCCACGCTTCGTGCAGCGAAGGCCCGGTCGAGGTCGCCTGCCCCGCCGTTCCGGTGGGGCCGGGCGGCGAAGCGGTGGAGGACCAGTTCTATTTCGCGCACCGGTCGCTGACCGGGAACGGCGACATCACCGCCCGCCTGACCTCCATGACCGGCATCATCACCTATCCCCCGCCCGACCACGACAAGATCGTCCCCGGCCTCGTGCCGTGGGCGAAGGCCGGGGTCATCGTCAAGGACGGCACCCGGCAGGGGTCGGCCTACGCGGCGATGATGGTCACCGGCAGCCACGGCGTGCGGATGCAGCACAACTTCACCGAAGACACGGCCGGCCGCCCGGGCGGCGTCTCGGCGGCGTCCCCGCGCTGGCTGCGGCTGACCCGTTCGGATGACACGCTCACCGGTTACGAGTCGGCCGACGGCACGCGGTGGACCAAGGTCGGCACCGCTCACCTGGCCGGGCTGCCGGCCACGGTCCAGATCGGGCTCTTCGTCGCCTCCCCGGGCGACCTGACGGTGAAGCAGGCCGATCTCGGCGGGAGCATCGAGCAGATGCGCTTCACCCAGGCCACCGCCGTCTTCGACAACGTCGGCCTGCGGGGCGACGCGCCCGGCGACGCGTGGGGCCACGACGCCGTGGGAGTCACCGGAACGACCGACTGGGAGCGCTACCACCGTCCGAACGGGGTGCTGGAGTCCGGCGGCACGTTCACCGTGACCGGGACCGGCGACCTCGCGCCGCGGATGGACGGCCAGACCGTCGAGCGCACCCTCACCGGCGCGCTCACCGGGCTGATCCTGGTGATCGTGGTGGCGGTGATGTCCGTCACCGGCGAGTACCGGCGGGGAATGATCCGCACCACCCTGCTCGCCGGTCCACGGCGCGGCCGGATGCTGGCGGCCAAGGCCCTCGTGATCGGCGTGGTCACCTTCGTCGCCGCACTGGCCGCGACCACCGTCACGGTCACGGCCGGCAAGGGGATCCTGCGTTCCAACGGCAACTACATCCTCCCGGTGAGCTCGCTCACCGAACTGCGCGTCGTCGTCGGCGTCGCGGCGCTGTTCGGCGTCGCCGCCGTCCTCGCCCTCGCCCTCGGCGCCGTGTTCCGGCGCGGCGTCGCCGCCATCGTCACCGCCATCGTGGTGATCGTCGTCCCCTCCATCCTCGCGACCGTCTCCGTCCTGCCCGAGAGCGCGACGCGGTGGCTGCTGCGGCTCACCCCTGCCGCCGGCTTCGCGATCCAGCAGAGCGTTCCGGAGTATCCCCAGGTGACCGGCCACTACGTGCCCCAGGCGGGCTACTACCCTCTGGCGCCGTGGGCCGGCCTCGCCGTGCTCTGCGCCTACGCCGCGCTCGCCCTCACCCTCGCCGTCGTCCTGCTGCGCCGGAGGGACGCATGAGACAACAACTGCACGCGGAGTGGACAAAACTGCGCACCGTGGCAGGCACCGGCTGGCTGCTGCTCGGGACCGTCCTGCTGACCCTCGCCGTGAGCGCCGCGGCAGCCGCCGCCGTGTCCTGCCCCCCGGCGGGCTGCGACTACGACACCGCCCGGATCAGCCTCTTCGGGGTCCAGCTGGGCCAGGCGATCGTCGCCATCCTGGCCGTGCTGACGATCAGCGGCGAGTACGGCACCGGCATGATCCGCACCACCCTGGCCGCGATGCCGCGACGGACCACCGTCTTGGCCGCCAAGGCGGTCGTTCTCACCGGCCTGACCCTCGCCGCGGGCACCCTCGCCGCGGGCGCGTCCGTGCTGGCCGGGCGGCTCATCCTGCCCGGGAACGGCTTCATCCCCGCCCACGGCCGGCCGCTCCTGTCCCTGGCCGACGGGCCGACGCTGCGCGCGGCCGCCGGCTCGGTCCTCTATCTGGCGCTGATCGCCCTGCTCAGCCTCGGCATCGCCGCCGCCGTACGGGACTCCGCGGTGGCCGTCGGGAGCGTGCTCGGCCTGCTCTATCTCTTCCCGGTCGTCATCCTCATGGTCTCCGATCAGGACTGGCAGCGGCTCCTGTGGCGGATCTCGCCGATGAACGCCGGGCTCACCATCCAGGCGACCACGCATCTCTCCGGTCTGCCCCTCAGCCCGTGGGCGGGCCTCGGCGTGCTCGCCGTCTGGGCCGCCGCGGCGCTCCTGGGCGGCGGGCTGCTGCTACGGCTGCGCGACGCGTGAGCGGCGCCTCCCCGGCCTGACAGGGCGGGCCGGGGAGGGCGCCGCCTCCGGTTACCCCCTGCGACGTTTTAGCTATGTTTGAGTTAATTCCTCAGCTTTTGAGGCATTTAGACCTTAGCGAACGCGGGCAATCGGAGGCAGGCGATGGCATCCACGGCTGCGGCCACCCGGGACTGGACGCGGCGGCGAACCGCGAAACGGGAACGGCTGGAGGCGGTGCGGCCCTTCGCCTCGGGACGGGTGCTGGATGCCGGGCGGATGCGCGACGCGCTGCAGGCGTTGCTCCGTCCGGGCGACCGGGTGGCCCTGGAGGGGGACAACCAGAAACAGGCGGATTTCCTCGCCGAGGCCCTGGCCGGATGTGATCCGAAGGTGGTGCACGATCTGCATCTGCTGATCTCCTCGATCAGCCTGCGTGAGCATCTGGACGTCTTCGAGCGCGGCGTGGCCCGCCGTCTCGATTTCGCCTACGCCGGCCCGCAGAGCGTGCGCGTGGCGCAGTTGCTCGCCGATGACAAGATCGAGGTCGGGGCGATTCACACCTACGTCGAGCTGTACGCGCGGATGTTCGTCGACCTCACCCCGGACGTCGCCCTGCTCTGCGCCGAACAGGCCGATCACGAGGGCAACCTGTACACCGGGCCCAACACCGAGGACACCCCGACCATCGCCGAGGCGGCGGCGTTCCGCGACGGTGTGGTGCTGGCCCAGGTCAACGAACTGGTGGACAGGGTCCCCCGGGTGGACATCCCCGGCGACTGGGTGGACCTGGTCGTGGAGAGTCCCCGGCCGTTCGTGCTGGAGCCGCTGTTCACCCGGGATCCCCGCCAGATCGGCCAGGTGGAGATCCTGATGGCCATGCTGGCGCTGCGCGGGATCTACGAGCGGCACGGGGTGACCACCCTGAACCACGGAATCGGCTTCGACACCGCGGCGATCGAGCTCATCCTGCCCACCTACGGCGAGGAACTGGGCCTGCGCGGGAAGATCTGCAGGCACTGGACGCTCAACCCGCATCCGACGCTCATTCCCGCCATCGAGAGCGGCTGGGTCGAGTCGGTGCACTGCTTCGGCGGAGAACCCGGCACGGAACGCTATGTCGCCGCCCGCCCGGATGTCTTCTTCATCGGCGGCGACGGATCGCTCCGGTCGAACCGAGTGCTGTGCCAGCTCGCGGGCCAGTACGCCGTGGACATGTTCATCGGGTCATCGCTGCAGATCGACGCCGACGCGAACTCCTCGACGGTCACCGAGGGCCGGCTGTCCGGTTTCGGCGGAGCACCCAACATGGGACACGATCCGCACGGCCGCAGGCACGCCTCCCCCGCCTGGCTGAGCCTGCTGGGCGGCGAGGCGCCCGCGCTGCGCGGGCGCAAGCTCGTCGTGCAGATCACGCAGACCTTCCGCTCCGGCGGCACCCCGGCGTTCGTCGAGTCGCTGGACGCGATCCAGGTGGGCAAGGACGCCGGCATGCCCATCCCGCCGATCATGATCTACGGCGACGACGTCAGCCACGTGGTGACCGAAGAGGGGGTGGCCTACCTCTACAGGGCCGGCAGCCTGGCCGATCGGCGTGAAGCGGTGGCCGCGATCGCGGGCGCCACCCCGGTCGGCCGCGACATGGACGAGCGGCGCGTGGAAGAGCTGCGCCGCGACGGTCTGGTCGCCCTGCCCGAGGACCTCAAGGTCGACGTCCGCAGGGCGGACCGCTCCCTGCTGGCGGCCCGCAGCATCGAAGATCTCATCGCCTGGTCCGGAGGCCTGTATGACCCGCCCGCCCAGTTCCGGACCTGGTGATCCGCAGATGACCGTCATCGGTGACGGGCCGCCGGCAGAGGCACCGACGTCGAACATCGGTGGCAGACGGTCGGCAGGGACGGGAACGCCGAACCTCGGTGGCAGACGGTCGGCGGGAACGGGAACGCCGAACCTCGGTGGCCGACCGCCGCCGGGGGCGTCGAGGCCGTCCGCGGCTCTGCTCGCCGGCATGGCCGTCCGAGCGCTCCGCCAGGAGGCATACCTGAGCCCCAAGCCCGGTCTGGCCGACCGCCGTGGACGCGGCGCGCACGACGACATGGACCTGCCGCTCCTGCTGGCCTCCGCCGAGGCGCTGCGCCCCACGTTCCGGTCCGTCGCCGAGGCGGCGGAGCGAACGGCCGCCGGGGTCGGACTCCGGGAGGAGCTGGGCCGGCTCGGCCGCGTGGGCGAGGTGACCATGCTGCGGATCACCCGGGGGGTGAACACGCACCGCGGGGCGCTGTGGGTGCTCGGGCTGCTGATCGCCGCCGTCGGCGGCGCCGCCGACGAGCGGGAGGCCGCCCGCCACGCGGCCGGGCTGGCCGTCCTTCCCGACCGGCGCCTCCCGTCGGGGGCGGTCTCCCATGGCGAGCGGGCCCGGCGGCGATACGGGGTGCGCGGTGCTCGCGGCGAGGCCGAGGCCGCCTTTCCCCACGTCATCGAGGTCGCCCTGCCGCGACTGCGCCGGTCCAGGGCGGCCGGGCTCACCGAGGAGACGTCCCGGCTGGACGCGTTGCTGGAGGTGATGAGCCTTCTGGACGACACCTGCGTCCTGCACCGTGGCGGCCTTGAGGGCCTGCGCGTCGTACGGCTCGGCGCCGAGCGTGTCCTGGCCGAGGGGGGCGCGGGTACGGACTCCGGCCATGCCGCCCTCATCGAGCTGGACGAGCGGCTCACCGCACGGCGGCTGTCGCCGGGCGGGAGCGCCGACCTGCTGGCCGCCGCGCTCTTCCTCGACACGGTGCCGTGGCCGGGGCACGTCGCCCGGGCCGAACGGGAGGTGCTCGCGTGCAGACGCTGAACTACGAGTTCCCCACCGGCAGCCCGTCCGGACGGCGGGCACACGTCGGGGTGGTCGGCTCGGGGGACCTGGAGATCCTGATGACCCCGGAGCCGACCGGCGTCGCCCGGGTGCGCGTGCGCACCAGCGTCGACGGGTTCGACACGGTGTGGCGAACCGTGCTGGAGCGGTTCTTCGCCCGCCACGGTGTCGCCGGGAGCTTCGAGCTCAACGACTTCGGAGCGACGCCCGGAGTGGTCACCCTGCGCCTGCGGCAGGCCGTTGAGGAGGGCAGGGCATGACGTCCACGGCGATTCCGGAAGGCACGGACTGGACCGCGCTGCTCGCCCGAACCAGCTTCATAGAGCTGAGCGCCCGGGCGCGCGCCGCCGCGCTGCTCGACGACGGCACCGCTCGCGAGCTGTGCGGTCCCTTCGACCGGATCGAGTCGCCCTGGCTGGAACCCCAGGGCGTCGTCCCGCAGTCGGACGACGGTGTCGCCGTGGTCAGGGGAGAGCTCGGCGGGCGACCCGCGGTCGTGATCGCCATCGAACAGGCCTTCCAGGGCGGCGGCATCGGTGAGGTCTCCGGCGTGAAGATCGCTGCCGCGCTGTCCCTGGCCGCCCGGGACAACCGCCACGGCATCCCGACCGTCGCGGTCCTGCTGCTGGAGACCGGGGGCGTACGCCTGCAGGAGGCCAATCTGGGCCTGGCCACGGTCGCGGAGGTGTGTTCCGCGCTGCTGGAGTTGCGCGCCTTCCAGCCCGTCGTCGGCGTCATCGCCGGGGCGCTGGGCTGTTTCGGCGGCATGAGCATCGCCGCCGGACTGTGTACCAGGCTGATCATGACCAGAGAGAGCCGTCTCGGGCTCGACGGTCCCCAAGTGATCGAGTCCGAGGCCGGCATCGCCGAGTTCGACGCCTCCGACCACACGCTGATCTGGTCCGTCGACGGCGGCACGCAGCGCACCGGGACCGCTCTGGCCGACGCGCTCGTCCTCGACGACGTCACCGCCGTACGATCCGCCGTGATCGACGCCCTCGGACACGGAGTGCCCGGCAGGCACCGCTCCCAGCGGATCGGCGAGCTGCGGGCCCTCCTCGAGGCCGTCGACCCGGCCGACCCGCCGGAGCCCGCCGATCTCGCGGCCGTCTGGGCGAACGCCGTACCACCGAGGGGAGACCGGCCATGAGCCGCGGCCTGAACTGGACCCGAGCGCTCGCCGACGGCGACGTGTCCGCCGTGAGCCCGTCCGTGATCACGGCGGACGCCACGCTGGGCGACGACACCGCCCGCCTGGTCGCCGTCGTACCGGACCCGAAGAGCCCCTACCACCGGGCCCGCAGGGGCGAGGTCGGCCTCCGGGAGGGGCTCTCACTCGCCGAGGCGGTGACCGAGGCCGTCACCGAGGACGCGCACCTGCCCGATGACCGCCGCCGCCCGATCATCGCCGTCGTCGACGTCCCCAGCCAGGCCTACGGGCGCGTCGAGGAACTGCTCGGCATCCACCACGCCCTGGCCGTCGCCGTGGACGCCTACGTCTCCGCCCGCACCGCCGGACACCCCGTGATCACCCTCATCGTCGGAACGGCGCTGTCCGGCGGCTTCCTGGCGCACGGTGCGCAGGCCAACCAGATCCTGGCACTCGACGACCCCGGCGTGATGATCCACGCCATGCACAGGGAGGCCGCGGCGAAGGTGACCCTCCGGACCGTCGACCAGCTCGACGAGCTGGCACGGCGCATCCCCCCGCTGTCCTACGACGTCACCGACTGGGCGAAGCTCGGCCTGTGCGACGAGCTCCTGGACGTCGAGAACGCCGGCGACCCGACCGGCGGGGACGTCCGGAAGGCGAAGGACGCGCTCACCGCCGCCGTCGGACGGGCCCGAAGCGGCCCCCGCGACCTGGGCAACCGCCTCACCTCACCCGGCGCCCGGCAGACCAGGACCGCCTCCCGCCGCATCCGCGAGGCACTCGCCGCCCAATGGGGGTGATATCGGTGATGCCGGCGACCGCGCACCCGCACGATCTGCTGAGGCTCACCGGGGCCACCGGGGCCACCGCGCTCGACGGCACGCTCCCGGACTGGGCCGCCGCGTCGCTCGCCGCCTGTCCCTGGGGCGTCGTACGGCGGGCGCCGCACCCGCCCGGGTTCATCCCGGTCGGCGTGCGCGGGCCCGAGCGATGGCAGCGCCACGCCGTCCTCGTTCCCGCCGGCGTGGTCACCCGTTCCGTGTCACCCGAGGAGTTGAGAAAGCGGCGACCTCGCCTCTCCCCGCTCACCGCCGCCCTCTCCGCCGTAGCCCTCCGGCTCGCCGCCGAGCTGGAAGGCGACGTGGCCTGGGGGCCGGTCGGCAGCGTCGGCTTCGAACTGGCCACCGGAGCGCCGGTCACCCATCCCGGAAGTGATCTGGACCTGCTGATACGGACACCGCGCGGGCTGGAGCGGACCCGCGCCGCGCGGCTGGCAGCCGCCTTCGCCGCTCTCCCCATCGCCGTCGACTGCCAGCTGGAGACCCCCTCCGGCGGGGTCGCCCTCGCCGAATGGGCCCGCCCCGACGGTCCCGTCATGGCCCGCACCGACCACGGTCCGCGGCTGGTGAACGACCCGTGGGCTCCCGCATGAGCGTCGCCTTCCTGTATCCCGGCCAGGGCACCCAGCGACCCGGGATGCTCCATGGCCTGCCCGGCCATCCGGCCGTCACCGCGACCCTCGCCGAGGCCGAGCGGATCCTGCCCGGCTCGTCCCGGCAGGACACCGCGGAGGCCTTGAGATCCACCGTCACCACGCAGGTCGCACTCTGCATCGCCGGAGTCGCCGCGACCCGCGCCCTCGCCGACGAGGGCGCCGCTCCCGACGCCGTGGCCGGGCACTCCAGCGGAACATTCCCCGCCGCCGTCACCGCCGGGACCCTGACCTTCGCCGAAGCCCTCACGGCCGTGCGTCACCGCGGCGAGCTGATGCGCGACGCCTACCCCTCCGGGTACGGCATGGCCGCCGTTCTCGGGCTGACCGTGCCCCAGGTCCGGCGCGTGGTCGCATCGATCACCACCGACGACGACCCGGCCTACGTGGCCGTCATCGACACCGACCAGCAGGTTGTGATCGCCGGCAGCACCCGCGCCCTGGAACGCCTCACCGCGCCGGCCGCCCGGGCCGGCGCCCGGCGCGTACAGCGCCTGCACATCGGCGTCCCCTCGCACTGCCCGCTGCTCGACCAGGTCGCCGACGCCATGGCGGACCACCTCGCAAAGATCCCTCAACGCCCCCTCGCCGTCCCCTACCTCGGTGACGCCACGGGGCGCCTCCTCCACGACAGCGGCGCCGTCCTCGACGACCTTGCCCGCGGCATCGCCACCACGGTGCGATGGCGCGACGCCATCGCCCTGCTCGGCGAGCTCGGCACGACCGTGTTCATCCAGACGCCCCCCGGACACGTCCTGGCCCGGATCGCCCAAGCCGCCCACCCTCGCGCCCGCGTCGTCACCCTCGCCGAGACGGGCATCGCCGACGCGGCGCTGCTCGCCCGCCGCGCCCACCGTCGTACCGAGCCGTACCGAGCGAAAAGCTGGAGATGAGGGAGAGATGAAGCTCAGACCGGAGCAGAGAAAGACGGGACCCGCACCCGCCTGGCGGCGGCTCAGGGTGATCGCACCCGCGATGGCGCTCGCCGTGATCGCCACATCCGCGGGGGCGTCGCCGACGACCGATGCCGCAGCGGCCCCGGCGACGCGTGCCTCATGGCTCACGGGTGAGCCGTTGCCCTGCCAGTCGCCGGGCCGCTCCAAGCCCACGGTCGTCCTGGTGCACGGCGCCTGGGCCGACGCCTCCAGCTGGGACGGCGAGGTGAGATCCCTGCAACAAGCGGGTTATGTCGCGCGGGCCATAGCGAACCCGCTCCGGAACCTCACCACCGACTCCGCGTCCGTCGCCGACTTCCTGAAGACCGTTTCCGGCCCGATCGTGCTCGTCGGACACTCCTACGGAGGCTCGGTGATCACGAACGCCGCCGCGGGCATCCCGAACGTCAAGGCCCTGGTGTACGTCGACGCCGCGGCGCCCGATGTCGGTGAGACCACCGGCGGGCTCAGCGGCGCGGACTCCGCCCTCAACAAGGATCCCGGCTCCCTCTACGACATGGTGTCCTACCCGGGAGCGCCCCAGGGAGCCAAAGACCTCTACCTCAGGCAGAACGTCTTCATCCGTTCGTTCGCCTCGGACCTGCCCCGGAACATCGCCACCCGCCTGTGGGCCACCCAGCGGCCCGCCTCGACCAGCGCGTTCATGACGCCGTCGAAGGCCGCGGCGTGGAAGACGATCCCGTCCTGGTACTTCATCAGCACCGGCGACCGAATCATCGTCCCGTCCTCGGAGTTGTCCATGGCCCACCGGGCGCGCTCGAAAATCACCCGGTTCCCCGGCGGCTCCCACCTGACCTTGATATCGCACCCGGACGCGGTGACATCGGTCATCGGATCCGCGATCTGCTCCATACGATAGGCGGTCCAATTCACGACCTGCTCGAGTTTCGTCACCAATGACTTCGAACGGGCCCGGGTCGTTTCCAATGTCAAGAACCGATATCCCGAGATGATCCAGGCTCCGAGAACGGCGATTAACCAAGGAAGATCTGCGTTCTTCTGTAAGCCGGTGACCAGGCGCGACATGGTCAAGAATTCTTCTCCAAGGATCACTCGGAGCAGGCGGACTGACTCTTCAAATATGCGGTTCACAACCTCGCTATTGGGCTTCAGGTTCCTCGCGTCCCAGCTCTGTGGCCCGTGTGATTTACTGGCAGAGGGGCGAAAGATGAACATTGGACGCCAAATCTCAATCATATCTCGCATCACCTTGTTCACCGGTACGGTGGCCGTCCTGCTGTCCGCGATGCTGGCCACGGTGCTCATGATCGCCATTGACCGGTTCACCCTGGGATATCTCACCAAGGAGGTCGCCGCGGCCGGTGGCCGCGTGGCCATCGAGATGGAGCAGGGGCGGCTGGAATACCCCCTCGCGGAGCACCCGCACCGCAACATCCAGGTCGTCGACTCGCGAGGGGACGTGGTCGCCTCGACCCCGCAGTTGCGGGGCAGGCCGGCCATGACGACGTTCACCCCGGGTAACGCGAACGTCGCCTCCTCCGTCGTGTGCGGCGGGGTCTTTCCTCGCGGCGAATGCAACATCGTGGTCGCGCAGCGGGCCCATCGCGGGGACGAGCGCTGGATCGTCTACGGCTCCTCCCCGACGGTCCCCCCATGGGAGGATCCGCAGCTGACCGCACTGGTAGGAGGAGGCGCGGTGCTGCTCGCCCTGATCATCACCTACCTCGGCAACCGCGTGGCCGCCGCCTCTCTCCGGCCGGTGACCGCCATCCGGACGGAACTCGACGAGATCAACGCGGTCCCTCCCGGCCGCAGGGTGCCGGTACCGCCCACCCGCGATGAGATCCACGATCTGGCCAGAAGCGTCAACGACACGCTGGGCCGGCTGTACACCGCGCTGCAACAGCTGCAGGCCTCGCTGCAACAGCAGCGCCAGATGGTCGCCGACGTCTCCCACGACCTGCGCACTCCGATCACCGCCATACGCGCCGAGGTGGAGGACGCGCTCGTCGCACCCCAGGAGACCAGCGTGACCATGCTGGGCTCGACCATTCTGGGCGGCCTCAACCGCCTACAGGCGATCACGCACGACCTGCTGACCATCGCACGGCTGGACTCCGGGCTACCCGGCGCACGCGAGCCGATCGAGCTGTCCAAGCTTGTCAGCGCGGAGCTGCAGACGCGCCGCCCGACCAAGAGGATCGAATCCACGCTTGAGCCCGATGTGCTGATAACGGGCGACCGGTCACGCCTGACTCGCCTGCTCGCCAACCTCGTCGACAACGCCGAACGGCATGCCGCCACCACCATCGGGGTCACCGTACGACGGCAGCCGGGCGGCGCGTGCGACGACCAACGTTTCCCGGACGGCGCCGCGGTGCTGGAAGTGTCCGACGACGGGCCCGGCATCCCTCCGGACAAGCGCGAACTGGTATTCCAGCGGTTCACCCGGCTGGACGCGGCTCGCAACAAGGACTCGGGGGGCGCGGGGCTGGGTCTGCCGATAGCCCGGCAGATCGCCGAAGCCTCGGGAGGAACCCTCCGCATCGAGGACAGTCCCAGCGGCGCCCGCTTCGTCCTTTACCTGCCGACCACCTCATCCGCGAACGACCATGCCGATGCCGTGTCCCCGTCGTCCCCGTCGTCCCCGTCGTCCCCGTCGTCCCCGTCATCCCTGTCATTCCCGCAGACCCCGCCCCTTCCCTCGGACCCCGGCACCCCGGGCGAGCGCGCCGACTGAGCCGTGCCCTCCCCGCTCGACGCCGATTCACCGCCCGGAGAGAGCCCAGCGCCAGAATCGCAACCGGTCCGCGCCCAGGTGACCCATGGTTTTGGTGAGAAGAAAAAGCACCCGCCCATATCTCACCCAAGAAAAGACAACAAGCGAACAATTTCCTTATTCAGGATAATTCGCTTCATATCCTAGCTTTATAGGACATGACCTCCGGCGATTCCTGTCGGCGGCCTGATCAGAGGAGGAGCTCATGGACCGCAGGCGACATCTGTTGCTCAGCCCGGCACTTCTCGCGGTTCTCGCGCTTGGAACGGCCGTCGGCCCCCAGTCCGCCATCGCCCCGGTTTCCGCGCGGGTGGTGGCGGCGAACATCCCGCAGGGCACCGCCACTACGGCTACCACGGATCCCGAGGCTCCGGACGACAAGCCGAAGGCATACCGGGACGCCTACAGAAAGGGCTACACCGACGCCGGAAAGGACTGCAGCAAGCCGGAGCGTTTCTCTTACAACGGATCGGATTTGGACAGAAAGGGCTGGGTTGACGGTTACAACGCCGGTCATGCCCACCTGTGCGGGAAGACCAGCTGAGTCTCCCCGCCGTCCGTGGCGAGGCGACGGTGTGAGCCGGCGCGTAGCCGTGTTTTCGGCCGGCGAACCGGAGCACCCGGCACCTGGCCGTACGGCCTCGGGTGTGCGTCAGGTGCCGTGGATGCGACGCCCGGTGATCCGCTGCGGGATGATCTTCACGTAGAGCTCGCCGCCCGCCTCGGGCTTCGCCCCCGAGCCCGGCACCGACGGCAGCTCATCCGCGGTGGCGTGGTGGACGGGGCCCTGGATGAGCACGCTCCATCCTCCCGGCCGGGCCTCGTCGATCCGGTCCACCTCAAACCCGATCTTGATTTCGGCGCTTTCCAGACCGGCGCGCAGGTCCTGGTCCATCGGCCCGCCGACCTGGGTGCGGAAGATGACCGCGCCGTCGTGCAGCGCGTAGTCGACCGGGAGCACGGTCGGCCCCGGCGCGCCGACGAACGCGATCCTGCCGATGCCGCCGGGAGCGATGAGACGCATGCACTCCTCCCAGTCGAGCTCCGTCGAAAGGGGCCTGTCGCGACCGAGAGGCTGTTCCACGTCCCCGGCGATGAGATCCGCGCGCGTGGTGTCCAGTGCGTCGGCGAGGTGGGACAGCGTGCCCTCGGTCACGCGGGTGGGGTTGTCCTCGATGTACTCCACCGATCCCGGCGGGATCCCCGTACGGTCGTCGAGTTCCTCGCGCGTCAGGCCGAGACGTTCGCGGTGGAAGGCGACACGCGGGCCGACGTCGCCGGGCTCGGGCGTTATATCGGACATCAACATTCCCTGCTCTCGCTGTGACGGTACGGCTCGCGCCGCAGGCGGGTGAGGTGGGCACCGGCGTGTCTTGGCTCCGGCTCCGTCAGATGAGCCCGAATCGCCCATGCTCCACATGTCCGCCTAGGTCGAGCGATCCGACATGACCGATGTGCCCGCATTCCCGGGACTTACGCCCCTGAATGACTGTGTGGCCCCCCGGCCAGTCCGAGTCCACGACGGGCGTACACGATGCCTGGGCCGGCGGATCAAGCCGGCCGGAGGTCACCCGCCGGGCTCCAGCGGCTCGGATGCACCGTCAGGCAGGCGATCGGTCTCGGCGCGTGTGGCCTGTGTCGGCCATGGCGAGCCCGTCCTGGCCGACGCGCAGGCCGCCCTGAGCGCGGTCGCGGCCGGATTCCCCGCATAACCACACCGTGCCGAGCTCTCAACGGCTCAGCCGCGCCTGATCCGCTGGAAGAAGGAGCGCTTCGCGCGGGGCGGTTCGGGGGCGGGCTTCTCCGTGACGGGGTGGCGGATCCGCCACTCGCCGACGACCTCTTCGGCGTCGAGGGGCGACTGGATGAGCGGCGGGCCGGACAGGGTCTTGCCGTGGCTCTCGCGGATTTTGTCGTTGACGTCCTCGATGATCTTGCGAGCCTCGGCTTCCGTCCGCGCCCCCACCGCCGCCGCCCGGGCCTCCTCGGCCTCCTTGCGCAGGGCGAGCGTCCCCGGCAGCGGGAACGACAGGTTCTCCGCCTGCATCTTCTGCCTGATCCACCACATCTCGTCGTCCGGCCTGCCCTCGCCGGGGAGGGGTTTGCCGGCGCCCGGCAGGTTGTCGAACTCCCCGCGCTCGGTGGCCTCGCGGATCTGCTTGTCGATCCACGTCTCGAAGCTGACTCCAGGTGGTTTGCGGTCCGTCACCGATTCGCCTCCCATACCGCGACTGGCAGCGCCTTCGACGATAATCGCATGGCGCGCCCGAGGTGATCCCCGGGGCCCCGGCCGTTCCTGCTCCGCGACGGATCACGGGGCGAGGAGCCGGTCCGGCTCCTGGGGAGGCGTTCCGTCGTGCCAGGGCAGCACGCTGCCGAAACGGACGAGTTCGCCATACAGCGCCGGGTCGATCCGTTCGGAGAGCACCAGGTCGAGCACGACCTCCGCGGCCTGTGCCGGAGTCCTGGCCTGGCTGAAATCCGTGAACCACGGCCGCGACAGCGGGGTGTCCACCAGCCCCGGGCAGACCGCCGCGATCAGGGTGCCCTCGGGCACGTCGCTCTTCCTGCGCCGCGCCGCGACCGCCCGCACCGCGGCGACCTGGGCCACCTTGGACGGCACGTTGAGCCAGTGCGGCCAGCCCTGTTCCCCGGCCGTCCCGGCATGAATGGCCGCGCGCCAGGACTCGACGGCCCTCTCGACCTCATCGAGCGACGCGCCGTCGAACAGAGGCCGGAGCCGGGGGTTCAGGCGGCCGAGCGTGCCCAGGGAACTGGCCACGACGATCAGCCGTCCGCCGGGGCGCAGCACCGGGCCGAACGATCGCAGCATCGCGTGTGTGCCCCCGTTGGCGACGTCGATGAACTCGTCGGCCTGCTCGGACTGCGACCGGTCCGGGGTGAGCAGGGCGCTCGCGTTGGACACCACGATGTCCACCCCGCCGTGGCGTTCGTGGAGTTCCGCGGCCATCGCGGCCACGGCGCCGGCGTCGGTGACGTCGAGCACCCGGCCCTCCACCCGGCTCCTCGTGCCGGGGGCCTTGACGACGAGTGCGGCGGCGTCCGCGACCCGCTGGGCGTTGCGCCCGGTGAGCAGCACCACGTCGTCCGGGCCCATCCGGGAGGCCATCCCCTCGACGAGCGCGAAGCCGATGCCCTGGTTGGCCCCGGTAACCAGGGCGATACGTGCGGATTTCATGCGGTCCAGATTAGGAAGATGCCGGCCATGCGGCCAGCGAAAGTTATGCACACCTGGTATGCGTAAAAGTCATGGACTTCACGAACGCCTCGCTGACCGCGCTGCGGGTCTTCCGCGAGGTGGCCGAGCGGGGCACGCTCACCTCCGCGGCGGCCGCGCTGGACTACACCCAGTCCGCGGTCTCCCGGCAGATCTCCACCCTCGAACGGGCGGCGGGGGTTCCGTTGCTGGAACGGCGCCACGACGGGGTGCGGCTGACCGCCGCCGGGCACATCGTGCTGCGGCGGGCCACGACCGTGCTCGACCAGATCGACGCCACGGCGCGTGAGCTCGCCGGCCTGCCCGCCGAGGCCGGGACGGTGCGTGTCGGCTGGTTCCCCAGCGCGGGCGCCGTCCTGCTGCCCCGGGCCATCGCCGCGCTGCGCCGCAGCCACCCCGCCATCACGGTCACCTCCCGGGAGGGCAGCACCCCCGCCCTGGTCCGCGCGCTACGGGCCGGCAGGGTGGATCTCGCGCTGCTGGCCTCGGCGCCGCCGTTCCGTCCGCTCGACACCGAGTCCCCTCCGCTGGAACTGCGGACGCTCGCCGAGCGCAGCCTGTGCCTCGCGGTGCCCGCCACCCATCCGCTCGCCCGGCATGACACCGTCGATGTCGCCGACCTGCGCGGTCAGCGCTGGATCGCCGCTCCTTCCTCCGGCGACGAGAATCTGATGGGGGTCTGGCCCGGGCTGGACGAGCGGCCCGAGATCGCGCACACCGCCCGCGACTGGCTGGCCAAGCTGCACCTCGTCGCCGCCGGGTGCGGGCTGACCACCGTGTCCGCCTCGCTGGCGGCCGCCGCGCCCCCGGGAGTGCGGATCGTGGCGGTGCGCGGCGGCCCGCAGGAACAGCGGCGTCTCATCCTGGCGCGGCTCCCGCACCCGCTGACCGAGCCGGTCGCCCGCCTCGCCGACGCCCTGCGCGCCGCGGCGATCGACGTGGGCACACCGGTGTAGCGCCTTCGTTTCCCCGTGGTGGCACCTTCGCGACACGGTGAAGCCGATGGGACCGGTCGCCGCCGGACAGTTCACCAAGCCGTTCAACGATCACGAACCTGAAGAACGCCGAAGCCGGCAACGTCGTCCCGCGAAGACGGGGCTAGGGAGGACGCTGGAAGGTTTCCCCACCGGCCGCATGCTTCTCACGTGGCCGCCGAACGAGGCGGGCCCGGTAAGAGAAGTGGACGATCACACCATGAGCATGAACACGCATTCGGTCGGCGGCCAGGGCCTGGTGACCTCGGTCGAAGGACTCGGCACGATGGGCATGACCGCGATGTACGGCACTCCGGACGACGTGGAGGCCGTCGCCACGGTGCACCGGGCGATCGAGCTCGGTGTGTCGATGTTCGACACGGCGGACATGTACGGCCCGTTCAGCGGTGAGGAGCTGCTGGGACGGGCGGTGTCGGCCCACCGCGACCAGGTTGTGGTGTCCACCAAGGGCGGCGGTGTGACCCTTGACCAGACGGGGAAGATCGTCGGTGGTCCGAACGGCCGGCCCGACTATCTGCGCCGGTCGGTCGAGGGGTCGCTCCGTCGCCTGGGCACGGATTACATTGATCTGTACTACCTGCACCGGGTTGACTCGAAGGTGCCGGTGGAGGAGACCTTCGGCGCCCTGGGGGAGCTGGTCGCCGAAGGGAAGCTGCGCTACCTGGGGATCAGCGAGGCGTCGGCGGAGAGCATCCGCGCGGCCCACTCCGCCGCCCCGCTCTCCGCGGTGCAGACGGAGTACTCTCTGTTCACGCGCACGGTGGAGTCCAACGGGGTGCTGGACACCGTGCGGGAGCTGGGCATCGGGTTCGTGGCGTACTCACCCCTGGGGCGCGGGTTCCTCACCGGTGGGCTGCGGTCGGTGGAGGGGCTGCCGGAGGGGGACTTCCGCCGCACGGCCCCCCGCTTCCAGGGGGAGAGTCTGGAGCACAACCTCCGGCTGGTCGACAAGGTCCGGACCATCGCCGAGAATCGTGGTGTCATGCCTGGTCAGTTGGCGCTGGCGTGGGTGCTCGCGCAGGGTGTGACCGCGATCCCCGGCACCAAGCGCCGGGTCTACCTGGAAGACAACGTCGCCGCGGCAGACCTCGTGCTGGACGCCGAGACGCTCATGGCGCTGGACGAGGCGGTTCCGGCCGGCGCCGTGGCGGGCGAGCGTTACACGCCGGTCGCGATGAGTGCGATTCAGGAGTGAGTGCATCGTGAAACACGGCGACGTGGGCAGTTTTCTGAGGGCCCGCCGGGAGGTGCTGCGGCCGGCGGATGTCGGGCTCGTGCCCGGCGGACGCCGGCGCACGCCCGGCCTGCGCCGTTCCGAGGTCGCGTTGCTGGCCGATGTGTCCGTGGACTACTACGAGCGGCTGGAGCAGTCCCGCAACGCCAGACCCTCCAAGGCGCTGCTGGCGAGCCTGGCCCGGGCACTGCGGCTGTCGGTGGACGAGCGCGATCATCTCTATCACCTGGCGGGCTATCCGCCGCCCCGGTTGGGCGCGTCCGGCGGTTATGTCGACCCGGCGATGATGTTCCTGCTCGACGCGCTGACCACGGTGCCCGCGCACGTCGTCGACGACCTGACCAACATGCTCGCGCAGAATCGGCTCAGTCACGCGCTCCTCGGCCCATGGGTGCACGGCGGCGACCGCGCGGGCAACGTGACCTGGCGCTGGTTCACCGATCCGGCGTCGCGGGCCCTCAACGTTCCCGAGGAGTACGAGGCGATCGGGCGTGGTTACGCGGCGGACCTGCGCGCCGCCGCCGCTCACCGTGGCCGGGACGCCGTCAGCGACCAGCTCATCGCGGATCTGACCGAGGCCAGCGAGGAGTTCCGCCGCTACTGGGACGACATGGAGGTCACGCCCCTGCGGTCCACTCTCAAAACACTGGTCCACCCGCAGGCCGGGCGGTTGGACGTGCAGTGCGATTTTGTGCTCAGTTCCACCACCGGGCACCGCTTGGTGATCTTCCGCCCCCAGCCCGGGTCGACCACCGCGGAGAATTTCGAGTTTCTGGACGTTCTCGGCCGGCAGTCCTTCGAAGGCTGACCGCCATCGCATCGGTGCTCGCCACGACCCGCGTGGCGCGGCCGGTCGTTGCCGCGCCACGTTCGACCGATCGCGTCCAGGTCGGCCGGGAAGGGTTCTCGTCGAGGACCCTCGGGTTCGGCCGGGCTCTCAGGTGAAGCGTTCTATCGTGACGGGAATCAGTCCCTGCTCGCGGATCGTCTGCCGGTGGTGGTGGAGCAGCGCCCCGATGGCGGAGATCGGGCCGGCGCCCAGGTGCACGGTCACGTCGAGGCACCAGGCGATGCCCGGCCCGATCCGGCGCAGCTCCCAGGTGAGGGTGTGGCCGGCGGTGGTCGCCGTCGCCGTGCCGATCACGCGCGCCTCCGGATCCGCCGGGTCGCCGACCGGTTCCAGCCTCAGGACCGGCCACAGGTTCGCCAGGCCGCGCTCGCCGAACTCCCCGGCGAACAGGATGCGGTAGAGGCGCGTCCCGCCACCTGGTTCGCCGGATATGGAGCCCAGGTCCAGCGGGGCGGCGGCGGGCAGCGGCTGGCGGTCGCGGAAGAAGGTGCGGATGGCCGCCTCATGCGGCAGTTCGCCCCCGCCGAGCATCGTGTAGGCGGTTCCGGCGTCGCGGCGGCTCACCGCGGCCACCCGCTCCCGCAGCGTCGCATCGGTGCGGATGGCTCGGCTCGACGCCGGAGAACCGCGCCAGGCGCCGGTGGCCGGCGTCCACTCGACACCGTCGATACCGGCCGCGGTGTAGTCGTCGCACAGGAGGAACTCCTCGACCAGGATTCCCGACGGCGGTGCTCCACGGCCCCGGTCCCCTGCGGTGGCGAAGATCAGGTAGTAGTCCAGCGGCGGATCGGCCCTCAGCAGGGCGTCCGGTCGCGTCACCCCTGCCGGTCCAGGCGAATCGCCCCGGTGGGACAGACGCTCGCGGCCTCCCGGACGGCCGCGTGCAGCGGCTCGGCCGGGGCCGGGTCCAGCAGCAGGACGATGCCGTCGTCCTCCCCCTGGTCGAACACCTGCGGGACGAGCAGTACGCACTGACCCGCTCCGCAGCACAGGTCGCGGTCAACGGCCACATCCATAGTCGTTCTTTCCTTTTCGAGGTCGTCGGGCCGGCGTGAGGCCGAGACCCGGTGTGATCAAGGTGTGGAGGTGACCGGGGCCAGCCACAGCCCGACGATCGCGTCGATCAACCCGACCGCCGTCGCCTCCCAGGTGGCCCGCCCCGGCGCGGTGCCCTCGTGCAGGGCGCGCTCCCGCTCGGCCAGCATGTGCACGATCAGCAGCCGGCTCATGTCACCGCGTTCGCGTCTGATCTCCTCGGGCAGGTCCGGCACCAGCCGGAACAGCCCCTCGAGGTTCTGCCGCATCGAAGGGGTGGCGATCACCTCGGCGATGACGATCTGGCGGAACGCGGGCTCGGTGTCCGCCTGCGCGACGAATCTGGCATGCCAGGTGGGGCTCCCCAGGGACGCCAGGTGGTCGATGGTCGGGCGCACCAGGCAGGAGACCCATTCGCGCAGGTCGGACGAGCCCTTGATCTCGGCCAGCAGTTCCATGCGCCGCCGTTCCTTCGCCGCCGTGTGGCGGTGCGCGATCTCCCGCACGAGGTCTGCCTTGGTGCCGAAGTGGTAGCCCACCGCGTAGTTGTTGGACTGTCCGGCCGCCTCGCCGATCTGACGGTTGGAGACCATCGCGATGCCGTGCTCGGCGAACAGCCGCTCGGCGGTGGTGAGAATCGCCTCGCGGGTCTCCCGCCCGCGCTCGGGCCTGGTCTGGGAAGCGGCCACGGTCACCAGCTCACGGGGAGCCGCTGAAGCCCGCCGACCAGAAGCCCTTCGCGGCGGGCGAGGGTGTCGGCGGGTACGGCCAGATCCAGGGTGGGCACCCTGCGCAGCAGCACCTTCAGCACCGCCTGCAGCTCGGTCCGGGCCAGTGCCTGGCCCAGGCAGGAGTGCGGGCCGACGCCGAAGGCCAGGTGGGCGTTGGGCGTGCGGTGCAGGTCCATGGCATCGGCGTGCTCGAACGCGCTCTCGTCGCGATTGGCCGCGGCCATGCTGCAGACCACCGTCGTGCCGCGTGGCAGCGTCCGTCCGGCCACCTCGACGTCCTCGGTCAGATAGCGCGGTATCCCGAACCCCGGGTTGGCGTCAAACCGCAGCACCTCCTCCACCGCCGGGCGAACCAGCGTGGGGTCGGCGCGCAGGCGGTCCCAGCGCGACCGGTCGGCCAGGAGCATCGCCGCCATCTTACCGATCATGTTCGCCGTCGTCTCGTGCCCGGCGACCAGCAGTCCCTGGCCGGTGCCCAGCACCACCGACTCCGTCAGGCGCCCGTCGGCGGCGTCGACGATCGTGATGAGCTCGCTGAGCAGGTCTTCACCGGGATCGGCGCGCCTGGCGGCGATGTGGGCGACGAAGTATTCGGCGAACTCGGCCTGCGCGGCGTCGATCTGCGCCTGGCTGAACTTCGTCATGCTGAGCATTGTGTCCGACCAGTACGCGAACCTGTCGCGATCGGCGTCCGGCACACCGAGCAGATCGCAGATCACCCACACCGGCAGCGGGAAGCCCAGGCCGCGCACCAGGTCGGCGGGAGAGCCCCGCTCCAGCATCTCCTCGACGAGCTGCTCGGCCATCGCCTCGATCCGTGGCTGCATGGCCAGGACTCGCTTGGCGGTGAAGGCCCTGCCGACCAGGCGCCGCCACTGCTGATGGCCCTCCCCGCTCCCGCTCGCCATGCTCGAGCGGCGGCTGCCGAACACCCCGCCGGACTCGTTGGCGGTGACCCTGGCGGCGCCTTCGGCGTCGAGCTGCCGGGTGAACCGAGGGTCCGACAGCACCTGCTTGACGTCCTCGTAGCGGGTCAGCAGCAGTGCCTCGTCGCCGCTGGCCAGACGGATCGGGGCCACCGGGCAGCCCTGGCGCAACGCCGCCCACTCCTCGGGCGGCTCCAGCGCCGTCGGGTTGCGGAAGGGGTACTCCTGCGTGCCGGACTCACTCATCAGCATCTCCTACGCCGGGGGCACCTCCATTTAAGCCACGTGACTTATTCAAGTCAATGACCGGCGGGCCCCCCATGACCGGCCGAGCACGGTCCGGAAGCGGGAGGGCGTCCCCCGCGTGCGGTGGTTCAGCCGGCGGCGGTGTCGCGGATCCGGCCGTGGGCGTCGTGCGGGAGATCGGCGTAGTGCCACTGGTGGTCGCGGGCGTGCTTGCAGGCCGTCTCCAGGTCGCCGAGCTCGATCGCCTCCAGCAGCGCGGCATGGTCGCGGGCGATGTCGCCCAGGTCCACGTTGGTCGCGAGCATCGTGACCGACGTGCGCGCCTCGATCTGCAGGCCCTCCCACGAGAGCCTGAGCAGCTCGTTTCTGGCGGCCTCGACGATGTGACGGTGGAAGGACACGCTTGCCCGCGCCGAGGCCTCGCCGTCACCCTCGGCGGCCGCGGCGACCATCGCCTCCACCTCCGACCGGAGCGCCTCCACCGGAACGGTCCCGGCGAGCAGGGCCAGGCGGACGGCCGTCTCCTCCAGTGCGGCCCGTACGACGTAGCTCTCCCGGAGCGTCTCGTGGACGAAGGGGCGCACGAAGGTGCCCCGGCGCGGCTGGGTCTCCACCAGCCGCATGACCTCCAGCTCGCGCAGCGCCTCGCGGACGGGCGCCTGGCTCGTGCCGTACGTCGCCGCGAGCCGCGTCTCCACCAGCCGCTCGCCGGGCCTGAACTGGCCGGAGACGATCCGGCCGACCAGTGAGTCGCGGATCTGCCGCGACAGCGTCAGCCGCGGCAGCATGGAGGGCTCTTCGGTCATGGGGCGCATCCTACCGAGTGTCGATCCACGTTTATCGATCTCCCCCTTGACGCCGGAACAGGGCCCGAAATACGGTGCCGATAATCAATTATCGATAGTTAACCCCGCTGTAACGGAATGAGCCAGGGAGTCCCTGACGTGATGATCCAGGCGGTCCACCTGCCCGAGTCCGCCGAGGCCGTGGCCGTCCACTCCGCGAGGGGCGGCTGGATCATGGGCGGCGGCACCGTCGTGATGCCGCTGGTCAACAGCGGGGCCGCGACCCGGAGCGAGCTGGTCAGCCTGCGCAGGGCGGGGCTGGCGGGCATCGAGGTCCGCGACGGCGTGGCCCGGATCGGCGCGGCGGCTCCCCTGTCCTCCGTCGAGGAACACCCCGAGCTCGCCTTCCTCCGCCCGGCGCTGCGCACGATCGCCTCCCCCACGATCCGCAACCTGGCGACCGTGGGCGGCAACCTGTTCGTCGCGCAGCCGTACGGTGACCTGGCCGTCTGCCTGCTCGCCCTCGACGCGACGTGCGAGATCGCCGGGCCGGACGGGCGGCGCGACGCCCCGGTGGCCGAGGTGCTCGCCTCGGGGATCGCCGAGGGCGAGTTCGTCACGGCGGTGGTGACGGCACTGCCCGAACCGGAAACCTGGTACTACCACAAGGCCATGCGCCGCAAGCTGAACTCGGCGTCCATCGTGACCGTCGCCTCCGTGACCCGCACCGCGGACGGCGTGGTGACCTCGACCAGGATCGCCCTCGGCGGCGTCGCCCCCCGCCCGGTACGCGCGGTCTCGGCCGAGCGGCTGCTGCGAGACCGCCCGCTGAGCCCCGAGGTCCTGACCGAGGCCGGGCAGGCCGCCCGCGCCGACACCGCGCCCTTCGACGACGCCTACGCCAGCGCGTGGTACCGGGCGCGCGTCCTGCCCGTGCACCTGCGCCGGGCCTTCGTCGGCCGGTGACCCCGCACCCGTCCCCGAAACCACCCGGTCAAGGCCCGGAGACATCCACCGGTCGTTCACCGCACGCGCCCATCCACCAGAAAGGGCCGGACCATGCCGTCACAGATCGTCTCGCTCGTCGTCAACGGCGAGCCCAGGGAGTTCATCGCCAGGCCGGGAGTCACGCTCCTGGCGGTCCTGCGTGAGGCGCTGGGGCTCACCGCGGCCAAGCGCGGCTGCGCGCAGGGAAGCTGCGGCACCTGCACCGTGCTGGTCGACGACCGGCCCGCGCCCGCGTGCCTGATCGCCGTGGAGACGGTCGCGGACTGCTCGGTCCGCACGCTGGAGGGAGTGGCCGTCGGCGGGAACCTCGACGAGGTGCAGAGCTCCTTCGTCGACAACTTCGCCACCCAGTGCGGGTTCTGCACGGCAGGCATGATCATGGTCGCGGAGGCCCTGCTGGATCGCGATCCCGATCCGAGCGAGGAGGACGTGGCCGAGGCGATCTCGGGCAACGTCTGCCGGTGCACCGGCTACCGGCCCATCATGATCGCCATTCTGGACGCGGCCAGGCGCAGGCGCGGAGAGGGCGCCGAGGGCACCGCGCCGGTGGAAGAGGCGGTGTCGCGATGACCTACCGGCTCGCCCCCATCGACAAGAGTCCCTTCGCCGCGGAACGCGAGGACGACTTCACCGTCATCGGCTCCGTCGTCCAGCGCTCCGACGCGCGCGGGCACGTCACCGGACGGACCGAGTTCTTCGAGGACGTCGCCCCGCCCGGGCTGCTGCACCTGAAGATGCACCGCTCGGCCCGCCACCACGCCAGGATCCGGGGCGTCGATCTGACCGAGGCCCTCGCGGTGCCCGGCGTCACACGGATCCTCACCCACGCCGACATCCCGAACAACCTCTACACCCCGCTCAAGCTGATCGGCGTCGAACCTGACGACGAGCCCATCCTGGCCGTGGACAAGGTCCGCTACCTCGGCGAGCCGATCTGCGCCGTGGTCGCCGAGTCCGAGGCGGCGGCCCTGGAGGGCGCGGCCCGGGTCAAAATCGACTACGAGGACCTGCCGGCGGTCTTCGACGTCGAGGAGGCCCTGGCGGAGGGAGCGCCACTGGTCAACGAGTACCACGGCCGGAACTTCTTCACGTACGAGGGACACCACTGCCGGCGGATCCGCTTCGGCGACGTGGAGAAGGCGTTCGAGCAGGCCGCCCACGTCTTCGAATGGCGCTACGAATCCGCGCCGATCGAACAGGCCCCCACGGAGACCACCGGCTGCGTGGTGATCCCGCAGGCGGACGGCCGGCTGCGCATCCACTCCGACACCCAGGCGTGCTTCTTCACCCTCGACAACACCGCGCTGATCCTGGGGGTCCCGTTCAACAAGCTGCGCATCGTCGGCGGGACGGTCGGCGGCGGCTTCGGCGGCAAGGTCGACGTCATCGTCGAACCGGTCGCCTGCGTGGCCGCCATGATGACCGATCGCCCGGTCAAGTTCGTCTACAACCGGTACGAGGAGATGCAGGTCTCCTCGCCGCGCGCGGCCGAGCGCATCTACATCAAGGACGCCGTGATGGACGACGGCCGGATCATCGGCCGCAAGGTCACCCTGTACGTCGACTCCGGCGCCTACGCCCGGCACACCCCGTACGGCACCACCAAGGCCGCCGCCCACATGCCCGGGCCGTACTCGATCCCGAACGTGTGGGCCGACTGCCACTGCGTGTTCACCAACCGCACGCCGTCCAGCGCCATGCGCGGGTTCGGCGTGACCATCGGCGACTTCGCGCTGGAGTCGCAGATGGACCGGGTCGCCAGGGCGCTGTCCATGGATCCGCTCCAGCTACGCCTCCTCAACGCCTACCGCGACGGGGACCTCAAGGCCCACCGCAAGGTCGCCGAGGGAACGGCCCTGGTCGAAGTGGTCCAGAAGGCCGCGGAGATGGTCGGGCACGAGCTGCCCGAGGCCTACCGCCGCATGTCCTCCACAACGCGAGAAGGGTTGTAGGCCATGGCCAAGCTGCGCGGGCGCGGGTACGCCTCGGTGAACTATCCGACCGGCATGAACCTCGGCGGCGACCCCTCACAGGCGCTGATCCACTCCACCACCACGGGCACGTTCGTGATCACGCTGTCCTCGGTGGACCTCGGTCAGGGAATCAAGACGATCGCCGCGCAGTGCGCGGCCGAGACGCTCGGCCTGCCGATCGAGAACGTCCTGGTCGACACCGCCGACACCGACACCGGCCCGCACTGCATGGGAACCTTCGCCAGCCGGGGCACCCACCGCGTCGGCAACGCCGTCATCATGGCGGCGGCCGAGGCGCGCGGCGTGATGCTGGAGGTCGCCGCCGAGGAGCTGGAGGTCGACGCCGCGGACCTGGAGACCGACGGCACCGGCTTCATCAAGCTGAAGGGCTCGGACGAGAAGAGCATCCACATCACCGACCTGGCGCTCGCCGCGCACTTCAAACACGGCCGCACGATCTCCGGGCGCGGCATCTTCCTCAAGGAGCCGAGCACTCCGGTGCCCGAGACGGGAGAGATGGACCCCGACTCGTGCCAGGCGCACGCGTGCACGGCCGCCTTCGTCGAGGTGGACGACGAGACCGGGGTGGTCGAGGTGCTGGAGCTGTACAACGTCTACGAGATCGGCCGGGCGCTCAACCCGGCCATGGCGACCCAGCAGGTCGAGGGCGGAGCCTGGATGGGCCTGTCGCACGCCCTGTTCGAGACCACCGAGCCCTACTATCCGCGGCGCGACCACGGCCCCCGGGACTTCGCCGAATATCTCATGCCCGGCCCTGCCGACATTCCCGTGCAGCACAGCCTGTTCCTGGAACGCCCGGCGGGCAACGGCCCCTACGGTGCCAAGGGCATCGGCGAGATGACCGCCAACGCGCCGATTCCGGCCATCGCCAACGCCGTCTTCGACGCCTGCGGCGTACGTCTCACGGCGATGCCCTTCACCCCCGAACGTGTCCTGCGCGGGCTGGACGCCCTGCGCGGGACCGCCTGAAAACCCGCTGAAGACAAAGGAATCGGATCACCATGTTGAAAGTCGTGTCACTGCTCAAGCGCGCGGAGAACATATCCCACGAGGAGTTCGCGAAGTGGGTCGTGGAGGAGCACATCGAGTTCGCCAAGAAGCTTCCCGGACTGCGTAAGTACACGGTGAGCGTCAGCAACGGCGAGGACGCGCCGTACGACTCGGTGAACGAGCTCTACTTCGACGACGAGGACGCCCGGGTCGCCGCCTTCGGCTCCGAGCACGGCAAGGCCGCCGCGGCCGACGCCGCCGCGCACACCGCCCAGCGGGTCCACCTGCTCACGACCGAGCACGCGCAACTGTGACACCCGGCAGGCCCTTCGCGGCACCCGGCGACTCCTCCATGGCGCCCGGTGAATCCTCCGTGGCGTCTGCCGGCCCCCCCGTGACGCCCGGCGGATCCTTCGCGGCACCCGGGGGCTCCTCCGTGGCGTCCAGCGGGTCCTCCGTGGCACCCGGGAGCTCCTCCGTGGCGCCCGGCGGGTCCTCCGTGGCGCCGGCTCTCCTGGACGAGCGCGAGCTCGCCGCGACGCTCGAACGGGAGGGGTACTTCGCCGACGAAGGGCTCTGCACGGCCATCCACCTGGCGCTGCGGCTGAACCGGCCGCTGCTGCTGGAGGGAGAACCGGGCGTCGGGAAGACCGAGGTCGCCTCGGTGCTCTCGCGCGTCGTCGGCCGTGACCTCATCCGGCTCCAGTGCTTCGAGGGGCTGGACGCCGGGCAGACGCTGTACGAGTGGGACTATCCCAAGCAGCTCCTGCAGGTCCGGGTGGCGGAGAGCCGCGGCCAGGAGGTCGGCGACCTCTACCGCGAGGAGTTCCTGCTGAGGCGGCCTCTGCTCCGCGCCCTCGAGGCCGCCCAGGGCGCGGTCCTGCTGATCGACGAGATCGACCGCGCCGACAGCGAGTTCGAGGCGTTCCTCCTGGAGTTCCTGGGCGACTTCCAGATCACCGTCCCGGAGCTGGGCACCGTCCGGGCGCGTACCCCGCCGATCGTGGTGCTGACCTCCAACCGGACCCGCGAACTGCACGACGCGCTCAAGCGGCGGTGCCTCTACCACTGGATCGCCTTCCCCGAGGTCGATCGCGAGCGGGCGATCCTGCGCGCGGCCGTACCCGGCCTGGAGGAGCGGGCGGCGGAGGGGCTGGTGCGCGCCGTTCAGCGGGTACGCGGATTGCCGCTGCTCAAGCGGCCCGGCATCGCCGAGTCGGTGGAGTGGGCCCGGGGCGCGACGGCCCTGGCCGAGGGCGGCAGCCCGTGGCCCGTGGCGCTGCGCCGCGCTCTCGGCCTGCTCATCAAGGACGAGGAGGACACCCGGCTGCTCCTCGGGCACGCGGAGGAGCTGTTCGGCGATGCCTGAACCTGTTCTTGCCGCAGGCCACGCGGCGGCGAGGGCGATGCCTGAGCCCGTCCTCGCCGCAGGCCACGCGGGGGTGTCCGGCGATGCCTGAACCCATCGCCCTCGCCGCCGGCCACGTGTGGGGGTTCCTGTCCGCGCTGCGCGCCGCGGGCGTAACCACCGCGCTGCCGAAACAGGCCGACCTGCTGCGGGTCATCGGCGCCTCGCCGCCTCGCGACCTGACCGCCCTGTACTGGTACGCCCGGATCACCCTGCTGCACGACGTCGACGAACTCGCCGCGTTCGACCGGGTCTTCGACGCGTGGTTCCGGCATGACGGCCTCCAGGACACCGTCCCGCCGCCGGCCGGGGAGAGCGACGTGCCCTCCCCTCAAGGTCCGGACGAGGACGACCCCGCCCCGCAGGAGGTGCTGCCCGGCGACGGCACCGAGGCCAGTTCGCTCAGCACGTACGGCAGGCGGGACTTCGGTCCGGCCGACGAGCGGCGGCGCTCGGTCATGCGGGCGCTGGAGGCAGCCTGGCCCGCCGTACTGCCCCAGGCGCCCTCGCGGCGGCGGCGCTCCGCGCGGTCCGGGGACCGGCTGGACATGCGGCACATCTGGCGGCGGGCGCACCGCCACGACGGGGAGATCATCGAGCTGCGCCGGCGTGCCCGGCCTCCGCGCCCGCGTCGCCTGCTCATCCTGGTCGACGTCTCGGGCTCGCTGCGGCAGCACACCCCGGACCTGCTCCGCCTGGCGCACACGGCGCTGCGCGCGGCACCGGCCCGCACCGAGGTCTTCACCTTCGGCACCCGGCTCACCAGGATCACCTCCGCGCTGTCGCATCCGAACACCGGCCGGGCACTGCGGGCGGTATCCGGGCAGGTGACGGATGCCGACGGCGGCACGGCGATCGGGGCGGCCCTGCACGAGTTCCTGAGCGTTCCGCGCTTCGTGGCGCTCGCGAGGGGCGCGCTCGTGATCGTGCTCTCCGACGGGCTCGAACGCGGCGACCATACGCCCATGGTCCGCGCGACCGCCCGTCTGTCCCGCCTGGGCCACCGGCTCGTCTGGTGGTCACCGCTGGCGTGCTCCCCCACCTACAGCCCGGCCACCCGCGCCATGGCCGCCCAGCTCCCCAGCCTCGACCACCTCGGCGGTGTACGCGACCTGTCCACCGGCCTCGCGGAGGTCCGCCGCCTTCCGGCGGTCCTGTCCGGCCCCCGGCGCGCGGCGGCGAGGCGCTGGCCCACTCCACGACCCACGGGAACCCGTTCATGACCGACACCACCGCCCTTCCGTCCGCCGCTCCGTCCGCCGCTCCGTCCGCCGCTCCGTCCGCCGCTCCGTCCGCCGCCGGGATTGTCGACGCCCACCACCACATCTGGCGCGCCGCCGACCTGCCCTGGCTCCAGGGGGAGATGGTCCCGCGCATCTTCGGCCCCTACGAACCGATCCGCCGCGACTACCCGGTGTCGGAGTACGTCGAGGAGGCCACCGCCTGCGGTATCACCTCGGCGGTCTACGTCCAGGCCAACTGGCCGCTCGACCGCTCCCTGGACGAGGTGCGATGGCTGCACGAGGTGCACACCGAGACCGGCTGGCCCACGGCCGTGATCGGCTCCGCGGACCTCTTCGACGAGGGCGCGGCGGACGTGATGCGCCGCCAGGCCGCGCTCACCCCGCTCATGCGGGGCACCCGGCTGCAGCTGCACTGGCACGAGCGGCCGGAGTTCCGGTTCGCCTCCGCCCCCGACCGCATGAAGGATCCCGTCTTCCGCCGTAACATCGCCTCCCTCGCCGACCTCGGCTGGCTGTTCGAACTCCAGGTGTTCGCCGGCCAGATGGCCGACGCCGCGAGCTTCGTTGAGGACTTCCCCGACGTCACGTTCGTACTGGTCCACGCGGGAATGCTCGACGGCTCCGAGGCGTCCCGGGTCGCGGAATGGACCCGCGGCCTGAAGCTCCTGGCCGAACGGCCCAACGTCGTGGTGAAACTCACCGGCCAGGGCACGTTCGTTCACCGCGTGGACCGGTCACTGATCGAGACGGTCGCGGGCACCTGCCTGGAGCTCTTCGGCTCCCGCCGCTGCATGTGGGGAAGCAACTTCCCGATCGAGAAACTCTGGACCGACCTGCCCACCCTGGTCTCCACCTGGCAGGAGGTCCTCGCCGGCCGGCCCGCCCAGGTCGCCCACGACGTGTTCACCGCGACCGCCCGCCGGGTCTACCGTCTCTGAGGACCCGTCTCGCCTGCCGCCACCCCTCTGTCAAAGGCGCGGTCAGTGCTGCTCCGGGGACCGGTACCCTTGACCGCTATGCCCAAGCTGATATTGAACGGACGGGTTTCCGGACTGCTCGCAGGGGTCGTGCTGACCGTTGCCGCCTGTGGCGGCAACGGCGAGACGGTGTCCGCGTCACCTCCCACCGCTGCTCCCCCGTCCACGCGCTCTCCCGCACCCCAGACGGCGACCCACGAGGTCACCCTGGAGGTGAACGGCAAGGGCAAGCTCTACCAGCCGATCGCCTACTACGCCGGCGCCGACGGCACCGAGCCGGACGCCACCCTCCCGTGGAAGAAGACCGTGACGGTCGAACTGACCGGGGCCGAGCAGAAGGTCGGCTCCCTGATCTTCCTCATCCCTGGCTCGGTCCGCGACTCCAACGGCATGTTGAAACCGCCCAAGTGCCGCATCCTCGTCGACGGCAAGGAGGTCGCCACCAACGACGGCGGCAAGAACATGTGCAAGCACACCCTGAAGTGAGACCCCGCGCCGAGCGGGCCGTTCCCCGTGTCAAGTCGGTCGAATCAGGTGTGCACCGCCGGACCATCACCCTCGACGAGGCGCCCGGAACGCTCGGGATCGGGCCCGGAGGCACCGTGCGGGCAAGGACCTGACCCACGTCCGCATCTGGTCGCGATGTTTTGTGCGGCAGCCCGCAGCTGTGTCGACCGGGTCCTGATCTGCGGATTCGTTCAGCTGTTTCCGAGCGGTTGTCCGGGAGCCGACGGAATCCTTGCCGCCCCGCCAGCGCGCGTCCTAGATCGGTATTGTCGCCGTATGCCCGAATTGATCGCGCCCACCGCCCGCCTGCACACCGCCTGGCTCGAAGCGCGTGACGAGTGGGGTCCCGGCGTCCACGAGGACGGTTTCGGACTGCATCCTTCCGACGAGGTCGACTCGTCGGAAGGGTTCGCGGCCTGGGTGGCTCGGCTGGCCGACGAGTCGGATCCGGCGAAGGCGGGAGAGACCGGCCGGATGCGTTGCACCTACCGGTGGATCGTCGAGGGTGACCGGGTGCTCGGCGGGATCGCACTGCGGCACGAGCTCAACGACTTCGTGCGGCTCGTCGGCCACATCGGCTACGGCATCCGTCCGTCCTCACGCCGGCGCGGGCTGGCCACCTGGGCGCTGGGCCGGATGCTCGACGAGGCGCGGGCGCTCGGCCTGGACCGGGTGCTGATCGCCTGCGAGGTCGGCAACATCGCCTCGGTGAAGACGATCGAGCGCCACGGCGGCGTCCTCGAAGACGTCCGGGACACCGAACTCGGCACCGTACGGCGTTACTGGATCAAGATCCAGTAACCTGCCGGCCTGCACTCCCGGGCCCAAGCAGCATGGGGAGTGGCTCATACCGTGCGCCCGTCCGCCGCGGTTCGCCGGCTGGTCAGACGTCGACGGCCAGGCGGACCTTCACCATGTCGCCCAGCTCAAGTCCTTCGTCCTTCCGCACCCACGCCTTCACCGGCACGACGTACCGTCCGTCTTTCGGGAACAGCGACGTCTTCCACGTGGTTCCCGCGATCTGCGCCGTGACCGGAATCATGCCCCAGCCATAGGTCACCAGCCTGGAAGCCGTTTCCAGCTCACCGCACTCCTCGTCCGGAACGGTGATGAAGTGCCACGGCGCCGGGCCTTTCCAGAACCACATCTCGCCACTGAATTCCAGGTTCATTCGATCAGGATAGGAGCCAACCGGTTCCAGCGGACGCGCTCACGCGTCCAGTTGACGGCTCGCGGCCTTTGACCCGGGACCCTGGCCCTGCGGAGACGGCACCTTCCAGGGCAACCCGTAATTCTCCTGTAGCCATCGCCAGTGCACTTATCCGCCGCTGAACGGTCTGTATCATCGCGTGACGCGAGGCTCGCTCTGTGGCTGCCAGTAGCGACCGCTAGCATCCGGGCCAATGTCGCATTTCGAAGGGGTTACTCGTGGGCGCCAAGGATTGGATGCTGGTCTATTCCGATGGCGAGATCCGATCGATTCTGCAGGCGGCGCCTTCCCTCGACCGGGCGGCTACGAGGGCCCTGGTCAGACGACTCTACCCCGAATACCAAATTGTCGAGATCCAAGACGGCACTCTGTCTGGGCAGGCCAACCCGCCGGACCGCCATGTCTACGCGGGCTGTTTTCCAGGGCTCACTGTGGTGTGCACCGGTGACGTCGCGCTGGACAGGCCTTCCGAACTCGACCGGAAGTTCCTCGATGAAGCGGGGGGCCGGACCGTCCATCTGCACGCGATGCACAACGTGGTGGATTGGTTCGCCTACGCGATCTGGAACGGTGACGGCAGCCTATGGCGCGCGCTTAGCCTGGCTCCAGACCACGGTGTCATGGAGAACGTCGGCGTGCCCCTGGCTTTCGAAGCGCCATACTGGGCCGGCGAGCGACCGGTCGAAACCGACGATGAGGATGAGGATGAGGCACCCTACCCTTTGTCGTTTCATCCGCTAGAACTCGCCGAGGACGCATTACGCGCCCTCTTCGGCTTCAATTACGAAGGCCTCTACCTCGACGACGACCCGGATCTGGAAGACATCGTGCTCGCCGGCTTCGTCATACACCCCATGCTCGACCGCTGAAGTCATGGGCCTGCCACGCCACTGGAGAACGATCAGACAACGTACTCTTCTACCGAAGAGCGCGAGTATCGCCTGGTTCGGAACAGTCAAGCATGCCCGGGACGCGACACATCATCCAATCCCTCTTTGCATATCGACTTCCTCGTCATCAAGAGGGTCGAGCAGACCACAAGCTCCTTCGATGAATCTGGAGGAAACGAGGTCACGGATCGCAGCCGCCATACCTTCGAACCCGGCGTCCCTGATAATGATCAAGTCTGAGCACCAGAAGCACTGGCCGCCGAGGGCCTCACCGATACGCCTGCCATCGGCCCGGGACAGGCCGAACAAATCAAGGCACCGGGTCCAGACCGTTTGTCCGGTTGGGCGCTCCCCCCGAGAGCGCTGCCCTCAACGTATATTGACACCACTTCAAATTGGCTCAAATGGCAGGAGCAGGCGTGTGATCGAAGTGCTGTATCAGCCCTTACCCTTGGTTCTTGGTGGGTTCATTTTCGTAGCGCTCTTCCTGGCCCTACGCCGTACTCGGCTGCGCTCAGAGCACCTGCTTGCGCCGGCCGTTTCTTGGTTCCTGGCCGCCCTTGACGAGTGGTACATGCTCACCTACGAACCTCAAATTAATATTCGCATCGACGCACTGCTCTTTATGGCAGCAATAGTGATCGTGATACCGGTCGGAATCCTGCTGACAGTCCTGCATCGTCGGCCGTCACCACTGCCCTCGTGATCGCCTGTAGGTGGCTGGTCTCCGTACGGAGCTGGGGGCGATCGGCGGTCCGGACTTCTTTCCTCGGCTCCGACTCACCGCGGGGGCGCTCGGCTCCGGGATGATCGCCAAGAGCAGGAACCCGGCTCGTAGGTGGCTGGGGTGGAATCCGGATCTTCCCGTCTGTCACGTCCCAGGCGAGCCCAACATCTCGACTCCTCCGGATCAAGGCCGTCTGTGACCGTTGGCATCCCATGGCCGAGGAACGTCTACCGGTTGACCTACACACGAAGACGGCCTTGATCCTCCGTCCCCGAGCTGTTTCCTCTCCGGGGTGGGACGAGGCAGACGGGAAGATCGGGCGAGAGGGGGCGTGCGTACGCATGGCCTATCCCTTTGCTGGCCTCACAACCAATGGGATGCTCAGCCCATGAGTGAACAAGAAGATCCTGCCGCACATCAGGGGAAGGCAACTGACGGCACCCAACCAGTGGACGGGTGGGGGAACGCAACTCTTGCCCTGAGCGCAGCGGTTCCCGTCCTCGGCTTCATCATCGAAAAAGAGCTCACCACTAACGCCCTCCTTGGAGCGCTCATCCTCGCGACCGTCGGAATTGGACTACGTATCGAAGCAGCGATCAAGAGTCGCAGGTGACGTACCACCCCCGTGCCAGTAAAGCCGGGGAACAAGGGGGACTTACGGGGCCTCACATGGAGGGCAAGACTGTCTCTGACCAGGGCCGCAGCAGGCCAGAGGGCGCGTACCGAAATCTTCCAAACTGGCTATGAGTTCTCGTCTGAATAGCTCCATGACCCGATCACCCACGGTGCAAACCGTGACGACCTGTAGGCGGCGTAGCCACAAGGCAAGCTTGCGGTCTCCTCCACGGTCGGATCCAGCTCGACGACATGGCGGACATGGCTGACGATCGACGCCGTCGGATCGCTCGCATCCGTGATGCCATCGCCGATCATCCAGTCGTTCCCCTCGTCGTGGATCACGATGAGTGCAGGAAGCTCACCACTTACAACCGCGCGCTGAACAACTGCCCCAGCCCTGGAGGGAACCTGTCATCAGGAAACGGGAATGGCGTATCTCTGATGGCCTCACTCATGCTGGAGAGTCTTCCAGTCGTGCCCGTTGCGTGCCCGTCAGGAGGGTGAACAAGGGGGACTCACGGGTACTCGGCCCTCTCCCCCGCAGGTCAGCACTTCGCCAGCTCAGGGCCAAGTGCGTTAGAGACTTCCCAAGCTGACAGCGCGGGTTCGATTCCCGTCACCCGCTCCAAACGAAAAGGCCAAGGTCACGGATAACCTCCGGACTCGGGCCTTATCCTTTTCAGGGCTCACTTCGATTTTCCGCGTCCGTTACGCGCCCGATCCCCCCTTGATCTTGGGCCTTTCTCAGCGCCTCGTCGGCCAGTCTGCCCATGCCGTCAGCGATCATCTGGTCCCGTCCGTTCTCGGTGTGCAGATAGATCAGCGCGGCCCGCGATCATCAGCAACTGCCTTTCAGTGGTCGACGTCGCTCGATGGGCGCAGCGCGGTCAGGAGGCTTTCGAGCTGGCCCCATGCCCGTGCGCTGGCAATGTGATCGATGTAATCGCGAGACTCGACGATGAGCCCGTCGCGAATACGGAGAACGAAGACACAGGGCACGGTGAACGCCTCTCCTGTCTCGTCCACATGCCCCTGGTAAGCGAACTCGGCGACGATCACCTCCGGATCAGCGGTGTCGTGGATGATGATGTTGACCGGCTTACGGTTCAGCGTCCGGGCAAACGGCGGCGGCGCGGTGAAGTGCTCGTGCAGTTCGCCACGGCTCAACAGCGGCGGTGGGTTGAGCGGGTGAAACGGGTGGGTGACATGGGTCTGTTCGGCATAGAGGTCGGCCAAATTTTCGTACGGCCCTTCGCAGACCCCATTCACCAGGCGGAGAAACACGTCACGCGGGCTACTGTGGCCATCGCCGCCGCCCGGATCGGCTCGGGAATCCATGGACCTCACCTTATCGATTTCCACCTCGACGGCTACCCGCACCGGCGCTTCTTGCCCGTGCCCGTCGCGTGCCCGTCAGCACGATGACTCACGGCAAGCCATGAAAAGCCGTGAGCGAAACGATTAGGCGCGTGACCAGCGTCGCAGCGGGCTAGACGAGCGCCTCTACGAGGCGTGATCCATACACTTCCCAAGCTGGTACCGAGCTGGACTGATACGGACAGGCGGCTCTTGTGCGACCTGCGTGGTGAACGCGTCTGAACGCCTTTGGATCTCGTTTGGGGACCCACGGGTCAGAAGGTTAGGGTTTCGAGCACCTCCGGCCGCACAGTGCGAAGGCCCAGGTCATCACCACGATGACCGGATCGATGGGAGGCCCTCCCCTCCCATGGTTCGGGTAAGTCCATTGGCGGGCGATCAGACGCCGATGCCAGCGCAACAGCGTCCCTGGGGTCACCAACCGGTGGGCACGCAGCACCGCCGGCAGTTCCCGGGCCGGCGCGGACAGGACCGCCCGATCCACCCACGACAGCCGCGGGCGGCCGACCTGGAGCCGCAGCACGGCTACCTCGTGCCGCAGCACGAGGATCTCCATGGCCTTGGACGCGTCACTACGAGCAGCGTCAGCCGGCCGACAATCCGGCAGAAGATCATATAGATGAGACGGAGCGCCACGATCCCCGAGCATGCCCGATCCCGGCCACTGTTTCGGCCAAGGCAGTCGGGTCATCTTCGCAGCTCACAACCGTGAACGGAGTATTGACACCCTTCAGATTCATTTCCCCCCATCAGCGGTAGCCGAGTACGAACTTCCACCGCTTCGTCCGGCTGGACTCGGCCCGCAGCCGTGTCCTGGCCGTTGAACTCCAGCCCGTACGGCGGGTCGGTCGCCACCGCGTCCGCGAGCGCAGCGCACTGCCGGGGGCGCGCTCCGCGTCACAGATCTTTCCGGCCAGCTAGGTAAGACACCGACGTCTGGCGTCACTAAATGGGCGAGCTGAAGTGCCGCGTAGGTGAGCGACCGATACAGAGAGGCGTCCAAATGAAGGCGATTGTGGTGACGGACGAGGCTGCGGGAACGGCCGGGATGACGCTGGCGGAACGGCCAGAGCCGGAGGCGACCGGGAACGATGTCCTCGTTGAGGTACATGCGTCGGGATTCACCCCCGGCGAACTGACGTGGCCCGGAACCTGGACCGATCGCCTCGGCCGCGACCGCACGCCGTCGATCCCCGGCCACGAGGTGGCCGGAGTGGTCACCGCGCTCGGCTATGGCACAAGGGGGCTGTCAGTGGGACAGCGGGTGTTCGGCCTCACGGACTGGACTCGCGACGGCACCCTGGCCGAGTACGTAGCCATCGAGGCGCGCAACCTCGCGCCGCTGCCGGGCGACGTCGACTTCACGGTTGGGGCAAGCCTGCCAATCTCGGGCCTGACCGCGTGGCAGGGACTGTTCGTGCACGGCCGCTTCCAGATGGGGCAGAGCGTCCTCGTGCACGGCGCGGCCGGCGGAGTCGGCTCGATGGTGACTCAACTCGCCAAAGAGTCCGGCGCCTACGTCATCGGCACCGGACGCGCCGCTGACCGACAGATCGCCCTCGACTTCGGCGCGCAGGAGTTCGTCGACCTCGACAAGGACACCCTGGAAGAAGTCGGCGGAGTCGATCTGGTCTTCGACGTGATCGGCGCCGACATCGGGAAGCGGTCCACGAGCCTCGTTCGAGCCGGCGGAATGCTGGTGACGATCGCCGGCCCGCCCGAAGCGCAGCCGGCGGAGGGTCTGGCGATCGACTTCGTCGTCGAGGCCGATCGCGCGCAGCTGGGTGAGATCGCCCAGCGGGTCCGGGACGGTCGGTTGCGGACGAACATCGGCACCGTCGCGGCCCTCGACGACGCCGTCGCCGCCTTCAACCCGACCGAGCGGACCAAGGGAAAGACCATAATCCGCGTTCGTCCATAAGGACGCGGAGGCCACACCCGATTTTCTAAGGCCATCTATTGGCTCCCCGACAGAAAGCGCGACAATGACGATCAATCTCGAGGCCGAGGCCGCCGCCCGCGCAGAGAACAACGCAGCACTCATCGCTGCTCTGGACCAGGCAGGCCCCAGCGAGGTGGAATCCAGTTGGGAACTCGACGTCATCAACGACACCGAGCACGGCCGATGGATCGCCGCCCTCGGCGCCGAAGCGATCGCCGAGCTCACATACCGGTTCGTCGGTGGCCGCGTTGTGCTGCTGTACACCTGGGTCGACCCCGCATACCGCCGCAATCGGGTGGCCACGGAGCTCGTCGCTCGGGTGCTGGATGAGATTCGCGAGAGCGGGAAGAAGATCACCATCATCTGCCCAGTCGTGGGTGAGTTCATTGCCCGCAACCCGGAATACCTCGATCTCATCGACAAGGTCCATCCCGGCGCCGGCGCCTACCCCCGGCACGAACCCGCTGGAGGGCAGGACGACGAGCGGCTCACCGCGTTCGAGCACGACCTGACGTAGCCGTCCGGCGTTCAGACGTGGTTCGAGTCGTCCAGCGAGTCCGGGATGGGCGGCTGCGGACGAACATCGACACCGTCGCGGCTCTCAACGATGCCGTCGTCGCCGTCAACCCGACCGAGCCGGTCTAGGGCAAGGGCATCATCGGCGTTCGCCGATAAGGACGCGGAGACAACACCCGCACTCGTTACGACGTGACGGGTGTCTCTGAGCACTGTTACAGAGAGGTATTCAATGAAAGCGATCGTGGTGACGAACCGGTCCGCGGGAACGGCCGGGATGAAGCTGGTGGAGCGGCCTGATCCGGATGCGGCAAGGCTCGCCAGTCTTGAGGGCGCGAACTACGGCGATGTCGTCGTTGAAGTTCATGCGTCGGGATTCACCGGGAATGAGCTGGAGTGGCCCTCGACCTGGATCGATCGCCTCGGCCGTGACCGCACGCCGTCGATCCCGGGACACGAGGTGGCCGGTGTGGTCACCGCCCTCAGCTATGGCGCAACCGGCCTGTCGGTGGGACAGCGGGTGTTCGGCCTCACGGACTGGACTCGCGACGGCACCCTCGCAGAGTACGCAGTCGTCGAGGCACGCAATCTCGCGCCGCTGCCGGGCGATGTTGACTTCACGGTAGGCGCAGGCGTCGCGATGACGGGTCTGACCGCGTGGCAAGGTCTGTTCGAGCACGGCCACCTTCAGGCCGGCCAGAACGTCCTCGTGCACGGCGCGTCCGGCGCGGTCGGCTCGATGGCAACCCAGTTCGCACGTGAGGCCGGCGCCCACGTCATCGGCACCGGACGCGCCACCGGCCGGCAGACCGCGCTCGACTTCGGCGCGCACGAGTTCGTCGACCTCGACAGCGACACTCTGGAAGATGTCGGCGGAATTGATCTGGTTTTCGATGTCCTTGGCGGCGACATCCAGAGGCGGTCTACAGGTCTGATTCGAGCCGGGGGAACGCTGGTGACCGTCACCGGACCACCGGAAGCACGGCCTGCGGACGGCCTGGCGATCGACTTCGTCGTCGTGTCCGACCGCTCTCAACTGAATGAGATCACCCAGCGGGTCCGGGACGGGCGAGTGCGAACGAACATCGGCACCGTCGCGGCCCTCGACGACGCCGTCGCCGCCTTCAACCCGACCGAGCGGGTCAGGGGCAAGACGATCATCCGCGTTCGCCCCTAAAGGACTCGGCACACCTAAGAACAAGAACAAGCGGCCCTGGCCGGCGAACGAACAATCAAGGAAGGAACGCCCCCAATGATCGACGCGACTGAGGCCTTCGAGTACCCCGACGAGGCCGGATACTCCGACAGGAAAGGCACCCTCAGTCAGGATCAGATCGTCCTCATCGACGAACTACTTGACGATCCCCACGCCCCCGCGTTCGACTTCGAAGTCGTCAACGACGAGAAAACCGGCATCTACGAAGCCATCGTTGGCGACCGCGAGATCGCCGGCCTGCCATACAACGTCGCCGGCGACGACCGACTCGTGTTGCTGGCAACCTCAGTGTTCCCCGAGTTCCGCAAACAGGGCGTCGCCACCGAGCTGATCCGACGCGTCCTCGACGACGTGCGCGCGCAAGGCAAGACGGTCACCATCATGTGCCCGATCGTGCGCACCTTCATCGAGAACAACCCCGAGTACGCCGACCTCGTCGATTCCAAGCACCCAGGAGTGACCAAAGGCCACCGATGACCTTGGTTGCTCCCGGCTCGTTGGTGGCCGGCGGGAAGGCGTCGAGGCGCGAGCGAGATTGCGACGTTGTCGGTAAGACCGCGCGACGGATCTGACACTAATCAGACGGGACAACCTTGCACGCCGGCACTGCGTACACGACACCGAAACGACAACCCACCTGCAGCGAACGCCGAAACACACAGAGAAGGAACAAGAAAATGAACGGCACCAAGCAGTCCACCGAAGATCTGGCGATCCTCGAGCAACTTAACCTTGACTACAACCATGCGGATCAGGCCAGCGATGCCAAGCGCTTCAGTGAGTTTCTCGCTGACGATTTCATCGCGCAGACACCGGGTGTCACCCGCAACCGCGACGAGTACCTCGAGTACATCGCTAAGCCGCGCCCTTTCAAGGATCTCGCACTGCGCGAATTCAAGATCCGCATCCTCGGCGATGTCGCGCTGATCCACGGCCGCGCCACATACACCATGATCGCCGATGGAGTGGAGCAAAAAGCGCTGTACACGGACGTGTACCAGAAGCGTGAGGGCGCCTGGGTCTGCGTCTCCGCCTGCGCGATCGCCCCGGGCGCCTGACCCGCCGCCGCCATGCCTGACATTGCAGCCCAGGCGCGCTACGAACAGTTCGTCGAACTCCACCGTGGCCCCGATACGTTCATCATGCCCAACGCATGGGACGGCCCGTCGGCCCTGCTCTTCAAGGAGGCCGGGTTCAAGTCCATCGCGACCTCTTCAGCGGCTTTCGCGGCGACGCCGGGTCGGATCGATGGCATCCACGCCGTCAGCCGTGACACGCATCTTGACCATGCCGCCCTACTGACGTCCGTGAGTGGCCTGCCGATCAACGGCGACTTTGGGGACGGTTGCGGCGAGGCTCCCGAGGATGTCCGGGCCACTGTCGCCGCTGCCATTGCCCGCGGTCTCACTGGATCGGAGTCGAGGACACCACTGGTGACCATTCCAACCCGATTCGTGACTTCGATGACGCGGTTCGCCGCATCGAGGCTGCCGGAGAACACATGATCGAAAACGAAGGGGCGACGCCGACACACCACGCACCGCGGGTGCGCGTGGTCACGGCATCGTCGTGCACCGCGGCCGTCCCGACTCAGCCTGCAGCCGCCACTGCTGCGGAGCCCGGTAGCATGCGGGGCTGGGCGTCCGTCGGTGCGGTCGCGCTCGGCGCGTTCGTCATCGTCATGACCGAGACGCTGCCAGTGGGGCTGCTGCCGCAGATCGCCGACGGACTGCACGTCTCGCTCGGCCTCGCAGGGCTGATGGTGCTCGTGCCGGGTTTCAGCGCCGCGGTGTCGGCGCCGCTGTTCTTCCTCGCCTCCGGCCGCTTCAACCGGCGCCCGGTTATCCTCGTCCTGGGTCTGACGGTGCTGGTGTCGAACGCGGTCGTCGCGGTGGCGCCGAACTTCGTCCTGGTGCTGATCGCCCGTACGCTCTTCGGCGCCACCCTCGGAGCCTTCTGGACCGTGGTCTCACCGGTCGGACCCAAGCTGGTGGGTCGGGCCGGCGGAACTCGCGCCATCACTATCATCGCGGCGGGTATTTCGGGTGGGACGGTGGTGGGGCTGCCGGCGGGACAGTTCCTCGGCAACCTCGTCGGCTGGCGTATCACTTTCGCCATTGCGGCGGCGGCGACACTGCTTGTCGTGGTTGTGCAGACGGGCGTGCTGCCGGGTATCCCGCCGGATGGGCGTACTCACCTGCGTGATCTCGTGGGAGTCGTGACGCGGCGGGCCGCCCGGTTTGGGATGGCAGCGGGCGCGATGGTGTTCATCGGACAGTTCACGGCATGGACGTACATCACCCCGTTCCTGATGGACCACACGCATCTGTCCAGCGGCGCAATCTCCCTGCTGTACGTCATCTACGGCTGCGGTGGCGTCGTCGGCTCACTCATCGCCGGATCGCTGTTCAAGCGCGGAGTGATCGGCAGCTTCGCCGGGGCGGCGACGGTAGTGGCCGCATTGCTCATCGGGCTGGCGATCACGGGCACCTTACCCTGGCCGGCTGGCCTGCTGCTCGTGCTGTGGGGCTTGTTCTGGGGAATCGTGAACCCGGGAACGCTGGTCTGGATACTTGACGCGGCCCCGGAAACCCCGGAGGCCGCGTCGGCGGTGAATGTGACGAACCTTCAGATAGCCCTGGCGGCAGGGTCCGGCCTCGGCGCGATCCTTGTTTCGTCGACAACCTTGCAGACGGTGTTCCTCACGGCGGGCTTCATCGTCCTTGCCTCCGCCGTGCTCGCCACGGTGGCGACGCGGTTCGTGACACTCGCCCGGAGGGAATGAGGAGACCGGAGCGAGGCATGGGGTGGCCGGACGCTCAGAGTCCCGGGTGCACTCGGCGCTCTTGGGAGCCACAGTGACGATGCCGGCCAGGACCGCGCATGCGGCATTCCTTCGCATCGAATAGCTACAGACTCGGTCTCGTGCGCCGTGTCGGCGTTGGGCTTTCGATGGAGCACTCCCTCTCGCGACGGTCTCGGGCCGACGGAACACCTCCCGAGGACTTCGCCGAGGAAGCTCGGCAGGCATGGCGTAACGCCCAGGACGCGCTCAAGCAAGCCGGAGTGGCCATGACCGACATCGTCTCAGTGCGGACCTGGCTCACCGACACCTCCACGGTGCGCAGCTACGTCGACGTGCGCAATCCGAAGCCTCCAGAAACTCCGGGCGGTTCAGAACAATAGAAAGGTACGGCTCGATGCAAAACGTGGCACCAGCGCTCAACCAGGCTCGTCGGGGCAGAACGCTCCGGCTGGCATTCTTGTCTGCGGTGGTATCCCTGGTGGCCGCGTTTGCCGCGGTGGGCTCGACGATCCCGCTTTTCAACATCTACCGGGCCGAGGACGGGTTCACCAACGCCGGTATCTCGATGACCGTCGTCGCCTACTCCGCTGCCACTCTTACCACGCTGTTGATGATGGGACGGCTGTCAAGTCATCTGGGCCGCCGGCCCACCTCGATCGCGAGCCTCGGCCTTCTTGTGCTGGGCTGTCTGCTGCTGCTGAACGTGCACAACATCGGCATCCTGATCGCCGGTCGGCTCCTGATGGGCCTCGGTGCCGGGCTGGCCAGCAGCAGCCTCACCTCCTACATCGTCGATGCCGCACCGGCCAGGCCGGCCTGGTTGGCCTCCGTCGCCTCCAGCCAGACGGTCATGCTCGGCCTCGCCGTCGGCGCCATCGCGTCCGGAGCCCTGGTCCAGTTCGGCCCCTGGCCACGCGAGCTCATCTACCTGGTCGCCGTCGGCTTCCTCCTCCTGTCTGCCGCACTCGTCGCTGTCAGCCCGGAGACGGCAACTCCGTCGCCGGGCGCTTGGTTGTCACTGCGTCCCCAGATCCGCGTATCGGCCCGGGTCAGGCATCTGCTCCCCGTCGCGGCAGCGGTGTTCCTGGCAACCTGGGCGACCGGGGCCTTCTACCAGGCCTTCGTTCCAGCGCTAGTCGAAGATCAACTCCACACGCGCAGCCCACTCGTCCTCGGGTTGGTGTTCGCCGCCTACATGGGTCCCAGTGCTCTCGGTGCTCCCCTCGGCGGCCGGTTCACATCCGCTGCCGCCCAACGCCTCGGCATGATCATCTTCCTGGCCGGGTGGATCGGCATCATCACAGCGATCGCCACCGGCACACTGGTGCTGTTCATCGCCGCAACCATCGTCGCGGGCGCCAGTCAGGGAATCGCCATCAGCGCCGCCATCCGCGGCCTGCTGTACGGCAGCACCCTGGCCGACCGGGCACCGATCTTCAGCGCGATCTACCTCCTCTGCTACAGCGGCGCTGCTATCCCCGCCCTGGTCTCCAGTCAACTTTCCAGCACCTTCCCACTGCCGCAGATCGCCCTCGGATACGGCGCACTTGCCCTCGTCGCCACCGTGTTCACTGTCATCGCTGCACGCAACCCGCACCCCGGCACGAGCGGGAACAGCCAGCACGGGAGCAATCATGACGAACCTCACCGTCATACAGGCCTCACTCGACCCTGAGCAGGGCGCGGCCGGCGCTCGTCGATCGCCGCGCGGATCGGCGCAATGGGCCAGAACCGGATCGGCGCCCTGCTCCTCCTCGTCGCGAGTTTCGCGAAGGCCATCGGTGGCCTTCGGTCACTCCCGTAAGTCTGCGTTCGCCGGTCGCGATAAGCCGGGAGTACGTCGGGCTCGCCCGCGTCGGCGAGCTGCGGCCCGCAAACGCTGCGTCTTTCGCAGGTGCACCCGCTCCCCACCCGTTCAGGTTCAGCCGCGCTCGAAGGAGGTCGGCGATGCCTGCACACGCACCGTCCACGACCTCACGCGCCGGTGCTCGCCTTCACCCTGGGTCCAGTGGCCCGCATGTCCCTTCGGGGATCTCAGATGCGTCCGACGGCCCGGCGGCTCAGACCGTGCTGCTGGCCACTGGCGCCGACTCCGGGTCGTGGAGCCGGGATGATCCACCTCAAAGGGTGGACCCCGTTCAACAGACTCCGGCTGCCGATGGTCGTCCGTCAGGCCGCGCGATGCCCATCAGGTTCGGCTCCAACGCATGTGCCGCCGAACCGGCGATCCGGGCCAACGGCACCACCCGTGGCCCTGCAACCACGTCATCGCTCGCGATGACTGCGCGCTTGACCCATCGGACAACGGTGTCGAGTTGCGTGCGGTCATCTGCGGCGTAGCGGACTGAGCAATTTATGGACTACAAAGTCCATAAACGTTGCCAATTTCAATCTAAATGCCCTTTCTTTTAAGTCTATTGGATTTGGTCATTGGACTAAATGGTCCAATTTTGTGGTAGAATCCGTGAGCGATGTCGACTGGCGGGAGGGATTGATGAGGACACACTTCGCGGAAGTCTTGGCCCGCGAAAGCGCTTGTCTGGCTGGAGCCACCGACGGGGCGATGCTGGCCGGCTGGCGTCGCCGGGTCGTCAAGGAGCTCATGACCCCGCGATCGCCGTACGTGTTGGCGCTGCGACAAACAGGTGATGTGCCTGAGCGAGCCGACTTCCTCGATCGCTGGCGCGAGCTCATCGCCGAGACGGTGGACCGGTTGCTGCAGTCCGGCAGCACGGGGGACATACCCTGGCCTCCCGCGCAGGCCCCGAAGGCCGATGTCGACCCCCAGAAGACTGCGGTGCTGATTCTTGCTGCGCTTCATGGAGGAAGCACCCTGAGTCAGATCGCACAGGACCCTTGGCCACTCAACGCCGCGCTCGACATCGCGCTCGCGCCTTTTGCGGCAACCGAGGACGACAGCCCTGCAAGGACGGGAACGAGTAGCCCGATCAGTAATATGAACCCGTGATGACGACCGCTGACTCGCACAATGGCAGACGCCTGACGGCGCGCGGTGCAAAGACGCGGGCAAGGATCGTCACCGCAGCAGCCGACCTGATGTACATCCAGGGAGTCGGGGGTACCACGCTCGACGACGTGCTCGCGGCGAGCGGAGTGAGCAAGTCGCAGTTGTACCACCACTTTGACGGCAAGGACGCACTCGTACGGGCTGTCATCGACCACGTAGGAGAACGCGTCATCGAGCGTGAGCGCGACGCCCTCGGCCATGTCTCGACGATCCCGGGGCTGCGACGCTGGCGGGATGCGTTGGTACAGAACAACGCCCTTCGGCATGGCGCCTACGGCTGTGCGCTCGGCTCGCTGGCCTCCGAGGTTTCCGATCATGACGCTCTCGCGCGCCAGGCCCTGTCCCACCTGTTCACCGAATGGCAGGGACTGCTGACAGGCGTGTTGCGCAGGCTTCGAGACGGTGGTGCGCTTGCGCCCGAGGCGTCGGTCGACCAACTCGCGACTGGGCTTATGGCCGCCCTCCAGGGCGGGTACATGCTGGCCCAGACTGCGCGCGATGTCACACCGATGGCAACCTCAATTGACATGGCACTCGCGCACATCGAGAGCCTGTCTGCTGGTTGAGCCCACGTCGGCGGCATGCAATCCCGGGGCGGGGCACCCATCTCCAAGAGGTCCAGCCCGGGCGCAGACAGCGGTCCCGAAAATAGGAAATTTCATGCCGAGTGGACCTCGTCTGCCTCGGGCAGGTGGCCACTCGCCACCAGCGCAGCGCGGAGCTTCTTCCGGGCGTCAAAGAGCACCTTGTACAGCGCGTTGTGGGTCGATCCCAGCTCGTCAGCCAGAACATCCATCGGCATGCCGTTGAGGACCGTCGCGACGAACACAATGCGCTGACGCTCCGACAGATTCTCTTCGACCGCGGTCGAGACTGCCGCCGCGAACTCCCGGACTTGCGCCTCGTCGTCGGGGCCCACGTTGAACCTCGAGGCGATCCTGGACCAATCCTCTTGATCGTAGGGGACCTCGTGGCGACGCCAGAAGTGACGATTCATCGTGGTGGCCACGTTAAAGATCACGAATTTGCTCGCCCACGTGGTGAACCTTGCCTCGCCCCGGAACCTATCCAGACGCTCGCCGATGGCCATCAACGCGTCAGCGGCGGCCTGGTGAGCAATGTCCTCGAGCTCCGGGCCGTCCAATTCTAGGACCGGTGCACGCCGACGTGCCTCAGACTTCGCGATGCGAAGCAGCAACGGATACAGCTCCCTGCACGCCGCCTCTCTGACGGGGCCGGCAGCAGCGAGATCACGCACCCATCGGCGGTTCTCCCGATCAGTTGCTGGGTTGTCCACTGCCCCCTCTTTCGCCCGAGCATCACAAGCCACGCACACGCTGATCAGGTCACTCCCCACGCGACACCTGAGCAACCGTAGAGTGGACTATTAGGTCCATACAAGAGTGTATCTTCCAGCGAATCAACCTGTTATCTGGACTCCAGAGACCAATATAGGACTCGAAGCGGCACGGTGACACATCTCGGTCGCGGAGCCGGCTGAGACTCAGATAGTCGGCTTACCTGGCGCGCTGCCAACCCGCCCTCGTAGGCGACCTGCTTGTGCGCTATGGCGGGCTGGGTCGCGAAGAGGCCTCGCCCGTGAGTGCCGTGAGCAGACCGTTCAAATCTTGGGCGCATGGGCCGCATGCCATGAAATGAACGTGTAGGCCTGGGAACCGCTCGCTCGGGTCGCTGCCCGCAGCAAGCAACTCCGCGTAGACGTCCAGCATCTCCATGGTTGCGTCACAGCCGGCGTCGCGCGGATCGGTCCGCAGAAAGGCGTCGAGCCGAGCCCAATGATCACCCGCCTCGTTCTGTGCGTTGTTAACCACTTCTCCTCCTTGGTTGATCCGTGCCTTGAACGCCCAGCCTCGATCTTTCGCGATCTTCGATTGGTCGGTTGAGCGGTCGCGCCGCTGGACTTTGAACCGATCCAGGTTCGCGGGCTCAGGGAGCCGCCTGAGCGGACCGGCCTGCCGAAGCGTCCGATGGGGTCCATGCCGATTGTAATGATCTTCGTACTCGGCCAGGATAAGCCGCAGGCATGACTGGGTCCGGTCGAGGATCTCCCGGCGACACGAGCTGATCCACCGCTCCATGATCGTGCGGGGCAGGGAATCAGACGGGCGGGGTCGCGGCCAGCGGGGCGCCGATCTGGATGTCGAAGTACGCCGCAAAATCGGCTTTGCCGACGGAGCCCCGGCTCGCGTCGATGATCACAATCGTTCCGGCCACGATGCCGGCGAAACCGGTGCCGGACCGCCGGACCTCTTCGATGCGTTCGGTGACCGGCCCGCGAACCGCCTCGGTCAGGAAGGTGAGCCCGTTCGGGAACTCCTCGCCGAGCGGATGCCGTTGCCGCCCCGACTCGATCTGGCTGCCGATGCCGAACCGGGCCGAGATGATCTGATCACCGTGGAGCGTGACACGGAAGTAGCCGTTCGACCGGGGGCGGTTGCAGTTCTCCTGGGGCGGATAGGCGCAGTCGTAACCGCCGGCCCGAAGATCGTCCACGGCGGAGCTCATCGTGGTCGCGTAGTGCTCGGCTCCGAACGGCCAGCGCCGCACGGAGCTGTCCCGGGCGGTGACGATCAGTCCGTTGATCCCGGAATAGCTGTAGTCCGCATGCTTGTCCCGCCACGCGGTCCGGGGGATCTCGTCGCTCCGCCGCACCATCCCGTCTCGGAGGTCACGATCGAAATCGTTGATCTCCTCCCGCACGCGATCACCGGCATCGGACCAGATCGTGGCAAGCGCCGGTGCCGCGGCGCCGGCGACCTGGCCACCTCCCCCCTGGTCCGCCGGCTGCTCGGCGGGCGGGAACCACGCCCAGGCGAGCCGGTCGTCGTGATCGAGCAGAAACTGCGCGACCTGCGGATGGACCGTGTCCGTCTGGTCACGGTGACCGATCCGGCACCACAGGACACGGCCGTCCGCATTGGCCCGGACCTGCGCGCAGAACCAGCCGGCCTCCGTCAACGGCCGGGTGACAGCCCCGGCCGTACCGTCGGTCGGAGCGGGTTCGGCCCGTGAGTTCTCACCCGCCGCGTCGTGGTCGTACACGCCGGCGGGCGGCAGCGACGGCGGCTCGGACGATCGGGTGCAGCCGGTCAACACGAGCGGCCCGATGATCATGATCATCGAGACGATCATGATCGTGCGAATGGCCGGCCAACGTCGGCGTGCGGTCATGGAGAACGGATGGGACACGGAGTTCATCGAAGCCGCTGGACCACGGGTTCGGCAACTTCGGTCATCAGGCGGCGGTGAAGGCCAGGGACGCGTTGTGGCCGCCGAAGCCGAAGGAGTTGGTCATCGCCGCCGCCCACCGGCCATGGCGCGGCCGCCCGGTGACGATGTCGAGCTTGACCTGAGGGTCCAGGTCCTCCAGGTTCCGGACGGCGGGAATCACCCCGTCACGGATGGCGAGGATCGCGGCGATCGCGCCCAGCGACCCGGCGGCCCCGCACAGGTGACCGGTCATCGACTTGGTGGCGGTGATCACGGGATGCGTTCCCAGCGCCTCGGTGATCGAAAGGGCCTCCGTCAGATCGCCGCTCGGGGTTGAAGTGGCGTGGGCGTTCACGTGCCCGACGTCGAGAGCGTCCAGTCCCGCCGAGGCCAGGGCCAGCCGCATCGCGCGTATCTGCCCGCCCGCGTCGGCGGAGGTGATGTGATGGGCGTCGGAGGTGGTGCCCGCGCCGGCCAGCGTGGCGTGCACCCGGGCTCCACGAGCCGCGGCGAACCCCTCGCGCTCCAGGACCACCACGGCGGCCCCCTCGCCGAGAACGAACCCGTCGCGCCCGGTGTCGAAGGGCCGGGAGGCCTCCTGCGGGGCGTCATTGCGCTTGGACACGGCCCTGGCCTGGGCAAACCCGGCGAGGGTAAGGGGGTGGATGCACGCCTCGGCGCCGCCGGCGATCACCACGTCGGCGCGGCCCAGACGGATGAGGTCCAGGCCCATCGCGATCGCCTCCGAGCCGGAGGCACAGGCGCTCACCGGAGTGTGAGCGCCACCCTGTGCGCCGAACTCGATGCTGACCACGGCCGCGGGCCCGTTGGGCATCAGCATCGGGACCGTGTACGGCGAGACCTTCCGCGCCCCGGACGCCTCAAGGAGGTCGTCCTGAGCGAGCATCGTCAGCACCCCGCCGACACCCGTGCCGATGACCACCGCCAGGCGCTCGGGCTCGACCTCGGGAGCCCCGGCGTCGGCCCAGGCCTCCCTTGCCGCGATGAGCGCGGCCTGCTGGCAGCGGTCCAGCCGCCGGGCCTTCACCCGGCCCAGCACCTCGGCAGGCTCCACCCTCAACCGTCCGGCGATCCGCACGGGCAGACCTTCCGCCCACTCCTCCTCTATCACGGTGATGCCGGACCGCCCTTCCAGCATGCCGGTCCAGGTGGAGGCCACGTCCCCGCCCAGTGGCGTGGTGGCACCAAGCCCGGTGACCGAGGCGCCCGCCTTCATTCCATCCCCCATCAACAACTCCTTCGTCCCGCCCCGTCAACGATTCCTTCGCCCCTGGGAAAGTCCCCGTGAGCGATGCCGCCGAGTGGCTCGGTTACAGACCCTGCCAGGGCGCGGCCGCTCGGGCAGGTGGCCTGATCAACGAAAATGTCGTGGGAGATTTGTCTGCGCTGTCACGATCGCGGCTGGGCCGTACCGGGCAGGACGCGAGCGCACGCGCGAGGCAGTCGGCGTTCCGCTACCGGCCTCCCCTCCCCTGATCGTCGTGCCGGATGATCCGGTTGCCTGATCATGGGCTGATCACCGCCGGTATTCTCAACACAACGTGTCAGGGTGCCGGGCCGGCGTCGAGGCGCTACCCGTACCGGTCGACGTCGTCTGACGCACCGGATGTCATGGAAAGGTTGCCCGTGATTCTCGAGGTCCGCACATACCGGTTGAAGCCAGGAACCGGTGAAGAGTTCGTCCGTGTCATGCGGGAGGAGTCGGTGCCGCTGCTGGAGGAGTCCGGTATTCGGGTGGTGGACTACGGCACGTCACTGGTAGCCGAGGACGGGCACGAGGAGGCCTACCTGATCCGCGCGTTCACGTCCCTTGAGACGCACCGCGAGCAGGAGGACAGGTTCTACGGCAGCGATGCCTGGCGGCTCGGCCCCCGTGAGGCGATCGTTTCCCGGATCGACAGCTATCACACGATTGTCTTCGAGGCTTCGGAGCAGATCGCGCAGGCATTCCAACGGCAATGACACCCGTCGCCGGAACGACCGCGAAGGACATCCGGGAGGACAGAGCCGTCGGGCGGCTCCGCCTCCGTCGCGGTGCGGTGTTCGTCAAGGGAAGGTCGTTCAACGTGCGTGAACGTGACGAACACCGCACCGCAACGGAGGCGAGGGGTCAAAAGGTGTCACCAGGCGCGACGTCGCATCCCCGCCAGATGCGCCGAGGTTGGCGAAACCTCGCATCTTCGGCCCGGGCTGACCACACTCGAGACCCCGGGTCTGTGCCGGGTCGCGGTTAGTTCGCGCTCGGGCAGCCTCGGGCGGCGAAGGCCAGGAACTGGGTGGTCTCCCGGGTGTCGAAGTTGTCATCGCTGCCGATCACGAGGGTGCATTCGCCGCTGTCCAGGCGCGGTCCCCAGGCGAGACCTTCGAGGTTCTGCACCGGTGACGGCGCCAGCTGCGTGTTGAGATCGGCGACCAGGCGCTTGGTGACCGGGCGGTAGCGTCGGCCGTTTGCCAGGCTGTCCCTGTCGAGCACGTTCGTGGCACGGTCCAGATTGATCTCGTACAGCTTGACCCGGTAGTTGACGCCCTCGATCCAGGAGCGCTCAAGGGCGAGATAACGGTTGTCGTCGATCGCCAGGATCTCGGAGACCCCGCTGTCGGAGTGGCCTCCTGCCGGGATCGGCGCCGCGGGCAGCGGGTCGATTTCGTAGGCGTACTGCCCGCGCACCCGGCCGTCGCGCTTCCACACGGTGAGACGGGCCGGCGCGCCGTGTTCCACGGTCGGCGGCTCGCCGTCCTCATACCGTGGGCCTTCGGCGATGGCGGTGATGGCGTCCTTGGTGGAGGTCAGACCCTCGAACCCGAAGTTGCGCCGCGGCCCCTTGTCGGTGTCGGTCATCTTCAGGTTGCCGGGAACGGGCAGCTCCCCCAGATGGAGGCCCGTGGGGTCGGTCCAGCGGACGAACAGGTCGGAGACCGGAATGTTAGGGTTCGCGGCTTCGGGCCGATCGCCCTCGTGACCCCAGAGCAGCCGGCGGGTTGTCCGGTCGAAGCGGATCGTCTCCGGGTCCGCGGACCCGGACAGGCCGTAGCCCGGGTAGGGCTTGTCGTCGGGGCCCAGCAGGGCGGTGACCCCGGTGAGGTTGACCCCGGTGAACGCTCCGGTGGCCGGGTTGATGTCGAGGCGGCCGGTGTAGAAGCGGGCCGGGTTGTAGCGATTCCGGTCATCGGAGATGAAGTACCAGGTGCCGGTGCGCGGGTCCTGATCCAGGCCGGACAGGCCACCGACGGTGGTGCCGCCGAACTGCATCTTGTGCTGCAGCGTCTGCTCACCGAGAAAACGGGTGATCTTAAAATCCGGTGACACCTCCGGCGGCGCCGCCACGGTTGACGCTCGCGCGTCGAAGGTCCCGAAGCTGACCGCCGTCGCGAGCGCGACGGCAATTGTCGTTATTCTTCGCGAATTGACCACACGATTCTCCTTATTCCAAAAGAGTCCTCGAAGGGACCGGCCGGAATATGAGATCGTAGATCACGGGCGATGTCCACGAAGTTAGGTGCTCAACGAGGTATTGGCTGCTTAATGCCGTGTCGAATCAGCAATTTATCGCGTATTTTCATCCTCGACGCAGCGAAGGAGGACAAGGCGCGGAAAGGGGATCCAGCGCGACGCCATATGGGCAGCAGGGGCTCTAGGACCCGCACAAGCAGGCGTCAGCGGCCTCTGCGGTGACCCGCGCGGAGTGCCGAATTTTATGAATACGGTCGAGGGGTGCAATCTGCACGTATATCGCGTGAACGAATCTTGCGGCACTACATTGCCCATCATCAAACATCATCCATCATCGGACTTTCCCTCATGTCGCGACATGAGGGAAAGTCCGATGATGGGTGAAACGCAGTCATGGCACACAATTATTAAACGGTGGTGCTACTTCCCCGTATCGATCTGTGCGGGAGGCTTGGGCCAGCCCTTGCCGACAACGGTGAACCCGCCCTTCTTAACGGTGGCGAACGTCGCGGGAGCCATGCAGGGCTGCACCTTGCCGGTTGGCACCGACCAGCTCCAGCCGATCTGATCGCGACTGTTGTCGAACCTGTCCGTTCCGCCGTCATATACGCTGACCGCGATCCTCTCACCGACCGGGAACGAGGTGGAGGTGGTGACGACAGCAGTCACCGTCGCGACCGGGCCACCCGCTACGAGGCAGTCCACTTCCGCCTCAAATCCCCCGCCGTTGCCGTCGGCACGGTAGTGGCCGACCTTGATGATGCCCTTCGCCTCTGTGAAGACGCCGCGCGCGGCGATGGTGAAGGTGATGTCGTCGGTAGCCGACGGCTCGAAGTGGATCTTCGCCGTGCCGGACACGCGCCACTGGGCGTCTTTGCTCGCCGGGAACGATGTGGCCGAGGCCGATGTACCGATCGTTGCGATTACGGCCGACGACAGGGCGACGGCGGTGACCCTTGACCAGATTGCTGTGGATCTCAAGTCGATAGCTCCTTGGGTTGTACAGGTGAGGCTTGCTCCAGCGATCCCGGAAAGGGTGCTGTGCTGTCGTGCCTCAACCTTGCCGCCGGGCTTCATCGGCTCCCATATGCCGTTCGGCGGATCGGTCCCCCGCTCGCCGAGCTGAGCATTCCGGACGGATATGGCCCACGGGGCCGGGATGTGCTACGCCTATCCGAAAGCCCGGTCGTGATTGTTTTCGAATGGCGATCTTGAAGCAGGGGTGCCGCCGGGCCGGCGGAGGGTTCCGGCAGGGAGCGGTCTGGGACCGTGGCCGCGAATGCGTCCTTGCGGCGGATCTGCCCCGGATGCGGGCAGGAACTGCCGAACCGGGCATGACGGGATGCGATCTATTGCAGCTCGGTCTGCCGAGCTGCGGCATTGGCGACAGGTGCGGTGCACGCGCCGGAATGTGACGGCTGCGGGGTCTTCCCCACGGCGCTCGTGGCGCTGTCAGGCATGGGAACTCCCGGGGCATGGAGCGTTTTTCATCCTGAGCGGCGGTCCTCTTTTCAGGGGGTCGCCCGACCGTCGTGGCCGGCGGCATCCGAGCCGCGGTGGGATTCAGGCGTGGCGTACTCCGCCGGCGACCGGGTCAGGTTCAGTGCCCGGCGCTCTGGCCGCCGTCGATGTGCAGGATCTCGCCGGTCACGAACGGGGCGGACTCCAGGTAGAGAATCCCGGTGACGATGTCGCTGATCTCGCCCATGCGGCCGACGGGATGGAGCTTCGCGAGGGCCTCGTACGTTTCGGCCGGGTGCATGGAGGTCTTGATGTTTCCCAGCGAGACGGCGTTCACGCGGATTCCACGCGTGGCGTACTCGATGGCGAGAGACTTCGTGGCGGCGTTCAGGCCGCCCTTGGTCAGCGAGGCGAGCACGGACGGCACCTCGGCGTTGGGCTGCTCCACCAGGGTCGTGGTGACATTGACGATGTGACCGCCGGCCTGCTTCACCATGACGTCGACGGCCCGCTGGGTGATGCGGTAGAAGCCGGCGACGTTCACGTTGATGATCGCGGTGAAGTCCTCTTCGGTGTAGTCGGTGAAGGGCTTCGCGATGAAGATCCCCGCGTTGTTGATCAACGTGTCCACCCGGCCGAACCGCGACACGGCCGCGGAGATCACATTGTCGGCGGTGGCGGGGTCGATGATGTCACCCGACACGGTCACCACATCCGGATCGGTCGCCGGCTCGATCGAACGCGCCGTCGCGACAATCTGATAACCACGGTCGCGAAGTGCGGCCACCAGGCCCGCACCGATCCCCTGTGACGCGCCGGTGACGACGGCGACCCTGCGCCCGTTGCCCACAAAATCTCCTTCGGATCAGTCCGTTCCATGACCGGTGCGCGGATCTGGCCGCACCGGCGATGCCCGACGCGCCGCGTCCGGCACCGGACCGGCCGGATCCGCGAGTCCGGCCCCGGTCGACCGGTGATCGAGGCGAGCGCCGAACCACTCCGGGACCGCGTGCACGGTGGCCTTCGCGGGTGCCGGATCCCGCCCGGTGACGAGGTCGCCGTCCTCCACGACGTGCGATCCCCGGGCCCGGCCCACGTCAAACGGTGTTCCGGAAGTACTGGTCAAAAAACAACGAACACGCCGTGGGCACTTGGAATCTGACAGTCGGCGAAACTGGGCCTACCGGCGACTGTCAGGGCGTGGTACATCCAGCAGGACAGATTAATCTTCTGGTGGAGGCGCCCGATGAGGTCACTTCGGCTCGGAGTCGCGATCCTGATGGTCGCGGCGTTCTCGGTCGTCTGGTCACCGCCCGCCGTGGCGGCGGCCTGCGCCCCACCCGCGCCCAGCGAGACCCAACCCGGATACGCCGTGGCCGACCCATGGTGTGAGTACCCCTCCGGCACGCCCTTCACCGCGCTGCCGGGCGCCACCGTCCACGCGGGCATCGAGCGGGGCGCCGCCTACCGGATCGAGGTTCCCGCGAACTGGAACGGCGAGCTGGTGCTGCACGCCCACGGCTACCGGGGCACCGACACCACCGTCTATGTCGACAACTCCCCCCTGCGGGCCCACCTCATCGCGCGGGGATACGCCTGGGCCGCCTCCAGCTACCAGACCAACGGCTACGACGTCGGACAGGGTGTCAAGGACTCGCACGCGTTGATCGCGCTGGTACGCGGAGTCACCGGCAGGTCCGCGCGCCGCGTCTACATGACCGGCTTCTCGATGGGCGGGCACGTCACCGCGGTCGCCGTCGAGCACTACCGCAGGACGTTCGCCGGGGCGCTTCCCGCATGTGGCGTCCTGGGCGACACCGAACTGTTCGACTACTTCACCGATGCCAACGTGACGGCCGCCGCGCTCACCGGAACCAGGACCGACTTCCCGCTCTCCCCCACGCCCGAATACCAGCAGACCTACGCCGATCGGGTGCTCGGCCTGCTGCCCGAACTCGGCAGCGGTTTCACCCGGGGCATCCCCCCGACGCTCACCAAGCTGGGCAGGACCTGGAGCGACGCCGTCGAGCAGCGCAGCGGCGGCGACCGTCCCGGATTCGACTCCGCCTTCGCCTACTGGAACGCGATCGGCCGCGCGCCGCTCACCCAGATCCCGTTCCTGTTCGGTCTCTACCCGGGCCTGACCGGGGGCACCTCGAACATCGCCGAGGGCAACGTCGTGGACAACCGGCGGACGGTCTACCAGCTTGACGACCGGCCCAGCCTGACGAGAGCCGAGCGCGAGCTCAACCGTGACGTGCTGAGGATCGCCGCCACCGACCGTCCGAGCCGCGACCTCGGCGGTGTCCCCGCGGTGCAGGGCGACCCCCGCATCCCCGTTCTCTCCCTGCACGACATCGGCGACCTCTTCGTCCCGTACTCGATGGAGCAGATCTACGCGGACCGTACGGCACGCAACCGGCAGGCCGGCAACTTCGTCTCCCGCGCGATCAGGGGGGTCGGTCACTGCGACTTCACCCAGGGCGAGTTGACCCGAGCCTTCGACGACCTGGTCACCTGGGTCGAGAAGGGCAGGCGCGCGGCGGGCGACCAGGTCCACCACACGTCGAGGCCGGATTTCGGCTGCCGCTTCACCGAGGTGACCCGCCCGGCCTTCGTCGCCCCTGCCTGCCTCTGAACCGTCTCGGGGAGGCAGGCCCCGAGCGTGAGCACGGGCTTCCACTCAGCTGAGGCCGTACAAGATCCCCGGCCGTGAGAGAGCAGGTCTCTCTCACGGCCTGGCGGTTTCGATCGGCGCCGAAGGGTTACGGGCCGCGATCCAGGATCGCGGCCCGTGACCCTTCGGCGCGGACAGAAGGCGAAGCCGGCCTGAACCGCCCCTTCAGGAAAGACCGACTGGTCGGTATGGTGGCGGCAGTCGACGGAAGGAAGTGTTCATGGCCGCGATCCAGGGTGACTGCGACAGCCGCTTCGACGGTGTCCGGCAGGCTTTCGAGAATAACTTCGTCGAGGGCGCCGAGCTCGGGGCCGCCGTGTCCGTGATCCTCGACGGCCGGACCGTCGTCGACCTGTGGGGCGGCCACACCGCCCCGGACCGGGCCCGGCTCTGGGAGCGCGACACCCTGGTCAACGTGTGGTCGACGACCAAGGGCGTCACCGCGCTCTGCGCCCACATGCTGGCCGACCGCGGACTGCTCGACCTCGACGCCCCGGTCAGTGCCTACTGGCCGGAGTTCGCCGCCGGCGGCAAGCAGGACATTCCGGTCCGCCACCTGCTCTCGCACCGGGCGGGGCTCGCGGGACCGCGGGAGCCGACCGGCGTGGAGGAGCTGTTCGACTGGAAGCTGATGACGTCGCGCCTGGCCGCGATGGAGCCGTGGTGGGAGCCGGGCACCGTGTCGGGGTACCACGCGATGAGCTACGGCTTCCTGGTCGGTGAGGTGATCAGACGGATCGACGGCCGTAGCGTCGGCGCCTTCCTGCGCGAGGAGGTCACCGGGCCGCTCGGCGTCGACTTCTTCATCGGACTGCCCGAGTCCGAGGATCACCGGGTGGCCGAGCTCGTGCACCCGCCCGCCTCCGGATCGAGCGAGCAGGCCGCGGTCTTCGCCAAGATGCACCCTGCCGCGGTCGCCGCGCTCGCCAACCCGCCCGTGGGCGCGGCCGAGGCCAACAGCCTGCCGTGGCGCCGCGCCGAGCTGCCCGCGGCGGGCGGTCACGGCACCGCCGGAGCGGTCGCGCAGCTGTACGGCATCGCGGCCTCGAAAGGTCGCTTCGGCGACCGGAAGGTGCTCGGCGAGTCGGCGGTCGAGCGAATCCGCGAGGGGCAGGGGGCATGCGTGGACCTCGTGCTCGGCGCGGGCTTCGGCGGGGAGACGGAGATCGGGCTGGGCTGCTGGCTGAGCGGTCCCCGCGGTTCCTACGGCCCGAATCCTCGCGCGTTCGGGCACGACGGCTACGGCGGTTCCTTCGGCCTGGCCGACCCCGAGGCCCGGCTGAGCATCGGGTACGTGATGAACCGGATGGGCTCGCAGATCGCCGACGACCCGCGCAAGATGGCGCTGATCGACGCGGTGTACGCCGCGCTCTGAGCCGTGTTGAGCGCACGGGCGAATGGCAATAACGTGCGAATCGGCGGTGGGTGGATGTCCGGGATGGGCCGGTGGCTCCGACGTCTCCGGTGAGAGGCGCCGAGAGGGCGCCGGTCAGGAGGAGAGACCGTGAAGTACATGATCTTGACCTACGGGTCGCAGCAGGACTACGACGGCATGGCGGGCAAGGCCACCGGCGAGCAGGCCTGGTCCGGGGAGGACTTCGCGGCGATGGGCGCGTTCATGGAGTCGCTCAACAAGGAGCTGGAGGAGTCCGGCGAGCTCGTCGAGACGCGAGCCCTGGTCGCCCCGGTCCACACCAGGAGGCTCGAGTCGCGCGACGGTGTCTCGGTCGTGACGGACGGGCCGTACGCCGAGACCCAGGAGGTCCTGGCCGGTTACTGGATCGTGGAGTGTGAGAGCTTCGACCGGGCGACCGAGATCGCCGCCCGGCTGGGCGACTGCCCGGCTCCGGCCCACGTCGCCGCCAGGGCCTACGCGGACGTACGGCCGATCGCGGAGTCCCGGGACGAGCTGGAGATCTGACCGCCTCCGTGCCCGAGAGCGAGGTTGAGGACCTGCTGCGCCGGCTGGCGCCGCAGGTCCTCGGCGCGGTGGTGCGACGTTACGGGAATTTCGACCTCGCCGAGGACGCGGTGCAGGAGGCGCTCCTCGCGGCCGCCGTGCAGTGGCCGAAAGAGGGGATCCCGGACAGTCCGCGAGGCTGGCTGATCACGGTCGCCGCGCGCAGGCTGACCGACCTGCTCCGTGGCGAGCAGGCACGCCGGCGCCGTGAGGACACCGTCGCCGGGTGGACGCCGCCCGGCGAATGGACCGCGCCCGCCGCCGACAGGCCGGTGACGGAGTCCGACGACACGCTCATCCTGCTGTTCATGTGCTGTCATCCCTCGCTGTCGCCGGCGTCGCAGATCGCGCTCACCCTGCGAGCGGTCGGCGGCCTGACCACCGCGGAGATCGCCCGGGCGTTTCTCGTACCGGAGGCGACCATGACCCGGCGCATCAGCCGGGCCAAGCAGCGCGTCAAGGACAGCGGTGTCCCCTTCGGCATGCCCCCGGCCGCCGCGCGCGCCCAGCGGCTCGGCGTGGTTCTCCACGTGCTCTACCTGATCTTCAACGAGGGCTACGTCAGCACGTCGGGACCGAGCCTGCACCGCGGCGAGCTGTCGGCCGAGGCGATCCGCCTGGTCCGCCTGGTCCACCGCCTGCTGCCCGACGACGGTGAGGTGGCGGGACTGCTCGCGCTCATGCTGCTGACCGACGCCCGCCGTCCGGCGCGTGCCGGGCCGGACGGCGGCCTGATCCCGATGGCCGAGCAGGACCGGAGCCTCTGGAACGCCGGCCACATCGCCGAGGGCGTGGCACTCATCACCGCCGCGCTCCCCCGGAGCGTGCCCGGCCCCTACCAGCTCCAGGCGGCGATCGCCGCGATCCACGACGAGGCGCCGGACGCCGACGCGACCGACTGGCCGCAGATCGTGGCGCTCTACGAGCTGCTGATGCGCATCTCCGACAATCCCATGGTGGCCCTGAACCACGCCGTCGCGGTGGCCATGGCCCGAGGCGCGCGCGCCGGTCTCGACCTGCTCGGAAAGCTTCAGGCCGACGCGCGGATCGCCGAGGACCACCGGCTCCACGCGGTCCGCGCGCACCTGCTGGAGATGGCCGGTGATCACGCGGCGGCACGCGACTCCTACCGGGAGGCGGCCCGGCGAACGACCAACCTTCCGCAGCAGCGCTACCTCCACACCCGGGCCGCCCGCCTCACCGGCGACCGGTAGCCCTTCGCCGCGAGGTGCCGGCGGGCGACGCGATGAATGGCAGAGGACGGCGGAGGACGGACCGACGGAACTCAGCGCGGACGGAGGGCGCCGGGAGACGAAACGACGGAGCGCCACAACTCAGCGCGGAGGGCTCAGCCTCCCAGGCGCCGGACCTTGAGCGTGTTGTCCGTACGGGTGCCCGGCTGCCCGTCGGGGCCGATCTGGATCCGCTCGTGTTCCTCGCTGATCAGCACCTCCCACCGCTCCTTCACGAGCTCCAGGGCTTCGAGAACCTCCTGCGGCTTGGGAAGGACCACGTTGGGATGGTGATCGTGTTCCCAGGAGGGGTGTCCCGAGTGCCCGACGATGAGGAGCACCCCACCGGGCGCGACGGCCGAGGCCGCGGTCCGCAGGATCTTCTCTCGCGGCATGTCGCCGAGGGAGTGCAGGAAATGGGCGGAGACGAGGTCGAAGACGCCGTCGGGGAAGGACGCTCCCAGGTCGTGCCGTTGCCAGTCGACGCGATCGGCGACGCCCGCCTCGGCCGCGTGCCGGGCCGCACGGTCGAGGGCGACCTGGGAGATGTCGGTGGCGGTGACGTGCCACCCCCTCTGTGCGAGCCAGATCGCGTCGGCTCCCTCGCCGCAGCCCAGGTCCAGGGCCCTGCCCGGCTCCAGGTCGGTGATCTCACGGACCAGGACGGTGTTGGGGTTCCCGCTCCAGACCTGGTCGCTCTGGCTGTAACGGGCGTCCCAGAACTCCGCGTCCGAGATGTTGTCATCGGTCATCGGCGTACCTCTTTCATGTCTTCGTGGTTCATATCTTCGTGCCGGGCGGGGTCAGACCGTGCCGGCGGTCGCCGGGCACACGCTCGCGGACTTACGGTTCCATCGCCGGGCACACCGCGGGCTCACGGTTCCATCGCCGGGCACACGCTCGCGGGCTCACGGTTCCATCCGCGCGGAGAAAGAAGTGCGGCGGGCCGTGACGGCCCGGCGGGTGTCCTCGGCGACCAGGTCGGCGTTGATCGCCGCGGCGGCACGCAGGCCCGCACCGGCGGCGCCGATGACCTGCTCCATCAGGTTGGCCACGTTTCCGGCCACCCACACCCCGGGCAGCTCCGTCGCTCCGGACGGGTCGGAGGCGACATAGCTGCCGATCACCTGCCCGGCCATCTCCTGCTCGGTCGTCCCCAGGCCCAGGCTGGTGAGAACGTCCGCGCGGGCGGTGAAGCGCGGGCTCACCACGAGAGCCCGGCAGGGGATCACCCGGCCGTCGTCCACGGTCACACCGGTGAGCCGGTCGTCCGTCACCGCCAGCGCCGTCACCCGCCCGTCCACCACGGCGATGTCGCGGGCGGCCAGCTGCTCGTACTCCTCGTCGCCGAGCTTGGGCTCGGTGTGCAGGAGGAGGGTCACCTCCGTGCTCCACTGGCGCCACAGCAGGGCCTGGTGCACCGCGTTCGGCCCGGTGGCCAGGATGCCGACCGGCTGGTCGCGGACCTCCCATCCGTGGCAGTACGGGCAGTGCAGCACCTCGCGTCCCCATCGCTCGGCCACCCCCCGTACCTGCGGCAGCTCGTCGACCAGACCGGTGGTCACCAGCAGCCGTCTCGCCACGACCGCGGACCCGTCTTCGAGTGTGACGCGGAAACCACCGTCCTGGCGGCGCTCGGCCGCCACGACGTTGCCCTCCACGATCTCGCCGCCGTAACCGGTCACCTCCTCGCGACCCGTGGCCAGCAGCTGCGAGGGCGCCGTCCCCTCGCGTCCCAGGTAGTTGTGGATATGGGACGCCGGAGCGTTGCGCGGCCGTCCCGCGTCGATCACCAGCACCGAGCGGCGTGCCCGCGCCAGGGTCAGCGCCCCGCTCAGCCCGGCGGCTCCACCGCCGACGACCACCACGTCATAACCCCGCTCCCCCTCTTCGGGGGCGGCGGTTTCTCTCTCTACGTTCATGCGAAGCACCTCCAGTCGGGGAGATACTCCGCCCGGAGTCCATCGTCTGACAAACTTCGTTGCCAATACAGCAAACAGAGGCCGGCAGACAATGACCTCTCGACCGTCATGACCGCCGTGGGCCCACGCCTGCGTGCCCTGTGCCACGAACACGGCACCATCCTGACCCAGCGGGCGAGGGGCGACCTGGATCTCCCTCAGCACCCTCTCGCGTGAGGTAGGCGGTGCGACCGACGGTGGCCTCGCCGTACTTCGAGCCGCTCGCGTTGACCCGAGGCGGGCGGTTCGGCCTGGTGCTCCCGTAGGTACCCTGGAGCGACAAATAACTCTCTGTAATCGCTGGAGTGGCAACTAAATCCAGAAATTGCGGCCAAACGACATGTAGCCCCCGTGCGAACGACGGCAGAACCCGGTTGCGAATCGTGAATCTCCATGGCTCTGGCAGCCTTCAAAGGACCCATTCGCCGGCCGTTCCGACCCGCGACAAGCCGCGTTATCACGGATCAAAAAGGTCAGTTTTAAAGTCAGGCATCGGCCGCATGCCGTACTGCAAATAGCCACTTGCCACTTGGCCGAAGCCTCGGGAGCGCTGGGCCTACCGGACTGAATTTCCTGGCGGCTCCTTTTTCGAGGCCAAGACTCGGGCGTGCGAACCCCGAAAATGAGGCGCGTGCCCATCTGCTCCTGGATAACCGAACTCTCCATACGCCTGCTATGCGGCGTTTCCGGGCGGGATGACGCGGCGAATGTTCCGACGTTGGCAAAGCCGCTCGCGCCGGAGTCCATCGCCGCGGTACGGCCCAAATTCAGGCGGCCCTGCAACCGTGATCGGCCAGGGGGAAAGCGGCTCGGCGCTGAGCGGCGGCACGGGTACCGGCGGTTCGCCGGAGTGGTGCGGGCCCGGGGTCGACGCGCTCTGCCTGCACGCCTAGCGGCTGTGCGGAGATCAGCTCGAACACGATCCGCAGACCTCCATCACGACGGCCCAGGGTCTCGCCCGCCCGAACTGTCGTGCCACGCGGACCTTCTATTTGAATCGCAGTCGACTTTGCAACGTCATGCACTCGATTAGAGAGTCCGCAGGGCGAAGTGCCCAGTTCTTGACTTGCCTGAGGGGTGTAGGGTCCCGCGAAGCGAACGACTTCCGCTCTGAGGTCAACGTCCCCCTTCGCAGAATCATGTGGTTGGCATTTCCCACTGCCTGAGAAGGAATTTGAAAAAATGAGCGCGAGACACCGAATCTCAATTACAGCTCGGATAACTCTGTTCACTGCTGTAACGGCGGTCCTGCTGTGCGGTCTGGTGGCCACGGTGCTGATGATTGCCATTCACCGTTATGCCATGGGGTTTCTCAATCAGGAGGTCCTCGCGGACGGTGGCCGCGTGGCCATGCAGGTAGAACGGGGCCAGGTGGTCTACCCCCTTGCACGACGCAAGTCTCGATACATACAAGTCGTCGATCCACGGGGCCGGGTCGTCGCCTCGACCCCACCGCTGCTGGGCAAGCCGCGCATGGCGACGTTCACCCCCGACGGCAGCAGAGCCGCCACCTCCGTCGTGTGCGGCGGAGTCTTTCCCGATGGCGAATGCGACATGGTGATCGCGCAGTGGGCTCACCGGGCGGGCGGCAACTCGATCGTCTACTGCTCCTCCCCCGTAATCCCCCCGTGGGTCGATCCCCGACTGGCCGCAGTGGTGGGCATGGGCGCGCTGCTGTCCGCCGCGGCCATCACCTACCTCGGCCGGCGGATCTCCGCCGCGTCGCTGCGGCCCGTGACCGCCATCCGGGCGGAACTCGACGAGATCAACGCGACATGCCTCGGCCGCCGGGTGCCTGTACCGCCCAGCGATGACGAGATCCACGATCTGGCCGTCAGCGTCAACCACACGCTGGGCCGCCTGCAGGTCGCGGTGGAACAGCAGCGCCAGTTCGCCTCGGACGCCTCCCACGACCTGCGCAGCCCGATCGCCGCCATGTGTGCCGAGGTGGAGGACGCCCTGCTCGCGCCTCAGGAAACCAGTGTGACCAAACTGGGTCGCACCATTCTGGGCGGTCTGGAGCGGCTTCAGGCGATCGTCCATGACCTGCTGACCATCGCCCGGCTGGACGCGGGGTGTCCGGGCGCTCGCGAGCCGATCGACCTGGCCGGACTCGCCACCGCGGAGTGCCGGACGCGCCACCACATGAGAAACAGGTGTGAATTCTCGCTTAAGCCCGGTGTCGTGGTGATCGGTGACCGGTTGCGGCTGGGGCGCCTGCTGACCAACCTCATCGACAACGCCGAACGGCACGCCGACAGCACGATCACCATAACCGTACGGCGTGCGCCGGGCGACGAGTGCGACGGTCAGCGCTTCCCGCACGGCATGGCGGTGCTGGAGGTGATCGACGACGGGCAGGGTATCGATCCGGACAAGCGCGAGCTGGTGTTCCAGCGCTTCGCCCGGCTGGACGCCGCCCGCAGCAGGGACGCCGGGGGCACCGGCCTGGGCCTGCCGATCGCCCGGCAGATCGCCGAGACGAGCGGCGGCAGCCTCCAGATAGAGGACAGCCCCCGCGGCGCGCGTTTTGTCCTGCGCCTCCCGCTCCACGAAGGTGATGCGGCTTCTCTCGCCTCGGGACCTGGCATCCTTCACCCGGACGTGTCCCCGACCACCAAGTAGCGGCATTGTCACAGGTCGGAATGTCGGATCCGGAGATGGGGCATCGACTGCAGGCCAACCACAGAAAGTTACTTGTCACGTGAAGACGGCTTCGGAAGTACTGGGCCGGGAAACCCCAGAGTTCCCACGAACCCAAGGATCGGCATCGGGCTGTTGGGGTGGTCTGGAAGGGTATACGCCTTTGGGTTCGCGGGAACCCGAGGCCCGCATACAGCCGGTAGGTCGGCCGCAGCGACGGACAGCCGCCAGAACGCAGCGACAGCAGCCGGGGCAGCCTGGCGAGCCGATCGCTATCTGGGATTCTCGGCCTCTTCGCGCAGGTCGGAGCGAGGCGATCTTTTCGGGTACCTAAGGCAAGTAGATCGGCCGCCGCTGCCTCGCCGGTGAATCGTCGAGAGGGCTCACAACACGTGTGAGGTCGCCTGCCAAGACGCCTTACCTGAACGATGAGTCGATATTTGGGCATTCGTGGTGACCTGGCCTGTGACATGCGAAAACCGCTTCCCGACGTTTGCGTGTATCGGGAAGCGATCACCTGTCTTGGGATGGCACGGAGTTGGGCGGGCGGCCTGCGCGGAGACCGCGCCGGGGCGTTGGAAGCCGATGAGGTTGGTGGCGTTGGGAGCCTGGATGGAGTCGATGAATGACCAGTTGCCGGTGTCGCGCTTGGTCATGTCCTGGTTGTTGAGCTGCCGGTTGTCGCCGGGGCCGGAGCCGGGCGGCAGCACCGCGGCGGTGGGGCCGGAGATGATGGAGTTCTGCTCGCTCTTGTGGGTGTCGGCGGACGCGGCGCTGGCGGGGAGTGCCGGCGGACCCGTTGAGACGAGACGCCAGAGCCAGGGCGGCGGTCCGGTCGTGGCGGATTCGGTCTCGGCCATACGAACGGCGATGGTCCGGCCCGCGCCGTAAGGGCCGCGACGATCCTGGTCCTCATGCCGATCACTCCCCTCCCGCGTAATACTCGTGCCGATGATCGGTGATGCTGTACCGGTCGCTCTGCCGGACGTCGCCGGAGAGCAAGCCGTCGCCAAGCGGGTCGATGTCGAGCTCCCGCACCACCAGGGGCGTCCCCTCCTTGCCCGACACCGTCAGCACCTGAAGCGTCCCGTCGGGGGCGTACCGGAGAAGGTTCGGCACCTCGTTGCCCCGCAACGGCAGGTCCACGGCCGGCGAGATGTCGCCGCTGTCCAGGTCATACAGGCGCACCCGCGAAGGCAGCTTCTCCTCGGGGTCGCCCCTCGTGACCCAGGCGAGCGTCTTGCCGTCCGGGGCCAGGGCCTCGGCGTAGGCGTCCGCGACGACCCGGGGCAGCGTGCCGCCCGTCGGGGCGCTGCCATCGAGCGGGTACGCATACAGGGTCGTGATGCGGTCGGTCTCCCAGCGGGTGGCCAGCACCTCGTCGCCGTCGCCGCTGAACTCGAGCACGTCGGCGGCCCCGGGCAGCTCGGTGACCTTGCCGGTCGCGACGGTGACGACCTTGGTGGGCAAGCGGTCGGGCCGGTCAAAGTAGTCGATGAGCAGCTTGTCACCGGTGGGTGACAGCTCAATTTGCAGGCTGAGGGTGCCGAAACCCTTGGGGCGCAGCCCGGCGGGCAGCACCGTGGCCGGGCCGCCGACGCGGCGCACGACCAGGCGGTGGTCGCGGGCGCGCCAGTACGCGACCACTCGCCCGTCGGCGCTGACCTCGAACGTGCTGGTGTAGTCGATCGTGCGACCGTCGTCGTCCGTGACGCTGGTGGCGGCGTCACCGACGGTCAGATACCTGCCGTCGCGTAGCAGCAGCCGCCAGTGACCGCAGGGACCGGAGACGTCTGGGGCCTTCTTGTAAGGACAGGACGGAAGATAGGCGGCGCGCACGGACGCCGGCCCGGTGCGTGCCTGAGCGGTGGCGACCGGGACGGGGAGGAGAGCCGCCGCGCTGATGACCGCGGTGGCCAGGAGAGCGGCAGTCGCTGAAGGGTGCCTCATGATGAGTGATCTTGTCGCTCACGCGCTCACTTGGACAAGAGCGAGCGGCCGGTGGTTGATCACGGGTCGGCTACGGCCGGTTGGCCTCATGGCGCTGACGTGACCGATTCGCATCGCGCGCACCAGCCAGCTGGACAGGAGCTCTCGACGGCCCAATGGCGTGGTGGCCGCGAGCGGGTCAGAGCTCCTACGAAGGCTTGTTGCGCGCAATCTCGGAAGTCAGACCTGAGAGTTTCCTTCCGAGCGCATCCCGGAAGGAAACTCATCTGCTGGCCGTGGAGGCTTACAGCGAGTCAGCTTCCCTGGAGTGGTTTCGGTGCCGCTGCACGCCGAGGAAACGGACCACCATCACGCCGATGGTCACGGCAGCTGTCGTCCACACAACCCATTGCCCGATGGTCGTGATCACCTCATTCCTGCCGGGTGGCATCACGGCCATCTGGACGGCCGCGCCGACCGGCACGGTCACTTTGGCGAGCACGCCGATTGCTCCCGGCCGCCTGGCACATGACCCTATGGCACCCAAAATCGGGCCGAGCGTAACACTCGCCGCCCACCAGAAGATCGTGTCAAGCCCATAGGAGCCAAGCGGGACATCGTGGACGACCGTATCCAGGGCGTAGTACGCCGCCGTGGCGGCGAGCAGGGCCACCACACCGGCAACAGCGCCCCGGGCCAGAGCCCGGGCCCCAAGGCCGCCCTGCTTGGCGCGGGTGGCCAGAAACCCCGCCAGCACCGCCAGCCCGGCCCATGCCCAGCCAGAGTCCAGCAGCACGCTCACGATCTCAATGATCGACCACCCGTTGGTCGTCGCTTCCCGGCTTTCCAGATCCACAGAAAGATGGGCTACGGCGTTGGCCAGGGAGGTCGCCGCGCCAAACACCGCGCCGGTCGCCAGGACGCCCACCAGGCTTTTCCAGCCAGGTCGCAGATTGTCGATCATGGACGGCATTCTGCCGAACCAGGTCGTAACGGGCAATCGAAAGGGACCGGAGCAGGTTCCCCTCGGGACATTAGCCAGAGCGATGCTTGGTGCCCGGTTGAGCCATCCTCGGTCGGGCCTGCACGCGACTCCTCGGCTTCGCCATCGCCACAAGAACATCAGCGACGAGGGAGAGGCTTCACCGATCCCGAGACTTCCTCAATCGCCGGATCGGCGTGCTCCGCACGAAGAACGCCCTGATCCTGGGACGGAACAATCTGGAGAAGCCTACAGAAACTCAGGGGTTATTTCTTATTCAACGTGTCGCCGTGAAGCGTCTCACGATCCACAAATATGACCGATCGTTCCAGATAAGCCTGGAGTCCTGCCACGGCACGCACCCGGGAGTTCGGCACCGAAGCGGCGATCGAGGCGGCGATGTCCGCCTTCCGCCGCAAAGGTTACGAGGGAACCTCCATCCAGGACCTGGTCGACGCGATCGGAATGGGGCGCGGATCCCTGTACGCGGCGTTCAGCAGCAAGGACAACCTGTGCCTCGCGGCGATCGACCTCTACCGGGAGCGGTACGCCCTTTCGCTGGTCGAGCTGCTGCGTGGCCGACCGACTGCGGGCGACCACCCGGTCGATCGAGGGCGCGCTCTTCGACGTGATCGTTCAGGCACAGGCATCCGGCCGGCTGTCCGACGGACGCGGGGCGGCCGACCTCGCGCGGTTCCTGGTGACGATCATGCAGGGACTGCGCGTCATGGGAGCCATCGATCCCGATCGGAAGGCCCTGATGGCTTCGGTCGAGGTGGCCCTGACCTGCTTTGACCGAGCCCGCGTCCGCGGGCCGCCATGCCACAAGATCACGAAGGTCAGGTCCGGCGTACTAGGGTCGTCGGCGTGAGTGAGGTTGGGCGGGCGCTCGAAGACGACGCACTCGACGCACCAGGGGCACGGCTCCTGGATGCCGCGCGGGCGGGCGACTCCGACGCCTTCGGGCAGCTGGTCGATCCGTTCCGCGGTGAGCTGCAGGCGCACTGCTATCGGATGCTCGGGTCGATCCACGACGCCGAGGACGCGATGCAGGAGTCGCTGGTGCGGGCCTGGCGGGGTCTGGAGCGGTTCGAGGACCGCGGCTCGATCCGGCCCTGGCTGTACAGGATCGCGACCAACAGGTGCCTGACGCTCATCGAGCGCAGGGGTCGCCGGGAGCTTCCCACCGATCTCAGCCCGGGTGCCGTGCCCCTCGCCGAGACCTCGTGGCTCGAACCGTACCCCGACGAGGGACTGGGCGGGGCGGGTCTGGGCCCCGAGGCTCGCTACGTGGCGCGCGAGGGTGTGGAGCTGGCCTTCGTCGCCGCGCTCCAGCATCTGCCGGCGCGCCAGCGAGCCGTCCTGGTTCTGCGTGAGGTTCTCGGATTCTCGGCGCGCGAGGTCGCGGACCTGCTGGAGACCACGGTCGCGTCGGTCAACAGCGCACTGCAGCGAGCCCGCAGGGTCCTCGGCGATCGGCTTCCCGCCGTCAGCCAGCAGACGGAGCTGCGGTCCCTGGGGGACGAGGACCTTCGGAGGCTGGCCGACCGGTACGCGACCGCGTGGGAGATCGGGGACGTCGAGGCCATCGTGGCCATGCTCACCGACGACGCCAAGTACGCGATGCCGCCGTTGACCGAATGGTACGAGGGCCACGAGGGCATCAGAGCCTTCCTGGTCGAGAAGCCGCTGAGGTGGCGATGGCGCTTCCTGCCCGCGAACGCGAACGGGCAGCTCGCGTTCGGCACCTACATGTGGGACGAGGGCCGGTCCGCCTACGTCGCGTCGGGGCTCGACCTGCTCGCGCTGCGCGGCACGAAGATCGCCGAGGTCGTCTCGTTCCTGACGCCGGAGATCTTCGCCCTGTTCGGCCTCCCCGACGAGATCACGGAGTAATCCGGCCTCGGGCGATGAGTTCGGAGCCTCCCGCGGGTTGTACGCGGTGACGGAACCCGATCGACACGCAGGAGGCAGACCATGTTGCTCAAGGGCAAGAACGCGATCATCTACGGCGGAGGCGGCTCGGTCGGAGGTGCCGTCGCCCGTGCGTTCGGCCGCGAGGGGGCGCGGGTCTTTCTCGCCGGGCGGACCCGCGCGACGTTGGAGAAGGTCGCCGACCAGATCCGCGGTGCGGGAGGCGCGGCGGAGACCGCCGAGGTCGACGCGCTGAACGAAAGATCGGTCGACGAGCACGCGGCCGCCGTCGTGGCCGAGGCGGGAAGCATCGACGTGTCCTTCAACGTGATCTCCGACAGTGACGTGCAGGGAACGCCGATGATCGATATGTCGCTGGAGGACTACCTGAGCCCGGTCGTGACCGCCGTGAGCTCCAAGTTCCTCACCGCGCGCGCCGCCGCCCGGCACATGGCCGGGCAGCGGTCGGGCGTGATCATGGCCTTCGGCGGGCCGGGCGACCGAGGCTCGATGCGCCACTACAACCTGGGAGGGTTGCTGGTCGCGTTCGACGCGGTCGAGTCCATGCGGCGCCAGCTGGCCTCGGAGCTCGCGCCGTACGGGATCCGCGTCGTCACCCTGCAGACCGGCGGCCTGCCCGAGACGATCCCGGCGGGCACGGACCAGCGCAGGGCCATCGAGGACGACCTCGTCGGGCGGACCCTGACCGGGCGGGCGGCCTCGCTGGAGGACGTCGGCAACGTGGCCGTCTTCGCCGCCTCGGACTGGGCTCGAACCATGACGGGGTCGGTGATCAACATGACCTGCGGCGCGGTCCTGGACTGAGACACGACCGACCAGCCGAACGGTGCCGGACCGCCCGGCTGGTCGGCCGTGCCGCGCCCGACCGCCCGGCGGAGGCGTGTGCCGAACCCGATGTTGTCGGGTTTCCGCCGTGACAGGATGTGCGGAACATTGCTGATCTTGATGGGGGAAAGCCGATGACAGAGGCCACACCGCAGCTGGTCGTGGACGGCGCCGTTCCCCTGCGGCCGGTGATCTCCCCGGACGGCCGCTGGGTCGCCTATACCGTCACCCCGATCGGAATGCGGGAGAAGCACCCGGTCAGCGCGCTCTGGGTCGCCGCCGCCGACGGGAGCTCACCCCCCAGGAAGCTGACCGCGGGCACGGCGAACGACTCCGCCCCGCGCTGGACACCGGATTCGAGCTCGCTCCTCTTCACCTCGGACCGGACGGAGCCGGGCACCTCCCAGCTGCACCGCATATCGCTCGACGGCGGCGAGGCCGAGGCCCTGACCACCTGGAAGAGCGGGATCTCCGATCATCTCCCGCTCGGCGACTCCCACCGGATCGCCGTGATCGCCGCGGACGAGCCGACCGCGGAGGACGAACGCCGGAGGATCGAGCGCGACGACGCGATGGTATGGGGAGAGCGGGTGGCCTACGACCGGCTGCGGCTGCTCGACCTCGGCACCGGAGAGCTCCGGGTGGTGGACGGGCTCGGCGACAGGCACGTCGTCGAAGTGGCCCAGCGACCGGACGGCGGCCCGCTCGCGGTCATCAGCTGGGCCGCCCCGGACGGCGACCCCGTCAGCTTCGCCTCCGCGTTGCACGTGGTCGACCCGGGGACCGGGAAGGTCCAGGATCTCGGCCGGACCGAGTTGCAGGCGTTCTCGCCGACCTGGTGGAACACCGACGGCGCCTGGCACCTGGCCTACCTGGCGGTGACCCCGCCCGGCCCGGTCGGAGGCCTGGCCGTCTTCGACGTCACCGTTCCCGAGACGGGTGCCGCGGGGGAACACCGCAACCTGACCATCGGCATGACGGTCTGCCCGTCCGGCCTCGCGCAGGTCGCGGACGGCCCGCCGCTGGCGCTGTTCGCCGACGGGCTCGACACCGCGATCCACCGGCTCGACCCCGAGGCACGGCGGTTCCAGCAGGTGTCCTCCATGGATGGTTTCGCCGACTCGCTCACCGTGAGTCGCTCGGGTGAGGTCGTCGCCGCACTGGCGAGCACGGCCTACGAGCCGAAGAACGTTCACGCCGGACCGCTCACCGGGCCTCTCATCCGGCTCAGCGACACCAGGCCGGAGCTGCGCCAGGTCAGGTGGGGAGCTCAGGAACGCCTCTCCTACAAGGCATCCGACGGGCTCGTCCTCGACGGGCTGCTGATCCTGCCGGTCGGGCGGAGCCGCGATGACGGCCCCTTCCCGCTCATCACGCTGGTGCACGGCGGCCCCTACAGCAGGTACGCCGACCAGTTCATGCTCGGCCCGAACCCGTCGGGGCAGTGGCTGGCGACCGCGGGATACGCGGTCTTCCTGCCCAACCCGCGCGGCGGCGAGGGTCACGGGCACGACTTCGCGGCGACCGTCGCGGGCAAGGTCGGCATGGAGGAATGGACCGACATCGTCAGCGGGATCGACCTGCTGATCGCCGAGGGCGTCGCGGACCCGGACCGGCTCGGGATCGGCGGAGGAAGCCACGGCGGGTTCATGGCCGCGTGGGCGGTCGGGCAGACCGACCGGTTCAGGGCCGCGCTGGTGGGCGCCGGCATCAGCGACTGGGGAATGCTCGTCGCGACCGGCGAGGGGGGCATCCTGGAGGCGGGGCTCGGCGGCAGTGTCGGCTGGGAGGGGCCCGGACCGCACCGCCACGACCGGCTCAGCCCGATCTCGTTCGCCTCGAAGATCAACACCCCGGTGCTGATCCTGCACGGCGAGAACGACACGAACGTGCCGCTCGCCCAGGCGACGTTCTTCCACCGCGCGCTGCGTCATTTCGGCGTCGAGCACGAGTTCGTCGTCTACCCGCGAGAGGGACATTCGTTCAGGGAACGCAACCACCAGCTCGACGTGCTCCGGCGCACCCGCGCCTGGTTCGACCGATGGCTCGGCGACCCGGCATCGGATCGTACAGCGTGATTGCGGTCAATTGATATCCTCTCTGGGCTTGCCTGGCCTGCCCCCCATGTCGATCACGCCGGCCGGGGAAGAGCACGGCACCGCCGCGGAGAGAGCGGCGCCGGGCGAGCGGTGCGGGCCGGGGCCAGGGCACGGAATCGAAAATCACGGCCCGGGTCGTCGAACTTTCCCGGCCGCCGCCGCATCTCGTTGAGAGCGCTCAGTGCGCCCGAAAGGAGAACGGTGTGCCATCGAACCCGGAGTCGGACGTGGAGCTGGTCTTCGCCGCCCAGTCCGGAGACGCGACGTGCCTGGGGCTGCTGATGTCGCGGCACCTGGCCGGCATGCAGGCGGTCGCGCTGAGCATGCTCGGGTACGGGCCCGACGCCGAGGACGCCGTCCAGGACGCCATGCTGGTGGCGGTGCGGCGGATCGGCGAGCTGCGTGATCCGGCGGCCGTGGGCCCGTGGCTGCGGGCGATCGTGCGGAACGGTTGCCGGATGCGGCTGCGGGCGTCGCGCGCCGTACTGCTGGGCGACGTGGAGGCGCTGGCGCTGCCCTCCGGCGAACCGACGCCGGAGGAGCTGCTGGAGAGCCGGTCGCTGCGGGACTGGGTCTGGCACGCGCTGAGCGAGCTATCCGAACCGGTGCGTCTGACGGCCTTGCTGCGGTATTTCAGCGAGGTCTCATCGTATGAGCAGATCGCCGCGCTGTGCGGGGTGCCGGTCGGCACCGTCCGCAGCCGGCTGAGCCAGGCCAGGACCAAGCTCGCCACCGCGCTGGTGGACACGGCCGACCTGCTGCACGACGACGCCGCGTCGTTGAACGACGTTCGACGGCGGGAGGCCGAGGAGATGCTGGCGGCATCGCGCCGGGGCGCGTTCGCCGACGCCGTGAAGGAACGCTGGCGGCCCGACGCCGAGTTCATCGGGCCCGACGGCCGGCGGCTGGGCGACCAGGACTTCATGATCCGGGGAATGGAGTCCGACCTGGCGCACGGCGTACGGCAGCGCATCGTCAACGTGGTGTCGAGCGGGGACCTGATGATCTGGGAGGCCGAGCTGATCAACCCGCCGGATAATCCGGATCACTGCCCGCCCGGCGTGGTCTGGCTGCACCTCCTGCGCGACGAACGGGTCCGGCGGCTGCGGCTGTTCCACCCGCGGCCGGCGAGGCCCACGCCCTGAGATCCGGCCGCCGCGAGCAGGAAGGACCGGGTGTCCGCCGTCTGCGGCCCCCTGGGAATCCCGCGACCCCCGGGAGGCGTCGAGATCTCCCCTGGTGTCGAACCTCGTCAGCCGACGAGCAGCGTGCCGAACACGAGGTCGAAGAAGGGGTCGAAGGCGTCCGCCGAACGGTCGGCGCGGGCTGCGATGAGCGTGCCCTCCCAGGCGTTGAGGACGAAGCGTGCCGTCGTCTCGGGGTTGAGATCGGCGCGCACCGTCCCGGCGCCCTGGGCCTCGGTGAGCGCCTTCGTGATCAGGGCGGCCCACTGCCGGAGGCCGTCCTGCGCGGCCTCGCGGATCACCTCGCTGTGGTCGGCGATCTCGGTGCAGAAGTTGCCGATGAGACACCCTCGCGTGATCCCCCGGTGCAGGTTCTCGTCGCGGAGGAACTCGAAGTGCTCCCGCAGGCGCGTCAGGGGGTCGACGCCGCCGTCGGCGAGCTCTCGCAGGCGGAGCCCGTCGCCGTAGCGCTGTATGGCCACGACGGCCAGGGCTTCCTTGCTGGCGAAGTGGTTGTAGAACGACCCCTTCGGCACGCCGGCCGCGTCGGTGATGTCCTTCACCCCGGCCGCGCTGTAGCCATAGGTGTGGAACTGCTCCAACCCCGCTTCGACGATCTCCTCGCGCATGCTCTGCCTGGCCATGGTCACCACCTCCCGCTCTAATATGGTCGGTCGTCTTAGCGGTGTCAAGCCTGACCCCGACGACCAGGCGAGGGTGACTCGCCGCCTTCACGGTCATTCGTGACCGATGACCGCGAGGGGGCCCACAGCCCCTCACAGCCCCCCACGGCACTCATGGCCGACAACTGCGAAGGCGACTCACAGCCTCACGGCCGCTCGTGGCCTGCGACCTCCGGGCCCTGGAGACCTGGCTCGTCACCGGCGGCGGCCGGCGGCCGAACTCCTGCCGGAGCGCGGCGGCCACATCACCCCCGAGCTCTGACCTGTGAAAACATGTGAAATACAATGATCGGGCGCACGTTTCAGGCCTTTCTTGCGTTGCGCGGCCCAACCACCCGGACGGAAAACCCTGACGTGGGGAGGAGCCAATGGCCAAGCTGCTGGCGGTCAACGTCGGTCTGCCGCAGGACGTCCCCTGGCAGGGCAGGAACGTGCACACCGGTGTGTGGAAGCAGGCCGTCACCGGTCCCCGGATGGTGCGCCGGCTCAACATCGACGGGGACGGTCAGGGAGACCTCGCCGGGCACGGCGGTGAGCACCGCGCGGTGCTGGTCTACCAGATCGACTCCTACCGCCACTGGCAGGAGCAGCTCGGACGCGACGACTTCGTCTACGGGCAGTTCGGGGAGAACTTCACCGTCGACGGGCTGCCGGACGACGAGGTGTGCATCGGAGACCGATACCGGATCGGCGAGGCGGTGTTCGAGGTCACCCAGCCGCGCGTCACCTGCTACCGGGTGGGCCTGCGGATGGAGGAGCCCCGGATGCCCTCCCTGCTGGTGTCCCACCGGCGTCCCGGGTTCTACCTCCGGGTCCTCACCGAGGGACGCGTGGAGGCGGGAGAAGAGATCGTCAAGGTCGCCTCCGGCCCGGAGGGCGTGACCGTCGCGGAGATCGACGCCCTGCTGTACCTGCCCGGCCACCCCCGCGACCAGCTCGCCCGGGCGCTGCGCGTTCCCGCCCTCAGCCCGGGGTGGAAGGGCTCCCTGCAGGCACTGCTCGACCAGGCCGAAGGCGTCCCGGGGAAACCGGCGGGCAACGCGGGACTGGCCTCCGCCGGTCCGCCGCCCGCCTGGGACGGGTTCCGGCCGTTGAAGGTCGCCCGCATCGACGCGGAGAGCAGAACCGTGTTCTCGCTGACGCTGGCCGCCGTCGACGGAGCGCCGCTGCCGGCGGCGCTGCCGGGGCAGTTCCTCACCTTCCGGTTGCGCCCGGAGACCGCCGGTCCCCCGGTCATCCGCAGTTACTCGATGTCCGGCCGCCCGGGGTCCACGTGTTATCGCATCAGCGTGAAGCAGGAACCGCGGGGCGTCGCCAGCGGCTATCTCCGCGCTCACCTGCGCGTCGGCGACATTCTCGACGTCGCGGCCCCCAGGGGGACCTTCACCCTGCGGGACGGCGACTCGCCGGTCCTGCTGGTGTCCGCCGGCATCGGAGCCACTCCCGTCCTGGCCATGCTGCACGCGCTGGCCGCCGCCCGCGACCCGCGTGAGGTGTGGTGGCTGTACGGGACACGCGACGGCGCCGAGCACCCCTTCGCGCAGGAGAGCCGTGACCTGCTGGCCCGGCTCCCGAACGCCCACGAGCACGTCTTCTACAGCCGTCCGGCACCCGATGACCGCCGGGGGGTCGACTACGAGACCGCGGGACGGATATCGGCCGACCTGCTCGACGGCCTCCGGGTTCCACGGGTGGCCGACGCCTATCTCTGCGGCCCTCCGGCGTTCATGCACGAGCTTCCCGCCGCCCTCGCCTCCGCCGGCCTCACTCCCTCCCGGATCCACACGGAGATCTTCGGTGCGGGGCCGGCCCTGACGCCCGGGCTTACCAATGTCGCCGCGCGGCCGGTGCATCCGCCCGCGGGTCCACCCGGCCAGGGACCGGCGATCTCGTTCGCGCGCAGCGGTCTCACCGTCGAATGGGATCCCTCGTACGCGAGCCTGCTCGAGTTGGCGGAGGCCTGTGACGTGCCGACCCGCTGGTCCTGCCGTACCGGCGTCTGCCACACCTGCGAGAGCGGTCTGCTGTCCGGAGCCGTCGGCTACTCCCCCGAACCGGTGGAGGCGCCGGCCGAGGGCGACGTGCTGATCTGCTGTTCCCAGCCCCGGGACGATCTCGTCCTGGACCTGTGATCTCTTTTCCACACAGGTCCAGGCGCTGGGCACGGCCGCTCAGCGGACGGCTCGGTAGCGGACCGGACCAGATCCGGTCGCGTTCACAGCCAGCCGGGCAGCACGAGCACCAGCCAGGTGACGAGCGGTGCCACCACCACGATCACCGCGCCGTAGGCGACCAGCTTGCGGAAGAAGGCGTCCCGGTCCACCCCCTGCGCATTGGCGAGGACCAGCGCGCCGTTGGTCGAGAAGGGGCTGCAGTCGACGATGGTCGAGGAGACCGCGAGCGCCGCGATCACTCCCACGGCGCCGACCTCGCCCATGAGCAGGAACGGCACCGCCAGGGGGATCGTCGAACCGAGCACCCCGACCGACGAGGCGAAGGCGGACACGATGGCTCCGATGTAGCAGAGCAGAAGGGCGGTGATCAGCGGTGCGCCGATGTGGGCGACACCCTCCCCGACCGACTTGATCGTGCCCATCTTCTCGAGCACTCCGACATAGGTGACCACACCGGTGATGAGCAGGACGGTGGACCAGCTGATCTTGTCCACCGCTCCCTTCTGGACCGTCGGAGAGATGATCGCGAGCAGCACCGCCACGGTGATCGAGACGAAGCCGACCTCGAGCTCGAACACGAGGGCGCCGACGCCCAGCACCAGCAGGCCCACGACGGTGAGGATCTGGTCGCGCGTCGGACGCAGGAGCGTCGCCTGCGCCGTACCGCGCTCGCCGCCCTGGACCTCGCCCTGAACGCCGTCCCGAACGCCTTCCTGAGCCGGCCGATCCACCGACTCCCTACGCCCCAGCAGTTCCCGCCCGCCGAACAGGACGAAGATGATCACCGCTACCAGGGTGTTGAAGGCCAGGCTGCTCAGGAAGATGGCGATCGTGCTGTCCGGCAGCCCGGCCCGCTCGACCACCTGGTTGACGATCCCGCCGTAGACGCTGATGGGAGAGAAGCCTCCCGCCTGGGCCCCGTGCACGACCATCAGACCCATGAGCAGGGGGTTGGTGCGGTGCTGCGCGGCGAATCCGAGGGCGATCGGGGCGATGATGGCCACGGCGGCCGGGCTCACCGCTCCGATCGCGGTCAGGACGGCCGCGACGCCGAACATGATCCAGGGGATCGCGATGATGCGCCCGCGGACGCCGCGCACGGCCAGCCGGACGAGCCAGTCCACCGTCCCGTTGTTCTGGGCGATGGCGAAGAGGTAGGTGATGCCGACCAGCGTCAGGAACAGATCACCGGGAAAGCCCGCGAAGATGTCGTCCGCGGACAGGTCCGCGACGTAGACGCCGACCAGGAACGCCGCCGCGAAGGCGATCGCCCCCATGTTCACCGGCAGCAGGGTGGCCACGACGAACATCGCCACCAGCACGAGGATCGAGATGATCTCTGGAGACATGCTCACTCCGAGGCTCAAAAGAGGGAGGGCGGCCCGGCGAGCCAGGCCGTATCCGACCGATCATGACGAGCGTAAGGTGATCACTGCTGGGATGGCCATGGTATGGGGGAAGATGTCACCGGGCCCGTCATCACACGCGGGTGTGCCCGGGCGGGTTGACGAGGCGGCCGGCCCACTCGTCAGGGATGTCTCTTCGCTCCCGGGTGCAACACGGCCACCATGTCGGCATAAATCCGACATACAGTTTCAAAATGGACAGCGATCAGCTTCTCGGTGCCGTGCGCTCACGCGGTGACGGGAGGGGCGTTCACCGAAGCGGATGCCTCTCTCACCCGTGGTCGTGTCAGGGGAATGACCCGTGACGCCGGCCGGCCCTGCGACGGTGAGGAGCGGTCATGCCCTGGTGATCGGTGCGAGCGTCGCCGGTCTGCTCGCGGCCCGCGCGCTCGGTGACACCTTCTCGCGGGTCACCGTGATCGACCGGGATGTCCTTCCGGACGGGCCTGTCCCCCGCAGGGGCGTCCCGCAGAGCCGTCAGCTCCACATCCTGCTCGCCCGCGGCGTGGAAGCCCTCGACGAGCTGTTCCCCGGGTTCTCGGAGGAGATGACCGCGGCCGGTATCCCGCGCGGGGACGCCCAGGTCGACCTTCGCACCTACCTCGACGGCCACCTCCTCCGCCCCGCGCCCTCCGGAATCATCGTGTTCAGCATGAGCCGTCCACTGATCGAACACATGATCCGGACCCGCGTGGCGGCCTTGAAAGGCATTGAGATCGTCGATTCGACCGACGTGCTCGGGCTCGTCACCGATACGGACCGGCGACGGGTCACGGGCGTTCGGGTCAGGCGGTGTGCGGATGACGCGGAGGAGCTGACGGTCGACGCGGACCTGGTCGTCGACGCCTCCGGACGCGGCTCACGCGCCCGGGTGTGGCTGCGGGAGCTGGGTTATCCGCAGCCCCCGACGTCGAATGTACGGCCTGATGTCGTCTATGTGACCCGCCACTACCGGCGCGAGCCACAGCACCTGAACGGACACAACGGCTCCGCGATGGTGCCTTTCCCCGGCCTGCCGCGCGGAGGAGGCGTCCTGCGGGAGGAAGGGGGCCGATTCGCGGTGGTGCTCTTCGGCCTGGTCGGCGAGGAACCGCCGCTCGACGACGGAGGCATGAAGGCCTATGCCGAGACCCTCAGCGGACCCGACGCGGCCGAGATCATCCGTTCGGCGAGGCCGTTGGACGAGCCCGTCAAGATGCGGTATCCGGCGAGCGTACGTCACCATCACGAAAAGCTCGACCGGCACCTGAACGGCTTTCTGATCACGGGCGACGCGCTGTGCAACTTCAACCCGACCTACGGCCAGGGCATGACGGTGGCCGCCCTGGAAGCGCTTCTGCTCCGTGGGCTTCTCGCCGACGGCACCGGCGACCTCGCCCACCGGTTTTTCCCGGCGGCGGCCAAGGTCGTCGACGGTGCCTGGTTCCTGGCGGCAGGCGGCGATCTGCGTTTCCCCCAGATCGAAGGAGAGCGGAAGGCGATCGACCGGCTGGTCGGCCGGTACCTTGACCACTACCGCGCCGCGGCCTCGGTCGACCCCGTGCTCGGGGCGTCGTTCATCCGGGTGGCCAACATGCTCGACCCGCCCACCCGGCTTCTGTCGCCCGGTCACGTGTTCCGCGTGTTCCGTTCGGCGAGAAAGGCCGTCAGGGCGTCGGCCTCGCGAGCGGAGGCCACCGGTGACATCACCCGTCCCGCCTCCCCGGCCTGAGGCCTCATGGTCACCGTCGGCCCCAGGCCTTCCGGTCGCCGTTCCCATCCCGGCGCGGGAACCGGCCGGGGCACGCCGGTCCCCCGCGGACTTGTCGTGGCCCTCGTCCTGCCGGTAGACCTGATGGTCCGGGTCACCCCGCGGTAAGGGCGTCCGTGATCTCCGTGAGGGCGGTCGGGGCGTTCGGCCGAGGGTGGTCCGGCGCGCCGTCAGCGCGGTGGTCCGGTGCGTCGCGCCGGGTGGACCAACCGAAGAGAGTCAGGCCAATGCCCCAGTCACCGACCTACGACGACGTCCAGAGCGCCGCCGCGCGCATCGCGTCACACGCTCACCGCACGCCGGTGCTGCGTTCGCGCCGTGTCAACGAAGACCTCGGCGCCGATGTGGTGTTCAAGTGCGAGAACTTCCAGCGCATGGGCGCCTTCAAGTTCCGCGGCGCGTTCAACGCCCTGTCGCGGTTCACCGCCGAGCAGCGACGCGCGGGCGTGGTCGCCTACTCCTCCGGCAACCACGCCCAGGCGATCGCCCTGGCCGCCCGGCTGCTGGACATCCCGGCCACGATCGTCATGCCCCACGACGCACCGGTCGCGAAGGTGGCCGCGACCAAGGGCTACGGCGGGCAGGTCGTCGCCTACGACCGCTACACCGAGGACCGGGAGGAGATCGGTCGCGCTCTTGCCGCCGACCGCGGCCTCACCCTGATCCCGCCGTACGACCACCACCATGTGATCGCCGGTCAGGGCACCGCGGCCAGGGAGCTGTTCGACGAGGTCGGCGACCTCGACGCGCTCTTCGTGCCTCTGGGCGGCGGCGGGCTGCTCTCCGGCACGGCGCTGTCGGCCAAGGCGCTGTCGCCCGGATGTGAGCTGTACGGCGTCGAGCCCGAAGCCGGCAACGACGGCCAGCAGTCCCTGCGCCAGGGCTCCATCGTCCACATCGACACCCCGAAGACCATCGCCGACGGCGCGCAGACCCAGCATCTCGGCACCCACACGTTCGACATCATCCGCCGCGACGTCAACGACATTCTCACCGTCACCGACGCCGAGCTCGTCGAATGCATGAGGATCTTCGGGTCCGTCATGAAGATCGTCGTCGAACCCACCGGCTGCCTCGGTTTCGCCGCCGTCCGCAAACTCGCCGCCCAGCTGCGCGGGCGGCGGATCGGAGTGATCGTCAGCGGCGGCAACATCGACCTCGACCGCTTCGCGTCGCTGACGGCCTCCTGAGCCCCCGGCCGCACGGCGACGCCGGGAGCGATCGGGGATGATGACGACCGGTCCGGCGGGGGCGCTGCGGTACGGGGAAACGGCCGGACACTGTCAGGAAACGGCCACGCCTTCTGGGTAGCGCCGTATACCCCGAATTGGGAAGATCCTGGAATGAACGCTGCGCGGTCGGACGTGTCGGTCACCGGCAGGCGGGCGGCGTTCGCGACCGCTCCCGTGGTCGCGGTGATGGTGGGGCTCGCCGGGCTGCTGACCGGGCTTTCCCAGCGTTACGGTTTTCACCGCGACGAGCTGTACTTCATGGTCGCCGGTGACCATCCCGCATGGGGCTACGTCGACCAGCCACCGCTGACCCCTCTCATCGTGCGGACGGTCACCGCGGTCTTCGGAGACGCCCCCGCCGGACTGCGGGTCGTCTCGACGCTCGCCTGCGTGGCGACCGTCCTCGTGGTCGCGCTGGTGGCCGGTGAGCTGGGCGGGGGGCGCCGCGCGCAGATGATCGCCGCGTTCTGCGCGGCGGCGTCGGCGTTTGTCCTGGCGGTCGGCCACATGGTCTCCACGGCCACGTTCGACATGCTCGCGTGGGTGGTGATCGCGTGGTTGGCGCTGCGCCTGCTGCGCACCGGGGACGGCCGCCTGTGGATCGCGATCGGCGCGGCCGTCGGCCTCGCCGTACAGAACAAGTATCTCGTCGGGCTGCTGGTCGTGGCCCTGCTCGCGGCCCTGCTCGCGGTGGGACCCCGCGACGTGCTGCGCAGCCGGTGGCTGGCCGTCGGGGTGGCCGTCGCGGCGGTTCTGGCCGGCCCCAGCCTGTGGTGGCAGGCCACGCACGGGTGGCCGCAGCTGACCGTCGCGGGCGGGATCAGCGCCGATGACGGGCTCGAGAACCGGCTGCTGTTCGTCCCCATGCAGATTGCCTACCTGTCCCCCCTGTTCGTACCGGTCTGGATCGCCGGATTCCTGCGCCTGTGGCGCGACCCCGAGCTCCGGTGGGCGCGCGCGGTGGCACTGGCCTACCCGGTGCTGTGCGCGCTGGTGCTGCTGACCGGCGGCAAGCCGTACTACGCGCTGCCCCTGCTCCTCGTTCTGACGGCGGCGGGCTGCGAGCCGGTGTCACGGTGGATGCGGGAGCGGTGGCGGATCTGGGTGGTCGTCGTCGCCGGAGTCGTGGCGGCCGCGATGTCCGCCGTGATCGCGCTGCCCCTGCTGCCGCCGAGCGCGCTGTCCGTGCCGAACGCGATCAACAGCGAGCAGGGCGAGCAGGTCGGGTGGCCGGAACTCACCGCCGCGGTGGCCGCCCAGTGGTCCGCCATCCCCGCCGAGCAGCGCGCCCGGGCTGTGATCTTCACGGCGAACTACGGCCAGGCGGGCGCGATCGCCCGGTACGGCCCGGAGTACGGCCTGCCCATGCCGTACTCCGGCCACATGAGCCACGCCGACTGGGGCCCGCCGCCCGACTCCGCCGACGGGCCGGTGCTGCTGGTGTACGGGGAAGGCGACCAGCCGTCGGAGCGGCTCCTCACCGGCTGCCGGCAGGTGGGCCACGTCGACAACGGCCAGGGCGTGGACAACGAGGAGCAGAACGCTCCGATCGCGCTCTGTTCCGGCACGGCCAAGCCCTGGTCTGCGCTGTGGCCCAGCCTGCGGCACTTCTACTGACGGCTTCTACCAACCGGTGGGCGCGGTATCCGACAGCGGACCCGGCTCCGCCCCGAGGCCGCCGAGCAGCTCTTCCGGGCGGCGCAGGATCCCGGCCACCATGTGGTGGTCGCGCGCCGGCTCATCGAGCACGGGGCGCGGCTCGGGAAACCGCTCGGCCAGGACGGGGAACGCCGGGTCGGTGGCAGGCCCTGGCCGAACGTGGTCCCATGGTTTCTCCGTGGGGCTCACGGCAGGGCGAGCTCCCGGCCACTCATCCGCAGGTGCCTGATCCCGAGGTCGATCGCGGCCTCCAGGTGAGTGGACCGTCCGGTGGACATCATGATCGACACTCCTCCCTGCACACCGGCGAGGAGAGCCGCGGCGGCCTCGTCGACGTCGTACGACGCCGGAAGGTGGCCGCCGTCCCGCATCGCCCGGATGCCGGCGGCCAGCTCGGCCTGCCATCTGTTCAGGAGTTCCACCACGACGGCCCGGGCGCCCGGCGTGGTGCGGCCGATCTGCAGGAACAGCGCGCTCAGGGGACAGGTGTCACCCTGCGACCGATATCGCTCGACGACGACGTCCCGCCATTGGTACCACGCGTCCCAGGAGGTGAGACAGCTGAGGTACGGCTGCTGGTCGTCCAGCACCCGGTCCGCCTCGTACTGGGCGACGGCGAGCAGCAGCTGGTCCTTGCCCTCCGGGAAGTAGTGGAACAGCTGGCTCTTGCTCGTGCCGGTCTGCTGCCGGATGTCGTCGAGCGTGGCGGAGACGACGTTGCTCTCCCGAAGCACCAGGGCGGCCCCTTCGATGATGCGCGCCCGCGTGGCCTCGCCCTTCGGTGTGAGGGACCGTTGCATGGTTCTCGCTCCTAAAATGGACTTCCCAGTTCATTTTATGCGCCAGGCTCTCCCTGACCGGTGAGGCCCCGACGACCGGCCTTCCGATCCCCGCGTGCCCGGACGTCCGGGTCGCGCGGGAGCCGTGGACCGCACGGCCTGGTCGCCGGAGAGATCGCTGGCACAATACGGGCATGCGATGCACTCAATGTGACAGCGTGGATCTGGAACCGGGCTTCATCGAGGACGGCGGTGAGCACTCCCACGGGTACGGCCGCTGGATCGAGGGCGCTCTGAAGCTCGGGCTGTTCGGCGGCGCCAGGCGGCTGGGAAAAGCGCGCTGGATCATTGACGCCTTCCGCTGCGTCCGGTGCTCCCATCTCGAACTGTTCGTCCGCCCGAACGACTGAGCCCGGTCCTCCCGTAGCCGAACTCCGGCAGACCCGGGTGATCCGGTGACGCGCCCGGTCGGGGGTCGTCACCACCGGACCGGATCGCTCTCCCTCCACCCGGCGGGCGTCCGGGTGTCGTCCGCGCGCAGGTGGACGACACCCGGACAGCTCGGCCGCGGCGATGGTAAAGCAGGGCCGGTCATCGCCCGCCGGTCTCCTCGACGGACTTGAGCACGGCGTCGGCGATCGAACGCGGGTCGACGCCGAAGTGCTCGCGTACGGACTCCCGGGTGCCGGAGAGGCCGAACCCGTCGGTGCCGAGGGAGATCCACGGCCGGTCGACCCACGGGCTGATCTGATCCGGCACGGCGCGCATCCAGTCGCTGACCGCGATCACCGGGCCCTCGGTCCCGGCCAGGGCCTGCTGGAGGTACGGCACTCCGGTGGAGGTCATCGCGTCGCGGCGCAGCTCGCTCCACGAGGTGACCGACCAGACGTCGACGCCCACGCCGTACTCCTCCTGGAGCATCCGCTGCGCGGCCAGCGCCCAGTGGATCGCGGTGCCGCTGGCGAGCAGGTGGGCCTGACCGCCGCCGGAGGAGTAACGGTAGATGCCCTTGAGGATGCCCTCACGCACGCCCTCGGGCATCGCGGGCTGGGGAAGCGCCTCGTTGTAGAGGGTGAGGTAGTAGAAGACGTCCTCGCCGTCGGGCCCGTACATGCGCCGGAGCCCTTCGCGCACGATCTCCGCGACCTCGTAGCCGAAGGCGGGGTCATAGGCGAGACACGCGGGGTTGGCGGAGGCGAGCAGCTGGGAGTGCCCGTCGGCGTGCTGCAGCCCTTCGCCGGTCATCGTGGTCCGTCCCGCGGTGGCGCCGATCAGGAATCCGCGGCCGAGCTGGTCGGCCAGCGCCCACATCTGGTCGCCGGTCCGCTGCCAGCCGAACATCGAGTAGAAGATGTAGAACGGGATCATGGCCTCGCCGTGGGTGGCGTAGCTGGAGGCGGCGGCCGTGAACGACGCCATCGATCCCGCCTCGGTGATGCCCTCGATCAGGAGCTGGCCGTCGACCGCCTCCTGGTAGGACAGCAGCAGGTCCCGGTCGACCGACTCGTAACGCTGCCCCAGCGGCGAGTAGATCTTGGCGGTGGGGAACATCGACTCCATGCCGAAGGTCCTGGCCTCGTCGGGCACGATGGGCACCCAGCGGCGCCCGGTCTCCGGCTCCTTCATGAGGTCCTTGACCAGGCGGACGAAGGCCATCGTGGTGGCCACCGGCTGCTTGGACCCCTTCTCCAGGGACTGGAACGGCCGCTCGGCCGGCGCCGGCAGCGGCTGGTGGGAGACGGTTCGGTTGGGGATGGGCCCGCCCAGGGCGCGGCGGCGCTCGGCCACGTAGCGGACCTCGGGTGAGTCGGCCCCGGGGTGCAGGTACGGCGGCAGGTCCGCGTCGAGTGCCTCGTCCGGCACCGGCAGCCCGAGCCGGTCGCGCAGCGCCCGGAACTCGTCCTGGGTGAGTTTTTTCATCTGGTGGTTGGCGTTGCGCGCCTCCACCCCGGCCCCGAGCGTCCATCCCTTGACGGTCTGCACGAGGATCACCGTCGGCGCGCCGTGGTGGTCGAGGGCCCGGCGGTAGGCGGCGTGCACCTTGCGCGGCTCGTGGCCGGCCCGCGAGCCGCCGACGATGCGCCGCAGGTCCTCATCGGAGTACGGCACGTCCAGCCCGTGGAACAGATGCTGCCTGATGTAGTCCCCGGTCGAGGTGGCGAAGGTCTGGAACTGCCCGTCCGGCATCTCGCTCAGCCGGGACACCAGCTCGTCCGAACCGAGCAGCCCGTCCCACTCGGCGCCCCACAGCGCCTTGACGACGTGCCAGCCCGCGCCCCTGAAGACGCCTTCGAGCTCCTGCACGATGCGGGTGTTGCCGCGCACCGGCCCGTCGAGCCGCTGCAGGTTGCAGTTGATCACGAAGGTCAGGTTGTCCAGCCCTTCGCGGGCGGCCAGGGTGATGGCCGCCGTGGACTCCGGCTCGTCCATCTCGCCGTCGCCGAGGAAGGCCCATACGTGGCTGAGCGAGGTGTCCTTGATTCCGCGGTTGTGCAGGTAGCGGTTGAACCTGGCCTGGTAGATCGCGTTGAGCGGCCCGAGGCCCATGGACACCGTGGGGAACTGCCAGAACTCACGCATGCTCCGCGGGTGCGGGTACGACGGCAGCCCGCCCTCGGGCTCGCGCCGGAACAGGTCCAGCTGGCCCTCGGTCAGCCGTCCCTCCAGGAACGCGCGGGCGTAGATGCCCGGGGACGCGTGGCCCTGGAAGTACACCTGGTCATGACCGCCGTGGAAGAAATGGTTGAACCCGACCTCGTACAGCCAGGCGGCCGAGGCATAGGTGGCCAGATGGCCGCCGAGCCCGAGCCGGCTGCCCCTGGTGATCATCGCCGCCGCGTTCCACCGGTCGTAGGCCGCGATCCGCTCCTCCAGTTCGAGGTCACCGGGGTAGCCGGGCTCCTCGGACGTCGGCACGGTGTTGATGTAGCGGCTGCTCGTGGCCAGCCGCTTCAGCAGGTACTCGGCCCGTTCAGGGCCTGCCGCCCGGCGGACCGCCTCCAGCGATTCCAGCCATTCCGCGGTCTCCTGCGGGTCAATATCCTTCTCCATATCACCATTAAACACCCAATGATCGATCATCGGTTGTTTGCGTCTGCCATTATTGGACTCGTGAAACCTGTCGTACGGCTCCCGCTTCGTGATCAGATCCGGCAGGCCGTACTCGACGGCCTGATCAGCGGCCGGTGGGGGCCCGGTGACCGCGTGGTGGAACGGCGTATGGCGGCGGAGCTGGGCGTCAGCCAGGCTCCGGTGCGCGAGGCGCTGCGCGAGCTGGAGGCGCTCCGGCTCGTCGAGTCGTCACCGCACAAGGGCGCGCGGATCCGCCGGCTCACCGCGACCGACCTGCGCGAGATCTACGAGGTGCGGGCGGGCCTGGAGGAGACGGCCGTGCGGCTGCGTCACCCGCCCGTCGAGGCGCTGCGGGTCCACCTCGCCGGCCTGCACCAGGCCGCGGCCGCCTCCTCCCTGGTCGACCAGGTACGCCACGGCGTCGCGTTCCACCGCGAGATCGTCGAGGCCTCGGGCAACGACGTGCTCCTGGCGGTGTGGGAGTCGCTCGGCATCGAGGTGTGGACGCACCTGTCGGTCCGGCTGTTCCGGATGCGGCCCTGCGAGAACGCCGCCGATCACGAGCCGCTCATGGCGGCGTTCGAACGCAGGGACCCCGACGCCGGGGCCCTGCTCCGCGACCACGTCCTCGACTACGCCCCGCTCAACTGATCACAGCCGGTCTCCGCTCCTCGGTCTCGACGACGTCGTCCCGGCGCCGCGCAGTGAGGCGGTAACGCACCCGGAGCCGCACACGCGGCGGATGGGAAGCTCCGTCCTTTGGGACGGGGTGGCTGTCAATGCGGCGCCCGCTCCGTCGCCGCCGCCAGCAGGCTCTCCAGGAACAGCAGGTACGCGGTGGCGCCGGGGTCCGGGTGGCCGGTGCCCCGTTCACCGACCCATGCCGCCCTCCCCTTGCGCGCGGGCTGGTCCGTCGTCGCCTCGACACCCTCGCGAGCCGCCGCGATCATCGCCGCCAGGCGTTCGCCCTCCCCCGCCTTCCGCAGCGCGTCCACGCTCGGAGCGAGTGCGTCGAGCACGGTCTTGTCACCCAGGCCGGCCTTTCCGCGCTCTGCGATGCGCCGCTGGGCGCTGTCCCCGATCCGTACCGCGACCTCCGGGCTCAGCTCGCGCTCACCGTCCACCTCCTTCGCCGCGGCGAGAAGGCCGGTGCCCACCAGCGCGGCCATCGTCGACGGGTTGCCTCCGGCGAACGCCGTACCGGCGGTTCGCAGCAGCGCGCCGAGCGTGTCGGGCGGCGTCTCGACCAGCGCGGCCCGGATCGCGCCGGCACCTCTGTCGACGGTGATGCCGAGGTCACCGTCCCCGACCGCCGCGTCGAGATCACGGAGATGGTCACGCTGCCCGGCCAGCGTCAGCAGTGCCCGGTCGAGGATGGCGCCGACTTCGGGCACGGTGAGAGTGGTCATGACGGCTGTCCCTTCACTGCTGGTCCTGCTGGAAGAACGGGGAGTCAGCCGGAGCGTCGAGCAGTTCGGTCAGCTCGTCGTCGAGACGCAGCACCGTGACCGACGCGCCGGCCATCTCGAGGCTCGTCGCGTATTCGCCGACATAGGGGCGATGCACGCCGATCCCCTTGCCCAGGAGGGTGTTGTGGACGCGCCGGTAGATCAGGTACAGCTCCTCCAGGGGAGTGGCGCCCAGGCCGTTGACGAGGACCGCGACCTGCTCGTCCGCCCCGAGCCGGAGGTCGTCCAGGACGACCGCGAGCAAGGTGTCGGCCACCTCGTCGGCCGTTTCGAGCGGGCCACGGCGTGATCCCGGCTCGCCGTGGATGCCGATCCCGATCTCCATCTCGCCGTCGGCGAGCTCGAAGGTGGCCCTGCCCGCCTCGGGCAGGATCGTCGGTGAGAGCCCGACGCCGGCCGAGCGGGTGTTGTCGACCGTACGCTGGGCCAGCTCGGACACCTTTTCGAGGGAGTCGCCGCGTTCGGCCGCGGCACCAGCGATCTTGAACGCGAAGACCATGCCGGCGACCCCGCGTCGTTCGGTGCCGCGTTCGGGCGGTGCGCTCAGCGCGTCGTCGGTGATCCGGACCGTGCGGGTCGGGATGTCGTCGAGGTCGGCCATGTCGGCGGCGAGGTCGAAGTTGAGCGAGTCACCGACGTAGTTGCCGTACAGGTAGAGAACGCCCGCGCCGCCGTTGACGGCCTTGGTCGCCTCATACATCTGCTCCGCCGACGGCGAGGAGAAGACGTTGCCCACCGCGACCCCGCTGCACAGCCCCTTTCCGACATAACCGAGGAAGGCCGGCAGGTGACCCGAGCCACCGCCGGTGACGATGCCGACCCGACCGGCGGCCGGCGCGTCGGCGCGCACCAGCGCCCTGCGGGTCTCGCTCGCGGCCCGCAGGCGGTCGGAATGGGCGAGCAGCAGGCCATCGACGACTTCGTCGACGAAGTCGTGCGGGTCGTTGATGAGCTTCTTCATACGAGGTCCTCCTCGGGCGTCGTCCTGTTCCACAGATCGTTCGGTGAGGGGTGCTCGGTTCTGCTCCGGGGCTCGTTCGGTGAGGGGTGCCCGGTCCTGTTCCGCGGATCGTTCGGTGAGCGGTGCCGGCCGTCGTCCCGGGGGCCGTTCCGGCTGTCGTTCCGGGGGTCGTTCAGCGAACGGTGCTCGGTGACGATGGCGGTCACCAGGGCCGAGGGAGTGATGTCGAAGGCCGGGTTCCAGCCCAGGCTGCCGGGTGCGGCCACTCGCCGGCCGTCGATCTCCAGCACCTCACGCTCGTCACGGATCTCGATCGGGATGTCGGATCCGGTCGGGGTGCCGAGGTCGATCGTGGACTCGGGGGCGGCGACGACAAAGGGAATTCCGGCGTGGCGCGCCGCGAGTGCGTGGCCGAGCGTCCCCACCTTGTTCGCGACGTCGCCGTTGGCCGCGACACGGTCCGCGCCGACCACCACGGCGTCGACGTCGCCGGCGAGGATCAGACCGGCGGCGGCGGAGTCCACGATCACCCGGTGCGCGATGCCGTGCCGGCCGAGTTCCCAGGCGGTGAGCCGGCTGCCCTGCAGCAGCGGACGCGTCTCGCAGACGTAGACCATGTCCAGGCCGGTGGTGGCGTGCAGCCGCCCGATGACGCCGAGCGCGGTACCGTACTCGACGCCCGCGAGCGCGCCCGCGTTGCAGTGGGTGAGGATGCGCCGCGCCCCGGCCAGCAGCCGTGCTCCACGCTCGCTGAGCGCGCTGTTGGCCTCCAGATCGGCGTCCCGGATGGCCAGCGCGGCCGCGACGATGCCGGCGGCGCCCGCTCCGGCGGCACGGACCTTCCGGATCTCACCGACGCCCCAGGCCAGGTTGACGGCGGTGGGACGGGCCTCGACGAGCAGTCGCGCCGCGGCGGCGAGCTCACCGTCCAGGTCAAGGTGATCGTGTTCGGCCCGGGTCGCCGCGAGCGCCATGCCCATCGCGCCCGCCACGCCCAGCGCCATCGCGCCACGCACCGCCAGTGACCGGATGTGAACGACGAGGTCTTCGACGTCGTGCACGTCGACGTGGATCTCGGTATGCGGCAGCCGCGTCTGGTCGATGATCCGTACGGAACCGTCCAGCCAATCTATGGTTCGCATAGTTGGTAGCGTTGTCTGACAACTGACATCTGTCAAGCATTCTGTTAGGGTCGGATGTGGACCCGCAAGCCGATCCGTTCGATGAGAGGTGCGCCATAACCGTCCTGCGCTCCCGGGCCTCTCTGCCCCAGCAACTGGCCGACGACCTGCGCGCGCGCATCAAGGCCAGGGAGTGGGCTCCCGGCGAGAGGCTGCCCACCGAGGCCGAGCTCGTCGCCGAGTACGGCCTCTCCCGCGCCACCGTGCGCCAGTCCATCAAGGACCTGGCCGGTCAGGGCCTGGTCGTCGTGCGGCGGGGACTGGGCACGTTCATGGCCCAGCACCGCGAGATCCACGCCGGCATGCAGGAGCTGACGTCCATCTCCGCGACGATCGCCGAGATGGGCTTCACGCCCTCCATGAGATACCGCCGGCGCACCATCCGTGACGCGACCGACGACGAGCTCGCCATGTTCAACCTGGATCCCGGCGCCAGAGTGCTCGACATCCAGCGCAAGATCCTGGCCGACGACACGGTCGTCGCCTACTCCTACGACATCCTGCCGCGCTGGGTCTTTCCCGACGACTTCCGGGCCGGCCATCTACGGGGGTCGGTGTTCGGCTACCTCGCCGACCACGACGGACCGCGGCCGACGCGGGCCGTGGCCACGGTGCACGCCGTCCGCTCCGACGTCGTCGGCTGGGACGACGACGCGGGTGAGGACAACCTCTACGTGCTCCTGGACCAGCTGCAGTTCGACGACAGGGGCCGGCCGTTCATGCACTCACGGAGTTTCTTTCTCGAGGGGGAGTTCAATTTCACCGTGATCCGTACCCACTGACCGCGGGCCGTGCGCCGCCCGCCGAACCCAAGGATGTGCGCGATGAAAGCTTTCGTCCTGGAATCACTGATGCCCATCGAGGCCGGGCCACTGCGCCTGCGCGAGGTGGACGAGCCGGTGGCCTCGACCGGGCAGGTGGTGGTCAAGGTGGCTTCGTGCGGGGTCTGCCGATCGAACCTGCACATGATCGAAGGCGACTGGGCCAAGGATGGCACGCCGTCGCACCTGCCGATCATCCCGGGACACGAGGTGGTGGGCACCATCTCGGCGGTGGGCCCAAACGTGGACCACCTGAAGGTCGGCGACCGGGTCGGGGTCCAACCGCTCTGGTCGACCTGCGGTCACTGCGACTACTGCGTCAGCGGCCTGGACCATCTGTGCCAGGCGAAGAACATCACCGGCGAGACGGTCGACGGCGGATACGCCGAATACATGCTCGCGACAGCCGCGCACACCTACCTGCTGCCGGACGAGCTGACCTTCGAGGACTCGGCACCCCTGTTCTGTCCCGGTATCACCGCCTACGGCAGCGTGGCGAAGGCCCGCCTCTCGCCGGGCAAGCGGGTGGCGGTGTTCGGGATCGGCGGGGTGGGCCACATGGTGCTGCAGCTGGCCGTGCTGTCGGGCGCCGACGTCTTCGCCGCCGCCCGCGGACGTGACCACCTCGAACTGGCCGAAGAGCTGGGCGCCCAGGGCATCGACGCCAACGAGGGGGACCCGGCCGAGGCACTGATCAACCGTGGCGGGGTCGACGCGGCGATCGTCTTCGCGCCGTCGGACACCGTGGTCGCCCAGGCCATCCGCGCCACTCGTCCGGGCGGCACCGTCGTCACCGGCGTCAACGCCACCGTCGGGGCGCTGCCGTTCGCCCAGGAGAAGGTCGTCGTGGGCTCCCTGCTCGGCACCCGGCGGCAGATGCGGGAGGTGCTCAAGCTTGCCGCGGCCGGAAAGATCACGTCGCGCTGCGAGCCGTTCCCGCTGTCCGAAGCCGCCGAGGCACTGACCCGGTTGAAGAACGGCAGGATCCGCGCACGCGCCGTCCTGATGATCTGAGCACGCGACGGCACTTCTTCGCCGAGCGGCTCCGGGGACCACAGCCGCATGCCGGAGCCGCAAGGCCCGGACAACAACACCCTGTCAACGAGGTCGCCGTGGAGCTCACGCATCCGCTTCCGCGACCGGCTCACCGCGGCATGAGATCCCTCCGCCGACGGGCCTCAGGGGGCCCGTTGCCGTGTGCGACACTGTCGCATGCTCGATCTGACCCTCGATCCGGCCGTCGAGACCAGGCTCATCGGCCGGTTCGGCCCTGGTTTCCGCGACTGGTTCGCCACACTTCCCGAGCTTCTGGGAAGGCTCGCCCGGCGCTGGGACCTGGAGGTCGTCGCCGCCGTCGCGGCGGGCAACACCTCGCGGACCTTTCACGTACGGCGGGCCGACGGCGTCCCCGCCTTTCTCAAGCTCACCCCCGAGCCGCAGATCGGCATCACCGAGGCGACCGCGCTCCGGGCGTGGGAGGACAGCCCTCACGTGGTCCGGTTGATCGACTCGGACGGAGAGTCGGGAGCGCTGCTGCTGGCCGCGGTGGAACCCGGCACCCGGGTCGAGCGGCTGCCGATCGAGGACGTCGCGGTGCTTCTCCGCTCGCTCCGCCCGGCCCGCTCCCCCGACGACGAACTGCCCACCCTCCGGCAGCGCGTCGACTTCCTCTTCGACCTGACCCTCGGCCGATGGCGGGGAAACCCGGCGGAGCAGTACATCGACCGCGACCTCCTCGATCGCCGCCGGGCCGCCGCGCTCACCCTGGCCGCCGGCGGCCCCGCCGGGCTGGTTCACGGAGACCTGCACCCCGGAAACGTCCTCGTCAGCCATGTCCACGGCTTCACCGTGATCGACCCGCGGCCCAGCATCGGCGATCCCACGTTCGACGGCATCGACTGGGTCCTCGCCCAGGCCACGGAACTTCACGATCTGGAGGCGAACATCACCCGCCTCGCCGAGCTGATCCCGGAGGTCGATCCCGACCGGCTCATGGACTGGTGCCGGACGACGGCCGCCGTCATCGCCGTCCCCCGGTTGAACCGCGACCCACATGACCGGGAGACCCGATTCCTCCTGCGACTGGCGATCAGTGACGGCTGACGCGCGTCGGCCGGGCGCCCGAACCGTGGTGGATCACCGGTAGTAGTCCTCGATCGGGACGCGCGCCTCGTCGAACAGAGCGGGGCCCTCCTGGGGCACGTGTGGCCAGCCGCCGCCCGGTTTGAGGTTCGCGAGCTGCTCGTTGGAGAGCGCGAACACGACCCGGCCGAGGCCGGAGCGCTCGATGGCGCCCGCGCACATGCCGCAGGGCTGGCAGCTCGTATACATGGTGGTGGCGGCCGCGGCTTCGGGATCAAGCTCGCGAGCCGCCCATCTGGCCAGCTTCAGCTCGGGGTGGGCGCTGATGTCGCCGTCGCTCAGGACCGTGTTGTGGTCTTCGGCGAGCACGGCGCCGTCCGGGCCCACCAGCAGAGATCCGAACGGTGCGTCTCCGGTCTCCCGCGCCTTGGCGGCGAGCTCGATGGCCCTGCGGAGGTGGTTTTCGTCATCGCGTGTCATGGTGTTTCCGTTCGTTTGCACCGTTTCAGGCTATCCAGCGATCACCCCCGCCTGGAAGGGAATCCTCCCGGCGTACGGGTCGATGAGTCGTGGATCTGCCGGTATCTTTGCCGAATGACCGAGAGTCTTGACGCGACCGACTGGTCGATCCTGGTCGAGGTTCAACGAGACGGCCGCATCCCGCTCACCGAGCTCGGACGGCGGGTGAGTCTCAGCGCCTCCGCGACGACCGAGCGGGTCAAGCGGCTGGAGGCGGCGGGCATCATCACCGGCTACCACGCCGCCGTCGACCTGACGAAGGTCGGTTACGCCGTGCTCGCCGTGGTGCGCCTCAAATACCCCGGCAGCCGGCACCAGCCGCTGCATCGGCTGCTCGAGGAGCGCTCCGAGATCCTGGAGTGCCTGCGGACCACCGGTGACGACTGCTACCTGCTGAAGGTGGCCGCGACCTCCATGGCCCACCTCGAACAGCTCATCGACGAGCTCGCCCAGTTCGGCAGCACGACCACCAACCTCGTCTACAGCCAGACCCTGTCCTACCGCGGCCCCCAGGGGCCTTAGGGCCTGTGTGGTGTTGTGATCTATCTTCGGGTTCCGCTCCCATATGAAAAGCCCGCCACTCTTTCCACATGGCGGGGGCGCAATATTTCGGCAGCGAGCATGATGGAATCGGTCAAAATTACCGAGTCGAGTTGCTGGCGGTAGATCTCGAAGCCGCTCGACGCGACCACGAATCCAGTGGCGCGACCAACGAGACGATGGTGAAGTCCGGAGTCCTGTTGGCCAGTGTGCGTGTACGTCGGGTCGCCGGTACGGTGCCGAACGCCTGTGTCGGCCCCGGGGGATAGCCGGCGGTCGAGTCTCTGTATGCCGCCGTCACATCAGCCGAGGTGTGAGGCCGGGGAAATCCTTCTGAGGATCCCGATGGACCGGCCACGCGCCGGACATGACCGAGTATCCCTGTCCGGTCATCGGACAGTGCAGCCCTGCACTGTTGGCTCGGCCGCCTGCGGCGTTTCATTGCGAGCGCAACACCACACCGATCTCAAGCCTAGAAGTCGGCATGAAGTATTCCCATTTCCGGCATTGTCTGGCAGCCGTGCCGGGTCGAGGTCCGGGAACGCGCGATTCCGCTCGCTGACAACGGCGGCCGTTCCTACCATGCCGTGCCGCTGCTGTGGCCGGAGCACGACACCGACTGCACCAACGCGGAGATCGACTTCGCAGAACGCGACGTGGCCTCGCCCACCGTCGATCTCTTCGCCCACCACGACGGCGCCCAGAGCAACTGTTCGATCAGCGTGGACTCGACGCAGTTCCACAACTACGCCGTCGATTGGCAGCCGAATTCGGTGAAGTGGTACGTCGACGGCAATCTGATCTGCACGGTCAACGCCTCGATCAATCACTACAGCTCCACCAACGGCGGCGCCCAGATGGACCTGTTCCCGTCTTCGGGGACCCTGATGCGCCCAGCCCGTCAGGACGTCGACTGGATCCGCACGTACTCAACCGCCTCCACCCAATACCGCTGACCTGGGCAGAGCATCAGCCATCCCTCTGAGAACGCGCGCCTGGCCCGACAACCGTCGGGCCAGGCGTTGCGCTGTCGGAATATCATGCCCGCGACGGTCAGGGGGTGAAGATTTCCTGGACCTTGACGATCTTGCCGCGATAGACGGTGATCAGTGAGGGCTGACCGCTGTGGGCATGCCGCTTGAGCAGGACGCTCCGCGAGCAGCGCTTGGCGCCGAGCGCGCTGTGCGGGATCAGGGTGACGTCGCCGTTGGACACCTTGCACCCGGACGCGGACAGGAAGACGACGTTCTTGGCGACGGGGGAGGAGTAGGCCATGGCGTCGTTCTTCGGCGGGCCGACGAACCAGCCTTCGGTCACGGCGCCCTTCTTCCACCTGGCGGGCGTGTACTCGGCGGTGGTGCCGTGGACGTAGGTGATCCTGCCGCGCAGGATGCCGTTGTGGCGGGGGCTGATGTGCTTGGTGAAGTCGTGCCCGGGATCGGCCTGCAGGGTCGCGCCGAAGACCTTCGGGGCCTTGTACTTCGGGTAGGTCGCGGCGTTGGCGGCCATCCCGGACGACAGAACGACGGCTGTGGCCACGCCACCGGCGAACAGGATGCGCAGGAAGGTTTTCACATCCCTGAGATCCACTCGGCCCGGAAAAGTTCGCCGCAAATTATGTGACCCAGGTCACATCAGCGCGGATGTCGCGTAACGATGCTTTCCGGAGACGATCAGGTGTTAGATGCCGTCCTCGCACGACCGGCTTTACCATGACCGACGGTGGTGCGTGCCCGGATCACGCCCACGTCTCAGATCCGTGCGGGGCCCGGCCTGGAATGGCCCAGAACCGGCGTTGGCCGGTTCGCCGAGGCGGTCTCGGATTCATCGTTTCGCACTGTTTCCCATGAAAATTAATCGATCAATCAATGCCGACTGATTGTGGATATGCTGGCCATGTCGGGAAGGTTGGCGTCCGACGGCACACGACAACTTCTCGCCGGCCACAAGGAGCAACTGATGACGCACTCGGTGGTTGCCCGCTGGACAGGAGCAGTTCTTGTGGCTTTCCTGTTGACCGGTTGCTCGCCGCCCCAATTGGGCGATCGTGGCGGAGAGGACGAATCGCCGGTTGACAAGATCAGCGACGTCGACTACATCGAGGTCTTTCGCAACGCCGATAATTTCCCCAATGTCGCTCGCATCTGTATCGAGGGCCTGGCCTTCGCCAGTACGGCGAGCACCGTCGCCAATCCGGTGCTGCTTCGCATGCCGGAGTGGGACGCCAAGTGCGTGAGTCATGCAAAGACTCCTCCGCCGCCCGGGTGAGCTCCTCGCCCACGCTGCCCGCCGTCACACCGTCCGGTTGACGCGTTCGGTTCGGCGGGCTCAGAAGGGCGGCAGGGCCAGAAGGGCGGCAGGATCGTGGATCTCATGGCTCGAACATGCGGCACCCGTCGGCCACACGGGCACGCCTGAAGTACGGCAGAGCGCCTGCCCCGTGCCGAGAGCAAGATGGCACGATGAAAGCATGCCTCCGGCGGGGGGCGCTCCGGCACCGAGGTGATCACCGCGCGAAAATCGACTGACCAGGTCATTGAGATTTCCTGTGACGAGTCCGGCTCGGAGGGCGAGAAACTCATCGGTGGAAATACCGACGTTTTTGCGCATGCCTGACCGGCCTTCCGGAGAAACCGCTGGCCATCAGCCTGGAGATCTGATGACCGCCGGCCCGGAGAACCACCGACCGCTTACCCGGAGTACGGCGTGTCCGTTGACAGGGGCCTTTGGGGCCGATTCACGGGAACGCGCATGTGCATCTAACCGACAAGACCTTTTTTGCCGTCGGCAAAATGATTGACCTGCTCGTCGGAGAGGTCATTTACGCGACAGGTATAGGAATGTATCGGGACCGGCAAGCTGAGAGCATGGCCGTCACCCTGTACCGCGAGGGCCGGCATACGTTCGGGCGCGAACGGTGGAATGCTTTTCTGGAGTCTTTCAACGACCTGATGCGCGCCAAGACGCCCGTCGACTCGCTCTTTCGCATGGTCGACGCTTTGAGTCTTGCCGGCGCGCAGGGCGAGGTTGGCGAAATCATGAGATTGCTGGGGCATGCCAGGCCGCACACAGACTCTTTTCGGGCGCGGCTTCTCGACAGCCCGAAGATGATTCTGGTGCTGGACCCTCTGATCCCGGCCATCGCCTGGGCCGTCGTCCACTGGGGTGAAGGCAGAAAGCCCGTTTCCATCGTTCATGACGAACACAACGGGTTGACGGAAGAGCGTGTCGCGCAACTCAGGGCGATGCTCGGCACGTCGCAGAATGCTGTCTCCCGCTGCTCGCCGTCAGATCGGTTGATCAGCCTGAGACTCGTCGACTCGCGCCTGGATCCACGGGTCCAGGTTGCCGACTTCCTCGCGGGTGTGGCACGGAAGATAGCGTCGGACGAGCTCAACGATCGAGGCGCGGAGGTGGAGCCCGGCGAGATAGCTCCCGGGCGTCTTGTCATAACGGGTGGCAATACCCCGCCAGGCCTTCAGCTTGTTGATCAGGTGCTCGACGGTGTTCCGCTCCTTATAAAGATCAGCGTCGTGGCTAACGGGCCGGCCGCCCCTGCTGCCCTTCTTCTTCCGGTTGGCGGCCTGGTCCTTCTTTTCCGAGATGACCGCCTTGATGTGGCGTTTCCGCAGGTAGGCGCGATTGGCGCGGGACGAGTAGGCCTTATCGCCGGCGACCGCACCGGGCCGGGTGCGGGGACGGCCGACGAGCAGGCGGACCCGCACCTTCTTAAGCACGGCGATGAACTGCGGGCTGTCGGCGGCCTGTCCCCGCGGTCAAGACGATCGGCAGCGGGCGGCACTTGCGGTCAGCGGCGAGGTGGACCTTGCTGGTCTGTCCGCCCCTCGATCGTCCGAGCAGGGCAGCTTTCAATCGAAGTTTGCGCCGGCGCCGAATGCGTCGTCGTTCTTCCCGCTCGGGGTCGTTTCCGGCGTCTTGGCCGCCCCCTTTTCCCGGGCCTGCTCTTGCTCTCGCGCGGCTTCCTCCAGGGCGTCCAGGACCTCCTTGTCGATGTGCATCCCGGCGGCGTCGTGGCGGGCGCGGGCTGTCGTGGAGTCCACGCTGACCAGGGAGAAGTCCGTCTCTTCCTGGCGGGCGGCCTCGGCGATCAGGCCTTTCACAGGGCGGTGAAGACGTCGGCGTCTCGCCAGATGCGGAAGCGGCCGCAGACGGTCGGCCAGGGACCGAATTCGGGAGGCATAGATCACAACACCACACAGGCCCTAGCCCCGGAGCACGAACGATCACCGTCGCCGCCGGGACCACCGATCCGGAACCGAGCCGCTCGTGGCCAGGCGACGAAACCGCACGGACAGAGCAGTGGGAAGGACAGGCTTATATCCTGTCTTCCATTATATGCTGGAACCCATGAGTCCTCGAACGATGACGGAACCCGCGTTCCTCGTCCTCACCGCGCTGGTCGACGAGCCGCGGCATGGCTACGGGATCGTGCAGGAGGTCGAGAAGCTGTCCGGCGGGCGGGTGGATCTGAAGATCGGCACCCTGTACGGCGTGCTGGACCGGCTGGCCGCGGACGAGCTGGTGGCGCTGGACCGCGAGGAGGCGCAGCAGGGGCGGCTTCGCCGTTACTACCGGCTCACCGAGTCCGGGGCACTCGCCCTGGAGGCGGAGGCCGTACGGCTGGCCGCGAACGTCAGAAGCGCCCGCGAACGGCTGCGCGCCCGGCACGCGGGAGGCATGGCGTGAGCCTTCTCGAAGACCGCTACCGCTACGTGCTGCGGCTGCTGCCCGCCTCCTACCGCGCCGAGCGCGAGGAGGAGATGGTCTGCGCCTTCCTGGAGGGATCGGGAGGTCTCTCCGACGCCGACAATCCCCGGCCGCGCTGGTCGGAGATCGCCAGCGTCGCCGCCCTGTCGCTGCGGGTACGCCTGGGAGGCGCAGGCGCGTCGCCGAGGTTCTTCGCCTGGGGTGAGGCCGTCCGCCTGGTGGCCGTCCTGGGACTGTTCTTCCACGCGATGATGAGCTGCGTCTGGCTCGGAGACTTCCTGAGGCCCCCCGGAGTCTTCGGCTCGCCGTCCGTCGACTACCGGGCGGCCCTGGGTCCCGCCGGTTCCGTTGAGCGGCTGTGGAACATCGTGCAAGGACTCGGCGGTCTCCTGTGGATCGCGGCCTTCGCCTCACTCGTCCGCGGTCGCCCGCGCGCCGCGAAGCCACCGGCGCTGCTCGCTCTCGCGCTGCACTACGGCATCGCCTTCCCCTCGGGTCTCGCGAACTGGGACTACGACAAGATCGTGGTTCTCCAGAGTCTTCTGTTCGTGGTGCCCGTGCTGGCGCTGGTGGCCGGATTCCATCGTGACGCGCCACGGATGCGCCGCTCCCCGTGGGTGGCCGCGGCGCCCGTCGGCGCCGGCGTCCTGCTCTACGTGATCCTGGGCGTGCTGGGCTCGACGATGCGGGCGACCCTCGACTGGCGGTTCTGGTCATGGGTGTGGCCGTGGCTGGGCGTGTCGGGACTGGCCTGCCTGGCCCTTCTGGTCGCGAGCGCGACCTGCGTCTGGACGCGTCTGCGGGTTCCGGCCGGGCGGACGCCCTCCCTGCCGCTGGCACTGGCGATCCTGATCGTGCCCGTGGTGCTCTCCTGCGCCTCTTTCCTGACCTTCGAAGCCGTCGATCCGATCAGCAGGACCATGGCCGCCGTGACCGTCGGCCAGCTTGTCGCGCTGCTGCTGTGCGGCCTGACACTCGTCGTCCTGGCCGCCAGGACGATGCCCGCGCTCCCCCGCGTGACTCCTTCGTCCCCGTGAATCCCCCGGCTGGGCGACAAGGCGAGTGTCGATAACCTGAGCTCACGGTCCACTCCCGCTGGGCCCTGGAAGGCGAGGCCACCCATGACCACACTTGACTCCTCCATCCCGCGGTTTCACCTGGCGATGCCCGTCGACGACCTCGCCGCCGCGCGCCGCTTCTACGGCGAGGTGCTCGGTCTGGAGCAGGGCCGCAGCTCGGACACCTGGGTCGACTGGAACCTGCACGGCCACCAGTTCGTGACGCACCTGGCGCCGGGCCGTTCCCAGGGAGTCAGCAACCCCGTCGACGGCCACGACGTCCCGGTGCCGCACTTCGGCCTGATCCTGGCGGTCCCCGAGTTCCACAAGCTCGCCGACCGGCTCCGCGCTGCCGGCACGGCGTTTGTCATCGAGCCCTACGTTCGCTTCGAGGGCCAGACGGGCGAGCAGTGGACGATGTTCCTGCTCGACCCGGCGGGCAACGCCCTGGAGTTCAAGGCATTCGCCGACGACTCCCAGGTCTTCGCCGCCTGACGTCACCCCGCCGGATCCCCCTTCGACCCGGAGCGATCGCCCCGCCGCCGAAGCTCGTTGACCAGGCCGAAGGCTTCCCGCGCTGTTCCGGCCTGCCGATGCGCTCACCTCACATGCGACATCAAGAGCGCACCGGCAGGCCACCCCCGCGGCGTCACCCCGCGTCCGAGGGCTCCAACCGGGCGATGGACATCCGGCTCCGGAATCATCAAGATCTCATTATGAGATTACCCTTCATGGTTTTAGTCATCGGGGCGTTGGGTGTGCTCACCGCCCCGGTCGCCGTCGCCGCGACCAGTTCATCGGCGTCGCTGAACGTGGTGGCGATGGGCGACTCCTACGGATCAGGCACCGGTGCCGGGAACTACCGGCCCGGCACCGAGGGAACGTGTTATCGCAGCGAGAACTCCTACTCCTCGGTCATCGTCGACACGCTCAGGCAGAGTGGCAAGCAGGTGCAGTTCACCAACGTCACCTGCAGCGGCGCGGCCATCAAGACCCTGGGACAGACGTTCAAGGACCAGCCCCCGCAGCTGGACGCGCTCCGTCGTGACACCGACGTGGTGATGCTGAGCATCGGCACCACCGACGTCGACTTCGCCGGATACGGCGGAGTGTGCATCCAGGCGGACTGCACGGGCGCGCCCACCAAGGCGATTCTCAGCCGCCTGCCCGGCATGGGTAAGGCCCTGAACTCCCTCCTGACCGACATCAAGGCCCGCAGCCCGCACGCCAAGATCGTGGTGACCGGATACGGCCAGCAGGTCACCCGGGGCGAGAACGCCGCCAATGTGCCGCTGGACCCGATCTGCGACAGCCAGGTGTTCAGCGACGAAGAACGCGTGCAGGGCAACAACGTCTCCAGTGCGCTGGATGTGACCCTGCGCCTGGCCACCCTGGCCGCCAAGGCGCAAAGGGTCGACGTCCAGTTCGTCAGCCCTTACACGAACTCGGTCAATCTCCAGCCCGAGTTCGCGGGTCATTCGCTCTGCGAGTCCGCGCCTCAGTTCTATCGGGGGTTCGACGCACTCGCGCCCGGGCAGGAGGGCCCGGACGCCGTACTGCACCTCAACCAGCAGGGACAGGCCGCCATGGCCGACCTCATCCAGCGCAAGGTGCCCGTCCTCGCCGGCTCGGCCCAGCCCTAACCCGAGTCCTCGTCGTCCAGAAGCCCCGCGTCGTGGGCCAGCAGCGCGATCTGGACGCGGTTGTTGAGGTCGAGTTTGGTGAGGATGCCGGAGACGTGGGTCTTGACCGTGGGGACGCTGAGGTGGAGCACGGCTCCGATCTGGGCGTTGGAACGGCCCTGACCGACCGCGACGGCGACCTCGCGCTGGCGGTCGTTCAACAGTGCCAGGCGGTTCCTGGCCTGAGCGCGGCGCCGGTCCTGTCCTCCGTCGGCGACTCGGGCGATGAGACGCCGGGTCACCGACGGGGACAGGACCGGGTGGCCCTGGGCCACCCGGCGTACGGCGGTCACGATCTCGTCGGGCGGAGTGTCCTTGAGGAGGAATCCGGCGGCTCCGGCGCGCAGGGCGCGCAGGACGTGTTCGTCGGCGTCGAAGGTGGTCAGGATGATGACCTCCGGCGCGTGGCGGCGGGCGCGCAAGGCCTCGGTGGCGGCCAGCCCGTCCATCACGGGCATCCGGATGTCCATCAGGACCACGTCGGGGGCGTGCCGGTCGACCAGGGGCAGCACCTCGGTGCCGTCTCCCGCCTCGGCGACCACGCGGATGTCGGTGGCACCCCCCAGCATCATCACCAGCCCGGCGCGCACCAGCGGGTCGTCGTCGACGATGAGCACGCCGACCGTCCGGGGTTCCGATGTGGTCATGGCGGCCAGGGTAGCCAGGCCGCCAGCCGCCAGCCACCCGCGGCGGTGGGTCCGTACTCAAGTCGTCCGCCGGCCAGGGCGACGCGTTCGGCCAGTCCGATCAGGCCCTGGCCGGCCCCCGCGTCGGGCATGGGCGCGGTGGTGGGTGCCGTGTTGCGCACCTCGACGGCCAGTCCCTGCTCCGGCTCCCCCGCCACGTGGACGCGCACCTCGGCTCCCGGGGCGTGCTTGCGTGCGTTGGTCAGGGCTTCCTGCACGATCCGGTAGGCGGTGCGGCCCGCTTGGTCGGGGACGGTTCCGGTGAGCTCATCCCGCAGGTCCACCCGCATCCCCGCGCTGCTCGACTCGGCGACGAGTTGCGGGACGTCGGCGAAGGTGGGCTGAGGCAGTTCGCCGACCGGGGCGCGCAGGACGCCGATGACCTCGCGCAGATCCTGCAATGCCTGGTGGGCGCTCTCCCGGATCACCTTCGCCGCGCGGGCGATGTCCCCGGAGGGGGCGTCGGGATTGTATTCCAGCGCTCCGGCGTGCACGCTCAGCAACGACAGCCGGTGACCGAGCACGTCATGCATCTCCCGGGCGATCTCCTCGCGGGCGCGATGCTGAGCCTGCTCGACGCGCAGGCGCGTCTCGGTCTCGGCGCGGGCCGCGCGATCAAGCAGCGACAGCACGAGCCGGCGCCGATAGTGGATGAACAGGCCCCAGCCGACCACGGCGCTCTGAATCGCGACGCCCAGCAGAAACAGCAGGAAGGGAGGCTCATCGGGGTCGGGACGCAGCACGACGAAGGCGACCCCGGCGAGCAGGCTCAGCACGAAGACGGCAGCCGTGGTTCTCGGCGTCCGGTGCACCGCGACCGTGAACAGCGCCACCAGCATCGCGCCGGCGACCATCTCGGAGAACGTCGAGAGGGCCACCAGCACCAGGGCGAGTTCGACCGGCCGGCGGCGGCGCAGCCACAGAGCGGCGCAGCCCAGCACGCCGGTGATCTGGTCGAGGTTGAACAGCCACTGCGGCCCGGCCAGGGAGGACGCGTCAAGTCGCTCGGCGGCCGTCAGGACCCCGAAGGCCGCCGCGAGCAGGAACAGGCCGGTGTCCACGAGCCGATCGCGGAGACCGTGCCGGGGGGTCGCAGATCTGTTCATCCTTCCGAAAGCCTACGGCGCGGCAGGGAGGCATCGCCCGCCGTGAGCGGCGGGCGATACCAAAGTCGCGGCGAGCGATGCTTTCGTCGACCGGAAAGCCCGGGAACGGCGACGTAGGTCGAGGTGGGAGATCCCCATGACCGATCCCCGCCGGAGCGGCGGTATCTAGCGTTGAACCATGCGCGAACTCATCCGATTACTGGGAATCGTCATGATCCTCCAAGGCCTCAGCGGAGCCGTCGACCACCTGGCCGTCCAGCCTCTCTTCGGCCTGTTCCTCAACTTCTTCAACCGTGTGATCCTCCCCCGCCTGGATTTCCTCACCGGCTACGAACTCTTCGCGAACCTGATCCTGGCGACGCTGGGGGGCGCCGTGGTCATCGCCTCGATCCAGAGACGGGCGACATGACGTTCAGCCCACCGGAACCGCGACCGGAGAAGCCGTGATCGCGATCCTGATCGGTATCGCGTTCGTGACGACTGGACGGGCGCATGTCCCCCATTGACGACTCGGGCATCGATTCTCGTGACGAGTCGGCTCCCTTTTACGAGACCGTCATCCTGACGGCGCTGGCGGCCGCGGCCGTCATGGCCGTAATTACCATCCTCGGCGGCAGCGGAGAAGGCAAGTACGTCAAATTGATGCTCCTGGGTCCGTTCGGCCTGATCTTCTTTGAGTTTGTCGTCCACGAGGTCTGGTGGAAGCGATGGTGGGGGTTCCTGCCCGGAGCCGTCGCCGGGCTGATCATCTACTTCGAAGGCCGGGCGGCTCTCGCCGGCGTCATCGACTCGGTGTGGGCCCAGTCCATCGCCTATGTCGTCGCCTGGACATCGTTCGCCGCCGTCTTCGCCATCGCCAGTCGCCGGCCCCGTACCGACTTCTCCGCCTCCGGCCGGCGGGAAGACCGCTGATCTTCAGGCAGGCCGGTGGCCAAGGGCCGCACCCCGTACGCGGAACGAACTCCCCCAGCCGATCTCAGGCGGAGAAGAGAACGGGTGATGAGAAGGTCACGGTCTGGAGGCGATCATTCCGGGTCTTTACAAAGGTCTTTACAGGGACCTTTACAGAGGACCGAAACAGGATAAAACTCATCGATCACCAGGAAAATCACGCACCTGCGAAGGTGGTCGCCGTGTACCAGCAGATTCTCGATCCCGTCGCCCATTCCCTCGCCTGGAGTGCCCTGGTCGCCGCGCTACCGCTGCTGGTGCTGTTCGTGCTGCTCGGCGTATTGCGGGTGACCGCCTGGGTCGCCTCGCTGGTCTCCCTCGCCCTCGCCATCGTGATCGCCGTCGCGGTGTACGGCATGCCGATCGGGCAGACGCTGCTGGCCGGATCCGAGGGGGCGGCGTTCGGCTTCTTCCCGATCCTCTGGATCGTGATCAACGCGATCTGGGTCTTCCAGATGACCGTCACGACCGGGCACTTCGACGTGCTGCGGCGCTCGTTCGCCCGGGTGAGCGACGACCAGCGCATCCAGGCGATCATCATCGCGTTCTCCTTCGGAGCCCTCATCGAGGCGCTCGCGGGATTCGGCACGCCGGTGGCGGTCACCTCGGTCATGCTGATCGCCCTCGGCTTCAACCCGCTGAAGGCCGCGGTGCTGGCGCTCACCGCCAACACCGCGCCCGTCGCCTTCGGGGCCATGGCCACCCCGATCATCACGCTCGGCAAGGTGACCGGCCTGTCGAGCGACACCCTCGGTGCGATGGTGGGCAGGCAGACTCCGCTCCTCGCGCTGTTCGTCCCGCTGGCGCTCGTCTTCATCGTGGACGGGCTGCGCGGGGTGCGGGAGACGTGGCCGGTGGCGCTGGTCTGCGGAGTCGTCTTCGCGATCGCGCAGTACGCGACCTCGAACTTCATCTCGGTGCCACTGGCCGACGTCGTCGCGGCCCTCCTGTCGGCCGCCGCCGTCGTCGCGATGGTCCGCGTCTGGCGCCCGCGCCATCCGTACACCAAGCCCGCCGTGATCGCGGGCGGCGCGGCCGACGAGCCGACCCCCGAGTTCGCCGAACGCGTCGCCCACCCCGACTCGCGCGCGGACGTCATCCGGGCGTACGCGCCCTACGGGATCATCATCGCGGTGTTCGTCATCTGCCAGATTCCCGCCGTCAAGAGCCTCCTCGACAGGGCGACGTTCACGGTGAAGTGGCCGGGGCTCCACCTGCTCAACGCGGAGGGCGAGGAGCTGTCGCTGGCCACGTTCACCCTCAACCTGCTCACCACGCCCGGCACCCAGATGCTCGTCGCGGGCATCATCACCATGATCGCGCTCAGGCTCTCCGCCCCGCGGGCGCTGCGGGCCTACGGGACGGCGCTCCATCAGCTCCGCTGGGCGATCGTCACCGTGATGACGGTCCTGGCGCTGGCCTTCGTGATGAACGCCTCCGGGCAGACGATCACACTGGGAACCTGGATGGCCGGAGCCGGAGCCGCGTTCGCGCTGCTGTCGCCGATCCTCGGCTGGCTGGGAGTGGCCGTCACCGGCTCCGACACCTCCTCCAACTCGCTCTTCGGCGCCCTGCAGGTCACCGCGGCGGGCCAGGCCGGGCTCTCCGAGATCCTCATGGCCGCCGGCAACAGCTCGGGCGGCGTGCTGGGCAAGATGATCTCGCCGCAGAACCTCGTCATCGCGGCGGCGGCGGTCGGCCTGAACGGCAAGGAGGGCGACATCTTCCGCCGGGTCATCGGCTGGAGTCTGGTCTTCCTCGTCTTCCTGTGCGTCCTGTCCGCCCTCCAGGCCTCGGTCCTGTCCTGGATGGTCTTCTAGGGATCCTTGGTCGCCCGTTCGGAAGAGCCGTCCGACGAAATTCAAGGACCGGCATCAACGACGGGTCGATTCAAGCCGGGGCGCCTCCGAGCCTGCCGAAGGCTTCGCGCTTGTCGTCGGGGGAGACCCGAATGGAGATGGCCGCGGTCACCTCGATATCGCGGACGGCCTGGAGCGGGGCCGGGACGTCGGGGCCGAGACGGAAGACCAGGCCGCATTTCTCCGAACCCACGAGGCCATTATCGATATCGGATCGCAATTCAATTGCTCTTTCCAAATTAAATTATTGATGATATCCTTGGAAAGTCAATTGTTTTGTGGTGTTAGCGTTTGTCACATGCTCAGCGACAAGCCAAGTTCTCCCCCGCGGCCCGCTTCTCGCGCGAAGATCGCGACTCGCGACGTGCCCTACAACGACCTCGATGTCCGGCTGACCGGACAGCTCCACTGGGATGAGGCGCAGGACAGCCCGAAACCCGGAATACTCCTCATCCACGGCGGCGCCGGCCTCGACGAACACGCACGGGAGCAGGCGCGTCGCTACGCGGAGCTCGGCTACACCGTCCTCGCCTGCGACATGTACGGCGACGGCGTCGCGGGCGACCGGGAGCGGGTGATGGCATGCGTCACCGCCCTGAGCGAGGACCCGGCGCTCCTCGTCCGCCGGGGCCAGGCCGGCCTGGCGGCCCTCTCCCTCTGCCCCGAGGCCGGCGAGGACGTGGCCGTCGTCGGTTTCTGCTTCGGCGGCATGGCCGCGCTGACGCTGGCGCGGTCGGGTGCGAACCTTGCCGGCGTCGTGAGCATCCACGGCAGCCTCGCAACCGGCAAGCCCGCGGAGCCCGGCGCCGTCGCGGCGAAAATACTCGTCTGCCACGGGGCATTGGACCCGCACGTTCCCATGGACGACGTCGCCGCGTTCACCGACGAGATGAATCGCGCCGAGGCCGACTGGCAGCTCGTCGTCTACGGCACCGCCATGCACGGCTTTACGCACAAGCACGCGGTAGCGGGCGCGATGCCCGGTGTCGCCTACGACCCGCTCACCGATGAGCGCTCCTTCGCCGCCACCGGCGCGTTCCTGGCCGAGGCGCTGGCCTCTTAAGAGTGCTCAGACTCGCCGAGCGCGGGCGGCGCGGGGCACGCGCGCTCGGCCGACGGCGCGGAAGGAGGCGGCGCGAGCCGCCGAAGGTGGCCGACCCGAGAGGGTTCTTTATGGTCATATGAGCGATTTATGCCTTAATGCCCACAGGGATAGCGTCCGGAAAATCGGTGGACGGCGTCGTTATGGTGCTCGTATGGCGATTGTGGATGTCGACCGTTTTGTTGCCGAAGGGTTCGTCAAGCTGGAGGCGGCCGTACCCCGGGAGGTCGGGGACGCGGCCAGGGCGCTGGTCTGGCAGCAGATCGGCCTGTCGCCCGACGACCCCTCCGGCTGGCGGCAGCCCGTGGTCTGGGCCGCCGACCTGACCGGCCACGGACCCTTCGGGGAGCTCATGGGCAGCCCGCGACTGCGTGAGGCGTTGGACGAGGTGGCCGGGCCCGGTGGGTGGGTGCCGCGTGGGGCCCTCGGCAACATGCCGATCCGCTTCCCCCGTGTGGCGCCGGCCGACGATCGGGGCTGGCACATCGACGCCTCCGTGGCCCGGCCCGACGGCTCGTGGGCCGTGTCGGGGCGGCCGGAGGCGATGTTGCTGCTGGTGCTGCTGTCGGACGTGGGGGACGACGACGCGCCGACCCGCATCAGGGTGGGCTCGCAGCGGGACGCCGTCGGGGTGCTGGGTGAGCAGGTGCTCGACCCGTTCAAGGCCGGGCCGCTGCTGGACGCGGCTTCTGAAAACCGGCCGACGGCGTACGCGACCGGGCAGCCGGGCGACATGTACCTGGTTCACCCGCTGACCGTGCACGCGGCCGACGAGCACCGGGGGACGCGACCGCGTTTCATGGCCCAGATGCCGGTGTTCCTGACCGCGCCGGTCACTCCGGGCGAGGGTAACGCCCTGGCACGCGCCGTACTGTAGGAAGCGCCCGCGTCTCCAGGGTGTGACTTTCGTCCGTCTGAGTCTGGCAGACGGCCTCGGAGAAGGATCCGAACGAATTTTGACGGCACCATGCCGAAGCCCGGGGGGCGAGGCGGGTCCGGCGAACACCGCCGTAGTAACTTGACTGGCATGAAGGTCGCGATCCTTGACGACTACCAGAACGTCGCGCTGAGCTTTGCCGACTGGGACTCCCTCGACGCCGAGATCGAGGTGTTCACCGAACCGTTCGCCGACGCCGACGAGGTCGTCAAGCGACTCGCCGGCTTCGACGTGCTCGTCGCGATGCGTGAGCGCACCAGGTTCCCGGCCGAACTGCTGGCCCGGTTGACCGCTCTCAAGCTGCTGGTGAGCACCGGGGCACGCAACGCCGCCATCGACGTCGACGCGGCACGGAAACTCGGCATCGTGGTGTCCACGACCGGATCCATCGGATATCCGACCGCCGAGCTCACCTGGGCGCTGATCCTCGCCGCCGCCAGAAACCTCCCCGCCGAGGTGAGGTCCATGCGCGACGGTGGCTGGCAGGTCGGCGTCGGAACCGGCCTGAACGGCAAGACCCTCGGGCTGCTCGGCCTCGGCAGACTCGGCGCGCAGGTCGCCAGGATCGGCCAGGCCTTCGGCATGGAGACCGTTGCCTGGAGCCAGAACCTGACGACCGAAAAAGCCGCCGAACACGGCGTGACGGCGGTGCCCAAGGAGGATCTGTTCGCCCTGGCCGACGTGCTCTCGATCCACCTCGTGCTCGGTGACCGCAGTCGCGGACTGGTCGGCGCCGCGGAACTCGCCGCGATGAAGCCGACGGCGATGCTGGTGAACACCTCCCGCGGGCCGATCGTCGACGAGGACGCCCTGCTGGACGCCCTGCGGCGCAAGAAGATCGCATGCGCGGCGCTCGACGTCTACGACACCGAACCTCTGCCGGCCGATCATCCTCTGCGCGCGCTGGGCAACACCGTGCTCACCCCGCACGTCGGGTACGTCACCCGCGAGGGCTACGAGATCTTCTACCGTGACGCCGTCGAGGACATCGCCGCGTTCCAGTCGGGGAACCCGATCCGCGTCATGGATTGACATCCTCCCTTGCCTGAAGGCAGGGGATTCCAACGGCGACCACCCCACAAGGAGGAGGTCACGTTGAGGTTCGCTGTTCACCGGCCCGCCCAACGGCAAGCCACCGCACTGCCCTGCGGCGTATCTCGAAGGTTCTTCGCCGCGTTGACGTCGGCGTGATCCCGATGCCGGCAGGCCACACCAGCCAGGTTTCCATCACCGCCTCGCCGCACCCTGGAGGATCGATGAGCAGCCGGCCGATCTACCTGGACTACCAGGCCACCACCCCGGTCGACCCCCGCGTGGTCGAGGCCATGTTGCCCTACCTGACCGGCGAGTTCGGCAATCCCTCCAGTGCCCACGCCTATGGCCGCACCGCCGCCGCCGCGGTCGAGACCGCCCGCGCGCAGGTGGCCGCGCTCATCGGCGCCCGCGAACCGCAGGAGATCGTCTTCACCTCCTGCGGCACCGAGAGCAATCACCTCGCCCTCACCGGCACCGCTCACGCCCTGCGCGCCGCCGGCCGGGGCGAGCACATCGTGACCACCGCCATCGAGCACCCCGCGACCCAGGCCACCTGTGACCGGCTGGCCGCCTCCGGGTTCCGTGTCACCCGCGTCCCCGTGGGCACCGACGGGCGCCTGGAGCCCGCCGACCTCGAACGCGCCCTCGAACCGGGCACGATCCTGGTGTCGGTGATGCACGCCAACAACGAGATCGGCACTCTGCAGCCACTGGCCGATCTCGCCGCCCTCACCCGCGAGCGCGGCATCCCGCTGCACACCGACGCCGCCCAGAGCCCGGCCACCGTCGATGTCGACGTCGCGGCCCTCGGCGTCGATCTGCTCACCGTCGTCGGCCACAAGATGTACGCGCCCAAGGGGGTCGCCGCCCTGTACGTCCGGAGCGGCGCCCCCGTTCCGCTGCCGCAGCTCATCGGCGGCGGGCAGGAGCACGGCCTGCGCGCCGGCACCGAGAACGTGGCCGGCATCGTCGCCCTCGGCGCCGCCGCCGCTCTGGCCCTGGCCGAGCACGACGCCGACGCCACCCGAATCCTGTCCCTGCGCCGGCTGCTCCTCGACGGGCTTACCGCCGCGTGGGCCGGATTGCGGATCAACGGTTCGCTCGTCCACCGTCTGCCGGGCAACCTCAGCCTCACCCTGCCTCACCTCACCGCCGCGCAACTGATGGCCGCCACCCCCGAACTGGCCTTCTCCGCCCAGGCCGCCTGCCACACCGGCCACAGCGCACCCTCGGCGGTGCTGACCGCCATCGGGCTCACCCCCGACCAGGCGGCCCGTACCATCCGCCTGGGCATCGGCCGCTTCAGCGACATCGGCGACATCGACCGCGCCGTGGACGTCCTGACCCGCGTGCCGGCCACCACCTGAGCCGCCTTCCGGGCGGCGTCAGGCCAGGAGCCGCGCGGCGAGTTCACGCCACTGGCGTATGGGCGGGGTCTGGGGTGTGGCCGTGAGCACGTAGAGGCTCACATGGTCGGCCCCGGCGTCGAGGTGCTCTTCGACGCGGTGGGCGATGTCGTCGGCGCTCCCGCGGACCACCAGCGCGTCGACAAGCCGGTCGTCCAGGGAGTCGACGTCCTCGAATCCCAGCTCGCGCAGCAGCGCGCGCCGGTTGGGCAGGAGTGCGGCGGCGTAGGAGCGGGCCAGGCCGGCGGAGTTCGAGCGGTCCGGGTCCAGGATGACGAGCTGGGCGACGGCCAGCAGCGCGTCCGGCCCGAGCACGGCCCTGGCGTTCCCGGTGTGCTCGACCGGCATGCCCAACGGGTGCGCGCCCCAGGCCCGCCTTTTTGCGAGTTCGAGCATGTCGGGGCCCAACGCCGCGAGCACCCGGCGCGGCGGGGCCGATGCCGGCGGCCCGAACGGGGCGGCGTCCATCGCGTCCAGGTAGGCGCGCATGGTCGTCGGCGGTGGGCCGAAGCGGTGGCCCCGGATGTCTTCGGCGAGGCTGGGATGGCTCTCCCAGAGTCCGAGCAGGAAACGTCCGGGAAACGCCTCGTCCAGGGTGCGTTGCCCGGCGGCGGTGGTCACCGCGTCGCGGGCGTAGATGTCGGCGGTGCCGGCGGCCACCGTGATTCGCCGGGTGGCCGACAGCAGGACGGCGGCCTGCGCCATGGCCTCCCGGCCGGTCGTCTCGGGAAACCACAGCGTTCCGTAGCCGGCGTCCTCGATCGCCGCCACGGCGTCGCGGACGCCGGCCATGGGATGGCTGTCGAGGTCGCCCGCCCAGATCCCGACGCGTCCGAGGTCGGGCCTGTGGTCGCTCACGCGTCCTGCCCTCCGGCGAGGAACGCCGTGATCCGGGCCGCGCCGGTCCTGCCGAGCCAGGTGTGGAAGTCCATCAGGCCGGGATGGAGCCGTCGCGCGGCGGTGATGTCGGCCCGGTAGCCACGCTCGTTGAGCCACTCGTAGGCGAACGCGAAATCCTCGCCGACCTGCCGGATCGCCTCGATCGGAATCCGCACGTACGGCAGGGGCCGCCCGATCGCCTCCCCGATGGCCTCGGCGATCCGCCGGGGGGTCAGCTCGTCCCCGGCCAGGTCGATCGCCCGGCCGATCCACTCGTCCGGCCGGGCGAAGGCCAGGGCGGCGAAGGCGCCGACGTCGTCGACGGCCATGATCTGCTGCGGCACGTCGGGCTCGAACGCGGTGGCCACGGTGCCGTCGTGCAGGTGGTAGCCGCCGGTGTAGTTCTCCATGAAGGAGGCCGGCCGCAGGATCGTCGCGGGCAGGCCGATCCCGGCGATGTGCCGCTCGATCCGCCACTTGTTCACCGTGTTCCGCGGCAGTCGCTCGCTGTCGTGGCGACCGGCGCCCGCGACGGAGGTGTAGACGAGGTGCCGGACGCCGGCGGCGCGCGCCGCTTCGGCCACGTTGACACCCCAGCGAACCTCGTCGTCGGCGGCGAAGCCCGGCGCGGTGCCGGGAGAGCCGACGGTGGGCTGGACGCTGAACACGCCGTAGGCGCCTTCGGCCGCCGCGGTCAGGGAGGCGAGGTCGTCCATCTCGCCGCGCACGATCCGCGCACCCGCCTCGGCCAGTGCCTTCGCCGGCGTGCCGTCCGGATCGCGGGTCAGCGCCCGCACCCGCCAGCCGCCGGCGAGCAGATGCGCCGTCACGACGCGGCCCTGCAGGCCGGTCGCTCCCACCACCACGATGGTCTTTCCCGTGTCCACGGTCTCTCCTGAGGTTCGGTCGCACCGGTAGGGCCACCCATAAGTGGGGTGGCCTTCCGTTTACATTCCGGTACGATATGGAGGACCACCCCGTTTTGCAAGTCCACCGGAGGTCCCGTGACCCAGGGCAGCGCCGCACCGGTTCCGGCCGGGCGATCGATGCGCGCCGACGCGCGCCGTAACCGTGACCGGATCCTCGCCGCGGCCGGAACGGCCATCGCCGAGCACGGGGCCGAGGCCTCCCTGGAGGAGATCGCCCGGCACGCCGGAGTCGGCTCGGCCACCCTGCACCGGCACTTCCCCTCCCGCCAGGCGCTGCTGGAGGCCGTCTTCCGCGACCGGGTGGAGATCCTCTGCGCGAAGGCGCGCGACCTGGCCGCCTCCCCCGATCCCGGGTCCGCGCTGGTCACCTGGCTCCGCGCCGTCGGCGCACACGCCGCCTCCAACCGCGGCCTGGCGGCGTCGCTGATGCGCGGCGCCCGCGACGGCGACCCGACGCTGGGCACCACCTGCCACACGATGATCATTGATGCCGGCGGCGAGCTCCTGACGCGCGCTCGTCAGGCGCACGCCGTACGTCCCGAGGTCGCCATCGCCGATCTGCTCAAACTCGTCAGCGCCATCTCGCTGGCCGCCGAGCGGGAAACCGCCGGCGCGGCCGAGACCGACCGGCTGCTCACCCTCGCCCTCGACGGAGTGCGCCCCCACGGAGTCCCGGTGACCGGCCCCGCCCGCACCCGAGGCGGGGGCTCGCGGAACACGTGACACGGAATTTCGCCTTCCGTGCCGCCTGCCCCTGCCATACGGTTTGACGGACAGGTTTACCGAATCGCCTGGCTCACCCCTGGTTGCAGCCTTTATGATCTTTTATCTGGTATGCGCCCATGGAAACCCAGAGGGAGCACGCGATAATGCGTCGTCGATGGCTCATCGCGCTGATCGCCTCGACGGTCGCGATCATCGCTTTCGGCGTGTACGGGGTGACGACCTCCCCGGGTGCCGTGGTGGCCGCGCCGTCGCCGTCGCCCACGATCTCCGCCGAGGTGGCCGAGGCGCCGGCGTCCACTCCGGTGCCCGTGCCCACGCCCACTTCGTCGCCCCCGCAGGAGAGCCCCGAGCTGACCGCGACGAGGTATTTCGCCGCCTGGCAGGCCCATGACATCTCCTCCATGACCGCCCTGGTCGCCGATCCCCCGGCGGACTTCGCCGAGCGGCACCGATCGTTCGACGCCGACCTGCGGGTCTCGTCGCTGTCCCTCACCCCGGGCCGGCTGCGCCGCCAGAGCGAGGAGGCGGCCGAGATGTCCTTCCAGGGAGTGCGGGAGGTCGCGGGGCTCGGCCGGTGGACGTTCTCCTCAGCCCTGCGCCTGGGGCTGCGGGCCGGCGCCTGGAAGGTGCTCTGGTCTCCCGAGACGCTGCACCCCTCGCTCAAGGACGGCGAGAGCCTGCGGCTCAAAGAGGCCCAGGTCCGCAGGCCGGCCACGCTGACCCGCGAGGGCCTGCTGTTCCCCCGCGACAGCAGGGCGGGCGACTACGTCACCGGGCTGGGCGGCACCGCGGTCGTTCTGTCCCTGGAGGAGACGAACTCGGGCCGGGTGATGCTGGCCTCCCCGCCCCTTCCTCCCATAAAAACCCGGAGCACGATCTCGCGGTCCGTGCAGGCCGCCGCCGCCCGGGCTCTGGACGGTACGGAACGGCCCGCCGCGATCGTGGCCGTGGACGTCCAGACCGGCCAGGTCCGCGCGGTGGCGGACACACTGGGCGGCAGGGGTGCGTTCAACGGCCTCTACCCGCCCGGCTCGGGGTTCAAGGTGGTGACCGCGGCCGCACTGCTCCGCAGCGGTCTGAGCCCGGAGTCACCGGTCGCGTGCCCGGCGACCTACACCATCCCGAACGCCAGGACCTTCACCGACTCCGATGGCACCGACCACGGCACCGTGACCCTCACCACGGCCTTCGCGCTCTCCTGCAACACCACCTTCGTCCAGCAGACCTACGAGCGGCTCCGCGACGACCGGCTGCGCGCCGAGGCCGCCGACCGGTTCGGGTTCCGGGAGAAGCCCGGCCTGAGCTCCTGCCGGATACAGCCGTACGGGAGCCCGGACGAGCTGGGCTCCGACTCCATCGGCCAGAACTCGGCGCAGGCCAGCCCGCTCTGCATGGCCGAGGTCGCCGCCGCGGTGGCGAGCGGCGTCTGGAGGCCCGCGATCATGACCGCCGAGCCCCCCGCCGGCTCGCCGCCGCCGGTGCCGCTGGACGAGGGTGTGGCCGTCGGTCTGCGGACGATGATGAGCGCCGTGGTCACCCAGGGCACGGCCGCCCAGGCCGGCCTCCCGCCGGAGACCTTCGGCAAGACCGGCACCGCCGAGGTCGCGGGCGCGGAGGACCACGCCTGGTTCATCGGCTACCGCGGCTCCCTGGCCTTCGCGGTGTTCGTCCAGAACGGCGGCGCCGGCGGCAAGGTGGCCGCGCCGATCGCCGCGAGGTTCCTGAACGCCCTGTAGCACGGCTCGGCACCCCGGCCACGGTACGGCCCGCTGTCCCGATCACGATTCCGGCGGTAGTACGGCTCAGTACTTCGGTCACGGCCCCGGTCGCCCTGTGGCTCGCACCTCGATCACGGCCCCGCTCGATACGGGTTCGCGACCCTGCTCGATGCGGGTTCGTGGCACGACGAGGCCGGATGCCTCAGAGTCTTCCGGCCTCGACGAGGACGAGGAGGTCGGCCGCGGCGTCACGGGCCTGCCGGTCGATCTCCCCTCCGTCCGGGACGGGACCGCCGTGCAGGACCGTCTCGAAGATGTCGTCGCGGAGCAACGCCCCGAACCGGTGCGCGGCGCGGCCGGGATCGCCGATCTTCTCACGCAGGGCGGCCGGCCAGCGCTCGAGGTAGCGGGTCAGCAGCGTGAGGCTGTGTCCCGCGACGTCCCGCCGGTAGCGCCGTCCCAGCTCGGGGAAGCGTTGCGACTCCCGGGTCACCACCCGGTAGAGCGCCAGCTGGTCGTCGGCCAGGAAATATCGCAGATGCTCGCCTCCTGCCTCCGCCAGCCCCTCCAGCGGCGGCTGGTCGAACCAGGGCGGGTCCGTCGCACTCGCGACCATGGCGCACGCGTCCTGGATCACCGCGACGAACAGGTCGTCCTTGTCGTCGAAGTGCCGGTACAGGGTCTTGATGGACACGCCCGCGCTCGCCGCGATCCGGTTGACCGAGCTTCCGGCATATCCCTCATCGAGGAACGCCCGCAACGCGGCATCGATGATCACGCCGCGCTTGCGCCCCATCAACCCCGCCTTCGGGTCGTCCGCGGCCCATGTTCGCAAGCGTCCTCCTTCGTTTGACAGACCTTACGACAGCGATGACTATCGTAACATTCGACAGCAACCACTGTCGTAAGGCGAGAAGGAGACGGACATGAAGGACCGGAGCGGCACGCGAGTGCTGGTGCTCGGCGCGAGCGGGCTCACCGGAGGGGGGACCGCGGCCGCGCTGGACGCGTCCTCCGCCCCGGTGGAGGTGGTCCGCGCCTCACGCGACCAGGCGACGGTCGAGCGATGGCGCAAGGAGGGACGGGCGGCGGTGCACCTCGACCTCGACGACGCGCGCACCTTCCCGGCCGCGCTGGAGGGCGTCGACCGGCTGTTCCTCATGGCCGGCTACACGGGCGCCATGACACACCAGACCAAGACCGTCGTCGACGCCGCCGTCGACGCCGGCGTCGGGTTCGTCGTCCACCTCGGCGTCTTCGGGGACGGGCGCTCGACCGACCCGCACTTCGCCTGGCACGAGCTGGTGGAGCGTTACATCGAGGGAAGCGGCCTCGCCTGGACCCATCTGCATCCGCACATGTTCATGGAGAACCTCCTGACCAGCCTCCGGGTGCGCGACAGACGTCTGCCCTGGCCGATGGGCGACAAGCCGACGGGCTGGATCGCCGGCGACGACCTCGCGGCGGTCGCGGCGAAGGTCCTCGCCGAGGGCCCGGAGATCCACGCCGGCAAGGGCTACTGGATGTCCACCGACGTCCTCAACGGCGTCCAGGCGGCGGACGTCCTCAGCCGGGCCCTCGATGAGACCATCACGGCCCAGGTCATGACCCCGGACGACCTGCGGCGCGCGACGCTCTCGGGTGACCGCGCCGTGCCGTCGTTCATGGAGGCGACGTACGCGGCCAGCGTCCTCGAGTGGGTGCAGCAGACCTACGACGGCCGGTTGGACTACGGCGCGGTGACGACCTCGACGATCGAGGATCTCCTCGGCCGGCCGCCGGTGCACCTCGCGGACTGGGCGATCCGCAACCGAGACGCCCTCCTCGCCCCCTGACGTGCCGGGAGCGTCACCGCGACGGCGAAACGGCCGCCGCCCCAGAGGGCGCAAAAGTCACCCCCCGTAGTGAGTCGCCACGGAGCGTAATATAGATTTGCCGTCATGATCGTATCGATGCGGCGGCTGGCACAGCGCGGAGGCGTTCTCTCCGCGGTGTGCCTGGCCGTGCTCGGCATCGTCGTGTTGCTGCATCTCGGGTCGTGCGTCCTCACGACCGCCCATCCGGCGCCCCTCCCCGAGCACGGCACGGAACAGCCCGCGGCCGACTGCGGCACGGCCGCCGAACTCCATGCCGCAGTCGTCACGGCGGTGTTCCGGGGCGGCGCACCGTGCCCCCAGCTTCCCGCCGGCGATGATCACAGCCTGTGCGGCGCGGCGGCCGGGTCGCCGATCGTCAACGTGCGCGTCCCGCTTCCCAGCGGGCACGCCATCGGCGATCTGATCGCCGGCGAGACAGCCGCGACGGCGTCGTCGGCACCGGCACGGCGCTCCTCGCGACCGGCCTGTCTGCCTCCCGGAGCAGAGCTGCTGCTCCTCAAATCCGTTTCCCGTATATAGCCGCCCCGCGGGCAGGCTCGCGAACGACTCACCGCTCGACCCGATCGGCATGAGCCGTCGCCTCCGCATGCCCAGAAGTGCGTCGACCACCTCGCAACCCATGGGAAACGGATCATGACATACACACTTAACGCACCACAGATCGATACTCCTCCGCTCAGCCAGATGATCACCGGAAACACGTGCCACACCCCCGAGCACGTGGTCGGCAACACACCGGTCCTCTGGGTCCCGGAGATCGCCTCGGGGCAGAGACGCGGCTTCTGGGCGAAGCTGGAAGGCAGCAACCCCGGGGGGATCAAGGACCGCCCCGCGCTCTACATCGTCGACAGGGCGCGCGATCGCGGCGAGCTGCGGCCGGGCGCGCCCATCGTGGAGTCCACCAGCGGGACCTTCGGCCTGGGCCTGGCGCTGGCCGGCATCGTGCACGGCCACCCGGTGACGCTGGTGACCGATCCGGGGATGGAACCGCTGATGCGCCGCCTGCTGTCGGCCTACGGAGCCCGCGTCGTGGTCGTCACCGAGCCGCACCCGGTGGGCGGCTGGCAGCAGGCGCGCCGGGAGCGGGTGCGCGAACTGCTGGGTGAGCATCCGGACGCCTACTGCCCGGACCAGTACAACAACCCCGACAACGTCACGGCCTATGCGGGGCTGGCGACGGAGCTGGCCGGCCAGCTCGGGCGGATCGACGTCCTGGTGTGCAGCGTGGGCACCGGCGGCCACAGCGCCGGAGTCTTCCGCGCGCTGCGGCGGTTCTATCCCGACCTGCGGCTCGTCGGCGTCGACACGATCGGTTCGACCATCTTCGGGCAGCCCGCGCGCTCCCGGCTCATGCGCGGCCTGGGCAGCAGCATCCATCCGCGCAACGTGGCGTACGAGCTGTTCAGCGAGGTCCACTGGGTCGCGCCGCCGGAAGCGGTCTGGGCCTGCCGGCGCCTGGCGGCGCTGCGGTACGCCACCGGCGGCTGGAGCGTCGGGGCGGTGGCCCTGGTCTCCTCGTGGCTGGCTCGCACGCTGCCCAGCCACACGCGGATAGCGGCGATCTTTCCCGACGGCCCCCACCGCTACTTCGACACGGTGTTCAACGACGACTACTGCGTCGCGCATGATCTTCTCGGCTCGCCCGCGGCGACGGCCCCGGAGGAGATCGATCATCCGGCGGAGCGCGAGCTGACCCGCTGGACGCGCTGTACGACCGTGATCGACCCGGTCGCAGGCCTGCGGCCTCCCCTCGTCTCCGAAGGGACACCGCGGTGAGAAGCACGCTGGCTCTGGCGCTGTCCTTCGACCGGCCGGTGAAACTGCTGCTGGTCAACCAGCTCACCATCAACGTCGGCTTCTACATGCTGATGCCCTACCTGGCGGGTCACCTGTCCGGCACCCTGGCGCTGCCGGCGGCACTGGTCGGTCTCATCCTCGGCATCCGCAACCTCAGCCAGCAGGGCATGTTCCTGGTCGGGGGGACCCTCGCCGACCGGCTCGGCTGCAAACCAATGATCATCGCCGGGTGCGGGCTGCGCACCGTCGCGTTCCTCCTTCTCGCCGTGGCCGACTCCATCGCCATGCTGGTGGTCGCCTCGGCGTTGACCGGATTCGCCGGGGCCCTGTTCAACCCCGCCGTACGGGCCTATCTCGCCCACGAGGCGGGGGCCCGCAAGGTCGAGGCCTTCGCGGCGTTCAACGTCTTCGCCCAGCTCGGCGTCCTGATCGGGCCCCTCATCGGCCTGGTGCTCAACGGCCTGGCGTTCAAACTCGTCTGCCTCACCGCAGGGCTGTTGTTCGCCGGCCTGACGATCGCCCAGACGCGCGCCCTGCCGTCACGGGAGCATCCCCGGGCGCGGGAGAAACGCGGAGTGCTGCTCGACTGGCGCGAGGTGATCGCCAACCGCCCCTTCCTGCTGTTCTCCCTGGCCATGATCGGCTCGTACGTGCTGAGCTTCCAGGTCTATCTCGGCCTGCCGCTGGAGGTTCGCCGGGTGACGGGCAGCGAACTCGGGGTCACCCTCATCTTTGTGGTCTCCGGCCTGCTGACCATCTCCGGCCAGGCCCGGGTGACGGCCTGGGCGGCCCGGCGGTGGCGCCCGCCCGAGGCCATCGGCAGGGGGCTCGTCCTGATGGGACTGGCCTTCGTCCCGCTCGCGCTGGCCGCGCCCCTGGTGGGCGATGCCGCCGTCCCGGCCGGCGGCATCGCCCACGCGCTCCTGCTTCTGCCGGTCCTCGGTACGGCGGTGCTGCTCAGCCTGGCCATCATGATCATCTATCCGTTCGAGATGGCGACCATCGTCACCGTCGGCGGCCCGCACATGGTGGCCACCTACTACGGGCTCTACAGCACCCTGGCCGGCATCGGTGTGGCCGCGGGCAACCTGCTGTCGGGCTGGGCGCTGGACCTCGGCGGCTCGACAGGCCTGCCGAGCCTGCCGTGGCTGGTCATGGCGTTGATCGGCATGGGATGCGCGGCGGCCGTGCGCGCCCTGGACCGGTCGGGACGCCTGGCGGCCTCACCCGAGGCGCCGGTGGCTGTATAGACGCCATAGACCTCATTGACCTCGCACGCGCTCCCGGCCGGCATGCGCACGGCCACCGGCCGGGAACCCGTGCGCGCCGGGCCCTCCGTCCGGGCCTGCGCGCTCCGGACCGCCCGACCCTTCGGCCGCGCATCCGGTTCCGGGCCGCCCGCCGCTTCAGCCGCGCATCCGCGACGCGATGCCGCGTAACGCCGTGGCGAGCAGGTCGACGTCATCTCGGGAGGTGAACAGCGCGGGCGTCACCCGTACGCAGTCACCCTTGACCGGTCCGCCGCGGCGCACCGTGAAGATCCGGTGCCGGTCGAACAGCTCCTTGGCGATGGCGACGTTGTCGGCTTCCGAGATGTGCCCGGCCACCCGGAACGCGGTGATCGTGCCATACATGGCGGGGTCCTCGGGGGTGAGGATCTCCAGGTTCGGGAGGTCGCGCACCTGGTGGACCCAGCGGTCACGCAGGAAGCGCAGGCGCGACTGCTTGACCGCGCCGCCGAGGGCGTCGTGGAAGTCCAGGGCCGCGCCCACCGTGAGGACGGGGGCGACGTCCAGGGTGCCGGAGTGGACCCGCGAGCGGATGTCGTCGCCGGGATAGGTCTCATCGGCGAAGGCGAGGTCGATGTCGGGCAGACGGCCCTTCTTGATGTAGAGAAAACCCGCTCCCAGCGGAACCCCCATCCACTTGTGCAGGGAGAATCCGGCGAAGTCCGCCCCGAAGTCGTCCATCGTGAAGTCAAGGTGTCCCCAGGAGTGCGCGGCGTCGACGATCACGTCCACTCCCCTGTCACGGGCCATCGCGACGATCTCCCGTACCGGCAGCACCAGACCGGTGACGTTGTTCATGTGACTGAGCAGGAGCAGCTTCACCCGAGGGCGGTCGCGCAGCGCCTTGGCGTAGGCGTCCAGCACGGCCTGGCGGGTCGCCGGTTCGGGGACGACCATCCGCTCCACCCGCACGCCCCGCCGATCGCGCAGCCAGTTCATGGCGTACCGCGCGCTGTGATAGTCGAGGTCGGTGTACATCACCGCGTCGCCCGGGCGCAGCCGCCGGTAGCCGGCGATCAGGTTCTGCAGGGCCTCGGTGCCACCGCGGGTGAGGGCGATCTCCCCCATGGAGACGCCGAGGAGGGTCGCGATGCGCTGCCTGACCTCATCGGCCTGGTCCTTGTAGGTGGTGCGCAGCAGGCGGGAGTTCACCTCGTTGAGGTGGTCGACGTTGCGGTGGTAGGTGAGGCGCACCGGCTCGGGCATGATCCCGTAGTAGCCGTTCTCCAGATTGACGAAGTCCGGGCTGACCCGGTACTGCCGGGCCACGGCGGACCAGAAGCCCTCGTCCCGGGCGAGCTGGTCGGGCGTCCGCCCGGCGGGAACGGCCGGCGGTCCGGGAGCCACCGGCCGCGGGGCCGGCGGCGGCGGCACGAAGGGGGCGGCCAGCGCGCCGAGCCCAGCGACCATCGCACGTCTCGACAGGGTCATCGAACCTCTCCCCCATGGATCGGTGAGAGCCCACGACACGGCGGAGCCCCCGGACCTTTTGCAGTGATTGAGTCCCAGTGTGGGTGAGGTGACCACCTGGGGATGCGCATTCGGGCTGCTCGGGCGTGGCGCGGCGAGCGCCGGACGCGATGGGCATCGGGCGTGACCACTGGCCGGGATGCCCGCCGACAGTGAGGACCGCTCCTGGGTGTAATACGACCTCCCTGCCGGCAGGCTTCCCTCCTACCGTAAGAAAAATGGACAGCGAGAATCTCCTTGGTGAGTTCCGGCGCCCACGGCGTGAGGCCACCACTCCCGCGCGAGCAGGACTGCCGCATTCCGGCCCCCGGCCGACGACGAGTTCCGCCCGCTCCACACCGGCGAGCGTTCCGGCTCCGGCAAGGACACCATCGCCCGCTGCCGCATCGGCGAGCGTTCCGCCCGTACCTGGTCGTGTCGCACGAGGCCCTCGGCCAGACCGGCGCGAAGAACTACGGCGGTTCATGGACCGGATACGGCTCGCCTGCCGGCGTGCGCCTCGAATCGGGGGAGGCCCGTTGATGTCCGCTCAGGGTCGCACCGCACGGGAGCAGACCGTCGCGCTTCCGCCGGAGATGGATCTGACGGCCCAGGCGGTCATCCAGGGGGTCGTGATATGCGCGGGCAGGTCCTATGCCCGTCTGCTGGATCACTCCGGTGAGTTCACCGGTGAGCTGGTGGTGTCCGATGACGGCACCTTCCGGTTCTTCGCCTCACCTGGATCCTGGATCGTCCGCGTCATCGCGGGTGGTGGCGTCCACAAGGACGTCTCGGTGGAGGCTCGCCCCGGTGAGATCTCCCATGTCCAGGTCATCCTCTGACCATCGCCTGATAGCCGGGCCGTTTCCGGCCGGACGGCATCAGCGGAGGACCGGAGTCCCCGCTGCGGGGCGCCGGCCTTCCACACACCGGTTTCGACATCGCGTGAGAGGAGCAAGAACAGTCCGATCGGGACGGCTACCTGGTCATTCCGGGTGCGCTCGGATCGTGGTGGCAGCGTTGGAAGCCATGCCCGGTCCTGCGCGACGCCTCCGAGAGCGGTACGTCGCGGCGCCGGATGTGGCGGGATCGCCATACCCGGACGACAGCGAAAGGACACACTCATGGAAGCATCGAACGGCCGGGTCGCCGTCGTCACCGACACGGCCTGGAGGGTCCGGGACTTCGCCTCCGAGGAATCAGGCGGATACCGGAAGCTTTTCGACTCTTTCAAGAAGGACGCCCGGGGTCACATCTCCCGCATCGAGATGATCGCCCGGCTCCAGCAGGCGGGCATCACACCCGACGATCCGCGCATGGTGGACGCCTTCGACTCGCTGGAGGAGGCGGATACGGGCGGGCAACTGGACTATGCCCGGTTCGCGAAGCTGTGTCAGCAAAGTGGAGGGCTGCCGGCTCGTGCGATCACCGGCGACCTCGCCATTCCGGACTTCTCCTCCTTCACCGCGGACATCACCGGAATCTACGAGAGCCTGCTGCCGGAGAGACGTGGCGAGGTGGCCAACTACATTCCCCAGCTGAAACGGGTGCCGCCCGAGCAGTTCGCCATCGTGGTGTGCACGGTGGACGGCCAGCGGTTCAGCATCGGGGATTCAAGCGTGGGTTTCTGCGTGCAGTCAGTCTGCAAACCGGTCAACTACTCGCTCACGCTCGAGGAACACGGGGCCGAGACGGTCCACCGGCATGTGGGGCGGGAACCGAGCGGGCGCGGATTCAACGAGCTGTCACTCAACGGAGACGGGCTCCCGCACAACCCAATGATCAACTCCGGTGCCATCATGAGTTGCTCGCTCATCAAACCGGACCTCGACATCGCGGACCGCTTCGACTACGTCGCGGCCACCTGGCAGAGACTGTCGGGTGGCAGGCCCGTCGGATTCAACAACGCCGTCTACCTCTCCGAGAGACAGACCGCCGACCGCAATTTCGCATTGGGCTATTTCATGCGGGAGCACAAGGCGTTCCCGCAGGACACCGACCTGGTCGAGACCCTCGAGTTCTACTTCCAGTGCTGCTCCATAGAGCTCCACGCCGACGCTCTGGCGTCGGCCGCCGCGACGCTGGCCAACGGCGGGGTTGTGCCCCTGTCCAACGACCGGGTGTTCTCGACCGGCTCCGTCCAGAAGTGCCTGTCCCTCATGTCCTCCTGCGGGATGTACGACTATTCCGGCGAGTTCGCCTTCACCATCGGCCTGCCGGCGAAGAGCGGGGTCTCCGGTGCGCTCATGGTGGTCATCCCCAAGGTGATGGGGATCGCCATCTGGTCGCCACGGCTGGACGGGCACGGGAACTCCGTGCGTGGCATCGAGTTCTGCCGGCAACTGGTCGAAAAGTACAACTTCCACACGTACGACTCGCTCGTACAGAGCGACAGGGAAGGCAAGCGCGACCCCCGCCTGAAGAAGAACCAGGCCGCGGTGGACGGCACGATCAGGCTCCTCTGGTCGGCCAGCACCGGCGACCTCGAAGGCGTGCGTGCTCTGCTGGCGTCCGGGGTATCCCCCCGGTCCGCCGACTATGACGGCCGTACGGCGCTCCACCTGGCGGCGGCCGAGGGACACCTCGATCTCGTCACCTATCTGCTGGAGCGAGGTGCCGATCATGAGGCCAGGGATCGTTGGGGCGGGATCCCGCTCACCGATGCCGAGCGGGGAGGTCACGCCGAGGTCATGGAGGCTTTGAAGCAGTGGATCGATCCCGTCGTGGCGTCTCCTTCCACCGAGAGGCGGACCGCCTGAGGCGGCACCTCCGAACCACCTTGGCCCGCCTTCTGAAGGCGAGATCAGCCGCAGGCCCGTCCTCGGCCACTCGGCTTCCGGGGAAGGCCTAACGGGCCATCGCGAGGAGCACTCCCATCGTGATCGCCACGGTGGTGGCGATCACCAGCTGTCCTCTCGACAGCCGGCCGTTCTCCTGCCTGCCCGCGGCCAGTTTCAGGCCGACTATCGCCGTGCGCAGCAGCACGCCGGTCACCATCCCGAGCAGCACCGGAACCACCTGGCCGGGCAGGGGACTGAAGGTGGCGACGACGACGCCGACCGCCGGACTCACGCACGCGACGACAAGCCAGGGCGCGAGGCGCTGGCCGGCCAGGTCCAGCAGTGCGGCGAGTGCCAGCCCTTCGCTGGCGGAGTGCGCCATCAGGGCGATGACCACGACGGTCGAAGCGGTCAGCGCCAGAGTCGCGCCCTCGAGGGCCCGATGGGTGGTCAGCGCGGCGGCGGTTCCCATTCCTCCGAACAGTGCCGCGCTGACCGTCTCCTTCAGGCGGCGGTGACCGCCGGGAGCGTACAGGCCGACGGGGCTCCTGCCGGAGTCGGACGGGCACGCGCATCCTTTACGGGTGAAGTAGGTGATGACCAGGAAGCCGAATGCCACCGCGATCCCGACCACCCAGAGGGGCACCCCGGTCTCGACCGCGTCCTGCCAGGCGTCGGGAAGCATGTCCGTGAGGGCGATGATCATCATCATCGCGGAGGCGATCGCCAGCCGGACCGCCAGTCGCGTGGACTCGCGCCGCGCGAGCCACGCCCCCGCGAGCGTCGACACCGAGATCAGTATCACGGCGATCCAGGCCCCGGTTCCAGGAGAATCTCCTGCCTCCAGCATCGGCCGCGTGGCCTGCGTCCAACATGCCGGCAGCATTTTCAGCACCCCTTATCAAGCTGACAGCGGAAGACCGAGGATGGAGCTCGGCGGGTTGCGTTCACCGCCGGAGATGCCGTCATTCTTTACCGTCCCAGCCGGCCGGATACTTCCCGAACGACATCACTCAACCCGGGCGATGTCGTGTGAGGCCTTTTAGTTGTTCCGCGCCAGCCGCCGGAGAGCCCTCCTCGCAGTGCCGTCCGCCCTGCCGCCCGAACTCGTCGAGCGCTCTGGTCACGCAGTCTTCCGATGGAATCGTGATCTTTTCATGAGAAAAATCCGCATAGTGACGTGCGCGAGGGGAAGCGTCGCTGGGAATCCGCTCCATGGGCGACCTCCGGTCAACCTTTCCATTATCCGAGATCTCTGCGTTTTCTCGATTCCCCAAAAAGCGAGCCGAAAACGCGTTCCCATGCATAACGCAACGCGATGGCAGGGGTCTTTATATTGATATTTCGGGCTTAAATGGGGTGTCAATTCCGAATTACCATGGCGCGTCGGCCACTCTCGCCGGAAGGACAGGTGAGACCGGGCCCTTCGGAGAGTCAGCCCGTATTCTCCGGTCCCTGCGCGGCCGGCTCGCTTCCTCCGACGTGGCCGCCCTCATCACCTCGACTTCCTTTCGCATCGCGGGGAGAAGCGGGTCGCCCGCCGCGCGGGGACAGGTAGTGGGGGCCGTGCGGATCGGTGCAGTGACCGGCATCGACACACTCGCTTCCGCCCACCGCGTCCTCTGGCGCGGGATCGACCTGGAGGGTGGTGTGGGTGATTCCGTAACAGCGGGCGAGCAGGCCCTGAAGGCGGCGCCGGACCGCGTTGCAGTCGCCTTCGGGGCGGACGAACACATGCGCCGACAGCGAGGAGTAGCCGGAGGTGAGCTCCCACACGTGCAGGTCGTGGACCTCGGCGACCTCGGGCTGGCTCGCCAGCCGGGCGCCGATCTCCGCCGGGACCAGCCCGGACGGCGCGGCCTGCAGAAAGATCCGTCCGGTCTCGCGGATGAGGCCGTAGCCGGCCTTGAGCATGAGCGCGGCCACGATCAGGGTGGCGATGGCGTCGGCCTGGACGAAGCCGGTCAGGGCGACGACCAGCCCGGAAAGGGCGGTGGCGATGAACGCGTACAGGTCGTTGACGATGTGCTGGAAGGCGCCTTCGACGTTGAGGCTCGAGCGGTCGGCTCTGCTGAGCAGCCAGGTGGCGGCGAGGTTGACGACGATGCCGATCAGGGCGGTGATCAGTACCAGGGTGCCGTCGACCTCGGCCGGGGTCAGGAGGCGCCGGATCGCCTCATAGAGGAAGAATCCGGCCAGCAGCAGGAGGGTGGCGCCGTTGAGCTGGGCCGAGAGGATCTCGGCGCGTTTGAGTCCGTAGGTGAAGCCGCCGTGTGGCGGGCGGGTGGCCAGGCGCATCGCCACCAGGGCGAACACGATCGAGGCGGAGTCGGTGAGCAGGTGCCCGGCATCGGAGATCAGGGCCAGGGATTGCGCGGCGAGTCCGACGGCGACCTCGCCCGCCATGAAGACGATCAGCAGGGCCAGGGCGGCGGTCAGGTAGCGGCGATCGGCGTCGGCCGAGACGGCGTGCCCATGCCCATGCCCGTGCCCGTGCCTGCGATGTGACCCGGACTCGTGGTGCCGCGTTTCCGCGGGTGTGACGGGCCCGTGTCCATGCCCGTCATGGTCGCTCATATGACGGAGCGTAGAGAAAGCATTTACTTATTGCCAGATCTCGCCACGGGTAAATTCCTCGTCGGCGCACATTCAGCCAATCCATAAAGTATGGATTACGGCATTTTCCATGAGTTTCCACGCGAGCGATCTCGCGCGACATGCTCGATGCGTCGGCCCCGTCCACCCGGCGACGGCGGTGGCCCGGCAGGAATTTTGCGTGGCACTCAACGTCCGACCCTCGAACTCCTCCCTCACGGTGCGATGCGAACATCCTTCGCATCAACCCGTTTCGGGAGATATATCTGAAATACAAATAGCATGGCTATTAAACCATAAATCCAATATATCAAGAGAAAAGTCCGACAAGTTTCACATTGTGCGAAATGTAAGGCAATTTCATGTACAATCGGCCAAACTTGCGATCGCAATTCAGGGACAATCAGTCATCAAATACAACCTTTCCCCATCCTCATTCAGTCGCCTATGATTGGGCACTCAAACCTTCCATTGGTAAAAGATACTTGAGCGGGTGTTCAGGTGTTTATGCGACAAGTAATCGGAGATCTACTTTGCGTAAGCATCACAGGTCAGGCACCGGGGCTTGACCGTTCAAGGGATTTATCCCCTGAACGCGATGCGGACCGAAAGGAGACATCGTGCTCGAAAAACAAATCCCAACCACATTGACCCTATTTGTCCTTACGGCCTGGTTCGTAGCCTTCACCCCGCCGGCCAAAGCCGCCCCCCTCCCCCAGCCCTCCGGAACAGAGAGCCGCCCTGCCCTCGCATGTTCCTACCGGCTCTCGCACGTGCGAGCGGTCAGCTTCCTCAACGTCCGCTCGGCCGCCAAAATACGCTCGCACCGCGTCGGCAAGCTCAAGGTCGCCGACGGGCGATTCGCCGGAGCGTGCCAGCCCACCAAGGGCTGGGTGGCGGTCAACTCCTCCCGAGGCAAACCCGGCTGGGCCTCCGCCAAATACCTGAGGAAGACGAAGACCTCCCAATCCTCCAGCACGGGGATCCGTCCCGCCCTCGCGTGCACCTACCGGGTCTCGCACGTGCACGCGAACGGCTTCCTCAACGTCCGCTCGGCCGCCACATCACACTCGCACCGCGTCGGCAAGCTCAAGGTCGCCGACGGGCGATTCGCCGGAGCGTGCCAGCCCACCAAGGGCTGGGTGGCGGTCAACTCCTCCCAAGGCAAACCCGGCTGGGCCTCCGCCAAATACCTGCGGAAGATAACCGGGAAGTAGGCGTGGGGTGGCCCGCTCCCGGCCCTCGGCCAGTTCCCTCGGCCGGGGGCGGGAAATCTCAGGCAAGCGATACGCGGAGACCGGACGCCGGCCGTCGTGGTCGGACTCCGGCGCACCGGCCCGGAAAGGCCAGGCCCTTACGGCCCCTGGCCCGGTGGGCGCGAGAGGCAGCGAAGATCTCACTGTTGTCGGCCCTGACACTGGGCGGGGTGGGAGAAGCGCATGGTCTCGCCCTGCCGGCCCCGGCCCCGGCCACGTGTTCGACGCCCGACGTCGTGTCTCATCGGGGGTACCGAGCCGGAGGGGTGGAGAACACCATCAAGGCGTTCGATCGGGCGCTCGACGCCGGCTCCGAGCAGATCGAGTTCGACGTCCATTTCACCAAGGACCACCACCCGGTGCTGATGCACGACGCGCTGGTCGACAGGACCACCACGGGCACGGGCCGCGTCTCCGACATGACGCTGGCGCGGTTTCGCGAGCTCCGTACCACGGACGCCCAACGTCCGCCGACCCTGTCCGCGGCCCTCGAACTCGCCCGGGGCCGAGCCGAGGAAGTGCTGGTCGAGCTCAAGGAGGTCCCGGATGCTCAGGACCTGCGCTCCCTGAAACGAGACTACCGACGGTTCGACGCCTACACGTGGGCGAGCCTGATGTCGTTCTCCCGGCCGGCTCTGGAAGCCGTCGCCTCCATCCCCGCCCGCAAAGGCCTGCTGGCCACAACCGCGCCGCCGCTCACGCTCGCCAGGAAGTTCGGCTTCGTCGTGGTGAGGTACGACAGGCTGACCGAGGCGCTGACCCGTGAATACCTCGACGACGACGTGGCCGTCTACGCCTGGACCCCCAACGACAGAAGCGCGTGGGAACGCCTGGCGGATTACGGGGTGGATCGCGTCATCACCAACGAGACATCCGCCTACCTGGCATGGGCCCGGGAAAGATGCGATCCGTGAAGGCGCGAAGAACCGTCTTCCTCCTAGCGTCGGCGACCGTGTCATCGCCGGTCACCGACGTTCCCGGTCCGCCACACCACTGTCCCGCCGTCCCGCGGGGGAAGGCACGGGGCGTCCCGCCGGGGAGGGCACAGGGGGTCGGCCCGGCTTCGCCGGCTGCTAACCTTGCACTTCCATATGTGAACCGGTGTTCGAGTGTCGTGGTTCGGGTGGTTCTCGCTGCCTGCCCGAAGCAGGCCACGGACACCGAGCCGGACCGGTCCGGAGCGCGGTTCGGACGCGGCGCCCCGGTCGAGCGCGGAGGGGATCGCGGCATGAGCAAGGCGACCACGGGAATGCTGCACCACGTCGAGCTCTGGGTTCCCGACCTTCCACGAGCCGTCGCCGGTTGGAGCTGGCTGCTGGGCGAGCTCGGCTACGTCCCCTTCCAGAACTGGAGCGATGGGCGTAGCTGGCGGCTGGGCTCCACCTATCTGGTCTTCGAGCAGTCGCCCGCCCTCAGCGCCGACGAGCACGACCGGTGCCGTCCCGGGCTGAACCATCTCGCCTTCCATGTCGAAAGCCGGGCCATGGTCGACACCCTGGCCGAGGGGGCGCCGCGACACGGCTGGACCCTGCTGTTTCCCGAGCGTCACCCCCACGCCGGCGGCGAGCACCACTACGCCGCCTATCTGGAGGACGCCGACGGGTTCGAGGTCGAGCTCATCGCCCCCGAGACGCCGGATGAAAGCCACCGCTCCGAATGAGAGCGGGTCGGCATGTCACCGACCGTGCCCAAGCGCTCGCCGGTGAGTGACCATCCGACCATCGGCGTTTTCACCCCGTGGATCCCACTCTCGTAAGGCTCACTGCCCGCGTGCCCTGGCGGTCGCCATCCGTTCGCCGAGGTAACCGTTCAATTGAGACATCTACATATGTGAATTAGGTCTTGACGAATATTCCTCTTCTGATCAAGACTGCACCGTCTGCGTGTTTCATGCCGGAATGCCCCCGCTCCGGCCCAAGCACGCCAACTGGAGGAATCTTTTGAGGAGTTCTCACAGTGGCAGGAGGGTCGGCCGTGTTGCGGCCGCACTCGTTCTACCCATTGTCCTCACGTTCAACGTACTACCGGTTCTCGCTGACCCCTCTCCCTCATCCAGCGAGGTCGTGCCCGACCGACAGTCCAGCACCACCCAGAACGGTGTCGCCCTGCTGCGCATCGTCGTTCCCGACCAGACCCGCCTGGATGTTCTCAACTCCATGGGTGTCGACCTGGCGGAGTACAAGAAGGACGTCGACGGCGGCATCGAGGTGCACGCCGTACTCAGTCCCCAGGAGGCGCAGGATCTGCGCAACCTGGGATTCGACGTGCGCGGCGCCATCTCCGACCAGACGGATCTCGCCGAGAACAAGGCCCAGCGACAGGCCGCGCAGTCACTGGCCGCCGCGGTGGCGGGTGAGGCCGACAAGCTGACCCCGCTGCGCGCCGAGTGGTTCGACAGCACCGACAACCAGCGCTTCCTGTCGGTGGAGGTCAAGTCGAGCGCGACCGACGCGGAGACCGTGCTCACCGCCAGCTGGGACAGCGGCCGCAAGACCGCCCCGGACTCCGGTGGCACCGCGACGATGTCGCGGTTCACCGACGCCGGCCAGTACATGTACCACCGGTTCAACTCGCCGCTGACCGTTGCCGAGACCCCCACCACGGTCACGATCACGAGCAACCACGGCACCTCGATCACGGTTCCGGTGACCAAGTGGCTGGGTGACAAGCGCAAGGCCCCGAACAAGCACTACGTCTCGGACTTCGTCGACCACTACATGGACCCGACCGAGCTCACCGGCCGGATCACCTCCCTCGCCAGGCAGTTCCCGCAGATCTCGGAGATCGTCGATCTGCCCAACAAGACGAACGGCTACCGCCGGGCGGCTCAGGCGCAGTTCGGCACCGCCGCGGCGAGCACGCTCTACGTGTCCTCCAAGGCGTTCGGCTCCGAGGGCGGCAACGACCTCAGCGTGGCGCTGGTGAAGCCGGACGTCGCCTCCAGCCCGCTCTCCGTGAAGGTCACCGGCAAGGACGTCGTGGTCAGCCTGGCCACGGACGAGTCCGCCGCGATCAGCAGCACCTCCCGCCAGGTGGTGGACGCGCTCAGCGCGGACGCCTCGGCCTCGGCACTGCTGACCGCCTCCACCTACCGCGGCAACGCGGGTGCGGGCGTGGTCGCCGCGGCGACGGCGACGAAGCTGAGCGACAACCTGAAGGCACCGGCGACCATCTCGCGCGCGCCGTTCCAGCAGAAGGTGCTGCGCATCGGCAAGAAGCGCGACGGCTCGAAGGTCGGTGTGTTCCTCTACTGCCAGGAGCACGCCCGCGAGTGGGTCACCCCGCTGGTCTGCACGGAGACCGCCGAGCGGCTCCTGCGCAACTACTCCCGCGACGCGCAGACCCGGAAGCTGGTCGACAACCTCGACATCTTCATCATGCCGGTGGTCAACCCCGACGGCGCGCACTACAGCTTCTACGACTACAACATGCAGCGCAAGAACATGACCAACCACTGCGCCGCCACCTCCGGTGACCCGGGATCGCGCAACTCCTGGGGCGTGGACCTGAACCGCAACTTCACCGTCGGCTCCGCCTTCGACGGATACGACGGCGCCTCGACGACGAGCTGCACCAGCGGCACGTTCGCCGGCCCGGCCGAGCTGTCCGAGCCGGAGGCGAAGAACGAGGTCTGGCTCACCGAGAAGTACCCGAACATCAAGTTCGCGATGAACACGCACTCCTACGGCGGCTACTTCATGTGGCCTCCGGGTGCGTACAAGGCCGCCGGCCGCGAGCTGCTGCCGCGGGTCGACTTCGGTACGGAGAACTTCTTCTGGGACGCCTCCGGTCACATCCTCTCCGCGGTGCAGTCCTACCGCGGTACGGCGATCTGGCCCGGGCGCACCGGTCCGGTTCCGGATGTTCTGTACTCGGCCGCCGGTAACAGCGCCGACGAGCACTGGTTCAACCGCGGCATCATGGGCTGGGACTTCGAGGTCGGCGCCGACCTCTACAACCCGACGACCAAGCAGTTCCAGGCCGTCGGCTTCCAGCCGGAGTTCTCCGAGGGTCACGAGGAGGCCATGGAGTTCGCCTCCGGCCAGATCGGCATTCTCGAAACCGCCCTGGCCTTCTCCAAGGACGACAAGGCACCCAAGTCGAAGCTGGACGTGACCGGCCGGACCGACACCTCGACCACGTTCACCTTCTCGATCAACGAGCCGGCGAACGTCTACTACACGCTGGACGGCAGCCGGCCGACGCTGAGCTCCCCCAAGCTCGTCTCCTCGGGGATGCGTGAGGGAACGCAGCAGATCACGGTCAACAAGACCACCCAGGTGCGCTGGTTCTCGGTCGACATCGCCAGCAACGTGGAGAACGGCTACAAGCCCGCCGGTAACAACAACAACTACAAGCAGGAAAAGGTAGAGGTTCGCAAGGTGCGATAGTCCGCATCGGAGTCGAACAGGCGGCCGCCGGTCTTCGGACCGGCGGCCGCCGCGTCTTCTCACCGGCTTTTCCACCTGGATCGAGCCGATACGGGCTCAGGGGCGTTCCGCCCACGGGGAATGCACGCCGCGTTCTACCGATGAAGCGAACCGATCCGGGCCCGGGGACGTTCCGCCTACCCGTCCCTGCGGCAGATGACGAAGTCGGCGAAGACGTGCCGGCCGGGCCGGTCACCGACCTCGTCGATCGCCTTGCGTACGTCCCGCAACTGATCCACGGTCATCTGCAGCGGCGGCTCGTCCGGCTGGTAGGTGGTGAAGATGGGATAGTCCACGCCCGGCCGGTTGGTCATCTCGATATGGCAGCCGAGGACGTGGGTGACCGGCCGGGCACCGGCGAACGCGATCAGGCGATCGATGGTGCGGCCGAAGGCGGGCCAGTCCTGGACGTACAGCCGGCCGGGATAGACCGTGTCGCCGGTGAGCAGGAATCCGGTGTGCGGATCGTAGAACGTGACGGCCGCCTCATGGTGCCCCGGGCTGGCCAGGCACTCCAGCACCCGGCCTCCGAGATCGACCCGGACCACCTGGTCGAGGTCGTCGCCGAACCCGAAATACTCCCAGGCGCCGCTCCGCTCCGCGTCCACGACGACGGTGCCGGGGCGGTCGGCGAACTGGGCGTCGCCCGCGACGTGGTCGCCGTGGGCATGCGTGTGGAGGACGAGCAGTTCGTAGCCGTCCCGCGGGTGTTCGCCGAGCCGGCGTTCGATCAGCTCGTCGACGACCCGGCGCAGGGGGAAGAACTCGGCGGACGCGGTGGCGCCGGTGTCGATGAGCACGGCCCGGGCGTCGCCGAGCAGCAGGAAGACGAACGGCGCCTCGTAGTTGACCGCCATGTTCTGCCGCAGGATGAACGTGCGCTCGTCGTAGGCGTGCACCTGGATGTCGGGGTCGGTGTTGTGCTTCGCCGACTCCGATCCGTGGATCCACCGGACGTCCAGTGCGCGAGGCCGGGGAACCTCGGGGGTGAGGCCGGTCAACGGTTCGCTTGAGCCCATGAAATCTCCTGGTGCGTCGTCCTGACAGGCCGGGTACGGTGCACGTCTTGTCCGGGAAAGCCCATGCCAGCTTTCGGACGCAACGTACCATCCGGAAAAATCGCCTAGTTCTGACGGATCAGCGCTCACGACGTTCTGACGATCGGCGCTCACGATCGCCATGCGGGAGTCAGCGCTCACGACCGCCAGGCGGGAGCCGGATACGGCGCCCGTGGGAGATCAGCCGTTTCCCACGATCTCGACGGAGATCCCGGCCGGGAGACCGGTCACGCTGACCGCGCCGTTCCGGTCGACCTCGATGTCGACCTCTTCCCCCGCCACCCGCAGTCCCCGCACGGACACCTCGCCGAGCGGCGTCCCGGCCAGGGGCCGCAGCAGCACGCGGCCGGCGGGCACATCGGGGTGGAGACCCACGGCGGCGTGCATGATCGTGACCGCGGCGGCGGCGGACCACGCCTGCGGACGACAGGCCGCCGGGTACGGCACGGGCCGGCCGACCGCTCCCCGGGCGTCGCCGGCGAACAGCTCCGGCAGCCGGTAGTCGAACGACTCCCCTGCCGCGAGCAGTCCCTCGGCGAGCGCTCCCGCCTGTGCGCCGAACCCGGCGCGCGCCAGGCCCGCGATCACGATCGCCGTGTCGTGCGCCCAGATGGAGCCGCAGTGGTAGGACAGCGGGCTGAACCCGCCCTCCTGCGACGACATCGTGCGCAGCCCGAAGCCGTCGGCCATCGCGGGCGAGGCCAGCAGCGCGGCGACCGCGGCCGACTCCTCGTCCGAGAGCAGGCCCGTGGCCAGCAGGTGACCGATGTTGCTGGTCAGCGCGTCCACGGGGCGTTTGTCCCGGTCGAGGGCCAGCGCCGGGAACCTCCCCTGCGGGCCGTCCACCCAGAAGTGGGCGCGGAACCGCTCGGCCAGGGTGTCGGCGTGGTCACGCCAGCGCGCCGCGCCGGGGCGTCCGAACGCCTCCAGCAGCGCGGCCCCGTCCCGGGCCGCCTGGTAGGCGTAACCCTGCACCTCGACCAGGGCGATCGGGGGCTCGGCCTGGTGCCCGTCGCGGAACCGTACGGCGTCTCCGGAGTCCTTCCACCCCTGGTTGGCCAGCCCGTGGGCGCTGGTGTCCATGTATTCGACGAAGCCGCTGCCGGAGTCGAAGTGCTCGCCGAGCCAGCCCAGGGCGGCCTCGAGGTGCGGCAGCAGAGCCGCCACCTCCTCCTCGGGCAGGCCCCAGCGCCACGCGTCGTGGAGCAGGCTGATCCACAGCGGGGTGGCGTCGATGGTGCCGTAGTAGGCGGCCGGCAGGCGCAGGTCGTGGCCCTCAAGGGCGAACTCGTGCCGCCGCAGCTCGTGCATGATCTTGCCGGGGGCCTCGCCCGACTCACGGTCGATCCGGGTGCCCTGGCGGCGCGCGAGAACCCGCAGGGTGCTCGCGGCCAGCTCGGTGCCGAGGGGCAGGAGCATGCGGGCGGCCCAGATGCTGTCGCGTCCGAAGAGGGTCAGGTACCAGGGCACGCCCGCGCCGAGGAAGGTGTCGCCGGGAGCGCTCGCCTCGGCGAGCCGCAGGGAGCGCAGATCGTCGAGCGACTGCTCCAGCAGCCGGGTCAGGCGGTGATCGGCGGAGACGACCCGGGGGCGGCTCCACTCGACGGCATGGGCGGGGGCGACCACGACGGCTTCCGGGTCGTCGATCACGGCGTTCCAGCGCAGCACGATCCGTCCGCCCGGAGGCAGGGTGACCTCCCAGCGCAGCCGAGCCGTCTCTCCCGGCTCGGCCTTGCCGTCCTCGCCGGTCACGGTGACCCTGATGCGGTCCGACTCCCAGGACAGCTCGCCGGGCCCGGTGAGCTCGGCCGGTGCGGGGACCGTGTCGCCGCCGGACTTCACCACTTCGATGGGGGCGAAGTCGCAACTCAGTTCGAGGGTGACGGTGGCGTGCACGGCCGTCGAGGCGGTGGAGGCGATCTCGACCTGCTCGCTCATGCCGCCCGGGGTGACCCGGCGGATCCGGTCGATCCGGAGCGTGGGGTCGGGCCGGCGATCACCCAGCCATCGCAGCAGCGAGACGAACCGGGCGCCGCCGGGCCCGTCGGGGGCATAGCCGACGGCCTCGGGCTCACGTCCGTCGACTTCCAGCTTGACCTGCGATAATGCTCTTGAGTCCGCGTGGAAGAGACCTTGGACGCCGGCGGGGCGGATCTGCCCGTCGGGGCCGCCCAGTGCGGTCGTGGGGGCCAGAACGGTGCTGACGAGGTCATGCAGCAACGGCTGCAGACGGTATGTCGTTCGGGGATCGATCACCTCGGTGGCGACCGCGCCTCCGGGTTCGGATATGGCTTCGACGAGCACGGACGGCCCTCCCAGGGTCAGCTCGGGCCGACGCAATCTTGACAGACGGGCGCCGGAGGTACACATTGCGAAGCGCTTATTTTACTTGAACGATCCAATTATGCCCTATTGGGCTTTGAACGTTCAAATTTTGGACTGGAAAGGTGCGGATGGCTCAGAAAGTGACGATCACCGACGTCGCGCGGCACGCCAAGGTGTCCCGTCAGACGGTGTCGAACGTGCTCAACACACCCGGGCTGGTCCGCGAGGATACCCGGCGCCGGGTGCTGGAGGCGGTTGAGACACTCGGCTACCGCGCCAGCCAGGCCGCCCGGCAGATGCGCACCGGAAGGTCCCGGCTGATCGCCACGCGCATCGAGCCGACCCGGGACGACATCGACGGAACAGTCTACGACCGTTTCCTGCACGGGCTCACCGAGGCGGCCGCCGAGGCCGGCTACCGCGTGCTGCTCTACACCGCCGACGACGATCAGTCCGAGATCGCCACCATCGACGACCTGCTCGCGGCGTACGAACCGGACGCCTTTGTGCTCACCGGCACCCACCACGGCGACATGCGCACCTCGTGGCTGGCCGGACGGCGGCTGCCGTTCGTCACCTTCGGGCGCCCGTGGGGCATGCCGGAGGGCCCGAGCCACCCGTGGGTCGACGTGGACGGAGCCGCGGGAACCGCCGCGGCCACCCGCCACCTCCTCGACGCGGGCCACCGGCGCATCGGCTTCATCGGCTGGCCTCCCGGCTCGGGCGTCGGGGACGACCGCCGGGCCGGCTGGGCGCGGACACTCGCCGCGGCGGGCGTGGATCCGGCCGGCCTGGACCGTGTGTCTGATGGCGGCGTGGCCGCCGGTGAGGCCCTGGCACGCGACCTGCTCGACGCCGACCGCCCGGCGACCGCGCTGCTCTGCGTGAGCGACTCGCTCGCACTGGGCGCGTTGCACGCCGCTCGCTCCCCCGGCGCCGGAGGGCGTGCGAACGGCGGGGCCGGCATGCCGATCGCGGTGATCGGCTTCGATGACACGTCCGCGGCCAGGGCGATGGGGCTCACCAGCCTCAGCCAGCCGCTGGCCGAGGCCGCGGCCTGCTGCGTCGCGCTGCTCGCGCACGCCCTCGACGGTGCCGGGGTGATCGGCGGAGCGAACGGCAAGACCAACGGCAGGGCGTTCGGTGAAGCGAACGGCGGAGCGTTCGATGAGGCACGCGGCGGGGCGGGTGGCGGGGCACACGGACCCGTCGCGACGCCGGCGGGCACGGAAACCTCGCGATCTCCGGGGTCGACGATGACCCCGACGGCCCTGATGGCTCCGGGAGGCCCGCCGGCGCAGGTGCTTCTTCAGCCGTCGCTGGTCGTGCGCCGGTCGGCGTGACCCCGCGGCCGCCTTCACCCACCAGCGAGGATCAAGGGAGTTCCGATGAAATGCGGCGATCTCCGTAACGCGGCTCTCGGCCTGGCCGTCTGCGGCATGGTTCTCTCCTCGACGGCCTGTGGCGCAGGCGACGGGCGGCAGGTACGGCAGAGCAGCGGGCCCGCCGCGCTGCGGATTCTCATCGGCTCCTCCGGCGACACCGAGACCACCGCGGTGCGCCGGGCCGCGGACGCCTGGGCCGCCTCCTCCGGGAACACCGCGGCGGTCACACCCGCGCAGGCGATCGCCCAGCAGCTCGGCCAGGCCTTCGCCGGCGACAGCCCGCCCGACGTGTTCTACGTCGACGCCTCCCGCTTCGCCGACTACGCGAGCGTGGGCGCGCTGGAACCGTACGGGGACAGGATCTCCGATCCGGCGGACTTCTACGGGAACCTGCGCACCGCCTTCACCCACGACGGCAGGTTCTACTGCGCGCCGAAGGACTTCTCCACCCTGGCGCTGATCGTCAACGACGATCTGTGGAAGAGGGCCGGGCTGTCCGGCGCCGACGTGCCCACCACGTGGGAGCAGCTCACCTCGGTGAGCGAGAGGATCAAGGCCAGGGGGATCGTCCCGCTGGTGATCGGCGACACCCACGACCGGATCGGCGCCTTCATGGTGCAGGCCGGCGGCCGGATCATCAGCCCCGACGGCAGGCGGGCCGTCGCCGACAGCCCGGAGAATCTCAGGGCCCTGCGCTACGTCCGGACGCTGCTTGAGAACAAGCTCGCCCGGTTCCCCCAGGACCTCGACGCGGGATGGAGCGGCGAGGCGTTCGGCAAGGGCGAGGCCACGATGACCATCGAGGGCAACTGGATCGAGGGAGCGCTGAGAGCCGACTTCCCCGCCGTCGAATACTCGGTGCACGAGCTGCCCGCCGGTCCGAAGGGCAGGGGCACCCTCGCCTTCACCAACTGCTGGGGCATCGCCGCCAAGAGCCCGTACAAGAAGGCGGCGATCAGCTTCGTCGAGGCGATGACCACGGTGGACCAGCAGATGGCGTTCGCCCGCGCGTTCGGCGCCATGCCCTCCCGGCGGTCGGCGAAGGGCCCCTTCACCAGGGAGTTTCCTCGGGACACGTCGTTCGTGAACGGCGCGGAATACGCCCGCGGACCGGTCAACGCCCCGAAGATGGAGAGTGTGCTCGCCGACTTCGACGCCGGCCTCCAGCAGCTCGCCCGGACGGCACCCGAGGCGATCCTGAAGCGTCTGCAGAAGAACACCCAGGACGCGCTCGACGACTGACCCGGGACGCAAGGACGGCGCCGGCTCCCCCGTGAAGCGGGGGCCGCCTGCGAGAACGGAGGGAGGCCGGCGTGCCCGACACGACGACCCGGGCGGTCCGCCGCCGGTTCCGTCCCACCGCCGCCACCAGGGAGGCCGCCGCGGGATGGCTCTTCGTGGCGCCGGTCGTGACGATTCTCGGCCTGTTCCTGCTGGTGCCGATCCTGATGGCGCTGTGGGTCAGCCTCACCGACTGGAACGGGCAGGGCAGCCCTTTCCTCGCCGGAGTGCCCTACGTCGGGCTCCGCAACTACACCCGGCTGTTCACCGAGGACAATCTGGCCCGCCAGGACTTCATGACCAGCATCCGCAACAACTTCTACTACGTGGTGATCGTCGTTCCGGTGCAGACCGTGCTGGCGCTCGGCCTCGCCCTGATCGTCAACGGCACGCGGCTCAGGGGCAGGACGTTCTTCCGCACCGCGTTCTTCTTCCCCTCGGTCACCAGCTCGGTGGCGATGAGCGTGGTCTTCCTGTTCATCTTCGCCAACTCCGGCGCGGCCAACCGCCTGCTCGCGCTGCTCGGCATCAACGGTCCGCAGTGGTTCGCCGATCCCCGGGGCGTGCTGCACCTGCTGCTCGGCCGCACCGGCCTGGTCGACCCGGAGGCGCCACCCGCCGCGCTGACCGGCGGTGGCCTGTTCGGACTGTCCTGGTGGGAGTGGCTGTCCGGTCCCAGCGTGGCGATGGCCACGATCATCATGCTCGTCATATGGACCACCTCCGGCACGTTCATGCTGATGTTCCTCGCCGCGCTCCAGGACATCCCGGTGGCGCTGGAGGAGGCGAGCATGATCGACGGGGCCGGCTGGTGGCAGCGCCTGCGGCACGTGACGCTGCCGGTGCTCAAGCCGACGCTCTTCCTGGTGCTGACGCTCGGCCTGATCTCCACCTGGCAGGTCTTCGACCAGGTCTACGTGATGAGCCAGGGCAACCCGGCGAAGACCACGCTGACCCCGGCCTACCTGTCCTACCAGACCGCCTTCCGCGACTTCGAGTACGGCACCGGCACGGCGATCTCGTTCGTGCTCTTTCTGATCATCGTGATCCTGGCGCTGGTCCAGCGCCGGGTGATGCGCGAGCGCGCCGACCGGCCCCGCCTCCGTCGCCCGGCGTGGACGAGGAGGTCATGAGATGACGAGGTCCACGGATCCGAACGCGGCCCCTTCTGCCTCCCGCCGGCACCGGCCGATGCCGGGAGGCAGGTCACCGGGACCGATGCCGGGAGCCAAGTCCCTGACCTCCACCTTCGCCGGCTACGCCGTCCTGGTGTTCTTCTCGCTGGTCTTCCTGTACCCGTTTGTCATCCAGATCGCGAACTCCCTCAAGACCGAGCCCGACGCGACGGCCAACCCGCTCTCTCCGCTGCCCGACCCGATCTCGTTCGGCGGCTACGAGCGGGTGTTCCTCGGCACCGACATGCCGCTCTGGCTCGGCAACTCGCTGCTGGTGACGGTCCTCGTCACCGTCGGCCGGGTCTTCCTGGACTCGCTGGCGGGCTACGCGCTCGCCCGGCTCCGCTTCCGCGGGCGGCGCGCGCTGTTCTCGGCCGTCATCGCGGTGATGGCCGTGCCGGGGGTGGTGCTCTTCATCCCCAAGTTCCTCGTGCTCAACCAGTTCGGGCTGTACGACAGCTACACCGCGCTGATCCTGCCGGTACTCGTGGACGCGACGGGCGTCTTCATCATGAAGCAGTTCTTCGAGTCCATCCCGGTCAGCGTGGAGGAGGCCGCGCGCATCGACGGCGCCGGGGTGTTCCGCATCTTCTGGTCGGTCGTGCTGCCCATGGCGCGACCGGCTCTGATCACGCTGACCATCATCTCCTTCCAGGGCACCTGGAACGAGTTTCCGCACACCCTGGTGGCGGTGCAGAGCCCGGATCTGTTCACCCTGCCGCGCGGGCTCGCCGACCTGGTCACCGGGTCTCTCGGCATGGGCACCCGGTATCCGCTCAAACTGGGCGCCGCGGTGCTCGCCACGATCCCGGTCGCGATCATCTTCGTGATCTTCCAGCGCTACTTCGTCCGCGGCGCCAACGAGGGCGCCGAAAAAGGCTGAGCCATCCTCGCCGGTCCTGGTTCCGATCCCTGGTCGCGCCCGCACTGTCCGGTGGCCTCTGCCGTCACCGTCGGCGTTCATCTGCGTGTACGTATGAGAACGTTTCCTCTCGGGTGGCACCGGCCGTACGGGGCACTCGGGAACTCGCCGCGGGTGAGTGTGGAAGGTACGGCTTGAGCTGTGCCCGCCCCGTCACTCGCTCTCGGGGGTGAGCGTCCGCAGGAGGCGCGCCATCAGTTCGGCCCGGTCGACCTCGGCCAGGGCGAGCGCACGCGGCACGGTGCCGACCCGTGCCTGCAAGATTCCGAGCAGCAGATGCGCCGGCCGCAGATCCTTCTTGCGGTCAACCGACGCGAAGCCTCGTTCGAGCGCGAGTTTGGCCGATGCCCCCAGCTGCGTCGGAGGCTTGGCGGCCTTGCTCGGCCGGGGGAGACCGGAGGCGGCCAGAGACACCCCGGCCGCGTTCAGACTGTGCTCGAACTCGCGGTCCAGCGCGTCGCGGATCGCTCGATGGTCGAGCCCGGCCGAGGTCAGGACCTGACGGGTGGCGTTCTCCCCCTCGGCGGCGATCGCCAGCAGGAGATGGTGTGCCTCGATCGCCGCCGATCCGTCGTGGTGCGCATCGCGTCTTCCCTGCTCGATGATCGTGTTGATGTATTCGTCGATGGCGGCCATCGTCAGCGCCTCCTCAGTGTCACGCCCGCGGCGATGAGCCGCTTGGCGTGCTTCTTGTGGACCGCTTGGCGCGTCACGCCGAGCGCCTCGGCGACCTGCGGCCAGCTCCAGCCCGCTCGCATCGCCTGCTCGACGGCGGCGTCCTCTATCTGGTCGGCCAGGCGTCTCAACGCCGCCACAGCCGCCAGCGCATCAGCGGGCTCTTGGGGAACGGGAGTCTCAACACCGGACATGTAAGCAACCTTAGTTGACTAATTCAAATAGTCAATTCATGTTGCTCATCACGGGCTCCGGACAGCGGCCCGGCCTCCGGTTCGCCACCTGCCGCGAGGTGGAGACGCGCTTCCTCACCCCCGCCGACCCCCATGAGCTGCGCATCACCACCCCCGGTGGGTTGCGGCGGTGCGCCCCCGACCCGCAGGTGATCGGCGGCGTCGACCAGGGGGCCCGGGACCAGGCAGGAGGTGAGAACGGCGGCTCCGGCGGCGACCGCGCAGGCCGCGTTGAGGGCGATGGGCAGGCTGAACACGCTCAGGGCGGGGCCGGCCAACGCGCCGACCATCGACGCGGCGGCCTCGGCGGTGATGAACACCGCGCTGACACGGCCGAGAAGCGCCGCCGGAGTGGTTCGCTGCAGCCAGGTCTGCAGGGCGACGATCACCGTGACCGCGGGAATCCCGAGCAGGACCGCCGCGGTCAGCGCCACGGGCAGGGACCGGGCGTTGAACATCAGGAAGAACGCGCCGGCGACGAGAAGCTGGCCGGCGGCGACCGTCGTCCGGACGGGCAGGCGGTCGACGATCCTTCCGCTGATCGGGGCGCCGATCAGGAAACCGGCGCTCAGCGCCGACAGCAGCCAGCCGACCTGCGTGCTGCCCCCGAGGGAGGAGACCCCGAACGGCACCAGCAGCGCCGTGAGCGCCGCGTTCGCCAGGAGGTAGACGCCGTTGGCGACCAGCAGGGCGCGGGTGGCGGCGGCCCGCCTGACGTGGCGCAGCCCGTCCCTCAGTTCGGCGAGCACACGCCGGGAGAGCTCCCGGCGGTGAGGGTGTGGCCGGATGAATCCGATCGCGACGGCGGATGTCAGGTAGCCGACGAGGGCGACGGTGATGGCCACGTCGACGCCGAAGACAGCGAACAGCAGGCCACCGAGCGGGGCCGCGCCCAGCCCGATGACCCCGGAGGTGAAGGAGTTCAGTGCGTTCGCGCTGGTCAGCAAGGAGCCGGTGCCCACGACGTCGGGTGTGTACGCCTGGGCCGCCGGACGGAACAGCACCCCCACGACGCCCTCGCCGAACACCGCCAGATAGACGATCCAGACCGTGTCGGGGGTGCGGGTGAAGAACAACAGGGAGATGACCGCCACGTGAGCGACGCTGGTGAGAAACATCAGGCGCCGGCGATCCCACCGATCGGCCAGCACCCCGGCGAACGGCCCCAGCAACAGGACCGGAAGATACTCGGCGGCCAGGGTGAGCCCGGTCGCGAATATCGATCCGGTCACCGCGTACACATGGGCGGGGACCGCGACCACCAGGAGATTGGCGCTGAAGGTGGCGGCCGCCCGCGCTACCCAGAGCAGTCGAAAGTCCCGCACTCGTAAGGCCCGCAGCACAGCTTCCCCCCTTCACGACTATTCTGTGAAGAGAGAAACAGGGACAAACTATTCTGTCAAGATAGGACCATGGATCACGCCGAACTGGGCCAGCGCCTGCGCTCCCGGCGCGCCGCGCTCGGCCGGACCGTCGCCTCCGTCGCCGCCGACGCCGCGTTGTCGGTGCCGTACGTGGCCAACCTGGAGAACGGCCGGGGCAACCCCACCGTCTCCGCCCTCGACCGGCTCGCCGAGGCTCTCGGCACCCGCCTGACCGTCACCCTCGCCGATCCGGACAGCGGTTCCGGGGAACCGCCTCCACCACCCGCGCTCCTCGGCTTCACCCGGACCCGCTATTTCCGCCGGGAGGCCGGCAGTCTGGCCACATCACTCGGGGAGGAACCGCACCGGGTCCGGACCCGGCTGCTCGACGCACTGGCCGCCGTCACCCGCGGCCTGGGACGTGACGACCTGTCCGAACGCGACTGGCAGCGCCTCCTCGACGCCATGATCCTCATCCTCGCCCATCCCACCGAACCTTCTCCGATGGCCGAGCCTTAAAGGCGCCGAATTCAGGATGTAGTCTCCGAACCGGCGAATGTCGAAGCGCACTGCCGGCATCGGGCCGGTAGGGCGGTCTGAGAGCGGGAGCTATGGCGACAGAGTTCGAGGTCGGCGACTACATCCTGGTGCAGGACGGCAGAATTCTTGAGATTTTCCATCGCACTCTGTCAAGCGTCAAGCGCTTCCACGTGGCGTTTCTCGGGGTGTACGCGAAACCGCGCCGCAACGGATTCAAGGTCATAATCGGCTCCAAAGACGGCAACGACCAGATTGTCAACGGGTTGCCGTTGGACATGAATCCGGAGGAGTTGGAGCGTTTCCGTGAGTTCATGGCCCCGTTGATCGCTGCGCGCGACCACACGACCTCCCCGTAGTCGATGCCTGAACACAGATCAATGAAGCGACAGGGCCCTACGGTCTGAGCCGAAGGCTCCCGCGTACGCGATGATCGCACCGTTCTTACCGACGCACTCCCCCCGCACCGGTAAGAACGGTCCGCCGGAAGTCCGGGTATCGCTTATCCGGGCGGGCGCGGCTCCATCGATCTCAGCAGGAGCTCACCCAGGGCTCGGGTGACGCCCGACTCCCCCGTTCTTCGCTCGATGGCGGCGAACATGGGCGAGGGATTGCACTCCAGCAGTGCGAAGGTGCCGTCGTCCCTGCGGCGGATGTCGATGCCGGTGAACACCATCTCGCACGCCTCGGTCGCCCGAAGGCACGCGTCGTGCTCCTCCTCGCTGGGCGGGGCCGGAAACACCGCGGTCTCCGCGCCCCGGTAGTCGAGCTCGTCGGAGACGATCTCGTATGAGGCCACCACCTTGCCGGCGACGACGTATACCCGCAGGTTGCGCCCGGGGACCTCTTCCTGGAACAGCACGGGGGCTCCGGCGAGCAGGCGGAGCCGCTCCGGGAGGAGATCGTCTTCGGTCGCGCGGCGGCACAGAGCCCCGCCCGCGATGGGTTTGTAGACCATCGGCCCGCCGAGGCTCCGGGCGAAGTCGACGACGGCGGCGGGATCGTTGGTGGCGAGCGTCCGCGGAACCGGAACGGCGGCGTCCCGCAGCCTCTGGAGCTGCTCGAGTTTCAGGAAGTGCTGCCCGAACGTCGATGGATGGTTGACGAGGAGCGCGCCGCCGCGCTCGAGGGCCGCGACGAAGCTGAACACGAACGAGCGGATCTCACGGCCGTTCGCATAGGCCGAACGCCGCGCGCTCTCCTGCTCCCCCGCCGTGGCGGTGCCCGCTTCTCCATGGCGGGAAAGGAAGGGCAGGGGTAACGGCAACGAGCGGACATACCAGGGCCCCTCCGGGCCGGCTCCGAGCCCCGGAGCCACGGGCAGACCGTCCGACAGTGAGAGCGACGCCTCGGCTGGAAACCTCGAAAGATCGAGGATGGCCGGCTCCGCCCGGCGCTCTCGCAGGTAGCTCGCCACCCTTGCCACCTGCTCGTCGCCCGGCGGGCCGATGATCCCCCAGCGTTCCATGCCTCGGAGCGCCGTCCTTCGTCGATCGCCGCCGCTCTAGCCGCAGCCTTCCTCGCCGATCGCGTACGTGGTGTAACCCCCGCCGCCCTCCTCGCCGGTCATGTATGTGGTCGGGCCGCCACCGAGCCCGGTCGTCGTGCCGGGTCCTTCCGCCAAACTGTCAGGAAGATCGACGATGAAGTGCTGTAGGTCCGCCATAGCCCTTACCTCCGCTTGGTCCAGCCGACACCGAACAACAATCAGTAATGGTACAACTACTTAACGTCGCTTTCCATGGTGTTGGCTGGACCCGCTCCGGAGGAAACGGACTAGGAGGAGTAGACCTCGAACGAGGAGAGCTGCCCGGCGGGCCATCCGGTGTTGCCGGTGATGTTCAGCCGCAGGTATCTCTGGGTCGTCGCCGGCACGGTGATGGTGACGGTGTTGGCACCTGCCGGGTTGAAGGTGTAGCCCTGCGACGCGACCAGGGTGTCGAAGGCGGTGCCGTTGACCGAACCCAGCACCGACAGGGTCTGGGTGCGCGTGTTCCAGCTGGAGATCGGCGGCAGCTTCAGCACCACGCGCTTGACTCCGGCCTGCGCGCAGAGATCGACCGTGATCGACTGGGGGAAGGCGTTGTTGGCGCTCTCCCAGTAGGTGGAGGCGTTCCCGTCGACGGCATTGGCCGGGACGTAGTTCTGCGTGGTGCTGCCTGCCGTGATCGACTTGCCCCGGGCCAGGTCACCGGTTCCCGGAGAGCACCCGGTGGGGGTCTTGGTCACCGCGGTCACCGTGGCGGAGGGTGGCGAGGTGTTCTGCGCGGCGTCCCTGGCCACCACGTAGAACTGGTAGGACGTCGACGGGCTGAGACCCGTGACGGTGAACGACGTTCCGGAGACGCTGCCCACCTTGACGTCGGTGGCACCCGCCTCACGGTAGACGTCGTAGCCGCTCACGCCGACGTTGTCGGTGGCGGCGTTCCAGGCCAGCGCGACGCCGGTCTCGGTCGTCGCGGTGGAGCGCGCGTTGCCCGGCGCCGACGGCGGCTGGGTGTCCGGCTGGCTCCCGCCACCCCTGCGGGTCTCGAACTCCGTCGCCCAGTACTTCGTCCGGTCCAGGTAGGCGGTCTCCGCCGCGGCCCCGGTCTTGCCGTACGCGCCCTCGAACGTCTGGTAGCCGAATCCCGCGGGCGGGTTGCCGCGGGCGGGCTCGATCGAGCTGCCCTCGTGCCACTCGTTGAAGGAGGTGATCGAGACCCACGACGGCAGGCCGCCCTTGGCCGTGTCGAGGGCGTTGGCCCACTCCAGGTCGTAGGTGGCGCCGTTCGCGCGGCCGAGCGTCGGCGAGGTGTTGCCGGGTACGGCGCGGTCGTCGATGTAGCCGGGCGCGACCGAGGGCGCCCAGATCAGGCCGTTCTGCTTGGCGTAGGCGCCCGCGTTCGCCCAGCCGGGCGCGGTGGCACCGGCGATCCCGTCGTAGGTGTACAGACCGGAGAAGTGGGCGATCTTCGAGGTGTCGGTGGTCTGGGCGAGCACGATGTTGTTCTGGGTCACCTGGTCGAGCGCGGCCCAGTCGGTGATCTTCAGGCTCTCGAACACGTAGAAGGCGGCGCGGTTGCCGTGCTCGGCGTCGCGGTAGAAGGCCGGGCTGCCGCCGTAGCGGTTGTTGATGTACTGGATGTCGCCGACGACCGAGGCCGCCGAGCGCCCGTTGTACGGCTCGATGTGCCACGCCACCTTGATGCCGTACTGCGCCGCGGCGTTCATCACGCCCGCGACCAGGTTGTCCTCGTAGCTTCCCTGGCCCCACCAGCTGTAGACGAGGACGCCGACTCCGGCCTGCTTGATCCACTGCATGTGCTTGGTGACGGCGCCCGCGTAGTCGCCGGAGTCGTAGGGGCCGAGGCTGGGATACAGATCCGCGCCGATGTCGTTCGGCGGGGTGCGGCCGCCCTGCTGCCAGTGCCGCCAGTCGCCGCCGACCTGGGGATTGCCGTACCAGGGGTAGTAGAACAGGTGGACGTTGGGGGACAGCTCGGGGACCGCCGCCCCGCGTGCCGCCGGCGCCACCTGCACGCCCGCCCAGCACAGCATGAGGAGCAGGACCGCGAGGATGACGGGATTACGACGTCTGGCAGGTGGCAGAAGACTTACTGATTGATCGGATGTCTTCATCGGCTGACCCTTCGTCACGCAGGGCCGGATCACCGCGGTCGTCGGGGCGTACGGTCACCGCGATCCGGCAGGGTGGGGGGCGGGAAGATCTCCGCCGTCAGCTAAAAAGCGGCAGGACGGCGTTGTGCACACCATAGGATGACGCCCGAGTGTCCGCAATGTTTCTACTTCTTTTCGCAAAAAAATACCTACGCGCTGACTGTTACTCGTGAGACTTGCGAGAGAGCGCGATGGCTGGGGCATCCAGGCGCTGGCCAGCACGCCAGCCGGAGTGGAACGGTCCGATGTTTCGATCCACTGTTCTCCGCGAGGGCCCGGGCGGCCCACCTGACCGTCTCAGCGCGGCGTCCCCGAACCGTTCTCCAGCCTTCCGACGGCGTCGAGGATGGGGATGTCTCCGCCGATGAGCTCCAGGACGCGGTGGCGGGTGCCGGGCGCGTCCAGCAGCGCGACGATCACCGCGGCGACGTCCTCGCGGGGCACCTGGCCGCGGGGAAGCGGCGACTCCGACAGGGTGACCCCTCCGACCCCCGGACCGTCGGTCAGGCCACCGGGACGCAGGATCGTCCAGTCCAGGTCACGGGCGCGCAGATCGCGCTCCGCGTCCGTCTTGGCCTTGATGTACGCCGCCCACACCTCCTCGGAACCCGGCGCGGGCGGGCGCCCGGCTCCCATCGACGAGATCTGGATGAAACGGCGCACCCCGGCACGCTCGGCCGCCTCGGCCAGCAGGGCCGAGGCCCCGCGATCGACGGTGTCCTTCCTCTCCACGCCGCTGCCCGGCCCCGCCCCCGCGGCGAACACCGCCGCGTCGGCCCCCAGCAGGTGGGCGGCGACCTCCTCCACCCCGGCCTTCTCCAGGTCGCACAGGACGGCCTTGGCGCCGATCGCCCGGAGATCGGGCTCATGCTCGGGCTTGCGGATCAGGCCGACCGGCTCGTCGCCGCGATGGGCGAGCAGCCGCTCCAGGCGTAGGGCGATCTTCCCGTGTCCGCCCGCGATGACTATGCGCATGTCGATTCCTCCTCAAGACGAGACTCGCACGGCCGTACGGCTCGCGCTCCGCAGGACACGTGACCCTGCCGGGTGCACAAGATCCGCGACTGCCTCAAGTGATACCACGATCAGTGGCGAGTGGTATCACTCATCGGCTACAGTCGATGACATGGCGATGACCATCCGATTCGAAGACGAAGAGAACGAGCGCCTGCGCAGCATGGCCGAGGCCGAGGGGCTGTCCATGGCCCAGGTGGTCAGGCTCGCGGTTGACGAGCGCGCGACCCGCCTGTCCGTTCACTCCCGTCTCACCGACGCCTGGGGTCCGATCCCGCAGGCCGAGCTCGATCGTGCCGCGCGCTCCCTCGGGATGGAGCAGAGCCGCGCGGCTTCCTGACACCATGATCCCGTGAGCACCTTTCCTCCCGCCGGATCCGGCCGCATCCTCGACACCTCAGCCCTGGTGTCCGCCGCGACGGGCAAGCACCTCTACGCCCGCGCGCTCATCGCCGCCTCGCTGCAGTCCGGCACCGTCACCCTGCTCATCCCGGTCAGCGCCTACATCCAGGCCCTCGCCATCCTTCCGCAGGACCTGCGCTGGCAGCTCATGCTGCTCACCACCTCACCCACCGTGGACATCAACTACATGGAGGATCGGGAGAAGGCCCACGAGGCCGCCGATCTCGCCGTGACCGACGTCGCCCTCGCCCACGTCGCCTGGTGCGGCCTGCGCTACGGCTGGCAGATCGTCACCGACCGCGGGGAGGAACTGCGCGAGATCGCCCCCGGCGTGGAGATCGAGCCCCTGCCCTGATCGCGGCCGAAGACCCCTGACCGCACCGCCCTTCAGGCTCCGACACGTTCGATGAACGCGGCGACCGTGTCTTCGAGGCCGGTGGCCGGTCGGCCGAGCAGGCGGGAGAGGTCGGGGGCGGTCTGGGAGAAGGCGCCGGCCCGCACCATCGGGAACAGGCTTCCGAGCCGGCCCGCCTCCGCGTCGGTGACCTCGCGATACGTGACAGGCCTGCGCAGGACCTTCGCCAGAGCCTCGGCGAGTTCGGGGTATGTCCACAGGGGTCCGCGCAACTCGTACGTCGCGTTGTCGTGTCCGGATCCGCTCAGAACGGCGCCGGCCGCGAGGGCCAGGTCGCGGAGCCTCGCCGTGTTGAGGGGCCGGCCCGCGGTGGAGGAGACGACCTCGCCCGTCTCGTTCGCCTGGGCCAGCGCGGTGCCCACGAACGCCTCGGAATAGAGGGTGTTGCGCAGCACCGTGTAGGTCAGGCCGGACTCACCGATCATCTTCTCGGTGGCGGCGTGATCGGCCGAGGAACCCTGGCCGCTCTCGGCGCCGATGGCGCTGGTGTAGACGATGCGCCGTACTCCCGCCTTGGCCGCGCGCTCCACGACGGTCCGGTGCTGGACCACGCGGACCCCGGGCGTCAGGTCCGAACCGGACACCAGAAGCAGGAGATCCACCCCCTCGAACGCCGTGTCGAGGGACGCGGGGTCGTCGTAGTCACCGCGCCGCACCTCGACGCCCCGGCCGGTGAGGTCGGCGGCCTTGCCGGGAGTACGGGCGACCGCGACGAGATCACCGGGAGAGATCCCGGTGAGCAGGTCCTCGATGACGATGCGGCCGAAGTTGCCGGTGACGCCGGTGATCGCGATCTTCGTCACGGAGGATCCTCTTCTGGCAGGCCGATCATCCGCGATGACGGCGGCTGAGAAATACCCGGAGAATGTACCGGCCGACGGACCTCGACCGCCTCAGGTTTAAATCGCCGCCACGGGGCGCCCCGGCTCCCGTCGCCCCCACGCCTGCGGACGGCCGTGACACGGAAGCCCGCGCCGGCGGTCCGCGTCTTCGGCCTCCCACCGTGCCCGGTCAGAAGGGGGTGGTGCCGCCCGCGCCGAAGTAGGTCTCGTGGTTCCACAGGTGGGTGCATCCCGGGCACTGCAGGTGCAGGACGCTTCCGGTGTTGCTGATGAGGTAGCGCCAGTGCACCCCGCAGTTCCGGTTGCTCGCGCAGTCTCCGCAGTCCATCTCGTCGCGGCACCGGGGGCAGGGCACCCAGGCCCTGCGTCCGAGGTCGGCGTGCGGATCAAGCGGCAGCATGGCCCGGTCCCCTCCGTGGAAGGACCCCCGCGTCCACGAGGATGTCGTAGAGCTCCTGCTGCCGCTCGTCGAGACCGGAGTAGAGGAGGTCGTAGGCCTCCTCCTCACGCCGCATCACCGCCGGCGGATCCCAGCCGGGCTCCAGTGCCGCCATGACCGCGGCCCGGCGGCGAGTCTCCTCCAGGGTGAGGTCGATCTCGAAGACGACATGTGCGCTGTTGCTGTCCTGGCTCAAAGCACGGCTCTCCGGTGGGATGGCGAACGTGTCATCCGTGTGACCTGCGGGAAGGCGCCCGCTGGAGGATCCGGAAGGGGACTCGGCCACCGTGGGGCCGAGATGGCCGGTCCTTTGCGATCACTCGAATGCGGCTCGGAAGTTGGATAGCCCCAAAGAGGGATCCATGTCCCTTTTTATACCTTATGTCGCTTTTCTTGGCCACTTCGTGACGCACGTCACGGCCACTACGCGATCCGCGAGACCACGTCCACACCCGTGGTGCGGGAGAGAGCCGGGTTCGAGGTTCGGGTTTGGGACGGTGGGCCCCGGACCGGTGTCGAGGCGTCGATCCATCCCGAGGGCGCGAACCGCGGCCGCCCTCACGGGTGACGCGACGGCGAGGCAGGAATGGGGACAAGTGATCTCCGACGACACACCGCGACGGAACCCAACCCGCGGATGCCTACCGCTTAACCTGCAGAAACAGGATCAGGCAGGGATCGGCTCACACACCACTCCGCCGGGCACGGCCCAGGTCGGCGACCTGGGCCCGGACGGGAAGCCGATCGTCGGGGCTCCGGGCCGGCAGACAAACCGCCGGAACTCCGGGCCGGTAGACAAGGAGAACTCTCATGAGCGTTGAGACCCCGATCGTCCTCGAACCCGCCGCGCAGGAGCTCGCCGACGCGACCTCGAGGCCCCCCTTCCTGTACGAGCTGGAGCCGGCCGCCGCCCGCCAGGTCCTCGACAACCTCCAGGCCGCGCCGGTCAACAAGCTGCCCGTCGACGAGGAGTGGATCACCGTGCCGGCCTCCGTGGGCGACGTGCGGGTGCGCATCGTCAGGCCGCGGAACGCCACCGGCACGCTGCCCGTCGTGGTGTACATGCACGGCGGCGGCTGGGTACTGGGCAACGCCGGCACCCACGACCGGCTCGTGCGCGAGCTGGCGGTCGGCGCCAGGGCCGCGATCGCCTTCGTGGAGTACACCCCGTCTCCGGAGGCCCGCTACCCCGTCGCCATCGAGCAGGGCTACGCCACCGCGCAGTGGATCGTCCGCGACGGCGCGTCCAAGGGCCTGGACTCCGATCGCATGGCGGTCGCCGGCGAGTCGGTCGGCGGGAACATGACGGCCGCGCTGGCCCTGATGGCCAAGGAGCGCGGCGACGTCACGTTCGTGCAGCAGTCGATGTACTACCCGGTGACGGACGCCGCCATGAACACCGGCTCCTACGACCGGTTCGCCACCGGCTACTACCTCAGCCGCAAGCTCATGGAATGGTTCTGGGACGCATACACCACCGACCCGGCACAGCGCGCGGAGATCACCGCCTCGCCCAACCAGGCCACCGCCGAACAGCTCGCCGGGCTGCCGCCCGCCTTCCTGCTCGTCGACGAGGCCGACGTGCTGCGCGACGAGGGCGAGTCCTACGCCGCCAAACTCCGGGCCGCCGGCGTCCCGATCACCACCGTGCGCTACGACGGCGTCGTCCACGACTTCATGCTGCTCAACTCGCTCAGCGACACCCGGGGGGCCCGCGCCGCCATCGCCCAGGCCACCGCGATCCTGCGCGCCGCGCTCGGAACCGCCTGAGCACTCACGACCATGTCGATCCGTGTCACGTCTGTGAGTGACGATGCCTCGCGGCGGCCTCAGGAGTCGTAGCCGAGCAGGTCGCCGGGCTGGCAGCCGAGCTCGCGGCAGACCGCGCTGAGGGTGGAGAACCGGATCGCCCTGGCGCGGCCGTTCTTCAGGATTGACAGGTTCACGATCGTCACGCCCACCCTGTCGGCCAGCTCGGTCAGGGTCATCCCGCGGTCGGCCAGCAGCTTGTCGAGGTGTACGACGACGTGGTGCTCCTCCTCCGGAGGCATCAGACCAGCCCCTGGGTGTCCGCCCTGAGCTTGCCGCCCTGCCGGAACACCTCCGCCAGCGCGAGAGCGGCGAGCCCGACGATGAGGACCCGGTAGAGGTTCATGTCCTCCCCCAGCGAATGGGTATCGATTTTCGATAAAACGATAAACGATAAACAGACGCGGGGACAAGACCGGACGACATGGAAAGTTACGGTGCTTTGCGAGCGCCGATGACCCGCTGGAGAAGGATGAAGACGAAGAGCAGCGCACCGATGACGATCTTCGTCCACCACGAGCTCAGCGTGCCGTCGAAGGTGATGATGGTCTGGATGACGCCGAGGACCAGAACGCCCAGGACTGTTCCCACCAGGTAGCCCGACCCCCCGGTGAGCAGGGTGCCGCCGATGACGACCGCGGCGATCGCGTCGAGTTCCATGCCGACCGCGTGCAGGCCGTACCCCGACAGCATGTAGAAGCTGAGCAGCACCCCGCCGAGCGCCGAGCAGAAGCCGCTGATCGCGTAGACCGTGATCTGGGTCCTGGCGACGGGCAGGCCCATCAGGAGCGCCGAGGCCGGATTGCCGCCGATCGCGTAGGTGTTGCGGCCGAGCCGGGTGTGGCTGAGGACGTACGCGCCGACGATGACGACGACCAGCGCGACGATCACGCTCGGGGACACGAAGTACTCCCCGAAGCGGACCTTCGACTGTGCCATCGACGTCCAGAAGGGGTCGGTGATCGGGATCGAGGAGGTGCTGATCGTGTAGCAGAGGCCGCGGGCGAGGAACATCCCGGCGAGGGTGACGATGAACGGCTGGATCTCGAAGTAGTGGATGATGCAGCCCATCGCGAAGCCGAGAAGCGTGCCGACGAACAGCACGAAGGGCAGTACGGCATAGGGCGGCCACCCCTGCTCCTGCAGCAGCGACGCCGACAGCATCGTGGTCAGCGCGACGACCGAGCCCACCGACAGGTCGATGCCGCCGGTGAGGATGACGAAGGTCATCCCCGCCGCGACGACGAGCAGGAAGGCGTTGTCGACGAAGACGTTGAGGATCACCTGCCCGTCGGAGAACGCCTCGTAGCGGATGGCTCCGACCCCGTACATCACCGCGAGCAGGGACAGCGTCGCCAGCACGGGGATGTACTTGCGCTGGGGCCGCCGCAGCCCCGGCCACCTGCCGGTCAGACTGGTCATGGCGCGACCTCGACTTTCGTCTTCTCCCGCGCGGCCGTCCGCGCGGACGGCCGACGGCGGCGCTGGAAAACCTTGGCGCGGAACGCCGGCGACTGGATGAGGCACACGACGGTGACCACCAGCGCCTTGAACAGCAAGGTCGTCTCCGGCGGGACGCCGACGGTGTAGATGGTGGTGGACAGTGCCTGGATGAGCAGGGCACCCACGACGGTGCCTCCGATGGAGAATCGCCCTCCGGCCAGTGACGTGCCGCCGATCACCACGGCGAGGATCGCGTCGAGCTCGATCCACAGGCCGGCGTTGTTGCCGTCGGCGCTGGAGACGTTCGAACTGATCATCAAACCGGCGATCCCCGCGCAGAACGCGCAGAAGACGTAGACCATCACGATGATCCGGCGGGAGCCGATGCCCGCCAGACGGCTCGCCTCGGCGTTGCCGCCCACGGACTCGATGAGCATGCCGAGCGCGGTGCGGCGGGTGAGCGCGACGGCCAGGGCCGTCACGGCCAGGGCCAGGAGGATGGAGAAGGGCACGGTCAGCCAGTAGCCGCCGCCGATGAGCTTGTACGGCGTGCTGTTGATCGTGATGATCTGGCCGTCGGTGATCAGCTGGGCCAGTCCGCGCCCCGCGACCATGAGGATCAGCGTCGCGATGATCGGCTGGATGCCGGCTCCCGCGACGAGGAAGCCGTTCCACAGGCCGAGCACCAGCGCCAGCCCGAGCGCCAGGCCGACCGCGGTCAGCACTCCGGCGACGCCGTTCTGGTCGTCCTGCCCACTGATCCACAGGCAGGACAGGGCTCCGCAGATGGCGACGATCGAGCCCACCGACAGGTCGATGCCCCTGGTGGCGATGACCAGGGTCATGCCCAGGGCGACCATGATCAGCGGTGCCCCGAAGCGGACGATGTCGATCAGGCTGCCGTAGAGGTGTCCGCCCCGGATCTCGATCTTGAAGAAGTCCGGCGTGAAGAGGAGGTTGGCCAGCAGGAGAACGATCAGGATGGTCACCGGCCAGAAGAGCCGCCGCCGGGCCAGTGCGCTCACGTGCTCGCTCAGGCTTGCGGTCATACGGCGGCTCCGCTCGCGATGATCCGCATGACGTGCTCGACGTCCACCCCGTCGTTGGGCATCTCGGTCACCAGATGTCGATCACGCAGTACGGCGATCTTGTGGCTGAGCCGCAGGACCTCTTCGAGCTCCGCCGAGATGAACAGGACGGCCATCCCCCCGTCGGCGAGCGAGACCACCAGCCGCTGGATCTCCGCCTTGGCGCCGACGTCGATCCCCCGGGTCGGCTCGTCAAGGATCAGCAGCCGGGGTTCGGTGATCAGCCAGCGGGCCAGCAGGACCTTCTGCTGGTTGCCGCCGCTGAGGTTGCGTACGACCATGTCCGGATTGGCGGGGGTGATGCGCAGGGCCTTGATGTATTTGTCCACCAGCTCCTCCTGCCTGCGCCGGGGGATCGGACGTGACCATCCGCGTTCGGCCTGGAGCGCGAGGATGATGTTCTCCCGCACGGTCAGGTCTTCGACCAGTCCCTCGGTCCGCCGGTTCTCCGAGCAGAAGGCGATGCCGTGGGCCATCGCCGCACGTGGGCTGCGGACGGCCACGAGGGTGCCGTCCACCCGGATCTGGCCGTGGTCGGCCCGATCGGCCCCGAACAGCAGCCGGGCCACCTCCGTCCGGCCCGAACCGAGCAGTCCGGCGAGACCGACGACCTCTCCGCGGTGGATGGCGAGGTTGAAGGGCGCCACGGCGCCGTCTCGCCCGAGCTCGCTCGCCGCGACCACCGGTGACGCGTCCTGGCGTGTGGCCGGGGAGTTCTTGGGCTGCTCGTCCAGTTGCTCCAGGACCTCCAGCTCCTTGCCGATCATCATGGCGACGAGGTCGATCTGGGCGAGCTCCGCGGTGAGACGCTCGCCCACCAGGCGGCCGTTGCGCAGCACCGTGACGCGGTCGGTGACCTCGTACACCTGGTCCAGGAAGTGCGTCACGAAGAGGATCGCGATGCCCTCGTCCTTGAGCTGCCGCATGACGCGGAAGAGCTGCTCGCACTCCTTCGCGTCGAGGCTGGAGGTCGGCTCGTCGAAGATGAGCACCTTGGCGGAGATGTCGATGGCCCGCGCGATGGCGACCATCTGCTGCACGGCGATGGAGTAGGTGCCGAGCAGGGCCGAGGCGTCGATGTCGAGCCGGAGCCGCCGGAGCAGTTCGGTGGCCCGCCGGTGGATCTTCTTCCACTGGATCGCGCCGAGTCGCCGCGGTTCGCGGCCGATGAAGATGTTCTCCGCGACCGACAGGTTGGGACAGAGGTTGATCTCCTGGTAGACGGTGCTGACACCGGCCTGCTGCGCCTGCAGGGGACCGGTGAAGCGCACCGCCTCCCCCTCCAGGAGGATCTCCCCTCCGTCGATGTCGTAGACCCCGGTCAGGGCCTTGATCAGCGTTGACTTGCCGGCGCCGTTCTCTCCCATGAGGGCGTGCACCTCACCGGGGAAGAGCCGGAAGTCGACGTCGCTCAGCGCCCTGACGCCGGGAAACTCCTTGGTGATTCCCGTCATCGCCAGGATCGCTGCGGGCTCTGCCATCCCTGTGGCTCCTTGCGTGTTCGGATGGTTCCTGCGGTTCCCCGTGGTTCTCACATGTCGTTCTCACGCGTCCGGATGGTTCTTACTTTTCCAGGCGGTTCGCACATGTCCAGGTGGTTCGCACGTATCCGGGCGGGCCACCCCGCGGCCGGTGACCGCCGGGGTGGCCCGCCTCGGTGGACGGCGCACGAGGTTCGGGCGCCCGAGATCAGTACTTACGCCCCGGCAGGGCGGCCTTGGCCTGCTCCTGGGTGAAGGTGGTCTCCTCGGTGAGCACCCGCGTCGGGATCTGCTCGCCCTTGACGGCCTTCTTGACCAGGTCCATCAGTTGCGGGCCCAGGAGGGGGCTGCACTCGGCGATGAAGCTGATCTTCCCGTCGGCCAGGGCCTGCATTCCGTCCTTGACCCCGTCGATGGTAATGATCTTGATGTCCGTACCGGGCTTGAGCCCTGCGCCCTCGATCGCCTCGATGGCGCCGAGACCCATGTCATCGTTGTGGGCGAACAGAACGTCGATGTCCTTGTTGGCCTTCAGGAAGGCCTCCATGACCTCCTTGCCCTTGGCCCGGGTGAAGTCGCCGGTCTGCGAAGCAATGATCTTGAACTTCGGGTCGGCCGCGATGACGTCCCCGAAACCCTTCTTGCGGTCGTTGGCGGGGGCGGAGCCGGTGGTGCCCTGAAGCTCGACGATGTTGACCGGGTCGGGCTTCCCCTCGTACTCCTTGACCAGCCACTCGCCGGCCTTCGTGCCCTCGACGACGAAGTCGGAGCCGATGAACGTCTTGTACAGCGACGTGTCCGTGGAGTCGACCGCCCTGTCGGTCAGGATGACCGGGATGCCCGCGTCCTTGACCTCCTTCAGAACGGTGTCCCAGCCGGATTCGACCACCGGCGAGAAGGCGATCGCGTCGACCTTCTGCTGGATGAACGAGCGGATGGCCTTGATCTGGTTCTCCTGCTTCTGCTGGGCGTCGGAGAACTTCAGATCGATGCCGGCCTCCTTGGCCGCCTCCTGGACGGACTTGGTGTTCGCGGTCCTCCATCCGCTCTCGGCGCCGACCTGTGAGAAGCCGAGCGTGAGCTGGTCCGATCCGCCGCCGCTCTGATTCGCGCCGCTGTCGCCCGAGCCGCAGGCGGCGAGCATGGACACGAGCACTCCGGCGGCCAGGGCCGCCGCCAAACCACGTCTGAACATGGTCTCTCCTTGTGTTTCTGGGGGGATGAAGGAGATGTCGTCGAATCCGGGCCTGATCTCTCGGGCACGGACGTGTTCGATGCCGACGGTCCGGCGGATGATCCGCCGGCCCTGCGACCTGGCCGAGCGCTTGCTATGGGTAGCGTTAACATTTCAGACCGGCCGAGACCGGGGATCCGGTCCCGCCGGAATCAGTGGCGAACCGGGCCCGTGCTCTCCCTGACCACCAACTCGGGTTCGACGATGCGCGGCCCTCCTCCCGAGGCGCCCTCGATGCGGCCCTGCAGCAACTGGAACGCATGCCTGCCGACCTCTCCGAAGTTCTGCCTGACCGTCGTCAGCGGCGGCCAGAAGTAGGCGGCCTCCGGCACGTCGTCGAAGCCGACCACGCTGATGTCCTCGGGAACGCGCCGGCCCGCCTCGCGCAGGGCCCGCAGCACCCCCAGGGTCATCTGGTCGTTGGCGACGAAGATGGCCGTGACCGAAGGATCGATCGCCAGGCGCTTGCCGAGCTGGTAGCCGGAGTGCGCGCTCCAGTCGCCGACCGGCACCTCGGGCACCGGACGGCCCTCGGCTTCGAGGACCGAACGCCACCCCTCGACACGTCCCCTGGCGTCTATCCAGTTCGCGGGGCCCGACAGGTGCCAGACCGTCTCGTGCCCCAGGCTCAGCAGGTGCCGCGTCGCCCGTACGGCGCCGCCGCGCTGGTCGACCATGACCACGGGGACGGGGATGTCCTCCCCCGCGTCCACCGCGACCACCGGCAGGTCGGGCGAGAGGTGGCACAACCCCTCCGCCGCCGACTCGTGCGGCGCCACGATGATGATGCCGTCGACCGACTGCGCGCGGAGCCGGTCCACGCCCTCCCCGATCGACCTGCGGTTCAGCACGCCGAGACTGGCGATGTTCACCACGTAGTCGTTCTGCCTGGCCGCCTGCTCGATCGCGTAGAGCGTGGAGGCCGGGCCGTACAGAGTGGTGTCGAAACTGACCACGCCGAGCACTCTCGAACGACCCGTGACGAGCTGGCGCGCGGCCGAGTTGGGGCGGTAGCCGAGCTCGCTCACCGCCGCCAGGACGCGCGCCCGGGTCTCGGGGCGCACCCTGTCGGGTGTGTTCAGCGCACGTGAGACCGTCATCGCGGAGACTCCGGCGAGTGCGGCGACATCGTCCAGCACCGCCGGTCTGGTGCGTGCCCTGCCGTCCTCGAAGCTCGGTGTCATGCGTTCCTCGCCATGTTTCGCTGGGGTTACCAGAGTGTTTGCGATAACACTTAAGCTGTCAAGGCTAGAGGTGGAAACTTTTCGGATGCTTCCCATGGGCTCGAATTGCCCTAGCCAGAGGGATGTACCCCGAATCGTAATCACCGATAGCCTTGACCAATACTTCTGATAGCGCTAACAATCAGCCCACTTGATTCGCGCCTGCATTCCCTGGGAGCACCGCTGTGTCCAACGACCCCGCAGTTGTCATCGGCATCGACTACGGCACCCTGTCCGGACGCGCCGTGGTGGTCTCGGTGGCCGATGGCACCGAGCTCGGCACCGCCGTGCATGAGTACCGGCACGGCGTGGTCGACCGGCGGCTACCCGCGACGGACGCCCCGCTCGGCCCCGACTGGGCACTTCAGATCCCCCAGGACTGGCGGGACGTGCTGCGGTACGCCGTCCCGCAGGCGCTGGCGAACGCCGGGGTCGCCCCCGGCCAGGTGATCGGCATCGGTACGGACTTCACCGCGTGCACCGTCCTGCCGACCACCGTCGACGGCACTCCCCTGTGCGAGCTGGAAGATCTCCAGGACCGCCCGCACGCCTATCCCAAGCTGTGGAGGCACCACGCGGCCCAGCCGCAGGCCGACAGGATCAACGCGCTGGCGGCAGAGCTCGGCGAGGACTGGCTGCCCCGCTACGGCGGGAAGATCTCCAGCGAATGGGAGTACGCCAAGGCGCTGCAGGTCCTGGAGGAGGACCCCGAGGTCTACGAGCGCGCGCAGCGGTGGATCGAGGCCGCGGACTGGATCGTCTGGGAGCTGTGCGGCCGGGAGACCCGCAACCTCTGCACCGCCGGATACAAGGGCATCCACCAGGACGGGAAGCGGCCCTCCCCGGAATACCTCGCCAAGCTGAACCCCGGCTTCGCCGACTTCACCGAGAAGCTGGAGCACCCGCTGTCGGCCATGGGCACGGTCGCGGGCGGGCTGACCGCGCGGGCCGCGGAGTGGACGGGGTTGCCCGAGGGGACCCCGGTGGCGATCGGCAACGTCGACGCCCACGTCACGAACGTGGCCGCGCAGGCCGTCGCGCCCGGCCAGATGCTCGCCGTGATGGGCACCAGCACCTGCCACGTCATGAACTCCGATGTCCTGGCCGAGGTGCCTGGAATGTGTGGAGTGGTGGCCAATGGCGTCACCCCCGGCCTCTGGGGATACGAGGCCGGGCAGAGCGGCGTCGGCGACATCTTCGCCTGGTTCGTCGGCTGCGGCCTGCCGGAGGACTACTACGCGCAGGCCACCTCGCGGGGCCTGTCCCCCCATGAGCTGCTCACGGAGAAGGCCGCCACCCAGAAGGTCGGCCAGCACGGCCTCGTCGCGCTCGACTGGCAGAGCGGCAACCGCTCCGTCCTGGTCGACCACAACCTGTCGGGTGTGCTGATCGGCTCCACGCTCGCCACCGCGCCCGAGGACATCTACCGGGCGCTGATGGAGGCCACCGCGTTCGGCACCCGTACGATCATCGAGGACTTCGAGAAGTCGGGGGTCGCGGTGTCGGAGCTGGTCATAGCCGGAGGCATGCTCCGCAACCCGTTCCTGCTGCAGATCTACGCCGACGTCACCCGGCGCCCGCTCAGCACCATCGGCTCCGAGCAGGGACCCGCGCTGGGCTCCGCCATCCACGCGGCGGTCGCCGCGGGCGCCTACCCCGACGTGTACTCCGCCTCCAAGGCCATGGGGAAGATCAACAAGAACGTGTACCTGCCCGATGAGGAGCGAGCCAGGAGCTACGACGCGCTGTACGCGATCTACACCGAGCTGCACGACCACTTCGGCCGCGGTGGCAGCAACGCGCTCCACACCCTGAGGGGCATCCGCAACGCCGCGGCCTCCTGAGCGAAGGCCGTCGAGACGGCGTGCCCGGCACACCTTGGCCGCCGGGCACGCCCGGAGTCCGGCTCCGCACAAGCCTCACACGCTCGGAGTCCGGCCCCGCACGGCTTGTGCGGGGCCCTCCGTGCCCGTCTGCCCCGGCGGGCGCGGTCGGCTCTCACATGCGAGATCCTCAGCCGCAGTGCACCTTGGACAACACGCGATTGGCGGTGCCGATGAATCCCGAGACTTCGATGCACTTGTGCGCGGCCGCGAGGTAGATCGGACCCGCGTACAGCTTGTAGTTTCCGTAGTCGTGCTCGGCCCGGGTGCCCGCGGTGAGGCCAATGGTCACCGACTTGTAGGTGGCCTTGCCGTAGGTGGCGCCGTAGCCGTAGGCGAGCGCGCAGTTCTTTCCGGAGCGGGAGCTGTAGTAGACCTTCAGGGTGCCTTTTTGCGGGCCGGTTTTGGGGATGGGGTATGAGCCGACCTGGCTGTAGCCGCTTCCGCAGGGACCGGTCGCGCCGGCCGGTGTGGCACCGGCCACCAGCCCGGTGGAGATCATCGCCACGCCGGCCAGGATGGCGAGCTTGCTCCGAGTGTGCATGCGTTTCCTTCCGCTGGGGGTCACCGTCCCGTCGAAGCCCGCAGGCTCCGCACGGACGGAGGAGTTTGTGATCATATGAGGATGGTTCTCCGGTCCGCGAAGTGAGAGGGCGAATCACGCGTGGCGAACATGCGGGGAGCCGTCATCGGGGAACGGCGGATACGCCGACGACGCCCCTCTCCAGGGAGTCCTCGCGCTTCTGCGTCACCCGGCAGGACTCAGGCCCCTCTCCGAGGAGCGTTCGCACTTCCGCGCACCCGGCAGGATCCGGGCGGTCGTTCTCCCCCGCTACGTCCTCATCCCGACGTTCCGCTCAGCCGCCGGTGAAGGGTTCGTACTGTTGGCCCAGAACGTCGTGTGAACCTCCGCGGACCCGGTAGGTCCGGTGTCGGGTGTTCCTCGGGGCGGTGAGATGGGAGAAAGGCCCGGAGGTGTCGGCGCTCCGACGACAGGTCCGTGGGGGCTCGGGAAACGCCCTCCTCGGGGGAGGAGGGCGTGACGAGGCCGGGGAGGTCCTTGCGTGACGTAAGGAGCCGCGACCGGCGGTCTTCGATCACGTGCCGGATGGCGCGGGACGCGATCGGCTCCGTTCAGGGTTTCCGGGCCACGCCGCCGACATAGGTGTAGTAGGTGATGCCGACCTCGTGGTTGTCGTACGCATCCGGTCGCCACTCCACCAGCGGCACCAGACCGGGCTCCAGGACCTCCATGTCACCGAAGTAGGCGAGGATCTCCTCCCCGGTGCGCCACCGTCCGGTGCCCAGGTTCTCGTTGAAGATCCGCTCGGCCTCGGCGGCCTGCTGGGAGACCACGGGACGTTCGGCGCCCGGGTTGTGGAAGTGGGAGACGGCGACGTAACTGCCCGGCGGGAGCGCGGCACGGAGGCGGTCCGCTATGCCGCCCGGGTCCTCGTCGTCGTTGAGATGGTGCAGGATGCTGAACAGAAGAAGCCCGACCGGCTCGGTGAAGTCGATGAGCCGCCGGACCTCCGGGTGGTCCAGGATCTTGTCCGGTTCGCGGATGTCGGCCTGGATGACGGTGGTCGTTTCGGTGATGGCGAGGATCGCCCTGCCGTGTGCGAGGACCATCGGGTCGTTGTCGACGTAGACGACCCGTGCCTCCGGGTCGATCTCCTGGGCGATCTCGTGCACGTTTCCCTGGGTGGGGAGGCCGGACCCGATGTCGAGAAACTGGCGGATGCCCGCCTCCGCCGCCAGGTGGCGCACCACTCGCCGCAGGAACTCGCGGTTGGACCGCGCGGCCGCCGGGGCGTCAGGAGCGATCTTCAGAGCCATCTCCGCGACCTGACGGTCGGCGGCGAAGTTGTCCTTACCGCCCAGCATGAAGTCGTAGACCCGAGAGATGTTCGGCTTGGACGTGTCGATCCCGGGCGGTACGCGATCTTGCCGGTCCTCGATCGGGTTCCGGTCTTCGTCTCTGTCAGGCACGGCCCGTCTCCTACTGGATCGTCTACCGATTCGCTAACCGATCATCGTAAATGATAGTGCAAAAGATCGGTAAAGCATGATCAAAGCAGCGATCTGCCTGGACATCACGGATTCGAGCACGGGCCCGATTTTCCGCTTTCCCCGAGCCTCCGGAGTCCTCCCGCACACCCCCGCGCCGGCCGTTGCGCCCCCTGCCCCCGGCGGCGACGTCGATCGTCGCTTCGCCGGCGGCATCGCGCTCAGCGGCCTCAGCTCGGCGGCCTCGGCGGGCGATGAATCCGAGCACCGATCCGACCCCGAGCCGCGCCGGCACGCGTCAGGCCGGGTGGCTCGTGCGAGAGCCACCCGGCCTGACGTTCCGTCCGCTTACTGTTGTCCGGGCTCCGCCCAGAAGAGCGTCCCGGATCCGCGCAGGTCGATGGGTCCGGCCGCGGCGGAAACGAAGGCGGACTCCCCCTGGCGCAGAGTCCGTCCTCCCGCCTCGACCTCTCCCTGAGTGCACAGCAGGATGCGCGGCACGCCTCCCTCCAGCAGGAAGCCGGAACCGGGACTGACACTGCCCAGGCTGAACTCCGGCGCGGGCGTACGGTAGACGTTCTTCACCGGCTCGACCCGCAGGGGCAGCGCGGAGGGGACCGTCACCCGCAGCAGCTCCTCCACCTCGATCGGCTTGCTGGTCAGCCCCGCGCGCAGCACGTTGTCCGAGCCGCTCATGATCTCCACGCCGAATCCGCTCAGATAGCAGTGGAGAACTCCCGCACCGAGGAAGATCGCCTCACCCGGTTCGAGTTCGTACCGCTCCAGCAGCAGCGGCGCGAGGCAGGCCGGATCCTCGGGATGGATGTCCGCCAGCCGTACGACCAGCGCGTGGTCGGGACGGCCCGCGGCCGTCGCACCGCGCACGATCGAGGCGACGAGGTCTCGCCTGGAGTCGGCCGGCCACTCCACCAGCACGCGCAGTGCTGCCGTGGTCTCCTCCTCGGCGAGCAGCGCGATGACCGGCCGCAGCTCCGGCACGCCCAGCTCCTCCAGGAGCTCCGCCGCCTGGCGTGCGGCACGGAAACCGGCCAGCGCCGTGAACGGGGTCAGCGCGCAGATCAGCTCGGGCTTGGAGAACGGATCGACGTAGGCCCCCCTCGCGAATCCCTCCTCCGCCTGCTCCTGTGACGGGTGGACCTGCAGCGACAGCGGCAGATCCACGGCGATCAGCTTCAACAGGTACGGCAGGCGCGAGCCGAACCGCTCCGCGGTCGGGCGCCCCAGCTCGGTCAGCGGATCGGCGGCCACCGTCTCGGCGAGCGAGCGCCGCGTTCCCTGTCGCACCAGCGACGAGGATCCGGACGGGTGGGCACCGAGCCACATCTCGGCCTCGGGCAGCGACGTGGGAACGGGGCGCCCGGTCAGCGTGGCGATGGCCGTACGCGATCCCCAGTCGTAGTTCTTCACGGTGTTCCACAAGGGATCAACCGGCAGTTCTGTCACGATTCCTCCTCCGGTACAAGTGTGACGGATGCACCGGCTTCCCCGTGACGGAAGGGGGCGTTACCCAGGACCTGTTCTGGACGCCGCCGCCCTCCGGCGCCCGCTGGACGTCCTCGGCCGCCCGGTTCTCCGCATCGGCGCGCGGCCTGGCCCCCTCGTCGGCGATCCGCCGGGCCCGCATCCGGTCGGCCTCGGCGTTCTGGGTCACCGCCGGGTTCTCCTCGAAGGTGTGAGGACCCCGCGCCGGGCAGGCGCGGGGTCCTCATCGCCGACGGGCAACTCCTGCTGACCGCGCACGGAGACGGCACAGTGCGCCTGTGGCGATGCACCGCCTGCGAGCCGATCGACGATCTGCTCGCCCGCGTCAACCGGCGGCTCTCCAGGCAATAGCGTCCGTCCCGGCTCGTCGAAACCCAAAAAGCCGATGTCCCGCACGGCCACAAGGGCACCGTGCGGGACATCGGCGGGCAGAGAGCCGGTTGTCTCTCCCCAGCGGTGAGGTCCATGGAAAGGACATCAGCGGTGGGGCCGTGCGGGGAGACGGGTCCGCGACCGTATCGGCCCGGTCGCGGTGCACCGGATTCCTCCCCGTGCCTTGAAGCGTTTCGGAATCAAGGAATTCAACAGAGAACGCTCAACATCTGCCCATGCGGATCAGGTCCGCCTTGCATCGGAGGCCTCACATGTGGAACGCCGCCGTTGTCCGGGGACCAGTGCTGAGGTGTTGCTTTATCAGCACCCCCAGGGCACGCAGGCGCCGAAGAGGACAACGCTCTGGGAGAACATCGGCGAGGTGCTGAAATCCAGCCCGCCCATGCCCGGAGCGCCCATGCCCACGCTCATACCCGGGGTTCCCACGCCCGTACCCGGAGCGGCCGTGCCCGGAGTGCTCGGAGCCGCACCGGGAGCGTCCGGGCCCTGGGCTCCTGTGCCCGGAGTGCTCGGAGCCGCACCGGGAGCACCTGGGCCCGGAGGTGTACCGGGAGCCGTACCGGGAGCACCCGGACCCGGAGGCGTACCGGGAGCGTCCGGGCCCGGGGCCTCACCGGGAGCACCCGTGCCCGGAGGCGTAGCGGGAGCGTCCGGAGCGCCCGTGCCCGGGGTTTCCGCACCCGTGCCGGGAGTGGCGGTGCCCGGCGTGGCCGCACCCGGGGCGACGGCGCCCTGACCCGTGTCCTGGCAGGGGTCCGCGGCGGTCGGGACGACCTGGCCGGTGGCGTCGAACTGGGGCCCGCCCAGAAGCGGTCCGGTGCCGAAGAAGGCCACCGAGCCAGGAGGGATGGCCGTGCTCAGAACATCCACCGGAATGGTGAAGGCGAACTGGCCTCCCTGCCCGGGGAGGCACGGATCGGCCTGCATGGCGCCCGGCGGAACCTCCGCGGTGCCCGACGAGGCCTGCGCGACGTCCGACGGGGCCTGGCAGACGGACGGCGTGACGGTGCTCTTGTTCAGGGTGACGAGGCCGGTACGGGCCAGGGCGCGACCCTTCACGGCCGCGCCGCCGCCTGCGGAGATCGAGTTCAGCGCGAGGATGTTTCCGGTGAAACTGGAGTTCGTTCCCAGAGCGGCCGAGCTGCCGACCTTCCAGAAGACGTTGCACTCCTGGGCGCCCCCGGTGAGGGTCACCGTGCTGGCGGTTCCGGTGCTGAGGGAGGAGGCCGTCTGGAAGATGAAGACCGCGTTCGGGTCTCCCTGCGCGTCGAGCGTCAGGTTTCCGGTGATCTGGAAAGTGCCGGCGGTGGACTTGTAGATGCCCGGCCCCAGGGTGGTCCCGCCGAGCTGCGTCGGCACGGTGGTGGCGGGAGCCTGGGTGTCGGCGTTGTTGTAGGCGGTGGTCAGGTCGGCCTGGGCCTGCGCCGCGACGGCGTTGGCCGCATGCGTGGCTCCGCTGACGCTGCCGGGCGGAAAGCCGCTCACCGACGCGCTCGGACTCACTCCGAGGTCTCCGGTGACAACGGTGGAGCCGGTGTTCACGACCGCTTTCCCAGCCAGAATCGCGAAGTTCGCAGCCGTGCCGAGCGCCACCGCCACCGGTGCCCGCGCTGCCGCACTCGCGGTGTGTGGCGTCACGACGAGGGCCCCCATCGCGACCGTGGCTGTGAGAGCTCCTGCCAGCCAGGAACGCTTGACAATTCGCGGCACTACGCGAGAGCGAGTGGCGTCTATCATAAAGCCGTCCTTTTCTTTTGGTATTGCTCCGTCCAGGCACATTGCCGATGATGCGCCATCGCCTTCGACCTTACTAATCGGCGCCGCCTTCATCGTTATACGACATGCGGGGGATCTAAATCTGTAAGCCGTTCCCAGATATAAAGGAAATATAGCCGCGTCGCTGGACGGCGGCGCCGGGCCCAATCGGCACAATGTTCCAAGCCGAATTGAAAACCCTCTTCATTTTCATGATCGCCGACCGGCGCGAGCATCCGGAGCAGTGCGGAACGGGGCTGCACGGGACGGGCTGAACGCCTCTCGCCCCATGGCGGATGCCATTCGGCTCCGGACAATGCCATTTAGTGGCGGGACGTGAGGAACTTCGTGGAAGACACCTTTGCCGACGTCGCAGCAGATAAGGGCGGGTTCAGATCTCCCGAAATGGAGACAAGCGGCTTACGCAATTCAACCGGCGCCGGCGGCGACTCTTTCCCCGGCGCCTTCCGGTCAATGGATCGACGATCATCGACCGTTCCCGACCGGCCTCTCCGTGGGAGAAAATGGGCCGGAACGATCGACGACCCAATATTTCAGGATTTCTTCTTTCCGCGCGGGATGACAAAATCTGCCAGCAGAGCGGATGCCGGGGCGAGCTCCGGCCAGGGTCCCGCGAACGTCAGCACGGCGATCGCGGAGGTCGGAAACTTCTCCAGGGCCCGCTCGAGCGCGTCGCCCGACGCCTCACCGGCGAGCGCCAGCGTCAGCTCCTGCAGGCCCGGGTTGTGCCCGACCAGTAGCAGGGTCTCCACCTCCACGGGTGCCTCGCACACGATGTCGAGCAGCGTGTTCACGCCGGCGCCGTACACCCGCTCGTCGTAGGAGACCGGTGGCGTGGCGTCCAGTTCCTGGACGACGAGGTCCCATGTCTCGCGGGTACGGCGGGCGGGCGAGCAGATGACGTGATCGGGCAGATAGCCGGAATCCCGTAGCCAGTGTCCGGCCGCTGGGCCGTCGCGGCGTCCGCGCGGGGCGAGCGGCCGCTCGAAGTCGCTCACATCCGGCCAGGCGGACTTGGCGTGCCGGAGCACGATCAGGCGTCGAGATGTCGAGACGGTCATACTCAACAGCTTCTCAAACCGTTCGGCCGCTCAAACCGTTTCCGGACGCGACACTCACCGGCCCGCGACAAAACGGACGGACCCGGATCGCCCGGCCGCCGCCCGGATATGGGGCCTCAGGGAGCCGGCGCCCGTACCGGGGAAACCTCCGGAAGCCGTCGCCCGTTCGAGAGAGAACCCTCGGGGAGCAGGCACCCGTACCGGGGGAAACCTCGGGGAGCCGACCGGGGAGCTCGTGCCGTTCCAGGGGGTCTTCGGGAGCCGGCGTCCGTTCCGGAGAGAACCCTCAGGGGGCCAGCGCCCGTTCCAGAGAGTCGAAGGAGCGGTTCAGCAGCACGATGTGATCATCGAGGACGTCGTCCGCGCGTTCGCCGGCGAGGATCCTCCGGGCGCCGACGACGTAGGCCGTACGGTAGGCCGCGACGATCAGGGCCGCCGACAGCCGGGACCACGGATCGTCGGGAGCGGCTCCGGTGGCCTCCGCGAACAGAGCGCCGATCAGACCCTCCAACTCCTCGACGAACTCCCTGGCCCGGGCCTGCAGCGGCGGTGAGTCCAGCACGACCTGCCAGAAGAACTGGTAGCCCTCGCCGACCCCGCCCAGGGGATGGCGCTCCTTCAGGAGTTCCAGGGCCAGGCGGCGCAGGGCGGCCAGCGGCTCCTCCCCCACGGGGCGCTCGCGAACCGCCCGGGTGATCAGGTCGATGGCCTGCGGGAACCGGTCGAAGAAGAGGTCTTCCTTCCTCTGGAAGTAGTTGAAGACCGTCTTCGTCGAGACGTTGGCGGCCTCGGCCACCTCGGCGACCGTGACGTTGTCGAACCCGCGCTGGACGAAGAGGCCGGAGGCCACATCCGAGATCAACTGGCGGGTCTGCCGCTTCTTCCGCTCGCGGAGCCCAATCTCATCACTCACGGAATTTACTCTAGTTGATAGAATCTTATAGTTGAAGTAAATTTCTATCGACGGCACATATTTTCGGAGGAGTGACATGTCATACGACGTCGACGTGGTGGTGGCCGGGGGCGGCCCGGTCGGACTGATGCTGGCCTGCGAGTTGCGGCTCGGTGGAGCCTCGGTCGTGGTGCTGGAACGGCTGACGGAGATGGACCCCACCATCAAGGCCGGGTCGCTGAACACCCCGAGCGTGGAGGCCCTCTACCGGCGCGGCATGATGCCCGAGCTTCAGGAGGCGCAGGAGGGCAACCTGCAGCAGTTCGCCGCGTTCATGCGGCAGCGGTCCCCGGGCGGGGAGCCCGCCCAGGCGCCGCCGAGGTTCGCCGGCCACTTCGCCGGGATCATGCTCAGCGCCGACCTGCTTGACCCGTCCGACCCCGAGCTCACCGGACACGGCCCCGCCGATCTGCTCGGCATGGTCACCCAGCAGCAGCTCGAGGCGATCCTCGCCGATCGCGCCGCGAAGCTCGGGGTCGAGGTCCGCCGGGGCGTGGAGCTGACCGGTCTGGAGGCCGACGCCGACGGGGTGACGGTGACGACGAGCGGCGAGGAGATCCGCGGGCGCTGGCTGGTGGGCTGCGACGGAGGCAGGAGCGCGGTCCGCAAGCTCGCCGGCTTCGACTTCCCCGGCACCGAGCCGGAGATCGACGCGCACCAGGCGATGGTGGAGATGGAGGGCTCGGAAGCTCTGGGGACGGGCTGGCACGCCACGGCGACCGGCGTCTACGCGCACGGCCCGGTGCCGGGCCGCGTCCTCACCGTGGAGTTCGGCGGCGTACCGGCCGACCGGGACGGCGTCATCACCGCCGAGGAGCTACAGGCGTCGATCCGGAACGTCAGCGGGACCGAGGTCGTCGTCACCGGGGTGAAGACCGCGACCCGGTTCACCGACAACGCCCGGCAGGCCACCACCTACCGGCTGGGCAGGGTGCTCCTGGCCGGCGACGCGGCCCACGTCCACTCGCCCTTCGGCGGGCAGGGCCTGAACCTGGGCATCGGGGACGCGGCGAACCTCGGCTGGAAGCTCGCGGCGACCGTACTGGGCTGGGCCCCGGAAGGGCTGCTGGACACCTACACCACCGAGCGGCACCCGATCGGCGCCTGGGTGCTGGACTGGACGCGCGCGCAGGTCGCGTTGATGCGCCCGGACCCCCGCGCCAGAGCGCTTCGCGAGGTGGTGACCGACCTGACGCGGACCGTCACCGGGACCACCTACTTCGCCAAGAAGATCTCCGGGGTCTGGCAGCGCTACGACCTTCACGGCGACCATCCGCTGGTCGGCGCCAGCGCACCGGACTTCGAACTGGCCGACGGGACCAGGCTCGCCGACCACCTTCACGAGGGCAGGGCGTTGCTGCTGGACCCGTCAGGAGAGCTGCGGGCCCTGGCCGGCGGCTACGGCGACCGGATAAAGGTGGTCACAACGGCCGTCCTCGACGAGACCGGGCCGGCCGGACTGCTGGTACGGCCCGACGGATTCGTCGCCTGGGCCGCCGACACCGCCGACACCGCAGCCACCGCCGGCGCCGATCTCGGCTCGCTGGAGGCGGCCCTGTCCACCTGGCTCGGCGCACCCGCCGTCGCGACCCTGGCGTAGAGGCCTCCGTCCGATCAGGAGGGGCCTCGTGGGGCGGTGGAGTCGCGGATGACAAGACGGCAGGGCATACGGTGGACACCCGGTGTGGCCCTGCCGTCGATGGCGGCGAACAGGTGCTGGGCGGCGGTGCGGCCGAGCGTCTCCAGATTCATGTCGACCGTGGTCAGCGCCGGTCGCGTCTCGGTGGCGAGCATCTCCCAGTTGTCGTAGCCCACGACCGCGATGTCGTCGGGAATGCGGCGGCCTCGCTCCCTGGCCGCCTCGACGAACCCGGCGGCGATCTGGTCGCTTCCGCAGAACACCGCGTCCACCTCCGGCTCGGACATCAGCAGCATCTCGGCCGCGTGCCGGCCCCAGCGCTGTGACCAGGTGCCGTGGAACGTCTCGCCGGTCTGGACGAGACCGGTCTCGGCCAGCGCCGTCGCCAGGCCCTCGGCCCGGTCCATCGTGGCCTTGTAGTCCATCGGACCCGTGATGTGCGCGATCCTGCGCCGTCCCATGGCCACCAGGTGCCGCACGGCGAGGGCCGCGCCGCCCACGTCGTCGGGAACGAACGAGACGTCGCCCGGATCGTCGGACGCCCCGTAGGCGTAGACCACGGGGATGGGCAGGTCACGGCTGATGGACGAGCGCGTGTCCGTGCTCTCGCCGACCACTATCAAGCCGTCCACCCGCCGGGACAGAAGCGTGCGGATGTAGTGCTGCTCCCGGATGGCGTCGCCCCGGGCGTCGCACAGCAGCAGCGCCATCTCCCCCGCGCCGAACGCGTCCTCGGCGCCGAGGAGCACCGGGATCCCGAACCTGCCGACGCTGTCGCTGGTGAGCAGCCCGACGGTCCGGGTCTGCCCGGACAGCAGGCCCCTGGCCAGCGCGTTGGGCTGGAAGGAGAGTTCCTGCGCGGCCTCCAGCACTCGCTGCCGGGTCTCCGCGCGCACGTTGTCCCGGCCGTTCAGCGCCTTGGACACGGTGGCGATCGACACCCCTGCCAGAGAGGCCACATCGCTGATAGTCACCGCACGCGATCGCCTATCGACCATCTAGCGAAACCCTTTTCTTTCATCCTGCTCCGAGGTCTTACTCCAGGCCAGCGGCAGCCGTGGGCCGCCAAACAGACCATAACCAGCACTTCCTGGGTAAGCAAGTCGCCGGGCGCTCTCCAGGCATCCGCAGGCCATTGACAGCCCTCAACGTTTCTCTTATGTTTCCGAAAACCTTTTAGTTTTGTTTCTGGCGTCTCGGGGGATGCCGAGAGGAGACGTTCATGAATCCACGTTCACCCCGACGCCGAAGGGCCGGGGCCATCCTTATGGGCCTGCTGGCCATCGCGTCCGTGGCCGCCTGCGGCGGAGCCGACCCGCAGCCGGCGGGCTCTGCGGCTTCCGCGGCCCCCGCGGAAGGCGTCACGGTCACCATGTGGACGCGTGCCGCGACCCAGGCGCAGAGCGAGCGCCTGGTCGCGGCCTATAACAAGGGCCACAAGAACCAGGTGAAGATGACCGTCATCCCGACGGACAACTACCAGCCGCGCATCGCGGCGGCGGCAGGCGCCAAGCAGCTGCCCGACATCTTCGCCTCCGATGTGATCTTCGTGCCCAACTACACCTCGCAGGGCCTGTTCCTGGACATCACCGACAGGATCAACGCCCTGCCGTTCAAGGACAAGCTCTCACCCTCCCACATGAAGCTGGGCACGCTGGACGGCCGGCAGTACACGCTTCCGCACACCCTGGACCTGTCGGTCTGGTTCTGGAACAAGGACCTGTACGAGAAGGCCGGTCTCGACCCGGAGAAGGGCCCGACGACGCTGAAGGAGTTCGCCGAGCAGGCCACCACCGTGGACGAGAAGCTGGGCAAGGACGGCAAGGTCAGCGGCACGTTCTTCGGCGGCAACTGCGGCGGCTGCTACGTGTTCACCTTCTGGCCCTCGGTCTGGGCTTCGGGCGGGCAGGTCATGAACCCCGAGGGCACGACCTCGCTCAACGACCAGCCCGCGATGACGAACGTGTTCAACATCTACAAGGATCTGTACGCCAAGGGCATCACCGGCGCGACGGCCAAGGAGGAGCAGGGCCCGACCTGGACCGGCTTCTTCCCCAAGGGCGGGATCGGCGTCATGCCGATGCCCTCGACCACACTCGGCCTGATGCCCAAGGACATGAAGGTCGGCGTCGCGCCGATCGCCGGCCCCGACGGCGGCGAGTCGACGTTCGTGGGCGGTGACTCGGTCGGCATCTCCTCGACCACCGAGAACGCCGACGCGGCCTGGGAGTTCCTGTCCTGGTCGGTCTCCGACGAGGCCCAAATCGAGATCATGGCCAAGAACAAGGACGTGCTCGCCCGCACCGACCTGTCCGACAACAAGTACTCCGCCGAGGACCCCCGCGTGGTGTTGATCAACTCGCTGGTGGCCAAGGGACAGACGCCGTACGCGCTGCGCTTCGGCCAGACCTTCAACGACCCGCAGGGGCCGTGGCTGCGCCTGGCCCGTGAAGCGGTGTTCGGCGACCCGGGCAAGGTCGCCCAGCTCAACACCGACATCACCAAGTCCCTGCAGCAATGACCGTGATCACAAGGCGTGACGGGCAGGCGGTGCGGGCGACCAGCCCGGCACCGCCCTCCTGGTGGAGGACCCGGCGCGCCCAGGGCTGGCTCTACGCGGCGCCCACCGCTCTGATCGTGGGCGTGCTCTTCCTGGCGCCGCTGGTGCTCATCGTCTGGATGTCGCTGAACCGCTGGCCGCTGCTCGGCCAGGCGCGCTTCAACGCCCCGGACAACTACACCAAGATCGCCGACAATCCCCTGTTCCTCGACGCGGTGGGCTTCACGCTGAAGTACACCGTGATCACCACGATCCTGCTGTCCGTGGTCGCGCTCGGCCTGGCCCTGCTGGTGCAGGAGCGCAGGCCGGGTATCGGCTTCTTCCGTACGGCGTTCTTCCTGCCGGGCGCCGTCGGCTTCGCCTCGGCGGCGCTGCTCTTCTACGGTCTGCTGAACAACGACTTCGGACCGATCGACCCGATCCTGCGGACCTTGGGGATCATCGACGAGCCGGTGAAGTGGACCGGCACCCCGAACATGGCGCTGTTCTCCACGATCACCCTGGTGATCTGGCGGTTCGCCGGGTTCAACATGCTCATCCTGCTCACGGGGCTGCAGGCGATCCCCCTGGAGGTCTACGAGGCGGCCAGGAGCGACGGCGCCACCCGCTGGCAGATCTTCACCAGGATCACGTTGCCGCTCCTGCGGCCCACGATCGCGCTGATGCTCATTCTCAGCATCACCGGCTCGCTGCTCGCCTTCGACCAGTTCTTCATCTTCACCAACGGCGGCCCGGACAACAGCACCGTCTCCATGGTCATGGTCGTCTACCGCGACGCGTTCTTCCGCTTCGACCTCGGTGGCGCGGCGGCGCTGTCGGTCGTGCTGCTGGTCGCGCTGGTGGCGCTCAACGCCCTGCAGATGCGCGTGCTCAGGAGGTCGAATTGAGGTACTACACCACGCTGTCCGCCCTGGCCGTACTCTTCCTGTTCCCGCTGCTGTGGAGCGGTTGGTCCTCCTTCGACGGAGGTCCGGGAAACTACGCCGAGATGGCCCGGTTCGGCGAGGGCCTCGACACCTACCTGACCAACAGCGTGCTGGTGTCGACGATGACCGTCGCCGGCACGCTCGTGGTATCCGCCCTCGGCGGCTACGCCTTCGCCCGTTTCGACTTCCCCGGCAAGAACCTGCTCTTCCTCGCCACCCTGGCGATCCTGATGGTGCCGTACGCGACCATCCTGATCCCGCTCTACGTCCTGCTCGGCTACATCGGCCTGCAGAACTCCCTGGTCGGTCTCTCCCTCGTCTTCGTGATGTTCCAGCTGCCGTTCGCGCTGTTCATGATGCGCAACGCCTTCGAGGCGATCCCGCGCGAGCTGGAGGAGGCTGCCCTCGTCGACGGCTGCGGCACCTTCCGCGCCTTCAGCCGCATCCTGCTGCACGCGGTGCGGCCCGCCCTGATCACCGTCGGGCTGTTCGCCTTCCTCGCCTCCTGGAACGACTTCTTCGCGCCGCTCATCCTGCTCAACGACGGCGCGAGCTTCACCCTCCCGGTGGCGGTGGTCAGCATGGCGCAGCGCACGTTCGGCGCCATCGACTACGGCATGTTGCAGGCGGGGGTCATGGTCATGGCCCTGCCCTGCCTGATCCTCTTCATCGTTCTCCAGCGCCACTACGTGCGCGGATTCATGTCAGGAGCCTTGCGTGGCTAGCCCCGTCCTGCCCTCCTCGGGCGTGCTGTCCCCCCTGGGCCTCGATTCGGTACGGCTGGCGCCCGGCTTCTGGGGCGACCGTGTCGCGCTCAACCGCGAGGTCATCATCGCCCACTGCCAGGAGTGGATGGAACGCGCCGGCTGGATCGGCAACTTCCGCACGCTCGGAGAGGACCCGGCACGGCGCGGCGCGCGTCCCCGGCAGGGCAGGGAGTTCAGCGACTCCGAGATCTACAAGCTGCTGGAGGCGATGGCCTGGGCCGACCATCCGGCCCTGCCGGAACTGGCCGCGACCGTGGCCCGGGCGCAGGAGGAGGACGGCTACCTCAACACCCGCTGGCACGACGAGCGCTACACCGACTTCGAGTGGGGCCACGAGCTCTACTGCTACGGCCACCTGATCCAGGCCGGCGTCGCGCGGCTCCGCGTGCACGGGGAGGACGAGCTGACCGAGGTCGTCCGGCGGGCGGCCGACCACGTCTGCCGGCGATTCATGGACACCACGGAGACGTGCGGCCATCCCGTGGTGGAGATGGCGCTGGTCGAGCTGTACCGGGTGACCGGCGTCGAGCGCTACCTGGAGATGGCCCGCCGGTTCGTCGAGCGGCGCGGGGCGCCCTCGCTGGACGACATCCCGTTCGGCCGCGCCTACTTCCAGGACGACCTTCCCGTACGGAAGGCGGAGGTGTTCCGCGGCCACGCCGTACGGGCCATGTATCTCGCCTGCGGAGCGGTCGACGTGGCCGTGGAGACCGGGGACGCCGAGCTGCTGTCGGCGGTCGAGGCGCAGTGGGACCGCACCGTCGCCCGGCGGGTCCACCTGACCGGCGGCCTGGGCTCGCACCACGCCGACGAGGCCTTCGGCGAGGACTTCGAGCTGCCGCCGGACCGCGCCTACTCCGAGACCTGCGCCGGCATCGGCTCCATCATGCTCTCCCAGCGGCTGCTCCTGGCCACCGGCGACGTGCGCTACGCCGACCTCGCCGAGCGGACCCTGTTCAACGTCCTGGCCACCTCCCCCGCCCTCGACGGCCGCTCGTTCTTCTACGCCAACCCGCTGCACGTCCGGGCGCCCGCCACGCCCGTGGAGGGCATCAACCAGGGAGCGGAGGGCGGCCTGCGCTCACCGTGGTTCACCGTGTCGTGCTGCCCCAACAACATCGCCCGCACGTACGCCTCGCTGGCCGGCTATATCGCGACCGCAGACGCCTCCGGCGTGCAGATCCACCACCACACCCCCGGTGAGATCCGCCACGACGGCCTCGCGCTGCGCGTCGAGACCGGTTATCCGTGGTCGGGTGAGGTGACCGTCCGCGTGCTGGAGGGCGGACCCGCGCGGATCTCCCTGCGGGTCCCGTCGTGGGCCGCCGGCGCACAGATCTCCCACGGCGGAGACACCCTCCCGGTGTCCCCCGGCTACGCGGTCGCCGAGGGGCAATGGAGTGCGGGCGACGAGATCCGTCTCGACCTGCCGATGGCGCCCCGGTGGACCCTCCCCGATCGCCGGGTGGACGCGCTGCGCGGCTGCGCGGCCGTCGAACGCGGCCCGGTCGTCTACTGCGCCGAGTCGGTGGGGGACATCCCCGAGCTCGCCCTCGTCGAGGCGCGGGTGTCGCCCCCGGTCGAGCACCTCGTCGACGGCGTCGTCGAGCTCGACGTCGAGAGCACGCGCCTCTCTCCGGAAACGGCCACCTGGCCCTACGCCTCGCCACCAACGGCCGACGATCCGAACCCTTCGGAACAACCCACCTCTGTCGAACCTCTGAGGCTCGTGCCGTACCACCTCTGGGGTAACCGCGGCCCCGCCACCATGCGCGTCTGGCTGCCCGTCCCCGACCGGCCCGAGTGACCCGTCCCCGACCACCCCGGTGACCCACCCCTCGACCGGCCCACGGGTCACGCGTCCCCGACCTGCCTGCGGACCCGCTCCCGACCGCCTGGGTGACCCGCCGCCCGCCACCCGCCGACGCGGATGGCAGGCTGCCCGTCCTCGACCGGTCCGTGTGACATATTGGCGGAAGGCGCCATCGCAGCCGCCCTGCGATGGCGCCTCCCTCAGTCGTCCGTCAGGGGCGGGAACGGTGTCCTTCCAGGTCGTGGCCGTCGTACGGTAGCCGTTCACCCGGTTGACGACCTCTGCCGGGGAGATGCCCAGGCCGATGGCGATCGGACGAGTCCCCGGCTCGGACGGCGGGGAGAGCGGCGGAGCTCCCGGAAACAGACCATCGCTGATCACCCCGGTGGCCGGGAAGTCGGTCAGCAGGCGACGCAGCGCCTCGTATCGCGCCGGAACTGGGTCACCGAAGATGTGTTTGACATCGAATTCGAGCTGGGCCTGGCCAGGAGGAAGCAGGCTCCGTCCGGAAACTCCTGGTCCATCCGCCGTTCGTCGTAGTCGACCTCCTCGGGGAGCGCCGTGAAGAACGCGCCGACGGCCTCAGTTCGCTCCTCGAACCTCGCGCCGGTGAGGGCGATCCCTCATGACCGCGTCTGACCAGATCGGCGGCGACGGTAAGAAGGGAGCCACCTCTCCGTGCACAGGTGTGGCAGCAACAATGATTTTGGACACTGGATCCCCGCTGAAACAGAGGGGAAACAACCGGCCGTATCGCCCGTGTTGTTTACTGAGCCGCGATCGTACGTCAGCCCTTGGGCTCTGCCAAGATTTCCGTGGCAACCAACCGTGGTGCTTCTGGGTGAGGAGTATCCGTTTTCGGAGTAGCGATAACCGGCTCCGGCGGAATTCGAAGGCCACTGGACCATGTAGAACGGACTTTCCCTCACCGCGGTCGTAGCCCAAACTTTTAGCACAGTGCACTGGAATTTGGAACCCCTGTCCTTGCCCCTATGTCCGATGGCACCTAAACGCCCCTATGTCCGATGGCACCTAAATCGGCCCCTATCGTTCTTCGCTGGTCTATGTCCCGATTGGCGCCGAGACTAGAATTCCGAATATGGACGCCTCCGTCAGCAGCACGCCAGCGGATAATACGGTGGGTAATGCGCTGCAAGCATTCTTTGACGCATCCTCCGAATCGGTTCACGCTGCGTTCCGGCAACTCGACGCCGCCTTTCGCCGCCCCTTTAAGGGCGACGCCCCGCCCCAGCACGCCGACGCCGGGCCCACCGCCTTCGCCGCGGGCGCTGCCTCCGCCACGGCGACTGATGCCGGTCGCACGGCGGTGCCCGTGCTCGCCTCCGCCCTGAAGACGGCGCCGGCCACCGATGCGAGGGCGGATCGGCTACCACACCTCGTCATGCTGCTGGCGCTCCTCGCCGGCACCGACGCCCACGACGCGGTCCGCGTCGAATTGGCGAAAGTTCTCGGCCTGTTCGAACAGGCGGCGGGTGACCGCCGCCTGGCTGCCGCCCTGCTGTACTTCGCCGGCCTTTTCCCTGAAGACCGGGACCGCGTCATCGCGGCGTCGAGCGCGCTCGAACTCAGCCCGGACGATCGATCCCGGTTGGTACGCTCGCTCGCCGAAAAGCGCACCGAGGGCCACGCACTCGGCCGTGAATGGCCCTCACCCGCGATGTGGGCGGTGACCGAGGCCGAACTGGAGACGGATCGCAAGAACTGGCTGGCCTTCATGTCAGAGCGCGACATCAACGCGCTCTGGGAGGCGGACACCCGTAAGATACGCGACTATTCAGCGCTCAAGGCCATCGCGCTTCTGGGCACCCCGCTGCGCCCGTACAGCGCCGAGCCCGACTACCTCGAGCCGGAGCAGAGCGGGGCCGCCGGACCCGCAGCCGCGGACACCGCCTCGGACACCGCCTCGGCCACCGACCGCCTCGCCCCTGTCAGCACGCTGCTCACCTGCCCGGACTGCCGTGGTGCGGTCTCCCTCGCCGGCGACGGCGCACACTGCGGCTCGTGCGGAAAGGACTTTCCCGCAACCGGCGACTGGCTCGATCTCTCATCGGATGCCGGGCAGTCCATAGAGGCGATGATCATCAGCGACCCGACACAGGCGGCCCGCTACGAGCATGGGCTTCGTCCTGCCTTCCTCCGCGCGATGGGCCGCGACTTCGACGGCCTGCTCACCGTCGAGCAGGAGATCGGCTTCCTGGAACGGAACATTGGCGCGGCGACCGGCCCTGTGCTCGACCTCGCCGCCGGGACCGGCCGCTTCACCCGGGTCATCGCTCAGGCGGCTCCCGGGAAGGTCATCCCGTTGGACTTGTCGACCTCCATGCTGACCGCCCTTCAGTCGACCTCACCGAAACTGCCCGCCATTCGCGGCAGTGCGCTGCGCCTCCCGATCGCGGACGCCTCGCTGGGTGCCGTCAACTGCTGGAACGCACTCCAGACCTTGCCCGAGCAGGAAAAGGTAATCGGCGAGGTGAGCCGCTGCCTGGTCGACGGTGGAACATTCACCCTCTTCACTTTCGAACAGAGCACGGATCCTCTTTACCGTGAATTCCAGGAACGCCATGAGAAGGACCTGCGTGTCGAACTCCAATCATGGGAAACGCTCATTCAGTGGCTTACTGAGGCGGAATTCACAATACGCGAACAACACCGGCTCAGCGGTTATCTGCTTCTAGCAGCCACTCGCAATGACCGTTGAACGATCGTTGAACTGTTCGAGGACGCGAGGATTTTCCGACCCAAGGAATCAAGTATGAAGATTATTATTATCGGAATTGGCGTTGGCGGTCTCGCCGCGGCCCGGTATCTCCTCGCCGCCGGGCACGAGGTCGAGATCTATGAGCAGGCGGAGCGTTTGCGCACCGAAGGCGCCTCGCTCATACTCTGGTCGAACGGCACCGGCATCCTGCGCGACCTCGGCCTGGAGCCGGAAGCCCTGGGCAGCCGCATGGATGCCATGAACACGCTGTCAGAAGACGGCCACACCCTGCTGAAACTCAATCTCAACCGGCTCGCGCGGCGTTTCGGGCATCCGACGGTCGTCGTACCGCGCGGTGACCTCTTGCTGGAGCTCGCCAAAGGACTACCGGCCAGCGTCCTCAACTACGGGAAGCGATGCGTCGCGATAAACGAGCCTCTGGAGGGCTACTCGGGGCCCCTCGTCGCTGAGTTCGCCGATGGCACGAAGGCCGAGGGCGACATTGTGATCGGCGCCGACGGACATCGGTCCGCCGTCCGCCGTCACCTGCACGGAGACACGCCCGCCACCTACACGGGCCTCGCCACCTGGCACGGCCTCACCCGGCTGCCTGTCGAGCTGCCGCAGGAAACCACCGGCCTTGTTTTTCATGGGAAAGCCGGTTTCGCCACGATGTTCGCTGCGGGCAACGGCCAGATCCAGTGGGTATTCGTCACTCCATGGGCCGAGGGCGACACGGTACCCCGCGGCGTGCGAGACGAGCGAACCGGCGATCTTGGCGTCGACGCGGGCACGTCGGCGGCGGGGAATCTCAGGGAAAGGTTCGGACATCTCGTCTCGCCTGTTCCCGAGTTGCTGGAGCAGCTCACCGACGAAGAGATCGGCCTCTTTCCCCACATCCTGCACAGTGTCCCTGACAAGATAGGCCAGGGGCGGATCACATTGATCGGTGACGCGCTGCACGCCATACCGCCGACGCTAGCCCAGGGCGTCAACCAGACCCTCGAAGACGCGTGGTGCTTGAATCAGGTTCTCGCCGGCTCGGGTCGCCCCGCCGGTTTCGAGGAGCTCGCAGGCTCCGATACGAAGGCCATCGAGCAGCGTCTGCGGTTGTACGAGTCAATGCGCGTGAAGCGGCTGCAGCGTCTCCACGGAATGGCCAAGTTCTCGGAAAATCGGCCTACTCCATCGCCGGTTCTCCGTTTCACTCCTTGGCTGGTTCCCCATACCAGCATGACCGGATGGGCCGTGAAAACCTACAGCAACTTCCTTGCCTGAGCTGAACGCTTGTGCTGGGCCAGAATCCCGAGTGTCGCCCTGTGCCGTGCCGAACCCCAGAGACGCGGGACGCGGCGGTCCGTGAGGTCACGCATTCAAACCGGCAACGCCCTGTTGTAAACGACGTAACCTGAGCGTTGCCGCGACCGGTGATCCTGCACTGGTTTCGCCGCCTGCGCATCCGCTGGAAAGTCCGCGACGACATCCACGAAGCCTTCATGATCCTCGCCGCCGTCATCTGCCGGCGCCGTCTCGTCCGCTGATCTTTCTGTCAGGACCTCTTACTCCCAGAACTCATCAGGACATCCACGAGCCGTGGAACCCCGCCCACCCGGCGCGACAGCCGGGCCGGCGGACTGACCACCACCCGTGTTCGATCCTCAACCGGACCGCTCAGTCGACCACACCTTGATCACGAAAGATCAAGGCTGGTTGGATCTCGAATTTAGCGGCACCCTGTTACCGTGCTCCGGAGCCCTTGCTCCAGCCCCTATTCGAGACCACTCTTGAATCTACCCCTATATCTCCATAGAGAACTATCTCGGGACAAATGCGCCGCATAATATTCCGAATATGAATATCACGGCTAACGTCCCCTCGATGAAGATAGCGATGTCTCCGCCTTTAGGTGCTCCATCCGCATCGGTCATCCCGGGGTGCCTGGGCCCGATGCCGCATTCCGGTTCCCAGCAAAAGGAGGCCCGATCATGAAGTTCGACCTCTCACTGCCTGAGACCGGACCGGAGGCCGCGCTGGCGGCCGGTGACGCGGAGGCCGCCGGCTGGACGGGCGGCTGGCTGTCGGAGACCAGTCACGACCCGTTCGTCTCGTTCGCGCTGGCCGCGCAAGCGACTGAGCGCCTGGAATTGAGCACGGCCGTGGCCATCGCCTTTGCCAGGAACCCGGTGTCGCTGGCCAGCACAGCCAACGACGTACAGCGGCTCTCCAAGGGGCGGCTGATCCTCGGCCTGGGCAGCAGTGTCCAGGTGCACATCGAGCACCGCTACTCGATGCCCTGGTCCGCCCCGGCCGAGCGGATGGCCGAGTTCGTCGGCGCCCTGCGCGCGATCTGGGAATGCTGGAACGACGGCACGCCGCTGGCCTTCGAGGGCAAGTGGTACCGGCACACGCTGATGATGCCGCAGTTCGCCCAGCCGCCGAATCCGTACGGGCCGCCAAAAATCTACGTCGGCGGATTCGGGCCCCGCATGACCGCCGCGGCCGGAAGGGTCGCCGATGGCTTCATCGGCCTTCCGTTCGTGACGACCCGTTATCTGCGGGAGGTGACCGAGCCCGCGTTGCGCCTAGGCCGGGGCAGCGCACCGGAGCGGGCATTTGAGACCTGCCTGATGCCGCTGGTGGCGACTGGAAGCACCCCGGCGGAGGTGGATATGGCCATCCACCGCGCTCGTGAGCGCATCGCCACCTACGCGTGTGCACCCGCGTATGTGCCTGTGCTTGAGCTACACGGATGGCGCGGGTTGCACGAGGCGGCCTTCGAGATGATGATGTCCGGCCGATGGAATGAGATGGCCTCGCTCGTCGATGACGAAATGCTCGCCGCCTTCGCGGTGACCGGCGACGTGCCCGAGGTAGCGGACGAGCTCCGTCGGCGTTTCGATGGGCTGGCCGACCGGCTGTATCTGCTGCGCATGGACGGCGGCGGGGACTCAGCCAAGACCAACAGGCTGCTCGCGGATGCGTTGCGGGAGGAATCGTGACCGGGCCCGCCCCGCGCCTCATGCCGGCGAGGCTTACCGCAGGTTTGCGCTGGACGACCTGAAGCATCGCCGCGCGGGACGGTGGCTACCCGAAGGCGTCCAGGGGCGGAGGTCCCCCGATGACCCCGCGTTCGGCGGTCCGCCGCTCGGCTTGGGGACACCAGGGTTTCCAAGGCGTACCGCGATCGTGTCGTCCGTGATGCGACCATGCCACTCGGCGCGGCAGGGCATTCCTCCGCCATTCGACGCCGAAGGCGAGCCGAGCGGCAAGGCGGCGTTCCGGTAGCCGCGGGCTGGGATTTCGTGGCATGAGACGGGCGCTCCCGCGAGGCTGCGCCGTGAGTGGGACGCGCTCGCGGACCAGGCCGTTCCGGCGCGCCGAACATCTGCCGCTTGAGCATTTTGATCTCGTTGACGATGCTCTTCGACCGGGCCGGAATTCCACGGCGTGGTCAGCCCCTGGGTGACGGCGGACGGGCCCTGCCACAGGCGGTTGGCGAAGGCGGACAGGCCGGGCAGGTTGTCCCCGCTCACCCGTTCGATCCAGGCCGGCAGGTCCCGGCCGACCAGCACGATCATCGGCTGACCGCTGATCGGGATGTCCGCCGGCCGACGACGGTAGCGGCTGTGCGCCTCGTCGGAGAATGCCCCGGTGGGGCAGGCGACCGGCACCGCCGGTGTCATGTCCACGACCTTGGACACTCCTTCGGCACCGGACCACGGCCGGCTCGTGTACCGCGACGCGATCAGCGGCAGCACAAAAGAGTTCAATGAAACTGGACTCATTGAATATAGATTCGGTAAACTGGCATCTCCAGCCCGGCGACACGAACAGACCCGCCGATGGCGGGTCCGAGGAGAAACGGACATGACGCATACCTTCCCCGCCTATCAGCCGATCGAGGCCACGGTCCACTTCGCGGCAGGACTCTGCATAGTGAGCACGTCCGATGACGACGCGACGGTCCGGGTGGAACCCTTCGACCCCGGACGCAGGGAGGACGTTGAGGCAGCCGCCAATCTCGTAATCGATTGCGACGGCAAGCAACTGAAGATCATTGCCAAGAAGAAGCTGCTTGGCAAGGTCACCGGTATTGGCGTCGGTCGCCTGAAGCTCTGGGTCAACCTTCCCCCGGAATCCAGCGTCATTCTGAGGACCGAGTCGGCGGCGATCGAGATCTCCGACGGCACGCTCGCGGATCTCAACGTCAACACGGGCTCTGGACCGATATCGGTGGACTACATCTCGCGCAACCTCCGGATCGATACTTCGGATTCGCGAATTCGCGTCGGACAGGTCGACGGCGACGTGCTCGTCGACAACGGGAGCGGATCGATGGACATCGAGCTCGCGAACGGCCATGTGGAGATGAGCGGCTCCTCCAGCGATCTGACCATCGGTTCCGCGGCGGGCTCGGTACGCTTCTCCTCCGGGTCCGGCAGCCTGGTCATCGGCGCGGCGAGCGGCACCGCGGTCGAGGCGAGGACTTCCTCAGGAAAGATCTCCATCGGCGTACCCGTCGGAATCGGCGTGCGGCCACGTCTCAAGTCTTCCGGGGGTACCAAGAGCGGAGCGCTTATCGCAGGCGCGGACCGCGTCTCCGGCAATCACTGGCTGGACATCAAGGTCGACACCGCGAGCGGCGATATCGACATTCACCCCTTCAACTGAACTCGGATCTCCCGCGGCCGCGCCGCGCCACGGCGAACCGTGGCGCGGCGCGGCCGTTTCCGCTCGTTCATCCCTCCGCCGCGTCCGCCGTGACGCGCGGCGTCACGGCGGCCACCCACGTCTCGACCGCCTCCGCGGTAGACGCCGAATGCTCCTCGAGCATGGTGAAGTGATTGCCCGGTACCTCAACGCTCTCATGAGGCAGATCCCATCTGGAGATCGTGCCCGTCCCATCGGTGTGCACGCCGGCCGCCCGCACCAACAGCGTGGGCGCGGCGATCGGCCGCGCCTTCCAGTCGGCGAAGAGCTGGGAGTAGGCGCCCATGTTGGTCAGGCCGTGATCATCGACGGTGACGAACATGCCGTCTCGCTCGATCATCCCATCGGCCATGGCCTCATAGGAATTCAGGTCACCGCCATCAGGCGGGGTGTCGATCAGCACCACGCCTGCCAGCCTCACGCCCGTCCCCTCGATGATCTCCGCGATGGCATGGGCGACCCAGCCGCCGGCGGAGCGGCCGACGAGAACGACCGGGGCATCACCGGCCAGCTCCATAACCGCTTCGGCATGGAGTCCTGCCAGCGCCTCGACCGACTCGGGAACGGGCTCGCCAGGGAAAAATCCGGGGTGTGCGAGCGTGACAACGCTCCTGCGTCCCTGCAGCGCCATCCCGAACCGGGCGTACTCGTGCACTCCGGAGATCGCGCTGAAGGCCGGCACGCACACGACGAGCGGACCGTCCGCCCCCGAGGCGAACCACACCGGCTCCGGGCGCCGTTCCAGCTCGGCCGCGACGGTAAATCTCGGCCGCAGTCGCGCGGCGGCAACGATCATCTCGGTGGCCTCCTTGAGCCTGCCCGTCTTGAAGGCGTTCCGGAACAGTTCGGTCAGCAGGCCCGATCCCTGCTGAGCGGTGGTTCCCACGGCTCCTCCAGCCGGTGCCTCGCCGATCTGCGCGTCGACGAAATCAGCCAGGGCCGCGAGGCTCGCGTGATCGAAAACGAGCGTGGCAGGGAGCCGCAGGCCGGTAGTCATGTTCAGCCTGTTCCGAAGCTCGATCGCGGTGAGCGAGTCAAAACCCAGCTCCTGAAACGCCTGGTCCGGCGAGATCGTCTCGGGTGCGAGATGGCCGAGCACCTCTCCGATCTGCGCGCGCACGACATCGCGCAGCAGCTCGGCTCGCTCTCCGGCCGGCATGCCGGCCAGGCGGCCGATCAGCGAAACTTCGGTCTTGCCCGCCGAGGCGGTGCGCCGCCGGGCGGACGTCACCAGTCCACGCATCAGGGGCGGAATCATCGTGATCTCCACACCATTCAGTGCCCGAAGATCCAGCCGTGCGGTGATGAGGAGCGGCTGATCAGAGGCAAGGGCCGCATCGAACAGCGCGATGCCGTCCGGGCCGCTCAGCGGCGGCATCCCGGCGCGCGCCAGGCGGGCCCGGTCCGCCTCGCCCAGGCCTCCCGTCATCGACGTGTCCAGGTCCCATGGGCCCCAGGCCAGCGAGAGGCCAGGAAGGCCTTGCGTCCGGCGGAGTTCCGCGAGCGCGTTCAGGTAGCGGTTGGCGGCCGTATAAGCGGCCTGTCCCGGCGGACCGAATACACTGGCCGCGGAGGAGAAGACGACAAAGGCGGACAGGTCCATGTCTGCCGTCAGCTCGTGCAGGTGCCACGCGGCGTCTACCTTGGGCCGCATAACTCCTGCCAGCCTCTCCTCCGTCAGGCCGCTCACTACGCCGTCGTCGAGTATTCCGGCGGCATGGATCACCGCCGATAGGTGGCGGCCCGCCAGCAACGCCGCCAGCGACGCCCGGTCCGCTACATCGCATGCCGCGATCTCGACTCGCGCCCCATCCTGTTCGAGCTCCACAGCGAGATCAGCGGCGCCGGGCGCCTCTCGCCCGCGTCGTGAGACCAGCAGAAGGTCATCCACACCGTGGGCGCGGACCAGATGGCGGGCGAGCAAGGTCCCGATCGCGCCGGTCGCGCCGGTTATCAGGACCGTGCGGCCGCTGAGGCGCGGCGGCTCGTCCTGGGCCGGAACCGAGTAGCGGATCAGCCTCGGCACGAAGACCTGGCCGCCGCGCACCGCCGCCTGCGGCTCTCCCGCCGCGACGCCCGCCCTGACCGCACTCTCCGTGTCTGCTCCCGCCTCGATGTCCACCAGCGCCAGGCGTCCGGGATGCTCGGCCTGCGCCGACGCCACCAGACCCCATGCCGCCGCCATCACCGGATCAGCCGGGCCCGCTGCGGGCGTGCCGCCGCGTGTCACCACTACCAGCAACCCGGCGTCCGGATCGTCCAGGTGAGCCCGGACCAGGCGCAGCGTCCACGCCGCCGCCTCATGCGGCCCCACACCCTGCGGGACCTCCGCGGTCGACCAGGCGTACTCTGGCCGGCTGACGCCTTCGACCGGCACCGATTCGGCGGCGACCCAGTCAAGGGTGAACATCGAGTCCGGTGCCACGGTCGGTGCCGACGCGGCCATCTGCTCCCGGGAGACCGGCCGCAGCACCAATGAGTCCACGGACACCACGGGAGATCCCGAGCCGTCAGCCGCCGTCAGCCGGAACTCGTTGGCTCCCGTAGGCGTGAGGCGTACCCGCAGCACGGATGCCCCGGACGCGTGCAGCTCGACGCCGGACCACGCGAACGGGATCAGCGCCTGGCGGTCTTCCTGCACCGCGCCGCTCAGCCCGATGGAGTGCAGCGCGGCGTCAAGAAGGGCGGGGTGAAGGCCGAACTGGCCGGCTTCCTCAAGCGCCTTGTCGGGCAGCCGGATCTCGGCCAGCACCTCATCGCCCAGGCGCCACGCGGCGCGCAGTCCCTGGAAGACCGGGCCGTACTCCAGCCCCGCCATAGCCAGGCCTTCGTAGAGGCCTTCCACCTCGATCGCCTCGGCGCCGACGACGGGCCACTGGCTGAAGCCCGGATCGGCGAGCGCTGCGGATTCGGCCAGGACGCCGGTCGCGTGACGCACCCACGGCGCGTCGTCGATGCGGGAGAACAGGCTCGCGGTGCGGCGGCCGCCGTCCTCGGCATCGCCGATGGCGAGCTGGATCTGCACGGAGGCACCGTCCGGCAGCGCCAGCGGAGCCTCAATGGTCATCTCCTCCAGCCTGGAACTGCCGACGGCGTCTCCCGCCGCGACGAACATCTCGATGAAAGCGGTGCCGGGAAGCACGACCGTGCCGATCACGGCGTGATCGGCAAGCCAGGCATGGGTCTGCAAGGACAGACATCCGGTGAGCAGGAAGCCGTCGGAGCCCGCGAGCTCGACCGAAGCACCAAGGAACGGATGGCCGGCGGCGCGCAGGCCCGCCGCGGCGACATTCGCCGGACCGCCAGGACTGGATGCCAGCCAGAAGCGCTGGTGCTGGAACGGATACGTAGGCAGATTGTCGACATGGTGACCGCGCCAGAGCTGGAACAGCGCGGGCCAGTCAACGCGAACACCGACGGTCCACAGCGCCCCAAGGGCGGTCAGGAAGGTGTCCGCTTGCGGCCGTCCCGGTCGCATGGCGGCGACGAACACATGGTCGTCGGAGTCGATGATCCGCTGCGCGAGCGCGGTCAGGACTCCGTCGGGGCCGATCTCCAACCACCGGTCCACGCCCTGCTCCCGCAATGCGCCGACCATGTCGGCGAACCGGACCGGCTCCCTGACGTGCCGCACCCAATACTCGGGATCGGCCACCTCTTTCGGCAGCCCGGGCAGTCCCGGCTCCCGTAGCGACAATGTGCGCACTACCTCTTCGAACTCAGCCAGCATGGGTTCCATCAGCGGCGAGTGGAACGCGTGGCTGACCTGAAGCCGCTTGACGCGTACGCCCGCGGCTCGCCACTGTTCGGCCAGCCGGAGAACTTCTGCCTCGTCTCCGGATATCACGACCGACGAGGGGCCGTTGACCGCCGCGACCGCCACCCCGTCGGGCAGCGCCGCTGTTACTTCCGGTTCCGGCAGTTCCACCGCGGCCATAGCCCCTCCGGCCGGAAGAGCCTGCATGAGCCGGGCGCGTGACGCCACCAGCGTGCACGCGTCTTCCAGCGAGAACACCCCCGCCACGTGGGCGGCCGCGATCTGGCCGACGGAATGGCCCGCGACCGCGTCGGGCCGGACCCCCAACCACTCGGCGAGCCGGAACAGTGCCACCTCGACGGCGAAGATCGCCACCTGCGCGGTCCCGGTTCGGTCCAGCGTCCCGTCGCCGCCATCCGCCGCGAAGGCGATGTCGGTCAGGGGCAGGCCGGTGAGATTCCTCACCGCGTCGAAGGAGTCGGCGAATACGGGGAAGGAGTCGTAGAGCTCACGGCCCATCCCGGCCCACTGGCTGCCCTGGCCGGTGAACAGGACGCCGAGCGAGCCCGCGGCCTCCGTACCGTGGATGACGGTGTCGTTGACCATCACGGCGCGATGATCGAACGCCGGCCGTCTGGCGAGGGACGCGCCGACATCCAGGGCGGAGGCACCGTCGAACGCGCGCAGCCGTTCGACCAGCTCCTCGGCGGCTTCCCGCGTCTTCCCCGATATCACCCACGGCACCGTGTCGTGAGTCCCGGCCGCCTCGGGAGCTTCCTCCGGCGGAACCCCTTCCAGGATCACATGGGCATTCGTCCCGCTCACGCCGAACGACGAGACCGCCGATCGCCGTGGCCGTCCGGTCTCCGGCCAGGACCGCGTCTCGGTGACGAGCTCCACGGCTCCGGCGTCCCAGTCGATGTAGGGGGATGGCTCGTCGGCATGCAGGGTCTTCGGGACCACTCCCCGCCGCATCGCCTCCACCATCTTGATCACTCCGCCGACGCCGGCGGCAGCCTGCGTGTGGCCGATGTTCGACTTGATCGAGCCCAGCAGCGCGGCCTGGCCGTCGTCTCGGCCCTGCCCGTACGTTGCCAGCAGCGCCTGCGCCTCGATCGGGTCTCCCAGCTGCGTGCCGGTCCCGTGGGCCTCGATCACGTCGACCTCGGCCGTCCGCAGCCCCGCCTGGGCGAGCGCCTGGCGGATGACCCGCTGCTGCGAAGGGCCGTTGGGCGCAGTCAGTCCGTTGCTCGCGCCGTCCTGGTTGACGGCCGAGCCGCGCAGCACCGCGAGGACCGGATGGCCAAGCCGCTCGGCATCCGACCGCCGCTCCATCAGGACCATCCCGATGCCCTCACCCCAGCCTGTACCGTCGGCTGCCGCGCCGAACGCCTTGCAGCGCCCGTCCGCGGCCAGCCCCCGCTGACGGCTGAACTCCACGAACGCCGAGGGCGTGCACATGACGGTGACGCCGCCCGCCGCCGCCATATCGCATTCACCGGATCGAAGCGCCTGTGCCGCCAGGTGCAAGGTCACCAGCGACGACGAGCACGCCGTGTCGACGGTAATGGCCGGGCCTTCGAAGCCGAGCACGTAGCTGACGCGCCCCGAGGCGATGCTCCCGGCGGTGCCGGAGAGGCGGTATCCCTCAATGCCTTCGGTGTGCTCCAGGAAGCCGGTGGCGTAGTCGTGGTAGACGAGGCCGGCGAACACGCCTGTCCGGCTGCCCTTCATGGCGATCGGGTCGATCCCCGCCTGCTCGAACGCCTCCCAGGTCACTTCGAGCATGAGCCGCTGCTGCGGATCCATTGCCAGCGCCTCACGAGCCGAGATGCCGAAGAACGCCGGATCAAACAAGTCGGCGTCGTGCAGGAAGCCTCCTTCGATGGAGTAGGTCTTGCCTGACTGGTTCGGGTCCGGGTCGTAGAGGCCGGCGATATCCCATCCACGATTCGTCGGGAAACTGGTGATCGCGTCCGCTCCGCTGATCACGAGGTCCCAGAGCTCCGCCGGCGATCGCACGTCTCCGGGATAGCGGCAGGCCATCCCGACTATGACGATCGGGTCGTCGTCGGTGGAGACGAGCCGGATGCCCGCCATTTGGTCCTCGGCCGCGCCGGAGACTCCTAGCTCGACCGCGAGGAAGTCGCCGAGTGCGGTCGGGGTCGGATAGTCGAAGATGAGCGTCGCCGGAAGGCGCAGACCTGTCGCGGTGTTGAGGTTGTTGCGCAACTCGACGGCCGTCAGAGAGTCGAACCCCAGCTCCTGGAACGCCCGGTCGAGGGGGATCTTCTTGGGTGAGGGATGGTCGAGAACCTCCGCGACCTGGGCACGGACGAGGTCCAGGAGCTCGGCGGTCCGCTCCTCTTCGGTGAGCTGGGCGAGCCGCTCGGCCAGCGACCCGCCGGCGAGCGCCCGCCGGCGGGTCGGCCGGACGAGGCCGCGCATGAGCGGCTCCACAACAGAGGGATCGGTATCGCGGAGCGCCTGAAGGTCCAGCCGTGCCGGGATGACCAGCGACTGGCCGAGCCCGGCCGCGATGGGGAACAACGCCAGGCCGTCGTCGGCGGCGAGCGGCAGCATGCCGGACGAGCGGGCGATACGTGCGCGATCCGCGCCGGTGAGCCCTCGGGTCATCTCGCTGTCGAGATCCCAGGGTCCCCAGGCCAGCGAGACCGCGGGCAGGCCCTGTTCCTTCCGTTGCTGGGCCAGCGCGTCCAGGTAGCGGTTCGCCGCGGCATAGGCCGCCTGTCCCGGGCGTCCGAGCACGCCGGCGGCCGAGGAGAAGAGGACGAAGGCGGACAGGTTCAGGTCAGCCGTCAGCTCGTGCAGGTGCCTGGCGCCGTCGGCCTTGGCGGCCAGCACGGCCGCCACCCGATCCGGGGTCAACGAGGTCACCACGCCGTCGTCGAGGATGCCCGCGGCATGGATCACGCCAGAGATGTCGCGGCCGGCCAGGACAGCGGCCAGCGCGGCCCGGTCGGAGATGTCACACGCGGCGAATTCGGCTTCCGCTCCGAGTCTTCCCAGTTCCTCACGCAGTTCCTCGGCTCCGGGCGCTTGCGCGCCGCGCCGCGACACCAGCAGCAGGTTCCTGACTCCGCGTTCCGCGAGATGGGGGACCAGTATCCTGCCCACGGCACCGGTGGCGCCGGTCACGACGACCGTTCCCGGCCCCAGGTCGATCAGGTCCGACGAGGCGACCACGCGCGCCAGCCGCGGGACAAGCGGCTGTCCACCGCGTACCGCGACCTGCGGCTCACCCGCCGGCAGCGAGGCGGGCACCTCGCCGTCTACCAGCACGAACCGGCCTGGATGCTCCGACTGCGCGGCTGCCACCAACCCCCATACCGCGGCCATCACCGGATCCACCGGGCCCTGCGCGGCGATCGCGCCGCTCGTCGCCACGATCAGCGGTCCGGCGTCCGGATCCGAGAGGTGGTCCTGCGCGACTCCCAAGGCCCAGGCCGTCGACTCGCGGAGCCCGAGACCTGCCGGGCACCGCTCGATGCGATGGTCGGCCGGCTCGCTCGCCTCGGCCTCGACCCACTCCAAAGTGAACAGCGAATCGCGCATTCCGGTGACCAGGCCGGTGCCCCCCGTGCTGACCTGCCGCATGACCAGCGACTCGATCACGGCGACGGGGGTGCCCGCGCCGTCGGTGACAGCCAGCGCGAACGTCAGCGGGCCCCTGCGGGTGAGCCGCAGGCGCAGCGCCGGCGCACCGGATGCGAGAAGCTCGACGCCCGACCAGGCGAACGGCAGCAGGCTCGTCTGGCCGTCGAGGAGGCCGATCGCGTGCAGGGCCGCGGCCAGCAGCGCTGGGTGCAGCCCGAAGCGGCCCGCTTCTGCCACGGCCTCGTCCGGCAGCCGGATCTCGGCGAGAACGTCTTCGCCGTGCCGCCAGGCGGCCGCGAGCCCCTGGAAGACGGGGCCGCAGTCCAGCCCTGCGTCGGCCATCTCCCCGTACAGCGAATCCACGTCAATCTGCTCAGCACCGGCCGGGGGCCAGGCAGCGGGGACGCCGTTCTTGTGGTCGCTGCCCGAGACAGGCCCCAGCCGGCCGGAAGCGTGGTGGGTCCAGGATGAGCCGGTGCCTTCCGGCCGCGAGTGGATGGTCAGGCTCCGGCCCCTGTCGTCGTCGGGAGCGCCGACGGCGATCTGGATCTGGATCGCGTCGGTGTCGGTGATGACCAGCGGCGCCTGAAGGGTAAGTTCTTCCAGACGACCGCAGCCCACCGCGTCTCCTGCGCGGACGGCCAGCTCGATGAATGCGGAGCCGGGGAGCAGGGCCATGTCCATGACCCTGTGCTCCGCAAGCCACGGGTGGGTCGCGAGTGACAGACGTCCGGACAGCAGGTACCCGTCCGATCCCGCCAGTTCCACCGCGGCGCCCAGCAGCGGATGATCGGCCGTTCCGAGCCCGGCAGAGACGATGTCCGCGCCCGAGCGGAGGTTTTCCTCAAGCCAGAAGCGCTCTCCCTGGAAGGGATATGTCGGCAGCCCGTCGGCGAAACGACCGCCCCAGGCGTCGAACAGGGGCTTCCAATCAACCGGGACGCCATGCGTCCACAGCGTGGACAGCGCGCCCAGCAGCGTCTCCGCTTGCGGACGCCCTCGCCGCATCGCCGTCGCGAACACTCCGTCATCGACTATCCGCTGTGCCAGAGCCGTCAGCACCCCGTCCGGTCCGAGCTCCAGCCAGCGGGTCACCCCGTGGGCGGCCAGGTCCGCCACCATGTCGGCGAATCGGACCGGTTCCCGGACATGCGCCACCCAGTAGGCAGGGTCGGTGACCCCTTCCGGCAGTCCGGCGAGCGAGGGTGTGTCAAACGACAGTCCGGTCGCGACCTGGGCGAAGTCGTCGAGCATCGGATCCATGAGCGGCGAGTGGAAGGCGTGGCTGACGTTCAGCGCCTTGACCCGTACGCCGTCGGCGCGCCACCGGTCGGCCAGCGCGGACACCGCCGCCTCATCGCCCGAGATGACCACCGATGAGGGACCGTTGACCGCCGCGATCGAGACCCTCTCGGGCAGCGTCTTCGCGACGACCTTCTCCTCGAGTTCGACGGCCAGCATGGCTCCGCCGGCCGGAAGCGCCTCCATCAGCCGGGCCCGGGCGGCGACCAGGGCGCAGGCGTCTTCCAGCGACAGCACCCCTGCCACGTGGGCGGCGGTGATCTGGCCCACCGAATGGCCGTTCACCGCGTCCGGCCGTACGCCCAGCGACTCGACGAGCCGGAACAGGGCGACTCCGACCGCAAAGATCGCCACCTGCGCGATCCCGGTCCGGTCCAGGGAGCCATCGTCCTCGGTGGCGAAGAGCACTTCGCGCAACGGCAGGCCGGTCAGCCCCGCCACGTCGTCGACGGACCCGGCGAACACGGGGAAAAGTTCGTACAGCTCGCGGCCCATGCCTGCCCACTGACTGCCCTGTCCGGTGAACAGGATGCCAAGCTGTCCGGACAACGCCGTTCCGCGCAGGACCGACTTCCCAAGCACGACGGCCCGCTCGTCGAACACCGAACGACACACCAGCGAGGCGCCCACATCCAGTGCCGAAGCGCCGTCGAACTCGCGCGCCTTCCGGATCGCCTCCTCCACGGCCGCGGGAGTCTTGGCCGACACCGGCCATGGCACGGGGAACGCGGGATCTGGAGTGGCGGCCGCCTCCGTCTCCGGCCAGGCCTCGATCACCACGTGGGCGTTGGTACCGCTGACGCCGAAGGACGACACCGCGGCGCGACGGGGCTCGCCGGTCTCCGGCCACGGTTGTGCCTCTGTGAGCAGCCGGACGGCGCCGCCGTCCCAGTTCACGAAGGTTGAGGGCTCGTCGATGTGCAGGCTGCGCGGCACGGTTCCGCGCCGCATCGCCTCCACCATCTTGATCACGCCCGCCACCCCCGCGGCGGCCTGGGTGTGGCCGATGTTCGACTTGATCGAGCCGAGCAGCACCGGCCGCTGCGGATCCCGATCCTGCCCGTAGGTCGCGATCAGGGCCTGGGCCTCTATCGGATCCCCCAGCGACGTGCCGGTCCCGTGCGCCTCAATGACGTCGATGTCCGATGCGGACAAGCCGGCCGCTGACAACGCCTGCCGGATCACTCGCTGTTGCGAAGGCCCGTTGGGCGTCGTCAGGCCGCTGCTGGCACCGTCTTGGTTGACGGCCGAGCCTCGCACTAGCCCAAGCACCCGGTGTCCCAGGCGCTGGGCGTCCGACAGGCGCTCGACCAGGAGCATCCCGGCCCCTTCGCCCCAGCCCGTTCCGTCGGCCGCCGCCGAGAACGCCTTGCAGCGACCGTCGGACGCAAGCCCGCGCTGGCGACTGAAGTAGAAGAACGCGCGCGGCGTGGCCATCACGGTCACGCCGCCTGCCAGGGCGAGATCGCATTCGCCGTTCCGCAGCGCCTGCACAGCCAAGTGCAGGGCGACCAGCGACGACGAGCAGGCGGTGTCGACCGTGACAGCGGGTCCTTCGAAACCGAACGAGTAGGCGATGCGGCCGGATGCGACGCTTCCCGCGCTGCCGGTACCGAGGTACCCCTCGAGCCCGTCAGGCACGTCGGCGCCCACCGCGTAGTCGTGATAGACGACCCCGGCGAACACTCCCGTGCGGCTGCCGCGGAGCGTGACCGGGTCGATGCCGGCCCGCTCGAAAGTCTCCCACGACGTCTCAAGAAGCAGGCGCTGCTGCGGGTCCATCGCCAGCGCCTCTCGCGGCGAGATGCCGAAGAAATCGGGGTCGAACCGGTCCGCGTCGTGCAGGAAGCCGCCCTCGACGGAGTAGGTCTTGCCCGGGCTGTCAGGATCGGGATCGTAAATCCCTTCGATGTCCCAGCCGCGGTTGACCGGGAATCCGGAGATCGCGTCTTCGCCCGCGAGGACGAGACGCCACAGGTCCTCCGGACTGCGGACGGCTCCTGGATAGCGACAGCTCATCGCCACGATGGCGATAGGTTCCCGGCTGGATGCCTCTACCTGCCGCAGCCGCTGCCGAGTCTCATGGAGATCCCCGGTGACCTTCTTGAGATAGTTGAGCAGCTTCTCTTCGTTCTCCATTTCAGGAATCTCCAAATTCGCTGTCGATAAAGTCAAAGAGCTCTTGGCTGGTGGCTGATTCAAGTTTTTCCGTGATCAACTGCCCCTGCTGTTCATCGGTGGCTGTGCCGGCGAGTTTCGCGACCAGCGCTCTGAGCCGGTCCGCGACCCGTTCGCTCGCCGGGCCGGTGATGCCGCGCTCGATGACCGCTTCGAGCTTCGCAAGCTCCTCCATGAGGGGCTGAACCACGGCGTCATCGGTTCCCAGCAGTTCGGTCCACAGGTAGCCGGCCATCACGACGGACGTCGGATAGTCGAACACCAGGGTGGCGGGCAACCGCAAGCCGGTGAGCGCGCTGAGCCGGTTGCGCAGTGCCACGGCGGCCAGGGAGTCGAGACCGATCTCGGTGATCCCCCGCAGGGGGTCTACCGCGTCGGCGCCCGTGAACCCACCCGCCGTGGCCACCTCGGCGCGAACCAGGTCGACCAGGATCTTGTCTTGCTCCGGCCGCGGCACCACCTCGAGCCGGGAACGCAGTTCCGTCCCGGCGTCGCCGTCCGTCCCGGGCCGACCGGAGACTTTGCGGCGCGCCGGCAGGCGGATCAACCCGCGCAGCGCCGGGTGCAGTATTCCGGCGATCGCGTCAGCGCGCATGTCCGCCGCCGACAACCGGACGGGCAGGTATACCGCCGCGTCATCTCGCGTGCCGCGGACCGCTTCGTCGAAAAGAGCCAGACCCTCTTCAAGGGTCAGTTCCTCAAGGACACCACGGCGGCGCCGATCGTGGCCCTCGCCTTCCTGCGGCGTCCACATCCCCCAGGCCAGGGCCTGCGCGGGCAGCCCGCCGGCTTGACGGAGCTCGGCGAGGGCGTTGCACCACGCGTTCGCGGCGGCACCGCTGCCTTGCCCCGGGCTGCCGAGGACCCCGGCGATCGAGGAGAACACGATGAAGGCCGCGAGGTCGTGGTCCGCGGTCAACTCGTGCAGGTGCCACGCCGCGACGGCCTTCGGGGCAAGCACGCCATCGACGCGCTGGCCGGTGAGCGACGTGATCACACCGTCATCGACGGTACCCGCGGCGTGGATGACCGCGCTCAGCCGCCGTCCGGCGAGCAGGTTGGCGACAGACTGCCGGTCGGACAGGTCACAGGCGGCGAACTCGACCCTGGCGCCCGCGCGGGTCAGTTGTTCGGCCAGCTCCTCGGCCCCGGGCGCCTCACGGCCTCGCCGTGAGGCGAGCAGCAGGTCTCGCACCCCGTGCCGGGTGACCAGATGGCGGGCAATCAGCGAGCCGAACGTCCCGGTGCCGCCGGTGACCAGGACGGTCCCGTCGCCGAGCGCCTGGCCCACGGAGCTGGAGTCTTCCGCCGGCGGTACGCGGATGAGCCGGGGCACGAGCGGCGTGCCTTCCCGAACGGCCAGCTGAGGTTCCTTCGCTGCGATCACGTCGTCCAGCAACGCGGGCACCGCCGCTGCGGAGCGTTCGTCCGCGTCCAGGTCGATGAGAGTGATGCTGCCGGGGAACTCGGCCTGCGCCGCCTTGACCAGGCCCCAGACGGCGCTCGCCGCGAGGTCCTGCGGTCGCGTGGGAGCGACCGCTCCGCGCGTGAGGATGACAAGCCTGGTCTGGCCGTCCGCCGAGATGCCGACGTAATGCTGGAGGTCGGCAACGACATCGCGGACCGAGGACTTCAACCCGCTGATGACGTCCTCGCCGTCGTCCGGCGGCCATGGGAGCAGGATCGCCTCGGGCGCGGGCGCAGCGAGCGCGGCCAGGGAGTCGAAGGCGTCGACCTGCCTTCCCGAGGCGCGCAGGGCCTGCGCGACCCCTGACCAGTCCGCGCCGGCCACCGCCCAGCGCTCCAGGCGCGTGCCGGCCTCGCCCTGCTCGTGAGGCTGCCAGCCGATCCGGTAGAGAGACTCCGCCGGCGGGGCGGGCGGCCGCAATCCCGTCACGGGGCCCAAGGTCAGCGCGCCGATCTCGGCGACGAGCTCGCCTGAGTCGTCCATCAGGACGAGCCCGAAGGAGTCCGCGCTGAGCGGCGTTATCCGTACGCGAAGGCGAGTGGCGCCGGACGCATGCAGCGTCACGCCGCTCCAAGCCGTGGGGAGCCGTGGCTGCTCGTCGTCCAGGCAGGCGGCGTGCGCAGCGGCATCGAGGAGCGCCGGGTGGATGCCGAACCGGCCTGCCTCGGCGATGCGGTCGTCCGAAAGCTCGATCTCGGCGAGCAGATCGCCGCCGGAGCTCCACATACCGGTCAGTCCCTGGAACGCCGCCCCGTAACCGAGCCCGCGATCCAGCGCCCGGCCGTAGAAGTCCCCGATGTCGACCGGCTCGGCGGTCGGCCCCGGCCAGGGGGAAGCGGTGGGAGCGGCGGTGTCTTCCCGCCCTGGGCCCGTGGCCAGCACGCCGACGGCGTGGCGGGTCCACGGCGCCGGCTCCTGGTTGGGCTCGCCGGGCTCGGGCCTGGAGCTGATGGCCAGCGGGTGGCGGCCCTCGGGGTCGGCGGGGCCCACCCACATGTGGAGTCGCAGCGCACCGGCGTCTGGCATCACCAGCGGGCTCTCGACGCTGAGCTCCGCCACCGCCGTGCAGTCCACGGCGTCGCCGGCGTGGATGGCCAGCTCGAGGAGCGCGGACGGGGGCAGCACGGCCGTGTCCATGACCGTGTATTCCGCCAGCCACGGATGAGCGGTGCGGGACAGCCGTCCGGTGAAGATGTGGCCGCCCGTGTCGGGAAGGGCGGAGGCGGCGCCCAGCAGCGGATGCCCTCCGGGCTCCAGCCCGGCCGCGGCGAGACCGGCGGTGCCAGGGCCGGTCTCCAGCCAGAACCACTCGCGCTTGAATCGGTAGGTCGGGACGTCTTCGACCCACCGGCCGCCCAGCGCGCGCAGGAGCATTGCCCAATCGACGGGGGTGCCGTGCGTCCACAAAGTGGCCAACGCGGTGAGCAAGGTGACGGACTCCGAACGCCGCGCACGCATCGCCGGCACGAACACCTGACCCTCGGGATCAACGCTCCGCTGAACCAGCGCGCTCAACACCCCGTCCGGCCCCAACTCCAACCACCGGCCCACCCCCCTGGAATGCAAATCCACGACCGTGTCGGCGAACCGCACCGGCTCCCGTACGTGAGCCACCCAGAACTCCGGCTCGTTGACCCGCGGCGGAAGGCCTGCGATGTCCGGATCATGAAACGACAGCCCCTCCAGTACCGCTGCGAATTCTTCGAGCATCGGCTCCATCAACGGCGAGTGAAACGCGTGACTCACCGCCAGCCGCTTGACCCGCACCCCCTCGGCCCGCCAGCCCTCCACCAGCTCATCCACCGCGCCCTCACCACCGGAGATGACCACCGACGACGGACCGTTGACCGCCGCCAGCGCCACACCCTCCGGCAACCGCCCGATGACCTGGTCCTCTGGCAGCTCCACCGCGGCCATCGCCCCGCCCGCCGGCAACCCCTGCATCAACCGCGCCCGAGCAGTGATCAACACACACGCATCCGCCAGCGACAACACCCCCGCCGCATACGCCGCCGCCACCAACCCCACCGAATGACCACTCACCAACGCCGGCCGCACCCCCAGCCACCCCACCAACCGCCACAACGCCACCTCAACCGCGAAGATCGCCACCTGCGCGACCCCGGTCTGATCCAGCGCACCACCCGGCTCATCGGCGGTGAACACCACCTCGCGCAACGGCAGGCCCGTCAGCCGCTCCACCTCGTCGAACGCCTCCGCGAACACCGGGAACCCCGCATACAGCTCCCGGCCCATCCCCGCCCACTGACTGCCCTGACCGGTGAACAACACCGCCAGCTCTCCAGCCGAGGCCGTCCCCTCAACAACCGCCCCATCCACCAGCACCGCCCGATGCGCGAAAACCGCCCGAGAGGCAAGCGAAGCCCCCACATCCGCAGACGACACACCACCAGAGGAAGACAGCAAGGACCGCACCCGCGCCACCATCTCCGCCACCGCGCCCGGCGTCTTACCCGACACCACCAACGGCACCACAGACGGACCGACAGACACCGGCCCAGCCGCATCCACGGCCACCGCCCCCGGAGGCATCCCTTGCGGGGCCGTCTCTTGCGGGGCCGTCTCGTGCGGGGTCGTCTCTTGCGGGGCTGCCTGCTCGATGATCACGTGCGCGTTCGTCCCACTGATCCCAAACGATGACACCCCCGCCCGCCGCACCCGACCCACCTCCGGCCACGGACGCGCCTCGGTCACCAACTCCACCGCACCCGCCGACCAATCCACATGCGGCGACGGCTCATCCACATGCAACGACGCCGGCACCACCCCACGCGCCATCGCCTCCACCATCTTGATCACACCCGCCACACCCGACGCCGCCTGCGTATGACCGATATTCGACTTCACCGACCCCAGCAACACCGGACACCCCGGATCACGCCCCTGCCCATACGTCGCCAGCAACGCCTGCGCCTCAATCGGATCCCCCAACTGAGTGCCCGTCCCATGCGCCTCCACCACATCGACATCACGCTCAGCCAACCCCGCCTGCGCCAACGCCGCCCGAATCACCCGCTGCTGCGACGGCCCATTCGGCGCCGTCAACCCATTCGAGGCCCCGTCCTGATTCACCGCCGAACCCCGCACCACCGCCAACACCCGATGCCCCAACCGCCGCGCATCACTCAACCGCTCCACCAGCAGCATCCCCACACCCTCAGACCAGCCCGTCCCATCAGCCGCCGCCGCGAACGCCTTACACCGACCATCAGGAGACAAACCACGCTGACGACTGAACTCCACGAACGTCATCGGCGTCGCCATCACCGTCACCCCACCGACCAGCGCCTGGTCACACTCACCCGACCGCAGTGCCTGACTCGCGAGATGCAGCGCCACCAGCGACGACGAACACGCGGTGTCCACCGTGATCGCCGGTCCCACCAGGCCCAGCGAATACGCCACCCGGCCGGAGACCACGCTCCCCGCCCCGCCTATCCCTATGTATCCCTCCAGCTCGTCGGGGAGCTCGGTGAGTCCCGAGGCATAGTCGTGGTACATCACCCCGGCGAACACGCCGGTGCGTGACCCGCGAATCGAGGTCGGATCGATGCCCGCCCGCTCGATCGCCTCCCACGACACCTCCAGCAACAACCGCTGCTGCGGATCCATCGCCAACGCCTCACGCGGCGTGATGCCGAAGAACTCCGCGTCGAATTCACCGGCATCATGCAGGAACCCGCCCTCTCGCGAGTACGACGTCCCTCGGTGGTCCGGATCCGGGTGATAGAGCCCCTCAACGTCCCACCCACGATTGACCGGGAACGCGGTGATGCCCTCGCGGGCCTCCGCCACCAGGCGCCACAGGTCCCGCGGCGACCGGACGCCTCCCGGATACCGGCAGGCCATCCCGACGATCGCGATCGGATCATCCGCCGCCGCGGCCGACACCGCGGCCGATGTGGCGGCCGGCTGCCGGTCGGCGCCGGGCAGCTCGGACCGGAGGAAGGCGGTCAGCTCAGCCGGGCTCGGATGGTCGAACACGAGCGTCGCGGGCAACCTCAAGCCCGTCATCGCGGCCAGGCTGTTGCGCAACTCGACCGCCATCAGCGAATCGAGCCCTAGCTCCTTGAAGGACTGTTCGGCGCCGATCTGGCTGGAGTCGGTGAATCCCAAGGCTCGTGCCGCCTGCGAGAGGACCAGATCGAGCACTTCACGATCACGCCGCTCTGGGGGCAGCGCCGCCAGCCGGGCGATGAACGACCCCGGCTCGGGTCGGCCCGCCGGCGCCCTGCGCCGCGGGACGAGGTCGCGCAGCAGAGCCGCGAGTGCTCCGCGTTCCGCCAGGTCCGCCAGCGCGGTCAGCTCGAAGCGTGCCGGTACCAGCAGTGCCTGACCTTCGTCCCGCGCTCGTTGCAAGGCGGAGTCGAAGAGGGCGAGGGCCTCCTCCAGCGCCATCGGCGCCAGGCCGCCCCGTGCCATTCGGGCGGTGGACTCCCGGTCGAGGTGGCCGGTGATGCCGCCGTCGGCCCAGAGCCCCCACGCGAGCGAGATCGCAGGTAGCCCGGCCGACCGGCGGTGCAGCGCGAGGGCGTCGAGGAAGGCGTTGGCCGCGGCGTAGTTCGCCTGCCCGGGACTGCCGAGCAATCCGGCCGTGGAGGAATATACGACGAACTCTTCCAGGCCGGCGTCGCGGGTCAGCTCGTGCAGGTGCCAGGCCGCCTCGGCCTTCGGGCGTAGCACCGTGGCGAGCAGGTCCTCGGTCAGCCCGCCGATGGGCGTGTCGTTGAGCACCCCCGCGGTGTGAATGACGGAGCGGAGCGGGCGGTCCGGCGCGATCGTGGTCAGCAGTCCGGCGAGGGCATGGCGGTCCGACACGTCGCATGCCTCGATCCGCACGTCCGCGCCGAGCGCCCGCAGGTCTGCCGCCAGCTCCGGGGCCCCGGGCGCGTCAATGCCTCGCCTGCTCGTGAGCAGCAGATGGCGGGCGCCGTGGCGGTCCACCAGATGGCGGGCGAGCGCGGCGCCGAGCAGTCCGGTTCCGCCTGTGATCAAGATGGTGCCCGTCCGTCCCTCCGCCTGCCCGGCTGACGGTGCCGCGGACCGTACCCGCTCCAGCCGGGGGGCGCTCACCTGGTCATCGATGACGGTCAGCTGCGGCTCGCCTGCCGTGAGAAGGCCGGCGAGAACCTGGTCGGACAGGGTTGTGTCCGTGTCGATGAGCACGATCCGCCCGGGATTCTCCGTCTGTGCCGACCGGGCCAGTCCCCACACTCCCGCCGTCACGAGGTCGCGGGCATCCCCCACCAGCACCAGCTGCTGCTGATCACCTGCGAGCCATGCCTGGAATGCCCCGAGCATCGCCGCCGTGGACTTGCGCAGTTCCACAGTGATGTCCCGCGCCGGGGTGGGGCCGATGGTGAGCACCACCGTGGCGTCCGGGGACACCGAACCGCCGCCGATCGCCTCGGTCAGGTCGGCCGCGCTGGTGAAACGCGCGAACGTCGGGACGTCTGCGCCGTCCGGGACCGGAACCGGCACGTGGGCGAGCCGGAACATGCGAGCGTGGCCGGCGACCTGCGTCGAGAGGGGCTGCTGGTCGGTGATGGGCCGCGTCGTCAGGGAGCCCACCGAGATGACAGGCACGTCCAGCTCGTCGGTCATCAACAGGGAGATCGCCTCGGGACCGGCGGACGCGAGCCGGACCCTGAGACGGCCGGTGACTCCGGCCGTGTGCAACTCGACATCCGACCAGGCGAACGGCACTCGCGCCTGCGAGCTGTCATAAGGCAGTCCGCCGATGCCGATCGCGTGCAGCGCCGCGTCCAGCGCCGCGGGGTGCAAGCCGTAGCCCGCCGCGTCGCGCCGTACCTGTTCGTCCAGCTGGATCTCGGCGAGGACCCCGCCCTCGTGGCTCCAGGCCGCCCGCAGGGCGCGGAATGCCGGGCCGTACTCCAGACCGAGCTCCCCCATCCGTTCGTACAGCCCGTCGAGGCTGACGGGCGTGGCGTCTGCGGGCGGCCACTGCGCCCAGCTCGCCCGCGGTGTCGCTGCCGGGGCGGTACGCAGCGCGCCGGAGGCGTGACGAGTCCAGGCGGAGGTCTCGGCGGAGTCCGCCGGACGGGAGTGGACGGCGACCGTCCTGTCCCCCTCCTGATCCGGCGCCGAGACGATGACCTGGATCTGGATCCGCCCCTGCTCCGGGAGCACGAGCGGGATCTCCAGGGTCAGGTCATCGAGGAAGTCACAGCCGACCGCGTCGCCGGCCCGGATCGCCAGTTCCACGAAAGCCGTCCCTGGAAGCAGCACGGCACCGCCGATCCGGTGATCGGCCAGCCATGGGTGGCTGGTCAGCGATAGCGTTCCGGTCAGAATCCGGCCGTCGGTGTCTGCGGGATCAAGCGCGGCCGCCAGCAGCGGATGGTCAAGGCCGACGAGTCCCGCCGAACCGACGGCCGCCCGGTCCGCGCCCGCGTCCAGCCAGAAGCGTTGACGCTGGAACGGGTAACCCGGCACCCCGTCGGCGGGGCGGCCGCCCCAGGGGGCGAACAGCGACCGCCATCCGACTGGCACGCCGTGGGTCCACAACCCGGCCAGCGCGGCGAGGAAGGTCTCCACCTGGGGACGGCCCCGCCGCATCACGGGGAAGAAAACGTGGCCGTCTTCGTCGGCTATCTGCTGGGTGAGGGCGGTGAGCACACCGTCTGGCCCCACCTCCAGCCACCGGGTCACGCCCCGGTCGCGCAGATCGGCCACCATGTCGCTGAAGCGCACCGGCTCGCGGACGTGCGCCACCCAGTACCGGGGATCGGTTACCTGGTCAGGCAGGCCGTCGATGGACGGGGCACGGAATGACAGCCCGTGCACGACGGCGGCGAACTCCTCCAGCATCGGATCCATGAGCGGCGAGTGGAACGCGTGGCTGACTGTCAGCCGCTTGACCCGTACGCCCTCGGCCTGCCAGCGCTCCACCAGCTCATCCACCGCCCCGGCCGCACCGGAGATGACCACCGACGACGAGCCGTTGACCGCCGCTACTGCCACCGTTGCCGGTAGCACCCCGGTGACCTGGTCCTCAGGCAGCTCCACCGCGGCCATCGCCCCGCCAGGCGGCAGCGCCTGCATGAGCCGGGCCCGGGCCGCCACCAGTGTGCAGGCATCCGGTAGCGACAGGACCCCTGCCGCGTGCGCGGCCGCGATCTGGCCGACGGAATGCCCGCTCACGGCGTCGGGCCGTACCCCCAGCGACTCCAGGAGCCGGAACAGCCCGACCTCGACCGCGAAGATCGCCACCTGCGCGATCCCCGTCTGATCCAGCGCGTGCGGATCATCGCTGAAAATCGCGTCGCGCAACGGCACGCCCGTCAGCCGCTCAATCGTGTCGACGCATTCGGCGAAGGCCGGGTACGTCTCGTACAGTTCCACGCCCATCCCGGTCCACTGGCTTCCCTGGCCGGTGAACAGCATCCCCAGGCGGCCAAGTGCGGCGTGGCCGCGCACGACCGTCTCACCGAGCACGACCGCCCGGTGATCGAACACCGTCCGGGACAGCAGCGAGATGCCGACGTCCAGCCGCGAGTCCAGAGACCGGTTGCGCAGCTGCCCGACCAGCTCGTCCACCGCCGGTGCGCTCTTCGCCGACACGACCCACGGCACGACCGGCGGCTCGGTGGACTCCACGACCTCGGGCGCGGTGACTTCCTCGAGCACGACATGCGCGTTCGTCCCGCTCATGCCGAACGACGAGACCCCCGCCCGGCGTGGGCGATCCGTCTGTGGCCACGGCCTGGCGTCGGTCGCCAGCTCGATCGCGCCCGCGGACCAGTCCACGTACGGTGACGGTTCGTCGATGTGCAGGCTCTTGGGCACAACGCCCCGCCGCAATGCCTCCACCATCTTGATCACGCCGCCCACTCCCGCGGCGGCCTGTGCGTGACCGATATTTGACTTCAGCGAGCCCAGCAGCAAGGGCTTATCCGGGTCGCGCCCCTGCCCGTATGTGGCGAGCAATGCCTGGGCCTCGATCGGGTCCCCCAGCCGGGTTCCCGTTCCGTGTGCTTCTACGACGTCCACGTCGCGGCTGGTCAGCCCGGCGAAGGCCAGCGCCCGGCGGATCACCCGCTGCTGAGAGGGGCCGTTCGGCGCCGTCAGGCCGTTGCTCGCGCCATCCTGGTTCACTGCCGAGCCGCGAACAAGGGCCAGCACGCGATGTCCCAGCCGCTCGGCATCCGACAGCCGCTCCACCAGCAGTATTCCGGCCCCCTCGGACCAGTTGGTGCCGTCCGCCGCCGCCGCGAACGCCTTGCAGCGCCCGTCTGCCGCCAGCCCCCGTTGACGGGTGAACTCGATGAAGGGCGCCGGCGTAGACATCACCGTCACTCCACCGGCCAGCGCCATGTCGCACTCGCCGGCGCGCAGAGCCTGGCCGGCGAGGTGCAATGCCACCAGCGATGACGAGCAGGCCGTGTCCACCGTCACAGCCGGGCCCTCGAACCCGAACACGTACGAGATCCGGCCGGACGCGACGCTTCCGGCGCTGCCGGTGCCCATCAGGCCGGTTAGGTCGTCCGGGATGTCTTTCACGCGAGACACGTAGTCGTGATGGATGAGCCCGGCGAACACGCCGGTACGGGATCCGCGGAGCGTCACCGGGTCGATCCCGGCTCCTTCGATGGCCTCCCAGGAGATTTCCAGCAGCAGGCGCTGCTGCGGGTCCATCGCCAGCGCCTCACGCGGGGATATCCCGAAGAACGCGGCGTCGAAAAGGTCAGCGTCATATAGGAACCCGCCCTCGCGCTGGCCGGAGGTACCAGCCGACTCAGGATCGGAGTCGAAAAGGGTGTCAAGGTCCCAGCCGCGGTTTGCGGGGAACGGGGAGATCGCGTCCTTGCCCCCGCCGGCTAATCGCCATAGGTCCTCGGCGGAGCCGACACCTCCGGGAAAACGGCACGCCATGCCGACGATGGCGATGGGCTCCCGATTCTTGTCGTCGAGCTCCTTCAGCCGCAGACGGGCGTCCCGGGCGTCGGCGACGGCACGCTTGAGGTAATCGCGAAGCTTGTCCTCGTTCGTCATAATCGTTCCTCGCAGCTCTCGCGTAGCGTGTCTCGTAGGGTGTGGGTCAGCGCACGCCGAAATCCTTGTCGATCAGTTCGAAAAGCTCGTCGTCCGTGGCCGTCTCGAGGTCTTCGGCTTGCGATGCCATGGAGCCCCGGGCATGCTGCCACCTGGCCGCAAGGTCTTGCAGGCGCTGAAGGATCATCGGCAGTTCGGATTCGTCGATCTCCCCGCGTGCGATGGTCTCGTCGAGCCGGTCTATCTCGGCCAGCACGAAGGGGGCGGCGGCCGGCAGATCCTTGAACATCTGATCGGACAGGTACTCGATGAGGATCTGCGGTGATGGATAGTCGAACACCAGCGTCGCCGGCAGTCGCACGCCGGTCGTCGTTTGCAGCTCGTTCCTCAGCTCCACGGCGGTCAGTGAGTCGAAGCCAAGCTCGCTGAACTGACGCTCCGAATCGACCGTCCCGGAGTGGCCGAGTACGGCGACCACCTGCGTAAGCACCGCGTCGGTGAGCGCGCGTCTACGTTCCGCCGGGGGGAGCGTCTCCAGCCTGGCGGCCAGATTCCCCCCGGCCGGCCCCGCTGCGGCGCGTCGCATGCCGGGCCTGGCGAGCGCCCGCAGCACGGGCGGGATCCGCTCAGGCTCCAGCCGACCCGCGTCGACGCGCACCGGAGCCGCCAGCGCATACGGCGCCCCGAGCGAGGTATCGAACAGGCTCAACGCCTCGTCCACCTGAAGAGGTACCAGCCCGCTTTTGGACATGCGGGCCAGGTCGGTCTGGGACAGATGACCGGTGATCGCCGAGTCCACCGCCCACAGGCCCCACGCGAGCGACAGGGCGGCCTTGCCGCACCGGCGACGGTAGGCGGCCAACCCGTCGAGGAACGTGTTCGCGGCGGCGTAGGAGGCCTGGCCGGGTCCGCCGATGATGCCTGTCACGGAGGAGAACAGGATGAACGCCGCGAGGTCCCGGTCCTTGGTCAGCTCGTGCAGATACCATGCCCCGTCGGCCTTCGCACGCAACACCGCGCTGATCCGCTCCGAGGTCAGCGAGCTGATCACTCCGTCGTCGGAGATGCCGGCCGCGTGCACGACGGCGGTGATGGGCCTGTCCTTCAGTAGCGTCGCCAGCGCGTCCCTGTCGGCTACGTCGCAGGCGGCGAACTCGGCGCGGCACCCCAAGTCGGCCAGGTCCGCCGCCAGGTCCGCCGCGCTGGGAGCGTCTACGCCGCGCCGCGATACCAGCAGGAGGTCCGCGACGCCCCGCGCCGCGAGATGCCGAGCCACCAGGCCCCCGAGGACACCGCTGGCCCCGGTCACCAGGACCTGACCAGAACCGAAGCCGGCGGGCTCGGGAATGGAGACGACGACCTTGCCGATGTGCTTGGCCGCTGAGACGTAGCGCAGAGCCCGCGGTGCCTCCCGCACGTCCCAGATTTTCCTCGGCATGTGTTCGAGCACTCCTGCCCGGAAGAGCCGGAGCAGCTCGGCGAACATCTCCGCGATCCGGTCCGGCCCGGCCTCCATCAGGTCGAAGGCCTGGTAGCGGACCCCTGGATGATCGGCTGCGACCTGTGCAGCGTCGCGGATGTCCGTCTTGCCCATCTCGATAAACCGTCCCCCTCTCGGGAGCAGCCGCAGCGAGACGTCCACGTACTCGTGGGCGAGCGAGTCCAGGACCACGTCGACCCCGGCCCCGGCAGTGGTCTGGAGAAACTCGGTCTCGAAGTCCAGCGTCCGCGAGTTCGCGAGGTGGTCCGCATCGATCCCGCTCGCGAGGACGGCGTCCCACTTTCCCGGCGACGCGGTCGCGAAGATCTCAGCGCCGAGATGGCGGGCGAGTTGCACGGCCGCCATGCCGACCCCACCGGCCGCGCTATGTACCAGCAGCCGCTCTCCCGACCGCAGCCCCGCCAGGTCGACAAGCGCGTAGTAGGCGGTCAGGAAAGCCATCGGGACCGATGCCGCCTGCTCGAACGACCAGTCGTCGGGCATCTTGGCCAGCAGCCGCCTGTCGGCCACGGTCACCGTCCCGTACCCACCCTCGACGACGCCCATCACGCGATCGCCGACGCTGAGGTCGTCCACCCCGGCCCCGGTCTCGAGCACCACGCCCGCCGCTTCGCCGCCCATGACCACTCGGCCGGGATACATGCCGAGCGCGAAGACCACATCGCGGAAGTTCACACCGGCCGCGCGGATTCCCACCCGCACCTGGCCGGGTTCCAGTACTCGCCCGGCCTCCGGCGCGGGGACGAACGCTAGGCCGTCCAGCGAGCCTGGCCGCACAGAATCGAGCCGCCACAATCCGCTTGCGGGCGCGATGAGGCTACCGCCGGAGGAGCCGCGCACGAGCCGCGGGATGAGCACCTGGCCGTTGCGGACAGCGAACTGAGGCTCCTCGGCCCCGGACGCCGTCGACAAGACCGCCGACAGCGTGCCGTCGTCGCCGTCCGCGATAGTTTCATCCACGTCCGCCAGGACGATCCGCCCCGGATTCTCCGACTGAGCCGACCGGACCAAGCCCCATACGGCACAAGCCGCGAGATCCGGAAGCGTTCCTTCCAGATCGCTGTCCGTCATCCCGTTCCTGGTCACGATGACGAGGCGGCCGGGAGACTCGTCGGCCAGCCACGACTGCAGCCTGCCCAGTGCCCACTCCGTCGCCTCATGCGCCGCCTGTACCGGGTGCCCGCCGGCAACGGGGCACCAGGCGAACACGTCGTCCACGGCCGCGGTGCTGCCCGTCGCATCGTTCCCCGTCGTGTCCCGCGCCGGGGCCGGTATCCAGTCCAGGCGGAAGATCGACTCGTCATGACCCGCGGATGGAGCACCGGACGCGGCGGGACGCAGCGTCAGCGACTCGATCGTCGCCAGCGGCGTCCCCTCGTCATCGGCCAGGTCCATCGTGACCGCGCCGACGCCGGCGGGCCCGAGCCGGACCCGTAGGGCCGTCGCGCCGGAAGCGAGCAGTTCGACTCCGGACCAGGAGAACGGCAGAAGCGTCTGAACCGATTCGGAGCCGGTGTCCCGCAGCCCGATCGAATGCTGCGCGGCGTCGAGGATCGCGGGATGGATGCCGAATCGACCGGCGTCCTCTCTCCCGTCCTCAGGCAGAGCCACCTCCGCCAGGACGGTCTCCCCATGTCGCCACGCCCGGGTAAGGCCGCGGAACAGCGGCCCATACGGCAAGCCCGCGGCGGCGAGATCCGGGTAGAGCGAGTCCGTCTCCAGCGGCTCGGCTCCGGTCGGAGGCCAGGACAGGAAGTCGAATCGCTCGCGAGCACCGTTCCGCGCGACCTCGCCGCCGGCCAGCATCCCCGTCGCGTGCTGGGTCCAGGAGGACAGTCCGTCGGTGTCGGGGCACGAGTGGATGCTCATCGCGCGCCGGCCCGTCTCGTCTGCGGCGGTCACCGCCACCTGGATCCGCATCCCGCCGGAGTCCGGGATGATCAGCGGAGTAAGGATGGTCAGCTCGTCCACCCGAGCGCAGCCCACGGCGTCGCCGGCGCGGATGGCCATTTCCACGAACGCCGTGCCCGGCAGCAACGTGCGGCCCTGAACGATGTGGTCGGCCAGCCAGGGATGTCTGCTCAGTGAGAGGCGGCCGGTCAGCAGGTATCCATCGGATCCCACGAGTTCCATCGCCGCGCTCAGCAGGGGGTGGTCGACGGCGGTCAGTCCGGCAGACGTGACGTCCGCCGTCTTGCCTGTCGCATCGAGCCAGAACCGCTGACGCTGGAACGGGTAGCTGGGAAGTCCGCCGATCGGGCGGCCGCCCCAGGCGTCGAACAACTTGGCCCAGTCCACGCCGATCCCGTGCGCCCACAGGGTGCCGACCGCGCTCAACAGCGTCTCGACCTGCGGACGGCCCGAGCGCATGCACGGCACGAACACGCCGTCGTCGACGATCCGCTGTGCCAGCGCCGTCAGGACGCCGTCGGGCCCCATCTCGAGCCACCTGGTCACGCCCTGGTCGCGCAGGCCGGCCACCATGTCGCTGAAGAGGACTGGCTCCCGCACGTGCCGCACCCAGTATCCGGGTTCGGTGACCTCCTTGGGCAATCCACCGATCGAGGGCCGCTGGAAGGTCAGGCCGGCGACGACCGTTGCGAATTCCGTCAGCATCGGGTCCATCAACGGCGAATGGAACGCGTGGCTGACCGTCAACGGCTTGACCCGGACGCCGTCGTCTCGCCACCGCTGTGCCCATCGGTCCACGGCGCCGCGCTCGCCCGAGATGACCACCGACGACGGGCCGTTGACCGCCGCGATCGCCACCGCCTCGCCCGGCGCCCGGTTTCCTAGCGTCCGCTCTACGGCGTCGGCGGACAGCTCCACCGCGAGCATGGCGCCGCCGGGCGGTAGTTTCTGCATGAGGTCCGCCCGGGCTCTGACCAGCGCGCAGGCGTCCGGAAGCGACAGCACCCCGGCCACGTGCGCGGCGGCGATCTGTCCGATCGAATGGCCCGCCACAGCGTCGGCTCGAACCCCCAACCATTCGACAAGTCGAAACAGGGCGACCTCGATCGCGAAGATCGCAACCTGCGCGACGCCGGTCTGGTCCAGAGACTCGTCTGGTTCGGAGGCGAATACCAGCTCGCGCAGCGGCTGCCCCGTCAGCTCCTCGACCGCGTCGAAGGCGTCCGCGAAAACGCCGAAGGCGTCGTAAAGCTCCCGCCCCATGCCGGCCCACTGACTGCCCTGGCCGGTGAACAGGATCGCCAGTCGCCCCGGTGCCGCGCGCCCCGCGACCACCGACTCCCCGACGGCCACGGCCCGATGCTCGAACACGGCCCGCGACAGCAGCGAGGCGCCGATGTCCAGAGGTGCGCCCGCGTCGCAGGCGGCGAGCCGGTCGATCAGCTGGTATGCCGCCTCTGCGGTCTTGCCGGATACCGGCCATGGCACCGCCGGCGTTTCCGCCGGATCCGACAGGTCAGCCGGGCGAGGCGGGGAGTCCTCCCGGGCCGCCTCAAGGATCACGTGCGCGTTCGTCCCGCTGACGCCGAACGACGAGACCCCCGCCCGGCGTGGGCGATCCGTCTGCGGCCACGGCGTGGCCTCCTTCACCAGCTCGACGGCCCCGGAGGACCAGTCCACATGCGGCGACGGCTCATCGATATGGAGGCTCTTGGGCACCACGCCCTGCCGTAGCGCTCCCACCATCTTGATCACGCCGCCTACCCCGGAGGCCGCCTGTGCGTGTCCGATGTTCGACTTAAGCGATCCGAGCAGCACCGGCCGGGCGGCGTCGCGCTGCCCGTAGGTGGCCAGCAGGGCCTGCGCCTCGATCGGGTCCCCCAGCGACGTGCCGGTCCCGTGGCCCTCTATCACGTCCACGTCCCGGACGGTGAGTCCGGCGGACGCGAGCGCCGCCCGGATCACCCGCTGCTGAGAGGGGCCGTTGGGTGCGGTCAGGCCGTTGCTGGCGCCGTCCTGGTTCACCGCCGATCCGCGCACCACCGCCAGCACCCGATGTCCGAGCCGCTCGGCGTCCGATAACCGTTCCACCAGCAGCATTCCCGCGCCCTCGGCCCATCCGGTGCCGTCCGCGGCGGCGGAGTAGGCCTTGCATCGGCCGTCTGGCGACAGCCCCCGCTGGCCCGCGAACTCCACGAAAGAAGCAGGAGTGGTCATGACCGTGACACCACCGGCCAGCGCCAGAGAACACTCACCGGTACGGAGCGAGTGAGCGGCGAGATGAAGCGCGACGAGTGACGACGAGCAGGCCGTGTCGACCGTCACCGCCGGGCCTTCCAGACCGTAGAAGTAGGAGATCCGCCCGGCGATCACGCTCGCTGCGGCGCCGGTGATGGCGTATCCCTGGACTGCCTCGGGGATTGCAGCCTGAATGTTCGAGTAATCCTGACCGCTGGTTCCTGCGAATACCGCCATACGACTTCCCCGCACCGAGTCGGGCGATATTCCGGCATACTCGAAGGTCTCCCAGACGACTTCCAGAAGCAGCCGCTGCTGAGGATCCATCGCGATAACCTCGCGCGGCGAGATGCCGAAGAATTCGGCGTCGAAATCACCGGCGCCATAGAGGAATCCGCCCCGGCGGGTGTACGTGGTTCCCGGGTGGTCAGGGTCGGGATGATAAATGCGGTCGGTGTCCCAGCCCCGGTTCGTCGGGAAGTCTCCTATAGCGTCGGTGCCTTCGGCGGCCAGCCGCCATAGGTCCTCCGGCGAACCGACCCCGCCGGGGAAACGGCATGCCATGCCGATGATGGCGATCGGCTCAGTCTGCCGCTGCTCAAGTTCTTCCACGCGGCTACGCGCATTTCGAAGCTCGGTGCTGACCCATTTCAGACTTTCGAGAAGCTCTTGCTGGCTCGCCATTCTCTCTCATCCTGTCCAGCTACACACGGGTCGATCAGGACTTACCAAATTCCTTTTCAATAAATTCCAGCATTTCGTCAGCAGACGCGGATTCGAAGCCATTCTCGGCGCCCGGATCGGGCCGAACGCGTAGGGCCGAATCGACCTGCCCCATCAGCGCGCGCAGCCGATCGGCGATCTGCCGCAGCTCGTCGCTGTCCGGCGGCAGCGACGACACCGCGGCCTCCAGCCGGTCGATCTCGGCTGCCGGGCCGGCTCCGTCACCCTGCCAGTGACGGAGCACTTCTCCGAGCAGGAACCGCGCGAGCGAGGCCGGCGCGGGATGATCGAAGACCGCCGTCGCCGGGAGCTTCCGGCCCGAGGCGCTGGACAGGCGGTTTCTCAGTTCGACGGCCATGAGGGAGTCCATGCCGAGTCTTTGGAACGCCTCCTCCGGGGAGACTGACTCCGCACCAGAGCGACCGAGGATCCCCGCCGTCTCCGCTCGTACCAGCTCCAATACCAGTGCCTCGCGTTCGGCGGGATCGGCGGCGTGAAGCCGCCGCGCTAGCTCTTCCCCGGCCCTCGATTCGCGCGCGGACGTCGCGCTCACGCCGGACAACGGCGCGGCTACCTCGGCGACTTCCGTGAGCAATCGCGCCGCAGGAGTCCCGGCGAACAACGGAGCGAAGCGAGACCAGTCGACGTCGGCGATGACGAGGCCCGGCCCGGCGTCCTTGAGCGACCGCCGGAACGCGGCTCCAGCGAAGCCGTCGGGCATCGGCGGCAGGCCGATGCTGCGCAAGTGCTCCGGTGTCGCACCGTCCGGCTCGGTGCCGACGCACGGCCCCCAGGCCAGACAGGCGGCGGGCAAGCCTGCCTGGCGACGCTGGGCCGCCAGCGCCTCCAGGCAGGCGTCGGCGACAGCGACGTCACCACGGTCTCTTCCGCCCCAGACGCTGTCCGCCGAGGAGAACAGCATGAACACCGAGAGGTCGTGGCCGATGGTGAGCTCGTGAAGGTTGATCGCGGCGGTGAGCCGGTCCTCGGGTGCGCCGCCCGCCAAGTGGATGATGCCGGCCAGCGGCCGGTCAGCCGGTATCTTGCCTATCAAGGCGGCAAGTGCCGCGCGATCCGTTGTGTCGCACCGCATCAGAGTCGTCGTGGTCTGATCCAGGGTCGGCGGCAGGTCAGCCTCAGGGACCTCCTCGTCGGCCACCAGCAGGAGATGCTTGGCACCGCTGTCGACCAGCGCGCGGACCACGACTCGCGTCAGCGGGTTCCGGTCGACGGTGACCAGGACCGTACCGTCCGGGTCGATCCCGGAGGTGACATCCGGATGCTCCCGGTCGGCGCGCACCAGTCGGCGCGCGTAGAGGGCGGGATCACGGAGGGCTATCTCGCTCTCCGCCTCGTCCCCGGCCTGTACTTGCGCCATGAGGACTGCCCACACTCGTCCCCAGTCCAACGAGCCGTCGGGGAGGTCGACGACTCCGCCCCAGCGGTCGGGGTGTTCAAGGACCGCGCCCCTTCCGAAGCCCCAGACCTGGGCCCGGTAGATGTCGCTGATCTGGTCCGAAGGCGTGGCGGCGACGGCCGACCTGGTCAGCGTCCACAGCGGAGCGATGATGCCAGATCCGGCGACGGTATCAAGCAGGGCGGAGGCTTGGGCTGCGCCGGTGAGAAAGGAGACCACGCCGACGACACGGGACGGAGCCGCCACATCATCCGCGATCGTCTTGGGCGGCCCGCAGACGGGTGACCTGATGACGCGGATGTCGGCCCGCAGAGCAGCGGCGGCCTCCGCCAGGCCTTGCAGGTCGGCCTCGGGGGTGTCCGGATCCGCCAGCACAAGCCACGTTCCGGTCGTGCTCGCCACTGCGGGTTCCGGTATGACCCGCCATTCGACTCGATATCGGAGCTCGTCCGCCGGCATCCCGTTCTTGCTCGCGGGGCCGCCCTCCAGCCAGAACCATTCGTGTTGGAAGGGGTAGGTGGGGAGGTCGGGTGCGGGGCAGGCGTTCCAGAAGGCGAACAAGGCAGCCCAATCAACGGGGGTGCCATGCGTCCACAAAGTGGCCAACGCGGTGAGCAAGGTGACGGACTCCGAACGCCGCGCGCGCATCGCCGGCACGAACACCTGACCCTCGGGATCAACGCTCCGCTGAACCAGCGCGCTCAACACCCCATCCGGCCCCAACTCCAACCACCGGCCCACCCCCCTGGAGTGCAAATCCACGACCGTGTCGGCGAACCGCACCGGCTCCCGTACGTGGGCCACCCAGAACTCCGGCTCGTTGACCCGCGGCGGAAGGCCTGCGATGTCCGGATCATGAAACGACAGCCCCTCCAGTACCGCTGCGAACTCCTCGAGCATCGGCTCCATCAACGGCGAGTGAAACGCATGACTCACCGCCAGCCGCTTGACCCGCACCCCCTCGGCCCGCCAGCCCTCCACCAGCTCATCCACCGCCCCGGCCACACCGGAGATGACCACCGACGACGGACCGTTGACCGCCGCCACCGCCACACCCTCCGGCAACCGCCCGATGACCTGATCCTCGGGCAGCTCCACCGCGGCCATCGCCCCGCCCGCCGGTAACCCCTGCATCAACCGCGCCCGAGCAGTGATCAACACACACGCATCCGCCAGCGACAACACCCCCGCCGCATACGCCGCCGCCACCAACCCCACCGAATGACCACTCACCGCGTCCGGCCGCACCCCCAACCACCCCACCAACCGCCACAACGCCACCTCAACCGCGAAGATCGCCACCTGCGCGACCCCGGTCTGGTCCAGCGCACCGCCCGGCTCCTCGTCGGTGAACACCACCTCGCGCAGCGGCAGGCCCGTCAGCTGTTCGACCTCGTCGAACGCCTCCGCGAACACCGGGAACCCCGCATACAGCTCCCGGCCCATCCCCGCCCACTGACTGCCCTGGCCGGTGAACAACACCGCCAGCTCTCCAGCCGAGGCCGTCCCCTCGACAACCGCCCCATCCACCAGCACCGCCCGATGCTCAAACACCGCCCGCGCCGCCAACCCCGCCCCCGCATCCGCCACCGCGGCCAACCCCGCACCCGCGGTGAACGCACGCACCCGCGCCGCCATCTCCGCCACCGCGCCCGGCGTCTTACCCGACACCACCAACGGCACCACAGACGGACCGACAGACACCGGCCCACCCACACCCACGGCCACCGCCCCCGGAGACATCCCTTCCGGGGCCCTCCCTTGCGGGGCCGTCTCTTGCGGGGTCGTCTCGTGCGGGGCCGTCTCGTGCGGGGTCGTCTCGTGCGGGGTCGTCTCTTGCGGGGTCGTCTCTTGCGGGGTCGTCTCTTGCGGGGTCGTCTCTTGCGGGGCCGCCTGCTCGATGATCACGTGCGCGTTCGTCCCACTGATCCCGAACGATGACACCCCCGCCCGCCGCACCCGACCCACCTCCGGCCACGGCCGCGCCTCGGTCACCAACTCCACAGAGCCCGCCGACCAATCCACATGCGGCGACGGCTCATCCACATGCAACGACGCCGGCACCACCCCACGCGCCATCGCCTCCACCATCTTGATCACACCCGCCACACCCGACGCCGCCTGCGTATGACCGATATTCGACTTCACCGACCCCAGCAACACCGGACACCCCGGATCACGCCCCTGCCCATACGTCGCCAGCAACGCCTGCGCCTCAATCGGATCCCCCAACTGAGTGCCCGTCCCATGCGCCTCCACCACATCGACATCACGCTCAGCCAACCCCGCCTGCGCCAACGCCGCCCGAATCACCCGCTGCTGCGACGGCCCATTCGGCGCCGTCAACCCATTCGAGGCCCCGTCCTGATTCACCGCCGAACCCCGCACCACCGCCAACACCCGATGCCCCAACCGCCGCGCATCACTCAACCGCTCCACCAGCAGCATCCCCACACCCTCAGACCAGCCCGTCCCATCAGCCGCCGCCGCAAACGCCTTACACCGGCCATCAGGAGACAACCCACGCTGACGACTGAACTCCACAAAGGTGCCCGGGGTCGCCATCACCGTGACCCCACCCGCCAGAGCGAGATCGCACTCGCCGCTGCGCAGCGACTGCACCGCCAGGTGCAGCGCCACCAGTGATGACGAACATGCGGTGTCCACCGTCACCGCCGGACCCTCCAACCCCAGCGAATACGCCACCCGCCCCGACGCCACACTCCCCGCGGTTCCGGTTCCGATATAGCCTTCGAGTTCGTCCGGAATTTCGTGAAGGCCCGAGGCATAGTCGTGGTACATGACCCCGGCGAACACGCCGGTGCGTGACCCGCTCAGTGAGGTCGGATCGATATCGCCACGCTCGATGGCCTCCCAGGAGGTCTCCAGCAACAGCCGCTGCTGCGGATCCATCGCCAACGCCTCACGCGGCGAAATACCGAAGAACTCCGCGTCGAAATATCCGGCGCCGAGCAGAAAGCCACCGTCTTTCGTGTAGGTCGTTCCGTGATGCTCCGGGTCCGGGTGGTAAAGACGGTCGATATCCCATCCGCGGTTGTCTGGGAAGTGGGAAATTCCGTCCCGGCCGTCCATGACGAGTTGCCATAGATCTTGCGGTGATGTCACATCACCGGGATACCGACACGCCATCCCGACGATCGCGATCGGATCATCGGCCACCACCCGAGCCACCGCGGTAGGCCGCGCCACCCGAACCCGCCCGGCCAGCTGCCCCAGAACATACTCAGCGACCGCCTGCGCCGTGGGGTAATCAAAAACCAGCGTCGCCGGCAACCGCAACCCGCTCACCTCGGCCAAGCTGTTGCGCAACTCGACCGCCATCAACGAATCGAACCCCAACTCCTGAAAAGGCCGCTGCGCCGGCACCAACACCGCCGACGAATGCCCCAACACCGCCGCGACCCGCTCCTGAACAACGGCAAGCACCAACGCCTGCTGCCCCGCCGCGTCACGACCCGCCAACCGGCCCGCCAACCCCGAACCCACCACCCGAGCCACCCGGCCACCCGCCCGACCAGCCAACCCACGCAACAACGCCGGCAACTCCCCCTCCCAACGCCGCAACACCGCACCATCCACCCGCAACGGCACCACCACCGCCCGGCCCCCACCCACCCCGGCATCGAACAACGCCAGCGCCTGCCGCTCCGCCAACGGCGGCAACCCCTGACGACGCATCCGCCCGCGATCGACCTCGCTCAACCCCCGCGCCATCCCGGTGTCGATATCCCACAGCCCAAACGCCAGCGACACCGCCGGCAAACCCCGCGAACGGCGATACTCCGCCAGCCCATCCAAGAAAACATTCGCCGCCGCATAACTGCCCTGACCCGCCGCCAGCACCAACCCCCCCGCCGACGACACCATCACAAACGCCGCCAACTCCATCCCGGCCGTCAGCTCATGCAAATGCCACGCCGCGTCCGCCTTCGGACCCAACACCTCCGCCAGCTGCCCAACCGTCAGCGCCTCGACCAGCCCAGGACCACCAACCCCGGCCGCATGCACCACCCCCGACAACGACACACCCGACAGCACCGCCGCCAGCGCGTCCCGATCAGCCACGTCACACGCGGCCACCACCGCCTCCGCGCCCAGGCCCGCCAGCTCCGCCACCAGCTCCGACGCACCAGCAACATCCAGCCCCCGCCGGCTCACCAGCAACAACGACCGCACCCCATGCACCACCACCAGATGCCGCGCCAGCACCGCCCCGATCCCGCCGGTGCCCCCCGTCACCAGCACCGTCCCCGAACCGAACACCCCACCCACCGATGCCCCACCCGCGGCCTCCACCCGCGCCAGCCGCGGCACCCACACCTCCCCGCCACGCACCGCCGCCTCCGACTCGGCCACCCGCGCCACCAGCCGCCACGACTCCACCGCATCATCCACATCCACCAGCACGATCCGCCCTGGATGCTCCGCCTGCGCCGCCCGCACCAACCCCCACACCGGCCCGACCCCCGGAACCACACCGGCCCCGCCAGCCGACACCGCACCCCGCGTCACCACCACCAACCGCGACCCCGCGAACCGCTCATCGGCCAGCCACCCCTGCACCGCACCCAGCACCGCGGCCGACTCCGCCCGCAAACCCCCCAGCACATCCCCGGCCTCACCCCACCCAGCACCCACCACCACACACCCACCAGCACCCGCGACCACCCCCGCCGCGTCCGCTATCGCCTCAACCAACACACCACCCACCACACCCGCCAAACCCTCACACCCACCCCCCACCACAACCACCGAACCATCCGGCTCCCCCAACCCAGCCACACCCGACACCCACTCCACCCCGAACAAACCACCACCGGCACCACCACCCAACTGCTCAACCGACACCGGACGTAGCGATAGGGAGCCGATCTCAAGGACGGGGTCTCCGTTCACGTCGGCGACGACCAGAGACGCGGTGTCCCGAGTGGCACACGTGATCTTGACGCGCACGACCGTCGCCCCGGTGGCGCGCAAGGTCGTCTGGTTCCAGGCGAAAGGAAGGTAGGGAAGCCCGGATTCCCGGTCGCTGATGAAGTCGCCTAACCCGATCGCCTGCAGGGCCGCGTCGAGGAGCGCGGGGTGGATGCCGAACCCCCCGGCATCCGACCAGGCCGACTCCGGCAGCGCGACCTCGGCGAACACCTCACCGTCCCGCTCCCACACCCCCCGCAACCCGCGGAAGACCGGCCCGTACTCCAGCCCGACGCCGGCGAGTTCGTCGTAGTACGCGTCGCCGGTCTCCAGGGGGATGGCGTCGGTGGGCGGCCAGACACTCAGATCCACAGCCGTCACCGCGGCCGTCGCATCCGTCAGCGACCCCTCCGCATGCAACACCCACGCCCCAGGCCCCTCATCACCCTCAGCACAGGAAAACACCCGCACCGGCCGTCGATCCCCCGTATCCCCACCCACCACCACCTGCACCACACGCGCACCCGACTCCGGCAACACCAACGGAGCCCGCAACAACAACTCCTCCACCACCGAACAACCGACCTCCACCCCCGCCCGCAACACCAGCTCCACCAACCCCGCACCCGGAAACAGCACCGTCCCCAAAACAGCGTGATCCGCCAACCACGGCTGCGCGGCCAACGACAACCGCCCCGTCATCACCCGCTCCCCCGAACTGGCCAGCGTCACCACCGCACCCAGCAACGGATGACCCACAGCCCCCAACCCCGCCGACGCCACATCCACCGCCCCGGCACCGGCCTCCAACCAAAACCGCTCCCCCGCAAACGCATACGTCGGCACATCCACCGACCCACCGGAACCCAGCAACGGCCGCCAATCCACCACCACCCCCGCCACATGCAACCGCGCCAACCCCTCCACCAACCCACGCACCCCGTCCCTGCCCCGCCGCATCACCGGCACGAACACCTGACCCTCGGGATCAACGCTCCGCTGAACCAGCGCGCTCAGCACCCCATCCGGCCCCAGCTCCAGCCACCGGCTCACCCCCCTGGAATGCAAATCCATGACCGTGTCGGCGAACCGCACCGGCTCCCGTACGTGGGCCACCCAGAACTCCGCCGACGCCACCCCCGCGGGCAGACCACCCATCAACGGATCAGCAAACTCCAGACCCGCGATCGCGGCCGCGAACTCCTCCAACATCGGATCCATGAGCGGCGAGTGGAACGCGTGGCTGACTGTCAGCCGCTTGACCCGCACCCCCTCGGCCCGCCAGCCCTCCACCAGCTCATCCACCGCCCCGGCCGCACCGGAGATGACCACCGACGACGGACCGTTGACCGCCGCCAGCGCCACACCCTCCGGCAACCGCCCGATGACCTGGTCCTCGGGCAGCTCCACCGCGGCCATCGCCCCGCCCGCCGGCAACCCCTGCATCAACCGCGCCCGAGCAGTGATCAACACACACGCATCCGCCAGCGACAACACCCCCGCCGCATACGCCGCCGCCACCAAGCCCAAGGAATGGCCGGTCACCGCGTCCGGCCGCACCCCCAGCCACCGCACCAGCCGCCACAACGCCACCTCGACGGCGAAGATCGCCACCTGCGCGACCCCGGTCTGATCCAGCGCACCACCCGGCTCCTCGGCGGTGAACACCACCTCGCGCAGCGGCAGGCCCGTCAGCTGTTCGACCTCGTCGAACGCCTCCGCGAACACCGGGAACCCCGCATACAGCTCCCGGCCCATCCCCGCCCACTGACTGCCCTGACCGGTGAACAACACCGCCATGACCGGATCGACCCCCGACCCCATCACCACCGACGGAGCCGCCTCCCCCGCGGCCACCGCCTGCAACCCCGCACGAATCGTCTCCACCTCAGCGCCCACCACCACCGCACGGTGCTCCAGCACCGCCCGGCCCGTCGCCAGCACCGCCGCCACCTCCCGCACATCAACCCCCGGATCAGCCGCCAGCCAACCCGCCAACCGCCCGGCCTGCGCCCGCAACGAGCTCTCATCTCGGCCCGAGACAACCCACGGCCACACCGAAAGCGAACAACCCACCTCAGCCGGAGCCATTTCTTCCGGGGCCGCCTCGAGCACCACGTGCGCGTTCGTCCCGCTGAACCCGAACGATGACACCCCCGCCCGCCGCACCCGACCCACCTCCGGCCACGGCCGCGCCTCGGTCACCAACTCAACAGAGCCCGCCGACCAATCCACATGCGGCGACGGCTCATCCACATGCAACGACGCCGGCACCACCCCACGCGCCATCGCCTCCACCATCTTGATCACACCCGCCACACCCGACGCCGCCTGCGTATGACCGATATTCGACTTCACCGACCCCAGCAACACCGGACACCCCGGATCACGCCCCTGCCCATACGTCGCCAGCAACGCCTGCGCCTCAATCGGATCCCCCAACTGAGTGCCCGTCCCATGCGCCTCCACCACATCGACATCACGCTCAGCCAACCCCGCCTGCGCCAACGCCGCCCGAATCACCCGCTGCTGCGACGGCCCATTCGGCGCCGTCAACCCATTCGAGGCCCCGTCCTGATTCACCGCCGAACCCCGCACCACCGCCAACACCCGATGCCCCAACCGCCGCGCATCACTCAGCCGCTCCACCAGCAGCATCCCCACACCCTCAGACCAGCCCGTCCCATCAGCCGCCGCCGCGAACGCCTTACACCGACCATCAGGAGACAACCCACGCTGACGACTGAACTCCACAAAAGTGGTCGGAGTGAGCATCACCGTGACCCCACCCGCCAGAGCGAGATCGCACTCACCACTGCGCAGCGACTGCACCGCCAGGTGCAACGCCACCAGTGACGACGAACACGCGGTGTCCACCGTCACCGCCGGACCCTCCAACCCGAAGACGTAGGAAACCCGGCCAGAAGCCACACTCCCCGCGCTCCCCGCGCTCAAATGCCCCTCGACGATCTTGGGCGGGTGCGGGACCCGGCTCCCGTAATCGTGATACATGACCCCCGCGTACACGCCCGTACGGGACCGGTGAAGCGAGGAGGGATCAATGCCCGCCCGCTCGATGGCCTCCCACGACACCTCCAGCAACAGCCGCTGCTGCGGATCCATCGCCAACGCCTCACGCGGCGAAATACCGAAGAACGCGGGATCGAAGAGGTCCGCGTCGTGCAGGAAACCACCCTCACGCGTATAGGAAGTACCTGAATGATCAGGGTCCGGGTCATAGAGCGCATCGACGTCCCAGCCGCGATTCACCGGGAACGGCGAGATCACCTCTTGTTCCTCCGACACCAGGCGCCACAGGTCCTGTGGTGATCGCACCCCGCCCGGGTAGCGGCAGGCCATCCCGACGATCGCGATCGGCTGCGCCGCGGCCTCGGCGTACTCGCGGTTCTGCCGCTTCAGCCGCTCGTTCTCCTTGAGCGAGGCGCGCAGCGCCTCAACAATCTGGTCAACGGACCTTGCCATGTTTCCTCCGCGAGTTCTCGGGCGTTACAAGACAGTGCGTGAGGTCAGGAATCGGTATCGCCGAGCGCCCTGTTCACCAGTTCGTCGATGTCCATGTCATCGAGGAAGTCCGACTCCCCGGCCATGCCGGGGGAAGCGTCCTCGTCGGGTGCAAGGCGCGTCATGGGAGTTATGTCGATGCCGATGCGCGCGGCAATCTGCTCGGTAAGCAGCTCCACGCTCGGGTAGTCGAACATGAGGGTGACCAGAAGCCGCAGGCCCGACGCCTTTTCGATCCTGTTCCGCAGATCCACGGCCATGAGCGAGTCGAACCCCAGCTCCTGGAAGCTGACCCGGAGCCCGATTTCCGTTCCGTCCGAGTGGCCCAGCACGATAGCGACCTCCGTGCGCACGAGATCTGCCAGGATTCGCCCACGATCTGCGTGTGGCGTCGTGTCGAGCAGTGTGCTCCAGGTCCTGGGCGTGCTGAGCCGGCGTGGCGACTGCTGGGATGTCGGGGAAGCGGCCAGTGAGGCCAGCAGCGCGGGAACAGGTTCCTCGCGGTCGATGAGGCGGGAACGATCGATCTTCATCGCGACCACGACAGGGGGAACGCCGCCCGCCGTTGTGAGGTCGAACAGCTCGAGGCCCTCGCGTCCGCTCACGGCGATGATTCCATCGCGGCTTGCCCTCTTCCGATGCGCGGCTCCGAGCCCGTCAGCCATCGATGCTTCCAGGTCCCATGGACCCCAGGCCAGCGAGACGGCGGGCAGACCACGGGTGCGGCGGTAGTGAGCCAGCATGTCTAGATAGCGGTTGGCCGCCGAGTAGGCCGCCTGGCCTGCCGAACCGATGGTTCCGGCGAATGAGGAGAAGAGGATGAACGCCTGCAGGTCCATATCGGCCGTAAGCTCGTGCAGGTGCCACGCCGCTTCTGCTTTGGGGCCGAGCACCGCGCTCAGCCGATCCGCTGTCAGGCCATCCACCAGGCCGTCATCGAGAACCCCGGCAGTGTGGATGACCGCTGACAGACTGCGCCCGGTCAGTAGCTCAGCCAGTGCCCCGCGATCCGACACATCGCAGGCGACGATTTCCGCCCGCGCCCCCAGCTCCGCCAGCTCCGCCTTGAGCTCGTCGGCGTAGAGAGCCTCCGGGCCCCGCCGGGATACCAACAGTAGTTCCTTGACGCCATGCGCCTGTGCTAAGTGACGAGCCAGCAGGCGGCCGATCGCGCCAGTCGCGCCGGTTATCAGCACCGTTCCGCCTACCCAACCCGGCGTCCGGCGGGCTGGCGTCGCTCGGGCCAGCCTCGGCACGAGCAGCCGGTCGCCGCGCCGCGCGAGCTGGGGCTCCCCCTCCGGCAGGCGGGCAGGAACATCGCCGTCGACAAGCGTGAACCTGCCAGGGTGCTCCGACTGAGCCGAAGCCACCAGGCCCCATACCGCACCCATCGCCGGATCAATCGCCCCTTCGACCGCCACGGCGCCGCGGGTCGCCACTACCAGCGTTCCCGCGCTCGGATCGGCGAGGTGATCCTGGACGACGCGCAGTGCCCAGCAAGCCGCCTGCAGAACGTCAAGATCCGGCGGACACTTCACCAGCGTTGCAGAGGCCGACTCGGTGGCGCCCTTCGGCTCAGCGGCGACCCATTCCACGGTGAAGAGCGAGTCGGAGGATGCCGGGTCGACCTCGTCCGGCCAGCTGGGAAGCGGGCCGAAGGCGAGTGAGTTGACCCAGATGACCGGGGTACCGTCGTCAGCCACCGCCAGCAGCGAATAGGTACCGTCCTGTGCAGGGGAGATCTTCACCCGGAGGTGGTCGGTTCCAGCGGCCCGCAGCGACACCCCCGACCAGGAGACCGGGATGCCGGCTTCTGTCTCGTCCTCGGTGGCGCTCTTCAGGGCAATGGCGTGGAGCGCGGCGTCCAGCAGGGCTGGATGCAAGCCGAACTGGGAGGCCTCCTTGGCCTGGTCTTCATCGAGGTCCACCTCGGTGAAGAGATCCTCGCCATTCCGCCATACGGCACGTACCCCGGTGAAAGACGCGCCGTGCCACAGTCCAGCCCGGCGCAGCTGCGTGTAAAGCTCCTCGGGTAAGATCTCCCGCTCTGCCCCTGGGGGCGGCCATGCCCCCGGAGGTTCCGTCACGCACGGGCCGTCTTCGGACAGGACACCCGCGGCATGCCTTACCCATTCGTGCGCTGACCCGTTGGCCGGCCTCGCATGGATTTCCACGGCGTACCGCCCGCCCTCGCCGTCGGCGGTGACCCACACCTGCAAGTCCACTCCGGTGCCTACGCGCAGCGGAGAGTCGATCGTCAGCCAGTCGATCGCCGCGCACCCGACCAGATTGCCCGCCTGGACAGCCAGCTCGACGAAGACCGAGCCCGGGAGCACGATCGTGTCGCCTATTCGGTGATCGGCCAGCCACGGATGGGTCGCCGGCGAGATGCGGCCGGTCAGCACGTGGCCCTCGGCTCTGGGGAGATTCAATGCCGCCCCGAGCAGGGGGTGCTCCGCACGGTCCAGCCCTGCCGTCGTGACATCAGCCTGTCCGCCGGCACCGTCTACCCAGTAGCGCTGATGTTGGAAGGGGTAGGTGGGGAGGTCGGGTGCGGGGCGGGCGTTCCAGAAGGCGAACAAGGCAGCCCAATCGACGGGGGTGCCGTGCGTCCACAAAGCGGCCAACGCGGTGAGCAAGGTGACGGGCTCCGAACGCCGCGCACGCATCGCCGGCACGAACACCTGACCCTCGGGATCAACGCTCCGCTGAACCAGCGCGCTCAACACCCCATCCGGCCCCAGCTCCAACCATCGGCCCACCCCCCTGGAATGCAAATCCACAACCGTGTCAGCGAACCGCACCGGCTCCCGCACATGCGCCACCCAGAACCCCGCCGACGCCACCTCGGCAGGCAACCCACCCAGCACCGGCGGACGAAACTCCAGACCCGCGATCGCGGCCGCGAACTCCGCCAACATCGGCTCCATCAACGGCGAGTGAAACGCATGACTCACCGCCAGCCGCTTGACCCGCACCCCCTCGGCCCGCCAGCCCTCCACCAGCTCATCCACCGCCCCGGCCGCACCGGAAACCACCACCGACGACGGACCATTGACCGCCGCCACCGCCACACCCTCCGGCAACCGCCCGATGACCCGGTCCTCAGGCAACTCCACCGCGGCCATCGCCCCACCCGCCGGCAACCCCTGCATCAACCGCGCCCGAGCGGTGATCAACACACACGCATCCGCCAGCGACAACACCCCCGCCGCATACGCCGCCGCCACCAACCCCACCGAATGACCACTCACCAACGCCGGCCGCACCCCCAGCCACCCCACCAACCGCCACAACGCCACCTCAACCGCGAAGATCGCCACCTGCGCGACCCCGGTCTGATCCAGCGCACCACCCGGCTCCTCGGTGAACACCACCTCGCGCAGCGGCAGGCCCGTCAGTCGCTCGACCTCGTCGAACGCCTCCGCGAACACCGGGAACCCCGCATACAGCTCCCGGCCCATCCCCGCCCACTGACTGCCCTGACCGGTGAACAACACCGCCAGCTCTCCAGCCGAGGCCGTCCCCTCGACAACCGCCCCATCCACCAGCACCGCCCGATGCGCGAAAACCGCCCGCGAGGCAAGCGAAGCCCCCACATCCGCAGACGACACACCACCGGAGGAAGACAGCAAGGACCGCACCCGCGCCACCATCTCCGCCACCGCGCCCGGCGTCTTACCCGACACCACCAACGGCACCACAGACGGACCGACAGACACCGGCCCACCCACACCCACGGCCACCGCCCCCGGAGACATCCCTTGCGGGGCCGTCTCGTGCGGGGTCGTCTCGTGCGGGGCCGCCTGCTCGATGATCACGTGCGCGTTCGTCCCACTGATCCCAAACGACGACACCCCCGCCCGCCGCACCCGACCCACCTCCGGCCACGGCCGCGCCTCGGTCACCAACTCAACAGAGCCCGCCGACCAATCCACATGCGGCGACGGCTCATCCACATGCAACGACGCCGGCACCACCCCACGCGCCATCGCCTCCACCATCTTGATCACACCCGCCACACCCGACGCCGCCTGCGTATGACCGATATTCGACTTCACCGACCCCAGCAACACCGGACACCCCGGATCACGCCCCTGCCCATACGTCGCCAGCAACGCCTGCGCCTCAATCGGATCCCCCAACTGAGTGCCCGTCCCATGCGCCTCCACCACATCGACATCACGCTCAGCCAACCCCGCCTGCGCCAACGCCGCCCGAATCACCCGCTGCTGCGACGGCCCATTCGGCGCCGTCAACCCATTCGAGGCCCCGTCCTGATTCACCGCCGAACCCCGCACCACCGCCAACACCCGATGCCCCAACCGCCGCGCATCACTCAACCGCTCCACCAAGACAAGACCCACCCCCTCACCCCACCCCGTCCCATCAGCCGCCGCCGCGAACGCCTTACACCGGCCATCAGGAGACAACCCACGCTGACGACTGAACTCCACGAACATCCCCGGCGTCGCCATCACCGTGACCCCACCCGCCAGAGCGAGATCGCACTCACCCGACCGCAGCGACTGCACCGCCAGGTGCAACGCCACCAGTGACGACGAACACGCGGTGTCCACCGTCACCGCCGGACCCTCCAACCCCAGCGAATACGCCACCCGCCCCGAGACGATGCTGCCGCCACTGGTAGCGGCGGGCGCCGCGCCCAGCGCATAGTCGTGGTACATGACCCCGGCGAACACGCCGGTGCGTGACCCGCTCAGCGAGGTCGGATCGATGCCCGCCCGCTCGATGGCCTCCCAGGAGGTCTCCAGCAACAGCCGCTGCTGCGGATCCATCGCCAACGCCTCACGCGGCGAAATGTTGAAAAACGCGGGATCGAATTCGGCGGCGTCATAAAGGAACGCGCCGTTCAGTGTGTAAGTTTTGCCGGCAACGCCCATCTCGGGGTCGAAGATGCGGTCGATATCCCAGCTCCGGTCAGCCGGAAACTCAGCCACCGTGTCGGTTTCGTCCATGACGAGTTGCCATAGATCTTGCGGTGATGTCACATCACCGGGATACCGACACGCCATCCCGACGATCGCGATCGGATCATCGGCCACCACCCGAGCTACCGCGGTAGGCCGCGCCACCCGAACCCGCCCGGCCAGCTGCCCCAGAACATACTCAGCGACCGCCTGCGCCGTGGGGTAATCAAAAACCAGCGTCGCCGGCAACCGCAACCCGCTCACCTCGGCCAAGCTGTTGCGCAACTCGACCGCCATCAACGAATCGAACCCCAACTCCTGAAAAGGCCGCTGCGCCGGCACCAACACCGCCGACGAATGCCCCAACACCGCCGCGACCCGCTCCTGAACAACGGCAAGCACCAACGCCTGCTGCCCCGCCGCGTCACGACCCGCCAACCGGCCCGCCAACCCCGAACCCACCACCCGAGCCACCCGGCCACCCGCCCGACCAGCCAACCCACGCAACAACGCCGGCAACTCCCCCTCCCAACGCCGCAACACCGCACCATCCACCCGCAACGGCACCACCACCGCCCGGCCCCCACCCACCCCGGCATCGAACAACGCCAGCGCCTGCCGCTCCGCCAACGGCGGCAACCCCTGACGACGCATCCGCCCGCGATCGACCTCGCTCAACCCCCGCGCCATCCCGGTGTCGATATCCCACAGCCCAAACGCCAGCGACACCGCCGGCAAACCCCGCGAACGGCGATACTCCGCCAGCCCATCCAAGAAAACATTCGCCGCCGCATAACTGCCCTGACCCGCCGCCAGCACCAACCCCCCCGCCGACGACACCATCACAAACGCCGCCAACTCCATCCCGGCCGTCAGCTCATGCAAATGCCACGCCGCGTCCGCCTTCGGACCCAACACCTCCGCCAGCTGCCCAACCGTCAGCGCCTCGACCAGCCCAGGACCACCAACCCCGGCCGCATGCACCACCCCCGACAACGACACACCCGACAGCACCGCCGCCAGCGCGTCCCGATCAGCCACGTCACACGCGGCCACCACCGCCTCCGCGCCCAGGCCCGCCAGCTCCGCCACCAGCTCCGACGCACCAGCAACATCCAGCCCCCGCCGGCTCACCAGCAACAACGACCGCACCCCATGCACCACCACCAGATGCCGCGCCAGCACCGCCCCGATCCCCCCGGTGCCCCCCGTCACCAGCACCGTCCCCGAACCGAACACCCCACCCACCGACGCCCCACCCGCGGCCTCCACCCGCGCCAGCCGCGGCACCCACACCTCCCCGCCACGCACCGCCGCCTCCGACTCGGCCACCCGCGCCACCAGCCGCCACGACTCCACCGCATCATCCACATCCACCAGCACGATCCGCCCTGGATGCTCCGCCTGCGCCGCCCGCACCAACCCCCACACCGGCCCGACCCCCGGAACCACACCGGCCCCGCCAGCCGACACCGCACCCCGCGTCACCACCACCAACCGCGACCCCGCGAACCGCTCATCGGCCAGCCACCCCTGCACCGCACCCAGCACCGCGGCCGACTCCGCCCGCAAACCCCCCAGCACATCCCCGGCCTCACCCCACCCAGCACCCACCACCACACACCCACCAGCACCCGCGACCACCCCCGCCGCGTCCGCTATCGCCTCAACCAACACACCACCCACCACACCCGCCAAACCCTCACACCCACCCCCCACCACAACCACCGAACCATCCGGCTCCCCCAACCCAGCCACACCCGACACCCACTCCACCCCGAACAAACCACCACCGGCACCACCACCCAACTGCTCAACCGACACCGGACGCCCGGTCAGCGATTCGACCCAGGCGACCGGGGCGCCCGTGGAGTCCGCGATCTGCAGGGACACGGAGTTGTTGGCGGAATGGGTGATCCTCACGCGAAGTGAGGTCGCTCCCGAGGCAGTGAGAGAGACACCTGCCCATGAGAAGGGAAGGACGGTCTGGTCGCGTTGCTGCTCGCTCTCCTGACCGTCGAGCATGGTCGCGTGCAGGGCGGCGTCGAGGAGCGCGGGGTGGATGCCGAACCCCCCGGCATCCGACCAGGCCGACTCCGGCAGCGCGACCTCGGCGAACACCTCACCGTCTCGCTCCCACACCCCCCGCAACCCACGGAACACCGGCCCGTAGGCATAGCCCCGGTCATAGAGCCTGGCATACGCGTCGCCGGTCTCCAGGGGGATCGCGCCGGTGGGCGGCCAGACACTCAGATCCACAGCCGTCACCGCGGCCGTCGCATCCGTCAGCGACCCCTCCGCATGCAACACCCACGCCCCAGGCCCCTCATCACCCTCAGCACAGGAAAACACCCGCACCGGCCGTCGATCCCCCGTATCCCCACCCACCACCACCTGCACCACACGCGCACCCGACTCCGGCAACACCAACGGAGCCCGCAACAACAACTCCTCCACCACCGAACAACCGACCTCCACCCCCGCCCGCAACACCAGCTCCACCAACCCCGCCCCCGGAAACAGCACCGTCCCCAAAACAGCGTGATCCGCCAACCACGGCTGCGCGGCCAACGACAACCGCCCCGTCATCACCCGCTCCCCCGAACTGGCCAGCGTCACCACCGCACCCAGCAACGGATGACCCACAGCCCCCAACCCCGCCGACGCCACATCCACCGCCCCGGCACCGGCCTCCAACCAAAACCGCTCCCCCGCAAACGCATACGTCGGCACATCCACCGACCCACCGGAACCCAGCAACGGCCGCCAATCCACCACCACCCCCGCCACATGCAACCGCGCCAAACCCTCCACCAACCCACGCACCCCGTCCCTGCCCCGCCGCATCACCGGGATAGCCGTGAGCTCCTCCGACAACGTCTCCACCAGCGCGCTCAGCACCCCATCCGGTCCCAGCTCCAGCCACCGGCTCACCCCCCGCTCCCGCAGACCCACGACCAGGTCCGCGAACCGGACCGGCTCCCGCACATGCGCCACCCAGAACTCCGCCGACGCCACCTCGGCAGGCAGACCACCCAGCACCGGCGGACGAAACTCCAGACCCGCGATCGCGGCCGCGAACTCCTCCAACATCGGCTCCATCAACGGCGAGTGAAACGCATGACTCACCTTCAGCCGCTTGACCCGTACACCTTCCCGCTGCCACCGCTCCGCCAGACCGGCTACGCCGTCCGCCTCGCCGGAGATGACCACCGACGACGGACCGTTGACCGCCGCCACCACCACCCCGCCGGGCAGCTCCCCAATCACCCGGTCCTCGGGCAGCTCCACCGCGGCCATCGCCCCGCCCGCCGGCAACCCCTGCATCAACCGCGCCCGAGCAGTGATCAACACACACGCATCCGCCAGCGACAACACCCCCGCCGCATACGCCGCCGCCACCAAGCCCAAGGAATGGCCGGTCACCGCGTCCGGCCGCACCCCCAGCCACCGCACCAGCCGCCACAACGCCACCTCGACGGCGAAGATCGCCACCTGCGCGACCCCGGTCTGATCCAGCGCACCACCCGGCTCCTCGGCGGTGAACACCACCTCGCGCAGCGGCAGGCCCGTCAGCTGTTCGACCTCGTCGAACGCCTCCGCGAACACCGGGAACCCCGCATACAGCTCCCGGCCCATCCCCGCCCACTGACTGCCCTGACCGGTGAACAACACCGCCATGACCGGATCGACCCCCGACCCCATCACCACCGACGGAGCCGCCTCCCCCGCGGCCACCGCCTGCAACCCCGCACGAATCGTCTCCACCTCAGCGCCCACCACCACCGCACGGTGCTCCAGCACCGCCCGGCCCGTCGCCAGCACCGCCGCCACCTCCCGCACATCAACCCCCGGATCAGCCGCCAGCCAACCCGCCAGCCGCCCGGCCTGCGCCCGCAACGAGTTCTCATCTCGGCCCGAGACAACCCACGGCCACACCGAAAGCGAACAACCCACCTCAGCCGGCCCAGCCGCATCCGCGGTCACCGCATCCGGGGTCGTCTCTTGCGGGGCCGCCTGCTCGATGATCACGTGCGCGTTCGTCCCACTGATCCCAAACGATGACACCCCCGCCCGCCGCACCCGACCCACCTCCGGCCACGGCCGCGCCTCGGTCACCAACTCCACAGAGCCCGCCGACCAATCCACATGCGGCGACGGCTCATCCACATGCAACGACGCCGGCACCACCCCACGCGCCATCGCCTCCACCATCTTGATCACACCCGCCACACCCGACGCCGCCTGCGTATGACCGATATTCGACTTCACCGACCCCAGCAACACCGGACACCCCGGATCACGCCCCTGCCCATACGTCGCCAGCAACGCCTGCGCCTCAATCGGATCCCCCAACTGAGTGCCCGTCCCATGCGCCTCCACCACATCGACATCACGCTCAGCCAACCCCGCCTGCGCCAACGCCGCCCGAATCACCCGCTGCTGCGACGGCCCATTCGGCGCCGTCAACCCATTCGAGGCCCCGTCCTGATTCACCGCCGAACCCCGCACCACCGCCAACACCCGATGCCCCAACCGCCGCGCATCACTGAGCCGCTCCACCAGCAGCATCCCCACACCCTCAGACCAGCCGGTCCCATCAGCCGCCGCCGCGAACGCCTTACACCGGCCATCAGGAGACAACCCACGCTGACGACTGAACTCCACGAAGGTGCCCGGGGTCGCCATCACCGTGACCCCACCCGCCAGAGCGAGATCGCACTCACCACTGCGCAGCGACTGCACCGCCAGGTGCAATGCCACCAGCGAGGACGAACACGCGGTGTCCATCGTCACCGCCGGACCCTCCAACCCCAGCGAATACGCCACCCGCCCCGACGCCACACTCCCCGCGGTTCCGGTTCCGATATAGCCTTCGAGTCCGTCCGGAATTCCGTGAAGGCCCGAGGCATAGTCGTGGTACATCAACCCGGTGAACACGCCGGTGCGTGACCCGCGAATCGAGGTCGGATCGATGCCCGCCCGCTCGATGGCCTCCCAGGAGGTCTCCAGCAACAGCCGCTGCTGAGGATCCATCGCCAACGCCTCACGCGGCGAAATACCGAAGAACGCGGGATCGAAGAGGTCCGCGTCGTGCAGGAAACCACCCTCACGCGTATAGGAAGTACCTGAATGATCGGGGTCCGGGTCATAGAGCGCATCGACGTCCCAGCCGCGATTCACCGGGAATTCCCCGATCGCGTCCTTCCCGTCGGCGACAAGCCGCCACAGGTCTTCCGGTGATTTCACCCCGCCGGGGTAGCGGCAGGCCATCCCGACGATCACGATCGGATCTCCGGTGCTGATGGCGGCGGCTTGTGTCGCCTGGCGGGAACGGGCCCGCGGCACCAATTCCTCTTCCAGGAACCGCACCAGGTCCGCGGGCGTCGGGTAATCGAAGACAAGGGTGGCGGGCAACCGCACACCGGTCACCGAGCTGAGACGATTCCGCAATTCGACGGCGGTCAGCGAGTCGAAACCCTGGTCACGGAATGCCTGGTCCGCCGGGATCGAATCCGGCTGAGGATTATCCAGCACCGCGGCGACTTCCTGGCGAACCAGGCGCAGAAGCGCGATAGCCCGCTCGTGATCCGGAAGGTCCGCGATCGGGGTGCGCGTGATGCCGCTGGTGATCGCTGACAGCGTGCCACGGCGGGGGCGGTGTACCAGGTCCCGCATTATCGGGGGAATGTTCTGGGCATTGCGCAGGGCGACCGAATCCAGGTGCGCCGGGACGAGCAGCGCCGTGTCCTGCGCCGTTGCAATGTCGAACAGGGCGAGTCCCTCGTCCACGCTGAGTGGCAGCATTCCGGACCGGGCCATTCGGGTCTTGTCGATTCCGGCCAGCTTGCCGGCCATGGCGCCGTCGCCATCCCATACGCCCCAGGCGAGCGATATCCCCGCGAGCCCCTGAGCTCGCCGGTATTCGGCCAGCGCGTCCAGGAACCGATTCGCGGCCGCGTACGCCCCCTGGCCCGGCGCGCCTACGATGCCCGCGGCGGAGGAAAACATGATGAAGGCCGACAGGTCCATGCCGATGGTCAGCTCGTGCAGGTGCCAGGCCGCCTCGGCCTTGGCGGCAAGCACGCCGGCGATCCGCTCCGGGGTGAGCGCGGTGACCACGCCGTCATCGAGTACGCCGCTGGCGTGGATGACCGCTGACAGATGCCGTCCGGCCAGGATCGCGGCTACCTCGTCCCGGTCAGACAGGTCGCATGCCTCGAAGCACACACTGGCCCCAAGCGCAGTCAGATCGGCTCCGAGCTGCGCGGCGCCAGGCGCGTCGGCGCCGCGGCGGGACACCAGGAGAAGGTCGCGAACTCCCCGCTGGGTGACGAGGTGGCGGCACAACCGTGCCCCGAGAGCACCGGTCGCCCCCGTCACCATGACCGTCCCCGAGCCAAGGTCACCAGGAGTGCCATCCGTCACTCCGCGGAACCGGGTGAGCCGCGGCACGAAGGTCCGGCCATCGCGCAAGGCCAGTTGCGGTTCACCAGCCCGCAGTCCCGTCGACGCGGCCTGCGCGGCGGCCGTGTCCGGATCGGCGTCCACCAGCACGAAGGACCCTGGGTTCTCCGTTTGAGCGGAGGCGGCAAGCCCCCAAACAGCGGACATCGCCGCGTCCACGACGTCTCCGGCGCGGAACGCACCGCGCGTCACGATGACCAGCGTGCCCTCTGAGTCCTTCAGGTGGCGTTGTATCTCGGCCAGCGCCCAGGTGGTGGCGTCGCGGACGCCGAGACCCGTGGGGCATTCGGCCACTGCCGGCTCGGAACCTGCGGCGGGCAAGGCCTCGGTGCCCTCCCATTCGACCCATTCGACGCCGTACAGCATGGTCGCGCTCGTGGTCCTGGCCTGCGTTCCCAGTTCCTCCCACGGGACCGGAAGCAAGACCAGCGACCGTACGGTGATGACCGGCTCGCCGCTGTCATCTACCGCGGCCAAACCAAATTTTCCCTGGCCGGCTGGCGTTAGGCGCACTCGCAGACTTGGGGTTGCCGACGCGGCCAATTCGACTCCGGACCAGGAAAAGGGCAACAGGTCCGCACTATCCGCCCCGGCGGCGCTGGTCAGCCCGATCGCGTGCAGCGCGGCGTCAAGCAGGGCCGGATGCAGCCCGAACCGCGCGTGTTCGTCGCTTGCCTCGTCCGGGAGCCTTACCTCGGCGAAGATCTCATCGCCGCGTCGCCATGCTCTGCGCAGGCCCCGAAACACCGGGCCATACTGGAATCCACGTGCCGCCAGGTCTCCGTAGTGGTCGTCCATGGGCACTTCGGTCGCGTCCGGCGGCGGCCAGGTACCGAGGTCGAAGGGCTCAGCCGTGGTCGCCTTTCCCAGCACGCCCGTGGCGTGGCGGATCCAGTCCGGCTCAGTACCGGTGACCGCCGGATCCATGATCCTTGAATAGATCCGCAGGTTTCGCCTGCCGCTGTCATCGGGAGCCGTCAGGCGGACCTGGAGCTGCACGTCTCCCTCCTCGGGAAACACGCACGGCCGCTCGATCGTCAGCTCCTCGACGCGCCTGCAGTCAGCAAGATCGCCGATCTGGATGGCCAATTCGACGAATGCCGTGCCAGGCAGCAGGACGCGATCGGCTACCACGTGATCGGCGACCCACGGCTGCGCGCGAGTGGACATGAGCCCGGTCACGACGAGCTCGCCGGCCTCGGCGAGCACGATAAGCGCGCTCAGGAGGGGGTGGTCGACGGAGGTGAGCCCGGCCTGCGCGATGTCGGTCGCGCCGGTATCCGCGCCGTCCAGCCAGAACCGCTGGCGCTTGAACCGGTACGTGGGGATGTCATCGGCCAGCCGACCGCCCCACGCGACCAGCAGCGCAGTCCAGTCGACCGTCACCCCGCTGACCCAAAGCTCCGCCATCGCCGCGAGCAGCGTGTCCACCTCGCGGCGTCGTGAGCGCATCGCAGCAGTGAACAGCTGTCCTTCCGGCTCAACCGCCTGCTGCGCGAGCGCCGTCAAGGTGCCTTCCGGCCCCAGTTCCAGCCACTGGCGCACTCCCCTGGAGTGCAAATCCACGACCGTGTCGGCGAACCGGACCGGCTCACGCACATGCGCCACCCAGAACTCCGGCTCGTTGACCCGCGGCGGAAGGCCTGCGATGTCCGGATCATGAAACGACAGCCCCTCCAGTGCCGCTGCGAACTCTTCGAGCATCGGCTCCATCAACGGCGAGTGAAACGCATGACTCACCTTCAGCCGCTTGACGCGTACACCTTCCCGCTGCCACCGCTCCGCCAGACCGGCTACGCCGTCCGCCTCGCCGGAGATGACCACCGACGACGGACCGTTGACCGCCGCCACCACCACCCCGCCGGGCAGCTCCCCAATCACCTGGTCCTCGGGCAGCTCCACCGCGGCCATCGCCCCGCCCGCCGGCAACCCCTGCATCAACCGCGCCCGAGCAGTGATCAGCACACACGCATCCGCCAGCGACAACACCCCCGCCGCATACGCCGCCGCCACCAAGCCCAAGGAATGGCCGGTCACCGCGTCCGGCCGCACCCCCAGCCACCGCACCAGCCGCCACAACGCCACCTCGACGGCGAAGATCGCCACCTGCGCGACCCCGGTCTGGTCCAGGGCACCGCCCGGCTCCTTGGCGGTGAACACCACCTCGCGCAGCGGCAGGCCCGTCAGCTGTTCGACCTCGTCGAACGCCTCCGCGAACACCGGGAACGCCGCATACAGCTCCCGGCCCATCCCCGCCCGCTGGCTGCCCTGGCCGGTGAACAGGATCCCCAGCCGCCCTGGAAGAGTGGTCCCGCGGACCACATCGTCCCCCAAGACCACCGCACGTTGGTCCAAGGTCGCCCGCGCCGCCAGGGACGCTCCGACATCGGCCGCAGAAGCACCACTGAACTCCCGCAACGTGCCGATCAGCGCGTCCACCGCGTCCACCGACTTGCCGGACACGACCCAGGGCACGAACGGTTGGTCACCGGCGGCACCGGTCTCATCCTCGAGCGCGGCCTCTTCCAAAATAACGTGCGCGTTGGTCCCGCTGAACCCGAACGAGGACACCGCGGCTCGCCGTGGCCGGTCCACCTGGGGCCACGGCCGCGTCTTGGTCACCAGCTCAATCGCGCCGGACGACCAGTCCACATGTGGCGACGGCTCGTTGATGTGCAAGCTCGCGGGCACGATGCCGCGCCGCAGCGCCTCCACCATCTTGATTACACCTGCCAGGCCGGCCGCCGCCTGAGTGTGACCGATGTTCGACTTCACCGACCCCAGGAGCGCCGGCTCAGTTCCCTCGTGGTCCTGACCGTAGGTGGCGATCAAGGCCTGGGCCTCGATCGGGTCACCCAGCCGAGTGCCTGTCCCATGCGCCTCGATCACGTCGATATCGCGCCCGGTCAGCCCCGCGGAAGCCAGCGCATGCCGGATCACCCGCTGCTGTGCGGGACCGTTCGGTGCCGTCAGCCCGCTACTCGCACCATCCTGGTTGACGGCGCAGCCCCGCACGACGGCAAGGACACGATGGCCGAGCCGCTGTGCCTCCGAAAGCCGCTCCACCAGGAGCACCCCGGCGCCCTCGGACCAGTTCGTACCGTCCGCGGCAGCCGCGAACGCCTTGCACCGCCCGTCCGCCGCCAGTCCTCGCTGCCGGCTGAAATCGACGAAAGCCCGTGGCGTGCCCATCACCGTGACACCGCCGACTAGCGCCATCTCGCACTCACGGTCGCGCAGGGCCTGGGACGCGAGATGCAGCGCCACCAGCGACGACGAGCAGGCCGTGTCCACCGTCACCGAAGGGCCCTCGAACCCGTAGACGTATGACAGCCGCCCGGACAGTACGCTGCCCGCTCTGCCGGTACCGGAATATCCCGCCGTACGCCGCTCGGCACGGTGGATCAGCTCGCCGTAATCCTGACCGTTGGTCCCCATGAAGACACCGATCTGGTGACCTCTCAGGGCGGTCGGTGATACTCCCGCGTGCTCGAACGCCTCCCACGCCGTTTCCAGCAGCAGCCGTTGCTGCGGGTCCATGGCGAGTGCCTCGCGCCGGGAGATGCCAAAGAAATCCGGATCGAAATCAGCGACATCATCGATGAAACCGCCGACGGTCACATCCGAGGAACCAAGGCTTCCTGGATCGTCGAAGAGCCTACGGAGATCCCACCCCCGGTCGGCGGGGAATGCCGTGATGGCGTCCTTGCCCTCGGCGACCAGTCGCCACAAGTCGCCACCAGACCTGACACCACCGGGGAACCTGCAGCTCATACCGATGATGGCGATGGGCTCGCTGGATGACGCGGACAACTCGGCGACTCGCCGACGGAGCCGCTGGATTTCCTTGAGCGAGTCCCGCAGCGCACCGACGACCTGCTCTCCGGCTTTCCCGGTCACCTCGTCCGTTGTCATCGAGCAAGTCCTTCCGTGTTGCGCGCCAGTTTCAGCAAGCCCTGGAGGTCTAGAGCATCGATCTCGTCGTCGCTGGCAGCCGGAACGCTGACCTCCGCAACCGACTGGACGAGGTCATCTGCGTGGCTCTCGCGGCCATCGCCCGCGAGACGGTGGGAAACGAAATCGGCCAGGGCCGCCGGTGTCGGGTAGTCAAACAGCACGGTGGTCGGTAATCGGAGGCCGGTGAGGACGATGAGCCGGTTCCGCAGGTTCACTGCCGCCAGCGAATCGAATCCGAGCTCAAGGAATCCCCGGTCGATCACGATGCGATCGGCGGCTGCGTGGCCGAGAATGGCCGCCGCTTCCGTCCGCACGGTCTGCAGCACCAGCTCAAGCTGTTCTGGATCACCAGCCAGCTCCGCGAACTTCGACGCCAGCGACCATTCGCCCGTGGGGCGCGCTCCGGCCCTATTTTCCGCCTCGGCGGTGAGCCCGGTCAGCAGCGGACTCGAACGGATCGCCGTGAAGTGCCGCCCGAACACGGCCCAGTCCACGTCGGCTACCGCTACCACGCCGCGACGGCCGCTGCCCAGCAGCCGGCTCAGCATGGCGATAGCGTTGTCTGGAGTCAGCTCGGCAAGGCCATCGGTTGAACGGTGTCCGACCTCGGCGGATGCCAGGCCGGGTCCGGCCCAGGGCCCCCATGCGACCGACAGCCCGGGGAGCCCGTCGGCACGCCGGCACTCGGCGAGCGCGTCGAGGTAAGCGTTGGCCGCGGCATAGTTAGCCTGTCCGGCGTTGCCGAGGAAGCCGGCCAGAGAAGAGAACAGCACGAAGTCCGCGAGCTCACCGCAGCGCTCCCTGGTCAGCTCGTCAAGATGGCGAGCTCCTTCCGCCTTGGCGGCGAGCACTCGTTCGAATCTGGATGCACTCATCCTGTCCAGCACCCCATCGTCGGCGAGGCCCGCAAGGTGGACCACGGTGCGAAGCGGGCGGTCAGCGGGAACCGCGTCAATGACGCGTGCCAGGGCTTCCCGGTCGGCGATGTCGCACGCGACCACGCTGACCTCAGCGCCCAGCCGACGTACCTCCTCAGCGAGCTCGGCCGATCCCGGAGCGTCCGGGCCAGTTCGCGAGACCAGCAGCAGGTGGTCCGCGCCCTTGGCGGCGAGGACACGTGCGAGCTGTGCGCCGAGCGCGCCCGTCCCCCCCGTGATCAGGACCGTCCCAGGCGCCGGACGCCAGGTTCCCGCGGAGGGCTCGGCCATCCGGTCCATCCGCCTGACGAACAATCCTGAGGCCCGCACCGCGATCTGATCTTCGTGGCCCGGACCGGCGGGAAGCCCCGACAGCGCCATGCACAGGCGGGACAGGATCCGGCTAGCCGGTCGCGCCGGGAGGTCTACCAGGCCGCCCCATCGACTGCCCAGCTCCAATGCGGCGACCCGGCCAAGCCCCCAGGTTTGGGCCGCGAGCGGCGAGAGGATCCGGTCGGTCACCGTGACGGCGACCGCCTCTGAGGTCACACACCACAGCGGCGTATCGATGTCCTTCAGCGCCTGGATGAGAAGAAGGTTGATGGCGAGCCCCAGAGGGAGTCCGCCGCCAGATGGCCTCTCCTGATCTTGCAGCGCTGCGAGGGATACCACGCCCGCCAGCCGGCCGGAATCCGGGACGAGGCGCAGCTTGCTGACCAGCCAGCTGGGGTCTTCCATGTCCGCGCGGGCAGGAACCTCGAGCGTGTGGACGGTCGCTCCGCTCTTGGCCAGCATCCGGGTGATCTGGGCCGCCCACTCCGGCTCGTTGCTGTGGCTCACTTCCGGGACCACCACCAGCCAGGCGCCGGACAGCACAGGGGTGGCGCTATCGGCGACGTTTCGCCAGGTCGCCGCGTAGCATCCGGAACGCGCGGCGGGCTCGCTCCAGTCGCCCTGAGCTGCCCTCATCTCCGGCTTGGCGTCCACCTCCAGCCCGGCATCGGTGGCCGTCGGCCAGAACCGTTCGTGTTGGAAGGGGTAGGTGGGGAGGTCGGGTGCGGGGCGGGCGTTCCAGAAGGCGAACAAGGCAGCCCAATCAACGGGGGTGCCGTGCGTCCACAAAGCGGCCAACGCGGTGAGCAAAGTGACGGACTCCGAACGCCGCGCGCGCATCGCCGGCACGAACACCTGACCCTCGGGATCAACGCTCCGCTGAACCAGCGCGCTCAACACCCCATCCGGCCCCAACTCCAACCACCGGCCCACCCCCCTGGAATGCAAATCCATGACCGTGTCGGCGAACCGCACCGGCTCCCGCACATGGGCCACCCAGAACTCCGGCTCGTTGACCCGCGGCGGAAGGCCTGCGATGTCCGGATCATGAAACGACAGCCCCTCCAGTACCGCTGCGAACTCCTCGAGCATCGGCTCCATCAACGGCGAGTGAAACGCATGACTCACCGCCAGCCGCTTGACCCGCACCCCCTCGGCCCGCCAGCCCTCCACCAGCTCATCCACCGCCCCGGCCACACCGGAGATGACCACCGACGACGGACCGTTGACCGCCGCCACCGCCACACCCTCCGGCAACCGCCCGATGACCTGATCCTCGGGCAGCTCCACCGCGGCCATCGCCCCGCCCGCCGGTAACCCCTGCATCAACCGCGCCCGAGCAGTGATCAACACACACGCATCCGCCAGCGACAACACCCCCGCCGCATACGCCGCCGCCACCAACCCCACCGAATGACCACTCACCGCGTCCGGCCGCACCCCCAACCACCCCACCAACCGCCACAACGCCACCTCAACCGCGAAGATCGCCACCTGCGCGACCCCGGTCTGGTCCAGCGCACCGCCCGGCTCCTCGTCGGTGAACACCACCTCGCGCAGCGGCAGGCCCGTCAGCTGTTCGACCTCGTCGAACGCCTCCGCGAACACCGGGAACCCCGCATACAGCTCCCGGCCCATCCCCGCCCACTGACTGCCCTGGCCGGTGAACAACACCGCCAGCTCTCCAGCCGAGGCCGTCCCCTCGACAACCGCCCCATCCACCAGCACCGCCCGATGCTCAAACACCGCCCGCGCCGCCAACCCCGCCCCCGCATCCGCCACCGCGGCCAACCCCGCACCCGCGGTGAACGCACGCACCCGCGCCGCCATCTCCGCCACCGCGCCCGGCGTCTTACCCGACACCACCAACGGCACCACAGACGGACCGACAGACACCGGCCCACCCACACCCACGGCCACCGCCCCCGGAGACATCCCTTCCGGGGCCCTCCCTTGCGGGGCCGTCTCTTGCGGGGTCGTCTCGTGCGGGGCCGTCTCGTGCGGGGTCGTCTCGTGCGGGGTCGTCTCTTGCGGGGTCGTCTCTTGCGGGGTCGTCTCTTGCGGGGTCGTCTCTTGCGGGGCCGCCTGCTCGATGATCACGTGCGCGTTCGTCCCACTGATCCCGAACGATGACACCCCCGCCCGCCGCACCCGACCCACCTCCGGCCACGGCCGCGCCTCGGTCACCAACTCCACAGAGCCCGCCGACCAATCCACATGCGGCGACGGCTCATCCACATGCAACGACGCCGGCACCACCCCACGCGCCATCGCCTCCACCATCTTGATCACACCCGCCACACCCGACGCCGCCTGCGTATGACCGATATTCGACTTCACCGACCCCAGCAACACCGGACACCCCGGATCACGCCCCTGCCCATACGTCGCCAGCAACGCCTGCGCCTCAATCGGATCCCCCAACTGAGTGCCCGTCCCATGCGCCTCCACCACATCGACATCACGCTCAGCCAACCCCGCCTGCGCCAACGCCGCCCGAATCACCCGCTGCTGCGACGGCCCATTCGGCGCCGTCAACCCATTCGAGGCCCCGTCCTGATTCACCGCCGAACCCCGCACCACCGCCAACACCCGATGCCCCAACCGCCGCGCATCACTCAACCGCTCCACCAAAACAAGACCCACCCCCTCACCCCACCCCGTCCCATCAGCCGCCGCCGCGAACGCCTTACACCGACCATCAGGAGACAACCCACGCTGACGACTGAACTCCACGAACATCCCCGGCGTCGCCATCACCGTGACCCCACCCGCCAGAGCGAGATCACACTCACCCGACCGCAGCGACTGCACCGCCAGATGCAACGCCACCAGTGATGACGAACATGCGGTGTCCACCGTCACCGCCGGACCCTCCAACCCCAGCGAATACGCCACCCGCCCCGACGCCACACTCCCCGCGGTACCGACCAGCCTGTAGCCCTCTGACTCGGCTGACCCGCGAAGCAGGTCGTTATAGTCGTGACTGATCAATCCGGTGAACACGCCGGTGCGTGACCCGCCCAGCGAGGTCGGATCGATGCCCGCCCGCTCGATGGCCTCCCAGGAGGTCTCCAGCAACAGCCGCTGCTGAGGATCCATCGCCAACGCCTCACGCGGCGAAACACCGAAGAACTCCGCGTCGAACTCGGCGGCGTCGTAAAGGAACGCGCCCTCGCGGACGTAACTGCGGCCGTATCGGTCGGGATCCGGGTCGTAGAGATCGTCGAGGTCCCAGTTCCGGTCTGACGGCAGTCCGGCGACAGCGTCGCCACCATCGGCGATCAGTCGCCATAGCTCTCCTGGCGAACGCACTCCTCCCGGGTAGCGGCAGGCCATCCCTACGATCACGATCGCATCGCTGTCGGAAGCCACCGGCGCCTGTGCAGGCGGTGCAACGGGGGCGGACACCACCTGAGGCATGTCATCGGCGGCTTCCGACAGCAATTCCCGCAGACGGGGGGCAAGGCCTGCGGGAGTCGGGTAGTCGAACACCAGGGTTGCGGGCAGCCGCAGGCCGGTCGCGGCGGCGAGAGCGTTGCGAAGGTCGATCGCCGTCAGCGAGTCGAACCCCAGCTCCTTGAACGTGTTGCTCAGCAGGCGGGCGGAGTCGAGTTCCGCGTATCCGAGGACTTCGGCGATCCGCTGGCGTATCAGTTCCAGTAGCAGATCGTCGCGTTCCCGGACCGCGAGGCCTGTGAGCCTGCGCGCCAGGCGCCGACCCTCACTCTGGGCGGAACCGGAACCATCGGCCGCACCCTGCCGGACGGCGGGCTTGCGATACAGCCCGGCCAGCAGCGGCGACCGCGAGGCGGCGTCGCCGGCGAGCATCGCCCTGTCAAAACGGGTGGCGACGAGGGCTGGGTGCGTCGGGTCGGCGACGGCACCGTCCAGCAGCGTCAGCGCGGCCTCGGGGGACAGCGCGACCATGGCATCTCGCCTGGTCCGGTGCGCGGAGGCGGCGTCCAGTTCCCTCGTCATGGCGCTGTCGGCGGCCCACAGACCCCATGCGATCGCGGTCGCCGGAAGGCCCGCCGAGCGGCGGAGACGGGCCAGCGCGTCGAGGAATGTGTTGGCGGCGGCGTAATTGCCTTGCCCTGGATTGCCGAAAACTCCCGCGGCGGAGGAGAACAGCACGAACGCCGACAGGTCCATGCCGGAGGTGAGCTCGTGAAGATACCAGGCCGCGTCCACCTTCGGCCGCGCCACGGTGTCGAATCGGTCCGGCGTCAGCGAGGTGATCACACCGTCGTCCACAATGCCCGCGATATGGACCACGGCCGACAAGGAACGCCCAGCCAGCAGCCGCTCGAGAGCGGAGCGGTCCGCGGTGTCGCATGCCGCGAACTCGACGCGTGCTCCTCCCCCCGTGAGCTCCGCCGCGATGTCAGCCGCACCCGGCGCCTTGGACCCGCGCCGGGACGCCAGCAGGAAATCCCGGACGCCGTGGGTGACTGCCAGATGACGCGTGACCAGCTTGCCCAGGGCACCGGTCGCTCCCGTGACCAGCACGGTGCCGGTTCCGAACATCAGATCGCCGGGAATGGTGAGCACCACTTTTCCGACATGCCGGCCCGCGGACACGAATCGGAACGCCTCGACGGCGCTCCGCACATCCCAGGCGCGCACCGGCGGCGGCTCCAGGGCGCCTTCGCGGAACAGTCGGAGAAGTTCGCCAAGCATGGCGCGGATCCGTTCGGGTCCCGCCTCGGAGACATCAAATGCCTGGTAGCTCACACCGGGGTACGATGCTGCGATCACGCCGGGATCACGTATGTCGATCTTCCCCAGTTCCAGGAAGCGTCCCCCGCGCGGAAGCAGCCGGAGGGTGGCGTCGGTGTACTCGTGCACCAGCGAGTTGAGAACCACGTCAACGCCCTGGCCGGCTGTCTCGCTGAGGAACCGGTCTGCGAACTCGATCGTGCGCGAGCTGGCGATGTGCCCCAGGCTCACGCCGAGGTCCGCGACCTTGCCCCATTTGCCGGTCGATGCCGTCGCGTACACGTCCGCGCCGAAATGGCGGGCGAGCTGAACGGCGGCCATCCCCACCCCACCAGCGGCCGCGTGGACGAGCAGGCGCTCGCCTTCCCGCAGGTCGGCCAAGTCGGTGAGGGCGTAGTACGCGGTGAGGAATGCGACCGGGACGGAAGCGCCCTGAGCGAATGTCCAGCCGTCGGGCAGGTGCGTGATCAGGCGGGCGTCGGCGACCGCCACCGGGCCGAATCCACCTTCGACGATGCCCATGACGCGGTCGCCAGGGGCGAACTCGGTGACGTCCGGACCGGTTTCGATGACGATGCCGGCCCCTTCACCACCCATCGTGATCTCGCCGGGGTACAGGCCAAGGGCATAAAGGGCATCGCGGAAATTCACTCCCGCGGCCCGCAGTGACACTCTGACTTGACCGGGCTCCAGGTCGCGGCCGGCTTCCGGCGCGGGGACAAGCCCGAGCCGGCTCTCCAGCGCCCCGGTGCCCACGACATCCAGCCGCCACCGTCCGCTGCCGGCGGGCGGGACGAGTTCAGGACCGCCACCGGCGGCTACCCCGGACAACCGCAGGACGAGCGCCTGGCCGGCGCGGATCGCCAGTTGCGGCTCGCCCGCGCGCAGCGCCGCCGCCACCGCGCCGGGGACCGCACGATCGGAGGCCGCGTCGCCGTCCACGTCGACCAGCATGTACCGCCCGGGATTCTCCGATTGCGCCGAGCGCACCAGGCCCACGACGGCGGCCATGGCCAGATCGATGTCGTCACCGGGGATGGCGGCCACGGCCTTGCGCGTGACGATCACGAACGGGCGGCCGGCGCGGTCGGCGTCATCGGCGAGATCCCGCTGGATCTCACCGAGCGCCCACGTGATGGCGGCACGAGCGGCGACGGTCGGGTCCGTCCCGGTGGCGGCTGGACAGCGGGCAACCTCGGCCTCGACTTCGATGGCGTCGAAGGGCAGCGGTTCCCACGTGACGTCGAACAACCCGCCGTCATCGGCTTGCCCGGTCCAGCCTGGCTGCAGCGTCCGGAGGGTGAGCGCGGCGATGGTCGCGACCGGCTGGCCGTCCTCGTCCGCCATCGACACACGGACCGGTCCGTGGCCATCGCCGACCAGCTTCACCCTGAGCGTGCGGGCGCCCGAAGCCAGGAGGCGGACTCCGGTCCAGGCATAGGGCAGCGCGAGATCGTCGCCGTTGCGGCGCATGTACTCCAGCGAGTGCAGGGCACTGTCCAGCAGTGCCGGATGGAGACCGAAGAGCCGCGCCTCGGCGTCGTTGCCGGGGAAAGCGACTTCGGCGTAGACGTCGTCACCCGACCGCCAGGCCGCTCGCAGTCCCCGGAACAGCGGACCGTAGGCGATTCCCGCCGCGGCCCGCCGTTCGATGAACCCCTCGATGTCGATGGGCACGGCCGAAGCCGGCGGCCACTCGGTCAGCGGTTCGGCGTCGGGGCCTCCGACGTTGCCGACCGTGCCGGTGGCATGACGCAGCCATGGCATCGTTTCACCGACATCGGCCGGCCGGGAATGGATGGTCACCGGCCGGCGGCCTGTCTCGTCCGCGGCCCCGACAGCGAGCTGGATGTACACCGCGCCAAGCCGCGGGATCACCAGCGGCGTGTGCAGTGTCAGCTCCTCGACGAAGGAGCAGCCAACGGCGTCGGATGCCCGGATGGCCAGTTCCACGAAGGCGGTGCCGGGGAACAGAATGTGTCCCTCGACTACATGATCGGCCAGCCACGGATGGGACTCCAACGACAGCCGGCCGGTCAGTAGATGACCGCCGGAAGCGGCTAGTTCCGTCGTCGCTCCCAGCAGCGGATGGTCGGCGGCCGTCAGGCCCGCCGCCGCGGCGTCCGGCTTTCCGCCCGCCGCCAGCCAGAACCGCTGGTGCCGGAAAGGGTAGGTCGGAATGCTGGTGAGGTGGCGGCCGCCCCATGCACCGAGCAAGGTGGGCCAGTTCACGTGCGTTCCCGCGGTCCACAGCGTGGAAAGTGCGGTCAGCAGTGTCTCCACCTCGGAGCGTCCTGACCGCATCGCCGCGGCGAAAGCGTGGCCGTCCGCATCGACGATCCGCTGGGCCAGCGCGGTAAGCACGCCGTCAGGGCCGAGTTCCAGCCATCGAGTCACCCCGCGAGAGCCGAGCTCCTGGACCATGTCGGCGAACCGCACCGGCTCGCGCACGTGCGCCACCCAATAGGCCGGATCGGCGGCCTCCGCCGGCAGCCCGGCAATGACCGGATCGCGGAAGGACAGGCCCGCCACTACCTGGCCGAACTCCTGGAGCATCGGTTCCATCAAGGGCGAATGGAATGCGTGACTCACCGCGAGGCGCTTGACCCGTACTCCCGCCGCGCGCCACCGGTCCGCCAGCGCGGTAACGGCGCCCTCTGGTCCCGAGATCACGACATCAGCGGGGCCGTTTACCGCGGCTATCGTCACCCCGTCGGGCAACGCGTCAGCCACCTCCTCCTCCGGAAGCTCGACCGCCGCCATTCCCCCGCCGCCCGGCAACGCCTGCATCAGCCGGGCCCGTGCCGTCACCAGCGCACACGCGTCCGGCAAGGAGAGCACTCCCGCCGCGTGCGCCGCTGCGATCTGCCCGACCGAATGTCCGTTGACGAAGGTGGCCCGCAGGCCCAGCCACTGCGTCAGGCGGAACAGCGCCACCTCCACGGCGAAGATCGCAACCTGCGCGATCCCCGTCTGGTCGAGCGGGCCGTCCGCGTGATCAGCGAAGACCATCTCCTGCAGCGGCAGGCCGGTCAGCCGCTCAACCTCGTCGAAGGCCTCGGCGAAGATCGGGAATGCCGTGTACAGTTCCCGGCCCATGCCGGGTCTCTGGCTTCCCTGACCGGTGAAGAGGATGGCCAGGTCGCCTGGCTCAGCCGTTCCTCTGACGAGCAGTTCCCCAAGCAGAACCGCCCGATGCCCGAACACCGCCCGTGAGGCCAGTGACATCCCGACGTCCGCACTCAGCGCTTCGGGCGCCTGCCTGGCGAACTCCCGCACCCGCGATGTCATCGCGTCCACGGCCGCCGCGGACTTCCCGGACACCACCCACGGAACAAGCGGAGAGCGACCGTCACCCTCGGCCTCGTCCTCGGCCGGTACACCTTCCAAAATCACGTGCGCGTTGGTGCCGCTGACTCCGAACGACGACACCGCGGCCCGACGCGGCCGCTCCGCCGCCGGCCACGGCCGCGCCTCGGTCACCAGCTCCACTGAGCCCGCTGACCAGTCCACGTGCGGCGATGGCTCGTCAACGTGCAGCGTCGCGGGCACCACGCCCCGCCGCATCGCCTCCACCATCTTGATCACGCCGCCTACCCCGGCGGCAGCCTGCGCGTGGCCGATGTTCGACTTCAGCGAGCCTAAGTACACCGGCAAGCCGGCGTCGCGATCCTGCCCATAGGTGGCGATCACTGCCTGCGCCTCGATCGGATCGCCCAGCGTCGTCCCCGTCCCGTGCGCCTCGACGACATCGACGTCACGCCCCGACAGCCTTGCCTGATCGAGAGCCTGGCGGATGACGCGCTGCTGGGAGGGGCCGCTCGGAGCTGTGAGGCCGTTGCTCGCTCCGTCCTGGTTCACCGCGGTGCCGCGAACCACCGCGAGCACCCGATGGCCCAGCCGGCGCGCATCGCTGAGCCGCTCCACCAGCAGCATCCCCGTGCCCTCCGACCAGCCCGTCCCGTCTGCCGCCGCCGCGAACGGCTTGCACCGCCCGTCTCTTGACAGCCCCCGTTGCCGGCTGAACTCCACGAACGCCGAGGGCGTGGACATGATGGCCACCCCACCCGCGAGTGCCAGGTCACATTCGCCCGACCGCAGTGCCTGAGCCGCGAGGTGCAGCGCCACCAGCGACGACGAACACGCCGTGTCCACCGTCACCGCCGGACCCTCCAGTCCGAAGACATAGGAAACCCGGCCGGAGGCCACGCTCCCCGCGCTCCCGGTACCTAGGTATCCCTCCAGGTCAGCCGGCAGGTCCACGCCGCCGGTCGCGTAGTCATGGAACATGACCCCCGCGAAGACTCCGGTCCGTGATCCGCGCAGCGAGGTCGGGTCGATTCCGGCACGTTCGATCGCTTCCCACGAGGTCTCCAGCAGCAGCCGCTGCTGCGGATCCATCGCCAGCGCCTCACGCGGCGAGATGCCGAAGAACTCCGCGTCGAAATCACCCGCGTCGTAGAGGAAACCGCCCTCGCGCACGTACGAGGTACCTGGCGTCTCCGGATCCTCGTCGTAAAGGGCAGCAAGATCCCATCCGCGGTCGGCCGGGAAGGGCCCCACGGCGTCAGTCGAGTTTTCCACCAGGCGCCACAGATCCTCTGGCGACCGCACGCCACCGGGATACCTGCACGACATCCCAACGATCGCCACCGGCTCGGCCGACCAGGTCCCGGTTCGTGTCCGGCGCCGTTCCCGGGATTTCACCTCGGCCCGCTCGCCGGTAAGGCGATGCAGGAGCTCAGCGGCAAGCTCGGCCGGTGTGGGGTGGTCAAAGGCGATCGTCACCGCGAGTTCCAGCCCCGTGAGAGCGGCCAGCCGGTTACGCAGGCTGACCGCCGCCATGGAGTTGAGGCCAAGGGACCTGAAGTCGCGCAGCGGATCGACCTCTCCGAGGCCGCTCAGGCCCTTGACCGCCGCGGTGGCGGCCCGGACCAGGTCCGATACGACCGAAAGCCGATCGCTGTAGGCAAGCAGCCGCCCCAGGCTCGCGAGAAGCCCGGCACGGACCGCGGGAACGTCGTTTTCCCCGGTGTCGACGGGAACGGAGATCTCCGCATCGGAGATCAGCAGGTCCGCCTTCTTTCCGGCCAGTGCGCGTCGCATCGGCTTACCGGAACCGGTCCGCGGGACCGCGTCGATGGCGTAGATCTCAGCGGGCACCTTGTGCGGTGCAAGCCGCCGGCGGCACAGGTCAAGGAGCACTCGTCCGTCCGGATCGCCGTCTGGCGCGGGCACCACGTAGGCGACCGGGACTTCGCCCAGCCGGTCGTCCAGTCGTCCCGCCACGATGACGTCGCTGACGCCAGGCGCGCCGAGCAAGGCCTTCTCGATCTCGCCTGGATGAATGTTCTCGCCGCCACGGATGATCAGCTCCTTGAGTCTGCCCGTGATGGTGAGGAAGCCGAGCTCATCACGACGCGCCACGTCGCCCGTGCGATACCAGCCGTCCTGGAGCGCCTCCGCGGTCGCGTCCGGACGATTGTGGTAACCGGCCATGACGTTGGGCCCGCTGACCCAGACCTCTCCCTCAGTGCCAGGGGTGACCACGTCACGTCGGCTCTCGGGATCGACCAAGCGGACCGCGAGACCCGGCACAGGGATTCCGCAGCTGCCTTGAGGAGCGCCGCCGGGCGCCGTCATGGTGATCGCTCCGGACGTTTCGGTGCTTCCGTAGCTGTCGAGGAGGGGTATTCCGAAGGTCTCTTCGAACGCGAGCCGGAGGTCGGGAGTGGTTACCGCACCGGTCACGAGGCACGCGCGAAGCGCCGGCGCGTGCATCCCGTCCGCGGCGGCCTCCAGGAGGTGACGGTACATCGTGGGCACGCCGGCGAGCATGGTGAAAGGCTCGGCGCGCATCGCGCCGAGAACGTCAGCCGCCGAATAACCAGGGAGAATATGGGCAGTGGCACCGGTGGCGACGACGCCGACCACGCACAGCACGTGAGCGAGGCTGTGGTACAGCGGCAACGGCCACAGCAACAGCTCGTTTTCGGAAAGGCCGAGCTGGGGCGCGTAGCACGCCGCGACCGACCAGAGCGCGTTGCGCTGGGTCGCCAGCACCCCCTTGGGTTCGCCCGTGGTTCCCGACGTGTAGAGCGACCATGCGATCTCGTCCAGCCCCAGGTCGTCCCGGGCCGGATATGGCGGTTCGGTCCCGATGAGGTCCGCGTAAGGGTATTCCGCGGCAGAATCGTCGACGACGACGAGAGGTGTTCCGGACGCACCGCAGCGATCCAGCACAGCCGCGAGCCGCTCCGCCCGCGGGCGGTCCGTGATGACGGCGTTGGCGGCGCTGTCACGGAGGACGTGCGTCAGCTCATCCGGCGAACTGTGCGGATCAACGGGGATGGCGACCGCGGCGGCCCGCAGGACAGCCAGATAGCTCTCCGGGACCTCCACGCTGTTGCCGAGGCAGATGAGCACGCGGTCACCACGTTCGACACCCAGACTCGCCAGGTGACCGGCGAGCCGTGCGGTGTTCCGTTCGAGTTCGGCGTACGTGACGTCACGCCGATGATCACGATAGGCGAGCTTGTCGCCGCGGCACACGGCATGGGAACGAAGAAGTTCAGCCAGCGGCCGTACCAGTTCACTGCGCACTTGCGTACTCCCCGCCGGAGCTCGGATCTGCCAATCACGCAATCGGCGTGATCCAGCTCTAGAAGACACCGTGCTTGCAGTCTTGGTCACGGCGGTCGGCGCAGGTAACCCCTAATCAATAGGCTGTATCCGACCCCTGAGCCACAACCCCTCAGCACCCCTACATATCGACGCGGAATAGCATCAAATCCCCCTTTTGCCATTTATCCAAGGTTGCGATTCAAATCCGTGCGATCACTCTGTATGTTCGTTGGCGCCGGGTGTGGCCTGCCGATAGGGCGGCTGCTTGGCCTTCGGCCTATTTCCCGGGGGCGTTCCAGGTTCGAGCCGCGGCTGCCGGCAACGGCGAAGATCGCCAACGTGCCGGCCGGCCGAAGCTGTGCACAGGCGACCGTGATCAGATCCATCCACCGGCCGGTAACCGCGCCGAGGAAAGGCGCGCGCGGGCCGTGCCCGATCAGGCCTTCGCGAACCGATGGAAATACTCTTGGTCGAAGCGGCGCAGGTAGGCCGAATGTTCTGTGGGGCGCTGCCGAGGTCGGCTCACTCGGCCGCCAAGAAGCATCCGGCCGAAATCCGGAACGCCGAAGACAAGGAGCACGCCCAGGCCTCGGTCAAGGACTTCCAGGCCGCCTCCGGCGCCGAATACCCCAGGGCGGTTCGCCAAGGTGGTCAACGACCTGGACGAGCTGCTCGCCGACAATCCCCTATCACCGAGAGGCAGCCGGTAGCCACCTAATGATCTTGATCCGGGCGTATTGACGATTCCTCAAGATGTGATGGGCGGCCCGACTTCGCTCGGTGCCGTCAGGAGACCTGATCGTGCCGCCGCAGCGGGCCGGCGGCGGCCTGCTCTCCCTGCGCTTCCTCTTCGCTCTGGCCCTCGGCGTCGTCTGAAATGATCTTTGGTACGGAGCCCAAGGTCAGTAGCGCGACGGCCGCGGCGGCCAGGGCGAGCGCGACGCTGCAGTAAAGGTTGATGTGCAGGGCGTCCACGAAGGCCGACCGGGCTGCGGCGACGGCCTGCCCGGCGAGATCGGCGGGGAGTTCGGCCGCCGCCTCGACGGCTCCGGCCAGCGAGCCCCCGATCCGCGCGGCCGGGTCCCCAGTGATTCCGGACGGTACGGAGACCTCGCTCCGGTAGACCGCGTTCACCACCGACCCGAGCAAAGCGATGCCCAGCGCGGCGCCCAGCTGTGATGCGGTCTCCGAGGCCGCGGACGCCGACCCCGCCTGGGTCTTGGGTACCGTCGCGAGGATGGTGTCGGAGGTGATGGCGAGCGTGATCGACATGCCCAGCCCGGTCAGCATGATCGCCGCAAAGACCAGCACATAGTTGATCTGCTGGTCAAGCAGAACGGCGGAGGCCCCGAACGCGCCGGCGCCGATGACCAATCCGACGGTTATCGCCCTGGCTCGGCCCAACAAGTTGATCAGGAGCGGGGCGAGTGCCGCACCGCCGATCATTCCGCCGACCGCGCTGGGCAGTCCGGCCAGGCCCGCCTGCCAGGGCGACCAGTCGAGGACCAGCTGCCAGAACTGCGCGAACATCAGGGACTGCGCGATAATCGAGAACATCGCGATCATGTTGACGACGATCGAGCCGGAGTACGCCCGGATCCGGAATAGCCGGAAGTCGATCAGCGGGTCGGCCAGTCGGCTCTGCCGGCGGACGAACATGACCAGCAGCACTGCCCCGACGATGCCGACGACCAACCGCGTCACCTCGACCCCGTTGGCGGCCATCTCCTTGATCGCCCAGATGCAGCCGACCACCCCGGCGGCGGAGAGCGCGACGCTGGGGAAGTCAAGCGTCCTGGATCCCGGGTCGCGCGACTCGGGGAGCAGCAGCACTCCGGCGACGAACATCACAAGCATGACCGGCACGTTGCACAGGAAGACCGAACCCCACCAGAAGTGGTCCAGCAGCGCGCCGCCGACCAGCGGGCCCATGCCCACGCCCAGGGCGCTGACCCCGGTGAACATGCCGACCGCCATGGCACGCTCCTTGTGGGCCCGGAAAACGTTGCGGATCAGCCCCAGCGCGGACGGCATGAACGTTGCGCCCGCCGCGCCGAGCAGCACCCGGGCCACGATCAGCAACTCGGCGTTCGGCGCGTAGGCCGTCAGCGTCGAGGTGACGGCGATCGCGCCGACCCCGATGAGGAGGAGGCGCTTGCGCCCGATGTGGTCTCCGAGCCAGCCCATTGTGATCAGGAGGGCGGCGATCGCGAAGGCGTAGCCGTCTGCGATCCAGAGTATCTGGGTGGCCGACGGATGAAGGTCGGTGACCAGCCGGGGAATCGCCAGGTGCAGCACGGTCAAGTCGATGGAGAGGACGAGGCCGCCGACTGCGGCGATCGCCATCGTGCCCCACTTCTGGGCGGTAGAGATCGAGTCCATAGTGCCGGGATCTGCCTTTCCATTGGCTCTGGGCTGATGAGCGGAAGAACGATGCGGTCAAGGCGCCGTCCCGCTTGACACGTGGGATCACCCGACTGCACACTGAACACCGTATCAGCGAATCGAGATTCGCTGAAGATTGATTCAGTTTCATTCGAGAGGCTCAGGTGGTTCAGACATGCATGCGGCCGTACTCAACGCGTTTGGCACGTTGCCCCGCTCGGCGGAATTCTCCGACCCTGTTGCGGGCGAAGGAGAGTCTCTGATCGAGGTCCGCGCAGCCGCCCTCCACCGGGTGGATCGGGTGCGTGCGACGGGCGACCACTACACCAGCGGCAACCCGGGTGACCTGCCGCTGGTCTGCGGCCTCGACGGCGTCGGGATCAGCCCGGACGGTGGCCGGTACTACTTCGCGCTCCCGCGGGCCCCATACGGATCGATGGCGGAGCGCACCGTCGTGCCGAACTGGATGCTCGCCCCGATGCCCAGCCAGCTCTCGGACGCGGAGGCTGCGGCGTTGATCAACCCCGGCATGGCGGCCTACCTCCCGCTCGCCTGGCGCGGGCGGCTCGCCGCGGGCGAGACGGTGCTCGTCATCGGCGCGACAGGGGTGACCGGCCGGCTCGCGGTCCAGATGGCGCGTCTCCTGGGTGCCGGGCGCGTGGTCGCCGCCGGGCGCAACCCGCAGGCACTGGAGTCGCTGACCGAGCTCGGCGCCGACTCGCTGATCTCGTTGGACCGGCCCAAGGACGAGCTGGTGTCCGCCTTCGCCGCCGAGGCGGGCAAGGACGGCTTCCAGGTCGTCGTCGACTACCTGTGGGGACCGCCCATGGAGGCCCTGCTTGCCGCCATCACCCTGCACGAGTTCAAGGCGGTCGAGCACGAGACCCGGATCGTCCAGGTCGGGGACATCGCCGGACCTACGCTCGAACTGCCCGCCGACGCACTGCGCAGCGTCCCGGTGACGCTGACGGGCTCGGGAGGATTCGTCCCGATGGAGGTGCGAACCGAGGCATTCGGCAAACTCTGCGAGTTCGCGGCCTCCGGCGCGATCAAGATCGCCGTGGAGGAGGTCCCATTGGCAGAGGTGGAGGAGGCCTGGCGGCGGGGCGACCGGGACGGCCGACGCCAGGTGCTCATCCCCTAGGCGCGACCCGCTCAACGTCCCAGCCACCGCGGTGGGCGCTTCTCCGCGAACGCGCGCGGGCCTTCGAGCGCGTCCTCACTGTGCATCCGGCGCTCCTCCCAGATGTACCGGGTGGCGAAGGCCCGCTCCAGCGGCAGACCGGCGGACGTCTGCGCCGCTTCCTTCACCGCTCGTACGGAGAGGGGCGCGCAGCTGAGCACGTCGGCTACCCAGGAGTCCACGCAGGCATCCAGCTCCTCGCCTGGCACGACCTCGTTCACCAGGCCGTACTCCAGAGCCTGCGCGGCCGAAAGGCGGCGTCCGGTGATGAGCAGCCCCATCGCGGTCCGGTAGGGGAGCTGCCGGGTGAGGCGGAAGACGCCGCCGGCCCCCGGGATGAGGCCGAGCCGGGCCTCGGGCAGCCCGAAGGTAGCGTGTTCCGCGGCGATGATGAGGTCGCAGGCCAGGGCGATTTCGAACCCGCCGCCCAGCGCGTGACCATTGACCCTGGCGATGACCGGCTTGGCGAGCGAGAAGCGCTCGGTGAGGCGTGGCCAGCCAGGCTTCCCCCGGCTGCCGAAGGTCGACGGCCGGGCGGTGCCGTTCTCGTTCTGGACCGCGAGCTCCTTGAGGTCCTGCCCGACGCTGAAGGCACGATTCCCGGCTCCGGTGAGCACGGCGACCCACAGGTCGTCGTCGGCCTCGAAGTCGTCCCATACCCGGGCCAGCTCCTCGTGCGTGGCCAGATCCATGGCGTTGAGGACCTCGGGACGGTCGAAGGTCACGTGGGCCACGTGCTCGCGCTTCTCATACCGGACTCGCAACGTCGGCTCCCTCGGTAATGGCGCAGACGGCAAAGCCCGTCCCGACCGAGGCCCCGACCTCGACGGCGAGGCCGCGGACCGTGCCGGTCCGGTGCGCGGTGAGCGGCTGCTCCATCTTCATCGCCTCCAGGACGACCACGAGGTCACCTTCCTGGACGAGCTGTCCCTCCTCGACGGCGACCTTCACGACCGTGCCTTGCATCGGCGCGGCGAGCGTCTCGCCGGACTCCGCGGTCGCGGCCTTCCGGAGGTCCCGCCGCCTGGGCCGTACCGCGGCCGGTCCCGCGGTTCGCGCCGGGCGGAGGCCGAGACCGGCCGGCACCGAGACCTCCAGGCGACGACCGCCCACCTCCACCACGACGGTCCCGCGTTCGTACTGGTCGGTGGGGTTGGCGGGGCCCGCCTCAGGGTTTCCGGCGAACTGCGGGATGGTGTTGACGAACTCGGTCTCGATCCACTGGGTGTGGACCGAGAAGGGGCCCGCCGAGCCCTTCAGCTCGGGGGCGAAGGACGGATCCGCCACCACGGCCCGATGGAAGGGAAGCGTGGTGGCCATCCCCTCGACCCGGAACTCGGCCAGCGCCCTGGCCGCCCGCCGCAGCGCCTGCTCGCGGGTGGCGCCGGTGACGATCAGCTTGGCCAGGAGCGAGTCCCAGGCCGGTCCGATCACGCTGCCGCTCTCCACCCCGGAGTCCAGCCGTACTCCCGGGCCCGACGGCGGCGCGAAGACGGTCACCACGCCGGGAGCCGGAAAGAAGCTCCGGCCGGGGTCCTCTCCGTTGATGCGGAACTCCAGAGAGTGCCCGCGCACCTCGGGATCGTCGTAGCCGAGGGCCTCGCCATCGGCGATGCGCAGCTGCTCGAGCACGAGGTCGATTCCGGTCACCTCCTCGGTGACCGGGTGTTCCACCTGGAGCCGGGTGTTGACCTCCAGGAACGACATCGTCCCGTCGGCGCCCACAAGGAACTCCACGGTGCCCGCGCCGACATACCCGGCTTCCCGGAGGATGGCCTTCGAGGCGTCATACAGCCGCCGGGTCTGCTCCGTCGTCAGAAAGGGAGCCGGAGCCTCCTCGACGAGCTTCTGGTGCCGCCGCTGGAGAGAGCAGTCGCGCGTGGAGACCACAACGACGTTGCCGTGAGCGTCGGCCAGGCACTGCGTCTCCACGTGCCGCGCCCGGTCGAGGTAGCGCTCCACGAAGCATTCACCTCGCCCGAAGGCGGAGACGGCCTCCCGCACGGCGGACTCGAAGAGCACAGGCACCTCGTCCAGGGTCCGCGCCACCTTTAGGCCGCGTCCACCGCCGCCGAACGCGGCCTTGATGGCGACGGGCAGCCCGTGCCTCTCGGCGAACGCCACCACCTCCGCGGCGTCGGCCACCGGGCCCGGGGTGCCGTCGACCAGCGGTGCCCCGGCCCGCTCGGCGATCCGCCGGGCCGCGACCTTGTCGCCCAGGTCGCGGATCGCCTGCGGCGGCGGCCCGATCCAGATCAGCCCGGAGTCCAGTATCGCCTGGGCGAAGTCTCCGTTCTCGGAGAGGAATCCGTAACCCGGGTGGACCGCGTCGGCACCGGAGTCGGCAGCGGCCCGGAGCACCTTGGCGATGTCCAGGTAGCTGGCCGCCGGAGTGTCGCCTCCCAGTGCGAACGCCTCGTCGGCCGCTCGGACGTGGACGGCGTCGCGATCCGGTTCGGCGTACACAGCTACGCTTCTGATCCCGGCGTCGTGGCAGGCCCGGATCACCCGGACCGCGATCTCGCCGCGATTGGCGACGAGAACCTTGTGCAGTGCCACCGCAGCCTCCTTCCTGTCGATGCTCCGTGCGATGTGGCGGCCGCGCTCAAAAGAGCGGTCGCCACGCGGGATGGGGCCGGGCCGCCCATGAAAGGGCGGGGGCCGAGAGGAACGGGGCGGCCCAACGGCTGGCCACGGTGGCGGGCGGGTCGTCGTCCTCGGGGAAGCCGGTGGCCAGCACCGTGGCGAGCACGACGGTGAGCGCGGCCAATTCGTGGGGGTCCGGATTCCCCCGGACGATCTGGATCGTCGAGGGCTCGGGGAGTAATGGATTCACTGCGGCTGGTTCCCGTGCTTGCGGCTGGGCAGGGAGGCGTTCTTGGCACTGAGCATGGACAGTGCCGCGATGAGCCGAGCCCGGGTCTCGCCGGGCTCGATGACGTCGTCCACGAGACCCCGTTCGGCGGCGTAGTAGGGGTGCATGAGCTGCTCCCGGTACTCGGCGGCCCGGTGCCGCCGCATCCGCTCCGGGTCCTCCGCGGCCGCGATCTCCCGCCGGAAGATGATGTTGGTGGCGCCCTCCGCGCCCATCACCGCGATCTCGTTGGTCGGCCAGGCGAAGGACAGGTCCGCCCCGACCGACCGAGAGTCCATGACAATGTACGCGCCGCCGTACGCTTTGCGGAGGATGACCTGGATCCGGGGCACGGTCGCGTTGCAGTAGGCGTACAGCAGCTTCGCGCCGTGCCGGATGATCCCGCCGTGCTCCTGCTCGACGCCGGGCAGGAACCCTGGCACGTCGACGAGCGTCACCAACGGGATGTTGAACGCGTCGCACATCGCGACGAACCGTGCGCCCTTCTCGCTGGCCTCGATATCGAGGGCCCCTGCGAGCCTGGCCGGCTGATTGGCGACGATCCCGGTCACCTGGCCGCCGAGCCGGGCCAGACCGCAGATGAGGTTCTCCGCCCACCGCTCGTGCACCTCGGTGAAGTCACCGTCGTCCACGATCTCCTCGATCACATGGCGCATGTCGTAGGAGCGGCGGGAGTCGGCGGGGACGAGGTCGAGGAGCCGGTCGGTGGGGCGGTCCGCCGGATCGCCGGGCGGCAGCGCGGGGGGCTGCTCGCGGTTGTTCGACGGCAGCAGCGAGAGGAGGTAGCGGACCTCCTCCAGGCACTGGGCCTCGTCGTCGTGGACGAAGGCCGCGACGCCCGAGGTTGTGGCGTGCACGTCGGCACCGCCGAGGTCGTCGTGGGTGATGGTCTCGCCGGTGACGGCCTGGATCACGTCGGGCCCGGTGATGAACATCTGCGAGGTGTTGCGGATCATGAAGACGAAGTCGGTCAGCGCGGGGGAATAGGCCGCGCCGCCGGCGCAGGGGCCAAGTATGACGCTGATCTGCGGGATGACCCCGGAGTTGCGGACGTTGCGCTGGAAGATCCCGCCGTACCCGGCGAGCGCGGAGACGCCCTCCTGGATGCGGGCCCCCGCGCCGTCGCACAGCCCGACGATCGGGGCGCCCGCGGCCGCGGCCAGGTCCATCAACTTGTGGATCTTCGCCGCGTGCGCCTCGCCCAGCGCACCGCCGAAGATCCGGAAGTCGTGCGCGTAGACGAAGACCGTCCGCCCGTGCACCGGCCCCCATCCGGTCACGACCCCGTCGGTATAGGGACGGCGGTCCTCGATGCCGAAGCCGCTGGCCCGGTGCCGGCGCAGCCCATCGATCTCGATGAACTCGCCGTCGTCGAAGAGCAGAGCGATGCGCTCGCGGACGGTCAGTTTGCCCCGCGCGCGCTGCTGTTCGGTGGCCCGGTCGCTCGGGCCGCGCCGGGCCTGCTCACGCCGTTCCCGGAGGGCGCCGACGGCGGCTCGCACGTCCGGTTCCAGCTCGCTCTCGGCTACGTCCCACTGTTCGGGCGCATTCAGCGCGGGGGTGAACGAAGCGTTTTCCTGGACAGCTGTCATCTCATCACCTTCGAAAGGTCTCGGAGTAACTCAGAACGCCGGAGATACCGCCGTGTCCCGCGTCGTGATCCAACGCCATTCGGTGAACTCGTCCCAATGGTGGAGTGCGCCGTGCCTGCTTCCGTTGCCGGAGGCGCCGAGCCCGCCGAACGGGACGTACGCGTCGTCCTCAATGATCGGATCGTTGATGTGCACGATGCCGACCCGGAGCCGGTCGGCCAGCGACTCGGCCCGCTCGGGAGCGCCGGTGACGATCGCGGCGACCAGCCCGTGCTCGTCGGTGTTCGCGACCTCGATCGCTTCCTCCTCGTCCCGGACCCGGACGATTGGCGCGACCGGGCCGAAGATCTCCTCCCGGAAGGCGGGCATCTCGGGCGTCACCCCGTCGAGGACCGTCGGCGCGTAGTACAGGTGCCGGTGCGTCCCGCCGGCCAGTAGCCGCGCCCCGCCCGTCACCGACTCGGCCACGATGTCACTGACCCGCTTGAGCTGTCCGGTGTCGATGAGCGGGCCGAGGCTCACCTCCTCGCGCCACGGGTCGCCGACGGTGATCTCATTCGCTCGGCGAGTCAGCAGTTCGGCGTAGGAGTCGGCCACCGCGTCAAGGACGATGTGCCGACCGGCGGCCATGCACACCTGCCCCTGGTGGAAGAACGAGCTGAACGCGCCGATCGCCGCTGCGGTCGCGATGTCGGCGTCGGCGAGGACGAGCAAGGCGTTGTTCCCTCCGAGCTCCAGCGAGGTGCGCTTGAGCGCCCGTCCCGCCCGCTCGCCGATGGCCCGGCCGACAGCGGTTGACCCGGTGAACGCGATCATCCCCACGGCGGGGTCTTCGACCAGCGCCGCACCGGCGACGGCCGTTCCTGGAAGAACGTGCAAGACGTTGTCCGGCAGCCCCGCCTCCTCGAAGAGCCGGGCGATCAGCAGGCCGCCGCAGACCGCGGTCCGCGGGTCGGGCTTGAGCACCACCGCGTTGCCGAGCGCCAGAGCGGGCGCGACCGCGCGCATCGACAGGACAAGGGGGACGTTCCACGGGCTGATCACGCCGACCACGCCGATCGGCGTCCGGTGCGCCACACTGCGCCTGCCCGGCGTCGGCGGAAGGAGATGACCCGGCGACTGGCCGGGCAGGCCCGCCGCCACATAGAGCTCGTCGAGCACGGACTCGATCTCGAACGCCGCCTTGCCCCGGGTGGAGCCGCTCTCCCGCACCAGCCACTCGGTGAACTCGTCCCGGTGGACGCGCAACAGGCCGGCGGCATCGCGCAGCACGCGAATCCGGTCCCGGTGCCCGGCCGCCGCCCACTGCCGTTGCGCGGCGGCGGCGAGCCTCGTGGCGCGGCGTACGTCGTCAGGGTCGGCGAGCCCGACCTTGGCCAGGACCTGACCAGTGGCCGGTTCCACGGCATCGGCCGAGCCGCCGCCCGGTCGCCGCCAGCCGCCGGAGCTGATCACCCCATCGAGGGTCTCAGGAAGCAACAGAGAAACCATGTCTACTCCTCCGGATTCAGCGGTGCCTTGGCGTGCCCGGCGATCGGGACCTCCACCAGCAGCGGTCCCTGGGCCGCGGTCGCCTTTGCGACCGTCTCGGCGAGTTCGGTGAGCGACCCGACGCGCACGGCCGGGACCCCGAACGTCTGCGCGGCGGCCAGGAAGTCGACGTGCGGCGGCGCGAGGTCGAGGCTGGCGTAGGCGGCGCTCCGCCCGGGCGCGTCCTCGTGCCAGGCGTCGAGGGTGTCCTTGAGCGTTCGGTACTCACCGTTGTTCATCACCACGAACGTCACGGGAACCCCCAGTCTGGCTGCGCTCCACAGGCCCTGGAGGCCAAACAGGGTGCAGCCGTCGCCGAGGACCGCGACGACCGGACGCCCCGGCGCGCCCAGCGCGGAGCCGACCGCCGCGCCGATCCCGTGGCCGAGGCCACCGCCGACCGTATGGACGTACGACCCGGGCCGGTTGAGCCGCAGCGCTTTGCGGAGCAGCACACCGGAGGTGATCGCCTCCTCCACGACGATGGCGTCGTCGGGCAGCGCGGCGGCGATCGCGCAGACGGCCGCCAGCGGATCCAGCCGGGTACCGCCTGGAGGGCTCGAGGCAGGACCCGCGGCAAAGCTCGCGAGTTCCGCGTTCCGGCGGGTGGCCCGCTCGGACGCCGCATCGAACCGCCGCCGTGCCGCGTCGTGGTCGGGGCGGAGGCCGTCGGCGAGGACGGCGAGGCTGGGCCGGATGGCGCCGACCATGGCGACCGTGGCCGGGAAGTTCCGCCCGATCTCCGCCGGGTCGCTGTCGAGTTGCACGACCCTGACGCCGTCGGGGATGGGCACGTCGGGCGTGTAGTGGTGCGGGGTGAAGGCGTGGCATCCGACGATCAGTACCGCGTCGTGCCCCGTCAGCGCCTGCCGTACGGCCGCGTTGGTCGCACCGAGCATTCCGGCGTGCAACGGGTGGGCGAAGGGGAAGTCCACCCCGTCGTGGAAAGGCTGGTGGAAGACCGTGGCGCCGAGCGCCTCCGCGACCTCGACAAGCTCGGCCACCGCGCCCTCCCGGCCGACGCCGTCACCGGCCACGATGGCCGGTGCGACGGCCGAGGAGAGCAGCGCCGCCGCTAGGCGCACGTTGCCGGGGTCCGCCGGGCCGGGCGTCCCGACGTCCCCGCGCGCCGGCACGTCCACCGGTGTCCGCTCCGCGAGCAGGTCCATGGGGATGGACAGGAACACCGGTCCCGCCGGTGCCCGGCGCGCCGCGGCGAAGGCCCTGCGGAACAGCACGGGCAGGTCGTGGCCGTGCTGGATCTCGTAGGACTCCTTGACGGCGGGTCGGGCGAGCGCGGCGAGGTCGGCGGAGAGCATCGGGTCCTGGACCAGGTGACGCCTGTCCTGCTGACCGGCCATGACGACCAGCGGCGTGCGTGAGCGGCGAGCGTTCAGCAGCCCGACGAGGCCGTTGGCGGTCCCGCCCGCCGCGTGCAGGCTGACGACCGCCGTCCGGCCGGTGGCGCGAGCGTACCCGTCAGCCATCGCGACCACCGACGCCTCCTGGACGCCAAGCACGTATTCGATTCGCGGGTCGCTCGACAGTGCCTCCAGCAGCGAAAGCTCGGTCGTCCCCGGATTGCCGAACACCCGATCCACGCCTTCCTCTCGGAGGATGTGGAGCAGTGCCTCGACGGGCGTGCGCATCATAGGGACCGGCCCGCCCGGCGCCCCACCTTGGCGATCACGTCATCGCCGTAGAGGCGCAGCGCCTGCTCAAACGCGAACTCCGCGAGATAGCCGCGGAAGGCGTCGAACGGCTCCTCGACGGTGTGCAGGATACGGCGGTTGGCCTGGACGGCCGGGGAGTCGAGTCGACGTACCACCACTTCCAGGGCAGAGTCCATGGCCTCCGCTGGGACCACCTCGTCGAACACCAGCCGTCCTTCCGCGCTGGAGGCCCAGATCTTGCTACCGGAGAGCAGGATCTGCCGGGTGAGCCGGGCACCGGTGTGGCGGCTCATCCGGAAGCTGCCCGCCCCCGGCACAATGCCCTCCTGGGCGGCGGGCAGGCTGAAGTAGGCGTCCGAGGCGGCGAGGACGTAATCGAAGACGAGCAGCAACTGCGCGCCGCCGCCGATCGCGAACGTGTCCACCGCGGCCACCCAGGGCTTGTGCGTGAACCGGTGCGGCCAGGTGTCGGGGCCGGGAGACAGCAGTCCCCGGTAGATCTTGTGGATGTAGCCGAGCTCCCGGCCCATCAGGAAGCCGGTGAAAGAGATCCGTCCCTCGTGCAGGTGCTTGAGGTTGATCCCGGCGCTGAACACCCGCCGCCCCGCGTAGCGCGGGTGCGTCATGACCCCGCCGCGCAGCACCCCGACCCGCGTGCACGGGTCGAGCAGCACGAGGTCCACGGCGGTCTCCATGTCCGCGATGAGCTCGTTGTCCTCGGCGTTTAGGCAGTGTGCGTTGTGGACGGTGAGCTGGGTCGTGCCGTCGCTGCGCTCCATGCGCACCGCGCCGAGCTCCACCAGCCCCTCGGCGGTGAAGGCGTCGAGTAGATCCAGCGCGCGGGTCGTCGGCATGAGCATGCTCTCCATGAGGTGCCTGCCCGCGGTGGGGGACCGGAGCACCGCGGAGAGGAACACCCCCTGGTCGATCTCCCGGCCCTCCTTCTCGGCCTGGGTGAGCTCCGCCTCCTCGGCCAGTTGCTCGCTTGTCGGGGTCAGACCGGGGAACAGATCCGCGGCCGTCAGCGCCAGCTCGGTGACCCGTGGCCGTCGGCGCAGGCCGTCGGTGAGTTCTGTGTAGACCTGGTCGACGTGCTCGGCGAGGAAGGCGGCGCGCGCCTGCCTCGCGACGCGGTGGATCTCCTCTGCCCGCGCGGCCTGGTCCCGGTCCCGGGCGGGTTTCACGGGCAGCTCCGCCAGCATCTGGTCGGCGGCCCCGGCGACGGCGGCCAGATGTTCCGCGTCGGCGGCGAGCGAACCAGACCAGGCCGGTACGGCGAGTTCCACGCCGGCGGTCATCGGGGCTCCTCGCAGTCGTCGGCTCGGCCCTTCCGTAGAGTGCGGTCGACGGCGGACAGGTGCCCCCCGAGCGCCTCCTCGTAGCTGCTGACCACGGCCTCCAGCAGTAGTCTGCGCCGCACCGCCAGCTCGGTACCGGCGAGTTCACCGGCCTGGCCGACCACCACGGCGGCCGCGGCGGCCGTGTCCTCGGTCACCTCATCGAGCAGGCCGAGCTCCAGGGCCTCCCGCGCGGTCAGGCGCCGGCCGAACAGCGCCATCCGCCGAGCGGTCGCCATGCCGAACTGCTGCACCAGCCGGTGCAGCGCCATCCCGGGCCAGAGCATCCCTTCGCTCCGCGCCACCCCCAGCCGAACGTCCGGCGCGCCGATTCGGTAGTCGGTGGCCAGGAGCAGATCCAGCGACTGGCCCGAGCACTCGCCGGAGACCAGCGCGATGGTGGGAACGCCGAGCCACTCGAGCCTGCGCACCACCCGCTCCCACTTGTTGACCAGGGTGACACTCACATCCTTGGTCCATCCCGTGACCGCCTGCGCGTCCGGGTCGGGGCCGGCCAGTTCAAGCACGACCGGGCGCGGGACAGCGGAGTCCTCGGCCCGGTCACAGAGCTCGGAAACCTTGAAGATGATGTCGTCGGACGACCAGTAAGGATCGTCCAGCTGAAGGCGTAGATCGATGATGTCCGCAACCACGCCGGAGGAATAGACGGGCGACATACTGTTTACCTCTTTCTCTCAGGCTTTTTGTTCGGTCGACGGGTGCTCAGCATCGGACAAGCGCGGTTTCGATCGTCGACCCCGGGCCCATGGTCATGAATACGGCATGGTCGCCGGGCCGTACGACGCCCTCGTTGCGCAGCCGTTGGTAGGAGAAAAGGAAAGAGCCGCTCGATAGATTTCCGAAATCCCGGAGAACATCGGTGGTGTGCCGTAGATCATGCACGGTCAGACCCAGGTTGACGCGGACCGAGTCCACCACCTTCTTGCCACCGGAATGCACGATCCAATGCGTTATATCGGAACAGCGAAGGCCATTTCCTGCGAGCAGCCGGCTTATTACGCCCTCGGCATGTGCGCCGATGACATAGGGAACCTCGCGGTCCAGGAAGAAGCTGAACTTGACCGCCTCGTCGTCCCACTCGAAACGCATCGCGTCGATTGCCTCGGGAATCATGCAACTGGCGAAGTCCAGCAGTTCCGGGAGATCCGCGCAGGAACCGTCCGGCGCCTCTCCCGCACGGACCGCCAGCGCCGCCGACCCGTCTCCGAACAGGCTGTTGACCACAGATGTGCGCATCGTGCCATCGAACACATAGGCTGCCGAGCACGCTTCGGTGCAGACCAACACGGCTAGGTCGCCGGGGTGCGCGGCCGCCCATCCAGCGACTGCGGTGAGCCCGTTGAGCCCGGCATTGCATCCCATTCCGACTACGTCGAGCCGCGCGCAACTCGGGTCGAGGCCTAGCTCGCGGATCATGAGCGCCGTGAAGCCGGGCGTCAGAAAACCGGTGGAGGAGACGCACACCAGGTACCGAATGTCGGTGGCCTCGGCCCCGGCCTCCTTCAGACACTCGTTGAGGGCGCGGTTTCCCATGTCCAGCCCCTGCATGCGGTGCTTGGCCAGCAGCTGCCCCTGGCTCTCCGGCTGCCGGATTCCCTCCGGCCCCTCCGGGGGCAACGTCAGATAACGCCTTTCGATGGCGCTGTTCAAAAAGACCGAACGAACCTTTGGATCCGCCACCCGGAATTTGTCGAGCAGTTCCTCTTGCGTGTAGGAGCTATCCGGAACCGCCGTGCCGACGCCGAGGATTTTCGGCTTTAAACCGGCAAGTCCAAAAGTGCGCTTCGGCGCCTCTTTAGGATAGTTGGATGTTGTGTCGACCGCGCTGTCCACGATCGGCGTGAGACTCGCCATCTAACTTCTCCAATTCCCGAAAGGACATGTACTCCCGGGGTGTGAATGCGGGCCGTCCCCCGGCGTACGATGACCACCCCTAGTCCCAATGGGTACCTTAACGACCCTTAGCCGGATATGGGTATCCGGGTTCGGTGGGCGGCGACGGCCGCGATATAGGGGTGCTTAGGGGTTGAGTCCCGGGTATTGCGAAGCGGCATCTGTCAGGGCTTTATGCGCCCGCCGGTTCTTCCTCAAACTCCGACAAACAACTGCCATCAATATCACAGCCGAGGACCGACCATGGTGCGTAACGAACTAGTACGCCGCCACAGCCTGGCCGTCAACACCGCCCGGGCCCGCCGCCGGCGGCCGCCACAACAGCGACCGGGGCACCTGCGCCTCCTGAATCACCTTCCGGTGGCGTTGCCACAGCGGACATGGGCGTGGAGACGTGGACGAGCATGATGTTGACGTGCCGAACCGTGGCAACAAAGCCCCTGGTCCGAGCGTCAGGATCTTGACAATCCACGTCCCACCAGGAGCTTTGCCATCTTCCGATCACCGCCCGCATCAGACGATCGTCACCGACCGGTGATCAGCTCCAACGCCAACGGTCACTACGCCACGTATCGCCCATAGCTAAAGGATGGCAGGCGCCGCGCTCGCTCTATAGTGATCCTTAACGAATCTGTCTCATTGAATCTAGATTCAATGAACGCAGTTACAGATTTCGGTGATAGCCTCCCCGGTGGGAGGACGACGCGCCGTCCGGCGCTAAAGGAGTATCGATGGCCGAAATGACACCGGTCCGGTCTACGCAGGTCGGGGCGGAGACGAGGCAGGGCCCGCCGGCCGGCGGCACCAGGAAGGCCAAGGCCGCCGCGACCGAGGCCGCGCTGAAGGCTGCGGCGTTGCGGGTCTTCGAACGCTCCGGCTACATCAACGCCAAGGTCACCGACATCACCACGGAGGCCAACCGGTCCGCGGGCTCGTTCTACAGCCACTTCCCGCACAAGGAGGCGCTGCTGGAGGCGCTGCTTGCCGACTGGATCGAGGAGATGGGCGACGAGCTCACCGCCCACACCATGGTGCACGATCTCACCAACCGCGAACACCTGCGCTGGCACGTCGCCGTCGTGTGGGGCACCTACGGGCGGCGCCGGCCGGTACTCATCGCGTTGCAGCAGGCGGCGCTGAGCAGCGAGGCCTTCGCCCAGCGCATGCTGGAGCTTCGCTACGAGGAGACCGCGATGCTGCGCGCCCACCTGGACGACATGCGCGCCAAAGGAGTCCCGCTCGCGGGCCGGTCCGCCGTACTCGCCTCGGCGGTGCTCGCGCTGCTCGAACAGTTCTGCCGGGTGTGGCTACTGGAGGGCGGCGACCCGATCACGCCGGAGCTGTCCGACGATGAGGCCATCGACACGGTCACGGATCTGCTGCTCTACGGCCTGACCGGGCCGCCGGCCGACTGGCGCTCAGCAGTGCCCTCCGACGGTGACGGCCGCTGACGGCGAGCAAGCGCATTCGCTCCATCTAGCGTGCACGAGCTTCAGCCCTCATCAGCAGCCGCCGCTGCCGTTCATCGAGATGAGGAAGATCGCCTGAAACTCCGCCCTCGGCGTCTCCCCCTCTCTGCGTCACACCCACGCCATCTCAACGACGAACTCCACCAGACCCGCGCCCCGATCAGCCACTACCGCCGCCGCGGCGACCCACTCCCTCAAGATTTATGCATGTAGTACAGGCCGGCCGGGCCACCAAGCCCGGCGCTGCCGGGCAGCCAGTGGAACCGGTCCCGGTCAGCTACCGTGAACTGCCCAAATTCCTGCGCATCCTCGTCCTGCTCCCGCCCCAGCAGAACACCGAGGCCGACCATGCCCTGCGCTGGTCGGCGCCGCCGACATCGTTTCCGCGCCAAGGCCTGTCCCGCCACTGGAACCAGGAGACAGCGGCAGCGATCACCTGAGTACTCACAGCAAAGATCATGATCTACAGCTGCCGTATCAGACCGGGCTCCTCCAAGGCCGCCGCCTCCCCGAACCCCTTCCTCCAGCGCCCTCGCTGAGCTCACGATCTCAGACAGACAGGCACCCACCGAATTATCGTAAAGCTCAATCAATCCTTATAGCGTGGAATTAAGGCAGTCTCACCGGAACGTCCCATCTCTGTAGGAGATGTGAACAGCTGTTTCTCCAGAAATAGGGGTCGGTGTCGGGGTAATCGCTCCCATCATGGGGCACCCGATTATCCTCTCAGGGGTTCTGTATGCGCTTCAGTCAAGTAAGGTCTCCATGTAACATCTGTCAGAGGTTGGGGTAAAAATTGACAGGCTCGCCGGACTTCTTCGATCAATGGTTCAAATCATTCCACCACGACGGCGCCGACGTCCGCCTCATATGTCTTCCGCACGCCGGTGGGTCGGCGAGTGGGTTCTTCCGGCTGTCCGCCGCATTGCCACCCTGGATCGAGGTGTTAGCCGCACAATATCCAGGACGCCAAGAGCGGCGACGGGAACCCGCTTTCACCGAAGTGCGCGCGCTTGCGGAGGCTCTGGCCGAGTTGCTGGCCGACCGGCAGGACCGGCCGTACGTCCTGCTTGGCCACAGCATGGGAGCCGTGGTCGCATTTGAATTGGCTCTGTCCATGCGGCGGCGCGGCGCCCGAAGCCCCGGGATGCTGATCGCCTCTGGCCGCAGGGCGCCCTCCACGACCCGGGCCGAGAGCGTCCATCGGCTGGATGACGCCGGCGTGGCGAACGAGTTGCGGCTACTCAACGGAACAGATCCGACCTTCCTCCAGGACCCAGAACTGATCGAAATGATTATGCCTGTCCTGCGCGCGGACTATCAGGCCCTGGAGACCTATCAGGCCGTACCGAACTCGGTCGTCGCCTGCCCGATCACGGCGCTGGTGGGTGACCATGATCCGCGCACCACCATCGACGAAGCGCGCGCCTGGCAGGCGCACACGGTGGCCGAATTCGACCTTCGCATATTCGCCGGCGGCCACTTCTTCTTCGATGACCGCCTGTCCGAGGTCGTGAACGTCCTCACCGATATCCTGCTCCCCTATTCGGCAGCGGCTCAAGACGCCCAGATGTGAATCACGAGCACACGTGAACCGACGAGAAGGATTCTGCGGCACGATGGCGGAACGAGGACGGCTCTCGAAAACTGCCGGGCTGAGCGTCGCGACCACCGGCTCACACCGGGCTCTTGAAAAGTAACCATTCAGAAGCTCGTGATAATAGTGACGTGAATGCCGCGCGAACGGTGGGATGGTCTTCGGATGCCGAAGACTCCGGAGCGTCGCCCGGGATATGACAAGCCGGCCGCGCCGATGGTCCGGCAGATGGTTGCGACCGAGGCCCAGCGGAAGACGATGGCGTAGTTGGATCGACCGTGTGTCGCGTGAGCGGGTCGCAGCGCTGGACAAGCTGGAGGCCGAAAACGCGGGGTTGCGCGAGCGGGTCGCCCGGCTGGAACAGATGATCTCGCGGAAGAGCGGGAACTCGGGGACACCACCCTCCGCTGACGCCCGGCCCGCAAGACGCAGCCAAAGAATGAGCCGCCAGAGCGGGCACCGCCGATCTGGCTCGCGACCAGGGCAAAGACACCCTCGACTCGGGCACCGGGACATGTGGATCCGCGGCTTTCAGCACGGCGTCCGGGTCGGCCCGGCCGAACCGCCCGGGATCCCCGGGCCCGCCGACACCGTCACCCAGCCACTCGGGTGGGTCCTTCCTGAGGTGCTCCGCGACCGTGAAGGCGACGTGCCGCGCTGCGACCATCATCTCCGAGTGCCACCCACCAGCACAATCAGGCCGAACGCGACACCCACCTCGGCCACCTCTGGATGCCACCCGACCCCGCATCCGTCTGATCCTCCACTGGCGCCATGATCTGTCACGGCAGAAGACGATCACGCTCCGCGATCACTCCGCACCCGAATGCACCGGGGTTGAATGCGTACCGCGCCGACTTGTGCGCTCATCCGACCGGCCCCTTGACAGGAGGAAGCGTCCTCGCCAGACTCTGAATTCAAGTTCACTGAACTTGGGGTCGATGAACCAGGGCCCGGTATTCGACTTTCGAATGGTGCGGTCCCTGAGTAGTCGAACCTATTCCGAATTGCACCGCCTGTAGCATTGGGGGCTCTTCGCAACTAGGCAGAAAGCGTGTTGGCTTCACCATCTTCTGCAAGGAGTGATCGGGGCACCATAGATCGCCCTGCTTGACATTTCATCAGGTCAGGGCACTTCTCGTCACTCGCCGCAACGAGTCTGTGACGAAGTTTTGCAACCAAGTGATTACATAATCTGCACAGCTGCGAAGAGTCGCATTGAGTCGCCTGCGCGTCCGCGACATACGGATGGGAGCCCTGCCGCTCCGAATAGCATGTTTCCGCTCTTCGCAACTGGATATAAAAGTGTGTCGATCCCATTATGCTGCCAGGCGATCGGGTATCATCGGCCCTTTGTATGGCATTTCAGCAGGCCGGAGGCACCTGCTGTCGCCCAGCACGAAAAGGTCGCGACGCGGTCGGGTAAACGAGTGGCTCGAATTCCACTCGACTGCGAAGAGCCTTGTTTGTTCCAATCAGAGCGATATCTTGTCTCGCAGAGGTTAAGGCTTGCTTTGTCCTTTGCCTCGCGAGACACAATATCGCGTCTGCCCATGGCCGGGATCGGAAAAAATTCTCCCGCCATAAGCAATTGCCATCGCCATTATCAAGCCACGGGGTGCACGTCAGGCTTGCTCGGGGAAGGACACTCAAGACTTGTTAGTCGAACGAGAAGTCCAAATTGCGGAGCTCAGTACTTCTTTTTCAAATCAAGGTCTCTCCTTCGGATGTATCGGTCTCATCACCGGAGGTATCGGATGCGGCAAGACCGAACTCCTTGAGGAGGCCGCCCGGCGTGCCAGAGACGCCGGCTTCCGTGTGATCAGCGCAAGCTGCTCCACCCTGGAACAGTCGCTGCCGTATGCCATGATCGATCAACTCTTCCGTGACCTAGCGCTCGCCGGTGAGCTTCCGCTCATGCCCGACGCGCTGCGCCCGGCGCGCGGTGACACCTGGCCTTCTCCCGAACTGCTGCGCTTCTACCACGAGGTGCTGGCCACGATCGCGGCCAGCGGGCCGGTGTTGCTGGCCATCGACGACATCCAGCACGCCGACGAGCCTTCGCTGCGCAGTCTCCTCTATCTCTACCGGCGCTTCCAGGGCTCCCCTGTCACCGTGATGGTCACTCATGGCGCGCAGTTCGGCATTGACGCCACCACGCCACTCGGCGAACTGCTGTTCCAGCCGCGGATCAACCGGGTCACCGTGGGCTCGCTCAGCAGGGAGGGCGTCTGCCAGCTGATCCGGTTCCAACAGGGAGGGGAGCGGCGTGACGTCGATGAGGTCGTCGCACTCACCGGCGGCAACCCGCTGCTGGCCAAGGCACTGCTCCAAGACCCGGTCTCGGCGAGGGCAGCGAACTCAGTCGGCGACTCCTTCCTCTACGCGGCACTCGCCTGCATCCACAGCAGCGGCACCGCAGGGTTGCGGACTGCGGGAGCCATGGCGGTGCTGGGCGGCAACGTGTCCGTCGAACTGCTCAGCAGGCTCACCGGTCTGGAGACACGCATCACGAAGCGGCTGATCCAGGCGCTCACCGACTCCGGCATCCTCTCCGATCGCGGCTTTCACCATCCGCAGGTCCGAGCCGCCGTGCTTGACAACCTGTCCACCGACGAGGCGGCCGAGCTCCATCACCGGGCGGCCGTACTCCTGCACGAGGAGGGCGCCCCTAATCTGGTCCTCGCCCACCACCTGCTCGCTGCGGGGAAACTCAGCAGGCCCTGGGCTACCCAGGTGCTCATCGAGGCGGGCCGCGAGGCTCTGCGGACCGACCAGGTGTCACTGGCCCTGAAGTGCCTGCGAGTCGCGGAGGAGCACGCGGCGGACGAGCGGGAGCGCCTGATCATCAACACCGAACTGGCCACGTCCGTGTGGCGGGTCAAGCCGGAGGTCGCGGCCCGGAAGCTCAGCGCGCTGGCCGAGCCCATCAGCCAGGGCAGGCTGCCCTCTGCCCGTTTGCTGGCCATGGTGCCTGGCATGCTCTGGCATGGTCTCGAGAAGGAAGCCGTCTCCGCGCTGGAGTTCGTCGAGGCCTCAGGGCCGACCGACCCGGCCCTGAAGCTTACTCGCGACGCGATGCTCCTGTGGATCCAGTGCAACTATCCCGGAGTGGCCACCCGGATCGGCGGCCTGATCGAGAGTATCCCGGCGCACCCTCCCACCTCACCGTCCGTTCCCGACCATTCGGGGTATGCCGCGCTCTGGGCGCTGGCCTCCGTCGTCCAGGGCAATCAGATCGACACGGCCGTGGCCACGGCTGAGCAGGTGCTCCAGCGGGTGCGCATCGGTGACAAGACCCTCGAGTCGTTGACCGCCGCTATCTCGGCCCTGCTGTACGCGGGGCGGCTGGATCTCGCCGACTCGTGGTGCGAGCGGCTGGGGAGCGAGGCGGCGGACCGCAAGGCCCCGACCTGGCAGGCGGTGTTGTGCGCGCTGCGTGGGCAGGTCGCGCTACGGCGGGGCGATCTGCCCACGGCCTCCCAGCTGGTCGACGAGGCGCTGCGTCTGACGTCGGCGTTGGGTTGGGGGGTCGGCATCGGGCTGCCGCTGGCCACCGGGATCGACGCGGCCATCAACAAGGGCGACTACCAGACGGCCGAGAAATTAGTCCTCCAACCGGTGCCGGAGCGCCTCTTCGAAACTCGTTTCGGCCTGCACTACCTGGTTGCCTGCGGCCGCTACCACCTGGCGCAGGGCCACTTGCAGGCAGCGCTCGCGGATTTCCTCAGCTGCGGCGAGCGAATCAGATCCTGGGGAATCGACTCCACCGCGCTGGTGACCTGGCGCATCGGGGCCGCCGAGACCTGGTTACGGATGAACAACCGCGAACGGGCGGTACAGCTCATTGAGGAACATCTCACGATGACCAACTCGAACCAGTCCGGCGTGCGGGGTGCAGCGCTCCGGGTCCTGGCAATGACCGCGCCCCCCAGCCGGCAGCAGAAGCTGCTGGCGGAGGCACTGGAACTGCTCCAGGCAAGCGGCAACCGTTACGAGATGGCACTCGTCCTCGCCGACTTGAGCAGCCTGCACCGGGGGCTCGGCGATCCTGCGCGGGGACGGATCTACGCCCGCCGTGCCTGGCGGATCGCCAAGGACTGCGGGGCGGCGGCTCTGTGCAGATCGCTGTTCCCCTCCGCGCACGACCGAATGCTCTCCTCGGGCCCGGACGACCTGACCACGACCGAGGTGATCGGATCCCTGACCGAGGCGGAGCGGCGGGTCGGCGCGCTCGCGGCGCAGGGCCACTCCAACCGCGACATCGCCGACCAGCTGTTCATCACGGTGAGCACCGTCGAGCAGCATCTGACTCGGGTCTACCGAAAACTGGATGTCCGCCACCGGCAGGACCTGCCTTCCAGCCTGGCCTTCGACGAGCCGGACAGGAACACCGCCTGATGGCCGGAGCACAAGGTCGCCTCCTCGCGACCAGCGACCTCCATGCCGGCGTGGCCGACAACCGGCGCATCGTCGAATCCCTCCGGCCGGAGGCCGCGGCGGACTGGCTCATCGTCGCGGGCGATGTGGCCGAGCGGAGCGACGACGTGGCGTGGGCGCTCCGACTGCTCGCGGAACGGTTCGAGCGGGTGATCTGGACACCTGGCAACCACGAGCTCTGGACTCCACGCGAGGACCCGGTCCAACTCCGCGGCGAGGCCCGTTACCGCTTCCTGGTGGAGCTCTGCCGGGACCTGGGAGTCGTTACACCGGAGGATCCGTTCCTGATGTGGCAGGGGCCCGGCGGGCCTGTCGCGGTCGCGCCCATCTTCACGCTGTATGACTACACGTTCCGGCGGCCGCGGTCGATGAGCAAGAAGCAGTCGTTGGAACTGGCCTACGAGGCCGGGGTCGTCTGCACGGACGAATTCCTGCTGCACCCCGACCCCTACCCGTCGATCGAGGATTGGTGCTCTGCGAGGGTCGCTGAGACCGAGCGGCGACTCGCCGAGCACGACCCGGCGATACCCCTGGTGGTCGCCGGGCACTGGCCCCTGCTGCCCGACCTCACGAAAACCCTGTGGCGGCCGCAGTTTGCCCAGTGGTGCGGCACCGAGTTGACCGCCCGCTGGCATGTCCGCTTCCGGCTGGAGGCCGTCGTCTACGGCCACCTCCACATTCCTCGGACGACCTGGCACGACGGCGTGCGGTTCGAGGAGGTCTCGATCGGCTACCCGCGCGAATGGCGGCGACGCGGACATCCCATGGGCTTGCTGCGGCAGATCCTGCCATCCGCCGGAGCGGGGACCGCATGATCGAGGGTATTCTGCCGGACCTGGTGTCTTGCGTGAGCACGCGGAACGACGAAGTGCCCCCGGATGTGCCGTTCCCGGAAGAGACGGAGATCGTGCGGAACGCGGTGCCGAGGCAGTACCGGGAGTTCTCTGCCGTACGCCGATGCGCCCGCCAGGCCATGGCCGGCCTGGGTCTGCCACCCGTCGCCGTGCTCCCCGAGCCGCGCGGCGAGCCGCTTTGACCGGAGGCACCATCGCAGCCGCCCTGCGATGGTGCCTCCCTCATGCGTCCGTCAGGGGTTGGGGACGGTGTCCTTCCAGGTCGTGGCCGTCGTACGGTAGCCGTTCACCCGGTTGACGACCTCGGCCGGGGCGACCACTTCGTTCTTGCTGAAGTAGAACCAGTCGACCTGCTGGTTGTAGGCCCGCGGGGTCGAGCTGCCGACGAGTCCGCCGCCGATGAACCAGAGGTTGAAGTTCACCGACTGCGGCGTCTCGGGGTAGTAGATGTCGCCGTGCTGGGCGAAGAGGACGCCGTCGATGTAGTACTTGACGTTCCCTCCGGCGACCTGCAACACCAGGTCGTGCCAGCCGTTGTAGCTGGCCGTCTGCTCCTGGTGGACGTTGACCGCCAGCCAGGGCTCGTTGCGGTAGGTCTCCCAGGTGGTGGCGTACATGATCGGGCCCTGGGCGCCCCAGCCGCCGTTGGGCAGGTACTCGAAGTCCTGTTCGCTGTAGTTCGGGTCGAGGTCGGCTGCGAGCGGGGTGATCGTGAAGAAGGTCTGCACGATGTTGTCGCCGTCGGGGCCGCTCTCCGGCGTGTCGGAGAACTTCACCCGGGCGGCGTAGGTGCCCTCGAAGAACTTGCGCTGGTTCAGGAACTCCGACTGCGAGGTCCCGCCGGTGGTGCCGTCGGTGGCGGCCCGAAGCTGCAGGGCCTTGTTGCCGGTGCCGATCGACGGGAAGGTGACGTTGGAGGCGGGCCAGCTCGCGCCGGGCACGCCGGGACCGCCGCTGTTGGTGCGGACCGTCCAGTTGTGCGCGGTGATGGCCGGGTCGGCCGAGCCGGTGTAGGCGAAGTCGTCGAAGACCACGCCGTCGCCGCCGGGGTTGGTGGGCGGAACCGTCGGGGTCGGGGTCGGGGTGGGCGACGGGCCCGTTCCTCCCGCGGGCGGCGTGCCCCACGCGAGGCTGCCACCGGTGTAGACGGCGACCTTGGTCCAGTCGCCGTACGTGGTCCGGGCCGCGCTGAAGGAGTAGTCGTCGCTCTGGGTCAGCGTCTGCCAGTCCGCCCGGTAGAAGCGGAGCTGGAGGTCACCGGTCGAGGCGCCGGCCGCGAGGGTGCCGGCGGTGAAGCCCACCTCCAGGTAGCGGTCGGCGGTGGCCGTGCCGGGCGAGAGGGTGCCGAAGACGCCGGTCACCGTGGAGCAGGACAGGACCGCCCAGGAGCAGGCGAAACGGTACTGCTGCGCGGCGGAGTCGGCCTTGAAGTAGTAGCGGATCTTCACACCGCTCAGCGGCACGGACGTCGTGCCGGAGTTGACCAGGTTGAACCATGGCTCGACCTGGTCTGCGGTGGCGCCGGTGGCGCTCGTCCTGTACTGCAGCCGCAGCGACTGCGCGGCGCTGGCGGGGGTGACGACGGCCAGGGCGGCCAGCAGTGCGGCCACCAGGCCGCCCCATAACAGTTTCTTGAACAATGCCTTCCCTTTCAGGGTGAGGGGTCCCCGAGTCCTGTGGGTCGAGCGGGCCGGCGTCGACGCCTCGCGCCACCCGGTTGTGGGCCGGGCGGGCGTCGGACGCCCCGGGCCGCTCGGCTACGGGTTGAGCGGGCCGACGTTGACGCCTCGCGCCGCCAGGCGGGCGAGGTGCGCCTCGAGCCTTCCGAGGAAGTCCGGGTAGTCGCCGGCCGTGCCCCACGCGACCTCGGCGAAGGCGCACAGGCGGGGGAACGCCATGTACTCCACCCGCGCGGGCGTGGGCATGTACTCCGTCCAGAGCTGGCACTGCACCCCGAGGATCCGGCCGCTCGCCCCCGCGGGCGTCTCGGGCGGGGTGAAGCCGTAGGCGTCGGCGAGGGTGAGCGCGAACCCCTGAGGGCCCGGCACATCGGACGGATAGTCGAAGTAGGTGCGGCGGTGCGGCGTGAGCACCACGTCCAGGCCCTCGGTCGCGGCGCGCGGGCCGCTCTCCTCGTCCAGCCAGGTCATCGCGGTCGTGCCCGGCGTCGCACCGGGCTTCTCGTACCAGTAGACGAGACGGCGTCCCCGCTCGGTGAGATGCTCGGCCATCCTGCCGGTGAACCAGGCCCGCGCGGCCCCGGCCCCCGGCAGGCCGAGCTCGCGCAGCCGCCGCTGGGCGGTCTCGCTGCGCTCCCACTCCGCCGGGGGGCACTCGTCCCCGCCGACGTGGACGTACTGTCCGGGGAAGAGGTCCACCACCTCGTCGAGCACGTCCGTGCAGAACCGGAGCGTGGCCTCGTCCAGGTTGAGCACGTGCTCGCTGACCCCCCACCCGTCCCAGACCTCGAGCCGGCGGGAGGGCTGGTTGCCGAGGCGGGGGTAGGCGGCGATGGCGGCCTGGGCGTGGCCCGGCATCTCGATCTCGGGGACGACGGTCACGAACCGGTCGGCCGCGTAGGAGACGATCTCGCGGATGTCCTCCTGGGTGTAGAAGTCCCCGCTGACCTCGGTGAGCCGGGGGTAGCCCTTGATCTCCAGACGCCAGCCCTGGTCGTCGGTCAGGTGCAGGTGCAGGACGTTGAGCTTGTGCAGCGCCAGGAGGTCGATCAGGCGGAGCACGAAGTCCTTGGGCATGAAGTGCCTGGCGACGTCGAGCATGACGCCCCGCCAGGCGAACCTCGGTGAGTCCTCGATGATCCCGTACGGCACGTCGGGTCCGAGCTGGCCCAGCGTCTGCAGGGCGTAGAACCTCCCCGCGGGGCCTCCGGCGGTCAGTTCGGCGGCGGAGGCCGTGACCTCGAGACGGTAGCCCTCCGCGCCGAGCGACGGGTCGTCGGGACGGTGCCGCAGGAGATCGTCGTGGAACGGGACGGAGCCCCCGGGTACGGCCAGTTCACGTGGCCGCGGAATCATCACGTTGGTTTATCCCTTCACCGCGCCGGCGATCAACCCTGAGGTGACCCGGCGCTGCAGGACGAGGAAGATGGCGAGCACGGGAAGCATGAAGAGCGTGGCGGCGGCCATGGTGGCGCCCCAGTCCGTGCCGAAGACGTTGCTGAAGGAGGAGAGCCAGACGGGCAGGGTCCTGTCGGCCTGGTTCTTGATGATGAGCGCGTTGGCGAAGGCGAACTCGTTCCACGCGGTGATGAAGCCGAAGAGCGAGGTCGACATCAGCCCCGGCGCCAGCAGCGGCAGCACCACCCTGCGGAAGGCCGCGGTACGGCTGCAGCCGTCCATCTGGGCGGCCTCCTCCAGCTCGGGGGGGATGGCCGCGATGAAGCCGCGCAGGGTCACGATCGTGAACGGCAGCGTGGTCATGAAGTAGATCAGTGTGAGCATCGACAGCTTGTCGAGCATGCCGGTGTCGCGGGCGACGATGTACATCGACACCAGCAGCGCCTCCCAGGGCGCCATCTGGGCGATGAAGACCATCAGGATGAAGGCCCGCCGCCCGCGCCAGCGCATCCTGGCCACCGCGAAGGCGGCCAGCAGCGCGACGACCAGCGCGAGCAGCACCGCGCCCACCGTGATCGACAGGCTGTTGCCCCAGAAGGTCCAGAATCCCGGTGTTCCCACGGCCGTCGTGAAGTGCTCCAGCGTGGGGTGCGCGGGCCAGAAGGTCGGCGTCTCCGACATGATGTCGGTCGTCGGCTTGAACGCGGTCAGCACCATCCAGTAGACGGGGAAGACCGAGACCGCGAGGACCCCGAGGGCCGCGAGGTTGAGCAGGACGCGGCGCGGCCTCATGCTTGCTCTCCTTCGTGCTTGAGCATCCGCCGTAGGTGGGTGATGAGGACCGCGATCAGGATCAGCACGGTGAGCGTGGACACCGCCGAGCCGAGGTCGTACTTGTGGAGCGACTGCGCGATCTGGAAGGCGTAGACGGGCAGCGTGGTGGTGGCCTCGTCGGGTCCTCCCTTGCTGATCGCCCAGATCTGCGCGAAGCACTTGAAGACCCAGATCACCTCCAGCGAGACGATCAGACCGAAGAGCGGGCGCAGGATCGGGAAGGTGACGGAGCGGAAGATCTGCCATCCGCTCGCGCCGTCGATCCGCGCCGACTCGTACAGCTCGGTGGGGACGGTGGTCAGCCCCGCATACAGGGTCAGCGCGGCGAACGGCACCGACTGCCAGACCACCAGCGCGACCAGGATCGCGAAGGTGGAGTTGCCGTCGGCGAACCAGGTGTAGTCCTTGAAGGAGTCGAACCCGAGCGTGACCAGCAGCCAGTTGACCACCCCGAGCCGCGACTGGAAGAGCCACTGGAAGATCGTCGTCGCGGCGAGCACCGGGGTGGCCCAGGTGAGGACCATCCCGCTCATCACCGCGAGCCGCATCCAGCGCCCGAGCCTGGGCAGCATCAGCGCGACCAGCGTCGAGATCAGCGTGATGAGGACGACGTTGACGGCGGTCCAGACGAGGGTCCGCCGCACCACCGTCCAGAACTCGGCGCCCCCGAGCACCTCGGCGTAGTTGTCGAAGCCGACGAACGCCGCCCCGCCGCGGATGAGCTCTCCCAGCCTGAAGTGCTGGAAGGAGATCACGACGCTGCGCACCAGCGGGTAGACGAGCAGGTACGCGGTGCCCGCCAGCGTCGGCGCGATCAGCAGGTACGGCCAGAGGTCGGCCGGCCTGAACCGTCTCGGAGCCCGGGGCGGCGGGGTCGCCTCCGGGGTGCGGGGACGCGGCCGGGTGGCCTGGGGTGCGGCGGGCACCGGGGACACAGCACACTCCTCAGGTGGTGGAGCCGGCGAGGGGGCCGGTCAGGACTTGGTGTTGAGGATGGCGGTGATGGCCTCGGAGGCCGCGCCGGCGTCGGCGGTGGCATCGTCGCCGGTGAGGAACTTGGTCATGTATTCCTTGATCAGGTTCTTGGCCTCGACCGCCGCCCAGTTGGGCGAGTTGGGGGTCGCGTGGCCGTTCGCGGCGCCCGCCGCCATGGCGGCGGTGGCCTCGTTGCCGCTCAGGACCCCGGCGAAGGAGACCTTGTTGGGCACGTAGCTCATCTCCTTGGCCATGTCGAGCTGGAACTCCTCCCCGGCCAGGGCCTTGACCACCTCGTAGGCCTCGTCCTGGTGCAGGGAGGCCTCGGGGATGACCAGGTCGGACCCGCCGGTGAAGACGGCGCCCGGCTTGTCGGCGGTCTTGCCGGGGATCGGGAAGAAGCCGAGCTTGCCCTTCAGGTCGGGGTTGGCCTTCTCGATCGCCACGGCCCCGCCGGGGGCCGAGATGAGCTGGGCGACGTCACCCTTGGCGAAGACGGTGGCCTGCAGCGGCTTGGCCTCGTCGGAGTCCTTGGGACCCTCGCCGAGGGCCTGCAGCTTCTTGTAGAACTCCGCACCGGCCAGCGCCTGCGGCGTGTTCAGCGCGCCCTTCCACTGGTCGCCCTCCTTGACCGCCAGGTCGCCGCCCTCGTCCCAGATGAACCCGGCGAGGGTGTACCAGTTCTGGCCGGGCAGGTAGATGCCCTGGTCGCCGCCCTTGTTGAGCTTGGCGGTGACGTCCAGCCACTCGTCCCTGGTCTTCGGCGGCGTGGTGACACCGGCCTTGGCGAAAAGGTCCTTGTTGTAGATCACGACCCGGTTGGCGGCGTACCACGGGATGCCGTACTGCCGGCCGTCGATCTTGCCGGGCTCGGCCAGTCCGGGGATCCAGTCGGCGCCGCCGAGGTCGGCGACCTTGTCGGTGAGGTCCTTCACGCCGCCGCTGGCGGAGTACTCGGCGACCTGGGTGTTGCCGACCTCGATCACGTCGGGAGCGTCCTTGCTGGCCAGAGCGCTGATCACCTTCTGGCCGATGCCGTCCCACTCCTGGATCTGGATGTCGAGGGTGACGCCGGCGTGGGACTGCTGGAAGGCGGTCTTGAAGCGGTCGAGCACGGGGTCGGAGAAGCTGTCCCGCATGACCCAGACGGTCAGCTTGGTGGCACTCGCGCTCGCGGTCCCGTCCGGGGCGGCCGCGGTTTCCGACGAGGAGCTGCACGCGGTGAGGCCGACGGAGAGCGCCGCCGCCGTGGCGAGTAAGCGGTACCTCATGGGTTCTCCCAGTGGTCAGTTATTGGTAACCCGATGAGAGGAGAGTGGTCTTAACCAGTTGGCATGTCAATAGGCGTAATAAACCAGTGACTTGCCGATTCACCAGGGAACCCAGCTACCCGCACTGGTAAGTTGTTGGTAAGGTCCAAATGTGCAGACAACGGGGTTGAATCTTCCAACGGGGCTCAAACGCGACCGGGTCAGAGACTTCCTGCTCGACCTCATCGCCGACAAGGAGCCAGGCAGCGCCATCCCGTCCGAACGGGACCTCTGCCGGGAGCTGGGCGTCTCACGCCCGACGCTGCGCGCCGCGATAGACGGGCTGGTGCACCGGGGCATCCTCATCCGCGAGCACGGCCGGGGCACGTTCACCGGCCCTCGCAAGGTCACCCAGGTCCTCGCGGCGGGGAGCAGTTCCTTCCACGCCCCCGCGGCCGAGGGCCACTGGCTCAGCCGCATCCTGGAGTTCGACTCGGCCCCCGCCACCGCCAGGCTCGCCCATCGCCTCCAGGTCTCCCCCGCCGACCCCGTCCTGCGCGTGGTACGGCTGCGCACGGTCGACGACGAGCCCATCGCGATCGAGCGCATCCACCTGCCGCACGCCCTCGTGGCCGGCCTCGGACCCGACGACATGGAGTCGGGTAACTTCTACCAGTTCCTCCGCACCCGATTCGGCGTCGACGTGCGCAGCGCGACCCAGAGCATCGAGCCGACCGTCACCGACGAGATCGAGGCCGAGCTGCTCAACGTGCCCCAGCACGCCCCCGCCCTGCTCATCGAGCGCACCTCCCGCGACTCAGGCGGGCGGATCGTCGAGTTCACCCGCTCGATCTATCGCGGCGACCGCTACCGGATCACCTCCGAGCTCCACTTCGACACCTCGTCGGGCTGAGTGGCCCGGGTGGGGCCGAGTGGTCCGGCCCGCACGCGGGTCGTGGACGCCGCCGTGGGGGCGGCACCCACGACCCGTGATCGGCTCGTTTTCCTGCCACTTCCTACAGCGCCGGGCGCCCGTTCCCGCCGTGCGTCCCGGTGCCCGCTCCTACAACTCCGCGCACGTCAGGGCCTGCCGCAGCGCGGCGTGCCTCTGATCCGACTGTCCCGCGCCGTCGTAAAGGTCGGCGACGGCCATCCACGCCTCCGAGGCTCGCCGCAGCGCCTTCATCCGCTCCAGCTCCCGCGCGGCCCCGGTCTGCGCGGCCACCGCCTCCTCCACGCGCCCGAGCGCCTGATAGACCTGCGCCAGCAACTGGTGCGCCTCCACCGCCACCGGCCCCACCACGCCCGCCAGCTGCTCCACCGTCTTCAGCCCGCGATCGAGGGCACGCTCTGGCCTGCCCCGTAGAAGATCGACGCGGGCCAGCGACAGCAGGCACGAGGCGATGTCGCCCGGGTGGGCCGAGGCCGCCACCAACTCCGCATGCGCCTGGGTGAGCATCCGATCGACCTTCTCGATATCGATGTCCTCCACGGCATACAGCAAAGCGTGTATGGCCATGCACATCCGGAGCCGGCCCACCTCCAGTGGATCATCCAGGGTGGCCTGCAGGCGGATGGCCCGGTTGCTCAGGTGATCGGCTTCCAGGAAGTCACCGAGGACATGGGCCACCACCGCGCTGTTCCAGGACGCCGCCACGATGGCCCGAGGCGATCCGAGCCGGTCGGCCTCCTCCAGGAGCTGGGTGGCGAACTGCGTCATCCGCTCGCGGTCACCGCGCTCGATGTAGGCCGCCAGCAACGTCGAGGCCAGTTCCACCAGCCGGTCGGTCCATCCCAGAGGCTCCTCACGATCCAGGGCCTCCTCGCCGACCCGTACGGCAGCCGGCAGCTCACCCGCCTCGCGATGGCACCGGCACAGCGCCAGAGCGATCGACATGCGCTGCTCGCGAAACTCCACCTCCACGTCGGCCAGTGCGGCCTCTATTTCGGCACGCACCGAGCACGCCTCCTCCAGCAGCGTTCTCAGCTGCTCGATCGCCGCCGGCCAGTTGCCGGTGACCTCCAGCGCGCGAGCCGATCCGTATCCGACACGCCGGCGCAGGTCGGGCAGGAACTCGAGCGCGGGCTCCGCGCTCAGTCGCGCGAACTCCTGTCCGGCCTCCTGGACCTCTCTCGCGCGCAGAGCCGTCTCCGCGCGACCCATCCGCGCGTACAGCTCGGCCACCTGCTGATCGGTGATCACATGCCCCGGAAAAGCGAGGGGACGGCTCAACCTCTCCGGCAGGATCCGCAGCTCTGCGACATCGGGGTCGCGCGCATCGCGCTCGATCGTCTTCACCTCCTCCTCGGGCAACCCAGGCCCCGGAATTCGCGATACGGCCACGCCGCGCTGCTGACGCAGTTCCCGCAGCCGCTCGCCCACGTTCTTGCCGATCACGCTGTACTCCCTGGACGCTGCCGGATGGAGACCTGCGCGGACCACTTCATCAGCGCATCCTAAACACCACTAAGCCATAACCGCACAGATGCCGCAACCGGCAGTTGTGTCACTTAGCGATACGCGAGACAATCCTCACGAAGATCCACAAAATGCGATCGCGATGGAGATATCTGTGAGAACCGGACGACGTTTTTTGGTCGGAATCACGGCCACGGCCGCCCTCTGTTTCGGATTGCCCAGCACGGCATCGGCGGCCTCTCCGTCGACTTCGAGCTCGCCGGCGACAACCTCGTCGCAGCACGGCGGCGGCCTGTGCTGCGGGACCTGATCTGACCCGCCCGTAAAAGAGCCGCTGGGACCCCGCGGCTTCGCCTGCGACCCCGGGGTCCCATCCGCGCTCTTACACCCCCACGCAGGCCAGCGCCCGCCGGTAGGCGTCCACGCTTCGGGCGGGCTCCTCGATCCGTTCCAGAGCCTGCGCGACGGCCAGCCACATTCGCGCGGTCCGCGGAGTGGCGGGCGCTCGCGCCAGCCACTCGGCCACCGCCGTCAGCTCACGCATCGCATCTTGAGGCCGTTCCAGCTCGACCAGTGCCCGGCCCGCCGACAGGCGGGCCTCGACGGCCGATTCCTCGGGAAGACCCTCGGCGATCCGCAGGAGAGCCGTGACGTGCTCCGCGGCTCTGTCGGTGCGACCTCGCAGCAACTCGGCGTTGACCAGGTTCGTCACGCATCGCATCGCGTCGATCGAGGCCGCCGGATCGCCGGCGAGCTCGGCCTCCATCTGCTTCACCAGCGTGCGCACCGACGCGGTGTCCACGGAGGAGGCGCTCAACACGATGCGGGCGCGATCGCTCCGAAGCCGGCGCAGGCGGCCCGGGTCACCGGCATCGCCGTAAACGACAATGGCTCGTTCCACATGCCTGATCGCCTCGGTGCCGCGGCCGTTCTCCACCGCCAGGAGTGCTGCCACCCGGTGCACGGAGGCGAGCAGCGAGGCATCGCCGACGAGTTCGGCGCCCACGAGCAACTCGCCGCAGAACTGGCTGCCCCGCAGCAGATCACCCCGTTCGATGTAGGCGGCGAGCAGTTTGACGCCCAGGCGCACCAGCCCGTCGCTCCACGCGGGGCGGACGGAGCCGTCCACCATCTCCTCGGCGACCAGCACGGCCCGCGTCAGGTCCCCGCTGTGGCGATAGCACCGCGACAGCGCACAGGCGACGCTCACCAACTCCTGGGTGGACATGACCCTGGCGTCGCGTTCCCGAACCCGGGTCAGCAGTTCGATCGCCTCACTCCACTGACGGCACGACTGCATCGCGTCCGCCAGCCCGAGCTCGGCCTCACGCCGCAGCGCGGGAAGTTCAACCAGGACCTCGTCGGCCACCAGGCTGGCGTACTCGGCGCGAGCCCTGTCCGTCTCACCGCTGTCCAGCGCCGTTCGCGCGCTCTGCAGGCTGAGCTCGATCTGCTCCCTCTGCTCGGCATTCACCCCGCTGACCAGATAGGACAGGGAACAGTCGAGCTTTTCGGCCAGTAACTCCAGGACCGAAGGCGTCGGGACTCGTTTGCCGCTCTCGATGAGGGACACATAACTGTCCGATAATTCAGGATGAGCGAGTTGCGCCTGTGAGAGGCCGCGTTGACGGCGGACCGTTTTGATTCGTCCCCCAGGCCCAGTCAAAACTTTGCTGGCCACGTCACCCCTTGGAAGCCTTGGATCAGGCGATCCAGCCCCGGCAACGGTCCTGCGACTCGGGACGGTGCCCTACACCCCGTCGTCCCCGCCATCCCCGCCACGGCTGCATTCGCCGTCAAATGTCATGCTATGACCCTTACAAGTTACATTACTGATCATCACGGAGAGGGCGCATTGTCATGTCGGGTCTGCGTCAGTACGTTTCGCCCAATCAAAACCCGTTCGCATTTCCCTTCCGCATCATCCAGAACGGCCGCTGACGCGGAGATGCGGGATACGGAGGTCGACGCACCGCCCCGCACGGACGGGCGGAGGCGGGGCTCCGTGCCCGCCTCCCCCGCGCCATGGCGGTCGCCGGTGCGGCAGCGTGCCGCCGGGTGCGCTCGGGCGGCTCACCGAAGAGCGCTCGAACCGGGGCGCGCAGGTCATCGGTGATGGAAGAACCGCCCTCGGCGGCTGCTTGACCGAGGCGCCCGCGGGAGATGCGCCTCCGGAACGGACCCTAGTCGAACGACTCCGAGGTGGAAGGAAGCCGGAGACCGAGCTGGCTGTAGACCTCCAGCTGGTCATAGTAGACACGCTGGCTGACGATGAGGTCGTCCGCCAGCGTGAACACCCAGCACGTACGGATGTTGACGGCTCGCCCCGTCGCCTGGAGCACCTCACCCCCCGCCAGGAGGAACGGCCCCCCATGGGCGCCCGAGGCCAACGCCTCGATCATTACGAGGTCACCGCACACGACCTTCTCCCAGACCGTCATGCGCAAGGCGGGAAAACCCTCGAAAAGATGCATATGGCAGGCCGCGATCTCCTCCAGGCCCTCTGCCTGAAGCTCCGGCCCCACAACAACTGCCTGAGGGCTGTAACACCGCATCGTCGCGGCTAGATCGCGAGCGTTCATCGCACTTACCAGATGGTCCACGACATGTGACATCGCGGGAACCCCCTTTCTCGCGTGCGTACGTCACGCTACTAGGGCCTTGGCAAGGTGGGGCATAACAGAAGGTAACCGTAAGAATGGATAAAAGGTCGGTGATTTAGACCTCCGTCAACGCGCCAGCCGCCCCAGCAGACAGGACGCCGCCGTGATGCCGACCGCCGCGGCGACGATCAGGACCGCAAAATCCAGCGGCAGGTGGGAGGGAGTGCCCAGCAGCAGGCCGCGCAGGGCGTCGACCTGGTAGCTGAGGGGGTTGATCGTGCTGACGGCCCGGAGCCAGTCGGGCATGATCGCGACCGGGTAGAGCGCGTTGGAGGCGAAGAAGAGCGGCATCGTGATGGCCTGGCCGACGCCCATCAGGCGGTCGCGGGTCAGGACGATCCCGGCGATCGTCATCGACAGGCAGGAGAAGAACGCCGAGCCGAGGATCACGACCGCGGCCACGCCGATCAGGCGCAACGGGTTCCAGGTCAGGGACACGCCCAGCGCCGCGGCGATGACGACCACGACGACCGCCTGGATGAGCGCCTTGACCCCCGCCGCGAAGGCCTTGCCCGTGACCAGTGCGGCCCGGGGGGTCGGAGTGACCAGAAGCTTGGTGAGAACGCCCGCGTCGCGCTCCCAGATGATCATGATGCCGTAGAAGATGGCGATGAACATCGCCGACTGGGCGATGATCCCGGGAGCCAGGTAGTCCAGGTACGGAATGCCCCCGGTCGGGATCGCCCTGATCCGGGTGAACGTCTCACCGAAGATCAGCAGCCACAGGGCAGGCTGGACCGCGCGGGTGTAGAGCTCGGTGCGGTCGTGACGCAGCTTCTGCAGCTCCACGACGCACATCGCGGCGACCCTGGCCGGCAGCACGCGCCATCCCGCGCGGGCGCGCGGCGGGACCAGCAGCAGATCAAGCCCCAGGGCGCCGGGGCCGTCAACCGACACGGGACGCGGTTCTGCGGGTTCGGCGGACATCACGGAACTCCCCTCCTTCTTCGTCAAGACCACTGCCCGCGACGTCCCTGAAGACGTCCTCCAGCGTCGGCGTCGAACCGTCGTCGCGGCGGGCGCGCAGATCGGCCACCAGCTGATCGGGTGTGCCGAGTGCCCGTATGCGCCCCTGGTGCATCAGCGCGACCCGGTCGCAGTACTGCTCGGCCTCGTCCATGTAGTGGGTGGTGACCAGGACCGTCATCCCCGTGGCGGCTCGCACCGCCATGATGTGCTCCCACACGCTGGTACGGGCGATGGGGTCGAGCCCGATCGTCGGCTCGTCGAGCATCAGCAGGCGTGGCGCGCTGATCAGCGCCTGGGCGAGTTCGAGGCGGCGCACCATGCCGCCGGAGTACGTTCCCGCCATCCGGTCGGCGGCGTCGGCGAGCCCGACCGCCTCCAGCGCCTCGGCGACGCGGGCGGCGCGCTCACGGCGGGAGACGTCGAAAAGGCGTGCGAACAGGGCGACGTTCTCCCGCCCGGTGAGGCTCGCGTCCGCGGAGAGCTGCTGGGGGACGTAGCCGAGCAGGCGGCGCACCGCCATCCGTTCTCTGGTCGCGTCATGGCCGAAGACCCGCACCATGCCGGACGGGACCGGCAGCAGCGTGGTCACGCAGCGGATGACGGTGCTCTTGCCCGCGCCGTTGGGGCCGAGCAGGCCGAATATCTCGCCGGAGGCGACCGACAGGTCGAGACCGTCCACGGCTTTCACCTGGCCGAAGGAGTAGCTCAGGTCGCTGCAGGTGACGGCGTCCCGGGCAGCCTCACCCGCCGTCGTTCCGGGGTCGGCGACCGTCTGCGCGTCATCGCTCATAGTTTCTCCACTTCCTCCTGCAGGCCTTCCGCAAGTCTGTAAAGCGCCGGCAACGCGGCGGCCAGCGCCGCCCGGTCGGCCTCTCCGAGCCGCTCCACCTGATCGCGAACCAGCGCGACACGCCGCTCCTGCCAGTCCCGCAGCTGCGATTCGGCCTCGGGGGTGGGCAACAACAGCGCGGACCGGCGGTCCTCGGGGTCGGTCTCGCGGCGTAGCAGACCGGCCGCCCTGAGCTGGTTGACCAGTGTGGACACCGAGTTCCCCGCCAGGTAGAGCTCCTTGGCCGCCGCCGACACACCGATCCCGGGGTTGGCCGCGACCAGCCGCAGCAGCTCGACCTGGGCGCCACGCAGCGGCGGCCTGCCCAGACCGTGGCGCAGCCTGCGCCGGATGAGCCGCTGGATGCCGAACAGAACGCCGGAGAGGGCGTCGGGGAGATCTGCTGTACCCATGCAGAAATGTTAGCTCTGCTTACGACATAATGCGAATAATCAGTTATTTCAGGACAAAAGCATGGGGTCAGAGATCGACTTCCCCCTCACCCGACGCCACACAGGTGACGAGTATTGAGACCGAAGCGCTCCGGCTCCGAGACGACCGGATGGCGGATGCGTGGGCCGACGGGCGAAGCTTCACAGGGCTCGACGGACGGGCCCAGACCCGCCGTGGTGGGCGACCTCGGTCCATGGCCGCCGGGTTGCACTCGACCTGTGGTCGAACCACCCCGCCTGTTCACACGGCCGTGTCGTAGCGGTCTCACAGACCATCGTCCAGGCGCTCCGGAATGTGCCACGATCGCAGGGTGATGACAGCGATGCGGGTTCTGATGGCCGTGGCCGGTTTGGTGCTGGCGCTGGGCGGACCGCGGATGCCGAAGGGCGGCGGAGTGCTGGACGGATTCGTGATCGGGCACGTTCCCCGCGAGGTGGGCCCGAGCACGTCGGACTTCGAATCCGAGCCGGAGGAAGGGGTCCGGTTCACCTCAAGGGTCTCGGAAAGAGAGACGGCCGACGGGGGGCACTCCGTTGACCTGATGGTCATCGTCATACGCTCCGACGGCTTGGCCACGCTCGGCGACCTCCGCGACTTCATGTCGGCGTATCACGAGCGCGATCCGGCCTCGTGGACGAAGGTCCAGGTCGGTTCCCGTCCCGGCCTCAAGGATGCCGGGAGGGTGTTCTGGCTGGTGGAGCCGGGCGTCGCGATCTCCGTCATGATCGACATCGCCCGGTTCGGCGCCGGCGAACTGATGACGGTGGCCGAGAGCGTCCGCAAGCAATGACGGCCGGCCGCAAGACCGGGCCATCGGTCCAGGTCACCGACTCGGGCCGGGCGGAGAGCGGGTCGCCGGGCGATCCCCGGGAGACGGCCCACGCGGGCCGTACGGAATGCCGTGCCACCCGCCGGCAGCCGAACCGCCGGGAGAGCCACGGTCGTTCACGGGAACCCACGGTCGAGGGGTTTCCAGGGCTTGCGGATGAGGAGTGGTTCGCCGTCGGCGGGCGGATGGGATTGCGTCTCCCGTAGAGGGAGACGCAAGGGTGAGGGCATGGACGACGGCACGCTCTATACGATCGGTGACCTGGCCCGGCGGACCGGGCTGACGGTCAAGGCCATCCGGTTCTACTCCGATCGCGGGATCGTGCCGCCGACCGACCGCAACCCGGCCGGCTACCGCCTCTACGACCTCGACGCCGCCGCACGCCTGGATCTCGTACGGACGCTGCGCGACCTGGGACTGGACCTTCCCACGATCCGGAGGGTCGCGGAGCGGGAGATCTCGCTTCCCGAGGTCGCCGCGGCGCACGCCGAAGCGCTGATGGTGCAGATCCGGACGCTGCGCCTGCGGCACGCGGTGCTGACGGCGGTGGCCAGGCGCGGGTCCACCCTCAAGGAGATGGATCTCATGCACAAGCTCGCCAAGCTCTCCGAGGACGAACGCCGACGTCTGATCGGCGATTTCCTCGACACCGCCTTCGGCGGCCTGGACGCCGGCACCGAATTCGCCGGGATCATGCGCTCGATGACCCCCGAACTTCCCGACAGCCCCGAAGCCGAGCAGGTCGAGGCGTGGGTGGAGTTGGCCGAGCTGTCCCAGGACCCGGATTTTCGCGCCGGCATGCGGCGCCTGGTCGAGCAGCATGCGGCCGATCGCGCCCGGGGCGACACCCCGCTCCCGCGCCGCGACGCCGCCGCGATGGTCCGCGACCAGGCCGGTCCGGCCCTGGCAGCCGGCATCGACCCGGCCTCGTCCCAGGCCGATCCGGTCGTCGCGGCGGTCACGGCGCAGTACGCGCACGCCTTCGGCCTCCCCGACGACGTCGATCTTCGGCACCGGCTGCTGACCCGGCTGGAGACCGCGAACGACCCTCGCCGGGAGCTGTATCTTGAGCTGCTCGCAGTGATCAACGGCTGGCCGGCCCCGGAGAGCCTGGCGCCGGTGTTCGACTGGTTCATCCAGGCTCTGCGTGCCCGGATGCCGGACTGACATCGGGCCTTCACCCGGCCTGAAGGCCGGAGCGCCGGCGGTACTGCGTCATGACGTCCTTCATTGGCTAATGCTTATAGCCCTAAAGCTAATGAAAGTACCCAATGGACGTCAAGTCCTCTTCCCGGCGCTCATTCGAGGCGAGATCTCTTCCGCTACGAGGGAAAACCCGTCCCGATCTCCGGTGTCTCGTCGTCGATGGGACGGCCGAAGGTGACGGCGTCGAGAACGGCTTCGGGCGCCGTGGAACGGAGGGCCGCGTCGGGACGCGCGCCGAGCGCGTCGTTGACGGTCGAGAACGCGAGACGCAGCGCGACGAACACCGTGATCGCGAAGATCTGGGCATCGGCGAACCCGGCGTCGCGTAGCTCCTGCACGTCGGCTCCGCCGGTGCGGCCGGGGTCGCGCGCGACCTTTCTGGCCCAGCTCGCCATCGCTCGCTCGCCGGGGGTCAGCCCGTCGTCATCGCCCCGGAGCACTCCGGAGGCCGTCTGCGCGTCGGTCGCCTCGGCCAGCTTGCGCCCCCACGCCAGCGAGCAGTACGAGTCACCGAAGGCCGACGCGCAGGCGGCGATGAGAATGCCACGCCGGCGGACGTCGAGCGCGTGCGCCGACACGGTCTCCCCCAACAGGTCGAAGAGCGCGAGCAAGGTGGCGGGCTGGTAGGCCCACAGCCTGGAGACGTTCATCACGTAGCCGACTTCGGAGACGTCGTCGTCGAACAGGCGCTGGGCCTCGGCGGTGGTCTCCGGAACGCCGAGGAATCCGATTTCGCTCATCGCGACATCATCCGTCGCGGTCGGGCCCGCGCGCGAGACAGCCGGCCACGGCTGTCCGGGGGGATCGACGCCGGGGGGCCGAGCGGTCATCCACGCCGGACGCCAACCGCTTCGAGGTACTCCGCCGGGGCGGCCACCGTACCGTCGTCGGCCCGGTTGTACCGCAGGGCGACCCCGGCGAGGTCCTCCCCGAACCGTTCCAGGTCCTGGCTGGTCAGGTTGCCCGCCAACCTGGTGATGGGCCCGTAGAACCGACGGAACCACTGCGAGAAGTGCGCGGGCGAGTGGTAGCGGAACACGTACTCCCGCCTGGTGAGGCCGATCCACTCCACCCGCTCCCCGAAGAGTTCGGCCAGGTGCTCCGGTGTGCCCCACAACGTCGGCGGGCGCACACCGGCCGGTGGCGGCGCCCAGGCGCCCACCGTCCTGAACAGCTGGCCGATCATGCCGTCCGGCGTCCAGCTGGCCAGCGCGATCCTCCCTCCCGCGGCCGTCACGCGGACCAGCTCGTCGGCGGCCCGCCGGTGATCCGGTGCGAACATCACGCCCACCGTGCTCAACGCCAGATCGAAGGAGCCGTCGGGAAACGGCAACCGTTCGGCGTCGCCCTCGGTGAACGTCACCGCCAGGTGCTCGGCCGCCGCCCGCTCCCGGCCCTGTGCCAGGAGGTTGACGGCATAGTCGACGCCGGTGGCCTCCGCGAACCGCCGGGCCGCCGCGATCGCCGCGTTGCCCTGCCCGCAGGCGACGTCCAGCGTCCGCTGCCCGGCTCGCACGTCCGCCGCCTCCACCAGCCGTTCGGCGATGATCTGAAGCGTGTTGCCGACCCGCGGGTAGTCACCGGTCTCCCAGCCCGCCCGCTGTGCCTTCTTGATCGACTCGAAGTCGATGTCCGTGTTCGTCATGACGACATTCGACATCGGACGCGATCTCCGCACATCCGTGCTCAGTACGGAAATGCAGCGGATACTCACTCCATGGGTTCCGATATCTCCCCCGATCCGCTGCGGGCGGCCGGAGTGACGTCAAGAGAGCTCGAGGTCTTCTGGCTCGTGGGAGACCGTCTGCACAACCGGGAGATCGCCGACAGCCTGCGGGTGTCGGAGAGGACCGTGGAGAGCCATGTGTCCTCCCTGCTGCGCAAGCTCGGCGGGTCGAACCGCCTGGCGCTGGTCGACGCCGCGGCTCGGCTCCGGGTCCGCCGGGAGCCCGGCAGCGTGCTGCCCAGGCCGCTGTCGTCGTTCGTGGGGCGGACCGGGGAGACCGAGGACCTCCTGCGGCTGGTCGACGCCCACCGGCTGCTGACCTTGACCGGTCCCGCCGGTACGGGTAAGACCCGGCTGGCGCTGCACCTGGCCCACTCGGCGACCACGCTGCCGCCCGCCATCCTGGTCGATCTCGCGTCCGTGCCCCCCGCCGACGCCGTGGACCGAGCCTTCGCGGACGCCCTCGGCGTCTCCGGGGACGAACGCCGGCTGCGCGACCTGGTACGCGGGGCGCTCGCCGAGGGCCGGAACTGGCTCATCGTGGACAACTGCGAACACGTGACCGACACCGCGGCGGCGCTGCTCGCCGACCTGCTGACCACCACGGACCACCTCCACGTGCTGGCCACCAGCCACGGGCCGCTCGGGGTGGCGGGAGAGGTCGTTTACGAGATCTCGCCGCTGCCGCTTCCCGAGGAGCTCGACGATCCGTCGGCCGTGCTGGACGCGGCCTCCGTACGGCTGTTCGCCGACCGTGCGGCCGCGGTCTCGCCCGGCTTCGAGGTCACCCCTGACAACGCCCGGCACGTCGCGATGATCTGCCGCCGGCTGGACGGCCTGCCGCTGGCCATCGAACTCGCGGCCGCGCGGGTCCGGTTCTTCTCACCGGCCGAACTGCTGTCACGTCTCCACAACCGGTTCGCGCTCCTGCGCGACGGGGCGCACGGCCCCCCGAACCGGCATCGCACCCTGGAGGAGGCCCTGAGGTGGAGTTATGAGTTGCTGGGAGACGACGAACGGCTACTGTTCGAACGTTGCTCGGTGTTCCCCGGCGAGTTCGGCTACGACACCGCGGCGCAGATCCTCGCCTATCCGCCGCTGGACTCCGCCGATCTCGTCCGGCTCTTCCCGCGCCTGCTGGACCGATCTCTGATCTCCCGTCGCCGCCGGGACGAGACCACCGAATATCGCCTGCTCGACAGTGTCCGCCAGTTCGCGCACCGGCAGTCGGTGTCGCGCGGCGACGCCGGCACGGTACGCGAGCAGCACGCCCTTCACCATCTGCACCACGCCGTGACCGCCCTCACCGACCTGCGAGGGAGTGACCAGGCCGCCGCGCTGCGCTGGTTCAACCGGCACTGGGCGGATCTGCGGACCGGGATGCGCTGGGCCCTCGAACAGCGGGAGACCGCGCCCGCCTGGGAGTTCCTCACGGGCATCGGTACGGGATGGGAGATCCTCGGTGCGCGCGGCGAGCTGTTCGGGTGGATCGACAGGCTGCTCCTCCGGCCCCTGCCGGAGGGCGCCCTGGGCATCCGGGCCGCGGTCACCTGCTCCATCGTGCTGTGCTACCAGGACACCGAACGGGCGCGGGCGTTCGCCGAGCAGGCGCGCGAACGCGCCGAGCGCGGCACCGAGCAGGATCAGGCCCTCGCCCTTCTCGCCCTCGGCTGGGCGATGATGTACGGCGAGGATCGCGCGTCCGCGATCACGTATCTGGAACGGGCGACGTCGCGGTTCGAGCGACTGCGCGACGACTGGCACCGCGCCCTGGCGATGTCCGGTCTCGGGCAGGCCACCCTGGACGACGCGACCGCCCTGGCACGGCTGGCCCACGCCGCCGAGCTGTTCGGCCGGCTCGGCGACCATGTCAAACGCGCCAACGGTCTCAACCAGATGGCCCTCCGGGCGATCGAGGGCCGGATCCGCCTCGACGACGCGGCGGCCTGGCTGACCGAGGCCGGGCGGCTGGCCCGGATCAGCGGCAACGACCACGAGCGGCTGCACGCCGAGGTCTTCCGGGCCTGCCTCCACCAGCAACGGGGAGACCACGCGACCGCCGAATCGGGCTTCGGCGGTCTTCTCACCGAGTTCCGCCGCATCGGCGACCGCCGCTGCACGGCCCGCTGCCTGCTCGGTCTCGGTCGCGCCGCGGCTTTCGAGAACGACCATGAGCGGGCGCGGCGCCACCTCGCCGAGGGCGTCGAGGTCGCCACCGCCGTCGGGGACCTCCGCGTCATGGTGACCGGCCTGTTCCTGCTCGCCGAGTCCGACCACGCGACCGGCCACTTCGGTCGTGCCACCACCCTGCTCGGCGCCGCCGAACGCCTCGATCCCGGACACCTCGCCCCCGACCACGCCCTGCGGACGGCGTTGCGCGACCGGCTCGGCTCTGCGGGCTTCGCCTCCGCCCTCGCCGCCGGCCACCGGACGCCGCTCACCGGCCTGCTCTCCCCGTGACCCGGACGGAGCCGCATACGGGGCCGGCAAGGGGTTGAGGAGGAGTCAACCGCGGTCACTCGCGACCGGCTCCGACCTCCGGTCGGCGACCTCACCCGCCGTGACAGGCTCCGACCCCGGGCCGGCTTTACGCGCCGTGGCCGGCGCGTCTCCCAGGCTGAGGGCGAGCCGCAGGGCCAGGCCGGTGTTCCTGCGGTAGCCGAGCTGGTGCACGGCCTGCTCCAGCGCCTCGCGCTGGCCGACGAGGACCACCCACGACTTCGCCCTGGTGACCAGCGTGTACAGCAGCCTGCGGCGCAGCATCACTCCCCCGGCCTCGGCCACGATCGGCGCCACCACGAACGGGTATTCGCTGCCCTGGGAGCGGTGCACGCTGATCGCGTAGGCGTGGGTCAGCTCGTCCAGCTCGCCGAAGGTGTATTCCACGCTCACCCCGTCATCGGTGCGGATCTCCATCAGCCGCTCCTGCGGGCTCAGCGCCGTGACCGTAGCGGTCTGTCCGTTGAACACGCCCTTGTCGTAGTTGTTGCGGATCGGCATGACGCGGTCGCCCACCCTGAAGACCGAGGGGCCCGACCAGTGCTCGGCCGCGCCCTCGCGTGCGGGGTTCAGCCGCTCCTGCAGCCTGCGGCCGAGCTCCGCCGTGCCCGTCGCGCCCTTGCGCATCGGGCTCAGCACCTGGACCTGGTCCCTGCCGATGTTCTGCTTGCGGGGAATCGCCTCCGTCGCCAGGTGCACCACCCGCTCGGCCACCTGGTCCGGATCGTCGAGCTCCTCGAACCAGAAACCGCCCCTGCCGGGCAGCGCGGGCAGCTCGCCCGTCCGGATCCGGTGGGCGGCCTGGACGATCCCGCTGTCCTGCGCCTGCCGGAAGATGTGGGTCAGCCGGATGCGCGGAACCTCCTCCACCCGCAGCAGGTCGGCCAGCACGCTGCCGGGCCCGATGCTGGGGAGCTGATCGCTGTCACCGACCAGCAGCAGGTGGCTGCCCGCCGGGATCGCGGCCGTCAGCCGGGTGGCCAGCTGCAGGTCCAGCATCGACGCCTCGTCCACCACGATCAGGTCCGCCTGCGCGGGAGACTGCTGGAACAGCGTGCCCTCCTCCCGCTCGGGCTGCTGGGCGAGCATCCGGTGCACGGTCATCGCGGGCAGGCCGGTGAGCTCCGACAGGCGCTTGGCCGCCTTGCCCGTCGGCGCGGTCAGGGTCACCGTGCCGCCCATCGCCCGCACGGTCGCCGCGATCACCTTCACCGTGTGGCTCTTGCCGCAGCCGGGGCCGCCGGTCAGGACGCACACCGTGCTGGTCAGCGCCAGGTTCACGGCCACCCGCTGGTCCTCGTGCAGCCCCTCGTCCTCGGCGAACGCGCGCATCGGCAGCGTCGAGCGGGCCCGCCAGAGCCTGTCCAGGTGCGCCGTCAGCGTGACCTCGCGGCCGTGCTGCTCCTTGGAGTACGCCACCTGGCCAGGCCCCGCCGACGACGCCTCGACGACGATCCTGCGCTCGGCGACCAGCCCGTCGACCGCCGAACGGATCAGCTCCTCCTCCTGCTCCACCAGGCTCGCCGTCGCGACGAGGAGGGCGGGCAGCGGCAGGAAGCAGTGCCCGTCACGGGCGGCCGCCGTCTCCAGCCTGTCCACGATCGCCGCCTTGATCCGCTGCGGGCTGTTCTCCGGCACCCCCGATCGCAGCGCGATCCGGTCGGCGGTGTGGAAGGCGATCCCCCTGACCTGACCGATCAGCCGGTACGGGTCGCCGGTGAGGACCTCGCGCGAGTCGTTGCCGTACACCTGGTAGATCTTGGCCCCGAGCAGCGGGCTGATCCCGAAGCCCTGCAGGACGACCATCAGCGCGGCGATCTCCTTCTGCTCCGCCCACGCCTGGACGATCTGCTCCTGCCGCACGGCGCCGATGTTGATGACTTCCCGCAGGCGTTCGGGCTCGGCGTCGATGACCGTGAGCGTCCGCTCGCCGAAGTGACTGACGATGGCGTAGGCGAGCCGCGGCCCGATCCCGCGGATCAGGCCCGAGCCGAGGTAGAGCGTGATGGCGCGCACGGTGGAGGGGACCACCCGCTCGCACCGCTCGACCACCAGGCGGCTGCCGTGGCGCGGGTGCTCGTCCCACTCCCCGGCCAGCCGCAGCGTCTCGCCGGGCTGCACCCCGGCCAGCGCGCGGCCCGAGGCGACAAAGGCGGCCAGGCCGTCGGCGCTCATCCGCGCGACCGTGTATTCGTCCTCGCGGACATACACCAGTTGCTCGACGGAGGCTTCCACCTCCGTCGGGTACGGCTTCGCGGGCGCGGTCACCGTACGCTCTCCGGGATCATGTGCAGCACCTCATCGCAGGACACTAGCGGGCGGCTGCGACAGTTCGGGACACGCCCACGGCGTTGACCTGCCCGGTACGGTCCTCCATGGCCGTCCGGGCACGGCTGGGTTCCGTGCGGAGGTCTCCCCGAAAATCATTGCGACCCGGATGGTGCCTGCCTCTACAGTGGCGCGGTGGCGACTGAGGTGATTGTTCTCAACGGTGGTTCCAGCGCGGGAAAGTCGGGCATCGCGCGCTGCCTGCAGACGATTCTGCCCGACCCGTGGCTGACCTTCGGGGTCGACACGTTTGTGGAGGCGCTGCCCGCCCCCATGCGGGACTCGGATGCGGGGATCGCGTTCGGCCCGGACGGGCAGGTGACGGTCGGGCCCGCGTTCCGGACCCTGGACGAGGCCTGGATCCGGGGCATCGCCGCGATGGTCCACGCGGGTGCCCGCGTCATCGTGGACGAGGTGTTCCTCGGTGGTGCGGCCTCGCAGGACCGATGGCGGACCGCCCTCGACGGACTCCGGGTGCTGTGGGTCGGGGTGCGATGCGACAGCGCCGTCGCCGCGGGACGAGAGGCCGCCCGGGGCGACCGCGTCATCGGAATGGCGCGGTCGCAGGCCCAGATCGTCCACCATGGCGTGACCTACGACCTCGAGGTGGACACGACGCACACCGAGGCCATGGAGTGCGCCCGCGTGATCGCCGAGCACCTCGGGTAATCCGCAGGAGAGGAGGCGGAATCGCGGCGAGTTCGCCCTCAGAGAGCGTTGGCGGGATCACCCGCGTCCGCCGATCCGGGCCGGTCCAGCCCGGCGGCCAGCTCGGCGATCGCCTCGTCGATCTCGTCACGCAGGATCGCCATGGGCGGTGTGTCGTCCGGGCCGTCGGCACGATCAAGCCACCGTCCCATGACAACGCGCAGCGCCGTCAGCGCCGTTGCCGCGCACAGTGCCGGGTAGATCCCGCTCGGGATGGGTCGGCCTTGGTCCCGGGACGCGGTGCCGGGCTGGAGGCGTTCGGCGATGGCGCCGGCGAGCGCCTTCTCCTGGGCTGCCAGTACGGCCAGCTGGTGGGGCACGAGCGACGGCGTCCTCCGGATGAGCTGCAGCGCCCTGATGTAATCACGGCTGGCGGCGTCACCCTGGTCGACGATGGCGAGCACCGCCTCGCGAAGCGCCCGCAACACCGATTCGGCGCCGGGCCGGGCCCGAAACTCGGCGAGGAGCGCTTCGGCGCCGGCCGCGGCCGCCGCCACCACCGCCTCCTCCTTGCTGGAGAAGTAGTTGAAGAACGTCCGCACCGCGATGTCGGCCTCGTCCGTGATCTGCTCGATGGTGACGTTCTCCACGCCGTTGCGCAGCGCCAGGCGCAGCGCCGCTTCCCGCACGGCGGCCCGGGTGGCCAGCTTCTTACGCTCGCGGCGCCCGGCCAAGGCCGCCGTGCCGGTGGCGGGAACGGCGCGGGCCGCCGTGACCGGCGGGTCAGGGCGAACCATGGTGATCCCCTTCTGTTCGCGTGGCGTCTCGGCGGCCCTCAGCCGGTCGAGGCCGGCGTCCAGCCTAAAGGGGATCGGTCATGCCCACGTCACGGGCAGGGAATGCACCCCGAAGATGAGCATCTCGTTGCGCAGCGGCACCTGCTCGGCGGGCACGGCCAGGCGCAGCTTGGGCAGCCGGGTCAGCAGTTCGCCCAGGCCGACCTTCATCTCCGCCCGGGCGAGCTGCTGGCCCAGGCACTGGTGCACGCCGTGCCCGAAAGCCAGGTGCGGGGTGCGGGTCCGGTGCACGTCCAGCCGGTCGGGCTCGCTCCAGTGGCGGGGGTCGCGGTTGACCTCGGGCGTCGCGATGATCACGGTGGAACCTGCGGCGATCTTCACGCCGGCCACCGTGACATCCTCGGTGGCCACCCGGCTGACCCCCATCTGAATGATGGACAGATACCGCAGCAGCTCCTCGACCGCGGTGTCCAGGAGGGCGGGGTCGGCGCGCAGCGCGGCGAGTTGGTCGGGGTGCTCCAGCAGCGCGAAGGTACCCAGGCCCAGCATGTTGGCGGTGGTCTCGTGGCCGGCGCCGAGCAGGACGAGGGCCATGTCGATCAGCTGGGCGTCGGTCAGCGGCGGGTCGGCGTCATGGACGAGCCCCGACAGCATGTCGTCGGCCGGCTTGGCTCGCTTGGCCGCCACCAGTTCCTGGATGAAGGCGTACAGCTCGAGGCCGGCGCGGGCCCGCTCCTGGTCGTCGGCGTTGGAGTTCAGCGCGATGGCGGTGCGCTCCTGGAACTCGGCCCGGTCGGCGTAGTCGACGCCGAGCATCTCGCAGATCACCAGCGAGGGAATCGGCAGCGCGTAGGCGGGCACGAGGTCGGCCTCGGTGCCTGCGGCCTGCATGGCCTCGATGTGCTCCACGGCGATCTCGCGGATGCGCGACTCCAGCGCCCGCATCCGCCGTACGGTGAACTGGCCGGTCAGCAGCCGCCGCAGCCGCGTATGCTCCGGCGGGTCCATGAAGACGAACATCCCGTCGGTGCGGCTCTCCACGGCCTGCGCGGCGACGGCCGCTTCCGCCGCGGCCATCTGCCCGGCCTCGTCCGACTGCGGCTGGGTGGCGCCGGGGTGACGCACCCGGTCAGAGCTGAAGCGGGGATCGCTCAGGACGGCGCGGGTCTCGTCCAGGCCGGTGACCAGCCAGCTGGGAGCACCGTTGAGCAGCTTCAGCGGCTGCACCGGTCCCTGACCACGCCGCTGCTGCAGGCCGGGCGGCGGGTCGAACGGGCATCCGCTCCGCTCGACCATGTCCGCGGACAGCAGACGGCGCATCGCGGTGGGGGATTTTGTTGTCGGCCTGGCCTCGGTCTGATCGCCGGGAGTCGTCATCACCACATCCTTTTCTCGGGCGGACGCGGCTCGGCCGCCCGTCGCTGGCTGGGTCTGCCCGCCAGGCTACACCCAAACATGCAGACAATGCATAGATGCATAACGAGCACGTTTGTGGGCAGGCGCACACGCGCGGACAACCATGTCCGCTCACAGCCGGGTGACGCGAAAGGGGGAACGGCCGCTCAGCGGCGATCGGGCGTGAGCGTTTTCACGCGGCCACGGCGCTCGATCGGTCGGTGGCGATGCGGAGGGCGAGCCCGGTCAGTACGGCGCCCATCAGGTAGCGCTGGACCCGCATCCACATCGGCCGGCGGCCCATGAAGGCCGCGACCGACCCGGCGGTCAGCACGATCGTGGCGTTGACCGACAGGGCGATGACGATCTGGATGAGACCGAGGACGAGGCTCTGCGCGGCGACGTCACCGCGCGCCGGATCGACGAACTGGGGAAGCAGCGACACGTACAGGATGGCGATCTTGGGGTTGAGAAGGTTGGTGAGGAGTCCCATGGAGAACAGCCTCCGCGGCGGATCCACGGGGAGCGCGGTGGGGGCGAAGACCGGCTCGCCGCCGGGCCGCACCGCCTTCCACGCCAGCCACAGCAGGTATCCCGCGCCCGCGAGCTTGACCGCGGTGTAGACGGCGGGCACCACGGCGAAGATCGTCGCGATGCCGGCGGCCGCCGCCACCAGGTAGACCAGGAACCCCACGGCGACACCCGACAGCGAGATCAGCCCGGCCCGGCGCCCCTGCGTCACCGACCGGGACACCAGGTAGATCATGTTGGGCCCGGGGGTGAGGACCATTCCCAGAGCGACCGCCGCGATGCCGGCGAAAGCGTTGACAGAGACCATTGCCGAATCATCCGGCCTCTCCCTCCGCCGGGAAAATAGCCAATTCCCGGAAATGGCCTTGCAGGAGCATCGGCCCCGAGCAGGCCCCCGGCGGCAGCCAGGAGAATCCGGATCCGCTCCGTCTGCGGTGAGACACGGTTCGGGGCATGAACGAACCGGCCGCCCACGCGGCGCCGGCCGGGGTGCGTCTTCGCGACGCGCGGCAGCAGCTGTTCGACGCTGCCGAACGCGTGCTTCCGCGGGACGCGTAGAACCCCGATCCGCGGGGACGGGTGTGCCCGGCCGATGGCCGGGCACACCCTGCGGGTCAGCCGGCGCCCGGCGTGACCGTGACCAGATGGAGGGCCTTGGCCGGCCCGGCCGTGGCGTACCCGGTCCACATCGCGAGGTAGAGGTACCTGCCGGCGGTCTCGAGCGTGTCGGTCAAGGCGTACGAGCCGTCGGCGTTCACGCTCACGGGCGGGAGCTTGACCGTCTCGGAGTCGTCGTCCCTCGCGATGCGCTGCAGGGTGATCGTGGCGCCCGGTGCGGGCGGCCGGCCGGCCGTCGTCAGCACGCCGGTCAGTTCCATCGGCTCGCCGACGGTGCCGGACGCCGGCCCGTCCAGGGTGAGGGCGGAGACGTTCCTGACCGTCACGGTGGCGGAGGCGCTGCTCCAGCGGGATCTGCTGTCGCCGTCCCAGAGCACGGTGTAGGTCACGTCTCCGACGCCCGGCGGCGTGTCCGTGAAGGTGAACCCGCTGTCCTTGCCTGTCGTGACGCCGTCGAGCGGCTCGCTCGTGCCGTCGGGCAGGCGGCGGGTCACGGTGAGCGGCTGGATGATGGCCGGCTTGCCGTTGGCCCGCGTGATCCGTCCTTCGACGGTGACCGGCGAACCGATCCACGCGTGCGCCGGGGTCGTCACCTTCAGCGTGGAGGCCGGCAGTGTGACGCCCTGCAGCCGCCACAGCAGCAGCCGGCCCGCCGGGTTCCGCAGCAGTGCGAAGGCGTCGGAGCCGGAGAAGGCGACGCCGTCCTGGAGCAGTTCGGCGTCCGGCTGGTCGGCCGAGAACATCGCCGCCCCGGTCGCGGCGTCGTAGAGCGTGAGGTCGGTGCTGCCCCACTGGCGTCCCGCGGCGACGTAGGCGCCGCCGGAGCCGATAGCCACGGCCGACGGATATCCGTCCCAGCCGTCGCCGTAGGTGCCGATCCTCGTCAGGGTCGTGGTGTCGTACCTGGTGAAGTGACCGGGGGCGTCGGCCGCCGCGACCAGGGTGGAGCCGTCGGAGGTCAGGGCGAGGTCGTTCAGGTAGTCGATGCGCCATGTCCGGCCGTCGATCGTGCCGCGCAGCTCCGGGGTGCCGTCGCCGACGTCGTAGACCAGCAGGTCGGCATGGTGCGTGCCGGTCTCGCCGACCACGAGCGTGTCGCCGGCGGCCGCGAGCACAGGAGCGCCCAGGTGCTCGCCCCCGACCGCCATCGGCGTCGGCGCCGGTGTGGCCGCGCTCAGATCCAGGCCGACGACGCCGCCGGGGCCGTTGTCGCACCCGTGCCCCACCCACAGCCGCTCGCCCAGCAATGCCAGGGTCGAATGCGAAAAGGCCAAGCGGTCAGAGCCGGCCGAAGCGAGGGCGCGGCCCCGAAACTCACCGTCCGCGCTGAGGCATGGTCTCGAGTGACCGGAAGCCGGGTTCGCCCTGCCGGCGGTTTGGACCTCGCCGATCTCCATGCAAAGGTCAGATAATGCGATACATCATCATCGGGGCAGGGGCGGTCGGCGGGACGATCGGCGGGCAGCTGTTCGCCGCGGGCCACGAGGTCGTCCTCGTGGCCCGCGGCCCGCACTACGAGGCGCTGCGCAAGGGCGGGCTTCAGCTCGCGACACCCCACGACCTGCTCACCCTGCCGATTCCCGCGGTCGATCGACCCGAAGCGCTCGAGCTCCAGCCCGGCGACGTCCTCATCCTCGCGGTGAAGACGCAGCACAGCGTCGCGCTGCTGGACGCCTGGGCCGGGCGGCCGGTGGCCGGCGGAGGCACCGCGGGCGAACTCCTGCCCGTGGTCTGCGCGCAGAACGCGGTGGAGAACGAACGGCTGGCCCTGCGCCGGTTCCGCCATGTGTACGGCATGTGCGTCTGGCTTCCCGCGACGCACCTCGAACCGGGGAGGGTCGCGGCCTCCGGCTCACCGCTGAGCGGCATCCTGCACATCGGCCGCTACCCGTCGGGCACCGGGGAGACCGCGGAGAAGATCTCCGCGGACCTGGAGAAGTCGGCCTTCCTGGCGCCGGTCCTCCCTGACGTCATGCGCTGGAAGTACGCCAAGCTGCTGTCCAACCTCGGCAACGCCCTGGAGGCCGTCTGCGGGCCGATCACCGGCGACGAGGCACTCGACCTGCACCGGCGGGCGATGGCCGAGGGCAGGGCCGTACTCGCGGCGGCGGGGATCGACCATGCGAGCGCGGCGGAGCAGGCGGAGGTGCGAGGCGACCGGGTGCGGCTGAAGCCGGTCGAGGGTGAGAGACGCGGCGGCGGCTCATCGTGGCAGAGCCTGGCCCGGGGCTCCGGATCCATCGAGTCCGACTACCTCAACGGCGAGATCACCCTTCTGGGACGCAGGCACGGGATCGCCACACCGGTCAACGAGGTTCTGCAACGGCTGGCGAACCGGTTCGCCCGCGAGCAGAGAGAGCCGGGAAGCATGACCGTCTCGGATCTGACCGCGCTCATCGACGCCCGAGGCGCCTGACGAGCCATCGGGCGGGATCGGTCCCGGGTCCGCCTCAGCCGGGAGGCCGGGTGCTCTGCCCCGTGCGGCGAGGCGGCGGAGACGGCGTCCCGAGCTCCCCACGGGCCGGGGGACACGGACGTCACGGCGGTGCGCCCGGTCAGAACGGATGCCCCGACGGCGGTGCGCCCAGCCGGAGCGGGCACCTCGACGACGAGCTCAGCCGAGGCGGATGTCACGGACCTTCGCCGAGGGGGCGACGAAGTCGAGCATGCGCATGCCCTCCAGCTCCAGCGCCTCCCGTTCCTGCGCGCTTACCGGCTGGAAGAGATCCACCTCCAGGACGGCCTCGCCCCGCTTCTGCGTCACCTTCCACATGCCCCGGACGAACCCGTCGACCAGCACCGTCGCCTTGATGATGCCGTTGATCGTGAAGACCCGCGCGCGGTACTCATCCGCCATGATCCGGGTCCGGGTGCGGTCGGCGAACGACAGCAGCGTGTTGTCGAACTCCGACAGGTAGCGCACCGGAGCCGGGGTGTCCGGGTCGGGCCGGGAGGCCTCGGGCAGATCCAGCAGCTCCGCGCCGTCCTCGGTCGCGAAGACCCGCAGACCCATGTCCCGGGCCACCTCCCCCAGCCGGGTCATGCCCGACCACTGCTGGATGTCCATCACCGTCGCGGGACCGTAGGCGGCCAGGTAACGGCGGATCGCCTCGGCCAGGGAGGGCCTCTCGTCCTGGGGGCGGCCCAGCCACGCCTCCGCGGTGGTGTGGGCGGGCTGCCCGCCCACACCCCAGATGCCCCTCGGCGGAACCTGCACCAGGGCCAGCAGGGTGCGCACCCCTCTGACCAGGTCGGCCGCGGCGTGCTCCGGCCACCGTTCTTGCAGCGGTCCCCCGAGCTCACGGAAGGTCAGGGGCTGTTCCTCCACCAGGGCCCGCCCCGCGGCGGCGAGCTCCTCCAGGTCCACTCCGGCCGTTCCCCTGCCGTACGCGCCCCCCAGCGCCCGCGTCATCATCGGCTGCAGCAGCGGGCGCAGGGCCATGCAGTCCTCCGCGGTGACCAGATGGATGGTGGAGCGCATCAGGCTCAGCCGCACCACCCGGCGCTCGTGCAGCAGCCGGGCGAGATCGTCGTGGGCGAACCCCTCAAGACGGGTCCAGAGCCCGATGTAGGGAGGATTCGGCGCCTGGGCCTGCATGCCGTAGAGGTGCCGGACGGCATCCAGCGCGGGCAGGTCCGTCCTGGTCAGCAGCAGCTGCCGGTCCAGGGTGGCTCGGTTGAGCGCGCGCCTGCTGAGCACCTCGGGCATGCGTGTCCTCTCACCGGGCTTCCGTTCCGAATCCCCACGACAATATCAGAACGGAATGTTTCGTTCCATTCAATTCTCCCGGCATTCCATCGCGACGGGCTCCACCCGGGCACCTCGCCCACTCCTACGGCGCACGCCCCTCGAACACCCCGTCAGCGACGGTCTCCGCCCGGACGCGGCCGCTCCCCTGCCGATGACGCGCCGGTCTGAGCACCCGCCCGGTCCGACCGGACATCCAGCCCGTCAGAGGGTCGGAGGCACCCACACGTAGGGCGTCGTCGTCGCGATCGCCTCCAGGCCCAGCCTGGCCAGGATCGGCCGGCTGCTGTCGGAGGCGTCCACCCGCACCAGCCGGAACCCCCGGGCCACCGCGAGATCCGCCCGATACGCCACCATCGCCCGATAGATCCCTTGCCCCCGCCACTCCTTCAGCGTCGAGCCACCCCACAGCGAGACGAAGTCCGTACCCTCGTGGAACCGCACCCACGCCGCGCACACCACGCGGTCCCCCGCCTCGGCGAGCACCACCACGCACGGGTCGCCGGGGCCGGCGATGTCGCGCTCCAGCATGTCGGGCAGCCAGCCGTGGTCGGTGTCCCAGACCGTCTCCTCCATCTCACGGATCCGCTCCAGATCGGCCCGCCCGCTCACCTCCCGCAGCCGCACCCCGTCGGCCGGCAAGACGGCCCCGGAGAGCTCGCCGACCTCGCCCACCATGATGGTCTCCCGCTCCTGGGCCTCGAACCCGGCCGCGGTCAGCCGATCGGGCAGGTCGGCGGGCAGGTCGTAGCCGTGATACTTCCACTCCACCTCACGGCCGACCCGGGTGAAGAAGTCACGCTGGCGCGCGATGAACGCGTCCAGTTCGGCGCCGTCCAGTCCGCCCAGATCCCGATACGTCAGGGAACCCTGTCCGTGCCCGTTGGACACGGTCCGCAGCATCGGCCCGATCTTCTCGGTCGTACGGCCAGGCATCGGCCGGGCCCGGAGCTGCTCGTCATAGATGTGGAGGTAGGCCGAAGCCCGCGATGAGATGTCCATTACGAACACCCAACCACACACACCGTCACCTCCGACATGGGGTTGCCAGGCGACCTGGCCGGCAAAACCGGCGGGATCCCCACCTGTCCCTCGCCGCTCAGGGCTTTCTAGACGCGGTCCAGCCGCCGGTGCGGAGGCGGCGGCAGCTCCACCTCGATCGTGTCTCCGGGCCTCACCTCGCCGCCGGCCACCACCACGCCCATCACCCCGGCCCTGCGGACCAGCTCACCGGCCTCGTCCCGGCCCACCACCTGCTTCAGCAGGCCCGTCTGGAACGCCTCGATCTGTACGCAGGGGTTGCGCAGCCCCGTCACCTCGACCACCGCCTCCTCCCCCAGCCGCAGCAGCGCGCCCACCGGCAGGCCGAGCAGGTCGACGTCACGGGTGGTGACGTTCTCCCCCAGCTCGCCCGCCGCCACGGAGAAACCCGCGACCCGCAGCTCGTCGTGGAGCTCGGCCTGGATCAGGTGGACCTGGCGCAGATTGGGCTGGGTGGGATCCTGCGCCACGCGCGAGCGGTGCTTCACCGTCACCCCGAGATGCGCGTCCCCCTCCACCCCCAGTCCGGCCAGCAACCGGATGCCCGGCAGGCAGACCTTGCTGAAGGTGTGTGTGGCGCTGCTGCTCACCGCTGTCACTCGTCCGCTCGTCATAAGACGATCCTGCCCTGCCCCCGCCGAGGCTGAAAACGAGTTTTCGAACAGGCCGGGCGCCTTTACGTTGTAGATTTCCAGGATCTCGGTAGGGTCGGCACGGTGAGCGCGCCCGCCGTACCCGAGTCGCCCCGACCCGCCGTCGAACCCGCACGAGATCCCTACCGGGTGTATCTCGACTCCCTCACCAGCGCCGAGTCCCGCCGCGCCATGCGCGGCTGCCTGGACCGGCTGGCCGCCCTCGTCTCCGGCGACGCGGTCTCCTCCGGAGCCGGTCAGCCCTGGCACCTGCTGCGTTACGAGCACACGGTGCGCATCCGCGCCCTCATGACCGAGCGCGGCTGGTCCCCCTCCTACGTCAACAAACATCTGGTCGCGCTGCGCAGGGTGCTGCGCGAGGCCTGGCGGCTCGGCCAGATGACCGCCGAGGAGTACCAGCGCGCCGCCGACCTCCCGACGATCGAACACACCCGCCTGCCCACGGGACAGCATGTCCCGCCCGAGGTCGTGGGCGCCGCGCTGGCCGCGTGTGACCGCGACGACTCCCCCGCCGGGGTCCGCGACGCCGCCCTGCTGGCGGTCCTCTACTCCACCGGCTGCCGCCGCGCCGAGATCGCCGGGATGGCCCTCGGTGACTACGACCCCGGATCGCGGTCGCTACGGGTGCGCGGCAAGCGCGACAAGGAGCGGATGGTTTATCTCACCACCGAGGCCGTCGGCAGGATGGAGCGCTGGCTGGCCGTACGGGGCCGCCCGGCCGGGGCCCTGTTCTGCCCCATCGGCAAGTTCGGGGGTCTCCGGATCCGGGACGGCGAGCCGGCGGCCATGACGGGACAGGCGATCGCCGACATCCTGGGCAGGAGACTGTCCGAGGCCGGGGCCGCCCCGCGTACCCCGCACGACTTCCGGCGCACCTTCATCGGCGAGCTGCTCGACGCGGGCGTGGACCTGGCCACGGCTCAGGCCCTCGTCGGTCACTCCTCCCCCGCCACCACGGCCCGCTACGACCGGCGTCCCGAACGGCGCCGCCGCGAGGCCGTCGACAGGATCACCCTGCCCGCCCCCAAGCCGTTGTGATCCCCGCACACCCGGCCGGTGTGGCCCCGGGGCGCGCCCGTCGTGATCCCCGCACTCGGATCACGGTGGTCTCGCCCACCCCGGCCCCGTCCGCCCCGGGCTGCTGTCGCCCCACCCGCCCCAGACCCCGCCGTGACCGCCCGAGGCCGGGGCCCGCGGTGATCTTTGCGCCACGGCCGCACCCCGACCGCCTCAAGTATTCATCGCACCTTCCACAACTGTCGGTCGCGCCCTTTACTATGAGCCACCTCAAGGAGGGACGTCCGCCATGTTGGATGCGCTGATGGTTTCGCTGCTGGTCACGACCGATCTGCCACCGGACACAGACCTGGCCGAGTTCGGACAGTTGGTGGCCGATGCGGTGCAGACGCTCCAGCATGGTGAGGTGACATATCCGGGTTTCCTGCGGGGCGCGGCGTTCTGGTTGGACCGGCCCGCGCCACCGTCCGACGACGGGCTCCCCCTCCCGGTGACCGAGGAGCTGCGGTTCGCGGCGCTGCTCGGCTACCTGTCGGCCTCCAGTCCGTCGGGATCGGCGAAGGAGACGGCCGCCGACGCCGGCCGGGCGATCACCGCGGCCGTCGCCGCCCGGTACGGTGACCTGGGAAGCCCTCCCGCCGTGATGGCGATCCGGAGCGAGGACGTGCGCGAGCGCACCCCCGCGTCGGCCGTTCTCGTCAGGACGACGGACGCCGTCCCCGAGCTGGCCACCGCGGCCACCCGCGTCTACGTCTAGTGCCCGGCCGGAGGATGAGCCCGGTCACCGTCATCGGAAACGACGTCAAACGGAGGGGAATGTCGACCTTAGGTCGCCATGCTGTGTCGCCCTTGCTGCTGATTTGTGGCCACAGCACACCGTCACAGGACGTAGCTTGATCTGCACAGGTGTTTACGCTGCGGCCCACGGGAAGGTGTGAGCTCTGTGAAGACCTCCGCGGAGGAAGACGACCTGACCCCGGCCGCGAGCGCGAGCACAGACCCGGTCAAGGACTACCTCAAACAGATCGGCAGGGTCCCGCTGCTCAACGCCGAGCAGGAGGTCGAGCTCGCCAAGCGCATCGAGGCCGGCCTGTTCGCGGCCGAGCAGCTCGGCGCCGACGGCGAGCGGCTGCTCGCCGACGTGCGGGCCGAGCTGGAGTGGATCGCCGAGGACGGTCTCCGGGCCAAGAACCACCTGCTGGAGGCCAATCTCCGCCTCGTGGTCTCGCTCGCCCGGCGCTACACCGGCCGCGGCATGCCGTTCCTGGACCTGATCCAGGAGGGCAACCTGGGTCTGATCCGCGCGGTCGAGAAGTTCGACTACGCCAAGGGTTTCAAGTTCTCCACCTACGCCACCTGGTGGATCAAGCAGGCCGTCACCCGCGCCATGGCCGACCAGGCGCGGACCATCCGCATCCCGGTCCACATGGTCGAGATGATCAACAAGCTGGCCCGCATCCAGCGGCAGATGGTCGCCGATCTCGGGCGCGAGCCCACCCACGACGAGCTGGCGACCGAGATGGAGATGACCCCCGAGAAGGTCGTCGAGGTCCAGAAGTACGGTCGCGAGCCGATCTCCCTGCACTCCCCGCTCGGCACCGAGGGCGACAACGAGTTCGGCGACCTCATCGAGGACTCCGAGGCGATCACTCCCGAGGACGCCGTGGCGTTCGCCCTGCTCCAGGAGCAGCTGCACATGGTCCTGGAGGCTCTGTCGGAGCGCGAGGCGGGGGTGGTGGCCATGCGGTTCGGGCTTCGCGACGGGCGGCCCAAGACCCTCGACGAGATCGGCAAGGTCTACGGGGTGACGCGTGAGCGCATCCGGCAGATCGAGTCCAAGACGATGACCAAGCTGCGCCACCCGTCGCGGTCCCGGGCGCTGCGCGACTATCTGACCTGACGGCTCCCCGCCTCCTCGCCGGGAAGCCGGCCGGATCGTTCGGCTCACCGGGCGGCCGGCTCACACCGGCTGCCGCCACCGCGCGTCGCCCGGGCCGCGGAACCGGTGTGCGAGCGACGGGCCACTCAGGTGAGGGCCGCGGAGCCGGTGTGCGGGCTTCAGGTGGGCAAGAGCGTCTCCGGCGGACGGTCAGTAGCCGACGGTGAAGCGCCGGTTGTGGTGCCTGGGCGTTTCGATCTCGTCGAGCAAGGCGATGGCGTAGTCCTCCCCGCTGATGGAGGAGTCACCCTGCTCATCGGTGATCAGCACGTCCGTGCCGACGCGGTACCGGCCCAGCCGCTTGCCCGGCACGTGCGAGCCGAACCCGATCGGCGGGCTGAGGTAGAACCAGTCGACGTCCGCGGGAGTCCGCCGCAGAACGTCGAGGAACTCCATGTGGAGCGTGACCTCCGGGAGAAACTCCGGCGGGATGGTGGGTTCCTGCTGGACGAACACCTGCTCGCCCCCCTCGGCGCGCAGGAGGCTGCTCGCCCCGCCGACGACGGCGATGCGCACCTTGTTCTGCCGCGCGACGTCGACGAGGGTCGGTACCGTGTCCAGCAGGGACCTCCCGTCGTTCGTCGGACGGCTGCGGATGGCGCTGATCAGCACGTCGGCGTCCACGGTGAGCTCGTGGACGCGCTCCGCGTCGTAGAGCGAGCCGGTGACCGCCCGGACGTTCTCGTGCTCCGGGACCGCGTCCACGTTCCGGGCGACCGCGGTGACCTGGTGTCCGCGACGGACCGCCTCATCCAGGATCCTGCTGCCCGCGTATCCCGTCGCGCCGAAAAGTACCAGCCTGACCATATGGGTCTCCCTGAGGTGTCGAGCGGTGTCAGCGGGCTGTCGCGCCCGCGTCGTGGTGGGGGCGTACGTGTCCCGGGCGGGAACGCCTCGATGGGTGGGGGCGCTCATCGGGCGTTCCAATGGTTACTTCTTGTGTGTAACACCATCATGCGGAAGCATGGAGGAAACCGGAAGGAGGCACTTTGATGTCAGTCACGCACACGGATGTGCCCAAGAGCATCGAGCTGATCGACGACTGCCCGGTCCGCGAGGTGCTCGACAGGGTCGGCGACAAATGGAGCGTGCTGATCGTTGTCCTCCTCGGCCGGCGCACGCACCGCTTCAGCGAGCTGCATCGCGCCATCGAGGGCATCAGCCAGCGCATGCTCACCCTGACGCTGCGCGCGCTGACCCGCGACGGGCTGGTCACCCGCACCGCGTACGCGACCGTGCCTCCCCGGGTCGACTACGAGCTGACCGAGCTCGGCCGGACCCTGCTCGTTCCCCTCACCGTGCTGGACGAGTGGGCCAACACGCACCGCGACCACATCCGGGCCGCCCGCGAGCACCACGACCGCGCCGCCGCTCCCCGGTAAAGGAGCGCCCCTCTCCCCGCGGCACGGGCCCGGCAGGGACGAACATCCTGTTGGGGATCCGCGAGCAGGTCTCCGCAGGGGGCCTGATCCCCTGCGTCCCCGCACCCCGCAGAACCGGTAGCCGTAGTTTCTCGCCGTGCCGTCGATGGTCGTGCTGTCGATCTATCGGCGCCGGCGCTGCTTCCCGGAGTCCAAACCCGTCGGCGCCCCGCACAGGCCCCCCGACGTGGAAGGCGGACCCGGCCGTGGCCTTCGCCTGTTCATCGCCGAACGGTAAAGCGCAAACCTGCTCCGGTTTGATGTTTGCCCACCATGAGGCGGGTAAGGGCCTGGCCGCATCTGGAAAGGAGCGCCGATCGTGGAGTGTGGGAGTTCCAGGCACGGTGCGCCTGGACGAGTAATGCCCACGCGACGGTGACGGATCCGTTGCGGCCCGCACCGGTCGTTGACGACGGCCATGACGTCGTCGGTCACGGTCGGCGCAGGCCTCCCTCACATCCTGTGGACGGCGGCCGCCCAGCCAGGTGCCGAAGCAGAGGGGTCGCGTAGCGCTATTGCTGGTTGCTGGTGGTCTGACCTGCGTCATCAGCACGTCAGCGTGTTGACGGCCCAACTCGATTCTCGATAACGGTGACAGTCTCCTGTCGCCATAGCTCAAGGGGGAAACGATGGAAGAGTCTCACCCGGTGAAGGAAACGGTCGACAAGGTCATCGACACGGTGGCCGGTGCCGTGTCCGGCGGTGGACCGTCCGGCACGGTTCCCGGTCGGCCGGGCAGTGAATCGCCGTCGCTGGATGAGCCGACCGAGCCCCGGGAGCCTCCGGCGCCCAAGCCCGACCAGAGCGGGCCGCAGGCGTTCACCGCCACGGGGCAGGCCGCCGACGTGCCACCGGCGGCGCGGGCACAGGGAGGCGAGTATCTGACGACGGCTCAGGGCCTGCGACTGGTGGACACCGATCATTCGCTCAAGGCCGGTCCCCGGGGACCGGTGCTGCTGCAGGACCATCACCTGCGCGAGAAGATCATGCATTTCGATCACGAGCGCATTCCCGAGCGCGTCGTGCACGCTCGTGGAGCCGCCGCACACGGCGTCTTTCGCGCGTACGGCACGGCCTCGACGGTGACCAAGGCGGCGTTCCTCGCCAAGGACGTCGAAACCCCGATCTTCCTGCGTTTCTCATCGGTGCTGGGGTCGCGGGGTTCGGCCGACACCGTGCGTGACACACGTGGGTTCGCGACGAAGTTCTACACCGGCGAGGGCGTCTTCGACCTGGTGGGCAACAACATACCGGTGTTCTTCATCCAGGACGCGATCAAGTTCCCCGACGTCATCCACGCGGGCAAGCCACACCCGGACCGGGAGATCCCCCAGGCCCAAAGCGCCCACGACACATTCTGGGACTTCGTCTCCCTGCACACCGAGGCCACCCACCACACGTTGTGGAACATGTCCGATCGCGGCATTCCCCGCTCCTATCGGACGATGGAGGGCTTCGGTGTCCACACCTTCCGGTTGGTCGACGCCGCGGGGGCGACGACGCTGGTGAAGTTCCATTGGAAGCCCAAGGCCGGGGTGCATTCGCTGCTGTGGGAGGAGGCCCAGCTGATCAACGGCATGGATCCGGACTTTCACCGGCGTGACCTCGCCGACGCGATCGAGGCCGGTGCCTATCCGCAGTGGGAGCTGGGCATCCAGGTCTTTCCCGACACCCCCGAGCAGACCTTCGAGGGTATCGACCTACTGGATCCGACGAAGATCGTGCCCGAGGAGCTGGCACCGGTCCAGCCGGTCGGCCTGCTCACCCTCAATGCCAACCCGGTCAACTATTTCGCCGAGACCGAGCAGGTCGCCTTCCACCCGGGCCACCTGGTGCCCGGCATCGACGTCACCGACGACCCGCTGCTCGCAGGACGCCTGTTCTCCTATCTGGACACCCAGATCACCCGCCTGGGCGGCCCCAACTTCGCGCAGATCCCGATCAACCGCACGCACGCCCCGGTCAACGACATGCTGCGTGACGGGTTCCACCAGACGGCGGTGCACTCCGGTGTCGCACCCTATAAGCCCAATTCGCTGGACGGCGGTTGCCCCTTCTTCGCCGGGCAGCAGGAGGGCGGATACCGGGAGACGCCCGTGCAGGTGCCCGCGGCAGGGAAGGTGCGTGAGGCCCCGGCGTCGTTCGCCGACCACTTCAGTCAGCCTCGCCAGTTCTGGTTGAGCCTGACCCCGGTGGAACGCGAGCACGTCATCGCCGCATACACCTTCGAGCTCGGCAAGGTCTACGAACAGGCGATCAAGGAGCGTACCCTGAGGGTGCTCGCCGAGATCGACCCCTACCTGTGCGAGCAGGTGGCCCAGGGCCTGGGCCTGCCCGCTCCCAAGTCGGCGGGTCCGCTGCCATCCGTCGAGCCCAGCCCCGCGCTCTCCCAGCTCGGGCGGACCTGGCCCACCACGGGGCGGATCATCGGCATCGTCGCCGACGACAGCAGCGATCTGCAGGCGGTCCGCGCCGTCCGCCAGCAGGTCCTGGACGGCGGCATGGTGCCGCTGGTCATCTCTGCGGCGGGCGGCCTGCTCGGGGCCGACAGCAGTGATCCTGTCACCGTGCAGCGCACATTCGCCACAGCCCGCTCCGTCGAGTTCGACGCCCTGCTGCTGGCCGGCGCGCCCGCACCGGGCAAGGACGCCTACGGCGCCCGGGACGCCAAGGCCGGCAACGGCACGCCCGCCGGAGCGCTCACCGACCCGCGAGTGCTGCTGATGCTCAGCGAGGCGTTCCGCCACGCCAAGCCGCTCGGCGGCTGGGCGAACGCCGAGCAGGCGCTCACCGCCGCGGGGATCGACACGGCGGCACCCGGCGTGCTCGTCGCAGACAGTGGCGAGGCAGCGCTGCAGGAGGTCGTCCGGCTGCTGGGACAGCACCGGGTCTGGGAACGCTTCCCCACCGCGGCCGACATCGTCTGACCGCTGCGCAGCACGGGTCCCGGCCTCCTCTCTGCTGGAGGCCGGGACCCACGGCTTATGGATCCCGGCAAAGGATTCGGGGCCCTCTCCTCTCACGTCGGCGCTCATCGGCCTCGATGTGGAGAAGGCCCCGAGCGGGCTGATCATCGAAGATGAACCACACCGGATCCGGCGAGGAGTACCGGCCGGGGAGCGAAATCCTCGTCGAGAAAACCCAAGCGCGATCATTGCCCCTTCTCGCAATCACCCGTATGGGAGATCACGCTTTTGAGCGTTCTCACCATTCGTCCCATGGGCGGGTTAGCTTCCAGGAGGCGAGGGCAGAGGGGCGCGCGGTACAGGTGTTCGACGAGGGGAAGATCGTGATGCGGCTGCCCATGCCTCGAGGTCCCGTCAGCGGCGCACTCTTCGAAAGGCTGACCCGCCCGCCTCACCGTTTCGATCTGCCGCCGGTGCCCGCCGGAAAATCGTCCCTTGAGAACGAGGATCTCCAACTCGCGCTTTTCGTCTGCTACGAGCTGCATTACCAGGGCTTCGACGAGGTGGACGAGGGGTGGGAATGGGATCCGTCGCTGCTGGCGGCCAGGCAGATACTAGAGCGGCGGCTGGAGGACGATCTCACGCAGGCCGTATCACACCCGTTTCCGGTTCCGTCCGCGCGTCCGCTCCTCACGCTGCCCATGCGCATGCGCCGCACCCTGGTCGACCTGGTGTCCGCCGCCGACGACGGCTCCTGCCTCGCGACCTTCCTGGAAAAGAAGGCCGACCTGGAGCAGTTCCGGGAGTTCGTCACTCATCGGTCGATCTACCACCTGAAAGAGGGCGACCCACACACCTGGGCGATTCCCCGGCTGCGCGGCCGCGCCAAAGCCGCCCTGGTGGAGATCCAGGCCGACGAGTACGGCGGCGGCCGGCTGGAGCGGATGCATTCGGAGCTGTTCCGTGCCACCATGCGCGCACTGGACCTGGACGATTCCTACGGCGCCTACCTCGACCGGGTACCGGCGATCACGCTGGCGCTCTCCAACGTCATGTCGTTGTTCGGCCTCCACCGGCGTCACCGCGGCGCCCTGCTGGGCCATCTGGCGGCATTCGAGATGACCTCCTCGATCCCCAATCGCCGCTACTCCAGGGGGCTGCGGCGGCTGGGCGGGGACGCGGCGGCCCGCCGCTTCTACGACGAGCATGTGCGGGCCGACGCCGTCCACGAGCAGATCGCCGCCCACGACATGTGCGGCGGGTTCGCCGCCTCCCATCCCGCCCTGTCGGGAGACGTGCTGTACGGAGCCGCCTGCGCCCTCGCACTAGACCGGCTCTTCGCCGAGCACGTCCTGCGGCGCTGGACGCACGGGGCCACGTCACTACGCGAGGCGGACCTGATGGTGGGCAGCCGATGACGGACCTCGACCACGTGCCGCCGTCGCGCTGGGACGACGATTCGGCTCCGGAGGCGCTGACCGCCTCCCTGCGCCGGCTCGGCGGCAACGTGCGGATCTTCGTCGTCGACGGCTCACCGGCTACGCTCTTCGACCGGCGACCTAGGCCTTGGCCTTCGGTGTCCTGTCCTTGCCCGCGGTGATGGCCCGCTTCGTGTCGCCGATGTAGGAGGCGACGTAGGGGTGCTGGGGATAGAGCCGCTGCGCCTTACGGAACTTGGGCAGGGCCGCCTTGAACCGCTGGGCGAAGAAGTCGTCGAGCGCGTCGTTGTAGACCAGGGAGGTCTGGGACCGGGACGCGTCGACGCCCGCGGCCGCGAGCCTCTTCTTGATGATGCTCACGGGCAGGATGAAGCTGTGGTTCTCGGCCGACTCCCCCGTCGCCGGATCGACCGATCCCGCGATCAGCGTTCCGATGACCTTGCCCTCCTGGCTGAGCACCGGCCCACCGGAGTTGCCCCGGTACGAGGGCGCCTGGGCCTGGATGTACGGCACGCCCAGAACGGTCGTCCGTTTGGCGTTGTAGGCCCCCTCGGTCAGCGCCGGGTACAGCCTGGACCGCAGGTCGAAGATCTGCGTGCTGATGCTGACCAGTCCCGGAAACCCGTTGATGTAGAGCGTGTCGCCCACCCGCACGTCGACGTCGTCACCCAGCGGCACGGTCGGCAGGTTCTTCGCACCTGCCAGCTTCAGCAGGGCGAAGTCCTCCCCGGGGTAGCTCCGGCCACGGGCGACCAGGGCCACGGGCGTGACCTTGACGCTCCTGTCCATGCCACCGCCGGGCAGGGCGCCGGCGACACCGACGCTCTGCCTGAGCCCGGTCACCCGCATCGTCTCGGTGTTGAAGCGGGTGAACACCGCCGTGGCCAGCCTGACCAGCTCGTCGTCGGGCTGGGCGATTCCCATGATCTGCTTCAGGAAGCCCTTGACGTCCCCGTTGTTGATCTTGGGAAGGGCCTGGGCGGCGAAGGTCTTTCTCAGCTCGGCCTTGGTCGCCCCGACGCAGTGCGCGGCGGTCACCATGTGCCCCTGCGGCGTCACCCACCATCCGGTACACAGCCCGAGGCTGCTCACCTTGACGGTCCTGGCCGGCCCGGCCGGCGCGAAATAGCGGCCGACGTTCGACCGGGCCGTCCGCAGCACCCATTTCACCTGGCTCTGGTGGTCGGACGGGATACGCCCGGCCTTCGCGTGCTGCCTCGCCTTGGCGAACAGCGCGGTGAACGACGTCCTCGCGCTCGCGGTGGGTACGGTCACCCTCGCCGCGTACTCCGTCTGGACCAGCTGGACCGCGGGATCGGTCTGCGCCGCCAGCCGCGTGCCGATCGCCACCCCGTGCGGGGCCTGCTGCCGCAGCCCGGGCGGGGCCTCTGCCAGCGCGCTTCCCTGCGTGATCGTGACCCCCGCCAGAACCACCCCTGCCGCCGCCAGCGCCCGCCGCGTTGATCTGTTCATGGGTTCCACCCCCTGTAGCGTGTGCGGGGAGTGTCCGACGGTCCGCTTTATCGTGACTTGCCAGGCGCTATCACGATCTATGAAAGGCGCCGACAAACTCGGCGGGGACGCTACCGGCAGGGATTGGTGTTGCTGTCGACGACCTGATCCTTCAGTGAGACAGGAATCTTGTTGAGGACCCGGACCCCCGGCCAGTCGGTGCCGATGACCAGCTGGATGATCGGGCCGGTGGGGGCCTCGGCGACCGGCTTGGCCGGCACGTACGCCTCCACGCTCAGCGGCTTCATCTTGCCGGCGACCGGGACGCGCTTGTCGCCGGAGAGCCTGGCGGCCACCACGTCTCCGTAGGCGGTGCCCTCGGCGTCGTTCTTGGCGTAGCGCAGTGTGGTGACGGGCACGTTCCCGGTCGCCGGGCGGGCGCCACCGACGTGGGTCACCACGAACCCCTGCTCCGCCAGCCCGTCGGCCGCCTCTTTGGCCCTGCCGTCGGTGTCGGTGCCGTTGAAGACCTGGACCCGGACCTGCTCGTTCTTGACGGCCGGTTTGGCGGGGGCGTTGGGGGCGGCGGTGGGGAGCACCTCGGTGTCGCTGCGGATCGCCTCGAACAACCGGTCCGCGTCGGGCTGTCGCCACTCGATCTGCGCGGGCCTGGGCTCATAGGGCTTCCAGGGCACGGTGACCGACTCCAGCCCCTTCTCGGTCAGGGATTTCGCGCTCCTCGCGATCTCGCCGAGCCGGGCGATGCTGAGCTCGCTGTCCATCGTCACCGAGGCCGTGGCGGCCGTGAGGAAGTTGCCCAGCTTGCCGAGATCGGTGAGCAGGGAGGTGCTGGTGGCCTTTTTCATCACCTGGGTGAGGAAGACCTGCTGGCGCTTGATCCGGTCGGTGTCGCTGCCGTCGCCGAGCGCGTAGCGGGCGCGGACGTAGGCGAGGGCGGTCTCGCCCATCACGGTCTGCTCGCCCTTCTTCAGGTCGAGCTTGGCCTTCTTGTCGAACACATCCTTGGGCAGGCAGATGTCGATGCCGCCGAGGGCGTCCACGATGCCCTTGAAGCCGGAGAAGTCAACCTTGACGAAGTGGTTGATGCGGATCTGGGTGAGCGACTCGATCGTCGCCCACGTGCAGGCGATACCGCCCTCGTTGAAGGCCGCGTTGATCTGCTTCAGGCCGGCGGGAACCATCACGCCGGTCTTGGGGTGCTTGCAGGCGGGCACCTGGACCATCGAGTCGCGGGGAAAGCTGAGCAGGGTCGCCTTGTCGCGGTTCGGGGAGAGGTGGAGCAGGATGATCGTGTCGGTCCGCTCGCCCAGCGTCGTCTGGCCGTACTTCTTGTTCTCCGCGCTCTCCCGGCTGTCGGAGCCGACGACGAGCACGTTGAGCGCTCCGGTCTCGGGCGGACGGTCCGGGCCGAGCTCGATCTTCTCGCGCCCGATGCCGCTGTCGAGATCGTGGTAGATCTTGTAACCGCCCAGAGTGACGGTGACCATGACGCCGGTCAGCGCGATACCGATCCACGCGCCCACGCTCAGCCGGTTCTTCGTACGACCCTGATCGGGGGACGGATCGCCGCCCGGCGCGCCGTCCTCCGGAGGCGGTCCGCCGTCATCGGCAACGCGCCGGGCCCGGCGACCCTTTGCCGCGGCCCGGCGGCCTTCTGCTTCTGGCCGGTGGTCACTCATGCGGTCCCCTAGCTTCGCGGTGACGTCCGGCACTGCTCCAGCCTGCTCATCACGCCCGAAGGGTCAAGAGATTCGCACCGGAAGCTGTGATGACACGAATTCGCTCGAGACCGTCCCTGCCATCGCCATGATCATACTCAAATAACGATATTTCCTGGAACGTTATAGAAATTAGGTTTATTTGCGACCAAAGCGGAGGAGTTTTTCCGCAACGTCGCTACGGTGCCGGGCCCGGCAGCGGGTCATGCGGATCGGCGGCTCATGAGCGGGTTCGCGACGGTCCGGGCCGGTCGGCACAGGGTCTGACCATGCGCCTCGAACAGTTCGTCGCGGGAGTCGAAGTAGCCCAGGTCGGCCAGCACCTGGGCCGACAGATCGCACGATGAGCAGGTCACGCCGTCCCAGTCGACCGCGGTGCGGGCGATCGCGTCGAAGAGGGTCTCTCCACCGGCGTTGGTGAACCCCTCCCCCGTCTGCAACGCCGCCAGATCACCGTAGAGCCCGGAGGCGGAGATCCACCGTCCGTCAAGGTGGAACTCCGGCCAGGCGAGCACCACCCGGCGAGGGATCAGCGCGTGCATCCGGGGGAAGCGGGGATACCAGAACCGGCCGTCCACCAGCAGACCCCTGACCCTGGTCTCGATCCCGCAGGCGCGTGCCACGGCTTCCAGCACCGCCATCCGCTGGCTGCACGAGCCCCGGCCCAGCGCGAGCGTCACGGAGACCGGCTGCCGGTCGTCCATCCCGTAGACCGGACGGACCCGCGCGGCGACAAGGCGATGGGCCGCGATCAGCAGGTCCCGCTCATCAGCGATGCCGGCGGTTCGGATCTCGGCGATCAGGTCCAGCACTCGAAGGTCTTCCCAGTCGAGGATCGGCGTGGCCTCTCGACCGCCATCGACCGCCTCGCGGCGCGAGACGGTCAGGGGACGTCGCCATGGTTCCAGAAGCCGTGAGGTCACCCCTTGATTATGTCTGCTTGATCACAAGTTAGGCCTGATTGGTCACGATTTCGGGGAGTTCGAGAAAGGTCGAGACACCACGACCCCCTGCCGGCCAGCACGAGAGAGAAGAGGCTTCGTGCCAGGTCCCCGGCATCGTCTCCGCCTTTCACGCGACACCGTCCCCGGTTCCCAAATGGGCTATTACGCGGAAAAACAGGATAGTTCAGACGCTTAGGGCGATCTTGACCACTTTATTGCGATTTTATACCATCCGCATCGTCTACCTCTGGCGCCACAGTGGCGTCGTTTCCAAGGGTGGTCCCACTCCGGGCAAGGGGTGGGCCGCCCATGCCCCCTTGAGGAGTCGACATGCCGCCCAGCACAGCGAGGCGCGGAAAACCTTCCTACAGGAAGGTGGCAGGGGCCGCGGTCGTCGCACTGACCGCGCTCATGTTGCCGTTGAGCCAGGCCGCGAACGCGGATCGGGACAACCACTCGCACCCGGATCGTGACCACACGCAATGTAGCTCCGACCTGAACGCCCACCTTGGTTCCGTACCGAGCCCCGAGAAGTTCTTCGGTTTCCCCCTCGGCAAGGGCCAGCCCCGAGTGGTCACCTCCGACGAGATCCGCAAGTACGTCGACGCCGTGGGGCGCGCGTCCGACCGCGTGATCACCGGCACGATGGCGCACAGCGTCTCCGGCCAGGCGCTGCCCTACGCCATCGTGTCCGACAAGCAGAACGTGACGCCGGGCCAGCTGAAGAAGATCGCTGAGCAGATTCAGTCGCTGCGTGACCCGCGGTCGCTGCGGGCGGACAAGGCCGCGCGCATCGCCAAGGACACCCCTGCCATCGTGTGGGTGGCGGGCAACGTCCACGGCGGCGAGACGAGCGGCGCCGACGCCTCGCTCAAGACCCTGTACGAGCTGGCCGGCGGACTGTCCTGCGACGTTGAGAAGCGCAACGACAACACCGTCACGGTCATCGTGCCGACCCAGAACCCCGACGGCCGCAACGCGAACCGCCGGCAGAACGACTACGGCTTCGACCTCAACCGCGACTGGTTCGCCCGCACCCAGCCGGAGACCGACGGCAAGCTCGAGATGCTGCGGAACTACCCGCCGCAGATCTTCGTCGACGCGCACGAGATGGGCGGGCAGCAGTACTTCTTCCCGCCGAACGCCGACCCGATCCACCACGAGATCGCCGACCAGCCGGTGGACTGGATCAACCGCATCGGTGAGGCCAACAAGGCGGCCTTCGGCTTCAACGGCGCCTGCACCGACCTGGTCACCGTGGAGTGCTACTTCAACTACGCGCGATACGACCTCTTCTACATGGGGTACGGCGACACGGTGCCGGCCACCGGGTTCGGCGCGGCCGGCATGACCTTCGAGAAGGGCAGCGCCTCGTCGGTCGAGGACCGCGTGCAGCAGCAGTTCAACACGCAGTGGGCGACCACCGGCTGGGCGGCCGACAACAAGAACGAGATCCTGAACGGCTACTACAAGATCTGGCAGACCGCGCTCGCCGAGGGTGCCTCGGGCGCGCTTGAGCCCAACGAGGTCGTGCAGCCGACCAACACCGTCCAGTTCCCGGTTCCCGACGTCAAGATCCGCTCGTACTTCCTGATGCCCGACCGCCAGATCGGCGACGTCCGCAAGCTGGTCGAGAGACTGCGCGGCATGGACGTCGAGGTCTACGAGGTCAAGAAGGCGCTCACGGTTCCCAACGCCCAGATCTTCGGCGGCCGTAGCGCCAAGAACCTCAGGGTTCCCGAGGGTGCCTACTGGATCCCGATGGACCAGCCGCAGAAGCACTGGATCCAGGCGCTGATCGGGGAGAACCCCTACGCCCCCTTCCCGTACTTCTACGACGTCTCCTCGTGGAGCAACCCGCTGCTGATGGGCATCAACACCATCTACACCGGTGACAAGCTCTCGCCGAAGACCGACCGGGTGAAGAGCCTCGAAGGCGGCATCGACTCGTCGGCCTCGTCGAGGGGCTCGTACTCCTACCCGCTGGACTCGGCCGCCGCGTCGGAGCTCACGTTCAAGCTTCTCAGCTCGGGTGTGCCGCTCTCGCGTGACCTCAAGACCGGCGTGATCAGCCTGTCCGCCCGCGCGGTGAAGCAGAACGACCTGGACAAGCTCGCCGGATCGCTCGGCGTCACCGTCAAGGGCAGCTCCAGGTCGGCCTCCGGCACCGCGCTTCGCCTGCCCGACACCGGCCTGTTCGCCGGCACCGGCATCTCGACGACCTCCGGGTCGCACGGCGAGGCACGCTACGTGCTCGGCAGCCAGTGGGGTCTCGACCTCAAGCCGGTGACGACCGCCGACATCAACGGCAACACCCCGGCGTTCACCGAGCGCACCGCGCTGATCGTCCCGGACGGCAGCAGCTCGAACGGTGGCCTGGACGCGCAGGGCCTGGCGAACCTCAAGGCCTGGGTGTCCGCGGGCGGCACGTACGTCGGACTGCGGAACGAGGGCACCCGCGTCGCGCGCGCCGCGGGTCTGACCTCCACCACGGAGAAGCCCAAGCCGACCGGCTACCAGGTCGTCGGCTCGCACTTCCGGGTGGACGTGGCCAATGAGAACCCGGTGGGAATCGGCCGTCCGGCTGAGGACTTCCAGTTCAACAACGGCGACCCGATCCTGAACCCGACCCAGACGGGTACGAACATCCTCACCTACCCGTCGGACGACACCTTCTGGGCCAACGGCTACACCGTGAAGTCCGACGCCCTCATGGGCACGACGGCGCTGGTCGACGAGCCGACCGGTGCGGGTCACGCCGTGCTCTTCGCCTACAACCCGCTGTTCCGCGCCTACAACGACAACGGCCTTCACCTGGTCGCGAACGCGCTGCTCTACCCGGAGACGGCGACCGCCTCGGCGCAGCAGCGGACGGTGGCGCCGCCGACCGACGTGGACGCTCTCCGTACCGCGGCGCAGAAGGTCGAGGAGCCGGCCAACATCGGCGGCGAATGGCGTCCCATCACCATCCAGGTCGCCGACGCCGACCAGGCGCGGACCGAGGCCATCGTCCGGAAGTACACCGACACGGCGACCTCGGCCAAGGCCGACGGTTCGACCTACATCACCATTCCCAACCCCGAGGGCCTGGCGGCGGACGAGCACCCGTTCCTCCGCGAGCTGATCCAGTCACTGGAGAGCACCGGCGTCCCGCTGCGTTCGGTCGTGGGCTGATCACCCTCCTCCTTTAGCGGCAGATGAGTTCCGGCCGGGTCATCACCCGGCCGGAACTTTCTCGTTGGGGCCGCAGGAGATGAGACCCAGGACCGGGAAGCGTCGACCCGGCCGTCATCCCAACCCGAACGAGCAAGCTCGGCCGCGTCGCCGCCAAGCGCGTGACCCGAGAAGGGCATGCGAGTGGCCTGACGGGGTAGCGACGGCGAAGTCGAGGCACGGCCTGGGAGGGCGTCGATGAGCGATCAGCCGTCGAGAACCGGAGCCCGCCCGCCTGCGGGATCGGGCGACGCCGTCGCCGAGAGGGCGCCCGACCGCCCGACCGAGCTGTCCAGACGGTCGTGGTGGGGTGTGCTCAAGCGCACCGTGAGGGAGTTCCAGGAGGACAACCTCACCGACTGGGCCGCCTCGCTGACCTACTACGCCGTACTGTCGATCTTCCCGGCGCTGCTGGCCGTGGTCTCCCTTCTGGGACTGTTCGGCCAGTCGGCCACCAAACCCCTCACGGACAACCTCAGCGCCCTGGCTCCCGGCCCCGCTCAGCAGATCATCGACACGGTGCTCAGCGCCCTGCAGAGCAGCCAGCGCGCCGCCGGAATCGCGACCGTCATCGGCGTCGCCGTCGCCCTGTGGTCGGCGTCGAGCTACGTGGCGGCGTTCATGCGAGCGGCCAACGTCATGTACGAGATGCCGGAGGGCCGCCCGATCTGGAAGACCCTCCCGCTCCGGCTGGCGATCACCACCATCCTGGTGATCCTGATGGCCGCCGGCGCGGTCGCGGTCGTGTTCACCGGCGGCCTGGCCGACCAGGCCGGAAAACTCCTCGGCATCGGCCAGACGGCGCTCACCGTCTGGAGCATCGCCAAGTGGCCCGTCCTGGTGGTCATGGTGACGCTGGTCCTGGCCCTGCTCTACTGGGCCGCCCCCAACGTCGCGCACCCCGGCTTCCGCTGGATCACCCCCGGCAGCATCCTGGCGGTGGCGACCTGGATCATCGCCTCCGCGGGCTTCGGCTTCTACGTCGCCAACTTCGGTTCGTACAGCAAGACCTATGCCGCCATGGCGGGTGTCATCGTCTTCCTGATCTGGCTCTGGATCACCAACGTCGCCGTCCTGCTCGGCGTGGAGTTCGACGCCGAACTCGCCCGCGGCCGTGCCATCGAAGCCGGACACCCTCCCACCGAGGAGCCGTACGTCGAACCCCGAGACACCACCAAGATCGACAAGGGCGATCCGTCCTGAGACCGGGACCGCGACATGCGGCCATGACGCCGGACGGTTACCGTCCACCAGTGGACCTCCGATCCCGGCGTCGATCCCGCAGGTGGCTCCGTAGCCGAGTAGCGCCGGACCATTGGATGACGACCCGGCCCATCCCGGATAATCGTTTTCCAGGTGGAGCGACGGCCTGCCAGGATCAGCCGATGCACGTATCCCGATGCGAGCTGCTGCGCTGGCAGTTCGACCTGACCTGGTCCCTGTTCGACTACCACCTGGAGCGACTGGAGCCCGAGGACTTCCTGTGGGAGCCCGCGTCCCACTGCTGGACCGTACGTCCCGACGTCGACGGGACATGGGTGCCGGACTGGGCGGAGATCGAACCCGATCCCATCCCGGTTCCCACGATCGGCTGGGTGAGCTGGCATATCGGCTGGTGGTGGAGCGTGACCATCGATCATGCTCAGGGACGGACCCCGCGAGAGAGGGCCGAGATCACGTGGCCGGGTGACGGAAGGACCGCCGTCGCGTGGTTGCGCGACCTCCGTACGCACTGGCTGGCGGTGCTGGATCGCCTCACCGACGCCGACCTGGACGCCACCGCCCCGTTCCCCTGGCCGAAGGACTCCGAGCACACCGTCGCCCACATGGTCGCCTGGGTGAATTCCGAGCTGATGAAAAACGCCGCGGAAATCGGCCAACTCCGGCTGCTGCGTGCCGCGTCCTCGGTGTGAGCGGTTCACTGAGACATCACCCGGTGAGCGCGAGTTGATACTCGATGGTCCGATGGATGGGCCGGTAGCCGAGCTCGTCGTTGATCGCACGCATCCACGTGTTGCCGTCGGCGGTGTCGGCCGGGCTCGGGACGGCGCTGCCGCGCCGGCCGGATCGCCTCGTACTTCATCCAGCGCCCGGGGACATCAGCCGGCTCAGCGGGCTTTCCGCAACGGGTTGCCGTCCGGCGCCGGGCATGTCGCGCCGGCGTGGGCGGCCGGAGAAAACTCCTGACCGAGCGCTGAGGCAGTCGATAGCCTGCGGTCATGACAGGGAGTGATCGTGAGCGGTTACGCGCGTCCTTCACCGAGGACGCCGAGCTGTACGACCAGGCGCGTCCGGGTTATCCGCCGGAGCTGTTCGACGACCTGGCTGAGCTGACCGGGATCGGACCGGGCTGCCGGGTGCTGGAGGTCGGCCCCGGGACGGGGCAGGCCACCGTGCCGCTGGCCGAGCGCGGCTGCCACATCGTCGCGGTGGAACTGGGGGCGGAGATGGCGGCGCTGGCCCGCCGCAACCTGGCCCGCTTCCCGTCGGTCCAGGTCGTGACCGCGGCGTTCGAGGACTGGCCGCCGCCGGCCGAACCGTTCGACGTGGTGGTCTCCGCGACCGCGTTCCACTGGATCGATCCGGCCGTGCGCATGGTGAGAGCGGCGGATTCCCTGCGCGCCGGGGGCGCGCTGGCCACGATCGCCACGCACCACATCAAGGGAGGGAGCACTGACTTCTTCGCCGAGGCGCAGACCTGCTACGAACGCTTCGACCCGGCGACGCCCCCGGACCTGCGTCTCCAGCCCGCGGCTGAGATCCCCTACGACGACGGCGACGAACCGGAGCCGTCGGGCCCGTTCGGACCGCCGGTCTTCCGCCGGCACGAATGGGAGCAGACATATTCGACCGCCGAATACCTGAACCTGCTGCGCACCTACTCGAACCACCGGACGCTCGAACCGGTTTCCCTGGTCGGCCTGCTGGACTGCCTCACGCGCCTGATCAACGACCGCCACGGCGGGCAGATCACCAAGCGCTACCTGTCCGAGTTGCGCGTGGCGCGTCGAGGTCCTGCCCACGACCTGCCGGACGCGCTCAACCGGAGGGGATGATCCGCACAGCGAACTCTCCAACTATCGGTGGACGGTCAGAAGGGTGTGGTGGTCGGTGCCGTCGGAACCGTCCGGGTCGGCGTGTACGGTGGCCGCGCTCAGGCGAGGCAGATTGTGGATCAGCTCGTGCTCGGCCCGCACCGCCACGGCGTGCGCCTGGACCAGCGACAGGTCGTGGTCCACCACGATGTCCACCTCGGCGCGGAGCGCGTGACCGATCCAGCGGAGCCGTACCGACCCCACGTGCCGGACGCCCGGTGTCGAGGTGAGGATCCGTTCGGCCTGGTCGACCAGGGCGGGGTCGACGGCGTCCATCAGCCGGTGGTAGATCTCCCGGGCCGCGTCCCGCAGCACGAAGCAGATCGCGACGGTGATCAGCAGGCCGACGATCGGGTCGGCGATCGGCCATCCCAGCGCCGCGCCGCCCGCGCTGAGCAGTACGGCCAGGGAGGTGAAGCCGTCGGTGCGGGCGTGTAGCCCGTCGGCGACCAGCGCGGCCGAGCCGATCTGGCGGCCGACCCTGATCCGGTAGCGGGCCACCCACTCGTTGCCGAGGAAACCGGCCACTCCGGCGGCGGCGACCCAGCCGAGCGCCTGCACGTCCTGGGGGTTGATCAGGCGCTTGATCGCCTCGTATCCGGCGAACGCGGCCGAGGCCGCGATGACGGCCACGATGATGATCCCCGCCAGGTCCTCGGCTCTGCCGTAGCCGTAGGTGAAGCGCCGGGTGGCCATCCGCCGCCCCAGGGAGAACGCGATCGCCAGCGGCACCGCCGTCAGGGCGTCGGCGAAGTTGTGCAACGTGTCGCCCAGCAGCGCCACCGAGCCGGAGAACGCCACGATCACCGCCTGGATGAGCGCGGTGGCCGTGAGTACGACGAAGGAGATGGCCAGCACGCGCATGCCGCGACTGCTGGATTCCAGGGCCGTGTCGGTCTTGTCGGCGCTGTCATGGCTGTGCGGCGTGAGGGCGTGACCGGCTCGCGTCATCAATCGCCCGAACCGGCCGCCTCCGATCGGCTCTCCGTGCCCGTGCCCATGGCCGTGCCCGTGCCCGTGCCCGTGGTCGTGCCCGTGGTCGTGGTCGTGGTCGTCGTGTCCATGAGGGGACAAAGAACCGGCATCCTGCTGGTCGGACATCGCTACCCCACTTGCGATCGGTGGCCTTTGCCCGGAGTATATGTAGTCATGTATGCACGCGACAACGAATCAGGTGCCAACCTGTTGCAGGAGCAACCCACTGGTGCCCAGGTGGAGGCCGCCGTCGAGGCCTTCCGGATGCTCAGCGACGCCACCCGGCTGCGCCTGATGTGGCTGCTGGCCTCCGGCGAGTACGACGTGGGTTCGCTCGCCGAGGCCATCGCCGTCGCACGCCCCTCGGTCTCCCAACACCTGGCCAAACTCCGTCTCGCCGGTCTGGTCCATGCCCGGAGGGACGGCCGCCGCGTGCTGTACCGCGCTCGCGACTCCCACGTGCGCAACCTCATCGGTGAGGCGCTCTTTCACGCCGATCACGAGGTCTCCGGCATCCCCCGTCACGAGGACTGAGATGGTTCCGGCCGGGACCGTTCGCGACAATGACTGGACAGGCCTTTTCAGGCTGAGGGTGTGGATGAAGGGAATCGTCGTGATCGACTACAGGACCGCCCAGCAGGCCTGGTCCCGGACCGGCGCACCCCGGTAGATCGTCGGTGAGCCGTTTCAGATAACGGACCCGTCAGGATGTCCTGCCGCGTTCGAGGCGGAAGAGGGCGTGGGCGGCCCTGACGACCGTACCGACCCGCGGCGGAGGGGTTCATCGGCCCGGCCTTGGCGTCTGGGAGCGGAAGCTCTGGCCGAGCTCGGGGCCGAGCCCGAAATAGTGGCGGAAATTGTAGATCAGCGGGCTCCACAGGGCCGGGTCGACGTGCTGGGTGCCGGGCACGACAATGCGCGGGTCGGCGTGGACCTTGAGCACGTGGGCTTCCACGATGAGGAAATCGTCGGAGGCGTCGGGCTGGACCCGTACGGCGCGGGCCTCCATCTGGATCGGGCATTCGGCGACCCGGGGCGGGCGAACCAGATCGGAAGGCTCAGGTCGCAGGCCGGCGGCCCCGAACTTGTCCGGCTCGAAGCGGAACGCGCCCTGCTTGTGCGCCGGGACCGGGTCGCGCCCCGTCAGCGGGGCGAGGCGTTCCACCGCCGGCCACTGCCGCGGCTGCGGCAGGTTGATCACCAGGTCGGGCCGGGCGGTCAGGTTCTGCCCGGTCCGGCCTTCGGCCCCCAGTCCCAGGACGACCACCTGCCCGAGCGCCCAGGCGGAGGACATCGGGGCGAGGTTGAACGAGCCGTCCTCGTTCTCGGTCGACAGCAGCACGACCGGTGTCCCGAAGTACAGAATGCTCGGCGTGATGGTCATGTGGTCGGCCGATATGTCAGTGGTGGTGCCACAGCGTGTCGCGATGTTCATGGGCTCGACCGTACGAGCGGATTACTTCGACGGCCGACGAAAGATCATGGGTCTTAGACCGATTTTCGAGGGGCCGGCCCCGGGAGCGCTGCGGAGATTTCCTTCGGCGCCGGAATTCGATCTTCAGCCGCCCTTGATCCGCCTTTCCATCACCGGCGCAGGCGCAGGAGATGGCCGGTGATGTGGTCGCGGGCGGCGGTGGCGGCGCGGGCGGCGAGGCTGTCGGTGTCCCGGGGCGGGCGGGCGCCTCTCGGGAGCAGGGTGGCGTAGCCGTGCGTGGTGGACAGGTGAACGTAGACGAAGTCCGCGGTGTCGGCCCAGGAGGTGTCGTCGGGCAGGACGGCCGAGGCCAGGGCCATGAGGGTGTCCATGAAGCGGCGGCTCTGCTCCTGGACGGTCTGGTGGTGGGGGCCGGTGAAGTCGTGGACGTAGACGAGGTCGATGCCGGCGCGGTGGTCCAGGACGTAGCGGGTGTAGGCGCCCGCGGTGGCGGCGAGCCGGTCGACCGGGTCTGGCCCCGCCTCCTCCGCCGCCCGGGCGAAGACGTCGGTGATGGCGGCGATGACGGCGGCCGCGCAGGCGGCCAGCAGCGCCTCACGATCGGGAAAGTGGCGGTAGGGCGCGGCCGACGACACACCCGCGCGGGCGGCGACCTTGGCCACGGAGAAACCCTCGACGCCCGTCTCCGCCAGGAGCGCGATGCCTTCGCGGATCAACTCGGCACGCAGGTCGCCGTGGTGGTAGCCGCGTCGCGGTGTCGTGGGGCTGCTCACGACGGACGATTCTCCCCGATGTTAGAGTATTCTTACTTAATGTAAGAGAACTCTAACATCAATGAAAGCGTAGGTCGGAGCCCGTTTCATTGACGAGGGCGGGCCCCGGCCGCGGAGAAAGAGGAAGCATCATGCAGCAGCGGGACCTCGGGCGGCAGGGCCTGACGGCGTCGGCGCTGGGATACGGCGCGATGGGAATCTCCCTGGCATACGGCCCCTCGGACAAGAAGGAGGGGGCCGCGACGATCCGCCGGGCCCACGAGCTGGGTGTGACGTTCTTCGACACGGCCGAGCTGTACGGGCAGGGCGAGAACGAGCGGATCGTCGGGGCCGCGCTCGCACCGGTCCGGGACGAGGTCGTCATCGCCACCAAATTCGGGTTCGACCTGACCGGCACCCGGCAGAGCGGTGTCGACAGCCGCCCCGAGCACATCCGCGAGGTCGTCGACAACAGCCTGCGCTACCTCGGCGTCGACGTCATCGACGTGCTCTACCAGCACCGCGTCGACCCCGACGTGCCGATCGAGGACGTGGCCGGGACGGTCAAGGAGTTCATCGACGCCGGCAAGGTCCGCTACTTCGGCCTGAGCGAGGCGGGCGAGAACACCATCCGCCGCGCGCACGCCGTCCAGCCCGTCTCGGTCCTGCAGACCGAGTACTCCCTGTTCGAGCGCGAGGCCGAGATCCTCTTCCCCGCCCTGCGCGAACTCGGGATCGGGTTCGTCCCCTACTCGCCGCTCGGCCGGGGCTTCCTCACCGGCCAGGCCAAGCCCGGCGCCGAATACGACTCCACCGACATGCGCCGCCGGGACGCCCGCTTCCAGCCCGGCAACTACGAGAAGAACCTTGAGGCCACCCACCGGCTCGCCGAGCTGGGCGTCGTCAAGGGCGCCACCGTCGCCCAGCTCGCCCTGGCCTGGCTTCTCGCCCAGGGAGACGACATCGTCCCCATCCCCGGCACCCGCAGTTCCCAGCGACTGGAGGAGAACGTCGCCGCCACCGGCCTCACCCTCGACGACGCCGACCTGAAGCTCATCGCCGAGATCCTCCCGTCCGGCGGCTTCGGCGCCCGCTACGCCGAGGCGCATCTCCCCACCTGGGACTGATCCACCACGACAACCGCGCCACCGGCCCGGGCGGCGAAAGGCGGAGGACAACCCCGCCCGAGGCCAATGCTCCCCCCCTTCGCAGCGTCATGTGACCCATGTGGTCCACTGGCCAAGGGGGGGTCGGAGGATGAACGCGAGACGCCGAATCTCGATTACAACCCGTATCACTCTGTTCACCGGAGTGGTGGCGGCCCTGTTGTGCGCGCTGATGGCCACGGTGCTCATGGTCGCCATCCACCGCTTCGCCACGGCGTCCCTCACCGAGGAGATCGTCGCGGACGGCGGCCGCATAGCCATCCAGGTGGAGCGGGGCCGGGTGGACTACCCGCTTGCGCGGCGCCAGTCCCGCAGGCTCCAAATCGTCGACGCACAGGGCCGGGTCATCGCCTCGACCCAGATACTTCAGGGCAAGCCGCCCATGGCGACGTTCACCCCCGGTGACGAGAAAGTCGCCACCTCCATCGTGTGCGGCGGGGTCTTTCCCGCCCACGAATGCAACATCGTGGCCGCGCAGCGGGCCCACCGGCCGGACGGGGAGTGGATCGTCTACAGCGCCTCCCCGGTAATTCCTTTCTGGATCGATCCGTGGCTGGCCTCGGTGATATGCGGGGGCGCGCTGGCGCTCGCCGTGGCCATCACCTACCTCGGCCGCCGGATCGCCACCGCCTCTCTCAGGCCGGTGACCGCCATCCGGGCGGAACTCGACGAGATCAACGCGACCTCCCTGGGCCGCCGGGTGCCCGTACCGTCCAGCGATGACGAGATCCACGATCTGGCCGAGAGCGTCAACCACACGCTGGGCCGCCTGGAGGCCGCGGTGGAACAGCAGCGCCAGTTCGCCTCGGACGCCTCCCACGACCTGCGCAGCCCCATCGCCGCCATGCGCGCCGAGGTGGAGAACGCCCTGCAGGCACCCCGGGAAACCAGTGTGACCCAGGTGGGACACGCCATCCTGGGCAGCCTGGAGCGGCTCCAGGCGATCGTGCAGGACCTGCTGACCATCGCCCGGCTGGACGCGGGAAGTCCGGGCGCCCGCGACCCGATCGACCTGGCCGAGCTCGTCACCGCGGAGTGCCGGATGCGCCACCACATCGCCAAGGGGTACGAATGCCTGCTCGAACCCGGCCTCGTGGTGATCGGCGACCGGTTGCGGCTGGGTCGTCTCCTCACCAACCTCCTCGACAACGCCGAACGGCACGCCGACAGCATGATCACTATCAGCGTGCGGCGCGCGCCGGGCGACGAGTACGACGGTCAGCGCTTCCCGCACGGTATGGCGGTGCTGGAGGTGATCGACGACGGACAGGGCATCGACCCGGACAAGCGTGAACTGGTGTTCCAGCGCTTCGCCCGGCTGGACGCCTCCCGCAACAGGGACGCCGGGGGCACCGGGCTGGGCCTGCCGATCGCCCGGCAGATCGCCGAGACCAGCGGCGGCACCCTCCAGATCGAGGACAGCCCCCGCGGCGCGCGTTTTGTCCTCCGGCTCCCGCTTCACGTACCCGACCCCGTCTCCGCCCCGGCCCTGCAGCCGGACGGAATGGACGGTTCCCGCCAGTGAACGGAACGGATGATTCCGCCGTCGACGCGGATGTGCCGCGGTCGGCGTTCAACCCGCGGGCCGTGGAGATCACCCGCGCCTCAATCGAGCGGCACGTCGGCCGGCATCGGACGGACCTCCTGCCCGATGCGGGGCGGATGAGTGCCACGAACCGCTCCTGTCCCTCATTGCGGGCGCTGGATGATGCGTAAGGTGATCGGCACCACCGCGCTCGCCGGAGCCGATCCCACCCTGCTCGCCGGCCGGATCGAAGCCCTGTTCCGGCTGCTCATCGAACCGGACACCGACCACGAGGCACCCACGAACCCGACAGGAGCATGACGTCATGTCCGCACCCGCTACATTCGTGATCGCAGGCGGCGGCCTCGCCGCGGCCAAAACCGCCGAGGCCCTGCGCGAGCAGGGCTTCGACGGCCGGATCCTGCTGATCGGCGACGAGTCCCACCTGCCGTACGAGCGCCCGCCGCTGTCCAAGGACTACCTGCAGGGAAAGTCCGGACGAGAGAAGTTCATCGTCCACGACGGCGCCTGGTATCGCGATCATGACATCGAACTGCGCTCCGGCACCGCGGTGACCGGCATCGACCGGGGCGGCCATCAGGTCACCCTGTCCGACGGCGAGCGAATCGGCTACGACAAGCTGCTGCTGGCCACCGGTGCCACGCCCCGCCGCCTGACCATCCCGGGTGCGGACCTGGACGGCGTGCTGTACCTGCGTACCGTGCAGGACAGCGAGCGCATCCGCGACACCCTGGCCACCGCGTCCCGGGTCGCGATCATCGGAGCGGGCTGGATCGGCCTGGAGGTCGCCGCCGCGGCCCGGGCCGCCGATGTGCGGGTGAGCGTCCTGGAGGTCGAGCGGCAGCCGCTGCTGCGCGTGCTCGGCTCCCAGATCGCCTCCGTCTTCGCCGACCTGCACCGCGCCCACGACGTGGACCTGCGGCTGGGCGTGCAGGTCTCCGAGATCACGGGCGAGCACGGGAAGGTGCGAGGGGTACGGCTGGCGGACGGCACCCACCTCGAGGTTGACGCGGTCATCGTCGGCATCGGCGCGGCCCCCAACACCGATCTCGCCGTCGCCGCCGGGCTGGAGGTCGAGGACGGCGTACGGGTCGACGCCGGCCTGCGCACCTCGGATCCCGACATCTTCGCCGCCGGTGACGTCGCCAGCGCCTACCATCCGCTGCTGGGCGCCCACATCCGGGTCGAGCACTGGGCCAACGCCCTCAACCAGCCCGCCGTCGCCGCCCGCGCCATGCTCGGGCAGGAGGCCGCCTACGACAGGCTGCCCTACTTCTACACCGACCAGTACGACCTCGGCATGGAGTACACCGGCTACATTCCGCCCGACCACAACAACGACGTCGTCGTCCGGGGCGATCTCGGCTCCCGCCACTTCATCGCGTTCTGGCTCGACGACGGCAAGGTGGCGGCCGGCATGAACGTCAACGTCTGGGATGTCACGGACCAGATCAAGGCCCTGATCGGCTCGGGCGGCACCGTCGACCGCGACAAGCTCGCCGATCCCGACGTCCCGCTGCACGAGGCGGTCATCGGCTGACGCCCTCCGGCTCCCGCGCCCGTCCCGGGGAACGACCACGGCCCCGCGGGTTCGTCTACCGTGAGGAGATGCGGCAATCGAGTGGTGTTCGCAGGCCCCTTGACGGGTGGCGTCCTTCCGCGACATCGTTAGCAATCGTTTGCATAAATGTGCCAAGGCGCTTGAAGAGGGGTCCGGGACGACGTGACGCATGAGATGACCGTCAACGGGGTCAAGCGTTCGGTCGGCGCCGACGCGGAGACGAGCCTTCTCCATGTCCTCCGGGAGGATCTCGGCCTGAAGGGGCCGCGATTCGGGTGCGGTGCCGGGCTGTGCGGCGCGTGCTTCGTGCTGCTCGACGGGTATCCGACGCCGTCCTGCGACACCCCGCTCTGGGCGGCCGAGGGCAAGGACGTCGTCACCGTCGAGGGCCTCGGCGATCTCGACTCCCCCCACCCGCTGCAGCAGGCCTTCCTCGACGAGCAGGCCGGCCAGTGCGGATACTGCCTGTCGGGAATTCTGATCAGCGCCGCCGCGCTCCTCACCCGCAACCCCGCGCCGGACGAGCTGGAGGTGGCCGAGGCGCTGGACCGCAACCTCTGCCGCTGCGGCGCCCAGCGGCGCATGATCCGTGCCGTGATGCGGGCCGCGAAGGAGCTCCGATGACGTCCATGTCCGCCAGACCGGCCGTGACGGACCACGGCGCCCACGGCGCGGGGAACAACGCGGCCGGCCGTCATCCTGAGCCGTCAGGGGCCGCCGTCTCCCTGCCACGAGGCGTCACGGCGAACCCCCGGGTGTCGCAGTGGCTCGCGATCCACGGCGACGGGACCGTCCACGTGTTCAGCGGCAAGGCCGAGCTCGGGCAGGGCATCCTGACCGCCCTGGGCCAGATCGCGGCCGACGAGCTCGGTGTCGCACCGCATCGCGTCCTGGTCCTGGCGGCCACGACCGCCTCCGGGCCGGATCAGGGCTTCACCGCCGGAAGCATGTCGGTCGCCGACGCCGAGGCGCTGCGCATGGCGTGCGCCGAGGCCCGCGCCCTGTTTCTCCGGGAGGCCGCGGCGAGACTCGGGGTCGACGCGGACGAGATGGTCGTGGCGGACGGCGTCCTGCGGGACCGCGACGGCACCTGCAAAACCTCCTACTGGGACCTGGCGGCGCGCGTCGACCTCGACCGGGAGATCCTGGGCCTCGCGTCACCGAGGCCCGTGGCCGGACGCGCCGTGGTGGGCACGAGCGCAGCCCGCGTCGACCTGCCGGACAAGATGACCGGGCGGCCGCGCTTCATCCACGATCTCTCCCTGCCCGGCCGGCTCGCCGGCCGTGTCGTACGGCCGCCGTCTCCGGCCGCGCGACTGCTCGGGGCCGACCTCGCGCCCGTGGAGCGGCTGCCCGGGGTCGTCGCGGTCGTCCGGGACGGAGACTTCCTGGGGGTCGTGGCCGAGACGGAGACCGGGGCGGAGAGGGCGGCCGTCGCGCTGCGCCAGGCCTGCCGGTGGCGGGAGGAGGAGTCCCTGCCCCCGGAGGAGTCGATGCAGGCGGTGCTGCGCGGCGCGGAGACCGAGACGACCGTGGTCCGTGACGACGGTGCCGGGCCCGGGCCGGCCGCGACGCGCGGGAGCGGCGCCGAATCCGCGGCGGCCACGGCACCCGCCGGCACCACCGACACCGGAGACCCTGGCGACATCACCGACATCACTGACGCCGACAGCGACGGCGAGGCCCCGGTGGCGACCACCTCGATGGCGGCGACCTACACGCGCGGTTTCCTCGCCCACGCCTCCATCGCACCGAGCTGCGGCGCCGCGCTCTGGGACGAGGACGGGCTCACCGTCTGGTCGCACAGCCAGGGCGTCCACCCGCTGCGCCGCGCCATCGCCCAGGCGGCGGGCGTCGACATCGCCACCGTGACCGTTCACCATGTCGAGGGTGCCGGCGCCTACGGGCACAACGGCGCCGACGACGCCGCCTACGACGCCGTGCTCCTCGCCCGGGCGGTCCCCGGCAGGCCGGTGCACGTGGTGTGGAGCCGGGCGGACGAGCTGACCTGGAGTCCCCTGGGGTCCGCGATGGTCGCGGACGTCGCCGCGGGCCTGGCCCCTGACGGGCGGCTCCTGTCGTGGTCCTACGACGTGTGGAGCTACGGGCACACGGCACGTCCGGGGTACGCGGGATCCCCGGGGCTACTCGCCGCGGCGCACACCGAGCGGCCCCACCTTCTGCCCCCGTCCGCCGACCCGGCGCTCGCGGGCGGCGGCGGCACCGGGCGCAACGCCGTTCCCCTCTACGTGATCCCGCGCCGCTCCATCAGGGCGCATCGCGCCCTGACGACGCCGATCCGCACGTCCGCGCTGCGGACCCTGGGCGCCTACCTCAACGTCTTCGCGATCGAGTCCTTCATCGACGAGATCGCCGCCGCGGCCGGACGCGACGCGCTCGAATACCGTCTGGCGCACCTCACCGATCCGCGAGCGCGGGAGGTCGTGGAGCGGGCCGCCCGGGCCGCCGGCTGGCCGGGACAATCCACGGAGGACGGCGTCGCCCTCGGGATCGGCTTCGCGAGATACAAGGACAGGGGCGCGTACTGCGCGGTGGTCGCCGAGGTGGAGGCGGTGCACGACATCCGCGTGCGCCGCCTCACGATCGCCGTCGACGTCGGCCGCGTGGTCAACCCCGACGGCGTCGCGAACCAGATCGAGGGCGGGGCCGTGCAGTCCACGAGCTGGACCCTCAAGGAGCAGGTACGGTTCGACCGCACGCGGATCACCAGCGACGACTGGGAGAGCTACCCCATCCTCAGGTTCACCGAGGTGCCGGAGGTCGTGGTCGAGGTGATCGACCGGCCGGACGAGCCGTCGGTGGGCTCCGGCGAGGCGGCGCAGGGCCCCACCGCGGCCGCCATCGGCAACGCGGTGGCCGCCGCCGTCGGCGTGCGGGTCCGGGATCTGCCGATCACCGCCGAGCGCATCGTCGCCGCCATGGACGACTGGCGGGAATAGTTCTCCGCCTCCGGGGGGAACGGACTTCATCCCCCCCGGAGGCGGAGAACTACTTAGGAGGCGTAGACCTCGAACTCGGAGAGCTGGCCGGCGGGCCAGCCGCTGTTGGCGGTGAAGGTCAGGCGCAGGTAACGCCTGCTGGTGGCCGGGAAGGTGACGGTGGCCGTGTTACCGGAGGCGGGGTTGAAGGTGTAGGTCGCCGAGCCGACGACGCCGGTGAAGTTCGATCCGTCGGTGCTGCCCAGAACGGTGACCGCCTGGGTACGGGTGGCCCAGGCGGTGGCCGGGGGCAGCTTGAGAACGATGCGGCCGACGCTCACCGACGAGCCGAGGTCGACGGTGACCGACTGCGGGAAGGCGTTGTTGGCCGACTCCCAGTAGGTGCCGGCGTTGCCGTCCACGATGTTGGCCGAGCCGTAGGTCTGGGAGTGGCTGGTCTCCGTGGTCGCCCTGCCCTGGGCCAGGTTGGTGACGGGCGCCGAGCCGCCGGTGCCGGTCAGGGCCACGGTCAGCGGCCCGTTCGGGTCGTTGCTGGCCACGCTCAGGGTGCCGGTACGGGTGCCGGTCGCGGTGGGGGTGAAGGTGACATTGACGGTGCAGGAGGCTCCGGCGGCCAGGGTGGTGGCGCAGGTCTTGGTCTGCGCGTAGTCACCGGTGGTGGCGATGGTGCCGAGCGTCGCCGACGCGGTGCCGTTGTTGGTGATCGTTACGGTCTGCGCGGGGCTGGTGCTGGCGACCGTTCTGGCGGCGAACGCCAGGGTGGTCGGGGAGGCCGACAGCGACACGGTCTGGACGGGGCCCCCGCCGCCGGGGAAGATCTGGAATTCTGCGAGCTGGGCCGCGCTCCAGCCGGTGTTGGCGGTGAAGTTCAGCCGGATCTGGCGCGCGGTGGAGGAGGTCAGGGGGATCGTGACGCTGTTGCCGCTGGAGGGGTTGAAGGTGTAGCCGGCCGAGGCCTTGAGGGTGGTCCAGGTGGAGCCGTTGGTGCTGGCCTCGACGGACAGGGTCTGCGTCCTGGTCGCCCACGCGGCCGGCGGCGGCAGTTTCAGGGTGATGGAGCCGATGCTCTGGGTGGAGCCGAGGTCGGCCTGCAGCCACTGCGGGAAGGCGCCGCCGGCCTCCCAGTAGGTGGCGGTGTTGTCGTCGTTGGTGTTGCCGGCCGGGAATCCGCCGTTGGAGCTGCCGGCGGTCATCGTCGCGCCGAGCGCGAGGTTGGTGGTCGAGGTGACGCCGCTGCCGGTCAGGCCGACCGACAGAGGGCCGTTCACGTCGTTGCTCGCCACGTTGAGCGTGCCCGGACGGCTGCCCGAGGCGGTCGGAGCGAAGGTGACGTTGACCGTGCAGGAGGCTCCGGCGGCGAGGGTGGTGCCGCAGGTCTTGGTCTGCGCGTAGTCACCGGTGACGGTGACGCCGCTCAGGGCCGCCGCCGCGCTGCCGGTGTTGGTGACCGTGACGGCCTGCGCCGGACTGGTCGTGCCGGTGTTGCGCGTGCCGAAGGACAGGCTGGTGGGGTTGGCGCTCAGGGTGACGCCGTTGACGCTCCTGGCGATGAAGTCGGTCCAGTTGACGTTGATCAGCGCGCCGTTGTTGTCGCTGCCCGCCGGCTTGCGGACGACGAAGTACAGCGGCCCGCTGGAGGTCGGCGGGTTGGTCAGCGTCACCGGGAAGTTCTGGTAGGTCTGCCAGCCGCCGGTGCCGGTCACCGTGACCTTCCCGACCAGCGGACCGTCCACCGCGCCCGCCCGGACCTCGATCGTGCCGCCGGTGGAGCCGGAGGCCGCGCGGAAGCTCAGGCGTTCGATCCCCGACAGGTTGACCGGGTCGTGGCTCCAGTAGTCGCCATCCTCGATGAAGGCGATGTTGTTGAAGCCGCCCTGCGGATCGGAGGTCGTCTCCACCCGCACACCGGGGTCGCCGGTACCGGTGCCGCCGGAGGCGCGCCCGGTCGCGGTGAAGAACTCGGCCTGCTTGTGCTTGGGCTGCAGGAGCGTCTGGGCCCTGCCGGTCAGCGGCCCCGAGGAGCCGGCGCCGCCCCTGTCGGTGTAGCTGGCCTCCAGCACGTAGAAGACGTTGTCGCCCTCGCTGTGCCCGGAGGACAGGGTGGTCTGGACGGTGCCGGAGCAGCCGGTGTACTGGTCGAGCGGGTGACCGTGCGTGTCATGGCCCAGGATCGCCTGGATCTTCACGTTCGCGCAGTCGATCGTGCCGTCCTCGGGGTCGGTGACCGTGACGGTGAAGTTGACCCGGTCGCCGAAGGTGAACAGGCTGCCGTTGGGCGGCAGGTTGATCGTCACGGTGGGCGCGGTGTTGCCGACCACGATCGGCACGTTGGCGGTGGCGGTCTTGCCGCCCGCGTCCTTCACGGTCAGCACGGCGGAGAAGTTACCCGCCGCGGTGTAGGTGCGGGAGGGGTTCGCCTCGGTGGAGTCGACGCTGCCGTTGCCGTCGAAGTCCCAGGCGTAGGTGAGCGGCGTGCCGTCGGGGTCGGCGGATCCGGCGCTGGAGAACTTCACGGTCAGTGGCGCGGGGCCGGAGGTCTTGTCGGCCTTGGCCTGGGCGACCGGCGCCCGGTTGCCCTGCGTGTAGTCGATCCGATAGATGCCGGAGTCGGTGTTGTTGCCGCCGAAGCCCGAGCCCCACTCGATGAGGTAGAGCGCCCCATCAGGGCCGAACTTCATGTCCATCGGCTTCTTGAAGCTCATCGAGCCCAGCATCGGGTTGATGTCGGCCAGTTGTGAGCCGTCGGCGCTGAGCTGGAAGGAGTACAGGTGATTCTGGTTCCACTCACCGAAGACGGCCTTGCCGTCCCAGTAGGCGGGCCACTTGCGGTCCGACACCAGCGCCGGGTCGAAGCGGTAGGCGGGCCCGGCCATGGGCGCGCCGCCGCCGCCCAGTTCGGGGAACGCGGGGTCGGCGGCGTAGTGGTAGTAGACCGTGGCGGCCTTGACCGCGGGCAGGTCGGTGATGCCGGTGTTGTTGGGCGAGTCGTTCTTCGGCGCCGCGCAGTTGTACGCCTGCTTGGAGGTGTTCGTCGCGAAGTCGAAGTCGATGTAGGGCTTGTTGTTGCCGACGCAGTACGGCCAGCCGTAGAAGCCCGGGCCGTTGATGAGGTTCCACTCGACGGTGTTCTCCGGGCCACGCGTGGGGCTGGCGTTGCCCGCGTCCGGCCCGTAGTCGGCGACCAACGGCTTGTGCGTCTTCGGGTCGATGCCGATCCTGAACGGGTTGCGGAAGCCCATCCCGTAGATCTCCGGGCGGGTCTTGGCCGTGCCCGGCGGGAACAGGTTGCCCGCGGGGACGGTGTACGTGCCGCCGGGCTCGGGGTGGATGCGCAGCAGCTTGCCGCGAAGGTCATTGGAGTTCGCCGAGCTGCGCTGCGCGTCCCAGCTGTCCCGGCCCGCGCGCTCGTCGATCGGGGCGTACCCGTCGGAGGCGAAGGGGTTGGTGTTGTCGCCCACGGCCAGCCACAGGTCGCCCGTGGCCTTGTCGAACACCATGCCGCCGCCGTGGTGGCAGCACTCGGCCCGCTGCACCGGCACCTCCAGCACGACCTTCTCGCTGGTGGGGTCGAGTGTCAGGTCCGACCTGATGGTGAAGCGCGACAGCCGGTCCACGACCTTGTCCTGCGGGGAGTAGTACAGGTACGCCCAGCGGTTGGTGGCGAACGCCGGGTCGAGTGCCAGGCCGAGCAGGCCGCCTTCGTTGGCGGTGAAGACATTCAGGTGACCGGAGGTGACCACACCGCCGCCCGGCTTGACCGCCTTGAGATCCCCGACCAGGTCGATGTAGAAGACGGTGCCGTCCGCGGCGACGTCCAGCATCATCGGGTTGGAGGTGTTGTCGTCGAGCGTGACCTTGGCGAACGCCGAGTCCAGGCTGGCCGAGCAGTCGGCCGGCACCACGCCGGCCGCGGTCTGCAGGCCGCCCAGCAGCATCTTCAGGAAGTTCGGCTCGGCGAAAGACGCGTCGTCGTGGCCCAGCGCGGTGTACCACGAGCGGCCGCCGTCGTAGTTCTGGCACCAGCTGTTGGGGTGGTCGGCGCCCATCGTGCCGCCGCTGTAGCTGGTCTCGTCCATGGAGGTCAGGACGTGGACCGTGCCCCGCGGGTCGGTGCGGAAGTCGTACCACTCGTCGTTGCGGGTCCAGCGGGCGGGCAGCCCCGCGGTGGAGGGGTGAGTGGGATCCTCGACCTTGACGACGGCCTGCTGGGGCGTGGGGTGCTGCTTGAAGTACGCGCCGATCAGCTTGCCGTACCAGGGCCAGTCGTACTCGGTGTCGGAGGCCGCGTGCACGCCCGCGAACCCGCCGCCGCCCTTGATGTAGCTCTCGAAAGCGGTCTGCTGAGCGGCGTTCAGCACGTCACCCGTGGTGGACAGGAAGAGCACGACCTGGTACTTGGCCAGGTTCCCCACGGTGAAGGCGCCGGCGTCCTCGGTGGCGTCGACGGTGAAGCCATGTTCCTGTCCCAGTTGCTTGATCGCGGCGATGCCCGCCGGGATGGAGGTGTGCCGGAAGCCGGCGGTCTTGGAGAAGACCAGCGCGGAGAACGGTGCGTCCGCGGCGGCCGAGGCTTGCGCGGGGACTGCGAGAGAGGGGACTACGACGGTGGAGAGGAGCAGCAACAGGGTTGCGAGCATTCTTCTCATGCCGCACCTCGCACGCTGCGTAGGTGAACTCCGGTATGCATGTGCATTTCGACCTGACCTCATGCCTCAGTCAGGCAAAGCGCGCGCCGCCGCGTGTTGCCGGGGGGTGACGTGGGGGAACCGGAGGGATACCGCCTCCGTCGTGCTGTCGAACGGGATGGAAAAGCGCCAGTCACAAGCCTTTTCATAGCTCGACGATTAATTAATTTGGTTTTAACACGCTTACATCCCGCATGCATAGACACGAAATGATCACGAAATTCAGAGCCCCGAAGGTGAATATTTGCACCTGTTCTTCGCAAGCGGCTTGCGCGACGGCATGTGCATGATCCCGCTCGTGGGATGACGCGCTGGATCCGCCGCAAATACACGGGCAAGGCCCGTCCCGTCATGCCCGAGTCTCGGCGTCGCTTCTGCGGTATCGGCTGGAGGATCGCCCATCAGGGAGTCGCCTCCATGGGCGCATCCAGCGTCGAAGTGACCCGCTGTCGCTATTGCGGCAGCACCATCGCGACCCCCTGGACCCCGACACCGGCAGCCGCCACCGGCCCGGCACCCACGTCGCGGTCCAGGAGGCGGTTCACCACTGCACCGCGACGTACTTGGACTCCAGGTAGTCGAGCAGGCCGTCGTGGCCGCCCTCGCGGCCGATGCCGCTCTGCTTCACCCCGCCGAACGGCGCGGCGGGGTCGCTCACCACGCCCCGGTTCAGGCCGATCATTCCCGCCTCGAGCGCCTCGCTCACCCGCAGCCCGCGCGCCAGGTCGCCGGTGTAGACGTATGACACCAGGCCGTACTCGGTGTCGTTGGCGAGCCGGATGGCCTCGTCGAGGTCGTCGAAGACCACGATCGGGGCGACCGGGCCGAAGATCTCCTCCCGGAGGATCGCCGAGGACGGGTCGACGTTGCCGAGGACGGTGGGCCGGTAGAACCATCCCCGCCGGTCCACGGAGCCGCCTCCGGCCAGGGGCCGGGCGCCGCCGTCGATCGCGCCCTCGACCAGTTCGCTCACCTTGTCGACGGCGGCCTGGTTGATCAGCGGTCCGACCTGCGTCCCGGGTTCTAGTCCGGGCCCGACGACGAGGGCGTCCATCGCGGTGGCGAGACCCTTCGAGAACTCGCCCGCGACCCGGCTGTGCACGTAGAAGCGATTGGCCGACGTGCACGCCTCGCCGCCGTTGCGCATCTTGGCGATCATCGCGCCGGCGACGGCCTCCTCCACGTCCGCGTCGTCGAGCACGAGGAACGGCGCGTTGCCGCCCAGCTCCATCGAGGTGTTCACCACGCAGTCCGACGCCTCGCGCAGCAGGACCCGGCCCACCTCGGTGCTTCCGGTGAAGGAGAGCTTGCGCACCCTGGGGTCGTGCAGCATCGCCGACACCACCGCCCCGGAGCGCCGCGACGGCACGACGTTGACGACGCCGTCGGGCACCCCGGCCTCGGAAAGGATCGCGCCGATCGCGAGGGCGGTCAGGGGCGTGTCACTGGCGGGCTTGAGCACCATGGAGCATCCCGCGGCGAGGGCGGGCGCGATCTTGCGGGTCGCCATCGCGGCCGGGAAGTTCCACGGGGTGACGAGGACGCACACTCCCACCGGCTGCTGGAGCACGAGGATGCGGTTGGCCCCCGCCGGGGCCGTGGAGAGGGAGCCCGCCGCGCGCACGGCCTCCTCGGCGTACCACCGGAAGAACTCCGCGGCGTAGGCGACCTCGCCCCGTGCGTCCGGCAGGGCCTTGCCGTTCTCGAGCACGATCAGCGCGGCGAGGAGCTCCGCGCGTTCGGTCATCAGGGTGAACGCCCGCCTGAGCACCTCGGCCCGCAGGCGTGGCGGGGTGGCGGCCCAGGCGGGGCCGGCGGCCGCGGCGGCGCCCACCGCGGCCATCGCGTCCTCGACCGTGCCGTCGGCCACCCGGGCGAGGACCTCGGTGGTGGACGGGTCGTGCACGTCCATCGTCGAGCCGGTGCTCGCCGGTCGCCACTCGCCGCCGACCAGCAGGTCCGTGGGGGCGAGGGCGAGTGCTTCGGCGCTCATCACTCCATCACCTTCCGTACGGTGTCCACGATGCGCGTGACCGAGGGGATCGTCGCGTCCTCGAGCGTGTCCGAGGACGGGAGCGGGACGTGCGGGGTGGTGATCCGGATCGGGGCCCCGTCGAGGTCGTCCCAGATCTCCTCGACGACCACCGAGACGATCTCGGCGCCCCAGCCGCACAGGCGCGGGTTCTCCTCCACGGTGAACAGCTGCCCGGTCCTGGCGACGGCGTCGAGGATCGTCGCGGTGTCGAGCGGGACCAGCGAGCGGACGTCCACGACCGTCGCGCTGATGCCCGCCGCGGCGAGCACGTCGGCGGCCTTCAGTGCCCGGGGCACCATCGCGGCCAGCGCGAGGATGGTGCAGTCGGTTCCCTGCCGCCGCACCTTCGCGGTGCCCAGGGTGTCGACGATCTCACCGTCGGGGACCTCGCCCTTCATGGAGTAGAGCCCCTTGTGCTCGAAGAACATCACGGGGTCGGGGTCGCGGACCGCGGCCGCGAGCAGGCCGACGACGTCCTCGGGGGTGGACGGAGCCACCACCTTCAGTCCGGGAACGGCCATGGCCCAGTTCTCGAGGCTCTGCGAATGCTGGGCGCCGAACCGCAGCCCGCCGCCGTTTCCGGTCCTGATGACCAGCGGAAGCGAGATCTGCCCGTTGGTCATGTAGCGGGTCTTGGCGATCTCGTTCGCGATCAGGTCCCAGCACACGGCGAGGAAGTCGGAGAACATGATCTCGGCGATCGGGCGCAGCCCGGTCATCGCCGCGCCCATCGCGGCGCCGAGGATGGCCTGTTCGGAGATGGGCGTGTCGGCGACGCGCAGCGGCCCGAACCTTTCGAGCAGCCCTCCGGTCGCCTTGAACACGCCGCCCGCCGCGCCGATGTCCTCGCCGAGGAAGACCACGCTGTCGTCACGTTCGAGCTCTTGCGCGATGCCCCGTGCCACGGCGTCGCGGTAGGTCATCAGTGTCATGCCGGGCTTCCTTCGGGGCGGGTGTCGCGGTCGATGGGGGTCGTCAGTTGCGCCATGCCGAGCTCCCGTCAGCCCACACGTCGCGCTCGATGAGGGTCAGGTCCGGCTGCGGCGCGTTCTTCGCCGACTCGGTCGCGTCGTCCACCTCGCGCAGGACCTCCTCGTCGATCGCCTTCAGCACCCCCTCGTCCACGCCCTTGCGCACCAGGTGCGCCCGGTAGGTCACGAGCGGATCCCGCAGGAGCCACGGCTCGACCTCCTCGGCGGGACGGTACTTCGCGGGATCGGCCCGCGAGTGCCCGCCGTGCCGGTAGGTCAGCGCCTCCATCAGCACCGGCCCCCGGCCCGAGCGCGCGTGCCGGAGGGCGTCCTGCGCGGCGCCGTACATCTCGGTCGCGTCGTTGCCGTCGACGACGATCGGCTCGAGGCCGTACGCCGACGCGCGGTCGGCGGCCGGACGGGGTACGGCGGTGACGCTGCCGATCGGGGTGTACTCCATCCACTGGTTGTTCTCGCAGACGAAGACGACCGGGAGCTTCCAGGTCGCCGCGAGGTTGAGGGCCTCGTGGAACGCCCCGATGTTGGTCGTGCCGTCACCGAAGAAGCAGACCGCGACCTGGTCGGTGCCGCGCAGCTTCGCCGACCAGGCGGCGCCGTTGGCGATGGTCAGGTGGGCGCCGATGATGGCGTAGGAGCCCATGACGCCGTGCTCGACGCTGGTCAGGTGCATCGAGCCGCCCTTGCCTGCCATCAGGCCGGTGCCGCGTCCGAGCAGCTCGGCCATGATGGGCGCCATCGCGACCCCCCGGGCGAGGGTGTGCGCGTGCCCGCGGTAGGTCGCGAACGTCCAGTCGCCGGGGCGCATGCTCGCTCCGAACGCCGCCGCGATCGCCTCCTGCCCGAGGGACAGGTGGCTGGTGCCTTTGACGAGGCTCTGCAGGAACAGGTCGTAGGCACGCTTCTCGAACCTGCGCAGCCGTTCCATGGACCGGTAGAGCTCGAGCTCGGTCTCCGCGTCGACCTCGTGTCGGAAGGCGGGCGTCTCGGGCAGGCCTAGATCAGTAGGGGTTGGCAACGAACAGCTCCTCTGCCGGGAAGAGAGTGATGACCCGCGGGCCGTCCTCCGTGACGACGATTTCTTCCTCGATCCGCGCCGCGGAGTAGCCGTCGGAGGCAGGACAGTAGGTTTCGAGGGCGAAGACCATGCCCGCCTGGAGCTCGACCGGGTTCTCCAGCGAGTTCAGGCGGCTGATGATCGGTCGCTCGTGCAGCGCGAGGCCGAGACCGTGGCCGAACTGCAGGCCGAAGGCCGACATCTCGTCCTCGAACCCGAAGTCCTTGGCCTGCGGCCACAGTCGCGCTATCTCGTCGGTTCCGACGCCGGGCTTCACGGTGGCGATCGCGATGTCGATCCACTCCCGTGCCCGCTTGTAGGCGTCGCGCTGGGCGGGGGTGGAGCGGCCGACGGCGAAGGTGCGGTAGTAGCAGGTCCGGTAACCGTTGAACGACTGGATGATGTCGAAGTAGACCTGGTCGCCGGGCCGGATGATGCGGTCGGTGAAGTTGTGCGGGTGGGGGCTGCAGCGCTCGCCCGAGACCGCGTTGATGGCCTCCACGTCGTCGGAGCCCATGTCGTACAGGCGCTTGTTCGCCAGCGCGACGACCTCGTTCTCCCGGATTCCGGGCTTGAGCGCGTCGACGATCGTCTGGTAGGTGCCGTCGACCATCGCGGCCGCCGTGGACAGCAGCGCGATCTCGTCGGCGGACTTGATCTGGCGCGCGTCGAGCATCACCTGCTGGCCGTCGCGGATGTCGAGGCCGAGGCGTTGCAGCGCGAAGAGCATGGGGGGCTCGACGACGTCGACGCCGACAGGCAGGTGGGCGACGCCGGCGTCCTGGAGCATGCCCTTGATCTCGCGGGCGGCCCGGTCGAACAGTCCCGCCTCCGGTGCGACGGAGCCGCGCAGACCGAGCATCCCGGCGCGTGAGTTCTCCGGCCGCAGCCAGGGCGCGTACAGCTGGTGGTGTTTGGCCGCGGAGCCGAAGTCCCACAGGATCGGCTCGGCGTCACGGGGCAGCAGGGCGTAGCGGGCCATCTTGTCCCGCGCCCACTCACCGATCATCGTCGAGGTGATGTAGCGGATGTTGTTGATGTCGAACACGAGCATCGCGCCGAGTTCGGAGGCGTCCAGCGCGGCGCGCGCGCGGGCCAGGCGGTAGTCGCGGAGCCGGCCGAAGTCGACCCGCTGCTCGAAGTCCACGCCCATCCGTCCGGGGGCCGGCACGAGTGGCCCTGTGTTACTGCTCATCGCGTCTCCTCATGTGCCCGGGTCACCTGTCCGAGCGCGGCCCGGGCGCCCGCGCCGGTCATGTGCCCGAGCCGAGGCCGTCGTCGACCTCGGCGGTTTCTGGCTTCAGCTCCAGGCCCGCGGCGGCGGCCATCTGGTCGAGCAGGACGGAGAAGTCCTCCTCGCTCCGGCCGCCCCCGATGGTGGCCTGCACCAGCTGCTGGGTCAGGGCCGCCACGGGCATCGACACGCCCAGCTCGCGCGCCGCCTTGAGCCCGAGGTCGAAGTCCTTGCGCAGTAGAACGGGCGTGAAGGTGGGGGTGTAGTCGAGCTTCACGAGTGCCGGCGTCTTGTAGCGGGTGAACGCCGAGCCCATGACGCTGTTGTTGAGGAAGTCGAGGAAGGCCGCCCGGGAGACGCCGCCCTTCTCGGCGAGCACGGTGATCTCGGCGAGCGACTGTGCCACGACGCCGAGCAGCAGGTTGTGGCAGATCTTCACCAGCCTGGCCGCCTCCCCCTCCCCCACGTAGGAGGCCGAACGGCCGATCGCGCCGAGCAGCGGCGCGACCCTGTTGTAGACCTCTTCGGGACCGGAGACGACAAAGCTGAGCTTTCCCGACGCCACGACCTTGCCGTTGCCGCTCACCGGGCAGGCGAGAAACTCGGCCCCGTGCCGCTGAGCGGCCGCCCGCATGGCCGCCGACGCCTCCGTCGACACCGTGGAGCAGTCGACGATGATCGAGGGAACGGAGCCGCCTGCGGTGAGGAGGCCGCCCTCGCCGACCAGCACCTGCTCGAGGTCCTCCGATGAGGACACCATCGTGAAGACCACGTCGCGGTCGGCGAGATCGGCGATCGACTCGGCCACCGACGCGCCGTCGGCCACGAGTGCCTCGGCCTTCGACGACGTCCGGTTCCACACCGCCACGTCGACACCGGCCTGCGCGAGCCGGCGTGCCATGGCCGCCCCCATCCGGCCGGCTCCGATCCACCCGACGCGCAGCAGCGGGAGTGGTTCAAGGCTCATGCGGGCTCCTTGCAATCGATTGCTATGAATTTACTGAGAGGCTGATCGGGTGTCAAGGTTCACTCACCCGCTCCGAGCTGGGCCGCCATCCAGTCCGCCGTCTTCTGGCGGTGCTGTGCGGCGACGTTCATGCACCCGTGGTTGCCCTCGTCGAGGAGCAGCAGCCGGGTCTCTCCCCCCGCCTCCTCCGCGAGGCGGGCGGCGTCCTGCCACGGGATGAGCCGGTCGCGCCTGCCGGTGACCACGAGCAGCGGGCAGGTGATGGAGGCGGTCCGCCCCTTGAGGCTGAGTGTGTGCGCGATCTCGCGCGCGTGCTCGTCGCTCTCCGCCCTGGAGCGGGCGCGGAACGCCGCTCGCGTGAGGGCCGGCAGCTGCTCCCAGCAGCCGCCGAAGTCGTAGGGCCCGGCGAGCGCGACGCAGGCGCGCACCCGGCTGTCGCCGCTGGCGATGCGGGGGGCGTAGTAGCCGCCGAGGCTGACCCCCCAGACCCCGAGCCGGTCCGGATCGACGTCCGGCTCCGCCGAGACGGCGTCGAGGATCGCGGCGCCGGGAACCTCCCAGTCACCACGAATCGCCAGGTCATACTCGGCTTCGCCCTGCCCGGGGCCGTCGACGCTGAAGGTTCCCACGCCCCGCTCGAGGAAGAGCGCCTCGGTCGATCGGAACTCCTCCTTCGTCGAGTCCAGGCCCGGGACCATGACCGTCACCGGGTGCGGGCCGGGGCCGTGGGGCAGGCGGAGAACACCGACGAGGTGTGATCCGTCGAACGGGATCTCGATCCGCCGGCCCGGCGGGTCGAGGTGCGGGAGCGCGGCGTCGAGGCAGCGCACCGCGGCCAGGTGCGCCTCGCGCATCTGGCCCGGATCCTGGACGAAGAGGAACTTGCCGAAGTGATAACAGACGGCGGCCTGGACGTAGTGCTGGCCCGCCGATCGGAGGCGGCCCTCCCCCATGGCCTCGGCGCCGAGAGCCTCGTACTCCGCTCCCACCTCCGACCACGCGGAGCACCAGCCGTCCCAGTCCTTCAGACCGGACGTCACGCGCTCGAAGTCCGCGACCGCGACTCCGTTCGTCGTGAACCTCGGAGCCCAGTGCGAGACCGCCGAGGCGACAAGCTCGTCCATGATCTTCTCCTCTCATTGCAATCGGTTGCATACTGCTCGATGATGTGAGCCATGTCAACGCTGCTCTCTGGATCACCACTCATCGCCCCAGCCCCTTTCAGCACCGGGGAGCTGCATTCCCGGCGCGCGCTCATCCGCGCCGCCGCCGCGGCGCACGGCGCGGACGTCGTCCTCGCGTACGGTGCGAACCGGACCGGCAGTGCCATCCCCTGGCTCACCACCTGGCCGGTCACCCGCGAGGCTCTTCTTGTGCTGCCGCCGGACGGAGCGGGGCATCTGCTCGTGGGATTCCACAACCACGTGCCCGACGCCCGGCGCACCGTTCTCGGCTCCGGCCTCGACGACGAGGTCGGCCCGATCGGCGACGACCCGGCGCAGGCCGCACTGCAGGCTCTGCGGCGGCTCGGTCCCGCGTGCCGGGTCGGCCTCGTCGGTCCGGTCCCGGCCCGGATACGCGACGCCGTCGGCGAGTGGGCGAGCGCCGTCGTGGTGCTGGACGAGCACTACACCCGCCTTCGCATGGTCAAGTCCGACGAGGAGCTCCGGTGGCTGGAGCACGCGGCGGCGCTGACCGACCTGGCCGCCGCCGCCCTGCTCGACGCCGCCGGGCGGGGGGCGAGCGAGCGGGAGATGGTCGCCGCCGCGGAGCACGCCTACCGCGCGGAAGGAGGCACGCACCACATCTGCTACGTCACGACGACCTCGATGAGCGCACCCGACCGCTGCGTTCCGGCCCAGTGGCCGGGCGAGCGCGTAACGCGGCCCGGTTCCGTCGTGGTGTTCGAGCTCAGCGCCGGATGGGGTCAGGACCACCCCGCCCAACTGCTGCGCACCGCGGTGGTCGGCGCCGAGCCGACCGCGCTCTACCGTCGCCTGCACACCGTCGCCGAGACGGTCCGCGACGAGGTCATGGGCCGCCTGCGCGCGGGTGTCCTGCCCGCCGAGCTGCTGTCGAGCCTGCGGCACGTCCGCGCCGAAGGGCTGTCGACCGTCGACGACCTCCTTCATGGACTCGGCGGCGGCTACCTGCCCCCAGTGCTGAGCGGGCGCGATCTCACCCCGAGTGGCCTGCACGCCGAGCCGCTGCGCGCGGGGACGACGCTCGTGGTGCAGCCCAACGTCTGCACTCCCGACTTCACCGCCGGCGTGCAGACCGGCGAGATGGTCGTGGTCACCGACACCGGCTGCCGCTCCCTGCACCGGTTCCCGCCCGGCCTGCTCACTCTTCCCTTCGACGGTCATCAGCCCATTTGACGGTTGTTCGGTGGCCGGAGTCTCCGCCGGCCCCGGCTGAAGACATCCCGTCAGGCCGGTTACCCCCGGAAAAGCGGCGTCTCCGCATCCCGTGAACCGCTGGGAGATTCGATGAACGCCGCCCTCTTGGACTCGCCCTGACGTAGCGGTGGGGGCCGACGGGGCGCCGACGTCTCGGGCCGGTGTCCGGCCGTTCGGCCCGGGCCGCGGCGCTTACAGCTCGCCGGGCTTCAGCTGGCGCCGTGACGTCACGCCCAGCTTGCGGAACACCTTCTTGAGGTGATAGTCGACCGTGCTGGGTCTGATGAACAACTCCTCCGCGATCTCCTGATTGGTGGCGCGCCCGGCGGCCAGCTGGGCGATCCGCCTCTCCTGCGGGGTGAGGTCGCCGGGCTCCCCGGCCGCTCCACCGGAAACGCGCTCGCCCGTCGCGATCAGTTCCATCCGGGATCGTTCGGCGAACGCCTCCGCGCCCATCTCCACGAACATCTCATAAGCCGTACGGAGGCTGAGGCGGGCGTCGTTGCGGCGCTTTCGCCGCCGCAGCCACTCGCCGTGCACCAGATGAGCACGGGCCAGATCCGCCGTCATGCGCGTTCTTTCGAGATGCCGTACGGCCCGCAGATGAAGTTCCTCAGCGCCCGCCTGCTCCCCGACCAGGGCCTGCGACCTTGCCAGGAGTCCCAGTGCCCACGGCGTCCCGGCCACGACGGCCTTCGCCTCCAGCAGCCCCAGCGCCTCCAGCGCCCGTTCGCGCTCTCCGCAACGGACGCCGGCCTCGATGAGATCGGGAAGCAGATGATGGTCCAGGTTGAGCACGTCCTGCTCGCAGAACCGGCGGGCCGCCTCGAAGGCGTCACGATAGCGGCCGCGGCCGAGCGCCAGAACGGTGCGGGCGCTCTGCGCCAGGCCGGCCGCGGCTCCGGCGAACTCCTCGGCCATGCGGTCGAGGTGCTCCGCCGCCTTGAGAGCCTGGTCGTCGCCCTGCCAGGCGAGTATCTCCGCCATACCCAGGGAGTCCCAGGCCACGCCATCCCCCGACGGCCTGCCCGGAGCCGGGACATTCGCCGCCTGTTCCGTCATGAGCGCCGCGCGGAGCCGGTCGAGTGCGCCGTCCCTGCCCGCGCCGGAGGACACCCGCCGCGACCACTCGTGCAGGGCGCCGTCGTCCCACACGATCCGGGCCGCGACGGCGCCGAGCGCGTACCACTCGGGAACGCCGTTCTCGAGCACGCGGGGGTGTGCCAGGGCCTCAAGTGCCGCGCGCAGGAGGGGAACGGCCTCGGCGTAACCGACCGCGATGAGCGTGGCGCAGCCCCTGAGCAGCAGGTCCGCGGCCGTCTCCGCGCCGGGCGCGGGAGGCTCGAGGGTGAGCGCCTCCCGCGCTAATTCCTGCGGGCTCACCCCACGCGTGACGTGGCGCGTGAGGAAGAGCGTTTCCATGGCTGTGAGGAGCTTGTCGCGGCGTCGCCGGACGTCGAGGTGCTCGTAGGAGCGGGCGCTCGCCAGCAGCAGCGCCGGCAGGCCGGCCGTCGAGCCGCCCGCCTGCGCCTGAGCCGTTTCCTGTATCTCCGCGACCAGAGCGCGAAGAAGGGAATCGCTCGCCTCCGGCTCCGCCGCGTCCACCAGCGAGCGGGCCATCGCGGACGCTCCCCGGGTCTGGATGCCGAGGCCGATTCTCACCGTGGCCATGACGGCGAGAGTGTCCGCGACGGCCTGCGGCCCACCTATCAGGCTGGTGATCTGATCTTCGTCGTAGCCCAGGAGGTAGGTGTCCCACCGATCGTGAAGCTCGCGCGCCCGCTCGCGGTTCCCGCTTGCCAGATGGGCCAGCGCCAGATCGGGCACCAGCCCGAACTCCAGAAGGAACTCCGTGTGGTCACCGAGCAGGTGCAGGGCCCGCTCTCCCGCCTCTACGGCCTCACCGAACCGGTGGAGCGGGACCAGCGCACCGCTGAGCTCGGACAACAGGTATATCTGGTAGTACGTCATGCCTCTGGCCTCGGCGATGACAAGCCCACGCTCGGCCTCGGCGACCGCCTCGGCCATCCGATCCAGCCCATACAACGTGTGCGACTTCTCCGCCAGGACCGGAACCAGCAACTGGGGCCGCCCTGCGCGCTCGGACACCGCGATCGCCTGGTCGAGATACCCAATAGACCCGCCAAAATTACCGGAAAATTGGGCATTCTTGGACATTGAGCGCAGGGTGTTGCTCTCCCCCTCCGGATCCCCAGCGGACCGGAACAACTCCAGTGCCCGCATGAAGTGCGACTCGGCGGCGGCGGCATTCCCCATTCGCGCCCGCATGGCCCCGACAGTCCGCTCCAACTCGGCGATCAGGACGACTTCCCCAGTGCGCACAGCCGCCTCCAGGGCCGCCAGGGAGTGCGGAAGACCGTCTGCCGCGATGTCGGAACCCGCGCTCATCGGACGCGAGTCCAGGACGATCAGCGCGACGGCACGGTCCAGACCCGCAGCCGCGGCCTGACGCAGCACCGCGGTCAGTGTGCCGCGCTCGCGCCGGTACCAGACCCCAGCGGCCGCGATCGTCTCGAACGCCTCCGGGGTGATCCCCTCCCCCGGGGCCTCCAGCTCGGCGATGGGCGGCCGCCCGTACAGCAGGTAGGCGTTGCGGGCCGAGTGTCCGTAATGCTCGGTCAGGCGCTGCCGCGCCAGGGCGGACTCTCCCGCCTGCTCCAGCAGTTCGGCGGCGAAAACACGGATGAGGTCGTGCACGACATAGCGGCCGGCGGCGTGCTCGGTGAGCAGGCTCGCCGTGCACAGCTCGCGCGACGCCGCCCGGGCCTTGGCGTGCGGCACCCCCAGGAGGGAGGCCGCCGAGGCCAGAGAGATCTCCGGCCCCGGGTGAATCGCCAGCAGCCGCAGCAGACGTGCAGCCTCGGGGCTGAGCACGCGGTAGGAGGCGGTGAACACCGCCCGCACATCTGCCTGCGGTTCACCCAGATCCAATGCGTGCAGTCGTTCACCGGCCGACGACAACTCGGCCGCGATGTCGGCCAGGGACAGGTGCGGGGCGATGCCGGCGCGCGCGGCCACGATCGACACGGCCAGCGGCAGCCGCCCGCACAGCTCGATGATCTCGGCCACCGCCTCCGGCTCGGCCGCCACCCGACGCTCACCCAGACGGCGTACCAGCGCCTCCCGCGCCTCGGCGCCCGGCCACACCTCAAGGCTCATCAGATGAGCGCCTTCGCTCGCGACCAGACCGCCCAGTTGGTTACGGCTGGTCACGATCGTCAGACAGTCCGGGCCGCCGGGCAGCAACGGGCGGACCTGCTCGCTGTCGCGCGCGTTGTCCAGCAACACCAGCATCCGGCGCCCGGCCAGCAGGCTACGGAACAACGCCGACCGCGCTTCCACCGACTCGGGCACCCGCTGAACGCCCAGCGCCTCCAGAAAACCGCTCAACGCCGCCGAAGGGTCCAGCACGCTACCGCTCTGGTCGAACCCGTGCAGGTTCACATACAGCTGTCCGTCCGGGAAGCGGCCGGCCACCCGATGCGCCCAGTGCACCGCCAGCGTCGTCTTGCCCACTCCGGCCATCCCGCCGATCGCGCTGATCGCAACCGTGGCTCCCCCTTCGGTCCGCTCATCCAGCAGCCGCAACGCCTCGGCCAGTTCCCGATGACGGCCCGCGAACACCGGCAGGTCCGGCGGCAACTGCGCCGGACCCGGTTGCCGGACCACCCGTTCGGATCCGGCGGCGGCCACCAAGGCGGCCTCATCCGCCTGCGACAGCCCCGGCGCGGCCGGTGTCCGCCGCTGAGGCAGACGGCTGTGGCCCCGCTCCAGGTCACCGATCAGCTGTGCGCCGGCCCCCGACGCCTCGGCGAGCTCCTCCGTCGTCATCCCCGCCCGCGTCCACAGATCACCCGGCAACGCGTCAGAAGACCGAGTCTCCGCCACCCCACGTCACGCCTTTCCCGCCATCGCCAACATTCTCCTGCAGATGATGAGGCAGTGATCACCAGAACGGATAACGCCGGGGCGTATCTCAGCTGAACACCTGGCAGCGCAGCGCCGGATGGCACGCGATGACCCCTTCTCCCAAGGTCCGCAGGACATGTCGGACGGCGAACCCCATGAAACGTGTAGTCCTCGAGCTCCCCCTCCCGCGGGCGTCCGGCCCCTGACGACCTTCGGACAGGCCCGCGCGCACGAATCGAGGCGCCCCGGGCACGACCGGTCGTGCGGGCGGCCCGGTCGGACTATGAGCTTCACATGATTCCCGACGCGAACGCTCGGGTTTAGCGTCTCCGGTGAACGCCGACCGCCTCGGTGGCGGGGAGGGCCGTCGCGACGCGAGGGGGTGCGCATGCCCGACCCGGCGAACCGGCGGCCGGTTCGGCCTGTCCGTCCCGCGTGGCCGAGCCAGAAGCGAGCGCCGATCGAACTGCGCTCATCAGCGTCAGGACGAACCACCCGATGACCCGCAAATCGGTACCATGCTACCGTATTTACATGCCGATTCCGTGGTGGCCGGCGTGGGCAAGCCCTTTGCGGGCGGCCGCGCCGGCACTCGCCGACATCGTGACCATGGCGCCCTTCGCACGCGTGGCTTCCATTGCCAATGATCCGACCGAACCGGGCGCCACCGGGCGCGCCATCGGGCGTCGCCGTCGTCACCGACCAGGACTGGAAACCAGCGCGCAGGCGAATCCTTCTGATCTCAACTCCGCACAGGCATTGGCGCCGCCTTCCTCAACGGAGGCAACAAATACAAGGTGGAGAACCCGAGTCCATTGGGGACCTCCTTTTTCTCCCCCGAGCCGGCGAATATCCGCGCCTCCGATGAGAAACGGTGCAATAGGCATGGACAACCTCCTTCCAATAGTCAGTTGAATTCTCCGACAATGTGGCTCTGATTTTCGGGCACCGAGTCTTCACCATGAAGTCATCCGTCCCCTTTGGCATGCCCTGAATTTGATATGTCTAAATTCCGAAAACCTTTATTTGATAGTACGGAGATATGTCTTCTTCTTCGATAGGTGCGTCTTCATCGCAGCGCTCTTTCGACGTGGTCTTCGTCGGAGCCGGGCACAACGCCCTCGTCGCGGCGGCCTACCTCGCCAGGGCCGGTCGCAGCGTGGCTCTGCTGGAACGTGCCACTGAGCCCGGCGGCTTCGTACGCACCGAGGAACTGACCCTGCCCGGCTTCCTGCACGACACCTATTCCGCGTTGCATCCCCTCCTGGCCAACGGGCCGGTCTTCGCCGAACTCGGCGGCGAGCTTTCCGAGCTGGGCCTGCGCTACGTGCAGGGCGGGGTGTCCACCGGGGCGTCGCTGCCCGACGGCCGCAGCGCGGTCATCGCCACCGATCCCGGCGAGCTGGCCGCGGAACTGGACCGCTTGGGCGAAGGGGAGGCATGGAACGGGCTGCTCGCCGATCTCGCTCCCCACCTTGACTCGCTCCTCCCCCTGCTGGGCATGGAGCTGACCACGCCCGCGGCGACCTCGTTGCTGGACACGCTGTACGCGGACGGCACCATGAGCGCGCTGCCCTTTCAGGAGCTTGTCGCCGGCAGCGCGTACGACCTGATCACCGACCGGTTCCGCTCCGAGGAACTGCGCTCGGCATTCCTTCCGTGGCTCTCGCACGTGGGCCTCGGGCCACACGACGCCGCGGGTGCGCTGTGGGCCTCGGTGTTCGCCGCCACGCTGACCGCGGGCAATCCGGTGCCCGAGGGCGGCAGCGGCCGCTTGGTCGCCGCACTCGTCGCACTCGTCGAACGCCATGGCGGGGTGGTGGTGACCGGAGCCGAGGTGGATGAGATCCTGGTCGGCGAGGGACGCGCCACCGGGGTACGCACCACGGACGGTGCGACGTACACCGCCGCTCAGGCCGTCGTCGCCACGACCGCCCCCGGCCGGCTTTACGGCCGGCTTCTGCGCGACGCCCCCGGCATTCCGGTAGGCGTGCGCAGTCAGGCAGCGCGGTTCCGCTATCGGCGCGGCTGTTTCCAGATCAACCTGGCCCTGTCCGGCAAGCCGCACTTCGGCGATCCCCGCCTCGACCTGGGTGGCGCCGTCAACCTCGGCCGTGGCATCGCGGAGCTGATCACGTCCGCGCGCCAGGCCGAGGACGGTCTGCTGCCCGCTCACCCCTCCATCTCCTGGCACGAGCCCAGCGCGGTCGATCCCGGACGGGCGCCGGCCGGTTCGGCCGTCGTCCGTCTCCAGGTCATGGACCTGCCGTTGCACCCGGTGGGTGACGCCGCTCATGACATCACCGTCGAGGGAGAGTGGACGCACGCGGTGGCCGAGCGATTCGCCGACCGTGTGATCGCGGAAGCGGCCCAGCACGTGGCCGGGCTGGAGGAGATGATCCTGGCCCGCCATCTGCTCAGTCCCGCGGACATCGCGGCGGCGAACCCCAATGCCGGGCCAGGCGACGGCAACGCCGGGCACAACGCCCTGTCCCAGGGCTTCACTCAGCGCCCCATGGCGGCCCATCGCGGCGGATACGCCACCGCCGTACCGGGGCTCTACCTGATCGGCGCTGCCACCTGGCCTGGTCCGGGCGTGACCGGCGCGTCGGGCCGTGCCGTCGCCCGCACCCTCCTCTCCCCTTACCGACCCAGATGAACGAGTCCGATGTCCTCGGTGGTCCCGACCGATGCCCCGGCGGCCGCACGGCTGATCAGAGCCGCACGGAACCCGTCGGGCCGGTTTCCTCCAGAGAACTTCGACACATAAAAGCGCCTTCTTACAGGTAGCCGAATATTCCGAAATCCCGATTTCCGGTTAACAGCTGAGCGCGTACTTTTACGCGAAGTTCAGCGCGTTCCTCCGTATACGCTGCCGCGCGACCTTCAGGTCGACGACGCGCCGCTGTGCCTATGAGCATGACAACCAACGCGTGGAGATAAATATGTGTGGAATTGTCGGTTGGGTGGACTTTGCCCGAGACCTTCGGCAGGAAGCCGCAACCGTCCGTGCGATGACGGCCACCATGGCGCTTCGCGGCCCGGACGCCGAGGGAATCTGGCTTGACCGGAACGTCGGCCTCGGCCACCGCCGACTGGCCGTCATCGACCTGGCGCACGGCGCGCAGCCGATGACCGTCGAGCGGGATGGCAAGGTCGTCGCCACGATCACCTACAGCGGCGAGGTCTACAACTTCGCGGAGTTACGCGAGGAGTTGCGGGGACACGGGCACCGGTTCCGGACGACCAGCGACACGGAGGTGGTCCTGAACGCCTACCTGCAGTGGGGCGAGTCCTTCGTCGACCATCTCATCGGCATGTTCGCCTTCGGGCTCTGGGACGCCGTCGAGCACAGGCTCCTGCTGGTGCGCGACCGGCTCGGCGTCAAGCCGCTCTACTACCGACCCACGCCGGACGGCGTGATGTTCGCCTCCGAGCTCAAGGGGATCCTCGCCCATCCGGCGGCGCCGGCGGAGGTGGACAGCGAGGGGCTGCGCGAGCTGATGTCGTTCGCCGGCACGCCCGGCCACGGAATCTATCGAGGCGTGTACGAGGTGCTGCCGGGAGAGCTGATCCGGGTCGACGACCGTGGGCTGCGCAGACGGCGATACTGGCAGCTCACCACCGTTGAGCACGAGGACGACCTGCCGACCACGATCCGCACCGTCCGCGGTCTGCTCGAGGAGATCACCGCGCAGCAGCTCGTGGCGGACGTACCTCTCTGCGTGCTGCTCTCCGGCGGGCTGGACTCGTCCGCGCTGACCGCTCTCGCCCAGCACGTGTCCGGCGGCGCCGGTGCGCTGCGCACCTTCGCCGTCGACTTCGTCGGGCAGGCGGACAACTTCCACTCCGACGACCTGCGCTCGGCCCACGACATGCCCTTCGTCCGGGACATGGTCGCGCACACCGGCACCGTACACACCGACATCGTGCTCAGCGCCGGCGACCTGATGGACTCGATCAACCGCAGCCGCACCTTCGTCGCCGGCGACCTGCCGTCTGCCTTCGGCGACATGACCGTGTCGCTGTACCTGCTGTTCCGCGCCGTCCGCGAGCACTCCACGGTGGCGCTGTCCGGCGAGTCGGCCGACGAGGTGTTCGGCGGCTACCGGTGGTTCCACGATCCCGCCCTCGTCAACGCCGGCACGTTTCCCTGGATGGCCGCGCTCAACCCGAGCGACGAGGGCGGCAGCCAGAGTTCCATGAGTCTCTTCGAGCCGGGTCTGACCAAGTCTCTCGACCTGGTCGGCTATCGCGACGCCGCCTACCGTCAGGCGCTGGCGGAGGTCGAGCATCTCCCGGGCGCCGACGCGACCGAGCGCCGGATGCGGGAGATCTCCTATCTGAACCTGACCCGGTTCCTGAGGGGGATGCTGGACCGCAAGGACCGCACCAGTATGGCGAACGGGCTGGAGGTCCGGGTACCGTTCTGCGATCACCGGCTGGTCCAGTACATGTACAACGTGCCGTGGGCGATGAAGACGTTCGACGGCCGGGAGAAGAGCCTGCTGCGCGCCGCCGTCGCCGATCTGCTGCCGGCCTCCGTGCTGGAGCGCCGCAAGAGCGCCTATCCGACGGTGCAGGACCCGGCGTACGACCCCGCCCTGCGGGTCCGCCTCAACGAGGCGCTCGACGACCGGGACTCGCCGCTCCTGCCGCTCCTCGACACCGGGATGACCCGGATGCTGGGCTCCTTCGCGTACGAGGAGACCGAGCTCGCGACGATCGCCCGACGCGGCGTCGAGCTGGTGCTCAGCCTCGACGAATGGCTGCGCCGGAACCCGGTGCGCATCATCCTGGACTGAGTTCAGCCGGCCGCGTCTCCTGTCCGGTGGGCCTCGATGTTGTGGGTCATGCGCTCGAGGACGCCCACGGCCGTGAGGTACTCGTTCGTGGATATGCCAGACATCGACAGCTCGCGAAACGCGTTGACGCGTTCGGCGACCTTGGCCAGACGCCGACGGCCGTCGGAGGTGAGGGTGAGCCGATCCGAGGTGGGGCGGGTCACCCAACCGTCGGCGAGCACGGTTTCGATGACGGCGGTCAGGGTGGGGACATCGGCGTTGGCTGCGAGGGCCGACAGGACGTCGGTGTCCGAGATCTGAGCGGTGTCTTCGACGACGTTGAGGACTTGCCAGGCGATCCGGGTGAGGCCGAACTCGTCCAGCATGCCGTTCATGTGGTGGGTGAGGGCTTCGTCGGTGCGGTTGAGCCAGTAGCCGATGGGTTTCATGATCGGTGCTCCTCAGTGATGCGGCGGCACGGCAGCCAGGAGGGTGGACATGGGGAGGCCTCAAGGGAAGGAAGGGGCGCTCGCCTGAACGGAGGACCGGCGGGGTCAGCGCTGGGTGAAGGCGGCGGCGTTCTCACGTGCCCACTGCTGGAAGCTGCGGGCGGGCTTGCCGAGGAGGGTCTGGGTGGTGTCGGCGATGGCGGCGGGACGAGCGGACGCGGCGGACCAGAGGGCGAGCAGGGAAGCGGCCACCGGGGCGGGCATGTACCGGCTCATCTGCTGCTCGGCCTCGGCGTGAGTGATCTTCACGACGGGGATGTCACGTTCGAGGACCTCGGACAGAACGGCGAGCTGCTCGCGAAAGGTGAGCGACTGCGCGCCGGTGAGGGTGACCGAGCGGCCCTTGAGGGAGCCGCCGCTCAGGGCCTCGACGGCGATGTCCGCGAGGTCCTCGGAGTGGATGGGCGTGATGTCCGCGTCCGGGTAGGCGAGCCGGATCGGCAGGTTCCGGCCGATGAAGTAGGCCCAGCCGAGCGCGTTGCTGGCGAAGGCGTCCGGGCGCAGGAACGTGCAGGCGAGGTCGGAGGAGGCGAGGGCCTGCTCGACCCTGAGGCTGCGTGAGGCCAGCGGGTCGGTCTCGGCGCCGGGGTCGAGGACCGAGGAGGAGGACAGCAGGACGACGTGCTCGACGCCCGCGGCCTCCGCGGCCTTGATGAAGGCGTCGATGCCCTCGGGCTCGGGGTAGAGGAACACCTGGCGGACGCCGCGGAGCGCGGCTTCGAAGGTCTCCGGCCGGTTGAGCCCGAGCTCGGCGACCTCGACGCCGGCGGGAACGGTCAGTTCAGCGGGATTGGCGCTGGCGGCGCGGACGGAAACATCTGCGGAGTGGAGGCGGCAAATGATCGCTTGGCCGACCTTGCCACGGGCACCGGTGATGAGGATGGTCATGATCTTCTCCGTTCATGGTTTTACGCATATGCATGCTGACATGCATATATTTTCGCGTCAACACATGTCTTCGAAGGTTCACGGATATACGATGGGCACATGACGACGAGCGAGCCACGAACGGCCGACGAGCTGCTGGACGCCGTGGGCACCGCGTTCTCCAAGCTGCGCCGCACGTCACTGCTGGAGGTCGAAAACCCGATCTCGGCCAAGGACCTGAGCCGGACCCTCGTGCTCAACATCGTCATGGAGCACACCCAGGACTCCGGCAAGGAGATCACCGTCGGGGCGGTGGCCGAACTCCTGGCCGTGGATCCTTCGGTGGCCAGCCGAATGGTCACCGACAACATCAAGGCCGGCTACCTGATCCGCGCCGCCTCCCAACAGGACGGCCGCCGCACCGTCCTGCGGCTCAGCCCCGAAGGCGCCGAGCTCATGGCCCGCTTCCGTCGCCACCAGCGCTCGGCGTTCGAATACATCACCGCCGACTGGTCGGAACACGACCGCCTGGAGCTCGCCCGTCTGATGCTCAAGTACGTCGGCTCTCTGGCCCATCTCCGCAACCGAGGCCTGGCCGAAGACGCAAAGAGCTCTTAGTACGCCTTCGGCGCAGGCGCGGATGGACCACCCGGGACAGCCTCGCCGACCGAAACACCCTCTGATCCGCGGCTCAGTCGTTAGCGCTGATTCTCGGCCGGACAGTCCCGGGACCCCGATCCCGCGGATCGGCTCGGACAGGAGCACGTCTACATCAAGGCGGCGAGTTCGCCCCCGGGCTCCAGGACGAACAGCCCTCCGTTCGTGCGGTCGGTCACCCAGACGAGGCCGTCGCGATCGACGAACAGGTCGTTCGCCTGCGGGGCGGCCTGACCGGGCGGTGTCTGCGAGACCCAGTGCGCGATCTCGCGTGGATGGCCGGGATCCTCCAGGTCGTAGACCCGGACACCCGCGCTGAAATACGTCGCGAAGATCAGACGCCCGCTCTGGAACGACCCCTCACGGTTCTCGTGCAGGCAGTGCGGCCCGTAGCGCATGGGCAGCCCGGCGAAGTCGCCCTTCGGCTCCGGAAGGGCAGAGAGATACCGCGGGTTCGCCGGGTCGAGGACGTCGATCAGGTGGATGCGCCGTTCCGGAGCGTGTGGTCCGTCGTGTTGCTGCTCGTCGGTGACGACGAGCAGGTTCCGGCCGGGCAGAGGAAGGCACGTGTGCGTGGCACCGCCCTCCCACCGGCAGAACCCGATCGCCCGGGGACGGGAGGGGTCCTCGATGTCGAGGACCACGAGATTCGCGTCGTCGTAGCCGAGGTAGGCGAGGTCGCCGTCGAGGAGCGCGTGATGTGCGGCGTGCCGCTGTCCTTCCGGCCACGCCGGCTGTTCGCCCCCCGCCGTCCACTGACCGGGCCACCACCACCGGCCGGCCTCCACCGGATGGCGAGGGTCCGACATGTCGAGCATCATCCAGATCCGGTCGGTGAAGCCGTCCGGTGTGACGGAGAGGTGGGCGAACCGCCCGCCCTGCCACACGATCCGGTGAACGCCCTTGCCGGAGGACTCCCAGAACCCGATCTGCCGCGGCGCCGACGGATCGGCGAGGTCGTACACCGCGAGGCCCGCCGAGTGCGGCCCCAGCGGCCCGGTGGGCCGGTACGGAAAACGCTCGTGGTTGACCAGGAGCAGGCCGTCGGCGACCTGCACCTTGTGCGTGTGCGTGTTGTCCGGCGCCGGCCACTGGTCGATGAGCTTCGGATGCCGGGGGTCCGAGACGTCGAGGATCGAGGTGCCCGCCCTCGACGTCCCCGCGTGGCCGACGTACACGACGTCCTCGTGCCGCATCACCTGCATCCCGTCGCCCTTGCCGCCGAGATCGTGGTGTGCGAGCAGCCGGAGGTTCTTCGCCTCAGCCGTTTTCACGCGCATCGGTCACATGTCCGCGAGCGCTGGGTTGAGCGGCAGGCCCAGAGCCTTCTGCGCGCGCCAGAGCGGGAGGAGATAGGTGTACTGGCGCCAGTCCGTGCCATCGGGAACCGTCTTGTACGTGATCTGGTCACTGATGAACTTGTCCATGTCCGCCGGCTTGAACCCGCCGTCGCTCACGTGGTAGTCCGGCGCGTTCTCCGCCGCGTACGCGTCCGCGTACTCGGTCGGGATCTCGAACTTCTTGTCGCGCATGATGGTGAGCACTTCGTCTTTGTTGGCCTGGTCGGTGATGAACTGACGGGCCTTGAGCGTGGCGGCGAGGAACGCGGTCACGGTCTCCGGGCTCTCCTGGAGGAGCTTGTTCGCCGACCAGCCGCTCTGCGGCACCTCGCGAGTCTCCTCGAACAGGACCTTGCCGCCCGCCTTCTCCAGCACCGTGCGGTGGCGCAGCTGGATGCTGGCTCCGTCGACGGTGCCGGCGATCACCGACTGCAGGCGCTCGTTCGACTGCCCGCCGGTGCTGACGATCTTGACGTCCCTGTCGGGCTCGACGCCGTTGTCCCGGAGCAGCTGACGGATGATCGCGTCGTTGCGGCTGCCGAACTGGCCGCCGGTGATGGTCTTGCCCTTCAGGTCGGCGCCGGTGTTGATCCCCTTGCCCACCCCCAGGACGTTCGCCTCGCCACCGAGGTAGACCGAGAGGAACCGCAGGCCCTGACCGCTCTTCTTGGCGGCGGCGATCGCCGTGTCGGTGTCGTACAGGGCCAGGTCGAGCGAGCCGCCGATGAGCGGCGGCAGAGGGTCCTCGATCGTCTTGATGTCGACCGAGTCGATGCCGAACTCCTTGAAGTAGCCCTTGGCGAGCGCGACGTCGATGTCATGGTGGAAGAGGTAGTACGGGTTGTCCACCCCGACCACGAGGTTCTTCTTGACCTTGGTCTTGTCGATCGTCCCGCTGATGTCGTCGGCGCTCTTCGGCAGGCCGGCCTTGGTGGCGTCCATGGGCCCGCTGCTCGCGCCGCCGGCGCCGCCGCTGTCACCGCCGCTACCGCATCCGGCCAGCGAACCCGCGAGGAGGAGCAGCACGCCGACCGCTCCGATGCGTCTGGTGAATCTGTTCATTCGCTTGACTCCTGCTCTGCCGATGCGAGGTCTGGGTCTGTGGCTGGGGGGCGGCATCGTTTACGTGCGTGCGGTGTCCCTCCACGGCGCGGCGCGTTGCTCGAGCCAGCGCATGGACTGGATGAGGCCCACGGACATGACGGCGAGAAGGATCAGGACCGCGTACAGCATCGGCGCGTCGAACTGGTCGCCGGCCCGATCGAGCAGGAAGCCGAGGCCGTTGCCGCCTCCGCCGAGAAGCTCGCCGATCAGCATCCCGACGAGGCCGCGAGCGATTCCCTGGTTCACCCCCGAGATCACGAACGGCAGGGTGAACGGGAGGATGATCTTGGTGTACGTCTGCAGGCGGCTGGTCCCGAACACCCGTCCGGCCCGTAGCAGCGAGGGGTCGACGGTCTTCACGCCGGCCATGCAGTTGACCATGATCGGAAAGACGGCCGAGAGGACGATGATGGTCAGCTGCATCGAGTTGTCGAACCCCATGATGAGGATCAGCAACGGGATCAGGGCGACTCGGGGCAGCGACGCCATCGCCCAGACGTAGGGGCTCAGGATGAGGTCCGCGACCCTGCTCGCGCCCATCAGAAGGCCGACCGGGATGCCGATGACGATGGAGATGGCCAGCCCGATCATGAAGTTCGAGATACTGTGCGACAGCTCGGGCCAGATCGTCCCGTCGGCGAAACCGTTGTAGATGGCGGCGAACATCTCCGACGCCTTGGGGAAGAACAGCGCGTTGATCAGCTCGGCACGCGCGATGAGCTCCCAGATCAGGAAGAACACCGTGAGGTTGACGATGGTGATCGCCACGCTCCTGAACGGTGCGTACCTGCTGACGGTGATCGTCTCGGTCTGCGCGGCCCGCTGCGTGCTCTGATCGGCCGGCACGACGTGCGTCATCGGGTCTCACCTTCCTGCTGCGTGACGGATCCCGACTTGGCGCCGAGCGCCTCGTCCGAGAGAAGTGCCCAGAGGTGGCTGCGGATCTCACCGAACCTGGCCGATCGCTTGACGTCGTTGCGCTCGTCGAACCGGGGGCGCGGCAGGTCGACGTCGATGATCTCCCGGATCGTTCCCGGGCGGTTGGACACCACGACGATGCGGTCGCCGAGGGTGATGGCCTCGTCGATCGAGTGGGTGATGAACACGACCGTCTGCCGGGTCTCGGCGATGATCTTCTCCAGCTCGGCCTGCATGGCCTCTCGCGTCATCGCGTCGACGGCGCCGAACGGCTCGTCCATCAGCAGGATCTCGGGCTCGCCGACCAGCGCCCTGGCGATGCCGACCCGCTGGCGCATGCCTCCGGAGAGCTCGTGCGGATAGGACTTTTCAAAACCGACCAGTCCCACCAGCTCCAGGGCACTGGCGATCCGGCGCCGGCGTTCGGCCTTCGGGACGTGTCCCCGCCGGTTCTCGATCGCGAACTCCACGTTGCGCTCAACGGTCCGCCAGGGCAGCAGCGCGTAGTCCTGGAACACCATCGCGCGATCGGCTCCGGGGCCGCTGACCTCCGCGCCCCGCACCCTGACCACTCCGGAGAGGGGTTTGACAAACCCGGCAATCATGTTGATCAAAGTGGTCTTGCCGCACCCGGACGGGCCGACGATGGCCAGGAACTCGCCCTGCATCACGGTGAGGGAGATGTCGCGCAGCGCGATCAGCCGGGTGCGCTCGCGCTGGTTGTCATATCCCGCACTGACCTCGACCGCCTCGATCAGCGTGGATCCGACGGTACTCGCGCGCTCCCTGGCCGGATGATCGGTTTGATGAGACCCGACGTGCACCATTTCAGCTCCTTGCTCAACCAGTGCGCGGCGCTGGTGTGCCGGCGCGAACGGCTGTGACGCGATTCACACTGCAATCGTTTGCGGCACGTTATCGAATGATGACGATGGCGTCAATAACTTCTCACCCGACGGCTTCACCGTCCGATGCGGCCGGATCCCGACCGCCGACGACCGCCTACAGAGGGGTGATCACTCACGCCCCCGAGGTGATACTTGGTAACATCGCCCGGAGCGGCCGGATCTTCGAATTGCCGCGACTCCCGTCTTTCAAGCGCGGCGACTCGTATCCTCATAAAGCAGCAATCGTTTGCTATACCCTGTTATCGAGGAGGTGGAACCATGCGTACGTTGCGGATCGGCACGTTCAGCCCGTCCGTGGTGCTCGGCGTCGCCACGGCGACCGGAGCACTCGACACCGCCGGGCTCACGATCACCCAGGTGCCCGCACGCAACTCCCCCGAGCAGTTCGCCGCGTTGCTCGCCGGCGAGCTCGACGCGGTCATCACCAGCCCGGACAACGTCCTAGCCTACCGGTTCGTCGCGGACAACCCCCTCGGGCACACCAGCGACCTGCGGATCCTCGCCGCCGTGGACCGCGGGCTCGGGCTGTCGCTGTTCACCGCCCCGGGGGTGGAGGACATCGACTCGCTGCGCGGGGGCGTCCTCGGCGTCGACGTCCCCACCTCGGGTTTCGCCTTCGTCGCCTACGAGCTGCTCGCGCGGCAGGGCGTCAAGGCGGGGATCGACTGCGAGGTCGCCGCGCTCGGGTCGACCCCCCGGCGCGCCGAGGCGCTGGCCGAGGGCCGGTGTGCGGTGACCGTTCTCAATGCGGGAAACGACCTCCACGCCGAGCGGGCCGGCTGCCACAGGCTCTCACGGGCCAAGGAGATCGGCCCGTACGTCGGGACGGTCCTGGCGAGCACGGCGGAGCGGCAGGAGGAATGGCTCGCGGCGCTGGTCGGCGTGATCGTGGACACCTCGGGCCGGCTGGCCTCCGGGCATCTCCACGAGTGCGCGTCATCGGTCACCGCCCAGCTCATGGGGCTGGGCGACGACGACGTCCGGCGGTACGTCGAGCTGCTCGCCGACCCCGAGGAGGGGCTCGTCGCCGACGGCCGCGTGGATCGGGAGTCGCTTGACACGCTGGTGACGCTGCGGATGCGCCACCATGCCGGCTCGGCCGGCCTCGCCAACGCCCTGCGCCACGACACCGGACTCCTGGACGAGCGCTTCCTGCCCGGAGCCGCGCCGTGACGCCTCCCCCGCCTCCCGCCACGGAGCCCGGCGTCCACGCCGGGTCCGCGGTACGGCGGCCGACGCTCAAGGACGTGGCCAACGAGGCGGGCGTCCACCCGGCGACGGCCTCCCGCGCGCTGAATCCCGAGACGCGCCACCTGGTCAACGATGAGACGGCGCAGCGGGTGCACCGCGTCGCGGACTCCCTCGGCTACCAGCCGAACCCCATCGCCCGCAGCCTCAAGACGGCGCGTTCCTCAAGCATCGGCCTGGTCATCCCCGACCTCACCAACCCGCTGTTCCCGCCGATCGTCAGGGGCGTCGAGGACGTGCTCGGCGGCGTCGGTTACAACGCCTGGATCGTCAACACCGACAACGACCCCGCCCGCGAGACGGCCGCCGTCGAGTCCCTCCAGAACCGGAGCGTCGAGGGCTTCGTCTTCGCGACGGCACGCCTCCATCACCCGCTCCTGGAGCGGCTGGCGGCGATCGGGACCCCCACCGTCCTGGTGAACCGCAGGCTCGCGATGTCGGACATCCCCTCGGTGACGGGCGACGACGCCGGCGGGGTCGCGATGGCGATGCGCCATCTCGTCGAACTCGGCCACCGCAAGATCGTCCATCTCGCCGGTCCCCAGGACCTCTCCACCGGGGTGAACCGCCTGCGGGCCTTCCGGCAGGCGCTGGAGGACCACGGCCTGGAGAACTCCCCGTCACGCCTGAAGCTCTGTTCCGCGTGGGCCGAGGCCGCGGGCGCGAAGGCGGTCACCGAGCTCCTCGACGACGGGGTCGAGTTCACCGCCGTCCTGGCGGGCAACGACCTTCTCGCACTCGGGTGCTACGACGCCCTGGCGGAGCGTGGGCTGTCGTGCCCGGACGACGTCTCCGTCGTCGGTTTCAACGACATGCCCTTCGTCGACAAGCTGAGCCCTCCGCTCACGACGGTGCGCATCCCCCACTACGAGGTCGGCGCCGAGGCCGCGCACCTGCTCCTGGAGCGACTGCGAGCCCCGAGCCGATCGGCGCGGTCCATCCTGCTGCCGCTCACGCTCGTGAACCGGAAGTCCACCGCCCCTCCCCGCCGGCTCTAGACGAGCGGTTCCCAAGTGATCAGTGGTCGTAGGCGATCGGTGATCGGGTCGCCGCCGGCGGAGGCTTCGGCAACCGTCGCGCGGCAGGCCCGGGAGGTCAGTTGGCGACGGGCGGGCGGTTCAGCGCGAAGCGCGCGTCGGGCCGCTCGCCGGTGAGGGCGAGGTCGGCGAGAATCCGTCCGACCGCCGGAACGAACTTGAAGCCGTGCCCGGAGAAGCCCGCCGCCACGACGACGGGACCGACTCGGTCCAGGACGAAGTCGGAGGTCGGCGTCGTGGTGTAGGTGCAGCTGATCGGGGTGAGGGCGTCCGCGTCGACACCGGGCAGCCATGCGCGGACGTACTCACGCAGGATGCGCAGCTGGGCGGGCTCCGGCTGGAAGTCGCGGTCGTCGGGGTCGACCACCGGACCCGTGCCGTGAAATCCGGCCTTGACGCCCTCGCCGGGCGTCCCGAGGCCGTACACACCGCTCAGGTACCCCGTGGCCTTCAGCGACTCCTCGTCGAGGTGGTGCACGAAGCTGGGCCACGCCACGTCGTCGCGCAGCGGGGCGAAGTGCGCCGGCTGCTCCTGCGTGATGCGCAGCGGCGGCAGCGCCACGAGTCCGCCAAGCAGCTTCTCCGCCCACGCTCCGGCCGCGACGACGACTCTCTTCGCGCGGTAGACGTCCTCCCCCGCCACCACCTCGACGGCGTCGTCGCCGCGTACCGTGATCGAGGTGACCGGCGTCTCGTGCCGGACGACGGCGCCCAGCCGGGCCGCCTGCGCCTGGAGCGCGGACACGGCGTCGTCGGCGTGCAGCCGCCCGCCCGCCGGATGAAAGAGCACCCTGCCGTCATAACGCAGGCCGGGCCAGCGCTCGGCGGCCTCCTCGGGGGCGAGCCACTCACCCGGCGTACCCTCCGCCTCGACCGCCTCGGCCAGCAGGCCGAGATCCGCCGTCCGCCCGTGGTCGACTCCGCCGGTGCGGGTGAGCAGGGAGGCGCCCGAGGCGGCCTCAAGCTCCCGCCACAATCCCTCGGCCTCCTGGGCGAGCCTGATGTAGGCGGGCTCGATGTAGGAGACACGGAAGATCCGGGACGCCCCATGCGAGGCTCCGCGCACGTGCCCCGCCTCGAACCGCTCCAGCAGCGCCACGTCGACCCCACGACCGGCCAGCCGCCACGCGGCCGCCGACCCCATCCCCCCGCCGCCCACGACGACGACGTCCACCTCGTGCCTGGTCATCCAGAACTCTTTCCGATTTTCGTGCCACTCGACGCGGACGGCGAAGCTCTCGCGACGACATGTCCCTAACGTAAACGGACGTTCCCGATAGGACGAAAGTAGCTATTTCCTACCTATTTTACATAAAACAACCAGCCGTTCGGCTCCCGTGTAGTCGGCCATGGGCTGACCGTGCCGGCGAGGGGGGACCTCGCCGGCACGGCCGGCGGCGGTGGCCGGTCGGTCAGGCCGACGGGCCGACGATGCGGTAGCCGCCCTCGGCCAGGGTGCGGGTCATATGCTCGGCGTACCACTGCGGCCACGCCTCGTCGTGCCGTCCGCCGAGGTCTTCTGCCTCCCACCGGGATGTATCGCATGGGCTTAGCCGCCAGCACGGTGTGGGCGTACGGCACCGGGCCGGCATTCCTCAACCCGGCGGCCGCCGTCCTTCACACCGCGCCCGAAGGCGCCCCCGAGAGGCGGCTCACGGCCTGGGAGACCACGGCCTCGGCCTCCGCACGCGATTCCCAGCCGCGGACGTTGGTGCTTTTGCCGGGTTCGAGGTCCTTGTAGACGTCGAAGAAGTGGCCTATTTCGTTGAGCACGTAGGCCTGGACATCCTGGATGTCCTGGATGTTCGCGAAGCGGGGGTCGTTGGCGGGCACGCACAGGACCTTGGCATCGGGTCCGCGTTCGTCGTGCATCCAGAAGACCCCCACGGGGCGGACGTTGATCACGCAGCCCGGGAACGTCGGGCTCTCGCCGAGCACGAGGGCGTCGAGGGGGTCGTCGTCCTCGGCCAGGGTGCCGGGCACGAACCCGTAGTCGTAGGGGTAGGCGGTCGAGGTGAACAGCAGCCGGTCCAGACGGATCCTCTGCTTGGCCGGGTCCATCTCATACTTGTTGCGCGACCTCTGCGGCGTCTCCACGATCATGTCGAAGCGCATTCCAGGCCCCCTTTCCGGCTGCGCGGCCTCCGTGGTTCCCGGCCGGCGCGTACGCCCGGGTATTCACCCGCACCCGGTGGTACGGCGTCTCCCGGCTCAGGCCTCGCCGAGGCGGAGTCGGCCCGCGTGACGACCGGACGGCCACACCGGCGTCCGGGAGCGCGGTGAGCGGGCAGGTCCTGACGGGATCCACCGCCGGACGGCACACCGTACTCATCATGATATGCCGCGCCATTTCCAATGGTCAGCGCCCGGGGGTGTGTCGAGGACCGGGCATGTCGGCGGTGAGAAATCCACTCCCGGAGAGGACCGGGCGCAGCGGGCGGTGGGGACGCCCGCTCCCGGATCCGGAGCCCGTACCCCCCACAGCCGATCATGCCCGTGTCCCCGGTCTGTGGCACAGACCGGGGACACGGGCGAGCAGGTGGAGAGGCGTCCGGCTACTTCAGGCCGAAGGCCCGGGTGATCGTCTGCTCGACGCCGTTGCCCTGCTTGTCCTGGGCCTGAGCCCGCAGGGTGACGTACTGGGCGCGGGAGGGAGCGTGCAGCTTGATCTCCCACCCGTCAGCGGTCTGCTTCGGGTGCTCCTTGCTCCAGGTGGCGCCGTCGTCGTAGGAGACGTCGAGGCCGGCGGAGCGGATCGTGGTGGAGGCGGGTCCTCCCGGGAGGTGGGACGGGGTGAGGGTCAGGGCGGCGGAGCGGGAGGCTCTGCCGGTCAGGTCTGTGTTCACGGTGTAGTCGAGCTGGACCAGCGGCAGGGGCGCGGGCGTGTCGGACCCGGCGGTCGCCGAGGTGAAGCGCCACGCGGTCTGCGTGTGGGTGGAGTACGGATACAGCGAGGCGTCGCGTTCGGTCGTGGTGACGAGCCGGTAGGCAAGCCTGCCGGGGCTCAGATCCACGCCGAGGGCGGGGCCGTCCGTCTGCGTGACGAGGGCGTCTCCCCGGTAGAGGGCCATCGACTGCTCGAGCTGGCCGTAGGCCGCGAGGCCCGCGTGGTCGGCGCCGGAGTCACCCCAGCCGGGCGCCTGGACCTGGAGATTGTCGCCGGTGCGCGTCGGGAGCGCGATCGCGTTGGTGATCCTCGGACGCTGGATCGGGCCGAACCACTGCTCGTAGGTGGTGCTTCCCGCCTTGTAGGACCGCTCCCCGGCGTACTGCAACGTCTTTCTGGCGATGTTCGCCTCCGACATCCACTTCACGCCGTCGGCGGTGACCCAGTCGGTGCGGTTGCGCCCCGCCCGGCTCAGGATCGTGTAGCCCATCTTGGTGTTCGTGTAGGGGGAGATGTCGAAGCGGTACTCGTCGACCTCGTCCGCCGGATCGTCGCGGAAGTCGACGTCGACCCGGGCCAGGTCACGCTGCTTCGGCTGGTAGGTCAGGTTGCCCGGAATGGCGCCGTCCCAGCGGCGAACCAGGTCGTAGAGGTATTCGGTGGCGGGGTTGGACTCCACGTGGAGCCGGACGGGGCCCTTCCCGAGCCGGGAGATGAGCTCCTCGCCCTCGTCCCTGGTCAGTGAGGCCACGGTCAGGAGGGTCCTGCGGATCGCGTCGCGAAGGCGTCCGTACTCGTCGTTGACGATCAGCAGCAGTTTCGCTCCGGCCGCCACGGCGGCGGGCACCTGGTCGTCGGTGTCGCCGTAGCGCACGACCGCGATCTTTCCCTTGACGTCGAGCCCGGCGTAGTCGGCCGGGTTGCCCGCACCGGCGAAGACGGCGTTGAGATCTTCCTTCCCCTCGGGCAGGAGCCCCGCCCCGGGCTGGATCCACAGGTCGTCGTAGGACTGCTTCCCAGAGGTGATCGACAGGAACGGCTGCTGCTTGCGCCAGCGGGTGGCGACGGACAGGTGGCCCTTCCTCACCTTCTTCGTGGGCTGCGTCCAGACGCTGTCGTACTCCGTGCCGAGGGTCATGGAGTCCTCGACGGAGGACGTGTCGCCCAGCGACCGGTAGTAGTCCACCCGGGTCTCGGCGTCGGCGGTCTCCCGGGGCGTGACGGCCTTGACCTCGCTCGCGGTGGCGGCGTCCAGGTTCACGACGGTGTCGTCCTCGACGGTGACCTCGGGGGCGTTGAGCAGGGCCATGCCGAGGGAGCTGGGGCCGTGGGTGCCTCGCACCTCACCCCACATCCACACCGAGTAGGTGCCCTCCGGCAGCAGGACGTCGATGGATCCCGAGCCCATGATGAAGCTGTAGTAGGAACCGGCCGGGTCGCCTTCCCGCAGGAGGTTGACCCATCCGTACATCGGGGCGCCGTCGCGGTCCTTGGCATTGACGACGAGGTGGTGGGGCTGGTCCTCGGTGCTGACCCCGACGACGGTGCGGGCGAGGACCGAGCCTCCGGCCGTGGCTTCGATCCGTCCGCTGTAGCTGTGCTTGTCCGAGGTGCGGTCCAGGTCGGCGGTGACCGTGACCGTGCCGCTCCCGTGCGCCGGGACGACGACCTTGGAGGCGGACAGCGACAGCAGCCCGGCCGGGGCGTCGGAGCCCTGGAACGCCAGATCGAGCGTGACGTCGGTGCCGGAGGTGTTGGTATAGGTCACCTTCCGCTCGGTCTTGCCGCCCGGCTCGTCCCCCAGCGGGTGGATGCCCAGATAGGCGGAGCCGGTGGCGAACAGGGTGCTCTTGGTCGCGGCCGCGATGTCCAGGCGACCGGCGCCGGCCTCGTACGGGGTGTAGGCCGGGGTGGCCTTGGTCGTGCTGATCAACGCGTCCTTGAGCTGCGCCCCGGTCCAGTCGGGGTGCGTGGCGGCCAGGAGCACGGCCGCGCCCGCGACGTGCGGGGTGGCCATCGAGGTGCCGCTTTTGGTCGTGTAGTAGCCCTCGCCCTGCCAGTCGTACTGGGAGCGGGCGGCCAGCACGTTGACGCCGGGTGCGGTGAGCTCCGGCTTGAGCGCGCCGTCGACCAGTCGCGGGCCGCGGCTGGAGAACTCGGCGAGTTGGTCGGAGGTGTCCACCGCTCCGACGGTGAGCGCCGCGTCCGCGGCGCCCGGGGCACTGACCGTGTGGTCGTAGGGGCCGGAGTTGCCCGCCGCGATGGTGAAGAGCGCGCCGGTCTCGGCGCTGAGCGCGTTGACGGCCTGGCTCATCGGGTCGGTGCCGTCGGTGGGCGAGTCGCTGCCGAGGCTCAGGCTGATGATCTTGGCGTGCTGGTCGCGGGCGGCCCACTCCATGCCCGCGATGATCCAGGAGTCCTGCCCCTGGCCCTGGTCGCTGAGGACCTTGCCCACGTGCAGGTCGGCGCCGGGCGCGACGCCCTTCTCCGTGCCGCCGGAGGCGACGCCGGTGCCGACGATCGTGGAGGCGACGTGGGTGCCGTGGCCGTACCGGTCGGTGACCTCCTCGCCGGGCACGAAGCTGGCCGTTTCGGCGATCCGGCCGGCCAGGTCGGGGTGTCCGGTGTCGATGCCGGTGTCCAGGACGGCGACGTCGACGCCCTGGCCGGTGTTGCCTGACGCCCACACCTCGGGGGCGCCGATCTGCGCCACCGTGTCGGCCAGGTCGACCTTGACCTTGCCGTCCAGCCACACCTTCGCGACGCCGCCCGAGAAGACGGGTCCGGCGTTCTTGCCGCGGGCCTGAGCCGCGACCTGGCCACCGGTGAGCGAGGCCCAGAAGTCCGCGGCCTTGTCGCGGTCCTCGGTCACCGCCGCACCCTGGATGCTGCTGAGCGTGCGGACCCTGGTGGAGCCCTCGGGCGCCGCCTGGGCACGCAGGCCGGCGGCGGCGTTCCCGTAGGTGACAATCAGGGGAAGGTGGTCGACATGGGCGTCGTCGTAGCCGTCGGCCAGCAGACGGGTGACGTTGAACAGGCGCTTGTCGAGCGACCCGGCGGCGATGTAGGGCATCGCGCTGTCGGGATAGACGAAGGTGTCCTTGCCCACGGTGACGACGTGGGCGGCGACGGGTTCGCCGTCGGGCCCCCGCACCGAGGTGGTACCGGTCCCCGAGCCCCCGGATCCCACGGTGACCTTGTCACCGGTGATCAGGGTGATGGTGCGGGAGCCTGCCGTGGGGGTCGCCGGGGTGCCGTTGTCCGGCTTTTCGGCGGTTGGGGCGGCAGCGAGCTGGGTGGTGGCGTACGTCGGCGGGGTGACCGCGAGTACCGCCAGGGCTACCGCGACAGCGAGCAGTCGCGGCGTGCCGGAGGGCATGAACGCCAAGTGTGTTCCTTGACTCGAGTTGTTCGGGGGATTCAAGCGGCGTGTTCGCCAAGGGACAATTTGTGGATGTTTTCGCAAACATGTCAAGAAAAATCGTGTAACACACTTGAGTCATATGTTCACTTTTCGGGCGAATCTGCTATAAATCGCACTTATATTGACAAATCCCCCAACTTTTGACTGACTGGGCAGTCAAATTAATGCCCGTGAAGTGCCACAATCGGGTCCGAGGGGTCTATCCGGGGGTTTATCCTCGTCAGCCGCGATGCGCCAGAGGCCCGCCCGGGTTCATGGAGTCCGCGGTTTGCCCGTGACGTCCCCTGTGCGGCGGGGCGGGCCGTCACGCGTCGCCACGGGGACGCGACCGCGCGAGGGAAAGCCTCGCCCGGCGTTCAGGTCCAGGTCATCCGGGGGCCATCGCCCGGGTGAAGGGTGGATCGGTCCACCTCTCCTCCGAGGCAGGACGTCCCTAACCAACAGACGGAGAACACATGCGCATCCGCGCGCTGTTCGTTACCGCCGCCGCGGGCGCGCTCGCCCTCGTAGTCGCCGCGAGCCCCGCTCTCGCAACCCCCGGCGCGGCAGACGACGCTCATACGGCGAAGGCCCCGGTCGTCACGGCACAGCACCCCGGTGCGCCCCACGAGCGCGAGCTCATCGGCGCACTGCACGAGCACAGCGGCTACTCCGACGGATGGCCCGGCTCCCGGCCCGCCGGTTACTTCGAGTCCGGGCGTGACAAGCACGACCTGAACTTCGTCGGCTCGAGCGAGCACACCTCGAACGTCAACTCGCCGTTCACCTTCAACGAGGAGTGCCTGGACCCGCGGGTCGCGCCGAGCTGCCAGAACGCCGATCCGGTCAACCCGCTCGACGCGCTGCGCAAGTGGGACGCGGAGCTCGAGCAGGCCAAGGCCGCGACCGACCCCGCGAAGGACTTCGTCGGCTTCCGCGGGTTCGAGTGGACCTCGGACCGCATGGGCCACATCAACGTCTACTTCTCGCGCGAGAACTCGCTGCCCGAGACCGACGGCGGCACCATCGCGATGGATCGCTTCTACGACTGGCTGACGACCACCGGCAAGGACGGCCTGGCGGTGTTCAACCACCCCGGCGACAAGACGCTGTGCGGCCCGCTGAAGTGCGACGTCCGCAGCGATCTCGGCTTCGGCTGGGAGGACTTCAAGTACTTCCCGAAGGCCGACGACCAGATGGCCGGCATCGAGGTCTTCAACGGCGGCAGCGACTTCGGCTCGGCGCCCGGGCACAACGCCCCGCCCGAGGGCTGGTACGCCCACGCGCTCGACAAGGGCTGGCACGTCGGCGCGATCGGCGCCGAGGACAAGGGGCACGACCGCACGGACGACTGGGGCGGCTCGCAGTACGCCAAGACCGTCGTCCTGGCCAAGGCCAACACCGAGAAGGACATCAAGAGCGCGATGGCCGACCGCCGCTTCTACGCGGTGCTCGACAACGCGCTGCGACTGGACTTCACGATCGACGGTCACACCATGGGCGAGCGGATCCACGCCAACGGCAAGCGTCCGCTGGCGATCGACGCGCACGTCCGCGGCTCGAGCACGCCGCTGCAGCTGGAGCTTGTCAGCAACGGCGGCAAGGTGGTCGCCAGCGCGACCGGCGACCAGCTCACCGCCTCGCTGAAGGCGGGCGACGACGCCTGGTACTTCCTCCGGGTCCTCCGCGACGGGCGCCCGGTCGCGTACTCCAGCCCGATCTGGGTCAACGACGGCAGGCAGGCGGGCACGCCCAAGGCGCCCAAGAGCGACCTGAGCACCACCGGCGGCCGCTGGCTGGCGGGCGACCTGAACGTCCACAGCTGCTTCTCCAGCGACGTCTACTGCGCCGGGACCGACCCTGCGAGCGAGGCCGACCCGTTCCGCCAGGGCGTCGACGTCCGCTCGCGCTTCGACGAGGCGGGCAGCCGCGGCCTCGACTACCTCGCGGTCACCGACGACAACGACGTCCGCTCGGCGAAGGCTCCGGGCTCCGGTAGCCACGGCGTGCTCGCGATCCCCGGCTACGAGGACCACGTCAAGGGCGAGGCCCACGTGCTCGGCGTGGACAAGCTGCTCGACAACGGCGACGGTTCCGCCGCCGCGATCAACGCGCTCGCGGACAAGGCGCGCGCGAAGGGCGGCCTCTTCCAGATCGACCACCCCGGCTCCAAGATCACCAAGAAGTTCGCCGGTTGCGACGCCTCGACGCTCACCTGGGGTTACGGGTTCGACGTGCGGCCCGACACGATCGAGGTCTGGAACCCGAGCTCGAGCATCCGCGCCGCCGAGGACTACCTCGACTGCTGGCTGCAGCGCGGCGCACGCGTCGCCCTGACCGGCGGCAGCGACGCCCAGACGCAGTACGCGCAGCCTCAGGGCGCCGGCTATCCCACCACCTGGGTACTCGCGCGCAACCGCTCGCAGGGCGCCGTGCTCGAGGCGCTGCGCGCAGGCCGCACCAGCGTGTCCGTGCTGCCGCCGTCCGCCGGCGGGAGCCCCCTCGTGATCGAGGGCAAGCGCGGCGGGCGCTTCGTGCCCGTCATCGGCGACGACGTCCGCCCGGGCGAGAAGCTGCACGTGCGCTCGCTCGACCCGCTCACCGACGGCTCGCTGCGCGTCCTCGCCAACGGCCAGACGCTGCTCGACCAGCACCTCACGCGCGACAAGGCGATCGAGTTCACCGCCCCGGCCCAGCCGGGCTGGTTGCGCGCCGAGCTGCGCCTCGGCAACGACCTGCTCGAGCAGACCCCGCTGTGCGGAGCGATCGACCTCGGCGCGAACCTGTGCCCGTACGACGCGGCGATGGTCGCGATGACCTCTCCCGTCTACGTCCGCTGATCCACCGATCTCGATGACGACGGAGGCCCCGGTCCGATGGACCGGGGCCTCCGTGCCACGTGGGAGGTCCCGCAAAGGCACTGACCGGAGATCCGCCGGAACCTTGAGATCTGAACGCTTGCCGCCGTCGCCGCGCGCTCCAGACCTTCTTGATCATGCAGAGCCGGCAGCCGGACCCGGCGATACAGGTCGTGGCCGAGATTGGCGGCCGGCCTGCCGGGCTCAAGGGTCGCCACGAATCTGGAGGCGAACCTGACCGGCGCCTGCCGCTGGACTGACCCTCCAGAGGGCACAGCACAGGGGTGAACGGCGGACGTCTCGGTCTCGGAGCGGTGAGACGCGCGATCCGGAGGAGGCCGTCCCCGGACGACCCGCGAACCGCGGACACCCCGCGAACGGCGATCGGCCCGCGGGCGACAAACGGTCCACGAGCGGCGTACGCTCTGCGAGCGGCCAGCGGCCTGCGAGCAACGTACGGCCTGCGAGCGGTGAGCGGCCTGCGAGCGGTCAGGGATCCGCGACCGGCGAGCGTGCTCGGCGGAGCGCTGCTCCTCGCGATGGTCGCCGCTCAGGTCGCGACGGGACTTCACCCGCAGCCGATCCGGCTGACCAGCACGGTCGTGCTCCTCCTGGCGGCCGGCGCCCTGGCCTTCGCCACCACGGCCCACACCCTCCCCAGGGCGGTCGCGGCGTTCGGCGCCGTGGTCGTGACCGGCTACGCGGCCGAGTGGATCGGCGTCAGGACGGGCCTGCCGTTCGGCGACTACGGCTACAGCGGCCTGCTCTGGCCACAGCTCGGCGGGGTTCCGGTGATCGTCGCGCTGGCGTGGGGCGGCATGGGGCTGGCGGCCCACGCCACGGCCGCGGCGGCGGCCCCGGAAAGCCGGGCGGGGCGGCTCGCGCTGGGGGCGCTGGCGCTCACCGCCTGGGACCTGTTCCTGGATCCGCAGATGATCCGGCTGAACCTGTGGACCTGGCACGACCCCGGCCCCTACCGGGGCGTGCCCGTCGGCAACTTCGCCGGATGGCTGCTGGTGTCCCTGCTGGTCATGGCCCTGATCGATCACATCGTGGCCGATCCCGCCGCGAGAAGCACCGGGCTGGTCTCGATCTACACGGTGATGGCGGCCATGGAGACCATCGGCTTCGCGGCGGTCTTCGACCCGCCGGACCCGCTGGTCGCGACCGCCGGAGGGATCTCCATGGGCCTGTTCGCCCTGCTCGCCTGGAGACGCGGGTGGCGGAGGCGTCGCGACCGGTGACGGGACCTGCGGCCGAAGCCGCGGCGGCCCCGAATTCGGGCGGCACCTCCACCGAGGACGTCCCGTCTCAACCCGGCCGCGACCGAAAAACGTGACGGTCCCTGGGGGACGTCTCCACGGAAGCTCCCCGCCAGAACCCGGCCCCTGCGTTCCGGGAACCTTCACCGGTGCGGCGAGGTAGGAGGGGGGACGACAAGGAGACGACATGCGATGGCCGGCAGCGACCCTGGTGCTCATCTTGGTGGCAGGCTGTGCTGCCTCCCCACCCCGGGCGAGCACGGCGGGCGCCTCGGAGACACCTCTGCCCTCGAAGAGCGCCACGACAACCGACTCCGTCGCCGTGAGTGACAGATCCGCGTGCGCCTCTCCCTCCCCCTCACCATCCCCGGAAACGACGGCGCTCCCGGAAGTACGGGGAGCGGCCCGGGACGCGGAGTTGTGGGGCCTGTTGTTCGCACCTCTGCCGTTCCCCACGGGGAAGACGGTCAAGATCGCCTGGCGGATGACCGGCAGCGGACCTCTCCGGGTCTCCGCCACGCACCCCGACGGGACTCGGGCGACGTTCGCGTTCGGACCGGAGGAACACAGTGGGTCGAACTGGAAGCGGCCGGGCGACGAGTGGGGAACCGGACTCGTTTTCCCGAAGGCCGGATGCTGGAAGGTGCGTCTGTCCCGGGACACGGGGACGGGCGAGGTCTGGCTGCCGGTGAGGTGACACCCCTCCTGCCGCCCCCACGGGCGCGGTCGATCGCGGTGGGCTCCCGCGTCGCCGTCTCGGCGTAAGATCACAGGAGTGTTGCTGGGGAGAGACCCGGAGCTCGGGGTCATCGATCGACTGGTGGATGAGGTACGGGCGAGCACCGGCCGGGCCCTCGTGCTGAGGGGCGAGCCCGGAATCGGCAAGTCGGCCCTGCTGGACCACGCGAGGCGGGCCGGGCGGGGAATGCGCGTGCTGCGGGTGGCGGGTGTCGAGGGTGAGGCCGAGCTGCCCTACTCCGCCCTTCACCTTCTGCTGCGTTCCGTCATCGACCGTATCGGCGAGCTGCCCGAACCTCAGGCCGCCGCGCTCCGTGGCGCCTTCGGGATGGAGCCCGCCGCCGGTGCGGACCGGTTTCTGGTCGGGCTCGCCACGCTCACCCTGCTGTCCGAACTGGCCACGGAGCTGCCACTGCTGTGCCTGGTCGACGAAGGTCACTGGATCGACACCGCGTCCGCCGACGCGCTGCGTTTCGCGGGGCGACGCCTTGAGCACGACCCGGTCGGCCTGATCGTGGCGACCAGGGAACACAGGGAGCACGACCGCTCGCCTGACCACGCGCGGTCCTTCACGGACCTGCCGGTCATGGAGCTCGCCGGGCTGCCGCACGACGCGGCGACGGCTCTGCTCGCCCAGGAGGCTCCGGAGCTGCCGGAACGGCTCCGCGACCGGGTGCTGGCCGCGGCGGGCGGCAACCCGCTCGCGCTGCTGGAACTGCCCAAGACCGTGGGCGAAGAGGACCCGTCGGGCACCGATCCGCTGCCGATCAGCGAACGCCTGCAACACGCCTTCACCGGGCAGATCGACCGGTTGGAGGAGACGACCAGGAGGCTGCTCGTCATCGTCGCGGCGGAGGGCACCGGTGAGCTGGGCACGGTCATGCGGGCGGCCGACCGGCTCGGCGTGCCGACGACCGCCCTGGCCGAGGCCGAGCAGGCCGGGCTCATCGTCGTCACGGCCGGCTCGGTGCGGTTCCGGCATCCGCTGGTGCGGACCGCGGCCTATCAGGGCGCCCTGTTCACGCAGCGGCAGGCCGTACACCAGGCCCTGGCCGAGACCATGGAGGGGAGCGATCCGCACCGGTGGGCCTGGCACCTGGCCGCCGCGGCGTTCGGGCCGGATGAGCGAGCCGCCGCCGCCCTGGAGCGTACGGCGGAGAGCTCCGTACGGCGAGACGGCCAGGCCGCGGCCGTCGCGGCCTACGAGCGGGCGGCACAGCTCAGCCAGGACGGTCCGGCGCAGAGCCGGCGGCTGTCGGCCGCCGCGGTGGCGGCGATCGAGGCCGGCCAGTTCCAGCGCGCCGAGGGACTGTGCGACGCGGCCGAGCGGCTGACCGGCGAGCCGCTCGTCCTCGCCCGGCTGGCCAACACCCGCGGCCGGCTGGAGTTCGAGCGCGGCAGCCCGCGCGTCGCCGCGCGACTCACGATCGACGGAGCCGCCAAGATCGCCGTTGAGGCGCCGGAGGACGCCGCCGGAATGCTGGTGGTGGCCACCTACTACGCCGGGCACGGCGTGGACCTCCCGCTGGCGAGCGAGGCGGTGGCGCTCCTGGACACGCTCGATCTGCCGGCCGACCACGACTTCCAGCCGTACATGAGCCAGGCGCGCGGCTTCCATAAGATCATCACGGGTGAGGCCGCCGATCATGCCATGTTCTTCGCGCTCCGCCCCACCTCGGTCTGGGAGCAGACCTGGACGGCGCGCGTGCTCAACGTCGCCGGACACGCCTCGGCGGCGCTGGAGATGTCCATGGCCATGGTCGCCGAGACCCGCGCGGCCAGGCTCATCGGGCACCTGGCCAACGCGCTCTTTCACCAGGCCTGTGCTCAGGCGCTGCTCGGCCGGCACCAGGCCGCGGCCGAGTCGGCCGAACAGGCCCTCACGATCGCGGCCGACACGGGCCAGGGCTCGGTCGCGACCTACCTGCGCGGGTTGCTCGCCTGGCTGGCGGCGCTGGACGGGGACGACCAGCGCTGCGTCGCGTACGCCGACGAGGCGATCCGCTATGCCGACGACCACCGCGCCCCGCCGAGCGCGGCGGACGCGACCTGGGCACTGGCCCTGCTCGATCTCGGTCACGGCCGGTACGAATCCGCGCTGAGCCGCATGGAGAACCGGTGGCGGTCCTGGCTGTACAGCACCGCCTGGGCCCGGAGCACCGCCGACCACGTCGAGGCCGCGCTCCGGGCCGGGGAGCCCGGCATCGCGGCCCGGCTGGTCGGTGAGCTCGAAGCCGACATCGGGCAGCATCTCGACCCGTGCGGCCCGTCCATCGTGGCCCGTTGCCGTGCTCTGGTCAGCCCGGCCGAGGAGGCCGAACACCACTTCACGACGGCCCTGAAGCCGGGGGCATGCGAGGACCGGCCGTTCGAACGGGCGCGCACTCTGCTCGCCTACGGCGAGTGGCTCCGGCGTGAACATCGCAAGACCGAGGCGCGGGTCCAGCTCCGGGCCGCCCTGGAGCTCTTCCAGCGCACCGGCGCGAAGCTCTGGGCGAGCCGCGCGCAGGCCGAGCTGCGGGCCACCGGCGACCGTTCCGTCACCCGTGTCCCCGCCGAGTCCAGCCCGATCGGCCGGCTGACCCCCCAGGAGCTCCAGGTCGTACGGCTCGCCGCGACCGGCGCCACCAACCGCGACATCGGGGCGCAGATGTTCCTCAGCCCGCGCACGGTGGCCCAGCACCTCTACCGGGCCTTCCCCAAGCTCGGCATCACCACCCGTACCGAACTCGCCGCTCTCGACCTCGATCTGTGATCGGCACATCCGCTGCGGCGCATGGCCCGTCAGGCGAGTCAGGCGGAGGGGCGCGTGATCCAATGTCCGACAATTCGCCAGATCTCCGGCATATGATCATGCGCATATGAGCAATATCACTGAACCTCCGATCGCCCGGGTGGACGTCGTGCGCGAGACCCTCCACGGCATCACACTCGAGGACCCCTACCGGTGGATGGAAACCGAAGGCGAGGAGTTCCACCACTGGCTGGACGGCCAGGCCGGGCACGCCCGCGAGCACCTGGACGCCCTGCCGCACCGCGCCGGCCTGCTGACCCGGATCCGCGAACTGGGCAGCGCGCTCACGAGCTACTTCGGCCTGGCGATGGCAGCCGACAAGGTCTTCGCCCTGGTGCGCGAGCCGGACGCCCGCGTGCCGGTGCTGACGGTGACCGAGGCCGACGGAGCGCGCAGGGTCCTGTTCGACCCCGGAACGGTGCCCGGCGACGGGCACCACGCCATCGACTGGTACGTCCCCTCCCCCGACGGCCGCCACGTCGCCTGCGCCGTCTCCGCCTCCGGGTCGGAGGACAGCTCCATCCACGTGATCGACGCCGACTCCGGCGCCCTGCGGGAGACGATCCCGCCCACGACGCGTTTCGCCTTCCTGAGCTGGCTGGAAGATGGCCGGTCGTTCGTCTATCACCGCTACGTGGAGCAGAACCGCTTGGACAGCCGCTCCTTCCTGCATCACCTGGGCGCCGACCCGGCGCAGGACCAGGTGGTGCTGGCCCGCGGCCTCAACCCCCACGTCGAGCTGGCCCCGCAGGACCGGCCCTTCCTGGTGGTGCCGCACGGCGAGTGGATGCTGGCGATCATCTCCCACGGCGCGCTCAGTTCCTGGCCCTGGACCAGCGAGCAGCTGAGCGACTGCACCATGTACGTGGCGCCGCGGACCGGGCTGGCCAACCCGGACGCCTGCCCGTGGCGGAAGGTCGCGGACGTGGCAGACGGCGTGACCGCCTTCGCCACCAGCCACGACACCCTCTACCTGGTCTCCCACCGGGACGCGCCCCGCTCCCACGTGCTGGCCGTTCCGCTTGCCGCACCCGATCTGTCCCGAGCCCGGGTGGTCGTGCCCGCGGGTGAGCGGGCGGTGGAGACGGTGCGGGTGGTGGGCGACCGGCTGCTGGTGCGCGATCTCGACGGCGGCGTCAGCCGGATGCGGCACGTGCCCCTGTCCGGCGGAGAGCCCGCCGACCTCCCGATGCCGGTGGACGGCACCATCCTGGAGTGGACCACCCACCCCGAGCGGCCCGAAGCCCTGCTCCTGGTGGCCGGCTGGACCGACGCGCCACGGCTCTACCGCTACGACGGCCAGTCCCTCCAGGACACCGGGCTGGCGCCCCGCTCACCGGTGGACTTCGGCGACGTGCACGCCCGCACCCTGTACGCGCCCGCGCAGGACGGGACGCCGATCCCGCTCACCGTCATCCACCACAAGGACCTGGAGCTGGACGGCGACAACCCGGCCATGCTCACCGGCTACGGCTCCCACGGGTTCATCGACCTGCCGGAGTTCCATCCCGAGATGCTCGCCTGGTACGAGCGCGGCGGCGTCTACGCCGTCGCGCACCTACGCGGCGGCGGCACCTACGGCCGCGAATGGCACGAGGCCGGGCGCGGCGAGCGCAAGGAGGCCACCATCACGGACTTCATCGACTGCGCCGAACACCTCATCGCCCTCGGCTATACCCGTCCGGGACGGCTGGCCGCCGAGGGCGCCAGCAGCGGCGGCATCCCCACCGGCGGCGCGCTGGTGCGCCGCCCCGATCTGTGGGCGGCCATGGCGATGCACGTGCCGACGGTCAACGCCACGCGCAACGAGTTCACCGAGAGCGGGCCGATCAACGTGCCCGAGTTCGGCAGCGTCACCACTGAGGAGGGCCTGCGTGCCCTGCTGATCATCGACGCCTACCTGCGGGTTCAAGACGGCGTGCCGTACCCGGCGGTGCTGCTGACCACCGGCCTGCGCGACGCGCGGGTGCCGCCGTGGCAGCCGGCGAAGCTGGCCGCCCGCCTGCAGGCGGGCACGGCCTCCGATCGGCCGGTGCTGATGCGCGTCGAGGAGCACGGCTGGCATGGCGCCGGCTCGACCCGAGACCAGGAGCAGGCGCTGCTCGCCGATGTGCTGGCCTTCATCCTGCACGCGTCCGACGGGTCATGATGACGACAGACATGTCGGGTACGGCACACGCACGCGCCCTCAGCCACGTCACGGCCCGGTTGATCCCGGCCTGCGTGTGACGCTCAACTTCCATCCCGACCGCCTGGTGGGCGAGCCGGCGGTCCTCGCCAGGCCGGCAACGGGCGAGGGTACGTTTGCTCACCGCCGCGCGGGCGGCCAGTTCTTCCATTGTGAACCCGCGCGACGCGTCCGTGACCCTGGCCAAGGACGCCACCGCCACGTGGAACGACGAGGCCATGCGCGCCGCACACGAGATCAACGGGCCGCTCTACGCGACCTCGGTCCTCACCACCGACCGGGTGTTGGACACCCTGCGATGACAAAGCCCTGTCAACCGATGCCCCGGCTTGAGAGGAGAAACACATGACGACGTTCGTCCTCGTACCCGGCGGTTGGAAGGGCTCATGGGCGGATGAGGCGGTGGTTCCGCTGCTGGAGCGTGCCGGTCATGCCGTTCACGCCCCTGACCCTGACCGGTCTGCGGCCAGACGACGACAACGCGACGGTCGCGACCGCCAACCTCGACTGGGGGTTAAGCAGCGCCATGATCAGACTCAGGGCCGCCTGCCGCTTTCAGTTGCTCGAGTATAGCGCCGAGGCTCTTCCCGGGCTGAGGCTCTTGTGACGGTGGCAGGTCGGCGATCGCGCCCACCAGGAGCGGTCCGTCCAGTAGGTCGGCGGTGAACGTCACGCCGGTGAGGCGGGCCGCCATCGCGAACATCCGCGCGAGGCCATGTCCGAACAGGTCGTCGTAGTGTTGGTCCCAGTCCTCATCTGAGCCCTCCTCGAGAGGCAGGCCGAACTCGCGCATGAGGCCGGCGAGCCGGTCGGTGTCGGCACCGGAGCGACGCTCGGGAAAAGTCGGGTCGAAAGCCGTGAGCAGCATGCCGTCCGCGGCGTAATGAAAGTAGTCGCAGGCATAGTTATGCCGCAGGACGGACACCACGTCGGTGCCGGCCGACAGACGCTCCAGCGTCGGGTCGTTCGTCCCCGACCAGCCCCACAGCTCCACCGCCGCGCACCCATCGCCGGTTGCGACCACTCCGACATAACCACCTCCCTCACCACCCTCGGTCGCCACCGTGAAGTCGGAGACCGCCAGCCCCAGCTCGGTGAAGCTCATCCGCGTGCTCGTACGGGCGCCGAACCGGCGCAGCACCTCGGCCGGGTCGAGCCCACGCACCAAGGTCACGCAATAGATCTCGCCGAGCAGGTCGCCCCGATCGCCGTACGGCGGTTGCAGCCACTGGAACGGCGTCAGCGCATCGATTGTCATGTCGCGATCTTGGCAGGCCCCACCGACATAGTCAGGCCGCCCTGACCGTCGACACGGCGGCCGGCATGTGCACGATCAGGCTCCGCCGTACGCCTGGCCCCATGCAGGAGGCTCCGACGAAGTGAAGGGTAGAGGCGTTCGCCCAGCTCCGGACGGGTCCGATCGGGTATCGGATTCCGGCTGACGCGACCGATGTCCGACATCGATTCCCGACACGCGCTCCGGACAGTTTCGACCTGGGCTTCTGCACTCGCCCAGCTCGGTGTCGTCGAGCGGATCGTCTACTCGCGCGCGTCCACCGCGACCCAGCCCCTGCTGCGGCAGCGACACATCCTCGCCACCAAACCCGCGTGCGGCGAGCCCGCTACCGGCGACAACGCATCGGAGATCACTGAGTACGGCTGGCGTGTTAAGTCATCTGACGCAGCTCTTCGGTCGCGGTCGAATTAAAAACATCGACCAGATGAATCAGCTGCAAATCACCGGTTAACAGTCCGGATTTCCCTTGAGGCGATTTAAGTAATCCGTCGGATTCATCCAAAGATCGCGTCCCCATAACGTTTTCCATGGATGACGACCCATTCATTCGACGAAAGGTCCCCAGTGAAAAACATATTGAAGCGAGCCGGACTGCTCGCAGGCGCCATGGCCATGTCCGCCGGGATTGTCGGGGCCATGACGTCGCCCGCCTCCGCCGCCACCCCGGCCGGCATCTGCGGCGCCGGTTACTCCGTGATCGATTCCCATGCCGTCGGCGCCTACGCGACGGTCTACCTGCTGTACAAGAGCGGCGGCGACAACTGCGTCGTCACCCTGCTGAAGAACCCTGACGGCAAGAAGCACCAGCTCGGAGCCTATCTCCGATACAAAGGTGGCCCGATGGTCAAGGACGTGAACAACTACACCACCTACGCCGGCCCGGTGCGGGTGCACGCGCCGTCGAAGTGCGTCGAGTGGAGCGGCCTCTCCGGCATCGACGACGGCACCTACGTGAGCCCCTGGGAGCACTGCGGCTGACCCGTCGCCCGGTGTGCGGACCCCGCTCCCCAGCGAATGGGGGGCGGGGTCCGTTCGATCGCTGATTTCCGCCCGCCGGGCCTGGACATCGGTGGTGTGGCGTATGGCGAAAAAGGCAAGAGGCGCTTCGAATCATCGGCCGCGTCGTTGGGCGTGGCGACGCTCGCGAGCATGCCGATCGGCTCGCCCGTCCAGGCCGCGCGGGCGGATCCGATCGAAACGCCGTCGGCCCGGACCATTATTGGTCCGGGCCGACGGGAGATCTCAGCTGGTGATCATCCGAGCGCGCGGGGCAGCTTGATGACGAGCAGGCGGCTGGGCACGCCGGTGTCGATCAGCTTGCCGTTCTCGTCGAACTCGCCGAGACCGAAGTCGTTGTCGTTGGCGACCGCGATGGTGGTGCGGTCGAGCACGGCGACGCCCTCCAGCTTTCCGGGGACCTTGGAGATGGCCGCCAGGTCGACGGTCAGCTTCTTGGCCAGCGGCTTGACCTTCGACGGCAGCGCCGTCTCCAGGCTCGGCTTCGTCCGCGCGAGGTCGTACTTGCCCCAGAGCAGGTTGGTGGCGCCGCGCAGGTCCGCGGTGTAGAGGCGGGCGACGTTGTCGGTCCGCTCCTCGACGAGGAGCTTGCCGCCACCGAGACCGACCACGGAGGAGATCTTCATCGCGCTCTGGTCACCCGCGACCTTGGGGTCGAACTTGGTGACGTCCTCGAAGACGTAGGCGTACTCGCCGACGGGCTTGCCGGTCCGCAGGTCGACCGCGAGGATCCGGGTGACCTTGGAGGTCTTGCTGATGTCCTTGTCCGGGTTCTCCAGCGGGCTCTGCAGCGCGACGTAGAGCCGGTCGCCGGAGATGCCGAGTCCTTCGAAGCCGCGGTTCTGCTGCCGCTTGAGGAAGATGCCCGGCAGCGTCTCGTGCACCGGGTAGCCGGTGTGGGTCAGGTGGAGCCCCTTGGGCACGTAACGGGCCAGGATCCGGCCGTTCGCGGCGACCCGGACCAGCGACGGGCTGTACTCGTCGACCAGCCAGAACTCACCCTTGGACGTGCGGATGATGTCCTCGGTGTCCAGGCCGTTCGGGTCGTACGGGAGGGTCGCCTTGCCGTCCCAGCCGTACGGCTTCTCGTCGTGGTCCTTCTGGTTCGACAGGCCCGTGATCGGCTTGCCCGCCGAGGTCTTCAGGGTGATCGTCTGTGCGATCTTCGCCTTGCCGTGCTGTACGGAGACGCGGACGATGGCGGGGGCGAACCCCGGCGCCGGGAAGGTCCGGCGCTTCTCTCCGTCGATCTCCGGCTGACCGTTGGGGCCGCGGTCGGTGACCATCCAGTACTCACCGGAGCGTCCCGCGGGGTACAGGCCGCTGCCCACTCCGCCGAGCTTGACACCGTGATCGTCCTTGACGAGGTGACGCTCGAAGTCGGCCAGGGCGGGCGCGGGCAGCGTCACGTCGCTGATCACGCGCGGCGCCCCGGAGGTCGCGGTGGCCGTGGCCGGTCCGGCCGCGGCGAAGGCGAGCGCCGCGGCCATCGAGGCGGCCAGGGCAGCAGGTACAACTCGCATCAAGGATGCCTTTCTGGCGTATTCAGGTATAGCGGTGCACAAGCTAGCGAGAGCACCTAGACATCGGATGGCCCCGGCATGTCCAGATCATGAACACGATCACGAACGAACACGGGCACGAACGGACACGGGCATGGGCACGGACACCGTCACGGCCACCGGCGACGTCGCCTCACATCCGTCCCCGCCGAGGACACATACGTGCCCGGCTCCTGGACGTCAAAGCGAACCTGACCGGGACCGGCCGATCCGATGACCCGTCGTCGGGCACAGCAGTGACGTGGACAACGGCCGCCCGGTGGGAACGCGTCATCACCGGGGACATGAGAGTGCTGGGCGGAGGCGCGGATGGTGGAAGTGATCGTGGTCGGCGGTGGGGTCGGAGGCATGGTCTCCGCCCTGCTGCTGGCCCGGCAGGGACATCGGGTGCGCCTGTACGAGCAGCGGTCCCGGCTGGGCGGCAAGCTCGCCGAGCACAGCCGCGACGGCTTCACCTTCTCCCTCGGTCCCTCCCTTCTGACGCTGCCCGACGTCTTCACCGACCTGGGAGTGGAGCTCGATCTCGTTGAACTCCCGGAGCTGTGCCGCTACCGCTTCGCCGACGGCTCGACCCTGGCGGCGTATCGCGACCCGGACAGGATGGCCGCGGAGGTGGAACGTCTCGCGCCCGGTGAGGGCCGCAACTGGCTGGCCTTCCACGAGTGGGCGCGCGGATGCCTCGACGCGTCGCGCCGCACCTTCTTCTCCGGACCGCTCACCCGGCCGTCCACCGGGGCCCGCCTGCCCGACCTGCTGGCGGTCGCGCCCGGCCGGACCCTCGACGGCCTGGCCCGCCGCTTCTTCGACGACCCGCGCCTGCGCCAGTACGCCGACCGCTACGCGACCTACGCCGGCTCCAGCCCGTACCGGGCGCCGGCGGCGCTGGGCTGCATCCCGGCGATCGAGCACGGCGAGGGCGGCTGGTACGTGCCGGGAGGGCTGCCCCGCATCGCCGACGCCCTGGCCGCGCTGCTGGAGAAGGCGGGCGTGGAGGTCGCGCTCGGCGCCGAGGTGACGGACGTCCTCGCCGACGACCGTCGCGTCCTGGGCGTACGGCTGGCATCCGGCGAGCGCGAGCGCGCCGACGTCGTGGTCGCCAACACCGACGCGGCGGCGCTCTACGGACGGCTGCTGCCCGATCGCCGGCGCCTGCGGCGCATCGCGGGGCTCGGCGCCTCCTCCTCGGCCTTCCTGCTGCTGGCCGGCGTGGACGGCAGGACCGAGGGGCTGGCGCACCATTCCATCGTCTTCTCCGCCGACTACCGGCGGGAGTTCGCCGACATCTTCGACCGGCGCAGGCCGCCGGAGGACCCGACCGTCTACATCGGCTGCTCGGCCGTGGACGATCCCTCGCAGGCGCCCCCGGACGCCGAGAACTGGGTCATGCTGGTCAACGTCCCGGCCCGAGACCCGGCCAGGTGGCCGATGTCTCCCGAGGCGTACCGCGACCTGGTGCTCGACCGCCTGGCCACCCGGGGCCACGACCTGTCGGGACGGCTGCGCTTCGTCGACCTGTTCACCCCGGCCGACCTGCGCGAGCGGTACGGCGCGTGGGGCGGCTCGATCTACGGCGGCGCCTACTCCGGGCGGCTGGCCCCGCTGCGCCGCCCGGGCAACCGCGGCCCCCGGCGGGGTCTGTACCTGGTGGGAGGCTCGGTGCATCCCGGCGGCGGGCTGCCGCTGGTGGCGATGGGCGGCCGCATCGTCGCCTCTCTCGTGCAGGAGGACCTCTCGTGAGACCGCTCACCGCGCTCGGGTCCGTGAGACCGCTCACCGTGCTCCGGTCCGTGAGACCGCTCGCCGCGCTCCGGGCAGCGGGACGGTCCGTGGGACCGCTCGCCGCGCTTCAGGCCGTCGCCGCCCTCGCCGTGGGGGTACGGCTGGCCCGCGGGCGCACCCGCCTGCCCGCGCTGACCCCCGTCGAGACGACGACCGCGCGGATCTCGGTGGTGATCCCCGCCCGCGACGAGGAGCGCCGCATCGGCCCCTGCCTGTCGGCCATACTCGCCGATCCCGCCGTCACCGAGGTCATCGTCGTCGACGACGAGTCGGGCGACGGCACGGCGCGGCTGGCCGCGGAGCTGGGGGCGAAGGTCGTCTCCGGTGCGCCCCTCCCCCGGGGCTGGGTGGGCAAGCAGTGGGCGTTGCGGCAGGGGGTCGAGGCGGCGGACGGCGACGTCGTGGTGACCCTGGACGCGGACACCCGACCGACGCCGGGCCTGTTCGGCGCGGTAGCCGCGGCCCTGGACCGCTACGACCTGGTCACCGTGGGTCCCAGGTTCGTGTGCGACGGAGCCGCGGAGCAGGCGCTGCACGCCTCGTTCCTCGCGACGCTGGTCTACCGGTTCGGCCCGATCGGGCCGTCCACTCCCCCAGCTCCGCACCGTGTCGTGGCCAACGGCCAGTGCATGGCGTTCCGCCGTACGGCGATGCTGGCCGCCGACGGGTTCGCGCGGATCCGCGGGTACACGACCGACGACGTGGCGCTGGCCAGGGCCCTGACCGCGGACGGATGGGCCGTCGGGTTCCTGGACGCGGGCGGCCTGCTCGAGGTCGACATGCACGAGTCGGTGGCCGAGGTGTGGCGGGAGTGGGGACGGTCACTGCCGCTGCGCGACGTCACGGGGCTCCGCTGGCAGGCCGCCGACCTGGCCGTCGTCTGGCTCACCACCGCGCTGCCCGTCCTGCGGCTGGCGGCCGGGCGGCCCACCCGGCTCGACCTGGCGCTGCTGGCCGTACGGCTTCTGTTGACCGGCGCGCTGCGCGGCAGCTATACCCGTCCGGGACCGGGCGTGCTGTTCTCCCCCCTGCTGGACCCGCTGACCGCCGCCCGGCTGACGCAGGCCACATTCCGTCCGGTACGCACCTGGCGGGGCCGTACCTATCCCCCGCTCACGGCCGACGCAGACCTGGCGGTCACGGCCGATGCCCACCCGGCGATCGCGACCGGCACCCGGCGTCCGGCGCCCGAGGCCTGCCGTCCGGTGGTCGCGGCCGGCACCGACCCAACATTCATAGCCGACGCTCACCCGAAGGTCACGACCGGTGCCGACCCGACGGTCACGGCCGATGCCCGGCCCGCTCCAAGCGGCCGGTCCGCGCCGCCTGACCGAAGCGCAGCCCGATGAGACCTATCAGCAGGCAGGTCCACGCCACGTGCTCGACCGGCGCGAAGAGCAACTGGAGCGGCGGGACGCCGAACACCCCGGCCCGCGCTCCGATCGTGAAGGAGCGCGCCGCCATGCCGATCGCGACCACGGCGGCGACCCCGAGCAGGAAGCCCTGGGGGCAGATGACGGCGAAGCCGCCCACGAAGGTGAGGATCGACCGGCCGCCCCTGAAACCGGCGAACACCGGCCAGGCGTGCCCGGCCATCGCCGCGGCCACCGCCAGATACACCGGCGCCACGCTGTCGCCGCTCACCCCACCGGAGTCCGTGGTGTGCAGGCCGCTGACCACCAGGGCGAGCAGCCCGGCGAGCGTGCCCTTGAAGACGTCGCCCACGAAGACGGGCATGGCCGCCTGCCAGCCGATCCGCTCCTGGACGTTCCAGAATCCGGGGTTGCGGTCCCCCACCTCACGGGGGTCGAAGCCGTACACGCGGCAGACCGGCACCGCGACCGGCACGGATCCGAGAAGGTAGCCGCCGATGACCGCGACGAGCAGAGGAACCATCGCTTCTTTCCACCTCACCAGGTACATGGATGTGGGAGCCATGCGCTACATGGCGTTCGACCGGCCGGTGCTGAGGAGCACGCCGGGGCTGTCGTTCTGGCGGCTGCTCGGCTCGGGCCGCGGGACGTCGATGAGCCTGGGCGCGGACCTGCGCCGCTGGGCGCTGTTCGCGGTGTGGCGCGAGGAGCGGGCCCTGGAGGAGTTCCTGAAAAGCTCTCCCGTGGCGGCGCGCTGGCGGCGCGAGGCGCGGGAGTCCTGGCAGGTACGGCTCACGCCCCTGACCTCGCGCGGCCGGTGGGGCGGGGTGGAGCCGTTCGGCCCGGGCATCGGGGGGACGCCGGGGCCGGACCCCGGCGGGCCGGTCGCCGTACTGACACGGGCCTCGATCCGGCCCTCCCGGCTGGTGCCGTTCTACCGTTCGGTCCCGGGGGTGGATCGCCTCCTGCGAGAGCAGGACGGCTGCCTGGCCTCGGTCGGCGTCGGTGAGTGGCCGCTGGCCCGGCAGGCCACGTTCTCGCTGTGGCGCGACGCCGGAGCGGTGCGGGACTTCGCCTACCGAGGGCACGCCCACCGGGGGGTGGTCGGCAGGACGCGGGCGGAGAACTGGTACTCCGAGGAGTTGTTCGCCAGGTTCGTCCCCTACGGCAGCGAGGGGACGTGGAACGGGGCCGACCCGCTCGCCTGACCGGTCCGCCTCGCCCGCTCGGCTCACGGCGCCCGGACCGTCATCCGGCGCTCGGTACGGTCGGCCACGGACGCCGCGAGCAGATGCCGCGCGAAGATCGCCAGCTTGCGGTGCCCCGGCACGGTGACCCTGGTCCCGAGAACGTCGTGACCGCCTGCCTCGATCCGATCGAGGATCCCGCCGTACAGCTCGCAGGCCGCCCTGATGCACGGCCGTGAGGAGGGGGTCAGCAGGTCGACGCCCTCCATGGCCAGCCGGTAGTGGCCGCGCGCCCGCCTGACCTCGAAGGCCAACAGCTCGCGCAGGGCCGGGGTGAGGCCGCGGCGCCCCAGGTCGGCCTCGCGCACCCCGAACGCGTCCAGGTCCTCCAGCGGCAGGTAGATCCGGCCGCGCGCCAGATCCTCGGCCACGTCACGCAGGAAGTTGGTCAGCTGGAACGCCAGCCCGAGCTGGCGGGCCGGCTCATGGGCCTGCTCCTCCCTGCCCGGCAGCGGTTCGAGTACGGGCAGCATCATCGTGCCGATGGCCGCCGCCGAACCCTCCATGTAGCCGAGCAGGTCGTCGTAGGTGGCGTAGCGGCTGACGGTCAGGTCGGCTCGCATCGACCGGAGGAAGGCCCTGATGTCACCGTGGTCGATGCCGAACGAGCGCACGGTCTGCACAAACGCCGGAAGCACCGGGTCACCGCCGAAGCCACGGAAACCGCCGGGCCCGCCGAGCGCGCCGGAACCACCGGAGCCGTTGGAATCGCCGGAGCCGCTGGAACCGTCAGGGCCGTTGGAACCACCGGAGCGATTGGAGCCGGTGGAGCCACCGAAGCCGCTGGAACCGTCAGAGCCGTTGAGCGCGCCGGAGTCGCCGGCCAGTACGCGGGTGAGCCGGGCGGTCAGGCCGTCGAGGGCCGCGGCACGGTCGCCCGTCACCGTGAAGGAGTCCACGATCTCGTCGGCGTAGCGGGCGAAGCCGTACAGCGCGTGCACGTGCGGCCGCTTCCAGGCGGGCAGCAGCAGGGTGGCCAGGTAGTAGGAGCGGCCGTGGCGGGCGTTGAGCCTGCGGCAGAGCTCGTAACTGCCGGTCAGAGTCATCGGGGTGTTCCGTAGAACTCGTGACCACCGGTCGGGGTCATCGGGATGTTCCCAGGACGCGTTCCGCGGCCAGCTTGCCGGAGATCAGCACCGGTGGCACCCCCACCCCCGGCGCGGTGTACATGCCGGCGAAGTGCAACCCGGGGACGCGCCGGGCCACGCCGGACGGCCTGAACCAGGCGGTCTGGGTGAACCGGTGGTCCAGGGCGAACGGCGTGCCCGCCGAATGGCCGAGCCGCGCCCAGGCGGGCGGGTCGAAGGTGAGCCTCGGGGCGGTCGTCAGGTCGCCGTAGCCGAGGTCGGCGAGCCTGCGGAACAGGCGGTTCTCCAGTTGCGGGGTCAGCCGGTCCCAGTCGTTCGCGCCGTGCAGGTTGGTGGTCGGCTCCAGCACGGTGAGGGTGGCGTGGCCGTCGGGGGCGGCATCGCCGTCCGACTCCGGATAGGTGACCAGCAGGTTCGGGTCCGGCTGCGGCCGGCCTTCCTTGAGCGCGGAGAAGGTGGCGGCCCACTGCCGGCCGAAGTGCAGGGTGTGGTGGGCCTGGCCGGACAGTCGCCGGTCGAGCCCGAAGTGGAGCACCAGGCAGGAGGGTGAGTAGCGAGGACGGCGGAGCCGCCAGTCGTACGCCTCCTCGGGGAGCAGCCCGGCGTGGGCGCGGGGCAGGTCGCAGGCGACCACGACGTGCCCGGCGGCCAGACGCTCCCCGGTGTCGAGCCGGACCGCGCAGACCCCGCCGCCGGGCCCGGTCTCGACCTTGGCGGCCCGCACGCCGTACCTGATCTGCGCCCCCGCCTTCTCGGCCACGGCGGCCATGGCCTGGGGGATGGCGTGCATGCCGCCGTACCGCGGGAAGAAGACCCCGCCGACCGTGTCCATGTGGGCGACCACGGCGTAGATCCCGAGCGCCTGCCGGGGTGCCAGGCCCACGTACAGGGCCTGGAAGGTGTGCGCCTTGACCAGCCGGGCATCGGTGAGGTGGCTCTCCACGAGAGACTCCAGCCGCCGGAAACCGCCCAGGGCGGCCAGCCGCGCCAGAACGCGCGGCCGGGCCAGGTTGCGCAGCCGCGTCATGTCACGGTCGATGAAGGCGGGCCATTCGGCGGCGAACAGCTCGCCGAGCAGCGCCCGGAACCGCCGGTACCTGTCGGCCTCCGCGGCGCCGCACAGCCCGCGCACCTGCTCGATCATCGCATCCTCGCCGGGCACCACGTCCAGGTGGGAGCCGTCGTGGTAGCGCAGCCGGTAGTACGGGTCCAGCCGCCGCAGCGGGAGAACGCTCTCCATGTCCTCGCCGGCGGCCGCGAAGACATCGGCCAGGACGTCCGGCATGGTCAGCACCGACGGCCCGGTGTCGAAACGGTACTCACCCATGTTCGCGGTCCCGCAGCAGCCGCCCGGCACCTGCTCCGCCTCCACGATCGTGACGTCCCGCCCGGCGGCGGCCAGCCGGATCGCCGTCGCGAGGCCGCCGAGCCCGGCCCCGATCACCACGATCGGGCTCACGAGCTCCCCCTGGCCGCCAGGCCCGCGAACGCGGCCTCCGGTTTCGCCGTCTCCCCTGTCTCCCGCTGGATCGTCCCCTCGGGCCGGCGGTCCATCCGCCCCCGAAGACGATCTGCCTTTTGGGTGACGGCGACCATGGGCATCGCTCCTCCGCGTTGTTGGAGAGAAATTCGCAGGCGAGATCACGTTCGGACACGACCGTCCCGGCGACGGGCCGGGCAGGTCCGCAGTCGATCTACCTCGCGCGATCCATCCCCACGCTCACCTGCCGGTAAATCAATTCACGGCGCAAGAAGACGTAAAAACGATCACGGAATCGGCCGTATTTGTCGAATGTCCGATGGTTCGTCCCACGCCGGCGGAAGGAACGGGCCGACCGGGCGCGGTTACCGCCCTCCGCCTCGGTGGACCAACACGGTGCTCTGGTCCTCACCCGTCGAGAGTGAGGACCAGAGCACCCGAGCGCACGACAAGCGGGGCGGGAACGTCCTCGGCGGCCTCGGCCTCCGACGAGGCGATCATGGCGCGCAGGGCTTCGACGTCGAGGGGCGCGTCGTCGGAACCGTCCTCCGTCGCCGGGACCGCGGTCAGGCGGGCGTACTCCTCCGACTCGGTGGGCGCCTCGTGCACGAACCTGGGGCAGTCCGGCATCATCCCGGTGATCCCGGCCTGGATCCGGTAGTCACCCGTGGTCAGCCAGCGGGGGTTGACCAGCGTGACAAACGCGAAGGCCGGGCCGCTCTGCACCGGCAGCGGGACCAGGACGCTCTGGATCTGCTCGTCCCTCGCGAACGTGACGGTCCGGCCGGCGGTGCACGTGCCGGAGCCGTCGGGAGAGCTGCGGAAGACGACGTTCACGTCCACGGCGGCCGTCGCATGGATCATCTCCGGCCCGAGCAGCACGTCCTTCGGTACGCGGTTGGCATACCTGGCGCTCTTCGCCTCCGGGCTCGCCTCCCGCCATGCGATGTTCCCGTCCTCGTACCGGTCGAGACACCAGTCGTTCCGGGTCACGACCAGCAGCAGCTCCCTGTCGGGCGTGACGAAGCCACGCTTGGGGTCGCTCTCGTCGAACACCGTGACGGTCCCGTGGCTGCGGGACCCGTCGTGGGCCAGTCCGAGCACTGTGACGAGCACCGCGCGCCCCACGCGGTTGACCATCTGGTGGACGTCGGTCAGTTCGAAGGGCTGGTCGACCATTCCTCCCCCTTTCCCCAGGTGGGATCCTGTTAAGTGCATGCCCACCAGATGTCCCGTGGACCTCCTGCGCCAGCCCGGAGATACCCAAGACATCCCGCACGACTACGGAAGTAAGGCCGCGACGAAAGCATCGGCTTCCTTTGGCGCCGACATGGGGCAGCCTGTAGCAGCAGGAGGTGATGCGCGCCGGCTTGTGTGAACGCCAGTGCGGCACTAAGAATCAGCGGTGGATTATATAAGCGAAGGCCGGTATCGTCGCTGTCGTGCACGCCTTCGACATACTCGGTGACCCCGTGCGCCGACGCATTCTGGAGCTGCTCGCCGACGGCGAGCAGACCTCCGGGGCAATCACGGAGATCATCCGGGCGGAGTTCGCCATCTCCCAGCCGGCCGTCTCCCAGCATCTACGCGTGCTGCGTGACAGCGGGTTCGCGTCGGTGCGGGCTGAGGGTACGCGCCGGTTCTACGCCGTCGAGCCCGAGCCGCTGAGCGAGGTCGACGCGTGGCTGGACCGGTTTCGCCGGTTCTGGGAACAGCGCCTCGACGCCCTGGGAACCGAGCTGGCCCGGGGCAGGCGTGCACGCCACCTGGCCGGCGGGGAACCCATCCGAGTTGCGGGGTCCGGTGCCGACGGGCAAGACCCATGCACCACCGAAGGAGACATGACATGAAAGATGTTCTCGACGAGCTGGCTGCCGTGCGCCGGGCGATGGGCACCGGCAGCGTGCCCGCCGGCGAGGCGTACACCATCGAGCTGCGGCGTCGATACGACGCGGAGATCGATGACATCTGGGACGCCATCACCAACCCCGAGCGGCTGCAGCGCTGGTTCAAGCCGGTCACCGGGAACCTTCGGCTTGGCGGACAGTTCGCTTTGGACGGTGGAGAGCACGGCGAGATCCTCCGGTGCGAGCCGCCGCGTCTGCTGAAAGTGTCTTGGCTCTACGGGCCGGACGCCGACGCTTGGCCCGGCACCAGCGAGGTGGAAGTGCGCCTGGCCGCGGGCCCGGCCGGTGACACCGAGTTCGAGCTGATCCACGCAGCGGTCGTCGGGGAGCCCATGTTCCCTACCTACGGCCCCGGCGCCGGAGGCGTCGGCTGGGACCTGGTTCTCCTCGCCCTGGGACGGCTCCTGGCCGGCGGCGAGATCACCGGTCACGAGGATTTCGAGAAGTCGCCCGAAGGGCGCGAGTTCGGCCGCCGTAGCGCCGCAGCCTGGGGTCAGGCTCACCTGGCCGCCGGTGGCGAACCGGAGCACGTCGCGGCCGCAGTCGAGGCCACCACCAAGTTCTACGTACCCGATCCGACCTGACACTCCTGCTGCGGTGGACTGACCGGCTTCCTCGGCGCCCACGACAAGCAGGACTGCATCAAGTCGTCCCACACCACAAGGAAGAGCGATACCCCATGAAGTACACCGTCTCGACCGAGATCGCCCTGCCGCGGGAGACAGTGGTCCAGCTCCTAACCGACCCGGCACACCTGCCGAAGTGGCTGCGGGGCCTGGTGCTGCACGAGCCGCTGAACGGGAAGCACGGGCAGCCCGGCACCAAGTCGCGCGTCGTGATGCAGATGGGGAAGCAGAAGATCGAGGGCACCGAGACCATCACCCGCTGGGAACCGGCAGACCTGCACGAAATCCCGGAAGGCAGCGTCGTTCACTTCGACCGCGAGATCATCAGCAAGGGCACGTGGAGCGCCGTGCGCGAGCGGCTGACCGAAGCCGGTCCGGAGACGACGCTCTGGGAAAGCGAGAGCGAATACCGGTTCAGCAGCGTGATGATGCGACTGGTGGGACTTTTGATGCCCGGCGCCTTCCGCAAGCAGTCGGAACAGCACATGCAGGACTTCAAGCGCTTCGCCGAGCAAGGCAAGGACGTCCGAGAAGAGACGGACTGATCTGCCGTCACGCTCGGCGATGGCCATGTGGGCGGGTTCTGTGCGGTGGACGATGAGGACATGATCTTCGAGGAAGAGGCTGTCGAGACGTCGACTTGGCGGGGACGGTTGCGGCGTACGAACGGGCGTGGTGGTTTCGAGGCCCACTCGCATCCCGGACGCCGGCACCGGCCGCCTGTCGCGCCGGTAAATTCCTACTTCTTTCTCTCCGTCGACGCGCGCCGAGGCTGGTGTTCGCGGCGGCTTCCGAGCAGTATCCGGACGGGACCGGACAGATCACGGGCGTGGAAGCATCGTCGAGTGGGCCCCGACACCGCCGAGCGGATACGAATCCCCGGTGAAATCCCACTCAGACGCTCAGACGCTCAAACAGGAACCGGTGAACCGGGACGAGGGCGGAGCTCAGCTCGTAGCCGGTCGAAGAGTTCGAGCAGGCGGAGGTCCACTCGACGATCTGGGGGCGAACGCGGCATGACGATACTTCCGGTGATCTCGGGGGTGCGCGGGCGGCCGGTCGTCGCCCCCATGGCACGGCCCTTCACCACCGCATCGGGGTCGGTGCCGGCGGCTCCGCTCCTTCTGCTCGATGTGATCACCGAAAGCGGTGTCGTCGGGCACTCCTACGTGTTCGGATACGCCCCGGCGATGCTGCCGGCGATGGCCTCGATCGTCCGCGAACTCGCCCCCGAACTGGTCGGAAAGCCGATCGCGCCCACGCGGCGGATACAGGAACTGCAGGGGCGGTTCCGGTTGCTCGGCATGCAGGGGTTGCTCGGCATGGTCGTCTCGGGGATCGACATGGCGCTCTGGGACGCTCTCGGCAAGCTGACCGATCAGCCCGTGGCCGGCCTCCTCGGTGGCGAGCCGGTCGCGCTACGGGCCTATGACAGCTACGGCATGGTGGACCCGCAGCGGGACGAGCGGGTCCTCCGGGATTCCGTTGAGAGCGGATTCCAAGCGATCAAGATCAAGATCGGCTATCCGGACGCTGCCCGTGATGTGGCGGCCGTGCGGTGGGTTCGCGAGATCATAGGAACCGACGTCGAATTGATGGTCGACTACAACCAGTCGCTCGACCCGCCGGAGGCCTGCCGTCGCATCGAGCGACTCCGTGAGTTCGACCTCTACTGGGTGGAAGAGCCGGTCGCCGCCGAAGACCTCGCCGGTCATTCCTCTGTACGGCGAGCGACCGGCGTGAGAGTCCAGACCGGGGAGAACTGGTGGTTCCCGAGGGGATTCCAGGCGGCGATCGCGGCATCGGCCTGCGACTTCGCCATGTTCGACATCGTGAAGATCGGTGGTTTCACCGGTTGGATGCTCGCGGCGGGACAGGCGCAGGCCGTCTCGCTGCCCGTGTCCAGCCACTTCTTCGTCGAGGCGAGCGCGCACGCCATGGCCGTGACGCCTACCGCTGACTGGATGGAGTATCTCGATCTCGCGGGGGCGGTACTGCTCGACCCGTGCCGGCCGGTCGACGGTCACGTCACGGCGGCCGGCCCAGGCCTCGGGATCACCTGGAACGAGGAAGCGATCGCCCGGTACGCGGTATGACCGTCCGGCCCTCTCTCCGGCGCATGCCGGAGAGGTTCACGGCCACACGGCCCATGCCGGAGATGTCCATGGCCACGCGGTCCCCTTCCGACGCGCATCGCCGCGTGGGGGTGAGACCGGGGTCGACGCCATGGAGCGGGAGGCCGGTCACGATCATCCGGTGACGGGGTCCGCGAGGGGGGTCGGTTCGGGCGATCGCCAGGGTCGCATCCAGGCCTCCTCCTCGCGACGCACGGGTTGCCCGCAGTGGTCGCACTGCCCGCCCGGGGTGGTGGCGTGTCCGCAGGTTCGGTGGACGACCCGCATGGGTTCGACGGGCTTGTCGGGTGTGGTGTGTTCGTGGCCCCAGGCGGCGAGCGCGTGCAGCACCGGGAGCAGGTCCGCACCCGCGACGGTGAGGCGATACTCGTTGCGGGTGCGTCCGCCGTCGCGGTAGGGGACGCGGGTGAGCAGGCCGAGGTCGACGAGGCGGGTAAGCCGCGTCGACAGGATGTTGTCGGCGATGCCCAGGTCCGATCGGAAGTCCTCGAAGCGGGTCATGCCAAGCGTGGCGTTACGCAGGATCAGCAGCGCCCACCGTTCTCCCACGGCGTCGACGGCGCGGCCGATCGGGCAGGGCACGCCCGCACGCGCCCCTCGGTCGGTTGCCAAGGCTTTAACTCCTTTCGCCCATTGCTGGCTTGCGATAAGCAAGCCTGCTACATACGGTTTATCACATATCTGACTACTAATCCGCAGGTCAGAAGCTCGTCCGCCATTTCTGGGAGGCGGGAGCCGAGATCACGGCGGTGACGTCCGCCGCCCCTCGGCATCCAGGCCCGCCCGTCACGGCTTCGAGGACGAGTGCCCGTACCGCCGGCGCCTGGCCGTACAGGCCGCCGACCGCGTCGCCGGTCGCCAACGCCGCCGGTGCGGTGGCCCCGGCAGGAAGGAGCAGCCGCCATGCCAGACCAGAGAACCGAGGCAGGTCAGTCCTCCTCACCGGCCGCGGAGAGGTCGCAGACCCCGCCGGCCGGACAGGAGTCGCCCGTCGGCCGCCGATTCGACGATGCGGTCGCGGTGCTGACGCTCCGGCGCCGGCCGTACAACCTGCTCGACGCCGCCTTCGGCCGGCAGATCGTCGAGGCGCTCCACTGGGCGTGGACCGAGGGCGCCCGGGCGGTGGTCGTCGAGAGCGGGCTGCGCCATTTCTCCGCGGGCGCCGATCTCGACGCGATGCTGGCCACCGCGACGGACGGGAACGGCGTGCTCGGCTGGCGGTTGACCGATGTGCTGCGCGCCTTCGACGAGCTGCCGCTCCCGATCGTGGCGAGCGTGCACGGAATCTGCGTCGGAGGCGGGCTGGAGGTGGCGCTCGCGTGCGACCTCATCGTCGCGAGCGAATCCGCCAAGCTGGGCTTGGTGGAGGCCACCGTCGGCCTGCATCCCCTGATGGGCGCGATCCAGCGGATCACGCAACGGGCCGGCGCGACACGGGCGAAGGAGATGGTCATGCTCGGCCGCCGCTACGACGCGCGCACGATGGAACGCTGGGGGATCGTCAACCGGGTCGTCGCGGACGAACGGCTGAGCGCGGCGACGATGACGCTGGCCCGCGAGCTGGCGGCGGGGCCGACGGTGGCGCACGCGGCGACAAAAAAGCTGGTGTCCATCGCCGTCGACCAGGGTGTCCGCGCGGCCGACGAGGCCATGTCGGAGATCCAGGAGCCGATCTTCCGCTCCACGGACTTCCGCACCGGGGTGGACTCGTTGAAACAGAACGGTCCCGGCCTGGCGCGCTTCAGGGGGTGTTGACCATGTCCGCACCGCTGACCGGCATCCGGGTCGTCGATTTCACCCGCGTGCTCGCCGGACCGCTCTGCGCGCAGACGCTGCTGGAGCTCGGAGCCGAGGTCATCAAGGTGGAACCGCCGGGCGGCGACCTGTCCCGGCGGGCGTTCCCCCGCGAAGCCGAGATCTCCGGCTACTACGCCCAGCAGAACGCCGGCAAGCGCAACGTCTCGATCGATCTCAACGCGCCGGGTGCGCGGGAGATCGCGCTGCGCCTGTGCGACCGCGCGGATGTGATCGTGGAGAGCTTCCGGCCGGGCACGCTGCCCTCGTTCGGACTGGACTACGACACCGTCGCCGCACGCAACCCGCGTGTCGTCTACGCCTCGATCAGCGGCTACGGCCAGCACGGCGCGTGGCGTTCCCGGTCGGCCTACGCCCCGACCATCCAGGCCGAGACCGGGATCACCGCGATCACGATGGACCAGTTCGGCGCTCCGGAGGGACGGCCGCGCACCGACTCGCTGTCGCACGCCGACGTCTACACCGGGCTGCATGCCGCCGTCGCCGTCCTGGCCGCGCTGGACCACCGCGACCGCACCGGTAAGGGGCAGTACATCGACGTGGCCATGGCCGCGGTCATGCTGTCGGTCAACGAGCGCCTTCACGTGGATCTGTCGGGACAGGACCTCGGGGCGGAGGCTCCGATCCTGGGCGCCTCGGACTGCCCGTTCTTCGTCAGTCCGGAGGGAGCGACCTTCGTCAGCCCGATGAGCCTGGTGGGCAGCATGTCGTTCCCCTTCTACCTCGCCGCCATGCGACGCGCCGACCTCGCCGACGACCCGCGATTCCGAACTCCCGAAGCACGGCGGGAGCATCTGGACGAACTACACGCCATCGTCCAGGAATGGATCTGGACGTTCGACGACATGGCCTCTCTCGACGTGCAGTTCGACGAGGCGAAGATCGCCACCGGGCAGCTACGCACCGTCGGCGAGTTCGCCGACAGCCAGTGGGTACGCCAGTGGACGGCCATCCGCTCGGTTCCCGACCGCAACGGCGGCCGGATCACGGTGCCCGGCCCGCCCTGGCACTTCAGCGCCGCCGGCGAGCCCGGCTCACCGGAGAGAGTGCCCGCCAGACAGGGCGAGCACAACGACGACGTCCTGCGCGAACTGGGATTCGACGAAGGCGAGATCGGTTCGCTGCGTCGCCTGGGCGCGCTCACCGAACCCGGCCGGAGCCTCGTCGAACCCAGCCGGAGCGACGGCAACGGGCGCGAGCGGGCGAACGACCCGGGGCGAGCCCGCACGGAGGAAAGGAGTCCGGACAAGGCAAACCGTCACACCGTCCCTCGCACTCGCCGGAGCGCGAACAGCCACGAAACATCACCGGAGAGATCATGACCCAGCAGACAGGGAGCAGGATCAGCACCGTCCCGCACGAGGTGAACCGCCTGACCGTCCGCGTCGACGCTCCGTTCCAGGAGTTCCGCGAGCGTTACGAGCGCGCCGTTCCCCCGTTCGACGCCGCACGCTTCGAGCAGCTCATCAAGGAGAACGCCGACTGGGACACCGTTCTGCGGGCGACGACCCAGAACGCGCCACACGATTTCATCATCTACTGGAAATTCGACGCCACGCCGATAATGCGGCTGGCCGGTGACCGGTGGCTCTGCGTCGAGTATCTGATGGGGAACCACACGATCGCCCAGCGGATGTACCACCATGATCCTGCCATCATGCTCTACGCGCCGCTGCGCACGATGATCTACGAGGACTCGGCGGGCGCGACCCGTTTCGCCGTGGACCAGCCCAGCACCCGGTTCTCCAGCTTCGGCGACCCGGACATCACCGAGGTCGGCCTCGAACTGGACCGCGAGCTCGCCGCCCTGCTGGAACACCTCGAGGCACCCGTACCCGCCGAGCTCGTCCGGGGACGGGTGTCCCATGGGTGAGGGTTTCGCCGCGTCCTTTCCGCCCCGCGCCGGCCGCCGCCCACGGGTCCGCGCCGTCGCGCCGGGGGCGGAGGCGCGATGAGGATCCTGGTCATGGGCGCCGGCGCGGTCGGCGGCTACTTCGGCGGCAGGCTCGTCCAGGCGGGCCGGGATGTGACCTTCCTGGTCCGGCCCGGACGGGCACGCCTGCTCCGTGAGCGCGGACTACGGATCGTGGGCCTGGGCGAGAAGACGACGCTCACCCCGCGAACGATCCTGACCGGCGAGATCACCTCGCCCTTCGATCTGGTCCTGCTCTCGGTCAAGGCCACCGGGCTTCGGGGGGCGATGGAGGACCTGGCGCCCGCGGTCGGCCCGGACACGCTGATCCTGCCCGTCCTGAACGGCATGCGGCACCTCGACGACCTGGCCGAACGGTTCGGGGACCGCGCGGTGCTGGGCGGGGTGGCGAAAGTGGCCACCACGCTCGACGCCGACGGTGACATCGTCCGCCTCGCCGAGCTGCAGAGCCTGACCTACGGCGCCCGTGGCACGGCCACCCAGGAACCGCCGGCCGGCGTGCACCGCGCGCTCGGCGGCGCGGGGTTCGACACCGCGCTGTCCGGCGACATCGTCGGCGAGATGTGGGCCAAGTGGGTGTTCATCGCCGCGACCGGCGCGGTGACCTGCCTGATGCGCGGAACGGTCGGTGAGGTCGTGGCCGCCCCCGGCGGCGCCGGGTTCGCCGAGGCGGTGGTCGCCGAGTGCGCGGCCGTCGCCGCGGCGGCCGGTCACCCCGTGCCGGAGAAGGAGCTTGGGAACACGCGCGACACGGTCACCGCACCGGGCTCCCCCTTCGCCTCCTCGCTGTACCGTGACCTGGTGCACGGCCACCGCATCGAGGGAGAGCACATCTTCGGCGATCTCATCTCCCGGGCGCGGCGGCTCGGGGTGGCGGTCCCCCTGCTGGATCTGGCCACGCTGCACCTGCGGGTGTACCAGGGCCGCCTCGAAAAAGACTCGGGGCAGGCGCTCGCCGGCTCCGTCCCATCGCTGGATGCTCGTGAGAGCCGTACGGCGTGAGCTGTCGACGTCCCCCGCCAACCCTGACCGGCCGTGTCCCGGAAAGCCCGGCCCCACGGCGGCATTCCGATCCCAGTGGAAAGGCACCCACATGACCCCCCAGTTCGGCGACTACCAGAACGAGATCTACTTCGACGGCCTCCGCGGCGTGGTGCCGGGGCTGCCGATGACCTTCACCGAGCTCGAGGCCAGGGCCGAGGCCGTGATGTCACCCTCGGTGTGGTCATACGTCGCGGGAGGCGCCGGCGACGAGCACACCCAGCGTGCCAATGTCGCCGCCTTCCGTGGCTGGGGTCTCATCCCCCGGATGCTCGTGGGAGCCGCACGGCGTGAGCTGTCGGTGGAGCTGTTCGGCATGAAGCTGCCGACCCCGCTGCTCATGTCCCCGGTGGGGGTGATCGGCCTGTGCGCGCAGGACGGGCACGGAGACCTGGCCACGGCCCGGGCGGCGGCTCGCACCGGAGTTCCGATGATCGCCTCGACGCTCTCGGCCGACCCGATGGAAGCCGTGGCCGGGGAGTTCGGCCAGACCCCCGGCTTCTTCCAGCTCTACACTCCCACCGATCGGAAACTGGCGGAAAGCCTGATCGGTCGCGCCGAGGCCGCCGGTTTCAAGGGCATCGTCGTCACCCTCGACACCTGGGTCACCGGCTGGCGCCCCCGCGACCTGAGCACCGGCAACTTCCCCCAGCTGCGTGGGCACTGCCTCGCCAACTACACCTCCGATCCGGTCTTCCGCGCCCAGCTCGCCCGTACCCCGGAAGAGGACCCGCGCGCCGCCGCCGCATACTGGGCCAGGGTCTTCGGCAACCCTCTCACCTGGGACGACCTGCCCTGGCTGCGCTCGCTCACCGACCTGCCCCTCATCCTGAAGGGCATCTGCCACCCCGACGACGCCCGGCGGGCCAAGGACGCCGGCGTCGACGGCATCTACTGCTCCAACCACGGCGGCCGGCAGGCCAACGGCGGTCTGGCAGCCCTCGACGCCCTCCCCGCCGTGGTCGACGCCGCGGACGGCCTGCCCGTCATATTCGACTCCGGCATCCGCTCGGGAGCCGACGTGATCAAAGCCCTCGCACTCGGCGCCACCGCCGTCGGCATCGGCCGCCCCTACGCCTACGGCCTCGCCCTGGGCGGCACCGACGGCATCGTCCACATCCTGCGCGCCCTCCTCGCCGAAGCCGACCTGATCATGGCCGTGGACGGCTACCCCACCCTCGCCGACCTGACCCCCCAGTCCCTCCTCCGAACGCCGGGCACCGGCACCCAGCCTCTTTAACCCGCACCTGGTCAACAGGCCCCGAGCAGAGGCTTTCCAGCTCGGCAGGATCACCGGCCTTCGCTGTCTCTCCGACGGACTGATAAACCCCAACCGGCGTGTCCACTTGATCGCGCAGAGGGCCGTCGTCGTCATTTCGGCCGTTTGCCCGGGCCACGCCATTCCCGGATGATCAAGACATAAAGTGAGATTCACCGAAGGGCGACGATGAAGGCACTGCTGGTTCTCCTGATTTTCCTGAGCGTCGCCGCGGTGGGTGCGTTGGTCACGGTCCTCCTGCTGTTACGGAACCCGGCGGACGGCGATCCGGGTGCGGAGCGCGTGGCCTCAGGCTCCACCGCCACGGCCTCCGCTTCCCCCGTGGCCCGAAAGAGCGTGCTGCTGGATGTCGAGGGCGCCGTCATCGAGGAGTTCTCCGGTGACTGCGTGGGCAGCGGGTATCCCTACCTGTGCCGGTATGTCAGAGATCGGCTTCTCGTCGAGGACCAGCGGCTGCTCACCCGCGACGGCCTGACGATCCAGACGACGATCGACCCGCGGCTCCAGCGGACGGCGCAGCGGGCCATCGACGCCCAGGTCCACCGCGAGGACCCGCAGGTCGCCACCCAGGTCATGATCGTCCCAGGCGAAGGCGCCATCAGGGCCATGGCCACCAGCCGCGGGGACGGCGACGGGCCCGGCTTCCAGCAGGGCACCACCGCGATGCCCTACACCCTGGCCACCGCGCTCGCCGCCGGTCTGCGCTACGACGACGGCTTCCTCATCTCGGACGAGTACCGCGCCCAGGGCTTCGCGGCGTTCAAGGACTGCCGGGGCCAGGCCGTCGGTGATCCGATCCACTCCGTCTCGAACCGGGAGAAGGGCAGGGGGGATCGGTTCGTCACCATGCGATCGGGCACCCGAGAAGCGGTGAACACCTTCTACATGCGCCTGGAGGAGAAGGTCGGCCTGTGCGAGACCGTCAGGATGGCCGAGCAGCTCGGGCTCAGGCGCTCCGACGGAATGCGGCTCCAGGAGTACGAGACGTTCACGCTGGGCATCAACGAGGTCGACCCCGTCTCGGTGGCCAACTCCTACGCGACGCTCGCCGCCCACGGCCGCTTCTGCGAGCCGACGGTGATCACGGAGATCCGCGACGGGTCAGGTACCCCGCGCACCTTCCCGCCGCAGTGTAAGCAGGTCCTGGACCCGGCGGTCGCCGACGCGGTCACCGGAGTACTGTCGGAGGTCCTGGCGAAGAGCACGCTCAAGGGCGTCGGCCGCGAGGCGGCGGGCATGCCCGGCGCGGTCGACAGCTTCACCGCCGCCTGGTACGCCGGTTACACCCCCGGCCTGGCCTCGGCCGTCAGCCTCGGCGACCCTCGCGGTGCGTTCCGGCACCCGCTGGTCGACGTCACCATCGGCGGCCGCCACTACCCGCAGGTGGACGGCACGTCGATTCCCGGCCTGATCTGGAAGAAGGCGATGACCGAGGCGGTGCGAGGAACCCAGAAGACCGGCTTCACCCGGCCGGACACCGAGCGCTTCGGCGCCTGCCGCGACGCCTGCCCGAACTGACCCCCACGGGCCCGAACTCGCCCGCTCCGACGCTCGCGAGCACCGCGACTCGAAGGACGTCCACCGATATCTGATGGAGGGCGGATTCTTGAGTCGGACGAAGAGGCAAGCAAGGCCCGCTACCTCTATCGAATCACCGAGGACAACAAGATGATCAGCGAGGAGGAGATCGTCGGCCACGCCTACCGTCCCGTGTGGGAGACCATCGAAGGGGAACTGGTCGGGGCGGGTTTCGTCCAGGCCGACGCCCCCGAGGGGTTCCTCGCTTGGCGCCTCGCCTGAGGTCAGGCGGGGACTTCGAGGTCCCCGTTGGGCGCGGGGACCTCGTCGTCTCAGTGGTGGAACAGGCGGAGGCCGGTGCGGGCCAGAGTGATCTGGTGCTCGCGGCAGGCCTCCCGCACCTCCGCGGATCGGATCGATCCGCCTGGCTCGGCGATGTAGCGGACGCCGTGGCGGTGCGCGTGGTCGACGTTGTCGCGGAACGGCAGGGCGCCGTCTGATACGAACGCGACCTTGTCCAGGCCCGCGAGCCACGTTGCGCGCTGCCGGTCCGTCAGCTCGGGCGCGGGTGTGGACAGCGCCTTGGACAGGCGCAGGCTCTCGTCCGGGGTGAGGTCGCCCTCGATGAAGCGGATCTGCCAGTTGATCCGGTCCTGGCGCCGGATGTCGGGGTGGAAGGCGAGGGCGCGCACCGCCGGGTGGCGTCGCAGCCACCAGGTGTCGGTCTTCGCGCCGGCCAGGCGGGTGCAGTCGACGCGGGACTGCTGACCGGCGCCGATCCCCAGGGTGGCGCCATCGCGCAGGTAGCACACGGAGTTGGACTGGGTGTGGCGCAGGACGACCAGGCCCAGCAGGAGGTCCTCCGATGCGGCGGTCGTCAGTGTGCCGCACACGACGTCGTCCAGGAGCGCGGTGGAGAGCGTGACCTCGTCGCGCTGCTGGGTCAGCCGCAGGCCGAACACCTCCCGTGCCTCGCGGCGCGGGGGCGTGTAGGTCTCGTCCGCTTCCATGACCAGGAAGCGGCCGTTCTTCTTCTTGCTGAGCGCCGCAACGGTGCCCGGAGCGTAGCCGGGGGCGATGATGCCGTCGCAGACCACGCGGGTCAGCAGTTCGGCGAGCTCGGCGTCGACCGGGTGTGAGACGGCGGCGAAGTCTCCGTAGGAGGATTTCGGATCGGCGTCGCGGGCCCGCAGGTAGGCGCTGGTGAGCGCTCCGACACTGGCGCGGTCGATGCCGTGGAGCTCGGCGGTGACATCGTCGACGGGCCCAGAAAGGGCCGCTCCGGCGGGCGAGACGTGCTTGAAGGACGTAGCGGCCGGCCGTCTCAGGGCCTTGCCCGCTTCGCTCACCAGTTGCCAGCCGTTGAGCGCGTCGAGCATGTTGATATAGGACGGGCTGCCGTGCAGCACCCGGACCGGCCACCGGCCGGGGCGCATCGGTGCGGCGGCTGCCGCTTGCTGCTGCGGGTTGATTCCGTAGCGCAGATCCACGTCGTGGTCTCCTGTGTCAGTCGGACATCACTGACGCAGGCGCCCAGGCGGTCGACGCTCACGCGAGAATGCGGTCGCTCCCCGGTGGTTGTCCACCTTCGCCAGTCGCGGCCCAGAAACGATCCTATTAGGGATGGAAGTCCGCTCCCGGTACGGACCCGAGCAACCGGTCTCATGCCCGACCACCGTCAGACCTTCTGAAGCACCAGGATCTCGTGGATCACCAGCTCTTCCCCGTCGAGGGACACCGGTTTCAGGACGAGGTCGTCCTTGTGGAAACGGCTGTGGCAGCTGAAACAGGCCGGGCCTCCCCCGTGGCCGACCGCTCGTTCCTGCAGCCAACCGACCGGGAGCGATTCTGGGAGCTCAACTGGCGGATGTGCCGGTGGATCGAGAATGGATTCCCCCACCTGGATGGCTACGTCCCGAAGCCGTAGTCCCTGGAGGCAGGCACTCAGGAGGTGGCCTCCTGCCGGGCCGTCACCGTGGCCTCGGTGCTGCTGGCCAGGAACCTGCCGATCACCTGGCGCTCCTGCGGGCTGAACTCCTCGATCGCCGAGGTGAGGTGGCGGCCCAGCGGGGCGAAGAACTGCCCGGCCAGGCGGATCGCCTGCTCGCGCAGCACGACCTCGACCTTGCGCCGGTCGGTGGTGCTGCGCCGTCGTTCGACGTGGCCGACCTGCTCCAGCCGGTTGATCAACGCGGTGGTGGCCGGGGGGCTCAGGTTGAGCTCGGAGCCGAGCTCTCCCGGCGTGAGCGGCCGACCCGCGGTGAAGGCGTCCAGGATGACCACCACCGCGTTCAGGTCGGTCCGATGCAGGCCGTGCTCGACGGCGAAGCGCTCGACGAATCGGTCGCTCTCCACGTTGAACCGGCGCATCGCCAGCATCAGCTCGAACGCGTCCGGTGTGTCTGCCGTCACGATCCTCCTCCGTATTGCCCCCGGGGGCGTGACCCCCTTACTCTTTCCATCATAGAAATATTCCATGATGGAAAGAGTTTCCCATGTGGCGAGCAGATCATAGTGGGTGGGACGTTCTGTGGAGCCGCTCCGGCAGGTGGGTCGTCATTGCTCTCGCCCTCACGGTGTCCGGTCTGGCCCTGGCTTTCGGCGGCGCGTCCACGGTGAGCACCGATCCGGCCGGCGCCCTGCCCCGAGGGTCCGAGTCGGCGGCGGTGGCACGCCTGCAGCAGGATCTTCCCAGCGGGGAGGTGCTCCCCGCACTGGTCGTCTACAGCCGGGAAGGGGCGCTGACCGGCGAGGACCGCGCGGCCATCGCGGCGGACGCCGAGCGGCTGGCCGGGCGCGCCGTGGGCGGGAAGGTGCCGCCGCCGGTGGTGTCGCCCGGCGGGGACGTCGCGATGCTGACCGTGCCGCTGCCGGGTACGCTGCCCAACGCCGAGCTCACCGAGACGGTGGCGGAGATCAGAGCCGAGGCGCGTGCCGGCCTGCCGTCCGGGGCACGCGTGGAGGTGACCGGCGGCGCGGGCTTCAAGGTCGACCTGTCGGCGGTCTTCGCCGGGGCCGACATCACGCTGCTGGCCGTCACCGCGAGCGTCGTGGCGCTGCTCCTGCTGCTGACCTATCGCAGCCCGTGGCTGTGGCTGGTGCCGCTCACCGTCGTCGGGGTGGCCGACCAGGTCGCCGCCAAGACCGTCGCCCTGCTCACCCGCGTGACCGGGCTGACCGTCGACGACTCCACGTTGGGCATCACCTCGGTCCTGGTGTTCGGGGCTGGCACCAACTACGCCCTGCTGCTCATCGCGCGCTATCGCGAGCAGCTCCGCGTACACGACGATCGCCACCGGGCGATGTCCGGCGCGGTGCGCTCGGCCGCGCCCGCCATCCTGGCCAGCTCGGCCACCGTCGCCCTGGCGCTGTGCACGCTGCTGTTCGCGCTGTCACCTTCCAGCCGCGCCATCGGCATGGCGGGCGCGATCGGCATCGTGGTCGCCGTGGCCTACGCGCTCCTCGTGCTGCCGGCCGCGATGGTGCTGTTCGGCAGGGGGCTGTTCTGGCCCTTCGCCCCGAAGGCCGGCCAGGCCGACCCCACGCGCACCGGACTGTGGCGGCGCGTCGGCACGGGAGTGTCGCGCCGCCCGATGACCATGACCCTGCTGAGCCTCGGCACCCTGGCCGTGCTGGCACTGGGAGCCTGGGGCGTGCAGAGCGGCCTGTCGCAGACCGAGCAGTTCCGCGAGCGGGTGGAGGCCATCGCCGGACAGGAGACCCTGAGCCGGGCCTTCCCCGCGGGAAGCGCGCAGCCGGTGACGGTGATCACCAGAGGCGCCGCCCTCGATCAGGTGCTCCGGGCCGCCAGGGGAACCCCCGGGGTCACCGCTGCCGCTCCGGGCGAGCGCACCCCGGACCTGGCCGGGATCAGCGTGGTGCTGAAGGCCGAACCAGGCAGCGAGGCGAGCTTCGCCACCGTCGAAGAGCTGCGCGAGGCGGTCCACGCCGTGCCCGGCGCGCAGGCGCTCGTGGGCGGCCAGGAGGCGGCCGACCTGGACGAACGCCAGGCCGCCACCCGCGACCAGCTCGTGATCATCCCACTGGTGCTGGCCGTGGTCATGCTCGTACTGCTGCTCCTGCTGAGGTCGGTCGTCGCGGCCCTCACGCTGGTCCTGACCGTGATCGTCAGCTTCGCGGCCGGCTTCGGCGCCGGCTGGTTCGCCTTCAGGACCTTCCTCGGCTTCCCCGCCATGGACCTCGGGGTGCCGCTGCTCGGCTTTCTGTTCCTGGTGGCGCTCGGCGTCGACTACAACATCTTCCTCACCCATCGGGCCCGCGAGGAGGCCGCGCGACAGGGCACACGTGCCGGCATCCTCACCGCCCTGGCGGTCACCGGCGGCGTCATCACCAGCGCGGGCATCGTGCTCGCCGCGGTCTTCGCCGTCCTGGGCGTGCTGCCGCTGATCACCCTCACCCAGCTCGGCGTCATCGTCGGCTTCGGCGTCCTGCTCGACACCCTCCTGGTGCGCAGCGTCCTGGTGCCCGCCCTGATCACCCTGCTGGGAGAGCGCTTCTGGTGGCCCAGCAGGGTGGGTACGGCACGCAGGCCCGAAGAACGGGAGGGGGCGCTGGTGGAGCGGCGCACCTGAGAGAAGTCACCGACCGGCGGCTCACCACCACGGTGACGGAGGCCGTCCTCCCCCTCGATGGTCCGCCACCGCTGTGACGAGGGCCGCCCTCCCCGTTTCGAAGGGAGGGCGGCCCGGTCGGAGTTCTAGCGGAGCTGGACGAAAACGGGGTTGGAGTAGAACCACAGGTCGTCCCAGGGGCTCTCCTTGCCGTCGGCGAGCGGCTCGGCCTCGTCGGTGCTCGTGCCGCGCACGCGGGCGTAGAGGTCGCTCTCCACGTTGCGCAGGGTGTGGCGGATGACGTACTCGTCGCCCTGCTTGCGCCAGTCACGGGGGCCGAACCGCGCCACGACCTTCGTGGTGGGGTTGGTGTCGGCGTCGAGGTTGGCGTTCGGGCCGGTGACCTGACCGGTGATCAGGTCGACGCGCCGGACCTCCGGGCGCTCGCCGTTGCCGTTCTTGCCCTGCAGCGGCCGGAACCTGATCTCGATGTCGACATCGGTGCGGTTGCGGCGGTTCACGGTGAGGGTCTCACCCGTGGTGGCCTCACGGCCCTGGTTGCTCAGCGTGACGTCGAGGCTGGTGATCAGGTCTCCGGTCCCGACCCAGATGCGCCCGTTGCGGAGCCCGTCCATGATGTCGGCGTAGTCCTGCCTGGCGTACACGTAGGTCTTGCTGTACTCGCCCGGCCAGAAGTCGGAGCCGCCGCGCGTCCAGTGCACGTGCGAGTCCGAGGTCGCGGTGATCCACCAGCGCCGGCCCTCACCGAGCAGCGAGTCCCAGAGCCCGCCGACGCGAGCCGTCATCTGGTCGAAGCCGCCGTAGGTCGGGTGGCTGCCGTACGACCCGCGTGCGCCGCCGTTGAGCGGGGCCGCCTGGTGACCGGGAGCGCCCTCGAAACCGATGTAGATCTCCGGGGCGGCGTTGTTGCCGTTGCGGAACTCACGGGGAGTGTCCTGCCCGTAGACGCCGAGGCCGGTCGCCGAACGGGAGGCGTGGTGAGCGATGACCAGCGGCTGGCGCGGCATGCCCTTCGCGGCCTTCAGGAACTCGACCATCTTGGCCTCGGTGTCGCGGCCCGGGTCGGCGGGGAAGGGGTCGAGCTTGGCGAAGCGGCTCTCCAGCTCGAACAGCTGCTGCGCCTCGTCCGCGTGGTGAGGGATCATCAGCGTGTGGTGGTCAAGGGCAGGGGCGTCGAACTCCATTCCCCAGAACTGCAGCACCTCGGGCACAAGGATGCGCGAGCGCAGCAGGTCGGGGTAGGCCTGCTCAAGGTTGATCTTCGAGTGCGTCGGCCCACCGTGGTCGGTGCACATCGCCCAGCTGAGACCGAAGTTCTTCGCCATGATCGCGTTCGTGACGATCGGGTAGACGGCGTCGCCACCCTTCTGGAACTTCGGCGGCGTCGTCTTCGTGTCGAACGAGCCGCTGTACTCCGAGTGCACATGGTGGTCGCCCGCGCGCCACGCCCGGTTACGGGAGTCGCCGGGCTTGCCCTGCTTGCGCTCGTCATCGTCAGCCCACGCCGGTCCACCGGTCGCCAGCGGACTCGCGGCGACCAGCGTCGCTCCGAGGCCGGCATATTTGACCAACCGGCGCCGCGAGATCTGCGCGCGCTCGGAATCCTCGGTATTCCTGTCCTTCACGGTGAAACCCTTCATTCATCTGCCAGGGGTGCCAACGGATGAGTTTCGAAGGACAAACCAAACGCGGCATGAACAGAGATCGGGGCGACCGATAACAACCAGTACCAACATGCTGAAACCGCCTCCGTGGTCACCGGTGACGGCTCCCGGAGCGCCAAACCACCCGGCGGACGGGGACGGGCCGCTCGGCCGCCCGAGATCACCGGGCGAGACCGGCCGCGCCCGGATGCGCCGCGCTTATCCACGGACTTTTGATCCGCGGATAACAGTGACATGGATCCGCCTTACGGCGCCTGCGACGCTCGGCTCGGCCGAGAGCATTCGCTGACCAGGGAGTTGTCATGAAGGACGTATCCGTACCCGATCTGACCGGGAGGCTCGCCGTGGTGACCGGCGCGAGCGACGGCGTCGGCCTCGGTCTGGCCGTACGTCTGGCTCAGGCGGGTGCCGAGCTCGTGCTGCCGGTCCGCAACCCCGTCAAGGGAGGCGCCGCCGTCACCCGGATTCGCTCGGCGGCTCCCGGCGCCGTGGTCTCTCTCCGCGAGCTCGACCTGGCCTCGCTGGATTCCGTGGCGGCGCTCGCGGACACGCTGAACGGCGAGGGCCGGCCGATCGGCATCCTGATCAACAACGCGGGCGTCATGGCGCCGGCCACCCGCCACACCACGGCCGACGGCCTGGAGCTGCAGTTCGGCACGAACCACATCGGCCACATGGCGCTGGTGGGACGGATCCTGCCGCTGCTCCGAGCCGGCCGGGCCCGGGTCACCACCATGTCGAGCAGCGCCGCCCGTACCGGCAAGATCGACTGGGAGGACCTGCAGAGCGAGCGGAAGTACTCACCGACAGGCGCGTACGGGCTGTCGAAGCTGGCCAACCTGATGTTCGGCCTCGAACTCGACCGGCGCAGCCGGGCCGGCGGCTGGGGCGTCGTCAGCAACGTCGCGCACCCCGGCACGACCTTGACGAACCTTTACGCGTCCGGCCCCAACCTGGGCCGTGAGCGCCCCGCCCCCTATGAGTCGCTCATGAAGCGACTCCTCCGTCTGGGCCTGTTCGTGCAGACCGTCGACAGAGGCATCCTCCCCGCCCTGTACGCCGCCACCAGCCCGCAGGCGCAGGGCGGCCGTTTCTACGGCCCCGACGGCCTCGGCCAGTTCACCGGCGGCCCGACCGAGCTGGCCGTCTACAAGCCGGCCCGCGACGAGGCCGACGCGGCTCGGCTCTGGGACGTCTCCGAGCGGCTGGCCCGGGTCGAGTTCACCGCCGCCTGAGGTTTTCGCCGGCGGTCGCCTCCCCGGAGCGGGAAGACCCGCCTCGTCTCCGGAGCAGGGAGGCCCACCTCGCCTCACGGATCGGGCCAGGGCAGCCCCAGGGCAGCTCGCCGAAGGCTTGGTGGTCAGCTCCGGAAGTCCTTCGGGGGTTGACGTGAGCACTCGTCCTGTGGAGTCGCGGGCCGGTGGCGGAGCGGACGTGCGACCGGCGTCCGCGTGAGGTGAGGCTCATCTACAACAGCTGGGAGATCCAAGCCTGGAGCTGGTCGGCGGCGTTGAAAGTAACCAGTTTCTGCTCGGGATCGTCGGCGAGTTGGAGCACAACGTGCTCCAACTCGATCTCCCCGAGGGCGGGATGGCGTAGCCGCTTGGTGCCCGAGCTCAAGGGCACGACCCTGTGCTGTGGCCACCACTCTCTTACCTCGGGGCTCGCCGCGTGCAGGCGCTCGAGCAGCGTACTGAAGCCGGGGTCGCCAGGGTGCCGTGCCGCGGCGCTGCGGAATCGGCCGAGCAGTGCGGATGCTTCGGCCGGCCAGTCGACCATCACCTGGCGGGCGCCTGGGTCGGTGAACATCCACCAGAGCAGGTTGCGGGCTTCCGGCGGCCGGGAGGGCCAGTCGGTCCACAATGCGCGGGCGGCCCGGTTGGAGGCCAGCACGTCCCAGCACCGGCCGGTGACATAGGCCGGGCACGGGTCGAGCCGGTCGACGAGCGAGACGACGGCAGGTGAAAGCGTTTCAGCGACGGAGGGCGTTTCGGCGGGTGGGGCTCCGTGGATGAGTTCGTGGATATGGCTGCGCTCGGCGGCGTCGAGCAGCAGGGCCGCCGAGAGCGCGTCGAGCACCTGGCGGGAGGGGCGCATTTCGCGGCCCTGTTCCAGGTAGGTGTAGTACGTCGAGGAAATGGCGGCGAGTTGGGCCACCTCTTCCCGGCGCAGGCCGCGGGTGCGGCGGCGAGCCCCCGTGGGCAGACCGACATCGGCGGGCTGGAGCCGCTCGCGGCGGGAGCGGAGCAGCTCTCCCAGCTCCCTGGTCCTGATCGTGGACTGAGGCATCCTGGTACTTCCATTACTAGGAAAAACATCCTGTGGATACCAGTTTAGGCCGTGGCTATGTTGGCGCCATGAACGTCATGAACACAAACGTCGGCATGACCGGGCCGTACGCTATCCGCACCGAACACGTCGACATCCCTGTGGGCGACGGGCCGCCGATGGCGGCCTACATCGCCCGGCCAACGGCTCCCGGCCCGTTCCCGGGCGTCCTGGTGGGCATGGAGCTCTTCGGCGTCGATGCCGGTGTCCGCGACGTCTGCGACCAACTCGCGGGGCTCGGGTTCGTGGCCCTCGCTCCGGATTTCCACCACCGGACCGCCCCCGGCAGCGAACTGCTCCGCGACCACGCGGGGCGGGAGCGAGGCTTCGAACTGCTGGGGCTGATGACGCGCACCACGGTTCTCAGCGACGTGCGCGCCGCCATCGACCACCTTCACGCGGTCGGTAGCGAACGCGTCAGCATGGTCGGGCTGAGCCTGGGCGGTCACATCGCCTACCTCGCGGCCACCGAGTTCGGCCTCGCCGCGGTAGTCGTCTTCTACGGCGGCTGGTTGCCGACCACCGACATCCCGATCAGCCGGCCCGAACCGACACTGTCACTGACCCCAAAGATCACCGGGCGTGTCCTCTTCCTCGTCGGCGAGATGGACCACGTCGTCCCGCCCGAACAGCAACGCGAGATCACAGACGCACTGCGCGAGGCCGGCATACGTCACGAGATGGTCGTCTACCCCGGTATTGGGCACGGCTTCCTCCATGCCGATCCGACCACGGCATCCGACGCGTGGCGTCGCGTCCACGCGCTGCTGACCGGCGTCGAAGGCTAGCCACGGAGGTTTCCAGGGCGGTGTCGCGTGAGGGAAGCCGGCCCTGTTGCCCAGGCTCACCGCCCCCGAAAGATGGGCCGCCCTCCTTCCCCGCCCATGTGCTCCGCCGTACCCCCGAAGGACTTCCGGAGCCGACCACTTAGCTCTTCCCGGGCCGTTCAGGACCGCCGAGGGGCACGGCGGTCCCGGCGCCGGGCGAGCTCTTCCTCGTCGACCAGGGTGAGCATCGGCTTGCCGGGCTCGCACATCATGGTGACGGTGAACCGGAGCGGGACGTCGTCGCGGTTGTTGCCGTCCTGGTAGTGGATGACGTCGCCCCCCGGCTCCCAGAACGCCTCTCCCGCGCGCACGGCCCGCTCCGGCTCGCCCTCCAGCTCGAACAGCATCTCGCCTTCCAGCACGTAGCCGAACGCCGGGCCGGTGTGCCGGTGCGGCGGCGTACCGGGATCGCCGGGCGGAAACTCGACGACGATGGTCATCACGTGGGCTCCCGCCGGGATGAAGGGCGGTTCCGCCTCCTGCAGCGTGGTGATCGCCGTCTGCCACGCGGTTGATCTCGGCTTCCGCCCGGTGGTTGTCGGATCACTGTCGGACATGAGAAGTACCTCCTTGACGAATCGGTGGCGGAGCCGGGCCGATGCCCGGCGAGGACGCGCTACTTCCCGGCCGGTCGGTCGGCGTGGCGGGTCTCGCCGAGAATCGCGTCACCGACCGGCAACGGGACCCGCTCGCCCGGTTCCGTTCCGAGGTGACGCTCGTGCTCCACTGCCATCCGATCACCGGCTGAGACAGGGAAGCCCTCCGGTCTATGCCAGCTTCGGCAAAATTCTTCGGATCGCGGATCACCTGCGCTGAGATGTCACAGCCCGGGGCGCCGCCCCGCCCTTCAGGAGACGGCCTCGGCACCACCGGGCGTCGCAGGCCGGGAGTCCGGCGGCATCATCTGGGGCGACTACACCGGTGACACGGGGATTGCGGCCTATCACTCCCATACGGGGTCGGCGGCGTCGCGGAGCACGACCATCCGCTGCCGGTCGCCGACGCTCACCGGAGCGACTCGGGTGACGGATATTCGAAGGTGGGGCCGGCGGTCGTGCCGTCCTCGTCGGGCATCCGCGCCAGGGCCTGGGTCTGGGCCTTGAGCGCGTACATCGTGCCGGTGGCCTCCGCGAGCAGGTTCGGGCTGCCGTTGAACGCGTGCTGCAGCAGGTGAAGCAGATCACGGTAGGTGTGGTTGAACTCCTCCTGCGCGATGCGGATCGCGCTGCCCGCGGCGTGGTCGGCCAGACGCGGATTGTGCCGCATCGGCCGCACCCCGGCCCAGTCCACCGAGATCGCCTCACCGGTGGGCCCGGACCGCGGAGTGTCACCGCGCCGGTAACGCCGTCCGGCCTTGAGCTCCTGGAACCGGTAGTAATGCGCCACCTCCCCGCGCTCGGGATGAAAGACGTCCTGATCGCCGTCCCACACCCCGCCGCCGGCGCTGCCCTCGCCCTGCTCGACGATCTCCCGCAGCGCCGCCAGCGCGGAGTCCAGGCCGTCGACCGCGACCAGCTGCCCGGCGGTGTGCCGGAAATGAGCGGCGCTCACCTGCCGGGCCGGATCACCGCTGAAGACCGCGCCCTCACCGAGGGCCTCGCTCAACTGGCGCAGGCCCTGTTCGATCGCGGCGTAGAACTGCCCGATCGTCTCGTAGTCCTCGCCCTCGGCCGGCCCGCCGGGCGGCGCCGGCCGCTCCAGCCGCAGGAACATCTCCAGCGCCTCGGGTCCGAAGGGCACCAGCGCCACCTGCAGGGAACGGTCACCGTGCGGCAACGTCCGGGGGTGTGGCGCCAGCATCCGCGGTGTGTCCAGTTGCGGCCGGCCGCCGACGGCGTTGAGCAGGTTCGCCGCCAGCGCCAGGTGCAGCATCTCCTCGATGAAAACGCCGCCCACCACCTCGACGGCTTCGGGGTTGCGGTCGGGCTCCAGCGAGTACAGCGCGTACAGGTACGGCGGCAGGGTCGCGTGTTCCAGCTCGATCGCCCACTGCAGGTGCTCACGGAGGCTGTCGAGCGTGGCGATCCGGGCCGAAGGGTCAGGAGCGGCAGGCTCCTGCGATCGCGGGTGTCTCATGTGTCATACCTCGATTGTCGGAAGGGGCGGATTCCACCCGGCTGGTCTCGGGCAGGGTCGGTTCGACCTCGACCTCGCGAGGTCGAGGTCCCGCTGGATCTCACCGAGTACTGCGGCTCTGTCCCGCACGGTGCGCGGCGTTCCCAGGCACCAGGGGCCGGTACGGCGTGCAGCTGTCCGGGGTGCTGGACCGCGCCGGCGGTTCGACCGGCGGCGTCGTCGAACTCGGCGATCAACGCCGATGCAGTCGGAGCAGAACCCCGTGAAGGCGTTTACGTTGTCCGCCGGCCGCCTGTTGCCGTCATGCCGCGATGGTTCGGCCGTGCTCAGGACGGGCGAGGGGCGCGGCGGTCCTTGCGCCGGGCGAGTTCGTCGTCGTCCACCAGGGTGAGCATGGGCTTGCCCGGTGCGCACAGCATGGTGACGGTGAACCGGAGCGGGACGTCGTCGCGGTTGTTGCCGTCCTGGTAGTGGATGACGTCGCCGCCCTGCTCCCAGAACGCCTCTCCGGCGCGTACGACCCGCTCCGGCTCGCCCTCCACCTCCAGCAGCATCTCGCCTCCCAGCACGTAGCCGAACGCGGGACCGGAGTGCCGGTGCGGCGGCGTACCGGGGTCGCCGGGCGGATACTCGATGACCACGGTCATCGCGTGGGCGCCCTCCGGGATGAAGGGCGGCTCGGCCTCCTGCAGCATGGTCAGCGCCGTCTGCCAGGCGGTTGATCTCGACGTGGGCATGGAACTGCCTTTCGTTGATCTACTTTCCGGTGGCGGTCCGGTCGAGCCAGTCGCGGTATCGGATCTGGCCCAGGGTGGCGCCGTCACCGGGCACCAGCGTGCTCTCCCCCGGCACGCTGCCGAAGTAGCGCGCCTGCGGGTCGGCGACCACCTCGCGCGGGTCACCCCAGGCGGCCAGGGCCTTGCGGAAGAACTCATCCATCCGGAACCGCTCGGGCCCGCCGACCTCCACCCTGCCGTTCAGCGGCGATCCCACCGCGACCCGGCCGACCGCCTGGGCGACGTCGTCGCCCGCCATCGGCTGGAACAGCACAGGCGCGATCCGCACCTTGTCGCCGTCCGTGGCCTCGTCCGCGATGCTCCGGACGAACTCGAAGAACTGCGTCGCGTGCACCAGCGAGAACGGGATCGGCGACTTCTCGATCAGCGCCTCCTGAGCGATCTTCGCCGCGAAGTAGCCGTTCTCCGGCATCCGCTCCGTGCCGACCACCGACACCGCGACGTGGTGACCGACGCCCGCCGCCGCCTCCGCCGCCAGCAGGTTGCCGGTGGAGGTCTGGAAGAACTCCAGCACCGCGGCCCGCTCGAACGACGGGGAGTTCGACACGTCGACCACCACCTGCGCGCCGGCCAGCACCTCGGCCAGCCCTTCGCCGGTGAGCGTGTTCACCCCGGTGCTCGGCGCCGCCGCGACCGCCTCGTGACCGTGCTCCCCCAGCTTTGCCACGAGCTTCGACCCGATGAGGCCGGTCCCGCCAACTACCACGATCTTCATGATGAGCCTTCCTGTCCGCCGGGGCCCTTGCTCGCCCTCGGTCGCCAGCTAAGACAGGGCGGGCCTCCGGGCTGTGACAGATCCCGCGAAAAATTTCCGGGGCCCATGCCGCCTACGTCGGCTCGTGGCCGGTCCGGCCCTTGCCGGAAGGCCCGGGTCCGGCTTCCGGTACGGGGCGTGGCTCGCTCCCGTCGCTTCGTGAGTCCGTCCCGGCGGATGACAGACTCCCGTGACATACGCCATGACGATCGTTTACGCACATCTGTCACAGGACGACGGCCTGCCCTGTCATAACTGATGCCCGGGTGGCGACACCTGTCCGGCGGCAAGGATTCGCTACGAACGTCCGCGGTTGGCGGGACTGACGTGATCGGGCCCATGCCGTGGCAGAGCCGGCCGTGCAGGACCCCGGACGGTGGCCGCCGTACCGAACATCGCCCTCAACGATGTGCCGCATCTACCCCGCGGCGACCATCGGGCTCCATCTCCCACAAAATCGCATGAAAGGAAATCTGTGTTGTGACAACACACTCAGGCCCCCGGCTCGGCCGTGGGGCTCTCCGCCCGGCCGATGAAGGCCGGACCGCGTCGGCGATCCCGATCCCCTCCGACATAGTGCGCGAGCTTCAGTGCGAACTGCAGAAAAAGCAGCGTTTCGTGTCCGACACCTCGCACGAGCTACGCACGGCGGTCGCGGGGCTGCGCACGGAGGTGGAGGAGGCCCTCCTGCATCCCGATGAGACCGACCTCTGCCACCTGCTCGCCAATGTGCTGAGGAACGTCGAACGGCTGAACGCGATCATCACCGATCTGCACGTCCTCTCCGAACTGGAGATCGGCCCGCCCAGCGAGCCACAGCGAATCGACCTCGCCGAACTCGTCCATGACGAGATCGCCCGCAGAGCCGACTGCATCGCGGTCCGGCTCCGGCTGGAAACGGGCGTGACCATCGCGGCCATCCCGATCCGGATCAGCCGGGTGCTCACCAACCTGCTGGACAACGCCCAACGGCACGCCCAGCGCAACATCGAGGTCCGGGTGAGCCACGACGGCGACTGCGCCGAGCTGACGGTCACCGACGACGGCGAAGGAGTCGCAGAATCCGAACGGGAACGCATCTTTCAGCGCTTCACCCGCCTGGAAGCCGCGTGCCGGCTTGACCACACCGGCACCGGACTGGGTCTGGCCATCGCCCGCGACATCGCCCAGGCCCACATCGGCAGCCTGCATGTCCGGGAGGCCGAGACCGGCGGCGCGTGCTTCGTGCTGCGACTGCCCCTGGCGGGTTCGGTCGCCCCGCTGGGCACGGCGCCGGATCCATGAGCTCGCCGAACGTCAGAAGAGGACCCTGATGGTGCACAACGTCAACGTCACCGCCCTGTTCGCGGCCATTTCCGGCCCCTGCCTGGTCATGACCCTGGATATGATCGTCGTGGCCGTCAACCAGGCCTATCTCGACCTCTGCGGACGGCGGCGCGAGGATGTGCTGGGTCGGCATGTCTCCGATCCGCTTCCCCGGGACCGCACCGACCCCGGTGACCGGTGCGCGCTGCGGCACCTCGAAGCGTCGGTGGGCCGGATTCGTGCGACCGGCGAGGCGGCGACACCGCAGAAGTACGTCACGGCGCCCTCCGGCGGCGCGCGCCAGGATCGGCGCGGGAGCACGATCGGCCCTTCCGTCCCCGGCCCGAGCGGAGCGGTGATGCTGTTCGTCCACCACACGCAGGATGTGACCGAGCTCGACCAACCGCCCCCGCACACAGGCTCGCCCGGGCTCGGGCCGGGCACGCGCAAGAAGGCGACGGAGGCGCGGCTCTGCGCACGCTCCACAGAACTGCGGCAGCTGAACGAGCAGGTCAGGGAGGCTCAAGCCCATGCGAAGCACGTGCTGGACCGGCAACGTCAATTCGCCGCCGACGCCTCACACGAGCTGCGTACGCCGCTCGCCGCGCTGCGCGTGCAGATGGAGGCGGCGCAACTGTACCCGGAGGACGTCGACCTGCCCGAGCTGCTGAACAACGTGACGAACGACCTCGACCGGCTGGAGAGCATCGTCGACGACCTGCTCATGCTGGCCACGATCGAGTTCGACCTCGACAGAACACGAGAGGAAGTGGATCTGACCGCTCTGGTCGAGACGGCGGCGACTCGGTGGACCGGCCGTCGTGACGTGCGGCTCAACGTCGAGCCGGCGGTGACGGTGGAGGCCGCGCCCTGGCAGCTCGCCCGTTTGCTCGCCAACCTGCTGGACAACGCCCGACGTCACGCCACCCGCAGTCTGAAGGTCGACCTGCGCCGCACAGGCGGCCACGCGGAGCTGGCGGTGGCCGACGACGGAAAGGGAATCCCCCCGGCCGACCGCGAACGCGTGTTCCAGCGATTCGTCCGCCTGGACACCGCCCGCAGCCGCGACCGTGGAGGCACCGGGCTGGGCCTGGCCATCGCCCGCGAAATCGCCCGCGCCCATCATGGCAGTCTGCACGTCGAGAGCGCGGTCGACGGCGGCGCGTGCTTCGTGCTCCGCCTACCGCTTGTCCGCCAGGCCGGGACGGCGACCCCGTCAACAGGATCGAGTTCTTGAGACCCCGGATGCTCGACCGCGTCGATCTCCTGCGAGTTCGCGTGCTCCAGGACGACCGACGGCGCACCACGCTCTGTCATCACCGCATCGGGAGTGGGCCGGAGTCTGAAAGTTTCACCGCCGGTTGACGGATATGAGACGACCGCTCATGATCATGTTGCCTCCGGGGTCAGGAGGGGGTGTCGAGTGAATGCCACTATCCGTTGCGAGGTGCATCGATGCCAAGAACTCTGTTACGGGCCGCGTCCGCGGTCCTGCTGACGCTGGCCGTCCTGAACGTCCCCACAGTGCACGCCGACGAGGTCGCCCCGGTCGCGGTGACCGTCAACGCCCGCGCCGCGCTCGCCTCCGTCCCCGAAACCGGTATCGGTACCAACCATGCGATCTGGGACACCAATCTGGGCACCGACGAGACCGCCGACCTGCTCAAGGGCGCGGGCATGAAGCTGCTGCGCTATCCCGGCGGCTCGTACTCCGACATCTACCACTGGGCCGACCACACCGCCCCCGGCGGCTACGTGGCTCCCAACACCGACTTCGACACCTTCATGCGCGGCGTGCGGCGCACCGGAGCGCAGCCGATGGTGACCGCCAACTACGGCACCGGCACGGCGGAGGAGGCCGCGGCCTGGGTGCGGCACGCCAACGTCACCAAGGGCTACGGCGTCAAATACTGGGAGATCGGCAACGAGAACTACGGCAACGGCCGCTACGGCTCCCCTTGGGAGGCGGACAACCACGCCGACAAGAGCCCGGCCGAGTACGCACGCCATGTCGTGGCCTACTCCGACGCGATGAAGGCCGTCGACCCGACCATCAAGATCGGCGCGGTGCTGACCACGCCGGCCAACTGGCCCGACGGGATAGTCGCCGAAGGCGACAGCGGAACCTGGAACGAGGTCGTCCTGGCCGCCGCCGGGTCGAAGATCGACTTCGTGATCCTGCACTGGTATCCCGGCGCCTTCGACAAGACCGCGCACATTCCGGACATGATCCAGCTCACCCGTCAGCAGATCGCGAGGTACGCGGGGCCGGGTTCCGAGCGGGTCGGCATCGCGATGACCGAGTTCAACACCGGGTCGAGCAGCAACGGCGCGACGACCCAGCCCGGTGCGCTGGCCGCCGCCGACGCCTACTCGACGCTGCTGGCCCAGGGGGTGTTCACGGTCGACTGGTGGAACGTCCACAACGGCATCGGCAGCGTCACGCAGGTCGAGGGGCACACCGACTACGGCGACTTCGGCCTGCTGTCGAGCGGGGCGTGCACCTCCGACGGCAGCGTCTGCGAACCGGCGGTGAACACACCCTTCGCGCCGTACTACGCGCTCCAGATGGTGAGCAGGTTCGCCCGCCCCGGCGACCGGTTCATCCGGGCCGCAACCGACCAGGCAAAGGTCAGCGCACACGCCGCGCGCCGTCCCAACGGTGATCTGGCCGTCCTGCTGATCAACACTTCGTCCGACACGTCCTACCCCGTCGCGATCGGCTACTCCGGCTTCAGCCCGGCGTCCGGGGCTCCCACCGTGCTGACCCACACCAACGGCGCCACGAGCATCGCCGGCTCGGCCACGGGCAGCGCGACCAGCCAGACGTTGCCACCGCTCTCGCTGACCACGATCGTCCTGCGTCCCGCCTCCGCCCAGGCCGGCCTGCCGGGCACGCCGGGGCAGCCGACGGCCTCGGACGTGACGGACAGGACCGCCACGATCTCCTGGCCCGCCGCCTCCGCCGGCGCGCGCCCGATCGTGAAGTACGAGGTCCACCGCCAGAACGGAGCCGTCAGCGAGCAGATCGGCGAGACCGCCGGCACCTCGTTCACCGTGAAGAACCTGAGGCCGGGCACGCGCTACACGGTCAACGTGATCGCACGGGACAGCGGCGGTGGCGTCTCGTCGCCCTCCTCACCGCTGACGTTCACGACCGGCACACCCGCTTCCGGCTCGTGCTCGGTACGCCTGACCAATCAGTCCGACTGGGGCAGCGGCTACGTCGGCGCCATCGACATCACCAACAACGGTGCGCCGATCAACGGCTGGACCCTGAACTTCAGCTGGCCCAGGACGTGGCAGCGCCTGGACAGCGGCTGGAGCGCCGTCTGGACGCAGAACGGGCAGGACGTCAAGGCCGTCAACGACTCCGGCAACGGCTCGCTGGCCACCGGCGCGTCGGCCACGATCGGCTTCGTCGGCAACTACAGCGGCCCGAACGTGCTACCTGCCACCTTCACCCTCAACGGAACCGTCTGCACGACCCGGTAGCGACGGCGGGGGCCGTTCTCACGCTCACGGACGACCCCCGCCCCCGGGCCGCCTGCGCAGGCACCGGTGACGTTCTCGACCTGCGCCGGAAGTGGACCGGACGGTGACCGGGGACGGGCCGGTCCGGCATGTCAGCGATCTGTCAGCGCGCGCTCAAACGGCTGTCAGCGTGCTCCGCGATGGTCGTGGTGAACCGGCTACGACCATCGCGGACGCGCACGACCGCCGCGCCCCCTGGCAGATCGTTCGTCGCGTCGCGGCCCGCCCATCACGCGGCCCCGCGACGCTGCGAACCGACTCGCCTGCCTCCGTCGCCCCATCCTGGATGGAAGGAAAGTCACCCATGAAGACGGCACGACTCGACGCCTCGGCCTATCAGGCCGCCGAACGGTTGCTGCGGCACAACCGCGGCGGCCTTGTCCTCGGGGACAGGATCAGCCCGCAGTGGATCGATGGGGGCGCCCGTTTCTGGTACGCGGTGGACACCTCGGCGGGAAGACGGTTCGTCCTCGTCGACCCGGAGGCGGGCACCCGCGAACCGGCGTTCGACCACGGAAGGCTCGCGACCGCGCTGGCGGCGGTGTCGGGGCAGGACGTGGACGCGGCGGCGCTGCCGTTCGGTGCCATCGCGCCGACCGGCGAGGCGGTCGAGTTCGACGCGTTCGGCGCGCACTGGCGATGCTCGCTGGACGACTACGCGTGCGAGAAGGCCATGGGCAGCCCGCCCGGTAACCCGCTCGAGATCCCGTCGCCGGACCGGAAGTCCGTGGTGTTCCGCCGCGGCCACGACCTCTGGACGCGCTCACTGGAGGACGGCGGGGAGCGGGCCCTGACGTCTGACGGCGACGTGGACCACGACTACGGGGCGAGCCCCGACTTCTTCATGTATTCCAACATGCTGAAGAAGCTCGGGCTCCCGCACGCGCCGCCCGCCGCGTCGTGGTCGCCCGACTCCAGACGCGTGCTGACCCACCGGACGGTTCAGCGGGGAGTCCGGCAGACGCATCTGGTGGAGTCCATGCCGGACGACGGCGGCGCGCCCAGACTGCTGACGCTGCGGCAGCCGTTTCCCGGAGATGATCGGTTTCCCCTCGCCGAGCTCGTCGTGCTCGACCTCGCGGAGGGCAGGGTCGTACCGGCACGGGCGGAAGCGGTGGCGATGCCGGTGATGTCGCCGATTTTCATGAAGTGGGCGTGGTGGGCGGAGGACGGCTCCGCGGTGTACTACCTGAACCGGTCGCGCGACATGCGCACTCTCCGGCTGCACCGGCTCGATCCCGGCACCGGCGAGGTCGCGACCGTGCTGACCGAGACCGGGGACACCCGGGTGGAGCCGTCCCAGCAGCCGACGCAGCGGCCCATGGTGCGGGTTCTGTCCGGCGGGAAGGAACTGCTGTGGTACTCCCAGCGTGACGGCTGGGGCCACCTCTACCTCCACGACGCGCACTCCGGTGAGCCGCGCGGGCAGGTCACCTCGGGGCGGTGGGCGGTGCAGGAGATCCTGCACGTCGACGAGGCACGGCGCGTGGTGTATTTCGTCGCCTCCGGGCTGGTCGCCGCGGATCCGTACCGCCGGTCGGTGTGCCGGGTCGGGTTGGACGGCTCCGGCTTCGCGCGGGTCACCGGCGACGACCTGGACCACGTCGTCATCGTGCCGAACGGCGGGGAGTATTTCATCGACTCGGCATCCGTCACCGACTCACCGCCGTTGACCACCGTGCGCGGCTGGGACGGGCGAGTGATCGTCGAACTGGAGCGCGCCGACATCACCCGGCTCACCGCGACGGGCTGGACTCCCCCCGAACGGTTCCGCGTCAAGGCGGCCGACGGCCGGACCGACGTCTACGGTGTGCTCTACCGGCCGCACGGGTTCGATCCCGACCGGCGTTACCCGGTCGTCGATCACCCCTATCCCGGACCGCAGGCCAACCGGGTGAGCCCGTCCTTCGATCCCGGGTTCTTCGGTCCCGACGCCGAGGCGACGGCCGCGCTCGGGTTCGTCGTGATGGCCGTGGACGGACGGGGCACTCCCGGGCGGAGCAAGGAGTTCCATGACGCCTCGTATGGGCGGCTGGCCGACGCGGGCGGCCTTGCCGACCACGTCGCGGCGCTGGAGCAGCTGGCGGCGACCCGGCCGTGGATGGACCTCGACCGGGTGGGGATCTTCGGCCACTCCGGGGGCGGATTCGCCGCCGTCCGGGCGATGCTGGACTTCCCCGACGTCTTCAAGGTCGGGGTCTCCGAGGCCGGTACGCACGACAACCGGTACTACACCCTGGGATGGGGCGAGACGTACGACGGCCCGTACGACGAGGAGACCTACGCTCGCGCGTCCAACGTCGACATCGCCGACAGGCTGGAGGGAGAACTGCTGCTGATCCACGGCGGCCTGGACGAGAACGTCTCCCCCCACCTGACGCTGCGGCTGGTCGATCGCCTCATCGCCGCCGGCAAGGACTTCGAGATGCTCGTCGTCCCCGGCGCGGAACACATGTTCTTCGGCTACGAGAGCTACGTCGCCCGGCGCAGGTGGGATTTCCTGGTACGCCACCTCAGGTGAGCCGAGAGGAGCCGAGGGTGACGGCGGCGATCTCGCGCACCGTCTCGACGGTCGCGTCAGCGCCGCGCCGCGCCGCCTCGGCGAACTCCTCCTCGCCGAGTGCGGCCCGGGTGGCCGCCTCCACCCGGGCCGCGTCGGGCTGGGACAGCTCCGGCGTGCCGCGCACCGCGGCGCTCGCCGCCAGCAGCCGGGCGGCCTCGTGCGGCCTGCCCCGGTGCAACGCCAGGTCCGCGATGCCGACCAGCGTCTGACTGATCGTCGGTGCGCTCCTGGAGCGCAGCGCCCAGACGAGCGCGTCGGCGTGGTGGGCGCGGGCCGCGTCCAGGTCGCCCTCGCCCGCGTCCAGATATCCCAGCGAGCCGCGGATCATCGCGCGGAACTGCCAGTTGACGGTGAGGTGCCGCGACAGCTCCTCGGCGCGCGTCAGCTGTGTCCGCGCCGTGCGCGGCTCACCGGTCCAGCGGGCGAGCTCCGCCTTGGCGTAGGCCACGGCGACGAGCGCGTCGGGCAGCCCGATCCGCTCGGTGTCCCGCTCGGCCTGGGCCATGGCCGCCGCGCTGCCCTCCGTGTCGCCGAGCAGCCATCGCAGCTGGGCCAGTCTGAGCCGCATCAGCCACACGTCCTCGCCGGGCACCACCTCGGTGACGGCGGCGACGGCCTGCTCGTAGCAGGAGACCGCCGTGGCCAGGTCACCGCGCCACTCGGCCAGACCGGCCAGCGCCGTGAGCGCGGACGAGATCCCCAGTCGCTCGTCGAGGGCGCGAAACTCCGCCAGGGCCGCCTGAAAATCGGCCTCCGCCTCGGCGTGCCGGCGGCCGGCGGCGACCAGTGTGAGGGCTCGGTTCAGCCGGGCGGTCGCCCGCACCCACGGGTCCTCGTCGGCAAGCGGATCCACCGCGTCCACCGGCGGCGCCGTGGGAGTACGGGCACCCCACGGCACCCGGCCGAGCGCCCCGACGAGCCGCAGCACCGGATGACGGTGCTCCGTCCGCTCGGCGAGCCGTTCCGCCGTGGCCAGCCAGTCCCTGGCCCGGCTCTCGTCGCCGAGCCCGTTGAGCTCGAACAGCGCGGAGATCGCACAGGCCGTCGCCCGTACCTCGTCGTCGACCGCGCCCGGCATCGCCAGCGCCTCCGCGGCCAGCGCGGCGCCCTCCGCCTTGCGACCGCTGAGCGCCCAGTCGAGGTACCAGTACCAGCCGGCCGCCGCCACCAGCCGTACGGCGGTCCGCGCGTCGCCCGCCGCGATGGCGCCGCGCACCGCGGCGTTGATGTTGTCGTGGTCGGCGGCGAGCCGGGGCAGCCAGAGCAGTTGCCCGGCGCGGCGCAGGTGCGGATCGGCGGTCTCGGCCAGCTCGACGAAGCAGGCGGCGTGCGCCCGGCGGATCCGGTCCCGCTCGCCGGCCTCCTCGAGCCGCTCCAGGCAGTACTCCCTGATCGTCTCCAGCATCCGGTAGCGCTCCGTCCCGTCGCCGGAAGCCACCAGCAGGGACTTGTCGGCCAGCGCGCCGAGCAGGTCGGGCACCAGGTCGGCCGGGACGGCGCCGTCCATGCACACCCGCTCGGCCGCCTCCGCCGTCGCGCCGCCGGAGAACACCGCGAGCCGCCGCAGCAGCGTCCGTTCCTCCTCGGCCAACAGGTCCCAGCTCCAGTCCACCGCCGCCCGCAACGTCCTGTGCCGGGGCAGTGCCGTCCGGCCACCGCCGGTGAGCAGCCGGAACCGGTCATCGAGCCGGTCGGCCAGCTGCTCGGCGGTCATCGTGCGCAGCCGAGCCGCGGCCAGCTCGATGGCCAGCGGCATGCCGTCCAGCGCCCGGCAGATCCGCACCACGGCCGGTGCCGTGCGCTCGCTCACCGTGAACCCGGGACGGGCCGCGCCCGCCCGGTCGCTCAGCAACCGGACCGAGGGGTGGGACAGCGCCTCGGCGGCACCCGCGTCCCGTGGCGGCAGGCCCAGGGGTTCGACCGGCCACAGCGCCTCACCGACGATGCCGAGCGGTTCGCGGCTCGTCGCCAGGATCCGCAGCCGTGGGCACTCGCCGAGCAACCGATCCGCCAGCGCCGCGGCCGCGCCGATCAGATGCTCGCAGTTGTCCAGCACCAGCAGCGCGCTCCGGGTGCGCAACGCGGCCGCGAGCCGGTCGATCGGCTCGCCCACCGGCGCCCGGCCGGTCAACGCCTGCTCCCGAACCCCCAACGCGGACAGCACCGCCTGCGGCACATCGCCGCCGTCGCCGACCGGTGCGAGCTCCACCAGCCACACCCCGTCGGTCATCCGTTCGAGCAGCGCGCGCGCCGTCTCTCCTGCCAGCCGGGTCTTTCCGGAACCGCCCGGCCCGGTGAGTGTGGTGAGCCGGTGCTCACCGACCAGTTTTCCGACCTGGGCGACCTCGGAGTCCCGGCCGACGAAGCTGGTCAGCCCGGCACGCAGGTTCGTCCGCGACCGTCCGTCCGCCTCGGCCTCCGGCACCGGTCGCGCCGCGACGCCCACCTCACCGCGCAGCACCGCGGTGTGCAGCGCGGACAACTCCGGTGACGGGTCGGCGCCCAGCGCCTCGGCGAGTGTTTCCCGCGCGCGTTCGTAGACGGCCAGCGCCTCGGCCGGTCGCCCGGCCGCGCAGAGCGCACGCATCAACGCCCCGGCCGGCCGCTCCCGCAGCGGATGCTCGGCCACCAGCGACGTCAGCTCCACGGTCAGCTCACCGCCCCGCCCCAGCCGAAGATCCGCCTCGATGCGATCCTCCACCGCCACCAGCCGCAGCTCGGAGAGCCGGGCCACCGGCGCGGCGAAGAAGTCCGCGTCCGCCACGTCCATCAACGCCGGACCACGCCACAGCCCCAGCGCCTCACGCAGGATCCGCGCGGCCGCGGCGGCGTCATCGGCCAGCGCGGACCGGCCCGCGGCGACCAGGCGTTCGAAGCGCGCCACGTCCACCGCGTCCGGCTCGATCGCCAGGCGATATCCGGCCGGATGGGACTCGATCCGCGCCTCCGGCAGCACCCGGCGCAGCCGGGACGCCAGCGCCTGCAGGGCGTTCACCGCCTTCACCGGCGGGCGCGAACCCCAGACGCCGTCGACCAGCCGCGCCGTGGAGACCACCCGGTCCGGCTCCAGCGCCAGCACGATCAACAGCGTCCGCAGCCGGGCGCCCGCCATCTCCGTCACGGCACCGCCGTCGGCCCGGACCTCCAGCGACCCCAACATCCCGATCTGCACGTAACCGATTCTGCCGGAGCGGCGCCCACGCCGGTGAGAGCGACCTCCCCGGCATGGGCGGATGCGGTGCCACGCCGTCTCCTCGCGGCACCACGCCCCCGTTCCGCTCCGCACTCGCGGCGTCCTCGCTCAGTTCCCGTACAGGACCGCACGCTCGCAGCGTCCTCGCTCAGTTCCCGTACAGGACGCACGCTCGCAGCGTCCTCGCTCAGTTCCCGTACAGGACGCACGCTCGCAGCGTCCTCGCTCAGTTCCCCCACGGGACCGCACGCTCGCGGCGTCGTTCAGTTCCCGTTTAGGACCTCGCGCAGCCGGGGGACGAACCCTTCGGGGTCGTCGGCGAAGGCGATGTGGCCGCCGGGGAAGGCCGTCGGCTCCGTGCCGAGCGCTGCGGCGAGCGCGATCGACGTGCGATCGCAGAACTCGCCCGCCGAATCGTCCCCGACGCCGACCACGATGCGGGTCGGCCCGGCGCGCAGGGCGGCGATGTCGGGCTGCCAGCGGGCGGTCGCGCGCATCTCGTGCATGAACCAGAAGCGCTCGTCCGCGATCTCCTGCGGGTCGGGCTCGGCCGGAGCCTCCTGGGGCGCGCCGGCGGACTCCTCGAACTCGGGCATCGTGATGTTGGCGTTGACGAAGAACTTGCCCCAGGCACCCGGGACGTCGCCGGAGGCGTAGGTGGCGATGATGTCCTCGATCGCGGCGTCGCGTTCCTCGCGGTCGTCGAGCAGGCAGTTCAACGGGGCCTCGTGCGCGATCACCGTGTGCACCTGCTCGGGGTGGGCGAGGGCGAACGCCAGCGAGGTGACGGCTCCGCCGCTGGAGCCGAAGACCGCGGCCGGGCCGGCGTCGAGGTGGGTCAGGATCCGGGAGAGGTCGTCGGCGCGCATCTCCGGGGTCGAGTCCTGGTCGGGGTCGTCGAGGGAACTGCGGTTGACGCCCCGCGGGTCGGTGGTGAGCACGGTATGGTCGGCGGCGAGCAGGTCGGCCAGCGGCGCGAAGTGCGCGGCGTGCATCGGAGCGCCGATGAGCACCACGAGGGGGCCCTGGCCACGCACCTCGTAGTGCAGTGTGGCGTCGGGGACCTTGAGGGACCCGGCGGTGACGGTCGTCGTGTGGTTCATCAAAATCTCCTGGGGCGGCGCTGTGGTGCTTGGTCGAAGGGAAGACTCCCGCCGTGGGGCAGAATCGTCGTTTGTGAGCGAAGTTTTTTCCGCACGGACCGCCGGCCCGGCCGCGCCGGGCGTCGAGGACCCCGATCTGGCCCGGGCACGTGACGGAGACGACGCCGCGTTCACCCGCCTCGTCCAGCCGTTGCGCCGGGAGCTGCACGCCCACTGCTACCGGATGCTCGGCTCCACCCACGACGCCGACGACGCCCTGCAGGATGCCCTGCTACGGGCATGGCGGGGGCTCGCGCGCTTCGAGGGCCGCAGCTCGCTGCGCTCGTGGCTCTACACCGTGGCCACCCGCACCTGCCTGGACACCGTCGAGACCCGTGGCAGGCGGGCCCTGCCCGTCGACCTCGGCCCGTCCAGCGACCGCGCCGTGGTCGGCGACGCCCCGCTGACCGATGTCGCCTGGCTGGGCCCCTACCCCGATGCGGGCCTCGGCGACGGACCGGCCGGTCCGGGCGCGCGCTACGAGCAGCGCGAGGCCGTCGAGCTCGCCTTCGTCGCCGCGCTGCAGCACCTGCCGGGCAACCAGCGGGCGGCGCTGCTGCTGTTCGAGGTCCTCGGCTTCTCCGCCGCCGAGATCGCCACCACGATGAACACCTCGACCACGTCGGTGAACTCCGCCCTGGCCCGAGCCCGCAGGGTCGTCGCGGAGAAGATCCCTCCTGCCACCCAGCAGCGGACGCTGCGCCAGATCGACGACGCCCGGGTGCGGGAGATCGTCACCGGCTACTCCGCCGCTCTGGAACGCGGCGACGCCGACGCCCTGGTCGCGCTGCTCACCGAGGACGTCACCTGGTCGATGCCGCCGCTGGCGCACTGGTATCGCGGCCTCGAGGCCGTCACCGATTTCGCCGTACGGATCCCGCTGACCATATGCGGAAACTGGCGTCACCTGCCGACCGGCGCGAACGGCCAGCCCGCCGTGGCCGGCTACCTCCGGCACGGCGACACCGGCCCGCACCTCGCCTGGTCGATCGACGTGCTGACCCTGCGCGGTGGGCGAATCGCCGAGGTCACCTCGTTCATCGGCCCCGGCCACTTCACGCCCTTCGGGCTGCCCGCCTCACTGTCCTGACCCGGGAGCGGTGCCCGGCCGGACGGCGGGCGGTGACGGCCCGGACGGGCCTCCATTCGGCGCGGCCAGGCCCCGGCCCCGTCCTCCAGGCGAGGTTCCGATCCCGCCCCGGGCGGTGCGGTACCCCGGTTCGCGAGGAAGCTCCAGGGAGGTTCCGACCCCGCCCCAAGCGGTGCGTCAGTGCCCCGGTTCGCGAGGAACGTCCGGGGAGGGAGGGTCGAAGGGCGAGACCAGGCGCCCTTCGGCCATGCTCTGCTCGAAATTGTGCCGCATCGCCTCGGCATCGTGGAGGTGTGGGAAGGGCTCGTCGGCCGGGGGCTCGACGCCGAGGAAGTCGCACAGCGGTCCCCACCCCTCGGCGACGTCGAAAACGAGCAGGCGATCCGCGGGCAGGCTGTCCCTGACCGTGGCCACATGCCGGCGGAACACCTCGACGGCGTGCTCCTCGTCCGCCACGCCCTCGCCGAAGCGCCAGCCCTCACCGAAGGTGGACCTCCCTATCATGCCCAGCACCGGCTGGAGGCGCACGATCGCGTCCAGCCCCGGGGGAAGACCCCCCGGGGTGTCCGGGCCGGGGGCTCGGCCGATCAGATTCTGGAAACTGACGTACCACTGGTGAGGATCGCGGACGGTGAGGATGACCTTGGCCTCCGGGTAGGCCTCGGCCTCCTCCCGCCAGAAGTAGCCGGCCGGCCAGTCCATCGACGACCGGTAACCCTCGAACACCCGATCCCAGTCGACAGGCGTGCCGGAGACGACGGAGAGCCACCTGTCGACCTGCTCGGGGTGCGCCATCACCTCGAACATGTGATGGCAGGGTCCGAATCCCAGCCGTTCCAGGGCCGCCTTGAGCGAGGTGGTCCCCGTACGCGGGAATCCCGCGCCGATCACTTCCAGCATTTGTCGTGTCCCGTCGTCAGCCGTCATCCGGTCGGCACTGGCACATCCTCCAACGATCATGCGCCATCCAGGCTGAATGTCCCCCTATATCGAAGAATGTACGCGTCCCGCCGGATTCGGGTCAGCGGACGGCTCTCAGGGCGTCGACGATGCCGGAACCGTAGAAGCCGTTACGGGGCCCGCTGCCCTCGCAGACCTGCTTCTCGGTCACCGTGGCGTCCGAGAGTCTCCTGGTGTAGGTGGAGGCGGACGCGGTGGGGCAGGACATCCTGGTCGCGGAGTTCCTGAGGTGCTCCTCCACCACGGCCGGGTCGAGCGTCTTGCCCCCGTGCACCCGGTCGGAACGGCCGAACCTGCTGACGATCAGCGCGGCCACGCCGGCCGCGCGGGGCGACGCCATCGAGGTGCCCTGGAGATACTGGTAGTAGCCGCAGACGGTGCCCCTGCAGTCGCGGACCACGTTGGCGACCTTGGGCGTGCCGTCGGGGTTGAGCTGGCCGCGTGCCTCGGCCACCGCCTTGGGATAGGCCGCGAGGGTCGCCAGGGAGACGTCACGGGTGCCGGCCTCGGTGTCGAAGACGTCCCCACCGGGCGCGGCGAGGTCGACGTAGCCGTTGCCGTAGTCGGAGTAGTACGCCTTGCGCCCGCTGATGGCGGTCGAGGAGATCGAGATCACGTGGTTGCCCTCGGTCGGCATGGAGACGCAGCTCGGCGTGATCCTTCGCTTGTAGGGGACCTCTCCCGGTGCGCCGGCCACGTCGGGACTGGACGCGTCCGTGAGTTCCTTGGTGTAGTCGGTGGCGCCGTTGCCCGCGGCCGATATCAGGGTCACGCCTCTGTCGTGGGCGTAGTTGAGCGCCCGCTGGGTGGCCTTGATGATCGTGGCCTGCTCCAGCCGGTCGGCGGGAGAGTCGGCCGGATTGTCGGTGCAGTTGAACAGCCACGGATCGATGTAGTAGCTCATGTTGACCACGTCGACGCCGACGTCGCCGGCGTAGGTCAGCGCGTCCACGGTCGGCTGCAGGAAGAAGAGACCGGAGTCCTGACCGACCCGCAGGCTTACGATCGAGACCTTGGGAGCCACGCCCGCGATGCCGAGCTGGTTGATCGGGGATGCGATCGACGACGCCACGTGCGTGCCGTGGTCTCTCTCGTCGACGTCCGACGGGTCGTTGCAGGAGTGGTCCGGCTCGGCCTCGCATGAACCGTCGAGCGCCTTGCCGTTGGCGTCGACGGGGATGTCGACGGTGAAGTTACGGCTCAGCCTGTGGTTGAAGTTCGGGGCGATGTCGGGGTGGGAGGCGTCCACGCCGGTGTCGAGGATGCCGACCAGCACCCCCGGGTCACCCTGCTGGTGCCGGTAGGAACCGGCGACCGTCGCGTGGATCTGCTTCATGTCCCACTGCAGCTCCGACAGCGGCTCGGCGCCGGGTGCCGGCTTGCCCAGCGGTCTGTCCGGGGATCCGCCGGCTCGCATGCCCGGTGGCCTGCCCGAGGGTTTGCCCGATCGCATGGCCAGCGGCCTGCCCCGTACGGGACCGGCCGGGGCTCCGTCGCCCGCTCTCTCGACCGCCCCTTCCGGAGCGGCCTCGCGCGTCTCGGCCTGCCTCCGGGGAGCCGGCACACCGCTGATGGAACGATTGTGGGCGACTCCCTCGATCGAGCCGCTGTCGCGCACCGCGCCGGCGAAGCCCGCGTTCGTCGTGGTGATCGTGGCGACGCCGACCGCGCCGTTCTCCTTGACGATGGTCCCGCCCGCGGATTTCACGGCCCGCCGGGCGTCGGCGGCGCTGACACCTTTTTTGTAGAGGACGACGTACTCCGTCTCCACACCGGGTGCGGCTCCCACCTTCCAGGCTTGCGCCGGGGGCGCTGACCCGGCCGCCGCGAGAGCTACGACAGCGGCGATGACGATGACGCCTTTCACACACACCTCCGTATAATCGGAATATCTCCCCCACCAGCGTGAATTCACGCACGGCATTAATTCCTACATGAAGGAAATTGCCGTCAAGGCACGACAAAACCAGCGAATATTAAATATTCCACCGTCCGTATAACCTGTTCATCAACTACCTCCAGCGTGGATACCCGGTTCTTCAGGGCCGGGAGGAAACGCGGCACGGTGCCGCGCCTCCGGGTAGGTGGTGTAGGCGTAGCCGTCCGCACGTTGAAGCAGCCGGACGTAGCGGTGGTTGATGCCCTGCACGAGATCGTGTCGGGTGCGGATGTTAAAACTGCCGGTGGAGCGGACCGCGACCCGTCCGGTATGTGTTCCGGCTTTCTTACCGGTGGGCACGACAGCCCGGACCAGGTCACCGGTCTGGAAACCCCGAATGGTCTTGGTGCGGGGCAATGCCAGCCGCGGGAAGCCGTACTTATCAGCTCGGGTGCGGGCATACGTTCCGCGCCCGGTCGCCTTAACGACCAGTACCACGCGCGGCCAGGTCGTGACGGTGTCGGGGTGACGCCGCAGCGGATGGGTGCCGTCTGCTGCGATCTCCCCTCGCCCATGTTTCACGCCAGTGCCCGGCCGGGCCGGGAGTCGGTGAACCGTTTCGTCCCCATCCCCGGGGTTGTCTGCTCCCACCGATTCCAGAGCGGCAGGCTGAGGAAGCACCTGCCGGTGGGTCTTCTCACTCACGGGAAACGTAGTCAATCGAATGCACCTCCTTCACAATGATCGACTGGGGCTGGTCAACGCAGGGCTTCAAAGCGCCTGATGGCGCCTCAAGCCCCCTCCTTCAGGAGGGGATCGTTGACCACACCGAGGTAATCACGACAGAGAATTCCTACACCAGAATTGGGGCGACGGCGCCGAGTTTCCTCGGGTAAAAATCGCGTCAAAACGCAGACAGCGGCGCTTCCCTCGTCATTGCGGCCGGGAAAACGGCGTATGCGGCGGTATTAAATACACGAGACCGGCTCGGACGCCCGCTCCATTATCGCCCTTAGCCCCTCGGATGCCTGCCCCGTCGATAACCCGCCCCCTGGACATCCGGCTCATCACCGGTACGGTCGCCGGCTCCACGCCTCACGGCGCCCGTTCCACGCTCCTGCGCGGCCTCCGTCCCGCCGATGCCCGGCGCGCGAACGGAGGCCGCGCAGGCGATCAGCCGGGCGGGCCGACCTGCTCCTGCCGTCCTGGCAGTGAGCTCACGTATGAGATGAGCGCGCGGAGCGGGCCGGAGAGGTCCTGCTCGCTCACACGCACCGTGCGGGCACGGTCCTGATCCTCCACGGTCACCTCGTAGTCGAAGCGATCGGGCCGCGGGTCCGAGTCACTCTCCCGCCCCGGTGGCCCGAACAGCCCGGACTGTTCCACCTTGGCTCGCAGCGTCGCGGCGTCCTCGGGCGTCAACGACGCCGAGTCCACCGAAATTATCGTGACAAGACCGGCGAAACCACCGCCGCGCACAATCGTCACCTTCATACGGACAATCCTAGACGAATGCCTTTTAAAGGACTCCGACCTGCTGCCATGCGCCACGCACCTTCTTCTGTTCGTCACCGTCGACACCGAACAGTTCTCCGGCCACTTCCACGGTCGCCGCGGCCGCTTCCAGGAAATCGGAGCGGGGCCCCAGCCGCTCGGTGAGCGTGACGTACCAGATCCGGCCGGCGTGCTCCCAGGCGTTTCCTCCGATGGCGGTGGCCGCGAGGTAGAAGGCGTGGTTGGGGATGCCCGAGTTGATGTGGACGCCGCCGTGGTCGTTCGCGGGGTTGCCGTCGTCGGGCAGGTTGACGTAGTCGTCCATGTGCGCCGGCTGGTTGTCCCGTCCGCCGCCGGAGGTCGACCAGGCGGTCCCCGGCGCCCTCAGCGAGCGCAGGGCCGTCCCCTGTAGGGCGCTGCCCAGAATGCCCCCGCCGATCAGCCAGTCGGCCTGCTCGGCCGTCTCCCCCCGGCTGTACTGCTTCACCAGGGAGCCGAAGACGTCGGAGAAGGACTCGTTCAGCGCGCCGGGCTGCTTACGGTAGACCAGCTGCGCCGTGAACTGGGTGATGCCGTGGGTCAGCTCGTGGGCGATGATGTCGATCGCCTTCGTGAGAGATCCCTTGAGGAAGACCTGCCCGCTGCCGTCGCCGTAGATCATCTGAAAACCGATCCAGGCGGCGTTGTCGTAGTCGGTCTCGTAGTGGACCGAGGACACGATCTCCAGCCCGTTCCCGTCGATGCTGTCTCGCTTGAAGATCTCCCGGTAGAAGTCGTAGGTGGCGCCGGATCCGTCGTAGGCCTCGTTGACCGCGTCGTCGTCGGACGGCGAGTCGCCCTCCCCTCGCACCTTCCGCCCCGGCAGGTGGTAGTCGCCGGCGTTCTCGGCGTCGTAGATCGTCCGGACCTTCCCCGGCGCGGGGGCCACGTCCGCGATGGTGAGGCTGGACCGCAATCCGCCGGCGATCACGGCTCGTTGCGCTCTTCCGGTCTCCGCCATGTCCCGGGTCCTGAGCGCCGCCTCCCGCTCTTCGGGGCTGCCGTTCTCGGCGACCGCGTCGAGGAGGTCCGGCGGCGCGATGCAGCACATGGGCATGTCTTTGAAAGTGGTCATGGCTCAAGAATCGCCTCCGTTTTTGGCAGGCGCACGGGTATGGGGCTACTCATGGAGACCAGTTGATTACGGTTTTCTAAGGTCATGAGGACCGGGGTAAACAGGTCGCACCGAAAAGCAGGTCTCGACGGGCCGGTGAGCAGCGAGATGCTCGAGTGACAGATGCCGCGCCGGTGAGTGTGAGCGAGGCCGGACGCCGGGGCGGAGTATGCCTTCCGGATACCGGCATGAGAAGGTGCATCTGCTCGGCGACGGATTCGTGACCACGCCCAGGGAATCGGGCGGGACGGAGGCGGCGGTGCTGGAGGACGTGGAGGACAGGGCGTCAGGGGAGCCGGTCCCCCCGGGAGTCGGCGGCGACCACCGGGCGGCCGTGGCCGGAAGAACCATCGAGTCGACCGGGACGGTCCGCGCATGACGTCATTGCTGGCCATAAGCGATCTGCACATCGGCTACCAGGAGAACCGCCGCATCGTCGAGGAGATACGGCCCACCTCCGACTCCGACTGGCTGCTGGTGGCCGGAGACGTCTCCGAGAAGGTCTCCGACGTCGAATGGGCGCTGCGGCTGCTCGGCGACCGGTTCGAGAAGGTGGTGTGGGCACCGGGCAACCACGAGCTGTGGACCCATCCCAGCGACCCGGTCCAGCTGCGCGGCGAGGAGCGCTATCGCCACCTGGTCGAGGTGTGCAGGGACCTGGGGGTGGTGACGCCCGAGGACCCCTACCCGATCTGGACCGGACCCGGCGGGCCGGTCACCGTCGCCCCGCTGTTCGTGCTGTACGACTACACCTTCCGCATGCCCGGCGTCGCCACGAAGGAGGAGGCGCTCGCCCTGGCCTACGACAAGGGCGTGGTCTGCACCGACGAGATGCTGCTCCATCCCGACCCGTATCCCTCCCGGGACGCCTGGTGCGCGGCCAGGATCACCGAGACGGAGCGCCGTCTGGAGGCCCGCACGCCCGGCGTTCCCACGGTGCTGGTCAACCACTATCCGCTGGTCCGCGACCCCACGCTGATCCTGTACCACCCGGAGTTCGCGATCTGGTGCGGCACCGAGCGCACCGCCGACTGGCACCTGCGCTTCGACGTGCACACCATGGTCTACGGCCACCTGCACATTCCCCGGACCACCTGGTACGACGGCGTCCGCTTCGAGGAGGTCTCCCTGGGTTACCCCCGCGAATGGCGGCCCCGTTCGACCGTCCCCGGGCAGCTCCGCCAGATCCTGCCCGTACCGGAGCGCGCCTCATGATCGAGAAGATCCTGCCGTCCTGGGTGGCGAGCGCGGAGGCATTCGACGACCCGCCCGGCGTCACGCTGTTTCCCGAGGAGGAGGCCGTCATCGCTCGCGCGGTGGACAGGCGGCGGCGCGAGTTCACCACCGCGCGGCACTGCGCCCGCCAGGCCCTGGCCCAGCTCGGACTGCCCGCGGTGCCGATCCTGCCCGGCGAGCGCCGCGCCCCCGAGTGGCCCGACGGGGTGGTCGGCTCCATCACCCACTGCGCCGGATACCGCGCCGCCGCCGTGTCCCTGGAGGCCCTCGCCGTCGGCATCGACGCCGAACCTCATGAGCCGCTTCCCGACGGCGTCCTGACCGCCGTCTCCCTGGAGGAGGAGCGGGACGCGCTGGCACGGCTCGGCGGTCGGATCCACTGGGATCGGATGCTGTTCAGCGCCAAGGAGAGCGTCTACAAGGCCTGGTTCCCGCTGGCCAGACGCTGGCTCGGCTTTGAGGAGGCCCACATAACCCTCGATCCCTCGGGCGCCTTCACCGCCCGCCTCCTCGTCCCCGGCCCCCTGGTGGACGGCCGGGAGCTGACCGGCTTCACCGGGCGCTGGCTGGTGACCGACGGCCTGGTGATAACCGCCATCGCGCTCCCGAAAAGCCCCGCACACCAGACGTAGCCGGAAGATCCCGGTTCGCGCGAGGCGGGTGTCAGGGCCCGGCCCGGCGCCCGTGCCCTGATCTCACGGGCGCGGGCCCGCTCTCTGATCGCACGGGGTTCAGGCGCGGGCCCGCTCTCGCCTCGCGCGGTGGCTACGGCTCGCCGATGAATCGTTCGCCCGCCTGTTCGATGCGCTGGATCTCGGCGCGGAAGAAGCGGGCGAGTTCGGCGCACGCCTCGGGGTCGACGGGACCGCCTTCACGTTTGGGCAGGTCGGGGTAGGGGCTGCCGATGACGAAGATGTTCTCGTCGTTGAAGTTGTTGGCGGGCGCCGTGTAGTTGAACGATCCGGCGACGACGACGGTCTCGTCGATGACCATGAGCTTGTGATGGAGCTTGCCGAAGGCGGAGCTGCGTTTGGGGAAGTAGAGCTCGATGTGTGCCCGGTCCAGGTCGTGGGTGGCGGCCCACTTCTGGGCGCCCTGACCGGGATCCATCGCGCCGGTGACGGTGCGCTTCGCCTCGGCCAGCGCGATCATCGTGTCGTCGATGCCGGAGGATCCGGAGAAGGTGAAGATGGCGAAGTCGACGCGCTGGGTGGCCTTGAGCATCTGCTTCATGATCTCAAGCTCGGGGGCGTGGTCGGGGGCGAAGAGCACCTTCACCGGGATCCCCGCGAGGTTGTAGGCGGCGGGAACCTTGCCGTGGATGCCGCGGCCGAAGCTACCGGCCCGGATCTGCTCGAACTCGGTGCCGTACTCGTTGCAGATGCGGGCGTCGTGGAAGACGACGATGTGGTTGAGGTTGCGGTGGCAGTCGGTGTCGGTGAAGTTCGCCGACCCGGACAGGGTGGCCGAGGTGGGAAAGGTGCGCCCGCGGTAGTCGCGGATGACGAACTTCTGGTGGAAGATCGCCGGGTTGTAGTCGGCTTTGACGTCGACGCCGCACCGTAGCAGCGCGGCCAGGATCCGCCGGTTGGCCTCCAGGCTGCGGGTGCCGGGCTCGGCCCCCCACTGGACGCGGCGGCGCGCCGCCGCGTCGTCCTCTCCGGCATGCACGGTGACGACGGGCAGTTTGGCGGTGAGCAGGTAGTCCTGCTCCAGCACGATGCGGACGCTCACCCCGCGGAAGCGAGCGTCGAGGATGGCCTGGGCGATCGGTTCGGAGTCCAGCTCCTGGACCGCGATGTCCAGGGAGTGCCGGGCGCCGCCGATGAAGTCGACGATCACACCCTCGAGGTTGTCGGCCGCTCCGAGCTCGGCCGGCCCGACGAACGCCTCGATCTTGTTACCAGCGAATGCTGCCATGGCGTCAGAGTGACAGTCCGTTGAACTCCCATCAAGGTTTCACGAACCATCCCGCCCAGGTGTCGCGCCGACCTGCGACGCCTCCGGATCCTCATCGCTCATCCTGAAGATCGAGAAGCTCTCGTACGAGTGGCGGATTCCTTGAGCGAGCGTCCGGAGACTCGGGTCACCGCCCGCCACGCGCCCGCCGAGTCCTGGACGCACCCACTCAGGACGCAGCAGCGCTCCTACCACCGCCCCGGGGGCGAACAGTGATCGTCAAGCCCGAGATGTGAAGTCGTACAAAAATCGGGTATAGCGGGCTTAATGAATACAAAAGACTGGTTTCTCAACGGTAAGGAGCGTGGCAATCCGGCGTCCGGGATCGATGCCCGGAATGACGATGGGCTGGCCTGGTCGGACGGCAACACGGTACGGCCCATCCCGCACGGCGCGCCGTACTTCACCGAGTTGTTCGCCCGCGTCAAAGAACTGGGCGCCGGAGACCTGCTGCTGTTCACCGACTGGCGCGGCGATCCCAGCCAGAGGCTGGACGGCCCCGGCTCGGAGGTCGCCGGAGTGTTCGCGGCGGCCGCGCGGCGCGGGGTCGTGGTGAAGGGGCTTCTGTGGCGTTCGCACTGGGACCGGCTGCGCTTCAGCGAGGCCGAGAACCGCCATCTCGGGGAGGACATCGAGGCCGCGGGCGGGGAGTGCCTGCGTGACATGCGGGTCCCGCCCGGTGGCTCGCACCACCAGAAACTCGTGGTGTTGCGGCACCGCGCGGACCCGGAACGCGACATCGCCTTCGTCGGCGGGATCGACCTGTGCTGGGGCCGCCGTGACGACTCCGCTCACGAGGGTGACCCACAGTCCTCCCCCATGGCCAAGGTGTACGGCGCCCGCCCGCCGTGGCACGACGTCCAGGCCGCGATCCAGGGTCCGGCCGTCGGCGACGTCGAAGCCGTGTTCCGGGAGCGCTGGGAGGATCCCCAGCCGCTGACCCGCAACCCCCTGCACCGCCTGGCCGACCTGATGCGCCACGAGGACACCCTGCCTGACCCGCTGCCGCCGCAGTTTCCCGACCCGCCCGCCCGCGGGCCGCACTCCGTACAGCTCCTGCGGACCTACGCCCACCGCCGGACCCGTTACCCGTTCGCCCCGCAGGGAGAGCGCAGCGTCGCCCGCGGCTATCTCAAGGCCCTGCGCCGCGCCCGCGCCCTCATCTACATCGAGGACCAGTATCTGTGGTCTCCCCAGGTCGCCCAGTCCTTCGCCGACGCGCTGGAGGCCAACCCGAACCTGCTGATGATCAATGTCCTGCCGCTCCATCCCGACCAGGACGGGGCGCTCAACAGCACTCCCCAGATACTGGGCCGCGACCAGGCCCTCTCCATCCTCAAGCGCGCGGGCGGAGACCGCGTCGCGGTGTACGGGGTCGAGAACCGGGAGGGCACCCCGATCTACGTCCACGCGAAGGTCTGCGTCATCGACGACGTGTGGTCGACCATCGGTTCGGACAACTTCAACCGCCGGTCCTGGACCTACGACTCCGAGCTCACCTGCGCGGTGCTCGACGGGACGCCCGACGGCAGGGAGCCCCTGGATCCGGGAGGCCACGGGGACGGCGCACGCCGCCTCCCGCGCGACCTGCGGCTGACCCTCGCGCACGAACACCTCGAAGTGACCGACGCCTCCGACACGGATCTCCTCGACCCGAGCGCCTTCTTCGCCGCCTTCGCCGACTCGGCCGCCGCCCTCGAACGCTGGCACGCGCAGGGCCGCCACGGCCCGCGCCCGCCTGGACGGCTACGGCTGTACGAGACCTCGCGCATGTCGCCCTGGACCAAGGTCTGGGCCACCCCGTTCTACCGGCTCGTGTGCGATCCCGACGGACGCCCGCGCACCATGCGCCGCAGCGGCCAGTACTGAGGAGGTCACGGCGAGCCGTTTCTCCCCTTGTAGTTGTTCCATACCTGCACGCAGTAGGCGTAGCGCCAGTCTCCCGGGTCCAGATGCTGGCAGGCATAGGCCGCACTGACCCCGCCGCCACCTACCCGGCTCTCCTTCGCCCCGGGTGCCGGGACCCTGGTCCTCGGCGCCACGGGCGCCTGCGAAGTCCTCGGTCCGGCCTTCTCGGCCGGGGCGGTTCTGGCCTTCGCCGCCGGCGTGTTCCTGGTGTTCTCGGCCGGCGCGTTCCTGGCGCTCGCGGCCGGGGCGCTCCTGGCGTTCGCGGGCGGCGCGCTCCTGGCGTTCGCGGCCGGCGCGTTTCTGGCTCTGGCTGCCGGTGCGGTTCTGGTGTTCTCGGCCGGGGCGCTCCTGGGGTTCGCCGCGGGTGCGGTTCTGGCTTCCTCCGCCCGCGCGGGCCCGGCGCTCTCGACGTCCCTGGATCTCCCGGTGGTTTTCGGGGCCCTGCGCATCTCCCAGCGCCTCTCCCCCCGATCCCCCTGATTTCCACCGTGCGCTCCCCCGTCGGAGTTGGCGAGGGGACGGGACGCCCGCGCCGGGAGCGACGCCGCGGACTTCCGTCCGCGCGCGGTTCTCCTCTCCCGCTCACGCTCGGCCGAGGCCCTCGCGCCCGACGCGGGTGCCGGCGGGGCCGGAGCCCGCGAGTGGGAAGGGGCATTCGGCGTGGCCCCGGAGGTGGGCGGAACCGTCGCGTCATGACCGGTGAGGGAGCGCCGGGCGGTGGGTCCGGGCACCGCCTCGACCATGGGCGGGTCGGGCGACGGGGACCAGCCGGACAACCAGATGCCCGCGCCGGCGGCGGCGAGGAATCCGACGATCAGCGCGGGCCTCAGGAGCTGGTCACGTGAGATCTGTGACCACGGCCGGTCCCAGCGACCCGGTGGCGGAGGCATGGAGAACGGACGGCTCTCGATATCCACCCATGATCGGCGAGTGGACGGATCGGAGACGCCGCCCGTCTCGCCGGCGGTCTCGGCCCATGGCGGTTCGCCGAACGGGCACTCCCTGACCAGCGGCTCGACCGGCATGACCGGCGGAACCGGCATGATCGGCGGCTCAATCGGCCTGACCAGCGGCTCGACCGGTTCGACCAGCGGCTCGACCGGCGCGGGCGACGGCAGATCTCGTGACTCGGTGTACGGCATGCGGCCACGCTGTCTCACCCTCAGACCGTGGCCGTGGGTTCGATCATGCTCACTGTGCATCTCGCCTCCCGTATCACGTCTGATCTCCCCCAGCCTGACGAAAGTCACGCGCCGCATGGGGCTACTGACAGTGCGTCATTATCGATCCGTTACCAACAGCAGGTTCCAAAGAGGGAAAAATGCAGTGAAAGGCCGCCGTCATCGCCGGGGAACGTGACCGCTGTCCGGCCGGACGACCCACCACGCATTACCCGCAAGATGCCCGTCCCGCCGTGGAGAGCCGCTACTGATCTTGGTGCTGTGGCCGCAGGAAAGGCAAGGACCCGCGCGTTCCGACACGCGACCCGCCGGTCTCCGGCACGCGGCCTGTGATCGATCCGACGACCGCCACCGCCCGGCGCGTCGAGCCGTGACGGATCAATGCCCGGCCGCCGCGGGAATCCCCGGCGGGCACGCGTGTTGATGTGAGGGTGAACGCAGCACTGCAGGCGACGCGGCTGTCGGTCCTGGACCGCTCCCTCATCCGCCAGGGTCAAGATCACAGCCAGGCGCTACGCGACACCGTACGGTTCGCGCGGGAGGCCGAGTCCCTCGGCTATCACCGGTTCTGGGTGTCGGAGCACCACGGCGTGCCGGGGGTGGCGGGCTCGGCGCCGACGGTGCTGGCCGCCGCCGTCGCCGCCGCGACCTCGCACATCAGGGTCGGCACCGGCGGGGTGATGCTCCCCAACCATCAGCCGCTGGTCGTCGCCGAGCAGTTCGGAGTCCTCGAATCGCTCTATCCAGGCCGCATCGACATGGGCCTGGGCCGGTCGGTCGGCTTCACCGGTGGCATACGGCGCGCGCTCGGCCACGACAGGCGCGACGCGGAGGAGTTCGGCGCCCAGCTGGACGAGTTGCTCGGCTACTTCACCGGCGGTCAGAAGGTGTATCCGGGCGTGCACGCCTTCCCGGCCGAGGGGCTTCGGGTGCCCGTCTACGTGCTGGCCACGGGCGCCGGGGCGGACGTGGCCGCCGAGCACGGGCTACCGCTGGTGATTGCGGCGGTGGGCGGCGAGGAGCGAATGCTCCAGGCGATCGACCGTTACCGCGGGCACTTCCGGCCTTCGGTCTGGTCGCCTCGGCCGTACGTCATCGTCTCGGCCGCGGTGGCGGTCGCCGAGACCACCGAGCTGGCCGGTCGGCTGCAGATGCCCGAGGCCTGGTCGATCGTCCACTCCCGCACCCGCGGCTCCTTCCCGCCGCTGGCCCCGGCCGGGGAGATCCTCTCCTCGACCATGACCGCCAGGGAACGCGCTCTCTTCGAGGAGGCCTGGAAGGGACAGATCCACGGCACCGAGGACGAGGTCGAGGCCGCGCTGGGGTCCCTGGTCGAGCGCAGCGGCGCCGAGGAGGTGCTGATCACCATGAACACCTTCGACCAGGACGAGCGGCTCGACTCCTACCGTCGCCTGGCCCGCCTGGCCCATCCCGCCGGATACCCCGCGGTCACCGCTCCGGCGGCTGCGCGGGCGGCAACTCCGTAGACGAGGACTCTGCAGACGGCGGCTCGGGCTGAAGCTCGCCGAACGGCTCGGGCTGGAACTCGTCGAACTCGGCCTCGTCGAAGGACTCGTGCCGCTCAGACGGGTTGGCCAGGTCGATCAGGTGCCGCACCGGGGCGCTGTCGAAGAACGCCGTGAAAACACCGACCACCCCCTCCCCCAGGGGACGGAACGCCTCCATCGCCGTATGCGCCTGCGCGCCGACTTCCTGCAGCAGTTCCTCGAAAACATGAGGCATGGGCGGTGTCGGCAGCGTGAGCCGTGCCTTCGGCGGAGTTTTTTCAGGTGGTGCCCAGCGCATGGAGTCGTCACTCATGGCGAGCCATTCATCGACGACTCCGTCGATGGCGTCGAGCACGTGATCGGGATCGCTTGACATAGCGGCTCCCCCCGGTGGCTGAGTCCGATACAGACGACGTTACCGCGTCTCGTTCCGAGGAGGGATGGGAGCCCCGGACGGAAAACCCCGGGCGGACGCCACCGATGTGGCCGGTGAGAGCGGCGGTGCGGATGAAAACAGGGGTGACCCGTGCGCGGATGGGCCGACCATGCCCGGCGATCGCCGCAGCCGCTGAAAACGAATATGAATCTCGCCCGGGATAGGCGATAGTCGGCCGGTGACACAGACGGGGAAACCGGAGCGCGAGGCCGCGTCTCCGCTACGGCGAGACCGCAACTTCAACGTCTTCTGGGTCGCCCAGATACTTTCCGTCACCGGCGACTCGTTCGCGTACATCGCCATTCCCCTGCTGGTGCTGCACGTGACCGGGTCGGTCACCCAGATGGGTCTGCTGACCGGTGTGGCCGGTGCCGCGTCGGTCTTCGCCGGGATCTTCGCCGGGATCCTGGTGGACCGCCTTGACCGGCGGACCCTGCTGATCTGCTGCGACCTCGCCCGGATGGTGCTGTACGGGCTCATCCCACTGGCCTGGGCGTTCGGCCCGCAGATCTGGCTGCTGTACGTGGTGCTGCCGATCAGTGAGGCCGTCGGGACGGTCTTCCAGGTCACCTACTTGACACCCTCCTCTGCTTGAAAGCAGGGGATTCCAACGGCGACTATCCCCCATGAAGAAGGAGGTCGCGTTGAGGTTCGCGGTTCACCGGCCCGCCCAACAGCAAGCCTCCCCGCGCAGCCACCGCATGCCCCACGGCGGTATCTCGAACATTCTTCGCCGCATTAACGTCAGCATGATCCCGATGCCGGCAGGCCACCCACAGGAAAAGAGCTTGGCTCTCGCGACTCTCCCTGGCCATATGCCCACAAGCATTACAAGTCTGCGACGTATACCGCGGATCGATCATCCGAACCCGATCCGGAGCCTTGTCCTGCACCCGGGCCACCAACCGACCCCAGCCGTTGGCGAGAATGCCCCGATTCAACCCCGCCTTCTGCCGCACATTCGTCCCCGGCGCCTCAACGGTGCCCTTCGCCGACCGGGTCATGTTCGAGATCTTCAGGTCCTCGACCGCGATTACATCGAAGCGGCGGGCCAGATCGGTGCTGGTCTTCTCCACCCAGTCCTTACGCCGATCACCCTCCCGCGCCCTCAACCTCGCGATCGCGACCTTGACCGTGGCGCGCCGTTTCGATCCGCGCTGGGCCCGGGCCAGGCGGCGCCGCAACCGCAACAGCCGCTTCTCTTCAGCCTGGCTCAGGCCAGGCACGCTCAGCAGCTCACCGGTGGACAGCGCGGCCGACACGGTGACGCCCCGGTCCACGCCGACGGCCGCACCGGTCCCTGGAGCGGGGATCGGCTGGGGGACGATGGCGAACGCCACATGCCAGCATCCCGGGTGATCCGGAAGGACTTGGCGTCCTCGACGGGGCGCGACCAGCGAAACCGCACCCACCCCACCTTCGGGATCTTCACCTCGCCCACCTTGCGGGAGACGCGGCGCACATCGCCGGGCTTGACCGCGACGATCCGGAACCCTTCGCTTCGGCCGCGCCGTCGCCAGGTCGGTCTGCGGTGGGTTTTGCCGTAGAAGTTCGCCATGGCCTGGTGGAAGTCCTTCAGCGCCTGCTGCTGGACGATGATCGATCCAGCGGCAAGCCACGTGCAGGCGGCGCGCGCCTCAGTGAGCTGACGGCACTGCTCGGCAAACCCCGGCGCCGACGCGCGGCCGCGCTGCCAGTGGGCGTGCTGTTCTACGGCCAGGTTCCACACATATCGGGCATGTCCGCAGTGTTCCAGCAACGCCGCCTCTTGAGCGGGCGAGGGCTGCAGCCGGTAGCGCGACACACCGAGCAACCTACAGACCCCCACCGACAAAAACCGGAGACCACCATGCCCGCCGACCGTTCCGCGTTTCCTCCCCGCCCTGAGGGACGGGGCCTCCACGCTGCAGGTACTCGGTGAGTGGCGACCGACGCTCCGGCAGGTGACGGCCGAGCGTACGACGCCCCGCGAGAGGAGACGTCGGCCACCCCGGCGGATCATGCGGCTCAGGAGGGTGAGCCGCCGCCTCGTCATCTGGGAGAGCCCGCCAAGGCGTGGGAACGCTTCGGCCGGCGCCGAAGTGTCCGGCCCCTAGCGTTCTGGTCATGACTTCCGATTCACCGGTCGTGAGCCGCCACGCCGAGGTGCGCGCCGTGCTGGCCGACCCCCTGTTCACCGTCGATCCCGTACCCCGCCCGCCGTTCGCGCTGACCGTGGCGTGGCTGCGCGGCGCGGTCGGCCGCTTCGCCGAGGGTGCCGTGCACGACAGGCGCCGGGCCGCGGGCGTGGCGGTGTTGGCCCGGCTGGACCCGGACGCACTGCGCGCCGAGGCGTTCCGGCTCGCGTCGGAGGACCCCGAGTCCTCAGAGTTGGTTCCGGTGCGGGTGCTGGCCGTCGCGCTGGGGATCCGGGCCGAAGACGGGCCGCGGGCCGTGGAGGCCGTCGCGACGATCGCCCCGGCCTACCTGCCTGGACCGGGCGAAGTGGATACCGAGGCGGCCGACGAGGGCCTGGTACGGCTCTCGCATCTGCTGGGCGATCCGGATCCGGAGCGCCTGGCCGTACTGGCGGGGCTGCTCGCCCAGGCGTACGGCGCGACGGCCGGGCTGGTCCGCGGCGCGCTGGCCGCCGAGCCGGTGCCGTGCACGGTGGAGGAGTTACTGGCCGAGACGCTGCGCTTCGACCCTCCGGTCCGGGTGCTGCGCCGTACGGCGGCCGGGGAGGGGAGGGCCGTGGTCCTCGACGTGGCGGCAGCCAACCGGGATCCGGAGGTGTTCGCCGATCCGGACCGCTTCCAGCCGGGGCGCGAGCCGCAGCATCTGACGTTCGGGGCGGGTCCGCGGAGCTGCCCGGCTCAGCGGATCGCGCTGGCACTGGCAGCCGGGGCGGTCGAGGCGGCCCGATGACGTCCGTACAGGGGCACCGGGCCGTGGACGGGATCGAGCCTCCTGGCACGAGCGCGATCCGGGGCGGGGCCGTCAGGTCCTGGCGCTCAGCTGCGGATCGGTGATCCCACCGGGGCAGGCCAGTCCGGCGATGTCCCAGCCGGCGTGCCGGGCGCCGGCCTGGTAGGCGCTCTCGTAGAAGGCGAGTACGGCGGCGCGCGGGTCGGGTTCGGACCGGGCGTCGTCGTAGCGGAGCACGGCCAGGTGGTTTCCTCGTTGTGCGATCCACTGCGCGGCCTCCGGCAGCAGGGGCTCGCTGTCCAGCCCTTCGGGCTCGGGAGCGGTGTAGGAGTAGAAGGCCGGCTCACCGAAGGCGTCGTCGCCGAACCAGAACCCGGAGCTGATCACCTCCCGGGAGTAGGCCTCCCTGGTCACGGGGTCGACCGCGGGCGGCTGGTCGACCTGACGCTCGGAGAACCGGGTGCAGGCGATGTCAAAGGTGTGCCAGAAGTGGTGCACCGGACTGACCTTGCCCGAATAACCGGCCGCGAACTCCTCCAGCACCAGGTTCACCTGGCTGAGGACCTGCCAGTAGCGGGTGACCCTGGCGGGATCGTAGGCGGCGTGCTCGGTGTCCTCGGCGAACGGCCGTCCGGAGTCGGGCAGATCATACGGCCGGGGTATGTCCATGTTCACCCGCACGCCCAGGGCTCCCAACGCCCACAGGACACCCCGGTAGAAGGACGCCACCGACTGACCGTGGAGCGGAAACGACACCGCCTGGCCGTCCGCCGTGGTGACGATCAGTTGGTGACCGATGAAGTCGAAGTCGATCGCGAAGATCAGATTGCTGTCCGCCTGTCCCATGGGGCGAGTGGTGAGACCTCGCCCGGTGAGATGGAACGGCACGTTCCACCAGTGGTTACGCCGGACCCCCGCGGCGAGCCGGATCTTTCCTACCACCTGGCAGAACCGGTGCAGCGTGGCCTTGGTGTCCTGCCACTCGGCCAGCGGTATCGCGGGAAACAGCTCCATGACAGCAGCGTTCCCTCACCGTTCACATCGAAGACCTGGTCAGACCCACGTAAAAAAGATCTTCATACGATCATGCCGAGATCATGGATGGAGATCGGCGCTCTCTGTCCTGGCTCGCTGAAACTGAAACGGATCAGCTGAAGCAGATCAGCGAACCCGACGTGTCGGCTCAGGTGATCCGATGCGGCTCAGGCACCATGATGCGGGAAGCCTCCACGGCAGTAAGGGGAAGCGGTATGCCGATCTCTACTTACCTGCGGTGGTTGCGGAATCACGTCGGTCGCGATCTGGTGCTGATGCCCGGGGTGACCGGAATCGTCACCGATCAGGAGGGGCGCGTTCTGCTGGTCGAAGACATCAGCACCGGCTGGTGGGCTCTGCCCGGAGGGGCGATCGATCCAGATGAGCGGCCCGCCGACGCCATCGTCCGGGAGATGCGGGAGGAGCTCGGTGTCGAGGTCGAGCCGACAGCCGTGCTGGGCGTGCTCGGAGGGCCGGAACTGACCGTCGAGTATGGCAACGGTGACCGCGTCCAGTACGTGACCACGGTTTTCGCCTGCCGGGTCATCAGCGGTGAGCTGATGGCCGACGGAGAGGAACTGGCGCAGTTCCGCTTCGCCGCTCCCGAAGAGCAGGCCGAGATGCTCGTGGCACCCTGGGTACGGCACGCCCTAACCGTGATCAATCCAGGCGCCTCCGAGGCGTGGTTCGATCCACCCGCCTCTTCCACCGTGGTGGCGTAGGCCTCGTGGACGATATCCATAGGCATGCGCAGATCCGATCGAGGCCAAGCCGCCTTGGCGAGGAAGCATTCGCTGGGGCGAACGACTCGTCTCTTCAGCCGCGTGAGGGCTCCGTCTCATCGTCATCAGCACGGATTCGTGACCAGTGCTGGCGCGGCGCGAAGCCTTCCCGCCGCAGCCCACCCTGTGAATCCAGCCGATCACAGCACCGGTGAGCCTTTTAGAATCGGCGTATGACGCCTGACAAGCTGGTCGGTCTTGCCATCGATGTCGCCGAAGAAGGGTTGGTCGCGGGCGAGTTGCCGATCGGCGCCGTGGTCGTCATGGGAGATGTCGTCGTCGGCCGCTCCCATACGCAGGAAAAGGGCCAAGGGCGGCGTATCGCGCACGCCGAGCTCTTGACGATGGAGGAGGCGGATCGACGACTCGGCTGGGAACCTCGTTCCGCGCCGCTGCGACTGGCCGTCAATCTTGAGCCCTGCCTCATGTGTCTCGGTGCGGCGATGGCGCTCGGCGTCTCGGAGATCTACTACGGCCTTGAATCGCCCGGCGACGGGGCCGCAGGTCTGCCCGCGCTCTGGCAGCCGACCACCCCGGACATGCCCTTCTCGCATCCTCCGAAGCTGATCGGCGGCCTCCGGCGAACACAGTGCCGCGCCCAGTTTGCCCGTTACGCCGATACAGCGCGGGAGTCCGGGTTCCAGCGGTGGGCTCGCACCTTGGCTGATCTGCCGGAGTGACGATGACACCCGCGCCACCGCGCACCTCACCCGGGCCCGGCAGGGGATGAGCTACTTCCTCTCCCCAACTTCGCGCCAGAAGCAGGGGGGCGGGAAACCGGGAAATCCGAGTAATGATCTTTGGGCAAAAAAGCTGTTATCGTGACCGGCTTCGAGCGAGGGGCGAAACAGACACATGACATCGAGCACATTCCGCATCGGGGGCGAGCGCAGCGTACGGCGGCTCGGGTTCGGGGCCATGCGCCTGCCGACCGAGCCCGGACCGGGTCGGGAAGCGTCCATCGCGGTGGCCCGACGCGCCGTCGACCTGGGCGTCACACTGATCGACACCGCGCACCTGTACGGGTGGGGTGCCAACGAGGAGCTCCTCGCCGAGGCGCTGTATCCCTATCCCGACGACCTGCTCATCGCGACAAAGGTCGGGGTCGCGCCACCGAACCCCCCGCACGACGCGGAGATCTGCGGTCGGCCGGACTTCCTGCGGGATCAGGTCGAGCAGGGCCTGCGCCGGCTTCGGGTCGAACGGCTCGAGTTGCTCCAACTGCATCGCATCGATCCGAAGGTGCCGCTCGCCGACCAGCTGGGGGCGCTGCGCGAACTCCAGGTCGAGGGCAAAATCGGCCATCTCGGGCTGTCCGAGGTCACCGTCGCCGAGCTTGAGGAGGCGCGGCAGATCATCGACGTCGTGAGCGTGCAGAACCGCTACAGCATGCTCGATCGCGAGCACGAGGCCGTGCTCGACGCCTGTGCCGCGGCGGGGATCGCCTTCCTGCCCTGGCGGCCCGTCTACCCCGCGGTATCGGAGGCGACGGCCGAGATCGCCGCCGTGGCGGCCGAGCTCGGCGCCACCGCGGCGCAGGTCTCGCTCGCGTGGCTGCTCGACCGTTCGCCGGTCGTGCTGCCGATTCCAGGCACCGGCACGATCGCCCATCTGGAAGAGAACGTCGCCGCGGCGAGTCTGCGGCTGAGCGGCGATCAGTGGCGACGGCTCGATCGGCTCCAGCCGCGATGAACCATTCGGGGAATCGATGTTGAGCACGCCGCCAGAGCCCGGCTGATCGCGGCCCTCGACGAGGTTGCGCGGCCACAACAAGGTTCGTTGTGCTGGGCTCGTGCGTGGTTCTGGGCGAGGCGGTAGGGGTCGGTGCCGGTTTCGATGATGGTGCCGTGAGCAGATCAGGGCAGACCGATCCCGTCCAGACGGTGGCGTATCACGGCCATCGCATCGGCGACGCTCCGCTGCCCCAGCAGCACGCCGGTGCCCAGCCCGGCCGACATGGCAAGGAGGGCGGCGGCCTCCAGGCGTGGGTCGGTGCCCTCCGGTATGTCCCCGGACCGCTGTGCCCGCCGTACCTGCTCGGCGAGGAACTCCTCCAGCGCGTCGGGCGCGGCCATGAAGGGCTGCTCCCTCAGGTCGGCGTCGGTGACGGCCAGCACCGCGTACGAGGTGTAGACGAGATGGAGGACTCGGCTCTCCTCGTCGGTGGGCAGGGCCTGCGCCAGGACGGTCTCGATCACCTCACGCGGTCGCGGACCGGTGCCGAGCGTGTCAAGCCTCTCCTTGACCCGCAGGGCCAGCCGCTCGGCCAGGTGCCGCAGCGCGAACAGCATCAGCTGTTCCTTTGTCTCGAAGTAGTGCTGCACGAGGTGCAGTGAGACGCCGGCCTCGGCGGCGACCGCCCGCATCGTGGCGGCGTGCAAGCCGTGCCTGCCTGCGACCCGCAGCAGCGCCTCGGTGATCTCGCGGCGTCGTCTATCGCGGTCATCCCTGCGGACCATGGATCCTCACCTGTCGACACGCGTTCCCATATTTGGTACAAGTGTATAGGGTACAAATGTACCATTTTGATGAGCGACGTGAGGCGGGCTCATGACGGACGGCGGCACGCGCAAGCAGATCGGGCACTTCATCAGCGACGGACCCCGAAAGAAGTTCCTGGAGGCCTACGAGCAGGCGATGTCGCTGTGGCCCCGGCCGTACGACCGATTCGACGTCGAGACCGCATTCGGCACCACCCGCGTCTACCGGTACGGCACCGCGCAGGCGGAGCCGATCGTCCTGCTGCACGGGCACGGCGCCAACGCGTCCAACTGGTACCTGCAGATCGCCGCCCTCGGGCAGAGACATTCCGTCTACGCGATCGACACGATCGATGACCCCGGCGGCAGCGTGCAGCAGGCTCCGGTGACCGGCTCCCGGGACGCCGCCGCCTGGCTCGACGAGGTTCTCGCCGGTCTCGGGCTGGAGCGGGTCCACCTGGTCGGGATGTCGTACGGCGGATGGCTCGCCCTCAACCAGGGCATCTACGGCCCAGCCCGGCTGGCCACGCTCACCCTGCTCGACCCCGGCGGCCTGGAGAAGGTGCCGCTGAAGTTCATGGCCAACATGGCCGTGAGCGCACTCGCCATGGCCGCCCCGCGACGGTGGCGGCCGGCCCTGGCCCGGCTGCTGGCCAGCCACGCTCTGACCGAGCGTCCCGAGATCATGAAGCCAGTCATGATCGGCGCCCGTTCGTTCCGTCCCAATCGCGGTCCGGCGCGCCCCTTCACCGACGACGAACTGCGGCGTGTCACCGTGCCCGTGCAGCTGATCCTGGGAGGCCGCAGCACTTTCGTGCGGCCCGCCCGTGCCCTCGCCCGCGCCACGGAACTACTCCCCGTCGCCCATGCCGAGATCGTGCCGGGTGTGGGCCACGCCGTACCGCTGGAACGGCCCGGCCTCGTCAACGAGCGCATCCTTACTCTGGCCGAGAAGGCGGCCGTCTCCGATGCGGATGGCGGGTGAGCGACCCCGTCACCGTGTCGTCGCGATCCCGGGCCGCTACCGATTCACCACAGGAGATCGACTCCATGGAGCTCGGCGCCCACGCCTGGTGGTTTCAGGGATTCTCCACTCTTCGCCGAAAGCCGACAAGCCCTGTTCGTGATGGTCAGGTCAGCAGTTCCTGAACGGTGGTTTTCAGATCGGCCATGGCTGCGCGGTAGAAGCGGGGCCCGTAGGACACTCGCGCCACGCCCAGTTCCCGGAGCGTGGCCAGGTCCAGGTGTTCACCGGTGTTGCCGTTGACCGGGCCGGGCAGTTCGGTGACAAGGGTGGCGATGTCGCGCTTGTGGCGCACGCCGATCGGGTAGACGCAGTCGGCGCCGGCGTCCAGGTAGAGCCGGCCCCGTCGTGTCGCTTCCGCCATCCGATCCGTTTCAGGTATCCCGCCGGCAGGTAGGAAGGCGTCGACGCGGGCGTTGATGACGATCGGGACTCCGGCATCGTCTGCGGCGGAGCGGACGTCCGCGAGCCATTGGGCGTGCGCACCGGCCTCGACCAGGCCGCCCGCCCGATGGTCGGTGTCCTCCAGGTTGCAGCCGACCGCGCCGATGTCCAGCAACCGGTCCACCAGTTCACGCGGCCGCATGCCGTATCCCGCCTCGGCATCCACCGTGACCGGGACCGACACCGCCCGGGCGACCCGCCCGGCCGCGGCGAACATCTCCTGCCACGGCGCGCCCTCACCGTCGGGATAACCGAGCATCGCCGAGATGGCCGCGCTGGCAGTGGCGACCACGGGAAACCCCGCTTCGGCCACGATCGTCGCACTGGCCGCGTCCCACGCGTTGGGCAGCACGAGCATCTCTCCGCCGTGTAGCTCGCGAAGCCTTTCGGCGCGCGCCTTCAGATCCGTCACGTCAGCGGTCATCGATATCCTCCAGGTCAAACGTCATAGGGGTGGTATGCAGATCAGCGGGCATTTTCGGCGAACGCCTGTTCACCCGGTGGCATCGGCCGTCGGCGGAAGTCCGCACAGCGGGAACAGATCGGCGTCGAGGAACGCGACGATCCGCGCGATGCCCGTGGTGGTGACGGTCAGGACCTGAAGCGCGTGCGGCCGGTGGACGCCATCATGGTCGCGCGCGTAGGACCCGAACGCGGGCTGCCCGTTGATGCTTGCCGAGACCATCCGATAGTCGCCGGCGGCCACGATTCTGGCGGCGAGGAACCGTCCGACCGCCTCCCGGCCGGCGTACCAGGTCGGGATAGGCGGCATCTCCCACATCGCGTCGTCGGTCAGCACCCCCATCAGGGCGGCGATGTCCGCGTTCTCGAAGGCGGCGGCGTATCGGTCGAGCAGCGCCCGCAGGTCCGGGTCGGCCGGTTCGGCGATCCCGTCCTCGGTGGGCGCGATCTGGCTGAGTTGCGCCCGTGCGCGTTGCAGGGCGCTGTTGACGGCAGCGGTTGTGGTTCCGAGCAGGTCGGCGACCTCGACCGCCCGCCAGGCCAGAACGTCGCGCAGGATCAGCACGGCGCGCTGGCGTCCGGGCAGGTGCTGCAACGCGGCGATGAACGCCAATCGCATGGTCTGCCGCGCCTCGACGACGACGGCCGGATCGACGCCGAACAGCGTGTCGGGAGCGGGTTGCAGCCACGACACCTCCGGCAGTCGCGGGCCCGGCGGGTCGCCCGGGTCGTCGCTCGGGCCGCCCAGTCCGGAGGGCAACGGCCGGTGGCTCTTGCCCTCCAGAGCCTTCAGGCACGCCCGGGTCGCGATCCGGTACAGCCAGGTACGCAGCGAGGAACGCTCCTCGAAACCGCCGTAGCCGCGCCACGCCCGCAGGTAGATCTCCTGGACCAGGTCCTCGGCGTCGTGGATCGAGCCGAGCATCCGGTAGCAGTACGCCAGCAACTCCCGCCGGTACGGCTCGCTCAGCCGGGCGAACTCCTCGTCCGGCCTGGTGGCGGGCGGGTCCGTCCGTCGCTGTGCGGTACGCGTCATCGTCTCTCCACTCATCCCATCGGCCACATCATGACGACCATCGCCGCGGCCATGAGCGCGTGGGCCAGATGGGAGATCCGATCGGTGACGCCCGGTCTCGCGCCATCGGAGCCGGATCGTAGGCCGCGGAACAGGAACCACCCGCCGGCGCCCGCGAACACCAGGACGAGCGTCCACCTCAGCGGCATGGACTCAATCATTATCATCCGATGACTCCCGTGATTCGAGACAGAGCGGCGACGCCTCGATTCGGAGGCTCCGCCCGACCGGCCGTCAACGGCTCAGTGGTGGGCGCAGTGAGAAGGGCCCGCTTCGCTGCCGTACGTGTCGTGGTAGGGCCATTGGTTGACGTAGCGCGGGCGGAGCATGGGGGTCAGGTCGAGAAACTGGTAGGTACCCATCATGAACTCGGTGCCCCGCCCGTACGTCGTGTAGGTGTGGAAGACGGTGTCCTCGTCGCGGACGAAGACGCTCAGCGCCTGTCCGTCGCCGTTCACCACGAACGCGGTTTTCATGCTGCGCTCCAAGGTCGCCTTGTCCTTGTAGTTGAACTCGACGGGCGCGACGGACTCGTCGTTGGTGACGTGGAAGTCATAGTTGAACGCGCTCCCGGCCGAGGAGTACCACGGGATGGTCCAGCCCATCCGCGCCTGAAAACTCTCGATCTCCGCCAGTGGCGCACGGGAAACGAGCACCAATGTGGTGTCACTGGCGTGCAGATGCTCCAGGCGGCCCACGCTGTCGATGGTGAACGAGCAGCTCGGACAACCCTCGTCCAAGCTCTGAGTTCCACGTGCCCTGGCTGCCGAGTTGTTCCACATGAAGTGATAGACGATGAGCTGGCGGCGGCCCTCGAACAGGTCGACGAGGCGTGCCTTACCCGTCGGACCTTCGAAGACATACTCCTCCTCCATTCTGACCATCGGCAGTTCTCGGCGCTGTGCGGTGACCGCGTCCTGCGCCCGCATGACCTCCTTCTCCCGCTCGAGCAGCTCAAGCCGGGCTGCCAGCCACTCGTCGCGCGACCCTATCCGCGGGGATGCCATCGCCTTCTCCTTCTGCTCGGACGACCTACTCAGACGACGCGGACGGCACCGAAGTCCGATCCGCGCCGTTCGTGGTCTACCTGTACAGAGGCGGCCGGCCTCGAAAACTCATCGGACCCGGCTCCGATGTGACGCTCCTCACAGCGTGGAAGGACTCAACCGCCGTGAGCAAATGCTCATCTCTGTTCGCCGCGGCCCGGTTCGGCGAAGCTCACTCTGGCGTCGACCTGTGGCTCGGCGAGAATACGAAGGTCGAGGGCGTCAATTCCCTTTGGTTCGTATGCCCGCTCGGGTCTGATCTTTCGATTCGCCGTTCTCCTAAATTACGGGGTGGCCGACGATGGGGTCATGCCGTCCACCGGCCCTCGTGCCGTTCTCTCCGCGGCGCCTCCATGGACCTATTTCATCGGGAGCGCCGTCTTCCACTACCTTGGCCCCGCTTTCGCCGTGCTCCTGTTTGCCAGGCTCGCCCCGCTCGGGGTCGCGGCACTGAGGATCTGGAGTGCCGCACTCGTTTTCGCGCTCTGGCGTCGCCCCTGGCGGATCCTCGCCCGGCTCGACATCGAGGGCCGTCGTACGATCATCGTCTGGGGCGCGGTGCTCGCGGCCATGAACGTCTGTTTCTACCTGGCGATCGCCCGCGTGCCCCTGGCCACCGTCGCCGCGATCGAGTTTTTGCCGGTCATCGTGCTGGCCGCGCTCGGCGCCCGCACGGCACGCAACCTCGCCGCACTCCTGGCAGCCGTCGGCGGTGTCTACGTGCTGACCGGCATCCGGCTGGCCGGAGAACCGCTGGGGCTGGTGTTCGCCTTCGCCAACGCGGTGCTGTTCACCGTCTACATCGTGCTGGCCCACCGTACGGCTCGGCGTCTGCGCGGCATCAGCGGCATCGAGGGACTGGCCGCCGCCATGCTCGTCGCCTGTGTGTTCGTCACGCCGATGGGCATTTGGCAGGCCGCTCCCGCGGTGATCGAGCCGGTCACGCTCGTCGCCGGAATCGGGGTGGGGATCTGTTCGTCGGTGATCCCGTACGTGTGCGATCAACTCGCCATGGCACGCATGGCCCGTTCCACGTACGCGCTGCTGGTGGCACTACTCCCCGCCACGGCAACGGTGATCGGCATCGTGGTGCTCCGGCAGTTCCCCTCATTCGCCGAGCTCGCCGGGGTCGGGCTCGTGGTGCTCTCCGTCGCTCTCCACCGCGAGCTTCAGGCTCCTCCAGCCAAGAGGTGGTTCGGGGGTACGACTTTCGCTCAAGACCGGACAGCGCGACCTGCGCGTTGACAGGATGAATCGCGATCCGCTTTCCGGTGAACCCGTCGGATCAGGTTCGACGGCCGCGGACCGGTCCTCTGGCGTCGTAGTCCAGCCGAGCCTGCTCGACCTTGCCCAGATTGATCGACCACCCGGCGAGTGATGCGAACAGCGGCGCCAGGCTTCGCCCCAGTTCGCTGATCTCGTCTGCTCCTGCTGACCTCCCCCGACTTCATGGCGAACGGCGATCTCAGCAAGGTTATGAATGTCGCGCGAGCGGCCGACGTCCGGCGGGTCGTGTTGCTGTCCTCCCAGGGCGTGGGCACGCAACGCCACCCCTCGGATCTGGAAGACGCCGTCAGGCAGTTGGGCCTGGAATGGACGATGCTGCGGCCGGGCAACTTCAGCTCCAACACGCTCCAATGGGCCGATTCGGTCCGCACCCAACGGGCGGTCGCGGCGCCGTTCGGCGACGTCACGCTGCCGGCCATCGATCCGGCCGACATCGCCGAGGTCGCCGCCGTCGCACTACGCGGGCCGGGCCACGAAGGCAACATCTACACGCTGACCGGACCGGCGCCGATCTCACCCCGGCAGCAGGCCGCGGCGATCGGGGACGCGCTGGGCGAGTCGGTGCGGTTCATTGAGTAGAGCCACGCGGAGGCGCGGGACCAGATATGCCCGAGCCGGTCGTGGAGACCACCCTCGGCGCCCTCGGCGCACCGTCCACCGCCGAGCAGCGCGTCAGCCCTGATGTCGAGCGGCTTCTCAGCCGGCCGCCCCGCACCTTCGCCGAGTGGGCGACGCGCAATATCGCAGCCTTCAAATAACCCGGTCCGGAGAAGAAACCCTCACCGGACGCTCACGACGGCCCCGAGATCGTCGATGCCGACCTCGGGGCCGAGGAACGCGGGAACAAGGTACGGCCCCGTGGAACGGCGGCGCGACACCAGCTGGTCGTAGCCGAACTGGATGGCGTAGTCGGCCTGGCCGGTGTCGCTGACCACGCCGGCCGAGCGCACCTCGCTGTGCGAACTCCTCGAACGCGCCACCGCCGTCCTGGCCCAGCAGACCCCCCAGGCCGAATCCAGGTCCGCCCCATCGCTCAAATGATCGCTCTGTCCGAAGACCGACGAGAATGTCACCACCGTCAGGTGATGACAGACGATCCTTTACAACGATGAGCCGCAGCGCCAGGACGAAAAGGCTCATTGTCCTGGTCCGACGGACACGGATGCTCTGGACTCATCACGATGGAGATCAAAAAGGAGGTGCTTGGACAGACGCCTTGAGGCACGATCGAAGCCGACTTGTCCACGCCTGCTTACGGAGCTCCCATGACCGGTCCAGCCATAGATCCCGATGAGGTGGAAGTCGCGTTGACCGGTGGCGGCCGAACGGCAGTCAGCCGACGGGGCCAGACGGTGCTTCGGGGGACCGGCCCCTGGTCACGTAGCGTGCACGCCCTGCTGAAACACCTGGAGGAGGTCGGCTTTACCGGCGCGCCCCGCGTGGTGGGAGACGGGTTTGATGGTTCCGGCCGGGAGGTGCTGACGTATCTCGAGGGTGAGTTCGTGCATCCGGGGCCCTGGAGTGACGATGGGGTAGCGCGCCTGGGTGTTCTGCTCCGTGAACTCCATGAGGCCGCCGCTTCCTTTCGGCCGCCGCCCACGGCGGTGTGGCGACCCTGGTTCGGGCGAGCGATGGGCGGGGAAAGACGTGTCATCGGACACTGCGACACCGGACCGTGGAACATTGTCGCGCGCTCAGGTCACCCGGTGGGGTTGATCGACTGGGAAGTGGCGGGTCCGGTGGATCCGCTGGTGGAACTGGCGCAGATGTGCTGGCTCAACGCACAACTGCACGACGATGACGTGGCTGAGCGGGCCGGGCTTCCGCCTCTTGGGACACGTGCCGGCCAGCTACGGCTGATCGTCGACGGCTACGAACTGTCCGCGGAGCAACGGTCCGGGTTTTTGGACACGATCATCGAAGTGGCCGTGCAGGATGCCGCCGACCAGGCGATAGAAGCGCGGGTGACACCGGATAGCAAGGATTGCGAGCCGCTGTGGGGTATGGCATGGCGGGTCCGGGGAGCAGCGTGGATGATGCGCAACCGTCGGGCCCTGGAGCGCGCATTGCACTAATACTCATACACATCAGAGAGCCCATTTCATCCTGACGACACAGGTCGCAGGGTTGTCGTGGATTCCGGGCCGGAAAGCGACTGCCGTGTCGTGCCTGATTACAGAGCGATGATGCCGGCGTGCGTCGGCTGAAACTCGCAGGCCCCGAAGTAGAAGTCCTTCATGTCATCGTCGAAGTCGACGTGGAGCCATTCGCACTTGGCTGCGCGGGCCTCTCTGACGGCGATGGCGATGAGTTCGGTCCCGACACCGTGCCGCCGGGCTCTTCCCGTCACGAGGGTGTCGAGGATGAAGGCGTGGACGGCGCCGTCCCATGCCACATTGACGAAGCCGACGAGTTCGCCGTTCTCCGTGGCGCAGACCCATCCGAGGCTGTGCCGGTTGACCTGAGCCCACCAGTCGTCCTGCAGGGGCGCATGGCCGAAACCCTCCGCGTGGAGGGCGTTGATCGCCGTATTGTCGAAGTGGCCTCGCCATTCGTATGCAATCGTCACGGAGCGACCGTAGGAGGAGACCCACACCATCGGCAACGAGTTTTAAGTGATCTCATCCCAACCCGGTAGCGCAGGTCGCGGGTGCGTTGCGGGCCGCCGGACGTGGTGCCGGAATAGAGAAGCCTCTGGTAAAAGAGTTGCCAACTAAGATCAACTATCACGCCAGAGGCTCGTATGCTGTTTTATCATGCTGCGCTGCCATTGCCACCCCGGACCCTGACCTGCCGAGGCAAGCCGCCATCACAAAAGACGGTCCGGGTGTGCTCTCCAGCGCGCCACCTCACGATGGTCGAGCCACGTACGCTGTCTTGGCGTCGGCCGAGAACCCGCAGGCTCTGTAGAAGGCGTGGGTCACAGGCTTGCGCGAGCCCGTCATCAGCATCGTCTTGTAGCAGCCCGCATCCCATGCGGCTTGGAGTGTGCCGGCCATGATCTGCCTACCCAGGCCTGTGCCTCGCCGCGATTCCTCGACGACGACGTTCTCGATGACGGCGTAGGGCGATGCCGATCGGGTGATGTTGGGGATCACGTTGAGGTACGTCGTGGCGACGACAACCCCATCCAGTTCGAGCACGAAGAGATACAGCGCTGGAGAGCCCAGGATCTGCTGGAAAGCCGCTGCATCGGATCCGTCCTTCAGAACCGGATCGTCGGGCTGCAGTTGCCGGTAGAGGCGGATGATCTGATCGAAGTCGCCAGGCCGAGCCTCACGGAACATTCCTGAAGCGTAACCAACACGCTGAGCCTTTCCCATCGCGGGTAGCGGCCGGTCTCGGCCTGGTGCGGCACGAGGATGACCTGCACGATCGCGGTCGCGCGGTGCGGGCAGCGGCGCAGCTTGGCCGGGATCTTCCGGTGCTGCGCGGCTCCCGGTGGGGGCATCTGCTGTCTCACCGGAAGCCTCGTCTCCATCGATCTCCGGGCTACGGACACCCATTGTGACCAGCACGATCAGGATGGAAAAGCCTCACTGTCGGCTGACGTTACGACGTGGCCGGTTCCGGGACGACGCCCCACATCAACGTAGAGCCCTTCAGCAGTTGCTCCGTGGCCCTGATCCCGGTCAGGTGCTCGATGAGCAGGAAAGCCGGCCCTCGGTAGAGCCGGGGACCCGATGGGTAGAGCCTGTCGATCTCCGCCATCGTGTCCACGAGTTCGTCCGGGATCTCCGTCATATATCCGTCATCGCCGCCCCAGGCGAATCGGATCTCGCCGTCCTCACACCAGTAGAAGTAGTCCATGTCCTTGATGCCGAGTGCGGCTTGGGAGACGAGGCGGGTGCCCTCGGAGAGTTCAGTGATCACGTCTTCGCGGGTGCCGAGCCAGTCAGAGTCGAAAACGAACGTCCAATCGCCGATGGCGGTGACGCCGAGAGGCTTCTCAGAGCGTGAGTAGTAATCCGGGTCGTCGGGAAAGGGACCCGGCGTGAAGTCCTCCCATCGACCGCCGAGGCGGGCAACCACCTGTTCGGGCATGGCACGGATGTAGAGGAAGCTGTAGCACTCCTCGGCGTATTCGCCGCAGAGCCAAGAGACATCGAGGGGCTGCATGGTCATGTCGTCATGCTGCCAGCCGCCACCGACAGACACGGAACTCGGTCGTCACGGGCCGATGGGACTGGGCGCGATGCGGCGTGACGCATCCCCGGCCGGCGTGAACCCAGGATTCCAACGATCGGTGAGCTTTTTCATCCTCCCCGTCGGACGGCTCGGGAGCACCAGCGCTGCGATCCCGGCGAGCGCCCTGAGCGGAGTGGCGAGAAATGAGTATAACCCTACTCATGTCGAACTAAGCGGTGACAGTTACGGTGAATTACCAGAATGGGGATGCCATACACCAACATTTAAAAAGGAGAAAGATGGCGCTTTCCACCTCAAATGGATTGCGACGCAAGGGTCGCAATCCACGAATTGCAATATATGCCGCGATAGGGCTGCTGTTCGCTATGTTGCCGGCGTTGAATTCTTCGACGGCTTCCGCTGCCACAAGCGTCACGCTCACGCTTCGCATCAACAATGTGCTGCAGATCGAGAACCCGGACACCGCGGCGGGCGACGGAGACTACTTCCCCGAGGTCCGCATCGGTGACGGCCCACTGGAGCGGCGCGGTGTCGTCGAGGACGACGTCTTCTCCCCCGGCTGGCAGTTCACGCAGACGGTGAACCTACCCGCCGGACAGAGCAGCGTGCCGATCCTCATCCGGTTGTGGGACGAAGACTCCGGTCCCACCGAAGGTGGCGACGACAAGATGGACATCAGCCCTCTGAACGATGACGTCGATCTCGATCTCGTCTATTACGACACCGTCGAAGGCAACTCCTGGTCGGGCGATCTCCTGAACAGCCTCACCGTGGGCCAGGGCGACGGCGACCACGGTTTCCCCGACAACAACGACGGCAGGAAAGCCCGGATCGACTTCAGTATCTCCAACGGCACCAGCGTCGACATCGACGGCGACGGGATTCCCGACGCCGTGGAACAGCAGGACGCCGTCTACGGCCCGGACGGCTTCAAGGTGGCCGATCTCGTCGGCCTGGATCCGTGCCGGAAGTCGGTCGTCGTCCAGATCGACTACATGAGCGATTCCGGCCATTCACACGAACCCGACCCCAACGCGATCGGTGAGGTGAAAGCCGCCTTCGACGCCGCGCCGGTTGACGCGGTGTCGCCCTGCCCCTACCCCGGGGATCACAAGGCGACGGGAATGGACTTCATCCATGTCCGGGGCAAGGCGATCGGCGAGCAGCCGGTGATGAACTTCGAGGATGAGGATCTCGCCGACGACTACCGATCCGCGCGGAACGCCGATTTCAACTTCAGCCTCGCCATCTACGCCCACTACGCGATCTTCGCGCACGATCTCAAGGCCGGAAGCGACAGTTCGGGTCAGTGCTGCGAACCGGAACGCGGCCACAACAAGGACTTCCTCGTCACTCTCGGTTCGTGGACCGGCGGCGTGGGCACGACACGGGACCAGTCCGGCAGCATCATGCACGAGCTCGGGCACGCGCTCGGCCTGGATCACGGCGGAAGCGACGACACCAACTACAAGCCCAACTACCTGAGCGTTATGAACTACTCCTTCGATCCGGACGGCATCCCGACCGGCCCGGGGGGCGCGCCGGACCGCCTCGACTATTCCCGCGCCTCTCTCCCCACGCTGAAGAAGACCGCGCTGCTGGAGCCCAATGGGATCGGCGACGGCACCGACATGACCAGCTGGACGGCTCCCGATAAAAGCCCCCAGTTCGGGCGCGGCAACACAGCGCTCAACTGGAACAACAACGTCGACCCGACGACCATGCTGCCGGTAATCGACCCGAATCCGGTGGACGTCAACATCAACGCCGGAGACGACGCCGCCACCCAGCGGACCGAGCTCACCGGGCACGATGACTGGCGCAGCCTCAAGTTCAGAGCCGCCGCCGCGCAGACCGCCAACGGGGCCGGCGTCAACCACGGCCCCGATATCGGCTTCGACACCGTCCAGAAGCGGCGAACCGCCTTCCGTGACTTCTACGACCCCGACGTCACGGTGACCAAGACCGTCGACAAGGCCGATGCCAAGTCCGGTGACACCCTCGGTTACACCGTACAAGTGAAAAACGCCGGGAAGGGTACGGCGACCGCGGTCGGCCTCGCCGACGCCTTCCCCGACGCCACGACCGCGACGCGGTCGCTGCCCAACCTCAGCCCGTCCGCGACCGCGACCGAGTCGTTCACCTACCTCGTCCCCTGCGCTACCGAGGACGGGACGAAACTCACCAACAAGGCCACCGCGACCGCCGCGAACCTCGACGGCGGCCCCGAGGCGAACACGACGAACAACACCGGAACCGCCGCCACCACGGTGCACGCACCGCGACTGACCCTGACGAAGAAGGCATCCCCGACGGTCAACGCCGGCGAGGCGATCACCTCCACCATCACCTATGCCAACACCGGCAGTGACGGCGCGTCCAACGTCACCATCACCGACACACTGCCGGCCGGCGTCTACTACAGTCCGGCGCTCGACCTGGGCACCGGCCCGAAGCCGAACTCCGTGACGCTCAACGCCGACGGCACCCGGACGCTGGTCTGGAACGTGGGCAACGTGCCGGCCACGTCCGGCGACCGGACGATCGTCTTCACGGCGCGGCCGACGCTGCTGGCGCTGTCGGGCGCGACCTACATCAACAAGGTGTCCGTGAGCTACAAGAGTGCCGGTGGGGCATGCACCTTCGCCCCGGTCACGGCCTCGGCGCAGACCTCGATCACCGCGGTCGCGCCCAGCAGGCTGCCGCTGCTCTCGACGCTGTGGGGACTGCGGACGGACCTGAGGACGGCCGAGGTGCTGTCCCGTGTCCAGGCCACCGACACGCGCTTCGACGGGGCCGACAACTCCGCGGCCAACGGCGCGTTGTCCCAGCAGGAGGCCTCGGCCGTCCTGTTCCTGCCGGTGACGCAGCCGCGCACCGTGCGGGCGGAACTGCTGGCCACCATGTTCAACCTGGCATCCCGCCGGATCAACGCGGGCACCGCCGTCAGCACGCTCACCATCCGCGGCCTGGGCCTGAACACGGTCGGCGACGCCGTCCGCTACGCCCAGGCCACCCTGGCCCAGCCACCGACCCTGTCCAACCTCATCCGCTACACGAACACCACCCTGGTCCTCACCGAGATCAACTCAGGCGTGGCGGAACGCTACTAGTCAGTGCTCCAGACTGTCGGGTCTGTCCGGCGGGCGGCGAGTGGGCGCCCGCCGGACAGACCCATGATCATGGGAGCTTGGACGCGGCCGGGCGGGTGCCGTGATAGGCCACCTGCGGCCGGAGCGGATCACCCGGCGGGATCCGGGGGTGGTCGAACCGGTCAATCTCCGTCAGCCCCAGCCGGCGCATGACGGCCTGGGATGGTTCGTTGAGGACCGCGGTCAGGGACCAGATCTCGGGCAGGCCCATGTTGTCGAAGGCGACGCCGAGTGCGGCCCTGGCCGCCTCGGTGGCGTATCCGTGATGCCAGGCGTGCCTGGCCAGCCGCCAGCCGACCTCCAGGCCGCCGGCGCCGGGCACACCGTCCGGCAGCGTATTGAGGCCGGTGAAGCCGATGAACGTGCCGGTCGCAGCCACTTCCAGTGCCCAGAATCCGAACCCCTGCCGGTCGAAACGCGTCTCGATCGTCTCGATCATCGCGTCGCTGGCCTCACGGTCCAGCGTGTTCGGGAAGAATCGCATGGTCTCGGGGTCGGCGTTCAACTCGGCGAACGGTGCCCGGTCGGACTCCTGCCAGCGTCGCATGATGAGCCGCTCGGTCTCCATCCGATCGAATCGCACACTTGTCGTCATAGCTTGATCATGGACGGTACGCGGCGTATACCGCAGGCCCTGCCCATGATCATGGGAGGTCGGGCCGCCCTCAGGGCGATCTTCGGTCACGGGTCCACTCCGGCCTTCCCGGAAGCCGGCCAGGGCATCGGGCCGGCGGCCGAGCCGGTACAGCGCGGTCAGCCACCTCAGCCCTCAGCGGACGGCCGCTTGAAGGTTCCCCTCCGCTGCCGTTGCACTCGGGGTGAGGTGATGGGTGACAGCCCGCAGTTCCATGGTCAGCCGTATAGTCTGCGCCGATCTGATGACAGAGATCCGATGCAGCCGATGGCCCGCCGGCTCGGAGCGCAGGAAGGCAGGCTCCGCTCCGGGACCCGGTTTCTCCTCGCGCAACGGGGTGAAACCTGACATCACCGCAGGTGAAGCGGGGAAGGATCTCCGTTAGGCCCGATGGCGGATCCGGACAGTCCGCCGCGGCCGTCGTGGTGAGGGGATGCGTCATGGCCATACTCCGGGCGGGATCGGGCGTCCTTCGCCGTAAGCCCATCGAGCACATAGAGGAGCCCGAGGCCGTCGGGGGCGAGCAGCTCACCCGCGTGCTGGGACTGTGGCAGCTCACCGCGATCGGGGTGGGCGGCATCATCGGCGCGGGCATCTTCACGCTCGCGGGGGCCGTCGCCAACGGCATCGCCGGCCCCGCCGTCGTGGTGTCGTTCCTGATCGCCGGGGTGGCGAGCGCGGCGGCGGCGTTCTCCTACGCGGAGTTCGCGGGGCTCATCCCGAAGGCCGGGTCCGCCTACACCTACGGTTACGCGGTCCTCGGCGAGCTGGTGGGCTGGCTCATCGGCTGGGACCTGCTGCTGGAGTACACCGCGATCGTCGCGGTCGTCGCCATCGGCATCTCCGGCTACTTCTCGTTCCTGCTCGACGCTTTGGGCGTCGAGATACCCGCGTGGATGCTGGGGGCTCCGGGGACGGGTGCGGGGCACCGGGTGGACCTGATCGCCGCCCTGCTCTGCCTGCTGATCGCCTATCTGCTGAACCTCGGCATGAGAAACGCGGCCCGGTTCGAGATGGCCGTCGTCGCGCTGAAGGTCGTCGTGGTGCTGGTGGTCATCATCGTCGGATTCTTCTTCGTCAACCCGTCCAACTACACCCCCTTCTTCCCCTACGGCATCGGTGGTGCGTTCACGGGCGCGGCCACGGTCTTCTTCGCCGTCTTCGGCTACGACGCCATGAGCACCGCGGCGGAGGAGTCGAAGGACGCGAGACGCCACATGCCAAAGGCGATCATGTACTCGCTCGCCATCTCGATGGTCCTCTACGTATTGGCCTGCCTGGTGCTGACGGGCATGCAGAAATACACGGAGATCGACAGGGAGAGCGGCTTCTCCACCGCGTTCAGCTCGGTGGGCCTGTACGGCCTGGCGAACGTGATCGCGGTCGGGGCGATCATCGGCATCCTCACCGTCATGTTCACGTTCATGCTCGGAGTGAGCCGCGTGTGGTTCTCGATGAGCCGGGACGGGCTGCTGCCGAAGTGGTTCGCCAAGACGCACCCGACCCGGCACGTGCCGACCCGCGTGACCTGGATCGTCGGCGTCATCTCCGCGATCCTGGCCGGTTTCCTGCCCATCGTGCAGGTCGCGGAGCTGACCAACATCGGCATCCTGCTCGCCTTCGTGGTCGTGTGCGCGGCGGTGATCGTGCTGCACTACAGACGGCCCGACCTGCCCCGGACCTTCCGCTGCCCCGGCATGCCGGTCGTGCCGGCGGTCGGCATCCTGTTCTCGCTCTGGCTGATCACCTTCCTGCAGTGGCAGACCTGGGTACGCTTCGCGGCGTGGTTCGCGATCGGCCTGATCGTGTACTTCGCATACTCCTACCGGCACTCCGAGCTGGCCAGAGCCGAGGCGGCCGCGTCCGGGGGCGGGGACTCCGACGACGGGGCCCCGGCGAGCGGGACGCCGGCGGGCGGCTGAGGGCCGATGAGCCCGACGAACATGGTCTGGTGGAGCGTCTGGACGTGGCGGCGCGTGACGTCGACCGCCTTCAGCGGATCACGGCCGGCCAGGGCCGCGACGAGCTCGGCGTGCTCGCCGTTGGACTCCCGCAGGTAGTCCAGCGGGTACGGCAGGTAGTAGCGGTAGAGCTCCCGCAGGACCGGGCCGTACTGGCCCACCGCCGACGGCAGCCCGGTGGCCGCCGCGATCGCCGTGTGGAAACGCTCGTCGCACGTATGGAACTCGGCCCAGCTCGAAACCTGGTCCATCTGCGCCACGAGGGCCTCCAGCTCCTCCAGCTGCCGCGGCCCCGCGTTCGACGCCGCCAGGTGCGCGATCCCGCACTCCAGCAGCAACCTTTCGTCGATCAGCCGGTGGACCTCGTCCGCGGCCGACCGGTACGCCTCGATCTCGAGGACCCGGCCGGTGACGGGCCGGTGGGCCACCAGGGTGCCGCCGGTCCGGCCGCGTCGCCGTTCCAGGACGCCTTCGTCGCACAGCGACACGAGCGCGCGCCGGGCCGTGATCTCTCCGACGCCGAGGGAACGGGCGATCTCGTCGGTCGGCGGCAGCCGCTCCCCCGGCTTCAGCAGGCCGAGGTCAACGGCCATGGCGATGCGGGCGCGGACGGTGTCCAGCGCGTTGAGCCGGCGGATACCCGCGAGAACGGGGGCTTTCAGCGCGGTCAGGGGGCTACCAGGCGTCATCCCATCACCGTACTCGCCAGAAAACAGTTCATTGTGAACACTATTGATTTAACTGCTCAGAATGAGCTATTTTCACATCTCATAGCTCGGAAGCCAGAAATCAGGTGTCACGTGTCCCGCCCTCTTCCCGTCGCACTCGCCCAGGCGGCGCCCCACCCGATCGACGGGTCGATCTCGGATTTCGCCCGGGAGGTCGAGGCGCTCGTCGCGGATTTTCCCGAGGCCCGTTTTGTCGTCTTCCCCGAGCTGCACCTGCACGGCGCCCGGACGCCGCCCCGCCAGAGGACCGCGGAGCTGGAGGCCTCCGCGGAGCCTCTGAACGGGCCGCGGTCGAAGGTGCTCGCCCAGCTCGCCGGTGATCTGAACATCTGGCTGGTGCCCGGCAGCGTCTGCGAGCGTGGGGAGAACGGCGCGCTGTACAACACGGCCCTGGCCTTCTCCCCCGAAGGCCGGCTCGCGGCCTGGTACCGGAAGATCTTCCCCTGGCGACCGTACGAGCCCTACCGGCCGGGCGACCGTTTCGTGGTCTTCGACGTCCCCGGAGCGGGCCGGGTCGGCTTCGCGATCTGCTACGACGTCTGGTTTCCCGAGGTCGCGCGCCACCTCGCGTGGATGGGCGCGGAGGTCATCGTCAACCCGGTCATGACGACGACCTCCGACCGTGCCCAGGAGCTGGTGCTGGCACGCGCCAACGCGATCGTGAACCAGGTCTACGTCGTCAGCGTCAACACGGCCGCCCCCACCGGCACCGGCCGCAGTCTTGTCGTCGATCCCGAGGGCCGGGTCAGGGTCGAGGCGGGCGAGGCGCCCACCGTGCTCACCGACGTCCTCGACCTGGACGACGTCACGCGGGTGCGCAGGTACGGCACCGCGGGCCTCAACCGCATGTGGGACCAGTTCGGTCCCGCCGACGACCCCCTCGAACTCCCCCTGTACGGCGGGCGCATCGACCCCGCGCGCTGGAAACCAGCGGACAACTGACCCCTTCCGGAGGGAACCTCGCCATGCAAGCCAGCGAACCAACTTTGAGGCGAGCCCTCACGCTCAGATCCGTCGTCCTGTTCGGCCTGGCCTACATGACGCCGCTGATCGTGCTCGGCATCTTCGGCATCGTGGCCGAGACGACGAGCGGCGCGACCGCCGCCGCGTACGCCGTCGCCCTGGTGGCCATGCTGTTCACCGCCCTCAGCTACGGCAAGATGGCGGCGGCGTATCCGATCGCCGGGTCCGCCTACACCTACGTGCGGCGGACCATCGACTCCCGGGTGGGCTTCCTCGTCGGCTGGGCGGTGCTGCTCGACTACTTCTTCCTGCCCATGGTCATCTGGCTGATCGGCGGCGCCTACCTGTCCGCGCAGTTCCCCGGCGTCCCCTCCTGGCTGTGGATCATCGGCTTCATCGTCGTGACGACCGGGCTCAACCTGCTGGGCATCAAGGTGGCGGCCAGGGCCAACTCCCTGCTCATGATCTTCCAGATCCTGGTCCTGGCCTTCTTCGTCCTGCTGTCGATCGGTCACCTGGTCGGCTCGGACGGCGCGGGCGCGCTGGTCGACCCGGCCCCGTTCTTCAACTCGGCCACGACCGTGACCGGCATCTCGGCGGGCGCCGCCATCGCCGCCTACTCCTTCCTCGGCTTCGACGCGGTCACCACCCTCACCGAGGAGACCGTCGAACCCACAAAAACGATCCCGCGGGCCATCCTGCTCATCGCGCTCATCGGGGGCGCCATCTTCGTCCTCGTCGCCTACTTCACCCAGCTCGTGCACCCCGGCAGCACCTTCACCGACTCCTCCTCGGCGGCCTCGGAGATCGCCAAGACGATCGGCGGCAACCTGTTCGGGGCGGTCTTCCTCGCCGGTCTGGTCATCGCCCAGTTCACCTCAGGCCTCGCCGCGCAGGCCAGCACCTCGCGGCTGCTGTTCGCCATGGGACGCGACTCCGTCCTGCCCCGCAGGATCTTCGGCTACATCCACCCCAGGTTCCGCACGCCCGCGTTCAGCATCCTGCTCACCGGCATCGTCGGAATGATCGCCCTGCGCCTGGACGTCGCCACCTCGACGTCGTTCATCAACTTCGGGGCCTTCACCGCCTTCACCTTCGTCAACCTCAGCGTCATCGCCCTCTACCTCCGCGAACGCCGCGCGGGGCGCCGGCCCGGGATCCTGCCGTACGTCCTGGCACCGGCGATCGGCGCGATCGTCGACGTGTGGCTGCTCACCAAGCTCGACGGCAACGCCATCATGCTCGGCCTGATCTGGCTCGTCGTCGGCGTGGTCTACCTCGCCTACCTCACCCGCCTGTTCCGGCTCCCCCCGCCCGAGATGGAGTTCACCGAGGAAGAGCCCGCTCCCCCGGCCCACGTGAGCTGAACCGGCCATCCGACCGGCGCTCCGGGCCACGCGGACCGGAACCGGCCGGGCGAACGGCGCCGCCGGGCGCGGCGCACGAACGCGAGCGACCGGCTTCGCTCCGCCGTCGTCTCACCCGCCGGTGCCGATCGGCCGGTGCTCGGCGCCTCCGGGACCGGTCGACCGGTGGCTCGAATCACCTTCGAGATCGGTCGGCCGGTGCTCGGGTCCCCGCAGGGACCGGCCGGGGTCGTTACCGGGTCTGGCTAGTAGCCGGTACTACTGGCGCTCGGCGAGCTTCCGGGTGTGGTCTCGGCGCCCCGTGCCTGCTCCAGCAGCTTCAGGTGCTCCTGCACGACCGGCTTGGCGTCCGTGGCGACCTGCTTCACCTGGGCGGAGGAGCCGTCCTGCAGCTCGGTGTTCACGGCGGCGAGCGTCTCCCGGTGACCCATGATCTCCGTGGTTATCCACGCGCGGTCGAAGGCCGCTCCGTTCAGTCCCGACACCTTGTCGAGCACGGCGCGCTGCTTGGGGCCTGGCCTGTCGGGCAGCTTCACGTCGAGTGCCTTGGCCACCCTCTGCACGCTCTCGTCGAGCTTCGTGTGATCGGTGACGAACTTGTCGCCCAGGTCACGGACGGTCTGGTCGCTCGCCTTGTTCTGGGCGGTCTTCCCGGCCTCGATCTCGGCCAGGTTCGCCCGGTGCGCCTGGACCAGGAAATGCCTGTCCTGGTCGTTGGGAGCCGGTTGAGCGGCGACGGCGGCGGCGCCGCTGACCGTGCCACCCAGCACGAGGACGACGAGGGCCAGCAGGGCGAGCATTCTCTGAACCATGAGGACCTCCGGCGATCAGCTCATGAGTGGAATCAACTACCCCTCCCCTATGCACGCATATTTGCCGATATAGCGACATGAACTCGTAAATGATGCCCAAAACTCCCTGAAGCGCTTCACCTCCGCGCGGCAAAAGAACAGCGCGAAAAACGAGGATCCCGTACGGCTCCGCGGTCGAGGTCGCGGAGCCGTACGGGATCAGGGGCGGATGGCTCACGGCGCCGGTCGCGCCTCCGGAAGAGGTGATCCACGGCGCCGGATGCCGTCGAGCCGTACGGGATCGGAAGAGGGAGTCAGTTGTTGTCGACGAACTGCTGGGCGAGCTGCTGTCCGAGGGTCACCGCCTGCGAGTGGTTCTCCTCAGTCGCGATCTTGGTGCCCGAGCCGGTGAAGACGATGTAGGTGACACCCGTGTCGATGCCGCCGTTGCTCGGGTCGGGGTTGATGCCCAGGTCGGCGGCCGCCCGGTAGGACGCCTCCCCGATGATCTCGCTCGGCCCCGTGTCACCCACCACGGCGTACTCGATCTGGCCGTTGTAGATCATCGCCACGACCGTGCCGCAGCCGATTCCCTTGGTGGTGTAGTTCCAGATGCCGCTTGAGCTCGGCACCACCACGTACGGCAGCTGCGCGGCGTTGAGCGCGGCGCCGCCGCTCGTCTCGCAGGCGGTCTCCGGCAGGAAGCAGCAGTCGGTGTCCTCGTTGCACTGGGTGGTACGGACGCCGTCACAGTCGATGTCCATGTCCGCCTTCCAGAACACCGCCCCCGTCTTGTTGCACACGGCCACGGTCGCGCTGCCGACATCGGAGTCGGTCTTGTACTTGCCGTTGGAGATCTGACTGCAGGTGGTGACCTTCGCGAGCAGCTGGTCGGCGGTGACCCCGCCGCCCGCACCGCTCGTGGTGCCGGTGACGACGGCGCTGCGCGCGGACTCGTTCCCGGCGGCGTCCACCGCGGAGATCGTGTACGAGTGCGTCGAGGAGGCGGCCAGGCCGCTGACGGTCGCGCTGGCGGTGGCCGGGCCGGCCTTGAGCGCGGTGCCCTCGTAGACGCGGTAGCCGGTGACGGCGACGTTGTCGGTGGAGTCGTTCCAGGCGAGCGAGATGCTGCTCGCCGAGGTCCCCGTCACCCTGGGAGAGGCCGGGACGGTCGGCGCCTGGCCGTCGCTTCCGCTGGAACCGCTGACGGCGAGCCTGTCGACGTTGGGCCCGCCGAGCGCGTCCGTGCCCGTCGCCCGGATCGTGTTGACCCCGGCCTTGAGCGTGACCGCGACGGTGGCGTCGGCCCAGGTGTCCCAGTTGGCCGTGGCGGGGAAGGCCTTGCCCGCGGCCGACACGGTCCCGTTGACGGAGATGTCCATCGGGCGGGGCGCCGGGGTGCCGTTGGCGTACCGGAACGTGAGGGTGTGGGCTCCTGCCGAGGCGACGTTCACCGTCCACTCGATGGAGCCGCCGGGCGCGTTGACGTAGTCGACGAAGCCGCTGCCGGTGAAGCCGGTGTGGTTGGTGGCCACCGTCGCCTGCGAGAGGGTCGCCGCCTCGGCCTGGTAGTCCGAGGCCGGCGCGTCGGCGGCGACGACGTCGAGATAGTCGAGGTTGGGGTTGCCGTTGTCGGTCGTGGCGGAGATCCGGATCCTGTTGGACCCGGCGTTCAGCGAGGCGGTGAGGGTCGAGGTGGCCCAGGTGTCCCAGTTGCCGGTGCCGTTGAAGGCCCGGCCGGCCGAGACGACCGTGCCGTTGACCGAGACGTCGGCGGACCGGTTGACGGCGACGCCGTTCGCGTAGCGGAGGACCAGGGTCGCGCTGCCCGCCGACGGGACGTTCACCGCCCACTCGGTGTAGCTACCGGCGAGGTTGTCTCCGTTGACGAAACCGGTCCCCGAGAACCCCGTGTGGTTGGCCTCCACGAGTCCCTGGGAGACGGTCGCGCTCTCCGCCTCGTAGCGGTTCGTGGCGGCTTTCGCCGACGCGGCCGTGAACACCGGCGAGACGAGCGCCAGGAGAACGGAAAGTATCAGGACGGCACGGGGCGGGCGCCGGAGCGCCGATGTGGCTGGATACACGACTTGCCTTTCTGCCGAGCCGTACGCTCCGCTGCCCCCGAGCTGGGCGAGCCGGCCAAGCATCTTCGCTGATGGCGAGGGCCGATAGTCCGGCCAGATAGTTAGGAAAGCTTCCTAATGAAAAGAGATCTGACCACTCCGGCGTCATGGGAGTCAAGGGGTAATCAAAGACCTGAATCCGCTTCTGTCACGCAGGCGTCACTGACCTGCGGAGCAAGACCCGCGACGCTCGAAAAAAAGCTCTCCGGAGCCGCGGACGGCCTTCGCGACCCTCGATTCCCCCGGAATCCTCAGGCCGCCGTCTCATCCCAGGGCGGTCCCGAGCACGCTGGGCGCCTCGACCAGGGACGGGCCGTACCAGGTCAGATGCCGGCCGCTGACCAGCGCGGCCGGTATCGCGGGAAAGAATCCGGGGCCGTCCTCCGCGGTGAAACGGTAGGGCTCGTCGGGAAGGACGACGAGGTCGGCTCCCGCCGCCAGCAGGTCGGGCAGGGCGATCTTCGGATAGCGCTCGGCGTGGCCGGCGTAGAGGTTGCGGACGCCGAGCCTGAGCAGGAGGTCGCCCGCGAAGGTGTCGCGCCCGAGGACCATCCACGGTTTACGCCAGATGGGGATCACTGCCCGCCGTACGCCGGTGGTCCGCGGAGTCGGCCATGCCCGTTCCGCGGCGGCGAGCCAGTCCGGCTCGGGCAGGCCGCAGGCCATCGTCAGCATCCGGCGCAGGGAGGCGAAGGCGTCCTCCAGCGTACGGATCCTCGTCACCCAGACCGGCACCCCCATCGACCGGAGCGCCTCCAGGTCGGCGAGGCGGTTCTCCTCCTCGTTGGCCAGCACCAGGTCCGGCCGGAGGGCGACGATCGCGGGCACATCCGGGTTCTTGGTGCCGCCGATCCGCCGTACGCGCAACTCCGCGGGGTGGGTGCACCAGTCGGTCGCGCCGATCAGCAGCTCCGGGGCGGTCTCGGCGAGCGACTCAGTGAGCGACGGGACGAGCGACACCACGCGGCGCGCGGCACCGTGCGGCGTGAACGGAGTGCCGAGGTCGTCGAGCAGCATCGAGATCCTCCGTTCACGGAGCGGAACCGGCCTGGAAACGGCTCTGGGCTTGTCAGGGTACGACGCTTGTCAGGGTACGACTCAAACGATGCCGCGCCGTGTGCGAACGGCCGGTGAAGGCACCCCACCTCGCCCCCTTGGGTCGGAGCGCTGGGTCGGAGCCGGGAGCGCCCCTCTTGAAACGTCATCGTCACCGGAGTCGGCCCGCGAATCCGACCAGGCGGCGCGAGCGTCTGTCCGCAGGCGTCAGGGACCCGGGTCCGGGCTGCGAACGCGGCCCGGACTAGGGTCGTGGTATGCGCATCGTGTCGTTGCTGCCCGCGGCCACCGACCTCGTCGTGGAGCTCGGTCTGGCCGCCGACCTGGTGGGACGTACGCACGAATGCGACTGGCCCCCGGAGGTGGTCGCGTCCGTCCCGGTGGTGACGGCGGCCGTTCTCGCCGCGGACCGGATGAGCAGCCGGGAGATATCCGACGCCGTGGGAGGGGCATCCCACCGGGGCTCGTCGCTGTACACCCTCGACGTCGAACGGCTGGCCGAGCTTGCTCCGGACGTGGTGCTGACCCAGGATCTGTGCGACGTGTGCGCCGTCTCCTACACCGAGGTGTCGCGGGCGGTGCGTGTTCTCGACGCCGGACCCCGGGTGATCAGCCTGGAGCCGCACACCCTGACCGACGTACTGGAATGTCTCGAAAGCGTGGGAGAGGCGCTGGGCGTGCCGGAGGTGGCGACCCGGCGGGCCGATGAGCTGCGTGGCCGGCTCGCGGCCGTGCACGGCACGGTCACGGGCCTGCCGCGTCCGCGGGTGGCGGCGATCGAGTGGCTGGATCCGCTCTGGCCCGCCGGTCACTGGGTTCCCGAGCAGATCCGTCATGCCGGAGGCGAGCCGCTCCTGGCCGAGGCCGGAGAGCACACCAGGCCCATGGAGTGGCAGGCCCTGCGTGCGGCTCAGCCGGATGTGATCCTGCTGATGCCGTGCGGCTTCACCCCGGAGCGCACCGAGTCCGAGTGGCGGCTGCTGACCGGCCTGCCCGGATGGGCGGACCTGCCCGCGGTGCGCGGCGGGCAGGTGTGGGTGCTCGACGGACCGGCGTATTTCAACCGGCCCGGCCCGCGGGTGGTACGGGGGGTCGAGGTCCTCGCCCACGTCCTGCACGGAATCGCCGCCGACGTCCCCGTCACCCGCGCCGAGGCGCGGCGCGTACGCCTGGCCTGAGCACGTCCTGTGACCGTCGGCACGAGAAAGGGTGCGGCCTTGGGACACGTTCCGGGATGACGAAGCGCCCCCTCGGGTGATGTGGGTGGCGGCCCGGCCGCCACCCACACGTTCTACCTGATCGTTATCTTCTCGCCGGGCTCCCGGGCCTGACCAGGTGTCACGCGCGGGTCGGCGTGACGTGGTCGGACGAGGCGTGACCCGTCAGGCAAGTTCGGTACGGCGTCCGCCGGGGACGACGGATCAGACCCAGATGGGCGGAAGGTTGGGCTTGCACCCCGCGACCGTGCAGATGCCGGCCGTTTCGGCACACCACGGCCAGCAGCTCGCCAACCCGGTGGCGATGGTCACCGTGCACACCGGGGTGCTGTCGGCGCCTTCCGCGCCCATCAGCGTGAAGCTGATGTCGCCGGAAGGGTGTTCCACGCCGTCCTCGCGGAAGTCGGGGTCCTTCCAGGACCGGACCAGGTCTCGGGCTTCTTCCATCGACATGGGGTTCCTTTCTACGGTGGGTGGTGCTTTCAGGTCGCGCGACGGGCGCCGCGCAGCTAGGGGAGAGCCGGGTGCGCGACTCCGGCGTTCTCGAAGGTGGTCGCATCGGCGAAAAGCTCGTGGTAGGCGCCGGGCCGGTTCACCAGTTCCTCGTGTTTCCCGCGCTCGGCCACCCGGCCTTCCCGCATGACCACGATCTCGTCGGCGTTCCGGATGGCGCTGAGCCGGTGCGAGATGACGATCCTGGTCACCCGCAGCGCCGACAGCGCCGCGTCGACGCGCCGTTCGGTCTCGGGGTCGAGGTGGCTCGTCGCCTCGTCAAGGATGAGCAGCCTGGGCCTGTGGACCAGCGCACGGGCGAGCGCCACGCGCTGGCGCTGCCCCGCCGACAGCGATGCCCCGCCTTCGCCGACGGTGGTCCGATACCCCATGGGCAGGCGCAGGACGTCCTCGTGCAGTCCCGCCATGGTGGCGGCGTCGACGACGTCGGCGTCCGTGGCATCCGGGCTGCCGAGCGTGATGTTGTCGCGGATCGTGCCGTTGAACAGGGACAGCTCCTGAAGCACCGCGCCGCATCCACGGCGCAGCTCGCCGACGTCGAGGTCGTCGACGGCGATGCCGTCGTGGCGGATCGTGCCCGCCTCGGCTCGCAGCAGGCCGAGTACCAGCAGGGCCAGCGTGCTCTTCCCCGAACCGGTACGCCCGACGACGCCGAGCTTGGCCCCGGCGGGCACGGTGAACGACACGCTCCTGACCACGGGCGGTGACTCCGGCGCGTACCGGAAGGTGACGTCGCGCGCCTGTACGGAGACCGGCCTGCCGCCGGGGAGCAGTTGGTCGCCGCTGATCTCGGGAGCCGAGTCGAACACGTCGTAGATGCGCTCGATCTGGCCGCGAAGCATGGAGAGAAGCTGGATGACGCCCACGAACGCCATCAACGGCGAGAGCACCGACATGGCCAGCGTGTTGGCGGCGAGCATGGAGCCCAGGGACATCTGACCGCCCAGCACCAGCCATACACCGCACCACAGCAGGGAGAGGGGAGCGAGCATGGACAGCGCCGTCTGGCCGCCCTCGAACCAGGAGGTGGCCCGGCCTCGGCGCAGCATGGCCACCTGGTAGGCGCCGAACAGCTCGTGCCAGCGCCGCCGCGCCTGCGTCTCCACCCCGTTGGCCTTGACCGGAAGCATCGCCTGGAGTGCCTCGATCAGGTAGCCCTGCTCCTCGGCGCGGGCGGTCAGCTCCCGCTGCGTGAGTACGCTCACCCGGTTGTAAGAGCTGAGCATCAGGCAGATCTGCAGGGCCGCGAGCGTGCCGACGATCAATACGTACCAGGGGCTGATGAAGGTGAGGGCCGTGACGTACACGATGAGCAGCACCCCGTCCAGGCACATCGTCAGCGCGTGCTGGGTGACCGCCTCCCGGCCCGTCGACACGCTGCTGAGCCGCATCAACAGGTCTCCCCGGCTCCGTTGGAGAAAGAAGCCGAGCGGCAGGCGCAACAGGTGGGTGACGAACCGGCCGGTCAGCTGTTCGTCCGCGAGCGCCCGGAGCCTGAGCAGCATCCGGGACCGGAGGATGCTCAGCGCCCCCTGCATGACGGTGATCCCGAGGACCGCGGCGCCCAGCACCCCGAGCAGGTCGTGGCGTCCGTCGGGCACCAGATGGTCGACGACCACCTTGGTGGCCAACGGCAGCGACAGCCCGAACACCTGCAGGGCGGCGGCCAGGAGCAGGATGCCGAGCAGGATGCGGCGCCCGCCGGCCACGCCGATGAACTCGCGCAGGTATCGCATGAGCATTCTCTGCCGCAGCGGGGTGCGGCGCCGGACGAAGTCCTCTCCGGGCCGGGCATCGATCACGACCCCGCCGTACTGCTCGGCGAACTCCTCGCGGGAGAGGGAGCGCCGTCCTTTCGCGGGATCGACGACGCGGACCCGGGTCCGGCCGGCCCGCTCCACCACGACGTAGTGATGCTTCTCCCAATAGGCGATGACGGGGTTCTCCAGCGGCGTCGCGAGCGGGTCCTCGACGCGCTCCACGGTGGCCCGCATCCCGTGCTGTTCGGCCGCCGCGACGAGACTCGCCGGCGAGACGCCGTCGCGGCCGGGATCGAGCAGGTCCCGGCACCCGGAGACCGACGTGTCCCTGCCGTGGTGGCTGAGCACCATGGCGAGGCATGCCGCGCCGCACTCGGTACGGGTCATCTGGAGGCGGACGGGAACACGGTGGCGCACGGCTTCTCCTCGGGAAAAACGCGGGACGACGGCGACGGCGGCACGGCAGGCGGCGCGGGATCAGCCGATCGGCGGTTCGAGGAGGAGCACCGACGGCACCCGGTCCGGGAAGGCGTGGCGCAGCAGGCCGTGCCCGATGCCGGCGAGCCCGCTCATCAGGCCGGGAGTGGGCACTCCGGCAGGTGTGCCGCAACGCGGGCCGGATTCGAGCTGGTCCAGCACCACCCCGAGGCGACGGTCGCGCGCTTCGACCAGGTCGGTACGGCCGGCGGCGATCATCGTGGTGACCAGTTCGAGGTTGCCGAGCTCCCCGTGGCAGAGGCTGTGCCCGCCCAGCGCCGTCGGACTGGCCAGGAACGATGCCAGCGCGAGGTCGAGATCGGCCGTCAGCGCCCGGGCGTCGGCCGCGAGGCCACCGGTGACCCCCCGCCGCAGCAGGTCGGCGCGGGCCAGGCCGATGCCCGGCGCGCCGTGACACCATGCCTGCATGGAAGCGGGCGGCGTGTCGTCGGCGCGCTCTCCGGGAATGTCCCGATAGTCGGGCCAGTTGCGGACGTGCGGGTCGTACAGGTCACGTTCGTAGGCGAAGGCGGCACGCGCGGTCTCGGCGTAGCGCGCACCCGCCGTGGCGCCGTCCGGCGTCGCGGCGAAGCGTGCCAGCGCCCAGCCGATGCCGGCGCCCCCGTGCGAGAAGCCGGTGAGGGGCAGGGAGGACGATATCGCGCCCGGCCAGGCGACACCCCGCCGTTGCGGTCGGGCGGTCTCGACCAGGCGGTCGGCGCACGCGCGTGCCAGCCGTAGGGCGACGGGCAGCCCCGTCGCCTCGTGTACGGCCAGCAACACGCCGAGAGCGCCGGCGGCGCCGCCGATGACGTCGAACATCTCGTCGATCGGGATGGATTCGGTCAGTGAGGTCACCAGCGGTTCGATCGCGTCTCCCAGGGAGGGGTCGCCGAGTTCCCGCGTCAGGTGCGTGAGCGCGTACGCCAGACCGCCGTATCCGGAGAACGGGCCGCACGTCGTCATGGGGGTACCGGCCGGTGCGTTCACGACAGAGTCGACGATCTCCGGCAACGGTGTCAGGGCGCGGCGGGCCAGGTCGGCGTAGCGATCGTCACCGAGGACGGACGCGGCCTGGGCCAGGAACAACGCGACACCGGGAATTCCGCTGTAGAGGTCGAGCCGTAGCGGATTGACCATCCATTGGGATTCCTGAATGAGATCGATGCCGAGCCAGTTCACCCGCGAGCCGTCGGCGTGCGCGATCGCGGCCACCTGGTCCGCGATGCCTCGCACGGCGGCGAGGACACGCTCGTGGTCGAGGGCCGCTGGAGACGGGGAAACGGCCGGCTCCACCGGAAACGGGCCGGCGCCGACGAGGGCGGCCTGGTCGGGGCGGGTCGCCATCGACGCCTCGATGATCCACTCCTGCTGGGCCCGGTCGCGCGCCCCCATCGCCCGGACCTTGTCCATCGCATGCGTCAGGCTGTCGTGGTCCAGCACGCCGGGCATTCTCACGCCCCGGCCGTTCCACAGGTCTCGCGTCGCCGGGCGGGTGGTGAACATCGGGACGTCCCCCGACCACAGCTCCTCGCTCTCGACGGGCACCAGCGGGCGACGGATCGGATCGTCGGCCGCGAACCCCCAGAGGAAGTCGAAGACGCGCTCACGGTCGAGGGCGTCGCGCAGCACATCCGGATGGGTGGACTCCACGAGCAGCGTTCCGTAGAGCCGGGTCGCCCGCATCACCACGCGGATCTCGTCGTTGGCGAAGCGTTCCAGCAGGCCGCCGGGGCCGACCAGCTCGGAACGGTTGGAGACGATGGCCTCGTACCCGTCCCGGAACCCGGAGGTCAGCTCGCTCACGAAGTGCGCGGGGTTGACCACGTGGCCGTCGACGCTCGGGCGGTTCTGGCTGCCGGGGAAGAGGATGTTCTCGCGGGTGAGATGCATCTCGTCGGTCCCGGAGCCGCCCCAGCCGACGACCTTGAACGGCAGCGGCTGCCCCGCGTCGCCCCCCACCCCGCCCATGTCGATGGCGTCACCGTCCTCGCTCCACAGGACGGACGGCAGCAACCCGATACGGGAAACGGACTCCGCCAGCACGGAGACGGCCGGGTCGCCGTTCATCCAGTCCAGCCCCGAAGGGCGCGGAACCCTCGGGTGGAACACCGCCTCGAGATCCACCAGGACCGGCTGGTCCCCGTTCGCGATGAGGTTCTCGTAGTGGAAGTCGGCCCCGTCGAGGGCGTAGAGCAGTGCCAGCAGGGCGCCTTGGCGGCGGTAGAACAAGCGGGCCCCGTCGACGTTCTCACAGGGGCTGTGCTCGACGAACTCCACCCAGCCGTACCGGCCGCGGTCCACGACGACGAGGGACCGCAGGCCGTAGCCCGGAAGGCGCTCGTCCAGCCAGCGGATCACGTCGTTCACGTGCCGGTGCACCGCCAGCGGACGCGGCTTGTACACCAGGCGGGCACCGCCGGCGAACCGCAGCAGCCCCACCGCCCGCCCGCCCTGGTGCAGGTCGCCGATCCCGCCGCCCATGTGCACCTCCACCAGGCGGCCGGGGTCCTCGCCGCCGAGCACCGAGGTGACGATCTCGGCACGGTCTTCGGCCAGCCTGACCAGCAGCTCGTGGTACGCCTCCACCGCCTGGTCGCAGGCCTGGGCGAGCAGCCGCGCCAGGACCACGTACTCGGACATCAAGCCCACCAGTGCGTCCCTGGTGGAGAAATGCTCGACAAAGGACCAGAACCGTTCCCGCGCCGTCTCGCCGCGCAGCCGATCGGTGACGCGCAGCACGTTCAGCTCCAGAACCAGCGTGCGGCCTGCCAGCGTGGTCAGTTGCTGCCCCAGTTGCGTGGCCAGCTGATGGCTCAACTGGTGCACGTCGACCAGATCGTCCAGCCCGTCGGCACGTACGGCGGCGACGACGAAGCGGCCGACGGCGACACGAAGGAACGGAGAGACGATCTTCAGGAAACCGACCTGCCAGGCCGACTCCTCATCCGGCGGAGGAATCTCCTCGGGATGTATCGCGGACTCGGCGGGCATCGCGCGGAGCACCGCCTCGACCGTCTCGGCCCAGGCCGGTCGGTCCGTCGTCGGCGCCGCCCGGTCGGCGAGATCCCCCGGGTCCTCCGCGAGCAGCGCGAGCAGCCTGTCGACGTCCAGTCCGCGCTCGTCCAGCAGCCTGGCGAAGTGGCCGTCCTTCCCCAGCCCGGGAGAGCCCCTCCAGCGCTCCAGCCTGCGGCGTGCCCGCTCCAGGCGCTCGTCCTCCGCCGGTCGCGCGGGCTGCCCGGACAGCCGGAGCCGCTCCGCCAAGGTGAGACCCGCCGCCCACCAGTGTGGCGGCAGCCCTGCCGGCGTGTCCTGAGCCAGCGAACCGGGAGCAGCTGACCGCGCGTCGACAGAACCAGCCTGGGGCATGGCGATTCCTCACTGATTGATCCAGCAGAGCCGAAACCCCGGGCGGCATCACCTCCGGCCCAGGACCGAAATAAGCATGAATCCGCTGGTATCAGACAGCATCCGTTGAACTACGTAGTATCTGTTGAATTACGTAGTCGCTGTCACCGCCAGGCCGGTCGCCGCCACGGCTGTCGGTCCGCGCACCGGCGCCGCGCCCGGCAGCCGAGAATCCGACCTGGGGATACCGCGGAATCTCCGGGGACGGCCGGCATGGGCCGGCAAGCGGGCGCTTCCACGATCTGGAGGATCCTGCACGATGCCGGCGTCGATCCCGCCCCGTGACGGAGGCCGGGTTACGGGCACCCACAGGTCGTACGTCTGCGAGACGTCTTCCGCCGTCGCTATTTCCATCCGGTGCAGTACGTCTTGCCCGATCGGCTGGAACAGAGATCCCACTGCACGTCTTTCACGGGACCGCCGATGGACCACTCGAAGTCCGCGTGCTCCCCGTTCGAGACCTCGGCCCATGGATCACGCTCGGCGTAGTGAACCTTCCAGACGCCGCCCACGTTCTTCCGGTAGGCGATCCGCAGCCAGGAACGGGACTCGTACTGCTTGGTGTCCTGCGCGCTGCCACTCGCGGTGGCTGTCGTCCCATTCCAGGAAACGGATCCGCGAGCCCATGCGTAGTTGGTGCTGATGTTCAAGGAGTGTCCGCCGGAAGGCGGCGGCTGTGGAGCTTCGCTCGAAGCTTCCGGCTGCCGCGGCGAGTCCGACGCCGTGAGTGGCTTGTCCGTAGGCTGCGTGGTCATCGCCTTGCGCGTCGGCTTCGGCCGCCGCGACGGGGCCGACGAGGAAGACGACGTCCGCGGAGCTTGGTGCGTCGATTCCGGCCGCCGCGACGGGGCCGATCCCGTGGACGAGGACCCGCCCTTGGCCGGCTCGGACGCATCGGCGGACGCCGGCGCCGGTGCCGATGTGGTTGGCTCCGGCGCGGGAGGGGCGGTGGTGTTCGAAGCCATCGCAACCGGCGTCGAAATCAATCCGCCGACCACGATGTGATCCTTACGGGACTGTACGACCGCGAACACGATGCCGATGACAAGGACCGGTACGGTGACCGCCGAAGCGACGATCACCCCCCTGCCTCGGCCACGCGGCCGGACCGGGTCCGTCGGCGCCGAGGCGGCACCCGGACCGGGAACGTGGCTCGGCGGCGAAACCCGGCCGCCCGTGGTGCCAGGGTCGAGGCCAGGCTCCCCCGGTCCCGTGCCATGCGATGCCGGGCCGACGGCGTGGGGGTTGGGAGATCGCCGGTGATCGCCGGTTGCATCGGCGGGCCGGGCGTCCGCGGAGACCTGAGGGTTGTGCCGCGGTCGGAGGTGCCTGGTGGTGAGCCTGGCCAACAGCTCCTGGGGCGTAGGGCGGGCATCGGGGTCCTTGGCCAGGCAGGAAAGCACCAGGGACTGTAAAGGATCAGGGACGCCCGTAAGATCGGGATCACGGGTCATGATGGCGTGCATCACGGCGGGCGGGGTGACTCCGGGGTACGGGACCTGACCGGTGGCGGCGAACACCATGGTGGAGGCCCAGCTGAACACGTCGGAGGCCGGGGCGGCGACCTGTCCTTGGAACTGTTCAGGGGCCATGTAGGCGGGAGTGCCCACTATCCCGGAGCGAATGGTGACCTGGTCCAGCAGCCGGGCGATGCCGAAGTCGATGACCACCGGGCCTTCCGGCCCCATGATCACGTTGGCGGGTTTGAGATCGCGGTGGATGATCCCGGCCCGGTGGATCGCCTCCAGAGCGGTCAGCGTGGCGACCGCCAAGCGCTCCAGGCCGCTGCCGGTCCGCGGCCCCTCGCTTTTCACCAGCTCCTGGAGCGAGGGTCCGGGAATGTACTCGCTGACGATGTAGGGACGCTGTCGAAAAGTGCCCACGTCGAGGACGTTGGCGGTGCAGAAGGTGGCCACGAGACCGGCGATGTCCGTCTCCCGGGCGAACCGCCGGAGCTCGTCGGCGTCGGCGGCCATCCGGGCGTGCAGCACCTTGATGGCCACCGGTACTCCGGAGGGTGAGTGACCCAGGTAGACCGTGCCCTGCCCGCCCTCTCCCAGCACACCGGCAAGGCGGTAGGGCCCGATCCGCTCAGGTCCCTCGGGCTCCAGCGGGCTCGGACTGGACAATCGCCGACCCTTTCAACGACCAGCAGGATAATTCAGGCACTCCGCGGAAACCTCGTTGACAGAAGAGGCCCCCCGAGAACGGTGAAAGAGCGTCTGTCTCTCGCATGGCAAAGGTCCGCCCAACGAGAAACCGTCGCCACCCTACCGAACCGCGCAGCCTGAATGTGATCGCAATCCGCCCATTCGGCGGGTTCGTTGAGGTTCCGTTCGGCTTGATCGCAGAGCACGCTCCTCGTCCCCGATGACGGACGAGGACCGGCGGCGATATCGACATGCCACCGAATGTCATTGCGCCTAAGGTCTCCCAGATGATGCTTTCTCATGACGTGGCCGGCGATGGCCCGGTGCTGGTGCTGTTGCATTCCGGGGTGTGCGATCGGCGCATGTGGGATCCGCAGTGGGCGGCCCTGCTTGATGCCGGATACCGGGTGGTCCGCTGTGACTTCCGTGGGTTCGGCGAGTCTCCGGTGGCGGACCGCCCGTACGACGACGCCGAGGACGTCGCGGATCTGCTCGGGAGCCTCGGCGTCGAGCGGGCGGCGCTGGTGGGGTCCTCCTACGGCGGAAAGGTGGCCCTGGAGGTGGCCGCTCGCCGGCCGGACACGGTCACGGCCCTGGTGCTGCTCTGCTCCGCTCTACCCGGGCACGAGCCCGGCGACGTGCTGCGATCCTTCGCCGAACAGGAGGAGGCGTTGATCGAGGCCGGTGACATCGCGGGGGCCGTTGAGCTGAATGTGGAGACCTGGCTGGGCCCCGAGGCCGACGACGCGGCTCGAGAGCAGGTCCGCCGGATGCAGCGGCGCGCATTCGATGTGCAGTTGGCCGCAGCGGAGGAGTTCGCACCGGCCGAGGCGGAGGTGGATCTTTCGCTGATCACGGCCCCATGTCTGGCCCTGTCCGGCGGCCACGACCTGCCCGACTTCCGGGAGATCGCCGCCCGGCTGCCGAAACAGCTCGCCGACGCCCGTCATCGCGAACTGCCCTGGGCGGGTCACTTTCCCAACCTGGAACGGCCCGCCGAAGTGACGGACCTGCTGACCCGGTTTCTGCACGCAACGGTCCCGGCCCGCTGAGCACGATCGGCCTCACGCTGCGGGTGAAGCACAGCTCGACCTTGTTCTCTGGCCATCGCGACAGGGTCCGAGAAACGATCACGCGTAACCGGGGAAGCGGTCTTGACGTGGCCCCGCACCTGCCTGACCAGGCCTATCCGTGAATACCCCTGTCTCGACCTCGTGGTCAGGCCCGCGACGTGACCGGCGTGCCGTTCGGGTCAGCCTCTGACTGGAGCGGCCGTCCGTCTGACCGATCCTGCCCGCGATTGTCCCGGCCGGGGTCTTCCGGCGTTCAATCGGCATGTCGCGGATGTCGCGGCTGATGGAACGCCAGGAAGGTACGGCAGATGACCGAGTTCGTGACTCTCGACGGCGGGCGGATCGCCTGCGATGTGATCGGCGATGGCCCGTTGGTGGTGCTCTCGCATGGCATTGGTAGCGGGCGGCACGACTATCGCCATCTCGTACCGTTGCTGGCCGATGCGGGCTACCACGTGGTGAACGTGGACATGCGCGGGCACGGAGAGTCCAGCCTCGGCTGGCCGTCGGTGACCGGGAAGGCGGCCATCGGCCGCACCGATGTCGCCGGTGACCTGCTCGGGGTCATCCGGCACTTCGGCGGACCCGCGGTGATCGTCGGGCACTCGCTGTCCGGCGGCGCCGCCACCATCGCCGCGGCTCAGGCGCCGGAACTCGTCACCGCGATCGTGGAGATCAACCCGTTCACCAGGACCCAGCGACTGGACGTCGGCGCGCTGTTCACCGTCCGGCGGTATCGCCGCGGTCTGACGCGGCTGATGGGGACGCTGCTGTTGAAGTCCCCGAGGTTGTGGCGCGGCTACCTCGACATCGCCTATCCCGGCAAGCCGGACGAGTGCCGTCGTCACATCGACGGCCTGATGACGGCACTCCGGCAGCCCGGCCGATGGGAGGAGTTCATGAAGACCGGCAAAACCACTCCGGCCGACGCCGAGGCGCATCTGCCCGGAGTACGGTGTCCCGCGCTGGTGATCATGGGCTCCGAGGACCCGGACTTCCCTGACCCGGTGGCCGAAGGCGAGGCGATCGTCGCGGCCATGCCTCCCGGTATCGGCCGGGTCGCCGTCGTCGACGGCGGGCACTACCCGCACTCGCAGTTCGGCGATCAAGTCGCCGAACTGATCATTCCCTTCCTGCGGAATCATGCCGGCAAGCCGGTGCGGCAGGTTGGGTGATCGGCCCGGCCGACCGGTCTCGTGATTCACCGGGCGAGCCGTTCCGCCACGATCACACGCGTGCGACAGTCATGCCAAATTACGGCAAAGCCCTCAATAACAGCCAAGATAGGGACATGCCAGCGCTTCGCACCGTTGTCCTCGTGGTCTACGACGGCATTCAGCTGATCGAGCTGGCTGGTCCGATGGACATCTTCGGTGCGGCGAACACCGCGATCGGAACCACGGTCTACCGTCTGGTGACGGCGTCGCCACGTGCCGGCGCCGTCACCGTCGACAATGGCCTGACGGTGCAGGTCGAGCACTCGCTGCGGGAGATTGCGTCCGGCGACGACGAGATCGACACGATGATCGTGATCGGCGGCAACGGGGTCTTCGACCCGACGGTGTCCGCCGAGGTGGTCCGGGAGCTTCCGGCACTCGCTCGGCGGTCGCGCCGCGTGGCCTCGGTCTGCGCAGGATCGCTGCTCCTGGCCGCGGCCGGGCTACTCGACGGCTACCGTGCGACGACACATTGGTGGTCGACCCGGCTGCTCGCAGAGCGTTTCCCGCGTGTGCTCGTCGAACCGGACCGGATCTATGTGCACGACCGGAGCCGGTGGACCTCGGCGGGGGTGACCGCCGGCATCGATCTCGCGCTGGCCCTGGTCGAGGACGACCACGGCACCGAGGTTGCGCAGTTGATCGCCCGCTGGTTCGTCGTCTTCACCCGAAGGCCCGGGGGCCAGGCACAGTTCAGTACCCAACTGCGTGCGCAGCCCGCACGGACCCCGGCGATCCGGGCTGTGCAGCAATGGCTGCCCGACCATCTGGGAGAAGATCTGAGCGTGGCCGTGCTGGCACGGCGGGCGGGGATGAGTGAGCGGAGCTTCGCCCGTGCCTTCCGCGCCGAAACCGGCAGCGCCCCGGGCGCCTTCGTGGAGAGCCTGCGTGTCGAGGCGGCCCGCCGCCTGCTGGAGACGACGGACCTGACCGTCGGCGCCATCGCCAGGACGGTCGGCTACAAACACGGCGAGACACTGCACCGGGTCTTCGCCCGGCACCTGACCACCACCCCGGAGCGATACCGGCAACACTTCTCGACCGGCGCCTCGACCTGACCACCGCGGTCCGCCTCGGACATCCTTGGCATTCCGCTATGGACAAACGTGCGGACCGACGTGCAGCCGGGGTGGACGCGGTTGGCGTCCACCCCGGCGTTTCACGGTGTCGTACGGCCCGCTCGGGGGCTGACCTGAGCTACTCGCAGGGCCAGTCGCTCAGGATCCGTTCTTGACCTTGGCCGTGTCCGGACCGTCGCCCGCAGACGGCACGACCTGGATGGTCTTCGAGGTCGTGATCGGTGCGAGCGAACTGTCGTCGGTATAGGCACGCATCGAGTCATTGGTCACCGACACCGACACCGAACCGGCATTCAGCGCGGTGAGCGTCCGGGTCCGCGGATCGAAGATCGCGACCTTGCCCGCATCACGGGCCTTCTCCACGGCGTCCTTGCCACCGCCGATCGCCAGGGTGTCCGAACCGTCCCAATCGACCGACATCGGATAGCGCAACGGCACCACCCGCGTACCCGCCCCCACACCCTGCGGCTGCACGATACTGCCCGAAAGCTGCACCGCCTTACCCACCTCGACCGAGGCCGGAGCCTCCAGCGTGATGGACTGCGCGAACGCACGCACATTCGCCTCGATCCACTGCTCATCCGCGTTCTGCCGCGAATCGACCGACCAGTCGACCCACCCGGTGAAACCACCACGGTCCGGCGTACCGTACGGATCCTTACCCGACGACGGCAGCACCATGTACGGCACCCCCTCCACCCGGTGAACATTGGCGATCTGAGCGTGGGATCCGACCATCGCCGCACCCTTGCCGCTGACCTCACGGAAACCGGTCAGCATGCTCTCGATCAGCGCGACCTCGTCGCGGTCACCGAGCTGGCTGGACTTCGTCTCGGCCGGGTCATCCACCGGGTGATGGGCGAAGACCATCACGTTGTGCACCGAGGTGTCCTTCTCGGCGTCGGCGAGCGCCTGCTGCATCATCGGCAGCTGGTCCCACGCCGTGCCGCGCAGCGAGCCCAGGGAGCTGGCCAGCAAGATGAACCGGGTGCCCTTGTGATCGAAGGTCCGATACGGCCGGCCGAACTCGTTGGTGAAGTTCGTCAGGTCCGACTGGACATTGTTCAGACCGTAGGACTCGTGGTTGCCCGGCACGTAGTAACACGGGATCGTGCCGGTCTTCGCATCCGGCGTGCTGTTGGCCGCCGGCTCCTGACCGACCGCGATGAGGTCACAGCCGGCGTCGGTGAGCACCTGGCGGGCCAGCGCGAGGTCTTGGGGCAGGCCACGGTCGGTGATGTCACCGTTGAGCACCAGCAGGTCCGGCCTGGTGGCACGGATCCGCTTGATCGCCGCCGTCGCGACCTGGGTCAGCGCCGGGTTGTCGGCCGTGAACTGCACGTCCGACAGCGTGGCGAACTGCCAGGTCTTGTTGCTCTGCAGCAACGAGCCGTCCTCGGAGATCAGCGCATCGGGCTGCAGAGCGGGCTGAGCCGGCAGATCGATCGAGGTCGGGATGTCGGCCTCGACGCGGTCCAGGACGAAGGTGCCCGCCTTCTGCTGGGCGATGCTCGTGTTGATGCCCTGGATGCTATTGATCGCGATCGGGAACGCCGTGTTGGCCGGCAGCGTCCATGTCGCGTACTGCCAGTCGCTGCTCGCGGTCAGGGCGGTGCCGTAGATGCCGGTGCTCTTGCCGTTGGCGTCGTAGTAGAGCAGGTAGGTCAGGCCGTTCGGCACGCTGATGCTCGACTTGATCCGTACCCGCAGGCGCAGCGGCTGGCCGGGCACCGAGATGCGCTGGGCCGCCGACGCCGCCGAGATGCCCACGTTGCGCATCGCGTTGAAGTCGATCCGCAGCCCGTCGGGGTCGGCCGAGAGCGTCGTGGCCGCGGTGCTGTTGTTGCGCCAGCGGGCCAGCACGTCGTCGTCGAAGTCATACAGTGTCTGGGTCTGGACGCCGATCGTGATCGGGAGCTTCACCGACGTGCCGGCGACCGAGACGGTCAGGAGCGTGCTCGCGTTGACCAGTGGGGTGATCTTCAGTTTGCCGTCCGCGAACTGGATGTCGACGACGTTGTGGTCGTAGTCCAGGTCGAGGTCGCGCGGGTCGATCGGGGCCGTGTAGCCCTGGTCGTCGCGGCCGGTCACGGCGACGGTGGCCGCGGCGGCGGGCGTGGCGTCGGCGATCGACAGGCGCTGCGAGGACAGCTCCAGGCTGTCGAGCGGGTGCAGGACGGTGATCTGCTCGCGCCCGGCCTCCCGGCCCACGTGCGCTTCGACCTTGAGCACACCGTACGGCTTGGCGATCTTGGCCGGGGCCGTGACCGTGCCCTTCTCGACGGATGCTCCGGGCACGGCCCATCCGACGGACTTCGGATCGATCGTCACCGCCGTCTGGTGGTCGTCGATGCCCTGCGCGACGAGCGCGCGGCGCAGTCCCGGGAAGACCTTCAGGTCACCGTCGGCCGTGGCCGAACCCGGCGCGGGCTTGATGAGGACCTCGTGCGCCTTGCCGTCGCCCTTGGAGACGAACACGCCCACGCCGTTCGTGTTGCTGCGTTCCCCGCCGTCGGACGGGGTGTTGCGAATGGTCACCTGGTCCTCGCCGAGCGCGCGGGCGACCATCTCGCTCGAGCCGCCGCTGTCGAGGATGACCGCGGTCTGCACGCCCATCGCGACCATGCCACGGGCTACCTTGTCGACCGTGACACCGCCCTTGCCGGTGCCGCCCGGGCCGTTCCACTGGCCGAGCACGAGCGTGTGCCCGCCGTCCTTGAAGCCGAACGAGGTGCGCGGGGAGATCGCGGTGTTGTCCAGGCCGGCGCGGGGCTTGCCGTTGGAGACGACGATGCCCTCGCCGGTGCCGCCGTGGCCGAGCGCGAACTTCATGGTCCTGGCGACCGGATCGGCAAGCGCCCAGCTGAGCGTCACCGGGTCGCCGGGCTGCAGCGCGCGGATCGCGGTCGCCGCGGCGTCGCGTCCGACCAGGTAGAACCCGTCATCCGGGATCGTCCCCGAGCCCGCGGGGGCGTTCGGGGTGACCGAAACGACCTTGTTGTTCCGGACCAGCACCTCGGCGAGGTTCTGGTCCACGCCGATGAACGGGCGGTTGCGGCTGTAGGTGCCCCACGCGGACGTGAACGCGACCATGCCGTCCGCGGGTACCGGGTGGGGTTCGGGGTCCGCGGCGTTGACCGACAGGACCTTGTGGTCCGTGCCCGCGAAGTTCGCGGACGCGTTGACCGTGGCGTTCACGAGCTGGGCGATGCCGTCCTGGCTGACGCCGACGTGCGGGAGCACGTCGGCGGCTTCCGGGCCGCCGATGTTGGCGGTCTTGAGCAGTTGCCCGTTCTGGATCTCGATACCGTGCGCCGCGGTGGAGTTGCCCAGGTCGTAGAAGTCGCCGTTGACGCCCGCGACGGCGCCGGCCTTGTTGGCGGCCACGCTGAGCGGCCCGCCGGAAGCGACCGGTCCGGCGGTCAGCAGATCCGTACTGACCGCGCTGTTGGACAGATCAACGGTCAGGAACCGCGCGTTGTACCAGCCGTTCTGGTCGAGCGCCTGCACATGCTGCAGGTTGATCCCCGGACCGATCTTCTCGGTCGTGTTGGTCAAGGGAAGTCCGCCGGTGACCGGCGCGGGCTGACCCGCGTCCGCGTACGCGGCGGCCGGGAAGACGGCCAGCACGGTCGCTGCGGCGAGCGCCACCAGCAGTGGCCTCGCAGCCTGATGGTTCAAGACCATCGATCTCATATAAACCTCGGCTCAGGAGATGAGCGGAGGCAGTGACACCTCCGCTACACCCAATTGGATCAAGGGCGTATACCTGATCAAAACGGTCAATTCGGGCCTGCGGATGACGCCACTTCGAGCAGGTGGTGAACCCGGGCGGAATAGGCGGTCTCACCCACGGCGGCAGACTGCGGCTTATCCGCCGAGCGTTTCGACGATCTTGCCGTTGGCGCGTGCCCGCCGTCCTTCTATGCACTTGGCGTACGCGCGGAAGCGCATCGACGCCGTGCCCGGCCTCCTGGGCACCTCGGCCTTGGTCGGCAGGAAGGCCTCGGACAGGCTCGCGTCAGTGGTCCAGCAGGCGGTTGATCACCGAGCCACTACTCCGGCATGCCGTTTCGGGATGGTCATCGATCCGACCGATCCTGCTGACGCCGTTTCTGGCGACGTCCCCGGCCAGCCGGGTTACATCCTGGAAACGGCTATGGCAAGAGATCACGTGATAGATCCGCATCCTCGTCACGGCAAATGATGCGATCAGCCCGTCCTGCCGGGATACGTCAGTCACGATGCCGTCAACGGTAGCGGTCCAACTCCCACGGATCGTGAGCGCTGATGACCGAAACCTCATCGCCGTGGTCGCGGACGAGTTCGCGCAGCCGGGCCTGAGTGCCGAGCCGGAGGTCGCGGTGGACTTCCGAGCCGGTCTGCACGAAGTCGAGAAGGGGGTGCGGATGCGGATCTTTGTCGAGTTCCCGGTGGTAGTAGTAGGCGTCACCGCAGTGCAGGAGCCAGCGATCGCCTTCGCGCACGGCGACTCCGGTGTGGCCGGCGGTATGACCGCCGAGCGGGACCAGCCGTATCTCCGGCGGCAGGCCCTTCGGCTGAACGGAGGTGAATCCGAACCACTCCTCGCCCGGCTCGGCAGTGTAAGAAACCCACTTCGGGCCGTGTGCCCAGTGGGCCGGGCGGTAGCGGAAGCTGGGCGCCTCGGTGGTCGCCGCTTCGAGTTCGGCGGCAAGGACACGGACCTGGGCATCTGGAAAATCGGGCAGGCCACCGCAATGGTCTACGTCGAGGTGGGTCACGATGACGTGGCGTACATCGTCGGGCGAATATCCCAGCCGGGCGACCTGGCGAATGGCGGTCTCCTCCTCGGCCAGTACGGGCTGAGCCATCTCGACCCAGTCGGAGCCGAGGGTGCCGCCGGGGTCGCGGACGTCGTCGAGACCCAGGCCGGTCTCGACGAGGACCAGGCCGTCAGAGGCAGTCTGGCCTCGATGAGCTCTTCCGGCGCGCTGGTTCCAGTCATGGATCTGCCCTGCTTTGATTCCCTAGAGGGAATTGTCGCCATACCGCGGCAGATCACAGGATATGCGCCATGAACAACAACTATTCGGTGTCCATCGTCCGCCTGTACGCAGACAAAGACGGCGAGTCACACTTCAGTGATGAGAGCAGCCCCCTTGTCCTGGCCGAGTTCGCCCCGCCCGCTCCCGCCATCCTGGTCTCGCCTGCCGCTGCGGCAAAGCGGTCATTGTTCCTCGCCCTCCCGGACGAGTGGTCAGGCGCGGCGCATCCCGCACCTCACGGGCAGCTCATGGTGATGATGAGGGGCGCGATCGAAGTGACGGCCAGCGATGGCGAAAGCCGGACATTCGCGGCTGGTGACGTGATCCTGATTGAAGACACCACGGGCAAGGGGCACACGACCAGGAGCGCGGCCCCCGACGCACTCGCCGTGGTCATTCAGGCCTAGAAGACCAATGAAGATGCTGGGGGTCTAACTTCGCCGCAAATGATGGCGGGGTCAGACTGGGTGTTAGGCAAGGTCACTGGATTGTGGAGCTGGTCGGGCCGGATGTGTGGGTCACCTGCCGGGAGCTGATCCCGGCAGGCAGCGTGTTCGCGTTCCTGGCCGAGCACCGCGAGGAGTTGTTTCCCGGCGACATGTTCGCCGACATGTATCCCTCACTCAACGGGCGCCCGAGTATGCCGCCGCAGGTGCCGGCCGCGGCGGTGGTGTTGCAGACCCTGCAGGGGGTCTCAGACTTCGAGGCGGCTTGAGGAGTTGCGCTGTGACCTGCGGTGGAAGGCGGCCTGCGGGCTGGGCTTGCATGACAGCGCCTTCGATCCGTCACTGCTGACCTATTTTCGGCGCCGCCTGGCCCGCTCGGCCGATCCGAGACGGATCTTCAGCGCGGTCGGCGCGGTGGTCGCCGCGACCGGCGTGTTGACCGGACGGACGCGGCGAGCGCTGGACTCGGCGGTCCTCGATGACGCGGTGGCCATCCAAGACACCGTCACCCAGCTGATCGCCGCGATCCGCCGAGTGATCCGCGAGGTCCTCGGCGCCGCGCCGATCGCCGCCGCCCGGTGCACCGCCTGCGACTACACCGACCCGGCAAGCCGCGCATCGCCTGGAACGACGCCCCGGCCCGGACAGCGTTGGTGGATGCGCTGGTGAGCGACGCGATCGCTGTGCTGGCGAACTTGCCGGAGCAGGCACTCGGGGACAAGGCCGCCGACGCGGTCGGCCTGCCGGCCCTGGTCGAAATTCGGATCTTCAGGCAAGCTGCGGGCTTCGCGTCTACACGATGACACCGCGTAGGTTGAGCCCGGCCAGGTAGCCGCCCGAGGTCGTCGAAGCGAAAGGCCGGCCCCCGCCGCCCCTTGATGTGGCTGATGCAGCGCTCGGTAGGACCTCATCGTGGTGGACGGGAGGCCGCCGCGGGAGGTCCGCCTGTTGCGATGGGCCAGGCCACCTGTGGCCGAGACTGAGAGGCTCATCAGCATCTCTCAGTCTGATCACAGGCGGAGCCGTGGATCCTACGGCCATGACACAAACAACAGTTCCTCCGCCACCCCGCTGGGCGCGTGTCGCCGGAACGGTGGGCTGGGCGGCTCCCATTCTCGGATTCGTGCCGTTGCACATCCCCTGGATGCTCGGAATCCCGTTCCTGGCCAATGAGGCGAGCTTCGACGCCTGGTATCACGGCCGCGCTCACGGCACGGAAAGCTTCCCGGAGGACGGAATCCTGGGCATCCCCGCGGGTGCCGTGTACCTCGGGGTGCTGACGCTGCTCGCCGTCCTCGGCGGAATCCTGTCACTCGGTCTGATCAGCGGCTGGGGACTGGTCTATCCCCGGTGGATCCCCGTACTGGGCGGACGCCGGGTCCCACCATGGTTCCCGCTCACCCCGACCGTCCTGGGCTCGGCCCTGCTGGTGGGCTACTCGCTCACCCTGCCCGTGCAGATCCCTCGTGCCATCGCCGAGGCGAGTCCCGACGATCCGTTCACCCTGACGGGTGCGTTCGTCGGCCTGCCGGTCTTCCTCGCATGGATGATCGCGCTACCGGTCGCCGGCTGGTCGTACTACCGGCGCACCCGGCGGGTCACCACGACCGCCGCCGGCTGACCACCGGCGGCACCGCGGGGATGCCACCAGGGCAACGCGCTCCCCTTCCGTTTGACATGCGTCCCTCACCGGAGCTAGTTTTTTATCACTCACTAAAAAACGCGGGCACCGGCCGGCACCGCGAATCCGAAGGTCGTCAGAGGCCCCTGCCGTCTCCCCGGCGAAGTCTCTCGACGACGCGATGACACACCACTTCCGATGGGTATCCCTTGATGAGTTCCTTTGCCCTGCACGCCGGTTCGTTGTTCGACGGATTCACCGCCTCCGGTCCGGCCACGGTGTACGTCACCGGCGACCGCATCGTGCGTGTGGACCGCACGGGTGCACTGCCCGCCGACGGCAGCAGCGTCATCGACCTGGGCTCGCAGTCCTGCCTGCTGCCCGGCCTCATCGACAGCCACACCCACCTCGCCTTCGACGCCGGCCCGGACCCCGTGGCCTCGCTGGCCGCGACCGATGACACGGACCTGCTGACACACATGCGGGCCGCCGCCCGGTCCGCCCTGCATGCGGGCATCACCACCATTCGCGACCTCGGTGACCGCGACTACCTTTCGTTGACCCTTGTCGAAGAGCTGGCCCAGCACCCGGAGCAGGGCCCGGAGATCCTCACCTCCGGGCCCCCGCTGACGACGCGAGGCGGTCACTGCCACTTCTTCGGCGGTGAGGTCGAAGGCCCGGAGGCACTGCGAGCCGCCGTACGCGAACGCCACGGCCGCGGCTGCGCCGTCGTCAAGATCATGGTCAGTGGCGGCAACCTGACGCCCGGTTCGGTGCCGCCGCACGCCTCGCAGTACGGCTTTGAAGACCTGCGCGCGGTGGTGGACGAAGCACACCGGCTCGGGTTGCCGGTGGCCGCGCACGCCCACGGTCTCCAGGCCATCAACGACGCGCTCAGAGCGGGTGTCGACAGTTTGGAGCACGTCAGTTTCCTCACCCCCGACGGAGTGGGTTCCGACCCCGATCTACTCGACGCCATCGTGGAGAGCGGCAGTTTCGTCAGCCTGACGCTGGGCTGGGATCGCCGTATGGCGGTCGAACTCCCCAAGGCCATAGCCGCGCACATCGAGGAGATCCTCACGGTGTTCCGAGACCTGCACAAGCTCGGCGCCAAGGTCGTCATCGGTTCGGACGCAGGCATCGCCCCGGACAAGCCCCACAACGTCCTTCCCCACGGAGTCGGTGACCTGACCCGGCTGGGTGTCTCTCCCCTCGACGCGCTGATCTCGGTGACCAGCATGGCGGCCCGGTTGTGTCGTGTGGAGGGCCGCAAGGGACGAATCGCCGCCGGCGCCGATGCAGACCTCCTCGCCGTCAACGGCAACCCCTCCCAGGACCCCGCCGCTCTCCTGGATGTGCGGGCCGTTTTCCGGGCCGGTGTCCGCGTGCGATGACCACACGCATCGCGGCACCGCCCCGCCTCGCGTTCGATGGCCGGCCTTACGGCTGGTCAGATCGGGATGCGATACAGCGGCCGGGTGGCGTCGAGATACCGCTCATCGATGAGACGCCCCGAGATGCGACCCGCCAGGATGAGCCAGTTGTCCAGCCACAGTCCCAGACTGCCCACCGGACTGGCCGGACCTCCGGAGAATATGTCGACCAGGCCGGGGCGACTTCGCGTGAGGCCTTCGGTGTACGCGTGGAAGGGCCAACCGGGGTCGGCGATGTCGATCGGGCTCTGCCGCCCGTCCGTGCTCCCATCCGAATAGTACAGATCGTGCACACCCAAGCCATGGGGCTCCCACACCACCTGGACGAACTTGCGCCCGCCGGCGGCCAGCAGGTCGGTGCGCAGACGCGGCCCGGCGATGGTGATGGCGTGGCTCCAGCCGGGGGCGTGCTCACCGAGCCAGACGAGTTCCTTGAACGCGTACGGTTCGTACTGCCGCATCGCCTCGTCGAGCCCGCAGGGCACCGCCGTCGCCGGGTCGGAGCCCAGGATGCGGGCGATCTCGTCGGGATCGTCGCCCTCGATCCAGGTTCCGGCGAACATGTCATGGAACCCGCGCGCCGAGAGCAGGGGCCACTGCTCCTCGTACGTCATGAGGTCCTCGCTTCTACCGGGACCCGGCACAGGGTGCGTCGTCCGGCGAGCCAGTCCCGGTCGATGAACCGGCCGGTGATCCGCCCGACGGCGATCAGGTGGGGATCGAGGTCGTCCTCGTCGCCTTGGTCATCGTTGAGATCCAGGTCATCGAGCCCCTCCTCGCGGTAAATGCCGGCGATGCCGTAGAACTCGTCGATCTCCCTCACGTAGCAGAAGTCGAAGATCCTCCGCCCGGGCAGGCTCAGGTCGGATGCCGCACCGGCGAGCACCAGAGCGAACGTCCAGCCAGGCGCGTGCTCGCCCATCCAGAGGATGGGAGTACGCGCGTCCGTGCTGCTCCAGCGCAGCGCGGTGGCCAGGTCGCATTCGAGCGTCGCGGTGGGGTCGATCTTCAACTCGGCGGTGATCGCGGCGATGTCGTCACCTTCGATCCACGCGGCCTGGAAATCCCCCCGCAGCCCTGCGGCGGTCAGCAATCCCCACTGGCTCTCTTCAGGAAACAGTTCCACCCAGCACCTCAATCCAGAAAATGGTGGAAGGCATCGTATACCGATCAAGAAATGCGGGTGCGACGGAGCGCGAGGGGCTTTTCGGGCGCGGCCCATGAGATATTTCGATCGACCGTGGTTGGAGTTGCCGCAATTTCAAAAGAGCGACTTCCGGGAAGTGATGGAGCGAGAACTTCTGAATCGTGGGTGCCCAACCGGGCGGCCCGCCCAGAATGCGGTTCATGAAGTCCCGCTCCGCCGCGGCCAAGGGCCTCTGACCCCATGACCGCGGCTCCCGGCCTTCCTCATACGGTGGTCCGGCCGGACGACCGGGCGTCTCCCCCATGTTCAACCGGGTGAAAACCGTTCGATCATGAGGGATCGATCCTCCGTGCCGCCCCCTTTCGCGGGCGGGTCCCGGAGCTCGTCACCAGGCGACGGGCAGGGCGTCGACCCCGTAGACGATCGAGATCTTCCGGAACGGGATCTCCTCGAACGGCACGGCCAGGCGCAGCTCCGGGAAACGCCGCAGCAGCGCCGGCAGCGCGATGCGCAGCTCCATCTGGGCCAGAGGCGCACCGACGCAGCGGTGGATGCCGTGCCCGAAGGCCAGATGGGAGGCCGCCTCACGGCCGGGGACGACGGTGTCCATGTCGGGGCCGAGCGCCGGGTCGCGGTTGGCGCCGGTCAGGGAGCACAGCACCATCTCGCCCTTGGCGATCGGCTGCCCGGCCAGAACAAGATCCTCACGGGCGAAACGCGGGAAGGCGACCTGCACGACCGTCAGGTAGCGCAGCAGTTCCTCCACCACCTCCTCGACCTGGTCGCCGTCGCGGACCAGGGCGAGATGCTCGGGGTTGCGCAGGAGCCACAGGACGCCCAGCGCGAGCATGCTCGTGCTGGTGTCGTGCCCGCCGGTGAGCAGGCCGTCGGCGAGACCGGCCAGCTCCCGGTCGCCGACCTGGTCGCCGTGCTCGCGCAGCAGCATGCCGAGCAGTCCTTCGCCCGGGTCCTTGCGCTCGCGGGCGACCAGCTCCGTCAGGTAGGACATCGAGTCGTTGACCGCCTGCAACGAGGCCTCGGGCCCCGCCGACAGGTCGAACCGGTCGGTGCTCAGGCGCAGGAAGTCGGCACGGTCGGCGTGCGGCACGCCCAGCAGCTCGCAGACCACCAGCGAGGGGATGGGCAGCGCGAAGGAGGGCACCAGGTCGGCGGACGAACCTGATCTCTCCATCGCGTCGAGATGCTCGGCCACGATGGCCTCGATGCGGGGCTCCATCCTGCGCAGCCGCCGCATGGTGAACTCCGGCGTGAGCAGCCTGCGCAGCCGGGTGTGCTCCGGCGGGTCGCGAAAGCCGAGGCCGCCGGGGTCCTCCTGCGCGGACCCGACGGCCGTCACGTTGCCGAAGTCGTTGCTGAACCTGCCGGTGTCGCCGAGTACGGAACGTACGTCGTCGTAACGGGTGGCCAGCCATACCGTGGATCCGCCGGGCATGTGCAGCGGGCAGACGGGTTGTTCGTCGCGGATACGGCCGAGCTCGGCCACCGGGTCCAGGCCGTCACGCATGAACTGCATGAGCGGGAATTCTGTCTCTGACATCGGATCAGATCCTCATTGTCGCAGGAGGGAGGTTTTGTCATGCCAGGCGGCGGCGTGGATCCGCGCGGATCTCGGGCCGGCGTGAGGGGCGATCGCCTGGGGCGTCAGCCGTACGGTGTGCGAACCCCTGCTTTCCAGGGGTGCTGGTGGTTCCAGCCCGGCTTGTGGGTGTTCCTGGCGTCCGGGGCTCCGTGGAAGAGGAGCCCCGGACGGTGGAGGGCAACGGTCACGGCGGTTGCCGCGGCCGACGATCTGCGGTTGACCCTCCGGGATCCGGACGCGGCCGGTGAGAGCCGTGTGGGCGCCCCGGGTGAGAGGTCGGGCCTGTCAGGACAGCAGGGTCTCCCCGATCCATCCGCTGGGTGAGCATCCGGGTGGGATGGCGAACACGGCGGAGCCGATGGGTGTCGTCCACTGGTTGAGGAGGTCGGCTTCGGCCAGGCGTTTCTGGATGGGGAGGAACTGCCGGGTGATGTCGGCCTGGTAGGAGGCGAACAGGAGCCCGGAGTCGGCGTGTCCTTCGGGGGTGAGGCCTTCGTCGTAGTTGTAGACCCGGCGCAGGATGCGCAGACCCGGGTCCTGGACGTGGGCCCGGCGGATGTGGGCCTGTTCGGAGATGACGGGGAAGCCGGCCGGGGTGAGCCGGTCGAAGTCGGGTTCGTCGTGCTCCTTCCGGCCGGTGAGCGGGGCGCCGGTGTCCAGGCGGCGGCCTATGGTGAACTCCCTGGCGACCCGGTCGGCGGCGTCCCAGGTCTCCAGCTCCGCGCGGATACGCCGCAGGACCAGGGTCGTGCCGCCGCGGAGCCAGCCGGGGCCCTCGCTCACCCATACGGCCCGGTCGAAGTCGGGGGTGCCGGGCTGGGGGTTGACGGTTCCGTCGAGCTGGCCCATGAGGTTGCGCTGGGTCAGAGCGGGGGCCTGGGTCTGCGGGCTGTGCCGGAAACCCCGCTGCGTCCAGCGTGCCCGGGTGAAGGATCGGGCGTCCTTGATGATCATTCGTAGGGCGTGGGTGAGAGCGAGGGCGTCGTCGGCGCAGATCTGCAGCAGCAGGTCCGCGCCGGTCCACTCCTTCCTGAGCTTGTCGATCGTGAATGCCGGAAGGGGCGCGATCGACGCGGGGCGCCGATCCCGCACCCCGGCCGCCTCGAAAAGCCCTGGACCGAAGCCGAAGGTGACGGTCAGCCGGGAGGGCAGCACCGCCAGCTCCGGCTCGGTGTCGGCCAGCGCGGGCCGGCCCCCGGTCAGCCGCCGGGCGTCGTCGGTGAGCAGCTGCATCATCCGCACCACCGCCTCCCGATCGGTGCCCGGGAGCAGGTCGAGGCCGACGAAGACCGCGTGGGCCTGCGGCGGCGTCGCGATACCCGCCTGGTGGAGGCCGTGGAAGGGCTCCACCGCCAGGCCGCCGGCGACATCCGACGCGATCCCGGCGGGAGCCGTCCCGGAAACGGAACGGCCTGAGAAGACGGCCTGCTCGGGGGCGCACGCGGCGAGGGCGCCGACCGCGGTGGCGGCGCCCCCCGCGAGCAGTCCCCTGCGGGTCAGCTGGGGTTCTCGCATCAGCCGTCACCCATGCCGGGCTGGTAGTCCTCCTTGGCGCCGGCGAAATCCTTGCCGACCGCGGTGAACGCCACCTTCCCGCCGTCGGCGAGGGTGAGGGTGAAGGGGATCCGGGCTCCCGGCTTCACCTCTTCGGTGACGCCCATCAGCATGATGTGGTCGCCACCGGGCTGGAGCCGGTACGTGCCGCGGGCCGGGATGACAAAACCGCCTTCCTTGGGGCGCATGACCATCTTGCCGCCGGAGTCCGCGATCTCGTGCAGCTCGATCATCGGTGACAGAGGAGAGGTCGCGGAGACGACCGTCACGGCGGCTCCGGTGCTGTTGACCAGGGTGCCGAAGGCGGTGGTCATGCCCTTCTTGACGGTCTTCACCCACGGATCGGTGATCGTCAGCCCGGAGGCCGTCGCCGAAGGGGTGTCCGCCACGAGTTCCGGGCTTTCCAGGGCGGCCGCGGGTGCGGGGCCTTCCAGCGCGGCCGACGACGTGGTCGTGTTCTGGGAACCGCATCCGCTGAGCGCCGTCACGGCCGCGAGCAGGATTCCGGCAGGGGCAACACGAGGAGAAAGCACGTTGATGCCTTTCTTCTGGTCTTCTGGTCTTCTGGCTGGCGCCGGCAGGCCGCGGCCGAATACCGCCTCGATATGGCCGTGCCGGACGGACAGCCCGGGATTGTCACGCAGGTTCGATCCACCGAGCGGCCGGATGACGGCTCGGTCCATGCCCGCGCGTGCGGGCTCGGGAGCGAAGTGATGTCCCCCCGGCGACCTGGACGGTCAGCCGGAGGTGAAGGTGACGGACCGGGGAGGACCACGCCGGCTTACGGCGTGACGCAGGATCGCCGGACGGAGGATCTCCGGCTCGGCCGTGCATGGTGTGAGGAAAGAGGCGTACGCGGGATCGGCGTGCACGATGAGCACGAGGCGGAGCCGTACGCCGAGACGCCGCAGCATCGCCCAGAGAGCCGCCTCCCCGCGCGCCAGCCACAGGGAGGTCAGCCCGACGGCCCAGCCGTGCGTCACCAGCATGCCCAGGCCGGGCAGCAGCGCCGAGTGCGCGTGCCCGGCCATCTCAACGGGGGACGCGGCGTGTGCGAAGGAGAAAAGCAGGTGCAGTGCGACCTGCAGAGCGACAAGAACCGGCAGGATCACGGCCGTCGTGCGTTCGCGTCCCGACACGGCCAGGGCCGCCAGGAACGCCAGCGCCAGCCCGCCGGCCGCGCTCGACGCGGAGACCGAGCTTCCCGCGAGGACGTGTGCCGTCACGCTCAACCCGAGGCAGACCGCGGAGAAAGCGGCGGCGCGGGCGAGGCGGAACGTCAGGCCTGCCGGCGTGGCCGGGGGAATCACTCCGCGCTTCCGGACCGGTCCGGGCGGGAGGTCCGGAGCCAGACGCCCGCGCCGATTATCAGGATTACGGCAAGGGCGACCCACACCCAGCTCGAAAGGCCCTGGGCACTCTTCTGGTCACCGGCGGAGACCGGGCTGGGCAAGGTCTGCCCGGACGTCGACGCGGCGGCGGGCGGCGCGGAACTCGCGGCGGACGACGACGCCGAGCCGGTCACGGTGAAGGGGATCTCCCCTTCGATCGGGTGCCCGTCGGAGGAGACCACCCGCCAGGCGATCACATATTTGCCCTGGGGCAGCTTTTCCGGAACCTCGGAGGTGACCTTGGGCCCGGCAGCATGTGCTTTGCCGATGGCCACGGGCCTGCCCCCCGCCCCGCGCAGGACGATTGTGGGAAACAGGACGTGGGCGCTGAACTCCAGCTTGATCTGCCCGACGGTTGAGACCTCGGCGTCCCTGGCCGGGGAGCTGCTCTTCAGGCTGTCGTGGGCGAGCGCGGCGGGCGCGGCGAGCATGAGGAACAATCCGCAGCAGAGCGTCGCCAGAACCGTCCTGCGAATGAATCGTGGCACATATGCCATCACGGGCTCCAAAGGAAACTCCCGGTCCACGCCGTCGTCGCGGATCGGCAAAGCCTGGAGGACGCGCTTCGGCGGAGGAAGGAAGCGCCTGGTCACGGGGCACCCCGGCCGCCGGACCTTCCAAGTCCCTCAGCCGGCGTGTCGTGCCGGGGGCGGACCACGCCGCCGCAGCACGGGGAGGATCTCCCAGCCGCCGTACGGCCGGACGTCGGCGGCCGGTACGGCCTGCCACGCGGGCGGCGTCACCTCGGGGGCACCGGCGAGGAGCCGCCGGATCACCGGCCTCCGCCCGCCGTACAGACGGATCATGAGCCAGAGCGCGCTCTCGCCGCGATACAGCCACCATCCCGTGCCCAGCGCCACCACAAGGTGGATCGCCGCCATCCCCAGGCCGGGGTGAGCGTGATCGGCGGAGACCGTCATGTGCGGCGCGGGCGCGGCCCGGCTGAACAGCTCGTGCAACAGCACCTGGGAACCGATGGTCGCGGCGAGCACGACTTCCACGCCACGCTCACGTCCGTTGAGCGCGTACGCCACGCCGAAGGCGATCATCGCGCCGAGAACGGCCAGATGTGGCGGGAGCGGCCCCCCACCGGCCAGGGCGTGGCCGCCCGCGGAGACCACGATGCACAACGTCGCGAAGACGATGGCTCGTGGCACGCGCAGTGCCGACGCCGCAGAGGTCACAGCCGCCATCCTGCCAGTCGGGTGGCCCACCTGGAAAACCGGGATCGGGACCCGCGCTCAGGCACGCCGACGCGGATCTCCGAACGAATGGGCTCCATGCCCGGGGATCCACGAGGGATCCGGAGGGCTGCGCCGGCGTTCGAGGGGCCGGGTAAACCACATCTCCGCCTGTCGTCGGGATCATTACCGATGATCAATGAACGGAATCGTTTCGCGCGGGAAAATCCGCGCGGTTCAGACCTGGTCGCATAATCCGGAATCGCTCATTCGAGTTCATTAAGCAAGGTTGCCCATTTCGCAACCAGCCGTTTCAATGAGGTCATGGAGCTGCGCGCAGACCCGGTCTATCGACTGGGCTACGCCGTCATGGGATTGTTTCCGATCCTCCTGGCTCTTTGGTGCATACAAATAGCGCTTGACGTCGAGCTCCCTTTTCGATCAGCGGACTTTCGGAACCCTCCGCCGGAGCGTCTCCTGCCCGCCGCCCTCATCGGCGCGCCCCTGCTGGCTCTCGGTTTCCTCCTCGTGGCACGGGCCTGGTCAATAGGAGTCACCTGCACCGACGAGGTCATCGAGATAAGCGGCCGTCTCTGGACCCGCAACATCCCGACCAGCAGGGTCACCGGTATTCATCGCGGCTTCCTCGGAGGGGTCTCCCTCCGCTGGAAAGATCGGAAGGGGCAGTCGCGCCTGACCCGTGTCTCCGCGTTCTCCGCCCTCTCCTTCAGCGGGGAGGCGGCCCTTTTCGCGGAGCACAACACGCGGTGCGTCGACGCCCTGGAAAACTGGATCGATCAGCACACCTCGCCCCCGGATTCCCGGCCTCCTCGATATCGGTAGAGGGCGTCCGAGTGGTGGGCAGCGACTCGTGACGTCGTCGGGAAATGGGCGCAGTGGCTCGTTGTGCTCCTGATCTGGGGTGTGGGCCTGAACGCCGCCGGCGCGGCGTGGCTGAAGCGGGAAAGCCGCTTGGCACCGGCTCCGGCCTCCTCGGCTTCGCCGTCACCGCAGGACAGCAACGATGACAGCACTCCGAATGGGATGCATGCGACGCACGAGACCTGAGCCGGGAACGGGGGTGACGGCCTCCGACCGGTGACTCCCCGCCTGATGGGCCGGTGCCGGCGCGGCTACGGCGGCCTGCCCGCATGGGCGAGGATGGCTGCATGAAATGGACCCGCGCCGTACATCATGTGGAGTCGCTGGCGCAGGAGTGCGCCGAGATGGCCACCCGGCCATCCTCGATCTTCCCGTTGCGGGTGACCCAGATGTGGGCGGTCGCAGACCTCCTCGGTCCGCCGCGTGACCTGGAGACCGTGACGGTCGCCCTGTGCGTCGACCTTCCGGCCGACGAGGTCCCCTGGTGGAGCGAACCGCCCGGCGCGCAGCACTGGGCGAACGCCACCCGCCTGGCCAAGAACCCGGTGCTGGTCTGGTGGAGATCCGCACACGTGCCGGTCTGGAACCACCGCATCGATCGGCCGGCCCTGGTCTGGGACGACGCGGGCGGGGTGCGGGAGGAAACGCTGGCCGCCCTGCGCGACGGGCGCGGCGAGACCGTCCGCTCGGCCGCCCCCGCCGACGATCTGCTGTCGGCGCGGGTGCACGAGGAACTGGCGGTCAGCCTGCGCGCCCTCCGCGCGTGCACGCGGACGTACGAGAAACGGCGCTGGAGCCCGGGGAAGCTCGAACCGGTCGCGGACGCGCTGTGGCGAGCCGGCGACGGTTACCTCGACGTCCTCGACGCGGTGAACCGCACGTAGCCTTCCCCTGCCGGACGCCCGGATCCGGATGCGGCCGCCTCGGCTATGTCACCGGTTGGGCGTCTCGGTAGACACACGCACGGCGGGAAACGTCACCGGTTGGGGACCTCGGCAGGCACCCGTGCGGCGAGAAAGGTCGCGGAGCGGCGGAGCCGGAACCCCAAGGACTCGTACAACTTGATCGCGTTCGTGTTGTCGGCCGCGGCGTGCAGGAAGGGCGTCTCCCCGCGCTCCCGGATACCGGCGGCGACGGCATGCACCAGCCGGGTCGCCAGCCCCTGACCGCGGAAGGCCTCGTCGGTGCAGATGGCGCTGATCTCCGTCCAGCCCGGCGGGTGCAGCCGTTCGCCGGCCATCGCGACCAGCGCGCCGTCGCGGCGGATACCGAGGTAGACGCCCAGTTCGATCGTACGGGGCAGGAACGGGCCCGGTTTGGTGCGCTCGACGAGATCGAGCATCTCGGGCACGTCCTTCTCCTCCAGCCGGACGGCCTCGTCGTCCGGCGCGGCGGCGATACCGTCGTCGACCAGTTGGACACCGGCCAGGCGCATCACCACCTCCCAGTCGTCCGGCGGCGGGACCGCCACGCCGGCGAGCGGAACCAACGCCCCCGGACCGGCCAGCGCGGCGATGTCGTTCCAGTCGGCGGCGTCGGGCTCCAGCGGCAGCGCGACGAACGGCGAGACGTCGACCGGGTAGCGCAGCACGTTGCCGCGCCGTTCGGCGAAGTGGGCGTGGGGCCCCGTCAAGGACGACCACGCGGGGTTGTCCAGAGGATGCGGCTCGCTCACCGGGCCACCTCGATGACGAACGCCTCCGCCTCCGGGCCGCCGTACCGGGTGAACGCGTACGCCTTGGGCATCCGATCCTCCATATGCCTGCTATTCCTACATGAATAGGAGAAATAATCGCATCGCGCCGCCCTTTATTCCTCCGTTCTCCCTCTTGGCGCCGCGCGGCTCGACGCGGCCATGCCGCCCGCCGTCCGATTGCCGGGCCTGAGGTCATGGGCGCTCACGACGACCGCGCCTCACGGACCTCCCTCTCCCCGATCGGCAGCCGATTCGGGGTAGCGCGTGCGCAGCAGCCCGCGGCAGAGGTCGGCGTTGCCCTCGATGCCGACCCGCACGGCGCGGGCGAAGCGCAGCCGTGGCACGGCCTGCTCGGCGGGGATCGGCTCCCCGCGCTCGTCGAGAAGCAGCGGCGACCCCGGCGAGCAGTCCAGCCCGAGTTCGGCCCGGCGGCGAAGCAGCCGGGCCAGCTCCGGGGACTCCGGGGCGTCGCCCAGCCGTAGCCGCACGGGTTTCCGGCCCTCGGCGGCCAGCCGGGTGCACAGCCGGTCGAGGCTCGCCAGATAGGCCTTGCGCCGGAACGTCAGGCGCAGTCCGTCGAGTTCTTCGCACGCCTCGCCGGGAAAGGACCCGGCGAACCCCGCGGCCTCGGCCACACCCGCGTTGATCTCGTCGGACGCGAAGTGGTCCTCCAGCAGGATCTCCGCCGCGACCACGCCCGGGACCGCTCGCACCGCGTCACGGGCGTCGGCGACCATGAGGTAGGCGAAGTTCGGCGCGCAGAAGTAGGTCGGCAGCCGGAGCCGTACCGACACGCGCCCTTCGCGGACCTCGGCCTCCCTGACGAACCCGAGCTCGGTGATCGGCTCGTCCAGCTCCGGATCCCGCACGGTCGCCAACGCGTCCCATATCCCGTCGCGGCCGGGAAGCGGCACGCTCGTGCCGTCGCCTTCGACGACCCCGTCGCGGTCGGGAGACGACACGCTCACGCCGGCGCCTTCGGCCCGGATCCGACGGGCTCGCCGCTTCCCACATGGGCGTCCGCGACCTCCAGCCCGGGCGGCACCGGGATGTCGTAGAGCCGGGCGACGTTGAGACCCAGGATCTTCTTCTTCACCTCGGTGGTGATCTCGCCGTACTCCCCGCGCATGTCCTCCGGGATCTGGAAGTCCACGAACCGTTCGATGAGCCACTTGGGCGTCCAGATCGCGTAGTCGCTGGCGAAGGTGAGCCGGTTCTCGTCGAGCCAGTACAGCAGCTCGCCGAGGATCTGGGCGAAGTAGCGCGGCCTGGTGTGGATGAACGGCAACACGACCGCGAGCCCGGCGTAGACGTTGGGCTCCTGCGTGGCGATCCAGCAGAAGTCCTCCAGCCTGGGCAGCCCGCAGTGCTCGACGACAAACGTCAGCTCCGGGAACGCGGTCGCGACCTCGTCCACATCGGCCACGTCGAACGCGTCCCGGTTGAGCGGGTAGATCGTCGGCCCCTTGTGGACGTGGATGTTGCGGATCCCGAGCTCATGGCATTTTTCGAGGTACCGGTAGGACCACGGGTCGGACAGTTTCCAGCCCTTCGACGCGCCCTTCCACTCGGCGGTGTAGAGCTTGACGCCTTTGAGGCTCCAGCGTTCGGCCAGCGCCTCGAGCCTGTCGAGCCCCTCCTCGCCGTCGCGCGGATCCCACGACCCGTTCACGATGAACCTGTCCGGGTGTTTCTCCGCGAGCGCCCCGTTCTGCTCGGTGGTGTTGAAACCGTTCACGTAGAAGTCGGTGAGGTAGGTCGGTTGGAAGATCGCCTTGTCCACGTAGCCGACCTCGAACAGGTCGTGCAGGACCCGTTCCTCGCTCTGCCGCCAGAAATCCTCCAGCGACCAGACCTCCGACTCCGGCGAGAGATTGCGGTGGTAGTCGTAGAAGCAGTTGATGAAGCCCTCGCCGTAGCGATTGGCCTGGTTCGACGGTCTGGCGTCCCAGAAATGGATGTGCCCGTCGACGATGAAGTACTTCTGACCGTCCTTTTCGTACATCTCAACTCCTTGACGGTACGAGGATTCCGCGGCCCCGCAGGCGACCGCTCTCCAGGTCGTCCATGGCGTCGTTGACGGCTTCCAGCGGATACGTCTTGGTGTGCAGGCTGACCTTCCCCTGCGCGGTGAGGGCCATCAGCTCGTCCAGGTCGTTGTAGGAACCGATGAGGTTGCCGATCACGTTGATCTCGCTGGAGATGACGTCGATGGTGGGGATCTCGATGCGGCCGCCGTAGCCGATCACGAAGTACGAGCCCGCGCGGCGCAGCATCCTCACGCCCTCGGCTTCGGCGCCCCCTTCACCGACGAAGTCCAGCACCACGTGCGCGCCCTCCCCGCCGGTGAGGTCGGCGACCGCGTCGACCTGCCCGCCGTCGGCCTGAACGGTGTGCGTGGCGCCCAGCTCCCTGGAGAGTTCGAGCGCGTCCGGTGACCGGTCGACGACGATGATCTCGGCGGTCACCATCGCGGCCAGGCACTGCACGCCGATGTGGCCCAGCCCACCGGCGCCGATCACCACGACCCGCGTGCCCGGATAGAGCAGCGGCACCGCCTTGCGCACCGCGTGGTAGGCGGTGAGGCCCGCGTCGGCCAGTGCGGCGACGTCCACGGGCCGCAGGGAGGGATCCAGCTTGACCACGGTCCGGGCGTTGGTGAGCAGCAGCTCGGCCATGCCTCCGTCGGCGTCGATACCGGGAAGCTTCGAGTTGGCGCAGTGCACGTCGTCGCCCGCGCGGCACGCCCGGCACAGTCCGCAGGTGGCGACCGGGTGCAGGATGACCGCGTCACCGGGCTCGACGTTCGTCACGGCCGAGCCGACCTCCCGTACCCAGCCGGCGTTCTCGTGCCCGATCGTGTATGGCAGGGTCACCCCGGACTTCTCGGCCCACTGGCCTTCGACGATGTGCAGGTCCGTACGGCACAGGCCGGCCCCGCCGATCTCGACCAGCACGTCCAGCGGCTCGCCGACCTTGGGGTCCGGGACATCCTCGACGACCGGACGTTTGTTGTACTCATGTACTCGTACGGCTTTCATCGTCACTCCCCGGCCGCCGAAGGTTGTCATTCGATCGTTGGTACGGTCACCGGCGGCGGTCAAGGCTGAGATTTCACACAGCTGGATATTTGCCTGATATTTCACATAGCTCGAATTTCCGGGTGATTCCCGGACCGATTCACCACGCGGCTCCGGTAATCCTCGACGGACCGATTCCCGGCCCGCCGGTGTCAACGCCGGGTTCCGCGGCACGACCGCCCGGGGTCATCGGGAGGGGAGACCGGCATTGGCCGACCGGCCAGGACCTTGGAAGTGACAGGGTGAACAACGGAGAGTTACTTTAGATAAACGCAGAGCGATCGGGGTACGTCTCCTGTCCGTCCGTTCCCTTACCCCGGGAGATCTTTGATGCAGGTCAGCCGCCTACTCTCCGCCCTCTCCGTCACCGTGTTCAGCGCCGTGCTCATCGGATGCGGGGGCGGCGCGGACGCCGCCGCCCCGGCCGCGACCGTCCTCGCGCCCCCGGCCGCCGCCACGGCCGCGAATGACAACACGGCGAAATCCTCGAAGGTCGCCGAGCCCGATCCGGAGATGAAGACGCTGCCCAACGTGGTCGGCCTGAATCTGCAGGACGGGCAGAACGCCATGCAGACCGCGGGCTTCTCCCTCCTGGACGACAAGGACGCCACCGGCCAGAACCGGTTCCAGATCCTTGACCGCAACTGGGTGATCACCGAGCAGGATCCGGCCGCCGGCCAGGAGGCCTCTACCGACACGAAGGTCACCCTGTACGCCAAGAAGTACGGCGAGTAGGGCGAGGGGCCGTGCGGAGGCGGCACCTGCCGCCTCCGGCCCGGTCCGGGGACTTCGGGTCCCCGCACCGCGACGCCCGGACCGGGCCGGTCCGGGGTCCTCACCCCCGTCGGTCACCGCGATGTCAGAACGGGCCGATCTGGGATCTTCACTGCGACGTCAGGACCGGGCCGTTCCAGGTCAGCTCGTCGAGGTTGACCACGATGGCGTCCTGGGTGCTGCGGGCGATCACCACGATCGCCTCCAGGTCGGGGTCGGGGTTCTCCTCGCGATGCGGAACGTAGGGCGGCACGAAGATGTAGTCGCCCGGCTTGGTGTCGATGCGCACCTCCACGGGTTCTTCCCCCTCGATGTCGACGAAGACGAACGACGGGGTGCCGCTGACCACGTAGATGGCGGTCTCGGACTCGCCGTGGTGATGGTTGGCCGAGGCGGTGGCCGGGGCGACGTGGGTCTGGCCCATCCACAGGCGGCTGGATCCGACGGTCTTGCCGCTGATCGCCGCGCGGCGGTGCATGCCACCGGTCTGGGCGGTCTCCGAGGTGAGCCCGCCGGGCGCGATGTGGTGCAGTCGCCGGTGGAACGGGTCCTCGGGAATGGTGATCGGCATCAGGATCTCCTGGTCTCGTTGGAGGGGTGCGGCGCGAGCACACCGAAGTCTCCATCGTGGTACAGCAGCGGGGGGTGGGCCGAGTCGACGTGGCCCTCCACGACCCGGCCGACGATCAGCCGGTGGTCTCCCGCGATGAACCGCTCCTGGATACGGCAGAGCATCCACGCGGCCGTGCCGTACAGCAGCGGCTCTCCCGTAGGGAGGGATTCCCAGCGTTCCCGGTCGCCGAACCTGTCCGCCCCCTTCCGGGCGAACAGCTCGGCCACGTCCCGCTGGCCGCCCGCGAGGATGTGGACGACGAACCCGTCCGCGTCGCGGATCGCCGGCCAGCTCGACGAGCCGACCGAGATGCCGAACGACAGCAGCGGCGGATCGAGCGACATCGAGGTCAGCGAGGTCGCGGTGAATCCGACGGGCCCCGGGGCCGTGATGACGGCGACCCCGGCGGCGTGCCTGCGGAAGGCGGCCAGGAAGACGTCGCGCGGCCGTTCGCCGCCGTCGATCGTCTCGGCGCTCATCGGCCGCCCTCCTCTGCGCGACGTGCGGCCCACGGCGGCGTGCCCGCGACATCGCCGAACGGGGGCGAGGGATCGAGGCCGGCCGGGTGGGGGGTGAGCCTGACCTGCCCGCCTCCGGGGGTGACGTGGCAGGCGCCCCGGCGCGACGTGGTGGGTGTGTTCACGCGCCGACGCTCGCGGGTTCGCGCCGGACAGCGCCCTGCCGGAGCAGCGGGACCAGCTCCTCGCCCCACTGCACGACGTCGTCCACGGGCTCGAAGCCGCGGATGAGGAAGGTCGTGACGCCGAGGTCGCGATACTTCAGCAGTGCCTCCGCGACCTGCTCGGCGGTGCCGACCACGGCCGTGGAGTTGCCGCCGGGGCCGGTCAGGTTGGTCACGCCGTACCAGAGCCGCTCATCGTGCACCTCCTGGCCGGCCCCCTGCTCCTGGAGCCTGGCGGCCCCGACGGAGGTGGACTCGCCGCGGCCCTTGCCCCAGCTCCACGCGCCGCCGCCGACCCGCTCGGCGGTCGCCGCCCTGATCCGCTCGGCCCGTTCCCACGCCTCGGCCTCGGTGGCGGCGACGATGGGGCGGGTGGACAGGCTGAAGGTGATGTCCCGCCCGTGCCTGGCCGCCTCCGCCCGGACCTGCTCGATGCGCTCGGCGGTCTGGGCCAGCGGCTCGCCCCAGAGCATGTAGACGTCGGCCTGCTCGCCGCCGACCTGGACGGCCACCGGGGAGGCTCCGCCGAAGTAGAGCGGGATATCGGCCCTGACCGAGCTGTAGGCGCCCTCGAACCGGTAGAACTCGCCCTCGTGGTCGAAGGGTTCCGCCGAGGTGAGCGTACGGCGCAGCACGGCCATGAACTCGCCCGTGCGCCGGTAGCGGGCGTCGTGGTCGAGGAAGTCGCCGTCGCGGCGCTGGTCGGCCTCGTCGCCACCGGTGATGTGGTGGATGGCGACCCTGCCTCCGCCGGTGAGCTGGTCCAGGGTGGCGAGCTTCCTGGCCACCAGCGTCGGGGTCACGAAGCCGGGGCGGTGCGCGATCAGCACGCTCAGCCGCTCGGTCGCGTTCAGGACCGAGGCGGCGACGGCGAACCCGTCGGGCGAGGACGCGCCGTAACCGATCAGCACCCGGTCGAACCCCGCCTCCTCGTGGGCGCGGGCGAACCTGGTCAGGTAGGGCGGATCGATGGGCGGGCCGTCGAGGAAGGACCCGTGGGTCTCGGAGAACTCCTTGGTGCCTACCATGCCGAGAATCTCGATGGACATGTGAATGCTCCCTAGCGCAGAACGGATCGGGGGACGAGGTTGTCGTAGGCGGCGGGACGGGGCGGGTCGAAACGGACCCCGGCGGGCTTACGCATGGGGTCGGGCCGGACGAATCGCCCGTGGGCGATCCGGCTCTCCCGGGTGCTCACGAGACCGACGAACTCGACCATGGCCGGGCTCCTTCCGTCGTGGGGTCGATGCCGGCCTGTCCGGGCCAGGTGCCGGTGTGGTGGCAGGCGGCCGTGCGTCCGTCCCGGACGACCGGCAGGGGCACGACCGAGCAGGCCTCGGTGGCGAACGGGCAGCGATGGGCGAAGACGCACCCGTCCGTGGCACCGGTCGAGACCGCCCGGAGCCGGTGGAGGGGGTGGCGGGCGGTGCCGGTGACGCGGGGGGCGGAGGCCACCAGCAGGGCGGTGTAGGGGTGGCGGGGGTCGTCGAAGACCTCGCCGATGGGCCCCTCCTCGACGATCCGGCCCCGGTAGAGGACCGCGACCCGGTCGGCGACGCCCGCCAGGGAGCTGAGGTCGTGGGAGATGACGACCACGCCGACGCCGAGCCGGTCGCGCAGGTCGTCCAGGAGGCGCAGGATGTGGTTGCGGTTGGAGGCGTCCAGCGCGCTGACCGGCTCGTCGCAGATCAGCAGCGACGGCTCGCACACGATCGCGCGGGCGATCGAGACGCGCTGACGCTGCCCGCCGGAGATCTGGCCGGGTGTCCTGCCCAGGAGTTCCGGATCCAGGCCGACGAGCTCCAGCGCCGCCCGCACCTTCTCCGCGCGCTCCGCCGGGGGGACCCCCCGCACGGCCAGGCCCTCGCCGATGACGGTCTCCACGTCGTGGTCGGGGTCGAGCGAGCGCAGCGGGTCCTGGAAGACGAACCGCACCGTGCCCGTACGGCGATGCGCCCGCAGCGCCTTCCCGCCGAGCGAGGAGATCTCGGTCCCCTCCACCTCCACGGAGCCCGTGTCCGGACGGATGAGTCCGACGACGGTCCTGGCCAGGGTCGTCTTTCCCGAGCCGGTCTCCCCCACGATCCCGACGATCTCCCCGGCCCGGACCGTGAGGTCGACCTCCCGCAGGATCGGCACGGCGGGCCTGCCGAGCGACACGCTCACGCCCCGTACGGCCAGCAGCGGCGCGCTCATCGGACCGCCCTCCGCGCCTCGGCGCCGACGGCCACCGCGTCACGCCCCGCCGTACCGGACGACGGGCCGGCCGCGCCGTTCGAGGGAGCGTCGGTGAGGAAGACGTCCTCGGGCCGGGCCCCTCCGGAGGCGTCCTCGGGCCGGATCCCTCCGGCCGTCCCCGCTCGGAGGCAACGGACCTCGCGGCCGTCGGGGTGGACGCCGAGGGGAATCGGGGCCGACGAGCAGGCGTCGACGGCGAGGGCGCAGCGGGCGGCGAAGCGGCAGCCCGGCAGGTCCGCGCCGGCGGGTGGCGGCTGGCCGGGGATGACCTCCAGGGTGCGCCGGCCCCAGTCGCCGACCGAGGCGACCCGGAGCAGGGCCTCGGTGTAGGGGTGCCGGGGGTTGGCCAGCACCTCCTCGGTGGGGCCCGACTCGACGATCTCACCGCCGTAGAAGACGACGATCCGGTCGCACAGGGCCGCGATCACGGCCAGGTCGTGGGAGACGCACACGATCGACAGGCCGCGCTCGGCGCGGAGGCGGGCGAGGAGTTCGAGAACCTCGGCCTGCACGGTCACGTCGAGCGCGGTGGTCGCCTCGTCGGCGATCAGCAGCTCGGGGTCGCAGGAGACCGCGACGGCGATCAGGACGCGCTGCAGCATGCCGCCCGACAGCTCGTGCGGATACTGGCCGTAGACCCGGGCCGGGTCGTTCAGGCCCATGGCGGTGAGCAGCTCGACGGCGCGTTCACGGGCCTCGCGCCGCCCGAGTCCGAGCTTGACCCGGAGCACCTCGGAGAGCTGGCCGCCGACCGGCAGCGACGGGTTCAGGTAGGAGGCGGGGTCCTGGAAGACCGCGCCGATCCTGCGGCCCCGGATCGCGAGCCACTCCCGGCGGTTCGCCCGGTTCAGGTCGTGGCCGCCGAATTCGATCTCCCCGGAACTCACCGCGCATCCGGGGGCCAGCGCGCCGAGGACCGCGCGGCAGGTCAGGGTCTTGCCGCTGCCCGACTCGCCGACCAGGCCGACGGCCTCCCCGGGCGCCACCTCGAAGGAGACCCCTCGGACGGCCTCCGCCCGGCCTGCCGAGACGGTCACGCGCAGGTCGCGCACGCTCAGCAGCGCTTCCGGTGCTTCCGGTGCTTCGGCCGGTGCTTCAGCGAACATGGAGCTCCTCGCTCTCGGTGTGGAGGCCTGTCGTGTCGCGGACGGCGTCGGCGAGCGCGTTGAGCGCGCCCACGGTGATCATGATCACGAGGGCGGGCGCGAGCGGGGCCAGCGGCCTCTGGTGGAGGTATCCCAGGTCGCTGGCCAGCATCCCGCCCCAGGTGGGGGCCGGGGGTTCGACGCCGATGCCGAGGAAGGAGAGGGAGGAGACGACCAGCAGGGCCGCCGCGGACGCGCCGGCCGCGGTCACCGCGATCGTGGGCAGCACCTTGCCCGCGATGTGGGTGCGCAGGATCCGGGATCGGGACGCGCCCAGCAGTTCGGCCGCCTCGACGTACTGGGCTCGGGTGAAGCTCAGCGCCGCCGTACGGGTGACCCGGTAGAACACCGGCGCGAGCAGCAGGCCGATGGCGGCCATCGCCTGGTGCAGGCCGTTGCCGACGATCCCGGCCACGGCGATGGCGAAGATGACAAACGGCAGCGTGAGCAGCGCGTCCGCCACCCGCGCCGTCGCCCACTCGAAGCCCCTGCCGAAGAAGATCGAGGCGAGACCGGGGACCGCGCCCAGGACCAGCCCGACGGCGACCGCCTCGACCGCGCCGGCGATCGACAGGCCGGCGCCCGCGAGGAGACGGCTGAGCACGTCGCGGCCGAGGTAGTCGGTGCCGAGCAGGTGCTCGCCCGACGGCCCCAGCAGGCGGAGCCGCGGGTTCTGCGCGATCGGGTCGTAGGGGGCGAGCCAGCCGCCGAACACGGCGATCAGGAGCACGACGGCGAGGATTCCCAGGGACAGCTTGACCGAGGGCAGCCGCCACGCGCGGGAGAAGGAGGTCATCGCGCACCTCGCAGCCTGGCGACGACCCCGTTGACCACGAGGTTGGAGACGAGCACCAGCGCGATGGTGGCCAGCAGCGCGCCCTGGACCACCGGGACGTCGTGCTTGAGCGCCGCCTCACCGGTCAGCCGGCCCAGGCCCGGCAGGGCGAACACGGCCTCGGTCACCACCGCTCCGCCGATCAGGCGGGGGATGTGCACCCCGAGTACGGTGATCGCCGGACCGGCGGCGTTGCGCAGCGCGTGCCGCAGCAGCACCCGCCTGGCGGGGAGCCCGCGGACCACCGCCCCGGTCACGTAGTTCTCCCGCAGCGCGGCCACCAGGCCGGTGCGCAGCTGCCTGGCCAGGTCGGCGGCGGTGTCGAGGCTGAGCGCGACCGCCGGGAGGGTGATCAGCCGCAGCCACTGGACGGGGTCCTCGCCGGGCGGCACGTATCCGCCGGACGGGAACACCGGAACGATCACGGCGAACACCACGATCAGCCCGATGCCGGCGACGAACGCGGGGAGAGTGGAGGCGAGCGCGCAGACGGCGGTCACGATCCGGTCGAACCTGCCGCCGTTGCTCACCGCCGCGCCGATGCCCGCCGTACCGCCGGCCAGGACCGCGATGAGCACGGCCAGGCCGGTGATCGACAGGTCCACGGGGAGGCGCTCGGCGATGCTCTCGGCGACCGGGATCTGGGTGAACCAGGAGCGGCCCAGGTCGCCGGTGAGCGCGTGGCCCAGCCAGGTGACGTACTGCTCCAGGAACGGGCGGTCGAGCCCGAACTCGTGGCTCATCCTGGCGATGTCCGCCGGAGTGGCGGTCTCTCCGAGTACGGCGGCCGCCGGGTTGGCGTCGCCGAGCGCGCCCAGCCCGTAGGTGATGAAGGTGGAGGCGAGCGCGACCACCGCCAGGGCGGCGGCCCCTCCCGCCCATCCCCGCCACCGGCGGGGACCGCGGGTCACCAGGACGGGGGCTCCCAGGGCCGGGGCGCGCGTCTGCAGCGACGTCATGGGGTCGCCACCTTGACGCCGTCGAAGCGCTGCACGGCGAAGTTCGTCGGCAGCGCGCTCACCTTGGGGTTGCGGGCGAAGATCCGGGGTGTGCTGAACAGCCAGACGTTGGGCAGCTCCCTGACGCCGATGGCGGTCGCCTCCTGGATCGCCTTGGCGTAACCGGGGTCGTCCAGCGGCGTGGTGCGGATCTTGTCGAACTGCTCCAGCAGGGCCTTGGGCGTGTTGCGGCCGGGGTTCATCAGGCCCTCGGGCCCGTAGACGACGCCGAGCGCCTGCAGCGGCGACTCGCGGCCGACGAATCCGTCGGGGGCGAGGGCCACGTTGTGCCGGACGTAAACGAGCTGGGTGTGCTGCGCCGGGGCGATGAGCTTGATCGTGGCCCTGATCCCGGCGGCCTTGAGCTGCTCCTGCACCTGCTCGGGCAGTCCCTCGGGCTCCGAGGTGGTCAGCGGGATGTCGATGCCGCCGGGGAAGCCCGCCTCGGCGAGGAGTCGTCTGGCCTTGGCGGGGTCGTAGGGGTAGAGGTTCTCCAGCTCGGGGTTGTAGCCGGCGTGACCCTTGGGGAACGGCTGGACGTTGACCTCGCCCACCCCGAAGCCGGTGGTCTCGAGCAGGGCCTTCCTGTCCACCGCGTACTTCAGGGCCTCGGTCACCTTGGGGTTGTCGAACGGGGGGATCTTGTTGTTCACGTCGAGGACCCGGACGGTGAGCGACGGGATGAGGTCGACCTCCAGCCCGGCCGCCTTGGCCGCGTCGATCTGGGCGGCGGGCAGCAGCGCCACGTCGAACTGGCCGGACTGGAGCCCGGCGACCACCGTGGCGGGCTCGGAGATCGTCTTCAGCTCGAACTTGGCCAGGTGGATGCCGGCGACGTCGTAGTAGGACGGGTTGCGGTCCAGGTTGGCGTGCGACCCCGGCACGAGCTGGGTGAGCGTGAACGGCCCGGCGCCGGCGGGTTTGGTGCTGACGGCCTTGGCGTCCGCCTCGAAGGCCCGGGGATTGACGACCATGCCGGTCTTGCCGGCGAACAGGTTGGGGATCTGGTAGTCGGAGCGGTCGAGCAGGACCTCGAACTCGGTGGGCGAGACGACCCTGACGTCCGTCACGCCGTGGAGCTGCGAGGCGATCAGCGAGTCCTTCTGGTCCCGGCCGCGCAGGATGCTCTTGCGCACGGCGGCGGCGTCCAGCGGGGAGCCGTCGGAGAAGGTCAGCCCGGCCCTGAGGGTGAAGGTGACGCTCTTGCCGCCGTCACCGTACTTCCAGCCGCTCGCCAGGCCCGCGACGGCGCCGCCCTTGTCGTCCAGGCGCGTGATGGCGGCGTAGACCAGGGAGAGAGCGTTGACGTCGTTACCGGCGCTGGAGGTGACCGGATCCCACGTTGTGGGAAGAGTCCATCCCCATCTGAGGGTCCCTCCCTCGCTCCGATCTCCGGAGGTGGCCGACTGAGTGCCGCCACCGCAGGCGGTCAGCGCGAGAACAACCGATAGAAGCAGGGCCAGTGGTCGCAGAAGCCGACGGACAGACATGACGGGGTCCTCTCACGGGAACGAGTTAGATCCCACATGGCAAGATCTTCATTCCACATAGTAGTAATCCCCTAAAAACCCGTCAAGAGTGTAGGAAATAGGTTTTCGCCGTAAGGTGGACGGGTGGATCTGATGAAGCCGAAGCTGGAAGACGCCACCCGCAGGGGCACCCAGGCGATCGAACGCGCCATCGCGGTCCTGCGCGCGTTCGAGCGGTCGGCGACCCTCTCCCCCACCGAGATGGCGCAACGGCTCCATCTGTCGGTCAGCACCGCGCACCGCATCATCCGCGCGCTGCACTCCGCGGGGATGCTCGGCCAGGATCCCGTCACCGAGCGCTACCACCTCGGCATCACCACCGCCACGCTGGGCCGCCTGGCCCTGGAGCGACTCGGTGCGACCACGATGCTCCCGGAGCTGGAACGGCTCCGCGACCTGACCGGGGAGGCCGTCAACCTGGGGGTGCGGATCGGCGACGAGGTGGCCGTGCTGCTCCAGGTCCCGTCCCGGCAGCCGCTCCGCTACGAGCAGGAGCCCGGCCAGCGCAACCCGATCCACGTGTGCGCGATGGGCAAGGCGCTCCTGGCGTTCGGCGACCCCCGGGTGGGCATGGAGGAGCCGTTCGCCCGCTACACCGACGCCACGATCACCACCCGCGCGGGGCTGGACGCCGAGCTGGACCTCATCCGTGCCCGCGGCAGCGCCGTCAACCACGAAGAGCGCATCGTCGGCGTGCGGGCCGTCGCCGTACCGATCCGCGACGGCCACGGAAACGTGCTGGCCGCCCTGGCCATCCAGGGCCCCGCCGTACGGCTGGGCGACGACCGGCTCCCCGAGCTGACCGCCGAGCTCGTCGCCACCGCCCAGCGGCTCAGCGTCGGCCACCGCCTCTACGTCACCCCGCCCGCCCACGCCTCGGCGGCCGGCTCATAACCTCGTAACGGAGCGGGTCCCGCCGCCGCGTGTACGCCGACCGGCGTAGTCCGGACGTCACCCTGCGGCCGACGCCGGGCGGCGCGCCCCGTCGCATGATGAACGGGCAGGGAGCCCGGTACGCAGAACCAACGCCGAGACCACGCCTGAGCGCGGGCTTTCGGTGGGCTCCAACCAAGACTCGGGAGCCTGAGATGTCCGCACTGACAACGCCGCGGCTCGCGGCGAGCGGGATCTGGACCCGCGGACGGCGCATCGAGCGGATCTGTTTCGCCCTCGGCGCGGCACTGATCGGGGCGGGGATCTTCCACCTCGCGGTGTTCGCCGTCGACGGCGGCCCGTGGTACGGCCCGGTGTCCTGGCGGAAACCGTTCACTTTCGGGCTCTCCTTCGGCCTGACACTGATCACGGTCGCCTGGGTCGCCTCCTACCTGCGGATCGGTGAACGCCTCCGCGTGATCCTGCTCGGCGTCTTCGCGGCCGACTGTTTTGTGGAGGTCGGCGGGATCACCCTGCAGGCATGGCGGCGCGTGCCGTCGCACATAAACATGGAGACGCCGTTCGACACGGCGGTCTCGATGATGCTCGCGGTTGGCGGTGGCGTGCTCATCGTCATCCTCGGCACCCTGGCCGTAGCCGCGTTCCGTGCGAGCCCGAACCTCGCGCCGAGCATGCGCCTGGCTCTGCGCGCCGGATTCGCAACCCTGGTGATCGGCCTCGTCACCGGCGCGGCGATGATCGCCCGCGGGGTGACGCTGGTCAACACCGGACACCAGCAGCAGGCCTACGACGCCGTCGGTTTCCTCAAGGCCGTCCACGGTGTGAGCCTGCACGGCGTCCTGGTCCTGCCCGCCCTCGCCTGGCTCCTGTCCTTCACGCGTTGGGACGAGAGCCGCCGCACCCGCGCGGTGGCGATCGCGGTGGCGGGCTACGGCCTGGCCATCGCCGCCGCTCTGGCCTACTCCCTGCAGCGTGTCTGAGGCGCGGGGCGGCCCGGGGTGTCGATACAGCGTGCCGCTCCGCGTCCGGCAAGGCCGGGGATCACCACTGACGCGCCCGGCCGACGTCGTGTTCAGGACCGCTCGCTCCGGGATCCGATGGTGAGGTCTCAAACCCGCCAGCCCATCGTCGTGATCGCTGCTGGACTGGGCGCGTGCCCACAACCACCTCCCCCGCCCCCGCGTCCGCCCTGCCGACCCGATCGCCGCTGATCGGTTGGCTGGCCGTTGTCTCCGTGATGCTGGGGATCTTCTCGATCGTCACCGCGGAGATCCTGCCGATCGGCCTGCTGACGTCCATCGGGTCCGGTTTCGACATCTCCGACGGTGCGGCGGGCCTGATGATGACGACCCCCGGCATTCTGGCCGCGATCGCCGCCCCGACGGTCACCGTCGCGACCGGGCGACTCGACCGGCGCCTGATGCTGTGCGCCCTGATGCTCCTTCTGGCCATCGCGAACTTCCTCGCGGCCGCCGCACCGGCCTACTGGGTCATGATGATCTCCCGCGTTCTGGTCGGGCTGGTCATCGGTGGTTTCTGGTCGATCGGCGCCGGCCTCGCCGTGCGGCTGGTGCGAACGGAGCGGGTCGGTACGGCGACCGCGGTGATCTTCTCCGCCGTCCCGCTGGGATCCGTGCTCGGCGTACCCGCGGGCACCCTCATCGGGCACCTCGCGGGCTGGCGGACGGCCTTCGTCGTCATGGGGGTGATGACGGTGGGGGTGTTCCTCGCGCTGATCGTGCTGGTGCCGCCGCTGCCCGCCGTTCAGGTGACGCGGTTGAAGGTTCTTGGCGATCTGTTCCGCAGTGCCGGTGTCCGGGTCGGGCTGGTTCTGACGTTTCTCATAGTGCTAGCCCATTTCGGGACCTACACCTATGTGACCCCTTTCCTGCAGCAGGTCACCCGGGTAAGCCCCGGTCTGATCACCACGTTCCTGCTCGCGTACGGCGTCGCCGGCGTCGTCGGCAATTTCATCGCGGGCGTGACGGTGACACGTAGCCTGCGGGCCACGTTTGTCGTCAGCGGCTGCATGCTCGCCGGTGCGACCCTGCTGCTTCCGGTCCTCGGCGGGGGAGATCTCGGCGCGATCGTGCTGCTCGTCGTGTGGGGGCTGGCCTATGGCGCCGTCCCGGTCTGCTCGCAGACCTGGTTCTCCATCTCCGCCCCCCACGCGCCGGAGGCGGCCTCCATCCTCTTCACCTCATCCTTCCAGGCCACCATCGCCGTCGGAGCCCTGCTCGGAGGTGTCGTGGTGGACGCCGCCTCCCCCTCGACCGTCATGGTGCTCGGCGGAGCGATCGCGACCCTCATGGTGCTGACGATCACTGCCGGCCGAGCCGTACCCGAAGCGGCGTCACCACGTTCGGGTGTGAAGTGACCCGACGTCTGGATCCTCCCCCGCCGACCTGTTAATGCCTGAGTTCCCTCATGCCTAGTCCTCGCTGCCGGCCTTGCGGACGCCGAGTTCGTAGAGGCGGTCGAGCATGTCGGCGGGGTCGGCGTAGACCCGGAAGGCGCCGGCGCGCTCCAGCTCGTCGCGGCCGTAGCCGCCGGACAGCAGGCCGATCCCCAGCGAACCGGCCCGGCGGGCGGCCAGCAGATCCCACACGCTGTCCCCGACGACCATCGCGGCCCTCGGGTCGACCTTGAGCAGGGCGGCCCCGGCGAGGAAGAGGTCGGGGTCGGGCTTGGCGTGGCGCACCTGATCGCGGGTGATCATCGGGGCGTCCTCCGGAAGCTTGAGCATGCCGAGCGCGAGGCGCGCCGTGGCGGCGCGGCCGCTCGTGGCGATCGCCCACGGCACCCCGCGGGCGGTCAGCTCCGAGAGCAGCTCGATCGCCCCGGGCAGGGGGCGCACCGAGTCGGCCTGCTCGGCGTAGGCGGAGGCGTGCGCCTTCTGCAGCTCCTCGATCTGCTCCTGGTTCAGCGACAGGCCCGTCTCCCGGAGCAGCGCGGTGACGAACAGCCCGCCGCTCATCCCGATCCGCCGGTGGATGCGCCAGACCGACAGGTCGATGCCCAGCCCGGCCAGCGCGGAGCGCCAGGCGATCACGTGCTGGTAGACGCTGTCGATCAGCGTGCCGTCGAGGTCGAAGAGGAAGGCAGGCGTAGGCGGATCCGGATATGTCAGTTCCTGGCTCATACCGCCGATTGTCCGGGAGAACCCGCAGGTCACCGGAGGCCGGGTCCCGGAGACCGGACCGGCCGAAGGCCCAGGACCGGATGCCGGGACGGAGGCGAAGGTCCGGTGCCGATACTCGGGGGTGGAGCGGGGGCGAAGGCCGTACCGGCAACCTGGCTAAGCGGAAATAAAGCTCCGCTTAGCCAGGTTGCCCTGGTTATGGCTGAAGACAATATCCGCGGCGTGATTCGCGGCTCCGCCGAGGTTCCCCTGTCGATCCTCGAACTGGCCGTGGTCGGTGCCGGAGTGACCCCCACCGAGACCCTGAAGGCGAGCACCGAGCTCGCCAGGCGAGCGGAGGAGTGGGGATACCACCGGATCTGGGTGGCCGAGCACCATGGCATGCCTTCCGTGGCCAGTTCCTCCCCCGCGGTGCTGATCGCCCACCTGGCGGCCGCGACCAAGAGCATCCGGCTGGGATCGGGTGGCGTGATGCTTCCCAACCACGCTCCGTTGATCATCGCCGAGCAGTTCGGCACCCTGCACGCGCTGCATCCCGGCCGCATCGACCTCGGGCTCGGCCGGGCCCCCGGGACCGATCCCGCCACGATGCGGGCGCTGCGCCGGCACGGCCAGGACGCCGACGACTTTCCCCAGCAGCTGGCCGAGCTGACCGCCTTCCTGGACGGCGCGTTCCCCGCGGGCCACCAGCTGGAGAGGGTCGTCGCCACCCCCCGCTCGCCCGAGTCGGGACGCCCGCCGATCTGGCTTCTGGGCTCCAGCGGCTTCAGCGCCCAGCTCGCCGGCATGCTCGGCCTGCCGTTCGCGTTCGCCCATCACTTCAGCGCCGCCAACACCGTTCCCGCCCTGGATCTGTACCGGTCGTCCTTCCAGCCCTCCAACGTGCTCGACCGCCCGTACTCGATGATCGGTGTCTCCGCCGTCGCCGCGGACACGTCCGAGCAGGCGCTCCGCATGGCCCGCTCGGGAGGGCTGTCCATGATCCGCCTGCGCCGTGGAGCTCCCCAGCCGGTTCCCACGCCGGAGGAGGCCGAGGCCTACCGGTACAGCTCGATCGAGGAGGACTTCCTCCGCGACTACCTGTCCAACGTGGTGTACGGCGACGCCGCCGAGGTGCGGGACGGGCTGGAGGAGCTGCGCAAGCGCACCGGGGTCGACGAGCTGATGATCACCACGATGGTCCACAGCCCCACGGACCGGATCCGCTCCTACGAGCTGGTCGCCCAGGTCTACGACCTCCCCGGAGCCTCCGGCGAGCGCCCCGCGTCCTGAGCCGGAACCTCTGACGGAACGGGGCCCCGCCGCTCTGGGGCAGAACCTCCGACAAACGGGCCCCGCCGTTCCGCGGTGACGAGCGCTCGCCGCCCTGAGGCGGAATCTCCGACGAACGGGGTCCCGCAGTTCTGTGACGGGGCCCCTGGTGAGTGATCGCAGCCCTGATACGGCCCCCCGCCGGGGCATCCACCGCCCTGGAGGCCTTGTCGATCACCGCGTGCCGCCCCTGACGCCTCCTCGCATATGTGCGGATAACACCACCAATCTCCACAGAATCTGCACGGGAGGCCGCTACGCTCCCGGTTCATGATCAGATCAAGATGGCTGAGCCTGCTGGTCTGGCTGGTGGTGGCGCCGTTCGCGGCGTGGGCGGTGCTCAGGGTCGGTGGCTGGACACCGGTGTGGCAGTGGATCGCGCTGGTGGCGTTCACGCCGTACGTCGCGGCGGCCTCGGTGGTGGCCCTGATCCTGGCCCTGGGGCTGCGCCGCCGGGTGGCGGCGGCCGTCGCCCTGATCGCGAGTGTGGCGCTGGCGGTGACCGTACTCCCCCGGCACTTCGGCGACGGTGACCAGCCCGCCGCGGACGGGCGGCTCCGGGTGCTCGCCGCGAATCTGGCCGTGGGCGCGGGCGACACCGAGGCCCTGATGACGCTCGTTCGGACCCTCGATCCGGACGTGCTGACCCTTCAGGAGCTCACGCCCGCCGCGCGCGGGCGCCTGGACAAGGCGGGACTGCGCAAGACAATGCCCCATGTCGTCGACCGCGCGGTCGAAGGGGTGTCGGGGTCGGGCATCTACTCCAAATACCCCCTCACCGAGAAACCGCTGATCGCGCTGGGCAGGTTCCGGCAGGCGCGAGGGGTGCTCAAGCACCCGAGCGGCCACGAGATCGAGGTCGTCTCCGTCCACCCCTGCGCGCCGCGCGACGGCTCCAGGGCGCCGTGCTGGGCCGGCGGGCTCCGGGCGCTGCCCAGGGCGGGTGGGCAGCTGCGGGTGCTCGCCGGCGACTTCAACGCCACCCTCGACCACAGCCCGATGAACGACCTGCTCGGCAGCGGCTACCACGACGCGGCCGACGCCACCGGGAACGGCCTGACGGCCACCTGGCCGCAGCAGAGCTGGGAGTCCGTTCCCGGTGTGACGATCGATCATGTGCTGGCCGACTCAAGAATGGCGATCAAGGCCTACGGCGTCCACGCCCTGCCGGACACCGATCACAGCCCGATCTTCGCCGAACTCGGCCTGCCCCGGTTCACGGGCCGCTGAGATCGACGCGGCCCGTCTCCGTTCGGGGGCACCGAGATCAGTGCGATCCGCTCCCCGTTCACGGGCCGCCGCGACCCATGCGTGCGGCCCCCGGTTCATGGGCCACCTGGATCAGTGCGGTTCACCTCCATCCGCAGGTCGCCGAAACCGGTACGGTCCGCCTCCATACGCGAGCCGCTGAGATCGGTATGGTCCGCCTCCCTCTGCGGGCCGCCGAGATCGGTGTGGTTCACCTCCATCCGCGAGCCGCCGAGATCGGTGCGGGCGGCCGCTCTCCGCGAACGGAACCCCCCGAAAAACAGAACGAGGGCGACAACGGCGTACGGCACCGCGGAGACGGCGAAGATCGTGGAGTTCCCGGTCACCGTCGAGGCCGCGGCGTAGCCGCCGTAGAAGAGGATGGCGATCACGTCGACGCCCAGCCCCGCCAGCGAGGTCACGGTCGCGCGGGCCGGTCCCGTGATGCTCTGCTGTAGCCGCACGGCGGTCAGCACGCTCGCCATCTGGAAGGCGCAGAACGCCGCCGCGATGACGAAGAACCCCACCGCGAGCCCGCTGACCGCTCCCACGGCGAGCGCCAGCGCCCCGAATCCGAGGATTCCGGCGAGTTTCCGGTCCGTGAAGCGCCGCCCGGTCGCCGCGAGCACACCGCCGATCGCGGTTCCGGCGGAGACAAGCAGCAGCAGGAGCGGTACGACGTGCTCGGTGACGCCGGTGTCGACCGCGAGCAGGGGAACGTACTCCTCCAGCGCCCCCCACAGGGCCGTCACCACGGCCACCAGCAGCAGCGCCCGCCGTATCGACCTGCCCGCGCGCACCTCCCGCAGCCCGTCTCGCAGGATCGCGGCGTAGCCGCCCGGTGACGTCTCCTCCTCTCCCTCCTCGGTCTTCCCACCCCGCTCGCGATGCTCGGGAAAGGTCGTCGCGACCGCCGTGGCGAGCACGCATGACAGGACGCTGGCGGCGCCGACCAGCGGGTAGCCGCCCAGGGCGAACAGCGGGGCGGCCACGGCCATGGACGCCATGACGGCGGCGGTGGCGATCGCGTGGGCGCGACCGGTGATCGCGGCGTAGCGGTCGGCGGCGCCCAGGCGGTCGAGCTCGGTGTAGACCAGCGCCTCCGTCGCGCCCGACTGGAGCGCCCCCGAGGTGCCCCACAGGACGAAGCCCGCGGCGAACACCCAGTAGGAGGGGGCCACGACCCACAGGGCGAAGCCCGCCGCGGCCAGCAGCGGCGCGAGGGCGAGCAACCGGCGCCGCGAGACGACGTCGGCCCACACTCCGGAGGGGACCTCCGTCACGATGGCGGTGACCGACCAGATCACCAGGAGTGAGGAGATCTCCGCGGTCGACAGGCCCGTATCGACGAACAGCAGCGCATAGAACGGATAGAGCAGGATGAATTCATCGAAAAAGGTGTAGGCGTAGAACGTCGCGGCCAGGCGCTTCGCGCGCGCGTCCTGTGTGTCGGGCGCACGGAGAAAAGAGATGTTCATGAGGTCCTTCTCACGGGGACTGTGCGGACTCGGGATGCTCGGCATCTCCGGGGGGTCCGCGGCAGCGTGTCCCGCCTCGACCTCTGGTTGTGGATCAATGTCGCCAGGTCATGACGCCGACTTTACAAGCGACCCGCCCGCCCTGTCTCGCCCTTATCGGGATGAGAAGTTCGGCTCCGCGATCGGCCGGGGGCGGATCGCCGTGGTCACAGCGCCAACCGGCCATACGAAGACCACAAAGGATCGAGGCTATGTCACGTATTCAGTGAATGCGGCTGTTGTGGCTCGGGCGCGCCAGTCGGTGACGACGTTGACGAGCGCCGGCCGGCCCGAGTCGACCTCGGCCATGGCGCGCTCCAGGGCCGGTCGGATGTCATCCGGCTTCTCGACGTATTCGCCGTATCCGCCGAGTGCCTCCGCCATCTTGTCGAAGCGGGTGTAGCCGAGCTCGCGCCCCGGCCGCTCTTTCTCGGGGTCTCCCGTCCAGCCGCCGTTGAGACTGATGACGACAAGGATCGGCAGTTCGCACCGGACCGCGGTGTCGAACTCCATCGCGTTCATACCGAACGATCCATCCCCGTGGAGCACGATGACCGGCCTGTCCGGGCAGGCCACCTTCGCCCCCAGGCCGAGCGGCAGGCCCACGCCCATCGTGCCGAATGTTCCTGAATTCAGTCGATGTCGTGGCACGTAGGTTGGAATGACCTGCCTGCCATAATTGAGGATTTCCTGGCCGTCGACGCAGAGAATGACCTCGCGGTCCATGAAATCACGCAGCTCGCGGCAGAGCCGGAGCGGATGGATCGGCACGGCGTCGTCGGCGAGCGTTCTTTCGTGTTCGGCGAGCTTGGATCCGTTCTGCTCCGCCAACCGGTCGCGCCAGGCGGCGAAGTTCTTCCGGGTGACGCGGCTGCGGATGGCGCCCGTCAGCTGCGTCAGGGCGGTCCTCGCGTCGGCGACCACACCCACGTCCAGCCGGCGGGGGCTGGTCGCGATCTCCTCGGCGCTGATGTCGATACGGGCGATCTTCGCGTCGGCGCCGAACCGGGGCGGGGAGGCATGACCGATGATGTAGTTCATGCGCGTCCCGACGATGAGGATCAGGTCCGCTTCGCGGAAGGCCGTGGAGCGAACCGCCGGATAGCAGAGTTCGTGATCTTCCGGGATCGCACCCCGGCCCTGCGGCGTCGTGTAGAACGGGATTCCGGCGGCCTCGACGAACGTCTGAAGCTCGGCCTCCGCCTCGGACCACAGGACGCCCATGCCGGACACGACGACGGGTCTCTCCGCCTCCGCGAGCAGGTCGGTGAGCGCCCGGACCTCGGCGGGAGCGGCGGCCGGGCGCGGTCGCCCGGCCGGGTCCCAGGGTGCGGGCCATTCGACCCTCTCCTCGTCGACCTCCGCGAACAGCACGTCGGCCGGCAGGTCGAGATAGACGGGTCCGGGCTTCCCGCTCATCGCCTCGCGGATCGCACGGTCGAGAAGCTCGGGGATTCGCTCGGGACGGTGAACCCGATCAGACCACTTGGTGCAGGGCGCGAGCATCGCCAGCTGGTCGATTTCCTGAAACGTTCCCCTGTGGCTCTGCGACTCCGGTGAGGACCCGCCCAGCGCCACCACGGGTGTGCAGTCGGCGAAGGCGTGCGCGACCCCGGTGATCAGGTTGGTCGTTCCGGGCCCCGAGGCCGCCATGCAGACGCCGGGGCGGTTGAGCAGCCTCGCGTAGGCGTGGGCGGCCATCGCCGCGGCCTGCTCGTGCCGTACGTCGATGCCCCGCAGGCCGAGCGCCAGGGCGGCGGACTCGACCGACAACATTGGCGCACCCATAATGTAGAAGAAAGTGTCGACGCCCTGTTTCTGCAATGCGCGTGCGACCAGATCAGAACCGGTTAATGCCATTGATATCAGCCTCCACCCGATCAACTCCGTCGCCGGTCATCTGCGGCCGATCAGGCTTCCATGATACATTGGAGGGCCAAGATCATAATTTACGGAAGACGCTCAGTCATTATATGGACCGCCAATGACGGCCGATCCTTTTGACAACCGGATATCGCTTTCCCGTCTGCATTACGACATCGCTTTCTGCCGGTCCGGGCGGCGATCTCCTCCAGCGTCCCGTTGCCGGCCTCGCGTTCCGTTCTGGCTTCGGGAGGTAAAAGCGCGGCAAGGCGGAACGGGTCCGGCGATACGATGTTTTTGCCCGCCGGCGGAGCACACCAGAGAGAATCCGAACGCGGGAGGGTCGCATGGGTGATCTCCTCAATATCGGCGAAGTTCTCACGGCGAACGCCAGGTTCTTTCCGAAAAAGGTCGGCATTCGCGACCTGGAAAGAACTCTGACGTTCTTCCAGTGGAACGCGCGCTCCTGCCGGCTCGCCAATGCGCTTCTCGGGCTCGGCCTGCGAAAAGGCGACCGGGTGGCCGTCCTCGCCTTCAACTGCCTGGAGTGGGCGGAGATCTACGCCGCGACCGCGAAGGCGGGCCTGGTGGCCGTTCCCGTCAATTTCCGTCTTCTCGGGCCGGAGATCCGCTACATCGTCGAGAACTGCGAGGCCGCCGCCCTCATCGTTCAGGACGACCTCGTGGGCTCGGTCGAGGAGATCCGGTCCGAGCTCCCGATCGCGCCGCGCAACTACATCCATTTCGGCCGGAGCGTCTGCCCGCCGGGCTACCGGGGTTATGAGGACCTTCTCGCCGCGGCCCGGGACGGCGAGCCGCGCGTCCCGGTGCGTCCCGAGGATCCGTGGACGCTGATGTACACCTCCGGCACGACGGGGAAACCCAAGGGCGCCATCCGCAGCCACAGGGGCATCGCCCTGCTGTCCTTCACGACGGACATCGAGCTGAGCCTCCGCAGGGACGACAGCGCGCTGCTGGTGATGCCGATGTTCCACGCGAACTCGCTCTACTTCTTCAGCGCCTTCACCTGCCGCGGGGCCGCCTGCTCGATCTACAGCAGGAACAGCCTCGATCCCGAGCACCTGGTGCGGACGCTCGCCGAGGACGGGGCGACCTTCACGTCACTCGTGCCGACGCACTACGTCATGATGCTCGACCTCCCCGCGTCCGTCCGTGAGAAACACAACGTCGACCGGGTCAGCAAGTTGATGATCTCCTCGGCGCCCGCATCCCGCGAGACGAAGCTGGAGACCATGGAGTTTTTCAGGAACTCCGGTCTGTTCGAGCTCTACGGGTCGACGGAGGCGGGCTTCGTGACGATGCTCCATCCCGACGAGCAGTTCACCAAGCTCGGCTCGGTCGGCCGCGAATACGTCGGCTCGGCACCCATCAGGCTGCTCGACCCGGATGGCGACGAGGTCGCCGACGGCGACGTCGGCGAGTTGTACTCGTGCAATCCCCACACGTTCGACGGCTACTGGCGGCTGCCGGAGAAGACGGCGGAGGCGTTCAGGGGCGAATACTGCACGGTCGGCGACATGGCCCGTCGCGACGCGGACGGATACATCCATCTCGTCGACCGCAAGAGCAACATGATCATCTCCGGGGGCGAGAACATCTACCCCTCCGAGGTGGAGGCCCTGCTCCGCTCCAATCCGAAGGTGAAGGACGTGGCCGTCATCGGCGTCCCCGACCCCAAATGGGGCGAGCGCGTGCACGCCGTCGTCATCCTGCGCGACGCGGCGTCGTCCTCGCCCGACGAGCTGCTGGCCTGGTGCAAGGACCGCATCGCCGGATACAAACGGCCGCGATCGCTTTCGATCATCCGCGAGGAGGAGATGCCCAGGACCGCCACGGGCAAAGTCCTGTATCGCGAGCTGAAAGCCGGGTTCGCGGCGCTCCCTGACGTCCGGAACTCCCGGTCCTCGAGGTGAACCGGTGGCGGCCCCTGACGTTTCCGGCCGGCGTGCCGCGTTCGCGCACCGCCGAGGCCGGACCGCCGCAGGTGGCGGGAAATAAGGCAGAAAAAGATGATATGCCGGTGCTACTCTTCCGGAGCCGACCGCGGGACTCCGGTGCGACTTCCGGAACCCGCCTGTGAAGCGATGATTCGCAGTTCGTGCCCCCATTCCCCGGTCGGCTCCCAGATCAACCCGGAGACGGAGATCAAGGCTCACCTCGAGACCATGGCGGATCTGATAGCCGCCGACGACGTCCTGCTGTTCGTGAACGCGGCGATCACCTCCACGGGCCAGCGTGAGTTCCACTCCGGTGCGGGCGAGCAGGGCCTCTCGCTGGACTTCCTGCATCGCTACCTGCTGGGCAACTACCGCGACCTGTACGCGGCCACCCTCGCCCTGGACGTCAACGACCACAACGCCGTACTGATCGCCCGGAACCTGCTGGCCACGAGCGCGGAGGCGGACCCGGACCAGCGTCGCGCCGAGGGGCGCCTGATCGCCCGGCGGCTGGCCCTGCTGCCACCGCCCCGGGTGTACGGGCTGTTCCGCGAACTGCGCCGCGCCAAGGTCAACAACCGGCGTACAAGAGCGATCATGCGGGACTGGCTGGCCGCCCGTCCCGACCTCGCGTTCGACGCGGTGAAATACCGCGCCGCCGTCAAGGACGCCGTCCGCCATGCCCACCTGAGGCCGGGTGGAGAGCTGGGGCCGTTCCTGTTCACCCCGCACCGACCGGCCGCCTACACCACCCCGATCCTGGAGACCTGGCGGCGGGCCCACTACGAGCAGGCCGCGCTGTACAGGCTGCCCTACACGGTGGCGGAGGGGTTCGCGGCGAAGCACCACATCGCACGCGCCGCGTTCCTGGAGCGCATCGCGCCCCGGCTCACCCGGCTGGAGCGCCTGCGCCTGCAGGAGTCGGCGCGCACTCTGGGGGCTGACGCGGTGCGGGCAGACCTGGCCACGATGCCGCTGACCCGGTTGGCGTCATACGTACTCGCTCTCTCACCGGACGATCGCGTGCACCGCCGCGCCGAGCTGACGGCGGCGCTGCGCACGGCCGCTCGGCGCAGCGCGGGTGACCAGGCCGGGCGCTGGGGCGCGGTGGTCGCCGTCCTCGACGACAGCTTCTCCTCGTACGGCTCGGGGCACAAGCGCCGCCGTCCGCTCGCCGTCGCGCTCGCCTGCCATTTCCTTCTGGAGGCGCTGGCCTCCGAGTACACACCGCTGTGGCTTTCCGGCCGCTCGGACGCACTGCTCGCCCGGCCGTACGGGGCGACACCGCTCGGCGAACGCATCCTCGACGGCCTCGACCTCCGGCCCGAGCGCCTTCTCATCGTCTCCGACGGATGGGACAACTCACCGCCGGGGCTCGCGGGAGAGGTGCTGCGGATCTGGCGCACCCGGCTCGACCCCCACCACACCTGCGCCATCGTGCACCTCAACCCGGTGTACGACGCCGCCGACTTCGACGTACGGCGGCTGGCGCCCACCGTCCCGACCGCCGGGATCCGCGACGCCGAGAGCCTGGTCGCCCTGGTGGAACTGGCTCGGTTCGCGGAGGGGCGCACCGGGCTCTTCGAACTACATGCCCACCTGGCACGCCGCATCGAGGAGTTCCTGCGGGAGGACGACGCATGACGGATCTCGCCCTCACCGGGCTGCTCACCCGCCCCGCGCAGGCATGGGGCGGCGTACGGCTCGTCCCGCTGATCCGCGAGCAGCCGATCGAGGACCTGCGGCTCGACGTCCGGCTCTACGACGCGGAGTTCGGCGTTGTGAAGGTGGACTCGCGGACCGTGTACTCCTCCTACATCCCTCACGGGTTCGTGGCGAACTGGACGAGTGACGCCACCCCCGCCGCGGCGTACGGAACCCAGCTGCGGGGACCGGCGGAGCGTGACCGCACGCCCAGCCGGATGCCGCTGCGGTTCCACCGCCGTATGGCTCGCCGTGCCGACAAGAACCGGCTGCGTTTCCTGCCCCTGCACCTGGCGCTCGAGGGGTACCTGGCACTGCACTTCGGCGGACCGGAGATCGCGTGGGAGGAATGGTCACGCCGCGCGATCAACCGCGGGCTCTCCCCCCGCGTCGAGGAGGCGTACACCGGCGCGGCGGTCAGAGGCCTGCAGGACGCCCTTCGCGTCTTCGAGATCCACCCCGGCCAGTGCGGCGTCCTGGTCTACGCCGCGGACGCGCTCGCCGCCGCGTTCGTGGTACCGCACCCCGATGACTACCGTGCCCTGCACTCCACCCTCATCCATGACCTGTACGGCGAGCTGATCTACCACTACGCGATGCTCAGCATGCCGGTAGCCGATTTCCACGCCCGCATCGCGGACGCGACGGTACGGTCGCTCGCCGATCTGCGCGCCCGGGCCCGTCAGCAGCAACAGGAGTGGGCGGCCTTCCACGACCAGGTCATGGCGGGCGGGCTGCTGGGCACCGGCTACACCTATCAGCGCGTCTACGACATGGGCGACTACCGCCTGTCCCGCTTCCTGCCGCCCTTCGAACGGCAGCGCGAGAACCACATCGGCGAGCTCATCACCGACGGCACCGGCCGGCTCGCGTACCTCAAAACGTTCCGTCTGTCGGAGAACCAGGTTCGCCGCGGCCATCTGCTGACCCAGCTCGCCGCCGCCGACTGGAACCTCGCCGACACCGCCGCCGCACTCGGCGTGACCGAGCCCCAACTCGGCCTGCGCATCAACGCCGCGGGCTTCGGCCACCTTCTTCGCCAGGACGTCCTTGACCGCTACCGCGCTCAGGCCCGCCCCGGTCGCCGGTGACCCTCGATCCGACGGCTCGATCGGCTCACTGGTCGCGGACCGGAATCGGCTCAAAGCGGTGGCGTCGCAGTCTGGAGCGGGTGGGTGTTACCTCCGTCGACCTCCCGATCGTCGGAAATCCGGTTGCGGTCGCGCCACGCCGTACCGGACCATGAACGCATGTTCCGGCACGCCACTCTCGCGACGCCCGCCACCGCGGGCGCGCCGAGGCGTGCCTCGATGCCCGCCGTGCAGCGGCTTGACGGCGCGGAGCGCTGACCCTTTCCCGTGAGTCCTGGGTGACCCGGCGGGGAGGGGTCGGCCGAGTCCGGGTCACCGCCACAGGCGAGCGTCGAAGGAACAGAGATCATGGCCAAGCAGGCCTATGTGCGCAACAAGCCGCACCTCAACATCGGCACGATGGGACACGTCGACCACGGCAAGACCACGCTCACCGCGGCGATCACCAAGGTGCTCAGCGAGCGGGGCGGCGCGAAGTACGTGCCGTTCGACCGGATCGACCGGGCACCCGAGGAGGCGACACGGGGCATCACCATCAACATCTCCCACGTCGAGTACGAGACGGCCACGCGCCACTACGCGCACGTGGACATGCCCGGCCACGCCGACTACGTGAAGAACATGATCACGGGGGCGGCGCAGCTCGACGGGGCGATCCTGGTGGTGTCCGCGCTGGACGGGATCATGCCGCAGACCCGCGAGCACGTGCTGCTCGCGCAGCGGGTGGGCGTCGAGCACGTCGTGGTCGCGCTCAACAAGGCCGACGGGGCCGACCCGGAGCTGGCCGACCTCGTCGAGCTGGAGCTGAGGGACCTGCTCGCCGAGCACGGCTATCAGGACGTGCCCATCGTCAGGGTCTCCGGGCTGCGGGCGCTGGAGGGCGACCCGGAGTGGGTCGCCTCCATCGGGGCGCTGCTCCAGGCGGTCGACGACCACGTCCCGGTCCCGGTCCGATACACCGACGTTCCGTTCCTGCTGCCGGTGGAGAACGCGCTGACCGTCACCGGACGGGGCACGGTCGTCACCGGGGCGATCGAGCGCGGCACCGTCAAGGTCGGCGACACCGTCCAGGCCGTCGGGCTCGGCGAGGGCTTCACCGCGGTGGTCACCGGGGTCGAGACCTTCGGCAAGACCATGGAGCGGGGCGAGGCCGGTGACAACGCGGCGCTGTTGCTGCGCGGGATCCGGCGCGAGCAGGTACGGCGGGGTCAGGTGCTGGTCGCGCCCGGCACCCAGCGCGCCCACCGGCTGTTCGCCGCCCGCGTCCACCTCCTGACAGGTGAGGAAGGCGGCCGGAGTACGGCTGTCGCGACGGGCTACCGCCCGCAGTTCTATCTGCGGACGACCGACGTTCCGGGCCGGATGGACCTGCGCGGTGACGGTCTCGCCCTGCCCGGCGAGACCGTCGAGGTCACCGTCGAGCTCGGCAGGCCGGTGGCCCTGGAGACCGGGCTCGGCTTCGCCATCCGCGAGGGCGGCAAGACCGTCGGTGCGGGTACGGTAACGGCCCTGCTCGACTGATCCGGGCCCGCGGGGATCGCCCCGCGGGCCCAAGATCAGGACTTGCCCGTCCACGGGACCGAGGAGCAGTCGCGCAGGAATCAGCGGTAGCGGATCCGGGGGCTCAAGCTCGGGTCGGGAAGGATCCGCGCGGATCGAACGGTAAGCGGTGTGGTCGGCCGGTGGCCGGTCGTCGCAACCGATGCTGGATCGTGCGGCCTCCCCGAGGTGGGCGAGACGGCGCTGATGCCCTGTCCTGGCCAAGGGTGAATGTCATCGGTTGTAGAGCCTCCGTGCCCACAGGTATCCGGCCAGGGCGATGACCGCGCTCCAGACGGCCGCCTCCACGAAACTGGAGCCGGCGGGGCGGCCGGTGAGCAGCGCGCGCAGGGTCTCGATGACGGAGGTGAACGGCTGGTGCTCGGCGAACCAGCGCAGTCCGGTCGGCATCGACTCGGTCGGGACGAAGCCGCTGCCGAGGAAGGGCAGCGTCATCAGCGGCATCGGCAGGTTGCTGGCCGTGGTGACGCTCTTGGAGACCATGGCGAGCGCGACCGACAGCCAGGTGATGGCGAAGGTGAACATGACCAGCACGCCGACCACGCCGAGCCAGGCCGGCGCCGAGGCGGACGGGCGGAAGCCGATCAGCACGGCCACTCCGGTCACCACCGCGATCGCGATGAACGTCTGCACCATCGCGCCGAGCACGTGCCCGGTGAGCACCGAGACGCGGGCGATGGCCATGGTCTTGAACCGGGCGATGATGCCCTCGGCCATGTCGGTGGCCACCGAGATCGCGGTCCCCTGCGCGGCGCCCGCGATCGTCGTGATCATGATGCCCGGAGTGAGGTAACCGGCGTAGGCGGTGCGGTCGCCGCCGATGCCCGCGCCCATGGTGCCGCCGAAGACGTAGACGAACAGCAGCAGGAACACCACGGGAACGGCGGCGAACGTGAGGATCAGCGAGGGGTAGCGCCAGATGTGTTTGACCTGGCGGCGCAGCATCGTCGCCGAGTCGGTGATCGCTCTCATCGGGAGGGCTCCTTGGTCAGGGTGAGGAAGACGTCGTCCAGGTCGGGGGTGTGCACCGTCAGCCCGGCGACGTCGACGGCCTGGGTGTCCAGCCACTCCAGGAGGTTCCTCAGCGTCTTGACGCCGCCGGAGCCGGGGATCTGGGCGGTGAGCGCCGCGTCGTTGCGCGAGGTGGCTCCGATGTGCGGGACCGCCCTGCGGTAACCGTCGGCGTCGGCGAAGCGCACGACGATGTGGCCGCCGGGGACCAGCCGCTTGAGTTCCTCCGGGGTGCCCTCGGCCACCAGCTCGCCCTGGCTGAGCAGGGCGATGCGGTCGGCGAGCTCGTCGGCCTCCTCCAGGTACTGGGTGGTCAGGAAGATGGTCACGCCGTCCTGCTCGACCAGTTCCCTGACGATCTGCCACATGGTGCGGCGGCTGCGCGGGTCCAGGCCGGCGGTCGGCTCGTCGAGAAAGATGATCTTCGGTGTGCCGACCATGGTCATGGCGAGGTCGAGCCGGCGGCGCATGCCGCCCGAGTAGGCGGCCACCGGCTTGCGGGCGGCGTCGGTGAGGTCGAAGCGGTCCAGCAGTTCACGGGTGCGCCTGCTACCGCAGGAGCGGCCGAGGTGGAGCAGGTCGGCCATGAGCCGCAGGTTCTCCTCTCCGGTGAGCAGGTGGTCCACGGCGGAGAACTGGCCGGTGACCCCGATCGCGGCGCGCACCTTGTCGGGTTCTCCGGCCAGGTCGTGCCCGGCCACCCAGATCTCGCCGGCGTCGGCCTTGATCAGGGTGGACAGGATCTGCACCGTGGTGGTCTTGCCCGCGCCGTTGGGGCCGAGCAGGGAGAAGATCGTGCCCTGCGGGATGGTGAGGTCGATGCCGTCCAGGACGCGGTGCGAGCCGTATGACTTGCGCAGTCCCGTCACCGAGATCGCGGGGACGGCGTGGATGGGGCCGGGGGTCTCGACGGTGCGCATCGTGCTCAACCCCGGTCCCGGGTGACGGGCAGGCTGCGCACGCCGTAGATCTGCGAGGGGCCGGTGCGCAGCGGCGCCTCTTCCGCCGGTACGGCGAGCCGCGGCGCCAAAAATCGGGTGAGCAGCGCGGCGGCCTCGGGGGCGGGGGTGAAGGGGCAGGCGGGTGCGCGGTCGAAGGACGGGGCGACCGGCTCTTCACGATAATACGTGTTCGGCATATATTGAAAGCTACGTTGCATTCAAAATAAACGTCAATCAATGACTGCACGTAACAGCAGGTAAATGCGGGAAAATTGATGCAATGACGCTACGCCTGAATGCAACGAACTGTTGCAATGAATGGCGGCGAACGCAATAATGGCGTCATGCCAGGAGGAAGGTTGACCCAGCAGGATCGTCAGCGCATCGCGACCGGCCTCGCCGAAAGACTCTCCTACGCCGAGATCGCCAGGCGGCTCGACCGGCCGACCTCGACGATCAGCCGGGAGATCGGCCGCAACGGCGGCCCCGGCGGTTACCGGCCCGAGCGGGCACACCGGGCGACGGAGCGGCGGGCGCGGCGTGGCATGCCGGCTCCCCCGCCCTCGGCAGGGCCGCCGGACGGCAAGGCGGGCGAGGTGGGAGACGGGGCCATCGAGATGGCGGTCGGGATGGGGCTGCCGAAGATGATGGCGCGCGTGCTCATCGGCCTGTGGCTGAGCGAGGACGGCAGGCTCACCGCGACCGAGCTGACACGCAGGCTGAAGGTCAGCCCGGCCTCGGTCTCCATGGCCGTGAGCTATCTGATCCAGCAGGGGCTGATCAGGCGCGAGCGCGATCCGCAGCGGCGTCGCGACATCTACGTGGTCGACGACGACGCCTGGTACCACTCGATGGTGACCGGCTCGCGGCAGACACTCGAGGCGGCGCAGGCCGCGAAGGCGGGGGCGGAGGCGCTCGGGCTCGACACGCCCGTGGGGCGCCGGCTGGCCAGGGGCGGGGCGTTCCTGGAACGGATCAGCCTGGACACGCTGGAGTCGGCCGAGCGCTGGCGCGACCTCCTGTCGTGATCAGCCCAGCGGGCCGGCTGCCGGGCTTGCGCGGCCTTTACATTCGATGAGCCCTGGATCGATCATTGACTTTCCAGATCAGAACGGAACGTCACATCAGCTGACCGTCATCCGTGGTGACCTGTGAAAACGCCCTGCTCTGCGGCTGGGACGGCTTCGGAAGCACCGGGCCGGCACAGCGACGAACCGACGACAGATGGAGACGACATGGCCATCGCCTGGGACGTACCGGGCCTGCCCTTCACCCTCTCGCCGTCCTCCGAGGAGGCATGGACGATCGCCGGGACGCCCACCACGGTGACGGCCTCTGCGGCCCCCCACAGCGACATCTTCATCGACCCGGGGGCCGGCACCCAGCTCAACGCCGAGTCGATGCTCAACGCGGCGACTCTGCTCGGCGTTCCCCCGGACGGTGACTTCCAGTTCAGCGCCCGCGTCACCGTGGAGTTCGCCTCGACCTACGACGCGGGGGTGCTGCTCCTGTGGATCGACGACCGCCACTGGGGCAAGCTCTGCTTCGAGTTCTCCCCCGACGGCGAGCCGATGATCGTCTCCGTGGTCGCCCGCGGCGTCGCCGATGACGCCAACGCCTTTGTCGTCGACGGCCGGACGGTGTGGCTGCGGGTCTCCCGGATCGACCACACCTTCGCCTACCACGCCTCCCTCGACGGGAAGACCTGGCGGATGATCCGCTTCTTCGCCATCGACGGCACGTCCACGCCCGCCGCGATCGGCTTCGAGGCGCAGTCGCCGACCGGTGACGGGTGCGTCGTCACCTTCGACGACATCCGCTTCACGCGTGAGCGCCTGGGCGAACTGCGCGACGGCTCGTGAGCCGAGCGAGCGCGGCACACTCCCCGACGCGCCTCTTGGAGATCGTGGCCTCGACGTAGGTCGCTCACCGGGCTCGTCGGCGCGATCAGAGACCATGACTGATTTCGGTTTCCTCGCGCCGTTCACCTTGGCAGAACGCGCTGGGACCCGGAGCCCCCGTGCGAACTCAGAGGGTCGAACCGCGCCTTCCTCCCGCTCACCTCCGAGGGCTGACTCCCTCCATGGTCAGGCCGAGCAACCGGTGCGCCTCGGCCGCGGGGTCCGGGTGGTGTTCCGTGACCAGGACGATGCCCGTGACCAGAGTGATCAGGTCGGCTGTGGTCACGCCCGGCGCCACCGCGCCGGCCCGCGCCGCGTGCCGCAGCAGCGGGTCGGCCGCCCCGGTGAGCTTCGCCGAGCAGGCGTTCACATGTTCCGGGTCGTCCATCCCGTCCTGGACCAGCGCGTCGGCCATGCCCCGCGCGGAGGCGGCGTACGTGGTGAGCGCGCCCAGCCAGTCCAGCAGCGCGGCCCGCGCGTCGGCCGCCCCGGCCAACTCCGCGGCGCGGGCGCACAGGGCCTCGATCCGCTCGCTGAACACCGCCTCCAACAGCGCGCGTCTGCCGGGGAAGTGCCGGCGCACGGTGGCCGATCCGACTCCCGCGGTGCGGGCGATCTGTTCCAGGGAGGCGTCGGCGCCGTGCGCGGCGACCTCCTCCTCGGCCACGGCGAGGATCCGCGCGTAGTTGCGCCGGGCGTCGGCGCGCTGGACGGTCATGGCGTCATCTCCGAGCTTGCTAAATGGCGGGGCCCTCCGTATCGTACCGGAATATAAGTGGCGGGCCTCGCCATTTAGCTGTGCATCACCACCCGAGGAACACCATGACCACAAACTCCGCACCCGTCCTGGTCACCGGCGCCACCGGCCGCCAAGGCGGCGCCACCACCCGTGCCCTGCTCGCGATGGGCATCCCCGTACGAGCCCTGGTCCGTGATCCCGCGACCGACCGGGCGAAGGCCGTCGAGGCGCTCGGCGCCGAGCTGGTCACCGGCGACCTCGACGACCGCGACTCCGTGACCCGGGCCGCCGAAGGAGCTCGCGCCGTCTTCTCGGTGCAGATGCCCGACATGAACGGACGCGTCTTCGAAGGCGAGTTGGCCCAGGCCGTCAATCTGATCGAGGGCGCGAGGGCCGCCGAGGTGCCGCAGTTCGTGCACACTTCCGTCTCCGGCGCCGGGCAGCACACCGAGGAGCCCGGCTGGGCCGAAGGCCGCTGGGCCGCGATGGAGCCCTACTACACCACCAAGGCCGGCATCCAGGACCGGGTCCGCGAAGCGGGCTTCACGCACTGGACGCTCATCAAGCCATGCTTCTTCATGGAGAACCTCCTGCCCTCTGAGGCGTTCCTGTTTCCCCGCGGCGTCGAGGGCGGCCTGGTGAGCATCCTGAAGCCTGGGACCCGGATGTCCCTCGTCGCGGTCGACGACATCGGCCAGGCCGCCGCCGCCGCGATCACCGAGCCCGAGCGGTTCGACCGTGTCGAGCTGGAGCTGGCCGGCGACTACCTGACGATGACCGACATCGCCAAGATCCTCTCTCGCAGCCTGGGAACCGAGCTGGCCGCACCCGACATGACCCTGGAGGAGGCCATCGCCGCCGGGATGCCGGCCGCGGGCGCCAGCCACGAACGGACGAACGTGGTCGGCCAACCCGCTCGCCCGCAGTACGCGCAGGCCCTGGGCATCCCGCTCACCAGCTTCGAGGAATGGGCGGAGAAATACCTGCGGGCCACGGCCTGACGCCGTCCGGGGCCGGTCGCTCTGTTCGTTCCTCGTCCAGGCCGAGGTCTTCGGGCGCATCCCCATCCGCTCGGCCGAGCAGGCGAAGATGCGGACCGGCGCTCTCGTCGTAAGGGCACGGCCGGGATTCTGGGCGACGTCAACGAGTCACATGACCTGGATGACGTGCTTTCCGCGGACGCCGCCGGCTTCCAAGGCGCGGTGCGCGGCGGCAATGCGAGCGAGGGGATGGACGGTGTCCACGACGGGACGGATGTCGCCGTTCTGCGCATACCGGGTCAGTTCGGCGAACAGCTCGTGCCGGGGATTACCGCTGAAGAAACGCACCCGCCGGGAGCCATGGATGGTCGAGCCGAGGATGTATGAAACGCCGGCGAGAAGATTTTCGACATCGAAGGTGATGGCCACCATGCGTCCGCCGGGAGCCAGCAGCCGACGATAAGCGGGGTGCTGAGTGCCGACGGTGTCCATGACGACGTCGAACGTGCCCAGTCCGGACGTGTGGGTCGTCTTGTAGTCGAGGACCTCGTCCGCGCCCAGACCGCGGACGAAGTCGAGGTTCTTCGGGCCCGCGAGCGCGGTGACGTGAGCACCGAAGGCCTTACCGATCTGGACCGCGACACTGCCGACACCGCCACTGGCGCCGCGCACCAGGAGGCGTTCGCCGGGTTTGAGACGGGCCTTGTCACGCAGGGCGGTGATCGAGGTCGTTCCACCCGCCAGCAGGGAGACGGCCTGCACCAGGGTGAGGTCGCCGGGGGCAGGGGCTATCTGTCGAGGGTGGACCGCCACGTACTCCGCCGCGCTGCCGAACGTCGCCCGTCCCAGCAATCCCCACACCCGCTCTCCCTCCCGCATTCCGGTCACCGAGGGGCCGACCTCGGCGATCTCTCCGGCGAAGTCGAGCCCCGTGCGCTTGGGGAAGCGGCGCCCCGTCACCAGCCGCATTTTTCCGGCCCGGCCGGCCAGCTCGCCGCCGTTGACGCTGGCCGCGTGGACGCGGACCAGCACCTCACCGGGCTTGACGTCCGGCACGGGCACCTTGCCCTCGTACAGCACCTCCGGGGGGCCGTATCGGTCATAGAGGGCTGCGCGCATATCGTTCACGGCTTCGTCCTTTTCTGTCTCGGAAGCAGCGAGAGAAAAAGGATGTTTCTGCTCGCTCAACCACGTTAATGCCGTAAACGGATGACATCGTCCACTTACGCTAAAGTGAGAGACATGCCTGCTCAGCCCTCTCGGAAGCCGGACCGGTCACCCGCTTCCGCCGATGAGCCCCGTTCCCCCGCTGCGGCTACAGGGCTACGCGCCGACGCCCGGCACAATCGCGACCGCATCCTTGCAGCCGCCCGCGAGGCATTTACGACTCAGGGAATCGACGTACCCCTCACCACGATCGCCCGCCGCGCCGGAGTCGGCGCGGCCACCCTCTACCGGCGCTTTCCCACCCGCGCCCATCTCGTCACCGAGGCCTTCGCCGAACAGCTCGCCCTCTGCGTCACGGTCCTCGACGAAGGACTGGAGGACCCCGACCCCTGGCACGGATTCTGCTCCGTCATCGACAAGGTGTGCACCATGCAGGCCACCGACCGGGGCTTCACCGCCGCGTTCCTCTCCCAGTTTCCCGACGCCGTCGACTACGACCGCGAACGCACCCGCGCCGAGAAGAGCATTGCCCGTCTGATACAGCGTGCCAAAGACGTCGGGCAGTTGCGCGACGACTTCGACCACACCGACATCACCCTCCTGCTCTTGGCCAACAACGGCATCGTCGGAGAGTCACAGCAGGTCTCGCTGGCCGCATCCCGACGCCTGGTCGCCTACCTCCTCCAGTCCTTCCATGTCGGCCACACCGCACCCCTGCCTCCGCCCGCACCGCTCGGACTGCACCGGATCCATCAGCCCCCGCCCTGCGACTGATCCGGCGGATCCTGCGTCGCCTACGGCGCGCCAGTCTCGACGCACTGCTCTTCGGCACCGATATCCCTTGCCCATGTGCCCCTCGGCCGTTCGCCGACAGCGACCTGGACGTCGTACTCAGAGCGACATGACCGGCCCGGTTTCGTCGCTCGGCGGCGCCCGCCGTGTTGGCCCTCCACTCGGGACGGCTTACCGGTGTCGGCTCTCTCTCGGTTTTCCACCCGGGGTCATTCCCAGGTGCTCCAGCAGGAGTCCTTCCCGGGTGGACCAGGGGCAGATTTCCGCGCGGGTGGCCCCGCAGGCTTCCATCAGGGCTTCGGCCACCAGCGCGCCGGCGAGGGACTGCTCGGCGCGGTGGCCGCTGATGCCCGGCAGCTCACCGCGGCCGGCCGTGTCGGTGCCGGCCAGCAGGGCGAGCGACGCCCGCAGCCCGGGCAGGGTCAGACGCCGGCGTGCGTACGCCGGCTTGCCGCCGCCGGCGGCGGCGGCGAGCCGGGCGAGCTGCGTGAAGGTCTTGGAGCAGGCCACAACACGCCCGCCCCGCTGGGCCTGCGGCAGGTCGGGCAGTTCGCTCAGGACGTGGCGCAGGTGCTGTCGTACCTCCTCCAGGCGCCGTCTGGAGGAGGGGCCGCCGGGCAGCCATTCGCGGGTGATCCTTCTGGCGCCGAGCGGCAGCGAGTACACGATGCGAGGCTGCTCGCCGGTGCCGGCGGCGATCTCCACGGTGCCGCCGCCGATGTCCAGGACCAGCAGCGGGCTACTCGTCTGGTTCGCCCAGCGACGGGCGGCGACGTACGCCAGCCGCGCCTCCTCCTGGCCCGACATCACCTGCAGGTGGGTGCCGGTGGCTTGGGCGACCCGGGTGATGACCTCGTCGCGGTTGGGCGCGTCCCGGATGACGGAGGTGGCGAACGCGAACACCTCCTGCCGCGAGTCCGCCCCGCCCATCGCCTTGGCCACCGCCCGCTGCACGCTGCGCACCCCGCGTTCACTCACCCGTCCGTCCGGGGTGAGCATCTGGTGCAGCCCCAGCCGCACCTTGCAGGACACCATCGTCTCCAGCCCCGCCTTCTTCCGCGAGGGTCGGACCACGATGAGGAGAGCGCTGTGGCACCCGACGTCCAGTACTCCCGCTTGCCGCATCCGCACCGCCCTTTCCGTCCAGCGGGCCAACGTCCCGCACAGGGATGATCGTCCTCCATCAACCGCCCTCACGGGTCCAGCAGCGCGCCAAAGGACGGTCGAGTGTTCACACGGCGGACCGAGCACGAGGCCCCGGCCGAGCCGGCGAATGCGGCCCGTCTCCGGATCCGCCCCTGCCCTGAGCCCTGTAGATCAATCCACTCATCGGATGCGTCTGCCCTTCGCGGTATCCGCCGGGGACCGTGGAGAAAACGGCGCCTCTCCGATCCCGGCTGCTTGACATGGAGCAGTGCCATTGCCCTCCATCCGAATCAGGTGAGCCGCTGCCGACGCCGACGTGTGCTTCGGAAAGGTGCCGCGCTAGCCGTCCGGTACGGCGGAGCCGTACACCATGGTGTCGACGATGTCCTCGACGACGGGCCGGGTGACGCTGCCGGCAGGCGCGCTGACCAGGGCGAACAGGGCGCTGCCGTAGAGCGCGATGAGCGCGGGGACCTTCTCGCGCGCGATCCTCAGCCCCAGCTGGTCGTGATACTCGGCGGTGAAACGCACCGCGACCTCCTGCAGCCCCGCCAGCGCTGCGGCCAATGCAGGGCGGCGCACCGCCTCCAGTTGTAGCTCGAAGATCGCAAGGTAACGGTGGCGCAGGGTGGTCGCCGCCGCGAGCAACGACCCGGTCAGCATCTCCACCAGGTCGACGCCGCCCGCGGGTTGGTGCTCGGCCGCCCGGTCCATGTCGGCCAGGTGGAGCTCGACCACCCGCTCGGCGGCGGCCACCAGCAGCGCCTCGCGGCTGCGGAAGTAGTTGGACGCCGTGCCGGTCGGCAGCCCCGCCTCCTTCTCCACCGCACGATGGGTCACCCCGTGCACCCCCGAGGCCGCCAGCAGGTCGATGGCGGCATCCGTCAGGGCCTGGCGGCGGGCTGGATTGGTGGGCGGCACCCTGCCATGCTACCAATAACCGTAGTAGTACGGTCGTAGTGAATGGAGGGATGCCATGCGTGTCGTCGTGGTCGGTGCCGGGCTGGGCGGGGTGGTGGCCGCGGTGGGCCTGCACCGCCAGGGGCATCGGGTGACCCTCTACGAGCGGAGCGCCGAGCTCCGCGAGGCGGGCACCGGCGTGGTGATCATGCCCAACGGGCTCCGGGCGCTGGAGGAGCTCGGCTACGACACCGAGGGACAGTCCACCCCCGCCCGCAGCGCCGGGCTGCGCGACTGGCGCGGGCGGCCGCTGCTGATCACCGATGCCGTGCGGGCACAGCGAGAGGTCGGGTCGATGATCGTGGCCGACCGGGCGAAGCTGCACCGCACCCTGCGCGCCCCGCTGCCCGCCGAGGCGGTGCGGACCGCGACCCCGGTGGAGCGACTGGAGCCCGGCGCGGACGGAGTGGCGGTGTTCAGCGGCGGCGAGCGCGTCACCGAGGCGGACGCGGTGATCGTGGCCGACGGGATCGGCAGCAGGCTGCGCGGGCAGCTGTTTCCCGGTCACCGCGGGTTGCGCAGGATCGGCCGCATGGACCTGCGCGGCACCCTGCCTCACCCCGCGGGGCTGGACGTGGAGGAACTGCTGGCCGGCATCCTGCTCGACCGGCGCACCGGGGCGATGTTCGGGCTGTTCCCCATCGGCTCGGACCGGCTGTACTGGTTCACCGACTCCGTGCTGCCCGAACCCGTCCCGGGGCCGAAGGAGGCACGCGAGCAGATGCTGGCGCTGATGGCCGACTGGCACCCGGCCGTCCCCGCGCTGCTGTCGGCCACCGCGGCCGACGACGTCTACGTCGACCCGATCGCCTGCCTGGCCGAGCCGCTGCCGGCGTTCGCGACCGGCAGGATCGCGTTGCTCGGCGACGCCGCGCACGCCATGACGCCCGACCTCGGGCAGGGCGCCAGCCAGGCCTTCGAGGACGCCGCCGCGCTCGCCCGCCACCTGTCGGGGGCCGGGCCCGCCGAGGTGGCCGAGCGGCTGCTGGGTTACGACGCTCAGCGCCGCCCGCGCGCCAACCGGCTGATGCGGGCCGCGGAGCGGCAGTCGCGGCTGACCTCGCAGACCGGGGTCGCCGCCTGGGCGCGTGACACCCTGCTGCGCGCGATCCCGGCCCGCCTGGCCACCCGGCAGCTTGCCGCCATCTGGTATGCCTAGATGAGTGATGCCATGCATGACGTGCGGTTTCAGTGGTCATAGACGGTCAGGGACCGTAGGACGGGTGCTTCGATGCGGTCGTTTCGCCAGATCACTGTGGTCAGGGCGAGAAGGAGTCGGCCTCCTGCCGACATGAGTGGTCGACGTTCAGGTGCAAACGACGCCCGGAGGTCAGCCGGGCGGCTCCGCCAGCCGCTCCGGCCGGGTCCAACTGACCCAGCCACGCTCGCGCAGCAGGCCCAGAAGCCGCTCCGCCCGCGGATCGAACTCGACGGCGAGTGCGTCCAGAAGGTCAAACGGTAGACCGTCGTGCGCCACGTCGCCGGGGTTGATCTCGCCGGAGGTGTGTGCCTGCTCGGCCAGGCCGGCGGCCATGAGGTCTGCGACTTCCTCCAGACGCGGGTGGTCGTCCGCGTCGCTTTCAGAGAGCTCCGACAGGACCCGATAGAGCCAGACGCGTTGCGGGTCATCGAGCTCCGCGAGTTTCCCGGGCATGACCTCGCGGATGCTGTCGGGCCAGCGAGCCGCAACCAGGATCCACCCGTCCCGCTCACCCTCCACCACCCGCTCTGACACCCCGATCTCCCGAAGCCGATCGAGAAAGACGACCACCTCCGGCGGGAGCACCAGACTGTCCCCGGCAGCGAGCTGCGCGATCTGCTTGCGGCTGATCTCAAGCCGTTCGATCCCCTCGCGCAGGTGGCTGTCGATCCTTTGGACCGCTTCGGCAAAGGTCGAGGCGTCGGCTTCGAGCATCTGACCGATCTGAGACAGCGGCACGCCGGAGTTGGCGAGGGTGCGAATCTTGATGAGGGACACGACTGCCGTCGCGCCATACCGCCGGTAACCCGAGGCATCCCGCTCCGGCTCGGGCAGGAGTCCGATCTGGTGATAGTGCCGCACCGCCCGCACCGTGACGCCGGCATACGCCGCCAGTTGACCGATCGTCAGCATGCTCTGATTCTGCCCTCAACTCGCCCAGAACCGGTCGATCCGGCTCAGGAGATCCTGCGACGGTAGGAGATGCCGGCGAAGGTGTAGGCGACGACGAGGATGCCGACGCACCAGGCGAGGGCGATCCAGATGTCGGTGCCGACCGGCTGCTGGGTGAACAGGGCGCGGATCGTGTTGACGATGGAGGTCACCGGCTGGTTCTCGGCGAAGGCGCGCAGCGGGCCGGGCATGGTGTCGGTGGGCACGAACGCCGAGCTGAGGAACGGCAGGAAGATGAGCGGGTAGGAGAACGCGCTCGCACCGTCTACGCTCTTCGCGGTGAGGCCGGGGATGACGGCGATCCACGTCAGTGCCAGGGTGAACAGGATCAGGAGGCCGGCGACCGCGAGCCAAGCCGGCACCCCCGCCCCCGAGCGGAAGCCCATGAGGAGAGCGACGAGTACGACGGCCACGAGCGAGATCAGATTGGCGATCAGCGAGGTCAGCACGTGCGCCCACAGCACCGACGACCGTGCGATCGGCATGGACTGGAAGCGCTCGAAGATGCCGTTTTTCATGTCCAGGAAGAGCCGTAATGTGGTGTAGGCGATGCCCGAGGCAATCGTGATCAGCAGAATGCCGGGCAGCAGGTAGTTCACATACGAATCCGAACCTGTTTTGATCGCACCGCCGAACACGTAGACGAACATCAGCATCATGGCGATCGGCGTGATCGCGGTCGTGATGATGGTGTCCACGCTGCGCGTGATGTGGCGCAGGGACCGTCCCAGCAGAACGGTCGTGTCGCCGAAAAAATGCTTGGTCATCGTTGTTCCTCGCTCGTCCGTGCCGACGCCGCGGTCACTGCCCGGCGTTCGCCGTCCTTGCCGTCGGCACCGACGACGGCAAGGAAGACGTCCTCGAGGGAGGGCTGTTTTTCGACGTATTCGACCTTGGCGGGCGGAAGCATCTGCTTGAGCTCGGCCAGGGTGCCGTTCACGATGATCCGGCCCTCGTGCAGGATCGCGATCCGGTCGGCGAGATGTTCGGCCTCGTCCAGATACTGCGTGGTGAGCAGCACCGTCGTCCCCTGCCCGGCGAGTTCCTTGACGGTCTGCCACACCTCGATGCGCGCCTGGGGGTCCAGCCCGGCCGTCGGCTCGTCGAGGAAGATGACCGGCGGACTGCCGATGAGGCTCATCGCGATGTCCAGGCGGCGGCGCATGCCCCCCGAATACGTCGCCACCCTCCGCGCGGCCGCCTCGGTCAGCGAGAACCGCCTCAGCAGGTCATCCGCGATCGCGCCCGGGTCCTTGAGGTGCCGTAGCCTGGCGACCAGCGCTAGGTTCTCCCGCCCGGTGAGGATGTCGTCGACGGCGGCGAACTGCCCGGTGAGGCTGATGGACTCGCGGACGTTCGCGGGCTGTGTGGCGACGTCGAAGCCGTTGACTCGGGCCGTCCCCGTGTCGGCCTTGAGCAGTGTGGACAGGATTTTCACGACCGTGGTCTTACCCGCCCCGTTGGAGCCGAGCAGGGCGAAGATGCCGCCCCGCGCCACGTCGAGGTCCACGCCGCGCAGCACACGCAGTTCCTTGTACGACTTCTCCAGGCCCCGCACATGGATCGCAGGGCCCTGGACCTGATTGGTTGTCGGCGGGATGCTCATGGCAGCCAGCATCGAGGGTTGACGCAGCGTCAAGGTCAAGCCCGCAGGCGAGAATTCTGCGGCCAGGGCGAGGGTGAGCGGTGAGAGGTCGCTGACGGTCCGGTAGGCGATGTCGGGCCGAGGGTGGCGTCGGCGAAATCAACGGAAACAATTCAGTGTGAGCTGGGCGCGATCCGGGTTAGGATTGCGCCCAACAGCGACGACGGAGCCGAGTAACACCTCGACCACCGGAGTTGGAGAGAGCCGCCGGCAGCTGCGAAGGCGGACTCCGACCGGGGTGTGAAGACCCTCCTGAGCTGCGGGGAAGAACGGCCCTCGGGCCCAGTAGAGTCCCGCCGAATCGCCCACGTCAAGGGTTTGCAGAGGCTACGCCGCACGAGTCGGTGGCGTAGCGAAGGTGTGGTGGTACCGCGAGGATCCCGCTCGCCCACGCCTCTCAGGGGACGCGTTGCGAACCAGAGGAGGCACCATCATGCAACGCATCCTGTCCACCCAGCTGTCCGCGCATATCGGCGAGACCGTACGCATCGCGGGCTGGATTCATCGTCGCCGGCTGTTGAAGTCGGTCGCCTTCCTGATCCTGCGCGACGCCGCCGGCCTGACCCAGATCGTCGTGTCAGAAAAGGCCGCCCGCGCTCAACTGGAGAACCTGCCGGAAGAGACGACGGTCACCGTCGTCGGCACGGTCACCGCCGAGCCGTCCGCACCGGGCGGCGTCGAGATCACCTCGCCGGTGATCGAGGCGTTGACCGACCCCGCCGAGCCGGCGCCGTTCGACCTCTACCGGCCCGACCTGCGTGCGAGCCTGCCGACGATGCTCGACCACGCGCCGGTCGCGCTGCGCCACCCGAAGCTCGCCGCCACCCACCGCATCAGCGCGGCCGCGGTCGGCGGGTTCCGTACGGCGCTCGAGGCGATGTCGTTCGTCGAGATCCACACCCCGAAGATCGTGGGCACGGCGACCGAGAGCGGCGCCAACGTCTTCAAGCTCGACTACTTCGGCCGTCCGGCATACCTGGCGCAGTCCCCTCAGCTCTACAAGCAGATGATGGTCGGCGTCTTCGAGCGGGTCTACGAGGTCGGACCGGTCTTCCGCGCCGAGCCGAGCGACACCGCCCGCCACCTCGCGTCGTACACCTCCCTCGACGCCGAGCTGGGCTTCATCGAGGACCACCGTGACGTCATCGCCGCGTGCCACGCGACGGTCGGGGGCATGCTGGCCGGCATCCGCGCCTCGGCCGGTCCCTCGCTTGAGCTTCTCGACGTCACCATGCCCGCGCTGACGGAGAAACCCGTGGTGGTGCACTTCGCCGACGTGCTTGAGATGATCAGCAAGGCGACCGGTCAGGACGTGACCGCCGAGCCCGACCTCGCGCCGGCGCATGAGCGCTGGATCGGCGAATGGGCCTTGCGCGAGCATGGCTCCGACTTCGTGTTCGTCGAGGGCTACCCGACCGCGCATCGCGCGTTCTACACACATCCGGACCCGGAACGGCCCGGCTACTCACGCGCGATCGACCTGATCTTCCGTGGCCTGGAGCTGGTCAGCGGCGGCCAGCGGTTGCACCGGCACGCCGACTACGTGCGGGCACTGACCGCGCGCGGCGAGAGCGACCTGTCGGCATACTCGGGATACCTCGACGCGATGCGCTACGGCATGCCGCCGCACGGCGGCTTCGCCTTCGGGCTCGAACGGTTCATGGCACGCCTGCTCGACGTGCCGAACGTACGCCAGGTCACGCTGTTCCCCCGCGACCTGCACCGGCTCTCTCCGTGAACGACGCCGGTGAAGCCCTCGCGGATCGTTGAGCCGAAGACCCGCGGGCGCGGCGGCGACCGGGCACCGGCCTAGGGGGTTGAGCAGCAGTGGTACGGCGGTTGGCACCGAGATTGTTCTTGCGCGCCAACCGCCGTACCGCTGTTCCCCAAGGCCCTCCGCGGGCACTGCTCAGTGATCGGTGATGAGCGCGCCCACGGCGGCGCCGGGGCATCGCCACGCGCCCGGCGGGCATGTGCTCGCGCCGGCGCACGGTCTACACGCGGGGCGGCCGGCCGGTTACCGCCACACGATCTTCTTCGCCGAACGGCCGGGATAAACGACGATCAGGTGCTCCTCGACGGGCGCGTCCATGTCGTCCTCGTCCCACTCGAACGCGCGGGCGTAGACGCGCATCCGGTAGCGGCCGGGGCCGTCGACGGCCAGGTTGGGCAGCGGCCGGATCGCCCCGCTGTCGCCGCCCTCGGGGTACGACGGCACGACCAGGCGGCCGCTGCGGCTGACGACGCCCACCTCGACCACCTGCTCCCAGCCCTTGAGCCGGAGAGGCGGGGCGGCGCCGAACGCCTTGACCGTGACGCACATCGGCGCGTTCTCGCCGTAGGTCGTGATGGCGGCACTGCTGCCGGCGGCGTCGATGAACCCGTCGTCGATGGCCTCGAAGATGTCGCCGCCCGCGCCCTCGGTGTCGTCCCGGTCGTCGAAGACGGTGTAGCCGCCCCCTTCGAAGAGCAGGTACGCGGCCGTGCCCTGCCGCCTGGCCCGTAGCCTCGGCCAGGGGTCGGCGCATCGGGCGTTCATCTCCGCCTCCCACGCGACCTGCTCCCGCTCCCCCTCCCGCTCCTGCTCGGCCTGTTCACGCGCCCTGTCCGCCCGCTGCCGGGCGACGACGCCGGGGCACAGGAACTCCAGGGCGTCGCCGAGCTCGGCCACGTCCGCCGATCCGCCCGCCCGTTCGAGCAGCGCCTGCTGCCCCTCGACGCCGGGCACCGCGCACAGTTCCTTGCCGTACGCCAGGATGCGCCGGTCCGGCAGGTCCTCCGGGAACATCGACGTCCCCGTGTGGGCGCCGTCCCTGGCGAGGCAGAGGAACGCCTGTTGCCGGTCCTCCGGCCGGGTGTCGGCGTAGGAGCGGATCTGATCACGGCAGCCCTCGTCCGCACCGGTGAAGCTGAACCGGGCGTCTCCCTCGGCGCCGACCACGACGAGCGGCAGCACGAGCGCGGCGACGGCGGGCAGCCGCGGCCCGCGACCGGTGACGGGCCGCGTGGCGGTTTCAGCGGCGGGCATGTCGGCGGGCCCGGCGAGCTCGTGCGCGGTGCGCACCAGCCACAACGCGGTGAGCACGCCGAGCGCGTACGCCACGAGCCACGGGCCGTCGAGCAGCAGCCGCTCGCTCTGGAAGGCGAGGCTGAGCAGGGGGGAGGCCAGCGAGGCGACGAGGGCGATCCTCCCGATGTTGATCGTGGCGTCGCTCCACCGCCCGTCGCGGCGCTGCCCGACGAGGATCATCACCGTCCAGCCGAAGCCCGCCAGTCCCAGCAGGCTGGTCACCTGGAGGCCGGGGCCGTCGAGGAAGAACAGCGGCGCCGGGGACAGCACGCCGATCAGGCCGAGCGCGAGGGCGATCGCCCGGAACCAGGCCGAGACCCCGGAGACGACCCGCACCAGCAGGATCATCGTGGCGGCCCATACGACCAGGCTCGCGACGTCCTCCACGGTGTCGGACAGCTCTTCGACGAGCTCCCAGAGCGCCAGGTCACCGGCGACGCCCGCATAGAGCAGGCGCCGGAGCCAGACCACGTCGCGCGGCAGCCCCTCGGCGCGCGGCAGCGCGGGACCGCGCAGCATCTGCCAGAGCACCCATGCGTTGAACCCGCAGATCCCGGTGAGCAGGGGCCTCAGCCAGGGCCCTGCCTCCGCGAACATGGTCCACGTCGTGGCCGTCGCGGCCATCGACAGCGCCGACAGGTCGCCGGACACGGCGACGACGGCCACGGCGGCCAGGTAGAGCGCGACGACGACGGCGGCCACGCGCCCGAAGCGGTATCGGCCGGTGGCGGCCCAGATGTGAGTGAAGATGCGGATGATCTTAGCGGTACATCTTGGACATCCGTTATGTCGCGCCATTCATGAATGCAACACCGCGCGAGTTCCGGAGAAAGGTCCACCCCGTCGCCCTGCTCGCCCGCGTACGTGACAACGGCTTGCACCCGGGCCGGGGAGCGGAGATCATGGCCGAAAGGATGACCCACGAGAGAGGCCGTCGCCGCGGTCCGGGATCTTCTTGTTTCCCGATCATTACCCGACATGGCGTGTAATGATGTAAACATGGCCACACTCTTCGAACATGCCGGTGGGCTCAAGGGTCTCCGCCGGTTCAACGAGATCTTCTACAGCAGCGTCCTGTCCGACCCGCTGCTCCAGCCGCTCTTCGGCGAGGGTCGCCCCCATCACGTCGAGCACCTGTCGGCCTTCACCGCGGAGACCTTCGGCGGCCCCACGACGTTCACCGACGAGATGGGCGGGTTCCTGGGGCTGATCGCGGTGCACCGCGGCCTGAAGATCACCGAAGAGCAGCGACAGCGGTTCGTCGACCTGTACATGGCGGCGGCCGACGAAGCCGAGCTGCCCGATGACGCGCCCTTCCGGGAGGCGCTCCGCTCCCACGTGGAGTTCGGCACGCAGGTGGCCAAGCAGAACTCCCACGCCGAGACCGACGACCAGCTGCACCCCCTGCGCGAGGTCCCGCACTGGGACTGGCCCGCGCCCCACGGCGACCACGCGTGATCAAACCCTCTCTACTCCGTTAGCCGGACCGCGCCGTACGCGTGCCGTTCGTAAATCATGGCGTTCCGGGACAATGCTCTCCCTGGGCCGGATCGTCTCGACGAGGCGCTGGGCCAGGCGCCGCCGTACGGGGCCCCAGTCCCAGGGGCTCTGGTTGACGAACTGCTGGAGACACCGGCCGACGGGCCGGCCCATCACGTGGTCGGAGATCCGGCGAATGGATTTACGCCCCGGCACGGAGACCAGTCCCTGGACATAGACCTCGCCCCATCGGCGCTGATCCGATCGGAGGAAAGAATGGAAGAGGTCTTCACATAAAGGCGAAAACCATACGCCTCAAGAAGCCAAATCTGAGTATATGGCCATAAGGCCGTTCCTATATATCCGAATTACCCTCATTTACAATAATGGGCAACCTGCGTCCGGGTAACAGAAGGCGTTTTATGATGGCACCGCCACTTCTATTCAGCGGCCGGGCCCCGGCGCCCCACGAAAGAAGCCGCCCCCCGGCGTGGGGAGCGGCTCCAAGGACGGTCCGACCTGCTCACCTTCCCTCCGCGACACGATCGGCCGCGCGTCCCGCCGCGTCCAGGCGGGCGCCCTCCAGGAACTCCGGCGTCTGCAGGGACTCCAGCCGCTCCTGCCCGTTACGGAGCCAGATCTCCGCGACGCCGCTCCGCAGCGGCTCGTCCTCGTCCTTCCAGAAGGGGATCCTGGCGTCGACGAGGTACTTCCCGATCTGCGGAGTCTTGCCGCGAACGAGACGGCGTGCACCTTCAGCCAGTACTGCTGGAGTTCCTCTTCCGCCATCCCAGGTTTGGGTGCCGCGAAGATGAGTTGATGAATCACCGCGTACCTCCGTCACTGCCGACGTGGATCTCGACGGTAGGAGCGTGGGAGGGCGCGCGAGAAGCGCGCGGACCGCCGCCGTACTGACAAAGTCGAGTCGGCCCGGCACTTGTCCAGGTCCCCCGGGGCGGCGGCCTCCGGACCCGGCCGGGTTTCCGGCCCGGGGTTTCCGGCTCGGCGAGAACGGGCTTGCACGCGGGGCGGACGGCGTGCATCATTGCGGACATGATGATCTATGGAAAGGGCGACCACCGCCCCAGCCGGTGAAGCCCGGCACCTGGAAGCTGGGTGACGCCCCCGTCGGCGACGGCCCCACCTTCCTCGCTCACGCACTCGAGATGTCCCTGCGGTACGGCGCCGGCCCGTGGCCCGAAGAGGCTCAGCTGCTCCCCGACGAACCTCCTCGCGCCGACGACGGCGGGGTGTTCATCGGCACCGCCGTACTGGACGGGATAAGGACCCATCACTTCGCCCCCGGTTCCGACCTCGGAGCGGTCGGCGAGATCGCCGACCTGATGCAGTCCCTCGTCACCGCTCCACCGCGCCCGGGCGACCTGGCCCGGCTGCACGAGCGGGCGGCGGACCCACCCGCGCTGGACATCGCCGACGCTCTCCTCGACGAGCTGCGGCGCAGGCGGCTGCCGAGGGACCGGCTGCACGCCGTGGGACTGCATCTGGCCGAGCACGGCACCCGGCGCAACGCCACGAAGATCGGGCTCGTGCTCGTCGGCGCCTGCGGTGACAGCCGCGACCGCGGCCTGCTGCTCCTCCTCGGAGCGCTGGAGGAGTTCACCCTCTACGCCGTGGTCGCCCTGACGCGCACCCAGCCCGACCCGCGGCGGGCGGTATACGAGCTCGCCCGCCGCGTCCGGGACTGGGGCCGCATCCATGCCGTCGAGCGGTTGGAGGGCTGCGACGACCCGGAGATCAAAGCCTGGCTCCTGCGGGACGGCTTCCGCAACGGGATCATGGGGGAGTATCTGGCCCACCTCGCCGCGACGACCGGTGACCTGTACTCCGCGCTCCTGGAATCCGAGATCGACGACGACCTGCTCGACGGCGCGGGCGGGATCCTGTCCGCCCTCGCCCTCGGCGGCCCGGCCAAGGACATGACCGACTACGCGGACGCCGTACCGGCCCTGAGCCGGTACGCGGAGCTGATCGACTGGCACGAGGCGACCGTCGGGCGGCTCAACCACCTGCTCGGCATCGTCTGGTTCCTGCGGCGTCCCCTGGAGGGACTGGACTGGTCCGACGACGATCTTCAGGTGCTGCGTGACCGCTACGAGGAGTTGCTGCGGCAGCCTCGATGGCAGGACCTCGTTCTCGACCACCTGGCGGATCCGTTCCGGGAGGACTTCGCCGCCGCGCTGTGGACGGCCTCCCGGCTCGGGTTGCCGGTGGTCCCGCAGGCCATGGCGTACCTGGATCTCAACCCGCTCGACCAGCACGCCTGGTACGTCGCGATGGAGAACGCCACCCCCGCCGAGGCCGCGCTCCTCACCGGCCTGGCCGAACGGCTGCTCCCGCTGGAGGAACTCGCCGACGGTCCGGCCGACCACCTCGGTTTCGGCCCCGGCCACGAGGCGGACTGGATTCTCAACTCACTGGTCAGCAGTCTGGGCGCCTTTCCCGGGACCGGTCTGCCGCTGATCCGGGTGGGCCTCGCCACCCGGATCACCCCGATACGGCGGGCCGCGCTGAACGCCCTGTCCACCTGGCCGGCGGAGGCCGTACCCGAGGAGGTGCTCGGGTGGGTCCGGGCGGCGCTGCCCGGCGAGCCCGACGACGAGGTCCGCGAGCAGATGGCCACCCTCACCGCCGGGAGGACACGATGACCCACGGGGCGCGACGACCACGGGAGCGATGACGACCGCGGGGATGTGACACCGGCCGCGGGAGCACGACGGTCGCGGGCGGGACCCGGTGGAGGCACCGGGCCCCGCCCGCGCGGGAGCGGGCCGTCGCGGTCCGTACGGGCAGGCGCCGTTTACCGTCGGCCCCCGCCCGCGGGAGCGGGCTCCTGCGCGGAGTCCCCCGGAAGGGCGGACGAAAGCCAAGGTCGTAGGGGTTACCTGCCCCGGCGGTGACAACATGACCGCCTCGAAACAAGTTGTCAACGTCGTGCCCGGACACGGAAACTAGGTGGTCGCCCGCACCGCGGGTGACGGTGATCCGACGGGGCGTCCGGCCAGGAGCGGGGCACGGAAAACCAGTTGACGGGGGATCTAGCCTTAGCTGGCCCTTCATCCCGTAAGGCGATCACCTTAACTGAAGACCGTGAGGAGCGTGCTGCCTGCTGATGCCCCCTGATACAGCAGTCCCCGATCGAACGTCCGAAACACCACTGCCTGAGCCCTCCTCCCCGCACCGCAGCAGGATGAACTCGCTGTGGCGCATGAAGTCCTACCTCCGCCCCTACGCCCTCCGCCTGGCCCTCATCTGGCTGCCGTCCCTCGGCGCGGTCGGGATCGGCATCGTCATCCCGCTGGTCGGCAAGGAGATCATCGACGGCCCCGTCGCCCGGGGCGACACCGGGGCGCTCCTCCCCCTCTCGCTGCTCGCCCTGGCCCTGGGCGTGCTGGAGGCGCTGTTCGTCCTCCTGCGGCGGTGGTTCCTGGCCGATGCCGTCCTCGGCCTGGAGACCAGCATCCGCGACGACCTCTACCAGCACCTGCAGCGACTGCCGATGAGTTTTCACGGCTCCTGGCAGTCCGGCCAGCTGCTGTCCCGCGCGACGACCGACCTGTCGACGATCCGGCGGTTCCTCGGTTTCGGTCTGCTCTTCCTCGTCCTGATCACCCTGCAGATCATCACGGTGACCTGGCTGCTGCTGCAGATGTACTGGCCGCTCGGCCTGCTGGTCGTCGCCTCGGTGGTGCCGGTCCTGGTCACCTCCCTGAACTTCGAGCGTCAGTACATCACGATCTCCCGCCGGGTCCAGGACCAGCAGGGCGACCTCGCCACGGTCGTCGAGGAGTCCGCGGCCGGGATCCGCACGATCAAGGCCTACGGCCGCCGCCGGTACGTCTTCGGCACCTTCGACGAGGGAGCCCTCAAGGTCTACGAGACCTCGATGGAGAAGGTACGGCTGTCGGCCAGGTTCTTCACCTTCCTCGAGGTCATCCCGAACATCACCCTCGCGCTCGTGCTGCTGCTCGGCGCTCTCGCCGTCGGCTCCGGCTCGCTGACGACGGGCTCGCTGGTGGCCTTCACCACGCTGATGCTGCAGCTGGTCTGGCCCATCTCGGCCCTCGGCTTCATCCTGACGATGGGCCAGGAGGCGATGACCGCGGCGGACCGGGTCATGGAGGTGCTCGACACCGAACCGGACATCGTCGGAGGCACCGGGGTGATCGAGAACCCGCGCGGCCACCTTCGCTTCGAGGGCGCGGAGTTCCGCTTCCCCGGCGCCGCCGAACCGGTGCTCCGCGACGTCTGGCTGGAGGTACGCCCTGGCGAGACGGTGGCGATCGTCGGCGCGACGGGGTCGGGCAAGACGACGTTGACCGCCCTGGTGCCCCGGCTGTACGACGTCAGCGCGGGCCGGGTCACGATCGACGGGCACGACGTCCGGGATCTGTCGTTGCCCGCGCTCCGCTCGATGGTCGCCACGGCCTTCGAGGAGCCGACCCTGTTCTCGATGAGCGTCAGGGAGAACCTCACGCTCGGGCGGCACGACGCCACCGAGGAGGAGATCGCGGAGGCGGTGCGGATCGCCCAGGCCGGGTTCGTCCACCAACTGCCGTGGGGTCTGGAGACCAGGATCGGCGAGCAGGGCATGTCCCTGTCCGGCGGTCAGCGCCAGCGCCTCGCGCTGGCCCGCGCCGTCCTCAGCAGGCCCCGCATCCTCGTGCTGGACGACACCCTGTCCGCCCTGGACGTCGAGACCGAGGCCCTGGTGGAGGAGGCGCTCCGGCACGTGCTGCGCGACGCCACCGGGATCGTCGTCGCGCACCGGGCGTCCACCGTACTGCTCGCCGACAAGGTGGCACTGCTGCTGGACGGCACGATCGCACACGTCGGCCACCACCACGAACTGCTGGCGAGCGTGCCGGAGTATCGCGCCCTGCTCTCCAGCGACCCGGACATCGAGGAGGCCGTGCGATGAGCCAGACCAGAGCCGAAGCCGAGAACGAAGCCGAGGACGACGGGAGCGTCGGAACCGCCGCAAACGCCGGGAGCGTCGGGAACGCCGGGAGCAAGGCCGGACCGGAGACCGGGACGGAGGCAGAGACCACGACCGGGACCGGCCCCGAGACCGGTGAGCAGGACTGGCGCGGCGTCGCCGCCGAGGATCAGGACGAGCTGTCCGAGCAGGTGTCCTTCCTGCTCCGCAGCCGGTCCAGGCGGCTGCTCGGCGAACTGCTGCGCCCGTACCGCAGGGAGATCATCCTGCTCGTCTCGGTCATCGTGCTCTCCAACGTGGCCGCGCTCTCCATCCCCTACCTGATCAAGGTGGGCATCGACTCGGGCATCCCCCCGATGCTCGCGGGCAAGGAGCCGACCACGCTGGTGACGGTCGTCGCGGTGATCCTGACAGCCGCGATCACCCAGGCCGTGACCCGGATGGTGTTCCTGCGGATGGCCGGCCGCATCGGTCAGAACATCCTGCTGGAGTTGCGGCGCCGGGTCTTCGACCACTTCCAGAAGCTGTCGCTGTCCTTCCACGACAACTACACCTCGGGCCGGGTCGTCTCCCGGCTCACCTCCGACATCGACGCCATCTCCGAGATGCTGCAGTCGGGCTTCGACGGTCTCGTCACGGCCGTGCTGACGCTGGTCGGCACGGCGGTCCTGCTGCTCGTCCTGGACGTTCCCCTGGGCCTGGTCGCCCTGCTGCCGCTGCCGATCCTGCTGCTGTTCACCCGCTGGTTCCGGCGGCAGTCGAGCCTGATCTACCGCAGGACCCGCGAGACCGTGGCCCTGGTGATCGTCCACTTCGTGGAGTCGATGACCGGCATGCGCGCGGTCCAGGCGTTCCGCAGGGAGCCGCGCAACCAGGCGATCTTCTCCCAGCTGAACGTCGACTACCGGGACGCCAACAAGCAGAGCATGCAGCTGATCGCGGTCTTCATGCCGGGCGTCAAGCTGATCGGGAACGTCACGATCGCGGTCGTCCTGTTCTACGGCGGATGGCGGCACATCGACGGCCACATCGAGATCGGCGTGCTCGCCGCGTTCCTGCTCTACCTGCGCCAGTTCTACGAGCCGATGCAGGAGATCTCCCAGTTCTACAACACCTTCCAGTCGGCCGGCGCGGCGCTGGAGAAGCTCTCCGGCGTGCTGGAGGAGCGCCCGGAGGTGGCCGAGCCCCGCGACCCCGTGGCGCTGGAACGGCCACGCGGGGAGGTCAGGTTCGAGGCGGTGGAGTTCTCCTACCTGGACGGCACCCCCGTGCTGCCCCGGATGGAGCTGACGGTCCCGGCGGGGCAGACCGTGGCGCTGGTCGGCACCACAGGGGCCGGCAAGACCACGCTGGCGAAGCTGGTCGCCAGGTTCTACGACCCCGTGGCCGGCCGGGTCCTGCTGGACGGCGTCGACCTGCGTGACCTCGGCGAGGACACGCTGCGCAAGGCGGTGGTGCTGGTGACCCAGGAGAACTTCCTGTTCTCCGGCTCCGTCGCCGACAACATCCTGTTCGGCCGGCCCGGCTCCACCATGGCCGAGGTGGTCGAGGCCGCCCGGTCCATCGGCGCCCACGACTTCATCTCGGCGCTTCCCGAGGGGTACGACACCTCCGTCGGCAAGCACGGCGGACGGCTGTCGGCGGGTCAGCGGCAGCTGGTGGCGTTCGCCAGGGCCTTCCTCGCCGATCCCGCGATCCTGATCCTCGACGAGGCGACCTCCAGCTTGGACGTCTCCAGCGAGCGACTGGTGCAGCGGGCGATGCAGACGATCCTCGCGGACCGGACCGCTCTGATCATCGCTCACCGGCTGTCGACCGTGGAGATCGCCGACCGGGTGCTCGTGATGGACGGCGGCAGGATCGTCGAGGACGGCCCGCCCGACCGGCTCATCGCGGATGCCGGCCGCTTCGCCGGCCTGCACCGCGCCTGGCTGGACAGCATCTCGGAACACCAGGGCATGCCCGACTAGCTCGGTGCCCGGGGATGAGGGGTTCAGGGTATATCCGCACTTCAGTGCGTAAAAATGCGCGCTCGGTCACTTTTCCGGGCAAGCAGTGAACCCTGTCCGCGAGGTGCGCGTATTTCCCTGTGGAACGACACGGACGATCCTTCCACGGCCAGAGAAAAGGGACAGCATCCTCATGAGCACCCGGCGATCACACAGGCACCGGTCTCTGGCCGCAGTCGTGTTGATGTCCACCACACTGATCGCCGGGTGCTCGGCCGCGGCCGACGTGTCTCCGCCTCCCGCGGGCGCGGCGGCCAACGCGGCCGGTGCGCCCACCCGGGTCGAGGCGGACGTGCGTTTCTCCCAGGAGATGATCACCCATCACTGGCAGACGATCCAGCTCGCCGAGCTGGCGGCCGACCGGAGCACCGACACGTATGTGCGCGAACTGGCGGAGAAGATCAAGCAGGGCGAGTCGGCCGACATCGAGCTCATGTCCGGCTGGCTCCGGTCGTGGAAGGTCGAGGTCCCGGCCAGGAACGACGATGCCCTCCACGAGATGCCGGGCATGCTGTCCGCCACGCAGGTCTCATCCCTGAAGAGAAGGTCCGGCGCCGACTTCGACAAGCTGTGGCTGAGCGTGCTGGGCAAGCACCTCGGCAGCGGCGTCCAGATGGCGCAGGTCGTGGTCGCCCTGGGACAGCACGGTCCGACCGGTGACCTGGCGAAGAAGATGGTCGCCGACCAGAGCGCCCAGATCTCGGAGATCACCGAGCGGCTCGCCTGAGCCGGCGAGCCGCTCGGACTCGGCCCGCCGTCTCTGCGACCCGTTCGGCCGTCGGCCCCCGACCCGTTCGGCCGTCGGCCCGTTCAGCCGTCGGCCCCCGACTCGCCGCCTCTTCGACCCGCCGCCCTCGACCTGTTCGGCCGTGGGCCCGTTCAGCGAGTGGAGCCCGCCGCCCCCTCCGCGACCGGACCTCGGTCCAGACCCTCGATCGCCTCGACCGACTCGTTGTCGCGGTCGCGGCGGTACTCGCGGAGCGAGTAGGCGATGGACGCCGCCCAGATGACGGCGATGGCGAGGTAGGCGGCGGTCTGAACGTTGCCGGGGGCATCGATCATGTCGCTGCGCAGCAGGGTGCGCACGTTGGTCAGGATGATCACACCGCCCACCGCCGAGCCCAGGATGCGCGGCGGGATGTGGCGCACCAGCCAGGCGGCGATCGGGGCGGCGATGACGCCGCCGAGCAGCAGGACGGCGACCCAGGCGAAGTCGATGTTCTCGGAACCGAGACCGAAGAAGAAGCCGACGCTGGCGGCGATGGCGACGAGAAACTCGCTGGCGTCGATGGAGCCGATCACCTTGCGCGGCGCCAGGCGGCCGCTGGCCAGGATGGCCGGGGTGCCGACCGGCCCCCATCCTCCGCCGCCGGTGGCGTCGACGAAGCCCGCGACCAGGCCGAGCGGTCCGAGGAAGCGCTTGCGCAACGGCTTGCCCAGGTTGCCGCGCGGCAGGCCGAAGGCGGTGAAGCGGATCAGGACGTAGGCCCCGAGCACGAGCAGGATGATCGACATGATCGGGGCGGCGACCTCGGTGGAGAGGCTGGAGAGGAAGGTCGCCCCCGCGAACGCGCCGGCGGCGCCGGGGATGCCTATCTTGGCGACGACCTTCCAGTCGATGTTGTCGAAACGCCAGTGGGAGATGCCGGAGGCCAGGGTGGTGCCGATCTCGGCGAGGTGGACGGTGGCCGACGCGGCGGCGGGGTTGGTACCGACCGCCAGCAGCAAGGTCGTCGAGGTGACGCCATAGGCCATACCCAGGCTGCCGTCGACGAGCTGCGCCAGGAAACCGACGATGCCCAAGAGGATGAGTGCGCGCAAAACCGCCACCTTCCCGCTTTCCCTACTCCATTGATAGGAATTATCCTAAATTAGAGCCAGAGAACCATCAAGGCGTATCGCGGGTCAGCGATCTCATGCGTTGGCCTTTTTGCTCTGTAATTTGTCATCACTTGCTATAAAGCTCCCCGCCGCCCACCCCATTTCGATCATCGGTGACGACCGAGATGTCCACGGAGTGCCCCGTTGGGCGCGGAGCCGCCGTCACGCCTCCGTCACCCGGTGGCGAACTCCGCCTCATGACGCGCCGGCGCCGCCGTTCGATCGGAGACGGCGGTGGCGCGCCGGGCCCGCTGGGCATAAGCACCTAGGCGACGAACGAGCCCGCCCTCGACGGCGGCGACGCGAAGAGGGCACATCCTCGTCGTGGAGGACCAGGCGGATCCGGCAGGAAGGCACCACCGCGTGACGGCTCGAAACGACGATCGACCAGAAGGCCGGCCCGAGCCCACCCGGACGAGCGGGGGCACGGACGCCGGAAGTACGGGAGCCGGAAGTACGGATGCCGGAAGCGTCGCTCACCGCGGCGTGCGGGACGCCGGCGTGACGACTCCCGTGGTGCTCGCGAGCGGTCATCTGGTCGACAGACCCGATCGGCCGAGTCCCCGCTTTCCCCCCTCACGCGTTCCGTGGGTGACGGACCTGGTGGGTGGAGCCCTCGACGAATGGCGCGTCGGGCCGGGCGCGATCGTGATCTGCGGCGGCGCCCGCGGCGCGGACATCATCGCGGCCGAGGAGGGGCACTCCCGCGGCGCCCGCGTCGTGCTCTGCCTCGCGCTGCCACCCGAGGAGTTCGAACGACGCTCGGTGGACCTGCCGGGCACCGAATGGCGTGAGCGGTTCCGTCGCCTGCTCAAGGTCGCCGAGGTCAGGCAGTTGCCCGAGGGGGCAGGCGACGCGTCCGCCGACGGTGAGGTGTTCGACCGCGCCAACGAGTGGATGATCGACATGGCCCGCCGTCTCGCCCGCAGGCCGTACGCGGTCGTCGTCTGGGACGGACAGCCGGGCGACGGCCGCGGCGGGACCTCCGACCTCATCCGGCAACTGGGCTATCCGGCGGACGATCCGCGCATACGGGTGATCGACCCGACGCCGCCCGGATGAGCACGTCGGTGAGGGGTCAGTCCGCTCACTCCTTCAGAACTCCTTGAGTGCCCTGTTCGGGGCCTCGAATGCCGGCTTCGCCATGGAGGCGGAGATCCTCAGAAACAGCAGGGTGCTGCCACCGTGTAGGGCGGCAGGGCGGGAGAGCGCTCTCCAGAGAGAGTGGACCCAGGCATCGGGAGCTGTCAAGACTCAGCCCTCGACCAATCCGAAACCCGCTGTTCACGCGGGGGAAACGGGATCACGAAGGGAGTGGTGCCCCTCCGCCTTCCGCGGGCGTCGTCCACCGGGCGATCCGGCGGTCAGAGAGCGCTCCCTGAGCGTCCATCTTCCCCCGATTTTGCGCACCCAGTGGTTACACGGCGATAACAAGACGGAAAAATCCGCCCATTAGGGGATTTAATCCCTTCTAAGTGGGCTTCAAGACGGGGAACAGCCGGGAGGAGGCTTGACAGCCCCTGATGCACAGGGGCACTCTCCATCTGGAGAGCGCTCTCCCGTCACGCCGCCCTGCACCGCGGCAGACACCCCGCTCCAAGGAAGAGGCCGTGTACCCATCCCGAAGTCCTGGCAGGCGCCCCCGGGGCCTGCTCGCCACCCCGATCGCGGTGACCACATCCGGTCCCGCCGCCGTCGGCTTGGCCACGTCCGCCGGCAGGATGCCGGCGGCGGTCAAGGACGTGACGGCCTCCTCCTTCTCCGAAGACGCCGCGCACAGCCCGGCCGGCCTCCTCGGCGATCCCCACCAGACAGGACCACCGACCACCTCGTGCGGGCACCCCCGATGATCACTGAGGTCTGAGGCCTCCGGGCCCGTCCCCGCCGGGACGGGCCCCACAGCCCCGGAGGCCTCTCGCAGATACAGCGGTCATGCCGCTCACGCACCACGGAAAACCGGCTCCGGCCTCCACCCAGCCCGGGGTCACGACCGATTGAGAGAACGACTGTGCAGATACGAAAGCTCGGCATCATCGCGATAGCGGGAGCGCTCACGCTCTCCGCCGCCGCCTGCGGCGGCGACGACACCGGATCCGGCGCGGCCGGCGGATCCACGGAGGCCGCGCCCAAGACGCTCACCTACTGGGCGTCCAACCAGGGCACCAGCCTGGACAACGACAAGCAGGTGCTCCAGCCCGAGCTGGACAAATTCGAGAAGCAGACCGGGATCAAGGTAAATCTCGAAGTCGTTCCCTGGGCCGACCTGCTCAACCGGATCCTCGCCGCCACCACCTCCGGGCAGGGCCCGGACGTGCTCAACATCGGCAACACCTGGTCCGCCTCGCTGCAGGCCACCGGCGCCTTCGTCCCCTGGGACGACGCGCTGCTGGCCCAGGTCGGAGGCAAGGAGCGCTTCCTCGGCCCGAGCCTGGCCGCCACCGGCGCCGCGGGGCAGCCGCCCACCGCGCTCCCGATCTACGGGATGACCTACGGCCTCTTCTACAACAAGAAGCTGTTCAGCGAGGCGGGCATCGCGGAGCCGCCGAAGACCTGGGACGAGCTGATCGCCGACGGCAAGAAGCTCACCAAGGGCAAGCAGTGGGGCCTGGCCGTGGAAGGTGCCAGCGTCAGCGAGAACGCCCACCACGCCTTCATCTTCGGCCAGCAGCACGGCTCGGACCTCTTCGACGCCACCGGCAAGCCCCAGTTCGACTCTCCCAAGCAGGTCGCCGCGATCAAGCAGTACCTGGACCTGATGGCCGTACACAAGATCGTCAACCCGAGCAACGCCGAATACTCGAACGGCACCGAGGCCGTCCAGGACTTCACCTCCGGCAAGGCCGCGATGCTGATGTGGCAGTCCATCGCCAGCCAGACGAAGGCCGCCGGCATGACCGAGGACGACTACGGCCTCGCCCCCATCCCGCTGCCCGACCCCGCCCAGGGCGGCAAGCAGGTCAACGGCATGGTGGCCGGCATCAACCTGGCCATCTTCAAGAGCAGCAAGAACCAGGACGCGGCCCTGCAGTTCGCCAAGTTCATGACGAGCAAGGAGACGCAGCAGACCCTGAACAAGACCTACGGCTCGCTCCCCACCGTCACGGACGCCTATGACGACCCGGCGTTCCAGACTCCGATGATCAAGACCTTCCAGGAGATTCTCGGCACCACGGCGGCCCCGCTGCCCCAGGTGGCCGAGGAGAGCCAGTTCGAGACCCTGGTGGGAACGGCCATGAACAAGATGTTCGCGGACGCGGCCAGTGGCACGGCGATCACCGATGAGTACGTCAAGTCCAAGCTGACCGACGCGAACGAGCAGATGCAGGCCGGCGGCTGATCTCTTCGCTCCAGACGCGGTGCCGGGCGGCGATCCGCCCGGCACCGATAACCTATTTCACGAGATCGAGATGATGTTCATGGTCGTGTCCACCACGCCCCGCCCCGATGCGGGGCGCGGGGCCGGTCCGCCTTCCGGCGCCCCGCATCGGCGCAGAGGAGGGCTGTTCGCCCGGATCCCGGTGCGGTTTCGCCGTCTCAGCCTGCCGTACCTGCTGATCCTTCCGGCGATCCTCCTGGAACTCCTCATCCACGTGGTGCCGATGGTGATCGGCATCTGGATGAGCTTCCTCAAGCTCACCCAGTTCTATCTCCGGAACTGGTCGGCCGCTCCGTCCGTGGGGCTGTCCAACTACCGCATCGCCGTCGACTTCGACTCCGCGGTGGGCAGTTCCCTGCTCCACTCCTTCTTCGTCACCGTCGTCTTCACCGTGCTGACGGTCGCCCTGTCGTGGCTGCTGGGCACCATGGGGGCGGTCCTGATGCAGGGCGCCTTCCGCGGCAGGGGCGTGCTCCGCGCGCTGTTCCTGGTCCCCTACGCGCTGCCCGTCTACGCCGGGGTGATCACCTGGAGCTTCATGCTCCAGCGCGACTCCGGTCTGGTCAACCACATCCTCGTCGACCAGCTCCACCTGGCCGACGCCGGTGACCGCCCGTTCTGGCTCATCGGCGACAACAGCTTCATCTCGCTGATCGTGGTCTGCGTCTGGCGGACCTGGCCGTTCGCCTTCCTGGTGCTCATGGCCGGGCTGCAGAACATCTCCGGCGACCTCTACGAGGCCTCCGCGATCGACGGGGCCGGCTGGTGGCGGCAACTGCGCTCGATCACCATGCCCATGCTGCGCCCCGTCAACCAGGTCGTGGTCCTGGTGCTGTTCCTGTGGACCTTCAACGACTTCAACACGCCCTACGTGCTCTTCGGGAAGTCAGCTCCGGAGCAAGCCGACCTGATCTCCATTCACATCTACCAGAGCTCGTTCGTCACCTGGAACTTCGGCTCCGGCTCGGCGATGTCCGTGCTGCTCCTGCTGTTCCTGCTGGTGGTGACCTCCATCTATCTGGTGGCGACCTCGCGAAGGAGGAGCGATGCGTGAGCCCCGCTGGCTGCCCTGGGCCCGCTGGATCGGTCTCGGCTTCCTGAGCCTGTTCACGCTCACCCCGATCTACGTGATGGTGACCTCGGCGATCAAGCCGCTGAGCGACGTGCAGGGCGACTTCCACTGGCTTCCCACCACGATCAGCCTGCGGCCCTTCGTCGACATCTGGAAGACCATCCCGCTGGCCCGTTACTTCGGCAACAGCCTCGTCGTGGCGACGGTCGCCTCCCTGGCGTCGGTGACGGTGGCGATCTTCGCCGCCTACGCGATCAGCCGTTTCAAGTTCCCCGGCCGGAGGATCTTCTCCGTCACCGTGCTGTCCACCCAGATGTTCCCCGGCATCCTCTTCCTGCTGCCGCTCTTCATGATTTTCGTGAACCTCAGCAACGTCATCGGCATCAATCTCTACGGCAGCCTCACCGGGTTGATCATCACCTACCTGACCTTCTCGCTGCCGTTCTCCATCTGGATGCTGGTCGGCTACTTCGACTCCATCCCCATCGCGCTGGACGAGGCCGCCCAGGTCGACGGCAGCGGGCCGATCGGCGCCCTGATGCGGGTGGTCATCCCCGCCGCGATGCCGGGCATCGTGGCGGTCACCGTCTACGCCTTCATGACCGCGTGGGGAGAGGTGCTCTTCGCCTCGGTGATGACCGACGACTCCACCCGCACCCTGGCCGTCGGGCTGCAGGGATACGCCACCCAGAACGACGTCTACTGGAACCAGGTGATGGCCGCCTCCCTCGTGGTCAGCATCCCCGTAGTGGCCGGTTTCCTGCTCCTGCAGCGCTTCCTGGTGCAGGGCCTCACCGCGGGCGCGGTCAAGTAGCCCGCCGGGCGAGACCGCGTCACACCCGTTTTCACCTCAAGGAGAGCTCACATATGGATTCGCAGTCCGCCTTCGGCCCCGACTTCACCTGGGGCGTGGCCACCGCGGCCTACCAGATCGAGGGCGCGGCCCAGGAAGACGGCCGGCTGCCCTCTATCTGGGACACGTTCAGCCACGTCCCGGGCACCATCGACAACGGCGACACCGGCGATGTGGCCTGCGACCACTACCACCGCTGGCCCGAGGACCTCGGCCTGCTCGGGAAGCTCGGCGTGGACGCCTACCGCTTCTCGGTGGCGTGGCCCCGGGTGATACCGACCGGTTCCGGCCCGGTCAACCCGAAGGGGATCGCCTTCTACGACCGGCTGGTCGACGGCCTCATGGAGGCCGGGATCCGCCCGTTCGTCACTCTCTACCACTGGGACCTGCCGCAGGGGCTGCAGGACCTCGGCGGCTGGCCTGAGCGGGACACCGCCTACCGCTTCGCCGAGTACGCGGCCGTGGTCGCCGGTGCGCTCGGCGACCGCGTCACCGACTGGACCACTCTCAACGAGCCGCTCTGCTCCTCCTGGCTCGGCCACCTCGAGGGCTCGATGGCCCCCGGGGTGACCGATCTGACCGCGGCCGTGCGCACCTCCTACCACCTGCACCTCGGCCACGGTCTCGCCACCCAGGCGATCCGCGCCTCGGCGCAGCGCACCCCGTCGATCGGAATCGTCAACAACCTGAGCCCCTGCGAGCCCGCCACCGACAGCGATGAGGACCGGGCCGCCGCCGAGCGCGCCGACGGCCACATCAACCGCTGGTGGCTCGACCCGATCGCCGGCCGCGGCTACCCCGAGGACATGGTCAAGCTCTACGGCGTCGACCTGCCCATCCAGGAGGGCGACCTGGAGACGATCGCCGCCCCGCTGGACTACCACGGGGTGAACTACTACTTCCGCCAGATCATCGCCGACGACCCCGGCGGCCCCGCCCCGCACATCCGCCAGGTCGAGGTGCCCGGTGCGACGACCACCGCGATGGGCTGGGAGGTTCACCCCGAGGGGCTCGAGCAGCTCCTGCTGCGCCTGACCCGGGAGTACGGGGCCAGGCAGATCTTCGTCACCGAGAGCGGTTCCGCCTGGAACGACGTGATCGATCCGGCCGGTGTGATCGACGACCGTGAGCGCGTCACTCATCTGGAGGGCCACCTCGCGGCCTGTGCCCGCGCGATGGACCAGGGTGTCCCCCTGGCCGGATACTTCGCCTGGTCGCTCCTGGACAACTTCGAGTGGGCCTACGGCTACGACAAGCGCTTCGGCCTGGTCCACGTCGACTTCGACACCCAGGTCCGGACCGTCAAGGCCAGCGGCCACCGATATGCCGAACTGATCCGCGAGAGCAAGGCACGTTCCCAGCCGTGACCCCAAGGGATTTCCCGCCGTACGGGCGGAGCCTCGGGGGCATTAATAAGATCACATCTTGACAGCGGCGAAAGATCCGAACTACTAGTGGTAAAGGAACCTTTTAGCGTCCAATTCTTTCTGTACGGTAAACGCCGTTCCGGTCTTTCCGGATAAAGCCGCGAGAAGGGGGTCTCGTGCAAACCCCCTTCGCCGCCCTACGCGTGACGTTCGCGATCCTCGCGGCCGGCACTCTGGTGGTGGGCTATGTGGGAATGCATTCCTACCTGTCGCTCCACACCGAGTTGGCCCACTCCCCACTCGACGTCCTCTACGCCACGCTTCAGCTCTTCGTCCTCGATCCGCCCTCGTTCGAGGCGGCGGATCCACTCCCCTGGACGTTGCAGTTCGCGCGCTTCGCCGCTCCGGCCGTGGCGATCTACGCGCTCATCGAGACCACGCGCCTGCTGCTGACGGCCGAGATACGACGGCTGCGAGCACGTGAGTCCCGGCATCACACCGTCGTCTGCGGGGACGGCCCGGCCGCGCAGGCTCTGATCCAGAAGCTTCACGCCGCGGGCCGCCGCGTTGTCGTCGTCACCACGACGCCGGTCTCCATGACGGGTTATCCCCGGGTGCTCCACGTGACAGGAGACCCGCGCGATCCCAAGGTGCTGCGGGCGGCGGGAGTGCACCGCGCGGAAGTCCTCTACGCGTGCGAGGCGGGCAGCTTCACGAACACCGGGATCGTCATGGCCGCCCACACCCTGGCGGAGACGACGCCGGGAGTGCTCAGGGCGTACGCGCTGATCCCGGACCTGGATCTCTGCACGGCGCTGCGGGCCCGCCGGCTCGGCATGCCCGACCCGCCCGGCCTCCGCCTCGACTTCTTCAATCTCGACCAGCTCGCCGCGCGCGTGCTCCTCGACCGGTATCCCGTGGAGGAGTGCCTGCCGATCACGCTGATCGGCCTCGACGACTTCGGCCTCGCGCTGATCGTCGAGCTGGCCAGGCGCTGGCGGCTGCGGGATCCGTCCACGCGGCCCCCTCTGCCCGTGACCGTCGTCGACACCCGCGCGGAGACCATCCTGCCGGTCCTGCGCCGGCGGTACGAGTTCGTCGACGCGAACCTGGATCTCCGCACGGTGGATCCCGGCCGCCTCGACCAGGGCGTCTACGTCCCCGCCGACCCGCCCCACCGGGTGTACGTGTGCCATCACGACGAGGACCTGGCCCTGAAGACCGCGCTGACCGCCCTTCGGCTGTGGACGCGGGCGCCGAAATCGATGGTGATCAGGGTCGAGCAGGGCATGGTCGGCGACGCCTTCGACGGCCTCAACCTGCTGGAGAACCTCAACGGCACCCTTCACGTGTTCGCCGTCACCGACGAGGCCTGTGACCCCCAGCTGATCGGCGAGGACCTGATCGAGCAGCTGGCGAGGGCGATACACGAGGACTACCTCCACGAATGCCTGATCAGGGGCGACTCACCGCACGGCAACACCGCGATGGTCGTCTGGGACGAGCTGCCGGCGTCGTTGAGGAAGGCCAACTGCGATCAGGCCGCGGACATCGGACGCAAGCTCAAGGCCATCGACGGGGTCCTCGCTCCACGGGTCGATCCCGAGTTCGCGTTCGCCTTCACCCCCCAGGAGATCGAACGGCTCGCCGTCATGGAGCACCAGCGCTGGGTGCGCGAACGGGTCTCGGACGGCTGGACGTACGGCACTCTCCGCGACGACGACGGCAAGCGTCACCCCGACCTGGAGGACTGGAGCCGCCTGCCGGAACCCTCCCGGGAAAAGGATCGCGCCGCCGTCCGCAGCCTGCCCGGCATCCTCGCCACGACGGGTTTCCAGATCGTCCGCATGAGCGACAAGGATCGCTGAGGAACGGCGAGTCAGCGGCTCTCCCCGGCCAGCCATTCGGTGAATCTCCGCGTGAACAGCCCGGGCAGCCCGCCGGTGTGCATGAAGACGACGCGGGTGGTCCGGCCGATGCGCCCCGATCGGCGCGCGGCGAACAGGCCCGCCATCGCCTTCGCGGTGTAGACGGGGTCGAGAAGGAGCGCGTCCGTACGCGCCGCCGTGAGCAGGGCTTCGCGCGCCGCCTCGCTCGGCACGCCGTAGCCGCCCCCGGTCTGGCCGGTGTCGAGCTGGCAGGATCCGCTGGGCCGGGACAGCCCCGCCATCGCCGCCGCCGCCACCGCGAGGCCCTCCACCGCCGGGGCCAGGGCGGGACGCGCGCCGACGTCGACCCCCAGGACCCGGCAGTGCTCGCCGAAGCCCGCGACCAGGCCGGCGTGCGTCCCGCCCGAGCCGGTGGCCACCACGACGAGGTCGGGATCGATCAGGTTGTCGAGCTCCCGCGCCACCTCCGCGTACGAACGGGCGCCGAGGGCCGAGGAGCCTCCGATCGGGAGCGCGTACGGCCGGCGGCCCTCCAGGGCCAGTTTCTCGCTGTGCTCCTGGATGGCCGACTCCAGCTCGGCGTAGGGCAGGACGGCGCCCTCCACCCAGTGGATCGTGGCCCCCAGCACCCGGTCGAGCAGTACGTTTCCGCCCGGGTCGAACGAATCCGGCCGGCGGGTGAGCAGCAGCTCGCAGTCGAGCCCCGCGATGTTGGCCGCCGCGGCGGTCATGCGGGCGTGGTTGCTCTGGGCGCCGCCGCCGGTCACCAGGCAGTCGTACCCGCCTTCCAGCGCGTCGGCGAGCAGGACCTGAAGCTTGCGGGCCTTGTTGCCGCCACCGGCGAGACCGGTCAGATCCTCGCGCTTGACCCACAGGCAGCTCGGGTCCATGTCGAGTGCCTCGGCCAGCCGGGGCAGGCGGTGAACCGGCGTCGGCGACACCGTCATCAGGTGGGTCATCGCTCTCCTCCAGCGTGGACGGCTCGGCGTTCGCACCGGGGAGGCGACGCGGCACGGGGCCGCACCTGTGAGGTGGTGGCCCCCGCCTGCGGGTGGGGGCCGGTGGGCCGTCGTCGTCCGCCCTTCTGGGCCGTCGCGGGACCATCGGGCATCCGGATCCGTCCGGATGCCCGATGAGCGATACACACCGTCCTCCCGATCACGGATCCGGACGCCCGGTGGGCGATGTCCACACCGTCGCCCCGGTCACGGATCCGGATGCCCGGTGTCCATACCGTCTTCCCGATCACGGAGACGCCCACCCCGGCGAAAAGGCCGGACGCCCTACCTGGCCCCGGCGAGCATGCCGTGCGGGTCCAGCACGAACTTGGACGCGGCTCCCTGGTCGAACTCCTGGTACCCCTGGGGGGCCTGGTCGAGCGGGATCGGGATGGCGTTGACCGCCTTCGCGATCTGCACCCGGTCGTTCAGGATCGCCATCATCAACTGGCGGTGGTAGCGCATCACGGGACACTGGCCCGTGGTGAAGCCGAGCGACTTGGACCAGCCGAGACCGAGCCGGATGGACAGCGATCCGTGCTTGGCGGCCTCGTCCGAGGCGCCGGGGTCACCGGTCACGTACAGGCCGGGGATGCCGAGTGCGCCACCCGCGCGGGTGATCTCCATGAGCGAGTTGAGCACGGTGGCGGGACGTTCCGTCCCCGCGTCGGCACCGTGTCCGCGAGCCTCGAAGCCGACGGCGTCGACCCCGCAGTCCACCACGGGCTCGCCGAGGATCTGCTCGATCTGGTCCTTCGGGTCGCCCTGGGACACGTCGATGGTCTCGCAGCCGAAGCTGCGGGCCTGTGCCAGGCGTTCCTTGTTCAGGTCGCCGACGATCACCACGGCGGCTCCGAGAAGGATCGCCGAGGCGCCCGCGGCGAGCCCGACCGGACCGGCTCCCGCGATGTAGACGGTCGATCCCGGCTTCACCCCGGCGCTGACGCAGCCGTGGTAGCCGGTCGGGAAGATGTCCGCGAGCATGGCCAGGTCGAGGATCTTCTCCATCGCCTGTTCCTTGTCCGGGAACTTGAGCAGGTTCCAGTCCGCGTAGGGGACCAGGACGTACTCGGCCTGTCCTCCGACCCAGCCGCCCATGTCCACGTAGCCGTACGCCGAGCCCGGGCGGTCCGGGTTGACGTTCTCGCAGACGTCCGTCTTGCCCTCCTTGCAGTTGCGGCAGCGACCACAGGCGATGTTGAAGGGCACGGAAACGAGATCGCCGACCTTGATGAACTCCACGCCGGGACCGGTCTCGACGACCTCGCCGGTGATCTCGTGGCCGAGGACGAGTCCGTGGGGCGCGGTGGTCCGGCCTCGGACCATGTGCTGGTCGCTACCGCAGATGTTCGTCGCGATGGCCTTGATGATCGCGCCGTGCGGGACCTTACGTCCCACGTTGGCGGGATTGACCCCCGGCCCGTCCTTGAGCTCGAATTCGGGGAAGTCGGTGGTGTGCACCTCGACCTTGCCCGGTCCCTCGTAGACGACACCCTTATTGCCCGGCATAACGTTTTCCTTCCTTGCCGAAAGCGCCTGTAGGTCGGCCGTTTGGCCGCTGTCACGCAGTCCTGCGATCACCTCCCCGCCCCGGCGGCCCGGATCGCGGAAGCGTGCCGGACTCGACGTGATCGGAAAGATGATCGGCCCGGCTCGGCCGACCGCCGGCAGAGGACGGCGACGGAGAGGGACCCACCGACGAGCCGGGCCACGAGGTGGTCCGGAACCTCTCGCCAGGAGAACCGCCGGTCCACGGCGGGTGCGCCGGTGACGGCCGGATTGACACGCGCCGGAGGTGCCGCCGAATGCGTGGACGACCGGAACGACCACTACGAGGGAGAGGGACAGGGCCTGTTCCGGCGTGGTCCAACCGGCTTTTACCCACAAAGAGCGCGGCGACAGCGGAACCCGGGCCGAAGACGATGAGCGGCGTCGTCTCAATGGCTTCCGCGAACAGTCTCCTCAGCAGGTAATCTGCCATCGCTCCCTCCGAAGACGATGGTTCCCTTCAGGATCAAACATATACCTGTCGGTCATAGCGGACATTTATGGGCATTCTTTACTATTCGGGCGATGATATTCGGCAGCGGCGATGCGTCTCGTCCATCCGCTCGGTGAGGCCTTTGCGATCAAGGTGCTCCAGCAGCGGCACCGCGACCCTGCGGCTGGTGTTCAGGGCCTGCCTGGCCTGACTGACCGTGAACGGCTGCGGCAGGCGGGCGAGCAGTTCCACCGCCCTGGCGTCCGCGCCGGGCAGCAGCACGATCCCGTCGGCCACGCGGAACAGACCCCCCGCCCTGACGGCCGCCGCCAGCTCCCGGGGGCCCAGCCCCAGCTCGGCCAGCCGCCCGGCCTCCGGCGCCAGGAAGGGACGCGCGGACAGCTCCGCCCCGAGCCGCTTCACGGCCAGGGCCACCGGCGCGGGCAGCCCCGCGGGCCCGCTCATGATCCGCCCGTCGGTCACGGCGAGCGGTGACCGCACCAGCGCCGCGACCAGCCGCCGGTCGGGCAGGCCGAGCTCGTGACGGGCCGCCTCCAGCGGCAGTCCGGGCTCCAGCGGGTGCTCCGCGGCATGCCGCCGCACCTCCTCGGCCAGCCGCTCCCCCAGCCGTGCCCAGTACGCCGGATCGGCGTGCCAGTCACCGCACACCGGCGCCCCCGCGGGGGCGCACCCCATGGCCAGCAGATCGCCCGCGCGCAGCAGCCGGTGCGTGCCCAGCAGGAACGCCTCATCCGGTACGGCCGCCGCCAGCAGGGCCGCGCGATCCCGTGCCGCGCCCCTGCGGCGCAGCGCGGGCGGGCGCACGTCCAGCACGCTCGCCCCGGCGAGCACCCTCACCTCACCCTGGTCACGGCCCGGGTCACGGAGCAGCAGCACGTCGCCCACGTGCAGCGGCAGCGGCGCGGCCAGGCGTAGCCGTACGATCTCCCCGCCGAGCGGCCGTACCTCGCACACCACCGCCGCCGACCCGATGTGCGCGGTCAGCCGCCTCGGCAGGTCGCGCCCGTCGAGCGACGATGGGCCGCGGGTGGCGCGCGACCGTAGATCATGCTCGGCGGGCATCGGCGGGCCGTCCGGCGGACCTCCGCCCGCCCCTGCTGCTCCGGCTGCGGAGAGCCGTACGTCGACCAGGTCGGTATCCGTCCACGCGCCGGGTGTGACCAAGGCCTGGCCCCGCTCGGGAACGGCCCGGCCGCGAAGGTTGAGCGCCACTCGCGCCACACCCGTCGCCGAGGTCACCTGCTCCTTCAGGCACTCCAGCGCCCGGACCCGCACCGGCCCGCCGGGAAGCGCCAGCTCGTCTCCGGTCGCGATCGTGCCCGCGGGCAGGGTTCCGGTCACGACCGTGCCGCTGCCGCGCACGCTGAACGCCCGGTCGATCCAGAGCCGCACCGGCGCCCCGGGATCGGGCTCGGGCAGCGTGGCCACCAGCCGGTCCAGCGCCTTTCGCAGCTCGTCGAGCCCCTGGCCCGTGCGCCCGCTCACCGCCAGCGCCGGGGCCCCGCCCAGGCCGCTCGCGGCCAGGCGATCCTGTGCCTGCCGGACGGCGGGCGCGGGGTCGGCGAGGTCGGCGCGGGTCACCACGAGCAGGCCGTGCCGTACGCCGAGGGCCTCCAGCGCCACCAGGTGCTCCTCCGACTGCGGCATCCAGCCCTCGTCCGCCGCCACCACGAACATGACGGCGGGCGCGGGGCCGACCCCGGCCAGCATCGTGGCGAGGAACCGCTCGTGTCCGGGCACGTCCACGAAGGCCAGCCGCTCGCCCGAGGGCAGCGTCGTCCAGGCGTAGCCGAGCTCGATCGTCAGCCCCCGCCGCCGTTCCTCCTCCAGCCGGTCGGGCTCCATCCCGGTGAGCGCCCGCACCAGCGTCGACTTTCCGTGATCGACGTGGCCCGCGGTGGCGACGACGTGCATCAGTCACCCACCCCGAGAACCATACGCAGGACGACGTGCATCAGTCACCCACCCCGAGAACCATACGCAGGACGACGTGCATCAGCCGCTCACCCCGAGAACCATACGCAGGACAACGTGCATCAGCCGCTCACCCCGAGGACCGCGCGCAGCACGTCGCCGTCCAGGCCGGCGGGGACGGACCGCAGGTCGAGCAGGAGCCGCCCCCTCTCCACCCGTCCGACGATCGGGGGTGCCCCGGTCCGCAGCGGTACGGCGAGCCGCTCGGGCAGGCTGATCGCGGCGCTCGGCAACGTCACGCCGGGCGCTCCCCCGCCGCCCACGGTCGCCTCGCTCGCCACGGCTCTCGCCTCGACTCCGGCCGTGACCAGCTTCGCGGCGAGTGCCTCGGCGCGGTCGCGCAGCGTCCCCGGATCGGCGTGCAGCGCCTCCAGGACCGGGGCGGCGGGACCGCGCAGGGTGGCCTCCAGCGCGGCCAGGGTCAGCTTGTCCACCCGCAGCGCACGGGCGAGCGGATGCCGCCTGCACCGTTCGACCAGGTCACGGCGGCCGAGCAGCAGACCTGCCTGCGGCCCGCCGAGCAGCTTGTCGCCGCTGGCCGTGACCAGGTCGGCCCCGGCCTTGAGCGCGCTCACCGCGTCGGGCTCCCCGGGCAGCAGCGGCTCCCTGGCGAGCAGGCCGGAGCCGATGTCGGCCACGACGGGCACGCCGAGCGCCGAGAGCCTCGCGAGCTCCGCGATCTCGACCGAACCGGTGAAACCCTCGACCCGGAAGTTGGACGGGTGCACCTTGAGGACGAATCCCGTCTCCGGCCCGACCGCCGCCAGGTAGTCCGCGTACGAGGTGCGGTTGGTGGTGCCCACCTCGCGCAGCCTCGCTCCGGTGGAGACGAGCAGGTCGGGAATGCGGAACCCGTCCCCGATCTCGACCAGCTCACCCCGGCTGATCACGATCTCCCGTCCCGCGGCGAGCACGGTGGCGACCAGCACGAGCGCGGCGGCGTTGTTGTTGACCACGTGCACGTCCTCGGCGGCGGGGACGGCCCGCGCGAGGGCCTCCATCGCACCCCGTCCCCGGCGGGCCCTGGCCCCGGTGTCCAGATCGAACTCCACGTCGGTGAAGCCCGCGGCGGCCACCGCCGCCTCCGTCGCGGCGGCCGACAGGGGCGCCCGGCCCAGGTTGGTGTGGACGAGCACGCCGGTCATGTTGATCACTGCTCGCAGGCTCGCGGCGTACGGCGGAAGCGCCGCCACGGCCGCGTCCGCGACCTCCTCGGGGTCGAGCCCGCCCTGCCGTACCCTCCGCTGGGCCTGCGCCACGGCGTCCTTGACGACGGTCCGGCCCAACCGCCCCTCCGCCGCGACCAGCCGCGGATCGGCGAGCACGACGTCGGTGCGCGGCACGTGCCTTCGTGAGTTCACAGTTCGAAAATAGAGCGGAGGCGGACGGGAATCGAACCCGCCAGGCCGAGAATTTCGGGCCGCCGGTTCTGAGGGCCCCAGATCGGGCACTGGCCCTGCGGCCCGTTTACGGACGTACTTCGATCGTCCCCGCCGCAGCTTCAGCCTGCCGGGAGCGACCATTACCATCGCCGCTGCGCGGCGCTACCTTCGAGTACTCAAATATCAACATCAGAACGATTTGGTCGTTAAAATCATCCATATCGATAAATATCATTATTTTTAGTTTTATAAATCGCAAGGATCGACGAAGCGACTCTCCCAAGGGGAGGTGCATGCGAGGCGGATCCGGACGTCTCCTTTCCTCTCCTCAACCGGCGACGCGGCACTCCCCCGGCGGCAGCGGCCGGAGCCATTCACGCGTGTTCCTGATCTACCGCTGCCCCCCTCACACCCGGCATATGGCTGTGAAAGGAACGCATGAAGAGGCGATTATTCACCGTTGTGCTCGCGACACTCGCGCTGACGATCTCACTCTCCCCGCCGGTCCTCGCGGAGCCCTCCGCCACGCGGCCCACCACTTCGGGACGGCCTCCCTCCGCGCCGATCCGGTGGGCGGAGTGCGGCACCACCCACAAAGGCGAGTGCGCGACCCTGAAGGTGCCGATCGACGGGAAGAAGCCGGGCGGGCCGACCTTTGACCTGGCGATCGGCCGGCTCAAGGCGCTGGACCCGGCCAAGCGGATCGGCGTGCTGATCGTCCACCCGGGGGGCCCGGGCAGTTCGGGAATCGACTCGTTCATCCTCGACCGCGTCATCTCCGACAGCGATCCGATCCGGCAGTACTTCGACCTCGTCAGCCTCGACCCACGCGGCGTCGGCCGCAGCACCCAGGTGGTGTGCAGCGAGGACCTGGTCTACCGGACGCCGAACTCCTATCCGGCCGACGAGGCCGCGTATCAGGCGTTCCTGCGGTTCAACGCGGAGCTGTCGAAGGACTGCCGTGAACGGACCGGCCCGCTGTTCGACAGCGTGAACACCACCAACGCGGCCCGCGACGTCGACGCGATCCGGGTGGCGCTCGGCGAGCGCAAGATCAGCTTCTTCGGGATCTCCTACGGCACGCAGGTCGGCCAGCAGTACGCCGAGCTGTTCCCGGGGAACCTCCGCGCGATGGCGATCGACTCCAACATGGACCACAGCATCACCTCCGCGTGGCAGTACCTGAAGGCCTCGGCGGAGAACTTCGAGGGCAGCTTCCTCGACTTCGCCAAGTGGTGCGGCGAGACCCCGACCTGCGGGCTGTACGGCCGGAACGTCGTCGACGTGTGGGACTGGCTGCACGCGAAGGCGGCGGCCGGCGAGCTGACCTACTCCGACGGATACCGGGTCTCCGACGAGGAACTCCGGCGGGAGCTGTCCTACTACATGCGCGACCCGCGCACCTGGTTCGATGCCGCCGGCTGGCTGAGGGCACTCGCCAGGAACGCGCCCCTGCGGTCCGAGGCCGCCACCAAGGTGGAAGTGATCAACAACGCCTACTCCGCCATCCAGTGCTCCGACTGGACGTGGGACGTCAGGAGCTTCTCCCAGCTCGACCGGTATCGGCGGCAGCTCGAAAAGGTCGCCCCGCACACCAAGCTCTCGCCGTTCTGGTTCGACGTGGTGAGCTGCCTCAACTGGCAGGGCCCCGTGTCCAACCCGCAGCGCCGGCTCAAGATCAGCGGCAACCCGCCCGTCCTGATGGTCACGGCCCGCCATGACATCGCCACCCCGAACGCGTGGACCTACGCGGCCGCGCGGCAGATCCCGCGGTCGGTCGTGCTCGAGTACGAGGGCGTCGGCCATCTCCAGTTCCTCAACAGCGTCTGCGCCCACGACAAGATCGTGAAGTATCTGATCGAGCTCAGGACGCCGCCGCGTGGCACGCGCTGCGCCCCCGAGTATCCGACACAGCCGGCCGCCGTGGCGGACTCGACAGGGAAGCAGCCGCTCACCCGGACCGGCCACCCCGTTCACGCCCGCTGAAGCCGACTCTCGACATTTTCCCCGGTAGAACGTGCAGCGGAGGCGGACGGGAATCGAACCCGCCAGGCCGAGAACCTCGGCCTCGTCGGTTTTGAAGACCGCGGGGGCCACCAGGCGCCCAGACACCTCCGCGCGAGAACCTACCAGCAGCCGCGTAAAGACAGGCCGTTCCCCATCCAATGTGCACGGCTGATCCACAGAGCGAATGCGAAAGCTCAGTCCGCCTGAAAGCGGACGGTCATCCTGCCTCCGGCAGGTCAGCCATCTCCGTATGAAAGGAATCTCGTAGGCGGGTGGCCGACCGTCCGTCACGTCGGTCAGGTCGTCGCCGGTGAAACCGAGGATGAACCGGGGAATCCGCCGACGTGGATGACGGCCCTTGAGGATGGCGCGGAACGGTGGATCACCAAGGACCTTTCGCGCTCCCTCCATCGAGAAGTTCTGCAGCCCTGTCGCCACCACTCGGCCAATGGGCAACTCAGCCCCGCCGAGTACGAACCTCAGCAGAAACTCAAAAATACGCAAAAATATAATTATGCTGTTATATACCCCAAAATCTTATATAGCTACCAAACTAGGTCAATTCGGGATAGCACGGACGCCTAGCGCTTCGAGAGGTTGATCAATGAGCCACGACGCCGTATGGGTACGGAGCGTGACAGGCATACAAATGCACCACACCACAGACCTCCAGGATGCCGGCCGGTTTCTGGTCAACGCAGCGATGGCGCTACGGGCCGCGTACGTACGGACCGGCGACGATCGGTACTCCAGCCTCGCCGCTCAGCTCAAGGCCGTGGCGGTGAAGGCACGGATGCTGGAGACCCAGGCCCGGGCAAGCTTGCACGGACTGCATGCGGCGGATCCTGAGCAGTTCGTCCGTTGCCGCGAGGGAGAAGACCCGTGGCCCGACGAAATCCAGGCAGGATTCGTTCCGCGCCACACCTGCAGAGATCAGTGCCTTTACCACGACCACGATGTTCTCAACGCGATCATGCAGTGCACATGCGGACAGTCCCCGTGCCGGGCATGTGCCATCGGCGGTACCCCCTGAGGGGCGAACCGCACCGGGTTCGATACATCAGACCTTGGCAGACCATGAGATACCCCGGGCGACCTATGGGGCACCACGATCGACGCCGCCGGGCGTCCCGGCACCTCCGCGAGAGAACTCGCCCGTAAGTGGGTAGGGCTCGAGGTCGGCAGGCCGGACGGCGGCGCGCCGCTCTCCACCAGGGAGGATCCGACATGACGAGAACGACGGCGGAGTCGGGCGCCTCGACGAGCCCCACCCCATCGGGGCCGGGCGCCGTCCGGCTGACCCAGTACGCACACGGAGGCGGCTGCGCCTGCAAGATCCCGCCCGGCGAGCTGGAGGCCGTCGTCGCGGGTCTCCTGGACGGGGTTGAGGGCCGGGTTCCCCTCTCCTCCCCCACCGGCGAACTGATCATCGGGCTGGACGACGGGGACGACGCCGCCGTGGTCCGCATCGAGGGCGGCCGGGCGATCGTGGCCACGGCCGACTTCTTCACGCCCGTGGTGGACGACCCCTACGACTGGGGGCGGATCGCCGCGGCCAACGCCCTGTCCGATGTCTACGCGGTGGGCGGGGAGCCGCTGGTGGCGGTCAACCTGCTCGGCTGGCCCCGGGACGTCCTGCCGCTGGAGCTCGCGAAGGAGGTGCTGCGCGGCGGTCTGGACGTGGCGCGGTCCGCGGGCTGCCACGTCGCGGGCGGCCACAGCGTCGACGATCCCGAGCCCAAGTACGGCATGGCCGTCACCGGCCTGGCCGATCCCGGGCGGCTGCTGCGGATCGACGGCGGACGGGCGGGCCTGCCGATCTCCCTCACCAAGCCGCTCGGCATCGGCGTGCTCAACACCCGGCACAAGGCGACCGGCGAGGTCTTCCCGCAGGCCGTCGCCGCGATGACCACCCTGAACCGCGACGCCTCCCGGGCGGCGCTCGCCGCCGGCGCCGGGTGCGCCACGGACGTGACCGGGTTCGGCCTGCTCGGTCACCTGTACAAGCTGGCCAGGGCGAGCGGCGTCACGGCGGTGGTCGACGTGGCGGCCGTGCCGTACCTGGAGGGGGCTCGCGAGGCCGTGCGGGACGGCTACGTCAGCGGCGGAACCCGCCGCAACCTGGCCTGGGTGGAGCCGCACCTGGACCCGGGTGGCTTCGGCGAGGAGGACCTGCTGCTGCTCGCCGACGCCCAGACCTCCGGCGGCCTGCTGGTGGTGGGCGAGGTTCCCGGAGCCCCGGTCGTCGGCGAACTCATCCCCCTCGACGGCCCGGCCCTACGGCTGCGCTGAGCGATCCCGGAACCGTCACACTGCGTCTCCTCCCGGAGAACCGGTGCCCGTCGTCCAAAGCCGGAGCTTGTCGGGGTTGAGCACCGCCCAGATGTGCTTGATCCGGCCGCCCGCGACGTCGAATGCCAGCACCGACACGGTGACGCCACCTTGCTGGGCCACCAGACCGGGCTGACCGTTGACCGTACACTCCAGGATCGCCACGCCGGGCGCCGTACCGGCCCGATCGGCGAAGAAGCGCGCGACCCGCTCGGCGCCTTCGACCGGGTGGAGCTCGGCGCCGACGAGGCCGCCGCCGTCGCCGGTCGCCGTGGCGTCGGAGGCCAGCAGGCCGACGAGGGCGTCGATGTCCTTGGCCTCCCACGCCCGTTTGAAGGCTCCGACGATGTCGGCGCGCTGGGCCACCGGAATCGCGGGAGCCTGCGACGCGCGGATGCGGCGGCGGGCCGAGGAGGCCAGCTGGCGGCAGGCCCCCGGGGTACGGCCGACGATTCCGGCCACTTCGACGAAGGAGTAGCGGAAGACGTCGTGCAGGATGAACGCGACGCGCTCGGCCGGGGTCATCGAGTCGAGCACGACCAGGAAGGCCATACCGACCGACTCGTCCAGGGTGACCCGGTCGGCCGGATCGGCCGCGCCGCCCCACCGCCCGCCGACCCACTCCGTACGGTCGGGCAGCGGCTCGGGGATCCACTGGCCCACGTAGCGCTCGCGGCGGGCCCGTGCCGAGCCGAGCAGGTCGAGGCAGATGCGGCCGGCCACGGTCGTCAGCCAGGCGCCGGGGGATTCGACGGCCTCCCGCTGCTGTGGGGACATGGCGTACCAGCGGGCGTAGGTCTCCTGGATGACATCTTCGGCGTCGGCCAGGGAGCCGAGGAGCCGGTAGGCGAGATTGGTCAGCTGGTTCCGCTCGCTCATGATCGCGCTCAGGCTCGGATCGAGCCGGTCGTCTCCCGGCTCGGATGGGATGGTCATGGTGTCGCCGACTTTCCTTGGTCGCATCTTCCCTCACCCGGTTCGACGAGATATCGCACCGAACTGTGAGGCCGGCGAATCACCTGACATTCCGGAGGGTTGCGTCGTCGTATCGGTGAACCGAACGCGAAGGAAGGAAAACGATCATGGAACCCGTGAACGCCGCGATCATTTATTACAGTGCCACAGGCACCGTGCACGCCTTGGCGCAAGCCGTCGCGGAGGGCGCGGAGAAGGCCGGCGCCCACGTGCGCCTGCGTAAGGTCGCCGAAACGGCTCCACCGGAGGCGATCGGCGCCAAGCCGGCCTGGGCCCAGCACCTCCAGGACACCGCCGACGTCGCCGAGGCCGCCCTCGACGACCTGGAGTGGGCCGACGCGGTGCTGTTCGGCACCCCCACCCGCTTCGGCAACCCGACCAGTCAGCTCAGGGCGTTCATCGAGACCACCGGTGGCCTGTGGTACCAGGGCAAGCTCGCGGGCAAGGTGTATTCGGCCTTCACCGCCTCCAACACCGCCCACGGCGGACAGGAATCCACCCTCCTGGCACTGGGGAACACGTTCTACCACTGGGGCGGCGTCATCGTGCCCCCCGGCTACACCGACCCCGTCCAGTTCCGGTCGGGCAATCCCTACGGCACCTCCCACGTGGCCGGCGATGGCCCGCCCAACGACGTGTCCCTGGAAGCGGCCCGTCACCAGGCCCGCCGCGTCGTCGAGACCGCCGCCGCGCTCAAGGCCGGCCGCGCCGCCTGATCCGGCCCGGAACACCGGCGGGGCCGGCACCGGGGCGCCGGCGAGGATTCAAAATGCGAGGAACCGTCGAAGCGCCTCACATTTCAGAAGCCGCCTCGTCGGACCACCGAGACCACAGGGACCGTCTCCAGGCGAGCTGGTCGCGGTCGGATTTCTTGAACACGGAGGATGCGATGACTTCGAACGATTCCGAGGTTAGGGCGCTCTTGGAGAGTCGAGTCGATGCCTGCCAGGCAAAGGACATCGATCGACTCATGTCACTTTATTCTTCCAACATCGTTTATTACGATGTCGTCCCCCCTCTTCGGTTTGCGGGATCCGATGAGGTCCGCCGCAATTTTTTGCGGTGGTTCGATGAATACGACGGCCCCATCGGCCTGGAAACACACGGCCTGACCGTTACGACGAGCGCGGATGTCGCGTTCGCGCACATGCTTCACCTGGACACCGGGACGCGCAAGAACGGGCTTGGGGGCGCGGTGTGGCTACGGTCGACCGTTTGCTGCCGACGGTCAAGCGACACGTGGTTGATCACGCACGAACATATCTCGCTGCCGATCAACCCTGATCGTTCATGGGTCCTGGAGGGCCGGCGCACGGAGCCGGGCTGATGTGTGGTTATGGCGGGCCTCCTCTGAACAACGGGTAAGCCGTAGGCAACCGCCGTGAGCTCCATACGGGGTGTGGCCCTCTGGGGCGTGCGGCGCGATCCGGCTTTCGTCCGGCGCCGTTCAGGCCGGCCGGGTGTGCACCACGGTCCTTGCGAACAGCGCGGCGTGGCGCGTGGCGCGACCGCGCGCGGCTTCGCGCTGTTCGGGCGAGGCGTCGGCGTGCATCCACAGCATCCTGGCGTGCGCGATGGGGGCGAGCAGGGAAAAGGCGAGGTCGTCGGCCGTGCCGACGTCCGCGCGGACCTGGCCGTTGTCGAGCCAGCGCCGGCACACCGTGGCGAGGTGGGCGAGGGCGTGGTCGATGCCGCCGCTCAGTACGGGGTCGTGCATGAGGCCGTCACGGGCGCCGAGGCTGACGAGCTGCCGGGCTTCGGGTGTGTCCCAGGCGGCGAGGACGGCCGCGGTGAACTCCCGGATGTAGGAGACGGGGTCGCGGTCGGCGAGCTCCGCGTCCAGCGTCTCGATCGCCACGACCGTGACGTTCGGGCCGGCCAGAGCCATGGCCGCATCGAAGATCGCCTGCTTCCCGGCGAAATGGGCATAGAGCACGCTCTCGCTCAGCCCGACATCGCGGGCGATGGCGCGAATGGACGTGCCGGCGTAACCGTGCCTGGCGAACAGCTTGAGCGCCGAGCGGAGCAGGGCGGTCTTGGTGTCGCCCGCCTCCGCCTTGGGCGGACGGCCTGGGCCTCGCCGCACCGGAGTCGTGATCGGTCCTTCTGCGTGCATACCCCATGTCTATCAGCGCGACGATCTCTTGAAAATAATCGAACGATCGATTAATTTTCATCCATGACGACTCACCAGATCTTCGAGCAAGAGGTGTCCGAGCGACCGGAGGGATTCCGCGGACCCGACCTCACCCCGACCGGACTGGAGTTCCTGCCTCGCGAGCTGGGATCCGGCGCCTACGGGCTGGTGGCCGGCCGGCCGCCGAAGGACAACAGCGGCGTGATCTTCGGCACCGAGGCCGCACTCGTCGTGGACGCGGGAATCACGCCGGAGATCGCCCAGAAGCTGCAGAGGCTCGCCGGTGAGCTGACCGGCGCACCGGTTCGCTACCTCGTCAACACCACCTACCACGGCGACCACACATTCGGGAACATCGGCTTTCCCCCCTCCGTCACGATCGTCTCCTCGCGTGCGAACCGGGACAGCATGAAGGACCTTCAGCGCGAGAAGAACAACCGGTCCGAGAGCATGTACGGCGACGACGCGCTGCTGGACGCGGTCACCACCTGGCGCACACCGGATCTCGTCTTCGACTCCTCCTGCGAGATCGACCTCGGCGGCGGCCAGATCGTGCGGCTCCACTCCTTCGGACCGGGCAACGGGCCGGGCGACACCGTGGTCTATGTGCCCTCCGCCCGAACGGCGTGGACCGGCAACTTCGTCTCCCACGGCGGTGTGGCGATGCTGCTGCAGGGCGGCCCCGTCCCCTACATCGAGTCGCTGCGGCGGATGCGGGCGACGCTGCCCGAGCTGGAGACGATCGTGCCGGGCCACGGACCGGTGGGCAACGGCCCCGTCGCCGTGTCCGAGCTGATCGTCTACCTGGAGCGGCTGGACGCGGAGGTCCGCGCGGCCGTGCGCGGCGGGAGGAATCTGGAGGAGACCTACGCCGCATGCACCGACCCGTTCGCGGACGGCCTGCCGGAGTCACTGATCACGGCCCTGGCCGGCTACGACCTCCCGCAGGATCTCGTGCGCGCGGGTTTCCGCGAGGTGGCACGCCACCTGCACCGTCTCAACGTCCTGATCACGTACCGCACATACGAGAACCGGCTCGGCTGACCGAGCGCACACATTCGCTGCCCGGTCCGGCCCGCGCCGTGCGCGGACAGGCGGCGCGAGCGCCCACCCTATGGCCGCGCCGGGACCGAGGCGGGTTCTCCGGCTTCGAGGCGCTGCCGCTGCGGCACCACCGTGTACTTCGGATCCGCGGCCGACAGCCTGCCGGCCTCCAGCGCGCCGAAACGGACGCACAGGGAACCGGCGGTGAGGGCGAGGCCGGAGAGCGCGGTGAGGGTACGGCTGCGCCCGGCGACCGTGGCGAGCACGCCTCCACCGGCCGTGAGGACGCGGGCCGCCCGCATCAGGCGGCCCGCCCTGCCCAGCTGGTACGGCTCGCCGACCAGGCCCAGCCGGTGTTCCATCACCGTCCCGGCGGTCGTCTCCATGACGGCCCCCAGCGCGGCGACGGCACGGGCCGGGCCCGCCTCGACGCGGGGTGTGGCCAGCATGCCCACCGCGCCCGCGCTGGCCAGGGCGCTCCCCGCGAACAGGAACGGCAGTTCCCTGTGTGCCTCGTGCCAGGCGGGTACGGCGGTGTCCGCGAGGAGCACCGCGGTGTAGGTGGCCATCAGCGAGCCGGTCACCGCGGTGGCCAGGACCGCGGCGTCGCCGGCGGCGGGCAGGAGTGCGGTGATCGCGGAGGCGGCGGGCAGGGTGGTGGTGATCCTGGAAGTGGCCGCGGGCAGGGCGGCGGCGACCGCGGAGGCGGCCGCGATCGCCGCCAGCCCGCTGTGGGCGGTCAGGATCCACGAGCCCATGCTCATCGGCGAGGTGGGCTTGAACACCCGCAGCATGTTGAGGAACCGTTCCGGCCTGCCGAGCTCGGCGGTCAGGAAGCCGGCGCCGACGGTCGCGCCGAGGGCCGCCGTGACCCTGGCGGTGAGCGCGAGGCGGTCGCGCCCGGTGAGCGCGGCCATGGCGGCCATCACCGACGCCGCCCCGGACAGCCCTCCCAGATAGAGATAGACCGGCATGTGGGGTTCGTGCCAGACCGGAGCCTTGATCACCGGCTGCCCGTAGTAGGACCGGAACTCGGCCTCCGGCACCATCGTGTCCTCCCGCATCAACGCCCCCGTCCCCGGACGCCGGCCCGGCCGCGATCGATCACCTTGAGAGCCTCCCGGACAGCGACCCCGTGACCGCTCCGGCCGCGATCGATCTTCCTGAGAGCCTCCCCGACGGAGCCGAGGTGACTCCCCCGGGCCCCGACCTTCTCCACGATGCCCCCGGCGAGGAAGGACACGGCCATGGCGCCGACCAGGGAGACCGCGGCGCCTCCGGCCCACCGCCACATCGTGGGCAGGTCGCGGGTGGTCACCACCGGATCGGGCGGCAGGCCGTACACCTCGGGCTCGTCCAGCAGCAGGAAGAACGCGCCGTCTCCGCCCACGCCGTCGTCGGGACTCGCGCCGTAGAGCCGGGCCTCCGGCCTGCCCTCCTCGTGCAGCCGCTCCACCCGTTCCTCGGCGCGGAGCCGTAGCTCGTCCAGCGGGCCGAACTGGATGGAGTCGGTCGGGCAGGCCTTGGCGCAGGCCGGCTCCAGCCCGCCGAGCTGGCGGTCGTAGCACATCGTGCACTTCCAGGCCCGGCCGTCGCGCTCCCTGCGGTCGATCACGCCGTAGGGACAGGCCGGTACGCAGTAGCCGCAGCCGTTGCAGATGTCCTCCTGCACCACCACCGTGCCGAACTCGGTGCGGAAGAGCGCTCCGGTCGGGCAGACGTCCAGGCACGCGGCATGCGTGCAGTGCTTGCACACGTCGGACGACATCAGCCAGCGCTCGATCGAGTCTGGCCCCGGGACGTCGGCCTGTCCCTGACTCTGGCTCAGGTTACCTGCCGATCCCTGGCCGTGGTCGTGGCCGCTTGTCCGACCGCCGGCCTGTCCCTGGCTCTGGCCGCCTGCCCGGCTCTGGCCGTCGTCCTGTCTTACCGGCCTCTGCTGCTCGATGAAGGCCACGTGACGCCAGGTGTTCGCCCCCAGGCTCCCGGTGTTGTCGTAGGAGGTCGCCCGGAAGACGAACCCGTCGTCGGGCACGTCGTTCCACTCCTTGCAGGCCACCTCGCACGCCTTGCACCCGATGCAGACGCTGGTGTCGGTGAAGAAGCCGTACCTATTACCTGGTGCTATGTCCATCACGGGAAACCCTCGAATGATGAGTGTCCAAGTTATGGCCCTGACCTGGGCGAACGCTAAGGCGTCTCTGAGCGGCCTGCCCGGGTCGAAGCGGGACAAACCTTTCAACGGCCGTTGTGACGAACTCGGCCACAGATTCCCCTGACAACGCGAACGGCCCCAAGCCGGTGCTCGAACACCTGCTCAGGGCCTTGACCCCCACCTGCAACACCAGGAGAGGACCCATGACCATTAGTAGCATCCCCGAGCCGGAGGACGTCTCCGCGCTGATCAGCGAGGCCGAGGCGCTCCTGGCGGCCAATGCGCCGGTTGAGCAGCCCGCCACCACCGCCCTGTCAGCGACTGTGACCGGCGAGACCAAGCGCGTGCGCCAGCTGAGGGCCGAGGTGGCCGAGGCTCACCTTCTGGCAGACCTCCAGGACGACGACACCCCGCTGATGCTCGACTCCCCCAAGGTGCGCAAGCGCCGCCGGGCCGCCCACGAGGCCGCGCGGCTTCACGAGCTGGCCCAGGACCCGATGATGCGCGCCTGGCAGGCCTCGCGGATGCGCAAGCTGCTGGTGGGCGCGTCCATGGTGTCGCTGGCGCTCGCGCTGAGCTGGTCCACGGCCGGTGTCCAGGTGTTCGCCTCCGAGGGTGCCCCGGCCTGGTCTCCGGCCTGGGTGTTCGCCTGGCTGGTCGAGCCCTTCATGTCTCTGGCCCTGCTGGTCGTCGTCGGCGCTCGGGCCTACATGGGCACCCATGGCCAGCCGATCCAGTCCAAGACCTTGACCCGGATCGAAATGCTGTTCCTCGGGCTCACTCTCGGCATGAACGCGTGGAGGCACCTGCCCGGCGTGGCCGCCGATTTCAGCCTCTCCACCCTGGTGCTCCACATCCTCGGGCCGGTCGTTGCGGTGGCCATCGTGACCGCCCTGCCCATCATCCTGGCGGCCTTCACGACCCTGGATCACGGCGCCCCGAAGGCTGCCCCTGCCCTCTCCCCGGCGACCAGTCGGACCCCCTCCCCGAAGGTCTCCCGGAGGGTCCCCCCGTCTGTCTCTCCGACGGCCTCTGACCAGCAATCGGATAGGCGATCGGTGACCTCTCCGCGTGGCCGCTCCCTGGGCGACCACCGGACGGAGCTGACGATCCTGATCGCGAACGGTGCTCTCCCGGCGAAGCCGTCGGCGGAGGCCATCCGGAAAGCGCTCGGCTGCGCGCGGGAAACCGCCGCACAGCTCCGCGACGAGCGCCGTACCCCCTGACGAAATCGGCCCCGGTTGGTGCTACGAACACCGGCCGGGGCCTTGGTCCAACACCTGCGAAACCAGGAGTGAACCCAATGGCCATCATCCCGCGCCAGACCGTGAAGCGCAGCATCCTCGGCGGCCTTGTGTCCCCCTTCCCCTCCCCGACTGCTGAGCCGCATGACATGACGGTCATCGAGGGCCGGATCGTTGACGGGCCCGATTTCCCCGCCGGTCGGCCGCTGTCTCCGCAGGATTCGGGCGCCCTGGTCTATGCCGCCAGCGTGACCGGGCACGGTGCTCTCAAGACGCCGCTCCACACCTGGGAACGTGCCTGGGACTGGGCGAAGCTGGCCCACCTCCGGGAGGGCGGCACGCACCGCGGCCAGGTGGCCGAGCGGCACGCGGCGGCGTACACCAAGCTGCAGCAGGACCGTACCCGGCGAGCGAGTGTTGTGGCCAAGGCTGCTGCGCTCCCCTGGGTCACCCGGGCGAAGGTCGGCAGGTTCCCCGTCGCGCTCGGGACCTGGGGCGCGACCGCTGGCGAGGTCGTCCACATCGCGCAGCCCACGAACCAGTTCCTCGTCACCTTCATCGGTGGACTCAACGGCCTGCTCGCCGACGCGGTGGCCGCCGTCGCCAGCCTGGCCAGCCCAGTTGCTCTGCCCGCTGTCGGGCTCTTCGGCCTGGCCGCTGTCGGTGGCAGTGTCCGGCGTGAGCACGACCGGCGCCGCCGGCTGCTGCTGGTGCGGGACGGCTCCGACGTCGGCATCCGCGAGGGCGGTGGGCTGCTCACGGCCATCCCTATCGCCGACTGCTCGACTCCTGCCGTGGCCATGGAGGCCGTACGGCGTGCGCTGGCAGTCGAGAAGATCAACGTCCGCCCGCTGTCGGCCGCCACTACCCCGTGGGGTTGGGAGGTCCTGGTCCAGATGCGCCAGGGGCAGCCGGGCGACATTACCCGGGCCGCTGCTGACCTGGAAACGCTCCTGGACGTGCGTGAGGCCGGTGTGCTCGTCACTCCCCACCGCGACCGGCGGGCCCGCGTCACCCTTCGGATTGTCGAGTCGGACCCGTGGGCGGACATGCCGTCCGTGCCTGACTACGCAGGGGTAGACCGGTCCGTTCGCCAGCCGATCTGGCTCGGCCAGAGGCTCGACGGTGTCCAGGTCCTCACGGCGTTCGCCAGCAAGCACAGCCTGATCCTGGCCGCGTCCGGCGGCGGCAAGTCCATCATGCTGCGGCTGATCGCTGACGGCCTGGGCGCGGCCGAGGACACCCACATCTGGGACCTGGACCCCTCGGGCGTCGGGCAGGCGCCACAGGCGGCCGTCATGGGCCGGGTGGCCCTGGATCCGGATGACTGTGAGCGGGCCCTGACTGATGCCGTGGCCATCGCTGTGGCGCGTACGCGGCTGCTGCGCAAGCTGGGCATGGGGGACGCGTGGGCGACCTCGCCGGAGCGTCCGGCGCTGGCCGTGATTGTCGATGAGTTCCCGCGCTTGACCCCGGCCGGGAAGGCGGCGGCCGTGACACTGCTGCGGATCGGCCGGAAGGTGGCCGTCTTCCTGCTGTTTGCCTCCCAGGACCCGAAGAAGGACGTACTCGGGGACAGCATCGCCGGGCAGGTAGCGTTCCGCGCGGCTGGTCCTGGCCTGGCTGACTGGCAGGCCGATCTGCTGTTCGGCGCCGGGGCGAAGGCGCGCGGCTGGGACCCGGGCCGGTATGCCCCTGCGACCAGCCAGGACCAGCCGAACGATGCCGGGACGTTCTACGTGGCCGGTGCCGGGGATGAGCTGGCCCTGCCCATGAAGGTGGGTTACATGTCGGGCGCCGTGGCGCAGTCCCGCGCCGAGCGGTATGCGGAGCTGGGCCGGTGCCCTCTGCTGGACAGTGCGACGCTGGCCGCTGCTGGGCTGGACGCGGTCGACGTCTACGTACGCAGGGAGGCTGACGACGTCGTGGCCGCCCTGGTGGTCGAGCCGGAGCCGGTTCCTGACGAGGCTCTGGCGCTCCTGGAGTCGATCGCCGACGACGTCCAGGCCTGGCCTACGGAGTGGGTGCCTGCCTCCGAGCTCGCCGTGATGGCCGCGTCCCGCATGGGGCTGGCGCCGGGCAAGGCCACGGAGATGCGTGTGGCCGCGCTGCTGGACGGTGCGGGCATCCCGACCCGGCGCCGGTCGACGGGCCTGGTTCGACCACGTCCGGCGCTGCTGATGGCTGCCGGGCGGGACCTCGCCACCGTGGCCTAGAGCTACGGAGCGTGTCAGCCGGCAATCGGAGCGTCGGTCTGCACGGTGTCGACCACGTGTAGACCCTCGTGCAGACCGCATGACCTGGAAAAACAGCTCTTTGGGGCTGCCGTGCAGACCAGACACCGGGGAGAGGCCTGGGACCGGTGACCTGCAGAAACAGGCAGTGGCCACCCTCCCCTCTCCTGCGGGTGTCCATCGGAATGGCGACCACTCTCCGAAGCCGTTTTCCCCGTCCGGGAGAATCTCCCAAGACCTGAGAAGAGGACCGTGAGCAAGCTCAAGATTTTGTTCGGGGCAATCATCGCCCTCATCGCCCTGGGCGCCCTGACCGACGCCTGCGACGATCGGCCGCGCTCCCTGGCGAGCGTTCCCGCCATCCCAATGACGACGACGGCCGCCAGCCCGACGCCTGCTCTCCCGCCGGAGGCTGCGCGGTTCTACGCCAAGCACAAGACCATGCCGAACGTGTCCGGGTGGACGCTGACACGAGTGGCCAAGCTCTTCAATCCGGTCCAGGGCACGGTGTTGGTGGCCACGACAGCGGACGCCAAGATGGCCGTCGGCCAGCAGAAGGTCACGAAGCAGCTGCCGAAGAAGGGCGCCAGGCTGGCCGCTGGCCAGACGGTCAAGATCTGGGTTCGGTACGGGACCAAGCGGCCTACCCCCAAGAGGTCCATCACTCGGCCGGACGTCAACGTGCCTGACCGGGACAGCAACCGTGACCGTGGCGAGAGCAAGTTCTGTGGTCGCCACTGGTGGTGCTGAGCACCTGGCCTCGACCTGCTGCCGGACCCGTTACACACCAGATCAACCACACAACAGAAAAGCCCCGGCGAGTGCGGCAAACACTCCCGAGGCACGGCACCGGAGGGTTAACTCCTGATGCACGAACAGCGTAACAGCCGCGATTTAAACCGCACGGTTTCGTCCTTCGCGCCCACCCCGGTTCCCTTGGTGGTGGGCGCCTGATGGGCTACCCGATTTACCGCGAGGTTATGGACTTCGCGCCGGACACCCTGACGCACCGCGAGAAGCTGGTTGCGCTGGTCTTGGCCGACGACGCCAACGACAACACCCGCACGACGTGGAACAGCGTCGTGGACCCGAAGATCCTGCGCCGGGCCATGGTCAAGAACGACCGTGACATGCGGAAGATCCTGACCAAGCTCAAGGACGCTGGAGTCCTGGAGCAGGTAGTCAGCGGCCACAGCGGAAGCACCGCCAAGTTCCGCTTCCTGCCGCTCGCGCTGGCTGTGGATAACTCTGTGGACAGCGACGCTGAAGGCGGTTCGATTCGGACCGCCTTTGAGGGAGACACGGACGGGAAGCCGGTTCTTTCTGGACCCCCTTCTGAGGGAGAAGGCGGTTCGATTTGGCACGGAAGCCGGTTCGATTTGAACCGCCCTACTCCTCTTACTCCTCATAACTACTCTTCCTCTTCTTCGCCGACCGACACGAGCGCACCGCACCACCACGAAGACGAAGAGATCGCCAAGGGGCAGAACCTCGACAACCCCACCCCCACCTCGCCGCCAGTCGTTGATCTCGCGGTCGAAGGCGCGGCGCGGCACATCGTCGACAGGCAGATCGGCATCGACCGGGAACAGGCCCGTGCCGTCGTAGCTCTCCTCGGCAGGGAGGCGGCGGGTCGTGGAAACCCTGTCGGTGCTTGGTCCCGCTACATCACGCAGTTCAGCAACGACCAGCTCCGCGACGCGCACGCCCGCGCCGCCGCAAAGGTCGACAGGCCTGCCGCTGCCCTGACGGCGCCGAAGGTCGAGTGCGACGAGTGCAAGCGGCCGGTACTCCAGGCCGGTCTGTGCGGACCATGCCGGGGCGAACAGCAGCCGGAGCAGCGGTGGCCGGATGCGACGGATCGCGGCGTTGCCATGGCGCGGGCGCTGCTGTCCCGCGCCGCAGCAGCGGCCCAGTAGGCCGTAAAAGGCCCCAGAGTCGCCGCTGAGAGCCTCACGGTTATCAGCAGCCGAGAAGGCCACAAAGCCCCTGGAATCACGAAAAGAGGCTCCAGGGGCTGTAGGTCTAGCAGGGTCTGGTGTTGACGCCGAGGCGATTTCGAGGCTCAGGAAGCGCTGTCCAGTTCGTCAGCGCGACGCCTAAGCTCCTCGGCGCTGTCGTCCCAGTCAGGCCCGTGGAAGTAGAGGTCGTGGCTGGCCGCGCGCAGCAACTCAGCGTCATCAGGGCGCTGGAGGCAGGCCAAGCGGTAGGTGAGGTTCCTGGCCCAGACCGGAAGGTCCCCGGTGAGGTCCGGGATCGTTTCACGGATCATCATCATGATCGTGTCCGCGTCCGCGAAGGTCAGCGCCTCGATGAAGTCCCGGGTGGCGGCGTTGAGGTCGCTCCCCGGGCGGTTCGGGTGCTCCGGGGCGGGGCAAAGATCGAGGGCTAGCTCGGTGAGACTCTTCACGAAACTGATGATCCCAGGCTGGGATTTGGACCCGGGTGCCTGACCGACAACTGGCCGTTTTCGGGGACCGGGTGCCGCAGCTCAATGCCCTCGACGCACCCCGGACAGGAGACCTTCGATGACGGGTCAAAGGGGATCGGCCACGTCGGCGAGTGCACCGGCCGGACAAGCAGACTGCACACAGCCTCGGTAAGAGGTCGATCGGTCCTGGACGTCGGCACGGCATGCCGAACACCGTGGATCGCCCGGAGCTTGACCGGGTAGGCCTCGAATCCGACCGTGTAGGAAACCGGCTCCGGCTCCAGCTGTCCCGCGCTCGGCGTGGTCACCACGTACAGGTCGTCCACGTGGACAGACCACTTCGTCTGCCCCGGGAAGCCGCGTATGGACTCGTCCATCTCGACCAGGGCGTAGGTGGACGTCCCGCGCGGCACAAGGCGGTCGACGGTTCCAGGCTTGCCGATAAGGTCCCGGGCTGAGCGTGTCCTGGCGTGGCTGTGGAGCAGGGTGTCCACGATGACGCGGCTGCCTACCGATACCCAGCCAGTCATACGGGACCGCTGATCTCTGCCCATTCTTCGTCGGTGACCCGGCGCACACCGAGCTCGTCGGCCGCGCGGTTGAGCTCGTCTCTGGACACCTGCCAGCGACGGGCAAGGGCGATGGCGAGATCCCTCTGCGCCTCCGTGCTCATGGCGCCTGCAGCTTGGCTTGGATCCGGCGGACGGTCTCCACGATCCTGTCGAGAGCTTCCTCGACGTCCAGAGTCACGGCGGTTCCGTCGGGCCAGTAGCGCACCGGCCGAGGCAGCCACGGCGCGGGCGGCATCGCCTCGGGGATGTCGTCGGTCATATCGTGTTCCACGGGTCGGACCTCCAGTGCCCGATCAAGGGCCTGTCACGGCGTTCGCGCGCTGTGGCAGGCCCGTTTCTATGGGCCACCACCGTAAATCCAATAGATAGCCATGTATAGCCATACAGAGCTTCCCATGGGTTGATGCAGGCCAACGTGGCCATACGTTGACCGGCATGACCGAGGTCCCGCCGTTTGAACACGATCCGGAGAGCGCCGATTACGTCTACGTCGCGCTCGCGGATCACATCCAGGCGCGCATCGAGGCCGGAGAGCTTCGCCCTGGCCGCCGACTGCCAGCCGAGCGGGACATGGCATCTGAGTACGGCGTGGCCTACATGACGGTCCGCCGGGCCACGAAGGAGCTCCGAGATCGGGGCCTGATTCGAACCGTCGTCGGCAAGGGAACGTTCGTCGTCGACCGCAGCAGCTCGAAGGATGAAGAGGTCTGACGCAGACGAGCCGGATCCGCGTCACCGCCTGCTGAAACAGTTACTGGGTGCTCGGCCGCGGAATCGCCCCTGAGCGGCGCCGTGTCGACGGCCTAGCGGACGATTCCCCAGGTCAGACCGGCCTCTGTGAGCCATTGTGGGACCTGGCATCGGCAGAGCTCGGGAGAGTCGGCAGTTGGGATGTTGTTCCGCGTTCCGCCTGGCGTTATCCCAACTCCGCGCGGGGTGGTTTCCGGGAAAAGGCAGGGAGCTGCTCGGGCGAGATAGTAAGTACAAGGCCCTGATCGCGCAGTCCGCTGTCGGCCACATCGCCAGCTCCGAGTGGCGCAGGCGTGGCATCAGCGACGCTCAGATCCGGCTGAGCCTGACCGATGGCCTGCCTGAGCAGGTCCACAGCGCGAGGGCCTTCCTGACCCACCGGCTCACCGTAAAGCTGCCTCCAGCGCCCGTGCAGCGATCCAGTGCCGTGACCGTTTCGGCGATGCCGGAGTGCATCCAGTGCGGTCGCCCTGCCCCTCGCGGTGGCTCGTGCGGCTGGTGCTCCCGCAAGACTTCCGGCCAGGCGGCTGCGGCCGTCTCGGAGACGAAGGCGCGCGGGCCACTGCGAGATCAACATGCTGGCGGAGGGCATCCTGCTCGGCCGCGCCCGGTAGGCCAATTCACATTGAGCTGTCCGGCCCGTCCGCTGGATCATCACCAGGTCGCGCCATGCCACATGTTGAAGATCACGAATTAGCTCCAAATCTGGGCGTGCGGCTTGGAACGTGTGAAACTGACAGCCCGGATTACGCGATAAACGAGTGATTGGTCCACAACAAGTTCACATGGCTGCGACGAACCCCCCTAAGCCGCTGCTGGACAACAACCCCACGACCGGGGAGGATGCCGGCCTGTCGCCGGTGCCCGAGCCCGGTCAAGTGGTCAACGTGCGCGGCTCCATGTGGGCGGTGACTTACGTCCGTCCACAGGGCCTGCCGCGTAGCCCGGCCGATGAAGGCGTTGCCCACCTCACCCACGTCGTTGGGCTTCAGTCGTTGGAAGAGGACCGCCTGGGTGAGGAACTCGCGGTCGTCTGGGAGCTGGAGGTGGGCCACACCGTCGCCCCCGACCAGAGCCTCCCCGAAAAGATCAGTCCCGACGCCTTCGACGACCCCAACACGCTCGCGGCGTTCGTGGACGCCGTCCGCTGGGGCGCGGTCACCTCCGCCGACGCCAACTCCTACCAGGCGCCGTTCCGTAGCGGCGCCAACGTGGAGGCCTACCAGCTCGAACCGCTGCGCCGCGCCCTCCAGTCCGCCAGGACGAACCTGCTCCTCGCCGACGACGTCGGCCTGGGCAAGACCATCGAGGCTGGGCTGGTTGTCCAGGAGCTGCTGCTGCGACACCGCGCCCGCTCCGTGATCATCGTGTGCCCGCCGAGTCTCGCTCTGAAGTGGCAGGACGAGATGCGGGAGAAGTTCGGCCTGGACTTCGTTATCGTCAACAGCGACCTGATGGCCAGGGTCCGCCGCAGCCACGGGCTGAACGCGAACCCGTTCCGCCTCTTCCCTCGGGTCATCGTCAGCATGGCCTGGCTCCCGACACTCCGGGCGCAGCGCCTCCTTCGCAACGTCTTCGCCGACGTGCGGAACACGGCCCGCCGGTTCGCCTTCGACGTGCTCGTAGTGGACGAGGCCCATCACGTCGCGCCCGCCGGTCCCACCGCGTCGGCCGGAGGCCGCGGTTATGCGGTCGACAGCCAGCGCACGATCGCCACCAAGTCGCTGGCAGAGCGATGCGAGCACCGGCTCTTCCTCAGCGCGACCCCGCACAACGGCTACCCGGAATCCTTCACCGCGCTCATGGAAATGATCGACGGGCGGCGGTTCAGCCGGGGCGCGAACCTTGACGAACGGGCGCTGCGGGAGGTGGCGGTCCGCCGCCTCAAAGGAGACTTGAAGGACAAGGGATTCAAGACCCGACAACTGAAGAAAATCGTGTTCACGCCGAGCGCCGACGAGCAGCGGCACTTCGCCATGCTGGAGGAGATCCTCATCAGCAGCGCCCGCGCCAACGGCAAGGGCCGCTCCGGCGACATCGTGGCCATGCTGCTGAAGAAACGCTTCCTGTCCAGCCCGTGGTCGTTCGCCCTCACGCTGGGGCTGTATGAGGCGTCGGGCTCGGCCGGGCACCAGTTGCAGCTGGACGATGAGGACTCCTACTACGAGGAGGTCCTCGGCAGCCGGCAGTCCGACGAGGAGGAAGGCGAGGCCGAGCAGCCAGAGTTCACCGCCCTCCGGCAGAGCAAGGGCTCCGACCCGCTCGTCACCGGGACCAGCCAGGACATCGCCACCCTGGTCGAGTGGGGGCGTCGCTATGAACACCGGTCCGACTCCCGACTGGAGGCGTTGATCGGATTGCTCGACCCGGTCTGCCGTCCTGACGGCAAGGCCTGGTCCAACGAACGCGTCGTCGTGTTCACCGAGTACGCCGCCACGCTGGAGTGGATCGCCGGAATCCTCAGGCAGCGAGGCTACAAGGACGTCCTGGAGACCATCCAGGGATCAACGCCCGTTGACGCACGCGAGGACATCCGCGCCCGCTTCACCGAACACCCCTCGAAGCACAAGGTTCGGGTGCTGCTCGCCACGGACTCCGCTGGTGAGGGCATCGATCTGCAGGACCACTGCCACCGGCTGGTCAACTTCGACATCCCGTTCAACCCGTCCCGGCTGGAGCAGCGGATCGGCCGGATCGACCGCTACGGCCAGCAGCAGACCCCGGAGATCTACCACTTCGCACCCACCATCAACTCCACGACGTATGCGGCCGACATGGACTTCATGCGGCGGATCGCGGAGAAGGTCGGCAACGTCGCCCACGACCTCGGCTCGGTCAACCCGGTCATCGACGCCGAGGTGCAGAATCACTTCAGCCCGACGGGCACATCACGCCGGTCGCGGCCGTCTGCCCCCGACGACGGTAACGCGATCATCAACCGGGTGCTCGCGGGTGGGATCGAGCTGAACCGCCGCCTAACCGAACTGTCACGCACGTACTCCGACCGCAAGGCCGAGATGCATTTGACGCCCGCCAACGCGCGGCGGGTTGTGGACACCGCGCTGGCGCTCGCCGCGCAGCCGCCGCTCATCGAGGTCGGCGATGTGGACACCGACGCGCAGGTGTTCCAGGTGCCCGCGCTCGGCTCCGCCTGGCAGCACGCGCTCCGCGGCCTCGACACAAGGCTCAATCCGGGCAAACTCCGCCCGATCACCTTCGACGACCAGGCGGCGCAGAGCCGCTCCGACCTCGTCCATATCCATCTCGGCCATGCGCTGATGCAACGGTCGGCCCGCATCCTGCGCAGCGCCCTGTTCAGCGTCGACGCACCGGTCCACCGGATTACCGCGGTGGTGGTCGAGGACCTGCCCCAGTCTTGTGTCGCCGCCGTTTCCCGGCTCGTCCTTGTCGGCAGAGGCGGTCTGCGCCTCCACGAGGAGGTCTTCCTCACCGGCATCCGGGTCCACGGCCAAGCCCTGGCCGAAGCTAAGGCCGAGCAGGTCCTCGACGAGGCGCTGGACGCCGAGAACCTCGCCTTGGCCGGCGAGCCGCTCCGCGCGTCGCTGGCGGAGCTGTGGAACACCGACGTGTCCCGGCTCCGGACCAGGCTGCTGACCGCGATGGCGCGCAAGGCCGAGAACCGGCAGGAGAAGGTCACCGAGGCGCTGCAAGCCCGCAGAGACTCCGACATCACCCGGGCCCGGGAAATCTTCGCGGCGTTCCGCGTCAATCTCCGCGAGTCCCATGACCGGCTGAGCGCGGAGATCCGGGCCCAGGAGGAGGAACAGCTGTTCACCGACGATCAGCAGGCCCAGCGGCGGCGGGACCTGCGCGCCATGGAAGACCGGCTGGCCAGCCTCGACGAGGAAGAGCTCCGCGAGGTCGCGGCAATCGAGGAGCGCTACGCCGACATCAAGCCACATGTCTCGGCCGCGGCCGTCGTGTTCGCCCTCACCCCGCAGGACGCCGAAGCCGGGAGGATCCGGTGACCACGTTGACCAGAGACCGCAGGCATGCCCCTACCGTCGCCGATCTGCACCGCGCCTGGCTCGAACTCGTCGACGCCGACGGCCCTTTTCTCGCGGTGCCGCCGCTCAAGCGGGTCTGGCAGCAAGGCATGCCCCAGCCCGACCCCGACGCGGTCGCCGCGCTGAAGGACGCCAAACCCGCCTTCGAGAAGGCGTGGGAGAATTGGGACCGGCACCGCGACGACGCCGCGCTCGACTTCTACCGGGATGCCCGGGACACCTGGGTGGAGATAGTCCTCCGCGACGTCCTCGGTTGGGCCGACACCTATGTCTTCGGGGCCTCTCGCGTCGAGGTCCGCTCACCCAACCATGCCGTCACCGTGAGCCCGACCGGCGCCCTAGTGCACGGCGAGGTGACTGACGCGCTCGTCCTCGTTGTCGATCCCGTCGAGTCGCTCCGCGATCTGCTCGACGACGGCTGGGCGACCAGCCCGATCGACCGGATGGAGGAGCTGCTCCGCTCCGGCGGCGTCCCGATCGGCGTCGTCACCGACGGGCGCTGGTGGGCCATCGTCAGCGCCCGCGAGCAGACCATGGTCGCCTCCGGCATCGTGGACGCCCAGACCTGGATCGAAGAGCCCCAGACCCGCAACGCCTTCATCGAGCTGCTGCAGCGCCGCCGGCTGCTCGCGGGCAAGCCGGAGGACCGGCTGACCGCGCTGTTCGGCGAGTCGGTCGCCGCCGCCGAGGAGATCACCGAAGCGCTGGGCGTGGAGGTACGGCGCGCCGTTGAACTCCTCGTGCAGGCGCTGTCAGAGGCCACGCTGGACACGGTACGGCGCGGCGAACCCGACCCACTGCCCCGCAACCGGGCCGACGTCTACGAGGCCGCCGTCACCGTGATGATGCGGGTGGTCTTCCTGCTGTTCGCCGAGCAACGTGGCCTGCTCCCGCAGAGCCGCCTGTTCACCATGGGGTACGGCATCAGCGACGCCCTGGAAGAGCTCGACGCTCGCGCCCGCGAGGAGGGCACAGAGGCTCTCGACGCCACCCACCTGACCTGGCACCGGCTGCTCGCGACCTCCCAGGCGCTCTACCGGGGCGCCTCCTTCGAGGACCTGCGGCTACCCTCCTACGGTGGATCCCTCTTCGACCCCACTCGGTTCCGCTTCCTCACCGCGCGGAGCGAACAGGGCACCCTGTCCATCACCGTCAGCGACCGGATCATGCTCGAAATCCTGCGAGCGGTGCAGGTCGCCCAGCTCAAAGGCCAGCCCGCCCGGCGGATCTCGTTCTGCGACATCGACGTCGAGCAGATCGGCTACATCTACGAAGGCCTCCTCGGCTACTCCTGCGAGGAGGTCCGCGAAGTCACCGTCGGCCTGATCGGCACCCCCGGCGAGGAGCCGGAGATCCCGCTCACCGTCCTCGAAGACCTCGCCGCCGCCAAGCGGACCGACACTGCTCTGGCGGACGCCATCCTGGCCTGGGCCAAAGAGAACCAGCCCGCCGCCAAACCCCCGACCAAGGCCGCGCTCGCCAAGGCCATCCGCACCAGCGACCAGGTCGAGGACACCGAGCGCGCCCTCCGCGCGGTCACCAAGGACGAGGCGCTGCGCGACCGGCTCCGCCCGTTCATCGGGATCATCCGCCGCGACCTGCGCGACCGGCCATTCGTCGTCCTGCCCGACGGTGTGCTCGTCATCGAAACCCCATCGCGGGCCTCGGCGGGCGCGCACTACACCCCCCGCTCGCTCGCCGAAGAGGTGGTACGGCACGCCCTGGAAGCGCTGGTCTTCGACCCGGGCCCGCACCAGGTCGCCGACCCCCATTGCTGGCAGCCGGTGTCGTCCGACCGGATCCTCGACCTCAATATCGCCGATATCGCGTGCGGCTCCGGCGCGTTCCTGGTCGCCGCGGCCCGCTACCTTGCTGCCCGGCTCGTCGAGGCCTGGCACCGGGAGGGCGCAGCCGTCGGCACACCCCACGACCTGCACACCCACGCCATCCGTACGGTCATCGCGACCTGCCTGTATGGCGCGGACATTAACGCGATGGCTGTGGAGATGTGCAAGCTGTCGCTCTGGCTGGTCTCACTAGACCCGAAGTTGCCGTTCTCCTTCGTCGACGACAAGGTCCTGCACGGCAACTCGTTGCTTGGAGTGACTGACAAGCGTCAGCTCAAGGAGATGCACATCGATCCGGCCACGGCCAATGCACAGCTGTCGTTGCTCGGTATCGACATCGACGACGTGCTCGCCAAGGCAGCGAGGCTGCGGCGACAGCTTGCCACCGAGGTCGATGATGCAGACCCGCAGCGCTCGGCGACGACCAAGCGCCGCCAGTGGCGCGACTACCAGGAGCTGGTCGCCGACCTCACCGACATCGCCGACGGCGTGGTCGCTGCCGGACTGCGTTGGGGCGGCAAGCCAGGCAAGCTGCTCCGCGAGGCGTACGAGAACCTGCGCATCGCTATCGAGCTCGCTCACCCTGCCGGCAACGAGACTTGCGACCGGAAAATGCTCGACGCGATCGTGGCGGCTGGGCTCAACCCGACCGTCCAGACCGACTATGACCGCTGGAAGCCGCTCCATTGGACCATCGCCGTCCCCGACGTAATGGAACGTGGCGGCTTCGATGCCATCATCGGCAACCCACCGTTCCTCGGAGGCCAGAAGCTCACCGGATCGATGGGCACCAACGTCCGCGACTGGTTCGTCAACGTGCTGGCCAGCGGCCAGAAGGGCAGCGCCGATCTGGTGGGTTACTTCCTGCTCCGTGCCATGTCGCTGTTGACCGCACGCGGGAATCTCGGGCTGATCGCGACCAACACGGTCGCTCAAGGCGATACCCGGCAGGTCGGCCTCGACCAGATGGTCGCCGCCGGTTTCACCCTCACCCGGGCGATCCAGAGCCGATCCTGGCCGGCTGCGAGCGCGAACCTCGAGTACGCGGCCGTTTGGGGCACTCGGCGGCAGGTCCCGGCGTCCGTACCCCGCGTATCCGACGACGTTGAGGTGGAACGAATCTCGACGTTGCTTGAGCCCGACGGATGCGTCGAGGGCGCACCGGTCCGGCTGATCGAGAACACCGGTACCGCCTTCCAGGGCTGCATCGTCCTGGGTATGGGCTTCGTGCTTGAGCCCGAGGAAGCTTCCGCGTGGAAGGACGCCGACCCCAGGAACGCCGAGGTCCTGTTCCCCTATCTCGGTGGCGAGGACCTTAACTCGCGGCCGGATGCATCGCCGTCTCGCTGGGTGATCGACTTCAATGAGCATGCCGAGTCGGAGGCTCGGCGGTACCGCCTGCCATACGAGCGGGTACTGGAGCTGGTGAGGCCGGAACGAGCCAAGAAGCCGAAGGCAGTGCGGAACGCGCCGTGGTGGATCTTCTTGCGCTCACGTCCAGCCATGCGGAAGGCGATCGCGGGGCTGGAGGAGGTGCTCGTCATCGCCCTCGTCAGCAAGACAGTGATGCCGATGCGTGTCCCGATCGGCCAAGTGTTCAGCCACAAGCTAGGCGTCTTCGCGACGGACTCGTTCACGGATCAGGCGGTATTGTCATCGAGCCTGCACCAGATATGGGCGATCAAATATGGTTCCACGATGCGGGCCGATGTGAACTACTCGCCATCAGATGTGTTCGCGACCTTCCCGCGTCCGGAGCAGAATGAACAGCTTGCCGAGATCGGTAGGGCCCTCGACACCGAGCGGCGGAAGATCATGCTGCGCCGGGAGCTCGGCCTGACCAAGCTCTACAACCTGATCAATGATCCGGAGATCGAGGACTCGGCCGACGCTGATGTGGCACGGATGCGGGAGATCCATGTCGAACTCGACGAGGCCGTCATGGATGCCTACGGCTGGGGCGACCTCTACCTCGGTCACGGGTTCCATACGTACCGGCAGATGACGCGCTGGACGGTGAGCCCGGCGACGCGGGTGGAGATCCTAGACAAGCTGTTGGAAGAGAACCTTCGCCGCGCCGCGCTCCAAGGCGAGGCGCCCCCTCCGGCCGAGGACGAGGCTGAGGGGGATGGCGAATGAGCACGCCGCAGATCCCGCACCACGAGCAGCGGCAGTTCCGGCTGGCACATGAGCCGGACGATCAGTCGTGGACGGCTCGGGAGAACCTTGTCGACATCCTCGAACGTGAGCTGCTTGGGCCCGCCGGCGGGCCTGAGGAAATCCTGGACGGTGTCCCGGACTCCGCGTACCTGGTCGGCCGGATCGCGCCAGTCCGGCTGACGACGAGCAAGGATGATCCAGAGGACGCGGAGTCCGGTGAAGCCCTTACCGATGTCGGAGACGCGATCGACGCCGAGGAGAGCCGGGGCGTGCCAGTCACGGCGGTGGATGACAGCACCGCGGGCTCGGATGAGGACAACGTCGAGGACGAGCCGCAGAAGCGCGGGTTGATGATCCCGGCGTCGATGGGGCTGCGCTTCCAGGTCCCCTTTGACCTGGACTCGTTCACAGTCACGTGCACGTGGGGGATGTACGAGCCGGTCAAGGAGAAAACTGAGGACAAGTCAAATCTCCGCCGGTACAAGCGGATCCCCATCGAGATCCCGAACGTGGTCAAGGTCGCCGATCTCGATCAGGGGACGACGAAGAAGATCTTGTTGAAGGACAAGGTGGTCTTGCAGATCGACCGGTATGACGACACCGAAGGCGGGCGTCGACTCATCGAGGTGGCGCTCTGCAACGACCGGGAGACCCCGCGCAAGATCCCGGTCGAGGCGTGGCTCTACCAGACGAAGGTTTCGGTCCATGCCGATGGCGCCGAGGTTTTCCTGCCGGTCTGCGATGTACTCGAAGACGATCGACGTGAGCGCGATGACGAGCTTCGGCGGCTGAATCTGCAGTACCGGGACCGGCTGGAGTTCGCCATCGGGCGCACCTGCTCGGTCGACTGGAAGGTGGCCGCCGGGGTGCGTCGGGCAAGCGCGGTCTGGACGGCCTGGCTGCCCATCTGCGAGACGCCGCAGGTCACCGCCGAAGAGGTCGGCGAGGCGCTGCTGAGCATGGAGAGCCTGGCGACGGCCGGTATCGAGGAGTTGCGGGTGGGTCTGGAACCCATCGTCCGTGGCTACGCCGCCTGGCTCGACGGTGAGCAGCGCCGAGCGGAAGCGCTCCCCGCGCACCTGCGCGACGAAGGCCTGGACGCGGTCAGCGAGGCCCGCAAGGTGCAGAAGCAGCTCGCCGAAGGACTGGAGCATCTGCTGACTGACGCCGAGGCGCTGCGCTGTTTCCGGTTCATGAACCAGGTGATGGCCGACCAGCGCATCCACTCGCAGATCGCCCAGGGGCGTGCGGCGAATCCGAAGCTCAGCATCGAGCAGGCACGCGCAGTCGTACGAGAAGTACCCAAGTACGCGCACTGGCGCACCTTCCAGCTCGCCTTCGTGCTCATGCAGCTGCCGCTCCTGACCAATCCGGCAGCCGAGCGGCGCAGCGGCGACCTTGCCAAGGCGCAGTTGCTGTTCTTCCCTACCGGTGGTGGCAAGACCGAGGCATACCTTGGCCTCGCCGCGTACACCTTCGCGATTCGGCGACGTCAGGGGATGCTGGACACCCCGGATGGACAGCTCGATGGGCGATCCGGGATCGCCGTGCTCATGCGGTACACGCTGCGGCTGCTGACCGCTCAGCAGTTTCAGCGGGCTACGGTGCTGGTCTGCGCTGCCGAGATGGAGCGGATCAAGGACCCAGGCACGTGGGGGGCGGAGCCGTTCCGGATCGGGCTGTGGGTCGGCACCGACGTGAGCCCGAAGCGCTACGACGAGGCTGCGGCCCAGCTGCAAAAGGCTAGCCAGGGCCACGGCTACCGGCTCACTGTCTTGCAGATCCAGCGGTGTCCGTGGTGCGGCAGCAAGATCAGCGCTCGGAATGTCAGAGGCGTGGACGCCACACGGCGGATCTACGTCTACTGCGGCGACGATCTGTCCGGGTGCCCGTTCGCCGAGGGCGGCGAGGCGCGGGAAGGTCTGCCCGTTCTCACCGTCGATGAGGAGATCTACCGGCTCGCCCCAGCGTTCCTCATCGCCACGGTCGACAAGTTCGCCCGGCTCGCGCGGGAAGGAGAGGCGGCCTCGCTCTTCGGGTACGTCGCCAAACGATGCGACCGGCACGGCTTCGTTCACCCTGACTACCGGCACTGTGATCTGAAGGATGGCAGCAAGCACCCGGCCAAGGATGGCCAGCCCTCGGCTGCGGTGCGCCCTGTGCCACGGCTCAGGCCACCGGATCTGATTATTCAGGATGAGCTGCACCTCATCACCGGGGCGCTCGGGACTACCGTCGGCCTGTTCGAAGTCGCTATTGACGTGATGATGCGCTGGCGCACCGCTGACGGGCGTGCCGCACGACCCCTACTGGTGGCCTCAACGGCCACCGCGAGGAACGCACCCGACCAAGTGCGTGCCCTCTACGGACGGGATCTCACGATCTTCCCGCCGCAGGTCCTCGACTCGGGCAAGACGTTCTTCTCCAAAGAGGAGCTGGTCTCCGAAGACAACCCCGGACGCCGCTACATCGGCCTCAACACCACCGGTGTCCGGCTCACCACCGCGGAGATCCGGGTCGCGGAAGTCCTCATGGCCGCAGGCCAACTGCTCATGGACCGCTCCGGCGAGGCCGCTGATCCTTACATGACGCTCGTCGGCTACTTCAGCGCCACCCGGGAACTGGCGGGCATGGCCCGCTACATGGGCGACGACGTTCAGACCGCGCTCGCCAAGGGGCGGCCGTGGTCGCTGCTGCCGAGGCGTACCGGCACGAACTTCGGGGCGCTCAATCTCGCCGAGTTGACCGCCCGTGTGGCCAGTGCCGACATCACCCTGACGCTTGACCAGATGGCGCTGACCTTCAACCCGGTCTTCGACTCCACGGCGGGTAAACGGGAACTGCGCGCGCTTCGGGAGGCGGGCAAGCCTGTGCCCAAGCGGGAGATCCCCCCGTACGACGCGCTCCTTGCCACCTCGATGCTGCAGGTCGGCGTCGACGTCACCCGGCTGGGCCTCATGCTCATCGTCGGCCAGCCAAAGAACACCGCTGAGTACATCCAGGCGTCCTCGCGGGTCGGGCGCGACCCCGAGCGTCCCGGTCTGGTCGTCACCTTGGGCAACTGGGCCCGGCCGCGCGATCTCGCGCACTTCGAGCAGTTCCGGCACTACCACGAGACGTTCTACGCCCAGGTCGAAGCCTTGTCGGTGACTCCGTTCTCCGTCACGTCGATGGAGCGGGGGCTGGACGGCGTGCTCGTCAGCGCCGCTCGCGTCCTCCAGGCTGTCCAGCCGCAGGGGCTCTCCCCAGAGGATGGGGCCGGCCGGATCGAGGCACAGCGCGATTTCGCGAGTGATCTGATCGATGCCCTGGTCAGCCGTGTTCAGCTAGCCGCAGGTGAGGACGACGCGGACGTGGCCCGGCAGCGTCTGCTCAACCGTCTGGACCAGTGGGAGAAGCGGCGGAAGCATCTGGCCGATCTGCGCAAGGCGCTCGTGTACGAGAAGGTCTTCGACGACGCGAAGCACGGCCCACTCATGATCAGCGCGGAGAACGCCCGGTCGTTGGCCGACAGCCGGGACGCCGCCCCGTTCATCGTGGCGAACTCGATGCGCGAGGTGCAGCCAGAGATCAATCTTCTGGTGAGCCCCATCAAGGAGAACCTGATTTACATCGCGCCGCCCGGCGTGGCACAGTGGCGATTCCCCGAGGGGGACTAATGACCGCAGAACCGGTGACCACCTCGCGATTCGTCTACAACGCCTCGGCCCCCGTCGATCCGCTGGGCGACGTGGAGAAGGAGGCGGAGAAGGGAACCAAGCGCAACCGGGCCAAAGTCGGGTCCGGACGTCCGTCGTCCCTGCTTTACACCTATGGACCCGGCGCGATCATGGATTTGCCGCAGTTCACGGTGATGCCCGCGGGACTGGACGATTGGGATCGGATTTGGCGGCGGCGCGACGGTATCCCCCAGATCCGCGCCCCTCGTCTGCGCGACGTGGTCCGCATGCTGCTGCGCTCTCCCGACGTGCAGTTGCGGCCCTTCCCTTGGCAGGCCAAGAGGATCAGCATGTCGAACGAGGGAAACGACCTCGGCGTGCCCTCCCGCGTTTTCCCCCAGTGGCTCCGGTGCACCGGCTGCGACATGCTCGGCTCGCTCGCCCAGTTCGACTACACCAACACCCATCCCTACCGGACGGACCTCGCCTGCTTCGAACACACCAGGTGCACCGGGCGGCGGGGTGACAAGAACCGCAAGGCCGCCCGCCGCACGGCAGTACCGGCCCGCTATCTGCTCGCCTGCGTCGACGGGCACCTGGACGAATTTCCCTATGACCTCTGGACCCACCGGGGCAAGCTCTGCGATCAGGCGGAGTTTCCCCTGCTGAAGATGGTTGATCGAACGGCCGGCCGAGGAGCCACCGCCACGATCGAGTGCGCCTCCTGCGGGCTGAAGCGCCCGATGAACGAGGCCCAGGGCGAACGAGCAGCTCTCACGCTGCCCCGATGCCGGGGCCGCCACCCCCACCTGGACGCGTTCGAACCCGGTGGCTGCCCCAACGAGACCAGGCTGATCCTCGTCGGCGCCTCGAACCTCTGGTTCCCCGCCACGCAGTCGATCATCGTGATGCCGGAGTCTCAGCAGGAGAAAGTCAGCGATCTTGCTGACCAGATCCGCATCGCCCTCGGCAACAAACTGGCCAAGTACCGCGACGACCTCGACGTTCTCCGAGATGTGCTGGACGGCAAGGTGGATGTCACCATGCTCTCCGACGATGTACTCACCCAGGTGGTGACCGCCGCGTCCGCACCGCTGGTGCCGCCGGAAGATCAGGAAGAACGGCTCCGCACCTGGGACCCGGTGGATCTGCTCGTCCCGGAATGGCGCTATCTGCTGAGGGATCCGCTCGGGGCTAGGCACGAGGACGAGGCGAGCGGGCTCACCCTGTCCAAGCGAGAGCGTGATCCACAACTGCGCCCCGAAATCGCCAGGGTTCTCGCGGTCGAGCGGCTCCGGAAGGTCAACGCGCTCGTTGGCTTCACGAGGATCGATGCCATGGACCGAGCAGGCGACCTGCCACGTCGGCTGGTTCCGCTGACTCGTGCTGCTAGGCCGGCGTGGACGGTCGCCACCGAAGATCGAGGCGAAGGTATCTTCCTTCAGCTCGACGAGCAGAAGGTCGCGGCGTGGGAGGGGCGAATCTATGACACAGACCTTTGGCGTGCACACCGCGACGCCCACCGTCTGAACTTCGGACGCCGGTTCTCCGAAACAGCCGAGCTTGTCCACCCAGACACACGGCTCAAGCCGCCGAGGTACTGGCTGGTCCACACCCTGGCCCACGTACTGATCCGTGAACTCGCTATGACCTGCGGATATGCCGCAGCGAGTCTGAGCGAGCGGCTCTATGCCTGGCCCGAGGCGGACGAGAGAGCCGCTGCCGTGGGCCTGCTGATCTGCACCACCGCTTCCGATAGCGACGGCACCCTGGGCGGCCTCGTCCAGCTCAGCGAACCCGCCCGTCTGCAGCGCGTCGTGTCCGGCGCCCTGTACCGGGCGACGCGGTGCTCATCAGATCCGATCTGCGCGATGCGCACCCCGCAGGACCCGGAAGACTTCCTCCACGGCGCCGCCTGCCACTGTTGTGTCATGGCATCGGAGACTTCATGCGAGCGAGCCAACCGATTCCTCGACCGGCGTTTCCTCATCGACTTGCCCGGGAGCAGCGTTGGATTCTTCGGCCGCGTGGAGTGACTCCGAAGCGGCGAAATGGTTAGGTCAGCAGCTCACTGGTAGCGAGGCGAAGGGGATCGCCGACCGGCTGTGTGACGGCGACACGCTGACCACTGCCATCCGCGTTGTCCCGCCGGGACGCCGCGCTGAGATCAGATCCCTTCTGGAGGGCATCGACGCCGGTGCCGTGATCGCTGTCCTCCGGGCCGTGGAAGGCGCGAGATCAATCACGACGACGTTGGACCCGCTCTGGACCATGCCCGGCCACCTCGCCCAGGCCGGGCCACTGACCAGCTCGGTGGCGCATCTCGTGGACGGCGCTCGCCAATCCGTCACCTGCTCCACCTTCAACTTCCAGCGAACCTCCGGACTCTGGGAGGCGCTCCGGCGGGCGGCCCGACGGCCGGAGATCGCCCTGCGCGTCTACCTGGACACCAAGGCGGCAGATCAGGATTCCCGGCGTACCCCGACCACGTCCCAGGTCGCAGCTCACCTGCGACCTGGGACCATCCTCAGGACGCGAGAGTTCGACGGCAGCTACGTGCGCAACCACGCCAAGTTCTTGATCGTCGACCATCGATTCCTGCTGACGACGAGCGCCAACTTCTCATGGAGCGCCGAACACGGCAATCTCGAGTTCGGGGTGTTCATTGACAGCCGGAACCTTTCCGAAGCCGTCGAACGCGAGATGCTCCGAACTGAAGAGTTCCTGTTCGAACGCGTTCCGACCACATCTTCATGAAGAGTGACCGGCCGAGACAACCCCCGAAGGGACATGATCTTCTGGTCTCGACAGCTCAGAAGTTTTGGGGGACTGCACGATTGCCGGGCGGTAGCCGCTGCATGGATGACCGCAGGCGCTCCTTGCGTTCCTGGCGGGCCAGTTCCCGCTCCTCCTCCAGCGCCTCCTCAGCGCCCTCCAACAGCTCCATGACGGGGGTGTAGGCGTCCTCCTTGAGAAGGCTGCATCGCGTCGCGGACGAGCTGGGTGCGGACGGCCTTGGCAGCGTAGGCCGAGAGGCTCAGTTCCTGGCGAGCAGCCTCGGCCCCCGCGTGCTCTGCCAGGTATTCGGGGATGGTCACGCTGACCCTCTTCGTCGCCATAGCAGGCACGCTACCCGTCCACGGCCCGTGTGCCATAGGAGCTAGAGCTCGAACCCCTGCAATCCGGGGTTCCGGTGAGCGCCTTCCCTGCTGGGGCGCTACGCCGCAGGCAGAGGGCATCTCGCCGCAACTCTTGGTAACTAATTGCGACTCTATTTAAACTCAGCGCAATATTCCGCATGGCGGCCCTGAGCTGGAGGGGGCAGGACCGCCCAGACTTCAGGATGGTTCATCAAATAAATTTCCCCAGAACTCTTTCTGGATCATCCAGCATCCTGGATGCTGGCGGCATGGACACGTCAACGCCCTTTAGGGCTAAGGTCATCGACCTCCGAACCGGCGGCTACACCTACCTCGACATGCACAGGAAGTCCCAGGGGGTCCGCTCCGACAGCTGGTGGAACAGCGTCGCCCTCCATGGCGCATGGGGTGGCGGTCCGAGTGCCCGCGTCGCGCCGCCCGCTCCTGAGACCTTCGACGGCATCGCTGCCCTCTTCAAGGTGAGCCGCCAGGAGGTACAGGCGATGATCGCCGCCGATTGGTACGGCACGCAGCAGCAGGAAACGTCCGCCGCGGTACGTCGGCTCGAAGTCCCGATTAACCAGCTTGCTGCTCACGATCTCGATCTGGTCGAGGCCATCGTGCGCCGGCTGGTGGTCAGCAACTCCTGACCCCGAACACGACGAACCGCCCTTCAGCGGGAGGGCCTGGGTCTACGGGACGTTCCGGGAAGAGGCCGGAATAGGCTGCGTGGAAGTGGGACTTGGCAGCGTCGAGGTAGACGGCGGCACCGGGAACATGTGGTTGACGGCCGCTCTCACGTGGTGCGGCCGTCAGGCTCCTGGTGGACCTGCTAGGACTCCAGGAGGATCTGGTCCAGCATCCGGGCGTCGAGGAGGCGGCCGAGATCCGCGATGAACCCCTTAAGCTGCTCGGCCTGGCCGAAGGTAAGGCGGTATCGCACGATCTCGTCGGCCGCGTCCTCCTGGTCGTCGATGACGTGCGCCAGGGCCCTCGAGGGACCGGGCGGTGAACGAGCGCTGGACAAGGGCGCCGCCCATGCGACCGAGGAGCAGGCCGAGCCGCCCCAGGACCGGCCGGCGCCTCATGCCGAGGTCCTGGCGATGGGTGCAACGCTCGGCGAGTCCTGGCCGTTGACGGCTGCTGCGGTCGTGTGGCCGAGGGCCCCGTGCCGGAACGTGGCGTGCGAAGTCTGGGCGCGGGTTGCGGAGCTGGCGCCGTAGGCCGGTCTAGACGACGGCGTGCTGGCCACGGGTGGCTGATTTTCGGGGCGCTGCAGCAATAGCCGTGCCTGAAATATCCCACAAATTACCTGCTTCGAGCGCTATGCGGGTCCGCATTCGCGTAACCCCCACAATTGTCGGTCGGTGCCGCTAAATTGCGGAGCCTTCATGAACTTTAGGTTTCCCGAGGGAGCCCCCTATGAATAGTGGCCCGCAAGTCGGTGAGTTCAGCGAGTTCGTGGCCCGTGCAGTAGGCGAGGCGAGGGTTCCTTACCCCTACCAGGTGCGCCTCGCCGAGGAAGGACTACCGGATCTGTTGAGGGTTCCGACGGGGGCGGGGAAGACGCTGGCGGCCGTGCTGCCCTGGCTGTGGCGCACCTATACGTTGCCCGAGCTCACTCCTCGGCGATTGGTCTACGTGCTGCCGCTTCGGACGCTGGTGGAGCAGACAGCGCGCGAGGTGGCGGGGTGGCTTTTCAACCTAGGTGCACGTACATCTCGTAACCCGGAGGGCGTACGCGACGGGGACGAGGTGGTTCTGCAAGTCCTGATGGGTGGAGCTGACCGGAAGGATGACGCCTGGCAGTTGGCGCCCGATAAGCGGGCCATTCTGATCGGCACCCAGGACATGGTGTTGAGCCGGGCCCTCATGCGTGGATATGCAGAGACGCGGCCGAGATGGCCGATCTCCTATGCGCTGCTGCATTCCGACGCACAATGGGTGTTCGACGAGACGCAACTGCTCGGTCCTGCGCTGCCGACGAGCGCGCAACTTCAGGGATTTAGGGACAAACTGGGCACAGCGGCGCCGACCAGGTCAATGTGGATGTCGGCCACCCTTGCCGAGGACGGGCTGTCGACGGTCGACCACGACGTGACGACCCTGCGGACGGTCGAGCTGTCGGAGGAAGACCGCGCGGGCCCGTTGGCGAAAAGGCTGAAGGCGACCAGGACGATTGAGCGACTGGATCTCCCGACTGATCCAAAAAAGTATCCTGCGGCGTTGGCCCAGGTGCTGCTTGAGCGGCACCACGCGGGCACACGCACGATCGCTGTGCTGAACACTGTGGAGCGTGCCACTTCCGTGTGTGCGGCCGTTCGGAAGGCGGGTCAGCAGGCCGATGTGGTGCTGATCCATTCCCGCTTCCGGCCTGCGGAGCGTAGGAGATTGATGGAATTGGTGGTGGCCGACCCGCCTCCGGGCGGCCGCATCGTGATCTCCACCCAGGTTCTGGAGGCAGGGGTGGACATCACGTCCAGGACGTTGTTCACCGAGACCGCGCAGTGGAGTTCGATCGTGCAGCGAGCGGGGCGGTGCAACCGCGGTGGCGAGTACCTCGCGGCCTGCCTGCTGTGGGGCAATCCGCCGAACGGGCGGAACCCCGCAGCGCCGTATCAGCAGGACGATGTGGAGGCCGCGTCGGCGGCACTTGGCGAGCTGAAGGGGGTCGCGGTCACGTCCACCCTGCTTCAGCGGCATGTGGTGGAGCAGATGCCCGAGTTGCATGCCGTGCTGCGCCGCCGGGATCTGCTGCAACTGTTCGACACTATGCCGGACCTCACCGGTGCCGACATCGACGTCAGCCCGTGGATTCGCGACGGTGACGACACCGGCGTCTTCGTGGCGTGGCGGGATTGGTCCTCCCGCGGGGGGCGGCCAGCCGATGATGAGCTGCTGCCTTCCCGTGAGGAGCTGTGCCCAGCACCGATCGCGGATGTGAAGAACCTGGCTGGTCCTGATAGCGGCGCCCGCAGGGTATGGGTCCGCGACCGCGTAAGGGGGAACTGGCGGCCAGCTTCCCGGGCGGATGTCGTGCCCGGTGCAGTACTGCTGGCTGATGCGTCTGCTGGCGGATATGACCCCGTGCTCGGGTGGGCTCCGAGCAGCCGTACCGCCGTGACGCCGGTGCCGTCCAGGGATGCAGCGGCGGACGGTCCAGCCGAGGGCGATGCCATTGGCGACGACGGCCTGTCGTGCGGGTTGCCATGGGTGGGACTTTCCCAGCACCTCGAGGACGTGGAAAAGGATGTGGCAGCACTCGTCTGCGGACTGTGGCTGCCTGGACTGACCGCCGCCCAGATCACCGCGGCGAAGCTGGCAGGCCGCTACCACGACTTGGGCAAGTGCCATGAGGTGTTCCAGGAGACTCTCAGGAGCGCGGGGCCTAATCCCCCAGCGGGCCTGTTGGCGAAGTCGCCCAACCTCGGGACGCGGCATTCCCGAAAGTACCTTCGCCATGAGCTGGTCGGCGCGCTGATGCTGACACACCCGAAGTGCCGTCTGCTGGAGGGCCGGCAGGAGCGGAGCCTGATCATTTACCTGGTCGCCGCGCACCACGGCCGGGTACGCATCAGCGTCCGCTCTGTCGGGGAGGAGTCCTCGGAGAACCCACCGCTTGTGCTTGGAGTGGCAGAGGGAGACTGTACTCCCGGGTTCGACCCGACACCGGGTGAGCACATCGGTCCTCTCACCTTGTCCACTTCGTCGCTGCGGATCGGCGCCGCCGACGGCGACTCTTGGACTTCCCGGGCGGTCGAGTTGCGGGACCGCTCGGACCTGGGACCGTTCCGGCTGGCATACCTGGAGGCGTTGGTGCGGATCGCTGACATGCGGGTCAGCAAGGCCTACCGGGAGGGCAAATGAACCGGATTATTCTGCGAGGATGCCGAGCTGACGTGCTGGCGGGCTACCTTCAAGCGCTCGGCTTGCTGAGGGTGGTCTCCGCACAGATCGATCCCCGCGCACGGTTGCATTGGCGGGGCGACATCGCCGTGCTCGATTCGCTGATGAGTGAAAAGGAGCTGTCCACCTGGCTGGTGGATGCCTACATGCCTGCGCCGATTGTTTCGCCGTGGAACTCCGGTTCCGGGTTCGCGGGCAACGGTAAGAGCCGCACGGCGGAGAAGTCCCTGGCTGACGTTCGAAGTCTCAACGACACGCGCTTCCGTCCCCTGCAGGAGGCGATCGCCAAGAGCGAGCAGATCGTGGTGGAGGGGCAACAGCGTGGCTGGGGCGGGAGCAAAGGCGAGTTGTGGGCTAAGAACCACAAAATCGATGTGATCCGGCTCTGCCGCGCCCTACTCCCTGATGAGGCGCTGCCTTGGCTGGACGTAGCGGTCACACTGACGCTCGATGACCTGGCCTTCAATGCCTTGGCCGGGACGGGCGGTAACTTGGGCCGGCAGGAGTTGTCGGCGACGTACTACGACCGACTGCTGCGGCTCATGGGAGCCAAGGCGAAGGCGGCCGACAGCCGCGCATGGGCCGAGGCGGCGCTGTTTGGCCGAGAGGATGTCGCCTACCTCCGAGAAACGGTTGGTCAGTACGATCCGGGCAGGGCGGGGGGTATCCACTCGGCCGCCGACGAAAAGGCCGACGGCTTCGCCAACCCGTGGTCCTTCGTGCTGACCATGGAAGGAACGCTCCTGTTCGCCAGCGCCGCGGTGCGCCGCAACGGGACGGGCAGGGCGGGAGAGGCCAAACCGTTTTTTACCCGTTCGACCCCGCTAGGCCACGGCAGTGCTGCCGAGGCTGAGTCGGTCAAGGGCGAGCAGTGGGTGCCGCTGTGGGATCAGCCTGCCGGGGCGGGGGAAGTCGCGCAGTTGATCGGCGAAGGCAGAGCCCAGTGGCGGCACAGGCAGGCGACCTCCGGGCTGGAGTTCGCCCTTGCGCTGGCTTCGCTTGGGGTGGACCGTGGGCTGACCGGGTTTCACCGCTTCGTGATTGCCGAACGCCTGGGACAGAACCCGCTCGCGATCCACGCTGGGAAGATCACGGTGGCTTCTCGCCGCGACGAGGGGCTGCTCCGCGGGCCGTACGCGTGGCTCGAGCAAGTCCGCAGGGCCAAGCCGACCAACGCCGTAGCAACCGCGCTGCGCCGGGTCGAACGCGAACTGTTTGCCGTGGCCGCGGGTGATGGGCCGCGGGCCCTCTCCAGGTTTGTGATCGAGTTCGGCCGCCTGCATGAACTGGTCGGCCAGTCCGGTCGGATGCGCTCGGAGGTCAAGCCATACACTCCGCGACGTCCCCCTGACTGGCTCCAGGCGCTGGAACATCTCGACCAGGGCCGGGATGAGCTATGGCTGGCGGCCGGGTTCGCCAGCCTGCGTGACGACCCGAGAACCGCTGGGCCCAGCATCCGCACTCTGCTGACCCACGCTGATGGCGCACGCTGGCAGGACTCCCCACGCAGCGGCGTCGACCTGCTCGGCGCCACTCTGATCCGCGCACTTGCACAGTCACACCGTGTCCGCGTGATCGACGCCCAGGACGGCCGGCCCGGTCTGGACGGTGAGGATCCCGCGGCTCGAGGCGTGCAAACGGCCTTCGACTACGGGCTGCGGCTCCCGATGAGCCTGATCAGCCGGTTCCTGACCGATACCTCAAACGACGAACTCGTGGCCGACTATCTTCGAGGTCTGCTGGCGCTTGGATGCCTGTCGCGCTCGGAGGCCGCATGGCCGCAGCAACCGGAAGCCCTGGTCCCTGACTGGGCGTTGCCGCTGCTCGTGCCGTTCTTCGGAACCGGCCAACTGACCGTCCAGGTACGCGACCGGCAAGGCGGTGAAAAACGACTTCACCCCGTGCTGCTCTCACCGCAACCAGACTGGGTCAGTCGCCTGGCCGCCCGGGGGGTCAATGCAGTGTCCCGAGAGGCAGTCCTTCGACTGCGAATGGCCGGACTTGAGCCGCGGATAAAGGTCGTGCCCGCATCACGGGCCGATGGGGCACGGCTGGCCGCGGCACTCCTGCTCTTGGTCACAAAGCACGACCGGGAAAGGTCGCTCGCCCGGATATGCGTCGCTGAAACCGCCCGTTATGACACCTCCGACAAGCAAGGAGTACCCGCGTGATCCCCCTCGACCGGCCACGCCTGCGCTACACCGCTGACCTTCAGCCTGCGCTCGGCTCGACCTTCCAGGCCACCCACTTCCCCGACATCGGCTCAGCCAAGTTCCAGCGCGCTCAGGGCGGCGACAGCCTGCTGGTGGAGTCGGTCCAGTCAATGGCCAACCGTCTGGAGGGCATGGCCTGGGACAGGGCTTCTGGCCGCCCCGTCGCGCTGATCGAGGCCCTGCCGCATGTTCGGGTACACCGCCAGGACAACCCTGACGAATACCTCACCTCCTCCCGCGAAGAAGCCCACCGTCTCGCGTCGGCGTTCGTTCGCGAGGCCACCCTCAACGGCACCCCGATGATCGAGGTCATCCGTGACCGCCTCGGCCTGGCTGCGGACACCCCGCTCAACTACCCCCGCATGGCCCGCGCCCTCATGGAGCTAGACCCGTTCTGCCTGCTTCACGGGATCTTTTTCAGCCGCAAAGAGTGGCTCGGTCAGCCGAGGTTCACCCGGGCCATCTCGGCCGTCATCGAAGCACACGACGTGCGCGAGGTGATCAGCGGGGGACGTAAGTCCGACCATGTGCGTCACAAGCTCAACGAACAAAATGGAGAGGGCGGTGGCACCAGCGAAGGCTACGGATCGGTCCCCTTCCACCGGATCGAGTGGACTGCCGGGGAGATCAAGGCCATGTTCGTCGTCGACGTGGACCTGCTCACCTCCTATGGTCTTGGTCCGGCTGTCACCGAGTTGCTCGTCCTGATCGCGCTGTGGGAGATCCGCATGCTGCTGTCGCGTGGGCTTCGCCTGCGCACTGCCTGCGACCTGGAGGTCACCGAGGAACCCAAGGATCTGCCGCAGCAGGCCGAACTCGAAACCCGGATCGCCGAACTCATCACATCCCAGAGGGTCGGCGCCGAACCGATCACCGTGCTGTGGCAGGGCTGACATGGCAGTCGTCCTAGCCCTGCACTTCCCCTGGGGGAGATACCACGCCACCCCTTGGGGACGCTATGTCAACGAAGGAGCAGTAGAGCTGCCGCCGTCACCATGGCGGCTCCTGCGCGCCCTGTACGCGATCTGGCAGCTCCGAGCGCCCGAACTGGACGCCGGCGTGGTCCACGACCTGCTGGCCCGGCTCGCCGTCCCACCGTCGTACCTCATCCCGCCCTACAGGATCGCCCACACCCGGCACTACTACCCCGACAGCAAGCACCGCAGCGGATCGATCAGCACCGACAAGGCCATAGACGCCTTCGCCGTACTCGATGGCAACCAGACCATCTACGCACTGTGGCCAGTCGACCTCAACACCGAGCAGTCAGACGCGCTGGCACGGTTGGCCAAGTCGATTCCCTACATCGGCCGCGCAGACTCCACATGTGAAGCCGAGTTGCTGGACGGGGTCCCACAGGACGCGGCCGGGCACCAGCGGGTAGAGCCCATCGGCTTCGACGACGAGGACGCCCTCAGCGCTAGTCATGAGCGAGCAGACCTCCTGTGCCCCGAACTGCCGCTCAACTTGGACGCAGTAGTCCTCCGCCCAGTCGACGTACGCGCCAAGAAGTTGCTCTACCCGCCAGGCACCAGGAAGATCACTTACGCCGTGCCGGTGTCGACTCGGCCAGCGCGCCCCCTAAGGCGTACGAACAAGAAGACCACGGTGGTCCGACTGGCGATCAGCGGAATCGTGCAACCGCCCTTGGCGCAGACGGTTCCGCTGATGGACGCCCTACGCGGCGCTTGCATCAAGATCATCGCTGCCCAAGGTGTCGTGGCCGATAGCTTGCTCGCGGGCAGAACCGCGGCCGGGATGCCGCTCACCGACGGACATCGCCACGCACACTTCCTGCCCTATGACGCCAACGGTGACGGACGTATCGACGAAGTCATCGTCTGGACCCCCGCCGGCCTGTCCGCACACGAAGTCAAAGCGCTGGACAGCTTGACCAGGCGCAGCATCGGAGTGCCCGACGGCGTCTCCGGGCCGGCTAATCTCAACATGCTGCTCACTGCATCCGGCGACGAGACCCTACTGCCACCCGAATGGCACAATGCGGCACGACGATGGAAGACCATCACCCCCTTCGTGCCCTCCCGCCACCACAAGCCCAGGCAACCGGCCGCCGAATACCTCCACGGCGAGGTCGCCCGAGAATTGAAGTATCGGGGACACGACGCTCCCGACGTGAAGGTCGAAGAGAAGGCCAACCCCGACTTCGTTGGCTTTATCCGCCGTCGCTGGCGCGACAGAAAACCAGCCGCCATGCGCTCGAGTCACTGCCTGGAGCTGCACTTCGTCGAACCAGTTCAAGGACCCATTACCCTCGGACACCTGTCCCACTTCGGGCTTGGCCTCTTCACCCCGGTCCCCTAATAAGCTGCCGCTGCTTCTTGAAAAATCAACAGCGTGAACTCTCTGCGGGCTGGACCCCCCCTGTGACCGCTGCGCGTGGTTCGGAACCTCAAGTTCACACCCGGGCCTTAGGAGGTTCCGAAGCATAGAAAAGGAATCCAGGGGGCAAGGCGGACAGCGTGTCTGTATCGGAGTGAGCACTTTCAGTAATCGAGCCAGTTCACGAACCGTTTCACCCAGCCTTCAGGCTGGGCTCCATTGCGGCACCACGCCCGAGGTGCCGACCAGGCCGAGCACGGCATAGTTTCACCCAGCCCTCAGGCTGGGCTCCATTGCGGCCAGCCGGGCATCGGGGAGATCAAGCTGGCCGGACGCGGGTTTCACCCAGCCTTCAGGCTGGGCTCCATTGCGGCTCGACGGTGCCGTCCCAGGCGTAGACCGTCGACCCCCGGTTTCATCCCAGCCTCCTGGCTGGGCTCCATTGCGGCAGCGTGCGCGAGCCCATGATGCAGATGCCGTGGTGTTTCACCCAGCCTCCTGGCTGGGCTCCATTGCGGCCGCACCGTCAGCCGCGCCACGCCGAACTCCTCAGCCAGGTTTCATCCCAGTCTCCAAACTGGGCTCCATTGCGGCACGGTGCGGTCGATGCGTGGCCACCCTGCGGCCAGGGTTTCACCCAGTCTCCAGACTGGGCTCCATTGCCGCAGGTTGCCGGAGCTGCCGGCGCCGGTGCGGTAGGTGGTTTCATCCCAGCTTCGGGCTGGGCTCCATTGCGGCGGGGTGCCCTGATCCATGAACACGACCTGCAGGGCGTTTCATCCCAGCCTCCTGGCTGGGCTCCATTGCGGCTCCGACTGGGCCAACTTCCGCTGGCAGAGCCACAAGGTTTCACCCAGTCTCCAAGCTGGGCTCCATTGCGGCTACAACCACGGGCTGACCATCCACGGCACCCCGTCCGGTTTCACTCAGTCTCCAGGCTGGGCTCCATTGCGGCGCGATACCGGCGACCGCGCCCGCGAACGCGAGCGCTAGTTTCACCCAGTCTCCAGGCTGGGTTCCATTGCGGCGTCCGATCCGAAGTCGAAGCCCTACTGGGTCTGCTGGTTTCACCCAGGCTTCAGGCTGGGCTCCATTGCGGCACCGCGGCCAACTTCCCTGCGCGCGGCTCGCCTGCGAGGTTTCACCCAGTCTCCAGACTGGGCCCCATTGCGGCTTTCTGACCTGCTGGCCTTGGGCCGAGTAGCGAAGCGTTTCATCCCAGCCTCCTGGCTGGGCTCCATTGCGGCGACCCCGAGCAAGAAGAGGACTGCGTAGACATCTGTAATTTCACCCAGTCTCCTGGCTGGGCTCCATTGCGGCGGCGAGGCTGGCTGGGAAGCGTTCATCCCGCTGGATTGTTTCATCCCAGCCTTCAGGCTGGGCTCCATTGCGGCGCTGTGGATGGCGGCGCTGTGGGCACGATCGTGCTCCGGTTTCACCCAGTCTCTAGGCTGGGCTCCATTGCGGCGGGGTGCCCTAGTCCATGAACACGACCTGCAGGGCGTTTCATCCCAGCCTCCAGGCTGGACTCCATTGCGGCAGCATGTCGGCGGCCAACGTCACCCAGGCTCCGGCGTGTTTCATCCCAGCCTCCTGGCTGCCCCATTGCGGCGAGTGGACGCAGATCCCGATCGTCCAAGGCGGCGCCGTTTCATCCCAGCCTCCTGGCTGGGCTCCATTGCGGCAGCAGGGCCTCGACGTCGGAGGCGCGGAACCTCTTGTTTCATCCAGTCTTCAGGCTGGGCTCCATTGCGGCGTCCGATCCGAAGTAGAAGCCCTACTGGGTCTGCTGGTTTCACCCAGTCTCCTGGCTGGGCTCCATTGCGGCTACGACTGGGACGGCGATGGCCTAAGTGATCATGTGTTTCATCCCAGCCTCCTGGCTGGGCTCCATTGCGGCACCGTGCCGGCGAACGGGCGGATCGGGCAGGCCGGTGGTTTCACCCAGTCTCCAGGCTAGGCTCCATTGCGGCAGGACCCGCACATCGCCATTCGTGATCATCACCGGCTTGTTTCATCCCAGCCTCCTGGCTGGGCTCCATTGCGGCACGGTGTCGCCGATCCGGGCCGCGAACTCCTCTTCGTGTTTCATCCCAGCCTCCTGGCTGGGCTCCATTGCGGCTTGCCCGCGACCTGCTGCGCCTTCCCGATCGCGTCGGTTTTATCCCAGCCTCCTGGCTAGGCTCCATTGCGGCCCGGTGCGCGTGCTGTCGGTCGGCAAGCAGCGCAGCGTTCCACCCAGTCTCCAGGCTGGGCTCCATTGCGGCACGATGTTGAGCAGGTCACCGGTGCCGGCCGTGACGGTTTCATCCCAGCCTCCAGGCTGGGCCCCATTGCGGCCAGGCCATGGCCCCGCAAACCGCGGATGTCCTGACCGTTTCACCCAGTCTCCAGGCTGGGCTCCATTGCGGCAGGACCCGCATCCACTCGCGGGTGCACTCCAGCAGGGGTTTCACCCAGCCTCCAGGCTGGGCCCCATTGCGGCGAGTCCAACAACATCCCGTTCCCCCGCCCTGCCAAGTTTCATCCCAGCCTCCTGGCTGGTCTCCATTGCGGCGGCTACAACCTTGCGGTGTGTCCGCACCGCCGCGTATTTCATCCCAGCCTCCGGGGCTGGGCCCCATTGCGGCAGCTCGTGGCCGGTCCAGATCTGGCAGTCGCCGAACGTTTCATCCCAGCCTCCTGGCTGGGCCCCATTGCGGCAGGTTGTTGATCTGCGGCGTGGAGCGCCACCCCTCGAGTTTCATCCCAGCCTCCTGGCTGGGCTCCATTGCGGCGAGTTCATGATCCGCACGTACATTGCCCCGGACACGTTTCACCCAGTCTCCAGGCTGGGCCCCATTGCGGGGGCTCGAACACCGCCCAGCGGGTTTGGTCCATCAGCATTTCACCCCAGCCTCCGGGCCGGGGCTCCATGCGGGCAGATCTCGAACTCGAAACCAGCGCCGGGAATTCGCCTCCGGCGGCCATTCTTCGGCGGAGGCCACTGTCTCGTCTATAGGGCCGTCAGCTACGTGAAAGACCAGACGGGGTGCCGTACGGGAGGCCGGTTTAAGGGAGGGTGGGGTCGTTTTTCTAAGGCTGGAGGCCCGGCTGCCGACGGCGCCGCGCCGAGCTGGCGACGAGGCCAGGCAGCCGCAGGGGCCGGCAACGACGAGAGCGCCCACCACGCAGCAGGGGCGGACGCTCCCGGCGGCCGACGAGGCCGCGCGGCTACAGGCCGGTCACCGGGTTGTCGGTCTAGCGGTCGCCCTCCTCCAGGTAGCCGAGCAGGGCCTTCGAGCCGTCGGCCCAACCACCATGACGGCCGATCCTTTCCAGGGCAGCGCCAGCACAGCAGGCCGCCGTCGCGAAGCCGCGCTGCAGGGAGTGACCGGTCCAGCGGCCTTCCAGTCCGGCAGCCTCGGTGATACGGGCGACGACGTCGGCGATAGCATCCGAGGTCATGCGGCTGCTGGGGTCGCCAATCTCTTTGCCGCTCCTAGTCAGCGGCGGGGCAATACGGCCGTGGCGGGTGATGCGGACTAGGAGCGGGCCGGAGGTACGGCTAGCCTCGGCCATGTCGGTCAGAAGGTCACGCACCGCGCGGACGGGGCAGGTGGCCGGGATACAGCCGTACGGAACGGCCGTCTCGGTGGACTGCTTGATCTTGCGGCGGTAGATGGTGACGAGCAGGCCCTCGGGCGTCTCGCGGACGTCGGCGATGTCCAGGGCGACCAGCTCGGAGACGCGGGCGGCGCAGGCGTAGCCGAGCAGCAGGGCCACGGTGTCGCGCTTCCCGGCCAGGGTCGAGCATGGCCAGCATCGCACGCAGGGCGTCCGGCACGGCCGGGTCGGCCTTGCGGGTGCGGGCGGCGGGGTCCTTGGTCAGGGCGAGCCGCTCGGCGGTCAGTTCAACCGTTGACCGACCCACCGCGGCGGGGCCACGGCACGTAGGCGCCGTTCTGCTTGTGATCGTCGGCCTGCTCCTGCACCTCGGCCTTGGTTTCGAAGTCGTCGCCGCGCCATGCGCAGTTGTCGCAGGCCCCCTGGTACAGCCGGTCGGGCCCGTTGGTCGATCCGCCCACCCGCACGTAGGTGGAAAAGCGCGGACGGTGCTCGGTCATGGCAGAACCTCCCCAAACGTTTTAAGTCGGTAGCCATGCAGGAGGTCCATAGACCCACGCGCGGCGACTGGCGGGCAAGGATCCGGAGAACGGCTCTGCCCATGGGAATCGAAACCGGCAACTTCTTCCGGAACATCCACGACCTCGACGACCCGCACCCGGTGACGGCCAACGTCCACATGCACGACGGCGTGATCGGCCGGGGCGACCTGGAGCACAAGACACCCCGAGGCCTCGGCTCGCAGGGCCGCTACGACCTGTTCAGGACCATCGTCCGCGACGCCTCCGAGCGCACCGGGATGAAAACGGTCAACCAGGGCCAGGGCACCGCCTGGGTCGTGCACAAGGCGACCAAGCCGTCGCGCAACTCGTTCAGGATGCCCTACGACGACCTCAACTGGGCGTGATCAGGGACGCCATGAGGGCGAGCGCGGCGTCCTGCTTGTCCTCCAGCTCGTCCACCGCTTCCTTGGACGCGTCCAGGACGTAGACCGTGCGAAATAGGGCCTTGTAGATGTCGTAGGCCTGCTCGGCCGACAGCGTCACCGGCCCTTCCGGTCGCTCGAGCATCGGCGGCAGTTGCGGGGCCTGCATCAACGCCTCGGTATCCATACCCAAGATCCTATCGACCGGATGTGACATATCCCATGGTTCAAGGCCTCTGGGCCTCGGCCCCCGAGCGGCTGGTGTCTGACCGGCTGGCCGCGCTGATGAACGCCAACGCCGACGCGATGGCCTCAATCCGATCGCTGATCCTCAACATCGGGACGGTCGCGCTCCACTTCTGAACCCGGCCCAACGCTCTCACCATTTACGACGTCCTTTCGTGCCATTCCTCGGAAGAGGCCACTGTCACACGCGTAGGACTGATAACTACGCGAAAGACCAGGCAGGGATCTCCTGAGAGGGCCGACTTAAGGGTGCCCCCCTCTCGGCTTTTATTTGTGAATGTCAAGGGCAGGCCGACGCCGAGCACGTAGGCAGGGAGGCAGGTTAGCGACCGCGCCGATTTCGTGGGCATGTGCCACGGCGGAGCCGACGACGGCGGCGAGCTCGGCCACGCGGGCCAGGCCGATACCGGGCACCGTGGGCCAGGCCGACGCGCGTCATCGAGCCCGGCCGTGCTATCGACGGCATGCGTACGTCACCCGGTACGTGAAACGGAAGACGTACCGAGTCCCCGGCCGCCGGACACCCTGAACATCAGGGGACGAGCTCGACTACGCGAGAGCCTCGAAACCCCTTGTCTGCTATCAGGGTTGAGGTTCCTCAGGGCTCACCTGTCGCCATTCCACGGATAAGCCAATCACGCCGGTCAAGTCCGTATCGGTCAAGTCCGTATCGGTGAGGTTCGCGCCGGTGAGGTTCGCGCGGGTGAGGTCCGCGCGGCGGAGGTCCGCGCGGCGGAGGTACGCGCCGGTGAGGTCCGCGCGGTAGAGGTCCGCGCGGTAGAGGTTCGTGCGGTAGAGGTTCACGTGGCTGAGGTTCGCGCGGCGGAGGTTCGCGCGGCTGAGGTCCGCGCCAGCAAGGTCAATCCGGCGCACGGGCTCGTCGTCTGGGATGTCTCGGCGGCCGATGACGGTGAGGGCGGCTCGAATATCAGTGGCGGGAGACTTGGCAGTCGAAGACTCCTCGGCTTTGTCGTCATGGGAGTGCTCGCGGATGAATGCGGCCAGTACATCCATGATGGTGGGACGGTCGCGGGCCGAGTCGCGGGCGATGCGTTCGAGGGCGTAGATGCCGCCGAGGCGGATGTCGCGCTTGTCGGAGCCCAACTGTTCGATGGCCTTGGTGTACCGGTCGGTGACATGGCCTTGCTCGCTCAGGCGGTAGGTGCGGTCGCTCATCTCGACGGTGCTGCGGTAGTTCTGCTCGCTTAGTTCGAGCGTTCGGCGCGCTGTGGCGGCGTTGCGGGCTGTGTAATACACCGCGACCAGGGCGACCAGCCCAGTGGCGACGGTCAGTACACGCCCGCGCACCGCGTCGACTGCCGTGGTCAGGTCCTTGGGATCCAGTTTGGTGACATCGACGTCATCAAGAGTGGTCAGCACCCATTTTGCGCCGGGACCGAGCAACCACGCCAGAACCGCGACCAGGGCCAACGCCAGCAGGGTGACGACGAACCGAGGGGAGTTGCCTAGGAATCCCGGGACCTGGGAGAGGCTGCGCAGGAACCTCATGACCGCTTCGGAGACGCGCCGAAATCTCATGACTTCCACGGTGGCCGGTCATTGCGAACGCGGTGGGCGATGTCCGTTGGTGATGGCTAATCGTGATCGCGGAAGTGCTCCCTGGTCACCGTTTCCCACCTCGCTATGGTGCTGCACGATAACGATCGGGAGATCGACCAGCAAGGACTGGCGTCATCGGTTGATATGGCGGTATGCGCCTGCCTGAACGGCTCCGCCGTCGTCGTCCTCCCTCCCCCGACCTTTTGCCGGCTACCCCGCTGACATTGCGCGAGCCCCGGCCTGCTGGGTGGTGGATCGTCCCGGCTGCACTGCTGGTCGGTGGCGCCGTCTATGGAGTGGCCTGGTGGTTGCTGAGCGGCCTACCCCCGGTGCTGAAGCCCGCTGAGGTGGCGACCGCACGCCAAGGCGCGATCCAGACTGCGCTGGCGGCCGGTGCTGGGATCGGGGCGGCTATCACGGTGATGCTGGCCTTCCGTCGCCAGCGGCACCAGGAGCTCGCCACCCTGATCACAAGCAAGCAGGCCGACCGCGCCGCTGAACTGGCTGACCGCGTCGCCGAACATAACAAACAAGATGCGACCGAGCGCCGGATCACCGAGCTGTACATCAAGGCGGTCGAGCAGCTCGGCAGTGGTAAGGCCGCCGTCCGGCTGGGTGGGCTGTACGCCCTGGAGCGCCTGGCACAGGGCGATCCCGACCACCGGCAGACGATCGTGAATGTGATCTGTGCCTACCTGCGCATGCCGTATACCGTGCCTGGCACCGTCGTCCCTGGTTCACGACCTCCGGGCCCCAGGCAGACTGAAGCCGACTTCACCGACGCAGAGGGTGAACGGCAGGTTCGTCTTACCGCTCAGCGAATCCTGACGGAGCACCTTCGTGACGAATGCACCGTCGACCAGCGCGACACAGTGACCGCTGACTCGCGCTTTTGGAAGGGCATGCGGATCGACCTGACCGGCGCGACCCTCATCGACGCCGATTTCATGTCCTGTCACATCCACGATGGTCAATTCATCGGGGTGGCTTTCATTGGGGACGCCCGGTTCGGCGAGGCGACTTTCACCGGGAACGCCCGGTTCGGCGAGGCGACCTTCACCGGGCGTGCCCAGTTCGGCGAGGCGACTTTCACCGGGAACGCCCGGTTCGGCCGGGCGACCTTCACCGGGCACGCCGAGTTCGAGGGGGTGACCTTCACCGGGGACGCAGGGTTCGAAGTGGTGACCTTCACCAAGAACGCAAGGTTCAGCAGGGTGACCTTCTCTGGGTACACCTGGTTCCTCAAAGCGACTTTCGCCGGGCGTGCCGAGTTCTCGGAGGCGAGCTTCACCGGGGACGCCCGGTTCAACGGGGTGACCTTCACCGGGGACGCCCGCTTCAACGGGGTGACCTTCACCGGGGACACCTGGTTCAACGGGGTGACCTTCACCGGGCACGCTTGGTTCCTCGGGGTGGCCTTCATCGGAGAAGCTGTGTTCGACGAGGCGGCCTTCGCTTGGGGGGCCATATTCAACGATTCTCGTGTGCTCCAGCCAGCGGGGGCTCACTCTTGGCCAGCGGGCTGGACGGTCATTGCGGGGCCGGACGGCACCGGGATGCTCCATCGTGATGACGCGGTGCCGTCAGCTCCAACCACGCCTTAGCAGGCCCGCCGTAGGCATTAGGCCGATTTCTTGCCGCCGATCATCATCGTGACTCGAACGTGACCATACGGGATCGAAGGTAGATCATTTATGGCCTGGCTACTGATAAGCTGACTTCTCAGAAGCCAGAAACTGGTTGAGGATCTACCCGGAGGACACCCCCGTGACTGAGACCGCCTCCCGCACCGCCGAGCTCGTTGTGATCACCCCGGCCGAGATCGTGCCCGCCTACGCTCCGGCCGCCGGGATGGTCGCCCACACCGAGGCCGATTACTCCCTGAGCGCCGCCGCACAGGAGGCAGTCAAGGCCGGGATGCCCGCCAGCACCCTGCGCGCCTACACCAAGGACTGGAACGCGTTCGCCGTGTGGTGCGCGTCGACTGGTCGCGTCTCCCTCCCTGCCACGCCGCAGACCGTGACCGAGTACGTCACCCACCTGACGACCGCCATTTCCGCCCGGACCGGTAAGCCGCTGGGACCGGCGAGCATTGACCGGGCGCTGGCCTCGATCGCCACGTGGCACGGCTTCGCCGACGAGACGCCGCCGCAGACCAAGGGAGCTCGCCGGGTGCTGGCTGGCTACAAGGCGAAGCTGGCCACCACGCACAGCACGCAGGCAAAGACGCGGAAGGCCGAGCCCGCTGTCCCCGATGCCCTGCGGTCGATGCTGGCCGCCCTGGACCGGGGGACGCTGTCCGGGAAGCGCAATGCCGCCCTGCTGCTCCTCGGCTACGCTACGGCCGCGCGAATCTCCGAGCTGGTGGCGCTCAACCTCGATGACGTCCGGGAGACCGAGGACGGCCTGTTGATCAACGTCTACCGGTCCAAGGTCAAGACCTTCACCGAGACCGCCGTTCCCTACGGCAGCAACCCGGCCACGTGCCCCGTCCGGGCGGTGCGGGCCCTGCTCGTCGCCATGGTCGCCGCCGAGCGCACCACGGGCCCGCTGTTCATCCGCATCGACCGGCACGGGAAGGTCGCGGCGTCGATGACGCGGAAGGGCGTGGCGATCGGGGATGTCTCCGGCCGGATGACTCCGAAGGCCGCCGCCGACGTGGTCACCAAGGTTGCCGAGGGCGCGGGGCTGGAAGGGAGCTGGACCGGGCACAGCCTCCGGCGCGGGTTCGCCACGGCTGCCCGGCGGGCCGGTGCGAGCCTGGAGAGGATCGGCCGCCACGGTGGTTGGAAGGACGGCAGCACCGCGCTGCTCGGGTACCTGGAGGAGGGCGACCGCTGGACCGACAACCCGGTGGCTGGCCTGTAGCTCCAGACCCCGAACGCGTCCGGCCTTGAAAAATGGGGCTGGGCGCGTTGCGCATATCAGGGCACGAGCAGGTTGATAGCGATGCCGATCGGGATGGACACACCGACGCCGAGGAAGAAGAACATCCACTGCGTCCGTCGCTCGGCGCGGATCGTGGCCTTGGTCTCGCCGACCAGGATGTGTCGAATCTTCTCGGCCTGTTCCTGGTTGACCTCCAGGAGTCGCTGCTGGTCTTCGACCTTGGTGAGAAGGGCTTCGCGGGTAGCCTGCTGCGCCTCGAATTCGCGGTGGAGACCGTTCATAAGGGTGGTAGCCAGACTGAACGCCTGGTTCACGGCTTCTACCTGACGCTGCAGCCGCTTCCTGGTGTCTTCGCGCGCAAAGTCCATGCGGCGATCGTTCTGACGGTGCATGCTGCGCACGAGGATGATCAAGCCGCCAATAGTGGCCACTACGCTGAACACACTGACCGCAGACAGCCCGTTCTCAACCTCAGCCATAAGTATCATCCAGCCATTGCATCGCAATCAGTCCTTCAGCGGACCTAAGTGATCGAATCGCGACAGGGTGTGTGCGGCTCACGTTGCAGGCGGCATCGCTGACGGGTTCAGGCCACTGCTCCCAGACGCCGAGATGGTCTCTGCGCCCACGCCCCGACGAATGGGACATCACGTGTCCTGCGGAGTTGGTCAACGGCTACCGGTAGGTGGCGGCGTCCGGCTTTGAGTACGCTACGGCGGTCATGCCGACTGAAGAAGACGATCCCTTGTGGAGCGTCTGGAGGATCGCCGAATACCTGGACGTCTACAACCACTGGGTCCTCGCCTTCGCCCGGGAGTACGGCCTTGATCTTTTCGACATCGGTGGGGGCAACCTCCGGGCCCGCCAGAGTGATGTCATTCGCTTTGCCCTGCGGAACAGCCGTGCCCAACTCGGCCAGCCGGATTCTCGGCGGCAGGAGCGAGCCGACGACTCCCCGACGGTCGCCGCTCCGCCTGCTCAGAAACCTCCGCCCGATCTTGAGCAACCTCCGCCTGCCCAGAAGTCACCAGCAGATCTGCTGCGAGGATTCCGGCCGCAGGTCTCGCAGCGCGGCAGGGACTTCGATCTCTTCCGCATCGGGGCACTGGCCGTCGTTCTGAACCGCGCGACTGACACCGTTCGTCAGTGGGAGAAGTCCGGCGTCATCCCGGCCACTAAAAACCGGACCATCAGCGCTGACATACGCGGTACACGTCGTCGCTATACTCGCGCCCAAATTCTGGGCATGCACCGAATCGCTCAGGAGGAGGGTGTACTTGAGCCGTATGCCCGACGGCTTCGGGAGACCCAATTTGTCGAGCGAGTGCGAGCCCTGTTCACCGAGGACGTGACTGGCTCCGACACCTGATCTACCGGGAGTCGCTGGCGTGCGGCCTCGGCCGAGAGCTGGCGGCCGACGGTACGGGGTCGACAGCCAGCGCTTGGCAGAGCACTTGACTAAAAGTCAAGGGGCCGCAGGTTCAAATCCTGTCATCCCGACCAGGTTTTTGCTGGGCGGCATTCGCCTTCCGCCCTCGCAGCGTTTGGTTGGGCGATCCCTATTCCGGAGATCTGTTTTTCAGTTCAAATGTGACCACAGCCCAATCGTCCCCACCGATCAGCACCGGGTTCTTCATATCTACCACGTATCTGATCGAAGCGCCTCCGCGGAAATGCTGCGGAACGGAGAAGGAGAAGTTTTTCGAGTCTTCCAGCTCATTGGTGCTTTCCGAATCGCCCTCGTAGAATCGCGCCTGACCCCAGACATCAATGTTCCCCACGCTCGCGCCATCTCTCGGGGGCAGGAGCCTGGCATGCATGTCGATCTCCACCCTGCATTCCCCGCCCCATCTGTAGTCATGGACCTCGGGAATTAGCGTGTCCTGATTTTCGATGAGGAGCCGGTCCACCGCTCGTGGTTCGTGGATGTAATCGTCCTTGCCGATATCACTTTTATCCCTGCCGTCAACTCTGACGATGCCGACGAGGGCTCGGATGTTTTGCGCCGCCCGTAGCTTGGACTCTTTGGCGACGGCCGGAACGGCACATACCCCGGCCGTCACTGCGGCTCCGGCGAGACCAGCTGTCACACTAAGCGTCTGGGCCAAGAAGGCTCGTCGGTTTGAGTTTTCGATTCCGGCGTGCTGGTACGCGTCTTCCGGCGTCCTTGGGACATTCATGCGCTGCTCCTGCTATGAGTTCGTATGTGCGGAGCATGGCGCTGGAGGGGCTCCTTACTCTAAGTGTTTGCTTGAACGCTTCAGGTAGTCAATCACCAAGGCTGACGTGTTGCGCTTGTGTCTGTACCGGTATGCGGCCTCCAGCATCAGGCGAGCCTCCGCCCGCCTCCGAATAGACGAGCGGGGGCTCCTTGAAGTCCAGCTACGGCCAGTTCCCGGGGCCGGCCGTACGGAGCGCCACCAGGCGAGCCAACGACACCCGTCGCTCTGTGCCGTTGTCGCTCAGGTAAACCGCCTCAAAGCCCTCAACTGGGGGATCACCGTGGACCGTAGCTCCAGGTAGGGACTGGTACTGGCCCTGGCCAGGCGCGTGCTCAGGTTGCCTGGGGGTCACAGGGTTGCGGCTCAAATTCGGGGCGCTAACCCGGCCGACGCGGCCACGGTGGGCACCATGCGGCACATGACGTGACGGTGTCGCTGTAGGGGGATGGAACGGGACCGCATCGAGGGACGCCGATTTTCTGGCCTAGTCGCGCTCGACCGGGTCGCCGTCTCTGGTGATGAACGTTGCCCCACAGTTCGTGCACCGAAAGTCCCCGGTCTGCGTGCCTAGGTAATACTCCTTTGCTCGCTCGGCATGATCACACGGCTGCCTGCCGTTGGCGATCCACCGTTGGCGTATGGCGTCGGCGTCGTTCATCTGGACCACGGGGGGCGACCCTTCACACGGGGGATGACGTCGCATGGCTATCTACCCTCTGTGTGCAGCTGAGATGCATCGAGGGGCGCCGATTTCCTGCCCGGGGGTGTCCCCCCCGAAGGGTCTGTGCGGGATGTCGACGAGGGCCAGGTGGTGACGCTCGTATTTTCCGCGATTTTTTGACCTGCGGTTATGCGGTCATCGAGGGCTCAAAGCCACGGCGGTGAGCATTTGCCGGCGAAGTTGGGATGCTGGGCCGCCTGCTGGACGGTGCCCTGTCTGGTGGTGCTCTTGGACGTCCCGTCACCATGCAGGCCGATTTTCTGAGCCTGATGGGCGTCGCCGGGAAGGTGAACGTCGGCATGCAGGGCGTACCTGGTCAGCGCCGGGGAAGCGTGCGAAGTCCTCGCACGCCCCTGTCTGTGGGCCAGCTCTCGACGACGCCGATTTCCTCGCCCTGGTGGACGTCTCAGCCATGATTAATACCTGCTGAGGATGCTTTTTCCGACAGGCCGATTATTTTCCCGACAACTTTTCTACCTGCGGAAACGCCACGGGAGCGACAAATCAGGCCTGCCCAGAAAATACATCGGGAAAATAATTGGCAGGCTGATTCAAAGACGTAGGATTCTGTACGTGCTGATTTCGACCCTGCCGGATCTGGCCGGCCGCACCTTCGAGGTGCGCGGATTCGTGCTTGTGGATGCGCAGATCGCTGGCAGCTGGAGCACCGACAGGTTATACAAGAAAGTGGTGCAGCAACTGAGCGAGCAGGCTGGGCGGCTCGGCGCGGATGGCATCGTCGACGTCAAGACGGTGATGAGCGGCGGCTCGAGCACCTTCGTGATAACCGGCACCGCGGTCAAGCTGCAAGGTTAGAGCCCTTACCCCTCCGGGGATCCGTCGCTCGCCCGATTACCGCTGGGGTAGCGGGTCTGCCACCGATCCGCGCCAGAACGCTGCGTTGGGCTTCTGGCCTGCGTGTCCGCTGGGACGGGTGGCCGTCGTCGTCGGCGATTGCCACGGCTCGGCGAGGTCCTCGGCCCACTCCTTGACCTGCTCGACGGTCGGCATGCGCTGGAGCCGGTAGATGCAGGAACTGGGCACGCGTCCCTTGCTGGTCGTTACCCAGCCGTCGGCGGACAGGGCCCGCACGTGCCCGCCGATTTCGGCGGCTGGCCAACCGGTGTGCTGCTCCAGCTGGACCGTGGAAACCTCGACCTCCGCGTGACCCTCCGCTAGCCGGGCTAGTAAGAGCCATAGCCGGACCGCCCCGGGTGGCACGTCGGCCTCCACCAGGGCCATAGGAATGACCAGGAATTCGTCTTCAGGGAACACGACCGCTGAGTACGGCGCGGCCGGGAAGGCTGACATGGTGCGGTTCAATCTGGCTCCTCTTCCAGGCCTCTCAGTGGTTTCGGCTGTCGCTCGCGGCCAGGATGGCGTCAAACTCAGCGTCGCTGAATGGGTCGTGCTCAGGATCGGGATCGGAGAAATCCAGAACCTTGGTGATGAACTCCACCGGGTACCCGAGGCCGTAGGTCTGCAGGCCGTCTTCGAGCCGCTGCCGGACGAGGTCAGGATCTTCGGTGCTCAGCAGGGCCTCCTCGATGACCGCCATGGCGTCGTTGACCGCCTCGTCCTCGGCCACCAGCTCGGGATCTGTTGGGTAGAAGTCCAACAGGTCGTATCGCGGACGCGGCTTACCGGTCACCCCGACGACCCAAAGGTCCAGGAGGTCGAGGCAGAGGCTCATGTACTCGTAGCTGTACGGGGTGGGGAGCTTCCCGTAGCCGCCCATCTTGATCTCGCTGGCGGCCTTCGTGCTGCCGCCAGAGCTGGCGGAGCCGAGGGGAGCGTCCAGGATGATCCAGTACTCGAAGTAGCCGATCCGGTCTTCACGCTCACGGAGGTCGAGCAGCCCGTGGTGCTTCAGCTCGGCCACGTAGTCGCCAACCGTCCGGTGGGCCCGGCCGACGAACTTCGCGATTTCCTTCTCGGTGGTGTACGCGGTGGGGTTGCCCTGCTTGAACCGGTCGATGAAGATCAGAACGAGGAGCTTGATCGCCGCGAACTCCGAGGTGATCAGGTCGATCCCGATCTTGGTGAAGTCCTTCTCCCGGTACTCGCGACCCTTCAGGGTGTCCTCGATCGAGGCCCGCGCGCTGAGGATCATCCGGTTGCCGGTCTGGGTCTGCTCGGTGCGGAGGAATCCGGCGGCGCGGAGCCGAGCCAGGGACTTGTTCAGGACGGTCTTGGAGACTCCGAGGTCGGCCGCCATCTTCGACACCTTGATGACTGGCCACTTAATGCCGGTGCCGTCGATCTTTTTGAAATCCGACTTGAAGCAGTCGGCGTACGCCCACGCGATTACGTCGAGAGGCTGGAGGTGGTCGGAGAAACTGACCGACGCAGGGAGCTGCGAGTATCGGACCTTCGCGCTCTGACCTGGTAAACTCGTCATCAGATGAAGCCAATCCTTCGTCTCACAGGCCCGGAGTGTTAGCCGCACTCGCGGGCCTTTTGCCTGGTCGAATTTCGACCTACTAAAACCGTAGCAGGATCGGCGTTTGAGATCGTAGGCGCACAAATTGGCGAACCGCCGAGAGCCATTCCAACAGGGGCTGCGAGTTAGGCCATTGGGCAAATTCCTACAGCTTCGAGTTAGGAGGTCCCGGGAAGCTTTGGCAGGTATTCCGGCCGGGGTTTCCCCCCTTCCCGTGGCGTTGCTCACCTTGGGGGTGTCACTGGCCGCATGGGGGGTGTCGCTCACTGCATGGGAGGGGTGTCGCTCACTGCATGGGAGGGGTGTCGCTGGCTGCAGGAAGGGGGTGTCGCTGGCTGCATACATAGAGGAGAGACTTTGACGTGAGCCCTTGAAGTGAGCTTGAAGGTACTTCGTACCTTCCTCAGCACCTCCGGCGCCGAGGACGTAGGGCAGACAAAAAGCCGAGGAACCGGGGGTGAATATCTCCGGCTACCGGTACGGCCTCCGGCCGATTCATCAGCGGGATACCCGGCACCCCCGGCCCCATCTCTCACCCCCAGCCGCATTAGCCTCCACGCGGCCCTGAGAGCCATTCTCCGGCCCCATCAATGCCGCCCTGGGCGGATTACCCGTCAAGCGGCTGCAGGGCAGCCCTGTGACGTTCTGGCGGCGGCTTCGGGAAAACGCGGAACCTCCGGGGCGGATATCAGATGCGCCCGTGGCGTGGCAAACAACATCATAACTAGTAAAGCTGTAAATTTTAAATTCCTCGCAGGGCTTGCCCATCCCAACTAACCCCTCCCTAGCATCATGGCCGTGATCAACCCGGCAAATGCGGAAGCGGTGAATAGCTCCCCCGTGCGTACGATGAATGACCCGGCACCCGTGCGCGAGGACGAACGCAAGCGAGAGGCGTGGCTGGAGCGCCACGCAGCACTCGCCCCCCGGTTTTCCCCGGAGGATTGGGCGGCGGCCTATGCCTGCCTTGGCATCCGCGTAAGCGGAAGTCGTCCGTCCGCCCGCCCCAGGCGGCCTGCCGCCTGAGACCGGTGTCCTATCGGAACGGCGAGCCGTGGATCCACACCGGCTCGATCAGGTCCGGGTTGAACTTCGGGGATGGCACCATCTTGTCGCTGCTCTTGCTCTTCATGAGCGGGATCGGGTGGATGATCACCGCCTTCAGGAACCTCGCGAAAAACGCCTGCTTCTCATCCAGTGTGGCGTCGTCCCAGTTCCACCTGACCGCGTCGGCGAAGTCGGCGTCGGCGACAACCTGGGTCGTGGCGGCCCGGCTCGCCATCAACTCCCCCTTCTCGGCCTCCAGATCATCGGACATGGCGAAGTACCGGTCGGACGGCAGCCTCTTCGCCTTCCACCGCTCGTACAGGTCCTTCATCAACTCATCGATGTCGACGAGCCGAGCTTGCACGGCAAGCTCCTCCGGCGTGTCGCCGGGTTCCTCGACCACGCCGCCGCTCGTCTGCTGGTCGTGAACCCTGAAGATCAGGTCACGGATCAGCTCATCAACGGGCGGGCCTGTCCGGCGGTTGCCCGAACATTCGCCACGCTCCACGCCGGAGCAGTAGTAGAAGAAGTTCTCCACCGGGTATCGCTTGGTGGGGGGGACGGCGTTGCCTGCCATCTTCAGATGACCCTCGCAAACCCCACACCGGGCGAAACCGGTCAGCAGGTACTTCCGGGCGCTGGCCCCTCCGGCAAGCCCGGTCGGCTTCGCGTGCTTGCCGATCCTCTTGATCAGCCTGTCCCACTCATCTCGGGTAATGATCGGCTCCCACTGTCCGAGCACTTCCGTGCCGTCCGACCTGGTGACGATCTCCATCTCGTTGACGTACGCACCCTTGTCGTTGAGCCGCTGATTCACCCGTCCCCGATACCCGCAGAGGCGTGGATTCCGCAGCAACTGGAGCAGGTTGGTCCACACCCACCTGTTGCCGCGAGTCGTCCTGACCCCGCGCTCATCCCAGTCCGCCACGATGCCGCCGACACGGACGCCCGCCAGGACCTTCCGCACGGCCTCACGGATCAACTCCGCCTCGACAGGGTGCACGGTCGTCCTGTCCTCGTTCCAGCCGAACGGACGCCACGGGCCTTTCGAGATGCCCTTTTCAGCCAGCTCCCGGTGCATCCGCTTCACCCGTCGAGCCGTGTCAGCGGACGACTTGGACGCCATGGCCACCATGACGCGCGCCATCGCTACGCCGGAGTCCGTGTTGAGGTCGAGCGAGCCGGTCACGCCCTCGAAGCGCTTGCCCCAGTACTGGGCGATCTCAATCGCGTCTTCAAGGTCACGCGGGTCACGCGCTAACCGGTCGATGTCGTAGACCACGACCGCGTCAATCGCGCCACGGCGGAGGTCGGCCAGCATCTGCTGCCATACCGGGCGGATCACACGCCAGACGAAGTACGGGTCGCCGTCCTCGCTCCGGACCACTCGCCGCCGCTTCTTGTAGGCGCTGGTGTCGTTCTCCTCGTACACCTGCGTATGAGTCGCACCCCGACGCACAGTGTGGGCGGTTGCGTCTTCAAGCTGACGGGCCACTCCTCGGCCCAATTCCTCGCGGTCGTCGGAGATACGGACATAAAGGCCAACGCGCAGGCCAGATAAGGTGCGAGCACCCTCGGGGAGCAGGTCGCTGTCGCTCATGCCCACCAGTATATGGAGCCTATGGGTACACCATGCTAGTGTCGGTGAAGAATCCCATCCGCTCAGCCACGGCGATACTCCTCGATCAGGTCGAGCAGAGCCCTTCCCGTGGGGCGTCTGCCGGGTCGCAGGTCACAGGTCACGGCCTTGCCCTCCTGGATGTAGACGTTCGGATCGAGCACGATGGGCAGCAGGTCGTTGACGGCGTCGCCGGTCGTCAGGCCACCGCTGCCCCAGCCCCAGTGGTACGGCAGACCGATCTGGTGGATCACCCGGCCCTGGATGCGCAGCGGGCGGACCCGGTCGGTCACCAGGACGCGGGCCTCGATGGCGGTACGGGTCGTCACGATCGTCGCCCAGCCCCCGTTGACCAGTCCCAGCTCGGCGGCGAGCAGGGGGGACACCTCGCAGAACAGCGCGGGCTGCAGCTCGGCGAGGTAGGCCAGCGGCCGGCTCATGGCACCCGCGGTGTGGTGCTCGGTGAGCCGGTAGGTCGTGAGCACGTGCGGGAAGCGCGGCGACTCCGGCGGGTTGTAGGGACTCTCCGCGCGCGGGTAGATCTCACGCGCGGGGTTGGACTGCTGGCCGTACAGCGGGTTGTGCACCGGCGACTCGTGCGGCTCGTAGTGCGCGGGCATCGGCCCGTCGGCCAGTCCCGCTGGGGCGAACAGCCAGCCCCTGCCGTCGGGCTGCATGATGAACGGGTCGGTCCCGGCCAGCGCCGCCTCGGCCAGGGCCCCGTCGGGGGGCAGGTAGTCGGGCGGCTTGTTCTTCTCGAAGTCCGGCACGTCGAGTCCGGTCCACTCGCCCTTGTCCGCGTCCCACCAGATGTAGGCCTTGCGCTCGCTCCACGGACGGCCCTCGGGGTCGGCGGAGGCCCGGTTGTAGAGCATGCGCCGATTGGCCGGCCAGGCCCAGCCCCATTCGGGCGCGACCCGGGTCTGCTCGCTCCCCGGCTTGCGCCGGGCCGCCTGGTTGACCTCGTCGGCGTAGACCCCGCAGTAGATCCAGCAGCCGCACCGGGTGGACCCGTCGGCCTTGAGCTCGGTGTAGGCCGACAGCGTCCGCCCGTCGGGGCCGGTGCCGTTGATCTCGCGCAGCACCGCCTCCCCCGAGGGCTCCCGCTGCTCCCCGTGCTCGGGGTAGTCCCAGGTCAGCTCGCGCAGCGGCCGGTCGATCTCGTCGTCGCCCACCCGCTGCCTGATCCGCTTGCCGAGGTGGTAGTAGAACGACAGATCGCTCCGGCAGTCGCCCGGCGGCTCAAGGGCCTTCTCCCGCCACTGCAGCAGCCGCTGGGTGTTGGTGAAGGTGCCCTCCTTCTCCACGTGGCTCGCGGCGGGCAGGAAGAACACCTCGGTGGCGATGCCCTCGGTGCGCATCTCCCCGGTCTCCAGCTCGGGGCCGTCCTTCCAGAAGGTGGCCGTCTCCACCAGGGTCAGGTCGCGCACCACCAGCCAGTCGAGGTTGGCCAGCCCGAGGCGCTGCGCCTTGCCGCCCGAGGAGCCGACCGCCGGGTTCTCCCCCACCACGAAGTAGCCCTTCACGGTGCCGTCGATCTGTCCCATCACGGTGGTGTAGTGGCCGTGGTCGCCGGTGAGGCGCGGCAGGTAGTCGAAACAGAAGTCGTTCTCCTCGGTGGCGGCGTCACCCCACCACGCCTTGAGCAGGCTCACCGTGTAGGAGCGCTTCCTGCCCCAGAAACCCGTCTCGGGCCCGGCCTGGGACAGGTAGTCGTCCAGCCCTTCGTGCCGGTGGGCGTGGGGCATCGGCAGGTATCCCGGCAGGATGTTGAACAGCGTCGGGATGTCGGTGGAGCCCTGGATGCTGGCGTGACCGCGCAGCGCCAGGATGCCGCCGCCGGGACGGCCCATGTTGCCGAGCAGCAGCTGCAGGATCGAGGCCGTGCGGATGTACTGAGCGCCCACGGTGTGCTGGGTCCAGCCGACCGCGTACGCCCAGGCGGTGGTGCGCTCGCGGCCGGAGTTCGCGGTGATCGCGTCGGCGAGCTCGGCGAAGTCCTCCGGGGAGATGCCGCACAGCTCGGCCACCAGATCCGGGGTGTAGCGGGCGAAGTGCCGTCTGAGGACCTGGTAGACGCAGCGAGGGTGGGTCAGCGTCGGATCGGTGGGAGGCTTCGAGGGCGCGGGGGCGCCGCCCGAGCCGTACTGCTCGGCGCCCGCGGCCTCGGCGTGATGCCGGCCGCCCTCCAGTTGCTCGCCGCGCAACCCGGCGGCGGCCTCCTCCTCCGCACCCTCATAGGCCCAGCTCGACGGATTGTAGGTGTGCGTCTCCGGGTCGAAGCCGGAGAACAGCCCGTCCAGGTCCTCGGTGTCCTGGAAATCCTCGGAAACGATCGTCGAGGCGTTGGTGTAGGCCAGCACGTAATCGCGGAAGTCGAGCTCGTTGGTGAGCACGTGGTTGACCAGCGCGCCGAGCAGGACGATGTCGCTCCCCGCACGGATCGGGATGTACCGGTCGGCGATCGCACTGGTCCGCGTGAAGCGCGGGTCGATGTGGAACACCTTCGCGCCGCGCGCCCTGGCCTCCACCACCCACTGGAACCCCACCGGGTGGCATTCGGCCATGTTGGAGCCCTGGATGACGATGCAGTCGGACTCGACCAGGTCCTGCTGGAAGTCCGTCGCGCCTCCACGCCCGAAGCTGGTCCCCAGACCGGGGACGGTGGAGGAGTGTCAAATACGGGCCTGGTTCTCCACCTGGATCGCGCCCATGGCGGTGTAGAGCTTTTTCATCAGGTAGTTCTCTTCGTTGTCCAGCGTCGCCCCGCCCAGGCCGGCGATGCCCATGGTGCGCCGGACGACCTTGCCCTCCTCCTCCTGCTGCCAGGTCTCCCGCCGGGTGCGTATCACCCGATCGGCGATCATGTCCATCGCGGTCTCGAGGTCCAGCCGCTCCCACTCGGTGCCGTGCGGCCGCCGGTAGAGCACCTGCGTCTGCCGTCCGGGATGGGTGACGAGCTGCTTGCTCGCCGATCCCTTGGGACAGAGCCTGCCTCGGGAGATGGGCGAGTCGGGATCGCCCTCGATCTGGGAGACCCTGCCGTCCTTGACGTAGACGAGCTGACCGCAACCGACCGCACAGTACGGGCAGATCGACTTGGCGACGCTGTCCGCCTTCTCGGTGCGGGGCCTCAGCGCGTCGGTGCGCGCCGAACGCGCGGCGTCACCCCTGCCGCTCTCTCCCATGAGCTGCCGGAACACCGGCCAACGGGAGATCCAGTTCTTCCCCCCTGCCATGGCGGCGGTCCTACCCCGATCCGGCTGCTCTAACCGGGGAGGGAACGGCCTGACCCTGGAGCCGACCGGCCGCTCTCCTCGGAGAGGGCCCCGGTGTGAGTCTCGGGGTGACCGGCATGAACGGTGCATGTTCTCGCGTCGCGGATCACGGCGTCGAGCGTGTCCCGGGTGCGGATCAGGTCGGCGATCTGGGCGTTGATCCGCTCTCGCCCGCCGAGGAGGAACGCGATGGACTGCTCGGTGCCGGCATCCCCGGGAGCGTCGATGCAGGGCAGCATCTTTAAGATCATTTTGCTGGACAGCCCCGAGGCGTAGAGCCGCTGGATGAGCTGGACACGGTCCACGGCGCTCTCGGGGTAGTGGCGCTGTCCGCTCTGGCTGCGGTCCGCGGCCAGCAGGTTGTGCTCCTCGTAGTAGCGCAGCGCCCGGACGCTGACGCCTGCGCGGGCCGCCAGTTCGCCGATGCGCACGGTCCCTCCCGAAAGTGTTTCCGATCACAGTACTTGCCTCTGACGTCAACGTCAGGTTCTAGCGTAGCCCGTACATGGTTCGGGGCCCGACCAGGCGGCCCCGGCCCGCAAGAACACTCGTTCCCATCGGGAGGCTCCCTTGAAGATCTCCGGTTCCGTCGCCCTCGTGACCGGCGCCAACCGTGGCCTCGGCCGGCACTTCGCCCTGCACCTGCTGGAGCGGAGCGCGAGCAAGGTCTATGCGACGGCGCGCACCCCCGAGCTCATCGACATTCCCGGCGTGGAGGTGCTGCGGCTCGACGTCACCGATCCCTCGTCGGTGGCCGCCGCGGCGGCCGCGGCGGCGGACGTCACCCTTCTGATCAACAATGCCGGCATCGCCACCCATCAGAACCTCGTTTCCGGAGACCTTGAGAAGGTTCGGCTGGAGATGGACACGCACTACTTCGGCACGCTCAACGTGGTCCGGGCGTTCGCTCCCCTTCTGGCCGCGAACGGCGGCGGGGCGATTCTCAACGTGCTGTCGGCCCTGTCGTGGATCTCCTACGACGGGGCAGGCGCCTACAGCGCGGCGAAGGCGGCCGAGTGGAGCCTCACCAACGGCATCCGTCTCGAACTCGCGGGCCAGAGGACCCTGGTGACCGGCCTTCACCTGGGCGCCGCCGACACCGACATGATGGCCGGCTTCGACGTGGAGAAGAGCGACCCCGCCGACGTCGTGCGTGTGGCGCTTGACGGCATCGAGGCCGGGAAGCCGGAGGTCCTCGTGGACGACGCCAGCGCTCAGGCCAAGGCGGCCCTGGCCGCGGATCCGAGCGTGGTCTACCCGCAGACGGTCATCGCCGCCTGAACCCGCCGCTCCGTCCCGGCGGATGGCCGTCGAGGGCCATCCGCCGAGGCCCGCCGAACCCCGCGGACGGCGCAGCAGTCGCACCGGAGAGGGACGGACATGTTCTTCACATGGCCGTCACTTCGCGGAGAACGCGTAGATCGTCGTGGTCCGGTAGACGTCGCCGGGCCGCAGGACGGTCGAGGGGAAGTTCTTGTGGTTGGGCGAGTCCGGGAAGTGCTGTGACTCCAAGGTGAAGCCGGACCGCTTCGGGTAGAGATGCCCGCCGGTGCCGCGCAGCGTGCCGTCCAAGAAGTTGCCCGAGTAGAACTGCAGGCCCGGCTGGTCGGTGAAGACCTCCAGCACGCGCCCGCTGTCCGGCTCGACGACCCTGGCCGCCAGGTCGAGGCCGTGCCCGCGACGGTCGAGGACGTAGTTGTGGTCGTACCCGCCGCTCCGCACGATCTGCTGGTCCTTGCTGTTGACGCGCTCGCCGATGGCGGTGGGCCGGCGAAAGTCCAGCGGCGTCCCGCTCAGCTGGGCGACCTTCCCGGTGGGGATGAGCGTCTTGTCGATCGGCGTGTAGCGGGAGGCGTTGATCTGCAGCCTGTGGCCGAGGATGAGGCCGTTGCCCTCACCACGCAGGTTGAAGTACGCGTGGTTGGTGAGGTTGACGATCGTGGGCCTGCCGGTGGTGGCGCTGTAGTCCATCCGAATCCGGTTGTCGTGCGTCAGCGTGTAGACGACCTTGGTACGGAGCGTCCCCGGGTAGTGCTCCTCGCCGTTCGGGCTGGTGTAGGCCAGTTCGAGCCCCACGCTGTCGTTCCGCTTGAACGGCTGGGCCTGCCAGACCCGCTTGTCGAAGCCCTTGTCGCCGCCATGCAGGTGGTTGGGGCCGTCGTTGGTGGCCAGCTGGTAGGTCTTGCCGCCCAGGGTGAACCGCCCCTTGGCGATGCGGTTGGCGTACCGGCCGGCGATGGCGCCGAAGTACAGACTCTTATTGACATAGTCAGGCAGATTGTCGAACCCGAGGGTTACGTTGGCGAACTTGCCCCGGCTGTCGGGGACCTCGATCGACTGGAGGATGCCGCCATAGGTGAGGATGTTCACCCGCATCCCGTTGGTGTTCCGCAGAGTGTAGACATCGACCTTCTTGCCGTCGGGCAGGGTCCCGAAGTGCTTCTTGGTGATGCTCGGCCCGGTGGCGGCCTGTGCCGGGAATCCGGCCGCCAGGCTCAGTGCCAGGGCGACCACAGCCACGAGGACAACTCTGACGGCGGTGGCGAGCCCGTTTCGGGTGCGGGCGCTACTGGGCATGGATGACTTCCCTTCGATTGTGCTGATCCACGTCAGCATTGGCACGTCGAGGATCGGCCGATACAGGGCGGCCGGATGAAGCGCGAACCGAAGTGACGACCCCACCGGGACAGCGGCTCGGCCCCCACCCGCCATAGCTCGGTCTTCGACCGGCCGGGCGGGCCGGCCGGCGCATCGGCCACGCCGTGATCCCGGGCTGTTCAGAAATGGAGATCAGCGAGGAGCACAACCCCTCACGGCGCATCGGCGCGCCCCCGCCGGCCTTGTCCGGCCGGTCGCGCTCCTCCCGGATCCGGGCCTTGCAGGCGGGGGTGCAGCGGCACAGCGCTGTTCGCTCGCATACCTGAGGGCCGGGGATCTCGGGATCCCGTTCGCCTGCTTCTACAGAAGGACGGCTCCTTCCCCATCCCAACAGAGAGTTATATGCCTGTTTACTAACATATGTCGAGTTTTTCAGGAAGAGAGTCAACCCCTTCGCCGCTTCGCGAAAATCCCAAAAAGCGACAAAGTCCACCGCCTACCCTTTGCATAACACCATCAAAATGGGTATGACGGTGTTGAGAGCGAAGGAGGCGTCCAGATGCCCCGGTCCAGCGCCAACGGTTTGATCCTGGCGGTCGTCTCGGCCCTGTGTTTCGGCTTCTCCGGCCCCCTGGCCAGGTCACTCATCGACGCGGGCCTGTCGCCGTCGCAGGTGGTCTGGACGAGGCTCGCGGGAGCGGCGCTCGTGTTGCTGCTGGTGACCCTCGTGAGCAGGCCGAGGGCCCTGGTCGTTCCCCGTCACCGGCTGGTGTTCGTCGCCGCCTACAGCCTGCTGGGCTTCGCCGCGGTCCAGGCCTTCTACTACGCGACGGTCGCCCGGCTTCCCGTCGGCATCGCGTCGCTGCTGGAGTACGCCGCGCCGGTTCTGGTCCTGGCCTGGGTGGGGATCGTACGACGCGTACGGCTGCCGCGTGCCGCCCTGGTCGGCGCGGTTCTCGCGATCGGCGGGCTCGCCTGCGTCGTCGAGGTGTGGCGGGGCCTTCGCCTGGACGGACTCGGCCTGATCCTGGGATTCGCCACGGCCGCCTGCGCGGCGGTGTATTTCCTGCTCAGCCAGGATGCGGGAAAGGACGTCGACCCGCTCGGCGTGCTCACGTGGGGGCTCATCGGCGCGGTGGTCGCGCTCGTGCCGCTGGTCAGGCCCTGGTCTCTCCCCTGGCACCTGCTCACCGCCGACCTGGCCCTGGGAGAGCGGACGCTTCCGGGGCCGCTGGTGGTGGGATGGCTGGTCGTCGTCGGCACGGTGATCGCCTACATCACCGGCATCGCGGCGGTGCGCCGCCTGAGCGCCGCCATCGGAGCCACGATCGCCTCCCTGGAGGTGGTCGCCAGCGTGGTCATCGCATGGTGGCTGCTGGGCCAGTCGCTCGGTCCTTTCCAGCTGCTCGGAGGGGCCCTGGTCCTGAGCGGCGCTCTCTCCGCCCAGCTGGCCGTGGCCCGCACGCGCTCCGCCCGGCCGGGCGACGCCGGTCCAGGCGAAAGGGAATCTGACGGATCCACGCCGGTCGGAGTCGGGCTGGGCAGGATTGAGCCGGATGACGTCGAGTCGTACGAAAGAGGAACGCGCGGCGTCCGTGTCCGGATCGCCACGCGTTCTTCCCCGATCGACTGAGTTCCCGGGGTCTCGTAATCGGTCGGGACCCCGGAGTCGCTCAGCTTCCGTTGAGTTCCCGGGGTCCTGTAATCGGACAGGCCCTCGGAGTCGCTCAGCTTCCGTTGAGTTCCCGGGCCCTTCGAGGCCCCGGAGTCGCTCAGCTTCCGTAGACTTCGAACTCCCACAGGGAGTAGCCGTAGGCGGTGGCGCGCTGGGTGCCGTTGACCCGCACATAACGACCCGTACCGGTCAGCGCCACGTCGTCGATCCCGCCGTCACCGGCGGTGGTGGAGTAGACGTTCGTCCAGGTGTTGCCATCCGGTGAGGTCTGGATCTGATACGCCCTGCCATAGGCCGCCTCCCAGTTCAACCGCACCCGGCTGATCTGCCGTGAGGCACCCAGATCCACCCGGATCCACTGCGGATCGGCATACAGACTCGACCAGCGCGTGGCCGTGTTGCCGTCCACCGCGTTGGCCGCCACGTTGGCACCCGCCTCCACCGAGGATGCTGTCACCGGCCTGCCCTGCGACAACAACGACGACCCCGACGAGACCGGCGTGCCGAAAACGTTGAGATCAAAGAGCGAGTACCCCCACGCCGTCGCCCGCTGCGTGCCGTTGATCCGCACGTAACGACCGGTGCCGGTCAACGTCACATCGTCGACCCCGCCGTCACCGGCGGTCGTGGAGTAGACGTTCGTCCAGGTGCTGCCGTCCGGTGAGGTCTGGATCTGATACGCCCGGCCGTAGGCCGTCTCCCAGTTCAGCCGCACCCGGTTCAGGTTGTACGACGCCCCCAGATCCACCCGAATCCACTGCGGATCGGTGTACAGGCTCGACCAGCGGGTGGTGGCGTTGCCGTCCACGGCGTTGGCGCCCACGTGGGCGCTGCCTGCCTCCACGCTCGACGTCGTGACCGGCTTGCCCTGCGCCAGGTCGGCGGTCGGCGGGATCGGCGGTCCCGAGTCCTGCTTGATGCGGATGTTGCGGTAGCTGATGTGCGCGGCGTCGCCGTCGTTCTGCACGCCGATGTAGCCGTTGGCGATGTTCCGGGTGCTGGTGTAGTCGTTGATCTTCACGCCGTTGAGGTAGATCTCGACGTGCTGGCCGTGCACCCGGACGTCGTAGGTGTTCCACGTGCCGGGCGGGTTGAGGTTCGCGGCGCGCAGCGCGGAGTCCGGCGCCTGGAAGCTGTAGACGCTGCCCGTGGTGCGGGACGGATCGGCGTCGGTGGCGTCGATCTGGATCTCGTGACCCGTGGAGACCGGGGCCCACGGGTCGCCCGCGGGGTCGGGGAAGCCGATGAACAGGCCGCCGTTGTCATCGCCCGGCATCATCCAGTCGAGCTTGAGCGAGTAGTTGCTGAAGGTGCTCAGCGGATACCACAGCAGGCCCATGCCGCCGAAGGAGCTGAGGGTGCCGTTGGCGAGGGTGAAGCCCCCCGGTCCGGCCTGGCGCCACTTGTCCAGGCTGGCCTGGGTGCCGTCGAAGAGCGGCGTGTAACCGGCCTCGGGCCGGCAGTCGCCGTGTGCGACGCCCGCGGCCACCTGGATCCCGCCGAGCACCAGCTTGCTGAAGGTCGGGTCGGCGTAGGACTCCTCGGTGTGGCCCATGCCGGTGTACCAGGACCGGCCGCCCTCGTAGCCGTGGCACCAGGTGATCGGGTGGTCGGCGCCCATGGCGCCGCCGGAGTAGGTGGACTCGTCGACGGTGGCGAGAACCTTGACGTCGGTACGCGGGTTGGTGCGGTAGTCGTACCACTCGTCGGTGCGGTTCCAGGTCGGCGCCGTGTGCCCCGTCGAGGGGTTGGCCCGGTCCTCGAAGCGCACCGTCGCCGCCTGGGTCGCCGGATGCGACTTGAAGAAGGAGCCGACCAGCCCGCCGTACCAGGGCCAGTCGTATTCGGTGTCGGCCGCCGCGTGGACGCCCGCGTAACCGCCGCCGCCGCGGATGTAGGACTCGAACGCCGTCTGCTGGGCGGCGTTGAGCACGTCACCCGTGGTCGACAGCCAGACCACGGCCTTGTACTGCGCGAGGTTCGCGGTGGTGAACGCGGCGGCGTCCTCGGTCGCGTCGACCGCGAATCCGTTGTCGACGCCCAGTTGCCTGATCATCGCGATGCCGTTGGGGATCGAGGAGTGCCGGAACGCCGTGGTCTTGGAGAAGACCAGGACCTTGTAGGTGATCGGGGGGGCCGCGGCGGCCGCGGCTTTGGAGGACACCGCGGAGGCCGGTGACGCCATGGCGAGCACCATGGCGAAGACCGTGGCCACTGCGACTGCCATCCTGCTTCTGAACAGGTTATGCACGGGCGGTTTCCTCTCAGCTTCCGTAGACTTCGAACTCCCAGAGGGAGTAGCCGTAAGCGGTGGCGCGCTGGGTGCCGTTGACCCGCACATAACGACCCGTACCAGTCAGCGTCACATCGTCGATCCCGCCGTCACCGGTGGTGGTGGAGTAGACGTTCGTCCAGGTGTTGCCATCCGGTGAGGTCTGGATCTGATACGCCCTGCCATAGGCCGCCTCCCAGTTCAACCGCACCCGGCTGACCTGCCGCGAGGCACCCAGATCCACCCGGATCCACTGCGGATCGGCATACAGACTCGACCAACGCGTGGCCGTGTTGCCGTCCACCGCGTTGGTCACCACGTTGGCACCCGCCTCCACCGAGGATGCTGTCACCGGCCTGCCCTGCGACAACAACGACGACCCCGACGAGACCGGCGTGCCGAAAACGTTGAGATCAAAGAGCGAGTACCCCCACGCCGTCGCCCGCTGCGTGCCGTTGATCCGCACGTAACGACCGGTGCCGGTCAACGTCACATCGTCGACCCCGCCGTCACCGGTCGTCGTGGAGTAGACGTTCGTCCAGGTGCTGCCGTCCGGTGAGGTCTGGATCTGATACGCCCGGCCGTAGGCCGTCTCCCAGTTCAGCCGCACCCGGTTCAGGTTGTACGACGCCCCCAGATCCACCCGAATCCACTGCGGATCGGTGTACGCGCTGGACCAGCGCGTGGTGGCGTTGCCGTCCACCGCCAGGTTCGCGGTCCGGGTCGGATCGTCGGTCGACGAGGCCGTCACCGGCTTGCCGAGCGCCAGGTCGCCCTGTCCCGAGCCACCGCCGGTGAAGGTGAGGTTGTCCACGTTGAACAGTCCGCCGGCCCCGCCCTTGAAGACCAGGAACAGGGTGCCGGTCCCGCTCGGCGGGGTGATCGAGCCGGTGACGGTGACCCAGTTCTCCCAGCCGCCGGTGCCGGCTATCGCGACGGATCCGGCGAGGGGCCCGGTGGTCGAACCGGTACGGAACTCCAGCGTGCCTCCCGCGTTGGCCGACGAGACCCGCGCGGTGACGCCGGTGACACCGGTCAGGTTGTACGGGGTGAACGACAGCCAGTCCCCGTTCTCGATGGCGCCGACGTAGGTGCCCTCGGTGTTGGGGCTGGTGTACACGGTGACGTTGCCGCTGGAGTTGCCGAAGTGCTCGGCCTGGCGGTGCGCCGGCTGCAGGATGATCTGGGAGTTGCCGATCAGGCCGCTGTTGTCGGTGTAGGTCGCGTCGATGACGCCGAAGATGTTGTCGCTCTGGCTGTGCTCGCTGTTGGCCGTGGTCTGCAGGACACCGGTGCAGCCGGTCGCGCTGGTTATCGGGTGGCCGTGCTGGTCGTGCCCGAGGATGAAGTTGACCTTCACCTTCGAGCAGTCGATCGTGCCGTCCTCGGGATCGGTCACCGTCACCCGGTAGGGCACCGCGTCGCCGAACTGGAAGATCGCACCGTTCGACGGGCCGTTGAGCGTGACCGTCGGGGCGGTGTTGCCGACCGTGACGGTGACCGTCGCGCTGCCGACGTTGCCCGCCGGGTCCCTGACCGTCAGCTTCGCCTGGTAGGAACCGTTGCCGGTGTAGGTGTGCGACGGGTTGGCCGCCGTCGACGTGCCGCCGTCGCCGAAGGTCCAGGCGTAGGTGAGCGCGCCGCCCTCGGGATCCCTGGAACCGGCCGAGCTGAACGTCACCGCCAGGGGCGCCTGGCCGGAGATCTTGTTGGCCGTGGCGACCGCGGTCGGCGCCTGGTTGCCGGTGGGGGTGCTCTCCACGCGGTACAGCGCGGAGTTCTCGTCGCCGTTGAACCAGCCGGCGCCGTAGTCGAGGACGTAGAGCGCGCCCTCCGGACCCATCGCCATGTCCATGATGTGCGTGTGGGTCCAGGGGAACGCCGCGATGGTGCCGGCGCTGCCGTCCCCGGTGGCGGTGATCGTCTTGATCCAGTTCTGGGTGAACTCACCGGCGAAGAACTTGCCGTCGTAGCTCTGCGGCAGCTTGGTCGGGGAGTTCAGGGCCGCGTCGTAGTGGTAGACCGGACCGGCCATGGGGCCGCCGCCGGAGCCCAGCTGCGAGGGTGCGCCGCCGTCGTAGGCGATCCAGGCGGACTTGGCCGCCGGCAGGGTGGTCAGGCCGGTGTTGTGCGGGGAGTTGTTGACCGGCGCGGCGCAGTTGAACTTCGGCCCGGAGGTGTTGGTGGCGAAGTCGAAGTCGTTGTACGGGCTGTTGTAGCCCTGGCAGTACGGCCAGCCGTGGTTGCCGGGACCGGTGATCCGCTCGAACTCCTGGCGGCCGCCCTCGCCCCTGTTGGGGTCGGCGGTGTCGGAGTCGGCGGCGTAGTTACCGACGTAGACGACGCCGGTGGTCTTGTCGACGCTCATCCGGAAGGGGTTGCGGAAGCCCATCGCGTAGATCTCGGGGCGGGTCTTGGCCGTTCCCGGGGCGAAGAGGTTGCCGCTCGGGATCGTGTAGGTCCCGTCGGGCTGGGGCTTGATCCGCAGGAGCTTGCCGCGCAGGTCGTTGGTGTTGCCGGCGCTGCGCTGGGCGTCGAAGTCCCAGCTGAAGCCGGGCCTCTCGTCGATCGGCGTGTAGCCGCTCGACGACCACGGCTGCGTGTCGTCGCCGGTGGTCATGTAGAGGTTGCCCTGGGCGTCGAAGTCGATGTCCCCGCCGACGTGGCAGCACATCCCGCGGTCCGTGGCGACCTGCAGCATCTTCTTCTCGCTGGCCAGGTCCACCGTGCCGTTGGCCCTGACGGTGAAGCGGGACAGCTGGTTGTGGCCCTGCCAGCGGGCGAAGTCCGCGTCGGTGCCGTTGGACGGCGCGTCGCCGGCCGGCGTCGAGAGCACCGGCGCGTAGTACAGGTAGATCCAGCGGTTGGCCGCGAAGTCGGGGTCCGCGGCGATGCCCTGCAGCCCCTCCTCGTCGTGGGTGTAGACGGGGATGGTGCCGGCCACGCTGGTGTTGCCCGAAGCGTCGGTGGAGAAGATCCGTCCGTCCCGCGAGGTGTGCAACACGGTGCGGTCCGGCAGGACCGCCAGTGACATCGGCTCGCCCATGGCCGTCGGGCCCTTGGCGAGGGTGACCTCCTGCAGCACGTCAGCGGCCACCGCGGGTTGCGGGACGGCAACGAGCCCAGTGATCATGAGAACGGCGCTGGTGGCAAACGCGAGTACGCGTCTACGCATGCGTGCTCCTTCCAATAAACCTGGAAAAGAGGAGCGCGCCGCCGCACCTTTTGACTAACAGTCAGCGTAAGCCGCCGAGCTTTCGCTGTCGTCGATGGAACTTTGCCCGTCTGGTACAAAAGTGTCAATGCCTCGACGCGAATGTTTCCGTCTTGTCACGACACCCCCTCACAGCCCTCCGAAAAAATTCGCACAAGAGATTAAATAGAACGAATAGCCATAAAACGGACGTTTGGCATTTCACTCCGCAATAACAGTCGTCGTGCGACAAGGGTTGACAGCACCTGCTCTCAATGCAAACATCGCAAAAATCTTACAAATAAATGAAAATAGATTCGAGTAACTCGAATGAAGAGCGGAAGAAAGTCATCCAGCGTTGATAAGGCGTTTGAGCTGATTAATGCGGTATCCGAGTCCGGCAGGGCCGGTATCACATTGGGTGAGCTCGCCAATCGCGCGGGCGTAGCCGTCAGCACGGCCCATCGATATGTCACCTCACTCCTCGAACTCGGTGTCCTCGACCGTGACGCGGCGGGGGCCTTCCACCTTGGCGTCACCCTCATCACCCTCGCCGGGCAGTACCTCGAAGAGGACAACCTTCGCGCCGCGGCCCGGCCGTACCTGCTGGAGCTGGTCGAGCTGAGCGGCGAGACCGTGCACCTCGGGATCCCCGTCGGCGACCACATCGTCTACGTGGACAAGGTCGAGAGCGCCAAGTCCATCCGGCTGGTCTCACGGATCGGCAGCCGTGCCCCCATGCACTGCACGGCCATGGGCAAGGCCGTACTCGCGCTCCTGGAGGAGCGGCGCAGCGCCGAGATCCTCGCGCGCTCGCACGACCGGCACACGCCCCGGACGCTCGTCGGCGACACGTTGCTCGCCGAGCTCGCCACCGTACGGGCTCAGGGCTTCGCGATCGACGACGAGGAGAACGAGGAGGGCGTGCGCTGCGTCGGGTTGCCGATCATGAACACCTCGGGCCAGCCGGTCGGAGCGTTGAGCGTCTCCGCGCCGGCCAACCGGTTCAGCGTCGAGGACTGCCGGCGCCTGGCGCCGACCGCGCTCGCGATGGCGGCCGACATCGGCCGCAGGATCGGCTACACCGCGCCCAGGAACGGAGAGTTCGTCCCGCACTGAGCCGCGAACACATGCCAGCGCAGCAGTCGAATCACCCAAGGAGTGGGAACGGATGTCCGTCACATCGCCAGTAGGTTCCATCATCACCGTCCACAACCCCGGCACCGGGGAGTTGCTCGGGGAGGTCGAGGCCGCCACCGCTGAGCAGGTCGCCGCGGCCGTCGCCGACGCGCAGGAGGGCCAGCGGGCGATGGCCGCCCTGGCCGCCCACGAGCGCGCGGACCTGTTGCGACGCGTGTCCGACCTCATCGAGGCCGAGCAGGAGAGCCTCGCCCTGCTGCTCGCGGCCGAGAACGGCAAGCCGCTGCCGCAGACCCGCGGCGAGGTCGCGGCCGCGATCCGCATCTTCCGGGGGTACGCGGGCGAGACCACCCGGCTCTTCGGCCGGCAGATCCCGCTCGACGCCGTACCGGGCCTGGAACGCCACCTCGCGGTGACGATGCGCGAGCCGCTCGGCGTCGTGGCGGCGCTGGTCCCCTTCAACTACCCGGTCGAGCTGTACGCCCACAAGGCCGCCGCGGCCCTCGCCGCGGGTAACGCCGTCATCGTGCAACCGCCCGCGCGCTGCCCGCTCGCGCTCGTCCGGGTCGCGGAGCTCGTCGAGCAGGCGGGCGCGCCGCGCCACGCCCACCAGCTCGTCACCGGGGGGCTCCAGGTGTCCCAGGCGCTGGCCGAGCTGCCCGGGATCGCCGCGGTGAGCCTCACCGGCAGCACCGCGGCGGGGCGTGAGATCGCCCGCCTCGGGTCGCAGACCCTGAAGAAGGTCCTCCTGGAGCTCGGCGGAAACGACGCGCTCATCGTGTGCGACGACGCCGACGTCGACGACGCCGCCCGCGCGGTCGTGCTCGGCCGCCTCGCACGGGGCAACGGGCAGATCTGCTGCGCGGTCAAGCGGGTCTACGTGCAGGACGGCGTGCACGCCGCCTTCGTCGATTCGCTGCTGGAGCAGACCGCCAAGCTCACCGTCGGCGACCAGCTGCGGGAGTCCACCGACGTGGGTCCCCTCATCGCCGAGCAGGCCGCGGAACAGGTCGTGGCCGCCATCGGCCGGCTCGTCGAGGACGGCGCCCGGCTGGTCGCCGGCGGCGAGCGGCGCGGGGCGTTCGTCGACCCCGCCGTGCTCGTGGACGTCCCCACCGCCAGCGCGGCCTTCGCCGAGGAGATCTTCGGTCCGGTGGCACCGGTCGCCCGGTTCTCCGACCCGCTGGAGGCGGTGAGGATGGCCAACGAGTCCCCGTACGGCCTGCAGGCCGCGGTCTTCACGCGGGACATCTCGCGGGCCTTCGCCATCGCCCAGCGCCTCGACGTCGGCGGAGTGATCATCAACGGCTCGACCGCGCTGCGCGCCGAGAACCTGCCGTTCGGCGGCACCAAGGACACCGGCGGATACCGGGAGGGCCTGCACGAGACCGTCCTGGACCTCACCCGCCAGAAGACGATCGTGGTGATGGAGGCGTTCGGATGAGCCTTGAGCTGCGCGGCGTCCACAAGGACTTCGGCGGTGTCGAGGTGCTGCACGGCGTGGACCTCGCGGGGCGTCCCGGCGAGGTCCTCGCCGTGGTCGGCGCGAACGGGGCGGGCAAGTCGACCCTGATCAAGATTCTCTCCGGCGCGCTGTCCATGAGCTCGGGCGAGATGTGGATGGACGGCGAGCGGGTCGGCCTGCGCTCGCCGCACGACGCCCATGCCCGGGGCATCCGCACCGTCTACCAGGAGCTGACGCTGGTGGCCCAGCTCTCGGTCACCGAGAACCTGCTGATGGGCAACTTCCCGCGTCGCGCCGGCCTCATCGACTGGCCGGCGGCGCACCGGCGCGCCGGGGAGCTGCTGGAGGAGGCCGGCTTCGGCGCGATCGACCCGCGCACCCTCGCGGGCCGTCTCTCGGTGGCCCGGCAGCAGATGGTGGAGATCGCGAAAGCACTGGTGAGCCGCCCGCGTGTCCTCATCCTCGACGAGCCCTCGGCCGTGCTGGCCGGAAGCGACCTCGATGCGCTGTTCGCGCTGATCAGGCGGCTGCAGGAGCAGGGCGTCCTGATCATCTACGTCTCCCACCGGCTCGCCGAGGTCCTCGATCTGGCCACCTCGATCGTCGTGATCAAGGACGGGCGGGTGATCGAGACCACCGAGCCCGCCCGCACCGGCGAGGACGAGCTGATCCGCCTCATGGCGGGCCGCAGGCTCGAACAGATCTATCCCGGCAGGCGTACGGAACGCGGCGAGGCCAGCCTCACGGTGACCGGGCTCACCCGCGAGGGCGAGTTCGAGGACGTCTCGTTCACCCTGCACGCCGGGGAGATCGTCGGGCTGTTCGGCCTGGTGGGCTCCGGCCGCAGCGAGCTCGCCCGCTGCGTCTTCGGAGCCGAGCCCGCGAGCGCGGGCGAGGTGCGCCTGCCGGGAGGCGCCGGCGACTTCCGCACGCCGGGCGAGGCCATCGCGGCCGGGCTCGCGCTCGTCACCGAGGATCGCAAACGCAGCGGACTGGTGCTCGGCATGACGGTGCGGGACAACATCGCGCTCACCACGCTGCACTCGACCAGGCGGGGCCCGCTGATCGACGCGGCCCGCCAGCGCCGTGACGTCACCGAGATGATCGACCGGCTGAACATCCAGCCCGCGCACTGCGCCTCGATGACCGTGGTCAACCTCAGCGGAGGCAACCAGCAGAAGGCCGTCCTGGCCAAGTGGCTGCTGGTCGGCCCGCGCGTCCTCATCCTCGACGAGCCGACCCGCGGCGTGGACATGGCCACCAGGGTCGACATCTACCGCATGATCGACGAACTCGCGCGCGAAGGGCTCAGCGTCCTGCTCATCTCCTCGGATCTCACCGAGGTGCTCGGCGCCACCGACCGGGTGCTGGTGATGAACCAGGGCCGGATCAGCGGTGAGCTCCGCTCGGACCAGACCACGGAGGACGAGATCCTCGCCTACTCGATTGGACTCACCGTATGACCGGGCAGCTCACCAACACCAGACGGTACCCCCGGCTGGTGCTGGGAGGTCGCGACCTCACGGTCGAGGTCGTGTTCGTCACGCTCGTCGTGCTGCTCGTCGCGGTGGCGGCGTCGACCTCGGACACGTTCCTCACCCAGACCAACCTCACCAACCTGCTCAAGCAGATGGTCACCACGGGTCTGCTGGCCTTCGGCATGCTCGTGGTCATCCTCACCGGCGGCATCGACCTCTCGGTCGGATCGGTGGTGGCCTTCTCCGGAATCCTCAGCGCGGGCCTGGTCTCCGGCCTTCCGCTTCCGGTGGCGATCGTGGCGGGCCTGGCGGCGGGCATCGGGTTCGGCCTGATCAACGGCACGCTGGTCGCCCGGTTCGGGCTGGCGCCGTTCGTGGTGACCCTGGCGGCGCTGACCACCATCAGAGGTCTGGCGTTCGTCTACTCCGAGGTGCCCATCTCCCCCGAGAACGAGTCGTTCCTCACGCTCGGCTCGGCCATGGTCGGCCCCATCCCGCTGAGTACGGTGATCATGCTGGCCGTCTTCCTGGTGGGCGGGGTCTTCCTGACCCGGACCCCGGCGGGCCGCTCGATCGTCGCGATCGGCGGCAACGCCGAGACCGTACGGCTCGCGGGCATCAACGTGCGCAGGCACGTGATCCTCGCCTACGCGATCAGCGGCGCGTGCGCCGGTCTGGCCGGCGTCATCCTCGCCAGCCGGGTGGGCATCGCCCAGCCCAGCGTCGGGGTGGCGTTCGAGCTCGACGCGATCGCCGCGTGCGTGATCGGCGGGGCGAGCCTGGCGGGCGGGCGCGGATCCGCGAAGGCCACCTTCGGCGGGGTGCTCGTGCTCGTCCTGATCAACAACCTGCTCAACCTGTACGGCGTGCAGAGCTTCTGGCAGCAGGTGCTCAAAGGACTGATCATCATCGCCGTCATCCTCGTCCAGCGCACCAACCGGGCCCGCACATGACGCGCCCGCCGGACCGTTCACCGGTGTCCGTCACCCGCCCGCACGTGACGTGCCGTACGCCGGTGTCCATCACTGCCATCACCCCCCTGGGAGATCTTTTATGAACGCGAAAAAGCTCGGCATCCTGCTGGTCGCCGGCGCCCTCGCCGCCGGCCTGAACGCCTGCGCGTCCGACTCGGAAGCGCCCACCGGCACCACCGGCGCCACCGCCTCCGGCGACGGCTCCTACACGATCGGCGTCGCGAACTTCACGCTGGGCGGCCCCTACTTCAGCGGCATGGACAAGGCGATCGCCGCCCAGGCCAAGAAGAAGGGCAACGTCGAGATCATCAGCACCGACGCGAACGGCGACGCGGCCAAGCTCGCCTCCAACGTCGAGGACCTGCTGAGCAAGAACGTCGACGCCGTCATCATCTCCGGCGGCCCGCTCGAGTCCGCGCCCGCGGCGCTCAACTCGATCAAGACGGCGGGCAAGCCGGTGGTCCTCGTCGACCGCAAGTTCCAGACCGGGGAGTACACCAGCTGGATCGGCCCCGACAACAAGGCGATCGGCGTGCAGGACGGCCAGTTCCTCGCGGAGAAGCTGCCCGACGGAGGCAAGGTCGCCATCATCAAGGGCGGCCCCGCCGACAACAGCATCGGCCTGGCCCGCACCGACGGCGTGAAGTCGGTGCTCGGCAGCGCCAAGGGCATCACGCTCGTCGAGGCCCCCGACTTCGGCAACTGGGGCTCCGACGGCGGGCTGACGGTGATGGAGAGCCTGCTGGCGACCAACCCCGACCTCGCCGCCGTGTTCTGCGAGAACGACGCGATGTGCCTGGGCGCGCAGAGGGCCATCGCCGACGCGGGGAAGGCGAAGCAGATCATCATCGCCGGCGTCGACGGGCAGGCCGAAGCGCTCAAGGCGATCCTCGACGGCACCAACTACGTGGTGACCGGCCTGAACGACGCTGACATCATCGGCAGCCTCGGGCTGGACCGGGCCGTCGAGATCCTCGGCGGCGCCCAGGTCGAGAAGGACACCGTGGTGCCCTCCCCGCAGGTCACCAAGGACAACGCGGCCAAGTATCTCGACCCGAACGGCGGTTTCTAAACCGCCGGCGGGCAGCTCATGCCACCTCGACCCGAACGGCGGTTTCCAAGCCGCTTCCGGCCTCCGGGCCGGTAAGAGAGCAGGGCCGTTCACGGAGCGGGGCCGTTCGGGGGAACGGCCCGGGGAGGACCGGCCGTCCGAAGCCTTCGGTCGGCCTCACGGAACGCGGCCGCTCACGGGAGCGGTTCGTGGAGTACGGCCGGTTTGGACGGCGGCCGGGTGGCGGTCGGCGACGCCACCCGTGGTCGCCCGAGATCAGAGGGGAGGTTCACACACCCGCGGGGGACGCGGGGCGCGTTCAGGCACGAGCAACGCCTTACTCGTCGAGCGAAGGGCACTTACCCATGCGAAGAAACGTCAGAGGGGTCGCCCGCAAGGCGGCCCTCGCCACCGTCACCGTGACCGTCGCGGGGCTCGCCTCGTTCGGGGTCGGCACCCCCGCAACGGGCGACACCGCCGCGTCTGCCGGCGTCCGTACTCCCACTCCGAGCACTCCGAGCACCCCGAGCAGTCCCAGCGCATCGAGCACGCCGAGCGCGCCGGCCAAGCCAGGCACGGCGAGCAAGTCGGGTACGGCGGCCAAATCAGGTACGGCGGCCAAGTCGGGTGCGGCGAGCAGCGCCGCCGCCGGCTGGACCCTGCTGCACTCCGAGAACTTCTCGGCCCCCATCAACACGGGCAACGCGCCATGGGTCAAGGAGAACTACACCGCTCCGTTCGACACGATCATGGACGACGCCGGCCAGTGGTACCGCAACGACTACGGGCCCGCCTGGACCACCGCGTTCAACTCCTTCGCCACCTACCGCAAGGAGTTCCAGGTCGGCCAGGGCGGCTGGCTGACGGCATCGCTCTCGGCCCGCGACTGGAACAAGGACGGCGTCATCGAGTCGCCGCCGTCGATCACCACCGCGACGGTGGGCGGCGCGCCCGCGGCGGTGCTGAACGTGCCCGACCACACCGGTGGGGCGATCTTCCGGCCCACGAACAAGCTGCCCGACCAGTACCGCGTCGAGTACAAGCTCAAGACCATCGACTTCGGCGGCAAGCGGAACGGCTCGATCGAGTACAACGGCAAGGTCAACGGCTACAGCACCCAGGGATGCAAGACACAGCACCCCTGGGGCGAGGGTTCCAGGAGCCCCGGCTGGAGCGGCAACGCCGCCGCGCCCTACTGCGAGTGGCAGGACGTGCGGTCGGGACCGTACGGCTACAACGGCTTCCACTTCATGTCGATCGTGGACTTCGCCAACCCCGCTCCTCGGAACAACCACTTCTGGCACTACCGCCGCAAGGTCCTGATGGACTCCTTCTCCCAGCACCCCGACCGGGTCGGCACGGGCACCGGCGGGCGGGTCTGCAACTCCAACACCAACCAGTACTACAACTACCGTGACGGCAACTTCAACACGGTCAACATGTGGATCAGCGGCCTGCCCAACTGGACGCCGGGACCCGGCGGCCTCGCGGGCAACTCCCAGTGGTTCATGACAAGCTGCTCCGGCGGCGTCGCCGAGCAGCAGCTCTCGTCCGCGGCCGAGATCCAGCCCGAGCTGATGCCCAACCAGGACTACACCTTCGCGATCGAGCGCGACGCCACAGGCTACGTGCTCGAGGCCAGCGGCAACTTCGCCCGCGTCGGACAGAAGACGCTCCGCTTCCACCGCGACTTCATCGTCAACAACGCGCCGATCTGGCACTACAACGTCAAGCCCGGCGAGTATGACGGCCGCTACAACGCCACCCTCGTCCAGAACGACGTCAACGGCAGCACGTCCTGGCCGAACCAGTGGCCGGCCGGCTCCCAGTATCCCGACTACTTCGTGATCGGCGACCTCTACACCAATGTCTACGAGGGCAGCGCGAGCCTGACGGACATCCGCCTCTACGTGCCCGAGACGACGCAGCCGAGCGTCAACCTCGCGCTGAACAAGCCGGCCACCGCCAGCAACCAGTGCGCGGCGAACGAAGCACCCGCCAAGGCCGTCAACGGCAGCTGGACGGGCGGCAACTCCGACAAGTGGTGCGGGCTGGGCGCCAACAAGTGGCTCCAGGTCGACCTGCAGTCGAACACGCAGGTCGGGCGCTTCATGGTCCGTCACTCCGGGGCGGGCGGCGAGAAGGCGAGCTGGAACACCCGCGACTTCGACGTCCAGGTCAGTACCAACGGCACCACCTGGACGAACGTCGTGAGCACCCGCGGCAACACCGCCAACGTCACCACCCACACCATCACCCCCGTCAGCGCCCGGTACGTGCGCGTCAACGTGCTCACCCCGACCAGCGACAGCGACACCGCCGCACGGATCTTCGAACTGGAGGCCTACTCAAGCTGAGCCGGCCACCGGCGCGAACCCCACGCCGGACGACCGCCTGAATCCCTCCCCGGGTTCAGCCCCGGGGAGGGATACGGCGAATTCGCGATTCGTCCCGCGCCCTCCCCCGCTACCGCAAGACCGCGAGGGAATTCACAGGACACCGCCGGCTCATCACCGCCGTTGCGAGTCCTGGCGATCATCCGCGGTGGATTCAATGTCATCCACGGCGGCTGATCTACGGGTCGATGCTCGGCGAAATACGGTTCCCGCTATCCGCCGAATTTCCGACGGATACACGCTACTCACCGGTGAGCCCGTCCACCGACTCCCGGAGGAGGTCGGCGTGGCCGTTGTGCCGCGCGTACTCCTCGATCAGGTGGAACAGGATCCATCGCAGGCTGGGTGCCCGGCCGTCGGGCCAGGTGCGCCGGGCCGGCCGCTCCAGGCCGCCGTCTGCCAGCGCCTCCGCGACCAGGGAGCGGGAGCGGGCCACGGCGTCCTGCCAGAGCGCATGGAGCCGCTCGGGGGTGTCCTCGGCGGCCGAGTGCCAGTCCCAGTCGGGATCGGCCCTCCAGTCCACCGTGTCCCACGGGGGCAGCCTGTCTTGCCCGTGCAGCCACCGGGAGCACCAGTCGTTCTCGACGTAGGCCAGGTGCTTGAGCATCCCGCCGAGGGTCATCGACGAGGCCGCGACGGTCGCCCCCAGGCCGGCCGCGTCCAGTCCCGCGCACTTCCACGCCAGGGTGGCGCGCTGGTAGTCCAGGAAGCCCAGCAGGGTGGCGGTCTCGTCGCCCGCAAGGGGAGGTTCCGGACGACCCTCCTCGTCTAAGTTGATCATGGACGGCGAGTCTACCGGCGGGGCCACCACTGGGCCATGGGCTTCCCGCGCGGCCAGGGCTTCTGCGACCTCCCATCACCGCCGCCCTGCGCGAAGTCCTCGGGAGTGAGGCGTTCACCGCCGAGCCTTGGACGCGGCACGCGGATGGACCCCAAAGATACGTCCTGAATGTTTCAGACATCGGCCGAAATATTCGGGCACGGTCCGGTAATGTCTGCCTGGGCAAACAACCGAACCCCAGGTGACAATGCGCAAAGTCGTTATCACCTCAGGTTGTGTGGAACGGTCCGCCCGTGTTAGAAAATCGATTAGTTGCTCTTTAAGATAAATAAAGGCCGGTGACCGCGTGACACAGGGGGAGGAAAATTTCACCCGTCTGACGAGGGGCGGTGTCCAACCGGCGGGCCATGCCTCGCTGCGACGGGCGAATCTCTCCCTGGTCCTGCGGCACCTGCGCAACCACGGCTCCAGCTCCCGCGCCGACATCGCCGAGGCGACGGGCCTGCACCGTGCCACCGTCTCCAACCTGATGGCCGAGCTCCTCGACCGGAGACTGGTGCGTGAGGTCGGCATCGAGCACGCGGGAGCGGTCGGCCGCCCCCGGCGGGCGGTGGCGCTGGACGGCTCCCACATCGGGATCCTCGGCCTGGAGATCAACGTGGACTATGTCGCCGTCCACGGCACCGATCTCGGCGGACGCGTCCTGGTGGAGCGCCGCGTGGGCTTCGACGCGATGGGCAGCGGCCCCAACCAGTCGCTGCGCGAGCTCGGCCGGGTGGCCCGCACCGCCATCGACGAGCTCGTCCTGGCCGGGACCCGCCCCGCCGGCGTCGGGGTGGGCGTGCCGGGGCTGGTGGACGTCGGCCACGGTGTGGTCGCGCTCGCGCCGAACCTCGGCTGGCACGACGTGCCCCTCGCCTCGTGGCTGTCCATCGCGCTCGGCAACCTGGGCGTGCCGGTGACGGTGGACAACGACGCCAATCTCGCCGCGCTGGCCGAATACACCGCGGGCGTCGCCGCGGGGACCCCCGACATGGTCTACCTGACCGGCGAGGTCGGCGTCGGCGGCGGCATCATCGTCGACGGCCGCCTGCTGCGCGGCGCCGACGGCTTCTCCGGCGAGGTCGGGCATCTCCCGGTCGATCCGGGTGGTCACCGGTGCGGCTGCGGGCGCAACGGCTGCTGGGAGACCAAGGTCGGGCTCGCGGCGCTGGTGCGCATGGCGACGCCCGACCAGGCGTACGGACTGGGCGCCATGCCGGTGCTCGGTCCCGAGGAGCGGGTGGCGGAGATCGCCTGCGGGCTGGCCGAGGGCGATCCGCTGATGATCGCGGCCGTGGCGGAGGTCGGCCGGTGGCTCGGACTCGGCGGCTCGATCCTGGTCAACCTCTTCAACCCGCGGGTCATCGTCGTCGGCGGCTACTTCGCCACACTGGCCCAGTGGCTCCTCCCCTTCGCCCAGGCGGAGCTGGAGCACCTCGTCGTCGCCGGGTCCGCCGCCCGGTGCCGCTTCGTCGCCTCCGACCTCGGTTTCGGCGCCGCGTCCCTGGGCGCCGCGAACGTCGTGATCAACCAGCTCATCGACGACCCCGTCGCGATCGGCTCGGCGCCGAGCGTCAGGCCCGCGAACTCCGCACCCGGCCCCGGCCTGCCCCTGATCGGCCCGGACCTGATCAGCCCTTGATCGCGCCGACGAGCCCGTTGACGAAATAGCGCTGCAGGAACAGGAAGAGCGCGATGACCGGGAGCACGAGGATCAGCGACGCGGCCATCACCTCGTTGTAGCGCGGGACCTCACTCGAGATCAGGGACTCCAGCCCGAGCGGCAGCGTGTAGAGGGACGCGTCACTGATCGACACACGGGTCAGGACATACTCGTTCCACGTCGGCACCGCGGTCAGCACAGCGATCGTGATGTGCGCGGGCCTGGCCAGCGGCAGGTAGATCGACCAGAAGATGCGCGGCTCACCCGCGCCGTCGGCGCGGGCCGCCTCGCGCAGCTCCCGGGGGATCGAGCTGTAGCTGTTGGTCAGCAGCAGGACGGTCAGCGGGGCGGTGCCGTTGATGAACGGCAGCACCAGTCCGAGGTGCGTGCCGAGGACGCCCAGCTCCTTCTCCAGGATCACCACGGGCAGCAGCACGGTGATGCCGGGGACGAACAGCAGCGACACGAAGAACCAGAACAGCACCTTGCGCCCGGGGAAGTTCAGCACGGCGAAGGCGTAGGAGGCCAGGCTGTAGACGACCAGGACGCCGATGACGGTCGAGCCGGTGACGATGAGGCTGTTGCCGAAATACTGAACGAAGTTCAGCCGGCTCCAGGTGTCCACCAGCGTGTCCAGCGTGGGGTGCTGCGGGATGAGGTGGCCGCCCTGGAGGATCTCGGTGCGGCTCTTGAAGGCTCCCGACACCATCCACAGGAACGGATACACGCTGATCGCCGCGTAGACGGCCAGCGCCACGTACGCGGCGATCCGGGCCGCACGGGACCTGCTCATCGAATTCTCCTCAGCATGCGCGCGTTCACCAGCGTGAGCAGCAGGGCCGCGGCGAAGAGCAACCAGCCCAGCGCGCTCGCCACTCCCAGCGTCTGCGCGAGGCCCTTGAAGAAGGAGAGCCGGTAGGTCATCAGCCCGAGCACGTCGGTGTGCCCGCCGGGGCCGCCTCCCGTCATGATCAGGAAGATCTGGAAACCGTGCAGCGCGTCGCGCACGCCGAGCAGCACGATGGCCGCGGTGATGGGCCGCAGCAGCGGCCAGATGATGCGGCGCAGCACGTGCCGGGGAGCGGCTCCGTCGATCTGCGCGGCCTCGATCATGTTCGGGTCGATGGCCTGCAGCCCGCTCAGGTAGAGCAGGGTGGCGATGGGGACGCTCGACCAGACCAGGATCAGGATCAGCGTGGGCAGCGCGGTGCTCGGGTTGCCCAGGAAGCCCTGCGGCTGGGAGAGGCTGCCGAGCCCGAGCGCCCGCAGCAGCAGGTTGACCGATCCGTCGGGCTCCAGCACGTAACGCCAGGCGTAGTAGACGGCGATCCCGCTGGTGACGTAGGGCAGGAAGTACACCGAGCGCAGCAGGGACCGCAGCCGCCTGATGGAATTGAGCGTGACCGCGAGCGGCAGGGCGATCACCACGGTGAGCGCCGGAACAGCGATCATGACCTGCAGGGTGTTCCACGCGGCCCGGCGCATCTCGGGGGCGAGCGACGGATCCGCGTAGAGCAGGTCTTTGTAGTTCTGGATCCCGACCCAGATCCATTCGGGGGTGAAGCCGTTCCACTTGGCGAAGCTCAGCGCGAAGCCGCTGCCGATCGTGTAAAGCCCCATCACCAGGAAGAGCGCCACCGCCGGGAGGACAAACGCCCATCCGGTCAGGATCTCCTTCCACCGCCCCCTGGGGCGCCCGCCACGGGGCGGCTCCTCCCGGAGCCGCCCCGCGCGGTCCTTCACGGTGAGCGTGGTCACTGCGTGGACTTCCACATGGCGCCCATGACCTTGTCCATCTCGGTGCCGGTCTGCTCCGGGGTGGCCTCCTTCAGCGGGGTCAGTCTCACCATCACGTCGCCCGGCTTGACCTGGTCGTAATCGGAGGGGAAGAAGGTGACGTCAGCGGCGTCGTAGGCGCTCTCCGGTGCGCCGGTGAAGTACTTCTGCAGGGCGGCCAGATCGGCGCCGAGCAGCGACTCGGCCTCGGCGCCCAGGTCGGTCGCCGGCAGGTCGAGCGAGGACTTGGCCACGACCCCCGCGCCCTTGGGCGAGGTCACCCAGTCCAGCCACTTGAGCGCGGCCTCCCTGTTCTTGGTGGTCGACGTGATGCCGAGCGAGGTCAGCGCCAGCGGGGACATCGAGATCTCCTTGTTCTGTCCCTCGGCCGGCGGTGGGATCGGGAAGGTGAGCACCTTGTCCGGGCTCAGCCCGTTCTGCGCGAGGAAGGCCAGGGTGAAGGTGCCGCCGACGTCGAACGCCGACTTGCCCTGCGCGAAGGCGATGTCGGCCTCGTCGATGCCGAGCGTCGTCGTCCCCGGCATCCAGTACGGCGTGAGCCTGCTGTACAGCTCCAGCGACTTGACGCCGTCGGGCGAACCGAAGCCCTGCGCGGCGCCCTTGGCGAACAGCGCCTGGAACTTCTCCTTGCCCAGGTAGGAGTGGGCCATCGGCTGGTAGATCCAGTTGAACCCGGTCTGGGACGTCTTCAGGCCGAGGGAGAGACCGCCCTGCTTCGGGTCCTTGGCCGTCGTGGCCTTCAGCGCGTCGAGGAACTCCTCCCACGTCTTCGGGGGCGTGTCGGCGCTCAGCCCCGCCGCCTTCAGTTTCTCCTTGTTGGCGTAGACGATGCCGAAGGCGCCCGCGGTGAACGGCACGCTGAACCTCGTGCCCGGCTTGACCTGCTTGAAGGGCGAGTCATTGGCCACGATGTCGATCCGCTGCTGCGTCATCACCCCGGTCTCGCGGGTGGTGGGCAGCAGCCGCTGCTTCCAGGCGTCGTTCACGTCCGCCGCGAGGTCGCTCAGCAGTCCCGACGCGCCCATCTCGAGGTCCTCGCCGCCCGCGTGCAGCTCCAGCACGTCCGGCAGGCCGTTCGTCTGCGCGGCGCCCTGCACCTTGCTGACGAACACGTCGTCGGGGGTGACCGCCTCGATGGTGACGGCGATGCCCGTCTCGCTCTTGAACTGCGCGGCGGCCTTGTTCAGCGCGTCGGCGTGGGACCGCTTGAAGGTCCACATCTTCAGGGTCTGGCCTGCCGCCGGTGTGCCGGCTTCTCCGTCTCCGGACCCGCCGCAGGCGGCCGCGGTGAGTCCCACCGCGAGCGTCACGGCGACGGCCAGGATCCGTGTCCGTTTCCGTGCCGCCGTCATCTCGCGCCTTCCCGGATCGTCGTCATGATGGCGGGCAGCGGAATCGCGATGATCGTAGAGTTGCGACGTTTTGCACCAGTTGTCATCGGGATCCTCCTTCCTTAGGGGATGAGGGTTCCTTGGGGGTGAGGGTTCACTGAAGGTGAATCCAGGCTCTCGCCGTGCCGCGGGCGGGATCCAGATCACAAGGTGGCGCTGCATGCAAATCGTTAAGACTGGTTCCGAAATCTACACGTAACCCAGCGAGTGTCAAGGGACAAGGTCAGCCGAATCGGGCATGGAGGTGAGCCGCTCAGGCTGATCGACCGCGGACCGGACACGGTGAGACCGCCGTCTCACCGGACGACTCCGCGGCCATGCCGGACGCTCCCTCAGGCCGGGCGGACGCACCGGAACGGCCGTCCGTCATCGGACGGGCTCCCCGGCCATGCCGGATGGTCGCTCAGGCCGACTGGCGGCGGACCAGCCTGGCCGGGATGACCACCTCGCCGGATGACGCCGCGGCCGCGCCGGACAGTCGTTCGAGCAGGCGCCGGGCGCAGGCCTGGCCGATCTCCCGCGCCGGGTTGGCCATGGTGGTCAGCCGGGGCGAGACCAGGGTCGCCGCCTCGATGTCGTCGAACCCCATGACCGCCAGGTCCGCGGGAACGCGCAGCCCCCGCTCGTCGGCCGTGTCGAGGGCGCCGATGGCCATGATGTCGTTGGCGCACAGCACCGCGTCCGGAGGTTCGGGCAGGTCGAGCAGGCGGGCGGTGCCCGAGGCCCCGCCCGCCCGGCTGAAGTGCGTGTGCGCCACGAGACTCGGATCGACGGCCATCCCGGCGGCCCTCAGCGCGGAGCGGTAACCCGCCACACGCTCGGCCGCGGGGCCCTCGGCGTGCGGACCGCAGACGAAACCGACCCTGCGGTAGCCGCGCTCCAGCAGGTAGCGCGTCGCCTCGGCGGAGCCTCCCTCGTCGTCGCTGTGCACCACGTCGACGCCGTCCTGGACTAGGCGGCCGCCGAGCCGCACCACCGAGATGCCCGCCTCGATGGCGGGCAGCAGGTCCTCCGGATGGGTGTGGAACACCGCGAAGGCCAGGCCGTCCACCTGACGGGCGATCATCTGCTCTATCGCGGCGCGCTCCAGCCGCCGCTCGCCGTCGGTGTTGCTGATGATCTGGTCGTAGCCCGCCGGTCCGAGCACGTCCTGGAGCCCGCGCGCCAGCGCCGGGTAGAAGGGGTTGGTGATGTCCGGGATGACCAGCCCGATCGTCTGGCTCCTGCTCGTACGGAGACCGCGGGCGAGGGCGTTGGGCCGGTAGCCGAGCCGTTCGATCGCCTCCAGCACGCGTCTTCGTGTGTCGTCGGCCACCGGGCGCCGCCCGTTCAGCGCGTGCGACACCGTCGTCGCGCTCACCCCCGCGAGCTGCGCGACCCTCGTGATGCTCGGGCGGTCGCCCCGAGCCGGGCCCCGCGACCGCGCGCGCACCGGCTCCGCGCCGCCGTCGCCCTCCCCCGGACCCGTGAGGTCTCCCCGACCGGCGAGATCTCCCCGGTCGGGGAGGTCTTCCCTGGTCGCGAGGTCTCCCGGCGTCGCGAGATCTCCAGGAGCCGCCAGGTCTTCCCCGGTCGCAAGGTCCCCGGGAACTCCGGGGTCTCCCTGCGCCGCGAGACCCGCGCGCGAGGAGCCCGGCAGTCCCCGCGCCAGCAGGTCGAACGCCGCGTCGAGCTCCTGCCGCCCCTGTTCGGCGGCCTCGTCGAAAGCCGCGCCCTCGGCGATCCGGAGCATGGTCGCCTCCCACACCTCACGGACGGGCGCCAGGAGGATGGCCGCCATGATGCCCGGCTCGGGCCCGTCCTCGGCCTCGATCACCTCGCGCAGCGCACGCTCATGCCCGGCGAACATCTCGCGCGCGTAGGCCCGCAGCGCGGGGCTGTCGCGATAGATCCGCGCGTGGACGGCGACCGCCTCGGCGTCGAACGCCTCCGCGGCGGCCATGCCGGCGCCCGTTCTCGCCTCCGTGGAGAACGGGCCCGCGTCCCGCGTCGCCGCAGGCGGAGCCGTTCCCGGCCCCTCATCCGGGGGGCCGGCACCCGCGTCCGGCCCTCCGCGCGAAGAAACGACACCCGCGTCGACCCCCATGCCCGAAGGAGCCGCGCCGCCCACGTCCGGTATCCCGCCCGAAGGGGTCGGGGGACGGGACAGGGCACGGCGGACCGCGTCCATGACCGGCTCCCCCGCCGCTCGCTCCCGGACGACCTGCGCCGGGGTCCTCCACATGAGCGGGTCGTGCTCGAAGTGGAGCTGTTCCTTGGCCGGGAAGTGGTTGAAGACGGTCTTGGAGGAGACGTCGGCCAGCGCCGCGATCTCGGCCACCGTCACGATCTCGAAACCGCGCTCGGCGAACAGGCGTCGCGCGGCATGGGCGATGGCCCGCCGCGTCTCCGCCTTCTTCCGCTCACGCCGTGCGGGAGACCGCTCCGAAGAGGGTGACGAGGCCATGGGTCGATCTTACATCGACACACTCCTTATACTCACTGAACGTTTCAAGGACCTCAGAGCGCCTCGATCTCGCTCGTCCACGGACCTCGGGATGTCTCGATACCGCCGTCCACCGGCCCCAGGGCACCCCTCGGTACCCCCGGGCCCCGTTCACGGGTTCCTCCCCAACCCGATACCGCCGTTCACGGGCCTCAGGGCGCCTCGATGCCGCCGTCGGGGCGGCGTACGCGTGCCGCCCAGCGTTCGTGGAGATGAGCCGTCGGCGGATACTTCGCCGCCAGGTCCTCGTCCAGATCGATCCCCCAGCCGGGCTCCTGGTTCGGGTACAGGTATCCGTTCACCGGGCTGATCGTGCCGGGGAAGACCTCGTGGACCGCCTCGGCGTACAGGTGGCCCTCCTGGATCTGGAAGGCGGCGGTGGTCACATCCAGCGCCACGTTGGCGGCGGCGCCCACCGGCGAGACGTCCGCCGGCGAGTGCCAGGCCGTTCCCACGCCGGTCAGCTCGCAGAGCGCGACCAGCTTGCGGGCGGGGGTGAGCCCGCCCACCGAGGACACGTGCAGCCGGAGCAGGTCGACGCCCCCGTCGCGGACCAGCCTGACCGCGTCGGTGACGGAGCTGATCTGCTCCCCCGCCGCGATGGGCATCGGCGAGGCCTCCCGCACCTCGGGCAGCCGGTCGTAGAACTCCGGCGCGATCGGGTCCTCCAGGAAGAGGAGCCGGTACGGCTCCAGCGCCCTGGCCAGGACGATCGCCTGTTTGGGGGTGAGCCGCGAGTGCACGTCGTGCATCAGGCCCGGCTCCTCCCCCAGCTCCCGGCGGGCCCGCTCGAAGAGCCCGGGGGTGTCGCGCAGGTAGCGCTGCACGTCCCAGCCGTCGGGGTACGGCGAGCCGGGGTAGCCGCCGGGCGAGCCGGGCGAGCCGTAGTGCCCGAGGCCGGGCGCGCCCACCTGGAGACGGACGTTGCGGTATCCCGAGGCCAGGATCGCCTGGGCCTCCTCGATCGTCTCCTCGACGGTCGCCGCGCCCGCGTGCAGGTAGGTGTCGGCCGCGGCTCTCACGCGCCCGCCCATGAGCTCGTAGACGGGCATTCCGGCCCGCTTGCCCGCGATGTCCCACAGCGCCTGGTCCACGCCCGACAGGGCGCTGTTCAGGACCGGACCGCCCCTCCAGTAGGAGGAGAAGTGCACCATCCGGGTGATGTCCTCGATGTCGGCCGGGTGACGGCCGATCAGCAGGGGTCCGACGTGCTGCTCCACCGCGGCCGCCACGGCGTGGAAGCGCTGGGTGAAGGTCGCGCAGCCCAGGCCGTACAGACCGGGCTCGCTGGTGTCGACCCGGACGACCACCAGGGGCACGCCCTCGGGGGCGGTGACGATCGGCCGGACCGCGGTGATGCGCAGGGCGTCCCTGGCGGGCCAGGGTGCCTGGGTCTCGGGGAGGGGAAGAAGGCTCAAGTCGGCTCCGTGGCGTCGGGGTGAGGGTGTTCGATGGTGAGGCCGAGCAGCCGGTCGGCCTCACCGAGGTCGATCGGCACCGCCCGGCCAGGCAGCGAGGCCCGTCTCTCGACCTCCGGATGGAACCGGTCGAGGAGCTCCTCGGTGGGCTGCGGGGCCAGCGTGTCCCGGGCCGTCACGAAGATCGCATGGTAGCCCTCGATCGGCAGGGCGACGGCTCGCCAGCAGGCCAGGGCCGCGTCGCGGGTGTCGAGATAGCTCCACAGCTCCTTGGCGCCGGACCCGGGGTCGTCGGCGTATCGGGCGGCGGTCTTGTCGAACTTGTCGCCGGGCCCGCCGAGCAGGGGGAAGCGCAGCGCGACGACGGTCATGCCGTGGCGGCGTGCCATCATCGCCCCCGTCGCCTCGTCGGCCTGCTTCGACAGTCCGTAGGGGTCCTCGATCTGCAGCGGCAGCGCCTCGTCGACGGGCACGTACGCCGGGTGCAGCGGGCGCGCCGCCCAGGGCAGGCCGAGCACGGAGAAGCTGCTGGCGATGGCGGCCCGGCGCACTCCCGCCTGGCCCGCCTCCTCCAGCACCACGAAGGTCGCGCGGGTGTTGCCGCAGAAGACCTCCTCCGGCGTGCCCAGGACGGGGGCGGGGATCGCGGCGAGGTGGATGACCGCGTCCACCCCGTCGAGCGCGTCGCGCACCGCCACCGAGTCTCCCGCGTTCCCCGTGACGACCCGGTCGGCCGCCAGTCCGCCCGGGTCATGGAGATCGAGTGCGGTCGCGGGCACGCCCAGGCGCGCGAGCAGATCGAGCGTCATACGCCCCAACCTGCCCGCCGCCCCGGTCACCAGAACCCGGCGGGGGACATCGCTCATGCATTCACCACCGACAGGAGGAGACGGTACGGCTCAGGCCAGCACGATCGCAAAACGATTTGTGCAGCGCGAGCAGCTTGCCTCCCCCGCAGCTCATTGTCAATGACGGCTTGACTTCACTCACTATAAATTCGTCGCGGGAAGTCCACCCACGTTGACCGGAGAGGCGAGGAAGCCACCGAGGTGCCGGGCGAGCGAATGCGCGCGGCCGAGCCGCTCGATGTGGCGACGCGAGGAGACATCGAGCAAGGTTCCGAATACGTGCGAGCCACGCATATTTGCGAGACTCGCATCTTTGCGTGGCTCGCAAATATGAGTAGAGTGGTCGTATGGGGTTGAGAGAGCGCAAGAAGGAAGAAACCCGGATCGCGCTGAGCTGGGCGGCGATCAAACTGACCGTCGAGCGTGGCTTCGACAACGTCAAGGTGGAGGACATCGCCGCCGAGGCCGGTGTCTCACACCGCACGTTCAACAACTACTTCTCCAGCAAGGGCGAGGCGATCGCGGCCAGGCACTTCGACCGAGCGGTCCAGATCGCCGACGAACTGAGGTCCAGGCCGGACGGCGAACCCCTGTGGGAGGCCATCACCAACGCCGTGTTCACCCGGTTCGCGCTTGGCATGCAAGAGGCCGAGCGCCCGGCCGACGAGCGCTGGATCGCCGGGGTCAAGCTGATGACCCAGCATCCGGAGCACCGGGGCGAGTTCCTCAAGGCCCACACGGCCGCGCAGGATGCGCTGGCCGCGGCGGTCGCCGAGCGCACCGGCACCAATACCGATCGTGATCTGTATCCGCACCTGGTCGCCGGCGTGGTCGGCGCCGCCATACTCGCGGCCATCAACCTGTGGCTCCACGGCGATGCGCCGGCACCATTCGAGAAACTGCTGCGCGACGCTCTCGGCCAGGTCGCCGCCGGCCTGCCCACGCCCTGACCCTTCCCAGACCTTTCCCATCCCCTGTCGAGGATCAACCGGCCTGCCGCCGGTCGATCCGTCATGCCCACGCTCTGACCTTTCCCATCTTCCCCGTCGAAGATCAGCCGGCCTGCCGCCGGTCGATCCGTCATGCCCAGAAGGAGCACCATGATCGCCGATGTCGTCATAGCCGGAGCCGGGCCCAACGGCCTGATGCTGGCCTGCGAGCTCAGCCTGGCCGGAGTCCGCCCCCTGGTCCTGGAGCGCCTGCCGGAGCGCACCCAGGACAACCGTGCCAACGGCCTGGTCGGCCAGGTGGTACGGATGCTCGACCGGCGAGGCCTGTACGAGCGGCTCACCGGAAACCAGGATCCACCGCGGCCCGCTCCCGGATTCGTCTTCGGCGCGCTGCCCATCGACCTGAGCGTGCTGGACGACAACCCCCTCTACATCCTCCAGGTTCCGCAGCGCAGGATCGAGCAGATGCTGGAGGAACGGGCCGTCGAACTCGCCGTCGAGATCCGGCGCGGCCACGAGCTCACCGGATTCACCCAGGACGCTGATGGCGTGACCCTCCAGGTCAGCGGGCCGGCCGGACCGTACACGATCGAAACCCACTACCTGATCGGCGCCGACGGCGGGCACAGCGTCACACGCAAGCTGGCCGGGATCGCCTTCCCCGGCGTGACGACCGACGAGACGATCGTGCGCACCGCGCACGCCGTCGTGCCGGCCGAGCTCGTCGATCCGGTCACCGGCGGCCTCGACATTCCCGGGTACGGACCCGTCCCGCCGTTCCTGCACCACCGGACCGAGCACGGGTTGTTCGTGTACGCGCCCCTGCCGGGCGCCCCCGCACCGCTGATCTCCACCATGGAGTGGAACGGACAGGATGCCGAGGGACCGCTCACACTCGCGGAACTGCGGGCCAGCGCCCGCCGCGTGCTCGACGTCGGCATCGCCTTCGGCCCGCCCGACGGCCAAGGGCCGCACCTGATGCGCAAGCTCAACGGCGGCAACACCCGCCTGGCCGAGCGTTTCCGAGACGGCCGGGTGCTACTGGTCGGCGACGCCGCCCACGTGCACTCGGCGATCGGCGGGCCCGGGCTCAACCTCGGCCTGCAGGACGCGGTCAACCTCGGCTGGAAACTCGCGGCCGACGTACGCGGCACAGCCCCCACCGGCCTCCTCGACACCTACGAGTCCGAGCGACGCCCCGTCGCCGAGCGGGTGGTGATGTCCTCGCGCGCCCAGTCCGCACTGATCACCCCGGGCAGCGCGGTCACCGGCCTGCGCGCGCTGTTCACCGAACTCCTCGGCGACCCGGGCAACGTCCGCCGTATCGCCGACCTGATGTCGGGCGCCGACATCCGCTACGACGTGGGCGTCGACCATCCACTGGCCGGTCGGTGGGCTCCCGACCTGGACCTCAAAGACGGGGTCCGGCTCGCCGAGCTGACCCGGGACGGCCGCCCGCACCTGATCGACGTGACCGGCGGCGACTGGGGATACCCCGCAACCGCGGCACTGCCCGGCTCCGCCGTGCCGTGCACGGCGCTGCTGCTGCGGCCCGACGGATACGTGGCATGGGCCTCCGACGTCCCGCAGCCGGACGCGGAGTCCCGCGCATCGCTGCGGACGGCGATCCGACGATGGCTGGGATGACCGGATGGGAGCACCTGAGCCGGGCTTTTGCGATCGTGACTGTTCAATCGGAACCGAACCCGGTGCCGCTCGACTTCCCGAACGGGACGCTCACCACTCGCTGAGCCTTCGGCCTTCACGGGAAAGCGGGTGATGGCATTCGGCGCATCACCCGCTCAGACCGTTCTCGTGCTTCACCCAGCCGCGATCACAGAGTGGCCGAGGTCTTTTCCAGGATGACGGCGAGCTCCTTGTAGTCGACTTCCTGCTCTTCCTTGATGTCGACGGTCTTGCGATCGCCGTTGCCCATCGCCCGGATGAATCCGGCCACCGCGGGAATGTCCGTTGCATTGAACACCATGAACGAGACCTTGTCCTTGGAGACCGCGACGACCGCCGCGTAGTGCCCGTTCTTGAGATAGTGCGGCTTGCCGTACTGCAACCGTTCCTCGACGGTGGGAACGGTTTCCATGATCATCGCGCGCAGCTTCTCGAAAACGGCGATCTGCCAGGGCTTCTTGTCGTTTATGTATTGCGTTACTTCGTCGTTCATACCATCCCCATACGTCCGCGGACTCCCAATATAAGGTTCCGCGGACCGGGACCGCCCAGCCGTCGGATTTAAACTCTGTGCTCCCCGGAACCGGACGACGTCTCCTCGCCGGACCCGCACGCCCTCCCTCAGGTTCATGTCACCGACCGCGGTAAAAATCGCGCTCACGCCTCCTGCCCCGCTGACAGGCAGGGCAAAGAACCGTGACCGGGCAGGCGACCTCGTATCGCGCGATTCATGGCCGATCATTTTCCGCGGCCCGAAGCGTTCAAGATCAGAATGTGTGCGGCGCGCCTCGGATTGTCAGTGCGGTGGGCCATACTCCGCCAAGCCAGGATGATCACCAACAAGGCGAAGGCGTTGACATGGCACAGTTGCTGCGGAGGCTCGACGACGAGGTCTACGTCGAGTACAACACGTTCGGGCTGGACGGCACCGACCTGCCGGAGTTGAGCTCCCCCACCGACGAGATCTACCATTTCGTCGCGGCAGTGCGGCTGGAGTCCTGGGACGCCGAGCCGGGGCCCGCGGACGCCTCGTGGACGCCGGTCAGTTCGGCGACGTTCGTCGCGGAGAGCGGTGTGGTCGCGATCGTCGCGATGATGGAGGGCAGGGGGCATGACTTCCTGATCGGGCCGCCGCGTTTCGAGTACGGCGTGCACATGTACCTGCGTGAACCCGAGCCGGGCGACGGGCATGCCACGGGTGAGTGCGAGGAGACGTGGCTGCTGAGGTTCTGGCCGATCCGGGATGTCTTCGACCCGATCACGCACGCGGCGCCGTTCTCCTATATCGCGCGCGGAGTGCTGTACTACTCGATCGACCTCGAGCCCGAGCAGCTCGTGCAACCTCCGGCGCGGCGGGAGGCGCCGGTGCCGGTCTCGGCGGCGGCGGACTGGGCGTCACTGCGCGCGGACCCGGACCTGGACACCTTCGACGGCTGGCTGCGCAGGTTGCGCCGCAACGCCGAGGACAGGGGCGTCACCGTTCACGAGTTGCTGCGCGCGGCCGGGGTCGACATCGAGGACGGCGTGGACCTCACCCCGGCCTCCTGCACCCCGCCGCGGGCGCGTGCGGGGCGGTTCAAGGATCCGCTGATCGACCGCTACTGCGCCGAGCAGTCGCGGTGGGGCTCGTCGTCCGGGCAAGGCCTGAGCGAGGATCGGCTGCGCGAGTACGCCGACGGCGAGCGCATCGCCAAGGAGTTGTGCCGCGACGGCACGCGGACGTTCTCTGTGCCCGTCGAAGGCCGTGGCGCCCTGTATGTACCAGCGGGTGTCAGCCGCCGCGTGTGGCGGTGGGAGGACGACATGCTCGGCGGCGAGCTCATGGACGACGGGCTGACAGTGGATCGGCGGGTTCTGGCCAGGAACCCGTGGACCAGGCAGATCCTCGTCTCCGGCATCGTGACGGTCCTGCGCCGCGATCACGACAGGCGCGGCTCTGACGACACCGTCTGGTATGTGGTGCGCGACGCCGAGCCGCACGAGGCGGCCAGGGTCTTGTGCGCGGAGGCCACCTGGGAGGAGGACCAGGATCAGCGCCGGGCCTTGGACGAGGTGGCCAGGGAGAAGCTGATCGACCTGCGGGCCACCTACAGGAGCCGGGAGAGGTGAGGGCCGGGCCTCGTCGCGCGGCGAGGACCCCGGCACCGGATACGTTCAGGCCGGTTATGCCAAGGACGGTTCCTCCACCGACGGCGCGGAGGTATCGACGCAGCACGTGCGCCGGGCTCGCCACGGGCGCCACCAGGACCATCACGAGGACCCTCACCGGGACCCAGCAGACGGCGTACTCGTACGTGGTCAGCCTTGAGGTGACCGCTCTGTAACCGCCCCCGGAGCCGAGGCCGCGCTGCCGCCGCGGGGCAGCGCGGTTAGGGCGGCTCGCTCGGCGACCCGCGCCGAGCGGGCTCGGAACGGGCCGGCAGGTGGGCTGCTGTCCACGACCGGCTGAGGGCCGGGCGGGAAAGCAGCCCACCTGATTCCGTCTCCCGAGTCAGTTCAGGCCGAAGGCGCGCTCCACGGTCTGCACGACGCTGTTGCCGGCCGCGTCCCGGGCGGTGGTCCGCAGGCCGGCGTACCGGGCCTTGGACGGAGCGTCCAGGCGCACCCGCCAGCCGGTTCCCGAGCGGCTCGTCTTCAGCGTGCGCCACCCGGCGCCGTCGTCGTACGAGACCTCCAGCGTGACGCTGTTGATCTTCCCCGCTCCCGCGGCGCCGCCCAGGTGCGACGGGGTCACCGACAGTTCGGCACGCCGGTCCGCCCGGCCGGCGAGGTCGGTGGAGACTCCGTAGTCCAGCTGGATCAGCGGCAGGGTCTCCATCTCGGCGTAGTGAGCCTGGTCGGAGACGAAGCCCCACTCGGTGCGGGTGCGCGGCGAGTACGGCCACTTGGGCAGGCTGCGGGTGGCGTCCACGACCAGCCGGTACGGAAGCCGGTCGGGCGCCACCTCGGCGAACAGCATGTCGGAACCCTCGCCGACCAGCTTGTCGCCCTGGTACAGGGAGGTGTTCACGGTGATGCCGTCGAACACCGTGCCCTCGTGCGGGCCCGAACCCCAGGACGGCATCCCGAAGACGTTGATGAGGTCGCCGATCCGGGACGGTGGCGTCGACATCACGTTGTCGCTCAGCAGCCGCGGCCGCTGGATCCCCGCGAACCAGGTCTCCTCGGTGGTGCTGCGGGCCGGGTAGGACCGCGACGAGCCGAACTCCGACAGCTGGCCGGGTACCGCGGACTGGCTCAGCCACTTCACCTTCGGCCCGGCGGTCACCCAGACGGTGTGGTCGCCCTGCGCGAGCAGAGTGCTGCTCGCGGGACCCACCGCCCAGGTGAGGTCGGGCGACAGGTCGTAGCGGATGTCCAGCGCCTCACCCTGCCAGATGTTGCGGAACGACTGCTCGATCTTCGCCAGGTCCCGGGTGCCGGGCCGGTAGCCGGGATCGCGCGGGATCGCTCCGTCGTGATGCTGGACCAGGTCGTACAGGTACTCCGGGTACGGGTGCGAGGTCAGCTTCACCGTCTTGGAACCGTGGCGGAGCTCGGCGAGGAGCCGCTGTCCCTGATCGGTGCTCAGCGAGGCCACCGGCAGCTGCGGGGCCTCTTCCAGCGGCTTGTCGGCCCAGGCGTCCAACGGGCCGTAGCCGTCGTGGACGATCAGCAACTGCTGGGCGCCGGCCTCCGTCGCGGACTTGGCCTGCTCGGTGGCCGGGACCCGGTCGTTGCGGAGCACCACCGCGATCCTGCCGCGCACCGAGGCGCGCCGGAAGTCCTCGCTCGACCCGTCACCGACGTACACGAGCGAAGCCGACCGCGTGCCCGCCGCCAGCTTCGGCGAGAGGACCTGGACCTTCGGCGTCCACGAGTCCTTGCCCGAGGCGAGCGTCACGGCCGGCTGCTCCTGCCGCCAGCGGGTGGTGACCGCGTACGCCCCCTGGGTCACCTTCCTGGTCGGCGTCGCCCAGACGCTGTCGTAGAGCCACCACTCGAGCTGGTAGCTGTCGAAGAACGGGTACAGGTCGGGGTAGCTGCGCTCCTGGTCGATCCGCAGACCGTTGTTGCCTGTCGGCTGCGGCGCGATCGCCTCGACCTTGCGCAGCGTGGAGGCGTCCAGGGTCAGCGTGCGGTCCTTGCCGAGCACGACCTCGGGGTCGCTGAGCACGGCCCGGGCCAGCGAGTGCGGTCCGTCGAGCCCGCGTACGTCGGCGTACATCCACAGGGAGTACGTGCTCGGCCGGAGGGTCAGGTCCAGGCGGCCGCTCTCGTCGATCTCGTACGCCTGCGGCGCCGTGTCGCGGCGGACGTCCTTGAGGATGACCAGGCCGGGCAGTGTCGAGCCGTCGCGGTCCTTGGTGTCGACCGACAACGTGACCCGCTCGCTCTGCTTGCTGAGGGCGACCGGGGTGTGCAGTTCGCCACCGGGCCCGGTGGCGGTCAGCATGGCGCTGTACCCGCCGTCGTCGGCGGCCAGGTCCAGACGCCCCTGCACGCCGACCGTGGCGGTGCCGTGCGCGGGCACGGTCACCTGCGACGACGTGAGGGTGAGCAGGCCGTCGGGAATCCCCTGTGCGGTGATGGCCAGGTCCAGCGTGACCGGCTCCGCACCGGTGTTGGTGTAGACGATGTCCTTGCTCACCAGGCCGCTGGACGGGTAGGGCCACTTGGTGAACAGGAACGCCGATCCGGTGGCGAACACCGTGCTCTTGACCGCGGAGTCGATGTCGAGCCGCCCGCCGCCCCCGGCGTACGGGGCGATCTGGGCGGTCCGCTTGGTCGTGCTGACCAGGGCGTCCTTGAGCTGCGCACCGGTCCAGTCGGGGTGTGTCCTGGCCAGCAGTGCCGCGGCACCGGCGACGTGTGGCGTCGCCATCGAGGTGCCGTCCATGGCGACGTACGAGCCCTCGCCCTCCGGCGCGTACTGGGACCGGGCGGCGAGGATGCCGACGCCCGGCGCGGTCAGCTCGGGCTTGAGGCCGTTGTCGCCCAGGCGGGGCCCGCGGCTCGAGAACGACGCGAGCCGGTCCGTGGAGTCCACGGCTCCGACGGTCAGCGCCGCGTCGGCCACGCCGGGAGCGCCCACGCTGAACGGGGCCGGGCCGGAGTTGCCCGCGGCGATGACGAACAGGGCGCCGGTCTCGGCGCTCAGCCGGTTCACGGCCTGACTCAGCGGGTCGCTGCCGTCGGTCGGGCCCGCGCCGAGGCTCATGTTGATCACCTTGGCGTGCTGGTCCCTGGCGGCCCACTCCATGCCGGCGAGGATCCAGGAGTCCTGGCCGCTGCCGTCCTCGGCGAGGACCTTGCCGATGTGCAGGGATGCTCCCGGAGCGACGCCCTTCTCCTTGCCGCCGGAGGCCGCGCCGGTCCCGGCGATGGTGGACGCGACGTGCGTGCCGTGACCGTTCCGGTCGGTGATGTCCTGCCCGGGGATGAAGCTGGCGCTCGCGGCGATCTGGCCGGCCAGGTCCGGGTGGGCGGCGTCGATGCCGGTGTCCAGCACCGCGACGTCCACGTCCTGCCCGGTGTTGCCGCCCTGCCAGACCTGCGGGGCGCCGATCTGCGCGGTGGAGTCGGCCAGCGCGACTCGGGCCTTGCCGTCGAGCCAGACCTTGGCGATTCCGCCCGCCAGGGTCTTGGCCGTGCCGGTGCCCCGGGCGGCCGTCGCATCGGTGAGCGAGGTCCAGAAGGCGGTGGGGTCCTTGCGGTCGGCCACCATCGCGGCGCCCTGGATGCTGCTCAGCGTGCGGGTACGGCGTGCTCCGGTCGGCACGACCTGCTTGCGGGCGTCGGCGTACGACACGATCAGCGGCAGGTGGTCGGACTGCGCGTCGTCGTAGCCGTCCGCGAGCAGGTCGCTGACGTTGAACAGGCCTTCGTCGAGCACTCCGGAGGCGACGTACGGCATGGCCGCGTCCGGGTAGACGTAGGTGTCCTCGCCCACGGACATGATGTGCGCGCCGGCCGGGCCACCGGTCGGTTTCCGCACGGTCGCCGTGGTCCGGCCGTCCGCGGTCGTCGTCGCGGTGACCTTGTCACCGGTGATCAACGTGACGGTCCGGGTCCTGGCGCCCGGCTGGGCACCGGCTGCCGCGGCGGCCTGGGTTGCTCCGGCCGGGACTGCGCCCGCCGAGGATGCGCCCGCCGAGGATGACGGCCAGGCGGTGGTCAGCAACGTGAGGACGGCGCCGACCGCGAGCAGCCCGCGTCCTCGGGATGGAAATTGGGACAAGGGAACTCCAAAGGGGGGTACGGCCTTGCACAGAGGTCCCCCGCATTAGACGCGTGCTCTGCCGCCGACGGCCATCGATCCGCCGTGGCACAAAGTTGACACGGCCAACTCGGACACCGTGCCCACGCGGTGGACCCCCGGGGGTGGACGCGGTCAGAGCCAGCCGCGGTCGCGGGCGTGCCAGCCGAGCTGGAGTCGCGACCGCGAGTTGGTCCGCTCCATCAACAGCTGGACCCGGCGGGCGACCGTCCGCCGGCTGATACCCAGCCGGACCCCCGCCGCGTCGTCGGTGAGACCGGCCACCAGCAGTGACAGCAGGTACCGGTCCTCCGCGGACATCGTCTCCTCTGCCGAGAGCGTGTCCTCGGCCGTCACCGCCAACGGACTGGCCCGGGCCCACACGGTCTCGAAGAGTGCGACCAACGCGTCCAGCAGGCCGCACGGGTGGACCAGCAGGGCGGCGTCACGCGCCGGCGTGGCCCAGTCGAGGGGCAGCAGTGCCAGCTCCCGGTCCGCGACCGCCAGCTTCGTCGGCAGGTCGTCCACGATTCTCGCCTGCTCACCGGCCCGGACATGGCTGACCGCGCTGGCCGACAGCACCTCGTCGCTCAGCGCCGAGCTGTCGTAGACGACCCGGTAGGTGACCCCCTCGGCCTGCCGGGCGAGCTGGGTCCGGTTCACCTCGGCCGACGCGGCGTACGGCGGCGCGACCAGCTCCCGCATCTGGTCCCGGGCCGTCCGCTGCACTCGGTCGAAGGCCAGCCCGACCGCCGTCTGCCCGGAGACGATCTCGATGAGCTCCTCGGTCCGCCGGTCGCTGGCCTGGTTGTACGCCGCCGCGGTCAGCCGGTACGCCGCCTCGCGCACCCGCTCCAGCTCCTCCTCCTGCCGCTGGACCAGCTGCTCCACCGCGAGGTCGGGCGGTACCGGCACGACCAGCTCGCGCGGCGGCGGCGTACGGTGCACGAACCCCTCTCGCTGGAGCGCGTCGACGGCCCGCAGCACGTCCGCATCCGACAGCCCGACCCGCTCGGCCAGCTCCGCCACGTTCGCCGACCCCTGCCGGACCAGCGCCAGGTAGGTCGCCTCGTTCTCGGCCCCCAGCCCAGTGGATCTCAATATGCTCAGCCCCATCCGCCACGACTCCGATGACAACGACGCACCGGCCGGGGGAAGTCTAGGAAGCGCGCCGGTGCCGTGGACGCGCGGGGCGGCCGGCGTGAGGTCCCCCGTACCGGGCCGCGACCGTGTCCGGTCGTGTGGTCCAGGCCCCACCGGCGGACGTGGGCGGCCGCGAACCGGCGGGGATCGCTGGGGCGTCGCGGCTACGGATGCCGTCAGCGGGTCGGGGTCCGGGGGCGATTCCACCAGAGGGAGAGGGACAGGGCCGCGGTGATGAGAACGGCACCGCCGCCGGCGAAGGCGGCGGCCGTGTCGACCCGCTGGTGGATGACGGTGAAGCTGCCGGGGAGGGCGTCGAGGGCGTCTTGGAGCTGGTCGGCGTTCTCAGCGCGGTGGTAGGAGCCGCCGGTGGTCTGGGCTATCCGTTTGAGTGCGGGCTCGTCGATGGTGCTTCGGCCGCGGCCCCTGTCGAATCCCCCGCGACCGCCGCCGAAGCCGCCGCCCCAGCCGCCGAAACCGCCGTCGAACTGCGAGCTGTCGCACACCATCGGGCCCGGGTTCGTGGTGCCGAAGCCGATGGGGAAGACGCGGACCCGGCGCAGGGCCGCCTCCTGGGCGGCGAGCTGCGGGTCGACGCCCTGGGTGTTGGCGCCGTCGGTGAGCACGACGATCGCGGCACCGGCGTGTCCTGACCCGCCGTCTCCGGGGTTCGCCCCGGTGGAGGCGACCGACGGGTCGACCTCCGCGATCGCGTCGATCGAGGCGAGCACGGCCTGCCCGATCGCGGTGCCACGGGACACGGTGAGGCCCTCCAGCGCCTCGATCAGCGAGTCGGTGTCGTCGGTGGGTGGGACGAGCAGACCCGCGGTGCCCGCGAAGGTGACCAGGCCGATGCGCGGCCCACCCCGCTGCGACTCGATGAACTCCGCGGCGGCCTTCCTCGCGGCGGTGATGCGGTTGGGGTCGACATCCGTGGAGCACATGGAGCCGGAGGTGTCGAGCGCGAGCAGGATCGTCACCGACGTCTGTGGCACCGGGACCGACGCCTGCGGACGCGCGGCCCCGACCGCGAGCAGCGCGAGTCCGGCTGTGAACAGCGCTACGGGGATCTTCCGCGTCCAGCGCGTACCGCCGGGCAGGGCGCTGCGTACGAGCGCGATCGAGGTGACGCGCACGGTGGCCCGCCGGCGACGGCGCCGCGCCCACTCGCGGATGGCGAAGATCAGCGGGATGACCAGGATGGACAGCAGTGCCCACGGCCATGAGAACGACATTCAGATCACCCGTCCAGACCGGAGCACGGTGAGCGCCGCTCCCGCGGTGAGCAGCGCGAGGGCGAGCCCGATCAGCCCGCCGGCGAGAGGCAGCGGCTCGTCGGAGACGGTGAGCCGCAGATCGATCGTGTCGGCGATCCCGTCGAGCCGCGCGGCGTCGGAGGCGGGGTGGTAGCCGCCGCCGGTGGTCTGCGCGATCAAGGTGAGGGTGTCCTCCTCGAGCGAGGTCTGCAGATGGTAGCCGTCGACCTTCACCGTCGACCCGGCCGTGGTGCCGACTCCGACGGTGTGGACGTGGACGCCCGCCCGCTGGGCCACGGCCGCGGCCTGTTCGACGTCCGCGCCCTGGTTCTGGCCGTCGGAGAACATCACGATCGTCGCCGACGGCCAGTAGCCGATGTCGGGCGCGGTGCCGTCGCGGCCGACGGCCACCCGCTTGCCGGTGATCGCCGACAGGGAGGCCGTGATGGCCGCCCCCAGCGAGGTGCCACCGGCGATCTTCAGCCGGCCGATGGCCGCGAGCGCGACGGAGTGGTCGGCGTCGGGCCGTGCGGTGGTGAGCGCGCCCCGCTCGAACGCGACGACTCCGATGTCGACGCTGTCGGGCTGCGCCGCCACGAACGCGCGGGCCGCCCGCTGCGCGGCCGCCAGCCGGGTGGGCGCGACGTCGTCGGCGCCCATGCTGTTGGAGACGTCGATGGCGAGGATGACGGTGCCCGCGGTCCGCGGGACCGGCACCGTGGCCGCCGGTCCGGCGGCGGCGATCGCGAGTACCCCGACGCCGGCGATCGTCAGGCCGATTCCGAGGTATGCCCGGCGGCCGCCCGGCACGGCGACCCCGGCCGCGGTGAGGGCGGCCGTCCGGCGGCGCGCCGAGACGACGGTCGCCCAGGCGAGCGCCGCCGTGACGAGCAGTCCGACGACCAGCAGGAGCCAGGAGGACAGGGTCATGAGGCCTCCCTCGCCGGTCTCATGCGTCCGTCGACGGCCTCGGCAAGCTCGGTCATGACGACCGGTCCCGGGTTCGGGCGACGACCTCGACGAGCGCCTCGGCCAGATCACGATCGGTGTCGACGCGGTGGACGGGCACCCCGGCCCGGCGCATGCCCGCCTTGAGCCGGGCGTCGCGGGCGTCGACGGCGGCGCGGAAGCGGACCCGCAACAGCGGGTCGGCGGAGTCGACGACGAGTTGCTCGCCGGTCTCGGCGTCCTCGACCACGATCAGTCCGGCTTCGGGCAGCACGTCGTCGGCCGTGTCCACGATCCGCAGGGCGACCACCTCGTGCCGCCGGGCCAGGCGCTGGAGCGAGCGCTCCCAGTCGCCGTCGCCGATGAAGTCCGACAGCACGACGACGAGTGCGCGGCGGCGCGCGAGCCGTCCGGCCGCATCGAGCATCTCCGCCAGGTCGGTGGTGGTGCCGCCGCGCGTCGTGGAGGTGCGCTCCAGCTCGGCGCCGATCCGCAGCGCGTGCCGCCGGGAGGTGCCGGGCGGCACGACGCGCGACCTCCCGGTGTCGAACAGCAGTGCGCCGACGCGGTTGCCGCCCCGGCCGAACAGCCGGGCGAGGACGAGCGCGAGCTCGGCGAGCACGTCGTGCTTGCCGCGTCCCGGCCGGCCGGCCGTCATCGACGCCGACCGGTCGAGGACGAGCCACACCGTCAGCTCGCGGTCCTCGGTGAACACTCGCAGGTACGGCTCGTCCAGCCGTGCGGTCACGTTCCAGTCGATGTGCCGGGCGTCGTCGCCGTCGCTGTAGGCGCGTAACCCGGTGAAGTCGATCCCGGAGCCGCGGTGCGCGGTGCGGTGGGCGCCCTGGAGCCGGCCGTCGAGCCTGCGGACGACCTTCCACTCCAGGCGGAGCAGGAGCCTCTCGGGGGCGGTGGCCATGGCGGCTCAGCGTTTCTGCAGGACGACGTCGGGCGCCCGGACGGCCCCGAGCACCCCGGTGATGATCGTGTCGGCGTCGACGTCGTCCGCGAGGGCCTCATACGACAGCACGAGGCGGTGGCGCAGCACGTCGAGCGCGAGCTCGGACAGGTCGTGCGGCAGGACGTAGTCGCGGCCGCGCAGGAACGCCACCGCCCGGGCGCCCGTGACGAGGGCGATGGACGCCCGCGGGCTCGCCCCGTAGGTGACATACCGTTCCAGCTCGCCGAGCCCGGCCGTCGCGGGGGAACGTGTCACGGAGACCAGCCGCACCGCGTAGTCGACGATCGCCGGATCGACGTACACCTGCCGAGCGCGGGCCCGCATCGCGATCAGTTCCTCGGCCGTCACCATCGGCTGCGGCGGCTCGGGCGGACGCAGTGCCCGTCTGACGATCGCCTGCTCTTCGGCCTGCGTCGGATAGTCGACGACCACCTTCATCATGAAACGGTCGACCTGCGCCTCGGGCAGCGGGTAGGTGCCCTCCGACTCGATCGGGTTCTCCGTCGCCATGACCAGGAACGGCTCGGGCACCCGGAACGTCTCACGGCCGATCGTCACCTGATGCTCCTGCATCACTTCCAGCAGGGCGCTCTGCACCTTGGCGGGGGCGCGGTTGATCTCGTCGGCCAGCAGCAGGTTCGCGAACACCGGGCCGAGCTCGGTTCTGAACTCCCCGGAGTGCTGGTGGTAGACCCGCGTGCCCACGAGGTCGGCCGGTACCAGGTCGGGGGTGAACTGGACGCGCTGGAAGCTCCCGGCGATCGCGGCGGCCAGCGACCTCACCGCGAGCGTCTTGGCCAGGCCCGGCACGCCCTCGACGAGCAGGTGGCCGTCGGCGATCAACGCGACGGCCATGCGCTCCAGCAGGACGTCCTGCCCGACGATCGTACGTTTGACCTCGAACAGCACATGTTCGAGCGGATGGGCTGACTCGGAGAACCTGGTCGAGGTCATATGGTCTTCCTTCTCGGGACGCTTCGGTCAGATCAGGGGCCCGCCGCCCGGTGGTCCGTCGCCTTCGCCACCGCCCAGGGCCACGCCGATCGGCACCGCGAACGCGATGCCGGCGAACGCCTCGTCGCCTCCCGGGTCGGCGATCGAGACGACGATCCCGATGACCAGGCCGCGAGCGTCCAGGAGGGGACCGCCGGAGCTGCCCGGGTTCGCGGAGGCGTCGAACTGGATGAGCCCGTTCATGTCACCGTCTCTGGCGGTCCGGTCGGCGGTCCGGTTCAGGCCCGACACGACGCCGGTGGAGACGCTGTAGGTCAGGCCCAGCGGATTGCCGATCGCCACGACAGGCGCGCCCACGGTCGCGGCGCCGCCGAGCGTCGCCGGGATGACGATCTCCGGCAGCTTCGCGGGCCTGAGGGTCGCGACGTCGCGCTTGGGATCCGACGACGCGACGGCGGCCTTCGTCTTGGTGCCGTCGGCGAACGTCACGGTGACGTCCTCGGCGCCTTTCTTCGAAGCACCTTTGACGACGTGGTAGGCCGTCAGAATCGTCCCGTCCTCGGCCGCGATCACCCCGGTTCCGAGCGACTTCCCGGCCTGGATGACCACCACCGACGGCCCGACCCTCTTGAAGACGTCGGGCACCGTGAGCGTCGCGCTGGGCGTCGGCGTCGCGCTCGGCCTGGGCGCGGCCTCTTCGCCGTTCCCGCCGCCGCTTCCCAGCCAGTACGCGAGCAGCGCCACGACGACAAGTGCGCCGCCCCCGACGGCAAACCACCGGCCTCTCCCGGCCACGGCTCCCTGAGCCCCGGCCGCATCGGCCTCCTGCGGCGCGCGCTCCATTTCCCCATACTCATAAATTTCAGTTGAAAGTGCTACAAACTCCGGCTGAGAACTCCATGGGAACCGAGCCCACAGCCCCACGCGCGCAGCACGGAGACGAGGAGGGCGGCGCCGACCGCTCCGTCCGAACTTCGCTTTTAACCCGGTGGCGGGTGGTTTCCGATGTGGAACGGCCACCACGCGATGCTCCGAGTACGACCAAGTGCCCGGAGATGTGTGGTGGCCGTCGTTTCGAGTGCGCTCTCATCGAACCCGTCCCGCCAAGGGCCTGCCGGTTCGGCGACGTTCCGGCAGGAGCCGATGGGCTGCTTCACCCGTCGCCCGGATGCGTTTGTTCGAACGCACCGCCGCCGGGCCGGGGGGCTCATCGGGAGAGGTCCGCACGGAACCTACGCGTTCGGCGTGGCCAGCCCGAGCAGCAGCTCCTTGACCTCGACGGCCTCGACGTGTTCCCTGGCCGGAGCGGGATCGGAGCAGAGCAGCACCGGGGCGTCGCGCGGATCCTCCGGCAGCCGCCCGTGCGAGCCCCGTATGGCCCGCGCCCCGGCGTCGAGCCCGACCACGGTCATCATGTAGCGCATGCCGAGCTTCTTGCGCAGCAGCGCCACCCCGGCCCTGCGCTTGGCCGCGCCCGGCCCCGCGGGGTCGAAGAAGAGCTCCGCCGGGTCGTATCCGGGCTTGCGGTGGATGTCGACCAGGCGGGCGAAGTCGGGCGCGCGGGCGTCGTCGAGCCAGTAGTAGTAGGTGAACCAGGCATCGGGGTCGGCGACCAGGACCAGCTCCCCCGAGCGCGGGTGGTCCAGCCCGGACCGGGCCTTGCCCTCGTCGTCGAGCACCTCGGCCACCCCCGGCAGGGTGGCGCAGAGCTTGGCGACGGCCGGCACGTCGGCCGGGTCGCGCACGTAGACGTGCGCCACCTGATGGTCGGCGACGGCGAACGCCCGCGACGTCCACGGGTCCAGATACTCCATGCCCGCCTGGGTGTAGACCTCCAGCAGACCCTCGGACCGCAGGAGCCGGTTGACGTCGACCGGGCGCGAGACATCCGTGATCCCGTACTCCGACAGTGCCACGACCGTGGTCCCGCGCGCCGCGGCCGCGTCCAGCAGCGGCGTCAGCACCCGGTCCAGCTCCACGGCGGCCGCGGCCGCCTGGGGTGCGGAGGGCCCGTATCGCTGCAGGTCGTAGTCCAGGTGCGGCACGTAGGCGAGGGTCAGGTCGGGATCGTGCTCCGCCATGATCTGCTCGGTGGCCCGGCAGATCCACTCCGACGAGGCGATCCCCGCCAGCGCCCCCCAGTAGTTGAAGAGCGGGAACTCACCCAGCCGGGTGGTGAGCGCGTCGTGCAGCTCCGGAGGGGCGGTGTAGCAGTCGGGGTCCTTGCGGCCGTCGGCGTGGTAGATCGGCCGGGGGGTGACGGTCCAGTCGACGTCGGCGCCCATGGCGTACCACCAGCACACGTTGGCCACCGTGTAGCCGGGACGGGCCCGCCGGGCGGCGTCCCAGAGCTTGTCCCCGCCGACCAGCGCGTTGTGCTGACGCCACAGCATCACCTCGCCCAGGTCGCGGAAGTACCAGCCGTTGCCCACGATGCCGTGCTCCGTGGGGAGCTCGCCGGTGAGGAAGGTCGACTGGACCGAGCAGGTCACCGCGGGCAGCACCGTACCGAGCGACGCCTGGAAGCCGCCGTCGGCGACGGCACGCAGCCGGGGCATGTGCTCCAGGATTCGTGGGGTCAACCCCACCACGTCGAGGACCAGGAGTGATGTCATGCTTCCATCCCTTTGAGCAGTTCAGCGTGTGCGAAGGCCATTTCGGCGGCGATGCCGTCGGCGAGCTGACCGGCGTTCTGGGGGCGTTGCTCGGGCGGCAGCACGCCCCAGGTGTAGGTCTCGACGTCGAAGTGGTCGCACACGGCGTCGGGGCCGCCGACCAGCTCGCCGATCGCCGCACGCAGCAGTGGCGTGGTGGTGGCCAGCGGCGCGGACGGGCGGGAGTGCAGCGGCACGTGGTAGTGCACCCGCCAGGGGCCGGGCAACCCGGTCTCGAACGCCTCGTCGAGGTCGTCGACGGAGCCCCCGGCGGGGTTGCGCGTCTGGTGGAGGAAACGCGGCTCGACGTACTCGCGCAGCGCCTCGGGCTCGTCGGCCTCGATCGCGGCCGACAGCTGGACCTTCATGACGGGTATGCCCGCCTCCCTCAGCGCGCGCAGCGCGTCGGCCGGCTGCTCCCACGCGCACGCGAGGTGCGCGAGGTCCAGGCAGACGCCGAGCCGGTCGGTGTCCACGCCGGAGAGCATCGCGACGGCCTGGGCGGTGGTCTCGATCACGCATCCCGGCTCCGGCTCGAACGCCACCTGGATGACCCTCCCGGTCCGGGTCTCGATGTCGGCGAGCCCGGCGGCGAGCAGGTCCAGCATCCGCATGGAGGTGGCGGCGCGGGCGTCGTCCCAGGGATGCCGCCACGCCAGCGGCAGCGTGGAGACCGACCCCCGGGCCGCGTCGTCCGGGAGCAGGTCGGCCAGGACCCGCGCCAGGTCGAGGGTGTAGCGCAGGCGCTCGGGGGTGGTCCAGTCGGGGTGGTAGACCGCCTGCTTGACCACGGGGTTCTGGAAGGAACGGTAGGGGAAGCCGTTGAGCGTCACCACCTCCAGGCCGCGCACGTCCAGCTCGCGGCGGAAGCCCTTGCGGGCCTCGGCGTCGATGGCGAGCGCCGCCGCGACCGGCGCGGCCAGCCAGAGCCCGAGCCCGAGCACGTCGCTGCCGAGGCGCTCGCGGATCGGCAGGGCGTACTCGTCGAGCTGCCCGACGATGCCCTCGAGGTTCTCGGCCGGGTGCACGTTGGTGCAGTAGCTCAGGTGCAGGAGGCGTCCCGCCGGATGGAGCAGGCGCATCAGCCGCCTCCGCGCAGGATCGAGCTGCCCTCGAAGGTGGGCTCGGCGCCGCGGGCGCCTGCGTCGTCGAGGTCGGACAGGTCGAGCCGTCCCGACTGGCTGTAGAACTCCACCGGGTTGCGCCACAGCACCCGGTCGACGTCGTCCTCGGTGTAGCCGGCGGCGAGCATCGCCTCGGCGGTCTCCTTGGTCAGCAGCGGGTCCGAGACGCCCCAGTCGGCGGCCGAGTTGACCAGGATCCGCTCCAGCCCGTGGGTCTTCAGGATCTCCACCATGCGGGGCGGCGACATCTTGGTGTCGGGGTAGATGGAGAAGCCCATCCAGCAGCCGGAGTCGCGCACGAGGTCCACGGTGACCTCGTTGAGGTGGTCGATGGCGACGTGGCCGGGTGCGATGCCCGACTCCTTGACGACGTCGAGGCTGCGCTGCGTGCCGCGGGCCTTGTCCCGGTGCGGGGTGTGCACCAGGGCGGGCAGGCCGTGCTCGACGGCCATCGCGAGCTGCGCGGCGAACGCCTCGTCCTCCTCGGGGATCATCGAGTCGTAGCCGATCTCGCCGACCGCGACGACGCCGTCCTTGTCGAGGTAGCGCGGCAGCAGGTCGAGCACCGGCAGGCAGCGCGGGTCGCCCGCCTCCTTGGGGTTCAGCGCGATCGTGGCGTGGTGGCGGATGCCGAACTTCGCGGCCCGGTACGGCTCCCAGCCGATCAGCGAGTCGAAGTAGTCGGCGAAGGAACCGGGGTTGGTGCGGGGCTGGCCCAGCCAGAAGGCCGGTTCGACGATGGCGCGCACTCCGGCCGCCGCCATCCTCGCGTAGTCATCGGTGGTGCGCGAGGTCATGTGGATGTGGGGGTCGAATATGCGCATCATGCGTCCTTCTTCTCACCGGTGAGCGTGCTGAGCAGGGCGACGGCGTCGTCGGGGATCGAGCGTCCGGCCGCGGTGCGCTCTTCGGCCAGCGCGGCCAGCATCGTGGCCAGCTCGGCGTCGGCCCGCTCGGCCAGCCCGTCCACCGTCGCCAGCGACACGTCCATGAACACGCACTTGAGCACCGCCTGCCGCCACATCGCCTGGTCGAGGTGCCCGGCGTACGGCCCGAGCGCGGCGGTCACCAGGCGGGCGTCGTTGCTGCGGATCGCGTCGTGCAGCAGGGGTACGGCCGCCGCGCCCACCGGCAGCGCCGGCAGCGCCTTGAGCACCGCGCGTTTCTCGTTCGCGTCGCCGTACCGGTAGAGGGCGGCGACCTCGTCCCCGATCCGGTCCGCCGGCAGCGCGGCCAGCAGCAGCGCCCTGGCGGCCTCGTCCGCCGTCCAGTCGGGCGCGTCCGCCAGCGGCGCCCGTCCGACGGTGCGCCCGGCGGCGGCGAAGGACCTCCCGACGGTCTCCGGCCGTTCCGCGATCCGCGCGAGCGCGTCGGCCAGCCATTCCCGGGCCCGTACGTCATGCCCGGGTTCGGCCGCCAGCGCGGCCCGCAGTCGCTCCGATTCCGTCACGGTCGCCTCCCTTCCACGGTTTCCCTCACGTCTACGGTTTCCCTCTCGGCCGCGGCTTCCCTCTCCTCCACGGTTCCGATCTCGGTCACGGTTTCCCTCTCGGTGGCTTCTCTCTCGTCCGCGGTTTCCTTCTCGCCGGTTTCCTGTTCGGCCGCGGCTTCTCTCTCGCCCGCGGTCCCGGCCCCGGTCACGGATTCCCTCACCGCGGCGGCTTCCCGTTCGGCAGCGCGCAGGAAGTCGATCGAGCGGGCGGCCACGGAGGGGGCGGCGTGGGAGTGGCGGGGCAGTTCGACCGCGACCAGCCCGCGATATCCGGCGTCACCGAGCGCGCGGAGCACCGGCGGGAAGTCGATCTCCCCTTCCCCGAACTCCAGGTGCTCGTGCACGCCCCGGCGCATGTCGTCGATCTGCACGTTGACCACGTGGTCCGCCACGGCCGTCACGCAGGAGGGCACCGGATCCGGCTCAAGGCAGCGGCAGTGGCCGATGTCGAGTGTCAGGCCGAAGGCGGCCGGTGCGCCGAGCGCCTCCCGCAGCCGCCGCCATCCGGCGATCGACTCGACGAGCATTCCCGGCTCGGGCTCGAACCCGAGCGGTACCCCCGCGGCCTCGGCGGGTGCGACCAGCTGGGCGCAGCCGTCCACCAGGCGCTCCCAGGCGACGTCCTCGCTCACCTCGTCCGGACGCACGCCCGCCCAGAAGGACACCGCCTCGGCGCCCAGGTCCTCGCCTATCGCGATCGCCCGGCGCAGGAAGTCCAGCCGGGTCTCCCGCTCGTCGTGCAACAGCGTGGGGGCGTGCTTGTGCCAGGGGTCCAGCAGGTAGCGCGCGCCGGTCTCGATGACCACCCCGAGCCCGAGGTCGCGCAGCCGGTCGGCCAGCTCCGCCACCCGCCCTGCCAGTCCCGGGGCGTAGGGGTCCAGGTGGTCGTGGTCGAGGGTCAGGGCCACACCGGTGTAGCCGAGGCCCGCGATGATCTCGCAGGCGTCGGTCAGCCGGTGGTTGGCGAACCCGTTGGTCCCGTAGCCGAACCTGAGGCCGTCCACCGCGGTGCTCATACCAGCACCGTGCCGGGGTTCACGCCGATGTCCGTTCCGGTGTCAGGGATGGCAGTCATGCCGGGGCGCATGCCAGAACTCATGGTGGTGTTCATTCCGGTCTCCGTGATGGCATTCGTGCCGGTGCTCGTACCAGAACTCATGCCGGTGCTCATGTCGGGGAGATTTTCCTGGCGAGCCGGCGGCCGAGCGGGGCGGCCAGCGCCACGGCCAGTCCCGCGGGGACGGCGCCGGCGTGAACCGTGAGCGCGCCCTGCAGCGCGGGCAGCACGGTGATTCCGGTTCCCACGGCCTCGCGGATCCGGGGCGCGGAAGGCTCGTCGACGGCACGGGCCTGGGCCGCGCCGAACCGTGCGAGATACCAGGAGGCAAGCGTCGCCTGAACGGCCGCCCCCGGCCCCGCGCCACGTCTGCTCCCCGCCACGGTGACCCCCGCGGCCAGCGCCGCCGTACCCGCCATGGTCGTGGCGGGTACGCGGCGGTCCGCGCCCGAGACCTCCCTGCGCGACAGCTCGGTGATCATGTAGGTGTGGGCGGCGACCGCGAGGGCCGAGGGCAGCGCGTCGGCGAACGTCCGGGACGGCGAGCCCGCCCCTGCCGTTCCCGGCGGCGCGCCCGTCCCGCCCCGGGAGCCCGTACGGCCTCCGCCGAGGCCCGGGCTCGCACCGAGCAGCACGTCCAGGGCGCGGCAGGCGGCCATCACCGCCGGACCCGCGGGCGTGTTCTTCGCGCGCAGGTCGTATGCCCACACGGCCGCCGCGAGCGGCGCGGCGACGGCGAGGCCCCGGCGACCGGCGGCGAGCCCGGCGGCCGCGAGACCCGCGCCGGTGAGGCCCAGGGCCGTGGCCAGCGCCAGGTTCGCCGAGATCCGCCCCGACGGGATCGGCCGCTCCGGGCGTTCCACCTTGTCCAGGCGGCGGTCGGCCCAGTCGTTGGCCGCCATTCCCGCCCAGTAGAGGCAGACCGAGGCGCACGCCAGGGCCGGGGTCCGGCGGCCGAGCGCCCCGGCGGCGGCTCCGCCCGCCACGACGTCGCCCGGTACGGAGAGCGCCGCGGGCGCGCGGACCAGATCCATGAAGTCGCGCAACGAGGCCATCAGACCTGGTCTCCCGCGCCGAGCCCGGCGACGAAGCCGCGTAGCACCCGCCACTGCTCGGCCAGAGCGTGTGGCTCGGACCCGAACGGATCCTTGAAGAAGAAGGCGAGTTCGGAGAGCGGGCCGGAGCGCCCGGCCCGGTGCGCCGCCGCGGTGAGCCGCGCCAGATCCAGAACCAGGGGCGCGGCGAGGGCGGAGTCGCAGCCGTGCCAGGTGAACTCCATGCGCATCGGCACCCCGAGGAAGCCCTCGAAGGTCACCAGATCCCAGGCGGTCTTGAAGTCGCCGATGTCCTCGAGATAGTCGATGCGCGTGGTGCCCTGGGGGACGTAGCCGAGTGTCTCGGCCAGCACCCGCTGCTTGCTGGCGGTCTTCGCCGCGTTGGCAGCCGGCTCGGCGAGGTTGGCGCCGTCGCCGCCGCCCAGGAGGTTGATCCCGGACCACGTTCGCACGCGCAGGTTACGCAGGGCGAACATCGGCGCGAGCACCGACTTGACGAGCGTCTCGCCGGTCTTGCCGTCGTGCCCGCTGTACGGCAGGCGCTGCCGCCTGGCGAGCTGGTCCAGGGCGGGCAGTCGCGCGCCCGTCGAGGGGGTGAAGTCCACGTAGGGGCAGCCCGCGCGGAAAGCCGCGTACGCGAAGAGCGAGCTCGGGGGCAGCAGGGTCTGCGAGGTTGCCAGCTCGGCCTCCAGCGCCCCCAGGTCGGTGTGGGCCGGGTGCGGTTCGGGCACGGCCTCGGTGGTCGAGACGTTGATCACGACGACCCTGTCCAGGTCGTTCCGCCGCTGGAAGTCGATCAGGTCGGCACCGATGAGGTCGGCCGTGGCGGCCTGGTTTCCGGCTTCGGGCACCGGCCGTAGTTCTTTCTCGACCGCGGACAGCTCATCGGAGAGGGCCCTGACCAACCAGCCCGGGACGACGCCCGCGGCGGCCAGCGCGTCGGCCTTCTTCGCCAGCGGGTTCGAGGAGATATCGTGCCCGCCGAAGACGAGGTCTCCGAGGCCGGGTATCTCGGGGCTGTGTAGTTCGGGTAACTCGGTGACGCAACCGGTCGGATCGGTGAGACCCGCCCGCAGTGCGAGCGCTCCGATCACGCTGGTGGCGGCGACCGACCCCCGCGCTCCTATCAGCCACACTCCCGTACGCATCGGGCCTCCTGCTCAAACAGACGTTTCCTGGGATGTCGGGTCTTGGGAAATGACGGGCGGCGGCACACCTGACCGGCCGCCGCCCGGGGTCGGCGGCAGGGACTAGTCGACGGAGAAGGCGGGTGACATGATCGCCTTGCCCTTCGCCATACCCACCTGAAGGACCGCTGTCACGACTCGAATCCGAGCGGCAGGTACTTGTCGACGTTGTCCTTGGTGATGGTCTCCGAGGCCAGCGTGATCGACTGAGGCACCTGGTTCTCCACCAGATCGCTCATGCCCTTACCCTGCGCGATCAGGCGGGCGAGCTTGATCGCCGAGGAGGCCATGGTCGGGCTGTAGGTGACGGTGGCCTCCAGCACGCTGTTACCGGCCTGGATGTCACGCATCGCGTTGGCCGAACCGGCGCCGCCGACCATGAAGAACTCGCTGCGGTTGGCCTCCTTGATCGCGGCCAGCACGCCGATGCCCTGGTCGTCGTCGTGGTTCCAGATCGCGTCGATCTTCTTGTGCGCCTGCATCAGGTTGCTGGCCACCTTGGTGCCCGACTCCACGGTGAACTGCGCGTCCTGCTTGGCGGTCACGGTGAAGCCGAAGGTCTTCAGCGCGTCCTCGAAGCCCTTGCTGCGGTCCTGGGTCAGCGGCAGGGTGGCAATGCCCTGGATCTCCAGGATGACCGGGTTGGCCACGCCCTTTTCCTTGAGCTTGTTGCCGATGTAGGTGCCGGCCGCCACGCCCATGCCGTAGTTGTCGCCGCCGATCCAGGTGCGGTAGGACAGCTTGTCCGGAAACACCCGGTCCAGGTTGATCACCGGGATGCCGGCGTCACTGGCCTGGCGGGCGATCTGGTTGAGCTGCTGACCGTCGTTGGGCAAGATCACCAGGGCGGCGACCTTGGCCGCGATCAGCGACTCCACCGCGGAGATCTGCGCGTTGATGTCGTTGGTCGGCTCGACCGGCTTGAACTCCACATCGGAGTACTTCTTGGCCTCGGTCTCGGCGTTCTTGGCGATCGCGGCGATCCAGCCGTGGTCGGCCGCCGGTGCGGAGAACCCGATGACGACCTTGGTGCCGGGCGCCTCGTTGCCACCCGTCGGCGCCGGCGCCGCGGCCGGTGCCGAGGCCGCGACCGGTGCGGCGGCCGGCTCGTTGCTGGTGCATCCGGCGACCAGCGCGCCGGCGCCTATGACGGCTCCGCCGAGGAGGAACCCTCGACGAGCGACGTTTTCTGCCATGAACTTGCTCCTTTTGGGCTGAAACGCGTAGCGCTTCATGGGGGGTGAAAAGATGCGCATCCCGCGGTCCCCTGACCGGTCCGCGAGGCGCGGGTTCTGGGCTCCCGAGACGGGTCCCAAGTTCGTGAGGCGAGTCGCGCCTGAGCGTGTGGTTAGGTTCGTGATTCCAGGCTGCGGCGCTGCAGCAACACCGCCACCACGATGATCAGACCCTTGGCGATCAACTGGTCACTGGTGTTCAACCCGTTCAAAATGAACAAGTTCGTGATCACCGTGAAGATCAGCAGACCCAGGATCGACCCGATGATCGACCCACGGCCACCGGTCAGCAACGTGCCCCCGATAATCACCGCCGCGATCGCATCCAGCTCATACAGATCCCCATGCGTGGACGAGCCGGTCGTGGTCCGCGCCATAATCAACACCGCCGCGATGCCACAGCACAACCCTGAGAGCGCGTACAACATCATGGTGTGCCGGCGCACGTTGATCCCGGCCAGCCGCGCCGCCTCGGGATTGCCGCCCACCGCATAGGTGCGCCGCCCGAACGTGGTCCGGTTCAACACCACCCAGCCCACCACGACCACCAACGCGAAGATGTAGACCAGCACCGGCACCCCGAGCACCCGCGTGGTCGACAACTGAACGATCATCTCGTTGCCCTGCTGCACCAGCTGGGTACGCCGATCCGACATCCGCTGCGCCAGACCCCGGGCGGCCACCAACATGGCCAGCGTCGCGATGAACGGCACCATCCGCCCATAAGCGATCAGGAACCCGTTGACCAGCCCCGCGGCCGCCCCCACCAGCACCGCACAGACAATCATGATCAGCGGCCCGTAGGCCTGGGTGGCCAGCGTGGTGGCCCACACCGAGGCCAGCGCCATCACCGCACCGACCGACAGATCGATGCCCCCACCAATGATCACAAACGTCGCCCCGACCGTGATCACACCGATCGTCGCGGCCAGCGACAGAATGCTCACCAGGTTGGAGGTGGTCGCGAAGTTCTCCGGCACCGTCACCAACCCGACGATCGCCAGCAGCACCAGCGCCGCGACCAGTCCCAGGTGGCGGGCCTGGCCCAGCCGGGCCAGCGGGCCCAGCACCACCGGGGCCCGGCGCACCTGCGCCTGCCCCCGACCCTCCGAACCGTGACCCTCCGAACCGGCCGGCTCGCCGCCGGGCTGCTTCACCGTATCCACCGGGCTTGCCGGGCTCTCGCTCTTGGGATCGCTCACAGCGCACTCCCCTCCATGATCATGTCCAGTACCCGATGCTCATCCAGATCCCGCGCCGGCGCCTCAGCGATGATCGTGCCCTCCCGGATCACCAACACCCGATCGGCCAACCCCAACACCTCCGGCACCTCGCTGGAGACCAGCAACACCCCGATCCCCTCATCGGCCAGCCGCCGCACCACCGCATACAACTCCGCCCGCGCCCCCACATCCACCCCCCGCGTCGGCTCATCCAACAACAGCAACTTGCGGCCATTGACCAACCACCGCGCCAACACCGCCTTTTGCTGATTGCCCCCCGACAACGTCTTGATCGGCCGCTCTGGATCAGCGGGGCGGATATCCAACGCCGCCACCAACTCCGCCGCCTCGACCGCCTCCCGCCGCCGATCCATCCAGCCCAGCCGCGAGTACTTGCCCAAACTCGCCAAACTGATATTGCGCGTCACACTCTGATCCAGCAGCAACGCCTGCGCCTTACGCTCCTCCGGCGCCAGGCCCATCCCCCGACGCACCGCCCCCGAGGTACCAGCCCGGCTGGAGACCGCCCGCCCCTCCAACACCACCTCACCGGAAAACCGGCGCGCCCCGTAAATCGCCTCGATGATCTCCGAGCGGCCCGAACCGACCAGCCCGGCCAACCCCACGATCTCCCCCGCCCGCACCTCAAAGGACACATCCGCGAACACGCCCGGCACCGTCAGGTTCCTCACCTGCAGCACCTGCTCCCCGGCCGCCTCGGTGCGGCGCGGCGGAAACACGTACTCCACGCTGCGCCCGGTCATCAACGACACCACCTGCGCCGTCGGCGTACTCTTGGCCGGCAACCCCACCGCCGCGGTACGGCCGTCCTTGAGCACCGTCACCCGATCCCCGATCTCGCGGATCTCCTCCAGCCGATGCGAGATGTAGACCACCGCCACCTGTTGCGCGGTCAGCTCCCGGATGATCCGAAACAGGTTGCCCACCTCGTCATGGGCCAGCGCCGCCGACGGCTCATCCATGATGATCAACCGGGTGTCATGCGAGAGCGCCCGGGCCATGCTGACCACCTGCTTGGCCGCCGGCGACAAGCGGCCCACCTCCATCGACGGGCGGATCTCACCGTGACCCAGCCGGCTGAGCAGGGTGCGGGCGGCCCGGTTGGCCTCGCTTTGGCTGACAAAGCCCAGCCGGGAGATCTCATGGCCCAAGAAGATGTTCTCGGCCACGCTCAATCCGTCGACCAGATCCAGTTCCTGGTAGATGGTGGAGATGCCGAGTTTGATCGCCGCGGTGGGGGAGGACAGCCGGACCTGCCGGCCGCCGAGTTCGATGGTGCCCTCGTCGGGTTGGTGGGCGCCGGCCAGCACCTTGATCAGGGTGGATTTTCCGGCGCCGTTCTGGCCGAGCAGGCAGTGCACCTCTCCGGGTAAGACCTCCAGGTCAACGCCGTCGAGTGCGCGAACGCCGGGGAATTGCTTGACGATCCCCCGCATCAACAGCAGGGGTACAGAGTCGGGGGGTGACTCCGACATGAGAGCCTCCTGGATCATGTCCAGCCGAGTTCAAGAATTGGGACCCGTCCGTTCGGTGACTCGAAACGGCACCATCGCGTCGGAACCGAGGTCGGCGAGAACGGCTCCGTCGCGTGTCCGGTCAGCCGGACGGACGGGGGTCTTGGGAGTGGCCGGGCACGAGGCCCGCCACCGATGTTCACGGTTTCACCGGTTCGGCGAACTCACCGGTCCGACGGTTCCGTCGGTCCGGCGGATCTGCCGATCCAGCGGTTCTGTCAGTTCAGGGGATTCATAGCTTCAAGGGGGGAACGCCCAGCGGCATTCGATCAGCGCTCCTTCCCCGGTCTCGATGTCACCACGTGGCGGATGTCGATGGAGGTGGGGTCGGAGAGCACCCGTTCGACGACGATTCCGGCTGCGCCCCGCGAGGCCGCGCCGAAACCGAGATCGGAGGCGACGAAGGTGCAGCGGGACGCCGATCCCGCGACACTCAGTCGTTTCAGCTCGGTCTGCGCGACGGGGATGATCTGCCCGGCGAGCCTGGCGAAGTAGCCGCCGATGACGATCACCCGCGGGTTGAACAGGTTGACCAATGTGGCCGCGCCGCGCCCGAGCCAGCGGCCGACCTCGATGACGGCCGCGTCGACCCGGCGGTCGCCCGCGGCCTGTCGCAGCTCTATCTCGGCCAGTCGCTCCTCCGGATCGCGCACCACTCCGTCGCCGACACCGTAGGCGCGTTCCGGAGTGACCATCCGGACCAGCGCCGCCAGGCCGACCTTCGTCTCCCAGCAACCGATCCGGCCGCAACCGCACCTCTCGCCCGAAGGGTCCACCATCACGTGTCCCACCTCGCCGGCGAAACCGTCCGCACCGCCCAGCAGCCGTCCACCCGCGATGACACCGCCGCCGACACCCACCTCACCCGTCAGGTAGACGAGATCGGAGGTGCCCGCCGCGACTCCGGCGGTGAACTCCGCCAGTGCGGCGAGGTTGGCGTCGTTGTCCACGGTGATCGGCACGTTCGGTGCGACACCTGCCCGCGCGAGCACCTCGGCCACCGGCACGCCGTACCAGCCGAGGTTGGGTGCGACCTCGACGATTCCGGTGGCGGAGTCGATGAGGCCGGGAACCGCCACGGTGATTCCCGCGAGGGTGACCCCTAGCAGGTCGAGCTCGGCCACCGCCTCCCTGATCGTCCTTGCCAGTTCGTCGAGTGAGCGTTCCGGCCCGCCGCCCGTGGCGTCGAAACCGACGCGACGATCGATGAGCACCCGGCCGGCCACGTCGGTGGCGAAGGCCGCGACGTAGTCGACGTTGACCTCGGTGCCCAGCGCTCCCACGCCGGAGCCGTCCAGCGCGAGGGCGAGGCCTGGTCGACCGACGGCGCCGGCATGCTGCGGCCCGATCTCCTTGATCAGTCCGCGTGCCACCAGCTCTCCGACGAGGCTGGTGACCGTGGTCTTGTTGAGGCCCGTCTCCGCGGCGACGAGTGATCTCGACCGTGATCCTCGCTCGCTCACGTGGCGCAGCACAAGGGAGAGGTTGGATCGGCGAACGGTGGCCTGGTCCGCGGGAATACCCGCTGACCTGGCCGAACCCTTCTGGCCGCCGTTCCAACTACCGCCCTGGCCGTGTTGCACGTCACGCTCCCACAATTAATTTGCATGCCTCGCCGAATTAAAGGTGTCCGATACGCGGCGCACAAGTGTCGAAACGTTTCGCGCTATGTAACATTTTCGTAACCCAGAAGGTTTTTTTCTCCCACCTGCGACGGAATCGACGGTTGCTAATTCGTTACCTGACTCAGGGGTGCGCAACGTGTCATCTTTATGTTACAAAGCCAATTAATTGCTATCCAAGACAAATAAAGGCACCACGGCAATCAGCGCGGCGGCGCGCGCCTTGCCTGACTTACCCCCCAGGTCAGGAAGGGATTCCCTCATGTCTCCACGTTCGCGGCCCTGGGCCCGGATGTTCGCCACGATGTTGCTGGTCACAGCAGGCGGTGTGGTGCTCAACGCTACGTACAGCTCTCCCACGACCCCCGTGGCCTACGCCACCGATCTCAGCGCTCACGCCGGTCACGCCGGACACGCCGGACACACAGCCACGTCGGCTGCGGCCTCGGCGGCCGCGGCGGCCGCCATCCCTCCTGCGGACTATCAGCAGGTTCAGCTGGCCGTCGGCGGAGCCAAGCTCGGCGAGGCCATGTCCCTGGCCGTGCTGCCCAACCGCTCCATCGTCCACACCGCCCGCGACGGCACGCTGCGGGTCACCACCGCCGCCGGCGTCACCAAGGTCGCCGGCAAGCTCAACGTCTACACCCACGACGAAGAGGGCCTCCAGGGCGTCGCGGCCGACCCCAACTTCGCCACCAACCGCTACATCTACCTGTACTACTCGCCGGCGCTGAACACCCCCGGTGGGGACGCCCCCACCAGCGGTACCGCCGCGACCTTCGAGGCCTGGAAGGGCCACCTGAACCTGTCGCGGTTCACCCTCAAGACCGACGACACCCTGGATCTGGCCAGCGAGAAAATCGTCATGGAGGTGCCCAACGACCGCGGCCAGTGCTGCCACGTCGGCGGGGACATCGACTTCGACGCCGCCGGAAACCTGTATCTGACCACCGGTGACGACACCAACCCGTTCGAGTCCAACTCCTACTCCCCGTTGGACGAGCGCACCGACCGCAACCCCCAGTTCGACGCCCAGCGCTCCTCGGGCAACACCAACGACCTGCGCGGCAAGCTGCTGCGGATCAAGCCCCAGCCCGACGGGACCTACACGATCCCGTCCGGCAACCTGTTCGCGCCGGGCACGGCCAAGACCCGCCCCGAGATCTACGCGATGGGCTTCCGCAACCCCTTCCGGATGAGCGTGGACAAGCCCACCGGCATCGTCTACCTGGGTGACTACGGCCCCGACGCCGGCGGCCCCGACGCCAACCGCGGCCCCGGCGGCCAGGTGGAGTTCGACCGGATCACGGCCCCCGGCAACTACGGCTGGCCGTACTGCACCGGCACCAACACCACCGCCGAGACCTACAACGAGTACACCTTCCCCTCCGGCCCCTCCGCGGCCAAGTACAACTGCGCCGGCGGGCCGACCAACAACTCCTTCCGCAACACCGGTCTGGCCACCCTGCCCGCGGCCAAGGCCAGCTGGATCCGCTACGGCGGCGAGGCCGGCACCCCGCCGGAGTTCGGCGGCGGCTCCGAGTCCCCGATGGGCGGACCGGTCTACCGCTACGACGCCAACCTCAACTCCGCCGTCAAGTTCCCCGCCGCCCTCAACGGCCGTTTCTTCGCCGGTGAGCTGGGCCGCCAGTGGATCAAGGCCATCGAGGTCAAGGCCGACGGCACCCCCGGTGTGATCGAGGCCTTCCCGTGGACGGGCAAGCAGGTCATGGACATGGCCTTCGGTCCCGACGGCGCCCTGAACGTGCTCGACTACGGCACCGGTGCCGACAACCAGGCCATCTACCGGATCGAGTATCTCGGCGGGACCAACCGCAACCCGGTCGCCCGTGTCGCCGCCAACAAGACCTCCGGTCCCGCGCCGCTGGCCGTCACCTTCTCCTCGGCCGGCAGCTCCGACCCCGAGGGCGGTGCGCTGACCTACTCGTGGAAGTTCGGTGACGGCGGCACGTCCACCGCGGCCAACCCGACCTACACCTACAACACCAACGGCACCTACACGCCGACGCTGACCGTCACCGACTCGGCCGGGCTGACCGGAACCGCGAGCGTCATCGTGACCGTCGGCAACACCGCGCCCACCGTGACGTTCACGGCCCCCACCGAGGGGCAGCTGTTCTCCTTCGGTGACACCGTTCCCTTCACGGTCAACGTCTCCGACCCCGAGGACGGGGCCATCGACTGCACCAAGGTGAAGGTCACCTACCTGCTGGGTCACGACAGCCACCGCCACTCCATCACCTCCAAGAACGGGTGCACCGGAAGCATCGTGGTCCCGACCGACGGTGAGCACGACGCCGCGGCCAACATCTACGGCGTCTTCGACGCCGAGTACACCGACAAGGCCGGCCTGACCACGCACAGCATCCGTACCCTGCAGCCCCGCCACCGCCAGGCCGAGCACTTCGGCGCCCAGTCCGGCATCCAGGTCGCCGACCACGCCACCGCCGAAGGCGCCAAGACCGCGGGGTTCGTCGACAACGGCGACTGGATCTCCTTCCAGCCGTACGCGCTGGGCAACGCCAGGACGTTCACGGCACGGGTCTCCTCCGGCGGAGTGGGCGGCACCATCGAGGTCCGCGCGGGCTCGGCCACCGGCACCCTGCTGGGCACGGCGACCGTCCCGGTCACCGGTAGCTGGGACACCTTCGTCAACGTCAACGCGAACATCACCAACGCCCCCTCCGGCACCACCACCCTGTTCCTGGTGTTCAAGGGCGTGACCGGCCAGGGCAACCTGTTCGACCTGGACGCCTTCACCTTCGGCACCGCCACCGGCGGCACCACCCAGACCGTCGAGGGTGAGGCCTACACCTCCAACTTCGGCGTACAACCCGCCGACCACGGACCCGCCAGCGGCGGCAAGACCGTCGGCTACATCGAAAACGGAGACTGGGCCGGCTACTCCACCGTCAACACCTCCGGCGCCACCGCCTTCAGCGCCCGCATCTCCTCCGCAGGATCCGGCGGCACCATCCAGATCCGATCAGGATCAGCCACCGGAACCCTCCTCGGCTCGGTCACCGTACCGGTCACCGGAAACTGGGACACCTTCCAGAACGTCTCCACCACCCTGACCGGATCGGCCACAGGCACCCTGTTCCTCGTCTTCACCGGCGGCGCGGGCAACCTGTTCGACGTCGACACCCTCACCATCACCAAGTAACGCGACTCCCGGTGCGGCGGACCCCCGCCGCACCGGGCTTCACGGACGAAAGGACAGCCATGCGGAGCCTCATGCGAAGCGGGCTCACGGCCATGGGCGCGGCCACACTGGTCGCCGCGACCATGCTCGTCCCGACGGCCGCACACGCCGCCGACCCCGCTTACAAGGTGCTGGTCTTCTCCAAGACGGCCGGCTTCCGGCACGACGCGATCCCCACCGGCATTCAGACCATCCGGGATCTGGGCACGGCCAACAACTTCACCGTCACCGCCAGCGAGGACGCCGCGGTTTTCACCACGGCCAACCTCGCGCAGTACAAGGCCGTGGTGTTCCTCAGCACCACCGGTGACGTGCTCAACGCCACCCAGCAGACCGCCTTCGAGAGCTACGTCAACGGCGGAGGCGGCTACTTCGGCATCCACGCCGCCGCCGACACCGAGTACGACTGGCCGTACTACGGAAACCTGGTGGGAGCCTGGTTCAAGGGGCATCCCGCGATCCAGCAGGTGACGGTCAAGACGGAGGACCGCGCCCACGCGGCCACCGCCCACCTCGGGCCGACCTGGTCCAGAAGCGATGAGCTGTACAACTACCGCACCAACCCGCGGAGCACCGCTCACGTGCTGCAGACCCTCGACGAGAGCACCTACAGCGGCGGTGACATGGGTGACCACCCCATCACCTGGTGCCACCCGCAGTCCTCCGGCCGGTCGTTCTACACCGGCCTCGGCCACACCATCTCCTCCTACGCCGAGCCGGCGTTCCGCACGTTGCTGCTCGGCGGCATCCGGTACGCGGCCGGGATGGCGAAGGCCGACTGCCGCCCGGAGACCGGATACACCTCGCTGTACAACGGCTCGACCACCGGATGGACGCAGACCGGTCCGGGCAGCTTCACCAACTCCGACGGCACCCTCTCCTCCACCGGCGGCCTGGGCGTGCTGTGGTACTCGGCGAAGAAGTTCGCCTCGTACTCGCTCAAGCTCGACTGGAAGGCTCTCGGCGACGACAACTCCGGCGTCCTCGTCGGCCTCCCCGCCGCCGACCCCAACAACGGGAGCAAGGGCTACGAGGTCCAGATCGACGCCACCGACACCGCGGATCGCACCACCGGATCCGTCTACGCGGTCAAGAGCGCCGATATCGCCGCCCGCGACGCGGCCCTGAACCCGCCGGGTGCGTGGAACACCTACGAGCTTCTCGTCCAGGGCGAGCGGCTCCAGGTCTTCCTCAACGGATCGAAGATCAACGATTTCACCAACACCAACGCGGCGCGCAGCCTGCGCGAGGGGCACATCGGCATCCAGAACCACGGTACGGGTGACGACGTCGCGTTCCGCAACATCCGGATCAAGGAGCTCGGCGGCACCGGTCCCGTCACCCAGACCGTCGAGGGTGAGGCCTACACCTCCAACTTCGGCGTACAACCCGCCGACCACGGACCCGCCAGCGGCGGCAAGACCGTCGGCTACATCGAAAACGGAGACTGGGCCGGCTACTCCACCGTCAACACCTCCGGCGCCACCGCCTTCAGCGCCCGCATCTCCTCCGCAGGATCCGGCGGCACCATCCAGATCCGATCAGGATCAGCCACCGGAACCCTCCTCGGCTCGGTCACCGTACCGGTCACCGGAAACTGGGACACCTTCCAGAACGTCTCCACCACCCTGACCGGATCAGCCTCAGGAAACCTCTTCCTCGTCTTCACCGGCGGCGGCGGCAACCTGTTCGACATTGACACCTTCACCATCACCAAATAGTCGACTGCGATCCGACTAACCCGGCCTCCCGGTGCGGCGAGCCCCCCGTCGCCGCACCGGGTCACCGGAATGACGCGATTTCAGCTAGATAACAGCGAATATTCTCAAAAATTCTGAATTACCCCAAAAGCACCATATCGCCGTAAATCCCCGGAGAGACCGCAACGGGCCTTTCCGTGCAGCAGTGTGATTATCGACCGCTGTTGAGCGACGTGGTTGTGGCCGACGGCGCGGTGGCGGGCGACTCAGATCCTCTGCGGTCTTATCCGGTCAGGTGAGCGTGTTGGCGTGGCGATGCTCGTCCTGCATCGCGGACGTCGCGGGGACGGTCGGCTTCGCGGACAGCATCGGGCCGACGCTGCGGCGGTCAGCGGAAGTCCGCGAGGTGGTCACGGGCCCACTCGGCGTAGTCGCGCGGGGCTCGCCCGGTGACCTGTTCCACGTCCGGCCAGACGCGCATCAGCGCGGACCAGTCCTGGTCGGCGTAGCCGTCGGCGCCGGACGCCTCACCGCCGTCGTACTCGACGAAGCCGAGCATGAGGTCGGCGGTCTCCGCGGCGAATCCGCCCTGGGCCTTCATCAGCTCCCGGGCGCGCTCGCGGGTGACCTCCTCGTAGCGGACCTGCTCGCCGAGCGCCTCGCCGATGGCCTGGACCTGCTCGCGGACGGTGACCAGCGCGGGCCCGGTCAGGGTGTAGGCCCTGCCGTGGTGACCGTCGTGCAGCAGCGCGGCCACGGCGACGGCGGCGATGTCGGCCTCGTGGATCAGATTCATCGGCTCGTCCGCGAACGGGTGGCGCACCACGCGCTCGGCCCGGATGGACGGCGCCCAGATCTGCACCATGTTCGCCATGAACCCGCAGGGCCGCAGGTGCGTCCATTCCAACCCGGACTCCTCGACCGCCCGCTCAACCGGGTTGGTGTGCAAGCCGACGGTCACCGAGGCCGCCGACAGCACCACGATGCGCCCTACCCCGGCCTGCTCGGCCAGCGCGACGACCTCCCGCGCGGTCTGCTCCACCGAGAACAGGTACATCCGCTCCACGCCCCTCAGCGCGGCCGCCACGCTCCGCGGTGCGGTGAGATCGCCTTCGACGACCTCCACCTGCGGCGGCAGCTTGGCCGCCGCCGGGTTCCTGGTCAGCGCCCGCACACTCACACCCGCCCGCACGAGCCGGTCCACCACGTGACGGCCGACGATCCCCGTCGCCCCGGTCACCAAGATCTTCATGTGCGTTCCCTCCGTCGGCTGGTTCACGGAGGCGACGCTAGGGTCCATTCCGGCCACTTTCCGGCCGGAATGGAGTGGATCCTGGATTCATGGCGAACACGAGCGCGCGCATGCTGCGACTGCTGTCCCTGCTGCAGAGCCACCGCCACTGGCCCGGCCTGGAGCTCGCCGACCGGCTCCAGGTCAGCGAGCGCACCCTGCGCCGCGACATCGACCGCCTGCGCGAGCTGGGCTACCCGGTCGCCGCCAGCCGCGGCGTCGCCGGCGGCTACCAACTCCAATCCGGTACGGCCATGCCGCCCCTGCTGCTCGACGATGACGAGGCCGTCGCCATCGCGGTCGGCCTGCGCACCGGCGCCGGCGGCACCGTCGAGGGCATCGAGGAGACCTCGCTGCGCGCCCTGGCCAAGGTCGTCCAGGTGATGCCGCCCCGCCTGCGCCGCCGCGTCGACGCCGTGTCGACCTACACCGTCGCCCCGGCGGCGAACGGCCCCCGAGCCGGCGCGACCACCCTCACCGTGATCGCCCAGGCCTGCCGCGACGATGAACGGCTCACCTTCACCTACGCCACCCCCGCAGGCGAGCCGGCCACCCGGCTGGTGGAACCGCACCGGCTGGTCTCGCTCAAACGCCGCTGGTACCTGGTCGCCTGGGACCTCGATCGCGCCGACTGGCGCGTCTTCCGCCTCGACCGCCTCACCGGCCCGGCCACCACCGGAGCCCGTTTCCGCCAGCGGGAACTGCCGGCGGCCGACGCCGCCGTGTTCGTCCAGGACCGGCTCAACGCCCGCCCCACCCGCTACGACATCGTGGTCCACATCCACGCCCCGGCCGCCGACGTGGAACAGGTCGTCGCCGTCACCGGAGGAAGGGTCGAGCCCGTCGACGAGCACGCCTGCCGCCTGCACATGAGCGTCGACGCCTTCGACTGGCCGGTCATGATCCTCGCGGCGGTGGACGCCGAGTTCGACGTCGTCCAGCCCGCCGAGTTCCGCGACCACATCCACGCCCTGGGAGAGCTATTCCTGCGCGCCGGCGGACCACGCCAGGCCGCACCTCAGCGGCGCCGGTGATGATCGTACGGTGGGCCGAGGCGTCCTCACCAGCCCGAGGGCGCCGTCCAATCAGGCCAGATCTGACCTGTAGTCCCGTCAGCGTCGATCACGTTCCCACCCAACGCCAGGATGACGCCGGGAATCCTCACCGCGCCTCCAGCAGGGTTTTGCCCACGGTGGTCCGCGCCTGCATGGCCGCATGCGCCTCGGCCGCCCGGTCCAGCGGGAACCGCTGCCCGATCACCGGCCGCAGCCGGCCGGCCGCAGCCTCGGCCAGCGCTCCCTCCGTCAGCGAGCGCATCCTCTCCGGCGTCATCACCGGCCGCACCAGCGTCACTCCACGGTCCGCGGCGGCCTCGTCGGAGATATTCGCCCACTCGCCGCTCGCGAGCCCGAAACTGATCATCCGCCCACCCAGGCCGAGCAGCTCGAACGCCGACCGGCCGATGGCGCCGCCAACACCGTCGAAGACGACGTCCACCTCCTCCACGGCCTCGCGCACCCGCTCCGTCCAGCCCGGCTCCCGATAGTCGACCGCCACATCGGCACCCAGGTCGCGTGCCAGCTCGACCTTGCGCGTGCCACCGGCCGCCGCGACGACCTCGGCGCCGGCCGCCCGCGCGAGCTGGACCAGCAAGGTGCCCACCCCGCCCGCGGCCGCCTCGACCAGCACCCTTTCCCCGCTGCGCAGATCGACCGCCCCGGCCATCAGCATCGCCGTACGCCCGTCGGCCAGCAGGGCCACCGCGCTGTCGAGGTCCATACCGTCCGGCACCTCGAAGACTCCGCCGGCATCCACGACGGCGAGTTCGGCGTAGCCGCCCGAACCTCCGGTGCCGCTGACCACCCTCCTGCCGATCAGCCCCCGGTCCGCCTCCGTACCGACCGACGTGACCACACCGCCGACGCCGTTGCCCGGGATCATCGGCAACTCCACCTTGAACGGCCCGGCACCCGCGCGGATCTGGGTCTCCACGAAGGTGATGTTGGCGAACGCCACCTCGATCAGCACCTGCCCCGGTCCGGCCACCGGATCCGGTGTGTCCTCCGCGACGAGCACCTCCGGCCCGCCGAACTCCCTCAACCACACCGCGCGCATGAGATCCCTTCAGGTCGGCTCCAACTCCGCGGCCAAGCCTGCAACCTCGACCCAACTTGAGGTCAACCCCAGGGCTCTCCTCGTTCCGGTCCCTCACCCGGAGCAGGTCCAGCCCGCGGCGCCTCGTTCATCCTTCGGCCATGAAGGGCCGGCGTGGCACGGCGCTTCACTCGTCCTCCGGCCAGGACGAGCCGGTGTGGAGCTGCGTCTCGCTGCCTTCTGGCTGCGAAGGGCCGGTTCCCGGCTCCTATCCGGTGTCCGCCCGCCAGGGAAAGGCATATTTCTCGCAAAGAATCGTTGACCGGTTGATCCGATCGATTAGGGCAGGCCTCCGAAGAGTGCCTAACCTGGGGAAATGGCATTCATCCCACACCGCAGGCCGGCCGCGGCGGCACTCGTCCTGCTCAGCGTGACCGCCGTCGCCATGACGACGGCTGCGGCGTCTCCATCGCCGACCCCTTCTCCGGGCACATCGCAGGCGTTCACCGCCAAGGTGACACCGGTCTCGCCGGACCAGCTGCGCCATTCCTGGCGCCGCGGGTGCCCGGTGCAACCCGCCGACCTCAGGATGATCACCATGACCTACTGGGGTTTCGACGGCGCGCCCCATACCGGAGAGCTGGTGATCAACAAATCCGTGGCCGACCAGGTCGTCTCGGTCTTCAAGAAGCTGTACGGCCAGCGCTTCCCCATCCGGCAGATGCAGACGGTGGAGGCCTACAAGGGCAGCGACGCCGCCTCGATGAAGGCGGACAACACCTCGGGCTTCAACTGCCGGCGCGTCGGGACCAGCGGCAGTTGGTCGCAACACGCCTACGGCCTGGCGATCGACATCAACACCCGAGAGAATCCCTACATCCACCCCTATCCAGGCGGAACCCTCGAGCCCCCGAACGCGAAAGACTACGTTCGGCGGCCTCTGGACCGGCCAGGGGTCATCAACCCCGGTGACAACGTGGTGCGCGCGTTCAAGAAGATCGGCTGGGGCTGGGGCGGATCCTGGTCGACCGAGAAGGACTACCAGCACTTCTCCCAGAACGGGCGATGACGTCTTCGCGGCGAGGCCTCCCGATGCCCTGTCACCGCGAGCACGACCACCGGCCGTTCTGACCTGCAACCCTCAGCCGGCGAGATCGGCCGGATACGAGCCGGGGGCCGATGCACCGCATGGCGTGGCCGGGCACGCCTGACATGAGCGATTCTCCGGCCCATATCGCTCCTGAGCTGCGCCGCGACCTCCCCCCGGGAAACGGCGACCCACACCGAGCACACCTCCCCTCTGGCTAGCCTGACCTGTATGAACACCGCCAATCAGGGAGCGCCTACGGACACGAGAATGGCTTCCGTACGCGTGAGTGCCGTTCTGCTGGCACTCGTCATGATCTTCAGCGGAGCCGCCGGGGCCCGTGCCGTTTCCGCGTCCGCGTCCGCCCTGCCGCCCCCCTCGCAGGGACGGCAGCTCATCACCGTGACGGCCGACTCCTACCAGAAGACCACCGCCACGTTGATCGCCTACACCGCCGAGGGCGGCCGCTGGGTGAAGACGTACGGGCCGTGGACCGCGAACGTCGGCAAGAGCGGCATCGCCCCGCCGGGCCAGAAGCGGGAGGGCGACGGGCGCACCCCGTCCGGGACGTACGGATTCGACTTCATGTTCGGGGTCAAGCCCGACCCCGGTGTGAGGTTTCCCTACCGGCAGGCGTTCTCCTACGACAAGTGGAACGACGACTCCGCCAGCCCCCTCTACAACAAGTGGGTGGACTCCCGCCACGCCAATCCGGGGGTCGCTCCCGAGAACATGGTGACCCTCCCGGCCTACAACTACGGCGCCGTGATCGCCTACAACACCAAGGACCGCACGCCCCATCTGGGTAGCGCGATCTTCCTCCACATCAGCAACGGCGGGCCCACCACCGGCTGCGTCAGCCTGCCGGTCGACAGGCTTCTGCAGATTCTGCGCTGGATGGATCCGAAGCACTCCCCGCAGATAGACATCAGCGTCGCCTGACGCGGGAGCGACGACTCATCCGCGTGCCGGCGGAGGCTTCGAGCGAATCGCCGGCGTACGCCTTGGGCGCCGCATCGACAGACATCGCAGCCGCTCCGTAGAGCCCTTGGGTCTCGCATCGACAGAAACTGGGACGCCCCGTGGAGCCTTGGGCGCCACATCGACAGACGCCGAGACCTCCCCGTGGAGCATTGAGTGTCGCGTCGGCAGACACCGCGGCCGCCCTGTAGAGATGGAGAGGAAAGACTTTCGGCCCTCCCCTCGGCGGCGGGACGCCATGGCGTCCCGCCGGGAGACATCCGCGGAGGTTCATCATGACCATGAACGAACGCCCGGCGACACCCGCCGACCCGGATGCCCGGGACGTGCGGATCCCCCGGCCCACGCCGTATCCGCTGCGGCCCACGATCCCCGACGAGATGGATGCCTGGGTGGTCGCGCGGCCCGGGCCGATCGCCTCCGGGCCTCTGGAACGGGTCCGGCTCCCGGTTCCCGCGCCGGGCCCCGGAGAGGTGCTGGTAGAGGTCGAGGCATGTGGCGTCTGCCGTACCGATCTCCACCTCGCCGAGGGTGACCTGCCTCCGCGACGCCCGCGCACCGTGCCCGGGCACGAGGTCGTGGGCCGGGTGGCCGCGGCCGGTCCTGGTTCGGTACGGTTCGCGCCGGGCGACCGCGTCGGCGTGGCATGGCTCCGCTCGACCTGCGGGCACTGTCGTCACTGCCGCAGGGGCGCGGAGAATCTCTGTCCCTTCTCCACCTACACCGGCTGGGACGCCGACGGCGGCTACGCCGAATACCTGGTCGTCCCCGAGGATTATGCCTACTCCCTTCCCGAGGAGACTTCCGCCGAGAAGCTGGCGCCGCTGCTGTGCGCCGGGATCATCGGATATCGCGCCCTGCTCCGCTGTGACCTGCCGCCGGGCGGGCGGCTGGGCATCTACGGCTTCGGCGGCTCGGCCCACCTGACCGCACAGGTCGCCATCGCCCAGGGCGCGACCGTGCACGTTTACACCCGGTCCGCCGGGGCGCAGGAGCTGGCGAGAACCCTGGGCGCGGCCTCGGCGGGTTACGACACGGACGCCCCACCCGGATCGCTGGACGCCGCGATCCTGTTCGCCCCGGTGGGCGAGCTGGTCCCGGTCGCGCTGGCCGCCCTGGACCGGGGTGGAACGCTCGCGGTGGCGGGCATTCATCTGAGCGACGTTCCCCCGCTGAACTACCAGCGTCATCTGTTCCAGGAGCGGACGCTGCGCAGCGTCACCGCCAACACCCGCGCCGACGGCCGGGCCTTCCTGGACCTCACCTCGGCCCGTCCGCCCCGGGTGACGACCAATCCCTACCCCTTCGACGCCGCGGACCAAGCCCTGAACGACCTGGAGGCCGGCCGCTTCGAAGGCGCCGCCGTACTCATCGGCGAGCGTGAAGCCCTGGCCTGACCGACCTGCCGGCCGACTCGACCGGTCATGGCATCCGCCCGCGCCGCCCCCTTTCACCAGCATCGCGTGGCGCTTGAGCCACCTCAGCGAACTGCCGGCCCTTCGCGCCGACCACACGATCGGCACCCACCGGGCAGAGGTCGCGGGCCGCGCCATCTGCCCGTAGCGAGTCATGGAGAGGCCGGTGCCGCCATGCCGGATGCCAGCGCCGCCTGGACTATGCGGATCGCCTCGCCCGCGTCGATGCCGACGCTGGCGATCACGGCCGCGTAGTCGGCGGCGGCACGGCGTGCCCGTTCGCGTCCCTCCTCGCCGGCGGCCGACACGAACGAGCCCGCCCGCCCGCGGGTCTCGATCAGCCCCGCCTCCTCCAGCTCCCGGTAAGCCCGGCCGACCGTGTTGACGGCCAGGCCGAGGTCGGCCGCGAGGTGGCGGATCGTCGGCAGCCGGGAGCCCACGGCCAGCGTGCGGTCCTGGATCTGCCTGGCGAGCTGGGCACGCAGTTGCTCGAACGGCGGAACGGGCGAGGCCGCATCGATGACGATCATCGGGCGCTCATGGCTCGCCGCGCCATCGTCACGATCGACGGAGTCCTCGCATGGATCACGTGGCTCGCGACGAAGCCCAGGAGCGCCAGAACGAGCGCGGCGGCGTTCCACCATCCGAACGCCGTACCGAACAGCAACACCACGGGCAGCGCCCACGGCACGGTCGGTGCGGTGAGCTCGCGCGCGTCCTCGATGCGCATGATGACGTCGGCCGTCAGCGAGACCTCGTCCTCGGCCACGACCGGGCGCGTCAGCAGGTCGCGGAGCTGCAAGACGACGCCGACGGCGACACCGAGCAGGCCGACCAGCAGGATGAAGGCCGCATACCGCACGGTGGAGTCCGGGACGGTCAGGGCGCTCGCCGCCAGTGCCATCGCGCCGGCGAAGGTGGCGACCGTGAAGGCGGCGTACGGCCGGCCGAGCATGGCTCGCCAGCCGGGCTGGAGCGGATGGGCCGCCCGTCGCGACAGCGCCGCGCCGGCACGCCGGTCGACGCGTCGCACCCACTGATCAAGCAGCGACCGGACCAGCAGCAGCGCGACCACCAACACCGTCAGGACCAGCAACGGCGTCTGGCTGTGCGGCCCGAACCCGCCATAGGCGGAGGTGGCGAGCCGGTCGTAGGCCTGGGCGAGTGCGGCCGCCAGCATCAACGCGGCCAGCATGATGTGATCGGCCAGGCGTGCACGTCGCCGTGCCGCCAGACGCACGGCCAGCAACGGTGTCGGCCGGGCATCGGCCAGGCCGTGCCGGACCAGCCATGCGCCCGCCTGCCGGAGATCCGCCGGACGCACCGATGAGCCGGCGTCCGGTAACGCTTCGCTCGGCATAACCCCTCCCTAATGTCGCAAGCTTTGTCTCAACATGGTGCGTCAAACATTGGGACAAAGTCAATGCGGGAGATGCGGGGGCGGCCAGGAGCGGTCGTACCGGTCCTGCGGTGGTTCCTCGACGGCACCCCGAGCACCCCGACCGGCCCACGAGGTCGATGATGACGTCGAATCGACTCGGGCCTCGGGTTCGCCCTGTCAGGCAGGCAGTGCAGGGTCGCGGCCGGGCAGGCGGCGCAGGGGCTCGGCCGGGCAGGCGGCGCAGGGGCTCGGCGCGGCAATCCGTGGGGGGAATGAACGACCTCACCCACCCTGGCCGGCGGGATCAGCCGGTCAGGGTGGGTGAGCCGCGCCTACTGCTCTGTCGTGAGCCGTGCCTCCTGCTTTTTGGGCATCACATGCGCGTCGGGGCCGGGAAACACGAGCGTCTCCTGCTCGACGTGGAGCCACCGCACCACGTAGGGCGGAGAGCCGTCGTCGTTACGCAGCTCCACGATCACGCCCACCCGCCGGGCCTCGCCCTCGTGGGCGCTTTCGATGACCAGTTCGTCCCCTACCGCTGCCTTCATGTCAGTCCCCCCTCATGGATTCCGGTGGACGACCACCGGCAGGCCGCGCCGTACGCCTGCCGTCCGGACGAGCCCCTGTCGGGAGACGACACCATCCGGCCTGCGACGGCCGGCGGCATGTCCCTCATCACGGCGACCTGCGGCGCCTCCTCCTGAAATACCCCCTGAAAGGGGTCTCTACCAGCGGTTACGAAGGCTCTGCAGATCCGTCATGCCTCGTCCCTGGGGTTCACCACCGCGACGGGGCAGTGGGCATGATGCAGGACCCCATGACTCACCGACCCCAGAACGGCGGACTCGAAGGCGCCCAGCCCCCGTGAGCCGACCACCACCAGATCCGCGGTGGCCGAGGCGTTTCGCAGGGCCACGACCGGATGCTCACAGATCACCGTCTGCTTGACCTCCACGCCGGGATACCTCTCCCGCCAGGGGCTGAGGGCGTTCGTGGCGGTGCGCTGCTCCGCGGCCGCCATGTCCTCCAGCAGCGGAGCGTAGGCCACGGCGTACAGCCCCATTACCGGCATCTGCCACGTGTGGATCGCCTGCAGCCGGGCCTTGCGACGTGCAGCCTCCTCGAAGGCGTACTGCAGCGTCGTCACCGAATGCTCCGAGCCGTCGTACCCGACGGCGATCTCCCCCCGGACCCGTTCCGGGACGTCCCTGACGACCACGATCGGCGCCGCCACATGACCGGCCAGGGCTCGCGTGACCGACCCGAGCAGCAGACCGGCGAACCCTCCCAGGCCCCGGCTGCCGACCACGACCTGCTCGGCGTCCTCGGCCTCCCTCCGGAGGACCTCGGCCACCCGGCCGCTCACCAGTGAGGTGCTCACCTCGGTCCACGGGGCGCGGCCACGCGCCCGCTCGGCCGCCTTCTCCAGCACGTCCTGGCCGTACTCCCTCACCGAGTCCTGAAACTCCGGCGATGGCGCGTAATACTCCGTCGGTTCGTACACGTGGATGATACGGAGATCGCACCCACGCCTGGCGGCGTCCTCGGCAGCCCACTCGACCGCTGTCTGCGAGGGGGCCGAGCCATCCGCGCCCACCACTACATGCGCTGCCATATCGCCCTCCTACATGCCTCCCTCTACTACCCCGCTCCTTCCCAAGAATCGTCACGATGACCCAAAAGACCTGGTCATTGGGGTCTTTTGTCTTATGTGCCCATCGGCCTCCGCCCCGGATGAGGTGTGGCGGCGCGGGCCGTACGGGATCCTCACCCGTACGGCCCGCGCCGTCCGTCAGGTGCGGAAAGGTCCGGTCACGCAGTAGGTGATTCCCCCCGAGGAGGAGCCGGACGTGCCGCGCTGGGAGGAGAAGTAGAGGCGGTTGCCGGCGGGGGAGAAAGCCGGGCCGGTGATCTCCGAGGAGCCCTGGCCGTTGATCCGCAGGAACGAGGAGACCTTGTCGTCGGGGGTGATCAGGCAGATCTCCATGTTGCCGCCGTCCTCGGCGACGTAGAGGTCTCCGAAGGTCGAGCCGGTGACGTTGTCCACGCCGGTCAGCGGCGCCGTGCCGGGGCTGACGAGACTGTCGTCGTAGGCGAGCTCGTACGTGCCCGCGGCGAGGTTGACCTGCCAGACCCGGTTGTCGCCCTTGGTGGTGAACCACACCGTGTTGTTGGCGTAGTAGCAGCCCTCACCGCCGTTGAAGGACTTCGAGCCCGAGACCTGGCTACGGGTCACGGTCGGCGAACCGTCGGGATCGGGGATGTTCGCCCAGGTGAACGAGCCGCTGGTCGCCGAGCCCGCGACCAACACCTGCAACGTGCCGGAGGACAGGTCACCCCAGGTCGTCGGGACGAACCGGTAGAACCGGCCGTTGGTCTCGTCCTCGGTGAGGTAGATCACCTTGCGGACGGGGTCGGCCGCCGCCGCCTCGTGCTTGAAGCGGCCCATGGCCGGACGCCGTACGGCGGCGCCGCCGAAGGGGTAGGTCTCGTAGACGTAGCCGAGGCTGACCTCCTCACACGACAACCAGGTCTTCCACGGGGTCGCGCCGCCGGCGCAGTTCTGCCGGGTGCCCGACAGGATCGAGTTCGCGGAGACGACGGTGCCACCGGAGTTGAACCGGATCGCCGAGGCGCCGCCGCCGGGGTTGACCTCGGAGTTGGACACGTAGATCCAGCCGCTGCCGTCGGCGAAGCAGGCGCCGCCGTCGGGGGCGCTGTGCCAGGTGTAGGAGGTGCCGGGGACCGCCTGCCCCGAGCGGGCGATCACCTTGCTGGTGAACCCCGCCGGGAGCTGGACGCCGTTGGCGTCGGCGGCCAGCAGCGACCCATAGGGACCGGGAGCGTTCTGGGCGGGCGCCGCGAAGGCGTCCTGCCAGAGGCTCCCGGTGAAGGCCACGGTGCTCGCGCCGAGCACCGAGGCGCGAAGAAACGTACGGCGTTCCATCAACGAACCTCCTACATGAAGGATCAACCAGGACCGTTCTCCCCGACAGCGCCAAAGATTACAAGCATTGGTCAACATCTACCCGGTCATGTGGTTAACAGCGCATGGCCGCCCGCGCGGATCACGCGACGGCAACCCGGCGCACGAGGAGTCGCCGTGGGCGACGAGACATGCGCCTTCACGCTCACGGCCGGACGGGCCGTATACGGGGTCCCTCAGAGGACGTCCTCGCGCAACTGCGGGAACACCCTGGAGACCTTGCCGAGGAGGTATTCGCCGTAGGTGCCGGTGAAGGCGCGAAGGTCCTGACCGTCCCACCGGGCGGGGCCGCCTCCGGTCGCGTCCGGCGAACCGGCGGCCCGCGAGGGAAGCGGGGGCACCTCGGCGTCCCAGCCGGGATCGAAGAAGAAGGGGAACGACAGCCGCTCGCGACCGCTCACGTTCCTGACCCGGTGCGGGGTTGATCGGTAGAGACCGCCGGTGAGCCTGTCGAGCATGTCGCCGAGGTTGCAGACGAAGGTGCCAGGGATCGGCGGGGCCTCGATCCAGCCCGTCCCGGCGTGCACCTGCAGACCTCCGTGCCGGTCCTGGGCCAGCAGGGTGAGCAGGCCGTAGTCGGTGTGCTCGCCCACGCCCCAGTCGTCGGAGGCGGGCGGAGCCGGCGGGTAGTGGAAGATCCGGAACAGCACGGTGGGATCGGCCGTGTAGCCGGCCGCGAAGTAGTCCTCCGCCAGCCCGAGACTGAGCGCGACGCCGCGCATTACCGACTGGCCGAGACCCGTCAAGGTGTCGAGATATTCCAGGACCGCTTCACCCAGCTCGGGCACCCGCGCGGGGAAGAGGTTACGGCCGTGGAGCGGCAGACCGGCGCGTGGATCGTCCTCGGACAGTTCGGCGCCGAAGTAGACGCCCTCCTTCAGGTCCGGCCGGCCGGAGGTGAGCTCGCCCCCCACGGGGAAGAACCCCCGCCAGGCGCGGCCTCCCCGGTCCATGGAGATCTCCATCTTCTGGTCGAGAGGCAGCTCGAAGAAGCGGCGGGCGGCCCGGTCGAGGCGTTCGAGCAGCGAGGGCGGGACCCCGTGGCCGGAGATGTAGAAGAAGCCGCTGTCACGGCACGCCTGCCCGATCTCACGGGCCGCCCGTTCTCGCCGGGCATCGGACTCGCCGTTCACCAGGGCGCCGACATCGATCACAGGCAGCTGGTCCACACCGGCATTCTTTCGCACCTCGCCGCCCGAATCACAGGTCATCGCTTCCGGCGGCGCTTCTCGCCCGGCCGGGCATCTTCCGTGAACGCCTCGGCCCGGCGGCCAACGGAGCCGGACGGAGAGGGGGACCGGGCAACCAAGCGACAGGGCCAGGCAGAGACAAAGGCGGGCGCGGTGACAAGGCCGGGCGGAGAGGGTGGGATCCGAGCACCCGCTCCGCCCGCTGACCTGCGTTGTCCTACGCGCCCGGCCCGGTTGGCGTGAGCCGTACCGGACGCATGGTGGAACCGCCGACCTGGCGAGGGTCGCCACTCCCTTCGCCGAGTCCCGGTCCCGTGGCCCTCTTCTTTCAGGGCGGAGCCGCAGCGGGGGCTCGAACCCCGTCCTGCTGGGTGGAGACCAGCTGCCTTACCTGTTCGGCCTCTGCGGCGTGGCTTACCCGCCCGGCGGCGGGATAGGTCACGGGTCATGCCGGATGCCCGTCGCGCGGGGCGTCGAGAACCGGCTGCGACTGAAGATCCTCCCAGAATCGGCATATCCGGGAAGACCTTCGACCGCGAATTCTTTCCACGCTCGCCTTTCTGGATCGCGTGAACGGAAAAGCCGTTTCTCTTTCAGCGCGGACTTTCCGGTGTTCGTCGCGCCCGCCACCATGGATTCTCACGGCTACGGACAGCCGAACTCGAGCTTCATCCGATGTGAAAATTCGCCACCTTCCTTCCCGCTCAAATCTGCTTTCCGGCATTGAACCCCTGGTCTCCGATGACACCTCGCCGGCAGGCTGCCACGCTGGGGATCGAAGGAGTGTCTCCGTGCTGATCACTGTCTACGGTAGACCGGGCTTTAACCGGGCGCCACGCATTTAACAGGCCGACACATTTCCCTCGCCCCGGCCGTTTGTCCGAGCATCGAATTTCGGAAAGGATGCCTTCTTCCCCAACCCCGGCCAGGTCTTCCATCGGTCGCATCCGAGCCCGGGGGCGCCCGATATCGGGGCGTCGAGCATAGGACCGCCACCTGGCGGTCATATGCTCCCTCATCGTGGCCATGTTTCGGTTGTGAGAGGGGTCCGGATCCGCGCATGATCGATGGCAGGGCCGATCGCACGGACCGGCAGTACCGTCTTCCCGAAGGTGAGTGCCATGTCGCTTCATCCGAACATCGATCCCGGGCTGAAGGCCGCTCTCCTGGCCTCCCCCGTCCCCCTGGCCGACATGTCCACCGTGCGGCAGGAGGACCTGCCCGACATCCGCGCCCAGATGAACGCCATGCGTGCCGCGATGGCCCCGGTCGCACTCGACGAGCGGGTCACGATCGAGGACCGGATGGTGCCCGGCCCGGAGGGCGAGCCCGACATCCGGCTGCGGATCTACCGTCTCACCGACCAGGAGGGGGCCGTCCCGGGCGTCTACTGGATCCACGGCGGCGGGATGCTCATCGGTGACCCCGAGATGGATGACCCGCGAATGGTCGAATACGTCGTCCAGCTGGGATGCGTGGCCGTATCCGTCGACTACCGCCTCGCGCCCGAGCACCCGCATCCGGCGCCGGTGGAGGACTGCTACGCCGGCCTCGTCTGGACCGCCAAGAACGCCGCCGAGCTCGGCATCGACCCCGACCGTCTCGCGGTGGGCGGGCTCAGCGCCGGAGGCGGCCTCGCCGCCGGCACCGTGCTGCTGGCCCGCGACCGCGGCGGCCCGGCCCTGGCGTTCCAACTGCTCGTCTGCCCGATGCTGGACGACCGCAACATCACCCCGTCCAGCCGGGAGTTCACCGAGGCGGTCGTCTGGAACCGGGCCGCCAACCTCTTCGGCTGGACCGGGCTCCTGGGCGACGCCGCGGGCTCCGATGACGTCTCGCCGTACGCCGCCCCCGCCCGCGCGACCGACCTGTCCGGCCTGCCCCCCGCCTACATCGACGTCGGCGAGCTGGAGGTCTTCCGGGACGAGTGCATCGACTACGCCCAGCGGCTGGTGCAGGCGGGCGTCTCCACCGAGTTCCATCTGTATCCGGGAGCCTTCCACGGCTTCGACGGGATGATCCCGGAAGCCGAGATCAGCCGCCGGGCCGCCGCCGAGCGGGTGGTCGCGCTGCGCCGGGCGCTGCTGCGCTGATCTACGGGCGCAGCCGTACCAGCTGGAGGGCCAGGTGCGCACGGAGCCGGCCTGCGGAGTCGGCGAGGGAGAAGCCCAGAACGGCCTCGGCCCGTGCGATGCGCGCGGCCAGCGAGCTGTGATGCAGATGCACGGCGACGGCCGCCCGGCGCACCGACCCCTCCGCGCACAGCGCCCGCACCGCCTCCATCGCCTCGGCCCCGTACGGCCGGCGTGAGAGCTCCTCGACGGCTCGCACGTCGGCCAGGCCGGCGATCGCCTCCTGGGGCACATGTGCCGCGAACAGCGCGAGAGCCCCGAGGTCGGCCCAGTTCACCACCCGGTCCGCCGGGTGCGGGCCGGTGAACCGCAGGGCGATCCGCGCGCCCGCCCACGACTCCGCGACGGCCGCCCCGCGCGCCGACGGCCCGATGCCGACACGCCACGTGCCGGGCAGCCGGCCCACGATCTCAGGCAGCGGCTCCACCGTCTCGGACAACCGCTCCGCGCCGAGGCTCACCAGCACCGCCACGACGTCGCCCATCCGGGCGGCCCTCGCGTGGTGCCCGCCCGCGCGCAGATGGGTGATCGCCGAGGTGCCGTCGTCGCGGTCGTCGTCGGACGGGGTGGCGAGCACCCACAGCGACGCGGCCGGGCCGAAGCCGAGCAGCCGTAGAGCCCTTGTCAGTTCGGCCTCTCCGGTGTCGGCGGACAGGACCAGCTCCACCAGGGCCGGATCATCGCCTACCCGCGCCCGGGCGGCCGCCCGCTCGAGCGCGACCTCGGCCGCCCCGGCGAAGCGCTCCAGCACGATCTCGTCGAGCCCGTGCGCCTGTCCCTCACGCTCCATCCACACGACGCCGAGGGCCGAGCCGAGCGAGCGCTTGGCCGCCGACTCGGGCGGCGGCCCGGACCGCTCGGCGGCTCCGCCGGGCGACACCCGCGTCCGCCTGCCCGTGACCGAGTCGACAAGACCGACGGGGCACTGCACCAGCCGCGCGGTCGCCTGCAGCAGCGCCGAGACGCTCGCGTGGTCTCGCACCAGCGAGTCGAAGTACGAGATGACGCGGACGGCGCTCTCCGCGTCGGCGTCCAGAGCCGACAGACGCAGCAGTAGTCCCTGCACGGCTCCACACTAGGACCGTTTCCCCATGACCGTGCGGCCCGAAGGAGAGGCATCCGACGGCCGGTCGCGGGACGGGCGTGGTACGGCCCGGACTTTCCAGGCCTGCACCACGATCGACGGCCTCACCACGGCATCGCCGCGTTCGGCGCTTCCCGGGGAGCGGTTACCGCCGGTCGTCCCGCTCCCGGCGGACCGTCACCCTCTTGCCCTTGATGCTGCTCTCCCTCAGGGCCGCGACCACCTCGTCGGCCGCCGACTCCGGGACCTCCACGAGCGAGAACCGGTCGGCGATCTCGATCGCCCCGATGTCGCGCCCGCTGAGGCGTGACTCGTTGGCTATCGCTCCCACCAGGTCCTGCGGCCGGATCCTGCTGCTGCGCCCGGCACCGACGAACAGACGGGTCATCCCGCCCATCGGGGTGCGAGCGCGCCGATCATCGCGGCCGCCGGTCTCGCGGCGGCCACGCCCCTCCCGCTCGACCCTCGTGTCGACCTCCGGGATCTCCTCCTCGTCGGCCGTCACCCCGCTGGCCTCGTGCGCCAGCTTCACCGCGGCGAGGGCGACCTCCATGATGTCGAACTCATCGGCGAGCGTCTCGACCACGACGCGGAAGCGCTCCAGGTCGTCTTCCAGGAGGCTCTCGTGCAGCGCGGAGCGCGTCAGCTCCAGCTGCCGGGCATGCAGGTCGGCGACGGTCGGCACCTTCTCGACCGTGATCCGGCTCTTGGTCACCCGCTCGATGGTCTTGAGCATCCGGTGCTCCCGCGGCTCCGCCAGGGTGATCGCCACACCCTCGCGGCCCGCCCTGCCGACCCGGCCGATCCGGTGAACGTACGAGTCGGGCGCGGAGGGAACGTCGTAGTTGATCACATGGGTGAGCTGCTCGATGTCGAGCCCGCGCGCGGCCACGTCGGTCGCGATGAGCAGATCCGCCGTGCCGTTCCGCAGCCGCAGCATCACCCGGTCTCGCTGTTCCTGGCTCATCCCGCCGTGCAGCGCCTCGGCGCGGTAGCCGCGCCCGTTCAGGCTCTCGGTGAGCCGGTCGACCTCGTCCCGCGTGCGGCAGAAGACGATCGCGGCCGAGGGCGACTCGACGTCCAGCACGCGTCCGAGCGCCGCGGGCTTGTGCGCCCGCGGGACCACGTACGCGATCTGCCGTACCAGCGGGGCCTCCCCCGGGGCCGCCATCTCCCGCCCGGTCTGGATCCGGACCGGGTCCTGGAGGTGCCGGCGGGTGATTCCGTTGATCCGCGAGGGCATCGTCGCCGAGAAGAGCACCGTCTGGCGATCCGCGGGGGTCTCCTGGAGGATCGCCTCGATCTCGTCGGCGAACCCCATGTCGAGCATCTCGTCCGCCTCGTCCAGGACGACCATCTGGAGACCGTCCAGGCGAAGCGTCCCGCGGCCGATGTGGTCGAGGGCGCGCCCGGGGGTCGCGACGACGACGTCGACCCCGCTTTCGAGCGCCCGCAGCTGCCGGCCGATCGGCTGCCCGCCGTAGATCGGCAGGACGCGCGCGTCCAGGTCGCGGCCGTAGCGGTGGATCGCCTCCGAGACCTGGACGGCCAGCTCGCGCGTGGGCACGAGCACCAGGGCCATCGGCTCAGGGCCCCTGCCGTCCCGCGTCATCCGGTGGAGCACCGGGAGCGCGAACGCGGCCGTCTTGCCCGTCCCCGTCGCGGCCTGCCCCAGCAGGTCACGTCCCTCCAGCAACGGAGGGATCGCCTCACGCTGGATCGGCGTGGGTTCTTCGTAGCCGAGGCTGGAGAGCGCCTGAAGAAGCTCGGGTCGCAGCCCCAGGTCGGCGAAGCTTCCCGGGTCGTCGCCCGTGTTCAGGGTCGGTTCGTCGCTGGTGTTCAAGGTCATAGGTCGAGCTCCTCGTTCCCACCCGTCGCCGTCATGGGCCGCCGTAGCGTCCATGATCCGCCACGGGGCATGTCGATAGCGTTCTGTCTGTGGAAACGATTCCGCTTCCGTAACCGCCGCGCGCACCGGAGGGACGAGCGGCGGGCCCTTCGAGCGCCGCCACGCATCGAGCGTTCCTCCAGAAAAACACGGAGATTCTCGGCTTGCGGCATGAGAACGCAATCCATAGCGCGGAGCCGAAGAGTGTGTGTCATGAACATGTCGGGGGCGTTACGGTCGTCCTAACGTGCGCTGGTAAGAGCCGGTGAGCCAGGCCACAGCAAGGAGCACCCCCCATGACCGTATCTCTTCCAGCACCCCTGTCGCGAACCGCCCTGACCTTCACGACCCTCCTGACCCTCCTTCTCGGGCTGCTCGGTGCGACCACACTGGCGTCTCCCGCGCGGGCGGCATCGCTGGTCCAGGTCAGCTCGTTCGGCAGTAATCCCGGCAATCTCTCCATGTACGGCTACCGGCCCGACGGGCTTGCCGGTGGCCGCCCGGTCGTTGTGTTGCTGCACGGCTGCACGCAGAACGCCTCCGGATACTTCGCCAACTCGGGGTGGCGCAAGTTCGCCGACCAGTGGGGCTTCTCCCTCGTGGTGCCGCAGACCAGCAGCGCCAACAACTCCTCCAGCTGCTTCAACTGGTTCGAGACCGGCGACACCACCCGCGGTCAGGGTGAGGCGGCCTCGATCCGCGCCATGGTCTCCTACGCGGTCACGAACTACGGGGCCGACCCCGCGCGTGTCTACGTCAGCGGGCTCTCCGCGGGCGCGGCCATGTCGGCGGTCATGCTCGCCACCTACCCGGACGTCTTCGCGGGCGGCTCGATCGGAGCCGGGCTGGCGTACCGCTGCGCGGCCAGCCTGATCCAGGCGTCCACCTGCCAGTACGGCCCCGTCAGCAAAACCCCCCAGCAGTGGGGCACCCTGGTACGCAACGCCTACTCCGGATACTCGGGGCCGTATCCGCGCGTCGCCATCTGGCAGGGCCTGTCCGACTTCACGGTCGTTCCCGCCAACGCCGCGCAGCTGCGCGACCAGTGGACGAACGTACGGGGCGTCTCGCAGACCCCCACCTCCACGCAGAGCCTTCCCGGCGGCACGTCGCTGAAGGTGTACGGCAGTGACGACGTGCGCCTGTACGAGATCACCGGCATGGGGCACGGCCTGCCGATCGACCCGGGCAGCGCCGCCAACCAGTGCGGCACCGCCGCCGCGTACTTCCTCGACACCATCTGCTCTGCCTACCACGACGTGCAGTTCTTCCGCCTGAACGGCGGGACCCCGCCGACCGATCCCCCGACCACCCCCACGCCCACGCCGACCCCCACCCCCACGCCGACTCCGACCGTGCCCCAGGCCTGCGTGACCGCGAGCAACTACGCCCACACCACCGCTGGACGGGCCCACCAGTCCGGCGGCTACACCTACGCCAACGGATCCAACGACGCCATGGGGCTGTGGAACACCTTCACCAGCCACACGCTCAAGCAGACCGGCTCGAACTTCTGGGTCCTCGCCGACGGCCAGTGCTGACCCCCCTCCCACGGGACCGGGCCTCGGCCGAAGAGCCGGGCAGTACGGGGCCGTAGCCCCACCGCAGAGACAGAGTGAGGGCGTCCACACCCGGTTCGCGACGACCGGGGTGGGCGCCCTCGCGCGTTCCCCGCGCACGATCTACCGGAGGCACCGCTCCGTTTCCCCGGCGAGGCCGTACTCGCTTCGAAACGACATCGTGCGGCGATGCGGATGGGACACGGCCTGTGCCCACCGTTCAGGGCCGTGACCAGCCATCCGGGATCCGCGGATGAGCCGGGGCGGGCGCGACTGCTACCCCGGGCGTAGGGAGACTCTCACCCGCACGGAGGAGTGCACCAGACCTTTTGAACGATGGATAACCGTTCCGAAGCCGAGGATCCTGGAATCCGGTATTCGGCCGGGATTCCTTCCCAACCTGCGCAGGAATCCACGGGGGAATTCGACGAAAGCGGGGGCGGCTATGAAACACACGGTCCGACCGGTGCGGTGGTCAGGCGGGGCGGCGGTCGCGCTCGCCACCGTCCTCCTTGTCACCTCATGTTCTGGAACGGCGCAACCGAACGGTGCGCACACGACGAGCGCGACGGCCGGCACCGAGGGGCACGGCGCCCACGGGAAGGCGGCCGCGCCGCCGCCGGCGGCGGCACTGCGGGCCTCCGAACGGTTCGTCAATCTGACGTTGCCTCAGCCGTACAAGCCGGCGGCGCCCTCCGGGGCGACCGACGAATACCGCTGTTTCCTGGTCGACCCCAAGCTGACCGACCGGGCGTTCCTCACGGGCAGCCAGTTCCTGCCCCAGAACACCGACATCGTCCACCACGCGATCATCTTCCAGATCGGTCCCGACAAGGCCGAGGCCGCCCGTGGTCTCGACGCCAACACGCCCGGCGAGGGCTGGACCTGCTTCGGCGACGCCGGTATCGACGACGGCGCCTGGATCGGCCACTGGGCGCCGGGAGCCAACGAGACACTGCTCACCCAGAAGGTCGGCTATCCGATGCCGCCCGGCAGTCAACTGATCATGCAGGTGCACTACAACCTGCTCGCCACCGAGGGCAGGTCCGCCGATACGGATCAATCCGCGATCCGGCTGCGGCTCACCGACGGCAAGGCCGACCTCAAACCCCTGGTGACCGCCCGATTGGTGGCACCGATCGAGCTCCCCTGCACGGCCGAGGAGTCCGGCCCGCTGTGTGATCGTGAAGCCGCGGTCCGCGACGTCGTCCATCGTTTCGGGGACCAGGCCGGGAAGACCGTGGCCGGGCTCAACAGGTTCTGCAACGATGCCAAACCCCCGGCCGCCTCGACCACGCAGCACTGCGAACGGAAGATCGAGGGGAACGGTACGGTGTACGCCGTCGCAGGCCACATGCACCTGCTCGGACGTTCGATCAAGGTGGAGCTCAATCCCGGCACCCCTGGCGCGCAGAACCTGCTGGACATCCCCAACTACAACTTCGACGAGCAGGCCATCCGCCCGCTGGCCAAGCCCGTCACCGTCAAGGCCGGTGACACCCTCAAGGTGACCTGCACCCACGACGCCGGCCTCCGCAAGCAACTCCCCGCGCTGCGCGATCTTCCAGCACGCTACGTCGTCTGGGGCGAGGGCACCGCCGACGAGATGTGTCTGGGGCTGCTCATCATGTCGCCCTCGTCCTGACTCTCCGGCCGGCTCGTCCAACCCATGTCGCAGGGGCCCGGTGGCATCGACCGAATCCCCGCCGGGCTCGCTCTTCTCAAGCGCCGTCCGGGTCCACAACCAAGGCCGATTTCCGCCAGCGCATCACCTCGGCGGAGCCAACCATGGATCCATGAGCACTCTCCGTACATTCGCCATCGAAGCCGAGGTCGCCGCCGAGCTGCGCGTCCGCGACGACGCCGGGCGTCCGCCCCGCATGATCACCGACACCGAGGGCGGCTCCCCGCTGCGATGCTGCCTGCGCCGTAGCCTCCCGGGAGAGCGGCTCGCTCTGCTTTCGTACGCGCCGCTGCGCCGGTGGGGGGCGCGGACCGGGGGCGATCCCGGCCCGTATGAGGAGCTGGGCCCGGTGTTCGTGCACACCGAGCCGTGCGAGGGGCCTGACGGGACGGGCTTTCCCGTCGGCATGTGCGGTGAGCGGCGGGTCTTCCGCGCCTACGACGCCGACGGCAACATCCTCGGCGGACGGCTGGTGGATCAGCACATCAGCCGCGACGCCACCGCATCGGAGACCATCTTGGCCGAGCAGTTCGCGGACCCCGAGGTGGCGCTGGTCCACGTGCGGGCGGTTGAGTTCGGCTGTTTCCTGTTCGAGGTACACCGCGCCTGACCCACGCCTCGAAGCCCACCGGGGCTTTTCATCCTGATGACGCAGGTCACGGACCGGTTGCGGATCAGCGATCCGGCGAACGGGCGTTGGTGGCCGGTCCGGCTTTCAGCACATCGTCGAAGAACTCATCCCAGCCGGTTTTCCGCCGCAACTATGAGAACACGTAGCACTGGACCTCGGCACGCCGGTAAGACGTTCCCTCATTCACCTCTCGCTGCACGCATGCGCGTTCTTCCCTGCTGAGCTCCAATGTGCCGCATACACGGATGCTGGCGTATTCACGGCAGTCCAGGGCGTGATTCTCCTCCCCGATCTGATAGTTGTTCTTGACCCTGGCCTGGCAATCAGTGCGGGCCTGTGGGCTATCCGAATACCGGCATTGGTCGAGGAGGGCTTGATATTGCTCTCTGCTCACCTTTATTTTGTCCGCCGCTTGAGGTGGAACCCCGGTGATGACAGGTCCGGCCGCGGTGGCCGCGAGCAGCGCCGCCGCGACAATGATCCATTTCATGATGCCCCCCGGATCAGCGGTATCTGGCGGAACCCGAGAAAGGATCCGCGACGGATACGGAACCGGCTTGCGAGATCTTCACAGCCTGCCATAGCCGGGCAATTCTTCCGTAGCCGATTGTATCTGCCCCCTTATATCCGCACCTCACAGCCCCGCTATACAGGCCCTGGCGACACAGGGCTCCGGCGATGTCGCTGACAGATGTAATACCCGGTGCGGGGCTTGAGGAAGAGCACCCCCGGGAAGGTCTTCGGACAGGAACCGTCCCGGCCTGTCCTTCCGGTGAATCGCCGGCCGGGATCCGCCCTTCGGGCGGGAAAGAACGTCAAGGACCTTCCGCTGCCAGCCGGGCGGCCCGGCTCTCGAGATAGCGCTGTTCGGGGAGACTGGCGGTGCGGCGCGCCGCCGTCCGGTAGGCGGAGCGGGCGGCGTCATGGTCGCCGGCCATCTCCAGCAGGTGTGCGCGGACCGCGTCGAGACGGTGGTGCCCTGCCAGCCGGCCATCGGCGTCCAGCGTCCTGAGCAGATCGAGTCCGGCCCCGGGGCCCTCCACCATCGCCACCGCGACGGCGTGGTTGAGGGTGACCATGGGGTTGGGCGAGATACGGGTGAGCAGTTGGTAAAGGGCGAGGATCTGCGGCCAGTCCGTGTCCTCCACGCGTGCCGCCTCGGCATGAACCGCGGCGATCGCCGCCTGGAGCTGGTACGGGCCGATCGGCGCCCGGGCCAGCGTGTGCGTGATGTGCTCGATGCCCTCCCGGATGTACTCCCGGTTCCACCGGTCACGGTCCTGTTCGGCGAGCGGGATCAACGCGCCGTCGGGGCGGGTGCGCGCCGTACGCCGGGCGTCGGTGAGCAGCATGAGGGCGAGCAGTCCGGCGACCTCCCCGTCGTCCCGTAGCAGCCGGTGAACCTCCCGGGTGAGCCGGATCGCCTCGTCGGTGAGCTCGCCGCGCTGAAGTTCCGGGCCTGAGGTGGCGGTGTAGCCCTCGTTGAAGATCAGGTAAAGCACGTGCAGGACCACGCGCAGCCGCTCGGCCCGCTCGGGCTCGGGAGGCATCCGGAACGGGACGCCGGTCGTCTTGATGCGCTGCTTGGCCCGGCTGATGCGCTGGGCCATGGTGGCCTCGGGGACCAGGAACGCGCGGGCGATCTGCGCCGTGGTCAGGCCACCCACGGCGCGCAGGGTGAGCGCGACCTGGGAGGGGGGCGACAGCTCGGGGTGGCAGCACAGGAACAGCAGGGTCAGCGTGTCGTCCTGGTCCGGCGGGTGCTCGTCGCCGGGAGCCGGTGTCACGGACTCTCCGGGCGGCACCTGGGCCGCGGCGGTGGCCTCCCTGCGGCGGCGCGCCTGATCGCTGCGCAACTGGTCGGTCAGCCGGCGGGACGCGACAGTGATCAGCCAGCCCTGCGGGTTCTCCGGCATGCCCTGGTCCGGCCACTGGACGGCGGCGGCCAGCAGGGCCTCCTGGACCGCGTCCTCGCAGGCGTCGAAGTTGCCGTAGCGCCGGACGAGCGTGCCGAGGACCTGTGGCGCCAGCCGACGCAGCAGGTCCTCGACGTGGTTGTCCGTTCTCACATCTCCACCTCGGACGGGTTCGGTGGCGGCCAGGCTCCCACGCCGACCGGCTCCGGACTCACGGATCCCCTGGAACGCCGTGTCCCCCGCGATCGGAACGGCGGAGAACGTTCCCCGGGCCTCCTCATCGTCGCAGGCCGGCAGCGTGCACTCCATGTCTCCACCCTCCAGGGTCCGGCGCCCGGTGGTGGGCACCCCGAGGTAGGTCGGAGCGAGTGGCCCGGTCTCTACATCCGACGGGAAAAATCCCCGGCCGACGTGCGCCGGCCTGTGCGAGCACCTGGTGATGCGGGCGTACGACACAGAGAAGGCCCCGCCGTCTCCGAGGAGGAGACGAGCGGGGCTCCCTCATGTCCCGATGCGGCCGGTCCCCGGGGCTGTCACGCGGACGGGCACAATAGAGTCGGCCCTAGTTCGTGAACTGGCGGACGATCGCCAGGGGATCCTCGGCGAGCCCGTTGATATTGATGTCCCTGTTGTGGTGGTGCCTGCCGCATCTGATTCTCGCGTGGAATCTTTGGCCACCTCTCCAGTGGCATCCACTCGCGTGGAGGTGCCCGCCTCGGCGGGCACTTCCACAGCCCCACTCCCAGTCGCTCGTCCATCCCCGGACCGAACTCACCGTGTTGACCGAACCGACCGCACCGGCACCGGCCGCCATGGCCGCGCCGTCTAAACCGATCACGCCTCCCGCGAGTAGGCCGCCGAGAGTAAGCGTGGTGACGATATTCTTGATATTGGGCATTATGTGGTCCCCTTTGACATATCCGCTGAAGCGTTGAGCGCGAATGCTTGGCTGAATCGAACGGAAGTCATTGGCGCCCTCCGGTCGATGGACGTTGAGGCTCGGCTCACACCCGATGAGCCGCCTCATGGAGTGGCGGTGGTCGCGTCCGGCCTGGCCGAACGTCGGTGGTCACGTATGAACGGCCGAGAACTCGGAAATCCGGCTCGCCGCCCGACGGCAACGGCTCGGGGAGAGGATCCCCTAGCACCAGAACGATGGAACGTCGGCGAGAAGCGGCCCCTTTTCCGGTCTCGCCCGTAGACACATATGCCCCGCGCAGCTCGACGTTGCCCGGCGAACACGCGCCCAGAACCGAACAAATGATGCCACTAGGGACACATGGGCTTTAATGCCGAGTGCCATCGGAGCCATATCCCTCACATCCCCTCATTTTCCGACCGAAAAGGCCTCAGGCAATACCTCCCCACCACCCACCAAAAGGAACATCAGACACGTCAAAGCCATATCGTGTCATAGGTCAATAAATAACATATGCCGCCTAGCCGACATTGATACTTCCGATTTTTTCCATTCATCCACTTTTGGAGCATTGGCGACATTCATCAACGCTAACTTTTTTCATTTTTACCATTAAGACATGAAATGTACGTTATGCAATACAAAAAAGGCCCCCGCCGACCTGAAAGTCGGCGGGGGCCTCTCCGGATCTCTCCGCGTTCGAGCTCAGTGTCCCCTCAGCGTGAGCACCGCGCCGGACGAACAGAACACCAGGCCAGGCCGGAATTCCGGCCTGGCCTGGTGTTCTGCGAGTGAGACGGGATGCTCCGCTACGGCGGGGATCAGCCCCAGACCTCCTGCGCGGTTTCGACGATCAGGGCCAGCTTGGCGAACTGCTCATCGTGGGTGAGGACGTTCCCCTCGACCGTGGAGGAGAAGCCGCACTGCGGCGACAGGCACAGCTGGTCGATGTCGACGAACTTGGCGGCCTGCTCGATGCGGCGCTTGAGGGCGTCCTTGGACTCCAGCTCGCCCCGCTTGGTGGTGACCAGACCGAGGACCACCATCTTGCCCGGGGGGACAAAACGCAGCGGCTCGAACCCGCCGGAGCGCTCGTCGTCGAACTCCATGAAGAAGCCGTCCACCGCGAGCTCACCGAAGAGCGCCTCCGCGACGAAGTCGTAGCTGCCGGAGGCCGCCCAGGAGGAGCGGAAGTTGCCCCGGCACATGTGCGTGGTGACCGTCATGCCCTCCGGCTTGCCGGCCAGGGCGCTGTTGATCTGCCGGATGTAACGCAGGTGCATGTGCTCGGCGTCGTCCCCGCGCTCGTTGAGCTCCGCTCGCTGCGACGGGTCGTTCAGGTAGGCCAGGCTCGTGTCGTCGAACTGCAGGTACGTACAGCCCAGCTCACCGAGCCTGCGGACCTCCTCGGCGTAGGCCGCGCTGAGGTCGGTCCAGAACTCCTCGGTGTCGGAGTAGACGCCCGGGTCGATCGAGGCGGCTCCGCCGCGGTAGTGAACCATGCTGGGCGAGGGGATCGTCAGCTTCGGCACGGCCGTGGTGACGGTGTCGCGCAGGAAGGTGAAGTCGTCGGCGAAGATGGTCTCTTCGAGCCGGATCTTGTCGTGGACCCGCATCGCCGCGGGAGTGAACTCGATCTTTTCCTGCTCGTTCTCGAACTTGACCGTGATGTGCTCGTCGGTGGCCTGGCCGATGCCGCCAAGCCGGTAGATGAAGTCCATGTGCCAGGACGCCCTGCGGAACTCCCCGTCGGTCGCCGACTGCAGGCCCACCTCCTGCTGCCGCCGTACGACCTCGCGGATCGCCCCGTCCTCGATCTCGCGCAACGCGTCGGCGGGGATGCGGCCCGCGGCGAAGTCGTCCCGAGCCTGCAGGAGGGACGCCGGGCGCAGCAGGCTGCCGACGTGATCCGCACGGAAGGGGGGTGAGTTGCGCATCTAAACCATCTCCAAGTATCGGTTTCTCTCTGTTTCTACGCTAGATCACCTCGCGTGACCTCCTGACCGCTCCTCCAGCGAAAACGAAGAATCCATGGATTCGTGACCGTACTCACAGGTACCGCCGGAGGCTCGTGTCCGGCCGGGGAGCCGGGAGTCCCTCCGACCTGGTGACGGGCGCGGAACCACCCCGTCGGGACGCCTGGCGCACGGGCGGCCCCGGTCCGGCCGCCGGCCGCGGAAACGTCGCGGACCGCGCTCCCGGACGGCAGGCGCAAGAACCCCGCAAACCCGACTACTCGGTGGCGGGCATGGAAACGCCGCAGAGCCCTCGTCCTCTCGCACAGACGTCCGCCGTCGCCCGGAAGCCCTTACCCCGCACCACCGGATCAACCACCGGTACGCATAACGCATGGTCGGGGCATTTTGGCTCAGTCGCGGCTCAGTCACCGAGGCTAGAGCCGATTCGGCTGCGATTCATAAGGAACTAATCGCGCCCGGATCGCATTGTGCTATATGAAGAACTGCGTTATATGAGTAAAGGACATTCCCCCATTTGCCGGAGCTGATGAATCCGTGCCCGGACTACGGCTTCAGTTGGACGGTCTTTCCTGGGAGCACGACCGGGACCGGCGAGCGCTGAAGCCCGACCCCCTGGTCGTCGACGCCGGAGAGACCGCCGTCGTGCTGGCGAGAGACGCCGCCGACGCCAACGCCTTCACCGACGTGCTGCTGGGGCAGGTCTGGCCGGCCGACGGCAGGATCCGGATCGCCGGCCACGAGATCACCTCGCTGCCGCCGGAGGAGCGCGGCATCGCCCTGGTGCCCGCCGGAGGCGGCCTCTTCCCCCATCTGACGATCGAGCAGAACATCGGTTTCGGGGTGCGGAGGCGTTATCGAGACGACTTCCGCAGGGGGCAGGTGAACTACGTGGCCGGACGGCTGAACCTTCACGGAGTCCTCAGCTGGCGGCCGCACGACCTCTCCCCCGACGAGAGGCTCCGGGTGGCGCTCGCCCGTGCGATGTGCCACTGGCAGGCGGCGAGGGCCGTGGTGATCGAGGACCGAGCCGGATACACCCCCTGCCACGCGGCGGTGAGCGAGAGCCTGAAGGCCTATCCCGACCTGCCGATCCTGATCGTGAGTGATGACAGGCACCGGGTCGAGACGCTCCGTGCCCCCACCGTCTCCTGGGAGATCGTCGATGCCGATGGATCGTAGACGGGCTCTCGCCGTACTGTCGGGTCTGGCGGCGGCGGGGCTCAGCGGATGCGGCGGCGAGACCCCGCTGCGGATCGCGGTGGTGTGGAGCGACTGGGAGCTGAGCCGGTTCCACGAGATCCTGGCGGCCTACCCCCATCCCTTCGTCGTGTATTCGGCCGGGGACAACATCGCGGCCCTGCTCAGAAACCCGGTGGCTCAGGCGGCCACCCCCGACGTGGCGATCGTGCCGCGTCTGGGGCTGATGGAGGATCCGGACATCAGCGCGCGGCTGCGATCCGTCCCCTGCCCCGATCCCTCCCTCAACTTTCCCGACTGGCCGCGCCTGATGGACTGCGCGGCGGACAACTCGACCAAGGCCGTCTGGTTCAAGGTCACCCACAAGTCACTGGTGTGGTACCGGCGGGGGGTCATGCCGACGCCGCCCTCCGACTGGGAGGCGTGGGTGGGTCTGTGCCGGGAGCGGGCCAAGGAACACCCGCCGCTCGCCATCGGGGCGGCCGACGGCTGGGTGCTCACCGACTGGTTCGAGAACGTCCTGCTCGGGATCGATCCAGAGCTCTACGGAAAGCTGCACCTGAACCCGCCCGGCGGCTGGAGCCACGCCTCCGTCAAGGAGACGCTCCTGCGGCTGGCCACGCTGTGGTCCATCCCGGGGCTGGTGCCCGGCGGAGGCCGCCAGGCACTGACCACCCAGTTTCAGGACTCGATCCTCGACGTCTTCCGGTACGGCCGCGCGGACATGCTGGCCGCGCCCGACTTCGCCTGGCCGGTCATCGATCGCTACGGCTCCGGGTCGGAGGCGCTGAGTTTCCGCTTCCCCGGACCTCCCGGCACCCCGAAGCCGCCCGTACTGGTCGGAGGGGACGCCGTGGTGGCGCTGGAGTCGGGCGGAGCTCGCGGCACGGCGTTCGTGAAGTGGCTCACCGACAAGGGGCAGGCGGGAGAGCGGTTGAAGGGCTGGAGCACCAAGGGGGGTTTCCTGTCGCTCAACGAGAACGTCCTCTACCCGAACAGGGCGATGGGCGACCTGGCGAGTGAGCTGCACGGTGACGTCGCCTTCGATCTCTCCGACCGCCTCACCGGCGGCCTGGCCGGTGGGGACGGCCAGGGCCTGTGGCGGGTCCTGACCGAGCTTTTCGCCACGGTCACCGCCGAAGGACGCCGTCCCGACCTGGATCTGGCCGTGAACAACGCGATGAAGATGCTGACGGCGCTCAGTGAGACGGGGAGTTCCTCATGACGGGCGAGGACGCCCTCCTGTTCGACGTGACGCCGCACCACGACATGCGCGCACCGGCCAGGTGGCACGGTCAGGGCCGAGGGGGCGCCTGGTGGTATCTGCTGCCCGCGGCCGTGCTCGCCGTCGTCGTCCTGCTCGCACCACTGGTCGCCACGGTGGTGACGAGCGTGACCGGGGACGACGGCCCCGTCAACTATCTGGACGTCATCACCGACCGGGAGGTCTGGCTGGCCCTGCTCCACAACGCCGTCTGGCTGATGCTCGCGCTGGTGGTCTGCGGGCTCGGGCTCGGACTCGCCTGGCTCGCCCGGGACGCGGGGCCGCGCACGCGGGGGCTGCTGCTCATCGTGCTGGCGCTGCCCGCCGTGACCTCGCCGCTGACGGCCGGGGTGGCCTTCCGCCTGATCTTCGACGCGAATCCCAGCCGGGGCGTGGTGAGCGCTCTGCTGCCCGGCAACGTGATCTTCCTGGGTCCCGGCTGGATCTGGCTGGTCCTCGGCCTGGCGTTCGTCTGGCAGTGGACGGGGCTGGCGTTCCTGGTCTTCCATGTGGGCCTGGCCAACGTGTCCGCGAATCTGTTGCGCATAGGGCGCGTCTTCGGCGCCGGGAGGCTGCGCCGCCTTCGCACGATCGTGATCCCGGCGCTGTTTCCCACGGTGGCGCTGGTGATGCTGATCGTGCTCACCGCGGCCGTCCGCGTGTTCGACCTGGTCCTGGTGGGCGCGCCGGGCGCCATCCAGTCGGAGGTGGACGTGGTCGGGCTCTTCTGGTGGCGTCACAGCGACGACCTCGGGGAGGGGCAGGCGTCGGCGCTCGCGGTCCTGCTGGCCGCGCTGGCCGTCGCGGTGGCGATGCTCGTGCTGTGGCGGCTGCGCCGGGACCTGCCGGAGATGGGGCAGGGCCGGGAGAGCCTGCACGCGCCCCCGCGGGGGCGTCCCCGGTGGACCGTCCAGGTCATGTGCGCGGCGACAGCCGTGATCTGGGCCTTCCCCTTCGTCACCCTCCTGCTCACCTCGCTCCGGTCTCCGGAGGAGGCCGCCACATCCGGGTGGTGGACCGGAGGGTACGGCCTGGGTTCGTACGGCGAGGCCTTCGCCAACGGCTCCTTCGCGGGCGCGCTGGGCGCCACGGCCCAGCGCGGGCTGCTGGTCGCCGTCGTCGTCCTGCTGGTGGCCGTCCCGGCCGCCTATGCCCTGACCCCCGAGCAGCTGTCCCGCCGCGCGCGGCGGATCGTCGCGGCGGTGGCGGTCGTGCTCGCGGTGCTGCCTCCGCAGGTGCTGGCCGTACCGCTCGGGAAGGTGATGGGCCTGTGGCTGGGCGGCACCGTGGTCCTGAGCTTCGTGCACGCCGCGCTGGTGCTGCCCCTGAGCGTGCTGCTGCTGCGCAACGCGTTCATGTCGGTGCCGCGCCCGGTGGTGCTGCGGCCTCTCGCCGAGGGGCGTTCCGCGATGTTCCAGATGACGGTCGAGAGCGGTCCCGCGGTGGTGGCGGTGGCGGTGCTGGCCTTCGTGCTCGCGTGGAACGACCTGGTGGTCGGTCTGCTCCTGAACTGGCCGGCGGCGGATCAGGCGCCGCTGGTCATGCTGCAGCAGGCGCGCCAGTTCGCGACCTCGGCCGGCGGGCTGGCGGCCCAGGCCGTCGTGGTGACCGCCGTACCCGTGCTGCTGCTGTTCGCGGCGGGCAAGTGGCTGATCCGAGGACTGACGCAGGGAGTCCGCCGATGAACGCCCCTCTCCAGGAACCGTCCCGGAGGCGCCTGCCGCGACTGGCCGGGCTGCGCTCGGTGCTGCCGAGGAACCGCAAGGAGTTTCTGGCCGTCGCGATCTCCTTCGGCTCCACGCTGGGGGCGGCCGCCATCATCGACACGGCGTTCAACGTCATCCTGCCGGTGATCCCCATCGGGCTGACGATCGCCGTGGCGCTGTTCCTGCTCTCCGCCGGCTGGCTGCGCCGGCGCGAGCTGCCGCCGATACCCCCGGTGTCGGCGGCACACCGGGGATTCCCCCCGCCGGTCAACCCGTTGATCGGCAGGGAGGCGGAGGCGAGTGAGGTGATCGACCGTGCCCGGAAGCGGGGCCTGGTCGTGGTGCGGGGTGGGGCCGGAATCGGCACGTCCGCGCTGGCCGTCAACACCGGGTGGAGGCTGGCGCCGGAGACCGACCGGCAGCGCTACGCGGATCTCCGCGGACAGGACCGGGACGAACCCGAGGACACGCTGAGCGTGGCGGAGCGGGTGCTGCGGACGCTCGGCTGCCCGCTGGGGCCGATCGAGAGCGTGGAGGGGGCGGCGCATCAGGTCTTCTCCGCGCTCCGGGACAACGGCCACGTGCTGCTCCTCGACAACGTCGAACGGTGGAGCCAGGTGGCGTGGCTCCCCCGTCACGTGCCGGGGAGCTGGGTGATCGTCGCGGGAGAGCTCAAGGCGGACGCGGACGACACGGTCCCGCCGGACGTGTCGGTCGTCCAGGTCGGCCTCCTGGACGGCCGCGACGGCGAGGCGTTGCTGCGCTCCCAGATCGGGGCCGAACGGATCGAGGCCGATCCCTTCGCGACGGAGCGGCTGACGAACCTGTTCCTGCGCAGGCCCGCGATCACGGTCGGGATCGGCCGCTGGCTGACCGAGAACCCGCAGGTCACGATAGCGACGCTGGTGGCCGACCTGGAGCAGGGCCCCCACGACCACACCCTTCAGATGCTCCTGGCCATGCAGCTGCGGCGGGTGAGACCGGCGGCGCGGCGGCTGCTGGCGTTGCTCGCGCACGCGCCGCTCGCCGAGCTCGGGGTCGACGGGGCCGCCGCCCTCGCCGACGGGTCCGAAGACGACGTCGAACGGGCGATGGAGCAGCTGAGCGAGCACGGCCTGGTGGAGAAGGTACGGGAGTCCCGGGTCCGCGTGGTGGACGCCGCCCGCGCGATCGTGGCACCGCCGGAGGACTGGGACGCGGCGTGGCAACGCCTGGTGGAACGCTTCGCGGACCGGGCCGACTTCTTCGCCGAGCGGCTCCATCGGGATGAGGCGCGCCTCTGGTTCGGGATCGAGGACAAGGCGCTGCTGCAGATCCTGAAGACGCGCCAGCCGCCCCCGTGGGCGGCCGGTCCCCTGTGGCGGATCGCGGACGCCCTGGAGGTGTGGTTCGTGCTGGAGCAGCGCCACAAGGAGAGAGGGGAGGCCGCACGCGCACTGGCGCACGCGGCCAAGGCTCTGGGCGACACGGACGTCCGGGCGACCGCCGAGCTGCGGCTGTGCCTGATCACCTTGGCGCTGGGCGCTCCCCGCGTGGCCCAGGAGCACCTCAACAGCGCCGCGGCGCTGCAGGACGGCATCGGATCCTGGCCCGCCCAGCTCCATCTGGCGCGCGCGGCCACGCTGCTGGCCACCGGTGACGAGTTCGCCGCGGTGGAGTCGTCACTGGTGCAGTACGGCCAGTCCCTGCCCGGCGGGGACCTCGTCGGGCAGGCCACCCGGTGGATCAACATGGCCGTGCTGCAGATCCGCCGGGGACAGGTCTGCGGCTTCGAGGGCAGGGAGGACGAGGCGAACCGCTTGTACGCCGACGCCCTGGGCACCCTGGTCCAGGCCCTCGGGATCGCCGAGCACGCCGACGACGTGCACGCCCAGGCCCACAGCCGGGAGCTCCTCGCGCTTGTCCACTGGTACCTGGGCCGGGCCTACGACGCCGCGGCGAACTGGGAGGAGTCGGTCCAGCTGTACGAACGCGCGGGGGACACGATGGGCCAGGCCCGCTGCCAGGTGCACCAGGCGGCGGCGCTTCCGGAGCAGCGCCACGGTGAGGCCGCCAGGCTCCTCCGCTCGGCCCTGCCCCGGCTTCCCACGACGGGAGTGAGCACCGCGCTGGCGCGGCTGCATCTCACCCGGGTGGAGCCGCGGAACGCCCAGCGGCACCGGGAGAAGGGACTGGACGCGCTCGCCCCGTGGGACGGAATCGCCGAGCCCCTCCAGGTCACCGAGATCCGGCGGCGTCTGCGGAGCCTCCCTTCGCCTGAGCTCCCCGTGTCCGGAACGCTTCACGACCCGGCGTAAGCCCGCATCCGGAACCCTCACGCTCCGGCGAACCCCTGTCCGCTCACGCCCCGGCGTGGACCCGCCGAACCCTCCCCGCCCACGACCCGGCACGGACCCACGGAACCCCTCCCCGCCCACGACCCGGTACGGACTCGCGGAGCCCCTCCCCGTCCATGCCCCGGCACGGACGGGGAGGGGCAGCGTGGTCGCGACGGGGAGCACACCGGATTTTGCATGACCGTCATGCGGCCGAAACACCGGACGGTCACTGTGAAGCGACCCCCCCGATGATCATCGGAAGGGACATGTCCGAGAACCCGGGAGCGGCTTCGGTCGGGCCTGCGGTGCCCTTGTCAGCGATGGGAGTTCGACATTTCCACCAACCACTGGAGCTCGGCGAGTCGGAGGAGCCTGCTGGCCGCCGGTCTGGCCGCAACGTTCGCGGCCGGCGCCGCCGCCCCCGCACAGGCGTCGCCCGGTGACAAGGGCGGCCGCGGCGGTCCCAAGCCCGCGAAATGGAACCACCACCTCAAGTCCACCCCGGACAAGCTGCACTGGGGCGGCTACCCGATCGGCTGGAAGCCCGGCCTCACGATGAGGTCGGGTGAGACCGTTCGCGTCGACACCCTCTCTCACCAGGGCTTCACCAACCCTGACATCCACCCGCGCGACTACTTCGGTGCCTTCGGGGTCAAGCCGAACGAGATCCTGCCCGACGGGCTGGCGTTCTGGGAGACGCTGCCCGAGCGCCAGGCCACGGGCAAGCGGTACGGCGGGCACGTCCTGACCGGCCCGATCTACATTGAGGGCGCCGAGCCGGGCGACACCATCGCGATCGACATCCTCGACATCGACACCCGGGTGCCCTACGGCTTCAACAACACCGCTCCGACCGGCGGTGTCATGGCCACGTTCTATCCCGGTTGGCGCGAGGGCGACGAGGGCCTCGACATACCCGCCGAGATCCCGCCCGGCCTTCCAGCCGGCGTCTGGCCCGACGTCCGCACCCACCTCTACCGGACCGGCATGTACCGCGGTGAGGAGGTCGTCTTCTTCGCCGACGACATCATCATTCCGACCCAGAAGTTCATGGGGATCATCGCGGTTGCCTCGCCGACGGGCGAGTTCATCGGTAACACCGAGGGCGAGGCGCCGCCGGCCACCGGCGTGCAGAACTCGACGCCTCCGGGCAAATTCGGCGGCAACATGGACGTCCGCGACCTCAACGTCGGGACGAAGCTCTACCTGCCGGTCTTCCAGCCCGGCGCGCAGATCTTCATCGGTGACCCGCACAGCTGCCAGGGCGACGGCGAGGTCAGCGGCACCGCCATCGAGCACTCGCTCGCCGGCACGTTCCGCATCACCCTGATCAAGAACGTGGAAACCGAGCTGCCGTGGGCCGAGACCGACGATCACTGGATCATGATGGGCATCCACTGGGACCTCGACCGGGCCATGCGGATCGCGGTCGCGAAGACTGTCGACTTCCTCGTCACCACCCAGGGCCTGACCGCCCCGAAGGCCTACTCGTTCGCCTCGATCGCGGTGAACTACCACAACGCCGAGGTCGTCGACCGCACCCAGGTCGTGACCGGCCACATCCCGAAGAGCGTCTTCAAGCGCCGCCGCTGATCCGGCCCCGGCGTACAGCCGGATCTCGGACGGTGTCGAGGTATTCGGCGATTTCGTGCCCGTTGCGGGTCGAACACGCGATGCGTTCGGACAGCCGATCTTGTTCGCGTCGCAGTGTGACGATCATTTCGGGTGTCACGTCGGGGACGTAGATGGTCTGCGGCTTGTCCAGGCACGGCAGGAGCCGCTGAATGATCCGGGTCGGCGGTCCGGCATCGAGCGGTCCCTTGATCTGCAGCACGATGTCCACGTGTGACTCTCCGTACTCGCGGTAACCGTTGAGGGCGCGGCTGGGCGTGATCAGCCGCTGCTCCTCTTAGTGGCGCAGCAGCCGCCGGTACGCTCCGCGAGCTCCCCGATTCTCAGGCGCCCAAGCCTGCGCCTTGACCTTCGCATCAACATGAGTGTTCAAGACTTGACGTGCGGGCCGAGAGCAGTGGAAATCTGCACTCTGCCTGGATGGCAGGGGTATGTCTGAGGCGTGGCTCAGTTCCTGCGGCGGCCACGGCAATCACGACTACATCGAAGGTCTCACATGAAACTCGGACTTCGTCTACCCCAGAGATTGGGAGTGGACCTACAACGCGACCTGGTCGAAGCGGCCAGAACGGCCGAAGCGGCCGGATACGCCAGTCTGTGGACGTACGAACTGCTGCTCTTCCCGGAGACGCCCGTTGAACCATACGCTCCGCCGAACGTGCCGTGGCCGGAAAGCGGGCGGCAGGCCGCCGACCCCCTGGCGGTCCTCACGGCAGCGGCGGTGGTGACCGAAGAGGTGCGCCTCGGCACCGCCGTTCTGATCGCCGCACTCCACACCCCCGTCCAGCTGGCGAAGCAGCTGGCCACGATCGATCAGATCAGCGGTGGCCGCGTGGTCGCGGGCATGGGCGTCGGCTGGTCCAGCGACGGATTCCGGGCCACCGGCGCCACCCGAGCGGATCGCGGCCGGTTCCTCGACGAGACGCTGGACGTCTTCGATGCCGTGTGGGGACCGGACCCGGTGACCTTCCGGGGTCCTCGCGTGATCATCGACAACGCCTCGGTCCTGCCCAAGCCCGCTTCGAAAATCCCCGTGATGCTGGGCGGCGGTGGCAACAACCTGGGCCGTGGCACCAGCTCCAGGGCTCTGCGGCGCATCGCCAAACGCGCAGACGGCTGGCTGCCGCTCCTCACCACCCCCGGGCCGGCCGGAGCCGCAGAACTGCGCGAAAACTGGGACCGCATCCGGGAAATGGCTTCCGAGTATGGCCGGGACACGAGCCGGATGGAGATGGTCGTGGTGGGAAACGTCACCTTCACCGACCGTCCGGCAGGACCTGACCGATCGGCGTTCGCCGGCACCCTCGACCAGATCATGGACGACATCAACACGGCCGCGGAGGCGGGCGCGGACGAGCTGATCGTGGACCTGAATCTGCAGGACTGGTTCACCGGCACGGGGCAGATGCTTGAGACGGCGGTGGAGATCCGCGAACGGGCCGTAGCTGCCGGTGTTTGACCGCTGCGTTTCCTTGGCTCTCACTGACTTTGGCGTCCGAGTGGGGCCGACGCGTGCGAACCGGTCCTGCTTGGGTATGCCGGAATGATGCTCATCTTCGGCTTACGCACCGTGATCCACCGGCTCGGCGTGCTGACGCTCGTCTGCCGCAACTGTGGCAACCAGGCGGCACAGGTACTGTCCAAACGGGTCACCAAGTTCAGTCTGTTCTTCATCCCGCTGTTCCCCGTGCGGACGAGGTACGGAATGCAGTGCACCTTCTGCGGGGCGTCCTACGACATCTCGAAGGACGAGGCGAGCCGGCTGGCGGTCCACTGAGTATCCTTCCATCACTACCGGTGATTATCGCCACATACTTCCCTTTGGTCTCTATGTCGTGAAGAGTGCTGAATATGAGTTTTGATGTCGCGCACGTTCGCACGCTCTACCCCGCCCTGTCCGACGGATACGCCTGGCTGGACGCGGCAGCCGGAACTCAGGTTCCCCAGACGGTGATCGACGCCATCGTCTCCGCCTATCGGGGCGGCATCGGCAACAGCGGCGGTGCCTTTCCTGCCAGCGCTCACTCGGACGCCATCGTCGCCGAGGCCCGTCAGGCGGTGGCGGATCTGGTCGGTGGCGACGCCGATGGAGTGGTGCTCGGCCCGAACATGACAACCCTGACCTACCGGTTCGCCTACGCCCTGGCCAAGCAGTGGGGGCCGGGCGACGAGATCGTGGTCTCCCGCCTCGACCACGACGCCAACGTCCGTCCCTGGGTGCAGGCGGCCGAACGAGCGGGCGCCACCGTCCGGTGGGCCTCGGTCGAGGTACCCTCGGGCGAGCTGCCCGCCGGGCAGTACGACGACCTGGTCACCGAGCGGACCAAGCTGGTCGCGGTCACCGCCGCGAGCAACGTTCTGGGAACCATGCCCGACGTTCCGCGGATCGCGGCGCGGGCACATGCCGTGGGGGCGCTGCTCTATCTCGACGGGGTGCACGCGACCCCGCACACGCCCACCGACATGGTCGCGCTCGGCGCGGACCTCTATGCCACCAGCGCCTACAAATGGTCGGGCCCGCACATCGGGGCGGTCGTCGGCCGGCCGGAACTGCTGGAGGGGCTGCGGTCCGACAAGCTCGCCTCTTCCTCCGACGACGTGCCCGACCGGTTCGAAACCGGGACGCTGCCCTTCGCCGACCTGGCGGGCGTCACCGCCGCCGTCGATCACCTGGCCTCGCTCGACCCGCAGGCGGCCGGTACCCGGCGCCGGCGCGTCCTCACCTCGATGGCCGCGGTGGAGGCCCACGAGCAGGCCGAGCTGGCCCACCTGCTCAAGGGCCTGTCGGCCCTGCCCCACGTACGGCTTGTCGGTTCACCGGCTCGGCGTACCGCCACCGTCTACTTCACCGTGGCCGATCACACCCCGCGTCAGGTGGCCGAGCACCTCGCCCGGGCCAAGATCAACGTGTGGGACGGGCACTGCTACGCCTGGGAGGTGACGGAGGCGTTCGGCATCCGTGACTCGGGCTCCGCCGTACGGGCCGGCCTCGTTCACTACAACGACCGATCCGACGTGGATCGCCTGCTCAACGCGGTGGAGGACCTCTCCTCCGCCGGGTGAGGACATCGGCGTCCCCACGCACCGGTCGCTATATTTGTGAGCATGGAACCGCCAGGTATGGAGTCTCCGGGCACCGGCGCGACGGCGCCGTTGCGCCGGTGCCTTCTGGGCCGCACCCGCCTGGCGGTGACGCCGCTCGGTCTCGGCCTGGCCGCGCTCGGCCGCCCCGCCTACATCACGCTCGGCCGCGACGAGGACTTCGGCGACGACCGCAGCGTGTCCACGATGCGGTCGCGGACGTGGGCCGTGCTCGACGCCGCCTGGGCGGCGGGCGTGCGTTACCTCGACACGGCCCGCTCGTACGGGCGCGCGGAGGAGTTTCTCGCCGGCTGGCTGCGCGAGCGCGGGATCACCCCGGGAGCGGCGACGATCGGCTCGAAATGGGGATACGCATACGTCGGCGACTGGCGGCTGGACGCCGCGCGCCACGAGATCAAGGAGCTGTCCGCCACCCAGTTCCGCCGCCAGCTGGACCAGAGCCGTGCGCTGCTCGGTGAGCACCTGTCGCTGTACCAGATCCACTCGGCGACGGTGGAGAGCGGAGTGCTCGACGACGAAGGCGTGCTCGACCTGCTGCGCGAGCTGCGGGCCGAAGGCGTCGCGGTCGGGGTCTCGACCACCGGGCCGCGCCAGGCGGACACGATCGAGCGGGCGATCGAGACCGGGCTGTTCGACACCGTGCAGTCGACCTGGAACCTCCTGGAGCGCTCAGCCGGCGCGGCACTCGCCCGGGCGCACGAGGCGGGGATGGGTGTGATCATCAAGGAGGGGGTGGCGAACGGGCGTCTGACCGCCCGCGCGGCACCGGCCGCGCTCGCGGCCGCCGCGCGCGAGCGCGGTGTGACGCCGGACGCGCTCGCCCTCGCGGCCGTGCTCGCGCAGCCGTGGGCCGGGGTGGTGCTGAGCGGCGCGGCCTCGGTCGAACAACTGCGCAGCAACCTGAGCGCCGCCGAGGCCGGCTGGGACGCGGAGCTCGACGAACGGCTCGCCGGACTGGCCGAGGACCCCGAGACCTACTGGGCCACGCGCGGCGCGCTGAGCTGGTCCTGACCGGTGCCGGGCGCGGGCCGCGCGAGCTGTGCCGTACGGAGCCGACGGACACCGCGCCCGGATCGTACTGCGGCGGGTGATCAGTTGCGGGCGTGCGCGTCCAGGATGTGCGCGACGGCCTCGGTCACCCGCTCGGCGAACGCGATGTTCAGCCACTCGTCGGGAACGTGCATGTTCGAGTCCGCCCCCAGCGCGCCGGTGACGACGAACTGCGCGTCCGGATAGCGCAGGCCGAGCATCTCCATGAACGGGATCCCGCCGCCGATACCGAGGCTGCGGCACGGCCGGCCGAACACCCGATCGCCGATCTCCTCCAGCGTCGCGGCCAGCCAGGGCGCGGTCGCCGGGGCCTGCCAGCCGTTCAGCAGCATGAAGTCTCCCACCTCGACCTGCGCGCCGTACGGCACCTCGGTGGTCAGGATCTTCACCAGCGCGGCTCGCGCGGTCTCGGCGTCGACCGTCGGCGGAGTCCGGAAGCTCAGCCGCAGGGACGTCGAGGCGCGCAGCACGGCTCCCGCCACCGCGGGGTCGGGGAGCCCGGCCGCGCCGATCACCGACAGCGTCGGCCGCCAGGTGTTGTTGAGGATGAGTTCGACGTCGTCGTCCGAGGCCGCCCGCATCCCGTCGGCGAGCCGATACCGGCGCGCGGCGGCTCCCGGCTCCAGAGCGGCGAGCGCCTCGGCCTCGGCCCGCCGCTCCTCGGGGATCGGCACGTTCATCTCGGGGACGGTGACCTCGCCGGTCACGGAGTCCTCCAGCCGGTCGAGCAGGCGGCGCATGACGCGGAAGGAGCTCGGCACGATACCGCTGGCGAGCCCGGAGTGTGCGGAGGTCTCGAGGACCCGCACCGTGACGGTCGCCTGCACCACGCCACGCAGGCTCGCGGTCAGCCACATCCGCTCGTAGTCGCCACCGCCGGCGTCCAGGCAGACCACCAGGGACACCTCGCCGAGGCGGTCGGACAGGTGCTCCAGGTACGCGGGCAGGTCCGGGCTGCCGGACTCCTCACCGGTCTCCAGCAGCAGGATCGCCCGGGCGTGTTCGCCACCCGCCGCCTGCACGGCGGTCAACGCGGTCGTCGCCGCGTAGCCCGAGTAGCCGTCGTCGACCGCGCCGCGACCGTAGAGCCGTCCGTCACGCACCACCGGCTGCCACGGGCCCAGCCCGTCCGACCAGTCGCCGAGCGGGGGCTGCTTGTCGAGGTGGCCGTAGAGCAGCACGGTGCCGCGTGCCGCGGCGCCGGCGGTCGCGGGCACGTCCACGAGAAGCAGCGGGGCCCGGCCGTCGAGCTGGACGACCTCACACCGGGCGCCCGGCAGGCCACGCGACGCGATCCAGTCCCGCACGTGGTCGGCGGCGGCTCGCAGATGGCCGTTCCGCTCCCAGGCGGCGTCATAGGCGGCCGACAGCGCGGGTATCTCCACCAGCCCGGAGAGACTGGACAGCACGTCTTCGTTCCAGTCCTTGATGACCGCTTCGCGAACTTTTCCATAATCCATAGCCGAATCATGGCACCCGATATCGACGGGGGCCCCGCCGGGCGCTTGGTACGGCAACGGCGCCCAAGCGACGAGATGACCGTGTCTTCGACAGCGGGAGCGGCGGGTTCTATCAGCGAAGATCCCGTCGGGCGCTTGGTGTGACAAGGGCGCTCACGCCATGGGTGACCGCCTCTTCGACAGCGGGAGCGGTGGGTTCCATCGACGAAGGCCCGATCGAGCGCTTGGTAAGACAAGGGCGCTCACGCCATGGGTGACCGCCTCTTCGACAGCGGAAGCCGCGGGTTCTCAGGCGCCGGAGGGGAGTCTCGGCACGCTGTCGACCAGTCTGCGCGTGTAGGGATGGCTGGGAGAGCCGAGCACCGAGGCGGTGTCCCCCTGCTCCACGATGCGGCCCCGTTCGAGCACCGCCGTGTACCGGCACAGCATCGCGACCACCGCGAGGTCGTGCGAGACCATCACGACGGTCAGCCCGTAGCTCTCCCCCAGCTCGGCCAGCAGGTCGACGACGCGCACCCGGGTGGAGACGTCCAGCGCGCTGACGGGCTCGTCCGCGAGCAGGACCCGGGGCTCGCACACGATGGCGCGCGCGATGGCGATGCGCTGGCGCTGCCCCCCGGAGAACTCGTGCGGGTAGCGGAGTGCTGCGTCCGCCGGCAGCCCGACGACCTCCAGCGCGGCGGCGACACGGTGATCCACGAGCGAACCGCCGCGCCCGGACCGCCGGGCCCCGCCGAGTCCCGCCGGACGGTGATCGGCAGGCGTTCCGTCCGGCTGGACGGAAGGATGGTCGGCGGGCGAGCCATCCCTCTGGACGGAACGGCGGTCGGCGGACAAGCCGTCCGGCCGGACGGAGCCGCGGTCCGCAGGCGAGCCGCCCGGCTGGGCCGCCGTCAGGCCGAGCGAGCGGAGCGGTTCGGCGACGATCCTGCCCACGCGCTGCCGCGGGTCGAGTGAGGAGTACGGATCCTGGAACACGGTCTGGACGTTGCGCCGGAACTCGCGCATCTGCACGCGGTCCCGCAACGAGAGGGAGGCGCCGTCGAAGAGGACCTGGCCGCTGGTGGGCCGGGTCAGGCCGAGGAGCAGGCGCAGGAGGGTGGTCTTGCCCGCGCCGGACTCGCCGACCAGCGCCACGCTGCGTCCCGGGGTTATGGCGATCGAGACGTCGGTGAGTACGGGGGCCGTACCGCGGTAGGCGAAACCCACCTGGCGCGCCTCAAGGATGGCCGGCGCCGCCGAGGCCTCAGAGGTCGGCGGGATCTCCGGGGTCGGCGGGTTCCTCGGTGGGATCTCCGAGGCCGACGAGGTCGACGGGGACGGGGTCTCCGGGGTCACTGCGTGATCCGATCCAGTGCGCTGTCGAGCTCCCGGGCACTGTCCACCAGGGAGCGGGTGTAGGGGTGGCGCGGCGCGTTCACGATGTCCCGGACGGCCCCCGCCTCCACGGCCCTGCCGTCCCGCAGGACGAGGACGTGGTCGGTGATGCGGGAGATGACCGCGAGATCGTGACTGATGAACAGCAGGGCCATCCCCCGGGCGGAGACCAGGCCGTCCAGCAGGGCGAGCACCTCCGCCTGCACCGTCACGTCGAGGGCCGTGGTGGGCTCGTCGGCGATCAGCAGCGCGGGTTCGCAGGCGAGGGCCATGGCGATGGCGACCCGCTGGCGCTGACCGCCGGAGATCTCGTGCGGATACGCCCTCGCGATGCGGTCCGGTTCCGTGAGCCGGACCTCCTCGAGCGCCGCGACGACGGCGCGGCGCAGGGCGGCGCCGCGCAGCCTGTGCCTTCGCCCGAGGGGCTCGGCGAGCTGACGGCCGACCCTCATGAGCGGGTCGAGCGCCGTCAGGGGTTCCTGGAAGACGACGGTCACGGCCCGGCCGCGCAGGCCGTTCAGATCTCGCTCCGTCGCGCCGGCGATCTGGGTCCGGGTCAGTCCCGGGGCGTCCAGCACGACGCTGCCGGATACGCTCATCCCCGTCGGCAGCAGGCCCATGATCGCAAGTGCGGTCAGCGACTTGCCCGAGCCCGACTCGCCGATCAGGCCGAGTCTCGCGCCCGCTTCGAGCGTGAAGGACACGTCGGAGACGAGTTCGCGCCCCTGCCCGGAACGCACCCCGAGCCCCGTGACGTCGAGCAGGCTCATCGCGTTCTCCTCCGGGTCGGGTCGGCCACGTCCCTGAGGCCGTCGGCGATCAGGTTCACGCCGATGACGAACACGACCAGGAGCACGCCGGGGGCGATCGCGCCGACCGGCGACGTGAGCACGGTCGCCTGGGCCTCCTGCAGCATGCTCCCCCAGGACGCGTTCGGCGGTGGGGGGCCCAGCCCGAGGTAGGACAGGGACGCCTCGGCCAGTACGGCGAGACCGAGCTGCAGCGCGAGGTTGACCAGGAGCGTCGGCCAGATGTTCGGCAGGACGTGCTCGGTCACGACGCGCGGCCAGGAGGTTCCCGAGGTGCGCGACGCCGTGATGAAGTCCTGGGACAGCACGCGCTTGACGAGCACGCGGGTCAGCCTCGCCACGATCGCGGACATCGCCAGCCCGATCGCCAGGATGGCCGAGCCGAGGGACGCCTGCCGTACGGCGACCACGAGCATGGCCAGCAGCAGGGTGGGGAAGGCGATGAGGATGTCGAGCAGGGCCGAGATCGTGTCGTCGAGCCACCGGGTGGCGAAACCCGCCGCCAGGCCGCCCGCGACTCCGAGGAGGCCGCCGAGCACGACCGACCCGGCCCCGACCGTCAGGGCGATTCGCGCGCCGATCATCAGCTGGGTGAGCAGGTCCCGGCCGAGCTTGTCCGTGCCGAACAGGTGGGGCAGACCGGGAGGCATGAGCCGATCGCCCGAGGTGTCGGCCGGGTCGTACGGAACCCAGAAGAACGAGACGACCGCGACGGCGACGATCATTCCGACGAGCACGCAGCCGATCGCCAGGGTCGTGGACCGGCGCGAGCGCCGCGGGGCGCTGAGGGCGTCCACCTCGATCACGTCGGTCATCGCGCGTTGCCCGAGACGGTGCCGCGCAGCCGCGGGTCGATGAGCCGCTGGGCGAGGTCGGCGACGAACCCGATCACCAGGACCGCGAAGGTGCTGACGAAGAGGATGCCCTGGATGACCGGATAGTCATGCTGGGCGATTCCCTTGATCAGCATGCTGCCGAGTCCCGGGAGGGCGAACACGCTCTCGACCACGACGGCGCCGAGAAAGGTGGTGGCGAGCTCGATCCCGAGGATCGAGACGACGGGAACGGCCGCGTTACGCAGGCCGTGACGCCACATCGCCCCGGTGAAGGAGGAGCCGAGCGCCCTGAACGTCCGCAGGTAGTCGCTGCCGAGCACGTCCAGCGTGGCGGAGCGGACGTAGCGGATGAGCGACGCGGACATGACGAGGCCGATCGTGACGACGGGCAGGACCAGCGAGGTGAGGGCGTCGGCCGGATCGGCCCAGTCATCGCGCGGGAACCCTCCGGCCGGCAGCACCCGGAGACGGAGCGAGAACACGGTGATCAGCAGCATTCCCACCCAGAAGGCCGGCACCGCGATACCCAGCTGGGACAGCCCGCTGAGCAGCGAGCCGTACCAGCTGTTCGAGCGGTAGGCCGCGACGAAACCGATCGGCACGGCCACGACGACCGCCAGGACGAAGGACAGCAGGGTGAGGGGAACGGTGACGGCCAGGCGCGAGGCGATCTCCGGGCCGACCGGAAGGGTGCTGACGAACGACGTGCCCAGGTCGAAGGTCACCAGCCGGCCGAGCCAGGAGACGAACTGCTCCAGCAGCGGGAGATCCGACCCGATCTGGTGGCGAGCGGCCGCGATCTGCTCCGGGGTGGCCCCGATCGACAGCAGCGAGTTGGCGGGGTCACCGGGCAGCAGGCGCAGGAGGAGGAACAGCAGCACGCTGGCCAGGAACAGCGAGATGACGAGGAAGGCCGCTCGCCGCAGCAGGTAGGTGGCCACGGCGAATCAGGCCGCCCGCCAGGGGCGGGACGCCCCGCCCCGGACCGTCCGTACGGAACGGCGGACCGGAGCGGGACGGGGCGCGACCTGCGACGCGGACGCCGTCTCCTCGTGACGGCGCGGGCGCGGAGCGGACCGCCCTCTCGTACGCGAAGCGGACCGCTGTCGTGTACGCGAAGCGGACCGCTGTCGCGGGTGTGGAGCGGACCGCCCTCGCGGGTGTGGGGCGGGCATCAGCTCTTCTTGATGGCGTAGGCGTAGAACTGCGAGTTCAGGCCGTTGATCGGGTAACCCGACAGCGACGACGACGCCACGACGATCTGCGGATAGAGGTAGAGCCAGTCGCTGGCGGCGTCCGCGGCGATCTGCTGGTTGGCCTTCTTGAGCAGGGCCGCCTGATCGTCGGTCGTGTCCGACTGCTCGGCCTGGTTCACCAGCTTGGTGACCTCGGGGTTGTCGTATCCCCAGTAGAAGTCGGGATTGCCGTACCAGACGACGTCGCGGTCGTTGACGTGCTCCTGCAGCGTCGCGGCGAAGTCGTGGTTCTTGAACACCTTGGTGTACCACTCGTCGGCGGTGATGACGTTGATCGTGACGGTGATGCCGACCTTGGCCAGCTCTCCCTTGATGAACGTGGCCGCAGTGGGGTGCGGGTCGTAGTTCGGGGTGTCGAGCGTGAAGCTGAACCCATTGGCGTAACCAGCCTCGGAGAGCTGCTTCTTGGCCAGTTCCACGTCGTAGGGGTTCACCGTGGTGAGGTCCTCGTACCACGGGTCGGTCGGCGGGACCATCGAACCGATCAGGGTTCCGTAGTCGCCCCAGATCGAGTTGAGCAGCTTGCGGTTGTCGATGGCGGAGGTGACGGCCTTGCGGACGAGGGCGTTGTCGAACGGCTTCACCCGGTCGTTGAAGGCCAGCAGGAGCTTGGTCGTCGAATGACCGTCGTTGACCTTGTAGTCCTTGTTGTCCTTGAACTGGGCCAGGGCGTCCGGGCTCTGCTCGCTGGTCACGATGTCGACGGCGTTGGTCAGCAGCGCGTTGTTGAGGGCGGTCGCCGCCGTGAAGTAGTGGAACACCACCCCCTTGTTCGTCGGAGGCGTGCCCCAGTAACCCGCGAACGGGTCCAGGCTCAGCGAGGAGCCCCGCTTCCACGTACCGAGCTTGTAGGGACCGGTGCCGTCCTCGGAGGTCGTGAGGTCCTTCGCCTGGTCGTTGATGACCCACACGTAGCTGAGGTTGTAGACGAACGAGATCGACTTGGTCGACAGCTTCACGGCCACCGTGCTGTCGTCGGGAGTCGTGATGCTCTTGATCCCGGTGAAGCTGCTCTTACGGGCGGACTGCGAGTCCTTGGCGATGACCTTTTCGATGCTGTACTTCACGTCGGCGGAGGTGAGCGGATCGCCCGAGTGGAACGTGACGCCGCTCCGCAGCGTGAACGTGTAGGTGAGACCGTCGGGGCTGACCTTGTAGTCCTTGGCGAGGAGATTCTCGACCTTGCCGTCGTCGCCGAGCTTGAACAGGCCCTCGTAGACGTTGCCGTTGAACGCCTCGGTCACGCCCTGCCCGCCGCCGCCCGTGTTGTCGAGGTTCTGCGGCTCGTAGAGCGAACCGACCTCGATCGTCGCGTTCGGGTCGGCCGCGCCAGTCGATGATGACGTGCTCCCCGAGCCGGCCGACGGGGCGTTCTCCGAGCCGGAGCCGCAGGCGGTGAGGGTCAGCGCGACCATGAGGGTGGCGCCGACGAGCGACGTCATCTTGCTTTTCACTGTTTCTCCTGATCAGTGGCCATACGGCCGGATGTGACGGGCGACCTGAGCCTCACCGGCGCGGGGATGTCGTCCCCGCGCATCGGCTCAGCGCCGCCTCAGTGGATCGCGTAGCCGTCGAGGAACACCGGAAGCCTCTCGCCCGCGTCGACGGCGACGTGGAAGCGGTTCTGCGGCGGCGGCAACGGGCAGTTGTAGTGGGCGGAGAATCCGCACGGCGGGACGAAGGCCCGGTTGAAGTCGAGCACGACCTGGTCGCTGCCGGGCACGCGCGGCACGATCAGGAACCGGCCGGCGGCGTAGGTGCTCACGCCGTTGGTCTTGTCGCCGAAGACCAGGAGCAGCGTTCCGTCGTCGTCGAACGCGCTCAGCGAGTAGGCGACGTCGTCCAGGGTGAAGGTGATGTCGCCGGGAACGACAAGCTCGCGAGTGCCGCCGTTGTCGCGAAGGTGCTCGAACGGGATGCGACGCGCCCCGGGCACCTCCGTGAAGGTGGCCTCGATCACCCAGTCCGGGTTGAACGGGAACGCCTCGACGGTGTCGAAGTGCTGGATCGACGGTGCGTTCGCGTCCCAGAGGCGAATGCCACGTTCCAATTCGCCGGTGTCGATGTTCCGGCGTTCCAGCCTGGTCGCCGTCACGCTGCTCGGCCGGCCGGAGAGCGCGTCCTCGAGGGATTCGTCCTGGTCGCTCGCCTGCCAGCGGGTCTCGACGAGCGCGAGGTTGCCCGCCGGTGCGACGAGGGAGGTCAGCCGGGACGCCCGCCAGGCGTCCCAGCCGGTACGCGCGGAGTCGATGGTGCGCGCGGAAGCCAGTGCGGGCATGGTTGTGAACAGCTCACTTCGTTCTGGGCAGGCGGTGCCTGCCGATCGTGCTTGGGGTGGACGCGTCGCCGGTGACGGACACGGTGCACACCATTGACGATCTTCCGATTAAGCCTACCAAAATAGTCGGCTTTGTCCAATTTGGACAGTAAATCCGCTTTCGGGCAGTTACCGTCAATGCGATAAGGGTCCGGAATACGCTTCGCGACAGATGATCAGACCGCACGGGGTGCCGCGGGAGGCGGCGCCGCCGGGGCCTCGGGAGGTGGAGACGGCCGCCTCGGGGCCGGCGCGGGACAGCAGTCCGGCGGGAGTCCCGCCGATGAGTCCGATCTTCACTGTGTCACCTCCCCGCGGTCGTCATCCCTGTGGGAGACCGGCAACGCCGTGACCACGCCGGATATTTCCCCCTGCCACAGACCGGGCAGGGATCACGGGCGCCGATCAGAGATCACGGAGACCAGGCAGGCATCACGGACACCGCTCAGGTCAGGACCCTGCCGAGGAAACCGCGGATGTAGCCGGTGATCGCGTCAAGATGGCTCTCCAGCGCGAAGTGCCCCGCGTCGAGGAAATGGATCTCGGCATCGGGCAGGTCGCGCCGGAAGGCCCGGGCACCGTCCGGGCCGAAGATCTCGTCGTTGGCGCCCCAGACCGCCAGCAGGGGCACCTGGCTGGTGCGGAAGTACTCGTGGACGCTCGGATAGAGATCGACGTTGGCCGGATAGTCGTGAAAGAGTCGCAACTGGATCTCGGCATTGCCCGGCCGGTCCAGCAGGACCTGGTCGAGCGTCCAGGTGTCCGGGCTGACCAGGCTGGGATCGGGCACGCCGTTCAGATACTGCCAGCGGACGCTCTCCGGGGTCAGAGCAGCCCGTACGGCCGGTTCGGTGGCGGGGCCGGGCGCGGCGGCATAGGCGAAGAGCCCGCTCCAGAACGTGTCGACGAACCCGTCGACGTAGGCGTTGCCGCTCTGCGTGACGATCGCGGTGATCCTGTCGGGGAAACGGGTCGCCAGGTGCCAGCCGATGGGGGCGCCGTAGTTCTGAACGTAGAGCGCGTACCTGTCGAGCCCGAGGTGGCCGAGAAGGCCGATGGTGACGTCGGTGAGGGCCGCGAAGGTGTAGGGAAACTCCTGGAGCGAGGGCGCCGAGGAGTAGCCGAAGCCGATGTGGTCGGGGGCGATGACGTGATACCGGTCGGCCAGCGCCGGGATGAGGTTGCGGAACATGTGCGAACTGCTCGGGAAACCGTGCAGAAGCACGATGGCCGGTGCCTCGCGCGGGCCCGCCTCCCGATAGAAGACGTTCAGGCCGTCGATGCTCACGGTCAGATGGCGGACAGGAATCATCTCCGATCCCCCTGTTTCGTTGATCTGGCTCCTGCGTTCGGTCCGGCACATCATTCCTAACCCGCGATACGCCATATTACGGCTAGGAATTCGAAAAGAAATGCGGTCGAGCCACGACGACAATGCATTGCCCGCGCCACCCGGCATCCATCTCGACTCCGACGCGCCGTCACCGTCGATGACGAACGCCGGATAAAACCGTACCCTGAGGACCAGGGAGATGGCGAAGCTCACAGAACCACTCCGACGCTTTTCCAAGAACTGTCACATGGACCGCAAGGAGAGAATATGGCGGCGCGTTCCCCGCTCCCTCCGTTCACTCGCGATACCGCCATTGAGAAAGTCCGGCTGGCGGAAGACGCCTGGAACACCCGCAATCCGGAGCAGGTGGCTCAGGGCTACACGCTGGACTGTTACTGGAGGAACCGCGCGGAATTCGTGAACGGGCGCGACGAGATCATCGCTTTTCTCACGCGAAAATGGGCGAGAGAGCTGGACTACCGGCTCATCAAGGAACTCTGGTGCTTCGACGGCGACAGGATTGCCGTGCGCTTCGCCTACGAATCCCACGACGACTCCGGAAACTGGTTTCGCTCCTACGGCAACGAGAACTGGGAGTTCAACGAAGAAGGGGTGATGGTCGTGAGATACGCCTGTATCAACGACCTTCCCATCAAGGAGTCGGAGCGCAAATACCACTGGCCGCTGGGGCGCCGGCCGGACGACCATCCGGGGCTGAGCGATCTCGGTTTCTGACAGGTCGGTTTCTGACAGGCCGGTTTCTGACGGGCCGGGCTCCAACGGGCCGGGCTCCAACGGGCCGGGCTCCAACGGGCCGGGCTCCAACGGATCAGATTTTGACGGGCCGGGTCGCCGGTCGACGTCTCCCCGGCATGCCCTGACCGAGGACGCCGATCTCCACGACACCCGCCGGTCTCCGCGACAGCCGCCGGCCGCACCGGCCCTCTCAGCCGGTCGCCCGTGCCGGGCACAGCCGGTCAGGCGAGGAGGCGAAGGAGACGGGGCCACCGGGAGTGCCGACGGTCACCGTCGCACCGGACCACGAGACCTTCGGATCATCGGTGCCGGGCACGATCAGGGTCAGCACGGAACTCACCGGCGGGGAGAGCACCGTCGCCACCTCGGCCTTTTCGAGATAGCGGGGTGAGATCGCTCCGGACCGCACCGTCTGGCCGCTGATCGGCCGGCACGAGGGCATCGCGAACTGGAGCAGGGTCGCCCGCCAGTCCCCGTCGGCCAGCACCACCCTGCCGTCGTGGTTGGAGGTCAACCGGAGCGACGGGCCGAAGTGCCACAGGTTGCGCAGCCTCGATGAGGCCGGCACCGAGTCCAGCACGGCCATCAGATCGGCCCCGTGGCTGACCAGGACCGAGCGGGTACGGCTGACGCCGTACGCGTTGTCGGTGAGCAGGTAGGACTGCCGCGTGCGTTCGACCGACGAGCCCACGAGGTGCGTCGCCGTACCCTCTCGGAACTCGGCGCCCACCACGATGGGGACGTTGTGCGCCTCGGGCGAGGTCGTCCACCTCTGATAGGGCGTCTTCTCGTAGGAGTGGAAGCCCGCCTCCACGAGGATGTCGCGTCCCCGGGCGTGGTAGGTGACGCCCAGATGATCCTCGTGGCCGTGGAGCCGGCGCCCGGGTCCGAACCTGATCGAGTAATAGGCCGAGCTCGCGTCGTTCCACGCCGTCCTGCCGAAGACGTAACCGCCGTCGAACACCTTCACGGTGTCCTCCTCCTGCGGGAAACCCTCCGGGCGCACGTCGGCCGGACTGTCTCCGATCGGCACCAGGCGGCCGTCGGGCTGGGTGGCATGGCTGACGTACGTCTCCAGCGACCTGCGTCGCGCGGCGAGGTCCGCGGGGATCTCGGCCCCGCAGATCCTGATCGCCTCCATCGCCACGCCGAGCCGCCGGTGGACGTAGACGCCGTATCTCGGAGCCTGCTCGTGCAGCACGCCCTGCGCGTCGATGGCGAGCCTCGCCGACCTGGTCATCCGCCGGATGGCCAGGTCCTTCCACCGCTCGTGGCCGAGGCGGCAGCCGATTGCCAGCAGCGCGATGTCCTGGTCGAGACCGTGGTTGTGGCCCTCCTTGTAGAGCGCGGCATCGGACAGGATCCGGGCGTGCTCGATCAGGCTGTCCGAGAGCCAGCCGGACCGCACGTACGCGCTGAGGCAGACCAGCGCCGGCGCGCGCAGGGCGACCGGGTGCTCGGCCCAGGCCCAGGGGCTGAGGCCGGCCCCGCCACGGGGGTTCTTCCGCACCCAGTCCTCGGCGATCCCGGCGGCGCGGTCGAGATACTCCCGCTTCCCCGACCGCTCGTACTGCACGACCAGCCGTCCCATCCACCTCAGCGCGTGAAGGTTCAGCGCCCACGAACGGTTCCGGTACGGGTTGAGATGCCAGTCGACGTCCGTGCCCACGTCGACGGCCGGTAAGCCGACGAACGTGACCCTGCCCTCCATGACCTCGGACACCTTGATCTCAGGGAACTGGCCGGCCACGCGGATGACCGGGCCGTCGCTCGTCGCGAGGGAGGGCGCGACGGAACGGCTCGTGGTCAGGCCGAGTGCCTTGCGGGCATGCCAAAACAAGCGATTGCTCCAAAGAACGGTGCGGGCGGCCCGCGTACGCCCTCGCGAACCGGACGGCCAGGCCCGGCAGGGCGGACGAACGGAAGAAGGATGGACGGGCCCCGGAAAGGCGGACGAGCAGGAGAAGGAGGAACGGACTCAGGGAATGGTGCCGAGCGGGAGAAACAGGGACGGCCCGGGAAAGGCGGGTGAGCGGGGATGGAGGGACCGAGCCAGGGAAGGGGGGTGAGTGGGGACAGGGGGAACGGCCCCGGGAAAAGCGGGCGCGCTCGGGAAGGGGTCTAGGGAAGGTCGGGAACGGCCGGCTTGTCGTCCGTCCAGCCCGCGTCGAGGACCACCTCGACCTGATCACCGCTGACGCCCGGCCGCCCCGTGACGGTGGAGGACAGCACCTGGGAGCTGCCGGGGTCGATGATCAGCGTCCGCCGGACAGGCGGAGCGGCCTGCAGGGTGAAGGAGAACGCCGCCCCCGCCCTGCCCTGCTCGTCGGTCGCCTCACCCAGATACCGGACGTTCGGCAGCTCGGCGAGAGCCCGGTAGGCGGCCGCGCGCACGTCCGGCGGCGACGGCTTGCTCCACAGCAAACCGCTGAGCGCGTCCGCGACGACACCGTCGGTCGAGCCGCCCGGCACGTCCCGCACGGCCTCGGTCACCCAGTCCTTCAGAGCCGCGGTGTCGGCCGGGAGTGCCCGAAGCTGCTCGAAGGTCATCCGGTCGCCGGCCATGCTGAAGGGGACCTTGCCGGTGACCGCCCTGAGCACGCCCTTGTCCGGCGACGTGGACAGCACGTCTCCCTCGCTCGACCATTCGGTGGGAGAGCCGTCGCGACGCCAGGCCTCCTCGTCGGCTCCGCTCATCGGACGCGCCCCCAGCGCCCGAGAACCGGACCAGACCCGGCCGTCCCTGGCGACCCACTGCTCGGTGAGCCGTGACTCCACCACCCGGTAACGGTTCTCCCCCCGCCCCAGCCGCTCCGGGTACGTCTGCCGGTACAGCTTCCTGACGCGCCAGTAGGCGCCGGTCGCCGCGGATCCGGATTCGGCCGTGGTCGCCGCCGCGAGCAGGACCGACCGCCCGGAGATCGCCGTGGTCTGGTACGGCGACCCGGCGATCTCCGTGCCCCGGTTCGGCGGTCCCGCCTGCCCGATCACCGCGGGAACCGCGATCGCCGTCGCCGCGGCGACGGCGAGACCGGCCACGGCCACCGTCCACGACAACCGCCGGCGCCGCCGACGCAGCTCGGCCTCCAGCCGCTTCCGCACCCTGGCCTTGAGGAGCGGGTCGGCCTGCGGCTCGCCGTACAGCTCGCGGACCGTCTTCAGCTCATCCACGGCCGGCCTCCTCGGACTCGAGTATCGGGTTGGTGCCGCCCAGCGTGGCGCGCAGTTTTTTCCTGGCCCGGTTCAGCCGTGACCCGACGGTCCCGTACGGGATGTCCAGGGCCGTGGCGATCTCCTCGTGGCTCAGCCCGGCCAGGGCGACGAGGAGCAGGACGTCGCGGTCCCGCTGGTTGAGCCCGGCCATGGCCGCCGCGAGGCTCGGCCGCAGGCTCTCCGCGCTGACCTGGGTGGCGACCTGTTCCTCGTGCCCGGGGACGTCGGTGTCCACGCCGTAGCGCCCGAGCGCACGCAGGGTGCGCACCTCGAAGCGGCGGTGCTTGCCGATGAGGTTGGTGGCGATGCCGTACAGCCACGCCCGCACACTGGCCAGAGACGGGTCGTAGCGCGCCCGCTTGCGGAACGCGGTGAGAAACGTCTCGGCGACGACGTCCTCCGCGTGGTCGGCCCCGAGTCGCTGGGCGACGTAACGATGGATCTCTCCGAAGTAGAGGTCGAAGATCGCGCTGAACCGCTCGGACTCATCGAGGGAGAGCTGGATGACCTCGGCGTCCCCCACCGGATGAGCGGCCCAGGACATCGTCGTCACGATGGCCCCCCTGTCATGTTCAACGGTTCAAGCGCGAATGGCGGTCACCTCTTATCACCCGATCCACCGATTCGCTTTCACGGTCACAGACTGACATCTCAGGCAGTACGGGGTCCGGCTCCATCACTTCTTGATCTGTCACGGCCCCGGTCGGCCCGTTGGCGTCCGACCCGCCGGACGGCAAGCACGAGGACGGCGACCGGCCACCGGCGAGCTCTCAGAGCTCCGTCTACGGATAAAATCCCGTCATGTTCACGGTGGATCGACGTCGGCATGTGCGGACGCAACTGCTTGAGCGAGCTCGCGGGGACGAGCGGATCGTCGGCGCCGCGATCACCGGCTCCGCCGCACGCGACGCCGAGGACCGCTGGTCCGATGTCGATCTCTTCTTCGGGGTGGCAGCCGACATCGCGGTGGAGGAGACGCTGAGCGACTGGAGCGCGTTCGTGTACCGCGAGCTCGGCGCGATACACCACTTCGACCTCCGTGCGGGCTCTGCGATCTATCGCGCCTTCCTGCTCGAAGAGCTGCTCGAGGTCGATCTGGGGTTCACCCCGGCAGGCGCGTTCGGTCCGATCGGCGCCGGAGGCTTCCGGGTCGTCTTCGGTGACGCGGTGGATCGGCAGCCCGGGTCCGGGTCCGCCGATCCAGGACATCTGATCGGTCTTGCCTGGCACCACGTTCTCCACGCCCGGATCTCCATCGAGCGCGGAGCCCTGTGGCAGGCCGAACACTGGATCAGCGGCATCCGCGACCACATCCTGACCCTTGCCTGCCTTCGGCTGGGCCACCCCTCGGCCTATGCCAAGGGCGCGGACCGCCTGCCTCCTGATGTCACCGGGCCCGTCCAAGAAGCACTCGTCCGCAGCCTCGATGCCGGCGAGCTCTCCCGCGCCCTGGGAGCGGCGACTCGAGCCCTCCTGCGCGAGCTGCGTGAAAACGACCCCGGGGTCGCTGAAACCCTGGAGAAGCCGCTGCTCAACCTGGCCGCCGTCTCATAGCGTCCAGCCGCCGACCCGGGCGCCCGAGAGGATCTTCCTACCGGAGGCCGTCGAAGAGATCGTCCTCGTGGTCGGCGACCGCGGGGACGTGATTGATCTGGCGGATGAAGGACTCCGTGGCGAACACCCGGTGCCGGGCCTCGGCGGGCATGCGCAAGAAGCGGCGGCCTCGGCCGCATCGCGGCGATTCTGCTGCTCGGTCGAATGTCGTTCACATCCGCCGACAAGCGGCGCAGCTCGGCCAGGTCGTCCGAAGACACCTGATCAGAGGTGAACAGCGAGTCGAACGCGGCGGCAGCGCCCTCATCCAGGGTGGTGATGTCGTCGGGAAGCTCGAACCGCTCCACGGTCTCTCTTGCGTGGGTTGGAGAGCTCGGCCCACGTCTATGCACCCACCAGCACTGAGCTGCTCGTGCGCCTTGACGGCGTTCCCTGGCGGGTGACGGTCGTCCTCATCAGGTTCGAGACATGCCCGATCGATACGCCTAGGAGATCTTGCGGCGGTACGTGTTCATGGCGAAGGCGTAGGCGACGACGAGGATGCCGACGCACCAGGCCAGGGCGATCCAGACGTCGGTACCGACCGGCTGCTGGGTGAACAGGGCGCGGATGGCGTTGACGATGGAGGTCACCGGCTGGTTCTCGGCGAAGACGCGCACCGGGCCGGGCATGGTGTCGGTGGGCACGAACGCCGAGCTGATGAACGGCAGGAAGATCAGCGGGTAGGAGAACGCGCTCGCGCCTTCCATGGTCTTCGCGGACAGGCCGGGGATGACGGCGATCCAGGTCAACGCCAGGGTGAACAGAATCAGGATGCCCGCCACCGCGAGCCACTCCAGCGCTCCCGCCCCCGAGCGGAAACCCATCAGCAGGGCCATGAGCACGACGACCACGAGCGAGATCAGGTTGGCGACCAGCGAGGTCAGCACGTGCGCCCACAGCACCGACGACCGCGCGGTCGGCATGGACTGGAAGCGCTCGAAGATGCCGCCCTTCATGTCCATGAACAGCCGGTACGCGGTGTAGGCGATGCCGGAGGCGACCGTGATGAGCAGGATGCCGGGCAGCATGTAATTGACATACGAATCCGACCCCGTTTTGATCGCGCCGCCGAACACGTAGACGAACATCAGCATCATGGCGATCGGCATGATCGCGGTGGTGATGATGGTGTCCGGGCTGCGGGTGATGTGGCGCAGGGAGCGTCCCAGCAGGACGGCGGTGTCGGTGAAAAGATGACCGAGGCCGCCCTGGAGGCACTGGTCGAGGACGTCATCTATCCCGCGGTGCCCGGCGGCTACAAGACTCTGATGACGCTGCTGCACGACTGAAAGCCAATGGATCTTCGTACCGGCAGCACAAGCAGCGCGTGTCCAAGGCCTTCTACACCGACCACTACCGCACGGGCTTGATTCAGATCATCGAGGCGCTGGAGTCCGGGCCGACCAACGCCGTGCATCCGCCGATGATGCAGGCGCTGGCGCTGATCAAGCGGTACACGGCCGGCTCGACGGGTGTCACTTCTCGGTCGTGCCGGGTTTCCCGCTGATGGACTCCTGATAGACGTCCGCGTAGGTGCGCGTGTCCTTGACCAGGTCGTCGCAGAAGGCGGCGACGTCGTTGCCGATGAGCTCCAGGACTCCCTTGCCGGCCGCGACACCCTCCTCGAAGAAATCGACGATCCCTGAGAGCAGGGACCCGTCGAACAAGTCGACCGGTCCAACCTTGAAGATGTACCTCTGAATCTCCTTGTAGACGATCTGGTAGTCCGGCGGGAGCGCCTTGACCCGCGCCAGGTGCGCCCGCCACTGCTTCTTGCCCTCGATGATGTCCTGGATGCCCACGTCAGCCTCCTAGCCGGTTCAATTTCCTTGCGACGTTCCTGTTCAACTGCTCGCGCCACCGGTCGCGATAGCTCCGAGCCCCTTCTCCGCCGGCCATCGCCGTGCAGAAGCCCTTGACGTCGTCACCCAGTACCTCGTGAATGCTCTGCCCGTCGGCCGCTGTCTCTTCGAGCAGCCCCAGGGCACTGTCGAGAATCGGCATCAGGTTTCGACCGGTGAAGTCCCCGTAGGGAAAAAGGTGACACTTGATCTCTTCCCACGCCGCCCGATGGTCGGCCGGCAATGCCTGGGCCCGAACTTCGAACGCCTTGTATTCCCTGGTGAGATCGCTGCCGGTAATGGTCTCCCAGAAGTTCATCTCCCGCCCTCCTTGAGCCTGTCGATCCGTGATGTGACGTACTCCCATTTCGCCCAGAACGTCGCGAGTTCCTTGCGCCCGGCGTCGTTGAGCGCATAGAACTTGCGCGGCGGGCCCAGCCCGGACGGTCGTTTCGTCACCTGGACGAGTCCGTTCTTCTCCAGTCGCAGCAAGATGGTGTAAACCGTCCCCTCGACGACGTCGGCGAAGCCGAGTTCGTTCAGCCGACGTGTGATGGCGTACCCGTATGTCTCCTCGTTGCCGATGATTTCAAGCACGCAGCCTTCAAGCGTGCCCTTCAGCATCTCCGTCAGGTCGTCCATCGTGGGTCCTCTTCGATCTCTTGGTACTCCGTAGCACCGAGTACCACTATACAGTAGCACGGAGTACCGACCGCTCTGATACCGGGCCGTTTCCGTGCCGACGCGGCCGCTGACACGACACCGCATGGTCGACGGCGAGCGCGAGGGCCGGTCAGCTGGGGCGAGGACGTCCCTGAAGGGTTCAGCGGTGGGCTGGAGGAGCGGCAGGAGTGGATGCCGCCGCTCGGGCCGGAGCCGGTCCCGTATCACGAAGAGGGGCGAGGACGGGAGCGAGCCCGGCGACACCGGCGGCGGCCAACAGCGAGACGGCGCCGTAGGCGGCGGTCCGCCGGTGATCTTGTCCTGGTCGGTAAGAGTGAAAGACATGGCGGTGTGCTCCTTCAAAGCTGCTAGGAGTGCAGTTGCTCAGATCCGGGGGCCGAGGAAGCAGCCGCCGGAGGCGTCGATGACCTGCCCGGTCACCCAGCGGCCCGCCTCTGAGGCCAGAAAGGCCACCACATCGGCGACGTCGGCGGGCCGGCTGTACTACCGGATCCGCAAGCGCAACCGGGCCGCTGGTGCGGTCGGCGGGTTGAGCTCACTTGGGGCTGATCAGCCTGATATCCACGTGATCATTCAGACGCTGTCCTTGCGTTCGATGACCAGGATGCGCGCCTCCAGCGCGGGGTGTGCGACGTGCTCGTCGCCGGGTTCAACGCAACAGATACGCCCCGGAGTGAGCCGTTCGACGTGCTCCTCGCCATCGCGGCGGTAGTGCATGTTGACGACGCCGTCGAGAACGACGAAGACCTCCGGCCCGTCATTGACGTGCCAAACGTAAGGGTTCGTACTGTTTGCCCCGAACGCTACGTGAACCTCTGCGGACCTATAGGTCTGATAGGTCTCGTGCCGAGTGTTCTTCAGTATTTTTCTCGGGGTGGTGACCTGGAAGAAGACCCGGAAAAGTGCCGGCGGTGGCCGGTAACGTTTGTGACCGGTGGGGCTGTTCGGGCTGATGGTGACCGGCATGGGCTGGGGGTGGGCGGGGCATGGCGGCGCTGATGGCAACGGCACCCTGTACCGCCTACCGGGCAGCACTGGAGACCAGCGGCGAAGCAGTGGGCGAGCGGACACTGGTGCGGCGGGTGAGCTGGCTGGCCGCACTCGCCCAGACCATGGCCACCCAAGTGCTCACCGAGCGATGGACCGGCTCAGCCCTGACCGACCTTGCCTCCGGAAAAAGCAGCGACGGGCGGCCCTTGCCGACCAAGGGATGGATGGCCGTTCGCCGGTTGGGCTGGGGATGCACCGCCCCAGCAGGGGTGTACGTCCCCGAGCGGGTACGGCGCATCGCCGAGGAACAGGCCGCCCGGGCGCTGCGGCTGGCCTTACATCGCCGGGCGGTGCTGGCGGCGGTGCTCACGACCTGGCCGACCGACCCGGCCAGGCGCTCGGAGGCTGAATGGCGGGCGCTGCGCGCGGCGCTACCCGCCGGAGTGACAACGGCGCAGATCCGTAACCGCACCCGGCAGGTCCGCGCGCACCTGGCCGAACACAAGCAGCTTCCCGTGGATGTGACCAAACTGGAGGGTGTGCCGGTGGTGGCGGCGCAAGTGCTGCTGGCCGCAGCCGATAAGCAGCTCCTCACCCTGACCCGCGCCGGCGCGGCAGCCACCTTGGGCGGTGCGGTGGAGACGACGGTGCCCGGCGGGCCGGATAACGCGGTGTTGCGGGTGAAGCTGCCGCTGTGTGCGGCCCCGGCCTCGCGGGCTGATTGGGCGTGGCATGTGCTCGTGTTCACGGTGCCGCCGCACGTGCCCGCCCATGCCGACTGGTGTGCGCCCACGTTGCGGGTGGCCGCGCATCAGCTGCGGGTGGATCTGCCGTTCACGATCCCGGTCCCGGTGGCTGTGGCGGTGGGGCATCGCATCGGGTTGGGGGTGGATTGGGGGGGTGAACACGTTGCTGACCGGCACCGTCGCCCGCCTGACCGACCCACCCGGCGACTTGACCGCCACACCGAACAGCGGCTGTGCGGGCAGCGGGCGCAGCGCCGGCCTTGCGGGTGGGCGGGTGCTCTCCGATGTCGGGTGTCAGTGGGGAGGCATCTCGGCCCGTTGTATGGGCGGGACCAGGCCGAGGCGTACGGGTCCGCAACGGCGTCCCCGGGGGAACTCCTCGTCCGCTTCCACCTCGGCCGGGCCATCGCCCTCACCGACAGCGCAGACTGAGCGTCACCGCTGTTCGTCGGGCAGGTCCTCCACCTGGTTGACCTCGTCCCGAGGGAGGACTCCGCGCCCGTCGAGGACGGGCGTCGCCCCGCCCTGCCCGACGCCCTCGCCGAGAAGGACCACCCCAGACGTGGCGGGGACATTCACGGTTGGCGTGTCGGCGTCGCCGCGGATCACGCAGTCGAACACGACCTTCCAGTGGGTGTGGTGAAGGTAGACCACGTCCACCGGCTGGTGGTCGGCGTCCTCCCGGACGGCGACCAGCCACGTCCAGAACTCCTTCTCTCCACCGCATCCGGCCGGCGTCCAGTCGTCGAGGGCCGCCAGGCCGGGCCCGCCGGTGTGGCGGGGGTAATGAAAGGGGACCACCGGATCGTCCATCAATGAGATGGTGACAGGCGTGGCGGGGTCGGCCTTCTCGCGCGACTCGTCCCCGTACCAGCAGCCCTTGCGGGTGTCGCCGTCCCGCATGCGCTGCGGCAGCGTCGTGCGCTGCCGGGCGGAGCGCGCGCCGTTGCGATAGAGCACCCAGAAGTCGGCCGACTCGACGGTCTGCACCCAGCCGATCTTCCACGCCTCGTTCCCGACGAACCCTACGGTCGCGTTGAAGTCGACGCCAAAAGAACTGATCGCGTGGGACGGCAGTTCGGCGGCCTCGTCTCCCGACTCGCTCGACTCCGAGTCATCCGAGTCGGGCTGGTTCGCTTGAACGACCAGCCCGGACTCGAAGGCGAGGGCCAGGCTCCGCACCTGGAACCGCTGTCCGCGAGGGCCGACGACCTCTGGATACGGCACGGTGCTGCCCGCCTCCGTGCGCACGCTCTGCGGAGGCTGGAACGGCTGATCGGTCATGAGGCCCCTTCTCTTCGGTTTCGGCCCTCATGGCATCACAGCATGATCCGCGTCACAAGACCGCCGCCCGGCTCTGCCGCCCTACTCCCCTAAACTCAACCCCGTCGAACGGACCTGGGCCCATCTGAAGACCCCGCTGGCCAACCTCACCTGCCACACCAACGACCAGCTCCACCAGCTGATCCACACCCGGTTGAAACACATCAGCGCCGACCCGCACTGATCACCGGCATCCTCAACCGCACTCACCTGCAGATACCGGCAACCCTCGCAATTGAAGCTCTCTAACTCATGGCCTCTGCCGCTTCAAAATTGCCATCACCGGCTCGCGCGCAGAGCAGCCTGCGGCCAAGAAGTTCCACCGCCACCTGAATGCCTTGCCTACTTCAACGTGAGATCCGCCGAGCCGCTCGCGCACCATCTACAGGCTGATGTCGCCCAAGCGGAGCATCGCGCCTTCACCAGCGCAATCACGATGCCGGTTTACTTCTGCAAACCACGCAGTCCCTGGCAGCGAGGAACCAACGAAAACACCAACCGGCTCCTGCGCCAGTACCTGCCCAAGGGCGCGGATCTACGCACCTTCAGCCAAGACGACCTGGACGCCATCGCTGCCGAACTCAACAACCACCCCCGCAAGATCCACGGTTACCGCACTCCGGCAGAGATCTACGCTGAGATCCTGAACAACGGTGATGCATTGACCCTCTGAGCGCGCCTCTGTTTGCCGACGCACACGCCGCGAGGAACATCCGAACCGAAACGTGCGCCTGCGCTGTCAGTCACCTATGTTCCAGAGCGTGCTACCACTAATTCCTGCGTTCAGCCTCCTCGGAGCCCGGTCTACCTCACCAGGTTTGTCTACGGGGTCGGGGAAGAGGAACCGTCGTCGGCTGCGATTGGGCGAATCATACCCCCTGCCTCCTACGTCCGAAACGGGCGTATTCGGACAATCCTGTTCAATTGGATTTGACACGGATTGTCAAAGCCTTTGATGTGAAATTCTGCGATCTTCGACGCGCGGGGGAACCGCCAGGGATCCTCCGGCGTCGAGAGGAAACGGGATGAAGATGCGGAAAGCGCCGATCGCGTTTGCTGCCAGCCTTACGGTCGCCAGCACGCTGTGGATAGGAGGCGCCGCCAGCGCGAAGGCGCTCGACGAGTCATGCGGCACCGCGGGCTGCTCATCGTCTGTGAACGACAGCCCCTATGGGGCGACAGCTCTTTTTAACTGGTGCGCGGGCGGCACCACAGGCACCCTGACGACCACCCAGCCGACATGCGGGAATCAGAAGCCCATGAACCTCACCGCGGGGGGCGGGCACACTCCGTGGAACGAGGATTGGGACACGCTCCAGATCGACGGCGGCTGGTGTTACAGGGTGAAATTCACCTTGCCCGGCCAGCCGGACAACACCACCAATTACGACCGGAGAGGTAAGTCGGCGGCCTGGGTCAAGGTCGAAGACTTCTCGGATGCCCACGTGCTGTCCCAGTCGACGGCTTCTTGCCCGTGATCATTTAGCATCTACAAAGGATCTTAGAGTCTGGCGTCGCATCACGAAACAGGGCCTTATGACACCCCAAGCAACGTAAGGCCCTATTCGTGTTCCACGGCTTACCGATTTGCTCCCACAAGCTATATGCCCTGCAGCGCGAACAGCTCCGCCCCCGACTGCTCCAGCAAGAGGCCCACCACGAGGCCCGCCCGGTACGGCATGCCCTGTGGCTTCACTGCCCCGCTGTCTCGCGTGCCCGATTCGGCTCCACGCGCTTAGCGCGACGGTTCTCGGGCACATGCAGGGCATCGGCCGGAGGTCCAGGCCGATCACGGAGGCCCCTCCGGGGCAACATGCCGTAAACCATAGGATTCACACGTGTCTGCATACGAATTTCCAAATGATCTGATAGAGATTCAGCGCGACTACGAGCAAGCCAACGCCCGCGTCGAGAAACTGGTCGCCGCGCTCCCCTCGACGCTGGACGTCATGACCGGCAAACCGAAGACCACCGACAAGCAGCAGGACGAAGTACAGAAGGCCCGCGAGGTGCGGCTACAGGCGCAGGAGAAGCGCGACCAGCACCCGTGGCTGCAGGACATCGACGACCAGTACGCCGCCAGGATGCAACTGTGGAAGGCCGCGCGCTCCAGCGAGTGAAACTCCCGCACCCGGCCGCCCTTCTCCCCCGCCGCGCCGGCCTGCCCGTCGAGCAGCGGGGCGGGGTGTCATGGGCGCCGCTGAGTCCAGGTGCGGTTGTCCCTACCCCTGGAGGCGACGCGCCCGGCGTCGGCCACGACCGCCTTGGATGATCCACCGCACGTACGGTTCGTCGACTTTCGGCGAGCTGTCGCGCGGCTCGACCGTGATCCCACCGGCCTGGGCGTCGGCGAGGATCTTCCTATCGGAGGCCGTCGAAGAGGTCGTCCTCGTGGTCGGCGGCTGCGGGGACGTGGTTGATCTGGCGGATGAAGGACTCCGTGGCGAACACCCGGTGCTGGGCCTCGGCGGGCATCCGCAAAAAGAAGATGTTCTCGCCCTGGCTCGCGTGCGCCTCCAGCGCCTTGATCTTGCGGTCCACCTGGGAGGCCACGTCGACCACGGTGGTGATCTGCGCCTCCGGGACACCGAAGTCGTCGGGAAGCTCCATTTCAGGGGCGTCACCGGTCGAGCGGAGATACTCGAACAGTTCGGCCATGCGCTCACGGGGCACCGCGGTGTAGTAAAGCTTGCGGGGAATGCCGCTGGCCTCGGTCGCGGCCATGGCGATCCGGTGGGCCTGGATGTGGTCGGGGTGGCCGTAGGCACCGTTCTCGTCATAGGTGACGACAACCTGCGGGCGATAGCGCTCCATCAACTCGGCCAGCCGACCGGCGGCCACCTCGACCGGAACGTTGGCAAAGGCGTCCTCCGCCTCATTTCCGGACCAGCCGACCATGCCGGAGTCGCGGTAGCCGAGCAGCTCCACATGCGAGATCCCGAGGTGGGCCGCCGATTCGCGGAGCTCCTGCAGGCGCACCGCGCTCACCGCCGCCTCGTCATGTCCCGGCTCCCCCGGCTTCACCCCGCCGGGACCGTCACCCTGCTCACCGTTGGTGCAGGTGACCAGGACGGTGCGGATGCCCTCGTCCGCGTACCTGGCGAGGATGCCGCCCGTGCCGAGCACCTCGTCATCAGGGTGGGCGTGAACGGCCATCACTGTGAGTTCGTCATTCATGGATGTCAACCCCTCCGTAAAAGGGCCATACGGCCCCGCACACTCTACGGCGGCCAACGAGCACCCGAAATTTCGGTGCTTAGCTCGGAAAATCAACTACCTTCCATAGCGGCCGCAACCGCCGATCCACCGGCCGCTCGGCCCACACGTCGATCACAGACGTGCAGGCCGGCCGCCGGGCGGCAAGGGACCCGGCCGACAGGAATAAGTACGCCCACCCTGGCGCTAAGGGTAATTGAAAATTCAACGACATCAGTCGAGATGGAGAATGGTGAGCACGATGCAGTTCGGGATCTTCACCGTGGGAGACGTCACCCAAGACCCCACCACGGGCAAGACGCCGAGTGAGCAGGAGCGGATCAAGGCGATGGTGACCATCGCGCTCAAGGCGGAAGAGGTCGGCCTCGACGTCTTCGCGACCGGTGAGCACCACAACCCGCCCTTCGTGCCGTCGTCGCCGACGACCATGCTCGGCTACATCGCCGCACGTACCGAGCGGATCATCCTCTCCACGGCCACGACGCTGATCACCACCAACGACCCGGTCAAGATCGCCGAAGACTTCGCCATGCTGCAGCACCTGGCGGACGGGCGCGTGGATCTGATGATGGGCCGCGGCAACACCGGGCCGGTGTATCCGTGGTTCGGGCAGGACATCCGCCAGGGCATCCCGCTGGCCGTCGAGCACTACGCGCTGCTGCACCAGCTGTGGCGCGAGGACGTGGTCGACTGGCAGGGCAAGTTCCGCACGCCGCTGCAGAGCTTCACCTCCACGCCCCGGCCGCTGGACGGGGTCCCGCCGTTCGTCTGGCACGGCTCGATCCGCAGCCCGGAGATCGCCGAGCAGGCCGCCTACTACGGCGACGGCTTCTTCGCCAACAACATCTTCTGGCCCAAGGATCACTACATCCGCCTGATCGAGCTGTACCGGGAGCGTTTCGCCCACTACGGCCACGGCACCGCGGAGCAGGCCATCGTCGGACTCGGCGGTCAGGTGTTCATGCGCAAGAACTCCCAGGACGCCGTCCGTGAGTTCCGCCCCTACTTCGACAACGCGCCCGTGTACGGCCACGGCCCGTCGCTGGAGGACTTCACCGAGCAGACCCCGCTCACCGTGGGCAGCCCGCAGGAGGTCATCGACAAGACCCTGACCTTCCGTGACTCCTTCGGCGACTACCAGCGCCAGTTGTTCCTGATGGACCACGCGGGGCTGCCCCTGAAGACCGTGCTGGAGCAGCTCGATATCCTCGGCGAGGAGGTCGTGCCCGTGCTGCGCAAGGAATTCGCCGTCGGCCGGCCGAGCCAGGTGCCGGACGGCCCCACCCACCGGTCCCTCGTCGCCCAACGCGACGCCGAGACAGGCGACCAGCCCACGGTCCCCGCGGGATCCCCCGCCTGACCTCCGTCCAGGCACGAACAAGCAGTCGGCGTCTCCCCGGGCGCGAGCCCGGGGCGCTCCGCACGGAAGGAATTCGATGAGTCCCCTCAATCTCGTGGTCGTCTCGGCCGGTCTCAGCCAGCCCTCCTCGACCCGCCTGCTGGCCGACCGCCTGGCTGAGGCGACCAGGCAGCGCCTAGCGGAGGACCGCCCGGTCGAGGTACGCGTGGTCGAGCTGCGCGACCTGGCCGTCGACATCGCCAAGAACCTGGTGACCGGGTTCCCCAGCGCCGCGCTGCGTGAGGCGCTCGAGGCGGTGACCGAGGCGGACGGCGTCATCGCGGTGACGCCGATCTTCACCGCCTCCTACAGCGGACTGTTCAAGTCGTTCTTCGATGTGATCGACAACACCGCGCTCGTCGGAAAGCCCGTGCTCATCGCGGCGACCGGCGGAACGGCCCGGCACTCGCTCGCCCTCGATCACGCGCTGCGCCCGTTGTTCGTCTACCTGCGCGCGATCGTCGTGCCCACCGCCGTCTACGCCGCCTCCGAAGACTGGGGCACGAGCGGGGACGCACGCACCGACGGCCTCCCCACCCGGATCGCCCGCGCGTCGGGAGAACTGGCCGATCTCATCCTGCGCCGGCCCGCCGCCACCAAGCAGGTCGACACCGTCATCCCGTTCGAACAGCAGCTCGCGGCACTCCGCCCCTGACCCCGGGCGAGTGAGGGGCCGGGGCATCGCCCCGGCCCCCACGCCCTGGAATCACCCCGGCCACTACGGCGTCATCTCGACCACCGGCTCCTCACACCGTGGCCTCGGTCCGGCCAACGGTCCCTTTCACCGCGGCACCATCTCGGCCATCGGCTCTTTTCGCCGTGGCGTCGACTCCGGCGCCCGGCTCATCGTCCGCCGTTCAGCGCCGTAACGCATCTACCGGCCCCAGGCCTCGCGGTCTGTCGTGACACCGGTCCCGGTGCGCACCGACTCCTCGATCGCCAGGCTGAGCAGGTGGTCCTGGCAGCCGTCGGCCAGGGAGTAGGGCTCCGGGGCCTCCCCCCGGCACCACGACGTCATCTGGCACAGGAGCGAGACGACGGCCAGGTCGTCCTCGGAGAACCTCGCGCCCTGGTAGTCGTTGCGATAGACCACGCGCCCGTCGAAGCTGATGTGGTCCAGGTCGAAGCCCTCCAGGTTGAGGTCGATCCCGGTCTGGCGTCGCGTGAGGTGCGACTCCACCGGGCTCCTCGGGTCGATCATGCGCACCACGCGGTCGTCCACCAGCTCCCCCATGGATCCGCGGATGACGATTCGCCGGCTGCGCAGGGGGTTCCACCACTGGTTGTCGGTGAAGTCGTAGAGACCCATCCCCTCGGCGAACTCCAGGGTCGCGATCGTGGTGGCCGCCTTCTTCGGCGACGAGTCACCCGTCCAGCCGTCCCTGGACATGGGGTCGGCCAGCGGAGCGGTGAAGGACTGGGCCGTCACCTTGGTCTCCTCGAAGCCGGCCCCGAGCATGTGCCGGATCATGGACACGGCGTGGTACAGGTGCGTCGAGGAGACCTGCACGGAGGTCACCTCTCCGAGGATCCCCTCGCGGACGAGCGCCAGCCTCGCCGCGTGCCCCGGCATGTGCAGATACTGCTCCGCGACCTGCACCAGACCGCTGGTCCCGACGGCGGACCAGAGATCGCGCAGCCCCTCCAGGTCGGCCGCCGGCGGCGTCTCCGCCAGCACCGGGACGTCGAACCTCACCAGTTCCTTCGTCACCTCCGGGGTGATCTGCCACGGAACCGAGGGGATGACGAACTCGGGACGCTCCGCCGCGAGCATCTCCGCGACGGAACGGAACGTCGGCACCCCCCAGGCGGACTCGACCTCGGCTCCCCGCTCGCTCGACCTGGTCACCACGCCCGACACCGACAACCGCTCCGGCAGTTGCCTGGCCAGACGCAGGAAGAACTCCGAACGCCATCCGCTGCCGACCAGGCCGAAACGACCCGCTGACTGTGAACTCATCATGATTCCTCTTCGTGCGACGGACGCCGATGTGCTGGGCCACCCAGTCGTCCGGGCTGTCGAGGACATCATCTGCCATCGTCTTCTGGTCCTGAAGGCCGCATCTCATGAAGATGCGGCCTTCAGGACGGGAGCCGGAGGTCAGCGCTGTGGCGAGACGCCCGCCTCAGAAGCCCGGGAACACTCGCCTCAGGTCGTCCAGGGAGACGGCCTCACCGGTGATGTTCACGGAGCCGGGGGTGTTCGCGGCGTCCAGCCTGCCGCTGACCAGGCGCAGCCATGCCTCGGCGGGAATCGTCAGGACGGCGTCCGCCGACTCGGAGGGCTCTCCGAACTCGATCGTCTCGCCGATCGTGAGGCCGAGGGCACGCTGGGGGTCGCTCATCTCGACGCGGAGCGTGACCGGCCGGGACTCCAGGGCGCCGGGCTTGCCGATGAAGCCGACCAGGAAGCTGAGCGGTCCGGGAAGGAAGTCGACCAGTGCCTCGGTGGCCTCCGGGGCGATGACGGCCTTCGGGTCGAAGGTGGCCTCGATGTCCCAGGCGTGCAGGGCCGCCTCGTTCAGGCGCATGCCCGCGACCAGCGTGACGTTGGCGGGCGCCGGCATGAAGCCGAGCTTGATCTGCAGTCCTTCACGGGTCTCGGCGTCCAGGGACTCATAGGTGGCGACAAGTTCGGCGTTGGCGCTCAGGAAGTCCTCGGCGTGCTCCTTGGGGCCCTTGGCGTCCCAGCGAGCCCACACCGACTGGTTGAAGTCCTGGGCGGGCGCGTCCTCGCCGGTCAGCGCGGCCCGCAGCGACGCCAGGCCGATCTCGGCACCGCTGCCGAGGTGGCTGAGCACCTGGGCGACGGTCCACTCAGAGGCACTCGAAAGCCGTTCGAGCTCGGCGGCGTCGAGGCGGCGCACCAGGGCGGAAAGATCGTCATGATTGGTACGCAGGGCCGCGATGGTCCTGTCAATAAGCGTGGTCATCGTTTTCCCAACGGGAGGGGGTCTTGGATCGTTGCATGTCGAGCGCAGGGTCCGCCCGCGTCACCTTCCCGGGGACATCCGGGCGTTGCGACCGGCAGACCCGGAGCATACAAGCGTGCGATCCTGCTCTGTTGTTCCTCGCGCCCATTGCCCTCGTCGACATCTTCCCCACTGATCACCCGACCCGGCCTGGGCGCGGTCGGTCACACATGCAACAATCGGCAGATTCCACACAATTCGACGGAAGGATGACGCGCGGCGTGAAGGCCTACATACTCCATGAGAATCCCGAGTGGTATCCGCCGTTCGCCGCAGCCTTCGAAGCCGAGGGCGTGGACCACGAGCCCTGGCTGCTCGGGGAGGGACTGCTCGACCTCGACGCCCCACCGCCGCCCGGCGTCTACTGGTCCCGGATGAGCGCCTCGTCCCACACCCGCGGACACCTGCTCGCCAAGGACCACACGCGGGCGGTGCTCAGCTGGCTGGAGGCCTACGGCCGCCGGGTCGTCAACGGACGCCGCGTGCTCGAACTGGAGATGAGCAAGGTCGACCAGCTCACCGCGCTGCGCGCGGCCGGAATCGACGTGCCCTCCACGCTCGCGGTGATCGGGCACGAGGACCTGCTGGACGCTGCGACCAAGATGCCGGCCCCCTTCATCGCCAAGCACAACCAGGGCGGCAAGGGTCTCGGCGTCGCCCTGTTCGAGAGCGCCGACGCCTTCGCCGACCACCTGAACTCGCCCGAGTACGTGCCGCCGGTCGACGGCATCACCCTGCTCCAGGAGTATCTCCGCGCCGATCAGCCCCGCATCACCCGGGTGGAGATCGTCGACGGCAGCGTCGTCTACGCGCTGACCGCGGACACCGCCCGCGGCGGCTTCGAGCTGTGCCCGGCGGACGCCTGCGAGATCCCTCCCGCGGACAGCTGCCTGGTCGACGCGCCTCCGGGACTGTTCGCGCTCCGCGAGGACTTCGACCACCCCGTGCTGGGCCAGTACCTGGACTTCTCCCGCAGGCACGGGATCGAGGTCGCCGGCTTCGAGTTCATCGAGACCGAGGACGGCCGCCTGGTGACCTACGACGTCAACACCAACACCAACTACAACCCCGAGGTCGAGGCAGCGGCTCCCCGCTCCGGGCCGCGGCAGATCGCTCGTATGGTCAAGCGGCTCATCGAAGAAGGGAAGGACCTCTGATGCGGTTCGGCTACTGGATGCCGGTTTTCGGAGGCTGGCTGCGCAATGTCCCGGACGAGGACATGAGCATCGACTGGTCCTACATCCGTGATCTCGCCGTCGACGCCGAGGGTCAGGGCTTCGACCTCACCCTGATCGCCGAGCTCAACCTCAACGACATCAAGGGCCACCGCGCACCCGCCCTCGACTGCTGGACCCTGGCGCCGGCGATCGCCGCCGTCACCCGGCAGACGGAGCTGATGCTCGCCGTCCGGCCCAACTACCACTCGCCGTCGGCCACGGCCAAGGCCCTGTCCACGCTCGACACCATCGCGCCCGGCAGGACCAGCCTCAACGTCGTCTCCTCCTGGTGGAAGGACGAGGCGGCCCAGTACGGTGCCCCGTTCGACGTGCACGACGCCCGCTACGCCCGTACCCAGGAGTGGCTGGAGGTCCTGAGCCGGCTGCTCACCGAGGACACGGTGACCCACAACGGCGCCCTGTACAACCTTCAGGGCACGGTTCTGGAGCCCAAGCCCGCCCGCCGGCCCACCGTCTACATGGGCGGGGAGTCCCCCACCGCGAAGCAGTTGATCTCGGCCCAGGGTGACGCCTACGTCATGCACGGCGACTCGCCGGAGACCATCGCCGCGAAGATCGCCGACATGCGCGAGCGCCGCCAGGCCCAGGGCCTGACTCCGCTCTCCTTCGGCGTCTCCGGCTATGTGGTCTGCCGCGACACCGAGGAGGAGGCGCAGGCCGAGCTGCAGCGCATCCTGAACGTGCGCTCCTCTCCGGAGGCCTACGCCTCCTACCAGGACTTCGTCGAGGGCTCCCAGCTGGAGTCGCAGGTCTCGCTGGAGGAGTACAGCGTCTCCAACCGCGGGCTGCGCGCCGGACTGGTCGGCACCCCGGAGCAGATCATCGCTCGGATCAAGGCGTACGAGGAGGCCGGGGTCGACCTGATGCTGCTCCAGTTCTCGCCCCAGCACACGGAGATGGACCGCTTCGGACGCGAGGTGATCGCCGCCTACCCCCAGGGGTAGGCGAGCGCCCGTCGTGATGTGCCCGGCCCCACCGCGCGTTTCGAACGCGCGGTGGGGCCGGTTCTCTTTGCCAGGCCAACCGATCCCACGATCGCTCCGGCACCCGATCAGCGGATGGGTTTCCACGCCCGGTTCGAGCCGATCACCCGCCCGCGCGGTACGCGGAGAAAACGCGTTGCGGCCGGTTCCCGAAGTCCGGCATTCTCTACCCAAGCCAGTCGAGTACCTACACCGGTCGAGCTTCACGAGGAGGGGTCATGCGTCGTCATCACGGTCGAAACCGCCGCACCATGCGTGTTCATCGCCGTATGCGCATGCCCTGGGAGGCTCGCGTGTGACGTCCGCCGTCACGACGCGAGCCGTCTCGGACCACAGGGTCCGGGGCGGCTCTTTCCTTTGGAGCGGGTGAGGGCGCTGGTGTGCTCGGCGGTTTCATAAGCCGTTGTGGGCGGGTTCGATTCCCGCACCCGCTACCGAACCTCTGTGGCGCAGTGGAGAGCGCGCCCGCTTGCGGAGCGGGAGGTCGCCGGTTCGATTCCGGCCAGAGGTGCTGCGGCCGATCCCGAAGTGGACGAGGGGCCGGGTTGTGGTCCCGGCGCAAGCGGGTTCGAGTCCCGCCGGCCGCCCCACGTCAGTTGTTCAGACCCAAGAACGGCGGTAGGGCCCGCTTTCACCCGCCGGTATCTCACGGCGGCCGGACCGGTGTCGGTCCGGCCGCATCGGCTCGTTCCGGCGCCGGGATCTCCCGGAGCCGGGCAGGTCGCGCAGGGCCCTCGGAATCAACCGGGGAACAGGACCGCGAAAAGGTAGAGCCCGAGGAACAGGGTGACAGGCAGGACGCGCCACAGCCAGCGGAGGCGTGGTGCGGTGACCACGGCGGCGAGGGGATATGTGAAGCAACCGAGCACGATGAGGAAGGAGGAGTTGCTCCATCCGGCCTTGGAGAGTTGCCAGATCACCGCCAGGAAGAAGACGGCCAGGATCGCGACGGGCCAGGCCGGCCGTACTCGCAGGAGATACAGCAGCGGCCAGGCGAGGACGATCGCGATACAACCTCCTACAAACACGTTAGTAAAAAGGCCCGAAAGTTCAAAATGCCGATTGTATTCGTCGGTGTCATTGAAGAGGACGACCATCAGGACCACCCATGCCAGGACAATGAAAGGCATGATTACCCCGACCAGACCTGCGGCGACCAACCGCTCGGGGAGCCTGTCGCTCGTCGAGGATGCGCTCACCTTCGATTGGATCATTCTTAAATGGTGACACGCAGCCCATTATTCTCCCATAACAATAATGCCGCCAAAAGCATATCGATCCCGAATTAATGCCACTTGTCATATCCGTATCCCGAGGGGTCTCCGCCCCGGATCAAGGCTTACCGGCGCGGATCGAGTAGGTCAGCGGCCGATACTCCGGTGACATTTTGAGATCATGGTTGGGATCGGCGCCGGTAGCGGGCCTGATGTCGGCGTCGCCACAGCGACCAGCGCAGGTCTCGCCGACCGATCAACACCCCACCGGGGGTGACCCAGCTGTTCGATCACGTGACCTCGCACGTCATCGCGGATTTCATCGGCGTGCCGGCGGGTCGTGCGAAGGAGGCGTCGCATCGCCTCCGGTCCGGCATGCTCGACCGGCTTCGGTGATGGCCGCGCCGGTCTGGGTGATGGCCGAGTGGCCCTGGTCCCGCCGGTCGGCAGATCCGACGAAAACGGTTCGCCGCGGATGTCGATCCGGCCGGGTGTCCGATCGACCTGTCAGTGAAGGCGCGGCCGCGACGGCCTCGCTTCACCGCAAAAACATGCAGGAGCAGACATCATGGCCACCACCGCACCCCGCAGTGACTCCGCCGTGCCCGACCGCGCGGCCCGTCGTCATCCCGCGCTGATCATCGCGGGCACAGTCACCGCCGCGCTCGGCGTCAACCTGGCTATCTGGCTGATCGGCACCGCTGCCGGCGGCAAGTTCGAATACGTCAGCGACGGCAAGACCGCCTCATCCACGCCCTGGTTCGTCGCCGCCGAAACCGCCGTGCCGCTGGCCCTCGGGCTCACCCTCGCCGCCCTCATCGCGATCAAGTGGCGCCGCATCATCCCGATCGCCCAGGTGATCGGGGTGCTGCTGGCGCTGGGAACCGCCATCGGCCCCTTCGTCACCGACTTCGACTCCACCACCAGCACCGTCTCGCTGGCGCTGATGCACCTCGTCGTCGCCACCGCCGTCGTTCTCGGACTGGCCGCCGTCTCGAAGTCCTCGAACTCGATCGCCACGCCGAATCACCGCAACTGACGCTCCGCACCGTGAGCCCGCCGCGGAATCCACTGCGGCGGGTTCACCCGCGCGGGCGCCGATGGCCGATCGGATGCGGAGGCGGATCGCACGCCGGACGGGGCGAGACGAAAATTTCGAGAGGACAAGCCGGGCAAGGTGAAACGGTCTCATTTTCAGCTAGTTTCCGAAAGTTTCGATATCGGCATAGATATATTTCCAGCTCAGAGCCATAAGGAGAAACGGGTCTCTGAAATATTTCGATATCTGCGTTGACATGTTTCGAACGGATTCTCAGACTGATCGCCAACACCCCACCCGAAGGGAGAGCCCTAGTGATCATCAGCTTAGGCCGCTCTAAGATCCGTTCGACGGTCATCGCGCTGGCGGTAACAACGGCGCTCTCTATCACTGGAGCGGCAACGATCGTGCCCGCCCAGGCCGCCACACTTCCCATCACCGGTGCGACAACCATGGCAGCCGCCCCGGCCGCCGCACTCGCCGCACCCGGGGTCGAAGACGAAGGCGCCGACTGCGTGATACCCGCCCTGCCCGACGCCGGATCCCTGCCCACCAACGCCAAACTCCCCGACCCCTTCAAAAAACTGGACGGCACCCGCATCACCACCACCGCCGAATGGCGATGCCGCCGCGAAGAAATCAAAAAACTGTCCGAGAAATTCGTCTACGGCGAAAAACCCGGAAAGCCGTCCAGCGTCACCGGAACGGTCTCCGCCACCACCATCACCGTGAACGCCTCCAACAACGGCAGAAGCTCCAGCTTCTCCGCCAGCGTGCAGCTGCCCAGCGGCACCGGCCCCTTCCCCGCCGTGGTGGTCCTGGGCGGCTTCGGCGCCGACACCGCCGCCATCCGAGCCGCCGGCGCCGCCGTCATCAACTACGACCCCTACTCCGTCGGCCGCGAAGGCACCCCCCGCAACAACAAACAGGGCGCCTTCTACAGCATCTACGGCAACACCTCCAGCACCGGCCTGCTGATGGCCTGGGCCTGGGGCGTCAGCCGGATCATCGACGTGATCGAACAATCCAACGGCACCATCCTGCGCGCCGACGCCACCGGCGTCACCGGCTGCTCCCGGTTCGGCAAGGGCGCCTTCGTCATCGGGGTGTTCGACCAGCGCATCGCGCTGACCATGCCGATCGAGTCCGGCAGCGCCGGCGTTCCGATCTTCCGCGGCATCCCCGGCGAGGGCGCGCAGAGCCTGAGCAGCGCCTACGGCGAACAACCCTGGCTGGGCGATGCGTTCGGCTCCTTCACCTCCAGCCCCAACCGGCTGCCCATCGACACCCACGAGATGGTGGCCATGGTCGCCCCGCGAGGTCTGTTCATCATGGACAACCCGCACATCGCCAACCTCGGTCCCCGCTCGGCGAGCGTGGCGGCATTGGGCGGCGCGGAGGTCTACAAGGCGCTGGGTGCGGGGAGCAACATCACCTACTGGTCCGACATCCAGGACGGTAATCACTGCGCCAACCGGCCCGAGTGGCGGACTCCGCTGCAGCAGAACATCCAGAAGTTCCTGCTGAAGACCGGCAGTGCCGCGGGTGCGATCAGGATCTCGTCTCGGGCGCAGGGCAATCTGGCGGAATGGCGAGACTGGCAGACCCCCACCCTGGGCAGTTCCAGTGACACCACCGCGCCGAGCACGCCGGGCACCCCGGCCGCCTCCAACGTGACCGCCACCGGCGCCACGCTGACCTGGGCCGCCTCCACCGACCAGGGCGGCTCCGGCCTGGCCGGCTACACCCTTTATCGCGAGCAGGGCAGCACCGACCCGCAACTCGGCCAGCCCACCACCAACTCGATCACCCTGACCGGGCTGACCGCGAACACCCAGTACCAGGTGTATGTGCAGGCACGGGACGGCGCGGGCAACCTGTCCGGCAACTCACCGCCGGTCACCTTCACCACGACCACCGCCGGCGGCGGTGGTGGTGGTGACACCTCGGCGCCGACGGCCCCGGCCGGCCTGGCGGCCTCGGCCACCACCTCCACCGCCACCACCCTGAGCTGGACGGCCTCCACCGACGACACCGGGGTGGCCGGCTACGACGTCCTGCGTGCGCCCGGCACCAGCGGCGGCACCTTCGTCCAGGTCGCCACCTCCACCGCCACCTCGTTCGGCGACACGGGTCTGACTCCGAGCACCACCTACCGCTACCAGGTCAGGGCGCGGGATGCCGCGGGCAACGTCTCATCGGTCTCCAACACCGCGGAGGTCACCACCCAGCCCGGCACATCCACCGGAACCTGCACGGCCGTTCCGACCGTGCAGACCCAGTGGAGCACCGGGTACGTCATCCAGCCGCTGACCATCACCAACACCGGCACCTCGGCGATCACCGGATGGACGGTCACCTTCACGCTGCCGGCCGGACACACGCTGACCGGCTCGTGGAACGGCACCGCCACCGTCAGCGGGCAGACCGTGACCATCAGGAACGCCACCCACAACGGCTCCCTCGCCCCCGGCGCCGCCACCGCCGGCGTCGGCTTCCAGGTGAGCCGCCCGAACGGCAACACCGCCCTTCCGTCCGGATACACCTGCGCCTGACCGTCGGCACTTCCCGGTCCACCCATCCCTTGTGTGGGTGGACCGGGGATTTAGCGCGTCACCTTGTTGACGGCGGTGTCATCGGGGTCGAGCAGTCGCCCATCCGCCGAGCGGATCTCCAGCATGCGCAGAGGCTGCCCGCTCCGGCGGTCGATCATCTCCGAATGCGGTTCTTCGGGCTCGAAGAAATGTCCTTCGCCCCACTGCCGTAGCGCCACGATGACGGGGAAGAGGTCTTTGCCCTTCGGCGTCAGAACGTACTCGTGGTAGGAACTGCCGTCGGAGGCCGGGACGACGTCGAGGATGCCGCCGGCGACCAGGACGCGCAGACGCGTGGTGAGGATGTTCTTGGCGACGCCGAGGCTGCGCTGGAACTCTCCGAAACGACGGCTGCCGTCAAACGCGTCCCGCACGATCAACAGGGACCACCAGTCGCCGATCGCGTCGACTGACCGCGCGACGGGACAGTCGCTGTCGTTGAAACGCGTCCGCCTCACCATGACACCCTCCCTGTTTACTTTGGTTGCAACATGCTACCAGAATGGTTACCGTCCACCTAGTAGCAAGATGAAACCAATCTCTGGGGGACGCCGAGTGACCGGCAACGACGGGACCACAACACCGAGGACCGCGAGCACGGACGAGGGGGCTCCCGGCCTCGCGTTACCCCGAGGCATCACCCTGCTCTTCGCCATCGCCTGTGGGACCGCGGTGGCCAACGTCTACTTCGCGCAGCCCCTCCTGGTGACGCTGGGCCGCGACTTCGCGATCAGCCCGGCGACACTCGGTGCCGTCGTCACCCTCACCCAGCTTGGTTACGGGCTGGGACTCTTCTTCGTCGTGCCGCTGGGCGACCTGGTCGACCGCAGACGCCTCATCGTGACGCAGCTGCTCCTGCTGGCGGCGGCGCTGACGATGGTCGGCACCGCCACCATCGCGGCGCTCCTGCTTGCGGGCATGGCCGCCGTGGGACTCCTCGCGGTGGTGACCCAGACGTTGGTGGCCTTCGCCGCGTCGCTCGCCCCACCGGCGCAACGCGGACGCGTCGTCGGCCTCGTGACCAGCGGTGTGGTGACCGGCATCCTGCTCGCCCGCACCGTATCCGGCCTCCTGGCCGACCTCGCCGGCTGGCGCTCCGTCTACCTCGCCTCGGCGGCCCTCACCTGCGCGCTCGCCCTGGCGCTGCACCACGCCCTGCCGCCCCGCGACACCGCCGCACCCTCCATGCGCTACGGACAGCTCCTGCGCTCCACGCTCACACTGTTCGCGCAGGAGCGCCTCCTTCGGCTCCGCGCCCTGCTCGCCCTGCTCATCTTCGCCGCCTTCAGCACCCTGTGGAGCTGCATCGCCCTGCCGCTGAGCGCACCCCCGCTGTCTCTGTCCCACACGGCGATCGGCGCGTTCGGACTGGCGGGAGCCGCGGGCGCCCTGGCCGCGACCGCAGCCGGCCGCCTCAACGATCGCGGGCTCTCCCAGAGGACCACCGGCATCGGCCTCGCCCTGCTCGCCGCCTCGTGGCTGCCCCTGGCCTTCGCCCGGCAGTCACTATGGGCGCTGGCGGTCGGCGTGATCGTCCTCGACCTCGCCGTGCAGGCGGTCCACGTCACGAACCAGAACCTGATCTACGTACTTCGCCCGGACGCGGGCAGCCGTCTGATCGGCGGCTACATGGTCTTCTACTCGCTCGGCAGCGCCTTCGGAGCCATCGCCTCGACCGCTCTCTACGCGGCGGCCGGCTGGGGTGCCGTGTGCGCGCTGGGGGCCGCGATCAGCTGCCTCGCGCTCCTTCTGTGGGCGGTCGCCCGGCCCTGCATCCCGGCCGCTGCCGACTGAACAGGATGGAGGCCGGTCGCCGCCACCGATCCAGCCGGCCCGCGTCTCCGGACGACGGCGAGCGCTGCGGGCCGATGAGGGATGGGGACCGCCGCCCCCGGTAGAAGAGGTCTCACCACCGCCGACGGCTACCGCGTGCGGGAATGGACCGACGCGATTCAAGCTATGAGCAGGCGGAGGCCGAGATCTGCCACGTCGAGGTCGGCGAGGTCGCTGTTGCGCTCGGCCCACCGGCCGGAGTCAAGGTCGTCGCCGAGGCTTCGTACCGCCCGCTGCTCGGCCTTCGGCCCGACCCTCGTCCACACCGACATCGCACGGCGCACGTGATCCTCCAGATACGCCTCCGGTCGGCGCCAGTACGCCTCGAACAGGCCGTCAGCGCAGTCCCACGGGATGGGCACCGGCTCGGTGCGGGCGCCGATCGCGTCGGCCATCCCAGCAAGCGAGGGAAACTCCGCGAGGACGGCGGCGAACTCGGGCAGGTAGTCGCGGGTGAGCCAGAACCGGTCCTGCCATCCGGGCTCGTCGGTGTCGAACGTGAGCACCACCACGCGGCGGGCCACGCGCCGCATCTCGCGCAGCCCCGCTATCGGGTCCCCCCAGTGGTGGACTGTGGATACGGCCATCGCGACGTCGAAAGCATGGTCCTCGAACGGCAGGCTCTCCGCGGCGGCGGCCACGCACGGCGCCGAGCCGGCAGGCCGCTGCCCCCGCATGACCGCCGATGGCTCCACCGCGGTCACGTCGCGATCAGCAGGCTCGTAGGATCCGGTGCCGGCCCCGACGTTCAGCACCGTCTGCGCGTCCCCGAACCTGTCCCAGATCTGCGCGGCGATCCGCGGCTCGGTACGCCGTGTCGCGGTATAGGCGCCGCCGATCGCGTCGTACAGCCGTGCACCGAGCATCTCCAGCTGCTCCTCCGGTGTCACCTTCAGTCCCTTCGCCCGTGCCTCGAGTTCCCTGTCGATGGCCGCCACCATGGCGTCAGCGCGATCACGCCGCTCCAGCAGCAGGCCGCGCAGTCGGCGCAGGTGCGCGACCGCGTCGATGGACGGGTCGCCGACCAGATCCGCGACCTCCCGCAGCCCGAAGCCCAACCGCCGATAGGCCAGCACCTCCCGCAGCCGCTCCACGTCGCCCGCCGAATAGGCCCGATACCCGGCCACGGTCCGCGCCGACGGCCGAACGAGCCTGATCTCGTCATAGTGATGCAGCGTGCGGACGCTCACGCCGGCCAGTTCGGCCACGCGTCCCACGGTCCAGTGATCTTCCACGGTACCGACTATGGAGCCTGACGCCACGTGAGGGTCAAGAGCCTCACTCACGGCAGCAAGAGCCGAACGCGAAGCAACGTTCCGAGGCGACTCCTGCAAGCACACGCCACGGCCCTGCGCCGGGGAACTGGTCGACGGCAGCGGAATTTGTGTGCACAAGCCTTCGGTCGATCAAGATCTTTAACGCTAACGCCGGATGCTTTACATTGTAGATCAAAAATAGGAGCGCGCCGAATAAGGACTATCCCTTGCGTTCCGCAGAGCCTCTTCGGTCTCGCCAGCCGCAGTTGTCCGTGGATACCGGTGAGCAGTCTTCTTCAGGCCAGGCGACGACGCCCGGCCGAGAGGACTGGGTCACGTCCAGCGGGGTGGTGCACGAAGTGCTGGGTCCGTTCTTGTCGCCAACCTCTGTGGTCGGTACATCTGGTGCGGGGGCCGATCACGGGCACCGGCCGGCCGCACTCGTTCGTCGCCGGACTCCGATCAGATGCCGGGAATTCCGTCGAGGGCGGCCAGCACGGCATCGCCGAGACGGATGGAGCCGGCGGCGACGTTGGACTCGAGGTGCTCGACCCCGGCGGTTCCGGGGATGAGGAGCACGTTGGGTGCGCGGTGAAGCAGCCAGGCGAGGCCGACCTGGGACGGGGAATGTCCGAGGGCTTCGGCCGCGGCTCGGACGGCGGCTTGTTCCGCGACCTTGGGCAGACTGGGAACCGCACTGCCGAGCGGGAAGAACGGCACCCAGGCGATGCCTTCCGCCAGGCACAGGGAGAGAAGTCCCTCATCGCGTCGGTCGACGAGGCTGTAGGCGTTCTGCACACAGACGATGCCGGCGGGGATCGCTCGGCGCAGCCCGTCAAGGGTGATGTTGCTCAGCCCGATCGCGCCGATCTTGCCCTCGTCGCGCATCGCTGTCATCGCAGCGAGCTGATCATCGAGGTCGACGGCCTGATCGCCCTCGGCTCGAAGGCCCGGGCGGTCATCCGGACGTCGGAGGTTCATGACCGCGATCTGCTCACGTCCCAGGCTCTTGAGGTTGTCCTCGACGCTGGCACGCAGTTCCCCGGGTCGCTGAGCGAGTCGGAGATGGACAGGTCCGTCGGGATCGGCATCCGCGCCGATCTTGCTTGAGATGAGAATGTCGTCCTCGGAACGGAACGCTTCGCGGATCAGGTCGTTGACGAGGCCGTTTCCGTAGATGTGAGCCGTGTCGAAGTGGTCGATTCCGAGTTCGGCAGCGCGACGCAGGAGCATGACCGCTTGATCGGGGTTGTTCGCCAGGCGGGTCAGCTGCATGGCTCCGTATCCGATCCGGGAGACCGTTCGACCGGCGAAGGCGGCCGCGCCGCCGGGGCGCCGATCGTCGGTCGAAGTGCCTCGGATTTCCGGGGTGTCAGGGGTGGACATGCAGACCTCTTTCTTCTGCGATGAGAGTGAGACGAGATGCCGGCGCCGGGCCGTGATGGGCCTTCGCCGGGGCGGGGGCCGGTTCGGCCGTACGCGCGTCAGGCCCCTCGCGCCGGGCGGGTCGACTCATGCGACTCCGGCGCGGAGGAGGCCAGCAGGACCGGAAGCAGCACGTTGTCGATCACGGCAGCCGCGTAGTCGGGGTCCGGGCCGGCACCCGTGAAGATCAGGCGGTGGAGGCCCAGCGCCGGCAGGATCGCAGCCATCAGCGCCGGGTCGGCCGGGGCGGCGATCTCGCCGCGGGCCACCGCCCGGTCGATGATCGTCACTACCGCGCGCTCGGCAGGCGGTGCGAGCGTCGCGAAGGCTTGGCGCAGCTCCGCGTCGGCCAGCAGGGCCGACGCCATCCCGGTGATCAGCCGGGCCTTGTAGAACGGGTCCTGGCCGGAGAACAGGTAGCCGCCGAGCGCCGCCAGGTCCCCCCGCAGCGACCCGGTGTCGGGCACCTCGCCGTCGACGCGCTCGTGCGCCAACGCATCGCCCACCAGCTCCGCCTTGTTGGACCAGCGGCGATACACCGTCGCCTTGCCCGCCCCCGCCCGAGCCGCCACCGCGTCCATCGTCATGCGGTCGTAGCCGATCTCCGTCACCAGGTCGAGCGCGGCCCGGCGCAGGACATCATCGCGCGAGATGTCGCGAGAGCGGCCACCGTGGCCCCGTTCCGAACCCTGGCTGACAGACATCGCGCCTCCCGACACGTTCGAACGAAACTGTATAGTTCCGGAACGATACAGTTTCGTTTTGCCTTTGTCGAGGCTCGCCGGCGAGGCGTCCTCCTCTCGAACGCGTCCCCGGCCGTCAACTGGCGACGCGGTCCTCTTCCAGGAAGTGCCGAGCCGGGGTTTCGCCTCTCAGCCGTGCGTGTTCTCGGAAGTCATGGCCGTCTCCGCTTCCGAGAGCACGACCTTCTCGGAGCCCTGTGACCTGTGCAGATCAGCTCACCTTGGCCTGTCGTCAAGGAGGCTGTCACCAGCTCACCCGGCTTCGCGAGCGGCGCCTATGATCATGCGGATGAGCGACATAACCGGCCCCGATCGCTCGAGTGGACGTGGTGCGCGACGTCCACCACGGCATCACGCTCGACGATGCCTACCGGTGGATGGAGACGGACGGCGAGGAGTTCCACCGTTGGCTCGCCCGCCATGCCCGCGAGCAGCTGGACGCCCTGCCGCGCGGGAGGAGCCGCCGACCCGGATCCGCGAGCCGGGCGGCGCGCTCCCGCCGTGCTCGGACTTCACGCCGGCGGGCGACAGCATCTTCTACCTGGCGCGCGAACCGGACGCCCGCGCTCTCGCCCCGCAGCCCGGTCTCCTCCGCGAGTTCGGTCCGGGCCTCGTCCTCACGGATGGTCATCCAGGGGTTGGTGTAGACGACCCGGCAGGAGATCTACTCGACCATGATCCCCATCGTGGCCAATGGAAGGTCCCAGGTAGGCGGACGGCCGCAATAAACCAGTCGGTACGGCACGTTTCTCCCAGGGAACATATATGACATATCACCGTAATGGATGATCTATAGCGTCACGTGCAATGCCGGGTTCCTCAAGGAGCACGTGGTGCGCAAAGTCCTGATCTCCCTCATCTCCCTCTCCCTCACTCTCGTCGCCGTGCAACCCCAGCAGGCCAACGCCAAGGTCGAACTCGACCTTGAGACGTTGACCGGCGCCGAGGCCATCTCCCTCATGGCCGCCGGCAAGCTGACCTCGGTCGACCTGACCAAGGCGTACATCGACCGGATCACCGCGCTGAACAAGCGCGGGCCCGGCCTGAACGCCGTCACGGACCTCAACCCCAACGCGTTAAAGGAGGCCGAGGCGTACGACCGCCTGCGTAAGAAGGGCAAGTCGCTCGGCCCGGCCATGGGGCTGCCGATCCTGCTCAAGGATTTGATCGACGTCGAGGGCATGCCCACGACGGCGAACAACTGGTCGCTGCGTCAGTCCTTCCCGGCCTCCGACGCCGGCATCACCAAGAAGCTGAAGGAACGCGGCGTCGTGATCCTCGGCAAGGTGGGGCTGTCGGAGTACGCCAACAGCTTCGGCTCGCAGCCCTCCGGGTTCGGCAACTACGGCGGCCAGGTCATCAACGGCATCGACGCCGACCAGAACCCCTCCGGGTCGTCGTCGGGCACCGGCGCGGCCATGGCCGCGGCGCTGTCGACGCTGGGCATCGGGACCGAGACCTCCGGTTCCATCATCTCGCCGTCGAGCACGCAGTCGCTCGTGGGTCTGCGGCCGACCGTGGGTCTCGTGCCCGGTTACGGCATCGCGCCCATCTCGGCCTCGCAGGACACCGCCGGTCCGATGGTCCGCACGGTCTCCGACGCCGCGCTCACACTGGCCTCGATCGCCGGGCCCGACCCGGTGGCCGACGCCGGGTACAAGGCCATGTTCGGCGACGACTACATCGCCAAGGGCATCATCCCGCCGCTCCCCGCGACGCTGCCCGACTACACCAAGGCCATCGATCTCGACTTCGTGCGCGGCAAGAAGATCGGGTACAACGGCACCCTCACCGAGGGCAGCCCGCTCAAGATCGCGTACGACGCCCTGACCGCCGCCGGCGCCATCCTGGTGCCCCGCCCGCAGGCGACGATCCCCTCGCTGCCCGCGCTGCCCAGCGGCTATGAGCAGCACAAGAGCATCGACTCCTACTACGAGCGGCTCGGCCCGCAGGCGCCGATCAACTCGCTGGTCGAAGAGGTGCAGGTCAACCAGGCCGAAGCTCACCAGGCGCTCAAGTTCGGCAACGTCAACCACCTGAACTCGTCACAGGCGGACGTGACCCCGGGTGGGGCCAACGAGCAGGCGTACCGGACGAACCTCGCGGTCCGTAAGGCCGCCTGGCACAAGGCCATCGACGACATGGTGACGTACACCAACTCGGACCCGGCGCAGCCGGCCGACCCGGTGATCGCCATCCTGGGCAGCACGCCGAGCGCCCCGCAGGCCGGTTACCCGTCGATCACGATCCCGATGGGCTACACCGCGACCCAGCGGCGCGCCCAGAACGTGCAGGTCCACGGCAACGCCTACAGCGAGTTCAACCTGCTCGGCGTCGCCTACGTCATCGAGCAGGCCACCAAACTGCGCCAGCCGGCCAGCTTCGTGAACCCGAGCATGTACCGCTGCGCGAAGACGACCCCGGCTCCGCCGTTCGCCGAGCGCGGCGCCTGCAACCCCGGCTACGACGCCGTCCTCAAGGTGACCGGCTACGACTCCCGGCCGCTCGGTTTCTCGCTGGAAACCGAGACGGCGCAGAGCCTGATCCAGAAGCTGAACAAGGACGAGGTCTCGGCCGAGGAGCTCACCCGCGCCTACCTCGACCGCATCGCGCTGACCAACGCCGAGGGCCCGGCCACCCAGGCCGTCCGCGAGATCAACGCCGACGCGATCAAGGAAGCCCGCAAGCTCGACCAGGAGCGGTGGAAGTACCGCACCGGCGAGCCCACCAGCCCGAACGACACGCGCCCGCTGCGTCCCGCCCTCTGGGGCCTGCCGGTGCTGGTCAACGACACCATCGACGCCAAGTCGCTGTCGACCACGGGCGGCTCGATCGCCCTCCAGGGTCTCAAGCCGGCCGACGACTCCGCCCTCGTGGCGAAGCTGAAGGCCGCCGGCGCGATCGTGCTCGGCAAGACCAACGTCACCGAGCTGAACGGCGTCTTCGACGCCAACCTGCCGAAGGGCTACTCCTCGCTCGGCGGCCAGGTCCTGCTCCCGAACGACACCGACAAGACCCCGGCGGGTTCGTCGGCCGGCGCCGCGGCGGCCACCGCCTCGGGTCTGGCCGCGATCACGATCGGCATGGAGACCTCACTCGACTCGGCGCAGCTCCTCGCCCCGGCCGACGCGGCCGGTGTGGTGGGCCTCAAGCCGACCGTCGGCCTGGTCAGCACGACCGGTGTGCTCCCTGTGGCCAAGTCGCAGGACGTCCCCGGCCCGATCACCCGCAGCGTCGGCGACGCCGCGACGATCCTCAACGTGATCGCCGACCCGGCGAGCCCGGTCGACTACACGAAGGACCTCAAGGCCGGCGCCCTCGCGGGCAAGAAGATCGCCGTGGTGTCCAGCACGAGCGCCCCCTACCAGGAGGCGATCGCCAAGCTCCAGGGCCTCGGCGCGACCGTCACCCCGGTCTCGATCGCCACACCGGCCGCAACCGACAGCGTCGTCGCCACCGAGTTCAAGCGTGACCTGAACGCCTACCTCGGCGCGGCCAAGCCCGGCACGACGCTGCAGAGCATCATCGACTACAACAACGCCAACCCGGTCGAGGGCCTGAAGTACCAGCAGGGTCAGCTGCTGGCCGCCCAGGCGATCGACCTGTCCGACCCCGCGACGAACGCCAAGTACACGGCCGACCTGGAGGCCGGCAAGGCCGCCAACAAGGCCGTCCTGGACAGCGTCCTGAGCGGGTATGACCTGATCCTGGTCCCGAGCGGCAGCAACGTGATCGGCTACGCCGACCGCGCCGGCTACCCCGCGCTCACCATCCCCGCCGGGTATGGCGCGCAGCAGAGCTCGTCGGGCCGCAACCCCATCGGTGTGACGCTGATCGGCGGCGCCTTCTCGGAGGCGAAGCTGCTGGCCGGCGGCTACGCGCTGGAGCAGGCGATCGACGACCGCCTCGCCCCCAGCTACACCAACCCCAGCATGTGGCGCTGCGTCCCGGAGAGCACCTTCTTCACGGGCGAGTTCTGCCTGCCGGGCGACCGCCTGGCTCCTCGTTACAAGGGCTGACCACTAGTTGAAGAGAAGGGCCCGCGGTCTCCCCCGCGGGCCCTTCTCTCGTTGCGGGGGGTACGACCTGAGCTGCCCGTCTACTGCCTGACTTGGGCCGGGGTCGGCCCTCCGCAGGGAGGGGTTCGACCTGGTAGGAGCCGGTACCGCGGTTGACATCCAGCGGCAGGATGGCCACGCCTCGGCGGCGGGCATCGGCCAAGATCGGTCTTTTGGGGTACCGGCCAGGGTCATGTGTGAGAAGCCCGGCGTAGAAAGCGGCCGGATGGTGGGTCTTCAGCCACGCCGACTGCAGGGTGGGCTGGGCGAACGCCGCGGTGTGCGCCTTGGCGAACCCGAACGCACCGAACGCGGCGAACGTTCACCAGATCTCGTCGACGACCGCGCACTCGTAGCCGCGCGCGGTGGCCGCGCCCCGGATGACGGCGCCTCGCGACGAGACCGTTCACCGATGTGACGACCGCACCCCACCGGAGGCCGCGCGGGCGGCGGTGACAAAATCCCTGATGAGACCCGCGTCCTTCACCCCGGGCGCGATCTCCACGCCGCTCGACACATCCACCCCCCAGGGCTCGGCGGCGGCGATCGCCGCGGCCACGTTCGACGGGTCCAGGCCTCCCGCCAGCATCCAGCGACCCTCCGGACGCCCACGCACCGCCGCCCAGTCCCACGGCTCCCCCGAGCCCGGCCTGGGCGCGTCGACGATGAGCAGGTCCTCGTCGAAGGCGCCGCAGCGCAGGTCGGTGCTCGCGGCGCCGGCGCGGACCAGCGCGACGTCGAGGTCCTTCAACGCGGTGAAGTCTCCATGCGGGTGGTCACCGTGCAGCTGGACGGCACGCACCCCGGCCTCCAGCGCGGCCGCCCGGACCTCCTCGGGAGCCTCGCCGGCGAACACCGCCACGGTCAGCACGTGCGAGGGCACCGCCGAGGCCAGTTCGCGCGCACGCGCGGGGCTGATCCGCCGGGAGCTCCTGGTGAGGACGAAGCCGATCGCGTCGGCACCCGCCTCGACGGCGGCGGCGACATGCTCGGGCTCGCGCAGCCCGCAGATCTTCACATACATCCCGCCTACGCTAGCCGCGTTTTCGCCGGGACCGATCCTTCGGCGAGGATCTCACCGGCCCGCGTCCGGGAGGCGGCGGATCCGTCGCGGGGAAGGTACGGTCACTCGTCTCCGGACGCCGACCTGACGGGGGCGACGGCGCTGGGGTAGACGAACTCGACGTCCTCCTGGGGCACGGGCGCACCGCTGTCGTCGACGAACGCGACGCGCACCGGACGCCCGGAGGACCGGCTGCGATGCGGCATGGAGAGACCGTCCTCGTGGGGCCGGTTGGCGTCGCCCCACTGCTGCAGCGAGGCGAGCACCATCGTCAGCTCTCTGCCCGCCGGAGTCAGGTGATAGTCGTGGCGGAGCCGCGCCCCGGCCTCCTGATAGGGACGGCGCTCCATGACGCCGGCCTCGACCAGGGTGTTCAACCGGTTGGTGAGGAGGTCGGAGGCGATGCCCAGAGAGTCACGGAAGTCGGCGAACCGGGTGCGGCCGGCGAAGGCCTCCCTGACGATCAGCAGCGTCCACCGTTCGCCGAGCACTTGCAGGCTCCGGGCGATGGAGCACCGCGGCTCGGGCGGACGGTCCGTTTTCGTCGGCATGAGCCCAGTCTATGCGAAATTGGAATTTCCAACCCAGGATGCTAAGTTGGAAATAACAACCCACGAGTGGCGGGGTTGTCCGTACGACACCGCAGAACGGGAACCGTGCCGCGGTGTCGTCCTCGCCCACCTCCTATCCATAAGGAAAATCATGCAGATCAACGGTGCTGTGGCCCTCGTCAGCGGCGGCAATCGCGGGCTCGGCGAGCAGTTCGTCCAGGCATTGCTCGAGCGCGGCGCGTCAAAGGTCTACGCGGCCGCACGCAACCCCGACACGATCACCACGCCGGGGGTGGTGCGCGTCGCGCTCGACGTCACCGACCCCGCGTCCGTACGCGCGGCGGCCGATCTGGCGCAGGACGTCACCCTGCTGATCAACAATGCCGGAAGCTCCACCCGCGCCGGTCTTCCCGACGGCGACGTCGACGACTTCCGGCTTGAGATGGAGACCCACTTCTTCGGTACGCTCGCCATGAGCCGGGCCTTCGCGCCCTCCCTGGCCCGCAACGGCGGCGGAGCCGTCCTCAACGTCCTGTCGGTGCTGTCCTGGCTCACGTTCCCCGGCAGCGCGGCCTACTCCGCGGCCAAGTCGGCGGCCTGGTCTCTCACCAACGCCCTGCGCGTGCAGCTCGCCGAGCAGAAGACCTCGGTCACCGGGCTGTACGTCGGATACATGGACACCGACATGGCCGCGCACGTCGACGGGCCCAAGTCCAACCCCGCGACGGTCGCCCAGGCCGCTCTCGACGGCGTCGAAGCCGGGCGGTACGAGATCCTCGCCGACGCGACCACCGTGAACGTCAGGGCCGCGCTCTCCGGCGACCTCACCGCGCTCTACCCGCAACTGGCCGCGGCGCTCTGAAACGACCTAGTGGCCCATCTCTGACGGTCGCCACCGGATTCGCACCGGAACCGGCTTTACGGTCCCGGCCCTGGCCATACTTACCACGGCAAGGTGGTTCCGTCCCAGGAGAAGAACTGGCCGGTGGGGCCGTCGTCGGGCAACAGGGCCAGCCTGACGGCTCCGGCCGCGCCCTCGGCGGGATCTTCGCCGTCGGCGGCGGCTCGCCCGTTGAGGTCGGTCGCCCGGAGGCCGGGGGCCAGGGCATTCACTTTGAACCCTTCGGCTGCGAGCGTCTGGGCGTAGAAGAGCGTCAGCGCGTTGAGGGCGGACTTGGACGAGCGGTACGCCGCGGCGTTGCCGGCCGAGATGGCGAACGAATGCTCCGGGTTCGAGCTCCAGGTCAGCGACCCGGTCCCGCTGGAGACGTTCACGATGCGGGGTCGTGCGGAGCGGCGCAGCGCCGGTAGGAAGGCGTTGGTGACCGTGAGGACGCCGAAGAGGTTCGTCTCATAAGTACGGCGGAAGCTGTCGATGTCAGTCTCGGTCGCAGGCCGGCCGTCGACCATGATGCCGGCATTGTTGACCAGGATGTCCAGGTTCTCGATCTGCTGGGTGGCCCTGGCCACGCTCTTGTCGTCGGTGACGTCGAGGATCAGCAGCCGGGCGTTGCCGCCGATCTCCTCGACGGCCCGCTCTCCCCGATCGGCGTCGCGCGAGCCGACGTAGACGGTCAGGCCGGCGGCGGCGAACTGCCGGGCGATCTCCTTGCCGATGCCCTTGTTGGCACCCGTGACCAGTGCTGTGAAATGGTTCATGACATCTACGTTTTCGTAGCGGCATCGCCCTATCCAGGGACAACCGATCCCTGGCAGCTGGAAGGAAGCACCTGTGGCAAGGCAGGATCTGGCCGGTTTCCTGCGCGATCGGCGGGAGAAGCTGCGTCCCGCCGACGTCGGCCTGCACGCGGACAAGCGCCGTCGAACCCCCGGTCTGCGCCGGGAGGAGGTCGCCGATCTGGCCCACATGTCCGTCGACTACTACGCCCGCCTCGAACAGGCTCGGGGTCCGCGCCCCTCACCACGAATCCTGGACGCCCTCACCGGTGCGCTCCGGCTCACCCCAGCTGAGCGAACCCACCTGTTCCAGCTGGCCGGCACGAGCCCGACGCCGCCCGCGGGTCCGGTTCGCCAGGTCCGCCCCCACGTGGCGGACCTGCTGCGCCGCATCCCCGACACGGCCGCCATCGTGACCGACGCCACCTACGGCGTCATCGCCGGAAACCCGCTCGCGTACGCCCTGCTGGGAGACCTCGGCGCGGAGCCGAACCTGGCCCGCCGGCGGTTCCTCGGCCACCATTACGAGAGCTCGAGCTCCGAGGAGTTCGCCCACATCGTCGTCTCCCGGCTGCGCCGTGCCGTCGACCGTTATCCCCGCGACAAGACACTCGCCCGCCTGCTGGCAGAACTACGCACCGGTAGCGAGGAGTTCGTCCACATCTGGGACACCAACCCGGTGCACGATCCCGGCCACCGCGTCAAGTCCATCACCCACCCCCAGGTGGGCAGGCTGCGTCTGAACTGCGACGTGCTCGCGATCCCCAACGATGATCAACAGGTGGTCTTCATCACCGCGGACCCGGGCACTCCCGCCGCCCGAGCCCTGCGCCACCTGCTCCCCGCCGGCTGACCAGACGTCTCCACGGGGTGGTCGTCGTGCGCGCGCTCTTCGACCTGGGCAACACGCCGGTGAACTCGGACGAGGCGTTCAAGGCCCACCGTCATAGACGTCTGTCGGTTTCCCTCAACGGTGGCGCGCGTGGTCATGCCGTCACCATTGTCAATCGTCACAGTGATCCGCTTATGTCGCCCGCAGAGCCGGCGACGTGGTCCTGAAGGACGGGTGACCCTCGCGACAAGAGCGGAGCGATCGATGGATCGCCTTCCCGTCAAGCCCGCGAAACCCACGGCCTGACGGGATGGCGATCCACGGCGCGGATGACCCGGCGCCCCAGCGGGCCGGCTCGGCGGATCGGCGGCCCAGCAGCTCGGCAGCTCTACGGCTCAGCAGGCGATCGGCGAGGAGCCGAACGCGACGTCGTCGAACCACAGGGTGTCGGCCTCGCTGCCGTAGCTCTCCCAGCCAAGGCGCAGGGCGGCCGGGCGCGGCGGTGTCGTACGGCTCAGCCACTGGGAGTCGACGTCATGGGTACGCGTGCCGTCCAGATGCAGGCCGGCGACCTCCTGATTGTCAATCCAGGTGCTCATCTCCTGCTTGGTGGTGTCGATCTGGAAACGCAGGCAGACCCAGCGGCCGACGGGCAGCGGGGTGCTCAGCGCGACGCCCGCAGGGCTCTGCTCGGGGAGGGTGGCGTCATCCGACTCGCGATTCCACTGAAGGGCGCCGTTCTGGCCGCCGATCCGAAGATCCTTGCCCCCGTTGTTCGAGTCGGCCATGGTGATCATCGTGACGTGCGACTGGGGCAGCGCGGTGGTGTGCCGGACCCACATCCGCCCGTAGGCCACGGGGCCGACCGTGGAGACGTCACGGGTCGTGCCGACGAAGGCGTGGTTGCAGTATCCGCCTCCGCCGTTCACCCGGAGCGACTTGCTTCCGCTGTGGGCGACGGAGGCGTCGATGGTGGCCGTGCCCGAACCCTGGCAGTTGGGGGTGACCATCTGCCAGTCGCCCGTGGGCGTGGTGGTCGTCTGCTCGTCGAACCCCGAGCAGACCACGGCCCCCGAACAACCGGGCGTCGGCGTGGGGGTGACCGACGGAGTGGGGGTCGGCGTGGGAGTGACCGGGGGCGTGGGCGTAGGGGTGATCGGGGGTGTGGGAGTGGGAGTGGAGGAGCCGTTGCAGGCGAGGCCGTTGAGGGAGTAGTCCGACGGCACCGGGTTCGACGTTCCCCAGGTGCCCTGGAAGCCGAAGTCGGCGGCCGCACCCGTGGCCAGCGAACCGTTGTGCGCGACGTTCGCGGCCGTCACGACGGCCGCCGACTGGGTGACCTGCGCGTTCCACGCGGAGGTGACCCTCTGGTCGCCCCCGAACGTCCATCGCAACTGCCAGCTGGTGATCGCCGGGCCCAGGTTGGTGACCCTGAGCTGGGCGGTGAATCCGCCCGCCCACTGGTTCAGGGTGTAGGTCACGCCGCAGCGCGGGTCCGCGGCCGAGGCCATCCGGGGAACAAAAAGGACCGCGACGATCGCGGCCAGCGCGGCGACGGAGGCGAGCACCCGCCGGTTCACCGAGGATCGGGAGCTTGAGGCTGGAACGCTCATGGCATCACTCGCTTTCGTGGTAATGGGAGCGCTCCCACACATTCCTCGGCGACCGTCTGAGTGTCAAACAGCCTTCCCGCCCGCCGCGACGCCCCTCGCCCCGTCGTACGGTCTCTCCGGCGACCCGGCCGCCGTCGCCGCCCACGTGGACGGGCATCGCAGACGGCCTCGGAGCCCCTCGGCACGGTGCCGCCCACCCCCGTCGAGCGATCTCGGCCGCCCGGTTCAGCTGAAGCTTTCACGCAGCAAGGGGCCGCCACGATATCGAGTCCGGCACCGCCGGATTCGTCCCGGCATCAAGAGAGAACGCCCGGCGACCTTCGCCGGCCGCACCGTATCGGCGAGAGCGAACACGGAGCAGGCCTACGCCGTTGGACACGAACGGGGCATTCCGGTGGACAGAGACAGAGCGTTCCGGTAGTGATGATGATCTTCAATCCGTCTCTGATCGGAACCCTGCTTGTCCAAGCGCCTCGTAGCTCTCTGGTCGGCGGCGGTCGCGCTGCCCGTGCTGCCCTCGGCCGTCAACCTCGCCCATGGCCGGCCGCTCTGGATCGACGGTGATTCGACGAGCAACGCCTTCCTCGCCTTCACGACAGGTGGGCTACTGACGCTCTGGACGATTTTCAGCCTTGTCGTCGGAGCGGGCGGGATGGTCGCCCTCGTCCTGCTCACGGTCGCCCTGCGCCGGAGACGGTGGGTCATCCTTGTGAGCGCCGCGATCCTCCTGCTCGTGGCCATGATCGGCGTCCTCTCCGTCGTCCCGATCTCGAGGACGGCGGCCCGCCTCCTGGACGGCTCGGCCGGCGTTACGGCGGGCGGTCAGCCCGATTTCTACATGGGCGCCCTGGAGGGCAGCATCCGCATCCTGCCCTCGTCGATCAGTTGGACGGGCGAGGGCAGAGGCATATCCCCCCTGTGGTTCAGCGCCGCCTTCGCCGGATCCGCCGTGCTTCTCATCCTGTTGAGCCGGGCGATCCACCGGAGACGGCCCGACGCCATGGGCGTACCGCGACGTCCCGCGCCCCTCCCCGTTCGATGGCGGGCATCCCTGACGCTGTGGACGGCGGCTCTTATTCTGGTCTGCGCCCCCTACGGATTTCTCCTGTTCGCGGCGGAGACCGTCGAGTACGGCATGACCCCCTACCTCGTCGATGCATGCCCGGGATTCCAGCTGTACGCCGTTGCCGTCATGTACGTCTCGCCGCTGTTCCTGCTGTCCGCGCCGCTGTTCATCGCGATCGGGTTCGGCGTGTGGACGCTGCTGGCCCGTAGAGGACACGTGTGGTGGGGCCTCGCCGTCGGCTGGCTGTCCGTGATCCCGTTGACGCTGTACGGGACGATCATGTTCGGGATGGTCGGGCTGGACGGCGTCGTCGACCAGGGCTGTCAGGCCCCGTGGAACGAGTATCTCGATCCGCGTATGGCCGTCTGGCAGCTCTACAACCTGCTCGTCGCGGTCCTGGTGATCCTCGCGGTGCGGGTGCGCCGTGGCGGCCCGCCGTACAGGAGCAGGACTTCTCGTACGGTTGCCGCGCTGGCCGCCGGCGTGCTGCTCCTCACCGTGATGCGAACGGACACCGTACCGGGAAAGATCACCTCGGTCCCGTCGGAGACATGTGGGGCCTGGGACACGCATGGCCTCCCCGGCGAACAACCGGTGCCCGCGGAGTGGGAGATCGCCTACGCCTGCGCGACCCGGCAGTCGCCGATGCCCTGACGGAGGACGGAACGGGCTCCCGCACGGCCGGCTGGAATCGAACGTCAGCGGGACCCGAGGTCGAACGGATCCCAGTCGGTGGCGTAGCGCAGCAGGGACCCGGCGAGATCCTCGTTCTGGCCGACCCACACGTCGTCGAACAGGAACCACTGCTGGTGGCCGAAGAAGCCGTGCATGTGGATCGACATCTGCGCCAGATGCGCGCCGCTTCTCAGAAGCGTCCTGCTCGGGTCGCGCCCGTTGTCCGGCTCGCCGTTCCGCAGGGCTCGCATGGCGAACTCGTGGGCGGCGTGATGCCCGCCGGTGATTTCGGGCGTCGACGCCTCGTAGGAGGGCCAGTGGTTGCATCGGCCGAGCGCCGGGCCGAGGTCGTCGTCCTCCGGAGCCACCAGGGCGCGGAGCACGAGCAGCTCCCCCGGCCATTCCTTCGGGCCCGGCGTCGTGGCGCGCAGGTGCGCCGCCAGGTCCGGCAGCCGGACCCCGGGAAAGACGAACGGAGGTTGCCAGCAGATGCTGTCGCTGTCGTAGAAGGTCAGCAGGACCGCGTGGGTCATCCCCTCGCCGTCCGGAGACGGGGCTCCGGGAGCGTCGGGGAGCGGCCAGTCGTCGTGCAGCAGGTAGGCGACGGCGTCCGGGCGGGCGGCCACGAGGGTGTCGTCGAAGAAGAAGTAGGGCAGCTCCACCTCGTCGTCATCGGTGTGGACCCGGACGCTGTGCTCGTCGACCCGTAGGTCTCCTTCGAAGTAGAGGTGTTCCCGGAGGAGGTCTCGTAGCTCCTGCCAGCTGTTCGGGGCGGGCAGACCGTGTTCGCGAGCCCGCTCGAAGAGTGTGTGCAGGCCGTAGACGTCTCCGCCCAGCTCCGTCTGGATCCAGGCGGTCGCGTCCCACCGCCCGTCGTCCGCCACGGCCGCCCACGCCCGGCGGAACCAGTCGAGCACGGTGGCGTCGGGCAGGCGCCGGACCCGCTTGCTGAGCGGACCTTCGTAGTGGGTGCGGTAGACGAAGTAACTCATGTCCGCAACCTTTCAGACGCCTCCGACAGTTCCCATGTGCGGGCCGGCCCGGAGCGGCCGAGGCGCGACCCTCGCGCCGAATATCTCGCTGATCACCCGATCCGCCGCCTCCGCGCCGGAGGTCTCATGATCACCTGGTCTGCCGTACGACGCCGGGGATCCCCGCCCGAGGGGCCGTCGCGACCGCACGCGCGAGAACTGCCACGACCGCACGCGCGGGAACCGTCGCGACCGCACGCCCGAGAGACCGTCGCGACCGCATGAGCGGGGAACCGTCGCCGGAGGCTATCTGACGGGAACCACGCCAAAGGCCATGCAGATGTTTCTCAGCGCGCTGTTGGCGTCGACCGCCCGCGCGTAGTCGCCGGCCAGCAGAGCGGCGGCGCCTTCACGGCCCATGGCCTGGGCGATGGGATCCCGCGTCGCCATGGCGTATCCGGCGCCCCTGGCCACACCGATGACCATGCCGGGGCCGAAGGCGTCGGAGAGCGCCACCTCGGCGGTGACCGAACCGGCGGCGACGCAGGCCTGGACCGGGAGCAGGGGGCCCTTCGGGACCGCGTCGAGCTCGCGGGTCACCACGGCCCGATCGACGGCGACCCGTTCCCCCTGGGTTCCGGCGACCGCGGCGATGGCCAGGTAGCCGAAGAGGGTCACGGCCAGGGCGGTGGGGACGAGTGCCAGGAGCGCGCTGACCGGACGACGGGTGATGCCGTCCGGCGGATCCGATCCCCAGGGGCTGAGACTCCCGGTGGGCCCGGTGGACAGCGCCTGCGTCCCGCTTCGCAGCGCGCTGCCCGCCCACGCGGCGGCGGTGCCCGCGAGGATCAGTACGGCGAAGCCGATCGTGAATATCGGCCCGCTCCGCGACAGGTCGAGGTGGTCGGGTAGGGGCGCCAGGCACGACCACATCCCCTCGGCCCCGCACGCGGCCGCCGAGAGGTGTGCGAAGGCCAGCGGCACGATGCCGAAGACGGCCAGCAACATGAGAAGTCCGGCCCCCGCGACGGCCGACGACGTGTTGCCGCGGCCCCCGGCGACGAGGCCGAAGCAGAACGCGCCGAGCACCGCCACGGCCAGTCCCGCGACAAGAACGGGCATGAAAACGCCGATCATGACGGCCGGTGTGACGGTGCCGCCGAACGGTACGCGGCCGAGAACCGCGTGAAGCCGGGCGTAGAAGGGGATCATTCCCGCGGCGTACACCAGGACGATCGTCAGCGCGGTGATGTTGACGGCGGGCAGCGGCACGCGCGGGGCGGCCAGCCGGCTCGGTGGCGCGTCCCGCCAGATGGCTGCCGGAGGCCGGGGCGGCAGGCCGCGACGGGCGGCCCAACCGGCCAGCGGGAAAGCGCAGGCCAGTAACACGCAGAGCTGCAGGGCCGGGTTGAGGGTCGTGCTGAACAGGCTGACCCAGAGCAGGTTCCAGGTGGGCGCGCCGTCTGTCATCAACTCGATGACGCCGAACCAGAAGCTCAGCCACGATCCGAAGATCAGCGCTGACTGTATGGAGCCGATCAGCGCGGCCGAGCGGACCCGCCGGGCGAGTGGCAGCCAGACGGTCGCGCAGAGCAACGCCCATCTGAGCATGAGCTGGAAGAGCACCGCGAGCAGTACGGCCAGCGCGACCGCTACGGCGGGGTTCGCCCCGAGGATGGCGGACCACGAACCGCTGGTGCCCAGCGGCGGGGCGACGAGCTGGCCACCCAGGACCCCGGCCGTCAGGGCCAGGGCCGCGAGCAGGGTGGACGGCGGGCGGGTGCGGGTGGCCCGCGCAAGCAGTCCGGCTCGCCACGCGGTGCCCGCGACCGCGCCGGTGGCCAGCGCGCCGAACACCAGCCCGACGACCAGGCGGTGGGCGTTGAACGAGGTTGAACCCGTACCCCAGATCATCGCCACGAGATGGACGCACGGCGAGTAGCCGAGCCCCACCAGCATGCCGGCGGCCGCCGGTTCCGCGACGCCGATCCGGAACAGCCGGGGCGCGCCGCCGAGGACGCTCATCCGCTCGTCGTCCCCCGGATGATAGGAGAGCAGCCCCCACCGGCGTTTCCCCGCGTCCGGCCGCCGGGGACGGAGTGCGCTCAGCAGCAGCCTCTCGCTCTCCGGGGTGGAGCCGCTCCGCAGGTCGGCGTAGTACTCCCTGGTTCTGAGCACCGAGGTGCGGGCGAGCCAGAGCAGGACGAGCATGGCGGCCAGCCGCCACGACAGGCTGGCGAACAGGACCGGCTCGATGATCGAGACCACCAGGGTGGGCAGGGCGACGACGAGCACGTACGCCCACCAGATCGCGAAGGCGAACGTGGTCAGACCGGCGTCCCTGTTGCGCAGGTGGGCGAGTTCGTGAGCGAGGACGACGTCCAGCCGGCCGGGATCGGTGTCGGCCTCGCGCAGGAGGCCGAGGTCGAGGATGATCCGGTAGCGGGGAGAGCGGCCGAACGTCCGGCCACTCGCCGTCGCGCGCAGGGTGGCGACGTACACCTCGGCCTTTGGGGCGACGGCCCGTACGGTCTCCTCGACGCGACGCACCACGGCGGCCATGCCCTCGTCCACCGCCAGCTGGGCGAGCGGCCGCGGGCGGGAGAGCATGACCAGGCGCGGGTGGACGAGGTAGATCGCCACAGCGGCGGCGACCAGCACGAGCACCATGCCGATCAGGACGAACCCGTTGCGTGCCGTGACGCCCCGGACGCATCCGATGTAGGCGGCCACCAGATCCCGGTCGGGAATTCTCCCCGCGGTGGCCCGCGTGGTGAGCGCGCAGCCGTACGGTGCCGCGTTCACACGGTTGGTGACGGAGACGAACCAGCCGAGCAGCGCCACGTACAGGTGAATCGAGCTGGTGACCGCGACCACGATCATCAGCAGGAACCGCGCGGTGGTCGCCGCGGGCAGGGCGAACGGGTCCAGCCTCGGCGGGGTCGCGACGGGCGGGGTCCATGTGGCGAGCCGGCCGTGCTCGTTCGCCGGGGCCGGCTCGCCCCGCGGAGGGCCTCCGATGGTGGCCACGGTCAGGACCCCTGGCCGGTGAGGGCCGCGGCGAGCAGGGTGTTCACCCGCTGGGCGTCCTCCTCGGTAAACCCGGCCTGGCGGACGATCTCTCCCGCCTGGCGGCCGATCGCCGCCGCCTCGATCGCGCTGAGCCGGGGCAGCCGCGTGTGCTCGCCCAGCGGGGCGGTGGCCGAGGTCAGCGCCCCCCGGCGACGCCGGTCCTGCCACCAGGAGCGGATCCTGCCGACCCGCTCGGTGGCCATGCCGGTGAGCACCTCGCAGGCCACGCCGTTGAGCAGGGTCAGGACCACGCCGAGGACGAGTTGCATGTCCTCGCCCGTGACAAACCCGGTGGGCTGGTCGCGTTCGCGGCCCCGTAGCGTCGCGCGGACCGCGCGCCTGCGGGCGACGGCATTGCCGAAGAAGTCCACGCAGGCCAACGGGAGGAAGCGCACATCCGCCGGGGCTATCTCGAGCAGGATGAGCCGGGCGGCCTCTTCGATGGTCGGCGGCGTCCGGCGCGTACTGCCGGCGTCGAGTTCGGGAGAGCCTGACTCGGGCATGTTTCTCCTCACCTGATTGGGAACTGGCCCCCGAAACAACCTCATGACGGCATATTTATCACTTCGCGAGCACTTGATCACGGTAAGTAGCTGAATTGCGGCGGCCCATCCCCCGCGCAGATCGCCGTCCGCAATCGGACCACTCACACGATCGGTCCGCGGGGCCAGGCGAAGGTTCTACATTATTTCCGTATCGCCACATTCGGTTCACCGGGAAGGTCGGGATGATCGACACCGTCAAGGCGCAGTTCGAGGTGCTGGACGACCGCTTCCGCCGCTGCAACGGCGACGATCGGATGGAACGCCTCCACACGGGCTGCCGCTGGACCGAGGGCCCGGCCTACTTCCCCGCCGGCCGCTACCTCCTCTTCAGCGACATCCCCAACGAACGCATCCTGCGCTGGGACGAGACCACCGGCGCGGTCGGGGTCTTCCGGCAGCCGTCCGGATACGCCAACGGCCACACCGTCGACCGTCGGGGCCGCCTGGTCAGCTGCGAGCACGGCAACCGCCGCGTCACCCGCACCGAGCACGACGGCTCCATCACCGTCCTGGCCGACCGGGTCGACGGCAGGCGGTTCAACAGCCCCAACGACGTGGTCGAGCACTCCGACGGTTCCATCTGGTTCACCGACCCCGACTACGGCATCAGCAGCGACTACGAGGGCAACCGGAGCGACAGTGAGACCGGTGGCTGCCACGTCTACCGGATCGACCCCGTCACCGGCCTGGCCCGCATCGTCGCCGACGACTTCGACCGCCCCAACGGCCTGGCGTTCTCCGCCGACGAACGTCACCTCTACATCGTCGACACCCCCGCCAAGCACATCCGCCGCTTCGACGTGGGCGACGACGGCGCCCTGTCCGGCGGTGAGGTGTTCGGCACCTGCGACGCCGGAGTCTTCGACGGCGTCCGCGTGGACAGCGCCGGACGGCTGTGGGCCGCCGCCCACGACGGCCTGCACTGCTTCGACCCCGACGGCACCCTGATCGGCAAACTGCGCGTCCCCGAGGTCGTCTCCAACCTCACCTTCGGGGGCGTCAAGCGCAACCACCTGTTCATCACCGCCACCGGCTCCGTGTATGCGCTGCGCGTCAACTTCACCGGCGTCCGTTACCCCTGAGCGATCGCGAAGAGAGCCATCACCGCACCGGCGAGAAGCAAACCGGCCGGAGCCGCACCGGCAATCAGGGCTCACATCGTGCTCAAGGGTGTTCCTCCCGTGAAACGGGGTGCCGCTGTTGCGGCGCCCCTGACATTAGAGGATTCACCGCGCCCTTCCGCGCAGGAATGCACACCACCCGACACGCACTATTACGGGCTACGGCCCCCACGCTGAATATCGCCGCTTCACATCGGCCCGCGTCCAGGAACGGCTTACGAGCCACACCGCCGGGTGCACGACACCGATGTGACGAACCGGTCATTTCGGATGCGCCGTACGCTGATCCACGTGTTGCCGAACGCTCGTGAACGGGGCAGGGGCGAGCGCGTCGCGGTGTTGGTGCGCGGCGGCATGATCGGCGAATCCCGCTCCTGGCGGGAGACCGGCCCGGCGCTCCTGGCGGGTCTCACCGCCGAGACCGGACTCGAGCTCTCCGACCTGGCATAACCTCCGGATTTCTTTCTCGATGCGCAGTCATCCATTTCATGGCCCGCGAATATGGTGCGCGAACGCGACCGGCCGGAATTTCGATATCGCCTTGTCATATCTGCGAGATCGATTGGCCTGGAATAATTGTCTATTCTTGCGGCATGGCCGAATCGATGGGGGCGAAGTTGGCCTCCCGATACCTTCTCCTTCGCCCGCTCGGTTCCGGCGGCATGGGCACCGTGTGGCTGGCGAGAGACGAGATACTCGACCGCGAGGTCGCCATCAAGGAAATGCGCATCCCGAAAGACATCGGCGAGCAGGAACGTGCCGAGCTGCTGGCCAGGGTCATGCGGGAGGCCGAGGTCATGGCGCGGCTACGTCACCCGGCGATCGTCGCCGTGCACGACGTGCTGATGGAAGACGGCAGGCCGTGGATCGTCATGGAACGGCTGCACGGCCGCAACCTCGACGACGAGCTGGCGGCCCACGGCCCGCAGTCTTCCGTTCGGGTGGCCCGGACCGGAGTGCGCCTTCTGGAGGCGCTGACCGCCGCGCACGCGCACGACGTGCAGCACCGTGACGTCAAACCCGGCAACGTGTTCCTGACCAATGACGACCGCGTCGTCCTCACCGACTTCGGCATCGCCCGCTCCCCTGACCAGTCCACGCTGACCGGCGAGAGCCAGGTCATCGGAACGCCCGGGTTCATCGCCCCCGAGCGCCTGTCCGGCGAGAGAGGCGGTCCCGCCTCGGACCTGTGGTCCCTGGGCGTGACGCTGTCCACCGCGCTGGAGGGAGTCCCGCCCTACGGCGGCTCTCCCGCGGACGCGATCCGGGCGACACTCACGCAAGATCCTCCCCCACCGCGCGTCGCCGGTCCGCTGGCGTCACTCCTGCGGTGGCTGATGGCCCGCGCACCCGAAGCGCGTCCGGACGCCGAGACCACGCTGAGGCTGCTGCGCCAGATCGCCGACGGTGAGTCACCGCACATCACGGCGCCCCAGACGGTTCGCCGCCGACCGCGCCGATGGACCCGGGCGGTGCTGGCGGCCGCAGCGGCGACGGTGGCCACCGTCACGGTCGTCGTATGGACCATGGAAAAGCCCGCACCGGCGGCCAAGCCGGTGTCACCGGTGTTCCACCAGGCCGTGGATCTCTGCGGCGTGCTGCCCGCGGGACAGGTCACCAAGCTCCTCGGCGCCCCGGCGGATGGGCGCGACGCCGACGAGGGCGGGTGCCAGTGGACGATCAGCGGGGCGGGACTGGACCTCTCCCCCATCACCGACTCCGACACTCCGGACCCGTGGTCGCTGACCGTCGAGTCCGCTCACACGCTCTACCTCGCCCTGGAAAGGCAGCAGAAATCCAGCCTCCGCGAAGGAAGCTGGATCTGGTACGAGATCGGGGTGGACAACAAGCAGGCCACGGTCCGTTCCGCTCCCCGCGTGGTCGCGGACGTGGGAGACGAGGCCTTCTCCTGGAACTCGGCCAACGTCAGGGGACAGGCGCGGATGAGCGCGATCACCTTCAGGCTCGGCAACCTGGTGGCGACCCTCACCTACGCCGACCTGGACTCCGACTCCGCCGACGCCCTTCGGCAGGGGGCCGTCGAGATGGCGCGGTCGGCCGTGGCCGAACTACGGAGCCTGGGCTGACCGTGGAGCTGCTGGCCGGACGCTACCGGCTCATGACGCCGCTGGGCGAAGGCGGCTTCGGCATGGTCTGGCAGGCCACCGACGAACTGCTGCGCCGCGAAGTGGCGATCAAGCAGGTGCGGATCCCACCGGGGCTCGGCGAACAGGGGCTGGCCGAGTTCACCGCCCGCTCGATCCGCGAGGCCAGGGCCGCCGGACGGCTCAGCCACCCGGCCATCGTGCGGATCCACGATGTGGTCACCCACGACGAGCGGCCCTGGATCGTCATGGATCTCGTTCCCGGCCACTCCCTCGACAAGCTGGTCCCGCTGCCCACCCGGCGCGTCGCCCAGATCGGGCTGGCCATTCTGGACGCCCTGTCGGTGGCGCACGCCCATGGAATCCTGCACCGTGACGTCAAGCCGGCGAACGTCCTCCTCGACGCGGACGGCCGCGCCATGCTCACGGACTTCGGCATCGCCGTGTCCTTCGGCGCGGAGAGCCCCGACGAGCGGAGCCTGGTCGGCTCGCCCGGCTACATCGCGCCGGAACGGTTCCGTCAGGAGAGCGTGGGGCCGTCGTCGGACCTGTGGTCGCTCGGCGCGACCCTTTACACGGCGGTCGAGGGCGAAGGGCCTTTTTCGCGGAAGCATCCCGAAGCGATCATCGCGGCCGTGATCCTGCACGAACCCCAGCCGATGGTCCGGGCCTCGCCCGAACTGGCCCGGCTCGTCCTCGCGCTGCTCGACAAGGATCCGGATCGACGGCCCACCACGGCGGCCACGCGGGAGGTGCTCACCCGGCTGGCCGCGGGACTCCAGACCACCGACCGGCCCGCGCGGCGCCTCGCACCCCGGAAGCCGATCCTCATCGGGGCGCTCATCGTGGCTCTGGTCGTTGCGGGCGGGCTGGGTGCCTGGTACCTCGCGTTCCAGAGGCCCGGCGGCTCGGAGGAGTCGCGGTTCTCCGTCGCCCCCGACCCGTGCCTGAGCCTCACCACCACCCAGGTCCAGCGGCTTCTCAGAACCGATGCCGACGGCCGCCCCGTCGATGGCGGCGGATGCCGGTGGGTGGAACTGCGGAGCGGCCACAACCTGTCGATCAACGTCACCTACCAGGTGTCACCCACCGGCCGGGATGACTTCGCCACCCAGCGCACGGTCCGCGAAAAACAGGCCGGAACCATCCCTGCCACCACCACGCAGGTCCGTGACCAGCCGGGGCTCGCGGATGAGGGATATGCGCGCGACACGGTCGAGGCCGGGACGGGGACGGTCTCGAGCACGATCTGGTTCCGGCGGAGCAACCTCATCGCCGAGGTCACCGCCAGGCAGACGGGCGACGCCTCGGCTCTGCCGGAGCTGGGCGAGACCGCTGTCCAGGCGGCGGCGTTCGTCGATGTCGCTCTTGGTTGAAATCCGCTCCACCTTCCGGGAGGCCAGATGATCTACGGTCAGGACACCACCGAGCCCCAGGGTCCGCCGCCTCCGCCGGCGCAGCGGACCCGACTATGGATGGTGGTCGCCCTCGTCGGTGTTCTGGCGGCGGCCGGCGGAGGCATCGTCACCTTCCTCCTGATCCGCCCCGACGCCGCCGTCGTCGCCGTCCCCGACGCCGCCGTCGTCGCTCCAACGACGTCCCCAGGGCCTTCGGCCTCCGTCGAGGCGACCCTCGACGTCGATGTCTGCGCCATGCTCGATCCTGATGAAACCGATCGTCTGGTTCCGCAGGCGGAGATCAAGTCACGGTCGTTCGGCGACCAAACCGTCCTGACCAGCTACATCAGCGAAACATGCACCTGGGCCAACAGGGACATCTCCTACAAGGAGACCAGACGTATGCGCGAGATCACTCTCGATGTCACCCAGTACGAGGGGGTCGGCACCACCACCGCCGCGAAAGGGGCCATGATCCACTATGACAGCCGACTGCGGTCATACACGTTCGCCTCGGAACACCCCACCAAGGAGCGCTACCAGTCCAAGCCGGTGATGATCCCCGGCGTCGGAGAGCAGGCGGTGGTCAGTTACCAGTGGACGCAGGCGGCGGATGCCCGCTACGCCTTCGGCGAGGGCATCGGCCGGATCGGAGGCGTCACCTTCGAGGTGAAGTACCAGGCCAGCCAGCAGGACAAGGAAGCCGGCCTGTTCTCCACGGACACCAAGCAGTCCGTCACCGAGGAAAACGCCCTGCGTGAGGTCAAGAACCTGCTCACCCAGGCGAGCGCGTCGATCACGGCCTGGAAGGCGAAGCGGCCGCTGCCGTACGCGGGCAAGCCCCGGTCCGTGCCCACCCCGACGCCCACGCCGACGCCCGTACCGATCGTCCTGCCCGCGTCCTGCGTCACGATGAAGCCGCTGGCTGCGAAGCTGGTCCCCGGCACCGAAGGCGCCGCGGCCCGGAGCGAGGAGGGCAAGGCGAAGGTCACCGACTGCCAGTGGTGGAACGACATGCTGCCGGCGAAACCGGGCACCATCCGCTGGCGGAACCTCCGGGCCACCATCCGAGCCTTCCCCGACGCCGCCTCCGCGCGGTACTACCTCATCGACAGACGGAGCCGGAACGCCGGGACCAGCAACTCCTCGATCGGCGGCCTCAGCTGGGGCAAGCTGGACAAGTTCCCGGGGCTCGGGCAGGACGCGTTCGGCTACACGATCAAGCAGCGAACCGACACCGCCCACATCGCGACGTACACGATTTACGTACTCGACGGCAAGAACGTCGTTTCCCTGCTCTTCGGTGGCAGCGACCGTCCCACCGGCACTCCCATCAACTCCTCCAAGACCACGCTCATGAACCTGAAGGAGGCGACCGAAGGCGCCACGTCGGCGATACGGTCTGTGCTGGGCGCCCTCGACGACTGAGACGCACGACCAGACATCCTGAGATCGGAGTTCATTCGGTGGTGTCACGGCCGTTCCATCTCGGCGAACATTCCCGGCGGCTGTTTCTCCGGCTCAGCGCTGTCGCCGTGGCGGGAGCGCTGAGCCCGCCGCGTGCCGAGCGCGTGCGGGACGGCTCCTTCGCCCTGCTGCGCCGCCGCTGGCTGGACGTGACGGCGGGGTCGGGGTTCGACGCGGCGGCCGAGCCGTACAGGACCCGGCTGGTGAAGCTGGGGGCGACGGCGGCCGGATACCGGGACACCATGGCGCCGGCCGGCACATCACTCTGGCCCTCCCTGCCGTTTCCCTCGTTCATCGCCACCCCGACGCGATTGCAGACCATGGCCCGCGCGTACGCCCTGCCGGGGACCGGCCTGACCGATGACGCGCACCTGGCCGCGGCCGTCGCGGAAGGCATCGACCACTACCGGCGGCAGGTGTACGCCGCGGACGCCGACCAGGTCGGCAACTGGTGGCACTGGCAGATCGGCGTCCCCAGAAAGCTCCTCGACGCGGCCCTGCTGATCGGCCCGCACCTGACGGACGCGCAGAGCGGCGCGCTGCGGGACGCGGTGGACCACTTCGTCCCCGAGCGCCTCCTGGACGACTACAGCGGCACCAGTACCGGGGCCAACCGGGTGGACCTGTGCGTGGTGACGCTGCTGCGCGCCATCCTGCGGTCCGACCCGGGAAAGGCCGCGCTGGCCGTCTCGGCGCTCTCCCCCGTCTTCCCCTACGTCGACGAGGGCGACGGAATCTACCGGGACGGCTCGTTCGTCCAGCACACGTCGATTCCCTATCAGGGCACGTACGGGGCGTCGCTGCTGTCCGGCCTCGCGACGCTGTTCGCGGTGCTGCGCGGCTCGCCGTGGGAGATCACCGACCCGAACGGGCAGATCGTCCGCGACATGGTCGAGAGGTCGTTCGCCCCGGTCGTCCACGACGGCTTCTGCATGGACCTCGTCAGCGGCCGCGCGATCGGCAGGCAGCCGTACGGTGACCACGGGAGAGGCCGCGCGATCGCCTCCGCGATCCTGCTGCTGGGGGAGACGGCCTCCGCCTCCGAGCGGGCCCGCTGGCAGGCCATGGTCAAGGGATGGGCGCTGCGCGACACCTGCGAGCCCATGCTCAAGGCGGCCGAGAGCGATGACCTGGGGTTTCACGCCCGTCTCGCCGCGATCCTCGGCGACGACGCGATCCCCGCAGCCGGCGAACCCGCCGGGCACCGGCTGCTGGCGATGAGCGCCCGCGCCGTCCACCGCAGGCCGGGCTGGTGCGCGGGGCTCAGCATGGCTTCGGACCGGATCGGCCACTACGAGCACGGCAACGGTGAGAACCTGCGTGGCTGGCACACCGGATCGGGAATGCTCTACTGGTGGGGCGAGGGCCACGGCGACCAGTATTCCGACTCCTTCTGGTCCACCGTCGACCCCTACCGCCTGCCGGGCACGACCGTCTCCACCCTGCGGCTGGCCGACGGCGCCGGTGAGGGGTGGGGCGACACCTGCCCGCCGGGCCGCTGGGTGGGCGGCGCCACCGACGGCCTGTACGCGACGGTCGGCCAGCATCTGAACGGCTTCGAGAGCACGATGGAGGCCTTCAAGTCGTGGTTCTTCCTCGACGACGCGGTGGTCTGCCTGGGCGCCGGGATCACCGGCGGCGACGGCGTGCCGGTCGAGACCGTCGTGGACAACCGCAGGGTGGACGACCGCGGAACCGGCGCGCTCCTCACCGTGGACGACGAGGCGGGCTGGGCGCACCTGGAGGGGCACGGAGGCTACGTCCTGCCCTGCGCCCGCCTGCACACGCTGCGCGAGAAACGCACCGGCGGCCAGGATCAGGTGACCCGGAGCTACGTGACTCTCTGGCTCGACCACGGGGTCGACCCCGACTCCGCCGACTATGTCTACCTGCTCCTGCCGGGTGCGAGCCCGGCGCGGACCCGGGCCCGCGCCGCCGACCCCGGCTGGGCCCGCGTGCTCGCCAACACCGCACGCCTGCAGGGCGTCCGGGTCCCCTCGCTCGGGATCACCGCCGTCAACTTCTGGAACGAGGGAGCCGTCGGCGGCCTGACCGCCTCGGCCCCGTGCGCGGTCCTCGTCCGGGAGATCGGCGACGGTACGGCCACGCTGACCGTGTCGGATCCCCGGCGTGACCTGAGTGCGCTGACCCTGACCTGGGATCGGCCGGTGGCCGAGGTGCTCCACGGGCACCCGCTCCTGACCGACGCCGCGACGGGCCCGCGGCTCACGCTCGTCTTCGGACGGCTGGCGGACCAGGGTGGCGGTTCGAAGACGGTCACCGTACGGCTCAGCTAGATCACCTCTGCGGACATCTGACGCGCTGACACGACATTTCGTGATGCTAGGCGGCACTTTCGCCGATTGCAAGCAAAAGATGTCGCCTTCAGAGCTAAAAGGCGGTGAACTGCGCCTTTGTGGCGGACGCCCATCGAGTGACCCGCCGCTCCCCGGCCTCCGTCCGCCTCGTCCCGAACAGGACCCGGCCCCGCGCCCGGGGAACGGCGGCGCCGGAGTCTCCGGCCGCGAACGGCCGGGCAGGGTTGCCGCACGGGCGGCGCCGACGAGGGCACCGGCGACGTTCCAACAGGGACTTTTCCCGGCAAAAAGATAAAGATCGCGCAATAGTGACTAAACTTCTTCCAATTTTGTCAAAAGCCGCGTAACTTCCACGCCAAGTTCTCTGCACAGTCCCGAGGGGGCGTGGTGAGTCGTATGTCCGCATCCACGGTGGGGCGTCGGCGGGTGGCAACCGCCGCACGGACCCATCGGTCCCGCCGCGACAAGGAGGCGGCTGCGGCTCAGCCGAGGCAACGGGGGATCCAGCGATTCCGTCCACCCACATGGAGAAGAAGTCGATGAGCGCACACGAAGAAGAGCTCGAGATCGCCGGCGCGTTACGCCGCGGCCTGGGGCTGAACCGGCGCCAGTTCCTCGCGGCCACGACAGGCGTCACGGCGGTGGCCCTGGCGGGAGCGGGACCGCTCGCGTCGGCCGCGCAGGCGGCCTCGGGCGGCCACCCGAGGAGGAACCCGCTGGTGCCGGCGAGCAAGCGCGGCATCATCCTCTACACCGTCCGTGACGCGATCTCCAGGGATCCGCTGTCGACGGACCTGCCCTCCGGCTTTCAGCGCGTGTTCGAGGCGCTCTCGCGGATCGGCTACCGGCAGGTGGAGTTCGCCGGCTACAGCCAGCATGCGAACTCCAAGGGCGGCGCCAACCTGGAGACCGTCGAGGGCGCCCGGCTGCTACGCCGGTGGCTCGACCACAACGGCCTCGAGGCCGAGGGCAACCACGGCTTCATCCCCGGCTCCTGGCCGCTCACCCCTGCCGACCTCGATCAATTCAAGCTTCACCTGGAGATCGCCCACATTCTCGGTCTCGGGCACGTGGGCACCGGCAACGACCCCACGAGCAGTGCCTACAAGGACGACTGGGACATCGCCGCCGAAAAGTGGAACCATCTCGGCTCGATCGCCTCCCGCGCCGGGATCAAGCTGTACACGCACAACCACGACGCGGCGTACAACTTCCTTCTCGACAGCGGCCCGCTCGACGCGCTCGGCAAGCCCACCCGCTCATCGGGCATCCGCAAACTGGAGTACTTCCTCAAGATCACGGACCGCAGGGACGTCTACCTCGAGATGGACATCTTCTGGGCGCACGTGGCCCAGTTCAAATTCAAGACGTTCACCGCTCCCGACGGCTCCACGCAGACTGACCTCTTCGACCCCCTGGCGGTCGTGCGCGCGCAGTCGAGGCGGTTCCCCCTGTTCCACGCCAAGGACGGAAAGTCCAACCCGGCGACCGGGAACGGCTACGACATGGTGCCGTTCGGCACCGGTGACATCGACTACGCCGCGTTCTTCAAGGGCGCCGGGCCCAAGGGATCCTTCAACCCGATGTACGAGCAGGACAACGCGCCCGGCGGAACGGACAACCCCGGCCAGTCTCTCCAGTACGCCGACCTGAGCTACGACAACATGGCCGCGCTGCGCGGCTGAGAACACGAAGAGTTCGGCGGACCGCCGCGTGATCGAAGCCGTTGCAGCGGCGCGCGTGACGGCCCGCCATCCTTGCCTCCCCCGGAAGAGAAGGCGCAGTAAGTGAAGCGTACTCGCACGATGCTCGGCGGCATCCTCACCGCCCTGACACTCCCCCTGACGATGCTCGCCACACCCGCCCACGCCGATCCAGGGCATGATCCGGCGACCGAGTGGTCGAGCTACGAGAAGATCACGCTGACCAAGAACATCGGTGAGCCGATCGACATGGCGGTCCTGCCCGACCGGCGGGTCCTGCACACCGCGCGGAACGGCGACATCCGGCTGACCGACGCCGCCACCGGCGTCACAGAGATCGTCAGCACCATCCCCGTCTACGCGAACTCGGAGGACGGCCTCCAGACGATCGCGATCGACCCCGAGTTCGCCGAGAACAAATGGGTCTACGTCTACTACGCGCCGAAGACGATGACGGCGCCGTACCCGGCGACGACCCCGACCGGGTCGGCGCCCAACTCGCTGCCCGCCGGCGCGGACGCGTCGTACTGGGACCAGTGGAAGGGCTACAACCAGCTGTCCCGGTTCAAGTGGACCGGCGACGCCCTCGACCTGTCCACCGAGCAGGTCATCATCAAGGTCGAGACGCAGCGCGGGCAGTGCTGTCACGTCGCCGGCGACATGGACTGGGACGCCGACGGCAACCTCTACCTCGCCACCGGCGACAACACCCCGGCCAGCGCGCCGGGAGCCAACGGCTACGCGCCCAACAACGACGCGCCCGGAATGAACCCGGGGTTCGACTCGCGGCGCGGCGCGGGCAACACCAACGACCTGCGCGGCAAGATCCTGCGGATCACGCCGCGGGAGGACGGCTCCTACACGGTCCCCGCCGGCAACCTGTTCGCGCCGGAGACCGCCGCGACCCGTCCGGAGATCTTCGTGATGGGTGTGCGGAACCCGTTCCGCATGGACGTCGACCCCGGGACCGGCACGGTGTCGTGGGGCGACTACGGACCGGACGCCGGCACGCCGGACGCCGCCCGGGGGCCGCTCGGCTACGTCGAGTGGAACGTCACCCCCATCGGCAAACCGATGAACGGCGGCTGGCCGTACTGCACCGGCAACAACTTCAACTACAACAACTGGGACTTCGCAGCCGCGGCGGCGCGTGAGTGGTTCGACTGCGCGGGCGGGGCCGCGAACACCTCACGGTGGAACACCGGTCTGGCGAAGGTGCCGCCCGCGGTGCCGGCGGACCTGTACTACGGCGACAACAACACCCACCAGCCCGCCGAGTGGGCCGGGCTCACCGATTTCGATCCGCAGAGCGGCCAGGGTCCGATGGGCGGTCCCGTCTACCACTACGACGCGGCGAACCCGTCGACGACGAAGTTCCCGCAGTACTGGGACAAGAAGTTCTTCTTCTCCGAGTTCTCCCAGGACTATCTCGCGGCGTTCACCGTGACGCAGCCTGACGGGCCGGTGACCACGATCGAGCAGTTCCTGCCGAACAGCGCGCTGAAGACGATGGCGCAGCCGATCACCGACAGCCCGATGGACATCGAGTTCGGTCCCGACGGGTCGCTGTACGTGCTCGACTACGGCGACGGGTTCTTCCGCGCCAACCCCGACGCCGGGCTCTACCGCATCGACTACGCGCCGGGGAACAAGACTCCCCAGGCGAAGATCGCCGTCGACCGATCCTCCAGCAGCGCCGCACCCCTCACCGTCGCGTTCAGCGCGGCGGCGTCCCAGGACACCGAGCCGGGCCCGCTGGAGTACGACTGGGACTTCGACGGGGACGGCACCTTCGACGCCACCGGTGTGACGGCGTCGCACACCTACGCGGAATCCGGGCAGTACGTCGCCCGGCTCCGCGTGACCGACGCCGAGGGCAAGGCGGGCCTCACCTCGACCGAGATCACCGTCGGCAACACCGCACCCGAGGTGACCATCCAGACGCCCGGAAACGGTTCCTTCTTCGACTGGGGCAACACGGTTCCGTTCCGGATCGGGGTCACCGACGAGGAGGACGGCGACACCCCGGTGTGCAGCCGGGTGCAGTGGACCTTCGGCCTCGGCCACGACGTGCACGCGCACCCGGAGACGACCGGCACCGGATGCTCCGGCGGATGGCCGACACCGGTCAACGCTCCCGAGCACGGCGAGACCGAGAACATCTTCGGCGTCGTCGTCGTGAGCTACCGCGACAACGGCGCCGGCGACATCCCGGGAGCGCTCGGTGATGCCACGCTCATCCTGAACCCGAAGCTGACGCAGGCCGAGCACGCGGACGCGAGCGAGGGCGTCACGGAGACCGCGGACGAGAGCGCGTCCGCCCGATCGAAGATCACATCGTTCGACGCCGGAGACTGGATCGCCTACGACCCGGTGAACTTCGCCGGCATCACCTCCGTGAAGACCCAGGCCTCCGGGGCGGGCACCCTGTCCCTGCGGTGGAACTCGGCGACGGCGGATCCGTTCGCCACCGTCACCGTGCCCGCGGGGGCGGGCTGGCAGACGGTGAACACCGCGCTCGCCGATGCCCCGGAGGGCAGCGGCAGGCTCTACGTCACCTCCACCGGCGGCGTGGACGTCGACGCCTTCACCTTCGTGGGCGACGGGGTCGCGGACAGGACGCCGCCGACCGTCTCGGCGACGCTCAACCCGGCGGCGCCGAACGGGGAGAACGGCTGGTACACCGGAAACGTCACGTTGACGGTGACCGCGACCGACAACGCCACGGTGGCGAGCCGGCAGTACTCCCTCGACGGCGGCACGACCTGGCTGAACGCCGCCAACCCGGTGACGCTGAGCGCCGAGAGCGTCAACGAGGTGCGCTACCGGGCGACCGACGGCGGCGGCAACGTCTCGCCGATCGGCACCGTCACGGCGCGGATCGACAAGACCCCGCCGACCCTGTCGGTGAACGGCGTGGAGAGCAAGAAGTACGGAGACTCCGCGTCGATCAAACCCGTCTTCTCCGCGGCGGACGTGACGTCGGGCGTGGCGAGCGTCACCGCGACGATCGGGGACGACCGGATCACCTCCGGCAAGCCGATCAGCCTGTGGCGGCTGGGGCTCGGCAAGCACACGCTGACCGTCACCGGAAAGGACAAGGCGGGTCACGTCACGGAGCAGACCGTCGAGTTCGAGATCACGACCTCCTTCGCCGATGTGCGCGCGCTCATCGATTACTTCAAGAAGGCGGGTTCGGTGACGAGCCGGGGTGCGACCGCCCTGCGCGGTCAGCTGGACAAGGCCGTGAAGCAGGCGGACAGGGGCAGGAAGAAGGACGCGATCAAGGAATTGGAGCAGTTCGTGAAGCTTGCCCGCGAGTCGCGCAACGTGAGCGACAGGGCGGCGCGTGACGTACTCGTCCGGGATGCACAGGCGCTGATCGTTCAGTTGCGCGCCTGATCACTCCTGACGATTGAGCCGGGTTCCCCGGAGCCGGAACGCAAGGCCGTTGAAGACCTTGCGTTCCGGCTCCGTCCCGAATCGGGCCACTCCGGCTCCGTCCCGATTCGGGACGGAGCCGGAGTCGTCGGCGCGGCCCCCGCCCCGATTCGGGGGCCGGAATCGTCGGCGCGACCGCCTGTCCCGCCCGTCCCGTGGCGTCGGGGGCAGGGCGGCAGTGGCCTTGACCTGCGCGAATGTATGATCATGTCGTCCGCGTCCTTGACGATAGAACCAACGTTCTCTAATGTGGCGGTATAGGTGGAGAACGGTGGTTCTATAGCAAAGGGGCACGTACCCGATCCGGTGGCCCCGGCTCACACCGTCCCCGGCTCGCGTGTCGGCCGTCGGGCGTACAAGGGATGTCGAGGACGATTTACGTGCACGGCAATGGCATAGACGAATGGAGCCGGACGCTTTTTGTCGTCGGCGAGCTCCTTTTCTGGACCTTGTGCATCGGCGGCGGCCTGGTCCTGTTCCGTGACGTGCGTTACCGTGCCTCGACTCTGTGGATCTCCGAGGAACGGCTGCTCTTCAACAGGTTCGCGCGCGGCGAGATCGACGACGACGAGTACCGGCGCCTCCGGGAGGCCTTGCGCGACGTGACGCCGCGCCCGTCGACTCCGGCGAGTTACACTTCTTACCTCCGGCGGACCGCATACGCGCCGCCGGCTTCAACGCGATCATCAGCCAACAGCCTGCCGGATCGTGATCGGCAGCTTGCCGATCAAGAGCTTGCCCCCGTCAGCATGCACGACATGCCCTCGGCAACCAACTCCCTCGGCCGATCTGCGGGATGACGATCCTTCCTTAAAATCTGCTGAGGAGGTCAAGCAGAGCCGAGGCTCATCTGCCACCGATCACGGGGTGCCAGGTGAACGGCAACGCCCGTGTCGGATCCTGGCTCCGCTCAGGCGGCAGGTCGCGATCGCGACAGGGGAACGATCATGCTGCGAGGAGGACGCGTGGTTAAAATGCCCCCGCCACGCATCCGACTGCCCCGCGTCCGGCTGCGCCCGCGATCGATCCGCGGGCGAATCACCGTTCTGGTCGCCTTTCTGGCGGCGCTTCTTCTCATACCGGCGGCGGTGATCGGGAGCCTGGAAGTACGCAAGACGCTCAGCGACGCCGTGTGGCTGGACAGCCAGAAGCAGGCCACCCTCACCGCGGCGGCCGTTCGCGTGGGAAAGCTGACCGACCCCATCGTGCCCAGCGTCCCCGGGATCGAGCTGGTCCAGGTCGTGGCGCCCGGGCATCATGTCATCGCGGCCTCCGTCGCCGCCCGGGGGCTGCCGGCGATGACCGGGGCATGGCCGACACCGCGAGATCCGGCCCAGGACGTGCAGACCTGCGCACAGCCGCTCATCGGGTGCGTACGCCTTTCCGCGATACGGGTCCGCACCGCGGGGGATTCGCCGGTGGTCTATGCCGGCCGGCCCGCTCCGACGATGATTTCGACGGATGGATCCGACACCCTCTTCGCGACCCAGGCCGCCGTGCTGATCCTGCTTGCCATCTGGGCGGCCTGGAAGATCACCGGCCGGATATTACGGCCCGTCGAGGCCATCCGGGCCGAACTGGCCGCGATCAACGTCAACGACCTGAGCAGCCGGGTGCCCGAGCCGTCCGGTGAGGATGAGATCGTCCGGCTCTCCCGGACCGTCAACCGCACACTGGGACGGATCGAGAACGCCAAGCAGCAGAGCGAGCAGGCGCTTGAGCGGCAACGTCGGTTCGCCGCCGACGCCTCGCACGAGCTGCGAACCCCCATCGCAGGGCTGCGCGTGCAGCTGGAGGAGGCTCAGCTCCACCCCGGCGAGACCGATCTTCACGAGGTGCTCGACCGCGCGCTGAACGACGTCGACCGGCTGCAGAGGATCACCACGGATCTCCTTCTCCTGGCACGGGTGGGAGCGACGGCGCCCATGGCGCTGGAGAACCTTGATCTGACGCAACTGGTCCGGGTGGAGATCTCCCGGCGGACGGACCGGCTTGCGATCCAATCACGGCTCACCCCGGGAGTGAACGTCAACGCCATCCCCACACAGATCGGCCGCGTCCTCAACAACCTCCTGGACAACGCCCAGCGGCATGCCAGATACATGATCCGTATCGAGTTGCACCGCAACGGAGACCACGCGGAACTGGCCGTCACCGACGATGGAGAGGGGATCCCCGAAACCGACCGCGAACGCATCTTCCAGCGGTTCACCCGGCTGGACACCTCCCGCAGCCGTGACCAGGGGGGCACGGGACTCGGTCTGGCCATCGCCCGCGACATCGTCGAGGCGCACGAGGGAAGCATCCGGGTCGAGGAAAGCCCGGAGGGCGGCGCGCGTTTTGTGGTGCACCTTCCCCTGGCCGAACCCACCTGACCCGGCCGGCCCGCACACCCCCCGGACCTGCCACACCGGCAGAGCGGGACGGAACGGATCAGATCCGGCGATCCGCGCCCTCGACCGGGACGGGGCGCATGGCCATACTGATCCATCACGTCCGGATGATCCGGAACGCAGGGGGGCGCACGGTATGACCGAGCAACCACGGTTCATGCGAACAGGCCGGGCCATGGTGATGGCGACCCTGGCGTCCCGGGTGACGGGCTTCGGCCGTGTGCTGGCGCTGGTGGCCGCACTGGGCCTTCGCCGGGAGCTTGAGCCCGCGATCTCGGTTGTTCGCTGAGACGCGCTGCCCTTTCCCGGCCGCTCAGCCGGTGGGCCGCCCGGCGACGGCGGGGCGCCTGCCGCGCAGGAGACCGAGGGGAAGAAGGGCTCCGGCGGCGGCCAGCGCGGCCGCGACCAGCAGCATGGTGCGCACGCCGGCACCGTACGGCAGGGCCAGGATGGCCACGCCGACCGCGGTGCCGACCTGTTTGAGGGCGTTGATGATGCCGGTGGCCATGCCGAGCCGGTCCGCCGGAGCGGTCAGCGCGACCTGGTTGCTGATCACGTTTCCCGCGCCGAGACCCGCGCCGCTCAGCACCAGGCCGGCCATCAGGGGGATCCACGGATCCACCGAGGGGATGGTCATCACGAGCAGCGCCACGGCGATGAGACCGGGTCCGACCGCGATGAGCACGCTCATGGGCAGGCGGTGCACGAACCGCGAGATCAGGATCGCGGCCGCGACGGAGGTCGTGCTGAACGCCAGAAAACGGATTCCGGCCTCCACCGGCCCGGCGCCGAGCGGTCCCTGGACGTAAAGGGTCAGGTAGGTGAAGGCGCCGAGCATGCTCGCCAGCATCAGGAAGGTGGTGACGGCCCCACGGCGAAGGTGCGGTCACGCAGCAACCCGAAGTCCATCATCGGCCGGGTCGATCTGAGCTCGACGACCACGAACCCGCCGAGCAGCACCACGCCGAGGGCCACCAGCCAGGGGATCTCATGGATGAGGCCCGGGATGATCGCGAACAGGGCGGCGGTGACGGCCAGGGAGCCGAGCGGGTCGAGGTGGCCGCGCCCGACGGACTCGGGGATCCGCTGGCGGAGGGCTGCCAGGACGACCAGGCCGATCGGCACGTTGATCAGGAAGATGGCCCGCCAGCCGTACAGTCCGGCCAGCAGTCCGCCGATCACCGGGCTGGCGGTCATGGCCAGGCCGGAGACCGCGCTGAAGTGCCCAGTGCCTTCGCCCGCCCGGGGCCGTCGGGATAGGCGGCGGCGATCAGCGGGGTGCTCGTGCCGTACAGGGCCGCCGCGCCCAGTCCCTGCACGCCCCGGGCCACATCGAGGAGGATCGCGTTCGGCGCGAGTGCGCACGCCAGCGAGGCGAGGGTGAAGAGGGTCACGCCGATCGCGAGCATCCGGCGCCTGCCGTACCGGTCGGCGAGGACCCCGACCGGCAGCAGCATCGCGGCCAGCGTGATCGCGTAGGCGTCCACCACCCACTGCACCTCGGCCAGCCCCGCGCCCAGGTCGGCCTGGATGACGGGCAGCGCGACGGTGACTGCGGTGAGATCGACGACGACCAGCGTGATGGTCAGGGAGGCCAGCGTGAGCACCCATCCTCGTCGCACGGCGACCCCCGTTCCCTTGAAGTGACCCCCGGGGTATTGGTACTACGTCAGCCAAGCGATTGCTAGGTTCAGCCGCACGAAATGAGGATCTCTCCGGCGCGGCCGGCGATCGCTTCTGGCTGGATATTCGCTGTGCCTGGGCGACGTGCGTTCGTAGGATCCGTGCATGACGGACGAGGATGAGCGGGCAGTGCAAGCGGCCATCGATGGTGAGTTGCGGCTTCTCGATCCTGAGGTGCGTGCTTCTCCGGCCCTTTTTCGGGAGCTTCTGGATCCGGAGTTCACCGAAATCGGAGCCTCCGGACGCTGGTGGGACGCGGAGTCGATCCTCACGGTGATGAGTGGGGGAACGGTGTCTCCCGAGTCACCGGTCAAGATCAGCAAGATGTCGGGGGTCGTGCTGGCTCGGGGGATCGTTCACCTGACGTACTTTGCCGACAATCAGGGGCGCCGGGCATGGCGAAGCTCTCTGTGGCGCCTGACGGAGACCGGCTGGCGCGTCTACTTTCATCAGGGCACTCTGGCCGGACGCTCTGAGTAGTGATGCCCCCAGACCAGGAGCCCCAGGGTCTCGGGCGTTTCCCAGGCCGTCAGATGCCGCTCGGGGTCGGTTTCCTCCTGCACGGCCGGCGCGCGAGGGGCGCTGCCACGTCAAGAGGACCTCGAAGAAGATGTCGCAGAGGATGTCGAGAACGGCCTGGCAGCTCCGTCTCAGGGGCGGATGCGGCCACCGTGGCCGCACCACACCGAGGAGAGCCAGCATGACGATCCAGCGGATGGACAACGTCCTCATCGTTGTCGACGACCTTGACGCCGTTATTTCGTTCTTCGTCGAACTTGGCATGGAGTTGGAGGGCAAGGCGCCCATCGAGGGACGTTGGGTGGAGCGTGTCATCGGGATCGACGACGTCCGGCAGGACGTCGCAATGCTGCGGACCCCGGACGGCCACGGCCGAATCGAACTGGCGATGTTCCACACGCCGAAGGCGATCAGCACGGAGCCGAAGGACGCGCCGGTGAACACGCTGGGCATTCGTCGCATCATGTTCGCCGTCGACGACATCGAGGACGTCGTTGCCCGCCTGCGCGCCCACGGCGCCGAACTCGTCGGCGAGTTGGCGCAGTACGAGGACAGCTACCGGCTCTGCTACGTCCGCGGCCCCGAGGGCATCATCGTCGGACTGGCCCAACAGCTCGGCTGAAGGCCTCCGAAGGCGGCCTTCGCCCAAAACGGTGATCAAAGCTGCGAACCGCCGGCTCAGCTCAGGAACCCCGGATCAACAGCGGATTTGGGGCCTCTAGCCGGCCTGACGCGACTCGCGTGTATCTGGCAACACTTCCTTGACGACGGGCCGGTCAGCGCGGCCCTGGCGTGGCTGAACGCGCCGGGCGCGCGACCGTGCAACTGAGAATTTTCACGAGCGAGTTCCTCCCAGCGATTCGTGACAGTACTGAAATCGGAAATGGTCCGGACCCGGCGCATATCCTCGATCACAGGGATACATAGACCCATCAAACAAGTGGTGGGGCGAGTGGCAACGGCTAAATTTCCGGCGCTTCTCCCGGAAAAATTACTTGCCTTTATAAGGCCGTCAATGACAATGGCCATTTATTCAATTCTGCCTGGTGAAGTGCTTATTTATCGCCGATCAGCACCGGCGTGCGGTCTGCGGTGCCGGCCGTACGGAATTTTCAGAACGGCGTCGGCCGGCTGCTTCTCCACTGCTTGGACCTCGTGATGAGGCGCCGGGAAAATCGCCATTGCCGGACAGCCGAATGACCGTGTTTCAGCGCACACGACCGCGGAGCGATCCGGCCGGCACCGCCGCGGCCGTGGATAGTGTTGAGCAACCGGCCGGGCGATCCCCCCGACAAGCCCAGCCGAGATCGGGAGGGCCGGTGAGCGGATGGGTGGTCGCGGAACAGGCTCAGGTGCCCAAGCGTGCCGGCCGCGGCGAGGACCGGCTGGTGGTGATCGGCGACGACCGGGGCATCCGCTGCGTGGGCATCGTCGACGGAGCCACCGACACGTCCGGGCGCACCTATGAGGGGCTGAGCGGAGGCGCTCTGGCGGCCGAGTGCGTGGTGGCGAGCCTGCGAGATCTGGCGGCGGACACCGGCCCCGTGGCGGCGGTCGCCGCCGTCACGGCCGGGCTGGCGCGGCTGCGCCGCGACTGGGGCATCGCCGAGGACGACCCGCTCGCCCCGTCCGCGGTCGCCGCGGTCCTGCTCCCCCGCCGGCAACTGGTCTGGCGGGTCGGGGACGTGCACGTGGCCCTCGGCCGCGCCAGTGGCTGGGAGCACCATCGGGGCGACAAGGCGATCGACCGGGTGCTGGCCGGGGCTCGGGCCGCCTACCTGCACCGACTACTGGCCAAGGGGCATTCCGCGGCCGATCTGGCCCGCAAGGACATGGGGCGCGCGCTCGTACTGCCCGCTCTGAAGCGCCAGAGCCTTCTGGCCAACCGGGAGGAGGCCGGCCCGCTGGGGTTCGGGGTGCTGAACGGACGCCGTGTCCCGGACCGGTTCGTCGAGGTCTTCCCCCTCGATGAGGAGGTGCTCGAGGTGACCTTGGCCTCCGACGGGTACCTGTCGGCGGCCGGGCGCCTCGGGCAGGCCGAAGACGAGCTCGCGGCGTCCCTTCGCGCGGACCCGATGCGCATCGGTGCGCATCCCTCCACCAAAGGACTGGCCCCGGGCGCGATCAGCTTCGACGACCGCACCTACATCCGCGTACGGCGCTCAGCGGGCTGACGCGACGACGGGGTGATCGACCACCGTCAGGCGGGGACGACCGCGGGCCGCGCGCGACGACCGGGTGATCGACCGCTGCCGGAGATACGCGCCGGCGTGGCTAGGAGCCTGGAGGCGTTCGAGCCCCTCCGGGACCTGCCGACGCCTGGTCGTCGAGCACTCCGGGATCTGCTGACGCCTGGCCATTGACCCCCTCGACATCGCCTGTCAGCGGGAAGAGATCCGATGAATCCATATCGCCGCCCGGAAGACAAACGACCGACACCACCATGGACCGATCCATTTCCGAGCCGTGAACTGCGTTTTCTTGCTCGCGCTTATCTTGATATTTCCGAAACGTCTTGCACGTGTTGCGTTTACGTATCGGATCCTGCCAGGATGACCGCAAGCGGTCCGATGTTATGTCGGTGTTGACATATGCCGTTTCGTGTCTTCTGGTGGCGTTCCGGTGGACATGGAGCAAGATCCGGATGGAAAGGTCGTGGGGTTCTTCCTGGTGACGCGACGGTCGATTGTCGTCGTCCAGCCAGGTCCGGTTCCGGGCGTGGTCGGCGGTGGCCGACCCCACCAACCCCGACGACCCCCAACCCCCCAGCCACCCGGCACACCGGACCAACCGCGCGTAACAACCGCGCAGCGCAACAACACTCACCCCCCAGCAAAGGAGTTCAGGTGGCCGTCTCGCGTCGGAAATTCATGACCACGGTGGTATCAGGCTCCGCCCTGGCCGCGGTATCGGGATCCCAACTGATATCCGCCCTCACCAGCGGCGCCCACGCCGCCGCCGCCAGCCCCCCCGGCGACGTGGTCGGGAAAATCACCGTCGGCTACCAAGGCTGGTTCGCCGCCCCCGGCGATGGCGCCCCGATCAACGGCTGGTGGCACTGGAGCGCCAACATGGGCCAACCCCCCTCCCCCCCCAACACCACCATCGTGGCCTGGCCCGACATGCGCGAATACACCCACACCTACCCCACCGCGTATGCCAACCTCAACAACGGCCAGCCCGCCACCCTGTTCTCCTCCTACGACCAGCAAACCGTCGACACCCACTTCCGCTGGATGCGCGAAAACAACATCGACACCGCCGCCCTGCAACGCTTCAACCCGATGGGCGGCGAAGGCCCCACCCGCGACGCCATGGCCACCAAGGTCCGCACCGCCGCCGAGGCCAACGGCCGCAAGTTCTACATCATGTACGACGTCACCGACTGGACCACCATGCAGCCGGAGATCAAAACCGACTGGACCACCAAAATGAAGGCGCTGACCGCCTCCCCGGCCTACGCCCTGCAAAACGGCAAACCCGTCGTCGGCATCTGGGGCTTCGGCTTCAACGACCCCAAACGCCCCTGGGCCCCCGCCCCATGCCTGGAGGTCATCAACTGGTTCAAGGCCCAAGGCTGCTACGTGATGGGCGGCGTGCCCACCCACTGGCGCTCGGGCAACGAAGATTCGCGCCCCGGGTTCTTGGACGTCTACCACGCCTTCGACATGATCTCCCCCTGGATGGTCGGCCGGATCGGCACCATCGCCGACACCGACCGCTTTCTGGCCAACGTCAACACCCCTGATCAGGCCGACTGCGCCGCCCACGGCATCGACTACCAGCCGTGTGTGCTGCCGGGCGATGTGACCGGTAACCAGCGCGCGCACGGTGACTTCATGTGGCGGCAGTTCTACAACATGGTCAAGGTCGGCGCGGCCGGTATCTACATTTCCATGTTCGATGAGTTCAACGAGGGCAATCAGATCGCCAAGACCGCCGAGACCCTGGCGATGGTGCCGGCCAATTCCGGGATGCGCGCGTTGGATGCCGACGGCACGGCGTGTTCTTCGGATTATTATCTGCGGTTGACCGGTGATGGTGGCCGGATGCTCAAGGGTCAGATTGCGTTGACCCCGACCCGACCCACCCCACCCATGATCACCAGTGGTGACCGGCAGGCGCCCACCGTACCGGGCAACCTCACCGTGACGGCGAAGACTGCCACCAGCGTGACGCTCTCGTGGTCCGCCTCCACCGACAACGTGGGAGTGACCGGCTACCAGGTGCTCCGCAACGGCACCGCCGTGGCGACCGCCCCCAACACCCCCTACACGGTGACCGGCCTGACCCCGGCCACGGCCTACACCTTCACCGTCACCGCCCGCGACGCCGCCGGCAACACCTCGGCCGCCTCCAACGCCGTGAGCGTGACCACCGACACGGCGCCGGCCTCCTCGGTGATCGCCCTGCGCTCCCGGGCCAACAGCCGCTACGTCAGCGCCGCCAACGGCTCAGCGTTGATCGCGAACGGGACGTCCGTCGGAGCCGCGCAGCAGTTCGAACGCGTCGATCTGGGCAACGGCAACGTGGCGCTGAGGGCGAAGGTCAACAACATGTACGTGTGCGCCGAAGGCGCAGGAGCGCAGCCGCTGATCGCCAACCGGGCCACGGCCGGCGCCTGGGAGACCTTCCAGGTGATCACCAATCCCAACGGCTCGGTCAGCCTCCGGGCCCAGGTCAACTCCCAGTACGTGTGCGCCGACGGCGGTGGGGCACAGCCGCTGATCGCCAACCGCACAGCGATCGGCCCGTGGGAGCAGTTCGACCTCGTCGCCGGCTGAGCACCGATATCCGCGCCTGCGTTCGGCCTCGTCGCCGACCGAACGCAGTCGTCCGCGCCGGGCGAGCCGACAGGCTCGCCCGGCGCCCCGCCGACCGCGGTGAACGGCGGATCCGCCGGCGACGCGAGCGACCGGCGCCCCTGACGTGATGCCTCAGATGTGCTCCATGATGATCACCGCGGTGGTGTCCGGTTCGAGGGCCTTGAAGATGTGCGGCACGTCACCGGGATAGGCCACGTAGTCACCCGGGCCGAGTTCGACCGGCTCCTGAACCGGGCCGACCAGCGCCCGGCCGGAGCCGATCACGATGTGCTCCGTCGTACCGGACATGTGCGGGTCGGAGGTCCGGGGCTCGCCCGGCTGCGTCGCTATCCGGTAGATGTCCCGCCGTGCCTGGGGCGGGCAGGAGGCCAGCAGCGTGGCCGCGTAGTCGGCCCGCTCGGAGTAGGTGATCGGCCCCTCGCCCGCGCGGACCACCCGCACGTTCGGCCGCGGCGGGTCGACCAGCCGGCTGAACGGCACGCCGAGCGCGGCGCCGAGTCCCCACAGGGTCTCCACGCTCGGATTGCCCGCACCCGATTCCAGCTGGGACAGCGTGGACTTGGCGATGCCCGCCCGCTTGGCCAGCTCGGTCAGGGAGAGACCCGCACGGTCGCGCTCCCGGCGGACCGACGCCGCGATCAGCGCGATCAGGTCGTGAGAGGACCCGTCGCCCTCGCCCCGTGAGTCGTCTTCCATGCGTTCGCTCCAGACGTCGATTCGTTCGATTTGACGAACCCTGACCGATATGTTCATTCTAATGGACATGTATTCGTTATGGCGAACGCTTGATCGTGACACGCGTCGCGACATCGCCCTGGTCTGTCTCGCCGACGCGATCGTCGGCGCCTCCTTCGGCGCGATCGCCGTGTCCGGCGGCATGCGTCCGTGGGTCCCGGTCGTCATGTCCCTGCTGGTCTTCGCCGGTGGCGCCCAGTTCGCCGCGGTGGGCGTGGTGCTCGCCGGCGGCAGCCCGGTCGCCGCCGTGGTGGCCGGGCTGGTGCTCAACGCCCGACTCCTGCCCTTCGGCTTCACCGTCGCCGACGTGCTTGACGGCCGCTGGTGGACCCGGCTGCTGGGCGCGCACGTGATGATCGACGAATCCGTGGCCTTCGCGCTGCGCCAGCCCGACCGGCAGCGGCGCCGCGCCGCGTTCTGGACCTGCGGCCTCGGCCTGTTCCTGGTCTGGAACCTCGCCGTCGTTCTCGGCGCACTGGCCGGCGGGGTCATCGGCGACACCGATGCCTTCGGTCTCGACGCCGCCTTCCCCACCGTGCTGCTGGCCCTGGTGCTGCCCTCGCTGACCGGTCGCGGCACGCGCAACGCGGCCCTGCTCGGTGCGGTCGTCGCGGTCGCGGCCACGCCGTTCCTGCCCGCCGGCCTGCCGGTACTGCTCGCGCTGGCCGGGCTCGTCCTGGCCGGCCGGTCCGCCACCGCCGCAGAGACCACCTCGACGACACAGACCGGCTCGACCCGGGAGGCGCACTGATGTCCCTGCTCGCCATCGTCCTGCTGGCCGCCGGAACCTACGCGTTCCGGCTGATCGGCCCGGTGTTCCAGCATCGGTTGCAGATTCCGGACCGCATGCAACGGCTGCTGTCCGTCGCCGCGGTCGTCCTGCTGGTCGCCCTGGTGGCCACCGCCGCGCTCACCGAGGGGCACGGCTTCGCCGGCTGGGCCAGGCCGTCCGGTGTGCTGGTCGGCGGGGTTCTCGCGATCCGGCGTGCGCCGTTCCCGCTGGTGGTCATCGCGGCCGCCGCGACCACGGCGGTGCTCCGGTTGTGTGGTGTGCCGTGATCCGGCCCGGAGATTCCGGGCCGGTCGGGCAGGCCATGCCCCCGATCGGAGGCGACGACCGGTCTCGCGTCGCGGTCGAGGAGGTCCTGGCCGACGACCACGGCGACCTCCTCGACGGGCGGCCCGGGGAGGCGAGGAGAGCTCCGCGGGAGAACGAGACTCCGCGCCTACGGGGGCGGCGCGTGCAGCGCGGGCTGTCCGAAGGTGTCGGGGATGGACAGCGTGGTGGCTCGCGAGAACGGCCAGACGATGACAAAGGCCCGGCCGAGCACCTCGTCGATGGGAATCGTCCCGCCTCCGGCGTCGCTGCGATGCATCCGGGAGTCGTAGGAGACCGAGCGATGATCGCCCATCACCCAGAGGCGCCCCTTTGGCACCGTGACGGTGAACGGATCGTTCGAAGGTTTATCGCCCGGGTAGAGGTAGCTCGCCTCGTCCAGCGGGACGCCGTTGACAGTGACCCGTCCGGCGGCGTCACAGCATTTCACGACGTCGCCGGGAACTCCGATGACACGCTTGATGTAGTCCTTCTCCCCCGGAACGACGCCGAAGGCCACGCCGACCCAGCGGGCGAAAGCCGTGACGGGGTTGGACGGTTCCTCGACCTGGACCTCGGGGTCCCAGGACTCGACTCCGGAGAAGACCACCACGTCGCCCCGCTCGATGTCACGGACGCGGTAGACGAGTTTGTTGACGAGCACCCGGTCGTTGACGAGGAGGGTGTTCTCCATCGACTCCGACGGGATGTAGAACGCCTGAATCACGAAGGTCTTGATTACGAGCGCCAGGACGAGTGCGGTGACGACAAGGACCGGCATCTCCTTCCAGAACGACCCTCGCTTTCCCTTCCCCTCTGCGGCAGGTTGCTGCGCCTCTTCTGTGACCACGCCTACCCCATCCCCGACAGGCCGCCCCTGGATGCGCCCGTGATCTTCATCGTTGCCGCTTATCACTGAAGAGCCTAGTCCCGAACTCTCGTGATCTACGCGCAGTCGGCCGAGTTGACGCTCCTGTCGGCCTGACAATCCTGATGTCACGCCGGTCGAGCGAGGCCATGCGGTCCGGAATGCCGGGATCAGCGGGCCGCCAGGTTCAGGCCGATGTCAGCGAGGTAGCGGGTCAGCGACAGGCGCTGAGCCAGGGTCTCCTGGAGCTCGGCGGTGACCGGCTCCGCCAGCCGTTCGAAGGGGACGACCATGAAGCAGCTTCGGACGACCATGGAGGCGTCGAAGCCGTAGGTGATGTCGGCCGGGTCGGCGTCGTACCCCTCGTCGAGGAGGCCGGCGCGGTAGGCGGGAATCAGGGCGGCGTGGATCTGGGGAAGGTCCTGCGCGCGCAACGTGCCGGAGTCGGTGAGACCGACGAGGAGCTGTCCGAGGTCGAAGCCGATCGGGTGCGGATGCTGCCAGGAGACGTCGATCGCGACGAAGGCGTCCGGAGCGTCGGCGGGGACCAGGAGGTTCTGCGGGCAGGCGTCGCCGTGCCCGACGGTCTGGGAAGCGCGTCGAGCCGGTCGAGAATGTCGGGCACCCGTACGGCCAGCGTGAGCAGATCGGCGCGCAGCAGGGGATCGGCGGCGCCGGCCACCAGCGGGTGTGCCCACAGCTCGTCGTCCCTCAGCTGGAGGAAGGCCATGTTGGTGAAGGGACCGGCGGGCCGCTCGGGGATAACCACAACGTGCTCGCGTTGTCGCCTGGGGAACGCCTGACTCATCCCCTTCTATCCGGACAGAAACCCCGGTGCCCGCTTCCAGGAGAGGTGGCCGGCCATCGCCCGCACCGTTCGATGTCCGCGCGCTGACGGACGATCCGGCGTGTCCCGTTCGCCGTTCCTAAAACATCGAACGACGTATCATGACTTCATGAAGCACCCGCAGCAGCATCCCGATCTCGACCAGATGAAGCTCACCGAGGTGATGGCGGCGCTCAGTGATCCCATTCGGGTGGGGCTGGTCCGCCTGCTGTCCGACGGAGTGGAGCGCGGGTGGGGAGAGCTGCGGGCCCCGGTGGCCAAGTCGACCCTGAGCCACCATCTGCGGGTCCTGCGGAACGCGGGGATCACTCGCACCCGCGAGGAGGGAACGCGCTGCTTCGTCACCCTCCGTCGCGCCGACTTCGACACCCGCTTCCCGCACCTCATGGACGCGGTGCTGGACGCGGCCGGCAGTGAGGACGTGGGACACCACGTCGGGCTGGCGCCGACGGAAAAGCTCTCCGGCGTTCGCGCCGGAGCGGAGGTCAACGCCTAGGATCCCCGGTTGATGGGTTCCGGCCTTTCATGTCGGGAATCGTGCCGGTCCTTGAGCCTCACGGGACCTGTCCTGGTCCTTTCCCTGCCGCAGGATCTGCCGGTGGACGGGCAGATCACGGGAAGAGCGGCATCACGGGGAGAGCGGCGCCGATCAGCAGTGTGCCGATGACGATCGTGAGCGCGTACGCCTCAAGCGGGGCGAGATCACGCTCCCCGGAATGTGAGCGGCTGCCCGCGAACAGGGTGAGGAAGCACCGCATCACCGTCATCCCGTTCACGGCGACGGCCCCGATCAGCGCGAGCCAGAGCAGCGGAAACCCGACGACCGAGCCGTGAACCAGCAGATGCACGCCCGCGAATCCCAGGGACAGCGGAAACCCGGCCACGGCGAGCCCGCACAGAAGGAACGCGACGGCCAGCCGCGGGGTCCGGGAGAAGTTTCCGCCGGGCGTCGCCAGCGACAGCGTGCCCCGGCGCGCTTCCAGCGCGGCGAGGGCCATGGCGAAGCCTGACAGCGCGAGAGCCGACGCCTGCCAGGTTAGCACCGCACCGGACACCGTGAGCGGCGAGTCACCGCCGAGCCCGAATGTGATCAGTCCGGTCTGGCTCATCATCAGGAAGGCCAGCGCCCGTCTGGCCCTGTTCTGCACCACCGCGAACACCGCGGCCACGACGGCGGTCAGGCCGCCGAGCAGGGCGACCTCGTGCGCGAACGACGCGGGCAGCCGCGTGGACAGCAGTTCGAGCTGGGTGAGCATGCCGAAGGGCGCGGCGCAGAACACGACCACCACGCCCATCGGAGCCCGCTCCACGAATCGGGGATACCACCCGTGTACGGGCACGACCGCGAACCGGATCACGATCCCCAGCACGACGAGGACCGTTCCCGCCTCCCGCGAACCGGTCGCCGTCAGGACGGTGCCCGCGCAGAAGAGCAGAACGCTGGGCACGTGATACACGGCGAACAGGCGGTCGAGCCCGTCGTCACCGTCGCGCCGGCGGAGTTCGGCCCACACCAGCCAGGCCGAGAGCGACCACAGCACGGCGGCCGATCCCCCGTGCCGGACGGCCAGGAAACCACAGGAGATCGCCAGCAACCGCAGGATCCCGGCCAGGGTCGGCGGTGGATGGGAGGCGAGCGGGCTCATCGCGACCACCAGCAGGCCGACCACGCAGGTCACGGTGACGACGTGCCGGGCGGGGCCGTCCGGCACGGCCACCACGACCAGGCCCCCTGTCCGCCCGCCCGTGAACGGGGCGAACCGCTGCGTCAGGGAGAGCCCGATCGACAGCGCCGTGGCGGCCGTGGCGCAGGCCACCGCGGTACGGCGCGCGGCCCGCCGATCGGTGGTCCGGGCGACGACGAAGGACACGGACAGGAACAGGATCGCCACCGGCAGCGGGACCAGTGCGATCATGACTCCTGGCCCTTCCGCCGCGTGCCCGGCGATCCGCCGCGGCCGGCGGTCACCGCCTCGCGCCGATCCGCGAGGCCGGTACGGACCGGGGCCCGGCCGGCACTCAGCCGCTGCGCCCACCGGTCGTCCAGCGAGTCCGCCCGCCGGACCAGGCGGACGAACCCCCCGACCACGTGGTCCCGCAGCCAGGCGTCGAAGTAGCCCCGTTCCAGCGCGTACCGGTACAGCCACCCCTGCACCGGCCCGGGGACCAGGCGCTCCAGGTGCGCTCCGGTGCGGGGCAGCGGCCGGTTCATCGCCCGCTCGAGGTGGTGGTAGTCGTGGATCAGGCTGGGCGACCGCAGGATCTGGACGCTGCGCAACCCCGCGTGCGCGACCAGGTGCGCCAGCGCGAGATATCGCAGGCCGAGCCCGATCTCGACCAGGATCAATCCGACCTGGGTCATCGAGGCGTAGGCCAGCGCGCTCTTGATGTCCGTCTGGACGCGTCCCACCAGGGCGACGTGAACAACGGTCAGAGCGCCCACGACGACGATCGCGATCCGCACGGCGGGTGCTCCCGCCCAGATCGACTCCGTACGCAGCAGCAGGTACGGGCCCAGGCTGACGGAGATCGCACCGTAGAAGACGGCACTCGACGGCGTCGGACCCTCCATGGCCCGGGGTAGCCATCCGCCCAGGGGCACCTGCGCGGCCTTGCCCATCGACGCCCACAGCAGCAGGGCTCCGATCAGGACCGCGTCCCCCGTGGCGGCGGGCGCCGCGAACCCCGCCCATCCGCCGCCCGGAGTGCCGACTGCGGTGGACGTGCCGGTGGTGTGGTGCAGCCACACGACGGCCGCGAGCAGTCCCACATCGCATGCCCGATAGGTCAGAAACGCTCGCAGGGCGTGCTCCACCGGTTTCCTCCGCTCGTGGAAAAACGAGATCAGCAGCGCGGAGGTCAGGCCGGCAAGCTCCCACCCCACGAGGAGAAGGTCGAGGTCACCCGCCAGGGCGACGACTTCGACACCGGCGCCGAACAGGGTGAGGAGCAGGTAGAACCGGAGGTAGCCCGGTTCCCTGTGCAGGTACCGCTGCGAGAAAACGCCGATGAGGCAGACCAGGAGCGCCGTGAGAACGGCGAAGGAGATCGACAGCCGGTCACCCACGAGCAGCAGGTCGAACCTGTACTCCCCCGGGCTGGACCAGACGCCCGCCGATACCGTCAGAACCCGCTCTCCGCCGCACGCCATGACGCCGGCGAGCACGAGCGCGGACACCGTCGCGAGCCCGAAGGCCAGCGTGACGACCGTTGAGATGGTCCGCTCGGCCCATCTCCGGCCCCACCACGCGAGGACCGCGAGAACCAGGAACGCGCCGAGGGGCAGCCCGGCGATCGCGATCAGGAGATACCGGTGCACGGCGGCGCTCATGGCAGCTCCTGGATTCGCACCGCGCGACTCGCGAGCTCGCCGGCACTCGCACGTCCGTTCCCCGCACCGCTCGCGCCGGAGGAGGCCGTTTCAGGGAAGGAGGCCGTACCGGAGGAGACGGCTTCAGAAGGGGCCGCTTCCGAGGAGGCCACCACACCGGAGGAGACCCCTTCAGAGGAGACCGCTTCCGAGGAGGCCACCACACCGGAGGAGACCCCTTCAGAAGGGACCGCTTCCGAGGAGGCCACCACACCGGAGGAGACCCCTTCAGAAGGGACCGCTTCCGAGGAGGCCACCACACCGGAGGAGACCCCTTCAGAAGGGACCGCTTCCGAGGAGGCCACCACACCGGAGGAGACCCCTTCAGAAGGGACCGCTTCCGAGGAGGCCACCACACCGGAGGAGACCCCTTCAGAAGGGACCGCTTCCGAGGAGGCCACCACACCGGAGGAGACCCCTTCAGAAGGGACCGCTTCCGAGGAGGCCACCACACCGGAGGAGACCCCTTCAGAAGGGACCGCTTCGGAGGAGGCCACCACACCAGATGGAGTCGCACCAAAAGGAGCCGCTTCGGACGCGGTCATCACGTGGGCGCAGCCCAGATGCCCGCGCTTGCCCGCGTAGAACTGCGCGGAACGGCCCACGACCGGAAACTCGGTGATCTCCGGGGTGTGCGGCTGGAACGCGTTGTCGCGGAACACGTGCATCGCGCCGGAGCCGGGGCTCCACGCCACCAGCTGGATCCAGCCGTTCACCACGAGCCGGCTCAGGGCGGGATGCGCGCGCAGGATCGCCGCCAGGCGCTCCGGCTCCGCCTCGACGATCAGCAGCAGCCGTACCGGCTCGTGGATCTCGACCATCTGCCAGGGAAGTCCGGTCCGCAGGTCGGAGGCGTGCCCGTCCATCACCCCGAGCAGGCCGACGATGTTGTGGGGAAGCTTCGTCCCACATCCGTAGCCGGCCGGATCCACGTAACTGAAGTAGTACTCGAGGTTGATGCCGGCGCAGACCGGTCCGGCCGCGAGGAGCAGGTTGGTCAGCAGGTCCCCCGCGGGGTCGCCGTCCGGGTCGTAGGAGACGAGGAAGGCCCGCCGGTCGAGGAAGAGCCCGCGGGTTCGCGAGCGCCGTCCCACCACGCACGCCGCGTTCGTGGCGTGTCCGTACTCGGGCCGGGGCTGCCCGAGGTCGACGGTGCGGGTTTCGACGTGGGCGAGCGCGCCGCCGGGTGGAAGGTCCGCGGGCGCGGACTCGAACCGGCGGGACCGCTCGTGCGCGGCCAGGACGCACGCGGCGGCCACGGCCCGCTTCGCCCGGTCGGCCGCCGGGCGGCACCGCTCCGGTATCAGGTCCTCGTCGTAGTAGGTCATCGAGTCGTCGCAGGTGTTGTGGTAGGCGCCCAGGAACCACGAGCTCTCCGGCACGTCGATCCCCCGGTCGCGGAGTCCCGCGCGTACCGCCGCGTGGTTGGCCATGACGGCGAACGCGCGCGCGTTCGGGCCGCCGCGTCCGCCGCCGGTGGCGCCGCAGTCGTGCGCCGACTCGTGCGGGTTGTTGAGGCTGGACGAGCCGTGCCCGACGATCAGCACCAGAGAACGCGGGTTCAGCCCCATCGTCCGCATGACCGCCGACACCAGGTCGACCATCTCCGGCACGGAGTATCCCCGGAGCAGGCCGTCGCCGTGCTCCTCGGCCGAGGTCCGTTCGACGGCGAGGCGGGTGACGGGACCGGCGCCGGCGCCGTGGTGGAGCCGGCGGAGGCAGCGGTGGAACCGGAGGGGAAACAGGCAGCGGCCGATCAGGGAGAAGAAGGAGGCGAACCCGACGCCGAACGTGACCGCGCTCCCCCGCGCGACGGTCCTGCCGCCCACCGCGATCAGCCGGCTCCAGGCACCCCTCCGGCGGGCGACCGTGGACCGGCGGGACCGTACGGGGTTCGCCGCACCCACCGCCTCCTCCACGACCAGGTGCCGGGATGTGACGCCGACCGGGCACAGCGGGCGGGCGCGCACCTCGTCCAGCCCCCGGTAGGTCATGGCGACTCCGAAGAAACCGGCGTACCCGAAGGTCTCCACCTGCGGAAAGTGCTCCTCCAGGTGCCGGCGCAGGGACTCCTCCCGCTCGTCGATGCAGAACACGGCCTGAAACCGTGAACGCGGCGACGGCCCTGTCGCGACCCGCTGATGCGCGGCGAGCGCGTCGAGCACCCCGACCCGGTGGCGGCGCTCGTACGCGAGGTGCAGCAGGCGGCGCCGTTCGATCGCGTCGCATGACCTGACCGCTCCCAGCCAGGCCGTCGCGTGATGGGCGTCGGCGAGCACCGCCGTGTCGACCGGCATCACCTGGGCCAGGACGAACGCCTCGTACACCAACTCCAGGCCGGCCTCCGGCGGAGCGGCCGTCTCCTCGCGCCGGACGGAGAGCCGGTCGAGGTCGGCGAACGTGGCGTGCCCACCGAGGTGCTCCGCCACCGCGTGCCGTGCCGCGTACACGTCGAGGATGAGCTGCACGGCCAGATAGTCGATCAGCCGTGCGGGATGCGCCTCGACCGGCGAGCGATCGGGCCGATGCTCGAACTGGCGCATCATGCCCGCCCATCCGCGCAGCGACAGCAGGGTCGCCTGGATCGTGTCCGCCCAGTCGCGTTCGGGGAGGTCCAGCTCCGTGAGGGCCCACACGACGGTCCGCTCGGCCGTCCAGGACTCCGCCTCCTGCCGCCTCAGCTCGGGGCCCAGACCTCGGAGGAACCGGTCGGGCGGACCGCCGGGGCGGCCGTAGAGCCGTCGGAAGGCGCCGAGGAAGCCTCTGTGCCGTCCCGGCATCGGCCAGTAGGCGACTCCCTGGTCGAGGAACGCCGCCGAGAGCCGGATCAACAGCGGATGGACGAGCTCGTCGGGGTCCAGGCCGGTGACGGCGAGGATCTGGTCACGTCGGCGCGGCGTCGAGCGCTCGACGACCTGCACGCGGGGCGCCATCCTTTCGAGGTGGCTCCAGAGCCGGCACAGCAGCTGTTCCTGGAGTGCCCGCGCGGTCGGTTCGGGCGCCGTGGGCCCGGTCCAGTCCCGCCGGGCCTGTCGCAGCAGCTCGGTGTGCCGCCGCGTACTCAGGCGGTCGGTGAACCGGACCCTCTGGTCCGTCTCCTGGAGCAGATGGCTCAGCGCGGGGCCCCGCGGAACTTCGAGCAGGAACCGGAGCCGGATGGCGTGGAACCGGCGGCGTGTCGGGCCGCCCGGCACGAGGGGGACGTCATCGTCGGCGGTCATCGGCTCGATGACCGCGTCGAGATCCTCCTGCTGGATCCGTCCCGAGTCGACGCGGCTCTGGAAGGCGGCCTCGCTCTGGAACGGCTCGGTGCCGAACAACCGCGCCGCGTGAACGACGGCGTCGTCGAAGGGAAGGTGCTCGAAGGCGTGGAGGGTGTTGTGGTGGACGAACGCCTGCAGGGGCGACTGCTCGGGCAGCAACCTCGCCGCCCGCGCCACCAGGTCGGCTATGCCCGTCTGCCGGTCCTCGGTGGTCTCTCTCATCGGGCCCGCGGTGGCTTTCATGCCCGCCTCCTGCGTCGGGTGGCCTGCGGATGGGGTGAGACGGGCCGGAGCCGGTCGAGCCCGAGGAAGGTGAGGGTGGCGGTGGGCCACTGCTTGGCCATCGCGTCCATCCCGGCCAGGAAGGTGTGGTCGACCATGGCGGCGTTCTCGACGTCGATGACGATTTGTGTGATGTCCCCGCCGGCGGCGCCCGCGCTGTTCACCGCGCGTCGTACGGGCAGCAGGGCGGGGAAGATCGCGGCGCCGAGGATGCGGATGTGCAGTACGGGGCCGGTGCGGGTGGCCTGCGCGCGGGGGCGGAAGAAGGCGGGGAGAGGCACCCCGCGGAGCAGGTGCAGGACGAATTTGAGGACGAGTCCGGCCCCGACGCCCATGAGCAGGTCGGTGGCGAGCGTGACGAGCAGGGTGGTCAGGAACAGGGCGAGCTGGTCGAGGCCTATTTTTCCGACGTGGAGGAGTTCGCGGGGCGAGGCGAGCCGGGTGCCGGTGTACACGAGCATGGCGGCCAGGACGGCGAGGGGGATGGTCTGGAGGAGGCCGGGGACGAGCGTGACGAACAGCAGCAGGAAGGCGCCGTGAAAGAAGTTGGACCAGCGGGAGGTGGCGCCCGCGTCGATGTTGGCTCTGCTCCGGACGATCTCGGAGATCATCGGCAGTCCGCCGACCAGGGAGGAGAGGAGGTTGCCGCCGCCGACGGCGAGCAGGTCGCGGTTGAGGTCGGAGGGCCGCTTCCGAGGAGCGATGGAGTCGACCGCGAGCACCGTGAGGGTGGACTCGATGGTTCCGACCAGGGCGAACATCGCCACGTACTTCAGCGACGCCATCGTGAGGATCATGGAGAAGTCGGGGAAGGCGACGGCGTCGAGCAGGGTGTCGGGAAGCTGGACGAGATACTCCGGGCCGAGGTGGTAGGTCGTGGACAGGAACCGGTAGTCGTGCGGGTGGTCGAGGTGGAACCACAGGTCGATGGGCACGGTCACGGCGAGCACGATCAGCGGGGCGGGCACGGCACGGGCCCACCGGGCGCGGATCAGGGGCAGGCCGAACAGGATCAGCAGGGACAGCGCGCCCAGCAGCAGGATGCGGGGATTGGCGTGGACGAGACTGCGGGGGATCTCGGCGAGCAGGTCGAAAGGGCGTTCGGCCCGAGGTTTGACGCCCAGCACGACGTGCGCCTGTTTGGCGATGATGATGACCCCGATCGCGGCGAGCATGCCGTGCACGATCGAGGGGGGCATGGCCACCCCGGCGGTGGCCACGCGGCACAGGGCGAAGATGATCTGTATGCCCGCGGCGACGACACCGACGGCCAGCGCCCGCCGGTATCCGGCGGCGAGGTCGCCCTGGCCGAGTTCCTGGACCGCGCCCAGCGCGATCACGATCAGGCCGGCGGCCGGGCCCTTGATGGTCAACCGAGCGCCGCCGAGCAGGCCGGCCATCGTGCCGCCGATGATCGCCGTCAGGATGCCGGTGACCGGCGGGAACCCGCTCGCCAAGGCGATTCCCAGACACAGCGGGAGTGCGATGAGAAAAACCAGGAATCCGGACTTCAGATCCGCTGCGGGAAAAGCGCTACGGCGCGGGGTCGATAAATCGTCATGGATCTTCAGATCGTCTCGTTCGAGCATCGGCATGATCCTCACGGGTGCGTGGGCGGTCCACTCCGGCCGGATTCGGTCGGAGGCGGTGCGGACGAGGAACGCCGGGAAAAAGGCGTTCGGTACGCACGGGTGGACCGCGGGCCGTGCCCGCTCTCGGATTGGCCCCGGAGGACCTGGTTCGACGAACCACGACGGCCACGCTCGGTGCAGGGCGATGGAACCTGTTCGTTCCGACATCCGAAAGGTCGTCTATCTCATCTGAAAGGCCGTCTTCGAACGCGCACAGTTCGTCGTTGAGAACCGTGACGAAGTGCGGACCGGCCGCCAGGGCCGTTCCGCGCATCGCACCGCCGACACCGAGCCGGCGGAACGGGTCCTCAGGATCGAGCCGAGCGCTCGTGATCTCGCAGCGGGCGGGAGTCGCCCCCGACGCGCCGCCCTCCGGCGCGGCGTCCAGTGCCTTGACCGGTTCGTTCTGCGTCTTCGTCTCTTCCGCACCGGCCCGTGGCGCCGTATCCGAACCGTTGACACCGGTCCGGGACGCCGAGGACGCCGAGGACGCCGAGGACGGAGCCTCCGAACGAGGAAGCGCCTCCCGGAGCACTCCGGAGGCAAGGACGTCCGCACGGACGGCGGATTCGGCCTCAGCCTCGGAACGCGTGCTCCCCGTGGCCGGCAGCGCCACGAACATCACGCTCGCCAGCGCCGCTCCCACCGCACGACGCAGCGCTCCGCGCCTGCGGTTCGAAAGGGCCCTGGTGATCCGGAAAGACGGAGACTCTTCAGGTGATGGCATCATTCTGGCTCCAGGACAAAAATCCTGGCGGGGGCGGGACAAAGCCCGGCGATTGATTCGGAAATCAAAAAGGATCAATACTCATGAAGCGTGATCGATTTTTGTATCCGCTTCCATACTTACCGGGCGACTTCCCGCCGGCCGCAGAGATTCAGCAGACGCTCGCCTTACTCCATCTACCCTCGATGTAACTTTCCGCAAACAGCGCAGCCCGACAACAACGAAGCATTATCGAAGAGTTGCGAAAATCCACTTACCCATTGAGCTTTTCATGGCGCCCAAATAAGCATTTGCGGCAAACTCGCCGACAGGATCCTGAAAAATCCATTTTTATAGGTAGACGTCTAGGTTTGTCGGCATTCTTCTACGCGGTGATTTTTGATCGAGGGGCTTCCCGACGCTCGGTCCACAGGCGGACTCGGGCAGGGATCCGAGGTCGCGATCCCGGCGGGACCGCACCGCCTCCACGGGCGGCGCACCGGGCAGGCGCAAGGTCGTCGACCACGGTGACACTCCTGCCACACGGCTCACAAAGGGCGAGCCCCACCCCAGACCATCGATCATGGAGACGAGGTCGTCGCAGGTGACGGCCTGCCGAGCGCGTCACCCGAGGCGCTCTTCCCGGCATCCGGCGGGATCGTCATCACACCGTCCCGCCCGGCCGCCGACCGGATCACGCGGAACGACAGGTGCGGGATCCGCCGGCCGATCGGCACATGCCGGTCCGGCGAGATGGCCGTTCATGGCAGCGCGGGGTCCCGGGTCGAGGCCGTCGCAGTGCCGCGCTTTGCCGGCCTCTTACGTTCTCCATACCAACGATGAATACACTTCCTCCCAAAGGCCTGGCTCTGCCTGCCGAGTGGGCTCTCCTGTCGCGAGAACCCTCTGTCACCCCGTGCCCGCGGAGCCACTTGGGCACCTGCACACACGCGGGATTCAAGACAGGAGATCATCTATGGCCGACCTCGGACTCCCTGAGGTGCTCATCATTCTGGCGGTGCTCATACTGCTCTTCGGCGCGAAAAGGCTGCCGGACGTCGCCCGTTCGATGGGCCGCTCCCTGCGCGTCTTCAAAAGCGAGATCAATCGCCCGCAGGACGACGAAGGCACACCGCCCATACAGCCCTGAACAAGCTCACTCCGATGCGGGCGCCCGGTTCGGGCACACAGTAAAATGCCAGGAAAGGTAAGTACTCTGCTCTGCCATGAGCTGGCAGCGTACGGTCAACAACGCCCTTGTGAGGTTCACTGGATTCCAGTTTAACCGAGTAGGGAAAGAAGGATTTTCGCCCACCGTGACCCCCGCCGGCCCGGCGAGGGAGCCGGCCGCGAAGGAGCTGGTCAGGCCACCGGCCGACCCGGGGACGGATCGGCTGCTGACCGCACCGATCTTCATCCTCTCGCCGGTCAGATCGGGCTCCACGCTCCTGCGCTCGGTGCTCAACGCCCACTCGATGGTGCACGCCCCGCACGAGCTGCACGTGCGCCGGCTGACCGTGGGCTTCGGCACCCCGCTGTCGCGCAAGGCGATGGACGCGCTCGGCCACAACCAGGCCGACCTGGAACATCTGCTGTGGGACCGGGTGCTCCACCGGGAGCTCGTCCGCAGCGGCAAGACCTTCATCGCGGACAAGACCCCGGCCAACGCCTTCGCCTTCGAACGCATCGCCACCTGCTGGCCCGATGCCCGTTTCGTCTTCCTGCTGCGCCATCCCGCCTCCATCGCGAAGTCCTGGCACGAGGCCAGCCCGGACCGCCGCACGCCGGAGGAGGCCGCGCTCGACGCCCTGCGCTACATGAAGGCCGTGCAGCGGGCCCGTCGCGCGCTCACCGGCCTGACGGTGCGCTACGAGGACCTGACCGAGGACCCGGAGACCCAGATCCGGCGCATCTGCGACTTCCTCGGCGTCCCATGGGAGCCCCAGATGCTCTCCTACGGCGAGCAGACCGTGATCCAGAAAGGTCTCGGCGACTGGAAGGACAAGATCCAGACAGGGGCCGTTCAGCGAGGACGCGATCTTCCGAGGCCCGACCAGATACCCGACGTCCTGCGGCCGATCTCCATCACCTGGGGATACCTGGCGGCCACATGAAGATCCGTTACATACTCCTGCACGCCTACGGCATGGGCGGCACGATCCGCACCGTGATCAACCAGGCCAACGCGATGGTCGCCGCCGGGCACGACGTCGAGATCGTCAGCGCGGTACGCCGCCGCGACAAACCCCAGTTCCCCATCGACCCGCGGGTCGAGATCACCGCTCTGACCGACCAGCGCGACGGCGTGCTGCCCGACTCACCGGCCCGCAAGGTCTGGCGGCGGGTCCGCGGGAAGATCGTGCCGTACGGCGAGTTCGCGGCGGCCTATTTCACCGAGCGGGTGGAGAGGGCCGTCATCGACTACGTCTCCGGGCTGCAGGACGGCATCCTGGTGACCACCCGCCCCGCGCTGAACCTCATCTCCGCCCGCCGTACCCCGAGAAGCGTCGTGCGCATCGCCCAGGAACACATGAACCTCGCCACCCACCCCGAGAGTGTCCGGCGGGAGATCGCCCGTCACTACGGCCGGTTGGACGCGGTCGCGGTGCTCACCGCGACCGACCGCAAGGACTACCAGGCGCTGCTGCCCGGGACCCCGGTCGTACGGATCCCCAACGCGATCCACACCCTCGACCAGAAGGCCTCCACGCAGGACAGCCGGACCGTGATCGCCGCCGGCCGCCTCGTCCCGCAGAAGGGGTTCGACATGCTCATCCCGGCGTTCGCGCAGGTCGTGCAGCACCATCCGGACTGGCGGCTGCGCATCTACGGCACCGGTCCCAGAAAAACCGCCCTGCGCGCGCTCATCAAGGAACACCGGCTCGATGACAACGTCACCCTGATGGGACGGAGCAACCGGCTCGACGAGGAACTGGCCCGATCCTCGCTGTACGTGCTCAGCTCCCGGTTCGAGGGACTGCCGATGGTGATGATCGAGGCCATGTCCCACGCCCTGCCCGTCGTCGCCTTCGACTGTCCGACCGGCCCACGTGACGTCATCACCAGTGAGATCGACGGGCTGCTCGTGCCGCCCCAGGACGTCGACGCACTGGCCTCGGCCGTCAGCCGTCTCATCGCCGACCGGGAGCTACGGCAGCGGATGGGCCAGGCGGCCGTACGGACGGCGCGGGACTATGCCCCCGACACCGTCACCCCCATGTGGGAGAAGCTGTTCGCGGAACTCCTGCGGGCCGATCCCCCCGTCTCGGAGCCCTGACCTCGTATCCCCCGTCTCGCCCCCTCGCCTGGACAGCGAGGGGGGCGAGGTATCCGTACGGCGGATGCCGGTCAGCCGCGCAAGCCGTACAGGACGGATCGGAGGACGAACACCGATCACCCGCGCGGGCCGTACATGACGTATCGGAAGACGGATGCCGGTCACCCGAGCGGGCCGTACATGACGTGCCGGAGGAAAAAACGCCGGTCAGCCGCGCGGGCCGTACATGATGACGACCACACCGACCAGACAGATCCCCGCCCCGATCAGGTCCCAGCGGTCCGGGCGGAAGCCGTCGACCAGGACGCCCCACAGCAGGGATCCGGCGACGAACACTCCCCCGTAGGCGGCCAGGATCCGGCCGAAGTTGGGGTCGGGCTGGAAGGCGGCGACAAATCCGTAGGCACCCAGCGCGATGACGCCGGCGGCGATCCACAGCAGCCCGCGGTGCTCGCGCACCCCCTGCCAGACCAGCCACGCGCCGCCGATCTCCGCGACGGCGGCGAGGGCGAACAGCAGCAGGGATTTGGCGATCGTCATGAGCACGAAGCTACCGGGCGTTCTCCGCCCTTCCGCCGATCACCTCGTACGCTGGTGAGGTGACGTGCCGCTGCGACGACGTGGCCCAACGGGCCCGGTCGGCCGGGTGGGCGGTGCTTTCGCCGGGCGGCCCATGGCACCGGGCAGCCCACGGCAGCGGCAGGCCCCTCACGGCTGGAGGCGAACGATGAGCGACAGGTTATGGGCGACCTTCGACTGTTTCGGCACCCTCGTCGACTGGCGTCACGGCATCGTCACAGGCGCCGAGCTGGTGGCGCCGGGCAGGGGGGCCCGGCTGCTGGAGGCCTACAACCGCCATGAGCCCCAGGTGGAGCGGGAGACTCCCACGATGCGATACCGCGACGTGATGGCGGAGACCCTGCGGCGAGCGGCGGCGGACGAGAAGGTCGAACTGCTCGACGACGACGCCGGGGTCCTGGCGGCCGTGATCCCCTTCTGGCCGGTCTTCCCCGAGGTACGGCCCGCGCTGCGGGCACTCCGCGAACGCGGGTGGAACCTGGCGCTGCTGACCAACTGCGACCGCGACCTCATCGGCAAGACGCAGCGACGCCTCCGGGTCCCCTTCGACGCGATCATCACCTCCGAGGACGTCGGTGCCTACAAGCCCGCGCACCACCATTTCCACCGCTTCATGGACTCTCTGGGAGTGAGTCGCGACCGGTGGGTGCACGTGGCTCAGGGCTACTTCCACGACATCCTGCCCGCGAGCGAGCTCGGGGTGACCCGGGTGTGGATCAACCGGATCCAGGAGCCGAACGACCCGTCCCTGGCACACGCGGTCCGCCCGGATCTGAGCGATCTGGCCGCCACCGTGGCCCAGGTCCACCGATCGGCCGGCGGCTGATCCGCAGTCGTCCGGCGGCGAGACGATCGCGCTGGCCCAGATCATGCGAGGGCCGTGTCCGGCGGATCTCCTCGCCGCGTGTCACCTGGCCGGTCCGGGTCATTGAGCGGTAGACGGGAGAACACGCATGAGGGGTCCGGCTTGAGCCGGACCCCTCATGCGTGTTCACGGAGCGATCAGTGCGCGAACACCGGGATCGGCACGTCCTCCTGCCCTTCCTCGTCGGACGAGGCGACCGAGCCGCCCTGGTGGCCGGTGTTGACGAGGGTGATCACGATGACGGCGGCCAGGACCAGGATGCCGACCGCCCACCAGATCGCGGTGGCGTAGCCGTGCACCGCCGTCTGGTTGGCGAAGGCGACCTTGCCGAGGGTGCCCGCCTCGGCGGCGTGCGAGGTGGCCCAGGCGGTGGCGGCGCTGGCGGCGATGGTGTTGAGCAGGGCGATGCCGATGGCGCCACCGACCTGCTGCGAGGTGTTGACCATCGCGGAGGCGACCCCCGCGTCACGCGGCTGGACGCCGTACGTGGCCAGGCTCATCGCCGGCATGAAGGCCGTGCCCATGCCGAGGCCCAGCAGGATCTGCGCGGGCAGCACCAGGCCCACGTACGAGCTGTCGATCTCCATCTGGGTCAGGATCAGCATGCCGACCGCGGCGAGCAGGAAGCCGGGTGCCATCAGCAGCCGCGGTGAGACGCGGGTCATCAGGCGGGCACCGATCTGTGTCGAGCCAATGATCATGCCCGCGACCATCGGCATGAAGGCGAAGCCCGTCTGCACCGGCGAGTAGCCCTTGACGACCTGCAGGTAGTAGGTCAGGAAGAGGAACAGACCGAACATCGCGATGATGGCCAGGCCCAGTGACATGTACACGCCCCCGCGGTTGCGGTTGGTCACCACGCGCAGCGGCAGAAGCGGGGACCGTACCTTGCTCTCGACCAGTGCGAACGTGGCGAGCAGCACGACGGCCGCGACGAACAGGCCGATGGTCACGCCCGAGGTCCAGCCGTCGGACTCGGCGCGGGTGAAGCCGTAGACCAGGGAGACCAGGCCGAGGGTGACCAGGACGACGCCGGGGATGTCGAGGCCGCTGCCGTTGCGGCTGCCGGCGGGCTCGCGGATGACGAGGAAGCCACCGACGGCGGCGACGACGGCGAAGGGAATGTTGACAAAGAACGTCCAGCGCCAGTCAAGGTACTCGGTCAGAAAACCGCCGAGAATCAGACCGACGGCGCTACCGCCGCCGGCGATGGCGCCGTAGATACCGAAGGCTTTGGCACGTTCCCGGGACTCGGTGAACATCACGGCGAGCAGCGACAGCGCGGCGGGCGCCAGCAGCGCGCCGAACGCGCCCTGTAGCGCGCGGGAGCCGAGCAGCATCGCCTCGTTGACCGCGACGCCGCCGAGCGCGGAGGCCCCGGCGAAGCCGATCAGGCCGACGGTGAAGGCACGTTTGCGGCCCCACAGGTCCGCGATACGGCCGCCGAAGAGCAGCAGTCCGCCGAACGCCAGGGCGTAGGCGGTGATCACCCACTGGCGGTTGGTGTCAGAGATGCCGAGGTCCGTCTGGGCGGAGGGCAGCGCGATGTTCACGATCGTCGAGTCGAGCACGACCATCAACTGGGCTATGGCAATGAACGCCAGCGCTTTCCAGCGCTGGGGGTCCGGTCGGACCTGGGCTGTTTCAGACATGGGTGAACTCACTAACGGTATGGAGGAAACGAATTCAGCGCGAAATCGGCGCGAAAAAGTAAGGGGTGATGCGGTACCTGGAAGTACGGGGACTCAGCCGGTCGCCGTGATCGTCATTAGCGACGCCGTTGGAAGTCCTCGAATGTCGCGGCGGTTCCCGGCAGGGGAGAGCATCCTGGAGCACGCAGGCCGTCGAGGAAAAGCTGCAGATGACGATCCACGAACCGGTCGAGGTGCAGGTCCGTGGTACCCGGCAGGGGCCGGGTGAGCTGGTGCACTGCGATCACGATGTCAGCGGCGGCCACGTCGGGGCGGAGCAGCCCCGAACTGTGGGCCCGGTCCACGATGTCCTCCAGGGCGTGTTCAAGGCGGATGCGTTTTTCGGCGAGTTCGGCGGCGATCAGCTCACAACCGTCGGACAGAATCGGGCAGAGAGCCCCGATCCGTTCTTCGGCCGCGCCGTGCACGAAACGCTGCAGCGCCTCGAACGCGTCCGGTGCCTCGGCGAGCGCCGATTCGGTCAGCGCGACGATCCTGTTCATGACCTCCAGCGTCACCTGCCGGATCAGATCCGAGCGGTCGACGAAGTGCCGGTAGATGGTGGCGTTGCTCACCCCGGCCCGCCGTGCGACCTGGTCGAAGGCGACCTCGGCGCCGTACTTCACGAACTCCTCACGCGCGGCGGCCACGATCCGCTCCCGATTGCGTGACGCATCCGCCCGCAGCCGGGGAACGTGGCTCGGCTCGACGGTTGTGTTCGTGATGCTCACGGCGGCGCTCCCCTCTGTCGCCCGTCATACGAATCGGGGAATGACTCCCCGTTTTCCAAGGCGTACGTGTAAACGGGGAACTCATCCCCGGATATTTCGCAAGGCCCTATGAGCTGCATCACAGGCCACATGGCTAGGCCGGTGTCATGTCACCGGCCCAGGGTATCCGGAACTACATGGACATATGGGATAAGAGGGATGACATGGTGGTGCACGGGACCGATCCATATAACGCTGAGCCCTCGCCGTGCACCCTGGCCGATCGGACCCTCACCCCGCTCGACGCCTTCTACAGCCGCAACCACGGCCCCATCCCCGATCTGGATCCGGCCTCCTGGCGTCTGACGGTGGACGGCCTGGTCGGACGCCCGCTGACGCTGTCCCTGGAAGATCTGCGTTCCGATTTCTCCGAGCACGTCCTGGTGGCGACCCTGCAGTGCGCGGGCAATCGCCGCGCCGACCTGATCAGGGTCCGCGACATTCCCGGCGAGGACCCCTGGGGGCCCGGCGCCATCTCCACCGCCCGCTGGAACGGCGTCAAACTGGCCGACGTCCTCGCCCGCGCCGAGTTGCGCCCCGAGGCCGCGCACATCGCCTTCGCCGCCCCCGACGTCTCCGACCTCGCCGATCCGCCCCAACCCTACGGCGGCTCGATTCCCGTGGCCAAGGCCGTCACCGGGCAGGTCCTGCTGGCCTGGGCCATGAACGGCCGGCCGCTGCCCCGGGCCCACGGCGCCCCCGTCCGCGCCATCGTCCCGGGCTGGATCGGCGCCCGCAGCGTCAAATGGCTCCAGCGCGTCACCGCCCAGGCGGAACCCTCCGACAACTACTTCCAGGCCACCGCCTACCGCATCCTGCCCTCCGAGACCGACCCCGCCCAGACCGGCCCCGGCGACGGCATCTCCCTGGGACCCGTCACCCTCAACACCGCCATTCTGCGCCCCGACGACGGCGCCCGCCTGCGACCCGGCCTCACCCTGATCGCCGGCTACGCCTACGCCGGCGAGAACCGCGCCGTCGCCCGCGTCGACGTCTCCCTCGACGAGGGCGGCACCTGGATCCAGGCGGATCTCGACGAGCAGGTCAGCCCCTGGGCCTGGCAGCACTGGCGCACCACCGCCGACCTGGGCGAAGGCAAAACCGTGATCACCGCCCGCGCCTGGGACACCGCCGGGGCCACCCAGCCCGAATCGGCCCGGCACCTGTGGAATCCCAAGGGTTACGCCAACACCTCGTGGGCTCGCATCCGCGTCACCTGCCACTCCTGAGGAAGAAGGTCATCGGCCACCCGGCGCCGAGGCCGGGGCCGTAGGCGTGCGCGAGTTCGGCATCCCGCCGGGGCGCGGCGGTCCCCGGCCGCCGACGCGTCACACAAGAATGATAACTGATTTGACAATCATTTTCACTCGATGAAGAATCTGACCAAATCCTTACATCCATGCCTAAAAGGGACAATCTTCCGTGTTCTCATCTCGAAGCGGTCTTGTAGCGAGCGCCGGATTGATCGCGTTGCTGGCCACGGCCTGCGGGCAGGCCGACACCGCTCAGACGGCCTCGGCCGCATCCGACCAGGTCGCGACCTCGACGACGGCCGACGGCCCGCTCAAGGTGGTCGCCACCACCACGCAGGTCGCCGACTTCGCCCGCAACATCGGTGGTGACAAGGTCACCGTCACCCAGATCCTCAGGCCGAACGTCGACCCGCACGACTACGAGCCCTCGCCCGCCGACATCCAGGCCATCGCGGATGCCGACGTCGTGGTGAAGAACGGCGTGGGCCTGGAGAAATGGCTGGACCAGGTGATCTCCTCGGCCGGGTTCGAGGGTCAGGTCGTGGACGCCAGCCAGGGCGTGACCATCCGCAAGGGCGACGGCTCGGAGGAGGAGAGCGCGGGCGACCCGCACATCTGGCACAACCCGCAGAACGCCAAGATCATGTCGACGAACATCGAGAAGGCCTTCGCCGCCAAGGACGCCCCGGACGCCGCCGCGTACCAGGCCAATCTGGACACCTACGGCGCCAAGCTGGACGCCCTGGACACCGACATCGCCCAGCGCATCAACACGATCCCCGCCGCCCAGCGCAAGCTGGTGACCAACCACGACGCGTTCGGCTACTACATCGACCGCTACCACCTGACGTTCATCGGTTCGATCATCCCCAGCTTCGACACCTCCGCCGAGCTGTCGGCTAAGCAGATCTCCGATCTCGTCGCCAAGATCAAGGCAACCGGCGTGACCGCCGTCTTCTCCGAGTCCTCCCTGCCCCCCAAGACCGCCCAGGCCATCGGAACGGAGGCGGGTGTGAAGGTCGAGGCCGGCGAGGACTCCCTGTACGGGGACACGCTCGGCCCCGAGGGTTCGGCGGGCGCGACCTACCTGGACATGGAGAAGCACAACACCGATGTCATCGTCGGCACGCTCAATGGCTGACACCGCTCCCCCGGCCTCTCCCCCGGCCTCTCCCCCGGACGGCGTTCCCCCGGACGCCTCGCCCGAAGCCGTCCTGCCCGAAGCCGCCGGACCACAGGCCGCCGCGTCCGAAACCGCCGGACCCGAGGACGGCGCGCCCCGGGAGCGGGACGTCACGCTGCGGATGGAGCACGCCAGCATCGCGTACGGCGACGTGCCGGTGCTGGAGAAGATCCACGGCATCGTCCACCCGGGCGAGGCCGTCGCGCTGATCGGCCCCAACGGGGCGGGCAAGTCGACCCTCATCAAGGCGATCCTCGGGCTGGTCCCGGTCGTCCGAGGCAGGATCGAGGTGCTGGGCCGCACTCCCGCCCTGGCACGCCGCGACGTCGCCTACGTGCCCCAGGCCGACACGCTCGACCCCGACTTCCCCGTCTCGGTCGAGCAGGTCGTGATGATGGGCCGTTACCGGAAGATCGGCTGGCTCAGGCGCCCCGGCAGGGCCGATCGCACGGCGGCGGCGGAGGCACTGGAACAGGTGGGCCTCACCCAGCGGGCGCGCCACCGGTTCGGCACGCTGTCGGGCGGGCAGCGCCAGCGAGTGCTGCTGGCGCGGGCGATCGCCGCCCAGCCGCGGCTGCTGCTGCTGGACGAGCCGTTCAACGGCGTCGACGCCGTCAGCCAGCACGCTCTGCTGGAGGCGATCTCCGTCCTCAAGGGCCGGGGCGCGAGCGTGGTGATCAGCACCCATGACCTGGCCATCGCCCACCTGGCGTGCGAGGAGGTGTGCCTGCTCAACCGCTACCAGTTCGGCTTCGGCCCGGCCGAGGAGGTCCTGACTCCCGAGTGCCTGCGGGCGACCTACGGGGGGCACGCGCTGGAGCTGCGCGGGGACCGGGTCATCGTGGCCCAGTCATGAACCTCTTCGAGCCCTTCGCCACCCCGTTCATGGCCCGCGCGCTGATCGAGCTGATCATCCTCGGCGCGCTGGCGGGCACCGTCGGCGTGCTGGTCCTGCTCCGCAAGCTCGCCTTCGTCACCGACACCATGACCCACACCGTCTTCCCCGGCGTGGTCATCGGCTATCTGGCGGCGGGCGAGGGCGGCATCTTCTGGGGCGCGCTCGCCGCGGGCATGGTGACCGCGGCGCTGCTCACCCTCCTCACCCGCAGGCGCAAGGTGAGCGAGGACGCCGCCCTGGCCATGCTGCTCACCTCGCTGTTCGCGCTCGGCGTGGTACTGGTCTCCCGGCAGAGCGGCTACACCACCGACCTGACGGCCTTCCTGTTCGGCCGCGTCCTGACCGTCACCGGGGAGCAGCTGGCGCAGACCGCGCTGGTCTCCGTCGTCGTCATCGTCGTGCTGGCCCTGCTGCGGCGCCCGCTCCTGCTGCGCGCCTTCGACCCCGAAACGGCCGAGGCGGCCGGCTACCGTACGGGGCTGCTCGATCTGGCGACCAATCTGCTCGTCGCGGTGGTCATCGTGGCCGCCGTGCGCGCCGTGGGCACCATCCTGGTCATCGCGCTGCTGATCGTGCCCGCCGCGGCCGCCCGCGCGCTGTCCGACCGGCTCGCGCTCATCGTGCCGCTGGCCGTCGTGATCGGCGTCCTGGGGGGCTGGATCGGCCTCGCGGCCAGCTACGAGGCCTCCATCCACCACGGGGTACGGCTGGCCGCGGGCGGCACCGTCGTGCTCGTCCTGACCGGCCTCTACCTGCTGGCCGGGCTCGGCGGCGTGGCCCGCCGCCGGATCGTCCGGAGACGCGCGGCGGCCGGGCCCCTCGACCAGGCCACCGCCGGGATCTCGACGGGGGTGACCGGATGAGCTGGTTCGACTCCGCCATGCACCGAGCCCTGCTGGAGGCCGCCCTCGTCGGAGCCATGGGCGGGGTCGTCGGTGTCTTCGTGGTCGTTCGCAGGCTGTCGTTCTTCACCATGGCACTCACCCATGCCACCTTCCCCGGCATCGTCATCGCGGCTCTGCTCGGTATCAACCTGTTCCTCGGCGGCGGCGTCTTCGGCCTGATCATCGTGGCGGGCGTCGTGGTGCTGGGCCGGGGCAGGGGGCAGGACTTCACCGCGGCCACCGGGGTCGCCCTGGCCGGCGGTTTCGCGCTCGGAGTCGTCCTGATCTCCGCGCAGGCCGGCTTCACCAAAGATCTGACCGCCTACACCGTGGGCGACATCCTGACCGTCGACACCTTCGACCTGGCCACGACCGCCGCCGTCACCTGTGTGGTCCTGCTCACTCTCGCGATGCTGGGCAAGGAGCTGCTGCTGCGGGCCTTCGACCCCGACGGCGCCGCGGCGGCGGGGCTGCCCGTGGCGCTGCTGGACCTCGCGTTGCTCGCGCTCGTCGAGATGGCCGTGGTGGCGACCGTCCCCGCGCTCGGCGCCATCCTGACCCTCGCCCTGCTCGTCGGACCCGCGGCCACCGCCCGGCTGCTCAGCGACCGCCTCGCCCTTCTGTTCCCGCTGGCGGCCGCGATCGGCGTCGCCTGCGGGCTTGCCGGGATCTGGATCTCCATGGTCGCCGACGTCGCCGCGGGGGCGTCCATCGCGCTGCTCGTCGGCGCCGTTTTCGCCGTCGCCCTGCTCCTCCGCCGCGGCGTGAGAAGACCGCGACGATCCACGGCTCTCAGCGGAGCCGACTGATCGTTTCATCCGGCCCCCATGCCGCGCCGACCTGGGCACTTCTCCCGCGGGAGCGTTCCCACCTGGGAGTAATACGGCCACCCTGTCCGCCGATTTCTGACGTAACGTGCCGAAATGGACAGTGACAATCTCCTCGGTGAGTTTCTGCGTGCGCGGCGCGAACTCACCACTCCCCAGCAGGTGGGGTTGCTGCACTCCGGTCCTCGCCGGACGCCGGGGCTGCGCCGGGAAGAGCTGGCGATGCTGGCCTGTGTCAGCACCGACTACTACGTCCGCCTGGAGCAGGGACGCGAACGCCACCCCTCCGAGCGGGTGCTCGCCTCGCTGGTGGAGGCGCTGGGCCTCGGGCCCGACGCCGCGGCGCATCTGTACGAACTCGCCCACCCGAGGCCACGGCAGCCCAGGGCCGCCGACAAGGCCCGGCAGGTCAGCCCGGACCTGCTGCGGCTGATGCGCAGCTGGCCGGACACCCCGGCTCTCGTGTGCGGCCGCTGGATGGACGTGCTGGCCACCAACTCGCTGGCCGACGCCCTCCACAACGGCCACGAATACACGGACAACCTGCTCCAGCTGGTCTTCCTGGAACCCGCCGCGCGCGAGTTCTACCGGGACTGGGAGCAGGTCGCCCACAGCAAGGTCGCCCACCTGCGCGCCGCCGCCGGAGCCGACCTCGACGACCCGTACCTGACCGAGCTGATCGGTGAGCTCTCCGACGGAAGCTCGGAGTTCTGCCGGCTCTGGGCCCGCCATGACATATCCGGCAAGACCCGCGAGACCAAGCGACTCCACCACCGCGAGGTCGGCGACCTGACCCTTACCTGCGAGGTGTTCGACATCAACAGCGCCCCCGGCCAGCAGCTGATCGTTCTACAGGCCGAGCCCGCCAGTCCCTCCGAGCACGCCCTGGCCCTGCTGAGCAATCTCGCGGCCACGACCTCGTGACGACGTCCGGCCAGGACGATCCGGGCGGCGGCTCGCCGTACAGATCATCCTCGCGCGCTCGAACCTGATCGTCAGGGGCGGCGTGCCGCCGCGACGAACAGCGGAATCGCGAGGAAGAGCCGCCCGCTCCGTGCGCGGCCGGTCTGCTCCTCGATCCACGCGTCGGCCCGGTCCTGGGTGATCACCCCGGCGGAGCAGGCGGCGTGGGCGATCCCCGAGAGCATGGGCATCATCAGCCCGTCGGTGAACACGCCGGTGCGCACCTCCACCTCGACGTCGTCGAATCCGGCGTCGAGCAGCAGGTTGCGGTAGCCACGGGCGGCGCGAGGGCTCGCGACGCCGTCGGCGCGGGAATGCACGATGGTCCGGGTCAGGGCCGGGTCGTCGGAGTCGATGACAAAGGTGTCCCAGTCCTGGCCGATGAGGACGATGCGCCCTCCCGGGGCGAGCACCCGCCGCGCCTCGGCGAGTGCTTCGGCCGGGTCGTCGAGCTCGTGGTAGACCCTCTCGGCCCGATATCCGTCCACCTCCCCGTCCTGGAACGGCAACGCGTAGGCGTCGCCGACGCGGAGATCGGCCTCGGGCCGGCGCTGCCGGCCGACGGCGATCATCTGCTCGCTGATGTCGACGCCGATCGCCCTCACGTCGCGTTCGGCCATCTCCCCGACGGCCCATCCGGCGCCGCAGCCGACGTCGATCACGTGCGCACCGGGCACCAGGTGAAGCAGCTCGTAGGAACGGACGCGCAACTCGGCCGAGTCCGGAAGGGCGTCGACCATGTCGAGCTGCCGGATCAACCGGTTGGCCGGATCATCTTCATGGCCCGTGCCGTGGCCTGTAACGGTGATGTTGGACATGTCATCGAGGATGCGACTTAATGTCGACATGAAGTCAAGTGGAGACGTCACGTCGATGGCCATCGGGGAGATCGCGGAGCGGTTCGGCCTGGCGGCACACGTGCTGCGGCACTGGGAATCCATGGGCCTGCTGGCACCGGCACGGGTGGAAGGCGATCGCCGCCGTTACGGCCGCGATGACCTTTACCGTGTCGCGGTGATCCTGCGGGCGAAGGAGGCCGGATTCAGCCTCGACGACATCAGGGAGATGATCGCCACCGGCGATCCGGACGAGCGGCGCGACATCCTGCTCCGCCGGCACGCGGACCTGACACGGCGCATCGCCGAGGCGCAGGCCTCCCTCCACCTCATCGAATGCGCCCTGGACTGCGACCACGCGGACTTCACCGGCTGCACCCACTTCCAGGACATGGTGGCCGAGCGGATCGGAGTCGGCTCGCCCCTGCGGGTCCGGGCGTGACGGAATGCCGAACCCGGCCGGAGGCGGTGCCCACCGCCTCCGGCCGGGCTTGGCGCTCCCCTACGTGAAGCGGCGCAGGCGCAGGCTGTTGCCGACCACGAAGACCGAGGAGAACGCCATCGCGGCTCCGGCGATCATGGGGTTGAGCAGGCCGAGCGCGGCTAGGGGCAGGGCTGCCACGTTGTAGGCGAAGGCCCAGAACAGGTTGCCCTTGATGACGCGCAGCGTCCGGCGCGACAGCCGGATGGCGTCGGCGGCCACCCGCAGGTCGCCGCGGACCAGGGTGAGGTCGGAGGCCTCGATGGCGGCGTCGGTGCCGGTCCCCATGGCCAGGCCGAGATCGGCCTGAGCCAGCGCCGCGGCGTCGTTGACGCCGTCACCGACCATGGCGACCCTGCGGCCCTCGGCCTGCAGCCGCTTGACGACGTCGACCTTGCCTGCGGGCAGCACCCCGGCGATCACCTCGTCGATGCCGACCTCGTCGGCCACCGACCGGGCCACGGCCTCGTTGTCACCGGTGAGCAGCACCGGGGTCAGCCCCAGCGCGCGCAACCGCCGGACCGCCTCGGCCGAGGTCGGTTTGATCGTGTCGGCCACCACCAGGACCGCGCGGGCCTTGCCGTCCCAGCCGACCGCGACGGCGGTACGGCCCGCCGCCTGCGCCGCGGTGAGCGCCCGTTCCAGCTCGGCCGGCAGGTGCTGTGACCATTCGGCGAGCAGTGCGGGGCGGCCGACGAGCACGGCGTGCCCGTCGACGACGCCCTGGACGCCGAGACCCTCGATGCCGGCGAAGTCCTCGACGGCGGGCAGCTCACCCACGCGCTCGGCGGCGCCCCGGGCGACGGCCTGGGCGATGGGGTGCTCGGAGGCGTGCTCCAGGGCGCCCGCCAGGCGCAGCACCTCGGCGGCGTCCTCACCGTCGGCGAGGTGGACGCCGGTGAGGGTCATCTTCCCCTCGGTGACGGTGCCGGTCTTGTCGAGCACGACGGTGTCGACGGCGCGGGTGGACTCCAGCGCCTCAGGGCCCTTGATCAGGATGCCGAGCTGGGCTCCGCGGCCGGTGCCGACCAGCAGCGCGGTCGGGGTGGCCAGGCCCAGGGCGCACGGGCAGGCGATGATCAGCACGGCGACCGCGGCGGTGAAGGCCGCCCCGGCGCCGCCACCGGTGCCCAGCCAGTAGCCGAGCGTGCCGACGGCCAGTGCGATCACGATCGGGACGAAGATCCCGGAGATGCGGTCGGCCAGCCGCTGGACCTGGGCCTTGCCGGTCTGGGCGTCCTCGACCAGCCTGGCCATCTGGGCGAGCTGGGTGTCGGAGCCGATGCGGGTGGCGCGGACGACCAGGCGGCCCCCGGCGTTGACGGTCGCGCCGGTCACCGTGTCGCCGGGCCGTACCTCGACCGGCACCGACTCACCGGTGAGCATGGAGGCGTCGACCGCGGAGGAACCCTCCTCGACCACGCCGTCGGTGGCGATCTTCTCGCCGGGCCGGACCACGAATCGATCTCCGACGGCCAGCCGGTCGGACGGAATCCGCGTCTCGGATCCGCCGCGCATGACGGTGACGTCCTTGGCGCCCAGCTCCAGCAGGGCTCGCAGGGCGGAGCCCGCACGGCGTTTGGCGCGGGCCTCGAAGTAGCGGCCGGCCAGGATGAACGCGGTCACGCCCGCGGCCGCCTCGAAGTAGATGTTGCCCGAGCCGTCGGTGCGCTCGATCGTGAACGAGAACGGATGGATCATGCCCGGGGTGCCCGCGCTGCCGAAGAACAGCGCCCACAGCGACCAGCCGAGAGCGGCGAGGGTGCCGAGCGAGACCAGGGTGTCCATGGTCGCGGCGCCGTGGCGCAGGTTCGTCCAGGCGGCCTTGTGGAACGGCCAGCCGGCGTAGACCACGACCGGCGCGGCCAGGGTGAGCGACAGCCACTGCCAGTTGGTGAACTGCAGCGCCGGGATCATCGCCATCGCGATCACCGGCACCCCGAGCACCACGGAGGCGATCAGTCGCCGTCGCAGCGGCTGGAGCTCGTCCTGAGGCTCGTCCCCCGTCGCGTCGCCCCGCTGCTCCGGCTTCGGCGGGAGCGCGGCGGTGTAGCCGGTCTTCTCGACCTCGGCGATCAGCTCCTGCGGATCGACGCCCTCGCCGAAGGTGACCTTGGCCTTCTCGGTGGCGTAGTTGACGGTCGCGGTCACGCCGTCGAGCTTGTTGAGCTTGCGCTCGATCCGGTTGGCGCAGGAAGCACAGGTCATGCCGCCAATTGAGAGTTCGACCGTGCTCTCTGGCCTGTTATCGGTGAGGGAGGACATCACCTGCTCCTTTCGCTCATCGTACCGGATTCCTCTCGTCGTACCGGGCGTCAATGGTCGTGCTCGCCGTGCTCGGACGGACCGGTCGAGGGGCCGGGGGTGGATGCCGTCGTGGGTGCCGCGCCCTGACCGGCGTGGAGGGTGAAGTCCGCAGTGCGCACGACTCCCCCGTGCTGGAAGTCCAGGAACAGCCGGTAGTCGCCCCGGCTGGGCACCTCGGCGTAGAAGGTGATCTCCGGACCCGGCTGGGTCCTGCCGTCGCCCGGCTCCCCGTCGGGGTGCACGTGCAGGTAGGCCAGGTCTCCCGCGCGCAGCGCGACCAGGTGGCCGTAAGCGCCCAGGTAGGGCTGCAGGTCGGTGACCGGGCGGCCGTCCCTGCCGACCCTGAGGGTGATCCTGCTCGACTTTCCGGGGACCAGGTCGCCGTCGAGGGTGACGGTGTAGCCGTCGACCGTGGACGTACGGCTCGGCGCGGGCGGTTGCCCGGGTTCGTAGGCGCCGCCCGCCCGCAGGTCGGCGCCGAGGGTCAGGTCCGGGCCTCCCTCGGGGGCGAAGTCGGCGAACGCCCGGTAGGCACCCGCTTCGGGCAGGGTCAGCCTCACCGACCACACGCCGTCACCGGCCGGCTCGGGGTGCAGGTGCTGGAAGCCGCCCAGGTCGCGGGAGACCACGATGAAGTGCAGCTTCTTGTCGTGTTTCGTCTGGTAGCGAGTGACGGGCCCGCCATCGGGTCCGATCACGCTGAACCGGAAGTCCGTGGCCTCGCCCGGCTTGATCTCTGTCGTCTCGGGGGTCAGGGTGTAACCGTCCTGGGACACTTGGAGCCCTCCTGGGGCGGGTGCCGAGACCGCTGCCCGGCTGGGAGCCGTTTCCGCGTGGGCTCCATGATCGTTCGTTTCGCGGCCCGGGGACGGGGCCGGGTGGGCGCCGTGATCGTCCGCGATGGGCACGACGCCGGCGGAGCCCACCGCGCTGCCCGCTCCGAGTGCTCCACCGAAGATCACAGCGAGACCCAGGGCGTAGGCGCCGAGCTTGGCGGGCGTGTTCACGACACGGTCACCACTTCGTATCCGGCCTCCTTGACCGCGGCCGTGACGGCGGCGTCGTCGATCGGGCCGTCGCTTCCGACCGTCACCAGGCCCGTGGCCAGGTCGACCTCGACGCCCGTGACGCCCGGGATCTCGGTGACCTCCTCGGTGACCGAGCTGACGCAGTGACCGCAGGTCATACCCTTGACGGTGTAGGTGGTGGTGGTCATGATGATCGCTCCTCTTGCGTGGCGGTTACGTGTTGGTCGGTGCGATTGCGTGTTGATCCATGTGACGGTCAGGAGCGGACGAGGCGGGCGATGGCGTCGGAGGCTTCCTTGATCTTGGCCTCGGCCTCCGCGCCGCCCTTGGCGGTAGCCTCGGCCACGCAGTGCGCCATGTGCTCTTCCAGCAGGGAGAGGGCGAAGGACTGCAGTGCCCGGTTGGACGCCGACACCTGGGTGAGGATGTCGATGCAGTATTTGTCCTCCTCGACCATCCGCTGCAGACCGCGGATCTGACCTTCGATCCGGCGCAACCGCCGCACGTGGTCCTGTTTGTTGTCGGCGTATCCGTGCATCTCTCCCCCTGTGTGCAGCTTCTTCTCCTATAACACCTTACCCCCCTAGGGTATTCCGCGCCCGGCAAGCGAATCATCTTCCGACTCGATCCGAATGCCGGTCACACCCGTCACATCTGTCACGCCGCCGGCCCCGTCAATCCCGGCGGAGACCAACGAGACACGGTGTCCGCAGGTCATCCCGCCGAGCTCGCAGGCGTCCCCGCTCTCGGCCTCAACCCGCGAGGGGCTGTCGGCCGTGACGCCGCACGCACCTGCCAAGCTCATGGGACTTCGCTCTTACCGGTACCGGGATGGGGTATCCCAATACGACGACCTTAACATACCCCCCTAGGGTTATTTTCGATGGAAGTCCCAATTTCACCGGCAAGCGGCACGTACGGTCACGGCCCGCGGGCCCATGTCGATCTATTCGCGGAAACGGACGAGCGGACGCCTGCCCCTCGTTCCCCGCTCGACGTCGCGACCGGCCCGGTCTTCCGCTTCCGACGCCCCTCTCGGCGCCCTCCCGATGACCGTTCCACGGCCACGGGTCACATCGGTGCCCGGCAAGACGGGCACAGGAGTACGCCGGACGATACTGATCAAGTCCGGCGACCTTGCGGGCGTGGGCCGGCCCGCCTCACGGGCGTGGTGATCCAACGCGTTCCGGCCGGGCGGCACCATGCCACCCGGCCGGTGGGAGACGGGTCAGTTGTGGACCGCCACCTTCGAAGCCTCCCCGTCCAGGTGCACGCGGAGCTGCTCACCCTCGATGTCGACGTTGGGCAGGATCCGCGACAGCCAGCGGGGCAGCCACCAGGCCCTGTCGCTCAGCAGGGACATGACGGCCGGCACGATCGTCATCCGCACCACGAAAGCGTCGATGACCACGCCGATGGCGAGGGCGAACCCCATGGACTTGATGATCGGATCGTCGAGCAGCACAAAGCCGGCGAAGACCGAAGTCATGATCAGCGCGGCCGCGGTGACGACGCGGGCGCCGTGGCCCATCCCCGAGATGGTGGCCTGCTCCGCGGTGTTGCCGTGGACGAAGTCCTCCCGCATCCGGGAGACCAGGAAGACCTGGTAGTCCATCGCCAGGCCGAACAGGATGCCGATGAGCAGGATGGGCAGGAAGCTGACCAGCGGCCCGGGCGTGTCCAGCCCGAGGAGGCCGGCGAGCCATCCCCACTGGAAGACCGAGACGGTGATGCCGAAGGTGGCGCCGACGGTGAGCAGGAATCCGAGCGCCGCCTTGATCGGGACCAGCACCGACCGGAAGACCAGCATCAGCAGCAGGATGGACAGTCCGACCACGAGCAGCAGGTAGATGGGCAGGGCGTCGGAGAGCTTCTCGGAGACGTCGATGCCGATCGCGGTCTGGCCGGTCAGCGCCACCTCGGCGCCGTCGAGGTTCGCGACCTTGGCCCTGATGTCCTGGACCAGGGTCTCCGTGGCGGCGTCGGTGGGTCCGGTGCTCGGGATGACGGCGAGCAGCGCGGTGGTCTTCAACGCGTTGAGCTGCGGCGGGGTCACCGCGACGACGCCCTTGGTGCCCTGGATGAGGGTGGCGGCCCGCTTCGCGGCCAGGCCGGTGGCCTCGGGCGAGTCGCCGGTGACCACCGCGGCCAGGCGGCCGTTGAAGCCCGGTCCGAACCCCTCGGCGATGAGGTCGTACGCCTTGCGCGCCGCGCTGTTCTCCGAGGCGGTGCCCGCGTCGGGCAGCGCCAGACGCATGTCCTTGGCGGGTACGGCGAGCGCGGCCAGGCCCAGCACTCCGGCGATGATGAACACCGCCCGCCAGCGGGTGACGAGGTAGGCCCAGCGGAAACCGAAGCCCGCACGCCCGGGGGCGCCCGTCTCCGGGGCGGCACGGTGCCGGCGGGCCAGGATCCTGCGGCCGGCGAAGCCGAGCAGCGCGGGCTGCAGCGTGATCGCCACCAGCACGGCGACGGCGACGGTGGCCGAGGCGGCCAGGCCCATCACGGTCAGGAACGGGACGTTGACCACCGACAGTCCGGCGAGCGCGATGACGACGGTGGCGCCGGCGAAGACGACGGCCGATCCCGCCGTGCCGACCGCCTGACCGGCGGCCTCCTCGGGCTCCAGCCCGTCGAGCAGGTTCTGGCGATGCCTGGAGGTGATGAACAGCGAGTAGTCGATGCCGACGGCGAGGCCGAGCATCAGCGCGAGCACCGGAGCCGTGGCGGTCAGCTGCACGGCGCCGCTGAGCGCGAACAGCCCGGCCATGCCGACCCCCAGGCCGATGAGCGCGTTGAGCAGGGTCATTCCGGCGGCCACCAGCGAGCCGAAGGTGACGATGAGCACGACCGCCGCGACGGCGACGCCGAGCGCCTCGGTCGAGCCGATCTCGGGCTCGCCCGACATGATCTCGCCGCCGTGCTCCACCCGGAGGCCGGCGCTCTCGGCCGCACCGCCCGCCTTCTCGTACGCCGCGCGCTGGGCGTCGGTCACGTCGTCGCTACGGCCGGCGAACTGCACCTGGATCAGCGCGTAGCGGCCGTCAGGGGAGAGCGCCCCGATCTTGAACGGGTCGACGGCGGTCACCACGCCCGGGAGCGTTCCAGCCTCCTTGGTGAGCGCCTGGACGGCGGCCTGGTTCTGCGGGGTAGTCAGCTGCGTGCCCTTGGGAGCGGCGACGACGATGGTGCCGGTGGCGCCGGCGGCCTGGGGGAAGTGCTTGGCCAGGGAGTCGAGCGCCCGCTGCGACTCCGTTCCCGGCATGGTGAAGTTACTGGCCGTGGGGCCCATGAAAACGACGGCGCCGATACCCGTGACGGCCAGCACGGCGAGCCAGAGGGCCAGCACCAGCCGTCTATGGCGGAAGGAGGCGCGGCCGAGCCTGTACAGCAAAGTAGCCAATGGAGTGTCCCTGTCAGGGTCGAGGGGAGAAGAACGGTCGCCCGAGATCAGGCGCCGCGCGCGTTGAGGGCCCCGGCCGCGCTGCGGACCAGGACGTCGCGTAACTCGTCGTCGTTCATGGCGACGGGCTTCATGCAGACGATGGGGATGGCGCCCAGGACCATCAGCGCCGTGACCTGCGCCGAAGGATCGGACGAGCGGGCGGCCAGCGCGTCGAGCAGGCGGTCCACCATGCCCTGCACGTCGGCCAGGGCGGGATGCCTGAGCAGGGCCGGGATGTCGCCGTGGAGAATGGTGACCTCTCGCCGGAAGGACAGCACGAGGTCGACGTAGCCTTTCACGGCCGCGAGCTGGACGGTGTCGTCGTCGAGCTCCGCCAGCTGCCTGTCGAGCACGCCGAACGCCCCGACCGCGGGAGCGAGCATCTCGACGAGGATCGCGTCCTTGCCGTCGAAGTGGTAGAGCAGCGTCGCCTTGGAGCAACCCACCTCGGCGGCGATGTCCTGCAGGGACGTGCCCTTGAAACCCGCGACGGCAAAAAGCCCGGATGCGGCGTCGAGAATCTCTCGACGCGTACGCGAACGGACGTTTCTCGACAAGTCACCCACCCCCTCATCCAGCCTAGCTGACCGATCGGACAGCCTTTGACCGATCGGTCAGTTTTTGTGACGTCGATCACGTGCCGACGCCGTGGAGCGCTGGTAGACGTTGGGTAACCGCCGGGCCAAGAGCCGAGCACGGCGGCGTTTCCCCGCGCCGGACCTCGGGATCACCGCAGATAGTTGATCTCGGTTGATGGGGCGGAGGTTCCGCGGCCGTGGCGAGCGAGCGGTGGGCAGGTCAGGGGCCCCAAGGGCGCGGCCGGGCCGTACACGCCCATCTTGAGCCCGCAGGAGACACCCGGTGCCGTCGCACCGGACCCGAGCTGGAAAGAAGAAAGAAGGGGGCGTGATGGCGACCGGATCGGCCGAGACGGACGGGGTCAGGCGGCGGATCGCCGTACCCGGCACGATTCTGGGCATCGGGCTGGGTGGGTTCGTCGACGGCATCCTGCTCCACCAGATCCTGCAGTGGCATCACATGCTGTCCAGCACCGACAGCGACAACATCGGCGTGAAGTACTACCCGACGGACACCGTTCCGGGGCTGCGGATGAACACGCTGTGGGACGGGTTCTTCCACGCGTTCACCTGGCTGGCGGTGTTGATCGGCCTTGGCCTGCTCTACTCGCGCGTCGTCCACTCCCGTGGCCGGGTGTGGAGGTCACGGATGCTGTGGGGCTGGATCCTGGTCGGGTGGGGGGTGTTCAACCTGGTGGAGGGCGTCGTCGACCATCACCTCCTGGGCATCCACCACGTGCGCACCGGCCCGTACCAGATCTGGTGGGACCTGGGATTCCTGCTCCTGGGCGCCGTGCTGACGGCCGGCGGGTGGCTGCTGCAGCGCGGCGGCGCCCCGATCGACCTGTGCCGCGCGGACGGACGCGTCTCCGGAGCGCCGACGCCATGATCGCCCTGTCGCACGAGGCGCATCATCATGGCGGCGGCATGCAGGCGCTGCTGCCGCTCGCCGTCCTGGCCGTGGTGCTGGGCGCGTACGGACTACTGGCCGCGCGCCGGAGCAGGGAGGCGAAGGGCTGGAGCCGATGGCGGACGGCGAGTTTCGCCGCCGGCATCGCGCTGGTCGCCGGGGGCGTGACCGGGCCGGTCGCCGCCTTCGCCGAGACGGACTTTCGCGGGCACATGCTGCAGCATCTGCTGATCGGGATGCTGGCGCCGCTGGGCCTGGTGCTGAGCGCCCCGATGACGTTGCTGCTGCGCTCTCTCCCACCCGCGAAGGGGCGCCGTGTCGGCGCTCTGCTGCGCAGCCGGGTGATGCATTTGCCTGCCAACCCGTGGATCGCGCTCGTGCTCAGCGTGGGCGGCATGGTGGCGCTGTACTGCACCCCGCTGTATCGGATCGCCTCCGCCGACGCGCCGCTGCACCACCTGGTGCACGTGCACTTCCTGCTCGCCGGTTGCCTGTTCGCCTGGGTGATCGCCGGTCCGGATCCGGCGCCGCGGCGCCCGTCGGTGCCGGTCCGGCTGGTCGTGCTGGGGGTGGCGGTCGCCGTACACGCCACGTTGTCGCAGCTGATGTACGCCGGGCTGTTCGTTGACGTGCCGGTGCCCCCGGAGCAGCTGCGCGGGGCCGCGGAGATCATGTACTACGGCGGCGACATCGCCGAGCTGCTGCTGGCACTGGCCCTGGTGAGCACCTGGCGTCCCGCGCGCGCCGCCGCCCCGCGGCCCGCGCCTGCCGTATCCGCCCTTTCCTGAGCTCCGGTACGTGCCGCGCTCCGGCCCCGATGCGTTCATCGCCGAGCTCGGCACCGCCTTCGACGAGGCCGGAGGGCCCACGACCATGCCGTTCGTCCAGATCTACCGCGTCCCCGACGGGAGGATCACCCCGCTGCGCGCCGGAGCATGCGGACCGACCTTCTTTCCGGCTTCCAGCCGGGCGATCATTTCCTGGAGGCGGACGGCTCGACTGCCGGGTGTCCTCGCCGTCATGAGGCGGAAGAACACCGCATATTGATCTGTCCTGCCGAGCGTTTCGAAGAAGGCCCTCGCCTGCTCGTTCCGCTCCAGTGCGGCCGCGAGGTCGGACGGGATCGTGGCGTTCTTCTGCGATTCGTACGCCGCCTCCCATCTTCCGTCCGCCTGGGCGGCCAGGATTTCCGCGAGACCGGGTTCTCTCATGCGCCCAGCGGCGACAAGCACCTCGGTTCTGTCGACGTTCACCCTCGACCACCGGCTCCTCGATCGGCGGCGCGAATACTTCTGCAGAAAATACGCCTCGTCGTAGGACTTTCTTTGGCTGTCGATCCAGCCATAACAGAGGGCGACATCGAGCGCTTCCGTGAGCGTCACCGAAGCGATTCCCGAGCCCTTCTTCGCGATCTTCAGCCACACGCCGGTCGGCAGTTCGTAATGGTCGGCCAGCCAGGACTCCCACCGGGAGGCGTCGTCGAAGACGATGATTTCCGCACCGTTGAGTGCTGCCATGGCAGTCAGGGGGCACGGCGCCGTGAAGGCCGGCTCCCCTCCTCCTTTCAGTCGCGTACGTCGCAGGTCTTCCCGCACTTTTCCCATGAACGACTCGGCGGGCGGCCGGGGAGGTCAGGTCCTTGCCGGGCTCCCGAAGTCGGCGATCTTCGTCGAGCCCGGTCCCGATGATCCGGCGACGGCTCCGTGGCGGGGCTCGGGGAACCGTGTGACTTCCTGAGCCCCGCCACGACTGCGTCCGCCCGACGAGACCGGTCGCTTTCAGCCGGTTCTCGTCGCCTTCGGCCGGCTCTCACCACCGGCCGCTCGTCAACGGTGGCATGCCCCGACACGGGTCACGCCGGCCTGCTCGCGCCCAGGATCTCCAGGTAGTGCGGGTTGTACATGATGCCCAGGATGTTGCCGAACGGGTCGACCACGGAGGCGGTGACAAATCCGCTGTCTCCCCGGACGGTGAGTGCCTCGTACTCCTTCGCCCCCATGGACAGCAGCCTCTCAAGGGCCGCGGACACGTCGTCGACGTGCCAGAACATGACGGCGCCGCCCGTGCCGGGCGTCGCACCGTCCGGCGCGTAGCGCCTGTCGATCAGGCCCAGCTCATGCTGGTAGTCGCCGAGGCGAAACTCCACGTACGCCGGCGGGCCCTCCACGGGGCGCTGGAAGTAGGGGTCGATGCCCAGCAGTTCGGTGTACCACTTCGTCGCCGCCTCCAGGTCGTCCGCCCAGAAACTGACGGTGGCGAATCCTCGCAACATCTGTGTTCCCTTCGCTGTCGCGGATACCTGCCGGCTGTCGCCGGTGTGGTGCGTCTGGTGAGTACATTACGGACCCTTGTGGAACCTCCGGTTCCTCAATGCCTGGCAGACTTGAGCGATGTTGGAAACCTCCACGCGACTGCTGCGGCTGCTGTCGTTGCTGCAGGCACGACCCGACTGGTCCGGCGCCGAACTGGCCGACCGGCTCGCCGTGACCACCAGAACCGTCCGCAACGACATCGAACGGCTGCGCATCCTCGGCTACCAGGTCCACTCGACCACGGGGACGGCCGGCGGCTACCGGCTCGGCGCCGGAGCGGCCCTGCCACCGCTGCTCCTCGACGACGAGGAGGTGATCGCGGTCGCCGTCAGCCTGCACGCCGCCGCCGGCGGCACCGTGACCGGCATCGAGGAGACCTCGCTGCGCGCGCTCACCAAGCTGCAGCAGATGCTGCCGTCACGGCTGCGCCACCGGATCGACGCGGTACGCGCGGCCACGATCTCGGTGGCCGGACGCGGTCCCACCGTGGACGCCGAAACCCTGACGGTGATCGCCGCCACGATCCGTGACCACGAGCGGCTGCGCTTCGACTACCGCGGCCACGACGGGACGGCGAGCGCCCGCACCGCCGAACCACACCGCCTGGTCTACACCGGGCAACGCTGGTATCTGCTGGCCTGGGACAACGACCGCCGCGACTGGCGGACCTTCCGCGCCGACCGCATCCGCCCCCGCACCCCGAACGGCCCCCGCTTCACCCCTCGCGAGCCCCCGGGCGGCGACGCCGCCGCGCACGTCGTGCGCGGGTCGGGCTCGACGGTCTGGAAACACCAGGCACTGATACGGCTGCACGCCCCCTTCGAGACGATGGCCGAACGGCTACCCCCGCTGGCGGGCCTGTTGCGGAGCATGGACGATCAGAACAGCATCCTGGAGACCGGAGCCGACTCCCTCCACAACCTGGCCGCTTTCCTGGGCAACCTCGACGTCGCCTTCACCGTCATCGACCCCCCTGAACTACGCGCCCTCCTGCGCACCCTCGCCGACCGCTACACAAACGCGGCCCAGTAGGCCGGAGACCGGGTGCGCGCGATGAGTGACGATCGCGGCGTCCCCGGCCACGGCGTGGCACCGGGCAGCAGATCCAGCATGCCCGGTTCGGCCGCCGCGCCTGTTGCGACCTCGCCATAGCTCCGATTACGTGTCGCCGCCGACCGGCCGATCTGGTCGGCCAGGGCCCTTGAGGACGAAGGATCGGCTGACGGCGAAGGTCGATGGATGCGTCCGCGACGATTCGGTGCCCGACAACGGCTGTTCGACCGTGGGATCACTCGTATATTGATCGTCGCGGACTCCTCCTGCTCCAGAAATCCGGCGAAATCAGATCGTGAATCACATTGGCTGAGCGCGAACCAGGTTCGCTGAGCAACAACGCAGGAGCGCGAAAACCTGGGAAAACCAGACAAGGGACAACTCGCGGGAATGGGGAAATCGCATGACGCGGCTGATCCGCGCGCTCGACGATGTGATCTGCATCGACGAATGTCGATCCTTCCAGCTGGTCTTCGGCGACCCACATGACAACGAACCCGGCAAGCGTCACGGATGTCTGCGCGTCGACAGCGACCTGGTCTCTTTCGCCAGCCGTGCCGGCGACCACTGCGCCGCCATCCGCCTGGAAGCCTGGGATGCCCAGCCGCCCACGGCGGCCGAGCCGTGGAGGAAGGCCGGCGAGACGCGTTTCACCGGCAACAGCGGCGTGTGGGTGGAAACGAGGTTCGAACCACTCTGTTCCTTCCTGATCGGACCACCGCACTTCGAGTATGGTCTGGCCGTCTACACCGTCGGCGCCGACCACAAAACGGAGAAGTGGCTCCTACGCTTTTGGCCGGTCCGCGATGTGTTCGACCCGCTCAGACACGCGTTGCCCGCACCCTACGCCGACATCTACGAAGACGACGAGCCCCCGGTCTGGCGGGTGGAACCCGCCCGCGTCCCCGTCCCCGTGTCAGCCGCCACCGACTGGCCCAGCCTGCAGCCGTCCCGCTCCTACCGCCCCGACTTCCACGCATGGTTGCAAGGCAGAGGTGTCACCTTGCACCAGTATCTGCGGCGCAAGCGCGGTATCGACATCGAGGACGGCGCTGAGATCACTCCCGAACTGCTCGCCCTGGCCGAGGGCCGGCCCAACAGATTCACCGACCCGCTGGTCGATCGCCACTACGCCGAACTGAACATGGAGAACAGGCTTCCCGAAGGATTCGAGAATCGCTCGGCCCATGACCGGGAACGGTGGCTCCGCGGTGACCTCGCCGACCGGCAGCGGGTCGAGGGGCTCAACCCGCACCGCGAATCGGACTACTTGGTCCCCGTCCATGAGGGTTTCGTGGCGGTCGGCGAGAGCTTCCGCGCCTGGCGCTGGGTGGAGGAGCGATACCTGTCCAAGGACCACGGTCAAGAGGTCGTCGCCAGGGATGTGCTCCGCCGTCAGGTGCTCGTCACCGAGATCGTCACCGTCTTGGACAGCGAACAGGTCGCCGGATCCTCCTGGCCGTGCTACACGGTCAGGAAAGCAGCGCCCGTCGAGGTCGCCCGCGTGTTGTGCGCTGAGGCGACCTGGTGTGATGCCGAACTCGACGCCCGTTGACCCGTTCCGGGATGCGATACGGCCTGGACTCCGACGAGGTACGACGTCGGAAAGACCATCAAACGAGTGGGAAGGCGGCGGCGAGGATGGATTCGGCGACGGACGTGCGGGCGTAGAGCACCGAGCGACCGGCTCGGTGGGCGCTGACCAGGCCCGCGTCGCGCAGCGCGGTGAGATATTGGGACACCCCGGCCGGGGAGAGCCCCGTACGGTGGGCCAGTTCGGTGGTGGAGGCCGGAGTCTCCAGTTCGGTCAGCAGCAGGGTCCGCGAGCGACCGAGCACGGCGACGACGGCCCCGGCCCTGGTGATGGGCCGGGGTTCCCACAGCGAGCCGACGCCGCGCGCCGGGTAGGCCAGCTGCGGCGGCTCCGGCGGCGTCACCCGGGTGAGCGGGCCCGGTCCGGTGAAAGCCGAGGGAATCAGCAGCAGTCCCGCACCCGCCGTCTTCCGGGACAGGGGCCGTTGCCGGCGGGCCAGCCGTAGCGCGTTGTCGTCCCAGCTCACCGAGGGGTGCAGATCGTTGAAGAGATGGCCCGCGCCGTGCTCGGCGACCTGCCGGGCCCGGTAGAAGACGTCGGCGTCGAGCACCGCCCGGATCCGCGCCCAGTAGGGGGCGAGCGCCAGCTCCCAGTAGGTCTCGATCTCTTCCGAGACCCGGACCAGGCGGGCCTGCGGCTCGGCGTACAGGGTCCGCAGCCGGAGGCCGCGACGCCCCTGCTCGCGTTCCAGGCGGTCAAGGTCCTGGCGTATCCGGGCGACGGGAGCGGCCAGGATCCCGGCCAGCTCCTCCGCCAGCGTGGGGGCCGGTCCGGCGGGCGCCGGGTTGAGGAAGTCGGGAACGTAACCCGAGGGCGGGATCAGCTCGGCGAGCCAGCCCCGGTCGAGGCCGGCGGCCGCCACCCGTGGCCGTACCTGCTCCAGCCAGGTCCGGTGCACGGGATGCGCGGAGCCGGAGCTCAGCAGCCGGAAGCTGGTCCCGACCTCCCACATCGGCGAGACGGCGAACCGCGTCTGCGCCAGATCGCTCGCGGAAAACGCCAGCTCCTCCAGGAGGATCACTCCAAAGATTCAGACATGCCTTAATCAATGGCGGCCATCCTACATCGGGGAGATCATTCGACCATGACCATGGAGATGATTACCGCGGCCGCGTCAGGCACCTGGAAGCTCGGCGACCTGGAGGTCAACCGGATCGGTTTCGGCGCGATGCGCCTGACGCAGGACGGCGCGGCGTTCCGGGCCGACGCCGCTCCGAGCGATCGGGGCCGGGCGATCGGCGTGCTGCGCCGCGCGGTCGAGCTCGGTGTGAACCACATCGACACCGCCGCGTTCTACTTCTCGCCGCTGCGTTCCGCCAACGAGCTGATCAACCAAGCACTGGCCCCCTATCCGGATGATCTCGTCATCACCACCAAGGTCGGGCCGGGCCGAGGCCCGTCGGGCGAGTGGCTGCCCCATGCCACCCCGGAGCAGCTGCGCGGCCAGGTCGAGGAGAACCTGCGTCAGCTCGGCCGTGACCACCTCGACGTGGTGAACCTGCGCGTCCTCGGAACCGACTCGATCGCCGAGCGTTTCGGCGCGCTGGCCCGGCTCCGCGACGCCGGGCTCATCCGCCACCTGGGCATCTCCAACGTCACCCCCGAGCACCTCGCCGAAGCCCAGGCCATCGCGCCGGTGGTCTGCGTGCAGAACCAGTACGGCATCGGCGTGCGGCCCGAGTACGACGAGTTCCTGCGCACCTGCGGTGAGCAGGGGGTCGCGTTCGTGCCGTTCTACGCGATCGCCGGTACGAGACGCGAAGCCGGCGCGGGTGGCACCGACAGCGACGAGGTGCTCGCCGTCGCGCGGGCGCACGGGGCGAGCGCGGTGCAGGTACGGCTGGCGTGGACGTTGCACCGCGGGCCGCATGTGCTGGCCATCCCCGGCACCGGCAACCCGGATCACCTGGTCGCGAACGTGGCCGCCGGCGCGCTGCGCCTCTCCGAGGACGAGCTGGCCGTCCTGGACCGGCTCCACCGGGGCGAGGCCCGAGCTTGAGAATCCGGCCACCGGTATGGCGGACCGGCGCAGGCGCTCGACCACAGGATGCCCCTCGCCCACCCGGACCGGCGTGACGGCGCGGGCCGTCCACCGCTATCGGAGCCGCCTGCTCGGCGAACCCGGCCCGATCACTCCTCGTCCGCGTCCTCGTCGGGCCCCTCCCCCGGCTCCGGCGACCCGGCCTCCAGCAGCCCGGCCTCGATCGGCACGCGCCGGGTCGGGGCGAACCCCAGCAGCTCCTTGGCCAGCTCGTCGTTGCCGGAGAACCCCGCCCCGGAGTCGACGAGCTCGCCGCCATCCCACAGGACGAGCATCGCCGAGACCGTGTGGGAGGCCTTGTCGCTGTGCATGTCATAGTGCGCCGCCGCGGGGACCGTGGCGTACCGGACCCACAGGTCATGGCCCGTCATGAACACGTCCAGGTCGTAGCGGACGGTGAGCCCGAGCAGATCCGGCTTGTAGATGTCGTCGATGCCGGCGAACGCCTCATCGAGCGCGATCATCCGGGGGCAGGTGCCGGAGGCGGACGAGTAGATGGCGTTCGCCGCGGCGAACAGCGGCAGATGGATCGCGGCGGACTTCTCCCCGCCTGACATCTGGGAGTGACGCTTCTTGCTCAGCTTCACGTCGTCCTCTCCGGGAACCTTCAGCCGCAGCTCGAAGGATCGCCAGGTCCTGTAGTCCAGGACCGTGGAGAGCACCTCCTTGTAGGTCGCCCGGGGATGACCGGCCCGATACTCATGGATCATCTTCCGCAGGATGCGGCGCAGGCCGGCCAGCTGCTCGGGGCCGAGGCCGTCCTGCCCGAGGAGCTCGGAGACCTCCCTCTGCAGGTCGGTGATCCCGTCGGACACGACCCAGCGAATGCCCACCGTCGTACCGGTCGACATCGGCCTGGACCTGGTGTCGGCGTCCATGCCCCTGACGAGGTCGCGGGCCACGAGGACCCGGTCGAAGATCTGCTGCGCCAGCCCGGCCAGCAGCTCGTCCTCCAGGACCGTCCGCTCCCGCTCCTCCAGGAGGAACCCCTGTTCGGCCGCGCGCTCGGCGATGCGCCGCGCGAACGCGGCCACCGGGTGACGGCCGTCCGCGTCGAGGACCTGCACGACGACCACGGAGTCTCCGGGCTCCCAGTCCAGCCGGTAGTCCTCCTCGCAGGCGTTGAGCGCGTCGTTGAACTCCTTGAGCGCCTCCGTCATCCGGTCGCGGACGCCCTTGCGCGCCGTCTCCCCCGCCTGCCGGCCCGCGGTGGCCGCGTCGTAGAGGCCGAGGAGCTCGGCCACGCCGTCCGGCAGGACGGCCTGGACCGCCAGGGCGGCCTCCTGCTCGGACAGCCGCTCGATGATCTCCGCGGCGATCTGCTCGGGTGAGGCCCACCGGGTGCGGTCCGGCCAGAACGGCGCAGCGGTGATCGTGAGAACCGGCCGCAGGTCCGCATGGGCGAACGGCGCGAACGACGCGAGCTGATCGAGCAGCTCCTCCAGCGCCGCCAGGAGGGAGATCCCGCCGTGCTTGTGCGCCGACTCGGCCTCGACCAGGGCGTCGTGCTCCCTGCGAGCCCGCTCGTCCTCGGCCTGCCAGGTGGCCTTCGCCTCTCTCAGCGACTGCTCCGCCTCGCTGATCTGACCCAGGATCTCCTGGAGGGGCGCGCTCAGCGTCTCTTCGAGGGCGGCCAGCCGCTCCGCCGCGCTCAGGTGCGCCTCCTCCTTCTCCACGAGGGCCTCGGCCGCGCCCCTGTGCTCGGCGGTCAGGCGCGCGATCGTACGGCGGCGCCCGGCGAGGTCCTGCCCCAGGGTCTCGATTCCGGTGAGCCGCTGACTGAGCCCCTCCGCCGCCCTGGTGAAATCGGCGATCGCCCGGGCGACCACCTCGACCTCCTCCACGACGGCGGGCATGTTCCGGTCCGCGGCCGTCTGCCGGAGCCGGCGCCGCTCGGCGTCCGTCTCGGCCGTGGCGCCGTCCAGGGCGGTCGCGGCCTCGGAGCACTCCGTCCGGACGGCCGCCAGCAGCGTCGACTTCTCGGCCAGCGCCGCCACGGCCCGGGGAATGCCCTTGGCGATGGGCCGGAGCTCGTTTCTGGCCCGGCCGACGTCGTCCAGGCGCCGCTGGAGCGCGTCGCGCTCCGCCTCGCCGTCCGACCGCTCCTGGGAGCGGGCCCGCGCCTGCCGTTCGTACTCGGCGATCCTCGCCTTCCTGCGAGCCGCCCGGTAGGTGGCGCCGATGTATTCCGGTGCGGTCTTGGGCTGCGCGCCCAGGTGAACCCCGGAGCTGAACTGGCCCCGCCTGCTGATCGCGGGCGCCGGGGAGGCGACGGTGAGCTCGTCGGTCAGCGCGATCGAGTCGAGGACCTCGGAGATGACCTCGGCGGGGACCAGGTCGTGCTCCTCGGGAACCAGGACGCTTGACAGGGTCCGTCCCGCCGGCCGCCGTCCGGCCGGAAGCAGGTAGGCGTCGGGGTCGGCCTGTTCCAGGGCGACCGCGGTGAGCCGCGGATCGGGGTGGATCCAGGAGGTGAGCAGCCCGGCCGCGTCCAGGGCCCCTTCCACGGCGGCGGCCTCTCCGTCCGAGACCCCGTCGGCGAATCGGACGAGCTGCCAGAGCGCGGCTCCCTGCCGCTCGGTCCGGGCGGCCTGACGGGTGGCGGAGAGCGGCGGCGCGTCGTCGCGCTCGGCGGCGATCTCGTCGCGCAGCGCGGTGAGCCGTTCGAGCTCCGCCGCGGACTCGCGCAGCCCGGCCTCCAGCCCGGCCACGTGGGTGACGAGCGTCGTGCGCCGCGCCTCGGTCAGGTCTCCGAAGACCTCGGCGAGGCTCGGAGCCCCGGCCTCCCCGATGCGGGCCAGGCTCTCGACGAGCACGGCGACGTCGTCGACGCCCACCACCGGATCCGTGTGGTCCCCCGACCACCTGCCGGCCCAGGCCCGCAGGTCCTTCTCCGCCTGGGCGCGGGCCTCGCCGAGCTCCCGATCGGCGGTCTCGCAGGCCAGCTCGCCGGCCTCGATCCTCTTGCCCGCCTTCTGTACGGCCTGCTCCGCGCGCCCGCGCTCCCTCTCCGCCGCGTCGACCTTCTCGATTCGGCGCCGTACGTCCTCGACGTCCTCCGATCGGGCGGTGACCTGCGCCCGGACCGCCTGCGGGTCGCCGTCGTCCGTGGTCGTGAGCCCGGCGAGCCCGGCGGCCTCCGCCATGTCGGAGGCCTGCCGGTCGGCCGCCTCGCGCGCGTTCTTGAGCTGCTGATCGATCCCGTCGGCCTCGCGGCCGAGATCCACGATGTATCCGGCGGCCCTGGTGTTCGCCTCGCGCTCCCGGGCGATCTCCTGGGCTCCCTGGCCGACCTGCCCGCGCAGACTGTCGAGCTGGCCCTGAGCGGTGTAGGCCTCGTGCTTCTTGAGGCCCTCCAACCTGCCGGCGAACCTGTTCTGCTCGATGCCCGCGACCTTGCAGGCCTCCCTGGCCTCGTCCTGGGCGGCGCCCGCGCGGCGCATCTCGATCCGTGCCTCGCTGATCGCGGTGGCGTGTCTCACCACCTGCTCGGTGCGCGCCGCGATCCGGTCGAGGTGGAAGCGCGCGCCGACCTGGAGGTAGTCGGCGTAGCAGTCCAGGAAGGCACGGGCGGCGCCGTCCGCCGCCGTGAGGTCGTCGACCAGCCGCTGGACGGCCGCGAGATTCTCGAAGTCGCGTGCCGCCTGCTCGACGAGATCCTCGGTGACGGGGCTCAACCCCGAGGTGAGGGTGTCGGAGACCTTCCCGGGGTCGAGGTCCTTGGCCAGCAGCGGCCTGCGCAACGCGAGCAGCAGGTCGAGCAGCTGGGTGTAGCGCTCCCGCCCGAGGCCGAAGAGGGCGGCGTCGACGGCGTCCCGGTATTCGGTGGCGCTGTCGTGCCACGCCTCGGGTTCGAGCGCCCGCTTCAGCTGCTGTTCGGTCAGCGGCCGGGAGTCCTCGGAGAGCAGTCCGAAGTCGAGGCCGAGCCGTTTCGCCGTCACGAAGAAGGACGTCTTGACCGCGGGCCGGTCCTTGTGGGCGCGCAGGGCGATGATCAGCGTGACGGTCCGCTCGCCCGCCGCGAACTCCATCCAGACGAATCCGTACTCCGACTCCTGCCCCCGGTACAGGAGGTTGGACTTCATCGTGCGGTTCTCGCCGCTGAAGGGGTCGAGCCGGCGGGCGTCGACCACCCCGTCCAGGACGAAGGGGAACAGCACCTCCAGGGCCTTGGTCTTCCCGGAGCCGTTGTGCCCGCGCAGCACCAGCCTGCCGTCCGCGAACACGAACTCCTCGTCCGTGTAGTCCCAGATGTTGATCAGACCGGCTCGGGACGGCTTGAACCGCGTCATACGGAACCCTCTCCTTCGAAGACGTCGAGTTGGCCCTCGGGCGGTGCCGGAATCGCCAGGGTGATGTTGCGGTAGCGGACCGCGGCCGGAAGCAGCAGCACTCCGCCGGGAACGGGGCGCACCAGGCGCAGATCCGTGAGCAGGACGACCGCGGCGTCGAGCAGGCCGTACGGGTCCTGCTGCCAGGCGGCGGTGAAGGAGGCCGCGCCGAACTGTTCGTACAGCTCCTCGATCAGCGCCTCCAGCCTGTGCCGCTCCACCAGGACCAGCCGTTCGGGACGCTGCGGCGGCGCGGGAGGCCGCTCGGCCGACGACCAGGCCAGATCGTGGACGACACCGGCCTGCGGCAGCGCGGAGTCGATCCGTGCGAGCAGGTCCCGCTGCACCTCGGTCTCCACCGGCGGCTCGACCTCTGCGAGGGCGCCCGGCTCCTCAAGGACGTCGGCGATCTTGGCGATCAGGAGACCGGCCGCGCGGTTGACCGCCCCGCCCCTGCCCGGGAAGGGTTTGTCGGTGAACCTTCCCCCGGGGTCGGCGAGCAGGACGCCCTCCGCCCGGCGTTCCACGGCCAGGCCGGTGAGCCGGGCCAGGTTCTCGACGACGTCGTCGCGCCGGAGCACCGCGGCCGCCTCCGCGTCGAGGTCGGCGTAGTAGACCACCGGGTGCTCCAGCAGCAGCCTGCGCACCCGCCTCTCGGCGGAGGCGCTGAGGCCGTCCAGCAGCCCCGCCGCGCTGGTCAGGTGCTGTACGGGTCGAGCCGGCCTGAAGATCGCCGTGCAGATGTCGTGGTCGATGTCGTACAGGGCGTCGCCGTCGCCGCCGTCGCCCCGCGCCCACGCCTCGGCCGACCCGTCGGACAGGCGCAGCGCTCCACGCTCCACCAGCCAGCCGAGCACATCCACGACCGCCCCCTTGTGACCGGGGACCACCGGATCGAAGCCGAGGCCTTCGATGGAGTTGGCCACCGGCCCGAACAGGCGGACCAGGTCGGCCAGGCTGATCTCCACCCGCGACCTCTGGAAGGAGCCGAGCACCAGGCAGAGATAGGCCAGCCGCCTGCGGTCGAACGCCTTACCGGCCCTGTTCGTGAAGATCTTCACCCGTGACGGGTTCAGGGTGTCGAGCCGGCGGACCAGCCGCACCTGATGGGTCGTCGCGATCAGGGTGTAGCCGAACAGGTCGCGGAAGTCCCGGGTGAGCTGATCGGCCCAGAGCAGCACCCGGTCCAGGAGTCCCGGCCGGGGATGAACCGCTGTGATCAGGTCGCTGGTGAGCACCAGCCGCACCGCGTCCTGATAGGAGCCGAGGTCGCTGACCGGGACGTCCGCCGCCGCACGGGGCTCAGCCATCCGTCCTCCCGGAACGCGAGACGATCTCCAGGGCGAACCCGGGCAGGTGCAGCATGCCGTGCCCGGTGCGGACGCTGCTGCCCTTGGGCTCCGGCACCAGGCGCATCACCACGGTGTCGTCGCTGCCGGATCCGGTGGTCAACCGGCCGGCGACCACCGATCGGGCTTCCAGCGCGCGGGTCAGCAGGGCCAGCAGGACGCGGGTCTCGGCCTCGTTGAGGATCCGGTCGTGTGCTCCGTTCCCGGCGAGGTCCTGGGCGGCCTCGCGCTCGGCGGCCCTGGCCTCGAGCTGCCGCCGCCGCAGATCCGCCCGCACCCCCGTGTCGGTGCGGACCGGCTGCGGAAGACCGGGACCGGCCTGCCTGCCCGTCCGGAACGGGGTGAGGGCGACCTCGATGCCTGGCGCGTTCCACCAGGTGGCCCGCGGCGAGATCTGCTCGGCATCGTCGTGGGCTCCGCCGAGGTGCCGCGCCGAGCTCAGGTTGAACGCGGCCGTCGTCAGCGCGTAGGCGGCGTCCTCGTCCGGCGTGTTGTAGATCCATTCGGCGAGGTGCCGCAGCTCGGAGGCCCGGTTCACGCCACCGCGCTGGGCCTCGGTGAGCTGCCGGAGCAGCGCGATCACACCCGACACCGCGGACCTGGTCGCGCGGCGCAGATCCGCCGCCCCGGACGCGGAGCCGGGGGTCGCGGTGAACCACACGCGGAGCGCCTCCCACCGGCGCTTCCAGTCGTCGATCCGCTCGATACCGCTCAGGAACGGCCTGTCGTCGGCGTCGGCGGCCCTGATCAGCATCGTGTTGACGCCGCTCGCCTCGACCTCCCGCACGGCCCTGTCCAGCCGGGGCAGGTAACGGTCGAGCTCCGCCATGAAGTCGCTCATGTGCGTCAGCAGGGCGTTCTTGTAGCGGAGGAACAGCTCGGGCGAGGCCTCGGTCGAGGTGACGATCTCGCCGAGGGTCACGTGGAACCGGGCGGACCGGCGGACCATGTCCTCCATGACCTGGTCCAGCCGGGAGAGCCGCCGGTAGACCTGGTCCTCGTCGCCGCCGCGGTTCGCCGTGGCCAGCGACCGGAGGTCGTCGAGGATGTCGGAGAACACCAGCCGGGACAGGTTCACGTCACGGACCCTGACGGCGAGCACGTCCTCCACCGCGGTGAACGCCCGGTAGCCGAGCTCGCTGAACTGGTAGACCGACTGCCTGTTGCGATAGCGCGCCAGCGTCCCGGCCCGGGACGCGTCCTCGAGCCGATGGATGATCTTGTCGTCGGCCAGCGCGTCCAGCCGGTTCCGCAGGGCCGCGTCCAGCTGGGGGACCTCGTCATGGGCCGCCGCCAGCTCCCGTAAGGCCGCCGCGACGTCCTCGCTGTCCACCTGGACCCGGTGCACCGCCCGCAGACGGTCCATCGCCCGGAGCACCCACAGGTAGGAGACGTGATCGTCTCTGCGGGTGAAGTTGAACAGCTGGAACCTGTCGCCGACCGCGAGCGCGTCCAGATCCAGCGCTCTGCGGCTATCCGTTGAGTCTGTCATGTCAGCCAGCAAGTATTCCGTAACCGGAGGGCGCGCAGGGCCCGCACGCCTCCATCGGCGAACACACATTCGAAAAATAGAGAGCATACCAAACTCTCGTACCTCCGGCGGCGAACTCGCATTCGAATCGTGGCCAGTGGGCAGGAGCATGACGCCACGGTGAATGAAAGGATGCGCCACATGGGTGCAAGGAGTAGGAACAACGTCGTGCTGACCGGCAAAGAGGACGGGCCGGTGGTGATGCTCGCGCACGGGTTCGGCTGCGACCAGAACATGTGGCGCCTGGTGACGCCGACGCTGGCCGAGGAGTTTCGCGTGGTGCTGTTCGACCACGTGGGGGCGGGCCGGTCGGATCTGTCGGCCTGGCAGGCGGAGCGCTATGCGGCGCTGGACGGCTACGCCGACGACGTACTGCGGATCTGCCGGGAGCTGGACCTGCGGCAGGTGGTGTTCGTGGGACATTCGGTCAGCGCCATGATCGGGGTGCTGGCGGCGATCCGGGAGCCGGAGCGGTTCGCCAAGCTGATCCTGCTCACCCCCTCGCCGCGCTACGTCGACGACGGCGACTACCGGGGCGGCTTCAGCCGGGCCGACATCGAAGAGCTGCTGGAGTCGCTGGACAGCAACTATCTGGGCTGGTCGGCGGCGATGGCACCGGTGATCATGGGGAACCCGGACCGTCCCGAGCTGGGCGAGGAGCTGACCAACAGCTTCTGCCGCACCGACCCGCTGATCGCACGCGCCTTCGCGCGCACCACGTTCCTGTCCGACAACCGGGCCGACCTGGCCAAGGTGACCGTGCCGACGCTGGTCATCGAGTGCGCCAGCGACGTCATCGCGCCACCGCAGGTGGGCGCGTTCGTCCACGCCCAGATCCCCGGCAGCCTCCTGGTCACCCTGGACGCCACGGGACACTGCCCGCAGCTGAGCGCTCCGGAGGCGACCACCCAGGCGATCGTCTCCTTCGCGTCAGACTGGCGGTGATGGGTGACAGCGGGCACACCGTGAACCCGACCGGCTCCGGCGTGCCCATCGGAGACGCCCGCTTCAGCGCGCTGCTGGAGGACAGTGCCGAGGACCTGTACGAGCACGCGCCCTGCGGCTACCTGTCCACGCTCCTGGACGGCCAGATCGCCAAAATCAACACCACGCTGCTGACCTGGCTCGGCTACACCCGCGAGGAACTGGTGGGCCGGCGCCGCTTCGCCGACCTGCTCACCGTCGGCGGCAAGCTCTACCACGAGACCCACTTCGCCCCCCTGCTCCGCATGCAGGGCCAGATCGGCGGAGTGGCCCTGGAGCTGCGGGCCGCCGACGGCACCCGGCTGCCCGTCCTGGTCACCTCCACGCTCAAAACCGGCGCCGACGGCGAGCCCCTGCTGATCCGCACCACCGTCTTCGACGCCCGTGACCGCCGCGCCTACGAACGCGAGCTGCTCCACGCCCGCCAGGAGGCCGACCGCGAACGCGAACGCCTGCAGCGCCTGGTGTCCACCCTGCAGCGCAGCCTGCTGCCCCCGGCCCTGCCCGCGGTGCCGGGGATGGAGGTCGCCGCGTACTACCACACCGCCTCCGCCGACCAGGTCGGCGGCGACTTCTACGACCTGTTCCGCCTGGCCGACGACCGGTGGGCGTTCTTCCTGGGCGACGTGTGCGGCAAGGGCGCCGAGGCGGCGGCCATGACGTCGCTGGTGCGCTACACCCTGCGCGCCGCCGCGCACGGCGACCCCGACCCGGTCAGCGTGCTCGACAGCCTGAACGAGGCACTGCTGGCGGAGTACAGCCCCGCCTACCCCTTCTACTGCACCGTCCTGTTCGGCCTGCTGACGGTTGCCGCTCCCGGCGCCGGACCCGGGACGGTGGAGATCACGCTGACCGGCGGCGGTCATCCGCCCGCCCTGGTCATCCGCGGCTCGGGCGCGGTCGAACCGGTCCATCCGGACGGCGGGCTGCTGGTCGGGCTGATGCGCAACCCGCACTTCGCCACCGTCGCCGTCCGCCTGGAGCCCGGCGACGGCCTGCTGCTCTACACCGACGGGCTGACCGAGGCACGGATGCCCGACGGTGACCTGTTCGGCGACGACCGCCTGAAGGAGCTGGCCGCCACCCTGTCCGGAGCCCGCGCCCCGGACATGACCGAGGCCGTCGCGCGGGTGCTGACCGGCTTCGGACCCGGCCTGAACGACGACACCGCCCTCCTGGCCCTGACCGTCCCGCCCTCGTCGCCGAAGGCGTCCTCGTGACCGACGCCGTTCGACCCGCCCCGCACCCCGAGTAGCACGCCCCGAACCTCCTGCGCGCCCAGCCGCCCGCCCCGTAGACCCACCTCCCCCGTGGTCGGCGTCCGACCACTCGCCTGCCGCGACTCCCGGCCGCGAGACGGGGTGCGGGTGCGTCCGGGCGTGGGATCCGCCCGCCCCCTTTCTGCGAATCCACCGGGCTTCCGCGATGCGCCGTCGCGGATACGGCGCCCGCGACGGGCCGCGCTCCGTCACCTGGCGCGGTGCCTTGATGGCACGTAATCGACCGTTTACTTATGGTCGTTTTGATCTCAAATGATCACGTCAAAAACGATCATTTTGGTGCTACTCTCGCCCACGCCCTTATGTCACCTTTATATGGACGAGATCCCTCCGATCCCCGTAAATAGCCCATTCGGTGACACCCTTGTATGAAAGGCCCCCCTTGCGTCATCGTCTTGCCCGGATGGCGGCGGCCGCCGCCCTTCCGCTTCTCCTCGTCGGTTCCCCCGCTCCCGCACAGGCCCAGGACAGTCCCCGATGCCACAGCACCGGGACGGACGAAGCCGTCGAGAGTCCCATCGAGATCGACCGTTCGGCCGCGTGCCCCGGCAACCGGTCCACACTCTCCGTCCACTATCCGCACAGCGTCGACGGAACGGTCCTCTTCCAGGACAAACCGCCACTCGGCGGCCGGCCGAGCGAGCATGACGACGTCCGGTTCGTCATCGCGAGCCAGGGCCCCCAGCCGTACATCACCTTCAACGGCGAGCGGTACAACCTGAGCAACGTGCACTTCCACGGCCATGCCGAGCACAAGTTCGCGGGTCAGCCCTTCGCTCCACTGGAGGCGCACCTGGTCCACGAGAGGGCGACCCTGCCGAAGGCCTACGTGGTCTTCTCGGTTCTCCTCGATTCCAAGGACCAGCCGTCCCAGCACGACCGCCTGATCGCGTCCCCGCCCGCTCTCGGCGCGTCCAAGGACGTCCACCACGTCGACCTCGACGCGCTGCTGCCCGCCGACCGCGGCACCTACCGCTACACCGGCTCGCTCACCACGCCGGACGAGAACGGCGACTACTTCAAGCCGGTGAACTGGGTGGTGTTCGATCATCGGGCGCACGCCGGCCAGAAGAACGTCCAGGCGTACAGATCGCTGTGGGACTCCGCAGGCAACCACAGGGAACTCCAGGTCGGCGTTCCGGCCCCCAAGGTCTACGCCTACCGTTAGCGCCGGGCGGCGGCCCGGATCGAACCGCTCCGCGAAGGCGTACGTCATGAGGGCATGAAGCATCGGCTGCTCGTCATCCTGCTGCTCGTCACCGCGACCCTGATGATCGCTCCCGGTACGGCGTGCGCCTGCAGCTGCGCTCCGCTTCCCCCGGCGGAGCAGATGAAGAAGGCGGCGGCGGTCTTCACCGGGACGGTGACGGCCGCCCGCCGGCTCGACGGCGGCCCGCTCGGCCCCACGCCGCCGGTCGTCTACACCTTCCGGGCCGACCAGGTCTACAAGGGGAAGGCGAGCGCCGAGTTCGAGCTGGCCACCAACGCCGACGAGGCCGCGTGCGGGTACCGCTTCGTCACCGGATCGCGGTATCTGGTGTTCGCCTCCTCGGGCGAGTCCGGCCTGTTCGCGATCGATCCCGGTGTGGCCCTGCACACCTCCCTGTGCGCCGGCAACCGAATGCTCTATCCGGGCGGGGAGCCCCTGCGCGCGGGGGACGCGACCCAGAACGGGGAGCCGCTCACCGCCGACCTCGTCACCGCCCTCGGTACGGCCACCGGCCCCGCGGCGGCCCTCCCCGTTCCCCCGTCCGCTCGCTCGCTCGGCGAGCCGATCTCGCCCTGGATCTACGCGGGGGCGACCGTGGCAGGCCTCGCTCTCGCCTTCGCGGGATGGTGGTTCTTCAGGCGACGCAGGGCGTGATTCTCCAGGCGACGGTGAGGCGTGAGAGTGTCGGTCCGGCAGCGGGCCGGGAACGTCCGCGGCTACGGTTGATCTTTCGTTCTGCCCGTTTAGCTGGACCGGAGCGGGTAGGCGGACAGGTGTGAGGTCCCTTCCAGGTGAGAAGAGTTTGGACATGACGAGCGAAAATCTGTGGACCTACCGTTCAGATGTCTATGGCGGCGACCAGACGCTGGATCTCATCGGCTTCGACGTCGAGGCCACCGACGGGAAAATCGGCCTGGTGGAGGAGGAGAGCACGGTGGTGGGCGACAGCTACATGGTCGTTGACATCGGCTTCTGGGTCTTCGACAAGAAAATCGTGCTGCCCGCCGGCATGATCACCGGGATCGACCCGGCGGAGCGCAAGGTCTACGTCGGGTGCACCAAGGAGGAGATCGAGGAAGCTCCGGAGTTCAGCGTGACCACCTACAAGGAGCCCGGTTACCGCGAACGGCTCGGTGGCCACTACGGACGCTTCACCATGAGCTGATCATCAGGGTGGCGAGAAGGGGACCGTTCCGGCGCGGAACGGTCCCCTTCTCGTTTCTCGCCTCCGGCCCGAGCACCGGCGCGACCGGACCGCGAAGGGTTCGCAAGGGATGCCGCCACCGGGATGAGCGCCGAAGGCGGCTCCACGCCACGGCCTGCCGGGATCGACAACCTGATGCGGTGCCGGGCACGGCGGACGGGTCAGCCGGCCGGCCGGGAACGGTAACCGGGGACGGTGGTCATCGGTGGGCGTTCCGCGACGGCCACGTCGCGAACGGTCGCGTGGTGGCCACCCGATCCCTCCGAGCCACTCACACCGTCCGGCCCCCTGCGAAACTGGGCCAGGCGGGTGGAGGGCGTGTGCAGGGAGATCATCTTGTTCTGGCGTTCCAGCCGGAACCAGGAGGTCTGCAGGATCTGGGCGGCCATGCCGCCGAGAGCCTCGGTGGACTGGTGGGAGTGGACCCGGCGGCCCAGGTCGACCTGGGCCAGCGCGTCGAGTCCGGCCAGGTCGAGCAGGTCGATCAGCAGGCCCAGCTCCACGCCGTAGCCGGTGACGAACGGGACCCGTTCCAGCACGGATCTCCGCCCGGCGTACTCTCCCGCGAGAGGTTGCACGAACCCCGCGAGCAGCGGCCAGTGCAGGTTGAGCAGAGGCCGCGCGACGAGCTCGGTGACCCGGCCGCCCCCGCTCTGCACGTTCTGCAGGGGCCGGTCGTAGCAGCCCTTGACGTAGACCACGTCCGGATCGTCGAACAGCGGGCCGAGCAGCCCGGTCACGAAGGATGTGCGGAACTCGCGCAGGTCGGCGTCGATGAAGACCAGCAGATCGCCGGAGGTCACGGCGAGGGACTTCCAGAGCGCCTCCCCCTTGCCGTCCAGCGGCTTCAGGTCGGGCAGGATCTCGTCCTGCGCGATCACCCTGGCCCCGGCCCGCGCGGCGCGCGCGGCGGTGTCGTCGACGGAGCGGGAGTCGATGACCACCAGTTCGTCGACGAGGGGCGCCGCTTCCATCAGATCACGCCGGATCGCGGTGACGATCTCCCCGACCGTCTCCTCCTCGTCGCGAGCGGGGAGCACGACGCTGACCGTCATGTCTCCCTTGGCTTCCAGCAGCCACGCCAACGGCCAGTCATCCGATGATGATGTACGCCCACGCAACCATGCCCCCACTTCAGGCAGCACGGCTCATCCTTCCCATCACCTCGGAACTTACGGGTATCACCTTATGTGGCGCCGATTCACACTGAGCACCGGCTCCCGCCCCCATCGGAGAGGTGGGAAGATCGGTCTATATCGCAGCAAGGGGGCGGGATGAACCCGGTAGCCGTGGTGAGGGCGGCACACACTGTCCGTGACGAGCTCGACCATTTGATGGGCGGCACGTCCGAGGAACTCCGCGGCCGGTTGGACCTTCTCCTGGCGGAGGAGGGCAAGCAGCCTCCCGGGTCGCTCGCCGACGCCGTCATCATGCTCATCGCCCAGTACGGTCCCGCCTGGGAACGGCTCGCCATGCTGCTCCGCCTGAACAACCACGTCACCGCCGAGGAGCTGGTCCCGTCGCTCGCAGATTCCGCCGGTCCCGACTGGCCGCCGGCCACCCCGAGCCCCGGCTCGCCGTCGGCCGCCTCGTCACCGACCGAACCGTCATCGGCCGGGTCCACCGACCCCGGTCTGCCACATGCCGGCTCCAGAGGCGCCGACTGGCTGCTGTCCAGCGGGGCGCACGCGTCTTCGCCCGAGCAGCCTCCCTCCGCGCCCGCGGCTCCGGCCGCCGATCGCGGCCCCTCCATGATCGGCCGGCTGACCGACGCCTTCCGCAGGCGCCGGGGGGAACGGGACGCGGCCCCCGCCGATCGGCGGACGCAGGATGCGTTTCCGCTGATCGAGAGCCTGGCCGAGGTGGTCGGGGGCTGGGGGGTCGAGGTGGATGTGGGCCTCTCCCCCGGAGCGGGCCAGGACGGGGCGGCCCCGCCCTCCGGTGAGCCCGTCGACCTGGACGTCCAGATCATCGCGGAGGGGTTCGAGGCGCCCGGCGGGTGGCGCGTGCGGCTCCTGGCCGACGACGCCTCGCCGTACCCGAAGGCGACGCTCAACCTGATCGCCCTTCCGCAGGAGCAGCCGGAGACGGTCCGGCAGATCCAGACGATCCACTCGGTGCGCGGCCAGGTGACCGGCTTCGGCGTGCGTTCGATCTCGGTCCTCGACTCTCCCGGCAAGCTCGGCCAGAACGTCCCTCCCGAGCCGGTCGCGGGCACCCGGGTCCGGCTGACCGGCTTGGAGGAGCCCGCGGACATCACGGTGGTCATCGTCCACGGCGACCGGCCGGGGCGGCTGTGGTGGACCTATCAGTCCCCGCACTTCATCACCCCCGACCAGGCGGAGAGCAGCGATCTCGGCATGCGGACCTCGGAGTTCGGCCGGCGCCTCACGGAGCGGGGCCACCTCTCCGAGGACGTGGGCCGGCGGGTCGCCTCGAAGATCCCCCGGGGGTTCTGGGACCTGCTGAACGCGGTGGCCGGGCGGGTGGCGCCGCGCCGGCCGAGCGTGCTGATCCTCTCCCAGGAGCCGCATGTTCCCTGGGAGCTGGCCGTTCTGGAACAGCCGGTCGACCCCTCCGTTCCCCGCTACCTGAACTGCCAGACGATGACCGGCCGCTGGCCCATCGGCGGACGGCGTCCCGAGCTGCCCCCGCCCGTACGGGTGAGGGGCGACAGCATGGCGGTCGTGTACAGCGCGGCGGAGGCCCACTCGCTGGTCACCGCCTACGGTGCCACGCAGGTCGCTCCCCTGTTCGGCGACATCCTGAGCATGTTCGGCCGGTCACCGGACATCATCCATTTCGCGGCCGCCGACTCGACGCCCTCGGCCCCGGGCCAGGGTCTGGGCGGCGCGCCGTTCGTCTTCCTGGAGGGCAGCGGCGATCCCCAGGCGTTCCTGCTGGCGGGCGCGAGCGGGGTCGTCGCCCCGCTCTGGTCCGACGGCCCCGTCGGCGGCCGCCTGGCGCAGGGGTTCTACGGCCGTTGCTTCGGCGGCGAGCCCCCGGCCGAGGTCCTGCGCTCCCTGCGTTCCCAGTCACCCGCCACCCTGGCGGCCTACCAGTTCTACGGCCATCCGTCGCTCAGACTGACCCGCTCCCAGCCGGGCGCGTGACGGCTCGGGGAGGGCCCGTCGGGCGTGCGACGGCTCAGAAAAGGCCCGTCGCACTTCCGGCCGGGCGTGCGACGGCTCAGGGAGGATCCGTCGCACGCTCTAGCTGAGCGCGTGACGCTCCAGGAAGGTGTAGACGTCCGCCTCGTCCACGCCGGGAAAGGATCCGGGCGGCAGCGCGGCCAGGACGTGCGAGTTGCCGCGGGCCGACGGCCAGGCGTACCCCTCCCAGCGCTGGGTGAGCTCGGCGGGCGGGCGGCGACAGCAGTCGCCGGTCGGGCACTCCGACTTGGTGCGGTTGGTGGTCTCCCGCCCGCGGAACCAGCGTGACTCGCGGTACGGCACCCCCAGCGTGATGGCGAAGTCCCGCTCCCTCGAGGGGTCGACGTGGGCGACGCAGAAGTAGGTGCCGGTGGGCGAGTCGGAGTACTGGTAGAGGACGGAGAACCTGTCGGGCGACAGGAAGACCTGCCGTCCCGACCACTGCAGGCACATCCGCTGGCCCTCGATCGCGCCCTGCTCGTCGGCGGGGAAGACGATGCCGTCGTTCTCGTAGGCCTTGTAGATGATCCCGCCGGCGTTGTTGCGGACGAAGTGGCAGTTCAGGTCGAGGAACTGGGTGGCCAGGTTGGTGAAGCGGTGCGCGGCCATCTCGTAGGAGACGGCGAAGACGTCCCGCAGGTCCTCCACGCTCAGCGCCCGGTCCTGCTTGGCCTCCCTCAGGTACGGCACGGCGGTGGCCTCGGGCACCAGGATGGCCGCGGCGAAGTAGTTGGCCTCGGTCCGCTGGCGCAGGAAGTCGGCGAAGTCGCGGGGCTTGTGGTGGCCGAGGGAGAGGTGACCGAGCGTCTGCAGCAGGATCGTGCGCGGGGTGTGCATGCCGACCTGCTCGTGCTTGACGTAGATGCGCCGGTTGCGCAGGTCGGAGATCGAACGGACCGTGCGCGGCAGGTCCTGGACGGTCTGCACGGTGTAGCCGAAGTGGGTCACCAGCGCCTGGACGGTGCTCTGCGACAGCGCGCCCGTACGGTAACCGACCGCGGCGAGCGCCTCGGCCGCGGCCTGTTCGATCTCGGCGAAGTAGTTGCCCTGCTCGCGCTGCTTGCGCCGGAGCTCGGCGTTGGCGGCCCTGGCCTCCTCGGGGGTGGCGGTCCCCCTGGCCTGGCGCGCCCGCAGCTCGCCGTAGAGGCCGAGGATGTGTTCGAGCACGTCGTTGGGGACGCGGGCGGAGACCTTCAGCCTGGCCAGGCCGAGTCCCGCGTACAGCGGGTCGCGCTGCGCCTCCTCCAGGGCCATCTCCAGCTGTGCCCGCCGGTTGGGGGCCTGGCGGCGGAGCAGTTCCTCGACCGGCACGCCGAGGGCGGTGGCGAGGGACTTCAGGAGCGACAGCTTCGGCTCGCGCTTGCCGTTCTCCAGCAGGGAGAGCTGGCTGGGTGCGCGGCTGACGCGTTCGCCCAGGTCGGAGAGGGTGAGACCGCGTTGCTTGCGCAGGTGTCTCAGTCGCTGGCCGAACGCGATGAGATCGAGCTCCTGGGTCAAGGACAGCGGTTCTTCACCGACCAAAGATGCCATACCACGATGCTAAGCGAAATTTCGGGCGAAATTTCAAAGCCCCGCGAGCGCTGACGCCCGCCCCCCTCGGATTGGTCTAGTCCATAGCGAAAACTCTTACTTTCTTCTCCGCTGAATACCGAACGGTATTGACCTAAGAATAAAAATTTCGCTTCTTACGCGAAAATTGACCTATTCGCCCCTTTCGATGGGGGCACACACTCAGCACAAGGCACCCAGGGGACGAAAAGGAGTCAGCACATGAATGATCGCCTCAAGGGAGCCGCAGACGAGCTGCGGCACGAGTGGGAGACCAACCCCCGTTGGAAGGACATAGAGCGGACCTACACGGCCGAGGACGTGGTCCGGCTCCGCGGGTCCGTCCAGGAGGAGCACACCCTCGCCCGGCTCGGCGCCGAGCGGCTGTGGGACCTGCTCAACAACGAGGACTACGTGCACGCGCTCGGCGCGCTGACCGGCAACCAGGCCGTGCAGCAGGTCAAGGCCGGCCTCAGGGCGATCTACCTGTCCGGCTGGCAGGTCGCCGCCGACGCCAACCTCGGCGGGCAGACCTACCCCGACCAGAGCCTCTACCCGGCGAACTCGGTCCCGGCCGTCGTGCGCCGCATCAACAACGCGCTGCTCCGCGCCGACCAGATCACCTGGTCGGAGGGCGAGGAGAACGCACCGTACTGGCTGGCCCCGATCGTGGCCGACGCCGAGGCGGGCTTCGGCGGCGTGCTGAACGCCTTCGAACTGATGAAGGGAATGATCGCCGCGGGTGCGGCGGGCGTGCACTGGGAGGACCAGCTCGCCTCGGAGAAGAAGTGCGGCCACCTGGGCGGCAAGGTGCTGATCCCGACCGGCCAGCACATCAAGACCCTCAACGCCGCCCGCCTCGCGGCGGACGTGCTGGATGTCCCATCCCTGATCATCGCGCGGACCGACGCACAGGCCGCGACCCTGCTGACCAGCGATGTCGATCCCCGCGACCAGGCCTTCACCACCGGCGACCGCACCGCGGAGGGCTTCTACCGCGTCCGCAACGGCATCGACGCCTGCATCGCCCGGGGCCTGGCCTACGCACCCCACTCCGAACTGCTCTGGATGGAGACCTCCACCCCGGACCTGGATGTGGCCCGCGCGTTCGCCGAGGCCATCAAGGCCGAGTATCCGGACCAGATGCTGGCCTACAACTGCTCACCCTCCTTCAACTGGAAGCAGCACCTGGACGACGCCACCATCGCCAAGTTCCAGCGCGAACTCGGCCACATGGGCTACAAGTTCCAGTTCATCACGCTGGCGGGTTTCCACTCGCTCAACCACTCGATGTTCGACCTCGCCCGCGGCTACGCCGAGGAGGGGATGAGCGCCTACGTCGAGCTGCAGGAGGCCGAGTTCGCCGCCGAGGCGCACGGCTACACCGCCACCCGCCACCAGCGTGAGGTCGGCACCGGATACTTCGACCTGGTCAGCACCGCCATCGCACCGGACTCCTCCACGACGGCCCTGCGAGGCTCCACCGAGGAGGAGCAGTTCGCGGAGGCCCACTGAGGCCCGCTGAGGCCCACCTGGGTCCCTCCGGACCCCGAGCTCACCGAACGTTCCCGGGGAGCCTGAGGCGACTCCTCGGGCGAGTTCGATGACCGGCCGGTGAACGAGGCCCCGCCCTACGGATTCTCGGATCTCCGAATCCGTCCGGCGGGGCTTCTCGTGTTCCGCGGGCCGCTCCCGAACCCGTCACGGGAGCGAGGGCACGGCCCGCGAGAACGGTCTGCCCGGCCATCTCAGCTGGTGACGGCCTCGATCAGCTTGCGGCGCTGCTGCGTGCCGAGTCCGCCGAGACGGCGAGCCTCGTCCACGTCGGCCTGCTCCATCAGCTGGGCAGCCTTCACGTTGCCGATTCCGGGCAGGGCCCGCAGCGCCTGGGACACCTTGATGCGCTTGGCGATGTCGTCGTCCCGGCCAAGCAGCTGTTCGAGGCTGAGCGCACCTGCCTTGACCTCGGCCAGAAGCTTGGCGCGGGCCGTACGGGTCTCGGCCGCCTTAGCCAAGGCAGCCTGACGCTGTTCGGGGGTTAGCTTGGGCAAAGCCATGTTGATTTCTCCCTGATTACGTGAATTACAGCATTCTGTTACCCACAGCGACCCGATTAATCATCCCGGCCTGTGGGGAAGGCCGGACCTGTACCGAGCATCACGATATGCCCGTTTGGTTACCCCCGTCTTACCTGCCTCTCCGTAGCCTCGTGCTCATGGGTATCTGGCAGGGGCCGGGAGGCATCGAGGTGGAGGCCGTCGTGTTCGACGACGGTCCCTGCCTGCGGGTCACCCGGCGCATCGGCGGAGAGCGGATTCTGATGGCCTACTGCGCGGACGTGCGCGAGGTTGACAAGCTCGTCGACCTGGCCGAACTCGTGAAGACCCCGTGAGGCGGCCGCATGGACGATCAAAGTTGGGTCACCGCCGAGGCATGTTCGGTACACATGTGAACTTCTGAGCTCCTTGGGGCGTCCGAGTATGCAGGGAGGCTCGATGGAAGTTCTGGTCGGCCTCGTTGACGAAGACCTCCGTTTGGAGCTCATCCTCGTCGAGGCCTTACACACGGAGGCGGAACGGCTGGCCGCCCAGTCCGACCGCTGAACACGAGGGCGAGTGCCTGTCACCTCACCGCAGATGGCAGGCACTCGCCAAGCACGACGGCCCCGGCATCGCACCTCCCCCGCTGATCGTCGCCCGCCCGTAACACGGTGCCGAGCCGCGCGACACCACAACGCGTTTCCTCCATAAGCTGATCCCGAGGTCTCCATGCCGGAAGGATTCAGATGAACAAGCGCGAGCTGATCGAGAAGGCCGCGGCCGAGGCGGGGCTCAACCGGCGGCAGACCGCCGCGGCTCTCGAAGCGATCCTGGGGACCATCCAGACGGCCGTGGCGGCCGAGGACAAGGTGGCGATCCCCGGCTTCGGATCCTTCGAGATCGTGCACAAGCCCGCACGGACCGGACGCAACCCGCAGACCGGTGAGCCCCTGGAGATCGCCGAGACCTGGACGGCCAAGTTCAAGCCGAGCCCGGGGTTCATGGGTCTCATCCGGCAGCGCAAGAAGGACTGACGGTTCGATCCGCCACCAGGCCCTATCGGTCAGCTCGCCGCGGTTCACCATGACCGATCGCCCCACCGCACCAGCCGTGATCATTGATCGGGTGTGCTCTAGCGATCACGCAGCGCGCGAGCGGACCAGCGGCCGTCGTGGGCGTCGATCCGCAACGGCCTGCCGAAGCACTCCGACAGGCTCTCATCTGTCAGGATCTCCGTCACCGGACCGCTCGCCTGGATGCGGGCGTCGCGCATCAGCAGGGCGTGGGTCGTGGTGGCCGGGACCTCCTCCAGGTGATGGGTGACGGTGACCGTGGTCAACGCCGGGCGAGTCGTGGAGAGATCCTCCACCGCGCTGATCAGATCCTCGCGCCCGGGCAGGTCGAGCCCGGCGAACGGCTCGTCCAGCAACAGGATCACCGGGTCGACCATCAGCGCCCTGGCGATGCGGATCCGGGCCCGCTCGCCCTGGGAGCAGACGCGAAAGGGCCGGTCGGCGAGGTCCTTGCAGCCCATGTCGGCCAGCAGGCGGTGAGCGCGCTCGTGCTCGGCCGGGCCGTACCGGCCCCAGAGCGGGGCGCTGGTCCCGGTGTGGCCGGTCAGGACGACGGTGTGCGCCGTGGCGCCCTCCTCCTCCATCAGCTCCTCGTCGACGAGCCGCTGGCTGGCGGCGACCAGGCCGATGTGGCGGCGGAGCTCCCTCAGATCCACCCGGCCCAGCCGCTGGCCGAGCACCGTGACGGCTCCCTCGGTGGGATGCCGCACGGCGGCGACCAGCGACAACAGCGTGGTCTTTCCCGCGCCGTTGGGCCCCAGGATCACCCAGTGCTCTCCGTAGTTCACCCGCCAGTCGATGTCGTCCAGCAGCGTCCGCCCGACCACTCGGACGCCGACGCCGCTCAGCTCCACCGGACCCCGAACAAGCTCGCCCATCGGTCTCCCCCTCCGCCTTCGACCTGCGGCGTTCACTTTAACGGATGCACCAGTTTGTCCCACCTGGAACCGTCCGAGTAAGTGATCAATCTCCTATCTGTATCGAGGGGCCGGCGCTCGGTGGCGGCGTGACCACCGTCGACGAGGGAACCGGGGTGGTCGGCGTCGGGGACGGGCTCTCGCCGTCGCCGGTCTGCGGGATCTGGGTGAAGGAGGGCCGGGGAGTGTTCGACGTCGCCGGGCAGTCATTCTTCCGGGCCTTGGGCTTGTTCTTCGCGTTCGCGCCCGCACAGGTCTGCGGCTCGTCGTCGCCCCCGCCCCCGTTGCCGCCGCCGTTCTCGCCCTCGCCCTCGTTCTCGTCGGGCCGGCCGTCCGGTCCGTACGGCCGCCCGGGAGAGAGATCCTCGCGGTCACCCGCGTCCGGGGTGGGTGCCGGGACGGTCTGGGTCGTGGTGACCAGGACCGTGGCGGGGGTCACCGGAAGGGGCATCTGCGGCCTGCCCTCCGGCGGCCGGCTGCCCTGGAGGACCGAGCTCGGGGTCGTGCCCTCGCTCTGGATCACCATCGGCATCCGCTGGGGAACGCCCGCACCCGTGTCGGTGCCGGTCCCGCTCGCGGCGGCGACCACGGTGACGGCCGCCATGGAGACCGTGGCCAGCGCCGCGAAGCTCGCCTGCGACAGGTGCGCGCTCCTGCGCGGCGCCCGGCGGGAGACCTTCGAGGGGACCGAGAGCTGATCCCGCACCGACTCGACGGCCACCGGCCGCACGTGCCCGGCTCCCGGCGGGTAGGGCACCGGCGTCCAGATCTCGGCCAGCACCTCGGCGACCGCGACGCGGTGATCCCAGGGGTCGCCCACGCCACCTGCCGCGAGCAGCGCGCCGAGCAGCTCGCCGGCCCGGGGCCGGTGGTCGGGGTTCTTCGCCAGCGACGCCTCGACGGCGGGACGCAGCAGCGCGGGCACCGAGGCGACGCGCGGCGGCTCGACCAGGATGCGCCGGGTCAGCGCGTCGAACTCGCCGCCGCCGAAGGGGTGGTGGCCGGTGGAGGCGTAGGCGATCAGGCAGCCCCAGGCGAAGACGTCCGAGGCGGGAAGCGCGGGACCGCCCGTGAGCCGCTCGGGGGCGACCCAGCCGGGGCTGCCCATGACCTGCCCCGCCTGGGTGTGCGCGGCGAGGGTGTCCACGTCCCTGGCGATGCCGAAGTCGATCAGCCGTGGCCCGGTGTCGGACAGCAGCACGTTGCCCGGCTTGAGATCACGGTGAACCAGCCCGGCCTCGTGCACCGCCATCAGCGCGGCGGCCACCCCCAGGGCGGCGCCGTACGCCAGGTCCGGGGTGAGGGGGCCGTGGGCGGACACCACCTGGGACAGCGCGGGACCGCGGATGTATTCGGAGACGAGATAGGGCCGGTCCTTGTCGGTGCCGTCCTCCACCACCGCCGCGGTACAGAAAGGCACCACTCGCCGGGAGAATTCCACTTCTTCCGCAAAGCGGGCTCGAAGCGTGGCATCGTTGAGATGCATGGGATGTGGCGTCTTGAGCGCCACCACACCACCTTGCGGGTGTTCGGCCAGGTAGACGATGCCCATCCCGCCGACCCCGAGGCGGCCGAGCAGAAGGTAACGGCCGATGATGACCGGATCCCCGACGGTCAGGGGCCGCACACCGGGCGGCATGCCGTTCATGGGGCCGTTTCCGCCACGTGCCATCCTGGTTGAGCCTCTCGTGTGCGAGCTATGGCAAGCACACTGTGGCGGGAATCGAGGGGCCTTCGCTCCCGACCGCTCACAAGGGATATGACAGGTAAGGCGAATGATCCCTCAAGGTAAGGCACGCGTGGTGTGAAGAGTGCTTTCTGATACTGGATGTGACGCCGTGACCAGCTATGACAGTCCCCTGTCGGCCTCCGTCACAACACCGGTGAAATCCGGCCGCCGTCACGACATCGGCGGAATGCACCGACTTCGGGGATTCCGCCGCACCGGACGGCAGCGGCGGCCTCAGGCCGCGGCGGAGCCGGGTCGCACGGTCGGATCCTGGACGGACGCGTCGGACCGCGTGCCGGGATCGTCCGCGGCGGGGTCCTGGACGGCGGGGTCGTACGCGACGGACTCCCCTGCGGGGTCCTGACCCAGGAGACCGTACATGGCGGGGTCCTGGACGGCGGGGTCGTACGCGGCGAGATCCCGCACACCGGGATCGTCCGCGGCGAGGACCTGGGCCGCGCTGAGGAACCTGGCGATGTGCAGGAAGACCCGGCGGGCCTCGGGGACGACGTCGGCGAGGATGGCGAAGGCGTGGGGCATGCGGGGCCACTCCTCGTAGGTGACCGGCACCCCGCCCGAGCGGGCCTGCTCGGCGACGCGGCGGCCCTCGTCGCGGAGAACCTCGGTGGAACCGGTGACGATCATGAGGGGCGGCAGCCCGGTGTAGTCGCCGAACACCGGGGAGACCAGGTGGTGGCGGGTATCGAGGCCGACGGTCCAGCGGCGGGCGAGCCAGTCGACCCGGCCGGCCGAGATCATCGGGTCGAGCAGGCTGTTGACCTGGTGGGGCACGTCGGTGAGGTCGGTCCACGGCGACAGGCACACGGCGGCCGCGGGCAGCGGCAGGCCGCGGTCGCGGAGCGCCAGGAGCGTGGCCAGGGTGAGATGGCCACCGGCGGAGTCACCGGCGAACAGGATGTCGGCGGGGGCGTAGCCGCGCTCCAGAAGGCACAGGTAGGCGGCGACCGCGTCCTCAAGGGACTCGGGCAGCCGGTGGACCGGGCCCTGGCGGTAGTCGACGGCCAGCACGGGGCGCCGGGCCGCGGCCGACAGGCGCCAGGTGATCGGTCGATGGGTCGCCGGGGAGCAGGCGAAGTAGCCGCCACCGTGGAAGTAGAGCAGCACCTTGCCCTCGTCCAACCCCTGCCCGGCGCGGACCCACTCGCCGGAGCACGCCCCGACCTCGTCCCGCACGACACTCACGTGGGCGGGCAGGCGGAGCGGCACCTTTCCCGCGAGCGCGGCGATGCGGGAGACCGCCATGACGCCGATACCGGTCCTCAGGAGAATGCCGGACATCGGCTTGAAGGTGCGGCGCATGATCGCGCTGAGCGCCGCAGCCTGCCAGCTGAGCGGGTAGGTAGGACAGACGTCCACATCGATCTCATCGTGCATGAGCGCCTCCGCAGAGGGTTTTCCCTAGCCAGAACATGATTCTATCTGAATAGGACATTTCATGACGATTACGGATATATATCAACCTTCCCCAGTTTTAACTTGCCTCTCCTCCGTCAGCCGACCGGATACCCAAAAATCCATTGCCCGGGCAGGGTGCACCGAGGACGATAGGGGGGTTGCCCCGGCGTCCTCAGGAGGAAATCTTCCTGCTCTACATGCGTATCGCCGCGTATGGTTTCCGCCGCCACTCCACCTATCGCGCCGCCGCCATCGCCGGAGCCTTCACCAACACCGTCTTCGGAATCCTGCGTGCCTACGTCCTGATCGCCCTGTGGGAGGCCCGCCCGGGGCTCGCCGGATATGACATCGCGGACGCCGTCACCTTCTGCTTCCTCAGCCAGGCCTTCATCGGCCCCATGCAGGTCTTCGGCGGCGGTCTGGAGCTCTCCGAACGGGTTCGCACCGGCGACGTCGCCATCGACCTCATCCGCCCGGCGTCACTGCAGATGTGGAGCCTCGCCGACGATCTCGGCCGGGCCGCCTACCTGTTCCTGCTGCGCAGCCTGCCGCCGACGGTCGTCGGCGCCGCGCTGTTCGGCCTCGTTGTGCCGATCGACCCGGCGACCTGGGCCTTCTTCCTGGCCAGCTTCGTACTGGGAGTGATCGTCAGCTTCGGCTGGCGCTACCTGATCGCGCTGTCCGCCTGCTGGATCATCGACGACCGGGGCGTCCAGTCGCTGTCGCTGGTGATGACGTTCTTCTTCAGCGGCATGGTCCTGCCGCTGAACCTGTTCCCCGGCTGGCTCGGCACGGTGGCGGGCGCCCTCCCCTGGTCGGCGATGGTGCAGGTCCCCGCCGACGTCTATCTCGGCAAGCGGGACGTCCTCGAGGCCCTCGGCTTCCAGAGCGCCTGGGCGGTGGCGCTGCTGCTCCTGGGCGCCCTCGTCACCCGCTCGGCCCGCAGGAAGGTCGTGGTCCAGGGTGGTTGACGACGTGAGCGTCCCCGGGCCGGAGACCGCGGGGGTGGGCGCCTGATGGTCAGAACGTATCTCCTGCTGGCCTGGACCTGGCTGAGGGCCTCCGCGCAGTACCCCGGTCCTCTGATCATGATGGTGGTCGGCTCGTTCGTCGTCAGCGCGCTGGACGTGGCGGCGATCTGGGTGATCTTCGAACACGTCGGATCCCTGGGCGGGTTCGACCTGGCCGAGGTGATGTTCCTGTACGGCGCCGCCGGCCTGTCCTTCGCCCTGAGCGACATCCTCTTCGGCAACGTGGAACGCCTCAGCCAGCACATCAGGTCCGGCACCTTCGACACCATGCTGATCCGCCCGGCCGGCGCGTTCGTCCAGATGGCCACGGACCGCTTCAGCGTGCAGCGCCTCGGCAGGCTGACCCAGGCCGCCGTCGTGCTGGCCATCGCCCTGCCCCAGCTCGGCCTCGCCGCCGGCAGGGCTTGGATGATCCCGGTGATGATCCTGTGCGGGACGGTCATCTTCGCCTCGATCTTCACCCTCGGCGGGGCGATGCAGTTTCTGCTGACCGACGCCCCCGAGGTGGCCAACGCCTTCACCTACGGCGGCAGCGCGCTCACCCAGTATCCGCTGAGCGTGTACGGCAACGAGCTCGTCAAGGGCGTCACGTTCATCGTGCCGCTGGCCTTCGTGAACTGGCAGCCCGCCCTGTTCGTCCTGGACCGGCCGGACCCCCTCGGCCTGCCGTACTGGCTCCGCTTCGCCGCGCCCCTGGCGGCCGTCGTCCTGTCCGTCGCCGCCGCCCTCGCCTGGCGGGCGGGCATCCGCCGCTACCGCTCAACGGGAAGTTGAACATGATCGAACTCGACCGGGTCGGCCGCTCTTTCACCGTCGGCCGCCGCAAGGCCAGGAAGACCGTGCACGCCGTACGGGATCTGTCGTTCACCGTGGAGGCCGGGGAGTTCGTCGGCTACCTCGGCCCCAACGGCGCGGGCAAGTCCACCACCATCAAGATGCTCACCGGCATCCTGGCGCCGACCTCGGGCCGCATCCAGGTGGCGGGGCTCGACCCGACGCGCCGCCGCATGGCGCTGGCCCGCAGGATCGGCGTGGTCTTCGGGCAGCGGACGACCCTGTGGTGGGACCTTCCGCTCAGGGACAGCTTCGAGCTGGTCCGTCACCTTTACAAAGTAGATCAAATCGACTTCCGGCGGCGGCTCGCCGAGCTGACCGAGCTCCTCGGTCTCGCGGAGTTCATGAGCACGCCGGTCCGCCAGCTCAGCCTCGGTCAGCGCATGCGCGGCGACATCACCGCCGCCCTCCTCCACGACCCCGCCGTGCTGGTGCTCGACGAGCCCACGATCGGCCTCGACGTGGTGAGCAAGGCCGCGATGCGCGAGTTCCTCCGCCGTCTCAACGCCGACCGCGGCACCACGGTCCTGCTCACCACCCACGATCTGGGCGACATCGAGAAACTCTGCCGCAGGGTCATGGTCATCGACCACGGCCACCTCGCCTTCGACGGCACCCTGGACGACCTGCGCGCCACCGCCCCCGACGAGGAGTCCATGGAGGGCGTCGTCACGCGCCTCTACAGCGGCTGAACGCCGCGATCCTCGACGGAGGCCCCCGGCGGGGGTGCGTCCTGCCGGAAGGCGTCCTGCGGAGGGGTTTTCCGGGGAGAGGCTTCCCGCGGAGAGGTCTCCTGAGGGGAAGCTTCCTGCGGGGAGGGCGGAACGGTGCGCTCGGCGTCCATCAACGGCAGCCGGAGAACGAACCGGGCGCCTCGCGGCGAGTCCTCGATCCCCAGAGTGCCGTAGTGGGAGCGGACGATGTCGCGGGAGATGGCCAGGCCGAGCCCGCTGCCGCCGGAGTCACGGCGCCGCCCGTCGTCCAGACGGGTGAAGCGTTCGAAGACCCGTTCGCGATCGGCCGGGGCGATGCCGGCGCCGTCGTCGACCACCGCCACGACGGCCTGGCCGTCGACGGACTCCACGGAGACCTTGACGCTGACGTCGGCGTGACGCCGCGCGTTGCTCAGCAGATTGCCCACCACCCGGATCAACTGGATCTGGGAGCCGCAGACCCACACGCCGGAGGCCGCGTGAACGTACACCGGCACGCCGTTGGTCTGGACATCCGCCTCCTCCTCCACGAGTTTGCCGAGGTCGACCAGCTCGCGCGCCGCCGGGTCGGCGACGCGTAGCCGGGCCAGCAGCAGCAGGTCGTTGACGATCGCCTCCAGCCGGCCCGTCGCCGACAGCGCGCCCTGGATGGTCTCGCGCGAATCGACGTCGTCGGGGTAGAGCAGCGCCTCCTCCAGCTGCGTGCGCAGGCCGGCGATGGGATTCCTGAGCTCGTGGGAGGTGGTGGAGGCGAACTGACGCTGCTGCTCCACCGCCTCCTGCAGCCGGGCCAGGGTCTGGTTGGCGGTGCTGGCCAGCAGCGCGAACTCGTCCTCACCCGGCGGCATGGGCACCCGCAGGCTCAGATCGCTCACCGTGATCTCCGACATCCGCTCGCGGATAGCCGCCACCGGACGCAGCGTCCGGCCCACCACGGCCCACGTCATCCAGGCGGCGAAGATCAGGAGGATGAGGGCGCTTCCGGCGAAGAAGTACTCCAGGCGGTGCTTGCGCAGGATGGACGGTTCCTCGATGCCCGCGTAGACGACCGGAGCGTCCGCCGTGGGAGAGACCCGGATGGCCATCAGTATGAGACATCCGTCGGTCAGCCTCTGGAACCGATCGTCGGCGGGAGGCCGGATCGCGCTCAGCGGCGGCTTGCCCCACGCCTCCCTGCTGGCTCCGAGGACCTTGCCGCGGGCATCCACCAGCTGGATGAGATTGACGCCCGTGGAGGTGGGGATCACGCTCGGCATGTTGCCGTTGCGCACCGCCGCGCTCCACTGGCTGGCGACCCGTTCGGCGTCGTTGAAGGCGTCGTCCTGGATTCTGTATCGGATGGCCAGGTCGGAGCTCGCGCTCACCGCGATCAGGACGATCAGCAGGAGCGCGGTCGCGGTCGTCGTGTAGCGCGCTTGGATCGAACGCAGGCGCGGCACGAACCTCACTATGTCTTCCTTCCAGGATGTGTGCTGCTCACCACGGTCAGGTCATTGCGCGGCAGAGGCCTGATACGCGGAGGCACCTTCATGTTCACTCGTCACACGAGTCCCAAAAGAGGTAGAAGATGCGCAATACATCAAAATGAACAGGTGTCCGATCCAGGGGCGAGCCGGGAGCCGGGAGTCGCGGCGTGCGGGTACGACGTGTCATGCCGTCATGACGGAGAGGCTGCCCAGCAGGGCCAGGGCCTGCTCGGAGGGACTGGCGGGCTCGGCCTGGAAGATGAGCAGCTGCTGGCCGGGGGCGCTGTTGACGTTGAACACCTCGCCGATGAGGGTCAGATCGCCGACGTCGCGGTGATGGAAGCGCTTGGCCTCGCGGGTCTTGCCGGATATGTCGTGGCGGGCCCAGAGGCGGCAGAAGTCCGCGCTGTTGAACGAGAGCTCGTCGACCAGCTCGGTCAGGTACGGGTCGTCGAGGTCCGCTCCGGCGGCGGCGCGCAGGTGGGCCACCTTGCCTCGGGCGACCTTCTCCCAGTCGCGGTAGAACTCGCGCGCGGCCGGCTCCAGGAAGACCAGCCTGAGCAGGTTGTCCGCGTGCTCCAGCCCGTCGTAGAGTGCCGCGGCCAGCGGGTTGGTGGCCAGCACGTCCATCCAGCGGCCGAACACGAGCGCCGGGGTGTCCGGCCAGCTGCGCATCAATCGCAGCAGATCCGGGCTGACCCGCTCCACCTCACCGGCGGCCCTGCGCTGCCGGGGCCTTGGATGAGCGAGTTCGTACATGTATGCCGCGGCTTCGGGGCCGAGGCCCAGCACCCGCACCAGGGAAGCGAGGACCCGCTCGGAGGGGTGGCGCTCGCGCCCCTGCTCCAGGCGGATGTAGTAGTCGGTGCTGACCCCCGCCAGCATCGCCAGCTCTTCCCGGCGCAGTCCCGGCGTCCGGCGAGGACCGGAATGCAGCAGTCCCACCTGCCTGGGGGTGGTGACCTCACGCCGCGCACGCAGGAACTCACCGAGGAGATTGTCACTGTCCATTTCATTACGGTATGTCAGAAGTCGGTTGACAAGGTGGCCGTATCACTCCCAGGGTAAGTCTTTACTTTGACAAAAGCCCTGGCCAGCGTGGTCTCGCCATGACACACCCGGCACCTCGGCCGTCCGTGTCGGCGCCTCGCCGGGACGCCGCGGACCCTGTCTCACCCCCGGCCGGCGATCACATCTCCGCCAGGATCTTCGCCTTCGCCCGCTCGAACTCCGCGCGGGACAACGTGCCCGCGTCGAGCAGCGCCTGAAGCCTCCGGAGCCGGTCGAGCGGATCGGCACCGGACGCGGCGTTCCGGCCGGACGCCGGCGGCACCGGCGACACCGGCGACGCAGCCCCCCGCTCCTCGGGGATCAACTGCCCCCTCATCACGACCACTCTGCCACCGAAGAGGTCCGCCTGGCCGGACGGCGCCGCACCGGTGGCCGTACGGGCTCCCGTCCCGGCCGCGAACCCGGCAGGGCTCGCGTCGGTCCTGGGCGGCGGCCCGAAACCCTTGAACGTGCCCAGGAAGAAGCTGAGGAGCCCGCCGATGATCGAGCCGGGCAGCACCCAGGCCCACTTCTCCGAGCCCGGCGCGCACTGGCGCGCGGAGACGTAGTTGCCGCCCGAGGCACAGCTCCCGCCGCGGACCAGTTCGTACAGCGCGTAGAGCGCGAATCCCAGGCAGACCAGGGAGATCAGCGAACCAATGCAGACACGGACGTAGTACCTCACATCGCGAACCGTACAGCAGCGGCAGGCTCGGTATCAGGCCCATCTTCGGCACGGATGCGGTGATCGGTTCCCCCTGCCGGAACCTGCGATCACCGAGGCCCGCGGCGCGCCGGCCACGGCCGCCACCACCATCGTCGCGGACGGCCGACGTCCCCCGCCCGAGACCTGCCGTCGACGCAATATGGGCGGACGCCGCTTCAAGGGGCTCAGCGGCGTCCGAGCATCGCCACCCGGCACGACAAGACCGCCACCCCTACGGAGCGGCGGTCACATTCGCGTTGTTCCCGCCCGGGCGCGATCCGGTCGAAGACGGAGCCCCGTAGCTAGTAGTAACCCTGGTTGCCGGGCTCCTCATACGCCTCTTCCTCATCCGCGCGGACCCGGGAGGCCCAGCGGGAGGGCATGAGGACGGGCAGGAACAGGGCGATGCCGAGGAGGGCGTAAACACCCGTGGTGAGGAGCAGGCCCATACCGCGGCCGGCCTGCAGCAGCTCCTCGTGGAAGCTGGGGTCGTCGGGGATCAGGCCCATGGCCCGCCTGACGTCCAGGGCGTAGACCACGGTCCACGCGAGCAGGACCATCGACGGGATGAAGGCGGCCAGAGGGGAGACCCGGCCGGCGATCACCAGGCCGAACAGGAGTCCGATCGCGGCCATGACTCCCAGCGCGATCCAGGTCTTCGATCCGCTCTCCACCGGAAGCGGGGTCAGGCTCGCCCCGGCCTCCTGCACCGCCCATCCGCCGCCGAACAACAGCACCGCTGTCATGACCAACCCGATGAGCAGCCCAAAGAAGTGCCGCATAGCCACCACCTCGGCTTGAAGCGCTTGTCGTGGGCTTGAAGCGCTTGTCGCGGCAACCATAGCGACAAAAACCTCAGAACGGCAGGCGTTGGGAAGGCATGAGAGCATATGGGTCACCATGCGCGCCCACCTCCCCCTACGCCTCATGCGTGCGGCCGCCTTCTCGGCCGTTTGCGTGACGCTTGCCGTCCTCGGCCACGTGGCCGCGGGCGGTTCGGGGCCCGCGCCGTGGGCGGTGGCCGCCGGCGGGTCGGCGGTCATGTCCATGACGATGCTGCTCGCCGGGCGCGAACGCTCCACCGCGACGATCAGTGTCGGGCTCTCCGCCCTGCAACTGGCCCTGCACGAGCTGTTTGCCCTCGGCGGCCCCGTGGGGGTCTCGCTGGTCCCGCACTCACACGGCAGGGGTTTCGGCGAGAGCGTGGGCATGCTCGTCGCGCACCTCACCGCCACGCTGATCACCGGCTGGTGGCTGGCCCGCGGCGAGGCCGCCCTGTGGGCGCTGCTCCACTCGGCGCGGCACCGCCTCAGCGTGATGTTCCGGCTGCTGAGGCCCCCGCGCGTGGCCGTCGCCCTCCCGCGTGCCGTGCCCTCCCCCGTCACGCCCGTCCCGGTGCGTGACGTTCTCCTCCGGCACTCCGTCAGCCGGCGCGGTCCTCCACTGCCCGTCGCCTGACCTCCGTCACCGCTGTCGCAGCGGTCACCGCTGTGATCGTTGTGACCGCTGTGGGCCGGCATACGGTCACGGTCGCCGCGCGCTCCGGCGTACGGCCATCGCCGCCGCACAGCCCGGCGCCGGTCCGGCCTGCCCGATCCTCCCCGTCCGGCCTGCCCGCCCCCGGAGACCACGGTCTCCCGGAGCGCAGGGAGACCGGACGGCCCGGCCTGCCGTGATCGCGCGAGCCCGAAAACCCCCAGATTCCGAAGTGTCGAAGTGGAGAACTCCCATGTCGCTTTCCCATGCCTGCCGCCGCCTGGTGGCCGTCACCGCCGGTGTGACCGCCCTCACCCTCGGCCTGGCCCTGCCGGCCCTCGCACACGTCACCATCAACCCCGGCACCGCCGTGCAGGGCAGCTTCACGAAGGTCGCCTTCCGGGTCCCGAACGAGCGTGACGACGCCTCGACCAACAAGATCGAGGTCTCCTTCCCCCTCGACCACCCGCTGCCGTTCGTCTCGGTCAAGCCGGTTCCCGGCTGGAAGGTCAAGGTCGTCGAGGGCAAGCTGCCCAAGCCGGTCACCACCGAGTACGGCGAGGTCACCGAGGCCGTCACGACGATCACCTGGTCGGGCGGGAAGATCGAGGCCGGGCAGTTCCAGGAGTTCGAGGTGTCCATGGGCGCGCTGCCCAAGGACACCGACCAGCTCGTCTTCCCCACGACCCAGACCTACAGCGGCGGCGAGGTCGTGAAGTGGGCCGATGAGCCCAAGGCCGACGGCTCGGAGGCCGAGCGCCCCGCCCCGACGCTGAAGCTCACCCCCGCGCCCGCCGAGGGGAGTGAGCCCGCCGCCTCCGCGACTCCGGCGACGGCCCCCGCGGCGTCCACCAGCACGACGGCCCCGTCGGTGGCCCCGGTCGCCCTCGCGGCGGACAGCTCCGACGGCACCGCCCGCCTGCTCGGCGGCGCCGGCCTGCTGGTCGGGCTCATCGGCGTCGTGATCGGCGCGCTCGGCCTGCGCCGCGGCCGTACCTCCTGATCGATCCGATCGGTGAAGGCCCCGCGGAAGGAATCCGCGGGGCCTTCCCTTTGGGCCAGCCCCTTTTGATCCGGCTTCCGGCGGTTCCGGCATCGGCGATCGCCGCCCTCACACGTAGAAATGCCCTGCTCCGACGGCCGAATGAGCTTATGGAACGGTCCTTAAGAATAATTTAAGTCTTATATTTATCCTAGTATTGACACCTAAACTTGACAGTCATAGCTTCCTCTCGGTGGACGTACCGAGATCACCGGTCGCCGGCACGCCGGTCACGGGCCGGAACATCCCGGCATAAGCGGAGCCGGGTCCACCGGCGCGCCTTTCCATCAGAGGCCGCACCGGCGTCTCCGTCCGGAGACGGACGCTCCGCTCGCCGATGGACCTTCGACGTGCCTGCCCGCCCTGGCCGGCCCGTGCCGTTCGCGTGCGGGAAGACGGGACGAGTCCACCATCTGCGCACCGGCTACACCACTGGACAGCGATGCCGCACCGCGGCAGAGGAGGGTTTCGTGACTCTGGGACACAACGAGACAGGCGTGGTCCACCGCACACCACGCCGCAACCGGCGGCTCATCACGCTCACGTTGGTCTCGGCGGCGCTGGCCACGGCGGGTCTGACCTCAATGCCGATGGCGAGCGCGAAGGCGGCCGCCCTGCCCACCGGCTGGACCACCGTGGTGAGCAACAACAGCGGCAAGTGCGTGGACGCGGCGGCCGCGGCCTCCGCGAACGGCACCGCCGTACAGCAGTACGCGTGCAACGGCACGACGGCCCAGCTCTGGCAGCTCCAGGCGACCAGCGGCGGCTACTACCGCGTCAATAACAACAACAACGCCGCGCAGGTCTGGGACGTCACCGACGTCTCGACCGCCGACAGCGCCCCCGTCCAGCTGTGGACCTACTCCGGCGGCAACAACCAGCAGTGGCAGCCGGTGGAGGAGGCCGGTGGCTCCTACCACTTCGTCAACCGCAACAGCGGCAAGTGCCTGGACGTGGCCGCGGCGTCGACGGTTGACGGCGCGCGGGTCCAGCAGTACGCCTGCAACGGGACCGCGGCCCAGTCGTTCACCCTGGGATCGGGCGGCACCACCCCGCCGACCGACCCGCCGCCGGCCGGTACCCCCGACCTCGGCCCCAACGTCAGCGTCTTCGATCCCTCGACGCCGGCGTCGACGATCCAGAGCAGGCTGAACTCGGTGTTCAGCCAGCAGCAGACCAACCAGTTCGGCGGCAACCGCTTCGCGCTGCTGTTCAAGCCCGGTTCCTACAACGTCGACGTGAACGTCGGCTTCTACACGCAGGTGCTGGGCCTGGGCCTGTCGCCCGACAACGTCACCATCAACGGCGGCGTGCACGCCGAGGCCGACTGGTTCCAGGGCAACGCGACCCAGAACTTCTGGCGCGGCGCCGAGAACCTCTCGGTGAATCCCCCCTCGGGCACCGACCGGTGGGCGGTCTCGCAGGCGGCGCAGTACCGCCGCATGCACGTCCGCGGCAACCTCCAGCTGGACGACGGCGGCTGGTCGAGCGGCGGCTTCATCTCCGACTCCAAGATCGACGGCCAGGTGCGGTCGGGCTCGCAGCAGCAGTGGCTGTCGCGCAGCTCCCAGTTCGGCAGCTGGAGCGGCTCCAACTGGAACATGGTCTTCGCGGGCGTCGTGGGCGCGCCGTCGAACAGCTTCCCCAACCCGCCGTTCACCACGGTCGGCACGGTGCCGGTGGCCCGTGAGAAGCCGTTCCTCTACATCGACCAGGCCGGCGCCTACCAGGTGTTCGTCCCGGCGCTGCGGACGAACAGCCAGGGCACGACCTGGGCGAACGGCGCCCCCGCCGGGTCGTCGATCCCGATCGACCAGTTCTTCGTCGCCAAGCCGAACAACACGGCGGCCGACATCAACGCGGCACTCACCCAGGGCAAGAACCTGCTGTTCACCCCGGGCGTCTACCACCTCACCGACACGATCAGGGTCACCCGTCCCGACACCGTGGTGCTCGGCCTCGGCCTCGCCACCCTGCAGGCGGACAACGGCGTCATGGCCATGTCGGTCGCCGACGTCAACGGCGTCAAGATCGCCGGACTCCTCATCGAGGCCGGCACGACCAACTCGCCTCTGCTGATGCAGGTCGGCCCGACCGGCTCCAGCGCAAGTCACGCGGCCGACCCGACGTCGCTGCACGACGTGTACTTCCGCATCGGCGGCCCGATCGCGGGCAAGGCCACCAGGAGCCTCGAGGTCAACAGCTCCGACGTGATCGGTGACCACATGTGGCTGTGGCGCGCCGACCACTCCGACAGCCAGCACCCCAACACCGTCGGCTGGACGACCAACCCCGCCGACACCGGCCTGGTCGTCAACGGCAACAACGTCACGATGTACGGCCTGTTCGTCGAGCACTACCAGAAGTATCAGGTGATCTGGAACGGCAACGGCGGCCGGACCTACTTCTACCAGAACGAGCTGCCCTACGATCCGCCCAACCAGGCGGCGTGGATGAACGGCAGCACCCAGGGCTACGCGGCCTACAAGGTGGCCAACTCGGTCACCAGCCACGAGGCCTGGGGTCTGGGCAGCTACGCCTACTTCAACGTCAACCCGGGCGTGGTCGAGGCGCACTCCTTCGAGGTGCCGAACACCCCGGGCGTGAAGTTCCACAACATGGTGACGGTGTCGCTGGGCGGCGTCGGAACGATCAGGAACGTCATCAACAACACGGGAGGCCCGTCGAACTCCAGCACCAACGTCGCCAACCTCGTCAGCTACCCCTGAGTTCCACGGGCCCGCTCCATCGAACGACCCGGGCTTTTCCGTTGTAGGAGCAGCCACCGGAGCGGCTGTTCCCGGTCCCCCGATCTCCACTCGTCCCGCAGCCCCGTCTCACTCCGGGGCTGCGGAACGCGTCCGGCGAAACGGTGACCGAGCGTGAGGAGGGCCTTCCCCGGCCGTGGCACGGCCGGGGAAGGCCCTCCTCACGTCCCGATCCGGACGGTGGCCCAGGTCGGGAACCGGTCCGGCGCAGGGCGAAAGTCCACGTCCCGCCCCTGCTCCCGGCCCGATCCAGGCACTCCGGTTTCACGATATTTCAGCACCTCAGACCCACAACGAACCATGGAATGGTCAAGCGCTCGTCGGCGAAAGCGGAGATAAGCCGGACGGACGAGTGGGTAGGAGAGCGCCCGTGAAAAGCGAACCGAACACCCCAGGGCAAGAAGTCCCGGTCTCGGCTCCGGTCATGGTGGATCTCCGGCTGTCGGTCAACTGGGACAGCTATCCGATCACCGTGGACACCCGGGAGACCCTTCTGGACACGCTGCGTGAGCGGCTTGACCTGACCGGGGCGAAAAAGGGCTGCGATCACGGACAGTGCGGCGCCTGCACGGTGCTGGTGGACGGGCGGCGGATGAAAGCCTGCCTCGCGCTGACGGTCACCCTCGACGATCGTGAGATCACCACGGTCGAGGGACTGGCCGACGGCGACACACCGCACCCCCTGCAGGCCGCGTTCATCGAAAACGACGCCTTCCAGTGCGGGTACTGCACACCCGGGCAGCTCTGCTCGGCGGTCGGCATGCTGGCCGAGGCCTCGGCCGGGTGGCCGAGCAGCGTCACCGCGGACGTGACCACCGAACCCCGGCTCGACGACGAGGAGATCCGCGAGCGGATGAGCGGCAACCTGTGCCGCTGCGGCGCCTACGTCAACATCGTCGCGGCCATCGGGCAGGTGGCGCGATGAGACCCTTCGACTACAGGAGAGCGGAAGACGCGCGGTCGGCGGTGGCCGCGCTGGACGAGCGGCCCGACGCCATGTACCTCGGCGGCGGCACGAACCTGGTCGACCTGATGCGCCTGGGCGTCGCCTCACCCGAGATGCTGGTGGACGTCACGAGGATCTCCTCCTCCGCCGTCGAGGAGAGCGCGGACGGCGGCCTGATGATCGGCGCGGGCGTGCGCAACAGCGACCTGGCCTGCGATCCGCTCGTGCGGCTGCGCCACCCGATGCTCGCCGAGTCGGTGCTCGCGGGAGCCTCGGGCCAGATCCGCAACATGGCCACGGTCGGCGGCAACCTGCTGCAGCGCACCCGCTGTTCCTACTTCCAGGACATCTCCAAGCCGTGCAACAAGAGGCAGCCCGGCTCGGGCTGCCCTGCCCGCGAGGGCGACCACCGCAACCTGGCGATCATCGGCCATTCCAGCGGCTGCGTGGCCACCCATCCGTCGGACATGGCCGTCGCGCTCGCCGCGCTCGGGGCGATCGTCCACGTGGAGGGACGGCGGGGCCCCCGGACCGTGCCGATGCCCGGGCTCCACCGGCTGCCCGGTGACGAGCCCGACCGCGACACCGTGCTGGAGGCAGGCGATCTGATCACCGCGGTCGAGGTGCCCCCGCTGTCCTTCGCGACCCGGTCGCACTACCGCAAGGTGCGGGACCGGGCGTCGTTCGCGTTCGCCGTGGTGTCGGTGGCGGCGGCGCTCGACGTGGCCGACGGTGTGGTGCGGGACTGCCGGATCGCGCTGGGCGGCGTCGCCCACGTGCCGTGGCGGGCCGAGGTCGCCGAAGCGGCGCTGCGCGGTTCGGCGGCCACGGCGACGGAGTTCACGCGGGCCGCGGACCTCGAGCTGGCCCAGGCGCGGCCGCTGCGGGACAACGGGTTCAAGGTGCCGCTGGCCAGAAACGTCCTGGTCCGCACCCTCATAGATCTCACGGAGGCGTCATGACCACCGCGGCCATTCCGTACGTCGGTTCGACGATGGACCGGATCGAGGGCCCGGACAAGGTCACGGGCCGGGCCCGGTACGCCTTCGAGCACTCCCCGCAGGACCTGGCCTACGCCGTACCGGTGCCGGCCACCATCGCCCGCGGTGCGGTCCGCTCGATCGACGTCGACGCCGTGGTCCAGCTCCCCGGGGTGATCGCCGCCATCTGGCACGGCAACGCGCCCCGGCTGTCCACGCCGGAGAACGCCGAACTGGCCGTGCTGCAGTCCCCTCGGGTGGCCTACCGCGGCCAGTACATCGCGATCGTGGTGGCCGAGACGCTCCAGGAGGCCAGGGAGGCGGCCCTGCGGCTGCGGGTGGAGTACGACGCCGAGCCGCACGACGTCGGGCTGCGCATTGATCATCCGGGGATGTACCGGCCTGACCAGGTCAATCCGTTCTATCCGGCCGACACCGAGATGGGCGACCCGGACTCCGCGTTCGCCGCCGCCCCGATCGTGGTGGACGCGATGTACAGCACCCCGGCGGAGCACAACAACCCGATGGAACCGCAGGCCACGGTCGCCATGTGGGACGGTGACGGGCTGACGCTCTACGACTCGAACCAGGGCGCGTCGGCGGTCCGCGACACGCTCGCGCCGCTGTTCGGCCTGCCGCCCGAGAACGTCCGGGTGATCTCCCCGCACGTGGGCGGCGGCTTCGGGTCCAAGGCCGCTCCCAAGCCGCCCGTGGTGGCCGCGGCACTCGCCGCCAAGCAGGTCGGCCGCCCGGTCAAGCTCGCGGTGACCCGGCAGCAGATGTTCGCGGTGACCGGCTACCGCACCCCGACGATCCAGCGGGTACGGCTCGGCGCGGACGCCGACGGGCGGCTGACCGCGATCCTGCACGACGCGTTCGAGCAGAGCTCCAGGATCAACGAGTTCGCCGAGCAGACCACCACGCCCACCCGGGTGATGTACGCCGCGCCCAACCGGCGCACCACCCACCGGCTGGTCCGGCTCGACGTTCCGACGCCGTCCTACATGCGCGCGCCCGGCGAGACGCCGGGCATGTTCGCGCTGGAGTCGGCGATGGACGAGCTGGCCGTCGCCGGCAAGATCGACCCGGTCGAGCTGCGGATCCGCAACGAGCCGGCCGCCGACCCGGAGAGCGGCCTGCCGTTCAGCTCGCGGAATCTGGTGGCCTGCCTGCGCGAGGGAGCGCGGCGGTTCGGCTGGGCCGACCGCGATCCCGCGCCGGGGGTCCGGCGCCGGGGCAGGTGGCTGATCGGGACCGGGGTGGCGTCCTCCACCTATCCGACCTACCGCGTCGCCTCCCAGGCGAGTGCCAGGTGTGAGCCGGACGGCACGTTCACCGTACGGATCGCCGCCTCCGACATCGGCACCGGCGCCCGGACGGCGCTCACCCAGATCGCGGCCGACGCGCTGGGCACCTCACCGGACCGGGTCCGGGTGGGGATCGGCGACAGCGCGATGCCCAGCGCCATGGTGGCGGGCGGGTCGATGGGCACCGCCTCGTGGGGCACGGCCGTGGTCCGGGCCTGCCAGTCGCTGGCCGAGGAGCTCGACCGGCGGTACGGCGAGGTGCCCGCCGCAGGCCTGGAGACGAACGCCGACACCACCGAGGAGATCGGCGCGCAGCAGCGGTTCTCGCGGCACGCCTTCGGCGCCCAGTTCGCCGAGGTCGCCGTGGACGTCGACAGCGGGGAGACACGGGTTCTCCGGCTGCTCGGCGGGTTCGCCGTGGGACGGATCATCAACCCGAAGACCGCCCGCTCGCAGTTCATCGGCGGCATGACCATGGGCCTGTCGATGGCTCTCCTGGAGGAGAGCATCATGGACGACGAGTTCGGCGACTACCTCAACCACGACTTCGCCCAGTACCACATCGCGGCCTGCGCGGACATCCGGGACGTCGACGCGTTCTGGGTCGAGGAGGAGGATCCGCACCTCAACCCGATGGGGAGCAAGGGCATCGGGGAGATCGGCATCGTCGGCACCGCCGCGGCGGTGGCCAACGCGGTTTACCACGCCACCGGCATCCGTGTTCGCGACCTGCCGATCACCCTCGACAAGCTGGTGCGCTGAGCCCCGGCGCCGTTGATGCCCCGGCTCTTCCGGCGAGCCGCCGACCAGCTGGCCGGCGCCGCTCCGGGCTGGCTCGTGGAGACCGTACGGCCGGCGCCGGCGCCGCTGCGGTGGGGGCCGATGCTGCGCACGGCCGTCGCCGTGACCAGTCCCCTCATCCTGGGGGTCGCCGCCGGGCAGGTCGTGGCGGGTCTGCTGCCGGCCATGGGCGCCATGACCGCCTCAGTGGGCGACCGCGGCGGGTCGTACCGGGCCAGGACGATCCTGATGGGCGCGGCGGGCCTCGCCGGAGGGCTGGGATATCTCGCGGGGGCACTGGTCCACGGCCACGGCTGGTGGACGGTGCCGGTCCTGGTGGTCGTCTCGGTGGTTTCCGCGCTGATCAGCACGGTCGGGGCCACGGGTTCGATGGCGGGGCTCCAGCTGCTCGTGATGGCCGTGATCGGCGCCGGCATCGAGGTGCCGGGATCACCCGGCCAGAACGCGCTGATGTTCGTGCTCGGCGCGGGGTGGGCCGTCGCACTGGCGGTGGCCGGCTGGTTGACCCGTCCGCGGGCGGCGGAGGAGGCCGCGGTGATCGCGGTCTACCGGACGCTCTCCCTGCTGTTCTCCAGCCGCGACCCCGACACGCTCGTCGCGTTCGACATCACCCTCAAGAACGGCTACGAGACCGTGCTCGGCGCCCGCTCCAGGGCGGCGGGGACGGATCCCGAACGCCGCCGCCTGGTCGCCCTGCTGAACCAGGCGTCGCTGATCCGCAACGCGCTGATCTCGCTGGACCACGAGGGACGCGAGCCGCCCGGAGGGGCGGCGGAGACCGTCGAGGATCTCACGGAGGCACTCGCCGGAGGGCGTGAGCCGTCCAGGCCGCAGCCGTGTGAGTGCGACTCGCCCGCCCTCCGCGCCCTGTGCTCGGCCGTGCGGGAGGCCGTCGAGCTGGTGTCCGGCAGCGAGGTCGCGTCCGACCAGCTGCCGTACGAGCCGGTCGGGCACGGCCACCGGCTCCGCGCGATGTGGGAGAAGATGTGGTACGGCCACCTCACCCGCGTCTACACGGTCCGGCTCGCGCTCTGCATGGGGGCCGCCGCCGCGATCAGCGAGCTCGACCTGTTCGAACGGTCCTACTGGACGTCGCTGACCGTCGCGCTGGTGCTCAAGCCCGACTTCGGGTCGGTGTTCGCCCGCGCCGTACAGCGCGCGCTCGGGACCTTCGCGGGCGCGCTGATCGGCACCGCGGTGCTGCTCGTGGTGCCGTACGGCCCGGCGATCCTGATCCCGATCGCGGTGTTCGCGGCGCTCCTGCCGTACGGCATGCAACGCAACTGGGGCCTGATGTCGACCTTCCAGGCGCCGCTGGTCCTGCTCCTGGTCGACCTGCTGACCCACGGCGGGCCGAGGCTGGCGGAGATCCGGTTGCTGGACACCCTGATCGGGTGCCTGATCGTTCTCCTGCTGGGATACCTGCCGTGGTCGGCGAGCTGGGAGGCGCCGGTCGGGCCGCAGTTCGCCGAGGTGCTGTCGGCCGTCGCGGGCTACCTCCGGCACGCGTTCGACCCGCGGGACGGCACGAGGGCGACGCACCTCCGCAAGGCCTACGACGCCCTGGCCGACCTGCGGACGGTCTTCCAGCGGGCGGTGACCGAGCCCCCCGCGATCAGCGGGCGCATCACCACCTGGCTGCCCGCGCTGGTCTCGCTGGAACAGCTGACCGACGCGTCCGCCGCCACCGCCGCCCGCACCGACCACGGCATGCCGCCGCCTTCGGAGGAGGCCGTCCACGCCGTGGTGACGGCCCTGGAGGACATCGCCGCCGACATCCGCGCGGGACGGACGCCGGATAAGCCCGAACTCCCCGAGGAGGAGGCCCTCGAACGGGTGAACTCCGCCCTCTACCGCCTGCGCGACACCGTGTCGGAGAACCATTCCGGCTGAGTCCCGGTTTCTTTACCTAAAGAGACGGCACCCCGATCCACGCTCTTTCACCGGCCGTTACGAGGGTGCAAGGTTGCGAAAGGCTTACCCACAAGGGAAAACCGGCGACCGATGGTCATGGCGTACCTACCGAGGGGCTACCTACGCATTACGCAATAGGTATGAATGGGGGGGTTTATCCCGTTCCGTCGCCGCCCCTCGGGGACCATTCTGATCAGTGGTGAGAACTTCCACTGCAGTCATCGTTAAGGATCACAGGTACGAGTGATGTGTCAACACCAACCGCAATGCCCCCCCGCCGACGCTCCCGACCACGAGGCCGCGTTCCTCGTGGCCTTTCACCCGGAGCAGGGATGGGGTCTGCTGTGCAACGGTGTAGTGATCTTTGACGACACCGGCGAGCTCATGCCCGACGGGCGCAGCATCCCCGCTCACCATGACCCCTACGGGCAGGCCGCATGAACCGCGCCTCCGTCCCCGCCGACCTGCGAGCGGGAACGATGCGCCTGCGAACCGGCCCACCCCCGCCGATCGCGCCCGTCTTCGGGGGACGTCCCCTCTCCCGGAGCGCTCCCGTAGACGGGCACGGTCAGGCGCACGCCTGGCTCAGAGCGATCGTCAGCCGTATCGGTGAACTCATGTTCGGCTCCTCCCGGGAAATCTCCTGGCGGTTCTCCCCCCGGCCCTGCTCCGTGGGCAAGGCGCGGCATCTGGCCCGCTCCCAGCTGTCCGAGTGGGGAGTCGACAGCCAGAGCGGGATCACCGAGCTGCTGGTCAGCGAGTTGGTCACCAACGCGTTGTGCCACGCGCACGGGACGATCCGGCTCACCCTCTCCCTCCAGGACGGCCTGCTGCGCTGCGAGGTCGAGGACTCGGATTCCGCGCTGCCCTCCGTGTACCAGGCCGGCGAGGACGAGGACAGAGGGCGCGGACTGCACCTGATCGACCTGTTGTCCTGCTGCTGGGGCAGCATCAGGACCGCCACCGGCAAAGTCGTCTGGTTCGAGCTGCCCGTACACGCCCACCCCGAAATCTGAGCTCTCCCCGCCCCTCCCCGAACGGGCCTCCGTCTTTCGATGATCAGGTCAGGGAGTGCCCTCGGGAGGCCCCTCGTCGTCGGCGGCGCGGTTCCGTTCGCCCACCCAGACGGCGATCTGGGCGCGTGAATGGAAACCGAGCTTGCTCAGGATGTGCTCGATGTGCCCCTCGGCGGTGCGCTGGGCGATCACCAGCGAGGACGCGATCTCCTTGTTGCTCAGCCCCTGGGCGACAAGCTGGGCGATCTCCGTCTCCCTGGGCGTCAGCGGCGACGGCCGCTCGGCCTCCTCGGGCCGTTCGCCCACGGGCGCCTTCTCCTGCAGGGCGCACGCGAGCGCCCCGTCGAAGGTGAGCCCCGCCCCCTTGCGCAGGGCGGCGTCGAATCTCTTCGCACCGAGATGCCCGCGGGTCACCGCCTCGCACTGCGAGTGGTATCCGGCGAGGTAGCCGAACAGGGGCCCGCCGACGGATCGCCAGATCCCCCGTAGCGCGCCGAGCAGCTGGGCGGCGCATTCGTGGTCGCCCCTGCCCGCCGCGATCCAGGCCATCACCTCGACGCACAGGGCGAGGCCCAGCCGATCGTTGAAGGGCTGCTTGAGCCGGATGCTCTCGCCCTCCATCTCGATCGCCCTCGCCGTGTTGCCCTGCTGCCACATCTCGATCGCGAAGACGGACAGCACGTAGGACCTGAACCAGTGTTCACTGCGGGTCTCACACATCGCCAGACAGGTCTCGAACAACGTGACGGCCCGGCGGGAGTGGCCGAGGCACGAGTGCGCGGTGGCGAGGTACATCAGCGAGTTCACCTCGCCCACCTGATCGTCCACCGCCCGGTGACGGTCGAGCGCTTCCTCGAGAAGCGTCGCGGCCCTCGTCAGGTCCTGCCGGACCAGCGCGGCGAGACCGGAGACATACGCGATCTGAGCGCGGGTCGCCGCGTCGCCGAACTCCTTGGCCAGCGCCCGGCTCTCCTCCAGCATCGACTCCGCCGCGGCGAAGTCGCTCTGGAGGACCGCGAGCCGGGCGTTGACGCACAGTGCCCGGCCGCGGAAAACGCTCCGCTCCGCGTCGGCGGCGAGAAGCGGGTTGAGCCAGCACCGCCCCTCGTGCAGGAAACCGGCCGCGATCCAGTAGAACCGCATGGCCGTGGCGATGGCCAGCCCGCGCTCGACCTCGCCCGGTGCCGTGAGGCAGAAGTCCAGGGCCGTGCGGAGGTTGCTGTGCTCACCGCGCAGGCGCGTGAACCACATCACCTGGCTCGGTCCGAACCACTCCCGTTCGGCGCGGGTCACCAGATCCTGGCACCAGTCACGGTGCCGGCGCCTCAGCCCCTCCTCCTCCCCGGACTCCCGCAGCCGGTCGCGGCCGTACTGCCGGATCGTCTCCAGCAGCCGGTAACGCACCCCCGACGGATACTCCTCCCGGATCAGGACCGACTTGTCCACCAGCCCGATCACCAGGTCGATGATCTCCTCGCGGGCGATGCCGTCCCCTGAGCAAACCGTCTCGGCCGCCTCCAGGCCCAGACCCCCCGCGAACACCGAGACACGCTCCCAGAGCAGTCGCTCCTGGTCGGTGCAGAGGGTGTAACTCCAGTCGATCAGGGCGCGCAGCGTCTGGTGGCGGGGCAGCACCGCCCGCGAACCCGCGGTGAGCAGCCGGAACCGGTCATCCAGCCGGTCGAGCAGTTGCTGGACGGAGAGCGCCCGCAGCCGCACGGCCGCCAGCTCGATCCCGAGGGGGATGCCGTCCAACCGGCGGCAGATCCCCTCCACGGCCTCCCGGTTGTCGTCGGTGACGGCAAAATCGGGCAGGACGGCCCCGGCCCGCTCGGCGAACAGCCGCACCGCGTCGCACTGCGCGAGCGCCTCGACGGACGGCCGGGGAACATCGGAGTCCGGCAGCGCCAGCGGCGGCACGGCCAGCGTCTGCTCGCCGGCGATCCCCAGCGGCTGCCGGCTGGTGGCGAGGATCCGCAGGTCGGGGGCCACGCGTATCAACGTCTCCGCGAGCACGGCGCACTCGTGCAGCAGGTGCTCGCAGTTGTCCAGGATGACCAGCGCCTGCTTGTTCCGCAGGTGCTCGATGAGCACCTCGAGGCGTGGCCGGGAGGAGCGGTCCCGGATGTCCAGGGCTCCCGCCACGGTCTGGACGAGCAGCTCCGGCGTGTCCAGCGCGGCGAGCTCGACCAGCCACACGCCGTCCCGGAAGGCCCGCCGCACATCGGCCGCGACCCGCAGGGCCAGCCGGGTCTTGCCGACCCCGCCCGCGCCGGTGAGCGTCACCACGTGGGCCCCGGACAGGAAGCGTTTGACGTCGGCCACCTCGTGCCGGCGCCCCACGAAACTGGTCACCTCGGACGGCAGCCTCTGTGTCGGCGGCCGGTTCAAAATCGTCACATCACTCATCAGCACCCCGTGCCGGCGTCGATCAACGGTCCGCCCTGCGGCGAATCGGACCACCATTCGGTGAAATCGGGCCGACGGATTCCAGGTTATGCCCGGGCCGTTTTTAACGCCATACTGTATACAAGATCAGGTGGCCGGCAAGTGACGTCCCTGCCGGTGAGGCAGGTCCGGGAGCGGATGACGTCCCTGCCGGTGAGGCAGGCCCGGGGGCCGATGGTCAGCAGGTGATGTCCCTGCTGGTGAAGCGGGCCCAGGCGACCGAGCCGAAGATCACGACGTAGGCGGCGAAGGCCAGCAGCCCCTGCCCCATCTCCCCCGTGGCGACCGGGTCCCGCAGCACCCCGTCGAAGCCGTTCCACCAGCTCGTCAGCAGGTACGGGTGGAGCGCGGAGAGCTGGGGGAAGGTACCGAGGACCTGAGCCACGATGACCAGCACCACGGTGCCGGCGACGGCCCCGATCGCCACCTCGGTCAGCGTCGAGAGCGCCATCGAGACGGCCGCCAGGGCCGCCATGCCGGCCGTGACGTACAGCACGACGAGCCCGATCCTGAGCACGCCTTCGAGCAGGGAGATCGTCCCTCCCGACAGCAGGGTTATCGGGCCGACCGGGAACAGCGTCAGCCCGACGAGCAGCGAGGACAGCGCGACCACGGTGACGGCCGCCAGGCAGAAGAGGACCACGTTGGCGTATTTGACGGCCAGCAGGCGGGTCCGGCCCGCCGGTGCCACGAGCAGGTAGCGCAGCGTTCCGATGCCCGCCTCCCCGGCGACCGAGTCTCCGGCGACCACCGCGACGGAGACCGGAAGCAGCAGCTGCACCAGGACCGAGAGCGCGGCGAAGGTGAGGAACAGCCCGTTCCCCGTCACCTGCTCGAAGATCGCCACACCGCCCCCGCCCCCGTCCGGCCCGCCGAACGTCCGCAGCGCGACGCCGATCAGCACCGGGACGAGGGCGAGCACGGCCAGCATGACGATGTTCCTCGGCCGCCGGAAGGTCAGACCCACCTCGGAGCCGAGCAGCCGCAGCCACGCCCGGGGGGCGCCCATCACCCGCGCGGAGGAGACCTGCCCCACACCCCCGGCCGTCCCCACGCCCTCGGCCGTCCCCACGACCCCGGCCTCCATGACCCCGGCCGCCCCCACGCCCGTGTCTCCACCCGCGGCCCCGCCCACGTCTCCGTTCACGTCCTCGCCCGCGCCCCTGCCCGCGCCTCTTCGCGTGATCGGCTCCTCGCTAACCGTCGACATCAAAACCCTCCCCTGTCAGGCCCACGAACACGTCTTCGAGGCTCGGTCGCTGGACGGCCAGGCCGCGCACGGCGACGCCGTCCGCCACCAGCGCGGCGCAGACCCGCTCCGGAGCCTCGGCTCCCAGCTCGGCGCTGACCTCGGCGTCGCCGAGGCGGATCTCGTCCAGTCCGAGAGCCGCCAGTACGGCCGCCGCCTCGGCGGTGTCCGGGCTCTCCACCCGGATCCTGACCGCCTCACCGGCTCGGAGCTCGCGGAACTCGGCGATCGGGCCCTGCGCGACCAGCCTTCCCGTCCGCATGACGGCGACGTGGGAGCACATGTGCTCCACCTCGGCCAGCAGGTGGGAGGAGACGAACACCGTCGTCCCCTCGGCGGCGATCTCCCTGACCAGTCCCCGCACCTCACGGGTGCCCTGCGGGTCCAGGCCGTTGGTCGGCTCGTCGAGGATCAGCAGCTCCCTCGGGCCGAGCAGCGTGGCCGCTATGGCCAGCCGCTGGCGCATGCCCAGCGAGTAGGCCCGGTAGCGTTTGCGTGCGGCGGCGGCCAGGCCCACCCGTTCCAGGGCGAGCCCGATCCTCGTCCCCACCGTACGGGGATCCGCCGACGGGTCGGCGGCGTCGTAGCGGCGCAGGTTCGCCTCACCCGACAGGTACGGGTAGAACGCCGGCCCCTCGACCAGCGCCCCCACCCTCGGCAGCACGCCGGACACCCCGGCCGGCATCGGCGTGCCGAGCAGCTCCCAGCTGCCCGAGGTCGGCGCGACCAGGCCGAGCAGCATGCGGATGGTCGTGGTCTTCCCCGAGCCGTTCGGGCCGAGAAAGCCGAAGACCGACCCCCTGGGCACGGCCAGATCGAGGCTGTTCACGGCCACCTGCCCACCCTGGAACCGCTTGGTCAGCCCTCGGGTGACGATCGAGCAGTCCCCGGCCGAGGCCGTGCCGGCCGCCGACGGCTCGTCGGCGGTCAGCACGGCTCCCCCGGTGTTTCCCGGCATCCCGCTCATTTCTGCCCGGCCGCCTCGGCCAGCTTCTCGGGGGTGACCGCGCCGACCAGCAGGCGGCCGTCGTCGGTCAGCAGCGCGGAGACCAGCTTGGTCTGGATGACCTTGCCGCTGCCCCACGTCCCGCTGATCGGCTTGGCCGACTTCAGGAGGGCGTCGACGATGGCGTTCGCGTCCTGCCCGCCGGGGCCGCCCTGCTCCTTCGGCGCCTGACCCTTGAGGTCCTGCGCGGAGAAGGGGAGAACCGCGACCGTGGTCCAGCCGTCGCCGACGGTCCTGACCTTCTCCCTGAGCCCTTCGGCCCCCTTCTGCTCGGCCTTCGCCCGCTCGGCGGCGGCGAGGGCGTCCAGTGGATTCTCCTCGACGACCTTCGCGCCCGGGGGCGGGGTGAAGGCGAAGTTGTCGGCGGAGGGCGGGGTGAACGTGACCGAGGTGAAACCGACCTCGAAGGCCGGCTCGGCCGCGCTCTTGGCGTAGACCTGGACCCGCAGCGGGACGAAGGTCTCCCCGTCGAGTGCCAGCCTGACCTCCTTGACCAGGGACGAACCGTCCTTGGGCGCGAGGACGAGCTGGTAGGCCGCGCGGTCGGCGACCTTCTCGGTGTTGGTGACGCTGACCACGGTGTCGCTGCCGGTCTCCTTCAGCAGCTCCTGGGCGAGCTGCTGCGGGGTGGTCGCCGTGGGTAGTGCCTTCTGGGCCTCCCCCGCCCTGGCCTGGGCCGCCTGGGCGTCGACCTTGATCCGGGTGGCCTTGTTCGCCTCGCTCTCCCACAGCCAGGCCTGGTCGCCGTTGACGATCAGGTCGGTCTCGCTCATCCGCCCCGGCAGGGCTAGCCGGACCTGGTTCGTCCCGCCGTACCAGAGCTTGAGCTCGTGGGAGCCGGCCAGCAGCGCCACGGGCGAGGAGCCCCCCATGCCCAACACGGCGGGCAGTCCGGGAAGTCCGAAGGAGGCGGTCTGCATCACGGTGCCCGACATGGGCTTCAGCCCGGACCGGGTGGCCTGGGCGGCGTCCGCGAGCAGCTGCTCGGCGGTGCGCTCGGGCAGCACGGGATCCCCCTGAACCGCCGCGATGACCGGTCCGGAGGCGATGGCCCCGGCGACCAGCACGACCGCGGCGATCGGCACGGCCCACTTCACCGCGTGGCCCTGTCTGCTCTGTCTGCCCTGGCTGGCTTGATCCGGCATCTCATTCCTCCACGCTATGGCGTAAACCCTGTCACTCGTCAGCTTGCGCGACGGGTCCTGTGCCGAAGCTGAGACAGACTGAGAGGGCTCACAGGGTTCTCAGCCGCCTCTCAGGTCGGCTGGTCGAAGATGGGCGTCCACGGTGAAAGGGGCAGCTATGCGGGTTCTCGTCGTAGAGGACGAGCGGCGGATGGCCGCGGCGCTCCAGCGCGGGCTGCAGGCCGAGGGGTTCGCGGTCGATCTCGCGCACGACGGCGAGGACGGCCTGCACCTGGCCCGGCAGGGTGAGTACGACGTGGTGGTGCTGGACATCATGCTGCCCAGGCTCTCCGGCTACAACGTCTGCAAGCAGTTGCGGGCCGAGGAGAACTGGGTGCCGATCCTGATGCTGTCGGCCAAGGACGGCGAGTACGACATGGCCGACGGGCTCGACCTGGGCGCCGACGACTACCTGACCAAGCCGTTCTCCTACGTCGTGCTGGTCGCCAGGCTGAGGGCGCTGCTACGGCGAGGGGCCAAGCAGCGCCCCTCCGTACTGCGGGCCGGGGACCTGTCGCTGGACCCCGCGCGGCGCCGGGTCGCCAGGGGTGAGACACCCGTGGAGCTGACGCCCAGGGAGTTCGCGCTCCTAGAGTATCTGATCCGCCGCCACGACGAGGTGGTCTCCAAAACCGAGATCCTGGAGCACGTCTGGGACACCTTCGACACCGATCCCAACGTGGTCGAGGTCTACGTGGGCTACCTGCGTCGCAAGATCGACGTGCCGTTCTCCAAGAACGCGCTGCAGACCGTCCGGGGGTCGGGATACCGGCTGGTCGGCGATGGCGGCTGATCCGGCCGCCCACGGGGCGCGTCGCACGGTCGGCTGGTGGCGGCGTAAAAGCCTGCGCTTCCGGCTGACCGCGGTGGCCTCGGCCGTGCTCGCGGTGGCGCTGGTCGTCTCGGCCTACGTGATGCTCGGCGTGCTCGGAAGATCGCTGATCGACACCATCGACGAATCGATCTACCAGCGGGCACGGGAGACGGTCTCGCTCGCCGACGCCGGGCGGCTGCCGGACGGGATGACCTCGCCCGACGGCACCCTTCTGCAGGTGCTCGACGCGACCGGGCGGATCACCCACGCCACCACCGGCACCGACAGGCTGGTCCCGCTGCTGGACGCCGAGGAGCGGCGAACCGCGATCGGAAGGGGCGAGGCCCGATTCCTGGACGGCGCCCCCTACGGGATCCCCCACGTGCTACGGGTCCGGGTGCTCAGCGCCGACCGGGGGCAGGCGGTGATCGCCGCGCGTCCCTTCAGCGAGGTGCAGACCAGCATCAGCACGGCCGGGCACGTGCTGATCGTCGGCACGCCGCTGCTGCTGATACTGCTCGCCGCGGCCAGCTGGGTGATCATCGGCGGGACCCTGCGGCCCATCGCCGCGCTGCGCCGGGGCGCGGACGAGATCACCGGCACCGCCCGCTCCCGCCGCCTGCCGGTGCCCGAGGCCCACGACGAGGTCCACAGCCTGGCCACCACGCTCAACGCCATGCTGGCCCGGCTGGAGAAGGCCGACACCCGGCAACGGGCTCTGGTCTCCGACGCCGCGCATGAGCTGCGCAGCCCGCTGGCCAGCATCCGGCTCCAGCTGGAGGTGGCGCTCGGCTATCCGGAGGGGCAGGACTGGCGGGAGACGGCCGAGGGCGTGCTGGAGGACACTATGCGCCTGTACCGGCTGGCCGAGGACCTGCTCGCGCTGGCCCGCCTGGACGAGCGCGACGGCGCGCCGGCGCGCAGGGAGCCGGTGGAGCTGGACCAGCTGGTCCCGCAGACCGCCGAGCGGTACGGCGAGGCCGTCACCGTGAAGATCGCGGGCGCCCCGGCCGGCCGGCCGGAGGACGCGGGCCGGACGCCCGGGACGATCGAGTCGCCGGCAGAGGTGGAGCGGACCCACGAGGTGATCGAGCTTCCGGGAGAGGCGGGCCGAGCCCACGAGGCGATCGAGCCGGCGGAGGACTCTGGACGGGCGGCCGGGGCGATCGTGGTGACGGGGGACGCGCTGGACCTGGGGCGGGTGCTGGTCAACCTGGTCGACAACGCGCTGCGGCACACCACCGCCCCCGTGGTGGTCGAGCTGCGGACCGAGGGGGCCGACGCGATACTGACCGTCACCGACGACGGTCCCGGCATCCCCGAGCCCGACCGGGAGCGGGTCTTCGACCGGTTCACCCGGCTGGACAGCGCGCGCAGCCGCGACGAGGGCGGGGCGGGGCTGGGGCTGGCGATCGTCCGCGAGACGGTCCACGCCCACGGCGGCGCGGTCCATCTGGAGGACGCCTCCCCGGGCCTCCGGGCCGTCGTACGGCTTCCGCTATCTTGACCGAGGCTTGCCCATCAGGTTACGGCCGCCGTACTTTTCCTGGCCTAGCTTCTAGTCCATGACTTTCGCTGACATATCCGGCAGGCAGCGGGAGACGACCCTTCGTGACGGCGTCGCGGCCCGGCATCGAGGCAGGCTACCCCCGCAGCTTGGCGACGGTGGCCAGCGCGGTGCGGGCGGAGGCGGCGTCGTGCACCCGGAAGACCCGGGCGCCCTGCCAGGCGGAGACCGCGAGGGTCGCCAGCGTGCCGGCGTGGCGCTCGTCGACCGGGAGGCCTCCGAGGGTCTCGCCGACGAAGTCCTTGTTGGAGACCGCGACGAGCACCGGCCAGCCGGTGGCGACCATCTCGTGCAGGCGGCGGCTCACCTCCAGGGAGTGCCAGGTGTTCTTGCCGAAGTCGTGCGCCGGGTCGATCAGGATCGACTCCCGCGGAACTCCCGCCGCGACGGCGCGATCGGCCAGATCCGCGGTGTGGCCGATGACATCGGCGACCACGTCGGCGTAGGCGATGCGGTGCGGGCGGGTGCGGGGGGCGACGCGTCCGGCGTGCGCGCAGACCAGGCCGATGCCGTGCTTGGCGGCGACCCTCGCCAGATCGGGGTCGACTCCGCCCCAGGTGTCGTTGAGCAGGTCGGCGCCCGCCTCGGCGACGACCTCGCCGACCTCGGCACGCCAGGTGTCGACACTGATGATCAGTTGAGGGTGGCGCTCTCTGACCGCCGCGACCAGATCGGCCACCCGGCGGATCTCCTCCGCGGGGCTCACCTCGTCACCGGGGCCCGCCTTGACACCGCCGATGTCCACGATGTCCGCGCCGTCGTCGACGGCCCCGTTCACCGCGTCGAGTGCCGCCGCGAAGCCGTACGTCCTGCCTCTGTCGAAGAAGGAGTCGGGGGTGCGGTTTACCACAGCCATGATCGCGAACTCGCCGGGCCGGAACTCACGGCCACGCAGGCGCAGGATAGTCATCGAGACCGAGCCTATAACCCGGTGTCGGAGAGGCCGGCGCTCCCACCTGCGCCGCCTCTGGGGAAACAGAAAACCAGCACGTTCCTAGGCGGCCGACCCACTTTCGGCCACGGTCAGGAACTCTTGGGCGATGGCGGGCAGCCGCCGTCGCGCGTGGACAATGGCGATCACCCGGCGGACCGAGGGATCGAGGGTGCGAACCACCAGCCCTGCCCGGGTGGCCTGTTCGGCCATCCCCCGGTACCAGAGCAGCGAGGCCGTACCTGAGCGGACCGTGTTCAGCCAGTTGCCGCGCTCGTCCAGCTGCGCCGCCACCACCGGGGTGACGCCGTGCTTGGCGAACAGCGCGTCGAACTCCCTGCGCCGTGAACTGCCGGGAGCCGGCAGTATCAGCCGCATGCCGTTGAGCCTGCTCATCGGCACCGGGTCGGGCAGGTTCACGCCGGGCGGGGAGATCAGGACGATCTCCTGACGCTCGAGCGGGTGACTGATCAGGTCGGTGGGGACGGGCAGGTCCGTCAGGCCGAGATCGGCCCTCTGGTCCCTGATGGCGCTGATCACGCCGTCCCGTCCGTCACAGCGGACGATGTGGACACGAACACCGGGATGTTCGGCGGTGTAGGCGGGAAGGAGACGTCCGGCCAGCCCCGGCTCAAGGCTGGGGGTCGAGGCGATGCGGAGTTCCGCCTCGGACGAATGGCCATGCGTGGACAGTGCCTCGATCTCGCGAACGGCGTCGAGTGCCTCCCGGGCCAGCTTGACGACCCGGCGTCCCTGTGCCGTGACAACCACGCCACGTCCGGAACGGGCGAACAACGTCATCCCGAGCTCTCGTTCCAAGTCCCTAATCGCACGTGAAAGTGCAGGTTGTGCGATGTACAGCGACCTGGCCGCGTCGGTCATGGTGCGATGCTCCGCCGTCGCGACCACATAGCGGAGCTGCTGCAGATTCATGACTTTGAAGCTAGGACACAGCACCTGGCTGGGTCCCGCACATCGCGGAGATCACCTCGGATGATTTCGGAATGTAACCGAATGCAGCGACATTAGTGACGTATGAGAAATCAGTATCCTTACGCCCTAAATTCGACAAACGTCCAAGCCCTCGCGGCCATATCGGACGTCTGGGGCAACGGGGAGACAGCACGGCAGGCGGTGGACGATATCCCCCACCACCGCTTCCACCCTCGGGCCGCCCACCTCCCGCGCCCCGTCCCTCGTCAGGACCCGACTCCGGTGACGCCCCGGCCATGCTTCGGCGACCGCGTAGTGTAAGGGGCCATTAACCACAAATTGGTCATCTGTCTTCCATGTCCATGTATGAGGGCTAGAATCCTGACAATTCCGTGGAATCAGGGAACCTTGGCTGTTTTGCCAGGTGGACCGGGATAAGACGTAGTAGGAAGCGGTGTGACGATGCGCCTTGGGCAAGACTCGGGGGATCTCGCCAGTGAAGGTGGGAAACGGCGCCCCCGGCGGCGCAGCGCGGGCCACGGCCCGGATCCCGACGGCACGGACGGCTCATCCGACGCGCAGGGACCATCTGAAGTGCGAGGATCGGCCGACGCGCAGGACCCGGCCCTCCCGCGAGCCCCCCGGGACGGGCAGAGCCGACAGTCCGCGCAGGACCCGCAGGACCCGCCTCGTTCGCGAGCCCCGCAGGACGGGCAGAACCCGCCCGACGGGCAGGGCCGGCAGCCCGCGCGGGATTCGCAGAACCCGCAGGACGTACGGCCCGAGCAGGCACCGGGGGCCGCGGGGGACCCGTCGGCCGAGCCGGCACGGCGTCACGCGCAGGACCCGGCGGACGTACAGCCCGAACAGGTGCGGGAGACCGAGACCCGGCCCTCCGGCCACGCCCCCAAGGGGCGGATGCGGTTCGCCAAACCGCTGACCACCCCCGCACTCGTCGGCTGGACCGCCCTCTCCGCGATCCTCCCGGGCGCCGCCCACCTGCGCGCGGGCCATCGCCGTACCGGCTACATCCTGCTCGGGATCTTCGGCGCGCTCCTGCTGACCGCGCTGATCGGCGGGCTCGTCATGGGCACGGACATCGCCGGCTTCGCCGCCCAGGACGGCGCACTCCTGGGCGGGACGGTCCTGGCCGCGGTCGGCGCGCTCTGCTGGTTCCTGCTGGTGCTCTCGTCCTACATCTCCCTGCGGCCCAACCGGCTGAGCGGCAGAGGCCAGATCGTGTCCGGCATCGTGGTGGGCGTGCTCTGCGTGTCGGTGACGGCGCCGTTCGCGCTGGTCGCGAGCACCGTGCTGACCATCAAGGACGCGGCCAACAGCATCTTCCTGAGCGCCACGAACAACCCGGCGGTGGCCCCGGTCAAGGACGAGGACCCGTGGAACGGCCGCGACCGGGTGAACTTCCTGCTCGTCGGCGGCGACGGCGCCGGCAACAGGGAGGGCGTGCGGACCGACAGCATGACCGTGGCCAGCGTGCAGACCAAAACCGGCAACACGGTCCTGTTCAGTCTCCCCCGCAACCTGCAGCACGTCCGCTTTCCCCCCGGCACCCCGCTCGGCAAGCAGTTTCCCGACGGCTACATGAAGGAACTGCCCAACGGCGGCCTGCTCAACGAGATCTGGCAGTACGCCGAGGAGCACCCCGATGTCGTACCGGGCAAGACCGGGCAGCGAGGCCCCAAGGCCCTCATGGACGCCATCGGCTACACGCTCAATCTCAAGATCGATTACTACGCCCTGGTGAACATGTTCAGCTTCGCCCACCTGGTGGACGCCATCGGCGGGCTGAAGATCCGGGTGGACAGCGACGTCAAGTGGGGCGGCCACTTCGGCACCGCGGGCACGATCAAGGCCGGTTACCGGACGCTGTCGGGCGAGGAGGCGCTCTGGTACGGCCGCTCCCGCGTCGACAGCGACGACTTCTCCCGGATGGGCCGCCAGCGCTGCGTCATCGGCGCCTTCGCCCAGCAGGCCACTCCCCAGGTCGTGCTCACCAACTTCACCAAGATCGCGGGTGTGGCCAAGCAGGCCAGGACCGACATCCCCCGCGAACTGCTGCCGCACCTCGTCGAACTCGGCCTCAAGGTCAAGGACGCCAAGATCTCCAGTCTCCAGTTCGTGCCGCCGGACTTCTGGCCCGGCTCCGCCGACTGGCAGAAGATCCGCACCGCGACCGCCAAGGCGCTGCGGCAGCCCGTCCGCCGCCCCCAGGCCGCCGGTGTGACGGCCTCCCCCGGCGCGAGCGGCGTGACGCCCGCCCCCAAGCCCACCAGGACCGCGACGGCGCTGCCGAGTCAGACCCCCACCCAGAACGGCAGCAAGGCCGCCGCCCAGTCCCTCACCGACCTCTGCGGGTTCTGACCCGTCCCCACGCCTTCTCCCCACCACCGCCCGTAAGTCCTGTGGCCCGCACTCCTCGCGAGGAGTGCGGGCCACAGGTTTTTCACCGGGGTTCCGAGCCCGCCACCGGCACCCGCCCTACAGCCGGCGCGGGAGCCGGTGACAGCAGGTGTCCGCGCTCAAAGGAGGGCGGGCCACAGGGCTCTTCGGGGCTCCGGACCCGTCACCGGCGCTCGCCGTACGGCCGGCGGAGGGCCGGACTCACCGTACGGTCGGCGGCGAGTCCGGCGAAGGGCCGGCGGGATCCCGTGACGGCGGATGCCCGTGCTCAGCGGATGCCCGTGCTCAGGCGATCCGGGCCGTCCTGGGCAGCAGGGCGAAGGCCATGAGGTAGATCAGGCCGGCCACGATCAGCAGGGCCTGGTAGCCGACGACGAGCGCCAGATACTCCAGGCAGCCGCCGACCATCGCGCCCAGCAGGTTCGCGCCGAAGGCCAGCGTGCCGTTCTCCGAGTCGGCGAAGCGCTTGGCGAACACCACGTTGGCCGCGAAGATCGGCAGGAACGCCACGACCACGGCGACCACCGCGCGCACCGGCAGCGGCAGGCCCAGCAGCCAGGAGTTGGGCACCAGCCAGGCCAGCACCAGGCCGCCGAGGAGCACGCCGTACATCACGGGCAGGGATGGGACCCGGAAGCGGCGCGTCACCTCCACCGCGGCGAGCACGGCGACCAGCACCCCGCCGAACACGATCGCGTTCACCACCCAGGTGGTGCCGAACAGCAGCGCGAACCCGGTCACGTTCTTGGTCTCCAGCAGCAGGAACGCCACGCCGAGCAGGAAGAGGTCGGCGTAGGGGCGCATGCGCCTGTACGGACCGGCGACCGCGCGGACCGCGAGCATGCTCACGATCAGGATCAGACCGAGAGTGATGATGTAGATCTGCGGGATCGTCCGGTCCTTCAGGTAGAGGAAGGGCCGGTCGTCACCGGTCGGCGGCGGGGTCTCCGCGGTCGCTCCCGCCCACTCGGCGGCGCATCTCTGCGTTTCGTTGGTGAGCCCGGCGGTGATCACGGCCTGCTGGCCGGCCTCGCTGACGACGTCCACGCACGGCTTGTGGCCGAAGGCCGCCTGCATGGTGGAGCCGAGCCGGTCCACCAGCCAGTTCTCGCGGTAGTAGTTGTACATCGAGAAGACGCCGTCGGGCTTGAGGTGGTCCCTGGCCGCCTCCATCGCCTGCTGGGTGAACAGGTAGCTCTCCAGGCGCAGCGAGCTCGCCCCGGAGACCAGGGTGAGCGAGTCGGGCAGCGCGAAGAGGATCAGGTCGTACTTCTTGTCGGAGTTGCGTTCCAGGAAGGCCCGGCCGTCGGTGACGTGGGCGGTGACGCGCGGGTCGTCGTAGGGCTTGTCCGGGTGGTAGGTGCGGCCGAGTTCGAGCAGCTTGGGGTCGATCTCCACGGCGTCCACCCGCTTGGCGCCCTTGGACAGCGCGATCGACACGTCGGTGCCGCTGCCCGCGCCCACGATCAGCACGTCGTCCAGCTTGCCCGAGGCCGACCGCGCGTACGGCAGGCCGTACTGGCCCTCCCACTCCAGCTTGCTCTTGGCCGGGGTGGCCTGCTGGTGCGGGATGCCGTTGACGCTGATGTCCATCAGCGGCACGCCGTTCCACAGGGAGTTCTTGTAGGTCACCTTGTAGTAGGGCGACCACAGCGCCCCCGCGGTCAGCGTCTCCATGCCGAGCGCCCCGACGATGACCAGCGCCGGCACCGCCAGCGCCACCCGCGCCCAGACCGTACGGGGCCAGAGCAGCACCGCGTAGGCGATCGCGGCGATCGCTCCCCACACCACGGGGGGCGCGCTGAGGAACGACAGCGCGGTGAACAGCCCGATGCCGGTGAGGCTGCCGATCAGGTCGTAGCGGTAGGCCTCCAGCCGTTCCAGCTCGGGGAAGCACCGCCCGACCAGCTCCGCGGGGCCCATCAGCACGATCGCCGCCGCCGTGAAGATCACGGGCAGGATCAGCCAGGCCGGCGGACCACTGGTGCTCAGGCTCGTCCAGTACAGGATGCCCTCGGCCTGCCGGTCCACGGTGACCGGGAAGAGCAGGATGATCGGCACCAGGATGGCCAGCACGATCGGCGAGTAGTAAGGCTGCCGCGTAGTGCGCCCCACGCGAAGAAAACCGAGTCCGATGCCAAGGAACGAGCCGAGCAGGACGAAGTTAGTGAAATAGCTCAGGTGAACGATGTTCGATCCGGTCCACCGGATCAGCGCCAGCTCCAGGAAGAGCATGAAGGCGCTGGCCACGATCAGCCTTGGCCGGGTGCTCAGCCAGTGCGTGGGCCGGACATCGGGGTGTGGGGTTGGCGTCGTCTCCGCCGCTGCGGTCATGCCGTACAACGCTAGTGATCGTCACCTTCTCAGGGAAGGAAATTCACGCCTGCGGTTTGCCGTGTTTGAAGGACATGAGCACTGGTAGACGTGAAATGGACGGGTGGACATGATCAATGCCGATGAAGGAACGTAGGGGGACTGGTTCCCCCTGAATCCCGGTGGTGCGTCATGCGTGTCCTGATCCAGCTCCGCCCCTCCCCGGACGTCGTCGCGGCCGTGGCCGACCCCACCGTGACCATGACCACGGCCGACGTCTCCTCTCCCCTTCCCGGCGTCGTGCTGGACCCCTCCTTCACCCCGGTCGCCGTGCCCCGTCCCGTGCCCGGCGCCGGAGGCGATCCCCTCTCGCTGCACCAGCCGCTGACGTTCTCCTTCGCCGGCGACCAGGCCACGGTCCTGGTCCGCGGGGAGATCTCCGACGACGAACTGTCCACCCGGCTCACCCTTCTTCCCACCCGCCGTCGCGAGGTGGTGGGGGTGTTCGCCGATCCGGTGATCGAGCCGATCCTCACCTGCGGCGGTGACGCCCCGGTGGGCGACTGGCGCGACGTGGAGCGGCTGCTGCACGTCGCCGAGCTCGCGGGCGAGGGCATGGACGGGTCCGGCGTGGCGCTCGCGGTGCTGGACACCGGCATCAACGCCGCACACGTCGCCGAGCACCTCGGCCGGGACGTGATCCTGGACTCGGGCCGCAGCTGGAACCCCGGCGGAGTGAGCGGCACGGCCGGCACATTCAAAGTGGACCACGGCACGATGTGCGCGTTCGACACGCTCATCGCCGCCCCCCGGGCGACGCTGATCGACATCCCCGTGCTGCTCTCCGAGCGCCCGGGCGGATCGGCCCTGGACGGACTGCTGTCCGACGCGGTGGCGGCACTCGCCCACCTGCGCACCGTCCTTGAGGACCAGCCCCTGGAGTCGCGCTCCCTGGTGATCAGCAACAGCTGGGGCTCCTTCTCCCCGCGCTGGGACTTCCCCGTCGGCCATACCGGCAACTACTCCGACAGCCTGGCCCACCCGTTCAACCTGATCGTGTCCAGCCTGGACCAGGCGGGAGCCGACGTGCTGTTCGCCGCCGGAAACTGCGGACGCGACTGCAAGGACGGCCGGTGCGCCTACCCCGAGCGCCCGATCGGGGGCGCCAACTCCCACCCCGGCGTCCTGTCCGTCGGCGGCGTGGACACGCTCGGCAAGCGAGTCGGCTACTCCTCCCAGGGCCCCGGCCGTCTCACCGCCAACAAGCCGGACATCTGCTCCTACACCCACTTCTCCGGCTCGAAGGCCTTCGGCGACGGCGAGCCCGACTCGGGCACCTCCGCCGCCTGCCCGGTCGCCGCCGGCCTCGTCGCCGCCATCCGCACCCTGTGGCCCTCCTCCCGCCTCTCTCCCGCCCAGCTCCGCACCCTGCTCCGCCGTACCGCCGACGACCGCAGCGACGTCGGGTTCGACTACGACTACGGCTACGGGATCGCCGACCCCCTGGGAATGATCGACTCGTTGCGGCGCGCGGCTCGCGCGTAGCGTGAAATCATGCTTCTTGTCACCGTAAGACTCCCGCCCGGGGCGACGCTCGCGCAGGCCGTCAGCCACCTGGGGCTGACGGAGAAGGACGTCGACACCGGCTACGGCCTGGTGCTCATCGACCGCGTCGACCCCGACCGGAGTCTGTACGGCTTACGCGTGAGCGAGGCCGCCGCCCGCCGCATCGATCCCGCGGCGGGCGAGGGCCCCCACTCCGACCCCAGGATCGAGCCGTACGGCCCGCCGAGCTGAGAGTGTCACCGGGGCTCGCCCGTCGAGGACGGACCCCGGTGACACGGGCCGTCCGTGCCCGGCTTTTCCGCGAGGCGAGCGGTCCCGTGATGCGGCAGCCTCCGGGAACAGTTCGATGTCCCGGACGAAGAGGAGGAAAAAGCGCCGCCCCGGTCGCGTAGTGCCTGTCAACCGCCGTAGCCGTGTTCGACGATGTGCCTGGCCCTTTTCGCGTACGGCTCGGGGCCGTCGGGTGCCAGCGTGCCGAGCCCGTCGACATACCGGTTGTACATGCAGAACGCCGCCGCGATCAGCACGGTGTCGTGGATTTCCAGATCGGTGGCCCCCTCCGCACGCGCGGCCGCGACCATTTCTGTGGTGACCTTGCGTCCGTCGTCCCGCACCGCGCCGGCGATACGCAGCAGGGCGCGCAGCTTCGCGGAGATCGGCGCGGAGTCCAGATCCGCGCGTACCTGATCGACCAGGCTCATGCCCTCGTCGAGCTGCGCCGCGGCGGAAGCCGAATGCGACGCGCAGCAGAACGTGCACTCGTTCAGACCCGACACGTACGCGGCGATCAACTCCCGCTCTCCCGGTGCCGGCGAATGAGGCCCGCGCAGCAGAGCCTCCGCCAACTCGTTGAGCGGCTTGGCCGTCTCCGGCCGGAACATCAGGAGACCGGCGATACCGGGAAACAGACGCTCATCCACCCCAAGCTCGATATGTGCCATGACATCACCCTTCCAGGGGATCGGTAGCTATTGATCGCATGCTCGTCCCGAGCATCCACCCATCCTTGGTTGCCGGAGGCAATCGCAACAGAGGGTCGGATCGGTTACCGAGCCGGCTCGTCCGGCCTGAAATTCTGCCGTCGCTCGCGGACACGTATGAATCGAAACCCCCGGAGTGCTCGGAAGGCCTGACAAGGATGACGCGTGGATGAAACAGACGACCGGTCCCGGTTCGAGGCCGTGTACCGGCGAACGTACGAGCAGATCCTCGGTTACGCCATGCGTCGGTGTTCCTCTCCCGAGGACGCGGCCGACGTCGTGGCCGAGACCTACGTGATCGCCTGGCGGCGGATGGACGAGCTTCCTCATGGCGAGGCCGGCAGGCTCTGGTTGTACGGCGTGGCCCGGCGCGTCCTGGCCAACCACCGTCGTGGCGAGCGGCGCAGAACCACCCGGCACGCCGAGCTCACGGCCGAGGCCGAGCTCCTCTACCCTCCGCCCTCCCCTCAGAGTGGGCCCGACGAGGTGGGCCAGGCCATGGACACGCTCTCCGGCGACGATCGCGAACTGCTGGCCCTGGCCGTCTGGGAGGAGCTCGATCCCGGACAGATCGCCGAGGTGCTGGGCTGCTCACGCAACGCCGCCCGCATCCGCCTTCACCGGGCCCGCAAGCGCTTCGCCAGGGCCCTGGCGAAGATCCGCCCATCGGTCCGTCTCGAGGCACGGCCGCTCATCGAGAGGGAGTCACGGTGAACAACGACCAGATCTTGAGGAACCGGGCGAGGGTGCTGGACGAGGACCTGGCCGGCCGGGCGTCCACCGCGGGGGCGGACGCGCTGCTGGCGGAGATCGTCCTGCTGGAGCAGGTTCCGACCCGGCGACGACGCATGCCCTCTCCTCGCCGCGTCCTGCTCGGCGTGGCCGCGACCGCCGCCCTGACGGGAGTCCTCGTTGTCGGACCGTCCCTGTTCGGGGCATCCGAGCAGGTGTACGCCAGCCAGGCCGTGACGATCGACCGCGAGGGTGACCGGTACGCCTTCTACATCACCGACGGCGATCCCGACCCTTCCGAGCTGGAGAAGGCCTTCCGCAAGGTCGGCCTGGAAAACATCACGGTGAAGTTGATCCCCGTCTCGCCGCGGCAGCGATCCCCCGTCGTCGGAGTCGACCTCGGCAAGGCCGGCTCCGGTGCTCGGGCGTCGGTCACCGTGTCCGACTGCGCCGAGCGCGTCGAAGGATGCCTGACGGCCTTCCGCATCACCGCCGACCTCCAGGGTCCCGCGCAGTTACGCCTGGGCCGCCCGGCGAAGCCCGGCGAGAAATACGCCTACCCCGCCGACGCGAGCTGGCCGGGCGAGGCGCTGGCCGGAGTGACGCTCCAGGGCCGATCCGCAGGCGAGGCGACCCGCGTCGTGCGCGAACACGACCTGAAGGTGGCCTACGAGCTCGACTGGCCGCTGAGGAGTGGAGAGCGAGGCTTCCAGAGCGAGGAGAACGTGCCCGCTTCCCGCGTCGATCCCAGCTGGGCGGTGGCATCGGCTGAAACCTACAACGACGGCGTGATCACCCTGCACGTCGTGCCAGGCCCGGACGCGACCCCGCCGCCCGGATTCTGACTGATCCGGTCTGATCGATACGCATGCGCGGACCTGACGTTCCGAAGGAGCGGATTGAGCCCGGTGCGGGTGAGCGGTCGTTCGCGCGAACGACCGCTCACCCGCACCTCGGTCCCTGGCCGGTCAGTGGGGAGGGCTTTCGGCCGGACACCCGGCTACCGCCGCCAAGGAACGTCTGCGCATCTCTCAGGTTGATTTCAGCCTGACGGGCGCGCGACGAAAGGTCAGGCGTTCTCGCGGTTGAAGACCCGGGTCCCCACGGCGACGCAGATCCCCGAGAGGACCAGGGTCACGGCGACCCCCACGGCCACGGTCCCGGTCGCGTAGCGCCCGTCGAACAGCTCGCGGATGGCCTCGAGGACGTAGCGGAACGGGGTCGCCCGCGACAGCGCGTCCAGCCAGCCGGGAGCCATGGACATCGGCAGGAACGCGCCCGACAGCAGGAGCAGCGGGACGATCGCCGTGCTCATGATCGGTGCGAACAGATCCGGGTTCATGGTGAGCGCGATCGCGTTGGACAGCGCGGCCAGGCTGACCCCGAGCAGCGTCATGAGGACGAGCCCGGCCAGCACCCCGGGAAACCAGGCGCGCATGCCGAAGGCATAGCCCATGACGATCAGCATGACCGACTGGATCAGCAGTGTGAGGGAGCTGCTCAGCACCCGGCCGAGCAACAGGGAGACACGGTGGGCCGGGGTGACCCGAAGCCTCTCCAGCACACCGGAACGGGCGTCGAAGACGATGCCGAACCCGGCCAGGCCCGCGCTGAGCAGGCCCACCTGGATCAGCAGGCCGGGGACCAGCGTCTCCCAGGTGCCGATCGTGGCGAACAGCGGGCCGAACAGGATCAGGTACAGCATGGGCTGGAGCACGCCGAAGATGATTCCGGCTCGTTGCCGCAGGGAGATCCTGGTGTTGTGCCGGAAGATGAGCCAGGTGTCACGGACGATGTCCATCGGTTCGTTCATCCCTCTTCATTCGCCACGCGGGCGACGCGTACTTCGCTGACCGCTCCGTCCACCATGCCAAGCCCGCTCCAGCTCGTCGGGTCGCTCATCATGGTGAGCCCACTCCTGTTCATCGGGTCGCTCACCATGGTGAGCCCGCTCCAGCTCGTCGGGTCGCTCACCATGGTGAGCCCGTCCCTGCTCGTCGGGTCGCTCATCGCCGCTCACCCGCCGCACGGGCGGCTCGCCGCTCGTCCGCCGCTCCGCCGGCCGTCTGGGGTTCGCCGGCCGGGTCGTCCCTCAGGGAGCGGCCGGTGATCGACAGGAAGACGTCGTCGAGGGTGCCCGTGCCCTTGAGCTGGGCCGGAGTGCCCTCGGCGACGATCACTCCGTGGTCGATGATGAACAGGCGGTCGGCGAGCGCGTCCGCCTCGTCGAGATAGTGGGTGGTCAGGAAGACCGTGAGACCGTGCTCCTGGCGCAGGCTCCTGATGTGGTCCCAGAGGTCGGCCCGGCTCTGCGGGTCCAGTCCCGTGGTGGGCTCGTCGAGAAAGAGCAGGGACGGCCCGTGGACCAGGCCGAAGGCGAGGTCGAAGCGGCGGCGCTGGCCGCCGGAGAGCGCACCGCCGGGCCGGGTCTCCAGACCCGCGAGGCCGAGCAGGTCGAGCACCTCGCGGACCCGCTCGCGGACCCGCGCCGGGTGCATGCCGTACAGCATGGCGTGGAGTTCGAGCTCCTCCCCCACGGGGGTCGCCGGGTTGATCCCTCCGCCCTGGGACACGTAGCCGATGCGCCGCCGCACGCTCCGCGGGTCGGCGAGCAGGTCGTGCCCGGCGACGGTGGCGGTGCCTCCCGTAGGGCGGAGCAGGGTGGTCAGCATGCGCATGGTGGTCGTCTTTCCGGCTCCGTTCGGGCCGAGGAATCCCACGATCTCTCCGGCCTCCGCGGCCAGATCCACGCCCCGGACGGCCTCGACGCCGCCGGGAAAGGTCTTGCTCAAACCTGATGTCTTGATCACTTGATCGCCTCCATTTTTAAAGTAACACCAATTTTGGTGTCAGTCCAAAATTTACTCGGCACCATAGAATGAGCCCATGAGCGAGGGCCTGCGCGAGCGCAAGAAGCGGGAGACCAGGGAGCGCATCTCCGACATCGCGACGGGGCTGTTCCTGATGCGAGGCTTCGACAACGTGACCGTGGCCGAGGTCGCCAGGGCCGCCGACGTGTCGGTCAACACGGTCTTCAACTACTTCCCGACCAAGGAGGACCTGCTCTTCGACCGGCAGGAGGAGGTGGAGTCCCTGCCCGGCAAGGTCGTGCGAGAACGGAAGCCCGGAGAGAGCGCGCTCGAAGCGCTGCGCCGAGACTTCCTGGACGCGCTCGACACCCGCCACCACAGGTACGGCTTCCACGAGGGGAGCGACACCTTCCACCGCATGCTCAGCGCGAGCCCATCGCTCAACGCCCGGCTGCGGGAGATGGACGAGGCAAGGGAGCAGTCCCTGGCCGGAACGCTCGCCGACGAGATCGACGCCGATCCCGACGACCTCGCTCCCGCGTTCGTCGCCGCCCAGATCTGCGCGGTGCTTCGCAGGCTGACGTCGTATGCCGTGCAGCGCATGCTCGCGGGCGAGGCGGTCGACGCCATCGCTCCGGATCTGAGACACCGGGCCCATCAGGCCTTCGACCTGCTGGAGTCGGGCATCGGCGACTACGGTGTCCGCCGGGAGAGCGCCTCCCAGGTCACCGGATCGGGGAATTGACCCAGCGCTTGCTGGATTTTATCGTGAGGGCGGAAGCCGGATCAGGAGTGCACGGGATCTCGGATCGGGACCGCACGGGATTGCGAGATCGTTGTGGGTCGACGCCCCCTCGGGATGCTCAGGCCGTTCGTCCAGTGGCTGGCGGCGACCGACGCCTTCGCCAGGATCGGGCTGAAGACCGTGCCCCGGATGGACCTGGCCGTGCACCGTCTGACCAGGGGCAGGCTCCTGCCGAGCGACCAGGTGATCCCCACGCTCGTTCTCACCACGACCGGCAGCAGGAGCGGTGAGCCCCGCGTCGCCCCGCTCGCCTGCCTGCCCGAGGACGACGGCGGCTTCCTGATCGTGGGCTCCAACCTCGGCCGCGCGCACCATCCCGCCTGGAGCGGCAACCTGCTCAAAACCCCGGCCGCCACGATGAGCTTCCACGGCCGGGAGTTTCCCGTCACAGGCCGCCTGCTGGCCGGGGAGGAGCGGGCCGAGGCCTGGGCGCGCCTGCTCCAGGCCTGGCCGGTCTACAACCGCTACACACAAAAATCCGGCCACGACCTGCGCGTCTTCCGGCTCTCCCCCCGGCCGTGACCGCAACCGGGTGAGAAGATCCGACACTTCTCCCCTGGCCGTGCCCTGTGGGTCCTCCAGCCCTCCCACGACCGTGACCCGTGGGTCCTCCAGCCCTCCCACGACCGGGCAAGGAACTTCAGCGCTTCTTCCCCAGCCGTGACCCGTGGGTCCTCCGGCTCTTCCCTCAACCGTGACCGCAACCGGGTGAGAGGGTTCAGCGTTTCTCCTCCGGCCGGACTTGGGGCGTCGACGATGACCGGAGCGTTCCGGCCCGCCCGGTAGCACCGAGGCGATCCCCGGCATTTCGGTCATCCGTTATGATCTTCACCTGTACTCGGCCCTCCGACCCCCGGGAGTCTTCGTGCCGGTGCGCGAACGCGTTCGTGCCGCCCTCGAGACCTCACGTTTCCAGCAACTCATCATTGCGGTCATCGTGATCAACTCGGCGACCCTGGGCCTGGAGACCTCCGCCACCGCTGTCGAGAACTACGGCACGGCGCTCATGGTCGTCGACCACCTGGCGCTCTACATCTTCGTCGCCGAGTTGTGCGTCAAGATCTACGCCTACGGCTGGCGGTTCTTCCGGAACCCGTGGAGCCTGTTCGACACCGCGATCGTGGCGATCTCGCTGATGCCCATGGCGGAAGGGCTCTCGGTACTGCGGGCGCTGCGCATCCTGCGGGCGCTGCGGCTGATCTCGGTGGTGCCGAGCCTGCGCAAGGTGGTCACCGCGCTGCTCGTCGCGGTGCCGGGGATGACCTCGATCGTGTTGCTGCTCGGGCTGGTGCTCTACGTCACGGCGGTGATGGGCACGAAGCTCTACCACCTCACCGCGCCGGAGTATTTCGGGGACCTGCCCACCTCGCTGTTCACCCTTTTCCAGATGATGACCGGGGACGCGTGGTCCGACATCACCCGAGAGGTGATGGCCCAGCACCCGTCCGCCTGGGTGTTCTTCGTGGTGTTCATGCTGGTGTGCACCTTCGTGGTGCTGAACCTTTTCATCGCGGTGGTGGTCAGCGCCATGGAGGAGGAGCACGCGGAGGAGTCCGTGAAGGCGACCCAGGATCTCGGGGTGGCGGTGCTCACGGAGCTGGCAGAGCTCAGGGCGGAGATGCGCGAGCTGCGGGAAAAGGTCTCCACGACGTCCGGCGACAGCGATCAGCACCTGAACGGCTCGTCGCTGCCGGCGACCCGATCCAACCGCGAACGGCCCCGGCAGAAACGACCCCGCTGACACGCTCTCCGGGGCAGGCCTCCAGGCCGGGGTAAGCGAGGATTCCGGCGCGCGATCCGGCAGAGGCTGCTCCAGCGGAGGCCTTCGCCCTGATGGGACCTCGGCTCTGATGGGCCCCTGGGCCACGGCGAGGCCTCAGCTCGGACAGGTCTGTCCGATGGGTCTCGTCTCCGATAGGGTCTCCGCGGAGTGGGCCCGCCGCCCGGGTGGGCAGCGGGCCGGCGCTCCGGATCAGCGGGAGTAGAACTCCACCACGAGCTGCTCGTCCACCGGGACCACGATCTGCTCGCGCAGTGGACGGGCGAGCATGGTGAACCGGAGTTCGGCGTGGTTGACGTCCAGGTAGGACGCGACCCGGTCGTCCGCGTAGAGACCCTCGGCCGCGGCGACGAACGGCTGCATGCCGCGTGACTTCTCCCGGACCGCGATGACCTGACCGGGCTTGACCAGATAGCTGGGGATGTTGACCTTGCGGCCGTCCACGGTGATGTGACCGTGCGTGACGAACTGGCGGGCCGCGTAGATGGACGTCGCAAGACCGGACCGCAGGACGAGTGAGGCGAGACGCGTCTCCAGCAGCACCACCAGTTCGGCTCCAGAACGGCCGGTGCTGCGCAGCGCCATGTCCCAGTAACGGCGCATCTGCCGCTCGGAGACGTCGTAGTACCAGCGCAGCTTCTGCTTCTCCATCAGCCGCAACCCGTAGTCGCCTGTCTGCCTCCGGTTCGTCTTGCGACCGTGCTCACCCGGCGGGTAGGGCCGCTCCTCGAAGTGGCGGACGGCCTTGCGGGTCAACGCGACGCCTGCTCGGCGGGACAACCGCACCTTGGGTCCGGTGTAGCGCACAGTCACTCCTTTATGGTTAGGTTCACCTTAGTGAGGCAAGCCTAACCTTATACATAGGAACTCCACGACCTCAAGGAGAGCCGGTCCATGCCGCATCCCGTCACCGCCGCGCCTACCCCCGAGCGGGTCCGCACGCTCGCCGCCACCGCCGCTCCCACCCACGTGTCTCTCGTCGGCACGTCCCGGCCCGCGATGCCCGCCAAGGGCGGGGTGGACGGCGCGGGCCGTCCGGTGCTCCTCGTCCTGCCGGAAGACCCGCTCTACGGCATTTCGGATGAGTCGGTGGTGACCGTGGACCTGACGGCGAGCCGTTCCCTCGGGGATCACGAGCTCTCGCGTGGCCTGCTCAAGGTGCAGGGCTGGGTGCAGGCCGTACCGGCGGACGAGGCGAGGGAGACAACGGTGGCGATCGCCGAGCGCTGCCCGGATGAGGCGCTGTTCGAAGCGCTGGAGACCTTGGAGACCGCCACCGGTCCCCGGCTGCTCCGCGTCGACGTCGGCCGGGTGATCTATCTCACGGGACCGGAGTCAGGCGTGCTGGACGCCGAGGAATACCTCGACGCCACCCCCGATCCCCTGTGGGGCGAGGCCGAGCGCATGCTTCACCACGTCAACAACGCCCACCGCGGCCAGTTGGAGACAGCCCTGGGCTCCCTGCTCGCCGCCCCGGTCGCCGAGGCGTGGCTCTGGGAGCTCGACCGTTTCGGCGCGACCGTCCGCTCCGGCATCGACGACCCGACTCTGATCCGGCTCCCCTGGCCCGCCCCGATCACCGACGCCCGGTCCCTCGAACACGCCGTACGGTGCCTGCTCTGCCACCACTGAAGGGGCACGTCCTCCAACGCCCCCGGCCACCGGATGAACCGTCCCGCGTAAGGGAGACGTCCCGCGCCCCGCATGGTTTCATCCGGCCACCGCCGGAGGAACCGCCCTCAGCACCCCCCTGCCACCGTTGGAAAACGTCCCGTGCGAGAGAGCCGTCCCGCCCCCCACGGCCTCATCCTGCCGCCGAGGGAACTGCCCTCAGCACCCCCGGCCACCGTTGGAGAAATCATCCCGCGAGAGGGACCCGTCCCTTGGTATCCCCGGCCACGGTTAAGAGGCCGTCCCACATGAAGGAGCCGTCCCAGGCGGTCACCCCCCGCCGCGCCCGCAACAGACAGGCGTGACGCGCCGCTCCCTCCCCGGGGGAGACGGCCCGCCACGCCCTTGTCCGCGTCGCCCCCATGCTGCGCGACGAACTTCCCCGTGGCTCCCGGGAAAACTCCGCACCGGTTCGGCATGTGCCGCGTTGGGCGCGGGGCTCTCCTGGGAACGGAGAACCGCTAAACGTGTGACGCCACCTCGTTGGTGTTCTGGATGACCTCGTCGACGAGGCCGTAGTCCTTCGCCTCGGTGGCCGTGAACCAGCGGTCGCGGTCCCAGTCTTCCTCGATCCGCTCCAGCGGCTGACCGGTGTGGAAGGCGATCCGCTCACGCATCATCTGCTTGGTGTAGAGCATCTGCTCGGCCTGGATCGCGATGTCGCTGGCCGTACCGCCGAGGCCGCCCGAGGGCTGGTGCATGATGACCCTGGCGTGCGGCAGGATGTATCGCTTGTTGGGCGCACCGGCGCAGAGCAGGAACTGCCCCATCGAGCCCGCGATGCCCATACCCACGGTGGCGACGTCATTGGGGATGAACTGCATCATGTCGTAGATCGCCATCCCGGCCGTCACCGAGCCGCCGGGCGAGTTGATGTAGAGCCAGACATCACGCTCGTCGTCGTCTGCGGAGAGAAGCAGAAGCTCCGCGCAGATCCGGTTGGCGACCTCGTCGTTCACCTCGCTGCCGAGCACGACGATCCGCTTGCGCAAGAGCCGCTGGTAAAGCTGATCCTCAGGCACGAACTGTGGTGAGGTCATCTTTTCACCTACCCCGAATCAAGAGTTTACGAATAGCGAATACCAGCGACCCTAGCCCCGTCCGGCGCCACGGCTTCGGTCCGTTCGCTGTGAGCACGTTCCGCTGACAGCGCAGGACCGGTAAATTTATTTCACGTCCGGGACACGGCCCGGCTCCGGCGGGAAGACGCCCCCGCCGTGTGTGATCATTGCCGGATCATGCCCGTGACCTCGCCCTTTCGTCTCACCCGAGCCTCGGCCTTCGCCATGGTGTGCCTCGGGTCGAGCGTGACTCCTCCGGCGCTCCCGCGCGCCTGTCGAGCACGGCTCCGAGCGCGGCGCCGTACATCCGGAAAGGCCTTTTCATGATCATTCAACGTGCTCTTTCCGCCGGGCTCCTCGCGGTCCTCACCACCGCGTCGGTGAGTGCCTGCGGTGCCCAGGAAATGGAGCCCCAGTCCACCCAGCGGCCCGCCCAGCAGGCCACCGAGTCCACCCAGCAGGCTGCCCCGCCCGCCGGAAGCCCTGCCGCCGGCGTTCCCGCGCTGGCGATCACCGACCCGTGGGTGAAGGCCACCAAGCGCGGGATGACCGCCGCCTTCGGCACCCTGGTCAACAACACCGACGCCGACGTGACCGTCGTCTCCGGTGCCTCTCCCCTCTCGCCGGAGATCGAGCTGCACGAGATCGTCGGTTCTGGCGACAAGGCGATCATGCGTCCCACGAAGGGCGGCTTCGTCATCCCGGCCCGTGGCACGCACCGGCTCCAGCCCGGCGGCGACCACATCATGCTGATGGGCGTCACCAAAGCGGTGAAGCCCGGTGCCAGGATCCCCTTCACTCTTACCCTCGCCGGTGGCCAGACCCTGGAGTTCACCGCGGTCAGCAAGACCTTCGCCGGCGCCAGGGAGAGCTACCGCCCCGGCAAGAACAAGAGCGACCACGGCACGGACGAGGGCGACAACTGAGCGAAGCGCTCCCGCGAGAACCTCGCACCAGCCGGAGGAAACCGGCTCTTCACAGTTGTGGGTGTGGTTGCGGTCCGAACCCGCCGGCTTCGTGCAGGCTCCCGGCGATGTAGTCGGTGAGGTTGCGGAACCCGAGGGCATCCCCGGCCAAGCGCACGACATGAAAGGGGTCCATGACGGCGTCGGGGAGCACCTCGGCGGTGGCGGTCTTGAAGCCGGTGAAGCCGTCCATCGCGACGACTCGAGGTCTTCCCGATGGGTCCTCTGCACCCCTGCGCGGCCTCCCGATCTCGGCCGCGCACGGAGTGAACGGCCCCCGGGACGCCGCGGCCCCGGACGCCGGCATGAATGATCGGGGGGTTAGATGAACCGGACTTGTGCGGCCCTCAACGGCAAGCCGGTCGTCCACGCGTCGACGCGTCCGCGGTTCATTCGCCGAGCAGTAGTGCGGCGACCGCCTCCGGGGCCTCATGCATCGCGTCATGGCCGGTGGGGAGGTCGTGGACCTGCCAACCGGGATCGGCGTGGAGTCGGGTCCGGAGTTCGGCGAACGGCGTCCGGTCCTCCCATCCCGAGCAGTAGACGAACTCCCGACGAGGGACCCGGGCGAACGCGCCGGTGAGCCGGATCGTCTGCAGGAACGAGGCGAGGGGATGGGAACGGCGGCGAGGATCACCGCCGTCCGGCGGTCGGACGGCATAGCCGGTGGCCGCGGCGCCGACCGCGACCACTTCCCGGAAGTACTCGTTCGCCGACGACCACCACGACTCGCCATCGCGCGGTACGAAGGCGTCGAGATGCACCAGCCGTGAGACCCGGCCGCCGGCGCGATCGGCGGCGGCGGCGATCACCATCCCGGCGTAGCTGTGGCCGACCAGCGTCGCGCCGGTGATGTGGTTGCGATCGAGGTGCCGCAGTACGTCGTCGGCGTGCGTGTCGAGATTGGCGGTCGCGACCGTCGCGTTGTCGTCGTCTGGCCGCAGACCGGTCAGGGTCAGGGCGTGAACGGCATGACCGGCACGCTCCAGCAGCGGAACCACCATCTCAAACGCCCAGGAGCCCTTCCAAGCGCCGGGTACGAGGACGAACGTCGCCATGCGTTTCTCCTTCTCTCTCAAGCCGCGGCATCGAGGCGCACTGCCTCGATGCCATGTGGTTCGGCCAGGCGCTCTGCGCGACTGAAGACCGCTCCGCATGGAGAAAGTTTCACCGGATCACGGTGTGGCGTGCTACCGATAGGATGCCAACTGATGCCCGTTCGCCGCCAACCTTCCCTGACCGCCGGTGTGACGTCACATATCTGGCCCTCCGGCGGGCGCCACCTGTGGCCATCCGGCCAGGCAAGCGCGCAGCAGTCGCACGCACGGGGGCACCTGGTATACGCAGCCAGCGGCGTCTTGGCAGTTCACACCGAGCGCGGCACGTCGGTCGTTCCCGCCAACCGGGTCGCCTGGACCCCCGCCGAATTCACGCACCACCACCGCGCCCACGGCGACACCGACATGCGGATCGTCTTTCTCGCGCCGTCTCTGGCCCGGCTCCTACCCGAGCGTCCCGCCGTGTTCCTGGCCTCCGACCTCGCCCGCGAGGTCCTGCTCGCCCTGACCGGCTCCCGCAACTACGACGACACCGCGCCCGGCTACAGCCGCTCCGCGCGCTCTCGTCTCCTTCGGGTCCTCGTCGAGGAACTCCGCGAAGCACACGAACAGCCACTGCACCTGCCCGAACCACGGGATGACCGACTGCAGGCCATTGCCCGGATGCTGTACGAGACACCTGCGGACAACGCCACGCTGGCCGAACTCGGGAAGACGATCGGAGCCGGCACCCGCACCCTCAGCCGGTTGTTCCGCAGCGAGCTCGGCATGACCTTCTATGAGTGGCGCACGCAGCTACGCGTCTATCACGCGCTCGTGCTCCTCGCCGACGGCCACGACACCACCCAAACCGCCTCCGCCTGCGGATGGGCCAACCCCAGCAGCTTCATCGCGGCGTTCACCAACCTCATCGGAACGACCCCGGGCCGCTACCGAACCGGTCGCCGGTCCACCGCCCACGCATCTCAACTCCCGACCGTGGTCAAGCCTTCGGGGTGATCCGTACTCGCGCCCCGGGCCGATATGGTCCGCGATCGGGGCAGGAGACGACCCCCGTGTGCCTCGCGGCTCCCGCACAACTACAGCGGCCGCACCAACCATCGGCTTGACCACGCGATAAGCCGGGACCGCACGATCAGGCTCAAAGCGTCGCCCCACGACGACCCCACCGAGACTCGTCGAGCCCGGCGATCAGCCGGCAACGTCTACGCCCTCGGCCGCGAAGAGCCGGGAAACTCCTCGCGGAGCGCCGTCGCCTTGCGCGCCCCCAGCAAGTCGTCTTCCTCCAGAGCCGATACCGATGCCGGCCCTCGGCGTCACGCCACATCCGTGGTCAGCTCACCCCTGGTACGGATCCCACGCCACTGGCGTGTCTGCTTCAACGCACGAGAGGGGACCGTCTTCTCCTCCAACGGCCAGGACCTTGTGGAATCCCGGCAACCGACCGGGAGTTTCGCACGTCATCGGCTGGTCCGGCCCATCTCCGCCCAGAACCCGGCGGCAGGTTTCCCGCCTGCTCCGACGGCACGCGAGGTTCGCCTTCGGCACCTGCAGCAGAAATGTCGGTGATCACGGCTACCGTCCCGACCACGACGGGCAGTCGCCTGCCGTACACCCCCGAAGGGAATCCCGACGTGACCGCCTGGGACGACGTCCGCGACCTCATCGGCAAGTGCGACGCGGACGGCGTCACCGCGCTGGTGCTCACCCTGGATGCCGACGGACGGCGTGAGGTCGCCAAGCAGTTGCCCGGCCATCTCAAGGAGGTCCGGCGCCGTCTCGACTCGTGGCGGGGCGCGAGAGAGCACGCCGAGGCGCTGCGCGCGGCCGGTGCGGGGACGATCGCCACCGCTGCCTCGGTCGCCTCATGGCTGACCCGCCGTGGCCTCGTCGGAGCCGACTCCACCGTTGACGACACCCATCGACTGCTCCGTCTGGTCCGTACGCGGCCACACGCATGGCAGGCCGACCTGGCACAACGGCTGGCGGTCAGGCTTCGCGGCCGCGACCCGAGCTATGAGCTCACGGCGGCGCTGATCCGCGAGACCGGGATCGAGGCACCCACCGATGACGGCTTCGTCCTGGGCTGGGTCTCCAGGAGAACCGCCGGTCGGTCGCTGGTCGACGTGCTGGCCGACGATCCGCTGCTGGACACGCTCCTGCCACGGCTCTTCGAGGCCCAAGGCGTGGGCGAGGCCCTGAACCGGGAGGGCATCTACCCCTGGCCGAGCGTCCTGCACACGCTGGCCACCAGTGGCAGAGTCGACCGGAGCATGCTGCTCGACGGCTGTCTTCGCCGTTTCCTGCGCGGCGGCACCGTGCTCGAACTGCGATTCTTCGTCCGTCTTCACGAAGCCCTCGATCCGACCGCCGACGAGATCAAACTCCACACCTACGACTACCTGCGGCTGCTGCCCTCCGCGCCGGGCCCCGTCGCCGAGCTTGCCCTCAGCCATCTGCGGCGGCTGGACCCGCCGGAGCCGGAGGACTTCGGCGAAGCCGCCAAGGCCCTGATGTTCCGGCAGGAGAAGAAACTGGTCCGCGCGGGACTGTCCTGGATCGATCAGGTCGTACGGCATGCGCCCGGTCATGCGGAGGCGGCGGCCGAGGCCCTGGCGATGATCTTCGGTCACGAAATGCTCGACCTTCAGGAGCGTGCCGTACGGCTGGCCGTCAAACACTCCGCCGGCATGAGCGCCGACACTCTCCGCGACGCCGCCGGTGCCCTCCCTCCAGACCTGCGCGCCAGGCTGGCCACGGTCGTGAGCGGCGTCGAATCCGCGAATGACAAGGCCCCTGGATTACCTGCGACTCCTCGTCTATCTACGCGAATCGGCTGAGCGCAGAGCGGCGATGAACAGCATGCCCAACCCGAGCGGGCCGATCCGGATCCGATCCAGGACGCTCATTCCCCGCAACACCATCCGTCAGAATCCACGAGACCGACCCCGCGGAGCAGGATCCCGAAGCTCCGGTCACCCTGCTCCTGGAGCTCCGACCTCCGCGTGTTCCTCGCCTTTAACGATGACCTCACACCCATATTCCCAGGTCATCGGATGGTATCGGCGTCCGCCACCAGCGTGGGGGGCATGTTTACCCCTCCCTTTCACGGACAGGAAGTACCCCTGCACGGAAGCAGACTTCAGATCCGGGGAGGAACCGAATCATGGGCGCTGACGACAAGATCCGTAATAAGGCCGAAGAGGTCAAGGGCAAGCTCAAGGAGGGGACGGGGCGCGCCACCGGCGACAGGTCGATGGAGGCCGAGGGCCGGGGCGACCAGGCCGAGAGCCACGTCAAGCAGGCCGGCGAGAAGGTAAAGGACGCCGCGAAGAACGTCAAAGACGCCTTCAAGAAGAGCTGACTAAGCTCGACCTTTGCGGCGGGGCTCCGATTTTCGGAGCCCCGCCGCCGCCGTTTCAGGAGACGGATTTCTCAGGACGCGGGGCCGACCTCGGGTTCGGGTGCGCGCTTCTCCGACGCCTCGTCGCCCCCGTTCCCGTCACCGTTCTCGGCCGTGGAACGGCGTTCGTTGTCGGGGTCCGCCAGGAGCGGTCGTTCGGGGAAGGACGTGTCCGCCCCGGACCTCTCCGCCACGACACGGCTCTCGCCGTCGATGCCTCGTGGAGCCGGGGGCATCGAATCCTCCTCCGGAAGGTCGTCCCTGGCCGTTTCTTCGCTCACTTCAACCTCTTCGATCATGCTCACCTCCTCCCCCGCAAAAGGGCAAATATGTTGCCGACCAGGCATGGAGCCGGGCGTCCGGGTAGGGAGTCCTCCAGAGAGACCAGAGGGACCGGAGAGGGGAGCACCGTCATGACGGTGACGCAGTTTCACGACCTGCCGCTGGCCGACCGGGACAGGGAGTGGGACGGGGCGGCGGCGGAGAAGCGCGTCCGTAAGTGGGCGGGCGCCGAAAAGGAGCCGAACGCCAAGTACCGCGATGCCCATGTCTGGTACGACAGCGACGCGCCCGAGAACTTCGAAAGCTACAAACTGCCGATCGCCGACGTGATCGGAGGCAGGCTCATGGCCGTACCGCGTGCCGTGATGGCCGCCGGAGCGGTCATGCAGGGGTCCCGGGGCGGGGTCGACGTGCCGAAGAAGGACATCGACCAGATCAAGTCCTACCTGGCCAAGTACTACGACAAGATGGGCGACTCGCCCCCTTGGAAGGCCAAATGATCGGCTCACCTCCGGGGGAGGACTGAACCGTGCCGCGCTTCGCGTTCGACATCGATCCGGCGTGGAGGATCCCTCTCATGCTGCTGGGCGTGAGTCCCACCCGGGCCTTCGCCGCTGTCGAGGAGGACGAGTTCATGGTCCGATTCGGCCCCTGGGTGCTGCGCACACCCCTGTCCAACGTCATCGACGCCACCGTGACCGGCCCTTATTCGCCGCTGAAGGTCTTCGGGGCGCGCATGTCACTGGTCGATCTCGGGGTGAGTTTCGGGACCAACGCCCGGCGCGGCGTGTGCGTCCGCTTCCGTACCCCGGTGCCCGCGCTGGCGCCCGGCGGATTGCTGACCCATCCCGGTGCAACCCTGACCGTCTCCGATTCCGAAGGACTGATGAAGGCACTGGCAGGTTCGCAGGACGCATGACGGCCAGGCATCCGGGTACAGGGTGCGCCTGATCGAAGGAGGGGAAGATGGCTCCCGAAGGACAGCCGGAAGAGACGGACGCAAGGGGAAGGCCGATGGTCAACGCGACGCCGCGAGACGTCGTTCACATCCGCCTGGGCTCGTTCGGACTCATACCGATCATCATCCTCGGCGTGTTCGGCTTCGCGACCGGTGCCACCTGGCTGGTCGTCGCGATGGCGGTGCTGGCCGTGGTCGTGATCGTGGACATCGTCCTCGCGGTTCGCCGCCAGTCACGGAGCAACCCGGGCATGACAACGGAAGCGGGCTGAAGGTTCGGGCCCGCACCAGGGCCGACGGGCCGAACCTGCTGAAGGTCCGGCCAGGGCCGACGGCCCCGAACCAACCGAAGATTCGGGGCCGGGCCCGTACCGGGGGCTATTGGTTCAATCCGTACCCGACCAGCGGATCCCGCCTGGGAACTGTGGGTTCACGTCGTACCACGACCGGCGGATCCGGCCGGGGACAAGGCCGACGGGCTCAGGCCAGGTCAGGGCCCGTGGGCCGAGCCCCCGTCAGAGGAGAGAGTCGACGGCGTCGGGAGACAGGATGTGGTCGAGGACCATGTGCGCGCAGCCGACGGGCTCAGGCCAGGTCAGGGCCCGTGGGCCGAGCCCCCGTCAGAGGAGAGAGTCGACGGCGTCGGGAGACAGGATGTGGTCGAGGACCATGTGCGCGCAGCCGATGATGCCCGCGCCCGGGCCGAGGCGGCTGCGCTCGATCCTCAGGTTGCGGGTGGCCAGGGCCGTCGAGCGCCGGTGAACGACCTCCCGGACGCCTGACACCATCGGCTGGAAGGTCTCGGCCACGTCCCCGCCGAGGACGACCACCGCGGGGTTGAGCAGGTTGACCGCGCTGGCGACGACCTCTCCCAGCATCCGGGCGGCGTTGCGGACCACGGTCATGGTCTCGGCGTCGCCCGCCCTGACCAGCGCCACCACGTCGGCCAGGTTCTTGACGTCGTGCCCCCGGGCGCGGAGGTCGCGCAGGATGGCGGTGCCGCTCGCCACGGAGTCGACGCAGTCGATATTGCCGCAGCGGCAGAGCACTCCCCCGCCGTCCCTGACGGGGATGTGCCCGATCTCCCCGGCGGCGCCCAGCGCTCCTCGCAGGATCTCGCCGCCCGCGATGACCCCGGAGCCGATCCGGGTGGAGATCTTGATGAACAGCAGGTCGTCGGCCTCGCCCGCGTAGATCTCGCGATGCTCGCCGATCGCGATGACGTTCACGTCGTTGTCGAGGAAGACGGGGGCGGGAAAGCGCGCGGCGATGATCGGCGGGACGGCCACGCCGGTCCAGCCGGCCATGATGCGGGCGCTCTCGGTGCGGCCCGCCGCGAACTCCACCGTGGCCGGAACGCCCATGCCGACGCCGCGTACCGCCGAAAGCGGCCGGTCGCCGAGCAGTTCGCTCCAGGTCTGCATGACCAGGGGAAGGACGACGTCGGGCCCTTCCTCCACATCGACGGCCAGGCCCGTACGGGCCAGCACGGTCCCGGAGAGGTCGCAGACGGCGATCTGCGCACGGCTGGCGCCCAGGGAGGCGACGAGCACCACGCCGCCGGAGGCGTTGAAGACCAGGCGGGTGGGCGGGCGGCCGCCGGTGGAGGGGCCCTCGCTGTCCTCCACGACCAGGCGCCGATCCAGCAGTTCGGTGACGCGCAGGGAGACGGCCGGCCGGGACAGCCCGGTGACGCGTCCTATGTCCGCCCGCGTGGAAGCCTCGCCGGTGCGAATGAGGCGGAGCACCTCACCGCTGGTGGCCAGCGCGGTAGCGGGACGTCGAGGCATCGGCCAAGTGAACCACACCTACTTATGAAATGAAAACTTCGCACTTTCTCATCTCAGATTACAAAACTCGGCTTGTGTAGAGCGCAAGATGTAGCTAGTGTCCGATCTATCCCCAATTCCGGTAGATCAACGGAGCAATCCCCATGTCCGAGACCCCGCAATCCGCCGACCTGATCGTCTTCGGCGGCACAGGCGACCTCTCCATGCGGAAACTTTTTCCCGCGCTCTATCACTGCGACCGTGACGGCCGCCTGGCCCCCGAGACCCGGATCATCGCGATGTCCCGCGGCGGGCTCGACGACGCCGACTTCCGCGGCAAGGTGGACGCGGAGGTACGCGGCTCCGTACCGGTGGACGACCTCGACACCTGGCAGCGTTTCCTCGACCGCCTGCACCACGTCTCCGTCGACATCGGCGGCGAGGACACGACGGGCTGGGCGAAGCTCACCGCCCTGCTCGCCGGACATGAGCAGCGCAGCCGGGTGTTCTACCTGGCCAGCCCGCCCATGACGTTCGGCCCATTCTGCAGGGAGCTGCACCGCGCCGGTCTGGTCACCCCCGCCTCGCGGGTGGTGCTGGAGAAGCCCCTCGGCCGTGACCTCCCCAGCGCGCAGCGCATCAACGACGAGGTCGGCGCCATCTTCGACGAGGAGCAGATCTACCGCATCGACCACTACCTGGGTAAGGAGACGGTCCAGAACCTGCTCGTGCTCCGGTTCGCCAACGCGTTCCTGGAGCCGATCTGGAACTCCCTCTGGATCGACCACGTCCAGATCACCGTCGCCGAGACCGTGGGCACTCCGGGCCGCCGCGGTTACTACGACCACGCCGGCGCGCTGCGCGACATGGTGCAGAACCACCTGCTCCAGCTCCTGTGCCTGGTCGCGATGGAGCCGCCGTCGCGCAACGACCGCGAATCCATCCGCGACGAGAAGGTCAAGGTCCTGGAGTCGCTGAGGGCGATCACCGGCGGCGAGGTCGACCGGTTCACCGTCCGCGGCCAGTACACGGCCGGTGAGTCCGGCGGCGTCCAGGTCCCCGGATACCTCGACGAGCCCGACAACACCGCGCCCACCGACGCCTCGCACCGGGTGGAGACCTTCGCCGCGATCCGCGCCGAGGTGAAGAACTGGCGCTGGGCGGGCGTGCCGTTCTACCTGCGCACCGGCAAGCGCATGCCGAACCGGTACTCGGAGATCGTGGTGCAGTTCAAGGACGTGCCCCACTCGATCTTCCCCGGCAGCACGCCCAACCGGCTGGTGCTCCGGCTGCAGCCGAGCGAGGGCATCAAGCTGCACATCATGGCCAAGGAGCCGGGCGCGGGCGAGGTGGCGCTCAAGCCGGTCCCGCTCAGCCTGAGCTTCGCCGAGACCTTCACCACCCGGGTGCCCGAGGCCTACGAGCGGCTGCTCATGGACGTCCTCACCGGCAACCCGACCCTGTTCATGCGCCGCGACGAGGTGGCGGCCGCCTGGCGGTGGATCGATCCCATCCTCGGTGCGTGGGAGTCGTACGGCACGGCGCCCGAGCCGTACCCGGCGGGCAGTTCGGGCCCGGCGGGAGCCCACGAGCTCGTCAGCCGCAGTGACCGCGCCTGGCACGAGGAGTACCCCGCATGAGCGACCGGATCACGAGCGGTCAGGCAGCGCACGCGGACCGAGCGGAGCCCATAAACCAAACAGGGCACGCAGACCAAGCAGGACACGTCGATCGAGCAGAGCAGCGGGGCCGGGCGAAGCACGCAGACCGGCCCGGCGACAACAGAGGAGGCCGGGTGGATCCCGTCATCCAGGAGGTCACCGACCGCCTGATCGAGCGCAGCCGCGGCAGCCGTACCGCGTATCTGGCACGGCTCCACGCCGAGGCCGAGGCCGCACGCGAGCGCGGACCGGCCAGGGCCAGCCTGGGCTGCGCCAACCTCGCCCACGGCTTCGCCGCCGCGGGAGCGGCCGACAAGCTGGACCTGCGGGCCAACGTCAAGCCGGGCGTGGCGATCGTGTCGAGCTACAACGACATGCTGTCGGCGCACCAGCCGTACGAGACCTACCCGCCGATCCTCAAGGCGGCCGTCCGCAAGGCGGGCGGTGTCGCCCAGTTCGCCGGCGGCGTGCCCGCCATGTGCGACGGCATCACGCAGGGCCGGGCGGGCATGGAGCTGTCGCTCTACAGCCGCGAGGTCATCGCGATGGCCACCGCCATCGCGCTCTCGCACGACATGTTCGACACCTCCCTCCTGCTCGGCGTCTGCGACAAGATCGTTCCGGGCCTGCTGATCGGCGCGCTGCACTTCGGCCATCTGCCGGCGGTCTTCGTCCCGGCCGGGCCGATGGGCTCGGGCCTGCCCAACAAGGTCAAGGCCCGCACCCGGCAGCTGTTCGCCGAGGGCAAGGTCGGCAAGGGCGAGCTGCTCGACGCCGAGTCGAAGTCCTACCACTCCGCGGGCACCTGCACCTTCTACGGCACCGCCAACTCCAACCAGGTCATGATCGAGGTCATGGGCCTGCACCTGCCGGGCGCGACCTTCGTCAACCCGCGCACCGAGCTGCGCGAGGCCCTGACGAAGGCCGCGGGCAAGCGGGCGGTCGAGCTGACCGTGCACGGCGACGAGTACACCCCGGTCGGCGAGGTCGTCGACGAGAAGGCGATCGTCAACGCCTGCGTGGCCCTGCTGGCCACCGGCGGCTCGACGAACCACACCATGCACATCGTCGCCATCGCCGCGGCGGCGGGCATCGAGCTGCTCTGGGACGACCTGGCCACGCTGTCGAAGGTCGTGCCGCTCCTGACCCGCATGTACCCCAACGGCCAGGCGGACGTGAACCACTTCCAGGCCGCGGGCGGCATGCAGGTGCTCATCGGCGAGCTGCTGGACGCAGGGCTGCTCCACGGAGACGTGCTGACGATCGCCGGGCGCGGGCTCGACCACTACCGCTCGGCCGTCGAGCTCAAGGACGGCGAGCTGGTCTGGGAGGAGCGCACCGAGGGCAGCACCGACCCGGACGTGCTCCGTCCCGTCTCCAACGCCTTCTCCTCCGACAGCGGCATCCACATGCTCGACGGCAACCTGGGCCGCGCGGTCAGCAAGGTCTCCGCGGTCAAGGACGAGCACCTGGTCATCGAGGCGCCCGCGAAGGTCTTCGACGACCAGCTGGAGCTGCTGCGCGCCTTCGAGGCGGGCGAGCTGGACGGGCAGGACTTCGTGGCGGTCATCCGCTACCAGGGGCCGAGCGCGAACGGCATGCCCGAGCTGCACAAGCTCACCCCGCCGATGGCGGTGCTGCTGGACCGGGGGCAGCGGGTGGCGATCGTCACCGACGGCCGCATGTCCGGCGCGTCCGGCAAGGTTCCCGCCGCCATCCACCTGTCGCCCGAGGCCGCCGACGGCGGCCCGATCGCGCTGGTCCTGGACGGTGACCCGATCCGCCTCGACGCCGCCGCCGGCACCCTGGAGCTGCTGGTCTCCGCCGAGGAGCTGGCCGCACGCACGCCGCAGGGCGCGCCGCTCACCGACGCCCAGTGGGTGGGCACGGGACGCGAGCTGTTCTCCGCCTTCCGCCGTGCGGCGGGCCCCGCCGAGCGCGGCGCGGGCATCTTCGCTCTGAACGGCCACGCCGAGAGCGTCGCGGGCGCCCAGGCGGCCGAGAGCGTCTCCAACCTCCTGGTGGCCCAGGGCGCCTCCGGTGCCCGGGGAGCCCAGGGTGTCTCCGGCGCCTCGGCGAAGGAGGTTCTGTGAGCCTTCCCTGGCTCGTCGCCGACGTCGGCGGCACCAACGCCCGGTTCGGGCTGATCACCGAACCGGGTGGCCGGCCGGAGGCTGTGGCCGTACTGACAGGTTCCGATCACGATGGCCTTCCCGAAGCCGTAGCCGCCTATCTCGCAGAACATGCGGGCGGAGTTCAGCCGGGAGCGGCATGCGTCGCGATCGCGGGTCCCGTCAAGGGCGACCACTACCGTCTCACCAACGCCGAATGGTCGGGTTCGGTGCGCGACCTGGGCATCCCGAACGCCTGGCTGCTCAACGACTTCGAGGCCCTGGCGGCCTCCCTGCCGCACCTGCGGGGAGACGACCTGGTCTCCCTGGGCGGGCCGGAGCCCTCGCACGGTGTCAAGGCCGTGCTCGGCCCCGGGACCGGCCTGGGCGTGGGCGGTCTGGTGCCCGCGGCGGAGGGCTGGGTGCCGGTCCCCGGTGAGGGCGGTCACGTGACGATGCCGGTGCTGGACGAGCGGGACCACGAGATCGTCCAGGCCCTGCGCGCGGACGGACTCGGCCACGTGGAGGCCGAGCATCTGCTGTCGGGACCGGGACTGTCCCGGCTGCACCGCGGGCTCGCGCTGGTCCGCGGCACCAGCGCGCCGCGACTGTCCGCCTCGGAGATCGTGAGCAGGATGGACGACTCGCTGTGCGAGGAGACCGTCGAGGTCTTCTGCGGCATGCTCGGCACCTTCGCGGGCAACGTCGCCATGACCCTGGGCGCCCGCGGCGGCGTCTATCTGGGCGGCGGCGTGTTGCCGCGTATCGTGGACCGGGTCCTCTCCAGCGACTTCCGTCGCCGGTTCGAGGCCACCCCCACGTTGAACGATTACCTGTCCGGTATCTCCACGGCGCTGATCGTGGCCCCCCAGCCCGCGCTCGTCGGCGCGGCCGCGTGGCTGAGCCGGCGCCTGTCATCGGATACATCAGATATGTCGAATATGGAGTGCGCATGAGTCTGCTCGGCATCGCCCCGGTGATCCCGGTCGTCGTGATCGACGACCTGGAGACCGCGGTTCCCCTGGCACGGGCCCTGGTGGCGGGCGGCCTGCCGGTCATCGAGGTCACCCTCCGTACGGTCCACGCCCTCAAGGCCATCCAGCGGATCGCCGCCGAGGTCCCCGAAGCGGTGATCGGCGCCGGAACCGTCCGTACCCACGGCGACGTGCTGGCCTCGGTGGAGGCCGGCGCCAAGTTCCTGGTCAGCCCGGGGAGCACCCCGACGCTGCTGGACGCCATGGAGGCGAGCGGCGTGCCGTTCCTGCCCGGGGTGGCGACGGCGTCGGAGGTCATGGCACTCGCGGAGCGCGGGCTGACCGAGATGAAGTTCTTCCCGGCCGAGGCCGCCGGCGGCCTGCCGTACCTCAAGTCGCTCGGCGGCCCGCTGCCCGACGTCCGGTTCTGCCCGACCGGCGGGATCAAGCTCTCGACCGCCCCCGACTACCTCGCGCTGCCCAACGTCGGCTGCGTGGGCGGCACCTGGCTCACCCCCGCCGACGCGCTCGCCGCCGGCGATTACTCCCGGATCGAGAAGCTGGCCGCCGAGGCGGCCGCCCTCCGGTAGCCCGCGGACCTCAGACAGATCACGACCCCGCGTGCGGACCGTCTCCTCCCCTGGTCCGCATGCGGTCATGAGGCACCGTGACCCGGTGTGACGCTCATGGAATCCGGCCCGCGGCCGCCCTACCCGGCGGCCGCGGGCCGTCTTTTCGCCCGCCTCCCCGAAAGTGCCACTGAACCGCATCGGGATCCCGCGCGTATCTCGCGGCGACAAGCACTCCCGGTACAAAGGAGGCACGAATGCAAGTACGCATCGTCGCGATCGGCGTTACGGCGCTGGTTCTGGGCGTGGCCGGTACGGCGTCGGCCGGAACGACCGGCAAGGCATCGGCCGGTAAGGCCGATACGTCATCGACGGGTAAGCCCTCGGCCGCGACCTGGAACACGCAGAGCCGTTTCACGGTCACCAACCTGGTCTCGGACGTGAAGGGCCGGGCCGCGGTCACCGACCCCGCGCTGGTCAACCCGTGGGGGCTGGCCATGGGCAAGACCCTCTGGGTCTCGGCCGCCGGCACCGGCCTGGCCACCGTCTACTCCGGTGGCGCGGGCACGGTGAAGCAGGAGAAGACCCAGGTCCGCGTTCCCGGCGGCAGGCCCACCGGACAGGTGGTCAACCCCGGCGACGAGTTCGTGGTCAAGGGCCCGGGCGGTTCGGGACCGGCGACGTTCATCTTCGCCAGCCCCAGCGGGGCGATCACGGGCTGGAACGCCGAGGCCGACCCCGACGACGCCGTCATCAGCGCGTTCGTCAAGGGCGCCGACCTCAAGGGCCTGGCCCTGGCCCAGACCAACCGCGGGCCGATGTTGCTGGCCGCCGACTTCGCCAACAACCGCGTCCACGCCTTCGACGGCGACTTCGACCGGCTCCAGATGGGCCGCAACGCGTTCCGCGACCCGGGCATGCCCGCGGACTACGCGCCGTTCAACGTGGAGGTCGTCGGCCGTTCCATCCTCGTCGCCTACGCCAAGCGCGATCCGCAGACCGGCAAGGCCGTGGCCGGCAAGGGCAAGGGGTTCATCAGCCACTTCGACGGCTCGGGCCGGTTCGTCGACCGGTTCGCCGCGCGCGGCGCGCTGAACGCGCCCTGGGCCATGACGCTGGCTCCGAAGGGCTTCGGCGCCCAGTCGGGAGCCCTGCTGGTCGGCAACTTCGGCGACGGCTGGATCAACGCCTACAACCCGCGCAACGGCCGCTCGCTCGGCCCGCTGCGCTCCGCCGACGGCAAGCCCATCGCGTTGGGCGGCCTGTGGGACCTGGAGCGGGGCACCGCGGCGGTGGGCGGCGAGAACGCCCTGTGGTTCAGCGCCGGCAGCGACGGCGGCACCCACGGCGTACTCGGTGTGATCCGTCCGGCGGGGGCCTCCACCTCCGCCCCGGCGGCGTCCCCGTCCGCCACCCCCGCGCCGTCGGCCTCCCACCCCAGTTCCCATTCCAACTCGAACTCCAACTCGGGTTCCGGCTACTGAGGCGTCGGCCGATGCTCCGGTGTTCGCACCGGGGTGGAGGCCGGCACGCAGGAGTGCTCTCCGGGGCGCGAGTACGTCGGCGTGACCCTGGCGAATGGGCCGCGTGAGTTCTCCCGCGCTCGGTGACACGTTCGAAGTGCGGGGCGAAGGGTCACTCCGGAAGCTCCGAACCGTCACGACCGACACAGCGTGGCCGGCGCCGCCGGACGGGCGGACTCGCTCCCCGCCCGCAGCCATGACGCGGGCCAGGGGGCCGTCAACACCAGCCCAAGTGCTACCCGAACCTCGGTAGCCGCAGACGGACGATGGGTAGTCCCATCAGGGAAAATTGTCCGTCTTAGGAGGCTGGAGCATGAAACCTGTCCTTGTGGGCGCAACCGCGCTGGCGGGCATGGGGGTGGTGCGATGGCTTCGATCGCGTCGCCCCCAGGCCGGGCCCCAGAGTCAGCGGGGAATGCACCGCTGGCTGCCGATCACGATCAACCGCAAGCCCGAGGACGTGGCTCCGGACGGGCTCCTGCCAGAACCGCTCGCGATGCTGGGCGACGCCATCGAGGTGCGGATCCGCGAGGCGCCCGGCGACAAGGGCACCGAGATCGCCGCGCGGTTGCGCGCGCCGCTGTCGTGGGGATCCGGCGGGATGATGGGGCGTCTCAGCGGTGACGATCCCCGCCAGGCGGTACGGAACGCCCTCCGCGAGAGCAAGTCCCTGATCGAGACCGGGGAGGTGCTGCGCCCCGACGAACCGCCGACGACGCGACCTGCCCCGCAGGGAAACCTGCTGGACCTGGTGACGCACCGGGCGAGCGGGGAGGGGCGGCCGTGAAGGCGCTGTGCTGGCAGGGCGTGAACCGGCTCTCGGTGGAACAGGTGCCCGATCCCGGGATCGTCAACGCCCAGGACGCCGTCGTCAAGGTGCGGCTGAGCACGACGTGCGGATCCGACCTGCACCTGCTCGGCGGATACATCCCGGCGATGCGCGCGGGAGACGTGATCGGCCACGAGTTCATCGGTGAGATCGTCGACATCGGCCCCGAGGTCCGCAGGCACAAGGTGGGCGACCGGGTGGTGGTGTGCTCGTTCATCGGCTGCGGCCGGTGCTGGTACTGCTCGCACGACCTGTGGTCCCTGTGTGACAACGGCAACGCCAACCCGGAGATCGCGCAGATGCTCCTCGGTTACGAATCCGGCGGCGTCTACGGCTACTCGCACGCCATGGGCGGGTTCAAGGGCAGTCACGCCGAATACATCCGGGTCCCGTTCGTGGACTACGGAGCGTTCTCCGTACCGGACGGGGTTGACGACCAGAGCGCCCTGTTCGCCTCCGACGCGGCGCCCACCGGCTGGATGGGCGCGCACCTGGGCGGGGTGGGCCGCGGCGACGTGGTGGCGGTGTGGGGCTGCGGCGCGGTCGGCCAGATGGCGGCCCGTGCGGCGATGCTCCTCGGCGCCGAACGGGTCATCGCGATCGACCGGTATCCCGAGCGCCTGGCGATGACCGAGCGCCACATCGGAGCCGAGACGATCGACTACTCCAGCACCGACGTCGGCGCCGAACTCCGGGAGCGGACCGGAGGCAGAGGGCCCGACGTCTGTGTCGAGGCCGTGGGCATGGAGGCGGACAGCCTGGGCCCGCAGCAGATATACGACCAGGTCAAGCAGCAGCTATGGCTCGAGACGGACCGCCCGGTCGCGGTGCGGGAGGCGATTCACGCCTGTCGCAAGGGCGGATCGGTCTTCATCCTCGGGGTCTTCACGGGGACGGTGGACAAGTTTCCGCTCGGCGCGATGATGAACAAGGGCCTGACGGTCCGGAGCGCGCAGCAGCACGGGCAGCGCTACATCCCGATGCTGCTGGATCGGATGGCGAAGGGCCAGCTGGCGACGTCCCACCTCGCGACGCACTCGATGCCGCTGGACGAGGCTCCCAGGGGCTACGACCTGTTCAAGAACAAACTGGACGGATGCGTCCGAGCAGTATTCCGTCCTTGATTGTAGGTATTTGTGTGGAATTGTCCGATGATTCTTGGAGCGCATCGGACAATTCCACGGACGGCTTCCCCGCACGGCGTCGTTCGCGGGGGGCCCAATACCGCCTCGACGTGACGCCATGCGCCCGGATCCCTTAGCCTGGAACGACGAGGGGAGTACTTCCCAAGAACCGACCCGGTCAATACGGATGCTTTACAGCATCCCCGGACGGTCGCCCGCGAGGTGCGGGTGAAGGAGACCTCGAATGGCCTAGTGCATTCGAGGAGTACGCATGCCCGCTCACATATCCCCTTCTTTTTCCTCCCGCCGGGCCGCCCTGCTCCCCCGCCGACCCGACGTCCGCGGACGTGGCCGTGCCCGCATCGGGAGCCTGGCCGTTCTCGCCACCTGGCGCGCACATCGGCTGCCGCATACCTGAACGCGCGAAATCGCACCACGAGTGATCCTCGGTTCGATCTTTGCCAGGTTCGTCCTTCCGCTGTTCCACCGGATCTCCGACGAATTCGTTTTCGCCACCCGGAAGGCCGTGAGACGCATTATGAGAGAAATCCCCCACCCCTGCGAGGTGCACGCAATGGCCACCACACCGGCCAGTCAGGCTTCCGTCGAAGACCTGAACTATCCAGCCGGGTCGCTGGTACTGCTCGCGGGGCTTCCCGGCGCGGGCAAAAGCACACTGCTGGACCGGTTGTACGGATTACACGGCGACGAGCGAGAGCCGGTGGACACCGGCGAGGCGTGGGTGATCGACTCACGCCAGTCCCGCAACTGGTGGGCGCGCTATCTCGGCCCGATCCCCCCGCGGGCCCGCATCCCGATCGTGCACGCCACCCATGTGTGGCGGATCGCCCGCGCGCTGCTCGGCGGCCACAGCGTCGTCGCGCACACCCGGGGCACCTGGCCGCACATCCTGTACGGCTTCGCCTGGCTGGCCCGCCGGGTCGGCAGCGAGGTTCACCTGATCATGCTCGACGTGGAGCCGCGGATCGCGCGCGAGGGGCAGCGGTCCCGCGGCCGGGTCGTCACCGGCGCCACCTTCGCCCGGCACTGCCGGCGCTGGAGGGTGCTCATCGCCCGTGCCCGCGGCGGCGCCCTCCCCCCGGCCAGCGGGGTCGTCGTTCTGGACCGGCCCGCGGCGAACCTGCTCCGGGCCATCCGCTTCGACAAGCGGCGGGGCGGGGAGCAGGACGAGCGATAGATCAGGCGGCCGCGCCGAGCCGCCCGCCGGTCAGGGCCGGCGCCACCCCGGTGAGGGCCCCGCTCAGCCACGTCCCGCCAGGTAGGCGGCACCGGCTCCGACGACCGGCGTGAACGCCGGCTCCGCGCCGGCCGTTCCGCCCGCCGGGATCACGACAGCGCCCTGACGATCAGCTCGGAGCGTGGGTGGCTGTCCCGGAGCTCGGCGTAGCGGAGCGCCACTCCGCGTGCGGCGGTGGCCGGGTTGTCCACTCCGTAGACCGCGTAGAGCCGCCACCCGGTCCTCAGCGACACGCGCCCGGCCCACCAGCGGTAGACCATGCCGTCCGTCCAGACCACCAGGTCGGCCCAGACCGAAACCAGTGCCAGGCCGTAACCGTCGTGGATATCACTCTCGACGCCCTGCAGCGCCAGCTCGTCCCTGAGCAGACCGGCGGCGTGTATGGCGGGCGATCCCAGAAGCACCCCTTGGATGATCATGCCGTCCGCCCCCTCTTGGCATTCCACGGAAACGTTCAGCCGTTTCCCCTCCCAGAGTGCTTCCGAGTGATTACTTTTAGTAGTCGCACGGCTACGACGAGATACGTTCATCTCGATTCAGGTCGGCTGTGGAACCCACCCCGAAACATGTAGGACCGCGAAGGACGGGACCCCCCATGCCCGCACCGAAAGAGCTGGACCCGAGCACGAGCGTCACGGCCTATTGGGGCTCTGAGCTCCGCAGATTACGAGAGGCGATGGGCTGGAGCCAACAGGAGCTGGCGAAACGGACCTCTTACTCCACCTCCCTGGTCGGCCTGATCGAGACGGCCGCCCGCGCGCCGACCAGAAAGTTCGCGCAGAGGTGCGACGAGGTCCTGGAGACCGGCGGAGCACTCATCAAACTATGGCCGCTGATCGTCCGGGAGTCCTCACCCGCCTGGGTCCGCTCGCTCTTCGAGCTGGAGTGGGAGGCGCAGATGTTGCGCAACTACCAGTTCGCGGTGGTTCCGGGGCTGCTGCAGACCGAGGACTACGCGCGGGCGCTGACCCGGGCGGGCCGGCCCTTCGACACCGACAAACAGGTGGAGGAGATGGTTACCGTCCGTATGCAACGGCAGCGTCTGCTCGAGCGGCCGGACCCGCCGATCCTCTTCGTCCTGCTGGACGAGGCCGTACTGGCCCGGCCCATAGGCGGCCACCTGGTCATGCGCGAGCAGCTCGAGCACCTCCTGAGGGCGACGACGCGCCCGCGGATCACCGTCCAGGTGATCCCTTTCGAGGTGGGCGCCTACGCCGGCCTTGCCGGGCCCATATTGGTGCTCTCCTTCAAGGGAGCGCCCAATATCGCCTACATGGAGAACGCGGAAGACGCGCAACTCCTCACAGACCCCTCCAGAGTCGACTCCCTGTCGGCTCAGTTCGACGCCCTGCACTCCAGTGCACTGCCACAGGCCGCCTCGGTGGCCTTGATCGAAAAGAGGATGAACGCATGGACCTGAACGGTGCCCAGTGGCGCAAGAGCAGCCGCAGCAACGGCAACGGCGGTGAATGCGTGGAAGTCGCCGCCAATCTCCCCGGCGTCGTCGCCGTCCGCGACAGCAAGAACCCGGCGGGATCCGCCCTGTTGTTCGCCCCCGAAGTATGGGCCGACTTCCTGACGCGGATCAAAGCCGACTCCGTCTGACGAACATGCCGACCGGCCGGGGCCCCCTCGGCCGGATCGTGCGCGGTCAGGCCACGCCTGGCCATACCCGGCCGGGCCATGCTCGGCCGGAGATCGCCGTGGTGGCAGTGCTCCGAGGCCGCCGTCACGATGTCGCCGGCTCAGGCGAGCCGGCGCGCGGCGGTTGACGGCACTCGCCGGCAGGGCGAGGTTCCGCGCTACGACCAGAGTCTCGCGGCCATATGTCCTAATCTGTTATTTGTGGACCCAATTAGGCACTAGTGCGAACTCATGCCGGTCCGTGCGAACGGCCCGGCCAGGGAGCCGCGATGGAACCTGTCCGGAGGAAAAGGTCCAGCGGTCTGGGCCTGAAGGTGTTCGATCCAGCACCGGTCGCCGTGACGGTCAGCAGGGGACATGACCACCGGCTGATATACACCAATGCCATTTTTAGGTCGATCTTCGGAGACAGACCGCTCGGAATCCCCCTTCGCGAGACGTTCGACGACCTCATCGAGGAAAACTCCTCCGCTTACCTCGCGCTGCTCGACGAGGTCCTGCGAACCGGGAAACCGGTGAACGTCTCCGAAGCCTCCGTGACCATGGTCTACTCCGGAACGGAACGCCAGGAGCGTTTTTTCACCTTCGGGCTCTCAAGGATCCTCCTCGACGACGACGCGTTCGGGATCCTGCAGGTGTTCATGGAGGTCACCGCGCAGGTCACCTCCGCGCGGCGCGTCCAGGCGCTCTCCGAAGAACGGTTCCGCCTTCTCCAGCGCTATCAGAGCCTGGGAAGGGTCGGCACCCAGATGGTGTGGGTGGTCGGGCCCGCGACCGGGGCCACCGAGCCGAGCCCCGGATGGCAGCAGGTGACCGGGCAGTCATGGGAGGAGTCCCGCGGGGACGGGTGGCTGCGGGCCGTTCATCCCGACGATCGCGAACGGACCGTCGAGTCGTGGTCCCGGGCGCTCGAGGAGGTGCCCCCTCTCTGGGAGCACGTCTACCGGTTACGTCTCACGGACGGCACCTACCGTCACTTCCAGGCGCGGGCCGTACCCGTGCGCGAGGGCGACACCGTCGTGGAGTGGGTGGGCACCTGCGCCGACATCGAACAGCGGTGGCAGGAGGACCGGCGCCAGGAGCTGCTCAACCGCGCCGGCGATGCCACCGCCGACATCACGCGCCTGGAGGAGATGCTCGCCGCGCTGGCCCACGTGATCGTGCCGGAGCTGGCCGACGGGTGTGCCATCTACCTGCTCCCCGAGTCGATGGACCGCCCGGCGTACGCCCCGCTCATCGTCAACCGCGTCGCCGGCGCCGTACGGCCCGGTCTTCCCGAGCGGCCGGGGCGGCGCGAGGAGACCCTGGGCTCCAGCAGCGCGATCGCCGACGCGGTGCGCCGGCGCCGCCCCGTCCATCTCCTGTTTCCTCCGGGGCGGCCCCCGGAGGGGGTCGTGCCCGCGGACACCGAGTCGTGGCTGATCGCCGCCGCGGCCAACAGCATCGTCCTCGTGCCGGTCATCGTCGACGGCACCGTGGCGGCGGTGGTGTCCGCCTCCGTCTGCGGTGGGCGTCCGGCGATCAGCGCGGTCGACGCCTCCCTGATAGGCCAGGTGTTCGACCACGGGCACACCCCCCTCAGCAACGCCATCGAGTTCCGGCGCACGCAGCGTGTGGCGCTCGCCCTCCAGGACAGCCTGCTCCCCGATCCCCCGATCCTCCCGGACCTCCAGATCGTCGCCCGCTACCGGCCGAGCCCCGCGGCCGCCGAGGTGGGTGGAGACTGGTACGACTGCTTTCTCCTGCACGACGGCACCGTCATCCTGACCATCGGAGACGTGGCGGGCCACGACCTGCCGGCGGCCGTCACGATGAGCCAGATACGCAACATGCTCAGAGGGCTGTCCATCGACCGGCAGGAGCCTCCCGGAGAGATCCTGAGACGGCTGGACGGCGCCATCGGGACCCTGTACGGCGAGGAGACCGCGACCTGCGTCCTGGCGCGCGTCGAGAGGTCGGCGAACGGCCCGAGGCGGCTGAACTACTCCGTGGCCGGACATCCACCGCCGCTGCTGGTCACCCACGACGGCGGTGGCCGCTTCCTCGAGGAGGCGCCCAACCACCTTCTCGGGCTGCTCTACGATCGGCCACGCCTCAGCGCCGTCGAGCCGCTGCCGCCGCGCGGCACGCTGCTCCTCTACACCGACGGCCTCGTCGAGCGACCGGGGGAGGATCTCACCGACAGCCTGGAGCGACTGCGCCGCTACTCCGCGTCACTGGCCCGCGAGCCCCTGGAGGCGTTCTGCGACAAGCTGCTGGCCGGACTGGCCTTCGGGGGCAAGGACGACATCGCCATGATCGCGTTGCGACTGCCCCCCGCCCCTTCCACCGGGCTGGATCCGCCCCCGTACCAGTCGGCATGAGCGTCCTCTCGTGAGAAGACCCCTTCACGGCCTCCCCCGATGGGCACGGGCTCTCACCCTGGTCACGGATTCTCACGATGGTCACAGGTTCTCGCGGTGATCAAGCTCCGGCGAGCTCGCGAACCACCGCCATGTCGCTGAAGGGGATCAACTTCTCGCCGACGATCTGGTGGGGCTCGCTACCCTTCCCCGCGACCAGGACGACGTCGTCCGGTCCCGCGGCGGACAGGGCGAAGGCGATCGCCTGGCGACGGTCGACGAAGCGCCTGAACGGCGTACCGGTGCTCGTGAGACCCGGGGCGACCTGGTCCAGGATCGTCTCGGGATCCTCGTCGCGCGGGTTGTCGGAGGTGAGGACGCACAGGTCGGAGTAGGTTCCGGCGATCTCCCCCATCTCGGCCCGCTTGGTGGTGTCACGGTCTCCACCGCACCCGAAGACGGTGATGACCTGGCCGGAGGCATAGCTCCGGATGGTCGTCAGGACCTGCTCCAGGGAGTCCGGGGAGTGCGCGTAGTCCACGATCACGGATGTGCCGGCCGGGGTCTCGAAGCGTTCGAACCGGCCGGGGATCGGCGGCATCCGCTCCAGCGCGGCGATCAGCCCGTTCAGGTCGTGTCCCAGGGTGTGGCAGGCCGCCACGGTGGCCAGGGCGTTGGCCACCGAGTAGCGGCCCGGTACGGGGATCGCCGCCGGATACTTGCGGCCGTCGTGGTGCAGGGTGAAACGCGTGCCGTACGCGTCCACGGTGAGGTCGGTGGCCCGATAGTCCGCCTCGGCGTCGAGGGCGTACGTGGTCACCTCGCCCGGCATGAGCGCCTGGATGCGGGCGCTCACCGGGTCGTCGGCGTTGACCACCGCGCGGCGGCACAGTCCCTGGAACAGGCGCAGCTTGGCGGCCCGGTAGTTCTCCATCGTCCCGTGGTCGTCCAGGTGGTCCTGGGTCAGATTGGTGAAGACCCCGACGTCGATGAAGGAGCGGTCCACCCGGTGCGTCAGCAGTGCCATCGACGTGGCCTCCAGCACCACGCTCGCGACCCCGCTGTCGCGCATGCGTCCCAGGAGATACTGGAGGTCCGGCGACTCCGGCGTGGTCAGCACCGACCTGGGCATCGGGATCGGCTCGTCGCCGATCCGGCTGCCGGACGTCCCGATGACCCCCACCTTCGCGCTCTCGGAGATCCGGAGCACGGACTCGACCATGTACGACACCGAGGTCTTCCCGTTGGTGCCGGTGATCGCGATCATGTCCATCTGCCGTCCCGGCTCGCCGTGGTAGCGAGAGGTCAGGATCGCGGCCGTCGTACGGACGTCCAGCACCTGGACGACGCACACACCCGCGGCCGACGCCGGAAGCGCCGGCGCCTCACCGTCGACGATCACCGCGACCGCGCCGCGGGCAAGGGCCGGTCCGATGGACTCCGGACCGCCCTCGTGGTGGCCGGGCACCGCGATGAACAGCGAACCCGGTGTCACCCGGTCGACGTCGAAGCAGGCGCCCGCGGTGATCGGTGTCTCCGGGTCGCCCCGGAGTACGTGGTGGTCGTGCCCGGCCAGTAGTTCGCTCAGCCTCACGGCGATTCCTTCGAAGATGCGCTTGGCCCGGTCGCATGGTCGGCAGTGCCGACGGCTTACCGGGAAGTGCGGGGGTTACGGGAGGTGGGGACTCCGCTGCGAGCCGGAGATGACGGCTCGGCGTGGTAGACGGAGTCCTGCTGTGTTCTCGAAGAGGAGCACGCCGGAGACAGACGGCGGTGAGAGCCGCTGAAGATCGCTAACCGTGGCCGTGCAACACGCGGTGACCGGCCTCCGGCGTCTCCGCGTCGGCTGCGGTCGCCGGGCCGACACCCGTCGGGCCCGTGGTGGCCGAGCGCAACGTGAAGACCGCCTGCAGCAGGCACCCTCTCACGACGCTTGTACGACCCATGGACCCATTGTACGGCCGGTCGGGCGAATGAGGTCATATCCGGCTCACTTGCCTGGGAGGAGCCGTCACATCCCGGGTGGGCCTCCGCCGGAATCCCGGCACGGCCGGCGGAGCCCGGCCCACACGGCCGGCGCGGCGTCACAGCGACAGGACGCCCTACAGGGCCGACACCGTCGGCAGGGCGTCACAGCGGCAGGACGCCGCCGGGCTTGAGGGCCTTCATGGCGATCTGGGAGGTGAGCTTGTCGAGGCCGGGCAGGCGGCCGAGCTCTTCCAGGCAGAGCTGGCTGTACGCCTCCATGTCGGGCACCGCGACCCGCAGCACGTAGTCGGGGCGGCCGAACATGCGCAGGCACTCGATCACGTCGTCGATCTCCATGACGGCCGCCTCGAAGGCGGTGACGGTCTCGGCGTCCTGGCCCACGAGCTCGACGTAGGCGACGACCTGGAAGCCCCGCCCCACGGCGGCCGGATCGACCACGGCACGGTAGCCGGTGATCACTCCCGACTCCTCAAGATTGCGGACCCGGCGCAGGCACGGCGAGGGAGTCAGCCGCACGCGCTCGGCCAACTCCAGGTTGCTCAGCCGTCCCTCCACCTGGAGTAGGCCGACAATTGCGCGATCCGTCATATCCATGGCATTAGATGCTAACCGACCCCTTCCGGGCCGCAAAGATTGACATCGAATTTCGTTCGGTCTGACATAACCTTGCGGCAATCAAAGCTTGGCCGACCAGACGGGACAACGATCATGACGATCTTCGCCGACGCTCGCGAGGTGATGCCCGACGATCGGTACTCACTCGACGAGGGCCAGGTCTTCATGACCGGCACCCAGGCGCTGGTCAGGGTGATCTTCGACCAGATGCGCGCCGACCGCCTTGCCAGCCGTGACACCGGCGCGATGGTGTCCGGTTACCCCGGCTCCCCGCTCGGCGGCTTCGACCAGGAGCTGGCACGCTCCCGCAAGTACGCCGAGCCGCTCGACGTCGTCCACCGTCCCGGCCAGAACGAGGAGCTCGGCGCCACCGCCGTGTGGGGCAGCCAGCTCGTGCCGTCCCTCCCCAGTCCGCGGAAGGCCGGCGTCCTGGGCGTCTGGTACGGCAAGGCTCCCGGAGTGGACCGCGCGGCCGACGCGTTCCGGCACGGCAACTTCGTCGGCGCCCACCCCGAGGGCGGCCTGATCGCCCTGTGCGGCGACGACCCGACCTGCAAATCCTCCACCCTCCCCTCAGCCACCGAGAGCGCACTCGCCGCTCTCGGAATGCCGGTCGTCCATCCCGGCAGCGTCCAGGAGCTGCTCGACCTGGGCCGCCACGCGATAGCGGCGTCCCGGGCCAGCGGCCTGTGGGTCGCGGTGAAGGCCGTCTCCAACGTCGTAGACGCCACCGGCACCGTGAACGTCGGGCATGACCGGGTCATCCCGGTCATGCCCGTCGTCGAATACGAGGGCAGGCCGTACCGGCACGCGCCCAACGCCACCCTGCTCACCCCGTGGTCACTGGAGATGGAGCGCACGCTCGTCGGCCCGCGCCTGGAACTGGCCCGCGCCTACGCCCGCGAGAACGGGCTCAACCAGATCACCGCGGACCCCCGCGACGCCTGGCTCGGCATCGCCGCCTCCGGCACCGCCTACTACGACGTGCGCGAAGGACTCCGCAAGCTCGGCGTCACGCCGGAGGAGCTCGGCATCCGCCTCCTCAAGGTCGGCATGCTCTGGCCGCTGGAGCCCCAGATCGTCCGGACCTTCGCCCGGGGGCTGACGGAGATCCTCGTCGTGGAGGAGAAGACCCCGCTGCTGGAGGGTCAGGTCAAGGACATCCTGTACGGCACCGCCGACGCCCCGCGCGTCCTGGGCAAGCTCGACGAGAACGGCGCGCAGCTGATCCCGCACTCGGGGGCCGTCGACGCCGACCTGGCGGCCAAGGCCATCGCCTTCCGCCTGCGCCGCAGGGGCCTCACCGGAGGATCCACGACGGAGCTCGCCGTCCGCACCACTGCCAAGCTCAACGGCCTCGCCCTGGCGGGGCCGGCCGGCTCGGTCACGGCGGAGCTCACCGGTCCCGCCGGTGCGGAGCCGGGCACACCCGTGGCGGAGACCAGCGGTCCCGCCGGTGCGGAGACCGCCGGCCCGTTCACGGCGGAGCTCGGCGACCGGGTCGCCAGGGGCCTGTCCGTGATCTCGCGCCCGGCTCCGCTGAAGCTGCTCGGTCCCTCCCGCACCCCGTTCTTCTGCTCGGGCTGCCCGCACAACCGCTCCACCGCCGTCCCGGACGGCGCGCTGGTCGGCGCGGGGATCGGCTGCCACACGATGGTGGTGCTCAACCCCGAGAGCAAGGGCACGCTCACCGGACTGACCCAGATGGGCGGCGAGGGAACGCAGTGGATCGGCCAGGCGCCGTTCACCGACGTCCCGCACATCTTCCAGAACCTCGGCGACGGCACCTTCCACCACAGCGGCTCGCTCGCGGTCAGGGCCGCGGTCGGCGCGGGCGTCAACATCACCTACAAGCTGCTCTACAACAGCGCGGTCGCGATGACCGGCGGCCAGAAGATCACCCCGGCCCTCTCTGTGCCCGAGCTCACCCGCTGGCTGGAGATCGAGGGCGTCCGCCAGGTCATCGTCACCACCGACGAGCCCGAGCGCTACCGGGGTGTCAAACTGTCGAAGATCGCCGAGGTCCGCGACAGGACCGCGCTGGAGGACGCGCAGCGCGAGCTGGCCGCCGTTCCCGGCGTGACCGTGCTGATCCACGACCAGCAGTGCGCGGCCACGAAGCGCCGGGAGCGCAAGAAGGGCAACCTGCCCGATCCGGCCAAGCGAGTGGTGATCAACCAGCGGGTCTGCGAGGGCTGCGGTGACTGCGGGCAGAAGTCCGAGTGCCTGTCGGTGCTGCCGGTGGAGACCGAGTTCGGCCGCAAGACCGAGATCCACCAGTCGTCCTGCAACAAGGACTACTCCTGCGTGGAGGGCGACTGCCCGTCCTTCCTGACCATCCTGCCCGCCAAGGGCAAGGCCAAGTCCGGCAAGCGCGCCGTACCCACTCCCCCGGTCATGCCCGCGCCCGAGGCCCGCACCGGGGAGACCATGATCAGAATGGTCGGCATCGGCGGCACCGGCGTGATCTCGGTCGCGCAGATCCTCGGCACCGCCGCGATGCTCGACGGCAAGCAGTCACGCGGGCTCGACCAGACCGGCCTGGCCCAGAAGGGCGGCACGGTCGTCTCCGACATCCTGATCTTCGAGGGTGACGGCGACCGTTCGGCACAGGCCGGTACGGCCAGCGTGGACGCCTACCTCGCGCTGGACCTGATCGGCGCCACCGATCCCAAGCACCTGGGCGCCGCCGACCGTGACCGGACCGTCGCCGTGGTCTCCACCAGCCTGATCCCGACCGGTTCCATGGTGCTCGACCCGTCCACGCACGTCACCGAGGTCGGCTCGCCGATCGGCGCGCTGGAGTCGCGGACCCGGCGCGAGCTGAACGTCTACCTCGACGCCGAGGAGGTGGCCCAGGCGCTGTTCGGCGACCACATGCCGGCCAACACGATCATCCTGGGGGCGGCCTGGCAGCGCGGGCTCATCCCGCTCGGCCTGGAGTCGATCGAACGGGCCATCCGGCTGGGCGGCGGCAAGGCGGCCGACAGGACGATCGCCGCCTTCCACTGGGGCCGCGCCGTCGTCGCCGACCCCGAGGCCGTGGCGCGGGAGACCCATCCCCAGGTGCCGGCCGAGCAGCCCCCGAACCCCGAGACGACCCGCCTCGCGGACTCGATCGCCGCCCCCGGCACCGAGCTGCACCGGATCCTGACGGTCCGGATGGCCGACCTCGCCGCCTACCAGAACCACGGCTACGCCGTCCGCTACGCCGACGCGGTCCACGCGGTCCGCGCCGCGGAACGGCAGGTCTCCGCCGAGCGCTCCCCGATCACCGAGGCCTACGCCCTCCACCTGTACCGGCTGATGGCCTACAAGGACGAGTACGAGGTGGCCCGCCTGCACCTCGACCCGGCCGAGCGGGCGCGGATCGCCGCCGAGTTCGGCCCGGGGGCGAGGGTCTCCTACAACCTGCACCCGCCGGTCCTGCGCGCCATGGGCATGAAGCGCAAGATCCGCCTCGGTGCCTGGTTCGACCCGGCCTTCCGCCTGCTGTACGGCATGCGCGCGCTGCGCGGCACCCCGCTGGACCCGTTCGGCATGGGCGGGGTGCGCAGGACCGAGCGCGGGCTCGTCGACGAATACACCCGCGACGTGCATCTCGCCCTGGCCCACCTGCGCCCTGAGACCGAGGAGCAGGTCCGCGAACTGGCCGAACTGCCCGACGTCATCCGCGGCTACGAGCACGTGAAGCTCCGCAACGTGGCCACCTACCGCACCTCCGCCAAGGCCATCCTCGATCGCCTGACCGGCAACTGAGATCCACGCGTCCCTGGCGGGCGTTGATCTCAGACCATGGCCCCCGACCGCATCGTGAACGTCGGGGGCCATGCGCGCATACCGGCCGCGCCGGTTTGTCAGTGGGATGATCTACTGTCCCGGCCATGACTTCAGCGACGCAGGCGTACAGGTACGCCGCGCCCTCCTCCCTTGTCGACGGTCGTCTCGGATCGGCGACCTTCGGCGGCCGGGCCCTGTCCGGCCCGGCCGTGACCCCCCGGTTCTTCAGCGGCGTGGTGCCCCAGGCGGCCCCCGCCGGCTTCTCCGGTGAGGGCGCGGTGCTCGACCTGGCCACCGACGAGGCCGAGAACGACGCCGACGTGTTGGGCATGCTGCTCAACTTCGAGCCCGAGGTCGAGATCGGCCTGCCGGCCGACGGATCCTGCACCCGCGAGTGGTGGTGGGACCATCGCGGCTCCCGTGGGCCGTGCGAACACGTGCCGGCCGCCCGGATCGTCGCCCGCGCCGCCGTGGAGGTCTCCCGATGACCCTCTGGACGGAGATCTGTGATCTGGTCACCCGCAACCAGGTCACCCGCCTGACCGACCGGCTGGTCACGCTCACCGAGGAGGAGCGCGCCGAGCTGGGCGGACGGTTGCCCGGCCTCGTCAAGGAGCTGCGCCGTGTCCGCACCGAGCAGGTGCGCGCCCACGATCCCGACGACTTCGAGGAGACGGCCTCCTGGGAGGTCGGCGACCTGCTCGACGGACTGGCCGACGCGCTGCTGCTGACCGGTGTCGGCGTCATCACCGGCCCGGCGGCCGCGGTGACGTGGATGACCAGCCGCGACGTCAACCGCCGCTGGGCCGGGGACCCCAACGTCGCCCAGGTGTGCCGGGTGGCGGCCACCCGCCCCCGGGAGTGGCGTCGTGATGTCGCGGTCCGGCTGGCCCAGCGGGTGCGCCGTCCCGCCGACCGCATCGCGCCGCTGGCCGTGGCGCTGCTGCGTGAGTCCGGCGCCGTGCCGCCCGACCACGACCCGCTGGTGGCCGCCTGGCTGGCCGCGCCGAGCGTGGCCGGTGACCCGCTGACCCCCGTGCTACTGCCTCGGGTCTTCGACGCCGACGGCGCGGGCCGCGCCCTCCGTGACGAGCGGCTGGAGCCCCGGCCGACCCGCTGGCTGGCCGCCGCCGCCCGCGAGCTGCCCAGGGAGCAGGTGCTCGACGGTTGCGTGAACCGTTTCCTGCGCGGCGGCGAGGCGCAGGACCTGCGGTTCTTCGTCCGGCTGCACCTGCTCCTCGACCCCACACCCGCGGAGTCCGCGCCCCGCCTGCGCGACTACCTGCGGTTGTTGCCGTCGGCTCCGGGCACGGTCGCCGAGCTGGCCGCCGGGCAGGTGCGCGGGGCCATGCCGCTCGACCACGCCGACCTGGTCGAGGCGGTCGACGCGCTCACCTTCCGGGACGAGGCCAAGCTCGCCGCCACGGGCCTGCGCTGGCTCGACCAGGCGATCCGGGCCACGCCCGAGGCGGCCGCCGATTTTGTGACCGCGCTGACCACGGCGTACGCGCACAAGTCCTTCGACGTGCGCAACCGCGCGGTGGAGCTCACCCTGAAGCACTCCGACCTGTTCGCCGACCACACCGAGGCGATCCTCGACGCGATCCCCCAGCTCCCCGCCGACGTGGGCGCCAGGCTCGCCGCCCGGTTCGGCGGGGAGAGGCCCGTCGAGGAGCTGATCGAGGCCAAGGAGTTCCCGCCGCTGCCCGAGGTGCCCTCACCGGAGCGTTTCCCCGAGCCGTCGATCTCCCCGAACCACCACGAGCGGTGGACCGGACGGGAACGCTGGATGGCGGCGTTCGTCGCCGGGGTCGCGGAGAACCGCACGAACCTGCGCCGCAGGCTGAAGCCACACGTCGAGGTCGAGCAGCGGACGCAGTACCGGCGGGACAGGGATGAGATCACCGACCCCGGCGAATGGCAGGCCGTGCTGGCCGAGGAGCTCGTCGTGCCCGGCACCCTGCCGGAGATCCCCCCTGTCGGCCCGGAGAAGTTCTGGGACGACCCGAGTCGCTCGTTCTCGGTTCGCACGGTCGCCCGGGGCGAGGAGATCGAGCTGGAGCCGCCGAAACGGCGGATCACGGTGATCGGCGGCTGGCGCCCCGGCCGCTACCTCGACGACGACACCCCGCTCCGCGTCATCTTCATCACCTGGACCAGCGACGACGGCCCGGCCGGGGCCGTGGCCGTCGAGGCCGGCGAGCCGATCCCCTTCGCCAACGGCCGGGTCTACCTGTACGGGCAGCCCTCCGATGACGACCGGGCATCGGGTACAGGCCCCGGCGAGTCCGAGGAGTTCGAGGAGCATGAGGACTTCGACGACGACGTCCCGGATCACCACGAGCGCCGTCCGGTGGAGCCCGGAGTCCTCTACGACGACTCGGTGGCGGCCATGCCGTGGCACAGCCTGCATCGCGTCTACGAGCGCATGGCCGAGCTGGGAGTGAGCCCCGAGCGGATCACGGCCATGAAGAAGGGCCTGCCGGTGCCCCCGCCGGGTCCGGACGAGCCGCTCGTGGCGGTCACCGTCGGCTTCGTCCCGCCCCGGTTGCGCTCCTTCCAGCCCCAGCCGCTTCCGCCCCCGCACGAGTGGCGGCGGCGGCACCGGCTCCCGCACCCGAACCGTCTCTCGCCGCCGTCCGACTTCCTCGTCAACCGCTACGCGGAGCTGTACGGGGCCCTGCGCACCGGCACGCTGCCGCCGGTGCTGCTGGCCACGCCGACGTGGATGACCGGCCACCTCGATCCCGACGTGCTGGCCGACCGGCTGGAGACGTGTGCCGCCGCGGGCGTGGAACCGCTGCGGGCCGATCTGGCGCAGGCGCTGCTACGGCTGCCCCGGGGCAGCCACCCGGCCGCCGCCGACCGGGCCGCGAAGATCGATTCCGCGGCGGCGCGCAGGGCGGCCGAATGGCTGGCCGGGCGGGGGATGCCCGACCCGGAGTGCGGTCTCCGGTGGACCCACATGGTGGACGCGTCCATGGTCGAGTTCGGCGACGGCGAACCCGGGCACTTCAACGAGGTCTGCCTGAAGCCGGTGCTGCAGGCCACGCCCACCGGCGACGAGCTGATCGACGACGTCCTGCTGCGACAGCCGTTCGACTGGTCGGACGAGGGCCTGGGCAGCGGGATCGGCGGGTGGCCGGCCATGCTGCCCTCGCACCGCGAGGTGGTGGCCGTGAACATGCTGCCGTTCGTGCTCCGCAGCCGCTGGTACGCGACCGTGACCCCGGCGGAGCTGTCCCGCCTGGCCGCCTGCGACGGCCCCGTGGGCGAGGCGACGGCGGTGATCATCGCTTTTCTGCTGGGGAGCGGCGTGCCCGGGACGATCCCGGTGGTCCTGCGGATGGCGGCCAGAGGCGACCTGCCCGCCGAGGCGATCGGCCGCCAGCTCGCGCTGGTGCTGCGCCGCACCTGGCAGGAGACCCGCCCCGCCATCGCGGCCCTGACCGAGCTGGCCGACGCCGGCGGCCACCACGAGGTGTGGCGCATCCTGCGCACTCTGCTGCCCGCGATGTTGCCGGGCGAGGGGCAGCGCATCACCGTGACCCACACCGAGCTCGTCGCCTTCGCCGCCGACGTGGCACGCTGGACCGGCGCGCACGAGGAGATCCCGGTCGTCGCCGGGTTCGCGCGCAGCCGCCGGACGATCCGCTTCGTCCACGAGTGCAAGCGTCTTCACGCCCAGCTCACCGGGGCCACGTCATGACCTCCGACCACATCCGTACCGAGATCAGGAATCTCGTACTCAACCACGACGCCGAGGGCCTGGCGTTGCGTTGCCGAAGCTCACCAACGCCGAGACCGCACCGGCTGGTGAAGGCGGTCTCCGGATGCCCGGTGTGCCGAACCGGCCGCCCGGAACTCCTGACATCTCAGAAGGGCGGGAGCCACACGGTGACGACCAGGCCGCCACCGTGACGGGGAACCGCCTCCGCCGCGCCGCCGTGGGCGCGGGCGACGGCCCGTACGATCGACAGGCCGAGACCCGCGCCACCGGCCGAGCCCGTACGGTCGGTCAGCCGCCGGAACGGCTCGAACAGGCGGGGCACCAGTCCTAGGGCGATCTCGGGGCCGGTGTTCTCCACGCTGACGAAGGACCCCTCCCGGTCGTCGCCCGTACGCACCGAGACGAAAGCCCGCTCGTCGTTGTACTTGACGGCGTTGTCGACGAGGTTGCCGATCACCCGCTCCAGCAGGATGGCGTCGCCCATCGCCGGAGCGGGTTCGAGGTCGGCCTCGACCGTCCCGTGCTGCTGTAGCACCGAGCGGGCGAGGTCGGCCAGATCGACGGGCTCGCGCTCGGTCAGCTCCCGCTCGGTGTTGGCCAGCGTCAGCAGCCCCTCGATGAGCCGTTCCTGGCGGACGTTCGAGGCCAGCAACTCGTCGCGTACGGGCCGCAGCCCGCCGGGGAGCGAGGCGTCGGCGAGCGCCACCTGGAGCAGCGCCCTGTCGATGGCGAGCGGCGTTCTGAGCTCGTGCGAGGCGTTGGCGACGAAGCGGCGCTGCCCGTCGAAGGCGCTGTCGAGCCGTTCGAGCATGGAGTCGAAGGTGTCGGCCAGCTCTTTGATCTCGTCGTGCGGGCCGTCCATCGAGATGCGGCGGTGCAGGGTGCTGCCGGACAACCGCCGGGCGGTCTCGGTGACCCTGTGCAGCGGGGCGAGCGTGCGCCGGGCGACGAGCCAGCCGACGACGAGCCCGGCCGCCCCGACCACGACGGTCGCCAGGATCGACCACGCCAGCATCGAGCCGGTGACGACCGCCCGGTATGACTGCAGCTTGTCCTCGACCTGCAGGAGGATGATCTCGTCAGGAGGGGCGGGGTTCGGACCCGGCGCGACGGGCGCGACCGGAGACGTGATCGGCCGGCTGACGATCTGCTTGACGACCAGGTAGTTGACGATCACCAGGATGCCCGCGGTCAGGAAGAACAGGCTGCCGTACACGATGGTCAGCCTCCACCTGACCGGCAGCCGACGGCCGGTCACAGCCGGTACCCGACACCGGTGACCGTCTCGATCACCGGTGGCCCGCCCAGCTTCTTGCGCAGGGTGCCGACCGTGACCCGCACCGAGTTGGTGAAGTAGTTGATGTTCTCGTCCCACGCCTTCTCCAGGAGATCCTCGGCGCTCACCACCGCTCCCTCCGCGCGGAGAAGCACTTCCAGGACGGCGAACTCCTTGGGGCTGAGCGCGACGTACCTGCCGTCCCTGAACACCTCGTGGTGCGCCGGGTCGAGGGTGATGCCGGCCCTCGCCAGGACGGGCAGCAACCGCGCGGGCACCCGCCGGGCCAGCGCCCGCAGCCTGGCCACCAGTTCGGGGAAGTCGAACGGCTTGGCCAGGTAGTCGTCCGCGCCGATCGACAGCCCCTCCACCTTCGAGCGCAGATCGCTCGCCGCCGTGAGCATGATGATCCGCGCCGGGACGCGGCCGGCGGTCAGCCTGCGGCACACCTCGTCCCCGTGCAGTTTGGGCAGGTCCCGGTCGAGCACGATCACGTCGTAGTCGTTCGTCATCGCCCGCTCCAGGGCCGCGTCGCCGTCGTACACGACGTCCACGGCCATCGCCTCCTTGCGCAGCCCCATCGCCACGACATCGGCCAGGACGTGCTCGTCCTCCGCAATCAGCACCCGCATGTCTGAAGGATCTCCATTACGTAGTGGAAAGCGCCAGTGTGGGCGACATCTTGGCCGCCCGCATCGCCGGATATATCCCGGCCACCGTCCCGACGAGCAGCGTCGCGGCCAGGCCGCCGCCCAGCGCCCACACCGGGAGCACGGCGGGCAGTCCCCGCCAGGCGGCGAAGCCGTAGGTGACGGCCGTCCCGAGGACCGCGCCCGTCCCCCCTCCGAGTACGGCGAGCAGCAGCGACTCGACGAGGAACTGGATCCGCACCTGACCCCGGGTGGCGCCGAGCGAGCGGCGCAGCCCGATCTCGCGGCGCCGCTCCAGTACCGAGATGACCATCGTGTTGGCCACGCCGACCCCGCCGACCAGCAGGGCCACCGCGCCGATGCCGATCAGCAGGCTGGTGAACGCCCCCACCGTGGCGGCCCGGGCGGCGAGCAGGTCCGACGGGCGGCTGATGCTCACCTCCTCCGGCTCCCGGGGGTTGACCACCCTGGGCAGCAGGGCCCGCACCTCGGCGACGGACCGCTCGGCCGACCTGGTGTAGATGGTCGTCGGGTAGCCGTCGAAGCCCAGGAACTCGCCGGCGGCGGCGAAACCGGTCAGGGCGGAGGAGCCGATGTCCGCGGCCGGCGAGGACGGCTCCAGCACGCCGATCACCGTCCACCACTGGCCGCCGATCCACACCTGGCCGCCCGGGCCCGCGCCCAGCCGGTCGGTCGCCTCCGCGCCCAGGACCGTCGACCGCTGCGCCGCGGTCGCCGCGTTCAGCCAGGTGCCCTGCCGTACCCGGATCTGGAGCGTTCGCGGCAGGTCGAGAGAGGCGGCGCGGACCTGCAGGCCACCCGTGCGCGACGACGGGACGCGGTCGTTGCGGAAGAGCGGCAGTCCCGTGTCGCCGGTCTCGCCGGCCATCTGGACCTGGTCCATCGCCCTGACCATCGCGGTCGACTCCTTGGGCAGCCTGGAGTTCCCGCCGAAGAGGTCCGAGCCGGCGCTGACGGTCAGCAGGCCGGTGCCGTACCTGTCGAGGTCCGCCAGCAGCTTGGCCTGGCTCGACGACGAGATGCCGAGCACGGAGAGCATCGTCGCGATGCCGATCGCGATGCCCAGCGCGGAGAGCAGCACCCGCGTGGGCCGGCTGCGCAGCCCCGCCGCTCCCACCAGCAGTACGTCACCCAGGCTCAGCCGCGCCGGTTTCATACGACCCGCAGAGCCCGGGCTCGATCGCGCCGGTTTCATGACACGTCCCCCTCTGTCCGCCCGTCGCGCATGCGGATCCGGCGGGGCGCGGCCGACGCCACCTCGTTGTCGTGGGTGATGATCGCCACGGTGGTGCCCGCCGCGTTCAGCTCGCGCAGGATCCCGAGGACCTCGGTGCCCGAAACGCTGTCCAGGTTGCCGGTCGGCTCGTCCGCCAGCAGCAGCGCCGGCTCGCCGACCACCGCGCGGGCCACCGCGACCCGCTGCCGCTCCCCGCCGGACAGCTCCGCCTGGCGGTGGTCGAGCCGGTGACCGAGTCCGACCCGCTCCAGCGCCGCGACCGCCCGCCGCCCTCGCTCGCGCCGCGGCACACCCGCGTACAGCAGCCCGTCGGCCACGTTCTCCCTGGCCGACAGGCCCTCGGCCAGGTGGAAGTGCTGGAACACGAACCCGATCCGCCGCGCGCGGAGAGCCGACACCTCGCGGTCGCTCAGCGCGGCCACGTCGTGGCCGTCGATCAGCACCGTCCCGGTGGACGGCCGGTCGAGCGTGCCGATGAGATGCAGCAGGGTGGATTTCCCCGACCCGGACGGGCCGACGATCGCGACCAGTTCCCCGGCCCCCACCCGCAGGTTCACGTCGTGCAGCGCGCGTACGCCGCCCGGATACGTCTTTCCCACACCCGTCAGCTCGATCATGTCCTGGGCACCTCCACCTTCATCCCGGCGGCGAGCCCGGCGCCGGAGATCTCGACGCGGCTCACCGCGAACAGGCCGGTGGTGACGGTGACGACGCGGGCCGTCGTACCGGCCACCACCCGCACGCCGTACGCGCCGTCACGCAGCGCGAGCAGCGCCTCGACCGGCACGGACAGCACGTCCTCATGCCGTTCCGTCTGGAGCTCGACCGTCACCGGGGCCTGGTCGAGCCGGCCCATCCGGCCCGTCACGGTGGCCTCGACGCCGATGGTCGCCTCCGCGTCCTGCCCCTTGCCCGCCGTCGCGGTGGCCGCGATCGAGGAGATGCGCCCCTTGACCTTGCGGCCGTCCGGCGTCTCCACGGTCACCTTCGCGCCGATACGAGCGAATTGCTGGTACGAGGCCTGCAGGTCGATGTGCACCCGCCGGGTGACGTCGGTCGTGGTGACCACCGACGCTCCCGCGGGATCCCCCTTCCGCGCGGTGTTGTGACCGATGCGCAGCGGGCCGGCGGCGACGATCACCTGGGCCGCGTCGACCGTCCCCGTCCTCGTCAGGCCGTGATCGCGCTGCCAGGCCAGGACGGCCCGCGACGTCAGCCGGCCGAAGTGGCGATCGACGGTGCCGGGCCGGTAGCCGAGCGCGGCCAGGTTGCGCTCCAGCTGCTCGACGTCCGCTCCGCTCCTACCGAGGGTGAGCGTCCGGTAGACGGGCGTGGTGCCGTACATCAGGATGACGGGACGCTCGTCGACCCGATACAGCCACCCGCCCCTGCGCACCACGGAACCCTCCGCGCGCGTCCTGGTCACGGTGCCCGGCGCCCGGTTGGGCTGGACCCTGCTGCCGGAGTATCTCAGCGTGCCGCCGACCTTCTTGGTGTCCACGAGGTCGGACCGGGTGATCTCCGCGGTGGCCCGCTCGCCGGTGGCACCGGCCGCCGGCGTGGTCGTCTCGCCGGTGAGGGCCAGCGCGGCGACCGCCCCGCCGGCCACCACCACCGCCACCGCGCCGGCGGCCAGCACCCGGGAGGTCATCGCGGCGGGCCCATCAGCGACTTGCAGGCCTTCTCGGCCGCCTGGAGCGCGGGCGCGTCCTTGCTGACCGGCATCTTCATCTCGATGCCGCCGTCGGAGTTCTGGACCGGGTCTTTCGCGTCCACGCCGTGCTCGCGCAGGCATGCCGCGTACTTGAGCCCCTGGTCCATCATCCTCTTGCGGTCTTCGGCCGAGGCGCCTTCGTCGACGGGCGCGAACTGCTTGCAGGCCGCCCTCGCCTCCTCCCCCGTCTTGGCGTCGGGCCCTTCGATCCTGGTGGCGTCACCGTCGACGGTGACTTTCAGGCCGTGCTCGCGCAGGCAGGCGTGGTATTTCACCGGGTCTCCGCTGCTTCCCGCGAAGATGCCGGTCGTGCCGCAACCGGCGAGAAGGAAGGGGATCGCCATCAGCGCGGCGAGTCTCGTTTTCATATGCGATTTCTAACGAGAACCCGTTAAACACCCTTTAAGCGATTTCGTTTAACCAATCTTTATCTCCTGCTCGTCCGAGGCCCGGCGGGTGGCGTCGCGGGCCGATCGCCGCTCCTTCCAACGCGATCATCGGATGCGCACGTTTACTTTGCATCGATCGGCCAACCTCGATCCTGACCTACAGGGCATCATGAAGGCGTGGAGCTCGCCAGCCCGTACGACGCCTCGCCCCGGACGTGATCCGGCTCCTGTGCACATCACCTATGAGACCGCCGCGGCGCCCGGCCGGCCGCGTAACGAGGACTACGTGATCGGCGGTCCGACGTGGGTCGCCGTGCTCGACGGCGCCACCGCCCCGGCCGGGGTCGACTCCGGCTGCTGCCACGACGTCCCGTGGCTGGTCGCCCAGCTCGGCAGCGCGCTGGCCCGCCGGATCGCGACGCGGCCCGAGGAAAGTCTGTCCGACATCGTGGCCGGCGCCATCCGAACGACGATGGCGGCCCATGCCGGCACCTGCGACCTGGCCAACCCCGACAGCCCGTCGTCCACGGTCGCCGTACTGCGCGAGCGGGGAGGGCTGGTGGACTATCTGGTGCTGTGCGACTCGCCCATCGTGCTCCAGCGCACGGATGGCACGCTCACCCTGGTCGATGACGACCGGACCGACCATCTTCCCGGCGGACGTCCGTACAGTCTCGAACTGGTCCGGGCGTCGCGGAACCGACCCGGCGGATTCTGGGTGGCATCCACCGCGCCGGAAGCGGCGTACGAGGCGCTGACGGGGTCGGTCGGGCTGGACACGGTGAGCGGCGCGCTACTGGCCACCGACGGCGTGACACGGCTGGTGGAGTGGTACGACCACACCTGGGAGCAGATGGTGGCCACGGCCGCCGCCGCCGGACCCGGGGAACTGATCGGGCTCGTGCGGAAAGAGGAGCGCGAGCGAGGCACACCCGGCTTCGCGAAACGGCACGACGATGCGACAGCGGTGTGGCTCTCCTGGTGAAGCCCCCGCCATACGACGGCGAGGGACAAGCCCCGGACGGCGGAAAGCCCCGGCGCCGGGAAGACTTCCGAGGTTCTCGCACGTTCGGAGGCCAGGCGCGGGAACCGTGATCCGCCGAGCATCGATCCGTGGATCAGCCGCCGTGGGTGGCATCGAATTCACCGCGGGTGATCGCCAGGACTCGCACCGGCTGCCCGTGGGCCGGGACCACCGTCTCCCGTTCCTGGCGCATGCCCAGCTTCGTCATAATGCGGGCGGACGCGTGGTGGTCGACGTGGCAGATGCTGATGATCCGGTCCAGACCCACCTCGGTGAATCCGAAGCGCAGCGCCTCTCCGGCTGCCTCGGTGGCGATGCCCCGACCCCAGAAATGCCGTCCCAGCCGCCAGCCGATCTCCACCGCAGGCAGCACCTCGGGCAGGAAGCCGGGGACCGCCAGCCCAGCCCAACCGGCCAGCTCCCCGGTCTCGCGCAGTTCCACGGCGAATATTCCGAAACCACGCTCGTCCCACCCCCGCTCCATGGACGCGAGCGCGGCCGCGGTCTGCTCCCTGGTGCGGACCGAGCCGTCGCCGATGAAGCGCATGACCTCCGGATCTCCGTCGATCACGGCCAGCGGTTCCAGATCGTCCTCATGCCAGCGACGCAGCACCAGTCGCTCGGTTTCCAACTCCATCGCCGATCGATCCCTCCTCAGCCGGGCCGCCTTCAGGCATCCGATTCCGCGGATACAGCGAAGGCGCCCAAGATCCGTTTGCGGAGACGGACCTGGACACCCTCTTGATCGCACTATATGTGGAGATCGAGGGAAATCGGCGGGCGGGCGGATCGCCGCTACTCAGCGGCTCCTAGCCGGTCCGCCCGTCGGTGGCCCAGATGTGCCGGCTACCGTTCCGAGGCCCGCCGCGCGGCGCGCTCCCAGGCCATGACGGGGCCTCGCCGATCCGAACCAGAGCAGTCTCCTACCGTTGCCGATCCATTACCCATAGCGATGGATCATGGGTGCGTAGTGATCACCCCTCCAACCCCACGGGCATCGAAAGCCGCGTAAGCCGACAGTGCGGCCTTCGGTCGGACACGGCTTTCGGTGCCCTCTCACGACCGGTTGAGCGGATATGGGTGCCTACGACATTTCGTCGGCCACACCCCATGCGGCCTGGTCCGGCCCTTGCTGTCGCAGGACGCGTACCGTGTCTTCCAGGTTCTCCGCGACCTCGAAGTGATCCGTCATGCGCGTCACCTCAAAGAGGCGTCGAGGATTGCTTTCAGGAGCGAGAACCACGATCAGGCGCCCGCTGCGCTCCGCGACCCTGTCGCGCGTCTCCAGCAGAACGTTTATCCCTGTCGAGCCCATGAAGGTCAACCGTGTGAGATCCATGATCAGCGTGAGTGCGTCGAAGGTGAGCAACACCTCATCGAGCTGCACGCGAACGCGGGGGGTGGTGAGGGTATCCAGCTCGCCGAGGAGCCGGACAACCCGCAGCGAGTCCAGCCGCCAGGTCTGTATCTCCAGCTGCGTATCAGGATCATCATCCATGAGCGGAGACGGGAAGATCGGATCAGGAGACACCAGGCGCTCACCTTCGCGGGCATGGCGGAAAGATGGCCGCGTCTCTGGACCGAAACCCACTCTACCCGTCCCTGCCCGACGCCCCGGCCGGTGACCCCGACGGGCTGACCAGCGACTGGCCCGCACCCGTTCGACCGGTGCCCGCATGCCGGGGCAGCGTTGGGGCATGGACCGGACAAGGGCATACGTGACGAAGGATCGAGGGAAGGAGATCGTCATGCCTCGGGGATCCAGTCCCAAGCGGGAACGGCAGTACGAGCACATCAAGGACAGCGAACGCGAGCGCGGCGTGAGCGAGAAGCGGGCGACCGAGATCGCGGCCCGTACGGTGAACAAGGAGCGGGCCAGAGCCGGTGAGTCACGGACCGCGAGCCGTACCTCGACCCAGGACATCTCCTCATCGCGGCGCGGCGGGCTGCGCTCACACTCGGGAGCGGGTGGCCGGACGCGGGACCAGCTGTATGCCGAGGCCAAGCGTCGCGGCATCGAGGGTCGTTCGAAGATGACGAAGGCGCAGTTGGAGAAGGCGCTCGGCTAGAGCCTCCGGGGCGTGGACTCCTGCGCGCCCGCCACCGGTCGTGCGAACAGGCCGTCATCCCCGCCGGCCGAGCGGCGGGTGACGGCCGAGGTGAAGCGCTCGGCCGGGCCGTCAGTCCCAAGACAGCGCTTATCGCGTCCGGCCCCATTCATGGGCGGCGGCGGCCGGGTTATCCTGCACGCATGCCGATCATGGACGCGGGAACCGATGCGGAGCTGGCCGTGGCCGCAGCGCAGGCGGGAGCAGCCGTGGTTCGCGGCATGTACGGGACGCGGCTGGCGCGGTTCGAGAAGTCTGCCGGTGACTTCGCCACAGCCGCCGATCTCGAAGCGGAGAAGGCCATCCTTGACCTCCTTCGGACCGCTCGGCCAGATGATGCCGTGACCGGAGAGGAGAGCGGACGAACGGGCGCGGATGACACGGAGCGCATGTGGCTGGTCGATCCTCTCTGCGGCACGCTGAACTACGCCGTGCGGAACATGCTGGTCGCCGTGAACGTCGCCCTGCGCGTGGGGTCCGACATCACCGCGGCGGCATCGGCCGACCCGTTCGCCGAAGAGGTGTTCTGGACGGACGGCGAACGCGCCTACGTCCGCGCCGGCGGCGTGGATGAGAAACTCACGCCGTCGTCCGATTCGCGGTTGGTGGATGTCAACCTCGATCCACCGTTCCCGAACGGACCGGGCTTCCGGGCGGTCCGCCTTCTCGCCGACGCCGAGTTCTCTGGGCGGTTCCAGCCGCGGGTCGTCTCCACCACCCTGGCGGTGGCCTGGGTCGCCGCCGGCCGCAGGGCCGCATACGTCACCGACGGCCACCTCCGTGACAGCGTGCACTTCGCCGGTGGAATCGCACTGTGCCAAGCCGCCGGATGCGTGGTGACCGGCATCCATGGCCAACCGCTGCACACCGGTCCAGGCGGGCTTGTCGTGGCCGCCGACCAGGAGACGCACGCCGCGCTGCTGCAGATGATCGGCAATCAGGTCCCATCCGATCGATAGCCGGCCTGCCCGCCGTTCGGAGTGGCGTGCGTCCTGGGTGTACGGCAGGGCGAAGAGACAGCGGATCTCGTCCGTCCCGAGATATCGGTTTCAGCGCGCCGAGGCGCTCACGGCCGAGCGGAGCGTCGCCTACGGCGAGGCCTCACAGGCAGCGAGCCGCGCCGAAAAAGATCTTGCGGTTACGGCGGGGAAACACCCTTGTAATGTACGAACTAGTGAGTTAGTTTCGACCGCACGAGCTCTGATGGAGGGGCCGCCCGGCAGTCGGCGTACTGCGATCGCGAGCGTAGGGTGCGACGCCGGACAGGTGGCGACCTTCATCGCGAGATTCGCCGTCCCCGTAGTTAACTATCTAGTTCGTCCCTCACCGTCGCAGATCCGTCTGACGAATCCGCTCACGCGGGAGAGCCCCGCGGCCGAGCGATCGAACGGCACCCCCCGTCGCCCCCCGCACCCGGTCCGTGGAGGCTTGACCTGGTCATGCCCCCGCCACGACATCGAGCGGGCGTCCGCCCCCCGGCACCGATCGTCTCGCCGTCGACGCATCGGAGCATTCGCAGAGGAGAACCACCTTGACCACAGACCCAGCCGGCTCCGGCGCGGCCGTTCCTCCCATCGCGCAAGGCAAGCCCCGGAAGGCGGCGCTCGCCGCCTGGATCGGGAGTGCGCTGGAGTACTACGACTTCTTCATCTACGGCACCGCCGCGGCCCTGGTCTTCAGCAAGATCTTCTTCCCCTCGTCCTCCCCCGCCACCGGTACGCTCCTGGCTCTGGCGACGTTCGGCGTCGGTTACCTCGCCCGCCCGGTCGGCGCTTTTGTCCTCGGGCACGTCGGCGACAAGTTCGGCCGCAAGAAGGTCCTGGTCTTCACCCTGGTGCTGATGGGGATCTCGACCTTCCTCGTCGGCTGCCTGCCCACCTACGACCAGGTCGGGGTGCTCGCCCCGGTGCTTCTGGTCGTTCTCCGGCTGTTGCAGGGCTTCTCGGTGGCCGGCGAGCAGGCCGGCGCGAACTCCATGACGCTTGAGCACGCCCCGCCGAACCGTCGCGCGTACTACACGAGCTTCACCCTCAACGGCACCCAGGCCGGTCAGATCATCGCGACGGCGATCTTCCTGCCCATCGCCGCCCTCCCCGAGGAGCAGCTGCTGTCCTGGGGCTGGCGGGTGCCGTTCTGGCTCAGCATCATCGTCGCCGCGGTCGGGCTCATCATCCGCCGCACGCTCGAGGAGACCCCGGCGTTCGAGCAGGAGGTCGCGAGCAACAGCGTCGCCAAGCTGCCCCTGGCCGTACTGTTCCGGACGCACAAGGTCGATGTCCTGCGCGTGGTCGTGGCCGCGGTGATCGCCTCCGTCAGTACGATCTTCACGGTCCACGCCCTGTCCTACGCGGTCAACACGATCGGGCTGGAACGTTCGCCCATGCTGTGGGTCGGCGTCCTCGCCAACGTCGCGGCCGTGATCACGATCCCGCTGTGGGGCAGGCTGTCGGACCGGATCGGACGCAAGCCGGTGTTCATCGGCGGCTCCCTGGGCTGCGCCGTGCTGATGTTCGCCTACCTGGGGTCGATCGCGGCCGGCAACTACATCCTGATCTTCCTGGTCGGGATCCTCATGTTCGGCATCGTGCACAGCGCGACCAGCGGGGTGTGGCCGTCGTTCTACGGCGAGATGTTCAGCACCCGGGTCCGCCTCTCCGGCATGGCGATCGGCACCCAGATCGGCTTCGCGATCGCCGGGTTCGCCCCCACGATCGCGACCGCCATCGCCGGAACGGGTAAGGACAGCTGGCTCGGCGTCTCGATCTTCATCGCGGTCCTGTGCCTGATCAACGTGGCCGCGGTGGCGACCGGACGCGAAACCTACAAGGTCCCCACCGAGGATCTCGGTGTGAAGAGGGGAAGGACCTCATCGGAGCCCGCGGCGGCCTCCGCCTGACGACGGAGCCCGGCATCGGAGCCTGACGCCGAACCTGACAACCGCAGCCTGACGACCGCAGATTGACGGCCGGAGCCTGACGACCGGAGATTGATGTGAGCAGCATCGGGGCAGATGACGAGTTCCGCGTCTACGCGATCCGCTACGCGCGGCGAGACGGGCGGCGTGGCCAGCACTTCCACGGCTACGACGCCCGGTGGGACGAGCCGCATCCGACGGCCTACTACGTCTGGCTGGCGGTCTCCGCGAACCACACGGTCCTCGTCGACACCGGGATCCACCCCGACCGGGCCGCCGGCGTCGCGGGCCTGGAGTATCTCGCCTCTCCCTCCCAGACGCTGGCCGAGATGGGGGTGGCCGCTGAGTCCGTCGACCATGTCGTCCTGACCCACCTGCACTACGACCACACCGGTACGGCCCGCGAGTTCGAGGCCGCACGTTACGTGCTCCAGCGGTCCGAACTCGACTACTGGACCGGGCCGTGGGCGGAGCGCATCACCAGGGAGCGGTGGCTGCTCTCCGAGAGCGACCTGGCACACCTGCGGGCCGCTCAGAAGGAGGGCCGGGTACGGCTCGTCGACGGGGACGCGTCCGTCGTCCCGGGGCTGAGCGTGCATCTGGTCGGCGGGCACACCGCGGGCATGCAGGTGGTCCGGGTGCGGACGGCGCAGGGGCATGCGGTGCTGGCCTCGGACGCGAGCCACTTCTACGAGAACATCGAGGACGACCGGCCCTTCGCGATCCTGCACAGCATGACCGGCATGTACGGAGCGTTCGACCGGATCAAGGAGTTGTCCGACAGGCCTCACCTCGTGGTCGCCGGCCATGATCCGGAGGTGCTCGACCGCTTTCCCCCACTCTCGGCCTCCCTCGCGGGCCGGGTCGCGGTGATCGCATAAGGTCCGCGCGGACGCGGATCCGAGGCGGTGACGCCGGTCAGATCGGAGACCGGCCGGCGTCCGGCCGACGCGCCTCATCGAACGCGACCCAGGCGGGGCGGTCCTTTCCAGGGGACCGGCCGGCGTCCGGCCGACGCGCCTCATCGGACGTGACCCAGGCGGGTGGTTCTTCCCAGAGGCGAATCGCCGGACTATAAAGTAACGTACTAGTTCGTACATTCAGGAGTGGTCAATGTCCCGCGCCCCCGGCGCCCGCGTACTGGTTCTCAACGGACCCAACCTCAACCTGCTCGGCCGGCGCGAGCCGGAGCTGTACGGCATCGTCACGCTGGACGAGATCGAGTCCCTGTGCCAGGCGTTCGGCGAGAAGAACGACCTGCTGATCGACTTCCGGCAGAGCAACCACGAAGGCGTGCTCATCGACGCCGTACAGGAGGCCGGGCAGCACGCCGCGGGCATCGTGATCAACGCGGCCGGCTACACGCACACCTCGGTCGCCCTGCGCGACGCCCTGGCCAGCGTGGGCATCCCGATCGTCGAGGTGCACCTGACCAACATCCACCGCCGCGAGGCGTACCGCCGCACGTCGTTCGTCTCCGAGGTCGCTGACGCCCTGATCTGCGGCGCCGGAGCGCACGGCTACGTCCTGGCCCTCACCCATCTGTCCCACCTGCTGGAGAATCTGGAGAAGGGCGACCGATGACCTCCCACCTGGTCGGGCTGATCGGTGCGGGCGTCAGCCCCTCTCTCAGCCCTCCCCTGCACGAGCGAGAGGCGGACTTCCACGGCCTCCGCTATCTCTACCGCCTCATCGACATCGCCGATCTCGGACTGGACGCGGAGGCGGCCGGCGACCTCGTGCGCGCGGCCCGGCAGCTCGGCTACACCGGGCTCAACATCACCCATCCGTGCAAGCAGACCGTCATCAAGCACCTGGACGAGCTCTCGCCCGACGCCGCGATGCTCGGCGCCGTCAACACCGTCGTGTTCGACGGGGACCGCGCCATCGGGCACAACACCGACTGGACGGGATTCGCCCGGTCCTTCACCCGAGGGCTGCCGGACGCGTCCACGCGCCGGATCGTGCAGCTCGGGGCGGGTGGCGCGGGCGCCGCGGTCGCGCACGCGCTGCTGACCCTCGGCGCCGGCCGGATCACCCTCGTCGACGTCCAGCCCGACCGGGCGGTCTCGCTGGCCGCCGAGCTGGCGGACCGGTTTGGTGCCGGGCGCGCCGAGGCCGCGACCGAGCTGGCCGGGCTGCTGCCCGACGCGGACGGCCTGGTCAACGTGACCCCCACCGGCATGGCCGCGCATCCCGGACTGCCCCTGCCCGCCGACCTGCTGCACCCGGCGCTCTGGGTCGCCGACGTGGTCTACCGCCCGCTGGAGACGGAGCTGCTCCGCCGCGCGCGGACGCTTGGCTGCCGGACCCTTGACGGCGGGGGCATGGTCGTCTTCCAGGCCGCCCACGCCTTCCATCTCTTCACCGGATGCGAGCCCGACGCCGAACGGATGCTCGCCCACCTGACCGATCTCGTCAGTGCCTGAGAGGGAGAACCGACATGCGCAAGTCCATCGCCACGGTGTCGCTCAGCGGCACGCTGGCCGAGAAGCTGACCGCGATCGCCGGCGCGGGGTTCGACGGTGTGGAGATCTTCGAGAACGACCTGCTCGCCAGCCCCCTGTCCCCCGAGGAGGTGCGCGTACGGGCTGCGGACCTCGGTCTGAGCATCGATCTCTACCAGCCGTTCCGTGACTTCGAGGCGGTCCCCGCCAACGTCCTCGACCGGAACCTGCGCCGCGCCGAGCACAAGTTCGACGTGATGGAACGGCTCGGTTCGACCCGGCTGCTCGTCTGTTCCAGCGTTTCTCCCGAGGCCGTCGACGACGACGCGCTCGCCGCCGAACAGCTGCGCCTCCTCGCCGAGCGGGCGGCCGAGCACGGGATCAGGATCGCTTACGAGGCGCTCGCCTGGGGCCGCCACGTCAACGAGTATCTGCATGCCTGGCGGATCGCACGGATGGCCGACCATCCGTCTCTGGGCGTCTGCCTCGACAGCTTCCACATCCTGTCGCGGGGTTCCGACCCCGGTGGCATCGAGGCGATCCCCGGCGAAAAGATCTTTTTCCTGCAGCTCGCCGATGCCCCGCTCCTCGCGATGGACGTCCTGCAGTGGAGCCGCCACTACCGCTGCTTCCCCGGGCAGGGCGGCTTCGACCTGGCGGGTCTGGTGGCTCACGTCCTGCGAGCCGGATATTCCGGGCCGCTGTCGCTGGAGGTGTTCAACGACGTCTTCCGGCAGGCCGACACCGCCCGTACCGCGGTCGACGCCATGCGGTCTCTGATCGCCCTGGAGGAGTCGGCGGCGAGGCGCCTGCCGCAGGCCGCCGCCCTCTCCGTCCCGCCGCGCCCCGTCGTCCCCACCGGATTCGCCTTCGCCGAGCTGGCCGCCTCCGATACCGCCGAGCTCGGCGCGTTGCTGCGCGCCCTCGGACTCGCGCGTACGGGTGTGCACGGCGGCAAGCCGGTCGAGCTCTGGGAGCAGGGTCAGGCCAGGATCCTGCTGAACGCGGGAGAGCCGGCGGAGGATCCGTCCCTCGACGCGATCGGGCTGGAGACCCCCGATCCTGCGGGTTCGGTCAAACGCGCGCAGTCGCTGCTCTCCCCGACCCTTCCGCGCCGCCGCGCCCCGCACGACGCCCCGCTGGACTCCGTCGCCGCCCCCGACGGCACCGCGCTGTTCTTCTGCCGTACGGCGCAACCGGACCACACCAGCTGGACCGATGACTTCACCGGCGCCTCCGTGGAGCCGGTGCCCGGCGAGATCACTCACATCGACCATGTGGCGCTCACCCAGCCGTGGCACCACTTCGACGAGGCCTCGCTCTTCTACCGCAGCGTCCTCGGCCTGCGACCGCAGGAGAGCCTGGAGCTGGCCGACCCCTACGGCCTGCTCAGGAGCAGGGCGATGACCAACGCCGACGGCACGGTGCGCATAGCGCTCAACGTGGCCTACGTCGGCTCGCACGCCTCCCACCCCGACGTCTCCTGGCAGCACGTCGCGCTGGCCAGCCGGGACATCGTCGCCACGGCTCGCAGGCTTCGCGCTCTCGGCGGCGTGCTGCTGCCGATCCCCGGCAACTACTACGACGATCTCGAAGCCCGCCACGACCTGGGGCCCGAGCGGCACCGGATGCTCAGGGAGCTCGGGCTGCTCTACGACCGTGACGCCCGCGGCGAGTTCCTCCACCTCTACACGATCACCGTCGGGCGCGTGTTCTTCGAGATCGTCCAGCGCATCGGCGGCTATGACGGCTACGGCGCGCAGAACGCGCCCATCCGGCTGACCGCCCAGCACGCGGCCGCTGATCGGTGAGTTCGTGGCAATAAGATGAGGCCCGACCAGGACTCGTCATCCCCGTGGAGCCTCATGCCCTCGCAGCCCGCGACCCGCGCAGCCGGGGAACGTCAGCGTGACCCCGACCGTACCAAGGCGGAGATCCTCGCGGTCGCGCAGCGGGAGTTCGCCCGGCACGGCTACGCCGGCGCCAGGGTGGACGAGATCGCCGACCTCACGCGGACGACCAAGCGGATGATCTACTACTACTTCGGCGGCAAGGAACAGCTCTACATCGCCGCCCTGGAGAACGCCTACTCCGAGGTCCGGGCCGTCGAGCGCACGCTCGACGTGGAGCATCTGGCGCCGATCGAGGCGATCCGCACCCTCGCGGAGCTGACCTTCGACCACCATGACGCCCACCGCGACTTCATCAAGCTCGTCAGCATCGAGAACATCCACCAGGCCGAGCACATCCGCAAATCGGAGGCCCTGGCGAACCTGGGCACCCCCGTGCTCGACGTGATCTCCCAGATCCTCGACGCGGGCCAGGCCTCCGGCGACTTCGTCACCGAGGCCGACGCCGTCGACGTGCACATGATGATCAGCTCGTTCTGCTTCTTCCGCATCGCCAACCAGCACACCTTCGGCGCGCTGTTCGGGCGTGACCTGACCGCTCCCGAGCACCGGGACAGGCATCGCACGATGATCGGCGAGATGGTCGTCGCCTACCTCACGGGCGCGGGCGAGCGCACCCCGTCCTCCTGACACCGCCGAGGCCGGCGAAGCGGAACCCCCTCTCCTCCTGAACGGCGACGCCTCGGGTGCACGTTGGCGCTCCCCCGCCGTCCGATCGGGTGAGCGGAAGCGCCCGGCCCGGCACGGTGGTCAGGCGTTTCGGGCCTGGGCGACTCCGGCGGCGTCCATGTAGTCGCGGCAGTGGACGATGTGGCCGTCCCTGACCCGGAGAACCAGCAGGCCGGGCACCCTGAACCGGCCGCCGGTGGTGTCCACGACGCCCATCGTCTCGTGTTCGACGACGATCACCTCGGAGTCGGTGGTCTCGTAGGTGACCACGTTGCGGATCTCCTCCACCCGCGCCGGACTCGCGCCCCACATGGCCCGGTATCCGGCGCGGATCTTTTCGCGTCCCTCGAACCGGGGCGGCAGACCGGGGGTGGTGAAGGGGAACTCGTGAACGGCGTCCTCGGCGTAGAGGTCGGCGAGGGCATCGGCCGACTTGCGAAGCATCGCGTCGTGATAGCGGGCGACGATGGTCGTGATCTGCATGACTGCTCCATTCGCTCAACGTGTGTTGAGTGTACGAGTCGCGATCTCGTTGGGTCAACGGCTGTAGAGTCACGACGTGAACCTCTCCAGGGCCGACCGGCGCCGCCACTCCGAGCAACGGATCCTGGAGGCGGCGCGCGCGCTGTTCGCCGAGCGGGGCTTCGAGCGCACGACCATCAGGGCGGTCGCCACGGAGGCAGGTGTCGATCCGGCCCTCGTCATGCAGTACTTCGAGTCCAAGCAGGGGTTGTTCAGCCGGGCCGTCCAGGCCTCTCCCGTGCCCGAGGGAGAGTCGGAGCCGGGAGAGCTCATCGAGCGGATGCTGGAGACGCTCGGCGTGAAGCTGAGCGGGCTGCCCCCGACCTCGCTGGCGATGATGCGCTCGATGCTCACCCACCCCGAGGCGGCCACCTCCGCCCAAGCCGCGCTCGGCACGCAGATCGACCGGATCGGGTCGGCACTCGCCGGCGACGACGCCCGCCTGCGCGCGGCGCTGGTGACCTCGATCATGCTCGGTGTCACCATCGGCCACCAGCTGCTCGATCTCGAACCCCTGCGCGACGCGCCCCAGGAGGAGATCGACCGTCTCCTGCGGCCCTGCCTGCTCGCACTCCTGCACAACCCCGCCTGACGGCGCGGACCTGTCCTCGCGGCGACCTTGCGGGTTTCGCCGTTCGGCCGCTCATGGACGACCGCCGGATGTCCGGCGGACCTCCCGGGCTACTTCGTGGCCGCCGACAGGGGCGGAGTGAGGTCCTCCAGGGAGACCCGTTCGGCCTTGACGCCGAGCAGGATGGTGACGAGCCCGGCGATCACCATCATGGCCGCCGCGACCAGGTAGCCGTAGAACAGGCGGGTCGGGTCGGGGTTCTGCTGTTCGCCGATCAGGGCGCCGAAGATGGTCGGGCCGAGCGCGCCGAAGCCCTGGGCGATGGCGAAGAACACCGCGATGGCCAGGGCCCGGATCTCCAGCGGGAACAGCTCGCTGACGGTGAGGTAGCCGGAGCTGGCCGCCGCGGAGGCGACGAAGAAGATGACCGACCAGAGCAGCGTCTGGGTGGTCGCGGTCAGCAGGCCCTCCTTGAACAGCCAGCCGGTGCCCGCCAGCAGGAGGCCGGAGACGATGTAGGTGGAGGAGATCATGGGTTTGCGGCCCACGATGTCGAAGAGCGGGCCGAGGACGATCGGGCCGAGCAGGTTGCCCGCGGCGAAGGCGAGCAGATACAGCGCCGCGTCCGAGGGGCTCACCCCGTAGAACTGCGAGAGCACCAGCACGTAGGTGAAGGAGATCGCGTTGTAGAGGAACGACTGGCTGATCATCAGGGTGGCGCCCAGGATCGACCTCTTCGGATACTGCTTGAAGGCCACTCGGAGGACGTCGCGGTAGCCGACCTCGCCATGCGGCCGGACGACGAGGGCCCGGCTCTCGTCCACCGGCGGCAGCTCCCCGCCGGACTCGCGCACGTGGTCCTCGATCTCCCGGACCGCCAGCTCGGCCTCCCGTTCCTTGCCGTGCATGACCAGCCAGCGCGGGCTCTCCGGCAGGTGCCGCCGCAGGCCCCAGACCGTCAGGCCGAGCAGCGGGCCGATCAGCAGGCCGAGTCGCCAGCCCAGGTTGACCGGGAGCAGGTCGGGGTTGAGGAGGACGTACGTGGAAGCCGTTCCGATCATGGCGCCCAGCCAGTAGGTGCCGCTGATCGCCAGGTCGGCCCGGCCGCGGTATCTGGCGGGGATGAGCTCGTCGACGGCCGAGTGGATCGCCGCGTACTCCCCGCCGATGCCCACGCCGGCGAAGAACCGGAACAGCAGCAGCCACCAGTAGGAGAAGGAGAACGCGGTGATGCCGTTGGCGATGAGGTAGAGGCCGAGCGTGATGATGAAGAGCTTGCGCCGCCCGAACCTGTCCGACAGGCGCCCGAACACCAGAGCGCCGACGACCTCGCCGATCAGGTAGATCGAGGCGGCGAACCCCACCTGGACCGTGGTCAGCCCGAGGGTCTCCCTCTCGCGGAGGACGTTGCCGACGGCGCCGGCGATCGCGATCTCCATGCCGTCGAGCACCCAGGCCACCCCGAGCGCCACCACCATCCTGGTGTGGAACCGGGACCAGGGCAGCCGGTCGATCCGTGCGGGGATGAGTGTTCGGATGATCTGGTCCCTCGGCGCCCCCATGGTCACTCAGTGTAGTTATTCATGACCTGGAGTCACGTCTGGCGGCGTTGCGGGTGAGGTGAACGTCACGACGGAGGGGCCGGGGAGGATCGGCTCGCCGGCGAGGTCGTCCGGTGCAGAGGGCCAGGCGGCCCCGCCGCCGGGCCGCCCGCACCGATCCCCGCTTTCCCGGTCAGCCGGCCGAGGCGAGCTCGGCCGCGGCCGGTTCGAGATCTGCGCCACGTCTGTACACCCGCGTGACGGCGGCCACCCGTCGTCCGAGTTCGGCGGCGGTACGCAGGTCGGTGGCCGGCGGCGCGACCTCTGGGCCGACGTCGCTGTCGGACTGGGCTGTGGCGCCCAGCCAGCTGCCCAACCGGTTGAGGTCCTCCACCGAACCGCCGGTGCTCGACCATCCACCGGACCCGGCGAGCCCAACCCAGATCATGCCGTGCTGCACGGCGAACACCACAAGATCGACCAGAGTGTTGAGCTTGTCGCCGCTCATGCTGCTGCTGTTGGTGAACCCCGCAGCGATCTTGTTTTTCCAGCGCAGATCGTCCTTCAGAACGGCACTGGTCCTTTCGACGAAGATTTTGAACGCCGCCGACGGGCTGCCCATGTAAGTCGGAGCACCGAAGACGATCGCGTCCGCGGCGTCGAGGATCGACCACAGCGAGTCGTCGAGCCGGTCGACCGCCACCAGCTCCACCGTCGTCCCGCCCATTTCCCCGGCGCCGTCGGCTACGGCCTCGGCCTGACGGGCGGTGTGCCCGTACCCGCTGTGAAAGGCCACCGCGATCCGCACCGGAGCGGACTCCCGCGCAAGGGGACCGGTTGCTTCGAACATGTCGTCCTCCTGGTCGTTGTGCATTGCTTTCCTGCTCTGTTCATGTGGACGACCCCGTACGATCCGACAACCTTGGGCGGTTTCGGGGCCGGGGCCTGGGACTGATGAACCCACTGATTCCCGAGGTTCTCCCGGGGGGTTCTCCACGGGCCGTGATACCGGGCGCCACCTCGCTGCCGCCGGGGGCGAAGCTCCGTCCGGCGCGCACCGTTAGACTGACGGCCCTGGAGGTCAGAGGCACGGCACATGCCCCTGACCGGCGGACATCGCTTTACTCGACCATCGAGCACCCAACCTCACTCCATCGCTGGACATGACGAAACGCGACGAGGAAAGGTGACCGATGGACAGGCATGATCTTCTGGCGGAACGATTCGAGGCCCATCGCGGCCACTTGCTGACGGTCGCCTATCGGATGCTCAGCTCGCTGAGCGACGCCGAAGACGCCGTCCAGGAAACCTGGCTACGGCTCAGCCGCTCCGACGTCAGCGGCGTCGAGAACCTGGCGGGATGGCTGACCGCGGTCGTCGCCCGCGTGTGCCTCGACCTGCTTCGCTCCCGCAGAGCACGACTCGACGAGCCCGTGGGGTGGGACGTTCCCGAATCGATCACGAGCGGCCGGCAGACGGACCCCGAACACGAAGCGGTGATGGCCGACTCGGTCGGCCGCGCGCTGCTGGTGGTGCTGGCGAGGCTGGCGCCCGCGGAGCGGATCGCCTTCGTGCTGCACGACATGTTCGCCGTACCCTTCGACGAGATCGCCCCCATCGTGGGGCGATCACCCGTTACCGCCAAGAAGCTCGCCAGCCGCGCCCGCCAACGGGTGAAAGGCACGGCCGTTACCCCCAGCGCTGATCTCGCCTGGCACCGCCAGGTCGTCAACGCCTTCCTCGACGCCGCACGCGGCCGTGACATCAACGGGCTTCTCGCGGTTCTCGACCCAGGCGTCGTGCGCCGAGCCGATGCCGCCGCGCTGCCCGTGGGCGTACCGACGGAGATCCGCGGTGCGCGGGCCGTGGTGGAGGAAACGCTGCTTCTCTCGCAGCGGGCGAGGTTCGCGGAGGCAGCGCTGGTGAACGGAACCGTGGGAGTCGTCGTGGCCCCGTACGGACGCCTGCTCCTCGTCCTTGTCCTCACGGTCGAGAAGGGAAGGATCGCCGAGTACGAGGTGATCGCCGACCCGGCGCGCCTCCATCACCTCGACCTCGCCGTCCTCGGCTAGCGCTGTGATGCTGTGACCGGGAACGTTCGCCGGCCCGGGTCTGGATCGCACCTGGACGGGCCGGAACCCCCCGGCCGGCTCCGCTAGCGGCTCACCAGGGGGCCGGAGCCCGTCGAGCGGCGCACGACCAGCTCGGGCTGGAACATCAGCTCGACGTGCTTGCCCCGCATGCCCTTGATCTCCTCCAGCAGGGTCGCCACGGCCGCCGAGGCCATCGCGCCGATGGGCTTGCGCACGGTGGTCAGCGGCGGGTCGGTGAAGGCGATCAACGGCGAGTCGTCGAACCCGACGACCGACACGTCACCGGGCACCGACAGGCCGCGGTCCCGGCACGCCCTGATCACACCCAGCGCCATCAGATCCGAGGCGCACACGATGCCCGTGCAGCCCCGCTCCAGCAACTGCGCCGCGGCCGCCTGACCACCCTCCACCGAGAACAGCGAATGCGAGATCAGATCGTCCACCTCGCTGACCCCCAGCAACTGCGCCATCGCCTTGCGATAGCCCTCGATCTTCCGGATCACCGGCACGAACCGGCCCGGACCCACCGCCAGACCGATCCGCTCATGCCCCAGATCCACCAGATGCTGTACGGCCAGCCGCGCCGCCGCCCGATCATCCGGAGAGATGAACGGCGCGTCGATCCGGTCGCTGTAGCCGTCGATCAGGACGATCGGCAGCCCGCGGTCGGTCAGGCGGATGTAACGGTCCATCTTGGCCGTGACGTCGGCGTGCAGTCCGGAGACGAAGACGATGCCGCTCACTCCGCGGTCCATCAGCAACTCGGTGAACTCGTCCTCGGGGGCCCCGCCGGGCAGCTGGGTGCAGAGCACGGGGGTGTAGCCGTGCTGGGTCAGCGCCTTCTCGATGGCCTGGGCGAAGGCCGGGAAGATCGGGTTGTCCAGCTCCGGGGTCACCAGGCCGATCAACCCGTTGCTGCGCTGGCGCAGCCGCTGCGGACGCTCGTAGCCCATGAGGTCGAGCGCCGTCAGTACCGCCTGCCTGGTCAGCTGCGACACTCCCGGTTTGCCGTTGAGCACCCGGCTGACCGTGGCCTCGCTGACCCCCGCCTGCGCGGCGATGTCGGCCAGCCGGATTCCCGCCCCGTCAGGGCGGGGACGGGGGGTCCGCTCGAGTTCACCGGCCATCAGAAGCCACCCCACCATGCGCTGAATCGGGCGCGAACCAAATCCGCGTTCGACACCCTCGCGTGAAACTCATTTCCGAAACTTTTCGCAAACTGTAACATCCCAGGGTCTCCGGCCAGGGCTGCCACGTCAAACCGCGCATTCCTTAACCCACCCACACAGCATGGAACTCGAAAGTAACCGACAGATGTGCGATTTCTAACGACATCTATGGACACATGGGCAAGTGTCGCGATGTACTACCTCATCAATTACACGGCTGGGATCCGGGCAGCGGAGTCCGGGAGGAACGAGCGCGCATGAGTACCGTCGTCCTCGATAATGTGAGCAAGGTTTACCCCGGGGGGTTCCTTGCGGTTGACCGCATGAATCTGCGCGCCGAAAATGGGGAGTTTCTCGTCCTGCTGGGACCGTCCGGCTGCGGTAAGTCCACGCTGCTCCGGATGATCGCGGGACTGGAGGACGTCACCTCCGGAGACCTCTGGCTGGGCGGGGAGCTCGCCAACGAACTCGCTCCGCGCGACCGCGACGTCGCCATGGTCTTCCAGAACGGCGCGCTGTACCCGCATCGCACGGTGCGCGGCAACATGTCCTTCCCTTTGGAGATCGCCAAAGCCGACCCGGCGATGATCAGGGAACGCGTGATCGAGTTGTCCAAGGCCCTGCACATCGACGAAACACTTGATCGCCGCCCTGGAACCCTCTCCGGCGGCCAGCGCCAGCGCGTCGCGATGGGCCGCGCGATCGTCCGACAGCCCTCGCTCTTCCTGATGGACGAGCCGCTGTCCAACCTGGACGCGGGCATGCGCACCGAGCTGCGCATGGAGATCTCCTCGCTGGTCCGCTCTCTCGGCGTGACCACGGTCTACGTGACACACGACCAGGTCGAGGCCCTGACCCTGGCCGACAGGATCGCCATAATGAACCGCGGCGTCCTGCAGGACGTCGGCACCCCAGGCCAGGTCTACAACGACCCGGCCACCGCCTTCACCGCGGCCTTCCTCAGCTCCCAGCAGCTCAACCTTCTCGCGGCCACCGTACGCACGCCGCAGAACCAGTTCATCCTGCTGGACTTCGGTCCTCACCAGATAATGATTCCCTGGACCGATCCCAGGGCCTACGTCATCTCCCAGCACGTCGGCAACCAGATCATCGTCGGTCTCCGCCCCGACTGCCTGGCACCGGTTCCCGACACCTTCGAGGGCCCGACCTTCCTGGGCCGCGTCCGTGCCCTGGAGTATCACGGCCACGAGTGGCTCGCCTACGTCGAGAGCGGTTTGACCGCCATGGCCGTGCCCGAGCCCCCGGATCCCCGCCACAGGGCCAACGGCCTGGCGTCCTCCGTCCCGGGCGGCCGCACCCGTGCGATCATGCGCCGCCTGATGCCCCGCTCCGTCCCCGAGGAGGCCGAGCCCCACCAGACGCAGGAACAGGTCGGCGGCGGCACCCACCGCCGGGCCGATCTCATCGTCCGCGTGGGGTCCCGTCCGGTCTGGCGCTCCGGCGAGCCCGCCCGGGTCGGCATCGACGTCACCCGGCTGATGCTCTTCGCTCTCGACGGCTCCCGTATCGACCCTCCCCACCGCTGACTTAAACAGTCAATGCAATTCAACAAGCGGTTGTCAGATCGGGTGGATCGTCTTACCAATGCTGTCGAACAGTTCCTGCTTGCCATCCTGATCGGTGCTGAGGGTGACAATGCAGGTCTTATCCTGCGCGGGAACGTAATACTGCGTGCCTTTAACGGTGAGGCCGTTGGTCGTGAACGAATATATGACCCGCCCCGCGGAACCGGAATCGATCGGCATCTCCGCCGCCTCGGAGACCTTGGCGTTAAGCTGCTCCAACTCCGTTCTGGCGGAGGTCATCAGCTCGTCCACCGTGGTCCTGGGACCGGACTGGCAGTAGCCGTTGAGGTTGGTGGCGAACCTGTTCGGTGACGTCTCGGTCGACGCGGGATCGGACGCCCAGATGGCCCTGTTGTCCACCAGCGTCTGCAGGCTCTGCTTGGCCCGCTCCAGCCCGGGACCCGACAGCCCGATGCTCCGCAGACCCTGCTCCAGATCGTCCTTGCTCAGGTCCAGCGCGATCCACTTCTCGGGGACCGCGACGACGAGCCCGCTGGCGATGCTGCCGACCGGCTTGAACCCCTTGGGCATGTCGGTGGTCGCGGAGGTCTCGGGTGCGGGGGTCTCGGGCGCGGGACTTTCCGGCGCGGAGCTCCGCGGCGTGGGGGTCGTCGTCTCCACGCTTCCCATCGGGATCATCACGGTGTCCGCCCAGTAGGCGTCCCCGCAGGCCGTGGTCGTCATCAGGCACAGCCCCAGCAAGCCCGTGGTCACGATGAAGTGGCGCTTACGCATCACGCTGTCCTCCTCACGGCCCGGTGAAGGCCCGATCCCGATATGACCTGCGGCATCTATCGGGGGGACAACGGATGAGCCATCGGGTGTCGCGATGGCCGTCCTGCCTGACGGGGCGTGGTGAGCCGCTCGTGGCGGGCGGCGCTCCGGCATCGGTCACGAACCGTCCGGCAGCCAGGTCATGGGAGCGGCGCGACGCCGCGACGCTCCTTGATCTCCCATACCCCATGACCGGCATGCCGGAAACGTCCCAATTAGAGAAGGTCCGGGTCAGCGGCCGATGATGGAGACGATCTCCAGGACGCGCATGACACGGTCCAGTTCGGCGCGGTGGAAGGCCGGCCCCTCGGTGCGCGCGAGGATCAGATGCAGGCTCGCCCCCGGAACGGGCAGGCTCATCAGCTGGTGACGGCCCGAGCTGAGCGTCGAGGGGCGCAGGGAGGCGAGGTCGGCCATCTTGACGCCGACGAGACCTCCCGACTCCTCGAAGGACGGAGCCTGCCAGCTGTGATGGACGATCTCGTTCCGCTCCGAGGACACGATGACCGCCCACTCGGCACTCGCCAGGTCGGACACGGCGTCCACGAGGGTGGCGAAGGCCCGGCCCGGGTCGGCGGCGACGTGCTTGAGCAGGTCGTAGTCGGGCGCGGTGCCGGGAATCTCACGGGTGGGCCAGACGCCTTCGACCCGCATGCCGGGGACGACCGACAGGCGGTCCCTGACGGTCTCCGCGTCCGGGGTGCCTGGCCAGGAGACGGTGAAGTCGTCCACCGCCCGGCCCGTCTCGCGCTCGAGCACCGTCACCTGGAGGATGTCCGCGCCCAGCGTGCCGAGCACCCGGGCGGCCTGCCCCAGGGCTCCTGGTCTGTCGGGAAAGGACACCCGTAATCTCAACATCATGCCGATCACCTCGCTCTGGACACCAGGGTGTCCTAGACAGGTTTCACAGAGGTTCCGAGGAGATATCCAGGATAAAACCCGCCATCGGTAAGGGTCATTTCTGATAAGCGCCCGCGGCGGGAGCGGCCGGCAGGGGTGCGCCCGACAGATCGCGGGCCAGCGCGGCACCGCCGAACCACTCGGGGCCCAGCTTGAGGGCGCGGCCGAAGGCCGGGGAGCCGGGGCTCAGGTGCAGGTCCTCGCGGCTGCGGAAGCGGGGATCGGCGATGATCGACCCGGGGCCCAGCTTGAACCTGCGGGAGTGGCCCTGGTAGACGTTGCCGCCCTCGTCGGCTCCGCCCTTGCCGTCCTCCTCGCCGATCCGCCCTCCGACCACGATGACGTTGTTGCGCAGTTTGAGGATGGCGGGCGAGCAGCCGTCGCCGCAGGACCAGCCGATGGTGTCACGGGCGGGCAGGTAGACGGAGTTGTGCACCGCGATGGTGCCCCTCACCGGGCCGATGGGACTCCCCGGGCCGCGGGTGATCAGGAAGGAGCCCCGCTTACGGGAGGAGGTCACCACGTTCTGGGCGAACACGTTTCCGGCGGCGGTCTTGCCCTTCCTCGCGCCCAGCTCCACGAAGGTCTCGTTGTCCCTGGAGACGTTGCGGGCGACCCGGTTGCGGTCGCCGTTGTACACCTCGACGGCGGCGCCGTCGGTGCCGTAGTCCTCGCTTCGCGCGTAGCTGTCGACGATCACGTTTCCGACGACGAGGTTGTCGTCGCCGTTGAGCAGCACGCCGAAGGCGCCGGAGTCGTTGTCGCCTCCCTTGTCGTTGACGCTCATGCGGTTGTTGGCGCTCAGCACGCTGTTCCTGACGGTGTTGTGGGCGCCGATGAGCTGGACACCAGTGACGTTGTGGTCGGAGTGCACGCCGACCAGCTCGTTGTGGTCGCCCCTCACCTCGAAGCCGGCCCACTGGCAGCCGCTGGCACGCAGCCCGGCCACCCGCACATGCATACCCGCGATCACCACGCAGGCGGTGCTGCCGGTGATCCTCGGGTCCGCTCCCTTGCCGTACGGCTCGACGGAGATGGGGTCGGCGGCCGTGCCGCTGCTCCTGAGCCTCAGGGTTCCCGACCAGTCACCGCCGCGCTTGAAGCGCACGGTGTTGCCGGCGCGCAATTCGGCGGCGTTCACCCTGTGCAGGGAGCGCCAGGCCGTCGCCTCCGAGGTGCCCGCGGCGGAGTCCCTGCCGCCCTTGGAGTCCACGTAGTAGACGGTGCCCGCCGCGGCCGTTCCGGTGGCCGCGGCGGCCACCGGAACGGCCGCGGCGGGCACCCGCACGGCGACGAGGGGCGTCGGTACGGCGAGGAACATCCCGCTCACTGTGAACGCCCCCAGTACGGGAACAGCCCATCGCCTTGTCGAGTCCACCTGCACGCTCCATCGCCGTCGCCGTCAGCACGTCAGCGGGGATCGTCGCACGTCGACGGCGCTCGCCACGAGCTACAGGGCGGACCCACGGCAAGCCATTACACCTCTTTCACCTGGACGAACACCGGCGGCGGAGCGCCATCCGGGTGATCCACCGCGATCCGGGCGTACCGCCGGAAGGCGCCGGCGGTCAACGAACGATCTTGGGGCCGGAGCCCGTGGAGCCCCGGACGATGAACTCCGGCTGGAAGATGAGCTCGGAGTGCTTTCCCGGCGCACCGGCGACGGCCTCCAGCAGGGTGTGGACGGCGGCCGTCACCATCGACTGCACGGGTTGCCGGACGGTGGTCAGCGGCGGGTCGGTGAAGGCGATCAACGGAGAGTCGTCGAACCCGATCACCGACACGTCACCGGGCACCGACAGGCCGCGGTCCCGGCACGCCCTGATCACACCCAGCGCCATCAGATCCGAGGCGCACACGATGCCCGTGCAGCCCCGCTCCAGCAACTGCGCCGCCGCCGCCTGACCACCCTCCACCGAGAACAGCGAATGCGAGATCAGGTCGTCCACCTCGCTGACCCCCAGCAACTGCGCCATCGCCTTGCGATAGCCCTCGATCTTCCGGATCACCGGCACGAACCGGCCCGGACCCACCGCCAGACCGATCCGCTCATGCCCCAGATCCACCAGATGCTGTACGGCCAGCCGCGCCGCCGCCCGATCATCCGGAGAGATGAACGGGGCCGGGACGTCGGCCGCGTGCCCGTTGAGCAGGACGATCGGCACGCCCTGGCCGATCAGCTGGGTGTAGCGGTCCGAGCGCGCGGTGACGTCGGCGTGCAGCCCGGAGACGAAGATGATGCCGCTCACCCCTCGCTCCACGAGCAGTTCGGTGAACTCGTCCTCAAGCGCCCCGCCGGGCAGCTGCGTGCAGAGCAGCGGGGTGTAGCCGTGCTGGGTCAGCGCCTTCTCGAAGGCCTGGGCGAAGGCCGGGAAGATCGGATTGTCCAGCTCCGGGGTCACCAGGCCGATCAACCCGTTGCTGCGCTGGCGCAGCCGCTGCGGACGCTCGTAGCCCATGACGTCGAGCGCGGCCAGGACGGACCGCCGGGTGACGGCGGAGACGCCCGGCTTGCCGTTGAGCACCCGGCTGACCGTGGCCTCGCTGACCCCCGCCTGCGCGGCGATGTCGGCCAGCCGGGCGGAACCGTTGCCGAGCGGGCCGGCGTTAGGCGTCATCGCGTTCCCACCAGACGGCGGAGTCGGATGCGAGCCAGACCAGGTCGCCGCCGGCGATCGGTCCCGTACCGGGCGCGTCGCCGCGGGCGGCCGGCTCCGCGCTGGCCAGCAGGATCCGCCCGGGGGCGGGCAGCTCGACCGGCTCGCCGGTCAGGTTGACCGTGCAGACGAAATCGTCGCCCCGGCTGAAGGCCAGCGTGCCCTCGGGAGAGTCCAGCCAGGCCAGGGGGGTGTCGCCGAAGGCCTGCCGGTGCCGCCTGATCCTCAGCGCCTCCCGGTACAGGTGCAGCGTGGAGGCCTGGTCGTGGAGCTGGGACTGGACGCTGAGCGGACCCCAGGACTCGGGCATCGGCAGCCAGGACTCCTCGATGCCGGGCAGGCTGAAGCCGAAGTGCGGCCGGACGTCGGCCCACGGGATCGGCACCCGGCAGCCGTCCCGGCCGTGGTCGGGGTTGCGCAGCCGCTGCGGGTCGCGCAGAAACTCCTCCGGCAGGTCGAGGACCTCGGGAAGGCCGAGCTCCTCGCCCTGGTAGATGTAGGACGAGCCGGGCAGGGAGAGCGTCAGCAGGACCGCCGCGCGCGAGCGGCGCAGGCCGAGCTCGCCGCCGCCGTACCGGGTGAGGTGCCGCTTGACGTCGTGGTTGGACAGCACCCAGGTGCTGGACCCGCCGACCAGTCCGACCGTCTCCAGGGACTCCTGGATCACCGCGCGGAATCCGTCCGCGCTCCAGGGCGCCGTGAGGAACTGGAAGTTGAACGCCTGGTGCAGCTCGTCCGGGCGGATGTAGTTGGCCAGTCGCTGCGCGGTGGGCGCCCACGCCTCGGCGACGCCGATCCGCTCGCCCGGATAGGAGTCGAGCAACGTGCGCCAGGCCCGGTGGATCTCGTGCACGCCGTCCTGGTCGAAGAACGGCATCACCTCGGTGCCGAGCATCCGGACCTGGTCGGCGTGGCCGATGTCGGGCAGTCCCTCCGCCTTGACCATGCCGTGCGCCACGTCGATGCGGAACCCGTCCACGCCCAGGTCGAGCCAGAACCGCAGGACCGACTCGAACTCCGCGTGAACCTCGGGGTTCTCCCAGTTCAGGTCGGGCTGCTCGGGGGCGAACAGCCGCAGGTACCACTCGCCGTCGGGCAGCCGGGTCCACGCGGGGCCGCCGAAGACCGACTCCCAGTCGTTCGGCGGCAGCTCCCCGTCGGCGCCCTTGCCCTGGCGGAAGATGTAACGTTCCCGCGCGGCGCTGCCGGGTCCTGCGGCCACGGCAGCGTGGAACCAGGCGTGCCGGTCGGAGGTGTGGTTGGGGACGACGTCGACGATCACCCGCAGGCCGTGCCGGTGGGCGTCGTCGATCAGCGCCCTGGCGTCGGACAGCGACCCGAAGATCGGGTCCACGTCCCGGTAGTCCGCCACGTCGTAACCGAAGTCGGCCATCGGCGAGGTGAAGAAGGGGGTCAGCCAGATCGCGTCGACCCCCAGGTCGGCCAGATACCGCAGCCGGCTCCGCACTCCCAGGAGGTCCCCGATGCCGTCGCCGTTGCCGTCGGCGAAGCTGCGCACGTAGACCTGGTAGATCACCGCGTCACGCCACCATCGGGTGGCGGTCACGGCGGCATGGTCCATGTGGACAAGCCCGGTCATATTTGTCCCCCGATCAAGCGACATTTCAGATATGTCAGGACGTGATAGCACGGTGGTGTTACAACTTCGTGGCGCCGGCGGTAAGTCCGGCGACCAGATGGCGCTGCACGAGCAGGAAGACGATCGCCGCGGGCACCGCGATCAGCACCGCCGAGGCGGTGAGCAGGCCCCAGTCGGACCAGTGCTGCCCGACGAACTGCTGCAGGCCGATGCCGAGCGTGCGTTTCTCCTCCTGTGACATGAACACCGTGGCGTAGGCCACCTCTCCCCATGCGGTCATGAAGCAGTAGAAGGCGGTGACCGCCAGGCTCGGCCTGGCTAGAGGCAGGATAACCCGCCAAAACGTGCCAAACGGCGTCAAACCATCAACCATTCCCGCCTGGTCGATCTCGCGCGGAATGGAGTCGAAATAGCTCTTCATCATCCACGCGCAGAACGGCACGGCCACGGTCATGTAGGCGATGACCAGCCCGGCGAGCTGGTTGAGCAGTCCGAGGCCCGCCATCAGGTTGTAGAGCGGGACGATCAGGATGGCCACCGGGAACATCTGGGTGATGAGCAGCATCCACATGACCCCGCGATGCCCGGGGAAGCGGAAGCGGCTGATCGCGTATCCGGTCGTGGAGGCCAGGAACACCCCGATGACCGTGGTCAGTCCCGCGACGATCACCGAGTTGAGCAGCCAGGTCGGGAACTGCGTCTCGGTCAGCACCCGGGTGTAGTTGTCCAGCGAGGGCTGGTTGAAGAACTCCAGCTCGCTGGAGAGCCAGCCGTCGCGCGGCTTGAGCGAGGTCAGGACCAGCCAGACGATGGGGAACAGCGAGACGGCGACCGCGCCGAGAAGGGTCCCGTGCAGCAGGATCGACCTGCCGACGCTGCGATCCTCGCGACGACGGGGCCGCTTGGCGGAAACGGCGGAACCGGTGGGACCGGCGGAACCGGCGGTGACGGAGCTCACCAGACCTCCCCCTGCCTGCGCAGCGCGCGGCGGTAGACCAGGGCCAGCACGATGAGGAGCATGAGGATGATCACTCCCCAGGCGGCGGAGCCCGAGTAGTTGCGGATGCCCGTGAAGGCCTCGCGGAAGGCGTAGGTCACCAGGATCTCCGTGGAGCTCCCCGGGCCTCCCCCGCTGATCAGGAAGATCACCGGGAACATGTTGAACGTCCAGATCGTGCCCAGCAGGATGACCGTGCTCGACACGGTGCGCAGCCCCGGGACGGTGATGAAGCGGAAGCGCTGCCACGGCGTCGCGCCGTCGACCTCAGCCGCCTCGTAGAGCTCACCGGGGATCGACTGCAGACCGCCCAGGACGGCGACCATCATGAACGGCACGCCCATCCAGACGTTCACCGCGATCACCGCGATCTTCGCCGTGGTCGGGTCGTCGAGCCAGCCGACCGCCCCGAGACCGGCCGCCTTCAGCATGCCGTTGATCACGCCGTAGTCGCTGTTGTAGAGGTAGCGCCAGATGAACGCCGAGACGAATCCGGGGATCGCCCACGGCAGGATGAGCAGCAGCCGGTAGACCGAGCGGAACCTCACCTTGCGGTTGAGCAGCATGGCGAGGCCGAGACCGAGGCCGTAGTGGAGGGCGACGCACGCCACGGTCCAGGTGACCGTCCAGGTCAGCTTCTCCCAGAACAGGCCGCTGGTCAGGATCGAGATGTAGTTGTCGAGCCCGACGAACTCGTAGGTCGACGGGATGACGTTGACACCGATCGTGCGGCCCATGGTGGCCTCGGTGGCGTCGGTCAGGGACAGGTAGACGCCCCGGGCCAGCGGCCAGCCGATCAGCAGGGCCGTGACCAGGATCACCGGGGCGACCATGGCCCAGGCGTACCAGTGCCGGCTCATCGTGCGCCTGAGCGGTCCGGTCCCCTGGTGGCGGCCCTGACCGCGGGCGCCGTCGGCGCCCGCGGTCCGGTCCCTGGCCGTGCCGTTCACACGTCCAGTCGAGAGCGCCACGGATCAGCTCCAGTCCTTGAAAATGCCGTGATACTGGCCGTCGACCTTCTTGAGCATGTCCTCGGGGGTCGTCTGGCCGCCGACCAGCGACTGGTAGCCCTCGAGCAGCGGCTGGAAGAGCTGGCCGCCCTCGGGGATCCACGGCCGCGCGGTCGCGGTCTCCATGATGGGCTTGAAGACGGAGACGGCCTCGTTGGCCTGGACCTCGGGCCTGTCGTAGGCGGAGGGACGGGTCGGCAGGAGGCTGATCTCCTTGGCGACCTTGGCCTGGCTCTCGGCGGTGCTCATGAAACGGACGAACTCATAGGAGGCGTCCAGGTTCTTGGAACCGGCGTAGATCGCCAGGTTCCAGCCGCCGGTGGGGGCGCCGGCCTTGACCGAGCCCGCGGGGACGGGCGCGATGCCGAGATTGGCCTTGTCCTGGAACTCCTTGCCCTGGTAGATCTCCGACAGCGCCCACGGGCCGTTGTAGATCATCGCGGTCTTGCCGTCCTTGAGGGCCGTCATCGCGTTGGCGTAGCTGTCCTGGATGGCGGGCTTGGGCGCGGCACCGGAGGTGACCAGGTCCACGACCGTCGCCATGGCCTTCACGTTGGCCGGGGAGTTGACGGTGATCTTCTTGTTCTGGACGTCGAGGAGGTCACCGCCCTCGCCGTACATGAAGGGCAGCAGGAAGTAGGAGTCCACGTTGAGCGCGAGGCCGCCGGCCCCGGTCTTGGCCTTGACGTCGAGCGCGGTCTGCTTGAGCTCCTCGACCGTGGTGGGAGCCTTCTCGTGCCCGGCCTCTTTGAGGAGCCTCTTGTTGTAGATGAGCGCCAGGGTGTCGGTGACCTGCGGCACCGCGTAAGTCTTGCCGTTGTACTTGGTGCTGCTCAGGGGACCGGGCAGGAAGTCTGCCTCGTTCTCCACGGCCCGCGAGCCGTCCAGCGGCTGGAGGTAGCCGAGCGAGGCGAACTGGGAGGTCCAGGCCACCTCGGAGCGGATCACGTCCGGGGCTCCCGTACCCGCCTGCGCCGCGGTCTGGAATTGGTTCTGCGCCTGGTCAGAGGGGACGTTGACGTATTTGACCTTGATATTGGGGTACTTCGCCTGGAAGTCCTTGATGAGGGCCTGGAACGTCGGGCCCTCGCTGTCCGGCCGGACGGTGTCCCACCAGGTGATCTCGCCGCTGATCTTCAGCGGGTCCGCCGCCGTGGACTGGGTGGGGGCCGCCGTGCCGCCGTCACCGCCGCCGCAGGCGGCGACCGCCAAGGCGAGGGCTGCGACGATCGTCGCAGCTGAGAAGGCTCGCCGCATGTTTTCTCCTTGTGTTCAGGGGGGTCCGGCTTGATGTGCAGGCCGAGGTCCGGAGTACGCCGGACGTTACGCCGCCGCGAACCTCATTGGAAGAAATTTCTGCAAGAGTCTGCAAACTCGTTACAAAGTTGCCCACTGCCGAGACCCCGGTCGCTCCCACCCCGCATTCGCGGGGAAGAGTAATTGCAGGTCAAGCGATATATGACGTTCTTTGTATGGCTTCGGACGCAACAGAAACCAGCTTCCGGACATCGAGGAAACGTTACGATTCAGAAAGTTTCGGTAAGGGATTGCACAGATCATGTCTAGTGAGTAACTTCCGGGCAACACCCTCGAAACAACTTCCGTGGAGGCCCCCGTGGTCTGGCCACTCCCCCCACGGCGCGCGAGATCGACTCTCCTGACGGGCGCCGCCCTCGCGGCAGCCCTGATCGCCGCACCCCTCGCCGCGCCACTTCCCGCCCCCGCCCTCGCCGCCTCCGTCTCCCCTGTCTCCCGCCTCGCCGTTTCGGGCCTTTCCGGCGCGGCGGAGACGGCGGGGGCGGCGCGACAGCCGTCCGCCGAGCCCGTGGTCTCCGCGCTGAGCCGTACGGCGGAGCCGTCCGATCGCGACCTCGCCCGGGACGCGCTCCGCGACGACCTGACCCGCGAGCGCTTCTACTTCGCGATGACCGACCGGTTCGCCAACGGCGACACCGGCAACGACCGAGGCGGTCTGAAGGGCGACCGGCTCACCACCGGCTTCGACCCGACGCACAAGGGCTTCTACCAGGGCGGCGACCTCAAGGGGCTGCTCGGCAGGCTCGACTACATCAAGAACCTCGGCAGCACCGCGCTCTGGATCACCCCGGCGTTCCAGAACCGGCCGGTCCAGGGCACGGGCGCCAACACCTCGGCCGGCTACCACGGTTACTGGATCACCGACTTCACGAGAATCGACCCGCATCTGGGTACGAACGATCAAATGAAGCAACTGGTGCGGGAGGCACACAAGCGCGGGATGAAGGTCTTCTTCGACATCATCACCAACCACACGGCCGATGTGATCGACTACAGCGAGAAGACCTACTCCTACCGGTCGAAGGGCGCCTACCCCTACGTCGATACCAGCGGCGTGCCGTTCGACGACCGTCAATACGCCGGCAAGGACGACTTCCCCGCGGTGAACACCGGGTCCTTCCCCTACACGCCGGTCGCGCCGAAGGGCGTCAAGACCCCCGCCTGGCTGAACGACCCGACGATGTACCACAACCGGGGCGACTCCACCTTCAGCGGCGGTGAGAACGACCAGTACGGCGACTTCTTCGGCCTCGACGACCTCTGGACCGAACGGCCCGAGGTCGTCAAGGGCATGACCGACATCTACCGGACATGGGTGCGCGAGACCGGTCTCGACGGCTTCCGCATCGACACCGCCAAGCACGTGAACATGGAGTTCTGGGAGAAGTTCTCCCCCGCCCTGCACGGCTACGCGGCCCAGAACGGCAACAAGCGGTTCTTCATGTTCGGCGAGGTCTACTCCGGCGATCCCGCCCTCACCAGCCGATACTCCACGCGCGGCGGGATGGACGCCACCCTGGACTTCCCCTTCCAGGAGGCCGCCCGTTCCTTCAGCGGCGGCACGGCGGGCGCGGCGCGGCTGGCCCAGCTGTTCACCGGTGACGACTACCACACCGACGCCGACGGCAACGCGGCATCGCTGCCGACCTTCCTCGGCAACCACGACATGGGCCGCATCGGCCGTTTCCTCCAGCAGGACGTCCAGGCCGGCGCGCAGCCCACGCCGGAGACGGACGCGGAACTGCTGCGCAGGGACCGGCTCGCCCACGAGCTGATGTATCTCACCCGAGGTCAGCCGGTCGTCTACTACGGCGACGAGCAGGGCTTCACGGGCAAGGGCGGCGACCAGGACGCCCGCGCGTCCATGTTCGCCTCCGCGACCGAGAGCTACCTGAGCGACGACCTGATCGGCACCGAGGCCACCCACGCCCAGGACAACTTCGTCCAGACGCACCCGCTCTATCAGAGCATCTCCGCCCTGGCCAAGCTCCGGGACGCCCACCCCGCCCTGGCCGACGGCGCCCAGATCGAACGCCTCGCCACGGGCGGCGTCTACGCCTTCTCCAGGATCGACGCCAGGGCGCAGGTCGAGTATGTCGTCGCGATCAACAACGCCGAGCAGCCGGCCACGGCGAGCGTGCCGACCTTCTCGGCGAACGCCCCCTTCACCAGGGTGTACGGCGAGGCCGCCGCGAAGGTCACCACGGGCGCGGACGCCAAGCTGGCGGTGACCGTCCCGGCCCTGTCCGCGGTGGTCTACCGGGCGCCGGGCAGACTCGCCGCCCCACAGGCGGCCCCCGCGGTCTCGATCACGCTCCCCGGGGCCGAGATCAGAGGCACCGCCGAGGACGGCCGGATCCCGGTCACCGCGACCGTACCCGGGACCGGCTTCGACCAGGTGACCTTCGCCGCCAAGGCCGGCGACGGCGCCTGGAAGGTGCTGGGCACCGACGACGCCCCCAACGTCTCGGCCGCCGGCCGTACGTTCCGGGTCTTCCACGACCTGGGCGGCCTCGCGCCGGGCACGAAGATCGCCTACAAGGCGGTCGTGAAGGACTCGGCGGGCCGGTTCGCCGCAGCGACCGTGGAGGCCGTCGTCGGGGCCGAACCCGTTCCCGAGGAGCCCGGCACGGTCAAACGTGACTGGCTGGTCGTGCACTACCAGCGCGAGAACCCGACGGACTACGACGGCTGGGGGCTGCACGTCTGGGGCGACGTCGAGAATCCCACCGAGTGGACGGAGCCGCTCCCGCTGACCGGCGAGGACTCCTACGGCCGGTTCGCCTGGATCAAGCTGAAGCCCGGAGCCGCCGGCGTCGGGATCATCGCCCACAGGGGCGACGAGAAGGACGGCGGCGACCGGATCGTCAACCCCTCGAAGACCGGCGAGGTCTGGCTGGCGAAGGGCGACCCCGCGACCCACGACTCCCGCGCCGCGGCCCAGGGCTACGCGACCGTCCATTACAGCCGCCCCGGCAAGGACTACGAGGGCTGGGGACTGCACCTGTGGGGCGACGGGCTCGGCGACGGGGTGCCCACCGAATGGGTCACGCCGCGCCCCCCGGACGGCACCGACTCCTATGGCGCGTTCTGGAAGGTCCCGCTGAAGAACGCCTCCGCGTCGCTGAACTTCATCATCCACAAGGGCGACACCAAGGACCCCGGTCCCGACCAGTCGCTCACCCCGGCGCTCCAGCCGGACGCCTACGTCGCCTCGGGGGTGGCGAAGGTCCATCCGACCCGGGCCGCGGCCGAGAACGTCGCGATCCTGCACTACCACCGCCCCGACGGGAACTACGAGGGCTGGGGACTGCACCTGTGGGGCGACGTCGCCACTCCCACCGAATGGGGCGTCCCGCTCCGGCCCGCGGGAGAGGACGGGTTCGGGGTCTACTTCCGCATCCCCCTGACCGAGGGGGCGAAGACCGTGAGCTACATCATCCACAGGGGCGACGAGAAGGACCTGCCCGACAACCAGTCCCTGGACCTTCCCACCGTGGGCCACGAGGCCTGGCGGATCGCGGGCGCCGAGGGCTACCTGCTCCCCCAGTCCGCGTCCCACGAGGCCGACGCCGACCTCGGCACCTCGGCGGCGCACTGGATCGACCGCGCGACCGTCGCGTGGAAGGTCACCCCGTCCGCCTCGCTCCACCACTCCCTGGCCTTCTCCGCGAAGGGTGACATCGCCTACGCCAAGGGCGACCTGACCGGCGACCTCCGGATCATCCGCCTGAACCCGGGCACGCTCACCGACGCGCAGAAGGCGAAGTGGCCGCACCTGGCCGCCTACGCCGCGTTCACGGTGGACCCGCGCGACGCCGACCTCGTCACCGAGGCCCTGCGCGGCCAGGTCGTGGCGGTCGAGCGGGACACCTCGGGCACGCTGCTCACCGCCACCGGCGTGCAGATCCCCGGCGTGCTCGACGACGTCTACGCCAAGGCGGCGGAGGCCGAGCTCGGCCCCGCCGGGGGCGAGACGCCCAGACTGTCGGTCTGGGCGCCGACCGCGCGGAAGGTGGAGCTGGCGCTCTACTCCGGTTCGACGGGCGCGGGCCGTACGGTCCACGAGATGCGGCGCGACGACGCGACCGGCGTCTGGTCGGTGCGGGGGCAGCCCGGCTGGAAGGGCCGCTACTACACCTTCCTGGTCACGGTCTACGCGCCCGCCGCGGGCAAGGTCGTCACCAACGAGGTGACCGACCCCTACAGCCTGTCGCTCGCCGCCGACTCCGTCCGCAGCCAGCTGGTCGACCTCGCAGACCGGTCGCTGCAGCCCGGAGGCTGGTCCTCCCTGGTCAAACCCAGGCCCGTGCCGCAGCAGAAGGCGTCGATCTACGAGCTGCACGTGCGTGACTTCTCCGCCTCGGACTCCTCGGTCCCGGCGGCCCAGCGCGGCACCTACGCCGCGTTCACCGGGAACGGGAACGGGATGAGGGAGCTGCGCAAGCTCGCCCAGGACGGCCTGACCCACGTTCATCTGCTGCCGGTCTTCGACATGGCGACCGTTCCCGAGAGGAAGGCCGACCGCGTCGAGCCCGGCTGCGACCTGGCCTCGATGCCCGCCGACTCCGAGCTGCAGCAGGCCTGCGTCATGGGATCCGCGGCCAAGGACTCCTTCAACTGGGGGTACGACCCGCTGCACTACACCGTGCCCGAGGGTTCCTACGCATCGGAGCCGGACGGCTCCGCCCGGATCAAGGAGTTCCGGAGCATGGTCGGCGGCCTGAACGGGGCCGGGCTGCGGGTGGTGATGGACGTGGTCTACAACCACACCCACGCCGCCGGCCAGGACCCCACCTCGGTGCTCGACCGGATCGTGCCCGGCTACTACCATCGGCTGCTCGACGACGGCGCCGTGGCCACCTCCACCTGCTGCGCCAACACCGCGCCCGAACACGCGATGATGGGCAGGCTCGTCGTCGACTCCATCGTCACCTGGGCGAAGCAGTACAAGGTGGACGGCTTCAGGTTCGACCTGATGGGCCACCACCCCAAGGCGAACATCCTCGCGGTCCGCAAGGCCCTGGACGGACTGACCCTCGCCAGGGACGGCGTGGACGGCAAGTCGATCATCCTGTACGGCGAGGGCTGGAACTTCGGCGAGGTGGCCGACGACGCCCGCTTCGTCCAGGCCACCCAGACCAACATGGCGGGCACGGGGATCGGCACCTTCAGCGACCGCCTGCGCGACGCGGTGCGCGGCGGCAGCCCGTTCGACGCCGACCCCCGGGTTCAGGGCTTCGGCTCGGGCCTGGCCGGAGCGCCCAACGGATCACCGGCCAACGGCACCGCCGAGCAGCAGCGGGCCCGCCTCCTGGACTACCAGGACCTGATCAAGGTGGGGCTCACCGGCAACCTGCGCGACTACGCCTTCACCGCCTCCAGCGGAAGGCAGGTCAAGGGCTCCGAGGTGAGCTACAACGGCGCCCCCGCCGGATACGCCGCCTCACCGGGCGACGTCGTCACCTACGTGGACGCGCACGACAACGAGACGCTGTTCGACGCACTGGCCTACAAGCTGCCACAGGCGACGGCGATGGCCGACCGGGTGCGCATGCAGTCGCTCTCGCTGGCCACGGCCGTGCTCGGGCAGGGCACCTCGTTCGTCCACGCGGGCAGCGAACGGCTCCGCTCGAAGTCGCTCGACCGCAACTCCTACGACTCCGGTGACTGGTTCAACCGGCTGCTGTGGGACTGCTCCGCGGGCAACGGCTTCGGCGCGGGGCTGCCGCCCAAGCTCGACAACGAGAGCAAGTGGTCCTACGCGAAGCCGCTGCTCGCCGATCCGGCGCTCAAGGCGGACTGCGCGGCGATCGGCCGGGCGCGGGCCGGGTACGGCGACCTCCTCAAGATCCGCTCTTCCTCCCCGGCCTTCGCGCTCGGCTCCCTGGCCGAGGTGCAGAAGCGCCTGACCTTCCCGGCCAGCGGCGCCTCGGAGACCCCGGGTGTCGTGACCATGCACCTGGACGCCTCCGGCCTCGACCCGCGCTGGAAGTCGATCACGGTCGTCTTCAACGCGACCCCCGAGACGCAGCCGCAGACCGTGGCCGCGCTGAAAGGCGCCCGGGCAACGCTCCACCCCGTCCAGACGGCCGGCGACGACGCCGTCGTGAGGCAGTCGACCTTCGACCCCGTCAGCGGCACGCTGACGGTCCCGGCGCGCACGGTCGCCGTGTTCGTCCAGCCGTAGAACTGGAGAAACGCCGGGCCGGGTGTTACAGCACCCGACCCGGCACAAGGGAATCCGTCCATCGATCCTGGAGGCCCCCACCCATGAAATCCTACAAAGTCCTCGTCACTACGGTGGTAGGCGCTCTGGTGAGCGCCGCCGTGGTGGTGCCCATCGCGTTCGGCTCCCCCGCCCAGGCGGCCCCGCCCACCCCCGGCCCGATCGTCAAGCTGTGGAGCTGGAACTGGAAGTCGGTCGCGAAGGAGTGCACCGACGTGCTCGGCCCCGCCGGATACGGCGCGGTCCAGGTCTCCCCGCCGCAGGACTCCATGAGCATGGGCGGCTCGGTCTGGTGGGACGTCTACCAGCCGGCCCGCTACACCCTCACCAGCAAGTTCGGTGACGAGACCGCGTTCAGGAACATGGTGAACACCTGTCACGCCGCGGGCGTCAAGGTCCACGCCGACGCGGTCATCAACCACATGACCGGCCAGGGCAGCACCAGCTACGGCAACTACAGCTTCGGCAAGTACAACTACCCCGGGCTCTACTCCGCCGCGGACTTCCACTCCCCCACCTGCACGATCAACGGCTCCGACTACACGAACGACGCCTCGCGGGTGCAGAACTGCGAGCTGGTCGGCCTGTCCGACCTCAACACCGGCTCCGAGTACGTCCGCACCCAGATCGCCGGCTACCTCAACAAGCTGACCTCCCTCGGCGTGGACGGCTTCCGCATCGACGGGGCCAAGCACATCAACCCGAACGACCTGGCGGCGATCAAGAGCAAGCTGACCGGCTCGCCGTACATCCACCAGGAGGTCATCTACGGCGCCGGCGAGCCGATCACGCCGAGCCAGTACACCGGGATCGGCGACGTGCACGAGTTCGTCTACGGCCGCAAGCTCAAGGAGCAGTTCACCGGCCAGATCAAGAACCTGCAGTCCTTCGGCCAGAGCTGGGGCCTGTCGGTGCCCAGTGACAAGGCCGTGGTCTTCATCGACAACCACGACACCGAGCGCAACGGCTCCACGCTCAACTACAAGTCCGCCGACGCCTACAGGCTGGCCAACGTCTTCATGCTCGCCTGGCCGTACGGCACGCCGCGCGTCTACTCCGGCTTCGCCTGGAGCAACAGCGAGAGCGGCCCGCCCTCGGCCAACGGAGGCTTCGTCACCGACACCAACTGCGGCAACGGCCAGTGGACCTGCTTCCACCGCCAGATGACCGGGATGGTCGGCTTCAACCGGACCGTCGCGGGCACCTCGGTCGGCAACTGGTACGACAACGGCAACAACGTGATCGCCTTCAGCCGGGGCAACAAGGGCTGGGTCGCGATCAACAACGAGGGCGGCGCTCTCACCCGCTCCTTCACCACCGGCCTGCCCGCCGGGACCTACGCCAACGACCTGGGCTCCGGCTCGGTGACAGTGAACGCGAGCGGCACCGCCTCGGTGACCGTACCCGCCAAGGGCGCGGTCGCGATCCACGTGGGCGGCTCCACCCCGCCCGGCCCGACCCCGACACCCACCCCGACCGTCAACCCGGGCAACGTGGCCACCTCCTTCAACGCGAACGTGACGACCTACTTCGGGCAGAACGTCTTCGTCGTCGGAAACATCGCCGCCCTGGGCACCTGGAACCCGGCCGGCGCGATCGCGCTGTCGTCGGCGGCCTACCCCGTCTGGAAGGCCACGGTGAACCTGCCGCCCGGCACGGCGATCCAGTACAAGTACATCAAGAAGAACCCCGACGGCTCGGTGACCTGGGAGAGCGACCCCAACCGCTCCTTCACCACCCCCTCGGGCGGCACCGCGACGCGCACCGACTCCTGGCGCTGACCCCGTGATCCGGCACGACCACGCGGCCGTGCCGGATCAGTACTCCGTTCCTCAAAGCCGGGCAGGGCCCGCCGCCTCCCGTTCTCGGCGAACGTGCGGGGACTACGCCGGTTCCGTCGCCCGGACCGTGAGGTCCTCAGGCCACCGTCCCGCCGAACTCGCGCATCGCATCCTCGACGATCGAGCTGAGGCGGGCGTGGTGCGCGCCGCGCCAGTAGACGCGCGCGCAGGCGGTGCACTGGGCGAAAGCGTCGTACGCGCGCCGGGTGCCGTCCTCCAGGCTCGGGCGGACCGCGTCCTTGCCCACCTCTCCGAGGATTCCGTTGCACGCCGTACACCGGGTCCACGGCGTCAGCACCGGCGCGAACCGCCCCAGCACGTCGCGTAGCTGGTCGTCCGGCCGGTGACTGTAGACGTAGGCCCCCGCCCAGATCTCCCGCCGCTTCAGCAGGCCCCGGTCCCGGGAGAGCAGCACCCGCCTCTGCCCGGCCGAGAGCGTGGCGAGCGCCGGGTCGCCGATGTCCTCGCTCTCGTAGAGCGCGTCGATCCCGAGCAGGCGCATCCGCCGTGCCAGCGTGCCCAGGTGCACGTCGAGCAGGAATCGCAGCGGCGCCCCCGGCACCTTCTGGGGCCGTTCGACCCCGCTCACCTCGACGTGTTCGCCGCCGCGCGGCACGTAGGAGACCGGCACCTCCCGGCCGTCGGCGCGGAGCCGTCCCGACTCGGTGAGCGGAACCCCCAGCGACTCGACGATGTGCCCGAGCGTCGAGGACCCGTCGACGGCGACCGTCGTGCTACCGGCACGTCGCCGAGCCGCGACGAAAAGGTGCAGCTCGGGGGCGAAACTCAGGTGAATGCCGGGACCGTCCATACGACCAGCATGCCAGCGCCCGACGATCACCGGCCACGGGGTTTCACGCCCGTGGCCCCCGGCCTCGTCCCTCCGCCCACGTCTATCGGACCCGGACGCCCGCGCGGAAGACCGCTCGGACATCCCGGAGCCGGTCGAGATCGTCGAGGGGGTTTCCGGTGACGACGAGCAGGTCGGCGTCCGCGCCCACCGCGATCCGTCCCTTCCGGTCGGCGACCCCGCACGCCTCGGCGGCGAGACCGGTCGCCGAGGCAAGTGCCTCCAGCGGGGACGGGCCGTCCGCGGTGCTCTGGGCGATGGCGTACGGCAGCACGTCGTGTGGCTTGAGCTGCGCGATGCCGGCGTCCGTACCGCGCACGATCCTGGCGCCACGCTCGTACAGGTTCCTGAAGGCCTCATGCACGGCCTGCACACGCTTGGCGACCTCCGGCGGCAGGACCGGCGTCGAGTCGCCGGGCGCGATTCCGGTCGTCAGGCTCACGAAGACGTCGCTTTCGGCGATGGCGGCGAGCAGGGCGGGGTCGGCGTCGACCCCGTCCGCCGTCATGAAGGTCGCGTGTTCGATGCTGTCCACTCCCGCCGCCAGGGCGTCTCTGATCGCCGGCGTGCCGTGCGCGTGGGCGGCGACCGGCAGGCCGAGCCGATGCGCCTCGTCCACGACGATCCGCAGGTCGGCCAGGGAGTACTGGGCCTCGTGCGGCGCCGAGCCCGGCGTCATGAGGCCGCCACTCAACATGATCTTGACCACCGCGCAGCCCCGCTCGTGCCGCTCCCGCACCGCGGCGCGCAGTGCCGTGGCTCCTTCGGCCGTGCCTCCCATGAAATGGCAGTGGCCGCCGGGCGTGGTGATCGGGGGCCCGGCCGCGAGGATCTCCGGTCCCCTTCCGGGGTTCCGCTCCGACTCCGCGCCCAATGTCAGCGCCAGGTAGTCGCGGTCGCCGAGGTCCCGCACGGTCGTGACACCGGCCTGGAGCGCCCTGCCGGCCGCGGTCCGCATCCAGGCCAGCAGTTCCGCGTCGTCGGAGGTGGTGAACGAGGTCACCGGGTCGGGACCGGCGTTGAAACCGAGATGCATGTGGGGGTCGACGAGCCCCGGCATCAGGAACGCCTCCGGCCCGAGGTCGGCCAGGGCCATTCCCTCGGGGGGAAGCGCGCCGGAGGTGTCCACCCCGGTGATCCGCCCATCTTCCACAAAAACCGTCGTGGGCCCGGACACGCTCTTGCCGTCGAACATCAGTCCGGCGTGAATCGCGAAAGGCATCATGATCGGGGGGCTCCTGGTCTGGTCTCGGCAGGCTGGGATGGGAGGTCACGGTGCGGGACCACGGAGTCTCGGGGCCCCGGTACACAACGTGGCCGGGTGCGGAGGCGGTAGGACACGGCGGTGATCGCGAGGGCCCAGCCGTACCCCCCGAACGCCGTCATGGCCGCCGCTGCGAGCAGCAGCGTCTCGGTGTCATAGTGACCGACGATCCCGGCGGCGGCCAGGATCGTGTAGATCCCACCTCCCAATCCGTACAGGGCGAGCGTCGGGGCCACCACCCACACCGGCGTCAGCGGCAGGAACCGGGGCACCCGCCTGCCCGCCAACCATGGTGTCCAGCGCGGGAACACCATTCCCCACGGTCGTACCAGACCCAGCAGCAGAAAGACGGCGAGTGCGATGAGCACGCCGAAGAGGAACCAGCGAGACCAGGTCAGAGCGCCGCTCGGTGGGAACCGCGAGCCGTCCAGGGCGTAACCGGCCACGTGGACGCCGTGGACGGCGTAGTAGGGAACGAACACCGCGCAGCCGACGTAGGCGATCCAGCGCACGCGACGCGACGCGGCATGCGCCGCCGGATGCTCCAGAGCCGTCACCGCCCACGGGGAATGTGCCCGGCCGCAGCGAGGACAGGACCCAGCCGTACGGTGGCGCCACGACAGCGCGGTGGCGACCAGCAGGACGGCACCCACGGCGAAACTCCCGCGCTCGATGAAACCTGCCCAGTCTCCGTCACCGTGGCGGTCGCGGACGGTACCGGTCGTGGCCAGCTCGATCAGGTTCAGAAGCACGAAGGCGCTGCTCCCGAGGGCCAGCACGGCCGCGGTCCACACGGCGGCCGACACGGCACGGCGCGGAAGTCGCCGCCCCCACGGACGGACGGTGGCGGCCGCGGCGACCGCGGTGGCAAGCAGGAGGGGCGCGGCCACCCATGCGCCATGAGGAAGGCCGAACAGCGACCCGCCGTCGAACGCGATCGCCAGCAGTGCGCAGCCGTACAGCGCAGCCCACCCGCACGCCGCGTAACCCGCCCACACCGGCCATCGCCACCTCCCCGCCGGCGGCACTTCCTCGCGGACGGTGAACGAGTTCGTCATGGCGACCTCCAGATGAGTGCGGTGTCACCCGCCAGCCTCGTCCGCCCTCCGCCACACCGCCTCCCCCTCGCGGGTGAGGTCTCGACGCCGTTCGTGGGTTAACTTCACCATGAGGGAGGAACCGCGAACGGTAGCCCGACCGTTGCCGGCCCTGATCACCGACGCGGAGGCACCACATGAGGGATCGCACCGTCCGCGTACTGAAATCGGGGCTGTACCAGCTGCTGGGAGCCGCGTTGCTGACCCCCGTCGCCGCGGGTCTCGCCCTCCTGTTCCTGACTGATCCGTCCCTGACGCGCATCCTGCTGTTGTGGGCCGCCTGCCTGCCCGCCTCGGTTCTTGTCACGTCGGTGCCGCTCGTCCAGCGCATCGAGGTCATCGCCCTGTCCGAACTCCTCCAGGTGGACGTGCCGGAGCGCGTGGACCGTCTCTACCTCTGGATCCTCACGACCCTGCACCTTTTCCTCGGCGCCACCCTGAGCGCGGTGGCGCTCGTTCTTCTCCCCGGCGTCGTCCAGGTGGTCGACATCGGGCAGTGGCAGGAGGATCCCGCGCCGGTGGTCCAGTTCCTGGCCGTCCTCGTCGGCGCCGTCGCGGTGATGGTCGCGGCCGGAGTCGCCCAGCGATGGGCCGTGCGGAGAATGCTCCGGTCCGACCCCTCGCACACGATCGAGGACCTCGATCGCCGGCAGACCCTCGCCCTGGAGCTTCATGACTCCGTCGGTCACGCCCTCAGCGTCGTCCTCGTTCAGGGGATGGCCGCCCAGGCGGTTCTCCAGGGACGGGACGACGGGGACGAGGTGGCCCGGTCCCTCGACCATCTGGTCACCACCGCGCGTGACGCACAGCAGGATCTCGACGTCCTCCTGGGCGTCCTCGACGACGCGGACGCGGTGGGGGCGCCCACGCTGCTCTCTCTCGGCAAACTGACCCGCGGGCTCGAGGTGGAGTGCCACGTCGACCCGGTCGACAAGGTCCCGGAACATACCTCGCGGGTGGCGTACGCGATCGCCCGGGAGGCTGTGACCAACGCCCTCCGGCACGGCCGCGGGCGGGTCAGGATGCACGTCGCCGTCGGCTCGGACCTCGTCCTGTCCGTCGAGAACGAGGCCGCCGGCACTCCGTCCGTCTCCCCTTCCCGGGAGGGGCGCGGGCTGGTCGGGATGCGGATGCGGGCCCGCCTGGTCGGTGGGACCTGCGAATGGAGGGAGGTGGACAGCACATGGGGCGTACGGGCCACGCTGCCGCTCCGGGCGAAGTGATCCGCGTTGTCGTCGCCGACGACGAGAAACTCATCCGCTCCGGATGGTCGACGATGCTCTCCATGCATCCGGACATCGAGGTGGTCGGCGAGGCGTCGGACGGGCGCGAGGCCGTCGCGCTGGGTATCGACGCCGGGGTGGTCCTCATGGACATCCGGATGCCGTACATGGACGGGCTCACGGCGACCAGGGAACTCTCCCGCAGGTCCCCCGGGACCCGTGTCATCGTGGTCACCACGTTCGAGAACGACCAGCTCGTCTGGGGCGCCCTGCGAGCCGGAGCCGCCGCGTACCTCCTCAAACGAGCTCCCGCGAACGAGCTGGTGGACGCCGTCCGCCTGGTGCACGGCCGGGAGGCGGTCCTCTTCCCCGACGCGCTGCGCCGCATCGCGTCACCCCATCACGGGACGGCGACGTCACGGCCGTCATCGGACCTCACCCCGAGGGAGCTGGCCGTCCTGCGTCAGATCGCCCGCGGGCAGAACAACGCCGAAATCGCGGCGACGCTGTTCGTGTCCCGGGAGACGGTCAAGACGCACGTGCGCAACGTCCTCGACAAGCTCGACGCCCGCGATCGCACCCAGGCGGTGGTCCGGGCCTACGAACTGGGGATCGTGTTCGCCGGCGTGGAGCTTCCGTGATCATCGACGGAGGAGAGCGGTAGGCCACCGGCGAGAAACCATGAAGTCCCTCGACCGTCTCGCGTACGGCAGGCCGCGACGACGCCGGTCGTCACGAGCCGATCAGCTTCGCCAGGCCCGGATAGTCGGCGACGATCCCGTCGTGGTCGAAGGCGAGGTCCGCGCTGAAGCCCTCGCTCTCGAAACGCACCGATCCGGTGCTCAGATGCGTGTAGCGCTGGGCCTCGCGGGTCACCTGAAGGTGGGGAACCCGGACCCACGCCATGACGAAGTCCATCTGCCCCTCGCAGTCGTTGAGGCCGTGCCGGAGCACCGGCATGGTGTTCGTCAGCGGCGAGAGCCCGAGGTCGCAGTCGAGCGCGTCGTTCAGGATGTTCATGTCCCCGCCGGGCGGCGGCCCTTCGAGGTCGCCCTCCGCCTTCGTCTCGCACGACCAGGTGCCGTGCGTCGAGCGGCGCAGGTCGAGCGCCCGGTGCCAGCCCGCACCGTGAGCCCGTACGCAGAGCAGCTCGGTCACGTATCCGGGAAAGGTGCGCAGGGTGTATTCCAGCCGGTAGGGCACGGGGTCCGTCCCGAGCGCCACCCCGACCGCCGTCAACTCCGACGCGAGGTTGACCTCGGCGTATTCAGCGCCCTCATCCTTCATCCACACGAGCCCGCGCATCGGCCTCTCCTTTCGCCTGCCCTCTCTCATCCCCATGAGATGGCCGGAGATCCCCGATCACCCCAGAAAATCCACACGAACCCATTCGCCTTTCCGGACATTACCCACCGAGGCGGATCACTCCGGGGCACCTCTAGGTCGCTCTCCCCGCCGTGTGCGCTGTGATCCAGCTCCCCTGGCCTCTCCGGCCGTTGCGAGCCTGCCCTCTGGCCTCTCCGTCTGTCGAGGGCCCTCAGCCGAACAGGTTCTGCTGGTGAGCCATGGCCGCCGCCTCGCCTCGTGAGGCGGCGCCCAGCTTGGCGAGGATGTTGGAGACGTGCACGCTGGCCGTCTTCGCCGAGATGAACAGCTCGCCGGCGATCTCGCGGTTGCTGCGGCCGTCCGCCACCAGGCGGAGCACCTCGTGCTCGCGTGCGGTGAGCCCGAGCCGGACCTCCCCGGTGGACGGCTCACCCGCGACCGGAATCCTCGCCCGTTTGGCGAGGTCGCCGATCTCGGCGGCCAGCGGCGCGGCGCCGACGTGATCGGCGAGCTCCGCCGCCCGCGTCAGGTATAGGGCCGTCTCCTCGCGCTCGCCTCCGGCGACGGTGACCCGGGCGGCGCCGAGCAGGGCGCGGGCCTCCGCGTACGGCTGGCGCAGGGCCGCCCAGGCGGCGACGGCCGCATCCCACGCGCCCTGGTCGGGCGCTCCGGAGGCACGGGTCGCCTCGGCGGTGAAGGTGAGGCTCCAGGCCTCCTGGAGCCCTCCGTCCGCCTCGATCCTGCCCGCGAGCGTCCGCAGCTCGGGCAGCAGCGACTCGGCGGCCCGGACGCTCGCGACGAGCATCGGCCAGGCGTAACGAGGGGTGACCGTCAGATCGTGCTCGGCCAGAATCCGCTCGACCAGTGCGAACGCCTCGTCTCGGCGATCACGTGCCAGCAGCAGCTCGATCTCCCTGCAGTGGTGAGGCAGCGTGTTCTGGTCCCGGAAGTTGCCACGGGCGAGCACGGCCCACGCGCTCTGGAGGAGTGACTCGGCCCGGTCGAGGTCGCCACGGGCCAGCGCGATGTCGGTGGCCAGCCCCTGCAGGCTCGCCCGGTACGGCAACGGCGGCGCGGTCTCCAGGGCGCGCTCGACGACCTGGAGCGCCTCGCTCCAGCGGCCCAGCGAGATCAGGGGCTCGGCCAGGTTGATCGCCAGGAAGGCGCCCGACGTGCGGGCCAGGCCGTACGCGTCGGCGTCCGCGATGCCCCTGCGGGCGACCTCGGCGGCCTCCGTGTGCCGCCCGGCCCCTTCGAGCGAGTCGGACTCGGAGATGGCGGCCCGCAGCAGCGCGTTGTAGTTGCCGGCCCGGCCCGCGATCTCCCGTGCCCGTGTGTACGCCCCGACCTGGGGTTCCACTTCGGAGAAGCGGTAGCGGGACCAGGTGAGCGTGATGAGCGCGTGTGCCTCGGTGGCGGCGTCACCCACCTGATGGGCGACGCGAATGGCCTCTTCGGCCAGGGCTCCCCTCTCCGCCCAGGTGTCGGGGGCGTGGAGCATGCGGGCGAGGCTCTCCAGCACCCGGGCGCGTAGCGACGTCGGCGGGTCGGCGGGCACGAGCGGAACGGCGGCGCGCAGGTCGTCGACGAAACCCGGCCGGCTGAGGTCGTATCTGACGAGCCCTCGCTGTCTCAGCAGCCGGGCCGCGCGGATCGGGTCGGTGCCGGTGTCGATCTCGCGAAGGGCCGCCTTGGCGAGGGAGAGCCCGCGTTCGAACTCTCCCGCCAGGTGCGCCACGGTGATGGTCTGCCGCATCACGTCGACGTGGTCGGTCCCGATCCTCTCCGCCGCGTCGGGCACCCGCTCCCACAGCTCCAGCACCCTGTCGAGCATCCGCAACTGCTCACCGTAGGCCGCCGACTTCCTGGCGGCCGCGGCCGCACGCCACGCGCTGACGAGCGCCCAGAGCGCGTCGTGCGCGGCATGCCAGTGATGCGCCAGCTCGATGGCCCCCCGAGGGACGGGCAGGATGGCGAGATCCCTCTCCAGGGCCTCGGCGAAGCGGGTGTGCAGGCGGGTGCGCTCACCGGGCAGCAGGTCGTCGTGGACGGCCTCGCGGATCAGGGCGTGCCTGAAGGCGTAGCCCTCGCCGTCGACCACGAGCACGTTGCCCGCCACCGCCGGGCGCAGCGCGCGGGAGAGCGCGTCGTCGTCGACTCCGGCGACCGCGGCGAGCAGCGCGTGCTCGATCCTGGCTCCCCCCGCGCTGGCCACCCGCAGCAGCTCCTGGGTCTCCTCCGGCAGTCGCTCGACACTGGCCAGCAGCAGGTCGCGCAGCGAGTCGGGCAGGGTTTCGCCCGCGTCGCCCTCACTCAGCAGCGCCTCGACGAACAACGGATTTCCCTCGCTGCGCGCGTAGACCACGTCCAGGTCGACGGTGTCCGGCATCCTGTCGAGGATGCTCTCGGCCTGCTCGGCCACCTCACGCCGGCTCAGTCTGCGCAGCTCGAGGCGGGTGACCTGGTCGACCCGGCCGAGCTCGGCCAGCAGCGGGCGCAGCGGATGCCTGCGGTGGAGCTCGTCGGACCTGTAGGTGACGAGGGTCAGCAGACGCGCGTCGGGGCGCAGGTAGCGGACCAAAAACGACAGCAGGTCGCGGGTGGAGCGGTCGGCCCAGTGGGCGTCCTCGATGATCAGAACCGTCGGCTCGATCTCGGCGAGCCGCTCCAGCAGACCCAGGACCTGCTCGAACAGCCGGGAACGAGCCTCGGCGCCGTCCTTGTCGGGCTCGCCGAACTCCGGCAGCAGCCGGGCGAGACCCCCCGTCGTGCCTCCGGGCAGCAGCTCGGCGATCCCCTCCTGCCCGAGATCGCGCACGAGCTTGCGCAGCACCGCGGTGAACGGGGCGAACGGCAGGCCGTCGGTGCCCAGCTCGAGACATCCGCCGATGAGCACCCGGCACTCACCGGCCCGTCCGGCGAACTCCCTGATGAGACGGGTCTTGCCAACCCCGGCCTCGCCGCCGACGAGCACGGTCGACACCGACCCGGAGCGCGCCCGGGCGAGCCTCTCCTCCAGAACGGCCAGCTCATCCGCACGCCCGACGAACAGGGGGCTCACCGCATGGATCGTCACGTCCCCAGAATGCCACCGAGCACCGACAGATCATCACGTCCGCGGTCACCGGACCGGTGCTCATCGGCGATTCCCCACCCCGTCGCCCGGGCCGGGCCGGCATCCGGTCAGCGATGTCCGGCGCCCCTCGCCCCGGACCGTAACCGGTGCCACGGATCCTCATCGTGATTTCGAGGTGCCGCCCGGTCACCGGACGGTCGCGGGCGGGTTGACCCTGACACGGTGGTACGGCGTAGAACCGAATCATGAACAGCCACACACTCGCCGACCGCCTCGCCCTGGCCATCGAGCAGGGCCGGGTGCCCGGCCTCCATGCCGTCGTCGCCCTCCGCCGCGGCCAGGTGATCCTCGAACACTACGACCAGGGCGAGGACTACAAACTGAACGAGCCGCTCGGCCACGTGCGCTTCACTCCCGACACGCTCCACGACATCCGCTCGATCACCAAGAGCGTCGTCGGCCTCCTGTACGGCATCGCCCTGGCCGACGGCTGGGTGCCGGAGCCGCACGAGCCGCTGCTACGGCACTTCCCCGAGTATCCGGACCTCGCGGAGGACCCCCGGCGCGCCGCGCTGACGGTCGAGCACGCGCTCACCATGACGCTCGGCCTGGAGTGGAACGAGGACGTCCCCTATACGAGCGCGGCCAACAGCGAGGTCGCGATGGAGCTCGCCCCCGACCGCTTCCGCTACGTCCTGGGGCAGCAGGTCGTGGACGAGCCCGGCGTCCGATGGTCCTACTGCGGAGGCGCCTCGGCGCTGGTGGCCCGGCTCATCGAGAAGGGCACGGGGCTGGCGCTGGCGGACTACGCGCGCGCCAGGCTGTTCGAGCCGCTGGGGATCACGCGCTTCGAGTGGTCGACCGGCGAGGACGGGGTGGCCATGGCGGCCTCCGGGCTACGGCTGACCCCTCGTGACCTCCTGGCGATCGGACGGCTCGTGCTCGACGGGGGCGGCGGCATCGTGCCCGCGTCCTGGCTGGCGACGGCGCTGCGCCCGCACGTGCGGATCGACGAGGGCCTCCACTACGGCTACCAGTGGTACGTGGGCGACACCTGGACGGCCGGGTCCGGCAACGGCGGCCAGCGGATCTACGTGGCGCCCGCGCTGGACCTCGCGGTCGCCATCACCGCGGGACAGTACAACCAGCCCGGCCGGCCGACCACCGCCGTCGTGCTCGACGAGGTGATCCTGGCGGGAATCGAGCGCTGAAACACGCTCACGGCGGCCGGGCGCCGTCGGGGCCGTTCCCCCACGGCGCGCAGAATGACCTGATCGGTTTTCCTCGCTCAGCGGACGGACCTGACGCGCAGGGTGACGGTGAGGCCACCGATCACGGTGAGGGCGGCCGCGACAAGATACAGCAGGGTGTAGTTCTTCTCCCCGCCGGTCGCGCCGACCGCCAGGAAGGCCGGCGCGATGAGGGGCGCCACACCCTGCGGGATCGACGTGGAGAAACCGTAGAGGCCGGTGTATCGGCCGGCGTCGGTCTCGCGTTCGGGCAGCACGTCCAGCGCGAGCGCCTGATCGACGGCGGAGAACAGGCCGATGCCGAGGTAGCCGGTGACCATTCCGGCCGCGACCAGCGGCACGGCGGTCGACAGCGCCATGACGACGGCGCCGGCGGCGAACACGCAGGCGCCGAGAAGCACAAAAACACGGCGGCGGCGGAGCCTGTCGGACAGGAAACCGCCGCCGACCGCGCCGAGCATCGCGGCGACGATGCTGGCGCCCGCCAGGGCCGCGACCATGCCCGTCACCTGTTCCACGCTCACCCCCATCCGGGAGGCCAGGAAGAACGCGGTGAAGGTGGTGTTGAAGGTGAGGCCGCACATGAACAGGAACTTGCCGAGCCAGTTCCAGGCGAAGTCGGGGGTCTCGCGCGGGTTGAAGACGTAGGTGCGGGCCAGCGTCAGGACGGTCAGCGGCGCGCGAGCCGGCATCCGGCGGCTGTCTGCCTCGTGCACGAGGCAGACGAACAGCGCCATGGCCACCACCCCGGCGGCCCCCGGCACCAGGAACAGCAGGAGGTTGTCTCCCGCGAGCACGCCCACCAGAAGAACACCCGCTATGGGGGCGAGCTGCTGGACGACTCCGACCAGGCCCGCGACCTTGCCGCGCTGGGACTCCGGCAGGCGGTCGGCCTGCGAGGTCGCCAGGAGCGACAGGATCGTTCCCCAGCTGATCTGCGCCAGGACCCAGCCGAGGCCGAGCACGATGATGCCGGACGCCTGGGCCATCACCAGCAGCGCGACGCCGCCGACGACCGTCAGGCCGATCAGGAACGGGCGGCGGCGGCCGAGCCGGGTGCGGGTGCGGTCACTGAGCATCCCGAACAGCGGCGCCGCCAGCACCGCGGCGAGGCCGCCCGCGCCGATGATGTAGCCGAGATACTCCTCGTGGCCCGGAGCCAGCTGGGCGACCCTGATCGCCAGCGAGATCGCGATCGGCGTGACGAATGCCATGAACACGCCGAACACCGCGAGGACCATCAGCCAGATATAGGAGGCGCCCACCTCCGGCGGGTCACCGGAGACCGTTGCCACCGTGCCGGGCCGGCCGTCGGCGGCATCGAGGGACGGCCGGACGATCGGTGGCTGATCGGCGGGGGAGAACGCCATGAGCACCTCGCGGGGTGATGAGTATGCGGCATTCGGAGAGGGGAAGGAGTCTTGAGCGGATCAAGGGCGAATAGGGCTGTGGCTCCGAATGGTGATCCGGTCGAGGTGGGCACGCAAGGTGTGATCGGCGAAGGAGTGCGCGAGGAGCCCGATGTCGCCGTCCACCGGACGGCGACGAGGGTGTTCTCACGCGCACCGCGAGGCCTGTCCTCTCCCTGGAAAGGCCCCGTCTGGATCAGACCCCGAAAGGCTCCGGGTAGACGATGGTGCCGCTCGGTACCGGGAGGGCGTCGTCGAACACGAGCGCCATCATCGCCTCGTCGGGGACCTCGAAGGACGGGCGGATCCCGTAGGCGGAGGCCCGGGTGAACCCGAACCGCGGGTAGTACTCGGGGTGGCCGAGCACGAGGACGAGGTTCTCTCCCATGGCGCGGGCGGCCTCAAGACCGGCGCGGATCGCGGCCGAGCCCGCGCCCCGCCTCTGGCAGCTCGGCAGGACGGCGCAGGGGCCCAGGGCCAGGGCGGGGGCGTCGCCGACGTGGCAGCGGGTGAGCAGGGCGTATCCGGCGACGGTGCCGCCGGTGTCTTCCGCCACGATGGACAGGCCGGGCAGCCACGCCGGATCGGCGCGCAGCGCCTCGACGAGGTCGGCCTCCAGCGGGGTGGGGAACGCTCCGAGGTTGACCTCGCGGATCGCGAGAACATCCCGCTCGGTCTCGGACCGGGTGGTCCAGGTATGGGACATGGCCGGGGTGCTCCTTTTTCCCGTACAACCTGCGTTCCCGTACAACCTGCGCGATCAGGAGTGGGTGTCGAGGTCTCGGGCTTTCGGAAGTCATTGACGATCTCAGGCGATCACGTCGAGAGTAGCGTTCCCCGGCCGAAACCGAGTTCGGCGCCCTGTATGCCGTCAACGTCAAAGGCCCGTGCTTCCCGACCTCCCACCCTCACGCTCATCTGCGCGGTGTCTCCACGCGACGAGGCGGGACGGGGAGCGTCCGAAAGATAGGGCGAGCCCCGGCCCGGGGCCGGCTACATGGCACGCACCTCAAGGCCCAGTGCGGTGGCGAGCATGGCCGCCTGCTGGAGGTCGATCACCGCGCCTTTCAACGTGACGGTGGACGGGTCCAGTGCGGACAGCTCGCTCCCCCGGAGGTCGCAGCGGGAGAGGTCGGCGCCGTGGAACCACGCTCCGGAAAGGTCGGCCTGACGGAGCGAGGCCCCCTGGAACCGTGCGCCCGTGAGATCGGCCTCGCGCATCCGGACGTCGCTGAAGGAGGCGCCGCGCAGATCGGCCCCGGCAAGCCCGACGAACGACCAGTCACCGCCGACGACCTTCAGGAGGTTGAAGGCGCAGTCACTGAACACGCTGCCCACGAACTTGCATCCCGTGAAGGTGGCGTCGAAGAACGAGCACCGGATGAAGGTGCAGTTCGCGAACGCGGCGTCGGAGTGCACGGAAGCGTTGAACCGGACGTTTCGAAAGGTGCACTCGGAGAAGGCCGCGCCCTGCCCCGACGCCTCGGTCATGTCCACGTCGATGAAGGCGACCTGGCTGTGACTCTCCCCCGAGAGATCCCGGCTGTCCCAGTCTTCGGACCGGATGGTCGTGTGCGTCTCGGGAGCCGGCCTGCCGTGCTGGCGCTCAGGCACGCTCGACCCCCGCGGACACCTGCGACGTGCGGAACCGGCCGGGCACGGCGGCGCATGGCACGTGCCGGGCCCGCTCGCCGGGCACTCTCTCGTAACGCGTGCGGTGGATGAAATAGGTCACGTCCGCAACCTCCCACACGCCCCCGACAGAATCCTCTCGGCATGGGCACCGCGGTGACCGCCACCCGACCGGCAGAATCCTCTCGGCGTGGGCACCGCGGTGGCCGCCACCTGACCGTGGGAAGATTTTCAGGCATGCCGTAACCCCACCGACCGGAGGACGAGCGCCCATGCGCGACGAGAAGATCAGCGACTTCCTGAACCGGCTCGCCGATCGCGTACCGGCGCCGGGTGGGGGCGCCTCGGCTGCTCTGCACGCCGCCCAGGCCGCGGCCCTGCTCGGCATGGTCGCCCGCTACAGCACCGGCGAGAAGTACGACGAACACCGGGAGGCGATCGAGCGGATCATCGTCGAGACGGACGGGCTACGGGCCACCGCGCTACGGCTCGCCGAGGAGGACGAGGCGGCGTTCACCACCGTCACCGAGGCCTACAAGCTCCCCAGGGACACCGAGGAGGCCAAGGCCGCCCGCTCGGCCGCCATCGCGAAGGCCCTGGTCGGCGCGGGCAGGCCGCCGGCCGAAGTGATCGCCGCCGCACTGGCCGTGGTCGGGCTGGCCGAGGAGCTGCTGCCGATCGGCAACCGCAACGTCATCACCGACGTGGCCGCCGCCACCGAGGCCGCGCGCGCCGCGGCGACCACCGCCCGCGTCAACGTCGAGATCAACCTCGGCGGCATCAAGGACGAGAAGGCCCGCGCCGAACTGGCCGCCGCGGCCGCGAAGGTCGACGACATCGCCGCCCGCGCCGAGCAGGTCACCGCCGCCGTCCGGCGCGAGATCACCGCATGACCGCCGTTCCCAACCAGGAGATCACCAATTGACATCCTCCCCTGCCTGAAGGCAGGGGATTCCAACGGCAACTACCCCACAACGAGGAGGTCGCGTTGAGGTTCGCGGTTCACCGGCTCGCCCAACGGCAAGCCTCCCCGCGCAGCCACCGCATGCCCTGCGGCGGTATCTCGATGGTTCTTCGCCGCGTTAACGTCAGCGTGATCCCGATGCCGGCAGGCCACACACAGGAAGAGAGCTTGGCTCTCGCGACTCTCCCTGGCGATGTGCTTGCAAGCGTTACAGGTCTGCGACGTATACCGCGGATTGATCTTGTGGACCCGGCCCGGAGCCTTATGCTCCGTCCGGCTCACCAACTGGCCCCACCCATTGGCGAGAATGCCCTGATTCAGCCCCGCCTTCTGCCGCACATTCCTCCCCGGCGCCTCAACGGTGCCCCTCGCCGACCGGGTCATCGCGGAGATCTTCAGGTCCTCGACCGCGATCACGTCGAAGCGGCGGGCCAGATCGGTGCTGGTCTTCTCCACCCAGTCCTTACGCCGATCACCCTCCCGCGCCTTCAACCGGGCGATCACCACCTTGACCCTGGTGCGCTGCTTGGACCCGCGTTTGGCTCGGGCCAGGGTGCGCTGCAACCGCAGCAACCGCTTCTTTTCCGTCTCGCGCAGGCCGGGCACGCTCAGCAGTTCACCGGTGGACAACGCGGCCGACACGGCCACGCCCCGGTCCACGCCGACGGCCGCGCCGGTGCCCGGTCCGGGGATCGGCTGGGGGATGACGGCGAAGGCCACATGCCAGCGGCCCGCCGCATCTCGGGTAACGCGGAAGGACTTGGCCTGCTCCACCGGGCGCGACCAGCGAAACCGTACCCACCCCACCTTGGGGATCTTCACCTCGCCCACCTTGCGCGACAAGCGGCGCACATCGCCCGCCTTGACCGCGACGATCCGGAAACCCTCGTTTTTGCCGCGACTGCGCCAGGTGGGTCTGCGGTGGGTTTGGCCGAAGAAGTTCGCCATGGCCTGGTGGAAGTCCTTCAGCGCCTGCTGCTGGACGATGATCGAGCCGGCGGCCAGCCACTCGCAGGCGGCGCGCGCCTCGGTGAGCTGACGGCACTGCTCGGCAAACCCCGGCGCCGATGCGCGGCCGCGTTGCCAGTGGGCGTGCTGTTCTACGGCCAGGTTCCACACATATCGGGCATGTCCGCAGTGCTCCAGCAGCGCCGCCTCCTGGGCGGGCGACGGCTGCAGCCGGTAGCGCGACACACCGAGCAACCTACCGACCCCCACCGACAAAAAATGGGAGACCACCATGGCCGACCGCTCCGCGCTTCCTCCCCGCCCTGAAGGACGGGACCTCCACGCTGTAGGTGCTCGGTGAGCGCCACCGTGCTGTCCGGCAAGGAACCCGCCGCCGCGATCCGCGCGGAGACCTCCGCGGAAGCCGCCGAACTCGCCGCCGCCGGAACACCGCCGAAGCTCGCGGTCGTCGTCGCCACGGCGGACGAGTCCAGCGCCTGGTACGTCCGCTCGATCGCCAGGTCCGCGGAGAAGGCCGGCATCGCCTGCGACATCGTCGACCTGGGCGCCGACGCCACGGCCGGCGCGATCCGCGAGAGGCTGTCCGGGCTCAGCGCCGACGACGCGGTGCACGGCATCATCCTGCAGACCCCGCTGCCCGCCGGGGCCGCGCTGGAGGATCTGGCCTCCGCCATCGCGTTCGAGAAGGACGTGGACGGCGCCGCTCCCCTGTCCCTCGGCCGGCTGGTCGCCGGGCTTCCGGCGTTCGCCCCGGCGACCGCCGAAGCCGTGATGGCGATCCTGGACCACTACGGGATCGAGTTGACCGGCCGGCACGCGGTCGTGGTCGGGCGCTCCACCGTGGTCGGCAAGCCGGTCGCCCACCTGCTGCTGGACAGGAACGCCACCGTCACGGTCTGCCACTCGCGCACCGTCGACCTGGCCGCCGTCACCTCCACCGGCGATGTGGTGGTCGCCGCGGTGGGCCGGGCCGGGCTGATCACCGCCGAGTACGTCAGGCCCGGTGCGGTCGTGGTGGACGTGGGCACCAATCCCACCGAGGACGGCGGACTGGCCGGCGACGTGGACGCCGCCTCCGTCGCCGAACGGGCCGGCGCGCTGACGCCGGTCCCGGGCGGCGTCGGCCCGGTGACCACCGCGCTGCTGCTGCGTCACACCGTACAGGCCGCCGCGCGAGCCGCCGCCCGCTGAATCGCATGGACCGCCGTACGGGCCGCCACGCGCTGAACCGTACGGGCCGCCGCGCGAGCCGCCGCGCGCTGAATCGCATGGACCGCCGTACGGGCCGCCGCACGCTGAGTGGCGATCCGCTGACCGGTGATGTTCCCGGCAATAGGCCGTTACCCTTCCCGCGGTCACGCTGACACGCGAGGATTGGCCGTGTGAACCGTGCAACCGTACGTCTGGGAGTTCTCCTGCTGGCAGGGGTGGGGGTGGTGGCCGTCCTGCTGGCGCTGCTGTGGCCGTTCTCCTCCGGCGGCCTTCCCGAGGGGAGCGGCGAGACGGCGAGCGGCGTGCAGGTGAACCGCCTGAGCGAGCGCGATCACGAGCTCACCGTCACCTCCGCCGCGCTCGGACGCGAGGGCATGGTCCGGGTCCTGCTGCCCGAGGGCTGGGAGCCGGGTTCGGGTCCCTGGCCGGTTCTGTACCTGCTGAACGGCTGCTGCCAGTCCAGATACGACAGCTGGGTCACCGAGGGAGGGGCCGCGGATCTCACCTCGCCCTACCCGGCGATCGTCGTGATACCGGAGGGCGGCACCGTCGGCTTCTACTCCGACTGGCGCGACGGGCCCGGCTGGGAGACCTTCCACCTCACCGAGGTCCGTCAGATCCTGGAGCGCGACTACGGCGCCGGGGACCGGCGGGCCGTGGCGGGGCTGTCCATGGGCGGGTTCGGCGCGATGTCCTACGCGGCACGTCATCCGGGTATGTTCCAGGCGGCGGCGTCGTTCTCCGGTGTGCTGCACACCCGAGACGGCGAGAACGGCGTCGACAATCTGCTCAGCGACAACGGCGAGGACGCGAGCAAGCTCTGGGGCGACCACCGCAGTCCCGCGTGGGCGGCTCACAACCCGGCCGACCTCACCGGGAGACTTCGCGATGTGCGGCTCTTCGTCTCCAGCGGTGACGGCTCCCCCGGCCCCCTGGACGACTCCACCACCGTGGGGAACGACGGTGAGGCCTCGCTGCTCCGCCAGGCCCAGACCTTCGCCGAGCGTGCCAGGGCGAACGGCGCCGCCCTGACGGTCGACTTCTACGGTCCCGGCACCCATACGTGGCCCTACTGGCGCCGCGGTCTCGAACGCGCGCTGCCCCTGCTCATGGGCTCCATCGGCGCGGCCGCCTGACCACGTCGCCCGGCCCGGCGACGCCCCGTCACCGGCATCCGGTCCGCTCCGCTCCGTGATCGGAGCACGCCGGGTGCCGCCCGCGAATCCACCCGTCCTGGAGTTCCCGGTAGCGCGGAAAGTTAAGCAGGACGACTCTGGACGTTCAGCTCAGAACCCCCTTTCCGGTCACCCTCGTGGCTAGGTTCCTAAGACACCCCAGCTCAGGGGCGTTTGCCGTATGTCATGAGGAGCTACCTTGCGAGTCCTGGCCGTTGTTCCCGCCCGTGGAGGTTCAGTGGGCGTACCGCTGAAGAACCTGGCCGCGGTGGGCGGTACTCCCCTGGTCGCCCGTGCGGTGAGGGCCTGCGTGCGAGCCGAGCTGATCGACGAGGTCGTGGTCAGCACCGACCACGCGGAGATCGCCGAGGTCGCTCGCGCCGCCGGGGCCACCGTCATCAACCGGCCGGGCGAGCTGAGCGGCGCGACCGCCTCCAGCGAGTCGGCCGTGCTGCACGTGCTCGACCACCTGTCCGACGTTCCCGACGTGGTCATCCTCGTCCAGTGCACCAGCGCGTTCATCGACCCCGCTGACCTGGACACCGCGATCGCCAAGGTCCTGGACGGCACCGCCGACGTGGTGTTCTCCGGTCTGGAGACGCACGAGTTCCTGTGGAGCGCCGACGGCGCCGGTGTCAACCACGACCCGTCGTTCCGTCCGCGCCGCCAGGACCGCGAGCCGCACTTCCGTGAGACCGGTGCGTTCTACGTGATGCGCACCGAGGGCCTGCGCGAGCACGGCCACCGCTTCTTCGGCTCGGTCGCCGTGCAGCCCGTTCCGTCGCGGCACGCCATCGAGGTGGACAACCCCGAGGACCTGGAGATCGTCCGCGCGCTGGCGCCCTTCGTGGACCAGCCCGAGCCGATCGACGTCGACGCGGTAATCACCGACTTCGACGGCGTGCACACCGACGACCGCGCCTACATCGACCAGGACGGCCACGAGATGGTCGCGGTCAGCCGCTCCGACGGCATGGGCATCTCCCTGCTGCGCCGGTCGGGCGTCAAGCTGATGATCATGTCCACCGAGCAGAACCCGGTGGTCGCGGCCCGTGCCCGCAAGCTCGGCGTGCCGGTCCTGCAGGGGCTGACCGACAAGCGGACCGTGCTGCGCGACTGGCTGTCCATCGAGGGTCTGGACCCGGCCCGCGTCGCCTACATCGGCAACGACGTCAACGACCTGGGCCCGATGAGCGACGTCGGCTGGCCCATCACGGTCCCCGACGCCCACCCCAAGGTCCGCGCCGCCGCCCGCATCGTCCTCACCAAGGCCGGCGGTGCGGGAGCCGTACGAGAGCTGTGTGACCGGGTCCTCGCGGCCCGCCCGGCGAGCACGATCGTGACCGCGCCCGCGCCCCGCGCCGAGCTGCGGCTCACCCCGGTCGCGAAGCCGGTCCAGATCGGCGACGCGCTGGTCGGCGCCGGCCAGCCGGTTTACATGATCGCCGAGATCGGCATCAACCACAACGGCGACCTGGACATCGCGCGCAAGCTGATCGACGTGGCCGCCGAGGCGGGCTGCCAGGCGGTCAAGTTCCAGAAGCGCACGCCGGAGATCTGCGTGCCGCTGGAGCAGCGCGACCAGATCCGGCAGACGCCGTGGGGCGAGATGACCTACATGGAGTACAAGATCAGGACCGAGTTCGGCCTGAAGGAGTACACCGAGATCGCCAAGCACTGCCAGGAGCGCGGCCTGGACTGGTTCGCCTCCCCGTGGGACGTGCCGTCGGTGGAGTTCCTCGAGTCGATGAACGTGGTCACCCACAAGATCGCCTCGGCCAGCGTGACCGACCTGGAGCTGCTGCGCGCGCTCGCCTCCACCGGCAAGCCGCTCATCCTGTCCACCGGCATGTCCACGCTGGAGGAGATCGACCAGGCGGTGGAGATCCTCGGCACCTCCAAGCTGGTGATGATGCACGCCACCTCCACCTACCCGCTTCCCCCCGAGGAGGCGAACCTCCGCACGATCGTCACCCTCCAGGAGCGGTACGGCGTGCCGGTCGGTTACTCGGGTCACGAGCGCGGCCTGCAGATCTCGCTGGCCGCGGTGACGCTGGGCGCGGTGACCGTGGAGCGGCACATCACGCTGGACCGCACGATGTGGGGCTCCGACCACGCCGCCTCGCTGGAGCCGGCCGGTCTCGAGCACCTGGTCCGTGACATCCGCATCATCGAGACGGCTCTGGGCGACGGCGTCAAGCGGGTCTTCCCCGGCGAGGTGGCTCCCAAGTCGCGCCTGCGCCGCGTCACCGTATAAGCGACACCCCGTAGTCACCGTGTCGTCACCGTACAGGTGGCGACACGGTAGTTCGTAGATCGCGTAACCATATAGACGGCAACGCGTGGTTCGCAGGCCATGTCACTGTGCGGTCGGCGACACGTGGCCCCTGGAGGGTGACGCGTAGACGGCGGCACCACGTGTCGCGGCCGGCTCGACTTCGAGGAAAAGAGAAAATTGATCAAGTTGTCCATCGTCGTCCCGGTACGGGACGCGGAACTCTACATCTCCGATGCGCTCGCCTCGCTCGTCAGGAACGCGCACAGGGACTTCGAGTTCATCGTGGTGGACGACGGATCGGTGGACGCCACCGGGCAGATCATCGAGGATTTCCGCGGTGAACTGCCCGGCCTGGTCGTCCTGCGGAACGAGACCCCGGTCGGGCTGGCGGACGCCCGCAACCTCGGGCTGTCGCTGGCCTCCGGCCGCTACCTGACCTTCATGGACGGCGACGACTGGCTGGCGCCCGGCTACCTCGTCGACCTGGTCGAGGCGATCGAACGGCTCGGCTGCGACTTCGTCCGGGTCGACCACATCCAGGTCGAGGGCCGCAAGCGGGTCATCCACCGGGCACCGCTGGCCACCCGCGGGACGGTGCTGAAGCCCCGCGACCACATCCTGCCCGCCGATGTGAAGACCATGGTCGACTACCCCTACGCCTGGGCCGGCATCTACCGCCGCGACCTGGGCGACCTGCTGGCCTTCCCCGGGCACCTGCACACCGCCGAGGACCGGCCGTGGATCTGGCGGCTGCACCGCCAGGCGAGCTCGTTCGCGGTGGTCTCGCTGGCGGGGCTCTTCTACCGGCGGATGGTGTCCGGCTCGCTGACCCAGATCGGCGACGCCCGGCAGCTGCACTTCTTCGATGCCTTCGACATGGTCTTCGCGGACCTGGAGGAGGAGTTCACCCCCAAGGCGGTGCGCACGTTCTGCGCGCTTCTGGCCCACCATCTGGAGCTGGGCGAACGCTTCTCCCCCGACCTCCGTACACGCTTCGAGCAACGCGGCGTCGAGTCCCTGCGGCGACTGCCCCAGGACCTGCTCGCCGCGACCCGCCTGGACCCGGAACGTGACCAGATCCTGCAGAGGCTGCTGGAGGCCCGATGACGCAGTTGTTCTACGCCTCGACCCTGTTCGGCGCGATGACGCTGGCGGCGGCGATCGACGAGGGACGATTCGGGCCGCACGACGGCCGCCGGATCCTGCTGGTGTCCAACAACGCGGCCATCCCGGAGGTCACTCCGTCCCTGAACGAGGCGCCGGGCTTCGCCGCGCTGCGTCCGCGCTTCGACGAGGTCTGGTCGTGGAACGACATCGTGGCCCCGCTGCACCCGTCGGACTGGAAGGCGCGGATCATCGAGGTTCCGATGCTGGGCCGCTTCCTGCGGTCCCATCTCTCCCTCGGTGAGGGCCCCGACGAGCTGGTGATGGAGTCGATCGCGGTCCCCCCGTCCAGGACCATCGCCGGTCTGATCAAGGACTGCCCGATCACGGTCTACTCCGACGGCCTGATGAGCTACGGCCCCACCCGGGATCCCCTTCCCCAGGAGATCTCCGGCCGGATCACCCGCCTGCTCCACCTCGACCTCGTGCCCGGCCTGACGCCGCTGCTGCTCTCGGAGTACGGCGTGCCCGCGGAGACCCTTCCCGACCGGGCCTTCCTCGACGTGATCGAGCCGAACGCCGGAGGCCTGCCCGCCGGCCAGGCGATGATTCTCGGCCAGTACCTCTCCGCGCTCGGCATCGTCACTCCCGAGGAGGAGGCCGAGCTCCACGCGGACATGCTGCGCGGCCTGGTCTCCCGGGGATTTCGCACCGTGCTGTTCAAGCCGCATCCGGCCGCCGGGCGGCGGCACGCCCAGCAGTTGCGCGAGACGGCCAAGGAGCTGGGCGTCGAGCTGACCACCGTGTCGGAGACCGTCCCCGCCGAGTCGTGCTTCGCCGCGCTGCGGCCCGAGCTGGTGGTCGGCTGCTTCTCCACCGCTCTGATCACCGCCCGGCGCTACTTCGACCTGCCGGTGGCGACGGTGGGTGGCGAGATGGTCCTGGAACGGCTCACGCCGTATGAGAACAGCAACCGCGTCCCGGTCACGATCACCGATGCCCTGCTGCCGCGCATGTCGGCGGACGGATCGCTGGAGGAGCCGCCGCCGGTGGACCTCGAAGCCCTGGTCGGCGCGGTCGGCTACTGCATGCAGAGCGAGGTTTACCCGGGTCTGCGCGAGTCGGCCGCCGCGTATGTGGACGCCCACGGCCCCGCGCGCTACTTCAAGCGCCAGCGCCTGGCCGCCCTGGACCTGATCCAGATCCCCGCGGCCGCACCCGCTCCGGAGCCCGGCGCCCTGAGCAAGCTCCGCCGCCGTCTCGCCAAAACGCTCACCTGACCTCCTCTTCCTTGCGGGTCAGGCCTCATCCGTGATCTTCCGCGGGGACGCGCGGCGCGTCCCCGCGGAAGACCTTCGACCATCCGGCCGACGGTCATACAAAAAATCTTCGATTACCCGCTCGACGACCAGCCGGGCATCGCCGGGTCCTCGAACGAGGACCCGGCGACCTCAGCCGAGCACCTTCAGGTAGCGGCGCATGCGACGCTTGGCCCGGTAGCCGACGCGCAGCACGTTGGGCGGGACCTCCACGCGCAGGCGGGCGCGGCGGCGGGCGGCGGCGAACTGCGAGCCGTCGAGCAGGGACTTCGCGGGAACGAGGCGTCCCGAACGGGCCTGGCCGACCAGGGAGACCATCTGGGAGACCCAGTCGCTCTCGCCGCCGGGGTGAAAGTAGTTGGCCTGGCACCAGGCCACGTCCGGGGTCCGGAAACGCCCCCCGGCCAGGTCGTCGAGGGTTCCCAGCAGGCCGCTGCCCTCGAAGACCAGGTTGATCATCTCCGCGCCGACCCCGAAGTCCGACAGCACCAGCAGCGGCACCGACTGGGCGATCGCCTCCAGCGCGGCGGTCGAGCTGACCGTGACGAATCCCACCGCGTGAGCCAGGTGCTCGTGCATGGGACCCACCGCGAAACGCACCCCGTCGGGACGCACCTGACCGCTCTCGGCCAGTGACTGCCACAGGCGCTGGTAGTGGTAGCGCTCGTTGTGGGTCTGGCGCTCGGTGTCCAGGGCGCGGAGCTTGACCACCACGTCCAGGTCCGGCCGCCGCTCGGCCAGCGCGGCCAGCGCGAGCAGGATCCGCTCGCGCTCCTCCCTGCGCTTGGGCACCTTGGCCTGGGTCGCGAACACCACCCGGTTGCGCGGTCCCGTGACGGGAACCTCCGCACCTGTCCGCAGGAACGGCAGCCTGGCCAGCCCCACGGTGCCGCCCCCGCCCAGCTCACGGGCGACGGCCGAGAACTCCTCGACCTCCCGCCCGCTGTGCAGCACGAACAGCTCGCACCCGCTCCGGAACAGCCACGCCTTCTCGGTCGCGGGAATGGAGATGCCCGGCAGCCCGGAGACGAACACCGGCCTGGGCTGGAGTCCGGCGAGCACCTCGGCGACCAGGACGTCCACCACGGGACCGGTGCAGGCCACCAGGATCACGTCGGGCCTGAACCGTTCGGCGGCCCGGCGCAGCGCGCGGGCCGAGAGCACGGACGGATCGGCCGCCGAGCCGTCGACGGCGGCGTGAATCTGGGCCGGAGAGGGGGTGATGGGAGTTCGTATCACCGCTAACTCCGTCTCGCAGCCCGAGGGCAGGTCTCGGAGCAGGCAGGCCGCCCACTTCAGGTAGGAATCCGAGTCGGCCACGGCCAGGACCTTCAACCGGTAACTCCAGTGTCGTGATGGGCGAACATCGAAAGATGGGAACGGAGCGAAGGCGCCGCCTCGGCGGTCCACCACTCGTCGGGGACGTCCACGGTATCCACGGCGACTCCCCTGGCCGAGAGCAGAACCCGCAGGGAGGTGACGGCGGTGGACGGCAGGCTCAGCACCCGCTGCTCCGCGGCCAGCCCGCGCAGGGTCATCTCGGCGGGGACCCCGCCGTCGTAGACGGTGATCCCGGGCTGTTCCCCAACCCGGGCGAGATCGTTGGGGTCCTCCCGGCGGTGCGGGAAGTAGGCCACCGGTTCGGCCGAGCCGAGCCCGGCCAGCCAGGTGAAGTAGCTTTCGCGGTGAATCAGGCCGTTGCGGACCAGCGAGGTGCCGAGGACGATCGTACGTTCCTCGGGGCGCGGCCTGCGCAGCGGCTGCGACCGCAGCCAGGTGAAGTCATGGGTGACGAGTTCGGCGCCCTTGTCGCGTACGGCCTGCGCCAGCTCGGCGGGAACGGGCAGCGCCGTGAAGATCGACAGCCGGCCGGAGCGGGCGGCGGCACGCAGCCGTACGCCCGCGGCCGTTCCGAGAGCGGTCCTGAGCCGGCCCGCGCCGCCCCGGGCCCGCAGCAGAGGCGTCCACATCCGTCCGGTGAGCAGCTCCAGGAGCCTGATCGTGGCCAGCCCGTCGTCGACGATCACGATGCGGCCGGGAAGGGTGGTGAGCCAGCGGAACTGCACCTTGCCGGAGAAGGCGTCGCCCACGGCTCCGATCGTCCCCCGGCCGAGTCGGGGCATGTCCGCTTCCGGGGCGGTGAGCTCGAGCCCCGGAGGCAGGGCGAGCCGGGAGAGCTCACGGTGGGTCACCTCCAGCGGGCGCAACTTGGCCCGGGGTATGACACGGCTGCGAGCACCGAGCAACCCGGCATGGTGGGCCTCCACCGCGCAGAGCATCTGCAACGGGGATTCCACCCAGGCAACGGCCGAACCCTGCTCCCGCGCGTGGTCTCGACCGTCCTCCACGCCGGGCGATGACCCGTTCACGACTGCCTCAACCTAGCCCGGCGGCCTTAAGCGCCCGGGAACTGCGGATGAACAAGCAGCTATTCGCTCGCCCGCGCCCGCGCGCGAGCCCTTCTCCGGCGGCGGCTCCGGAAGGCGTCATTCGAGGCCCTTCGCTCCCGACCGGCCGTGCCGGTGCCGTCAGGTCAGCTGGAGGCGGCATCGCTCAACGGGCCGTATCGCAGGTGGGGGCGGCCGTCGGAGCCCGTGTCCACCGTCGCACGCACGCGGTAGACGCGTTCGATCCACTGCTCGGTCAGCACCTGGGCGGGGGAACCCGAGGCGACCACGCGCCCTGCCTCCAGCAGGAGCAGGTGGTCACAGTACTGAGCCGCGAGGTTCAGGTCGTGCAGGGCGGCGACGACCGTGGTCGGTGTGGCGGCCAGCATCCGCAGGAGATCGATCTGGTGGTGGATGTCGAGGTGGTTGGTCGGCTCGTCCAGGAGGAGCTCGGTGGGATGCTGGGCCAGGGCTCGGGCGATGTTGACGCGCTGGCGTTCCCCGCCGGACAGCGTCGACCAGTGACGGCCGCCCCACCCCGCCAGGTCGCACCGTGCCAGGGCGTTCTCGGCCTCCCGGGTGTCGAGGGAGTCGTCACGGCCCATCGAGGCCAGCCGTGTCCTGTGCGGAATCCGGCCGAGCATCACGACGTCCGCGACGGTCATGTCGACGTCGGTGGACACCTCCTGGGCGACCACCGCCAGGCGACGGGCGATCTCGCGCCGCGGCAACTCGCTCAGCCGCCGCCGATCCAGCAGGACCGCCCCCGCCCGAGGACGGAGCAGGCCGGCCAGAAGCCGCAGCAGGGTCGACTTCCCGCAGCCGTTGGGACCCAGCAGGCCGGTGAAGCCGCCCCTCGGTATGGAGATCGTGATCCCGTCGATGATGGGCGCGCCGCCGGCGGCCCACACGACGTCATGGGTCTCCAGGCTCATGATCCGGCGCTCCTTCCATGTCATAGGTGTCCAGGCTCATGACCCGGCGTTCCTTCCGCGCATGATGACCGCGAACGCGGGGACGCCGATCAGCGCGGTGAGCACGCCGACGGGTATCTCTCGCGGGGAGAACAGCGTGCGCGCGGCGGTGTCGGCCCAGAGCAGGAAGATCGCTCCGTACAGTGCGCACGCCGGCAGCAGCACGCGGTGGCGGCTGCCGACCAGGAAGCGGACCGCGTGCGGAACGACCAGGCCCACGAACCCGATGGCGCCACTCGCGGCGACGAGAGTCGCCGTGCTCAACGCGGTGACGACGAACAGGACGAGTTGCGTCCTGGCCGGAGAGACACCGAGTGAGGCGGCGGCCTCGCGCCCGAAGGCGAAGGCGTCCAGGGCGGGGGAGGCCGACCAGCAGACCGCCAGACCGATCCCCGTGGCCGCCGCGCAGAGGGCGGCGCCGGTCCAGCTCGCCGAGGCGAGCGAGCCCAGCAACCAGAACGTCACACCGCGGGTGCTCTGCGCGTCACCGGCCCAGATGACGATCAGGCTGGTCAGCGCGCTGAACAGCTGCGAGACCGCCACCCCCGCCAGCACGACGCGGATCGAGCCGCCCAACGTCACGCCGATCAGCGCGAGTACGCAGCAGAAGGCCGTCAGGCTGCCGGTGAAGGCGCCTGCCGTCAGGGCGGCCGCGGCCCCCGATCCCAGGCCGAGGATCAGGACGGCCACGGCGCCGGTGGAGGCGCCGGAGGAGATGCCCAGCAGGTAGGGATCGGCCAGAGGATTGCGGGTCAGCGCCTGAAGCACCGCTCCGCACACGGCCAGACCCCCTCCGACCAGCGCGGCCAGAAGCACCCGCGGCAGGCGGAGCTCCCAGACGATCGCGTCCTCCAGCGCGGGGAGAGGAGTCAGCGGGAGGCCCAGATGCACGGCGATCGTCTGGAACACCTCCCCGATCGACAGACCCGCGGCTCCGACGGTCACCGCGAACGCCACCGACAGCGGCAGCAGTATCAGCCCGCCGCCGGCCGCCGAGAGAGCACCGCGCCATCTCCTGTCCCGCGAGGCGGCGGCGGGTGGTTCCGGGCCGACGTGCCCGGCCACCCGTGGCGGCGCGTGAGATGTCATCGCCGGGCAAAGACGACGTAGTCGTCCAGGTACTGCCAGACGGTTCCCACCTCGGTGAAGCCCGCCGTACGCAGAGCCGAGAGGTGGAACTCCAGCGGTGCCGGCGACTGCGGCGGGCGATCGGCGAAACGTCGCTCACGCTCGGGCAGCAGGGGTCCCAGTTCGGGGTGACGGACCGCCAGGGCCCACCACTGATCCCAGGTGGCGGCACCGTCCGCGAAGGCCTCTCGCTGAACGGCGGCGTCGTGGGCGGCCGACAGCTGCCGCAGCGTCGGGTGGCCGGCGCCGAAGCGCAGGTGGTCGGCGTTGAGCAGTACGGCGCCGGGAGGCAGCATTTGCGCCAGCTCGGTGTAGACCTCCAGCAGCTGTCCGGGAGAGAGCCAGTGCAGCGCCGTGGAGGTCAGCACCGCGTCGAAGCTCCACTCCGAGAGAGCCGACGACCAGCCCGCACGTGCCAGGTCGGATTCGATCACGGTGGCGCGGCCGTGCCGTGCCAGGACCGATCGCGCGAGCCGCGCCAGCACCGGGTCGTAATCGGTGGCCACCGCGCGCGCCTGCGGGAAACGGCTCAGCACCCGGTCGGCGATCGAGCCGGGTCCGCAGGCCAGATCGAGCACGGTGAGGTCCGGGGGGCAGTTCAGGTCGAGCACGTCGAGCATCACCTGGAAGCGGTTTTCGCGGTGGGCCACGTAGGCGGACTGCTGCTCCTCCCAGCGGGAGAGCAGGTCATGCGAGGTCGGCGAGGTTGCGGAAGGGATCATCACGGTCTCCGGGGGAAGGCATCGGGCGGGCGCGTGTCATGTCGCGGGTGAGCAGGGGCCGCGTTGGGAGCGGGCGCGTGTCATGTCGCGGGCGGGCGCGTGTCACGGCGAGCGCGTGTCGTGTCGAGGGCGGGCGCGTGTCACGGCGAGCGCGTGTCGTGTGGCGTCGTGTTGAAGGCGGGCGCGTGTCATGGCGAGCGCGTGTCGTGTGGCGTCGTGTTGGGAGCGGGCGCGTGTCACGGCGACGGCGGGCGCGTGTCGCGCTGGGGGTGGGCGCGCGTCGCGTCGAGGGCGGGCGTGGCGGGTCGGGTCAGCCGTAGAGGTCCTGCAGTCCCTTGCCGACCTGTTCCACGGCGCTGACGCCTCTGATCGAGGGATCCATGGCCGATCCCGGCACGACGATGAAACGGTTGTTCTTGACCGCTGTGAGCTGGGAGGCGACGGGATCGGAGCGCAGGAACCTCATCTTGGCCTCGGCGCTGTCACCGTCGCCGCCACGGGTGAGATCGGCCAGCACGATCACGTCCGGATCGCGCTCGGCGATCTTTTCCCAGCTTCCCTCGGACCACTGCTGGGCGAGGTCGGAGAAGGCGTTTGTGGCACCGAGGAACCCGCTGATGGTGTCGGGCAGTCCTCCGCGACCGGCGATGGCCGGGGTCTTGGTGCCGGAGTAGTACCACATCAGTTTCTTGTCCAAGCCTGAGCGGGCCGCGTCCTTGGCCGCGTCAAGGCGCTCGCGCAGACCGGCCACCACGCTCTCCCCCCGGTCCTGAACACCGAAAATCTTGGCGATGTCACCGATCTCGCCGAAGATCGCCTCGAACGTGACAGAGGCGGGAATGAGCTTGGGATCCTCGCAGTCGTTGAAGGACAGGTAGGCCGGTATTCCCAGCTTGGCCAGATCCCCCCGTACGCCACCGGCGTCCGGAGCGTAGGCCGAGGCGCGCATCGAGTAGACGAAGTCCGGCTTCGCGGCCAGCAGTGCCTCGCGGCCGGGGTACTGGGCGGCCAGAACCGGGACCTTGTCATAGTCGCGCTTGAGCTCGGTGAGCACCGGGTCCGTCCGGTAGGCCGTGCCCACCATCCGGTCCGCGAGCCCCAGCGTCAGCATGATCTCCGTCGCGTTCTGCTCCATGGAGACCGCCCGCTGCGGCGGGGAGGTGACGCGAAGGGGCAGACCACAGCTCATCAGCTCCGTGGCGGTACGCGGGCTGTCAGGTGTGGCACCGGCGGCCTGGGACGGGGTGCCGTCCACGCCTCCACAGGCGGTGAGCGCCAGGAGGAGGCAGCTCGCTATGGAGATGGAAATCATTTTCATAATCGGCGATGGTACAGGAGGGATGAGATGACGCAAAAGCAACAAAAGTTCGCAGGTCACACCCGCCGGCGCCGTCTCCACGAGAACGACCGCCGGGGTTTCGGCCACATCCACCCAGGCGGTACGCGAGCCGTCGCCCGGCTACGGTGCAGGCGGTGCGCGAACCGTCGCCCGCCGATGGTGCGGGCGCGTACCGGACGCGCCTTCCGCCGGGCCTCACCGCCAGGACGCAACGGACCAACGGCAGCCGATCACCCGGCCAGACCCCTCCAGATCGCTTTCCGTGATCCGTTCGCCAACCCCGTCCGGCCACCGGGCTGCCGCCACCGGGCCATTGACCTTCAACCCATGAAGTCCGCACCGATGAATCGATCTCCGGCCATCTCGCTCGCCTTCACCGCGTCCTCGACTTTCAATTGGTAAAGTCCCGCGCACCTCAGCGGCGACCGACTCCGGGCGCGGCCCCAAACGCGAGCACGACTCTTCTCTCATCGCATAACCGCGCACTACATAAAGGGCGCCACAGGGGTTTCCGATTGGAGCGCCGGACGATGACCGCTCCGTGCGGCGAATGAATGTCAACGAGACAACAGGCCTGTCCCAGCCAGGCGTGAGCCGCCTGATACACGTGTGACGGATGCGAAGTCGGATGCGTCACGCCCACCCGGGCTAACCCCCGCGCGGGGAGTGCAGATGCAGGTCAAAGGTAAAAAATCCGCGCCTCGACCCTATTGCGGTCAAACCTTTACTCGACACTGTGTTCGAAAAAATCTGACTCCCTGCGGAGGCCCCCCAATGGATCCGATTCCACGCCGTCCCGGCCCCGATCCGATGATCCATCAATCGGCGACATCGCCCGGGATCCCCTTAAAAATAGCTGTTTTCGGCCCATGGACTGATCGCAGCCCATTGGATCGCAGCGAACGCGCTCGCCGCCGGACACCCAGAAAACCGGGCCTGGGGCGGTCCAGGAAAGCAGCCGTTTCTTTGCCTGATTTCAGACGTTGTCCCAAGCGAAGGCAATGTGTCGCATTTGTAATCGTCTGTCCGGATGGCGTAGGTTCGTCCTATTCGAAGGAAATGCCTAGTCCGATTAGGACCTAAGCATTGCCGTCACATTGCCCGACCGAACTCACCTGGGCGGATCCCTCCGCCCAACCGGTGAGCACGGCCGCCGAATCCGCGAAGTCAGCGGAACCGGGGAACCACGTTTCTGGGGTGAATCAACGCGTTCGCGCGTCGTAGGGCACTTCCCAGCCCGAACCCGTCAGCTAACCCGGTAGGCGGAATGGAAGCGACGCAAGGAGTCGAACCCCCGTATGACCAAGCATCGCCTTATACCCGCCCTCCGGCGTAACCACCTGGCAGGCGTCCTCGCGGGCGTCTCAATCGCCGTCGCCGGTGGGGCCCTCACAGCCTCCCCCGCCCTGGCGGATCCCCCCAGCTCCCACGCTCTCACCCCTCCCGCCGAGGCCGCCCAGGCTGCCCAGGCCGCCAAGTCTCCCCTCCAGATCGAGGCCGAACGGCTCCCCAAGGTCTCGGCCCAGCAGGTCCTGAGCATCGCCGAGAAGCAGATCGGCATCAGCGAGAACGCCCAGGGCGGTGGGACCAAGTTCCAGTCCTGGTATATGGCCTCCCCCCGCGCCAAGGAGACCCTCGCCCGTGACGGCGGCGGTACCGTACGCGCCTACGCCGACGCCCCCTGGTGCGCGATGTTCGTCTCCTGGGTCGGTGAGCAGGCCGGCATCCGGCCCACCATGGGCTGGGACGCCTACACCGTCGCCCACGCCAAGTGGTTCAAGGCCAACCACCAGTGGGGCGACGTCGCCAAGCCCGGCGCCGTCGTCTACTTCGCCTGGGACGGCAGCAAGAGCCTCGACAGCATCGACCACGTCGGGTTCGTGAAGAAGGACAACGGCAACGGCACGATCACCACGATCGAGGGCAACACGGGCAACGGCAAGGTCGCGGAGCGCGTCCGGCCCAAGTCCCAGGTCGTCGGCTACGGCTACCCGATCTACACCGGCTGATCCCCCTCAGACGGTCCACAGACATCCGAAAAGGAGCGCCGCTCATTCGAGCGGCGCTCCTTTTCGGATGTCCGCTCCCGGTGTCCGGCCGGCTGTCTCCACGGAGGCGGCGGAACCCGGGCCGTCACCGGTGGCGGCCCCCGGTCGGGGCACGGGCGATACCCGGTTGAACGCCCGGCCGAATCTCCGGCTGCGCCTCCCCGGCGAGGCCGTTCGAAACCGTACCTGAGCCCGGCACCGTACTCGAAAACCACCCCGATCCGGGCGCACGAGATCGGCGGCGGGCCTCCGGCGGCAGGGCGCCGCGACCGGAAACCATCCGATCAAGCGCCCTGGCCCAACACGAAGCGCGACGAAGGCCGTGAAAGATTCACAGATCGGCCATAAATGCGGCCACGATGCCGTCTCAGAATAGACACGAAAAGATAACGGTGAAGGCGGTCGACGCACGCCGTGCGAGCCCCGGAGGATGGGCACGAACGGGATCCCAGGGCCTTCACATGCCGGAATGCCCTGACTGTATGCGCATGAGATGGGAGCGCTCCCAACTGCCCGCTTGGGTGATTTGTCGGCTTCATACCCATTAATCACCCACAAACCGGCTGGATGTAACGGTTGAGTTTCGGCATATTGACGTCCAGGTTGCCTATCGTCCACTCTTCGTGGGAGCGCTCCCAAAGCATATCGAGGAACCGCTGCGTCGCAGGCCGCGTTTGTCGGGGGCCGGCCCCGCGCTGCCACCTCCCACTGATTCGGGCGACCACCTGAGAGGGGTCCGGAATGTTGAACAACACGCGACATGGCAAACTCGCCGCAGTCGCAGTCATGGCGGCCACCGCCCTGGCGATTACCTCCTGCGGTTCGAGTGAGTCCGCAACCCCCGCCGCGAACGCCGGGGGCTCCTCTGCCGCGGCCGAGCCGGTCACCATCACCGTGCACACCTTCGGCGGCGGTGAGAACTTCGGCTACGACAAGGCCGTGGAGACCTGGAATGCGGCACACCCGAATATCCAGGTCAAGTACCAGAACCTGACCGACCGCTTTGAGGACGTCTACCTGCCCCAGCTGCTCCAGCGCCTGCAGGCCGGCAGCGGCGCGGCCGACATCATCGCCGTGGACGAGGGTGCGATGGGCCTCATGAAGGCCCGTCCGCAGTTCTTCACCGACCTCGCCGAGTACGGCCTGGACAGCCGCAAGGCCGACTTCCCCGCGGCCAAGTGGGACAACGGCATCAACGCCGACAACAAGCTGTTCGCCCTCGGCACCGACATCGGTGGCATGACCATGTGCTACCGCACGGACCTGTTCCAGAAGGCCGGCCTGCCCACCGACCGCGAGGAGGTCGGCAAGCTCTGGCCCGACTGGAACGCCTTCATGGAGATCGGCAAGAAGTTCCAGGCCGCCAACCCCGGCAAGAGCGACCCCAAGTTCCTCGACGGCCCGAACACGCTCTACAACGTGATCCTGTCGCAGGAGGCGCCGAAGAACGGCAACGTCGCCTACTTCGACAAGAGCAACCAGCTCGTCCTCGAGACCAACCCCGCCATCAAGACCTCCTTCGACACGGTGAAGAGCTTCAGCGAGGCGGGCCTGACCGCCAAGCTCGCCTCCTTCACCCCGCCGTGGAACGCCGCCATCAAGAAGGGCGCCTTCGCCACCATGGGCTGCCCTGCCTGGATGCTCGGCGTGGTCTCCGGTGCGGCCGGTGAAGAGAACAAGGGCAAGTGGGACGTCGCGGCCGTGCCCGGCGGCGCGGGCAACTGGGGCGGTTCCTACCTCGCGGTGCCCAAGCAGAGCAAGCACCCCAAGGAAGCCGCCGAGGTCCTGAACTACCTCACCGGCAAGGAGGGCCACATCATGGCCTTCCAGGAGGCCGCGGCCTTCCCGAGCTCCATCCCCGCGCAGCAGGACCCGGCGGTCAGCGAGCTGAAGAACCCGTTCTTCAACGACGCCCCGACCGGTCAGATTTTCGGCGCCTCGGTCAAGGACCTGCTTCCCATGTTCCTCGGCGAGAAGCACGCCCAGGTCAAGACCTCGGTGGAGAAGGTCCTGGAAGGCATGGACCAGGGCTCGATCCCCTACGACCAGGCCTGGACGAAGTTCGTCGAGGCCGGCGTCAAGGCAGCGGGCTGATCCCGTCCCGATCCGTATCGGCCCGGCGGCGGTGACACCGCCGCCGGGCCGGTCGCCTGCCCCCCGGCTGAAAGGCTCCGACCGATGACCCTGCACGTCGACACCCCGGCTCCTCCCCGGCCCGGCCCCCGCCGGTCCGCGGGACACCGGGGACCGGGACGGAGCAGAGGGTTCGCCCGGTTCGACCTCCGCGCGACTCCCTACTTCCTCGTCTCCCCCTATTTCCTGCTCTTCGCGATCTTCGGCGTCTTCCCGCTCGGCTACACCTTCTGGGTGTCCCTGCACGAATGGGAGCTCGCCGGTGACAAGACCCTCGTCGGATTCGACAACTACGTCGAGCTGATCACCGACGGGGCCTTCTGGAACGCGGTGGTCAACACACTCGGCATGTTCGCCATGTCGACGATCCCGCAGCTCGCCCTGGCCCTGCTCCTGGCCAACGCGCTCAACAAGCGCATCCGGGGACGGCTCTTCTTCCGTCTCGGCGTGCTGCTGCCGCTGATCACCTCCGTCGTCGCCGTCGCCGTCGTCTTCACCCAGCTCTACGGGCGCGACTACGGCATGATCAACTGGTTCCTCAGCCTCTTCGACGTCGACGCGATCAACTGGCAGAACCAGAAGTGGTCCTCGTGGATCGCGATCTCCACGATGATCGACTGGCGCTGGACCGGCTACAACGCGATCATCCTGCTCGCCGCCATGCAGACCATCCCCAAGGATCTCTACGAGGCCGCCGCCATCGACGGCGCCACGGCCAGGCGGCAGTTCTGGCAGATCACCATCCCGATGCTGCGCCCGACGATCATCTTCACGGTGTTCATCTCCACCATCGGCGGGCTGACCCTGTTCACCGAGCCGGTCATGTTCGACGGCAACCCGACGATGGCCGGCGGTACCACCGGCCAGTACCAGACCGTGGCGATGTTCATCGTCAAGGAGGCGTTCCGCGACTTCGACTTCGGTTACGCGGCGGCCGCCGCGTGGCTGCTGTTCGTGCTGATCCTCATCGGCACCCTCATCAACTACTCCTTCACCCGCCGTATCGGGGGTTCCAAGTGACGGCCATCCAAGCCCGGCGGCGCCAGACGGCTTCGGCCGCGCGGAACCGTATCTGGGACGCCGGGCCGCTGACGAAGATCGTCCTGGCCTTCGCGCTCGTGATCTCGGCCTTCCCCATCTACTACATGTTCATCATGGCCACGCGGACCAACGAGGAGGCGATGGACGTCCCGCCGCCGCTGCTGCCCGGCGGGCACCTCGGCGAGAACGTCGCCCGGCTGTTCTCCACCGAGGACGCCTACTTCCTCACCGGCCTGATCAACTCGGCCATCGTCGCGGTCACCGTGACCCTGTCGGTCGTGTTCATCTCCACCCTGGCGGGCTTCGCCTTCGCCAAGCTGCGCTTCAAGGGCAGCAAGATCCTGCTGGGCCTCATCCTGGTGACGATGATGGTCCCGCTCCAGCAGATGGGCATCGTGCCTCTGTACGAGCTCATGGTCACCCTCGGCTGGACCGGCCAGCTCAAGGCCGTGATCCTGCCGTTCCTGGTCAACGGCTTCGGGGTCTTCATGATGACCCAGTACGCCACCCAGGCGGTTCCGGACGAGTTGGTCGAGGCGGCCCGCGTCGACGGCGCCTCCACCATGCGGATCTACGTGAACGTCATCCTGCCCGCGCTCCGCCCGGGCATGGCGGTGCTCGCGCTGCTGGTCTTCATGCAGACCTGGAACGAGTTCATGTGGCCGTTGATCGTCCTGAACCCGGACAACCCCGTGGTTCAGACCTCGATCGCGGCGCTCAACCAGGCCCACGGTACCGACTACGTCATGCTCTTCACCGGCACGGCGGCCTCGGTCCTCCCCCTGTTCATCGTTTTCGTGGCGTTCGGCCGTCAGATCGTCGGCGGCCTCATGGAAGGTGCGGTCAAAGCGTGACCACGCAAGAAACGCAGATTCAGACCCCGGATCTGGTGTTCCCAACGGACTTCGTCTGGGGCGCGGCCACCTCCGCCTACCAGATCGAAGGCGCCGTCTCCGAAGACGGCCGCGGTCTCTCCATCTGGGACACCTTCGTCCGGCAGCCCGGACGGGTGGTCAACGGCGAGCACGCCGAGGTGGCCATCGATCACTACCACCGCTACCGCGACGATGTTCGGCTGATGGCCGACCTCGGTCTCGGTGCCTACCGGTTCTCCGTCTCCTGGCCCCGGATCCAGCCCGACGGCAGCGGCGCCGTCAACGCCAAGGGCCTCGACTTCTACAGTCGCCTGGTCGACGAGCTGCTCGGCCGGGGCATCGATCCCTGGGTGACGCTCTACCACTGGGACCTTCCCCAGGCCCTGGAGGACGCCGGAGGCTGGCCTTCACGCGAAACGTCGAAGCGCTTCGCCGACTACGCGGCCGTCGTCCACGACGCGCTGGGCGACCGGGTCACCAACTGGAGCACGGTCAACGAGCCCTGGTGCTCGGCGTTCCTCGGGTACGCCTCCGGCGAGCACGCTCCCGGGCGACGCGATCCGGCGCAGGCCGTACACGCCGCCCACCACCTCCTCCTGGCGCACGGCCTGGCCTCGCAGGCCATGCGGGCCCAGCGGGCCGACACCAAGATCGGCGGCTGCGTCAACCTCTACGCGATCACACCGCAGACCGGCTCCGAGGCCGACCAGGACGCCGCACGCCGTATCGACGGCCTGCAGAACCGCTTCTTCCTGGATGCCCTGCTGAAGGGCAGCTATCCGGCCGACGTGCTGGAGGATCTTGGCGAGATGGGCGACTTCGTCCAGGACGGGGACCTGGCCGTCATCTCGACGCCGCTCGACAAGCTCCTCATCAACTACTACAGCCGCTTCACCGTCTCCGGAACCCCGGGCGGTGCCGCGTCGGCCGCGGCGGCGCCCACCGACGCCGGGTCGCCCTGGGTCGGCAGCGAGCACGTGTCGTTCGTCGAGGGCGGACGGCCGGTCACGGACATGGGCTGGGAGATCGACGGCTCGGGGCTGGAGGAGATCCTGCGGCGGCTGGTCGCCGAATATCCCCGGATCCCCCTGGTCATCTCGGAGAACGGCGCGGCCTTCCACGACGTCGTGGACGCCGACGGCGTGGTGCACGACCGCGACCGGGTGGACTACATCGATCTCCACCTGCGCACCTGCCACGCCGCGATCGAGGCGGGAATCCCGCTCGAGGGCTATTTCGCCTGGTCGCTGATGGATAACTTCGAGTGGGCATGGGGTTACGGTAAGCGATTCGGCCTGGTCCATGTCGATTATGAGACCCAGCTCAGAGTTCCCAAAGAGAGCGCTCTCTGGTATTCCGGGACCATCAGGCGTGGAGGCCTGAGCGGTCCGGCAGAATAAGAGCCAGCAAATCATCCATGGGGGCGAGAACATGAACGGCGACCGTCGTCCGACGCTTGAGGCGGTCGCGGCTCTGGCCGGGGTCGGCCGCGGTACGGTGTCGCGAGTCATCAACGGCTCACCGAAGGTGAGCGAGAAGGCTCGCGACACGGTGCTGCAGGCGATCCAGGAGCTGGGCTACGTCCCCAACCGGGCCGCGCGGGCGCTGGTCACCCGCCGCACCGACACCGTGGCGCTGGTCGTCTCGGAGTCGGAGCTGCGGGTCTTCGACGAACCCTACTTCGCCGGGACCATCCGCGGCATCGGCTCGGCCCTGTCCGAGACCGGTCTGCAACTCATCCTGGCGATGGCCCAGTCGAAGCAGGATCACGAGCGGCTGGAGCACTATCTGACCGGGCAGCACGTCGACGGGGTGCTGCTGATCTCGCTGCACGGCGCCGACCCGCTGCCCGGACGGCTGGAGTCCATGGGCGTGCCGACCGTCATCGGCGGGCGCCCCGTCGGGCTCACCCCCTACAGCTACGTCGACGTGGACAACAGGGCCGGAGCCCGGCAGGCGGTCAAATACCTGCTGGGCAAGGGCCGTCGGCGGATCGCCACCATCGCGGGCCCGCAGGACATGGGCGTGGGCGTGGACCGGCTCGCGGGCTACCGTGACGCGCTGCTGGCGACCGGCGTGGCCGAGATCGTCGCCTACGGCGACTTCAGCGAGGAGAGCGGCATGGTCGGCATGCGCAAGCTCCTCGCCGAGAACCCCGACCTGGACGCGGTGTTCACCGCCTCCGACCCCATGGCGCTGGGCGCGATCCGAGTGCTGCGGGAGGAGGGCAGGGCGATCCCCGACGACGTCGCCGTGATCGGCTTCGACGACTCGCCTGCCGGGGCGCACTCCTCCCCCGCGCTCACCACCGTGCACCAGCCCACCGAGATGATGGGCCGCCAGATGGCCCACCTCCTCGTCGCCCGCATCAACGGCGAGCACCTGGAGCAACCCGTGGTGATACTGGATACCCACCTGGTCGAGCGGTCCTCGGCCTGATCCGGAGGCCGGCGGCCCTTCACCCCGGACCGGCGGCGTCCACCCTCGATGCTCACCCTCACCGTCCTCCCCGGCGAAAGGACCCCCGTGTCCAGGCAGTTCACCCTCCGCAGCGGCATCATGCACGCCGAGATCACCGAACGGTCCGCGGCCCTGCGCGTGCTCCGTCACGGTGAGCGCGACCTGGTGACCAGCTGGCCGGCGGACGGGCCGATCCCCTACTACAGCGGCACCCTGCTGGCTCCCTGGCCCAACCGGATCGGCGGCTCCTCCTACACCTTCGCCGGTGAGGTCCACCGAGTGCCGACAAACGAGGAGGACCGGGGCAACGCCCTGCACGGGCTGGTCTCCGAGGTCGACTGGCAGGCGGTGGAATGGCTGTCCGTGGAGGACGAGCACGGTTTCGTACGGCTGGCTCACACCCTCGCCCCGACGCCGGGCTACCCCTTCACGCTGGACCTGCAGGTCCTCTACTCCCTCACCGCGGACGGGCTGACCACCACGCTGACCGCGGAGAACCTCGGTGATCTGCCCGCCCCCTACGGCTGCGGCCCGCATCCGTGGCTGCTCGCGGGCGGCGACGTCAAGGAGTACGAGCTGCACGTGCCCGCGTCCAAGGTGCTGCTGGTGGACGATCTGCTGCTTCCGCGCTCCCTGGAGGACGTCTCCGGCACGCCGTACGACTTCAGGACCCCGCGCACGGTCGGCGGCACCGCCGTGGACCACGCCTTCACCGAGCTCGCCCCGGACGCCGACGGGCAGGTCCGGATGCGGGTGACCGGCCCGGACGGCGGGGTCGAGATCCGCTGGGACGCGGCGTCCCTGCCCTGGGCGCAGGTGTGCACCGGGAGCAGCCTCGATCACCACGGGCTGGCCATCGAGCCGATGACCTGCCCGCCGGACGCCTTCAACTCCGGCACCGACCTGATCGTGCTCCAGCCCGGCGACAAGATCGAGACTTCCTGGACGATCTCCGCCATCTAAGGTGAGGCGATGGACAGTAAGACCAAGCGCTCGCTCACTCCCTCCGAGCTCGACGCCCTGGTACGGCGGGCCCTGGGCACCGGGGTGGCCACCTCGGCCGAGCTGACCGACGGCTTCGCCAACGCCGTCTGGCGGCTCACCCTGGAGGACGGGCGCGAGGTGGTTCTCAAGCTCTCGCCCCCGCCCGAGCTGAAGCAGCTCCGCTACGAACGCAACCTGCTGCGCACCGAGGCCATGGTCTACGGCCTGGCGGGGCCCGCCGGGGTGCCGATCCCTGAGCTGCTGCACGCGGGGTTCGACGACCCGGTGCTGGGCGGCGACTACCTGATCCTGTCCGCCCTCGGCGGGGTCTCGTGGAACCAGGTCAGGCCGGCCGAGGCGGACCAGCGCGCGCTCCGCCGGGAGCTGGGCGGTCACCTGGCCCGGCTGAACGCGATCACCGGCGACGTGTACGGCTACCCGCACGCCGGCCTGACCGGCGACACCTGGCGGACCGCCTTCCTGGCGATGACCGGGGCGATCCTGGCCGACGCGCGCCGTTACGCCACGCCGCTGCCCAGGCCCGCGGCGGAGATCGCGGCGGCGATCGAGGCGAACGCGGGCGCGCTGGACGAGGTGCGGACCCCCTGCCTGGTCCATTTCGACGTGTGGCCCGGCAACGTCTTCCTGACCCTCGACGAAACACCACGCATCCAGGCCATCATCGACCACGAGCGGGCGTTCTGGGGCGATCCGCTGGCCGACTTCGTCACTCCGACGATCTTCGAGGAGCTGGACGAGACCGATGAGATCGTGGCGGGCTACCGGGAGGCGGGCGGCGTCGTGGAGCTCACCGGCTCCGCCCGCACCCGCCTCGCCCTCTACCGGCTCTACCTCGCCCTGATCCTCCTGGCCGAGAACGGTCCCCGGCAGTATCCCGAGGAGGAGTACGCCTCCCTGCGCGACCGCTCCGCCGCCACCGTGCTCAGGGCGCTCGACGTGCTGGCCGCGCCGTAGCGGGACCATCGGGGCCCGTCCGCCGCCGACGCTTACAATCGTGAGATCGGACGCTGTCTCCGCAGGTCAGACACTGCATCCATCAGGTCGGACACCATAATCAACAGATCAGACACCGCATCCGGCAGGCCAGGCACCGGGTTCGGCAGGCCAGAAGCCGTATCCGGCAGATCAGACAACGCCGCCGGCAGATCGCGTGCCGAGGCGGCGCACGCCTCATACCCACCTGTTCGACACCGGTGACGACCGGATTGCCGGAAGAAGGTTTTTTTCGCGGGCGTCCTGTGTCAGAATTTCATTAGGTGATGAATTATGAATCAGAACACATGCGTGATCGCCGGGGGCGGCCCGGCGGGGGCCATGCTCGCACTGCTGCTGGCCCGGTCCGGCGTCCAGGTGACGCTTCTGGAGAAGCACGCCGACTTCCTGCGTGACTTCAGGGGCGACACCATCCACCCGTCGACCCTCCAGATCCTCGACGAGCTCGGCCTGGCCGAGGAGTTCCACAAGCTCCCGCACCGCAAGGCGTACAACCTGACGATCCGGACCGACGACGCCTCACTGACGATCGCCGACCTGTCCGGCCTTAAAGGCAAATATCAGTACATCGCCTTCGTCCCGCAGTGGGAGTTCCTCGATCTGCTGGTCAACGCCGCCAAGCGGTATCCGAACTTCCGCCTCGTCATGGAGGCCGAGGTGCTCGATGTGATCCGAGAGGGCAACGCCGTGCGCGGGGTCCGCTACCGCGACGCCTCCGGCGAGCACGAGCTCCTGGCGACGCTCACCGTGGCCGCCGACGGCCGGCACTCCGACGTGCGCCGGGCCGCGGGGCTCGTCCCCGTGGAGCACTCCGCGCCGATGGACGTGCTCTGGTTCCGGCTGCCGCGCGAGCCCACGGACCCCGCGGACCCGTTCCTGCGGGTCTCCACGGGCAGGCTGATGGTGTCGATCAACCGCGAGACCTACTGGCAGCTCGCCTACGTGATCCCCAAGGGGGGCTTCGACGCCCTGCGGGCCTGGGGCGTGGACGCGCTCCGCGAGCCGGTCGCCAAGCTGCTGCCCTTCCTCAAAGACCGGGCCGGGCTGATCACGAGCTTCGACGACGTCAGCATGCTGTCGGTCGCCCTCAACCGGCTGCGCCGCTGGCACCGTCCCGGCCTGCTGATCATCGGTGACGCCGCGCACGCCATGTCCCCGGTCTTCGGCGTCGGCATCAACCTGGCCGTGCAGGACGCGGTGGCCGCGGCCAACCTGCTGGCCGAGCCGCTGTCCACCGGAGCCGGCATTCCCGAGTCCCTGCTGGCCAGAGTCCAGCGCCGGCGCACCCCGCCCACCGTGATCACCCAGCTCGCCCAGCGCGTGGTGCAGAACCTGCTGATCCGTCCGGCTCTGACCGAGGGCGCCAAGCCGGTACGGATACCGGCCGTCTCCCGGCTCCCGGTGATCGGCCCTCTGGCCCGCCGTTTCATCGGTCTCGGCGTGCTGCCGGAACACGTCAGGAGTCCGGTCAAGTCTCACCAGGTATAAAGAGGTTCTCAGTCTGTGGACATTGGGTCAGTTTGGCGGCCCAATTGCAATAGCCTGGTATCTCGTGAGCATCAACCTCGATTCCTGGCGGCAACTGCCTGCGGCGCAGCAGCCCGAATGGCCCGACCGTGGCGAGCTGGACAAGGTCGTCAACCAGCTGGGGGGCCTGCCGCCCCTCGTGTTCGCCGGGGAGTGTGACAACCTCAAAGCGGATCTGGCCGCGGTAACGCGGGGCGAGGCCTTCGTCCTGCAGGGTGGCGACTGCGCCGAGACCTTCGCCGGCGCCACCGCGGACGACGTGCGCGACAAGCTCAAGACGCTGCTGCAGATGGCGATCGTGCTCACCTACGCGGCGAAGGTACCGGTCGTGAAGATCGGCCGGATGGCCGGGCAGTTCGCCAAGCCCCGCTCCAAGAACACCGAGGTCCGCGACGGCGTGGAGCTCCCCGCCTACCGCGGCGACATGATCAACGGCTTCGACTTCACGTCCGAGTCCCGCGTCCCCGACCCGTGGCGGCTGCTGCAGGCCTACCACTCCTCCGCGGTGACCCTGAACCTCGTCCGCGCCTTCACCAAGGGCGGCTACGCCGACCTGCGCCAGGTGCACGCCTGGAACCGCGACTTCGTGAGCGAGTCCCCCGCCGGCAAGCGCTACGAGCAGCTCGCCCGGGAGATCGACCAGGCGCTGGCGTTCATGCGCGCGTGCGGGGTCGAGCCCGAGGAGTTCCACAGCGTGGAGTTCTACTCCTCGCACGAGGCCCTGATCCTGGACTACGACCGGGCGCTCACCCGGATCGACTCCCTGAGCGGCCTGCCGTACGACGTCTCGGCGCACATGGTCTGGATCGGCGAGCGCACCCGCCAGCTCGACGGCGCACACGTGGAGTTCTTCTCTCGCATCCGCAATCCGATCGGCGTGAAACTCGGTCCGACGACCACCGCCGAGGAGGCACTCGCCCTGGTCGAGAAGCTGAACCCGGACAACGAGCCCGGGCGCCTGACCTTCATCACCCGGATGGGGGCCTCGAAGATCCGCGAGCACCTTCCCTCGCTGGTGGAGAAGGTGACCGCCAACGGCGCCCAGGTGGCGTGGATCTGCGACCCGATGCACGGCAACACCTTCGAGGCGCCCAGCGGCCACAAGACCCGCCGCCTGGACGACGTCCTGAACGAGGTGGCGGGCTTCTTCGAGGTGCACCGCGCGCTCGGCACCCACCCCGGCGGCATCCACATCGAGCTCACCGGCGACGATGTCACCGAGTGCGTGGGCGGCGGCACGGAGATCGTCGAAGACGATCTGGCCCGGCGCTACGAAACGGCCTGCGACCCGCGCCTGAACCGGAGCCAGTCACTGGACCTGGCCTTCAGGGTCGCGGAGCTCTACCGCTCGGCCTGATCGAGGATTCCGCTCCTCGATCGGTCAGGAATCGGCCTCTCGGTCCGGTCAGGAACCGGCGGGTTCCATCGCTCGGCCTGATCGAGAGGGTTCCGCCCCTCGGTCCGGCCGAGAGGCGGCGGATCTCCGCCGCCCGGTTCGACCGGGTGATCCATGTGAAAGCCCCGCGCCGTCACCGGCCGCGGGGCTTTTCGATGCGGGCGTCAGCTTTTCTGAACGCCCACCTCGTTGGCGAGCTCGGCCCGGATCGAGTCCATGTCGAGCGCGCGAACCTGACCGATCAGGTCCTCGAGGGCGGGCGCGGGCAGCGCCCCAGCCTGTGCGAAGACGACGATGCCGTCACGGATGGCCATGATCGTCGGGATCGAGGTGATCTCGAACCCCTGGGCCAGCGCCTGCTCAGCCTCAGTATCGATCTTGCCGAACTTGACGTCGTCGTGCTTCTCCGAAGACTTTTCAAAGATCGGCCCGAAGGTGCGGCACGGTCCGCACCAAGACGCCCAGAAGTCCAGCAGGACAATCCCCTCGTCGGCGATGTCGTTGAAGTTCTTCTCGGTTACCTCAATGGTCGCCACCGGTTGGCTCCTCTTGTCGTTCGTCTGTACGGCTGGCATAACCACTTCCCGGCCCTGGGCATTCCATCCCGCATCCCCGACGAAAAGATCAGGGCCGGGGGCGGCCCGCCGTACGGTGTGCGGAACGTCCCCGCCTCCTGCGGCGACGTTCCGCACGCCGTCGCCTCACGCGTCAGGGGCGCCCGTTTCGAGCAGACGTCCCTCGGACAGCCGCAGCCAGCGGTCCACCCCGATCTCGGCGAGGAACCGCTCGTCGTGGCTGACCACCACGAAGGCGCCCTCGTATGACTGCAGGGCGCCCTCCAGCTGGGCGACGCTGACCAGGTCGAGGTTGTTGGTCGGTTCGTCCAGCAGCAGCAGCTGGGGCGCCGGTTCGGCGCACAGGACGCAGGCCAGGGTGGCGCGTAGCCGCTCGCCCCCGGACAGCGCCCCGAGCGGAAGGTGAACGCGGGAGCCCCGGAACAGGAAGCGGGCGAGCAGATTCATCCGCTGCGCCTCCGGCATCCCGGGCGCGAACGCGGCCAGGTTCTCCGCCACGGTGCGGCCCGGGTCCAGCAGATCCAGCCGTTGGGACAGGTAGGCGACCCGGCCGTCGGCCCGCTTGGTCTCGCCGCCCTCCGGCTCCAGCTCGCCGTTGATCACGCGCAGCAGGGTGGACTTGCCGACGCCGTTGGGGCCGGTCAGAGCGATCCGCTCGGGCCCCCGGATCGTCAGGTCGGCGCCCTCCCCGGCGAAGAGGGCCCGCTCACCGTAGCGGACCTGCATCCGCTCTCCCAGGAAGACCGTGCGTCCGGCCGGGACGTTGGTTCCGGGCAGTTCCAGCGCGATCTTCTGCTCGTCGCGCAGGGCGCGGCCCGCCTCGTCGAGCCGGGCCCTGGCCTCGCCGAGCCGTGCGGCGTGCGTCTCGTTCGCCTTCCCCGCCGACTCCTGGGCGTTGCGCTTCATCGTCCCGGCGAAGATCTTCGGCAGGCCGGCGTTCTTGAGGTTGCGGGCGGCGTTGCCGGCCCGGCGCTCGGCCCGCTCGCGGGCCTGCTGCATCTCCCGCTTCTCCCGCTTGACCTCCTGTTCGGCGTTGCGGATGTTCTTCTCGGCGACCTCCCGCGCGGCGCGCACGGTCTCCTCGTACTCGGTGAAGTTCCCGCCGTAGGACTGGAGCTCGCCCCGATCGAGCTCGGCGATGCGGTCCATGCGGTCGAGCAGCGCCCGGTCGTGGCTGACCAGCAGCAGGCAGCCGTTCCAGTCCTCGAGCACGCCGTAGAGCTTGTGGCGCGCGTCGAGGTCGAGGTTGTTGGTCGGCTCGTCGAGCAGCAGGACGTCGGGCCGCTTCAGCAGCTGTGCCGCCAGGCCGAGAGAGACGACCTGGCCGCCGCTGAGGGTGTGCAGGCGTCGGGTGAGGGGGACGTCCACGAGGCCGAGCCGGTCCAGCTGGGCGCGAGTGCGCTCCTCGATGTCCCAGTCGTTGCCGATCGTGGTGAAGTGCTCCTCGCTCGCGTCTCCGGACTCGATGGCGTCCAGCGCCTTGATCACCGGAGCGATCCCCAGGACCTCGGTCACGGTCAGGTCGCCGGCGAGGGGCAGCGTCTGGGGCAGATAGCCCAGCGCCCCCTCCACCCTGACCGAGCCGGAGGCCGGGCGGAGTTCGTCGGCGATCAGCCTGAGCAGTGTGCTCTTTCCGGCACCGTTGGGCGCCACCAGGCCGGTGCGTCCCGCCGGAACGGTGAATGAGAGGTCCTCGAACACCGGGGTGTCGTCGGGCCAGGAAAAGGACAGGTTCGAAACAACGATCAGGGCGTCGGACATCGAATCGCTTCCGCGTTCGGCCGGCACGGCAGGAGGCCGCCCGGCGAAATGGTCAGGACACGAGGACATCGCCAATCGGCGATCACGCGATAAACACGTCACCGATGGTGATGAGATCCGGTGCTACCCGGAGATGTCGACGTCGCCTGCCATGTCATGCTCCCGTTCCGCCATTACTGCCCGGCTACGATACCAGCCGTTGGAGCACGGTCCCGTACCGGGCGAGGCGCGGGCCTTCGGGCTCCAACGGCCGACGATCAGCTTTCGGCGAGGGCCGGCAGCCTGGTGACCGTGTTCCGGTTACGCATCGTGGCGGGTGCCTTCGACCGCTTCTCCAGCAGGGGCGGCAGCCTGGGACGCCGCAGGCCGAGCCCCGCCAGCAACGCCCGCAGATCGGACATCGCGACTCTGCTCCGCGGATTGACATTGATACCGCGCAGCAGTGCTGCATATCGCATCGGGCATGTCCTTTCCCCGGCTGTCGACGGCCGACTTTACTTTCCTCGCCTGCCACCTCCTGTCAGGTATGCGTGGGCTTTACCGCGAAGCTGTCGGCGTAACTTACGTAATGGTGTGTTCGTCCGACTGGACGACCGAGTGGTTAGGGCGAGGAGCACAGGTGAGCCCCGAACAACGCATCGTTTACCGGCAGGCAGAACCGCAGGACCAAGAACAGATCGGCGCGATCGACGACTCGTTCACCACCGACACCGTCTACGAGGTCGTGGTCGGCGACGAGAGGTTCGCGCTGCGCCCGACCGTTGTCGATCCGCCGCTGGTCAAGACGTTCCCCGCCGATGAGGGCGACAGCGTGTCCGATGACCTGCACGTTGAGGTCGCCGTCGACGACGGGAAGGTCTGCGGCTTTGTTGTCATCGGGCTGGAGGAGTGGCATCACCGTCTGGTCGTTCACCAGATCACCGTGGCGCCGACGCACCGCGGATGTGGTGTCGGCTCGACTCTGATGCGGCGGGCCTGCGCGTACGGGCTCCGGCTCGGAGCACGAACGGCCTGGCTGGAGACGTCAAACGTGAATGTCCCCGCCGTCCGCGCCTACCAGCGGATGGGGTTCGTCCTCTGCGGCCTCGACACCACCTTCTACCGGGGTACGGCGAGCGAGGGTGAGACCGCCCTGTTCATGAGCAAGGCGCTCGACGCCGGATAGCCCGGCGCGGTGTCATCTCAGTCGAAATCCCCAGGCCTTGGGCCTGGGGATCCGATGGTGAGATGGGACCGGCGGCCGGTCTCTCGCATGCCGGGATGGCCGGAGCGCCGTACAGGTCAGATCGAGTGGCTCGGGTTCGCCGGCAGGATGAAATCCCAGCTCGGGCCGTGGTGCTGGCCGTTCGGCGAGCGATGCGGATTGCCCGCCGGCAGCAGGGTGGAGGGACAGGCGCCGTTGTCCGCCCGGCCGTTCCACCACAGGCCGCAGCAGTGCACGCAGAATCGCCAGTTGTTCTGGTAGGCCGTGACATCGTTGGGGATCGGAGCCGCCATGGGTATGCCCCTTGCGTTTGAGGTGTCTGAGCTCCCATGGTCAGCCCGGCCGTGGGACGACCACATGAGTAACCCTCTACTCATGTCCTCACGCCGGCCTAGGACCGTCGCCTTGGCGGAGGCCGGCGGTGTCCGGCGCGGGCGGGGCCGGGGCCGTTGTGAGGGCCGTGACACCGGCGGCGACGCCAGGGGGACGAGGGCGGCGAAGCCCCGGGATGAAGCACGTATGGCCGGGAGCGTAGAACCCTATTGACTGGACATTGCGTACCTATAGGTGGATAGGAAGCGAAGTCGGTAAATCTTTACATTTCACGCCTGCTTGACCCGTGAGATATGGCTTGCCTTGACCTGGAACTCGGTGCATCGGCCGTCTGCGGGTATCAACCGAGCATGAGAACTCTGGACGTGGGTTGGATCACCTGCGCCGTCTCCCCGGAGTGCACCGGATCGGCACGGCAACCGTACGGGCGCTGTCTGGCCCACCTGGACCCCGGCGAGCTGGACGAAGTCGTCCATCGCCTGTCCCCCGGCTCCGCGGTCGATCTGCGGGCCACCACCGTCAGCAGATGTCTGCTGGAGCGGATCCTGACCGCCACGAAGGGCTATCTGGGCCGGGCGAGGTTCGACTGGGCGTCCTTTCCCGAGAGTGCCAGGTTCGGCGACGTCGTGTTCGGCGGGGACGTCTCGTTCGACCACGCCCGCTTCCAGCGTCTCGCCTCGTTCTGCGACGCCCGTTTCGCGGGCAACGTCTCCTTCGGGGAGGCCAGGTTCGCCGAGGAGTTGTCCCTGCACGGTGTCACCGTCGCCGGTCACGCGGCCTTCGACCGGGTGACCATCGGCAGCGACGCGCTGTTCGGCGGGGCCGTGTTCGGCCGTACCGCGTCCTTCGAAAGTGCGGACTTCCACGGTTTCGTCGCCTTCGACGGCACCCGGTTCACCGGTGACGCGACCTTCAGGGGCTGCCGGTTCCGCCGGATGGTCTCGTTCAGGAAGGCGAGGTTCGGCGGGCTGGCCGGGTTCGAGGCGGCACGGTTCGCGGCGGGCGGCTACCTGACCCCGATCTCCGTCGGGCGCCACCTGACCCTCGCCGGCGCGTGGGCGGGCAGAGATCTCGACCTGACCGCCCACGGCTGCTCGGTGGACCTGCGGCGCCTGCGGGTGTCCGGCAGGCTGACCGTACGTCTCACCGACGCGGAGGCCGACCTCGAGGGGGCCACGCTCCGCGGTCCGGCCACGGTCAGCGGCAAGGGCGCGGCCAGGGTGACCTCGTTGCACGGGGTGGACTCCGAAGAGCTGGAGCTGGCCTGCCTGGACCTCAGCGCCTGCCGCTTCACCGAGATCCTCCATCCCGAACGCCTTCGCCTGCGCGACTGCGCTCTCGCCGCCGCCCCACGCGGGGCGCGAGCGCTGCGCTGGTGGTCCCGGCGGCGCTCACCGGACCATTGAGCCGGACCATCAGGAAGCCGGACCATCAGGAGTGGCTGCTCATCAGGAAGGCCGCCGGCCGGGCAGGAGCGGGCTGCGAGCCCGGGAAAGCCGTCTGCCCGACAGGGAAGAACGCAAGCCCGAGCGAATCGTCTGCCTGACAAGGAGGAACGCGAGGCTCTGGGAAACCCGGGCGGAGAGGGGACCCGAGCCGCCTCGGGGTCTTCTCAGGGTGGTCCCCGATGTGCCGGTCCCGAAGTGACGGCCAGGATGGGTGGTGATTACCCTGAATAGGGATCATGCGACTGGAGAGATCATGACGAGCGCCGGAGTCATCGACGATTACGTGACCGGGCTCAGTCATACCCTCAGAGGCCCCAGGGGCCCGAAGCTCGACATGATCACCGAGGCGCGTGACAGCCTGCTCGACACCGCCGAGGCGCTGGAGGGCGAGGGGCTGGACCGGGCCGAGGCCGAGCGGATCGCGGTCGAGGAGTTCGGCCCCATCGACGAGATCGCACCGGGTTACCAGGAGGGGCTCTCCATCTCGGCGGGACGCAGGCTGGCCTGCCTGTTGTTCCTCAGCGTGCCGCTCACCTCGCTCATGTGGAGCCTGATCTGGCGCGTCCTCCCCGTCGACCCGACGGCCTACGCGACCTGGCCCGTCTGGTTCGTCTCCGTCGCACGCGGCCTGGACATCCTTCAGCTGTCCGGCGGCGCGCTCAGCGGGGTCGCACTCGTCGCGCTGGGCCGCGGACTCCGCAGGATCCGGCGGCCCCGGCTCGTCACCCGGTCGCTGGCCGTGCTGGTCTATGTCATGCTGCCGGTCACACTCGCGCTGAGCACGGCGCTGGCGTACGGCTCGAAGCAGCCGGAGGGCTTCGCCACCCATCCGCTGGTCATCGTGGTCCTGCTGACGAGCTTCACGTCCTGGCTGCTGCAGCTGTACTGCGCGACCCGGTGCATGCGCCTCACCCGGCGCGAGCCCGTCACCACGCGGCTCAAGGACGCGGTCGCCGCCTGACCCGGGCTCCGGCAGGCCACCGAACCCGGCGTGAGCTCACCGCCGCGTAATCCCGAGGATCCGGCAGACCGCCGAATCCGGCCCGCGAACCCCGTCACCGCGTGGTCCGAGGCTCCAGAACGCTGCCGATCACCCCGGCGAACTCCCGCCAGGCGGAACGCTCCCCGGCCAGAGCCGTACGGCCCGCGGAGGTCAGCCGGTAGGTGCGCCGTTTGCGCCCGCCCACCGTGGCCCACTCGCTGGCGAGGTATCCCGCCTGCTCCAGCCGGCGCAGCGCCGGATAGACCGTGCCGGTCGGCACGGTCAGCGTGCCGCCGCTGCGCTCCTGCAACGCCTCGATGATCGCGTAGCCGTGCAGGGGGTCGTTCTCCAGCACGGAGAGCAGCAGGGCGTCCATGTGCCCGCGGAGCGCATCGGTGTTCATGCGCTCTCCTCTACCGGCCGTCCGAAAGCCGCGTCGCCGTGCTCGACGGCCTTTTCGCTTCGCTCACTCACGTCATCAGCCTATCTCTCGTATAGGCACTCTACATGTAGGCGCTCTACATGTAGAGTGCCTATAGGTAGGCAAACATAACAACGGAGGTGAAGCCGTGGACGTGCTCGACCTGGCCCGGACGCAGTTCGCCGTGACGGGGAGTCTTCACTTCCTGTTCGTCGTGCTGACCCTGGGCCTGGCCCCCCTCGTCGCGATCATGCACACCCGATACGCCGTGACCGGAAAACCGATCCACGAGCGCATGACCCGCTTCTGGGGCCAGATCTACGTGACCAACTACGCGCTCGGCATCTTCACCGGCCTGGTGATGGAGTTCCAGTTCGGTCTGAGCTGGAGCGGCCTCTCGCACTACGCCGGAGACATCTTCGGAGCACCGCTCGCGATCGAGACGCTCGGCGCGTTCTTCCTGGAGTCCACGTTCCTGGGCCTGTGGATCTTCGGCTGGCACCGGCTGCCCAAGTGGCTCCACCTGGCGTGCATCTGGCTGGTGACGCTGACCGCCTACGTCTCCGCCTTCTGGATCATGGCGACCAACTCGTTCCTGCAGAATCCGGCCGGGGCCGTGGAGCGGGGCGACCATCTGGTCCTGACCGACTTCGGCGCGCTGCTCACCAACCCCATGCTGACCATGGCGCTGCCGCACGTGATCGGCGCGGGCCTGTGGACCGGCGGTTTTGTGGTGATGGGGGCCAGCGCGTACCACCTGTTCAAGAGGACCTCCGAGCGGGAGTTCTTCACGCGCTCGCTCCGCCTGGGGGTGATCACCTCGTTCGTCGGTTCGCTGATCACGGTCGGCTTCGGCTACGCCCAGTTCATGCCGGTCTCCACGCTCCAGCCGGACAAGTTCGAGGCCTCGGCGCTGACCGGAGCCTCACTCGGCGCCATGATCGGGATTGGGCAGCTCCTCCAGTTCGTCATCATGTTCGTGCTGATGCCCGTCGTGTACTGGCTGCCGCACTGGCGCTGGGCGCAGCCGATCCTGATGGTGATCACCCCGCTGCCGTTCCTGGCCGCGATCCTCGGCTGGCTGGTCCGCGAGACGGGCCGGCAACCCTGGCTGATCTACGGCAAGCTGACCGTCGCCGACGCCATGTCCCCCGGGCTCACCTCCGGAATGATCACCACCTCGCTGATCGGTTTCGCCGGGGTGCTCGGCCTGCTCGCCGTCGTCGACTACGTCCTGATCGCCCGTACCGTCCGGCGCGGCCCGGACGCCGTCACCCTCGGCGCGGACGGTCCCGCCGACTCCACCGAGCGCGCGCACGCGCTCAGCTACTAGGGAGAGACCGTGGACATCCTCTGGTTCGGCGTGTTCGCCCTCCTGCTGATCGGCTACTTCGCCCTGGAGGGCTTCGACATCGGCCTGGGCATGCTGCTGCCCGTGCTCGGCAGGACGCAGAAGGACCGGGACAGGATCGTCGCCGCCATGGCGCCGTTCGTCCTGGCGAACGAGGTGTGGCTGGTGGCCGTGGCCGGCGTGCTGTTCGGCGTCTTCCCCTCCATCGAGGGAGACGTGCTGTTCGGCCTCTACCCGCTGGTGGTCTCCCTGCTGGTCTCGTGGATCCTGCGCGACGCCGGGCTGTGGTTCCGCCGCCGTCTCGACGGCCGCGCCTGGCAGGCGGGCTGGGACTGGATGATCTGCATCGGTTCGTACGGTCTCGCGCTGAGCTGGGGCATGGCGCTGGTCGCCCTGGCCGGTGGGCTGTCCGGGCCCTCGATCGGCCTGCTCGGCCTGGGCGGCGGGCTGGTGATCGCCGCGGCGCTCGCCTTCCACGGCTGGACCTTCGCCTCCTGGCTGCTGCCCGGCCAGGTGACCGGTGCGAGCCGCGGCGGCCGTGCGCTCCTGACCTCGGCGTGCGTGGCCGCCGCGCCCGTCACGGTGCTGCTCGCCGCGGCGGCTCCATGGCTGCTGGACCACACCGCGCCCACCGGGACGCTGAGTGTGTTGAGTGTCATCATCCTGCCCTTCGCACCGGTCATGGTGGGTGCGCAAGTATGGACATGGCGCACGTTCGGTCCTCGGCGTGCCGCCGACCGGATCCCGTCGTTCTTCTAAGGTTCACATGCACAAGGAGCTTGTACGGCTGGCGCGGGGCGAGCGGGCCGTCCGCCGTCACCTGGCCCTGTGCCTGGCCGCCGCCGTCCTCGCGGGAGTGCTCATCCTCCTCCAGGCGGAGCTGCTCGCCGGGGTGCTGTCCGGGCGCTTCGCGACCCCCGCCCTGATCCTCCTGGCACTGGTCGTCGGGGTCCGGGCGCTGTTCACCCTGGCGCAGGGCATCGCCGCCGGGCACGCGACCACCGGGGTGAAGTCGGTCCTGCGTCACCGGCTGCTGTCACGGCTGCAGGAGGTGGGGCCCACCAGGCCGGCCTCGCAGCGTTCGGGCGAGCTCGTGACGCTGACCGGCCGTGGCCTGGACGCTCTCGATCCCTACCTGTCGGGATATCTCCCGGCGATCGCGGTCGCGGGCGTCGTGCCGATCGCCGTACTCGTCCGGCTGTTCACCGCCGACCTGGCCAGCGCGGTGATCGTTCTGGTCACGTTGCCGCTCATCCCGATCTTCGGGGCCCTGGTCGGCATGCACACCAAGGCCGTCACCGAATGCCAGTGGCGGGCCCTGTCCCGCCTCGGCGGCCACTTCCTGGACGTGGTCCGGGGCCTGCCCACGCTGCGCGCCTTCGGCAGGGCCCGGTTCCAGGCCGAGGTGATCCGGCAGGTGTCCGACGCCCACAGGAGCGCGACGATGCGCACGCTCCGGGTGGCGTTCCTGTCGTCGCTGGTGCTGGAGCTGGCCGCGTCGCTGTCGCTGGCGCTGGTCGCGGTGCCGGTGGGCCTGCGGCTGCTGTCCGGATCCCTGGATCTCTCGACCGCCCTGCTGGTGCTGCTGCTCGCGCCGGAGGCGTATCTGCCGCTGCGCAACATGGGCAACAAGTTCCACGCCGCGATGGAGGGGGTCGCGGCGGCCGACGAGGCGTTCGCCGTACTGGACGGGCGGACGGCGAGCCCGTCGTCACGGAATGAGACCTCCGGCGCGAACTCCGGCGGCGTCCGGAGTACGGACGGCGCGGGCCCGAACGCGAGCACGGCCGGAGTTCCAGCCATGGGCACGGCCGGAGCCCTGGACACGGGCACGGCCGGGGTCCCGGGCACAGGCACCGCCGGAGCCCCGGACGGGGGAAGGGACGCGGGAGCGGCGCCGGAGATCCGGCTGGAGAACGTCACCGTGCGCTATCCGGACCGCGAGGAGACCGCGCTCGACGACGTCTCGCTGGTGATCGCGCCCGGCGAGCGGGTGGCGCTGGTCGGCGAGAGCGGCGCGGGCAAGAGCACCCTGCTCCACCTGCTGCTCGGCTTCGTCGCCCCCGCCTCGGGCAGGGTGCTGATCGACGGCGTCGAGCTCACCGATCACTTCTCCTGGCGTGACCGGCTGGCGTTCGTGCCGCAGCGGCCGCACCTTTTCGCCGCCTCCGTGGCCGACAACATCAGGCTCGGCGCCCCGGACGCGACGATCGAGGAGGTCAGGGCGGCGGCGAAGGCCGCGCACGCCGACGAGTTCGTGACCACCCTGCCCGAGGGCTACGACACGGTGCTGGGCGAGCGCGGCGCGAACCTGTCGGCCGGACAGCGGCAGCGGGTCGCGCTCGCCCGCGCGTTCTGCCGCCCGGCGGCCAGGCTGCTCCTGCTGGACGAGCCGACCGCACGGCTCGACGGCCGCAGCGAGGGCGCGGTCATGACCGCCACCCGCGATCTGGCCGAGGGCCGCACCGCCGTCATCGTCGCCCATCGGCCGGCGATGATCGACCTGGCCGACCGGGTGATCCGGATCGCCGACGGCCGAGTGGTGTCCGACCAGCCTGCCCGCCCCAGAGCCGGCCGGGCGGCCTACTCCGGGCGCGACCTGACCGGCGTTTCGACGCGGAAGACCGAGGAGGCCTCATGACCGGCGGCGGCGTTTCGACGCGGAAGACCCGGGAGACCCTCGTGAACCGGATGGGTGGACGGCTGGCGCTCGCCGCGGCGGCGGGTGCGGCGGCCGAACTGGCCGGACTCGGGCTGATCGGGTCGGCGGCCTGGCTGATCACCAGGGCCGCCGAACAGCCGCCGCTGGCGGCGCTGAGCGTGGCGATCGTCGGGGTCAGGGCGTTCGCGACGACCAAGGGCGTCTTCCGGTACGGCGAGCGCCTGTCGGGACACGAGGTGGCGCTACGCGCCCAGGCGACGACCAGGGAGCGCCTCTACCAGGCGCTCATCCCCGCCGGACCGCTGAACCACCGGGGGGCGGACCTGCTCAGCCGGATGGTCGACGACACCGACGCCGTACAGGACCTGCTGGTCCGCTGCCTGCTTCCGGCGGCGGCGGCTCTGGTGACCGGGGTGGCGGCGGTCGTGGTCGGGCTGTTCCTGCTTCCGGTGGCGGCGCTGGTGCTGCTGGCCGGGCTGCTGGTGGCCGGGGTGCTCGTTCCCGCCGGTGCGGCCGGCGCGGCGCGGCGCTGGTCGGCGCGGATCGCACCCGCGCGGGCCGATCTGGCCGCCCGGGTCGCCGACCTGGTGCACGGCTCCGCCGACCTGGCCGCCTACGGGGCCAACGACCGGGCACTGGCCGCCGCGGCCGAGGCCGACGCCCGCCTGGCGGCGCTGGAGCGCCGGCAGGCACGGGCGAACGCGGTGGCGAGCGGGCTGGGCATGTTCACCCAGGGCCTGACCGTGGCGGCGATCGTCTGGGTCGCCCAGAACGCCGGAACGGACCCCGTCGCCATCGCGGTGCTCGCGCTGACCTCGCTGGTGGCGTTCGAACCCGTCCTGCCGATGGCCGCCGCCGCCGAGCGGCTGACCGGGGTGCTCGCCGCCCTGCGCCGCCTGAGGGAGGTCCGCGCGACCCCGCCCGCCGTGACCGAACCGGCCACGCCCGCCTCCGTCCCCGAGGGGCCGCCGACCGTCGAGATCGAGGATCTGGTGGTCCGCCACAGCGCCGACCGCGCTCCCGCGCTGAACGGCGTCAGCCTGACCCTCACCCCCGGGAGGCGCGTCGCCCTGGTCGGCCCCAGCGGCGCCGGCAAGAGCACCCTGCTGTCCGCCCTGATGCGCCTGGTGGAGCCCGAGTCCGGGACCATCCGGGTGAGCGGCGTGGACATCACCGACCTGGCCGCCGATGACACCCGGCGGGTGATGACGGGGCTGACCCAGGATCCCTACGTGTTCCAGGCGTCGGTGAGGGACAACCTGCGGCTGGCCGGACCGGAGGCCACCGGCGAGGAGCTGGCGGAGGCCGTACGGCGGGCGCGGCTGGAGCGGTGGGTGGAGCGGACCGGGTGGGACGCCGTGCTCGGGGAGGACGGGCGGACGGTGTCCGGGGGGCAGTTGCAGCGGCTGGCGCTGGCACGGGCGCTGCTGAACGATCCCCCGGTGCTGCTGCTGGACGAGCCCGCCGAGGCGCTGGACGAGACGGCCGCGGACGCGCTCATGGCCGACCTGCTGGACGCGACCCACGGTCATACGACGCTGCTGGTCACGCACCGTCTGCGCGGGCTCGAACGGGTGGACGAGATCGTCGTGCTGGAGAACGGCTCGGTGGTGCAGCGGGGCACCCATGAGGAACTGGTGGACTCCCCCGGCTACTACCGCGACCTGTGGCGCTCGGAGGCGCTGACCGCCGGGCGATGACCCCTGCCCGCCACGCGCCGCGCTCCGGGATCCGGACGCCCCGCCGGTCTGCGAACCTCGCCCCGTGCCGCCGGTCTGCGAGCCTCGGCCCCTTGGCATCGGCCTCCGGCCCGTGGCATCGGCCTCCGGCCCGTGGCGTCGGGCTCCGGACGCGGGCGGCGCCGTCCGCCGCCGACGCCCCGTGACGAGGCCTCGCGGGAACATGAATGTGCCGCCGGATCCGCAGCGGCTCCGGCGGCACATTCGTCTGGTGGGACCTACTCGCCGGCCATCTCGGCGAGGGTCACGGTGACGGTGTGGGGCTGCCCGTCGCGGACGTAGGAGACGGCCACCTTCTCCCCCGGCTTGAACCCGCGCACCGCGCCGACCACGGTGTTGCCGTCCTCGACCGCGGTGTCGTTGATCTTGGTGATCAGGTCGCCCTGCTTGAGTCCCGCCTTGGAGGCGGGGCTGTTGTCGGTGACCTGGGCGATCAGGGCGCCGCCCGCGTCTCCGGTGGCGTCGGTGACGCTCACGCCCAGGAAGGCGTGGGAGACCTTGCCGCTGTCGATGAGCTGCTGGGCGACCTGCTTGGCGGTGTTGATCGGGATGGAGAAGCCGACACCGATGCTGCCCTCGCCGCCGTTGGTGGCGATGGCGGTGTTGATGCCGACCACCTGGCCGGAGGCGTTGACCAGCGCGCCACCCGAGTTGCCCGGGTTGATCGACGCGTCGGTCTGGATCGCGCCGCCGATGGTGGTGGCGCCGCTGCTCTGCTGCTGCATCTGCCCACCGTCGCCCTGGTCCTGCCCGCCGCCCTGGCCCGGCCCGTCCTGCCCACCGGGCCAGCCCGGAGGCAACTGCTGCTGGCCGCCGGGCCAGCCCGGAGGCATCTGCTGCTGCGGTCCCTGCTCGTCTCCGACGGTCAGCGTGCGGTTCAGAGCGCTGACGATGCCGGCGGTGACCGAGCCGGACAGTCCGAGCGGGCTGCCGATGGCGAGCACGTAGTCACCCACCTTGAGCGCGTCGCTGTCGCCGAGCGAGGCCTTGGTGAGGCCGGAGACGTTGTCCGCCTTGATGACCGCGAGGTCGGTGGTCGGGTCGGTTCCAATGATCTTCGCGGTGGCGGTCTTGCCGTCACTGAACTTGACGGTCATCTGGCCGCCCTGTCCCCCGGCCTCCACCACGTGGTTGTTGGTCAGGATCCGGCCGTCCTCCGAGAGCACGACGCCGGACCCCTCTCCGCCGCCGTTCGCGGTCTTGACCTGGATCGACACCACCGAGGGCTGTACGGCCTTGGCGACGTCGGCGACCGTCGTCACCCTGCTGACGGGGCTGACGAGCGTGCTGGAGGAGGAGGCGATCGTGGTGTCGTTGTTGAAGCCGGTCGCGGCGAAGGCCCCCGCCACACCACCGCCAACGGCCATCGCGGCCAGCGCCAGCCCGGTGCCCAGCTTCTTCGCGACGCCGATCCTGCCCCGCTGGGCAGGCACCGCGGGCGTCCCGAACGTCCCGGCGGCGAACGGCTCCGGCACCGGGTTGACCATCGTCGGCTGCGGTCCGGTCACTCCATCGGCCCGGTAGGCACCCGTGCGCGGCGGCACCTTGCCGAACTGGCTCCAGCCGTCGTTCCCGGGGGTCGCCGCGGCCGGCGTGATCTCCTGCTCGTCCTTGTTCGGGTCCATGTCTTCCCCCAAGTCCTACGTCCGCTCCTGCGTCACCGGAGCGGCGACCGGTGTCTCCCGGTACCCCAAACAATGCCTGAGGGCGTATAAGACCTGGTTAAGCGGATGATCGCGATGATCCATTTCCTCTGACAACCGCTTTATCAGCCGTGGTCAGGGGACGCTCCCGCGACCGGGAATCTCCGGGGAAATCTTCGTCGGGGCCGGGCTTCAGGGCCGGACCCCAGGACTCCGCCGGCCGATTCCCATCGGGCCACGTCCGGTATCGCCGTCCGGCGTCGAACACGCAGGTCAAGAAGAATCTATAACGAATCGGCCGGCGGAGTCCTTCAGGGCCGGGCTTCAGGGCCGGGCTTCAGGATTGGACTTCAGGGCTTGGCGGGCCAGTACTCGTCGCGGAGGAGGCGCTTGTAGAGCTTGCCCGTGGGCTGCCTGGGCAGCTCCTCACGGAAGTCGATCGACTTCGGGCACTTGTAGGGCGCCAGCCGGGAGCGGCAGTATTCGATCAGCTCGGCCTCCAGCCCGGGATCGGCCAGGTCCATGGAGACGGGCTGGACGACGGCTTTGACCTGCTCGCCCATCTCCTCGTCGGGGATGCCGAAGACCGCCACGTCCGCCACCTTCGGGTGGATCGAGAGGATGTTCTCGGCCTCCTGCGGGTAGACGTTCACCCCGCCCGAGATGATCATGTAGGAGCGCCGGTCGGTGAGGTAGAGGAAGCCCTCCTCGTCGACGTAGCCGATGTCGCCGAGGGTGGTCCAGCCCCGGCCCTGCGGGTCCTGCGAGGCCTTCGTCTTGTCCTCGTCACCGTGATAGGCGAACCGGGGGCCGTCGGAGAAGTAGACGGTGCCGTGCTCGCGGGGTGGCAGCTCGTTGCCGTCCTCGTCGCAGATGTGGGTGACGCCGAGCAGCGGCCGGCCGACCGTGCCCCTGTGCTTGAGCCAGTCCTCGGAGCCGACGTAGAGGAAGCAGTTGCCCTCGGTCCCCGCGTAGTACTCATGGATGATCGGGCCCCACCACTCGATCATCTGTTCCTTGACCGGAACCGGGCAGGGGGCGGCGGCGTGGATCGCGCACGTCAGCGACGAGAGGTCGTACCGCTCGCGGATCTCCCCGGGCAGCTTGAGCATCTTGATGAACATGGTCGGCACCCACTGCGAGTGGGTGACGCCGTACTTCTCGATCAGCGCGAGTGCCTGCTCCGGGTCGAATTTCTCCATGACCACAAGCGTCACGCCCATGCGCTGCATGCTCATGCAGTAGCGCAGCGGAGCCGCGTGGTAGAGCGGCGCCGTGGAGAGATAGACGCTGTCGGCCGACGGCGCGAACAGGAACTGGATGAGCTGCAGCAGTGCTCCCGGCGTGTCCAGCGGCACCTGGGAGAGCGTGGGCTTGACGCCCTTGGGCCGCCCGGTGGTTCCGGAGGAGTAGAGCATGTCCGCGCCCTGGCACTCGTCGTCGAGGGGCGTGACCGGATGGGCGGCTACCTCTTCCTCGTAGGAGGCGAATCCGGGGGCGACGCCGTCCAGCATGAGTCTGAGCTCGACCTTCGGCGTCACGTCCGCGATCGAGGTGGCCACGTCGGCCAGAGCGACGGAGGAGATGAAGACCCGGGCCTCGCAGTTGTCCACGATGTAGGCGAGCTCGTCGGTCTTCAGCCGCGAGCTGATCGCCGTGTAGTACAGGCCCGAGCGGTGCGCCGCCCACGCGACCGCCAGGAACAGCGGATGGTTCTCCAGCATGAAGGCGATGTGGTCGCCGGGCCGGAGCCCCGCGGCGCGGAACAGGTGGGCGAGCCGGTTGGACTCCTCGTCCAGCTCCCGGAAGGTCACGACCTTCCCGGAACTCGCCATGATCACAGCGGGCTTGTCCGGCAGCAGTGCCGCGATGGCTCCGGGGTGCATAAAACCGAACATTACTCGGTTTGATGTTCGGTGAGAAGTGCCCGATCACACGGCAGGGCCGCGACCTCAGGAGGTCGCGGCCCTGCATTCGGGGATGGATCCCATTACGTGCCAGATGGCGGCCGCAGGCGGATCGAGGGTGCCTGCGAGGTGATCAGGAGCTGTGGAGAGTGCCTACGGTCAGGCGCTGTAGACGGACTTCCAGCTGCTCCAGTGGCCCTTCGGCGAGCCGAAGCTGCCCCGGCTGACCCTGACGTCGATGTCCTTGGCGTTCGTGCCGCTGAAGGAGTAGGACACGGTGGACTTGCCGCAGTTCTTGAAGCTCTTGTAGGAGGTCGAACCGTTGAAGTTCACGATCCTGAAGGTCTCCCACGCACAGCGGTACCTGGGGTCACCCCACCACTTGGAGTTCTTGAGCGCGCTGCTGACGGTGTAGTTGTACTCGTGGACCCACTTCCACACGTGCTTCTTGTACGGCTTCTTGACCCAGCGGCACTTCTTCTCGCCGTCGTGCCACTTGCACACCCTGACGTTCTTGTACTCCGTCTTCCAGTACCACTGCTTGTGCGACTTCTTCTGCACTGAGACCTTGCCCCAGGCCTTCGCCTTGCCGTCGCTGGAGGAGTACGGCCCCCAGGCGTCGAAGGAGGCCGGGGAGCTGGGGATCACGCTGACGACCGTGCCGGGAACCGTTCCGGGAACCGGGGGGGTCGCGACGGTGGCGTTGGCCGCAACCGGAGCGCCTACCGCGAGGAGGGCGGCCGCGCCGGCGCCCACCATGATTCGGGTGGTGATTCTCATTTTCGGGGAGCCTCTCGGGGGTGAGGTTTCTGACACCCCCGTTGTATGACCAAGCGATTGACAACCACTTGAAACTCACTTAAAAGACGAGGCCACACCAATGATCAAATCAGAAATCTTTCCCGACAAACCGGAAGATTACCGAAAAGATCACCGATGTGGCCCGCAGATTATCAGCTTGAGGCGGAAGTGACCGTGTCAGCTCGTAGCGGAAATGACCGCTCCCTTGTACGTCTGCTCGATGAACTGCTTCACCTCGGGACCGGCGAGCAGCTTGGCGAGTTTGACCACGCGCGGGTCCTTCTCGTTTCCGGCCTTCACCACCAGGCCATTGGAGTAAGGGTTGCCCTCGGCCTTCTCCAGCACCAGCGCGTCGTCGGCCGGGTTGAGACCGCTCTCCAGCGCGTAGTTGCCGTTGATCACGGCCGCGTCCACGTCCTCCAGCGAGCGGGGAAGCTGCGCGGCCTCCAGCGGCTGGAACTTCAGGTCCTTGGGGTTGCCGGTCACGTCGCGCTCGGTGGCCGCGATGCCGACGCCCTCCTTCAGGGTGATCAGGGAGTTGTCGGCCAGCAGCTTCAGCGCCCTGCCCAGGTTGGTGGCGTCGTTCGGCAGGGCGACGGTCGCGCCCTGGCCCAGCGAGGCGGCGTCGGTGATCTTCTTGGAGTAGAGCCCCAGCGGCTCCAGGTGGACCGCCTGGACAAAGGTCAGCTTGGTGCCCTTGGAGGCGTTGAAGTCGTCCAGATAGGGCCTGTGCTGGAAGTAGTTGGCGTCAAGCTGGCCCTCGTCGAGCTGCACGTTGGGCTGCACGTAGTCGGCGAAGTCGATGATCTCCAGGTTGAGCCCCTCCTTGGCGGCGAGGTTGTCCTTGACGAACTTCAGGATCACCGCGTGCGGGATGGGGCTGACGCCGACCTTGAGCACCGCCTGAGCCGAGGAGGAGGCCGTCGCGTCGGCGCCGGTGGCGGGTTCGGACGATCCGCAGGCGGCGAGCGCCAGGACCAGCGCGGTCGCGACGGACGCGATCGCAGAGAATTTACGCACGGTGTGCTCCTTATGGATGAGAAAACGTTCGGGGTAGGCGGACGGAGGCCCCGTTCACGGCGGCGGCCTCTCGAGCGAAGAAGGGTCAGTGGCGTGCGAGACGGCGGGCGACGACGTCGCCCATGGTCTGTACGAGCTGGACGATCGCGATCAGCACGATGACGGTGATCACCATGAGGGTGGTCTCGAAGCGCTGGTAGCCGTAGCGGATGGCCAGGTCTCCGAGCCCCCCGCCGCCGATCGCCCCGGCCATCGCCGAGTAGGAGATCAGCGCGACCACGGTCACGGTGAGCCCCGCGACCAGACCGGCCATGGCCTCGGGCAGCAGGACCTTGTTCACGATGGTCGTACGGCTGGCGCCCATGGCCTGGGCCGCCTGCACCTTGTCCCTGCCGACCTCGCGCAGCGCGGTCTCCACCAGCCGGGCGAAGAACGGCGCGGCGCCGAGCGTCAACGGGACCACCGAGGCGATGGTGCCGATGGTGGTGCCCACGATCAGCCTGGTCAGCGGGATGACCGCGATCATCAGGACGATGAACGGCAGCGAGCGGCCGATGTTGACGATCACTCCCAGCACCCGGTTCAGCGCCGGCGAGGGGAACAGCCCGCCCCTGTCGGTGACGACCAGCGCCACCCCGAGCGGCAGCCCGATCAGCACCGTGAACAGGGTGGACAGCAGGATCATCTGGGCGGTCTGCAGCGTCGACTCCACGAGCAGCGGAGCCATCTCGTCCCAGGTCATGCGATCTCCTCCACCTGCGACGTGACCGAAATGCCGGATGCGCCGGCCCGCTCGGCCGCCGGGGCCTCCTCGACCAGCAGGCCGCGCTCGGACAGGTAGGCGAGGGCGGCGGCGCGCTCGGCGCCGGTGAGGCGCAGGCGCAGGCGCCCGGCCGAGACCCCGGCCACCTCCTCCAGGACCCCGCCGAGGATGTTCACGTCCACGTCGAACTTGCGGACCATCTGCGACACCACGGGCTCGTCGGCCTGCCCGGTGAAGGTGATCGTGACGGTGCCGGGCTCCGGCGCGGGAAGGGGGAACAGCTCCGCGGTGAGCCGGGATCCGGGCCTGGCGATCAGCTCGGGAATGGCCCCGGACTCCTCGATCAGGCCGTCGCGCATGATGGCGGCCGAGTCGCAGATCGACTTGATGACGTTCATCTCGTGGGTGATCAGCAGGATGGTCAGGCCGAGCTCCCGGTTGAGCCTCTTGAGCAGGGCCAGGATCGACTGCGTGGTGCCCGGGTCGAGCGCCGAGGTGGCCTCGTCCGACAGCAGGACCGAGGGGTTCCCGGCCAGCGCGCGGGCGATGCCGACCCGCTGCTTCTGCCCGCCGGACAGCTGCGCGGGATGCGTCCCGGCCTTGTCCGCCAGACCGACCAGCTCCAGCAGCTCGGCGACGCGCCTGGCGCGCTCCGCCTTCTCGACTCCCATCACCTCAAGGGGAAACGCCACGTTCCCGGCGACCGTACGGGAGGACAGCAGCGCGAAATGCTGGTGGATCATCCCGATCCGCTGCCGGGCCCTGCGGAGATCGCTCTCGCCCAGCCTGGTCAGCTCCTGTCCCGCCACGGAGACGGTGCCCGCGGTGGGGCGCTCCAGGAGGTTCACACAGCGCAGCAGGGTGCTCTTCCCCGCACCGCTCTGCCCGAGCACGCCGAAGATCTCACCTTCGCGGACATGAAGGTCGACGCCGTTGATGGCGACCACCTCGCGGCCCCGATCTCGATAGACCTTTCTCAGGCCCGACACATCAATCACAGCTGTTCCCAACGTCAATGGAGTTCCGAAAAGACCTCAGACAGGGAAACGGCTAGCGCGTGCCGGGGTGGAAAGGGAGATGGCTCAGACGGCGCAGAATGAGATGGTCCGCGGTGCAGGTCATGGTTTCGGGCCTTAAGGAGGGAACGGACAGGGGGCAAAATTCAGCACATTGGACACATGCGCCCCATGGCGCACATGTCGCATATTGCCCTCATACACACGTCCTGACACATGCCTTTACACATGACCCGGCCCTGCGGGGTCATGCCGACATCGTCTGCCACGTTCACGCCTGCCTCAACACGAGCCTTACTTACCCTAATTCCCTACATGTTATGTGATAACGGTCACGTTCCAGTAACCCTTCCCGGGGCTTTACCCGGCCGGGCGCAGGATCGCCTCGTGCGCCTGGCGCAGGTCGGGGCCGGGCTCGATGCCCAGCTCCTCCGCCGGCACCTGCCTGCCCTGCCGATACACCGCCAGCGCCTCCCCCCGCCTCCCGGCCCGGTTGAGCGCGAGCATGAGGTCACGGCGCAGATGCTCGTGCATGGGGTGGAGGCATCCCCGAAGATCTCCGAAACTGGATCGCGTTCGGGCGGCGCGCCATACGATTGATCAGGATTCGTCCTGGTTAGTTCCGATACGGATCGCGGAGCGGAACCACCCGCGCGCCGAACTCATCCTTGATCGCCTGCATCCTCGGACCGGGCGCGTAGAAGCGGCCCCTGGTCTCCCCGTACGGCGTGAGCCAGCCCTTGGCCGTCAGGTCGCGCAGGTCCCTGGCCGCCTGTCCCTGGCTGAGCGACTCGTCGAGCTGATACCTGCTCCGGCGTAGCCGCCGGTTGACGAACACCTCGTAGAGCGCCGACACGGTCCGCGCGTTCAGCCCGTCGGCGTCGACCTGCTCCTCCAGGATCACCCACACCTCTCCGGCCTCGGAGAGCCTCCGCTGAACCCGCTGCGCCTGCAGGTGATGGGCACGCAGGCAGAAACGCACCCAGCTCAGCGTGTCCCCGTGCGGGTTCCAGCGCCCGCCCTGCCTATCGGCCAGGGCGTCGTAGTAGTCATAGGTGTTCCTGGCCTGTCCGAGCCACTCCTCGATTGAGGAGAACTCCGGGGTGGTGATCTGGTCCCTGCCGAGCACCAGCGTCTGCAGGGCACGGGACATGCGGCCGTTGCCGTCCCGCCATGGGTGGATGCCCACCAGGTTGAAGTGAGCCATCGCCGCCCGCACGTGGCTCGGCGCTTCGAGGTCGCCCTCGTTCAACCAGTCGACCAGCTCACCCAGCAGCTCGGGCACCTCCTCGGCGTCCGGGCCTTCGTAGACGACCTCGCCGGTCGCGGAGTTGCGGACATAGATGGCGCCGGGCCGTACCGTGCCCGGGGTCTTGTCCAGATGATGGCCGATCATCATGAAGTTGAGCGCGTGGAGCAGGCCGGCGTCGAACCCGAACGCGGACGTTCGCGAGAGGATCTGGATGTAGGTCAGCGCCTGCTGGTATCCGGAGATCTCCCGGGCAACCGCGTCCGAGGTCTCCAGGGGGTCCTCACCGGCCATGATGGACTCGATGTCCTCGACGCCGGCTCGATAGCCCTCGATCGAGTTGGAGCCCTGGATGGCCCGCGCCTGGAGCTGGCGCCGGAGCTGACCGTCCCAGCGGTGGGTCTCCGCGAGGCGGTATCTCAGGTCGCGGCGCATCTCCTCGATCTCGCCGAGGACCACTTTGTCGATGGCCTCCAGGGAAGGCGTGCCGTACAGCATGGATCCATAACAGCATGGTCGAATCATTCGGTCAATTGACTTGATGATTCATCCATTTATGTCAGTGGAGATTGCGTTTCCTCCGGCCTTCGGGGCGAGGGGGATGTGGGCGCGACGCCGACGAGCTTGGTGAGGAATCGTTCGATCTGCTCCTCCAGTGGCGGCCAGGGGAGGTCGGGCTGGTTGACGCGCATCGACACGGTGCCGTGGACGGCCGCCCTCAGATCCAGCGAGACCGTCGCGGCGTCGTCGGCGGGTGCGAGCCCTGCGTCCATGCACCGCTGAACCGCGGCGGTGGTGCGTTCGGTCAGCTCCTGCTTGAACGACATGGCCGTCCGCTGGTTGAGAGTGCTCTCGTGGAGCACCTTGTACAGGCCCGGGTGCCGCTGGACCCACGTGCCGAGCAGGAGGATGCGGGCGCGCAACTTGGCCACCGGATCGGCGGAGCCGGCCTCGGCCTGGTCGATGGCCTGTACGAGCTCGCGGTGAAAGCGCTCCAGGGCGGCGAGCACGAGAGCGTCCCGGTCGGCGAAATGGATGTAGACGGAGGTCGCGGCGATGCCGATCTCGCGCGCCACGGCGCGCAGGGACAGGGCCTGGTCGTCGGCGAGCTCGTCGAGCAGCCGGATGGCCGCGGAGACGATGTCCTCGCGCAGCCGTTCGCCCTGACCTCGCGGATTGCGGCCCCGGGCACCGCCCCGGGCCGGAGAAGTCACGTCCATGATCCGCCATTGTATTGGAACACCCGTCGCGCTACAGTCGTAGCGCTACAGTCGTTCAGTCATGGAGGAGCACCATGGATTTTTCATCGCAGACCCAGGTGAGCAGGCTGGACACGGTGTTCGCGGAGATGAGCGCCGCCACCGACCAGCGCGTCTGGGAGGAGATACCGGAGCTGACGATGCGGGAGAAGGTCCTCCTGTGCGTCGTCGCCGACGTCTGCCAGCAGACCCTCGGGCTGCCGTTCGAGCTCCACGTGAGGATGGGACTGGAACACGGCGTGACCGCCGACGACCTGCGGGAGACGCTCCGTTTCATCTCCTACGACAGCGGCTATCCGGCCGCGCTGGCGGCACTGGACCGCCTGACCGGCATCGAGCGGGAGCAGGGCCTGCCGGGTCCCACGGGACAGAGCCATCAGGTGAACGCGGACGGCTCGGGAAGTCCGATCCCCGGGCCGGTCCGGGGGGTCGTCCGCGGCCTCGACGCCCACTTCGCCGACTACATGGACCTGCAGTCACGCATGCGCGCCGACATGAAACTGCTGAGCGTGCGCGAGCGCGCGTTCGCCACGATGACCGTCGACGTGCTCTACCAGACGCTGGAGGAGAGCTTCCGCATCCACGTGGCGCGCGCGATCGGTGCGGGCGCCACACCCGACGAGGTCCGCGCCGTCGTGCGGTTCACCGCCCAGTTCGGCATGACAAAGGCATGGCGCGGCCTCCGGGCGCTCAACGCACTGCTCTCCGCGAACCACACGGAATCCGTCTTCGCCTGACCCACCCGATGAACCGGTGGGCACCCGTTGCGGCCCTGCCTTCCGGGACCTGCCGGGTGAACCGGTTCCTGCGAGGGTGGGGCAGGGCACGGCCCTGCCCCACCGGGTCAGGAGGGCGTGGGGAAGCTGACGGGGCTGCGGTGCCCGGCTGTGTCTACGGCCCGTACACCGAAGAAGACGTTGTCCTTGGACAGGTCGATGCGCACTTCGGTGACGTCGCCGACCGGGATGACGTGGGTCCAGTCCGGGCTGGTGGTCTCGCGCCAGACGACTTCGTAGCCGGCGAGGTCGGGTTCGGTGCCACGGGGCCAGACGAGGTCGGTGTCGTTGGTGAGCTGATTGGTGCGGACCCTGGCGTTCTTGGGCGTGCCGGGGGCCTGGGCGAGTGACCAGAGGGTGGCGGCGTTGACGCGGGCGACGCGGGCGATGTAGGCGAAGTCGCAGAATTCGGGGAGGTCGCCGAACTGCTTGCCGTTCTCGACGCGTACGTCCTGGTGCTGGTGGTCGTAGTTCTCGTTGGGTTCGGTGAAGCGGGCGGCGGGATAGCCCTGTTCGAGGAAGCCGATGTGGTCACCGCCGCGGCGGTAACGGTCGCGGCGGTAGATGACCCGGACGTTCATGCCGGTGGCGTCGTTGTCAGCGACGTTCGCGACGAAACGGGCGAGCTGGCGGGCGGGCGAGTCGTTCTCGCCGCCGACCGAGCGGCGGGTGTTCGCCTGGGCGGGGGTCTCGGCGGTGGGCACGCCCTCGGCGAAGAGCCGGACGGTGCGGGGATCCCGGGTGCCGTCGTCGGCGGTGCTGCTGCCGACGATGTCGTTGGTGAACATCGCCTGCACGTCGGCGGCCGCGGCCTTGTACTGCCCGGCCATGTACCGCGCCCCGTACAGGTTCTGCTCCTCGCCCGCGACGGCGGCGAAGACGATGGTGGCCTCCGGCCTGCGGATGGCCATGACCCGGGCGAGTTCCATCGCGACGGCCACGCCCGAGGCGTCGTCGTTGGCGCCCGGCGCGTCCGCGGTGGCGTTCATGACGTCGGTGACCCGTGAGTCGTAGTGGCCTGACACCACGTATATCCGGTCGGGGGTGACGGAGCCGCGCAGGGTGGCGACGATGTTGGTGATGCGGGTGTCGGCGGGGATCCCGGAGGCGGGCTGCTGGATGTAGGACTGCAGTTCGACGGTCATGCGCCCGCCGGACGCCGCGGCGTACCGCGTCATCTCGGCGAATATCCAGTCGCGGGCGGCGCCGATACCGCGGTTCGGATCGTCCTGGGCGGAGAGGGTGTGCCTGGTGCCGAAGCTCACGAGCTTGCGGACGGTGGCCTCGATGCGTCGCTGGTCGATGTCGCGTAACAGGGCGCGCAGCTCGGCGTCGGGGTGCTGGTTGGTGGCGGGCCGGCCGGGACCGTTCGGCCGGCCCGAGTCCGCCGCTGCCGGATGGCCGTCGAGGGTTACCCCCGCGGTCGCCACGGCCGCCGCCGCGGAGATGGAGAGGAAGGTCCGACGGCTGGCTTGACTGGGCGGTTGAGAATCTTTGTTATCCACATAGCGGTTTTTATACAGACATGAAAGCTTTGTCCATGGTCTGATACGCCGCACCTGAGCTTCCCCGGTCGTTCGTTCTCACCGTTTGCGGATACTCATCACGGTGGGAGGAGCGGCTGCGCTGCGACTACTTCGCCGGCTCCGCGCCGATCAGCGACGAGAAAGCATCACGCAACTGTTGAACCCGCTGATAGTGGAGCCCGATCATCCCCGCCGAACTCGCCGCGGTGACGTTGGCGAGGGTGTCGTCGACGAACAGGCATCGCGGCGAGGGGACACCCGACCGGTCCGCCGCGATTCGATAGACGCGCGCGTCGGGCTTGGCCATCCCGATGCGCGCGGTGTTCACGACGGCGTCCACCGCGTCGGCCAGTCCCAGCCGGGCGAGGTCGGCTTCCAGCCGGGTGGTGGCGTTGGAGACCAGCACGACGGGAACACGCCGGCGCGCTGCGGTCAGCAGGCCCAGCACTTCCTCGTCGACCTGACCGGTCAGGGTTTCCCACTCGGCGACCAGGGCGCGAGCCCTGTCCGGCGATCCGCAAACGGCCACGAGGTCTTCCGCGATACCCGAACGCCACTCCTCATCCGTGACGACGCCCGTGATGGCCGGCAGGAGACGCTCAGGACGGAAGGCGGCCGCCGCAAGCGTCCCGGCGGGAAGTCCGTACGCTCGATCAAGCCCCGGCATCCCGTCCGGATCCCACAGCCGCAGGACCCCGTCGAGGTCGCACAGCACCGCGTCGAAGGACGGCAAACTCATGGACGGTGATCCTGCCAGGGGCTGTGCCGCCACGCATCTCCATGATTTACGGCACCGGCGCAATCGGCGACATCGTCAGAGCTGCCCGGCAACGCCGGCTTGCGGCTCGCCGTGGTCCCCGATCCCGCCAACGGGAAGGCCGGGCCGGACGGCGAATCCGCCCTGTCACTGCGCTGACCCGGGTGTGAACCACCAGCACTCATGACAGTTCTGTCGACGTCCCCGTCTCGATGCTCCGATGACACCCGTTGCTCTTTTGCGGTTCAGCGATCAGGTAAGTCCGATGTACGGGTGCCTACGGCCCGGCCGGAGGTTTGCGGGGGTCTCCGGGCAGGGTCAGGGTGCGGTCGACCAGCCGATGGAGATACCTGCGGAACCTGGCGACGACGATCGGCGTGCGGGTGCGGGCGCCGTTCTCGTCGAGGATGCCACCTTGGCAGAAGGAGTGGACGCACCACTGCATCGTCCAGAGCAGGAAGAGCAGGTCCTCCTCGTCGATGTAGCCGGCGGCCACCGCGGGCGCGAGAGCCTCGCGAATGAGCTGGATATGGGGGTGCATGTACTTGCGCTCCACATCCTCGATGTCCCCGGCGTCGTGGAGAACTCGCTGAAACGTCATCTTGACGGAGTCGGAGTTGTCGAGGCAGAAGTCGAGATAGTGGTCGGCCGCCCGGTGCAGGATGAGCACCGACTGTTCCGGATCTTCCGTGGGGCCGCCGACCACCTTTCCCAGCACCTCGATGCTGGGCCGGGAGAGCCGCCGCAGCGCAGCGAGGTAGAGGTCCTGTTTGTCGCCGATCAGGTTGTTGACCTGGGCGACGTCCAGCCCGGCGGCTTCGGCGATCTCGCCGATGGAGATTCCGTCATAACCGAGGGCGGAGAAGAGCCGGGTCGCGAGTTCCTCGAGCATCTCCGTCTGTCGAGCGACATCGCTCATGAGGCCGCCGGGAGCCGTAGGAACATAAGTCATAGAAGTGAAGATATGAGGGCAAAATCGCCTCAATAAACCACCTGACAGGCAAGGTTCGGCCAAGGGCTCGCATCACGATTCGGATCGTCAGGCCCGCCAGAGTGTCGGCTTCCGCCCACCGCCGTGTGGGCCGTACGGCAAACCCAGACGACCGCCGAGCCCTCGCAGGTGACCCATGCCGAGCTGGAGTACGGCTTCGTCAGGCCGGGATGGCGCCGAGCTGTCGCATCTGCGAGAAGACGTCGACGACCCCCCAGATCTCCGCGATTCGGCCACCGGCGAAGCGGACGATGAAGATCTCGTTGTACGTGATGGATCTCCCGGTTGGCGGGAGGCCCCTGTACTCGCCCTGGTGGGTCCCGGTAACCGTGTTCCTGCTGACGACCCTGTCCCCCTCCGCGATCACATCCTCGACCTCGACGTGAATGTCGGGGAACGCGCGAAGGAGCACCGCCCACACGTGCTTGATCGCCTGAGCCCCCGTCGCATCCATCGGCACCGGCGCGTGGAACAGCATGTCCGGCTCGACGACCTCGTCGATCGTCTTCGAGATGATCTCCGCATCGCCGGTGTTCATGGCGTCGTGGAAGCGGCGGAACGTCTCCTTGTTGCTTGTTTCCTGGGCTGTGGACATGTGGCCCCTCCTCGGGTCGATATGAACGTTCGGGTGGTTGTCGCCGCTCACAGCGGGAGACTCGGCCGCCGGTGTGCGGCGGCGCGTCCGGGCCGGGTCATTTCTGGAGGACGGCCTGGATCTCGAAGCCGATCGACACCTTGTCGGCGACCACGACGCCACCGCCGTCCATCGGGGCGGTGATGCCGAAGTCGCGCCGGTTGATCTGCGCGGTCACGGAGAAGCCGGCCCGCCGCCCGCCGGACGGGTCCGGGCCGAACCCGTTCACCTCGACGGCCAGCGGCACCGGCCGGATGACGCCGTGCAACGTCAGCTCACCGTCGACGGCCCAGCCGCCGCCGGTCCGGCGAATGCCGGTGGAGCGGTAACTCACCGTCGGGTACCTCCCGACCTCGAGGTAGTCGGCGGAGCGGAGGTGGTTGTCACGCCGTCTGTTGCCGGTGTCGACGGACGCGAGGTCGATCGTCGCGGCAACCGACGAGCCCAGTGGGTCCTCGCTCGTGACGATCGTGACGTCGTAGCCGGTGAACCGGCCGCGCACCTTGCCGACCATGAGTTGGCGGACGGAGAAGGCGACCTCGGAGTGCACCGGGTCGGCCTTCCAGGTGCCGGCCAGATAGCCCGGGATCGCGACGGTCGCGGCGGCGGAGTGCCTGGGTTCCTCCCAGGAAAAGTTGTCGCTCATACTCAGGCGACGAACGAGCACCCGCCCGAGGGACGGCTCGGGTCAGGGATGTTCGAGCCGCCGGGTCAGGAACCGCCGCTCGGGAGTCGAGGTGGCCAGCTCGAGCGCCCGGCGGTACGCCGCCCGGGCCTCGGTCTCCCGGCCGAGACGGCGCAACAGCTCGCCGCGGGTCGAGTGGAAATAGAGGTAGCCGTCCAGGTCGAGGCGGTCGACGGCGCGCAACGCCGCGGCGGGGTCACCGGCCTGGGCGACCGCCACGGCGCGGTTGAGCTCGACCACCGGGGAGCCGGTGAGTTCGACCAGCCGCCGGTACATCTCGGCGACCTGCGGCCAGTTGATCCGCTCGCGCGTCTGCAGCGACGCGATCACGGCCTGAACGACATAGGCGCCGCGCCCGCCCAGCTCGAGCGCCCGGTCGAGCGCCACCCGTCCCGCCGCGATCTGGCGCATGTCCCACAGCGACCGGTCCTGATCGTCGAGCAGTACGAGATCCTCGCCGGAGAACCGGGCCCGCCGCCGGGCGTGGTGGATCGTCATCAGTGCGAGCAGCCCGTACGCCTCCGGTTCGTCCGGCATGAGCGCGGCGAGCACCCACCCCAGGCGGACGGCTTCGGCACCGAGGTCGACCCGGCCGCGGTAGCCCTCGTTGTAGATCAGGTAGATGACGGCGAGCACCGCGTCGAGGCGGTCGGGAAGCAGATGCGCGCCGGGAACCGCGAACGGGATCCCGGCCAATTTGATCTTGTTCTTGGCACGGGACAGGCGGCGTCTCATGGTCTCCTCGGAGACCATGAAGGCCCGGGCGATGTCGGCGGTCTCCAGACCGCCGAGGGCTCGCAGCGTGAGCGCCACCTGCCCCTCCAGCGACAGCGCCGGGTGGCAGCAGGTGAAGATCAGCTCGAGCCGTTCGTCCTTGATCACGCTGTCGTCGAACTCGTCCATGACGGCCTCGGGTGCCGGTAGCAGGTGGATCTTCTCGGCCAGGGTGCGCTCCCGGCGGAGCCGGTCGATCGCCCGGTTGCGGGCCGTCGTCACCAGCCAAGCACCCGGGTTGTCCGGCATGCCCGATGCGGGCCAGCGCTGCGCCGCGATCGCGAACGCCTCCTGTGCGGCTTCCTCGGCCTTGTCGAAGTCACGGAGGAACCCGACCAGCGAGGCCAGCACCCGGCCCCACTCGTCGCGGAACACCTCCTCGAGCACGGTCAGCGCCACACCACCGGTCTGACCTCCACCACGCCGCCGAGCCGGGCGGCCGGGATACGCGCCGCCATCTCGATCGCCTCGTCCAGATCGGCCGCCTCGATCAGGCAGAAGCCGCCGAGCACCTCCTTGGTGTCCGCGAACGGGCCGTCGGTCATCAGCGTCCGGCCACCGGCCACCCGCACACTGGTCGCCGTCTCGGCGGGCTGCAACTGCGCGCCGCCGACGCACCGGGCGTCCTCGGTCAACGCGAAGTACTCCGCGTACGCCGCGTCGCGTTCCGCGTCGGACAGCGCCTCGAGGCGGCCGGGATCGTTGTAAATCATCAGGGCGTACTGCATCGCGACCTCCCGGGACAGTGGGCTCTCCCCTGCACGACGAACGAGCAGCCACGCAAGGGACAACCGCCGGCATTTTCCCAATTTCAGGACAGCCGAGACGCTAGCCGCCGAACCCGGAGTGGAACACCTCGACCCTGCGGGCCGGATGGACCGGCGTCTCCGCGACGCAACGACGGAACGGCCCGCCCCCGCGAGGGGACGGGCCGTTCCGGGTGGTGCGGGTCAGGCCGCGGCGTGCTCGGTGACCTGGGCCGAGGTGAGCGCGATCTCGAGGACCTCGCGCACGTCGCTCACCACGTGGATGGTGAGCTCGTTGCGGACGGCCTCGGGAACGTCGTCCAGGTCCGGCTCGTTGCGGGCCGGGATCAGCACGGTGGTGATGCCCGCCCGGTGGGCGGCCAGCAGCTTCTGCTTGACCCCGCCGATCGGGAGCACCCGGCCGGTGAGGGAGACCTCACCGGTCATGGCCACGTCGTTCCTGACCGGGCGGCCCGAGAGCAGCGAGGCCAGGGCCGTGATCAGCGTGACACCGGCCGACGGGCCGTCCTTGGGAACGGCTCCGGCGGGGAAGTGGATGTGCACCGAACGGTCCTTGAGGGACGCCACGGGCAGTTCCAGCTCCGCGCCCCGCGAGCGCAGGTAGGAGAGCGCGATCTTGGCCGACTCCTTCATGACGTCGCCGAGCTGACCGGTCAGGGTCAGGCCGGTGTCGCCGGTCTCCGGGTCGGCCAGGGACGCCTCCACGTAGAGGACGTCACCGCCCGCTCCGGTGACCGCGAGACCGGTGGCCACGCCGGGCACCGCCGTACGCTGGCGGGACTCCGGAAGCGAGGACTCCGGCACGTGGCGCGGACGGCCGAGGTAGGGGACCAGGTCTCCCACCGTCACGGGCAGTTCGCCCTCGCCGAGCGCGATGTTGGCGGTGATCTTACGCAGGACCCTGGCGATCGAGCGCTCCAGGGACCGGACTCCGGCCTCCCGGGTGTATTCGCCCGCCAGCCTGCGCAGCGCGTCCTCCTCGACGGTGACGTCCTCTACGGTGAGGCCGGCCTTGTCGAGCTGGCGCGGGAGCAGGTGGTCGCGGGCGATCGCGACCTTCTCGTCCTCGGTGTAGCCGTCGAGCGTCACGATCTCCATGCGGTCGAGCAGCGGGCCGGGTACGGACTCCAGCACGTTGGCGGTCGCCAGGAAGAGCACGTCGCTGAGGTCGAGCTCGACCTCCAGGTAGTGGTCGCGGAAGGTGTGGTTCTGCGCCGGGTCGAGCACCTCGAGCAGCGCGGCGGTCGGGTCGCCCCGGTAGTCGGAGCCGACCTTGTCCACCTCGTCGAGCAGCACGACCGGGTTCATCGAACCGGCCTCGCGGATCGCACGGACGATCCGGCCGGACTGGGCGCCGACGTAGGTGCGCCGGTGACCGCGGATCTCGGCCTCGTCGCGGACGCCGCCGAGGGCGACGCGGACGAACTTGCGGCCCATCGCACGGGCGACGGACTCGCCGAGGGAGGTCTTGCCGACTCCGGGAGGACCGGCCAGCGCGAGCACGGCGCCGCTGCGACGGCCGCCGACCACGCCGAGGCCCTTCTCGGCCCTGCGGCCACGGACGGCGAGGTATTCGATGATCCGGTCCTTGACGTCGTCGAGGCCGGTGTGGTCGGCGTCGAGGATCTTGCGGGCCTCGGCGATGTCGTAGGAGTCCTCGGTCCGCTCGTTCCACGGGAGGTCGAGGACGGTGTCGAGCCAGGTGCGGATCCAGCCGGTCTCGGGAGACTGGTCGGAGGTCCGCTCCAGCTTGTCAACCTCCTTGATCGCGGCCTCGCGCACCTTTTCCGGCAGGTCGGCGGCCTCGACGCGGGCGCGGTAGTCCTGCTCCTCGGTCTCCGGGGAGGAGCCGTTGAGCTCGGACAGCTCCTTGCGGACCGCGGCGAGCTGCTGGCGGAGCAGGAACTCGCGCTGCTGCTTCTCCATGCCCTCCTGGACGTCCTTGCGGATCGTCTCGGCCACGTCGAGCTCGGCCAGGTGCTCACGCGACCACTCGACCAGCATCGAAAGCCGGTCGGCCGGGTCGGCGGTCGCCAGGATCTCGGCCTTGCGCTGGGTGCTCAGCCAGGGGGCGTAGCCGGAGTTGTCGGCGAGGATCGACGGGTCGTCCATCTGGTTGACCGCGTCGACGACCTGCCACGCGCCCCGCTTCTGCAGGATGGTGGTGGCCAGCGCCTTGTACTCCTTGGCCAGCTCGTGGGCGCGCTCGTCGGCCTCGACGACGTCGATCACGGTCACCTGCACCCACAGGGCCGCGCCCGGTCCGGTCGTGCCGGAACCCACGCGGACGCGGTCGACACCGCGCACCACGGCCGCGGGCTCCCCTCCGGGCAGCCTGCCCACCTGCTCGACGATCGCCCTCACGCCGACGGGGCCGTATCTTCCGTCGATCCGGGGAACGAGGAGGACCTGGGGCTTGTTGTCAGCAAGAGCCTGAGCGGCGTCGATCGCGGCGCGGACTTCGGTCTCGGACAGGTCCAGGGGGACCACCATGCCCGGCAGCACGACCTCGTCGTCGAGCGGCAGGACCGGGAGGATCAAGCTCTCACTCATTTGAACTCCAAGGGTTGAGTTATACCGACTCAAGTAATGGGAGCCCTCAAATGTTCCCGAGATTGAGCGTGTTCGCTGTGAGCGATCGTAATTGTGTAATTAAAGCCGCGAAAGGCTCGCCGCCCACCACCCTTCGCGCTCCCCCTCACGCTTCGCCCGCTCCCGTCGCTCTCAGGGGTGACGTCGTGGATCACCCCGTGGTACGACGCGGATCCCGGCTCCGTTCCCTAGGCTGATCGGATGACCCGCAGCTCCCCGTGGCAGGTGCTCATACGGCGCGCGCGGCCGGTACGGGAGACCGTCATGCGGCTGGTCCATCCGCTCACCGAGGCCCTGGTGACCGGGTCACCCGATCCGGCGCGCCCCCGGTCGCGCCGCCTCCGCCGCCGCACGCCGCAGGCGCTGGGGCTACTGCCGTTCCGGGCGATCGACCTGGTCCTGGTGGGCGATCTGCTGCTTGCCCTCCTTCTCTTCGGCACCGGCCTGGCCTCCCTCCAGGACGCGGCGGCCGAGGCACACTCGCTCCTCGACCCGCAGGGGATCTTCTTCGCGGCCCTGGCCTTCTCCCTGCCGCTCGCGCTCCGCGACCGGTGGCCACTGGCCGCCTGGCGGTCGGCGGTCCTGCTGATTCCCCTGGGCACGGTCGTCTCACGGCAGCTCCTCGACGGCCTCCCCTACACCGCGGCCACCGCGATCACGTATGTGCTCGTGGTCTACACGGTCGCGGTCCGCTCCGAACGGCACATCACCGTGGGCGCGTGGGTCGTCTCGGTCCTCGGCGCCTGGATGCTCCATTCCGACTCGATGGCCGTCGCCACCGGCATCGTCACGGTGACCGTCCTGTTCGGCCACAACGTGCGCGCCCGGCGGCTGGCCATCGGCCTCCTGATCCAGGAGGAGCGGCGAAGCGAGCGGGCACTGGCCGGGCAGGCCGTGCTGGAGGAGAGAGCCAGGATCGCCAGGGAGCTGCACGACGTCGTCGCCCACCACATGTCGGTGATCGCCATCCAGGCGGAGGCCGTACCGCTGCGGGCGGCCGGGGACGCCACGCGCCTTGAGGAGGGGCTGGGAGAGATCCGGGCGCTCTCGCTCGCGGCCATGACCGAGATGCGTCGCGTGCTGGGCGTGCTCAGGGACGGGGACGGGCGCACGGACACCGCGCCGCAGCCGGGCCTCGGCCGCCTGGAGGAGCTCATCGGCACCGCACGCTCGGCCGGGCTCACCGTGACGCTCAAGCTGGGCGGCGACCTGACCGGGCTGCCCGAGGCGGTGAGCCTGTCCGCCTACCGGATCGCACAGGAGTCACTGAGCAACGCCATGCGGCACGCACCCGGCTCGACCGTCTCGGTGAAGATCACCCGGTCCGGCACCGAGCTTCACCTCCGGGTGGCGAACGACGCCAGACACCCCTCCCCCACAGAACCTGGGCATATAGGGCACGGCCTGATCGGGATGCGGGAACGGGTGTCGATGCTCGGCGGAAGCCTGTGGGCCGGACCGGTCGGGCCGGGTTTCGCGGTCACCGCCATACTGCCGATCATGGAGAAAGCGTGACGATCCGGGTGCTCATCGCCGACGACCAGGGCATGGTCAGGACCGGGTTCACCGTTTTCCTGGACTCCCAGCCGGACATCGAGGTCGTGGGCGAGGCGGCCGACGGCCGCCAGGCCGTGACCAGGGTCGCCGAACTGCGGCCCGACGTGGTGCTGATGGACGTGCGGATGCCGGTCATGGACGGGCTGGCGGCGACCCGGGAGATCCTCTCCTCCGGTGGCCTCCTGCCGAAGGTCCTGATCCTCACCACGTTCGACCTCGACGACTACGTCTACGAGGCGCTGCGGGCCGGGGCCAGCGGATTCCTGCTCAAGGACGCCTCGGCGCAGCAGCTGGCCGAGGCCGTCCGGGTGGTCGCGGCAGGTGACGCGCTGCTCGCCCCCTCCGTGACCAGGCGGCTCATCGCGGATTTCGCCCGCGTCGGGCCGCGTCGCCCGCGCGGCCGGCTGGACGACATCACCGAGCGCGAGACCGAGGTGCTCGTCCTCATCGCGCAGGGCCTGTCCAATCAGGAGATCGCCGGGGAGCTCGTGCTGTCGGAGCAGACGGTGAAGACCCACGTGGGCCGGATCCTGGCGAAGCTCAACCTGCGCGACCGCGCCCAGGCGATCGTCCACGCCTACGAGACGGGCCTGGTCCGGCCGGGCGAGTGATTCCTCTCCCTCCCGGTATCGGCCGATCAGCCCGGGGTTGAACGGCCCTGCTCCCCGGGGTGAAGCGGATGATCACGTGGAACGGCCCTGCCACTCCCCCGGGGTGGAACGGATGATCACGTGGAAGGAAGCGAGTGATCACCCGCAGAGCCTGCGCGCGGACGGGAGCCGTCCCAGAAGGAAGCGGACGGTCTCCCGGAACCCCGCAGGCGAACGGAGATCAGCCCCGAGGAGGGCGGACCGGGATCGTTCTCACTCCCGAGGGGGAGCGGGAAGGTGGCCTCTCCGGGGCGATGTGGGTGACGGACCGCGACTCCTAGCGTCCTGTCCGGTTCCTCCAGACCGGACAGGAGATCTTCATGTTCCGCCGCATACTCGCCGTGGCAGCCGCCGTCGCGCTCACCTACGTGATCGTCCCCCCGCCCCGGGGCGACCGGATCATCCGGGTGTACGGCGACCTCCGTACGGCCGAGCACGTCGCGGTCATCGTGCCGGGCACCGACACCACGGCCGCCACCTTCGACGGCGGCAGGGTCAGGCCGTACATCACGCCGGGGGGCGGCGCGCGGGCGGTGCTGGCCGAGGCCCGGGTGCTGGAGCCGGGGGCCAGGCTGGCGGTGGTCGCCTGGCTCGGCTATGACAGCCCGGCGACGGTCAGCCTTGAAACGGTGACCGTCGAGTCCGCCGCGAAAGGGGCCGCGGAGCTGCGGCGGTATGTCACCGAGACCCTTCGGGGCAGGCGGGTCAGCCTGCTCTGCCACAGCTACGGATCGGTCGTGTGCGCCAAGGCCGCTCCCGGATCGGGCGTCGCCGGCATCGCGGTCTTCGGCAGTCCCGGGCTCGACGTCTCCTCCGCCGCCGAACTGGGCGGCGCCCCGCTGTGGGTGGGGAGCGGCAGCCGGGACTGGATGCGCGACGTGCCCAAACTCCGGCTCGGCCCGCTCGGCTTCGGCCCGGACCCGGCGGATCCCGCCTTCGGCGCCCGCCTGTTCGCGACCGGAGCCGCCGGGCACAGCGACTATCTCAAACCCGGCGGCGAATCCCTGCGCAACCTCACGCTGATCGCCCTCGGACGGGCCGGCGAGGTGTCCCGTGGCTGACCTCACGCACCGTAGGGCGGCGCCCGCGAGAAGCGCCCCGGAGTCGCGCGGCGGATGGGTCCGGCGGATCGAGAGTGCGACTCCCCCGGCCAGGGACCGGGGGGTCGACGCGCTGAGGGCGCTGGCGATCCTGGGTGTGGTCCTGGGACACTGGCTGGTCACGGCGTGGGCACTTGCGCCCACGGGAGCGGTGCACATCTCCAGCCCGCTCAGTCATCTGCCGATGTTCACACCCCTCTCATGGGTGTTCCAGACGCTGGCGGTGTTCTTCTTCGTCGGCGGTTACGCGGCGGCTCGGAGCCGCCTGCCGACCTCGGCTACGGCTACGGCTACGGCTACGGCTACGGCTACGACGCGGAGCCTGCCGCCTGCCGCGACGCGTCCGGCCCGAACCTGGGTGCGGGTCAGGACGGCCAGGCTGCTGGGGCCTGTGGTGCCGCTGCTGCTGGTCTGGGCCGGGATCGTGGCGGGGATGGCACTGCACAGGATGCCGTTCGGGACGATCAGGGCGCTGACGCTCCCGGCGGTCGGACCGCTGTGGTTCCTGGCGGTCTTCGTCGCGCTCACCGCGGCCACTCCCCTGCTCCTGCGCTCGCGCCCGCTCGTGACGGCGGCCGTGGCGGGCGCGGTCGTGCTCGGGGTGGACGTGGTCAGGTTCTGGCTCGACGGTCCCGCCTGGCTGAGGTGGGCGAACCTGGTGGCCGGGTGGCTGGTGCCGTACGCGCTGGGGGCCGCCTGGGCGAACGGGGCGTTCGCCTCGCGCCGGGCCGCTGCGGGACTCCTGGCCGGCGGTACGGCCGGGGCGGTGGTGCTGATCGCCGGGTTCGGGTATCCGGCGAGCATGGTGGGCGTGACGGGCGCGGAGGTCTCCAACCTCAGCCCGCCCACGCTCGCCGCGGTCTGTTTCGGAATCGCCCAGGTAGGGCTGGCGCTCCTGGTCAGGGACCCGCTGACCCGGCTGATGCGGCGACCCGGGCTGTGGGCGGTGGTGGCGCTGGCCAACGCGTCCGCGATGACGATCTTCCTGTGGCACCAGACCGCGCTGACCGTGACCGCCGTGGCCGCGCTGCGCTTCGGCGATGTCCCCGGGCTGCTGTCCACGCCCGACGAGCCGATCTGGCTGCTGCACCGGCTGGCCTGGTTCCCGGTGCTCACCGCGCTTCTGTCGATCATCTGGATGTCCGTTTTCGCCAAAAGAAGGTTTAATGACAGGGTGTCGTCATCAGCTTGACGAGGTCTCCCAATCTTTGTGACACTGTGTCGTGAAAGAGCCCTTCGACGCGGAGTGATCATGAGCGAGTCGCCGTTCTCCGAAGTACTCAGGAACGCCACCTGGAGCGACCACGAGTCGGCCGAGGACGACAGCTACCTCAAGGCGCTGATGGCCGGGCAGCTCAGCCGCGAGGCCTACGGCGAGATGGTCGCCCAGCACTACTTCGCCTACCTGGCCCTCGACGGCGCCTCCAAGGCGCTCGCCGGCGACCCGATCGCCGCGCCGTTCGTCTTCCCCGAGCTCTACCGCGAGGAAGCACTGGTCCGCGACCTGGAGACGATCTACGGCGTCGGCTGGCGGTCCCGGATCGAGCCCTCCAAGCCGACCCTGACCCTGGTCGCCCGCATCAACCAGGTCGCCGACCGGCCGGGCGGCTACGTCGCCCACCACTACACCCGCTACATGGGCGACCTGTCCGGCGGCCAGTTCATCCGGATGGAGCTCCAGAAGATCTACGGCTACGGGCCGGGCGGCGGCGTCGACTTCTACCTCTTCGACGAGGTCGGCAGCCTGCCCCGATTCAAGAACGAGTATCGCGCCCGGCTGGACGCGCTGCCCCTGAGCGACGCCGACAAGCAGCATCTGATCCGCGAGACCAAGCTCGCCTACCAGCTCAACACCGAGGTCCTGGGCGAGCTCGGCCGGGTCGTTCGGGCCGAGGTCGCCGCCTGACGGGAGTCCCCGGACCGGCCGATGGGCAGGCTCGGTGCCCGGTGGCCGGCGACCTCGCGTCATCAGGTGCCGTCTGCCCGCACCCCGCTGCCGCGAGAGTCCCGGCAAGCGGCCGGCCCACCGCTCAGCGACCCGTCTGCGGCGTGAGGTGGCGGAGAAAGGCCTCGGCGATGGTTCTGAGCCGGTCGGGGCGCCAGACCAGGGCGTAGTCGAACGTGGCGTCGCCTCCCACGGGGATGCAGACCAAGCCGGGACGCGGGTAGAGGTTCGACGTCTGGGCGCCGACGAGGGCGACGCCGTGGCCTGCGGTGACGTAGGCGAGGATCTCTTGGAAGCCGGGCAGGGACGCGGTGAGACGGTCGGGCACCGGTAGGTGGTGGTCGATCCAGTAGCGGGGCAGGGCATCGGCGAAGAAGACCCTCTCGCGTGCGATCTCATCGTGGTCGACGCGGGTGCGGTGCGCCAGCGGATGGTCCGCGGGCACGGCGAGCATCGCCGGCTCGGACAGCAGCGTCGGCCCGACGGCGAGGTCCGGCTCCTCGACCGGCAGGGGCAGCACCGACAGGTCGACCTCCGCCCGGCGAAGGGGGCCGAAGAGGTCGGCGAGCGTGGTCTCGCGGATGGCCACCCGGCGGCCGGGCACGCGGTCGCGGAAGGCGTCGGCGAGCGGCAGGACGACCTGGGCCACCGCGGCCGACATGTAGCCCAGCTCCAGCGTGCCGGTGATGCCGTGCCCCGCCGCGGTCGCCCGTTCGATCGCGGCCTGGACCTGTGCGTGCGCGGGCCGCAAATCGTCCAGAAGCTGCCTGCCGAGCGAGGTCAGCTCGACCCGGCGGGTGGTACGGCGGAACAGCGGCGCACCGAACCGGCGCTCCAGTTTGGCGATGGTCTGGCTGATCGTCGCAGCCGAGACATGGAGGCGCTCGGCCGTGCGCGCGAAGTGCAGTTCCTCGGCGAGTGCGAGGAACACCTCGATGTCCTGACGCTCCATCGCTCCCTCATTCTTCAGTGTGGCTGAACAATTGTTCCAGATCTTGTCATTGATGAGTCTCCGCGGTGAACGCGATGATGTGTCGGCAGGCCGACGACCAAAGGGGAAACGATGGCGAACACGAGCGCGGTGGACAGACCGGCGCCCACGGGCGGGCAGGTGAGCGTACCGACCACGGAGCTCACCGCCGACAGGGCGATCGCCGAGCGCCTCGTCCACCGGGTCCGCGGCCGGTGACCGACATGTGGGCGATGGTTCCCCGGCTGCTCGGCGACAGTCGATACCTCGTGCTCGCCACCGCCGATCGCCAAGGGCGGCCATGGGCCACTCCCGTCTTCTTCGCCGCCCGCGACGAGGACCGGCTCGTCTGGGTGTCGTCACCGGACAGCAGGCATTCCCGCAACCTCGTCGAACGCCCGGAGGTGGCCATCACGGTCTTCGACTCCCACGCGCCCGTGGGCGGTGCCGAAGCGCTCTACCTCGAGGCGACCGCCGGCCCCGCCGACGATCCCGTCGCGGCCCTGACGGCGCTCAACGCCCGCCTCCCCGCGGGCAAGGAGCTCACCGGCGACGACCTCGCGCCGTCCGGCCCCATGCTGGCCTACTGCGCCGACGTGCGGCGACACTTCGTCCTGATCCGGGGAGGGGACTCGCGCTTCGACAACGTCACCGACGCACGGCTCCGCGTCACACGCACCCAGCAGGAGGGCTCACCGTGACCGCGAGCCTCACGCGCGGGTCGTCGGCGACAAGCCGCACACCAATCTTGAGATCCACCGCCCGGACAGGCAGGGAGGCCCACCGTGGGTAAGCTCATCTACTCGATGATCACGTCACTCGACGGCTACGTGAGCGATACGAACGGCGATTTCGGCTGGGGCGGCCCCGAGGAGGAGTCGCACGAGTTCATCAACGAGCACGGGCGATCGATCGGCACGTACCTTTACGGCCGCCGGATGTACGACACGATGGCCTACTGGGAGACCGCGCACACGGTGCCCGGCCAGCCGCCGTTCATTCTGGAGTGGGCGCGGATCTGGCAGGCCGCCGACAAGATCGTCTACTCCACGACGCTGCACGAGGTAGCCGGCGAACGGACCCGGATCGAGCGGACGTTCGACCCGGAGGCGGTGCGGAAGCTGAAGGCCGAGACCGACCTCGACATCGCCGTCGCCGGGCCGCACCTGGCGGCGCAGGCGATCCGGGCCGGGCTGGTCGACGAGTACCACCGCTTCGTCGGGCCGGCGATCGTCGGCGGCGGCAACGCGTTCTTTCCCGGCGATGTGCGCGTCGATCTGGCACTGCTGGACGAGCGGCGCTTCGGCAACGGCGTGGTCTATCTGCGTTACGGCGTCAAGGACATCGCGCAGGGGTAAGGCGACCGCGCCCGAGCGATGCGGTTTCACGCCACCGGCCCCCCGGCCTCGATGTCCTGGCCGCTCCGCCTTGAGGTCGGCCCGCATCGTCCGCGCGCGGCGGATCCGGCCACTCTCGGCTCCCCCGCGATCCCGGTGTCACGGCGCCGGGGTGCGGTGGCCGCGGAAGGTGGCCTCCAGGGCCAGACGCCAGTGGCGGTCGGCCTGATCGCCACCGGCCAGGGCGCCCCGCAGCTCCAGGCTGGCCAGTCCGTGCACCAGGGCGTTGAGGTGGACCGCGATGTCGTAGGGGTCGGACGGGGCGAACCGGCCCGCGTCGACGCACCGCGCGACGGCGGCGACCAGGGTGTCGAACGTCCCCTGGATCTGCGCCAGGGCCGCCTCGTCGGGCCGGAAGTCCGCGATGGGACGCCCGAACATCAACTCGTACAGGTGGGGATTGGCCAGGGCGGCGGCCCGATAGGCGTATCCGAGTGCCATCAGGTCGGCCTCGGGGTCGCCGTCGCGAGGCACCGCGGCGAACTCCCGGGCGAGCCGGGCGAACCCCTCCAGGAACATCGCCCGTAACAGGCCGGTCTTGTCGCCGAAGAGGTTGTACACGGCGGTCGTGGAGCTGCCCACCTCCTGGGCCACTCGTCTGGTGCTCAGCGCCTGCGGGCCCTCCTCTGCGAGCAGCCGTCCGGCGGCGTCCAGAAGGTCTCGGCGCAACTCGTCGTAATCGCGTTTTCGGGGGCGTGCCATTTGACAAGCATACCGTAACGCTGTTTCATAACACCATTACCAAATGGTTCCCCTCCTGCGGCCCACCAGGCGCCCCGGGAAGAGCCGCATCGGAGGCCCCCCCATGTCCGCTCCTTCCAACCTGCATGTCGTCCTCGGTGCCGGAGGCGCCATCGGCAGCTCCGTGGTCCGCGAACTCGCCGCCCGCGGACACCGCGTCCGTGCGGTCAACCGCAGCGGCCAGGTGCCGGCGCTGCCCGGCGTCGAGGCCCACCGGGGAGACATCACCTCGGCCGAGGGCGCCAAGGCCGCGTGCGACGGCGCCCAGGTCGTCTATCACTGCGCCGCCCCCGCCTACCACCGATGGGTGGAGGAGTTCCCCCGCATGACCGACGCGGTGCGCGAGGGGGCGGCCGCCTCGGGCGCCAAACTGGTCTTCGCCGACAACCTGTACATGTACGGCCCCGTCAGCACGCCCATGACCGAGGACATGCCGTACGCCGCCCGCAATCCCAAGGGCCGCGTCCGTGCTGAGATGTCCGAGGCGCTCCTGGCGGATCACCGTTCCGGCAGGCTGCGCGTCGCCATCGGCAGAGCGTCCGACTACTACGGTCCCGGCGGCGTCAACACCGTCGTCGGCGCGACGGTGTTCGGCGCCGCGCTCCAGGGAAAGGTCGCCCGCTGGGTCGGGCCGCTCGACCAGCCCCACTCGTTCAGCTACCTGCCCGACATCGCCAGGGGACTCGTGACACTCGGCGACGACGCGCGGGCGGACGGCCAGGCCTGGCACCTTCCGGCGGCGGAACCGCTGACGGGGAGCCGGTTCCTCGACCTGGTCTTCGCGGAGCTGGGCCGTCCCGTCAAGGCCGCGCCCCTCGGGCGCTTCATGCAACGCGCCCTCGGGCTGGTGAATCCCACCGTCCGCGCCCTCGGCGAGACCTGGTACCAGCGCGATCGCCCCTTCGTGACCGATGCCTCGAAGTTCACGCGCACCTTCGGCCCGTTCACCGTGACGCCGACCCCCGACGCCGTCGCCGCCACCCTCGACTGGTACCGCGCGAACTCCACGTCGTGAAGGAGCTCCGAAATCGGTTCGGGGAGAGGTTCCCGAAAGGTGTCCAGCGGGGCCCGCCAAAGCGGATGTCCAGCATGGAGTTGACCGAGCTGGGTCAGCGCGCCAAGAACCGGCTCCCGATCATCCCGAGCCGGCTGCGTTCCAAGAGCGATGCGCTCTCGGTGCTGCGGTGGCCTGCTCGGCCCCCGGCATCGCCCACCACTGAGTCAGCCGACCATATAGACCTGCCCGGTCTGGTGGCCCTCGATGGAACGCACGTAGGCGTTCGCGGCCTGGCGCACCGGGACGGGCTCGAAACCGACGAACAGGTCGCCGTACACGTCGACGGATTCGGTGAAGATGGTGGGGCTCACCGCGTTGACGCGCTGTGGCAGTTCGATTGCGGCGGCACGCACGAAAGCCTCGATCGCGCCGTTGGCCAGGGACGCGACGGCTCCGGTGCGCAGAGGCTCGCGGGCCAGCACGCCGGTGATCAGGGTGAACGATCCGGCGACGTAGGCGGCGCCCTGGCGGACCAGTTCGACCTGGCTGACCACCTTGCCGGCGACACCGTCCAGCACGTCCTGGTAGCGGAGTTCGCCGAACGGCAGCCACGGCACGCTGCCCGCCGCCGAGGCCACGGCGTGCACCTTGCCCACCTGCTCATACATCGCGCGAATCGACTCGGGGTCGGTGATGTCGACTGAGACGTCCGAGCCTTTACGGGAGGCCGTGACAACTTCGTGGCTGCGTTCTCGCAGAACCTCCCGAACGCTCTGACCAAGGGTTCCGGTCGCTCCGACCAGCAGAATTCTCATGGTGATAGCTTGATGGCCGAGACATCATGAAGTCCAGCTACCTATACTTCAGAGTCTTTTAAGATGTACTCATGCTTGATGTGAAACGGCTCGTCCTGCTCAGAGATCTCGCCGGGTACGGCACCGTCACAGCCGTGGCCGAGATTCACGGCGTCACCCCGTCCGCCGTGTCACAGCAGCTTCGGGCCCTGGAGGCCGAGGCCGGTGCCGCACTGCTGCGCCGGGAGGGACGCACGGTGCGGCTCACCGCCGCCGGATCCGCGCTCGCCGCGCAGTGCGAGCAGGTGCTGGCAGCGCTGGAACGAGCCCACAGTGCCGTACGCACACTCGACGGCGAGGTCGGCGGCGAGCTGATGATCGGTTGCCTGCCCAGCGGCCTGGAGGTGCTGGCCGCACCGCTGGCCGCGGCACTGGTCCGCGCGCATCCGCGACTGCGGCCCCGAATCGTTGAGACCGAGCCCGAGGAAGCGCTGCCCCTGCTCAAACAGCGCGACCTCGACCTGGCCCTGACATACCGATATCCCCACCTCGGTAGGCCGCTACCGGACGGTCTGACCGCGCACGAACTGTTCGACGATCCGCTCGTCCTGGCCGTACCGGAGGATCTGCGCGGGATCGAAGGGCTCGCCGCGCTCCGGCATCATCCGTGGATCACCACGCCGGCGCCGAGCGCGTGCCGCGACGTGATGGTGCATGCCTGCCAGAGCGCCGGATTCACCCCAGCCATCGAGCACAGCTATCGCGACCTTCGATCCGCGCTGGCTCTGGTCGCCGTAGGCCGGGGGGTGACGATCCTGCCGATGATGCTGTGCCGCACCCCGCCGCCCGGCCTCGCCCTCATCCCTTTACCCGGCAAGGGCCGTACGATCGAAGCCGTGATCCGCGCCGGGACCGAATCCCACCCGGCCATCGCCGCCGCTCTCCATGTGGGGTTCTCCAGCGGTACGTTCGATCTCTCCCGCGAAGGCTGACCGAGCCGTCAGAACGCGTAGGGCCCGAACCGGCCCCAGGCCACGAAGGCGGCCATCGCCAGGAGCACGATGTTGGCGGCGATCCCGGGATACTCCCCGCGCCGGGCGTGCACGATCGCGGCGCCGATCATCGTGATCACCAAGCCGGCGGCGGCGAGCGGGGTCAGCACGGTCAGGATTCCGGTGAGGGCGGGAAGGATCAGCCCGACCGCGGCCAGCACCTCCACGATGCCGATCGTCTTGACCTGGCCGTCGGAGAAATCCTCCACCCACGACATCTTGCCGCTCAGCTCGCTGCGGGACTTGGTGGCCTTGGTCAGACCGCCCATGAGGAAGGCCGCGGCGAGCAATGCCTGCACGACCCAGAGGATGACGTTCATTATGAGCTCCGAGGAGATAAGTGAAGGCAGCCCTTCGTTTGTCGGAGACCGTAGCATAAACGCAGGTGTTCCTTAACTTTGTAGGATCACCGTATGGAAGCGTGCAAACGGCGGGGGCTGCGCAAGGATGCCGAGATCAACCGGGAGCGCATCCTGCTGGCGGCTCGCATCGCCTTCCGCGAGCGCGGCCTCGAGGTTCCGCTGGAGGAGATCGCCCGCCGGGCCGAGGTGAACATCGCCACGCTCTACCGGCGCTTTCCCGACCGCGAGACCCTCATCGAGGCGATCATGGCCGACCGGATGGCGGAGTTCGCCGAGGTCGCCAGGGCCGCGGAGCTGGCCGCCGACCCGTGGGAGGGTTTTCGCGGGCTGATCGAGCACCTCTGCGGCATGCAGGCCGAGGATCAGGGTGTGACCGAGGCCTTCACCTCCTGTTTCCCCACCGCCCAGGCGCTGGAGGACCCGCGGGCGCGGGCGATGACGGCGGTGGACCGGGTCATCAAGCGCGCCGGGGACGCCGGGGCGCTGCGCGCCGACTTCACCGGCCAGGACCTGATGCTGATCCTGATGGCCAACGCCGGCGTGCTCGGCTCGACGCGTTGCGCGGCGCCGGACGCGTGGCGGCGGCTGGTCGCCCTGATCCTCGACGCCTGCCGCGCCGACCGGACCGGAGACCCGCTCCCCCCCGCCCCCACGGCGGAGGACCTGCACACCGCGATGCTCACGGCCCGCCCACAGCGCTGACCGCCTCCGGTCTTGATGGGTCTCAAGGGGAGGGTCACGACCCTGACCGCCACGTCGGCGTTGTGCGACCATGGAACGGTGCCCCGGATCTCAGCCGCGACCATCGGCGAACATCGTGCCCAGACGCGAGATCGCATCCTGCGCGCGGTTTCGCGGCTCTCCCGCGACCAGGGTATCGACGCCATTTCCATGACCGACGTGGCAGGCGAGGCAGGGATCACCCGGACCGTCCTCTACAACTACTTTCCCGACAAGGCCGCGCTGCTGCTGGCCTTCACCGAACGGGTGACGCACTACTTCATCGAGAGCTACCGGCGGGAGCTGCCCGAGCAGGCCTCCCCCGCCGAACAGCTGCGGGTGTTCGTCAGGCTCCAGCTCACCGGGCTGCTCGCCCACCCCCACCCCGGCCCCGCCGACCTGTCCGCGGCCCTGGGCCCCGATGCCTACCAGCGCCTGGCCGACCATGTCGCGCCGATGCAGCGCATCCTGACCGGCATCATCGACAGCGGCGTGGCCTCGGGCGACTTCCAGGCCTCCGACGTGGCCGCCACCGCCCGGATCATCCTCACCGTCATCGGCGCCGAACGGTTGCCGCTGCTCAGCGGCTCCGTCACGCCGGAGAAAGCCGAGGAGATCGTCTCCGGCTTCGTGCTCCGCGCCCTGGGCGCCTGACCCACGTCCGTCCCGCCCCACCGGCGCCCCGGCCGGCCGCCGGGACACGGGCCCGTGCTCCGATGTTCGCGCCGGAGCGGAGGTCAACGCCCGGAAGGCGTCTCAAAGAGAGCCGCGAGCCCACCGGGTGAGATCTAATCGACGGGTGAGCGTCGGGACGGCACCTCGTGGATGGCCATCTGACGAACACCCGCCGAAAGGTGCGTTTCGGCTGTTGCCGAGGGGCGGACCCCGGCTGCTACGGTCCGCCCATGTCCGCCGTGAAGGTACAAATCACTCCGCGATCGCTCGACCGGATACCCGGCTGGTTCTGGATCACGGACCAGCTGCTCTTCGAATGGTTCCTCTCGGCGAAGGCCGAGGGAGAGCCGCGAGGCGACCTGCTCGAGCTCGGGACGTATCTGGGCAAGAGTGCGGTCATGGTCGGCAGCCATCTGCGCCCCGGAGAGACCTTCACCGTCTGCGACCTCTTCGAGTCCGACGCCCCCGAGGCGGCGAACGACGCCGAGACGAGCCGCTCCTACTCCACCCTCACCCGTGAGAAGTTCGAGCAGAACTACCTGGGCTTCCATCACACGCTCCCGGGCATCGTCCACGGACCGACCTCGATCGTCCTCGACCACGTCACGGCCAAATCCTGCAGATTCGTCCACGTGGACGCCTCGCATCTCTACATCCACGTCCGGCAGGATGTTCTCTCGGCGCGGGAGGTCCTGCAGGACAACGGGATCGTCGTCTTCGACGACTACCGGAGCGAGCACACTCCGGGCGTGGCGATGGCGGTCTGGGAGGCGGTGGCGAACCTCGGCCTGGCGCCGATATGCGTCAGCAACCACAAGCTCTACGCAACCTGGGGAGACCCGGCGCCGATCCAGGCCCGCCTGCTGCGATGGCTGGAGTCCCGGCCCGACCTGTGGCACACCACGGACGCGTTCGACGGCTGGCAGCTCGTCCGGGTCAACGAGCGCAAGAAGCCCGCGGCCCCCGCCCCCGGCGGCGACCCCGCCGCGCTGAAGAAACTCAGCGGCGAGCTCCAGCGCACCACGGCGGAGCTGAAGAAGGCCGTGGCCGAATCGCAGGCGGCCACCCAGGCCCTCAGGAAGGTCACCTCGGAGATCAGCCTGGCGGGTCCCGTGGTCCAGCGCGCCGTGCGATGGACCCGCAGGATCACCCGGGGCAAGAGCTCCTAGGGACCTCTGGCGTCCCCATGACGCGTCGGGATCTTCCCGGATGAGGTCGCGGGGTTTCTGTCATACGCGGCGCGCCGGGGGTGTTCCAGAGAAACGAGGGCGAGCGCCGGCAGGGGCGATCACCCACCCGGTACTCATCCGGCCGGGGCGCCGCCACGTGATTCCCACCCGGCGCTCATCCGGCCGGGGCGCCGCCACGTGATTCCCACCCGGCGCTCATCCGGCCGGGGCGCCGCCACGTGATTCCCACCCGGCGCTCATCCGGCCGGGGCGCCGCCACGTGATTCCCACCCGGCGCTCATCCGGCCGGGGCGCCGCCACGTGATTCCCACCCGGCGCTCATCCGGCCGGGGCGCCGCCATGTGATTCCCACCCGGACAGGCCCGGGACGGCCCGGTCGCCATTTTTGCCGGGCATTTGGTTGAAAGATTGAATATCGCGGCCCCGCCAATAATCACCCCGCCATTTGTCAGACGGTGAATTCAATCGGGGTGCCGTGGGAGAGGTCGGGGAGGAAGTAATATCCGCCGCCGACGGTGAGCATGTATCTGTCGAGGCTCTGCCCGGCCAGGCGGCGCTGGACCCCGGCGAACCCGACTTCCAGGTCGCCCTGGAAGGCCATGAACAGCATGCCCTGGTCCTCGGGGCCGTCGTGGTAGGAGTAGCCCCGCCGGAGCATCCTTGGGGCGGCGACCCCGGGCGTGCCCGGGTTGGCTCGGCGGGTGTGGGCGTCCAGGGGCGTGATCCGTCCCTCCGGATCGGCGTCGAACGCAGGCCTTCCGGTGGGGCGGGTGCCGTCCAGCCAGGTTCCGTCACGGCGGCGTCCCATCACCCGTTCCTGCACGGGTACGGGCTCGAGGTCCCAGAGCCGGGTGGCGAAACGGACGATGCGGATGACCTGGTAACTGCCGCCCACCGCCCATCGCGGTTCGCCCGAGCCGGCCGCCACGCAGGCCATCTCCGCGGCGTCCGGGCTGCTCCGGAAGGACGGGTTGCCGTGTCCCTCCACGAAGCCGAACAGGTTGCGGGCCAGCGCCCGCCCCTCGCTCAGCCGGCTGTCCGCCCGGAAGCCGCGCTTCTCCCATCGGACTCCCGCTCCGGGCACCGCGCGCAGCAACGAGCCGCTCACCTGCCGGGCGAGTTCGGCGGTCGCGGCGCTGACCTGGAGGAGCAGGTCGCCGTGGACCAGGGCGGCGTCGAGCACTTCTCCGACGAAGGACGGCATCGGCGTGAGCCCGAGAGGCCGGGACGCCGCCAGGCCGGCCTTGTCGAACCACGACGATCCGAGGGCGATGGCCGCCCGTGCTCCGCCACCGGGTTCGCGCGCCAGGCGGGCCAGCGCGGCGAGGGAGCGTACGGCGTCGGCGCCGGGTGGTACGTCGAGCGCGGTGAGGACGACGTGCGGAGCGGGCGGCAGGAGCACGTCGGGCAGCGGAGCGACGTCGGCGGCGGCGAACGCCGGCTCGTCGCCGGAGTCGGCGGCGGCCATCGCGCAGACGGCCGCGAGGCCGCCGAGGGCCATGGCGCCGCGCCGGGTCACGGCTCCCGGGTCACCGCCGGGAGCGGTGACCCGTTCGGCGGGGGTGTCGTCGGCTCCGGTGTCCTGGGTCGCGGGACACCGACCGTCGCCCGGGGTGACGGTCCGCTCGGGAGACATGCCGTCGCGGGGGCCGGTGAGCCGTCCGACGAGGCCGGGGGCTCGTCCGGTGGGACTGGGAGGTGAGGCGCCGAGTTCGGGTGTGCTCACTTCTGGGGCGCCGGCCGGCGTCGTGTCACAGGCTCTCCGTACTGTTCGGCCCTGAGTTCGACAAGCTACGGAACCGCAGGTTTCCGGATCATGTCAAGATCCGTTACCGCACTGAGACACTGTAAATAATAAGCCTTGTTTTCAGTGATCATCCGGCTTAATGTTCCCAACTGCTGAGTAAAGCCCATATAAATCGGAAAGTTGGGACGCTTCCGGACTTTCCTCGGGCATTATCACGGGGAGCAATATATGTCCGGTTTTGCCCGTGGAAAGTTCATTGCGATCCTGATCGGTCTTAGCGTCGCCATTTCGCCGCTTCCCGCGCTGGGCCAGAACGCCACACCTCCGGTCGCCTCCCGAACCATCGCCTCCGCGGCCTTTCCCGATCACGGTGGCAGCTCCGGGTCACCGCTGAGCACCAAGGGGGCGGGTCCGCCCGGAAAGACCGCGGCCACGTCCGCGGCCGCGGACGTGGCCGGCCCCGCCGTCTACGCCTATGACGCGGCGGGCATGCTGACCGGCGTCACGCACTCCGGCGGCGAGGCCGCCAAGTACAGCTACGATCAGGCCGGCAACCTGACCGGCATCCAGCGGTATCCCGCGACGCAGCTCTCCGTGATGAGCGCCGTCCCGATCTCCGGCAGGCCCGGTTCGACCGTGCGCATCTCCGGCACCGGCTTCTCCGCCACGCCGTCGGGCAACGCCGTCTCGTTCAACGGCGCCGCCGCCACCGTGACCGCCGCCACCGCCACCACGCTCACGGTGACGGTGCCGTCGAGCGTGACGACCGGCGCGGTCACCGTCACCGTCGGCGGCACCACCGCGCAGGCCGGGACCTTCACCGTGGCCGCCCCCGGACCGGCCATCACCACGATCACTCCTGTGGCCGGTCCGCCGACCACCGAGGTCACCGTCACCGGGTCCGGCTTCGCGAGCGCGCTGCCGGAGAACATCGTCAGCGTCAACGGGATACGCGCCGAGGTGACGTCCGCCACGGCCACCCAGCTGAAGTTCGTGGTTCCCCAGGGCACCACCACCGGCAAGCTGCTGGTCGCGACCCCCGCCGGAGAGACGACCTCATCCACGGACTTCCTGGTCCCGCTGCCCTCCGTGGACCCGGCCACCATCGAGAGCACGACCCGCGTGCAGGTCGGCGGCCCGGCGCAGCCCGTCCTCATCTCCGGCGCGGGCAAGTCCGCGCTCGTCGTGTTCGACGCCCCGGCGTCAGGCGAGGTCGACCTCGGCCTGACGGGGAACACCCTGGGCTCGTTCACCGCGACCGGCTACAGCTACATGGGCAGGAAGCTCGACAGCATCTTCGTCAGCAGCGGCGAATCGCTGCGGCTCAGCGGCCTGGCCGAGGGGCGGACCTACGAGCTTCTGATCGATCCGAGCTCGGCGACGGCGACGGGTCAGGTCACGGTGACGACGTCCGAGCCGATCGGCGGCGTCCTGTCGCCCACGGGCGCCGGAACGGTGCTGAACCTGGCGCGACCGGGTCAGCGCGGGGTCCTCACCTTCTCGGGTACGGCGAACTCACTGGTCAGCGTGGGGTTCTCGGCCGCCTCGATCAGCTCGCTGCTGCACGTGTCCGTACAGGCGCCGAACGGCTCGATGCTGGTGAGCAACCAGTTCATCTCCGCCGGGACCGCGGGTGAGGTCGACCTGCCGAAGCTGCCGATGTCCGGCGTCTACCAGGTCCTCGTCGAGCCCAGCCTCGCCGGCACCGGATCGGTCACGGCGACGCTGTCGACTCCGGTGGCCGGCGGGGTGCTCTCGCCCACGGGTGCGGGATCGACCGCGACGATCGCCAGGCCGGGCCAGGACGCGGCGTTCACCTTCGCCGGAACCCCGGACGCCACCGTCAGCCTGGGATTCACCGGCAACACGATCGACAAGTTGTGGTTTGTCAACGTCGTGGCCCCGGACGGCACCATGGTGGTCGACGGCCGGATCTACTCCGCCGGGGGGTCGGCCGAGCTCGATCTGCCGAAGCTGCCGATGTCCGGCACCTACCAGGTCATCGTCGACCCCACCGCCGCCGGGACCGGCGCGATCACGGTGACGCTGTCGACCCCGGTGGCCGGCGGAGTGCTGTCGCCGACGGGAACGGCGTCGGTCGCGACGATCGCCCGGCCGGGGCAGGACGCGACGTTCACCTTCGCCGGTACGGCCGACACCGCGATGAGCCTCGGTCTCACCGCGAACACCTTCGGCAAGACGATCTATCTGGATGTGGTGGCGCCGGACGGGACCGTCGTCGTGGACAACCAGTACCTGTCCGCGACGATCTCCGGTGAGATCGACATCGAGAAACTGCCGCAGACCGGCACCTACCAGGTGCTGATCGACCCGGACCAGGCGAGCACGGGGGCGGTCACGCTGACGCTGTCCAAGCCGGTCACCGGGACGCTGACACCCACCGGCGCCGGAACGGTGGCGGCGATCGCCCGGCCGGGGCAGGACGCGACGTTCACCTTCGCCGGTACGGCGGACGGCGCCGTGAGCCTGGGACTGACGGCGAACACGCTGACCAGACTGACCTACGTCAACGTGATCGCGCCGGACGGCACGATCATCGTGAAGAACTTCTTCGTGTCGTCGGCGTCCGCCAACGAGATCGACATCGAGAAGCTGCCGCAGACCGGCACCTACCGGGTGCTGATCGACCCGGACCAGGCGGCCACCGGTTCGGTCACGGTGACGCTGTCGACTCCGGTGGCCGGCGGCCTTCTCTCGCCGACGGGCGCGGCTCCGGTTGTGGCGATCGCCCGGCCCGGCCAGGACGCGACGTTCACCTTCGCCGGAACCGCGGACGGCGCCGTGAGCCTGGGACTGACCGCGAACACGCTGACCAAGTCGGCCTACGTCAACGTGATCGCACCCGACGGCACGATCACCGTGAAGAACTTCTACCTGTCGTCGGCGGCGGCCGACGAGATCGACATCGCCAAACTCCCGCAGACCGGCACCTACCGGGTCGTCATCGACCCGGACCAGGCGGCCACCGGTTCGATCACGACCACGCTGTCCAAGCCGGTCACCGGGGCGCTGACGCCCGCCGGAGCCGGAGTGGCGGCGGCGATCGCCCGCGCCGGCCAGGACGCGGTCCTCACCTTCGCGGGAACGACCGGCGCCGCCGTCAGCATCGGACTCACTCCCAACTCCGTCAACCAGGCGACGTACGTCAACGTGCTGGCGCCGGACGGCACGATCGCGGTGAAGAACTACTACGTGTCGTCGGCGGCGGCCGACGAGATCGACATCGCCAAACTCCCACAGACCGGGACGTACCAGGTCGTGATCGACCCGATGAAGGCGGGGACGGGCTCGGTCACGGCCACCCTCTCCAACCGGGTCGCCGCAGGCACGCTCGCCCTCGGCGGCGCCGCCGTCAGCGCGACGATCGCCCGCGCCGGGCAGGACGCGGCCTACACCTTCACCGGCACCGCCGCCCAGAAGGTCAAGCTCGCCGTCACCGGGGTCCCGAGCTTCACCGCGGCCGTCTACGTGGGTGTCATCAAGCCCGACGGGACGCAGCTCAGCAACTCCTACGTGTCCGCCAACACGACCCTCAACGTCGCGGACCTCCCCGCGGCCGGCACGTACACGGTCGTGATCGACCCCACCAAGGGCCTGACCGGGCAGGTCGGCATCGCGCTCGCCACGAGGACCACCGCGCTCGCGCCGGCCGGCACCGCCTCGGCGCCCGCCCCCGCGAACACGGCGCCGAGTACGGCCGCCGCGCCGTCCCCAGTCCCGTCAGCCCAGCCCGCCTCCCTCGCCGGTGAGAAGCCGGCGGACGGCGACGCCGCCTGGAAGCCCGACCGGGACAACCTCGAAGGCGTCGACTGGAACGCCCGGCGAGCCGCACCCGCGAAGGTCGAGCCGCTGCGGGCTCCCGCCGGGGTCACGGCGCTGTCAGGCGTGATCCGGACGATCGACGGCAAGCCGTTGCCGAAGGTCGCGCTGACCGTCGGCCGGGTCACGGGGACCACGGACGGCAAGGGACGCTTCCTGCTCTCCGGTCTGCCCACCGGGACCTCGACCCTCGACGTCGACGGCGCCCCGGCCGGCGCCAAGGGCCGTCGCTACGGCTTCTACTCGGTCAAGGTGGACCTGGAGGCCGGGCGGACCACCGTGCTCCCGTACACCATCTGGATGCAGCAGATCGACACCCAGCACATGGTGAGGTTCGACTCACCGGCCGGCAGGGAGGTCGTGCTCACCACACCGAAGATCCCCGGCCTGGAGGTGCGCATCCCGGCGGGGTCGGTGATCCGCGACAAGGCCGGCAAGGTCATCACCGAGCTGGGCATCACTCCGATCCCGATCGACCGGCCGCCCTTCCCGCTGCCGCCGAACGGCATCGTGCCCGTCTACTTCACCGTGCAGCCCGGCGGGACCTTCGTCTTCCCCGACGGCGCCCGCGTCGTCTACCCGAACTACACCAAGCTGCCGCCCGGCGAGACCGTGGACTTCTGGAACTACGACCCCGAGCGGCAGGGCTGGCACGTCTACGGCCACGGCAAGGTGAGCGCCGACGCGACGCAGGTCGTTCCGGACCCCGGGACCAAGGTGTGGTCGTTCTACGGCGGCATGTTCAACACCTCGATCACCCCCAAGTGGCTGCAGGGCTGGTTCAAGGACATCTGGGACTGGGTCAACGGCGACCCGGTGCAGCTGTCCACCGGCCAGCTCATGGACTCGCGCACCGACCTCGCCCTCGACGACGTGATGCCGATCGAGGTCACCCGCACGCTCTACCAGGGCGACACCGCCAACCGCGACTTCGGGATCGGGCAGATCGGGGCCTACAACGCCTTCCTGTATTCGGAGGAGCAGTACCAGGAGGTCGACCTCTACCTTCCGGGCGGCGCGGTCATCCACTACGACAGGACCTCTCCCGGAGTGGGCTTCGGGGACGCCGTCTTCGGCGCCGTGAACACTCCCGGCGAGTACAGGGGCTCGACCATCAGCCGCGACAACACGCGCGACGGCTGGGAACTGCGGCGGCGCGACGGCATGCGGTACTTCTTCCCGCAGTACCAGCCGCTGGCGGAGATCAGGGACCACAACGACAACACGATCACCCTGACGCGTGACAGCGACCTCAACCTCATCCAGATCACCTCGCCCAACGGCAAGTGGATCAAGCTGGCGTACAACGCGCAGAAGCGGGTCACCGGGCTGCGCGACAACATCGGCCGCACGGTGGGCTACACCTACAACGCCGGCGGCCGGCTGGAGACGGTCACCGACACCGGCGGCAAGGTCCTGAGATACACCTACGACACCGCCGGCCGGATGCTGACCGCGACCGACGCCCGGGGCATCGCCTACCTGACCAACGAGTACGGCACCGCGGGCCGCGTGGCGAAGCAGACCTTGACCGACGGGCAGATCTACACGTTCGACTACGTCACCGACACCGCCGGGAAGATCACCGAGACCCGGGTCACCCAGCCGAACGGCGCCGTGCAACGGGTCACCTTCAACGCGGCCGGCGCGGCGACCAGCCAGACCGAGGCGTACGGCACGGCCGAGGCGAGCACGACGACCTTCACGCGCGGCACCGGCGAGCGGCTCGACGCGATGACCGACTCCGCGGGACGGGTCACGTCCTTCTCCTACGACGGCGAGGGCAGGCTTACCCAGTCCACCCGGCTGGCCGGCACCGCGGGCGCGGTGAACGGTGAGAAGACCGTCTACGGCGGGCCCTTCGACCTGCCCTCCGCCGTCACCGACGAACTGGGCAAGACCACCACGTACACCTATGACGACAACGGCAACCTCATTGAGGAGACCGACCCGCTGGGCCGGGTCAGCAAGACCCGTTACAACTCCGCCGGGCAGGTGCTGACCGCCACCGACGCGGCGGGCAAGGTCACCGTCAACACCTACCGCCTCGGCGACCTGATGACCTCCACCGACCCGACGGGGCGCGTCACCCGGTTCTTCACCGACAACGCGGGGCGGGTCACCCAGACCGCCGACCCGGCCGGAGCCGTCTCGACGATCGCCTACGACGCCCGCAACCAGATCGCCTCCGCGACGGACCCGCTGGGCCGGACGTACGGCTTCGGCTACGACGAGAACGGCAACCGCACCAGGCTCACCGACCCGCGTAACAACTCGATGTCCTGGGAGTACGACACCTCGGACCGGGTCACCAAGGTCACCGATCCGCTCGGCAGGTCGACGGTCACGACCTACGACAGGGCCGGGCAGGTCGCCACCACGACCAACCGGAACGGCAAGCTCACCAAGTTCGCCTACGACGCCCTCGGCAGGACCAAGCAGGTCGACTACGGCGTCAGCGGCACCACCGCCGAATCGACCGTCGTCTTCACCTACGACGAGGCCGACCGGCTCAAGCGCATCGCCGACACGGCCGCCGGGGGCGACACGGTCTTCACCTACGACGACCTCGACCGGGTCACCCGGGTCACGCGCCCGGCCGGGCAGGTCGACTACGGGTACGACGCGGTGGACCGGCGGACCAGCGTCACCGTCCTCGGGCGGGCGCCGGTCACCTACGACTACGACGACACCGGCGCGGTCAAGCGGATCGCCCGCGGAAACGTGGCCGTGACCCCGCACTACGACGACGCGGGACGGGAGGACCGCCTCGACCTGCCCGGCGGCTGGAGCCAGAGCTACGGCTACGACGACGCCGGCCGGGTCACCGGGATCACCTACCGCCACGGCACGGCCGACAAGGGCGGCCTGGCCTACGGCTACGACCCGCTCGGCCAGATCTCCGACGTCACCGGCTCGTTCGCCAAGGTCGCGCTGCCGTCGGCGGTCAGCGGGATGGTCTACGACGCGGCCAACCGGCTGACCGGCCGCTCGGGGCAGACCCTGTCGTACGACCTCGACGGCAACCTCACCGGCGACGGCACCGCCACCTACAACTGGAACGCCCGAGGCCAGCTCACGGGCCTCAGCAGGGCCGGCCTGACAGCCGGGTTCCGTTACGACGCCGAGGGGCAGCGAGACCGCCGCACGGTCAACGGGGCCGTCACCGGCTACCTGTCCGCCGGGGACAACCCCATCGCCGAGACCGACGCGTCGGGGAACGTCACGTCCGAGCTGATGTCCGGCGCGATCGACCAGTGGTTCGGGCGCACGACCTCCTCCGGGACCCAGACCTACCTCACCGACCTCCAGGGCAGCACGCTGGCGCTCGGCGCCGACGACGGCAGCCTGCGGACGGCCTACTCCTACGACCCCAACGGCGGCACGACGGTCACCGGCGACCCTGCCGGCAACGGATTCACCTACACCGGCCGCGAGGACGACGGCACCGGCCTGCTGTTCTACCGCGCCCGCTACTACAGCCCGACGCTCGGCCGGTTCATCAGCGAGGACCCGATCGGCGTCGACGGAGGCGCGAACCTCTACGGCTACGCGGCGGGCGACCCGGTCAACGCGACCGACCCGAGCGGCAACAACCCGCTGCTGGCCGCCTGCGCGGGCGGCGCGCTGTTCGGCGGCGGCATGGAGTATCTGACGCAGCGGCTCTCCGGCCGGAAGGTCGACTGGGGCAGCGTCGGCACCCAGGCGGTCATCGGCTGCGGACTCGGGATGTTCGGCAAGGCGTTCCAGCTCGGCAAGGCCGCGCAGTGCGTGGGCAACAGCTTCACCGGCGACACCCCGGTCCTCATGGCGGACGGGACGCGCAAACCCATCAGCGACGTCCGGGTCGGCGAGCTGGTCAGGGCGACCGATCCGGAGACCGGGACCACCCGCGACGAGCCCGTCACCGCTCTCATCCAAGGCGTCGGCTCCAAGCGCCTCGTCCGGCTGACCGTCGATCTGGACGGTGATCGAGGCACGGCCACGGGTACGGTCACCGCGACCGACGGGCACCCGTTCTGGGTCCCGGACCGCAGGGACTGGGTCGAGGCCGGCGACCTCGTCCCCGGAACGTGGTTGCGGACCTCCGCCGGCACCCATCTGCAGGTCGGCGCGGTCCGGAAGCTCTTCAGATGGGACCGCGTCTACAACCTCACGGTCGGCGAGACGCACACGTACCATGTGGCCGCCGGCGCGGCGGATCTCCTGGTCCACAACGGCGCCTGCCCGAAGGCCGCCTGGCTCGGCAAGGCCAACTTCACCAGCCAGAAGACGATGAGCAAGAAGTTCGACGCTCACGCCGTCGACTTCGGCATCACGGGCAACCGCAACAAGGCCTCGCTGCAGGCGTTCGAGAAGGCCATGCGGGACCACATGACCGCACCGGGAACCAAGATCTACCGGTTCGACTACCGGGGACAGGGCACGGCGGTCGGCTTCATCGACCCCGGCTCTGGAAAGATGGTCATGCTCCACGCAGACGGGACGTTCTGGTCCGCGTGGAACCTCGGGGCCAAGCAGCTCGCGGGCATCATAGACAAGGGCTTCCTGTATTGAGATCGGGCGGGGACGGCCCCACGACGAGTGGGGAGCTGGCCGGGGCGCTCCTCGGCGACCCGCACCGGTTCGGCGGACGGTGGCTGGACGAGGACGCCAAGACGGTGGTGGCGGTGCCCTCGTCCTGGCCACCGGACGGGAAACTGACGGCCCGGATCTCCGCGGGCGCCAGGGAGGCCGGCGTGGACCACGTCCTCGCCGGGCAGGCCGGTGAGCGGCACGCCGCCGAAGACCTCATCGAGGTCCGCGTGCCGGAGACCGGGCCGCTCGCCGGCCTGCCCCGGTCCGACGACGATCTCCTCCTCGCCCTTCCCGGACTCTCCGGCGCCGTCCTCGTCACAGGGCAGGGATACGCGCTGGTCGCGGGCGACGCCCGTTTCGTACGGGCGTGCCTGGACACCGGGATCGACGAGGCCCGGGCGAGGTTCGCCCGACACGCGAGGAGGCTGGCAGGCTCACGGCCGGAAATGCTGGCGGTCTCCGAGGAGCTCCCTCCGCGGCATCCGCCGGCGTCCACGCCCGCCGAGGTCGCCCCGGGATCCGGCGTGGCCGAGCAGCTGGCTCTCATGGGGGCGCTGGCGCGGGGAGAACTGCCCGCCGCCGCCTTCGCGCCGGCCTGGCTGGCCGCACGCCGGCGCGCGCTCACCGAGGGAGAACGGGTTCGCGACGCCCTGGAGCGGGCCCTGCTGGACGTCTTCTACGCTCTGGAGGACTACGCGGCCGACCCGAGCCTGCGCGAGCCCGGCGATCTGTCGGACGAAGAGCTGACCTCCCGGGTCCGCGCGTCCCTCGGCGCTCTGACCCCGCCCGGCGGGTCATGACCCCCTGCCCGGCCCACCGGGATGCCGGGGCCGTCCGTGACGATGTGCGCGCCTCGGTGATCGGGCGGCCGCGCCATGAACCGACGAGTCCGGCCCCGCATCATCCGATGCGGGGCCGGAGGGTGAGACCTTCAGCGTGTCTCTAGATGATGAAGCCGGTCGCGACGAGCTCGCCGGAGGGCAGGGCTCCGGGGATGCGTTCCAGGATTCCGCCGGCGAAGACGTCGTAGAGGCCGGTCCGCTCCAGGTGGACGTAGCCGATGTGGCAGTCGCACAGGGCCGCCGGGCACGCCCTGGCCCCCGGGCGGAACGTCCCGTCGTAGAGGTTGCCGAGCACGGCCGGGACGAAGTGGCAGCGCCGTACGGTGCCGTCGCCGTCCACCGAGATCACCGTGTCTCCCGTGCGGCAGGGCTGTCCGCCGCTGCGGTGCGGCGTCCGGCTGTAGGCGAACAGCGGGTCGATCGCCGTCCAGAGGGCCGCCTCCGGATCGGTGTACGGGTGGCCCTCGGCGGCGTTCACCCACAGATACACCTCCGCGGGCAGGTCGGCCCGTAGTTCCCGTGCGCGCTCCAGGTGCTCGGGCAGGCCGACGACGCCCACGCTGAAGCGGACACCTCGGGCGACCAGGTCACGGCACCTGGCGAGAAACCGCTCGTAGGCGACCTGGCCGGGGTGGTAGGTCACCCAGAGCGCGAGCGTGTCCAGATCGGCCTCGGCCAGCCAGTCGGGGCGGCAACTGAAGTTGGTCTGGATGGCGACCCGCCGGACATGCGGGAGGTGACTGAGCTCCACCATCGCCCGCCGGTACCAGGATCGGACCAGGCCCTCGCCCCACGGCGTGAACAGCACCGAGACCGGGTGATCCCGCCCGGCCACCCATCCGGTGAACCGCTCCAGTGCCATCCGGTCCTGCCGCAGCCGGTCGGGGTTGTCGCGGCGCTTGGCGAACGGGCAGTAGGGGCAGTCGTAGTCACAGCTCGACAGCGGCCCCCGGTAAAGGATCGTCAGATGGTCCCGATCGCGGTCCTGATCACGGTCGCGGTCCCGATCACGGTCGCGGTCCCGATCACGGTCGCGGTCCCGATCACGGATCCGGCCATGGCCGTAGTCCTGATCACGGACCTTGTCCCGGCCTTGATCAGGAACATTGCCACAGTCGTGGTCTTGGCCCTGTCCCCGGTCACCACCCTGATCCTGGTCACAGCCACAGCCCTGGCCACCGTTCTGTCCGCGATCGCGGACATGACCGATGGAGACGGGAACCGGTGCGTTTCCCATCCTTCTCACCGCTCCTCGTATCCGGCCATCAGCTCGCGGACCCGGCCGGAGAACAGCGCCGGGCCGATCGCGTCGGAATGGGCCAGACCCTCCGGGGTCAGCCGCAGCCACCCGGCCCCGGCCGCCGGGGCGTCCCCCTCCAGCCAGCCCCGATCCGCCAGGCGCTCGAGCTCCTCGCGGAAGCCGGCCACGACCTCGACGCCGAAACGCTCGCGGTAGGAGGCCAGGTCGAGCCCCTCGGCCTGGAGCAGCGACTGGATCAGGTGACGGCGCCGCCGTTCGTCCTCCCCCAGCCGGAATCCCACGTTGGCGACGTCGAACTCCTCGGGAGCGAGCCGTACGTAGTCGTCGATGATCGCGCGCACCTGACCGGCGCCGACCGCGTACTCGTAGGAGTAGTGGAGCCGGGAGGTGTAGGAGCGGGCGCCGCAGCCGAGGCCGACCATGCCGTCGCTCTGACAGCGGTACTCGGCCACGCCCACCGATCCCGGCAGCCGGAACATCCGCATCGACACCTGCTCGTATCCGGCGGCCAGCAGGTGGTCACGGCCCTGACGGTAGAGGGCGAGCCGGTGGTCGTCCCAGTCGCGGGCGCGACGGCCGAGGCCGGTGAGCGGGCGGACGTACAGCGGGTAGAGGTAGATCTCCTCGGGCTTCCAGGCGAGTGCCGCGTCCAGCGAGTAGCGCCAGGACGTCTCGGTCTGCCCGTCGATCCCGTAGATCAGGTCGATGTTGAGCGCCTCGAAGCCGACCTCCCGGATCGCGCCGAGCGCCGCCTCGACCTCCTCCCGTCTCTGCGGCCTGACCGCCGCGCGGGCCTCGGCGTCGATGAAGCTCTGCACGCCGATCGAGATCCGGGTCGTGCCCCGTTCGGCCAGAACGACGAGCCGGTCGGTCGTCGCGGTCGCCGGCGAGGTCTCCACCGAGAGCGGGACGGCCCGCAGGTCGGCACCCATGATCCGCTCGGTGAGGTCGAACATCCGGGTGAGCTCGGCGGCGCTCAGATAGGTCGGCGTGCCGCCGCCGATGGCCGCGGTCACGAACCCGGGATCGTCCAGGGCGTCCCGTACGGCCCTCGCCTGGTGTTCGAGGGCGTCCAGGTAGGCGGCGACAAGCTCCTCGGGGGCACCGGTCCGGGTGAACAGGTTGCAGAACCCGCAGCGCATCTCGCAGAACGGGATGTGCAGGTAGAGGAACAGGTTCGTGTGCGACTCCCCCGCCCACACCTCCCGCAGCGACGGACGCGGGTCCAGCGGACGGTACGACGTCTTGTGCGGATAGGCGTAGACATAACCCTGATAGGGACTCACCGAGACGGATGAGGACACGTCTTCCTCCTCGGCTCGCTCCTCGCCACGACCCACCGGCCCGCCGACCACCATGCCCCTTGCCCCTTCGCGACGACCCACCGGCCCGCCGACCACGATGGCCCCTTCGTCTTCGTGACGACCCGCCGGCCTGTCGACCACGGTGATTCCTTCGTCTTCGCGACGATCCACCGACCCTCCCGCCACGGTGATCCCTTCGTCTTCGTGACGGCCCACGGGCTCGCCCGCCACGGTGACCCCTTCGCCCCTCGTATTCCGGATCTCCGCCGGCGCGTGGCGGGCGAGGATCGCGCGGACCTGGGCGCCGTAGGTGTCGAGGCCCTCGGCGCCGCCGCCGGGCAGGCCCTCCAGCCGGGGAAGCAGGTCGCCGAACGCGTTGACCTCGGCCACCGCGAGGCTCCGCCAGTCGACCCCGATCATCAGATCGACCCCCACGGCCAGGCTCCCGGGGAAGCGGGCAGCCGCCCGCGCGCAGACGTCCAGGGCCCGCGCCCAGCCTTCGGGGCCGAGCCCGGCCATGACCTCGCCGAGGTCACCCCTGCCGCCGCCGAGGTGCAGGTTGGTCATGGGACTCCGACCGGCGCGGACGACCGCGTGGGTGGGTGTGCCGTCCACGACGACCACCCTCAGATCGATCACGTGTCCGTTCAGGCTCGCCTTGGGAAACCAGCGCTCGACGTGAAGCCCGTCCACGGCCAGCAGATCGACGATCGCCGCCAGGTCGGACTCGTCCTCGTAGGACCTCACCCGCAGGGAGTTGTACAGCCGGCCGGAGACCAGGTCCGCCGAGGTCACCGCCTTGACCCGGCCGCCCCAGGAGTGCAGGGCGATGACCCCGGACGCCGACGAGCCGTGAGCCGGTTTGACGAACACCCGGCCCCAGCGGGCCTCGTCCATGCGACGGCGCAGCTCGGCGTAGTCGCCGATCGGCCCGGGGAGCGCGGGCGGCACCGGCACCCCGGCCGCGGACAGCCTGGCGTGGCACAGCCGTTTGTCGAACATCACCGCGATCTCGCCGACGTCGGCGAGCAGCACGGCTCCGGGCGTCCGGTCGACGGCCTCCCGGACCCGTGCCGCCCCGGCGGTGAACGCGGCGTGCCAGCGCGCCCCGCCGCCCACCCGGGACGGCTCGCCGGGACCGCGCAGCAGCCCGTCCGCCTCCGCGTCCTCGCCGGGTGAGTCGATCCGCACGAGCGTCCCCGGCTCCAGCCGGATCTCCTCTCCGCGCAGCACTGACGTCCAGGGGACGACCGCGGGCTCGCGGACGCCGTACCGGACGCAGGCATCGGCGAACATGGTCACCCGCCGATCCCCCGGCGTGCCGACGACGGCCAGCACGCTCATTCGGACACCGCGACGTAGCGATCGTCCGGATCCGGTCCGTACGGCGTCGCGGTTGGTCCGGTGATCAGCCGCACACCCGGCAGGGTCGCGAACCTGCTGAGGCCGTTGCCGTGGTGGCTCATCCGGCTACTCCGCGACCGCGACGTAGCGCCGGTCTTCGTCTGGCTCTTCCTGTTCGGAGAGGTCCGGCTCGACGCCCGAGTCCGCGAAGGCGGCCCGGACCCGCTCGACCATGGCGTCGGTCAGGAAGTGATGGTGCAGGTCCAGGCGCTCCAGGTGGGTCAGCGACTGCCCCGACAGGAGTGCCTCGGCCCCCTCGTCGCCGAGCATGCCCATGGAGAGGGAGAGCGACTCCAGTCGCTCCACCACCGGCGCGGACGCCACCGCGGACGCGATCTCGTCCTGGATCTCGCTGTCCTGAAGACCCAGGTGCCTGAGCGCGGGCAGCCGCTCACCGGACAGGATGGGCTCCAGGGTTTCCACGGTGGTGTCGCCGCCGTAATCTTCCGTGCCGAGCCAGAGCTCCAGGTATTCGAGCGCGGGGAAATCGCTGTCGCCGACCCCCCGGGCCACCGCGGCGGGCAGCCCTCCCGTCTCGAACCGGAGGATTTTAAGGCTCTCGTGCCGGATCGGGAGGAACTCCAGCCCGGACCCGCCGCGGACCTCGAAACGCTCCAGCGAGGGAAAGGCCTCCAGCAGCGGCGTGACGTCGCTCTGCCGGATCCAGGAGATCTCGCACTCCTCCGACGGCATCGCGCCGAAGAAGAGCGAGCGCAGCGCGGGAAACCGCGCGGCGTTCTCCGCGAGCAGCCGGACGGGAACCGCGGAGTCCTCCTCGTATGCCTCACCCCATCCGCCGATGATGATCGCCTTGACCTCGCCGACGTCGACGGTGTCGAGGAAGCGGGCGAAGTGCTCCTCGAAGGTCTCGTTCGCGTTGTAGACCTTCACCGAGATCCGCCACGCCGCCTGGTCGGCGGCGGGCATCGGCGCGCCCGGCGGACGCAGGCGTACGATCGGCAGACCGGCGTAGTCGCCGCGGTAGAGACCGTCGACCTTGTCGTTGAACTCGGTGTAGTCCATCCGGGCTCCCCTCAGGCTGAACATGACGGGATACGTCCTACCAGAGATCTCCGACACTTCCAGGACCATGTGCCCGGGTTATGTTCCCACTGAGGGTCGGCGATGATGAAACCCATGGACAATGGTCACATAAGGTTTAATTCCGCAACGGGACGTTGGATTCTCCTCACCACCATCCTTGGTTCGGGAATCGCGCTGCTGGACGGCACGGTTGTCAATGTGGCCCTGCCCGCCCTCGGCGCCGACCTCGGTGCCGACATGGCGGGCCTGCAGTGGACGGTCAACGCGTACACCCTCACCCTGGCGGGCCTGATCCTGCTGGGCGGCTCGCTCGGCGACCGGTTCGGCAGGCGCAAGATCTTCCTGATCGGTGTGGCCTGGTTCGCGCTCGCGTCGGCCCTGTGCGGGCTGGCGCCCAACGTGGAGACGCTGATCGGGGCCCGCGCACTCCAGGGGGTCGGCGGAGCGCTGCTCACGCCCGGATCCTTGGCGATCATCCAGGCGTCCTTCGCCCGTGAGGACCGCCCGAAGGCGATCGGAGCCTGGTCGGGGTTCGGAGGGGTGGCGGCGGCCGTCGGCCCGCTGCTGGGCGGCTGGCTGGTCGAGGCGGCGGGCTGGCGGTGGGTGTTCCTGATCAACCTGCCGCTGGCCGCGCTCGTGCTGGCGATCGCCCTGCGGCACGTGCCCGAGAGCAGGGACGCGGAGGCCACCGGGCGGTTCGACGTGCTCGGCGCGGCGCTGGCCGCCCTGGCGCTGGCCGGAATCACCTACGGCCTGATCGGCCTGCAGCCCGTCCCCATCGTGGTGGGGGTCCTGCTGGGCGTGGCGTTCGTCTGGCTGGAGATCAGACGCTCGCCCCACGCGCTCGTGCCGGTCGGCATCTTCGCCTCGAAGGTCTTCACCGCGGTCAACGTCGTCACGTTCATCATGTACGCCGCGATGGGCGTGGTGTTCTTCCTGCTCGTCGTCCAACTCCAGGTCTCGGCGGGCTTCTCCCCGCTGCTCGCCGGGTCCGCCATGATCCCGGTGACGATCCTCATGCTGCTGCTGTCCGCCCGCTCGGGCGAGCTGGCCAAGCGGATCGGGCCCCGGCTCCCCATGACGGTCGGCATCCTGATCTGCGCCGGGGCCCTGCTGCTGATGTCCCGGATCGGTCCCGGCTCGTCCTATGTGATGGATGTGCTGATCCCGACGGCCCTGTTCGGCCTGGGGCTGTCGGCGACGGTCGCGCCGCTGACCGCGACCGTGCTGGCCACCGCCGACGAGCGTCACGCGGGCGTGGCCAGCGGCGTCAACAACGCCGTCGCCCGGACCGGCGGGCTGCTCGCGGTCGCCGCGATCCCACCGCTGGCCGGCCTGACCGGGGATGCCTTCGCCTCCCCCTCGATGTTCACCAGCGGGTTCCACATGACGATGCTGATCAGCGCGGCGATGCTGGCCCTCGCCGCGCTGATCACCTTCCTCACCATCCGTGTGAACGTCCTGCTCGACGTGGAGCCGAAGCTGACCTGCCCGGTGACGGCCCCGCAACCGGGGAAGTGACGGGGCTCCTCCCGCGGCCGCCGAGCCCTCGTGTCACCGGGTGGGGGCCGTCGTGGACGCGTTCCTATGGCGGCCAAAATGGAACGGTCTATTCCGTCATAATCAGATAGGGTTTCGCATCAAGACTTAGTTCATGCTCTGTCGATCCCGCCGGGGGGCGGGATCGGAGGTTCTGCCGGATCGGGCCCGAGTGCTTCATCGGGGTCCGCCGGAGGCGGGAGCGCATGCTCTGTCCGTCCTGCCGAAGGCGGGAGCACCTGCTCTGCCGGGTCCTGCCCGGTGCGGGAGCGCGTGCTCCGTCCGTCCCGCCGGGAGGCGGGAGCACGTGCTCCGCCGGTGCTGCCCGGTGCGGAGAACGAGCGATCGAGGAGCGGGCACATGGACGGCAAACGCACGACCGTACGGGACATGCGCCGCCGCAACCGCTCGGTCCTGCTCTCGAAGCTGTACTTCGACGGCCCGCTCAGCAGGTTCGAGCTCGGCCAGTCGACCGGCCTGAGCGCGGCGAGTGTGAGCAACCTGACCGGGGAGCTGGTCGAGGAGGGCCTGGTCGTCGAGGCGGGTTCGGTCGACTCCGACGGCGGGCGGCCCCGGATCCTGCTCCGGGTCTCCCCGGGATACGGGCACGTGGTGGGGGTCGACGTCGGCGAGACCCGCGTGCGGGTGGAGCTGTTCGACCTGTCCATGGCGGCCCTGCCGGCAAAGGCCGATCTGCCGTTCGACTCCCCCCTCCCGACCCCGGAACAGGTGGTGGAGCACATCCTGTCCGGGCTGGCGACGGTGACCGCCGGGGCCGGAGTGAATCCGGCCGCCCTGCTCGGCGTCGGCATCGGGGTGTCGGGGACCGTCGAGCAGGGTGCCCAGGTGCTGGTGCACGCCCAGACGCTGGGCTGGGACGCCGTGCCCCTGGAGGCGATGGTGCGCGCGGGGACCGACGCGGCGATCTACGTCGACAACGGGGCCACCGTACTCGGGCAGGCCGAGATGTGGTTCGGCGCGGGGCGGGGCGCCCGGCACGCCGTGATCGTGCTGGTGGGCTCCGGCGTGGGCGCCGCGGTGGTCACCCACGGCCAGAGCTATCGGGGCGCGACGAGCGGCGCCGGCGAGTGGGGCCACACCACGATCGTCCACGGAGGGCGGCAGTGCCGGTGCGGGGCGCAGGGGCATCTGGAGGCCTACGTGGGAGCCGGGGCCGTGCTCGACCGCTACCGGGCCGCGCGGGGCGGCCACCCGGTGCCCGGCCTCGACGAGGAGTCCGCGCTCGCGGCGCTGATCGCCGCGGCCGACCACTCGGCGCCCGCGGCGAAGGTCCTCGACGAGACGGCCGACTATCTCGGCACGGGCATCGCGGATCTCATCAACCTGTTCAACCCCGAGAAGATCGTGCTGGCCGGCTGGGCCGGCCTGGCCCTCGGCGCGCGCCTGCTTCCCCGGATCAGGCGGGCCGCCGCCGCGCAGGCGCTGCGCCGGCCGTACGCGCAGACGTCCATCGAGCTGTGCGAACTGGGATCCGACGCCGTCGCCTACGGCGCGGCCACGCTGCCCATCGCGAAGCTGCTGCGCGAGGGCGGCATGCGGGCGGCCGTGCCCCTCACCGCCCCGGTCACCCGGCGCGGGACCGTCCCACCGCTCGCCACCGAACCCGCCTGAGTCCGCAGCGCCCCGACCGAACACGGCCTTGAGCCCGGAGCACCGCGACCGGACCCGCCTCGGCCCGGTGACGGCCGTGTTCCGTATCGGCCGTACTCCGTGCCGGCCGTGCCCCGTGCCGTTGCCGAACCGTCTCGGCCGGGCTCCGTCAAGGGCCGCCCGGCCTGGGCTACGACGTCGTCCGCCCTCGTGACCCGCGAACCTCATCCTGCGAACCTCAGGTGAAGCGGCCCCTTAAATTACCCTTAAATCGAGGGGCCGCTCCCGAGGGCGCGTCTTCCACCGCAAGGATCCGGCTCGCGCTCGCCACTCTTGTGAGCTGCCAAGCCCGGGATCGCTCCCCCGCCGGCGCACCTTATGGGGAGCTCATGTGGCCTGACAGCGCGCCTTCACTTTTTTTACTTCTTGTATTGACCGAAGAATCAAGTCTGATCTAGTGTCCCGGCAGGACGGGGCCTCGGCAGGCCGGCGCCACATGGCCGCCGATGGCAGAACCCTGCGAACAGCGTCCTCATCTCGTTGGCTGGATCACCTTCAGCCGCACCCCTCACCAGAAGGAGACGCCTATGGACACGACACAGTTGCGCCCATCCAGTCCTCGCATCCCGCTGCTGGCAGCCCTCGGCTGCCTGCTCGTCGCCGTGCCCGCCCTGATCGGCGTGACGAGCACATCGGCCTCCGCCGCCACCGGGCAGATCACCGGTCTCGACGGCAAGTGCGTGGACGTGGCCGCGGCCAGCAGCGCCAACGGCGCCGCCGTGCAGCTCTACGACTGCAACGGCTCCGCGGCCCAGCAGTGGACCGTCGGCACCGACGGCACCATTCGTGCCCTCGGCAAGTGCATGGACGTGACCGCCGCCTCGACCGCCAACGGAGCGAAGATCCAGCTCTACGACTGCAACGGCTCCGCGGCCCAGCAGTGGCAGTACAGCGCGGCCCACGACCTCGTGAACCCCGCCGCCAACAAATGCCTCGACGCCACCGGCCCGTCAAGCGCCAACGGCACCCGGCTCCAGATCTGGACCTGCGGCGGCGGCAGCAACCAGAAGTGGACCGTCTCCGGTGACGGTCCCACGACGCCTCCGGTCACGCCTCCGCCCAGCGGAAGCAAGATGGCCGGCGCGCCGTACCTCTACATGGGCTGGGGCAACCCGCCCAGCCCGGTCACGGTCATGAACGCCACCGGTGTGAAGTCCTTCACCATGGCGTTCATCCTGTCCGGCGGTGGCTGCGTTCCCCGCTGGGACGGTTCCAGGCCGCTGACCGGCGGCGTCGACGCTCAGGCGATCTCGCAGATCAAGGCCGCGGGCGGCAGCGTCCAGGTCTCCTTCGGCGGCTGGTCGGGCAACAAGCTCGGCCCGAACTGCGCCACCCCGGCGGCCTTCGCCGGTGCGGTGCAGCAGGTCATCAACGCCGTCGGTCCCGCGGTGGTCGACTTCGACATCGAGAACAGCGACGAGTTCGAGAACAACACCGTTCAGGACCGGATCCTCAACGGCCTGAAGATCGTCAAGCAGAGCAACCCCAACGTCAAGATCGCCGTTACCTTCGGTACCGGGATCAACGGCCCGAGCGGCGCCGGCATTCGCCTGATCAACCAGGCCAAGGCGCTGTCCGTGCCGATCGACAACTACACGATCATGCCGTTCAACTTCGACGGTACGAACATCTACAACAACACCGTCAGTGCCTCCGAGGGCCTGAAGAACGCGCTGAAGTCCGCCAACGGCTGGACCGACGCCCAGGCCTACTCCCGGATGGGCATCTCCGGCATGAACGGCCTGTCCGACCAGGGCGAGCTGACCAGCCCGGCGACCTGGACCCAGATCACCAACTGGGCCAAGTCGAAGGGCCTCACCCGCCTGGCCTACTGGGCGGTCAACCGCGACCGTTCCTGCCCCGGTGGCGACGCGTCCTCCGAGTGCAGCGGCATCTCCCAGGGCACCTGGGAGTTCACCAAGATCACCGCGGGCTTCTAGGGGCCCGTCACCGATCTCCCGGCCAGGCGCTACCCCCTGATCATGGCGCCTGACCGTCCGGCCACCCTCAGACCGGAGCTCCGGCGGTTCCCTTGAGAACGGGAACCACCGGAGCGGGAGGAACCGGAAGCCGCTCGGGGCACCGCCCCGAGCGGCTTCTGTCCGTCAGGCGGCGCGGCCGACGCGGGACGACCTCGATCAGGAAGATCGCGAAGTGTCATCGGGGTGTGAGCCAAGGGATCGGTCAATGGAGCTGCACGCCGATGAGGCAGGTGTCGTCGTCGGTGTCGGAGTTGCAGTGGGTCAGCAGATGATCGAGCCGGTGATCGAGGGTGGCGGTGGGGTGTTCGGCGATGACCAGAAGCTCGGCCTGTGAATGCTGCAGCGCGTGGTCTCTGCGCTCGATCAGGCCATCGGTGTACATGAGCAGGGTGTCGCCCTGTTCGAGCTGGATCTGCTCTTCGGCGTAGTCGGCCTCGGAGAACGCGCCGAGCATGATGCCGTCGATCGTGGGGAGTTCGGCCGCGCGGTTCTGCCGGATGAGGACGGGCGGCAGGTGACCGGCTCGTGCCCAGCGCAGGATTCGGGTGGCGGGGTCGTAGAGGCCGCAGACCGCGGTGGCGGTGACGCTCTCCGTCAGGTGGTGGGCGACCAGGTTGAGCCAGGTGAGCAGCTGGGCCGGTCCCGCGCCGGTGGCCGCCAGGCCGCGCAGGGCGTTGCGCAGGATGACCATGCCGGTGGCGGCTTGGATGCCGTGCCCGGCGATGTCGCCGACCGACAGCAGGATCTGCTTGGAGGGCAGGATGAAGGTGTCGTACCAGTCGCCGCCGACCAGGTGGCCCTTTTCCGCCGGCCGGTAGCGTACGGCGATGTGCAGGCCGAACGCCTCGAGGGGGCCTCGGGTCGGCGGCATGATGGCGTGCTGGAGTTGCAGGGTCAGGCGGTTGCGCTCGTTGACCTGTTGTTCGGACAGGGCCAGCTGGTCGCGGGTGGCGGCCAGGGCGACCTCCGTCCAGTGCTGGGCGGAGATGTCCTGGTAGGCCCCGCGGATGGCCGCCATGCGCCCGTCGGCGTCGAAGACGGGTTCGGCCACGACGCGGATGTGCCGGATGATGCCGTCGTCGCGCTGCAGGCGGAAGGCGGTGGCGCCGGGGTGCCGGTGGTGCAGCACCGTGCGCAGGAAGCGGCCGATGGTGGTGGCGTCGTCGGGATGCGCCCGCTCGCGCAGGTGCTCCAGCGGGATCGGCCGGTCGGCGGGGGTCAGGCCGTACAGCTCGTAGAGCTGGCTGTTCCAGGTGATCTCACCGGTCTGGGTGTTCTCCTCGAACCCGCCGATCCGGCCCAGCCGCTGGGCGTGCTGCAGCAGGCTCGCCAGGCGCACCACCTCGTCCTGCAGCCGCCAGATCAGCAGGATGCAGTCGCCGTGCCGGGTGAGGCTGATATCCGCGAGGGTGGTCAGCGGCACCTGGTCGGCCAGGGCGGTCAGCGTCATGCCTTCGGCGCGGAAGGGCTCGCCGGTCGCGTGGACGTGCTCGATCTTCTCCAGCAGACCGCTGTCGCCGGCCGCCAGGGGGTAGGCCTCCAGCAGCAGCGCGCCGGTGACGCTGCCGCGCGGGCGGCCGGCGGGGTCGGCGAAGCGGCTGTTGGAATGGTGGATGCGGAAGTCGATGAGCCGGCCTCCGTCATCGAGCTGGGGGCTCAGCACCAGCGCCGGGTCGGGCAGCGCGTCGACGAGGTCGATGAGCTCGGCCATGTCCGACGCCGCGGTGCGCCGGTCGGCCGGCGCCTCCAGCGTGTGCGCGCACAGCTCGGCCAGCGCGTCGACCTGCTTGTGGATCTGGGGCGGTTGCGGTTGCAGCGGGTGCGGCCAGCCGATTTCCAGTACGCCCAGAATGCGGCCCCCCGTGCCCGCCGGGACCGTCACGCGGCCTCCGCCGGACAGCTGCCGCTGCCCGATGGAGGGCAGGCCCTGTTCGGACAGGGAGGCGAACCAGACGGTGCGCCGCTCGACCAGGGCGCGGCGGGCCGGGGTGGCCACGCCCGGCGGCACGTAGCGCCACCGCCTGGCCTCCTCGGCGCTGAACCCCGCGTATCCGGCCAGCGTCAGGGAGGCGTCAGGGCCCGCCGCCCACACCGCGACCGCCGTCGCACCGAGAGGTGCCAGCGCGTGCTCCAGGAGTGACTCGGCGACCATCTGGCTGTCGGCGGCGAACAGCACGCCGCTTTCTGCGATGCGCAGCCGTACCGCCACCGATGGAGCATCGGCGTCGCGGGTGCCCGCGCCGGCCTGCGCCAGGAAGTCGCGGGCGGCGTCGCTGAGGCGGTCCTGGGCCGTCTGGTTGATGATGTCGGCGGCCAGCTCCAGCTGCGAGAGCCCCGCCTGCTCGGCGAGAGCCGTCAGCTGCCGGGCGGCGTGGGTCGGGCCGCAGTGCAGTCGTTCGACCAGGATTCCCCTCGCCAGCTCGATCAGCGCCCGGCCCTCGGCCGCGAGCTGGGCGTCCTGGATCTCCTTGCGCAACCGGTCGATCGTGGCGGCCAGCCTGCCCACGTTGCTGGACGCCTCCACCTGCCCGATGAGGTCTTCGGGGCGCTGGGACATCTGCACGGTGCTGCTCCTTGCGAGGCGGAAAGGGATGCCATGGGCGCCGTGCTGGGTTAAAGGGCCAGCCAGTGCTGGATGAGCCCCATCAGGTGGTTGGCGTCGACCGGCTTGGTCACGTAGTCGCTCGCACCGGAGGCCAGGCTTTTCTCCTGGTCGCCGGGCATCGCCTTGGCCGTGACGGTGATGATGGGCAGGTCGGCGTAGGCGGGCATCGCGCGGATCGCCGCAGTGGCCGCGTAGCCGTCCATCTCCGGCATCATCACGTCCATCAGGACGATGTCGATCTCCGGGTGGACGACCAGGGTGTCGATGCCCTTGCGGCCGTTCTCGGCGTGCAGCACATGCATGCCGTAGATCTCCAGGATGCTGGTCAGCGCGAACAGGTTGCGCGTGTCGTCGTCGACGACCAGCACGGTGCGCCCGGCCAGCGTGACGTCGGCCTGCTGGGCCATCGCCTCGCCCACCTTCTCCGGCCGCACCAGCGGCAGGACGTCGCCCGGCTGGTCGGCGGTCAGGTGAAGCGCGATGCGCTCGCGCAGCTCGTCCAGGCTGGACAGCAGCTCCAGCGGCTGGGAGCCGGCGCGCGACTGCAGGATGCTCTCCTCCTGCGAGCCGATGCGCCAGTTGTTGTAGGCCAGGACCGGCACGCCGTTCAGGGCGGTGTCGCCGTTCATCGCGTCCAGCAGGCCGAAGGACGCCCTGTCGGCCATGTCGAGGTCCAGCACGATGCAGTGGCAGGGCTGCGAGGCCAGCGAGGTGGCCGCCTCCTGCGCGCCGGCCGCGGTGACGATCTCCACCGATCGCCCGATACCGCTCACGTCGCGGTTGGCCAGATCGGTCACGACGCTCTCGGCGACCAGCGACAGCAGCCCGTGGGCGCGTTCTTCGATCACCAGCAGCCGTCGCCGCTGCGGCGCCGGCGCCGTGACGGCGGCCGGCCGGTCGCTGTCACGGCCGACGGAGTCCTCGTTCCGTACGTCGGAGGGCACCGCCTCGGCCGGCTGCTCGGCGAAGTCGGGCCGGGCCACCGGCAGGTACAACGTGAACGTGCTGCCCTGGCCCAGCGCGCTCTCCGCGGTGATGGCGCCGCCGAGCAGATAGGCGATCTCGCGGCTGATGGACAGACCCAGTCCGGTGCCGCCGTACTTCCGGCTGGTGGTGCCGTCGGCCTGCTGGAAGGCGCCGAAGATCGCCTCCAGGTGCTGCTCGGCGATGCCGATGCCGGTGTCGACGACCCGCAGGGCGATGGCCGGGCCGTACGGGCGCACCGACGAGGGGAGCTCCGCCGGTGAGGTCGGCTCGATCCGCAGCTCGACGCTGCCGGTCTCGGTGAACTTCACGGCGTTGGACAGCAGGTTGCGCAGCACCTGGCGCAGCCGGGAGTCGTCGGTGAGCAGGTCGGACGGCACCCCCGGCGCGCTCGTGATGCGGAACTCCAGGCTTTTCTGCGTGGTCATCGGCTGGAAGGTGGCCTCGACGTAGTCCAGGAGGTGGCGCAGCGAGACCAGCTCGGGGTTGAGGTCCATCTTTCCGGCCTCCACCTTGGACAGGTCGAGGATGTCGTTGATGAGCTGCAGCAGGTCGGAGCCGGCCGAGTGGATGATGCTGGCGTACTCGACCTGCTTGGCGGTCAGGTTGCGGGTGTGGTTCTGGGCCAGCAGCTGGGCGAGGATGAGCAGCGAGTTGAGCGGGGTGCGCAGCTCGTGACTCATGTTGGCCAGGAACTCGCTCTTGTACTTGGACGCCAGCGAGAGCTGCTGGGCCCGGTCCTCCAGCTCCTGACGCGCCTGCTCGATCTCCAGGTTCTTCGTCTCGATGTCGCGGTTCTGCGAGGCGAGCAGGGCCGCCTTCTCCTCCAGCTCGGCGTTGGAGTGCTGGAGCTCCTCCTGCTGGTTCTGCAGCTCTTCCGAGCGCGCCTGCAGCTCGGCGGTCAGCCGCTGCGACTCCACCAGCAGCTCGTCGGTACGGGCGTTGGCGACGATGGTGTTGACGTTGACGCCGATGGTCTCCATCAGCTGGTCGAGAAAAGCGCGATGAACCGGCGTGAAGGCGTACAGGGAGGCCAGCTCGATGACGCCCAGCACCTGGTCCTCGACCACGATGGGCAGCACGATCAGCGACGAGGGCGCGGTGTGGCCGAGCCCGGAGGAGATCGTGACGTAGTTCGCGGGCACCTCGTCCATGGCGATCGTCCGGCGGGTCCGGGCGGCCTGCCCGACCAGGGACTCACCCATCCGGAACCGGGTGGAGCCGTCACCGGCGGGATAGCCGTAGGCGCTGATGAGCTTCAGCTCGGCGCCCCCCGGCGACTCCTCGGCCAGGAAGAACGCGCCGAACTGAGCCGACACCAGCGGGGCGAGCTCGTTCATGACCAGCTCGGCGACCACGTCGAGGTCGCGGTGGCCCTGCATGAGACCGGAGATGCGTGCCAGGTTGGTCTTGAGCCAGTCCTGCTCCTGGTTGGCGCTGGTGGTCTCGCGCAGCGACTTCACCATCGAGTTGATGTTGTCCTTCAGCTCGGCCACCTCGCCGGAGGCGTCCACGGTGATGGAGCGGGTCAGGTCACCGGAGGTGACCGCGCTGGTCACCTCGGCGATGGCACGCACCTGCCGGGTCAGGTTCCCGGCCAGCTCGTTGACGTTCTCCGTCAGGCGCTTCCAGGTGCCCGAGACGCCTTCCACCTCGGCCTGACCGCCCAGGCGACCCTCCGAGCCCACCTCCCGGGCCACGCGGGTGACCTCGGCGGCGAAGCTGGACAGCTGGTCGACCATCGTGTTGATCGTCGTCTTCAGCTCCAGGATCTCCCCCCGCGCGTCCACGTCGATCTTCCTGGTCAGATCGCCCCTCGCCACGGCGGTCGTGACCTGGGCGATGCTGCGCACCTGGTTGGTCAGGTTGTTCGCCATCGAGTTGACGTTGTCGGTGAGGTCCTTCCAGGTGCCGGCGACGTTCGGCACGCGGGCCTGCCCGCCCAGCTCGCCCTCGGTGCCCACCTCGCGGGCCACCCGGGTCACCTCGTCGGCGAAGGCGCTCAGGGTGTCGACCATCGTGTTGATGGTCTGCGCGAGCGCGGCGACCTCGCCCTTCGCCTCCACATTGATCTTCTGCGACAGGTCGCCCTTCGCCACCGCGGTGGCCACCTGGGCGATGGAGCGCACCTGCCCGGTCAGGTTGGAGGCCATGACGTTGACGTTGTCGGTCAGGTCCTTCCACGTGCCGGAGACGCCCCGCACCGTCGCCTGCCCGCCGAGCTGGCCCTCGGTGCCGACCTCTCGGGCCACGCGGGTGACCTCGTCGGCGAAGGCCGACAGCTGGTCGACCATCGTGTTGATGGTCTCCTTCAGCTCCAGGATCTCCCCCCGCGCGTCCACGCGGATCTTCTGCGACAGGTCGCCCTTGGCCACCGCGGTGGTGACCTCGGCGATGGACCGCACCTGGGCGGTGAGGTTGTCGGCCATGACGTTCACCGACTCCGTCAGCGCCTTCCAGGTGCCGGAGACGCCCTTCACATCGGCCTGCCCGCCCAGGCGGCCGTCGGTGCCGACCTCGCGGGCCACGCGGGTGACCTCGTCGGCGAAGCTGGAGAGCTGGTCGACCATCGTGTTGAGGGTGTTCTTCAGCTCCAGGATCTCACCCCGCGCCGAGACGGTGATCTTCTGCGACAGGTCGCCCTTGGCCACCGCGGTGGCCACCTGCGAGATGTTGCGCACCTGGTCGGTCAGGTTGCCGGCCATGTAGTTCACCGAGTCGGTGAGGTCGCGCCAGGTGCCCGCCACGCCCTTCACATCGGCCTGCCCGCCGAGCTGGCCCTCGGTGCCGACCTCGCGGGCCACGCGGGTGACCTCGGCGGCGAAGCTGGAGAGCTGGTCGACCATCGTGTTGACGGTGTTCTTCAGCTCCAGGATCTCGCCCCGAGCGTCCACGGTGATCTTCTGCGACAGGTCGCCCTTGGCGACCGCGGTGGTGACCTCGGCGATGGAGCGGACCTGGCCCGTCAGGTTTCCGGCCATGGCGTTGACGGATTCGGTGAGGTCCTTCCACGTGCCCGAGACGCCCGGCACCTCGGCCTGCCCGCCCAGGCGGCCCTCGGTGCCCACCTCGCGGGCCACCCGGGTCACCTCGGAGGTGAACAGCGACAGCTGGTCCACCATGCCGTTGAAGACCGAGGCGATCTCCCCGAGCAGCCCGTCGGTGTCGCCGGGCAGCTGAGTGCCGAAATCGCCGTCCCGGACCGCCGTCAGCCCGGCCAGCAGCTGACGCAGCTCCAGTTCCCCGCTCTCACCGGCACCGAGCACGGCCCTGCCGCGCCCCGCCGAGGGTGAAGCGCTGACCGTCGTGTCACTCATGTCCACCCTCGCTCCGCTTCGATGCCCTCGCGCTCAAACAGCCACCGCCTGCTGTTCGCGCGCCGCCCATATTTGGCCTATGGCAAATATAGTGTCGGTTCGTGAGGCCGCTTCAGGGCTGTCGCGCGCCTCCCCCGTTCTCGCTTGAACGCCTCCTGCCGGTCGACGCCGAGGTGGTTCGAGGCTCACCGCATCCGATCTTCACGTGACCCGTCGAGCCGCGGAGACGTTGGCGACGCCGTCGGGCATCGGAAGGTCGGCAAACCGACAACCGTCACCAATTACCCTCTTACGGTGAGCGCAAGCAAATCCCCCGAGCGGCTCGTGTTCTTCAGCGATGCCGTCGTCGCGATCGCCCTGACCCTGCTTGTGCTGCCGCTGGCCGAGACGGTCCCGGAAGCGGTGGGCCGGCACATGACCTCGCTGGAGGTCATCACTGAAAATCAGTGGCAGATCTACAGCTTTCTGCTCAGTTTTGTCGTCATCGCGCGACTGTGGATATCTCACCACCGCGTTTTCGCACAGGTCACGTCCTACAGCACTCCCCTGGTGGTGGCGAATCTGTGCTGGCTGCTGACCATCGTGGTGCTGCCGTTCCCCACCGAGATGATCGGCGCATTCCGCGATGACAGGTTCACCACCCTGTTCTACATCGGCACGATGCTGGCCAGCAGCATCTGCCAGCTGGCGATCATCCTGATCATCCGTGGCAATCCCGAGCTCGGAGGGGGTCCGGGCGAGCCGTCCGATCGGCAACGCTTCGGAATCGTGGTCAACACGGTGATCATGATGCTGGCCCTGACGTTGACGGCGCTGGTGCCCGGAGTCGGCTACTTCTCGATCCTTCTCCTCGCTCTGACTCCCCTGGTCTTCCGGCTGGGCTACCGGCGACCGGCCACGGGCGGCCCGCGGATCTGACCCAGTGCCGTAGCAGGCAATGCCTGCCCTGTTGGCGTACGGGTTCGACTCGCTGTATCCGTAGTACGCAGGCGGTCGTCCGCGCACGTTCAACCGGCCGGAACGCCGGGAGATCACGAAGATCGCGAAGTCCAAGCCGGTCGAGCACGGTCTGCCGTCCTCGACTTGGCGTCTGCTGAAACCACCACGCCGACGACACCCGCCTACGTCAGGTCATCGCCCAAGCCAACCGGGCCCGAATCACCGTACGCTCGAGGTCCGCCGCCGTACCGTCGTACCAGTCGATCACCTCGTCAACCAGCCCGGCGTGGTCGGGATGGACCTGATACGCCAGATAGGCGCCGGTGACGTCCTTCACCGACCCGTCGCTCCGCCTCACCCGGTGCGGAAGATGGGCCCAGCCCCACACCACCAGATCCCCAGCAGAGAACCACAGCCGACGCGGCCGGCTTGCGCCGTCGCCGGCATGCCCCCTGCCCCAGTTCCAGGCCAGCTCGCCGAACGACGCGTCGCTGTTCACCAGGTCCGGGCGGGTGGCGGTGACACGCTGCGCCAGACCCTGTATGAGCTGCACGTCCGCGGCGGTCACCAGCTCGAAGTTCGTCATGGTGCGCCACTGTGTCAGGGCTCCACAGAGCCGTCGAACCGTTTTCCGGGGCCGCCGATCGCGGCGGTCAACAGCACAACGCGTGAAGCGCATCGTCGTGGCGGCGGATCCGATGGCGGGCCGGGCAGCCTGTCCCTCGATCACGCCGGCCGACCACGGATATCGACCGACGCGCGTCACGCCCTACATGGCGAATGTTGCCTGCTAGGGCGCTAGAAGGTGTACGGCTGGCTGCGCACGCTGTTGTCGAAGTTGGACACCAGCAACTCCGGCTCGCCGACCGAACGGACCTCGGGCAGCCGGGTGAACAGCTCGCGGAACATCGCCCTGATCTCCTGGCGGGCGAGGTTGGCCCCCAGGCAGAAGTGCGGCCCCGGGCCGCCGAAGCCCACGTGCGACTTGGCGTCGCGGGTGATGTCGAACCGGTCTGCGCCCGGGAAGACCGACTCGTCCCGGTTGGCGGAACCGTAGAAGAGCACGACCTTGTCACCGGCCTTCAGATGCAGGCCGCGCAGGTCGTAGTCCTCGGTGACGGTACGGCGAAACTGCATGATGGGCGAGACGTAGCGGACCATCTCCTCGATCGCCCCGCCGATGTGCGCGTCGAAGTCCTCGGTCAGCAGTCGCCGCTGCTCGGGGTTGTCGGTGAGCAGCTTGAGGCCGTGCGCCATGGTGTTGCGGGCCGTCTCGTTGCCCGCCACGAGCAGGAGCGTGAAGAACGAGCCCAGCTCGCGGTCGGTCAGTCTCTCCCCGTCGACGTTGGCGGTGACCAGCGCCGAGACGAGGTCGCCCCGCGGCGTCGCCGCCCGCTCCCTGCCCAGCTTGATCACCAGGCGCTGGAGGGCGAGCAGGGCGAGCGTGTTCTGGACGGCCATGCCGACCGAGTGCAGCAGGCTGGGCCGTACGCCGGAGTAGGCGGTGGAGACGTCGACCCGCGCGTGGACCTTGACCCGCGTCTCGTCGGGGACGCCCATCATGTCGCAGATGACGTGGATGGGCAGGCGGGAGGCCACCTGGCCGACGAAGTCGCCCGGCCCGGCGGCCACCGCGTCGTCGACGATCCGCGCGCACGCGGCGTCGATGTCGCCCTGCAGGTTGCCCAGCATCTTCGGGCTGAACGCGCGGGAGACGATGCGACGCAGCCGGGCGTGCCGGGGGTCGTCCATGTTGACCATGGACTCACCGAACACGTGCCTCACCCAGCCGGGCGGCTCGGGGCTGGTCACACCGGGCTCGCTGGAGAACACCCTGGCGTTGCGGCCGGCCTCCACCACGTCGGCGTGCCGGACCAGGGCGTAGAACCCCCCGCCCGAGCGGAGCAGCGGCACCCGCTTCTCCTCGAAGAACACCGGCAGGTCCAGATCCCGGAGACGCGCGAACGCCTCATACCGCTCCTTGAGCGGACGCCGCCAGAATGTCAGGTCGGCCAGGTCGATTTCCATGTCCCCGATCCTGGCATGTTCCCTTCCTCATTCCTGGCACATTCTTTACTGCGCTGGTCATGTGGATTTCATGTCCCTGTGGGCAGGGTGTCCGAATCTACGTAAACCATTGCAAGTATGAGAGCCGCGCTCCTCGCCTCCGCCGTCCTCGCCTGTCTCCTCGTCCCCGTCTCTCCCGCCGCCGCGAACGCCTGCTCCGGCCTCCCCTCCGACTTCGACGGTGACGGGCGGGCCGATCTCGCCGTCGCCGCCCCGTACACCGAGGTCGGCGGGCACGCCCGCGCCGGATCCGTCACCGTCCTGTACGGCATGCGGACCGAAAAGCAGCTCACCCAGGACAGTCCCGACGTGCCCGGTGAGGCCGCGACCGGGGACTCGTTCGGTTCGGCGCTGGCGACCGGGGACTTCGACGGCGACCACTGTGCCGACCTGGCCGTGGGCGTCTCCGAGAAGGACCGCTCCCGGACGGGCGACGACGGTGACGGCGTCGTGCAGCTGTTCCACGGCTCGCCGGACGGCCTGCGCCCCGGCAAGGTGATCGACGCCGGGGACCTGGGCCGCGAGCGCGGCGCCGGACGGTTCGGGGCCGCGCTCGCCGCCGGGGACCTGGACGGCGACGGGGAGGACGAGCTCGTGATCGGTGCTCCCGGGCTGGACGGAGGCGCGGTCGGCGTCTACGGCTTCAAGGGACGCAAGCCGTACATGATCACGCAGAGAACCGGCTGGGTCCGGCAGCCCGAGCTGGAGACCGACCAGTTCGGCGGGGTGCTCGCCACCGGTGACTTCAACGGGGACGGCCGGGCCGAGGTCGCGGTGGGCGCGCCCGCCGACACGATCCTGAAGAACGGCGGCCAGGGCTCGGTCACCGTGCTCGACGTCCGGGGCAAGAAGGCGAGCCTGCTCACCCAGGACAGCCCCTCGATCGCCGGCCTCGGCGAGGCCTGGGACTCCTTCGGCGCCGCGCTGGCCACCGGTGACTTCAACGCCGACGGCCGCGACGACCTGGCGATCGGGGTGCCGGGCGAGGGACTGACCGACAACCAGCGGGCGATGGACTACGGCGACGGCACCGTGGACGTCGTCTACGGCTCCTTGAGCGGACTGCGGACGGCGAGCACAGAGGCCTGGTCGCAGCGCTCGCTCAAGGGCGAGCCGCGCTACTACGACCGGTTCGGCGCGTCCCTGGCCGCGGGAGACCTCAACGGCGACGGGGACGACGAGCTGACGATCGGCGTGCCGGGCGAGAACGCCGTCCAGGTGCTCGCCGGTGGCCGCTCCGGTGGCCTGACCAAGGACAACAACCTGCTGATCACCGGTAAGGGCGGCGACTTCGGGGCGGCTCTGGCCACGACCCCGGACCGCGGGCTGGTCGTCGCCGCTCCGGGCGACGGCAAGCTCACCCTGCTCCGCGGATCCGCGAAGGAGGGCGCGTACCCGGGCGTGCGCCCGGGTACGGCGAAGACCTTGGCCACCGGCGCCGGGCACACGCTCTTCGGCTACGCGCTCACGGGATCCTCCGCCTCACGCTGACCAGGGGCGAGACCGTACGGAAGTCCTCGGTCTCACCGCTGACGCCCTTGCGAGACCTCCGTGCGGAAGCCGTCCTGGGGCTGACCGACCTCGCGAGAACGCCGCACCTGGCCGGCGCCAGGGCGGCTCCGCGCGTCGGCCCGTCGCCGGGCACCCGCAACGGGGAGGCCCCGTCCTTCAGATCGGGGAGGAGATCAGAGGATTCTTGTCGTCGCCTTGATGTTGAGGCGGACCTTCTTCGCAAGCTTGCCGAGGCTCGCGCCGGGATCCTTGGTGGCCAGCACGCCGAACCTGACCGTGGCGGTGCTGCGGCGTGAGCCTGCCCAGGCGCGAATACGGACGGTGGTCGAGTCGCCCTTGTCGAGGGAGGTGATCCAGCAGGACAGGTCCCGCTGCTTGACGGAGCATTTGACGCTGCGCGGCTTGGAGATCACCTTGATCGTGCGGAACCCGCTGGGGAAGTCACCGAGGAGTGCCACGTAGTGCTGGCCGCTGGCCTTCCTGTTACGGATCTTGACGGTGAAGACGATGGACCCGCCCCGGCGGACGTGCTTGGGGAAGGAGATCTCGTAGCCGAAGTTGGCGACGGCCGCGGCGGACGACACCGTCCCGCTGGATGCCGACGAGAGCGACACTGCGGCGGTTGGGACGGTCACGGTGGCGGCGGATCCCGCGGTCCCGGTGGGGATCGCGGCTCCCGCGGCCATGGCTGGGCTCTGAACGAGGAGGGGGCTGCCCAACGCGACGGCGAGAGCCGCAGCGGTGAGCCTCGTGGGGAGACGACTCATATGCCGCATCATGCAACAAATATCCGAGAAATCCCCCTGCAGTTTTTAGACCGGTGAAAATTGTCCCCTTTAGGCCACTGATGACTGGCCCACTTTTAGGTCGTTGACGGTCGCCCCGTCTATGGATGACGACCATCCCGCCTTTGGGTGACGACCGTTCGGTCTATAGGTGACGACCGTTTCGTCTTTGGATGACGCCCGTTTTAGATGACGACCGTTCCGCTTTCAGGCCGGTGACGGCCGCCTCGCCTTACGACGGCCGCCTCGCCCTCGTCGGTGACAATCGTCCCGTTTTCAGAGCAGTGCCGACTGTCCCGACGGGATGGTGAACCGGGCACCGGTCTTCGCGGGGGCGCCACGGCGGCTGATGTAGTCCAGCGTGCGGAAGTCGGCCTGCAGTTCCTCGGAGTCGATCCGGCAGATGATGTAACCGCGCCGCTGGTCGATGTAGGAGATGTGCGGGTTCTCCTCGATCGTCTCGGCCATCCGGCCCTTGTCCCGGTAGCCGTCACCGTCGCTGGAGATCGAGGAGGTGACGAGCTCCACCGCCACCTGGGGCGAGTCGGGATCGTTGAAGTCGAGCCTGAGGTCGGCCGCGTGGTGCATGTGCGCGTCACCGGTCAGCACGACCGGGTTGGTCGCCCCGGAGTCCCGGAAGCCGGTCAGCAGGCGGGTGCGCTCGGCGGCGTAGCCGTCCCAGGAGTCCATGTTGACCTCGATGCCCGGGCCGACCTTGGAGTCTCGCTGGGCCATCAGGACCTGCTGGCCGACCAGGTTCCAGTGAGCGTCCGAGGAGGCCAGCCCGTCGAGCAGCCAGTGCCGCTGGTCCTCTCCCAGCAGGGTGCGCTCGGTCGCGAGCCGGTCGTCGCAGCCCGACCTGAGCCCGTCCTCGCACGCCTGGTCGTCGCGGAACTGCCGGGTGTCGAGCAGGTGGAACCGGGCCAGAGGGCCCCAGTCCACCCGCCGGTGGATCCGCATCGACGCCCCGCCGGGCAGGCTCGCGCGGCGCAGCGGCATGTTCTCGTAGTAGGCCTGGAAGCCGTGGGCCTTGCGCTGGTCGAACCCCGGGAGGTCATAGTTGGAGTCGTCACCGGCCCAGTTGTTCTCGATCTCGTGGTCGTCGAAGGCGACCAGCCAGGGCGCGACCAGGTGCGCCGTCTGCAGGTCGGCGTCACTCTTGTACTGCGCGTGCCGCAGCCGGTAGTCGGCCAGCGTGTCGCACTTACCGGGGGTGTGGCGGCGGACGTTCCCGCCGGGAGCGGTGTATCCCTTGGGCGCGTACTCGTACATGTAATCGCCCAGGTGCACGACCAGGTCCGGGTCCTGCTCGGCCAGCCTCTTGTACGCCGTGTAGTAACCGTGTTCGTACTGGGCGCAGGCGGCGATGGCCAGGGTCATCGAGGACATCACGGCCGGGGCGGTACGGGTGCGGCCGACCCGGGACAGGTGGCCGCCGGCGCGGAAGCGATAGAAGTACTCGGTGCCGGGTTCCAGCCCTTCCGGCTCCGCGTGGACGCTGTGTGCCTGCTTCCAGCGCGCGGTCTCCGTGCCCTTGCGAACCACCTTCGAGAACCGCTCGTCGAGGGCCAGCTCCCACTCGACGTCCACGTCCCGGGTCGGCATCCCGCCCTGGCCGTCCGGTCCGAGCGGGTCGACGGCGAGCCTGGTCCACAGCACGACCCCGTCCCTTGACGGATCGCCGGAGGCGATGCCGAGGGTGAACGGATCGCGTGCGAGCTTTCTGGCCGGACTGACGCCGGCCCCGGTGAGCAACAGGCCGCCCGCACTCGCGGCGGCGATGGACATGAACACTCTGCGCGACGGCATCTGCTCCACGTCATCAGTGCAACGGTTCCAGCTGTCCCCACCGTGGCCTGCGAATCAAGGCAGGATGAACAACCGTTGCACAGGCAAGCGCATTACCCACCGTCATGAACACCGCCCGACCGGCAGGCGACATTCCGGCGAAGGCCTGCCCCCTCTCCGGGAGGCGCCCCGGCACCAACGGTGACGCCCACGCCGGCACCGGCATTGACACCGGCCCTGACTTCCGGGCCCCGAGGACTCCCCCGGGACACGCTCCGATGTGCCCTCACGGAAGCGGCGCTCCACCACGGGTGCGGATGGCGACCTCGCGGGAGGGTGATCCCACGGAGCTCAGGGGCGCGGGTTCACAGGTAGGGCTTCAGGTGGCTGTTGAGCGCGCCGCAGCCCAGATATTTCTCCACGGTGTGGAAGTCGAGCCAGTCCAGGTTGACCAGCGCCTCCTGGTCGACCCCGGTGAAGCAGCCCCGCAGGCCCGGCGGGATCGCCACGATGTCGTCCTTGTCGGCGATGTTGACCCAGCGCTTCACCTTCCGCGGACGTTCGCCCCAGCCGTTGACCGGTGCGGGCATCAGATGCTCGAAGATCACGTTGCGCATGCCGAGCGGGCTGCCGAGAGTGATCAGCAGGTCCACCTCCAGATCGGGATTGGCCCACAACGTCTCGTAGGTCACCACGCTGCCCAGCGAGTGCGCGATCACGACCTTCGGCCGGTTGCGCCTGATCACCTCGGCCACCGCCGCGCGCGACTTCGCCCGCGCCTCGCCGCCGGCGGCCATGTAGGCGGCGACCTCCGGGCAGAAGAGCTTGGCGAAGTCGGCGGCGTTGGCCTGCATGTGGTCCAGCAGCCAGCCCGTCATCCGGTGCAGGGCTCCGGTCAGCCCCTCCGCCATCGAGTCGACCTGCTTGGCCCAGGCGACGAAGACCTTCTGGGCGCCGACGTCCATGGTCTGCACGGCGAGGAGGGCTTCGTCCTTGCTCTCGCCCAGCAGGTGGGCGTAGTAGGCGACCTCGGTGACGTAGCGCTCCTTGGCGTACGGCTTGCCGCCGGTCAGGCCCTGGTGCAGGTAGCGGTCCCACTTGTCGCGCATCGCGGCGGCCGCGCCGGCGACCGAGTTACCGCTGTCGCGGTAGTAGTGGTATTTCCCGATCCCGTGCACACCAACGATCTTGTCCATGCACCCCCGCCTCCCGTTCATGGATGTGTACGACAACCGGAGTCACTGTGGCGGAAGGAATCGGGCACCACAAGACCGCGGCGCGTCCGGCGGGAACAGCGGCGACCCGAAACTCGTCAGGGCGGATCAAACGGGGCATAAATCATTTGATCGATGGGTGTGTCCCCTCGCTATTCTGAATGCACATCCCCTGCGAAAAGGAAGTCATCGCCATGCCCGGTCCGCTCCAGATCAGCGGTTCGGTCTCCGTCCCCGAGGCCGAGCTCAACTGGCGGTTCTCCCGCTCCTCGGGTCCCGGAGGGCAGGGGGTCAACACCACCGACAGCCGGGTCGAGCTCAGCTTCGACGTGGCGGCCACCGAGGCACTCGGCCCGCTCTTCAAGACCCGCGCCCTCGAACGCCTCGGTTCCCGCCTGGTGAACGGCGTGATCACCATCGCCGCCTCGGAGTTCCGCTCCCAGCTGCGCAACCGTGAGGCCGCCGAGATGCGTCTGGCCCAGATCCTGCGCGAGGCGATCGCCCCGCCCCCCAAGAAGCGCCGCCCGACCAAGCCCAGCAAGGGCGCCATCCAGCGGCGCATCACCGCCAAGAAGCAACGCTCCGACCTCAAGCGCCTGCGCAGGGACGACCACTGACCCCGTTTCCCGCACGGGCCGCCGTGGGAAGTCACCGCGTCCCGGCCGGGGGCGCGTGCGGACTACGGGACCGGCGATCGACCCGGATTCTCGGCGCGACCGGAACGGAGTGCCACAATGGGAAGATGTCCTCTGTCTCCACCGTCCGTGCCGTTCCCAGTGTTCGTGCCGTACTCCTCGACGACGACAAACTCGTGCTGTTCCGGCGCACGGTCCCCGGCAAGGAGCTCTACTGGTCGATCCCGGGCGGCCACGTCGAGCCCGAGGACGCCTCCCTGGAGGACACCCTTCACCGGGAGGTCCTGGAGGAACTCGGCGCCATCGTCTCCGACGTCACCCCGTTGACCACCCTGGAGTGCGCCCGCGACGAGGGGGTCAAGACCCAGCACGTCTACGGCTGCCGCCTGGTCTCCATGGATCTCGCCCTGCGCTGCGGCCCCGAGTTCGTCGACCCCGCGCGCGGTCTCTACGAGGTGGTACGGCTCCCCCTCGACCCCGCCGAGATCATCGCCATCAACCTGGTCCCCCTGGAGCTCGGCGACTACCTCGCCGACCACATCACCCGCCTGCCCGACCTGATCTCCTAGGGCGTGTATCGGAAGTAGATCTTGGACTGCAGTGATCTTGGTTTGTGGCACGTGGAGACCTGACGGACGCGCAGTGGGCCCGGCTCGAGCCGCTGTTGCCTAGGGGCAAGAAGCCGGGCCGGCCTCCGATATGGATCCGGCGGCAACTGATCGATGGCATACGGTGGCGAACCCGGACCGGGGCGCCGTGGCGGGATGTCCCAGGGCGCTACGGGCCCTGGGACAGGGTGTACGACCTGTTCCGCCGCTGGCAGCGGGACGGGACCTGGGCCCGCATCCTCACGCAACTCCAGGCCCAGGCTGATGCAAAGGGCCTGATCACCTGGGACATCAACGTCGACTCCACCGTCTGTCGAGCCCACCAACACGCCGCCGGGGCGCGTAAAAGGGGGACCTGCAGAAGGAACCGCCCGGCGGCGGCGCGACCGAACCGGACGACCATGGCCTCGGACGCTCACGAGGCGGCCTGACCACCAAGCTGCACCTGGCGGTCGAGCAGGGACAGAAGCCCATGTCGATCGTGATCACGGCCGGGCAGCGTGGCGACTCTCCGCAGTTCGAACCCGTCCTGAAGGCGATCTGTGTGCCCCGCATCGGACCGGGAAGGCCCCGCGTCCGGCCCGACCGCGTGCGCGCCGACAAGGCGTACGCCTCGCGGAAGAACCGGGCCTACCTGCGCAAACGCGGGATCCGCTGCACCATTCCTGACAAGGCCGATCACGTCCGAAACCGCAAGAGGCTCGGCTCCCGAGGCGGCCGTCCGCCGAAATTCGACAAGACCGACTACCGCCAGCGTCACGCAGTCGAGTGCGGCATCAACCGCCTCAAGAAGCACCGAGCCGTGGCCACGAGGTACGACAAACTCGCGGTCCGCTACGAGGCGACCGTTCGCATCGCGGCCATCGACGAGTGGCTGTGACCAGCAGCCATGCGAAACCGGCCAGGATGGCGCGTGAGCTTCAGGAACTCATCGCGGCTCGGTCGGACTCGCTGCGAAGAACACAGAATTCGTTACCTTCAGGATCAGCAAGGACTACCCAGCCAGAGCCATCAGGATTCCGGTGATCGGTGACAAAGGTGGCACCGAGGCCCAGCAGCCGTTCCACCTCCTGCTCACGCGAAGTCTCAGGGCACAAACACAGATGGATCCGGTTCTTGATCTTCTTAGACTCGGGCACCTGGTTGAAGTACAGCACTGGACCCTCCGCCAGCAGCACCTGAGTCTCCCGGTCACCCGGTTTGTCCTCCGGGTGCAGTGGACGGCCAGTCACCCTGCTCCAGAACCGGGCCAGCTCGTAGGCATCCGCACAGTCAATCGCCACGTTCTGCAATACCGAAACCATGCGCGTAAGCCTTCCTGACTTCCACTCCAGACGCCACCGAGTTGCGCTTAGCCTTCGCGCACACAGCTCAGGCGCATGGCAGCACTTTCGATACACGCCCTAGCGGCGGCGCTTCTCCCGGCCCCGTGCATCTCATCGCGGCCGTACGGATCCGCAAGCCAATCCGAGGACCGCTCAAAACCTTAAACACCGACAGACGTTTCCGGAACGGTCCAGCTTGATCTTAGATGCCCGTCGATTCCAACTCGGCCGGACCTCGCTCCAGTTCGACCTTAGCCGTTGTTCGTCCAGCCGGCGCTTTCTCTCGCCTGGCCACTGGAGACCAGCGCCTCGATCCCGCGGACCCGTCAGGCTCGCAACCGGCAATTGGCCGACATACTCGCGATGTGGAATCTGCCGTACCGTATTAGTACTCCAGCCGCACTTAGTGATCTCTGAGGCGTTGTCGCTGGTAGTGGCATCGGCCTGCTCGGCTTTGATGGCGTAGCCGCCACGTCGACCATTGGTGGACGTGGCGTTCATCGAGCGGTGGCCTGGTCAGTAGGCGAACAATCGACGGATCTTGTTGGCGGAGATCGCGATTGATCGGTATCGGCCTTCTTGTCCTTGCCCGAGGACCCTGTTTGCTCATCTTGGTCGGCCGTGTTGTGTGCTTCCAGGAGCATGGCGCGGTGACGGCCAGGAAGGCCCTATCCCCACAGACTCACATGCGCACGAACCTGCCCAGCCTCACGATCTGCAGTGGAGTACTAGGGGCTCTACTTCTGGATCATGTTCAACGATCTCCACTCAGCTCATGACCTGCGACATCAGGGTGAATTGGGTTCACTGATCGCAATTTAGCCGCAACCACAGCCAGGAACCCGCACCAGGATTCCGACGGATCGATTCTCCGCATCCAGTGACATCGCAATTGATTCGGTATATAAGTGACGACATGAGCGAATTAGAGAGCATGAGCGTAGAGCTTCGACACCTCCTCGACAGAGCCGAAAAATGGTTACATATGGGACTTGCGTTCGAACTCGATACGGGAGCAGGACAGATAGAGCAAACCGAGTACGTGGAGACAGCGCTAAGGGCCATCAGCGAGATGAAGGCACGTACGGCTTCTTCATTACTCAACGTTGCTTTTCTTGGAGGATTTTCTTCCGGAAAAAGCTTTCTTATCAGCGGGCTTCAAAAATGCCTGGAATACGCTCCGATACCGGAAGCCGGCGGGATGATTTCGGATCAATACATAGGTTTGCTGCACTCTGCGGCAAAAGCTTCAACAGCTTGCCCCGCAACAGTTGTCCCTGTCGAAGAAGACGGCGAGAAATTCTCACATAGAGGCTTCATGCAGGTGAGATTCGAAGGCGAAAGCAATTGGGAAGAGATCGGAAATTCGCCCAGCCCAGGAACCGTAGCAGCATATACCACCCAAGATCCAAGGGTTATCGCCGATTGGCGTCCCCCGCGGCATCGTCAACTCAGAGTCGCCGAAGTAGAGATCCTCCTGGGATCGGCGTGTTTACCTGCGAAACTCTACGATCTTCCCGGACACGGAGCACTGAACCCAGAACACGAGAGGATCGCGAACGCAGCTTGGGCCACAGCCGACTGCTTCGTTTACACGATCCAGGCCACACATACTCTTTCACCGGTCGACATGGAACTTATACGTCGCCTATATCATCACCATCTCGACTCCGGAAAGCCCGTCATATGGGTGATGAGTGGAATTGATCGAGCTGCCATGATGAACGTTTACAAAAAAGCCGAATGGAAGGATGCAATCGAAACAAACAACGCCTTCCTTCGCAATGAATTTCCGCTGAAGCCGGGCCAGGCCGACACGTTCATCGGTGTCGACGGATTCATTCCCGTCTCACCGGCATGGGAAGCGCTCAGCAGATGGCACGAGAAACAGGGTGAGCGCAATGCGAGTATCAGCCGGGAATCAATGAGTCGAATGGATAAATTACGGAAGGCACTGACCGACATTATTGAGGCCGGAGCCGGTCGCCAACATCTCACCTCGATGGCTCGAGAGACACGTACACATGTTCTACGACGCCATCAGGCGTTGACGACACTTCTCGCCTCGGCCCAGACACCACTGAACGAACTGTCTGATCGGAAGAATGATCTCAGCCGCAGACTGACTCAGCTTCGGGTCGCGATGGCTGTCGTCCGCACTCATCTGGAAACCTCCTTGGAGGGCCATGCCCGTCGGGTCGACCGCAGTTTTGAAGGACTCGAAGCCTACTTACACCACGAATTGGATGCCGAGATTCGCAGTGCGGACCTTACAAAAGAGAAGGAGGCAATTAAAATTGAGACACGCAAGGAGAAGTTATTGAGAGAATGGGCAAACGATCGAGGACCCCGCACGATATGGGAAGATGAATACAAGGATTTCATGAACAGCGCGTTGAGTTTAGTGCGTGAAACCATTAGCGAAACCAGCTCCCCCGAAGGGCTGGCTACGGCAACATCTAAAGTCGACCTTCAGCAACTCACAATCCCTCCTTCGCAAAGGTATCGGACAAGCGCGCAGGATTTAGTGCAGACGATCTCTGGGATTGTAGGAGTCTCGACACCGGTATTGACGGCTATCGCTACAGCAGCCGGTCTAGTCGGAAGCCCGGCCCTGATAGTATCCGGCGGAGTCGCCGTGTTAGCTGGCATTATGTACGGAACCATTCGTAGAAACAAGAGCAAGTCCACAGCCCTTGACCATCTCCGCAAGGAATGGATCGAGAATCTCGACAAGACAGCTGAGCATTACCGGGGAGCCTACGCATATGCGGTCGGCGGCCGTGGCACACTCATTATCGACCGTGTAGACGAACTCCTTTCCGAGCGCCGAGATGAATTATCGCGAGAGATTATCCTTATCGAGCATCGGCTTGCGGAACCGCAAAACGCTGATCGTAGTGATCTCGTGAGCCGGCTTGACCCGCACTGCCAGGCAGGAGAAAAGGTATTGGCTGCGTTGAAGGAGTTCATCTGAAGACGAAGGCCGCCTTCTCGTGGACACACGGCAACGGCTGAGTCTTATGGACGAATCACAGACCGTCTCATCAAAACCCACACGGGACTCATTCCCCGGTGAGCCACCAGGCAGACCTCGGTTGTCGACGGGACGCGCCAGGGAGTTCGGGCGCTTCAAGGCCGCGCCGGTGAAGACCACGCAACTGTCGGGGTCCCGCACGCCGGTTCGGGGCGGTCAGGTCCGGCGGTCCTCCATCTCCCAGAGATGGTCGACGACGTGCCAGACGATGCGCCGGGCGGCGTAGCGGGCGGGCCAGCCCCCGTCGACCACGGGGGCGCCGCTCGAAGGTTCGGCCAGCACCCCGGCGATCTCCGCCCGGATGGCCGCCAGCCCGGCGGCGTCGTGGAACGGCCTGTGCCGGACACCGATCTTGCGGGCGTAGGCGCGCTCGGCGTTGATCACGTGGGCGACCATCTTGTCCCGGTCCCTGCCGCCGCCGCGCGGGCCCTTGCGCAACTCCTCCGGCGAATCGGCCGTGGCCTCGTCGAAGAGCTGCCACGCCGCCCTGACCAGCGCGACGGTGCGCTCCGCCTCGTCCGCCCCCACCGGCCGCCCGTCCAGCTCGGGGATCGCCTCGATCGCCCCGAAGTCGGTCGTCGATCCCCCCTTGGCCCGTTCCTCGACCACCGGGTCACCCGGCTCGAACACCAGCCCGGCCCGCTCGGCGACCACCCGGTAGCGCGGTGCGTAGTCCACCAGCGCCTCCAGGGCGAGCTCCTCCGATTTGCCGATCCGGCACCATCCCGGCCACTCCACCGAGCAGGCGAAGACCTTCTTCGGACCGATCTCCAGATAAGTGCGTGTCATGTCCGGCAGCATTCCAGCAGTAGATGACAGCTGCCGTCAGGTACCGCTGTCGATCATCGGGATCAGGTCGGCGACCGAGTCGACCACCTGGGACGGGCGGAACGGGTAGCGGTCGATCTGATCCTTGCTCACGACGCCGCTGAGCACCAGGATCGTGTGCAGCCCGGCCTCCATGCCGGAGACGATGTCGGTGTCCATGCGATCACCGATCATGGCGGTGCTCTCGCTGTGGCCGTCGATGGCCCGCAGCGCGCTGCGCATCATCATCGGGTTGGGCTTGCCCACGAAGTAGGGCTCCACACCGGTCGCCTTGGTGATCATTGCCGCGACCGCGCCGCAGGCGGGCAGCGAGCCCTCGTTGGACGGGCCGACCGGGTCGGGGTTGGTGGCGATGAACCTGGCGCCGCCCTCGATCAGCCGGATGGCCCGGGTGATCTGGGTGAAGCTGTAGGTGCGGGTCTCGCCGAGCACCACGTAGTCGGGGGCGATGTCGGTGAGGATGTAGCCGCTCTCGTGCAGGGCGGTGGTCAGACCGGCCTCGCCGATGACGTAGGCCGAGCCGCCGGGCCGCTGGTCGTCCAGGAACTTCGCGGTGGCCAGGGCTGAGGTCCAGATCGACTCCTGCGGGATGTCGAGGCCGGCCGCGCGCAGCCGTACCGCCAGGTCACGCGGGGTGTAGATGGAGTTGTTGGTCAGGACCAGGAACCGCTTGCCGGACTCGCGCAGGCGGCGGATGAACTTGTCGGCGCCGGGCACCGGCTGTCCTTCGTGGACGAGAACCCCGTCCATGTCCGACAACCAGCACTCGATCGGCTTGCGTTCCGTCACCGTTCCCCCGTGTTCCAGTCCGAATAGGTACGGGACCAAGGATGACAGGTGCGAGGTGAACGGCACATCATCAGCTCGCACATCATCTGATTTCACCAGAAAACGGAACACGGTCATTCGCCCTGGGCCACGACAGGCTCCCGCCGGACGGGTGTCCGGCCGCACGGGTGTCCGGCCAGACGGTCGTGCAGCCAGACGGGTGTCCGGCTGCATGGGCGTCCGGGCGGTCGGTCAGGGTGCGAGCGCCTCCAGCGCCGCCTCGGCCCGGTACATCGACTCCTCGGGGTCGGCGTCGGGCGAGCCGATCTCCGGGTCGAAGTTGAGATCGTGGAAGACGTCCGTGACCCCCTTGGCCTCAAGCCGGGCGACATCCTGCCGGATCTCCTCGAACGAGCCGGTCAGTAGAGCGCGGCCGGGCAGGTCCGGCGGCCGGACCCGGGTGACGGCCCGGGTGATGAAGCGCAGCGCCTCGGGGTCGCGCCCGGCCTCCCGGGCCGCCTCCTTTACAATGTAGATTTTTTCGTCGATGCGGTCGAGGTTCTCGCTGCTCGCGCTGACCCAGCCGTCCGCCAGCCGTCCCGCGCGCCGCAGCGCCACCTCCGCGGATCCGCCCAGCAGGATCGGCGGCGCAACGGCCGGCTTGGGATCCTGGTGCACGGGCGGCAGCTGGTAGAACTCGCCCTGGTGCTCCACGGTCTCCTCCGACCAGAGCCGCCTCAGCACGTGGATGAACTCCTCCCCGCGCCGCCCCCGCCGCTCGAACGGCACCCCCGACGCGGCGAACTCCTCCCGCATCCAGCCCAGCCCGAGGCCGACGTCCAGCCGGCCCTCGGACAGCAACTGGAGGCTCGTCAACTGCTTGGCCAGCAGCGCCGGAGAGGCGAACGGCATGTTGAGCACCGCCACCCCGAGCCGGACACGGCTGGTCACCCCCGCGAGATAGGCCAGCGTGACCACCGGGTCGTGCACACTGCGGTAGACCGGGCCCATCGAGTGCCCCTGGGGGTACAGCAGGCGCTGGAAGGTCCACACCTCGTGGTATCCGAGCTCCTCGGCCCTGCGGGCAATTCGCATCATGTTGCCGGGCGTCGCCCATGATCCCGACACCGGTACCGCGAATCCGATCCTCATACCTTGCACTTTACGGCCCTACGGCACGGCCGTGATCAGTGGTTCACTTACCCGATGAGTCACAGCGACCCCCTGCTTGACGAGCTCCGCCGGATCGCCGTCCAGTACGGCGGAGCGCCCGCCGAGGTGCTGCCGACCCGCCCAGACGTGATCATTGTCCGGGCCGGGCCCGTCGTGGTGAAGGCGCACGCCCCCGGCGCCGAGCGAGAGCCACTGGTGGAGCGGATGCGCGCCACCGCCCACCCCTCGCTGCGCGGGATCGTGCTCGAACCGGTGACCGAGGAGGTCATGGTCGTCGGCGACCGGCTGGTCACCGTGTGGCCGGCCGGGACTCCGGTGAACCCCCTGAATCCGGATGCCGCCCCCTGGGAGGCCGCCGCTCGGCTGCTGGCGCGGCTGCACGCCGTACCGGCGGGGGCGCTGCTCCCGCTGCGGGCGGCGGGCGGCCCCGCGAAGGTGGCCTCGATGGTCGCCCGCCTGGACGGCGACTCCGCCGCCGAACTGGTCGTGCTCCGGGCGTTCACCTGCCTGCCCGACCTCGACGCGGAACCGGTCTGGGAGCCCTTCTCGGAATCGTTCTCCCTGGCCCACGGCGACTGGCACATGGGCCAGATGGTCCGCGCGCCCGACGAGTGGATTCTCATCGACGTCGACGACCTGGGCGTCGGCGACCCGGCCTGGGATCTGGCCAGGCCCGCCGCCTGGTTCGCGGCCGGACTGCTGGAGCCGGAGGTGTGGAACCGCTTCCTGGACGCCTACCGCGCCGAGGGCGGGTGCGCCGTACCGCGGGACGGCGATCCCTGGGAGCGGCTGAGCCTGCCGGCGCAGGCGACGACCGTGCAGCTCACGGCGGGACTGGTGGCCACCGCCAAGCGGGAGGGGCTTCCGCTGGGCGAGGCGGAGCAGACGATGATCGACGCCTGTCTGAGGATTATCCGGTTCCGAAGCGCCTGCCACAGCGTATCCACGCAGTAGGTTGTGGATACAGAAGCACCAGCCCCAGGACAAGGAGATCAGCCAGATGCAGTGCCCCAAGTGTCGGGGCGCCATGCGTACGTATGAGCGCAACGGCGTCCACATCGACCAGTGCGAAAGCTGTCGCGGAATCTTCCTGGACTACGGCGAGCTCGAGACCCTGACCCGCATGGAAGGCCAGTGGTCCCAGCAGCACCAGGCCGCTCCCCCGCCGCCTCCGCCGATGCACGGCGCTCCCGCCTGGGGTGCTCCGCAGCACGGCGGCCACTACGGCCATCGCCCGCGTCGTCAGCAGGGCTTGTTCGGGATGCTCTTCTCCTCCTGATCCAACCGGAGGACACACAAGACCGCGATCTCGTTACGAGATCGCGGTCTTCGCCGTCCCGGCGCCTTTCGGCGCCCCGGACCGCCGACGGCCGTTCGGCGGGACGCTCCGCCCGGGAGAGCCGAGCGCCCGTTCGCCGCGGCCGCGCTAGCCCTCGGGGCGGACCACCAGCAAGGACCGGGGGCGCTTGACGAACTCCACGTCGCCGGACACGGTGAACGTCTCGCCGTCGCATGCCACCCGCACCGCCCCCGAGGGCGAGGAGACCTTCAGGGTGTCGGCCTGCCACTGCTGGTAGTGCCTGGACAGGCCGACCCCGCCCAGCAGCACGCTGGCGAACGCGCGCAGCCGGGGCAGCCGGGAGGTGGCGGTCAGCACCCGGATGTCCAGCAGCCCGTCCTCCAGTCTCCGGCGCAGGCGCGGGGCGGCTCCGCGCGAGTCGTAGCGGCAGTTGCCGACGAACAGCGTCCAGATCCGGCGGGGGACCCCGTCGATGACCACCTCCTCGGGCTCGGCGGTGCGCAGCACGCGGCTCAGCGCCCACAGCAGCGCGGGCCACTTGCCGGCACGCTGCTCGATGGACTCGCGCCGGTCGACGACCTCCGGGTAGACGCCGAGACCGGCGCTGTTGAGGAAGACCCTGCCCGCCACCTCCCCCACGTCCACCGCGACCATCCCGCCGGAGCGGTAGGCGGTCATCGCGTCCTGGGTGTCGCGCAGGCCGAGGGCCCCGGCGAAGTGGCCGGGCACGGGCGCCGGGATGATCAGCAACGGTCTGCGGTGCTCCAGCGCGGCCCGCGCCCCGCGGCTGACCGTGCCGTCGTCCCCGGCGACGGCGAGCACCCGGGCGCGGGCGGCGGCCTCGCCCATGAACCCGCTCACGTCCTGCCCGTCCGCCCCGGGCACCTCGACCACCTCGGCCTTGGGCAGCGAGGCCCGCACCGTCTCGGCCGTGACCGGATCGCCGCCCGCCGCGGAGCCGATCACCGCCACCACGCCCTGTCCGTCGAGGTCGTGGCCTGGCATCGGCGGCGCGGTGACGACGCGCGGCGCCCCCGTCACGGCCTCCGGCCACAGACGCCGGGTGACCAGCCCGGTCGCCACCCCGATCCCCGCCCCCACGAGCACGTCGCCCGGATAGTGCACCCCGGTGTAGACCCGGGAGAAGCAGACCGCGGCCGCCAGGAGCGCGACGGGAGCGGCGACCACGAGGGGCGCCTCCATGGCCACGGCGGTGGCGAAGGCGGCGGCCGAGGCCGAGTGTCCCGAGGGGAACGACGCCGACACGGGCACCTTGACCCTCCGCGCCATCGGAAATCCGTCCAGCGACGGCCGGTTCCGGCCGAAGGCCTGCTTGCCGACCAGATTGACCAGCGGGCTGGCCAGGCTGACCGCGAGCAATCCCCTGGTCGCGGCACGGCGCAGCGGCCGGTGGCCGCTGACGGCCAGCGCCCCGGCGACCCCCGCCCACAGCAGCGAGTTGTCGGCCACGCGTGACAGCGCGGGCACGAAACGTTCGAGGCCGTGAAGCCTCGCGCCCGCCACCATGGCGAACAACCGCCGGTCCAGCCTGCCCAGCCGCGAGCTCAACCGCATGGCCGTCCCCTTTTCACATGACGAGTGATCGGACAAGAACTTGATTCTGCCGCGTACCCCGTTCCTCGGCGCACGCCCCCTTTGTTCTCCCCTCATCATCCAAGCAGAGGGGGCGTGCACGGAAACAGCGAGGACATGGATGAGCTGGGACTATCCGGTCCCCGTGGGATCCGGGCCGGGCTTCACCGCCTGCCGGGCTCGCCGCGGCGGGCCCGTCCCCGGGTTATCGGCGGCCGCGGAAGGTTCGACGCAGGTCGTCGACCCATTCGTCGGGGATTTCCCAGGGGATGAAGTGTCCGCCGTGGTCATGGGCGGTGATGTTGACGTGGTTGTACCAGGCGGCGCGGTCGCCGTTGAGGAAGTGTTCCACGCGCTGCCGGTCGGTGCTGAGGTCCTCGAGCGCATCGTCCCGGACACGGATCGGAGCCGTCTCCGCATCCGCCCGTACAGCATGCGCGAAACAGTACCTGCCGGACTACCTATCCAAATGCGATCATGGCCAGCCGAATTGCCTAAGAGTGACAGATTCCCCGTCCTGTGGATCTCCGTACGTTTGTGACCAGTAAGAACACATCACGGAGGAGTTCCCCATGAATCACGTCGACCAGCTTGTCGCCCGGTACATCGCCACCTGGAACGAGACCGACCCGGTCGCCCGCCGTGCGGCGATCGAGCAGATCTGGGCCGAGGACGGCGCCTACACCGACCCGATCGCGGTCGCCGAAGGCCTGGAGGCGATCGACGCCACGATCGCCGCCGTGCAGGGCCAGTTCCCCGGCTTCGTCTTCACTCTGGCCGGGCCGGTGGACGCCCACCACGACATCGCCCGCTTCACCTGGGAGCTGGGCCCGGCCGGCGGCGAGAGCCTCGTGGTCGGCTTCGACGTCGCGGTGCTCACCGAGGACGGCCGCATCAGCAGGGTGCACGGTTTCCTCGACAAGGTCCCCGCCCAGGCCTGACCCCCGGTGCGGCCCGCGGAACTCTCCGCGGGCCGCACCCCCACGCCGCGTCCCCTCACGCCGCGTCCCCCCACGCAGCATTCACCCGCACAGAAAGACACTCCAAACGATGACAACCCTCAGCATCCGGGAGCCGGTCGCCCCGGCCCCGGTGATGACGGCAGGAGGTCTGATCGTCCTCCTGGCGGGCACCTTCATCACCACTCTCGACTTCTTCATCGTCAACGTCGCGATCCCCGCCCTGCAGCACGACCTGCACGCGAGCCCGTCGGCGATCCAGCTCATCGTCGCCGGATTCGGGATCGCCCTGGCGGCGGGACTCGTCACCGGCGGACGGCTCGGTGACCTGTACGGCCGGCGGCGCCTCTTCGCCACCGGCCTGGTCGTGTTCACCCTCGCCTCGGCGGCCTGCGGCGTGGCGCCCAATGCGGCGTTCCTGGTCGGAGCGCGCGTCGTCCAGGGGATCGGCGCGGCGTTGCTGATGCCGCAGGTGCTCGCCATCATGAACACCGCCTACACCGGTGAACGCCGCGCGAAGGCGTTCAGCGCCTACGGCATGGCCCTCGGCCTGGGCGGTGTGTTCGGACAGCTCATCGGCGGTGTTCTGATCAAGCTTGACATCGCGGGGCTGGGCTGGCGCAGCATCTTCCTGATCAACGTCCCGATCGGTGCGGCCGCCCTGGCCCTCGTCCGGCGTTCGATCCCCGAGTCACGTGCCACCGGCGCCCGCCTCGACCTGCTCGGCACCGCGCTGGTCTCGCTCGGCCTGGTCGCCATCGTGCTGCCCCTCATCCAGGGTCCGCAGCAGGGCTGGCCGGAATGGACCTGGCTGTGCCTGGCCGCCTCCGCACCGCTCCTCGCCGCCTTTGTCCTCTATCAGCACCGGCTCACCGTGCGCGGCGGCTCACCACTGATCGATCTGAGCCTGTTCCGCCGGCGGGCGTTCTCGGCCGGGGTGGCCATCGGTCTGCTCTACTCCATGACAACGGCGTCGTTCTTCCTCATCCTGGCGCTCTATCTCCAGGACGGCCGCGGCCTTTCCGCCCTGGAGTCTGGCCTGGTCTTCCTGCCGCTGGGCATCGGCTACTTCGTCTCCTCGGCCTGGTCGGGCAGGGTCACCGCCCGGCTCGGCCGCCAGGTCGTCACCGTGGGCATCCTGGTGGCCGCCACCGGATACGCCGTCCTCGCCGCCGTCTCCGTCCTCGGCACCCCGCACACCACCGCCTGGGTCATCCCCGGCCTGTTCATCGCCGGGGCGGGGTTGGGGTTCGTGATGGCACCGCTCCCCGCCATCGTGCTGGCCGGAACCGCCCCCCAGCACGCCGCCTCCGCCTCCGGTGTCCTCAACACCTCCCAGCAGGCCGGCAACGCGATCGGTGTGGCCGTCATCGGGGCCGTCTTCTACAGCGCCCTCGGCGACCAACCCGGCCCCGGCCTCTACCCGCACGCCTTCGCCCTCGGCCTCAGCCTCCTGGTGGGACTCTGCGTCGTCGTGGCCGCCACCGTCCAGATCCTCCCGAGAACCACGACCGGCTGAGTCCGGCCCCGGCCGCCCCCGTCACGCGCGGACTGCCGAGCATCCCCCTCTTCGGCGATTCCCATATCTGGGATATGATCTCGAATGTGAGAATCGCCGAAGAGGGTCCGGTGACACCGCCGCAACCGGTGCGAGCCGGCGTCGCCTCGCGCTCCCCCGACCGCCCCTCTCCCCGCGCAGAGAAGGAACCTCGCGATGCACACCATTGCCCGCCTGTCCCCCGATGACTTCCGCGGCAGCGTGAAGAGCCTGGCCGACCTCCTCGTCGACGTCGTCACCGACGGGGCCTCCCTCGGTTTCCTCGCCCCCTTCGACCAGAAAGCGGCAGCGGCCTGGTGGCACGCCCGGCAACCGGCCGTGGACGACGGCAGCCTCACCGTCTGGGTCGCCCACGGACCCGGCGGCATCACCGGCACCGTCAGCCTCGTCCTGGAACGCAAGCCCAACGGCCGGCACCGCGCCGAGATCGTCAAGCTCATGGTTCACCGCGACGCCCGCGGCCAGGGGCTGGCCCGCGCGCTCCTCGCCACCGCCGAGCAGGCCGCCGCACGGGCCGGGACCACCCTCCTGCTCCTGGACACCGTGACCGGCACCGCCGCCGACCACCTCTACCGCGGCACAGGCTGGACGAGGTACGGCATCGTCCCCGGCTACGCGGCCGACCCGGGCGGCACCCTCGAAGACTGCAGCTTCTACTACAAGCGGCTCACCCTGTCCCCGTCCCAGGCCGACGGAGCAGCCTGACCGGACGCCCTTTTCCACCCGCCGTCGCGATGGCGGCCGGGCCGCCATTTCTTATCTGGGATAATCTCTCAAATATGGGAAAGCCCGAAATCCAGAATCCCGGCTCGGACCAGATGGAGGCCCGCCTGGCGGATCGGCTCTCGCGGTTGCGGGTGGATCACGGCTGGTCGCTGGAGGAGCTGGCGGGCCGCACCGGCGTGAGCCGTTCGACGTTGTCGCGGCTGGAGCGGATGGAGATCAGCCCTACGGCGGCGCTGCTCAACAGGTTGTGCGCGGCGTACGGGCGGACGATGTCGCAACTGCTCGCCGAGGTGGAGTCGGAGCCGCCCCAGGTGGTCCGGGCCGGCCGGCAGGCGGTGTGGCGGGACGAGACCTCGGGCTTCGTCCGGCGGTCGGTGTCCCCGCCCCACCCGGGGCTGCGCGGCGAGCTCGTCGAGGGCGTCCTGCGCCCCGGCGCCGACATCTCCTACGACAGGCCGCCCGTCCCGGGTCTGGAGCAGCACATCTGGGTCCTGGAGGGAATCCTGCAGGTCACCACGGGCGAGACCGTCCACGAGGTCCGCACGGGAGACTGCCTGCGGTTCCGGTTGTGGGACCGGTCGCGGTTCCACAACCCGGGCCTGGATCCGGCCCGGTACGCCTTGGTGATCGTCCTCCCCTGAGCTTCTCGCCGCGCCGAACGGACCCTAGTCGTCCCGTACCGGCGTGGACGGAGGGTCCAGTTTGTGCCCGCGAGCGGTGAGCTCGGCCTCGATCGCCGCGCACACCGTCTCCACGACCGTGACGCGGGCCAGCCGCTTGTCGTCCCCGGCGACCACGTGCCAGGGCCCCTGCGGGTGATCGGTCCGGGAGAGCATCTCCTCCACCGCGATTTCGTACTCCTTGCGCTTCTCGCGGTTGCGCCAGTCCTCGTCGGTGAGCTTCCAGGCCCGCAGCGGATCGTTCGCCCGGTCCCGGAAGCGTTTCAGCTGCTCCTTCTCCGAGACGTGCATCCAGAACTTGACCATGATCATGCCCTCGGCGGCCAGGGTCCGCTCGAACTCCACTATCTCGCCGTAGGCCCGGGACCACTGCTCCTTGGTGGCGAACCCCTCGACCCGCTCCACCAGCACCCGCCCGTACCAGGACCGGTCGAGCACCGCCATCCCTCCCCAGCCGGGCAGCACCGGCCAGAACCGCCACAGGAAGTGGTGGCGTTTCTCGTCGTAGGTCGGCGCCGCGAACTGGGCGACCCGCACATGGCGCGGGTCGAGCGGGCGCACCAGCCGCTTGATCGCCCCGCCCTTGCCCGAGGCGTCCCAGCCCTCGAACACCACGCACAGCGGCGGGCCGATGCGCTGCTCGCCGACCTGCCCGCCGAGGATGAGGCGCAGGCGCAGCAGGCGGTCCAGCGCCGCCTCGAGCCGCTCCGCGCCCTTTTTCTTGGACAGCTTCTGCGACAGATCAACCTGAGACAACCGTTTCATGCCGACAGCCTTGCATGCCGACGCGGAAGGATCGCGGCGACATGCGCCTTTTGACCACCCATCCACCCGGGCGACGCCCGTCCGCCCGTCCCGGCACGCCCGCGCGCCCACTCGCCCGAACGTCGCTCCGGGCGAGTGGGCGCGCGGGGCGGACCTCAGCCCAGGCGGGAGCGGTAGACCTCCCTGGCCCGCTCGATCAGGTCCAGATGGTCGCCGAGCTGCCCGGGGGTCTCGAACCTGCCCTCCTCGCGGAGCATCGTCTCCGTGTGGTCCAGCCATTCCAGGCACCAGCGGATGTCCTGCTCCCTGGCCACGTGGCGGCCGCCGACGTCGAGGTAGACAGGGCTGGTGTGCGCGTAGGCCCCGGTGCCGGTGAAGACGCGCTCGTGCGAACCGCCGACGGCCACGGCGACGACGTAGGTGGGATCGCCCACGACCAGCTCGGCGGTCAGCGCGCCGGGCGGTCCCTCCGCCAGGACACCGTCGGCGGTGCGGATCTCCAGCCGCTCCACCTCGGGGCCGACCGATCCGACGGTGATCGTGACCCGGTCGCCGGGCGAGACCTCCAGCGTGGAGCCGGGCCCGTGCCCGGCGACCAGGAGCTCCAGCCAGGGCCCGGTGGTGCCGAACGTACGGCCCCGCCTGACGGCCTCGGCGAACGACTCGGCGCTCAGCGGCCCGTCCACCTGGGCGTAGACCCGCTCCCAGCCGGGCGGGTTGGACTGGTTGCCGCGCCGGGCGAAGGAGACCATCGCGTCGGTCCCCGCGGTGACCGCGATCCGGTTGCCCGCGCCGATCAAATGCCGGTAGACGACGGCGGTCGTGCCGACCGCGGTCTGGCTGAGCACGTCGAGGGTGTCCACCAGGCCGAGCGCGGCGTCGGCGACGATCTCCCTGGAGGAGCAGTTGCGGTTCCGCCACGGCAGCACGCCCGGGCCGTCGGTTTCGGACATCGGGTTGTGGAAGGGGTGGCTGTAGCCCAGGATCGCGCCGAGACCGCGCAGTTCCTCGCAGGCCACGCTGTTGGGAGGCCAGTCCGCGGTTTTCAGGAAACCGGTGTGAAATCGCGAGGGCGGTGCCGAGACGCCGAAGGCGTAGAAGTGCCCGAGCAGGTCGTTGCGGTATTCGACGCCGATCCTGGCCAGGTGCGTGTCGTCGGACCACGGCAGGTCCTGCCCCGCCCAGTGCTCCAGCGCCTCGGAGTCGTAGACCCGCATCGAGGAGACGTTTCCCGCGACCAGGTTGAGCACGTGCAGGTCCTCGCCGTGCTGCATGGCCGCCGCGAGCTCGGGCGTGCCGACCATGTCGCCCGCCCAGTTGAGATGGACGTGCATGTCCCCTCCGTACCAGCCGCGCGCCGCCGCGTCGTAGAGCCGCCGCGGGGCGAGCGTCAGGAGGGTCTCCTCCCCCGCCGCCGGGGTGATCTCGACCTCGGCGGAGTCGTACTCCATCCCCCGCGACACCCGTACGGTCAGCGGCTCCGCGGGCACGTCCAGCACCAGGTCGTCACCGTGGAAGTAGGGCCGCAGGTGGTAGTCGCGCCTGGCCGGGGCGGCCTCGGGGTACCAGCCGTGCCCGTCCTCGCCGTACACGCTCCACTTGCACGGGATTCCGGCGCGCACCCGGAGCCGGGCGGCGGGGGCGGGGCGGGTCAGGGCCGCGAGGTCCACGCGCGCGCCGTCGGCGATCACCTCGCTCCCGCTGGTGATCGCGATGAGCCGGGCGCCGTGCGGGCCGATCTCGTGAGCCCTGCCGTCCACCAGCACGGTGACCGGCTCCTCGCGCGAGGAGTCGGCCAGCAGCGTCGTGCGCACGGGCTCGCCGTCGAGTACGGCCCGCGCCCGCGCCTCGATCGAGACGCCGTCGGCGGTGAGACGGAGCGCGGCGAGGTTGTCGAGAACCTTGCCCGCCAGGACGTTCCGTACGACCTCGTCCATGTCCAGCTCGGTGAGGTGCTGCCCGGTCTGCTCCGGGGGGATGCCCGGATAGCGCTTGGTGATCATACTGTCGCAGACGTCCCAGAACGTCGTCTCACGCATCAGGTAGGCGTTGGTGGCCATTGACTTGACGTATGAGATTGGATCCTCCCCCCAGGTGACCCCGTACTCGGCCAGCAGCGCCCGATACTCCCCGAGCGCCCGCGCCACGGCGGGAGGAACGGCCGGATCGTCACACATGTATTTCTCCCCATGTAGAGCCCCCATGATCACCGTCATCGTGACATGCCGAACACAGGTAGTTATGGGACCGCTTCATGCGATGTGGTGATTTACCACTACAGAGGAGAAGAAAAGTGATTCAGGGGCGGACAATATCCGCCCCTGAACCACCGTGAGGCTCCCGGAACCCGTGGAAACGGGGTCAGATCATCGGGCCGCGGTCCCCTCGGAGGTCGGCGTGCCGAGCCGCATTCTCATCGCGTGCTCCACGAGGGTGATGAGGACCTCCTTGCCCGACTCCCGCCGCCTGGCGTCGCACAGCACGATCGGGATGTCCGGGTGGAGGGTCAGCCCGAGCCGGACTTCGTCGAGGTCGTAGCGGCGAGCTCCGTCGAAGCAGTTGACCGCGACGATGAAGGGCGTCTCGCGCCGTTCGAAGTAGTCCAGGGAGGGGAAGCAGTCGGCCAGCCTTCGAGTGTCGGCGAGGACGACCGCGCCCAGGGCGCCCAGGGCCAGCTCGTCCCAGAGGAACCAGAAGCGCTCCTGCCCGGGGGTCCCGAACAGGTACAGCCGGTAGGCGTCGTCGATGGTGATCCGGCCGAAGTCCATGGCGACCGTGGTGGTCTGCTTGGTCTCCACCCCGGACAGGTCGTCGACCCCGATGCCCCGGTCGGTCAGGGTCTCCTCGGTGCGCAACGGCGTGATCTCGGAGACCGCGCCGACCAGGGTGGTCTTACCGGCCCCGAACCCGCCGGCGACCAGGATCTTGATCGCTCTGGGCAGCTTCACCCGCCCGGCGTCACGGCTAGAGCGCACGGAGTCCATCCAGCACCGCCCTGTACAGCCTCTCGTCGTGCATGTCCGTCTCCGAATGAGGTTCTTGCAAGGCGATGAATCCCTGGTCGAGCAGGTCGCTGAGCAGGACACGGATGGTGCCCGCGGGAAGGTTCATGTGCGCGGCGATCTCCGCGACCGACTGGGGTTGGTGGCAGTACCGCGCGATGGCGAGACATTCCGGATCCAGACCCGGCTCCTGCGGTGAGACGGAACGCACCGTCACCGCCAGGGTGATGAGGTCGAACCTGCCGCTGGTCGGTTCGGTCCTGCCCCGGGTGAGGACGTACGGCCGGACGATCGGCCCCGCCTCCTCACCGACCCACTGCGTGTCGTCGTTCTCGTCGAAGCGGCTCATCGTGGAGTGTCGCCCTTGAACGAGGATCCCGCCGCCCGGGTCGGCGAGGTGAGGTACTGGCCGACCCGGGTGACGAGCATGGCCATCTCGTACGCCACCAGGCCGACATCGGCCTCGGCCGTGCAGAGCACCGCCAGGCAGGCTCCCTGCCCGGCCGCGGTCACGATCAGATATGCCGACCGCATCTCGATGATGGTCTGGCGCACCGGCCCGCCCTCGACCCGGTCGCTGACCCCGCGGCCCAGGCTCTGGACCGCCGATCCGACGGCGGCCAGGTGCTCGGCGTCCGCCTGGGAGAACCCCGCCGACGTGGCCAGCAGCAGGCCGTCGGTGGAGAAGACGATTCCGTGCTGAGCTTCCTCCACTCGCCCGACCAGGTCGTCCAGCAACCAGGCCAGGTCGGTGAAAGATCCTGTTCCCTGCACCACTCGTTCTCCTCTTTCTGCCGACCGACGTTCGCTCGCCGGCCGCTCGCGGCTCATCGGCGCCAACCTGGCACGCGCGAATCAAGATCATAAATAGCGTCACACGGCTGGATCACCGTCGTTCACGGGATCGCCACCCCGATCGAGAAGTTGTGCCGCTTCGGAACGGCCGCGGCGCGTGCCGTCCTGGAAGGACGACATCGCGGCGCGGATCATGTCCGGCGAGCGTTCGTCGGTGTCGCCATCGGATTCGGGCGCCGGCGTGGAGCCGTCGTCCTGCAGCGGAGCGGCGAGGTGCGTCTGGGGAACGCGGCGCGGGAGGCCGCCCGGCGTATGGCTGGTGTCGGGCGGAGGCATGACGGGCGGCATCGGTGACCCGGCACCGCCGGAAGGGCCGGAAGAGCCGGGGGAAGCGTCGGAACCGCCGAAGACACCGGGACCGCCGGGGCTACCGCCGTCGCTGTGCACCCCGGACCCGGCGAGGGACTCGTAGTGGCTCACCGCCGGGTGCGTGGGCTCCCGCCGCTCGAGCGGCACCGCGTGCACGGGCTCGTCGATGGCCTTCTCCCTCCTGCCCGCGGGCATGGAATCGCCCGTGCCCCCCGGACCGACCGCCTCCCTGCCGGGCATCGCGGCGACGGGGAGCATCGCGCCGGTCATCGAGCCGCTGCCCGCCGTACGGGCCTGCGGGACATGCACGCCGGCGCCGACGACGCTCTCGGGCTCCTGCTCGGTGACCAGCGCCTGCGGGATCAGGACGATGACCGTCGTGCCACCGTACGGCGAGGCCTTGAACGTCACCCGGATCTCGTGCCGCTCGGCCAGGCGGCTGACCACGTACAGTCCCAGGCGGGCGTTGCCCGAGAGCTTGAGCTCCGGAGGGTTGGCGATCCGCTCGTTGGCCGAGGCGATGTTCTCCGCGCTCATGCCCAGGCCGCGATCCTCGATCTCCAGCGCGTATCCGTGGGCCACGGTGTGCCCGCTGACCTGGACCGTCGTGTAGGGCGGGGAGAAGGAGGCGGCGTTCTCGGCCAGTTCGGCGACCAGGTGGATGACGTCGCTGACGGCCCGGCCGTCCAGCGCCACCTGGCCGAGGGGCATCACGTCCACCCGGGTGTAGTCCTCGATCTCCGCCAGAGAGCCGCGGACCACGTCGATCATCGGGACCGCGTCCCGCCACGCGCGGCCCGGCGCCGCGCCGGACAGCACGAGGAGGTTCTCCGCGTAACGGCGCATGCGGGTCGCCAGGTGGTCGAGGCGGAACAGGTCCCGCAGTTCCTGCGGGTCGTTCTCCCGTCGCTCCATGACGTCCAGCACGCTCAGCTGGCGGTGGACCAGCGATTGGGTACGGCGTGCGAGGTTGCGCAGGATGTCGGCGATGTCGCGCCGCAGCTGGGCCTGTTCGGCCGCGACCTTGATGGCGGTCTGCTGCACGGCGTTGAACGCCTGGCCGACATGCCCGATCTGGTCGTCGCCGAACTGCAGCGGCGGCGCCTCGGCCTCGATGTCGACGTTCTCGCCCCGGCCGATCCGCTCCACCACGCTGGGCAGCCGCTCGTTGGCGAGTTCCCAGGCCGCGATCCGCAGTTTCTCCAGCTGCAGGACCAGTGCCCGCGTCGTGGTGATGGCCAGGACGATGGAGGCGATGACGGCCAGCAGGCCCAGGCCGCCGGCGAGCGAGAGCCGCACGATGACGCCGACCGTCACCGGGGTGGCCCGCTCGACGACTTCGTCGCCACCGGTCACGATCGTGTTCTGCAGTTCCGACAGCACGGGCTGGACGGCGGCGTTCCACTGTCCGGGGTCCACCAACCTGGTCAACTGCATCTCGGAGCCCTGAATCAGCCGGTTCTCCATGGTGTGCAGGCGGGTGAACGCCTGACCGCCCTCCAGTTTCCGGTAGGCGGCCTGTTGCGCCGGGGGCAGCTCGGCCATGGCCCGACCGGCGAGGAATCGCTGCGCGCCGACGGTCTGTGCGAACAGGACTCGCTCGGCCTCGGTGAGACGGCCCGTCAGCAGGGCACCCGCCACCATGGCGTCTTCCTGGGCGAGCAACTCGCGGGCCTGGCTCAGCTGGATGAGGGTGCGGGCGTCCTTGGCGATCGCCTCGTCGTCCAGCGTCGCCACCGAGGCGTAGACGTGGTAGAGGAGATCGACGGCGTCGGTGAACAGCGCGGCGGCCCGGGTTCGGTCCACCCGCCGCTCGTCGATGGCTCTGCGGCCGGCCTGGAGGCCGTCCAGCTTCTGGTTCATCTCACTGACGCGCCGTTTGAGGACCGAACTCGCCATCAGCTGCACGCTGCCGCCGCTCGCGAGCTCGCGGAAGCTCGCCATGGTCTTGTCGGTCCGCCCGCGCTGGACCTCCAGCGCCGCACGCTGCTGGCGGCCCGCACCGGGCTCGCCGAGGACGATCAGGCTGAGCCGCCGCTCCACCTGCAGCTCGACCAGGAGCTGCTCACTCGGCTGGACGATGCCCGAGTCGAGCGTGGCCACGCCGAGCATGTTCAGTCCATCACGCACCGTGACCCATGCCGTGAACGCCCAGAGCGCGGTAAGCGACACCAGTAGCGCCGTGACCTTGGTCCGCAATCGCCCGTTGCGCACGCGCATCGCATCCATCCCGGAGAAAGTGAAAAAAAATCACAGTGCGTTTCACGGCGATTAACTTATGTGAATCCATCAACGCCGCATCACACCGATCGGCATCCCGCGTCACACCCGGTGAACCCTAGCAACGTCATCAAATACACTCAAGCCGACATTGAACACATAAGTTCTCTTGCTCCTTTTCCGGACAATTTTTCCGAATTGAATTCCGGTGACCCTCCGTCACGGAGCGATGGCGACCCGACTCGGGGACGGTGACGGAACGCACACGGGAAGCGTGTCCCGCCTGGCGAGATGGAGGGCGCCCAGCACGGCCGCCCGCACGATCCCCGCCGGGAAGTAGAGGTCCTTGTCGTGCCAGAGCGGCCGCGGGTCGACGGGGTCGCCGCGATCGGTGACGGAGCCCAGAAGGTAGCGGTATCCGCGTTCCACGGCCTCCTCGCACCGCCCGTCACCCGCCTGCCCGCCGGCCAGCAGCAGGATCTGCAGCGCGTACGCGGTCTCCTCCGCCGTCCCCTCCCAGCGCCCCCAGGATCCGTCCTCGCGCTGGCTGCCGAGTACCCATCCCACGGCCCCGCGCACCGCGTCCGCGGACTCCTCGCCTCCGAAATCCTCCAGCGCGAGCGCGCAACACGCCGTCGCGTAGTACGGCGAGGCGTGCCAGCGGTCCAACCAGCTCCCGTCGGCCGCCTGCCGGCCGCACAACCAGGCGCTCAGCTTGCGCACCGCCGCCACGTAGCGGGGCTCGGCGCCCGTACCGCGGCGCAGATGCTCACCGAAGGCGTCCAGCACGTGCGCGTTGACGGTCGGGGAGGCGCCCTCCTCCCCGCGCCAGGTGCAGAAATGGGTGTCCGTCTCGTACGGCCACAACCCGACGGGTTCCAGGGGCGCCTCCAGCAGGACCAGCGTGTACAGCGCGACGGAGGTCGTGTCGGCGTCCGGCGGCAGTCCGGGGCCGGCCGCGACGCCCTCCGGGCCGAGCGCGCCGCTCAGACTCGCCGTCAGCTCGGGCGGCACCACCACGGGGACCCCGGCGCGCAGCAGCCAGCTCAGCGCCCAGCCCCGCTCGAACACCGTGATCGGCGTCGCGCACGGCACGGGACCGCCGGTCCTGTCCGCGATCTCCTCCAGGTATCGCAGCACGGGGTCCGCCGGATCGGAGGGTCCCTCCGCCCCGAGCCATGCCGCCCCCGCCGCGGGCGACGCCCCGATCGCGCCCATGGCGCCGATGTCGCCGAAGATCGCGGCGCTGATCGGAACCGGGCTGACATCGGCGGCTCGCACCGCGGCCTCACCCGCCACCTCCAGCGCGTGAAGCAGCTTCTGCGGTACGGTCCCGCCCGACGCCAGCCAGGCTCGGATGGCCGTCAGCTTCGCGCCGTCCATGCCCGCGGGTGCGCCCAGGCGCTCGCCGGCCGGACCCGTACGAGCGTTGATCATGGAGATCAGGGCCGGGACGATGAGCTCGATCGCGGGCATGTCCGGCAGGGGGAAGCGCTCGGCTCCTTCGCCGGACCAGCGCTCCAGCGCCCACAACCCCCGCCTCGTGGCCCCGGCGAGAACGCCGGGGTTCGGGACTCGGTGCTCCGCGTCGCCGCCTTGAGGGGAGCCGTCCGGATCCGTACCGTCATGGCCTGTACGCCGCAGTTCCGCCAGGAGAGCCTCGGTCGCGCTGAGGGTGGGGACGAGGGCGTAACCGCCGGGAGCGCCCCAGGTGCCGTCCGGCCTCTGGGTGTCCAGCAGGAACCGCACACGCCCGGCGTGGCCCGACAGCCACGGCGCCAGGCTCACCAGCCGGCCGGTCTCGTAGGCCGAGGCGGAGACCTGGCCCCACGGGTCGGCCACCAGTCCGGCGACGAGGTCGCGCGCCTCGGCGGGCACGTCGACGCGGGCGTCCGCCCGGCCCGGTCCCGTACCGGACACGAGGAGGTCGGACACGCTCACAGGGCGCCCCAGTAGTCGCCGACCTGGTAGAAGCCCGCGCAGAAGTCCATCTGACGCTCCAGATAGCCGGCCACCTCGGGATGGTCCTCCCGCAGCGGGACGATCAGTTCTCGGCTGACGGCCGCGAGCTCGGCGATGCGCTGCTCGACCTCGGGACGGGTGACGTCGAGCAGCAGGGCGTTGAGGTCGCCCCAGCTCAGGTCGCGCTCGTAGGTGGCCAGGTCGTTGAGGAGACGGATCACCCGCTGCACCGCCCTGCTCGCCTGGCGAATCCGGTCCAGGTCGGCGACCTGCGGCCCCGAGGTCCTGATCCAGTGCGAGGTGAAGGCGAAGGTGAAACCGAGGTTGTCGGCGTTGCCGAGATACTCCTCGAACGAGGGTCGTCTCTCCTCGCTCTTCCAGTGCCACTCGCGCAGCATGGCCTCCAGCATGAATCGCAGTTCCTCGCGCCAGACGGATCCGAGTACGGGGAAGGCGGGCGAGGCGGCGAGCTCGTCGCGGATGTCGGCGAGCATGCGGGTGAGGTCGTCGCCGGAGACCGGCGGGGCGCCCTCGGACGTGGCCACGCACCGGCGGGCGATGTCCTCGGCCTCCGCGGGCGACGTGGCGACGTAGTCGACGAGCCAGTCCAGGCCGAACGCCCACAGGCAGACCTTGTTCGCCATCCGCAGCTGCTTGGCGTCGAACCAGGGCCCGCTGAACGCCATGGCCAGCGAGAGCGTGCTGTAAAGGGCGGCGTCGAACGGCTTCGCGGAGAACAGCCCGGGATACTCTCCCGCCCACCCGCGCATGTCCCGCTGGGACTGGCCGGCCACGGCGCAGATCGCCCCGGCCTCGATGACGGCCGAACGGCTATCGGGATCAACAGAGCCGATCATCGGGCCACACCCCCGGCGCGCTCGACGCGGACGAGGCCCAGCTCGATCTTCTGCCGGGAACGCAGCGAGGCGGCCGGAGCCTGGGTGAACGGTCCGGAGGTGCGGAGCACCGGCCGGAAGCGGCTGAGGAACGCCGCGACCACGAGTGACGCCACGAGGTGGAACAGATGCTGGCCGAGACACTGGTGGGGGCCACCGCCGAAGGGGAAGTAGCCGTATCTGTGCCGGCGCTCCCGGTTCTCGGGCGCGAACCGCTCGGGGTCGAACTCCAGCGGGCGATCCCAGAACTCCCCCAGCCGGTGCGTGGCGTAGGGGCTGATCAGTATCTGGGAACCCGCCTTGATCTGTACTCCGCCGAGTTCCGCGGACTCCATGGCCATCCGCGGGGAGATCCAGCCCGCCGGATACAGCCGCAGCAGTTCCTGAAGAACCATGCGGGTGTATCGCAGCTCGGGAACATGCGCCGGTACGGCCGGGCCCGCGCCGACCACGCGGCCGACCTCGTCCTGGAGCCTGGCCGCCACCTCCGGATGTGCGTCCAGCAGCGGCCACAGCCAGCTCAGGGTCGAGGCGGTGGACTCCGCCGCCGCACCGTAGACGCTGACCAGGTCGTCACGGATCAGCCGGTCGCCGATCTCGCCCGCGTCCTGTTCCCGGGTCCTGCAGAGCGCGGAGACGACCTCGAAGCCCTCTCCGGGATCGGCCCGCTCCTTCCGTATCACCGGCAACACCACGTCGTCGACCGTCTCGACGGCCTTCAGGAAGGCCCGGTCACCGGGTATCCGAACGGAATAGGGCATGAACGGCATGAGCAGCCGGAAGTTGACCGAGATGGAGGCCGTGTCGTAGGCGGAGGCGAGACGCTCGCCGTCCTCGTGGGTGATCCTGTCTCCGAAGAGCACCCTGACGATGGCCCGGTTGACGATCACCTTCATCTCGTCGGCGGCGTCCACGGATCGGTCCGTCCGGGCGTATTCGTCCAGTTCCTCGACGCGCGCGGCGATCGTCCTCGCCATCTCCTCACCGAGCGCGGCGACGTATCGCTCGGTGAACAGAGGCTGCAGCGCCTTCCTGCTGCCCTCCCAGCCCTCGTCCTCGCTGAGAACACCGGCGCCGAGAAGCCGCCGCAGCGGTCGCCAGAACATGCCCTCGCGTCTGTAGTTCGTCCAACCGCCCCGCAACACCTGCTGAACGTGGTCGGGATGCGTCACCAGATAGGGGCGGACCGGTCCCAGGCTCAGACGGACGACCTCTCCCCCGGCCTGCCTGCCGAATTCTGCGAGCGCGTTCGCCGGATCCCTCGCGAGACGCGGTAAGGCGCGATGGACGGGGACGGTTCTCGTCCGCCGGGACATGCGGGCACCGGCATCGATCGACATTGCTGTGCTCTCCCACCTCGCGCGGCGCGAACCCACGCGGCGTGACGGCCGTCCGTGGCGGAGCTCACGGACGGTACGGCGCCATCCGGGGACGGGCCACCTCGTTGTGGCCGCGTTCCCACGCGGAAAAGGCCGGGACCGGTTGGCCGGCGATCCCTGGGGAACCCTTCCGCGCCTCGCCATGCGCCTTCTCACACACTGCGCATCTAAAGGGTGATTTACTGCAATAATTCCTAATCCTTCTGGCGAAGTATCACATGATCGTCTATGGACGATCAACCTCCCAGTCGTCCAAGATTTCTATCTAAACTCGGATCAACAATCCTATTTAGTTATAATTGACTATGTACATTTCTCCGATTCACCGTGACGGTCAAGTCGATTACGGATCGTGACAATCGCCTATGTCGTCACCGCCACCTCGACGCCCCGGACGCCCCGACTCGATGCCCCGGGCGTCCCGGGCGCATCAACGGCCTCGGGCGGCCCGGCGTCGGGCACGGGGAGGGCGACACCGGATTCGAACCTCCCGAGCCGTCAGCCGTAGACGGCCCGCTCCACTTCCCTGTGGATGACGGTGCCGTGGTGCTCGCCCTTGCAGATCGCCGCCATGAGACCCGGCTGCTCGATGTCGAAGACGTGCAGCGGCACGCCGTGGTCCCGCGCCAGGATGAAGGCCGACTGGTCCATCACTCCGAGCCGGTTGTCGAGGACCTCGTCGTAGGTCAGCATCTCGAACCGGCGCGCGCCGGGATTGACCCCGGGATCGCTGTCGTACACTCCGTCGACGCCGTGCTTGGCGACGAGCAGCCCGTCCGCGTCGAGCTCCAGCGCGCGCTGGACGCTCGGGTAGTCGGTCGTGAGAAACGGCTGACCGATGCCGCAGGCAAGAATGAGCATCGCGCCCTTTTCCAGATGGTGTACGGCGCGCAGTCGTATAAACGGTTCGGCCACCCTGTCAATGGGAATGGCGGTCATCACCCGCACGTCCCGCTCTCCCAGGGCATTGAGTTTGCCTCGCAGGAGAAGGCTGTTGATTACGGTCGCCATCATGCCGATATTGTCGGCCTCGATCCTGTCGATTCCCCATGAGTCCGACCTGCTTCCACGAAATACATTTCCACCGCCGACGACGATGGCGATCTCCACGCCGAGCTTGCGCACCTCGATGACCTCGGTCGCCAGGTGCTGCAGGGCCGCCGCACTGAACCCGTAATCGTCTTCTCCGGCGATCGCCCGCCCGCTGAGCTTGATGACGATCCTCTTGTATTTCATGCCTGCTCCCTGCCCTTGAGAAGCGTTGCCGACCGGCTCTCACAAGGATAATGGGTCATATCGGACTTCCCTTGGAGGCCTCAACCCACCGGGTAAGGCCATGAAAAAGCAAGCCCACCCCAAAGTGTTTTCACCGCATCCCCGCCGGGATTATCCGGCGCCCCATGGACCGGTCACCGATAAACGGTCACTCCGTAAACCCGCCGCTCATTTCGGCGCGCGCTCACCGCACACGGCACACGGTGCGGGCGAAGGGCACCCCGGTACGGCGAGCGGCGGCCCGGGCGCTCCCGCGACGCACGGGCGGGCGCCTCAGCGCCGGAAAGCGGCCAGCAGGCGGTCGGCGGCGAGCGAGGGGGTGAGGGTGCCCTCCTGGACCTCGCGCTCCACCTCGGCGGTGATCGCCGCGACCTCGGGATGCCCGCGGAGCCGGCTCAGCAGCCGATCCGTGATCAGGGACCAGGTCCAGCGGACCTGCTGGCGCCGGCGCCGCTCGGCGAGCTCACCGGAGGCCTCAAGGGCGTCGCGATGGTGGACGACCTGCTCCCAGAGCTCGTCCAGGCCCTTTCCCGTCAGCCCGCTGCAGGTGAGCACCGGGGGCGTGCGCTCCGGGCCCAGCAGGCGGAGCGCTCCGGCCAGCTCCCTGGCGGCCTTGCGGGCGTCCAGCTCGTGGGGACTGCCCTCCGAGCCGTCGGCCTTGTTGATCGCGATCACGTCGGCCAGCTCCAGCACCCCCTTCTTGATGCCCTGCAGCTGGTCGCCGGTCCTGGCCAGGGTGAGGAGCAGGAAGGTGTCCACCATGTCGGCGACGGCGGTCTCGGACTGGCCGACGCCGACGGTCTCCACGAGCACGACGTCATAGCCGGCCGCCTCCACGACGACCATCGCCTCCCGGGTCGCCCTGGTGACGCCGCCCAGCGTGCCCGAGGTCGGCGACGGACGGATGAAGGCGTCGGGGTCGACGGCCAGACGGGACATCCTGGTCTTGTCGCCGAGGATGCTGCCGCCCGTCCTGGTCGAGGACGGATCGACGGCGAGCACCGCCACCCGGTGGCCCTCCGCCGTCAGGCGCACGCCGAGCGCGTCGATGAACGTGGACTTGCCGACGCCCGGCACGCCGGTGATGCCGACCCTGCGCGCCCTGCCCGCGAGCGGGGTCAGCTCGACCAGCAGGCGCTGCGCCAGGTCCTGGTGGTCGGGCCTGGAGGACTCCACCAGGGTGATCGCGCGGGCGATCCACGCCCGGGAGCCCTCCTTCACCCCCTGGACGTAGTCCTCAAGCGTCCGCGTCATGGCCCAGCCGGGTGAGCAGGTCCGCCAGCAGCTCACGGGCCGCGTCGGCGATCACGGTGCCGGGCGGGAAGATCGCGCTCGCGCCCGCCGCGCGCAGCTCGTCGAAGTCGCCCTGCGGGATGACCCCGCCGACCACGATCATGACGTCGCCCGCGCCGAGGTCGGTCAGCGCCTCGCGGAGCGCCGGCACGAGCGTGAGGTGCCCGGCGGCCAGCGAGTTCACGCCGACCACGTGCACGTCGGCCTCGACCGCCTGGCGGGCGACCTCCTCGGGTGTCTGGAACAGCGGGCCGACGTCCACGTCGAAACCGAGGTCGGCGAAGGCCGTGGCGATCACCTTCTGGCCCCGGTCATGGCCGTCCTGCCCCATCTTGGCCACCAGGATCCGCGGACGGCGGCCCTCCAGGCGCTCGAACTCGGCGCACGCCGCACGGACCTCGTCCACGCCGGATCCCACCTCCTCGCGATACACCCCGGAGATCGTGCGGATCTGAGCCGCGTGCCGCCCGAACACCCGCTCCAGGGCGTCGGAGATCTCCCCGACCGTGGCCATGGCGCGGGCCGCCTCGATCGACAGCGCGAGCAGGTTGCCGTCGCCCTCCGCTCCCTTGGTGAGCGCGGCGAGCGCGTCCTCCACCCGCCTGGGGTCCCGTTCCTCGCGCAGTCGCCGGAGCTTGTCGAGTTGCTGGGCGCGGACGGAGGTGTTGTCGACCTTGAGCACCTCGATGGGCTCGTCGGCGTCGGGCCGGTATTTGTTGACGCCGATGACCGGCTGGCGCCCGGAGTCGATGCGCGCCTGGGTCCGGGCGGCGGCCTCCTCGATGCGGAGCTTCGGGAGCCCCTGGTCGATCGCCCTCGCCATGCCTCCGGCGGCCTCGACCTCCTCGATGTGGCCCCAGGCCCTGCGGGCCAGCTCGTGGGTGAGCCGCTCGACGTAGTAGGAGCCGCCCCAGGGATCGATCACCCGGCAGGTGCCCGACTCCTGCTGGAGCAGGAGCTGGGTGTTACGGGCGATCCGGGCGGAGAAGTCGGTGGGCAGGGCCAGCGCCTCGTCGAGGGCGTTGGTGTGCAGCGACTGGGTGTGGCCCTGGGTGGCGGCCATCGCCTCGACGCAGGTGCGGACGACGTTGTTGTAGACGTCCTGGGCGGTGAGCGACCAGCCCGAGGTCTGCGAATGGGTCCGCAGCGAGAGCGACTTCGGATTCTTCGCATCGAACCCGGACACCAGGCGCGCCCAGAGCAGCCGGGCGGCCCGCAGCTTGGCGACCTCCATGAAGAAGTTCATGCCGATGCACCAGAAGAACGACAGGCGCGGTGCGAAGGCGTCGATGTCCAGGCCGGTCTCGACGCCCGCCCGCAGATACTCCACCCCGTCGGCGAGGGTGTAGGCGAGCTCCAGGTCGCACGTGGCCCCGGCCTCCTGGATGTGGTAGCCGGAGATCGAGATCGAGTTGAACTTCGGCATCTTCTGGCTGGTGTAGGCGAAGATGTCGGAGATGATCCGCATCGAGGGGCCCGGCGGGTAGATATAGGTGTTGCGGACCATGAACTCCTTGAGGATGTCGTTCTGGATGGTCCCCGCCAGCTGCTCGGGCGCCACCCCCTGCTCCTCGGCGGCCACGACGTAGAGCGCGAGCACCGGGAGCACCGCGCCGTTCATGGTCATCGACACGCTCATCCTGTCGAGGGGGATCCCGTCGAACAGCTGCCGCATGTCGTAGATGGAGTCGATGGCCACGCCCGCCATGCCGACGTCTCCGGCCACCCGCGGGTGGTCTGAGTCGTAGCCGCGGTGGGTGGCCAGGTCGAAGGCGACCGACAGCCCCTTCTGCCCGGCGGCCAGGTTGCGCCGGTAGAAGGCGTTCGACTCGGTGGCGGTGGAGAACCCGGCGTACTGCCGGATGGTCCACGGCTGGTTGACGTACATGGTCGGGTACGGCCCGCGCAGGTACGGCGCGGCGCCCGGATAGGTCTCCAGGAAGTCGATCCCGGCCAGGTCGTCGGAGGTGTAGAGCGGCTTGACGTCGATTCCCTCCGGCGTCTCCCACACCAGATCCTCCGGGCCCTTCCCGGTGGCGTCCCGTACGGCACGCGCCCAGTCGTCCAGGTCCCGGCCCTGGGCCGAGGCCGGGGTCACGGACTCAGGCTTGAGCCCGATCTCGGAGAAGTCGGGAATCATCGGGTCACCCCCAGGTCGTCGAAGGTCGTGCGGAGCACCCCGAGCGCGTCGCACCCGGCGTAGAGATCGGCGTCCACGCCCGCGAACTCTCCCTTCCTACCCGCCAGCCAGACCTTTTGCGCCCCGGCGCGTCTCAGCGCGGCGGCCACCGCCTCGGCGTGCTCGCCGTACAGCCTGTCGCTCGAGCACAGGCAGACGACCGCGCCGCCGCCGGCGGCGATGAAGTCGGCGGCGATCCGGTCGGGATCCACGCCGTGCCCGCCGGGCACGGTGGCGATGCCCCCGGACTGGAACAGGTTGGCCGCGAACGACGCCCTGGCCGTGTACGCGGCCACCGGGCCGATGGTCGCCAGGAACACCTTCGGACGGGTCTCCTGGGCATCGGCCAGATCGCGCAGCGCCTCGAACTCCTGGGCGTAGTGCACTCCGGCGACCTCGCCCGGCCGGGGCGCCCGGGAGGGACGCCTCTCCCCGATGTTCGGGAACTCGCTGACACCGGTGATCGGGTCGCGACGCCGGGCGATGTTGGCCGCGCGCCTCTTCCAGGTCGCGGCGAGCCGATCGGCGACGAGCCCGGACTCCCGGGCCGCCGCCATGCCGCCCGCGCGCTCGATCTCCTGGAACCACTCCCAGGCCTTGGCCGCCAGATCCTCGGTGAGCCGCTCGACGTACCAGGAGCCTCCGGCCGGGTCGATCACCCGGGCCACTCCCGCCTCCTCCATCAGCAGCGCCTGGGTGTTGCGCGCGATACGGCGGGCGAAGGCGTCCGGCAGGCCGAGGCGCGCGTCGAACGGCTGAACCGTCACCGCGTCGGCCCCGCCCGTCCCTGCCGCGAAGCAGGCGAGCGTGGTGCGGAGCATGTTCACCCACGGGTCTCGGGCGGTCATCATGGCCGAGGAGGTCACGGCGTGCTGCCGCTGCCCGGCGTCGGTGCCGCACACCTCGGCGACCCGCGCCCAGAGCCTGCGCGCGGCACGGAGCTTGGCGATGGTGAGGAACTGGTCGGCGGTGGCCGCGTAGCGGAACTCCAGCTGCCCGAACGCCTCCTCGACCGTGAGACCGGCCCCGGTGAGGGTCCGCAGGGCGGCGACTCCGGCGGCGACGGAGCAGCCGAGTTCTTCGGCGTCGCTTCCGCCCTCGTCGTGGTACGGCGTGCCGTCCACGGTGATCGCCCTGAGGTCCGGGAAGCCCTCGGAACAGAGGCGGGCCAGCTCGATCGCGGTCTCCGGGTCGGCGAGAGCGTCGGCGCCCAGGTTTCCGGCGAGCGCGCCGGACCCCTTCCGCTCGGCCAGCTCGAACAGCACCCCGGCCGCCTCGCGGGTCCGCCCGCCCGCGTCCAGGGTGACCGAGATCAGCTCCAGATAGACCCGCTCCAGGACCCGTGGCAGATCCTCGGGCTCCAGGGCGAGCCAGAGCGAGGTGACGCCGTTCTCCAGGTCGGCCAGGACCGCCTCCGGGTCGGCCACCTCGTGCCGCTGCCTCACGTCCCAGCTTCCGCCCTCGGGGCGGGAACCGCGGATGTAGGGGGCCGATCCCGGCAGGCCGGGATCACCGGGAAGATCGGAGGCGTCGTAGAGCGGCGCGATCGTCACGCCGTCATACGTGATGGAGGCCAGCGCCTCCTCGGGGGAGCCGGTCTCGACTCCCGACTTGCGCAAGACCCCGAGCGCGAGCTCACGCCACCGTTCACGCGTGACCGACGGGAACACCGCATCCGGCCGGGATCCATCAAGCGGCACCTTCATGCACCGGATAGTAAGCGCCACGGCCGCAAAATATTGTCCCGGGGTCCCCCTACGCGACCGCGATTCTCGCGCCCGGCATCAGCTGACGGGCTCCTCCCAGGTCGCGTTCCAGGTGGCGCGGTCGACGGTGCCGGTGACGGGTAGGTCCTTCTCCTGCTGGAACGTACGGCAGACGTCGCGGGAGCCCGGGCCGTACAGGCCGTCGACGTCGATGTCCCAGCCGCGCTTGTCCATCTGCGCCTGCCAGGTGCGGACGTCCTCGCCGCTCATGACCGGCGGGTATTTGAGGACCCGGCCGGAGAAGGAGGGGTGCGGCTCGGGCGGTCCGACGGGGCCGCTGCCGGGGCGCGGGGCGCCCTGCTTGATCCAGGCGTACAGGGGCTCGCCCGGGCAGCTGGTGGCGTAGCCGTCCCGGTGGCCCTTGATCTCCTTGCCCGCGCCGCCCTTGTCCCTGAGATATTCGATGGCGTCGAGGATGCCGTGCAGGATGTTGTCGGTCGGCCTGGTCAGCCCGGACGAGCCGACCAGGCCGAGCACGGCGTAGTGGCCGCTGTTGAGCCCGGCGCCGTTGGCGGCCGGCAGGTGGTTCAGGCCCCGGCCCTCGAACACCTTCCGATGCGGGCAGACCAGCAGCGAATAGCCAACGTCAATCCATCCGTTTCCATCCATGTGCTGGTTCTGGATTGATTTCACCAGGGCGACGCACTTAGCGTGATCGTTAACGATGCCCGGGCTGATCTGGCCGCCGGTGTAGTGAACCTTCACACCCTTGGTGGAGCTGAGCCGGCTGTAGGAACCACGTGGCTCCCGGGCGCCCCACTCCCGACGGGTAACAAGATCGATGGCCACGAGATGTCTCCACGGTTTGGTGAGATGGCTTACCGGAGCGTAATAGGCGACATGGCGCAATATGGCTGGGTTCGCCAATTGGTCTGTCAGCGGATCGTCACGTGACGCGTCTCCAGGTAATCGCCGGGTAGATAAACAGCCATTTTCTTACCGGGATAGAAGCCCCTAAACCGGCCGCGAGATCAGCGGCCGGGGGCGCACGCTCGAAGGCGGCCTCGATCGGCGGGGTCCGGCCTGGGCGGGGATACGCCGTCGCGGGTGACGAGAAGGGCCGGGAGCCGAGCGGTGTGCCGCGACCCGTTCAACGTGCGGAAGGGTAGGGAGGCACCGGCCACCGCTTGGTCGCAAATCGGGCAAGAGTGTACAATTTCGTACGGTTGCGCGACTGACGGGAACCACGCCCGCCACACCGTGGATCGGGATGATCGGCCAGGAGATTCCAGCCGCCGACGCCGAAGCTCCACACCGAGATCGTGGCCCCGCCGGGAAACGCGCCGCCGGACACCCCTGATGCGCCGCTGGAGGCCCGACTCCCGCGGCTGTTCCGGCTCACTCCCGAGCGCGACCTCAGCAGGCGACGCATCGGACCCGAGGAGCCGCACCAGGCGATCGCGGCCACCGCCCGCGCGGTACGGCACGTCGCCGACGACCGGAGCCGATCACAGCGCCGGCCCCGCCACAGACCGTCGACATAGAACCCGCCAAGACCACCCGTACGCGCCGTCGCAGAGCCGTCGCCTGGTTTCACATCCTTAAAGTTCCTCAAAATCCTTCGAAGAGTTTTGTACACGTAAAACCCTTCGACCGGCAGGCGACCAGAGAGGATCATTGCCGCCATGTCCGTTCTCAAGGAGGTCAACTTCACGCCGGAGCCACGCCCGACCGAGCTACCGATGAAGATCTGGCTCGACGACGGCGACTCGGCCGTGGACGTGATCGACGCGCTCGCGCTCTCGCCCTTCGCCACGGGAGCACAGCCCTGGTCGTGCACGGCGAGCCTGGAGCGGGTCCGCCCCGAGGCCTCGCTCACACCGGCCTCGGGGACGCTGATCCGTGCGGCGCTGGAGGAGGACGGCCGAGACTCCCGGCTGACGTGCGGAGAGGGCTGGACGCTGCGCGTGGTCCGTTACCGCAACCGGGCCGCCACGGTCAGCGTGACGGCGGTCGACGAGGAGCTGGCCCGTTCGGTGGTCAAGGAGGTCACCAAGGACGCGGTGGAACCCGCGCCCGAGAGCGACCACGTCGAGATGGGCTTCTGGTGGCAGGGCGCCCACGGCGGCCGCCGTTCGGAGAAGCCGATCACCGCGTCCCCCTGGCAGGAGATCAGCGGCAACTACGCCAAGTCCCTCAACGACCCGATCTCACGCCTGATGTCCGTCACCCCCGCCGACGTGCACGGCCGCCTGGTCCTGCTGCACGGCCCGCCCGGCACCGGAAAGACGACGCTGCTGCGCACGCTCGCCCACGAGTGGCGGTCGTGGTGCCAGGTCGACTGCGTGCTGGACCCGGAGCAGCTGTTCAACTCCCCCGGCTACCTGATGGAGGTCGCGGTCGGCTCGGACGACGACGGCAAGAAGTGGCGGCTCCTCGTGCTGGAGGACTGCGACGAGCTGATCAGGTCCGGGGCCAAGGAGGCGACGGGGCAGGGCCTCTCCCGCCTGCTCAACCTGACGGACGGCCTGCTCGGCCAGGGCCGCGACGTGCTGGTGGCCATCACCACCAACGAGAACCTCGCCCGTCTCCACCCCGCCGTGGTCCGTCCCGGACGCTGCCTCACCCAGATCGAAGTGGGCGCCCTCCCCCACGAGGAGGCGGCTCACTGGCTCGGCACCTCCGAGGGCGTGCCCTCCTCCGGTGCCACCCTCGCCGAACTGTTCGCCATGCGCGACGGCTTTCTCAACCACTCGACGGTCCAGGAGAACACCGGCCTCTACCTCTGATGCCTCCGAGGACCTGACGCGCCGCCGTCGGCCCGCCGCCACCTGGCGGCGGGCCGAACGACGTACCAGGTGATCAGCTCAGAGGACGGCTCGTACGTGTCCCCGACCGCCAAGTAGGCCCCATCCTGGTCCGCCCGCCCCGACGCCGGTACCAGGCCCGCACGTGGACGCGCCGCCTCCGACCCTTGATGGCGGCCTTCGGCGACTGTTACGGTCATGATCGCCAATCCGTACATCTAGCGAGGTTTCTTCACATGCGACGGAAGATCACGATCAGCTTCATCGCCCGGCTGGTGGCGCTCGTCACGCTCGTCGTTCCGTTGGCGGTGCTCGGCACGTCCACTGCGGCGAGCGCGGGCGAAGTTTGGGATTTTGTCATCGCCCCCTAGCACTGCTGATCACCAGCGGATAGAGCCGGCGATCGCAGTGGAGGAGCACCTCGGGTCCCGGCCGGTACAGACCTCTGGGAGTCGGCGGCCGATCGGCCGCGCCGCCGAGTAACGCCGCGGACCCGGCGGGGTTCATCGGCAGGCCGGTCTTGGGGCAGGTCCCTGAGCGCCGGCGCCTTTGGGCACGTCGTAGCCGATGAAGGTGAACCTGCGCTCCCCCGGGACCAGCGACCGCGGTCGGCCGGCACCGTGCCCTGGTAGTGGCCGGTGAGCGCGGCATCGGCCGTCACCACCTCGACCCGGCCCGGCCCGGCAGATGCAACCACGGCCTGGGCGATCGCGGTGTTGCGCGGATCCGGCTCGACCAGGCGCGCTCGGACGTCATCACGACGCGGATGATGGACGGGGCCGCCCCCTGCGCGTAGTACAGGACCTCCTCGACCACGTATCACCCGGCGCCATGACCGCTCCCGTGCCTACGAACTCGGCCAAATCTTCACCGAAGGCGCCACCCACCGCAGCGCACCGAAGGGTAGGACATCCTCATGGCGGCCCGAGACCACGAACTTCTGCAAGCTGCCAAACACATCGCCACCGCGCTGGGCTTCACCCCCGATGAGGTCATGCGACGCGTCGTAGAACTGGGCCGCGGCGACCGCGCCGACTGGTCCAGCAGCGAACTTCTCCTGCTTGCCCTCGCTCAACTGGTGACCGAGCGGCCGACCCCTCCGGGAACGGGCGGGCGCGCTGAGACGGTCGAGAACATCGAGGCGCCAAACCTCGGCACCGACCAGGTCGGCAAACGCGGCCTTGGCGCAGGCAGGCAGTCGCGGTAGCCGAAGGCCTGACGGTCGCCACAGGTTGGAAGAGCTCACCCTCGCCTTCATCGGCGACTGCCTCTCATAGCGCTTCCCCATCGCACACGAGAGCACGGACCCCGCGCATACCGCCTAACAGGGTCAGGGCAGGTCGGGCAGCGGTCCGGTCGCCAGCTCGCGCGCCTCGTCCGCGGCGACGCCGAACATTCGCAGCAGCTGCTCGGCGAGTTGCTCGTCCACCGGCTGGGCGGCGAAGTCGGGATCCACGAGCGTCAGTTGCAGTGTGCCCAGCACCGAGCCGAAGGTGGTGGCGAACGCCAGCCGGGGGTTGTCCACCGTGAACCGGCCGGCCTCCACGGCCCGGATGATGTCCGGCAGGATGCGCGGGGTCAGCCCGTGCCGGCCGTCCAGATAGGACAGTCCGTGGCGCACCAGGATGTGGGCGACCTGCGGGCGCTTCCGGGCCATCCGTACGGCCAGCCGGACCGACTGCGCGAACCCGGCGGCGGGGTCGGCCAGCTCGCGGTTGAGCCGCTCCAGCAGCGCGCCGACCTCCTCCAGCACGTCGGCGACCGCCGCGACGAACAGATCGTCCTTGCTGGTGAAGTGATTGTAGAACGAGCCGAACCCCACGTCGGCGGCCTCGGTGATGTCCTGGATGCTCGCCCGCTGCGCCGTGCCGTCGGCCAGCATCGCGCGCGCCGCGTCGACGAGCTTGCGGCGGGTCTGCGCCTTGCGCTGTTCCAGCCTGGACGCACTCATAGGCGTCACCATAGACGCACTCATAGGCCTCGCCATAGTTGACCGAGCCCGCTGTTGATGATTTCATCAGTTTTGTGATGACGTCACAGCCCATCAGGATCGACTGGCTGGACGTGCACGCGCACTACGTCGCGGACCACTACGCCGAGGCCCGCCGCGCGGCCGGGCACGGCCGGCCCGACGGCACGCCCGGCCTGCCGGGCTGGAGCTCTGCCGCGGCCCTGGAGGTCAGGGCGGCGGCCGGCGTGGACGCCGCGGTGCTGTCGGTCTCCTCACCCGGTGTGCGCTTCGGCGCCGACTCGCTCGGGACGGATCCGGCGGCCTCCGTCCTGTTTCCCCGACTGCTCTCCGCGACGAAAGGTTCCCCGTGACCTACATCGAGTACAGCGACCACCCCGAGATCTTCGAGACGCACGCCTTCCCCGAGCACATCGTGGACCTCGGCGAGATCCGGATGAACTACGCCGTGGCCGGGGATCCCGCGAACCCCGCGATCCTGCTGATCCCCGGCCAGACCGAGTCGTGGTGGGGCTACGAGGAGGCCATGCGCCTGCTCGCCGAGACCTACCAGGTCTATGCGGTCGACCTGCGCGGGCAGGGCCGGTCCACGTGGACCCCGGGCCGCTACAGCCTGGACATCTTCGGCGGCGACCTGGTCCGGTTCATCGACCGCGTGATCGGCCGGCCGGTGGTGGTCAGCGGGCTGTCGTCCGGTGGGGTGCTTTCCGCCTGGCTGTCCGCGTACGCCGCTCCCGGTCAGATCCGCGCCGCGGTCTACGAGGACCCGCCGCTGTTCTCCTCGGAGACCACCCCCGCGATCGGCCCGTCCATCCGCCAGGGCCCCGTCGGCCACATCTTCCGGCTCCGATACCGGTGGCTCGGCCCGCAGTGGTCGATCGGCGACGAGGCCGGCCTGCAGGCCGCCATGGCCCGCGAGGTCCCGGAGTGGCTGCCCGCGGCGATGCGGTCGGTGCCCGGAGGGCTGCCGCCCGCGGGTCCGAAGCAGAACCTGCGCGAGTACGACCCCGAGTGGGGCGACGCCTTCGTCTCCGGCCGGGTCGGCCTCACCTGCGACCATGAGGCGATGCTGCGGCAGGTCAAGGTGCCGGTGCTGTTCACCCACCATTTCAACCACGTCGACCCGGACACCGGGAACCTGATCGGCGCGATCTCCGACGAGCAGGTCCGCCACGTCCGCCGGCTCGTCGAGGGCACCGGCAACTCGTTCACCTACCGAGCTTTCCCTGCCATTCCGCACTCGATGCACGGCCACGACCCGGCCACCTTCGTCGCCACCGTCGTCAAGTGGCTCGCCGACCTCTCATGAACCGGCCGGTCGATCCCCGGCCGCCGGCAGCCGCTCCGCCGGCGCACGGAAACGCGTCGGCGTCGGCGTCGGCGGGTCGACGATGGAGTGCGAGGTGGCTCCAGCAGCCGAGCCGGGGCCACCTCACCGACCGAGCGCGCTGACCGGTCGGCTCAGCGGACTCGGTCGTAGATGAGAGCCAACGTGCCGTGCTCCCCCGCGGTCTGGCTGACGAGCGCCCACTGCCCCGCGGGCAGACCGTCGTCGAAGAGGCGCGGCCCGCCGCCGAGGAAGATCGGAAAGATCACGATCGCCAGCCGGTCGACCTTGTCTGCCGCCAGCAGCGCCTTGATGACGCTCGCGCTGGAGAGCACCAGAATGTCGCCGCCCTCGGTCGCCTTGAGGTCCGCGACAACCTCGGCGGCCGGCTTGTCGACGATCGTCGTCCGCTCCCACGGAGCCTCGCCGAGGGTGGAGGAGAGGACCACCTTGTCGGCGTCGACGAGCCACTTCGCGAAGCCCTCGTCGCGCGGGTCGGCACCCTCCATGCCGATGACGGTGGGCCAGAAACCGAGGAACCCCTCGGCGTTGACCCGCCCGAGCAGGGCCGTCGTCGCCGGCTCCCAGAGGCTGGTCAGGTGGTCGCGGGCGACGTCGGTGACGGCGTACGGCATCACCCAGCCCATGTCCAGAGCGTCGCCCGGCCCGGCGTAGTGGCCGTCGAGGGAGAGGCTCATGTTGGTGACGACCCTGCGGCTGCCGGTCTGCTCTGTCATTTTGTGCTCCTTGTGTCGGTGTCGTGCTCGGTGCTGCCGGAATTCGCGGCGAGGGCCGCCTCGAGCTTGTCGAGGCTCTGGCCGAAGCCGACCTCGATGCCTGCGATGAAGTCCGCGGAGTCGACCGTGCTGTCGGTGATCCGGTAGTGGACGTCGAGGTCCGTGCCGGTGTCGGTGGGCCGGAGGCCGAGGTCGACGTGGGCGGTGAAGGCGAGGCCGCCGTCGGGAAGCAGCGGAGAGAGCCGGTAGGCGAGGCGCTCACCGGGGCGTACGTCGTCGACGACTCCCTCCGCGCGCCCGGCGACCAGGTCGGAGCCGTCGGCGTCCTCGGCATCGCGGTACTCCTGGACGATCCGCCCACCCGGTCTCGCCTCGAAGACGAGCTCGGAGACGCGGAGGTCGTCGGGCGTCCACCATCGGGCGAGCAGGGAGGTCTCGGTCAGGTGGCGCCAGACCAGCTCGGGGCGCCCCGTCAGCGACCGGAGGAACCTCAATGAGCGGTCGTCGGCCCACCCCGGCTCCTCCGCGGCGAGCCGCTCCGCGTGGAGGCTGAGCCCGTAGCGGTCGTAGGTCTCGCGCAGGCCACCGGCCTGGTCCGCGGTATCGGCGAGGCGGCTGAGCACCGCCGCCAACTCCCGCAGAGGACCGGGCTGGAGCACGTAGATGCGGCGCTGACCGGTGCGCTGGGAGGTGACGACCCCGGCGCGCTCAAGGGTTTGCAGGTGCTTGGTCGTCTGTGGCTGGCGTGCCTCGGCGAGCTGGGCGAGGACGCCGACCGAGCGGGGCCGCTCCGCCAACAGGTTCAGGAGCCGCCAGCGGGCCGGGTCGGCCAGTGCGGTGAGGAGTGCGTCCATGGACATGATTATTCTCCATCGAGAATATTCGTGTCAAGGAATATCTAAGGATCGGCCGGACAGCGTCGGGATCGGCCGGGCCGGGTCCGGGCGGGAACTCTCCCGGCCGTCACAGAACGGCGGCCCCAGGCCGCGACGACCGCCTCGATCTCGTCGGCGACGACGGTGATCGAGGCGGCCTCCGCCCGAGTGCGACGGCCCTCCTCCACGGCCAGGACCAGTTCGTCTCCGTCCTTGCGTAAGTCGCCAGGACCGATCTCCAGCCGTCGGCGGCGGGCCGCCAGGGGTGTGCCAGCGGCATGTGCGGGCGATGACAGAGGGCCGCGGCAGTCTGCATGTCGAGGGCGGAGCCTGCACGGCCCCGGCCCGAGACGGAAGGACGGAGATATGGGCGATCTTGTGATGCACGACGTTGTCATCGTCGGCGCCGGCCCGGTCGGGCTTTTCCTCGCAATCGAACTCGAGACCGCGGGCGTGAAGCCGCTCGTGCTGGAGCGGCTCGTGGAACCCGACCGTGGGATCAAGGCCGCCGCGATCGGCGCGGTGGGAGTCGAGGCGCTGAGGCGACGCGGGTTCGCGCGTGCGCTCGACGAGGAACAAGTGACGATGCCGATGACAGAGGCGGCGCGGGCCGGAGCCGGACCGGTGAAAAAGCCGGGAGGCCATTTTTCCGCGTTGTTCGTGATCGACCAGGACCTCCAGCGCGACCCGGCGCGTCACAGCCGTATGGTGCCGCAGGAGGCGCTCGAGAGGATCCTGACCACGCGCGCGAGCGAGCTCGGGATCGAGATCCGTCGCGGCGTCACGGTGGAAGGTTTCGAGCAGGACAACGACGGCGTGACCGTGCAGACGAGCGCGGGCCCGCTGAGCGCGAAGTACCTGGTCGGCTGCGACGGTGGCCGGAGCCGCGTCCGCAAGCTCGCCGGCTTCGAGTTCCCCGGCACGGATCCGACCATCACCGGCTATCAGGCTCTCATCGAGTTCGACGCGCCCGAGAAGCTCTCGAAGGGCTGGCGGCGAACGCCGCGCGGCCTCATCACGTCGATCCCGGGGCGTGTCTTCACGGCGGAGTTCGACGGCCCGCCGCCGGATCGGGATGCGCCGATCACGCAGGCCGAGGTCGAAGCGTCGGTCCAGCGCGTGAGCGGCACCGACGTCAAGATCCTTTCGATGTCGAAGGCGACGCGCTGGACCGACAACGCGCGGCAGGCGACGACCTACCGCATGGGCCGCGTCCTTCTCGCCGGCGACGCCGCGCACGTCCACTCGCCCTTTGGCGGCCAAGGCTTGAATCTCGGCCTCGTCGATGCCGCGAACCTTGGCTGGAAGCTTGCCGCGGCGGTGAAGGGGCGCGATCATCTCCTCGACTCCTACACCGCCGAACGCCATTCCGTCGGTGCGCGCGTCCTGGAGAACACCCGCGCGCAAGTCGCGCTGGTCCGTCCTGACCCGCTCACGAGCGCTCTCCGCACCATCGTGAGCGACCTGATCACGCCGCCCGAAGGCAATCGCCACATCGGCGAGATGCTCTCGGGTGTCGGCATTCGTTACGACCTCGGCGACGACGACCCGCTCGTCGGCACGCTCGCGAAGGATCAGCTCCTCACACTCGCCGACGGCGGCGAAGAGCGGCTCTACGCGCTGATGGAGAAAGGCGGCGGCCTGTTCGTCTCGCCGTCGGAACGGTCACTCCCGCACGACGTGCACCACGCACGCACCAAGGAAGGCCCGTCGATGCTCGTCCGTCCCGACGGCTGCATCGCGTGGACGGATGCGTCGTCCGCGTCACTCGACGAGGCGCTCGCGCGCTGGTTCTGAACGAGAGCGACGTGCCCGTCGCCGCGCCGCCCATCCGGCGGCACCTCGGCACGAGGCGTCCACGGTGGCACAGGCCGGCTCCGAGGGCCTGTGCCACCCCCGATGCGGTAGACGGGAACCACGTCGGCCGGGCCCGGACGGAGACATCGATCCGCGCTGTGACCACGAGACTCATTTCGATTTTGGAGGTTGGGTTCATGGACGAGGTCCGCGAAAGCACGAGGACAAGCACTGCACGTCAGGGAAACTGGATCGCCACCTGGGGTACGGCGCAGCAGCTGGCGCAACCTGCCGAGCCCGGTGGAGGGCCGCAGATGCCGGACGACGCTCCGCCGCCCGGCGACGCGTCGGCACAGGGTTCCACTCCCCAGCCGGCCGAACCGCCGGCCGCGCCGACGGAGGTCAGCGCGCAGACCGTGCGCATGGTGGCACGTGCCACCGTGGGCGGCACGGCCGTGCGCGTCGCGCTGTCGAACTCCTTCGGTTACGCGCCGGTGCGCATCGATGCCGCACAGATCGCGCGGCATGACAGCGGCTCGGCGATCCGCGCGGGCAGCGCGCGCAACCTGACCTTCGGCGGGCGCGACGCGGTGGTGTTGCCGACGGGCGCGCAGATCTACAGCGACCCCATCGAGTACGACGTGCCCGCGCAGACCGATCTGGTCGTTTCGCTGTACATCCCCGACGAGAAGGTCACTCCCACGACGCACGAGGTCGGACTGCGCACGGCGTGGCTCGCACCGGGCAACCAGGCCGCCACGCGGAACCTGCGGAACGCCACCGGGTTTCAGTCCTATTTGTGGCTCGCCGGCATCGACGTGCTGGCGCGGCCCACGGCCGCCACCATCGTCGCCTTCGGCGATTCCATCACCGATGGCGCCGGCACCACGCCCGATGCGGACACGCCGTGGCCTTCGTTGCTGGCGCGCCGGCTGGCCGCGCGGCAGGACCTGCCGCCGCGCGCGGTGATCAACATGGGGATCGCCGGCAACCGCGTCCTGCGCGAGACCGACGGCTTGGGCGCCGGCGCGCTGGCGCGTTTCGACCGCGACGTGCTGGCCCGGCCCGGCGTGCGCTGGGTCGTACTGTCCGAGGGAGGCAACGACATCTGCTTCGGCTTCATGCCGGGCATGCCGGAGAGCGAGCGGGCGACGGCGGAGGACATCATCGCCGGCTACCGCATGCTGATCGGCCGCGCGCATCTGCACGACCTGCGGATCATCGGCTGCACGATAACGCAGTTCGGCGGCACGTTCGTCTTCACGGCGGAGAGCGAGCGCATGCGCCAGGACGTGAACCGCTGGATCCGCGGCAGCGGCGAGTTCGACGCGGTGGTCGATCTTGACGCGGCCACCCGCGACCTGGCCGCACCGACGAAGCTGCGCACCGAGTTCGATTCCGGCGACAACATCCATCCGAACGACGCGGGCAACCAGGCGATCGCCGAGGCCTTCGACCTGGAGCTGTTCCGGGGATAGGGCCTACGCCCGCACCGGGCCGTCCGGCTCCCGGCGCAGGCGCGCCGGATCGACCCGGAGCGAGGCCGTCTTCCCGTCCAGCTGCCAGCCATCCTGGTACGCCGCGGCGAAGACGTCCTCGCCCAGCGCCGTGCGGCCGCGGGCGACCATCGACTGGATCTGCCGGTCGCTGAGGTCGTGGGTGCCGCGCAGGCGAGCCGCCGCGCCGAGCAACAGGGCCACGTCCCGGTGCCGCCCCAGCAGCCCGGCCAACTCGGCCCCGGTCACCGCGACCATCGCCATGATCGGCAGGTCCCGGCTCTCCAGGGCCGCCCCGTACGCCCGGGCCAGCGCCACCTCGGCGCCCTCGGCGTCGCCCCGCCGCAGGCACAGCGAGGCCCGCACCGAGCCGACGATCGCCTGGCCGTGGTCGCCGCCGGTCGGGGACTCGCCGGCCACCTCCGCCTCGGCCGCCTCGATGCGGTTCTGCGCGCGGTCCAGGTCGCCGAGCCGCAGCCACGTGTCGGCCTCACGAGCGGTGACGATGACGACCAGCTCCGGCGACGCCGATCGCTCCGCCCGCTCGCGGACCGCGTCCAGCATCGCCCTCGCCCGGGCGTCCTCGCCCCGCCGCAGGTAGAGGTCGATCCAGCGCATGTCGAGGAAGATCTCGTCGGCCAGGCTCAGCGAGCCGAATTCCTGCGCCTGTGCCCGAGCCTCGCGCAGGTCCGCCAACGCGCCGTCGAGGTCCCCGTCGTACTGCCGTAGCAGCGCGCGCATCGGCAGCGCGGTGGCCAGGCCCCAGCGGTCGCCGGCCCGGCCGAAGGCGTCGAGCGCGGCGGCCACATCGGCGCGTACCGAGTCGAGGTCGCCCTCGTTCTCGGCGAACGAGGCCCGGAACATGTGGGCCAGCCCGGACATCCAGACGTCGGGGCCGTCGACGAGGTGCTGAACCAAGGCGAGCGACGCCTCGTGCTCCCGCAGGAAGTGGAGCGCGATCGCGGCCAGGACACCGGCGAATCCGGGCAGCGACGGGTGGGCGAGCAGGCGATCGGCCAAGGCCCGCAGCGCGGATTCGTTCTCCTGCAGGCCCTCGACGGTCAGCGGGGAGCGGGCGTTGATGCGGTTGAGCAGGAGCACCGCCTCGGCGAAGTCGCGGTCCAGCGTGTGCCCCGCGGCAGGTAGCGCCAGCGCCTTCCCCTGCCAGTACGCCGCGTCGGCATGCCGGCCGAGCATCTGCCAGTACCAGGAGAGGTCCATGGCGAGCCTGACGGCCGCGGTGGCGTCGCCGGTGTCGCACAGATGGCGCAGGGCGGCGAGCGCGTTGTCGTACTCGGTGCGCATCACGCGCAGCGCGGCGAGCTGATCGGGGCCGCGCAGCAGCGGCTCCTCGCGGGCGACCAGATCGGCCAGGTAGCGGGCGGCGAGATCGCGGACGGCGTCGAGCGCGCCCCGATCGGCGAGCCGCTCGATCCCGTACTCGCGCAGGGTCTCGAGCATCCGATAACGGCCCGCGTCGGGCGCCAGGTGCAGCAGCGACTTGTCGATCAGGGCGGCGAGCAGCTCGGGGACCTCGGCCGGGAGCACCGCGGTGCCGGCGCAGACCGCGACGGCCGACTCACGCGTCACGCCACCGGGCAGGACCGAGACCCGCTCGGCCACCGTACGCTCGTTCTCGCCGAGCAGATCCCAGCTCCAGGCGATGACCGCGCGCAGCGTGCGGTGCCGCGGCGACGCGGCCCGGCTGCCCGTGGTGAGCAGCCGGAACCGGTCGGACAGCCCGGCGGCGAGCTCGGCCAGCGACAGGGTCCGCAGCCGGGCCGCGGCCAGCTCCAGCGCCAGCGGCATGCCGTCCAGGCCGCGCACCAGCCGGACCACGTCCGCGCGCGTCCGCTCGTCGACGTCGAAGCCGGGGCGCACCGCCGCGGCCCGTTCGGCGAACAGGCGCACCGACGCGCTGCGGCGGATGTCCTCGAGACCGTCGCCGGGGCCCGGCAGCTCCAGCGGACCGAGCGGGACCAGCGCCTCGCCGTCGATCGCGAGCGGCTCGCGGCTGGTCGCCAGCACCCGCAGCCCGGCGCAGCGCGGCAGCAGCGCTGCGATCAGGTGCGCGACGGCGTCGATCAGGTGCTCGCAGTTGTCCACCACGAGCAGGCTCTCTCTGCCGTTGAGCTGGTCGGCGAGCACGTCCAGCTCGCTGCCCCCGGCTCGCATCCGGCCGGAGGCCTCGAAGAGCGCGGCGCCGCGCAGCCCGATCGCGGCCAGCATCGCCGCGCCGGCCTTGGCCGGCTCGGTGACCGCGGCCAGGTCGACCAGCCAGGTGCCGTCGCGGTACTCGTGGCGGTGGCGGCGGCCCGCCTCGACCGCGAGCCGGGTCTTGCCGGCCCCGCCCGGCCCGACCACCGTGACGAGGCGCCCGCGGGCGAGCAGCGTGTCGATCCGGGCGAGGTCGTCCTCGCGCCCGATGAAGCTGGTCAGGGCGGCGGGCAGATAACTCGCGGGCGCCTCGCGCCGCGCCTCGGGGGCGGGAGCCGGCGACCGCAGCAGGCGCAGGTGGCGCTCGCGCAGGGCGGCGCCGGGATCTGCGCCGAGCCGGTCGGCGAGGGTCTCGCGCACCCGCTCGTACAGGTCGAGGGCGTCGGCCTGGCGGCCCTGGGCGGCCAGCGTGTCCATCTGCAGCGCGGCCAGGCGCTCGTCCGCCGGGTGCTCGGCGAGCAGGGCGGTCAGCCGGGTGGCGGCGTCGGCGGCGCGGCCCAGCGCCAGCTCCGCCTCGGCCAGATCCGCGCCCGCCTCGACCGCGATGCGGGCCAGCCGCGTCGCGACCGCCGGGGCGACCGCAGCGATCACCGACGGTTCGCCCCAGAGCGCGACCGCCTCGCCCAGCGGCCCGGCCGCCGCCCGGGGATCGCCCGCTCGGAGCCGGTCACGGCCGTGCGCGGCCAGTCGCTCGAACCGCAGCGCGTCGACGTCGTCCTCCGTGACGTCGAGGCGGTAGCCGCCCTCGGATCGGGTGACCGCGCCGGCCTCGCCGAACAGCAGGCGCAGCCGGGAGACCAGCGACTGCAGCGCGTTCGCCGGGTCGGCCGGGAGCTCCTGCGGCCACAGCGCATCGACCAGGACGCCCGGTCCGACCGGCCGTCCGCCGGCCAGCGCCAGCCGCGTGATCAGGCCGCGGAGCCGGGCGCCGGGAACGGCCACCACGGCGTCGCCGCGGCGCACCTCGAGGGTGCCGAGCAGCGTCACCCGCAGGCGCGTCCCCTCGTTCCCGTGCACCGCCCGATCCTCCCCCAAACAGCCCGCAAGCGGCGTGATGGGAGACTAGCGTGCCCACATGGGGCCGAGGTACGCGCCACCGGTGGCGTCGAGCACGTTGCCGGTGATCCAGCGGGCGTCGTCCGAGGCGAGGAACGCGACGGCGTCGGCGATGTCGGCCGGCCGGCCGATCCTGCCGAGCGCGGTCAGGTCCGTCAGGACGGTCCGGACCTCGGGGTTGTGCAGGAGGTCGGTCACATCGGTGTCGGTGCTGCCGGGGCTCACCGTGTTCACCGTGATGCCGCGTTCGCCGAGCGCGTTCGCCAGCGTCCGGCTCATGACCTCCAGGGCGCCCTTGGTCATCGCGTAGGCGATCTGGCCGGGCAGGGCGACCCGCGTGGCGAGCGAGGAGATGTTGACGATGCGCCCGCCGTCGGGCATCAGCGGCAGTGTCGCCTGGATGAGGAACAGCGGCGCCTTCACGTTGATCGCGAAGACCTCGTCGAACTGGCCGGGGGTCAGCCGATCGACCGACCCGGCCCGCACCGTCTCCTGGTTTCCGCAGGCGGCGTTGTTGACCAGGATGTCCAGCGGCCGCCCGCGCAGGCCCGCGGTCAGGCCGGTGAGCAACGTCCGCACGTCGCCGTCCGTGCTGAACTCCGCCTGGACCGGGAAGGCCTCACCACCGGCCTGTTCGATCGTGACCACCGTCTCCTTGGCCGCGTCGGCGTTGCGGCTGTAGTGCACCGCCACCAGCGCGCCGTCCGCGGCCAGCCGCTGGGCGATGGCCCGGCCCATTCCCCGTGAGGCGCCGGTAACCAGCGCGGTCTTGCCCTTCAGATCCGTCATCTCGGTCTCCTGTCGGTGCTGGGCGATGACCACGAAGCTGACAGGGACCGCTCACCACGCACTCACCGTCCACACACCGGCCCTTCACCGTCCATCGGCGTCGAACACGTCCATCGCGGCCAGCGCCTCAGCCGAGGCGGCGACGGCCGTACGGTCTCCGTACGCGCGCGCGGCGGCGAGGGCCTGCCGGTAACGGAGGCGGGCCTGGCCGGTGTCCTGCTCGGCCTCCGCGACCCGGCCGAGGCCGGTGAGGATCCGCCAGCGCGTCCGCGCGGCGCCCATCGATGCCCGGTCGCAGCCTCGCAGCGCCCGGTCGTACAGCTCGCGGGCGGCCGGCAGATCGCCGCGCAGGCGCGCGACGTCCGCGAGCCCGCGCCGGGCGTCGGCCCGGGTCTCGGGCGTTCCGGCACGGCGGGCGAACTCGATGGCGCGCTCGTACTCCGCGCGAGCGGCGAGCAGCCGACCGGCGTCGGCCAGCCCGTCGGCTTTCCCGACGAGCAGCCTGGTGAGATCCTCCACCGCGCCCAGCCGTCCCGCCAGGTCGATGGCCTCCGCCATCAGCGCGGCGAACTCCGTCTCGTCCGCGAGCCCGGCCATCTGTTCCAGGGCGGCGAGGACTCCCCAGCGGTCCCCCGTCCCGCGGAACCCCTCCAGCGCGGCGCGGAACGCCCGCTCGGCGGCATCCCGCTCGCCGTCGAAAAGGCTCTTGGCCCCTGACTCCAGGCGGGTGAACGCCTGGGACCACGGATCGGCGGAGATCTCCCCGTCCGCATGGCGGGGGCCATTCACCATGAGCCGCAGGACGCGCAGGAACGGGTGGCGGAGACGCCGATCGGCAAGGCGCTCCAGCTGATCGCGCAGTCGCCGGTCGTGCGCGTTGTCGGCGGCCGCGGCGTGCGCCAGGCACAGCGCGTACTCCTCTTCGAGACCGGCGGGCGGCTCGTCGCCGACTGTCATGAGCAGGCCGGCGGCCACCGCGGCTCGCTCGCCGGGCAGTCCCCGCACCTGCCCCTGCCACGACAGGGCGGCGAGCAGGCGGAGCCCGAGCGTGGGGTCGGCCCCCGCCGCCCAGTGGAGCGCCGCGTGGAGGTTGCCGCGTTCGGCGTCGAGGCGGGCCAGCCATTCCAGCTGGTCGGGGCCGCGCAGGTGCGGCTCGGCGGTCCGGGCCAGTTCGAGGAAGTACGCCGCGTGGGCCGCTCTCACCCGTTCTCGCCCGCCGTCGCCGGCCAGCCGCTCGGCGCAGAACTCATGGACGGTCTCCAGCATGCGGTACCGGCCCCCGCCGGCCTCCACCAGGGACTTGTCGACGAGGTCGGCGAGCAGTTCGACGACCTCGCCCTCGGACGGCCCGCAGACCCGGGCGGCCGCATGGAGCGATGCGCCGCCGCTGAAGACCGTCAGCCGCGCGGCCAGCGCCTGTTCGGGGTGGCTCAGCAGGTCCCAGCTCCATTCGACGACCGAGCGGAGCGTCCGGTGCCGGGGCGCCGCCGAACGATCGCCACGCGACAGGAGCCGGAACCGGTCGTCCAGCCGGGCCTCGATTTCCTGGAGCGTCAGCGACCGCATCCGCGCGGCCGCGAGCTCGATCGCCAGTGGCAGTCCGTCGAGCGCCCGGCAGACCCGCAGCACCGCGTCGGCGTTGGCCTCGTCGATCAGGAAACCGGGCCGCACGGCGGCGGCCCGGTCGGCGAACAGCCGCACCGCCGGATGGCCGGGCGCCTCCGGGCCGCCGTCCAGGGGCAGCGGCGGGACCGGGTGCAGCGTCTCTCCGGTGACACCCAGCCTCTCCCTGCTGGTGACCAGGATCCGCAGGTCCCGGCAGGCCGCCAGCAGCCGGCGGGCGAGCACGGCGATCTCGGCGACGACGTGCTCGCAGTTGTCCAGGACGAGCAGCACCCGCCGATCGGCCAGCCCCGCGATCAGCCGTTCCACGGGGTCGAGCGGACCGGACAGCGCGGGCACCAGCCCGGCCTCACGCAGGCCCAGCGCGTTGATCAGGACCTGCGGGGCGGCCGCGCCGTCGGTGAGCGGGGCCAGGTCGACGAAGCGGACCTCATCTCGCTCCCGCCCGGCGGCCTCGACCGCCAGCCGGGTCTTGCCGACCCCGCCCGGCCCGGTGAGCGTGACCAGGCGTCGCTCGCCGAGCAGCGCGCGGACGCGTTCGAGGTCGCCGTCGCGCCCCACAAAACTGGTGAACTGGGCCGGAACGCCGCCTCCCGCCTCGGCGGGAGAGGGCCCGGCGCGCAGCACCGCCAGGTGCACATCGCCGAGCTCAGGGGAGGGATCGACCCCGAGCTCCTCCGCCATCGTCCGCCGCGCGTCTTCGAACACCTGGAGCGCCTCGGCCTTCCGGCCGCTTCCGTACAGGGCTCGCATGAGCTGTCCGCGCAGCCGTTCCCGCAGCGGATGCGCCACCACGATCTCCGGCAGCTCCGCCGCCAGGTCGCGGTGCTCACCGTGCGCCAACCGCGCCTCGACCAGGTCTTCGAGTACGGCGACCCGCAGCTCCTCCAGCCTGGCGGCCTGCTCCCCGGCGAAGGGCGCGTCGATGACGTCGGCCAGCGCCGGCCCCCGCCACAGTCCCAGGGCCTCGCCCAGGAGCCGGGCGGCGCCATCGTGATCTCCGGTGGCGAGCACGTGCCGTCCTTCGCCGGCGAGCCGCTCGAATCGGTGCACGTCGACGTCGTCGGGATCGACGAGCAGCCGGTATCCGGCGGGACCGAACTCGAGCAGGTCTTTCGTTTCACCCACGGCCCCGAGCCGGCGACGCAGCCGGGACACCTGGGACTGCAGGGAGTGCGCCGCACCGCTCGGCGCCTGCGGGCCGTACAGTCCCTCGACGAGCCGCCGCACGCTCACCGTCTGGCCCACGTTCAGCAGCAACATCGCCAGCAGCGCACGCAGCCGCGGTCCGCCGACGGCGACCGTCTCGCCATCGTCGGACCACACCCCCAAGGCCCCCAGGACACCGAATCGCACGGCAGACAGGATGGTCAGGAGCCGGTGAGGGTGAGCTCGTGCGGGCCCTCGGAGATGCGGCGCTCCGACGTCTGGGCCCTCGGCCTGCGCTGCGCGATCACCACTCCCCCATCACCTCGATCTCTTTTGCGGCAACCCTATGCTCCTGGCGTTCGCGACCGGCCGTAGACTCCGGCGCTCAGTCACGACGCTGCGTTGTGGTCTGGACGGCGAAGACGTTCTTCTCCGTCTCTCAGCGGTGGCTTCCAGCAGCGCGAAGTCACCTGCCGAGGCACGCCGGAGCGATGTATCCCGGGTCTCCATGAATTCCGGGCACTTCCGTCGACGCCAACAGGACAAAAAGGGCTCAGCGGTGTCAACCGGATGCCCTCACGCCCCGTCTCTCCTGTGCCCCATCTGTCGCAACAGGAGTCACCTTGCGCATCCGCTCGATTCTCTCGGCCACCATCCTGGCCGGCAGCCTGACCTTGCTCTGCCAACCGGCGTATGCCGCCGTCTCCGAGGTGTCACAGGATGCGGTCGTCGTCACCGACATCGTTGACTACCAATGCACCGTGACCGGCGCGACCGGCGTGGCCGAGAAACAAGACATCAAGGTCAAGGTCGAGCTGACGATGCCGACCGACGCGACGGCGGGCACGCAGACGACCATCGGCTGGCACGGAACCTACGCCGACGACGCCACCGCGCTGAGGGCGCCCACCACGGGACTGGCCGGCGGCACCAAGCTGTACGCCTACGCGTCCATCAGCGGACTCGCCAAGCTGACCTCCGCCACCGGGGTGGGCGAGCTCACCCCGGTCAGCGCGGGTCAGATCATTCCCCTGCCAATGGTCCCGGTCTCCCTGAAGACCACCCCGTCCATCGCGGGCACCGCGACGGTACGGCCGGCCGCCATCAACTTCGGGACCAAACCCGACGAACGATCGATCGAGTGTGAGGTACGGAACGCCACAACCCTGACGACCTACCCTCTCACTGTCGCTTCCGCGGGCGGCCGACCGGCCGATTCCGTACCGGTATCCCCGAGTCAACAGCCGACCACTACCGACCCGGCAACCGCCGACGATCAGTCTGCCGATTCCGTCCCGGTGACTTCGAGTTCGCAACCGTCCCAGACCATCGAGGCCGAGACCTTGGCGGAGGGGAACGGCAGAGTGATCAAGACCCCATCGGGGGGAGCCGCGACCGGAGGCGGCGGTGAGTCCGGCCCCGATGGGCGAGTGCTCATGCTGACCGGCTTCCTGCTTACCCTCGCCGCCGCCGGACTCCTGCTACGCCGTCGTCGCCTTTCCTGGGGATGACCACCCAGCGCTCGCTCTTCGCCGACCGCAGCAGGACAGTCACGCCATGGCCCACTCGTTCGGCCATGGCGGGGGCGGACACGCCCGCATCGTCATAGGTCAGCCGCTCGCCGTGCACGATCCAGCGCGTCTGCTCCTCGTTCTGAGGCTTGCCACATCCGTCTCCCCTGATGCGGCGGCATAATCCCGAGAATCGGCGTAGTCAGACGGGCGCTCGTCGTGAGCCGCCCACCGGTTTTTGGTTCGGATGCTGTCAGTGCCGTGGCCTACAGTCGGCATGTGCCGTCACTCGCCACACCCGCGGTGCCGCCCGGCTCGATGGCGGCGCTGACGCAGCCCGAGATTCGTGCGGACGACATGGTGCTTCGGCCCTGGCAGCCGTCGGATCGTCCGGCTGTCGTGGCGGCCTACGCCGATCCTGCCATTCAGCGCTGGCACTGCCGGTCGATGACCGACGACGAGGCTCGCGATTGGATCGATGCCTGGCCGGGCCGGTGGCGCGGTGAGACCGGCGCCGGGTGGGCCGTGCTCGACGCGGGAGAGGTCGCCGGGCAGGTCAGCCTACGTCGGGTCGACCTTGGGGAAGGTCTGGCCGAGGTGTCGTATTGGGTGCTGCCGGGCGCGCGCGGTCGTCGCATCGCCCCGCGAGCGCTGGCGGCGATGACGGCCTGGTCCTTCGAAACACTCCGGCTGCACCGCGTTGAGCTGTGCCACTCGACGGTGAACGTCGCATCCTGCCGGGTCGCGCAACATGCCGGCTTCGCCGTAGAGGGTACAAAACGGAGCGAGGCCCGCCATGCCGACGGCTGGCATGACATGCACCTCCACGCCCGCCTTGACAGTGACGCCCGATGTGGGACGAGCCGCGGGTAGAACAAGCGCATGTAATCCATCGCTCGCACCGGCCCTGACCCGATGGTCGCCCACGCGTTGATCGCCACCGTTCTCGAACGGTGCGAGCGGGCCACCAACGTCTCTCGCCGTGCGCGCGAGACCGTGCAGGCGTGCCGGCCGATCCGGCTCCCGAAACGCGCTACCCGCAAATGACACACGAAAGACCGGCCGGCATCGGCACCTGTCAACCATGTCCTGGGACTGAAGCGTCAAGCAGGTGTAATCGATCATGTACGTTCCCCGATTACACATCCCGTGGGACGGTTCGTGATCATTCGTTCGGGGGTACTTGCCGACCCGGCGGAGGTTTCCGGTCACGGCATTGGCGGGCCATTGAGGGCGGTCAACAGAGGGCACTCGCAGTCACGCACGGGCTGCCACTCACCCAGGCAGGTGGGGGCTGTTTCGCCTGAAGATCAGGCCGATTTGCAAGATGGGGCCTTTCCCTGACGAATACCCAATATGTCAGTCTTCGCTGCGATGATCACTTCGATTCGGTCGTATGCAGGAGGGGATCACTGGTGAGCGGTGCGACGGTGGCGGACTACACCTGGTTCATCGAGGAGTACATGAACGGCGATCACTTCCTCGGGGTGACGTTCGTGCGGGGCCTGTCTCCAGCGGAGGCTCTGCACCGGATCGGCGCCACTCCTGGCGACGTCTCCCGGGATTGGGCCATCGAGGCCTACGCGGCAGACGGTGGGGCGGTCCTGCTCGACCTTCACTGTTACGAGATGCCGGAGGCGCTCTCCCGGGGGACGGAGACTGCCAGGCTTGTCACCGGCACCACCATGGATGAGGAGTTCGTCTGCTCGGTCGACGGAGTGGTGGCCACCAGGTTCGAACCGTCCTTCCCCGACGATCGAGAGGGCGCCGATCCGGACTATCTGCTGACCCAGATGCGGGATCTGGGCATGCCCTTGGACGGGGAGGAGTTCACCGACACGCGGACCGCCAGGGATCTCGCCCTCGTCCTGGCAGTACGGGCCACAGGGGTGAGCCTGACACCGGCCCACCACGCCGTACCGTCCATCACCGGATCCACCGACTGCCCGAGCTGACCAGACGACCGGTCACCCGTTGTGGCCGCAGCGGTTCAAGGCCGTTCGTGACGGCCTGCAGACACCCTGGCCCACATCGATCGTGGTGTGTTCAGCCTCGCGGGGGCGACAATGCTTTTTTCCTGGTCAGATGGTGTCGTGGTGAGCGGTCAGCGCGGAAGGGCGCGCATCACCATGGAGGCGGTTGCCGTTCAGGTCGCCGTGCATATGCTGCTGGCATGCAAACCGGTCCCCTTCTCGGCTCTGGCCGTACCGCGGATGTGTTCGCGATCGACGACGCATGGGTGCTGCGCCGATATCGGGACGGCGGTGACGCGTCCGCCGAAGCGGCCGTGATGTCCTACGTCTTCGGCCAGGGTTATCCGGCGCCGCGTGTCGCACCGACCGTGGGTGAGGATCTGATCATGGAGCGGTTGTTCGGCCCGACCATGGTCGAGGCGCTCCAGCAGGACGTGATCACGCCGGAAGAAGCCGGTGCGATCCTCGCGGAGCTGCTGCGCCGTCTGCACGCTCTTCCGCCACGGGTCTCGGCCGATTCGACGGATCGTGTCCTCCACCTCGACCTGCATCCGGAGAACGTGATACTCACGCCCGAAGGGCCGGTAGTGATCGACTGGGCCAACGCCGAGGAGGGTCCGCCCGCGCTGGACTGGGGGCTATCCGCTCTGATCCTGGCGGAGGTCGCGGTGGGCCCGCGGGCCGAGGCGTCTATGGCCCGCACGATCCTGGTTTCCCTGCTCAGTGAGGTCGACCATGCGATCGACCTTGAAAGGGCCCTGGCAATACGGGTCGCCAACCCGACTCTGAGTCAGGCCGAGAAACAACGCCTTGACGAGGCCGTGGCGCTGGTGTGGGCAATGTCCTGAGACCGTGGAGGCTTTCATGCGGCGATGAGTTGATGGCGTCTCGCCGTGGTGACCGCTCTGGCGGCCGTGCGGCCAACGTGTTCGCCGCCGACCACGGCACCAAGTGACCCAAGGCGGCCGCCAAGATCACCGACGACCTCGACGTGCCGCCGGCCACCCGCACCGAGGAGTCGTTCCACCTCAGCACGCTGCTCACCCATCGCCCTCCCTGCCCGCCGCCGTCGCGCGTGCCGTCTCCGGGATACGCGTTTCCGCAGCCGCCGACAAGGGCCACGATCGTCGTCTGACAAGACCCGCCTGATTCCCCCGGTTTTACACATGCCGATATCGGCATATGATGATGCCATGGCACGAGCAGCGACGACGTCGGATGTCTTCAACGCGATCGCCGAGCCGCAGCGCCGGGAGATCCTGATGCTGCTGCGGGCGGGTGAGCGGCCGGTGACCGAGTTGGCCCAGGAGTTGGGGATGACCCAGCCGGGGGCGTCCAAGCACCTGCGGGTGCTCCGGGAGGTCGGGCTGGTCCGGGACCGCAAGGCAGGCAAGCAGCGCCTGTACGGCCTTGACGCCCGCGGGCTGCGACCGGTCCACGAGTGGACCGGCGGGTTCGAGCGGTTCTGGAACGAGAGCTTCGACCGGCTGGACGCGTACGTGCAGGACCTTAAGCAGGCAAGGAAGGAGGAGTAGCTGATGAGCGAGATGGGACGAGGAGCGTCGGCGCAGTCCGCGACGGCCGACCGCGAGATTGTGATCTCCCGGGTCATCGACGCCCCGCGGGAGCTGGTGTTCGAGGCGTTCACCGAGGTGCGGCACCTGTCGCGGTGGTGGGGGCCGGAGGGGTTCACCACCACCACGCGGGCGTTCGAGTTCCGCGTCGGAGGGGAGTGGGACTTCGTGATGCACGGGCCGGACAGGACGGACTACCAGGAGTGGATCTCCTGGACCGAGATCACCCCGCCGGAGCGGATCGCGCTGCTGCACGGTGAGTCCCGCGGCGACCCGAACGCCTTCGAGTCGGTCCTCACGTTCGCGCCCGACGGGGCGGCGACCCGGATCGAGATGCGCACGGTGTTCCCCACCAAGGAACTGCGCGACGAGGCGGTCGAGAAGTACCACGCGATCGAGGGCGGCCGGCAGACCCTGAGCAACCTGGCTGCCTACGTCACCGAGATCGTTCAAAAGGGAGCTGAGGGCTGATGGCCGGGAAAGTGTTCTTCAGCGTGTCGATGTCGCTGGACGGTTTCATCGCGCCCGGGTCCCTCGGGGATTTGATGGGGCGGCAGTGGATGGAACTGCAGGCGTGGATATTCCCGCAGCGGTTCTTCCGGGAGAATCTGAAGCTCGGCGGGGGCGGTGAGGAAGGGCGCGACAACGACATCGCGCGGGAGACGTTCGAGCGCACCGGCGCGAGCGTGATGGGCAAGCGCATGTTCGACGCCGGCGAGCAGATGTGGCCGGAGGAGGCGCCGTTCCACACGCCGGTCTTCGTCGTGACGCACGAGAAGCGTGACCCCTGGGAGCGGCCGGGCGGGACCACCTTCCACTTCGTCAACGACGGCATCGAGACCGCGCTCGACCAGGCCCGCGAGGCCGCCGGCGACCGAGACGTCCGCATCGCGGGCGGCGGCGCGACGATCCTGGAGTACGTGAACGCCGGCCTGATCGACGAGTTCTCGATCGCGCTCTCACCCGTGCTGTTCGGCTCCGGAATCCGCCTGTTCGAGGGCGTGGACGCCGGCCGCGTGGCCCTGGAGCAGGTCCGCGCGGAGCCGACGCAGCGGGTGACCCACCTGACCTACGCAGTCCGGAAGCGGTAACCGTCTCGACCCCTGTACTCCCCCGCCGAGGTCGGCAGCGCGGTGAGATCCTCGATGCTCTGAGCGTCGGGAAGGGCGAGCGTTCGGGCCGCGATCTCAGCCGCGCGCTCCTCCGGGAGTGACCTCACGGCGTTGTCGTGGAACTTCCTCGTCGGCTCCTCATCGGACAGGGGGTTGCCGGGGCCGCCGCGGTTGACCTCGACGCGGGCCTCGAGTTTCTCGCCCGTGCGGGTGGTCACGTGGCCCTACCAGTCGTGATCCATACGATTCCCAAGCTGACGGCGCGGGTTTGATTCCCGCCACCCGCTCCACCAGCGAAGGCCCAGGCCAGGAGGCGATGCCTGGCCTGGGCCTCGACAAGACAAGGTCCGAGATTTTTTCCGTTGGCCTCTCGCCGTACTCTGATCGCCATGATCCAGGTGAACGCCAAGCAGGTGGATGATGAGGATCCGCTCTGGGTGACGACGCTGGGTGGGCCGCACATCGTTGTTCCAGAGTCGGCCTGCCGCTACTGGAACGGCTCACCGAAGAACTACCCGGACGACGAAGGAGACTACGGCCGCGCATGCGAGGTGAGCGGCTATATAGGGCTCATCGATGTCGGACCGGATAAAGCCCTGGTCCTCGGCGACCACCCCTCCGACACCACGTTTCTGCCCGGGTCCAACCTCTTCGTCAGCTGGATCGCCGCAGACTCCACCGCCGACATTCTCAAAACCACCGCCGAGGCGGTCGGCTCCTTCCCGTGGGAGGAGGAACTGACGTGGGACATCCGCGAGTCTGTGATTCTCTTCGACTCCGTCCGCAGCCACCAGCACATCACCACCGAGGAGCACCTACGCGTAGATCTTCCACCGGGGCGCTACACCGTTCGGGCCGCCCATGTGCAGACCGAGGCGGTAGAGGCAGTCATCGTTCAGCTTGTCCAACAACCGCGGTCACCGATCTCCACATAGGCGACCACTTACACCGTGGCGTGCGTCCGCGCTGGACAAGGCAGGATCGACTCGTTCTGCAATATGCGCGTAATGATCATGAGGGCGAGAGCAGTGCAGAGGTGACGCGCCGCAGGCCAGAAGCCGTGCGATGGCGGGAACAGGCGTGGCCTGCAAAACCGTCGGCAGTTCAATTCCGTGTCCGTTGCATGCCCAACCGGACGGAAAACGAGGAGAACAGCGGGAGCCACGGGAAACGCACTCAGTACGTTGAGCTGCGCCTTCTCTGGCCGAGCAGGAGCATGCCCGCTGTCGTACGGCCTGGAGGTTCAGGCCCCGCCCCACCAGAAGGGTGTTTGTTGTATGCCGGGCGTCGGGGGCAGTCCGGTTCCGGAGTCGAGCAGGAGCCGGTCGCCGAGGGGCTGGCTGAGCGTAATGGCGATCTGGTCGATAAGGCCCACGCCGAGGCAGAGTTCGGCGCTGGACCTCACGTCCACGTCGACCACCACCAGGTCCCGCGTCTCGTAGGCACGGGTGCCATGGGTGTGGTCGCAGCTGTCGTGCTCATACTGGAGAAGTAGCTCCCGGGGCTTCTTCGGGACGTGCTCGAAGGCCATCACCTCCCTGTACTCGCCTTCCGGCGGAGTGGGACTCGAGGTGGTCACCGACGGGGATATCGCCGCGTGGATGAACTTCTTTCTGACGCCCTTCACGGTGAAGTGCCAGGCGGGCACCTGAATTATCCCCCGGCTGGTGAGAAACGGTATATCCCTGAGTTCGGCGCCGGTGACCCGGAGGGTGGTGCAGCCGCCCGGTGGGCAGTCCTCCTCGACGAAGTCGTCGGGCTTGCTCCGCTCCGCGTATGCCGCCGCAGCCGTGATCAAGGGGACCGTCAGGGTGGAGCCGTCGGGCCAGCGCAGTCGGGTGCCGGCCGGGGATCCCGTGGGCAGGTCGACGTCAAGGGCCCAGGCTCCGTTCGTCTTGCTCACGCCCACCCAGCCGGGCATGCCCATCCACTCTGGCTCGACATCGAGTCCGTTCAACGGTACGAAGCCGTCCCGCCAGGCGCGGTCCATTTCGGAGCCGCGCCAGCGGTCTATTACCTCACGGGCGCGATCCTGGAATTTTTCCAACGGCATACGGCTGCGGCTGCCATCCGCGGAGAGCAGCAGCACCAACGAGAGGAACCAGGCGAGTTTGCGCAAGACGGCTCCTGAATCACAAAAAGAGAGGCTCCACGGGCCCGTGAGAGGTGGTCAAGCGTCCCACTTTGAGTGATTTTTTACAGTAAAAAATGAATTGTGGAGAAATTCTCCACAAGATCTAGACGCGTGCCTTTACCCGGGTGACAATTCCAGCGTCAATCGAAGATCGTGGAGCCGCCGGGACGTTGCACCCGCGCGGAGCCCAGCATGACAGGGCGTGACGAATGCTGGCACTTCGTGGGGTTGTTGCGGTCTCCCTGGTGGGCGCGGTCCTGGCCGCGACCGCACCGGCCCCGGCTCTGGCGGCGCTCGCACCGGCCCCGGCTCCGGCGGCGCCCGTACAGAGCCCGGCCCCGGCCGTCGAATCGCCGGCCGCGACGGGGGGTCGTACCGCGGACCCCGCACTCGTCCGCGCCCGTCAGACCGGGCAGCCCGCCGAGGTGGAGTCGCTGCGCAGCGAGACCCGGCAGGTCTTCGTCAAGCCGGACGGCACCTACCTGCTGGAACAGAACGTCCGCCCGGTGCGGGTGCGCCAGGCGGGCGGCTGGGTGCCCGTGGACACCACGCTCCGCGAGCAGCCCGACGGCACGGTGGCGCCCGCCGCCACGGCGGTCGGCCTGGCCTTCTCCGGCGGCGGCAACAGCGGCGACGGCGGCACTCCGCTGGCCCGCATGTCGCGCGGTGGCAAGGCAATGGAGCTCGGCTGGTCGGGCACGCTGCCGAAGCCGGTGCTGAACGGCGACACCGCCACCTACCCCGAGGTCATGCCGGGCGTGGACCTCCAGGTCACCGCGGACGTGGACGGCTTCTCCCACATCCTGGTGGTCAAGTCGCGAGCCGCCGCCGCGAGCAGCGCCCTGTCCGAGCTGACGTTCCCGCTCTCGACCAGCGGCCTGTCGATGGAGTCGGACCAGGCGGGCAACCTGGAGGCGGTCGACGACAACGGCGGCACGATCTTCGTCGCGCCGACCCCGATGATGTGGGACTCCGAGGGGGCCACGAGCCCGCAGGCGTTCAAGGAAGGCCGCGCGCCCGAGGCCCGGCAGGCCCAGATGGGCGTGAAACTGGCCGGCAGAACGCTGCGCCTGCGGCCGGACCGGAAGTTGATGACGGACCCGAAGACCCGGTTCCCCATCTATCTGGACCCGTACTTCTCGGCCGCCCGCGGCTCGTGGACCGCCGTCTGGAGCAACTGGCCCGACTCCAACTACCTGAACTCCAGCGACGTCGCCAGGGCGGGCCACGTCGAGTCGCAGAAGAACCGCTCGTTCTTCCAGATGAGCACCGGCTCGACCATCCACGGCAAGCAGATCATCAAGGCGACGCTGCGCACGTACGAGACGTGGTCGTACTCGTGCAGCGCCCGCACGGTCGAGGCCTGGGCGACCAACAGCATCAGCAAGAGCACCACCTGGAACAAGCAGCCCGCGTGGGTCACGAAGCTGTCCACGGTCAATGTGGCCAAGGGCTGGGGGCCGTCCTGCCTGCCCGGCGGCGTCGAGTTCGACGTCACCCCGCAGGTCGTGGACGCCGCCGCCAAGAAGTGGCCCACCGTCACCATCGGCATCCGGGCCACGAGCGAGACCGACGTGTACGCCTGGAAGAAGTTCAAGAACAACCCGACCCTGGTCATCGAGTACAACTCGCTGCCCGCGGACCCGGTGGCCGTCGACGCGTGGTCGGACCCGGGCGGCCCCTGCGTCTCGGGCACCGGCCGGCCGGTCATCAGCACCGCCACCCCCAAGCTGTGGGCCAAGCTGAAGGACGTCGACAACTCGGTCAGGGGCCGGTTCGAGTGGTACAACGAGGCCGGGACCAAGACGGGCGAATACCTCACCGCGCTGGGCTCGACCGGCACGGCCTTCTCCGCGACGATCCCGCAGAGCCTGTACTCCGACGGCGCGCTGATCCGCTGGCGCGTCCGCGCCGAGGACGGCAAGGCCAACAGCCTCTGGAGCCCCTGGTGCGAGGCCACCGTGGACGCCACGGCCCCCGGCAGGGAACCGACCGTGACCTCGCCCGGGTTCACCGAGAACGGCTGGAGTGACGGGGTCGGTCTGGCGGGGTCGTTCACGTTCGACCCCAACGGGGTCTCCGACGTCGCCGCGTACGTCTACGGACTCGACAGCTCACCCAAGACGGAGGTCGCCCCCGGCACGGACGGCACCGCCACGATCCAGCTCACCCCGCGCCACGACGGCCCCAACGTGCTGTCCGTACGCAGCAAGGACCGCGCGGGCCAGCTCGGCCCGATCCGCACCTACGTCTTCAACGTCAACGCGGGAAGCGCGCCCAGGGGTCACTGGCCGCTGGACGAGGGCCAGGGCACGGTGGCCGCCGACACCGCCGGCGCCCACCCCGCCACGCTGTACGGGGCCACCTGGGCGAGCGGCAAGACCGGCATGGGCCTGCGCCTGGCGAACGCCTACGCGCAGACCTCCGGCCCGATCGTCGACACCGGACGCAACTTCACCGTCACCGCCTGGGCCCGCCTGACGGGTACGGGCGCCACCGCCACCGCCGTCACCCAGGAGGGCGGCAGGACCGGGGCCTTCTCCCTGCAGTACTCCAAGGCCGACGACCGCTGGGCGCTGACCCGTACCGGCTCCGACGCCGACGCCGCGACGACCGTGCGCGCGCTCTCCGCGGCCGCGCCGAGGCTGAACGAGTGGACCCACCTGGTGGGCGTCTACGACTCGGCGGCCCGGCAGCTCTCGCTGTACGTCAACGGCAAGCTGGAGTCGTCGGCCGCCTTCACCACCCAGCCGTGGAACGCCACCGGCCCCCTCACGATCGGACGAGGAAAGGTCAACGGAGCCGCCACCGAGTTCTTCCCCGGCGACATCGACGAGGTCCGCGCCTACGGGCGGGCCATGTTCGCCGACGAGGTCGCCGACCTGGTGAACAGCGCGGCCACGCTGATCGGGCACTGGCGGCTGGACGAGGAGTCCGGGCTGTCCGCCGCCGACTCCTCGGGCAGGTCGCCGGCGGCGCCGGCGACACTGGCCGGCGGCGCCTCGTGGACCGCGGGCTGGCTGGACGGCGCGCTCGCGCTCAACGGGGTCAACGGCTACGCCCAGACCACCGCGCCGGTCGTCAACACCAGGTCGGGCTTCACCGTCGCCGCCTGGACCCAGCTCGACTACCTGCCCACCGGTGACACCGCCGCCGTGGCCCAGCCGGGCAGCCGCGCCGCCGGCTTCCAGCTCGGCTACGACAAGGAGAAGGGGCGGTGGGCGCTCGGCATGGCCGCCGCCGACACCGACACCGCCGCTCTCGTACGCACCCGCTCCGACGCCATTCCCGCCCCGCTGGAGTGGACACACGTGGCGGGCGTGTACGACCCGCTGGCCGGCCAGCTCCGCGTCTACGTCAACGGCCAGCTGTCCACCACCACCGTCACCAGCCACACGAGCACGTGGAACGCCACCGGCCCGCTGCAACTGGGCCGGAGCAAGACCGCGGGTGTCTTCACCGGTTACTGGCCGGGGACCGTGGATGACGTCCGTACCTATGACGGCGTGCTGAAGGCCGAGCAGATCGCTCAGCTGGCCGCCCAGTAATCCCTGGCCACCCAGTAAGTCCCCTCTGACCAGCACCCCCCGACTGGGAGAGTTCATGGAACCGCCGGATGAGTTGGACCTGCCCGAATCCCGCTGGAATCGTTTACAGCAACGCCACGAACGGCCCGCACCCGACGTTCCGGACCCCTCCTGGAACCGATTCCAGACGCCCAAGGCCGAGTCTCCCTGGCCCCGCCGGCTGGCGACCGTCTTCTCGATCGTCCTCGTCCTGCCCCTGGCGTACGCCATGCCCGCCTACGCCGAGCCCCGCTCCGCCCCGTCCGTGCAGAAGGAGACGCCGGTCAAGGGAGAGAGGGTCCCGGTTCTGCCGCCGATGACCGATCCGGTGCAGAAACAGGCGTGGAAGGCGCCACCGGGAGTCACCTGGCCGAAACCCCAGACGGCCGAGCTGGGCGGCGCCGAGGCCAGGACCCTGGCGACCGGCTTCCCGGTGAGGCCGGCCCCGCAGGAGGGGAAGACCGCCAAAGCCGCCGACGCCGCCGATGCCGCCACCGCTCCGGTGAAGGTCGAGCTCCTCGACACCGCCTCGACCGGCCGGCTCGGTCTGACGATGCGCGTCTCCCCCGGCCAGGGCGCCGCCGCGGCCACCTCGGCCGCGAAGGATCAGGGCGTCGCCGCGGCCAAGCCGGGCGCGAAGACCCGGCTGGCGATCGACTACTCCGGCTTCCGCTACGCCTACGGCGGCGACTACGGAGCCCGGCTCCAGATCGTCAAGCTGGAAGAGTGCGCACTCGACGCCGGGGCGACCGGCTGCGCCCAGCCCCAGCCGGTCAGGAGCGAGAACAACACGCAGACGGGCACGCTGACCGCCGAGGTCGCGACGACCGGCCTGTACGCCGTGACCGCCGCCGCGTCGGGCTCGACTGGCGACCACGGCGCCACCTCCCTGGCCCCCTCGTCCGACTGGAGCGTCGGGCCCCAGTCCGGGGACTTCAGCTGGGGCTACGAACTGCGCACTCCCCCGGCGCTGGGCGGCGAGGAGCCGGAGCTGTCGCTCGGCTACTCCTCCCAGAGCGTGGACGGCCGCACCGCCTCCACCAACAACCAGCCGTCCTGGGCCGGTGAGGGCTTCGAGCTCAACCCCAGCGGCTTCATCGAGCGCCGCTACAAGTCCTGCATGATCGACGGCAAGAAGACCGGCGACCTGTGCTGGGACGGGGAGAACGTCACCCTGTCGCTCGGCGACTCGGCCGTCGAGCTGGTCAAGGACGCCACCTCCAAGCAGTGGCGGCCCAAGCGCGACGACGGCACCCGGATCGAGTCCCTCACCGGGGCGACGAACGGCGACAACAACGGCGAGTACTGGCGCGTCACCACCGCCGACGGCTCCCAGTACACCTTCGGCCTGAACCGCCTGCCCGGCTGGGCCACAGGCAAGCCGGAGACGAAGTCGGTCCTGAGCGTGCCGGTGTTCGGCAACAACAGCGGCGAGCCCTGCTACTCCAGCACCCCGGCCAACGCCTGGTGCCAGCAGGCCTACCGGTGGAACCTCGACTACTCGGTGGACACCCACGGCAACGCCACCACCTACTGGTACGCCCAGGAGAAGAACTACTACGGCCGCAACATGAAGCCCGAGCTGGGCACCGTGTACGACCGCGGCGGCTACCTGACCCGCATCGACTACGGCTACCTCCAGAGCGAGCTGTTCACCAAGGCCCCCGCCGCCCGCGTCGTCTTCGACGTGGCCGAGCGCTGCCTGCCCAGCGGCACGATCACCTGCGCCGCCGACCAGCTCAAGAAGGAGACCGCCGGCAGCTGGCCGGACGTCCCGTTCGACCAGGTCTGTGACTCCGGCGTGAAGTGCGTCGACCGCCTGTCGCCGACGTTCTTCACCCGCAAGCGCCTGACCAAGGTCACCACGCAGATCCTCAACACCGACACCGCCAAGTGCGCGGCGGCGCAGTACTGCGCGGTGGACTCCTGGACGCTGACGCACCAGTTCCCCGCCACGGGTGACGGCCTGAGCCCGTCGCTGTGGCTGGCCTCGATCCAGCAGGCCGGCCACGTGGGCGGCACCATCACCCTTCCCAAGATCACGTTCGCCGGCGTGCAACTCCCCAACCGGGTGGACGCGAACGAGGGCCGCGCTCCCCTGGTCAAGTGGCGCGTGCAGGCCGTGAACAACGAGACCGGAGGCGAGCTGCGCGTCAACTACGCGCCCGCCGAGTGCAAGCCGGGCGAGCTCCCCGCCCCCGACAAGAACACCAAGCGCTGCTTCCCGCAACGCTGGGCACCGCTGAACGAGGCGGAGGTCGTCGACTGGTTCCACAAGTACGTGGTCACCCAGACGGTCGAGGTGGACCGGGTCGCGGGCTCGACGAACGTCGTCACCGACTACGAGTATCTCGACGGCGCCGCCTGGCACTACGCGGACAACATCCTCGTCAAGCCCGAGCACCGCACCTGGGCGGACTTCCGCGGGTTCGGCCGCGTACGGGTGCGCGAGGGCGACGGCCAGGACACCAAGCGCACGCTCACGGAGTTCCGGTACTTCCGCGGCATGCACGGCGACAGACAGGCCGACGGCTCCAAGCGCACCGTGCAGGTCACCGACTCCGAGGGCGTCAAGCTGGACGACCTCGACCAATATTCCGGCCTGGAGCGCGAGGAGATCCTGTACGACGGCGACGGCGGGCCCATCTTGAAGGCGACCGTCGAGCAGCCGTGGTCGCTGAAGACCGGGGAGTCAACGCAGGGCGGCGTCACCAAGGCCGCGTACATCGTCGAGGCCAAGTCCATGGTCACCCGTAACGCGCTGCCCGGCGACAAGTGGCGGCGTACCGGCGAGGAGCGCGTGTACGACGCCCAGGGCCTGCTCACCCAGGTCGAGGAGAAGGGCGACCTGGCCACGGCCGACGACGACCAGTGCACCCGCTACACCTACGCCCGCAACGACACGAGCTGGATGCTCGACTACACGAGCAGGATCCAGAAGGTCGCCGCGAGCTGCGGCACCTCCGTGTCCACGCTGGCCGCCGCCGAGGTGCTCTCCGACGAGAAGGTCCAGTACGACGGCAAGGCGTACGGCCTGGCCCCGAGCAAGGGCGACGTGACCTCGGTCCAGCAGCTGGTCTCCGGGGACGGCACGACGATCACCGACAGCACCCACACCTACGACGCCTACGGCCGCGAGCTCACCGAGACCGACGCCGTCGGCACCAAGTCCACCACCACCTACACCCCGGCCGCGGGCGCCCCCGCGACCGAGATCAAGGAGGTCAACCAGCTCGGCCACGTCGAGCGCACCCTGCTCGAACCGGCCTGGGACGAGCCCGTCGCCGAGATCGACGCGAACAACCGCCGCGTCGACATGGAGCACGACGCGCTCGGCCGCCTGGTCAAGGTCTGGCAACCCGACCGCAGCAAGGCGGCCGGACAGTCGCCCAGCACCGAGTTCTCCTACGTGATGCGCAGCGACGGCCCCAGCATCGTCACCACGAAGACACTGGACGCCGACGGCGCCTACACCACCAGCCACGAGCTGTACGACGGCCTGATGCGCGAGCGCCAGACCCAGGAACCCGCGCCCAGGGACGACCAGACGACCGACCCCGCGCTGCGGGACGGCCGTACGATCACCGACACCTTCTACAACTCCCAGGGCGAGCCGTCCAAGGCCAACACCGGCTACTTCGCCACCGGGACGCCCTCCACCGACCTCCTGGCGGTGGCCGACACCGACGTGCCCACGCAGGTCGTGTCCTTCTTCGACGGCACGGGCGACGTCAACGCCCAGGCCCTCAGGTCGAAGGGCGCGGAGAAATACCGGGTCACGAGCAAGCAGGAGGGCGACAGGGTCCACGTGACGCCGCCGGCCGGCGAGACGGCGACCACCCGCATCGGTGACGCCGAGGACCGCCTGATCGAGCTGCGCCAGTACAAGGGAGCGACCCCGACCGGCGAGTACGACTCCACGAAGTACACCTACGACCACGCGGGACGGCTGTCCACGGTGACCGACTCCGCGGGCAACGTGTGGCGCCACCACTACGACATGCGCGGCCGGGAGATCAAGGCCGAGGACCCCGACAAGGGCGTCACGACGATGGCGTACAACGACGCCGACGAGCTCGTCAGCACCACCGACTCCCGCGGCAGGACCCTGTGGTACGTCTACGACGAGCTGGGCCGCCAGAAGGAGATGCGCGAGAACTCCGCGACCGGCCCGCTGCTCGCCGAGTGGAAGTACGACGCCCTGGCCAAGGGTCATATGAACGCCAGCATCCGGTACGTGGGCGGGCAGGCGTACAGGGCCGAGATGAACGCCATCGACGCCGACTACCGCCCGCTGCGCGAGACCGTCACCATCCCCGCGCGGGAGGGCAAGCTGGCCGGCTCGTACGTGCTCAACACCCGCTACACGCTCGACGACCAGGTCCAGTCCGTCAGCTTCCCCGCCGGGGGCGGGCTGGCGGAGGAGTCGGTCGTCTACAGCTACGACGAGCTGAACCAGACGACCAAGGTCACCGGCCTGTCGTCGTACGTGACCGCGGCCCGCTACTCCAAGCTGGGCGAGGCCCTGCAGTACGAGCTGGGCACCGGAGGCAAGAAGACCTGGCTCACCTACACCCACGACGAGTCCACCCGCAGGATGACCAATATGCGGCTGGACAGGGAGGGCGCGGCCGCGACCGACCTCGACCTCAACTACACCTACGACGCCGCCGGCAACATCACCAAGATCGCTGACAGGGCCGGCGGCCAGGACACGCAGTGCTTCAACTACGACCATCTGCGCCGCCTGACCTCGGCGTGGACGGCCACCGACGACTGCGCCAGTCGTACCCCGCAGTCCGGCAAGATCGGCGGCGTGGCCCCGTACGCGGTCAGCTACGCCTACGACGCCATCGGCAACCGGACCAAGGAGACCAAGCACGCCTGGGGCGGCGGGGGCGAGACGGCCCGCACCTACACCTACCCGCAGCCGGGCGGCAAGCAGCCGCACGCGCTGCAGAGCGTCGGCGCGGACCTCTTCGAGTACGACGCCGCGGGCAACACCACCAGGCGCAAGGTCGGCACCGCGGACCAGGCCCTGGTCTGGGACTCCGAGGGTAACCTGGAGTCGGTCACGGAGGCGGGCAAGACGACGTCGTACGTGTACGACGCGGAGGGCGACCGGCTGATCCGCAAGACGCCGACCGACGCCACGCTCTACATCGACGACATGGAGCTGCGCTTCGACTACGCCGCGGACGTCGTCGAGCAGACCCGCTACTACACCGTCAACGACCAGGCCATCGCGGTACGCACGCCGGACAACCAGGTCTACTTCCTGGCCGGCGACCACCAGGGCACCGCGCAGGCCGCGGTGAACGCCGGGAACGGACAGCTGGCCGTACGGAGGATGACGCCCTTCGGCGAGGACCGGGGTTCGCCACCTTCATGGTGGCCGGGGCAACGCGGATTCGTCGGCGGCACGAAGGACACGACGACCGGGCTCGTCCACCTCGGCGCCCGCGAGTACGACCCCAAGTTCGGCCGCTTCATGTCGGTGGACCCGATCATCGACGATGTGGACCCGCAGCAGCTCAACGCCTACGCCTACGCCAACAACAGCCCCGTCAGCATGAGTGACCCCGACGGGCAGTGGGTCTGGGTCGTGGTCATCATCGCCGTCAAGGTCGGGGCCCGCTACGCCGCCAAGAAGGCGGCCCAGCGTGCCATCAGGCGGGAGATAATCCGCCGCGCCAGGGAGGCGGCCAAGAAGCGGGCCCTGGAGGCGGCCAAGAAGAAGGCCAGGGAGGAGGCCAAGAAGCGGGCGCTGGAGGCGGCCAAGAAGAAAGCCCTGGCCGAGGCGAAGAAACGGCGGCTGGCGGCGGCCAGGAAGAAGGCCGCCGAGAAGGCCCAGAAGGCGCGGGAGGCCGCGGCGAAACGACGGGCCGCGATGGCGGCCCGCAGACAGGCGAGGAAGGCGGCTCGCGAGGCGGCGGCCAAGAAGAAGATGGCGCTGGCCGCTCAGCGGCGCAACCACCGGGCCGGCAGGGTCCCCAGGGGGATCCAGCACGCGCGCTCGACCCCGGCGCGGCGCCCGACCAGCCACAGGGCGGCACAACGACCTGCGCCGCCCAGGGCGAACCGGCAGCCGGCACAGGCGAGGCCGAGTCAGGTCTACCGGAACGACGGCACCGCCCAGCCGACCCAGTCCTACACCGTCTACGGCAACGGCCGGATGTACCCGCAGGGGCGGCCACCGTCGAATCTTCCGCGGCCCGGCTCCGGCCAGGGTGAGAAACAGATCTTCAAGCCGGAGAAGATCGAGGCGGAGAACACCAGAAGAGGAGCCACTGCGGAACTCGGCGCCCGGAGCCAGAAGATCGCGGACAACTTCATCGACCTGTTCGACACCTGGTTCGGTGGGATGGGCTGACAGCACCCCCTTCGGCTGACGTCCGCCGAGCACGAACGGGCGCGGGACCCTCGTGGTCCCGCGCCCGCGCGTGAATTTCCCGACGGCAGGCCGGCGTGGTCTCGCGCCCGCGCGTGAATTTCCCGACGGCCGCCCGCCGTGGTCTCGCGCCCGCGCGCGAGCCTTCAGGATGCCCAGTTCCGCACGGCCGGGGCGTACCCGGCCGGCTTGTCCCCCACCTTGACGCCGGCACTGATCAGCCAGCTCTGGTAGTCCGGCGTGAACATTCTGTAGACCCCCCGGGGTGGCACGGCACTAGCCTCGTCGAGCTTGGCGCGCAGCTCCGCCGGCAGCTCGAAATCGAGTGCGGCCAGGTTGGCGTCAAGCTGGTCCGCACTGCTCGCCCCCATGATCGCCGAGGCGACCCCGGGCTGGGTGGCGACCCAGTTGACCGCGACCTGAGCCATCGTCACACCAAGCTCGCCGGCGACGCTCTCAAGTGTCGCCAGAAGCCGCCAGTCCCTGTCCGTCCACGAGAACCCGGACACGCCTCCGCCGCTGAGCCGCCCTTCCCCGGTCAGGCCCTGGTCGGCATTCCGGTACTTGCCAGTGAGGAAGCCGCCGCCGAGCGGACTCCACGCGGTGATGCCGAGTCCCAGGCTCTGCCCCATCGCGACGTGCTCCAGCTCGACCGTCCGCTCGATGAGGGAGTAGGGCAGTTGCAGGTTGACCACCGGTACGAGGGAGTGGGCCTCGGCGTAGGTCTGAGCCCGTGCCGCGTACCAGCTGGGCACGTCGGACAGGCCCGCGTAGCGGATCTTTCCCGCCCTGGTGAGGTCGTCGAAGGTCCGCATGACCTCCTCGACGGGTGTGATGCGGTCCCAGATGTGCAGCATGAACAGGTCGATGTAGTCGGTGCGCAGGCGGCGCAGTGATGCCTCGACCGCTCTGATCATGTGTTTGCGGCCGTTGCCCCCCGCGTTCGGATCTCCGGGGTCGACGCTGTTGGTGAACTTGGTGGTAAGTACCACCCTGTCGCGCACCTTGGCCTCCGCGATGAGATTGCCGAGGATGGTCTCGCTCTCACCGGCGGTGTAGAAATCCGCGGTGTCGATGAAGTTCCCGCCCGCTTCGAGGTAACGACCGAAAATGGGACGGGCCTCCTCCTCGGTCTTGCCGTACGCGGCGTGGAAACCGCCGGTGCCGAAGTTCATCGTGCCCAGTGCCAGCCGGCTGACGCGCAGCCCGGAACGGCCGAGCAAATAGTATTGATCGAGAGACATGAAGCATTACCCCGTTCGGAAGCGGACTCGCGGAGACCGGCCTTTCCCGGCTCCTCCGAACGGCCGAGGCGTGCATACGGTGAACACCTCCACGAACGCGTGGACCAGGGTGTTGTTGCCGATGACCTGGGGCTCACTCGCTTTCTCAGCCGTGCGGTCCAGTCAGCGTGCCCATCGAAAATTGGACTGTCAAGTCCAATTTTCGATGGGCCGGCGAGTCCGTCCACTGACGATGGAGACATGCCGGGAAGACCGGGGCGGCGACCAGGGTGCGCATCGCGCGCGGCGGCACCCGTCGCGATCGACCGGGATGCCCGGTGTGGGTGGGCATGGCCTCGGTGAAGGCACTCAGCGCCGGACCGCCACGCTCACCGAACGAGCAGGGCGGCTGACAACCGGGCAGCCCGGCTTGGGTCACACCCGCGGTCAGTGCGGTGTTGCGGCGTCAAGCAGCTCCTGCAGGCGCAGGCCCCGGGCCGCGTTCAGCTCGCCCGAGCGGCCCGACCGCACGGCGGCGGCGAATTCGGCGCGCAGGATGGGCCAGCACTCCTCATGGTCGATCTCGGAGGTGTCGAAAACCAGTTCCCCGGCCGGGCCGAGCAGCTCGATCCGGGTGCGCGCCCGGGGCAGCAGAACACTGCCCGAGAGGGACGCCTGGCTGACGGCGCCGTTCTCGTGCTCGCAGGTCAGCTCCACCCAGCGGCGGGGATCACCCGTCCCCCGGATACCGGCGATGGGGCCGATCGCGGCGTCCAGGAGGTCCAGCAGGTGCGGGCCGAGGTCGAGCAGCGCTCCCTGCTCCAACCGCCAGTCGGTGGCGAACTCCCCTCCGAGGAAGGCACCGTGCAGGTAACACGAACGGGCCCCGGTTATCTCCAGCTGCGCCGCCCGGCGCAGGAAGTCTCGCGTGGAAGGGTGGTAACGCTTGGTCAGCACCATCTGCGAGACGACGCCGGCGTCGGCGACGGCGACGGCCACCGCACGCGCCGACGCGAGGTCGGGCCCCAGCGGCTTCTCCAGCAGCAGTGCCTTGCCCGCCTTGGCCGCACGCACGGCGAGCTCCGCCTGGACCGCCGGAGGCACGGCGAACGCGACGGCCTCACACCGGTCGAACAGCTCTTCCAGCGTGCCGGCGACAACCGCCCCATACGGTTCGGCAACCTCCCGGGCCGCGGAGGCACGGCGCGCCCAGACAGCGGCGAGCCGTGTCTCCGGGCCTGCGGCCAGCATCCGGGCGTGCATGGTACGGGCCCACGGGCCGGCGCCGATCAGGCCGACCTCGACGGGCGTGGTGGTACTCACAGACTCTCTCCAGCGGGTAGGAGCGGTGGGCGGGCCGCCGCCAGGCGGGCGTCGGCCTGATCGGGCGCGTACAGGTGCTCGACCACCATCGCGGTGGCCCCGGCGAGCCCGGCGCGGTCGCCGAGCTGCGAGGTGACGACCTGCAGGTTGCGCGTGGCCCGAGGCAGGGCGCGCTGGTACAACAGTTCGCGCACCCCGGTGACGAAGTGGGTCTCGGCCAGATCTCCGGCGATCATCAGGACGCCGGGGTTGAGCAGGGTGACGACGGTGACAAGCACCTCCCCGCAGCGCCGACCGGCCTCGCGGGCCAGGCGCACCGCGTCGGGGTGGTCCGCGTCGAGGTAGGCGCGAACGTCCGCGCCGGACGCGGCGGGCACCCCGAGGGCGGCCAGCTGCCCGGCCAGTGCCCGGCCGCTGGCGATGGCGGCCAGGCAGCCGTAGGAGCCGCACATGCAGCGGACGTCCGGCTGGTCACCGAGGCGGATATGGCCGAGGTCCCCGGCGCCGCCGTCGATGCCGCGGAAGACTCTGCCGTCGATGACGACCCCGGCTCCGATGCCGGTGGAGACCTTGACCAGCACGAACGCGGAACAGTCGGCGAACGAGTCGCGCTGCTCGCCCAGCCCCATCAGGTTGGCGTCGTTGTCGACCAGGACCGGGACGGCGGGGCCGGTGCCGACGTGCCGGCCGAGAGACCGCTGCATCCGTTCGGGAACCGGGTATCCGTCCCAGCCGGGCATGATCGGCGGTCGCACGACCCTTCCCGACGACCAGTCGACGGGCCCTGGGAGCGACAGACCCACTCCGCAGACCGCGGTCGGGGCGGTCCCGGACGCGGTCAGCAGGTCGGCGAACCAGACGCCGAGCCGGTCGAGGACGAGCTCGGGGCCGTCCTCGATCAGCAGGTCCCCGGAGTGCTCGGCGAGGATGCCGCCGGCCAGGTCCAGGACGGCGGCGCGGGCATACGTGGTGTCCAGGTCGGCGGCGAGGACCACGGCGTGCCGGGTCTCGAACTCCAACCGGGTGGAGGGGCGTCCTCCGGTCGGCTGATTGCCCGGGACCTCGCGCAGCCAGCCGGCGGAGAAGAGCTGGTCCAGCCGCTGGCCGACGGTCGACCGGGAGAGTCCGGTGACGCGCTGGAGCTCGCCCCGGGTGCCCGCCTGCCCGGTGCGGATCAGTTCCAGGAGGTGGCCTGCGGTGTTCCAGGGCGTTGCCATCCGGTGTGTCGCTCCTCGTCTCAGCTTTTATCCGCGCCGCTGGTGAGGCCCTCGGTAAGGAGTCGTTCAGCGGCGTAGAAAAGAAGTACCACGGGGATCGTGAGGACGACGGAGCCGGCCATGAGAATGGTCTTGGGAACCTCAATGCCGTTGGCCAGTTGCTGGAGACCCAGCGAGACGGTCCACTTGCCGGGCTCGGCGGCGAGGAAGAGCAGGGCGAAGAGGAACTCGTTCCAAGCGATCATGAAGACGTACAGGCCGGTCGCCATGAGCGAGGGCGCGGCCAGCGGCAGCACGACCCGGCGCAGGGTCTGCAGCCGTGAGCAGCCGTCCAGCGCCGCTGCCTCCTCGATGCTTCTGGGGATGGTGATGAAGTAGTTCTTCAGCATGTAGATGGAGACGGGCACGGTCTGCGCGATGTAGACGACGGCGAGCCCGACCAGGCTGCCCTGCAGGCCTATCCGCGCGAACATCACGAACAGCGGGATCGCCAGGAGGGTGGCGGGAAAAAGGTAGACGGCGAGGAACACCGCGCTGACCTGACGTCCGCCGAAGAACCTCAACCGGCTGACGGCGTAGGCGCCGGGCACGGACGCCAGCAGGGTCATCGCCACGGTGGCGAGGGCGACGAGCGCGGAGTTGCCGAGCATTCCCAGGAATCCCTGGCCGCCGTCGTCGACCGACTGGAGGACGTTCTGGTACGTGCTGAACGTGAGCTCGGAGAAGCCCACCCACAGCCGGCCGGGATCGAGCAGCAGCTGGTCGATGGGCTTCACCGACAGCAGCAGCATGTAGTAGAAGGGGAAGAGGGTAATGACCGCGAGAAAGGCGATCACGACCCACTGCAGGACGCCGAAAATCCTCTTCTCGACCTGTGCGCGGCTCATGACGCCTCCTCCTGGACCCTCTTGGCGAAGAACTTGAAGTAGATGCCGAGCAGCACGGCGAGGATGAGCGCGAGGACCAGGGCCTGTGCGGCTGCCGCGCCCACGTCGTAGCGGGCGGTGAGGAAGTCGTAGACCCGTACGGCGACGACGTCGGTGCCGGAGCCGCCGCCGGTGAGGAGATAGACGTCGTCGAATTTGTTGAACGTCATGATGAACCGGAGCACCGACAGCAGCGCGATCACCGGCATCAGCTGGGGCAGCACGATGTGCCGGAAGCGCTGGGTGTGCGTGGCGCCGTCCACCGTGGCGGCCTCCTCCAGCCCGGCGGGGACGGCCTGGAGCCGGGCGAGCAGGAAGAGGAAGGCGAACGGGAAGTAGCGCCAGATCTCGAAGGCGATGACGGTGAGCAGGGCGAGCGGCAGATGCACGTGCCAGCCGAGGAGGGAGATCTCCTGGGAGCGGGTCGACAGGAAGGCGATCGGCTTGTCCCAGCCGAGCAGCTTGCCGCCCCACTCGTTGACGATGCCGAACTGCGGGCTGAGGGCGATCTCCCAGACGAACGTGACGGCCACCACGGGCGCGACGTAGGGCAGCAGCATCGAGCCGCGCAGCAGAGCCCGTCCCCGGAAGGGGCGGCGCAGGGCGAGGGCGGCGACCAGCCCGAGGGCGATTGAGCCGACGGTGCTGCCCGCGGTGTAGACCAGGGTGGTCCACAGCGAGGTCCAGAAGCCGGGCGAGGTGAAGACCTCGGTGAAGTTCTCCCAGGTCCAGTTGGACAGGAAGCTCATGCTCTGGATGTCGACCAGCCGCGCGTGCTGGAAGGCGAGCAGCACGGTCCAGGCGATGGGCAGGATGACGACGACCAGGACCACGAGCGCGGTGGGAGACACGAAGGCCAGCCCGGTTCGGTTCTCGCGCTGGGCCAGGGTGGGGGTTCGGCCCTGGCGGGCCTTGCGCCCCGGGCTAGGCGCGGGGGATCGGCGCTGCTCGGCGCCTTGTACGGTGCTCATCGTGGGTTCCTAGGGAGACAGGGCCGGGGGCGGCTCACTGGAGGGACTTCTGCAGGGCCGTGACTTCCTCGGCGGCTTCCTTGGCGGCCTGCTCGGGGGTGCTCTGGCCGGCGGTCATGGCGCCGACTGCCTTTGGTATGGGCAGTTCGCCGAGCGTCGCGCCGACCAGCGCGCCCTGGCCCTCGGTGATGCCCCAGCGCTGCATGTTGCTGACGCCGGCGGCGAGTTCGTCGAGCAGCGTGGCGGAGTAGACGGACTGCAGGGGCTTCTTCGTGTCGACGCCGATGTCGCTGGCGCGCCAGGCCTCGCGGTACTTGTCGGGGTCGGTGGCCGTGCCGTTGCGGACCGGGATCTTGCCCTCGGCGGCCATGCCGAACCAGCCCTCGTACCCGGTGCTCATCATGTATTCGACGAACTTCTCCGAGGCCCCGGTCTCGGCGGCCCGGGTGATCATCCAGGAGGCGATCTCCCCGAACTGTGCGGGCTTGGCTGCGCCCGGACCCTTCAGGGCCGTGACGATCCCGCTGTTGTCCGAGAGGTATTGCGGGTCCTTGGCGCACTGCGCACAGCTGGGCAGGGCATCGGCGCGCAGGCCCGCCAGCTCGTCCAGCAGGAAGGTGGACCAGACGATCATCGAGGAGCGGCCGGCGAAGTAGGTGGCGCGAGTCGAGTCCACGCTCTGGGTGCCGGCGGCCCCGTAGTCGGCGGCGAGTTGATCGTAGGTGGTGAAGGCCTGCCGGCACTGGGGGCTGTCGAGGGCGACCTTGCCGTCGGAACCGACGAGTCGGCAGTCGTTGGCGAGCGCCAGATCCTCGAAGCTCTGCTGGGTGAAGACGTCACTCGGGTCGGTGGCGAGTGACATGCCGCTGATGCCGCCGCGGTTGAGGGTCTTGGCGGCCTGGAGCATGGCGGCGTAGGAGTCGGGGGCGGCGAGTCCCGCATCGGCGAACAGGTCCTTGCGGTAGACGAGGATCTGCATCCAGGCATCGCTGGGAACGCCGAGACGGATGGCCCCGTCGCTGGTCAGCCCCAGGGCGTTGCCGTTGAAGGTGCCGACGCCGAGGTTGTCGACGACCTTGCCCGTGGCCGCGGTGTCGAGCAGCCCGTTGGTGTACATCTGCCAGGCCGGGGCGAGCGGGACACCACCGATGACGTCGGGGAGGGTCCCGGCGGCGGCTGCGGACATCATCAGCTGCGGCAGTTGGCCTTCGTCGACCCCGACCAGCTTCACCTGGACACCGGTCTCCTTCTCGAAGGCCGTGACGATCTTCTTGGTCGCCTCCATGCGCGGAGTGAGGTTCTCCAGACTCCAGACCGTGATCTTGTTGTCCGGGCTGCTCTTCCCCTGCGCGGCGCAGCCGGACATCAGCCCGACCCCCAGCGTGGCGGCCAAGCCGGCCGCCAGCGCCCTCGACCTTCGGGACCACATTCGTATGAACCGTCCTCACTGCCGCCTTGTGTTTCGTACGTGTTGCATCAGAACACCACTTTTGCGTAATGGCAAGACCTAAGCCTAGGATGCCTTAGACATAAACCAGGCTGATTTGCTTAACAGCCAGCCATAAACAATCTTCCGGAGTCCTCCTGTGGAACGCGTCGTCCAGTTCACCGGTCCCCGCCAGGTGGAGGTCGCCACCGGCGAATCCGCCCCTCTGCCACCCGGTCACCTACGCGTCCGGACCCGGTACTCCGGCATCTCCGCGGGCACCGAGCTCACCGCCTACCGGGGGACCAACCCCTACCTGACCCGCACCTGGGACCCCGAGGCTCGGCTCTTCCGTGACGGCGGGCCCGGCATCTCGTACCCGGTGGTGGGCTGGGGATACTCCGAGGTCGGCGAGGTCCGCGAGGTCTCCCCGGAACTCGCGGGCACCCCCGGTATGCCCAAACCCGGGGAACTGGTGTGGGGCATCTGGGGGCACCGCAGCGAGGGCATCGTCCCCGCCGAGAGGATGATCGGCCACCGGCTTCCCGAAGGGCTGGCCCCGCTCGCCGGTTCCTTCGCCCGGGTCGGGGCCATCGCGTACAACGCCGTACTCGCCGGCGACATCCACCTGGGCGAGGACGTCGCCGTCTTCGGTCAGGGCGTGATCGGCCTGCTCACCACCCGGCTGGCACAGCTGAGCGGCGCCCGCGTCACCGCCGTCGACGCACTCGACTCCCGGCTCGCCAGAGCGGTGGAGTACGGCGCCGTCCGTACCCTGAACGCGCGCACCGACGCCGTCGCGGAGCGGATCCGCGAGGCCACCGACGGGCGCGGCGCCGACGTGGCCGTCGAGATCAGCGGCGCCTACCCTGCCCTGCACGAAGCCCTGCGCTCGGTGGCCGTGGGTGGTCGGATCGTCGCCTCGAGCTTCTACCAGGGCGACGGTGTGGGCCTGCGGCTCGGCGACGAGTTCCACCACAACCGCGTGCAGCTCGTCAGCTCCCAGATCGGCGGGGTCCCGCCGCAGCTCGCCGGGCGCTGGAGCGTGGACCGGCTCCAGCAGACCTTCCTGCGGCTCGTCGCCGACGGCCTCGTCGACGTGAAGTCCCTGGTGAGCCATGTCATACCGGTCGCCGACGCGGCCGAGGCCTACGTCCTTCTGGATGAGCGTCCCGCTGACGCCCTCCAGGTCGTGCTGGAATTCTGAGAGAGCTGACGACCATGTTCAAGACCGCCTGCCAAGAGCAGCTGCTTCCCGGCGAGACCCTCCAGGAGAAGTGGGAGTTCGCGCAGAGCGCCGGCTACGACGCCATCGAGCTGCGCGCCAAGGGCGACTTCCATTTCCGCGACCGGCTGCCCGAACTGCGCAAAGCCCTCGCCGACGGCGTCGTCATGCCGACCGTGTGCGTGGACATGCTGCACTTCTTCGGCGCCTTCGACGACGACCTGCGCCGCGACGCCGTCGAGCAGATGAAGTCCCAGCTGTCCGTCATCGGCGAGCTCGGCGGACTCGGCGCCCAGACCCCCGCCTCCTACGGCATGTTCTCGCGCCGGCTGCCACCGTTCGAGCCGCCGCGCGGCGAGGAGCAGGATCGCGAGGTGCTGCTGGAAGGGCTCACCGAGCTGGGCGAACACGCCCGCTCCGAGGGTGTCGCGCTCTTCCTCGAACCGCTCAACCGCTACGAGGATCACATGGTCAACCGGCTGGAGCAGGCCGCCGACCTGATCCGCGCCGTCGGCCTGGACTCGGTCCGCATCGGCATCGACAGTTACCACATGAACATCGAGGAGGCCGACCCCGGGGCCGCCATCCTCGCCGCCGCGCCCCTGATCGGCCACGCCCAGGTCAGCGACTCCAACCGCCTCCAGCCCGGAGCCGGCCACCTCGACTGGCCCGCCTGGCTGGGCGCGCTGAACGCCATCGGCTACGACGGCTACCTGGCCGTCGAGTGCCGGCTCTCCGGGGACCCTGCCCAGGCCGTGCGCTCGATCCCGTCCCTCCTTCACCGAGCCGCCGGATGATCACGGTCCCCGAAGCGGCCGTGCCAACCCCTGACGCCGGCCGCCGGGCACACCTGCGCCAAGCCGCCACCCATGTCCTCTTCGACAACTGGACCGGGGCGGCGACCGTTCCCTCGCGTGCCCTGTACCCGCACCAGTGGAGCTGGGACTCGGCCTTCATCGCCATCGGGTTGCGCCACATCGCCCCGCGCCGGGCCCAGCGCGAACTGGAGACGCTGCTGGGCGCGCAGTGGGGGGACGGCCGGATCCCGCACATCGCCTTCAACCCGTCCGTACCGCTCGGCGCCTATTTCCCCAGCCCCGACTTCTGGCGCTCCTCCACCGCCGGCCGGAACGCCGGGGCGCCCTCCACCACCCAGACCTCGGGGATCGTCCAGCCGCCCGTCCACGCCCTGGCCGCCTGGCAGGTGCACCTCGCGGATCCCGCCGAGTCGCGCCGCCGCGGCTTCCTGCCGCGCGTGTACCCCCGGCTCGCCGCCTGGCACCGTTACCTGTCCACCTCCAGGGACCTGGCCGGCGGCTCGCTGGCCGCGGTGGTACACCCCTGGGAGCCGGGGCTGGACAACAGCCCGTGCTGGGACGAGGCCCTGGCCCGGGTGGAACCCGCACCGCGGCAGTCCTTCCGCCGGGCCGACCTCGACCACAGCTCCGCCGCGGACAGGCCCACCGACCTGGACTACGCGCGGTACGTGCGCCTGGCCACGACCTACCGCGACCACGCCTACGACGACGCGCGCACCCCGCACGCCTTCGCCATCGAGGACCCCTCCTTCAACGCGCTGCTCATCGCGTCCGAACACGCGCTCGCCGCGATCGCCCGAGCGGTCGGCGCGGACGCGGGGGCGCACCTGCGGCGGGCCGAGACGGCGACCGCCGCCCTGATCGACCGGTTGTGGGACCCGGCCGGAGGCATCTTCCTCGCCCGTGACCTGGTGACCGGCGAACCCATCGCCGGGCACAGCGTGTCCGGGCTCGTCCCCCTGATCGTCCCCGGCCTGCCGCAGGACATCGCGTCGGCTCTGGTAGGAACCGCCCACGGCCCCCGTTTCCGCCTGGGACAGGTGCATCTCGTGCCCAGCTACGACCTGACGGCGAAGAAGTTCGACGCCAACCGCTACTGGCGCGGGCCCAGCTGGTTCAACACGGCCTGGCTGATCCACCACGGACTCGTGCGGCACGGCGAAGCCGGAGCCGCCGGCCGGCTGCGCGCGCAGTTCCTGACCGCGGCGTACCGCTCGGGGTTCGCCGAGTACCTGGAGCCGTACACGGGAGAGGGACGCGGCATCCGGCGCTTCAGCTGGACCGCCGCTCTGGCACTGGACCTGCTCCACGCATGCGACGAAGGGGACTCCGCCCGATGACCACCGGCCGCCTGCTGGTCAACAGCGGCACCTTCGCCGCAATGACCTCTCACGGGGACATCCACGGCACCCGGGGCACCTCGACGGACGGACTGTTCATCCGCGACGCCCGGCACCTGAGCCGGTGGCTGCTGACCGCGGACGGTGCGGCCCCGACCCTTCTGACCTCCTCGGAGGACGGCTGCGTGCTCACCCCGGCCGGCACCCGTGACCATCCCCCCGCCTACACCCTCTTCCGGGAGCAGGCGGTGGCCCCGGGCGCCCTCACCGAGCACATCCGGCTGGTGAGCAACCGAGGCGCGCCCACCGTCGTGGAGGTCGAACTCCAGGTCGACGCCGACTTCGCGGACCAGTTCGAGCTCCGCGCCGACCACCGCACGTACGAGAAACCCGGCGCGCACCGCACGGCGCACAACACGCCGAACGGGGTCGCCTTCCACTACCGGCGTGGCGAAACCTGGTCCTCGCGCACCGCCGTCACCGCCTCACCCCCTCCGCACCGCACCCGCCCGGCGGACGAGGACGGCACCGCCCGCGTCCTGATCTGGCGGTTGGCGCTGCCGGCCCACGGCACGGCCGATCTCGCGCTCACCGCCCGGGCCGTTCCTCACGGTGCGCCGGAACCACCCCTGCCCGGTGCCCCCGCCACCGTGCGGAACCGGCAGGAGGCCGACACCGGAGGATTCGTTCACGCACGGCCCCGCCCGCGTGACCTCACCTCCTGGGAGGAACTGGCCCGAGCCTGCGAGCAGGGCCTGGCCGACCTGGCGAAGCTGCGCATCCCCTTCGCGGGACCCGGCGGTGAGGCGCTGCGGGTGCCCGCGGCCGGCGTTCCCTGGTTTCTCAGCCTTTTCGGCCGTGACTCCCTGCTGACCTCGCTCTTCGCCCTGCCGTACCGGCCCGGGCCGGCCGCCGACACCTTGCTCGCCCTGGCCGCCACCCAGGGGACGCGGAACGACCCGGCGCGACTGGAGCAGCCGGGGAGGATCGTGCACGAGGTACGGTACGGCGAGCTCGCGCACTTCGGGCAGGTCCCCTACGGCCGCTACTACGGAAGCGTTGACGCCACCCCACTTTTCCTGGTGCTGCTGGAGGCCCACGCCGCGGTCACCGGCGACCCGGCTCTGGCCCGGCGCCTCGAACCGCAGGCACGCGCGGCGGTGGAGTGGATGTTCCGCGACGGCGGCCTCGGCGAGAACGGATACCTTCGCTACACCTCCGACGCGCCACACGGCGGCCTGGCGAACCAGAACTGGAAGGACTCGCCCGGCGCCGTCTGCTTCTCCGACGGGCACCAGGCCGAGGGCGCCCTGGCGGTCTCCGAAGTGCAGGGATACGCCTACGACGCGCTGGTCCGCACGGCGCGGCTCGCCCGCACGGTGTGGGAGGACCCGCGCGAGGCCGACCGCCTGGACGAAACCGCCGCCGACCTGCGGACCCGCTTCCGCCGCGACTTCTGGATGCCCGCACAGGCCTTTCCCGCACTCGCCCTGGACGGCCGGGACCGGCAGGTCGACGCGCTCGCCTCCGATGCCGGGCACCTGCTGTGGTCCGGCATCCTGGGCCCGGAGGAGGAGCAGGCGGTGGGTCACCGGCTTCTGCGGCCGGACTTCTTCTCCGGCTTCGGCATCCGTACGCTCGCCGCGGGCCAGGCCCCCTACCACCCGCTCTCCTACCACCGGGGCAGCATCTGGCCGCACGACAACGCCGTCATCGTGCTCGGCCTGGCACGCTGCGGGCTCGTCGAGCAGGCCGGCGCCGTCGCCCGAGGCCTGATCCGGGCGGCGGCCCTCCACGACTGGCGACTGCCGGAGGTCATGGCCGGATACGGGCGCGACGACCACCCGGCCCCGGTGCCCTATCCGCACTCCTCCTCTCCCCAGGCCTGGGCCGCCGCGACGCCACTCGCCCTCCTCACCGCTCTGAGGGAAACCGCCACCGCTTCCGCGGATCCCTCCGGCGATGTCGGAGACACGCGCCGCCACACCGACGGTCACCGGGAGAGCGCCGCCCGCTGAGAATCTCTGTCACGTCCGCCGACCCGCCCACGTCCCGGTGAACGGTCGCCGGTCCTCTGTTTTCCCGAACCCAAGTCCCTCCCCCGATGCCGCACACTCCTACACGGCCCCGTCATGATTTCCCGCCACAAGCTTCCCCGCCACACTGCCGCCGCGCGCATCGCGGCCACCCCCGGCGGCCCATCCCCCATGACCGCGTACTCGGTTCCCGCCATGAGTACGGCTTCACCTACCGCGGAAGACCTCGACCTGGCATCGGCCGCAGCCATTTCACCGGCCCTACTACGTCGCCAGCATCTACCCGTACAGCAGACAGGGGGAGTACTCGTCTGCGAATCGGATGCGGGGCTGCTCTGCCCTACCCCGCCCCGCTCGCTGAGAGCCAACGGAATACAGGGCCGATCTCCTACAACCAGAACGTCAACAGCTATCTCAAGAGCATCCTTCAAGACCAGCTGACGGCAAAATGCGGCCGACCGGCTGACAAGTCCGTGAGCCTGAATCGCGTGGTCGAAGGCGATAGCATCGAACCAAGTGCGAGCGGAAGGGGAAGAGGATGGTTTACCGCCCGATGGCACTTTCCGATCTTGCCCCGCGCCTGGCAGCGAATACCAGCGACAAGATCCGATGGAAGCTTGTATGGGAGTTCCTGGAGGAATACCGCTGGGAATCGCCGAGCCTTCAGCCGTCGTTGCTGCAGTCCGAACCCGAACCCGTGGGCGACGAGCGATGGGATGCGCTTCTGGCCGCTCTCGCGGAACACCTCGCCGCCAAGCATGATCTTGCCCCACCTCCATGGACGGCTCTACGAGTGTTGCGACGCCCCTGGTTCCCGGCGGAACTGGCCAGCCAGCGAACTGACGCTCTCGTCTGGGCGCCGGCGGCATTTCGCAAGCACGGCGTCTACCTTTCGAGTAAGGATCTAGAGGCCGCGTGAGCGACGACGGACTACTCGGCCGGGCTGAGCTTGAGCATGCGTTCACGGCACTGGGAGAGCGTTTGGTGCGCCGTGGCGTCGTAGCGGATCTCTTTGTCGTGGGTGGAGCCGCGATGGCACTCGCCTACGACGCTGTCAGAGTCACCCGCGACGTCGATGCACTCTTCGTGCCGCATGGGGTGGTGCTGGAGGAGGCCCGTCGGGTCGCCGAGGACCTCGATCTGCCCCCCTGGTGGTTGAACGAGCAGGCCAGTGTCTATATCTCCGGCAAGGACGACCCGGGAAAGCGGAGGGTCTTCGACCACCCGGGGCTACGGGTGATGGCGGCTTCGCCGGAACACATCTTCGCGATGAAGGCGATGGCTGCCCGTACACGTGATGTGGACGACCTCCGGCACCTGGCCGGCCTCGCCGGCATCGCGTCATCGGAGGACGCGCTCCGTCTGTGTGAGCAGTTCTTTCCTGGCGAAGAAGTTTCCCCGCGAGCGCGTGCGGTGCTGGCCGATCTGTTCGACTGAGCCGGAACGTCGATCTCACCCGCAGATGATCACTCGGCGAATACCATCCAAACCGACGATCTGAACATTCCGGGGAATCAACGGCAAAACCGACGTCCGAAAATCACAGCCTTAACTCATGTTGTGCCCGGAGAGTGTCACCGTCGGTTTTCCTGTTCGCGAAGCTCACACCCGGTTGGTGAGGTTCTAGGGCCGTCTCCGGATCGAGCAGGGTGGCGGCGTCCGCGCCACTGGGCGGGCCGAATTCACCGACATGCGGTGTGGAGGCCCCGTCGTTCATGTCGGGAAGGAAGCACGAAACGATGCCGCCTGCTGGCACTGAATGACATGCTCAACGCATGTTGGTGACGGAGATGGTGAAGCTCGCCCCGAGCGCTGAGCAGGGCGAGGCCCTGCTGGCGACGATGCGCGCCTGCAACGCCGCCGCCAACCGGGTAGCCGAAGTCGCGTTCAAGCAGCGGACCGCGAACAAAATCGCGATCCAGAAGCTCCTCTACGCCGACCTACGCGCCGACTTCAACCTGTCGGCGCAGATGGCCATCCGGTCTATCGCCAAAGCCTGTGAGGCATACAAGAGAGACAAGAAGATCAAGCCGGTGTTCCGGGAGCTGGGTGCGGTCGCCTACGATCCGCGCATCCTCACCTGGAAGGGCCGCGACACGGTCAGCATCCTCACCCTGACCGGCCGCATCATCGTTTCGGTCGTCTACCAAGGCCGGTGGCTGAAAACGACCGGCACGACCGTGCGCGGACAGGCCGACCTCATCTACCGCGACGGCATGTTCTTCCTCGCCGTAGTAGTTGATGTCCCTGAACCTCCGGCCGGACCCGAACCGGACGAGTGGCTGGGCGTGGACCTCGGCATCGTGAACATCGCGACCGATTCCACCGGTCAGGCCCACTCCGGCGCGGGTGTGCGGGCCGTACGGCGGCGCAACCGCATCTTGCGTGCCAGGTTGCAGTCGAAGGGTACGAAGTCCGCCAAACGGCTGCTGAAGAAGCGCCGCCGTAAGGAGTCCCGGTTCGCCCGGGACGTCAACCATGTCATCTCGAAACATCTGGTCGGCAAAGCCAAAGGCACCGGCTCTGGAATCGCCCTCGAAGATCTTGAGGGCATCCGGGATCGGGTAACGGTTCGTAAGGCTCAGCGTGCCGACCTGCACTCCTGGTCGTTCAACCAGTTGCGTACGTTCCTGATGTACAAGGCCGCCATCGCCGGGGTAACCGTGCGAGCGGTGGATCCGCGTAATACCTCCCGCACCTGTCACCGGTGCGGGCATTGCGAGAAGAAGAACCGTCCCACCCGAGACGATTTCCGGTGCGTCGCGTGCGGGTTCGCCGGCCCCGCCGACCACAACGCTGCGATCAACATCGGTCGCAGGGCTGCCGCCAACCAGCCCAACGCCGGGGACTCCCTCGGTAGCGCAGCCTGACACCTGGCACCCAGTCAGGGCGATGAGCCGCAAGCTCCGGCCTTCAGGCCCGGGTAGTTGACTACAGTCTTGTATCTCGTTGGATCAAGAGCATCAGGGGTGCCATGCCTGTCGACGATCTCCGGCGGCTTCTCCGCGGGCTGCCGGTGTTTCCCGATTCCATGCCCGCCTTCGACACGGCCGCGACGCCCGGCGATCCGGGCGAGCTGTTCGCCGCGTGGCTGGAGGAGGCGATCTCTGCGGGGGTGCCCGCGCCGCACGCGATGACGCTCTCCACCGTGGACGACGGGAACCCCACCGCGCGCGTGCTCATCCTCAAGAACCTGACCGGCCACGACTGGCAGTTCGCCACCGGTTCCGGCAGCCCCAAGGGCCGTCAGATCGCCGCGCACCCGCACGCGGCGCTGACGTTCTTCTGGCCCACGGTCGGCCGCCAGATCCGGATCCGCGGAGCCGTACTTCCCATGAGCCCGGACGACGGCGCCCGTGACTTCCTGGCGCGTCCGCCCGGCTCGCGCGCGGAGGCGCTGATCGGGCGGCAGAGCCAGGTGCTGGCCGACCCCGCCGAACTCGACGCGGCCCTGGCCGAGGCGTACGCGAGGGTCGAGGACGACCCCGATCTCGTCGCCCCGCACTGGACCCTGTACGGCGTGCGCGCCGAGCAGGTCGAGTTCTGGCAGGGAGACGCCGAGCGGCGGCACACCCGGCTGCGCTACTCGCGCACCGGCGACACCTGGTCGAAGGAGATGCTCTGGCCCTGAGAGGTCAGGGCCGGACGAGGAGGTCGCGCAGGCGGCGGCACTCGCGGGCGAACAGGCTGGAGCTCTTCCGCCCGGCGACCGCCGTGACCTCGGGAATCTCTCCGCGCGCCCCGGCCCACTGTGCGACCGCCGCGCCCAGGACGACGAGGTCGGTCACGCCGGTGGCCGGTCTCTCCCCCGCCTTCGGCAGCAGGTGCGGCAGCGCCGCGCGGATCACCGCCCAGACCTCCCAGTGGGCGCCCTGCCGTGCGGCCTGCTCCAGCCCGGCCGTCGCGTGGGACAGCTTCGCCTCCGTCCGGGTGGTGAGCAGGGCGAGCTGCCTTCCGAGCGCGACCACGGGCAGGTCGCCCCTGGCCGCCATCCGCAGCAGGAGCCGTACGCCCTCGTCCGGGTGCTGCCGGGCCAGGAAGAAGGCGAGCAGCAGCGCGGTGGCATCGCCCGCCGGCCCGTCGGCCGCGGCGAGCATCTCCACGTACGCCGGTTGCACCATGGGCTGCTCCCAGGAGTGGGTCAGGTGCGGCACGTAGTGCGCGGCGACCGCGTCGCGGTGCGAGGGTAGGAAGGCGGGCCACCAGTCCATGTGGCCGCCGTGCTTTCCCCAGCGCTCGCCGGACGCCTCGCCGAGCAGCTCGTCGACGAACGCCAGCCCGGTGGGCTCGACCCTCAGCTGCGCGATCATGCTTCCCTGGAAGTCGCCGCCGGGTTCACGCTCGCCGAAGGAGTTCGTGCGCCCGTTCTCGTGATATTTCCAGTAGACACTCGTCTCGGGGTCGGCCGGGCCGTCCGCCAGCCAGCGCGCCGCGCGACGCCCGGCTTCCGAGGTCAGCCGGGCGGCCCGTGCGACGATCTCGGGGTCCGTGGTCCGCGGCAGCCGGAGCAGCGCCTGCTGGAAGTCGGCGGGCATCGGCTCGGCCCCGGTGGCCTCGACGGCCTCCAGCCGGGTCAGGAACTCGGCCGGGTCGAGATGGCCGGTGTCGTGGGTCGGGGTGGCCAGCAGGGTGGACGGGAGCCTGTCCTCCTTGAGCGCGGCGAGCACCTCGGCGCATCGCCGCAGCAGGAACCGGTGCGGCACGGAGACCCGGCTCGCGTCGGGCAGCCGGTCGGGCGCGGCTCTCCGGGGAGCGGGCCCCCTCCCGCCGACCTCTCTGACCGAACCCCTCGTCATCGCGGCCGGAACCTCCCTGAGGAACCCCCTCATCGCCGTGGCCGGAACCTCCCTGCCGAACTCTCTGAGGAACCCCCTCGTCACCACGGCCGCGAACTCCCCCGCGATCGAGAGCACGTTCCTGAACTCGCGCGCCTCCTTCATGTCCGCTCCGCCGCCGTCGGGTTCGGCTCCCGGGGTGACCAGCTCCGCGGCCATCGCCGTGAACCAGTCGGAGACCTCGTACCACTTGTCCTTCCTGTAGACGTTGGGAGCGTGGCGGGTCTGCCGGCCAAGTGCGGTGCGCAACGTCTCACGGTCCTCGGTCGCGAACCGGGCGAAGCTCGCCAGCCAGCTCTCCACCGACTGCCAGGTGGAGAACCACGCCGTGTTCGTGAACTCGGCGACCGAGGCCGGCAGCGCGGGTAACGGCCCCGGCGGCTCCGGTGCGGTGAGCTCCGGCGGGGTGAAGGCCTCCGGCTCCTCCTCCGGTCCGGCCTCTCCCCCGACCGCCCCGGCCAGCTGCCGGCCCAGGTCGGGCGGGAGCGTGGCGAGCGCCGCCCGCAGCGTCTCCGCACCCAGCGGGGTGAGGTGCCGGGCGTGCTTGACCGCGAGACGGACGGCCCGTTCCTGTACGGCGTGCGCTCCGTGGCCGAGGGCCGTGGCCAGGGCCGGGGCGAGCTCGTCGGCCCTCTCCGGCGCCTGCCGTACGATCTGGTCGATCCAGGTGAGGCCGGTGCGCACCAGCCCGCCCTCCGCCCGGAACAGCAGGCCCTCCAGTGCCTCGGTCACGTCGGCGGGATCGAGGTGGTCCAGGCGGCGCAGGTGCTTGAGCGACAGCTCGGCCACCGGGCCGGGCGCGACCGGCAGCAGCCGCAGATAGTCGCGGGCACGGGACTCCGTCTCGGCGGGGGAAGGTTCGAGCAGCTCGTGCAGCCGGGCGAAGAACCTCAGGTCCTGGGCGTCTCCTCCGCGCAGGAAGCGGCTGACGCAGCCGTCCAGCAGCATCCCGCGCGACACCCTGCCCTCGCCGCTGAGCACCGTCAGAACCCCGAGCCAGGAGGTCTCGCTGAGCGGGGAGCTCCGCTCGTCGAGCAGGGCCCGGCCGACGCCCTGAGCCTCGAAGATCCTCGGCAGCAGGGCGTCGAGCAGCGGATCCTCACGCAACCGGGAGGCGCTCGGGGTCACCCCGAGCCAGGCGACCACGAGCGGGTCGTGCTGCGGCGGGGTCACGCCGGTACGGCGGAGCAGGGTCATGACCAGTGGCGCCCCCGGGGATTCCCCGTCGCGGATCCGGAGCGTGAGCCTGGCGACCAGGTCGGCCTGCCACTGCGGCTCCCGCGCGGAGATCACCTTGATGAGCGCCTCGGTGTCGCCGGGCGCGTCCCACGGGAAGAGCACGAGGTCACGCCGGTTCAGCCAGGCGGCCACGGCCGCCGCGCCGCCGAGCGAGCCCGCGCCCGCCACCCGCATCGGCTCGGCCCAGTCGCCCTGCCCCTCCCAGAGGTTCCGCGCGCGGCGCACCAGCTTGAGGTGGCCGGGGAGTTCGCGGGCGACCTCCCGCCGCTCGGCGTCGTCGAGCCCGGCCAGGCGATTCCCCAGCCCGGCGATGTCGCGGGCTTCGATGAGGCTGCGGACCTCGTCCCAGACGGTCACTGGGAGGCCTCCTGAGTCTGCGGGCTCTGCGTGGCCGACGCTGTCTCCTGGGTCCGCAGGCTCTGCGGGGCCGGAGCGGCCTCCTGAACCTGCGGGCTCCGCGAGACCGAGGTGGTCTCCGGGGACGGGAGCTCCCGCGCTGCGATGCGGGCGGCGAGGACGTGCTTGCAGGGACCGCGCGATCCCCGGTGGTCGTACCACCAGGGGCAGGTGCACGACCCGGCCTGCAGCCTGACCTCGCGGACGCCGCCGTCCGTGGTCACCTCGGCGGAGTCGGGGCCGGTCGGCCGGACTGCTCCCCTGTCCACCAGCGTCCGGGCGGAGGTCAGGCGGGGGTTGAGCGTGGCGACGTGGTCACGGTCGTAGGGCAGCTCGCGGTGGAAGTGGGCGGCCTCGGCGAGGTCGTATCCGACCCGGCCGGCCGTGCCGAGCTGGGTGAGCGCGGCCCGGACCCGATCGAGGGGAAGGCCCGAGCGTTCGGCGAGCAGGCCGAGCTCCAGGGTGGGCTCGAAGTTGAGCAGGACGCCGACCAGGTCGGCGTCATCGGCCACCTGGTCTCCGGAGAGGTCGTCGAGGACCGCGCCCTCTCCGGAGAACCCGCGCCAGGTCTGCGGGGACAGGGCCAGCGTGTAGCGCATGCCGGGCAGCTCCACCTCCCAGGCGCTGGACCCGGAGCCGTCGGACGGGCCGTACACGCGCAGGACCTTGACGAACCGGAGCAGCGGCATCAACGTCGCCAGCCGCCCGACCCCGGCCAGGTGGACCCCGCCCGGCGCCGACCGCTCCGACAGCCGCAACTCCTTGCCCGCCGGGATGGCCCACACCTCGGCCGCCGCCCGCTTGGGCAGGCCGCGCAGGAACCGTACGGCCTGCGGCCCCGCCAGCTCGGCGCGCAGGTCGAACCCGGCGGCGATCACCTGGACCTCGGCGAAACCGCGCAGCCACCGGCTGGGCAACGGCACCTTCTTCTCCACCACCGCGCCGTCGAGCGTGGTCACGGTGAGCTCGTCGGGTCCGACGCCGAGGTGCAGCGGGTCGCGCCCGCCGACCCTGGCCAGCGCCTCACGCAGCGGGTTGTTCACGTCCACGTTGGTGGTGCCGCGGTCGAACACCTCACCGTCGAGGCCGGGGCCCAGCACGTCCAGCCGGGAGTAGACGCCGCCGCAGGCGGAGAACGACTCGAAGCGGAGCCGATCGCCGCCGCAGGTCACCACCGGGTCGCGGGTGAAGCCGGGCTGCGGCCGGTGGTAGCGCGCCAGCGCCACGTCGGCGACGGCCAGCAACCCCGCCGCGGCGGGCGCGGCCTGGGTGAGCAGCCCGCTGAAGAACCGGGGATGGTCGAGAAAGCCGGTGGCCGTCCGGCCCCCGGATGTCGACAGTCCCAGGTGGCCCTCGGAGAGGGTGGATAGGCCCGCGTATGAGTACGCCTGCACTGCATTCGTCATGTGGCGGACGTTAGAGATCACTACCGACAAAATCGCGCCGACCGCGCTGAGCAGCCGGATCCGGACGAATGCCAGAATGAGATCATGGGCATGGGGGAGCTGCACGGGAGGAAATCCGAAGAGGACGCGATCGCCGAACTGCTGGCGAGAGCCCGGGCGGGCACCAGCTCGTCGCTGGTGCTGCGCGGTGAGCCGGGCATCGGCAAGACGGCGTTGCTCGACCACGCCGCCGCGGCCGCCGGTGACATGCGGCTGGTCCGCGGTACGGGGGTCGAGTTCGAGGCGGAGCTGCCGTTCTCGGGGCTGCAGCTGTTGCTGCGCCCGGCGCTCGGATCCCTCGCCGCGCTGCCCGACCCGCAGCGCGAGGCTCTGGAGGCGGCGTTCGGGCTCGGGCCCGCGGCCGGCTCCGAGCCGATGCTGGTGGGGCTGGCGGTGCTCTCCCTGCTGGCGGAGCACGCGGACGAGACAGGGCTGCTGTGCCTCGTCGACGACGCGCAGTGGCTCGACCGGGCGTCGCGGGACGCGCTCCTGTTCGCCGCCCGGCGCCTGCACGCCGAGGGCGTGGTCATGATCTTCGCCGCCCGGGACGGCGAGGGGTCCTTCCCCGCCCCCGGCCTTCCGGAGCTGCGCCTCTCCGGGCTGGCCCCGGAGGCGGCCGCGGCCCTGCTCGACCGGCATCCGCTCGCGCCCGCCGTGCGCTACCGCCTGCTCGCCGAGGCCGGCGGCAACCCGCTGGCTCTGCTGGAGCTGCCGGTCGCCCTGGCCGCGGAGGGCGGCAGCGTGTTCTCGCCCGGGGCGCTCCCTCTCACCAGCCGCCTCCAACTGGCCTTCCACGGCCAGGTCAGCCGGATGCCGGAGGCTTGCCAGAGCCTGCTCCTGGTGGCGGCGGCCGACGAGACCGGCGAGCTCACCGTGATCCTGCCCGCCGCCGCCGCGCTGGGGGCGGCCGTCGAGGACCTGTCCCCCGCCGAGCGGGCGGGCCTGGTGCTCCGCGGCGACGCCGACGGCACCACGATTCGCTTCCGCCATCCTCTGATTCGCGCCGCCGTCTACCAGCGGGCGCCGCTCGGGCAACGCCTCGCCGTCCACCGCGCGCTCGCCGCCGCCCTCGGCTCGCCCGAGCACGCCGACCGCAGGGCCTGGCATCTGGCGGCCGCCGCCACCGGAGCCGACGAGGAGGCCGCCGCCGCGCTGGAACGCACCGCCGCCCGCGCCCGCGAACGCAGCGGCCACGAGGCGGCCGCGGCGGCGTACGAACGGGCCGCCCGCCTGAGCGCCGAGCCCGCCGCCAGGGCTCACCGAGAGGCCCTGGCGGCGGAGGCGGCCCTGGAGGCGGGCGATTTGGAGCGTGCCAGGGCCTTCGGAGACCGCGCGGCCCGGCGGCTGGACGAGGCCCCGGCGGTGAACGCGCGGATCGCCCAGGTGCGGGCGCTCGCGGACTTCTGGCAGGGCTCCTACCCCACCGCCCACCGGTTGCTGCTCGACGGCGCCGAGTTCGTCCGCGACACCGATCCGAGCCAGGCCGCCGTGTTGCTGATCCATGCCGTTCACACCTCCTGGTACCTGGGGGAACGGCAGCTCGCGGAGACGCTGGACCGGCTGGTGGCGCTGCCGCTGGACGATGCGGATCCGCTCGCGCCGGTGGGGCCCTACCTCGTCCACCTCGACCGGGGCCGTTCCGAGCGGCCGCCGCCGCTGGGCGACACCCTCGCGGCGGTGCGGAGGCGGGGCCGGGTCCCCGACCAGGCATTGACGATCCTCTGCGGAGCGGCACTCGCGTTGGGCCAGGACGCCGACGCCTACGAGCTGGCGACCGCGCTCGCCGCCGAACACCGCGCGCGGGGCGGTGCCGGGCGGCTGCCGACGGTGCTGTTCTTCATGGCCGAGGGCGAGGTGTTCACCGGACGGCACCTGGACGCGCTCGCCACGGCGACCGAGGCCCTGGGGCTCGCCCACGACACCGGCCAGCAGCAGTGGGTCAGCCAGTTCAGCAGTGTGCTCGCCTACCTCGACGCGGCCAGGGGGGAGGAGGCGGCCTGCCGGCGTTACGCCGAGGAGGGGCTGGCGGGGGCCACCGCCGGGGCCATCTCCCCCGGAGCGCCGTGGGCGCACTGGGCGCTCGGGCTGCTGGACCTCGGCCTCGGCCGCGCCGAGGCGGCGCTCGCCCGTTTCGAGCGCCTGACCCGAGAGCCGATGCGGCATCACATCTGCGCCACTCGTTCCACCCCCGACCTGGTGGAGTCGGCCGTACGGGTGGGGGCGCCGGAACGCGCCGCCGAGCCTCTGGCGCGCTTCGAGCGGTGGGCCGGGTCGGTCCGGCAGCCGTGGGCCGACGCGCTCGTGCTGCGCTGCCGTGGGCTGCTCGCCGACGACGACCAGGCCGAGGCGTTCTACACGGAGGCCCTCGAACTGCACGACCAGGACGGCCGCGCGCTGGAGTACGCCAGGACCGCGCTGCTCCACGGCGAATGGCTGCGCAGGGCTCGGCGGAAGGCCGAGGCGCGAGGGTCGTTGAACGATGCCCTGGAGATCTTCGACCGGCTCGGCATGCGGCCGTGGGCCGAACGCACCCGCGGCGAGCTCACCGCGACCGGCTCCCAGAACCAGGGCGCCAGGCCCGCCGAAGGCGTGGCCGCCGGCCTCACCCCGCAGGAACTGCAGATCGCCCGGCTCGCCGCGCAGGGTCTGTCCAACCGCGACATCGCCGCGCGGCTCTTCCTCAGCCACCGGACGGTCGGCTACCACCTCTACAAGGCCTATCCCAAGCTCGGCGTCGCCTCCCGGAGCGAGCTCAAGGATTTCGCCGATCAACTGGGGCTGTGAGATATTTTCTCGATGATCGCTCCGGAACAGGTGCTACCTGGACAGATACTCCCCGTGGACGTCGACGAGGTCCCGCCGGTCGAGCTGGGCCCCGGTGTCCACGTACGGATGCTCCCGGGCATGCCGGGGATCAGGACGTGGGTGATCGACATCGCCCCGGGCGCCGAATGGCCGGACCTCGACGTCCACGAGACCTACGGCGAGGCGTACTTCGTCGTGAGCGGCGAAGTCATCGAGGGCGACCGCACCCACGGCCCGGGCACCTACGTCGCCTTCGGCCCGGAGACGAGCCACCGGCCCCGTACGGAGACCGGTCTGCGCGCCTTCGGATTCAACTACGACGTCACCGCCTGACGAACTCCAGGAGATCGGCGTCGAGCCGGTCCCCGTCGCCCGCGAAGAGCCGGTGGCCCGCCCGTCCTGCCGCGACGGGACAACGGTGCGGGCCCTTCGCCTTCACACGGGCTCACAGCGCCTCGTGGCGCACTCAACGGATGTGACGGTTGCCGGTCCCGGCGGCGCCGGGACCGGCCCGAGCCCGAGGGCTACCCGGCGGGCAGCGCCTCCCGGATCGCCTTCGCGGTGGAAGCCGGGTCGTAGCCCTCGGGGATGCCTCCGACCAAGATGATGTCGCCCTCGATGTGCCGCGAGCGCAGCGGCGCGATCTCCTGGTACGCGGGTGAGTCCCACCAGGCCCGAGCCTCGGCGACCCCGGGGAAGCCGATCATCACGACGTGCCCGGGCCAGCCGCCCTCCTTCACCTCGTGCTGCGTGCCGTGCACGAGGAAGCGTCCGCCGTACGGCTCGAAGGTGGCGGTGATGCGCTCGATGTACTCAGCGATCTCCGGATGCGGAGCGGCTTCCTGCAGGTGAGCTATGACGTAGGCGGTCATGGTTCCTCCTCTGTTCCTCGGATGAGCGGGGCGGACCGGTCCGGTGATCCGCCCCGAGGTGTTCAGACTCCGGCCGGCACCTTGTCGAGGAAGCCGAGCACCCGGCTGATCCGCCCGTCGTCGCCGATCACCGCGACGTCGAAGCCGATGGCGACCGGCTCGGCGCCCTCGGGTCCCAGGTGCCAGGTGAACCGCGCGATGTCGTGGTGGGCGTCCACGGCGCCGCCGAGGCTGAAGACCAGCCCGCCGAACTGCCCCTGGATCGCCGCGATGGCGGCGTCGAGCCCGTCCCTGCCCTGAACGGAGACCAGCGGGTCGGTGTACACCGCGTCCTCGGCGAAGACCTCCGCCAGAACGGCCTGCCGCGCGGCGGCGTCGGTCTCGTTCCACGCGGCGAGGTAGCGCTGGACCAGATCGTTCGTGTCGCTCATGTCTCTCCTCAGTGGTCGTGCTCTCCTGTGACCACCAACTTAGGAAGACGGGAACGACGGGGAATCTGACACGCTTAAGTACTTTCGCCCCCATGAGACCCGTACCTGCTCAGACCATGCACCGGTCGTGGTGGCGGTGGAGGCCGGCCCGCTCCTGCCTGCCGGACTCGGGGAGGGCGATGGGAGCCGGGCCGGCGTTCCGGCGTTTCAGGGTTCGGAACGGGCGTTCGTCGGAGAGCCCTCCGCCGGGCGGCGGCGGCCGGACTCGGACTCGGACTCGGACTCGGACTCGGACTCGGACTCGGACTCGGACTCGGACTCGGACTCGTCGAGGATCCTCAGCGCGTTCTCGTATTTGCGCCTGAGCGAGGCGGCCTTCTCCGGATCGAGCACGGCCAGCCGTTCTTCGGCGGTGTTGTGGCCGATGTCGGCGCGCTTGACGAGCCGGCCCAGGGGGTGCGCCGCGGCCCGCCGGACGAAGTCGTCGTAGGTCTCGCCCTCGTTGCGGGTGACGGCCATGATCGCTTCCACCGTGTACGGCTCGACCCCGGCCTCCAGCAGGTCCTCGGGCGTCAGGGCGGTGTCCTCGACGACGTCGTGGAGCATCCCGGCGATCTGTGCCTGCAGGCCGTGGGGCTCGAGCGCCCTGGAGACCGCCGCCGGATGGTGGATGTAGGCCAGCCCGGCCTTGTCCGTCTGCCCTTCGTGAGCGCGATCCGCCAGTCGATGGGCGTCGTCAAGGGTGAAGGTCATCGTCAGCTCCTCGGGCCGATACTGTGATCTTACTCGTGGCGTCGCCGTCTTCGGCGGGCGGCCCACTCGCGTGACGGATATCCCATGGACCCGATCCCGGCCGGCGCGTGGATTGTCATCCGCTCTCCACCATCACGGGGGCAATTCGAAGAGTATCCATTGATCTCTCGGGACGGTGGAACGGGCCAATCGGTATCGAAGGCACAAACGGCGGCGACGCCACGCTCCTCACAATGCGCGACGGCCGGAATCACGCGCACCGCCGAGCGACTCTTCCCTTACCGGAGAGCGTCGGAGGTGAGACCCGAGGCGATCGGCTCCACGCCTTCACGGGCACCTTCGAAGCCATCTGACCGGCCCCGGTCAAACCCACGGGCAAACAGGACGCATTCTGGGCCACGAGTAAACCATTTGTCCCCTGAATCACCGGAATGCGTTCCGTTGCGAGCCTCAACGCATGGAAATTACCTTCCGAGCCTCCGCGATGGCCGGAACGGCCGTTCTCGCTCCGCCGGGACCGCACCCCCCTCTTGTCGCCCGTCGCGACCCCTACGGTTTTCACCAGCGGAAAAAGGTCGCCGACGTCGGCCGAACATCCGGGGCCGCCCGCTCGGCCCCGCCACGCGACACGCCCGGGAGAACCGGCAGAGGAGCGATGGACCCTGGTGACCCAAAGTGGCAGAAGTCGATTTTTTTCGTGGCTACGACCACGGAACCCGACCAGAGGTCACGAAAGTTCAAAGCACCCCCTTGAGGTCATCCGGAAAGACCATCACTGACATGCCGCGGATGCAGTCATGCGAGGTGTCAAGGCACCTCCAAGCGAGCCGCTGTTTTTAGCCCGTCAAGAGCGGGAAGCATTTATCAATGACGTCAAGGCACCGGAGTTCAACCTTGAGTAATTAACCCGGGAGCCTGGACCATCAACGGACAGGGTTTCTCATGCGCGGCGGCGAAAGGAAGGACTAGAGTTTTACACGCGGGGAAGAGACGCGAGAGCCATCGTCGGCCGGTTCACAGCCGCACACTCTGACGCCAAGATTAAGGAGTGACACAATGGCACGTCAGCAAGTTGTCACGTTCACCGATGACATCACAGGGAAGCAGGCGGACGAGACTGTCTCGTTCGGCCTGGACGGAACCACTTACGAGATCGACCTGAGCACGAAAAACGCCACGAAGCTTCGAGACGCCCTCCAGCCCTTCCGGTCGGCGGCGCGCAAGGCAGGCACTCCCCTGACCCGCAAGGGCCGGGCGAAGAGCTCCACCGGCAACCGGGAACGGAGCGCCGAGATCCGGGCGTGGGCCAAGGCACACGGGATCGAGGTGAGCGAGCGCGGGCGCATCGGAGGGAAGGTCGCGGAGGCTTTCGCCGCCGGTGACCCCAGCATGGCCAAGGCCTCGGGCAAAAAAGCACCGGAGGCCGCGTTCAGCAAGTAAGAAACGCAGGAACGGAACTCCCGGACCTTGCAGGGGTGCCGGCGTCGTAGCCGACCGGGAGTGCTGGAGAGGGGCCCCCTCCGGTGGGCGTGTCGACCATGGTTTCGTATGTCGGATACGTAAACCATCCGATGCGCCCCCACCGCCCCGAAACCACAATCAACCAGGTGGTCACCCTGTTGCCTGCCCATCTGAGCCCCGTCGTCCTCCATCGGTGGACGAGCGTGGACCCGCGTGAGATCGGATCGGCCGAGTATCACGATCCTTTCGGCGGCACCACCAGGACCTGGGAATACACCCGCTGGACCAGCGAGGAGAGGACCATCGGGTTCCCCGCCACCGAGCTGGTGCCGTCCTGGGCGGCGAGCACCCCTCCGGGGACCTGGCTGGAGGTCGGGCTCCAGGCCCGCACCGCCTCCGGCGCCCTCACCAAGTGGTACGTGATGGGCCGCTGGGCCGAGGACGACACCGACGTCCACCGGACGTCCCTGCCCGGTCAGGGCGACTCCGACGGCGACGTCGCGGTGGACACCTACGTGGCCGCCGGAGCCGTCACCGCCTACCGGCTCAGGTTCACGCTGTACGGTTCGGGCGCGAAGGTGCACCGGGCCGGGGTGATGGCCTCGGCGGTTCCCTCCCGGACCACGGTGCCGGTGAGCCCGTCCGGGGATAACGGGGGCGTCGAGCTGGACGTGCCGCGCCGGTCGCAGAGGGTCCACGCGGGACACTTCCCCCAGTGGGACGGCGGCGGGGACAACTGGTGCAGCCCCGCCTCGATGACCATGGTCCTCGACTACTGGAAGCGCGGGCCGCGCCAGGCCGACCTGTCGTGGGTCACGCCCGGCGACCCGTGCCCGGCCGTGGACCACGCCGCCAGATACATGTACGACCACAGCTATCAGGGCACCGGCAACTGGCCGTTCGGCGTCGCCTACGCCGGCCGGTACGGCATGGAGGGCTTCGTCACCCGGCTGCGCTCGCTCACCGAGCTGGAGCGCCTCGTCCACGCCGGGATCCCGGTGCTCACCTCACAGTCGTTCCGGGAGCACGAGCTGCCCGGTTCGGGATACTCCACCGGCGGCCACATCATGGTCGTCGTCGGTTTCACCGCGGGCGGTGACGTCATCGCCAACGATCCCGCGGCGCCGGACGACCACTCGGTGCGCCGGGTATATCCGCGGGCCGCGTTCGAGAACGTCTGGCTCCGCGGTTCCGGCAGCGGGGGAATCGTGCACGTCGTCCACCCGCCCGACATTTCCCTGCCCCCTTCCGACGGCAATTGGTGATCATGCTCAACGACTCTCCCATCCGTCCCGTCGATGTGGCCAGGGTGGACGACCGTCCGCTCTGGGTCGAGATCCTCGGGGAGGAGGTGTGGTGGGACGAGCCCCGTCCGCATGAGGGCGGGCGCAGATGCGTGGTCCGGTGCGGGCCTGACGGCGTGCCGCGCGACGCGATCCCCGCGGGCTGGAACTCCCGCAACCGCCTCATCGAGTACGGCGGGCGCTCCTGGCGGCCGCTGCCGGACGGCCGGATCGTCTTCACCAACTGGTCCGACCAGCGCGTCTACCTGTACGGCGAGCGCCCCGCCCCGGCCTCCGGCGGCGGACCGGGCCGAGCCGAGCGGGCCGAGCAGGTCGCCCCCGCCACGGGCCCGGGCGGCCCCAAGGCGGCCGAGCCGGTCGCTCTGACCGCGGATCCGGGCGGCCCCGAGCCGGTCACCCTCATCACTGATCCGGGCGGCCCCGAGCCGACCACCCTCACCGAAGGTTCGGGCGGTTCCGAGCCGATCGCCCTCACCGACGACGACGGGGCCCGCTACGGCGACCTGTACCTCCCGCCCGGCCGCGACGAGGTCTGGGCCGTCCGCGAGATCCACCCCGCCCAGGCCGGCCCCGGCTCCCGCGTCCCCCCCCGCCGTGACCTGGTGGCGGTGCCGCTGGACGGCGGGCCGGTCCGGGTCATCGTCACCGCCCAGCACTTCCTGACCAACCCGCGGATCTCCCCCGGCGGGACCCACGTCGCCTGGATCGGCTGGGACCACCCGGCCATGCCCTGGGACGGCACCGAGCTGTGCGTCGCCCCCCTGGACGCGAACGGCTCCGCCGGGCCGTACCGGGTCGTCGCCGGCGGCCCGGACGAGTCGGTGATCCAGGCCGAGTGGCGCGACGACGGCGCCCTCTACGCGCTCACCGACCCCGACGGCTGGTGGAACCTGCACCTGATCCCCCTCGACGGCTCCCCCGCCCGCGACCTGGCCCCGCGCCGGGAAGACTGCGGCGACGCCCTCTGGCGGCTCGGCAGCACCTGGTTCGCGCTCGCGGGCGAGCGGATCGTCCTCGTGCACGGCACCCCGGCCCACCGCCGTCTCGGCGTGCTCGACCCGGCGGGCGGCGAGATCGTCGACGTCGACACCCCGGCCACCTACTGGAACCCCACGCTCTCGGCCTCCGGTGATCTGGTGGCGGGCGTGGCGGCCTCGCCGTACACACCGTTCGAGGTCGTGTCGGTGGACCTGCGGACCGGCGCGCACGCCGTACTGTCGGCGAAGAAGGACCTGCCCCCTCGCGACGCGCTGCCCGCGCCCGAGGCGGTGACCTTCGACGGCGTGCACGCCCATCTCCACCCGCCGCGCGGCGCCACCGGACCGGCCCCCTACGTGATCTTCGTGCACGGCGGGCCGACCAGCGCCTCCGCGATGGTCCTCGACCTGGAGATCGCCTACTTCACCAGCCGGGGCATCGGCGTGGCCGACGTGAACTACGGCGGCTCCACCGGGTACGGCCGGGCCTACCGGGAGCGGCTGCGGCACCGATGGGGGGTGGTGGACGTGCGCGACTGCGAGACGGTGGCGCGCGGGCTGATCGCCGCCGGGCGGGCGCATCCCTCCAAGGTCGCGATCAGGGGCGGCAGCGCGGGCGGCTGGACGTCGCTGGCCGCGCTGGTGCACAGCGAGGTGTTCCGCGGCGCGGTGGCCCACTACGCGATCACCGACCCGGAGAGCTGGGCGGCGGAGACCCACGACTTCGAGTCGCGCTATCTCGACGGCCTGATCGGCCCGCTCCCGGAGACCCGGCAGCGCTACCTGGATCGTTCTCCCACCCTGCACGCCGATCGCGCGTCCGGCCCCGCCCTGCTCATGCACGGTCTGGAGGACGCGATCGTCGATCCGGTCCAGGCGGAGCGGTTCGCCGCCGCGCTGGAGCGCGGGGGCACGCCGTGGGCGTATCTGACCTTTCCCGGGGAGCAGCACGGCTGGCGGCGGGAGGAGACCATCGTGGCCGCGCTCGAAGCCGAACTGGCCTTCTACGGTCTGATCTTCGGTTTCCCGACGCCCGAGGTGCCGCCGCTGATTCTGCGCGGCCTGTGAACCGTCCGCGTCCTCGTCGAGGGTCGTCCACCCCCGCCAGGCCGGGGGCGCGGGTCTCCACGCGCCGAGCCGTCCGGCCTTCTCCTGCTCCTGCGGGACTCGGGGGAAGGCCTCGGGCGTGGGTGAGGGTACGCTGCATGATTCTGAGCCCGGGACCTATTTCTTACCTGGCCGTATAAGCATTGAAACACCCCCAATGTAGACTCAAAGTAATCGGCCGAGCACCGTGAGCAAGTGTCGGAGAGCTGAGCGGGAGTCCGCCACGCCCCGGCTCACCCCCGGCACGCACCTTGACCCGTCGTTTCCAGGAGGGCTTTCTTCAATGAGCGAGGTCGCACGGATCTGCTCGGACCTGATCAGGTTCGACACCACCAATCCGGGCCCCGGCGAGCGGCCGGCGGCCGAATACGTCGCCGAGCTGCTGGCGGAGACCGGCGTCGAACCGGTCGTGTTCGAGTCGGACAGGCACCGCACCAACGTGGTCGCCAGGATCCCGGGCGACTCGGACGAGGCCCTGCTGATGCACGGCCATCTCGACGTGGTCCCGGCCGTGGCCGCCGACTGGCGGATTCACCCGTTCTCCGGGGAGATCGAGGACGGTTGCGTCTGGGGCCGGGGCGCGGTGGACATGAAGGGCACCCTCTCCATGACGCTCGCCCTGGTCCGCGACTGGGCCCGGCGCGGGGTACGGCCGAAACGGGACCTCGTGCTGGCGTTCCTCGCCGACGAGGAGGCCACCGGCGAGTACGGCGCGAAGCTCGCGGTGCAGCAGCACCGCGAGCTGTTCGACGGCTGCACCGAGGCCATCAGCGAGTCCGGCGGCTACAGCGTAGAGGCGACACCGGACGCGCGGATCTACCCGGTCTCGGTGGGCGAGCGCGGCACCGCCTGGATGAGGCTCACCGCCCACGGCATCGCCGGGCACGGCTCCCGCCCGCCGGCGGACAACGCCGTGGCCGAGATCTGCCACGCCCTGTCCAGGGTCGCCTCCTACCAGTGGCCGATACGGCTGACGCCCGGGGTGGCGGCCCTGGTCGAGAGCCTGTCGGACATCCTCGGCGAGAGCATCGACGCCGACCGCCTGGAGAAGGAGGCCGAACGGCTGGGCCGGATCGGCAGGCTGTTCGAGGCGCAGATCCGCAACTCGGCGAATCCGACGATGCTGGAGGCCGGCTACAAGGTCAACGTGGTCCCCGGCACGGCCACGGCGTACATCGACGGGCGGTTCCTGCCCGGATACCGCGACGAGTTCCTGGAGACGATCGACCGCCTGCTCGGCCCGAAGATCACCCGGGAGTTCGTCAGCTTCGGCGACGCCCCGTCCGCGCCGCTGGACTCGCCGTTCTTCGAGCAGCTCTGCGCCGCCCTCGTCGCCGAGGATCCGGCCGCGCGGCCGGTGCCGTACGTGATGTCCGGCGGCACGGACGCGAAGTCCTTCGACAAGCTCGGCATCAAGGGCTACGGCTTCGCCCCGCTGATGCTCAGCCCGGATCTGGACTACTACGGCATGTTCCACGGCGTGGACGAGCGTGTCCCCGTCGAGGGCCTGGAGTTCGGCGTGCGCGTCCTGGACCGCCTCCTCGCCTCCTGACCTTCGCTCTCGGCTCCACTCCTCTCACCTCCGCCCGCCGTTTCCCGTCCCTTCTCGCCCCCCGATCTTCGCCCTCCTGCTCCGATTCTCGTCTCCGCCCTCCGCTTCCCGTCCCTTCTCGCCTCCTGCTCCCTTGCCCTCCGGCTCCAGCCCTCTTCGCCTCTTTCCCCGTCCCTTTCTTGCCCCTTGCCCGCTCTCCTCCCGCTTTCTCGCGCTCTCCCGGCCTGCTCTCGACCGATTCACAGCGGACTCTGAGCAAACTCACAGCCGGGCCGCCCCAGGAGAAGAAAGCGGTTTTCATCGGGGCATTCCGCACGCCGGAGAACGCCATGGGGGAAGGCAAACACCCTGGTCAGGAGGCCGCCACCACGATCGGCCCGCCCCGGATCCCAGGGAAAAGCAGCCGGACGCCGCCTCCCTGAAACTTGGGCATCATGACTCACGTGCCGATCCTGATGTACCACTCGGCGTCCGGCCGGTCCGGTCATGAGACGCGATCACCGGCGGCGCGCCCGCCGGTCCTCGCCGGGCCGCCGCCGATCCGTCCGAAGAAGCGGATGCCGGCCGAGGGCCAGGCCAGGGCCGCCCATCACCCGGTACGGCCTGCGCCGGGTGCGCGGGGGTGAGTGAGAGGGACGCGGAGCGGCGGGTCTGGCCGCCGGGCGAGGGTCTCGCCGCCGACGCCCGGCGAGATCGACGGGAGCCCGAGGCGAGTGCGGCCTCCGACCTGGTGAAAGTCGCCGGCAAGGACGATGCAACCGCTCCGTTCGATGCTGACGGAGCGATGACCGACCCCACGATGGCCCAAGGCTCGAGGACCGGCCTCATGGATCGCCTGCGGGCGGACCTCCGCAACCCGCTGTTCCTCCAGGGCTACGCACTGATGATCAACACGGCGATCACCGCCGTGCTCGGCCTGGGTTACTGGGTCCTGGCCACGCATCTCTACTCCGCCTCCGCCTTCGGCGAGGGGCAGACCATGATCAGCGTTCTGCGCCTGTTCGCCTCGCTCACCGGGCTGGCGTTCGTCGGCGCCCTGGCCAGGTTCATTCCGGTGGCGGGCCGGCGCACCGCCGAGTTCGTCGTGCGCGGTTACGTGATCGCAGGAGTCGCCGGTCTGGTGGCCGCGCTCGGATTCCTGCTGACCCTCCCTCTCTGGGGACCGGTCTACGGCCACCTCGGCGGGTTCGGCCCGGGGCTGTTCTTCCTGGTCTCCGTCCTGGTCTGGACGGTCTTCACCCTCCAGGACGTGACGCTCGCCGGGCTGCGCAGGGCCATCTGGGTGCCGGTGAACAGCCTGGCCTTCGGCCTGGTCAAGATGGCCATGCTCGTCGGGCTGGCGCGCGCGCTGCCCGACGGCGGGCTCTTCGGGGGGATCTTCATCTCCTGGATCGTGCCGACCGCCCTGGCGCTGATCCCGATCAACTGGTTCATCTTCACGATCGTCATCCCCCGGCACGTCAGGGAGACCAGGGAGTCCGCCGCGAACCCGCCGCCGCTCCGCGAGGTCGGCCGGTTCCTGGCCGGAGACTTTCCCGGCACGCTCTCCGTCCTGCTGATCGTCTACCTGGTCCCGGTCATGGTCGCCGCCTGGCTCAACGACGCGGCGATGTTCGGCTACTTCTCGATAGCCCACACCCTGGGCTGCATGATCGAGCTCCTGGCGGCGAACATGGCGGTCTCGCTGACCGTGGAGGGTTCCTTCAACGCCGCCCGGCTGGCGCAGAGCGTGCGCAACGCGCTCCGCCGCACCTTCCTGATCGTCGGGCCGATCATCGTGATGGTCGTCGTCGCCGCCCCGCTGATCCTGAACATCTTCAGCCCGGAGCTCTCCAGGGAGGGCACGCCGCTGCTCCGCCTGATGGCGCTGGCCGTACTGCCCGGCACACTGATCGAGATCTACCTCAGCATGCTGCGGGCGCAGAGCAGTGCCCGGAGCCTGGCGGCCGTCCAGATCGGGATGGCGGTGCTGGTGCTCGTCTCCGTCGCCGCGATCTTCCCCTCCGCCGGCATCGTCGGGGTGGGGTACGGGATGCTGGCCAGTCAGCTTCTGATCGCGCTCATCATCCTCCCCGGTCTGCGCAGAGTGATCAAGGTCGGCAAGGCCTCGCCGACCGTCGCCGCGTAGGACACGATGCGACCCTGCGATCCACCGCCGCACGAGCTTGCCGCCGTGTCGGGGGCAGTGATGGACGGTCACCGGTGACTCCAGAGGACGTCGTGGCGAAACGTACGGGTCGCCGCTGCCTGGCGCTGCCCTCCAACCGCCTGGGCCTGTATCTGGCGCTGCGGCACTGGTGCCGTCCCGGCCAGCGGCTCTTGATGTCACCGCTGTCGGCCGACGAGATCCTGTTCCTGGTGCTGGCCGCCGGGCTGCGCCCGGTCATCGCCCCGCTGTCGCCCCGCGACGGCAACATCGACGCGGGCGCCGTCGACCTCGACCGGATCGACGCCGTGCTGACCACCAACCTGTACGGCCTGCCCGACCGGGTGGCCGCCTTCACCGGCAAGATTCTGATCGAGGACGTCGCGCACGCGATCGAGACCACCGTGGACGGCCGGCCGCTGGGCGCCTTCGGGGTGGCCGGGGTCTTCAGCCTGTCCAAGCACGTCGGCGCCGGATCCGGCGGGGTCCTCGCGGTCGAGCACGAGGCCGACCTGCGGGCCCTGCGGCGCGAGCGCGACCGGCTGCTCCGGCCGGGCGCCCTCCACCGGGAGATCATCACCATCCTGACCTCGGCCGTCCGGCACACCGCGCTACGCCTGAACCTGGTGCGGCCCGCCCTGCGCGCGATGCGCGCGCTGGGCATGGAGGAGCCTCGCGACGGTCACCGCATCCCGCCGCGTCTCGGAGACCTGGTCGCCGCGCTGCGCACGGCCCCCGGACTCCCGGCCTTCGACTCCTGGGTCCGGGCGGACCTGCACGACTACCGGACCCGGCTCGGCCCCCTGTCGCAGTGGTACCAGGTGCAGCGGCTGTGCGCCCTGCCCCACCGGCGCGCCGAGCGCGTCGCGGGGGTCCGGATGCTGTCCAGACTGCCCATCGTGGCCCCGGCCGTCCGCGACCACCTTCACCAGCCTCTCTTCCGGGTGCCGCTGCTGGTCGCCGACCGGAACGCGGCGATCGCCGCGCTGGAGCGCCGCGGGGTGGCGACCGGATATCTCTACGACCCGCCCTACGACGGCTACCTGCCCGGCTTCACCGATCCCTCGCCCCGCCCCGAGATCGCCCTCTGGTGGGGCAGGCACGTACTGCCCGTCGACCCGCTCCACGCCCACCGCGCCATGCCGGTCCTCGAGAGGCTCACTCCGGCGTCCCCGCTCCTTCCCACGGTCTCCTCCGACATCTCCTAGCGCTGAAAACAGCACCCGGAGCCTGTCGTCCTCGAAGGCGGCCGAACGCGCCCAGGCCACGGTGCCGAGCTGGTGGGCGATGAGCAGCATGGCGCTGTCTCCGGACGTGAAGAGCGTGAAATGTCTCCCTTTTGGGCGTGGGGTTATCGGGGCGGGCCGAGGATGACGCCGCCGTACAGCTCCGAGGCCTCGGTCAGGAGTTCCTTGGGGATCTGGAAACCTTCGGGCCGGGGTGTGCGGAGGTCGCGCCCGGCATGGCGAAACATGCCCTCGATGCCACCGGGGGTAGTGATCAGCAGCAGGTCCGCGCGCTCGGAGGTGATGCGGTAGGAATGCGGGATGTTGCGCGGCAGGAAGACGATGCCGCCTTCGCGCAGATTGGTCTCCTCATCACCGGCCCACACCAGGGCGGTGCCCTTGATGAGCAGGAAGATCTCGTCCTCACGGGTGTGCATGTGGTACGGCGGAGCCTCACCCTTGGCCACGTCGAAGCGGCCCACGGTCAGCTGCCCCTCGGTTGCGTCCTTGTCGAGCAGTACGGAGAAGATCCCGCCGTCGATCCACTCGAGTTGCTGCTGCTGGTCGCGTTGCGCGAGATAGGCCGAGCTCATGCGACGGGCAGCGGGCTGTTGGCGATCAGCGTGGCGAACTCGGGGTCGTACGGCGGGCGGGCGGGCGCATGGGTCTTCACAGGGTGCTCCTTGCGGGATGACCATTTATGTGGCTGGCCACATGAAGGTATCTCCCATTTATGTGGCTGGCAACATAAATCGGCGTTTCGTTGGCCGGCCACAGAACTCGTGCTAATTTATGTGGCCAGCCACGGAACTGGAAGGTGGAACACTATGGCAGCGACCCCGCAGTCGCCCGGCTCTGTCCATGGCGGCCGCCTGAGCTACGCCATCTTCGCCCTCGCGCGGGCACACCGCGGCGTCGCCGCCGGGATGCTGCGCGACCTCGGCCTGCATCCCGGCCAGGAACTGCTGCTGATGCAGCTGTTCGACCAGGACGGCCAGACCCAGTCCGAACTGCTGGACAGCGTTGGCCTGGACCACTCGACCGTCTCCAAGTCGCTGCGCCGCATGCAGGAGGCCGGGCTGGTCACCCGCCGGCCCAACGAGCATGACCGGCGGGTGCTCAACGTCTGGCTCACCGAGCGGGGCCGGGAGCTGCGCCGGCCCATCGAGACCATGTGGGCCGCCCTTGAGGAGATCTCCACCCGGCACCTTGACGAACAGGCGATCCGGTCCTTCACCGCCACCGCCGCCACCATCGAGAGCTCGATCACCAACCGCACCCGCCCGGCTCCCGAGTCTCGTCACCGCGGACACCGTTCCACCTGACCGCTCTAAGAACCAGGAAACACCAGGAAACAGAGCACTGGACGAGTGCTCCGATCCCGTTGGGGGTGCGGGATCGACGAAGGGTGCTGACGATCGATGTGTGACCAACGATCGTCAACACCCTTCTCACCGCACTCCGCGTGGAGCGCGCGGGTGAACCTTCCCGGTCACGGCCCCTAGCTGTAGACGCCGAACTCGTAGAGCGAGTAGCCGTACGCCGTGCCGCGCTGGGTGAGGTTCAGCCGGACGTACCTGGCCGACGCGTTGAGCTCGATGGCGTCGAACCCGCCGTCACCGGTCGTGGTCGAGTAGGCGGTGCTCCAGTCCGAGCCGTTGGCCGAGGTCTGGAGCTGGTACGCCTTGCCGTACGCGCTCTCCCAGCCGAGCTGGACGCGCTTGATCGCGGTGGACGCGCCGAGGTCCACCTGGATCCACTGCGGGTCGGCCCACTCGCTGGCCCACCGGGACGTGAAGCTGCCGTCGGTGGCCCGGCCCGGGGTGAACGGGCCGCCGTCGCCGGTCGGCTGATAGGTGGAGGCGGTGGTCGGCTTGCCGAGCGCCACGTTGGTTCCGGTGAGCACCGGGGGGACCACGCGGAACGACCTCTGCTCGATGCCGACGTTGCCCTGCCCGTCGAAGGCGTACACGTAGACCTTCCACACGCCCATCTGCTCCGGCGCGGTCACCGTGAACCTGCCGGGGCCGGTCTGGGTGAACCGGACGTTGTCGAGGCCGCGGTTGCCGTTGATGTGCTTGTTGCTGAACATGAGGTTGTAGCGGATCAGGTCGCTGTTCGGGTCGGTCGCGGCGACCTCGACGGTGAAGGCCTTCCCGGCCTGGACGGCGGTCTGCGAACCGACCGTCATCGAGGTGATCTCCGGGGGTGTGTTCGCCGAGGCCTGCCCGGTGTAGGCCGCCCTGAGCGCGTGGTAGCCGTGCCGCCGCCAGCCGCCGGTGGTGGTGTTGAGCCACACCCCGCCGAAGTCGTTCTCCAGGCCGTAGTGGAACTCGGTGGCGCCGAGCGCGACGCCCGGATGACTCTTGATCGCGTTCCAGCTGGCGGTGTACTGCTGCCGCTTCTGCAGGTCGGTCGGCTCGTTCGGGACGCCGTTGACGTCGTTGGGGACCTCCCACTCACCATCGGGTCCGGCCTCGGTGACGATGTACGGCTTGGTGTATCCGCCGTTGATCCAGTCCTGCTTGACGGTGTGAATGGCGCCGTAGGAGTTGACCGCGAGCAGGTCCAGCGCCGGGGAGTAGGCCTTGTAGTAGGTCCAGGCCTGGGTGTAGGCGTCGGTGGAGGTGACCGGGTGGCCCGGGTCGGCGGCGTGGATCGCCTGCGCCACCTCGTTGACGAACTTCGCGTACGCCACCCGCCGCTGCTCGACCACGTCGGCCGGCAGGCCGTGGTCCTGCATGGTGAGGATGACCTCGTTGCCGACGTCCCACATGAGCACGCCCTGGCGGCCCTTGAGGCTGTTGACCCGGGCGACGATCTCGTTCTTCACGCTGGTCTTGTACGCGGTGTCGTTGACGTAGTCGGCGCCCTGGTTGAGCCAGTGCCCGACGATGACCTTGATGCCCTGCTGGGCCGCCCTGTCGAGCAGCGCCGGGGTGTTGGCGTCGTCGACGCCCCAGAGGCGGATCGTGTTGACGCCCATGGCCTTGAGGTCACGCATGTAGCCGTCGGCCGCGGCCTGCGGCGGGCCGTAGGTCATGCCCTTGATCTCGTAGGGTGAGCCGTTCACCTGGAGCTGCCAGTTGCCCTGCGAACCGGTGACCCTGACCGTGCTCGGCCCGGCCGGGGTGGCGGGGTCGGTCATGGCGGCGGGGACGGTGCCGGCCTGCCTGGAGACCGAGACCTGGTCCACGCTCAGCACTCCGCCGGAGGTGGTGGCGGCGGTCGGCGTCGTGACGCCCGCGAGAGCGTTCGGCAGCGAGCCGCCGATGGCCAGGTCGAAGCGGAGGTAGAAGCCGTGGTGGAGGGCGGCGTTCCAGGCGGCGACGCCGACCTGGCTCTCGCGCACGACCCAGGTCTGCCTGCCGTCGAGATAGAAGCGGACCTCCTCGTCGGTCTTGGTCCGGTCGATGACCTGGCTGTATTCGTGGTAGCCGCTCTGGCAGCCCTCACAGGTGGCGAAGCCGCCGGTGCGGCCGTTGTACTCGTTGCACACCCCGTCGGGGGCGGTGCCGCAGTGCAGAGCGTTGGCCAGCTGGTCGCGGCCGTTGACGTCGGTCATGATGTCGGTCTCGCCGACGGACGGCCAGTTGTTGTAGTTGCCCCGGTAGGCGGCGCCGGTCGCCCGGAAACCGGGCCAGTAGCCCAGGGCGTTCGCGACGTCGGGCTGCTTGAGCCGGGCGCTGAACCTGAGCATCTCGCCCGGCTGAGGCGTGAAGTCGGTGCGCTGGGTCTCGATCCGGCCGGAGGTCCAGTTGCCCGCGCCGTCCTTGATCGCCTTGATGTTCAGGTAACCGCCGCCGTCCAGGAAGACGTTGGCGGTCGAGGCGCTCATGGTCTCGACCTCGCCGGTGCCCCAGTTCGCGGCGCCGCCGGGATACTGCTTGCCGGTGCGCAGGATCCAGTTCGCGGCCGAGGGGGAGGTGCCGGCGGCTCCGGTGAAGTCGTCCTTCCACACCTCGGTCCAGGCGCCGGGCTGCTCGGGCCCGCCGCCGCCACCGGTGCCCGGCTGACCGTAGATCTGGAACTCCCACAGCGAGTAGCCGTAGCCGGTGCCGCGAACGGTGCCGGACATCCGTACGTACCGGCCGGAGCCGGTCACGTCCAGCGTCTGGGTGCCGCCGGTGCCGGTGGTGGTCGAGTAGATGTCGGTCCAGGTGGAGCCGTCGCCGGAGACCTGGAGCTTGAACGCCTTGCCGTAGGCGGCCTCCCAGGTCAGCACGGCCCTGCTGATCGTCGCGGTGGCGCCCAGGTCGACCTGGAGCCACTGTGGATCGCTGAACGAGCTGGCCCACCGGGTGCCCGTCAGGTTTCCGTCGACCGCCGCCGCCGCGCTGTAGGCGGCGCCCTCGGACGACGAGGCCGTCGCCGTCTTGCCCTGCGACAGCAGGCCGTCGGCAGCCGCCGCCGGACTGATGAATGCCAGACCGGAAACGACCAGGCTCGCCAGAGCGGCGATGACCAGGCCCAACCGGAACCGGCCCGAACTACGAGCTGGATGCACGATCTCTCCTCGAAAAGGGGGTGCCTGCCGTACGAGGACGACAGAGGAGGAGAGCGCTCTCCGTAATCGAGGGTGCTCCTGGAGATCGAGCAGTGTCAAGGCTCTTCCCTTCACGGGTTCGAAACGCGCCGCTCACGCACCGGAAGAACTCGGCTCGGCGAACATGCCTCTGAGGCGTGTTTCCGCAGGACCGGGGCCTACAGCGGGCGTCGGAGACCTGCGGGAGGCCCGTGTCAGGGACATGAACAACAGGTTTCGGTTCGAGTCAGACTCCGTCTTGACAGTCGTGAGGGCAGGGAACAAGCTGAAAGGAGAGCGCTCTCCCATCCTCCGTTTTCCCAACGGTCACCCCCCACCGAAGGAGAGGGCATGCACTCAGCCCGAAGCCCAGTGCGACTACGCCTGGGCCTGATCGCCGCCACACTCACCGCGCTCGTCGCGGCCGGTCTGGCGATCATCACCCCCGCCGCCGCGGCGGACGCCCTGCTCTCGCAGAGCCGTCCCGCCACCGCCTCATCCTCCGAAGGAGGCGGGTACGCCGCCGGAGCCGCCTTCGACGGCAGCACCGGGACCCGATGGTCCAGCGCCGCCGCCGACCCGCAGTGGCTCCAGGTCGACCTGGGCGCCACCGCGACGATCTCCCAGGTCGTCCTCAACTGGGAGGGCGCCTACGGCAGGGCCTTCAAGATCCAGGTCTCCGGCAACGGCTCGTCGTGGACGGACGTCTACTCGACCACGACCGGCGCCGGCGGCACCCAGACCCTCGGCGTCTCCGGTTCCGGCCGGTACGTGCGGATGTACGGCACCGCCCGCGGCACCGGCTACGGCTACTCGCTGTGGGAGTTCAAGGTGTACGGCACCGGCGGCGCCGGGAGCACCCCCCGGCCGAAGCCGACGTTCACCGACGAGGTGACGCACCACGAGTTCCAGGCCAACTGCTCCCTGACGGCGAACCGGCCCGACGACCCGATCGTCTACCCCGGCCTGCCCGGCGCCTCGCACATGCACACCTTCGTCGGCAACAGGACGACCAACGCGAGCAGCACGGCGTCGTCGCTCCTCGGCGGCGGCACCTCGTGCACCAACCCGCACGACAGGTCGGCCTACTGGTTCCCGAGCTTCTACAAGGGCACCCAGCTGGTCGAGCCGACCGGCAACCAGGTCATCTACTACAAGTCCGGCATCCTTAACTACTGGGAGGTGCAGCCCTTCCCGCAGGCCCTGCGCTTCGTCGTCGGCAGCCCGACCGCGACGCTGGCGGAGTTCCGCGACTCCCCCGGAGCCGTCGAGGGCTTCGAGTGCGGCGACATCTCCCGCAGCTGGGACATCCCGACGTCCTGCGTGGCGGGCAGCCAGGTGAACGTCCGCTACCAGGCGCCAAGCTGCTGGGACGGCGTCAACCTCGACAGCCCCAACCACAAGAGTCACATGTCCTATCCCGTCGGCGGCTACTGCCCGGCCACCCACCCGGTGGCGGTGCCGATGCTGGAGTTCAAGATCGCCTTCCCCGCGAGCGGTGATCTCTCTCAGGCTCGGCTGGCCAGCGGTCGCGGCTACACCTGGCACTACGACTTCTTCAACGCGTGGGACAACCCCGCCATCCTCGACGCCCTGGTGACCCACTGCATCAACGGTGGACTCCAGTGCAACCCGCGCGGATACGACCTGTACAAGCCGCATCGCGGCGCCGCCCTCACGGAGAACTTCGAGCTCCCCTGACCGCGCGTGCCCGGCCCCCGGACCCTCCGGACGGGGCCGGGCACGTGCCCCTCGACGCGGGAGGGTTTCCCATGAGACGTGCCGGCGTGATCCTCGCCCGCTCTCCGAGACGTGCCGGCGTGATCCTCGCCCGCTCCCTGAGCTCCGTGAGACGTGTCGGCGTGGTCCTCGCCCGCTCCCTGAGACGTGCCGGCGTGGTCCTCGCCCATTCCTCGTCTTCGGTCCTCGCGTTCGGTTCGGCCGTCGGCCCGCGGACCGGTCCGGTGACGGGATCCCTCCGTGCCCGCCGCCCCGCCGCATTCCGGCATTGACAGCGCCCATCGGGGCGGTGACGCTAGAACGTGTCGGAGAGCGCTCTCCACCAGTGATCTTCACCAGTGAAGGGAAACCATGTGATCATCGACGAGCTCGACCGTCTGGTGGAGAAGCTGGACCTGGAGCGGAAGGTACGGCTGCTCACCGGGGCGACCGTCTGGTCCACCCACGCCGAGCCGGACATCGGGCTGCGGGCCATGGTCACCTCCGACGGCCCCGTCGGCGTGCGCGGGGAGGGGTGGGACGAGCGGAGCCCTTCACTGACCCTGCCCTCGGCGACCGCACTGGCCGCGACCTGGGATGACGACCTGGTGAGACTGCTGGGCGGGCTGCTCGCCGCCGAGGCACGGCGCAAGGGCGTGCATGTCCTGCTCGCTCCGACGCTCAACCTGCACCGCTCACCGCTCGGCGGCCGCCATTTCGAGTGCTACTCCGAGGATCCCCTGCTGACCGGCCGGATCGGCGCCGCCTACATCCGCGGCGTCCAGGCGGGCGGGGTGGCGGCCACCGCCAAGCACTACGTCGCCAACGACTCCGAGACCGAACGGCTCACCCTCGACGCCCGCGTCGACGAGCAGACCCTGCGCGAGCTGTACCTGGCGCCGTTCGAGGCCGCGGTGGAGGCGGGCGTCTGGGCCGTCATGTCTGCCTACAACGGGGTGAACGGGACCACGATGTCGGAGAACCCCCTGCTCGCCGACCCGCTCAAGGCGGCGTGGGGCTTCGACGGAGTGGTCGTGTCGGACTGGGGAGGCGTCCGCTCCACCGGCCCCGCGGCCCGCGCCGCGCAGGACCTCGCGATGCCGGGGCCCCAGGGCTCCTGGGGGGAGGCGCTGGTCGCCGCGGTGCGCGCGGGCGACGTGCCGGAGGCCGCGATCGACGACAAGGTCCGGCGCCTGCTCCGGCTGGCCTCCAAGGTCGGCGCGCTGGATCCCGGGGATCCCCGGGATCCCGGCCTCCCGGCGGACGGTCCCGCCTTTCCCGCCCTCGCGGGGCGGGAAGACCATGGCCCTGTCCTCGTGGAGCGGGAAGATCACGACCTTGCTCCCGCAGAGCAGGGAGATCACGGTCCTGCCCCTGCGGAGCGGAGAGATCACGGACTCGCCCGCGCGGAGTGGGAAGATCACGGTCCTGTCCCCGCGGAGCGGGGAGATCACGGCCCTGTTCTCGCGCTGCTGCGCCGGGCCGTCGCCGCGGGCACCGTGCTCCTGCGCAACGAGGGCTCGCTGCTCCCCCTGGACCCCTCGCGCCTGCGCAGGGTCGCCGTGCTCGGGCCGAACGCCGCCACCGCCCGGATCCAGGGCGGCGGCAGCGCGGGTGTGTATCCCGTCTCCGTGGTGTCCCCCCTCGACGGCATCCGCGACGCGCTGTCCGGCACGGCGGAGGTGCTCCACTCCCCCGGCGTGCATCTCGACGACCGGCCCACCCCGCTGGGCACGGACAACGCCCGCAACCCGCTGACCGGCGAGCCCGGCGTCCTGGTCCGGCTGCTGGACGCCGCCGGCGTGGAGATCCACGCCGAGCACCGGCTGACCGGCCGCATCCTGGAGCCGGCGCGGATCGACTCCGCCGCCGCCGTCGAGATCCGCGCGCTCCTGAGCCCGGAGGCGGACGGCCTCTGGGACCTGGCCGTCGCCGGATGGGGCCACGTCTTCCTGGAGGCGGACGGCCGCGTCCTGGTCGACGAGGAGGTCGAGCGCGACACCGACGACCCCGCCACCGTGCACCTGTCCCCGCCCTACCGGCGCGCCCGGCTCACCATGGCCGCGGGCCGGGACGTGGAGCTCGTCTCCCGGCGGCGGCTCGACCCCGGCAGCGGAATCGCCTCCGTCCTGGCCGCCGACCCGCCCTGGCGCGACGACGAGGTGGAGCTGGCCGCCGCGGTCGAGCTCGCCCGGACCTGCGATGCCGTCGTCGTCGTGGTGGGCACCACGGAGGAGATCGAGAGCGAGGGCGTCGACCGTACGCACCTGGACCTGCCGGGGCGCCAGGACGAGCTGGTCCGCGCGGTGGCCGCGGCCAATCCGGCCACCGTCGTGGTCGTCAACTCCGGCGGCCCCGTGCTCCTGCCGTGGCGCGAGGAGGTGCCGGCCGTACTCCTGAGCTGGTTTCCCGGGCAGGAGGCCGGGAACGGCCTCGCCGACGTCCTGTTCGGCCACGCCGAGCCCGGCGGCCGGCTGCCCACCACCTGGGCCGACCGGGCCCTCGTCTCCACCGTTCCCGCCGACGGGACGCTCGCCTACGCCGAGGGGCTGGACATCGGTCACCGTGCCTGGCTGCGGCAGCCCACGCCGCCCGCGTACTGGTTCGGGCACGGGCTCGGCTACACCTCCTGGTCGTACGAGAGCCTCTCCGCTCCCCCGGACGCCGTCCCCGGCGAACCGTTCTCCGTCCGCGTACGGCTGCGCAACACCGGCGAGCGTGCCGGGCGCGAGGTCGTCCAGGTGTATCTGTCCCGGCCGGAGACCGGCGTGGCCCGCCCCGCGCGCTGGCTGGCCGGCTACGCCACGGTTGACGCGGGTCCCGGCGAGGTCGTCGACGTCACGGTGGACATCCCCGCGCGGGCCTTCCAGCACTGGTCGGCCGGCCACCGCACCTGGCGGGCCGAGGAGGGCGCCTTCACGGTGCTCGCCGGACGCTCGGTCGCCGACCTGCCGCTCCGCGGCACGGCGCTCCTCGGTCCGGAGGCGCCGCGGCCCGAGCTGGTCGGAGAGCGCTCTCCCATGCTACTGAAGGCTCCATGAGCGAAGGCCTCCCCCGAGTGTCGGGACCCCCCACCCTGGAGGACGTGGCGTGTACGGCGGGGGTCTCCCGCGCCACGGTCTCCCGCGTGATCAACGGAATTCGCAACGTCGATCTCGCGATCCAGGAGCGGGTGCAGCAGGCGATCATCCTCACCGGCTACGTTCCCAACCAGGCCGCGCGTTCACTGGTCACCCGGCGGGCGGGGTCGATCGCCCTGATCGTCTCCGGAGCCGGCGGCGAGGAGAACCTGTTTCCCCATCAGGTCTTCGCCGATCCGTTCTTCGGGCGCGTGGTCGGGGGCGTCGTCGGCTTCCTGCGCCCGCTGGGCATCTATCCGACCCTGATGTTCGCCGACACCCCGGAGACCCGCGACCAGGTCATCGCCTACCTGCGCCGGGGCAACGCCGACGGGGCCATCCTGGTCTCCATCAGCACCGAGGACACGCTGCCCCGGCTGCTCGCCGACGCCTCGCTGCCCGCCGTGCTCTTCGCCAGACCGGTCCGGCCGATCCCGATCACCTACGTCGACGTGGCGCACCGGACCGGGGGCAAGCTGGCCGCCGACCATCTCGTGGCCCGCGGCCGCCGCCGGCTGGCGACCATCTCCGGCCCGCTCGACGTGCCCGCCAGCCAGAGCCGCCTGGCGGGATTCCAGGACGCGATGGCCGTCCACGGCCATCCATACCTTCCCAGCGCGGAGGGCAACTTCACCCTCCCCAGCGGCGAGACGGCGATGGAACGGCTGCTCGCCGAGCACCCCGACATCGACGGCGTCTTCGCGGCCAACGACCTGATGGCCCAGGGCGCCCTGCTGGTGCTGCGCCAGCACGGACGCCGCGTGCCCGACGACGTGGCCGTGGTGGGCTTCGACGACAGCAGCGCGGCGCTGGCCTGCCGCCCGCCGCTCACCACCGTCCGCCACCCCGTCGAGGACATGGCCGCCGAGATGGGACGGCTGCTGCTGGCCCACATCGAGCAACCCGACCACCCGGTGACCTCACGGATCTTCGAGCCCACCCTGGTGATCAGAGAGTCGGCCTGACGGCCCACGGAACCTCTCATTGCCGAACCCGTCGACGGCCAGCGCCCTGGCGCGCTGGGCGTCCAGGAAGGCGATCAGTGTCCTGTCCGGCGTATCCGTGGCCCGAGTATGTCGCAGGCGGGTAGCCGGTCGGCCGTCGAGAATCGGCTGCCGTTGGTGGGGCGGGTCCGGGTGCGGCCGGCAACAAGAACAGTCGCCGCTCTGGACGTGCTTCCGGCAGCCCAGGAACACCTGGCACCTGTCCTCGCAGGCCCGCAGCGCCTGCGGTTGACACCTGTGGGCTGGAGGACCGATGAGTTTTCGCCGTCCGGCGCCTCTGTACCTGTAGACGGTCGGTTCCCATCGTCTCTTCACATGATCGACTTCCGGCAGAAAGAGAAACGATGACTTTTCCACGGACGGTGTCCCGAGACGAGTGGCTGGCTGCCCGGCTGCGGCTGCTCGACCGGGAGAAGGCGGCCATGCGGGCGCAGGACGCGGTCACCGTCGAGCGGCAGCGGCTTCCGATGGTGAGAATGGACAAGGAGTACACGTTCGAGAGCCCGGCAGGCAAGGCGGGCCTCGGCGATCTGTTCGAGGGCCGCCGCCAGCTCATCATCTACCACTTCATGTGGAACGAGGACTGGGAGGACGGCTGCCCGAGCTGCTCCTACGCGGTCGACAACGTGGGCCGCCTGGACCACCTGCACGCCGGCGACACCACGTTCGCCCTGGTCTCGCGCGCACCTCTAGCCAAGATCGAGCGGTGGAAGGCGCGGATGGGGTGGACGATCCCGTGGTATTCCTCGGCCGGCAGCGACTTCAACTACGACTTCCACGTCACCAACGACGAGTCGGTCGCCCCTGTCCAGTACAACTACAAGGACAGGGCCACCATGGAACGGGAGGGCCTGGGGTACGCCGTCCACGGTGACGCCCAGGCCCTCAGCGTCTTCGTCCGCGAGGACGAGACCGTCTTCCACACCTACTCGACGTACGGGCGCGGCGCCGAAGTGCTGCTGAGCACCTACCACTACCTCGACCTGACGCCGCTGGGCCGGCGGCGCTACGTCAACGAGTTCCCCTACCACGACACCTATGACGGCGGCGCGGCCCCCGTCCACCAGCACGCACACCACTGAACACCCGGGTGGCGTCCAGCCGGCGGGCGCCACCCTCCTACGCAGGGAGTTTCCGGAATGATCGAGTCAGTCCCATTGAGTTTCGTTTTCGCGGTCATGAGCCTGTGGTTCCTGTACCGCGGCGTGCGTCGCGGTTCCGGCGGCGCGTCTCCCGGCCTTGCCGAACGGATCTCCCACCTCGCCCATGTCCTCATGGCCGCGACCATGGTGGCCATGTGCCGGCCGATGGGCTGAGGACGATGGCACCTTCGACGCAACGACGCGCGGACACCACGACCGACACGCCCGGCGACGTCTTCGCCCGGTTGAGCGAACCCTACCGGCGCGAACTCCTGGCGTACTGCTACCGGATGCTCGGCAGCATCCACGACGCCGAGGACGTGCTGCAGGAGACCTACCTGCAGGCGTGGCGCGGATACGACGGCTTCGAGGGGCGCGCCTCGATACGCACCTGGCTGTACCGGATCGCGACGAGGGCATGCCTCAAGGCGCTGGAGGGCAACGGCCGGCGGCCGCTGCCGTCGGGGCTGGGCGGCCCGAGCGAGGACCCCGAGCAGCCACTGCGCCCCAGCCTGCTGGAGACGCCATGGCTGCAGCCCGCACCGGACACCCTGTTCGGCACCGCGCCCGCCGACCCGGCCGCCGTCGTCGAGGCACGGCAGAACATGCGGCTGGGGTTCGTCGCCGCGTTGCAGTACCTGCCCGGCCGGCAACGCGCGGTGCTGATCCTGCGGGACGTGCTCGCCTGGAGGGCCACCGAGGTCGCCGCCCTGCTCGGCACCACGACCGCCGCGGTCAACAGCGCGCTGCAGCGCGCCCGGACGCAGCTCGGCCAGGTCGCCCCCACCCAGGACGGCATCACCGAACCCACCGAACCCGACCTGCGGGCCCTGCTCGACCGGTACGCCACCGCGTTCGAGACGGCCGACATCGCCACCCTGACCGGGCTGCTGGCCGCCGACGCGGTCTGGGAGATGCCGCCCGTCCCGACCTGGTTCGCCGGCCGCGAGACGATCGGCCGTTTCCTCGCCGCCAAGATCCTCTCTGCCGGCGCCTACCGGCTGGCCCCGGCCACCGTCAACGGCGAGCCCTCGTTCGGCTCCTACACTCGCGACCACACCGGCGTGTATCGCCCTCACGCCCTCCAGGTCCTCTCCGTCACCCCGGCGGGCATCACCCACGTCGTCGCCTTCCTGGACCCCGGTCTCTTCCCCCTCTGCCATCTCCCAGCGTCACTCCCGGACACCCCAGGACGGTGAGGCAAGGCCCGCGCTCGGCGAAGGATCACTTCCCGGTCGCTTTCCGGCCGAACTCGGCAGCCATGATCTTCTCACCCGGATGAGAGGGCACAGCGGATCGGTCATTGGCCCGCTGACCGCGTGGCTGCTGTCCAGAACGGCACGAATGCCGCGTTGATTACCGAGGCGGTTGCACGGCAACCCAATGATCTCTGGAGGATGAGATGAGTTCAGATCTTCACGGGCAAGCGGCGCCGGGCGGCGCCTCATCGGCGCACGACGGGGAGCGTGCCGTACTCGCCTTGTTCGACGCGACCTCGAGCGCGTGGAGCGACGGCGACGGCGGCGCGTTCGCCGACCGCTACGCCGAGGACGCCACGGTGATCCTGCCCGGAGTCCACCTGCGGGGCAGAGCCGAGATCCGGACGAGCATGGGCGAGGCCTTCGCCGGGCCGCTGAAGGGATCACGGCGCATCCACACGCCGCAAAGCGTGCGGTTCCTGGCTGAGGACGTGGCCGTCGTGGTCACCCGAAGCGCCACCGCCTTCCCGGGCGAGGCCGAACCTCCGTCCGATCGGTGGGAGTGGGCGACCTGGGCACTCGCACGACGCGACGGCCGATGGCTCGTCGAGACGTACCACAGCTGCCCCGCCGGGTGATCGAGGTTTCATGACCCGCCATGCACAGCGAAGGAGCCCGCCTCCACAGGGCGTTCCCGTCGCCTCCAGGGTCTCGGCATGGCCGTCGGCGGAGCAGTCGCGGAGGTGTTCCCTCCGTACACGGTGATCTGCGGGGCCGGGCTGATCGGCACGTTGGGTGTGCCCGGCGTACCGCGATCGGTACGCGACCCAGGCGAGCGCGTCGGTGACGACACCTTCCTGATCACTCAGGTGAACCCTGTCACGCCGGCACCGGACCTGGAACAGAATGAAGCCTATGCAAGACCCACAGGACTTCCAGCCCGCGGGGACGCCCCATCAGCCGGTCGGCCCGCCTCAGCACCACTTCCCGCTCCCGCCGCGGCCCGCGGCGTGGATCGTGCCGGCTCCGCCCGGCAGCCGTTACGACCGGCTGGCCCGCACTCCCCTGCACGCCTGGTGGCGGCCCGTGCTGGGCACGCTCCTGGTCGCCGTGGGGTTCGTCGCGATCGGGGTCGCGATCGTCATCGGCGGTAGCCTGATCGGTCTGCTCGCGGGCGCCAGGAGGGGCGACTCCGGTGGTCAGATCTTCGCCGACCCGCTGCTCGATCTGACGATCAACCTGCTCTCGCTCGCCGCCGTGATACCGGTGGTGTACGGCGTGGCGGTGTGGATCCAGCGGCGCCCGCCGGGCACGCTCTCCTCGGTCCTCGGGCGTCTGCGCTGGCGCTGGATGGCCCTGTGCACGGGGGTGGCGGTCGGCGCCGCGGCGCTGGGCCAGGCCGCGCTCGTCGCCACCTACGCCGTCACCGGGGAGGATCTCGGTCAGCTGTTCGGCTGGGTGGGATGGAGCCGTTTCCTGCCCGCCCTGATCGTCACCCTGCTGCTGGTGCCCTTCCAGGCCGCCGCCGAGGAATACATCTTCCGGGGCTGGCTGATCCAGGCCTTCGGCGCGTTCTTCGCCAACCCCTGGCCCGGAATCCTGCTGGGCGCGACCGTGTTCACCGCGATGCACGCGTATGTCGACTGGGGCATCGTGGACGTCTTCACCTTCGCCGTGCTGATGGGCTGGCTGGTGGTGCGCACCGGCGGCCTGGAGGCCGCCATCGCCCTGCACACGGTCAACAACGTGCTGGCCTTCGGTCTCAGCGGCGCCGACGGAACGCTGGACGAGGCGCTGAAGCAGGGGTCCGTACCCTGGCAGGGCCTGGCCGGAACGGTGGTGCAGCTCGGCGTCTTCGGGATCGCGGTGGTGATCCTGGCCAGGAGGCGGGGGGTCGCGACGCTCTCCCCGCGACCGGCGGGCTCCGGGTCACCGGCTCTGCCGCAACCGGCCTCGTGATCCTGGGCGCCATCCGCCCGCGGACGGCGCCCCGCGCATGAGCGGGGCCGCCCTCCGCGGGCCGGTTCCCGGCCCCGGACAGACCGATGTCCCGGGGCGGGGATGACATCCGCGGACGTCATCCCCGCCACGGGGCGGCGTCAGCGGAGTTTGGGGTCCAGGGCGTCGCGGACGACGTCGCCCAGCAGCAGGAAGCTGAGCACCGTCGCGGTGAGGAACAGCGACGGGAAGACGAGCAGGTGGGGGTGTTCGGCGAAGAACACCTGGGCGATGTTGAGCTGCAGGCCCCAGGAGACGTCGGGATACTGCAGGCCCACGCCCAGATAGTCGAGAGTCGCCTCGCCGGCGATGACGTTGCCCACGTTGAGCATGGCCACCACGAAGACCGGGGCGATCGCGTTGGGCAGGATGTGCTTGAACATGATCCGCCGGTCGCTCGCGCCGAGCATCCGGGCGGCGGCCACGAAGTCCATGTCGCGGACCGCGATCACCTGGGCGCGCATGAGACGGGTCATCGTGGTCCAGCCCAGCACGACCAGCACCAGGGTCATCGCCCAGATGCCGTGGTCGGGGAAGGCCACCAGGATGACGGTCGCCCCCAGGACGAAGGGGATGCCGAAGAACACGTCGGTGAGCCGGGAGATGACCGCGTCCAGCCAGCCGCCGTAGTAGCCGCTGATCAGACCGAGCACGACCGAGATGAGCAGCGCGAAGACCGTCACCGCGATGCCGATCATGACGGAGGCGCGGGTGCCGTGCACGATCTGCGACCAGTACTCGCAGCCCTGCAGGTCGTAGCCGAACACGGCCGCGTCGGCGGGGCCCTTCTTCGACATGCGCAGGTTGCAGCCCTCGTTCGGGCCGAAGCCGGTGAACAGGCCGGGGAGGAGGGCCATCGCGACGGCGATCACGAGGATCACCGCCGAGAGCCAGAAGATCACCCGGCCGCGCAGTTCCAGCCAGGCGTCGTACCAGAGCGATCCCGGCTTCATCCGGTCCGCCCCCGTCTCCGCGATCTGGGCCTCAAGCACGGCGGATCCTCGGGTCGAGCACGCCGTACAGGAGGTCGACGAGCAGGTTGACCACGATGAAGATCATCACAAGCATGGTGACGATGCCGACGACGACGGGGCCCTCCTGGAGCTGGATGGACTGGAAGACCTGCTGGCCGATGCCCGGCAGGTTGAAGATGCCCTCGGTGACGATCGCGCCGGCCATCAGGTTGCCGAAGTCCACGCCGAGGAAGGTGACCACCGGGATCAGCGAATTGCGCAGCGCGTGCCTGCCGATCACCCGTCTTCGGCGCAGTCCCTTGGCGCGTGCCGTACGGACGTAGTCGGCCCGCACGTTCTCGATCAGGCTGGTGCGGGTCAGCCTCGCCACGTAGGCCAGGCCGAACGAGCCCAGCACCATGCCGGGCAGCAGGTAGCTGACCGGCCACCCCTCGTCCACGCCCGCGGTCGGGAACAGCGAGAGGTTCAGGCCCAGCAGGATCTGCGCGGTGTAGCCGACGACGAAGACCGGCACCGCGATGACGAACGTGGTCCCGGCCAGCACCGCCGTGTCGGCGATCCCGCCCCGGCGCAGTCCCGCGATCACGCCGAGGCCGATGCCGACCACGAGCTCGAAGATCCAGGCGGTGACGGCGAGCTGTGCGGTCACCGCCCACCGCCCCTGGAGCAGCTCGCTCACCGGCTGCCCGGTGAAGGTCTGCCCCAGATCACCCTGGACGGCGTTCAGCATGTAGCGGCCGTACTGGACGATCAGCGGGTCGTTGAGGTGGAAACGCTCCCGGAGCGTGTTCAGGAGCTCGGGAGACAGGGGCTTGTCCCCCGCCAGTGCCACGATCGGATCGCCGGGCAGCGCGAAGACCATCGCGTAGATCAGGAACGTGGTGGCGAAGAAGACCGGGACGGCCTGGAGCAGCCGCTGGATCGTGTATCTCACGGTCGCGCCTCGGGGGGAGACCCCGGAGCGGTGCGCTCCGGGGTCGCGAGTGCCTCGTGGATCAACTACTTCACCGTGATCAGGTCGAGGTTCGGGCTGTAGGCGTCGATCTGGACTCCGGTGATCTTGTCGGAGTATCCGCCCTGGTCCTGCCAGTTCCAGAGCGGGGCCATCGGCATCTCACGCAGCGCCACGTCCTCGGCCTGCTGGTAGAGGGGGATGCTGGCCTCCATGCCGGCCGCGGAGTTGGCCTGGGCGATCAGGTCGTTGAACTCCTTGCTCTCCCAGCCCATCCGGTTGCCCTCTCCCCACATCGACTGCAGGTAGTTCTGCGGGCTCGGGTAGTCCATCACCCAGTTGTTGCGGTACGGCCCGTCCTGCTTGTGCTCGCGGAGCGTCGACAGGTAGTCGGCCGCCGGGACCTTGCGGAACTGGATGTCGGCGATCCCGAGGTTCTCCTTGAGCTGGTTGGCCACCGCGGTCATCCACTGCTCGTAGCTGGGGTCGGCGTTGGAGAAGTAGAGGTTCATCGTGCCGCTGAACCCGCCGGCCTTGTCGAAGAGCGCCTTGGCCTTGGCCACGTCGTAGACGCAGGCCTCGCCGCAGGCGCCCTCCCGGTAGCCCGGCACCAGCGGCGCCACCAGCGAGCTCATCGGTTTGAAGGCGCCGTTGAACACCGCTTCCACGATCCCCTGCCGGTCGATGGCCATCGAGATGGCCCTGCGCAGGTCGGCGCTGGCGAAGCGCTTGTCGTAGACGGGGAAGCCCAGGTAGTCCATGGTCCCGCTCGGCGTGGCCACGAACCTGTCACCGAGCAGCTTCTTGGCCTCGGAGGCGCTGGCCGGCGGAATCGTCTGGATCAGATCCACCTTGCCGGCCCGCAGGTCCACGTAGGCGGTGTCGCGGCTCTCATAGATCTTGAAGTTGATCGAGCCGGACTTGGCGGGGCGAGGCCCGGCGTAGCCCTCGAACTTCTTCACCTTGATCTGCCGGTTGCGCACCCAGGCGCCGTCCAGGGCGAACGGTCCGTTGCCGATCGGCTTGATGTCGTAGGCCGCCAGGTCGGTGAAGGCCGCCTTGGGCATCGGGGCGAACCCGGTGTAGGCCAGAGTGATCGGGAACTGGCTGAACGGCCCGGTCAGCGTCACCTGAAGGGTGTTGGGGTCCACGACCTTGAGCCCGCTCAGCTTGTCGACGGTCGGCTTGGGCGCCTCCTCCGAGCCCTCGGGGGCCTCCGGGTTCAGCTCGTCGTAGCCCTCGATGTTCTCGAAGTAGTAGTTGTTGGTCCACGCGTTGGGACCGTAGGCCGCGGCGTTCCACGCGTCGGCGAAGCTCTCGGCGGTCACCGGCTCGCCGTTGTGGAACTTCTGCCCCGGCTTGATCTTGATCGTCCAGACCTTCTGGTCCTCGCTGGTCACCGACTCGGCGGCCCGCATCTGCGGCTGCCCCTTCGCGTCGATGACGACCGGAAGGTCGAACAGCGCCTGCAGGACGGTGATCGAGTAGCTGCTGGAGGTGTTGCCGGGGGTCAGGTGGTCCGGTTCGGTCAGCGCGACCGAGAACTCCTTGGCGCCCGGCTGCCCGCCGCCTGCCGCCGGCGGCTCCGACCCGCCACACGCGCTCACCGCGAGCGCCGTCGCCAGGAGGACGGCGAATCCTCGTATTCTCGTCAAGACCGTCACGTGTTCCTCCCGGGGGGTATTGCCGGAGAGGGTAAAGATGCTGACAAGCCGTGACATCGGAGAGTTTACGTATTCCCTCCGCCGGGGGGCATACGGCACTCTGGGCATGGAGGAGACCATGGACCAGATCACCCTGAGCCCGCGCCACCTCCACGCGTTCACCGAGGTGGGTTTTCAGGTCGCCGGACGCAGCGGCGTGTCCGGCGCGATGCGCGCGCTACGCGAGATCGTCGCGCTGGAGGCCTACGAGTTCGTCGCCTACGACCCGGCGACCGGGAAGCACCGCAGCCTGGTCTCGGACGGCTACGCGCGGGTCGACGGCGACGCCGCCGAGGAGTACGTCCGGCTCGATCCCTACCGCCGGGCGATGGACACGCGGACGCCGCTGGTCATGGGCGCCCCGGGCACCGAGCGCTACTTCCGGCGCCACCTCGAGCCGTACGGCTGGCGTGCCGGGCTGACCACTCCCCTGTTCCTGACCGAGGGCCGCTACACCGGCCTGCTCCATCTGAACGCCCGCGACCCCTCGGCCTTCCTGGGTCAGGCCGGAACGCTGATCAGCGCCGTCTCCCCCACCCTGGCCCACGTCACAGACCTGAGCCGCTGCGTGATCGACCCCGTCGGCCTGCCGCCGGGCTTCCACGCCGTGGCCTTCGACCGCGGCGGCACCCGCAGGGACGTCGCCGACACCCCGTCCTCGGAGACCGTCGCCGCCGAGCCTGCCATGGCGGAGCTCGCCAGGGAGTTCATCGACTCCCGCGAGCTCAACCGGCGCGGGCTCTGGCAGGACGGGACCGGGCGGTGGCATGAGGTGCGGTTGCTGCGCGCCGGCGTCGGACCGCACGGCGCCCTCCAGGGCGCGGTGATCGCCGAACGCCCGTGCTCCCTGCCGTACGAGCTGACCGCCAGGGAGATCGATGTGATCACCCACGTCGCGCTCGGCGACTCCAACCCGCAGATCGCGGCGGCGCTGGTGCTGAGCGTCCGTACGGTCACCACCCACCTGGAGCACATCTTCGCCAAGCTCGGCTGCGAGAGCCGGACCCGGCTCACCACCAAGGCCCTCGCCGAAGGTCTGTGCCGGCTGCTCATCTGAGGTCCGTCGGCGCCCGGCGGGAGCGGTGTACCGGGGTCCGGTCGGCCCGGGTCCGGCTGAAACCGAGCCGTCCGAGGTCCACAGCGGTCCGCAGCGGTCAGCCGAGATCCGCCGGGCCGAGTTCAGCCGACACCGGCCAGCGTGCCCTTGCGTACGGTGGCCAGCTCCAGCGCCAGCTCGAACCAGACCTTGTTGGAGCCCGCCTCCCTGATCAGGCCCCAGCGGTGCGCCAGCGCCTCCAGCAGGGGCAGGCCGCGGCCACCCGTCGCGTCGGCCGACGCGTGACACACGCAGGGAGCCTCCGACGAGCCCTCGTCCTGGACGCAGACCCGCACGCCCCCCGCCGAGTAGGAGACCGTGACGGTGAACACCCCGCCGTCTCCCGACCGGGAGTGGATCACCGCGTTCGTGGCGATCTCGCTGGTGAGCAGAACGCAGTCGTCGTGAAGGGGATGATCGCGCCCCAGGGACATCGAGACCAGGCGACGAGCTCTCGCCACCTGGTCCGGGGAACCCGCGAGGCGGAGAACCCATTCGCTTCCGTCATACTCCGACGTGTCCATACGACCCCTCCGATACTGTTCACGCCTTTGGAAGACGCGGGGCTCGAGAGGGTCGATGTCTCGGAAAAGTAGGAGTTCGATCACTTACCAGATAGACAGGTCGAGCTTGCCAGAAGGGCTTTCACCTGCGTGCTCGCATCTGCCGCCACGTGCGGTCGCACCTGTCACACCCGGTGCCAGCGAGCCTCGAAGAAACAGTAGACCGCGAACAGCAGCAGACAGATCGCGACGATCCCGAGCAACCACGGACCGGCCGAGGTCTCGGCCAGCGAGCGCAGCGTCGAGTCGATGCCCTTGGCCTTGTCGGGGTCGTAGGTGATCGCCGCCTGGACGATGAAGACACCGGCGACCGCGGCGATCACGCCGCGGGCGAGGTAACCCGCCATGCCCAGCTTCTCGGCGAGCTGACGCGCCTTCGGGGGCATCTCGCCGGTGCGCAGGTCCTCAAGGAACTTCTTCTTCCAGCCCTTGTGAATCCAGTAGGCGCCCAGGGCGATCAGTCCCAGCCCGATCAGGCCCACGAGGAACTGACCGGCGGGCAGGTCCATGAGCTTGCCGGTGATGTCCTTGGAGCTCTCGTCGGTCGAGGCTCCCGCGTCACCCCGCAGCAGCAAGCCGAGCAACGTCGCGACGATCACTCCGTAGACCACCGCGCGCGACGCCGCCTCGATCCGGTCCTTGGCCCGGCCCCGGCCGATGATCGCTTCCGACAGCTGCCAGAGGGTCAACGCGATGAAACCGACCACCATCAGCCAGAGCAGTACGGTGCCGAACGGTTGCTCGGCCACCGTCTCGAGTGCGCCGGTCTTGTCGGCCTCCTTGCCACCGCTCCCGCCGCCGAAGGCGATCTGCAGGGCCAGGAACCCGATCAGCCCGTACAGGACGCCACGGCAGGCCATGCCGAGCCGGGCCAGCCTGTCCAATGTCTGACTGTTCGCCGCTCTGCGCGCGGCGCCTTCCACCTGAGCGCTATTCATACCAATGCGCTCTTACCGCCTGATGGGCAGGTAAACCTCAGGTCGAGGTCGTCGCCCGGTTCCCAGGCTCCGGTCGATCCTCGGGCACCGCCCGACTCCGCAGCCTCTCCTCGTTGCCAAATAACGGCCAATTTTCGGACATAAGCCACATTTCAGACAGGAGCAATTGGGGGTGGATACCTACCCGCTCTCGGGCGCCCGGTCCTCGGACCTCGGCCGCTCTCCGGACGCCGGCCCGCTCCCGGGCACCCGTTCCCTGCATCGGACGCCCGTCGCTCCTGTGCGCCCGGTTCTTGGACATGGGCCGCTCCCGGGCACCGCCCGATCCCTGGATCTCGGCCTGCTCCCGAACGTTCGTCAGTTCTCGGGCATCGCGTCCAGTCGCCGCAGGATGACGCCCTCCCGCAGCGCCCACGGGCACACCTCCAGCTGCGTGACCCCGAACAGGTCCATCGTGGCGTCCGCGACTATCGCTCCGGCCGGCAGCTGCGGCGCCCGCCCCTCCGAGACCCCCGGCAGCGCCGCCCGCTCCCGCACGCCCATCTTGGCCAGCCGATCGGTCCATCCGACCAGATCGGCGTGCCTGAGCACCCGGCGGACGTACGGCCCCTCATGCGAGGGGGCGGCCCCGGCGATCCGCGCGAGCTGCCTGAACGTCTTCGACGTCGCCACCGCGTGATCGGCCTGGCCGTACCGTGCCACGTTTCCCACCGAACGGGCGATCTCCGCCCGCACGTGCCTGCGCAGCGCCCGCGCCTCGTCGGCCGGAGGCGGATCGGCGCTGAAGCAGTCGCGGGTGAGCCGGCCCGCTCCCAACGGCAGCGACACCGCCACGTCGGGCTGCTCGTCCATCCCCGAGGCGATCTCCAGCGACCCCCCGCCGATGTCCAGCACCAGCAACCGGCCGGACGACCACCCGAACCACCGCCGCACGGCCAGGAACGTCAGCCTCGCCTCGTCCTGACCCGACAGGACCTGGATGTCCACCTGCGTGTCGGCCCTGATCCGCGCGAGCACCTCCTCGCCGTTGACGGCCTCCCGGACCGCCGAGGTCGCGAAGGCCATGAGGTCCTCGACGCCCTTGTCCTCGGCGAGCCGCAGAGCCTCCTCGACGAACTCCCGCAACCGCGCCGCCCCCCGCTCGGAGAGACGGTTGCCGTCCTCCATGTGCTCGGCGAGCCTCAGGTCCACCTTGTGGGAGTACGCTGGCAGCGGCCGAGCCCCACGATGCGCGTCCATCACCAGCAGATGAACCGTGTTTGAACCTATGTCGAGAACGCCCAGTCGCATGGGATGAAGTTACTACCCTCCGATGGCTCATCCACCCGGGGTACGGCGATGAACGCTGACCGCGTATCCCCCGCCGTCGTAGGCGGCGCCGTCCCAGGTCGCCAGGCGCCGTTCCAGAGCCAGCCCGGACGCCTCGCACCAGGCGTCGTAATCGGCGAGCGTGACCGTGGCGGAGGCGAGCGGGAGGTGCGCGGCGTCCAGCCCGAACCCGCTCACCAGCAGCCCCCCTGGTCGCAGCCGCACCGCGAGCCCGGCGACGGCCCGCGCCTCGGTCCCCTGAGCGAGCAGGGGGATGACGTTGCCCGCGGCGACGACCATGTCGAAGGACCCGACGCCCACCGAACCGAGATCGGCCGGGTCGCTCAGGTCGGCCAGGATCCAGGTCAGCTCCGGCGCGGCCCGCCTGGCGACCTCGAGCATGGAATCGTCGAGATCGACGCCCACGCAGTCGTATCCCAACTCGGCCAGCCGGATCGCCACCCGCCCGGTGCCGCATCCGGCGTCCAGGACCCGCGCGCCCGGAGGCAGCAGCTCCGCGCACAACCGCGCCTCGCCGTGCATGTCCGCTCCCGACTCGGCGAGCTTGGCGAACCGCGCGGCGTACCGCTCCCCTGCGTCGTCCCCCGCGATGTCCGTCCAGCGGCTCCTCGACTCACTCATCGCACCAGGGTCCCACCCCCTCCGGCGGCTCCCGCACCGAGGTCCGAGCCGGCTCACCCCATGGCGGAAGCCGGCCCTGTCCGACGGCCCCGCTCCGAGCCCGGGCCGACCCGTCCACGGTGACCCGCGAGCTCGTGATTCCCGAAGGACTAACCGTCGACGGCGAGCTTGGGGGCGACCTCCGCGACGCGGTCCAGCAGGCCGATCAGCTGGGCATAGTCCTTTTCTGTCATCGCTTCGCGCAGTCCGGCTTCGACGCTGCCGGACAGCTCACCGGCCGCCGCGGCGCGATCGACGCCGGCGGCGGTGAGGGAGACCAGCATGACCCGGCCGTGGTCGGGAGAGGCGTGGCGGTCGACCAGACCCTTGGCCTCGAGGTTCTTCACGATGCCGGTCATGGTCTGGGACGTCACGAGCGCTTCTCGGGACAGCTGGGTGCAAGACTTGGCGGCGCCTCCTGCGAGATAGCCGAGGACCTTACACTGGGATTCGGTCAGGTCCAGGGCGCGCACCGCGTCGGCCTTGCGGGCGATGAGCGACTGCTCCGCGCGCTTGAGATGGAAGCCGAGTGTGCCGGGCGATTCGCCGGGTGTCGCCTCCTGCGGCCGGCCGGGCCGCACCAAGCGCGGGGCCGGGGTGTCCGAGTTGGTAGCCATGCTGCCGCCCACCTGCCTTACGTCGCTTCCTGCGACCAAGCATACCACTACATCGATTTAGGACCCTTCAATCATGAAGGCTTCCTTCGGCCATACGGACCGCCACAGGCCGCGACCAGCGTGGAGCGCGCGAACCTGGCGGTTTACACGCTCAAGTCCATCATCGATACAACCATTTTAATCAATGAAGGTTCCTTCATTGATTATGTTACCATCATGGAAGTAGTAGGTTGAGTTCTGGTCGATGACGCCGCTGCGGTGCTCACCGGCCCCCGCCCAGCCCTCGTGGCCGGACATGAAGGGACATCAACGCTTGAGCCGAGCCGCACTCGGCTCCCTTCCGATAGGAAACGACATGGAAATGTCCGGACTCACCGCCCTCGTCACCGGTGCCACCGCCGGCATCGGCCGGGCCGTGGCCATCCAGCTGGCACGGGAGGGAGCCGAGGTCGTCGTGCACGGCCGCGATGCCCGCCGCGGCCTGGAGGTCGTCGCCGAAATCGAGGCCGCCGGCGGGACGGCCCGCTTCATCCCGGCGGATCTCACCAACACCGACGACGTGCTGCGCCTGGCCAAGGAGGCGGGCGAGGTCGACGTCCTGATCAACAACGCCGGCATCTACAAGTTCCTGCCCACGTCGGAGATGACAGACGAGCTGTTCGACCTGCACATGGACCTCAACACCAAGGCCCCCTACCTGCTGGTCCGCTCGCTGGCCCCCGGCATGGCCGAGCGCGGGCACGGATCCATCGTCAACATCAGCACCCTCGCCGTCGCCGTCACGACCAAGGGCACCGGCATGTACTCCGCGTCCAAGGCCGCCCTGGAACAGCTGACCGCGGTCTGGGCGGCCGAATACGCCGGCAGGGGCCTCCGCGTCAACGCGGTGGCGCCGGGCCCCATCCACACCCCGGGCACCGACGAGATGGACGCCGCCACCCTCAAGGCCGTCGCCGAGACCACCGCCATGCGCCGCATCGCCGAGCCCGAGGAGGTGGCCGAGGCGGTCGTCTTCCTGGCCTCCCGCCGCGCCAGCTACATCACCGGAGTCGTCCTGGAGGTAGCCGGTGGACGACTCGGCATCAGCTGACCGCCTCAGCCCGGCCAAGCCCGCCCGTAGGCCGGCCGGTACAGTGTCTGACCGGCGGAAATCGCAATGACGTCGCCCAGCCCGTGCCCCCCTCATGCGATCCCGTCTGTCCGCGGCCGGCCTCGTCGACGTTCCAGGGTGCCGTACGGCAACCGTGGTCATGATCGCGACGAGTACCGCCTCGGAAACGGCTTTCCAGCTCGGTCGCCGCTGGAGGGAGACCGGGAGGGAAAGAGAGACTCCCGGGAGTCGAGCCACCGGGATCCGGCTTTCGCCGGACGGTGAAAGATAGCGTCGTCGATGTCGCCCGCGAGGGGCGGCATCCGGTAAGGAGAGATCTCGTGACCCTCATGCGTGCGATCAGCCAGGACACCTTCGGCGGGCCGGAGGTGCTGCACCCCGTCCAGGTCGAGCAGCCGGAACCGCTGCCGACCGAGGTGCTGGTGCGGGTCGTCTCCGCGGGGGTGAACCCGGTGGACGTCAAGACCAGGTCGGGCGGGGGCATGGCCGGGGTCCTGGGGGATCCGCCCTTCATCCTCGGCTGGGACGTCTCCGGTGTCGTCGAGCAGATCGGCTTCGGCGTGAACACCCTGCAGGTGGGAGACGAGGTGTACGGCATGCCGTGGTTCCCCCGCCAGGCCGGGGCCTACGCCGAGTTCGTGACCGCTCCCTCCCGGCAGTTCGCCCACAAGCCGCGTTCCCTGGGACACGACGAGGCCGCCGCCATGCCGCTGGCCGTACTGACCGCGTGGCAGAGCCTGGTGGACGCCGCGGACGTCAGGCCCGGCCAGCGCGTCCTCATCCACGCCGCCGCGGGCGGCGTCGGGCACTTCGCCGTCCAGGTGGCCAAGCACCTCGGCGCGTACGTGATCGGCACCGCCCGCGCCGCCAAGCACGCCTGGCTGCGCGAGCTGGGGGCCGACGAGCTCATCGACTACACCGCCACCCGCTTCGAGGACGCGGTGAGCGACGTGGACGTGGTCCTCGACCTGGTCGGCGACGGCCACGACGCGACGAGCACCCGCTCCCTCGACGTCCTCCGCCCCGGCGGGCTGATCGTCCCGGTGCCCTCCGGTTTCTCCCCCGAGCTGCTGCGCGTCGTCGAGACCCGGGGGCTCCGCGCCCGCCCGTTCCTGGTGGAGCCCGACGGCGCCGCGCTGACCCGCATCGCCCAGCTCGTCGACGACGGGAAGATCGCCATCGGAGTCGAGGAGGTGCTCCCGCTGGAGAAGGCCGCCGAGGCCCACGAGCGGGTCGCCACGGGCCGCACCAAGGGCAAGCTCGTCCTACGGGTCGCCCCCTAGACGGGATGATCCCGCCGGCGTCACGGACTGACGTACTGGTCGGCGTACGCCGCGGCGGGCGCGATGGGCGTGATCACGTCGATCAGGACCCCGTTGGGGTCGGCCACGATGAAATGCCGCTGCCCGAAGTCCTCGCTGCGCAGTTCCAGCTCGGCCCGCAGCCCACCGCGGACGACGAGCCGTTCCCACTCCGCGCCCACGTCCTCCACCTCGACGTTGAGCAGCAGTCCCCGGACGGGAACGCGATAGGCCTCGGGCAGCGTCGGGTGGTCGTGGTCGAGCAGGGCGAGCTCGTACGGCAGCGGCCCCGGCCGCCGCAGGCTCACGTACCAGTCGGCCTCGAACGTCGGCTCGAACCCCAGCAGCCCCGTGTAGAAATCGCGGGACTCCTGGAGCCTTGCGGTGCAGATCACCGGATAGAAGCCGGTCAGCTTCATGCGAACTCCTTCACATACCGTTGGTATGTGAAGGTAATGTATTGACGTACCACCGGTATGTCAACGGACGGGAATGCGATGCCGAACGACGGCAGGGCACGGCAGAGAGAGCAGACCAGGCAGACCCTCCTGCGCGAGAGCAGACGCCTGTTCGCGACCCTGGGCTACGGCGCGGTGGGCCTGTCGGAGATCGTCCGTGCCGCCGGGGTCACCAAGGGCGCGCTCTACCATCACTTCGACAGCAAGGCCGCCCTGTTCCGCGCCGTCCTGGAAGAGGTGCAGCAGCAGGTCGCCCAGACGGTGGCCGCGACCGCCGAGGCCCACGACGATCCGTGGACGCAGTTCACCGCCGGATGCCAGGCGTTCCTCACCGCCGGCACCGATCCGGACGTCCAGCGGATCATGCTCGTCGACGGCCCCTCGGTGCTGGGCTGGAACGAATGGCGCGCGCTGGACGAGGCCGCCTCGGCCCGCCACCTGGCCGAGGCGCTCACCGCCCTGATCGAGGGAGGAGTGATCGCCCCGCAGCCGGTCGCGCCACTGACCCATCTGCTGTCCGGCGCGATGAACGAGGCGGCCCTGTGGCTGGCGGGCTCGGCGAACCCCGATGATCTGACCGACGCCCGGGCCGCCCTGTCTCGGATGCTGGAGGCGCTGCGCGTCAGATGAGCCCGGCGTGCGGCGGGGCGAGCCCCACCCGCGAAACGCGGCGGCGGTGAAGGGGCGGATCCACTCCCGGGATCCGTCACGCCGACGGCGTCCTTCACCGCGAGACAGGATCGGCGACGCGCGGGGCGATTGCTCATCTACCTGACATCGGCGAGCTACTCTTATAGCAACTCGTCGTCATGAGCGGCTGTCAAGTTCGAGGCATAGGACCTTCTCCCCACGTTCGAGGAGACCCATGTTCCGACGGCTCGGCCTCATCATCACGACCACTCTGGCGACTCTGGCGGCATCCGTCTCCACGGCGGTCGCCGCACCACCGTCGACGATCGCCAATGTCGCCCATCGCGGGGCCTCCGCGTACGCGCCGGAGAACACCATCGCCGCCTTCGAACTGGCGCAGGCGCAACACGCCGACGTGTTCGAGCTTGACGTCCAGGAGACGAAGGACCACAAACTGGTCCTGATGCACGACACGACGCTGGCCCGCACCACCAACGTCGAAGGGGTCTTTCCCGACCGGGCTCCCTGGAAGGTCGGCGACCTCACTCTGGCGGAAATCCGGAAGCTGGACGCGGGCTCGTGGTTCGCCTCGAAGTACAAGGGTGAGCCGGTGCCCACCCTTGGAGAGACGCTTCACGCGATGAGCGGAAGCCGGCTCGGCCTCCTCCTGGAGATCAAGGCGCCAGAGCTCTACCGGGGAATCGAGGCCCGCGTCGCCGACGAGCTGCGCGACAACCCCTCGTGGCTGAGCTCCGACCGCGTCACCGTGCAGTCGTTCAATTGGGACTCGATGCGGACCTTCCACAAGAACCTGCCCCAGGTCCCGATCGGCCTGCTCGGCACGCCGACGACCGCGGAGCTCCCGGAACTGGCGGAATTCGCCGGCCACATCAACCCGCCGTACAACGCTCTCACCCCGGAGTACGTCAAGCGCGTCCATGCCCTTCGGATGGAGGTCTTCGCCTGGACCGTGGACAGTCCGGAGACCATGCGCCGCCTGATCTCCTACGGGGTGGACGGCATCATCACCAACAAGCCCGACGTGCTGCGCAAGGTCATCCCCGCATCGAAGCGACACGCTTCCTGACCGGTCGTCACCGATCCCGCTCGGAGCGGTGAGCCCCCTGGAGGTTCGGGGCGGCTCTGCTCGTCGCGGGCGACGGATGCCTCGCGGGCACGGCCATGATCCGGTGGCATCCGCTCGTCACGCGGCCCCTGCCCGAAAGCCTCAGTGGGCGGGCCGGGTCGGATGCGGGTCGACGGGAACCTCGCTGAACATGGTGTTGGTGATGGCCCACCGTTCGTGATCCCGCCAGGCGCCGTCGATGAACAGCAGGTCGGGTGAGCAACCCTCGTAGCGGAAACCGTGGCGCTGGACCAGCTTCAGGGAGGCGTGGTTGCCGGGCTGGATCTGGGCTTCCAGCCGGTGGAGCCGCAATTGCTCGAAGGCGTGGCGCAGCACGAGGCCGAGGCCCTCTGACATGTATCCCCGGCCGGCGGTGGGAGCGAAGGCCGCGTAGCCGAGGGAGCCGTTCTGGAAGCGTCCGCGGATGATGCTGTTGATGTTGATGTTGCCCGCGATGGCACCGGTGTCCCGCACGCAGACCAGCAGGCCTTCGGCGGACAGCGGGTTGTCGAAGGTCCGGAGATAGGTCTGGAACGCCTGCGGCGTGGTGGGCAGGGACATCCACGGGTGGTGCAGGTCGACGCTGGCCCGGACCAGTCCGATGAACTCGTCCTGGTCGTGGTCGGCGATCGGACGCAAGATCACGCGGGAGAGGCCTCCCTCTCCGCCGGTGAGAAACGTCTCGCCCGCCGCCCGTTCGGTTCCTTCGGCCCCATCGTTCTGAATCACGGAGGAAACGGTATCGCGGCTCGTCGGCGTGGACTAGTTGATCAATACCGACGAATGCCCCGAGCCCATCCGCGTACGGACGCGCGGTCGGGACCGAGCGCGCCACACCCGCTCCCCGGGCGGACCCCGTCCGCAGCAGAGCGATTCGGGGCGCTCCGCGTCGGGGCGGTCAGGGCAGCAGCTCTCTCCGGATCGCCCGCATCGCCTGCTCGTGAGCCCACCCGGCATCGCAGCCGGGCAGTCCGAGCAGCACGTCGCTCGCGAGGCTGTCCATGATCCGGCACATCCGCATCGCGTGGTCCTCCGGATCGTCCACCGGCCGGAACAGCCCCTCCCCCACCCCCCGGGCCACGATGCCGGCCAGCTCGCGCGCCCAGGCGCCGGTGAACCCGGCGATCCTGGTCAGCGTCTCCTCGTCCTGCGGCGGGCGGGCGACGATCTGGGCCCACAGCCGCCAGCGGACGTCGCTCGCACCGGCGGGCAGGTACATCTCCACCAGACGGCCGACCGCCTCGCGCGGATCGGCGACGGTCGCGAGCTCGGCGGTCCGGCGCTCGGCCAGCTCGTCCTCGCTGAGCAGCAGCGTCGAGACGAGGATCCGGTCGCGCTTGCCGAAGTAGTACATGACATGACCGCTGCTCATGCCGGCCCGTTCCGCGATGTCGCGCACGCGCAGCCGATCGGGCCCCACCTCGTCGATCGCCAGCAGCGCCGCCCGCAGCACGTGCGCCCGCACGTCGGGACGCTCCAGCTTCACTGTCATGCCTCATAACGTACCGGTTTAGAATGCTAATCTAACTTTGAAAGCCATTCTAAAAAGGGAGCGGCAGTGCGGCTGACACCTACGGAGCGCGACCGGCTGCTGCTGTTCACCGCGGCCGAGCTGGCGCGCGCCAGGAGTGCGCGAGGGCTGCGCCTGAACGTGCCGGAGGCCACCGCCCTGATCGCCGACACGGTCTGCGAGGCCGCCCGGGACGGGGCCAGGTTGGCCGAGGCGATCGCGGCGGGCCGGAGCGTGCTCGGCCCCGATGACGTGCTGCCCGGGGTGGCCGACATCGTCACCGAGGTGATGGTCGAGGCGGTCTTCGACGACGGCACCCGGCTGGCGGTCGTCACCGAGCCCTTCGGCGGCGGCTCGCTCGGGGACGCGGCCCCGGGCGCGGTGATCGAGGCGGTACGGCCCCTCCCGCAGGAGAGGACGGCGCGACTCCCCGCGGAGGAGGACGCGATCGAGGTGCCGGTGCTCAACACGGCGACCGTGCCGATCAGCGTCACCTCGCACTTCCACTTCTTCGAGACGAACCCCCGGCTGCTCTTCGACCGGGCCGCGGGCTACGGGCGCCGCCTGGCCGTCCCCGCGGGTTCCACCCTGCGCTTCGATCCGGGCGAGAGCCGCGTCGCCAGGCTGGTCCCGATCGGCGGGGCGCGGGTGGCGATCGGGTTCGCCGGCCTGGTCGACGGCCCGCTGGACGCGCCGGGCGCCTTCGAGCGAGCCATGGAGAAGGCCCGGGCCTGCGGTTACCTGGGAAGTGAGCCGGTGCCCCCGACCTCGGTCACCGGTGATCCGGCGGCGAGCGGCGGCGGTGTGCCGAGGGCCGAGGAGCCCGGCGACCGCGTGGCGGGTGGGCGGTGAGCGTCCACGGACCGCGCCGGGGAGATCGGGTCAGGCTCGGCGACTCCGGCCTGGTGGTCGAGGTCGAGCACGACTCGCAGAAGCCCGGAGAGGAGTTCCTCGTCGGGTTCGGCAAGACCGCCAGGGACGGCCTGCACCTGAAGGCCGCCTCCATCGCGGACACCTGCGACCTGGTGATCAGTAACGTGCTGATCCTCGATCCGGTCCTGGGGGTGCGGACCGCGTCGATCGGGATCCGCGAGGGACGCGTCCACGCGGTCGGACGGGCGGGAAACCCCGACACGCTGGACGACGTGGACGTGGTGGTCGGCACCGGCACCACGATCGTGTCCGGCGAGGGGCTCATCGCCACGGCGGGCGCGATCGACACCCACGTGCACCTGCTCAGCCCGCGCATCATGGAGGCATCCCTGGCCTCCGGCGTCACCACGATCATCGGCCAGGAGTTCGGGCCGGTCTGGGGTGTCGGCGTGAACTCGCCGTGGGCGCTGCGGCACGCGTTCAACGCCTTCGACGCCTGGCCGGTGAACATCGGGTTCCTGGCGCGCGGCTCGTCGTCGCATCCGGCGCCGCTGGTCGAGGCGCTGGTCGAGGGCGGTGCGAGCGGCTTCAAGGTGCACGAGGACATGGGCGCGCACACCCGCGCGCTGGACACCGCGCTGCGGGTGGCCGAGGAGCACGACGTGCAGGTCGCGCTGCACACCGACGGCCTGAACGAGTGCCTGTCGGTGGAGGACACCCTCGCGGTCCTCGAAGGCAGGACGATCCACGCCTTCCACATCGAGGGCTGCGGCGGCGGGCACGTGCCGGACGTGCTCAGGCTGGCCGGGGTGGCCAACGTCATCGGCTCCTCCACCAACCCGACGCTGCCCTTCGGCCGGGACGCCGTCGCCGAGCACCACGGGATGATCGTCTCGGTGCACGGCCTCGATCCCGGCCTGCCGGAGGACGCGGCGCTGGCCGGGGACCGGATCCGGGCGGGCACGATGGGCGCCGAGGGCGTGCTGCACGACCTCGGGGTCATCGGCATCACCTCCTCCGACGCGCAGGGCATGGGCCGGGCGGGCGAGACGGTCCGCCGTACGTTCGCGATGGCCGGGAAGATGAAGGGTGAGCTGGGCGCGCCCGAGGGTCACGACAATGAACGGGTGCTGCGCTACCTGGCCAAGCTGACCATCAATCCCGCCATCGCGCACGGCCTGTCCCACGAGGTCGGCTCGCTGGAGCCGGGCAAGCTGGCCGACATCGTGCTGTGGCGGCCGGACCACTTCGGCGCCAAGCCGCAACTCGTGCTGAAGGCCGGGTTTCCCGCCTACGGCGTGACCGGCGACCCGAACGCCTCCACCGACACCTGCGAGCCGCTGGTGCTGGGCCCGCAGTTCGGCGCGTACGGCGCGACCCCCGCCGATCTGTCGGTGGCCTTCGTCAGCGGGGCCGCCGCGGACACGGGCAACGACCACATGACGACCCGCCGCCGGCGCGTCGGCGTGCGCGGGACCCGCGGCATCGGCCCGGCGGACATGGTGCGCAACTCACGGCTCGGGTCCGTCCAGGTGGACGCGCTCGGCCGGGTCACACTCGACGGCGACCCCGTACAGTCGGCTCCCGCCGAGTCGATCTCGCTCAACCGTCTGTACTTCCTGTGAGCCTTCCCGGCCTCCACGCCTCCCGATCCCTACGCTGCTCTTCGTGTATCTCCTCACCTGGGCTGTTCCCGACCTCTGGGCGGCCTTTCGATCCCTGAGCCTCTCCCGTTCCTGAGCCGCCGGCGCCGAGCCGTACCCGGCCGGGCCTCTTCCGGCTTCCGGCGACTCGCCTGGCCGGACCTCCTCCAACCGCCCGACTTCCGACAAGGATCACCACCGTGTTCTTCATGCCGCCGGAGTGGCACCACCACACTCGCACCTGGATGTCCTGGCCGGTCGCCGGTTACGCCCTGGCCGACCCCGAGGCCTCCTACCGCGCCTGGTCCAGCGTGGCCAACACGATCGTCCGCTACGAGCCGGTCACCATGGTGGTCGACCCGAGCGAGCGCGGCTCGGCCGCCCGATGGCTGTCTCCCGGGATCGAGCTGATGGAGCAGCCGCTGGACGACTGCTGGATGCGGGACAACGGCCCGACCTTCCTGGTGGACGGCCGGGGCGCCCTGGCCGGGGTCGACTGGACCTTCAACGGGTGGGGCTGGCACCCGTACGCCAAGGACGACCTGGTCGCCGCGGCGGTCCTGGAACGGGCGGGGGTGACCAGGTTCCGCTCCGAGATGGTCAACGAGGGCGGCGGCATCCACGTGGACGGCGAGGGCACGGTCATCGTCACCGAGACCGTCCAACTCGGGGAGAAGCGCAATCCCGGCTGGACCAGGGAGCGGGTCGAGGCCGAGCTGCGCGCGCGGATCGGCGTGGAGAAGGTCATCTGGCTGCCGCGCGGCCTCACCGCCGACTACGGCAGGTACGGCACGAGCGGCCACGTCGACCTGCTCGCCTCCTTCGCCCGTCCCGGCCTGGTGCTCTGCCACGTCCAGCCCGATCCGGCCCACCCGGACCACGAGGTCACCCGGGATAACCTGGCGATCCTGCGGTCCTCCACCGACGCGAAAGGCCGCTCCCTGGAGGTCGTGGAGCTGATCGCCCCGGAGACCCAGGAGGCCGGCGGGGAGCCGGTCGACTACTCCTACATCAACCACTACCTGGCCAACGGCCTTGCCCTGCTCTGCTCCTTCGACGATCCGCGCGACGCCGCGGCGGCCGAGATCTTCACCAGGCTCTTCCCCGGACGGGTCGTCGAATCGGTGGACGCCCGCGACATCTTCGCCCTCGGCGGCGGCATCCACTGCATCACCCAGCAGCAGCCCCGGCCGTGACCCATAGCGGGAAGGGCGATTTGTCCATAGGGCTGTCCGGATCCGGCCACGATAATAGCTAGAGCTTGTCAATCGGGGCAATTGTTGCGAATACTTGCAAATTGTTCTTATTTACAAGAGAGGCCTGAAATGAAGCAAGTTATTGTTCACAAGCCCGGCACCGTTACGCTCAGTGGCGCCGCCAGTCCTAAGCACGTCGGCTGAGGCCAAAGTCGTAGAACCGGCGCCCAGCAATGGGCGCCGGCTCGTAACATGAGATTGCTCAAATAAGTTGACGGTTTGATGTAAAGGAGACTGGTGAGTCGGGGACCGCACCCATCGGGAAAGCCGCATCTTCCTGCCCTGCTCCTGCCCCCCGTGGACGCGAATCGGCGCCTGCGCGGACCGTACACCGCGGGAGGTGCGATCGTCTCCGCCCTGGCGCCCATCGCTCGGCCGGAGCTGATCGCCCGGTATGACATAGAGCTGCGTGCCATGGCACCCGACATGCATGAGCTGGTCCCCGCCCGGCGTCAGTCGGCGGCCATGCACCTGCCCAGCGCCGAACGGATCCTGGTTCACGCGCCACGCCGCACGCTGCGCCTGTCCAATGGACTGGCCGAGTTCATCCGCGAATACCTGGCCGAAACCGGGCCTCGGACCCTTGTCGTCGAGAACATCCACGAGGCCGACCCCACCGACCTCGAGCTCCTGGCGGTGCTGAAGCGCCGGATCGGCCCGAAACTGCTGACCGTGGTGACCGGTGGTCAGGCCGTGCCCGACGAGCTCCTCGGACAGGACGAGCACGATGCCCGCGCCGACGAGCTGGAGCGGGAAGGAACGATCGGCGCACGACTCGGCGCGATTCCCTACCATCGCGAGCACGGCAGCGACCCGCAGAGAGCCTTGGAGGCCTACAGGTTCGCGGTGGAGTGGTGCCTGGAGGCCGGCTGTCACGACGCCGTGGTGGAGCTGGGCCGGCGCGCGCTGCGACTCGCCGACCCGTCCACGGAGCATGATCTCTGGTGGCGCCTCCTGCACAGCACCGCGACCGCGCTGAGCTCCCTGGACCGCGAGGAGGAGTCGGAGGCCCTGTTCGAGCTGGCCAGGCGCGAGAGCATCTGCCCCAGCGTCCACGCCTCCGCCGCCTACTCCACCGGGATGCTGAAGGTCCGCCACCACGATCCGGTCCAGCGCGACCTGAACGCCGGGCTGGCCTGGGTGAACCAGGCGATCGCCATCTCCTCGCTGCTTCCCGACCCGCGTGAGCGGGCGTTCAAACTGGGTTTCGACCTCAACGGCCGGGCGCTCGTGGAAGTACGGCTGGGCCGCCCCGCGAAGGCTCTTGAGCTGGTCCAGGAGGCCGTCGAGCTGGCCGAGCGCGACCTTCTCCCCGACGAGCATCCGATCCACCGGTTGGTGCTACTGGCCAACAGAGCGCAGCTCACCGTCATGCTGGGCCGCCCGGAGGAGGCGCTGGAGGACCTGAACGCGGTGATCGCCGCCGATCCCGGCTACCCCGACTACTACATCGACCGGGGCAACCTGCTGCACCGGCTGGGCCGCCTGGACGCGGCGATCGCCGACTACGAGACCGCGATGCGGGTCGGCCCGCCCTTCCCCGAGCCGTACTACAACCGGGCCGAGATCCGATTCTCCACCGGAGACCACCGGGGCGCGCTCGGCGATCTGGACCACGCGCTGGAGCTGGACCCGGAGTTCGTGGACGGGCTGGCCAACCGAGCCGGGCTGCTCGTCGCATTCGGGGAGTACGGCAAGGCCAGGGTGGACGCGGAGACCGGGCTCGCGCTGGATTCGGCCAACCCGTACCTGCTGTGCGCTCTCGGTCAGGTGGAGATGGCCGAGGGCAGTCACCGTAAGGCGCGGGTCGCCTTCGACCAGGCGCTGGAGCTCTCCCCCTCGCTGGCCGCGGCCTGGGCCAACCGGGGAATGCTGGCCTTCGAGATGGGCGACCCCGAGGGCGCCGTCTCCGACTTCACCCATGCCCTCGAACCGGGCGCGGACCCCGCGCTGCTTTTCAACCGCGCGATGGCGCTCCGCGCCACCGGACGCGACGAGGAGGCGGTGGCCGACCTCACCCGCGCGATGGAGCTGGCTCCGGACGACGACGACATCCGCCGCGCGCTGACGTCCTGAACCGCACGGCGTCCCTCCGCGCTCCCGGCGAGATCATCGGGGTGAGTGCGGAGGGAGGAAACTCCGGGTGACACGGAGGTTCCGGTTAGTGCGCCGGGGCCGGACCGTAAACAATTCATTAACCTGACCAAGCGTATTGAAGCCAACACCGAAGACCCATTCTCCGAATTGGGGACGCGCCCCGGAGAAGGACCCGTACCGGTGAATTCAGCGATCCGCCGGCGGCCTGACGCACGGCCCGCGAAGGAATGTTCATCGGATATCCCGTGACACCGCGTATTGATCGGTGAAGTTTCGGTGAACGCCGCCCGTGAGAACGGGGACGGTGACACGGGAACGCGGGAGAGAAGGGGAAAGGCGACACGGGGACAGGAGACGAGAAACCCGGGCGGGAGAGGGTCACACGGAGACGGGAGGGCGGCGAACCGGGACCCCGGGGAGCGATCGGCGAGGATGCGGGGAACGATCAGCGGGACGGGCCGCTGAGATAGCGTTCGGCCAGCTCACAGGTGCCCTCGGTGTAGCCGGCACCGAGTTCGGCGGCGATCTCCACCCCGGTGTGGGTACCGATCCAGGCGACCAGCAGCAGACGGCGGAACATAATGAATGTCCAGATCTCGGCCTCGTCCTCGGCCGGAAGGTCCAGCACGGTCCGGTAGCCCCGCACCCATGACGCGATCATCTCGGGGACCCGCGGGTGATGCTCGACGAAGCTGACCGCGGCGGCCAGGTCGTAGAGGTACCAGCCGAAACCGCAGTCGTCGAAGTCGATGACGCTGGGCGGATCGTCTCCCGCCACCAGCAGGTTGGCCGGCCGCAGGTCGGCGTGGATCAGGCCGTAACGGCCGGGATCCCGGCCGAATCGGTGCAGCCGCTCGCGCAGTTCCTTGTCCAGCCGGCCCAGTACGGCCAGCGCCTCGACTCCCACCCCCGCCCCGTCCTGCCAGCGACCCCACCGCGACTCGGCCCCCAGCGCGGCCTCGTAGTCCCAGTGGAAACGGGTGAATCCCGCCGGACGCCGCCAGTTTCGCGCGTGCCGGTGCATCCGCGCGGTGATGGCGCCGAGCCGCTCGAAGTCGGGCACCAGCCGGTCCTGCGACGGCTCGGTCCCCGGCAGGAACTCGAACATCACGCAGTCGCGGGGCTCCGCCCCGAGGACGGTGAGCACCCGGGAGCCGCCGGGGGACGGGAGCACCCTGGGGGTGCGGACCCCGGCCTCCTCGCGGAGCGCCTCCAGCCAGTCGAGCTCGGAGAGGATCGCCTGCGTGGAGTGATAGCCGAGGCGGTGCACCCGCAGGACGAACCGCTCGCCGGTAGCCGGGTCGTCCACCCGGTAGGTGGCGTTCTCCGACACGTTGATCAGCGTGATCTCGGCACCGGGCAGGCCGTGGATCCGTACCGCCTTCCGGGCGGCCTCGTGCACGCGGGCCAGTACGTCATCCCCTGCGGACAGGTCGTGGGCCCGCATCGGTCCTCCAGGTGAATCACCCAAAGCGTCAGATCTTATCTGAGATCTTGCATGACCCGGTCTGCCATGGTGTGCCGCTGCTCGTGCTGCTCGTTCTGGGGACGCACCACCGTGACCCGCTCCGCGGCGGGCTCCGCGCCGAGGAGCGTGATACGGATCTTGGACTGCCGGTGCCGGAGCCGCTCCCAGTCGTCCATGAAGGTCCCGCGGAGACCGTGCTTGTCGGCCAGCGCCATCAAGGTCTCCGTGCGGTAGTAGAAGTCCTCCCGCAGGACCTGGTGCTCCTTGCCCTCCGTACGGTCGAAGGTGAAGTCGAACCACCCGCCCGGCTTCATGATCCGGCCGATGTGCTGGAAACACTCCTCGATCACGTTGATCGGGGAGTGGGAGAAGACGCTGTGGGCGTGGATCACGTCGAACATCTCATCGGGCAGGAAGGCGAAACGCAGGTCCCCGACCGGCATGAGGCGGGGGAGTTTGTCACGCAGGCCATGGTCGACGAGGGTCTTCTGGGCGGTCATCAAGACGTCGGGAGAGATGTCGAGGCCGTAGTAGTTGCCGGTGTTCAGGTAGTCGATGAACAGGCGTCCAGCACGCAGGTTGCCGCAGCCGATCTCCAGCATGCGGTGCTCCGGCTTCAGGCCGTGCCGCTCCAGATAGTCGAACTGCATCTGGCCGAGGGCGAGCCAGCGTCCGTGGGACTTGCTGCCCACGGCCCTCTCCGAACCTCGGGAGACGTCCGACTTCATGACGGCGCGGTAGTAGTCGACGTGGTCACGCGTGCTCAGGCGCAGCCATGCGTTCCTGCCCAGCCGTCTTATGTGTCGCGGGATCCGCTGAGGACGGCGGAGGGCGTATTTGATCTGGTGGCCGATGCTTGCGCGGTTGTGACTGTGCATGCCTCTCCTGAGTCAGATCGATACCTCGACGATCTCGCCGATGACGGGATCGTATCCGAAGGCATTTGCGACATCACTCAACGTAACGACGGCGAGAATGGTGATTTCATCACCCGTTGACCTTGACCCCTCTGGCCTCGACGACCCTTGACCTTGGCCCTCCGGATCTTGGCATCCTTGCCCTCGCCGTCCCGAACCTTGACCCACCGCGAACCCCGATGCCCCGGGTCTTGCCATCTCCACCTCGGCGACACCCCGGACCTCGCCGTCTCCGGCCCCGGCGGCCCGGCCTCGTCTACCCTGACTTCGACGCCGGGGTCCGGCCGACCTGCGGGTTTCCTCTGAGCGGACGGGTCGCGGACCCGCGCCGTCCTCCGCGCGGGCACGCAAGGCGTCAGTTCTTACATGAGACTTCGCATCGTCTGGTCGGCGGCGGATACGGAGTGGACCGCCCGGTTCGGGGCTTTCAACGCTGTAAGGGGGCCCGATGAATCTCGAACTCGCGCTGCGCATGTGTGAGGCCGCGGTGAAGCAGGCCGGGCGAGAGGGAGCCCTGATCTCGGTCGCGGTGGTCGACGCGGGCGGGCATCTGGTCGCGTTCCAGCGGATGGACGGCGCGGAGATCGCCGGCCCGGTTCTCGCTCCCGGCAAGGCCTACACGGCGGTGGCCCACCGCATGTCCACCGCCGACCTCGCACCGCTGGTCGTGCCGGGCGGAGAGCTGTACGGCCTCGCCGGGGACCGATACGTGTGCTTCGGCGGCGGCATTCCGCTCAGCGAACCCGGCAAGGACCACCGGGTGGTGGGCGCGGTCGGCGTCAGCGGCGGCACCGTCGCCCAGGACGTGGCCTGCGCCGAGGTCGCCACCGCGCTCTGGGAAGGGGCCTAGCTCGGCGGTCGAAAACGCCGAATCCCCTGGAACCAGGGGGATCCATGTTATCTCCGGGTCTGGAGGGGCAGAGGGGGTTCGCCCCAGGCGGTGATCGCCTGAAAGGTTTCACTCCTTGGAGGATTTTGATGGACGTTATCGTGCTGCTCGCCCTGGTCTGTTTTCTCGCCGCCACCATCTGGTCCGCCATCAGCCGATCCTGGCCGATCGCGCTGCTCGCCGCCGGCGCGTTCCTGCTGACGCTCTCCAGCACATCGCTGATCAATTAAGCCCTGACCCCTGGGGCTGCTTCAACGCCGACGTACGGCTCGGAGTGCTGCGTAAGATCGCGTTCATCGACGGCCGCTCCGGGCCGTCCCCCGCCCCGGGAGTTCGACCGGCCGCCTCGATGCCAGGGGCCGCACAGGGCTATATTGCTTGACTTATATAAGCGATGTTTAATATTTTTACGCCATGCATGCTTCCTACCTCCCTGGCGACCCGATGCGTCTCGCCGCCCTCGAACCGTTCGCCGACGGTGAGACGACCTCCGGCGCGGTGTGCGCGCCTATCCGGGACAGGTGAGGAGAACCCCATGATCGACGTTACCCAGCAGATCAACGCCGTACGGCGGCAGGTCGGCAAGCGCGTGCTCGAAGCGGGTGAGGCGCGCGTCGTGACCATCAGCCAGGCGTACGACGCCACCCTCGACGACCTCTGGGACGCCTGCACCGATCCCGAGCGCATTTCCCGATGGTTCCTGCCCGTCTCGGGCGACCTGCGCCTCCATGGTCGCTACCAGTTCGAGGGCAACGCGGGCGGAAGGATCGAACGCTGCGATCCGCCGAAGGGCTACGCCGCCACCTGGGAGTACGGCGAGGAGGTCAGCTGGGTCGAGGTCCGGCTGACGGCCGAACCCAACGGCGGGACGCGGTTCGAGCTTGAGCACACCGCTCACGTCGACGACGAACGATGGGCCGAGTTCGGTCCCGGCGCGGTCGGCGTCGGCTGGGACATGGGATTCCTGGGTCTGGCCATCCATCTGTCGTCCGGACAGGACATGGGCCCGCAGGAGGCCGCGGCGTGGTCGGCGTCCGACGAGGGCAGGCAGTTCATGACGCTCAGCAGCCAAGCATGGTGCGACGCGAACATCGCGGGCGGCGAAGACGGGGCCGCCGCGCGGGCGGCAGCGGATCGGACCACGGCCGCCTACACCGCCACCGCCCCCGACGAGCCGGCCGAGCCCTGACGCCCCAACCGGCCCGCTCGCGGTGGCGGCCGCTACATCAGTCGAATCTTTTCCTGATTTCCGGATCTATATAGCGATGCCATCGAGCGAATTCCGTGGACTCGTGCTTGGTCTGAATTGTCGTATCAGTTCTTGTCTTCAGCCATTGCGACACGGGATCTGCATCTATTGAGGGACAGGTCCGTCCTTCAGGAAGATGACATGGTTGGAGCGCCTGCGAATCGGATATGCCCTGAATGCCTTGCGGACCGATCGGGCCATCGAGTCCTCGGAGGCCCGTCAGACCCTGGAGCCCTTGCGGACCCAGTATTCCTTTGAGAAGGGGACCGACCAGACCGTCGATTCCCTGCGAACCCGTCAAACCTTGGAGTCCGGTTAGACCCAAAAGGCTCAGAGCCCCATTCGAGCCGTTCAGACCGTTCAAACCATTCAGGCTCTGCTGGCTTTGCCGGCCGGTGACGCCGTAGAACTGGCTTCGCCGGTCGATGACGTCCTGGAATCCCTGTGGACCGGTCAGGTCCGAGGCGCTCCGCGGCACGGCGACGTCCTGGAATTCTTGTGACCCGGCCGCTTCTGGCACCCCAACGGGCCCGGGCGCTCCGGCCGGCCCAGGCATTCCAGCGGGCCCCGGCACTCCGGCAGGTCCGGGAATTCCAGGGGGCCCGGGCTCTCCGGCAGGTCCGGGCATTCCAGGGGGTCCCGGTATTCCAGCGGGCCCCGGCACTCCGGGGGGTCCCGGCATTCCAGCAGGTCCGGGCACTCCGGGGGGTCCCGGTATTCCGGGAGGCCCGGGCACTCCAGGGCGCCCCGGCATTCCGGGAGGCCCGGGCATTCCAGGGCGCCCCGGTATTCCGGCGGGTCCGGACATTCCGGGTGCTCCCGTAAGCCCGGCAGGTCCGACCGGACCCCGGAGACCGTCTCTGCCGGCCGGCCCCTGCGGGCCACGACGGCAGGAATGTCTGTGGCACTCACAGGAACGCCCGCGACAACCACAGGGCTGCCTACGACACTTGCAGGAAGGCCTCCGGCATTCGCAGTGATCCCCGGCTTTGGAAATGCGGTTGTTCTGCGAATAGGGGTGGGCGACTTCCGCTTTCCAGGTTACGGCGTCTGCCGACGCCTGGTTCGACGGCATCAGAAGGACGCCGACCACCGCCGCGACGGATAAAGTCCCGACGCGACCGCTGGAGAGGTTACGTGGTGCCCATCTACTCTTGCAAGAAAGCAATCGATTTCCCATGCTGTTCCCGATTCCGAAAATATCGGATCCACCGTACCGCCACGGAAATGGTAGCGATCAGGAGGGTACCCCGAGGGCTCGGCCATAGCGCGTCGACGCAGTTCCAGAAGGGCAAACAAGTGGTACCGCCGAAGAAAAACGTTGACCGCTTCTGACATTTAATAATCTTTATGGCAACTATTCAGGCTCAGTGTGAAATGGGCCCGAATCTACTGTCCGTGAGCACAAGTCCCACGGACCGGCTCGCCCTGCTCCCCTGCAGGTTCCCCTGGCTCCGGCATGGCGATCAGCGGGCCTCGGGCGCCGGGGTCGACGAGGCTTCGATCGATCTCGGCGCGGGTGGGTGGCGGGCCTCAGGCGTCGGAGCCGACGAGGCTCCGGTCAATCTCGGTGCAGGTGGGTGGCGAGCCGTGTCGCGGGCCTCAGACGTCGGAGTCGACGAGGCTCCGGTCGATCTCGGCGCGGGTGGGCATGGAGGTGCTGGCGCCCGCCCGCTGGACGGACAGGCCCGCCGCCGCGGTGGCGAAGCGTACGGCCAGATCTGGGGACTGCCGCTCGACGCGGGCGGCGGCGAGAGCGCCCACGAAGGTGTCGCCCGCGGCCGTGGTGTCCACCGCGGGCACCTTGGGCGCCTCCACATGCACGGCCGGGCCGTCACCCGAGGCCGTGAGCGCGCCGCGCGACCCCAGGGTGATGATGACCCAGCCGACCCTGCCCCTCAGCTCCTGCAGGGCACGCGCGTGGTCCGCCTGACCGGTGATCTCGGCGGCCTCGTGCTCGTTGGCCACCAGGATGTCCACGGCCTCCAGCAGCTCGGCGGGGAGCGGCTGGACGGGGGCGGGGGTGAGGACCACGGTGGTCCCGGCCCTCCGGGCGGCCCTGGCGGCGGCGGTGACGGCCTCGATGGGAAGCTCCAGCTGGAGCAGGAGCACGTCCGACCGGGAGATGACCTCGATCTCGGCCTCGGAGGGAGCGGTCACGGCCCCGTTGGCGCCGGGGACCACGATGATCGAGTTGCCGCCCCCGTCGTCCACCACGATCTGGGCGATGCCGGACGGGCCGGGAACCGTCCGCAGGTTCGTCACGTCGACTCCGGCCTCGGCGAGCGTCCGCCGCAGCTCGGCCCCGAAGGCGTCGTCCCCCACCGCGCCGAGAAAGGCCACCTCGGCCCCCGCCCGCGCGGCGGCGATGGCCTGGTTGGCGCCCTTGCCTCCGGGGATCGTGCGAAACTCGCGTCCCGTCACGGTCTCACCGAGCGCGGGCGCGGCCTCGACGTAGGCCACCAGGTCCATGTTGGCGCTGCCGAACACCGAGATCATGATTCCTCCACCGGGGCCGGCGGCCGGCCGGTCAGCTTGTCCGGGCCGATCCCGTCGGAGCCGGTGGCACTGCCGGCCGGTTCCTCGGAGACCGTTCCTGCGGGATCCTCGACGCGCCGGGGAGCACGCCGATGATCGAGCCTACGGTCACGCCCACGGGTCCGGCGCCCCGGCCTCCCGTCACACCCAAGGGTCCGGCACCCCGGCCCACGGTCACGCCCACGGATCCGGCCCCCCGGCCTCCCGTCACACCCAGGAGTCCGGCGCCCCGAGCTCCCATCACCCCCAAGAGTCCGGCATCCCGGCCTCCCGTCACACCCCCGGCGGTCAGCGCGGCGAGAGCGCCGCCGCTCTCATACGACCAGCAGCAGCGAGACGGAGGCGTGAAGGCTGACCTCGTGGCTGACGCTGGCGCCGAGCAGGGCGCCGAGCCTGCCGTGGTGGCGGGGACCGAGCACGATGAGGTCGCTGCCCAGCTCACGGGCCCGCGCCAGGATGTTGTCGGGCACGCCCTCGCGCAGGACGTGGATGGCCTCACCCTCGGCGGTGATTCCCGCTCCGCGCAACCGCGCAACCGCCCGGTCCACGATGGCGCGGGCCTCCTCGTCGGTCTCCAGGTCGACCACCTGGTCGGCGAAGATCTCCCTCTCCTCCGCGTGCAGGACCTGAACATCCGCACCGGTGACCCCGGCCAGATACTCCACGGCGTCGAGCACCCGGTCCCCCCGAGGAGAACTGTCAATCGCAGTGAGAATGTGCTTGTACATGGATTCCTCCGGTCACGACACAATGATGGCGATACAAATCCGCTGGAACGGCGCGACGGCACGGGCGAGGCATGCGGAGTCGCGGGCAGCCACGGACTACGAGCGGTCCCCCTCACCGTCGGACAGCGGCGCCCCCCGACGGTCCGGCCGATGGAGAGAGCCGCAGCGAGCGGGGCGATACCGACGGTCCGGCCGCACCGCCGCAGCATACGCCTGGTGATTTCACCCCGATCGCGGGGGGCGTCCATCGGCTTCCGGCCATCTGACCGTGCCTTATCCGATCCCGCCGGAGCCGCGGGGCGTTCCGCCCGCGGCCGGTGATCTCAGCCGGTGATCTCCCGGGCCCACGGCAGGAGAAGCCGTTCGACGGTGACCACGAGGTAGAAGAGGATCACGCTCATCGCGCTCAGCAGCGTCATCGCGGCGAACGCCAGCGACGTGTCCGCGGACGCGCCGGACGCGACGATGACATAGCCGAGTCCCTGGTCGCCGCCGGCGAACTCCCCGACGACGGCGCCGACGACGGCGAGCGTGACGGCGACCTTGAGCCCGACGAAGATCTGGGGCAGCGCCCAGGGGATGCGCAGCTTCACGAAGGTCTGGCTACGGGACGCGGACAGTGACCTCGCCAGCTCGGTGAGCTCCACGGGGGTCGAGGTGAGCCCCGACATGGTGGCCACGACGATCGGGAAAAGGGAGATCAGGACGACCATGCTGATCTTCGGCACCGAGCCGAAGCCCAGCCAGACCACCAGCAGCGGCGCCACCGCGACCTTCGGGACGGCGTTCGCGGCGACCAGCAGCGGGAGGACCGCGCGTTCGACGGTCCGCGAGGCCGTCAGCAGGATCGCGGACAGCAGCCCGATCACCATGGCGAGGGCGAATCCGGCGACCGTCTCGACCAGCGTCGCCCAGGCCTGGCTCATCAGGTAGCCGGGCATGTCCCTGAACGAGCGGACGATGTCCGGGGGCGCGGGCAGGATGAACGGCTTGATGCCGAACACGACGGTGGACAGCCACCACACCGCCACCACCGTCGCCCCGGCGAGGACGGGCAGCACCGCCGGCAGGTAGGTCCGCGCCGGCCGGACCCCGGTGCCGCTCGCCACCGTCAGCCGCCCGGCCTGCGGCCGATGGTGGAGTAGGTGAACGGGTTGCGGACCACCAGCCGCGGATCCCTCGTCAGACGGTCGAGTTCGTCCAGCTGGGCCGCGCTCATTCCGGCGTCGAGGAAGGCGTCACGCGCCTGGGCGATGTTCGCCGCGATCAGCAGCGCCCCCGCCGTGCCGCCCTGCCATGACCGCGCGTGCACGATGGTGTCGACGTCGACCAGTCCCTCGGCGAGCATCGCGGCGTGTATCCGTCCGGCCCAGGTGGGATCCATGCCGTGGGCGGGGAAGGCCGACCTGACGACGCTCTCCTGGTAGGCGTCGATCAGCGCCTCGGCCTCCGGTGTGGGAGCCGCGAGGAGACCCTTGCGGAACGTGGTCTCGAAGTCCTCGACGACCAGTGCCCCGCCGGGGGCGAGGGCGGCGGCGAGGCGGCGCAGGACCTCGTGGCGCTCGGGGAGGTGCACGAGCAGCAGACGCGCGTGGATCACGTCCCACGGCCCATCGGGGACGGGTTCCGAGACGATGTCGTGGCGCAGCACCTCGAACCCGGCGTCGAGCGGCAGGTAGCGGGTGTTGACGTCGGTCGCCAGCACCCGGCCCGTCGGTCCGGCCCTGTCGGCCAGCCAGCGGGCGATGCTTCCGGCCCCGGCGCCGAGCTCCAGGCACCGCCGCCCGGCCAGGTCGCCGAGTTCGGCGAGCCGTGACTCGGTCGGCCCGTCGAGCATCGTCGCGAGATAGTCGTGCCGGTGCGCGGCTTCCGGGTCGTTGTTGTCGAAGGCGTACGACGGCGCCTCGGGATCGGTTGACGCGGCCAACGAGCGCTCCTCTGGTCCAGGGTTTCGGGGGAGACCGGAAGTCAGCTGCCCGGCATGGCGGCGAAGTCGACGACGTCCTCGGGGGTCATGGCCGATTCGACGAGCCCGGCGCTCCGCAGGCTTTCGATGGCGCCGAGCATGCGGGTCTTGCTGATCAGGCCGATCGACGCACCCGTGCCCTCCGCCGTCACGGACGGCGTCATCAGTTTGATCTCCTGGCTCGCGGCGTCGGCGGCGGTCTCCGGCTGCTTCTGGTGCAGCAGCGCGGCGGCCTCGTCAGGGTGCTCGACGGTGTAGACCAGGGCCTTGCGCATCGCCTCGCGGAACCGCTTGACCAGGTCCGGGTCCTTCTTGGTGAGTTCGGTCGTGGTGAGCACCGCGTTGCCGAACAGGTCGGGCAGGTATTCGCTGTAGGGGAACACGACCAGCTTTTTCTGCTTCGCCTGCATCGTGGCCTTCTCGATGGTGGGCCGGCCGATGAGGAACGTGCTCAACGCGTCGACCTTGCCACTGGCCAGGGTGCTTCCCAGCTGGACCGGTTGCACGGCGACCCAGCTGACCCCGGCCGCCTCGATGCCCGCGAGCCGGGCATAACCAGGGAAGAGCAGCTGGTTCACCGAGTTGGCGGCCGCGGCGATCTTCTTGCCCGCGAGGTCCTTGGGCGTGGTGATCCCGGTCCCCTCCATGCTCATGATGGAGACCAGGGTCTGCTGGTGAATGGCGAGGATGGCGCGAAAGTCCTTGTATCCCTTGCCCCCTGCGGCCCCCGCCGAGATCATCGCGCCGGTGAGGTCCAGACTCGCGAACTGCACCTGCCCCGAGGCCATGGCCTTGAGGTTCTCGCCGGCCGCCTTGCCCAATTCGATCCGCACATTGAGACGGGCCTCACGGAAATAGCCCTTTTCCTCGGCGATCCATGCAAAGGCGTCTCGCCCGGCCGCGCCAAAAGCGGTGATGTACGTGACGCTGTCTGCGGATTCTGCGGATTCTGTGGGTTTTCCCTGCGTTTCGCCTCCGCAGCCGGTAGCGGCCGCCAGCGTCAAAACTGTCAGTAGTGCCGTCAACGTGCGGGCTTGCCTCATCCTGTGCCTCCTGCGGAGGGGCGTTGACAACGCCACGGACAGCTTGATCGACAGGATCTTACTCCGACATGTCATAGTTAAATAGATCTATTTAACGAGATCTGAAATCTTCACATATTCGACTGCACGGCGCGTCGCGGTAGTCCGTCAGCCGAAGGGGCGTTGTCGAGGTATTTGACCGGTATCGACCCGAACGAGCCTGAAGCTCGTCGTGCTCTGGGAGCGGAACGTCGGCGGCGAGGACACGGGCCCGAAACGGGCGAAAGGCCAGCACGAGCCCGTACCGGCATTTCGCGATGTGCTATTTCACGCTGTAAGCGCGGATAGACGCTCTATTTCACGCTGTAGGCGCGAATGGGCATGCTATTTAACGCCGTAGGCGCGAATGACGATCTGCCCGACCTGACCACCGGCGTTGTCCCCGGCCGTGACGCGCGGTGACCGGTGGCGTGCGTCCATTCCTCCGACGATCGTTTCATCGGAGGTTCCAGGCGGTATTCGGCGCTCTCGGGCACGGTGGGAAAGACCCCGCGGGCGTTCGCCCGTTCCTCGACCGGCCGACCGCTCCGGTAGAACCTGACGGCCGTCGGGTCCGCCTCGTCGCTCCCTCCCGCGCAGCCGTGGTGCCCCGAGGAGTCGACGAACTCCGGCGCCTGGATCGCCGGCGCGTCCCCGGTCCTTCGGGAGGTGGAGGCGGGAACGCCGTGCTCGCGTCAGGAACGCAGGTAGGCCAGCACGGCGAGGACGCGGCGGTGCTGGTCGCCGTCCTCGGCGTACAGGCCGAGCTTGGCGAAGATGCTGCGGATGTGCTTCTCGACGGCGCCGTCGCTGATCACGAGCTGGCGGCCGATGGCCGGGTTGGACCTGCCCTCGGCCATCAGGCCGAGCACCTCGCGCTCCCGCGGGGTGAGCAGGGCGAGCGGGTCGTCGCGGCGCCGCCGTACCATCAGCTGGGCCACCACCTGCGGGTCGAAGACCGTCCCTCCGGCCGCGACCGTGCGCAGGCCACCCAGGAAGTCCTCCACGTCCACGACCCGGTCCTTGAGCAGGTATCCCACCGCTCCCCTGGCGTCGGCGAGCAGGTCGTCCGCATAGGACACCTCCACATACTGGGACAGGATCAGCACCGGCGCGCCCGGAACCCTCCGGCGCGCCTCGACCGCGGCCCGCAGTCCCTCGTCGGTGAAGCCGGGCGGCATCCGCACGTCCACCACCGAGACGTCCGGCCGGTGTTCGGCGACGGCCTCGACCAGGCTGTCGCCGTCCCCCACGGCGGCGACCACCTGGCAACCGAACTCCTCGAGGAGCCTGATCAGACCCTCGCGAATGAGCACTGCGTCATCGGCCACCACTACCCGCACGGAACCTCCGCAACTATCACCGTCGGTCCTCCGACGGATGAGTCGACCGTCAGCTCTCCGTCCACTGCCTTCAGACGGTCGGCGAGTCCGGACAGACCATGTCCTTTGGCGACATGTGCGCCGCCGACCCCATCATCCCCGATTGTCAGCATCAGGTAGGCACCGGTTCTGGTCAGCGACACGGTGCAGATCGTGGCGTGACTGTGCTTGGCGACGTTGGTGAGAGTCTCGGCGACGACGAAGTAGACGGTGTTCTCCACGGCGGCGGTGAAACGACCGGTCACCTGGACGTCCAGCTCGACGGGGATCGTGCACCGGCTGGCCAGCGCGGCGAGCGCGGGAGTCAGGCCCCGGTCGCTGAGGATCGGCGGGGCGATGCCGCGGGAGAGGGCCCGCAGCTCGTCCAGGGTCTCGCGGGTGGAGGTGATGGCCTGGCCGAGCATCCGGTCGACCGCCTCGGGGTCGCGCTTGAGCTGGCGCTGGGCCCGCGACAGGTCCATGGCCAGGGAGACCAGGCGCTGCTGCGGCCCGTCGTGGATGTCACGCTCCAGCCGGCGCAGCGCGTTCGCCTCGGCCGACACCGCGGCGGCCCGGCCCTGGGCCAGGTCGTCGATGCGTTCGTGCAGCTCGGCGACCCCGGTCAGCATGGCCCGGCCGAGCCCGGCCTGGAACAGCGCCGCGCCGCGCACGAACATCGGGAGGGTGAGCGCGAACAGCAGGCCGATGACGAGGTTGATGATCATGTCGAACCAGAACCTGTCCCCGAATCCGAGCAGGTGGGCGAGCCCTCCGTCGTTGCCGGGGATGGCGGCGATGATCCATCCGTAGAGCGGGTAGGTGAGACCGGCGATCGCCCCCGCCCACCAGACCACCGTCACGACGAAGGTCACGATGGAGATCGGGAAGGCCACGATGCCGTAGAGCAGGTCCAGCCACGACTGCCCGTTGATCATGGGGTTCACCAACCGGCGGAACCAGCCGGCGTTCGCGGGCGAGGGCTGGTAGCGCGGCCGGGCGACCGGGCGGCCCAGCACCTCCGGTAACCAGCGCCGCTCGACGTCGGCGAAGCCCCGTGCGACCAGCAGCGTCGCCGCCAGGATCGGCAGGCCCACGAACGCGATTATCGAACCGACTCCGGCGGCGAAGCCGGCGACCATCAGCGCGAACCAGATGATGGAGAGGGGGAAACCGACGATGAGGTACCGGGTGTCGGTACCGATGCGGCGCATCAGGGTTCTCATGCCCCTAACGCTACGAGCGAAGAGCCCGGCCATCTAACCGGTACACCGGCGTGCGGGGGTGAGGCAGGCACTACCTCCCGCGGTGAGGTGATCTCGTCGCGAAGACTGCTGTGTGCGTGACTGCGTCGGCGAAGCCCGAACGGGAGGCTCGAATCACCATCTCCTGAGGAATCGAGGCCCCGGTGACCGCAGTCATCTCCCGTCCGGCCGTACGCACCGCTCCGGCGTCACCGGGCCGCGATCCGTTCATCGACGTGTTACGCGTGTTCGGCATGGCGCTGGTGGTGCTGCAGCACTGGAGCATGCCGGTGCTCTCCTTCACGGAGGGCCGGATCGTGACCGGCAACGCGCTGGCCACCGGGAACGCCTGGATGATCACGTGGATCAGCCAGGTGATGCCGCTGGTCTTCTTCGCGGGAGGCGCGGCCAACGCGATCAGCTGGCGGGGTTCGGTCCGGCGCGGCGGCACCCCTCCCGCCTGGATGGCGGTACGGCTGCGCCGCCTCGCCTGGCCGGTGCTGCCGCTCGCGGCGGTGTGGCTGCCCCTCCCCCACCTGCTCCTGCGGCTCGGCGTGCCGGAGCAGCCGGTGGAGACGGCCTCGCGCCTGGCCGGGCAGTTGCTCTGGTTCCTGGCGGTCTACCTGGTCGCGGTGGCGATGACCCCGCTGATGCTCAGGCTCAACATGAGGTACGGCTGGCGCGTGCCCGCGTTGCTGGCGGTGGCGGCCGTGGCGGTGGACGCCGCCCGGTTCGGCACCGGCCTGGAGGTGATCGGATACCTCAACATCGGGCTGGTCTGGCTCGCGGTGCACCAGCTCGGCTTCCTATACGCCGACGGCCGCCTGGGCCGCCCCTGGATCATGGCGCTCACCGGGTACGGCCTGGCCGCGGCGCTGGTGGCCTTCGGGCCCTACCCGGGCAGCATGATCGGGATGCCGGGAGCGGCCGTCTCCAACATGGCGCCGCCCACGGTCGCGCTGCTCGCGGTGGGATTCGGCCAGATCGGGCTGGCGCTGGCGCTGCGCGGGCCGATCGTGGCGTTCGCGCGGTGGCCGGGGGTGTCGCGGGTGCTCGGCTGGGCCGGCCGGCGGATGATGACCGTCTACCTGTGGCACATGAGCGCGCTGTTCGTCATCACCTCGGTGGTCGTGGTGGGTCTGGGTGTCTCCACCCCCGAGCCGGGAACCTCGGCCTGGCTGTCGGGCTGGCCGCACTGGCTGCTCATGCTCGCCCTGGCGATGTGGCCGCTGCTGCGGAGCTTCGCCCGGTTCGAGGAGCCTCCGGTGGCCTCGCCGTACACCGGGGGGATGGTCAGGATCATGGTGGCCGTCGCGCTGGTCGGGGTGGGCCTGCTCACGTTCACGGTGATCGGCTTCGTTCCCGGCCCGGCGCCGGTGTTCGGCGCGGGCGCGATCCTGGTGGGCCTGGTGCTCACCTGGTCGGCTCCCGCTCCCCGGCCCGGCTCGGCCGAGGCCGTGACGTCGTCGGGCGGCCCGCGCCGCGCTCTGGATTAAATCTTCTTAAATCGCTTTTTAGTGCGATTAGGAGGCTTAAATCGCACTATGCGACATATCTGGCGCGGAACGTAGGCACATCCGTTGCCGAGGCCGGTCCGACCACCGTCAGTTCTTCGGCAGTATGGGACTGTGAGCCTTGTAGATCGCCTGCCAGAAGAGATCGATGCCGACCCCGACGCCATCTTCGACGCGTTCGTCGAGTGGAACTCCGAACGGGGGCTCACTCTCTATCCTGCGCAGGAGGAGGCGCTGATCGAGGTGGTCTCCGGAAACAACGTGATCCTGTCCACGCCGACGGGGTCGGGCAAGAGCCTGGTCGCGGCCGGAGCGCACTTCACCGCGCTGACCCGGGACGTGCGCACCTTCTACACCGCGCCGATCAAGGCGCTGGTGTCGGAGAAGTTCTTCGATCTGTGCGCCGTCTTCGGCACCGCGAACGTCGGCATGATGACCGGCGACGCGAGCGTGAACCCCGGTGCGCCGATCATCTGCTGCACCGCCGAGATCCTCGCCAACGTCGCGCTGCGTGACGGCGCCGCCGCCGACATCGGCCAGGTCGTGATGGACGAGTTCCACTTCTACTCCGAGGCCGACCGGGGCTGGGCCTGGCAGGTGCCGCTGCTGGAGCTGCCAGGAGCGCAGTTCATCCTCATGTCCGCGACGCTGGGCGACGTCACCAGGTTCGAGGAGGACCTGACCCGCCGCACCGGCAGACCCACCGCCGTGGTCAAGAACGCCGAGCGTCCGGTCCCGCTGGTCTACTCCTACCGCCTCACTCCCCTCCACGAGACCCTGGAGGAGATGCTCACCACCAACCAGTATCCCGTCTACGTCGTCCACTTCACCCAGGCCTCGGCCATGGAGCGGGCACAGGCGCTGATGAGCATCAACATGTCGACCAAGGCCGAGAAGGAGGCGATCTCCGCCCTGATCGGCCACTTCCGGTTCACCACCAAGTTCGGCAAGGCCCTGTCCCGTCTCGTACGGCACGGCATCGGCGTCCACCACGCCGGGATGCTCCCGAAATACCGCCGCCTGGTGGAGCGGCTCGCCCAGGCGGGCCTGCTGAAGGTCATCTGCGGCACCGACACGCTGGGCGTCGGCGTCAACGTCCCGATCAGGACCGTGCTGTTCACCGCGCTGTCCAAGTACGACGGCAACAAGGTGCGGCGGCTGCGCGCCCGCGAGTTCCACCAGATCGCCGGCCGGGCCGGCCGGGCGGGCTTCGACACCATCGGCTACGTCGTCTGCCAGGCCCCCGAGTACGTCGTGGAGAACGAGAAGGCGCTGGCCAAGATCGGCGACGATCCCAAGAGACGCCGCGGGTTCGCTCGCAAGAAGCCGCCGGAGGGCTTCGTCGGCTGGAGCGAGGAGACCTTCGAGAAGCTGCAGACCGCCGAACCCGAGCCGCTGAACTCCCGCTTCAAAGTCAGCAACGCGATGCTGCTCGCGGTGATCAACCGCCCCGGCAACTGCTTCGCGTCCATGAAACACCTGCTCACCGACAACCACGAAGACCGCAAGTGGCAGCGCCGGCACATCAGCCAGGCCATCGCGATCTACCGCTCGCTGCTGGACGGCGGCGTGGTGGAGAAGCTGGACGAGCCCGACGAGCAGGGCCGGATGGCCCGCCTGACCATCGAGTTCCGGGAGGACTTCGCGCTCAACCAGGCGCTGTCCACCTTCGCGCTGGCCTCCCTCGAACTGCTGGACCGGGAGTCGCCGACCTACGCCCTGGACATGGTCTCGATCATCGAGTCCATCCTCGACGACCCCCGCCAGATCCTGTCCGCGCAGCTCAACAAGGCGCGCGGCGAGGCCATCGGGCAGATGAAGGCCGACGGCATCGAATACGAGGAGCGGATGGAGCTCCTCAACGACGTCACCTACCCGATGCCGCTCGCGGAGCTGCTGCTGGCCGCCTACGAGACCTACCGCCAGGGCCACCCCTGGGTCGGCGACTACACGGTCAGCCCCAAGGGCGTCGTCAGGGACATGTACGAGCGGGCGATGACCTTCGCCGACTACATCCAGTTCTACGAGCTGACCCGGTCCGAGGGCACCGTCCTGCGCTATCTCGCCGACGCCTACCGCACCCTGTCGCGGACCATCCCCGACAACCTCAAGACCGAGGACCTGATCGACCTCATCGAGTGGCTCGGCGAGCTGGTCCGCCAGGTCGACTCGAGCCTCCTGGACGAGTGGGAGCAGCTCCAGAACCCGACCGGCGAGCTGGAGGCTCCCTCGCTGGAGGAGACGACCAAGCCGGTCACCGCCAACACCCGCGCGTTCCGCGTGCTGGTCCGCAACGCGATGTTCCGCCTGGTCGAGCTGGCCTCCCTGGAGAAGGAGATCGAGCTGGCCGAGCTGGCGCCCGACGTGGACTGGGGCGCCGCGCTCGACGCCTACTACGCCGACCACGAGGAGATCGGCACCAGCCCGGCCGCCCGCGGCCCCGGCCTGCTCCGCATCGAGGAGGAGACGGAGTTCTGGAGGGTCCGGCAGGTCATCGCCGACCCCGCCGGCGACGGCGACTGGGGCATCGACGCCCAGGTGGATCTGGCCGCCTCCGACGAGGAGGGCCGCGCCATGGTCCACGTCATCGGCCTCAACCGCCTCTGACGAATAACCGCCGGGCCGGGCCCGATGGAGGAAGGTCGCACCATGGCCCACGTCATCGGCCTCAACCGGGCCCGGCGGATCCGATGAAAAGGACCCGCGCCATGGGTCCGACGTCATCGGCCTCGGCCGCCTCCGGCAGGAGCCGCCAGGCCCGGCGGACCGGATATCCGGTGGCGCGCCTCCCGCCTCTGGACCGATCATGGGTCCCGAGGTAGGACCGCGCCCCCGCCGGGTGCTTTCACCCTCCTCCCGGGCAGGTCCGGTGCGCTCCCCGGACGTTCCTCGGGACTCCCCCATGAACGTTCATGAAGGAAGGCGCCGGACGGGTCCGGCAAAATAGAGATCGGCATTCTTCCCACGGCCGAGGCCGGGGCTCCCACCGAAGGAATTCCATGAACGACGACGCGATCAAACAGGTGCTGGGCCTGCTCTATCAGGAGGACACGCTGCGGGTGCTGGCGGCGTTGGTCCTGAACGGCGACCCGGAGGGGTCCGGGCTGGACAAGGACGCGACGCGGCGTGCGCTGGACCGGCTCGAACGCGGCGGGCTGGCCGTTCAGGAGGACGACGGACGGTGGCGGGCGCGGCGGGAGCGGTTCCGCGAGCTGCTGCACGCCACGGCCAAGCCCGTGCCCTCGGCCTCCCCCGAGGAGAAGGTGCTGCAGTCCTTCCTCGTCGAGGGACGGCTCCGGGCGATCCCCAGCAAGCGCGACAAGCAGCTGATCGTGCTGAACTACGTCGCCCAGGTCTTCGAGCCGGGAATCCGTTACTCGGAGAAGGAGGTGAACGTCGCGCTGCGGGCCTTCCACGACGACTACGCGGCGCTGCGCCGCTATCTGGTCGACGACCGGCTGCTGAGCCGGGAGAACAACGTCTACTGGCGAAGCGGCGGCTCGGTCGAGGCCTGAGAAGGCGCCTTCGGTCCCCGCCGGCAGGCCATCGCCCCGGCTCGGACGCACGTGGCGCCCGGGCGGTACGGGGGCCGGCCTGCCGGCGCGTCTCCTTCGGCCGCGGTGTGACGGCCAGGGCGGTCGCGGCGCTGCCGGGATCGGGCCGTACCACGGTCTTCGGCGGCGACGCCGCTAGAGGACCTTGAGCAGTTGTTCGGCCAGGACGGCTGCCGAGGCAGGGTTCTGGCCGGTGAACAGGTTGCGGTCATCCACCGTGTAGGGCTTCCACATCTCACCCTTGACGAAGTCGGCGCCCAGGGCGACGAGCTCGTCCTCCAGCAGCCAGCGGGCCTTCGGGCCGAGCCCGACCGCGTTCTCCTCCTCGTTGGTGAACTCGGTGATCCGGTAACCGGCGAAGGGCGACACACCGTGGATCCTGGTCGCCAGCATCGCCGCCGGGGCGTGGCAGACGATGGCGAGAGGTTTGCCGGAGGCCAGCGCCGCGGTCAGCAACCGGCCGGCGTCCGCGTCGACGCACAGGTCTTCCATGGGGCCGTGGCCGCCCGGACAGTAGACGGCGTCGTAATCGTCCAGGCGGGCGTCCGCCAATCGGATCGGCCGCCGCATCACCTCCGCCGAGCGGATGATCGCCTCCAGATCGAGAGCGATCTGAGCGCTGCCGGCCATTTCAGGGCGCAGGCTCATCATGTCCACGGTCGGGACCACCCCGTCGGGAGTGGCGACCACGATCTGGTGACCAGGAGCCCCCTCCGAAGCCGGTCGGAACCCACCCCTTATGGGGACTTTTACATAGGCCCCGAGCGCGAAGCCGGTTACGTTGCCGCATAACCGCAAGCTCCGACATGCCCACCCGGCCCAGGTGGCCCCGGGCCGGGGAGTTTCGGCATTCGTCGTGACACGTAGTCACCCAGGTTCAGGAGACAACGCTTTGAAGCTCATCTTTGTCATCTCCTTGATGATGATCGCCGCCGGCGTCGTGACGTGGACGCAGGACATCAACGGCTTCGCGACGATCCTGTTGCTCATCGTGGGAGCCTTCGGCGCGCTCACGGCCCTGTTCAGCCGCTTCGGCGGATCGGAGACCTTCGTCGACAGCGGCGGAGGCGAATAAAGGGGGCGGGCAGGGATCACGCCATGAGCCCCGGCGCCGCTCGCCGTCCTCACCGCTCGGCGCCGGTGTCGCCTTCCGCCGGAGCGACCGGAGCAGGACCGTGACGACAACGCGCGCCACGGCCCGATGCTCCCCGTGTCGTCAGGCGCGAGGGGTCACCTCGGATTGTCGAGCCGGGGCTTTTCATGCGGGACGCCCTTGAGCTCGTGGAAGCCCGGTGTGCCGGCCACCAGTAGCGTCCCGTCCCACAGGCGGCCGGCCTGCTCGCCGGTGGCGATCCGTGAGGTGACGGGGCCGAAGAACACGATCCGCTCACCGCCGGCACCGGTGACGGCGACCACCGGGGTGCCGACATGCTCGCCGATCAGACCGATGCCCTCGGCGTGCGAGGCGCGTACGGCCTCGTCGTAGGCCGTCGACATCCCGGCCTCGGCCAGCTCAAGCGGCAGTCCGGCGGCGGTCAGGGCATCGTGCAGGGACCCGATCCAGTCCTGTTCCCCGCGATCACAGGTCCACATCGCGGTGTACAACCTCTTGAGCGCCTCCTGGCCGTACTCCTGCCGTACGGCGGCGCAGATGCGCACGGGCACCCACAGGTAGCCCTCCGGGTCGCCTTCCGGATCCTCCTCACGGCCTTCGTTGAGCACCGACAGGCTCATCACGTGCCAGCGCACCTCGACCGGCCGGACCTTCTCCACCTCCAGCAGCCATCGGGAGGTGATCCAGGTGTACGGGCAGGAGGGGTCGAACCACAGGTCCGCGATCATCTTGTCCGTCATCACAGGCTCTCCGATCCTCGTTTCCCGGCCGCGACCGGGTGATGCGCCACTTTCGTCTCCTCGTTCTCCGGCCGTGGCCGAGTGCTGAGCCACCTTTGCCTCCTCGTTCTCCGGCCGCGACCGGGTGCTGCGCCACCTTTGTCGAGCCGCGCGCCATGCCCACCGGCCACCGCGTCGGTCCCATGAGTCCGCCCCGCCTCTTCCACCGGATTGCCGGGGATTCCGGCGATGTGGAGCCGCCGACCCCCCGGGGGAGGGAGCGATCACAGGGTCGCGCGGCGCATGGCTCGCGTCCCGAGCGCGAGACCCACCACGGCCGTGGCCGCGGCGGCGATCACGCCGTACAGCACCGGCTCCGAGGACAGGTCACCGGCGAACAGCGCCCGTTCGGCTTCGACGATGTAGGTCACCGGGTTGGCCTGGGAGAGGACGGACAGCCAGGAGGGAGCCGCGTCCATGGGCATCAGCACTCCGGACAGCAGCAGGAGCGGGAAGAGCACGACCTGCTGCACGCCGTAGAAGAGTTCCTCCCGCCTCTTGGCGGCGATCGCCAGCGCGAAGGTCAGGCCGCCGAGCCCGAGGCCGAACACGGCCAGGATGAGAAGTCCCGTCAGCGCGCCGAGGGGATGGAGCCGGAAGCCGAACGGCAGCAGGGCGACGACGATCAGGACGGCCTGTGCCAGTAGCGTCACCACCTCCTTCAGGTTCCGGCCGATCATCATCGCGGTCCTGCTCAGGGGGGTCACCAGCATCCGTTCCAGGGAGCCGGAGGCCATCTCGATGAGCAGGAGGTATCCCGCGCCCCCCGTCCCGAACAGGGCCAGCATGACCAGGATCCCCGGTACGAACCACTGCCACGGCGACCCTTCCCCGACGCCCGGCGTGCCGGACAGCAGCGGGCCGAACAGCAGCAGAAAGATCAGCGGTTGCGTCATGGTGAAGGCGAGACCGAGAGGGTTACGCAGACTGGGGGCGATCTCACGGGCGAACACGGTGCCGGTGTTGCTGATGACGTTCACGGTCACACTCCTTGGGCGGAGATCGATGCCGGTGTCGCCGATGACGTTCACGTTCGAGCTCCTTGGGCGGGGGTCGGTGCCGGTGTCGCCGATGACTTCACGGTCGCGCTCCTTGGATGGACGTCGGTGTCACCGGTCGCCGTCACCCTCGCGCAGGCTGCGGCCGGTGAGCGCGAGGAAGACGTCGTCGAGCGTGGGGCGCCTGACCTCGGCGGTGAGCACCCGGACACCGGCGGCGTCCAGGGATCGCAGGAGATCCGGGAGCAGCGCGTTGCCGCGGGGCGCGCGCAGGCTCATCGTCGTGGCGTCGACGGTGATCTCGCGGGCCGAGGGCATCCGGCCGGCGATCTCCGCGGACCGCCCGGCGTCCGCCTCGTCGGCCGTGGTGACGGTGACGCCGTCACCGGCCAGGTTCGCCTTCAGATTCTCCGGGGTGTCGTCGGCGATCATCCGTCCGTGGTCGATGACCATCACCCGCTCGGCCATGGTGTCGGCCTCGTCCAGGTAGTGAGTGGTCATGAAGATCGTGATGCCGTGCTCCTCGCGCAGCCGCAGGATGTGCTTCCACAGGTTGGCGCGGTTGTGCGGATCCAGTCCGGTGGACGGCTCGTCCAAGAACAGCAGCCGCGGCCGGTGGACCAGTCCAATGGCGATGTCGAGGCGCCTGCGCTGACCGCCGGAGAGCGTGCCGGCCTGCCGTCCGGCCAGGGATTCGAGGTCCAGTACGGCGAGCAGTTCGTCCGCCCGTCTCCGTGACTCCGCCCGGCTCAACCCGTAGCAGCGTCCTTGCGTCACCACCTCGTCGCGGACCCGGAAGTGGCTGCCCGCGCCGTTGCCCTGGCCGAGATAGCCGATGTGCCGGCGCGTGCCGGCGGGATCGGCCAGCACGTCGCACCCGGCGACGGTCGCGCTGCCCGAGGTGGGCGGGAGCAGGGTGGTGAGCATGCGCAGGCTGGTCGACTTGCCGGCGCCGTTCGGGCCGAGGAAGGCGACCAGCTCTCCCTCCTGGACGTCGATGTCGAGGCCGCGTACGGCCTCGACGGTCTCTCCTTTGACCCGGAAGTGACGGGTCAGTCCGCGAGTACGGATCATCTGTTCCTCCAGCGCGGGTGAGTTCGGGCATGGCGAGGCCACACCCCGGCGGGGTTGATCAGGTGTTTCGGGCATGACAGGGCCACGCTCGGGCGGGGCGGATCGGGCGTTCCGGGCATGGCGGAGCCACACTCGGGAGGGGCTGAACTGGCGTTCCGGGCATGGCGGAGCCGCGCCCGGGCGGGGCTGTTCGGGTGTTCGGGATGCTCGCGTCGGTCGGCACCGGATGTTGCGGCTGGAAAAGCCTAGACGGAAACACGTCTAAATCGTCAGGGTCCCTGACATTGCCGGCCGGGCTCCGGAGCGTGCGGACCGTATCGTGAGGGCGTGGATCAGCCGCCGAAGCCCCCCATCCCGTATCTGCTGGCCTATGCCTTCACCCTCGCGGCGCGCCGGGCGGACGAGGAGCTGAGACCGTACGGCCTCAGCGTGCGGAAGTTCGGTCTGCTCGTGCAGCTCCAGCTTGAGCCGGAGCTCACCATGTCCGAGCTGGCACGGCAGCTGGGTGTCTCACGGCAGTCCCTGCACGAGCTGGTCGGCGAGTTGGAGCGGGCCGGTCACCTGAGCCGGCTGCCCGGAGCGACGGGCCGGACCCGCAGGCTTGTCCTCTCGCGGAGCGCCAGACGACTGATCGCCCACGCGGAGGAGCCGCTGACGCGGATGGAGGCCGACTTCCTCGGCGACATGGATCCGTCCGAGGTCGAGACGCTGCGCACGCTCCTGCAGCGGCTGCTGGCCCACGCCACCGACGACGAGACCTGGCTGGCCGGGACCTGAGGTCCCGGCCAGGACGTGGAATCCGGGCCGCGACGCACCACGGCAAAAAAGCGAACCGGGTTTGATTTTGAACCGAGTTCGTTTATTGTCGTGATGTGACCGGACTCAGGGAGCGCAAGAAACGGCAGACGCGGCAGGCGATCGCCGAGGCGGCGATGCGGCTCTTCGCCGAGCGGGGCTTCGAGGCCGTGACCGTCAACGAGATCGCCGAGGCGGCGGGGGTCGCGAAGGTGACGCTGTTCACCTACTTCCCGACCAAGGAGTCCCTGGTCCTGGACGCGGTGGCCGACGACGACGTGGTGAAGGCCGTGGCCCAGCGGCGGCCGGGGCAGTCACCCCTCGACGCGCTGCGCGAGCACTACCGGACGTTCACCGCCGATCCCGGCGACGTGGAGCCCGAGGCCCTGGTCACGATGATGCGGGTCATCTTCGAGAGCCCGACGCTGGTCGCGGGGGTCAACCAGATCCAGTACGGCGAGCGGGTCGCTCTCACCCACGCCCTGATGGGGACCGGCGAGCGCCAGGCGGACGACCCGACCGGCGAATGCCAGGCGGACGACCCGGCCGCCGACCTGACCGCCAGGCTGATGGCCGCGCAGATCTCCGCGGCCACCCTCACGCTCAAGGAGACCTTCTTCAACCACCTGGCCTCGGGAACGCCGCTCTCCGAGGCGGGACGCGGGCTCATGGAAGACCTCGAACTCGCCTTCGACCTGATCGAACACGGGTTCGGCGACCGATTCACCCGTTGAGGAGTTGCGATGCGTGCCAGAGGAATCAACTACGACACCGCCTTCCACCCGGATGGCAACAGCTCCCGCAAGACGTTCGATCCCGAGGTGGTGCGCCGCGAGATGCGGGTCATCGCCGACGAGCTGCACTGCACCGCCGTACGCATCTCGGGAGGTGACCCCGACCGGCTCGGCGTCGCCGCCGAGCTCGCCGCCGCGGCGGGCCTGGAGGTGTGGTTCGCGCCGTTCCCCTGCGAGCTGACGACCGGGGAGATGCTGCCGTACTTCGCCGAGTGCGCCGCGCGGGCGGAGGCCGTACGGCGGACCGGAGCCGAGGTCGTCTACGTCATGGGCTGCGAGATCAGCGGCTTCGCCAAGGGCTTCCTGCCGGGAGACACGCTCATGGACCGGCTGAACGCCCTGATGTCCTACTCCACCCCCGAGGACTGGGCGGCGTTGGGGACGGTGCTGGAGCGGTTGAACGCCTTCCTCGCCGAGGCGGCGGCCGGCGCGCGGCAGCGGTTCGACGGGAGGATCACCTACGCCTCCGGACCGTGGGAGTTCGTCGACTGGAGCCCGTTCGACGTCGTCGGCGTGGACGCCTACCGCGCCGACCACAACGCCGTCGTCTTCCGCGAGGAGGTCCGCGCGCACGCCAAGCACGGCAAGCCGGTCGCGGTGACCGAGTTCGGCACCTGCGCCTACCGGGGCGCGGGGCAGCGCGGTGGCATGGCGTGGACCGTCCCCGACGGCGCCGTGCGGGACGAGGGCGAGCAGGTCCGCTACTTCACCGAGCTGCTCGACGTCTTCGAGGAGGAGGGCGTGGACAGCGCGTTCTGGTTCACCTTCGCCGGATACACGTATCCGGGCGAGCTCGACCTCGGCTCCTACGGCGTCGTCAAGATGATCGACGACACCCGGTGGGAGCCGAAGGAGGTCTTCCACGCCATGGCGGCGAGGTACGCGCGCGAGTGAGATGTTCGTGTCGGTATGCCCCAGGACCTGGGCGGTGGCCACATACGCGCGCAGGTGAAAGCAGCCGTGCCCGCGGACGGCCCCTCCCCGCGAAACGGGCTCCGCCCGGCTGCGGGGCGGCGATCGCCTTGGGGATGGAGTCCGTGAGCGCGGGACAGGTGCGCGGCTGCTACGGCTTGCGCGCAATCCCTCCCCAGTAGTAGGCGCCCACATCGCCCCGCGGGTTCTCGTCATCGGGGCGCCAGTCCATCACCGGCACCACGCCCGGCTCGATGAGCTCCCAACCCGCGAAGAACCGCTCCACCTGCTCACGCACACGCGGCACCAAGGTCAGGTTGCCCTGCTTCGCGGCGGCCGCGGTAGCGGCCATGGCCTCGGGGTCGAAATCCATCCCGGGGTGAGTGATGGTCAGGTAACTGCCGGAGGGCATGGCGTCCATCAACACCCGCGCCTTGCCCCACGGGTCCTCGTCGTCGTCGAGCAGCATCAGGATAGCCACCATCATCAACGCCACCGGACGCTTCAGATCCAAGGTGGCGCTCAGCGCCGGATCGGCGAGGATGGCGCGCGGATCGCGCAGGTCGGCGTGAACGTAGGCGGTCTGCCCGGGACCGTGGCTGACCAGCAGCGCCCTGGCGTGCGCGAGCACGATCGGGTCGTTGTCGACGTAGAGCACGTGCGCCTCGGGCTTGGCCTTATGGGCGATCTCGTGCACGTTGCCCTCGGTGGGGATGCCGGTGCCGATGTCGAGGAACTGATCGATGCCCGCCTCACCGGCCAGGTAACGCACCGCCCTGCCCAGGAAGCGCCGGTTCTCCCGAGCCATGGTGCGGATGTTGGGAATGACCTGCATGAAGGCCTCGCCCATCGCCCGGTCGGGAGCGAAGTTGTCCTTGCCACCCAGCCACCAGTCATACATGCGTGCCGAATGCGGCTTCGTGGTGTCGATGCCCAGCGGTGTCCATCGGTCGGCGTTGTCCTGGCCCATGGAAAGCTTGGACGTCGATGCGTCATCCGCCATCGCCATCACCCATCCTGTCCGGTGTCCGCCCGATTCAATCCCTCGGCAGCAGGGTAACAGGCAAAAAGATCTTGCGTAAGATACGCACAGCGACAGATCGAACATGGCGTTGACGGCCGCCATCGACCCTTCGGCCGAGCAGCCCAAATCGATGCTGCCCGGCGTGGTGGACCATCACGCCCTTCGCGCGGGCGGTCGTGCCGTACCGGCCTCGTCGTGCCACGGTGACGCCCCGTCACGGGGCCGGGAACGGTCGGCCTCGGGGGAGCGGCGGTCAGCCGTAGTATTTCTTCGCACCGTCGTGCAGGGGCACCGGGTCGGTCCTGGAGGCGTTGTCGCGGGTGATCTCCTTGGCGGACGGGTGGACCTTCTCCAGGTCGGCCTTGTGGTCGAAGAGCAGCTTGGCCAGGCTCTCCGCGAGGGCGGGATCCATCTTCTCGTTCACCACGAGCAGGTTGGGCACCGCGATCGTGGACACGTCGGCGGGGGTCTTGTAGATGTCCTTGGCGATCGTTCCCGTGGCGTATACCGGGCCGTGCTCACGTCGCATCGCGGGCAGCACGGCGTCCAGCGGGACGAAGGAGACCTTGTCCCCCAACGAGGTCACCAGATCGGTGATACCCGGGGTCGGCAGGCCCCCCGACCAGACCAGGGCGTCGAGGTTGCCGTCCTTGATGCCCTGCACGCTCTCGGGCAGGCCCAGCGACTGGCGGGTGACGTCCTTGTCCGGGTCGAGGCCCGCCGCCTTCAGCAGGCGCAGCGCGATGACCTCGGTGCCGGAGTTCGGGGAGCCGGTGGAGACCCGCTTGCCCTTGAGGTCGGCGATGGACTTCACCCCCGACTCGGTGGTGGCGGCCACCTGGGTGTAGTTGTCGTACAGGCGGGCGATGGCGCGGATCGGCTGGGGAGAGGTGAAGGAGCCCTTGCCGGCGATGGCGTCGGCGGCGGAGTCGGCGAGGGTGAAGGCGATGTCGGAGTCGCCCCTGACGACCCGCTGGATGTTCTCCACGGAGGCGCCGGTCGCCTCGGCCGTCGCCTGGTAGCCGGGGATGTTCTTGCCGATCTGGTCGGCCAGCCCTCCACCGAGGACGTAGTAGACGCCGGTGGTGTTGCCGGTGGCGATGGACAGCCGCTTACCCGCGGCGGTCTGGCCCGCGCTCTGCTCGGCCGATCGGTCACCGCCGCAGCCACCGAGGAACAGCGCCCCGGCGGCCAGCAGGACGGCCACGCGTTTGACGGTCATTGATTTCCTCCAGCGTGGAAGCCCCCTCCTTCAGGAGGGAGTCGTTGACGGCGTTGCCTCTCGTTTTCTCATGACCAGGTGCAGGGCGATGGCGAGGATCAGGACGACCGCCCCGGCGAGCGCCGGAAGGGGCGAGAGGAACAGCAGCAGGATCGCGGCCACCCCGCAGAGGACCCGCTCGAAGAGTCTCGCCGGGCCGAGCAGCCAGCCGCCGGTGGTGGCGGCCAGCGCCGCCACCGCGACCGCCGAGACCGCGGTGGCCGCCAGGATCTCCCCCGCCGTCCCCTGGGCCAGCAGCGCCGACCCGCCGGGAGTCAGCACGAAGGCGAAGGGGACCAGGAAGGCCGGCAGCGTGTATTTCCAGGTGGCCATCATGGTCCGGTAGGCGTTGCCGCCGGTGATGGCCGAGGCCGCGAAGGCCGAGAGCGCCGTGGGCGGGCTGACCTCCGACAGCACGGCGTAGTAGAAGATGAACATGTAGGCCTCGGCCTGGCTGACCCCGAGCCCCATCAGCGCCGGCCCGATGATGACCGCCGCGATGACAAACGACGCGGTCACCGGTACGGCGAGGCCGAGCACGAGCACCGCCAGCGCGCACATCAGCGCGGTGACGACGAGGATCCCGCCCGAGGCTCCGACGATCAGCGAACTCGCCTTGAGGCCCAGCCCGGTGAGCGTGACGACGGCGACGATCAGGCCGGCGGCGGCGCAGGTGGCCGCGACGGGCAGCACTCCCATCGTGCCCGCGGCGAGGGCCTTCGCCGCCTTCACGGGTCCGAGGCGGTGCTCGGCGTCGAGGAAGGAGAGCGCGAAGGCCAGCACCGTGGCGTACACCACCGCCCGGAACGGCGACTGGCCCAGGGCCATCAGGATGACGATCACGAACAGCGAGCTGAAGTGGTATCCGAACCGGCGCAGCAGCGGCCAGAACCTCGGCGCGTCCACCTCGACCGCCCGCGTGCCGTACTTGCGGGCGTCGATCTCGATGGCCAGGAAGATGCCCAGGTAGTACAGGATCGTGGGGATCATGGCGTAGATCAGCACGGTGAGGTAGCTGACCCGCATGTACTCGGCGATGATGAACGCCGCCGCGCCCAGCGTGGGAGGAGAGAGGATCGCGCCGATGCCCGCGGCCGCGAGCACTCCCCCGCCCTGCTCGGGCGGGTAGCCGGCCCTGCGCAGGATCGGCCAGGCGACGCTGCCCACGCTCACCGTCGTCGCGACGCCCGAGCCGCTGACCGTGCCGAGCAGGAAACCGGCGAGGGTCACCGTACGGCCGGGCGCCGAACGCGAGCGGCGGAAGGCGGCCAGGGAGATGTCCACGAAGAACTTCCCCGCCCCCGAGTGGTCGAGGACCGCGCCGTAGATGGTGAACAGGATGATGTAGGTGGCCGCCACGTCGAGCGGCACGCCGTACACGCCGTCGGTGCCCATCACGAACGAGACGATGATCCGGTCGATGCCGTAGCCGCGGTGCCCGATGACCCAGTCGAAGGGCAGGTAGCCGCCGTAGTAGGCGTAGAGGAAGAACCCGACGCAGACCGCGGGTAGGATCCAGCCGACGGTCCGGCGGCAGGCCTCCAGCACCAGCAGCACGATGGTCGCCCCGGCCACCACGTCGAGGGTCGTCGGCTCGAACGCGCGCCGGATGAACTCGTCGAAGACGACCAGCGGATAGAGGCAGGCCACGAACGACAGTCCGGCCGGCACCCAGTCGGCGATGCCCGGACGGTCGGTGCTCCGCCTCCCCTGCTTGTAGCAGACGAAGGTGAGCGGCAGCACGATCGCGAGGAAGAGCATCCGGTACGGGACCACGGGACCGGGCCAGAACGTCCAGTACAGGACGTAGAGCGACAGGCCGAAGGCGATCACGGTGACGATCTGCGCCACGCGGCCGGAGAGCCGCCGGGAGGGCCGTTCCGCGTCGAACTCCGCGATCAACTCATCTGCCGCCGTGGTGCCCGTCAACCGCCGTCTCCACCTGTGAGCCGCGTCTCCTGACCGCAGGGTACCCAGATGTCTGACGTGATCCAGTTAGAACTGGATCACATTCTCGTCACGTCGGGCGCCGGCGGCCGACTCATGCCGAATGTCGGAACGACCGGCCGTGGCGGCCGTAACGATCGGCCGGGTGCCCACGGGGCGGGATGATCGACTGAAGCGGCCGGGGTGATCAGCCGAGGTATCGGTTGAGGCGATCAGCCGCCCGAGGTTTCGAGCTCCGCGTCGGCGCCGGGGACGGCGAGATCGTAGGGGTCGTCCAGCCAGCCCGCGGGCAGGTGAACGCGGTCGCGCGGATTGGTCTTGCCGCGCGGCGCGTCCACGCCTTCGGGCCACGGCTGGTCGGGATCAAGCTCGGCGAGGCCCTCCCGCAGGCCGGCGAGGGTCTCCGAGGTGGCCAGGCGACGGCGGAGGTCGGAGCCGACGACGAAGCCCTTGAGATACCAGCCGACGTGCTTGCGGAAATCGGCCACCGCATGCCACTCGCTGTCGAAGCATTCGACCATCAGCGTCGCGTGCCGGTCCATGGTCGCCGCGACCTCGCCCAGCCCGGGGCGGAGTCGCTCGTCGCGCCCGTCGCACATGGCCGCCAGGTCCGCGAACAGCCACGGACGCCCCAGGCAGCCCCGGCCCACGACGACCCCGTCGCACCCGGTCCTGTCCATCATCCGCCGCGCGTCGTCGGCGCTCCAGATGTCGCCGTTGCCGAGCACCGGGATCTCGGGAACCGCCTCCTTGAGCCGGGCGATGGCCTCCCAGTCGGCGGTCCCGCCGTAGTGCTGGATGGCGGTGCGACCGTGCAGCGCGATCGCGGAGACGCCCTCCTCCACGGCGATCCGTCCCGCGTCCAGGTAGGTCAGGTGGTCGTCGTCGATGCCCTTGCGCATCTTCATGGTCACCGGCAGCGTCCCCGCGTTGCCCACGGCCTCGCGCAGGATCGCCCGGAGCAGGTTCCGCTTGTACGGCAGGGCGGATCCGCCGCCCCGCCGGGTCACCTTGGGCACCGGGCAGCCGAAGTTGAGGTCGACGTGGTCGGCCAGATCCTCTTCGGCGATCATGCGGACGGCCTTGCCGACGATCGTCGGGTCGATCCCGTAGAGCTGGATGCTGCGGGGTTTCTCGCTCGGCTCGAACCGGATCATCTTGAACGTCTTGGCGTTCCGCTCCACCAGCGCCCGCGTCGTGATCATCTCGCAGACGAACAACCCGCCGCCCTGCTCGCGGCAGAGGGTACGGTACGGCGCATTGGTGATCCCCGCCATCGGCGCGAGCACGACGGGCGGCCAGACCTCGAGCGATCCCAGTTTCAACGACTCCACCTGCTGTTTCTACCGCACCGCGATGAGCAGGACGAATCGCCCCTCGATATGGTGGTATTTGCGCAACCAGACGTGACAGGGGGGCCGCGGATGCTTCTGCGACTGCGGATCACACTGCTCGACCAGCCTGGCTCCTTGGGCAGGATCACCCGCGTGCTCGGCGTCGCCGGAGCGGACATCACCCAGATCGTCGTGCTCGACCGCGGCGAGGGCCGCGCGCTGGACGACATCACCGTCTACTGGCCGGACGCCGCTCCGAGGCAAACTCTGGTCCAGGCGCTGGAGAGCGTGTCAGGGGTGATCGTCGAGGGCGTGTGGAACACGCGCGAGGGCCCGGACACCTATCCGGAGCTGGAGATCCTCAAATACATCACCACGGCCGGAGATCGCGCTCTGGCCACCCTGCTCGACTCCATGCCCGTGCTGTTCAGCGCCGACTGGGCCGCGGCCGGCACCGAGAAGGCGCCCCGGATGGTCATCCACTCCAGCTGGCGCGCCCCCGACGAGGTGCCCTTCCCCGAGGACACCCCTCCCCGCCCGGCGGCCTTCACCCTCGACTCCGGCCGTCACTCCGGCCTCCACGTGATCACCGCCCCGCTGCCCCCGCTGGCCCTGACCTTCCTGCTGGCCCGCGCCGACGGCCCCGCCTTCCACCGCACCGAGGTGCACCGCCTCACCCGCATCCTGGAGATCTTCCTCACCCTCCCGGCGGTGGAGCGCGGAGTCGCCCGCCAGTCGCAGCGGCCGGACTGATGCACGGTTACGCGACCACCCGGAAAACCCGCTAGAGTTCTCTCGTTGCCGCAGGGGAAACATCCGGCGGAAACATGCGGAAGTGGCTCAGTGGTAGAGCATCACCTTGCCAAGGTGAGGGTCGCGGGTTCGAATCCCGTCTTCCGCTCGAAGGGTCTTCGGGCTCTCACTCCGGTGGAGTGGCCGAGAGGCGAGGCAACGGCCTGCAAAGCCGTGTACACGGGTTCAAATCCCGTCTCCACCTCTGGTCTTCGACGCGGACGATTAGCTCAGCGGGAGAGCGCTTCCCTGACACGGAAGAGGTCACAGGTTCAATCCCTGTATCGTCCACCACGCTTCATGGCAGACCTGGTCGAACAAGAGTCAAAGCCCCAGCTCGCGGCACACGCCGAGGGTCTGGGGCTTCTTGTTGTTCCGAGTTGGTCGGGGTACTTGTCAGCACCGGTGCTGACGTTGTGCCGACCCTCGAAGCCCGACCCCGCCAATGCTCACCTGTCACAGCATCCCGCTTACATGAGTCCGAGAAGTCCCAACTCACCCACTCTGCTCAACCCTGTTGAATAAGGCGCCAGGGAAGGTACGGGCGGCCCAGCAAGGCCGCCATCACCCACTACCTTCAGCACCACACCAACCCCCAAGGGCACCAGCACCAACCACCTCTTGAGTTGGATAGATCATCCAAGGTGGTTGGAGACCACATGACAAGGAAAGCCAAGCAAGGTACGACAACCACACATCGAATGATCACAGAGCCCCCTCAAGCAGGCCCGACTTGGTGATTTCAAAGTGGAGCTTGTCGGTGCTGTGGGTATCGGTGGCCGTAGCCATCACTGGTTCAATATCTGCCGTGTGTGCTCCCGGCATACCGAGCGCGGCTCAAGTTCCTTGAATTCGCTCTGAGTGCGCCAGTCACGTCTGTCTGCGCGAGGATATGACATCGCGGGGCATCAGTTACGGATTGGGACAAGCATGCGAATTGTTGTCATCGGTGGAAGCGGGCACATCGGCACCTATCTGGTCCCCCGACTGGTACGGGCCGGCCATGAGGTCATCAGTATCAGCCGTGGCTTTCGGGCCGCCTACACCGACGCTCCAGAATGGTGGCAGGTGCGCCACGTCGTCGTCGACCGGGAACAACAGGACCGCGAGGCCACCTTCGGGGACACGGTGGCCGGCCTGAACCCCGAGGTGGTCGTCGACCTCGTCTGCTTCACCCTGGAATCGGCCACCGCGCTCGTCGAACGCCTGCGGGGCGAGATCGGCCACCTGCTGCACTGCGGTTCCATCTGGCGGTACGGCCCCAGCCACGCGCTGCCGATCTCCGAGACCACGGGCACCGCCCCTATCGGGGAGTACGGAATCCAGAAAGACCGGATCGCACGGATGCTGAAGAACGAGGCCGCCGACGGCGGACTGGTCACCACGTCCCTGCACCCGGGGCACATCGTCGGCCCCGGCTGGCACCCGATCGGCCCGCTGGGCAACCTCGACCCTGCGGTGTGGGCCACACTTTCAGCCGGGCTGCCGCTGCGGATCCCGGGAGTCGGCGCCGAACTCATGCACCACGTCCACGCCGACGACGTCGCCCAAGCCTTCGAACGGGCCATCCAACGCCGGGACGCGGCGGCGGGCCAGGACTTCAACATCGTCGCCCCCACCGCGCTGAACGTTCGCGGCTTCGCGCACCAGGCGGCCGCATGGTTCGGGCAGACCGCGTCGCTGGAACCGGTGACCTGGGAGGAGTTCCGCCACAACACACCCCCGGAGCACGCGCAGGCGAGCTGGGAGCACCTCTACCGCAGTCATTTCTGCTCCATCGAGAAGGCTATGACCCTCCTCGGCTACGCACCGAGCCACCAACCGCAGGCCGCCGTCCTGGAGTCCGTCCGCTGGCTGATCGACCACGACGAGCTGAAGGTAGCCAGCCCGCTCATCGCCTGAGATGGCGGAACACCTCTGGGCATCAATCGCCAACGGCGATACAGCCTGCCGACCCAGCAGGACAAGGAACAGGCCGTCCTGCACATCCCCGTCGACGAGTAGAGCGCGGGGTGTTGGGTCGGGCAGGGCCCCGACCCAACACCCCGCTGCCTCCAGCACGCCAGAATTTTCCTTCAGCAAATCTCTTGTACTCATTCAAAATTTTGTGCATTCTTCAAATATGACTTCGCGAGACCTGCTGAACGACCTTGTCGCCATCCGCTACCCGGCGCCGTACTTCTCCGAGGACGACCAGACCCCGCCGGCCGAGCGCGCTGCCGCGTCCGCCGACACTTCGAAGGCCCGCAGCGCCTTCATCTTGAAACTGGGAGCCGCGGCGGCAGAGCAGGGCCCGGACCACGATCCGCTCCTCGCCGCTCTTGAGGACCTCGTCACGATCAAGAAGGCCGCCGATGAACAGATCCGGCTGCTCCTGGCCTACGGCCGGGTCTACGTCACCCCGCGCCCCCACACCCTGGAAACCCTCGGCCGGGCCGCCGGCCTCACCCCCTCCGGCGTCAGCCGCGCCTTCGGCGCCAAGGAGATCCTCGCCGTCGGAGACCTCACCGGTCGGCGCCCCGCTGCGGCCGAGATCAAGGATCACGACCCCGATCTCTTCTCCGGCGACGACAGCCGAGGGCGATGCACCTGGGGAGGCAGCAAGAACAACCCCTGCACCGACGAGCCCAAGTATGCCGTCACCGACAAGTCCGGCACCAAGTGGGCCTGCTGCGACAGCCACCTGCCCGGCTATCTCCGCTCTCGTCCCCGTACCTGAGCCGAACGGACGCCCCCCGTACGGGCTGGGGAACCCACCACGAGCAACCCCGGCAGGGCGCCCAGGCCCGGCCCAATCCGACGCCCCGGAACACCCCGAATCGCGACTGTTTCACGTGCTTCGATCCATCAGATCGGTACCGGGCAGTGGATACCGCACCAGAGCAGGAGCGGCTTCGGGATACCGGTTCCTTCGGCGGTCCGGGGTAGTTGATGTTGTTGGTCATGTGGCCGCCTCCCCTGCCTTGGGGGAGCCAATCTGAAGAGCCAATGCCTTCTGACTCCCCCAGACCCACCGTGACCCCCTCAGGGCGTTGATACAGGTGAGAGGCTCACGAAACGACTCAGCGCGACCTAGATCTACCCGCGAGATTTCCCTGATGCGGAAGAGGTCACAGGTTCAATCCCTGCATCGTCCACCAGGTTTCATGGCAGACCTGGTCAAACAAGAGTCAGAGCCCCAGCTCACGGCCGATGCGCCCTCTCCCAGCATGTGGAACGGGCAGCCGCCATGAAGGTCGCTTCACAGGCCGAAGTCGGGCAGGCAGGCGTCCAGGCCGTGAAGCTCGACGGGGACCGGGCGGACGAAGTCGTGGCGATTCACGCGGAGCCGCTGGTCGACGCGGCGCCTGCCCTGAACCACCCGGGTGGTGATGCCGTCCGGTTGGTAGCCGAGCTTGCGGGAGACCGCCAATGACGCCGGGTTGTCCACAAACGCCGACGAGGTGGCCGTCTCCGCGCCCAGCCCGTCAAAGGCGAAACTCAGGACGGCGGCGCGCATTTCGGTGCCCAGGCCCTTGCCGTGCCAGGCACGCCCCAGCCAGGAGCCGGTGGAGACCTCCCGGCTGGTCGCGAAGTCCGTCGCGGCGATGCCTTGGGAGCCGATGACCTGGCCGTCGTGCACGACGACGAAGTTGGCCCGCCATTCCTCGGGCTGCCACGCGGCAAGCACCCCGAGATGGTATTGGATCGTGTTGCGCGGCAACTGATCGGCGGGCGCCTCGGTCCACGGCTGGAGGAACGGCATGAAGCCGGGCTCATGCACCCCTTCCAGTGCCCGGGCGGCGAGTTCGTCCAGGTCTGCCAGAGAGGGCAACCGCAGCTCCAGGCGGGGAGTGGTGAGGCGAAGATCGAAGAGAGGCCAGTGGCGCATACCCCGTGATTATCCCCGTGCGCCCGCCGTACGGCATCCGGATTAATCCCTGACCGATCCTGGTGGACCCCCGTCTCGTGACCGGCTGTGAAGCTCCCCAGGCCGGGAACGGTCATGATCAGCCCGGGAGGGGGTCGGGATCAGGTGATCGTGAAGCGCGCCGATCTCGGCACCCCTCAAAATCTGCCCACCAGGCACTTCTGCCTCCGCCGGGACAAAACCGCATCTCTCGCCATACGTTTGCTCGAGCCAGAGCGTTTTTCCGGCCTACGTTCTGTACTTTCTGAGCGGGTTTTCAGGGGCAGGGAGAGAAAATGGGAGAGCCGGACGAGCGGCGCGTGCTGCGAATCTCCAAGTTCCTGGCCAAGCACCTGCGCCACGAACCCGGGCGGATCGGGATCACCCTCGACGCCCACGGCTGGGTCGAGGTGGAGACACTGCTCGCCGCGGCGGCCGAGCACGGGTTCACGATCTCCCGGACCGAGCTGGAACGGGTCGTGGCCGGCAACGACAAGCAGCGCTACCTGATCGAGGACGGAAGGATCCGGGCCAACCAGGGTCACTCGGTGCCCGTGGACCTGGAGCTGCCGACCGTCGAACCACCGCCGTTCCTCTTTCACGGAACCGTGGCCCGCAACCTGGCCGCGATCCGGGCGGAGGGGCTACGGCCGATGACCCGCCATCACGTCCACCTGTCGCCGGACCGGGAGACCGCGACCCGGGTCGGCGCCCGTCGTGGCGCGCCGGTCGTCCTGGCGGTCGACGCCGGGGCGATGCACGAGGCCGGGCACGCGTTCCGCCTCAGCGCCAACGGCGTCTGGCTGGCCGAGCGGATCCCGCCCGCGTTCATCCGCTTCCCCGGCTGATCCATCGCTTCCGAGGAGAAGAGAACCGTTACGGCGTCAGAGCTGATCGGCCACCTCTTCATGGAGAGTCAGGGCTGATCGGCAGCCTCTTCGCAGAGGAGCGCACCGGACTTGGCGGAGACTCCGATGTGCTCCGGGAAAGCCGGGGCAGGTCAACCACCGTCTGCGGCCGCCTGGACGAGGTCGTTGCCACCGACGGTGAAGTGGATTTTGACGTCCTTGGAGTAGGTCGTGCCCTCGATCGCGCCGGAGAACCCGCGCACCTCAAGCGGGCCGGTGCCGCCGTTGACGACGATGTCGGCGCCGAAGACCTTGATGAAGACGGCCGTGTCCTCCGGCACGTCGAGGACCAGATCGATGCGGCCCTTCTGGCGGAAGTAGCGCAGCGCGGACGACGAGCCGATGTGCAGGACGTCGCCCTTGACGGAGGCCTCCGCGCCCAGCGTCGCCGTGTCGCCGAGCGCCCTGACCGTCACCGTCTCGGTCTTGACGGCGTTGATCCTGATGTTGCCGCCGACGATGCGAATCTCGACCCGCTTGATCAGGCCGGCCTCGGTGGAGCGGAACACTTCCACCGAACTGTCAGACGACACGGCGGTCTCCTCTGGATCTGCGACGGGGGTTCGTGCTTCCGACTGTCGCACGATGATCCAGAAGAGTGAAGATGGCCACGGTTACCGCCGCACAGGAAACCATGGACATCTCCGTCAAGGTGCCCCCCGGCACCTCCGCGGCCAACGCTATCCGGTGAGGACATGCTCAGGTGAGCACTTGAGCACAAGGAATCAGCGCCTGGCCGAATCCTCCGGAGGCGGTGCGCTGCCGCGAGGCGACCGTACGACGCCAGGTCCGGCCATCCGCCGAACACCGGCGCGCTGCCGCGAGGTGACCATATGCCCTCGGAGTCTCCGCCACCCCTTTTCGGTCACGGATCGCGTAGGGGCCCGCGGGCGACCTCGCACGCCGCTAACCCCAGGTTGAACGTTTGCCGACCTGCCTGCTCCTAACGTTTCCATGGCCGGCAGAGAGCCGGCGTCGGATCGAAGGAGTGGGTCGTGCGGCGGCTGAGAAGTGAGCGGCGACGGCGCGGCGTGATCGTCCCCCTGATCGGATTGATGGCGTGCGTGCTGTCCGCCTGCGAAGGCGGGAAACCGGTGTCGGCGCCGAGTCCGTCTCCGCCCATCGGGATCGCCGCGACCACCCCCGCCCCCCGTGGTGGATCGAGCACCCCGACCGGATCGGCCGCGCCGGTGGACGTCTACGCGCACGACCGGCCCGGCATGCTCAGCCCCGTCGTGGCGGGGTTCCCCGAGCGGGTCTACGTGCCCAACAGCGAGAGCAACACCGTCAGTGTGATCGACCCGCACACCTACCAGGTGGTCCGCACCTTCCCTGTGGGCCGGCGACCGCAGCACGTCGTCCCCTCGTGGGATCTGAAGACGCTCTGGGTCAACAACAACGACGGCAACTCCCTGACACCGATCGACCCGATGACCGGCAAGGAGGGCAAGCCGGTGTCCGTCGACGACCCCTACAACCTGTATTTCAGCCCGGACGGCCGCTCCGCCCTGGTGATGGCCGAGCGGGAGAACCGGCTCGACTTCCTCAACCCGCGCACCATGCAGCGCCGGTACTCGCTGCCCATGCCCTGCAGGGGAATCAACCACGCGGACTTCACCGCCGACGAGACCCTCATGCTCGCCAGCTGCGAGTTCTCCGGCCAGCTGGTGGTCATCGACATAGCCGACCGTAAGGTCCGCGCCGTCATCGACCTGGCGGACGGCGTCACGCGGCGCAAGGGCCTCCGGCGCGCGATGCCGAAGGACAGGAGCATGCCGTCCGGCATGGGGCACGACAGCATGGAGCACGACCTCATGCGGCACGGCCGCCTGGAGCACGACTCCATGGGGCATGACAGCATGGATCACGACTCCATGCATGGCCGCATGCCGTACCCCAACATGCCGCAGGACGTCAAACTCTCCCCGGACGGCACCACCTTCTACGTCGCCGACATGGCCAAGAACGGCGTGTGGGTCGTCGACGCCGGGAAGTTCCGTGTCACGGGTTTCATCCCGACCGGCGCGGGCGCTCACGGGCTCTACGTCAGCCGGGACTCGAAGGTGCTGTACGTCTCCAACCGGGGCGCCGGATCGGTCTCCGTCATCTCCTTCGCCCTGGGCCGCCCGATCGCCACCTGGCCCATCCCCGGCGGCGGTTCGCCGGACATGGGCGGCGTGTCAGCCGACGGCCGCAGCCTGTGGCTGTCCGGACGCTACAACGGGGTCGTCTACGTGTTCGACACCGGCACCGGCCGCCTCATCCGCACGATCAACGTCGGCGCCGGCCCGCACGGCCTGGCCATCTACCCCCAGCCCGGACGCTACTCGCTCGGCCACACGGGAGTCTTCCGTTGAAGTACGGCGACGGCCCGCCGGGGACCGGCTCCCCCTCCGCCCCGGATGACGCGGGTACGGCCGCCGCCATCGGGCGGCGCCCCGTTCTGCGCCTGGGAGCCGCCGCCACTCTGGGAACCGTGATCGGTTGCTCCGGAGAGCCCGGAGGGGCAGCCCCGGAGCCGGCCGCCCGGACGTCGGCGCCGACACGTCCCGGGACCGTCACGCCCTCTCCCCCGGGAAACGCGGCCCCACCCGTGCGGCTGCCCGCCGAGGTTCGGCACGGCCCCCGTGACCGGCCGCAGGTGGCGCTGACCTTCCACGGCGCAGGGCCGGTACGGCTGGCGGAGGACGTGCTGGCCACGGCCGAGCGGTCCGGCGCGCGCCTCACGGTCCTGGCGGTCGGCAGCTGGCTTGAGCGGTATCCCGGTATGGCCCGCCGCGTTCTGAGCGGCGGCCACGACCTTGGCAACCACACCCAGAACCACCTGGACATCTGCGGCATGGACGAACGGGCCGCTCACGCGGAGATCGCCGGATGCGCGACCCTGCTGCGCGAGCTCACCGGCTCGATCGGGTCCTGGTTCCGGCCGTCCGCGACCCGGCAGGCGACCCCACTGGTCCGCAGGCTCTCGGCCCGCGTCGGCTACCGCACCTGCCTGTCCTACGATCTCGACTCCCGCGACCACACCGACCCGGGACCCGCCGCGGTCGTGTCCACCGTTCTCGACGATGTGCGGCCAGGCTCCATCGTGAGCCTGCATCTGGGTCATCCCGGCACCGCCAAGGCGCTACCGGAGATCCTGGACGGCCTGCGGCGCCGCAGGCTGCGCGCTGTCACGGTCACCGAACTACTGGCCCGCTGACGGACGCGGCGGCGAGCTGCCCGGCAGGAGAAATGAGGGTGCGTGCCCTGCGATCAGCTGGATACCCTGCCTGAACAGACCACGGATATCGACGGTGCGAGAGTCATGGCGTGAAACAGCGGATGCGGGTCAGTCGCGTACGGCTCGGCACCGATGCCGCCCGGCGGTGCTACCGGGCCGCCCTTCGGTCCTAGTGCCGGTCGCCGCGGTTGTGGTCGCGGCGGTTGTGGTCGCGGTCGTAGTCGCGGTCGCGGTGGTTGCGGTCGTAGTGGTGGGAGCGGGCGTAATCGAAGGACACGGCCCTCCAGCCACCGTTGAACCACCGGTAGAAACGGTGCCCGTCGAAGCGGTAGCGCTCGCCGCGGTTGGATGTGCTCACGGCCACGGTCTGACTCGCGCTGACCGTGGCGGCCGAGACGGCCGCGGTGCTCGCGGTGGCGGCCGAGGCGGCTCCGCCGGTGGAGGCGATGATGCCACCGGCGATCGCCAGAGTCGCGGCCGCCGTCGCCAGGCTTCGTGTGATCTTCATGTCATTTCCCCCTTGAGTGGTGCGCGCTGTTCTCAACGCGCACCCTCAAGCTAGATGGGTGAAATGTTCTTTTCTGCGTACAAAGTCACATATAAGCCCTAGTGCGCACTATGACACACAAACGTCCTTTCCTGGGGTGTGACGTCGGCGACCGAGCCGGCCGCACCCTGGCCGGCGCCAACGTCAGCGACGGCACTGATGCGGGGCCTATCGGAGTGAAGTGGTTGTGGGATGCGGCTACCCGCGAGCAGTCCGGCGCCCCGCTCGCCGACCCCATCGGTCGGATGGCGTTGGCGTTCAGCCCGGATGGACGCACTCTGGCCGGTGTCATGTTCGGTATCGACGGCGAGCGAGACAGCGGTGTGCCTACAGCACCGGTTAGGCAAGATCGATGAGAGTAACGCCGCCGGTGAACCCGCCCTGCGACGAACGCCCCGAGGCCACTCGGCCTAAGTTGATCATGGGGACACGATGGGGTGTACTCGAGCGGCAAGCAGCGTCCTGGTCGCGCATTCACGTCCACTGCCGGATAGGGAAGTCTCGTTGAGCGATATACCTGATCTTGGTCCGATGCCCCAGCGCCTCACGGTCGACGCGGAGCAGGTCCATCGGCTCATCGCCGAACAGTTTCCTCAGTGGGCGGACCTCCCGATTGAGCCCGTGGCCAACGGTGGCTGGGATAACCGGACCTTCCACCTAGGCGACGGAATGCTGGTGCGTTTGCCCAGTGCATCCGAGTACGCCTTGGCGGTTGAAAAGGAACACCGGTGGCTTCCGCCGCTCGCCTCCCGGCTTCCGCTGCCCATTCCTGTCCCGCTGGCGAAGGGCGAGCCAGGTGCGGGCTACCCCTTCTCGTGGTCGATCTACCGGTGGCTTGACGGCGAGCCCGCGAGCGCCGACCGGATCGCCGATCCGGTCCGATTCGCGGTCGACCTGGCCGGCTTCGTCACGGCCTTGCAGAGCATCGACACCGCTGACGGCCCCCGGCCGGGAAAGCACAACTGGTTCCGGGGCGCCACACTGCGCACCTATGAGGGGCAGCTCGAGAGCGCGCTGGAGAAACTGGACGGCCGCGTCGACGTCAGCCTGGTGCGCGAGATCTGGAAGACCGCACTGGACGCGCGCTGGGACGGTGTGGACAGTTGGTTCCACGGTGACCTTGCCCAGGGCAATCTCCTGCTCAAGGACGGGCGATTGGCGGCGGTCATCGACTTCGGCACGTGCGGCGTCGGCGACCCGGCCTGCGACCTGGCAGTTGCATGGACGTTGCTGACCGCTGACGGCCGTCAGGCGTTCCGCGAGCGACTGTCCGTTGACGATGCAAGGTGGGCGCGCGGGCGTGGCTGGGCTCTCTGGAAGACGATGGCCACCTGCTCTCACACCCTGGGCGATACCGACGAGCCGGCGCTGAACGCACGGCGCGCCCTGACCGAGATCTTCGCCGAGTACTCAGCGGGGAGCCATCCCGCCGACCACTACTTGCGGACGGCAGAGTACGAAGGCGAACAGCACCTGCCGGCCGCCGGAAGTGACCACTTGAGCGGCCGGCAGGAGATCCCGTAACGGGCCGCCACACCGGTCAGGGCTTGCAACGGGCCGGGTCGCCGTGCAGGAAGTCGTCCCGGCCCGTTTTTGTGTTCTTGTCCCCTCCGGCCCAGGTCAGCACTTCCCCGCTCTTGAGACCCTCCAGGTCCTCGACCGTGAACGGCACCCGTCCCTTCAGGCCCCTGTTGCCCATGCTGCCGCTGACGTTCGCGACGTACGGGACGCCCTTCTGCAAGGCGGTGAGCTGGTCGCCCGTGGACCGCCAGCCCTCGGGCGGGTCCTGGAAGACCCGGACGTCCTGCACCGAACCTGTCCAGCCGTCGTTGTGCACGCTCCAGCCGACCGGCTCGCCGTCGTCGTCGGTGTCGGCGACGACGGAGAAGTCTCGCGTGACATAGCCGGGGCAGTCGGCCGACAGCAGCCTGAGGCCACCGTCCTCGACCCGTTCGACGGCGAGGACGCCTTTCGGCTCGGGTGTGCACCCCGTGCCGAAGAAGACCAGAGCGATCGACGCGACGGCCGCGTATCTCAGCCCCGGCCTCCTTCTGCGAATCATCGTTCCATCATCCTCTCTACTGCCTGGGCCTGTATTCCAGCGGCGCCCAGTTCAGGTAACCGCCCCACCACAGGTTGGCGTCCATCTCGAAGCGGTTGGAGACCGCGGGGTCACCCACGCTCATCCGGGAGTGCAGGGAGGCGATGCCGTAGTCGGTGATGAAATCGGTGGCGTTCCGGTAACGCGACCACTGCTGCGAGTGCACCGCCTCGTGCTTCTCGATGTTCGGCCCGTACTCGTCCGCCACCTTGCGGCCGGCGACCTTCGCGATGTCGTCCCGGGTCTGCTTCTCCTCCCGCAGCTGGTCCTTGAAGTTCTTCTTCGCGTACGGGTAGAAGTGGACGTCCCCGACCGTCATCGGCTGGTCGCCTCCGGGAGAGCCGCCGTAACAGACGTACTGCAGGGAACGGCGTTCGCAACTGCCGTCGCTGAGTCCCGGCAGCGCGTGGTACGCCATGGCCAGCTCGTTCGCGCCGTTGAAGTTGTTTCCCCAGTGGAACGGGTTGGTGAGGAGCGCCTTCACCAGGTTGACCCCGTTGTCACGGTTGAGCGGCGGCTTGCAGAAGCACCCGCCGGGCGGGGGCTTCGGCGACGGGCCCGGAGACGGGGACGGCCTCGACGCGGACTTCTTCTTTTTCTTCTGCATGTAGGGCGGGGTGGCGATGTGGGTCTTCGGGTTGTAACCGACCTGCTTCTGCACCTTCTTCGAGCAGTACTTCAGGTCGTACTGGCAGGAGTTGGGCCTGGACCCGATCTCCTCGCCCGTCGGGTCGCTGAACGTGACGGGGTTGCTGTTCCCGTACGAGTAGCCGTTCAGGGACTGGCTCTGGTCGGTGGAGAGCACGGGGTCCACGCTCAGGAACCTGCCGATGAGCGGGTCGTACATGCGGGCCCCGACGTAGGTGAGCCCGGTGGCGTCGTCGGCGGGTTTGCCGAGGAATCCCTTGTCGTCGAGCCACTCGCCGCCGACCGTCGTGCCGCGCGGCGCGCCGAACGGGGTCGTGTAGCGCTTGCTGATGGCCTGGCTGCTCGCGTCGACCGCCAGCGAGGACGTGCCGTGCGCGTCGCCGGCGAGGAAGGAGACCGTGTTCGTCCCCGTCTCCCTGCTGCGCACCGCGATCACCTGGGCGTTCGCCGTGTAGAAGCGGCTGCCCCAGGTCTTGACGGTGCTTCCCGTCTTCTTCGAGTGGATCTCGGTGGCGCCGAGATAGAGCACGCTTTCACCGTCGCCCACCGCGCGGCGGATCAGCAGCGACCCGTCGGCGTCGTACAGGTAGTCGGTCTTCTGCGTGCCCTGCGTCAGGGTGGCGATGCGGCCCTGCGCATCCCAGGTCAGAACCTGGCCGCCGCGCCCCGTGGTGTTGCCGGACTTGTCGTAGGTGTAGGTGGCGGGTGCGCCCGTGCAGGAGCCGGTGGCCGTGATCGCGGTGAGGGCGTGCCGCTTGGCGGTGTCGCCGTAGCAGTAGGCCGAGGAGGTGGCGGTGGAGCCGTTGTACTTCGTCTCCGCGGTTCGCAGGCCCGCGCCGTTGTAGGCGTAGCCGGTACGGTACGGGGCCGCGCCGCCGAGTGTCCTGCCGGTGCAGTCGTCCGTGGCCGGCGTCCAGGCCTCGGACAGGCGGCGCTGCCCGTCGTAGGCGAAGCACTGGATGTCGCTCATGCCCGCGCCGTCCTGCGTCGGGGTGTCGGCGATCCCGGTGACATTGCCCGCGTCGTCGTAGCGGTAGGTCAGGTCCTGCGGTTTGACCGGCGTGGACTGGGTGGTGACGAAGGACCTCTTCAGCCGGTCGGTCCCCTCTTCGTAGCTGTTGTTGATGAAGGTCTTCTTGGCGCCGGCGGCTCCCGACAGACCGAGGGTGAACTGCTCGGCCAGACCGAGGGCGTTGTAACTGGCCGCCTGGAGATAGTCGTTGGTGCCGGTGACCCCGACGACCTGTCCGGTCGGCGTGTAGGTCAGGCTGACGGTCTCTCCGGCGAGGCCTCCGGCCGCGGGCTCCGTGGAGTTCTTCAGGGTGCCGTCGAGGTTGTACGTGCTCGCGAAGGTGTAGCCGGCCTGTGCCGCTCCCGACGTGACCATCGGGTCGTTCGGGTCGATGGCGATCTCGGTGCTGGTCGCACGGTACTGAAGGTCGTAGGCGAGGACCTTCTTGGTGTACGCCCTGCCCGAGACCCCGCCGTCGTAGCTGGTCGACGAGGTCAGCTGCCCCTTCGTCAGCGTGTCGTACGTCCAGGCGGCGAGTTTGCCCGCGTCGGTGCGGGACCCGGACCACAGCCCGGTCTTGCGGCCGAGCTCGTCGTAGCCGTACAGCAGCACGGTGCCGTTCGCGCCGGTCACCGTGTCGGTCTGGTCGAGCGCGGTGTAGCGGACGGTGCTGTCGCCCTTGTCGGGGTCGGAGATACCGGTCTGCCGCCCGTAGAGGTCGTAGGTGGAGGACCATTTGGCGCCGTCGGGGCCGGTGACGGTCCGCTCCCGGCCGTCGGGCGTGTAGGTGAAGGAGGTGGAGACGTAGCCGCTGGACGTCGGGGCGCCGTACTGGGTGTCGGCGGGCGAGGTCGAGTTGTACTCGCGGCTCTCGACGGTGCGTCCCAGCGCGTCGGTGATGGTCCGGGTCGCCTTGCCGCCGGCCGGTGCGCCGACGGCGGTGGAGTCACCGGTGTAGGAGGTGGTGGTCGTCCATTTCTGCACGCCGTACGTGTGCAACGTGCTGCTGGTCTCGCGGCCGGCGCCGTCGAAGACGATACTCGTCTGCTTGGGCGCCTCGCCGTACTCCTCGCGGGTGTAGGTCGCGTTCGGCGTGTTCTTCGCGTCGAAGATGTCGGCGTACGTCTCGTAGGCGAGGCCCCGCGAGTCGTAGCGGGTGTCGGTCAGCAGCCGTCCGCCGTTCGGCGTGGGCCGCTGCGTCTGCATGGGCCGCAGAAGCGAGTCGAAGATCTGGTACGACCAGGTGGCCGTGGTGGACGACTTGAGGGTCGAGGTGCCGATCGCGGGCGCCTTGCCGCGTTCGTACACGTAGGAGTAGGCCATGCTGGCGGTCTGGCCGCCGTCCTTGCTCCGGTCGGGCAGCCACACCCCGGTCAGCCTGCCGAGGCCGTCGTAGGTCTGCTCGGTCTTGGCGTTGTTCGGATCGTAGGTACGCAGCGGCAGGCCGCGCATCCCGTCGAGGAAGGTGGTGACCTTCTGCTGCTTGGCGTTGGTGACCGTCGTCCCGGTGGGGACGCCGGCGCCCGTCGGCGTGTACCCGGTGACGGTGCCGTTGCCGCCCGCGTCGGTGACGGTCAGCGGCCTGCCCAGCATGTCGTAGGTGGTCTTGGCCGTGCGCTGCCAGCCCGCCGGTGGCCGGTCGTCGCCGGTGACGGCGGCCGGGTAGCCGGTGGGCCGCCCCGTCCAGGTCGAGTCGCCCTTGACCGGCTTCTGCCCGGCGGACCAGCCGGTCGCGGTGGCGTTGTCATAAACGGTGGCCGTGTCGGACAGCACGTCGCCGGCGGCTCCGCTGCCGGTGGGCAGCGACAGGTCGGCCTCGGCCACCGAACAGGGCCGGCCGACTTCGCGGGTGCGGGAGACGAGCGAGTTGATGCCCCTGGCGTCGTCGCGTGCGTACCAGGTGCGGGTGCACGCCTCGTCGCCGCTCTTGGCGATGTCGCCCGTGCTGTCCTGCTTGACCGCCATGCCGTAGCCGTCGAACGTCGTGGAGGTGGTGGAGGTGCGCCAGGTCTTGGGGACGGTGAGGTAGGTGTGCTCCGACGTCTTGCCGATGCGCACGTAGTAGGCCTCGGTGTCGGCGTACGACTTGTGCTGGGTCGCGGTCTTCGCCGACCAGAAGTCGTTGACCGTCACGTCGACGGGATCGGCCCCGTTGTAGCTGATCTCCTCGCGGGTGAGGCTCGCGTACTGCTCGGAGTCGACGAGGTCGGGAACGTCGAGCCCGGCGATGTCGAGGCCGGGCACGGAGACGGCGCGCCGCCTGTCGGGGTCGACGGCTCTGGGGGTACCGGCCTTGAGCAGCCGGTCGCCGTTCATGCCCTGGAGGTAGACGGAGACGTTCTTGGTACGGGTGCCGTCGGTGTCGCCGACGTACGTGGTGACCTTCTGGTAGCCGCGCCAGATCGACCAGGTGCGCTCGTCGGCCGGGGTGAACGGGCTGTCGTTGTAGTGCCAGGCCGGCTTCTCGTACTCGTAGGTGTATTCGGTGAGCGGGTTGTACCCCGCCGGATCGGCGGTGTTCACCGCGAGCACGCGGTACTTGTTGAACCAGTCGATGGCCGCGTCGGTGGCGCCGTTGATGTGCCAGAACTGCGGATAGCAGGACAGGGAGTTGTCGTCCTCGGCCTTCGGCATCAGCGATCCGCGCACGCATTCGGGCTCGTTGTAGCTGACCGTGGTGATCGCGCCGGTCTCCGAGGTGATCGTCTCGATGCGCGGCCTGGTCAGCGGCAGGATGTTGCCGCCGCCCGGCTGGGTGCCGCCCGCGACCCGGTTGGGCCGCATCAGATACGTGAAGGAGACCGGGTCGAGCGTCAGGGGCGTGCCCGAGGCGCCGGTGCGCACGATCGACATCAGCGACAGCGACTGGTCGGAGGAGGTGCCGATGTCGCCGCCGTCCAGATACTTCTGGGTGAACGCCCAGGAGTCGACCGGCTTGTACGCGGTCCCCGACAGCACGGACGACTCGATCTTCACCAGCCGCTTGCGCGAGAAGAAGGCGGGGCTCTCCGCGTGGCAGTCGTCCTTGTCCTCGTCCTTGGTGCAGATGGCGTCGAAGGGGACGTCGGGCCAGTTCTGCGCGGTGGCCTTGGTCAGGCTGCCGCAGTCGGAGGCCGTGCAGCGCTCGGCGTAGGAGAAGGTCACCTTGTCGGGGGCGTCCGCGGTGAAGAGCGTGTCGGACCGCTGCCCGTAGAGGATCCTTTCGAGGTAACCGCCGCGCGTGTAAAGGGTGGTCGCGGTGTCGGCCTTGTTCTTGCGGTAGTAGTTGGTCTCCGTCGTGTACCAGTACGACATGGCGTTGCCGTGGGTGTCCTCGACGTAGTCGAGGTTCCACCGCCACGCCTGGGTGAGGGAGCGGTCGGCGAAGGCGTCGCCCTTGTCGTAGCCGGGCTCGCCGGAGTCGTCGCCGTACACCGGGACCGTCCACACCGCGTTGGTGCGCTGCGTGCCCGCGCCGGTCAGCTTGTTGAGGCCGAAGACGTACTTGGTGCCGTCGCCGGTGATGACGGTCCAGTACTCGCCGTCGTTGTCGCCGTTGTCGGCGCCCGTGGAGCGGGTGACGGTGGAGGCGTCGTCGTTTTTCAGGCGCCACTTGCCCGTGCTGTCGTCCTTGACGAGTTCGCTGGACTTGCCGTTGAGGACGAGCGAGGCGTTGTCGTACTTCCAGCAGATGTCGCGCTGCTTGTCGTGGCCGTCCTCGTCGCAGGAGCCGTACTGGCGGTCGACGTAGGAGGTGGCCGCCAGCTCGAAGCCCTCACCGGCCGAGGTGCCCTGGTTGTTGCTGGTGGACGTGCGCCCGTCCACGCCGCCCGAGTCGTAGGACAGGTCGAGCGAGGGCGCGGGTCCCGCCGCGGGCTCCACCGGGGCCATCGGATACGACCAGGTGAAGGAGCCGGAACCGCCGCCCGCCTCCCAGGTGGACGACGAGGCCAGCGGGGTGGCCGCGTAGTTGCCGCTGCCGTCGGGCGCCTCGCCTTCCGCGCCGGGGGTCTCGGCGGTCAGGGCCAGCACGGCCGGAGCCGCCCCCAGGGTGACCGGCGCGGAGAGGGTCTGCGCGGTTGCGGCGTTGTCGGAGTCCAGCGGGGTCTGGGTGCGGCACCCGTCCTGCTCGGGCGTGGTCAGCGCGCAGGCGGGCAATTGCACGAGGTGGAGGCGGCCGCTCCATCCGCCGCCGTACGCCGAGGCGAAGGCGGCGTAGCCGACGCTCAGCTTCGCGCTGCCCTCGGTCGGTGCCGACGCGGTCAGCAGCACGCCGTCCACCCCGGCCGCTTCGGTGGCGGCGCGGTCGAGGACTCGCACGCGAGCCGGCTCCGAACCGGCCGCCGTGCCGGGGCCCGTTCCGTCCGCCGTCAGGGCGACGGGCAGCCCGCCCACGGTGGCCCTGCCGCCGACCGGAACGTCCGCCTCGCCGGCCTCCGGCCACCGGCCGGCCGTACGCTCCCTGTCGGCCCGCTCCGCCGAGGAGTCGTTACGCGCCTTGGACGCGGCGACCTTCTCCCGGGCCTCCCTGGCACCGGTCGCGTTCATGGCCCTGACCTTGCTGGACCGTTGCTTCGGTACGGCGGGGGCGCCGGGTGGCCCGTCCGCCGCGAGCGCCATGGGCGTCAGCCCCATGGGTAAGAACACCACCACCGCCACCGCGGTCACCAAGGCAGCGCGTATTCCTGCCGGACCCATGACCCAACTCCCTCAAGAGGACAGAAAGAAAGAACCAGCTGATCAACCGGGAGAAACCAGACGTGCGGGGACCGGGGTGCCGGTCCCCGCACGTCGTCAGTCGCCGACGACTGCGTCGATCTGGTCGGAATCGGACATGGCGCCCGCCCAGAGCCTCAGATCGGTGATCCGCGCCGGCAGGAAGTGGCCCCAGGCAGTCGCGCTGAAGCCCTTGCCGACCGCGAAATCACCGGATCCGGCCGTCGCGGTGTACGCCAGGTCGAGGTCGTTCTGCTCGTGGCCGACGTAGAGCCGTACGACGGGCCCGCCGGGTGCCAGGGCGTCGTAGACGCCGGTCAGCCGGACCGGGCTCTGCAGGCTCGCCGAGGCGTCGGAGCTCACCCAGCTCTTCGTGCCGTCCTTGTTGACCCGGCCGAAGCGCCAGAAGCCGACCGGGACGGTGATCTCGTTGCCGTCGTCGTCGAGCTGCGTCTCCTTTCCGGTCAGCTCGAACCAGATCCCCCACGAAGATCCGTCCGCGGTGCGCTGCCCGGCCACCTGGCCGACGGATCCGATCGCCATCGCAAGAACCTTGTCCTGGTCGAGCTCGGCCTTCACGGTCACCGTGAAGGAGCCGGTGTCGTCGACGACCGAGCCCGCGGTGGTGGCCGCGTCATCGGTGCCGTCCAGCACCAGGGCCTCGCCGTCCAGTGACGCGCCGCCGGCCAGCGCCAGCGAGCGGCCGTATCCGGAGAGCGAGTCGGGCAGCGCCGTTCCGGTGGCGCCCGCGGGGTCCCAGTCCGCCACCAGCTCCACGTCGTTGCGCCCCGACGCGGCGGACTCCGACCGCGCCTCCGTCGCGACCTCGTCCGGGGTCAGGATCCGCTGCCAGGCGGCGACCTCGTCGATGGAGCCGGAGAAGTAGTACTGGAAGACATTGGCCCACTTGTAGCGGCCGATCTCCAGCGGGCCCGTCGCGGACCACGAACCGGCGACCGTGGCGGTGCCCTGCGGCAGGCCGTTGACGTAGAACTTCAGTTGCTGCGTGGTCGGGTCGTAGGTGCCGGCCAGATGGGTCCAGGCGTTCACCTGGGCCGCGTTGTTCTTCGCGCAGACCCCGAAGTACGCCTTGCCCGTCGCCTCGTCCTTGTCCTTGACACCGAAGCAGTAGGACACGCGGGCCTTGTCGTACCAGATGATGAAGGGGCTGTATCCCCCGGCGCCGTCCTGCGACACCACGATGGCGTCCGTGGTCATCTTGTCGGGCCGTGCCCAGGCCGCGACCGTGTAGGCGGAGCGCGTTTCCAGCACGGGTCCCGAGGTCGCCGCGTATCCCGACGTGCCGTTCAGGCTCATTCCCCTGTCGGTCCGCGGGGCCTCCAGCGGCCGGCCGCCGTCGTCGTACCAGAGCTCGCCGCGGCGTCCCCTGTCGGTTCGCACGGCGCCGGTGGAGAGCGTGGCGCCGTGGCCCGCGGTGCCGGACGCGTCGACGGCGACGCCGGAGTCCTCGTCGAAGTGCCACCTGCCGACAGGCCCCGCTCCCGCGGCGACCAGGAAGTCGACGACGGTGGTGGCGCCGTACCGGCCCACGTTGTCCTTGGCCCGTACGAACAGGCTGTACGTGCCGGAGGCCTGCGGAGTGATCACGGGTTTGACCGTGGCGCCCGTGACCGCCGCCGACCAGGTCGGGGTGGTGGACGGACGATACTCGTACGACACGTTGTTGGAGTCACCGGACGCCGGCGCGAACGTGAACGTCGCGCTCTGCCCCGGGCCGCCGGCCGGCACGCAAGCGGTGGCGGTGCACGCGGTGTACGGGGCGCCGAGCGTGACCACGGGGGCCTTCGGCGCGGTCGGGTCGACCTTGAAGTAGCAGTAGCCGGTGGTCGAGCCGTTCGAGGGCCCGGGCAACTGCTTGGTGTAGTTGCTGTAGTACGAGCGCGTCCATGACCTGTAGCGGTACAGCACCCCTTCGGAGAGCGTCGGCGTGGACGCGGTCACCTTCGTGTTGTCGGCGACGTGCCCGGTCGTCGGCCGCTCCATGGTGGTGAAGGCGTCCGGCCAGGTCCCGTCGGCGAGCTTCTTGTCGACGTCCATCGCCGCCCGCAGCATCGCCCCGGACTCACCGCCCGAGACGGTCTGCGGGGTGGACGCCAGGGTGGGCGTGGGGTCGGAGACGACCGCCGGCGCCGTCTCCTTGGTCTCGCAGACCGTGCCGGAACCGGTCACGAGGCCGATGCCGGTCGGCTTCGCCGGAAGCCCCACGTAGTCCACGGCCAGCACGGCGTCGTTCCTGAACCGCTTCCAGGCGGAGGTGTCGCCCTCGTCGTGCGCCCGCAGCTCCAGCGTGAGCTTGGCGAACTTACCCGCCGCGAAGTCCTTCACGGTCGGGGTCAGGTTCTCGTTGGTCTCCTCGGGGTTGTCCCTGAAGTCGATGGGCGCGGTCGACTGGTCCGGGTCGCACGCCGAGCCACGGCCCGCCGACACGTTGCGGTCGACCATCCAGTCGAGCTCCTTGGGCCGGCCCGACCAGGTCGTGGACGACGAGACGTTGTTCGTGCGGACGAGGTCGACCCACCGGGGAGAGCACTGGAACGCCCATGGCTCGGTGACGCGGAACGTCGCGCTCAGCACCTGCTTGCCCTTGAGGCTGGCGGGCGAGAACTGGAAGTACAGCCGCTGGGTGTAACCGGGTCCGCAGTAGTAGCCGCTCCAGGTGCCGCAGTGGCCGACGCCCTCGCCCTGGTTGCTGCTGCCGTTGCCCCAGTTGTACGACTTGTAGCCGTCCGAGCGGAGCAGCGTCCTGTCGGTTTCGCCCCAGGTGACGGTCGGGTCGATATAGACGGGGTAGGCGGCCTCGTCCTTCTGCTGGAGCAGCTTGACGTCAGGGACGAGGGTGAGACTGTCCTGGTCGACCTGGATGGGAAGTTCGGCGTGCCCGGCCCCGGGGGCCGGTCCGTCGGCGGCGTCTCCCTCGCCCGCGGTGGCGGCGTCATACGGGGCCGCGGTGGCGGCGTCATTCGGGGCCGCGGCCGATGCGCGCCCGGTGAGCGACGAGGCGGGCTTCTTCTCCGCGCCGGCCTGGCCCGCGGTGATGTCACCGGTGGAGTCCCACATGGCGGCGGGCGGCGAGGAGAAGACCTCGGTGGCGTTGCCGTCGGTCGCGGACATGCCGCCGTCCTCGGTCTCCTCCACCTTCAGTCCGGACGACGTGACCGCGTACTCGATCCGCTCGAGCGCGGGGTTGCCTGCGGCCTCCGGAGTCTTGACGACCAGAACCTGACGGAAGCCCTCGGTCGTCGCGGTCATTCTGAGGTCGACGTCCGGCAGCACATCGCGGTAGGTGGCATTCGGTCCGTCCAGCACCGGGGCCGGCAGTCTCTGCGGCCATCCCAGCGCGAGGACCCGGCCGTCACGGGTCATCGTCACCAGCTGGGCACCGTCGCCGCCTCCGGAGAAGGCGATCCCCACGGCGGCGGCCACCGGTCCCACGCTTCCGTCGGCGCGCCGCTCAAGCGTGGCGTCGGGCGCCACCCACGCGCCATCCGCTCCCTTGACCCGGACGGGCACGGTCGACTGCTCCAGATGGAACGAGCTGCCGTCGGGATTGGCGTATGTGGTGGTGAACTCGGTCCGGGCCTCGGTCACCTCGACCGGCTCCCCGGTCTTGGCCGCGTCGCTCGACGCCTGCTGCCACTCGCCGAGCCGAACGCCGCCGGACGCGGCCTGACCTCTGTCTGCCGCCCTCGCCGCCGAGGGCGCCCCTGCCCCTAACAACACACCCACCATGACCATGGCAGCGGGCGTGCGCCAACCCCGGAGGCCGGGACACATTAACATATTTTGTCTCCAGGATTAATGACATCTTCAAGATCGCCACATCCTGGCATCGGGTGTCAGTTCACGTCAACGAATAGCCCGATCCCTTACTCCTGTAAATAAACTGTAAACAAACGGTTATATCACCCCAAACATCTCATATCGCAATATGTTGCCTGTCAGGTGGACACCATTGCACATCGGCCGCCTCATCCCAGAAGCCACGTCAAGGGTGGCGACGACCGCCCTCGGGAAGGGCGACAATGTCCCGTGGACCGAGACGTCCGCCTTCCGACGCCCGGAGCGCCGACGAACCCGCCCGAGCCGCCGACGGGCACCGCCGGGCCGGCGACCGGTGATGGCGTTTCTTCACTTCTCACTCGATGCAGAGGAGGAAACGCGCAAGAATTTCAGCCGGGCCACGCCTTCCGCCGATTCTTTCGGCCGCTATAAATCCCTTACCCGGACTATCCGTATTTTCCTTCTTCCCTCGATCGGCCGATCCCCGTTCCCGCATATCAACCGGTCGGAGCAACTGACAGCAACTTCCTTGAACCATTTCTCGCTGGTTTCTTACCGTTATAGTCATGACGACCGGACACACAACAGAAGAGTGCCTCGACGCGGAGCATGAGGACGAGCATGAGGTGACCGAGGCGACGGCGGAGAGACACGGCAGGACACTGGCCGACGTGCAACGCCTTTTGAAGGCCCGGGGAATTCACGCCTATACCGTTCACACGGTCGGCCTCAAGCTGTTCGGCGACGGCAGGCCGTACCCCCTGGGAAAACGCGAGCGGCACGCCCCCGAACTGGTCGCCTACTGCGACACGGGATGGGCGGTCGCCACGGTGACCGTGGGCCGGCGCTCGGGCTGCTACCTGGTCTCCGTCCGCGACAGCACCGATCTCCAGGTGGTGCGGAACCCCCAGCAGGTCGCGGACCTCATCCTCTCGACCTGCCCGAAGGTGGCGGCATGACGGTGCGGCGGGCCATGACATGACGGTGCGGCGGAGTGCCTTCTCGGGCACCCGCCCTCTTATAAGCCTTGACAGGAATATGCCGCTATGAGCATATTAGCCAGGTGCCCGTAGACGCGTTCGCCGTACTCGCCGAGCCGACCCGGCGCCGGATCCTCGACCAGCTGCGAAGGTCGGAAAGCAGTGTCGGCGAGCTCGCCGACGCTCTCTCGATCAGCCAGCCCACGATGTCCAAGCACCTGAAGGTGCTGCGCGAAGCGGGCTTCATCTCCTGCCGCACGGCGGCGCAGCACCGCATCTACCGGATCGAGGCACGTCCGTTCGAGGCCTTCGACGAGTGGCTCGAACCGTACCGCCGCCTGTGGATCCATCACCTCGACGCTCTCGAGCGTCATCTCGACAATCAGGAGTCGTGATGAACCGGACCACCTTCGAGCCAGGCCCGCTCGCCGAGGTCGGCTGCCACGCCGACGAGGATCGCTGGGTCCTCGTCTTCGTCCGCGACCTGCGACACCCGCCCGAGAAGGTGTGGGCGGCGCTGACCGATCCGGCTCGGTTGAGCGAGTGGTCGCCCTACACCGCCGACAGAGACCTCGGCGCCGTCGGCGACGTGACCCTGACGATGATCGACGCGGACAGGCCCGAGGACCTGCCCGCGTCGGTGATCCGCGCCGAACCGCCGACGCTGCTGGAATACACCTCGGGGAACAACGTCATGCGCTGGGAGCTTCTCGCGACCGATCACGGGACCCGGCTGACCCTGCGGCACACGGTCGAGGACCGGGAGTGGATGCCCAAGGTGGCAGCCGGCTGGCACCTCTGCCTCGTTGTCGCCGAGCACCTGCTCGACGGGCATCCCATCGACCCGATCCGCGGTGAGGACGCGCGCAATTACGGGTGGGAGGAGCTGCACGAGGCGTACGCCAAGAAGCTGTCCGGCTGACCCTGTGCCGCCGACCCGCTCCACCCGGCATCGGTACGGGCGGCATGCCGGTGGGAAGAGCGGGACCTGATCGGGTCGTGCGCCGATGTCGATGTGCCCGTCGGCCGTTCGTATAGGGAGTGAGAGGCCGGCGCGGTGCCGGCTCCACCTTCCGTGAGGACCGGGCATGCGCAAAATAGTCGTGACCAGCAACGTGACGCTGGACGGGGTGACGCAGGCGCCGGGACGCCCCGACGAGGACGCCCGCGGCGGGTTCGAGCACGGCGGCTGGGCGCTGCCGTACGACGACGAGGTCAAGGCCGAGGCGATGGGCCGGGGCATGGCCCAGACCGGCGCGATGCTGTTCGGGAGGCGGACGTACGAAGATTTCTTCAGCGTGTGGCCACACCGTACGGACAACCCGTTCACCGGCTTTCTGAACGGCGTCCAGAAATATGTCGCGTCGACGACGCTCACCGGGCCGCTTCCGTGGAAGAACTCGACGCTGCTCGACGGTGACGCCGCGGATGCCGTGGCCGAGCTCAAGCACCTGCCGGGACCGGATCTCGCGGTCATCGGCAGCGGCGAGCTGGTGCGGTCGCTGGCGCGCCGCGAACTGGTGGACGAGTATGTGCTTCTCATCCATCCGCTGGTCCTCGGCTCGGGTCGGCGGCTGTTTCCCGACGGCGTGCCGCCGGCACGCCTGCGGCTCGTTGACAGCGTGCCGACCGGCACCGGGGTCATCATCGCGACGTACCGGCCCAGGTAAGACGTACCGGCCCAGGTAAGTGGAGAGGACACGGACAATGACGCAGTATCTGCTCAGCATCTACCAGCCGGACGGATCGCCTCCGGGGCCGGAGGTGCTGAAGGCGGTGGGAGAAGACCTGCACGTGTTGAACGAGCAGCTCAAGGCCGCCGGATCGTGGGTCTTCACCGGAGGGCTGCACGCTTCGAGCTCGGCCACGGTGGTCCGGCAGCGAGGCGGCGACGTCGTCATGACCGACGGACCATATCTCGAGGGCAAGGAACACATCGGCGGATTCTGGATCATCACCGCGCCCGACCTGGACGACGCACTCGAATGGGCGGCCAGGGCGACCCGGGCCACCGGACTGCCGATCGAGGTGCGCCCGTTCCAGAACGTCGCCGAATACTGAGCCGCACGTGACCGTCGTTCCCCTCGCGGAGATCGAGCGTGTGTTCCGCGCCGAGTACGGCCGCGCGGTGGCCGTCCTGACCCGCGTCTTCGGCAGCATCGACATCGCCGAGGACGCGGTTCAGGAGGCGTTCACCGCCGCCACGCACCGCTGGCCGTCGAACGGGCTGCCTCCGAGTCCGGCGGGATGGATCATCACCACCGCCCGCAACCGCGTGATCGACCATCTCCGCCGCGAGGCGTCCCGCGACGACCGGCACGCCCAGGCCGCGCTCATCCATGCCCGCGACGAGCCGATCGAGGAGGGTCCCGTGCGGGACGAGCGTCTACGGCTGATCTTCACCTGCTGCCATCCGGCACTGGGCCGCCCCGCTCAAGTGGCCCTGACGCTGCGACTGCTCGGCGGGCTCACCACCGCGGAGATCGCACACGCGTTCCTCGTTCCCGAACCGACCATGGCGCAACGGCTGGTCCGCGCCAAGAGCAAGATCCGCGACGCGAACATCCCCTACCGCGTCCCCCGCGAGGCCGAGTTGCCGGACCGTCTCCGTGCCGTGCTGGCCGTCGTCTATCTCATCTTCAACGAGGGATACACGGCCAGCTCCGGCGAGCGGCTGATCCGCGAGGATCTCTGCACCGAGGCCGTCCGCCTCGGCCGGCTGCTCGCCGAGCTCATGCCCGACGAACCCGAGGTGATGGGACTGCTCGCGCTCATGCTGCTGACCGAGTCGCGGCGCGGCGCCCGCACGACCGGTGACGGCGCCCTGGTCCGCCTGGCCGACCAGGACCGGGGTCGCTGGGATAAGGATCTGATTCGTGAGGGCCAGGCCCTCGTCCGGCGCTGCCTGCGCCGCGATCGGCCCGGGCCCTACCAGATCCAGGCGGCGATCAACGCCGTCCACAGTGACGCCCCCACCACGGGGGCGACCGACTGGACGCAGATCGTACGGCTCTACGACCTGCTGCTCGCCGACGACCCCAACCCGGTCGTCGCCCTCCACCGCGCGGTCGCCGTCGCCGAGGTCGACGGACCGGAGGCCGCCCTCGCCCTCGTCGACTCCCTCGACCTCGGCTCCTACCATCTGCTCCACGCCGTCCGCGGCGAGCTGCTGCGCCGCCTGGGCCGCGAGGAGGAGGCGGCGGCCGCCTACGAGGCGGCCCTCGAACGGACCGCCAACACCGCTGAGCGAGACCACCTGAGACACGTCCTCCGATCGCTCGGCGAACGCTAGAACAACCGCCTCAGTCGGCCTCTGGTCGGCTGTTCGTCTCGGGGGCGGGAACCGCGTAGCCCGGAACGGAGGGCCAGCGGACGGTGAGCACCACGGATTCCTCTTCGGCGTACCAGGAGTGGTCGACGCCGTGACCCCACACGACGTAGTCACCTCGCTCGGCCAGCAGCACGCTACGTCCTGGTAGCTCCACCCGGAAACGGCCGCTGATCAGCATGAGCAGCGCCGTACGTTTCTCACCGGTGACCCACTGCGCACGCTCGTCGCCGCGCTGGTGCACGCCCCACTTGATCTCGACGTCCTCGCTGTGCCGGACGTCGTCGGCCGGCTTGAAATGCCCAAGGAGCCAACCACGATCACCGGCCGCGTCCACGTCCGCACTACCCACGTATACGTTCTCCACCACGAGCCGCGACGCTAGCACGACGATCCCCACCTCGGACCGATGAGGTGAGTGGACCACACTCCTGACTCCGCACGGCATCGGACCGTAGACGGCTGAACACACTTTGTGGATCCGACAGCCCGGAAGGCCTGCCTCCTCAGACCTCGATCACCGCCGGCTCGGACAGGCGACGCGATCGCCCCGGGCGAGTGGTGAAGACTGATGCCATGCCCCCGCCGAAGATCCAGCGCGACGCCACGGTGACCGTGGAGCTCCTGCGCCGTACAGGTGCGTTGTCCATATGCCTGACGGCGTTGCTGTGCATGTGGCTGTTCGGCAACCTCTACGAGGCGCTCGTCTGGAACCTCCAACTGATCGCCGATCCCCGGCCGGGCGCCCTCGTCGGTGCGTTCGCCGTGGGAAGTCCCGTCTACTACTACCTGCCCTGGGCTCCGCTGAGCGTCGTTCTGGCGGTCATCCTGCAGTCGCGGTTCGGCGCCATCGTGCCGGTGCACGTGCGGCGCGCCTGGACCGGCGGCATCGGGTGCCTCGTGTTCGCAGTGATCATAAAGGTTTTCCTGATCACCCAGGTGAACCCCACTTTCCGGGACCCCACGGTGTCCAGCGGGGTTGTCCACGACCGGGCGGTGATGTGGGCCTTCGCCAACGGAACGGTCATCGTCGCGGTGGCGGCGGCCCTCCTCCTGCTCACCAGGTGGCGTCGCCCCCGGAGTTGACGAATGGCGGAGGGTCGTTACCGATCGATCGGTGAGCGATGAGCAGGCCTCCCGCCAGGAGGCACGCTCCCTGCCGGCTTCGCCGATCGCCGGCACGACCTCCCGAGCCGCATCGGAACCGACCACTCGGTGGCCGTCAAATCCTCTGGTAGGCGGTGAGGACCCGCAGGGCTCGCAGGGTCTCGACTCCCCGGTACTCAAGGGTGGAGGCCGCGCCCGGCGGTTCCCAGGTGATGGCCCATCCTCCGTCCGGCTGCTGGTCGCCCGTCAACCGGTCGAGATGGCCTTCGATCACGTCGTCGGCGAACAGCCGGCGCCAGCGACTGCCCGGCGTGGGGGCGAGGTGCAGCGGGGTGACGCCGTAGGACGGGTCCGCGGGATCGGCCCGGTAATGGCTCAGCTTGGGGAGCCACTCGCCCACCCGCTGGGCGAGGCGTTCGGCCCGATCACGGTCGGGGACGTGCTCCAGGAACACGAGCGTCTCGGACATGGCGTGCGCGTCGCCGGGGAAGCCGTCCTCCAGCGCCGACCAGCACCAGTCGGTGGCCCGGGTGAGCCAGGGGTGGTCCGCTCCCATCTGGTGCAGCAGTCCGGCCAGTCCGGCGGTGGGGTTCAGCCCCGGCGTGTACGTCCAGTCCGACCAGTGCTCGGCTCTCGGGTAGGCCTCCATGACCGGGAAGGCCAGGGGCACCGCTCCGTCGGGCGCGGCGACCGTCGCCAGCCAGTCGCACGCGCGCGACACCATCTCCTCGGCCGGCGGGCCGCCCGCAGCCGGCAGCGTCTGGAAGGCGATCTCCACGTCGATGGGCAGGCTGTCGGGGCAGCGCTTGTCAGGTTCGAGTCCGTGACCGAACCCGCCGTCGGGATTCTGGTAGGCGCGCAGGGAGTCCACCACCCCTGCGGCGGGCGCCGCCTGGAAAAGGGTGGCGAACAGGCGCCGTTCGAGCAGGCGTCCCTCCCGGAGGATGAAGGCCCGGGCGTTGTCGAGGATGCTGTCGGTCATGATGCCCATGGTGGCCCGGAAGCGGCCCGGTTGTCTTGAACGAATCGGACACCGACCCGCGTCACACCCCCTCGCCTGATTCCACGACGCCGATCCCCAGGACGGAGGAACCCCAGGTTCGGACACCGACCCGCGTCGGCAATGCCGTTCCCAGGACGAAGGGACCCCTGACATCGACCCGCGTCGCGCCCCCTCGCCTGATTCCACGACGCCGCTCCCCAGGACGGAGGAATCCCTGGTGAGGGCCGGATACGAGAGCCGCGGCACGTCGGATTCCCGGCCGGCAGGGCTCGGCCGATAGAGGAGCGATAGGGCACGGATATCGGGCCGTCCTACGGTCCGGATATGAGCACTCCGATCTTCGCGCTTTGCGATGAGTACGTCACCCGCTGGGCCGCACTCGACCCGATCGCGGCAGGTGCCGAGGGCATCGTGTCCGATTTCGTCGCCGCCTCCGACCACAGCCCCGCCGGGAGCGCCGCCCGTGCCGAGCTGATCCGTACGACCCTGAGCCGTCTTGACGCGATTGTCCCCACCGGGGAGTCGGACGTCCGGGCCGCCACCCATCTGCGGGAGCGGCTGGAGGCCGAGCTCGCCTGGCATGACACGGGCGAGCCGCTCCGCTGGGTGGCGGCGCCCTACGGGCTGCCCTACCGGGTGCGTTCCAGTGTCGTCCTCCTCCCCCACGGCAACGACGACGAGTGGCGCGACGTCGCCGCCCGCCTGGCGGCGATCCCCACGATGCTCGCCGGGTGGCGGGAGAGCCTGGAGGCCGGTCTGGCCGCGGGCCTGCGGGGCGCCCGCAGGCAGGCCCTGGCCATGGCCGACCAGTCGGACCAGTTCGCCGGCGCGGGCGACACCCCTCCGGCGCACGACGCCTTCGTCGCCACCTACGGCGAGGGCCCGGTCAAGGATGAGCTGGTCAGGTCGGCGGCAGCGGCCCACGCCGCCTACGCCGACGCCGCGCGCTATCTGCGCGAGGAGTACGCCCCCAGGGCGACCGAGGTCGACGCGGTGGGACCCGAGCGCTACGCGGTCGCGGCCAGGATCAGCCTGGGCGCCGACATCGATCTACGCGAGGCGTACGAGTGGGGCTGGGCCGAACTGGAGCGCATCGGGGCCGAGACGGCCGCCGAGGTCGAGCGGATCAGGCCGGGCGCGACCATCGAGGAGGCGACCGAGATCCTCAACGACACCCAGTCCGTCGACTCCGTCGAGGAGTACCAGGCCTGGCTGCAGCAGCGTCACGACTGGGCGATCAAGCAGCTGCACGGCACCCACTTCGACATTCCCCTGCCGCTGCAACTCATCCTGGCAGAGGTCGACGTGAGCTCCACCTCCGGTGCGGCCTCCTACAACGCGCCCAGCGAGGATCTGTCCCGGCCGGGCCGCACCCTGTGGCCGGTCGGGGGACGGACGCGCTTCGCCACCTGGAGCGAGCTGACCACGATCTTCCACGAGGCCGTGCCCGGTCATCACCTGCAGTTCGGCGCGATGCGCATGGCCGGGGACAGCCTGTCCAGGTTCGCCAAGGTCTCCTGGGTGGACGGCCACGGCGAGGGGTGGGGCCTGTACGCCGAGCGGCTGGCCGACGAGCTGGGCTGGTTCACCGATCCCGGTACCCGGCTGGGCATGCTCAACTGGTCGGCCCTGCGCGCCGCCCGGGTGGTCATCGACCTGGGTGTCCACCTCGACCTGCCGCTCCCCGACGGCTCGAAGTGGACCTTCGAGAAGGCCTGCGAGGTACTGCGCGACCAGGGCCGTTGCGAGCCGCACCGGGTCGAGGCCGAGGTCGTGCGCTACTTCGGCTGGCCGGCCCAGGCCATCGCCTACAAGCTGGGCGAACGGGCCTGGCTGGAGGCTCGCGAGGAGGCCAGGCGGCGCCTGGGCGCCGGCTTCGACCTGCGCGCCTGGCACACCGCCGCGCTGGAGCTCGGACCGGTCGGCCTGTCCAGCCTGGCCGAGGCCCTGCGCCGGATCGCCTGACCCCCGGTACCAACGTTCGAGGGCGTCCGGACACCCGGACGCCCTCGGCTCGTTTCCCGGAAGGATTCCTCTCCGGACATCCTCAACTTGTTTCGTGAGAAGGGCTTTCCCGGGATGCCCTCGGCTCGTTTCACGAGGGGGGTTCCTCCCGGACGCTCTCAGCTCGTTTCGCGGGAAGAATCCCTCCCGGACACCCCGACTCGTTTTACGAGAAGGGCTCTCCCGGCTCGTTTCACGAGGAGAGCTCCCCGTCGACGTACGGCTGCTGAGATGCGGTCCGGAGCCCCGGTCCTCAGGGCTGGGGGGGAGGTCACATGCCGTCCTCGGTGATGGGGAGCAGAAGGAGCGCCGCCTCGCTCACCTGCTCGGGTCCCTCGGCGAGGAGACCGGCCAGCTGCGCCCGTATCCGGGCGGCGATCGCGGGTGGCATCGTGCCGACCAGTTCGAGCGCCTCCTCCGAGACGGTCCGCGCGGCCTCGATCTCGCCGACGACGCCGTACGCCTCGCTGAGCATCACCAGGACGCGGACCTCGTAGAGCGGCGCGTCGATCTTGCGGAACATGCCGAGGGCCTGGTCGAAGCGGCCGATGGCCTGCTCGATCTGGTCGGAGGCCAGCGCGAGCTCGCCGAGCCCGAGCACGATCCTCGCCTCGGCCACCCGCTCCCCCACCGTGTCGGCGAGTTCCAGCGCGCGGTGAAGCGTGAGTCCGGCCTCGTCCAGTTCGCCCTGGCGCAGCTGCGCGACGCCCAGGCCGTGCAGGGCGTACACCTCGCCGGTCGGGTCCCCGATGTTGCGCACGGTCGTGAGCGTGCTGTCGAACGCCTCGACCGCCAGTGAGGGCTCCTGCGAACGGAGGTAGGTCTCGCCCAGCCGGTGCAGGACCTGCGCCTCGACGCGCCGGCTGCCACCGATCCTGCTGAGCTCCAGCGCCTCGCCCAGCAGCCGCTTGGCCTCGTCGAGGTCTTCGCAGTCGAGCCTGATCTGGGCCATGCTGTGGAGCACGTAGGCGGAGGCGACCTGGTCGCCGGTCCCGCGGAAGATGGCCAGCGCGCGCTCGTACCGTTCCACGGCCTCGTCGAGCCGGCCGCTCATCCGGTCCAGGAAGGCGATGTTGCGGATGACGAGGGCCACCCCCAGATCGTCTCCCGCCTCCTGGAACAGCTCCGCCGCCGCCTCGAAGTCGCGGCGCGCGTCACCGAACCGCTGTTCGGCGATGTACAGGGAGCCGATCGAGTAGAGCATCGCCGCCTGCCCGCGGCGGTCCCCCGCCTGCCGGGCGGCGGCCAGGGCGATCTGGTGGGTCTCCCGCCAGTCGTCGAAGTAGATCCTCGACTCGAACAGCGTCACGGCGCTGAGCGCCAGATCCCAGCAGAGTTCCACGAATCCCGCCTGCGCCGCCTGGCGAATGCCCGCGACCAGCGTCAGCCGCTCGCGTTCGTACCAGGGAAGGGGGGCCATGACCAGCTTCTCGACCAGTCGTTTGGGCAGCGGCCAGCGCGGGGCCTCGCTGTGGACCTGCACGTAGTCGCCGCCGTACTCGCGGCGGTGCGCCTCGCCGGTCAGGAAGAGCAGCCCGCCGAGCACCCTCTCCAGCGCGGCGTTGCGGTCCCCGACCGCCTCCTCCGCGGCGAGCCGCTCGCGGGCGAACACGCGGATCAGGTCGTGGAAGCGGTACTGGCTGTGCACGCCGTACCCGCCGTCCGTCGTCTCGATCAGCTGGGTGTCCGCCAGGTCGTCGAGCAGGTCCTGCGCGTCGGCGGGATCGATGTCGAGCAGCCCGGCGGCGACCCAGCCGGAAAAGTGCCGGAACTCCAGGATGGCCAGCCGCCTGAACAGCCGCCGCGCGTCCTCGCTGACGCTTTCGTAGGTCAGGGAGATGCTTGCCCGGATCCCCAGGTCCCCGTGCTTGAGCTCGTCGAGCCTGCGGGTCTCGTCCTCCAGCCGTCCCACCAGCTGATCGATCGACCAGTGCTGCCGGGCCGCGAGCCTGGCGCCCGCGATGCGCAGTGCCAGGGGAAGGTGACCGCAGAGCTCCGCCAGCGCGACCGCGGACTCCTGCTCGGCCTGCACCCGTTCGACGCCCGCGATGCGGGCGAGCAGATCCACCGACTGCCTGGAGTCGAAGACGTTCACGTCGAGGTGGATCGCACCGGGCAGGCCGGCGAGCCGGCTCCGGCTGGTGATCAGTACGGCGGCCTCGGGATTGCCCGGCAGCAGGGGCAGCACCTGGCTCTCGCTTCTGGCGTCGTCCAGGACGATCAGCATCTTGCGCCCGGCGAGCAGCCCGCGGTACATCTCCGCCCGTTCCTCCACCCCCTCGGGTATCGCGGTGCCCGGCACGCCCAGCGCCCGGAGGAACCGTTCGAGCACCTGTCCCGAGCCGAGCGGGCGGGACTCTCCCCCGTGCAGGTCGGCGAAGAGCTGGCCGTCCTCGTAGCGACCGGCGACGCTGTGCGAGACGTGCACGGCGATGGTGGACTTTCCAATTCCCGGCTTGCCGACGATGGCGATGACCGGTACGGCGAGCCGCTGCCGATCCTCCGCGGCGAACGTGAGCTGCCCCCGGATGGCCTCGACCAGCTTGATCCGGCCGGTGAAGTCCGCGATGTCGGTGGGGAGCAGGCGGGGGACGACCCGGTGGGGGGCCGGTACCTCCTTCGCCTCCTCACGGCGCTGCTGCGGTTGCCGCCCCAGCGGCGAGTCGAGGCTCTCGTCGGAGGTGAGGATCGCGTATTCCAGCTGCTGCAGGCTCTCGTTGGGCTCGATGCCCAACTCCTCGATCATCGTCTGACGGGCGCGGCGATACACCGTCAGCGCCTCCGCCTGACGCCCCGAGCGGTAGAGGGCGAGCATCAGCTGGCCGCGTAGCCGTTCCCGGAGCGGGTGCTCCTCGACGAGCTCGCTGAGCTCCCCCACCAGCTCGTGATGCCTGCCGAGTTCGAGCTCCAGCTCGACGCAGTCCTCGTTCGCGGTGATGCGGCGCTCGTTCAGCCTGCCCACCGCCGTCTGTACGAGCCGGCTCTCCTGGCCGTCGAGGGCGGAGCCCCGCCAGAGCGCGAGCCCGTTCCGGTAGTGCTCGACGGCCTCCTCGATGCGGCGGCCCTCACGGGCCTGGCGGGCCTGGCTCAGCAGGCTCTCGAAGCTCTGGGAGTCGAGCTGCCCGTCGGCGACCCGCAGCGTGTATCCCTGGGAATGGGTCGCGATGGCGTCGGGATCGCCGTGGGCGGCGAACAGCCGTCGCAGCGAGGATATGCAGATCTGCACCTGCGCGCGGGAGGTGGTGGGGGAATCCTCACCGTAAATCGCCTCTGTCAGGCGCCCGATGGTGACCAGGCGATTGGCCTCCAGGAGGAGACAGGAAAGGACGACTTGCTGCCGGGGCGCTCCCAGATCCAGCCGCTGGGCACCGACGGCTACTTCCAGAGGACCGAGAATCCGATACTCCACCCGCATCTCCCTACAGAAATCGCGGCCTGTCGAGAAATCCACCGCACGTTTTGGTGTAAGAGAGGAATCAGGCGTCTGACTTTTTAAGTGAAGTTAGGTCAAAAGTATATCCATCTCCAACTCCTGCAATCTCGGGCGTATAACCCAACGATCACGGAGAGTGGTGTTATACGCATGAACCAGCACTCGCCCGGCGAGCATACAACGCCACTGGGTGGAGAACCAGGGGTGTTTGTAATGGTCTGGCCCAATTTACACCCAACAGGGGGGTTTTAGATAGAAAGAAGCGGCCGGAAACCGTGGACGGTTTCGGCCGCTTCGGCGGGACATCCCCCCGACCAGCATCGGAGGGAGAAGCGCGGGTCATCCCCAGGGAGTGTTGCCGGCGACCACGGTGACCCCCGCGCCTTCCGCGGTGACGACTGAGGGGGCGAGGCCGGCGGCGATCCCGAGGCATCCGAGAATGGCGGCGGCGGCGATGAGACGAAGGGCTTCGAAGCTGGTGAAGTTCCGCATTTTCTGCACCTCTTTGCTGTTTCTTTCCCGGCTGTTCATTACCGTTCCCCTGCTTGCTCCACCAACGTATTGACTCGGCCCATCCACCCATTATCGAATCTCTTCTGATCCGGTATCCGACCGGCCGGCGGCGGCAATATCGACCGCGGTGGCCGGCGAATAGCCGACCGAAGGCGGACCGATAGCGCCCTGGTGAAACCTGATGGAACGAGGCCGGTCGATACAGGTCGCCCGGCCTCGATCAGACAGATGGGTCACTCACCATGAGCATCGCCACGCAGGCACTGGACGGCGTCTACGGCCGATCCGCAGCCGGTGTCCCAGCTCGCCTGGAGCGAGCCGTGGGCACCGACTGGCAGTGGGTCTTCGAAGGGGAGACCGACACCAACGGAAATGTGAAGGAATGGACGGACGAGTACATCGAGCGCGGGCTCTACCGCCTCGTGTTCGCCACCGACCACTATTTCGCCGGGCTCGGCATGACCGCCTCCTATCCAGAGATCATGGTCATGTTCCGGATGCACGACGAGCGCACGCCGTATCACATTCAGGTAGTGCTGACGCCTTACTCGTATTCGACGTATTTCGGCATCTGCGGTTGACCGAGTCCGTTCTCCCGAGGGAAAAAATCATGTCTGTTCAAGAATCAGTGACGCTCGACCCCGATTCCCTGGGGCAGGGCGAGAGCGCTTTCCCGGTTGTCGCCCGCTGCCTGAGCCAGTTTCGCCTGGAGGTCGACGGGCAGCCCGTGTCGCACTGGCGCGCCGGCAAGGCCAGGGCCCTGTTCCAGTACCTCCTGGTCAACCGCGGGCGGCTCGTCCCCAAGGACCGGCTCCACGAGGTGCTGTGGCCGGAAAGGGACGACCACGGCTCCAGCTCGCTCAAGGTGGCCGTGCACGCCGTACGGCGGGTGCTCACCGAGGTCCAGGACGGAGACGGGTTCACCCTGCTCCATCAGGATCGGGGATACCTGCTGCGGACCGACGGCGCGTGGGTGGACATCGAGGAGTTCGAGCGCGCCTTCGAGCAGGGCCGGGCGGCGTGGGTCGCCAAGGACCACGACCGGGCCATCATGTGGTTCCAGCGCACCGCCGACCTGTACACCGGGGACTTCCTGGCCGGCGAGACCGGCGACTGGATCACCGAGCAGCGGCAGTGGATGCGGGGCACCGCCCTGCGCGCCCTGTCGGCGCTGCGCACCGAGACGCTGGAGAGCGAGGACTGGCCGGCCGCGATGCACTGGTGCCGACGGACCCTCGACCTCGACCCCTGTCACGAGGCCACCTACCAGACCCTGATGATGATGCACGGCGAGCTCGGCGAGCTGGGCCGCGTCCTGAGCTGGTACGAGGTCTGCCGTCACCGGCTCCGCACCGACCTCGGCATCGAGCCGAGCGAGCGCACCGAGCGGCTGCTCGCCGCGCTCATGCAGGGCCGGAGCCGGATGCCCCTGACCAGCTCCCGACGCCGATGACCTCATGACGAGCGACCACGACGGCCCGGGGACAGGCGACCACGACGGTCCGGTGACAAGGTGACAAGCGGCCACGACGGTCCCGCTCCCTGTGGCAGGCTCGCGACCACGACGACCCCCGCCCGGAAGGTGTGAACCGACACGTGGAGATCCATACCGTCACCTCCGGCCGGCGAGACGAGCACACGCGCTCCCTCTCCGGCCGGGGCCCCGACCTGGAGCGCCTGCGCGCGGCGGTCGGTGAGTTCGCCGGCTACACCGCGGCCGACAGGTCCTGGGAACGGCTGCTGCTGGCGACCGGGCCGCGGATCGATCCGGCCCTCCCGGCCCATCGCCGCGCACTGCTGGCCTGGCTGAACGCCTGGGGCTGCCGGATCCGCTACCCGCGCGACGGCGAGCACGACGTCTTCTGTGCGGAGGCCGACGCGTGGTGGGCCCGCTGGGGTGAGCGCCTTCCCGGCCGGGACGCCGTGCTCGCGGGCCTGACCGACACCGAGATCGACCTGCTGGGCGACTGTTACGCGGACCTCTCGGCGATGCCTGCGGCCCCCGGCGCCAGACCCCGCTCGCTGGGATCGACCGCGGCGACCAAGATGCTGCACGCGCTCCGGCCCCGGGCGCTGATGCCCTGGGACGCGGCCATCGCCGACGCCCTGCACGGAGCCCGTACGGCCGACGCCTACCGCGCGCACCTGCGGCTGGGCCGCCGGTGGGCGCGGCGCCTCCTCGCGGAGTCCGATCTCGGCGAGGAGGCGCTGGCGGTTGAACTGGGCCGGCCGGGCCGGCCCCTGGCGAAGATGCTGGACGACTACTGCTACCTGGAGTTCACCGCGGGGACCTGACCGGGCTCCCGCTCCCCGATGCTCACGGGAACCCGACCGGACCCCTGCTCCCCGACGTTCGCCGCGGGGACCCGGCCGGGCTCCCGTTCCCCGGTGTTCACCGCAGGGATCTGACCAGGCTTCGCGCGGCCGTACGGCTCGCGGCGAGCACGGTCTTCCCCGCGCCGCCGCTCCCCCCGGTGAAGGTGTAGACGCCCTTCGCCAGGGGGCGCAGCGAGAGCCCGCCCGTGGGGTGGTAACACTCGACCGCCGTGACGGCCTTGACCTTTCTTCCGGGCGGCCGGTATCCGATCCGCGTCTCGGCGACGTCCAGGATCCTGGTGGTGAGGACGGGGTCGGGCGGTGCGTCTCCAGGGGTGATGTCCCATCTGTCGGTAGGAAGTCCGAGCAGGAGCCGCCCTTCGGCGTACACCCTGCCGTACAGGCCTGACGTCTCGTCGACGAACGCGCCCGGGCCCGTCCCGGCGAACGGGCCCAGCACGTACTGGATCACCTTGGTGCGCAGCCCCGCGTCCGCCAGGTCCGTGCGGGCGAGGAGGTCCTGGGTCCAGGCTCCGGCCGCCACGACGACGGCGTCGAACCTCATCGGGCTGCCGTCGGTCGGCCGGACCTCGGCCTCGCGGGTGATCGCGTCGACCTGCCCGTCGGTGACGAACGCGCCCGCCCGGGCGAGTTCGACCAGGAGCCGGTCGCGCAGCGCGTTCGGCGAGACGTAGCCGGCGCGCTTCTCGACGACGGCCACGCTTCCCTTCGGCATCCCGCGGAACGTTCCCCGGGAGCCGAGCTCCCCGGCGGTGAGGATGGAGATCGAGCCGGGGATGCGGCTGCGCACCAGGTCCACCAGGCCGGCGGTCCCCGGCTCCATGCCGGGGAGCAGGTATACCGAGCCGGTCTCCCGGTAGGACGCCCACTTCCGCAGCTCAGGACTCGACTGGAGCTCGGCCAGGCTGTCGGCGGCCTCCAGGCAGAGGGCGGCGTCCGGCTCGAAGGCCCTGGTCAGCCCCCCGGAGGCGGCGCTGGCGTCGGCCCTGCGGTACGGCTCTCCCGTGAACAGGTGAACGGCGGTCCCTCTGATGACCTCGCACAGGCGCCAGGCGAGCATGGCCCCCGCGATTCCGCCACCCACAACGGCGATTCTGGGCATCGCACACCTCCGTTCATGTCGCCGAGGCCGCCGCGGTCTGCGGCTCCTCGGACCGGTCGGGGTTCTGGTTCTGCATGCCGATCAGTCCCGCCACGGTCGCCACCGCGGAGACCAGGGCCGCCCACAGCCACACCGAGCGTCCGACCTGGAACCACACCAGGGTTCCGATCACCGGTCCGATCGCGGTGCCGAGGCCGAAGACGCTCTGCATGGCGCCGATGTAGCGTCCGCGCAGCCGCTCGGGGCCGGCCAGGGCCGGGTAGGCGAACGTGGTCGGCCCGCCGATGATCTCCGAGAGCGTCCAGACCAGGGTGCCGACCATGAACCAGATCGGCAGCGGGGAGATCGCGTAGATGGCGTAGCCGACCGAGACGAGGCCGAGGCCGAGCAGGGCGGTCAGCCGGATCGGCCATTTCTGCACGACCTTCGTCATCGCCAGCTCGCAGGTGATGACGATGAAGCCGTTCAGCGAGACGGCCGCGCCGTACCACCACAGGCTGATCCCGGCGGCGGCGATGTCCAGCGGGAGGGTGGCCGTGTACTGGCAGTAGACGATGGAGGTGAGCAGCATCGCGACCAGGTAGACGCTGTAGCGCCAGTCGGCGAGCACCGCGAGATACCCGGAGCGGCCCTGCGGCTCCGGCTGCTCCGTCGCCTCCTGCTCCTTCTTGACCCGTACGGTCCGGCCGGGCAGCGCGAACATCGCGATGGCGCCGAAGGCCAGCGCCGCGGCGGCCTCGCCCCAGAAGAGCGCGTTGTAGGAGAAGGAGAGCAGCGCGGCGCCGATCAGCGGGGCGGCGGTCATCCCCAGGTTCAGCCCCAGCCGGTACATCGCCGTGATCATCACCACCCGGTGCCTCGGCGTCAGCTCGGTGAGCAGCGTCTGGGCCGCCGGCCGGTAGAACTGGCCGATCGTGCTGACCATGAAGACGGCGGCGAGCAGCATCGCGTAGGTCGGGGCGTAGAGGATCGACACGATCAGCACGGCCGATCCGCCCATGCTGATCAGCGTGACCGCCCGGGCGCCGAGGCGGTCGGAGAGCGATCCGCCGGCCAGCGAGCCCACCACCGCGCCGCCGCCGTACACGCCCAGCGCGAGCCCGGCCTGCGTGGCGGAGAAGCCCCGGTCGGTCAGGAACAGCACCAGGTAGATCTGGATGAACGCGGCGAGCCTGCTGATGAAACCGCCGAGGAGCAGCGCCTTGACGGCGCGCGGGGTCTCTCTCAGCGTGACGAACACGCCGTCGTCCGGCTTGTCCACGCGGGGGGTTTCCTCGGTCTCGAGTACGGCGGTCATGCTGCTGCCTTCACCTTCAGGTTGGCCTCGGCGGCGTCCAGCGCGGCCCGGCATTCGTCAACGGTCGAGGCAAGCGCGGTGGCGTAGGCGATACGCCCCCACAGGGTGCCCTTGGGCGGCGGCGAGACGATCGATCCCGGAGCCACCACCGCGATCGCCCGGTCGATCTCCGGGGGCAGGGCGGTCTCGTCGAACGCGATCGACTCGATCGTGGTGTCGTCCTCGGCGACGTAGAAGAAGCGCACCCCGCCCACGAGCTTGCGCTCGGGGACGAGCGCGGGCGGGAGCCCGCAGGCCGCGGCGGCGGCGGCAAGGCCGGGGTCGATCCCGGTGGTGAGCAGTCCCAGGTAGGGGATCATGTCCCCGCCCAGGCGGCCGTTCACCTCGATGACGCGCAGTCCCCTGGAGGAGAGCTTGATCTCGGTGTGGGTGAACCCGTCGGTGAATCCGAGCGCGGTGTGCGTGTCCTGCAGGACCCGGCAGAACTCCGGGTCGTCCAGGAGCGCGTCCTGGGCGTCGACGAAGTGACCCACCTCCTCGCAGTACGGCTCGTAGCCGAGGACCTTCCTGCCGACGAAGAGCGGGGTCACCACCCCTCCCTGGACGACGGCGTCGACGCTCACCTCGGGCCCGTCCGCGAACTCCTCGACCAGGACGGGGACCTCGAACGTCGCCCCGCCGGGGACGGTCAGGTCGCGGACGAAGGCGAACCTCTCCGCCAGGTCCAGCGGGTCCTCGACCTTGATGACGCCCAGGCTGCCGCCGAGGCCGCGCGGCTTGAGGATGGCGGGGTAGCCGAACTCGGCGGCGGCTTCCAGGGCCTCGTCGACCGTGGAGACCGCCAGCGACCGGGGCTGCGGCACGCCGAGCGCGTCGAGGGCGACGCGGGTGAGGTGCTTGTCGCGGCACCGCCGTACCATCTCGGGGTCGCCGCCGGGCAGGCCGAGGGCCTCGGAGATGTACGAGGCGGCCAGGATCCTGGCCTCGTCCCAGCACAGCACCCCCCGCACCGGTTCGCGGGCGTCCAGCTCCAGCGCGACGGCGGCCATCGCGGGGCCGTCGTCCAGGTCGGCCACCACGGTCCAGCCGGTGACGTGCTCGCGCTCCCAGCCGGGCTCGGCGGTCACGAAGAGGTGGACGCGGTATTCGGTGCCGATCGAGCGCAGCAGGTATTCGCGGTAGTGCCGCATTCCGGTGGCGACCACCAGAATCAACGGCCTGGTGTCTGTGGTCATCTCACGTCTCCTTGGCGGTGGTCACGAATTCCCCGGCGGGGGCCTGCAGGGCGTCGAAGAACTCCTCGCGGACGGACTCCTCCTCGGTGGTGGCGATCCGGGAGGCCGCGAAGCGGAGCAGGGGCGGCGCCATCATCGAGGTCACGACCGCGACCAGGACGATGACCGTGTAGGACGCCGTGGTGAGCACGCCCAGGCGGAGTCCCACCATCGCGATGATCACTTCGATCACGCCCCGGGAGTTGAGGCCGGCTCCCAGCGCGAGGGCCTCCCACCGGCTCCGTTTGGCGATGCGCGCCCCGAGGTAGGCGCCGGCGAACTTGGCGGCGATGGCGACGGCCAGCACCACGATCCCCGCCACGAGCACGGGTGGATTGGCCAGCTCGGTCAGGTCCATGCGCAGGCCCGCCGTGGCGAAGAAGATCGGTGCGAGCACCGCGGCGACGAGCGTCTGCAGGGGCGCCAGCCTGGCGACCCTCAGATCCGGCGAGGAGCCGACGAGCGCGCCGCAGATGAAGGCTCCGAGGATGGCCTCGAATCCCATCGCCTGCGTGGCCGAGGCCGAGAGCAGGATCATGACCACCACCGCGGCGATCGTGGTGGCGCTCCCGCCGCGGTCGGCGGCGCGCAGCACCTTGGCGACCAGCCTGCGGCCGAACAGGAGTGCCACCAGCACGAGCCCGGCGAGCATGGCGACCGCGGTCAGCGCGGCCTGCCCGGTGCGTGCCCCCGCGGTGGCGAGCGCGGAGACCACCGACAGGAGGAACCAGCCGACCACGTCGTCGATGACGGCGCTGCTCAGGATGAGCTGGCCGATGTCGCGGTGGAGCAGGCGCATCTCCATCAGGATCTTGGCGATGACGGGGATGGCGCTGACGCAGAGCGCGACGCCGAGGAAGAGCGCGAAGACCATGTGGTCGACGCCTTCGGCGATCATCTCGGGAGGGGCCAGGAACCCGATCCCGACGCCGAGGGCCAGCGGGATGACCAGCCCGGTGCCGCTGATCCAGGCGGCGGCCTTGCCCTGGCGCCGGATGAAGCCGAGGTCGAGGTGCATGCCGGTCAGTCCCACCAGCAGCAGGACGCCGAGCTGGCCGACGGCGTCGATCATGTGGAATCTAGCCGGGTCGGTGGGCAGCAGCCAGGCGGAGAACTCGGGGGCGACGTTGGCGAGCAGCGAGGGCCCGATCAGGATGCCGGCGCAGAGCTCGCCGAGCAGGGCGGGCATCCCGAACCGGACGGAGATCCGGCCCAGGACGGTGGCCAGGCCGAGGAGCAGCCCGAGTTGCAGGAGGAGGACCATGAGGTCGGGGGCGGGGATGACGGCGACGGGCGCCGTGGCGAGAACCATCGTTCAGTTGCCCTTCTCGACGTAGTACCAGTTCTCAGGGCTGATCATCCCGAAGGGGTTGATCGGCTCGAAGCCGCGGAGGTTGTTGGCCACCTCGAACAGCCGCAGGGAGAAGTTGGGGATGAAGATGACCGGGACCTGCTCGGCGATGTAGTCCTGGTACTCATGGAGCGCGCCCAGGTCGTCACTCGTCAACGTGCGGGCGATGAGCTCGTCGGCCTTCGGGTCGGTGTAGTGGCCGAAGTTGCCGCCGGCGTCGGTCTTGAAGAGGATCTCGCCGCTCGGGTAGTGGTACACCCAGCCGCCTCCCCAGGTGCTCAGCTCCCACAGGCAGGGGCTGTCGGGTCCCACGACGCAGGGGGCGTCCTCGGCCACCAGGATCGAGCCGTAGACCTCCTGGAGCCGCAGCTCGATGCCGGCCTTGAGCGCGTCGTCGCGGAACTGCTCCATCACCCGGGTGAGCGCGGGACGGCCCTCGGCGTACCTGAGGGAGAAGCTGAGCTTGGTGCCCCCGGGGATGCCCGCTCCGGCCTGGCCGGGGCCCTCGCCGGGGTTGACGCAGACCGCCGGCGTCGTGCTGGTGTCCCAGCCGTTGGCCTCCAGCAGCTCGCGGGCGCGGTCGGGGTCGAAGGGCAGGACCGGCCCGCACTGCAAGGCCGGCGAGACCAGGTCGCTGACCGGGTAGCGGGGCACCGGGCCGTCCTGGCGGTAGGCGTAGCCGTGGTAGATGTCGCGGGACGCCCGGTCCTGGTCGAGCGTGTGCTGCATCGCCTGCCGGATGTAGGTCTGGGCGAGCATCTTGCCGGCGACGGTCGGGTTGTTGTAGTTGAGCGGGATGTAGCGGATGCAGAAGGCGGCCTGCGGGACCAGCGTGTAGTTCTCGCCCAGCGGGTTGGGCCCGCCCTTGGTGGGGTCGTCGGTCGGCTCGGTGCTGAAGCTCAGCGGCAGGTAGCCGACCTGGATGTTGTCGGGTCCCTCCGGCCCCTCCAGCAGCTTCTGGTACTCCTCGCCGTCGGACATGAACGGGATCTGCCGGAACTCGTCCAGGTGCGCCTTGTTCGGCCCGGAGTAGTGCTCGTTGGGGACGAAGGTGACGACGCCCTCCATGGTGTAGCTCTTCAGCCGCCACGGGCCGCTGACCACGCTCCACACCGGGCTGTCGGCCCAGTGCACGCGGTCGGAGTTGTCCTCCTCGATGACGCCGCCGTTCTCGCCCATCAGGAAGTCGTAGACGGCGGCCACGTTCTCCAGGCCGAAGGAGGCGTCGGAGGGCCCGTCGGCGGTGCGGTCCCAGGCCTTGGGCATCGGGGTGATGGTGCTGAGCTGGTTCATCAGCACCCAGCGCTTGGAGTAGACCTTGTCGAAGGTGAAGTAGACCTTGTCCTCGGCGAGCTTGCCGTAGGAGATCAGGTTGTCGGGGAAGCAGCCGGGGACGTACTCGCCGTAGCGCTCGCCCTTGACCGCCATCATGTTCACCCAGAACAGGACGTTGTCCGCGCAGATCGTCTCGCCGTTGGACCACTTCCAGGGCTTGACGGTGACGGTGACGGTCAGGCCGTCCTCGCTCCACTCCGGCGGCTCGCCGATGCTGAGGTCGTAGTCGACCTCCGGCCTGCCGTGCGTGCCGAAGAAGAAGAGCGGCCGGTACATCAGGATCTGGAACTCGAGCAGGTTGCGGGTGCCGAAGCGCTCCGGCGGGGTGAAGGGGAAGATGATGGACGGGGGGAATCCGGGCGCGCAGGCCCAGGTCACGGTGCCGCCCTTGACCGGCGTCTCCGTGGTCGGACGGTCGATGGTGTTCAGAGTCATGACGTGACCTCAGCTGTCTGGGGGAGCTCTGCGAGAGCTGCCTGGTGGAACGCTTCGAGAGCTGCCGGGGTGAGCTCTTCGAGCAGGGAAACGCCGCTGGCGGCGTGCTCGCCGTACCGCTCCCACGTCTCGTGGAGCAGGATCCGGCCGTCGTGGAGCACCTCGGGGGTGCTGTGGCAGCGGCCCGACACGATGGCGCCGGTGTCGAGGACCATGCAGTAGGCGAAGTCGAGGGTCCCGTCGGGGGCGCAGACCCCGGTGAGGGTCCCCCGGCGGGCGTGCCCGCCGGAGAACTCGCCCCACAGGAGGTCACCGGACTGCCGGTACAGGGCGATCGGGTGCTTCTCCCCCTCGGGAACGCCGCCGGTGGTGAAGCGGCGTCCGTCGTAGTCGATCATCGGCGGGCCGCCCTCAGTTCGAGGGTGCAGCACTTGGCGCTGCCACCGGACTTCAGCAGTTCGGAGAGTTCGACGCCGATGGGCTCGTAGCCGCGTTCGCGCAGCTCGTCCATCAGGTGGGTGGCCGCGGGCGGCATCAGGACGTGGCGGCCGTCGGAGACCGCGTTCAGCCCGAACACCTCGGCGTCGGCCTCGGTGGCGATGACCGCGTCGGGGTACAGCACGCGCAGGACGCCCTGGCTCTCCTTGGCGAAGGCGCCGGGGTAGTACATGATCTGGTCGTCGTCGAGGACGGCCAGCGCGGTGTCGAGGTGGTAGAAGCGTGGGTCCACCAGCCGGAGCCCGGCCACCGGCATGCCGAAGAATTTCTCGGCCTCGCGGTGCGAGCGGATGTCGGTACGGAATCCGGTGCCGGCCAGCAGGTATCTGCCGGCGTGGAGGTAGTCGCCCTCGCCCTCGTTGACGAACACCGCGTCGCGGGTCTCGTAACCGCGGGAGCGGAACCACTCCAGGTAGGCGGGGCCCTCGGCGGCCCGTTCCGGGTGCCGGAACCTGGCCGACAGCACCTTGCCCTCGATGACCGTCGCCCCGTTGGCGGCGAACACCATGTCGGGGTAGCCGGGCAGCGGTTTGATGAACTCCACCTGGTGTCCCAGCCCGTGGAAGGCGCGCAGCAGGCCCTCCCACTGGAGCTGGGCCAGCGCCCCGTCGACCGGCTTGTCCGGTTCCATCCACGGGTTGATGGAGTAGACGACGTCGAAGTGGGTGGGCGGGCACATCAGGTAGCGGCGGGTGCGGGCGACACGCTGGAGGCGCCTCGGCGCCTCGACGGCCAGCTGGGTCATGACGTCTCTCCGTCCTGGACGAAACTGACGTTGATCTTGGACGCGTAGTCGAGCATCGTCTCCCTGGCGTCCTCCAGCGAGGTGCCGGTGGTGCCGAGGAAGCCGAGGATGCTGTTGCCCTCCGGCGGGCGCCGGATGACGTCGCCGGGCTTGGCCGTGACCTTGAGGAAGAAGACCCGCTCCGACTCGGCGACGTCGACCGGGACGTCGACCGAGGCGATCCGGCCGGCGTCGCTGATCAGGCACATCGCGGTGACGTGGACGCCGGTCGGCCGGTAGTGGCGCACCCGCGGCGTGGAGCCGCGCGCCACGTCCATGACGGCGCGGATCGGGTTGTGGGAGGCGGTGATCTGGGCGATGAGGTCCAGGCCGCCGCCGCCGGGCCGGATCGCGATCTCCAGCAGGTACGGCTCGCCCCGGTGGAAGCGGATCTCGGCGTGCATCACGCTGCGCCGCAGCCCCTGGGCGTGCGCGCCGGCCCTGACCACACGATGGACCGCGGCCACCTGCTCGGGGGTGAGCGAGGTAGGCGCGTGGTGCATGTCGTCGTCGAAGGTGCCGCCCTCGACGGTGATCCGGTCCACGATCGAACCGAGGTAGACCTCGCCGTCCCAGGCCACGGCCTCGATGAGGAACTCCTCACCGTCGAGAAACGACTCCACCAGCAGACCGTGCGGGCCGAGGTCGAGGCCGTGAGCCTCCATCGCGAACCACGACATCTCCTCGATGCCGGAGAGTGCCTGCGGGAACAGCTCCTCCATCTCCTCCCTGTCGTCGATCTTGAAGACGAAGTTGCTCGCGGCGCCCAGGGTGGGCTTGAGAATGACGGGGTAGCCGAAGTCCACGGCCGCTCCGAGCGCCTCCTCCAGGTCGGCGACGAAGCGGAAGTCCGGGTGCGGCGCGTTGTGCGCGCGGTGCGCCTCGCGCATCAGCAGCTTGTTGCGGCTGGTCCTGGCCGCCTCGGCGCCCACACCCGGCAGGCCGAGCGCCTCCGCGACGGCCGCGACCGTGGTCACGGCCGACTCGGAGAAGGTGATGATCCCGTCGAAGCGCTCCTCCTCGTGCCAGGACTTGGCCTCGGTGATGAGGTCGTCGATCTGCTGGGAGCCCACGACGCGGTAGCGGTCGGCGGGCCAGAAGTCGGGGGTGCCGATCCCGTTGAGCACGTAGAGCTCGGCGCCGAAGTCCTGGACCTGCTGGTAGCGGGACTGGTAGTAGGTGGCGTTCTGCCTGGCTTCCAGGGCGAGCAGTTTCATCGGGTGCTCCTGTCTGAGCGGACGCTCCCGGGCAGGCGCGGGAGGAGGAAGGCGTCGATGGTCTCGGCGCCGGTGTCGAGGGTGAGCTCGACGCCCCGCGCCTCGGCCTCGGCCGTGACGTCGATCAGGATGGGCGCGGCGCAGGCCAGGAAGGTGCGCACCTCCATCAGGAGGTCGCCGGGCTCCGCGCGCTCGGTGGTCAGCAGCCGGGCGAGCTGGGTGATGATGCCGTCCGCCGCCCTGGTGAGACTGAACGAGGTGAGGTCGTAGCAGGCCTGGAACCTCTCGACGATCACCGCTGCCCGGCGACGGCCGGCGTCGGTGACCTTGAGCTCCTCCCCCGGGTCGGTGACGAGGGCCTCGATGCGGTCGGCGAGGGCGTTCCACGGGTCGCGCAGCCGCTGGGCGGTTACCTTGTCGAGCCCCTCCCTGGTGAAGTTGGCCCGCTGGTCCTCCGGGCAGGTGAGCGCGAGGTAGAACCGGACGAGGTCGCGCGGCACCTCGGCGACCAGGTCGGCGCCGCGGATCAGGTGGTTGCGGCTGGTGGAGAACTTCTCGTTCTCCAGCTCGTAGAACTCGTTGCAGACGTTGGCGTCGGGGGTGAGGTAGCGGTCGCCGTGGGCGAGCAGCATGACCAGGTCGACCATGCCCCAGAAGTAGACGTTGTCGAATCCGTGGAAGTAGACCAGGCTGTTGCCGCTCTCGGCGCGCCAGGCCTGGTCGACGGGGCCCTCGGGCTCGCCGTCGGCCTTCCAGGTGCTGTAGATCGAGGCGGGCATCGCCTCGATCCAGGGGTAGAGGATCTGACCGGGGGTCTCGGCGAACGGGGCGTCGATACCCCATCCGGGCGACGGCACCGTGATCGGGATCTCGGGGAGCGGGCGGGCCAGGATCTCGCGGATGAGCTGCCTGCTGTGCTGCCTCCAGGTGTTCTCGCGGGCGGCGTAGTACGCGGTGAGCTCCTGCCTGTAGTTCTCGATGGGCAGGACCAGGACGGTGACCTCACGCGAGGTCACCGGGTCGGCGGGGTCGAGGACCGAGCGCGGGTCGCCGAGGTCGTCGAAGTGGTTGGGGTGGCCGCAGCCCTCGCAGGAGCCGCCGCAGCTCTCGGTCAGGCAGGCCGGGCACTCGCCCTTGACCAGGCCGTCGAACAGGTAGGTGCCGGCGTTCGCGGCGTACGGCATGCGCACCGTGCGGAGCTCGAAGCGGCCCTCCTCGTAGAGGGGGGTGACGAAGTCGAGCACGGCCTGCCGGTAGGCGTCGTCGATGGGCGGCATGGGGGCCAGGGAGATGCCCATGGCCTCGACCGACCGCTGGATCCGGGCGGTGGACGTCGCGCACAGCTCGGCGGGCGTCGTACCGTGCTTGGCCGCGGTCGAGATCATGTAGGACTGGCTGTCGTCGGTGCAGGTCGCGTACGTCACGGGGCGCCCGGCGGCCCGCAGGTAGCGGGCGTGGATGTCACCGGCCAGGTAGGGGCCGGCCATGTGGCCGACGTGCAGGTCGCCGTTGGGGGTGGGGGTCGCGGCGATGACGATCGTCCCCGTCATTTCTCCTCCAGGTGACGGGCCTCGAACGTGCGGGTCATGTCCTGGTCCCACCAGATGCCGTACATCTCGAAGTCGGCGGCGCCGTCGTTGACGACCTGGTGGTCGGTGCCGGGCGGGAAGTAGGCGACGTCCCCGGCGACGAAGGGGGCGCGCTCGCCCTCGCTCTCCAGGGCCGCCTCACCGGAGACCGCGATGAAGATCTCGTACTCGTGGTGGGAGTGCCGGGTCGAGACGGTGCCGGGCCGGATGACGCACCAGGCCCCCTCGAACGGGGCGTTCAGCGTCTCCCAGGGCAGCAGCCGCTTGGCGAGCAGGCCGTTGTCGGGGCGGAGTTGGGCAGGGTCATAGGAACGGAGGTCCACGGGGAGTCTCCTCAGAGGGTTTTGGTGTGGGGATCAGGAGGCGATGGGCAGGGCGAACGGCAGCAGCAGTTCGGCGGTGGCGCGGGTCTCCTGGATGTCGCCGACGATCTCTTCCGCCCGGTTGGCCAGGGCGCTGAGCAGGGAGTCGGCGATGCCGTGCGTGTCCTCGTTGACGCCCTGCAGATAGCAGGAGGCGCTCGAACCCTCGGGGAGGGCCAGCTTGTAGAAACGGTCGACCGCGATCTCGTCCATGCCGGCCTTGGTGGCCAGGTCCCGGACCAGCGAGGGCATCCGGCGGTCGAAGCCGGTGCCGAGCAGCAGGACGTCGCAGGGCAGTTCCCGGCGGTGGCCGCTCTTCCTGTCGGAGAGGGTGAGGATGATCTCGTCGTTCTCGATCCTGGCCTCGGGGACCTCGGTCATCGTGATCATCCGGATTCTTTCCTGCCCGGTGAGACGCTCGAGATAGATCTGCCGGTAGAGGTTCTCGAGCAGGCCCGGGGACAGGCCGGCGTAGTTGGTGCGGTGCATCTCGCCGAGAAGCTGGCGGCGTGCCTCGGGGCGCGATCCGTAGAACTCGTCGATGAAGGAGGCGTAGAAGAGCTCGTTGGTGAACTTGCTGCTCTCGTAGCCGTTGAGGCCGATGGAGCGCATGACCATCGTGCACTGGGCGTTGGGCATGTTCTGGTGGGTGGCCCACAGCATCTCGGCCGCGCTCTGCGCGCCGCCGATCACCGCGACCCGGTGGGGGGCGTCGTGGTCGAGCCCCGCGATTTTCCGGCTGTACTCGGTGCTGTGGATGATCCGCTCCCTCGGGAGCGTGTCGAACACCTCGGGGATGTGCGGGTCACGGCCCGCGCCGACCACCAGGGTGCGGCAGGCGATGGTCGAGCCGTCGCCGAGCCGGACGACCCACCGCTCGACCTCGCCGCCGTCGGACAGGACGGGCTCGATCGCCACGCAGCGCCGGCCGTACTCGATGCGCACCTGGGCCAGCGAGTTCGCCACCCAGAGCAGGTAGTCCGATATCTCCATTCGATAAGGGGTGAAACTGCCCAGGTTGACGAATTCGTTGAGCCTTCCCACGGAGTGCAGGTAGTTCACGAAGGAGAACCTGCTCTGCGGGTTTCTCAGGGTGACCAGGTCCTTGAGAAAGGAGACCTGGCTCTGTGTCCAGGGCAGCAGCATTCCGCGCTGCCAGACCACGTCCTCGTGCTGTTCGATGATCAGCGTTCTGGTTGCCAGTTCGGGGGAGAGCTCTTCGAGGGCGACGGCGAGGGCGAGGTTGGACGGCCCTGCGCCGAGTGCGAGCAACTCGACTTCTTGGTGCATCACAGTGGTCGCCTTCCGGACGACTTCTCGGGCGCTGTGCCCGTAGCGGATGGGTCTCTCCTGCTCAGATCACTGCCAGCCGGCTCCCGCGGTCAGAGCGGAGGCCGGCATGGCCATCGGGGCGGGGGTGCCGCCGGTCATCGCGCCGGCCATGGCGGTGGCCGCCGTGGCGGTGACGGTGATGCCGGCGATGACGGCGAGCGAGAGGGCGCCGAGTGCGGTGGCGACTGAGCGGATCATGGTGTTCATCGTTTCTTCCTTTCGATCGGAGCTTTTCGGCACCCTTTTCGCTTTTCGCGGGATCAATATGTCCGTTTAGTTTTTCCGGACATTTCCCGTTTTCTTCTGCCACTTCGATTCTTAGTCAACGTCTCGGGGTCCGGAAGACCTCCGGGCTGTCAGCGCGCTGCAATGGCAGGACGCTGACAGGCCTCCCCGTCGGACGCCTCAAGCCGGATGAGCGCAAGGGTGAGATCGGTGCCGCAGTCCGTCAGCGACCAGCCGTCGAGCTCGGGCGCCGTGCCGAGAAGGCGCAGGAACAACCGGATCGCCACGCCCTCGGCGGCGTCGAGGGTGGGCTGGCGGAGGAAGAGGCCGAAGTCGACGCCGACGGGGCTCGCCTCGCTGTAAACGTGTTCGATGTGGTCCTGGGGCCTCGCCAGCGCCATGAGCAGGCGCCGGAGCTCGGGGGCGGGCATCCGCCCCTCGGGCGGAGCCGGGCGGCCGTCGATCTCGGGGGCGCGTAGTCGCGCGTTGATGAGGTACATAAATCGACCCTGGTCGGCGCAGGGCGGATAGAACAGGGATCATCCCTGGCATGCCCCTGCCTGGCAGGATCCTGACAGGGGGCCGGAGACCGGCCCGCAAGCTGGCAGCACCCTGCCAGCGACGCTGTCACCAGCGGGTTCGGCACCCGGGGCGATCACATAACCCCGTCATCACTCCGCCGGGTTAGCGTCAGGCCGCGACCATCGCGGGCCCGGCCCACGGTCGCGTTGGTCATGCTCGTACCGTGGAGGGGTCGTGCTCATGCTGCTTGGCATCGGGTCCACCGAGGAAACCGTCTACCGAACCATCCTGGAGAACCCCTCCTATGGGGTGACGGAGCTGAGCCTGGAATTGGGATGGCCGGTCGACCAGATTCGCAGCACCCTGGACGAGCTGGCCAGGCTGTCGCTCCTGCGCCCCTCCTGGGAGGAGCCGGACGTGCTGCGCCTGGTCCGTCCCGAGGTGGGGCTGGCCGCGCTGCTGGCCCGCGAGGAGGCCGCGCTGCTGGCCAGGCAGCAGGAGATCGAGCGCAGCCGGACGACCGTCGCCCAGATGATCGCGACCTACGCGGACCAGAACCCGGCGCGGCCCAGCGAGGACTCCGAGACGCTCGTCGGCATCGACATGATCCGTAGCAGGATCGAGGAACTGACGGCCGACTGCCGGCAGGAGCTGCTCGGGTTCGAGGCGCAGGGCGCCCAGACCCCCGACAACATCGAGGCGAGCCGTCCCCTGGACGAGGCGCTGCTACGGCGCGGCGCCGCGATCCGCACCGTCTACCTCGACAGCGTCCGCAACGACCAGCCGACCACCGGGTACGCCCTCTGGCTCACCGAGCACGGTGGCCAGGTGCGCACGGCTCCCAGCCTCCCGCTCCGAATGGTCATCTTCGACCGGAGGACGGCCCTGCTGCCGATGGACCCCGAGGACAGCGGCGCCGGGGCCGTCCTGCTGCGCGGCGTGGGCACCGTCGCCGCCCTGGTCGCCCTGTTCGAGAAGACCTGGGAGACCGCCAATCCCCTCGGTGAGGAACACCGGCGCGACGAGAAGGGCCTCAGCAACCAGGAGCGCGAGATCCTCCGCCTGCTCTCGATAGGGCTGACCGACGACGCCGTGGCCCGCAGGCTCGACGTCTCGGTGCGCACCCTGCGGCGCGTCACCGCCGCCCTGATGGAGCGGCTCGACGCCCGGAGCCGGTTCCAGGCCGGATATCTCGCGGCCGCCCGGGGATGGCTGCCGACCTGTCCGTGACAGCGTCCGAACGACGCCCCATCCCCCGGCCGAGCCGGATTCCCGCCGTCTCCCGGCCGAGCCGGTCCCCCGCCGAGGATCAGGGTTCGTAGGCGCGCAGGCGGGGCCACCAGCCCGGTACGGCCGCGCGGTACCTCTCGTACTCCGCACCGAACCTGCGGCGCAGGGTCGGCTCCTCGTACCAGCGGACGAAGGCGACGACCGGCACCGCCGTGACGACGCCGTACAGCAGCAGGACCGGCCGGCCGAGAAGCAGTGCCTGTCCGACGATGGTCGCGAAGATCGCCACGTACATCGGGTTGCGGACGTACTTATAGATTCCGCCGACGACCAGGTGCTCCGTCGGCGCGATCGGGGCGGGAGTTCCCAGCCCTTCGATCACGAATCGGACGAACGCCCGGACCAGCACCACAACGCCGCCGACGATGAGGGCCACCCCGATGAGGCGCGACGACACCGTGACCCAGGACGGCACGGCCGCGGGCAGGTCTCCCACCTCCCAGCGAGTGATCCACCAGGGCAGCAGCCCGACCACGGCGCCCGGTGCCAGCGCGAAGAAAATCGTGGTTCCGATGGCCGCAGGTGTCCTTCGCATCGCGTCACGCCCCTCTTCCGACCGCGATGACGGCCGTCGGCCGTTCACAATCATCGCCACCCAGTAAATTCACTGCTTGTTGAGTTTAAGCCGGGGTCATCATAGCGTCAACGGCCGGTCATCTTCACCACGAGCCCCTGAATCGGGGTACGCCTATGACCAGCCATGACACGAAAACCCCATGTGGGCAGGAATAGTAGTGATCGCACGATCGTTGGATTACGGAGTCAATGAGTGGCGTCATATGGAGTCGCGCGCCGCGCGCGTAATCTGGCGCAAGTCACGGTCGTGCGACTGGGAGATACCTTGCACCCGATTACGACTGAGAACGATCATGTCCAGGCACCGGCGATCTTCGCGGGGAGGAGCGCCTCCCCACCCAGAACGCTGCTGGACATCCTCGACCAGACCATCCGGCGGCACCCCCACGCCCCCGCGCTCGACGACGGACGGATCCGTCTCGACTACACCGGCCTGCGGGCCGAGGTCGACCGGCTGGCCGCCGAGCTGCGCGAGAGCGAGGTCGGGCGGGGTGACCGCGTCGGAGTGCGGGTGCCGTCGGGCACCGTCGGCCTCTACGTCGCGATCCTGGCCGTGCTCACCGTGGGCGCCGCCTACGTGCCGGTGGACGCCGACGACCCCGACGAGCGGGCCGAGCTGGTCTTCAGCGAGGCCGGGGTGCGCGTGGTCATCGTCGACGGCGAAAAGATCATTCCCTTCGAATACCGGCCCCCGGCGGACGACGCCTCCCTGACACGCCCCGGCGACGCCCGGCAGGACTCCGCACCCCTGGCACACCCCGGCGACTCTCAGCAGGACCCCGGACACCTGGCACACATCGGCGGCGCCGGGGCGGACCCCGCGCACCTGGCACAGACCGGCGGCGGCACGGGCCCCGGGCTCGACGACGACGCGTGGATCATCTTCACCTCCGGGTCCACCGGCAAGCCCAAGGGCGTCGCGGTGACCCACCGCAACGCGGCGGCGTTCGTGGACGCCGAGGCGCGGCTGTTCCTGACCGCCGACCCGATCGGCCCCGGAGACCGGGTGCTGGCCGGGCTCTCGGTGGCCTTCGACGCCTCCTGCGAGGAGATGTGGCTGGCCTGGCGGTACGGCGCCTGCCTGGTCGCCGCACCCCGGGCGCTGGTGCGCACGGGCATGGACCTGGGACCGTGGCTGATCGAGATGGGCATCACGGTCGTGTCCACGGTGCCGACGCTGGCGGCGCTCTGGCCGGTCGAGACGCTCGACGACGTCCGCCTGCTGATCTTCGGTGGCGAGGCCTGCCCGCCCGAGCTGGCCGAGCGGCTGGCCGTACCCGGGCGGGAGGTGTGGAACACCTACGGCCCGACCGAGGCGACGGTGGTCGCGTGCGCGGCGCCGCTGACCGGCGAGGGGCCGGTGCGGATCGGGCTGCCGCTGGCCGGCTGGGACCTGGCCGTCGTCGGCAAGGACGGCCGGCCGGTGGCCATGGGCGAGACCGGCGAGCTGGTCATCGGCGGGGTCGGGCTCGCCCGGTACCTCGACCCGGTCAAGGACGCGGAGAAGTACGCCCCGCTCGAATCCCTCGGCTGGGAGCGGGCCTACCGCAGCGGCGACCTCGTCCGAGCCGAGCTTGAGGGACTGCTCTTCGTCGGGCGGGCGGACGAGCAGATCAAACTGGGCGGGCGCAGGATCGAGCTGGGCGAGGTGGACGCGGCCCTGCAGGCGCTGCCCGGGGTCTCCGGGGCGGCGGCCGCGGTCCGCACGACCGGCGGCGGACATCAGCTGCTGGTCGGCTACGTCGTGCCCGGTGAGGGATTCGACCAGGAGGAGGCCAGGGACCGGCTGCGCCACAGCCTGCCCGCCGCGCTGATCCCGCGGCTCGCCCTGGTGGACGAGCTGCCGACACGCACCTCCGGAAAGATCGACCGGGACGCCCTGCCGTGGCCGCTGGTCAAGAAATCCGAGCTGTCCGACGCGGTGCCCGACGTCGACCCGTGGGTCGCGGAGTGCTGGCTGGACATCCTGGGCGGCACCGAGGGCGACTTCTTCGCCGAGGGCGGCACCAGCCTCGCGGCGGCCCGGCTGGTCTCCGCGCTGCGAACCCGCTATCCGGCGGTCACCGTGGGTGACATCTACGATCATCCGACGCTGCCCGAGCTCGCCGGACACCTGTCCGCGCTTGACGCTCCGGAGATCGTGACCACCGACCGGATCGTCACGCCGATGCCGCGTGGCGCCGCGTTCCTCCAGGCGGTGCTCACCGTGCCGCTGCTGAGCGTCGGCGCGCTGCGCTGGGTGGTCGGCCTGGCCACGCTCAACAACCTGATCGGCTTACCCTGGGCACCGACCGTCTCATGGTGGTGGGTGCTGCTGGGCGCGATCCTGTTCGTCTCCCCCGCCGGGCGGATCGCCCTGGCCGTGACGGGCGCCAAACTCCTGCTGGACGAGCTCAAGCCGGGCACCTACCCACGAGGCGGGGCCACCCACCTGAAGCTGTGGTTCGCCGAGCAGTTCGCCGAACGGCTCGGCGTGGGAGAGCTGTCCACCGCTCCCTGGCTCACCCACTACGCCCGGGCTCTCGGCGCCCAGGTCGGCGCCGACGCCGACCTCCACTCGGCGCCGCCGATCACCGGAATGCTCAAGCTGGGCAAATACGCCGCGGTCGAGCCCGAGGTCGATCTGAGCGGCTACTGGATCGACGGCGACCAGGTGCACGTCGGCGAGATCAAGATCGGTGCCTCCGCCACGATCGGCGCCCGCACGATCCTGTTCCCGGGCGCGCGGGTCGGCAAGAACGCCCAGATCGCACCCGGCTCCGCCGTGGCGGGCTCGGTGCCCTCCGGCGAACGCTGGGCGGGCGCGCCCGCCAGCCGGATGGGCAAGGCCCGCCCGCCCGCCGCGGTCCGGCCGCCGCGCTCGCGGCGCTGGGTGGCGGTCTACGGCGTGTCGGCACTGGTGCTCAGCCTCATGCCGGTGATCGCGGCGCTGCCCGGCCTCGCCGTACTCCTGCGCGACGGCGCGGCGTCCCTCACCGACATCCTGTACGGCGTGCCGCTCGCCACCGTCGTCTCGATGGCCACCTACGCCGTGCTGACCGTGGCCTCGGTGCGGCTGCTGGCCGTCGGCCTGCACGCCGGCTACCACCCGGTGCACAGCCGCCAGGCCTGGCAGGCGTGGGCCACGGGCCTGCTGATGTCGATGGCGCGGGTCTGGCTGTTCCCGCTGTACGCAAGCATGATCACCCCTGCCTGGCTACGTGCCCTGGGCATGAAGGTCGGCCGGGACGTGGAGCTGTCCACGGTGCTGGCACTGCCGTCGATGACCTCCGTGGGCGACGGCGCGTTCCTCGCCGACGACACGATGGTCGCCCCGTACGAGCTGGAGGGCGGGCGGTTCAGGGTCGACCACGTGCGGATCGGCAAGCGCGCGTTCCTCGGCAACTCCGGGATGACCGCGCCGGGACGCAAGGTGCCCAAGGACGGCCTGGTGGCGGTGCTGTCGGCCGCGCCGAAGAAGGCCAAGGCCGGATCGTCCTACCTGGGAATGCCGCCGGTGGAGCTGCGCCGGGCGTCGAAGGACGGCGACCGCAGCCGCACCTACGATCCGCCGCTGCGGCTGAAGATCGCTCGCGCCGCCGTCGAGCTGTGCCGGATCATTCCGGTGATGTGCACGGTCGCGGTCGCGGTGCTCGCGGTCGCGGCCCTGGAACGGCTGACCGGATCGTACGGATTCGTGGTCGCGGCGCTGCTGAGCGGCGTGGTGGTGCTCGGCGCCGGGGTGTTCGCCGCGGCGGTCACCACCGTGGCCAAGTGGGTCCTGCTCGGCAGGATCGCGGTCGGCGACCGGCCGCTGTGGAGCTCGTTCGTGTGGCGCAACGAGCTGGCGGACAACTTCGTGGAGGTGCTCGCCGCGCCCTGGTTCGCCCAGCGCTGGCTGGGCACGGCGCCGCTGAACCTGTGGCTGCGCTCGCTCGGCGCGCGGGTGGGCCGAGGCGTGTGGTGCGAGACCTACTGGCTGCCCGAGGTCGACCTGATCACCCTGGGCGACGGGGCGTCTGTGAACCGGGGTTGCGTGTTGCAGACCCACCTGTTTCATGACCGGGTCATGAGTATCGATACTGTCGTCCTGCGGGACGGGGCGACGCTCGGCCCGCACGGGGTGATCCTGCCCGCCGCGATGATCGGGGACAACACCACGGTCGGACCGGCGTCCCTGGTGATGCGCGGTGAATCCGTTCCGCCGGGTACGCGCTGGTTCGGCAACCCGATCGCGGCATGGAACAAGCGCACTTAGCAGAGGAAATACGTGGTTCCGAGCACTGCCCACCTCCCCTACTTTCCGTCTCACGGCAATGCCGGATACCGGGTGGAGCACTACGACCTGTCCCTGGACTACCGGGTCGCCTCCAACCGGCTCGGCGGGACCGCCCGCCTGTCGGCGGTGGCGACCGAGACGCTCAGCCGCCTCTCCCTGGACCTGGGCACCTTCCGCGTGGGCGGGGTGCTGATCAACGGCAAGGCGGTGCGGTTCACCCATCGCGGCGGCAAGCTCCATCTGGCCCCGGGGCGGCTGGCCCCGGGGCCGTTCACCGTCGAGGTGCGATACGCGGGCAGTCCCCGCCCGGTGTCCAGCTTCTGGGGCGAGCTGGGCTGGGAGCAGCTCACCGACGGCGTGATCGTGGCCAGCCAGCCGATCGGGGGCCCCTCGTGGTTCCCGTGCAACGACCGCCCCGACGACAAGGCCTCCTACCGGATCGCGGTGACCACGGCCTCGCCGTACACGGTGGTCGCCAACGGCGACCTGACCGCCAGGCGGCGGGAGGCGACGGGGACCACGTGGGTGTACGAGCAGACGGAGCCGATGGCCTCCTATCTGGCGAGCGTGCAGATCGGCCGCTACCAGCAGGCCGAGCTCGGCCCCCGGATGCGGCTGGCCTTTCCCGCCAAGATCGCCGCCAAGGCGCGGTACGACTTCGGGCGGCAGAACCAGATGATGGAGGTCTTCAGCGATCGGTTCGGGGCCTACCCGTTCGGGTCCTACACCGTGGTGGTGACGGACGACGAGCTGGAGATCCCGGTCGAGGCGCAGGGCATGTCGATCTTCGGCGCGAACCACGTGGACGGCCTGCGGGGCGAGGAGCGGCTGGTCGCCCACGAGCTGGCCCACCAGTGGTTCGGCAACAGCCTGACCCTCACCGGCTGGCGCGACATCTGGCTGCACGAGGGATTCGCCTGCTACGCGGAGTGGATCTGGTCGGAGGCCTCCGGCGGGGAGTCAGCGGGCTCCCTCGCCGCCCGCTGCCACCAGCGGCTGTCGGCGCTCCCCCAGGACTTCGTGCTCGGCGACCCCGGCGCCCGGCGGCTGTTCGACGACCGCGTCTACAAGCGCGGCGCTCTCACGCTGCACGCGCTGCGGCGGGTCGTCGGCGACCTGGCGTTCTTCGCGATGCTGCGCGAGTGGACGTCCGCGAACCGCCACGGGAACGTCACCACGGACATGTTCCTCGACCTCGCGCTGCAGTACGCGACGCGCTCCTACGACGGATTCTTCGCCTCCTGGCTCTACGGCACCCGCCTGCCACCCCTCCCCTGACCGGGACGAACCTCGAACCCGTAGCCGGAGGCAGACCTCGAACCGCCCTCACCCATATGCCAGACCTGCCACCAACGAACTCAACGAAACCGGATGATTACGTTTACTTACGCTGCAGCCATGTCAACGACACCGCGGTCCGTCCAATTTGAGGACGCCGTTCTGGACAAGCTCGCAAAGTTCGCCATGGAACACCCGGGGCTTTCGGTCTCCGCCGCCGCCAACCTCCTCATCACCGAGGCCCTCCGGATGGAGGAACATCCGGGTGTGCTGTTTCGAACCGGCCCGTCGGGCCGTCGAGCAGTGATCGTCGGCGGTCCCGACGTCTGGGAGGTCATTCGAGCGATCAAGGTGGCCCGTGCCACCGAGGCCGATGCGACCGCCGATGAGATCGTTGTCATGACCGCCGAATACTCGGGACTGCCCCAGCACCAGGTCAGAACGGCGATCCGGTACTGGTCGGACTACCCGGACGAGATCGACGCTCAGATCACCGCAGCCGACGCGGCCGCGGAGAAGGCGGAGGAGCGCCGGAGGCGGGAGCAGAGGCTGATGGCGTCATGAGCGGCAGGCTACTGCTGGACGAGATGCTCCCACCCTCGCTCGCCGAGATTCTTCGCGACCGGGGACACGACGTCGTCGCCATCGTCGAACGTCCCGGGGGCCGAGGGCTTCCCGATCCTCAGGTATTGGATCTGGCAGTGGCGGAACAGCGCTGCCTGCTCACCGGGAATGTCCGTGATTTCGAGATCCTCCGAGCGCAGCGACTCCACGGAGGCCACCCGTGCGCGGGTCTCCTCTACAGCGGTCCACACCGCTTCCCAAGAACCAAGACCGCGATCGGCCGGTTGATCAACGCCTTAGACGAGCTCCTCTCCGAAGAGCGACTGCCCGTTCCCGGCCAGGTGGACTGGCTGGTTTGACGCGTTCGAGTCCCGATGGTCGCGACGACGAGCGCCCCGGCCACCCCGGCCGGGGCGCTCGTCGTACGGGTCGCCTATCCGTACGTGGGGTGCTGCGGCCATCCGGGCGGGGAGTCCTCCCAGTCCTCCTGCCGGCCGTACGCGGTCAGGTCGAGGATGCTGTTGACGAAGACGAGCCGGTCCACGCCGCGGGAGGTGGTGCTGTATGTCCGGTAGACGTCCTCACCGTCGCGCAGGAACGCGCTGAGCATGAAGCCGCTACCGGCGCCGCAGTCCTCCGCGAACGACGTGCCGTGCGACGACACGAACGGCATCGTCCACCCCATCCGCGCCTTGTACGCCTCGATCTGGGCGAGCGGCATGTTCGACACGGTCACCCAGGCGACATCGCGCGCGGCCAGCTCGGTCAGCCCGGTCACGGGGACGCTGTTGGTGAAGTGGGTGCAGCCCGGGCAGTAGTGGTCGGGTCCCTTGTCCATGAACTGGTAGACGACCAGTTGCCCCCGGTCGTCGAACAGGTCGAGCAGGGTCTTGGCGCCGACCGGTGTGTCGAACTTGTACGCGTTGGCGAACTCGACCATCGGGAGCCGCCGCCGCCGCGCGGCGAGCGCGTCCTGAGCCCGAGTGACTTCCTTCTCGGCCTTGAGCAATTCGTCGCGGGCCTGTTGCCAGTCCGCGGCTGAAACAATCTCTGGTTTCTCCATTCACCAATTGTGCCTCCCTAGGCCGACAAAACCCGGAATGACACCCGCGACCTGCCGTAAGACCAGCGGGCGTGTCGGCGGGATGAGGGCGGTCTCCATCTTTGACGTCCCGTCGCACTACCTTCTTTGCCGGCCTTCGTCGAAAGCACGACAATGGTGGCTATATTTTCATGCTTTATCATGCCATTCCGAATTTTTCGACCTTCGGATTCCCGCTCGGCAAAAACATGATATATAAATATTTGTCAAGCTCCTTTCCGGTCGCACGTCGATTCGCCTGCCGACGAAGTACCGATCAAGAAGGCCTGAGGTTGCGCACGCCTGGCGACTGGCCGAGCGGCACATTCGTGCGGGTTGCAGACCTGGAACATGAGGTGTCCGGATCGCGAATACCTGTCGACGCATACCTGCGCCGAACGAGCGCGGCTTCGCTTCGCAGCGGCGGACATGTTCGACTCGCACCGTGAGTCAACCGGCAAGCAGCTGTCCGAAAAAAGCGGAGCACATCACCGGCCCCGTTCGCCCTATGGCTCAAAACGACCAGACCGGGCCAGATCTCCGATACGCCGGGATCCTGTCCTTCTCAGGACTTTCTCAGTAATCCTCAGTGCCCTCTCAGGTCGTTAATGCTGTTGTTGTGCCATGTTTGGAGTGCTTCCCAGATCGACGGCATGGTGGCCCTATGCGGGGGCTGCGTGGACCACGGCCTACGGCGTGATCCACGTGTGGTGGGCGCTCGGTCACGCGCCGTCCTTCCCGCCGCCCGGCGAATCGTATTTCCCCGGAACCTGGACGCCGGTGGGGCTTGCCCTGCTGTCCGCGACAGTGTGTCTGCTGATCGGCGCCGGGGCCGGACGTCGCCGGAGCTCTACCGCACGGTGGGTGCTGGTGGTTCTTGGCTGGGTGGCCGGCGCCGGGATGCTCTTGTACTCATTCATGTTCGCCATCAGCCTCGTGACCCTGATATTCGAGCTTGACGCCGACTGGGTAACCCTGCTTACGCGCGGCAGTGGCGTGGTCGGCGGGGTCCTGACACTGGCCGGCGCCATCGCTGAGCAGCGCCGTGCCCGGCATGCTTGTCCTCATTGCGGCCGTGCCCCCGGTCACACGCCCGCGCGACGCGGTGACCCTGCTCCCCGATGGGCGTACATCGCGGGGTATGCCACGGTCGTTGGCTGCGCAGTCCGCGTGGGCGGATTGGTGATCGATTACCTTGTGACGGGCAGGCCGCTTCCCGTAGCGCTCGGATGGTCGTTCTCGGTCTTCGTCGTCCTGCTGATCCTCGCCGGCACCCTGCTGCCGCTCGCGTTGGTGCACCGCTGGGGCCGGATCTGGCCGCGATGGGTAATGCCGTTCGCCGGACGTAACGTGCCGCGATGGCTCGTTCTTGGGCCGGCCTTGTTCGTGGGCGCCGGTCTGACCGGGTACTTCGGTGTCGCCGGGATGACGGAGATGGTCCTCCTGGGACAGGGGAACAGGGTCGGAGCTCCACTATGGCGGATCTTGATGGAGATGCTCGGATATACCGTGTGGGGTTTGGGTCTGCTCCTCGCCGCGATCTCCTACCACGCTCTGACCAGGTCGGAGTGCCGGTCCATCCCCCCGGGAGATGGCAGCACCTTGCCCGTGACGAGACGTCACACCGATTGATCGTTTCGGATCAGGGTCTGCCGAACTTCCATGAGGGCGAAGCCGAGCAGGTTCAGGCCGTTCCACCGCGCCGGGTGTTCGGCTCGCTCGTCGTCGGCCGCCAGGCCGATGCCCCAGACGCGGTCCACCGGGCTGGCCTCGACCAGCACCCGCCGCCCGGTGCCGAGCAGGAAATCGAGCAGGTCGTCGTTCTGGCCGAACTTGGCGAGATTGCCCCGGACCACGAGGTCGAAGCGGGCGGCGGCCCAGACGTCGTCGTCGAAACCGCGGACCCGGCGCCCGAGGTCCTTGGCCCGCTTGGGATGGTCGGCGGCGACGATCGCCGCCGTAGTCTCCTCGTCGCCGAAAAGCCGGGCCTTCCCGGACATCATGAAGTGCTCGGCCGTACGGTAGACGACCCCGTCCACGGTGAAGTCCGCCGGCCACCACTGCGACAGGCAGCCCGCCCCGACGCCTCCCGAACTCGGCGGCCGATGCCCCCAGAACATCAGGTATTTGATCCGTTCGCCCGTCTCGGCCGCCCTGACCAGATCGGCCACCGCCCGCACGTTCGCCACTTCCGACATACGCACACGATCCCAGACGGCGACCACGAGCGACCACCGCAATATTCGTGCCGCACTCGCCGCAACGCGCCCTCGCCCACCCGCCGAGCCTTGATCGACGAATTCGACCGAGACCTCCGGCCCCATCAAGGGCTCCGGGGTGTGGTGTGAACGACCGGATCGGCCCCGCCGTTGGATTCTGGGAGCACCTGCGGCCGATGACGGGTCAGACCAGTTCGAGGCCGCCGTCGACGGTGAGGATCTGGCCGGTGAGCCACGTTGTGGCGGGGTCGGCGAGCCGGAGGACCCAGAGGGCCACCTCGTCGGGTCGGCCGCGCCGGCCGAGAGGGATGCGATCGGCTTCGTCCTGTTTGATCTTGTCGACCAGGGAGTGCGAGAGGCCGGCGGCGGTCAGGGCCTCGCTCTCCGTGGGGCCGGGAGCCAGGCCGTTGACCCTGATGTGGTCGGGCGCGAGTTCCAGCGCCCAGCTGCGGGTGAGCTGTTCCAGAGCGCTTTTGGAGGCGGCGTAGTGGGCCGCGCCGGGCAGCGGCCGGTGACCGTAGGTGCTGGAGACGTTGACGATCGAGCCGCGGGTCCGGCGCAGGTGGGGCAGGGCCGCGGCGGCGAGCAGGCTGGGGGCGGTGACGTTGAGGTCGAACAGGTCGCCGATACGCGCGGCGGTCGCTTCGGCCAGCGGCATCACCGCGGTGGCGCCGGCGTTGTTCACCAGCACGTCCACCCGGCCCCATCGGTCAACGGCCGCGTCGATGACCGCCTGCGGGGCGTGTTCGGCCCGGATGTCGGCGGCGAGCGTGACGATGCCGGGATGCTCTCGGGCGGTCTCCTCCAGCGCGTCCTGGCGGCGGCCGACGCCCAGGACGTGCGCCCCGGCCCGAGCGAACGCGATCGCGGTGGCGCGCCCGATCCCGGAACCCGCTCCGGTGACGATCACCACCCGGTCGGCGAGGTGGTGGGCGCTCTGTCGCTCGGTCATCACAAATCCCATTCATTCGATGTTCGCGAAATATCGAACAAAGATATCACCGTCGCCATGAGGACGGACACGGCCCCCGGCTGCCGGCGAGAGCGCGATTCGTACCAAGGAGTAACGATCTCCCAGGTCAGAGGGGGTGTTCACTCATCGACGGCCACGGAACCGAGCCCGCCCCGGGAGCCGCGGCAACCGGGCGGCCCCCATCAGGTCAACGATCATGCGCTGCGGCTGTCAGGCCTGCCGTGGCCGGGCCCCGGAAGAAAACCGCGCGGGTCGCCGTTCCGGCCGAGCTCGCAAGGTTGCCGCCCGCGGATACGACGGCGCGACCGGAGCGTGCGGTCGTTATCGTGGGCGGGTGTCATCCGCCCTCCGCACCCGCCTGCTCGCCGTACTCGCGGCGGTCGCGACCGTCGTGGCCGGACTGACCGTCCGCGCGCTGACCGACGGCTGGTTCGGCAAGTACGCCGGTGACGCCCTCTACACCGTGCTCGTGTACGCGCTGATCGTGCTGGTATGGCCCCGCGTCTCGCCGGTCCGGGCCGCGGCCGGCGCGCTGGCGTTCAGCTGGGCGATCGAGTTCGCCCAGCTGACCTCCATACCGGCCGCCCTCTCAGAGGTCAGCGTGGCGGCCAGGCTGGTGCTGGGTAGCACCTTCGGCGCCGCCGACCTCGTGGCATACACCGTCGGGGCCGTCCTCACGGCGGCGGCGCACACCCTCGTCCGCCGTATCCGCTCCACAGAGCGGAGCCACGGTCAGTGAAACTTGGCCTCCTGAAGGAGACGGGGTGGCAGGTAGGGGGAGACGACCCGGATGTTCCAGCCCCGGCGGCGAGCGTGGCAGGTCAGGGCCAGGACGTCGAGGTTGATCGCGGCGTCGGGATCGTCCGCGCGGTCGGCGACCGCGTAGTGGTCGCGATGGGCGTCGAGGGCGTCGAGGAGGGCCAGATTGAAGCTCTCCTCATCGCCCTCGACCAGTTGCGAGAACAGAACGGCCGGCGGGGGGAAGAAGCCCCAGGACCTGGCCTTGTCACAGTCGCGGACGGCTCGGTCCGTGGCGGGTTCGGGGGCCGCGCCTCGCAGGTAGTCGTGGAGGGCCTCGCGGTATGAGGCGAAGGCGGAGTTGTCTTTCTTGAGGACGGTGGAGCCGGCGAGCACGAGCGGGGCCAGGTTCTCGCGGGTGCCGGTGATCAGGGCGAGGTTCACGGCGGTGTGCCAGTGGCCGGGCCCGGCGTCATCCCCGTGGTACGCGGGGTAGGTGATTGCGCGGCCGTCGATCGTCACGTCGACGTCGGCGCCGGGCTCGGCGAGGGTGATACGGAAGAGTGCGGCACCCAGCTGGGAGGCGAGGCGCAGGTTCTCCACCTGCGGGTCCGTGACATCGGCGGACAGCGAGGCACGGGATTTGAAGAGATTCTTCTGGTAGTCCACGGCGCTCGACAGTCTCCAGACCTTCAGCGGCTCTCCGGCCACCGGCGTGAAGGCCTCCCTGGTGTACTGCTCGACCAGGACCACGCTCTCCGGGTTCAGGGGCTGGGGGTTCTTCGGCCGCTCAAGCATCACGGGTCCGGTGGCCAGTTCGGCGACCGCCTCCGGACGCCTGTTGCGGCCGTACTCCTGAACCCGTGGCCCCGCGGACTCGAATCCGGTCACCAGCGCGCGCGGGAGATAGCCGGTGTCGATCGGCGGCTGCCAGCCCTCGCGGCGGTAGGCGAGAGCGGCCAGGGCGAGCGGCAGGAGGGGAAGCAGGGTGCGGAGCGTGGCGCCCTGGCCGGGGAGGGCACTGTACGGGAGCAGCAGTTCGGCCAGTTCCGCGCGGAACGCCTCCGGGTCACCGGCGGTCAAGGCGCGCAGGGCGCGGAGCGCGATGCTCTGCGGGCGGTCGAGAAGGTTTTCGCCGATCCCGTCGTCCAGAGTGCGGATCCGGGCGAGCGCGGCGTCGAGCGCGGCGAGCTTCTGCTCCCCGGACGGCGGGTAGTCCGCGTCGTCGTCCCCCGTGTCCCCGAGGACATACGCCATGAAGCCGTTGATGAGCTCGACGACGGGACGCCCGGCCCCGCCCTCCTGAGGCGGCTTGCGGGCGAAGTGGAAGGCCTCCCTGTGCCATTCGGCCTTGCCGGACAGGACCGCCAGGCAGAAGGCGTCGAGCCACTGGTTCGCGGTGACGGACTCCCGCCCGCCCTCGGACCCGGACTCGTAGTTCAGCCCGAAGTTCACATAGTGGAGGAAGATCTGGAAGTCGTTGTGCGGGTAGTACGCGGCGTACGCCACGGCACCCGCGGCGGCCTCGGTGGCGTCCTCGAGGACCGCCCTGGCCTCGGGAATGCCGAGGTCGGGCGTCTCGACGGAGAGCGCGCACAGATAGTCGAGGAACTCCTCGGAGAGCAGCCACCACTCGTAGGTGGTCATCGGGCCGGCCTTCGACATGGAACGGACCTGCGAACCGATCCTGTTGGTGAAGTCCTCGCGGGCCGCCGCAACCACGGCCCTGCCCACCTGATGCCGCTCTATCCGCACTGTTCCGCTCCCCGTATCCGCGCTGCGGCCCCAGCCTAGGGGAGTCATTCCGATTGCTGATGGTGTGTCGGGAAATGCGAAGTATCCATGATCGATCTGTGACAAACGACCTGGACGCCCCTCCCACCAGGAGGAGGGAAGATCCAGCCGTATGATTTTTAGACCATGCCCGAAGGACACACGATTCTTTAGTGCGTATCGTTACGGCACTGCAACGGCAGCGATACGGCGTAAGCGCAGCGATCACGGCCAGGCACTTATGGATGATCTTCTTGCGCTTACGGATTAGCCCGTTGACCTGGGGAAATGCTCGGTAAGCGCACGAATAAGGCTAAGGCCAAGGCTCCCGCGCATAGGGTCCGCCACGCGCGGGCGCGCGAGGTAAGAGCGGATGATCAAGGGCTGTCAGGCCCTCACTCCTGGCCCTCCGGCCAACGTCCCTGACTCTGGAGAATGGCCTTATAGAACGCGTACCGCCGGGGGTCAGTGTTCCGGGAGTAGGACCAGTGTCCGCCCACCGCCCCGGGGATCTCCTCCGCGCCGGGGATCGTCACGTGGATGTGTTTGGTCTTGCTGTCGAACCACACGCCGTGCTCGACATAGACAGTCTTGGCCTTACTGCTCAGACGAAGCCTGATCGGCATGGGACCTCCGGGGGTCTCTGGGGGACCTCTCATGCTCCGCCGGAACCGGCGTCCTGTCAGCCGTTCTCCCCTGCTGACTTCTCCGGCGTCACCGACTCACGCGGAGGCGATCGCCTTCCAGATCTCTTGTGCGTCGCTCACCCGGCCCCGGGCGGCCTCCGAGATCACGAGGACCGTCCGGCGGATCACCATCTGACCGCCCTCCGCGCATAGCTCGTACTCCACCGCGCCGCGCACGATGAACGCCCGGACGCGACTCGTGTTGCCGCGCGGGACGTACCGCGTCCACTCAAGGACGGGGAGCAGGCCGGGCCTCACAGCGCGGGCACGGCCCGGCACAGGTGAACATGGCCGCACACGAGCGGCATGTGTGGATCGAGATCACGGCCGGTTTCTCGTCCAGGAGGGCCGTTAGGGAGGTGCCCAGGTTGCTCATACCTTGACCGTAGGTCACACATACATACGCGTATATGCGCGTTCATAGACGGAGACGGATGGAGTGGCACGTGAGTGCCTGCCTACGGTCGTGAGGTGATCGAATATCGCCCCGACCGTCCCATGTGGGTCCAGGTGGCCGACGTGCTTCGCAAGCGGATCGCCTCCGGCACGTACAAACGCGGCTACCCCGTCCCGGCGGAGTCTGCGATGCAACAGGAGTTCGAGATTGCACGCGGGACCGCACGGAAGATCATCGCGAAACTCCGAGACGAGGGCCTGATCTACACAGTCCCAGGCCTGGGATCGTTCGTGGGCCCTCCCCCAGACGAGGACGAGGCCGAAAGCTGATCCACAGGACCAAGAGACACGTTCACAGACGTCCACACATGCCCAGATACGCCTAGACGCGCCCGTAGACCACAGAGAGCACCGAATGGCCGCCCCTGGTCCCCCTATTCAACCTGACCGCAATAGGCCGTCAGCGTGGATTCTGGGGCCTCGAATTTCGAGGGCCGGAGCTGATCACGATTCCCCATCACTGATGGCCACACCCCGATACGGGCCGGGGAGATCGGTCACCGTGGAGATCGTGAGGTATTGGCGAGCATTTTCCCAGATCATCGTGGCCGGGTTTTTCCAGATCATCCTGGTTTGGCTTGGACTGGTCCCTCTCTTGGGGTTGGGATGGATACTCGGCCCGGGTGCGGCCTGGGTACTGGAGCACTTCGATGGGGTCCGTGGGCTGACCGGCAAGGATCTGGCAGCGGCGACCGATGCGGTGCGCGGACGGGCGCTGGCGATCGCCACCGGGCTGATCGCGCTGGGGGCGGTGTACTACACCGCCCGCAACGCCGATACCGCGCGCCAGGGACACATCACCGACCGCTACACCAAGGCGATCGAGCAGCTCGGCTCGGACAAGCTCGATATCCGCCTAGGGGGCATCTATGCGCTGGAGCGGATCGCCCGCGACTCCGCCCGCGACCACCCCACGGTCATGGAGGTGCTGGCGGCTTTCGTCCGAGAACACTCCCGAGACGTCGAGACCGACGAAACACGGGACGCGATGAAGGCGACACCTCGCCGTTCGGGGCTGCGAACCGACCTTCAGGCCGCAGTCACCGTGATCGGCCGACGCCTCGTCGGCCAGGACTCACCCGACGTGAGGATCAGCCTCGCCCGCGCAGACCTCACCCTCGCGAACCTCGTCCGCATGAACCTCACTGGCGTGAATTTCACTGGCGCAGACCTCACTGGCGCGGACCTCGCCCTCGCGGGCCTCACCCTCGCGGACCTCACTGGCGCGGACCTCACCGGCGCGAAACTCACCCTCGCGGACCTCACTGGCGCGGACCTCACTGGCGCGAAGCTCACCGGTGCAAACCTCACCGGCGTGACCCTTACCCGCGCAATGGGCCTACCCGCGCACCTGCGATCCGTGCCGGGTGAAAAGACAGGGGCTACCGAACCACTGGAGGTGCCCGGCGCTGAGTGAGGATGCCCAACGCCGGGGCCGGAGGCTTACGCCGTGGTCGGCACGTCCAGCATCCGGAACGCGTTGTCCACCACCACATCCGATCCCGTCCGGAACCACATGAACAGCCCGCGCTCTCCGGTCGGCCGTCCGTTCTCCCCCATGAGGTTCGGGATGAGTTCGATCGTGGTCCCGATGCGGTCCACGATCACGAAGTTCTGGAAATCGCCGTAGATCATGGCGTAGTTGCTCGCCGTGGCCGCCGGGGTGATGACCCCGTCCATGTTGGAGTTCTCGTTCATGGTCCGGCCCAAGAGCTGACCATTGGCCAGCTCCGGGAACTTGAGAGCCCCGTTGGAGGTCTCAAGTTGCCGGAGCGCGTTGATCGTGGACAGGTTGGCAGCCCACTGTGCACGCGCGGAGAACCGGGGCGGGAGCGCGTTCTGGAGGGCGAACGCGTCGGCGGCCACGATGGCCTCCGAACCGGTGCCGTTGATCTCACTGGCCGTCCCGGCCAGCGCGGTCACGATGCCGGTCGGCTTCCCGATGCCGTCGCCGATCGTGTAGGCCGTGGCCATGAGCTGATCCGCCGCGTCCAGGAGGAGTCTCTGGAGTTCGCGGGCGAACCCCACCGCGTCCGTGCCCACCTCGTAGGAGTACGGGACCCACGCGGATCCCTTGTTCACGGGGATGTCTGGCCCGGCCACGGTCGGGGTCGCGTCGACGGCCTCGTTCGCCTCAACAAGCCATTCGGCCGTGACTCCGGCGGAGGTGACCCCCTGCCACTTGTCCGTGGCGGTCTGGACGACGCGGGAGATCCGGCGGAGCGGGTTGATCGAACCACTGGACGTGAGCAGGACCGTGGGGTCCAGGGTCAGCGGGACGAGGAAACCGCCGGCGGAGTCGGCCAGAGACATGGCGCGCATCTCTGAGCGGACGATCTCCGCACGCTTAAAAGCGTTGTGCTCCTCCGCGTCCCACATCATGTGGCCGCGCTGAGGGTCGGCCAGGAGCGCGCAGAACGCGCGGAGGTAGTGCTCATCCCCCGTGGCGATGGCCCAGCCCGCGGCCAGACTGCGGTCTGCCTGATTGCCGGAGTGAACAACGCCACGGCGCGCTCCGCCGCGTGCTCCGGCAGCAGGCCGGAACGCAGCGCGTTGTCCACGGAGCGGTGGGCATTGTCGGCCAGGCTGTTGCCTCCGCCGTAGGGCCGGGTGTAGCTGGTGCCGTGGCGGGGGTTCGTGGTGGCGTCGTGGGAGCGGGGGTCCATGGCGCGGGAGCGGATGTCCTCCACCTGCAAGGTAAGTGATCCGATTGCGAATGGCAAATGGAATTGGGCTCGCCCCCAAATTTTGGCGAATCGTCAATGGAATGGAAATTCAGCCAGATAGCCCCGGGCATACGAAAGGGGCCTGGTTGCTATTCAGCTGAATAGCAACCAGGCCCCTTTGCGCTGATCAGGAGGGCATTGCCTCCGTACGCGGCGGGAGCGTGATCCACTCCTCCGACCCAACCGGGAGGACGCGGACCCGGGTCCAGTTCAGACCTCTCTGGCCTCCGCCGCGAATCTTGCTCGGGTCCAGCGCAATCCGCTGATAGACCGCGCGGAGGACTTCCCGCTGGCCCCCCAGGGAGAGCGACTCCCATCGGTACACCACGTCCACTCCCGGCTCTAGGAGTTCCCGGAGCGCGAGCGGGACCCGCGCGTCCTGTGCGCGCTGACGAGCGGCCTTGATCTGCGGAAGGAGGCGGGTCTCTATGCGCCCGTAGGCCGCCGCGCTGACCTCCCCGTTCTCCGCCTTGGTCATCCAGTCCTCCAGGTTGGCCTCCAGTGCCATCGCCTCCGCCTCCGCCGCCTCCACAGCTGCGTCATCCCCTCCGGCGAACAACTGATAGGCATCCGGCTGTGACAGCCGGGCCATTGTCAGGAAGATGATGGGCTCCTCCAGCCACTCCTTGCCCGTGGAGGCGCATCCTCCCTTGGATACGGAGCCACCCGTCCGGGCGTGGCAGTAGTACGACCAGTGATCCATGGACTTGGTGAACCGTGCGGCCAGCGGGCTCCCGCACTTGCCGCACTCCGCGAGGTGGCTCAGGAGATGAACCTGGCGGCCCGGCCTCACAGCGTGGTGGGCCGGGTCGTTGGGCACCATCTTGCGCCGGGGGTCGCTCAAGATGCGCACAGCGGCGTAGAACGTGACCTCGTCCACGAGCGCGGGCCAGGTGGCGTCATGGATCTCTCCGTTGTGCGTCCGTTTGGCGATGTAGGTGGGGCTCGTGGCGGTGCGCCGCACGATGAACGTGGACCACTTCTTGCCACGCGGAGAGGGGATCTCACGGGCGTTGAGATCCTTGGCAACCCGGCTGATGGGCTCCGCGTTGGCCAGACGGGTGATGATCTCCCGCACGATCGGAGCGTGCTCCGGGTGTGGATCCTGAGACACAAGGGCGCGTGTCTGGGGGTCGTATTGGCGGAGGTAGCCGTACGGACACACGCCCCAGGGCTTGCCGTTCTGGGCCGTGGAGGCGGCGGCGCGGAGGACACGGCTCCGGGTCTTCTCCGACTCATAGCCGGAGTCCACGCCGTCCTCTGCCAGGGACCTCCAGTCCCGGGCGTTGCGGGGGTCGTACGTCCGGCCGTGGCTCGTGATGTGGATCAGTACGCCGCGCTCCCGGCATGTGTCCAGGAGTGTGGACCACACAGTCAGGTCACGGGAGCCACGTGACGGCTCCCAGAGCACGAGGACACCGAACCGCCCGGCCTCCAGGTCGGCCACGAGGCGGGGCCATTCCTCCCGGGCCTTGATCGCGAACCGGGAGGCGCTCCGGTCGTTGTCCTTGTACTCCTCGACCAGCTTCCAGCCGTTGGCGGCCACGGCGGCCCGGTTGTCCGCGTTCTGCTCTCCTACGGAGCGGGAGTCCCCGCGACGGTCCTTGCTCACGCGATCGTAGATAGCGGCCCGGAGGGCGGCGGCGGAGGTCGTCATGAATTACACTCTAAAGAATGCCCGAAGGACACACGATTCACCGCCTGGCCGGGGAGCACCGAAAGGCGTTCGCCGGCACCGTGGTGCACGCCGAGAGCCCTCAGGGGAGGTTCGCCGCCGGAGCCCTGCAGATCGACGGGCGGGTGCTCACCGAGGCGGACGCCCATGGCAAGCACCTGCTGCTGGGCTTCGACGACGAGCGATGGCTCCACGTGCACCTGGGCATCTACGGCAAATGCGCCTTCGGCCCGGTGCCGGCACCCCCGCCGATAGGCATGGTGCGGCTGCGCCTGAGCAACGCGGAGAAGTACGCCGACCTGCGCGGGCCCAACACCTGCGAGCTGCTGGACCCGTCCGAGAAGAAGGCGCTGCACGCCAGGCTCGGGCCCGACCCGCTGCGCGCGGACGCCGACCCGGAGGTCGCCTGGCGTCGGATCAGCCGCAGCCGCACCTCCATCGGAGTTCTGCTGATGGACCAGACGGTCGTCGCGGGCGTGGGAAACATCTACCGGGCCGAGGCGCTGTTCCGGCAGGGCGTCGACCCGTCGCGTCCCGGTCGTGAGCTCACCCATGAGCGGTGGACGGCGATCTGGGCGGACCTGGTGTTCCTGATGGCCGAGGGTGTGCGGGTGGGCCACATCGACACGGTCAGGCCCGAGCACACACCGGAGGCGATGGGCCGCCCGCCCCGCGTCGACGGCCACGGCGGCGAGGTCTACGTCTACCGGCGCTCGAACATGCCCTGCTTCCTCTGCGGCACCGAGGTCCGCACCGAGGTGCTCTCCGGCCGCAACCTCTTCTGGTGCCCGACCTGCCAGGGCGCCTGACCGCCGGGGCCGTACCACCACCGGCCGGGTCCGGCGTCATCGTGACCGCCTCGACCGGCCCTCACGCCTGGTCGTACGGCCGAGCTCCGATCAAAGCAGTTTCAGGACGCCCTTGATCGAGGTACTGCCCGCGGGGACGAGCGGAAGCCTGACCGATGCCGTGGGAATGCGGCCCTGGGCATGCAGCACCCCCTTGAGCACGGTGGGATTGGGCTCGGTGAACACGCTCGCCGACAGGGCGGAGAGGCTGTGGCCCAGGGCACGGGCGCGTTCGGCGTCACCCGATCGCCAGGCCTGCTCCAGCTCGACGAATCGCGCGGTGTGCAGGTGGGCGGAGGCGAGGATGCCGCCCGAGGCGCCGAGGGCGAGCAGGGCGGAGAAGTAGGGGTCGTCACCGGCCAGCACCGCGAAGTCCGCGGGAAGGTCGGCCAGCAGCATGACGGTGTCCAGGTCGACGCCACCGACCGCGTGCTTGACCCCGGTCACCATGGGCAGCTCCCCCAGCCGTCGCAGCGTGGCCACGCCCACGGACTGCCCCGTCCGGTAGGGAATGTTGTAGATCACCAGCGGCACCGGGGTCCGCTCCGCCAGCGCGGTGAAATGGGCGAGCACCCCGGCCTCGGAGGGGCGGACGAAGGACGGCACGGTGACCAGTGCGGCCGTCACCTCCGGCCAGGCCTTCAGCGCGTCCAGGGCCTCGGCCGTGCTCCGGGTGTCGGCGGATCCGGCGCCCACCATCAGGGGCGCGTTCCGCTCCCGGCACACCCGCGCGCACGTCTCCAGGACCGCCTGCCGCTCCTTCTCGGAGAGCATCGCCACCTCGGCGGTGGTGCCGAGCGCGACCAGTCCGGCCGCGCCCTCGTCGAGCACGGCGTGTGCGAGGCCTTCGAGCGCCTCCACGGCGAGCTCGCCGTTCTCGGCGAACGGAGTGATCAGAGGAATGTGAACACCGCGAAGAGTCATGGCACCAGCCTCGCCCCTCGCAACCATGCAGGTCCAGTTCGCATTTCTTCCGAAAGCGTTAAGCTGAACTGATGCTCGACATACGGCGCCTCCGCCTGCTCCGCGAACTCTCCCGCCGGGGCACGATCACGGCGGTCGCCGAGGCCCTCGCCTTCACCCCCTCGGCCGTCTCCCAGCAGCTCGCGGTCCTGGAGCGGGAGGCCGGGGTGGCGCTGCTGGAGCGGACCGGGCGCCGGGTGGTACTCACCGCGGCGGGGATCGCGCTGGTGGGGCACGCGGAAGCCGTGCTGGAACGGCTGGAGCGGGCCTCGGCCGAGCTGGCCGCCGCGCGTACCGGCCTCACCGGAACGATCAGGATCGGGGCCTTTCCCACCGCGACCCGCGCGATCCTGCCCGCCGCCTTCGCCACCCTCGCCCGGGAGCACCCCGGGCTGGAGCCGATGGTGGACGAGATCGACCCCGCCGAGGTGGCCCCCCGCCTGCGCGCGGGCGATCTGGACGTCGCGCTCGTCCACGAGTACGACTTCGTGCCCGCTCCCCCGGACCTCGCCCTGGACACCGAGGACCTGCTGGAAGAGCCCATGTATCTGGCCTCGCTGGAGGAGCTCACGTATCCAGGTTCGGAGGACTCGCGGAAACCCGGGAACCCTGGGAAAGGGCCGACGCATCCGGGCTCCGAAGGCCCGCTGGACGAGCCCGTGCAGCCGGGTTCGAAGGATCATGGGAACCCTGGGAAAGGGTCCCCGAATCCAGCCTCCGAAGGCTCGCCGGAGGAGCCCATGGGTCCGGGCTCGAAGAACGGCGGCGACTCACTGGCACGGCGGCGCGACGACCCCTGGATCGCCTCCACCCCCGGCACGCTCTGCCACACGATGACCGTGCGAGCCTGCCAGGCCGCCGGGTTCGCCCCGAGGATCCGCCACCACATCGACGACTTCACCACCGTGCTGGCGATGGTCGCGGCGGGCCAGGGCGTCGCACTCGTGCCGGAGCTCGGCGCGGCCGATCCGCCCGACGGCGTACGGCTCACCGAGCTGCCCATGCGCCGCCGCACCCGGATCGCCTTCAGGCGGGGGGCGGGGACCCACCCCGCCATCGCCGCCCTCATCGCCGCGCTGCGCTCCTCGATCCCCGCCGACCATCCTGAGTCCCCCGCGAGAACGCCGGGAACCGCGTCACACCGGGGATGAGGCAGGGGCCGAGGGATCCGTCTCGCCTCAGGACGAGCCGCGGGCGGGAGATTTCACATCAGGGTGCGGGCGCTCCAGAGCTCGGGGAAGATCTCGCGCTGCATGCTCCGCTCCAGCCAGCTCAGGCCGCTCGACCCGCCGGAACCCGGCTTGGCGCCCATCGAGCGGCGTACGGCCATCAGGTGGCGGTAGCGCCAGTCGGAGAACTGCTCGGCCAGGTCGATCAGCGTCTCGGCCAGCGGCGCGAGCGGCCCGCCGTACACCTTGGCCCAGACCGCCTCGACCTCGGGGCTGGGCTTGTACTCGGCGGCGAGGTCGCGCTCCAGCACCGCGCGGGGGATCGCGTAGCCGGACCGGGCGAGCATGGCCAGCACCGAGTCGTAGAGGCTCGGCCGGTTCAGCGCCTCCACGAGCTCCTCGTACGCCTCGGGGTTGCGGCGATGCGGGCGGATGAGCGCCTCCGACTTGCTGCCGAGCAGGAACTCCACGTGACGGTAGAGCGCCGACTGGAAGCCCGACCCCTCGCCCAGGGCGTCTCGGAAGGAGTTGAACTGCGCCGGGGTCAGCCAGCTCAGCGCCGCCCACGCGGCGTTGAGTGCCTCGAAGTGCCGGACCGTTCGTTTGATCGTGAGGGTCGCGGCGGCGATGTCGTCCTCGTCGAGCTGCCGCTGGGCGAGCCGCCACTCCGTGCGGAGCAGGCCGAAGTAGAGCTCCATCACCTGGGTGGTGACCAGGAAGGCGAGCTCTTCCGGGGCGTCGGTGAGGGTGTGCTGGAGCCCGTGCAGGGTGGCGGTGCCGACATAGTCGTCGTACGGCGTGCCCCCTTCGAACCCGAGCGTGGGCAGCCCCTCGTTGGCCACGGCCCGCGTCTTCCGGTCCTGCTCGCTGAGCTGCCTGATGCTGGTCATTGATATTCCTCCGCTTGACTCCCTTCCATGGTGGTGCGTTTAGGTCGGTACGGAAATACCATAAGGAAGGTGGTTATCGGCTCTTGCCTTCGGAACGGAAAGCACTAATGCCGATCGAGTTATGAAGTAACGGAGTGTGACGGTGGACGCGATGGACTGGGCGCTACTGGCCGAGCTGCAGGACGACGCGCGACTGTCCTACAGCGAGCTCTCGCGGCGGGTGCATCTGTCGGCTCCGGCGGTGGCGGAGCGGGTGCGGCGGCTGGAGGAGACCGGAGTGATCACCGGCTACCACGCGCGGGTGGATCCGGCGCTGGCCGGGCGCGGGGTGGCCGCCCTGATCAGGATGTCGTGTTACGGGCCGCGCTGCGTGCTCCGCGACGAGCAGGCGCTGGCCTGGCCGGAGATCCTGGAGGTGCACCGGGTGACCGGTGACACCTGCTGCCTGCTCCGGGTGGCGGCCTCCTCGATGACGGCCTTCGAGGAGATGATCGACCGGCTCGCCCCGTACGGCCACCCGTCGAGCATGATGGTGCTGTCCAGCCCCGTCCCCTGGCGGCCGCTCTCGCCGGACGTCTAGGGCGGATGCCCCGCCCTTCCGGGGACACCGTCGGCGAAGCGGTCCGAACAGAAGCCGCCCCGTGATCGATCACGGGGCGGTTTCATGTCAGGAGGCGTGCGCTCCGCCGGTTGGGCTGAGATCGGGGACAGCGTGCTCACGTGGCGGGCGGCCTTGTGCCGAGAGCCCTCGTGTCGCCGCCCGGGCGTGATCGACGGCACCGGACCCTTGCCGCGCCTGAGCCGTCGATCACACGGAAGTCAGGGCCGGTACGGCGAGCCGACCCAGCGCAGGCCCTGTACGGCGATGTCCAGGGCCTGCCGGGCCGCGGTCCACACCTGGTCCGGCGGATCACCGCGGTCCAGGAGCGCCATCGCCGTGATCGTCGGAGCACCGAGGAGAGCGCCGACGAGGGCGAAGGCCTCGACGAGATCGAGCTCCTCCGGGTGCGCCCGGTGCAGCGCCTCGGCGAGCCGGCGCTGGCTGTCGACCAGCACGTGCAGCGTGCGAGCCTGAAGCGCGGGAACCGACATGATCAGATGCACGCGCGCCGCGGTCAGCCCCATGGCCTCGTCGTCCGGCGTGGCGGCCCAGTCCAGGGAGTTCTCGACCACGCGCAGCATGAGCTCGGCCACCGTCTCCCCCGGGCGCCGCTCGGCGAGCATGGCGAGTGCCCGGTCGAGGCGCGCCTGGGAGTCAAAGAAGATCACGTCTTCCTTGGTCGCGAAGTAGCTGAAGAACGTCCGGGGCGAGATGTCCACGGCCGCGGCGATCTCCGCCAGGGTCGTCTCCTCGTAGCCCTTCTCCACGAAAAGCCGCAGGGCCGCCTCGATCAGCGCGTGGCGGGTACGTAACTTCTTGCGCTCCCGCAGTCCCGGGCTTTCGGCCATGAAACTACGTTACTGCATCCAATGATTTTTTGCATCGGTTGCAATTTTCTGTCAGAAGTTGTTATGTGGAGTCAATGAGCCCGTTGACTCGCAAGGAGAGACCTTCATGACGGAAGCCGCATCCAGCCCGGTGACATTTCCGACCGTGCGCGAGAACCGCTTCGACCCGCCCGCGGTGCTGGTGCGATCGGCGCAGGAGAACCCGATCCGCCCGATGACCTACGCGGACGGCCACGAGGGATGGCTGGTCACCGGCTTCGCCCTGGCCCGCGCCGTGCTCGCCGACCTCCGGTTCAGCAACCTGCCAGACCTTGTGCACTCGCCGATCTCCCCGCAGTTTGGCGAGCGGCGGAGGAAGCGGCGGCCCGGGTTCTTCCTGGGGATGGATCCGCCGGAGCACACCCGGTACCGGCGGCTGCTGACCGGCCAGTTCACCGTGCGCCGGATGAAGCGGCTGGAGCCCTGGATCGAGACGATCACCGCCGAACGGCTGGACGCGATGGAGCTGGAGGGGCCGCCCACCGACCTGGTCCGGTCCTTCGCCCTGCCCATCCCCTCGCTTGTCATCTGCGAACTGCTCGGCGTGCCCTACTCCGACCGTGACCGGTTCCAGCGAGACTCCAGGACGCTGCTCCGCCTCGACTCCACGGTCGAGGAGGCGGAGGCGGCGATCAACGACCTGACGGACTACCTGCGCGACCTCGTACGGCACAAGCGCGCCAGGCCGGCGGACGACCTGATCAGCGGCATGCTGGAGGGCGGGGAGCTGAACGACGAGGAGATGGCCGGCATCTCGGTGCTGCTCCTGGTCGCCGGGCACGAGACGACCGCGAACATGATCGCCCTCGGCACCTTCGCCCTGCTGTCCAACCCCTCGCAGCTGGCCGCGGTGCGCGATGACCCGTCGGTGACCGACAGCACCGTCGAGGAGCTCCTGCGCTACCTCACCATCGTCCATCTCGGCCCGATCCGCTGCGCGCTGGAGGACGTCGAGCTCGGCGGCCGGTTGATCAAGGCCGGTCAGTCGGTGACGATCTCGCTGTCCGCCGCCAACCGCGACGGCGAGCGCTTCGAGGACCCGGGGACGCTCGACGTGGCCCGGCCGCCGTCGGGCCACCTCTCCTTCGGCCACGGCGTGCACCAGTGCCTGGGCCAGCAGCTCGCCCGGACCGAGATGAGCGTCGCCTACCCGGCGCTGCTGAGGCGCTTCCCGAACCTGAGCCTCGCCATACCGCCCGAGGAGGTTCCGATGCGGACCAACATGGCCATCTACGGGGTCGACCGGTTGCCGGTTACCTGGTAGAACCGGTCACCTGGCAGGAGGGGGAGATTTCCATGAAGATCAAAGCAGACACCGAAATCTGCATCGGCGCCGGAATGTGCGTGCTCACCGCGCCGGAGGTGTTCGACCAGAGCGAGGACGACGGCACCGTGGTGCTGCTCGACTCCGACCCGCCCGCCGCGCAGGAGGCGGCGGTCCGCCGCGCCGTACAGCTGTGCCCGTCGGGCGCTCTGTCCAGCTCCTGAGGGCCGCCGGAAACGGATGAGTGCGGCGGCCGCCTGGGCCGGCACGGTGCGTCGCATCTACTCCTGGACGACCGCCGCGGTTTGAAAGCGTGCCGCGTCCTGCCCGGGCGGGGATCCGAACATGCGCCGGTACTCGCGGCTGAACTGCGACGGACTGTCGTAACCGACGGAGTAGCCGATCTCGGCCACGTCGTGCGGCGCTGCGATGAGTTGGAGGCGGGCCTTCTGGAGTCGGAGCTGTTTCTGGTACTGCAGCGGACTCATGGCGGTCACCGCGCGGAAGTGCCGGTTGAGTGAGGAGACGCTGACGCCGACGTCGCCGGCCAGGTCGTCGATGCGAATCACCCGGTCGTAGTGGGTCTTGATCCACCCGATCGCGCGGGCGACGAGGGTCAGGCGGCTGTCGGCCAGGCCGATCTGTCTGACCAGGGGCCCCTGGGGTCCGTTCAGCAGCCGCCAGTGAATCTCGCGCCGCACACCGTGCGCCAGCACCGGGACGTCACGTGGTTCGTCGAGGAGACGCAGCAGCCGGACGACGGCGTCGAGCAGCTTGTCGTCGGCGTCGCTGGTCGCGATGCCCGGTCCGCCGTGCGGACGGACGACGGTGGGGCCAGCTTCTATCAGCAGTCGCGCGATGAGCGCGGGTTCGAGCGGAAGCCCGAACGCGAGGAACGGCTCGGCGGGCGTGGCGTGGGTGACCTGTGAGGTCAGGGGAAGGTCGACGGTCACGACGAGATACTGGCCCGCACCGTAGTCGAAGATGTGGTCACCGAGGACCGAGCGCTTCGCTCCCTGAGCGACCAGGGCGAACACGGGTTCGGCGATCGCGCCCAGCGGTTCGGTCACGTGCCCGGTGGAGAGCACCTGCATTCCCTCGATCCACAACGGACGCGGGCCGCCCACGGCCAGTCGCGCGATCCTGCTGCGCAGTTCGTCCATGTGATGCATCACGCCAGTGAACCACGGACGCTTGCGGCCCCAACATGATCCGGCCAAAGTTGAGCGGATCGTGCAACGATCCGCACGCATCGGTCTAGGAGTTAACAGCGCGTCGGGCGAGAGTTGAGGAGCCCGGAGGACCACCTCTGCGGCGTCTCGAACATCTACCCACGGGGGTTCCACCATGGCGCTCGACTCCTACGTCACACTCGGCCGCTCGGGACTGCGAGTCAGCCCGTTCACGCTGGGTGCGATGACCTTCGGCGAAGATCACGGTTGGGGCAGCAGCCCGGAGGAGTCCAAGAACATCCTCGGGGCCTACCTGGACCGGGGCGGTAACTCGATCGACACGGCCAACATCTACACCAACGGCCACTCCGAGAAGATCATCGGAGACTACTTCGCCGGCCGGCACGCACTGCGTGATCGGGTCGTCATCGGCACGAAGTTCTTCGGCAACCTCTACGAGAACGACCCCAACGGCGGCGGACCCGGCCGTAAGGCGATCGTGCAACAACTGGAGAACTCGCTGCGGCGTCTGCGGACCGACTACGTCGACCTCTACTGGCTGCACAATTTCGACCCGGCCACGCCGGCCGAGGAGACCCTCCGCGCGCTGGACGACCTGGTCGGCAGCGGCAAGGTCCGCTACATCGGATTCTCCGACGTGCCGGCATGGGCGACGGCCGAGGCGGCCACCATCGCGCGCTTGCGCGGGTGGGCTCCGATCATCGCGCTGCAGCTGGAGTACTCCCTGCTCGAGCGGACCTCGGAGGGGGAGTTGATCCCGATGGCCCAGGCCCTGGGCATGGGCGTGATGCCGTGGGGACCGCTGAAGAGCGGGTTCTTGTCGGGTAAGTACTCCAGCGCCGCCACCGGCCCGGTCGACACCACCCGCACCCAGTTGGTCGGCGCCCCGAGCGAGGCCGACTACGTCGTGATCGACGCCCTCAACGCCGTCGCTCGCGAGGTGGGCGCCAGTCCCGCCGCGGTGGCCCTGTCCTGGGTCCAGGGCCGTCCCGGAATCACCTCCACCCTGATCGGCGCGCGCCGCATGGACCAGTTCGAGACCAACCTGCACGCCCTGGACGTGGCGCTCACCGACGCCCAGCGCGCCGCGCTGGACGAGGTGTCGGCTCCCACGCTGAACTTCCCGGCCCACAACAACAGGACGCTGGCGCCCATGCTCCAGTTCGCCGGCGCCACCGTGGACAGGATCCCGTCGATCGTGTCCCCGCTGCTGCAGGCCAACGGCGCCCGCTACTGAGCACCGCACCTCGCATACGACACGGAACGAATGGGAGAGATCGAGATGATGCGGTGGTTCGCAGGCAAGACCGCGCTCGTCACCGGAGGCGGATCCGGCGTCGGGCGCGACAGCCCTACTGGGGCTTGTGATCGGCGATCACTCCGGCGGTCGCCCGCCAGATCGGCGAGGCCCGGTCGATGACGTCGAAGTGATCGCCTGACATTTCCAGATAAATCACTTCGTCGCCTGATTCCTGGGCCGCGCGGGCGTAGCGTCGGCCCAGGTCGACCAGGTCGAGGTCGTCGCCCCCACCCTGCACGATGAGCTGGGACACCCCGAGGGGAAGGCGCTCCAGCGGACTGGAGCTCCGGTAGACCTCGGGCACCTCGGCCGCCGATCCGCCGAGGGCGGCGGCGACCGCGCCGGAGCTCAGGTGCCTGCGGTCGCCCTCCACCAGGTCGAGCACTCCGGCCAGCGAGACGACGAGGGTGACCCGGGGATCGTCGGCGGCGGCGCGGAGGACGAGCTGCCCGCCGGCCGAGTGACCGATCGCCACGACCGGGCCGGACGCGCCCCGCGCCGCCAGGGCGACCCCCTTGGCGACGTCCTCGGTGGTCGCGTCCCATCCGTGCAGGTCGGCGCGGCGGTATTCGAGATTCCAGGCGGCGAACCCCCGCTCGGCCAGGTCGATGCTGAGCGCGTCCATCAGGTCAGCGGCCCAGATCGAGCGCCAGAAACCGCCGTGCACCAGCACCGCGACGGGCGTCGTCTCGGCGGCGTCGTGCGGCAGCCGTACCTCCGCCCACTGGTCGGGGTGATCACCGTAGGCGACTCGCTTCGCGGGCCGGCGCAGCCGGTGTACGGCATGCCTGATCGCCCAGGTCAGCCCCCAGATCCCTCGCCCGTGGATGTGGGTGGCCGACGGTGCGCCCCCGGCGTCCCCGGCGTCCCCGGTCTCCCCGAGCGGCGCGGGCGGGGCGTCGGACTTGGTCAGGTCGAGCCAGACAGCGCGGGAGCGCCCGTGGAACAGGCTCCGGATCTCTGCCTCCGGGCCGGGAATGACGACCACGGCACCGGGGAACTCCAGGGCGGCCCGCAGGCCGGACACGTCGAGGACCGCTGACACCTTCCCGCTGACGCCAAGAGCCTCGAACTCGCGGTCGGCCACCTCGGTGAGCAGCCGCAGATCAGCGACCAGACCGGGGCCGGTGACCACAAGCACATTTGGAATGGGGGAGATCATCCGCTTATTCTCCTCTATTCCACTCATGATTACGGCTCCGGTATGTATGCCTTTACCAGGAGTTCCTCAGCATCGTCTAGATAGGACTCCAGCTCCCGCTCGGCCTCGGCCGCGTGACCGGCCCGCATGAGCTCGAGCAGTCGCAGATTCCGGGCCACAAAAGGCTCATGGAACGCGCGCGGATTCTTCATGACGTGGAAGACCAGACGGAGCTCGGCCAGGAGCTGGCGCATCGTCTCATCCAGGCGGGCGCTGCCGTTCAGGGCCGCGAGCATCTGGTGGAAGCGGATGTTGGCGGTCCCCACGTCCTGCCACCGGCCTTCGGCCGCGGCCCTGGTCGCCTCCTCCACGGCCTCCCCGATGAGAGCCAGCGCCTGGGGCCCGGCGTTCCCGCTGTGCCGTACGGCGGCGCACTCGATCACCCGGCGCACCCTGTAGACGTCGGCGACGTCCTCGACCGACAGCACGCGCACGAACACGCCCCGGTTGAGCCGATGCTCCAGCAGACGTTCGTGCCCGAGCAGCCGGAAAGCCTCGCGCAGGGTGTTGCGGGAGACCCCCAGGGCCACCCCGATGGTCTCCTCCGACAGGCGCTGGCCCGGGACGAAGAGCCCTTCGGCGATCCGCTCCCGGAGTACGTCGGCGACCCGCTCGGCGGTGCTGCTGCGCCCGAGACGGCCGCGATCGTGTTGCAGTGCGGCGATGGCGTTGTCCACACCTCACAAGAAATCATCGAACAAACCTATTGTCGAATTGTTGAACAATCCTTACGTTAAAGGGACCCCCTAGAAGCCTAAGGAGCACGTGCGATGGCAAGTACCCAAACCAGGCGGGTCATCGTGGCCAGCCTGGTCGGCACCTCCCTGGAGTGGTACGACTTCTTCCTGTACGGCTCAGCCGCCGCCCTGGTCTTCAACAAGCTCTTCTTCCCCACCTTCGAACCGCTCACCGGAACGCTGCTGGCGTTCCTCACCTACGCGATCGGATTCGTCGCACGACCGCTCGGCGGCATCGTGTTCGGCCACTTCGGCGACCGGGTCGGCCGCAAGAACGTGCTCGTGGTGACCCTGCTGCTGATGGGGATCGCGACCTTCCTCATCGGCCTGCTGCCCGGTTACACCACCATCGGCGTGGCGGCCCCGCTGCTGCTGGTCTCCCTCCGCTTCCTTCAGGGCTTCGGCCTGGGCGGCGAGTGGGGCGGGGCCGTACTCATGTCCATCGAGCACGGCGACCCGCGCAGGCGCGGCTTCAACGCGAGCTGGCCCCAGGTCGGCGTGCCCGCAGGAAACCTGCTGGCGGCCGGCGTGCTCGGGATCCTGTCCGCCACGCTGCCGGAGGACGCGTTCCTGTCCTGGGGCTGGCGGATTCCCTTTCTCCTATCGGGCGTGCTGGTGATCGTGGGGCTCTGGATCCGCCTGCGGATCGTGGAGTCGCCGCTGTTCGCCGAGGTCGAGCGTTCGGGCAGGAAGGCCCGGATGCCGCTGCTGGACGTCCTTCGCACGCACCCGCGTGCCCTGATCTCCGTGATCCTCGCGCGCATCGGCGTGGACGTCGCCTTCTACACGTTCGTGACCTACATCCTCGCCTACGTCACCGGCCCGCTGAAGCTCGAACGCGGGGTCGCGCTGAACGCGGTGCTGATCGGATCCGCCTGCCAGCTCTTCCTGATCCCCCTGTTCGGCGCGCTGTCGGACAGGGTCGGCCGCCGCCCGGTCTACCTCGCGGGCGTGATCGGGGCCGCGGTCTGGGTGTTCGCGTTCTTCCCGCTGCTGGACACCAAGTCCTTCCCGGTGATCGCGCTGGCCTCCATCGTGGCCCTGGCCTGCCACGCCGCGATGTACGGCCCGCAGGCGGCGTTCATCGCCGAGTTGTTCAGCACCCGCCTGCGCTACAGCGGCGCCTCCATGGGCTACCAGATCGCCGGCGTCTTCGGCGGCGCGCTGGCCCCGATCATCGCCCTGTCGCTGTTCGACCGGTTCGGCAGCACCCTCGCCATATCCGTGTACGTGGTCATCGCGCTGGCCCTCACCGCCGTCGGGCTGGCGCTGGCTCCCGAGACGCGTGACCTCGACCTCGCCGACCGCCCGGGAACGCGCACAGGGGCCGTTTCCCTGGACACCTGAGACCCGCCGCGAAGGGGAGCCGGAAGGGCGGTGCGGGGGACGGCCATTCCCCGCACCGCCCGCCGGTGGTATAGCCCTCGGTGAGAACGATCTCTAGCCTTGGGGCTTCTGAGGCGTTAGCGTCTGCCCCATGCGCCACGTTGAGATCTCCGGTACGAGACTCCGGCTGAGGGAAGTCACCACCGATGACGTGGACGCGTTGCACGCCGTCTACGGCGACCCCACCGCCACCGAGCACCTGCCGTTCGACCCGCGCACCCGCGAGGAGGTCGAGGAGATAGTCGCCGAAGCGCTCAAGGCCGCAGAGGCCGAGCCCCGGCGGCTCTACGTGTTCGCGGTGACCGATCTGGACAGTCCCGAGGCCGTCGGCGTCGCCCGGCTGCACATCGAGGCCGACCACCCGCACAGCGCGGAGATCGGCCTGGGCCTGCGCCCCGACCACTGGGGGCGGGGCATCGGCACCGACCTGGTCCGGCTGATCCTGATGTTCGGCTTCCGGCATCTGCATCTGCACCGCATCTGGGGCGCCCGCTCCCCGGCCAACACCGCCGCCCAGCTCGCGATGCTGGTCGCCGGGATGGTCGAGGAAGGCCGGATCAGACACCACGTGCGGGCCCGCGGGGTCTGGCGCGACTCCATCGTGCACTCGGCCCTGGAGGACGAGTGGGAGGGGCACAGGGAGACCTGACCCCCGTCACGACGAGTCACACTCGCCGTGACGGACCCGGAACCGCCTTCCCGCGCCCCCGCCCGCCGTGACACCCTCCCGGTGCCCCCGCTCTTCGCCGTGACGGATCCCGAACCGCCTCCCGAGCCGCCGAGAGCCGCGGATCAGCCCCCGCAGGCCGCGAACCCGTAGGCGCCGCGGATCGTGTAGTGGTCCCTGACCTTGGTCACGCCCGTCGCCACGTCCACCTCGAGGACACGCACCCGCCGCTCCTTGGCCAGAGACTCCACGGTGTGCACGGTGACCTGGTTCACGCCGGTCCAGTCGACCGCCTCGACCTGCGACCGGCCGCCGATCCGCACCGGCACGCTCCCGGTGGTCTGGCCGGACTCCAGGTCGTGCAGCGCGATCGCCGGTCTCTTTCCGTCGACGAAGACCGCGACGGTCCTGCCGTCGGCCGCCAGCCCGTACGGCGAGTTCCCGGACACGATCCGGGGTGGGTCCGCCCGGAGCAACTCGTTCCCCGCGGTGTCATAGACACCGAACCGGAAGACATTCTCGTCGGTCTGCCTGGAGAACAGCACCTCGCCCGCGTCCCCGCTGAAGCCCTCGAACATCTCCTTCTGGGAGATCTCGGCGAGGAGCGCCCCGGAGGCGGTGTCGTAGATCCGCGTGGGACGGACCGACGCTCCACCGAACCAGACCGCCAGCCGCGAACCGTCCTGGGACAGGTGAAACGCCACGTCGAGCATGCCCAGCCCCTTGGGGACCACCGAGGCCGGCAGCCTGCGGACCGCGCCGCCGACCTTCTCCACGGCCAGTCGGCCGTCGCTCTGCCGGAAGTACGCCACGTGGCTGCCGTCGCCGCTCACCGCGACCTGCGCGGCGCCGTCGTCGTTGACCTTGCCCCGGCTGTCCAGCGGGAAGATTCGCGCGTTGCCCAGCGTCACCATCCCGCCGCCGTGCAGCGCCAGCTGCCACTTCCCGCACGGATAGGTGCTCTCGTCCTTCTTCGTGCACTCCTTCAGCCAGGCGTAGCGGACCTGGCCGCGGTGCTCATGACCTTCGGCGTGCACGGCCGGGGTCGCGAACGCGACCATCGCCAGAGCCGCCAGCGACACGATCGTGGTTCTCATCGTCCCTCACTCTCCCGGCGCGTATCACGCGTACGCGGATCCGCTGATCTTGTAGGTGTCCTTCTGCCTGACGGAGCCGGAGGAGGGGCCGACGACGAGCACCCGTACCGTCGTCGGTCCCTCCTCCGGTCGCCGGGTGGCGCCCCGTACCGTCAGCGAGCTCGGCCAGTTCCATCCCGCGAGGTACGGACGCTCTCCCCTCGGTTGCCGGCGACCGCAGGATCGGGAGTAGCCGTCCTTGCCGGTGCGGCTCTTCGCCCAGACCGCGCGGGCCTCGGCGCCCGCCCGGGCATACGCAGGCGTGGCCGCCAGGCCCCCCGCGACGACGGCCGTCGTGAGGAGCGCGGCCAGGGATGTGTGCCTCATGGGTAAGTCCTCTCACTCACCTCTTTGGACATCTCTCGACCGCGATCGGTTGATCACATGTTGGACACGGCGACGCCCCGGTGTCCGGGCGCCGGGTGACCGTCTGGAGCAGAGGGAGGGACCGGGGCGCGGCGGATCTCGGCGGGTGCCCGTCAGCGGCGGCACAGATCGAGAGTCACCCCGTGGCCGGGCGCTCCGGTGTGCGGGCACATGTCGGAGACGACCGGACGGCGGGCGGGAAGACACCGCCTGACGCGGAGCCCCTCGACATGCACGGCCGGCGCGACGTGCCCGGGGCGCGCGGCTCAGAAGACGAGGGTGCCGAGGTCGGCGACGACTCGGGCGAAGGCCCGGATGGGGTCGTTCTCGGTCTCGGCACGCCACACCAGGCCAAACGGCAGGGCATCGAGGTCACTGACGGGCAGGTAGGCGATGTCGGGCCGGCTCCAGTAGCGCCTCATGTGGGCGGGAAAAAGGTTGACGAGCTCCCCGGTGCTGGCCAGGGCGAGAATCTCCTCGGTGCTGCTCACCAAGGGGCCGCGTTCGATCCGGCGCCCCGCGCGGGTGTGGGACGGGATGAAGCCGTCGGCCCAGTAGTCCGGCACGGACATGGACGGGGCGTCGCTGTGCTGGAAGTCGGCGATCATCTCCAGTGAGACGGATGCGCGGCGGGTGAGTTCGTGGTCGGTGGACACGGCCACCACCCGCGGGTCGGCGAACAGGACCGGGCCCACCGTCAGGTCGGGTTCTTCGACCGGCAGCCAGCAGACCAGGACGTCGAGGTCGCCCCGGCGCAGCCCGGCGAACGGGTCGATGAAGGGGGCGTGCTGGATCTGCAGCTTCCACTGCGGGTGGCGGGTGCGGAAGGTGTCCCAGTAGGGGCGCAGGTCGTGGATGTTGAGGGGGAGCATGCCGATGCGCAGCACGGCGGTGACGCCCTGGGCGGCGAGCTGGGCGCGGCGCATGCCGTCCTGGAGCCCGCTGTAGACGGGCCAGAGGTCGTCGCGGAGCTGGCGGCCGAGCGGGGTCAGCCGGACCGTGCGGTTGGTGCGCTCGAACAGCGGGGCGCCGATCTGGCGTTCCTGTTTTTTGATGGCCTGGGTGATGCGGGCGGGGGTGACGCGCAGCCGTTCGGCGGTCCGCCCGAAATGCAGCTCTTCGGCAAGGGCCAGGAAGATCTCGATGTCGCGAAGTTCCACGATCCTCCTTCGCATTAACTCAGAGGTTAAGGCGACCTTGCGCAGGTTGTCGTTGTTTAGGTGATTGTTCGCGTTGATCATAGTCACCGGGAGAGCGGACCACTTCTGGAGTGACGACATGACGCCTTTGATGGGCAAGACGGCGCTGGTTACCGGGGCCTCCCGGGGGATCGGGCGGGCCATCGCGCGGCGGCTGGCGGCCGACGGGGCGATGGTGGCCGTGCACTACGGCCGCAACGAGACGGCCGCGCGGGAGACCGTGCACCTGATCGACAAGGACGGCGGCCGGGCCTTCCCGATCCGGGCCGAGCTGGGCGTGGCCGGGGACGTGGAGACCCTGTTCGCCGCCCTGGAGGCGGGCCTTGCCGCGTGGACCGGCCAGGTGCGGCTGGACATCCTGGTCAACAACGCCGCCATCACCGCCGACTCGATCGAGACGATCACCCCGGAGGCGTTCGACCACCTGATCGCCGTCAACACCAAGGCGCCGCTGTTCATCATCCAGCGGGCCCTGCCCCTGCTGAACGACGGCAGCCGCATCATCAACCTGTCGACGGCCGCGACCAGGATCGCGATGCCCGAGCAGCCCTACGCGATGAGCAAGGCCGCCATCGAGGTGCTCAGCCGCTCCCTGGCCCAGCTGGTCGGCGGGCGGGGCATCACGGTCAATGCCGTGGCGCCCGGCCCGACGGTCACCGACATGAACCCGTGGATGCTCGACGACCCCGAGGTGCAGCAGATGGTGGGCAGCGGCAACGCCATCCCCCGGGCCGGACAGCCCGCCGACATCGCCGACGTGGTGGCCTTCCTGGCCTCCGAGGCGGGCCGCTGGGTGACCGGGCAGATCATCGACGCCTCCGGTGGCTGCTTCCTCGGCCCCCGGATCTGACCTGACGGGCGGCCGCTCGTCTCCACCTCGCCCCGCAGCGGATCGCACGACCCGGACGCCTTCAACGCCACGGTGGGCCTGGGCGAGACCACCACCGGCACCACCGAGTTCCGCACCCTCAACCACCGGCTGCTTCCGGCCGCGTGTCAGCTACGGCGTCAGGACGGCGACGGCCCGGTATCAGAGCGGTCGGCGATGGTGGACGCCGTGACGACGCCGAGCTCACCCCCGATCCCCGTGCGTCACTCATCGAAGTCATGAGCGCCACGCCGGGACGGGACCCGCAAGATCAAACACTCTAAGCAAGGAGATTCATGATGGAAAAAAGCAACGACGGCTTCTCCGAGGTGGGGCTGCTCAGACTGCGCGACGTGCTGACACGGCATGTGGAGTCCAAGAAGATTCCCGGGCTCGTCGCCCTGGTCGGCCGAGGCGACCACACACACGTCGAAGCGCTCGGCACGATGCGCCATGACGGCGGCGCGCCGATGCGCCGCGACACCATCTTCCGGATGGCCTCGACCACCAAGCCGGTCGCGGCGGCCGCGACGATGGTCCTATTGGATGAGTGCCGGCTGCGGCTGGATGACCCGGTGGATCCGTGGCTGCCCGAACTCGCCGACCGCCAGGTGCTCAAGCGGCCCGACGGCCCGCTGGAAGACACCGTGCCGGCGCGACGGCCGATCACCGTGCGAGACCTGCTGACCTCCACCTTCGGGCTCGGACTGGACACCACCGCGATGACCTCGCCGATGATGGGCGCGCTCTTCGCACAAGGGGTCTACGGCCAAGAAGACGGATGGCTGCTGCCGGGGTCGGAGCCGGATGAGTGGATGCGCCGCCTGGGCACGCTCCCGCTGATGTACCAGCCCGGAGAGCGCTGGCTGTACAACCTCGGCGACGACGTGCTCGGCGTGCTGGTGGCCCGGGTCACCGGCCAGTCGTTCGAGGCGTTCTTGCGCGAGCGCATCTTCGGCCCGCTGGGCATGACCGACACCGGTTTCCATGTGCCCGCCGACAAGATCGATCGGTTTCCGCCCCTGTATGCCCCCGATCCGCAGACCGGGGAGTTCAACGTGGCCGACGAGGTCGAGGGGGGACACCACAGCACGCCTCCGGCGTTTCCGTCAGGTGGCGGCGGGCTGGACTCGACCGTCGATGACTATCACGCCTACTTCCGGATGCTGCTGAACGGCGGGATGCACGGGACTCAGCGGATCCTGTCGCGGGCCGCCGTCGAGTTGATGACCACCAACCGTCTGACGCCCGAGCAGCAGGCCGCCCGGGAGGCCTGGGCCCGTAGCGTCGTCCATCTGTCATACGGTCAGGGTCAGCACGGCGGCTGGGGCTTCGGGATGGCGGTGCGCACCTACCGCGGTGATTATGCGCCCGTTGGCCAGTTCGGCTGGGACGGCGGAAGCGGCACCTCGACCTACGCCGACCCGGTCAACCGGCTCACCGGAATCCTGATCACCCAGGTCGGGATGTCCACCCCGGATTCGGCGCGGGTCATCCACGATTTTTGGACCACGCTCTACCAGGCGATCGACGACTGACACCGAGCCCGTACCCGGCATGAGCATGCCGGGTAGGGCCGCCCTCGGCCCACGGCACCCGGCGGTCAGCCCCTGGCGGCCGAACCGTCGGCGTTTCCGCACGGGATCGGGCTTGGCCCTGCCTGTCTGAGTCGGGGCCGCCCGAGAGTGAGATCCCCTCGGGCGGCCCCGGCCTCAGCGATCGAGATACCCCGGGCACCACCGGGACCGCGTTTCACCATCCGACCGTTCGATTGAACGTCAGAACAGATTCGAAGGAGCACACCACCATGTCCGTCGCCCTTACCGATCAGGACAAGCTCACCTTGCGGACCGCCGCCTACGGCGCCGTCACGCTGATGGCCGCCGCCGATGCCTCCGGCAAGCCCCACAAGGCCGCCACCGACGGCTCCATCGCCCTGGCTTCGGCCACCGGGCTGGTCGGGCACGTGCTCGCCGAGTATCCCAAGGACATGAAGCTGGACAGCAAGTCCGTCGCCGCGATCGCCGACCAGGTGCTGCCGGACCTGACGGCGGCCATGAGCCTGCTCAAGGGCCAGGATCCGGCAGAGGCCGACAACTTCCGCCGCACCGTCATCGTCGCCGTCGAAGCAGCCGCCCGCACCCACCAGGGCCAGCCCAGCCCCACCGTGGCGGACATGACCCGCAAGATCACCGAGGCCCTCGACGCCGCTTGACGGGATGTCCCGGGGTCCTCTCCGGACCCCGGGACGCGGTGGCGTGCCCGTGTACGGAGCCCCGTCGGGGCCGCGTACGAGGCCCGAACTCCTTCTCCCCGGATGTCGTGACAGAATTGCTGCCGTTTCTGGCTACGGAGGCAGTCAAATGGGCCTAGAGTCCGCGCATGTGAGTGAGAGTTCCATCCTCCCCGTGCGAGGACGCGCCGTCCGACCCTCCGGCAGGCACCGCAGGCCCGTGCCCTCCCAGCTTCCGCCGGAGGCGCCCGCGCTGGTGCTGACCACCCTCGGCGACGGCTCGGGTGCCATCGCCGAGCTCGCGGCCCTCATACGGGCGGACAACCCGCAGATCCAGGTCCGCCTGGCCGGTCTCGGCGAGGACGCCAAGGCATTGACCTCCGAGCTGGAGGCCGCTGCCCGCGAGCGCCCCGAGGACGGCGTCGCCGCCATCGTGGTGCCGCTGCTGGCCGGCCCGCATCCGGTCGCGGACCGGCTGATCGCCACGGCGGTGGCGGCGAGCGGGGTCTCGGTGACGGTCACCGACTCGCTGGGGCCGCACCCGCTTCTCGCCGAGGCCCTGCACATCCGTCTCGCCGAGAAGGGTCTGGCGCGAGAAGACCGGATGCGGCTGCTCAACGTCTCCAGCCCGGTCGACGGCATCATCCTCGCCACCGTCGGCGGCGAGAACGCCGTGGCCGAGGCACAGCCGACGGCCGTGCTGCTGGCCTCGCGGCTGACGCTCCCCGTGCTGGTCGCCTCACTGGACAGCGCGCCCGGCATCGCCGAAGCCGCCGAGCGGCTGCGCGGCATCGGCGCCGAGCGCATCGCCCTGTCCCCGTGCATCCTCGGTCCCGAGGCCTCCCCCGAGCTCGCGAGCGACGCCGCCGCCGCGATCGGGGCCGACTGCGCCGAGGTCCTCGGCGCGCACGGGCTGATCGCGGCCCTGGCCGCCCGCGCCTACGGGAGCATCCTGTCGGCGGACTGATGCCTTCGCCGATCAACGCGGTCGATATCCTCTAGGGAATTACGGATTACCGCATTCCTTAGAGGGGATCGACCATGCCGTTCACGCTGTTCGGAAAAGAGCATGTAGAGCGTTACCTGGCGACCGACGGTGCTGAGGGTCACGAGTGGCAGGGCACCGTCACCCTGCTCCTGACCACCACGGGCCGCAAGAGCGGTGAGCAGCGGGAGACGCCGCTCATCTACCAGCGTCACGGCGACGACTACCTCGTGGTGGCGTCCAAGGGCGGGGCGGACGCCCCGCCGGCCTGGTATCTCAACCTTCAGGCGAACCCCGAGGTCGAGGTCCAGGTGTTGGGAGACCGGTTCACGGCGAGAGCACGCACCGCCACCGCCGAGGAGAAGCCCGGGCTCTGGAAGATCATGGCCGCGACCTGGCCGGCCTACGACGAATACCAGACGAAGACCGACCGGGAAATTCCCGTGGTCGTGCTGGAGCGCGTTTCCGCATAACCCGAGCATGAGGCGCGAATGCCGTTACCGGGCACCGGTTCCGGCTCGCGCCTCAGGTCTCCAGCCAGACATAACCAGCGAAACGACCGGTCCTGCTCTCCCTGCGATGGGAGAACAGATCGGGAGTCTCGATGGTGCAGCGGGTGTCATGGGTGATCTCCGAGACACCCGCCTTGGCCAGCTGCGAGGTGATCGCGGCGCGCAGGTCGAGTGCGGGGGTCTCCTGGCGAGTGATCGACCAGGCCTCGGGAAGCACCGCCGTCACCTCGTCCCGGAGCTCGGCCGGAACCTCGTAGCAACTGCCGCACGCCATCGGGCCGATCAGGGCGGTCATTCTCGCCGGGTCCGCGCCACGCTCGGCCATCTCCGCGACCAGGGCCGGGACCACCCCGGAAACCGTGCCGACCCGCCCGGAGTGCGCGGCCCCGACGAGACCGGCCCGCGGATCGGCCAGCAGGACGGGAGCGCAGTCGGCGCAGAGCGCGGCCAGGCCGAGGCCCGGGACGTCGGTGCAGATCCCGTCCAGCGCGGGCGGATCGTCGCCGAACGGCTCGCTCACGTAGCGGACGTCGGCGCTGTGGACCTGCCGCATGAACACGACCCGGTCCAGGCCGAACTCGGCGGCGGTCCTGGCCCTGTTGGCGGCGACCGCCTCCGGGTCGTCCCCGCACGCTCCCCCGAGGTTGCGGCTGCCGTACGGCTCCGCGCTGGTGCCGCCGTGACGATCGGTGATCCTCATCTGAAAACTCACGACACGACCCTACTCGTCTCAGGAACCCCGCTCATGGGGCATTCGTTGCAGAAGAACGTAGATCACCTGAGAGATTGCGAGTGTCATGGCGCAGGTTGTGTACGACCGCAAGGAACAGCTTCAGCAGATCGAGAGCGGTCTGATGCCCGGTGAGCAGATCATCGCCGTCTACGACGCGATCGGCACGGGCACCGGCTTCCTGGGTCTCACCGACAAGCGCGTGATCGTGCAGGACAAGTCCTTCGTGGGCAAGAAGATCGCCATCACGAGCATCCCCTACGGCAAGGTCTCGGCGGTCAGCGTGGTGAGCAACAAGTCCCTGGTCGGCTCGTTCTTCTCCTCCGGGGCCATCGCGATCCACGTGGGGACCCACACCTACGAGGTGGAGTTCAGGGGCGACAACAAGGCCCAGCACGTCCACAACGTGATCCTGCACTTCATCACCGGCTGAACCTCCCCGGGCCCGGGATCCGGGGAGGTCTCGTCAGAGGTCTCGGTCAGCCGGTCAGGACCGATCGGTACAGGTCCATCGTCCGCTCGGCGATCCGCTCCCAGGAGAAGTGCTCCACGGCGCGGACCCTCCCGGCCTCCCCCATCCGCCCGGCGAGCGCGGGATCGGCCAGGAGCCGGTTGACCCGCTCGGCGAGGTCGGCGGCGAACCGGCCGGGGTCGCGCGGGTTGCCGTCGGCGCCCTGGTCGATCGGGACCAGCAGGCCCGTCGAGCCGTCGGCCACGACCTCGGGGATGCCGCCGGTGGCGGTGGCCACAACAGCGGTCTCGCAGGCCATCGCCTCCAGGTTCACGATGCCCATCGGCTCGTAGACCGAGGGACAGACGAACACGGTCGCGTGGGTGAGGATCTGGATCACCTCGGGGCGGGGAAGCATCTCCGAGATCCAGATGACGCCGTCCCTGTCGAGGCCCCGGACGAGCTCGGCGACCTCGGAGGCGATCTCCGGGGTGTCGGGCGCGCCCGCGCAGAGCACCAGCTGGGCGTCGGGGTGGAAGTCCCTGGCTGCGTGGAGCAGGTGGATCAGGCCCTTCTGACGGGTGATCCGGCCGACGAAGACGACGTACGGCCTCCCGGCGTCGATGCCGTGCCTCTCCAGAACGTCCGTACCCCGGTCGGGGGTGTATTCGCCGGTGTCGATCCCGTTGTGGATCACCGAAACTTTTTCTGGTGAAATTTCGGGATAATTCGCGAGTACGTCGCGCCGCATTCCCTCCGAGACCGCGATGATCGCGTCGGCGCTCGCCAGGGCGCCGCGCTCGGCCCATGATGACAGTGTGTAACCGCCGCCCAGTTGCTCGGCCTTCCACGGCCGCAGCGGCTCCAGGCTGTGCGTGGTCACCACGTGCGGCGTGCCGTACAGCATCTTGGCGACGTGACCTGCGAAATTGGCGTACCAGGTGTGGCTGTGCACCAGATCCGCGCCCTCGCATCCGGCCGCCATCTCCAGATCGACGCCGAGAACCTGGAGTGCGGCGTTGGCCGTTTCCAGCCCGCCGGGCACCCGGTAGGCCTCGACGCCATGCTCGGGTCGTGACGCTCCGAAGCAGCGGACCCGCGCGTCGGCGAGCCGGCGCAACTCTCGGGAGAGATATTCGACATGAACTCCCGCCCCTCCGTAGACGTCCGGGGGGTACTCACGGGTCAGCAGATCCACTCGCATACGATCAGCTTAGTGTTTCAGCCCTGTTCATCAGGTTAAGGTCCAGACATGAGAGTCCTCGCGATCGTGCTCGCCGGCGGTGAAGGCAAAAGACTGATGCCTCTGACGGCTGATCGAGCCAAGCCCGCAGTGCCGTTCGGGGGAATCTACCGGCTGGTCGACTTCGTGCTGTCGAACCTGGCCAACGGTCATTACCTGCAGATCGTCGTGCTGACGCAGTACAAGAACCACAGTCTCGACCGGCACATCTCCCGCACCTGGCGACTGTCGTCGATGCTGGGCAACTACGTCACGCCGGTCCCCGCCCAGCAGCGGCTCGGGCCGCACTGGTTCTCCGGGTCGGCCGACGCGCTGTTCCAGAACCTGAACCTGATCTACGACGAGATGCCGGATCACGTCATCGTGTTCGGCGCCGACCACATCTACCGGATGGACCCCCGGCAGATGGTGCGCCAGCACATCGATTCCGGCGCCGAGGTGACGGTGGCCGCGATCCGGCAGCCGATATCGCTGGCCGACCAGTTCGGCGTGATCGAGACCGATCCTGCCGGGCGCAAGATCGTGGCCTTCCGCGAGAAGCCCAAGGACGCGGTCGGCCTGCCTGACGCGCCCGACCAGGTCTACGCGTCGATGGGCAACTACGTCTTCAGGACCCAGGCGATGCTCGACGCGCTCAGGGAGGACGCGCTCGACCCCACCAGCAAGCACGACCTCGGCGGCAACATCATCCCGATGATGGTGAAGTCGGGCAGTGCGGAGGTGTACGACTTCGCCGACAACGTCGTGCCCGGCTCCACCGAGCGGGACCGGGGCTACTGGCGGGACGTCGGGACCCTCGACGCCTACTACGAGGCCCACATGGACCTCATCTCGGCGCACCCGGTCTTCAACCTCTACAACAGCCAGTGGCCGATCTACACCGGCCACGACCCGCTCCCGCCGGCGAAGTTCGTGCACAACGACGGCGACCGGGTCGGCAGGGCGATCGACTCACTGGTCTCCGCGGGCGTGATCGTCTCCGGTGGGCTGGCGGAGCGCTCCATCCTCTCCCCCGGCGTTGTGCTGCACTCCCACTCCCAGGTCGAGGACTCGGTGCTGATGGGCAACGTGAAGGTGGGCCGCGGCGCCATCGTCCGCAAGGCCATCATCGACAAGAACGTGATCATCCCGGACGGCGCCCGGATCGGCTTCGACCTCGAGTACGACCGCAGCCGCTTCGCGGTGACCCAGAACGGCATCGTGGTCATCGGCAAGAACGAGATCGTCGAACGGTAGACCCGATGGGGCCCGGCCGGGCCCCATCCCCGCCGGGCCGGCCGCCTCACCGGCGCCGAGATCCCGGACCCGGACACCGGACTCCCCCGCGAGGTCGTCACCTCTCGGGAATGATCCCGTTCCAGGGGAAGCGCGGGGTCCGTCGTTCCATGAAGGCGGCGACACCCTCGGCGACCTCCTCGCGTGACTCCTCCTGCCATCGGCGGAAGCGCGCGCCGTCGGCCCGGCCGTCCACGATCTCCTTGGTGGCGGCCAGGGTGAGCTGGGAGCGCGTCGCCAGCGTGCGGGCGAAGCCGTACACGCGCTGAGGCAGCGCCTCGGGCGCCAGGACCTCGTCCACCAGGCCGGTGCGGAGGGCCCGGCCGGCGTCGACGAGCTCGGCGGAGAAGAGGAGGAACTTGGCGGTGGACGGGCCGACGAGGTCGACGAGGCGGCGGGTGGAGCTCAGCGGGTAGACGACGCCGAGCTTGGCCGGGGTGATGCCGAAACGAGCATCCTCGGCGGCGAAGCGCAGGTCGCAGGCGAGGGCGAGCTGGCAGCCGCCGCCCACGCAGAAGCCCTCGATCATCGCGATCACCGGCTTGGGGAACGCGGTCAGCGCCCGTTCGGCGGTGACGATCAGTCCCGTGTCGTCATCACCCTCGGAGAGCCCGGCGATCTCCGAGATGTCGGCCCCCGAGCAGAAGGTGCCCTCCGCTCCCGTGAGCACGAGAACGCGCACGCCGGGATCGATCCCCAGCGGTGCGAGCAGTCCTGGCAGGGCACGCCACATGGCCACGCTCATCGCGTTGCGTTTCTCGGGACGGTTGATCCGCAACGTGGCGACGTGGTCGTCGACGGACAGCTCGAAACCTGCGGGAATCTGCACGAGACAGATTCTTCCGGGACCTTCCTAAGATCATGCGAGCGGCCCCCGAAGCATGGGAGGCCGAACGTCCGGAATCACTTCAGGCCGGCTCCTTGCCGCCGCTCTCGTCGCCGGCGCGACCCGGCTGCCGCGTCTCGCGGACCCCTCCCCCTCCCGCGAACAGCCCGGACAGCGTGTCCGCCGTATCTTCCGGGCTGTCGATCCTGAACCGGGGCAGCGCCTCGGGGTATTTGTCCCGGATGAACTTCACCATGTGCTCGCGCATGTCGCACTTGAGGTCCCAGGCGCTGGGAGAGTCGGCGGCGCTCATCAGGGCGCGCAGTTCCAGCAGCCCGTTGGGGAGGGTGTCGGTGACCTGGAGGGTCCAGTCCTTCTGGTCCCACAGCGGGTGCTCGCGCAGGGCCCGGTAGAGCTCGGTGCGCAGTTCGTCCACCGGCACCGACCATTCGAGCCGGAGGAACACCGCGCCGATCACCCGGCTGCCGTGCCGGGTCCAGTTCTCGAACGAGTTGGACGTGAAGTAGGAGACCGGCAGCACCAGGCGGCGCTCGTCCCAGAGCCGCACCACCACGTAGGTGAGGCTGAGCTCCTCGATCCGGCCCCACTGCTCCTGGATCACGACCACGTCGTCCAGGCGGAGCGCGTCGCTGAAGGCCAGCTGCAACCCGGCGAGCAGGTTGCCGAGGGTGGACTGGGCGGCGATACCGACGACCACTCCGGCGATGCCGGCGGAGGCCAGCAGCCCGGCGCCGAGCGCGCGCACCTGGGGGAAGGTGAAGAGCATCGCGCCCAGCGCCACCACGATGATCACTGCCGAGGCCACCCGGCGGACCAGGGTGATCTGGGTGCGGATCCGGCGGGCCCGCCGGTTGCCCTCGCCCTCGACGGCGACCAGCCGGTCCAGCACCACGTCGGTGACCGCGAAGGCGGCCTGGATCACCAGCCAGGCGACGGCCCCGATCATGGCCAGGCTGAGCAGCCGCTGGATCAGCGGGCTGATCGATTCGTCGGCCATGCTCGGTTCGTAGACCGCGTAGGCGGTCACCACGGCCGCCGTCGTGAAGCCCGGCCAGGTGCAGCGGCGCACGAGCGGGGCGGCGAGAACCCACTTCTCGCCGATCAGCCTCCACCGCAGCGCTCGCCGTACCAGCTCCACGACCACCACCGCGGCCAGCACGGAGGTGAGCAAGATGATCCAGCTAGACACTGACGGCGTCCCCCTTCATCGTCATTACCCCTGCCAGGCTGCCCCCGGCCTCACCAGGTAATCAGTCTCACCAGCAAATCAGAAGGACTCGTCGAAGGAAACGCTCCCCTCGACCGCCACCTGATAGGCCGAGACCCGCCGCTCGAAGAAGTTGGCCAGCTCCTGCACGTCCTGCAGTTCCATGAACGCGAACGGGTTGGCCGTGCCGTACCGGATGGGCATCTGGAGCCGGACGAGCCGCTGGTCGGCGACGTATTCCAGATACTGCCGCATCTGGTCCACGCTCATCCCGAACAGGCCGTCGCCGCAGAGGTCGGCCGCGAAGGCGAGCTCGGCCGCCACCGCCTCCTCGATCATCTGGGTGACCTGCTCGCCGAGCTTGTCGTCGAACAGCTCCGGCTCCTCGGCCCGTACGGTCTCCACCACGCTGAAGGCGAACTCCATGTGCATGGACTCGTCGCGGAAGACCCAGTTGGTCCCGGTGGCCAGGCCGCTGAGCAGGCCCCTGGACCGGAACCAGTAGACGTAGGCGAAGGCGCCGTAGAAGAACAGGCCCTCGATGCACGCGGCGAAGCAGATCAGGTTCAGCAGGAACGCCCGCCGGTCCTCCTGCGTCTCCAGCCGGGTCAGCCCGCCGAGCGAGTCGATCCACCGGAAGCAGAACTCGGCCTTGTCCCGGATCGAGGGGATGTGCTCGACCGCGGAGAAGGCCTGGACCCGCTCCTCGTGGTCGGGCAGATAGGTGTCCAGGAGGGTCAGGTAGAACTGGACGTGCACGGCCTCCTCGAACAACTGCCTGCTGAGATAGAGGCGTGCCTCGGGGGCGTTGACGTGCTGGTAGAGGTTCAGCACGAGGTTGTTGGCCACGATCGAGTCGCCGGTCGCGAAGAACGCGACGAGGCGGTTGATCAGGTGGCGTTCCTCGGGCGTCATCCTGGCCAGGTCGGCCAGGTCGGAGTTGAGATCCACCTCCTCCACGGTCCAGGTGTTGCGGATCGCGGCCCGGTAGCGCTCGTAGAACTCCGGGTAGCGCATGGGCCGCAGCGTGAGGTCCATTCCAGGGTCGAGCAACATCAGGGAAGAGCCTTTCAAGAATTGCCTACTGGCAGGCGTCGCAGTATTCGGGGTTCTCCAGGGAGCAGGCGACGGCCTCGGGGTCGAGCACCGTCTGCGTCACCGTCTGTGTCGCCGTCTGCGTCGCCACGGTGGCCTGCGCGATCCGGGTGGCCGGACGCGAGCGCAGGTAGTAGGTGGTCTTGAGGCCGGCCTTCCACGCGTAGGCGTACATCGAGGACAGCTTGCCGATGGTCGGCGTGGCCATGAAGAGGTTCAGCGACTGCGACTGGTCGATGTACGGCGTGCGCGCGGCGGCCAGGTCGATCAGCGCCTTCTGCGGCAGCTCCCAGGCGGTCCGGTAGAGCACCTTGAGGTCGTCGGGGATCTCGGGGATGTCCTGGACGGAACCGTCGGCGCGCTTGATCGCGTCGCGGATCTGCGGGGTCCACAGGCCGCGGGCCTGCAGGTCGCGGACCAGGTAGCGGTTGACCTGGAGGAACTCTCCCGACAGGGTCTCGCGCTTGAAGATGTTGGAGACCTGGGGCTCGATGCACTCGTAGCAGCCCGCGATGGAGGCGATGGTGGCGGTGGGCGCGATCGCGATCATCAGCGAGTTGCGCAGGCCGGTCTTCGCGATCCGATCCCTGATCGCCGTCCACTCCGCCGAGCGCGCGGCGTCGTAGTGGTCGGGGTGGAGCACGCCGCCGGCGGCCCTGGTCTCGTCGTAGGAGGGATGACGGCCCCGCTCGACGGCCAGGTCCGCGGACGTGCCGTAGGCGGCGAGCGCGATCTCCTCGGAGATCCGGGTGGACAGCTCCAGCGCCTGCGGCGAGTCGAACGGCAGCCGCAGCGCGAACAGCACGTCGGCCAGGCCCATCACGCCCAGCCCGATCGGGCGCCACTTCTCGTTGGCGGTCCTCGCCTCGGGGGTCGGGTAGAAGCCCAGGTCGATGGTCCGGTCCAGGAACCGTACGGCGGTGCGGACGGTCGCGCGCAGCCGTACCCAGTCGACCCCCTCGTCGAGGAGATGGGCGGCGAGGTTGATCGAGCCGAGGTTGCAGACGGCGGTCTCGGCGTCGTTGGTGACCTCGAGGATCTCGGTGCAGAGATTGGAGAGGTGGATGACGTTCTCGGGTCGGGCCGTCTGGTTGGAGGTCCGGTTGGCCGCGTCCTTGAAGGTCATCCAGCCGTTGCCCGTCTGGGCCAGGGTGCGCATCATCCGGCCGTACAGGGAGCGGGCCGGGATCTGCTTGACGAACCGGCCCTCGGCCTCGGCGGCCCGGTAGGCCTCCTCGAACGCGGCGCCGTACAGGTCGGTGAGGTGCGGGACCTCCTTGGGGTCGAACAGCGACCAGACGCCGTCGGCCTCGACCCGGCGCATGAACTCGTCGGGGATCCAGTTCGCCAGGTTCAGGTTGTGCGTACGGCGGGACTCCTCGCCGGTGCTGTCCCGCAGTTCGAGGAACTCCTCGACGTCGGCGTGCCAGGACTCCAGGTAGACGCAGGCCGCGCCCTTGCGGCGACCGCCCTGGTTGACCGCGGCGACGCTGGAGTCCAGCGTGCGCAGCCACGGCACGATGCCGTTGGAGTGGCCGTTGGTGCCCCGGATCAGCGAGCCGCGCGAGCGGACCCGGGTCCAGGCGATCCCGATCCCCCCGGCGTACTTGGACAGACGCGCGACCTGCCCGTAGCGCTCGTAGATGGCCTCCAGGTCGTCTCGGGGAGAGTCGAGCAGGAAGCAGGAGGAGAGCTGGGGCCTGCGCGAGCCGGAGTTGAACAGCGTGGGCGAGCTCGGCAGGTAGGACAGGGTCGCCATGAGCGCGTACAGCTCGGCGGCCTCCTCGACGGTCTCCGACAGGCCGCAGGCGACCCGGAGGAAGAAGTGCTGGGGGCGCTCCAGGACCTTGCGGGTCTCCGGGTGGCGCAGCAGGTAGCGGTCGTAGACCGTGCGCAGTCCGAAGTACTCGAACCGCTCGTCGGCGTCCGGCGCGATCAGCGCGTCCAGCGCGACGGCGTGGGCGGCCACAAAACGGGCCAGCCCGTCCTGGATGAGCCCGGCCGCGTGGGTCGCGGCGATGGACTCGGAGAAGGTCCGGACTCCGTGCCCGGCGGCCTCGTCGGCGATCAGCTCGGCCAGCATCCCGGCGGCGATCCTGGAGTTCGCCGGATCAGTGATCACCCGGGCGGCGGCCTCATCGATCGCCAGCCGGCGGTCGACCGGGTCGTTCCCGATCTCCTTGGCGACGTCGACCAAGGTCTGTGTCACGTGTTACCCCTCGCGTGCTCGTAATTCCCCCTGTTGGCTCTCGCCGGAAGGGCGCACGCGTCTGAAACGGTTCCGGGCATGCCGGACCGCCTCATTCCGCGAGCCCTCCCTCGAGGCCCTGGACAGTTTTCATGGTCGAGTCGCGCCTCACCTTGCACACTCCAGGCCGCTTCACACGTCCCTCGGTGCCCGGTTCGGCTCCCTCGCTCATGACATGGTCGAGTCGCGCCTCACCGCGCACACTCCAGGCCGCATCACACGTCCCTCAATGCCCGGCTCGGCTCCCTCGCTCACGACATGGTCGAGTCCCGCCTCACCTTGCACACTCCAGGCCGCATCACACGTCCCTCAGTGCCCGGTTCGGCTCCCTCTCCATGCATCACCGGCAGGTCTTCGGACTCACGGGCGCCGTGCTGATGCCTACCGGCCGTCGCTTCCCAGGCAAGGTGCGCCCAGTGCTCTCATGACGGCTTTCGTTCCCGTTCACCGCTGCGGGGCAGCCCCGGACTCTCACCGGGTTCCCTCTTACCTCGCCCCTCTCGGAGCGAACCAGCAACGAGGAAGGATCCTACATCTAGGGGCGCTTGACGCAACCACCCCTACACCTTGTGCTCGAAGACTTTAGAAGTCCTAGATCGTAGAGCACCCCGCGGGTGCGTCCGGTCTCGGTGACGAGCCACTGGCGGAAGTCCTCGCCGCTCAGGTACACCCGGTTCCAGCCGTTGGCCGCGCACATCTCCTGCCAGCGCGGCGTGGCGTCCAGCCGGTCGCACAGGGCGACCGCCGCGTCCCGGTCCTCGGGGCGCATGTCGCGGGGGCCGAGCAGGCCGCACCAGTCGCTGTACTCGAGCCGGACCTCCAGCTCCATGAGCGTCGGCGCGTCGATCCCGTCGATCCGCTGGCCCGAGGAGACCACCAGGGGCCTCATGCGGCGCGCGGCGATCTCCTTCTTGAAGGAGCGGGCCGATCCCAGGATCGCGGCCACCCGGCCGTCGTAGAGCGCCTCGACCGCCTCGGACCACCCGGGGTAGCCGCTGTATTCCAGCAGCCGGGCATCCACCCCGAGGCACTTGCCGATCATTCCGTAGAGCACGTGGTCGGAACCGCCCGTGGACTGACCGCCCACCACCAGCCCGGCCGGATCGCGGCGGAGCACCGCCACGAAGTCGTCGAAGGTGCGCAGGTTGGAGTTCGCGGGGACGACCAGGGCCGCCCAGTCGCCGATCAGGCGGGCGAGGGGGGTCGTGGAGTCCACCACGGCGGCGGCGTTCGTGATCTCCGCCCCGGCCACCATCGGCATTCCCGTGAGAAGCAGCTGGCCGTCGCTCATGAACGGGCCGTGGGCGGCGGAGAACGTGTTCATCGTGGCGGCGTCCAGACCGCCCGGATGGTTGCTCACCCCGACGGTCCTCGCCAGTTTCGCCTCGACCAGAACGGTGGCCAGCGTGCGTACGGCCAGATCCCAGCTCTGCCCGTGAGCCATGGGCGCGATGATGGACAGCCTGTTGGCTGTGGACGCGCCGGAGGTCCTCGTCGCACCGCAACCTGCGACGACCATGATCCCCGCGGTGAACGCGAAAAACCCCCTACGACGCATAAGGGCCCCTTCCCCCCAAGATCCCCCTATACCCCAGGTTACCCTCATGTCACTTTCTGTCACATGTTGGGGGGTCATCGCCCGAGACGGGGTTCCCCGACGCGCGTTCGCCGCGCCGGGGAACCCCGTGAGCCGGGAGGGCAGAAGGGACCCGAGACCGCCCTCGGGGCCGGACGAGGAGGAGACCTCAGAGGCCGGAGGATCCCGGGGAGACCGGCGCCCGGATCACTCCACCGTGACGCTCTTGGCCAGGTTGCGAGGCTTGTCCACGTCCCGCTCCAGCGCGACGGCGGCGTGGTAGGCGAAGAGCTGGAGCGGGATCGACAGCAGGATCGGGTCCAGCTCGGTCTCGTTCTTGGGCACCACGATGCAGTCGTTGGCCAGCTTGGGGTCGGCCGTACGGTGCCCGACCATGAGCACCCGCCCGCCGCGGGCGCGGATCTCACCCAGCGTGGTGAGGTTCTTGTCCAGCAGTTCGTCGTCGGGGACGATCGCCACGGTCGGCATGTCCGGGCCGATCAGCGCCAGCGGCCCGTGCTTGAGCTCGCTGGCCGGGTAGGCCTCGGCGTGCACGTAGGAGATCTCCTTGAGCTTCTGCGCGCCCTCGCGGGCCACCGGATAACCCCGGACCCGGCCCACGAACATCATGCTCGGCGAGGTGGCGTACTTCTGCGCCAGCTCCCTGATCTGCGACTCCAGCGTGAGGATTTCCTTGATCTGGTCGGGCAGCCTGCGCAGGCCCTCGCAGACGCGCCGGCCGTCGGCCGGGGACAGGTCGCGGACCCGCCCCAGATGCAGCGCGAGCAGCGCGAAGGCCACGGCGGTCGAGGTGAACGCCTTGGTACTCGCCACCGAGACCTCGGGGCCCGCGTGCAGGTAGACGCCTCCGTCGCACTCGCGGGCGATCGCGCTGCCGACGGTGTTGACGATGCCGAGCACCCGCCCGCCCTTGCGCTTGAGCTCCTGGACGGCGGCGAGGGTGTCGTAGGTCTCCCCCGACTGGCTGATCGCCACGTAGAGGGTGTCGGCCTCCACGACCGGGCTGCGATAGCGGAACTCGCTGGCCGGTTCCGCGTCGGCCGGGATCCGCGCCAGCTCCTCGATGAGCTGCGCGCCGATCTGGCCCGAGTAGTAGGCGGAGCCACAACCGATGATCTTCACGCGGCGGAACGAACGGGTCTCCCGCGCGTCCATGTTGAGGCCGCCGAGGTGGGCGATGTGGAAGCGGTCGTCGAGACGCCCGCGCAGCGTTCTGGCGACGGTGTCGGGCTGCTCGGAGATCTCCTTGAGCAGGTAGTGCTCGTAGCCGCCGGTGTCGTAGTGGCCGTCCTCCCAGTCGACGGTCAGCGGCTGCTTGGCCGTCTCCCGCGCGTCGCTGGCGAAGGTGTGGAATCCGTCGGCCCTGAGCACGGCGATCTCGCCGTCCTCCAGGTGGACCACCTGACGGGTGTAACGGACCAGCGCGGCCACGTCGGAGGCGGCGAACATCTCCTTCTCGCCGATGCCCAGCACGATCGGGCTGCCGTTGCGGGCGACGACCACCTCTCCGGGCCGCTGCGCGTCGAGCACCGCGATGCCGTAGGTGCCGACGACCCGCTTGAGCGCCGTACGGACCGCCTCCTCCAGCGAGTCGACGTCCTGGACGGTGCGGGCGATCAGGTGCGACAGCACCTCGGTGTCGGTCTCCGAGAGGAAGATCGCGCCGTCGGCCTCAAGCTTGGCGCGCAGCTCGTCGGCGTTCTCGATGATGCCGTTGTGCACGACCGCGATGCGCTCGTCGGTGGACAGGTGCGGGTGGGCGTTGACGTCGCTGGGCGCGCCGTGGGTGGCCCAGCGGGTGTGGCCGATGCCCAGCCCGCCCTTGAACCGCGCGGGCACGACGGCCGCCAGATCGGCCACCCGGCCCTTGACCTTGCGCATCTTCAGGCCCTTGTTGGAGATCACCACGCCGGCCGAGTCGTAGCCGCGGTACTCAAGGCGCTGCAGGCCCTCCAGCAGGATCGGCGCCGCATCCTTCGCCCCTACATAAGCCACGATTCCGCACATCTAGCCGCTCCTTACCCGTAGACGATCCGGCGCAGTTGGCGCAGGGAGAGTTCGGGTGCCGCGACACGGCGAGTCGTCAGCTCGGCTGCCACCCGAGGGAAGATCTCTTCGTTGACCAGTCCCTTTGTCCTGAGCTCCGCGTGACGCCTCCGGACGAACTCCTCAACAGGTTCGGAGAAGTAGGCCAGCACGTCCGCGACGACCCGCGCCGCCTCCCCGGGACCGAGCGCGCTCGTCCGGGCCAGGTGGGCGATCAGATCCTCGTGCGGATGCCATGTCGTGGACACAGAGCAGGACCCTACGCATCAACGCGGGTATCCACCAAGTTTCCTGCCCGATTTCGGGCAGGAAACCTCCCTATTGGCTCCAGCACCCTCCCATGCTGACATTCGGTAGTGTTATTTAACTCTGGGTAGTCATTTGGTCGGGAGGAACCACCATGAGTCGTCTGCCGGGGATAGCTGTCCTTGTCGCCCTCGCCGCGCTGATCCCGGCCGCCCCGGGGGCGACCGCGCCGGGCGGCGGGAAGACCGCCTTCGCCGTTCCGGGAGAGGCGGCGCCGGGCGGCAGGCAGGCGGCCTTCGCCCAGGCGGCCCGGACGTACGGCGTGCCGGAAAGCGTGCTCCTCGCGGTCTCGTACCTGGAATCCCGATGGGACACCAACGGCGGATTACCCAGCGTCTCCGCGGGCTACGGCCCCATGCACCTGGTCGACGCCGGCATCAAACCCGCGCGCCACCACCACTACGAGGGCGGGGAGGACCCGCGCGGCGACGAGACCCGGCCGCATCCCCTCAGGATTCCGGACGCCACCGCGGTTCCGCCGGAGGACACCCTGCACCGCGCGGCGGAGCTGACCGGGCTCACTCCCGGCCGGCTGCGGGAGGACCCGGCCGCCAACATCCGCGGCGGCGCCGCGCTGCTCGCCGACTACCAGCGGCGTGTCGGCGGGAAGCCGAGCACCGACCCGGCGGACTGGTACGGCGCGGCGGCCCGCTACTCCGGCTCGTACCCCGGCGCGGCAGGCACGGCTGCGCGCCCGGACGCAGGTACGGGCGCAGGCCCGAACCTGGGCACGGACGGTGACGGCGGTGCCGGTGCCGTCGCGGGCCCGGACGCCGACGCGGCCGGGCCGGGCGAGAGCCCGTCGGACAGGGAGGCGGCGGACACGGAGGCGGCGAGGTCCTTCGCCGACGAGGTTTACGCGACGATCCGTTCCGGTGCGGCGCGCGTGACCGACGACGGCGAGCGGGTGGTCCTGCCCGCGATGCCGGCCCTGTCCCCGCGGCGACCGCCGGCCGGCCGGACCGCCCAGCGCCGCGGCGCGCCGGCCCCCGCGGCCGCCCCCGCCCCCGACTGCCCGCCGACCGTCTCCTGCGAGTGGATCCCGGCCGCCTACAAGCAGCTCCCGGGAGGCGGATACGGCAACCACGACCGCTACGACAAACCTCGGAAGATCGACTACATCGTCATCCACGACGGTGAGACCAGCTACAACGTCATGACCCGCCTCGCCAAGAACCCCAGCTACCTGAGCTGGCACTTCACCCTGCGCTCCAGCGACGGCCACATCGCCCAGCACCTGCGGGCCAACGACATCGGGTGGCACGCGGGAAACTGGTACGTCAACTCCCGCTCCATCGGCCTGGAGCACGAGGGGTACCTCGCCAAGGGCGGCGCCTGGTACACCGAGGCGATGTATCTCGCCTCGGCCAGACTGGTCAGCTATCTCGCGAAAAAATATGATGTGCCGCTGAACCGCGCGCACATCATCGGGCATGACAACGTGCCGGGCACCACCCCGGAGACCGTGGGCGGCATGCACGAGGACCCGGGCCCGTACTGGAACTGGAGCCACTACTTCGACCTGCTCGGCAACCCGTTGAAGGTCGCGGACAGCTTCAAGCTGCTCGGCACCCCGCAGAAAGACCCGAAGGACCAGGGCGACCAGGAAACCCAGGAAGCCCAAGGGACCCAGAAGGCTCAAGAGACCCAGGAAGCCCAAGAATCTCAAAAAGACCAAGAAGCCCAAGGCGGCCAAGGAGCCCGGAACGGCCAAGCCGACCGGAAGGGCGCCGCCGCGCGTTCGGTGCTGATCAGGCCGGACTACGCCCTCAACCGCCCCGGCTTCACCGGCTGTACCGGGGGGTGCCGCCGCCTGGGCGCGACCTCGGTCTGGCTGCACACCCGCCCCGCCCTGGACGCCCCGCTGGTCAAGGACATCGGCAAGCATCCGACGGGCGGTTCGTCCTACAGCGTCTACGACCATGCCGCCCGCGCCTCCACCGGCCAGCGCTACGCGTTGGCCGGGCGCAAGGGTGACTGGACGGCGATCTGGTACCTCGGGCAGAAGGCGTGGTTCAACGACCCGGTGGCCGCCCCGACCTCGGTGCCCGTGTCCGGCCGGCTGGTGACGCCCAAACCGGGCCTCCGCTCCGTCAAGCTGTACGGCAGGGCCTACCCCGAGGCGTCGGCCTATCCCCGTGGCGTCCCCGCCCAGGCGCTGACCCCGCTGCAGTACTCGCTACCGGCCGGGCAGCTCTACAGTCTCGGCCTGACGACCCGCGGCGCCTACCTGAGGACCGCCACCTTCGATCCGTCGAGCCACCGCGTCATCCGGGGCGACATCCGCTACCACCAGATCCAGTTCGGACACCGGTTCATGTTCGTCCGAGCCTCCGACGTCCAAGTACTCGACAAATGAAGATCCCCAGCAAGCCGCTCGGTTGCGCACATCCGCCCGGCGAAGGCGCTAGAGTTTCCATGTGCCCCGGACACGTCTCCGGGAGTTACGCGGAAGTGGCTCAGTGGTAGAGCATCACCTTGCCAAGGTGAGGGTCGCGGGTTCGAATCCCGTCTTCCGCTCCGGCAGATCTTCAGGGATCTGGCTGGTGGAGTGGCCGAGAGGCGAGGCAACGGCCTGCAAAGCCGTCTACACGGGTTCAAATCCCGTCTCCACCTCAACTGCACGGACATCGGGACCTCCGGGATCCGGTAAAGTAGTGCGAGTGGCCGCCGAGGGGAAACCCGGAGCAGACACGCGGAAGTGGCTCAGTGGTAGAGCATCACCTTGCCAAGGTGAGGGTCGCGGGTTCGAATCCCGTCTTCCGCTCTGGTTTACCCGAGGACGATTAGCTCAGCGGGAGAGCACTTCCCTGACACGGAAGGGGTCACAGGTTCAATCCCTGTATCGTCCACCACCGTTTCCCCAGGCCACCAGCCTGGGGATTCTTGTTTTCCGGGTCATCGGCCATGGCTTCGGGAGCAGGCCGACCCCCGAAGATCGAGATTGCTGCCCGACGTGGTGGCGGCCGGGAGCGGCACTGCTCCACACTTGTCCCGTGCGGACGAACCTGCTGGTGATCTACACGACTCGCGTTGAGGAATGCCGCGACTTCTATGCCTCCCTCGGAATGAACCTGCGGTCCGAGCAGCACGGCACCGGGCCACACCACTACGCGGCCGAGCTTGCCGATGGGACGGTCTTCGAGATCTACCCTGCCGCCGAGGGACGGGAAACCGGGCGTCTGCGGCTCGGCTTCACCCTTACGGGAGTTTCCGGTCAACGGGTTCTGCACGACCCGGACGGCCGCGCCGTGGAGGTGCATGGGCCATGACCTGCGGACTCATGAGGCCCCGCACACCGGACCAGGAGCACGGGCAGGTCGCTCCAGCCGTTAAACCCGGAATGTCGCAACGCAAAGAGGCACCATGGGAGGACGCATAACCTGAAACCAGATTAATCACTATGCTCTTGAACCGTGGCGAAGGGGCGAGCCTGTGCAACGTGTGGTGATCGATCCAGAGGTGCCCGCGGACGTCGCCAGCCTTTTTCGCAAGAACGGCCCACTGCTCTACCGCTTCCGCACCGGGCGGATCCCCAAGCCGCACGACGGCGCGAGGGTGCCGGGAGCGCTGCTGGGAGCCCTGGGCGCCTCGTCGCTGCTGGCGCTGGGCTTCACCGTCGTCACCGGCATGCCGATGCGGTTTCTCGCGCCTCTGATCTGCCTCTACATCGCCATCCTGGCCATCGTGTACCTCGTCAGGAAGCCCTCCCCCGCCGACTCCGTGGAGCGTGTCCTGTACTGGCACTCGATGCAGTGGCAGGGTCGCTACCTGATCCTGGAGGACTTCGACTACGGCGCCAGGAACCTGCTCGGCCGGGTCCAGCAGGCGATCGACTTCATCCTGCGCTCCCGGATCAACACCCTGGGCATGCTCGACAGCGTGCGGAACTCGGTGATGCTCCCCGCGGAGGAGTGGGAGATCGCCCGGCTGCTGACCAAGCTCTCGGCGCTGCGGGCCAGGCACGGTAACCTCGCCCGCGGCGGAAGGACTCCGGAGGTCGCCGCCGCCATGGCCCCGCTGGAGCGCGCCCTGGCCGCCAGCGAGGCCGCCGTGGTCGCACGGGTGGAGGCTCTGGAGCGTTATGCCAGGCACGTGGCGGACGCCGAACGCGCCCTTCTCTCCCAGAACCAGATCGACGCCCTCCGCGCTCACCTGCCGGAGTACGAACAGCTCGTCGCCGAGACGGGCGCCGCCAGGTTCTTCGAACCGGAGATCGGCCATCTGAGCGAGGACGCCGACCTGCTGCGTCGCGCGCTTCGCGACAGCGTCCTCTCGGCACATGAGGCATTTCGCTATCTAGACGGGTGACCGAAATGTATGCTTCTTGATCAGGACGAAGGGGGCTGGTCTGTGCGGCGTGTGGTGGTCGATCCGGAGATACCCGCCGAAGCTGCCAATCTGTTCCGCCATAACGGACCGAGGCTGTCCCAGATCCGCGCCGGATGGAGCCCGGAGCCCCAGCCGAGCGCTCCGCGCCGGTCAAGCCGCGTCCTGCAGTTCTGCGGGGCGATCTCGGCGCTCTTCCTGGTGTTCCTGGTGTTCGCGGGGAACGTCAGTCAGATCTTCTTATTCGTGCCCACCCTGCTCATCTTCGTGGCCTGCGTCGGCGTCCTCGCCGCCCGGGATCCGCTGGAGATCGAGATGACCGAGCACGACCTCTACGAGCAGGGTCACCTGTACGAGGGGCGTTACCTCCTGCCCGAGGACTTCGACCACGACGCCGACCTGCTCCTCGACCGGGTCCAGCAGGCGATCGACTTCATCCTGCGCTCCCGGGTCAACGCCCTGGGCATGCTCGACGACGTACGGAACTCGGTGATGCTCCCCGCCCAGGAATGGGAGATCGCCCGCCTGCTGACCAAGCTGTCGGCGCTGCGGACCGAGCACCACGACTTCACGTACGGCGGAAGCACCCCCGAGGTGGTCGCGGCCATGGCCCCGCTGGAGCGCGCCCTGGCCGCCAGCGAGGCCGCCGTGACCGCCCGCGTGGAGGCTCTGGAACGTTACGCGAGCCATGTCGCCGAGGCCGACCGGGCACTGCACGCCCACGACCAGATCGAGCAGTTGCGGGCCCGGCTCCCCCGATACGAGGAACTCCTCGCGGAGAGCGGCGCCGACACGTTCGCCGTACCGGAGATAAGCCGCCTGAGCGAGGACGCCGGCCATCTCGAACAGGCGCTCCGTGACAGCGTCCGTTCCGCGCACGAGGCCTTCCGCCATCTGGACGGGCCTCCCGCCCCCTGAGGGGATCCTTGCTCACGGAAATGCCCCGGGGTGACCGGTGGTCACCCCAGCCTCTCAAATATGATCAAATCACCGTATGTAAGGTCTCTTCCATGACGGGACAACCGGTGCTGATCTTCGATGGTGACTGCGGCTTCTGCACGACGAGCGTCCGGTTCGCCCAGCGCCGGATCGGGGTCCGTGCCCGCGTCACGGCCTGGCAGTTCGCGGACCTGGCCGCGCTCGGCACCACGCGAGAGCGGGCAGAGCACGAGGTGCTCTGGATCGACCGCGACCGGGTGTACGGCGGGGCGCAGGCGGTGGCCAAGCTGCTGATCACCGCCGGCCTGCCGTGGAGCCCGCTGGGGTTCGTCCTGAGGGTCCCGCCGTTCCGGTGGGCGGCCCAGGGGCTCTACCGGCTCGTCGCGAACAACCGCCGTCGCCTCCCCGGCGGCACTCCTGCCTGCTCCCCGTCCTCAGGCCGGCGATGAGGAGCGTCCTGCTGACCGGCTTCGAGCCGTTCGACGGCGCCACCGTCAACCCCTCATGGGAGGCGGTCAGGCTCGTGCCGGGAGTGCGCGCCGTACAGCTGCCGTGCGTGTTCGGCGAGGCGCTGGAGCACCTGCGCGAGGCCGTACGGGAACACGAACCGTCGGTGGTCGTCTGCGTCGGGCAGGCCGGGGGACGGCACGACGTCACGGTGGAGCGGGTGGCGATCAACCTCGACGACGCCCGCATCCCGGACAACGCCGGGCGCCGGCCGATCGACGAGCCGGTGGTGCGCGACGGCCCGGCCGCCTACTTCTCCACGCTGCCGGTGAAGGCCTGCGTGGCGGCGGCCCGGTCGGCCGGGGTCCCGGCGAGCGTGTCGCACAGCGCCGGGACGTTCGTCTGCAACCACGTCTTCTACGGCCTCATGCACCTGATCGCCACCGAGCGGCCCGCGCTGCGCGGAGGCTTCGTGCACGTGCCGTTCGCTCCCGAGCAGGTTCTCGGCGAGGCCAAGCCGTCCATGCCGATCACGATGATCGCCGAGGCGCTGGCGGCGATCGTGTCCGCCGCCGTCTCCGTCGCGCCGGGGGACGATCTGCGCCTGGTCGGCGGCTCCCTGCACTGAGGCCCGCGCCCTCCCGCGCCGGAGCAGGCCCCGCGGTCACACCGTGCGCGGACGAACTTCCGCCGATCACCCGCACGCCGGTGCTCTCCCTGCGGTGGACGGCCGCATCGCGCCGAGGAGATCTACAGCGGCACGCCGTACACCACCCGGCGGCCCGCGAACTCGGTCACGCTCCACAGCGTCTTCTTGTCGCGGACGCAGGTGAGGTCCTCGGGACCCACGGGGTAGGGCCGCTTCTTGATCGTGTCTCCGACCACCACCAGGGTGCCGTTCTTGGTCGACCCCCCGCCCTGGCTGAGATACCAGGTGCCGTTGTAGGAGAGCGCACCCTGGATCTTCGTCTCGGGGAGGCGGTAGGCGTCGAGGGCGGAGGCGGTGCCGCCGGCGTCCGCCCGCAGGGAGCCGTCGGAGGCCAGCGACCAGCGGGCCACCCGGCCGAACTTGCCGGGGGTGTCCACGTACTCTCCGGAGATCAGGCTGTCGGGCTCGGTGGTGCGGTCGATCGCGGCGAAGGAGAACGTGGCGGTGCCGGTCGAGACCCAGGCGCCGGTCTGCGGCATCACGTAGCGGTAGCCGAAGGCGTTGTGGACCCCGCCCTTCTTGCCGATCGTGTTCTTGTCGTCGCCGTCGATCTCGTAGACGTGCCGGATGTCGAACACCCGCAGCCCGCGAGCGGTGTCGGCGACGTAGAGCAGCCCGCCGTACCAGGCGACGCCGCCCGCGTGGATGTTGATCGGCGCGATGTTCCCATCCGCGCGGGCCGTCACCAGCAGGACGTGCCGGTAGCGGAGCGACGCCGCGTCCAGGAACGACAGGCGTATGCCCCGCTCGGCCCCCGACGAGGGATCGTGGTACCAGCTCACCACGAACACGTTCCCGCCGGCCCCGGCGTCGGAGGCGCAGGTGAGCCCCTGGGGGTACCACTCGCGGGTGGCGTTGTCGTCGGCGTCGAAGCAGTACCAGTCCACCGGCTTGGGCTTCATCGAGCCGAACGCCCCGGTCCCGGCCGCGCCCTTCCTCTTCGAGACGCGGTTCGCCTTGTCCAGGACCTCGTCCAGCGGCACGCGTTTGAGATCCTTCCCCAGTGCCAGGATCCCGGCCTCGAAGCCGTCGCCGTTCCACTTCAGTCCGAACGGCTCCACCGATACGGCGGTCATCGCGCTCATGGGGGGATCTCCTTTTTCGCTCACCGCCCAGCCTGGCGGATCGAAATGCGGAGTTCATGAGTATGCCTGGATTTAAATCCTTTTTGTGATCACAGGGGCCAGGTGTGTACCGGATCCCCGATCATCGCCAGCTCCCGGTACCGGATCACCATGCGCTCCCGCGCCGCCCGATCGCCACCGAAGCGGGCCAGTGCCTCCCGCTGCCAGATCGCGCCGGTACGGCGACGCGTGACGCGCTCCCGGATGATGTCCAGCGTCCACTCGGCCTCCTCCGCCTCCACGCCCACCTTCTGGAGCCCGGCCGCCGCGACCGGAAGCAGGTCCAGGACGAGCTGCGCGGCCGGGATCTCCCCCTGCACTCCGGGCCAGCTCATCCGCGCGTCCAGACCGTGGGTCGCGGCGCGATAGAAGTTGCGGTAGGCACCGGCGAAGGCGAACTCCTCGACCGGCTGGTCCGCCATGGCGACGGTGAGCCCGAGCACGAAGGCGCTGTTGGCCGCCATGTCCACGGCGCTCGGACCCGCCGGCAGGGGACGCATCTCCACCCGCAGATGGCCGCCGCCCGCCGGGTCGTAGACCGGCCGGTTCCACGTCCACACCGTGCCATGGTGAAGCCGGAGCTCCGCCAGCCCCGGAACGCCCCCGTCCACCGTCGGCTCCGCGTCCGAGATCATCGGCAGCACCGGCTCGTAGTCACGGACACACGCCTCGAACAGCTCCTCGGCGCCCTTCACCCAGCCGGACCCGAAGCCCACCCGCCGATCTCTGCGGTCGAGACGCTCCACGTCCCGGTCGTCGGCCGCCTCCTCGAACAGCGCGATTCTCGTCTCCTCCCACAGCTGCCTGCCCAGGAAGCCTGGCGAGTTGCCGCTGACCGCGAGAACCGGGCCGATGGCCAGCTGAGCGGCGTTGTAAACGCGGGCGAAGTCGGCGGGAGCCGTACGCAGATGGACCTGCCAGGAGGTGTTGGCGCTGTCCAGGACGATCCCCTCGACCTCCAGCTCCAGCAGCTCGGCGCCTTCGATGCGCACCCGGAAGGGCTCGCTGCGCAGCCGCCGCATGCCCCGGCTCATCGCCCGATAGCGGCTCTCGCCGCTGAGCGTCTCATGGGTGAAGTCGGACTCGTCCAGGGACGGCAGAATGCCGATCGCCACGGCCTGCCCTCCCTGCGTCGCCGCGGCCTTGTCGACCAGGTCGACGGTCTCCCGTATCTCCCGCACCAGGGCGCTGAAGGGCCGCCCGGCGAGCGGCATCGGGGTCAGGTTGATCTCAAGGTTGAACCTGCCGAGCTCCAGGGTGAGCCGGTCGTCGGCGGCGGCGGCGCGCACCTCGTGGTTACGCGGCAGCGGCCGGCCGTCGGGGGTGATGAGGAACAGCTCCAGCTCCGCCCCGATGGTCGCGGGCCCGACGCCGAAACCAGGCCTGGCGAGTAGCTCACGGAGCTCGACGAGCTGCTCGCCCAGCCGTTCTCCGAAGCGGGTGAACTCCGCCTCGGAGAAGCGCTCCTTGTTGACTTGCTGGCCCATCGCACCATCCTCAGTAGGTCCCGTTCTCCCCTCCCTCTGTCCCAACCAGCGGGTTCTAATCGGCCGACAAGGTAAGTAACGACGTACACGGGGATCCGTTGCCGATCCCGCCCCCGGCGGGCGTACGGCGGCGACCGGGGATGCCGGAGACGCCGGGGATGCTGAAGATGCCAGGCGTGCCTGCGGTGCGGGAGTGCCCGGGGATGCCGCGAAGACCGCCGAGTCGGTAAAGTCGAGTGATTTGAAGGAGTGTGCGGCCGATGCGAGCGGTGATCTTCGACGAGTTCGGAGCCGATCTGGAGGTCCGGGAGGTGCCCGCCCCCGAACCGTCGCCCGGCGGCGCGGTGATCCGGGTGGAGGCGACCGGGCTGTGCCGGAGCGACTGGCACGGCTGGCAGGGGCACGACGCGGACATCCGGACCCTGCCGCACGTGCCGGGGCACGAGCTGGCCGGGGTCGTCGAGTCCGTGGGCACGGGTGTCGGCTCGTGGCGGGCCGGTGACCGGGTCACGGTCCCCTTCGTCTGCGCCTGCGGGTCGTGCGCGGCGTGCGAGTCGGGGAACCAGCAGGTCTGCGAGCGCCAGACCCAGCCGGGTTTCACCCACTGGGGCTCCTTCGCCGAATACGTGGCGATCGACAACGCGGACACGAACCTGGTGGCGCTGCCGGAGGAGATGACCTTCACCACGGCCGCGAGCCTGGGCTGCCGCTTCGCCACCGCGTTCCGCGCCGTGAACGCCGTGGGCCGGATACAGCCGGACGAGTGGGTGGCGGTGCACGGTTGCGGCGGGGTCGGCCTGTCCGCCGTGATGATCGCCGCCGCCGCCGGAGCCCGGGTGATCGCCGTGGACGTCTCCCCCCAGGCCCTGGAACTGGCCAGGCGGTTCGGCGCGGTCGCCTGCGTCACCGCCGCCGCCCCGCCCGAGGCCGCTCCCGGCTTCCCCGCGCCCGAGACCGTCTCCGGCTCCGTCCCGCCCGGGGCCCCCGGGACGGGTGGAGACGGAGCCGATGTCGCCACGCGCATCCGGGACCTGACCTCCGGCGGCGCCCACGTCTCGATCGACGCGCTCGGCGCCCCCGGGACATGCGTGTCCTCGATCGAGAGCCTGCGCCGCCGGGGACGCCACGTCCAGATCGGCCTGCTGCCCGGCCTCACCGCGCTCCCGATGAACCGGGTGATCGGCTACGAGCTCGAACTCCTCGGCAGCCACGGCATGGCCGCGCACGCCTACCCCGCGATGCTGAAGGCCGTCGTCGACGGCGAGCTCCGGCCCGACCTCCTGCTCACCCGTTCCATCGGCCTCGACGAGGCGGGCCCCGCGCTCGCCGCGATCGGCTCCGTACCGGGCGTCACGATGATCCTGCCGACGCGATAGGAGCCCTCGTCCGGATCGCAGAAACGCGAGTCTCACGTCCGCAAAAAGCGCAAAAACACCGGTTTCACACCTACAAAATGTGACGAATGCGGTGATAACGTCACCGGACATGCGCCCAGAAGATCTCGCCTTGATGCACATCCCCGGCAGTGTCACGCTCCACGACGACCTGCTCCTCGTTGACGTCGCCCAGCCCGACCTGGAAGCCGACGCCTATCGCGGGAGCCTGTGGCGGGTGCCCCAGGAAGGGGCCCCCGTCCGTTTCACCTTTGGCGACCGGGACACCGCACCCCGCATCTCCCCTGACGGCGCCTGGGTGGCCTTCCTGCGTGCGCCCGCCGGAGGCAAGCCGCAGCTCCATGTGATGCCCACCGGTGGAGGCGAGGCGCGCCCGCTCACCGACCTGCCCCTCGGCGCCGGTGTCCCGGTCTGGGCGCCCGACTCCCGCAGGATCGCCTTTGTCGCCCGCGTTCCCGAGGACGGCCGGTACAGCACCGAGGAGGGCGCGAGCCCCGCGGCCGAGGCGCCGCGCCGGATCACCGGTTTCCGCTACCGGCACGACGGCGTCGGTTTCATCCTCGACCGGCGGCCGGCCCTGTTCGTGGTCAACGCCCTCGCCGACATCCCCCAGCCGGTGCGCCTGACCGAGGGTCCCTACGAGGTCGCCTCCCCCGCCTGGACCCCCGACGGCGAGCACGTGCTGGTCTCTGCCGATCGCGACCTCGACGAAGAGGGCCTGAACACCGACCTGTACGCCGTCCCGGCCGCCGGCGGCGCACCGATCCTCGTGGTGCGCAGCGCCGGAGCGGCCGACCATCCCGTCGTGCTCCCCGACGGGGACGTGCTCTACCTCGGTGAGGCCTTCTCCGGCATCCACGCCGTGGCCCGCAACACCGGCCTCTACCGCGCTCCCCTGCGGATCGGCGGCGAACCGGCGACCGGGGTGCGGCTGACCGAGGAGGAGTCGGTGGGCATCGAGCCGATGCCCGTCGTGCCGGTCGAGAACGGCGTCCTGGTCGCGGTGCGGGTGCGCGGCGCGGTCGAACTGCGCCTGGTTCCCGCGGACGCCCTCGACGCGCCGCTGGAGAAGCTCACCCTCGTGCTGGGCGAGCGGGCGGGCGTCAAGGCGTTCACCTCCCACGACGGGCGGATCGTCGCCGTGGTCTCCACTCCGCAGAGCCCCGGCGAGGTGGTCACCCCGGACGGGCCGCTCACCGAGTTCTCCGGATCGCCGTCCGGGGTCCGCTTCGAGGAGATCACCGCCGTGTCCGCCGACGGCTACCCCGTCCACGGCTGGCTGGCCCTGCCCGAGGGCGAGGGCCCGCACCCGGTCCTGCTGAACATCCACGGCGGCCCGTTCGCCCAGCACGGGTGGGCGTTCATGGACGAGACCCAGGTCTACGCCACCGCCGGATACGCCGTGGTCCTGCCCAACCCGCGGGGCTCGGCCGGGTACGGCCAGGCCCACGGTCAGGCCGTCATCGGCCGGTTCGGCACCGTGGACGCCGACGACATCCTCGCCCTGCTGGACGCCGCGCTGACCCGGCCCGAGTGCGACGCCGAGCGAGTGGGCGTGATGGGCGGCTCCTACGGCGGATTCATGACGAGCTGGCTGGCCTCCCACCACGGGAGCCGCTTCAAGGCCGCCTGGAGCGAGCGGGCGGTCAACGCCTGGGACTCCTTCACCGGCTCCTCCGACATCGGCTGGTTCTTCACCGAGGCCTACTGCGGCACCGACATCGAGGCCCAGCGTGCGATGAGCCCGCTCTACCACGCCGACCGGATCAACCTGCCGTTCGCCGTGGTCCACTCCGAGGAGGACTGGCGCTGCCCCGTCGAGCAGGCCCAGCGCATGTTCGTCGCCCTGCGCCACAACGGCGTTCCCGTCGAGTTTCTGCTGTTCCCCGGTGAGGGGCACGAGCTCAGCCGGAGCGGCCGTCCCAAGCACCGGCTCCAGCGTTTCGAGGCCGTCCTCGAATGGTGGTCACGCCACCTTTCCTGATCCGTTCGGGCCGGGTGCCCGGACCGCTCGGGGATTCGCCCGAGCGGTCGCCCGGACCGGACCGTGATCGGCTCAGGGCAAGCCTCGACCACCCCGGACGAGCTCCCGATCGGCCGGGACGGGCCGTCGAATCAGGTGCTTGATCTGATCAGGTGCCCGGTCGGCCCGGGACGAGCTCCTGATCAGGCCGAGCAGGTCAGCGGTCTGCCTCCGTTGAAGTCGATCATCTCGAGCATCGCGGTGATCACGTCGATCGGCTCCCCCGCAGGCAGGCCGTCCAGCTCGGCGTAGGCCCGGTGCAGGTTGCCGACGATGCGTTCGGGGTCGAGCAGCCCGCCGTACTCACCGAGGTCGGTCTCGCGCGCCGTCTCCAGCGGCGACAGACCCGCCTCCCTGCCGCGCTCGGCGGTGGCGAGCACGAACCGCAGGTATCCCTGCACGTGGTCGATGACCTCCGGCCCGCACACCTCGCCGTGCCCCGGCACGATCGTCTCCGCGTTCAGCTCCCTGAGCCTGTCGAGCACCGCGATCGAACCCGTCACCGAGCCCATCATCACGAACGGCGTGCCGCCGTTGAACACCAGGTCACCGGCGAACAGCAGGGATCGTTCGGGGATCCACACCGTGGAGTCGTTGGTCGTGTGCGCCGGGTCGCCCACATGCCGTACCTCGCAGCGCAGCTCGTCGGAGTGGACGGTCACCCCGTCGGTGTAGGTGAGGAACGGCGGGCAGGCCTCCAGGTTTCCCCAGTCGACCTCGGTCCAGGCCAGATTGAGGTAGTCCGGGATCCCCTCGGCGAGGATCAACTCCCTGGTCCGCTCGTGCCCGACGATCGTCGCCTCGGGGAAGGCGGAGTTGCCGAAGGTGTGGTCGCCGTGGTGATGGGTGTTGATCAGTGTCGTGACCGGCCGGTCGGTGACCGATCCGATGGCCTCGCGGTAGGCGAGGGTGCGCCGCTCGGTGGAGCAGGAGTCAACGCTGATCACTCCACGGCTGCCGACGAGGAAACCGGTGTTGTTGATCCACCAGCTCCCATCGGGCTGAATGTACGCGTAGACGCGGTCCGCGACCTCCTCGACGCGGCCCGGGGGGAGCGGGTGATCCTCCCTGGATGAGCTCATATCTAGAATTATCCTGTTTGGGCATGGCCCAGATCACAATGATCGGGAGGTTTCACGATGGAATACGTGCGACTGGGCACCACGGGCATGAAGGTGTCGAGAATCTGCCTTGGCATGATGAGCTACGGCGACCCCGCCAGGGGTAGCGAGTGGATCCTCGACGAGGCCGCCTCGGAGCCGATCGTCCGGCGAGCCGCCGACGCCGGAGTCACGTTCTTCGACACCGCGGACACCTATTCCGCCGGCAGCAGCGAGGAGGTCACCGGCCGGCTGCTCAGTAAAATCTTCCCCAGCCGGGACGACTACGTGCTGGCCACCAAGGTGTTCTTCCCGGTGCACAGGGGCGTGAACAACCGCGGCCTGTCCCGCAAGCACATCCACGCGGCGATCGACGACTCCCTGCGCCGCCTCGGCACCGATCACGTGGACCTCTACCAGATCCACCGCTGGGACCCCGACACTCCGATCGAGGAGACCATGGAGGCCCTGCACGACGTGGTCCGCGCGGGCAAGGCCCGCTACATCGGCGCCTCCACCATGTACGCCTGGCAGTTCGCCAAGGCCCAGCACGTCGCCGAGGTCAACGGCTGGACGAAGTTCGTGTCCATGCAGAACCACTACAACCTGCTCTACCGCGAGGAGGAGCGGGAGATGATCCCGCTCTGCGCCGACCAGGGCGTGGGCCTGATCCCGTGGAGCCCGCTGGCCCGTGGCCTGCTCGCCCGCGCGGGTTCCGAGGAGAGCACCACGCGCGCGGGCAGCGATCCGCGCATCGACGCCCTCTACACCGAGGCGGACAACGACCGTCAGATCCTCGACCGGGTCGCCCAGGTGGCCGGCGAGAGGGAGGTTCCTCCCGCTCAGGTGGCGCTGTCCTGGCTGCTCCACCAGCCGGGACTGTCCGCCCCGATCGTGGGCGCGACCAAGGATAAGCACGTGGACGACGCGATCGCCGCGGTGGACCTGGCCCTGACCGAGAAGGAGCTCGCCTTCCTCGCCGAGCCGTACCGCCCCCGGGCCGTCAAGCAGTAACGGCGCCCGCCCTCCCGGCTCGTCCTCCGGGCGCGTCCGGCCGTCCATCCGCCGGGGCGCGTTCGGCTGCCGGTCCGGCCCGGACACGTTTGGCCGTCTGGGCGCCCCGGCGCCTTCAGGCGCCCGTCCTCCCCGGTGCGCCACCCGGGTTTCTCCGCCCGGGTGGCCTCAGGAGTCGGCCAGCTCGAACTGCACGCACGTCATGCCGCGCATGTCCAGCCACGCGCGGCCGGGTCCCCGCACGAGCCTGAACACGACCTCCTCGCACCCGGGGCAGCGGGCGATCAGCCCCGGAGCCTGGGTGTAGAGGAGTGCCTCGGCCAGCGCGAGGCTCTGGGCGCAGCTGGAACACTGGCCCGTGGCCGCGGTGAGGTCGACGGCGAACACGTCGCTCAGGGCTCCCCCGGCGGCGTTTCCGTCGATGTGGTCCTCGGTCATGATCCTCCTCCACTGGGGCCGAAACGTTCGGTACGGATGCGCGCGGGATCGTGTCCCGCCGAGACGAGCAGGTCGGCGACGGTCTCCACGAAGCCGGTGGGCCCGCACACGAAGCTGATCGGCTCCTGCTCCGGCGCCCAGGCGATCTGGGCGAGCAGGCTCGCGTCGACGCGCCCCGGCGGCCGCTCCCAGCCCGGGGGCACCTCGCGCGTGTAGGCGTAGGTGACGCTCAGGCCGGAGCCGTTCTCGCTTGAGCGCCGCAGCTCGTCGCGGTAGAAGATCGTCTCGGGTCCGCGCGCGGAGTACAGCAGCCGGAACGGCGCCTGAGCGCCGCCGGCCTCACGGGCGCGGATCATCGCCATGAGCGGGACGACGCCGGAGCCGCCCCCGATCAGCTGCACCGGTTCCGGCTTCTCGGGGTCCCACACGAACCAGCCGCCGATCGGGCCGCGGATCTCCAGCGGGTCTCCCACGGAGAGCACCCGCGCGAGATAGGGCGAGACCTCCCCGTCGGGCAGCACGTCGACGGTCAGCTCCAGGCGGTTCCCCTCCGGCGCCGAGGCGATGGAGTACGACCGCTGGGTGGAGTAGCCGTCAGGGGCGGTGAGCCGTACGTCGACATGCTGGCCGGCGAGGTGCCCGGGCCAGTCGGGTACGTCCAGGACGATCGTGCGGGCGCTGGAGGTCTCGTCACGTACGGCGGCCACCGTGGCGACCCGCCAGGTCAGTCGCCCCAGTATCTTTGCTCGCGCCATGGGTCTCCGTAGTTGTGATAGCCGACGCTCTCCCAGAAACCCGGTTCGTCGTCATTGAGAAGCCGGATGCCGCGCACCCACTTGGCGCTCTTCCAGAGATACAGGTGTGGCACGAGCAGCCGGGCGGGGCCTCCGTGCTCGGGAGTGAGAGGCTCGCCGTCGTAGCGGACGGCGATCCACGCCTTCCCGTCGAGGAGGTCCTCCAGCGGGAGGTTGGTGGTGTAGCCGCCGTAGGAGTTCGCCACGGCGTACTCCGCGGACGTCTCCACGCCGTCGAGGAGAGTGTCCAGCGAGACGCCCTCCCAGGTGGTGGCGAGTTTGGACCACTTGGTGACGCAGTGCAGGTCGACCGTGGTCCGCTCCACGGAGAGGGCGTTGAGCTCCGCCCAGTTCCAGCGCCTCACCTCTCCGGTCTCGGTGGTGACGCTGAAGTTCCAGACGTCCGTGGAGACCTGGGGCGTGGGCCCGGCCGAGAGCACGGGGAAATCCTTGGTCAGATACTGTCCCGGTGGCAGATCAGGTGCCCTGTCGCGCCTGCGCCCGAAGAACCCCGGTGAGACGATGCCGATGACGCCCACCTCCCACTATCTGGCATGTCATGACGATCGCCGAAAATCCCTCTAAACGCTCTTGAGAGGGCGAGTCATGAGAAAAGAGTGAACACCATCACATTAACCTAGATCAAATGCCATCCAGCAGGCCGGGGGCACCTTGACACTCCGGTCCGAGCACCTCCCCGCCTCGCCCCGAACGCTGGGCTAGGCTCACGAATGTGACCGTTCTTGCGGATTTCGCTCAGCTGGTCGCCGGTGACCACGGCCTCTGCGTCGTCTCCACCCTGCGCCCCGACGGAACCATCCGTTCCTCGCTGGTCAACGCGGGCGTGCTCGACCACCCCCTCACCGGGCAGCCGGTGGTCGGCTTCGTGGTCCGGGGCGACACGCGCAAACTCTCCGACCTGCGGCGCAGGCCGTACGCCGCCGCCGTCCTGCGCACCGGCTGGCAGTGGGCCTCGGCGGAGGGTCCCGTCGAGCTGATCGGTCCCGACGACCCGATGGACGGCCTCGACGCGGAGGGCCTCCGTCTGCTGCTCCGCGACGTCTTCAGCGCGGCGGGCGGCACCCACGACGACTGGGACGCCTACGACCGCGTCATGGCCGAGGAACGGCGCACCGCCGTCCTGCTCACGCCGCAACGCCTGTCCTCCAACGCCTGAGAGATCCCGTTTCATTCGCACGCCGTACGACCTCGCCGAAGCGCTGTTCCACCTTCTGTGCCTGCCGTTCACCCTCGATGCCGTCCGTTCGGCTCCGGAAAGCGGTCAGGGGCGCCGGCCTGACGGGCCGGCGCCCCTCCGTCGGACCAGAGGCGGTGAGGGTTCAGAGCGCCATGATCAGCGGTGTGGCTCAGGGGCGGCCCACCGGCGGCTTGGTGTAGTCGCAGACTCCGGTCGGGAAGATCTTTTTCAGCGTGTCCCTCTGTGCCGAGCCGGGCCGCCATGACCCGTAGTCGCCCCTGGCCACGGCCTTTTCGACCGGCTGGAGGCGGCACTTGTACATGGTCTCGTCGAACGGCCCACCCGCGACGATGCGCGACGTGGAGTGGATGGGGAACAGCTTGGCGCAGGCCCCCTCCTGCCTGTCGTCGAGGATTCCGTCCCAGACGTGCCGGCCGGAGGCGATGAGCCGGCCGTCGGTGTCGAAGCATCGGTCGCCGGCGCCGGCGGGCTTGTTCTGGCCGGCGGTGCGTTTCGGGTTCTTCCGGATGTTCTCCATCCACTGGTCCATGACCTTGAACGCCTCGGTGAGCGGGCTGGACTTGGCGCCGTCAGGCCGCGCGTCCGTGAACCAGATGGCCTGGTTGTCCGCGTTTCCCCGCGCGTCGACGATGCGTTCCCGGCTGACGAAGGACTGCCGGCTGTTGTGCATGTTCAGCTGGTCTTCGAGGTAGTGCCGCCAGTCGATGATCGGGATGTCGATCTGGCCGCGGAAGACGAGACCCGCGCGGTGAGCCGCCTCCATGGCGCCGACATCACCCTCGGTGCGAGGGGCCGGTGTCGTCCCGCCGTCCGGGCTCAGCGTCATGTTGCGCGAACTCCACGGGTCGTACGTGCCGCCGGGCACGAACGGCGCCCCTTCCTGCACCATGTCCTCCGGCTTCTTCCAGCCGCCGACGGTGGCGTTGAGCTGCAGGAATTCCTCGGGAGTCAGCGTGCCGTCCCGGAGCGCCCCAAGCCCGTACTGCACGCCGACGTTGTCGAAGGTCTGCCGTGCGAAGCCGTTCGCCCTCACCCCGTAGATGTTGCGCAGGTCATCGAAATGGGTCCACTTCACCGTGTCCATGACGCCCTTGGGCTCCATCAGACCCTGGTTCGAGCCGGCCGACCCGTAGTGCGGGTTGAGGGTCAGCGGGCTGAGCCCCCGCCAGCCGTTGACGCACTCGCTGGAGCCGGGCTTTCCCGTGTACGGATTACGCACCGTGCCGCTCGAGTTCATCCCCTCGATCAGCTTGCGGTTGTTCCAGTCCTGCCACTTGGGGTTGTCCGCGGCGGTGACGTCCATGTAGTGCTCGAGCAGCTCGCAGTCGGCGACGTGGATGCCCTGGGTGACCATGTCCGGATAGGCGTACACGGGGATGGCGGCGTCGATGAGGCCGGGGTGGTTCTGCCCGTACACGTACTGCTGGATGCCGCCGCCGGAGGCGCCGATGCCGACGGTGTACAGGGGCGCCCCGTGCTGCTCCACGAACCGCTCCTTCACCATGAGAGCGGTCTCGCCGCCGAGCTGAAGGTTGTAGTGGTTTCCGGTGTCGTTGCCCGTGGAGTAGGTCACGGCGTATCCGGCGGCCAGCCCCTCCTCGGCGTAGTACATGTCGTCGAGCTTGGTGCCGAGATCACCCTGGTTGTACCCGATTCCGACCCCGCCCGAGCTGAAACTGTAGATCAGGCGTTTGTTCCAGGCCGAGTCGGCGGGGTGTCCCTCATCCACGCGGAGCGGGCTCAGCATCGCGATGCTGTAGATGAACCGGTTGATCGTGCCGCGCTCCCAGCGGACGACGAAGTCGCGGACGGTTCCGTCGAGCGTCGTGGTGGTGGCGAGGTCACCGGGCCGGCCGCCGTCGGCCGGCAGCGGCTTCCACGCGCCGTCCGTGGTCCGGTAGACGTAGTCGACCCGCGGCTTGACGCTGCAGTCGCGGCTCCACCCGGTGATCCGATCGGTCTTCTGCCCGTTCGCGTCGAGCGCGAAGACCGGCAGACCGACGTGTTCCTGGTTGTCGGCCAGCGGCTGGCCCAGTCCCGACTCCTCGGTCTTGCAGACGAACGGCTGCTGGTGGGGGCCGGAGAAGATCGGCCCGGTGATGTCGTGGTTGGTCAGCGTGAGCCGGGCATCGAGCCCGCGACCGCCCTCGGTCTCCGCCGTGAGAACGTTGCGGCCGATCCGCATCCCGTCGACGAGACCGACGAGCGTCTGCCGCTGGTCGTCCGGGGAGAAGTCGCGGGTGACCTCGGCTCCGTTGAGGCGGATCTTCACGTGGCGTGGCGACACGCTCTCCGGCACCTGCACCCTCACCCGCGCGTCACCGCCCGACACCTGGTCGGGCAGGCTGGACAGCACCGTGATCTGCAGGTCGTGCTCGCCTCGGCCGTTCTGCTCGCCCGACCGCCGGTCGTCGGACGGACGGTCCTGCGCGGACGCCACCGCGGGGCCGGCCGCGATGAGCATGGTGGCGATGGTCAGTGACGCGACGACGGCGAGGTACCGGCGCCGTCTGCCGGAGGGGGAATTCATGATCTACTCCTGAGCTCTCGGAGGTGCGGACGTCCGGCGGGTCACGGCCCGGTCCAGCCGTCGAGGTAGCAGGGGCGGTTTCCGCAGGTGTCGACGACCACGCCGTCGAGGAGGAAGGTCGCCAGTTGCTCCTGCCCCGCCGCGGTCTCCGTGGCGTCCGGCCCGTGCGGGTCCACGCCCTCGTCGTTGGGCACGTTCTCGACGGGTGGCGGCGGTGTCCCCTTGACCTGGCCGTCGACGGTGCGCAGCGGCCCGATGTCCCAGACCGTGATGGTCGCCGGCCCGCGGTACGGCGACCGCTTGATCTCCGGGATCCCCCAGAACGGCGTCTTCTCCTGCGACCGCCCGGGATCGAGGACGGGGGTGCGGATGTGGGCGCCGATGGTGCGTGCCTCGACCGCCGAGGCCCAGGTGGAGACCTGGTGGTCACCGTAGGACACGAGCATGAGCACCTTGTGCTCGGGCGTGTCCCGGTAGGTGTCGGTCGTCATGTGGTGCGCGTAGCCACTGGCCTCCGAACGGTCCCACAGCATCTGCAGCAGGCCGAAGATGACCTGCTGGTCGAGCTTGTCGGGATAGTTCTGGTCGAAGATCGTCTGGAACGGCGCGAAGTCGACGCTGCGGTTGAGCTGCAGGCTGTAGTTCATGCCGGGGACGCCGAGCACGGCCTTGGTGAAGTCGGGTGCGACCGCGGTGAGGGCGCCGCCCATGATGCCGCCCTGGCTTCCTCCCATGTAGAGCAGTTCGCGGGTGTCGATGACCGACTCGCTCCGGCCCTTCTTCTCGAACCTGAAGGCGGGGTCGGCCGCGAAGCCGTCCGGGTGGATCATCGCCCGGCCCAGGTAGAGGAAGTCGAGCATTCCCTGCTGCCCGCGGTCGGCTGCCGTGGGGAACTTCGAGATGTCGCGGTAGGTTTCGGGAGCGGTCGCCCGGTCGTCCCTTGCCAGCCCGATCCAGTCGGTCGCGCAGAACATGATGCCGTTGTCGTCGCCGATCGTGTACAGCTTGCCGGAGTCGACCTCGTCCGCGCTGCCGAGCAGGCCGTGACCGTACAGTGACGGGTGCGCCTTGCGGATCCGCTCACCGGAGACGGCCGAGCGGGGAATGTTGCAGATGAAGTTCGCGGCCCGCTCGTTGCCGGGGATCTGGGTCGGCAGCGAGGAGCCCTTCGAGTAGTTGAACGTCGCTCCGGTCGGGCAGTTGGTCTCGTCCAGGTAGCACGGCACGAAGATGGTCCCCGCGACGCGGCGGGCGACCTGGTCGTTCTCACCCTGCCCGCACCCGTCGGTACCGCACTGCCCGAAGTCCTGCACCGAGTCGACGGTGAATCGCGGAGAGCGGCCCTTGACCGACTTGTCGGAGAGGTCGGTGTCGCCGAGCTGCCGGAAGGCGTCGTCGCGGATGTGCAGCATCCGCTCCGAGAGACCGCGCTCGCTGGCGACGGTGAAATCCCAGGCGAGGTAGAGATCGCGCCGTTCGACCCCGGCCCTCTCAAGCTTGGCGAAGATGTCCCTCATCTGCCCGAGGCGCCGCTCGTCGACCTTTCCGTGGCCGTTCCGGGAGTCGGCGTACGCCGCGAACGCGGGGCCGGCCGGGATGAGGCGACCCGTCCGGTCCCGCATCGAGCGAAGCGCGACGATGTAGCGCGTGCCCTCCGCGAGGTTCGCGGCCGGACGGATGATCAGAGCCTGGCGGGCGGGGTCGGTCGCGTTGGCGTCGAGTTCCGCCCAGTACGGCGTGCGCTTACCGGTTCTGGCGTTGAGCAGCACGATCGGCGCGTCTTCGTCGAGTGACCTGCCGATATCGGTGATCGGCGCGGCCCCGGTCTTTTTCAGATCGACCCCGGGCACCCTGGTGAGGATCGGCGTGCCGGGGCTGAAGCCGTCGTTGCGGTTCCATTCGGTGGGGTCGATCGGGGTTCCGGCGACGTTCTGAGGCATCATCCCGGGCGAGAAGGCGACCCGCCTGCCGGTGGCGGTGGACCGATCGGGGACGGTGAAATAGTCATTGGGGAAGGGCAGCAGGCAGGCGGCGGGGTCGATCGGGTCGCAGCCCGATTGCGGGCCACTGCCACCGGGACCGAGTTCGGCATTGGCACGGGGGGTAGGGGTCGGCGGCGGTGTGCCTGTGGCCGCGGCCACAGGTGCGCCGACCGCCAGCGCGGCCGTGACGACCAGCGCGCCGAAGAGAGCCAACGAGCGATTCATGATGTGTTCCTCGGATAAGCCGGAATCGGCAATCTTGGGATGCTAACCCGGCCTCTTCTCCGGCGACCATCGGTGTTCATCCGAGAGTTGTGGGCTTTCGTTGTGACTTCTCCCAAGTGCGCGCAGCGTCAGTGCCGCCCCCAGCACCAGGACCCCCCGTCCCGTCCCCGCGGAGAAACCGGTCAGTTCGCATATCCGGGTCAGCCGGTAATCAAGGGTGTTGGGGTGGATGTGCAGCGCGGCCGCCGTCCGCCTCCGGTGGAAGTCGGAGTCGAACCAGGCGGCGAGGGTCTGCACCAGCTCGGGTCCGGACTCCAGCGGCAAGAGGACGTCCGCGAGGCGCCGGCCCACCTGCCCCGCGCTCGCCAGCACGTACTCCAGCAGGACGTCGTCGAGTGTGTACGTCCCCGGTGCGGCGTTCAGCCGACCGGCGAGCTGGAGCACGTGTTCGGCCTCGGCCGCCGCGGACGGCAGCTCGGCGAGGTCGGCGCCGGAGGCGACCGCCGCGAGCACCGACGCGTCGGCGGCCTTCGCCAGCCGCGCCACCGTGGCCTCGACCCGGCTCTCACGGTCGTCCCGTCCCGTGATCGGGAGAAGCACCATGCCGCCACCGGGCGCGAGCACGCTGAGCACCTCATGACCGGCGTCGTCGAACAGGCTCTGCTCCATCCGCCGCAACTTGCGGCGGGCCGCCACGGCGCTCTCCACCTCCTCATCGCGCTCGTCCACCGACGACTCGGCCCGCACCGCCAGCACGTGGTAGCCGGCGGCGAGCGGATGACCGGCGCGCTCGGCCAGCTGGTGTGCGGGCATTCCCGCGAGGAGCGCCTCGGCCAGCCGGCGACGCGCCTCCCGATCCTCGTCGTGGATCGCCTGGCGCTCCTCCAGATAGGCGGCGGCGACGGCGCTGGTGACGACCTGGGTGTAAGTGATCATCAGTTGCGCGGCTTCGAGCAGGTCCTCGCGCTCCTCGGGGCGCGCCTCGGCGCAGAGCGCCTCCCAGCCGAGCTTCGATCCCACGCGGTAGGCCGCGAGCACCATCTCCAGCGGCACGTGCTCCTCCGCCCGTCGCGCCGCGCTGCGGCGAACGGCGAGAAGCTCCTGCTCCCCCGGTAGCTCGTTCTCGCTGAGGACCCCGAAGAAGAGCCGCAGGTTGTGCCGGCAGATCTGGAGGATCTCACCCTCCAACTGCTCCCGGGGCAGGTGGGCGTAGAGGGGAATCTCCACCACGAAGGCGTCGACCATCCGGCCGGCGAGCAGGTCGAGGCGCGAGGCGACACGCATGGCGAGAGCGTTCAAACGGCGCATGTCGGTCCGGTGGCCATTCTCGTCGGCCTCCTCGGTGATCGGGGGGGTCATCGTATTCCCCCGCCGAGCCGGCATGACGATCACCGGCGCCGGAGGCTCATCCTCGGGCGTCGCGCACCGCACGCGTTCGGCGTGCTCGCTGTCGAGCGCCGCCTCGGCGCGGGTGGCCGGGCCGCTCCGAGTCAATGCGCTCTCGCAGCGCGGCCACCCGGTCGGCGTGCGCAGCCGTGAGCTACTCACGCCGAGCCGCCGCATCGGCCCGCACCCTCGACTTCCCGTCTGACATATTGTCCTCTTGACGGATTGTTGAACGATTTCGTAAAGTCTGATCATCTTCGGCCTGATCACTCATAGCTTCCTAAGTCGTCCACGATTCGAACCCTGGCCCCGTATCGCGGGCAAGGTCGCCGGCACGCCGGCCTCCGCCGACACGCCGACCTCCGCCGTCGCGAACGACCGGAGCAGACCCCCTACTCCTGACCGATCCGAGTCTCTGACCACCCGCGCTCCCACGAGGCGGCACGGGACCGGAGGACCATCCGCGAACACAGCGGGTTCGCATCGGCGGCGCGCCACGCCGGACCGGCCATGCCTACCCGGAGCCCCCAGAGAGCCCGACGGTCCCACAGTGGAGTTCGCCTCGGTTGCATCCCCTTCTGGAGCAAGGCCTATGAGGAGGAAGTGCGCACCATGAAGTACTCACGACCCAAGTCCGCCGGCGTCGGCGCGTCGGCCCTGGCGATCGTGGCCGCGACCGTGCTCGCCACGGCCGGCCCGGCTTCGTCCACGATCGCCCGCGGTCCCGGCTGCCTCGATTCCGGCACGCCCCTGTCCGTGGAGGAGAACCGGCTGGGCTTCACCCTCCCCGACGACGACAACCCCGCTGTGCCGCAGTCGCGGACGTTCGCGCGGCAGATGATCGAGGGCGGCGGTTTCCAGGATTTCGGCCCGGCGCTGATCCGCGACCTCTGCCGTACGAAGAGCCTCAAGGCCGCCGCGGCACTCGTCCTGCGGAAGGGTGAGGACCTCTGGCGAGATGCCGTACGGCGGGCCCAGCAGCAGAAACCCGTCAGGGGCGACCTCCCCTCCAGCGACGACCGGCCGCTCTACTGGACCCGATTGGAGTCGACCGCCGCCCTGAGGCAGTGGGCGCCGAAGTTCCGGTCGTCCGCTGCCGACCGCACCGAGCTGATCACCACGTTCGACCGCGCCTCCCGCGGCATGTTCGACATCGACTTCCCCGGCAAAAAGGGGGTGAAGCGAGTCATCGCGAGCGGCTTCGACCCCTACACGCTCGACGGCGGAACGACCGGCCCCGCACCGGAATCGGTGGGCAACAACATCCGGCACGGCAATCCTTCGGGGGCGACCGCGCTCGCCCTGGACGGCACCACCTACCGGACGAAGAGCGGCAAGATCGCGCATATCGAGGCCTACACGCTTCCCGTCAACTATCCCGAATTCCAGCGCGGGTATCTGGAGGACACCGTCGGGCCTTTCATGCGCCCCGGGCCGAAGCGGGTGGACGCGTCCATCACCGTGAGCCAGGCCGGTGGTGCGGTGTTCAACCTGGAGCAGTGGAACGCGCGCTATCACGGCGTCTCTCTCGGCAACGACAACTTCCGGCCGTGCGCCGCGGTCAACGGCGTGCCGCAGATCGCGGTGAACAACAACGAGTGCAACGCCTCCGTGGTGGAACGCTGGGGCGGGCCCAGGAACTTCAGTTTGACCGAGCCGCCCCAGTGGACCGCCGCGACCCTGCCCATCGCCGAGATGATCAGAGCCAATACGGGAGCCTCCGTCCCCCGGCCGCCGGGTGACACGTGGCCGGACCCCTCGGTCGCCTTCGGCGTGGTCTGGCACACCAACTACACGCAGTTCCCGGACTGCGCCTCCACCACCCGGGTGACGCGGAACAACCCGCCGCCGGTCGAGTATCCGCCGGCGACCGCTCCGATCCCGCCCGACCCCGGATCGTGTTCCTACAGCGGCGGCGGCGGCAACTACCTGTCGAACGAGAGCGCCTACCGGAACACGCTCCTCCGCGACCGCATGGGCCTCGACATCCCGGCAGGGCACATCCACACGCCGGACATGCAGCACTTCGAGACCGATTTCAAGCCCAGTGACGCAACCTTCGACGCGTGGCGGCTGGCCATCGTCGCGCAGACACGCAACCTCATCCACGCCGTCGCCGACACCGTCTCCTGAACGAACGGTCCGATGAGCCGGTAACGGCCTGAGACGCGACAAGGCTTCCGTGGCGCATCCCGCCATGGAAGCCGTCGCGTGTTCGCCCCCCCGTTTCACCGGAGTGCCCGCCACCGACGCCGAGATCCGCCGATTCCTCGCCTCACGCCCCGAGACGGCGAAGCTCAACGACGAAGGGACATCAACTCGGGTATCGCATTCTCAGCTCGTCCATTGCGAGGTCCCAGAAGGACCTGTAACGGTTAGCCCCGGGCAGCCCTGCTTCGAGGTACCAGGCTTCCCACTCACCTTCAGCGGTGCTGACGTGGGGATTGAGGAGAGCCACTCCGTCACCCCAATGCCCGATCAGAAGGGTGTCGGGCACATACTCCCCTCTGTAATGGATGGAGTCCTGCTCCAGTCCGTAGACGAAGTAGAGCTCGTCGGGCACGCTCCATGAGTTCTCGGGCTTGGGTTCTGACCAGCTCCCGGCCCTCGAGGGATCGACATCACGGAGCCGGCCGACTTCCTCGATGCGCAGCAGGCGGCAGTCGTCGTCGCTGCCCCACCCGTTGGCGAACAGGAGAAACCGCCGGTAACTCGGCGGCAGCTCCACACCCAGCCGCTCTTCAAGTCGGCGGACCTCTGCTTCGGTAGCCGGAGGATACAGATCGCCCAGTGGACCGACCGCCGGGTGACCAGAACCCTCGGTCACCGGATGCCGTGCAGGGAAGCGTTCAGACCATGCGTACCGGGCACTCATTGTGAAGAAGATATCCCCGTTTCGAGTGGCTGCCGCACGTGCGGCACAAAGCCAGGGCTGCCCCTCCCGATAACCTCCAGGCGTCGCCAGGAGGGTGGCCAAGGGGGAATCACGGAGACTCACGGGCAAGGCGAGAGCGCCTCTGACCTGGAACGCAGCTGGTCACAGGGTCGCGTACCGAGATCTTCCAAACTGGTTACGACGATGGCGGGTCGGCTGGAGGCTCCTAACGGGAGTAGGATCCCTTATTGCGAGGAAGTCGCAATAAGGCGTCCGGTAGATCCGTGATGTTCACGAAGGGACTGACGGTGCTTGGTACCCCGGCCAACGCCTCTGAGGACGTCGGAGCCCTCCCGGAAGTGACCGCGGCCTGGGCACAGGGATGGACGCTCTCCCGCGCGACCGAATCACCAGTGGCGGTGCCGGGCGGCTACAGAATCGATGTGGGACTGTCAGGCCACCGCATCCGCTACGTGCTGCCCCGATTCGATCCGGCAGCCCTCCGCCGTCTGACACGGGAACCGGCATCGGGAACCTGGCTCAAGGTCTGCGCGAAAGTGGAGACCGTCGCCGCCGTACTGCCGACCGGCTGGCTCGTAAAGGACCCCGAGTACATGATGACGGTTCCCCTGCGCTCCGCCGAGTTCTCCATGCCGACCGGTTACGCACTGCGGGTCACGACACAGGGCGCCGTCACCGATGCAGAGGTCCTTGGCGCCGATGAGCAGATAGCCGCCAGGGGGCGGATCGCACGGACCGGGTCGTTCGCGATCGTCGACCAGGTGGAGACTCACCCATCACATCGCCGTCGAGGGTTGGGCAGCCGCGTCATGAGTGCCCTTGGCCACCACGCCGCGATCCAGGGAGCGCGAACCGGCGTCCTCGTCGCGACCCGGGACGGACGCGGGCTCTACCACTCCCTGGGCTGGACGCTGCATGCGCCCGTCACAGCAGCCGTCTTCCACCGTTGCACCCGAGCGTGATCACTCGTCGGACCACGCGTTCTTTCGTCAGTGCAGCAGCTCGAAGGGGTTGACCACGGACACGCCCGTCCCCTCGAAGTCCTTGACGTTTCTGCTGACCAGGGTCCACCCGTTCACCCTGGCCGTCGCGGCGATCAAACCATCTGCCGTGGGCAGCGGGCGGACGGCGTTCAGACGCCCCCATTCCTCCGTGACCTCGGAGGTGACGGGAACGATGCGGTCGCTGAACTGCCGGTGAAGCCCGTGGAGCCAGCGTTCCAGAATCGTCGCCTGTGCGGGGTCGCTGTGTCGGCGGCGCTCGACCCCGCAGCGGATCTCACCGACCGTCAGACTGCTGAGGTAGAGCGTGGGCCCATGAGCCCCGCCTATCCAGTCCTTGACGTGCGAGCTCCCATTTCGCTTGCGTACTTCGGAGACCACGTTCGTGTCGAGCAGGTAGCCGATGCCCATCAGTCGAAATCCACCTCTCGGGGAAGGTCCCGGTTCCGAGGGAGTTCAATGTCGTCGTCCCAGTCGGGGGCGGCGAGAAGGAACCGTCCGAAGTCGGGAGTCTCGCCCTTGAGGCGGCGGTACTCGGCGATGTCGATGACCACGGCCACCTCCTCTCCGTGCCGGGTGACCACCTGGGGACCCTCACTCACCGCCCGCCGTACGACCTCGCTGAAGCGCTGCTTCGCCTCCTGAACCTGCCACCCGCCCATGAAGACCCCCTGTCTAGTCTGTCTAGACTCAGGATAGGACAATGCAAGATCACATACAGCGACAGGCACCGCTCGGTCGATGCTGGTGGCCCGGCCTCCGGGACTCCGACGAGGCCGCAGAGCTCATCGGGCTCTCGATCCCGACCCGGCTGCACCGCCTCAACAGCGAGTTCGCCAACTGCGTCCCCCGGCGAGACAACCCCCCGGTCATTCGTCTCCACCAGACAGGCCATCCCGGCTGTTTCCCGCCCGGCGCCGAACACCGCCACACCAGAGGATGACCCACCGGAAAAGCGATCGGGCCGCGTCTTCGGCCGGGAGTCAGTACGCGACGGTGAAACTGGTCCGGTGGTGCTTGGGCCGTTCGGCCTCGTCCAGCAGCGCGACCGCGAGGTCCTCCATGGAGATCGCCGAGTTGCCCTCGGCGTCGACCACGTGGCCGCGGGACAGCGCCTCGGCCGCCACCCGGCTTCCTCCGTTTCCGCCCGCTCCGAACACGGTGATGCGCATGGTTCTCCGTTCCTTCCGGATCAGTTGGTCGAATGAGCCGCTCGGCCGCGCTCCGAGATCACCACCGGGGTGGCCACGCGATCGGCGAGGTGGGGGCGTGGTCGCGCGCCGCGGGCGTTCCCGGTCTGTGTCGCGACGAGGGCGGCGAGGACGACAAGACCGCCCAGCGCCTGGGCGATCGTGAGTTCCTGGCCGAGGACGAGCCAGCCCAGCGAGGTGGCGACCAGGGGGCTGAGCAGGCCGAGGAAGGTGACGCCGGTGGCGGACAGGTCGCGGATCCCCCGGAACCAGAGGGCGTAGGCCAGCGCGGAGCCGATGATCGCGAGGTAGCCGTAGCCGGCCAGGTTCGTGACGCTCAGCGTCGCGGGCGGTGGTCCTTCGACGAGAAGTGCCACCGGGAGCAGCAGCAGGCCGCCGGCGGTGAGCTGCCAGCCGGTGGTCGCGAGCAGGGGCGCGGGTGAGGGCCACCGTTTGCTGAGGACGACCCCGACGGCCATGACGACCGCGCCGCCGACCGCGGCGGCGACACCGAGGCCGTCCAGCCGCGCGTCCGCCCGGAGGACGAGCAGGCTGACGCCGGCCACACCCGCGGCGGCGGCGATCGTGGTGCGCGGGGACAGTCGCTCACCGAGCAGCCCGGCGGAGAGACCGGCGACCAGGAGGGGTTGCACGGCGCCGATGGTCGCGGCGACCCCGCCGGGCAACCGGTAGGCGGCGACGAACAGCAGCGCGAAGAACGCCCCGATGTTGAGGGCGCCGAGCACCGCCGTGCGCCACCACCACACCCCCCGGGGCAGGCGCCGGGTGAGGACGACAAGCACCAGGCCGGCGGGAAGGGCACGCACCACCGCGGCCAGGAGCGGGCGGTCCGGCGGAAGCAGCTCGGTCGTGACGAGGTAGGTGGTCCCCCAGATGGCGGGGGCCAGCGCGGTCACCATGATGATTCCGACTCGATTACTTAGCACTAAGCTAATTTATCTCATCGCTAAGCAAAAATGAAGTGATGTATCTCACCGCTAAGGCATCCACTAGGCTGGAGCGGTGGCAGATCACGTCGATCGCGTGCTGGAGCAGTGGGGTGCGCAGCGCCCTGACCTGGACGTTTCACCGATGGCGGTGATCGGGCGCCTGTCGAGGCTCTCGCGGCTGATCGACGCGGAGCTGCGCCGCACGTTCAGCGCGCACGGGCTCGACCCCGCGTCGTTCGACGTGCTCGCCACCCTGCGCCGCAGCGGACCGCCGCACCACCTGACCCCCGCCGAGCTGATGCGGGCGTCCATGGTCACCTCGGGGGCCGTCACCCAGCGCCTCGACCGCCTGGAGGCGCGCGGCCTGGTGACCCGCACCCCCAGCGAGACGGACGGCCGCGGCGTGCACGTCGCCCTCACCGACGACGGCCGCGCGCTCATCGACCAGGCCCTGCCCGACCACGTCGACACCGAGAACCGGTTGCTCGCCGCGCTCACGAAAACCCAGCGCGACACCCTCTCCGACGGGCTCCGGACTCTCCTGGAGTCGCTCGGCGACACCACGGACTGACTCCCGGATCCTCCGGCAGACCCGGTACGGCCCATCGGTTCGCGCCGGCTCCCGGCCGCAGGAAAAGATCACCACCGCTCCCGGCGATGGGTCCTGGACGGCGAAGTTCCGTACGGTTCCCGGGGCGAGCATGGGAAGCTCGCCTGTCCGGCATCGTGTGCATCCGCGCTGGACAGGAGCCGCGCCGATCTGTCACCATTCCAGACATGATCTTTGGAAAGGACGACGCCACCTTCATCCGGTGAGCGTTCTCGTGCAGCGGGAAGCTGCCGAAATTCGCGAAGAATGGCTGGGCTGGGCGTTGTCGACGCTGCCCGCCGACCGTCCGGCCGCAGAGGCCGCCATCTCAGGGTTGTACCGCCTGATCGGGCTTGCTCCACCGCGTTTCCACTGGGTCTCCTCACCGGTCGCCGCCCTGACGACCGTCCCCCCGGGTGTGCGTCTGCGGCCTTCCGAGACCGCCGAACGCATGTCGGACTGGCCCCTGCCACCTCGGTTCTCGTCGCTGATGAGACAGCTGTGCAGAGAGCTCGACGCCCAGGTCAGATGGGTCCATCAGCCGATGGACCAGCTGATTCGCCAGAAGGTCCGCAGCTCGCTCTCGCAGTCCGCCAACGGTTCGCTCTTCATGGCGCTGCGAGCGGCGCACGACGTGCGGTACCACCTGGGAAACGGCTGGTACGGGACACAGTGCGTCTCCTGGGTCGCCCACTATGACGCCCTCCGCCGAGCGGCCGGGGTGGTCTTCACCTCCGAGCAGACCCGGCGGTTCGAGCTGTGGGCGGCAGTGGCCCGGTCATGCGGCTGGTGGTGGCCCCGTGAAGGCGTGTGCGTCATCTCCGAACGACCCGTCGCCGTGCACACGGAGGTGTGCGGCGACGACGGCGAAGTACGGCTGCACCGTGCGGACGGCCCCGCGATGCGTTACGCGGACGGGTGCGACGTGCACGCCTGGCACGGAACACAGGTGCCCTCCTGGGTGGTCACCGATCCGAACGTCCGGCGGATCGGGCGGGAGACCAATGTCGAGGTCAGGCGGTGCGCGATCGAGCACATCGGCTGGACGTCCTACATCGACCAGGCCGGACTGCGGCTGGTCTCCTCCGCGCCGGACCCCGGCAACCCCGGCTCGGAGCTGCGGCTCTACGACATGCGAAAGGAGACCAGGGTGCTCCTGGCGGTCAACGGGTCCGTCGAACGCGACGGACGCCGCCGCCGGTACGGGCTGACCGTGCCGGGCTTCTTCGACGATCCGATCGCCGCCGCCGGCTGGACCTACGGGCTGTCCGCCGAGCAGTACTCCCTTCTCCTCCGCCGAACCTGAGGTGACCTCCATGACTGTGACTCTTGCTTCGCTTTCCCAGCAGACCGGACTCGCCGTGCTCGACCACCTCGAGCAGTCGGTGAGCATTCCCGTCGTCGACGGGCTCCAGGCCCAGGGCGACCTCATCGTCGTCCCGCTCTCCCTCCTCGCCTCGTCCGTGAAGGTCTCGTCCGACTGGACCCCTGTCAGCTGGACGGATGTGCCCCCCGAAGGGATCGAACTACTCCGCGGCGCGGCCGGGGGCAACCCGCACACCCTCGTCGCCGACCCCGGCACCTGCCGGTGGACGCCCAACGTGGCGGACTCCGACGGGCTGGCGATCGGCATCTTCGAGACCTCGGCCGTCGCCTACCTGCTGCACCCCGAGCACGGGGCCACGGGTTGCACTCCGGGTACCTACGTCATCCGCCGGCAGCGCGAGCACGAAGGGCGCAGGGCACGCCTCGTCGCGGACTGATTTCCGGCACCACTCGGCGGGCTGCCGCGAGGCCGCGGCAGCCCGCATGAGAGACCGCGACGATCGACGGTTTCCGCGCCAGGCAGCCCCGGCTACGCGGTGACTCAGACACTCGCCTTCCATCGCGGACCGGTGTTCAGTGGAGGCGGACGGGCAGGCCGGCCAGGCCGTTCATAATCATGGACGGGACGCGGGTGAGGGAGTCGGCGGGGGCGTCAAGGCGGAGGGCGGGGAAGCGGTCGAGGAGGGCACCGATCGCGATGCGGGCCTCGAGGCGGGCGAGTGGTGCGCCGACGCAGTAGTGCAGGCCGTGGCCGAAGGCGGTGTGCCCGGTCTCCTGGCGGGTGACGTCGAGCCGGTCGGCCTGCGGGAACTGGGCGGGGTCGCGGTTGGCCGCGTTCAGGGACACGACCACGATCTCACCCGCGGCGATCGTCGTCCCGCCGACCTCGATGGGCTCGGCGGTCCAGTACGGCAGGGTGTTCTGCACCGGTCCGTCGTAGCGCAGCAACTCCTCGATCGCGGGCTCCAGCAGTTCGGGCTTGTCCCGCAGCAGCTGGAACTGGTCGGGGTGGGTGAGCAGGGCGCGCACGCCGTTGGCGATCAGGTTGACCGTGGTCTCGTGCCCGGCGATGACCAGGAGGAACACCATCGAGGTCAGCTCGTCCTCGGTGAGCCGCTCCTCACCGTCGCGGGCGGCGATCAGGTCGGAGAGCAGGTCGTCCTGCGGGACGCGCCGCTTGTCCTTGATGAGCTCGCGGGTGAAGTCGAGGATCGCGATGGCGGCCGCCTCGTACTCTTCGAAGCTGAAGATCCCGGGCGCCACGAGTGGCGTGCTCCAGTTGCGGAAGTCCGCCCGGGACTCCGGGGGGATGCCCAGCAGCTCGCAGATGACGCCGATCGGCAGCGGGTAGGCCAGCGCGGTTATGAGGTCGGCGGACTCGACGCCGTCGAGTGCGGCCAGCAACTCGTCGGTCATCTCCTGGACCCGTGGCGCGATCTTCTCGACCCTGCGCCGGGTGAACGCCGAGGTCACCAGCTTGCGCAGCCGGGTGTGGTCCGGCGGGTCACTCATCAGCATGTGCGTGTGAACGCCGCGCGCCACGTGCTCGGGAAGCATGCGCGCGTACACCCCGTTCTCCCAGCCGCCCTTGACCAGCCGCGGGTCCGACAGCAGCGCCCGGGCCTCGGCGTGCCCGGTGATCAGCCATGCGGTGCGCCCCGTCGGCATCGTCACCGGATGTACGGGACCCTGCGCGGTGAACTCGGCATAGATGGCCTCACGCTCTCCGTCGCGAACGGCCGTGAACGGATCTCTGCTGGTGCCCGCAGGCGTGGACATAACGCTCCTTCGAGTCATGGACGATAGGCGATCGACCCGCCATGGGCGGCGAGGACGCACCCGGGCGCAAGGCCGCAAAGTGGCGACGAACACACACGACCCCGGCGCACGGGCGCCGGGGCCAGAGGCAGGAATTCAAGCGGAGAATTCATAGCACACTTTGGGCGTTTGATGCCTATTTGTCCACATGGGGAGCGGTACGAGGTGGTCGAGCCGGCACCCGAACCCTCAGGACGGGCGTTGAGAGTCCGCGGCCATCAGTCGTTGCGCGGCGACCTCCGCGCCGCCGTGATGCATGACGGCGGCGACCCGTTCGAGCGAGTCCGTACCCCACGCCATCGAGAACGCCGGGCACCGCCGTCACCAGGTTGGAGCCGCAACCCCTTTACCGTCTCCCACTGAGGTTGAAAGGCGAGATGGTGCGCGATTGAGGTTGCGCCAGGATCGGGCGGTTTTGGTTGGACCGGTGCCCCTGCATACCTGCTCACAATAGGTCGGGTGGGACACTCCAGCCATGGATGCTGAGACGATAGAGAGCGGGACGCCGTCGGACGTGGCGGTGCCCGCACGGAGCGAGTCTGCCCACGGCTCGGGGTGGGTGCTGCGTTCCGCGGAGACGGCGGACGTCGAGGTGCTTGCGGACCTGCGGGCCACGGTCATGCGTGCGGACCTGGAGCGACTCGGGCGGTTCGACGAGCACCGGGTGCGACAGCGACTGCGGAACTCCTTCTCTACGCAGCACACGTCGATCATCATGATCGACCATGAACTCGCAGGATGCGTCACGGTCCGACCTGCCGACGGCGGGCAGTTGCTGGAGCACTTCTACCTTGCTCCGCACCATCAGGGCCGAGGGCTCGGATCGGCTATCTTGCGCGCGATACTGGAGCGGACCGACGCGCAGGGCATGGTCGTCCGTTTGAACGTCTTGCAGGGCAGCGCCGCCCGCCGGCTCTATGAGCGCCACGGGTTCGTCGTGGAAACACAGGACCCGATCGACCTTTTCATGGTGCGTGCGCCAGGCGCGGGCACCGCCTCGAAAACCTGACCGGCACCGCAGCCGGCGCTCAGCCATCCCCCGCGCCGGCATTCGAGCGGATTCACATCGAGCGGTTCGCCGCCAACGAGATCGCCCGAGAACCAGCCCGGCAAAAAACTCCGCCACCATCGGGCGAACGGTCTGCAGGCACCGAATTCATACTGAAATGGATCCGCCCATGACCGCGTGTTTCCTTGGGCTTCCCGAAGCGATCTCATCCGGTCAGCCGGCTCGGTCCTGATTGAGGATTCACCCGTCGTGATCTTCTCTCGACCCATCGGCGGAGGCGCACTCGAGGATCTGACGTGCGGGGAGAGCGTTGTTATACCGAGCGAGACCGATCTACCCGTGGGTGATGAGTTCGGGCGCGTCGAAAGGTCCCGCCGGTCGAGTCGCCCGGCGGTGCCGAACTCATCGGCTCTGAGGCGATGAGTTTCCGCGACGCCGCCGGTCCTATCCATATGACGGCCTCCGCGACCTCCTTCGCCATCGGCGTGAAGATCACGCGTGCGGACATCCCTGTCCTGTGCGCCGACCTTGCCGAGCTGGTGCGCGGCCGCGGTGGCGGCGTCGTGGCCTGCGACGTGGCCGGCGTGGCCCACCCCGACGTGGTGACGGTCGAGGCGCTGGCCCGGTTGCGCTTGACCGCGCGGCGGCATGGCTGGAACCTGGTGGTCACCGGTGCCGGCCCGGACCTGCTTGAGCTGGTGCACCTGTTCGGACTGACCGACGCGTTAATCCAGGCAGGCCGGCAGTCCGAAGAGCGGAAACAGGCTGGTGGTGTCGAGGAAGTTGTTGACGGCCACGATCCGTCCCCCTGAGATCTCCAGCACGATCAGCGCCCACGGGTCGTGCCCGGAGCCGCCGAGGCGGGGCCGATACTGCCCGAACGCCGGCATGCCGTTGGCCACCACCGGCACCAGGCGCGAGCCGCGGCAGCCGCTGCCCGTACCGGCCATCCAGGCGGAGATGTCATCGCGGCCGCGCAGCCACAGCGGCAACGGCGGCATCGACAACGTCGCGTCGTCATGCAGCAGCGTCGTCAGCGCCTCGAGATCGTACGCTTCGAACGCTTTCACATAACGCGTGAGCAGCGCCTTCTGCCCGTTGTCCAACGGATCGTGGACGTCGGCGGCGGTGTCGGTGGTGGCGATGGTGGCCCGGGCCCGTTGGAGTGCGCTGTTGACGCTGGGCACCGAGGTGTCGAGCAGGTCGGCCACCTCCTGGGCCGACCAGGCCAGCACCTCCCGCAGGATCAGCACGGCCCGCTGCCGAGGCGGCAGGTGCTGCAGCGCGGCGACGAACGCCAGCCGGATCGACTCACGTTCGACGACCATGTTGGCCGGGTCGATGCCCTCGGGCAGCACCCGGCTGTCCGGTACCGGACCCACCCAGATCTGGTCGGGACGCGGCTCGCCCGGGTCGGTGGCGCGGCCGGACCCGGGCGGGCCGAGATCCATGGGCCGGACCCGCAGCTGAGCGCTGGCGAGCATGGTCAGGCAGACGTTCGTCGCGATCCGGTACAGCCAGGACCGCAGCGCCGAGCGCCCTTCGAACCGGTCGAAACTGCGCCAGGCGCGGACAAAGGTCTCCTGCACGGCGTCCTCGGCCTCGAAGACGGAGCCCAACATCCGGTAGCAGTGGCTGGTCAGCTCAGGCCGGTACGCCTCCAGCTGCGACTCGATCGGTTCGCTGGTCGCCGCATCATTCACCCTGACGAACCTAGCGGAGCATCCTGCGGCGGGCGAGACCGAATTCTCGGCGGCGAAGCGCCCCCGGCCACTTACCTCTGGCACAGGGACGGGGCGCCATCACCCCTGTCAGGGCACTCACCGCGCCGGGTGCCTCAGGGCGTGGACGCTTCCGAGCGCGCCCGAAAAATCGTCCCGCCACCGGCGATGAGTTTCCGGTGCCCGTCCGGTCTATAACGGCGTCACATCGACCGGGAAACGCACAAGGAGTCATCATGACCGCCACGGAGTGGACCGCAGAAAACGCCGGTTCGGGTCAGTACGCCGACGTCAACGGCATCAACCTGTACTACGAGACGTACGGGGCGGGACGCCCGATGATCCTGTTGCACGGAGGCCTCGGCTCGGGTGAGATGTTCGGGCCGATCCTTCCCACCCTGGCCGACCACCACCAGGTCATCGTCGTCGACCTGCAGGGGCACGGCCGGACCGCCGACATCGACCGGCCGCTCGACGTCCGGCTGATGGCCGATGACGTCGCCGCGCTCATCGACCACCTCGGCCTGCGGAAGCCGGACGTGGTCGGCTACTCCCTCGGCGGCGGGGTGGCGTTCCAGGTCGCGATCAGGCACCCGGAGAAGGTGGGTCGCCTGGTCACGGCCTCGGCGCACATCAGCCGCGACGCCATCTACCCGGAGATCCTCCAGCAGCAGGGTCAGGTGAGCGGAGCGGCGGCCGAATACATGAAGGAAACCCCGATGTACGAGCTCTACCAGCGGGTGGCGCCCCGTCCAGAGGACTTCCCGCGGCTGCTCGACAAGATCGGCGAGGCGATGGCGAAGGATTTCGACTTCTCGGAAGAAGTTCGCGGCCTGCAGATGCCGACGCTCGTCGTCGCCGCCGATGCCGACATGGCGCCGCCGAGCCACTACGCCGAGGTCTTCAAGCTCCTCGACGGTGGCCTGCGCGACGGTGGCTGGATGGGCGAGGCTCGGCCCAAGGGCGGTCACGCGATGGCGATCCTGCCCGGTCTCACGCACTACGACATCTTCCTGTCCCCGCTTCTCGCAGCGGTCACCCTCGCCTTCCTCGACCAGGAGAGCTGAGCCGGCTCGCCCCGCCCGGCGGCCTTTCGGATCGGCCGCCGGGGGCTTGCCGTCCACCGCCCGCCCGCTCAAAGGCGGACCCGGCCTGGTGCGGCCGCACCGTGTTGTACTCGGCCACCCACGCGTCCAACGCGTCCTGGGGCGCCTCGGCGCGGACTACGGACCCCGCGCGGGAATGGCCACACCGATCCGATATGCCTGAAATCCTCGGACAACCACAGGAAATCGAAGACGCTGGTCGCATGACGGTCACCCATCACGATCTCAAGTCCCGATACGACCTCGACGCCGCCGCGGTGCGGTATTTCGACGACAACGGCTTCGTGAAGCTGCCCGGTGTGCTGGACGCCGGGACGATCGCGGCGTACGAACCCGAGATCACCTCCAAGGTCATCGAGCTGAACACCCAGCACCTGCCCCTCGCGGAACGCGACACCTACGGCAAGGCGTTCCTTCAGGTCACCAACCTGTGGCTGCACAGCGACCTGGTCCGCGAGTTCGTCTTCTCCCCGCGCCTGGCCCGCATCGCGGCCGAACTCCTCGGCGTCGACGGCGTCCGGCTCTACCACGACCAGGCACTGTACAAGGAGTCCGGCGGCGGGATCACCCCCTGGCACGCCGACCAGTACTACTGGCCCCTGGCCACCGACCGCACCGTGACGGTCTGGGTCCCCCTGCAGGAGACGCCGGCCGATATGGGGCCGCTGGCCTTCGCCGCGGGCAGCCATCGCTTCGAGCACGGCCGTGACCTGCCCATCAGCGACGACTCCGAGCGCGAACTCCAGCAGGGGCTCGCCGAGCAGGGCTTCCCGCCCGTCGAGACGCCCTACCGGCTCGGCGAGGTGAGCTACCACCTTGGGTGGACGTTTCACCACGCCGCGCCGAACCGGTCGGGCGTCCCGCGCAGGGTCATGACCGTCATCTACATGGACGCCGACATCACCGTCTCCCAACCGGTGAACGACAACCAGCGGCACGACCTGCGCTCGTGGCTGCCCGGAGCCGAGGTCGGCGCCGTCCCGGAAACTCCGCTCAACCCCGTCCTGTACCGGGCCGGCGGAGGCCCGCAGACGGGTTAGCCATCCGGCAGGGTGACCGGCTCCCCGGTGGCGAACGACTCGTTGGCGGCAAGCCCGATCGCCAGGGCGTGGGCGCCGTCCCGTTCGTTCGCGAGCTCCACCGGGGAGGTCACGCCGTCGAACATCGCGGCGAGCATGCGCTCGTCGGCGCCCCCGTGCCCTTCGTGAACCACCGTCACCGGGATGTCGCGCGGGGGTGCCCACAGGGGACGCACCCGGATCCGCGCCCCGCCGGAGTTGGGCGGGGCGACGTCGCCGTGCAGCGCCCCCGACCCGGCGGTGACACCCGTGCCCGGATCGGCCCACAGGGTCTCCTCCACCTCCAGTTCCAACCTTCCTCGGGTGCCGTTGAACATCACCCGATACCCCTCCCAGGGGGAGTACGCCGTGAGGTGGTAGGTCATCGTGGCGCCGCTCGCGTAGGTCACGAGGACCGCCATGTCGTCCTCGATCGTGATGCCGTCGCCGAACACGTTGAGGTCGCGCAGGTAGCCGTCCTCGTGCTCGGCGTTCAGGTACAGCTCTCTGAGCTGGTCGTTCGCGGCGAGGTCCAGGGCGAACGGATCGCTCATGGACTCGGGCGACCCGTTCGCGCGCTCGTAGTCGCGCGCGTACCCCGACACGCGTCCGTTGGCCGCGCCGTAGAAGGCCAGCCTGCCCTGCCCGTAGACGCGTCGCGGCACGCTGCCCAGCCACCAGTTCACCAGGTCGAAATGGTGTCCGGACTTGTGCACCATCAGGCCGCCGCTGCCGGCCCTGGAACGGTGCCAGCGCCGGAAGTAGTCGGCGCCGTGGCGTACGTCCAGGAGCCACTCGAAGTGCACGGACAGGACCTCGCCGATCTCGCCCGACCGCAGCAGCCGGTGGACCTTCTCGTGCACCGGGTTGAACCGGTAGTTGAAGGCCACCGTCACGCCTGCGCCGGTGCGGTCCACGGTGTCCAGGATCCTGGCGCAGCGGGCGGCGTCGGTGGTCATCGGCTTCTCGGTGATCACCTGGCAGCCTGCTTCGAGCGCGGGGACGATGTAGGTGTCGTGGAGGGCGTCGACGGTGGTCACCACCACGGTGTCGACGTCGCTGAGCAGGTCGGCGTACCCGTCCGGGCTCAGCGTGGCGGCCGGGGACCGGCCCAGCGCGGTGATGAGACGGTTGTGCACGGCCATGCGGGTCTGGTTCGGGTCGCACAAGGCGACCAGGTCGATGTGCTCGCGCCGGGCCAGGCCCTGGGTGTACAGCTGGGCGCGCAGGCCGGTGCCGACGATCGCGGCTCGCCGGGGACGGGACATGGACAGCCTCTCTGTCACTGCTTGACGGCGCCGGCGAGTCCGTTCACGAAGAACCTCTGCAGCACCAGGAAGATGATGATGATGGGGGCGAGGGTGATGACCGAGCCGGCGCACAGCAGCACCCAGTCGGTGGAGTTCTCGCCGATGAAGGCGTACATCCCGACGCCCAGGGTGCGCAGTTCGGGACGGGCGAGGGTGAACACGAGCGGGATGAAGAAGCTGTTCCACGCAGAGATGGCGGTGAACAGGCCGACCGTCGCCAGCATCGGCCCGGACAACGGCAGCATGATCCGCCAGAAGACCTGGTGGAAGTTGGCCCCGTCCACGCGGGCGGCGTCCTCCAGCGCCCCGTCGATCGCCCGGAAGTAGCCCATGAACAGGAAGGTGCCGAAGACGATGCCGCCGGCGGACTGCACGATGATGATCGACCAGAGGCTGTTGAGCAGGCCGAGCGCGTCCATGATGTCGAAGATCGGGATGACGGTGTACCCGTGGGGCAGGAACACGGTCGCCGCCACCGCGACCAGGACGATGCCCTTGCCGGGAAACTCGGTGCGGGCCAGGGTGTAGCCGGCCATGGCGGTGACGAGCAGGGTGATGAGCACCGTGGCGACGGTGATGGTGAGGGTGTTGAGGAAATACCGCCCGAAGGACGCCTCCTGCCAGGCCTGCGCGTAGTTGGACCACAGCGGCGTGCCGGGCAGCGGGTCCAGGCCGCGGCCGAAGAACTCGTCGGTGCTCTTGAGCGAGCTGCCCAACGTCCACAGGAACGGGTAGAGCCAGGCGATCCCGCCCACGAGCAGGAACACGTGCGTCATCAGCGGCGCCCGCCGGGTCATGCGCGGCCTCCCTTGCGTCTGACCAGCGCCCGCAGGGAGAGGGCCTGGACCACGGCGAAGACGATGAGCAGCAGCCCGTAGACGAACGAGGCCGCCGAGGCCAGGCCGACGTCCCGGTCGACGCCGGAGCCGGAGAACCCGCCGAACGCCAGGTGGTAGATGTAGGTGTTGACGACCTCGGTGGCGAAGTACGGCCCGCCGTTGGTGAGCACCTGTACGAGGTCGAAGACCTGGAACGAGCCGATGACCGACAGCAGCACGATGACGACCCCCACCGACCTGAGCATGGGCACGGTGATGTAGCGGAAGCTCGCGAAGGCGCCCGCGCCGTCGATCCGCGCCGCCTCGTAGAGCTCGTCGGGGATCGTTTGCAGGCCGGCCAGGAAATACACCAGGTTGTAGCCCAGCGTGTGCCAGATCCCGACCGCGATGATGATGATCATCGCGAAGTTCGGGTCGCCGAGCCAGTCGATGTATTCGTGCGTGAGGCCGAGCGACATCAGGGCGTTGTTGACGACGTCGCCGAAATTGGAGAAGAGCAGCTGGACGACCACGCCGATGACCGCGGCCGACGTCACCACCGGCAGGAAGAAGAGCGTGCGGTAGAAGGTCCGCAGGCGCAACCGGCGATTGTTCAGCACCAGGGCGAGCGCCAGCGCGAGGACAAGCTGGACGGGCACCACGAGCAGCACGTAGAAGAACGTGTTGCCCATGGCACCCCAGAAGATGGAGTCCGTCATCACCCGGGAGAAGTTGGCGAGCCCGACGAAGTCGCCGGGCTCGCCGATCCCGTCCCACCGGTAGAAGGTGTAGCCGAGCGACGCGACGATGGGATAGATCACGAACGCCAGGAGCAGCACCAGCATCGGCAGGACGTACAGGTAGGACCAGCGCGCGGCGGCGATCCGCCGCCGCAGGCGGGACGCCGGCCTCGTGGTCAGCTCACGGGGCCGGCCTGCCAGTCGGATGTCGGTCATCAACTCATCCGCGCTTGGTCGTGTACGACGTGGTGATGTCCCAGTCGGCGAACACGTAGTCGTCCATGCTGACCTTGAGCCCCTGTCCGCGGGCCTTTGACACGGCCTCGCTCAGGGCGCCGTTGAGGCGGTCCTCGAGTTCCTTGAGCGCCTTGGCCACGTCCTTGAGCTGGCCGGTGTAGATGCCCGCGGCGACGTCCGGGAGGTCCGGCTGGACCGACGCCACCTCCACCTTGGCGATCTCCGGGTTGCGGATCGCGGGCACCGGGCCGATGAGTGCCGTGTCGGCCATGGCGACGTACTGCCGGAACGTCGCCGAGGCCACACCCGCCGGATCGTTGTTCTCGGGATAGATCGACAGGCCGTAGCCGCCCTGCACCCAGCGTTTGCCGGCGGCGGGGCTGTAGAGCCAGTCGAGCCAGGCCCACGCCTGGTCGGGGTTCTTGGCCTGGGCCGAGACGCCCAGCAGGTAGCTGCCGGGAGATCCGTAGAAGAAGCCCTGCGGGGTGCCGGTCGGAGACGGGAGCGTCATGAGGCTGTAGTCCTTGAATCCGGCCTCCTCCCAGGGTGCCTGGTTCCACACACCGCCGACGATCATGCCGAATCTGCCCTTGGAGAAGAACGCCCTGGCCTGCTCGTCCGAGATGCTCATCGAATTGGGGTAGATGAAGCCGCGGCTCTTCCAGTCGAGGAGCAGGGCGAGGAAGTCGGCGTAGTTGCGGTCTGTGCCGTACGTCCACTTGCCGGTGCGGTAGTCGACGCTCTGGGTGCCCCCCGGCGACCCGGCGCTCCGGCAGAACAACTCGATCAGCCACGGCAGACCCCCCTTCTGCGCGTTGCCGAAGCCGAGCCCGAAGACCTTGCCGCCGCTCTTGCTGGTGATCGCCTCGGCGGCGCGCGTGATGTCGTCCCACGTCTTCGGGATGAAGACCGTCCCGTCGGGGTTGGTCAGGCCGGCCTCCTTGAAGACTCCGTTGTGGATGTAGAGCTGCAGCGCCGGCGCCAGGCCGCTGAAGGGCGCGGAGTAGACCTTGCCACCGAAGATGTTGACGCCCTCGACGAAGCTGTTGTCGGGGAACCTCGACCGCCATTCGGCGGTGGCCCACTTGTCCAGGGGCGTCAGCCAGCCTTCGCCGACGTGGACCTCCAGTTTCGGCTTCGTGGGCAGCATCAACACGTCCGGGGCGGTGCCGCTGCGGAACGCCAGCGCCAGCAGGTCCAGGTACTTGTCGGTGACCTGCGTGGTCTTCTTGATCGTGGTCTTGCCGTTGGCCTGCTGGAAGAGCTTGGTCTCGTTGTCCACCCACGGTGCCTGGCTGACGTACCAGTCCCAGTACGCCAGCGTGGCGCCCGACGCCGGGCCGGCGCCCTCGGGGGAACCACCGCAGCCGGTGAGTAACGCGGCCCCGCCTGTGATGGCGGCCGCCCGCAGGAGTTGCCGGCGGCTGAGCTGAATGGCTGTCATGGTCTTTCCTTTCGATCTGCTGAGGTCAGCCGACGACGATCGTGATCGCCTTGCCGGAGATGGCCGGCATCGAGACGGCGACCTCCTTGGTGACGCCGCCGGCCGTGACCTTCACGGTGTAGTCGCCGAGGAAGCCGCGCACCGTGGCCGAGCCGGTCGGCCCGGTCGTAGCCGAGGCCTTCGTCCACCACTTGCCGTAGATGAGGTCGCGCCAGGCCACGGCGTTCGGCTTGGGGGTCCAGTCGGTCCGGAACAGGGCTCGCTTGGGATCCCAGGTGTCGCCCTCCCAGAACCCGAACGTGCTGACCCCGGTGACCTGCGGCATGCTGAACATCGTGGTCAGGAAGTCACGCGTGTAGTCGGCCTGGAGTTGCTCGTCGGTGGTGCCGACGTCGAACTCGGTGATCGCGACGGGCAGGCCATGCCCGCCGAACCTGTTGATCAGTGTGACCAGGTCCGCCGGCGGGGTGAGTTGCTCCCCGGCGAAGTGCCCCTGGATGCCGATCCCGCCGATGGGCGCCCCGCCGTCCTTCAGCGCGCGGATCCGGGTGGTGAAGTGGTCCTGGTGGCGGACCTCCCAGCCGTTGTCCTCGATGATGTCGTAGTCGTTGAGGTAGAGCTTCGGGCCCGGGTCGGCCTGCCGGGTCAGCCGGAACCAGCGGTCGATCTCACCGTCGCCGAGCACGTCCTGCACGTCGTGGTTGGCGTACGGCTCGTTGGCCACGTCCCACTCGTCGATCTTGCCGACGAGCGCGGCCGCCTCCTCGGTGATGTGGGCGTCGATCCTGCTCCGCAGCGCGGCGGGGTCGCCGCGGAGACCGCAGACGTCGGCGGGCATGTTGCCGCACGACGGCCAGATCAGGGTGTGCCCGCGGACGAACAGGCCGTTGTCGCGTCCCCACTGGAGCGCGGGCAGGGTGTAGGTGTTCCGCTCGGGCAGGTTCTCCCAGTGGTTCCACTTGAGGTTGTTGCCGAGTGTGAACTGGTTGAAGTTCGCCAGCAACGTGTCGCGATACTTCTGCGAGGCGGAGTTCTGCGTCATCAGGCGTATGCCGTCCGCGGCCGAGCCGAACTCGAAGGCGTGTTTGGTCATGTCCGCCTGGACGGTGGCGCCGGGGACGAGATGGCCCTCGGAGTCGACGACCTTGACGTAGAGGTTGCCCTTGCGGTTGCGCTCGATGCGGTCGGCGGCGGCGGCCCGCCACGAGGCCCCCGCGTCGCGGCCGGCGTAAGTGGCCTGGGGCCAGCCGGCCGGGGTCCCGGGGCCGTACCGGAGCACCGACACGCCCGCGATCTGCAGCACCTGCGGGCCGTAACCGAGCCAGAAGTTGATCCGGACCTGCCCGGTCGCGTAGTCGGCGGCCATCCTGAACGGCAGCTGAAACCTCTGCCAGGCGGTTCCGAACTTCATCGCCGCCTGGGTGGACTTGGAGTGGCTGCCGCCGTTCTGCTCGAACACGAAGTGGGCCAGGCCGGAACCGGAGGGGGTCGGCGTGACCGACCGCGCCCAGAAGGTGGCCAGCATCGCCTCGTTCTTCACCGTGGGCAGCGCGGACGGGACGCCCACGCCCAGGGAGTACTCGCCGTCCAGACCGGGCGAGCTCGGTTGCCCGGTCACCGTGACCTGGAGCGCCTTGTCGAAGCCGGGCTGCCCCTGAACGGTGACGATCTTCGTCTGGGGTGCCGGACTTCCTGTGAACTGGGTGAACGCCTCCAGGACGTTGGCCGGCATGACCTCGGTCGGCGTGTCCGCGGCGGCCGCGGGCGCCGTCAGTCCCAGCGCCGCGAGCAGCACCCCGGAGATGACGTACACCAGCGACTTCATTGAGCGACCCATGGGTAGGGGTCTCCCTTCTGTCGACGGGCAGGGGGGAATTTCGACCGGCGCCCCAGGGGCCCCGGTCTTTTTGCTTCGTCGATGTGGATGTGCGCCGGGCGGCGCGCGTCAGGCGGGAGCGGGGCCCGTGCTGTCCCGGACGATGAGAGTGGTGGGCAGGCGGACGCGGGCGGATGCCAGGCCGTGCTCGTCCGGAGCGGAGCCTTCCCCGGACTCGGGAGAGATCGCGGCGAGCATCATCCGGGCCGCCCGCGCGCCCATCGCCTCGAACGGCTGGCTGACTGTGGTGAGGGCCGGCTTGACGTGCGCCGATGACGGTATGTCGTCGAAACCCACCACCGACAGGTCTGCGGGCACCCTCAGGCCGTGGTCGGCCGCGGCCTCCATGGCGGCGTAGGCGGTGTTGTCGTTGTGCGCGAACACCGCCGTCGGCCGGTCGGGGAGACCGAGCAACCCGCGCAGCAGCTCACGGGCCCTGGGCGGCTCCAACCCGCTCTGGAGCGTGAGCGAGGCGTCGATCGGGACCCCGGCCTCGGTCAGCGCGTCCTCGTAACCGCGCTGCCGGTCCTGGCAGCACGGCCACGTCGTCGGCCCGGCCAGCGACGCGATCCGCCGGTGGCCCAGGTCCAGCAGGTGGCGGACCGCGCCGCACGCGCCCTCGTAGTTGTCCGCCTCGACCGACGGCAGATCGAAGTGGGAGCCGAGAGTGTTGATGAGGACCACGGGCACTCCCTGCTCGTGCAGGTCGAGCAGTGGTTTCATGGCTTGGTCCTGACTGATGACCAGGACGCCGGCCGACAGTCCCGAGGCGAGCATGCGGTCGATGACCGGCCCGTAGTCGTGGTCGTTGGTGCTCGTGTAGAGAATGATCTCGTACGGCGTGCGCTCGATGACAGAGGCGACCCCGTAGTTCAGCGCGGCCACCATCTGCCACGTCAGCCCAGGCACGATCATGCCGATGAACGACGACCGCCCCTTGGCCAGCGCGCTCGCGGTGGCGCTGGGTACGTAGTTGTACCTCCTGATGACCGCAAGCACATGCCGCCTGGTCGCCGGATCGACCCTCGGGCTGTTATTGATCACCAGTGAAACCGTTGACTTCGATACGCCGGCCAGGCGTGCGATATCGCGGATCGTGATTTTCTCCATGCACATTCCTTAGCCGTGCCCGGCCTTTGTCAAACCGGTCCAACACTTTCCTGGGACGGTAGCGCTGGACCGGTTCGATGGCAACACCTAAAGGAAAAATGGAAGTAACCCGGCCGTAACTCTCGCGCCGAATACGGGCCGATTTCAGCATCGGTCGTCCGCACCCTTCGGATAAATCTTCCGCCCGGCCACCGTCAGGCAGGGGATCGACGCAGGCATTGTGCGGTTGACGATTTCGCCTTCGACCTGCGCCGGAGCGTGGCACCCGCCGGCACCTGGGTCAGCGGCTGTCACGCGCCCTGGGACCGCCGGCGGAACTCGCGCGGTGTCGTGCCCGTGTGCGACCGGAACGCGGTGGCGAAGTGCTGTGGTGAGGAGAAGCCCAGCTCGGCCGCGATCCACGTGATGCTCTGGTCGGTCTCGGCGAGCAGCGTCCTGCCCCGGCGGATCCTCAGGCGCGCCTGGTGGCGGGCGGGACTCACCCCGAGCTGGGCGGTGAAGAGCTCGGCCAGGTAGGACGGTGAGAGCCCGGCGCGGCGGGCCAGCGCGGACAGCGTCAGGCGCTCGGTGTAGCGGGTCTCCAGCACGCCCAGGACGTGGGCCACGGCGGGGTGCAGGGCACGCCTCCCGGTCGCGACGCCCGGCATGAGCAGCCTGGCCACCTCGACGAGCAGGTGCTGGGCGCCGGCTCGCAGCCCGGGGACACGCAGAGCCCGCGTCGTGGTCACTTCGCGCAGGAAGGTCTCGAAGGGCGCGACGGCCGGGGCCGCGTCCGCCACGAAGACCGGCAACCGGTGCCAGGGGACGTCGGGCACCAGGAGCGGCGCGTCGAGGGCCGCGAACATGAACTGCCAGACCGTTTCGGCGGGCCTGGCCATGCGGTGCGCCACGTGCGGGGACACCATCAGCAGCCCGTTCGGCGGCACCTCGTACTCGGCGTCGCCGATCCGCCACCTCGTCGCGGGGCCGTCCGTCTGGAGATAGAGCTCCCACACCTCGTGGCTGTGCTCGGTGATGAGCCAGGACGACGGTGCGCGCTGGTCTCCGGCGTGTACGAGCCCGGGCACACCGGCCCCGGCGAGGTGGGCGTGGAAGCCCGCTCTCAGCCCGTCCGGACGGATCACCCCGCGATCGTGTACGTTTTCGCCGCTCTGGTGAACGCCCGGCGATGGGGCCCGCACGTACCGTTCCGTACCATGACGATCTCGAACGCCTCTCTGGACCATCTGCTCCCCACAGGCGAGGACGTGGAGTTCTACCGCGCCCACGGCTACTGGACCTCCGGGCCGATCGTGCCCGCGGACGTGCTCGACGCCGCGGAGGCGGGCATGGCGCGCCTGTACGCGGGCGACACCGACCGGCCGCCGCCGGGCGGCCGGTCCCTCGGCGGCTGGCGGCCGGAGGACGGCGAGGTGCTGCGGAAGAACGACCACGCCTCACTCGTCGTCGACGAGCTGGCGGCGCTCGTCCGGTACCCGGTGATCGCCGCGTGCGCCGCCCGGCTCAGTGGCGCCGGCGAGATCCGGCTCTGGCACGACCAGCTGCTCTACAAGCCGCCGGAGTCCGCGCTGCCCGAGGCGGGCGGCGTCAACGTGGGCTGGCACACCGATCGCCAGTACTGGCGGAGCTGCGTGAGCACCGAGATGCTCACCGCCTGGGTGCCCTTCCACGACGTCGGCGAGGCCGCGGGCGGGATCGCGTTCGTCGACGCCAGCCACCTGTGGCAGGACGACGTGGCGCTCGACTTCTTCGACTCCGACCTGTCCGCCCTGGACCGGCTGCGCGGCTCACGGCGCGTCGAGGTCGTCGTGCCGGAGATCCCGCGCGGCGCGGTCAGCTTCCATCACTGCCGCACGGTTCACGGCAGCGGCCCGAACCTGAGCGGGCGGCCCCGCCGCTCGCTGGCCGTGCACCTCCAGCCGGGCGACAACCGCCCCAGCCTGCGGGCCCGGCACGGCCTCGACGACCTCGTACGGCGTGACCCCGAGGGCCGGCCCGACTACGCCGACCCCGCCGTGTGCCCGCGGTTGTGGCCGGCTTCACCCGATCACCTCCCCAGCCTTCCGGGGACGGCCGTCCACGGTGACGACGCCTGAGACCGTCGAGACGTCGATAGTGTGCCCCCGGTAGGTCAGCCCGGTCAGCTCCACGCCCCCGCCGGGGAGGGCGGCCGGGGTGACGACCAGGCTGCCGTCGAGCCGGAACCGCACGCCCGCCGCACCGGTCAGGATCGCCTCCGCACCGGCCAGCCCGGCGACGATGTTGACCCGCCGGCCCGCGGGCGGCGCCGCCGGGCGGTCGCAGTAGTGCTCCTGTGGAAAGTACGGGAAGTGCTGCCCCATCCAGAGCAGCCGTCGCATGACCTCCCAGGCGAGGGACGGCTCGCCCTGCTCCCAGAGCGTCAGGGCCAGCTGCGGGCCCTCCCCGGTGTACGCCCCGCCGCCCGACCAGTCGGTGTCGCCGAGCTCGTAGTGCAGCCGGTCGTCCGCGGCCACGGCGCTGACGCCGTACGGCGCGAGGAACGAGCCGTCACGCAGTCGCCCGAGCATGGTCTGGGCCATCTCCGGCGTGCAGGCGCCGTTCCGCAGCGCGTCGAACGCCTGGACGTGCTGGACGAACTCGGTGTGCCCGTCGGGGTAACGGCAGCGGAACCAGCCCTCGCGCTCGTCCCACAGCTCCCCGGCGATCGCGCGCCTGATGTCACGGGCGCGCGATCGCAGCTCGCCGACCGGAAGCCGCGCGCCGGTCACCTCGGACAGCTCGGCCAGCCGATCGAGGCACCAGGCGCGTTCGGCGTTGGGGCTGGCGACCAGGTGCTCCCAGCCGGTGCTGCGCATCTCCAGCAGGTTGTGCTGGGTGCCGTAGTCGCGTAGCGCCCCGGCCGGGGCGAAGCGGGTGTCCAGCCCCTCGACCAGGTCGTGGAGCTGGGTGACCAGGGAGGGGGAGATGTCGTGATGGGCGGCGACGGCGGTGGCGAGGGTGACCAGGGACCAGCCGCTGTAGGCGTACGGGACGCCCAGGCCCGTGCCGTCGGGAGCGATCGCGTAGTGGCTGGTGAGATCCACCTTCATGAGGGATTCCAGGACACCGGTGGTGGCCTCGCCGAGCATGAGGGTGAGCAGGTGGGGGGCGTATCCACCGGTGTCCCAGGCGTAGGCGCACAGCGCCCCGCCGTCCAGTCCGGAGGTGGCCACGAAGGGCGAGGTGATGAAGCCGGGGTTGTCCCAGAGACAGACCAACCCGCTGGCCAGAGAGCCGCGCCAGTACGCCTCCAGCCCCGGGATGTCGCTGGACAGGCGCGGCACGCGCGCCAGGACCGAGGCCAGCCGGCGCTCCGACTGCCCGCGGGATTCGGCGGCCAGCTCCCGCGGCCGCCCGGGAGGCGTTCCCGCGCCGGCGCGGACGGCCAGCGCGAACACCGCCGTCCCGCCCGCCGGGACGTCCTGGCGGAGTCCCTCGTGGGAGAGCTCGACGGTGACGTCCCCTGCCTGCCAGGTCCACTGGCCCGTGCTCACGGCCTCCGGTCCGGGGCTGGGCGGGACCCAGCCCCATTCGCCCAGAGGGATGCGGCGGGGTCCTCCGGGGGAGGCGCGCGGGAGGAGGGCCACGGTGATGTCCCGCTCGGCCCGGTTGATGATCTCCACCTCCAGGACGAACCCGGCCTGGCCGTACAGCGGGGTGAGGGTGCTCCGCACCCAGAACGACACCAGCTCGCCGTGGTGGCGGCGATGGTAGGTGCCGTGCCTGACGATCCGGCCTGGTCGCCAGGTGCCACCCGCGTGGAGCAGGCCCGTCCCGGCCACGCCGGGCGCCGCACCGTCGGCGATCCGGCGTCCGTCCACGTCCAGTTCGACGGCCAGCCCGGCGTCGGGGGCCGCGTACGGCGGCGCGAACCACCCGCCGACCCCGCACACCGAGCCCGGCGGGGCGTGGACGGTGGTCCAGCCGCTGGTGACCCAGGTGTGGGCGGGCGCCACACTCTGGCGTAGGTCGAAGGCGAAATCGTCAACTGCGTAAGGCATGCGTCAATCCCTTGCCTGACGGTAGCTGGGCGGGGAGATCTGAAGGGCGCGGACGATCGGCGGTCCCGGCGCTCGCAACCGATGGTGACATCGGCCCTTATTCGTCGCAAGAGTTACGGCCGAGTTACTCGTGTTTCGTTTAAGTATTGCCATCGAACCGGTCCAGCGCTACCGTCCCAGGAAAGTGTTGGACCGGTTCGACAAATGCCGGGCACCGCTAAGGAACGTGCATGGAGAAAATAACGATCCGCGATATCGCACGCCTGGCCGGCGTATCGAGGTCAACGGTGCCGGGCCGCGCCCGCGTCCGTACCGGCCCACAGCTCGGGCACGGCCACCTCCGAAGTCATATCCGTTCACAGCCGAGCAGACGACCTCGCCTGCGTGTCCTCACCCAGCGATTCCGTGCCGCGCGTCCCGATGAGCGGTCGAGTCGTCACGGGATGCCAGGTGGCCGATCCCGTCGGCCCGTCATGGGCCGGATCAACCAAGCCGGACCCGGCATCCCTGGGATCCGCCGATCATACGAGTGACCTGAACCACCCCACCCGCAACGCAAGGATCATCTTGTGCCCCTGCGCCTCGCCATCCTGAGCTTCTGGCATGTACACGCCCGCGACTACGCCCGCCAGGCGTCCGAACACCCCGACACCGAGATCACCGCGGTCTGGGACGAGGACGCCGCCCGCGGACGCGCCTGGGCCGACGACCTCGGCGCCCGCTTCCACCCCGACCTCGGCGAACTACTCGCCCGCGACGACGTCGACGCCGTGGTCGTCACCTGCCCGACCACCGCGCACCGCGAGGTCATCACGGCCGCCGCGGCGGCCGGCAAGCACATCTTCACCGAGAAGGTCCTCGCCCCGTCCCCGGCCGAGTGCGCGGAGATCATCGCCGCCGCGGAGAAGTCCGGCGTCGCACTGATGCTCGCGCTCCCCCGGTTGTACGACGGCTACACGACGGCCATCCGCAAGGTGCTGGCCGACGGCGAACTCGGCCGTCTCACCCTGGTCCGGATCCGCCTGGCCCACGGCGGCTCGGTCGGCGAGGGCTGGCTCCCCGAGCACTTCTACGACCCGGCCGCCACCGCGGGCGGTGCCCTCATCGACCTCGGCTGCCACCCCATGTACCTGGCCCGGCTGTTCCTCGGCCACATGCCCGAGACCGTGACCGGATCCTTCGGCCATGTGACGGAGCGCGCCGTCGAGGACAACGCCGTCGCGGTGCTGCGCTGCGCGAACGGCACCCTCGGCGTGGTGGAGGCGTCCTTCGTCACACCGGCCTCCCCGTTCTCCATCGAACTGCACGGCACCGAAGGTTCCCTGGTGTACGGCACGCCCGAGCCGCGGCTGCTGCTCAGCGCCGCCGGCGCCTGGCGCGAACTGCCCGTGCCGCCGCGCACCGGCACGCCCTTCGAGCTGTTCGTACGCCATGTCGCCGACGGCACCCGTGACGAGGAGAACCTCGCCCTCGGCCTCGACCTGACCCACCTGATGGCCGCCGCCACCCGCAGCAGCCGCGAGGAAGGAAGCCGCATATGACCCTCTCCGTCGGCCTCGTCGGCTGCGGGAACATCTCCCGCTCCCATCTGCGCGGCTATCTCTCCGTCCCGGATGAGGCGGTCGTCACCGCCGTCGCCGACGTGGACCTCGACGCCGCCACCGAGCGCGCCCGGCAGGCGGGCGGCGCCCAGGTGTTCGGCTCCTACGAACGCATGCTGGACGAGGCCCCCGTCGACGCCGTCGACATCTGCCTGCCCCACCATCTGCACGCCGACGCCATCATCGCCGCCGCCAAGGCCGGCAAGCACATCCTGTGCGAGAAGCCCCTGTGCCTGACGATCGCCGAGGCCGAGCGGATCGCCGACGCGGTGAGCACCGCCGGGGTCACCCTGATGTGCGCGCACAACCAGCTCACCTTGCCTGCGGTCGCCCACGCCCGCGAGCTCATCGAGTCCGGCGCGCTGGGCCGCGTCTACGAACTGCGCACCACGGACAGCTTCTTCAACGACTTCGACCCGTCGACGATGGGCTGGCGCGCGCATGCGGCCACCAGCGGCGGCGGCGAGCTCATCGACACCGGCTACCACCCCACATACCTGCTGCTGTACCTGGCGTCCGCCCGCCCGGCCGCGGTGACGGCGATGCTCAGCACCCACCGGCTGGCGTTCATGGAGGGCGAGGACTCCGCCCGGGTGCTGGTGCGCTTCGCCGGCGGCGCGGTGGGCGAGGTGGTGACCAGCTGGGCGTACGAAGCGGCGCCGTTCACCGAGAAGTTCTCGGTGGTCGGCGAGCTCGGCAGCCTGTGGAGCGACGGCACGACGCTCTGCCACAAGCCGCGCGGCGGGGCCGTCACCACGGTCGAATTTCCGGCGGTCGACTCCATCCCGGCCGTCTGCGCCGACTTCGTCCGCCGGATAGGGGACCGATCGCGGCCGGTGCACACCCACGAAGAGGGCACGGACGTACTAAAGATCATCCTTGCGGCCTACCGGTCCGCACAGGAGAAACGGGAGATCAGCCTCTGACATCCTCTCCGGCCTGAAGGCGGGAGATTCCCGGGCGAGGCCGGATGGTTCGCGGTTCACAGCCCCGCCCAACGGCTGAAGGGCTCCCCGCGCTGCCACCCCATGCCCTGGGGCGGTCCTGCGACACCGGCCTGGTTTTCGACTTCGATCCGGGCTGTCGGCCGACCGCTGCGAGGCGTCGGCGGACGGCCGCGTCATCCACCCCGGGGCACCCGCCCCGCCGCGCATTCTGGGAGAGCCCGATGAGTGACGTCCTCGACCGATTCGACCGCGACGGCTACGCCATCTTCCGCGAGGTCATCGACCGGGAGCTGGTGCAGGAGGCGGCCGGCCACGTCGACTGGCTGCAGCGCCGCCACCCGGATCTGCGGCCCGAGCAGCTGGGCCACACGCTGCTGCGCGACGACCCGTTCTGGCTGCGATTGGTCTCGGACGACCGGCTGCTGGACATCGCGGAGAGCTTCGTCGGCCCGGACATCGCACTGTTCGCCTCGCACTACATCAGCAAGCCGCCGTACTCCGGGCAGCCGGTGCTCTGGCACCAGGACGCGGCGTTCTGGCCGCTGGAGCCGATGCGGGTGGTCACGCTCTGGCTGGCCATCGACCACTCGACGCCGGAGAACGGCTGCGTACGGCTGATCCCCGGCAGCCACCGCGGCGACATCCAGGCGACGCGCGCCAACACGGCGGTGGACAATGTGCTCGGCGAGGAGATCGCGGCCGAGGTGGACGAGTCGGCGGCCGTCGACATGGTGCTGGCGCCGGGGGACGTCGAGGTGCACCACCCGAACATCGTGCACGGCAGCACTGCGAACACCTCGCCACGGCGGCGATGCGGACTGACCATCCGCTACATTCCGGCATCGACCCGCATCACGGCGGACGAGCAGCCCTACCCGAGCGCGTTCCACCTGCGCGGCGAACCCGGCGTGAACGCCTATCAGCCATGGCCCGGCTTCGACCCGGCACGGCACTACCGTTTCACGGGGGCGGAGGTAACGCGGGGGTAGGAGCAGGCGGGATCGTACCGGCGTGCGGCAACGGCCGCACGCCGGTACGGAAACCCCGAAGCGTCATTCCCCGGCCAGGCCGGTGTGGGCGACGCCGCGGATGATCTGGCGCTGGAAGAACACGAAGATGATGAGCAGCGGCAGGCCGGCCAGGACCACGGAGGCCATGATCTGCGCGTAGCGCACGCCGAAGGTGCCCTGCACCACGTTGGCCAGTCCGACGGGCAGGGTCATCGTATTCGGGTCGGTGGAGACCAGGAACGGCCAGAGGAAGTTGTTCCAGGTCGTGATGAACGTGAAGATCGCCACCGCGGCGAGCACCGGGCGCGAGAGTGGAAGAACGATCATGAAGAACACCCGCCAGCGGCCGGCCCCGTCGACGAACGCGGCCTGTTCCAGCTCCGGCGGCACGCCCTGGAAGAACTTGTAGAGGATGTACACGATGACGGGCGCGGCGACCTGCGGCAGGATGATGCCCCACCAGGTGTCGACCAGCCCCAGCGTGACCATCTCGGCGAACAACGGGGCGATCAGCACCTGCGGGGGGACCATGATTCCCGCGAGGATCGCGGCGAACAGCACGCGCTGCCCCCGAAACCGGGTGCGTGCGAAGCCGTACGCCGCCATCGCCGAGAACAGCACGGTCAGGACCGTCACGACGACCGCGGTGACCGTGGAGTTGATCGCCCATTTGACGATGCCGCCGGTACCCAGGACCAGGCCGTAGGCGTCGAGGGTGACCTCGCTGCCGAACCACGTCAGCGGGAGCTTGGTGGTGTCGGCCTCGGGCTTGAGCGAGGTGGCGACCGCCCAGGCGATGGGTGCGAGCCAGATCACGGCGAGCACCCCGGTGATCGCCAGCAGGATCAGCTGGCCGGGGCTGAACCTCTTGGTCATCGGAGAGACTCCTCGCGCTTGCGGAGCAGCCACAGCTGCACCAGGGATACGGCGACGATCAGGACGAAAAGGATGTAGGAGACGGCCGAGGCGTAGCCGACGCGGTAACCGGTGAAGCCGATGTCGTAGGCGTACTCGATGATCGGGCGGGTGGAGTTCTCCGGGCCTCCGCCGGTCATCAGGTAGATCTGGTCGAAGACCTTCAGCGAGGCCAGCAGCTGCAGCACCACGACGAGGCCGGTGGTACGGCGGAGCATCGGCAGCGTGATCGAGCGCAGCTTGTTCCAGGCCGAGGCGCCGTCGATCGAGGCGGCCTCGTAGAGCTGCTCGGGGATGCTCTGCAGCGCGGCCAGGTAGAGCAGGAAGTTGAAGCCGACCGTCCACCAGACGGTGGTCATCACGACCGACCACATCGCCGTGTTCGGATCGCCCAGCCAGAGGGTGTCGGTCCCGAGCACCCCGTTGAGGAGGCCGAAGCCGGGCTGGTAGATCATCTGCAGCCAGAGCACCGAGACCACGGCGGAGGGCAGCAGGAACGGGGCGAAGAACGACAGCCGCCACAGCCAGCGCATGAAGCGCAGGTTGTGCACCAGCAGGGCGAACACCAGCCCCAGGATGACCAGGGGCACGGTGCTCAGCACGGTGAACAGCACCGTGTTCCAGAGGGAGCGCCACATCCTGGGGTCGCCGAACGCCTCGGCGTAGTTGGCGAAGCCGACGAAGCCGTCGTTGGACCCGGCGATGTTGACGCTGGACAGGCTCATCCGCAGGCCCAGCAGCAGCGGCCAGACCAGGAAGGCCACGTAGACCACCAGGAAGGGCGCGATGAACAGCATTCCGTGCTGGGTCCAGCGGCGTCCCGCCTTGGCCTTCGCGACCGGCGCGGTGGTGGCGGGGGCGGCGACGGTGGTCGTCATCGGGGCTCCTCGGGGAAGGGGTTGGGTGCCTCCATGAGCCGGCGCAACGCGTCCTTGGCCAGGGCCAGGCCCTGCTCGGGCGTGCGGGTTCCGCCGATCACCGGGGAGAACGCCTCCCCGAACTCGATCCACAGCCGCGAGGCCGATCCGGCGAACCACACCTGCGGGTCGAGGGCCACCTCTGTGATGACCGAGCGGTACTCCGACTGTGGCTGCAGCGCCAGGTACTCCGGCTGTTCCAGCGCGGGAAGGTAGGCGGGCACGTGACCGGCCACCGCCCAGTCGGCGCTGTTCTTGACCAGATAGGCGATGAAGCGGTAGGTCGCCCGCTCGACCTGCGGATCGCGGGCGCGCTGGTGGGGCACGACGAAGACGTGGCAGTCGGCCTGGGCCGAGGCTCCGCCGAAGACCGAGGGGAAGCGCGCCATGCTGAACGGCATCTTCGTCAGTTTGAAGGTCGTGGTCTCCCAGTCACCGTTCCACAGGAAGGCGGCGTTGCCGTTCTGGAAGGCGGCGACCGACGCCCCGTAGTCGGTGGTGGGGTCGCACAGTCCCTCCTCGCCCAGCGTGCGCATGAAGGTGAGCGCCTCCAGCGCCTTGGCGTCGTCGATCGTGATCTGCGTGCCGTCGTCCGACAGGAGGGTGCCGCCGCTCTGGGCATACAGTGACGACCACACCCGCCACGGCCCCACCGTTCCGAGGCCGAGCGCGTCGAAGGCCAGCGGGGGCTTGCCACCGAGGGCCTCCTTGGCCTTGCGCAGCGACTCCAGCAACTGGTCGGTGCCCTTGGTCGGCAGCAGCTTGCCGTCGCCGCCGAGCAGCCCGGCACGGCCGCAGATGTCGGTGTTGTAGTACTGGACCATGGGGTGCGCGTCGAACGGCACCGCGTACAGGACCCCGTCGATGTGGGCGCGTTCCCAGATGGGAGGGCTGAAGTCCTCGGCGCGCAGGCCGTTCTCGGCGAGCAGGTCGAGATTGATCGGATCCAGGATCTGGCCGGGGCCGATGCCGGACAGCCGGGCGAGGTGGAAGGTCGCGACATCGGGCGAACGGCCTCCGGCTCCCGCCATCGCGACCTTGGTGTAGAAGGGCTCGCCCCACTGCAGGACGTTCTCCTCCACGAACAGGGCGGGGTTCTCCTTGGCGAACGCGCCCACCATCCCGTTCATGATGACCCCGTCGCTCGCGCCGAGGAAATGCCAGTATTTGACGCGGGTCTGGGAGGAGCCCAGGCCCACGGGGATGGAGCATCCGGAGCCGAGGAGCCCGAGGGCGAGCGCGCCGCCCAGCAGGTTCCTGCGGGTGATCGTCGATGGAGTCCGGTGTGGGGTCGGTGGAATGTCGTCCACTGCTGTCTCCAGAGAGCGAGGCCGCGTCTCCCCGACGAGCACGGCCGGATGGATCTACGGGCGGATGAGACGGATCACATTCCACGAGACGGCGGGCAGCGTGATCTCCAGGGTCCCGGCGTCGAGGCGGACGTCGGTGTTCGCGCGAGGAGCCACCGTGTCCGGGGCGTCGGCGGTGTTGCGAACGTAGGGGTCGGGACCGGACAGCACCGTGGCCTCGGCGAGCCGTACCGGGCCGAGGGCGCGCAGGTCGACGGTGAGGGTGAGCGGCTGGTCGACCGAGCGGTTGACCGCGAACAGCGTGGTGGCGCCGGTCTCCTCGTCGTGGGTGGCGACGGCGTCGAGGGCGGCGACCTCTCCGAACCTCGCGGTCTCGTGCACCGGTGAGTCGGACTCGACCCGCAGCACCTGACCGACCGCGTACCGGGAGGCCTGGGCGAAGGGATGGAAGGTGGTCTGCTTCCAGGCCCTGCCGCCCGGCTCGGTCATGATGGGGGCGATGACGTTGACCAGCTGGGCCAGGCAGGCGGAGGTCACCCTGTCGCTGTGCCGCAGCAGCGAGATCAGCAGGCCGCCGAAGGTCACCGCGTCGGCCAGGTGGTAGTGATCCTCAAGGAGCGGCGGGGCGACCGGCCAGTCCTGCGGCGGCTCGGCGTTCTGGAAGCGGGACAGGTACCAGACGTTCCACTCGTCGAACGAGATGTTGAGCTTTTTCCTGCTCTTGAGCCGGGCGCCCACGCTGTCGGCCGTGGCCACCACCGAGTCGACGAAGTGGTCCATGTCCATCGCGGAGGCGAGGAAGCTCGCCAGGTCGCCGTCGTGCTCCTCGTAGTAGGCGTGGCAGGAGATGAAGTCCACCACGTCGTAGGTCTCCTCCAGCACGGTCGCCTCCCACGCGCCGAAGGTCGGCATGCTGGAACCGGAGCTTCCGCAGGCCACCAGCTCCAGGCCCGGGTCGATCATGCGCATGGCCCGGGCGGTCTCGGCGGCCAGCCGTCCGTACTCGTGGGCGGTCTTGTGGCCGATCTGCCACGGGCCGTCCATCTCGTTGCCCAGGCACCACATCCGGATGCCGTGCGGTTCTTTGGCACCGCCCGCGACCCGCAGGTCCGACAGCCGGGTCCCGGCCTCGATGTTGCAGTACTCCAGCAGGTCCAGCGCCTCGGCGATGCCCCGGGTGCCGAGGTTGACGGCCATCATCGGCTCCACCCCGGCCTTGCGGGTCCAGGCGACGAACTCGTCCAGGCCGAACTCGTTGGTCTCCGTGCTGTGCCAGGCCAGGTCGAGCCGGCGAGGCCGCCTGTCGCGCGGGCCGACGCCGTCCTCCCAGCGGTATCCGGACACGAAGTTCCCGCCGGGGTAGCGGGCCGTGGTGACGCCCAGCTCACGGGTGAGCTCCAGTACGTCACGCCGGAAGCCGTCCTCGTCGGCGGTGGGATGGCCGGGCTCGTAGACGCCGGTGTAGACGCACCGGCCGAGGTGTTCGACGAACGTTCCGAATGTGCGCCGGCGGACGGGGGCCACCTTGAATGCGGGGTCAAGGGTGAGGGATGCGGACAGCACGAAAGTCTCCTCATATACGGCCTGCGTGTACGGCCTGCGCCTGCCTTCGGCGCGAGGTCGCCAAGCTCGCGGATTACCGGAAAATTGAACGACTCCAATTGTTAGCGTTAACATAACGAAGGACTAACGGTTACTTGGGGTGAGTGTTAACGCTCTCATCAGGATGGGTCAAGTGTGAGCCAAATCACGATCCGGTAACCATGACGAACCCCCAGCTCACCGCAGGTGCCGTCCAGCCTGCTGTTTTCACCCTCGCGAGTCCCGGGCGGTTCCCTCGGCCCCGGATACGCGAAGTGACCGGAGCCGGACTCATTCGCCGCACCCTCGAATACGGGCAAGCGCTTGCCGGTGAATTAAGTGAATCCTTAGGTGGCTGTTGACAGTGTCACCGGGCGGGGGTCCACTGGGCTGCCAAGCACCAGGCAGCACCCAGACAAAGGGGAGTCGCATGCAGGTTCCGGCCCCGCTGGAATACGAGCGTGCCACCAGTGTCGATCACGCTCTCGGGCTGCTGGAGCGGCTGGGGAGCTCTGCCCGGCTCCTCGCCGGCGGCCACAGCCTGCTCCCGATGATGAAGCTCCGGCTGGCCAACCCGGAATATCTGATCGACATCAACGATCTCCACGGCGAGCTGGGCTACATCCGGATGGAGCCCGCACAGGTCCGTATCGGCGCGATGACCCGGCACCGCGAGCTGCTCGAGTCGGACGCGCTCGCCGAGGCGTTTCCCATTTTCCGTGACGCCGAACGGGTCATCGCCGATCCCGTCGTCCGCAACCGCGGCACCCTGGGCGGCTCGCTCTGCCAGGCCGACCCGTCGGAGGATCTGTCCGCCGTGTGCACCACCCTCGGGGCGAGCTGCGTGATCCGCAACCGGACCGGCGAGCGGGTCGTGACGATGGAGGAGTTCCATCGCGGCCCCTACGAGACGGCGGTCGGAGACGGCGAGATGCTGGTCGAGATCCGCATCCCGGTGCGGGAAGGCGGGTCCAGCGCCTACGAGAAGGTCGAGCGCCGGGCGGGCGACTGGGCGATCGTGTCCGCCGGCGCGGCCGTCTGGCTGGACGGCGAGGTGATCGCCGATGCCCGGGTCGGCCTCGCCGCGGTGGGCCCGAACACGACGGGGCTCCCCGCGGTCTCCGAGGCGCTGCGCGGGAAGCGGCCGTCCGAGGACCTCTACGAGCGGGCCGGCGCCCTCGCCGCCGAGAACTGCACCCCGTCCACCGACATGCGCGGCAGCGCCGACTACAAGCGCCACCTCGCCAAGGAACTCACCAAGCGGGCCCTGCGCCGGTCCGTCGCCCGAATCAACGAGGGGGTCTGACGTGCAGGTTTCGATGACCGTCAACGGCGAGGAGGTCACCAGGGAGATCGAGGGCCGCCTGCTCCTGATCCACTTCCTGCGTGACCATCTCGGACTGACGGGCACCCACTGGGGCTGCGACACGAGCAACTGCGGCACCTGCGTGGTGTGGCTCGACGGCGAGCCGGTCAAGTCGTGCACCGTGCTCGCCGCGATGGCGGGCGGCCACGAGGTACGCACGGTGGAGGACCTCGAACAGGACGGCAAGCTCGATCCGGTGCAGCAGGGGTTCATGGAGTGTCACGGCCTGCAGTGCGGGTTCTGCACGCCCGGCATGATGATGACCGCACGGGCCCTGCTCGACCGCAACCCCGACCCGTCGGCGCAGGAGATCCGCGAGGCGATCTCCGGCCAGATCTGCCGGTGCACCGGTTACGCGACCATCGTCCGTTCCGTGCAGTGGGCCGCGTCTCACGAAGCGGGCTCGCGGACGGGTGAGACGGACGCTCCGGCAACCGTCGCCACCGGGACCGCGTCATGACCGCCATCGACCAGCACCCGGCCGCCGCGTTCGAGGACAACGACCAGAAGCCGGTCGGCCACGGCCGGATGCTCCGCAAGGAGGACCCCCGGTTCATCCGGGGGAAGGGCCGATTCTGCGACGACGTGCAGCTGCCGGGCATGCTGCACCTCGCGATCCTCCGCTCCCCCGTCGCGCACGCCCGGATCGTGAGCATCGACACCAGCGCGGCCGAGGCGCACCCGAAGGTCAAGGCGGTCGTCACCGGAGCCGCCCTGGCCGAGATGGGACTGGCCTGGATGCCGACCCTCTCCGGCGACGTGCAGGCCGTACTGGCGACGGACAAGGTGCGCTTCCAGGGACAGGAGGTCGCGTTTGTCGTGGCGGAGGACCGCTACGCGGCACGCGACGCCCTCGAACTGATCGACGTCGAGTACGACCTGCTCGAACCGGTGATCGACGTCCGCAGGGCCCTCGACCCCAGCGCGCCCGTCATCCGCGACGACCTGGACGGCAAGCGGAACAACCACGTCTTCGACTGGGAGACCGGCGACGAGGCGGCCACCGAGGCGGTGTTCGCGGCGGCCGACGTCGCCGTCACCCAGGACATCGTGTATCCCCGCGTGCACCCCGCGCCGATGGAGACCTGCGGGTCCGTCGCCGACTACGACCGGATCGACGGCAGGCTGACACTGTGGTCCACGACCCAGGCGCCGCACGCCCACCGCACGCTGTACGCGATCGTCGCCGGCCTGCCCGAGCACAAGATCCGGGTCATCTCGCCGGACCTCGGCGGCGGCTTCGGCGGCAAGGTCCCGATCTATCCCGGCTACGTCTGCTCGATCGTGGCGTCGATCGTCACCGGCAAGCCGGTGAAGTGGATGGAGGACCGCTCCGAGAACCTCATAAGCACCGGCTTCGCCCGCGACTACATCATGCGCGGCGAGATCGCGGCGACCAGGGACGGGAGGATCCTGGCCGTCCGCACCAACGTGCTCGCCGACCACGGCGCCTTCAACGGTGTCGCGGCGCCGGTGAAGTATCCGGCCGGATTCTTCGGCGTGTTCACCGGCAGCTACGACCTGGAGGCCGCCTACTGCAAGATGACGGCCGTCTACACGAACAAGGCACCGGGCGGCGTCGCCTACGCCTGCTCGTTCCGGATCACCGAAGCCGTTTATCTCATCGAGCGCCTGGTCGACTGCCTGGCGTACGAGCTCAAGATGGACCCGTTCGAGCTGCGCATCAAGAACTTCATCCAGCCCGAGCAGTTCCCGTACAAGACCAAGACCGGCTGGGTCTACGACTCGGGCAACTACGAGCCGACCATGCGCAAGGCCATGGAGATCGCCGGCTACGACGAGCTGCGCGCGGAACAGGTCGAGAGGCGTGCCCGCGGCGAGCTGATGGGGATCGGCATCTCCTTCTTCACCGAGGCGGTCGGCGCGGGGCCGCGCAAGGACATGGACATCCTGGGGCTGGGCATGGCCGACGGGTGCGAGTTGCGCGTCCACCCGACCGGCAAGGCCGTCGTGCGCCTGTCGGTGCAGAGTCAGGGACAGGGACACGAGACCACCTTCGCGCAGATCGTCGCCGAGGAGATCGGCATCCCGCCCGCCGACATCGACGTCGTACACGGCGACACCGACCAGACGCCGTTCGGCCTCGGCACCTACGGCAGCCGGTCCACCCCGGTGTCCGGCGCGGCGGCGGCCCTGGTGGCACGGAAGGTGCGTGACAAGGCGCGCCTCATCGCCTCGGGGATGCTCGAGGTCTCCGTCGCCGACCTGGAGTGGCAGAAGGGTTCGTTCCACGTCAAGGGCGACCCGAGCAAGTCCGTCACGATCCAGGACATCGCGATGAGGGCGCACGGCGCGGGAGACCTGCCCGAGGGCGTCGAGGGCGGGCTGGAGGCGCAGATCTGCTACAACCCGGAGAACCTGACCTACCCGCACGGCGCCTACATCTGCGTCGTCGACATCGACCCGGGCACCGCCCAGGTCAAGGTGCGGCGGTTCATCGCGGTGGACGACTGCGGCACCCGGATCAACCCGATGATCATCGAGGGGCAGGTGCACGGCGGTCTCACCGACGGCGTCGGCATGGCCCTGATGGAGATGATCGCCTTCGACGAGGACGGCAACTGCCTGGGCGGATCGCTCATGGACTATCTCATCCCGACCTCGCTGGAGGTTCCCGACTGGGAGACCGGGTTCACCGTGACCCCTTCGCCGCACCATCCGATCGGCGCGAAGGGCGTCGGCGAGTCGGCGACGGTCGGTTCGCCGCCGGCGATCGTCAACGCGGTCGTCGACGCGCTCAAGCCGTTCGGCATCCGCCACGCCGACATGCCGCTCACCCCCTCGCGGGTGTGGGACGCCATGCGCGGCGCACCCCAGCCGCCGATCTGACCGAATCGGAGCGTTCATGCTTTCCGGCGTCTCGACGCGAATGAGGGAACTGGTCGCCGACCGCGTTCCGTTCGTCCACGCGGTCGTGGTCCGCGCCCATTTCCCGACGGCGGTCAGCGCCGGCGACGACGCGATCGTCCTGTCCGACGGCTCCATCGAGGGTTTCGTCGGCGGCCAGTGCGCCGAGAGCTCCGTACGCACGGCGGCTCTCGGCGCGCTCCGGGACGGCCGGTCCGTGCTGCTGCGCGTGCTGCCGGAAGGCGAGCTGGACTTCCCCGAGTCCCCCGGCGCCCAGGTCGTGGTCAACCCCTGCCTGTCCGGCGGCGCGCTGGAGATCTTCCTTCAGCCGTTGCTCCCGCCGCCGGTGGTCTGGATCGTCGGCCGGTCGCCGATCGCCGAGGCGCTGGCCGAGCTGGCCCGCCCGCTGGACTTCGCCGTACGGCGGGCAGCGGACGGGCAGGGGCCGGCGGGCGCCACCGCGGTCGTGGTGTCCAGCCACGGCCGCGACGAGGTCGCGGCGATCCGCGCCGCGCTGGACGCCGGGGTCGAGTACATCGGGCTGGTCGCCAGCCACCGGCGCGGTACGGCGGTGCTGGCGGAGATGGAGCTGACCGAGGCCGAACGCCGGCGGGTCCATTCTCCGGTCGGGCTCCAGATCGGAGCCCGCACCGCGCCCGAGATCGCTCTGTCGATCCTGGCGGAGATCGTCGCCGCGATCCGTACCCGGGGCCTGACGCCGGCGGCTTCCACCTCACCCGGCGGCGGGCCCGCTGCTTCCGGCCGATCGGACAGCGGATCCGCTGCTTCCGGCTCATCTGGCATCGGGCCCACGGTGACGGTTTCCGGTCCGCCGGACAGCGAGGCCGCCTCGGGTCCGAGTTCGCAGGCCGTCGACCCGGTCTGCGGCATGACCGTGACCGTCTCACCTGGCACGCCTCACCTGACCGTCAACGGCGAAGACGTGTGGTTCTGCGGCCCGGGCTGCCGTCAGCGTTACGCGGAGAAGGGAGAACGGTAGAGACGTGCTCGTCACCGGTCTGGTTCTCGTGTCAGGCGTCCCGCGCCATTCGAAGCGTCGCCGCGTAGCAGAGGCGCCCGTCGAGGGCGCCGTACCCATCGATGCCGGCGGCGGGAAAACCCATCGCATGCCACTGTCCCGAACCCGGACCGGGCACATGCCGCTGTCCCGAACCCGGACCGGGCGCGTACCGCTGTCGCGAATCCGCGCCGGGGTCGCGCCGTGAGCCACGTTTTCACCGACGCCGCCGAGGTCCAGAGACGTCTGGACGAGATGGACTACCTGGTCGACGAGGGCACCGCCTCGGCGCTGTTCTTCGCGCTGACCCTCGGTCAGCCCCTGCTGCTGGAAGGCGAACCCGGCGTCGGCAAGACCACCGCGGCCAAAGCCCTGGCCCGCGCCCTGGTCACACCCCTGATCCGGCTGCAGTGCTACGAAGGGCTGACGGCGAGCGAGGCGCTCTACGAGTGGAACTACCAGCGGCAGCTGCTCGCCATCCGGCTGGCCGAGTCGCGGCGGGACAACCTGACCGACGCCGACCTGTTCAGCGAGGAGTTCCTGCAGGAGCGCCCGATCCTGCGGGCCGTCCGGCACAGCGGGCCGGTGCCCCCGGTGCTGCTGATCGACGAGATCGACCGCGCCGACGACGAGTTCGAGGCGTTGCTGTTCGAGTTTCTCGGCGAGGCCTCGATCACGATCCCGGAGCTCGGCACGTTCACGGCGAAACGCCGGCCGATCGTCATCCTGACCTCCAACCGCAGCAGGGACCTGCACGACGCGCTCCGGCGGCGCTGCCTGTACCACTGGATCGATTTTCCCGCGGCCGAGCGGGCCGCGGAGATCCTGCGTCGTTCGGTGCCCGCCGCGAACGAGACGCTGATCCGGTCGGCCACCGAGTTCGTCGGCCGCGTACGCCTGCTCGACCTCGACAAGGCACCCGGCATGGCGGAGACGATCGACTGGGTCTCCGCGCTGTCCGCGCTCGGCGCGACCGAACTGGTCCGGGAGGACGTCGTCCGAACGCTCAGCACCATCGCGAAGACACCGGACGACCGCGACGCGATCACCGGCGCACTCGACCAGGTGGGCCATGCCCGCGGTGCGACCGCCTGATCGACGGCGCAGGGATCCGACAGCACAGGGAGAGCCCGTGAAGATTGACAATGAGTTCACCGTCAGCGTTCCGATCGGTCAGGCGTGGGCGGTGCTCACCGATCTCGAGGGCATCGCCCCGTGCATGCCGGGTGCCCAGCTGACCGGGGTGGACGGCGACGTCTACTCCGGCAAGGTGAAGATCAAGGTTGGCCCCGTCGTGTCCGAGTACGCCGGAACGGTCCGGTTCGTCGAGAAGGACGACACGAACCATCGCGCCGTCATCGACGCCAAGGGCCGTGACTCGCGGGGGGCGGGCAACGCCTCGGCGGTCATCACCGCGCAGCTCCGGGCCGACGGCGCGCGTACGGTCGTCACCGTCGACACGGACCTGAAGATCTCCGGCAGGATCGCCCAGTTCGGCAACGGAATGATCAAGGAGATCTCCGGGAAGCTGCTCGGCCAGTTCGTGGACTGCCTCGAAGGAAAGCTCGCCGCCGGTGTTCCCGAGACTCCGGCCGCGGTTCCCGAAGCTCCGGCCACCATCGCCGGTGTTTCCAATGCTCCGGCCGCCGCCACCGGCTCCCCCGACAGCGTTCCCGAGACTCCGGCCGCAGCCGCCGATTCCTCAGCCGGTGTTCCCGAGGCCATGGCCACCGGCTCGCCCGACATCGCGCAGCATGCGGGCGACGTCCAGGAGACGTCGGCGCAGCCCGCCTCGTCATCCCGGGAAACGAGCGAAACCGGTGCGGCATCTCCAGGAACGGTCAAGACCAGCACGGCACTCCCGGAGACGGTAGAAGCCGGGACGGCACCCCAGGAAACAGGCCACGCCGACACACAATCTCGGGGAACGATAGAAGCCGGTGTGGCATCCCCGGAAGCAGGTGAGGCCGGTGCGGCGGGCAGGCGTGTCATCGGCCCGGCCGTCGACGCCGCGCCGTTGGACGTGATGAGCATCGCCGGAAGCTCCATCTACAAGCGCGTGCTTCCGGTCGTCGCCCTGGTCGTCGTCGTCGCCGTCGTCGTCTACCTCGTCGTCTCGTAAGGTGTCCCGCGATCACTCCGTCTCGTCGGCGCTGCTGCCGGGTGTGGATCGCGCGGCGTTCGCCGTCGCGCTCGCGGTCCGGCTCCGGCAGCGTGGCGTGCCGGTCGGCTTCACCGCCATCGAGAACTTCGTCCGTGCGCTGGCCGTGTCTCCTCCGGACTCGTTGCCGAGGCTGTACTGGACCGCCCGGATCAGCCTGGTACGGCAACGCTCGGAGATCGACGTCTTCGACGCGGTGTTCGCGGCGGTGTTCGGCGGCGTGGCGCTGGCGCTCGATCCGCACGCGCGCCGCCGGCCGCGGACTCCCGTCGGTGGGGACGACGACGCCTTCGCCTCCCTGCCCGCGAACTCCACGGACCAGCAGCAGGGGGACGCGCTTCCCTGGGTGACGCTTCCCCCGGTGGTCGCCGACGCGGAGGAGTCGGACAGCTCGCTCGCCGTGCCCGAGCGCCTGCCGAGTGACGTCTCCGGGCTGGCGGAGGTGCCGTTCGAACACCTCGACGCCCGGGAGATGGAACTGCTCGGCACGTGGCTGCGATCCGCCGTGGCCAACTGGCCCACCCGGCGGAGCCGGCGGCTCGCGGCCGATCCCCGAGGCCGCCGCATCGCGGTGCGGGCCACCGTACAGCGATCTCGCCGGACCGGCTGGGAGCCGCTTCACCTGGTGCGGGAGCGGGCGGTCGACAAGCCGCGACGGGTTGTCATGCTCTGTGACGTCAGCCAGTCCATGCAGGCGCAGGCACCGGCCTATTTTCACCTGATGCGTGCCCTGGCGCTGGCGGCCGACGCGGAGGTGTTCGCCTTCGCGACGTCGCTGACCCGGCTGACCGCGGTCCTGACGCACAAGTCGGCGGCCGTCGCCATCGAGCAGGCCACCGACAAGGTCACCGACCGGTTCGGCGGAACGCTGATAGCGACCAACGTGCAGGCGCTGCTCTCCTCCCACCACGGAGGAGCGGTACGGGGCGCCATCGTGATCATCGGCTCGGACGGCTGGGACAGCGACTCGCCGGAGGCCCTGGCGGCCGCGATGGCGCGCCTGCGCCGGCGCGCGCATCGCGTGATCTGGATGAACCCGAGGGCGTCCGCCCCGGACTTCGAACCACGCGTCGCCGGCATGGCCGCCGCTCTCCCGTACTGCGACCGGCTGCTGCCCGCGGACACCTTCCGATCCCTGCACCATGTGATCACTGAGATCTCACGTGCCGGCTACCGAATCTGAATTCTCGGAGTCCGGTCGGTTCGAGGAACGGTCCGGCCTCGGCGAAGAAGCCGTTGACCAGGCCGGGCCGATCTCTTCCCAGACACCGCCGCCACCGGCGTATGCCCGCGCCGCGACCAGGTCCGCGCCCGGGACGGTTTCGAAATCCGACCGGCTTCGTCTTCATATTTAGGTCAAATCAGAGCATTTCACTTGCGACGAACCTCGACTGTCATGAGCATCTCCAGCACGTCAAATAACTTTTGATCTCTATTGCCCCGCAGTCGAAGCGAGTGATAGTCATCTTGGAACAGGTTGATCACCAAGCGGCCGAGAGGCGGTGATGATCATTTCCGCCCTCTGTCCGAACGGCGGCCACCCCTCCATCGACCAGGCATCCGACCGCGTTAACACGGCGGGAGCGGGTGCCGCGGCTACGGCGGTGAACCCCGGAGCCACCTCGGCCGAGGTGCGGGCCGCAGCGGTCCGGACCACGAGCGTCCCGATCACCGACCCGGGTGGCACGCACAAGCTCCACCTCGTCTTCCAGACCGTTCCCGGCGGTCCCGCCGGCGGCCTCGGCAACCTCAACGGGTGCGAGCTCGCCGGCCCGAGCGCCGGGGCACCGTAGCGTCGGCCAACGGTGGTGGGGCGCCCCACAAACGCGCCCCACTGCCGCACAGATCGTGCACACCCCGCACGATCCCTTGACCCCCCGAGCAAAGGTGGACCAACTCATGAACCACACGCAGAACGAAGGGCTGAGCCGACGCCGCGTCCTGGGCGGAGCGGCCGGACTGGCCGCCGGAGCCGCGGTGGGGCTGCCGTCCGCCGCTTCCGCCGCTTCCACGCACATCGCCCCCGATCTCACCCGCTGGCGCAGTCAAGCGGCGCACGTGACGATCACTCGCGATGACTGGGGCATCCCGCACGTGGTGGGCAAGACCGACGCCGATGCGGTGTTCGGGATGATCTATGCGCAGGCCGAGGACGACTTCAACCGGATCGAGACCAACTATCTGGTCAGCCTCGGCCGCCTCGCCGAGGCCGAAGGCGAGAGCGCGATCTGGCAGGACCTGCGCCAGCGGCTGTTCGTCGATCCCGAAGTGCTGAGGGGGGATTATGCGAAGAGCCCCGCCTGGTTGCGCAAGCTGATGCAGGCCTGGGCGGACGGGTTGAACTACTACCTCGCGACGCACCCCGAGGTGCATCCGCGCGTGATCGATCGTTTCGAACCGTGGATGGCGCTGAGTTTCTCCGAAGGCAGCATCGGCGGCGACATCGAGCGGGTGCCGCTCACCCAGCTCGAGGCCTTCTACGGCAACCGCACGGTGCCGATGACCGATGAGGAGCGGGGGCTGCTGTTCCACGAGCCCAAGGGCTCGAACGGCATGGCGATCGCGCCGAGCCACACGCGGAACGGCCATGCGCTACTCCTGATCAACCCGCACACCAGCTTCTTCTTCCGCTCCGAGCAGCACGTGACGAGCGGCGAAGGGCTCAACGTCTATGGCGCGGCCACCTGGGGGCAGTTCTTCATCTACCAGGGCTTCAACGCGAACACCGGCTGGATGCACACGTCGAGCGGCGTCGACAACGTCGACGAGTTCGCCGAGACGATCGTGACCGGGGCGAAGGGCGGCCGCTCCTACCGCTACGGCAACACGCTGCGGCCGGTGACGACAAAGAAGATCACGCTGTCCTACCGGACCGCGGAGGGCGGGCGGGCGCGGCGCGGCTTCACCACCTTCGCCACCCACCACGGCCCGATCGTGCGCGAGGCGGACGGTAAGTGGATCGCGTTCGCGCTGATGAACAAACCCCTCGAGGCGCTGCAGCAGAGCTTCCTGCGCACCAAGACACGGAACTACGCGGGCTACCTCGATGTGGCCGGCTTCAAGGCCAACAGCTCGAACAACACACTGTTCGCGGGCTCGAAGGGCGAGATCGCCTTCCTGATGCCGCAGTTCATGCCGCTCCGCAACGACCGCTTCGACTATCGCAAGCCCGTCGACGGCAGTGATCCTGCGACCGACTGGCGCGGGCTGCACAGCCTCGCGAGCCTGCCGCAGGCAGTGAATCCGAAGAACGGCTGGGCGTTCAACTCGAACAACTGGCCCTGGACCGCGGCCGGCGCGGACAGCCCCAAGGCCGCCGACTATCCGCGCTATTTCGACCAGGCCGGCGAGAACCCGCGCGGGCCGCAGGCGATCCGGGTGCTGAGCGCGCGGCGCGACTTCACCCCGCAGACGCTGATCGCAGCCGCCTTCGATACCTACCTCACCGCCTTCGCCCGGCTTGTTCCAGGACTGGTCACGGCGTGGGACAGGCTGCCCGAGGGCGACCAGCAGAAGGCGAAGCTCGCCGGTCCGATCGGCCTGCTGCGCGGCTGGGACCATCGCTGGGCCGCGGACTCGACCGCCACTTCGCTGGCCGTGTTCTGGGCCGAGGCGCTCTGGGCGCCCTTGGCCCAGGCTGCGAGGGATGCGGGCATGTCGATGTGGGACTACCTGGCCGAGCGCGCCACCGATGCGCAGCGGCTCACGGCGCTCGGGGAGGCGGCGGAGCGGCTGACGCAAGATTTCGGCGGCTGGCAGGTGCCCTGGGGCGAGATCAACCGCTTCCAGCGCAACGACGGCGCGATCGTCCAGACGTTCGACGATGCCAAGCCGAGCATCCCGGTGCCTTTCACCTCCGCGCAATGGGGCTCCCTCGCCTCGTTCGGGGCGAGGCGCTATCCGGGCACGAAGCGCTATTACGGCACCAGCGGCAACAGCTTCGTGGCGGTCGTGGAGTTCGGGCCGAAGTTGCGCGCCTGGGCGGTGACGGCGGGGGGCTCGAGCGGGCATCCCGACTCGCCGCACTTCAACGACCAGGCCGAACGCTACGCGAGCGGCAACCTCCGGCCCGTCTATTTCTATCCCGATGACCTCAAGGGCCATGTCGAGCGGAGCTACAAACCGGGCAGGTGATCAGTTGTCAAAGGGGAGCCCATCGGCGAGGCGCTCCTCGAGACCGGCCGTCTTGAGCAGAACATCATCGATCGATTCGTGACCGGGACCGAGGGCTGCGGGACGCCACGCTGTCGGGCCGGCCGCCTCAGAGCGACCTGATCGACTCCTCCGTGAACATGCGCGGAACGGCGTCAGCTCCAGAGGGTGACGTGAACGGAAGGGCGGAATCGGCCGACGTTGACGCCCGGGCCGCGCAGCATGGCCTGCGTGGCCCTCGGATTGGTGACGAACCGGACGAGTTCGGCGGCCGCTGACGACGCACCGCCTTCGGCGAGGGTCAGCGTGGCCCATACCCCGTCGAGCCGGAGGGTCTTCCCCGCGAGGCGGACGAGGCGGCCGTTGGCCAGGTCCTGCGCCACCGCGAAGGAGACCGTCGGCGCCACACCGTTGTTCCGCTTGACCTCCTCCAACGCCGCGGCGTGACTCTGGAAGATCTGCTGGTGCTCCTCGGGGACGTTGACGCGACGCAGGAGCGCGGGAATCACGCCGATGTTCGCCGCCACCGACGGGCCGAGCAGCCATGTCTCCTCACGCAGCTGGTGGGTGCCGGCATCGAGCTTGGCGAGCGGGTGGTCCGGGCCGGATACGACGATCACCTGGTAGTTGAGGAACGGCCGGCACTCCAGCGACTCGTCCGGGTTTCCCCTCTGGGGCCCGATCGCCACATCCACCGCCCGGGAGTGCAGCAGGGCACCGAACTGCCGGGGGTCGTGCACGCTCAGCTCCACGTCGAGGTCGGCGGCTCTGCCGGCGAACAGCCCGATCAGGCCGGGGGCCGCGTGCTCGGCGAACAGGCTCGACGCGGCGACACGCAGCAGCCGCCGGCCGCGGCTCGCCTGGCTCACCTCGACGATCGTGCGCTCCTGCAAGCTGAGCATCTCCGCCGCACGGCTCGCGAGCCGCAACCCTCCGGGGGTGAAGGCGAGCCCGGACGCGGTCCGCGTGAACAGCCGATCGTCGAACTCCTTGCGCAACTGACCGACGTGCAACGAGACGGCGGCCTCCGACACGCCGAGCTCCACCGCCGCCTCCTTGACCGAGCCAAGCCGCACCACGGCGACGAACGCGCGGAGCTGGGTCGGGGTCACGCGTGGAACGCTACTGCACGGATCTCTCCGTCAGTAGTGGCAGCGTCGAGAAGAACGATCAGTACGCGGGAACACCGCCGCGTACCGGCCTGAGCCCGGTGCGTCCCGTCGCCCCGCCGTCCTTCCTCATGGCTTTGATCACCTAGGCTCATAACCTCCGGTCCGGCCATTCTCCGGATCTGCGGGTCCGGAACGAGTGCCGCGGCGAAGGCCCGCCGGGCGAACCTTTCACGAGGTGGGGCCGTACCGCCGGTCTTCCTCGGTCCGGATCCACCTGACTATTGTGATCTCCATCTGTTCGAGGGGAAGGCTGTCAATGGCTACGGGCGGTTCCGAAGTGCCTCTGGGCAGCCGATATGTGCTTCTGGACGAGATCGGCTCCGGTGCGATGGGAACCGTCTGGCGGGCACGGCACCGGGAAACCGGGGAGATCGTGGCGGTGAAGCTGCTCCGCGACAACCTCGCCGGCGATCAGGATCTGGTTCTACGGTTCGTGCAGGAACGCACCGTGATGCGGACCCTGCGTCATCCCAACATCGTCACGGTGCGCGACTTCGTCATCGAGGGCGAGCGCCTCGCCCTCGTGATGGACCTCGTCGAGGGCGGAGATCTCCGTACCCTGCTCCGGCGGCGCGGCACGCTGCTCCCCGTGGAAGCGGCCCGCCTGATGGCCCAGGTCGCAGGCGCGCTGGCGGCCGCGCACGCCGTGGGCGTCGTACACCGCGACATCAAGCCGGAAAACGTCCTGATCGACGGGACCGCCGGGCAGGTACGGCTGACGGATTTCGGCGTGGCTCGCATCCTCCACGGCCCGGGTCTCACCCAGACCACCTCGATCATCGGTACGCCCACGTACCTGTCTCCCGAAGTGGCAGATGGGAGCGCTCCCACAACGGCGGTGGACGTGTACGCCATCGGCCTGATCCTGTACGAGCTGCTCGCCGGACGTCCGCCGTTCGTCGGCAACCATCCGATGGCCCTCCTCCGACAACATGCGACGTCCACGCCCCGGCGACTGCCCGGGATGCCCGACGTCCTGTGGTCGGTCATCTCGGCCTGCGTCGCGAAGGATCCCGCCGAGCGGCCACGCGCCGAGGAGGTGGCGGTGTCGCTGGGCGAGGCGGCGCCGTCGCTGGCGGGGCTGCCCGCCCTGCCCCAGGTCGCCAGGGGCGACGCTCCGTCCATCACCTCCGAACCCCTCCCCCCGGCGGGCTCCCCCATGGATGCCTCCCGTACGGATCCGGCCGCCGGCGCGGCGGGGACCTCCCCTGCCGGCGACGAGACCACGGCCTCGACAGCCTCGACGCGGCGCGGGCGATCCCGGCAGCGGCTGCTGATCATCACCACGACCACCGCCGTGGCCCTGGCACTCAGCGCGGCGGCGGTGGCCGTCGTGGCGCCATGGCGGACATCGGACGCCGGCGGGACCGCGGGCAATCCGGCCATCGCGTCAGCGGAATCGGCCGGCGGGCCGACCCGCGCCGCCGGAACCACGACTACCGCCCCGTCCCGCACGAAGGAGAGCACGAGGGAAAGCTCGCCCGCGCCTTCGCCGAAGGTACGGCCGGTGCGGAGCCGTACCCCGGAAGCGGCCGTCTCCGACCCGCCCACCCGGCCGAGCCCGGCAAAATCGGCGGCGCGGCGCACCCAGACCCCCCGGCCCCAGCGATCGAAGACCGCGACGGTCTCCCCGGAGCCGGACGGGAACCGCACGCTCGGCGCCACGCGCCCGGACGCGCCGAACTGGCAGTGCCGTGCGTGGATCTCCGTGGGCACCGGCACGGGTACGGAGATGTCGCCCTGTACGGCCATGGTGGGCGATGCCTTCTACCTGCTGGGGCGGGTCAGAGGGCTCAGCTCGGTCCGTTCGGACATACACGTCCAGCTGTACAACACCGACGCGGAGGTCAACGTCTCCCAGCCCTTCATCTGCTCGAACGTCTCCCCGTCGAATGACGGCGCGATCGTCACGTGCGGCCCGTTCACCGCCACGACTCCGCAGATCTCGGACAGGCACAACGTCCGCCAGCGATGGAGGAAGTCGGGCACGGCCACTTTCAACGGCGGCTCGGAGAGCCCCTGGATCATCTGGTAACCACCGTCGACGTCCGCGTGGAGCCCCCGGCCCGGTCCGAGGGCTCCACGCGGACATGAGGGTCAGTCCTGCGGACGCTCGCCGAGGCGGTCGACCCAGCCGGTGTCCTGGTAGGCCACCCGCGTCAACGGCGAGGACTCCCCCTCCTTCGTGGTCGAGTACTCCAGGAGTTTCGCGCTCTTCTCATCGAAGATCAGGCGGAACTCGAACGAGTCCCCGTCGGAGGTGAAACGCGAGGTGAGGGCAACCCCTGTACGCCCCAACGCATCGGTGACCTCTCCCTGTGACGTGATGCCCGGCTGCTCGGCCAGCACCTTGAACAGGGCGGACCGGGTGCCGGGGGTGAGCGGCGCCCTCAGCAGATCCAGGCTCGTCTGCGGCAGGTACCCGGCGAAGTCGACCCGGTCCCTGGCGCTGCTCTTGCCGTACAGGCTCCGCAGCCGTCGCTCCAGACCCTCCTTGTCGGTCGGCAGACCGGCCAGACTCTGGAGGGTCAGGGTCGGGTTGTCGATCGACAGGACCAGCGGAAGGTCGAGGTCGCTGGTCGACGGCTTGTCCTCCCGCAGAACGGGGGAACCCTCCTCCTTCCACTTCTCCCTGTCCTCCGGGGACCCAAACGTGATCTTCACGTCCTGGTTGCCGACCGTACGGTTGGAGTCGCCCTTCTCCCGTGCGTGCCACGAGTCCTCCGTGTAGGCGGCGGTCGCCGCGTACGACACCTTCGGAGGCGAGGCCTTGAGCTCGCCGACCTTCTTCTCCATCTCCTTGTCGGCGGCCTCCAGCTCCGCCGGCTTGCCCTTCAGCTCCTTCTTCCTGGCCTCCCACTCCCTCACCAGGGTCTTCACCCTGGCCGTGTACTTCGCCTCGTCCACGGTCACCTGCTGGATGACGCGTTCGCGGGTGTACCAGTAGCGGCCCGACCCGGCCGGTTCGCGTGCGGCGGTCACGGCCGCCGCGAGCAGGAAGGACCGGGCGTCCACCGTCTGCGGCTCCTGGGAGTCCTGCGAACCCCGGGAGACCACTGCTGCGGTGGGCGCGCCGGGTGCGGGGTCTCCGGAGACGAGGCCGGGGACGACGATCACGGCGGCGGCGATTCCCGCGGCGGCCGTGGCCGCGGTGATCAGGAACGGGAGGCGGGGCATCGTGAGTCTCCGGGAGCGCTGAGGGGAACGGGGGGTCTGGAAAGCGCGGGCGAGGTCGTCCGAGCGGCGGCGCAGGTAGGCGTCCTCGGTCAACCCGTCCAGTTCCACGGGCTTGAGCTGGGCGAACACTCGGTCGTTCATGTCGTCTTCCTTGCGGGATCGGGGGGTCGGGTACGTCATCAGGCCTCCTCGGTGAGCCGTGCGCGGGCCGGGCGCGGGTGGGGCCGCGCGACTCTCGCCTCCGCGCCCAGTGCTCTGTCCAGGCGCTTGCGAGCCCGGTGGAGCCTGACGTTGTACGTGCGGGCCGAGCAGCCCATGACGGTCGCGGCCTGGTCGGGCGGCAGCCCGTGCCAGGTGGCGAGTGCCATCGCCTCCACGTCCTGCTCCGGCAGGGTGGCCAGCGCGGCGAGCGCGGTCTCGCGGTCCACCACGTGCTCGGCGATGTCCAGGATCAGGTGGTCCTGGGAGGTGCTGAGCGCCGCGATCCGGTCGACCAGCCTCTGCCGCCGGTGACGCGAGTCCCACTGTTTGGCCAGCAGGTTCCGCGCCACGCCGAGCAGCCACGGCAGTGCCGGGTCAGGCAGCTCGTCGAGCCGCCGCCAGGCGATCAGGAAGGTCTCGCTGGACACGTCTTCCGCCATGCCGTGCTCGGTGCGCAGCAGGGCGTAGCCCAGCACGCTCCGGTAGTGCCGGTCGTAGAGTTCGGTGAATCGTTCTTCGGGATCGTCCACGCCCAGTAGTCCCTCCCGGACGGCTCCGATTACCACCCATCTCAGAAATATCCGAAAAAGGACGATAAGGGACAACTGGCAGTCGGCCTCGGGGTCTGCCGCGGAAGGGTCCGCGGTCTGTGAACGGGCAGCCCCGGAACCCGGACACACGGCCGTGGCCGGCCTTCACCGCCCGGTCACGGTACGCAGCCGGGTTCCGGCGTGTGGGACGCGGCGCCTGCCGTCGCGAGGCCGATGCCCGCCGCCCGTACGCGGATGGCCGGGTCAGGCCGGGATCTGACGCGTGGGCCGCCGGGGATGGCGGTGGGCCGCCACGGCCGCCGTGAACGAGGTGAGAAACTCCCCCAGATCCCCGCCCGGCGAGGTGACGACGCCCTGTTCCCGATTGATCACGACGCGAGCGGGTTCGAGCAGGAGCTCCCCGGCCCCGACGGCGCCGATGGCCTTGCCGTGCTCGTACGCCTCGTTGGCATCAAGCTGCCGGTCCTTCTCCGTACGGTCGTCTCCGTACGGTCGTCGCTGGTCATCGTGATAACCCCGATCAGGCGTTGAGCGGGACCTTCTCGGTCCCCCGGTGTCTCATCTGGACGATCTCGTGGCTGTCCGGCGCGTGATCGAGCGGCGAGCGGGGAGGAGCGCGCCGTCTCGTGCGGATCAGGTCGCCATGACCCAGTCGTGGTGCGGATACCGCGAACGGTCGCCCTGCCGCAGACGGTTCAGAACGAGCAGCAGGACCGTTCCGTACACCACGTGTCCGGCGACCATGACCACCTGGCGTCCCGGACGGTCACGGTGGGCCGGCGGCATGATGCCGAGGCCGGGCACCCACCCCTGGTAGCTGACGGCCCAGATCGCCAGGCCGTACACGACGCCCAGCGGCAGCCGGGGTTCGCGGCCGTCCGTGGTCACGGCGAACAGCGCCCCGCTGGCGGCGCCGAAGGCGAAGTGCGCGACCGCGCCGAGCACGCCCTCACCCGGCTTGGGCCGATTCCTGTGACCGGGAAGCGCGGCCCGGGCGATGCGCTTGGGCGGATGTTCCCCCATCAACCCGGCCCGATCTCCGGCGAGCATCACGGCGCTCATGGCCGCGGTGGCGAGCACGCCGCTGAGGGCGCCCTCCGCGAGATTGCGCATCATTGCGGCTAATTGCCCTGGCTCGAATGCGGAAAAACCGGTGCTCGATTCAAGGTTTGCCCACCTGACCAGCGTGCGATTCCGGCGATGACCAGTGTCCGAGACAGCGAAAAACGGTGCCGCCCGGGATCAGTTGACACCGTTCTCAAGGACATCCCAAGAAGGAGGTCCGATTATCGCCATCGGGCGTCGGCTGAGCCGGGAGAGGGTGTCCATCATGATCGATCACCCGCGCGGCCGGCCGTACGAGTTCCGGGGACGGCGCCTCTGGTCAGACTCTGCGGCCCCGGCAACACCGCGCTCCCGGTCACTGCGCCCGGTGCCGGAAACCAGGAGCCGCATCCGGTGTTCCGTGGCGACGACGCCGGCTCCGTGACAGCCGACGCCGTCGCCGGCCCGCCCGGCGCCAACGCCCCGACCGCTCGTCGTGACTTCGGCCTGTTGTGGGCGGGGCAGTCGCTGTCGCTGTTCGGCGACCAGTTCATGACGCTGGCACTGCCGCTGCTCGCGGTGACTGTGCTGGAGGTCTCTCCAGCACAGGCCGCGCTACTGCCGTTCGCCCTGTTCGCGCCGTTCCTGCCGCTCGGCCTGCCGGCGGGAGCGATCGTCGACCGCCTCTCCCGCCGCATGACCATGCTGGTCTGCAACGGAGCGCAGGTGCTCACCTTCGGCACGATCTGGGCGCTGGCGGCCACCGGCCGGCTGACCTTTCCGCTGCTGTTCTGCCTGGTCCTGCTGAGCGGCTGCGCGGTGGTGTTCTTCCAGGTCGCCTACACCTCCTACCTGCCCAGCCTCTATGGCGACCCGGACAACCTGCACCGCGGCAACGCCCGGCTGGCCCTGTCGGAGTCCTTTTCCAAGGCGCTGGGACCGATGTCCGCCGGACCGGTCATCGCCGCGCTCGGCCTGGTCGGCGCGCTGGCGGCCAACGCGGTCAGCTTCGCCGCCTCGGTCGCCTCGCTGGCGCTGATCCGGCACCGGGAGCCGGCCCTCGAGGCCACCCAGCGCGAGCGCGGCTGGCTGCGGCGCGACATCGCCACCGGGCTGAAATTCGCGCTCGGTCATCCGATGCTGCAACCGATCCTGCTGTGCGGCACGACCTACGTCTTGTTTCTGTCAATGGTCGAGACCAGCCTGGTGCTGTACTGCCGCAACGTTCTCGGCCTGCCCGCGCAGTGGATCGGCGTCGTCATCGGTGCCGCCGCGGCCGGGTACCCCATCGGCAACCTGCTGTCGACCCGGCTGATGCGCCGCTTCGGCACCCCGCGCACCCTGATCGCCGCCGCCTCGGTGTCGGTACTCGGCATCGTTTCCATGCCCGCGCTGGGCTCCCTGGGCGGAGCCGCGGGGACGGCAGGCCTGGTCGCCGGCAGCATCGTGCACTGCGTCGGCGAGGGAGCGTTCAACCCGACCTCGCTAACCCTGCGCCAGACCCAGACCCCCGCCGACCTGCTGGGCCGGGTCGGCTCGGTCCAGCGTTTCCTCCTCTGGGGCGCGATCGCCCTCGGCAGCCTGTTCACCGCCGGGGTGACCGCCCTCGCCGGGCTCTCCACCGCGGTGTGGATCGGCGCGCTCGGCACGATCCTGTGCCTGCCCGCCCTCTTGCGCCGCGGCATCCGCACCGCCGTACTCACGCCAGGAGAGTCCCGGTCGCCGGCCCCCGATGGACGGAGATCGTGATCAACGGAGGAGTGCTCGTCACCGGCGGTACGTCCGAGCGGTGACGGCTGCGTACCGGGGTTGACGCCTACCGTCCGGTTGTTTTTCCCCTGCCGTAACGTCGGGAGCACCGGGCCGTGAGGCCGCGTCGCCTCTGCGAGGCGGGTGCCCCGGGTGTTTCCCTCCCGGCGCCGGGTACCGATATACGACAGAAGGATTTTTCGCGGGGAAGTGCGCGGTCGCAGCACCGCTCGGGCATGCACCTCCCCGCCGAGGATCACCCTGGGGAAACGTCGGTGCGATCTTCTAGGCTGAGGTTATGGCACGAGCAAACGAAGACGTGGCAGCCGCGCTGGAGGAATACGCCGAGCTGTTCGCGATGACGGGCGGCGACGCGTTCCGGGTCCGCAGTTACCAGAAGGCGGCCAAGGCGATCGCGGGTTTTCCCGAGGACATCGCGACCACCGCCGTGCGGAGCGTGCCGGGGGTGGGCGAGGCGATCGCCAAGAAGGTCGAGGAGCATCTCGAGAGGGGCAGCTTCCGGCAGCTCGACGAGCTGCGCGGCAAGGTCCCCGAGGGCGTCAGAAGGCTGACCAGGATCGCCTCCCTCGGGCCGAAGACAGCCGCCTTCCTCTACCAGGAGCTCGGCATCGACTCCCCGGAAGCGCTGGCGGACGCCATCGGGGAGGGGCGCCTCAAGGGCGTGAAGGGCTTCGGCGCCAAGACCGAGGAGAACCTGCTCAAGGGCATCGAGCAGCTTGCCCGCAACAGTGCCAGGGTGCACCTCGGCGTGGCCATGGACCTGGCGGAGCGGATCATCGCCTCCCTGCCCGCCGAGCGGATCGCCTACGCCGGGTCGCTGCGCCGGATGAAGGACACCATCGGCGACATCGACATCCTCGCGGTCGGCCCCGAGTCCCTGATGGACGACTTCAAGGCCCAGACGTACGTCGCGGAGGTCATCGCCTCGGGTGAGAAGAAGACCTCGATCCGCACCGTCCAGGGCATCCAGGTGGACCTGCGTGTGGTCCCGGCCGAGTCCTGGGGCGCCGCGATGCAATACTTCACCGGTTCCAAGGAGCACAACGTGCACCTGCGCGAGATCACGGTGAAGAAGGGCTGGAAGCTCTCCGAGTACGGTCTGTTCGAGGGCGAGCGGGTGATCGCTGCCGAGCACGAGGAAGACGTCTACCGCGCTCTCGGCATGCAGTGGATCCCGGCGACGCTGCGCGAGGACGGCGGGGAGATCACCGCCGCGCTCAAGGGCGAGCTGCCCGTGCTGGTCACCCTGGACGACCTCAAGGGCGATCTGCACACCCACACCGATCTGACCGACGGCATCGCCTCGCTGGAGGACATGGTCGCCGCCGCCCACGCGCGCGGCTATTCCTACTACGCGGTGACCGATCACGCGCCCGACCTGGCGATGCAGCGGATGACGCTGGAGAAGGCCCTGGAACAGCGCGAGCAGCTACACCGACTTCAATCGAAATATCCGGACATGCAGCTGCTGCACGGCAGCGAGCTCAACATCGCCCCCGACGGCTCGGTCGACTGGCCGGCCGAGGTGCTGGAGGGTTTCGACGTGTGCGTGGCGAGCGTGCACTCGCATTTCACCCAGTCGCGCGAGGAGATGACCCGGCGGTTCGTCACCGCGTGCGAGAACCCGCACGTGCACATCATCGGTCACCCCACCACCCGCAAGATCGGCGGGCGCCCACCGGTGGACGCCGACTGGGACGAGGTGTTCCGCGTCGCCGCCCGCACCGGCACCGCGATGGAGATCGACTCCTTTCCCGACCGCTCCGACCTCCCCTCCGACCTCGTGCGGCTGGCTCGCCACCACGGCGTGAAGTTCTCCATCGACAGCGACGCCCACGCGGTGCCCCACCTGGACAACCAGCGGTTCGGCATCGGCATCGCCCAACGCGCCTGGCTGACCAGCGACGATGTGATCAACGCCTGGCCGGTGGAGCGGCTGCTGAACTTTCTGAGACATTGACGCCAACAGAGTCCCAACCCCCTTCACGGATTACCTTGTTTCTTGGTAGGAAATAGGTGTAGGGGGAAAGGGTGGTACCGCATGCCGCACGAGGACTTCGTCAACGAGGCCGTTGACCAGTGCGATCGAGCCGGGCAACTCGCCCGGGGTTATCCGGACCGGCTCCGGCTGGCCGCCGTCGACGGGAAGACCGTCGACGGCGAGGCCGCCGACGGCGTGACGGCCGGCGACAAGACCGAGGAACAGGCCCCCACCGGCGAGGTCGTCACGGAACAGGTCCCCGTCGGCGAGGTCGTCACGGAACGGGCCGCCCGGAAGAAGGCGGTCGCCGATCAGGCCGCAGATGGACGGGCGAGCGCGGAGGAGACCGCCGGGGCCATCGTCAAGGAGCTGCCACCGGAGCTGTTCGTCACGCACGGCACCAATGCCGAGATGCGCTGGGAGGCGATGCGCGACGTCGGCTATCACGTGCCCAACGAGCGCTTCTTCGTCCGCAACCACACCTCGACCCCGATCATCGACGCGGCGACCTGGCGGCTGGAGCTGCACGGTTCCGGGCTGAGCAATCCCCGGAGCTTCGGCTACGAGGAGCTGCTCGCGCTCCCCGCGGTGACGCGGGACGTCGCGATCGAGTGCGCGGGCAACGGCCGGAGCCTCTTCGCCGCCCAGCAGCACCAGGAGGTCTCCGGCACCCCGTGGCGACTCGGCGGCATCGGGGTGGCCCGCTGGCGCGGGGTGCCGCTGGCCACGGTGCTGGACCGGGCCGGGCTCACCCCGGACGCCGTCGACGTCATGCCGCGCGGGCTCGACCCCCACTACGTGTGCGACGGGGTCGACTTCGGGCCGGTGCGCCGCCCGATCCCGGTGGCCAAGGCGCTCAAGGACGTCATCCTCGCGTACGAGATGAACGGCCGGACCCTTCCCCCCGACCACGGCTACCCGGTGCGGATGGTCGTCCCCTCGTGGATCGGCCTGGCCTCGGTCAAGTGGGTGGGCGACATCGAGGTCTCCGCCTCACCGCTGGCCTCGCCCTGGACCACCGAGTTCTATCGGATGTTCGGCGAGGCCTACCCGCCGGAGGGCGGCGCGCCGCTGGCCCTCCAGGGAGTCAAGAGCGCCTTCGAGCTGCCCTGGGACGCCGAGCTGCGGGTCGGGCACCCGTACGTGCTGCACGGGCGGTCGTGGTCGGGCAACGGCCGGATCGCCGGGGTGGAGGTGAGCGTCGACGGCGGGGTGACCTGGCGGCGCGCCCACCTGCGCGGCCCGCGCGTGGTCCCGGCCTGGACCCGCTGGCACATCGGCTGGAACCCGCGGGAGACCGGCCCGCACACCCTGCTCGCGCGGGCCGTCGACGAGACCGGCGCGGCCCAGCCGCCGCAGACCCCGCACAACAACCTCGGTTATCTCTTCGACGCCGTCGCGGGCCATCCCGTGACGGTCGTGAACGGATAAACGTCAACGGATATACGAAACGCCGGCCGCATTGCGGCACGGGGATCACAAAAATCACAGGGCGAATGCATACGCAACTCTTACCTACGGGAAACCGTACGAATCGTTTCCCCTGAACGGCGACCATATCGGGTGATCAGGTAGGGCGTGTCACCGTAACCCCCCGCCTGGCCGACGGACTTTATCTGAAAGACTCCCAAGGTCGCCCAGACGAAACGGGGTGGAAACGAGCCGAAGTAATGATGACGGCGAATGACTACATCTGTTTCTTGCTCTTCCTGTTAGGAGGCTCAACCGATGCGCCAACTGACCGCACTCGACGCGCAGTTCCTTCACGCCGAATCGGCCACCACCGCGGCCCACGTCGCGGGAGTGGCGATCCTCGATCCGGCCTGCGCTCCCACGGGTGCCGTCACACGCGAGGCCCTGATCGGGCTGCTCCGCGAGCGGCTGCATCTCGCGCCGGCGCTGAGCCTGCGTCTCGCCGGTGTGCCGTTCGGCCTCGACCATCCGTACTGGACGGAGGTCCCCGGCCTCGACGTCGCCGACCACGTCTACGAGGTGACCCTCCCCATGCCGGGCGACGAGGCCCAGCTCGCCGAGGAGGTCGCCATCATCCACGAGCGGCACCTGGACCGGAACCGCCCGCTCTGGGAGATGCATCTCATCCAGGGCCTGGCCGGCGGCCGGACCGCCCTCTACGCCAAGGTCCACCACTGCGCCATCGACGGGGTGTCGGGCGCGGAGACGCTGGCCGCCCTGCTGGACCTCACGCCCGAACCACGCGTCGTCGAGCCGTCCCCGCCTTCTCCGGCGACCAGCGCCCCGGGCATGGTCACCATGCTCGCCGGGGCCGTGACCCGCACCGTGACCCAGCCCGCCAGAGCGCTGCGCTCGCTGGGCCGCATGGTGGCCGACCTCGACGCGATCCCGGTGGCCGCGGCGCTGCCGGGCGCCCGGATGATGGCCGCCGCCACCCGGATGCTCTCGGGGCAGCCCGTCGAACTGCCGGAGATGCCCTCGCTGTCCGCCCCGCGCACACCGTTCAACGGCCCGATCGGCCCCGAACGACGCTTCTCCTACGGGTCGATCTCCCTCGCGGACGTCAAGCGGATCGCCAGGTCCTCCGGGAGCAGCGTCAACGACGTGGTCATGACACTGTGCTCCTCGGCGCTGCGCTCCTGGCTGCGCGAGCACGACGCGCTGCCCGACCAGCCGCTGATCGCCGCGGTCCCGGTCGCGGTCCGTACGGCGAGCGCCCTGGACGTGGTCGGCAACCAGCTCTCCGTCATGATCACCCCGATGCCGACCGATCTGGACTGCCCCCTCGATCGCCTGCGGGTCATGGGGCAGACGATGCGCACGGCCAAGCGGCGGTTCGCCGGCTCCCCCGCCACCTGGCTGAGCGAGCTGTCCTCGGTGCTGCCCACGGCGGTCACCGCGCTGGCGACCTCCACGGTCTTCCGGCTGGCCTCGATCGTGCTGCCACCGATCAACCTGATCATCTCGAACGTTCCGGGACCGCAGCTCCCGCTGTACCTGTGCGGCGCCCGGGTGCTCGGCTACTACCCCATGTCGGTGCTGACCGACGTGAGCGGCGGGGTCAACATCACCTGTTTCTCCTATGACGGCTCGCTGGATTTCGGCATCCTCTCCTGCCCGGACCGGATGAAGGACGTCTGGCGGCTGATGGGCTACCTGCAGGACGCCATGGACGAGCTGATGGAACTGGTGGAGCCGGCCGGGTCGGAACCGACCTCGGTCCCGGCCCCGGTCAAGCAGCAGGTGGTGCCGGTCCTGCCGACGGGACCCGCCGACCCTCTTCCGGCCATGGAGATGATCGCGGTCTGAGTGCCGTCCGGTCTCACCCCAGGGCGTGGGCGATCAGTTCGGCGACCGCGTCGGGATCGATGTGGTGCCCGGTGAGCTGGCAGAGGTTCTCCTGGTAGAGCAGCACCGCGGCGAAGGTGACCGCCGCCACCTCCAGCCGGGCGGCGTCGCCGCGTGGGGTCGGCAGCGCCAACTCCAGGGCGAACCGGGCCCGCTGGATGATCTCTCCGTTCAGGCGGCCGAGCCGGTCTCTGACCGAGCCGTGCGTGTCGGCCTCGCGGAAGAGGATGCGGCGCATCGCCGGAGAGGCGCTGAGCGGCAGACGCCTGGCCAGACGGGACAGGGTGCCCGCCGCGTCGCCGGGAACGGCCTCCACCTCCGGCGACTCCTCCACGAGCGTGCGCTCGTCGATCAGCGCCACCAGCACGTCGATCTTCCGGGGAAAGTAGTGGAAGACGAGCCCCTTGGGCACGTCGGCCAGCCGGGCGATCTCCGCGGTGGGGGTCGCCTCGTAACCACCTCCGGCGAACAGCTCTTCGGCCGCGTCGAGGATGCGCGTGCGCGCGCCGGGGTCCGAGGCGTCGCGCGTGCGCCTGGAGGACTTTCCGGAGCGCGGTCTGAGGCTGCTCACGGCTTGACCATAGACCCGGACGTGGCCGGATTTCCATGCCGCCGGGGAGAGATCGCCGTACGCGTGCCGTGCGGGAACGGGTGCCGTACGGAGGGCAGGCGCCGTACGGAACCGAGTGTCATACGGAAGGCCGGTGCCGTGCGGGAACGGGTGCCGTACGGAGGGCAGGCGCCGTACGGAACCGAGTGTCATACGGAAGGCCGGTGCGGTGTGGAAACGGGGGCCGTACGGACAGCGGATGCGGTGCGGGAACGGGGCCGCCAGAGCCTCCGGCCATCCTTGCCGACACGGCGTGCAACAACGGCCCGACGATCAACGACGGTGCCGGGGAAACGGGTGATTGTCCAAGAAATAGAGTGATGGTCATGAGTATTTCTGAGCTGAACCTCTTCCCGCTCTGCCTGGGCGGCAACGTATTCGGCTGGACCGCGGACCGCGACGCGTCCTTCGCCGTGTTGGACGCCTACGCCGAGGCGGGAGGCAACTTCATCGACACCGCCGACACCTACACCTCCATGGTCCCCGGAAACGTCGGCGGGGAGTCTGAGACGATCATCGGTGAATGGATGGCCGCGCGAGGCAACCGCGACCAGATCGTGCTGGCGACCAAGGTCGGCTCGCTGCCCACCCGTCCCGGACTGTCGGCGGCCAACATCCGCGTGGCCGTCGAGGACTCGCTGCGGCGTCTGCAGACCGATCACATCGACCTGTACTGGGCGCACATCGACGACACCGAGACGCCCCTGGCGGAGACCCTCGGTGCATTCGACGCGCTGGTCGACGAGGGCAAGGTCCGCAACATCGGCGCCTCGAACTACAACGCCGAGCGGCTGACGGAGGCGCTGGCGATCTCCGAGCGGGACGGCCTGGCGAAGTACGGTGTGCTGCAGCAGCACTACAACCTGCTGGAGCGGGAGTACGAGGGTGCGCTGCGCGAGGCGGTCACGGCCGGAGGGCTGACCAGCACGCCGTACTTCGGTCTGGCCCGTGGTTTCCTGACCGGCAAGTATCAGCCGGGGGTCGAGGTGGACAGCCCCCGCGCGGGCAAGGCGGCGGAATATCTGAAGACCGAGCGCGGTCCGCGCGTGCTCGACGCCCTGGGCAAGGTGGCCGCCGCCCACGGCGTCGCCATGGCCACCGTCGCGCTCGCCTGGCTGGCCGCCCAGCCCACGGTGGCCGCGCCGATCGCCAGCGCCCGCAACGTCGAGCAGCTCCGGCCGCTGCTCGCGGTCGCCGACCTGACCCTGTCCGAGGACGAGCTGGCCCTGCTGGACACGGCCTCCCGGTAGGACGAAGCACGACGCGGGGCCCGCCTGAGCAAAGTCAGGCGGGCCCCGCGCCGGTTCCGGCGGCAAACGGGACTTCCCGCAGGAAAAAGATCATCCTCCGGCGGTAGCCATGACGGGATGATTTCCGGTTCATTGCCAGATGACTGCGAACTTTACTTCACTTTGAAGTTATCTGTGGTGTTATGGCATGTTGTAACCCATCTGGGGGTAAACCGCCTAGTTTGCTGGGCCTGCTCGCTGCGAGTATCACCGCCATACCCCCTCCGTACAGCGCTGATCGCAGGAAGGCCCATGCCCTTGAGCATCACCGAGAAGCCCGAGGTTCTGACAGACGGTGTCAACCGCCTCCGCAAAAACGCCGTAGGGCTCGTCAGCGTCATCTTCATGGCGGTCGCCACCGCCGCCCCCATCACCGCGATGACCGGCAACGTCCCGATAGCCCTCGGTTTCGGTAACGGCCTGGGCGTCCCCGCCGGCTATCTGGTGGCGACCATCGTGCTCACCGTCTTCTCCGTGGGCTACGTGGCGATGGCCAAGCACATCACCTCCGCCGGCGCGTTCTACGGTTACATCTCCCACGGCCTCGGCCAGGTCGTCGGCATGGTGGCCGGCCTCCTGGCGACCATGGCGTACGTGATCTTCGAAGCCTCGATCATCGGCTTCTTCGCCTACTCGGCCAACAACACCTTCAAGAGCCTGGCCGGGGTGGACATCCACTGGCTGTGGTTCGCCCTTCTCGGCCTGGCTCTCAACGCGGCCCTGACCTACTTCGACATCAACCTGACCGCCAAGGTCCTGGGCGTCTTCCTGGTCACCGAGATCCTCATGCTCGCCCTGACCGCCACCGTCACCCTGTTCCACGGCGGCGGGCCCGACGGTCTCATGGCCGAGACGCTCAACCCGGTCAGGGCGTTCCAGACCACCGGGCTGGCGGCCGGAGCCGTCGGTCTCGGGCTGTTCATGTGCTTCTGGTCCTGGGTCGGCTTCGAGTCCACCGCGATGTACGGCGAGGAGTCCCGCGACCCCAAGAGCATCATCCCGAAGGCCACGCTGGTCTCCGTGGTCGGCATCGGCCTGTTCTACACCTTCGTCTCCTGGATGACGGTCGCCGCCAACGGCGTGAAGGCCCCCGAGATCGCCGCCAAGGAGTTCGCCGGGGTCTTCTTCAACCCCACCGGGCAGCTGGTCGGCGCCTGGGCCGTCGACCTCTTCAAGATCCTCATCCTGACCGGCTCGTTCGCCTGCTCGATGGCCTTCCACAACTGCGCCTCGCGCTACCTGTACGCCATCGGCCGCGAGAACCTCATCCCCGGCACCCGCAGGACCCTGGGGGCCACCCACCCCAGGCACGGCTCCCCCCACATCGCCGGATTCGTCCAGACCGTGATCTCCGTGATCATCGTCTTCGCATTCTTCTTCGCCGGGATGGACCCCTACCTGCACATCTACACCCTGCTCGCGGTGCTCGGCACGCTGGCGATCCTCATCGTCCAGACCCTCTGCTCGTTCTCCGTCATCGGATACTTCCACGTCAGGAAGAAGCACCCCGAGACCGCCTCCTGGTGGCGCACCCTGCTGGCCCCGCTCGCCGGCGGCCTGGCCATGATCTACGTCGTCTTCCTGCTCTTCCAGAACCAGGAGGCCGCCGCCGGCGAAGCCTCCAAGTCCGCGTTCTTCACGCTGATCCCCTGGATCGTGCTCTGCCTGGCCCTGCTGGGAGCCGGACTCGCCCTCTACCTCAAAGCCACCAATCCCGCCAAATACGCGATCATCGGCCGGATCGTGCTTGAGGACACCGTCGAACGCGACTGAGCCTCCACGCCGTACGGCGGGCATCGCGACGCTTGGGAACCCGGGGACAGAGAACGGGAGCGGTCGGCAGCACGTGCTGCCGACCGCTCCCGTTCTCTGTCTGGACGATCATGTGCCTCGTGAACGAGCCACGCGATCAGCCGGATGTGGCTAGTGCTCCGTCGCCTTCTCGGCACCGACGCCGGTGAGCGAGCGGACCTCGATCTCGGCGTACTTGGCCGCGTTGTACTCCTTGCTGAGCCGCGTGCCGATGTATCCGGCGAGGAAGCCCAGCGGGATCGAGACGATGCCCGGGTTGCTCAGCGGGAACCAGGCGAAGTTCGCGTCCGGGATCAGGGAGGTCGCGGTGCCCGACATGACCGGCGAGAAGATCACCAGGAACAGGGCGGAGCCGAGACCGCCGTAGATGGCCGAGACCGCGCCGACGGTGTTGAACCGCTTCCAGAACAGGCTGTAGAGGATCGCGGGCAGGTTTCCGGAGGCGGCCACCGCGAAGGCCAGCGCGACCAGGAAGGCCACGTTCTGTCCCTGCGCGAGGATGCCGAGCCCGATGGCGACCGCGCCGATGACAAAGGCGGAGATCCGGGCGACCAGGATCTCCTCCTTGTCGGTGACGTTGCCGCGCTTGAACACGTGGGCGTACATGTCGTGGGCGAAGGACGAGCTCGACGCCAGCGTCAGGCCCGCGACGACCGCCAGGATCGTGGCGAACGCCACCGCCGCGATGACGGCCAGCAGGATCGTGCCGCCCACATCTCCGAAGATGAGCCGGCCGATCTCCTCGGCGAGCATCGGAGCCGCGGTATTACCCGCCTTGTCCTGCGCCAGGATCTTCTCGCCGCCGACCAGCGCCGCGGCGCCGAAGCCGAGCACGAGGGTGAGCAGGTAGAAGACACCGATGATGCCGATGCCCCACAGGACCGACTTGCGAGCTACCTTCGCGGTGGGAACGGTGTAGAAGCGGATCAGGATGTGCGGCAGGCCGGCGGTGCCGAGCACCAGCGCCAGGCCCAGGCTGATCAGGTCGATCTTGCCCGCGAGACCCTGCGCCTCGGTGCCGTACTTCAGACCCGGGATGAGGAACTGGTCGGGCTTGCCGCTCTTCACGGCGGCCTCGCCCAGCAGGGCCGAGAGGTTGAAGCCGTACTTGCCGAGCACCAGCAGCGTGATCAGGGTCGCGCCGCCCATGAGCAGCACGGCCTTGACGATCTGCACCCAGGTGGTGCCCTTCATGCCTCCGACGACCACGTAAACGATCATCAGCACGCCGACGCCGACGATCGTGAGCGCCTTGCCGGTCGGTGAGGTGACGCCGAGCAGCAGGCCGACCAGCGCGCCCGCGCCGACCATCTGCGCCAGCAGGTAGAAGATCGACACGACGATCGTGGAGACGCCCGCCGCGGTGCGGACCGGGCGCGGGCTCATCCGGAAGGCCAGCACGTCGGCCATGGTGAACTTGCCGGAGTTACGCATCAGTTCGGCGACCAGGAGCAGCGCGATCAGCCAGGCGACCAGGAAGCCGATCGAGTACAGGAAGCCGTCGTATCCCGACAGGGCGATGATCCCGGCGATGCCCAGGAAGCTCGCGGCCGACATGTAGTCGCCGCCGATGGCGAGGCCGTTCTGCGCACCGCTGAAGGACCGGCCGCCGGCGTAGTAGTCGGTGGCGTCCTTGGTGTTGCGGCTCGCCCAGAAGGTGATGCCCAGCGTCACCGCGACGAACACCAGGAACAGGATCGTGGAGAGTGTCTGGTGGCCCATCAGATCTTCCCCTCGACTTCGTGGCGGATCTCGTCGGCCAGCGGGTCGAGTTTCTTCTCGGCGAACCGGGAGTAGGCCCAGGCGATCCCGAACGTCGACACGAACTGGAGCAGTCCGAGGACCAGCGCCACATTGATGTTGCCGAGCACCTTGATGGCCATGAAGTCACGCGCGAAGCCGGACAACACCACGTACAGGAGGTACCAGGTGAAGAACGCGATGGTCATCGGGAATGTCCAGGCCCGTAGGCGCCGCCTCAGCTCTTGGAACTTCTCACTTGCTTGAACCTCTTCATATACCGATGAATCATGTTGCCTGGCGGTCACGAGACCTCCCACGAATGTGATCTGGATCACGGCAAACGTAGGAGGGGACGCTACCGGAGAGGAGTCCCTGGAGCGGTCCGTTCGCCCAGCCGCTGCCAAGTGGCGGTCAGTTGAACATGCCCTGCGGTGAAAGGTCCGTATAGCGCGATGAGCGGTTCTTCAACCGGGGTATCCGATTGAAAAATCCGCCCGCACACGGCTGATCGGTCACCTCAGGAGGACCGTGGCCGCCAGTCGCCGCGGTCGAGGTTGAGGATCTCGGGGGTGTGCAGCCGCACCATCGTACGAGCCACGCCCACCGGGATCCGGGACGGAGTGAGGAGTGAGACCACGATCATGACGGCGAAGGCGATCGGCACCGTCCACGCGGCGGGCTGAGCCAGCAGGGCGCCGACCAGACCGGTGTGCGGCTCTCCGACGATCGTCATCAGGACCGCGCAGCAGGCCAGCCCGCCCCCGACGAGCAGGCCGGCCATGGCCCCCGTGGAGGTCAGCCGCCGCCACCAGATGCCCAGCACCAGCAGCGGGCAGAAGGAGGAGGCTGCCACCGCGAAGGCCAGACCCACCACGTCGGCGACGGGCAGCGAGCGGGCCAGGACGGCCAGCCCCAGGGGCACGATCACGGCCAGCACCGCCGCCGCCCTGAACGAGCGCACCCCTCCCTTGAGGATGTCCTGCCCGATGACCCCCGCGACGGAGACCGTGAGCCCGGAGGAGGTGGACAGGAACGCCGCGAACGCCCCCGCCGTCACCAGCGCCGTCAGCAGGTCGCCGAGCACCCCGCCGATCAACCGTCCGGGCAGCGTGAGCACCACCGTGTCGCTGCCCACCAGTTCGGGGAGGTAGATCCGGCCCAGCGCGCCGTAGATGGCGGGCAGCAGGTAGAAGGCGCCGAGCAGCGACAGGACCACCAGCGTCGTACGGCGTGCGGCCTGGCCGTCGGGGTTGGTGTAGAAGCGGACCAGCACGTGCGGCAGCCCCATGGTGCCCAGAAACGTCGCCAGGATCAGTGAGTAGGTCGAGTAGAGGCTGTACTCCTTGCCGCTGGCCAGCGGCAGTGCCCAGGTGACCGTGTCGTGCGCGCTCAGCCCCGGCGCGCCGTCGGCCTGCCAGGCCAGCAGCAGGAACACCACCGGAACGGCCAGCGCGGTGAGTTTGAGCCAGTACTGGAAGGCCTGCACGAATGTGATCGACCGCATGCCGCCGGACATCACGTTCACCGCGACCACGGCCGCCACCAGCAGCCCCCCGGCCCAGTCGGGAGCGCCGGTGATGGCCTGCAGCACCAGGCCCGCGCTCTGGAACTGCGGCATCAGGTACAGCCAGCCGATGAGCACGACCAGCACACCCGCCATCCGGCGCACGGCCATCGACTCCAGCCGCGCCTCGGCGAAGTCGGGCAGCGTGTAGGCGCCCGAGCGGCGCAGCGGCGCGGAGACCAGGACGAGCAGCACCAGGTAGCCGCCGGTCCAGCCGACCGGCAGCCAGAGCATGTCGGCACCGTAGGTGAGGATCAGCCCGGCGATGCCCAGGAAGCTCGCGGCCGACAGGTACTCGCCGCCGATGGCGGAGGCGTTCCACAGCGGGGAGACCGTGCGGGAGGCCACGTAGAAGTCAGAGGTGGTCCGCGACAGCCGGATGCCGAATCCGCCGATCAGCACCGCGGCCAGTGCCACCAGCACCACCGCCGTCACGCCGTACGCGGTGCTCATCGGGCCCGGTCCACCAGTTCGGCGAAGTGGCGCTCGTTCCGTTCCGCCTGCCGGACGTAGAGCCAGGCGCCGATCACGAACGCCGGATAGATCAGACCGGCGAGCACCGCCCACGGCAGGGGAATGCCGGCCAGCTGGACCTCGCGCAGATCCGGCACGAGCAGGAACAGCAGCGGCAGGCCGCAGACCACGCAGCCGAGCACCGTGCAGACGAACAGCGCCAGCCGGAGCTGAGTACGGATCAGCGAGCGCATGTAGACCTCACCCAGATGGGTCTGCTCGTCGATCTCACGGGTCACCGGGTAGCGGGGGTGGCGGGGCGCCATGGTGCGGGGGCTGGTCACCACCTCGCGGCGCGGCCGCTCGGTCTCCTTACGCGTTCCGGAATCCTTACGGCTCCCGGACTCCCTGCGCACCCCGAATTCCCTGCGCGGCCGATCCGGCTCCTTGCGCGATCGATCGGAGTCCTTACGTGGCCGATCCGGCTCCTTGCGCGGCCGATCGGAATCCTTGCGCGGCCGCTCCACCGCCCAGGTGAGCCGGTCGGCTATCCACCGCCGCGGCTCCGCCCCATCGCGCGGCTCGGCTTCCTGACTCATTCGGTTTCCCGGCTCATTCGGCTTCCTCGCTCATACGGCCACCCGGCTGCCTTCCACCCGTACGGCCCTCCGCCCACGCAACCACCCGTCTCATTCCGCCTTCGGACTCATCCGGACCGGCCCTTGCGGGCCCGGCGGACCAGCAGGTCGCGCAGCTCCCGGGTGTGCCGGCGGCTGACCGGGATCTCGGTCTCGCCGATGCGGACCACGCAGCGGCCCGAGTCGATGTGCAGCTCGTCGATGTGCTTGACCGCGACCAGGTGACTGCGGTGCACCCGGACGAACCCGGCCGAGGACCAGCGCTCCTCCAACGTGGCCAGCGAGATGCGCACCAGGTGGCTGCCGCCCGCGGTGTGCAGGCGGGCGTAGTCGCCCTGCGCCTCGACGTAGCGGACCTCGGTGCTGACCACGAAGCGGGTGACGCCACCGAGCTCGACCGGAATGGTGTCGGGGTCGGTACGGCCCACGGCGTCGCTCTCCGGAAACTCCGCCGAGACGCACACCCGCCGGATGGCCTCGGCCAGCCGCTCCGGCCGGACCGGCTTGAGCAGGTAGTCCTCGGCCTTGATCTCGAAGGCGTCCACCGCGTGCTCCTCGTAGGCGGTCACGAAGACCACCCGGGGCGGGTTGGCGAACTGTGACAGCAGCCTGCCGAGCACCACCCCGTCCAGGCCACGCATCCGGATGTCGAGGAAGACCGCGTCGATCGGCCGCCCGTCGGCGATCGCCCGATCCAGGACGCGCAACGCGGCGGCCCCGTCCCTGGCCAGGGAGACCTCACCGATGCGAGGGTCGTCTCGCAACAGGTAGGCCAGGTCCTCCAACGCGGGGAGCTCGTCATCCACCGCCAGGACGCGCAGGCCGGTCACGGTTGCTCCTCCAGGTCGTTCGCATCGGAATTTCTAGAGGGTGATGAATAAGGGCATCGCGTGTCAACTGTCGCAGATTCGCCAGGGGTGTCCAGTGGTGGCGAATCGCGGGCGTCACGGTGGAAGCGGGCCATCCGAGCCCTCCGGACTCTGCGAACTCTGCGAACTCTGCGAACTCTGCGAACTCAAAGATCGTGAAGCCGTCCACACGGGAAAACTCCCCGCGGTCCCTCCGCGACGCATGAGCCATACTTAGCGGGGCGAACCGTATGGCGCAATGTCAGCGGGCGGAGACCCCGGGGTGATACTTCGGCAGTCGGACGCTGACCTTGGTGCCCGCGCCCTTGCCCGTCTCGGCCACCAGACCATACTCATCGCCGTAGACCTGACGCAGCCGCTCGTCCACGTTGACCAGTCCCACTCCCCCGGCTCCCGAACGCTCGTCGGCGTCGCCGGCCAGGATCCGGCGCAGGCGCTCCGGCTCCATGCCGACGCCGTCGTCCTCCACACTGATCCGGCACTCGGCACCGGCGTCCTCGGCGATGATCGAGATACGGCCGACGCCGAGCTTGCTCTCCAGCCCGTGCTGGACCGCGTTCTCCACCAGCGGCTGCAGGCACAGGAACGGCACCGCGACCGCGAGCACCTCGGGAGCGATCCGCAACGTCACCTGGAGCTGGTCACCGAAGCGGGCACGTTCCAGGGTGAGGTAGCGGTCGATGGAACGCAGCTCCTCGGCCAGTGTGGTGAACTCTCCGTGCCGCCGGAAGGAGTAGCGGGTGAAGTCGGCGAACTCCAGCAACAGCTCGCGCGAGCGGTCGGGATCCGAGCGGACGAAGCTGGCGATGGTCGTCAGCGAGTTGTAGATGAAGTGCGGGGAGATCTGTGCCCGCAGCGCCCGGACCTCGGCCTCCATCAGCCGCGTCCTGGATCGATCCAGCTCGGCTAGCTCCAGCTGCGAGTCGACCCAGTTCGCCACCTCGTGGGTGGCCCTGACCAGACCGGCCGAGGCGTGCCCGCCGTAGGCGGCGAGCGAGCCGACCACCCGGCCATCGGTGATGAGCGGCACCACGACGGCGAACCTGATCGGGCACTCGGGGAGATCGCACGAGACGACCTCGGGACCGAGGACCCGGGTACGTCCTCCGGCGAGGGTCTTGGCGGCGTGCGCGAACGCCTCGCGGGCGTGATGGTCGCCCTCGCCGTCGTAGACCAGCAGCCGCTCCTCGTCGGTGATCGCCAGCGCCGGGGAGCCGAGCAACTCACGCAGGTGCCGGGACGCCTTCTGGGTGCCCGCTTCGGTCAGCCCGGCCCGCAGCGGCGGCGCGGCGAGGGAGGCGGTGTGCAGCGTCTCGAACGTGGCACGCTCAGCCGGGCTGCTGCCCAGCTCGCGCCGGCCGCGCAGCACCCGCCACAGCACCAGGGCCGGAACACCGACCAGGGCGGCGATCAACAGCACTGCGACGACTGGTTCCACGTCCGGACCCTATCTGCCCAGGTTCGCCGGCGCCTATCAGATCGCTCACCGTCCTCCCTCCAGGTTCGTGACGGCTCGGCCCAGGTTCGTGACGGCTCGGCCGTTCACCACCCTCTGCCCGGCTTCGCCGAGCGCCCCCGACCACTCGCTGCCCTCTTCTCAGGCCCCGGGGACTCCTCAGACCGTTCACCGCTCTCTGTCCAGGTCCGCGAGCGTCCCTCAGACCACTCACCGTTCCTCTGCCTATGCCCGGAGAGAGTTCTGTTTCTCAGACCACTCACCGTGCGGTTGGCGACCGGTCCACCTTCTCGGGAATGGCGCGGACCTCCGCTTCCAACTCCTCGACAATCCGCTGAACCAGCGTCCGGAGCCGGTTGCGTCGCCCCGCCAGCTCCGTGGTGAATGCCCGCGCCGTCGGCCCCACCCAGACCGCTTTCCCGGTGAACGAGGCATGGGCAGGATCCAACGCCGCCTCCAGCCGCGCCGCATGCGCCCGCACCTGCGTCAGCGCCCGCTGCAGCTCTTCCCGCCGGGGATTGGCGACCATGTCCTTCGGCCCGGGAACCATCCGTCCCACCTTCCGTCTCGGTGTTCTTCGGTATGGCCTGCGCGCTCCCCCGGAGATTATGAGATCGTGCGCTCAGTCGGCCAGTGCTTCGAAGGAGATTCGATGCCCTACTTCACCCACAGATTTCCCGTAAGGCTTGGTATGGCACTCCTGCTGACCGCTACGACCCTGACCTCCTGCGGTGGAAGCGAGAAGGAACCCACCGCCGCCGAAGCGGGCGCGACCCTCAAAACGCACATTATGAAACTACTGGAAGAGCGCAGCGCACGAAACATTCACATAACCGACTCCGGCGGAAAAGATATCCGTTGCGATGACGGTAAAACTAAGCGCACTTTCGCCGCCACGGGCGAAGAGTCGATTCCGGAGCAAATGCCAGACACCCTGAATGATGCAATGGTTGGCGCACTTGGTCGAGTCGCCGAATACCACCTGACAAATCCAGCAAGTGACACGATCCGCCTAGCCAACGATTCGACGAAAACTATTATAGTGCTGGAATCATCCGTGAAGGGTCAATACGCAGTACGAGGAGAAACCGAGTGCCTTAGTCAGTCGTGAGCGCTGTCTTATAGAGGGTTGCGCGCTCGTAACCTCGCTGCCTGCGCCCCACGAAAACGTCGGCTTGAAGAGTCGAAAGATTTCCCACCGAAGGTTGCGTTATATTGCCCATTCCATTTTCAACGAACCATTGATCAAGAGCCCCCGGACTGGCTCCACCACGCTCGACGATATCAGCAAAGGGAAGGAGCTTGCCATTCTTGTCAGTGATGAGAGCGCCTTGGCCGTTGGATATCTGCGCTGGCGGAACATTGAGATTAAAACCTTGTCCGATGAGAAGCTGAGAGATCATGTACTGGGAGCCCAGAGTATCCTTTTTAATCGCTTCCTGCAATTCTGCCACTTTCTCCCCATCTTCAGGGCCATAAGTGTCGTAAGCGGAAACCCCCATGGAAATCCCCGTCCAAGTTCCGGCATAGATGGACATCGGCGGGACTAGCCCCGCGAGTCCCATCAAAGTGCCGATCAGAAAGCTCTCCGCATCTTTGGCTGACTTGACAGCGTCATCCTGAGGTTTGAGCACGCGAACAGCGGCGCCGAGCTCGAACCCGCGCGCGTTACCAAGCGCGGTGAACAAGGCACCCATCGGCACGAAGTCTCCGCCCTTAGCCCGCTGCGACACTGTTGGAAGCAGCCGGTGCACGAGCTCTCCCATGCCCGCGTCAAAGGGGGCGCGCGTTTCAGCAGATGCCGCGAAAGTCGTAAGAAATCGAAAGGTATCCTCTGGGCTGAGGCGGAAAGCGCCTCTCAAGCCGGGGACCGGACTCGGCTCGAAAAATCCAGGCGATGGCACTTTGGCACTGGGCTTGTTAACGTCGACGGCCGCTATATCGGAACCCAATACGATTTCCGGGGCATAAGAGCTCGCCAGCTCCGACAAATGCAATCGAGTGGCTTCATGTAAGCGGATATCGTCCACAGAAATCATCACTGAATATGCAAAGAATGCCGCTTCCTTGCTGTGTTTTCCTTGTTTCTCGTCGTAAGCACCGGCCGCCCCAGCCAGCAGTCGTCCGAATCCACTAGCTGTCTTCTTCGTCTTGCCTGCATTTTCGCCGAGTTCCCTGAGAAGCAAAGTTAGCTTCGCTCCATTTGTCCACAACTGGGGCAGGTCGGGCAGTGCTCCGAAAGGTTCCGTGGCCGAAGCCCCTGCCTGACTGAAATTTGCGGCCAGGCCGATGGCAAGTCGCGCCGCCGCCGGGTTGTCGGCTAGCAGATTCAACAAGGTGGCCAGGTGCTCGCTGTCCGCTTCTTTGCTACCGGCGAGCACCGGCGCCGCTATCCCAGCCAGCCACTCGGTGGGGTAGCCACCGGGACGCAACAGATCAACAACACCGTTCAGGTCTTTGGGCTCGGTCTTCTGTATTGCCCTCATGATCCCGGCGAATCCCGTGACCTTCGCTCCACCCCTGAGTGCCGTGGCGAACGCCGTACGGGCGACGTCGACCGAGTTTTCGGCGTCGGCGAGACGGCGCAGCTCGGTGGTGAGTGTGCGGGTGCCCGCAGGGCCGAGGGCGGCGAAGAAGGCCGCGGTGAAGTTCGAGTCGTGCTGGTGAGCCTTCAGCTCGCCGACGAGCGCGGCCATCCGGTCGGAGGCGTAGGGGCCGAGGAGGGAGAACTCGTCGAGGTCGATGCCGGCGAAGCGTCTGCCCAGGTCCGAGCCTTGCTTCTGGGCCTCCGCCGGAGCGAGCAGAGCGCTCTCCTGATAGCCGGCCAGCCCGCCTCCGAGCAGTACGGCGGGCGCGGCCGTGATGGTCTCCACGCGCTGCCGGAGCCGCGGAAGCTGTTCCTCGGCCCAGCCACCGATCTCCCTGACCGGTGCGAGGCCGGCGGCGGGCAGACCCACGGCCGCAAGCTCTCTGCGGATCGCCTCGGTGTGCTCGGCGATCACCTGCCCGGCCTGCTCCAGATCGGTGATGAAGCCCTGCATGAGCGCGGGATCGATCCCGTTGAACTCAGGTGCGAGCGGCCCGGTTCCCGGTGCCACCGCGGGCATGTCCCCCACGTTCCCACCACCTCCGGCAATCATCATGGCCGGGCATGGCTCCCTGCCGCCATCCCGACGGCTCAACCGATGTCGAGTGCTTTACGGATGCGGCGGGCATAGGACTCGGCTTCGGCGGAGTCGTCGTATTTTGTCCGGGGCCAGAAGAAACCGCGCAGGCCGTCCTTGCGGTTGCGGGGAACGACGTGAACGTGAAGGTGCGGGACACTCTGGCTGATCCGGTTGTTCATCGCGACGAAGGTGCCGCCCACCTCCAGTCCTTGCTCGACAGCGGCGGCGACGGCCTGGACCCGTTCGAAGAACGGACCGACCATCGGCACCGGGAGGTCCGAGAGCGTCTCGACGTGAGCCAGAGGGGCCACGAGGACATGCCCCTTGAAAACCGGTCGCGTGTCCAGGAAGGCCACACCCACGTCGTCGGAGAACACGATGTGGGCCGGATTCTCACCGGCCGCGATGGCGCAGAACACACACTCTCCATCTGGCATCACGCCAGGATAGGAGACGGCGGGCACCCGGCACCGCGTCAGGACAGAAAGCGGTGAGCACCTGACACCCCGTCAGGACGGAGACGGTGAGCACCTCACGTCAGGACGGCAGAGGCGGCGGGCACCATGTCATAACAGGGGCAGCCGGCACCCGCCATCGCGCCAGGACAGTGGAGGCGGCGGGCACCCGGCACCATGTCAGACCAGAGGCGGCGGGCACCGCCATAGCGTCAGGACAGGGAACGGCGGGCATCTGGCACCGCGTCAGGCCGAAGCCTGCGGGCGCCTGACCGCGCGGGTCGGGTCACCATCCGACCTTGGCGACACCCGATATGAGGGATCTGGCGATGACCATCCGCTGGATGTCGTTGGTGCCCTCGCCGATGGCCATCAGGGGAGCGTCACGGTAGAGGCGTTCGACGACGAACTCCTGGGAGTAGCCGTAGCCGCCGTGGATCCGCATGGCCTCCAGGGTGGCGCGCAGCGCGACCTCCGACGCGAAGTACTTGGCCATCGCGGCCTCGGAGTTCACCGCGCCGGTCTCCGAGCGGGTCGCCGCCCAGTAGGTGAGCAACCGGGCCGCCTGGATGTCGGTGGCCATGTCGGCGATCTTGAGCTGGATGGCCTGGAAGTCGGCGATCGGCTGGCCGAAGGCGTGACGCTCGCGCGAGTAGCTCAGCGCGGCGTCGTATGCGCACTGGGAGACGCCGACCGCGCGGGCGGCGATGTTGATCCGGCCCAGTTCCATGGCCGACAACGCCTGCTGCATGCCCCGGCCCTCGACGCCGCCGAGCAGCTGGGACACCGGGACGCGGACGTCCTCCAGCACGATCTCGCAGGTCTCGGTGCCCTTGTAGCCGAGCTTGGGCAGATCGCGGCTGACCGTGTAGCCCGGGGTTCCGGCCTCGACCAGGATCAGGGACATGCCGCGATGCGCGGGTTCGGTGACGGAGGTCTTGACCAGGACCGGCATCGGGTCGGCGTAGCGGGCGTTGGTGATCCACGTCTTGGCGCCGTTGATCACGTAGTGGTCGCCGTCGCGGACCGCCCGGGTCTGGATGCCCTGCAGGTCGGTGCCCGCAGCGGGCTCGGTCAGCGCGATGCCGGTGCGGCGGGCGCCGGTGGCCAGGTCCGGCAGGTAGGCGTTCTTCTGCTCCTCCGTACCGTGCTGGGCGATCATCCAGGCGGCCAGAGAGTGCGAGCCCAGCACTCCGGCCACTCCCATCCAGCCGCGCGCGATCTCCTCGAAGACCAGGGCGAACGACACCCGGTCCAGCGCCAGCCCGCCGTACTCCTCGGGAATCGTCAGCCCGAACAGTCCCATTTCCTTGAACCGTTCGACGATCTCGGTGGGATAGCGGCCGGTCCGTTCCCACTCCGGGGCGACCGGCACGATCTCCTTGTCGACGAACTCCCGCAGGGTACTGCGGAACAGCTGCTGGTCTTCGTTCAGCTCGAAATCCATCAGGGCGTCCTCATGTTGTCATCGGGCCCGTCTTGGCCTGCGGGAAGTAGTTCTTGTCGTGCGGGGCGTCACGGCGGTAGACCATCACCGCGCGGCGCCAGGACATGACCTCGTCGCCGTCCTGGTTGAGGCCCCGGGTCCGGCAGGTGACGATCCCGGCGTAGGGGCGCGACTTTGACTCCCGCTTGTCCAGCACGATCGACTCGGCGTACAGGGTGTCACCCAGGAACACCGGGTGGGTCAGCTTGATCTCGTCCCAGCCGAGGTTCATCATCGCGGTCTGGCTGACGTCGATGACCGAGATGCCCAGCACGATCGCCACGGTCAGCCCGGAGTTGACGATGATTTTCCCGACCGGGGCGCGTTCGGCGAAGTGGGCGTTGAAATGGTTCTGATTGGTATTCATCGTCAGGAGGCTGAACCAGGTGTTGTCGGCCTCGCTGATCGTGCGGCCGAGCGGATGCTGGTAGACATCGCCGACGACAAAATCCTCGTAGTACCGGCCAAGGCCGGGTTCGTGCACGGTCACGTCTCTCCCTGAGCGATGAGGCCTTGACGCTAGTCATCCGGTGTTTCGCCGGTCAATGGCCTACCTGGTCATTTCTTCCCATATATCGCCATATACACCAAAAGGTCCGAATACGGTGCCGGTCAGCGAGTGCCTGGGTGCCGCTTCCTGAAGGCGGTCCAGCTGGTCTCGTTGGGCTCCGACCAGTCCTCGGGGGCGTGAGCGAAGGCGGGGTCGTAGGCGGCGACGTGTTCGCGGAAACGGTCGGGGACCTCGTCCCAGCCGCCGAGCTTGGCACCCCGGCAGTGGTAGACCAGCGCCCCCGGCCGGGCGCCCAGTTCCATCCAGGGCAGCCACGGCGACACCCTGGTCCAGGAGAGCGTGCACGGCACCGAGGCGGCGTCGGACGCCAGCTCGGACGCCGGGACGAAGAACTGGAACAACTCCATCGCCCGGTAGGTGTCCCCGGCCGAGTGATCGGGGAACTCGGCGGCCGGAAGCGGGGACGGGTACGCCAGGAGCACGTCCACGTTGAACACCACCTGATCGCCGATCTGGACGCGGGGGGCGCGGAAGGGACCGAAGCGGCCCTGTTCCTGCCAGCGCTGGTTGGCGGGGTCGTTCCAGACGTGCATGACCTCGGCCTCGCCGCCGGTGAGCGGGTTGCTCCAGGTCTGGAGGATCTCGCGGGTACGGGGGTCGAGATAGGCGGCGGCCTCGCGGGTCAGCAGTTCGTAGCCGCCCGGCACGGCGCGAGCCCGCCCGACGTTGACCCCCTCGAAACCGAACAGGTGCCGCGGCCCGTCGTCGGGCTGCCAGCCGTACACATCGCCCGTCCACCAGACCACGGTCTCGGTCCCGTCCGCGCTGGCCCGGACCCGGATGAGGTCGCGCAGGTCGTCGGCCGGGCTGCCTGAGGGATAGTCGATCATGTCCACCGTCCTGTCACGAGGGGCGTGAGGGTCGCAAGAGGCACGAGCCGCCACAGGGCCAACCCGATCGTTCCATGCCGAGGTGGTGGGCATCCGGCCGGGCGACGACCTCCGGCAGCGGGTCGCCTGACCTACGGACCCGCCTGCGCGCGTTCACTCACGTTCGCGGGGGGTCATGATCGAGAGATGGGCGTGATCCTTGGGGAAGGCGCCCCGTTCGTGGAAGATCATGGCCCGAAGCGGGACGTGACCCTTAGGGCAGGCGCCCGCGCAGGAAGGTCGCCGCGATCTCGACCACCCGCTTGGCCTGGAACTCCATGGCCGCCAACTGCACCTCACCGGGCGGAACCGTGCCGTTCTGGGAGGTGTGGCTGGTGCCGTACGGGTTGCCGGCCTGGAACTGGATGGGGTCGGCGTAGCCGGGAGGCACGATGATCGAGCCCCAGTGGTAGAAAATGTTGTTCATCGCGAGGATCGTGCTCTCCTGCCCGCCGTGAGGAGTCGAGGTCGCGGTGAACGATGACGCGATCTTGTTGATCAGCAGGCCCTGGGCCCACAGAGGGCCGGTGGTGTCGATGAACTGCTTCATCTGGGCGGTGGGCGTGCCGTACCTCGTGGGGGTGCCGAACAGGAACGCGTCGGCCCACGTCAGATCCTCCTTCGAGGCCTCGACGATGTGCTGGGTAGCGGCGGAGTGAGCGGCCCAGCCCTCGTTGGAGGCGATCGCCTCCTCGGGTGCGAGCTCCTTCACCTTGCGAAGGCGAACCTGCGCGCCGGCCTTCTCCGCGGCGCTGGCAGCGGCCTTGGCCAGCGCGAAAACCGTGCCCGTGGCCGAGTAGTAGATGACGGCGACGTTGACCACCGGTTCGTCCATCGTTTTCATACCCCCTGGCTCGTTCCGCGGAGACGTGCCCTGCGGTCCCGGGAGCCACCCCCTCCGTCCCGCAAAGACTTCTCCATGCGGAGGCAATATGGAGGGTTCGCGGGTGGCCAACCGCTCGCCGCCGGGTCGGCGGCTAGCATTCACGCTGATCGACGTCCCGAGATACCGAGGAGAAGCCCGGTGAACCTGGTCCCCTACGACGAGTGGCGTGCGAGCGCCCTCGACCCCGCCTTCAGCGAGTGGCTGCGGTCGGGGGCCGAACCCGAGTGGACCGCGGTGGTCGGCCATCCGTTCGCCGCGTCGATCACTCGGGGCGACGTTTCCGACGATGACATGCGCCGCTACCTGATCCAGGATTTCCAGTTCGTGGACTCCTTCACCGCCCTGCTCGGCGCGGCGGTGGCCAGCGCCGACAGCTTCGAGTCACGGGTACCGTTCGGCCGGTTCCTGGGCGAGACCGCCACGACGGAGGAGAAGACCTACTTCCACCGCGCGCTCGACGCCCTCGGCGCCGCCCCCGCCGACCTGGCCTCGCCCGACCTGGAACCGGTGACCACCGACTTCCGCGCCCTGATGGACGAGGCCAGGACCAGCCTGGACTACCCGATCATCCTGGCGGTGCTGTGCGTGGCGGAATGGAGCTATCTCGGCTGGGCGAGCCGAGCCGAGGAGCCCCTGCCGGAGAACTTCGTCCACCGCGAGTGGATCGACCTGCACGAGGGCCCGGTGTTCCGCGCCTGGGTGGCCTTCCTCTGCGGTGAGCTCGACCGCCTGGGCCCCGAGCTCGACGAGAACGGACGGCTGCGCGTGTTTGACGTCTTCCGCCGCGCCGTACGGCTGGAGCTGCGCTTCTTCGACATGGCCGCCGGCTTCTGACGCTCCCCTCCGTTCGCCGGCGGCTGCCGGGCGCGGTTCGGGCCCGGTTTCCCGGAGGGCTCAGGTCTGGTTCTCCCGGAGGTACGGGTCGGGGCCGGGGCGGTAGACGCCTTCGGAGCCGACCTGGGCGGCACGGACCTCCTCCTCCGGAGCGTAGAGGCGGATCTGGATGCCGTCCGGGTCGGCGAAGCCCATGGCGTGCCCGGAGGAGGCCTTGATGATCGGGCCGTGCGGGATACCGAGATCGTCAAGGTGGGTGACCCAGTCGCCCAGGCTTTCCAGGGTGACCTCCATGGCGAAGGGATCCGCTCCGGAGAGGGCCTTGGCCAGGTCGGGGTTCTCGCGCAGGGCGATCTGGAAGCCGGCGCCCGGGACCAGGAAGCTCATGCCCCTGACCACGCCGTCATCGTCTTCGAAGCTGATGTGGTGTTCCAGCCCGAGGACCCGCTCGTACCAGGAACGGCTTCTGGCCAGGTCGCTCACCCAGATCTTGAGGTGGTGAACACCGATCACTCCGGCCTGCATGTTGTCTCCCTCACCTGTTTACGGCTCTCTCAAGAGTCCACCGTTGTGGTAGCGGCCTTGGCGAAACGGTGGTTGCAGAACTTCTCCCGTGACTTCTTACGGCTGTAGTGCCGTGCGAACTCGGCCTCGTTGAGCCCCTCGAAGCTGTCCACGCCGAGCTTGGCCACGGCCGCTCCCCCGGCCTTGGGAGCGAGGCGGACGATGAAGACGATTTTCCCCTGGCGCGGAATCTGGCCGTGGTGCGGAACCTGACCGCCGGTGTCACACCAGACGCCGTCGGAATACCTGCGGCAGGGAATCGTCGCGAGCTTCTTGCCGGTGGCGTCGAAGAACGTCGCCTTGCTGGGCGCCTGGGCGCCCTTGGGGAACCGGCCGCCCACCCAGAAGGCCCCCCAGTACGGGGCGAAGGAGGGCGTCCAGGTCATGGAGTAGTTCAGGGCGTAGGTGACCCGCCCTCCCGGATGGGCGTGGGGCGTGGCCTTGACCACCACATCGATGTCGATCAAGGGACGGCCCTGGCACTTCTTGACGGCGGCGATGGTGCAGGTGGCCTGGGCCGGTGCCGGCGGGGACAGGGCGGCCCCGATGAGGGCCAGGCCTACGGCGAGACCGAGAACACGGCGCACGAGACCTCCTGTTTGTTCTTCTCCAAGAACATCTGCCCAAGAACGCTACATCCGCTCCGGGGGCCCGTGCGGGCGGATCCACATAGTCAGGTCCGCGGGACGGAATCCGGACGAGCAGGCCCGCGAAGGGGGTCCGGGCGGGCGGAGAGGAGGGGGTCCGCCACCCACCCGGAACCGGTCAGATTACCCCGGCAGACCTGAGTTTGGCTCGCTTCCCGGCCATGGATGATTCTCAACCACCACTCTTATCCGCGAGAGACACCACTCAGCCGCCGTTCTCCCCTCACGGGAAACGGCGCTCAGCGGCCTTTTCCCTCCTCAGCAGCCGTCTCCCCTCACGGGGAACGGCACTCAGCCACTGCTCTTACGCGCGAGACGCCACTCAACCGCCGGTTCCCCTCACAGGGACGGCGTTCAACCACCGCTCTCACGCATGAGGGACCGCACTCAGCCGCCGTCCTGGGCGACGGGGTACGAGGTGAGGCCGCCCCCGAGAACCGGGGGCGGCCTCACCGAAGCCCCGTACCTACTTCTTCTTGCCGCGCCTCAGGACCCGGAAGACGATCAGGGCGAGTGCCGCCACCGCCGCGATGGTCGCAACGGGACGCTTGCCCGCCTCGGCGCTGACCTTCCCCGCCGCGTCCTTGATCTCGACGGGGGTCACCTCCTTGACCCGGCCGACCATCTCGGGGGCCGCTTCCCTCATCCGGCTCACCATCTCGGGAGCCGCCTCCTTGACCCGGCCGACCATCTCGGGGGCCGCCTCTTTCATCCGGCCGACCATCTCGGGAGCCGCCTCCTTCATCCGGCCGACCATCTCAGGGGCCGCCTCCTTCATCCGGCCGACCATCTCGGTGGCGGTGTCGGCGGTGGCCGCCCCCATACGGCGTAGATCGTCGCCCATATGAGCGGCGGTCTCCTGAACACGGCCCTTCACATCGGTCTTGTGCACCAAAGCCTCCACGGTGTCGCCCAGCTCACGCCGGGCATTCTCGATATCCCGTCGTACGGATTCCTTGCTCGTCTTCTCGTGCTCGGTGCTCGGCTTCCCCGTGCTCATGTCACCGGGGGTCGCGTTCTCGGCCAGCCGAGGGGTTCCGTCACGTTCGGCCGCCGGAACGCCGAGGTCCTCGGCCGGCGTTCCGTCCGGCTTGGCCTGCGGGATGTTGTCCGGCTTGGCCTGCGGAACGTTGAGCGATCCGCTCTCCTCCGGTGCCAGGGGCTCGCCGATCTCCTGCCTGCGAGCCCCGGTGGTCCCGGCGTCCGCGGGCTTCCGGGCGGGCCGCTCCGGGTCGGTCTCAGTCATCGGTGTGCCCTCTCCTTCACCGCGTCGATGTCGTGCTTGACGCTCGCGATGGTCCGTTCGGGGGTCGGAGGGGCCGCCTCGGTCACCTGACGCTTGCCGAGGAATCCGAGAATCGCGGCCAGAACCAGCAACACCACACCCACGACTGCCGCGGCTCCCCACGCGGGCATGACCCGGGCGAGAAGCAGGATCACCGCGGCCACGATGGACCCGCCTCCGAACAGGGCCACAACGCCCGCGCCGCCGAACAACCCCGCACCGATGCCCGCGTGCCTACCCTTTTCCGCGAGCTCCATTTTGGCCAGCTGGAGCTCGTCCCGGATAAGGCGCGAGACCTGTTCTGACATCTGCCGGATCAGCTCGGCCGTCGGCAGTGAATCCTTGGGACCGTTGGACATTGGCGTTCCTCCTCCCTACCTAAGAAAGCGCCTACCCGCTCCCGCCATGGCAAACCTCTGCTCGGTGGCGACTCGTGCGCGTCGCAAAGTGTGAATCAAGCACTTGCTTCGCTGCCGTGACACGCGATCCGCCGTCACACACGGTTTATCGGCAGCTCGAGGTGGAGACCCCTGCGTTGAGATATTCGGAGAACCACTCCTCGTGGCCGGACCCGCCGGACCGCCCGGGTTCCGTCCTGCGGCGTTCCACCGACAGCTCCGAGGCGCCGGGCATCTCACGCGCTTCTCGGGCCGGAGTACGTCATGATCATAGGTAGTCGCGCGTGTCCGAGTGGCGGAAAAGTAGAGATACGCGTGAGGATAGGACTCTTGCCCTACTTCAGGGGGCGATGGGCACGACCAGAAGGGCGGCGCGCTAGAGATGGCACAGATCGTCGGCGGCGGAAGCCCGGTCAACGACGCCGAGCGACGGGTCATCGCACATCTGCGTGACAACGCCCCGGACGACTGGCTGCTGCTGCACAACATCGAGGTGCCACGTGGCGATGACAGCTTCGAGGTCGATGTGATCGTCCTGACCGGTCACTCGCTCTGCGTCATCGACGTCAAGGGCACACGCGGCCGGATCGAGGTCGCGGGGACGCGCTGGTTCCCCTCCCGGCGGGACGCGTTCGGATCTCCGGTGGCCAAGCTCCGCGGCAACGGGCGTGCGCTCAAGGGTCTGCTCACCCAGGAACGTCGTGAGCTGGAGCGGGTCTACGTCGACAGCGTCGTCGTGCTGACCGGCATCGACGCGGAGCTGGTCGATCCGGCCGGTCGCGACTCGCGGCACGTCACCGATCTGCCTCACCTGATCGGCATGCTGAGCGACGTCTCCCGGGTCAGGCGCGGCTACACCCCGGACACCAAGCCGTACGGAACCGCGATCATCGAGGCGTTGAACGGCAGCGTGCGGCGGTCCACCACGCCGCCGCGGTTCGGCAGCTGGGAGGTGGAGGAGCAACTCGGCGGGGACAACCGGGTCACCGAGTATCGGGCGATCAACGCGACGGTCCCGGAGAGCGAGACGGTCCTGCTGCGCGTCTACCGCGCCGATCCGCTGGCCCAGGAAGAGCCGCGCGCGGCCGAGCGGCGACTGATCGCCAACTCCTACCAGTCCCTTACCAGGATTCCCCCCCACCCGTGCGTGGTGCGCTCCCGCGACTTCTTCGCGATCGACGACGAGAGCCGGTTCGTGCTGGTCCTCGACGACGTGCAAGGGCAGGCGCTGCAGCTGCACCTCACCGCCTCCCCGCAGACGCTTTCCACGTCGGCCAGGCTCGATGTGGTGGAGGACGTGCTGCTGGGCCTGACCCATGTCCACGCCAACAACGTGATCCATCGGGCGCTCAGCCCCGCCTGCGTCCTCGTGACCGAGGACGGCCGGGCGATGCTGACCGGGTTCGACTACGCCAAGCCGGGCCCCCGCGTGCACACCGTGGCCAACGAGCTGCCCAACGTCCTCGACACCCACTACGCGGCCCCCGAATGCCAGGCCATGCCCGAACGGATGACCGCCGCCTCCGACGTGTACGCGGCCGGGGTGATCGCCTTCCAGCTGCTGACCGGCCGTCTTCCCTCGGGTTCCGAGGCCGAGTCCGTCGGTGTCGACGCACCCGCCGAGATCATGGACCTGCTGCGGCGCATGCGCGACCCCCTGCCGGACAGGCGCCCCGGCGCGGCAGAGGCGCTTGACGACCTGCGGCGGGCGCGGCGGCTGCGCGGGCCGGACTTCCGCGCGCCGGAGGGTCATGTCCCGGGCGTCCTCGTACCAAACGGCTCCATACCCGGCGGCTCCGCACCTGACGGCCACACGTCCAACAGCCCCGTACTCGACGGCCGCACGCCCGGCAACCTCGTACCCGGCGGCTCCGCGCCCGGCGGTCCCGCGCCCGGCGGTCCCGCGCACGACGTCCGGCCCCTCAACGGTCCCGCACAGAACGGCCGGACACCCGGCAGGCCCGCGCCCGACGGCCGCATGCCCGGCAATCCCGCATCCGGCGGCCCCACGTTCAACGGCCCCGCACCCGGCGGTCACGCGCTCAGCGGCCCCACACCCGACGGCCGCGCGGACGGCGGCGGCGTGCCGGGACGGGAGCCGATGCTCTTCGAGAGGCTCCGGGAAAGATTCCGCCGTATGTCCGGCAGACAGCCGTGAAGGCGAAGTTCGCGGCAACGGTCGACGGGCCGGCCACGCTCGCCGGCGAGTAGGGCTGAGGGCCGTACTCGCCGGGAACGGGTCAGTTGTGGGTCCGGCCTCCACGGAAGCGGTTCATGAACTGGCGCAGTTTCTGCTGGTTGCGCGGGTCGCTGGCCATCGCCTTGGCCTTCTCCATGTTCCTGCGCCCAGCCGGAGTGCTCAAATAATGCCGGACCTTGTCGATGAGCGATGCCATGGTGTCCTCCATTTATTCGAAACGGACAACTACCCCTGAGCATGCACTCCAATCAAGACCACTAACCGGGAGCGGCGCGCAAACCCGCTCAGGAGTCAACAAAATCGGCCGGGACCATCACCCGCAGGCCGTTGGGGACGGTCCGAATGGTGATGGGGGTCATCAGGCGGACCTCTCCGTCGACGTCGGCGGTCATCGGGGGGTCGGTCTCCAGGTGCATTTCCCGGCCCATGACGAAGGGACCGCCCGCGAGGCTGCGCCAGCGGCCGGTGGTGGCGCGGATCAGCGTCTCCAGCAGCAGGCGCAGGCGCTTGCCCGAGCCGAGCTGGTAGGCGACCAGCCGGCCGTTGTCGATGCTGATGTCCTTGGCGACCTGCCAGCCTCCGTGGAAGCGTCCGTTGGCGATGTTGAGCTGGTGGGTGAGCAGCTCGTGGCGGCGGCCGTCCACGGTGAGGAAGGCGCGGAACGGCTGGTGCCCCGGAAGGATCGTCAGGGCGGTGAGCGGGTAGGCGGCGCGGCCGAGGATGCGCTTCAGCCCGGGCCTGACCTTGCCCGCCACCTCGACCGAGACCCCGAAGCTGGCCAGGTTGGCGAACTCCCGGCCGCCGGCGACCCCCAGGTCGATGTCGGCCACCTTGCCGATGCGGAACACCCGGATCGCCCCCTGCAGGTCGAGCGGGATGCCGAGGCTGCGGGCGAAGTTGTTGGTGGTGCCCAGCGGCAGCACGCCGAGGGCGACGTCGCGGTGGGCGACGTGCTTGACCGCGGCGCTGAGCGTGCCGTCGCCGCCGCCCACGACGAGCAGGTCGGGCTTGGCGTCCAGGGCCGCCTCCAGCGTGGCTCGCAGGCGCTTGGGATCGTCCACGGGGAACAGTCGGATCGGCTCGAAGCCCTCGGCCCTGAGCATGGCGATCGCCTCGGAGTAGCGGTGGCGGCCACGGCGGGAGCGCGTGTTGACGACCACGCAGACTCTGCCCTCGGTCCTGATGGCCTCGGTGTGTCCTGCCTTGCTTCGAAGCTCTCCCACACTGCCCCTATTCGATCGGGTGGTTGCCCGTTCAAATCGTAGGGCCCCGCCGTGGGTGACGGCGGGGCCCGTGTGGAGCGATCGAGGTTTACTTCTTGGGCGGGGTCACCTGAATGAGCGCGCCGAGGTCACCGGGGAGCGGGGTGAGAAGCTTGAGCTTCACGCCCAGCGCCTTGCCCTCGTCGCCGGGGTTGCCCGAGCCGAGGACGTGGCCGTTGCCCATGTCGAGGCCGTACAGCTCGGTGGCGGGGGTGCCGTCGGGGTTGACGACCCGCGTGCTGTACGGCTGGTCGCCCTTGGAGGGGACGACCACCGAGGCGTCGAAGTCACGGTAGAACAGGCTGCCGTCGCGCGACTCGAAGCCGGGGTACCAGGTCTTGGCGTCGGTGAACTCCGAGACGCCCTTCAACGCGGGCACCTTGGTGCAGTACTCGCTGAAGGGCTCGCCCGGCCCCTCGAAGCACTCGGTGAAGGGGTAGGTCTTGTCGAAGGAGAACGCCGCGTTCGAGGTCTGCACGCGACCCTGCATGTTCTTGAGCGCCGTGGTGTCCTTCTCCGCTGCCTTTCCGGTCCGTCGCAGCGGGTCGAAGTGGGAGTCGACGAGGATCAGGCTGCCCTTGGAGCCGATGCTGGGCGCCAGCTCCAGGTTGCTGGACACCGAGTTGTTGCTGTAGTTCGAGTCGCGGAACCAGACGAGCATGCCGGGGGCGTTGTACTTGACCTTCTCCACCTTCCACGCGCCCTCACGCGAGTAGTCGGTGCTGTAGGTGTACTGCAGGCCCTTGTCGAACCCGTCGAAGTTGCGCCACTCGGCCAGATAGAAGCGGGAGACCTCCCGCTTGCCGTCGTTGACGACCCAGCCCTGGCCGTGGGTGCCGTTGAAGCTGCCGCCGGTGGCCGTCCAGCCGGTGGCGCCGCTCTCGAGGTCGTCGCTCCAGACGGTCTGGGTGCCGTTGGTGAGCGCGAAGTCGTCGGCGTGCCAGCCGCGCGGGGTGAAGGCCGCGTCGGTGTTGTAGGTCAGGCGCACCTTGACGGTCTTGCCGGCGAAGGGGGCGAGGTCGACGTAGTCGTGCCGCCAGCCGTTGGTGTTGCCGGTGAGACCGTACTTCTTGCCACCGAACGCGGCGAGGTTCTTGTTGGGGTCGGTGTAGTCGTCGTCGGTGGAGACCAGGGCGCCGCCCTCGGTGTAGACCTTCTGCTGGGTCCAGGTGGTGCCACCGTCGGTGGAGACCTCGATGAAGCCGAAGTCCCAGTCTTCCTCGATCTCGTAGTTGTTCCAGACCCAGAACTTCAGGTCGGTTCCGGCGGGCACCTGGACGTCGCGGGTGATCTTGGAGTTGGCCCACTCCTGGTCGAAGTTGGACCAGAGCGTCTTGGTGCCGCTGTGCGGCTCGACCATCGTGACCGGGGGGCTGGCCACGTTGACCCGGATGCCGTCCTCGGTGAGCTTGGGCGTGCGCGACGCCTGGCCGACCAGCACCGTGCTGGCGCGGTCACCGGGGTTGAAGACCTTGGGGTTGGCCCAGCCGAGGATCCACTTGTCCCAGATACCCATGTGGGTGGGCATCGACTGGAAGATCGGGCCGCTGTGCGAGCCGCTGGACATCAGGTCCCAGAAGTCGACGGCCGAGGAGGCCGCGCCCGAGGTGTCGTAGAGGTCCGGCAGGCCGAGGTCGTGACCGTACTCGTGGGCGAAGACGCCGACGCCGGAGTCCTCGGGCTGCACGATGTAGTTGGAGATCTTCACGTTCTTGCCGGGCACCTGGTAGCCACCGGCCACCGCGCTGGAGTGAGCCCAGATCGCGTAGGTGCCCTCGGCGCCGCCGTCGGAGGACTTGTCCTTGCCCGCGTGGACCAGGACGAGGTGGTCGACCACGCCGTCGGGCTCGGCGAAGTTCCCGTCGCCGTCGGCGTCGCCGACGTCCTCGAGGTCGTAGTCGGCCCACGGGAAGTTCGGGTCGGAGGCGGCCAGGGCGTTGACCGTGTCGATGGCGAGCTGGCCGGCGCCGCGCGTGTTGCTCGGGTGGCCGCTCATGTCCTGCACCGGCAGGCCGCAGGCGCGCGCGCCGTAGTAGGCCTCGGAGTGCGGCACCTTGATCCACGGGCTTGCCTGCCCGGTGACCGTGTAGGCGCCCTTGGACATCTCCTCATACATGTTCTTCATGGTCTGGCCGGAGATGTCGATGCCCTTGCGGCCGTCCCGGGGGTCGGTCAGGTCGGGGCGGACGCGCTGGGTGATGCCCGTCTTGCTGTAGAGCATCTTGTTGAAGTGGTCGGGACTGAAGTCCGGCACCCAGAAGCTGTTGTTGTCCTTGTGGGACAGCTTGGCCGGGTCGACGATCTTGTTGTGCAGCGGGCCGTTGAGCAGCGTGCCCGGCGGCTCGGTGACGCACTCGGCCGGGTCCTCGCTGGTCACGCTCGCCGGGCGGGAGAAGCCGGAGAAGTCGTCGTTGGCCTTGTCGTTGAACTCCACCAGCAGGGTGAGGAGCTTGGCCGTCTTGGCCGTCTTCGCCTTCTTGAAGAGGAAGTCCGCGGGGTTGAGCTTCGTCCTGATCGCTTCGCGCTCGCGGGAGGCCAGCACCCGTGCGGCGACGGGGTTGCCCCCGGAGTACTTCTGGTCGAACTTCTTGGCCGCGCTGATCTTGCGTGCCCTGGACGACGGCACGGCCGGGTCGTCGATCTCCGGCTCGTCCCTCGGCGGCGCGTAGTTGATGTAGTAGTCGGCCGCGGTGGGCTGATACCGCGCGACCGAGGCGTCGCTCTCCGCGGACGCCCCGCCTACCGCCAGCCCCGCGACGGCCAGGCCAAGCACGGGCACCATCGTGAGAAGGCGTCTGCGCGCGCCTCCACTACTGACTCTGCTGGACAACGCATCCCCTCCCTGCCCCGGGTTCGCCGGGCGCGGACATTCTCAGCGCGCCGGATGAGCGTGCCGAGCGGGAGGTTAGACGAGAAGGTAAAGCGACAGTAAAAACGCCAAATGATGTTGCAAAACTGTAATCATTACCGTCTGTCAGAAAATGATGACGATTTCCATTGCAATTTCGCCCGTCACCGCTTTACAGCAGGTCAGAGCGGTGATCACGTCCCGCCGGACCGGCGGGACGCCTTCGAGATCGTGAAACGGCCCGGATCCATGAGGTGAAACGGACGGTAAACAATCACGAGTTTGCGGGTGCGGGCCGTACAGTCCGCTTGTGACTGCTATCGCCGAACTTGTCGCTGCCCTCGCCCCCGGGAAGGTGGTGACCGACCCCGACGTGGCCGACTCCTACGCCCGGGACCGGACCTTCCTCGAACCCGGCAAGCCACTGGCCGTCGTACTGGCGGAGACCAGAGACGACGTGGTCGTCGTCCTCAGATGGGCGACCGAGCACCGGGTGCCCGTGGTCCCGAGAGGCGCCGGGACCGGGCTGGCGGGCGGGGCGACCGCGATCGAGGGATGCGTCGTGCTGGCGCTGCACAAGATGGCGGCCATCACGGAGCTCTCACCCGCCGACGAGATCGCCGTGGTGGAGCCCGGCGTCATCACCGCCGACCTGGATCGGGCCGCCCGTGAGCACGGGCTGATGTACGCCCCCGACCCCTCCTCCTACGAGATCTCCACGATCGGCGGCAACCTGGCCACCAACGCGGGCGGGCTGCGGTGCGTGAAGTACGGCGTGACCCGCGACTCGGCGCTGGGCCTGGAGGTCGTGCTCGCCGACGGGCGGGTGCTGAACACCGGCAGGCGCACCGTCAAGGGCGTGACGGGTTACGACCTGACCGGGCTTTTCGTCGGATCCGAGGGAACCCTCGGGGTGATCACGGCGGCCACCGTAAGGCTGCGCCGGGCGCCGTCGGTCTATCCGGCGACGATCGCGGCGGAGTTCGGCTCTCCCAGGGACGCCGCCGCGGCGGTCGCCGCGATCATCGCGGCCGGGTGTCAGCCCTCGCTGCTGGAGATGCTCGACCGCAACACGCTCAAGGCCATCGACGACTGGAGGAACATCGGGCTGGAGGCGTCCACCCGGGCGATGCTGATCGCCCAGTCGGACGCCGCGGACGCTCCGGCGGTCTCCGAGCGCATGTCGGAGCTGTGCACCGCGAACGGCGCCTCCTTCGTGGCCGTGTCGTCGTCCGTCCAGGAGGCCGAGGAGCTGATCGGGGTCCGCAGGATGGCCTACCAGGCCAAGGAGCGGCTGGGGAAGTGCCTGGTGGAGGACGTGTGCGTGCCTCGGTCCGCGCTGCCGCACATGATCGAGAAGATCGAGGCCATCGCGGCGAAACACGACGTGCTGATCGCCACGGTCGCCCACGCCGGCGACGGCAACCTGCACCCGGTCTTCATCTTCGACCACAACCTGGCCGAGCCGCCGCCGAGCGTGTGGGCGGCGGCCGACGAGGTCTTCAGGGAGACCCTGGCGGCGGGGGGCACGCTCACCGGCGAGCACGGGGTCGGGCTGCTGAAGCAGCGCTGGCTCTCCCTTGAGGCCGGACCCACCGCCAGGGAGATCCACCACGGGATCAAACAGGTCTTCGACCCGCTCGGCATCCTCAACCCCGGCAAGGCCATCTGAACCGTGCACCGGAGGCCGGGGATGTTCACAGATCATTCGCATCTCCACGCACACTGGTAGCGTTCTGCACCACATAAACCATTTTTTTAGGTTTTGTCGGGGGGCATTGTGGTGCAGCCGCTCACAGCGGACGATCCTCGGCGCCTGGGCTCGGTCGAACTGGTCGGGCGTCTCGGGGAGGGCGGCCAGGGGGTCGTCTACCTCGGTCGAGGTCCGGCGGACGAGCAGGTCGCCGTCAAACTTCTTCACCACGGTCTGGCCTCGGATCCCGAGGCCAGGACGCGGTTCCTGCTGGAGGTGTCGGTCGCCCAGCGGGTGGCCAGGTTCTGCACCGCCTCGGTGCTCCACGCCGACCTCGCGGGCAGCCAGCCGTACGTCGTGAGCGAGTATGTCCCGGGACCGTCCCTGCGCCAGCTGGTCGACAGGGAGGGACCGCGGCGCGGCGCGGCGCTCGAACGTCTCGCCATCAGTACGGCCACCGCCCTGTCGGCGATCCACCGGGCCGGGATCCTGCACCGCGACTTCAAACCCGCCAACGTGCTGATGGGCCCCGAGGGCCCCGTGGTGATCGACTTCGGCATCGCCAGGGCACTGGACTCTCCGGGGACGACCGCGACCGGGACGGCGATGGGGACGCCTTCCTACCTCGCCCCCGAGCAGCTGAGGACCTCCGAGGTGACGTCCGCGGCCGACGTGTTCGCCTGGGGTGTCACGATGGTCTTCGCCGCCACCGGGAAGCCCGCGTTCGGCCAGGACTCCATCGCCGTCGTGATGAACCGGATCCTGACCACGGAGCCGGACCTGGGCGGACTGGAGGGCATGCTCCGCGACCTGGTCGCGGCGTGCCTGTCGAAGGACCCGACGCTGCGTCCCACCGCCGAAGAGCTGGTCAGCCATCTGATGGGGGCCGTCTCCACCCATCAGGTACGGCGCACGACACCCACCGTGATACCCACGCCGACGACCGTGCGGCTGGACACCCGGCAGCAGGGCGACCCCCCGCAGAACGATCCGCGGCAGGGCCATCCCCCGCAGGGACCCCCACAGCAGCAGGGCCGTCCTCCGCAGGGACTCCCGCAACAGCAGGGCAGCCCCCAGCAGGGCCATTCCCCGCAGAGCCACCCGCAACAGCAGGGCAACCTCCAGCAGGGTCCTCCCCCACGGAGCCACCCCCAGCAACAGGGCCACCCCCCGCAGGTCAACCCTCAGCAGCAGGGCCATTCCCCGCAGGGCCCCCCTCAACAGCGCCCGCCTCAGCAGAGCCGTCCCCCTCAGGGCACTCCCCCACAGCAGGGAAAACCGCAGCGGGACAAGCAGAAGCCGCGACGGCCGGTCGGACTCCTTCTCGCGGGGGCGGCGATCGTGGCCGCGCTCGCCGTGGCCACGGGGACCGTGGTGGTCATCCAGGCCAACGCGAACACCTCGGTACGGATCGGGATGAAGACGCCCGCCCCTACGGCGGTGAACCAGACGGATCCGACGCTCCTCCCCGAGGACCCGCCCACGGCGGAAGAGTCCACGGAGATCAAGGAGGCCGACGCCGAGGTCACGCCGCCCCCGCTCCGGCGCACGAAGGCGCCGTCGCCACAGCGGACGCAGAAGGCAGGCGGGAACGAGAGAGTCCCGACCTCGGAGCCGAAAAAGAAGGCATCGACGTCACCGTCGGCCCTTCCCGAATCGACACCGAAGCCCACGGTGAAGCCGACCTCGAAACCCACGGTGAAGCCGACGGTCACTACCAAACCGACGGCCACCGCCAAACCGACCGTGAAACCCACGACCACACCGCAGAAGCCGAACCCCTACACGGCGGCCGGCGTCTGCGGCAGTGGTTACGCGCAGGTCGAGGCCCATGCCCTCGGCAGCGCCGCGACCGTCTACCTCCTCTACAACGCCTCCGCGGGCAAGAACTGCGTCGTCACCATGTCCAGGTACGAGTTTCCCTCGAAGATCTCGATGAACGCGGTGCTCCAGGTACAGGGCGGCGCGTCGGCGAGCAACCCCGGAAGTTTCACCGTCTACGCGGGCCCGGTACGGCTCGCCGCCGTCAAGAAATGCGTCATCTGGGGCGGCTCACACGGCTCACTGTCCTGGCAGAGCGGCTGGAGCCATTGCGACTGAGTACAGGGGGTGCCGCATGCTTCGCTGGTTCTCGTTGTTTGCCGGCGTCTTCCACGGTCTGACGGAACAGTGACGGAACAGAGTGGCGCTGCTTACGAAGGAGAAGCCCAGGGGTAAGCCGGCACCGTCCGATGATGGGGTGAGACAAGGAATGCACTGATGACCGGTAGCGAGAACGCGTTCGCCACGGACGACCTCTGGGAAGAGTTCTGGATCAATCTCTCCCCGGTGTGGCGGCGGGTGTTGTGCGGCTCCGACACCCTCACGCCCCCGCCCGCGACTCCGATCCTGCGTCGACGCCGCCTCACCACCGATTTTGAGTGGGTGGGGACCTTCGAGCCCGTCAGGTCGCTGCCGGCCGTGACGCAGGCGCTGCTGTGGGACGACAACGGCATGGATCTGGGCCCGTTGACGGGCCGGTCCTGGCAGCTGCTCCAGTTGGGCGGCCCCGCCGGGGTGGATGTGCGGCAGCTGAGCGGAACTCCCATTCGCCGACTCATCCTCTCGAATGTAGACGTGGAGGACCTGTCGGGCCTGCAGGACGTCGTGGGCCTGAGATCTCTCGCTCTGGCGCATGGCGACTTCGGGTCGCTGCCGCCCCTCGATCACCTCACCGAGCTCGTCCTGCACGCGGAGGCCGACGTCGACATCACCGCCGCGCGGACCCCCGGCCTTCGGGTCACCCGCCTCAGCGAGCCCTATTTCCCACCCTTCGGCCCCGACGACGTGTGAGCCGTCGCGCGGGCCGAGAGCCGCGCGACCTCGTCATCGGTCGCCCGCACAACGAACCAGAGGGCGTCCGAACAGTCATGTGATGTGCCCTGCGTTTTCCGGTGGGGTGCTTCGAAGGTTCCGGGCAGCGAAATCACCGTGATTCAGAGGCCTGGCGGCTCAGAACATCGAGATCTGATCCGCGATGATGACTGACCTGCGGTGATCTCCCAGAAGGCGTTCTGAGCCGGGCTTTTAGCGTTCGCTGGTTCTCGTTGTTTCGCATTGCTTCTCGCGCCCATGTGCCCTGGATGTGCCCCTGCCCTCGTAGAACTGAGTGACCTCCGACCCGTAACGTGGTCACCTGCGAAGACAGCTCGATCTTGCCGATGATCAGCAGTTACGCCTGCGAACGCCTCACATCACTTCTCGCTGATTCCAGTGCCCCACAGAACGGCGACGGAACAAGAGCAGACCTAAGAGGCGCTTCCTGGCCACCCCACGGCTCGACGACTCAGCGCTGCCTTGTATGCGATCGCGGACTTCTCTCCCCCTCAACGACCGCAGTCCGCCATGTTCAACCTGACGAAAGCACGGACGCCCCCGAGGAATGGATGATATTTCAAGAAGCGCAACGGCTGACACCGAAGCTGGGTATTACAGAGGAGCACTATCAATGGATTACACCCCTATCCTTGCCGCCACGATTGCTGTGGTGGGGACATTGGCCGGGACGTTCCTCACTCAGCGATCATCGCTTCGCGGCAAGCGGCTGGACTTCGAGCAAGCCAAGGTCCAGCGAAATGAGGACCGAAAGAGCACAGAGCGGAAAGAGTGGCTGGAACAGCGACGTGCGTGCTACGTGGCGTTGAATATCGCCATCAGGCAACACCGTACGGCCATCAACGATCTCCTGCACGGCGTCCGTGACGGCGAGGTCAGCGAAGAGGTAAGAGCCGACCTCGCACAGACACGCCGTGCGTACGTCGAACGTCACGCTGAAGCTCAGATGATCGCCCCTCGGGAAGTGTTGAAGACGGCCGGCTTGGTAAGAGAGCACCTCAGTAGCTGGTATGGCGTGGCCAGAAGATTGGACCAGGAAATCCCTGGCGAAGGAGAAACCCTGGACGCGGCTTTCGCGTACGGCGAGCGTTTCTGGGAACGGGGCGAGCGCATGCGTGCGGCAATGCGCAATGACCTTGGAATCTCAGACGCCTACGATGAGGCTTCCGAGGCCGGCCGGGACACGGGAAGCCTGTAGTACCTGAACTGCGCCGAGGTATATCAAAGCCCCTATCAATCCCGGCGCGGTTCGGACAGGGCGGACGAGCTGGCCTGTAGGCCGGATTCTAATTCGGCCTGCCCGTGACCTGCGGCGGAATCAGGGAAACCGCTTCTGGGCTGCCGGAACGCTGCCGTCAGTTGACAGTGTTCGCCACTGTCTTCCGAAGCCATGTGCCCCCAATGTGCCCTCTACGCTTCCTCATCATGTTCAAGGACCATCACGTCGGCGGCTTTCACGGCGGGAACGTCCTCCTCGGACGGGCTAGTCTGGCCCGCTCCAAAGCCGCCGGAGTCCGAAGCTGATCAGCCACATCTGCACGGCCAGAACAGGAACCGTCAGCAGCATCCCCAGAGCGAAAGCCTCCTCCATCGTGGGCGAGCCACCACAGTCCAGGACGCCTCCCCCTTCGTACTGCTCGCACTGGATTCCGCGGATGACGCCTGTCATGATGAGCCAATCCACGAGTGCGCAAGCCAGCAACGACATCACCTTCGAAGACCGCCTGTCCCTGACCTCCTGATAGAACCAATCAAAGACGTCGGCGAAATCGCGTCAACCTGACCCCGACGCCGCCTCGAGACAGCTTGCGTGCAGGCATGTCAGCTCAGCAAAGGACCACTTCGACTCCGCGCCTCTCAAGGAGCTCCACAACGAGGTCGAAGAAGGGCGGCGACTTCTGTCCGTTCTCTTCCTCGAATCGCTCGATCAGATGCGAGTGGGCGACATCTGAGTGGCGCCACATCAGCGTGAAGGGCGTCGTCGCTCCGAAGCCGCCGCTCGTACAGTCGGCAAGAGCGCTGAGATTCCAGCCGAAGTATCCGCCGGGCCCGTTAATGGCCTCACCTATCGCAAGGTAGAAGCTCGTCTCATCGATGACGGGTGCCCCCTCAAGCTCGTACGTGGCTCCCGGCAGATCGTCCGGCGGCCTGGAGCGGTGGAAGGTGCAGCCTGCGACGACCTCGATCCACGCGCGTCTTCCTTCGGCGCCATACTCGGCCCAGAGGGTAGGCGACTCCGGCCATCCCGCACGCCAGCGCTCCCAGATCGGCTCGGACACCGAGGACGGCCGGCCCATGGGCGCATCCACGGTGAGATCAATCAACGAGGGTCCACGCTCAGAAGCGCACCAGTCGATGATCTGACCTCCGATCCAGAACCCGCCGAGATGCTCCCCCATCGCGTCAACCACCTGCAGATCGCCAAGATCGAGGGGATTTCTCCGCCGGTAACGATTAGACCCATTGAGGTAGTCGAGAAGCTGCTGGGACAGCGTGCAGCCGATCAGCTCGTACGGCGGCGCGGCTTCTTGCGGGATGTCGATGAAGAGGCCCTTCGCATCCAGGCATGAGCACATGATCAGGTCGTCCTGGTCGACTAGGCGGTACCTTGGGGATCGAGTCGGCTCAACGACGTTCACATCTCACCTTCCAGGCCGGCGAAGCGATTACCGGAACAGCAGCACCAAATTCCCTGATCGACCGTCCGCCCGTCACCACCAGTCAAGGCGATTGATCGGCGACAACTTCCCCAGGTCCTCGTTGAACTCCTGCGTACTGACCTCGAACGGAGCGAACTCTTCCAGGTCCAGGGTCGCGTAGGTTAAACCACCGAACCGATCCTCGTGGTGCTTCTCGTCGTAGGCGATGACATGGCCATTGGCGTAGACCTCGATCTGACGACACACATCGCCGGCCTCGTCTACAGCCAGGTACCAAAGCGACGTCCCCCAACACTCGTATTCATCACCGCGCGTTTCGTCCCACCGCCGCCGGAAGTACCTCATCTCCGCATCTTCGCACCCACCTGGCATCTGAGATCCGTAGGCAAGGGCAGACGCCTCGTCAGCGGCATCTCACCCTGCTCAGATGGTGGTTACGAGTGGGGCGGCTCGCACGGCTCGCTGTCCTGGCAGAGCGGCTGGAGCCACTGCGACTGAGTACATGAGTAAGGGGGCGTTGTCTGCCGGCGTCTTCCACGGTCTGACGGAACAGAGTCCCGCCGCCGCGTCAACGCGGGACGGCAGTGGGCAACTCGGCTTCGATGAGGTCGGCCGCCCGGGCCGCGCCACCTTGCTCACGCACGTGGCGTCGGATGTCGGCGCAACGAGCTGACACGCCGGCGTCGGACGTGAGGTACAGCAGTGCCTCTCGCAGTTCTTCGGGCGTAACGGTGGCCAGATCAATGACGCGGGCCACGCCGAGGGCGGCGAGCTGCTCGGCGTTGGCGAACTGGTCGGCCGCCTGCGGCGCGGCGATCATCGGGGTGCCGCAGTACAGTCCCTCGCTGCTGCCCCCCATGCCCGCGTGGGTCAGGAACGCGTCCGCCTGCTCCAGGATCGCGAGCTGCGCGACCCAGGAGTGCACTTCGACGCTGTCCGGGAGGACGCCGAGTTCCGCCGGATCGACGTGTTTGCCGATCTGCAGGACGGTGTGCCAGCCGGGCAGCGTACCGAAGGCGGTGATGCAGCGCCGGTAGAACTCGGGGTGCCGGGTGAAGGCCGACCCGAGGGATACGAGCAACACCTTGTCGGCGGTCGCCGGGCGGGTCCAGGAGTCCTGATCGGGCCGGTCGCCGAAGATGGGGCCGACGAAGCTGTGGACGACCGGGTCCACGCGGTCGGCGTTTGGCTGCAGAGCGCGCGGGATGAGCGCCAGGCAGCGCGCCGGTCGGCCCTGGAAGGCGACGCTGTCCGTGACGGACGATCCGTTGTCGGCGAGCCACGTCGCGAACCTCCGGTAGTAATCCGCTCCTCGAGGGTCGGCACGCATGGCCTCGACGACCTGTTCCATCTCCTTTTCGTAGCCGTCCCAGGCCACGAAGGTGGGTGAGAGCTGGATCGCCGGGATTTCCCACTGTTCGCCGAGGAGCCGGGCCGGTGCGCCGGCGATGTCGTAGAGGAACAGGTCGGGCCGATCGTTGGCGTACATGGCACGCAGCTGCGGGAACATGGCGATCGCATCGTCGAGGAAGAGCGTCAGCTGCTCGATCGGGTCCTCGGTCCATGCCTCGTCGGAGGTCGGCAGGGTCGACTCGTACGGCTTGAGCTCGGCCCCGGTGCGTTCGATGACGTCGGCGAACGAAGGGGCGTTCGCGTATGTGACCCGGTGGCCCCGTGCGACGAGGGCGCGCACGATGTCCAGGCTTGGGTTGACGTGCCCGTGGGCCGGGATGCTGACCATGGCGATGTGGGACACGGTTCTCCTTACGACAGAGTGGCGAGACGAAACGTCTCGTCACGCCAGATTGCCCGCAATGGGCTCCCCTGTCAAGACGAGGCGTATCGTCTCGTTGAGATAAGGTGATCCCATGCCTGGTCCCGACCCCTCCCGCCGCAACGAACGCTCCCGCCGGGCGGTCCTCACCGCCGCGTTGGACCTGCTGGCCGAAACCGGCTACTCCGACCTGACCATCGAGGCGATCGCCGCACGCGCCGGCGTCGGCAAACAGACGATCTACCGCTGGTGGCGCGGCAAAGGAGCGGTGATTCTGGACGCGCTCGTGGACGCCGCCGCGGTCGCCGGCGACATCGTGTTGCCCGACACCGGTGACCTCGGCGCCGACCTGCGTACCGTCATCCGGGGCACGGTCGCCGAATTCGCCGATCCGCGGTTGTCCGCCACCACCCGGGCGCTCACCATCGAGACTCTGGCCGACGACGAGCTCGCCGAGCAGGTACGCGACCGGCTCCTGCGGCCCCAGCTGGCCGCGGTACGGCTCCGCCTGCTCGCAGGCCGGCGCGCCGGTCAGGTCCGTGGCGACGTCGACCTCGATCAGGTGATCGAGCTCCTCTTCGGACCGATCTACCACCGCTGGCTGCTGCGCACCGGGCCCCTCACCGACGCCTACGCCGACGGCGTGGTGCAGCTCACCATGGCCGCGATCGCCCCCGTAACCGCCCCTCGCCAATGACCAGGGACGACCGTGCCCATAAGGGGCCGGTGTCTTTTCGGTGCCGGCGAGGGAGAGTCGTCATCCGGATTCTCCCTGGTCTCGGAGTTTTTTAAGGATCTTGTTGCCCGACGTCGAGTGATCGGCTTCGAACGACAGACGAACACCGTCGATCCCCGAATCGCCCGTCCCCGATCCCTCAGGTTGCCCCGGGCTGGTCAGGAGCGCCCTCGATGCTCCGATCCGGCTCGATGAGGTGGGTGGACGGCCCGGTGGTCCGGGGCCCGTTCTCCTGAACTAACTTTGGAGGTAAAGGGGCTGAGGAGAGGCGCCGGGGCGATGGACCTAGAGATCGATTACGGGGCGGTCTTCAAGGCCCTCGTGGCCCCGCTGCTGTTGCTGACGCCGGACTTCGTCGTGGTGGCGGTCAACGACTCCTATCTGAAGGTGACCGGGCGGCGCCGGGCGGACCTGCTCGGCCGGCGCTTCTTCACCGTCTTCCCCGGCAATCCCAACGCTCTCAACGATCCTGACATGCAGGGGGCGGATTGCCTGCGTGCTTCGCTGGAACGGGTTGTCGCCACCGGCGAACGGGACACCATGACGCTGCAACGGTATGACATCGAGGCGAGCGGCAGCCCCGGGGCATTCGAGGAGCGGTACTGGAGCACGATCAACATGCCCGTCCTCGGCCCGGACGGTGAAGTGAAACTGATCATTCACCGTAGCGAGGAGGTCACCGGCTTCCTCCAGCTGCTGAGGCGGTCCGGCGAACACGGCCTCATCAGCGCGCGGGCGGAGGTGGAGGCGTTGGAAGCCGACGTCTACGTTCGCGCCCGCGAACTCCAGGACCTCAACGAACGGCTCCAGCAGGCACACAGACAGCAACGCCAGACCACGTCGGCGCTGCGGGAGACCATCGAGCGGGAGCGGCGGTTCGTCTTCGACGCATCCCACGACCTGCGCAACCCGATCACCGGGCTGCTGACCGAGCTGGAGGTCGCGCTCTCAGAACCCGACACCGGCCTGCAGCAGATCCTGCACAAGCTGCTGCGAGGCGCCGAGCGACTCGACGACATCGTCGCCGATCTGCTCGAACTCGCTCGGCTGGACACCGCGACGCCCGCCGCCACCGAACCGGTCGACCTGGGCCGCCTCGTCGTGGAGGAGCTGGAGCGCCGCACTCTGACCACCACCGTCCTTGTCCGGCTCGATCAGCAGGTGGTGGTGCACGCCTCCCGGATCCGGCTGGCCCGGCTCCTGGCCAACCTGCTGGCCAACGCCGAACGGCATACCACTACCGTGATCGAGATCATCGTCACCACCGTCCCGCCCGACGCGGTCCTGGAAGTCATCGACGACGGACCCGGCATTGCCCCGGCCGACCGCGAAAGAGTCTTCGAACGCCTCTACCGCCTCGATGATGCCTGTCGCCAGGATCCCGGCGGCTCCGGGCTCGGTCTGCCCATCGCCCGCGAGATCGCCGAGAGCTACGGCGGCCACCTGCATGCCGCCGACCACCCCACCGGTGCCCGCTTCGTCCTCAACCTCCCTCTCGCCGCCTAAGGTCTGCCGCACGAAGTTGGATCGTTGCGACGATTCAGCCGTGCGCTCGCAGGGATCGCGCCAGCCACTGGTAGTCCGGCGTTGTCGTCGGGCGTGGCTGCTCGCCGCGGATGAGCGCCATCAGCTGCCAGTAGCGCTCGGCCTGCGCGTCCAAGCCCGCCTCGACACGCTCCAGAACCTCGGCACGGCGGGGTGCGCCGGCGTTCGTGCCGAGGAGTTCGTCGAGGACCCCCGCGGCCTCTGCCGACTCGGGAGCGACGCCGCGCTCACGGGCCGCGCCGACGAGTAGGGCGACCTTCTTGGCGAAGAACATGAAGGCGCCGGGCTGCCGGCCGGGGCCCGTCTGGGTGCGGCCCGTGGCGTTGTGCCGCACCATGTGGCGCATGCGACGGCGGAAGTCCGGGTCGGTGACCAGCTCCGCGAGTTCGATCCATGCGTCGACCTGCTCGGGCGTGGGGTCGTCGGGCAGCCCCGGCATGGTGCTGCGCATCCGCTCGTACAGCTGCGGGTCGGCGTCCAGGCCGCTGAAGACCTCGTCGACGAAGTCCTCGATGATCGCGGCGCGTTCCTGGGCGGAGAGCCTTGCCAGTTTGTTCATCAGTTCCATCTCCTCGGTGTCGGATTGCCGCCTGGCCACCGTGCTCAGCACGGCCCGGCTCAGGCGCAGGGCCCGGATCTGTGCGTCCAGCGCCCGCACATGGACGGCCGCGACGGCCGCGACGGTCGTCTCCCGCCGCACCACCCGCCGCACCTCCGCGTGACCCAGCCCCAGCTCGCGCAGGGTGCGTACAAGCTGGAGCCGGGCGACGGACTCGGTGCCGTAGAGCCGGAAACCGGCACTGGTACGGCCGTCCGGGGGCAGCGCCCCGATATCGGACCAGTAGCGGATGGTGCGCACCGAAAGTCCGGTGCGCCGGGAGAGCTGCCCGATGGTGAGCAGCTCACGGCCTTCGTCGTTCACATGAGGAGTGTGGACCTTCCAGCCGCTGGAGATTCAAGTGCGTCTCCGCACCGATCTCCGCCGGCATGCGGGCGGCACGGGCGGATACCGGGCGCCCTCCCCTCACGCACCTGTGTCCGGTGGCCGCATCGCCGCCATCGGACAGGTCGTCGACCTCGATCACCGAAGGACACGGGGTGAGACACGCCTCCGCCATGCCAGGGGGCGCCGACGGTCACGATTGTCTATCGCCACCGGAAGAATCCGCGACGGCGTCGATACATAAAGTAGCCAGCTGATTTCATAAAGTGATATCGCCCGACCGGACATCATCGCGAGCACCTCGGCACCCGCACGTGCCAGGGCGGGAGGAGAAGTCGTCAGCCTTTCCACCCGGCCACATGCGGGCTCCCGTCCCGTCCGCGGTGAGGCATGCCCGGCCGGTTCGGCTCTCATACGGTGCACTGCTCACATGCTCGGAGGTGCTCATGATCGAGGTACTCATCGTCTCGGGCCTGCTGGCGGCCGCCATCATCACGGTCCTGGTGATCATCGTCAGGCGGCTCAACACGACGAGTCGCCGGCGGGCCGTGGCCACGGCCGACCGCGACCAGGCGGCCTTCGAGCAATGGCTCGACCTCCAGCCCAGCGACGCCGAACGGCAACTGGCGCTCGGCGAGCTCGACGAGATCTTCACCAGCGGCCGGATCGGTCAGCCGGAGCACACCGAGCGCGTCACGATGATCATGGAGGCTCAGACCAATCGCGAGGCCCAACAGGCGTTGGAAGAACTGAGGTCACCGGACGAGGTGTAAGGGAGCGGGTGTCGTCCGAGACTGCGCGCGACGCCGGTACGCCTACCGCAGCGGCGATCCCGAAGCTCACACACGTCACGAGGCCCACAGAGAACACGGCCGGACACCGATGGGTATCGGTGTCCGGCCGTGGGCGCTCTGACTACGGCGGCATCAGATGATCATTGACCGACGGTCTCAGTGGCCGATGCGGTCCGAGTCGTCGGCGGCTGCCTCACCCTGATCCAGGGCCGACATGGCCGCGACCTCGTCGGGGGTCAGGGTGAAGTCGAAGACGTCGATGTTCGCCTTCATCCGCTCCGGGCTGGCGGACTTCGGCACCGTGATCAGGCCGAGCTCGATGTGCCACCGCAGAACGACCTGTGCGGGCGTCCTGCCGTACCGCTCGGCGATCTCGACGATCACCGGGTCCTTGAGCAGCTCGCCGCCCTGGCCGATCGGGCCCCACGACTGCGTGGCGATGCCGTGTTCGGCGTGGTAGGCCCTGGCGGCGTCGCGGGTGAGGCCCGGGTTGAGCTGGATCTGGTTGACGTCGGGAACCACGCCGGTCTCGGCGAGCACGCGGTCGAGGTGGGCGGGCTTGAAGTTCGACACGCCCAGGGCCCGGATCCTGCCGTCCTCCAGCAGCTTGGCCAGACCCTTGACGGCGTCGACGTAGCGGTCCTGCCGGGGCAGCGGCCAGTGGATGAGGTACAGGTCGATGTAGTCGACGCCGAGACGCTCGGCGCTGGCCGCGAACGCCTCCTGCACCCCGTCGTAGCCGTGCCACTCACCGTTGAGCTTGGTGGTGACGAACAGCTCCTCCCGTGGCAGGCCCGACGCGCGCAGGCCGCGGCCGACGCCCTCCTCGTTGCCGTAGGCGTAGGCGGTGTCGACGAGGCGGTAGCCCGCCTCGACCGCCTGGACCACGGCCGTCTCGGCCTCTCCGTTCGACATCGGCCACGTGCCCAGGCCGATCAGGGGAATGGAGGCGCCGTGGACGAGCTTCAGCGTCGGGGATCCGGGTGTCTTACTCATGGGGCTGCGGGTCCTTCGGGGGAAGTACGGACGGGGATACGGGGGATCGGGTAAACAGACCAGTCGGTCCAACGGAACCCGAGTCAGGTCCATTCCACGCCCTGGCAGGCGCGAGAGTTGTGGACTATCTTACTGACGTGATCGTCAAGTCTGAGGCACTGACCAGCCGGGGCCGGCGGACGCGGGCCGTGCTCATCCAGGCCGGTCGGGAGGCGTTCGAGGAGCAGGGCTACGACGCCGTGCGCATCGACGACGTCTGTGCGCGGGCGGGCGTCTCCCACGGCACCTTCTACACCTACTTCGGCTCACGGGAGGACCTGTTCCGCGAGGTGGCCGGGGCGGTGGTCGGCGAGATGTTCACCGCCAGCGTGGTCGGGCCCGCCGCGCCCGAGGATCCCTACGCCAGGATCGAGGCCGCCAACCTGCTCTACCTGCGTGCCTGGGCCTCCAATTCCCGGCTCATCCGCATGCTGGAGCAGGTCGCGACCAACGACGAGAGCTTCCGCGAGCTCCTGCTGGAGCTGCGCGAGGTCTTCGTGCGACGAGGCGCGGAAGGGCTGCGCCGCCTGCAAGAGCAGGGTCTGGCCGATCCGGCCCTGGATCCGCGGCTGACCGCCGTGATGCTGGGCGGGATGGTCGAGCACTTCGCCCACGTCTGGCTCGACCTCGGCGAGCAGGCCGACGAGCGGACCGCCGTCGCCATGCTCACCACGCTCTGGGCTCGGGCCATCGGCCTGACACCGGCGTCAACCAGAGGAGAGGATTCATGAACCGGCTGGACACCTCCGGAATCGAGTATTCGACCCGGCGCGAGGCGATGCTCGCCAAGCTGGCGGAGCTCGACGCCGAGCAGGCCAAGGCGGTGGCGGGCGGCGGCGAGAAATACGTCGAGCGGCATCGCCGGCGAGGCAAGCTGCTCGCCCGGGAGCGGATCGAGCTGCTGGTCGACCCGGATTCGGCGTTCCTGGAGCTCTCTCCGCTGGCGGGCTGGGGCAGCGACTTCCCCGTCGGGGCGAGCGTGGTCACCGGGATCGGGGTGATCGAGGGCGTCGAGTGTGTGATCATCGCCAACGATCCGACCGTACGGGGTGGTTCGTCCAACCCGTGGACCCTGCGCAAGACGCTCCGGGCCGCCGACATCGCCTTTGAAAACCGGCTGCCGCTGGTCAACCTGGTGGAGTCCGGCGGGGCCGACCTGCCGACGCAGAAGGAGATCTTCATCCCGGGTGGCCGGATATTTCGTGACCTGACCCGCCTGTCAGCCGCCGGGATCCCGACGATTGCCCTCGTGTTCGGCAACTCCACCGCCGGTGGGGCGTACGTTCCCGGGATGAGCGACCACGTGGTCATGGTGAGGGGGCACGCGAAGGTCTTCCTCGGCGGGCCGCCGCTGGTCAAGATGGCCACCGGGGAGGAGTCCGACGACGAGTCGCTGGGCGGCGCCGAGATGCACGCCCGGGTCAGCGGCCTGGCCGACTACCTGGCGGCCGACGAGCACGACGCGCTGCGGATCGGGCGGCAGATCGTCAGGGGCCTGAATTGGCGCAGGCTGGGGGTCGCCGCGCATGCCGTACGGGATCCGCTGCACGACGAAGATGAACTGCTGGGAATCGTCCCCGAGGACCTGAAGATCCCCTTCGATCCGCGCGAGGTCATCGCGCGGATCGTGGACGGCAGCGACTTCGACGAGTTCAAGCCCCTGTACGGCGGGAGCCTGGTGACGGGGTGGGCCCGGCTGCACGGCTACCCGATCGGGATCCTGGCCAATGCCCGGGGGGTGCTGTTCAGCGAGGAGGCGCAGAAGGCGGCGCAGTTCATCCAGCTCGCCAACCAGGCTCGCACGCCGCTGGTCTTCCTGCAGAACACGACCGGCTACATGGTCGGCAAGGACTACGAGCAGGGCGGCATCATCAAACACGGCGCCATGATGATCAACGCGGTGTCCAACTCGACCGTCCCACACCTCACGATCGTCATGGGCGCCTCGTACGGCGCGGGCAACTACGGCATGTGCGGCCGGGCGTACGACCCCCGGTTCCTGTTCGCCTGGCCGAGCGCGAAGTCCGCCGTCATGGGGCCGGCGCAGCTCGCCGGGGTGCTGTCCATCGTCAGCCGGGCCTCCGCCCAGGCCCGGGGTCAGGTCTACGACGAGGAGGGCGACGCGGCGATGCGCGAACTGGTCGAGGCGCAGATCGAGGCCGAGTCGCTGCCGTTCTTCCTGTCGGGCCGCCTCTACGACGACGGGGTCATCGACCCCCGCGACACCCGCACCGTCCTGGGCCTGTGCCTGTCCGCCGTCAACAACGCCCCCGCCCCGGAGCCCGCCGGCTTCGGCGTCTTCCGGATGTGATCATGATCCTGACATTCCCAGAGTCCCCGGAGGCTCCGTGCCCACCCGGCCGGAACCTCGCCGGGCCCACCTCTCCCCCGGCCCGTGAGCTCGCCCTCCGTCTGCCGTTCCGGGCTCGATCGTGATCGGCCGTCTTCTCGTCGCCAACCGGGGCGAGATCGCCCGCCGCGTCTTCCGTACCTGCCGTGACCTCGGCATCGAGACCGTCGCGGTCTTCTCCGACGCGGACGCCGACGCGCCACACGTGGCCGAGGCCGACCAGGCCGTACGGCTGTCCGGCGTCAAACCCGCCGACACCTACCTGTCGACAGAGAAGATCATCGATGCGGCCCGCAGGACCGGGGCCGACGCGGTCCACCCCGGCTACGGCTTCCTGTCGGAGAACGCCGCGTTCGCGCGAGCCGTACTGGACGCCGGTCTGACCTGGATCGGCCCGCCTCCGGAGGCCGTCGCCGCCATGGGGTCCAAGATCGAGGCCAAGGCGCTGATGTCCGGCGCCGGGGTTCCGGTGCTCCCCGGTTTCACCGCGGGGCCCGGCTACTCGATGGACGACCTCGAACGGGACCTGGACGTCGTTTTCACCCGGATGAGCGGTTCGGCGTCCGGCTGGTCGATCCCCCTGCTGGTGAAGGCCTCGGCGGGCGGCGGCGGGCGCGGGATGCGGATCGTACGGCTGACCGACGACCTGCCGGAGGCGGTCGAGTCGGCACGGCGGGAGGCGCTGTCGGCGTTCGGAGACGGGACCGTCTTCGTCGAACCCCTCCTGGAGCGCGCCCGGCACATCGAGGTGCAGATCCTGGCCGACCGGCACGGGACGGTGTGGGCGCTGGGCGAGCGCGAGTGCTCGATCCAGCGGCGGCACCAGAAGGTGGTCGAGGAGACCCCGTCCCCGGCGATCTCCCCGGAGATGCGGGAGCGCCTCTGTGACGCGGCGATCAAGGCCGCGGAGACGATCGGATACGTCGGAGCCGGGACGGTCGAGTTCCTCGTCAAGGACGACACGGTCGCGTTCCTGGAGATGAACACCCGGCTCCAGGTGGAGCACCCCGTCACCGAGTGCGTCTACGGCGTCGACCTCGTCGAACTCCAGCTCAGGGTCGCCGAGGGAACCCGGCTCGCCGCGTCGCCGCCGCGGCCGTCGGGCCACGCCGTCGAGGTCCGGCTCTACGCCGAGGACCCCGCCCGCGACTGGCTTCCGCAGAGCGGCACCCTGCACCGCTTCGACGTCCCCGGCGTGGACGCCCGCTTCGCCCCCATGTCCCACGGCCTCCGGCTGGACTCCGGGGTCGAGGACGGCTCGGAGATCGGCGTCCACTACGACCCGATGCTCGCCAAGGTCATCTCCTACGGCGCAAGCCGTGCCGAGGCGGTGAGAAGGCTCGCCACCGCCCTGGCGAGCGCCCGGATCCACGGCCCCGTCACGAACCGGGACCTCCTGGTCAGGGTCCTGCGCCACGGGGCGTTCCTCGCCGGAGACACCCACACCGGATTCCTGGACGAACACGACCTGACCGGGCCCGAACACGACCCGGCAGGGCCGGTCCATGACCTGACCGGGCCCGAGCAAGGTCTGTCCGAACCGGTCCATGACCTGGCCGAGCCGGAGCACGCGTCGACGGGGCCGGCCCACGACCCCGCGGGACCGACGCGGGATCCGTCCGCCGGGCCGCGTGCCCTGCCCCTGTCCGCCCTCGCCGCCGCCCTCGCGTCGGCGGCGGCCAACCGGGCGGCGGCGACCGTGCAGGCCGGGCTGCCGAGCGGGTGGCGCAACGTGGTGTCGCAGCCGCAGCGCACGGCCTTCGCCGAGACGGAGGTCGCCTACCGGATCAGCCGGGACGGCCTGCGAGCCGAGGGACTCCCCCACACGGACCTGGTCAGCGCCACCCCCGCCCTGGTGGTCCTGGAGACCTCGGGCGTGCGGCACCGCTTCGCCGTCGCCCGCTACGACGGGGTGACCCACGTGGACTCCCCCCTCGGTTCCGTACGGCTCACGCCCCTGCCCCGCCTCCCCGAACCCGTCGTGCACGTGGCCCCGGGCTCCCTGCTGGCTCCCATGCCCGGTACGGTGCTGCGCGTCGACGTCAAACCCGGCGACCCCGTCGGCGCGGGGCAGGTGGTCATGGTGCTGGAGGCCATGAAGATGGAACATCGCATCACCGCCCCCACCTCGGGCACGGTCTCCGCGCTGAACGTGACGCCGGGCCGGCAGGTCGAGGCGGGGACCGTACTGGCCGTGATCGAGGAGCGGGATTGACGTCCTCCCCAGGACCAGAGCCCGGGGTCTCCACGATGGAAGGATTGGGATGAACACCGACGGTGGTTGGCCAGTGGAGCGCCTGGTGCACAAGGAGGTGTCCGGAGGGGTCGCGACGATCACCCTGGACTCCCCGCGCAACCGCAACGCGCTGTCCGTGCGTCTGCTCGGCGATCTGGAGGACCGGCTCAACTGGGCGCTGGCCGCCGACGACGTCCGGGTGATCGTGCTCACCGCGACCGGGCCGGTGTTCTGCTCCGGTGCGGACCTGAAGGAGCAGCGGGTCGAGCCGGGCAACGCGCACGAGGCGCCGGTGACCGCCTCGTTCCCGGAGATCATGAGCCTGATCTGGGAGAGTCCCAAACCGGTCGTCTGCCGGTTGAACGGCACCGCCCGCGCCGGAGGGCTGGGCCTGGTGGCGGCGTGCGACTTCGCGATCGCACCGGACTCGGCGTCGTTCGCGTTCACCGAGGTCCGGCTCGGCGTGGTCCCCGCGATGATCTCGGTGACGGTGCTGCGGCGGCTCGACCCCCGGGCCGCCGCCGAATACCTGCTCACCGGGGAGGTCTTCGACGCGGCCCGCGCGCAGGAGATCGGCCTGCTCACCCGGGCCGTGCCCGAGGAGGACCTCGACGGCGTGGTCGCCCACTACACCGGCATGCTGCTGCGCGGCGGCCCGGAGGCGCTCGCGATCACCAAGCAGCTCGTGCGGACCGTGCCCACGCTGACCGTCGAGGAGGGCATGCGCCAGATGTCCGAGCTGTCCGCTCAGCGCTTCACCTCCGCCGAGGGCCAGGAGGGCATCGCCTCCTTCATGGAGAAGCGTCCCGCGTCCTGGATCCCCGAGTCCGAGGGAAACTGATGCCGCGCGCCGACCGCTCCGGCTTCATGGAGAAGCGATCCCCGTCCTGGACTCCCGAACCCGAGGAGACGTGATGCCGCGCGTTGCCGACCGCTCCGGCTTCGGGGAGAAACGACCCGCGTCCCGAAAAGACGTGATGCCGCCCGCCGCCGACCGCTCCCGCTTCGGGGAGAAGCGACCCGCGTCCCGGGTTCCCGGGCCCGAGGGGGATTGATGCTGCGCATCGCCAACTGCTCCGGTTTCTACGGCGATCGGCTGTCCGCCGCCAGGGAGATGGTGGAGGGCGGCCCGATCGACGTCCTCACCGGCGACTGGCTCGCCGAGCTGACCATGCTGATCCTGGCCGGCAACCGGGCGAAGGGCCGTCCCGGCTACGCCCCGACCTTCCTGACGCAGCTGGAGCACGTTCTCGGGACGTGCCTGGACCGGGGGATCAAGGTCGTGTCCAACGCGGGCGGCCTGGATCCGGCCGGATGCGCCGCCGCGGTGAGCGAGCTGGCCGGCAGGCTCGGACTGTCAGTGAAGGTCGCGCACGTGACCGGCGACGATCTGACCGGCCACGAACTCGGCGATGCGACGAACCTGGACACCGGGGAGAAACTCCCCTCCGCTCCGCTGACCGCCAACGCCTACCTGGGCGGCCGGCCGATCGCCGACGCCCTGTCCGCCGGGGCGGACGTGGTGGTGATCGGGCGGGTCACCGACGCCGCGCTGGTCACCGGGCCGGGGATCTGGCGGTACGGCTGGCACCCCGGCGACTATGACGCGCTGGCCGGCTCGGTGGTCGCCGGGCACGTCATCGAGTGCGGCTGCCAGGCGACCGGCGGGAACTACGCGTTCTTCGGCGAGGTGCCGGACCTGGCGCACTGCGGGTTCCCCATCGCCGAGCTGCACGCCGACGGATCCAGCGTGATCACCAAGCATCCCGGGACCGGCGGGCTGGTCTCGGTCGGCACCGTCACCGCGCAGCTGCTCTACGAGATCGGGTCGCCCCGCTACCTGGGACCCGACGCGATCGCGCGGTTCGACACGATCCGGCTGGAGCAGCAGGGGCCGGACCGGGTCCGGATCTCGGGGACGCGCGGTGAGGCCCCGCCCGACACGCTCAAGGTCGCGATCAACTACCTGGGCGGCTACCGCAACACCATGACCATGGTCCTGACCGGCCTGGACATCGAGGCCAAGGCCCGGCTCGCGCAGGACGCCATCTGGTCCCGCGTCCCCAGGGAGTCCTTCGAGCAAGTCCACGTCGAGCTCACCCCGATGGCCGACACCGCCCTGCTGCGCATCACCGTGATGGACGCCGACTCCAGAAAGGCGGGGCGCGCCTTCTCGTCCGCCGTGGTCGAGACCGGCCTGGCCAGTTACCCGGGCTTCTACGGTCTCACTCCTCCGGGCCAGGCCTCCCCCTACGGCGTCTACTGGCCCACCCTCATCCCGGCGCGGGCCGTACAGGCACGTGTCTGGCTCGACGGCCGGCAGCTCGACCATCGGCAGTCCGACGGCCCGCCCGACCATCGGCGGCCCGACGACTCCCCCGATCGGCAGCAGCCTGGCGACTCCCTCGATCGTCAGCGACTCGACGGCCCGCAGCTCGACGGTCAGCGGTCCGGCGGCGGGCAGGCCGACGGCGGTGAGGGTTCCGTTCCCCAGACGGCACCGGCCGCGTCAGCGGTCTCTCCCTGGATTCCCGGGCAGGACGAACCGGCGATCGAGGACGGCGACCTGACTGCCGTACGGACCCCACTGGGCACGATCATGGGCGCCCGTTCCGGGGACAAGGGCGGAAACGCCAACCTGGGTGTCTGGGTCCGTACGACCGGGCAGTTCGACTGGCTGACCGGCTACCTGACGGTTGAGCGCCTGGCGGAACTCCTCCCCTTCACCGCGAAGCTCAGGGTCGAACGCTTCGAACTCCCCAACCTGCTCGCCCTCAACTTCGTGATCCACGGTCTCCTCGGCCGAGGCGTGGCCGCCAGCCCCCGCCTCGACGCCCAGGCCAAGGCCCTCGGCGAGGAACTCCGTGCCAAGCTCGCCGAGATCCCCCGGTCCCTCCTCCAAGCTCCCGTACGGCCCGCTCCCCCGGCACCACCCGAATAGGCACTGCCCTACGGAAAGCACATCCTCAGGCGTGAACGGCTGACCGCCACCACGCCCGCCCCGCTCACCCCCACCCGGTCCGCCCGCCGGCCGCTCCAACAACCATCCGGCCCCGCCTTCTCGCCTTCTCGCCTTCTCGCCTTCTCGCCTTCTCGCCTTCTCGCCTTCTCGCCTTCTCGCCTTCTCGCCTGGATGATCATCATTTCGGGTGGATCTCCACCGTCGGCAGGCGTCGGCAAGGCCGAAGACCGCAGGTCAAGGCAGGCAAAGACTTGCCGAAGGGGTCGTGTCGCGGCCACGGACCGGCGTGGCACAGGTGTTTCCTGGGTACCCGTATTGGCCTTACTTCCTTGGAGGTCGGGGATGAGGAAGTTGCTATTTGTCGGCGCGCTCGCGGTTGGCTTGTTCGCCACCGGATGCGGCGGCACTGAAGAGAAGGACGCGACCGAACCAATCGCGGCGGACGGGGTCAAAGCAACACCGACCTCATCCGCATCCGTATCCGCGTCCACGACGCCGGCCGCGGCCGGCGCCGTGGTCGATCTGGCGGAAACGAAGATCGGAAAAGTTCTGGTAGGTGAGAAGGGCCGCACGCTCTACCTCTTCGAGAAGGACAAGAACGGGAAGTCGGCGTGTTCGGGCCCCTGTGCTCAGGCGTGGCCGCCGTTTGTCATGTCTGAGAAGCCCAGAGCCGGCAACGGCATCAAGGAGAACCTGCTCGGCACCACCAAGCGTGACGACGGCGAGATCCAGGTGACCTACAACGGTCATCCGCTCTACTACTACATCAAGGACCAGAAGCCGGGCGACACCACTGGCCAGGACGTCAAGGGATTCGGCGCCGAGTGGTATGCGGTGAACACGAACGGCGAGAGGGTGCACGGCTAGGACCGTCCCGTTCCAGGGCGTCTCATCTGAGGATCGCGACGGCCGCCGCACCTGTTCGGGGCGGCGGCCGTCGCCGTTCCCGGGCCAGGCGTGACGCGCCGTACGGACGACCGCGCCTCCGTCCCGGCGGCACCCTCCGCCACGTCGACGGCCTCGGACGGGCCGTTCCTGTCGGTCCCCGATGCGACACTCGGACCACGGAGAACCCCCGTATGGACAAGGGAGAGACGTGGATGGCCGAGTCCGATCCGCCACGGAGTGACGTGCGCATCAGAGATGTCGAAGACGACGACGTCGAGCTGTTCTTCGAGCACCAGCTCGACCCGGAGGCGACCCGGATGGCGGCGTTCCCCTCACGGGCGAGGGATCCCTTCATGGCTCATTGGGCCAAGATCCGGGCCGACCGGACGGCCCTGATGCAGACGATAGTCGCGGACGGCCGCGTGGTCGGCAACATCGTGAGCTGGGACCAGTCGGGGGACCGCGAGATCGGCTACTGGATCGGCCGTGACCACTGGGGCCGTGGCATCGCGACGGAGGCGCTCGCCCTCTTCCTCGGCCACGTGAAATCGCGCCCCCTCCACGCCCACGTCGCCGTGCACAACGCCGGCTCGATCCGGGTGCTGGAAAAGTGCGGCTTCCAGCGGCTCGCGGCGCAGGAGAACCAGCCCCTGGCAGCCGACGGGATCGAGGAGGTCGCGTTCATCCTGAAGGCCTAGCCACCGCATCGGGCCGGAAGCGTGGCAGGCCGACCGGCCTGCCACGCCGTACCCCCGGGCCCGAAACCCGGCCACGACTAACCCGCGAGCTGGTGCCGGGCAGCGGTCAGGGCCGTCTCGATGTCGACGCCGAGCTCACGCACGGCCGTCGCGTAGGCCCGTGCCGCTTCCTCGAGCCGTTCGCCACGCTCGCTCTCGCTCATCTCGGGAATCCCCCGCACGACGGTGCCCTGTCCCACCTTGCCTCGTAGGTATCCGGCGCTCTCCAGCTCTCGATAGGCCCGCGCGACCGTCCCGGACGCCAGGCCGAGATCTCGGGCGAGCTGCCGGATGCTCGGCAACCTCGCCCCCACCCCCAGCTCACCGGTGCGGATCAATGCGGCGATCTGCGTCCTCAGCTGTTCGTACGGCGGGCTGGAGCCTCCCGGGTCGATCTCGACGATCACGCCGTCACCCTCCGCTGGAACCGGCGCACACGCCCTCGGATCCCGAACCAGGCGTAGAGGGCCGAGAAGGCCATACCCAAGGTCAGCCAGGTGGAGATCCAGTTGAACGGTTCGGGGGCGTCGAGATCGAGCATGACGGCCCACATCACGTCGGTGGCGGCCAGGCACATCAGGGCCAGCGACGCACCGCTGATGGTCTGCAGCGAGCCGGCGCGGATCGCGTCGTCCGCCGCGGTCAGATCGGCGGCCAGCACCGGCTGGGAACGCCGGGTGACGAACCATCGCGACAGCCACAGAACTGCCGCCACCACGGCTAGGCCCACGCCGTCCAGAATCACTCTCGACGGTCGCACGTCCGGTCGCTCGGCACTCGGCCACAACAGGTAACCGGATACCTGGCAGGCCAGGGCCGCGACGATGAGCGCCGGGCCCCAGCGTGCGCCCCAGGACAGGTAGTCGCCGGAGCGGCGCACGGTGAGGGCGGCCCGCCGCGGACCTTCGGGCGGCGCCGGCCATATCGACGTCCTGATCTCGGCCATGAGCGCGCCGGCCAGGTAACCGGCCGCGCCCCAGAAGTAATAGGCGCCGGGGAGGGCGAAGGCGCCGCCTGCGACCCATCCGGCCGCCCCGCCGAGCGCCCGCCATCGGGCCCCCATCGCCAGATAGCCGATCAGGATCGGCCCGTTGCCGGTCGTGACGGTGATGTCGTGGGAGACGGCAAAGGTGGCGAGCCGTGCTCTGCTGACCGGTGCGAACCCGGCCAGCAGCACCAGTGTGGGCACGGCGAACATCCACGCGAGCGCGAGGGCGAGTTGTCCCAGCGATGACATGGAAGGCTCTCCTGGCATTGCGACCAAGACGCGAATGTACCAATATGTTAATACACTTGGATCGGCGGGAGACGTTATGACGTCGGTGATCACCGACGAGACCTGGGCGCTGATCGCGCCGCGTCGTTCATGGCGGCGACGGCTGGCCGTCGCCGCGTCCATCGTCACCGTCATGGCCATGCTCGCGGTCGCCGCCTGGTGGGGCGGCGCCGCCGCCCCGCGTCTGAGCGCCACCCCCACGCTGGTCGAGCCGGGAACGACGACCGGCCGCGCCCGGCTTCACGCGAATCTTCGCAACGAAGGGCTGATCCAGGCCAGTCCGTCGTCGATCTCGCCGGGCACGACCTTGGCCGTCCACTCCGTCGAACCGCATTACTCCGGCGGCCCGGACGGCCCCGCCGACCTTCTCTGGCTTCCCCGCGAAGGCTGGACGCTCCCCGCGGGCGCCCACCGGCCACTGGTCCTGGAAGTGGATGTCTCCTGCGGGTCCGAGACCAACCTGTGGCATCTGGAGATGGTGGCCTACGGTCCGAACGGCGGCGCCGAGGTGAGCGTTTCCTGGAAGGACGGGCCGCTCCCCGACTGGCGGCGCGCCGTGGTCGACGCCGCCTGCGGCTGACCCCGTACAGGCCATGGCCCCGGAGGTCTCATCGGAGCGTGGCCGAGAGCGATCAGCGGGGCGCGACGGCTCATCGCTCAGTTCGTGCCATTGGCCGCATACGTGGTGCCGTTGGCCGCACTTCCGGAGTGGAGCGCCCGCAATTTCATGATTGAAACGTTCATGCAACCTTTCAAACTCTACGATTGCACGCAATTGCTCCATAGGACTGGCTCGGGAAGGGATCAGCCATGCGACTGCGGTTTCTTGGCTCCACCTCGGAGGCGGGCGCCTGCCCCTCTCTCTACGAAACCGACCGCGGCACCATCGTCGTCCAGGGCCTGCATGTGACCGACCCGGAAGCCCTGGCCGATCTGCGCGACGTCCTGGACGGCGAGACCATCATCGAGGTCCCCCGCGAGCTTCTCGTAGACATCGCCCGCAGGGTGCTTCTGTAAATATTGGTCACGATTGGGAGCCGTCTATGGCATGATCCACCGCCCGGGTCTAGCGTCGTGCGCACCATGCGGGAGATGACGTGAATACGCGGAACGACCAGGTCGGCAGAGACTGCGGCGCCTCGCCCACACGACCGGTTGAGGAGATCGTGTGAGTGAGTTCCAGCAGGCCAGGGCCGACCTGGGCGCGCAGCTTCGGCAATTGCGTGAGTCGGCCCGTCTATCGGGCAAGGATCTGGCCGAACGGCTCCGGTGGCAGGCTTCCAAGATCTCCCGGCTGGAGAACGCCCGCCAGACCCCCACCGAGGACGACATCGTCCTGTGGGGGCGAGCGGTGCAGGCCACCCCGGAGGCCATCGAGGAGCTCGTTGAGCAGGCCTCGGCCCTGCTGGAGCGCCAGGACTCCTGGCGGCAGCGGCATCGCAGCGGCCTGGCCGCACTCCAGGAGGACATCCGGGAGATGGAGGCCCGGACCACACTGCTGCGGGTCTTCGAGCCGGGCGTGGTCATCGGCCTGTTGCAGACCACCGAGTACGCCAGGAGCATCTTCACCCGGATCAAGCGCCTCTACAACGCACCCGACGAGATCGACGCGGCCATCAGGGTGCGCATGCAGCGCCAGGAGATCCTCTACGACCAGAACAAGAAGTTCAGGTTCGTCCTGCCCGAGGCCACGCTGCGCTACCGGCTTGCCCCGCTCGACGTGATGCGCGGGCAGCTCGACAGGCTGCTGGCCGTGACCGCGCTCCCCAACGTGGAGTTCGGCGTGATCCCCTTCGAGGCTCCCCTCCCATCCGCGCTGCTCAACGGCTTCTGGATCTACGACGAGGACCACGTGGCGGTGCCGACCAGGACCAGGGACCTGATCCTCCGCGACCCGGATGACATCGCCTTCTACATGCGGGCCTTCGAGGAACTCTCCGAGGCCGCGGTCTTCCGGGACGAGGCCAGGTCGGTGATCGTGAGAGTGCTGGAGGACTTCGCCAGACAATCGGCAGGCAAAAAGCCGCAATTGCTTGATTAATCCCCCAAGATCGTGCAATTCTCTGTCGAGACGGAGGTGACGCACGATGCTGGACACGCTGTCTTGTCTGGAGAGGTTCGCCATTGCGACTCGGTTGCATGCGGACTTGTCGGTGCAGAGGATTTCATTCGGGGATCCTGCTTACGTCTGCGTCCGCAATCGCTTCAGCAACACACTGGTAGAGACCGTGACCTGCTCCCCGGACGGTGGCTTCATCACCTCGTGGGGCTATCGGCTCGGCACTACCGACTACATCGAGGAGGCCGCCGCACGGCTGGCCTTCCTGCTGGCGGCGCTACCCGCCTGACACGGAGGATCCGGCGGAGAAAACCGCGGGGTCCAGTCCGACCTCGCGGGCGGCGGCGACCCGGGCGTGGTGCAGAAGGCGGGTCCGGGACATGTTTCCCGCGTTCAGGGTGTAGCGGACCACCAGGCCGTCGAGCATGCCGTCGATCCGCTCGGCCGACCCCTGAGGGTCGTCGCAGACGAACTCACCCGTGGCCACACCCTCCGTGATCACCCCGCCGAGGATCTCGATCCAGGCGCCTTCCAGCTCCAGCAGGATGGTCCGGACGTGCGGCTCGCGCACCCCGACCGCCCAGGCGTCGAGCCAGAGGATCCAGCTCTGGTCGGAGCGAGAGGCCGGGATGTAGAAGAGCAGGACGCGGTCCAGCCGCTCCACGGCGGTGCCCGGCTCCGCGACGATCTCCCTCAGCCGCTGGATCTCCGAGTCGCTGGTGCTGCGGAGCATCTCGGTGATGAGATCGTCTTTTGTGGCGAAGTGATAGTGGATCAGCCCGCCGCTCACATTGGTCGCCCTGGCGATGTCGGCGACGCGCGTGCTGGCCAGCCCCCGCTCGAGCACGACCCTTCGGGTGGCGTCGAGCAACTCCGCTCGACGCTGATCGGCCTGGTCTGCGCGGCTGCTGCGCGCCCCTCCTCCGCTGTGCACGGCGCAAGACTACAGTCGCGGTTCCCGATGCGGCGGCTCAGCCGCGGTTGCAGGACAGCCGGTCGCCGGAGCCGCCGTGCTCGGAAGCGGCGAACGCCCCGGCTCCGGGTGGCCCGTCGACCTCCACGGCCTCCGCGACCGGCCTGGACGGCGCGGCCGGCGCGGGTGGCGGGCCGTGACGGACCGGGCCGTCGGGCTCTCAACCTCGGACGGACGAGCCGGGCAGGCGCACCCGGGCGCGGGTTCCGCGGCCGGCGGCGTTCTCCAGGGTGATCTCTCCCCCGGCATCCCGTACGGCCTGCGCCACGATGGCCAGCCCCAGTCCGGAGCCGGGCATGCTGCGCGCCGAGGACGACCGCCAGAACCTGTCGAACACGTACGGCAGCTCGTCCTCCGGGATGCCAGGGCCGTGGTCCCTGACGGCCAGCTCGCCATCGCGAAGCCTTACGGTCACCGGCCCCGTCGCCGAGCCACCCCCCAGGCCCGTCGCAGGACCGCTCCCCGAGCCGTCCACCGAGCCGGGCACCCCGCCGCTTTGCGAGCCGTCCGTCGAACCGGGTGTCCCGCCGCTCCGCGAGCCGTTCACCGGTCCGGCCGTCGTGCCGCTCCCCGAGAACTTCACCGCGTTGTCCAGCAGGTTCACCACGGCCCGCTCCAGGGCGGCCTGGTCACCGTGGACATACCAGGGGCGCAGCTCGACCTCTATCGAGGTGTCGGGGGCCCGGAGCCGGGCCCGGCGCACGGCGGCCTCGACCACGTCGTGGAAGGCGACCTCGACGTACGGCTCGTGCTCGTCCTCGGAACGCGAGAGCTGCAGCAGGTCCCCGACCAGCGTGGACATCTCCTCGAACTGGGCCTTGAGGCTGTTCAGCAGTCTGCGTTTGGGGCCCGGGTCCAGCGGGCGGCCCGCGTTCTCGCTGCGCAGCAACAGGTCGATGTTGGTGCGCAGGCTGGTGAGCGGGGTGCGCAGTTCGTGCCCGGCGTCGGCGATCAGCCGCCGCTGGCGCTCGCGGGATCCGGCCAGCGCGGTGGTCATCGCGTTGAACGAGGTGCCCAGTCTGGCGATCTCGTCGGTGCCCTCGACCGGAAGCCTGGTGTCGAGGTCCTCGGTCCTGGCGACGTGCTCGACGGCCTCGGCCAGGCGGCCGACCGGGCGCAGCGCCGTACGGGAGACGAACAGCCCGGCCGAGGTCGCGCCGAGCACGCCGAGCGCGGCGACCCCGGCGAGGATCCAGGCGAGCGTGGTGAGAGTGGACTGGAACTCGGTCAGCGTCCGGGACTCCATCACCGCGAGGCCGGAACCGACGCTCCTGGTCAGCACGCGCACCTCCGCCCCCTCCTCCGTGGTGCCGTTCCTGATCGCCTCCTGCCCCGCGGGCCCCGCGGCCAGGTCGCGGTCGGCCGGAACGACCTTGACGCCGGGGGCGCCGACGACGCACCTTCCTCCCTGCGCGTCGATCACCTGGAGAGGCTGGAAACGGAACGGCAGCGGCCTGTCGGGGAAGCCCCCGGTGCAGTACTGCTGGATCCACTCGATGCCCTGCGGCCCCTTCGCCCCGTGCAGCGAACGGTCCATCTGGTCGAGCAGCTCACTCCTGACGATGAACCAGCAGACCGCCGCGCACACCGCGATCGCCACCGCGACCGCCGTCGCGACCAGCAGGGTGAGCCGCGAGCGCAGGGAGCGGCGGCCATTCACGGTGAGAGCCGCAGCACGTAGCCGACACCCCGGACGGTGTGGATCAGCCGGGGGCGTCCCGCGGTCTCGGTCTTGCGGCGCAGATACATGACGTAGACGTCGAGGGAGTTGGAGGACGGCTCGAAGTCGAAGCCCCACACCTCGCTGAGGATCTGCTCACGGGTGAGCACCTGGCGGGGATGGACCATGAGCAGCTCCAGCAGGAGATACTCGGTCCTGGTCAGTTCGAGCGGCTCGCCCGCCCGGGTGACCTCGCGGCTGAAGGTGTCCATCCGCAGGTCGCCGTAGGCCAGCACGCCGTCGTCCTCCGCCGCGGGCGCGCTCAGCGCGCCGCGCCGCAGCAGAGCCCTGACCCGGGCCAGCAGCTCGTCCAGCTCGAACGGTTTGACCAGATAGTCGTCGGCCCCGGCGTCCAGCCCCGAGACCCGGTCGCCCACGGCGTCCCTGGCGGTGAGCATGAGCACCGGCACATGGTTGCGCACCGCCCTGAGCCTGCGGCAGGCGGTCAGCCCGTCCAGCCGCGGCATCATCACGTCGAGCAGCACCAGGTCGTACGGCTCCCGCTCCAGCGTCTCCAGCGCGGCCTGCCCGTCCGAGGCCAGGCCGACCCGGTATCCCTCGAACTCCAGGCTGCTCTGCAACGCCTCCCTGAGCGCGGGCTCGTCGTCCACGACCAGCACCCGCGCGGCCTCACCGTCACCCATGGCCCCAACGCTAGACGCTCACCATGAGAGTCCTATGAATGCCCATATGTCATGAGAGCCGCCTGCACGCCCTCAGCCGTGTTCGTCCAGCGTGAGGGCCCTGGCCGGGCAGAGGCGCACCGCGTGGCGGAGGTCGGCGACGCCGGCCGCGGCGACGTCGCCGATCACCGTGACCAGCCCCTCGTCATCGGCGTCGAACACGTCCGGCAGGATGAGAGCGCACTGCCCCGACCCGATGCAGCGGCCTCGGTCCGCGACGATCCTCGCGGTCACCACGCCACCGGGAGCGCGTGCAGGCCGAAGATGGCGCCGCCGTACTTGAACGGCAGCTCGTCGTCCTCTCCCACCACACGCAGGCCGGGAATCCGCTCGAAGAGCGTGCGGTAGGCGATCTCAAGCTCGGCTCGGGCGAGGTTCTGCCCGAGGCACTGGTGCACGCCGTATCCGAACGCCACGTGGTTGCGGGCGCCGCGCCGGAGGTCGAGCTCGTCGGGACGCTCGAAGGCCCGGGGGTCCCGGTTGGCCGAGGCGCCGAGCACGAAGATGCCCTCCCCCGCCCGTACGGCCTGACCTCCGATCTCCATGTCCTCGGTCGCGACCCGGTCGAAGGCCAACCAGTCCACGATGGAGTGGTAGCGCAGCAGTTCCTCCACCGCCAGCGGCCAGCCGTCCGGGTCGGCACGCAGCCCGGCGAGCTGACCGGGGTCGCGCAGCAGCGTCAGGACGCCCAGCGGGATCATGTTCGCGGTGGTCTCGTGTCCCGCCACGAGCAGCAGGAACACCATGCCGACCAGCGCGTCGTGGGAGAGCTCCCCTGTCTCCCGCCGCGCGGTCACGAGCCGCCCGATGAGGTTGTCGCCGGGCTCCCGCTCGGCCTCGGTGATCAGCCCGTCGAGATAGTCCCGGATTTTCATGGCCGCGATCATGGAGGCCTGGGGGTCGTAGGTGGAGGTGCTGACCATCGTGCGGGTCCTGGACTGGAAGAAGTCACGGTCGGCGTAGGGCACTCCGAGGAGTCCGCAGATCACCAGCGACGGCACGGCCAGGCCGAACGCCTCGACGAGGTCGGCGGAGGGTCCCTGTTCGAGCATGTCGTCGATGAGCCGGTCGACGACCTCCTGGATGCCGGGCCGCATCTCCCTGATCCGGCGGACGCTGAACTCGGGGATCAGCATCCGCCGGTAGACGTCGTGCTCCGGCGGGTCCATGTCGATGAACTGGCCCACGTGGAACTTCGCGATCGCCTCCTCTTCCTCGTCGGAGTGAGAGAGCTCCGACAGCATGGCCATGGGGTGCCCGGGTGTGGCGGGGTCGGTGCTGATCCGGGTGTCGCTGAGCACCTGCTGTGCCTCGGCGTGCCGGGTGACCAGCCAGACCTTCCCGCCGGGAAGGTCCGCCCCGACCAGCGGCGCCTCCTCGCGGAGGCGTTCGTACTCCGGCGGGGGAGCGAACGGGCAGCTACGCGGAACGGGAAAGCTCTGGGTCATAGTCTTGCTCCTCACGGGCCATCCTCAATTGCTTACTTACATGAAAGTAAGTAAAACGAGGACGGCCGTCAAGTCATGCCATCGACCAGGAGTAGTGGAACCGCGATGAACGCCCGGCGCAGCGATACCAGGGAACGGATCCAGCAGGTCGCGCTGGAGTTGTTCGCCGAGCAGGGATACGAGAAGACCTCGCTGCGTGAGGTCGCGGAGCGACTGGAGATCACCAGGCCCGCGCTCTACTACCACTTCAAGGCCAAGGAGGACATCCTCACGAGCGTCCTGGACGACCTGAACGCCTCGATGGACGAGCTCATGAACTGGGCCCTCGCCCAGCCGCACACGGCGGAGGCCAGGCAGGGGATCCTGCGCAGGATCGCCGGACTCCTCGACGACCAGTGGCGACCGCTCGTCCGGTTCGCCCAGGTCAATCAGGCCGTCATGTCCGAGGTGGACGCCGGCGAGCAGATGCAGCACCGGATGCTGTCCATGATCTCGGTGCTGGCCACGCCCGGGGACGGGATCGTCCAGCAGTTCGAGTCCCGCCTCGCGGTGATCGCTCTCATCCTGGGCAGTCTCCCGTTCCCGGTCGGCCTGGACGTGCCCGACGAGGAACGGGCCGCGACGGCGCTGATCGTCGCCACCAAGCTGATCTCGGGGGGATAGGCACCGGCCGTCGCCACCGAACCGGCCCCAGGCCGACAGGACCGGACTCACCGCCGACCAACGCCATCGGGTCGGCCTCAGACCGACAGGACCGGTCTCACCGCCGGCCGTCGCCACCGGGCCGGTCAGGCCAGGAGCGCCATGGCCGCGTTGTGGCCGGGGATGCCGCTGACCCCGCCGCCCCGTCGGGCGCCCGCGCCGCAGAGCAGGATGCGCTCGAACTCGGTCTCCACGCCCCACCGCCCCCGCTCGCCGTACGGCCAGGACAGGTCGCGGTGGAAGATGTGGCCGCCGGGCAGGCCCGCCTCGTTCTCCAGGTCGACCGGGGTCCTCGCCTCCAGGCAGAGGCTTCCGTCGGGGGCGCGCAGCAGGCAGTCCTCGATCGGCTCGGCGAGGACCCGGTTCATCGAGGCGAGCGTGGCGCCGAGCGCGGCCTCACGCGCTCCGGCCGGATCCTCGCGGAACAGCCGGGCGGGCATGTGCAGGCCGAACAGGGTCATCGTCTGGGCTCCGGCGGCCCGCAGGCCGGGGCCGAGGATGGACGGGTCGGTCAGCGAGTGGCAGTAGACCTCGGCGGGGGGCAGCTCCGGGATCCGCCCGGCGGCGGCCTCGGCGTAGGCGCGGGCGAGCTGGTCGCGGCCCTCGTTGATGTGGAACGTGCCGCTGAACGCCGCCACGGGGTCGACACCGGCGTCCTTGAGCCGGGGCAGCCGCGACAGCACCATATTGATCTTGAGCTGCGCTCCCTCGGGCACGGGCTCGTCGGTTCCCAGCAGACGGGCGAGTACGGCGGGCGGCACGTTGGCCAGGACCCGGTCTCCCCGGACCGCGTGTTCCCCGCCGGCGTCACGGAAGGTGACCTCGCCGGAGGGATCGACGGCGAGGACCTCGGCGCCGGTCAGGATCTCGGCTCCGGCCGCTCGGGCGGCGTCCGCGAGCCCTTCGGAGACCGCGCCCATGCCGCCGACCGGGACGTTCCAGTCGCCGGTCCCGTCACCGATCACGTGATAGAGGAAGCACCGGTTGGCGAGCAGGCTCGGGTCGGAGGGGTCGGCGAAGGTGCCGATCAGCGCGTCGGTGAGTACCACTCCGCGCACGGTGTCGTCGGCGAACCGCTCGTCCACGACCTCGCCGATCGGCCGTTCGAACAGCTCCCGCCAGGCCTCGTCGCCGACGAGGTCCTGCATCGCCTCGCGGTCCACGAGGGGTTCCAGCAACGTCGGCGCCACCCGCTCCGCCACGTGGGCGGTCATCGCGTAGAGACGCCGCCACGCGTCCAGGTCGGCGGAGCCGCCGGTGACCCGGGTGAAGGAGGAGGCCGTCCGGGCGGCGTCGCCGTTGTCCACCAGCAGCCCCGTGTCCCCCACGGGCGTGTAGGACGCGTAACGGCGGCGGCGCAGCGTGACGTTGAGCCCGAGGTCCTTTGCGACCTTGGCGGGCAGGAGGCTGACGAGGTAGGAGTAGCGCGAGATCCGGGCGTCGACCCCGGCGAACGCCCGCGCCGAGACGGCGAGACCGCCGACGTGGTCGAGACGCTCCAGGACGAGGACCCGGCGGCCCGCTCGGGCAAGGTAGGCGGCGGCGACCAGGCCGTTGTGGCCGCCTCCGGCGATCACAACGTCATAGCGAGAACGGAGCACGGGACATCCCGGTGAGATGAGGGGTGACGGGGCGGGGACTCCGGATGGTCAGAGACCGGTCTGCCAGTGCGGCTCAGGACAGAGCACGCTAGATACCTCAATCACTGCCATGTCACGCACCATATATCGAAGGCGACAAACCGGTCTACGGCCACTCGCGGCTTGCCGGCCACAGGCCATCGGCGACGAATCACCGGTCGAAGGTCGCAGGTCACCGGCACACGGATCGCCGACCACCGGCACACGGGTCACCGGTCACCGCCCACAGGCCATCGGCGCACGGATCGCCGATCACCGACGCACGGGCCATCGGTCATCGGTCATCGGTCATCGACGCACGGATCCCTGGTCACCGGTCATCCGGCTCATGGATGCTCACGAGCCGCGGAGAGGGTGATCTTCAGGAGGGTCGCGGCGGGGCCTGTGGGGGTGCTGCCGCGGCGCCAGACCGCGCGCAGGCGGCGTTCGAGGTCGATGCCCTGGGTGGCCACCTCAACCAGGCGGCCGGTGGCCAGCTCCGTCTCCACCGCGTAGCCGCTGAGCACGGCGGGCGCGGCGCCCTCGCGGGCCGCGCCCTTGACCGCGGCGTTGGAGCCGAGTTCGAGTCGGGGGGCGGCGACGGCGTGGCCGGCCAGCGCGAGGTCCAGGGTCTCGCGGGTGCCGGAGCCGCGCTCGCGGACGACCAGCGGGGTGGCGGCCAGCTCGGCGGCGAGCAGCGGGGTCCGGCGCCGCGCCCACGGGTGGCCCGGCGCGACCACCACGACGAGCCGGTCGGTGGCGACCACGCGGGAGGTCAGCCCGGCCGGCACCGAGGGCCCCTCCACGAATCCGAGCTCGACCCCGCCGCCGACGAGTTTCGCCACCTCGGCCGAGTTCTGCACGTCCAGGCCGACCTGGACCGCGGACTCCCGGCTCTGCAGCTCCCCCAGCCAGCGCGGCAGCAGGTATTCGGCCACGGTCATGCTGGCCGCGATGTGCAGATGGGCCGCCCGGCCGTGCCGTACCGCCTCCACGCCGCGCATCAGCTCCTCGGCCGCCGACAGCACCTGCGTGGCCCAGGCCGAGACCATCGCACCCTGCGGGGTGAGGGTGGAGCCACGCGGGGTGCGCTCCAGCAACGGCAGCCCGAGACGGCGCTCCAGCAAAGAGATCCGCTTGCTCGCCGACGGCTGGGCGATGCCCCCGGCCCGGGCCGCCTGGCCGAGGCTGCCCAGACGGTCCACATCGACGAGCAGGCGCAGGGACTCGAGATCGGGCAGCTCACTCATAGCCCCAGGCTATGACCTTTATGGAGCCGACACCTACCGGCCGCCCGCGCCGGCACACCGATCACGGCCGTTCTTCGCCCCGTCTCCGAGGGCCGGACGCCCCCGCGGCGATCGGCGCGGCGGCCGAACACCACCGTGGCGGGCGTGTACGGCGGCCGAACACCTGCCGGACACCTGCCGGACGCTGCGAGAGCGGGAGGGACGCGGCCATCATCGGCGGGATCTCACCGATCCATGTTGTCGTCGTTGGCTGATCTTTGAGTAGACGTCTCCCGGCAAGCACCGTAACGTGCTCCTTTTAGGAGAGACCGGGCCGTTTGCACCGTTCCAAGAAGGGGCAGGAACCGGCCTCTGATGAGGAGACAGAACCAGCTCATGCGTACCATCGAACAGCCTGCCGGCAGCACGCTCCGCCCCTCACCCGAGGTGGCCGAGGCACTGGCACAGGGCGCCCCGATCGTGGCGCTCGAATCCACGATCATCTCGCACGGCCTCCCACAGCCCCGCAACCTCGAGGTCGCGGTGGAGCTGGAGGAGATCGTCCGCAAGGCCGGGGCGGTACCGGCGACGATCGCGGTGCTGGACGGCGTGGCGCGCATCGGCCTGAACAAGCACGAGCTCAAGCGGGTCGCCGGCGAGCCCGGCCTTCGCAAGCTCGGCTTCCGCGACCTGCCCGCCGCCGCCGCGCTCAGGGTCAGCGGGGCGACCACGGTCTCGGCGACCTCGTTCCTGGCCGCCAGGGCGGGCATCCGGGTCTTCGCCACCGGCGGTCTCGGCGGCGTGCACCGCGAGTGGGCCGACACCCAGGACGAGTCGGCCGACCTCGACATGCTGAGCCGTACCCGCATCACCGTCGTCTGCGCGGGCGTGAAGTCCATCCTGGACGTCCCGGCCACCCTCCAGCGGCTCGAGACGCGGGGTGTCACCATCGCGGGGTTCCGCACCGACGAGTTCCCCGGCTTCTACCTGCACACCTCCGGTGAGCCGATCGACTGGCGGATCGAGACTCCGGCCGAGGCCGCGGGCATCATGCGAGCCCAGGACGCGCTCGGCGGCCCGGAGAGCGCCCTGATCGTGGCCAACCCGGTGCCGCTGGAGGATCAGCTCGACCCCGCCCTGCACGACCGGGTCCTCGCCGAAGCCCTCGACGCGGCCGAGCGGGAGCAGGTCACCGGCCAGGCCATCACCCCGTTCCTCCTGGGGTATCTGGTGCGCGGCACCGACGGTGCCTCTCTCGAGGCGAACCTGGCCGCCGTACGAGGCAACGCCCGCATCGCCGGGCAGATCGCGGTTTCCTGGAGCCGGGGAAACTGAGGCAGTCGTGACCGGAACAGGCTTACTGGTTATCGGCGACGTGGTCACCGATGTCGTCGCACTTCACGGAGGGTCCGCCCTGTCCGGCCTGGCCGTCGGGACGGACACCGCCGCCGACATCGTGCTGCGCCCCGGCGGCTCCGGGGCCAACACCGCCTCCTGGGCCGCCCATCTGGGCGCCGACGCGCGGATCCTGACCCGGGTCGGCTTCGACACCGGCGAATGGCACGCCGCCGAGCTACGGCGCTTCGGGGTCCGGCCGCATCTGCGCGTGGACCCCGACCGGCCGACGGCCGTGGTGATCGCGATGGTCGACGTGACCGGAGAGCGTTCCATGCTCACCAACCGGGGCGCGGGCGGGCACATCAGCGTCGACGACTGGGACGAGAGCCTGCTCGACGGGGTGGACCACCTTCACCTGTCCGGATACACGCTGTTCGCCGAACCGGGCCTGCAGCTCTCCCGGCTGGCCCTGGCCCAGGCCGCCCGGCGCGGCATCTCGATCAGCGTGGATCCCGCCTCGACCGGCTTCCTGCGCTCGTTCGGCCCTGAACGGTTCATCCTGGAGACCCTGACCTCCCAGCTGATCATCCCCAACCGGGACGAGGCCCTGCTGCTCACCGGCGAGACCTCCGCCGAGCGGGCGGCCGAGAAGCTGAGCCTCCGGTACGGCGCGGCGGCGGTGAAGCTCGGTTCCCGGGGCGCGCTGATGGCCCGGGACGGAAAGTTGGCCGCCTGGGTTCCCGGAGTCGCCGCCAAGGTGATTGACTCCATTGGTGCGGGAGACGCGTTCGCCGCCGGACTGCTGACGGCCCTGCTCAAGGGGGCCGACGACGAGGCCGCGCTGGACGCCGGACGCCGCGCCGGAGCGGAGGCGGTAACACTGGTAGGCGGTCGACCGCGTACCCTTCCGTCTGATTTGAGCACCAACCAGCTTTACCCTCTTAACGCCAATTGATAGCTTGCGGCGTAGGCTGCACCATTAGCCACATGCGTCACTTTGGGGAGGTTGCGGTCCGCCGATGGATGCCGAGTCATCGATCTGCCTGAGTGATCTGGTTCCGGCCCTGCGCTGGAGCCGTCCACAGCAGATCGCCGAAGCCCTGGCCGACTCCCGCCTGCCCGCGGGCTGGTGGGCCTCGGTCACCCTGCCCAAGGCCCTCGGCATCGCCGGTCTCGACTGGGTCTGCGACCGGCTGGCCCGGCTCTCGCTGTCCCGCTGGGACCATCTGCCACTGTGTGACGTGCTGCCCGCCCTGCACGTGCACACGGTCGACCCGACCCTGCCAGGCTGGCCCGAGGCCGCGCGTTCTGCCATCTCCGGACTGGGCGGCTGGTCCCGGCTGCGCCGCCTGACCGCCGGAGACCTGAACGGGCCGTCGATGGCGGCCTCTCCCGAAGTCGTGATCACGGCCATGTTCCGCGAGGTGCTGAGCCGGATTCCCGGGATCGCCGAGCAGACGGCGCCGCCCCTGCCCGCCGCCGCGGAGGCCCCGGCGCAGATCCCGGCCCAGGTTCCCGCGCAGATGCCGGCCCAGGCCCCCGTACGGGTCCCGGAGCAGGTTCCCGCGCAGGTCGCCGCGCAGGCCCCGGTGCAGGTTCCCGCGCAGGTCCCCGCGCTGCCGGCTCCGCCGGCACCGGCCCCTCAGCCGGCTCCCGAGCCCGCGGTCCGCCTCAGCGACTACCCGCTGGTGCGTCTGGTGGACAACATGTTCCGCGACTGGAGCCCGCTGGAACGCGCGGTCGCCGTCGAACGGCTCTTCGCCGTCGACCCGATCAGCCTCCGTGCGCTCGCGCACAAGCTGAACGCCGACCGTGACGCCCTCTCGGCGGCACAGCGCGCCGCCGAGGAACGCATACTGCTCTGGTTGCGCTCCTCGGAGTCCGCCCCGCTCACCGGCCACATGTTCGGGCTCACCGAGTGGCTGGGCGCCGCCGCCACCAAGGACCAGCTCATCGGCGCCGACTCCGCGCACGCGATCGAGGTCCCCACGCTTCACACCCCGCTCTGGCGGGTGCTGGTCACGCTCATGCCCGACCGGCGGCTCCAGGACGACTGGCTCGTCGTGGGCGACCTGGGCGGCCTGCGCGACCGTACCCGCCAGCTCCTGGCGAACAAACCGATCGACGCCGACGCGGTCGCGCTCATGGAGAACCAGCTCGGCATCCGCGCCCACTCCGCCCAGGCCTGGCTCGACGCGCTCGCGGCGAGCGCCACGCGGACGGACAACTGGTCGGAGGAGGCCGCCGCCGAGGCCACCAAGCAGCTGCCGCGCCGCACACCGGGCGTCAACGGCCACCGCCACCGCGGTGGAGCGCCGATTCCGCAGGTGAGCGCCGACTCCATCGACCCGCGTGCCGCCCTGGCCGCGCTCTCGGCCCTGTCCGGCGGCAACACCCGGCCGCACCTGATCACCAGCCGTCGCGCACCGCTCCACCCGCCGACCAACCCGACCACCGACCCGAGCCGCTGGCAGCGGATAGAGGTGACCAGCGACCATCTGCGGGGCGGCCCGGTGGCCGTGCCCGAGGGGTACGCCACCCGCCTCGGCATGCGTCCCGGCACGCTGCTGTCGGTGACCGGCCCCGGTGACAACGCGGTGGTCCTGGTCTGGCGGGACCATCCCGTCTTCGACTCCCTGCAGCCGGTGCTGATGCGTCTGAACGCCCGGCCGGGCGACCAGGTGTACGTCACCGTCGACGGCTACCGCCTGGACGCCCAGCTTCCCAGCTGACGCACCTGAACGCCCGGCCGGGCGTTCAGACGGACATCACCGTGGACGGGGTCCCGGCGACGTCCGTGTTCGCGGCGTATCCGCGTTTCACGCCCATGGGCAAGGCGTCAGGCCCGGCGTAGCATGCGGTCATGGCAGTCCTTCACCCCCGGCGTATCGCGTGGGAGGGCGCGCGGGTCTTCGTCTCCGCGGCCAACGCGAACGCCTACTGGTGGCTCAGTGGCATGGTCGAGCAGCACCTCGGCGCCTCGTACCAGCTGAAGCTCTCACGGACGCGTCTCCGCCTGCAGTCGGAGACGGACACGAGGTTCCCCGGGGTCGCCGAGTTCTCCGAGGCCGGGGCCTGGCGGGTCTGCCTGGACGAGCTGCTCGACAGCCGGCCGGACGTCGCACCGCTTCTCAGCCAGATCGTCAGGGAGACTTCAGCCCGGCTGTCTCGCTGAGGCCGCATACTCGTCGACGGTGGAGCGCACCGTCCATGAGGAGACCTCGGCCCGGCTCTCTCGCCGAGGCCGCACACTCGTCGGCGACGGGGCACGCCCTCCATCCGGAGGGCGTCCGGAGAGCCGCCCGCTGCCTCCCTACACCACGGCCCTGTGCCGCCGTCGCTGCGACAGCATGCCGTCGACGGCGAACGCTCCGCCGCCGCCGAAGCCGACGGCCAGGCTGCTCGCCGCGAGGGCGAGCACGAACTCAAAGCCGCCCTCCTCCACCGTGAAGCCGTTCGCCCCGTGGACGAACACGATCGCGCCGATCATGTCCAACGCGAGCAGGGTGCCGAAGACAGGCAGCGCGACCCCCAGGATGAGGGCGACTCCGCCGACGAGCTCAAGGGCCGCCACCCCCGGCGCGGTCAAGCCAGGCAGTGGCACTCCATACGACGCGAAGGACTTCGTCACGCCGGAGAGCCCCGAGGTGAACTTCTGTATCCCGTGGAAGAGGAAGATCGCCCCGATGCCGATCCGTGCCAGTAGGAGGACGTAGGGACGCACCTTGTCAATCATGCTGATCCCTTCCTGTCATTCGAATGCGAACCAAAAATCGTGAATAGTTCAAATTCGAACAAGTCATAGAATGTATGGGTGACGGACGCGAGATGGCTCAGCAAAACGGAGATGGACGCCTGGATGTCGTACGTCGCGGCGACACATCTGCTGGAGCGGCGCGTCGAGGAGCAGTTGAAAGCCTCCGGGTTAACCCATGCCCAGTACGAGATCCTGGCAAAGCTCTCGGCCTCCGCCGGGCGGCGGCTGCGGATGACCGAGCTCGCACGTCAGGTGGTGGTGTCCAAAAGCGGGCTCACCTACCAGATCGGGCAGCTCGAAAAGAGGGGTCTCGTCGAACGGACCACCTACCCCTCCGATGACCGGGGCGTCCTCGCCGTGCTCACCGAGGAGGGCGTGCGCTGCCTGGAGCGGACCGCCCCGGGGCACGTGGCCGTCGTCCGCGCCTTCCTGATCGATCGGCTCACTCCCGACGAGCTGAGGACCATGACCCGGATCATGACGAAGGCCGCCGAGGCGATGACCTCGGCGGCCGGCTCACGGTTCGGAACGCCCTCCCCGGAGCCCTCGCCCCTCACCTGGGGCGGCTGATCCGTCTCAGGCGCGACGTAAGGAAAATCATTCGTCAGGCCGCCCCCGGCCCCTCCCCCAGCCACGGACCCGAGCGTTCCCCCTCCGCGGAGCGGTCCGGGGCACGAGAAATATCCGGTACGGCCCGCGCGGGGGAGCATGACCGCGCGAGCCGTACCGGTTCATGGCCGCATCGCCGGGTCAGGTGGCGGTGCAGCTCACGGAGGACGGCACACCGTTGGTCCCGGACCAGTTACCGGTGAAGCCGAAGGATGTGGAGGCGCCCGAGGCGAGGCTCCCGTTGTGGGCCGCGTTCCTCACCGAGACACCGGCGCCGCTCTGGGTGTGCGTGCCGTTCCAGAGCTGGGTGATGGTCTGGCCGTTCGGGAAGGACCAGCTGGCCGTCCAGCCCGCGACGGCCGCTCCCCCGGTGCTCTTCACGGTCACCTCTGCCTGGAAGCCGCCCTGCCAGGAGCCGGCGAGCTTGTAGGTGGCGGTGCAGGCCTTGCCGCCGGGCGGGGGCACGGTGGGAGTCGGCGTGGGAGTGACGGGAGGAGTCGGGGTCACGGTGGGTGTGGGGGTCGGCGTGGTGGGGGGCTGCGAGGGAGCCGCCATGGCCAGGTCGTAGGCGCGCTGCGGCACGAACTGCCCGGCCCCCGCGATGCACCCGTCCGCCTCGCCCGGCAGCTTGATCCAGAGGAACGCGTCGATCATGGAGTCGCCGGTCGCGGTCGTGCTCGGCGTGCCGATCGCCCGTCCCGCCGGGTCACACCACTCGCTGCCCTGCGGGCCGTTGCCGTTGCGGCTGGTGTCGATCACCGCGCGCAGGCGGGAGACGCCGGTGGCGGCGAGGATGTTCTTGGCGTAGGCGATCTCGGTGGAGCTCGACCGGTAGTTGGAGACGTTGAGGGAGATGCCGTCCGCGCTGTTCGCGACGTCCGCCGCCCTCAGACGGGCCGCGGCGTCGGAGGCCGACAGCCACGCCGAGTGCCCGATGTCGAAGTAGACCTTGGCCGTCGCCGAACCCGCCTTGAGCTTCTTGCCGGCGTACGCCATGGAGGCGTTGGTCTCCTGCTGCTGGGAGGCGTTCATGCAGCTGGTCATGATCGGGAGCACATCGGGCTCCAGGATGATCGCCGCGGGACGTCCCTGGAGGCCGGCCGCGACCTCGTCGATCCATTGCCGGTAGGCCGTGTGGTTGGGTGCGCCACCGGTGCTCGCGCCGCTGCAGTCCCGGTTCGGGATGTTGTAGACGACCAGGATGGGAGTCTTGCCCGCGCTCGCCGCCGCGCCGACGAACGTCGACACCTGAGCGCGCACGGCGGAGGTGTTGGTGGTGGTGAACCAGCGGGCCTGTGGCACCGCGGCGATCCGGTCGCGGATGACCGCGGCACGGGAGTCTCCCGGATTGGCCGCGACCCATTTGGCCGCGTTGGTCTGTGGATCGACGTAGAACGTTGAGTCGGCCGCGAACGCACCGGAGGCGGCGGCGACCGCAGCGCCGGACGCGACCATCAGGGCCGCGCAGAACGCGGCCAGAACTGACCTTCTTGGCATGGATCGGCTCCTTCGTGGAGGGCATGGGAGCGCTCCCACACTAGCGGCGCGACCGCCGCTCACACAGTGCCGACCGTCGAACGCTCACCCCGCGCGCTTGTGAGCTGTGCGGATGCCGTTACCGGACGTTGAAAGTTTCATCACGTGGCCGAAAGTTAAGGCGACCAGCCGTGGACGGCAACCAAGCCATCCCCATTCGGACGGGGATGCGATTATCGCGCCCGGATGAGGGCGGCCGCGCGCTCGGCGATGGCGTAGACGGTGGCGTTGGTGTTGGCGGACACGATGGAGGGCATCACGGACGCGTCGGCGACCCGCAGCCCGTCGATGCCGCGCACGCGCAGGCCGGTGTCGACGACGGCCAGGTCGTCCGCGCCGATCCTGCACGTTCCGACCTGGTGGGAGTAGGTCCGCAGGCTCCCGTACAGATAGGCGCGCACATCGTCGCCGTCCCCGTCCTTCACCTGCGGGCCCGGCAGCACCTCCGCGCCGCGCCATTCGCCCAGGGCGGCCGTGCTCCCGATCGCGCGGGCGACGCGCAGCCCCGCGGCCATCACCGTGAGGTCGCGGGGATCGCCGTAGTAGTTCGGGTCCAGGCGGGGGGCCGTTCCCGGCCGGGCGCCGGCCAGCCGGACCGAGCCGCGGCTGCGGGGGGCCATCGCCGAGAAGGCCACGGAGTAGCCCTGGCCGGGCACGGGCAGCCTGGGCGGCAGCGAGGGCGCGTAGTACGGAATCCCCAGGACCTGGATCTGGAGATCCGGCGCCTCCAGCGCGGAGTCGCTGCGGATCAGGCCGATCACTTCGCCGTGGCCGCTCACGGTGGCCGGGATCGGCCGCGCCGGGCTGTAGACGACCATGGACCTGGGGTGGTCCTGCAGGTTCGTCCCGACCCCGGGAAGATCGAGGAGGACCTCGACGCCGACCTCGCGCAGGTGGGACGCAGGGCCGATGCCCGACTGCATCAGCAGCTGCGCGGATCCCACCGTGCCCGCGGTCAGCACGACCTCTCCCCGGCACTCCGCCGTGAGCACCTCACCGCCCATCTCGTACTCCACGCCGGTGCAGCGGCCGGCCACCGCTCGCACCCGGTGCGCCGTCGCGTCGGTGACCACCACGAGATTGGGGCGGTGCAGTACCGGAAGGAGATAGGCGTCCGCGGCGCTCTGCCGCCTGCCGTCGACGATGTTCCGGTCCACCAGGCCGAAGCCCTCCTCCAGACCGGCGCTGATGTCCTCCGCCGCCGGGTAACCGAGCTCGGCCGCCGCGGCGAGTGCGGCCTCCGACACCGGATGGGGCGATGACGGCGGGGTCACCGTCAGGGGGCCGTCGACGCCCCGGAGCGCGGGGTCGCGCCCCTCGGCGTGTTCGCTGCGCCGCAGGTATGGGAGCAGGTCGTCGAACCCCCAGCCCTCGGCGCCGGCTCCGACCCACGCGTCGTAACTCGAACGGTGACCGCGGACGAACGCCATGCCGTTGATGGCCGAGGATCCGCCGAGGCCACGCCCGCGCGGCCAGGGAATCCTCGTCCCCGTCGCGGCCTGCGCCACCGAGGTGCCGGACCAGTCAGCCGACGTCCCCTGCAGGCTCATCCAGTCGGGCGGCAGTGCCTCCAACGGCTTGCGCGCACCGGCCTCCAGCAGGAGTACGCGCGCGTCCGCGTCCTCCGACAACCGCGCGGCCATCACGCAGCCGGCCGTCCCCCCGCCCACGACGATGTAGTCGTAACCGTCCACGGCGGGCCCTCCTTGCCTCAGTGATCGCAACACGTACGGCGCACATCGCAATTTTCATCATAAATAGGGTGATACGGGAGGATTTAGCCCATGCCCTCGAATGCCCCCCGGCGCCCCTGGTGCGGCTCGCCCGCTTTCGCCACGGGTGAGAAATGCCCACCGGCGTGAGGAGGCACGCCACCGACCGCGATCTGCCGCTCTTCCCTGCCGCATAACCATCGACGGTGTCATCACACACGGCGGCGCGTCGAAGATCGATAGCTGTGACACCTACTGGCCCGTGCCCCGGCGCAAACGGTATTCTTCTCCCCTCGTGACTACTTCGGATCCTGGGCAACAGCATTCCTCCGCTCGCCTCGGGTGGCGGGAGAGCAACCGCGCATGGTGGGACGAGCGCGTACCACTGCACGCCGCCAGCGAACTCTTCGACGTCACCGGCTTCCAGGCAGGTCGAGACACGCTGCGCCCCTTCGAGGCGGCAGAGGTCGGCGACGTCACGGGCAAGACCCTGCTGCACCTGCAGTGCGGCATCGGACTGGACACCCTCTCCTGGGCCCGGCGCGGAGCCCGGGTCACCGGCCTGGACTTCTCCGAACCGGCCATCGAAAGGGCCCGTACGCTCGCCGCCGAGATCGGTGTGGCCGACGCCCGCTTCGTGGCCGCCGACGTCTACAACGCCACGCAGACTCTGGAGGAGGAGACGTTCGACATCCTCTACACGGGGATCGGCGCGCTGTGCTGGCTACCGGACCTCGGCCTGTGGGCGCGGACCGTGGCCTCGCTGATGGCGCCCGGTGGTTTCCTCTATCTCGTCGAGCGTCACCCGATCGCGGAGGTTCTGGGCAAGGACGGTCGCACGGTCACGCGCGACTACTTCCTGCGCGAGGCCGCCGTCACCGACGAGGCCGGCAGCTATGCCGACCAGAGCGCGCAGACCACGGTCAACCGCAGTGTGCAATGGCAGCACGGACTCGGCGACGTGGTCAGCACGCTTGTCGCGTCCGGCCTGCGCCTGGAGTTCTTACACGAGCACGCCTTCACGTTCTATCCCCAGTTCCCCGTCCTGCAACAGACCGTGCAGGGCATCTACCGCATCCCCGCCGGGCAACCACAGGTGCCGCTGGTCTACTCCCTGCGCGCGGCGAAGCAATAGTGCCGTTGAGGCTCTTCGGAGAGCTCGCCCCAGCAAATCAACAAACGTTACTCAACCCGCGGACATCGTTTCGATGGCTCACCGTATGCTCGCGGCGACGCAGATACGCCGCAAGCACTTCCCTCCGGCCGATACTCACATTGCGGCGATGCCCTGCATGAAAAATCAATCGAGCATATTCTGGCCACAGTGTCGAGAGAGATCACCATGTCGATCAGCATTCAATTCGATGGCAGCGATTCCGAGCAGGAATTACGTTCCCTCCACGGGTGGCTGTTGGATGACCCCGACGTGCGCAAACATGCGAAAGTCCTGCTGGATGGCGCTCCCCCCAGCGACGGAGAGATGGGCTCCGCGCTGGAAGTGATCAAACTGATCACGGACGGTGGTTTCCAGGCTCTTACCTTGGCACTCGCCTATGTCTCCTGGCGTTCCACCCGCCCGGCGAAACCATCCATCACCATCGAGCGCAACGGCACGAAGATCGTTGTACCGGATGGTGATCCCGAGGCCGTGGAGAAAATCGTCCGCATGCTCGAATCAGATCGACCATGAGCATGGTCCCCGATCCCCGCCGTTCTCGCGCCGTGCTGATCGGGACGGCACGGTATGACTCGCTTCCCGCGCTGACCTCGGTGGAAGACAATCTGCTGTCCCTCGCCGAAGCGTTGACCGCGAGTGAGACTTGGGGGCTTCCCTCCGAGCACGTGACGGTCGTGCCCGATCCGGCGACGAGCACGGACATGCTGGATCCCATTGTCCATGCGGCGGACGAGGCCACTGACACCATGGTCCTCTACTACGCGGGCCACGGGCTGATCGATCCTCGCCGAGGAGAACTGCACCTGGCCCTGGTGGGGTCCGATTCCCAGCGCATCTACACCGCCGTGTCCTACGCCCACATCAGAGACGCGTTGCTGGGAAGCCGCGCGACCCGCCGCATCGTCATTCTGGACTGCTGTTACAGCGGACGAGCGCTGGGCACGATGGCCGATCCCATCACCGCCGCTGTCGACGAGGCCAGCACCGAGGGCACCTACGTTCTGGCCGCGACGGCGGAGAACCAGAAGGCACTAGCGCCCGTGGGCGAGCCACACACCGCTTTCACCGCCGAACTACTGAGGGTCTTCCAAGACGGCATTCACGGGCATGGCGCGCTACTTGATCTGGACACCATCTACAACCACGTCCGCGCGGTCATGCGCGGCAAAGGACGCCCGTTACCGCAGAAGCGCGATCGCAACACCGCGGGACAACTGACCCTGATCCGGAACAGGGCTTACGTCTCCCCCAGAGAGCCGGCTCCGGCCGCCCCGGTACTGAGGGCAACCCGTCCGCCGAACACCACTTCGGCAAGATCCCGGACAAATCCCAGCGTTTCTCCGACCACTGAAGCACGTTCGGAGGAGCCCGGCTATATGCCCATCGACCCGCCGAAGCCCAAGGCCCTCATGAGCTCACAACTGGTGTATGAGCGTGGCTTCGATTCCAGCTATCACACAGGAGGCCTCCGCGCAGCCCAGGGAAAGTGCTCCTGGCACGGAAAGACATGCGACGAGAACGTCGTTGCCAGTGTGGTGGTTCGTCACCGGGGTGGAGAGACCTGGCACGCCGTGTGTCAGCGCGCCCTCGACACTCTCCGCGCAGGCCAAGCTGCCGAGGCCTCTATCCGATCGGCGAACGCTGACGCGTAGGCGGATGTTCCAGCTAGTGCTTCGTTCCTTTTTGGACGATCAGGTCGGCTGGCAATGCTTTTTGTGGCTCATCGCAGAAGAGGGTGTAGTTGGGGTCCGAAGCCGCCGGTGTCGAGCAGACTGCGGGTGAAGTTGGTCAAGGGCGGCGCCGCGGAGGTGTTCGAGTCGGCCGTTGATGGCCTCGGTCGGGCCGTTGGACGTGCCGGGTCGGTCGAAGTAGGCCGGCACGTCAGCGGCGCGGTGTTTCAGTGTTCTGCCGAGTCGGCTTAGCTCGGCAGTCCGGCCGGGACGCCGTGGTCGATCGGTCGTCAGGTCAGCAGGGCAGCAGGGCAGCAGGGCAGCAGGGCAGCAGGGCAGCAGGTAGCGTCACGCACGCGCCTAGGGCGCAGCCGCGGTCTTCGGGGGTCGGTGATCGTCCGGTGGCGTTTGGCCGATCAGGCGCGGTCGTGGAGAGTGACCTGGTAGCCGTCGGGGTCGGCGAAGGTGAATGTCCGGCCGAAGGGGCCGTCGATCGGTGCGGAGACGATGGTGTGACCGTCGGCGACGAGAGCATCGTGAATGGCCTGGACGTCTGTGGCGTGGAGCCAGATCGCGGCACCGATGCCGGGCTGAGCAACGGATGCGAGATCGGTGCCGGGAACGACGTCGCGGAGTGCGAACGCGATCGGCTTCGTCTCGAAGACGACCGCGTGCGGAGGTCCGGCCTGCGAGCGGACGAGGCCCAGGTACTGCTCGTAGAACGCCTGCGAAGCGTCGAGGTCGCGCGCTTGGAGCGAGATGAAGTCGGGGCCGGTGGCGGGCATGACAATGCTCCTTCTTTGCGTGTCAACTTCCTGACACAGGTCAATCTATGTCAGAATCCTGACATGAGTCAAAACGACGCCGGCGTCGACCTGGAGACGTCACTGGGCTACCTGCTGAAAGAGGCCTCGAGCGCCCTCCGCGCAGCCATGGAGGAGGTGCTGCGGCCGCTCGGGATGAGCGTGACGCGCTACTCCTGCCTCGAGCTGCTGGCCCAACGACCGGGCTTGTCGAACTCCGAGCTCGCGCGGGGCGCGTTCGTGACACGGCAGTCGATGAACGTGCTGCTCCAGGCCCTGGAACGAGAGGGCTACGTGACCAGGCCCGCAGAGGCACCTGTCGGAAAGGTTCTTCCCACGCGGCTCACACCTCGCGGCCGACGAATCCTCGAGAAAGCAACCGTGGCGGTCCGGTCCGTCGAGGTCAGAATGCTGGCCGGCATGACAGAGACCGAGCAGTCAGGCGCATTCCGGATCCTGCAGAGCATGATCCATTCTCTGCGCGATGGCAACGACGGTGCATAGCTCGTTCCCCGGCGCACGTGTCGTTGCGCCCGGACAGGAGTGCAACCGAGCGTGAAAATCTGTACAGGCGACCTCGAGAACCGACAGCCCCCGACTACACCCTCTTCTGCGATGAGCCCTTTTTGTCTCTAACGGAGCGGTCCAGCTCGGCCGGCACGATCGTGGTGATCACCGAGAATCCGTTCAGCCATAACAGCGCCTCCACCCGCCGATACTCACCGGACATCCGCGTATCCAGCAGGTATTCATTCCCAAGGGCGGCTGCCGGCTCAACCCGCAGGAAGTCTGGTGGCGCATCTTCCGCCGCGTGGAAGGGCTACCGGCTCGCCTCCTGGGCGGCTCGCACCCTCACGTCCACGCCGTCGAGGACGCACTCCAGGCCGGACCTGAAGTTGGCCAGCGGGTCGGCGTCCTCGGTAAGGCCACCGGCGGCGATGACCTCGGCCAGGGCGGGGAACCGTTCGGTGACCACCAGGCGGGCGAGGATCTCGCCGTACTCCCGCATGGCCTCCGCCTCGTCGGCGCCGGCCCTGAGCAGGTTCGCCGAGATCTGCGCCTCGCCTCGTACGTAGTGCATCACCAGTAGGACCACCGACATCCTGTCGTGCGGATGCAGTGCCGTGCCGCCGAGCGTGCGCAGGCCCGCGTCCATCCAGGCGAGTTGCCCGGGGTCCATCGGCGGACCGACGGCGACCTGCAGGATCCACGGGTGACGGTGGTAGACGCCGAGCAGACCGAGGGCCCACTCCGACAGCGCCGCGCGCCAGTCGGCCGGTGCGGTGCCGAACTCCGGAGGCGGCCCCGGGGCGGCGTCCAGCATGAACACCTGCAGCTCGTCCTTGTTCGCGACGTGCCGATACAGCGACATGGTGGCGCAGCCCAGCCGCTCGGCGAGGCGCGCCATGGACAGGGCCGACATGCCGTCGGCGTCGGCGAGGTCGATGGCCGTCGCCACGATCCGCTCCAGGCTGAGGGCCTGAGCCGGGCCTCTGGTGCGCTGTCGCGAACGGCCCCAGAGGACTTCCAGCGTGCGGGGCAGCTCGCCCTCGGTGTTCTCGCTCATCGCGTTCATCCTAGCGGTCTGCGTATTTCATACGCCCAGCGTATTTCATACGCACTGCGTATCATCTACGCTCAGCGTACGTCATACGCATCGCCTATTCACCGATCGGAGCCGTCATGCGCACGACCGCGGAAAACCCGCCGCCCCCCGCCAGTGATACTTCGCTCCCCGCCGCCAAGCGCAGGCGCTGGTGGCAGCGTCCGTGGATGGCACCGCTGGGCTTCGTGGTGGTCCTGTTCCTCGCGTTCTCGTTACCGCCGTATCTCATCGGCGATCCCGCCCAGTCGCGGGTTCCCCAGCCCCCCGGGTTCCCGGCGCACTACCCCCTGCTGGTGGCCCACGTCATGTTCGCCTCGATCGCGATGCTCACCTGCTTCATGCAGGTGTGGCCCTGGTTCCGTCAGCGCCATCCGGTCATCCACCGGTACATCGGCCGGACCTACGTCTTCGCCGGTGTGCTGCCGGCCGGCCTGACGGGGCTGGTCATCGGGGCGCTCACGCCGTTCGGGCCGGTACTGGCGGTCAGCAACGTGATGCTCGCACTGCTGTGGCTCGCGTTCACCGCCACCGGTTACCGGATGGCCCGGCAGCGGCGATACGTCGAGCACCGGCGCTGGATGCTGCGCAGCTTCGCGCTGACGTTCTCCATCATCACAAACCGGATCTGGGGAGTGATCGTGACCGTGGCGCTCAGCCCGTCGTTGGAGACTACGTTCCAGGGCAACGAGACGATGTTCGCCTGGACCATCTCCGGCCTCTCCGGCTGGCTGGGGTGGACGGTGATCCTTCTGGTCGTCGAGTGGTGGCTGGAGCGCGGCCACACGAGGAAACACCGCACCCGGGCGCGGCGCGCACCCGATCTCACACCCGTCAACTGAGCACGCGTTTGGATGAGCACGGGTACCCGCAAGGGTCGACGGAGCCGACGGTGGTGGGCAGGGCATAGCAGGCAGATCCGAACTTGAATGCGCGAAGTCGGGCATTGGCCGATCGCCTCCGTCCCTCGCGGGTATGACAAAAGCATGAGATACGCGCGAACGGCAGGTTCATCGCTGATGAACGGGAGCGGCGCGAGTGGGTGTCCGCACTGAGCCGAGATGCTCGACCAAGACGAGAAGAACGCGGTGACGGCCCGCACGCTGCGGGCCGGCGAACGTCCGGCGGAGCCGTGACGGCAGACCCGACGGCGAGCGGGCGGGGCGGCGTTGCACTCAAACCGAGGAGCAGCGAGGCGAGCAGCGGCAGGTGGGGCGGGCCGACGTGTACGAACGGATGCGGAGCTGGCTGCTGGGATCTGGGGCGAGCTGGGCGCGCTGGACGGCGCTGCGGTTGCTCAGACTGGTGGATCTGTGGCGGGCCCGCGGTGCGCCCGCGCCGAGTGCCCACAAGGTACGGATCCTGCTGTTCCACGCCTACGGCATGGGTGGCACCATCCGAACGGTGCTCAATCTCGCCGGGTATCTGGCGCGCGGCCACGACGTGGAAATCGTCAGCCTGATCCGCGCCCAGAGCCACCCGTTCTTTCCTGTTCCCCCCGGCGTCGCGGTCTCGTTCCTGGATGACCGTACCGAGCGGAAGGGCAGGGTGCCCGCGCTGCTGTCACGACTGCCGAGCGTGCTCGTGCCTTCGACCGAGCCCACCTACCGGCGCTGCTCGCTCTGGACCGACCTTGTGCTGCTGCGTTACCTGCGCTCGCTGACCGGTGGAGTACTGATCACCACACGGCCCAGTCTCAACCTGTTCGCCGCTTCCTTCGCCCCGCCCGAGGTCATCACCGTCGGCCAGGAACACCGTAACCTGGCCGCGCACAAGCCCCCGCTCCGCAAAATCATCCTGCGCAGGTATGGCAGGCTGGACGCGCTGGTGACCCTGACCCGGGCCGACCTGGATCACTATGCCCGAGCGGTGCCGGGTGTCCGTCTGACCTGCATCCCCAACGCGCTGCCGCCCCTCGGTGCGGGAGACTCCTGCCTGGAGAGCACCACGGCCGTCGCGCTGGGACGGCTGGAGCGGGTCAAGGGCTTCGACCTGCTCCTGGCGGCCTGGCGCCTGGTCTGCGATCGGCGCCCGGAATGGACGCTGCGCATCTACGGATCCGGGCCGTGGCTGGGCCGGCTGAAGACGCAGATCGACGAGCTGGAACTGACGGACCGCGCCTTCCTCATGGGCCGGACCAACCAGGTCGGCGAGGAACTGTCCAAGGCCGCGATGTTCCTGCTCAGCTCCCGCTCCGAAGGCATGCCGATGGCCCTGATCGAGGCGATGAGCAAGGGCCTGCCGTCGGTCGCCTTCGACTGCCCCACCGGACCCGGAGAGATCATCACCGACGGTGTCGACGGCCGGCTGGTCGAACCGAAGAACGTCGAAGCCTTCGCCGAGGCGATCTGCGAGCTCATCGACGACCAGGATCTGCGCCGCAAGCTCGGCGCCGCCGCGCAGAGCACCGCCGCGGCCTACGACCTTCAGGCCATCGGCGCCCGCTGGGACACGCTGCTGGCCGAGACCGTACGACACCGGACCCGATCCGGATCTCGGTAACCATCGGGGCGAGCGAGTCCGGCAGGTCGTGGCGGTCACTCCGGACCCCGTACGACCCGTGAGCGCATCGACACGGGCCGGTCCGTCCTGCAGACTCGTCCTCGCAGCCTCCGCAGTGATCTTCAGTGACCTGCCCGATCCCGCTGGGACCGCTCCGCCGTCCGGTGAACGACAGAGAAGGAACTCTCATGGAGATCGTGACACACAGCCCGACCGAGGGTGTTTATGCCGCTACCGGCGACTACGTGCACGCGAGCGAGGTGCGCAACGCCGAACGGCTGTTGTTCGTCGCCGGGACGATGGGGCTCGACCCCGCGGGAGTGCCCGGAACGACGCTCGCGGAGCAGCTCGAACTCATCTGGTCGAACCTTCGGGCCATTCTCGCCTCGGCCGACATGACCGTCGACAACATCGTACGGCTCACCAGTTACCTGCGGGATGCGTCCTACGCCGAGGCGAACGCGGAGGCCCGCGTGGCGGCGCTGGGCAATCGCGCCATCCCGACCACGGCAATCGTCGCCGAGACACTCGTCAGCGACTGGCTCGTCGAGATCGAGGTAACGGCCGCGGGCTGACGAGGGCCGGTTCGAAAGGACCGGCTGAGACAGGCGGGTGGGAGAACAAGGTGAGCATGCGATGCAGAACGAGATTCGGAGGAGGATGACGCCGCGGCAACGACGGTCCACCCGGTTTCGGCTCCACCGAAACGAGGACCTACCGTGTGGCCATGGAACTCATCGGGGAAATCACCACTGACCGCCCGCTGCTCGTCCTCGCGGTCAAGGAAGAAGCTCAGTTCCTTGACACCGGCCTCCCGGTGCTGCTCACCGGCATAGGCAAGGTCAACGCCGCGGTCACGCTGGCCACCGTGCTCGCCCGTGGGCCCCGCCCCTCCCACATCGTCAATCTGGGCACCGCGGGAGCGCTGCGCCCGGGGTGGACGGGCACCCACGTCGTCAGCACCGTGATCCAGCACGACCTGGACACCGACCTGCTGTACACCCTCACCGGAGAGACCTACGGAGCGGCACTGACGCTGAACGCGGACGACGGCCCGATCCTGGCGACCGGCGACGCCTTCGTCGCGGACGAGGCCGCGCGCGAGCTCCTCGCGGTCCGGGCCCACCTGGTCGACATGGAGGGCTACGCCCTGGCGGCAGCCGCGGCCCAGGCCGGTGTCCCGATCCGCATCGTCAAGCACGTCAGTGACGACGCGGGCGAAGGGGCGGTGAAAAGCTGGCGCGAGTCGGTGGCCGACTGCGCCCGCGTCCTGGCCGACTGGGCCACCCGGCACGTAACCCATCAGCTCTGACCCTCGCGTCCGCCGCGGCCGGCGGACGGCCGGATCGGCCTTCTCGCCGGCCCGCGTATCCGCGGCTCGGAGTCCCGACGGACTCAGCTCTTTCACGATGGGCATGCGCTGGACCTCACCGATCTCCAAGCATGCGATCGGCGTCTTGCGTCTTCTCTGCGCACCACGTGGTTCCTCGAAGGTCCGTTCACTTCGGCGGTCCGTTCACTTCGGCGCGGCCACGGTGGCGTGCCGACATCTCGCTCGTTCGTTCACGAGGCGGTCGGCGACCGTGTTCAGGGGCGCTTCGGCTCGAAGTGCATCGCGGTGATCCCGCAGTCGAACGGTCGAGCAGCGACGAGGCGGAGCCGCTGGTGGGCGCCGATGTTGGCGAACACCGGCATTCCGGCGCCGATCGCGGTCGGGTTGACGAACAGGTGGAGCTCGTCGATCAGCCCCTTGGCGATCAGGTCTGATACGAGCGTTCCGCCTCCGTAGGTGATGATGTCCCCGCCCGGCTGGGCCTTGAGCCTGTTCACGGTCTCGGCGAGGTCGCCGCCGGCGACGACGGCGTTCTCCCAGGGCGACTCGGTGAGGGTGTTGGAGATCACGACCTTGGGCGTGTTGTTCATCCAGTCGATGGACTCCTTGTCCTCGCCCTCGGGCCCGGCCGCCCACGCCGGGATGAACCCCTCGGCGAGCTTGCGGCCCAGCACGATGCAGTCGACCGGCTTCATGAGCGCGGCGATGTAGGCGTTGGTGTCGTCGGTCCACGGAAACGTCATCCAGTCCATCTCGCCGTTCGGGCCGGCCATGTAACCGTCGACGGTGGTCTGGACCTGGAGCTTGAGCTTGCGCATGAGGTGCTTCCAATCGCTGCGGTGTTGATCTCTGGTGTCACTCGTTCCTTGCGATGCCCCCACTCTGGCATCCGACAACACAAAACGTCAAGACAAACTTTTTTGTCGGTCTCGCCCAACTGTGCATCACAGCTTGTCCTCCCAGGTCAAACGACTACCAGAGTGACGATTTGCTCGCCGACGCCGACCCTGATGCGGGGCATCCGGAGCCCACCGCGCAGATGGTCACTCATCTTCTCGGCAGCTGTGAGCCATGATCATGTCTCAAGGCAGGATCGGCGATGGCCGGTGAGGGCCCGGCGATGATGGCGATGAGATCGGCGGGTGCGCCATCCATATCGGAGCCGAGTGCTGAACCGCCACCGCGCGGTTGTCGTGTTGGAACCAGAGCAACTTCGTCAACGAGTTTCTCTCGAACGACGCCCGTTCTTACTCCGGCGCATCGTCCGGCAACTCGTCGAGCGCGGTCTCCAGTTCGTCCTTCTCATCGCGCCGGCGAGCTCTACTGGCCCACACCTTCGCTTCCTCGGTGGCTCCCCAGTGCCCATGCTTGCGGCTCATGTCACGCGCTCCGGAGTGTTCCGTCTTCCCCTTGCCCAGGCCCATGGCGTCATCGTAAGCGCCAAGATCGCGAAGGTGTGGACGCCCAGCCTTCGGCCATCAAGAGCGCTCTTGACCTCCAGGACGCTGGGTGGAAGTTTTCGCAGTTCAACGGCTTTCAGGCAACCATGGACGGCGTGCGACGACGTGCGGATCGTTCGGCTGTGTGCACGACACGTGGCCCCCAACCGGTCCCCAGCCGCGACGTTCCCTTCGGCGCTCTGCTTTACAATGTAGATCAATTACATTCGCATCTGCACGGCCAGAACAGGAACCGCCGGCAGGACATCGTGAGCCTGAGATCTCTCGCTCTAGCGCATGGCGGCGCCACTGGGTGAAGCGGTCGTAGACCGTCCGCCAGGCTCCGAGCTCTTCGGGCATCTCTCGCCATGACCGCCACCCTCGTGAGCGCCTGACAATCAAGGCAGGCAAACGGTTGCCATTCCTGTCATGCCGTGTTTTCGTCCGTGCATGGACAACCGCGACAGCGTAAAGCGACCACGACGTGTCACGATCAATGACATCGCGGAGGCTACGGGCTTCGCCGCGTCCACCGTGTCTCGCGCGCTGTCGCGGCCCGGCCGGGTGAACGCGGCCACCCGCGACCGCATCGTGGCGGTGGCCCGCGAACTGTCCTACGTGCCCAACACCCACGCCCGCGCATTGACTTCGGGACGCACCGAAACCGTCGCGGTCCTGGTGTCCGACGTGACCAACCCGTTCTACTTCGGGCTGATCCGGGGCACACAGCACCAGCTCAAAGCGGCGGGCTACGCCCACCTGCTCATCGACACCGAGAATTCCGGCGAGCTGGAGTCGCACATGCTGTCCAAGATGCGGCAGTCGATCGACGGGGCGATCATGGCCACCTCGCGGCTGTCCCGTCGCCTGCTCGCGGAGTTGGCCACCGAGCTGCCGTTGGTGGCGGTCAACCGCATGGTGCGCGGTGTCGAAAGCGTGGTGCTCGACTCCCCGTCCGGTGTGGCGCAGGCGGCCGAGCACCTGATCTCGCTCGGGCACAGCGAGATCGTCTACATGTCCGGCCCGGAGAACTCCTGGTCCAACGAGGCCCGATGGCGCTCGCTGGTCGCGGCGACGGCCCGGCATGGACTGCCGGTACGCCGCCTGGGCCCCTTCCCTGCCGGTCGGATGTCCGGATCGGCCGCCGCCGACGCGCTGATCAACACCCGCGCCACGGCGTGTATCGCCTTCAACGACCTTCTTGCCATCGGCATGCTCACGCGGCTGCGTGAGCGCGGTGTCGGCGTGCCCGGTGAGATCAGCGTCGTCGGTTGTGACGACATGTTCGGGGCGGATTTCTGCCACCCCACCCTCACCACGCTCGCCGCTCCGATCGAGCAGGCCGGGCGGGTGGCGGTGTCGATGCTGCTGGCACGCCTTCACGACAGTGCGCCGGCGACACGGCAATCGGCCGTGTTGCCGACGCACCTGATCGTGCGCGAGTCGACGGGTCCCGCCCCGCGCTAGGGGTAGCTGACGATGTTCACCGGCTTGACGGTGGTACCGGTCGAGGAGCCGGTGTTGTTGATGACGTGCTCGATCGAGCCCTTGCCCAGCGAGATGGTCAAGATGTTATGGAACTTCACGTTCGGGCTGCTGGGCGCCTCGAAGCCGCGTTCGGACACGATGCTCGGATCGGCGGTGAACACGCAGTAGCTGCCCATGCCCCAGGCCTCGTGTGACGTCACCGAATCGGCCACCTTGTACGCGGCGTACCCGCGCCCGTCACTGCGCCACGCGGCCTGGCTCGGCGGGTCGTAGGGCATCTCGTTCTGGAAGAAGATCGTGCGCCCTCCCTGGCCGTTCCATATCACCTCGTACTTGTTGAAGTGCTCGACGAACAGCCCGTACGCGGAGACGTTGGCGCCGTTGACGATCAGGCCCGTGTCGGCTGGATTGACCGTCCACCCGACCCCGCTGCCGTGATCGGCGCGCCACGCCCAGATGTGATCGATGATCGTGTTGGCGCTGTTGACGATCAACGCCGTGGTGACCTTCCCCGGCCCGGCTCCGCCGACGCGGAAGAACACGTCCTGCAGCGTGGTCGGGTTCGCGGCATGGCCGGCGGTCGCGCCGGCCGGCCCGACCTGCAACAGGGAGGGCGAGTTCACCGTGCCCGCGTCGAACAGCAGCCCGGCGAGCTTGACACCGTCGACGTCGGCGACGGTCATCGCGCTGATGCCGTTGTCCGGGATCAGCGTCGGGTAGCCGATGCCCAGCACGATGGTGTCCGGCCGGGTCACCTTCAGCGTCTGGCCCAGATGGTAGACACCCGGCGTGAACAGCAGGTTCATGCCGCAGGACAGGGCATTGTTGAGGGTCGCCGCCGAGTCGGACGGTCGTGCGAGGTAGAACTGGGTCAGCGGCACGGAGGTGCCCGGTGTCGACCCGCCCGACCAGGTCGTACCGGAGGCGTTGGTTCGCAGGCTGGGCACGAACACGTGGTAGTTGCCGCCGTTGAGGTACAGGTAGGGCTTGTCCCGCACGACCGGGGTGGTCGGCAGGGTCGTGTACGGCGGGCTGGGGAAACCGTTGGCCGGGGCGCCCTTCACGCCGGAGAAGACCATGTTCCACACGCCGTTGACCCAGCTGCCGATCTGACTGTCACGGGTGTACCACTGCTGCTGGGAGTACGGGCCGACCGCGCCGTCGATCTTGCTGTCGGCGATGTAACCACCGCTGGCCCAGCCGTACCCGTTGGGAGCCAGGTTGAGATCACCGCGGATGTGCACCCGGCGCATCGGCGCGGCCTGCGACACCGCCCATCGATTGGCGGTGTGGCTGGGCACGATCGCCAGGTTGTCGAGCGAGCGCCAGAAGTTCTGGGTGGCGTTGCCGCCGAACCAACCGGCGTCCACCGTCACATCGCCGTTGATCGTGACGTCGTCCGGGTTGCGGCCCAGGCCCAGCACGGAGGTGTAGAAGCCGGTGTTGGCGTTGATGCCGCTGTAGGTGCCCGGCTTGAACATCACCGCATAGCGGTAGTTACCGAACTGGGCGCTCTCGGTCTGGGCGAAGATGGCGTCCAGCCTGCTCTGGATGGCCGTACTGGACATCGACGGATCGAACACGACCACGTTGGGCCCGAAGTCCTGGGACACCGGTGGCGGCGTCTGACAGTCGCCGCCACCCGAGCTTCCACCGTGGACGATCAGTTCCTTGATGGAGTAGCCGTATCCGGTGGCGCGCTGCGTGCCGTACACGCGCAGGTAGCGACCGGTGCCGGCCGCGTCGATGGTCTGTACGCCGCCGGTGTTGGCGGTGGTGGAGTAGAGCGTCGTCCACTGGTTGCCGTCGCCGGACAACTCGAGGCGGAAGGCTTTGGCGTACGACGTCTGCCAGTTGACGACCACCTGGCAGACCGCGGTATTCGGCCCGAGGTCGACCTGTATCCACTGCGGATCGCTGGACTGGCTCGACCATCGGGTGGCGACGTCGCCGTCGACGGCCTTGGCGGGCAGATAACCGTTGCCCTGGACCGAGGAGGCGGTCGCGGGCTTGTTGAGAGCGATGTTCGTGGCGGTGTCGCACGCGGCCGCGCTCGCGGGGGCGGCGCTCGGCGTGACGACCATGCCGGTGACGGCCAGCGCCATGGTGGCGATGCCGGCCAGCAGCCGGCGGCGGAAGGGTGAGGCGCGCATGGTTTCTCCCTGGCGGGGGGCCGCCGCGGGCAACGGCGGCATGCTTGTACGGGCGGCGCCCGGGATGGGCGCCGCCGACGAATCACCTGCGAGGTGAAGATGGCGGTGTTGCCGGGCGTTACGGCTACTCCGGGTCCTGCCCGTAGCCGTTGCACTGGCGTCCGCCGTTGATGCAGTAGGCCACGAGATAGGCCTGGCGCGGCGCGTCCCACCCGTTCATGAAGTCGTAGTGGAAGGTGTAGGCGGCGCCCGAGGCGAGGGACAGACCGCTGGTGTTTCCGCCGGGCAGCGGATACGGGACCTTGGCTTCGAGCATGGGCAGCGGTACGGGGTGGTCCGCCGGGCAGACTCCGCGGACCGGCCATGCCATGTGGGACTTGTGATCGGCGCTGTCCAGGTGCACGCCGTCCCAGCAGCTCGGAGCCTTCAGCCGCGCGACCAGGGAGGTGCCGCTCGGGCACGATGACGGGAAGACGCTGCCCGTGTAACCGGGGCACTTCCAGGTCCCCTCGTACGCGGCGGCGTCCGTCGCGCGGGCATCGCCGACGACGAGCCGGAACCCGGGCGGGAACGGCTTGACGGTGCGGTAGTCCTTGACGCCGGACTTGTAGTAGATCGTTGGCTTGTCCGGCAGCCGTACGGTGCCGTTCTGCAACAACGTCGGGAACCAGTATCCCGACGCGTCGAGCGTGTCCTCGCAGGACGTCGCCCCACCGACCAGTGCCTGCGGAGTGGAGTTCGCGTTGGTGGTGGGGTTGCCGACGAAAGTGTGGTTGTGCGACGCGCCCGGCAGACCCGGGAACACGATCGGGTCGTCGCTGAGCCGATGGGTGACGGTGCAGTTCGCGTGCATCTCCTGGTACTGCGCGAACGGCGGATCGTCGGCCGCTTGTACGGCGCCGGCCGCTTGCGCGGTGCCTGCCGCTGTCAGGACGAGTGCGGCCGCTGCGACCGCGAGGGTGCGAATACTCATGACACCTCTTTGGCGATTTGAGCATCAGAAATGGGGTGGAATCCGGACTTTATTACGGCAATGTTGCGGCGGAAAGCGCTTGCCAAAATTTGCCACCGGACCCCCGCGCACCCTCGGGTGATCGTTTCCAGGCAGGTCAGAGCGCGTGTACGAGACTCCACGATGGACCGTTACGCCGGGGGAACCGTGCGCGGATGAAACAGATGTGAAAGCGGCTCGAGCACCGCCCGCTCATCGCCTCCGAGATCCCTGCCGAGCATGGTCAGAACAACGGGTCGCCGGCCGAAGAGGCGCCCTGCACACGGGCAAGACGGCTGCTTGCCCTTCACTGGGGACCTGCCGGGCGATGGCGCCGAATCTCGTACGGAGCTGCAACGCCTTCGGATGGAATCCCGGCCGTCGGCGGGGTGGGCCGCGGGCGGTGTGCGTATGACCGTCCGCGGCCCGGTAGAACCTCACGTCAGCTGCGCAGGCTCCACTGCTGGTTCGTGCCGCCGTTGCACGACCACAGAATGCCCCTCGTACCGTTGGCGGTGCCGCCGCCGTTGGCGTCCAGGCACAACCCGGACTGCACACCGGTGATGGTGCCGTTGGAGTTGAGGTTCCACTGCTGGTTGGCCTGTCCGTTGCAGTCCCAGATCACCACCTGGGTGCCGTTCGAGGTGCCCTGGTTGTAGGCGTCCAGACACTTGCTGCCGAACACCTGCAGCTGCTTGCCCGACGTGTACGTCCACCGCTGGTTGGTGCCGCCGTTGCAGTCCCACAGCTGCGCCTGAGCGCCGTTGGTCGCCGTGCCGCCGCTGATGTCCACGCATCGGCCCGACTGGCCACCCACGATTGTGACGTTCTGCTGGCCGCCCCCGCCGCCGTTTCCTTGCCTGACGAGCGATTTCGACTCCGCCGATCGATTCCCCTGGGCGTCCACGACGTAGAGCCGATACTCACCGGCCGACGTCGGAACGGCAATGGAGGTAGCGGTTCCGCTTGCCCTGGTCATCGTGTTGCCGGCGGCGAAGGACGTCGTACCCGAGGGAGCCAGCCAGACCGTCTTGCTCGCATCGCCGGTGCTCCGGATGGGAATTGACGTCGCACCGGTGCCGACGAACGTGCTGGCAGGCAGGACGTAATCCGGCAGGGAAAGATTGCTCTGGGGAATGATATTCCTGTATGCATCCTCGAGTCCGGAGTTCACGGCGATGCCGTAGGCCTGCGACGGCCAGACATAGTCGGAAGACACGAGGATATCCTGGACCGTGCTGTTCGGCAGATTCTTGTTGGAGACCTTGTTGATAGGACCGTATGTCTGAGTGATGCTCAGATCATGCTTACGCCCGAAGTCGTCGGAGTTAATGAGCCACGTGATGTTCTTGTCCACGCTCAGGACGTTGTCGCGGAAAGCGATGTACGCCTAGCCTTCGTCCGGGTGTAGTCCATACTTGTGACCGGACGGGACGCCCTGCATGTAGTTGTTGTTGATTGTGGTTCCCGGCTGGCCGCCCAGCGTGTAGACGGGAGCCGTGTCACTCAGGCGCTGCACCGTGTCAATGAAGTGGTTGTAGCTGATGGTGTTGTTCTTCGCCGTGGTGGTCGGCCGGTTGGGCGCGATCGAGCCTGACGATCCGTCGAAGTTCCACCAGCCCCAGCCGAGCGTCACACCGGACCACGGGGTTTTCTCGATGCGGTTGTGCTGGATGGACAGGCCGTCGGCGAAGTACGCCGAGATGGGGCTGTGCCCGTTGAACAACACGGCACTGTCGTAAATGTAGTTGTTCTTTATCTCGATGTTCTTGGGCGCTCCCTCGACCTGAGCGGGATACTTCTCGCGATTCGTCGCGGTGTAATCCCCGATGTAGACATGCTGGGGATGGCCCACGGTGATGGCGGATCCGGCGATGTCGTTCGTGTAGTTCCCGACCAACTGCGTGTTCACCACGTCGTTGACCATGTTGATTCCGTCGACGCCGGTGTGTTGTATCCGGTTTTTCTCCAGGACGAGCCCGTCGGCGTTCTCGATCTGAATGATGCCGGGCGCCGTGTCGACGTTGCGGTAGTAATAGACGTGGAAGTTCTGCCTGGCGTATGCGAGTGCGCCGAGATTGCCCTGCTGGGCCTGCTTGAGCACAGAGCCGGCCACGTTGAACAGGTTCCAGTCGGAGTGCTGGACCGTGAGGCCGGAGAACGTGATGTTCCGGGCGCGACTGCTCGTGGAGGTGCCCGCGACCTTGAGAACGGTGGACACATTGTTCGGTGCGAAAACCGTCGCGGTCGACATGTCTTCGGAGCTTGCTTTGTAGTAGTAAACCGTCCGGCTCGTCTTGTCGAAGTAGAATTCGCCCGGCGTGTCCAGGAACTCGTAGGCGTTCATGACCTTGTGGGTGCCGCCGACCTGGGCGTTCCCGTTGAAGGCGCCTTGGGCGATAGCCGCTCCCGGCTGCTGGAACTGAGCTATACGGTTCGTTCCGTCATAGGTGACCTGCCGGACTCCCACGATGGCCGTGGTCCAGGTCGTCCCCGTTTCTATTTCGATGTCGTCTTGATTTCCGGCGATGGCGGGAAAGTCACCCGGACTGTACTTTGCTCCCGCGCACTGCGAACCCGATTCCCACGCCCAGGACGCCTGCCCCGCCGTGATGTTGTAGGTTCCGTAGCACCCCGCCGAACTCATCGTCTTCGAAGCCATGTACGCTCGCTTGTCGTTGACATAGAGCGCACGGAGCTTGTTGCTGCGATTCAGCGGGGCTTTCCAGATGTTACCGCTGTGCTGCGTCCATCCGGTTATCTGAACGCCCCCACTGAGGATTGGCGTCTCATTCTGGTATGCGGCGTATATGACCCGGTAACCATTCGTTCCGGAGTCGGCCGACGTGAATTCGATTGTGCTGCCGACCGAATGGTTTCCCCCGCGGAGATACACGTAGATGTCGCCTGTCATGCCGGCGTTCACCGTGCGAACGACGTCCCTCGCGCGCTGTGGGGTTCTGAACGGTGACGCGATCGTTCCAGGGTTGGCGTCGTTGCCGTCGGGGGCGACATAGTAGGTTGCCTGGGTCGCCGCCGAGGCCGGGGCATTACCCGTGAAGGTCGGCAGCAACGCAGCGGCAACGAACACCGCAAGCGCCGCTAACGCTCTCCCAGTGGTGGACAAGGCTGACTTCACGCTCTGTTCCTTTCGCCGGTTCCGAGCAGAGTGTTCGCCGCGCCGTAGCAGAACTCATCGGGGTGTGCCATTGCGCGGGCGTGGCGCCTGTCTTGCGGTTGGGGACGTCGGACGGAGGGCCGCGCACCTTTCCGGGCCGAGGGACCGGCCGCCCCTCACGCCATGCGCGGCAATCGCCGGTGGAGCGTGGGCCTCGGCGGGCTCGTCGCCGGTGAGGCCGGATGTCCTTGCCGCGGGATGAGCGGTGCCGGCCGGCCCTGCGCACCGAGCATTCGCCACAGGCGGCTCATGGGCCCTCCAGCGCGCGAGGGACGAGCTCGCCGGTACATGAAGAAGCCCTGATCGTCCGCCCCGGCGCCGCGCCGACGAGGGTCGCCGCCGCCGACGAGAGATCTCCTCATAACACGCCCTAAGAATCCGTGACAGACATCGTGTTACCATTTCGTAACGTATGACGTATGTCGACTGATGTCTGAGGGTAATGTCGCATTAACAGAGGCATCTCGCAATAGTTGATCGAGCGGGGGAAGATGCACCTTCGTTCACCCCGGCGCGGCGACGTCGGGTGATCTTCCGTGACATGGTGGACTTCCCGCAGGTTGCGGTGGGACCCCGCCGGTCATGCGTACGGTGCGACCTGGCAGCTCGTGGACCCGAACCGCCAGGCCAAGGACCGATGTCTCCGTCGCCGCGCCGGTTGCCGGCAGCCCGGCGCAATCCTCCACGCGGTGCCCGCGGTGCACCAGATCCCTGCTGGATCAGCCCGCGTTCCGGGCAGATCGAGGGAGAGAACCACTTACCTCGGCAGTGGTGGATCACATTCGCCGTTGTAACTTTCATCGGCGAATGTGATCACACTCGCCGGTTCACTCGGTCGCCGCCGGTCACGGAGGATGATCGGAGGCGTCGGCCGGCCCACAGCAGCGCGTCCATGAGGTGGCGCAGCCGCAGGGACGCGGACCAGGGCCACGGCGATCGGCCCGTACCTGGTGAACACCCAGAAGCTGATCGACGGAACAGAGCTGGTCCTGGGATTGTCTCCGCGGCCGGGAGATGGCCGGATCAGCTCTCCCCCTGGCTCATGTATCCGCGGGTCAGAGGCTGCTCAGGCCCAGCTCTCTGGCGATGGGCATGCGCTGGACCTCGCTGGTGCCCTCGCCGATCTCCAGGATCTGCGACATGAGATCTAGTGACCTGCGATAACAGCCAAGGCCAGCCATTGACCAGGGGATTTACCTTCGGCCATCTTCCATCATCTTTCGCTGTCTTTCACCCTCTGACGGAACAGCGACGGAACAGAGGGGTGCCGCCGGCGCTCGGCTGGCCAGGTCTCGACAGCGCTGTGTGCAACCGATCTCGCGGCCACGCGCTTGTCGATGTTGGAGTCAAAGCAACTTCGCTAACGAGCTTCTCTCGAACAACACCCGTTCTTACTCAGGCTCATCATTGTCCGCCAACTCGTCGAGCGCGGTCTCCAGTTCGTCCTTCTCATCGCGCCGGCGAGCTCTGTCTGCGCTCTGGAGCCGGTCAGTGCCCGAGTTGCCGGTGGCCGGTCTCCCAGGCCCACGCGGCGATGCCGACCCGGTTGCGCGCGCCGAGCTTGCGCTGGATGTGGGCCAGATGGGTCTTGACGGTTCCGGCGGTGATGTACAGCTCCGCGCCGATCTCCGCGTTGGTCCGGCCGTCGGCGACCAGGGCGACGATGTCCAGCTCCCGGTCGGTCAGCGGCTGCGCCTGGCCCGGCTCCTCGTGCCGGCCGGACAGCTCACGCAGCAGCCGTACCGTCACTGACGGGCTGATCAGGGCGTCGCCGGCCATCGCGGCGCGCACCGCCTCGATCAGCAGTCCAGCACCCGAGTGCTTGAGCAGGAAGCCGCAGGCGCCGTGGCGCAGCGCGGTGTGCACGTAGGTGTCCAGGTCGTAGGTGGTAACCACCACCACGCGCGCGCCGACCTGCGTGCCTGGGGAGCAGAGGATCCGGGTCAGTTCCAGCCCGTCCATCCGCGGCATCCGAATGTCGGCGATCACCACGTCGGGCCGGAGCCGCCTGGTCAGATCCAGGGCCTCGACGCCGTCGGTGGCCTGGCCGACTACCTCGATGTCCGGCGCGGTGCCGAGAATGGTGCGGAACCCGGACCTGACCTGCTCCTGATCGTCGGCGATGAGCACCCGGATGGTCACGGCACCGGCTCCACAAGAGCACCGGGAAGCTCGGCGCGGACCCGCCAGCCTGCCGGAGGCACGGGCTGGGCGGTGAAGACGCCGCCCAGCGCCTCGATCCGCTCGGCCAGGCTGGCCAGCCCCACACCGCCGCGGCGCCGGCCCGAGAGGTCGCGTGGCGCCTGGCCGGTGTCGCCCGCCTGGTCGATGACCGTGAGCACGACGCCGCCTTCTGCGGACTCGGCCAGTTCGACGGCGACCGCGGCGCCGGGGCGGGCGTGCCGGCGCACGTTCGTGAGCGCCTCGACCACCACGCGGTACACGGCCGTGCTCGCCTCCTGATGCAGCGCCCGGTCCAGCCCCGAGGCCATGTTCAGCTCGATCGGGCCCGCGCCGCTGCCCGCGTAGCGCGCGATCAGCTCGGGCAGCTCGGTGGCGCCGGGCGCCGTCGTGGGGCCGGTGCCCGCGCCGTACTCCAGCTCGCGCAGCATCCGGATCGTCCGGTCCATCGAGGCGAGCGCGCGGGTGCCGTCCGACTCGATCCGCCGCAGCACTCTCGCGGCCTCGTCGGGATCGCCGCGGAGCAGCACTTGGGCGGCTTGGGCCTGGATGACCATGGCGCTGACGTCATGGGCCACGAAGTCGTGCAGGTCGGTGGCGAGCTGGACGCGCTGCGCCCGGCGGGCCTGCCGCACCGCCTGGACCCTGCGGGCGTCCAACCAGCGTAGGTAACAGCCGGCCGCGGCGCCCACGGCGGCGGGGAGCGACCAGAACGCGCAGATCGCGATGGGCTCCCACCAGATCCCCCGCGGCGGGCCGGTGACCGGGAGGCCGAGGGCCGCCGAGGCGAGCACGGTCAGCGTGCCTGCGGCGGCGGCCTCCCGGATCGGTGACCACCGGCACGCCAGCGCGGCCAAGGCCATCAGCGCCGCGGTGTGCAGCAGCGACCACGAGCCGCCGGGGCCCAGCGGTGGGCGGGCGAACCACACGATGATGCAGGCGAGCGAGATGAGGCAGACGGCGCCGACGGCCATGCCGAGGACCCGCCGGGTGCGGGGCCACCCCGCGACCAGCACTCCCAGCGTGCCGAGCGTCAGCGCGGCGGGCACCGCCAGGAGCGGGCTCGTGCCGGGGTGCAGCGCCCCGGCCAGGGCGAGGGCGGCAACCAGTGGGGCGGCGGTCAGGAGCGCGCGTGCGGCGAGGCGTTCGACGCCCCCTCGCTCCGGCTCGGCGGTGACCGCACTATTCAGCACGAACCCACCATAGAGCGGGCCGGGCGCGCTCCGCGTCTGCCGATCGGCAGATATCGGGACCGCCGGGGCGGCTGCGAGTCTCCAGACTGCGTGCCGCTCACAGGGGCGGCGCCAGAGTCCAGGAGGAGAGATGACCCATTCGAATCCGCCCGCGCCGCGGAACGGGGCGCACTGTCCCGGCGATCCGCGCGGCACTCGGTTCGGAGGACGTCGATGACCGCGGCCGAGGTGGTGACCGCGCGGTACGGCGGCCGCATGGTGGGGCGGCTGTGGGGGCTGGTCCCCTACGCGGCCGCCCTGTGGTGCCTGGGCTATGGTGCCCTCGCCGTGTACTGGGCGTCCGGCGGTGCCGGGTTCCCCTTCGGCGCCGGCGACCCCAAGGGCATGGAGATGGGAAACCTGCTGGCCACCGCCGAGCCGCGAACGGCCGGCGTGGTCATCGCCTTCGGTTGCGCGGCCGGTCTGGTCGCCGCGCTGGCCGGGCGGTCGCCGTGGACGCGGTGGATCCCGCACCGGGCTGCGGCCGTGGTGCTCCTCGTGGTGGCGGCACCGCTGCTGCTGGCGATCCCCGACGTCCGGGTGCTCCAGAACATGGCCTACGGGCTGCACGGACACGCCCTGGTGGACTGGCCATTGACGAACCAGCTGCTGTGCGCCCTCGGCGGCGCGCTGCTCGCCGGTACGGCGGCATCACTGCTGCGCGACCCGCGCTGCCCGCGGTGCGACCGGACACGCGCCGAACCGGGTACGGCGGCGCGCTGGGCCCGGATCGGCCGCTGGGCGACCGCGGTGGCGGTGGTGGCGCCGCTGCCGTACGCGGTGCAGCGGGCAGCGTGGAACCTCGGCATCCCGCTGGGCGTGGACCAGCAGTTCGTCCGAGGCCTGGCGGCCGACATGGCCGCGAAGGGGATCGGGCCGCTGATCGAGTACAGCCTGCCGCTGTCGGCCGTGGGCGGTGCGCTGCTCACGCTCGGGCTGTCCATGCGCTGGGGCACGGTCCTGCCGGGATGGGTGCCCTACCTGGGCAGCCGGCGCGTGCCCGTGGCACTGGCCGTGGTCCCCGCCACGGTCGTGACCGTCGCCGTCATCTCGGCCGGACTGGTGATTTACCGGCTGTTCATTTTTGACGGCCTGCCCATCACGGGCAGCGGCGCGCCCGGCCTGCTGTGGCTACCGTGGGGAATCGGGCTGGGCCTGGCCACGCTGGCCTACCATCGGCGCAGGCGGGCGACCTGCTCCGGCTGCTGACCCCGCGTCCCGCAGGACCGCGCCGAAGCTCGCCGCCGCTATGCCCTACTACGGTTTGACCAGGCCGGACCGTCCGCTCCCGGGCACGCCGTCCCGCGTGCCCACCGGACTTCAGCTCATGGAGTTCGAAGAAACCCGCTCATGTTGAGTTGCGGCGAAGTGAACGACGCCGTCCGACACGACGGTCGGCAGCGTACGGCAACGCCAGCGGGGATCAACCGAGCGGACCTTCCCCATCCCGGAGCCTGCCCGCCCAGCGAGGGCATGTCCCATTGATCTTGTAGCTCTAGGTGACGGTTCATCATCGGATCAGTCAGAGGCCGGGTCTGGTCGTCAATAAACGATCGTTTATTGACGACTGTTCCGGCCGCGTTTCTCGTCTGACGGAACAGGGACGGAACAGAGCCGGTTCTGGGATTGCCTCCGCGGCCGGGCGGTGGCCGGATCGGCTCTCCCCCTGGCTCATGTATCCGCGGGTCAGAGGCTGCTCAGGCCCAGCTCTCTGGCGATGAGCATGCGCTGGACCTCGCTGGTGCCCTCGCCGATCTCCAGGATCTTGGCGTCACGGTAGAAGCGGCCGACCGGATACTCGTTCATGAACCCATAGCCGCCGAAGATCTGGGTGGCGTCGCGGGCGTTGTCCATGGCCGCGTCGCCGGCGACGAGCTTGGCGATGGCCGCCTCCTTCTTGAACGGCTCACCGGCCAGCATCTTCTCCGCCGCGTGGTAGTAGGCCAGGCGGGCGGTGTGGGTGCGGACCTCCATGTCGGCGATCTTGAACTGGATGGCCTGGTAGTGACCGATCGGGTGGCCGAAGGCCTGGCGTTCGCGGACGTAGCGCAGGGACTCGTCCACGCAGCCCTGGGCCAGGCCGACCGAGAGGGCGGCGATCGCGATGCGGCCCTCGTCGAGGGTCTGCAGGAACTGCGCGTAGCCCCGGCCGCGCTCGCCGAGCAGGTTCTCGGCCGGGACCCGGCAGTTGTCGAAGGAGAGCTCGCGGGTGTCGGAGCAGTTCCAGCCGACCTTGGAGTACTTCTTCGAGGCGGTGAAGCCCGGCGTCCCGGCGGGGACCAGGATCGTGGAGATCTCCTTCTTGCCGTCGGCGCGCTCACCGGTGATCGCGGCCACGCCGACGACGCCGGTGATGTCGGTGCCGGAGTTGGTGATGAACGCCTTCGTGCCGTTGATCACCCACTCGTTCCCGTCCAGCACGGCCGTGGTCCGCATGCCGCCCGGAACGTCGGTGCCGCCGCCCGGCTCGGTGAGGCCGAACGCGCCCAGCATCTCCCCGGAGGTCAGGTGGGGCAGCCACTCGGCGCGCTGCTCCGGCGTACCGAACCGGTAGATCGGCATCGCGCCCAGCGACACCGCGGCCTCCACGGTGATCGACACGCTGGAGTCGACCCTGGCCAGCTCCTCCAGCGTGAGGCAGAGCGCGAAGTAGTCGCCGCCCATGCCGCCGTACTCCTCCGGGATCGGCAGCCCGAACAGGCCCATCGCGCCCATCTGCCGCACGATGTCATAGGGGAACTCCTCGCGCTGGTAGAGGTCCCCGATCACCGGGGCCACCACGTCGCGGGCGAACGCCTCGACGGTTTTGCGGAGGTCTTCGTAGTCCTCGTTGAGCTTGGGCATCGTTACTCCTTGACGTAGTGATCGGCCGCTCGGCGCGCCGGGTCCGTTCTCCATGGCCGGCCGCTCAGCGCGCCCGGTCTGTTTTCAATGGCCGGTCTCTCAGCGCGCCGGTTTTGGTCCCAGTGCCTGGACGACCCGCGAGGTGCTGGGGCGGCCGAGCTTCTCGGCCAGCCAGGTGCTGGTCTCGACCAGCGATTCGAGGTTCAGGCCGGTCTCGATGCCCAGGCCGTGCAGCATCCAGACCAGGTCCTCGGTGGCGAGGTTGCCGGTGGCGCTCTCGGCGTACGGGCAGCCGCCGATGCCTCCGGTGGAGGCGTCCACCACGGTCACGCCCTCGCGGAGGGCGGCGAGGGTGTTGGCCAGTGCCTGGCCGTAGGTGTCGTGGAAGTGCACCGCCAGCCGCGACGGCCCGCCGAAGGCCTCGATCAGCGCGCTCACGTGGCCCGGCGTGGCGACGCCGACGGTGTCGCCGAGCGACAGCTCGAAGCAGCCCAGGTCGAGCAGCCGGCGTCCCACGGTGACCACCTGGTCGATCGGCGTCGGCCCCTCCCACGGGTCGCCGAAGCACATCGACACGTAGGCCCTGACCTTCAGGCCGTGCTCCAGCGCCCGCGCGACCACCGGCTCGAACATCTCGAACTGCGAGTCCAGTGTCCGGTTCAGGTTCTTGGCGGCGAAGGTCTCGGTGGCGCTTCCGAAGATCGCGATCTCCTCGACGCCGTGTTCGAGCGCCCGGTCGAGGCCACGCTCGTTGGGCACGAGCACCGGGTAGCGCACGCCGGGAACCCGCTCCATGCCCGCCAGCAGCTCGGAGGCGTCGGCGAGCTGGGGCACCCATTTGGGGTGCACGAAGCTGGTCGCCTCGATCACGCGGTGCCCCGCGGCGGCCAGCCGGGCGATGAACTCCGCCTTGACCTCCACGGGGATCACCGCCGACTCGTTCTGCAGCCCGTCGCGCGGCCCGACCTCGTAGATCGTGACCCGCTCCGGCAGCCCTTCGGCCCTGACCCCGTACGGCTCACGCATCATGACTCGTCCTCTCCCCTGCCCGGCCCGCCGCCCTGATCTCGTACGGATCACGCCTCATGACCCGTTCTGTCCCTGGCGGCCCTGTCATCCCGGCCCTGTACGGCTCGCGCGTCATGGCCGTCACGACTCCTCGTGCCGGACCACGGCCAGCACCGCGTCCATCCCGACCGCCTGACCTGCCCGGACCGGCAGCTCGGCGACCACCCCGGCGATCGGCGCGGTCACGGTGTGCTCCATCTTCATCGCCTCGACGATGAGCAGCGGCTGCCCCTCGGCGACCTGCTCCCCCATGGTCGTCTTGACCACGAGCACCGTTCCGGGCATCGGGCTGCGGACCACTCCGTCCGCGCTGCCGCCCGCGCCCGCCCGGTCGGCGGGGTCGCCCAGATGGCGGCGGGTGAGCGCCCAGGTGTCGCCGTCCCGGCCGAGCCAGATCGTGTCGCCGTCCCTGGCGACGGCGTAGCGGCGCGCGGTCCCGCCGAGGGTGACCAGCAGGTCGCCGCCGTCCCGCGACAGCGTCGCTCGCAGGGAGGTGTCCGGGTCGCCGCCGGGCGGGCGGACCTCGGCTCCGGCGGCGGGCAGGCCGCGCACCCGGATCTCGGCCACGCCGTCGCGGCTCTCCAGACGCCAGGTGGTCCACGCGGCCTCGCCCAGCCGCCAGCCGTCGGGCACGTCCCACGGGTCGGCGGGCGCGACGGGCACGTGCTCGTGCTGCAGGAGCAGGGCCGCGGTGGTCAGGACGTCGGCGGGGACGCCCCCGTCCGCGACCAGCTCGTCGAGATGGCGCTCGACCAGGCCGGTGTCGAGGTCTCCGGCGACCACCTCGGGGTGGTTGATCAGCGCGCGCAGGAAGGAGATGTTGGTGGGCACGCCCAGCACGGTCGTCATGGCGAGTGCCCCGTCCAGCCGCCGCAGCGCGGAGGCCCGGTCGGGCCCCCAGGCGATGACCTTGGACAGCATCGGGTCGTAGTCGCTGCCGACCACGCCCCCGACCATCAGGCTGGAGTCCACGCGGACGTCTTCGGGCTCGCGGAGTGCGAGGACCCGGCCGCCGGTCGGCAGGAAGCCCCGGGAGGGGTCCTCGGCGTAGACGCGGGCCTCGACGGCGTGGCCGCTCAGCCGTACCTCGTCCTGGGTGAGCGGGAGCGGCTCGCCGGTCGCGACCCTGAGCTGGAGCTCGACCAGGTCCAGCCCCGTGACCAGCTCGGTGACCGGGTGCTCGACCTGGAGGCGGGTGTTCATCTCCATGAAGTAGTAGTCGGCGGTCGCGCCCTGGACGATGAACTCGACCGTCCCGGCGCCGACGTAGCCGACGGACCTGGCGGCCTCGACCGCCGCCGCGCCCATGCTCGCCCGGGTCGCGGCGTCGAGCAGCGGGGAGGGCGCCTCCTCGATGATCTTCTGGTGACGGCGCTGGAGGCTGCACTCGCGCTCGCCCAGGTGGATGACGTTGCCGTGTGTGTCGGCCATCACCTGGATCTCGATGTGCCGGGGGTTCTCCACGAACCGCTCGATCAGCAGCGTCGCGTCGCCGAACGCGGCGGCGGCCGTACGGCGGGCCGACTCCAGCGCGTCCGGAAGTTCCGCCGCGGAGCGCACCAGCACCATGCCCTTGCCACCGCCGCCCGCCGAGGGCTTGATCAGCGCGGGGAAGCCGACCCGCTCGGCGGCGGCCGCCAGGTCGTCGTCCGGCTCCGCGCCGCCGGGGACGACGGGGACCCCGGCCGCCGAGACGGTGGCCTTGGCGCGGATCTTGTCGCCCATGGCCTCGATGGCCTCCGGCGGCGGGCCGACGAACACCAGCCCGGCCTCGGCGCACCGCCGGGCGAAGGCCGCGTTCTCGGCCAGGAAGCCGTAGCCGGGGTGCACCGCCTGGGCCCCGGTCTCCGCGGCGGCGGCCAGGATCGCCTCGGCGTCGAGGTAGCCGCCGCCGAGCCGCAGCGCGACGTCGGCCTCGCGGGCGTGCCGCGCGCCGGCGTCGGCGTCGCTGTAGACGGCGACGGAGCGGATGCCCAGCTTCCTGAGCGTGCGGATGATCCGCAGGGCGATCTCGCCCCGGTTGGCGATGAGAACGGTGTCGAACATTCCGGGCGCTCCCGGTGAGGGGTGAGGAGCCGATGAGTGGGTCATGGTCACATCCGGAAGACGCCGTAGCCGACGGGTTCGAGGGGGGCGTTGGCCGAGGCGGACAGGGCCAGGCCGAGGACGGTCCGGGTGTCGAGGGGGTCGATGACCCCGTCGTCCCAGAGGCGGGCGGTGGAGTAGTAGGGGTTGCCCTGCTCCTCGTACTGCCTGCGGATGGCGTCGGGATCGGCGTTGCCGACCGTGGAGAGCACGTTGGCGGCCTGCTCGCCGCCCATCACCGAGATGCGCGAACCGGGCCACATCCACATGAACCGGGGTGAGTAGGCGCGCCCGGCCATCGCGTAGTTGCCCGCTCCGAACGAGCCGCCGATGACCACGGTGAACTTGGGCACCCGGGCGCAGGCGACGGCGGTGACCATCTTGGCGCCGTGCTTGGCGATGCCCCCGGCCTCGTACGCCTTGCCGACCATGAACCCGCTGATGTTCTGCAGGAACACCAGGGGGATGTTGCGGCGGTCGCACAGCTCGATGAAGTGGGCGCCCTTGAGCGCCGACTCGCTGAACAGGATGCCGTTGTTGGCGATGATCCCGACCGGGTGGCCGTGGAGGTGGGCGAAGCCGGTGACGAGCGTGGCACCGTACTCGGCCTTGAACTCCAGGAACCGGCTGCCGTCCACGAGACGGGCGATGATCTCGCGCACGTCGTACGGCGTGCGGGTGTCGGCGGGGACGATGCCGTAGAGGTCGCGGGGGTCGTGGAGCGGCTCTTCTGCGGGGAGGCGATCCCACGGGGAGGGGGTGCGCGGCGCGAGGGTGGCCACGATGTCCCGGACGATCTTCAGGGCGTGGCGGTCGTCGTCGGCGAGGTGGTCGGTGACGCCGCTGACCCGGGCGTGCAGGTCGCCGCCGCCCAGGTCCTCGGCGGAGACCTCCTCGCCCGTCGCGGCCTTCACCAGCGGCGGGCCGCCGAGGAAGATCGTGCCCTGGTTTCGGACGATCACCGCCTCGTCGCTCATCGCCGGGACGTAGGCGCCGCCCGCCGTACAGGAGCCGAGGACCGCGGCGATCTGCGGGATGCCGCGCGCCGACATGGTGGCCTGGTTGTAGAAGATCCGGCCGAAGTGTTCGCGGTCGGGGAAGACCTCGTCCTGCTTGGGCAGGAACGCGCCGCCGGAGTCGACGAGGTAGACGCACGGCAGGTTGTTGTGGAGGGCGACCTCCTGGGCCCGCAGGTGCTTCTTGACCGTGATCGGGTAGTAGGTGCCGCCCTTGACGGTGGCGTCGTTGGCGACGATCACGCATTCGCGGCCGGAGACGCGGCCCACTCCGGTGATGATCCCGGCCGCGGGGGCCTCGTCGCCGTACAGGCCGGTGGCGGCCAGCTGGGAGAGCTCCAGGAATCGTGAGCCCGGGTCGAGCAGGGCGTCGACGCGGTCGCGGGGCAGCAGCTTGCCCCGGGACACGTGCCTGTCCCGCGACCTCTGCGGGCCTCCCAGCGCGGCGACCGCGAGCCGTTCGCGCAGGTCGGCGGCGAGGCGCTCGTTGACCTCGGCGTTGCCCTTGAAGCTCTCGCCCCCCGGGTCGCAGGCGCTTCGCAGCACCGGCCAGCCACTCATCCGAGCTCCCTTTCGACACGACTGCCACGGCTCCGTCGCCGTGGGTTAGCGGTCGCTAACTCCACCGGAGATGTTAGTCATTATTAACGTTACCGTCTACCATGCGAGAGGTGACGACTGCCCAGAGCCCTACCCGCAATCGTGGGTCACGGCGCATGGAGATTCTGGACGCCGCGGCCGAGCTGTTCGCGGCGCGCGGTTTCCACGGTGTCTCCATCGAGGACATCGGCGGCGCGGTCGGCACGTCGGGCCCCGCCCTCTACCGGCATTTCAGCGGCAAGGAGGCCCTGCTGGCGGAGATGCTGCTGGACATCAGCGAGCGCCTGCACACCTCGGCCACGAGCCGCGTGACCGAGGCCCCCGACGCCGAGCACGCGCTGGACGCCCTGCTCACCGGCCAGATCGAGTTCGCGCTCAGCCATCCGGCGTTGATCATCGTGCACGACCGCGAGCTCGGCAACGTCCCCGAGCCCGCCCGACGCCGGATCCGCCGCCTCCAGCGGCTCTACGTCGAGGAGTGGGTCACCGTGCTGAGCGAGCTCTACCCGGACTGCCCGCCGCCCCGCCTGCGCGCCGCGACCCACGCCATCTTCGGCCTGCTCAACTCCACCCCGCACAGCGCGGGCGAGCTCGATCCCGCGGCGATGGCCGAGCTGTTGCGCGGCATGGCCCGGGCCGCGCTGGCCGACGCCCAGAGTTAGGACTTGTTAACTCTCGCCCGAGTTGATCGTTTGGTGTCGCCGAAGGCGCCCCGATCGGGTGGCCGCCGTCCGGCAGGCGCGACCGCGATGACAGCCCATACCGGACATCAGGTACTTTGAGTCGGTTTTCACATCCGGCTTCCTGCCACCGGCGCAGGGGGAACGCCGTTTGAGCCGCCTGGCGATCCCGGCCGGCATCATCAACGCAAAGGGGAAATCGATGGGCACCATCACCACCAAGGATGGCACCGAGATCTTCTACAAGGACTGGGGCAGCGGGCAGCCCGTCGTGTTCAGCCATGGCTGGCCGCTGAACGCCGACGCCTGGGACGACCAGCTCGCCCTGGTCGCCGCCAACGGTTTTCGCGCGATCGCCCACGACCGTCGCGGGCACGGCCGCTCCGGCCAGTCCTGGGACGGCAACAACATGGACACCTACGCCGACGATCTGGCCGAGCTGATCGAGGCGCTGGACCTCAATGACGCCGTTCTGGTCGGGCACTCCACCGGTGGCGGCGAGGTGGCCCGCTACATCGGCCGCCACGGCACCGCGCGCGTCGCCAAGGCCGTCCTGCTGGGCGCGGTGACGCCGTTGATGGTCAAGACCGACGCCAACCCGGAGGGGCTGCCGATCGAGGTGTTCGACGGCATCCGCGCGGGCGTCGCGGGCGACCGGTCACAGTTCTACAAGGACCTCAGCATCCCGTTCTACGGCTTCAACCGGCCGGGCGCGGCGGTGTCGCAGGGCGCGAGCGACGCCTTCTGGCTGTGGAGCATGCAGGTGGGCCTCAAGGGCGCGCTCGACTGCGTCAAGGCCTTCTCCGAGACCGACTTCACCGAAGACCTCAAGCGCTTCGACATCCCGACCTTCATCGCGCACGGCGACGACGACCAGATCGTTCCGATCGTCGCCGCGGGCCTCAAGGCGGCCGAACTGGTCAAGGACGCCACCCTGAAGGTCTACCCCGGCGCCCCCCACGGCCTGGTCGGCGCCTACAAGGACGAGTTCAACGCCGACCTGCTGGCCTTCCTCAACACCTGAGCCGCGGGATCGACCCGGCCGGCCGTCACCCGGTTTCCGCGCACCGAGCGCCAGGCGGATCCGGCAGGCCACGGCGGGCCGGGCAGCTCCTGAGCCCGCCGTGCGGGCCGGACCACAGCGGCGACGACCCTCGACCGCGTCGCCATGTGGGCCGGCGTCGCGGTGCGGGCCGGCGTCGCGGTGCGGGCCGCCTCCTTGGGCGACGAGCGCACCGTCCTTCGGGCGGGGACGCCTTCGTGTCCGGCTCACCAGAAGGACAGGGACAGAATCCGCGACGGGACCACGATGACCGGGCACCCCGCCTCTCGCAGCAGTGAGTGACACACCGGGCCGAGCGGCAGATCGACCGGGTCGTCCTGCTCCCTGTCGCTGATCACCACCAGGTCCGAGCGGTCGGCCGCATGGCGGAGAACCTCCGCGTGGGGCCGTGTCTCGACGATGGTCTCCACGTCCACCCCGGAATACTTCTCCTCCCACACCGCGACGTTGGCGTTGAAGCGAACGACCAGCGGCCGTATGTCCTCCATGTCTTCGGGGCAGAGACAGATCGCCAGCAGCGAGTCCCTGCGCAGCCTCGCCTCCTCGAACGCCACGGCGAGCTCCGCCGATCCCGGGTTGACGCCCTCCACGCCGACCGCCACGCGGTTCGTGCGCGGATGGGTGGTCTCCTTGACGACGGCCACCGGGGAGCGCGCGTGCGAGAGAAGCTGGACGGCGGTCGGGCCGATCCGCGACCTCTCGACGCCGCCCCATCCGCGAGGGCCGATCGCGACCAGCTCCGCCGCGACCGACCCGCTCACCAGCACGGCCGCCGGCGACCCCTCCACCAGCTCCCCCCGGATCCGCACCCGGGGAGCCAGGTCATGCGCCAGGCTCACCCCCATCTCGAGCACGTGCCGGCTCATGCGCCGTATGATCTCCGTCGACTCCTGGCTGATGGGGATCGGGGAGCGCGGCCGCTGCCAGCCGTGGCAGACGAGCAGGGGATCGAACCGCATTCGGGCCTCTTCGACGCCCCACCGGAGAGCATGCTCGCTCGTTTTCGAACCGTCGTATCCGACGACCACGGGTCGCCCGTCGTCACCTGCGCGCATTGTGACTCCTATGTTCCGCCGCTTACCTCAATACTTCTCCCGTCCACCCGCTGTGGCGGGCGCGTCACCACAAGACTTGCCTTGTTTTACGGCTTGCGTCCGCAAATGAAATCGGACATCACCTGACCCTTGCGTCACAGCCGGGTGCCGCCGTCCCACCGGACGACTCCATCGAGCAGAACCACGGGGATGTCTCCGAGCCCTGGCCGGGGCGTCGCGGGGCGGGTGGGATCAGTGCGAGTGATCGTGATCGTCCGGGTGGTCGTGGCCGGTGGGGCGCCGGGCCAGTGTCCGGCCGCGGGCGGTGATCTCCTCGGCGAGCACGGTGCCGCCGTCGGCCAGCACGTCCTCCAGCGCGCCCAGCCAGTGCCGGTAGTAGTTCCAGTGCTCGCCCCCGGCCGGTGCGGCCTCCCAGGCCGCGATCCGGGCGATCAGCGCCGCCTGGAACCGCGGCCAGGTGAACGCGCCCGCCTCGTACAGGGTGACGGCCATGCCGAAGGCACGGCCCTCCCACGGCTCGGCGAACACCAGTTCGCCGTTGGAGCGCGGCGGCGCGGCCGGGCCCTCGGCGTCCAGCGGGGCGCTCACGGCGCCTTGACCTTGGCCACGCCGACCATCGCGTCCCGGGTCACCAGTGGCACGAGCTGTTCCGCCGTCAGCTCCTCGGTGCCGGCCGGACGTTCGGGCAGCACCAGCCAGCGCACCTCGCTGCTGGAGTCGTGGACGGTGATCCGTACGTCGTCGGCGAGATCGAGGCCCATCTCGGACAGCACCCTGCGCGGCTCCCTGACCATCCGCGCGCGGTAGGCCGGGTCCTTGTACCAGCTCGGCGGCAGGCCGAGCACCGACCACGGATAGCACGAGCACAGCGTGCAGACCACCACGTTGTGGGTGGTCGCGGTGTTCTCCACGACGACGATGTGCTCGGCCTGCCGCCCCACGTAGCCCAGCTCCCTGATCGCGGCGGTGCCGTCGTCGAGCAGCCACCGGCGGTACTCCGGGTCGGTCCACGCCTTGGCCACCACCTTGGCGCCGTTGAGCGGACCCACGTTGGTCTCGTAGGTGGTGATGATCCTGTCCATCGTGTCCGGGTTGATCAGGCCCCGTTCGGTGAGCAGCTGCTCCAGAGCCTCGGTGCGCAGCGCCGGGGAAATGCGTTCGGTGGATCCGGTGGTCATGCGGGCTCCTCCAGATAGCTCTCGAACAGCTCGACGGTGAGTGCGAAGGGCTCGGCGTCGGCGCCCCACAGCTCGCGGGAGTCGAACCGCACCGAGTAGACGTACTGCGGGTTCTCGCCCAAGAAGTGCGCGTTCGTGTCCGGCAGCACCGCGGCGGGCTGGACGAGCGCGACGACTCCGGTGTGCCCGCGCACGTAGCCCGCCAGCCTGGTGTGCCCGGGCGGCGACATGTCCTTGGCACGCACCCGCTCGCCCACGGCGAAGGCCGGCGCGGCGTCCACGGTGCGCAGCGAGCCCTCGGCGGCCGGTGCGTAGTCGGGTTTGGCGGGCTCGGGGACCGGCGGTTCCTCGACCCGCTCGCCGCGCAGGTTGCGGGCGCGGGCGTCGATCGCGGCCGGCGCCAGGATGGCGGTGTCGGTGAGCATCAGCTCCGAGGCGTTGAGCCAGCGGCCGTAGTAGCCGTCGTCCAGGTAGGCGGTCCGGTCCAGGCGCTCGAGCGCATGCCGGAAGGCGTCCACGTTGTATCCGGACACCTGCTCGGAGAGCAGGGTCAACGCGAACGCCCGGCCCTGCCAGGCTTCCTCGAAGACCGGTTCGTCACTCCTCGGCGGATGAGCGGGGCCCCAGCCCTCGGTGCCCCCCATGTCGGCGATCCCGTCCATGGCATCACCTCCCGTGGTTGTACGGAAAGACGTTTGTCACCGTGCGTCAGCGGGTGCCCAACCCTTATTCTCGCAGGTCATAGGGGTGCCGAGCGATAGCGCACCCCGCCGGGAGTGTCCCGGGCGCCGCACCGGAAAGCGGCACGGCGATCCGAGGGTCGTACCTGCTCGCCCGCCCGGTCCACCAGTGCCGCCGTCACTCCGGCGAACCGGACATCACACCGCTCGCTCCCTGCGGGAAACCCGGGCCGACGTCGCGTACGGGGCCGCTGCCACCGATGCCGGGCAAGGGAGCGGCCCGGGTGCTCGAGCACCCGGGCCGCCGTCTGTCAGGTCCGAGCCGGGGCTACGGACCGAATCTCCTGAACCTCGTCGTCAGCGCTTGACCCTGACGTAGTCACTGCGGCTGGAGTCACCGTGGAAGTCGTCGTCGCCCTTGAAGACGAACTTCCAGTAGCCCGAACCGTAGGCCATGGTCTTGGTGTAGAGCCTGCCGCTGCCGTTGGCCGTCGTGATCTTCACGTAGCGCCACTTCTTCGAGCTCGTGGCCTTGAAGTACAGCGCGACCTTGGCCCGGTAACCCTCCCAGCCCCCGTCGTCCACCTGGAGCTTGCCGGTGAACCTGAGGTACTTGCGGTAGCGGACGGGCTCCGGTGAGGCGTTGAAGCTGATGACACGGCTGGCCGCACGCTCCGGCTCCGGCGCGGGCTCCGGCTTGCGGACCGTCACGTGGTCGGTGTCGCTGCTGCTGCCCTTGACGCCGTCGGCGCCGCGGAACTCGGCACGCCAGTGACCCGAACGCCTGGCCGTCACGTCGACGTCGAAGCGCCCGTCGCGGTTGGTCCAGCCGCTGTCCACCTGGTCCCAGCGGGACGAGCCGTCGGCGCGGAACAGGATGGCGACCTTCTGGCCCCTGTAGCCCTCCCAGCCGTGCTGGGCGTCGAGCTGCAGGAGACCTCTGACGCTCAGCCTGTCGCCCTCGGTCACCCAACCGGGTCCGGCGCCGAAGCCGACGATCCGGCTGGATCGGGCCTTGGCCCTCACATCCACCCGGTCCGTCTCGCTCCTGGCTCCGAGGCGGGTCGACGAGCCGTCGTACTCGGCCCGCCAGTGACCGCTCTTGGACGCCCTGGCCTTGAGCCAGAACTTGCCCTGGCCGTTGGTCTCCACGCTGCCGGGGAGACGGCTGTAGGAACCGCCCAGCGGCCGGAAGGCGAGATGGACCCTGGCGTTGGGCACGACGGCCCAGCCACTGGCGCCGTTCTGCCTGAACACGCCGCTGAGGGTGACCCATTCGCCCTCGTCCACGACCGAGGGGGCGGCCGCGATGTCGTCGAAGTCGGTCTCGTAGACCTGCTTCACGCTGAACTCGGTGGACACGGTGGAGCTGCCCACGACCGCCCTGAAGGTCCACTTGATGGGGGCGGACTGGCGGTTGAAGTCCTTGGAGTACTTCCACCTGGCCTTGCCTGAACCCAGGTCCGCGTCCTTCGCCAGTTCGAAACCGGTCTCGACGCCGAGTTCCGGCTTGATCACACCGGTGACCTTGGACGCGTTGTCCTTGGTCTCCGCGGTGAAGACGACCTTCACCGTCTCGGAGCCCTTCACCACGATCGGATTGGGGTTCACCGAGACGCTGCTGACTGCGGGGTCGACGTTGTTCGTCCCCGCTGATGCCGTCGTGACCGGGCCCGCGACCAGAGTTGCGATGCCCAGTGCTGCCACGACGGCGACACGAATGCGCTTAACCATTCGGGCCTTCCGTCCTTCCCGTTGGTTGCACGCGGCATGAGGGTGCCACGTCATTCCACCAAGTAGACGGCTATAGGAGGTCAATGGTTCGTAAGTCTGACAAGTTGTTATGGAGGACTGTCGAATAGGATCGGTCCACTGACTGTGTTGCACCAAACATGTCAAGGTTGAGGACGAGACCGAATGATGAGGACATAATCAGGTTGTGGTCCGCGACATTGTTGAAACTCATTTCGCCGAGGCCGTGGCCGCCCTCTCCCCCGGGGCCCCACGCGATGCCGGCCTGCCCGTACGAGAGGGCACGGGCCTGACCGGGGCTCGCTGCCGCGAGCTGTTCGAGTTCCAGCTCGGCAGCAGACTCCTGGATGTCACCGCACGCTGGCTGCGTGAGCAGGGCCAGGGCTTCTACACCATCGGCTCGGCCGGGCACGAGGGCAACGCCGCGATCGCCGCGGCGCTGCGCACCACCGATCCCGCTCTCCTCCACTACCGTTCGGGAGCCTTCTACCTGACCCGGTCCGCGATGGCGGGGCGCCTGCCCGAGGAGGGGCTGCGCGACGTGCTGCTCGGCCTGACCGCCGCGGTCGAGGAGCCGATCGCGGGCGGGCGGCACAAGGTGTTCGGCCACCCCGACCTGGCGGTGATCCCGCAGACGTCCACGATCGCCAGCCACCTGCCTCGCGCGGTGGGCGTGGCCTTCGCCATCGAGCGCGCCCGCCAGCTCGGCGTGCCGAGCGCCTGGCCGGACGACGCGATCACGGTGTGCAGCTTCGGCGACGCCTCGATCAACCACGCCAGCGCCCTGTCCGGGCTCAACACCGCCGCCTACGGCTCCCACCAGGGCCTGGCGCTGCCGATCCTGTTCGTCTGCGAGGACAACGGCCTGGGCATCAGTGTGCGCACCCCGCAGGGCTGGGTCGAGGGCGCCCATCATCCGCTGCTCCGTTACTTCGCGGCCGACGGCTGCGATCTGGCCGACGTCCACGACGTGACGAAGAGTGCCGCCGAGCACGTCCGCACCCACCGCGCCCCGGCCCTGCTGCACGTCAACACGGTCCGGCTGATGGGCCACGCGGGTTCCGACGTGGAGCTCTCCTACCGGACGAAGCGGGAGATCAACGGAGATCTGGAGCGTGACCCGCTCGTCGCGACCGCGCGGCTGCTGGTCGAGGCCGGTCTGACCACCCCCGACGAGCTGCTGCTCCACTACGACACGACGCGAGACCACCTGTTCAAGATGGCCATGGAGAGCTCGCGGCGGCCCCGGCTGATCTCGGCCGCCGACATCATGGAGCCGCTGGCCCCGCGCACGCCCGAGGCCGTCGCGTCGGCCAGCACCGTGGCCGCGGACGGCGCGGAGGCCAGGATCAAGGCCTTCGGTGGCAAGCTGCCCGAGCAGGAGGGTCCGCTGACCCTCTCCCAGGCGATCAACCGGACCCTGACCGACGCCCTGGCCGCCCACCCCGACGTGCTGGTCTTCGGCGAGGACGTGGCCCGCAAGGGCGGCGTCTACGGCGTCACCCGGGGCCTGCAGAAGCGCTTCGGCCTGGGCCGGGTGTTCGACACGCACCTCGACGAGCAGGCCGTGCTGGGCCTGGCCCTCGGCTCGGGGGTCTCCGGGCTGCTGCCGGTGCCCGAGATCCAGTATCTCGCCTACCTGCACAACGCGCTCGACCAGATCCGGGGCGAGGCCGCGACGCTCCCCTTCTTCTCCCAGGGGGCCTTCCGCAACCCGATGGTGGTGCGCGTCGCCTCCTACGCCTACCAGAAGGGCTTCGGCGGCCACTTCCACAACGACAACTCCATCGCCGCGCTGCGCGACATCCCCGGCCTGGTCGTGGCCTCCCCCGCCCGGCCCGACGATGCCGCCTCGATGTTGCGCACCTGCCTGGCCGCCGCCCGCACCGACGGCAGCGTCTGCATCTTCCTCGAACCGATCGCCCTCTACAACACCCGCGACCTGTTCGAGGACGACGACAAGGGCTGGCTCTCGCCGTACGTCCCTCCGGCCCGCTGGGCGGAGACCCACATTCCGATCGGCCGCGCCCGCAGCTACGGCGACGGCCGCGACCTGACCATCGTGACCTTCGGCAACGGCCTGCGGATGAGCCTGCGCACCGCGGTCAGGCTCACCGCGGAGGGTTTCAGCTGCCGGGTCCTGGACCTGCGCTGGCTCTCCCCGCTGCCGGTGGAGGATCTGATGCGGGCGGCGGAGCTGACCGGCAAGGTGTTGATCGCCGACGAGACCCGCCGCACCGGGGGCGTATCCGAGACCATCATCGCCGAGCTGCTCGACGGGGGCTTCACCGGCAAGATCGCCCGGGTGACCTCCTCCGACAGCTTCATCCCGCTGGGCGAGGCGGCCAAGCACGTGCTGCTGTCGGAGGACGCGATCGAGGCGGCCGCCCGCAAGCTGCTCAGTTGATCCATGGGCCCGGCGGCCGGGAGGCCGCCGGGTGGAAACCGCTCACGCGCCCCTGCGCTCATCGACGACGAACAGGCCCAGCGCCACGACGAGCACACCCGCCGCCACCCAGATCGCGTGTGCGCCGACGTGCAGCGTCAGCCAGCCGCCGACGAGGCCTCCGGCGATGAAGCCGACGATGATCACCGCGAAGTTTCGTGTCTTGCGCGCCGAGTCCGGGTCGCGATCCGCGATCGCCAGATACAGGGCCTGCGAAAACGAACGGAGGTTGCCGGTCATCATCGTCGTGTTGTAGGACCACGTGATCAGGGTGCGGAAGGTCGAGACCTGGACCGACGCCACAAACGCGATCACGACCACCTTCACGCCGCCGGGCACACCGGCGGGCAGAAATCCCACAACGATCAGCACGAGGATCTCCAGCACCAGCGCGGCCCGGGCCGGCCGGCGGAGGGCGGCCGCGACACGGGGGCGCCGGAGCGTCTCCGCGACCGCCACCCCGATCACGAACGCGACGATCGGCGGGATGTGCCGTGCGGCCGTTCCCCAGTTGCCGCGAACGGCCTCGACGCCCAGCAGCACGACGTTGCCGGTCTGGGCGTTGGCGAACACGCCGCCGAGGCCTATGACGGAGTAGGCGTCGAGGAACCCGCCCACCACGGCCAGCAACGCACCCAGCTCCACCGACACCACGGTGCTCCGCCGCATCGGCTCCATTGTCATCTCCTGGCCTCCGGCACCTCGGGAACAGGGGGACAACTGGTCGTCGCCGCTCTCCGCGCGGCTTCGGTACGGCCTCAGTACGGCGAGGGCCCCCCGAACATCTCCCCGAGGCGAGAGGCCAGAGCCGGGTCACCGGCGAGGTGGATGCGGCCGGCGGTCAGGAGACCCCCCGGATCGGCGGTGCCCGCGATCAGGCGGAGGAGGTCGGCGCCGGAGAGCGTGAGGACGACGGCGGGATCGGCGACCGAGATCTGGCGCGCGAAGGCGCGGTCACCGCGGATCATGATCGTCCATGGGGTGGGCGCCGGGTCCGAGCCGGTCAACCGGAACTCGATCGCCCCCTGGAAGCCGAACGCCTTGGCCGGGTCGAACGCACCGGCCAAGGCCGCGAACAGGACGCGCTGCCCGCGAGGCCCGAGTCGCCTCTCCAGCTCGGCGTCGGAGCGATCTCCCACCATCCGGGCGAGCAGGTCCTGTCCCCGGCGCCGGACGAGCCTGCGGGTCCCCGCGACGGCCGAGGAGAGCAGCACCCGGGGTGACGGCATCTCCCGGCGGACGATCCGGGCGAGCTCGGCCTCCTCGGCGATCTGGTAGCCCTCGGGCATCTGCCGCGCCGGAGCGCGCCTGGCCAGTGCGGCCTCGATCGCGGGCGCGAGCCGCTCCGCCTTGGCCCGCTCGCGCTCTTCCCTGCCTTCGGCGAAGACCGGGATCACTCGCTTGCCGAACAGCTCCAGGCTCTCGCATATGTCCTCGTGCCGGTTCTTTCCCGACTGGAGCACGAAGATCATTTGATCCACGCCCGCGTCCTGGTAACTCCGGACCAGTTCGATCAGCTGCTCGGGAGTGCCGATCCCGGTGGCCAGCGGCGACGTGGACTCCGTACTCCGGCGGGTGAACGAGGACCAGATGTCGCCGTGCCCCGGGGAGTGCTTGGAGGGACCGTAGTAGTGGGCCAGGGCGTAGCCGAAGAAGTTCGCCCCCTGCGCGCCGCGTTCCCTGGCCGTCTCGAGGTCCTCGTGGCACATCATCGGGAGCACCACGGCGAGGTTGGGGTTCACGGCGAACCCCGCGGGCAGGCACTCCTCGGAGGCGAGCAACGCGTAGTACTCCCCCGACCAGCGGGCGGCCTCCTGCGGCGTGACGAACGAGAACGACAGCGCGCCGATTCCGTTCCGTGCCGCCAGGTGGATGGTCTCCCTTCGCGAGCAGGCCACCCAGAGCGGCGGGTGCGGCTTCTGCACGGTTTTCGGGATGACGTTGCGGGGAGGCATCCGGAGGTATGACGAGTGCCAGCCGGCGAAGGGCTCCTCCACGAACATCCGGGTGATCGCGTCGAGGGCGTCCTGCCACATGGCCCGCTTCTCGCCCCTGGGCACGCCGAACCCGCTCAGCTCGGCGGCGGAGCTGGCCTCACCGGTGCCGAAGTCCACCCGGCCGTCGGAGATCAGGTCAAGGGTGGCGATCCGCTCCGCCACCCGGGCGGGATGGTTGACCGGCGGCGGGATCTGCACGATGCCGTGACCGAGGCGGATGGTGGTGGTTCGCTGCGAGGCCGCGGCGAGGAAGATCTCCGGCGCCGCCGAGTGGCTGTACTCCTCCAGGAAGTGGTGCTCGACCTCCCAGGCGTAGTCGAAACCCACCCGGTCGGCGATCTCGATCTGCTCCAGCGCGTCCTTGTAGAGCCGCCGCTCGTCACCGGGCTGCCACGGCTTGGGAAGCTGGTGTTCGTAGAAGATGCCGAACCTGATCCGAACCACCTCCTGGTTCCCGGGCCGAGGAGGCCTCCGGCCGGAGGTCCCCTCCCGGCCAGCCTTACCCGCATTGAATCGCGTCAACGCGGCGCCGCCCATGCGACCGAGGAACGGGAAGCCGGTCGCGTGCGGATCCCGCCGTACGGAGAGCCCGTCGCGTGCCGACCTGACCTGAGGGGAAGGAACGTCGCCGCCGGGCCGAGCCGGTACGGCCGCCCATCGGCGAGCGGGTCCGCGACAGGTGAGTACGGCAAACGGTGCACGATGTCTGATTTCTTCCAAATTCCCACCAAAAGAGATCGATAGGGGTCCAGACAGCGCCTGGCTGGGTAGCTTCCTCCGGGTCGGCGCGCTGCGCGGGCTGCGGAGTCGGCGCAGCGCGCAGAAGACGTTACGAGGGACAGCGGCCCCTGCGCGGGAGGGCCCTCAGCGGGCACGCCACCGCCATCCGGCACACCACCATCACCGAGGAGGTTCACCATGAGTGTCTGGTTCATCACCGGCGCCTCGCGCGGGTTCGGACTTCTCATCGCCCACGAGGCGCTTGCCCGCGGCAACCAGGTCGTCGCGACCGCCCGCCGTTCGAGCGATATCCAGAAGGCGCTGCCCGACGCCGGCGACAACCTGGTCGCGGTCGACCTTGACGTCACGAACGCCCGGCAGGCAACGGCGGCCGTCCAGGCCGCGACCGACGCTTTCGGACGTATCGACGTCCTCGTCAACAACGCCGGGCGCGGAGTGCTCGGCGCCGTCGAGGAGATTTCCGACGAGGAGGCCCGCGCGGTCTTCGATGTCAACGTCTTCGGCACGTTGACCGTGCAGCGCGCCGTTCTCCCCGTCCTGCGCGCCCAGCGGTCCGGGCATGTGATCAACATCAGCTCGGTCGGCGGACTGGTCGGCTCGCCCGGGTGGGGCATCTACGGCGCGACGAAGTTCGCGATGGAGGGATTCACCGAGGCGCTCAGCCAGGAACTCGCCCCACTCGGGATACGGGTCACGCTCGTCGAGCCCGGATACTTCCGTACCGACTTCCTCGACGCGTCGAGCCTGCGCACGGAGGGTCTGGTGATCGACGACTACGACCAGACCGCCGGCGCCACGCGCCGTAGGGCGGTCGACGTCAACCACGCGCAGCCAGGTGACCCCGTCAAGGCGGCGTCCGCCATCGTCGACATCGCCGAGGTCCCCGATCCGCCGCTGAGGCTGCTCCTCGGCATGGACAGCGTGACCAACGTCGAGAACAAGCTCAGGCAGGTGGCCGCGGACATAGAAACCTGGCGCGCCCTGTCCGTCTCCACCGACCACGACGACGTCCGCGCGGTATGAGGGGTGACGTTCACAGCCAGTCGCGGCGCTTGAACACCAGGTACAGGGTCGTGCAGACGCCCGCCATCAGGAGCACCGCGAACGGATAGCCCCACGCCCAGTGGAGTTCGGGCATGACGTCGAAGTTCATGCCGTAGATGGTGCCGACGAGGGTGGGGGCGAACAGGATGGCGGCCCAGGCGGAGATCCTCTTGACCTCCTCGTTCTGGGCGTTGCTGGCCTCGGTGAGATTGGTCATGTGCTCGTTCTGGGCCTGGGCGACCATGGTGGAGTTGACCACGAGGATGTCGTGGAGCATCTGGCGGAAGCCGCTGACCCGCTCCCCCACGGTGATCGTGTGATCGGCCACGTCGCGCAGGTATCGCTGCAGCTCCTCGTCCACCCCGTATTTGACCGCCCCCGCGATGAATCCCTCGATCATGCCGAGCAGCGGCTGGGTGGCCCGCTGGAACTCGATCACCTCGCGTGACAGCTCGTAGATGCGGCGCGAGACGCCGGGCTCGTTGCCGAAGACCTGGACCTCGATTTCGTCGATGTCGTTCTGCAGGCCGGCGACCACGGGGGCGTAGCCGTCCACGACCGCGTCGAGGATGGCGTAGAGCACCGCCTGCGGACCCTGGCCGAGCAACTCGGGGTCGTCCTGCATCCGGCTGCGGACCTGGGAGAGGTCGGGGGCCTCGCTGTGCCGTACGGTGATCACGAAGTTGTGGCCGACGAAGACGTGGAGCTCGCCGAAGTCGACCTCCTCGACCTCGTCGAGGTATCTGGCCGGGCGGAGCACCACGAACAGCGTGTCCCCGTAACGGTCCGCCTTGGGCCGCTGGTGGGCGACGATGGCGTCCTCGACCGCCAGCTCGTGCAGGTCGAACTTCTCCGCGACGTTGAGGATCACCGCGTCCTCGGGCCGGTAGAAGCCGATCCAGGCCATGCTGTCCGGGGTGTTCTTGAGGCTTTCGAGGGCTTCGCGCAGCGACTCGGGGGTGGAGGACCTGCAGCCGTTCACGTAGATCGCGTTGTCGATGATGTGCGACCGGGGCGGGATCGGTTTGTCGCCCGCGGAACGGGGGTCCATCGACCGCTCGGGAGAGTCCCGGACGATGCCGGAACGTCCGCGAACCAGACTCCGCAGGCCACGCACTCGCCGATCGGTCACACACTTCTCCTCATCGGGTCTTCATGAACTCTTGCAGTGACTGCGTCGCCCTGCCCCTGACCGAGGCCCGGAACATCGGGGTCCAGCCGAAGAAGAACCCGACCGGCTTTCCCATGGCCATCTTCGACCACCGCCTGAAGTCGAACTCGTCGTGGTGCCGGACGATCAGGCCGTCCTCGAAGCGGAACAGGGCGTCGACCTCGTTGACGACCGCCCTGCCCGTCCCGCTGAAGGTGTAGTGGGCGGTCCAGTGCGCCGTGCCCTCGTGCTCCTGCGCGGTGATGTCGCGCGCGGTCACGGTGATGTCGGCGCTGCGGCCGAGCAGCATCCGCCACATCCCCATGACCTTGTCGCGGCCCTCGAGATCCTGGAAGACGGGGTCGCCGAACGTGACCTCGGGGTGGTAGCAACGCTCCATGGTGTCGGCGTCGCGGCGCCCGAAGGCGTCGTAGAACGTCTTGATGAGGGCGGCGTTCTCGTCGTTCACAAAGATCTCCCGATCATGACTGGCCTGGCGGCTGAGTGTAGTCGGGAGTGAGATCTAGTAAATGGTCGGCATTGTCCCAGCACACCGCTCGCAGCCAGTCCTCACCGAGACCGAGGCGGTCCAGCGACTGGAGCTGGTGCGCGTACGAATGCGGGATGTTCGGGAAGTCGCTGCCGAGCAGGACCTTGCCCGCCAGCCCGAGGTCACGCAGGCGCGGCTTGAGGCGGGCGGGAAACGGCATATCGCGCTCGGCGAAGTCGGTGAAGGTCATCGTGGTGTCGAGCCGCACGCCGGAGAACGCCTCGGCCACCTCGAAGAACTCGTCGTACTCCGGCATGCCGAGATGCGCGATGATCATGGACAGGCGGGGATGGCGGGCCAGGACCTCGGCGACCGGCTCCGGACCGGTGCACCGGCCGGGCAGGGGGATCGAACTGGCATGGACGACGACCGGGACGCCCCGCTCCGCCAGCAGCCCCCACACCTCGTCGATCTCCTTCATCCTGGGATCGAAGTCGCCCACCTGGAGATGGACCTTGAAGATGCGCGCACCGCGCTCGAGCGCGTCCCGCACGTAGTCGAGGACCCCAGGCTCGGGGTAGAAGGTGGCCGAGGGGAGACATCCAGGGGTACGGCGGGCGAAGTCGAGCGTCCAGTCGTTGAGGCTTTCGGCCATGCCCGGTCTGTGAGCGTATGCCAGGGCAGAGAACACCTTCACCCCGAGATCCTTCAGCCGGGCGACCCGCGCCTCGACGGACACCCGGTAATGTATCCGCCACCCCTTCCCCATCAGCGGGCCACCGTTCTCGAAGTGGTGCCAGACTCGGCGCTCCATGCGCTCGGGCAGGAAATGGACGTGCACATCCGCCAGACCAGGTAGACCAAGTCCCCTCCACCAGGCGGAGACCCCGGCGTCCGTCAGTTCCGGAATCCTGTTCTGCACAACTACGACTTTATCGTGAGCAGACCATCCCATATGGGACGCTCTGCTCCGACGTCGAGAAGGAGAAGTGAACGTTGTCCGAGGTCTGGGTGACTCTGACCACGGCCCGTTCGGGGCCGCCCCCGCTGGTCGTGCTGCTGTCCGCGCTGGCCGCACTGGTCGTGGTGTCGTGGTCCACCTCCTGGCAGCTCTCCCGAGGCCTGATCACGATCGCCCACGAGGGCGGGCACGCGCTGGTGGCGCTGCTCACCCGGCGCAAGCTGCAGGGCATCCGGCTGCACTCCGACACCTCGGGCGTCACGCTCACCCGGGGCAGGCCCACCGGTCCCGGGATGATCCTGACCGCGGCCGCCGGATACGTCGCGCCGTCCCTGCTGGGGCTCGGCGGAGCGTGGCTGACCGCCTCCGGCTACGTGGCGGTGCTGATCACCATCGTGATCGGGCTGCTCTTCTGCATGCTGCTGCTGATCCGCAACCTGTTCGGCGTGGTGAGCCTGCTCGTCACGGGTGGCGCGATCTTCGCCTTCACCTGGTACGCGGCGCCCGACATGGACGCGGTTCTGGCATACCTGGCGGTCTGGTTCCTGCTGCTCGGAGGCTTCCGGCCGATCGTGGAGCTGCAGCGCAAGCGGCGCCACGGCCGCGCCCCCGACTCCGACGCCGACCAGCTCGCCCGGCTGACCTTCCTGCCCGGCGGGTTCTGGGTGTTGCTGTTCATGCTCGTGGCGGGGGCCTCCCTGGTGAGCGGCGCATACCTGCTGTCCCCGGTGCCGCTCGATTTCGGCTGAGGACCACGGGGCCCGTCGCACCGCGTCCGGCGGGTGATCGGCCGTTCCCCGGTGACCGCGTCCGGGAGCGCCCGCTCCGGCAGGCCGCACTCCGTGATGCCGCGCCCCACGATGAGGTCGGGAATCACCGGATCACCTATGCCCGGTTAAACACGTTAATAAATCACGCTATAGCGCGAGCCGATATCGCTATTACCAACCTTTCGACTGCCTTGGAGCATTACTCTCCTTTGGCGACAGTTAATCATTTTTTTGAGTGTATTACGAGGCATGCCGTTCACTCGGCGAGAGTCGGTAGATGCTGCACCACACGTACTTCGCTGGAACAGCCGCCCTGGGGATCTTCCTGATCTCACTGGGTGTGACGATCGCTCTGACGCTGCGGATCAGACGGCTCCACGCCGAGAAGGACCGCGCCGTCGCCCTGGCGCAGGAGCAGCAAGAACAGCAGGAGCAGCTCGCCCGCGACGTGCACGACCTCGTGGGGCACTGGCTCTGGCTGGCCTCCATCAAGAGCGAGCTGGCCTACCGGCACGCCGAGGGTGACGCGCGCCTGCGCAGGGATCTGAGCGAGATCTCGCAGGCCGTACAGCATGCCGCGCACGCCGTGCGGAACGTGTCGAAGGTCTACCAGCAGCTGTCGCTCCAGGGGGAGACCACGCGGGCCGAGGCCCTCCTGTCGAGCTTCGGGGCCTACTGCTCGGTGCGGATGGACGTCACCGACCTGCCCGATGACGTGAGCGCCACGCTGGGAACCGTGGTCCGCGAAACCCTCACGAACATGCTGCGGCACAGCAAGGTCACGAGATGCGCGATCGAGCTGACCGGGCACGGCGGCCGGCTGCGGCTGACGGTCGCCAACGACGGCGCCTCCCGGCGGGAGCCGACGTCCACCGGCAGTGGCCTGGGCAATCTGGGGCATCGCGTGGGCAAGCTCGGCGGCACGGTGCGCGTCACGGCCGACGGGGACGGCTGGTTCATTCTGATCGCCGAATTGCCCCTAAATTTTTCCGAATAACCTTCATATCTATTGCAAAAGCGCAGGTAGCGCACACCGTCACGGTCGGACCTGTGAGGTTCGCACACATGAATGGTTTAGTTTGTAACTAGTGATTCCTCGGGTTATCCGTAAGTCTCTCTTCTGGAAGACAGCAGGGAGAATGTCGTGGATGACCAGTATGAGCTTTACTGCCTGGCGGACCCGCTCTTTTATGACACGCTTGACGGCCGCCGGGGCAATCACCCCGATTTTTCGCTAACCAACCGTGATGTTCCGGACGGCTGGGGGCACCAGGCGACCGACACCTGGATGCACTACGCGCCCCTCGCCAACCGGACGCCGGCACAGGGTTGGAAGATCCACGTGTCAGCGTGCCTGGAGGACGCCGAGCGCGTCACCGAGGCGGTCTGGGACTACTGCGTGCCGCGGGACATCGCGTTCAAGTTCCTGCGCAGCCGGTCGGTCATGACCATGTTGAACTCCAAGGCCGCCCCCCGCGGGTCCAGCGGCAAGCTCGTGACGATCTATCCCCTGGACGACGACCAGCTCGAGCTCACGCTGAAGGAGCTCGACGAGCTGCTCCGAGGCGTCGAGGGGCCCTACATCCTCAGCGATCTCCGCTACGGCGAGGGTCCGCTCTTCCTCCGGTACGGCGGCTTCTCGGCGCGGCACTGCCTGGGCGAGAACGGCGAGCAGGTGCTCGCCATCGAGGACCGTGAGGGGCGACTCGTCCCCGATGTGCGGGGGCCGGCCTTCAGCCTTCCGTCCTGGTTGACGCTGCCCGCGTTCCTGGAGCCCCACCTGGCGGCCCGCAACGCGGTCACCACCAACGGCCTGCCGTACACGATCGAGAGCGTCATCCAGTTCTCCAACGGCGGAGGCGTGTATCTCGGGCGTGACACGCGCACCGACGAGCAGGTGGTGCTCAAGGAGGCTCGCCCGCACGCCGGGCTGGACGCCGCAGGCCGCGACTCCGTGACGCGGCTGGCCCACGAACGGGACATGCTGGAGCGCCTGGCGGGACTCGACTCGGTGCCGGAGCTGCTCGACTACTTCACGCTCGGCGATCACCACTTCCTGGTCCAGGAATTCATCGACGGCAACCCGCTGCAACGGCTCCTCGTGCGGAAGTACCCCCTGACCCGGGCGAACTGCGACCAGGAGACCCTCGTCGAGTACACCTCGTGGGTGCTCGACATGCTCCCCCAGGTCCGTCGGGCGGTCGAGTCCCTGCACGAGCGGGGGGTGGTCTTCGGCGACCTGCACCCCAGCAACATCCTCATCAGCGGAGAGGGCCGCCTGGTCCTGATCGACTACGAGGTCGCGACCCTCGCCGCGGACCACGCCCGCGCCACCCTCGGCCATCCGGCCTTCAGCCCGCCGCCCGGCAGGCAGGGCGTCGACATCGACGCCTACGCCCTCGCCTGCCTCTGCCTCGGGCTGTTCGCCCCGCAGCTCACGATCATGTTGCCGCTGGACCGGGCCAAGGTGGTCCAGCTGGCCGGGCTCATCACCGAGACCTTTCCCGTGGCACCGGGGGTGATCGACGAGGCCGTCCGGACCATCATCGGCACCGACCCCGTGACGGCGCGGCTCATCCCCAGGCTCGACCGGGACAACTGGCCGCAGCTCAGGGAGGCGATGTGCCGGGCGATCCTGGCGAGTGCCACACCTGAGCGCGAGGACCGGCTCTTCCCCGGCGACGTGGCCCAGTTCCAGCCCGGCGGAAGCGTGAACCTCGCCTACGGCGCGGCGGGAGTGCTCTACGCGCTGGCCGCGGCCGGGGCACCGCGCCTCCCCGAGTACGAGGACTGGCTGCGCCGGCACGCGCTGGCCCCGGATCCCGGAACGGGCATCGGGTTCTACGACGGGCTCCACGGCGTGGCCTACGTCCTGGACCTGCTCGGGCATCGCCAGGACGCGATCGACACCGTCGACCTGTGCCTGCGGGAGAAGTGGGACTCGCTCGAACTGGGCCTGTTCGGCGGACTCGCCGGAGTCGGGCTGAACCTGCTCCACCTGGGCGGGACGACCCGCGAGGCGACGTTCACCGACCTGGCGCTCCAGATCGTCGACATCTGTGCGGACAGACTCGGCGGACCCGACGACGTGCCGGAGATCAGCGGCGGCGCCAATCCCCGCGCCGGGCTGATGTACGGCTCCGCGGGCCCCGCCCTGCTCTTCCTGCGCGCGTACGAGCAGACCGGTGACACGGCGCTGCTCGACCGGGCGGCCGTGGCCCTCCGGCAGGACCTGCGGCGGTGCTCCTCAAGCGAGGACGGCACGCTCCAGGTCACGCAGGGCTGGCGCACTCTCCCCTACCTGGACGAGGGCTCCGTGGGCATCGCCCTGATCCTCGCCCGCTACCTGACCCACCGCGACGACGAGGGTTTCCGGACCGCGCTCAGCGCCTGCCGGCTCGTCACCCAGGGACGATACTTCGTGCAGTCCGGGCTGTTCACCGGCCGGGCCGGCATGGTCGCGACCCTGGGCACGGGGCTGGGACCCGCACCGAACGATCCCGACATCGACCTGGCCGAACAGATCCGCGGACTTGGCTGGCACGCGCTGCCCTACGGCGGCGGCCTGGCCTTCCCCGGCAACCAACTGTTCAGGCTCTCCATGGACTTCGCGACCGGCACGGCCGGAGTCCTGTTCGCGATGAGCACCGCGCTGCGCGAGCGCCCGGTGTTCCTCCCCTTTACCGAGCCGCCCGGCGGCGCAGGCGCCCTGTCCACGGCACTGCCTGCGCATGAATCCGCCGAGCGGCTTCGCTCCTACGAGTCACTGAAGGAGGTGTAACTACAAAGATGGTACTTCTCGACCTCCAGAGTCTGGAAGCCCCCACCGGCGGCGGAGGCCACGGTGGTGGCGGTGGCGGCGGCAGCACGCTCACCGTTCTCGGGTGCGCGTCGGTCACCCCGAGCAACCTCAGCCTTGTCCTCTGTCACTAGTCATCGCGGTTCACCAGAAATGGAGCAACACCATGGTTCTTCTCGACCTCCAGGCTCTCGAGACCCCCGGCGGCGGCGGCCACGGCGGTGGCGGCGGCGGGGGCGGTAGCACCCTGACCGTCCTCGGCTGCGCCTCGGTCACCCCGAGCAACCTCAGCCTCCTGCTCTGCCACTAGTCGTTCCCGTCTCCCAAGAAGTGAGGTAACACCATGGTTCTTCTCGACCTCCAGACTCTCGAGGCTCCCGGCGGCGGCCACGGCGGCGGTGGCGGTGGCGGTGGCGGTAGCACGCTCACCGTCCTCGGCTGCGCCTCGGTCACCCCGAGCAACCTCAGCCTCATCCTCTGCCACTAGTCGTTCCGCTCTCCCAAAAGTGAGGTAAGAAAAATGGTTCTTCTCGACCTTCAGTCCCTGGAAACCCCCGGCGGCGGCCACGGCGGCGGTGGCGGCGGGGGCGGTAGCACCCTGACCGTCCTCGGCTGCGCCTCGGTCACGCCGAGCAACCTGAGCCTCGTGCTCTGCCACTAGGTGAGCCGGGTGCCCGGGACGGCCAGCGACGGCGGCCGTCCCGGGCACCACTCTTTCCCCAGTCCTTTCCACAGAGCCCTGCTCACGAGCTTTCACGAGGAGGAACGGTGCGGACGGCAGATCGGCTGGTGGTCCAGACCGTACGGCGGGGCGGCCCCTGGCTGGGCGTTCTCGCCGTCACCTCCGTCATCGGCGCCTTCGCGGAACTGGCGCTCCCCCTGGTCCTGGGCAGAACGGTCGACAGTCTCGTGGCGGCCGGGCCCGAGGGCGGATCCTGGCTCGGCGCCTGCGCCGCCATCGTGATCCTGACCGTGCTCTGCGACACCCTGGGCGTCTGGGCCTCCGGATCGAGCAGCGCGCAGGCCTCGGCGTGGCTCCGCAACCGGATCGCGCGGCACGTCCTCGGAGTCGGCCAGGCGATGACCCGCCGGTTCTCCGAAGGAGACCTGGCCACCCGGATGGGCGTGAACGCCGAGGAGGCCGGGCGCGCCCCCGAGTCGATCGTCACCGGGGCGACGCTGATCATCCCCACGGCGGGCAGCATCGTGGCGCTCACCCTCATCGACTTCTGGCTGACCCTGACCCTGGTCGCCGGCCTCGTCCTCATCGCGCTGGTGCTCCGGGCCTTCCTCCAGGTGAGCACCTCGATCGCCGGCGACTACCAGGAGGCGCAGAGCGACATCGCCGCCCGCCTGGTCGACGCCCTCGCCGGAGCCCGCACGATCGCCGTCGCCGGTACCGCCGACCAGGAGAGGGCTCGGGTGCTGACCGCCCTGCCCCGGCTGCGCCTGCACGCCATGGAGATGTGGCGGGCCAACGCGAGGGCCGGGGTGCAGGCGGGCATCGTGGTGCCGCTGCTGGAGGTGGCCGTGCTGGCGGTGGGCGGGCTGCGCCTGGCGGCCGGTGATCTCACGGTCGGCGAGCTGTACTCCGCCGCCCGCTACGTCGTGCTCGGAGCCGGTCTCGGCGCGGCGCTGGGCTACGTCAACCGGCTGGCCCGGGCACGTGCCGCCGCCGGCCGGATCACCGAGCTGATCGACGAGAGGCCGAGAGCGTACGGCGGGCAGCCGCTGCCCGCGGGCCCCGGCACCCTGGAGTTGCGCGGCGTCACCGCCGACGGGCTCGCCGACGTCGACCTCGTCGTCCCCGGCGGATACGCGGTGGCCGTGGTCGGCCGGTCCGGCACGGGCAAGTCCCTGCTCGCCGCCCTCGCCGGCCGGCTGGTGGACCCCCTGAGCGGGACGGTCTCCCTCGACGGCGTGCCGCTGCCCCGGCTCTCCCCCGAGGCGCTGCGCCACGCCGTCGGCTACGCCTTCGAACGCCCCGCGCTGATCGGCGGCACCATCGCCGGGGCCATCGGCCTCGGCCTCGACCGCCCCGATCCGGAGACCGTACGCGCGGCCGCCCGCGCGGCGTGCGCCGACACCTTCGTCCGGCGACTCCCCCTGGGATACGACACCCCGCTGGACGAGGCCCCCATGTCCGGCGGGGAACGGCAGCGGATCGGCCTGGCCCGCGCCTTCGCGCACGGCGAGCGCCTGCTCATCCTGGACGACGCCACCTCAAGCCTGGACACCGTCACCGAGCGCCAGGTCGGCAGGGCACTCGCCGGAGAGCTGCACGGCCGTACGCGCCTGATCGTGGCCCATCGGGTCGCGACCGCGGCGGCGGCCGACCGGGTGATCTGGCTGGACGGCGGCCGGGTGCGCGCCTACGACAGCCACCACGCACTGTGGCGCGATCCCTACTACCGGGCCGTCTTCCAGGCGGGTGCCCCGTGAACCGCCCCGTGCGCCGGGCGCTCAGAAGCGACCCGTACCGGCTGGTCAGGCTCGGTGCCTGGTCCGTCGCGGAGACCGCGCCCGCCCTGGTCATCGGCCTCGCCATCGCACGGGCGATCGACGAGGGCTTCGCCGCCGGCCGGCCGGGCGTCGGCTTCGCCTGGCTGGCCGTCCTCGGCGGCGCCTGGCTGTTGGCCGCGGTCGGCGCGCGGCAGGTCGTGATGGCCGTCGCCGCGATCGTGGAACCGTTCCGCGAGGATCTGCTCGCCCATGTCGTCGAAGGCGCGCTCCAACGGTCGACCGCGTCGGGCCGGGGGCCGGGCACGGGGGCGGTGGCCCGGTCGAACCTCCAGGTCGAGCTGGCCCGCGACGCCTTCGCCTCGGTCATCACGGTGGTCAGGTCCTTCGTCTTCACCGTGGTGAGCGTCATGCTCGGCCTGACGACCCTCATCCCCGAGGTGCTCGTGCTGGTCCTGCCCCCGTTTGTCGTGGGGCTGGGCCTCTTCCTGCTCTCGCTGCCCGCCCTGGCCAGGCGGCAGCGGGCCTTCATCATGGCCGACGAGCACACCGCCGAGTCGCTCACCGACATGGTCGGCGGGCTCCGCGACATCACCGCCTGCCGCGCCGAGGACCGGGTGGCCGCCACGGTCGGCCTCCAGGTGGCGGAGCAGGCACGCGTGACGCGGTCGCTCGCCCGGGTGACCGCGCTGCGCACGGTGTCGCTGGCGGTGGGAGGGTGGCTGCCCGTGCTGCTCGTGCTCGCCGGCACCCCCTGGCTGATCAGCCGGGGAGCCGGCGCCGGGGTGATCCTCGGCGCCCTGGCCTACATCACCCAGTCGCTGGCCCCCGCGCTCGGCAACCTCGTGGAGGGTCTGGGGATCAGCGGGGTCCGGCTGCGCGTGTCGCTCAACCGCATCCTGCACTCGGAAGACCTGCCCCGCCGACCGTCCGGGCGGAGCCCGTCCAAGGGCACGTCCAGGGGAGCGGGAGTCGAGCTGCGCGGTGTGACGTTCGCCTACGGACCGCACGCGGAGCCGGTGATCGACGACCTCCATCTGTCCGTCCCCGAGGGGGATCACATCGCCGTGGTGGGGCCCAGCGGCATCGGCAAGTCCACGCTGGCCGCACTCGTCACCGGCATGCTCCGGCCCCACTCCGGGCAGATCCTGGTGGGCGGCGTCCCCGCCGAGGAGCTCCATCCGGCGGGGCGGACGCTGATCCCCCAGGAGGCCTACGTCTTCCGGGGCTCCCTCATGGAGAACCTGACCTATCTCGCCCAGGCGCCCGCGGCCGCCGTGGACGGCGCCGTGGCCGCGGTCGGTCTCACGGCCCTGGTGACGCGGCTGGGCGGATACTCCGCCGAGATTCACTCGGGCATGCTGTCGCCGGGCGAGCGCCAGCTGATCGCCCTGGCCCGCGCCTACCTGGCCCCGGCCCGGCTGGTGATCCTCGACGAGGCGACGTGCCATCTGGATCCGGCGGCCGAGGCCCGCGCGGAGGAGGCGTTCATCCGGCGCGGCGGCACGCTCCTCGTCATCGCCCACCGGCTCACCTCGGCGCTTCGCGCGCGGCGAATCCTCGTCATGGACGGAACCAGCGTCCAGCTGGGCGGGCACGAGGAGATGCTCGCCGTCTCCCCTCTCTACGCGGACCTGGTCGGCCGATGGAACCCTTCGAACACTCAGGAGCTGGTCCCGTGATCTATCCACCCGCCGAACGGCAGCCGGTCGTCGACCACCTTCACGGCCATGCCGTACCCGATCCCTACCGGTGGCTTGAGGATCGGGAGAGCCCGGCGACGCAGGGCTGGCTGGCCGCCCAGGACGATCTGTGGCGCGGCCACGCCGCCGCGCTGCCCCGCCGCGACAGGTGGCGCGCCCGCGTGTCCGAGCTCACCGACGCGGGAACGGTCGGCCCTCCGCTCTGGCGGGGCAGGCGCCGGTTCTTCCTGCGCCGTACGGCCAGGCAGGAGCACGCGGTGCTCTACACCATCGCCCCCGACGGGGCCGAGGAGACGCTGATCGACCCGATGGAGATCGATCCCAGCGGGCTGACCACTCTCGACAAGTGGCAGCCCGACCTGGACGGACGGCTGCTGGCCTACCAGCTGTCCAGGTTCGGGGACGAGCGGTCGGAACTGCGGGTCATGGACGTCGGCACCCGGCAGATCGTGGACGGCCCGATCGACCGTTGCCGTTACTCGCCGATGGCGTGGCTCCCCGACGGGAAGTCCTTCTACTACGTCCGCTCCCGCCAGGTCTGCCTGCACCGGCTCGGCACCCCGGCCGAGGACGACATCGTGATCTGCGGGGCCGACCGCTCCTACGGTCTGGGAATCAGCTACAACGGCCGCTGGCTGACGGTCTCGGCGCCGTCCGACGGCGGCAACGACCTCTGGCTGGCCGACCTGTCGAACTCCTCCCCCGACCGCCCGGACCTGCGGGTGATCCAGGAGGGGGTGGACGCGGTGACGGTGTCCACCGTCGGCCGCGACGGGCGCCTGTACCTTCTCACCACCCTGGACGCGCCCCGGGGTCGCCTGTGCGTCGCCGATCCCGCTCGCCCGCGGCCCGAGCACTGGCTCGACCTGGTCGGCCCGGATCCGGAGGCGGTGATCGGTGACTTCGCGATCACCGGCGACTCGGTGCTCCTCGTCGGCTGGACCCGGCACGCGATCAGCGAGATCAGCGTCCACGACCTGAGGACCGGGGAACGACGCGGCGAGGTGCCGCTGCCGGGACTGGGTTCGGCCGGAGGGATGTCCACCCGCTCCGGGGGCGGCCACGAGGTCTGGTTCACCTACACCGACGGGGTCACACCGCCCAGCGTGCACCGCTACGACGTGCGCACCGGGCAGACCTCGCTCTGGGCCAGTGCGCCGGGCACCGTCGAGGTGCCGAAGCTGGAGGCTCGCCAGGTGGTCTACCCCTCGGCGGACGGCACGGCGGTGCGGATGGTCGTGCTCGCCCGTCCGGGGACCGGTCCCCGGCCCGCGATCCTGTACGGCTACGGCGGGTTCGGGCTCTCCCTCACGCCCTCCTACTCCAGCTACATCCTGCCCTGGGTCGAGGCCGGCGGGATCTTCGCGCTCGCCCAGCTGCGCGGCGGCGGAGAGGAGGGCGCGCAGTGGCACCGCGACGGCATGCTCGACCGCAAGCAGAACGCCTTCGACGACTTCACGGCGGCGGCCGAGAAGCTCATCGCCGACGGCTGGACCACGGCCGGACAGCTGGGCGTCTGCGGCGAGTCGAACGGCGGGCTGCTCGTCGGCGCCGCGGTCACGCAGCGCCCGGACCTGTTCGCCGCCGCCGTCTGCTCGGCCCCGCTGCTCGACATGGTCCGCTACGAGCGGTCCGGACTCGGCCCTTCGTGGCGATCGGAGTACGGCTCCGCCGACGACCCCGAGCAGCTGGGCTGGCTGCTGGGCTACTCCCCCTACCACCGGGTCACGGACGGGGTGGACTATCCGGCGATGCTGCTGACCACGTTCGACGGTGACTCCCGGGTCGACCCCATGCACGCTCGCAAGATGTGCGCGGCCCTGCAGCGGGCCACCTCGGGCTCGCGCCCGGTCCTGCTGCGTCACGAGGACGGGGTCGGGCACGGGTCCCGGTCGGTCAGCCGGTCGGTCGACCTGGCGGCCGACATGCTCGCCTTCCTCGCCGCGCACACCGGGCTCGGCGACCGGCCGACGACCGGCGGGGAACCACCGATCAGACCCGTGACCGGTGACGGACCGGAGATCGGGAACGGGGACCGGCGGGAAACCACCGATCGGGTCGGCGACCGGTAACGGATTGGCGATCAGGCCGACGACCGGCAAGGGGACCGGCGGGGAACCACCGATCGGTCGGCGACCGGTAACGGGCCGACGATCAGGTCGGCGACCGCCGAGGAACCGGCGATCAGGTCGGCGACCGGTACCGGATCACCCCGAGATCTCCCAGGTCGTCGGGCCACAGCCAGCCGGCCTCCCTGGCGATCGTGACCGCCTCCACCCGTGTCCGGGCTCCGATCTTGCTGAGGATCCGCGACAGGTAGTTGCGCACCGTTCCCCCGGAGAGACAGAGCCGGTCGGCGATCTCACCGACCGGCGCCCCCTCGGCCGCGGCCTTGAGCACCTCCAGCTCGCGGGTGGTGAGCGGGTTCTTCCTGGCGTGGAGCGCGGCGACGGCCAGATCGGGGTCGACGACCCGTTCGCCGGCGGCCACCCGGCGCACGCACTCGGCGAGCTGCCTCGCGGGGGTGTCCTTGACGACAAAACCGCGCGCCCCGGCGTCCAGCGCCCGCCGCAGCGCCGCCGGGGTCGCGAGACCGGTCAGGATCACCGCCTTGCACTCGGGAAGCCTGCGGCTCAGCTCCGCGGTCGCGGTGAGACCGTCGGTGCCGGGTAACCCGATGTCGATGAGCGCGACGTCCGGTCTGTGGAGCAGGCACGCGGGCACCACCTCGTCACCGTGTCCGACCTCGCCGACCACGGTGACGTCCTCCTCCGCGGAGAGCAGGGCGACCATGGCCCCGCGGATGAGATGCATGTCCTCGGCGATCAGGACGTTTATCACGGTGCTCGCTCCTTTTTGGTGGCGTACCGGTGTTCCTGGGCCAGGGTTGTTACCTAAAGGGGTCAAACGATTACGCACCATGCCCGAGTTAAGCATCGATACACGGGATCCATAAAAGGAATCGCCTCCTCCCGCGCATCGGGAACCCTCTCGCGAGGTTCCTTCGCCCACCGAGTGAGCGTTTCGATCGGTTTGACGTGTTCGCAGGGTGAATCCCGAGGCCGGCCGACCGGCGGCACTCAACGCCTCGGCGAGCGGGTAGCCTCTTGGGGCATGCCGGGAGGTCAGGGGGCACATTGTCGGCGTCACCTCTGGACCAGGCACCCGTCCAGCGCGACATCTACCGGGCCATGGGACTGGCACTGCGCGTAGGCGAACTGCTGCTCGGCAGCGGGGAGTCCACCGAGACGGTCACCGTCACCATGCGCAGGGTCACCAACGCATACGGCGTGCCCCACTGCGAGGCCGACGTGAACCTCTCGGTCATCACGCTGTCGCACGTCCCCACGGACGGCAGCGCGCCGGTCACCGCCCAGCGCAGGGTCCGTCGCCGCCTGCCCGACTACGACCGGCTGATCGCGGTCCACGACATGGTCAGGGAGGCCTCCGGCAGGTCGGTGCCGCTCGACGACGCCGAGGCCCGGCTGCGGGAGATCACCCGGCGGGTTCCGGCCTACCCCAACTGGTTCCTGGTCACCGCGCTCGCGCTGATCGCCTCCTCGGCGAGCATCCTGGTCGGCGGCGGCTGGTCCGTCGCGGTCGCCGCGTTCTGCGCCACCGTGCTGGGCGACCGGGCCAGCGCGTGGCTGGCCAGGCGGGGCGTGGCGGAGTTCTTCCAGCTCACGGTGGCGGCGATGCTCGGCTCGCTGGTCTCGGTCCTGATGATCGCGATCGACGCGCCCGTTCAGGCCTCGGCCGTGGTGGTCGGCGCGGTCGTCGCGCTGTTGCCGGGCCGCCCGATGGTGGCCTGCGTGCAGGACGGCATCGCCGGGGAGTACGTGACGGCGACCGGCAGGCTGTTCGAGATCTTCTTCATACTGGCCGCGGTCGTCTCGGGGATCGGCATCACGCTGTACGCCGCGATCCGCCTCGGCGTGCCGCTGAGGGTGGAGAACGTGCCCGGCGCGCCCCTCGTGCTCAGGCCGGAGCAGTTCCTGGGCGCCGTCGGGGTGACGGTGTCGTTCGCCGTCGCGCTCCTGGTGCCGCCCCGCTACCTGATCCCGGCGGCGATCGGCGGCGGGGTGACCTGGACGGTCTTCGTGCAGCTCCACAGCTGGCAGGTCCCGACCATCCTGGCGACGGCCGTCTCCGCCGCGGTCGTCGGCCTGTTCGGCACCGCCTACACCAGGCACGTCAAGGTGCCCTCGATGGTGATCACGATTCCGGCGATCGGCACGCTGCTGCCCGGCACCGCCCTCTACCGGGGCATGCTCGAGGTCAGCCTCGGGCACGGGGACGCGGGTGCGTCCAGCCTGCTGCAGGCTCTGTCGACCGCGCTGGCCCTGGGAGCCGGGGTCATCCTCGGCGCGGAGATCCTGCGTGCGGTCACCGGCTCCGACCTGACCAAGCGGGTGCTCCGCCCGGCCGCCCGCCGTACCCGAGGCTCCGCCGAGCGCGCCCCGGAGAAGTCACGAAGTCGTCGTGGACAGGGTGGAGCCCCGGCGCTCCTTGCGGACGCGGAGTTGAGCGGGGACGCGGGTGCGTAGCTCGGCGACGTGACTGACGATGCCGACCGCCCGGCCGCCGTCGCGCAGGTTGTCGAGGATGTCGAGCACCCCGTCCAGGGTGTCCTCGTCCAGGGTGCCGAAGCCCTCGTCGACGAAGAGGGTGCCGAGCTCCACTCCCCCTGCCTCGGCGGTCACCACGTCGGCCAGGCCCAGGGCGAGCGCCAGCGAGGTGACGAAGCTCTCGCCGCCGGACAGGGTCGCCGGATCGCGGTCCACACCGGTCCAGGCGTCCAGGATCCGCAGGCCGAGCCCGCCGCCCGACTTGCTCCGGTCGCCCGCGGTGCGGCTGAGGTTGTGTTCGAGGAGATATCGCCCGCCCGACATGTGGTCGAGCCGCTCGTTGGCCGACTCGACCACCTGGCGGAGACGCTCGCCGAGCACGTAGGACGACAGTCGCATGTTCCACTGGTTGTCGGTGGAGTTACCGCCGGTCAGGGCGGCGAGCCGCTCGGTCAGGCGGTGCCGCTCGGCGGCGGGCAGCCAGCGTTCCAGGCAAGCGGCCAGCTCGGTGCGGAGGGCGGCCAGGCGAGCCCGGCGGGCCTCGGCCTGGTGCCGTTCGGAGAGCAGGCCGGCGTGCACGGCGTCGGCCGCGTCCCGCGCGGCCCGCAGCCCGGCGAGGTCGGGCTCGGGCTCCGCGGCGGCGGCGATCAGCTCGGGGTCGGCGAGCAGCGCGGCGACCTCGGTGCTCGCCCTGTCGAGCTCCTGGAGCCGTTCGGTCTTCTCCTTCAGCTCGGCGGCGGGACGGATCGCCGCGCGGGCGTCGTCGAGCCCGAGGAACCCGGCCTCGACGATGGCGGCCAGGGCCCGCTCCCGGGCGGTCGCGAGCTCGGCCGCGGTGGTCCGCTCCTCACGGGTGGCCTCGACCGCCTCCCCGAGCAGGTCGGCCTCCTCGGTCAGCCGTTCCAGCCGGGCGGCCAGGGTCGCGTCGTGCCCCCTGGCCTCGTTGATGCGGCCGGTGAGCTGCTCGGCGTCGGCGGTGAGCCCCTCGACGTTCGTACGGCGGGCGGCGAGGGCGACCGCGAGCTCGCGTGAGCGCTCTCCCAGAAGTCCCAGCTCGGCGGCCAGCGCGTCCGCCTCGGCCAGCAGCCCGCGCTCGGCCTCCGCCGACTCCCGCAGCGCGGTCAGTGCCCGCTCCGCCTCGGCGAGACCGGCCCTCGCGAGCTCCACGGCGAGATCGGTCCTGTCGCACGCCTCGCGGTGGCCGGCCGCGAGCTCGGCGACGAGGGTCGCGGCGGCGAGGGCGACGGCGAGGAGCGCGGCCTCCCCGGTGAGACGGTCGCGGCGCGCCTGGACGGTGGAGTCCATGCCGCGGGCGCCGTCCAGGCGGGCGGTCAGCCGGTCGTGCTCGGCCTGCCATCCGGCCAGGCGCATACGGTCTCCGGTCAGCCGCCGGGCGAGCTCCGCGGCTTCCCTCCTCGCTTCGTCCAGCTCGGCGGCGAGGCGCTCCACCTCCGCGGCGAGTGCCTCCTCGGTGCTCGCGGCCGAGGTCAGGGCCTCCAGCTCCCGCTCGGCCTCGGCGAGGGTCTCCTCGGCCTGCCGCACGGTCAGGTCACCGGCGATCGCGAGGGCCTCCTCCAGGCGGGAGCTCAACGCGGTGACGGTGTTGCCGGCGTCCCGGCGGCGTTCCGTGGCCGTCTCGTAGGCGCTCTGGGCGGTGCGTTCGTCCTCGGCGGTGGGCGCCTCGGCGGCGGGGGCGGCCGGGGCGGGGTGGTCGGGTGAGCCGCAGACCGCGCAGGGGTCTCCGGGGGAGAGCTTGGCCGCGAGCTCGGCGGCCATGCCCTCGATCCTGGCCTGGCGGAGATCCTGGTGCCGGTCGCGGAGATCCTGGGCCTCGTCGACGGCCTTCACCTCGGCCGCGCGGGCGTCCTTCAGCTCGGTGCGGAGGTCGTCGCGGCGCCGGGCGGCGCCGAGCACGGCGGCGGCGGTGCCGGCCGCGGCCCGCGCGGCCGGGATCCCGGCCGCCTGCGCCCTGGCGGCGGCCAGCCGCGCCGAGGCGTCCGCCGACTCGGCGGGCAGTCCTTCCTGGCGCTCGTGGAGCACCGACTCCTGCCGGGCGAACTCCTGGATCTCGAGGTCGAGCGCGGTGAGCAGACCGTCCAGCTCGGCGAGCCGGGCCTCGTCGGCCCGCAGCCCTTCCAGCCCCGCGAGCTCCTCACGGCGCTCGCGCTCCCAGGAGGCCAGCGCCTCACGGGCCCCGGATTCGTCGGCCTCGTCCGGCGCGACGGGCAGGACCGCGAGCTTGGCCGCCAGGTCCGCGCGGGCGCGAGACAGCTCGGCGGCGAGGCTCTCGCGGCGCTCGGCCGCCCGGAGCAGGACGGCGGCGCTCTCGGCCGCCGACTCGGCGGCGGGGACGCGGGCGGCGTCGAGGCGGGCGGCCGTGAGGCGGGCGTCCACGTCGAGCCGGAGGCCGGGCAGGACCTCCAGGCGGGCGTCGGCCTCGGCCTGCGCGGCGGTCAGATCGACGATCTCCCGGCCGGCCCGCTCACGCTCCTGGACGATCGTCGCCAGGCGTGACTCCTCGGTGCGCAGCTCACGCAGCCGGGTGATCTCACTTTGGCGGTCGCGCTCCAGCGTTGCCAGAAGGTCCGGGCTGGGGTCCCGGCCGGCGGCGAGGAGGGGAAGCGCGCGGGCCACGGCGTCGGCGGCCAGCTGGGAGGCCTTGGCCGCGGCCTCGGACCGCTGCTCCGCGCCCTGGATCAGGGGGAGCAGCCGGTCGGCGCGGGCGGCCTCCGTCAGGGTGGCCTGCAGATCTACCCGCTCCTCGGCGGTCTCCTCGACCATGCGGCTCCGCGTGAGCGCCTCGGCGTGGCGACGCCGCCGGTCGGCCAGCGCGGCGCCGTACTCCAGGCTCGTGCGCGACTCGCGCACCGCGACCTCGCCCTCGGCGCAGTCGCGGCTCACCCGGGCGACCATCCGGCCCGCGAGCTTCTCAAGCGCGTGGGCCCATTCGAGCGGGTCCTCCTCCACGGAGACCGCCACGCTTCGCGGTCCGGCGCCCTCGGCGAGGTCGGAGACCACTCGCGCGACACCGGAGGCCACGCCGTCCGGCGCCTCCCCGAGGGCCGCCCCACCCGAGAAGGCCGCGCCGTCCGGGGAGACCGAGCCGTCCTGAAGCTCCTCCGAGGTCTCGCCGTCCCGGAGGTCGCCGGAAGCCGCGCCGTCCCGGAGGTCGCCGGAGGCCGCGTCGTCCGGAAGGTCGCCCTCGGCCAGGGCCGTGATAAGGGCGGGGCCCGCGGCCTCCTCCAGGCGCTTGGCGGCGAAGTCCACCTCCCTGCGGAGGGACTGCTGCTCGCGGTGGGCCTCGGTCCGCCTGTCCGCGAGCCAGGATTCGGCGGCGGCGTAGATCTTCACGGAGAACAGGCGTTCCAGGACCTTGCGGCGGTCCTCGCCGTCGGCGCGCAGGAACTTCGCGAAATCGCCCTGGGGCAACATCGCGACCTGGAAGAACTGGTCGGCGTTCATGCCCAGCAGGGTGCCGATCAGCTCGCCGGCCTCGTCGACCCGGGTGGTCAGCCCGATCCACTCCCCCGAGGCGTTGAGCTCCTGGAGGAGTGCCTTCTCGTTCTCCCTGGTGGTGCCCGTACCCCTGAGCTTCGGGCGCTGCCAGGACGGCGATCGGGTGATCTTCAGTCGCCTGCCCCTGATCGTGACCTCCAGCGCCACGCTCGGCCCCCGGCCCGGGGGCGCGTGATCACAGCGCAGGCTCTTGGCGCTGTCGCGCTTGCCGGGCACCCTGCCGTAGAGGGCGTAGCAGAGCGCGTCGAGAACCGTGGTCTTGCCCGCGCCGGTGGGACCGTGGATCAGGAACAGGCCCGCCTCGGTGAGGGCGTCGAAGTCGACCTCCTCTTCGGCGGGAAAGGACCCGAACGCGGTGATCCACAGACGGTGCGGGCGCATCTACGCCATCGCCTCCTTGGTTCGGCATGCCTCGACGGCCTTCTGGAGCAGATCGGTCTCGGCGGGGTCGGCGGCCTCGCCCCTCACCTCGCGGACGAAGTCGAGGGCCACCTCGATCTCGGGACGGCCCGCGACCTTGGGACGCGCCACGGCGTCCTGGACTCCGCCCTCGGGCTCGAAGGACAGGGTGAGCGTGTGCGGGAAGCGGGACCTGAGCCGGTCCATGGCTCCCTTGGGGCGGATCGGGTCGGTGAGCACCACCTGGAGCCAGTGGTCCTCGTAGGGGGCGTGTTCGTCGGAGGTCAGCAGCTCGTCGATGCGCCCGCTGAGCCGGTTGACCGGCCGGGGCACCGGCGCCTCGACGAACTCGGCGCTCACCCGGCCGCCCTGGTCGAGGTCCACCAGCCAGGAGCCCTTCAGCTGGCCGACCTCGGAGAAGGAGTAGGCGAGGGGGGACCCGGAGTAGCGGACGGTCTCGCTCATCCGCTGGCGGCCGTGCAGATGTCCCAGCGCCACGTAGTCGACGCCGTCGAAGGCCGAGACCGGGACGTGCGCGACGCCGCCGACGCTGATGTCGCGCTCGCTGTCGCTGCCCCTTCCCCCGGTCACGAACGCGTGGGCGAGGACCACCGATCGGGGGCCCCGGCGGGAGAGATCGTCGCGGATCAGGGACATGGCGTGGTCGATCGCGGCGGTGTGGGTGCGCTCGGGCAGCTCCCAGGGGACGCGCACCAGCTCGGGCTCCAGGTAGGGGATGCCGTAGAAGGCGACCTCGTCGATCACCACCGACTCACCGACCCGCCCCGGATCGGTGCGCAGGTGAACGCCTGCGGCGTCGATCAGGTCGGCGCCGAAGCCCAGGCGGCGCGCCGAGTCGTGGTTGCCGCTGATCACCACGGTGCGGACACGCTCGGCGGCCAGCCTCCGCAGTGCCTGGTTGCACAGATCCACCGCGTCGACCGAGGGCAGCGCCCGGTCGTAGACGTCGCCGGAGACGACGACCACGTCGACCCGCTCGGATCTGACCGTCTCGATCAGGTGGTCGACGAAGGCTCCCTGGGCGGTCAGGAGGCTCTCCCGATGGAACGAACGGCCCAGATGCCAGTCTGATGTGTGCAGCATCCGCATGTCGCATGAAGCTAACAGGCCCCGGCGATAAATGACGCCACTCTCATCACATGGGTCTCTCGCACTGCCCCTGAGCCCCGCTCATGAGTACGCTTAAAGATCGAGGGGAACGATACCTCCATATGACCATCACGGAGGCGAGTGACGGGCGAGATCCGGAGCGTTGCGCAAGCCGGCCGAGGCGTGCTGAGCATGGCTGCGGGCCTGATTCTGCTTATCCTCGCGACGCTGGGTTACACGCTGCCTCCGCCGTTCGACCCCACCCCGATGACCGCCGACCCGATCTTCCAGACCCTGCCCGCCCAGCCTCCGTCCGAGATCAGGCCGGTCGTCGCGAACGGGAAGATCACCACCCAGGACGTCACCGTCCACGCCGTGGACGGCACGGCCCTGGGCGCCACGATCCGCGCGCCGATCACCCCGGGACGCCACCCCGCGCTGATCTTCGTGCAGGGTGCGGGGCCCGGGGCGCGGGGCGAGTTCACGACGCAGGCCGAGTGGCTGGCGAGGGCCGGGATCGTCACGCTCGTCTACGACAAGCGGACCGTGGGCTACGACTTCCTCAACCGCGACTTCGGACTGCTCGCCGACGACGCCCTGCGCGTCCTGGCGCGCCTGCGGGAGCGCCCCGACGTCGACCCGGCCAGGACCGGGCTCTGGGGGGTGAGCGAGGGCAGCTGGGTGGTCCCCATCGCCGCCGCCAGGAGCGCGGCCGTCGGGTTCACCGTGCTGGTCTCGGCGCCCAACGTCTCCCCCATGCGGCAGGTCACCTGGGCGCTGAGCGAGCAGCTCGACCGGCTGCACGCGCCCAGCGGGGTGCGTGAGCTGCTCACCCGCGCGATAAGCGCGGTCCGCATGAACTTCCTGCGCTACGACGGCCTGCCCATGCTGCGCCAGCTGCATCAGCCGGTCCTGGCCCTGTACGGCACGCGGGACCCGTCGATCCCCTTCGTGGAGAGCAGCCAGGCGCTCACCGGCGCGCTCGCCAAGGGTGGCAACACCGACTACACCATCCGCTATCTCAACGGCGCCGACCACGGCATGCGCATCCAGGGAGGCCCCCTGGCGCCGGGTTACCTGCAGACGCTCTCCAACTGGGTTCTGGGCCTTCCCGGAACCGCCCGGCCCGCGGTCCACATCGCCGGCGCCACCCCGGTCCAGCGCTACCAGGCCAGCGACGTTCCCACCGCCCCCTGGTACGCCGGGGGCGCGGTCCTCGGGCTGGCGCTCTGCCTGGCCGCCGGCGGCTACGTGGTCGGCCCGGTGGCGGAGATGGTCGTACGGCTGCGCGGCCGGCAGCTGGCCGCCGAGACCAACGCCCGGATCTGGCCGCCGATCCGGCGCCGCTTCCGCAAGATGGCGTGGACCGGGCTCGGACTGCTCGTCTCGGTGCTCGCGTTCATCACCCTGCTGGTGCTGTTCTCGGTCAACCAGGCGGGAGCCTGGCCCGCGGTGCTCTCCGGGTGGCTGGTCATCAGGATCCTGGCGCTGCTCATGCTCGTGCAGGAGGTCACGGCCGTGGCGGCCGTCGTCTCCGGGCTGCGGGAGGGCTGGCAGCCCAGCCGCTCCCAGCACGTCGCGATCACCGGGGTGCTGGGCAGCACCGGCCTGCTCCTGATCGCCGGGGCCTACTACGGCCTCTTCGTGTTCCCCTGGTAGCAGTCGATCCAGCGGTCCATCTCGGCGAAGACCCGCTTGCGCACGGGCTCGGGTGACAGCACCAGGTCGTGCATGCCGCCCGGCACCCGGATGCACGTCACGTGCGGGCCGATGCTGGTCGACCAGCGGGCGATCTGCCGGGGATCGAGCACGATGTCCGCGCTCTGCGCCTCCGGCGCGAAGTCGCGCAGCTGCAGTCCCCTCTCAGCGCAGAGCACCAGGACGGGGACGTCCACGCCGAGGCCGCCGTGGAGCCTGCGCTGCGCCCGGCGGATCGCGGCCAGCCAGACCGCGTGCACCGAAAACCCTCCGATCGGCTTCCATTCCAGGTCGAAGTCCCACTCACCGTGGTGGCCGCGGTGCAGGCTCGTGCCGTACGCGGTGGCCGAGCCGAGGGGCAGTACGGTGCGCGTGGACATCCTGGACATCGGCCCCCGCAGCACATCGGCGGCGACCCGCAGGTGCGCGGGAATGTTGAGGTCGAGGAAGGGGCTGTTGAGCACCAGGCCCTGGACCAGCCCCCGGCCCCGGACCCGGTCGGCCCAGAGCGCGGCGATCAGGCCCCCGGTGGAGTGGGCGTTGATGATCACCTCGTCGTGACCGTCCTCCTCCCTGATGATCCGGATCGCCTCGTCGATCTCCGGAAAGTACTCGGTGACGCTGCGCACGAGGCCGCGGGTCTGGTGAGGCAGCAGCGAGCGGCCGTACTTGCGAAGGTCGAGCCCGTAGAAATCGGTTCCCTGGGCGACGAAGTGCTCGGCCAGATGGGTCTGGAAGAAGTAGTCGGTGAAACCGTGGATGTAGAGCACGGCCCTGCCGGTGGGCTCGGCGGCGCGCCGCACCACCAGCGAGGCGACCACCGCCCCCTCGTAGTCGTCTGACATGGGCAGGGTTCTGAGCTGGTAGTCGGAACCGAGAACGTCGGGCATACCGGTCAGGGTAGTCAGGGTGGTTCGCAGGAGTTGACCGGCCGGTGGGGCTCGGGGCCGGAAGGCCCCCTCGACACCCCTGCCCGAAACTCCATCGGAAACCCCGCAGGAACCGCCCATCGCGCCGCGCCAAGTCTCCGCAAAAACCATGATCGAAAATTATTTGAGTAGAAATGAGGCGATAAAGCCGTATTAGCTTTCCGTTCTGTTCATTCACTCGTCGCCTACGGCATGGTTTGCCGCCCTACCATCTCTCTGCGGCGCTCAAGCTTGGTAGGAAACGGGGAGCAGTTGCGGGACAGAACTAAGCCGCCCGGTGTCGGTGCGGTCATCGGTTGGACGGCACTGGCCGCCATCGCCCCCGGGGCCGCGCATTTGCGCGCCGGATGGCGCAGGACCGGGCTGACGCTCCTGTCCGTCTACACGGCGTTGCTGCTGGGCCTGCTCTGGGTCGCACTCACCAGCGACCTCGGTGAGCTCGCCGGGCAACTGGTGGCGTCGTCCTGGCTGACCGTCGTCACGGTGGTCTCCATCGCGCTCGGCGTCGCCTGGTTCGCCCTGATCGTGCACTCGTTCGTGGTGATGAACCCCGGCAAGCTCCACGGAAAAGCCCAGATCATCACCGGAAGTGTGGCGGGGGTGATGGCGGTGGGCGTGCTGCTGCCGTTCAGCCTGGTCGGGCAGTACGCGGCGGTCTCGCAGTCGGCGCTGGACGACGTCTTCAGCGCCCCGGCCACACCGCGGCCCCAGGTCAGCGGCGTGCAGGAACAGGACCCGTGGGCGGGCCACAGCCGGGTGAACATCCTGCTGCTCGGCGGCGACGCCGACACCAACCGGGTGGGCGTGCGGACCGACAGCATCAACGTGGCCAGCATCGACGTCAAGACCGGCAACACCGTGCTGCTGAGCCTGCCGCGCAACCTGGAGAACGTCCGCTTCCTTCCCGGCTCCCCGATGGCCAAGCGCTTCCCCGACGGGTTCAGGCTGCCCGCCAACCCGGACGGCTCGCGCGAGGACCTGCTCTTCGCCGTCTGGGAATATGCCGACATGCACCCGGAGATCTTCGGAGGCCGCAAGGGCCAGGGCACCCAGACGCTCATGGACACGATCGGCTACACGCTCAACCTGAAGATCGACTGGTACGCCCTGGTGAACATCTGGGGCTTCGCCCGGCTGATCGACGCGATCGGGGGTGTGAAGCTGACCGTGCCGCAGGACGTGGTCTTCGGCAAGTACAACGAGGGCCTGGTCAAGGCGGGCACCCGCAAGCTCCGCGGTGCCGACGCCATGTGGTTCGCCCGCTCCCGCACCAACAGCGACGACTACACCCGGATGGGACGCCAGCGCTGCGTGCTGGGCGCCCTGCTCGCCCAGTCCGACCCGGCGACCGTGCTGGTGCGGTTCAACCAGGTCGCGCTGGCCGCCAAGGAACTCTTCAAGACCGACATCCCGCGCTCGATGCTGGAGCACCTGGTCCCGCTGGCCCTGAAGGTCAAGAGCGCCAAGGTGACAAGCGTCCAGTTCGTACCCCCGCTGATCAACACCGGCTACCCCGACTGGAACAAGATCCGCACCGTCACCGCGAAGGCCATCCGGACCTCGACCCTCACCCGGCAGCCCCTCGCCGCCACCGCCCAGCCCACCGCGTCCGGCTCCGCGACCGCCAAGCCGACCGCCAAGCCCGGCACGGGCACGACGGCCTCCAAGCCCGGCGCCCGCCCGACCTCCAGCCCGAGCGCCTCCGGCGCGACGGACGTGACCGCGCCCAAGGACATCAGCGAGGGCTGCGCCTGACCCGGCCTCTCCCGGCCCGGGGCTATGAGGTGGTCAGGTCAAGCTCTCGGCGCGGTCCGGCGCCGAGAGGCCGGTGGGTCTCCGGGTTATGAGGCGGTCTCGTCAAGGGTGATGACGACCTTGATGTCATCGGGCCGGTGCGTGAACGCCTCCGAGAATCGTTCGAGCGGAACCTGCCGGGAGATGAGCCGGCGGAGCCAGTCCGGATCGGCCTTGGCCAGGGCGTCCGCCGCCGCGGAGTAGTGGGTGAGGTTGGCGTTGACCGATCCGACGATCGCGTCGTTCTCCAGGACGATCTCCCGGTTGAGGTCGCCGGCGTCGACGGTGAGCCGGTGTGCCGAGGAGACGCCGGTCAGGCAGACGATGCCGTAGGGGGCCGTGGCGGCGATGGCGTCGAACACGACGCGGCCGCTTCCGGTCGCCTCGATCACGACGTCGGGTCTGGCCGAGGCCACGGCGTCGCCGACCCCGCCGTGATGGTAGGTGGCTCCGAGGTCGCCGACGATCCTGGGTTTGGGCCCGCCTGTGGCCCTGTCCAGGACGTGGACGTCGAGTCCGCGCTGGACGCCGAGCAGCGCGGCCAGCAGCCCGATCGGGCCCGCCCCGGTGACCAGGACGGTGCGGGGCTCGAACCACGCCCGCGCGCCGATCCTCTCGACCTGCTCCCAGGCCTTGGCCACCACGCTGGTGGGCTCCATCAGCACACCGACCCCGGCGAGGGCCGGGTCGAGTTTGACCGCGTAGCCGGCTTCCACGCGCCAGGACCGGCTGGCGTAGCCGTCGATCTCCTTGATGCCGCGTTCGGTGTAGCGGTTGTTGCGGCACATGTCGAACTGCTCGTGCGCGCACGCCCCGCAGGGCACGGGATCCGGGCGTCTCACGACGCCCACGACCAGGTCACCCGGGGAGAAACCGCTGCCGTCCGGGGCCTGACGCACGCGGCCCAGCGATTCGTGCCCGATCACCAGCCTCTCCCTGCCGGGCGGCGCCCAGCCGTACTGCCCGGCGACGATCTCCTTGTCCGTCCCGCACACGCCGACGGCGAGCCCGTCGACAAGAAGGTCTCCGTCACCCCGCTCCGGATCCGGGACGTCGGTCACCGCGAGCGAGTCCTTCTTCAGCGGGACAACGGTCAGTGCACGCATGTGGGCTCCCGATGGCGGTCGTACCTGCGGGATGGCCCGGCTGCGACGCTCTAAACACTCGCCATGTGGAAGCTGTCGACTCTTTGCGATTTTTGTCACCTAGACGATGAACGCCGAGGGCGGGAATCGCGAGAGGACCACGGCCAGGCCCTACCGGGTGGTGTACGACTCCTTGGCGAGACGGCGGACGCGCACCTCGTCGATGGTGTGGCCGAGGCCCGACTGGGTGAGCGGCACGGCCACCACCCCGCCGGAGGCGCCGACGGGCGGGGTGACGATCTGCGCGCTGCGCGGAGGTTCGGCCACGTCACAGGGGAGGTCGCAGCCGGGCAGGCTGGCCGCGGCGACCGTGGCCGCCCTGGCCAGGCCGGTGCCCTGGCCACCGGCGCAGGCGATCTCCCAGCCCGCCGACACGGCGTGGTCGTGCGCTCGCCGTACCTCACGCAGGGAACCCAGCGCGGCGGGGCGCAGCAGCAGGGCCCGGCCCGCGCTCGCCGTGATCGCCTCGTCGAGCTCGGTCACCGAGGACACGTCGAGCAGGACCGGGGCGGCGACGCGCTCCTGCAGGTCGGCGTGGTCGGCGAGACTGGCGAACGGACGTTCGATGGATGAGAGGTTGTAGGCGTCCAGCGCCTCGAGCGCTTCGATGTCGGTGTAGACGCCGCGGGCGTCCACGCCGATGCCCAGCGCCGGGTAGGCGTGCCGGACGGCGCGCAGCGGCTCGATGTCCCAGTCGGGGTGGACGTCCAGCGTGACGTGGGCGTATCCGGCGCAGACGAGGCGGTTCACCCGCGCGACCAGACTCTCCAGGTTGCGATCGCCGCCGATCCTGGCGGTGGCTATGAGCGAGGTGCGGTTGCCGCCCAGGGCGTGGGAGAGCGGCACCCCGCGCATCTTGGTCCACAGGTCCCAGCAGGCCATGTCGGCGGCGGAACCGCCGGGGACGACGCCCAGCTCGTCGGGGTGCTCCCAGTCGACGCCGATCAGGGCCCGGGCGAGCCCCTCCTCCAGAGCCGCCCAGACCTTGGGATCGGCGTCGACGACCTCGCCCCAGCCATCCATGCCCCCGTAGTCGACGAGCCTGACGAGAATGCTCTCCGGCCGCCTGGCATACGGCAGGACCAGCCGGAACACCTCAATCTCACGGACCCGCGGCATGGACCCCCCTCGATCTTTTTCAAGCTCGGAAAACACGAAACCCGCCCGGGGGGCGGGACCCACCCCTCAACACCGGGAAGGGGGGTGTTCTTCCCATGGTGTCATGACGCCCGAATTCCGGCGGGAGCGGGCGGTTTCAGCCCGTGGCGGTGAGCCCTGCGGCGATCTTCTTCAGTTCGCGGTCGACCGTTCTCTCGCCGCCGAGCCGCTTGGCGAAGGTGGGGCTGAACATCACCTCGACCGTCCGCCCCTCCCCCACGCCCAGGAAAAGGCTGGGAGTGCCCTTCAGGCCGTCCTCGCCGACCCACTGCCTGAGCAGATAGCCGGTCCGGTCGCCGATGGTCACGTCCCTGCCCGCCTTCTCCTCGCGGTATGCCCGCACGCGCTCGTCGGCCTCCTGGACCGCCTGGCCCTCGTAGACGAAGATCTGGACGCAGTAGAAACCTTTCTTGTCGCCGTCGTAGTTCCACGAGGTCGTATAGCTGTCTCCGGAGTCCAGCGACCAGTGGGACCACTGCAGACCGGCGGGCAGGTAACCCACCCTGACGCGCCCGAAGGCCCTTCCGTCGCCCAGATCCCCGAGATCGGGAGTCGGAGAGGGGGTGGGCGGGAAGTCGTCGATGGCGGGGGGCTCCGGCACGGCCTGGCCGGTGGCGTCCGGCCGCGGCGTCTCGGAGGCCGCGACCGGCCCGCCGAGCCCGAATCCCTGTACGGCCACGGAGTTCGGGCCGAGGACCAGGTAGACGGGGACCACGGCCCCCGCGACCGCTACCGCGGTGGCCAGGGCGGTGAGCCTGACCCGATTGGTCTTCTTCCGCCGCGAGGATCGGAGAACCCGGTCCACCAGGTCGGGTGCGACGCGCAACTTCTCGGTCTCGTTCGCCATGAGCCGGCGAAGGTCGTCCTCAAGCGTGGACATTCCTGATCACTCCTTTCACTGATTCCCCGCCGATCGCCAGGCGGAGCTTGGCGAGTGCTTTGGAAGCCTGACTTTTCACCGTGCCCGCCGAGCAGCCGAGGACCTCCGCCGTCTGCGTCTCGCTGAGGTCCTCCCAGTACCGCAGGACGACCACCGCCCGCTGCCGGGGAGGCAGGGCCCGCAGCGTGTCCATGAGCACGTGGCGCAGGTCGACGTCGGTCTCCCGCACCGGCAGTTCGGGAGGGGTGTGCATCGGAATGATCCGCAGGATCGCCCGGCGCCGGGCACGGCTGATGGAGGTGTTGACGATGATGCGGCGGACGTAGGGCTCGGGGTCGTCGTACCGCACCCGGTCCCAGTTCTGGTATGTGCGCTCCAGCGCCGTCTGCAGCAGGTCCTCCGCCTCCCCCTCGTCGCCGCACGCGAGGTAGGCGACCCGGAGCAGACTCGTGCCGCGTGCGGCCACGAATGCGGCGAACCCGTCGCCGTCCGTGCCGCTCACGCCTGTTCGTCCAATTTCATGACCTCTAATACGCCTGGACCGCGCCCGGCGTTGCCCGTCTGCGCGAACCGCTGCGCATCCGATGGAATCGGTGAATTCGCGAAATCCACCGGTTGATCGAACCAAGGGCCCCACACGGGCAACCTCCCGGGCGGCCCAGGCGTATTAGAGGTAATGAATGGGGACGCCTGGAGGAAACAGACGACGTTCACGACCGCACCGCTCCGGTCGCTGATCGCAATCGGGGCCGGGGTCGGGGTCGGTCTGGCCGCGGTGGGCGTCATCGCCCTGTCGGGTCCGCCGAACACGCCGGGCTCGCGGCTCGCGACCGCCGCTCAGTCGGTGGCGGCTCCGGCGGAAGGCGCTTACTGGCATACGAGGACGCTGTCGAGGACGATCCATCCCCGGCGACTCGGGCGCGGCGCGAACCGCTACTGGGTGGAGGAGCGGCAACTCACGGAGAATTGGTCCTCACCCGACGGCAAGGCCTGGTTCGGCTACCGGCAGCTGGGGACGCGCCCGAAAAGCCCGGCGGACGAGAAGGCGTGGCACCGCGACGGCTCCCCGGCCACGTGGAACCGCACGGCGGAGGGCACGGTCGTGTCCCTGTCCACCAAACCGGACAAGGGCATGGTCGTCCTCAGGGAGGGCCCGGCCGCGTTCTCCCTGGCCGGGCAGCAGCTGTCGTACGAGGAGCTCCAGAGGCTGCCCGCGGAGCCTGCCGGGTTGAAGGCCTGGCTCGGGCAGGCCGTGCGGGTCGCGAAGGTTCCCGACGACGACATTGACGACCAGGTGACACGGATGCTGCCCTCGCTGTTGCACGAGGTCCCGGTGTCGAAGGAGATCCGCACCGCGGCTTACCGGGCGCTGTCGACGATGCCCGGTGTCCGCTCCCTGGGGAAGGTCAAGGACGAGCGAGGCAGGATCGGCGACGGTCTCTCCATCGTCTACGAGCAGACCAGCCCGGAGAAGGCCACGTCCGTGGACAGGATCCAGATGATCGTTGACACCGGCTCGATGATGCTGCTGTCCAGAGGCGTCAGGATCACGGCCGAGGTCAACGGCAAGCCGCTCCCGGAGACCAACATGACCGAGACCATGCTCCAGGTCGGCTGGACCGACGACGAGCCATCGGTCCCCGCTCTTCCCTAGCCGGCGGGCGCGCTCTCCCGTCAAGGGGCATTCGCGATCCCGGGGAGTGCCCGGGATCGCGTCTTGGGACGAGCGCACCACTCGAACGGCGCCTTTCACACGACGGAGGAGGATTCACCGGCGGCCAGGCGCGCGGCGCCGTGGTCGGCGAGGGGCTCGACGGGAGAAGAGCACCGCGAGCCCCTCGCCCGAGGCTGACCTGCCGATCCCGGCGGCGCCTTCAGGGCTTCGGGACGCCGACCCGGCCCGCGACCAGCGCCCCCGTCGCCGCCATCAGCGCGGTCAGCGCGAAGCAGAGCACGTAGGTGAAGACCGCGCCGCCCAGGGCCGCGAGGATCGCACCGGTGACCGCGACCGCGACGACCGTGTAGACCGACTCGCCGACGCCCAGGGACGCGCTGTTCTCTCCCTCCTCCCCGGGGCGCGACAGCTCCAGGACGAGCACCGACAGCGTCGGGTACACGATGCCCATGCCGAGCCCGAGCACGATCTCCCCGGCGAAGGCTCCGGCGACCGGAACGACGGCGAAGACGGTCAGGCCCATCAGCGCGAGGCCCGTGGCGACCAGCGCGGAGCCGGTCCGCAGGACCAGGACCCGGTCGAAACGCCTGCGACCCACGACCCACGAGCCGAACGACCAGCTCAGCGCGCCGCCGGTCAGCGTGAGCCCGGCCATGGTGAGCGACAGGCCACGCTCCTCGGTCAGCATCAACGGCAGGAACGCCTCGCCTCCGATGGCCGAGCCCGCCACGATCCCTCGCAGAGCGATCACCGAGGGCAGGCCCCGGGCGGCGAGCAGGGTGCCCGGAGGGAGCAGCCGGGGCAGCGCCGCGCCCAACGTGGCCAGGCCGACGAGCAGCAGGATCAGCCCCGCGCCACGGGCAGCCCCGCCGTACTGCATGAGCGCCGCGCCGACCGCGACCAGCACCGCCCAGCCCAGCCGCCGCACGATCGAGGACCGTGCGCCCAGCGGCGGCTGCTCCGACATCGGCGCCGAGATCAGGCCGCGTCCGAACAGCAGCGCGGCCGGGAGGAGGAGGATCGTCACCCCGATGAAGACCCAGCGCCAGCCGGTGCCCTCCACCACGAAGCCGGTGACGGCGGGGCCGATCATGGAGGGCACCACCCAGGCGGTCGCGAAGACCGAGAAGACCCGGGGATGAATCTTCGCCGGATAGACCCGCGAGACCAGCACGTACAGCGAGACCTGGAGAATGCCTCCCCCGAAGCCCTGGACGAACCGCCCGACGATGAACAGGTCCATCGTCGGCGCCAGCCCGGCTACGACCAACCCGGTGGCGAAGGTGGCCATACCCGTCCAGAGCGGCGCGATCGGCCCCCTGACGTCGCTCCACCGCCCGCCCAGTACCGTCGCGATCACTCCGGCCGCCATCGCCCCGCTGAACGCCAGCCCGTACAGCGCGTGTCCGTCCAACTCGTCCGCCACGACCGGCATGGCGGTGGCCACCGCCAGATATTCGAAGGCGACCAACACCATGAGGGCCACCATTCCGACCGTCAGCGCACGGTAGGGCTGGGCGAATATCCCAGCTGGGCGTTCAACAGTCGTCAAAGTAGTCATGATTCGACAATATGATCACCTCTCGGCACGGGACATCGGCCCGAGGGCTCAGCCCTTGGTCGTAGGACCCGCTGGATCCGCGCCTTCGACGCGGGAGGCCAGGCCGCGCAGAATCAGGTCAAGACCGAACTCGAACCGCTCGATGCCATCGGCATCCATCAAATTGTCCACCTGGGCGACGAGGGTGGGGAAGCGGTCAGCGGGCAAGCTTCGGTAGAAACCCTCGATCTGGCCGAAGAACTCCTCCATGAAGCTCCCCAGCTCCTTTCCGCTGTCGCGCTGCCTGCTGAGCTGGAGCGAATCCTCGTAGACGTCGGAGCAGATGTAGAGACCGAGACGGTCGATCATGATCCCGGCGAACTTGGGAGGCACGCCGCCCGCGAGCATGATGGCCATCTGCGCCTCGGCGATCCGCAGCCCGTTGGGCCCCGTCGGGAGGTTGCCCAGGCCGATCTTGGCGATGTCCGCGTGGGCGCTCAAGACTCGGAACGCGTCGAGTGCCATCTCCCTGAGCTGCTCCAGCCATCGCTCCGGCTCGGGCTCGGGCACACGGATCTCGGCCAGCGCCTCGTCGTAGATCAGGTCGAGCAGTTCCTTCTTGTTCTCGACGTGGGCGTAGAGGGAGGCGGGACCGGTCCCGAGCTCCTGTGCGACCCGGCGCATGCTCAGCGCGTCGAGGCCTTCGGCGCCAAGAATCCGCAGGCTGGTCGCGACGATGAGATCCCTGTTCAGAACGGCCCGTGGAGCGTTCGCCTTGCGAGTCCTGCGCCACGGCGGAACCGGGATCTCGGTCATCCGCCGATCGTATATCGCGGGAATCGTCTGCGGCGAACACTGTACTTAAGGCGAACGCCGTTCTTCAAAGGAACGATGTTCGTTCAAAAAACGGCGTTCGCCGACCCCTTAGGGGCCTACCTGCTTTCGCCTTCCCGCCTTCCCGCCTCCCTGCCCTGCCCTGCCCCGCCCCGCCCGCCCCGCCCCGCCCCGCCCCGCCCCGCCCCGCGAGAGGAGACCACCGGACGAGAGCCGGTGGATCGCTCGCCGAAAGGTGGTGACTACCCTGAGGTAAGGAGGCATCACGATGGTTGACGACAGCCTTATCCTCGTCACCGGTGCCGGCGGTGGTGTCGGAGGCGTTGGCCGTACCGTTGTCCGACTGCTGCGCGAGCGTGGCCTGCCCGTGCGGGCGATGCTTCATCACGACGACGAACGCGCCGACGCGTTGCGGACCCTCGGCGCGCAGATCGTCGTCGGTGATCTCACCCGGCCCGACGACGTGGCGAACGCCCTTGACGGCAGTTCCCGGATGTTTTTCAGCATGAGCGTCTCACCGTCGTATCTGGAGGCCGCCGCCACCGTCGCGACGGTGACCCGCGCCCTGGGCACCCTCGAGGCCCTGGTCGGCATTTCGCAGATGACCGTGTCGCAGATGAACCCGTTGAGCACCGAGGAGTCGCACCAGCAGCGGTTGCACTGGCTGTCCGAGCAGGTGCTCGACTGGTCCACGCTCCCGATCGTGCACATCCGCCCCACCATTTTCCTGGACAACCCACTGTTCACGACGCTGGCCGCGCAGTCCATCATCGACAGCGGAACCATCCGGCTTCCCTTCGGAACCGGCCGCACCTCACCGGTCGCGGCCGACGACGTCGCGCATGTCGTCGCCGCTGTTCTGGAAGATCCGCGACCGCATCTCGGGCACGTCTACGAGCTGACCGGATTCCGGTCGCAGGAGATGACCGGCGTCGCCGAGGAATACTCCCGCGCGCTGGGAAGGAAGATCACCTACGTGGACGTCCCGCTCGACCCCTGGATCGACCAGGTCGTCCTGCCCGCCGGATTCCCGCCGCACACCGAAGAGCACATCATCACCATGGCGCGCCTGCATCGCCGGAATCGTTACGACCGGGCGACCCGGGACATCGAATCGATCCTCGGAAAGCCCGCGAAAACGGTGGAGGAGTTTGTCGCGGAACGGGCCGGGCTTTTCGCCTGACAACCGTTTCCACCGCGCCGACGGGCGCTCTTCCCGATGGACGCCCTGCGCGGCGACAGGGCCCGGGACCTCGGTACGGCCTTCAGGGCACCGCCGCGTTGGCGTCCTGGCTCAGCACGGCGAGCACCCCGTCGGTCTCGGAGAGCGCCGCGGTCAGCTCCGCTATCGAGCCGGCGCCGTACACGGTGAGCCAGAGCGAGACGGTCGCCGGGTCGCGGCGCTCGATCCGCTGGTCGATGGCCAGCTCGTTCACGCTGAATCCCCGCCGCGTGCATTCGGTCAGCACCTGCCGCAGCACGCCTCGCCCGTCGAGATAGGTCAGGCGGAGCCGCGAAGGCACGTACTTGGACCGGGGGAGCCGGACGGCCATCGGGGAGAAGATGAACATCGTCATGAAATATCCCACGGTGACGATGACGGCCAGCAGCCACAGCCCCGCCCCCGCCGCCATGCCCACCGCGGCGGTGAGCCAGATCGCCGCGGCGGTGGTGAGGCCGCGGACCGCGTCGCTGCGAACGAATATCAGGCCGGCGCCGAGGAAGCCGATACCGGACACGATCTGGGCCGCCACCCGGGAGGGATCGAGAATGACGCGCTCCCCCAGAACATCGGCGAAGCCGTACTTCGACACCAGCATGATCAGGGCGGCGGCGATGCCGACCAGGGTGTGGGTGCGCAGTCCCGCACTCTTCTGGCGGACCTCCCGCTCGAGGCCGATCGCGGCCGAGAGCACAAACGCCAGGGCCAGCTCCCCGACCTGCGTCCAGCCTTGCCCGGTGAGGTCACCGAGATATGCCAGTGCCATCGTCCCAGGTTAGAGGACATCTGATCGAGAAACTTGAGCAGCTCACCATCCGGCCGTCCACGCTTTCCCCTTGGATGCCGGGGCCGGGGAACAACACCCGTCGTCGACAGCCGGAGTCGGCTCCGCCCGGGTTCGTCTACTTCCGCCCAAGGCGCCGTGTCCCAGCGCAATGAACGCACCCGCACGACGTACGACCTGTGTCTCCCCGTCTCTGACCGTCTTCGGGTGCGCGATCCGTGTGGACCAGGCGGTCACTGCTGTCCGTCATGCCCCAACGTGCCGCGGAGGCCGGCTCGGGCCTGCGTGTTGCGAGTGGTCTCGACGACGATGAGGGCGGTCAGGAGGACCACCGCGCCGGCCAGCCCGGCAAGCGGTGGGAGGACGACGGCGGCCGGCAGGGCGGCGAGGAACACGCAGGTCGCCACCAGCCGCGGAAGGCTCAGCGCACCGTGCATGCGGCGCTCGAACAGCAGGTGCCCGGCCAGATACAGCGCGAGGCCGCCGAAGAGCGGAAGCGCGTAGAAGGCGCCCAACGACTTGCCCTCACCGGCGTGTGCCAGCACGCCCTCGACGCCGAGGGCGGCCAGCACGATCCCGGCAACGATGGGAAAATGCCCGTACGTGTATGCCTCGACCGCCAGGTTGACCCTGGCTCGGTCTCGCGCCTCGACGAGCCGGTGCTCGGCCGCGAGCGACACCACGTCGAAGTACAGCCACCACAGGCAGACGGCGACGGCAATGCCAAGGATGGCCGCGGACAACAGCGGCACGCTGATGGGCCGGTCGGCGGCGCCGACACCGATGGCGACGACCGACTCGCCGATGGCCAGGATGATGAACAGGCCGTGCCGTTCGGTCAGGTGCATCGGGCTGTGCAGTCGCCAGCCGCCGCGCCTGGCGGTGAGATAGATGCCGAGCCAGTCCACCAAGAGGGCAACGGTGAACAGCACCGTCTGTGTCCAGCCACCCAGCAGCGCCCCGGACACCAGCAGAACCGCACCCGCCGTCATCGGCAGCCAAGTGATCACGATCTGGTGCCGCAGCCCGACGTCACCGGCGGCAGCCACGGTATAAACCGCAAGGTGCACGCAGCGGACCAGCAGGTAGGCGCAGACCAGCACAAGGGGTCCGTCCAAACCTCCGGGTCCGTCGCGCCACGCCTCGGGAATGCTCAAGGCGACCACGAACATCGCCGCCATCGCGACGATCATCCCCGCCCGCACGAAACCCTCATCGGCTCGCGAATGGTTTCCCAGCCAGGTGTAGCCCGACCAGGTCCCCCACAGCAGGGCCAGCATCAGCAGTCCCTGCAGTACGCCGTGCGCGCTGTGCTCGTCCGCCATGTAGCCGGTGACCTGCGTGACCGCGAAGACATAGACCAGGTCGAAGAACAGCTCGAAGGGAGTCGCCCGATGGTCCTCACTGGTGGGGCGAACGCCCTGCCGCACGGCCAACCTCTCCTCCATGGTCCACGTGAAGCATAGGGCCCGGGTGACGAGGCGGATGACGTCCACATCGACTCGTTATCAGCCGGCAAACGCCGGATTGATCCCCGAACGCCCGGACCGAAACCGCGCCCGTTCCACACCTTGATCACGTGCCGGAACACACCCCGGCCATGCGCCGGAGCCCGACTGCCAGACCTCGTTCAATAGCACCCGTCGTCGGCCCAAGAATGCGAATTACTACCTGTCAACCTTTTCCGGCTTACTTGGTCAGCCCCAGCGGCGGAAGCCACCCTCGCTGCTGATGGTCTGTCCGGTGATCCAGGCCGCGTCGTCGGTTACCAGCCAGGCGATCAAACGGGCGGGGTCGTCGGGGGTCCCCCAGCGGCGCGTGGGGAAATGGCGCTTCACGGCCTCCAGGACGCCGGGTGGGGCGTAGCCGGTGTCAACGGGGCCGGGGTTGACGGTGTTCAGGGTGATCGCCTGGTCGGCGAGATGGTCGGCGAGGGTACGGGTGATGGAGGCCAGGGCGCCCTTGCTGGCGGCATAGGCGACTTCGTCGCGCATGGGGCCCAGATCCTGGCCAGAGGTCATGAAGATGATCCGGCCACCGGGGCGGCCGTCATGCTGGGCGGCGAAGGCCTGGGCCAGCAGGATGGTCGAGCGGGTGTTGACCGTCCAGTGCGCGTCCAGCATGGCGGCGTCCAGCTCGCCCAGCGGGCCGTCGCCACCGCTGCGAGCGTGGTTGCACACCAGGATGTCCAGATGCCCGAACTCGCCGGCCGCGGCGCGGATGAGCGCGGCCGGTGCGTCCGGATCGGTCAGGTCGGCACCTTGATGGGCGACGGCGGCCTCCGGGTCGGCCAGAGCCTGAGTGACGCCGTCGAGGATGGCCTGCGGTCCGCCGGGGTCCGCTCCCCACGGCTGGTCATGGTCGTGCGGAGCATGGTGGTGCAGAAACACGCTGGCGCCCAGGGACGCCAGACGGCGGGCGATGGCGTACCCGATGCCGACGCGTCGGCTGACCCCGGTCACCACGGCTGCGCGTCCGCGCAGCGGCAACGGGTCTGTACGCAGCTGAGAATCCGGATTCCCGGACAAGTCGCTATAAGCCATGATCACAAGTATGGCGAAATCCGGGCGGGCCTGGCTGCGCGTGGCCGATCGACGGTGACCTGGATTTGAGTTCTCCGCTATAGCGACCCTGGATCGCCTTCGGCTCTCCGGCGGCACCTCCAGCCATCAGAATGCGCCGGTCGGGACCCGAATCCCCGGCCTGCGGATCAAGAGTCAACAGATATCGCCTCTCATAGGCGATATCCGTACCACGCCGTACCGTTCTGCCGACGCCCTGCGAAGCGGGCCATCGCCGATGAAATTTTCATCACAGGCGATTCCCTCGTGATGTTCGATGACCAGCAACAGGGCGGTGACAGGCGGCCGGCCGGGTGGCGATCCGGAGCCAAGGCTTGACGGGCTCACGTCCGTCGTATTTGCTCCGCCGCATCACCATAAATCGCCCAGCAAAGAGGGCCTGGCTTTGAGAGAAAATGTTAGCGCTATCAAAAGCCTCCAATGCTTGACCATCTCCGGCCGTCCAAATGCCACCGTGCTGACGTCCGTAAATGCGTTAGCGCTAACAATTCTCCTCCCCCGGAGCGGTCACGAAGAGCCATCGCTCGCGAACCTGACTCGCCGACCACAACCGCCGCCGGATGCCGTGTCGACCACACGGTGACCGATTCTCCGATTCCGCCTAGAAATCGTATGCATTCCCGGTCCAACCGTAGAAAGGCACAGGATTCAATGTCCTCTCGGCCCGTACTCCAGAACCTCAAAAAGGCATTACTACCCGCGGGCGCGGCGCTCGCCCTCGTCTCCGGCCTCGTCATCGGCACGGCGGGGACGTCACAGGCCGCGGGGACGCTCCCTTGCGACATCTACGCCGCGGGCGGCACACCGTGTGTGGCGGCGCACAGCACGACCCGTGCTCTGTTCGGCTCCTACAACGGCTCGCTGTACCAGGTGCGCCGCTCCTCGGACAACACCACCCGGGACATCGGCGTCCTGAGCGCGGGCGGAGTCGCCAACGCCGCCACCCAGGATTCGTTCTGTTCCGGCACGACCTGCCTGATCACCATCATCTATGACCAGTCCGGCAGGAACAACCGCCTCACCCAGGCGCCCCCCGGCGGTTTCTCCGGCCCGGCCGCGGGTGGATACGACAACCTCGCGAACGCGACCGCGGCGCCGACCACGGTCGGCGGCCACAAGGCCTACGGCGTTTTTGTGGCTCCCGGCACCGGATACCGCAACAACGCCACCAACGGCGTCGCGAAGGGGGACCAGCCGGAGGGGATGTACGCCATCTTCGACGGCACGCGCTACAACAGCGGCTGCTGCTTCGACTACGGCAACGCCGAGACCAACAGCCGAAACAACGGCAACGGCACCATGGAGGCCATCTACTTCGGGAACAGCAAGGCCTGGGGCTACGGCGCCGGCAACGGCCCCTGGATCATGGCCGACTTCGAGAACGGCCTGTTCTCCGGGGTGAACCAGAGGTACAACGCGGGCGACCCGAGCATCAGCCACCGGTTCCTGACCGCCATCGTCAAGGGTGAGCCGAACCACTGGGCCCTCCGGGGCGGCAACGCGCAGTCGGGCGGCCTGTCGACCTTCTACAACGGGGTGCGCCCCAACGTCGCGGGCTACAACCCGATGAGGAAGGAAGGGGCCATCATCCTCGGCATCGGCGGCGACAACAGCGTCAGTGCCACCGGCACCTTCTACGAAGGCGTGATGACGTCCGGCTATCCCTCGGACGCCACCGAGAACGCCGTCCAGGCCAACATCGTCGCCGCCGGTTACTCCACCGCGTCGGGCGGCAACTCGGGCTCCCTCACCCCCGGCTCGTCGATCTCGCTGAGGGCGACGACGGCCTGTTGCACGGATCGCTCCATCCGCCATCAGAACGACAACGCGGTCACCTCGGTGATCACCTCGTCGAGCTCCGCGACGGACAAGGCCGACGCCACGTGGACCGTACGCCAGGGCCTGGCCAGTAGCTCCTGCGTGTCGTTCGAGTCGAGAAACTACCCGGGGGACTACCTGCGGCACTACAACTTCCAGGTGCGCCGGCAGCTCAACGACGGAAGCGCGGCGTTCGCCGCCGACGCCACCTTCTGCCCCCAGACCGGCAGGAACGGCCAGGGCAGCTCACTCGCCTCGTACAACTATCCGACGAGGTTCCTGCGCCACTACAACAACACCGTCTACATCGCGAGCAACGGCGGCTCGAACGCCTTTGACGCCACCGGCTCGTGGGCCGACGACGTGAGCTGGATCGTCGGTCAGCCCTGGTCCTGAATCCTCTCGCTCGAAGCAGCGCCGTCGCAGAGCCGTCCCCGGTCCACGAGGGCGGCCCGGTACGCGACGGCGAGGTGCCGCGCCCGAAACCCGGTTGCCGGCGCCGGCGTGGTTCTGGTCGGATGCCCGCATGGATCGACAAGCGGTACTCGCGGCCTTCGACGAGCAGCTACGCCGGCGTCCGGAGCCCGACGCACCGGACGGATCCGTCGAGCACGACGGCGGCGTGATCCGCAGCATGTCCGCCGGGGACGGGTGGGCGGGGGTGACCTGGTGCGACCTGGACCCCGCCGGTGCCGACGCGGTCATCGCCGCACAGATCCACCGGTTCGCGGGACTGGCGCGCCCCTGGGAGTGGAAGCACTACTCCTACGACCGGCCCCCGGACCTCCCCGACCGGCTGCTCGCGGCCGGTTTCACCCCCCAGCCGGCCGAGGCCCTGCTCGTCGCCGAGATCGCGGACCTCCCGCTCGAGGTGCCACCGCCCCCGGGCGTGGAGCTGCTGGCGGTCGTCGACGAACAGGGTGTCGACGCGCTCGTGCGGGTTCATGACGAGGTGTTCGGCGGAGACCACTCCCCCGTGGGCAGGACCCTGCTGGCCGGTCTCGCGGGCCAGAGCGGTACGACCGCGGCCGTGGTCGCCCTGGCCGGGCGGACTCCGATCTCCGCCGGGCGCGTGGAGTTTCACCACGGCACCGACTTCGCCAGCCTGTGGGGCGGCGGCACGTTGCCCGCCTGGCGAGGCCGTGGCGTGTTCCGCTCGCTGGTGGCACACCGGGCCGCCCTGGCGGCGGCCAGGGGCTTCCGCTACCTACAGGTCGACGCCTCCCCGGACAGCCGTCCGATCCTGAAGCGCCTCGGCTTCGTCGAGCTCGCCACCACGACCCCGTTCACACACCCGGGCGGAGCCGGCTGACGTCGGCTCCGCCCGATCCTCACCCGGTACGGCGGCACACGCCCGCGCCTTCCCGGTCCGAGATGAGGTGTCACCGTGGCCACCGCCCGTCACCGGCGGCGACCCGGCCTACGCCGCCTCCGTGGAGGTGACCGTTTCACGGCCGACGACGGGGGGCTCCTTGCGCCGGTAAGAGACGATCACACCTGTCGTGTAGATGGCCACTCCCAGGACGACCATGAACACGATCGTGGGCCACTGCAGCCACGGCGGTAGATAGAGGGCCAGAAACCATGAGCGCGTGGGGCTTTCGGAGACCTTGAGGTAACCGGCCACCACGCCCTGCGGAAACAACGGGATCGCGCCGGTCGTGAAGCAGATCATGGCGATGATCTGCTGACGGCGCGTCAGGTCATCGAAGCGGGTCCGGCCGACTACGCCGGGTTTCCCGGCCGGTCGGCGTCCGGTGCGCATCATGTCGAGCAGCTCGGGTCCCTCCGTGAGCAGCCGCCGCTCGGCGAGAAGCCCGAATCCCCAGTAACAGAGAACGCCCGTCAGGGCTCCGACGGCCACGCCCGCCCAGCCGAGCAGCGCGGTCGCGATCGCCGCGGGGACCGCGGTGAGGGCGGTCAGCGCCAGCACCGCGTACACCATGCCGGTGACCGCGCCGTCCTCCTCCGTGGAGCGCAGTGGATTGCCGCCGCGCCGGTGCGGGTCGGTGCCGGGGATGAGCGCGTACACCGAGGCCAGGGGCACCAGCCCGGCGCCTCCGCCCAGCAGCGCGAGAAGAATGGCGAGCAGTGCGGGCGACGGCCCTCCGGTGACCGCGGCGAGAGAGAGCGTCAGCACGACGGCGAGGGGCGCGACGACCAGCAACCACGCGTGCTGGCGCCCGCGGACGTCACTCGCTCCCGGTGTCATGACGGTGAGCCACAGGGCGGTGCCGTCGCCGCCGTAGAGGTTGGCGGACATGGCCGCGGCCATCAAGACGAAGATCGGACCCGCCCAGGGCAGCATTCCGTTCCAGTTCATCAGCAGCGGGGCCGCCGCGAAGCATACGCCGTAGGCGAAGGCGAAGGTCAGCTGGTGTGTGCGCACCAGGTCGCGCGACCAGGTGCGCAGTTCCTTGGCGAGCACGGCGCCGGAGGCGGTGGTGGCCCGCATCGGCCTGCGCCCCCGGGTGGCGGCCCTGGTCGCCCCCGCACGCCGGGTGAGGAGGGCCGCCCATGCGGTCAGCAGCAGGGCGATGAGCACCGCCATTCCGCCGAGAGCCGCCAACGCCCGCAACCAGTCGGCGGACGCGGCGGCCTCGACCGCGACCAGTCCCCAGCCGGAGGGCAGGTAGCGGGTCACCGTCGTCACCACCGGCGGGATGCCCTGTGTCTGGCCGAGCGCCACGAAGACGACCCAGATCTGGCCGAGGATCGCCAGGATCAGGCCGTTGATCAGTCCGGCGCCGATCGCACCGACGCGGGAGCGCAGGGCCAGGCCGATCAGGGCCACCGCGACCCGGGAGAGCAGGACGAACACCACGAGCTGGAGCAGCAGCGCGGGGATCGAGACGAGAGCGGCCACGACGCCCTGCCGTACTCCGAAGACCGCGAGCCCGGTGAGGGCCAGCAGGCTGATCACCGGCGCCACCCCGACGAAGGCCGACACGAGCAGCCCCGAGGCCAGACGGCGCGGCGGCAGGCCCAGCAGCGTGAAGTACTCGGGACGGAGCGTCTCGTCGCCTCCCCCGGCGAAGACGGGGCCGAAGATCCAGCCCAGCATCCAGACGGCGTAGACGGCCGTGAGCAGATCGGCCTCCGAGATGGCCAGGAAGATCGTGCCGGCCGCGAGGACCAGGCCGACCAGCGCGCCCATGACGATGAAGCCGGCCCGCTGGCCGGTCATCGAATGACGGAGCACGGCCACCTTCATCTGGACCATGGTCAGCGCGACAGCCACGTCAGCTCCTTCGATCCGCCGTCGGAGGCGCCGACCAGGCCGACAAAGGTGTCTTCGAGGGACTCGGCTCCGCGGACCTCGTCCAGGGGCCCCGCCGTGGCCACCCTGCCCTTGTCGATCACCGCGACGTGGTCGCAGAGCTGCTCCACGAGGGCCATGACGTGGCTGGAGAGCACGATGGACCCGCCACCGGCCACGAACCCCCGCAGGATCGTCTTGATCGTCGCGGCCGACACGGGGTCCACGGCCTCGAAGGGCTCGTCGAGCACCAGCAGTCTCGGCGCGTGCAGCAGGGCGGTGGCCAGCCCGATCTTCTTGCGCATTCCGGTGGAGTACTCGATGACGAGCGTCTTCTCCGCCTCGTCGAGTTCCAGGACCGACAGCAGCTCCTCGGTGCGCTGGTCGACGACCTCGCGCGACAGCCCGCGGAGCAGGCCGAGGTAGGTCAGCACCTCGCGGCCGGTGAGCCGTTCGGGCATGGCCATCCCGTCGGGCAGCACCCCGACCAGAGTCTTGGCCTCGGCCGGGTTGGACCAGACGTCGGCGCCGAAGATCCGCGCACCACCTTCGTCGGGACGCAGCAGGCCGACGGCCATGGACAGGGTGGTGGTCTTACCGGCGCCGTTCTGGCCGACAAGCCCGTAGAAGGAGCCCTGGGGGATGCTCAGGTCGACGTGGTCGACGGCGACCTTCTCACCGAAGGTCTTACATAAGCCTGAGATCTCGAGCGCTGCGGTCATATGTCACTCCGGGTCGCGAGCATGAAGAGAACGGTCAGTTCACGTGCTAGGTGATCTATATCTAGATCGGGAAATACAACTATTTGGGCTGGTATAGCGTCAATGGCACCGCGAATCGCGATCGCCATCGTCCGGAGGTCGAAGTCGCGGAACTCACCCGTCCGCCGCCCCCAGGTCAGCACCTTCTCCAGATCCGCGATGGCGATCTCGTGCTGGGCGGCATAGGGGCCCGGGCCGCCGTCGCCCGCGCGGCTGTGAGTGACGATCTCCACGAGCGCGAGCAGCGGCTTGGGGTGCAGGCGCATGAATTCCAGGTTCGCCTCGATGTAGACGCGCAGGGCATCGGTCGCCGTGGCCTGGGCGACGATGCGCGGCGTCATCAGATCCGTCGCGATGCCCGCCACCTCGGCGACCACGGCCTGGATCAGCTCGTCCTTCCCGTCGAAGTGGTAGGAGATCACTCCGGTGCTGATCTTCGCCAACTTCGCGATCTTGGCGAGCGAGGCGTTGGCGTAGCCGAGGGTCGCGATGACCTCGATGGCGCAGGCGATGATCTGACTTCGCCGGGCCTCTTCAATGAATGTGCGAGTTCCCAATTGCACGTTCAAAAATTTAAAAGCAAGTTCAAATCGAGTCAAGGGGGTTGATCAACCTCGCCGCGATTCCTATTCAACAAACCACAAGCGGGCATAACAGGCAAAGTTCTATATATATGGTGTTATCACCATAAGCAGGGCGGGGATTGCCGACAGTACGTCGTGACTCACGGAGGCCGCCATGGTCCAGAGAACCAGCACCGCCTCGAATGGCCGCGCGGGCGGCCGGGCGGGCGAACCACAGCGGCCGCACGTCAGCGTGCCGATGATCGGCACGCTGACCATGCCGCCACCGGATCGACTCGTCTTCTACGCCGTACTGGGCGCGCTGGGCGCCTTGGAGGTCATCGAATGGCCCATCGCGCTTGTCGTCGGGGTCGGTCACTATCTGACCGAACAGCGCTTCTCCCCCGCCCTGCGGGAAGCCGGACAGGCCGCCGAAGCGGCTTGACGCGGAGACCCGGGATTCCCGCGCCCACGGAGACGCTCCCGGGGGAGGAACGCGGCGACCCCCGCCGGGTCGCCGTCTTCGATGACCCGGTGCGTCGGTCGACCATCCCGGCCGACGGCCTCGCACCCGGCGTGGACCGGGTCTCCCCGTGGCGGGGAGCGGCGCCCCTCTCCGGAACGATCCGGATCAGGGTCCGTAGACGTCCCGCCGATCGACCGGCGGACGTCGCGACGGGATCGGGACACGCCGCGCCGCGCCGACCAGGAACGGTACGGCGGGGACGATGATCGCGGCTGCGCCCAGCAGGGCCGCCCTGATCGACAGTCGCTCGGCGGTGAGGCCGAGCGGCGGACCGCCGACCAGCTGACCGGCGGCGTCGACCTGGCTGACGAGCGAGTAGACGGTGGCGCGCGTGGCCGCCTCCGTCCGGGCGGCCAGCCACGCTCCGACCAGCGGCCCGGCGGCCGCCCGCAGCAGGCCGACGCAGACCGACGCCGCCGCCGCGAGCCAGAACCGGTCGGCGAGCGCGAAGACGACGATCGCCCCGACGCACGCGGCCTGCAGTACGGCGAGCGCGCGGGCGAGCCGCGCCGGATCGGCCAGATCTACCGATCTGCGGATCAGCTCGGTGAACCCGATGGCGCAGAACATGCCCGCGACGGACAGGACACCGAACCAGACGGCCGGAGTACCGGCTGACGGGAAACCCACGTCGTCGAGGAAGTGCAGTTGGGTGAGACGGTCCAGACCCTCGCCGGCGAAGGCCGTGCACAGCAGTGCCGCGAGCAGGAGCATCAACGCCGGGTCGCCGCGGGTCGCCCGTACGGCGGTGAGAGCCTGCCCGCGCATGGATCGCCACGAACCGCGCTCCTCCGGGGGTGCGGGGGTGAATCCGCGCTCGGGCATGACAACGACGAGGACGAGGCCGAGGACCAGCCACGCGGTCGCGGCCACGACGATCGGGACGTTGAGGCCGGCACCGGCCAGCACGACGCTCGCCACGATGCCGGCGACGGACGAGGCCTGAGCGACCTGCGAGCCCCGGACGAGAGCATCCGGCGCGCGTTCGGCGCCCACCTCGTCCACGACCCAGGCCTCCTGGGCGCCGTCCACGAACGTGGCACCGACGCCCCACACGACGTTCGCGACGAGGATGGCGGCGAACGCAGGGACCAGGCCCTCGACCATGATGCCGGCACCGATCAGGAGATAGCCGACGATGACCGAGAGCCTGCGGCTGTACAGATCGGCGAGCACCCCGGTCGGCACCTGCGCGACGAAGCAGACCGCCTCCAGCACGGTGCCCACGAGGACCAGTTCGAGCGGGCCCAGCCCCGCCACTTCGGCCTGGTAGACGAGATTGAGGGTGAAGGCGGTGGCCCCGGCGAAGGCAGCCACCCCACGAATGACGAGATACGTGACATAAGCACGCAAAACCAGCTCCACGGGTCGGATGGATCGACCCTCCGGCGACGGCGCGAGCTCAGATTGGCGACACCACGACGCCGGAGGCCTGGGCGGCGTGGCGAGCTCTCATCGGGGTCGCTCCCTCCGTGGCGGTACCGACAACGCTAACCGTGCCCGGCCCGGCGGGACAACGGGATTATGAGCGGCCTCGGAGACCTGGGCTGCCCCGGAACCCCTGCCTCCGTGGCCGTGGGCCGTCGCCTTTCAGGAGGAGCCCGTGGCCGTGCACGATCTAGGTACGGTTGCCGAGTGCCAGCTTGCCGCCGAGCGTGAGAAGAACGACTCCGACGACGCCGTCCATTATCGGTTCGAAGTAACGGCGTCCGATCAGCCGGGCGGTACGGTGTGCGGCGACCGCGAAGACGCACTGCCCGCTCAGGTTGGCCACGGCCGCTATGAGCGCCAGGCCGACGACGAGTGGAGCGGCGGCCATCCCGTGGCCCGTGACGAACTGGGGAAGCAGCGCGGTGAAGAACGCGGCGGCCTTGGGATTGAGCAGGTTGGTTATCAGTCCCTGCCTGAACAGAACTCTCGCCGAGACGGCGGCATGCGGCTCGGTCGCCGAAACGATCGCAGAGCCTGGGTGGCGTTGCCACGCCTGCCAGAGCATGCGAATCCCGAGATAGCCGAGATAGGCGGCACCGGCCAGCTTGAGGACGGTGAAGGCGAAGGCGGAGGCCGCCAGGATCACGGCGATGCCCAGACCGGCGGCCAGTCCCCAGATCAGGAGGCCCAGGGCGCTGCCGACACCGGTGCGCACGCCGGCCGACCAGCCATGACGCGCCGCGTTACGCAGGACGATGGCCGTATCCGGTCCCGGGGTAACAGTGATCATCGCAACAACACCCAGGTAGGCCAGCAGTGCTTCACGGGTCATGGGCCGAGTATAAGAAGAGACCCGCAGAACACACTCGGCGCTACCGGCCGCTCCGTTCGCGAGAGAAGGCGGACGACGGAGCCGGCCGGTGCATCACATTTCCGGCGCACACCTCCACCAGCTCCTCGCCCCCGTGGCCGTGGCCGTGGCCGTGGCCGTGGCCGTGGCCGACTGGATGATCGGCGCCGTCGCGGATCCCCGACGCTTTTGACGCTCTGACAGGGGTGGGCCTCCGTGCCGCCCCCGTCAGAGCCGATCAGATCGCCGCCCGGCCCAGCTGCCGCTCGGCCCACTGGCCGATGTCGCGACGCTCGATCGCGGCGGCCATCAGGTCGGGAAAGGCATCGGGGGTGCAGGCGAAGGCGGGCACCCCCAGGGCGGCGAGCGCGGCGGCGTTGTCGTGGTCGTAGAAGGGCGCACCCTCGTCCGACAGCGCGAGCAGCACGATCACCTGGATTCCGGCGGCGGTCATCTGGGCGACCCGGCGGAGCATCTCCTCCCGGACGCCGCCCTCGTAGAGGTCGCTGATCAGAATGAAGATCGAGTCGGTGGGCCGGGTGATGAGGCCCTGGCCGTAGGCGATGGCCCGGTTGATGTCGGTGCCACCACCGAGCTGGGTGCCGAACAACAGCTCGACCGGGTCGTGAAGCTGGTCGGTGAGGTCGACGACCGCGGTGTCGAAGACCACCAGTGACGTCCTGAGCGAGCGCATCGAGGCGAGCACCGCGCCGAAGACGCTCGAATAGACGACGGAGGCGGCCATCGAACCGCTCTGGTCGATGCAGAGCACGACCTCGCGCTGGACCGCCCGCTGCCGCCGGCCGTACCCGATCAGCCTCGACGGGATCACGGTGTTGCGGTCGGGAAGGTAGTTCTTCAGGTTGGCTCGGATCGTACGGTCCCAGTCGATGTCGGCCACCCGCTTGGGCCGGTGGGTCCGCGCCGAGCGATCCAGCGCCCCGGTCACCGCGGCCTTCGTCTTCTGCACGAGCTTGCGCTCCAGCTCGGAGACGACCTTGCGGACCAGCGCCCTCGCCGACTCACGGGCCTTCTCGGGCATCACGCGGTTGAGCGACAGGATCGTGCCGACCATGTGGACGTCCGGCTCGACGGCTTCCAGCATCTCCGGCTCAAGCAGCAGCCGGGTCAGGTTCAGCCGCTCGACGGCGTCCTTCTGCATGACCTGGACGACGGTCGAGGGGAAATACGATCGGATGTCGCCCAGCCATCGCGCCACCCGGGGCGCGGAGGCACCCAGGCCGCCGCTCCGCTCGCTCGAGCTCCCGCCGCCGTCACCGCTGTTGTACAGCGCGGCCAGAGCTCCGTCCATCTGGGCGTCGGTCCCGCCGAGCGCGCATCCGGTGCCGTCGGCGTCTCCGCCCAGCACCATCCGCCAGCGACGCAGCCTCTCATCCATCAGCGCTCTCCGCCTTCCCCAGAATCGTCAGTACGGTCCGTACGACCGCCGCCGCGCGCCTCTCGTCGAGATCCGCCACCTCCTGCGTCCCGTGGGCCGCCCCGGTGGTGAGCGAGCGCACCCGCGAGCCGATCGAACGCCGCTCCGGAGCGGCGAAGGCACCGAACGTCCGCCGGAGCAGCGGCAGCACGTCGACGAACGTCTCCGGGGCGAGCCCGATGAGCCAGTCGTCGACCAGACCGAGCAACCGGGAGTCGTGGACGAGCAGCAGTCCGCCACCCGACAGGAATCCCTCGATCCAGGCCGCCGCCCTCGCGGGCGGATGTCCCGCCGACATCGCCCGCGACATCCGCAGGCCCACTTCGGCCGCATCGAGATCCCCGGCGTCCAGCAGGATCCTGGTGAGCCGTCCCTCGATGATCCCGTGCAGGTCGGCCCGGCCCGACGCGCCACGCAACGTGGTCAGCCACCGCGTCTGGGGCGCCTCCTCGCCGGAGCCGCCGTCGAGCAGGGCCACCGAGGCGTGCACCCCGTCGATGTGGCGCAGCAGGTCACGGGCGGCGTCGTCGTCCAGCCCGGTGACCGCTCCGCCCAGCCCGACGCAGATCCTGGTGAGCAGGGCGTCGACGATGGTGGTCAGGCCCGCGGCGGGGGTGCCGCGCACGTCGCCGTAGCGCTGGGCGCGGACCATCGCGGGGAGCGCGGCCATCAGGTGCGTGACGTCGCTGTCCAGCGCGGCCCGCGCCGACAGCGCGTCGAGCACGTACGGCAGCGCGTCCGGCAGATCCGCGAGCAGGCACCGCTCCACCAGCCCGGTGAGGCCGGCCAGCGTGACCCCTGCGGGCGCCCCGCCTCGCGGGCCACCACCGGATGCCCCGGGCGCGCCGGGTCCCGTGCCTCCCTGACCCGGCATTCTCGCACCGGGCGCCATACCCGGTGTTCCCGCACCGGGTCCTCCCGCACCCGGCGTCCCTCCGCCGAGTCCTCCCATACCGGGCGTTCCCGCACCACCTCGCGTGGCCGAGCCAGGTCCCTGCCCACCGTCGGCCAGGTCACGGACCTTGGCGGCGGCCGCGGCGGAGACGGTCGTGCCCCAGGCGCTCGCCTCGATCAGCTCGATGTCGAACTCGGGCCGCCAGGCGAGCGTCCACGACTCGCGGAAGGTGCCCTTGCTCCGGCTCTCCTGGGGTGTCCCCCAGCCGACGCCGAGCAGGCGCAGACGGTGCAGCAGCCTGCTGCGCTCCAGGTCGAGGGGCTTGCGCAGGTCGAGGTCGTGCTCGCGGTCCAGGGCCTCGGGCTTGAGCTTCACCCGGCGCTGCTCCTCCCGGAGGTGGCGCTGGAGGGGGACCATCGGGGTCGCGTCGGGCACGTGGCCGAGCCGCTCCCCGACGACCATACGCCGCTGGATCAGCTCCACCGGCAGGTCGTCGCCCTCGCACAGCACCGCCCTGACGGCCTCGGTGACCTCTTCCAGCCCGGCCAGCGGCCGTCCCCTGAGCACGGCCAGGCTCTCCGCGAGCCGTACCGCCTCGATGACGTGCGCGGAGGAGACCGGCAGGTCCTCGTCACGGAGCACCCTCGCGGCCTCGGTCAGCCACCGCTCCACGGGGCGGTCGGGGGCGGCGAACAGGTGGTGGTACCAGCCCGGCGACGTCACCCCCGCGCCGTATCCACTCCAGGCGGCCAGCCGTCCGTACGTCCATGGCACCCAGGTCATCTCGGCCTTGACCTTGGGCAGCCCCTTGAGCAGCGCGTCGTCGGCCTTGACCGTGGGCAACCCCGCGCCCCAGGCCGCGCTCTCCCGCGTCGGGCCGTTCGACGAACCACCCGACGACCCGGTCAGAGCGGGCACGTGCCAGGCGCCGCAGACCACGACGATCCGCTCGAACCCGTCCTTGACCGCCTTGCGGATCGTGCGTCGCATGTAGGCCTCGCGCCTGGCCTCGTACGCGTCGGTGACGTACCCTTCGCGAACCGCCGCCATCGCCTCGGCGATCACCTGGAACGGGGTGTCCCCCCGATGCTCGACCGCGTCTTCCCACCACCGCTCGGGGTCGTCGTATCCGGCCGCGCGAGCGAGCATCCCGATCGGATCGGCCCGGAGGGCAGGCGTCCCGGCATCCTGCTTCTCAGCGTCCTGCGGCTGCGACCCCTGTGGCTCCGATCCCTGTGGCTGTGGTTCTGAGTCCTGCCCTTTCTCATCCTGCGGCCCGACGTCCCGCGCCTTCCCATCCTGCGAGTCCACGTCCTGCGGTCCAGCGCCTTGCGCCTTCCCATCCTGCGAGTCCACGTCCTGCGGTCCGGCGTCCTGCGCCTTCCCGTCTTGCGGTCCTACATCCTGCGCCTTCCCCCTCTGCGGCTCTGCGTCCTGAGCCTTCCCGTCCTGTGGATCCGCTTCCTGTGGCGCGGTCTCCGGCGTATCCGGGCGGGAGGCAAGGCTGTGCGCGGCGGGCAGGTCGCAGAAGCGGACCGGGATGCCCGCCTCCACCGCGTGGCGGAGCGCCTGCCATTCGGGCGAGAACACCGCGAAGGGCCAGAACGCGGCCTTGGACGGCTCGCCCGGCACGTGGGCCAGTAGCGCCACCGGCGGTTCGAGATCGGGGTCCTTGGCCAGCTCGACCAGCTCGTCGGCCTCCGGCGGACCCTCGATGAGCACGATGTCCGGCCTGAGCCGTTCGAGCTCGTCTCGCAGAGACCGCGCCGACCCCGGCCCGTGATGCCGGACTCCCAGTACGGAGACGCTCACGGGCATCCTCCGGACAACGTGGTGCCCATCTCCGCGCCCGTGACTGCTTCCATGGCCGTTTCCTTCTCCGCGTCCGTTTCCGTGACCATTTCCGCGTCCGTTTCCGTGGCCGTTTCCGTGGCTGCATCCGCGTCCACGTCCGTGACTGCTTCCGTTTCCGTTTCCGTTTCCGTTTCCGTGGCGGTGGCTGCGTCCGCGTCCGTGGTCGTGACTGCTTCCGTTTCCGTTTCCGTTTCCGTTTCCGTGGCGGTGGCTGCGTCCGTGGCCGTGGCCACGGCCGATGATGGGGTGCGGCCGCCGCCGAGCGGTGTCATCAACGCGGGCGTGCCCATCCGGGCGGTCGTCACCTCAGCCCGCGTCACGGCAGGCCCGGTAGAAGTCGCGCCAGTCCTGGCGCTCGCGGACGACGGTCTCGAGGTATTCGCGCCAGACGACGCGATCGGAGACCGGGTCCTGGACCACGGCGCCGACGATTCCGGCGGCCACGTCGGAGGGGCGGAGCACACCGTCGCCGAAGTGGGCGGCCAGGGCGATGCCGTTGGTGAGGACGGAGATGGCCTCGGCGGTGCTGAGGGTGCCGCTGGGAGACTTGACCTTGGTCCGGCCGTCCTCGGTGACGCCGCTGCGCAGCTCCCGGAAGACCGTGACGACGCGGCGGATCTCCTCCAGCCCGGTCAGGGTCTTGGGCAGCTCAAGGGAGCGGCCGAGCTGGTCGACGCGGCGGGAGACGATGTCCACCTCCTCCTGCGCGGTGGCGGGCACCGGCAGCACGACGGTGTTGAACCTGCGGCGCAGCGCGCTGGACAGGTCGTTGACCCCCCGGTCGCGGTCGTTGGCGGTGGCGATGATATTGAAGCCGCGCGAGGCCTGGACCTCCTGGTTGAGCTCGGGGATGGGCAGCGTCTTCTCCGACAGCACGGTGATCAGCGCGTCCTGGACGTCGGAGGGCATTCGAGTCAGCTCCTCCACCCTGGCGATCCGTCCCTCGGACATGGCCCGCATCACCGGACTCGGTGTGAGCGCCGCCATGGACGGCCCCTCGGACAGCAGCCGGGCGTAGTTCCAGCCGTAACGGATGGCCTCCTCGGCGGTGCCCGCCGTACCCTGCACGAGCAGGGTGGAGTCGCCGCTGATCGCGGCGGCGAGGTGCTCCGACAGCCAGGTCTTGGCGGTGCCGGGCACGCCGAGCAGCAGCAGCGCGCGGTCCGTGGCGAGAGTCGCCACGGCCACCTCCACGATGCGACGAGGCCCGATGTATTTGGGGGTGATCTGCTCTCCGTCGCCGAGGATGTAAGTGGTCACCGCCCAGGGCGAAAGCTTCCAGCCCGGCGGCCGGACCCGGTCGTCGCTCTTGGCCAGGACCTCCAGCTCCTCGGCGTACTGGTCTTCGGCGTGGGCCCGCAGAACCGTTGTCAATGGAGCTCCTTCAACATGTCGTCACGGAAACGCAGGAGGGCGGCGACCTCCTGGATGGGGGGTTCGGGGGAGAGCCGCTCCGCCATACCGCAGAGGGCGGGGTCGATACGCTCACCCGCGAGTTTGGCCAGCTCCCCGATGTTCCAGGGCTGGGTCTCGGAGACCTCGATGATCTTCTGCAGCACGGCCTTCGCCAGGTCCGGCCCCCAGGGGGCCGCCGCCCCTCCGAGAACCATGATCAGCTGACCGTCCAGGCCGTGCCGCCGGACGAAGCCGGCCGCGACGACCTCCTGCTCCGCGGGAGGCAGCGCGGCCAGCAGGTCGGCGAGTGGATCCGAGGCGAACAGCTCTCGCGCCCACTCCGGATCGCCCTGGAGCACGGTGGCCCTGACCCATCCCGCCATGACCTCGCGGCCCCAGTCGACGATCTTCATCTGGACGAGCTCCCGAGGCGGATGGCCGAGCAGCCGGGGCCAGACGCCGAGCGAGGCGCGGGCCACGGCCTGCTGGAGCCACCAACTCTTCTCCCCGGTGCCCCTGGGTGGCTTGGCCCGGATGCCGTCGCGCTCCATCGTGCTGTCACAGGCGACGGGCGGGGTCACCTGGATCTTCCCGCCCACGACGGTGACGTAGCGGGCGACCCGCTCGGCCATGCGCAGGGCCAGACGTGAGTCCGGCAGGCGGGTGAGCAGGTCGGCGGCCTGGTGGCGGACTTCGCGGCGGCGGTCGTCGAGCACCGCCTCCAGGAACGGTTCGTCGTCGAGGGAGAGCCCATCGGCGAGCACCTCCAGGAACGCCGCCCTGTCGTCGGGAGTCTCCTTCTCCCACGTCACGGCGAGCAGCTTCCTGGCCTCCGCCGGGTCCACCGCCCGCAGTGCGGCCAGGTGGGCGCGGCGGTCACCCGAGGTGCCCACCTCCCAGACCTCCGGGGCGTTCGCGGAGCCCGCGGCGGCTACCGTGACCTCCTCCAGCAGAAAGCCCCACGCCGGGTTGAGCCCCGCCAGCCAGCGCCCCCGGTTTCCGGCGAGGACGCCGAGGTGGGATCGGATCGACCGATCCCTGGCCGCGTGGTCGAGAAGCTCGGGCAGCAGGTGCGGAGAGAGCCGGTAGCCGCGCCCGGCGGCGATCTCCAGCCATTCGGCGAGCAGCCGTGGCTGCTCGCCCCCGAGGATCCTGGCGAGCCTGCCGCCCGCCGCACGCGAGACCGCCGGCTGCTCCTCGGGCGCCGCGACACTCAGCGGCTCACTCGCCACCGGTCTCCGGCCCGCCCGCATCCGCAGCGTGTGCACGGCGGCGCGTCCGAGCAACTCGATCTCACCGGCGGCCTCTCCCGCCTGCGGGCGGCGGTCGGTGCCGACGAGCGCGGTCGAGACCAGGTCCTCCCATTCGGCCGAGGCGTTCACAGAATGATCACTTGCCCTTCCTCGTCCCAGGTGGTGAGGGGTCGCAGACCCCTCGGGGTCCATTCGGCGGCGATGGTCAGGGGGTGGCCGCCCGAGACGGCCATCAACCGCCAGGGAGTGCCGGTGGACGGGTGCAGCGGGATCCCGCCGGAGGGACCGGCGATATGCCAGGAGCCGCTTCCGGCCGGGGTCACCGGGCCGAGCACGACGGGCCAGGAGTCCAGCCAGGGGTCTCCCGCCAGGGCGGCGGCCACCTCGTCCAGCGCCTGCTCCACGGTCGATCCGGACGGAAATCCGGTGGAAACGGTGCCGTGGCGGGCGGCGACCAGGGCCCGGAGCGGTGCGGAGCCGGGATAGAACGCCAGGTCGGCGTCCAGGGTCGTACCTGTGACGAGCGAGGCGTCGAGGGCCTGTCCCGCCATGGCGAACGAGAGCACGAGCGCGGCCCTGCCCGTGTGCCTGCCACGGAGCCAGACCCGGCGTGCGATCAGCCGATCCTGCTCCTCGTCACGGCGCCCCACCACGTCCCACAGATCGCGGACCGTCTCCCCCGCGAGCACCTCCTCCTTCGTGACCGGGAAACCGACCCGCTCGCGAACTCTCTGCAGAAGCCCCGCGCCGCCCACTCCCTCCCGAATCCCCGGTGCCTCGGCCGCGGAGCCGGTAACGATGGTTGCGGTGGCGGGCGCGACATCGGAGCCGGAGGCCACTGCGGGATCGGTAGCGGCGGAGAGACGGCGGTGGGCCACGCAGAGGAGATGGAGGAGCGCGTATTCGCTGAGGAGACGGGCGGGCCAGTCCTCGCTGTTCAGGACGGAGCTCAGGCGGGAGAGGGCACCGGCGACGGCCGGAGCCTGGGCATCGATCAGGCGTTTGGACAGCTCGTCCCAGTGGTCGTGGCGCCGGGATCCGGCGATCCCCTGCCTGATCTGGTCGGCGAGCCAGCGCTCCAGGTCCGACAGTCCGGCGGCCACGCGCTGCTCACGCTGCTCGGCCCGGCGGGTGTCGGCGGGACCCGCACCCGCCGCCCCCGTCGCCTGGGGCGACTCGGCCGTCTCCGCCGCGCGGGTTGTCGCCTTGGCGAGGCGCTCGCGCCGCTGGTCGAGCCACTCGGCCACCCAGTCGGCAGGCTCCTCGGCGGCGGGGACTCCGCCGGCCGACCACAGGAGCAGCAGGCCGAGAGCGTGTTTGCAGGGAAACTTCCGGCTTGGGCAACTGCATCGGTAGGCGGGCTCGGACAGGTCGACGCACGCCCGGTAGGGCGTGGAGCCGCTGCCCTTGCACCCGCCCCACACCGCGTCGGCGGTGGCTCCGATTCCCGACCACTTGCCGGGAGAGGAAACTCCTTGGGCCGCTTTCTGGGATGGGGCGTCGGGCGCGAGCGCGAGCACCTGATCCCGGTTCCACCGTTCGATCACGGACCGAACGCTAGCCAACCCCCCCGACAAAACCGGACCTGCTCAACAGACGAAACTTCCGCCTCTCTGTACGGCTTCCGTCCCGACCCCGTACGGCCGTCTCCACCGGCCGGGAAACGGCTGTCGCCGCACCCCCGCAGGACCGCCACCGTCCGGGAAACAGCCGCCGCCACGACTCCGTACGACTGTCACCATCGCCGAGGAGAACATGACGCCCCGACCCCGTACGGCCGTATCACCGGCCGGGGAACAGCTGTCACCCGACCCTGTACGGTCGTCGCCACCGGCCGGGGAACAGCCGTCGCCCCGACCCCGTACGGCTGTCGTCACGGACCGCTCATGTGAGGTCGGTGACGTGTGCCTCTTCGAGGATGACCTTCGCGAGAACGTCGGCCGCGTCGACGCGGCTCAGCGACCGGGCCGCGGCGGCCATGTGAGCGCGCGCCGCCTGGTCTCCGAGGAGGACGCCGAGCTCCGCGAGGAGCTGGTCGGCGCGGGGGCCGTTCTCCAGCAACGCTCGCGCGGCGCCCGACTCGACCAGGTACCGGGCGTTCTGGCGCTGCTCGTCTCCGGCGGACGGGACCAGGGGAATGAGGACCGACGGCTTGCCCACGGCGGTCAGCTCCGCGATGGTTCCCGCGCCGCTGCGGGAGATCACGATGTCGGTGGCGGCGAAGACGTCGGCCAGCTCGTCGCCGACGTAGGGCACCGGCTGGTAGCGCTGCCTCAACTCGGCGGGCAGCCCCTCCGCCGCCCGCGTGAGCTGGGCGATCCAGTCGGGGCCGCACTGGTGGAGCACCTGCGCGCGGGTGAGCAGCGAGGGCAGGATCGCCTCGACCATGGTGTTGATCTGGCGGCTTCCCTGCGCGCCGCCGGTCACGTAGATCAGGGGCAGCTCCGGCGAGAGCCCGAAGTGCCGCCGTGCCGAGGCGGCGTCGCCGTGCAGCAGGTGCGTCCTGACGGGGTTGCCGGTCACGACGGCCCGGCCGCGCGCCGAGGCGGGCAGGTGCTCGATCGACGACGGGTGCGTGAGTGCGACCCGGGTGGCGAACCGCGACAGGATGCGGTTGGCCAGGCCGAGTGAGGTGATCTGCTCGTGCATCACCAGCGGGCGGCCGAGTGCCCGCGCGGCGAGCCCCAGGGGCACGCACACGTACCCGCCGGTGGACAGCACCACGTCCGGCCGGTATCGGGCGGCGACGCCGAAAGCCTGCAGGACTCCGACGGGGATCCGGAACATGTCGGCCAGGTTGGTGAGCAGCTCGCGCATGTTGGGCGAACGCCGGAGCTTGCCCGCCTTGATCGCTCGGAACGGGATGCCGTTCTCGGCGGCGATGCGGGCCTCGAGGCCGCTCGCCGTACCCACCCAGAGCACGTCGAGGTCGAGCCCGCGAGCGGCGGCCTGCTCCCTGACCGCCCCGACCGTGGTCAACGCGGGGTAGGTGTGACCACCGGTCCCACCTCCGGTGACAAGCAGCCGCAGGGGTCGGCGATTTTCGGCCTTCATCTTTTTTCGCTGTCCTTCCAACATCACGGTCGTTTACATGTGTCGGCCGCGCCTGAGCGCGGGGCGGCCTCGCGCACCGTACCGGGGGTTGTGGCAAAGATCTACTTCGGCGGGGCGCGGCTCCCGGCGGGAGGGACGGTGAAGCCTCGGCGCGCCGCCGGTCCGGCCGGGAGCGACGACGTCCGGGCATCGACGCGCTCAGGACCGGCGACGGGATGGCCGCCGACGTGAATCAGGGAATTCAGGGCGTTCTCATCGTGACACCCGCGAGTCGCCGGTCGCCTTCACGGAGGCTCTCAGATCGGTCAGGACCGCACGGTGATCGCTGCCCGTCATCGGCAGCACCCTGCTGTCGAGGGCTATGAACCCGCGGGTGAGAACGTGGTCCAGGCGGACGGCGGGCAGCTTCGCGGGCCAGGTGAACTGCAGGCCGGTGCCGGCCTCCTCCGACACGGGCGACAGGAGGGTGGTGAGGCGCCTCATCTCCCGGTCGGTGGTGGCGGTGTTCAGGTCGCCGGCGACGATGATCCGAGGGCTGGGGTCCGCCTGGATCGCGCGGGCCAGGGCCTCCACCTCGGCGTTGCGGTTGGCGATGACGAATGGCTCGCCTGGGCGGAAGGACGCGAGGTGCACCGCGTAAAAACTGACCGGGCCCTGCGGCGTACGGATGACGGCCTGCCGTGAGCGCGGCACCCCGGGCACCTGCCGTGGCCGGTCGTCGAAGGGGTATCGACTCCACACCGCCACGCCCGGATTGTCCGGAAACTGATATGGGTAGCCGGGGCTGATCTCCCGGCCGAAGACGGGATCGACCGTTCCGTTCCTCAGCATCGGGTCGTCGGGGACCTCCGCGGCCACGAGGATGTCCGCGTCGGTGGCCCGCAGCGCCTTGGCGGTCGCCGCCAGGTCGCGGTTGGAGTAGCTGACGTTCTGGTGGACCACGCGCAGGTCCCGGGGCACGATGCCGGCGATCCCGGGGGCACGGACGAACGCGGGTCCGAACATCACCGCCCACATCACGGCGGGGACCATGGCTCCCGCCAGTGCGAGCCAGGACCGCCGGACGAGCGCGACGAGGAGCATGACGGGAACGGCGAGGCCCAGCCACGGCAGGCCGCTGTCCAGCGTGTTGCCCATTCCGTGCCAGTTCGGCAGCAGCCGGTGCCCCACCATGACGAGGGCGATCAGAACACCCGCGGTCGCTGTCAGCCCGCCCCCGAACCGCGGCGACATGATGGGAGATCCCTTCGACGACTGCGAGCGGCGGTCTTCACCGGATTCAGTCCATCACGACATCAGCGGCCGCAGGGGAGAGCCTGTGATGTCGAGGTCCGTCCATGCCGCTGCCGGGCGGAGGACTTTACCCCCACCTGGTGATTGCCGCCCGGCCGCCCGCGGCACGGCCCGCCGCGCCTCCTGGGGTCCGAAGCGGGCCACGGACGGGCCCGGACACACGGCAAGAGCCCCCGACCCGCGCACGCGCCGGTCAGGGGCCCCTTCTTGCCGGTTCTCACGGTGGAAGGCGCCGCGCCGCCCTGGCCGTTCAACGGAGCAGGGCGGTGCGGCACCCGCGGTCGTACGACGGTCAGTGGTGACCGTGGTCGTTTCCGTGGCCGTGGTCATTCCCGTGGCCGTTCCCGTGGCCGTCGCCCTCGCCCGGCCGGCCCCAGGGACCGGTGATCGCGAACACGTAGCCCGGACTCTGGATGTTGGCGTACAGGATCCTCCCGTCCTCGCTGAAGGTCGGGCCGGTGAACTCGCTGGTGCTGAAATCGTTGCGGGCCATCGGGTAGGCGTTGCCCTGCTTGGTCACGCCGACCAGGTGCGACACGCCCTCGCCGTCCTCGGCCAGGATGACCCCGCCGTACGGAGAGACGGTGATGTTGTCCGGCCCGTCGTAGTCGGTGTCCTTCTCGGGGTCCGGGTTCACACCGAAGATCGTCTTAAGGGTGACCGTCTCGGTCTTGGGGTTGTAGAACCACACCTGGCCGTCGTGCTCGTTGGCACTGCCGTCGTCCGCGCGGGCGAAGCTGGCGACGAAGTAGGCGCCGCCGTCGGACCACCAGGCTCCTTCGAGCTTGCGGCTGCGGGTGACCTGGTCATTGGTGAACTGGTTGCGCACCGAGACGGTCTTGGCGTCGCGGTCGGGAACGTTGACCCACTTCACCTTGTACGTGGTGCCCGGCTGGGTGGCCTCGGACAGGTCGGCGATGTGCTTGCTTCCCTTGAAGCAGCTCATGGCCTCCAGGGTGCCCGCGGTGTCGCCGCCCTTGCTGAGCGCGAGCTTTCGCAGCGCGCCCTTGCCGGCCCGGAAGTGCTTCGGCGGGGTCCAGCGGAAGTACAGCCCGAGCGGGCTTTCCGCGTCCTCGGTCTCGTAGATCGCGGAGGTGTGCGGGTCGACCGCGACGGCCTCGTGCGCGAACCTGCCCAGGAACTTCAACGGGATCGGGTTGAGGTTGGCCTTGCGGTCGAACGGGTCGACCTCGAAGACGTACCCGTGGTCCTTCTGCAGCGCGCCGCCGGCGCGCGCCTCGGTCTCCTCGCAGGTCAGCCAGGTGTCCCAGGGGGTGATGCCACCCGCGCAGTTGTTGTGCGTGCCGGCCACGCTGACGTACTCACGGATGCGGTTGCCGCGGCTGTCGACCTCGATGTTCGTGGTGCCGCCGCGCGCGCCCGGGTCGTACGTCAGGCCCGGCAGTGCGGGTACGCCGTAGGGCTCGGTGCCGTCGATTTCGTGGTTGTTGACCAGGACGGAGCCGTGGCGGCCCTTGAAGAAGCCGGTGCCGTCGGCGTCGCTCGGGGTCGGCTCCCCCGACTCGAGCAGCGTCTTCCCCGCCTGAGCGACGATCTTGTAGGAGAAACCCTTCGGGAGTGCGAGCAGGCCGGCCGGGTCCGCGACGACCGGGCCGTAGCCCACCGCCTTGACACCGGTCTGAGCGGCCTGTGCGGCGGCGGGGCCGGCAATCGCTTCGATACTGCCGACGATGGCAATGCCCAGGCCACCCACTGCGCTGGAACGCAGCAGGTTGCGGCGAGAGATCGAGGAAGTCACAGGGGGTACCTTTTCCATTACATATCGGTAGATACATAATGGACCCAAGTCCTCCGCCCTGAACGATTCCTCTCATGATGCGGTCACCGGGATGAACGCACGGAGAATGCTCAACCCTGACGCCAATAATGCGTTTGTATAGGTGATTAGGTCGTATATAGGCGATTAGAGGGCTATTGGGCGGCCCGGGCCTCCACCCGCCCAGGCGGCCGGCAGCACCTGCGGCCCCTCAGTGACCATGCGGCGGGTCATGCCGGCCGGTCCGACCGGCCGGCATGAAAACGTCGCGACTATCATCGGTCCGATGAAGACCTCTGCCCGTCCTCCGCTCGCCGAGGCCCTGGACCTGCTGCCGCACCCCGAGGGCGGCTGGTATCGGGAGACCTGGAAGACCTCCGCCGACGTCACCCCGCCCGGGTACGGCGGGGCGCGGGCCACCGCCACCGGGATCTACTTCCTGCTGGAGCCCGGCGAGGAGTCACGCCCGCACGTGGTCCGCTCCGACGAGGTGTGGCTCTGGCACCGGGGCGGCCCGCTGACCCTGATCCTCGGCGGCCACGAGGGCCAGCCCTCCAGCACGACGATCCTCGGCCCCGCGGTGGAGGAGGGACAGGCCCCGCAGGTCCTGGTGCCCGCCGGAACCTGGCAGGCCGCCCGGCCGGCCGGCGACGAGGGCGTGCTGGTGAGCTGCGTCGTCTCCCCCGGCTTCGACTTCGCCGATTTCCGCATGCTTTGACATCCTCCCCGCCCTGAAGGACGGAGCATCCGCCCTAGACGTCCGGTGACGAGCTCTCCTTTGCGGGGAGAATGCGGTCACAAGCCCAAACCAGGAGGTCAACGATGACCCGCGAGATCGGTTCCGTCATCGGCGGAAAAGAAGTCCCGAACGGCACGGCCTACGACTCGATCAACCCCGCCAAGGTGGACGAGGTGGTCGCCCGGGTCCAGCTGGCGGACGCGGGCACGTTCTCCTCCGCGTGCCGTACGGCCGCCGCGGCCCAGAAGGAGTGGGCGGCGGTTCCCGCGCCCGTCCGAGGCCGGGTGATCGCCTCGATCGGACGGCTGGTGGAGGCCAACGCCGAGGCCCTGGCCCGCCTGGTCACCCGGGAGATCGGCAAGCCGTACGCCGAGGCGCTGGGCGAGGTCCGCGAGATCATCGACACGTGTGACTTCTTCCTCGGCGAGGGCAGGCGGCTCTACGGGCAGACGGTGCCCTCGGAGATGCCGGACAAGAACCTGTTCACCTTCCGGGTCCCGGTGGGGGTGGCCGCGGTGATCACCGCGGGCAACTTCCCGGTCGCGGTGCCGTCCTGGTATCTCGTCCCGGCGCTGCTGTCGGGCAACGCGGTCGTGTGGAAGCCCGCCGAGTACGCCGCCGCCTCGGCGGAGGCGCTCTACCGGCTGTTCGCGGCGGCGGGGCTGCCCGAGGGCGTGCTGAACCTGGTGCTCGCCGACGGTCAGGCGACGTTCGAAGGCCTGGAGACCGCGCTGGGCGAGGGCACGGTGCACAAGGTCGGTTTCACCGGCTCCACCGAGGTGGGCCGGAGGATCGGCGAGCTGTGCGGGCGGCACCTGCAGTCCCCCTGCCTGGAGCTCGGCGGCAAGAACCCGATGGTGGTCATGCCCGACGCCGACCTCGACCTGGCGGTGGAGGGCGCGCTGTTCGCCGGGTTCGGCACGGCGGGGCAGCGCTGCACCTCGCTCGGCACGGTGATCGTGCACGAGAGCGTTCACGACGAGTTCCTCGACCGCTACACGCGTGCGGTGGCCGAGGCCGAGATCGGCGACCCGGCCGGAGACGTGCTGTGCGGGCCGATGCTCGACCACAAGTTCGCGTCACGGTACGAGGACTACCTGGGCTGGATCCAGCCGCACCACACGGTCGTCTCCGGCGCCACCGGCCGGATCACCCCGGACAACGCCCGCGGCGACTTCACCGGAGAGGGCGGCCTCTACTACCACCCGGTGGTCGTGGACGGCGTGCGCCCCGACGACCGGCTCTTCCTTGAGGAGACCTTCGGGCCGATCGTCGGCGTGAGCACCTTCACGACCCTGGACGAGGCCGTCGAGCTGGCCAACCGTCCCGGCTACGGGCTCTCCTCCTCCATCTACACCACCGATCCCAAGTCCGCCTTCAGGTTCCGCGAGGGCATCGGCGCCGGCATGGTCAGCGTCAACAACTCCACCTCGGGCGCGGAGGCCCACCTGCCCTTCGGCGGAAACGGCAAGTCGGGCAACGGGAGCCGTCAGTCGGGGGTGTGGGTGCTCGACCAGTTCACCCGCTGGCAGGCCATGAACTGGGACTACTCCGGCAAGCTGCAGAAGGCCCAGATGGACGTCGCCGAGGTCGTTCCCGACCTCGACTTCCGCCTCTGACGGGAACCGCCACGGGTCATCCGCTCGCGGGGCGGATGACCCGGCCCGTGCGACAGGTCAGCCGGCTCGCGTGGCAGGCCCGCTGATCCGCGGGGCGGGTCACCCGCTCATCGCAGCACGCCCTCGGGCAGCACGGCGTGGACGCCCCACACCTGGTTGGCCACCTGGGTGACCCGCAGGCTCACGGCCGGGCTGGCCAGCGCGAGGGCGGTGGCCTTGTCCACCCCGAACATCGACTGAAGCCAGCCGAGCATGGCGTCCAGCGCCTGTGCGGACGCCTCGTTGAGGTCGGCGCTGAAGCCGAAGGTGACGCGGCCGGCCGGGGTCACCGCGTGCACCGTCGGGATCGGCCGGTCGGTCACCAGGTCGACCACGATCTCGGTGGTCATCCCGCACTCGATCGCGGTGCCGGACACCTCGCCGTCGCCCTGCGCGGCGTGCCCGTCGCCGAGGCACAGCTGCGCGCCGGGCACGGTCACCGGCAGGTAGAGGGTCGAGCCGGCGACCAGCTCGCGGCAGTCGATGTTCCCGCCGGACGGGCGGGGCGGGGTCGTCGAGTGCTCACCGGCCTCGTCCGGCGGCAGGCCGATGACGCCGAGGAAGGGCGCGAGATCCATCGACAGTCCATGGTTGTTGCGGCCCACGAGTTTGTCGGCGTCCAGCTCCCAGAGCAGCCAGGTCGGGGGCCCGCCCGCCACCCCGAGCCGCCGGTTGAGCGGGTTGTCCACTGCGGCGGCGACGGTCCAGCCCCACTCGTCGGGCCGCAGCGAGACCAGCCGCACCGCGAGCATCATCCCCGGTTCGGCGCCGCGTACGGCGATGGGCCCGGCGAGGCAGTGGCCGCGCTTGGCGCTGAACATCTTCGGACGGACCTCACCGGGCGTCCTCTGCCGCTCCAGGTGTCCCGAGGCGTCCAGGGAGTGCACGACGATCGTGTCACCCGGGTCGACGGTCAGCGCGGCCGGAAGGTCGCGGGAGAAGACGTCGGTCACCGTTTCGGGGGTGGGGTCAAGCCGGTGCTTCGTCATGCAGGTCCTTCTTGTCCGGGGGCACGAGTGATCAGGGAGTCGGTGGCCCCCGGGGGGGCCGGGGGCGATATGACCCTAACTGTCGGGTCCCGTCCAAGAACAGACCGAAACAGCGCACTTCGGAAAGGCCGGTGCGCGAAAGACGACAGGCCGGCCCGGAGTTCTCCGGGCCGGCCTATCGGGTTCGCCGGTCGTCGGGTGACGGGTGACCGGCGACGATGCCCGTGCCGTACGGACCCCGACGGAGGTCAGATCACTGACGACCGACGACCGTGCCCGTGCCGTACGGAGGTCGCCTCACTGACAACCGACGACCGTGCCGTACGGACCGGACGGAGGTCGCCTCACTGATAACTGACGATGGTGCTCGTGCCGTACGAACCGACGACGGGGGTGCCCGCCTCGTTGATCGTCCGTTCGATGCCGCCGCTGCCGTCGAGGAAGACCGTGACCATGTTGTGGAAGTTGACCTTCTTGGTCTTGGGGACCTCGATCCCCCGGTCCGCGCGGATGTCCACACCCTGGTTGAAGTAGGAGTAGACGCCCAGGCCCCACGCCTCGTGAGCCTTCACCCTGGGAGCGACCTTGTACGAGGCCCATCCCTTGCCGGTCGGGCTGGTCCACGCGCTCTGGCTCGGCGGGTCGTACGGAAGCTCGCTCTGGTAGAAGATCGTCCGGCCCTTCTCGCCGTTCCAGATCGTCTGGTACTTCTGGTAGTGCTCGACGAACAGGCCGTACGCCGTCACGTCGTCGCCGTTGACCACGACGCCCGTGTCGGCCGTGTTCTGCGTCCAGCCGATCCCGTTGCCGTGGTCACCGCGCCACGCCCAGATGTTGTCGATGATCGTGTCGTCGCTGTTGACCACGAGGCTCGTCTTCGCCTTGCCCACCCACGGTCCGCCGATGCGGAAGAAGACGTCCTGCAGCGAGATCGGGTTGCGGGAGTGGTCCCGGCGGCTGTTCCGCTCGCCGACCTCGACCAGCGTGTCGGACTCTCGCCGTCCGGCGTCGACGAGCACGCCGGCGATCCGGACGCCGTCGACGTCGTCGATCTTCAGCGCCGCGTCACCGGTGTCGGGGGCCAGGCTCGGCATGCCCAGCCCGAGCACGACCGTGTTCTTGTTCTCCACGCGCAGGGCCTGGTTCAGGTGGTAGACGCCCGGGGTGAGCAGGAGGTGCTTGCCGCGCGACAGCTGCTGGTTGATCTTCTGTGCGCTGTCGGTCGGCTTCGCGATGAAGAAGTCGCGGATCGGCAGCGACGAGCCCTCCTGCTGCCGGCCGTCGGCCCACGTCGTACCGGAGGTGTTGTGGCGCAGGGCGGGGACGAAGACCCGGTAGTCACCCGAGTCGTCGATGTAGAGGAAGGGCTTCTCCCGCGTCACGGGGCTGGTGGGCAGCGTCGTGTAGGGCGGGTTGGGGAAGCCCTCCGGGGGAGCTCCCACCACGCCGGAGAACACCTGGTTCCAGACGCCGTTGGTCCAGGCGTCGCCGAGCGCGCTGTCGCGCGTCAGCCACTGCTGCTGCGAGCCGTTGATCGTGATCCCGTCGACCTTCGAGTCGGCGATGTATCCGCCGCTCGAGAATCCGCCGTTCCCGGGCTCCAGCCAGAGGGTGCCGCGGATGTGGACCCGTCGCATCGGCGACGCCTGCGACACCGCCCACTGGTTCGACCAGTCGGTCGGCGTCACCGACAGGTTCTCGGCGGAGCGCCAGAAGTTGGTGAGCGCGGAGATGCCGGCCACCGAGCCCGGATCGGGCTGGCCGACGACCCGCACCGCGCCGTTGATGTCGACGTCGTCCGGCGACCGGCCGAGCCCGGCGACGGTCGTGTAGTAGCCGAGTCTCGCGTTGACGTCGTACCGGCCGGGCTTGAACAGCACGGCGTACCGGTTCGTGCCCATCTCGTTGTGCTCTTGCTGGGTGAAGAGCTCGTCGAGCTTGGTCTGGATCTGCGCGACGGGCGTCGACGGGTCGTACACGAAGACGTTGGGCCCGAAGTCAGGTGCCCCGCCCGTGTGCGTCGCGGCGGTGGCCGGGACGGACACGAGCCCCGCGCCGGTGAGCACCGCCACCGAGGCGGCGAGTGCGAGGTGACGGACTAAGGAGATGCCTCTGCGTGCGCGCGAGGTGGTCTCTCGCACGCCGTGGTCACGGACAGTTCTCATCGGCCTGCCTATTCGAGAATGGGCGGCGTGACGTCGTCGCGGTGGCGAGAGAGCGCTCTCTCGCCACCGCGACGCTTACGTCAAGCCTTGAACGAAGGGATGAGATGTTTCTATCCGGTTAATTGCATTCGCGCTATGGCAGCGAGGCACCTTTATCGACTTGTTTCAGGCCGGACGCCATTCGGGAACCTCGGCCGTGGACTCGATTTTCCTCGACGCCGTCCTCGCCGCCGATCGCGAATGCCGAATGCGGATCCCCGGGCTCAGCCCTGGGAGCGCTCTCACCTCAATGGTGCCCGACCACGAATTCGACGACCTCGAAACTCGTGAAGAGCAGGAACACGATCCCGAGAAGGGCATAGATCAGGACCGGCTGCGTCCACCGGTGGGGAGATCGCGGATTCAGGCCGGGTACGGAGCCCGGCTCCGTGACCGACTCGGGGCCGAACGTCGCGGGGGCGGGCGCGAGCGGCAGGGTCGTGTAGCGCGGGCGGTGTCCCGCGGGGAAGGCCCGCGCGTCCCCGCAGCCGCAGCCGGGACAGTTCGCTCCCGCCCAGGGCGGCTGGACCAGCACACCGGACCGCAGCCAGAGCACGATGTCGTGCCCGCGGCCGTCGGTCAGATGGCGGACCAGGTATTCCTCCTGCCAGACGTGCCGGCAGTGCGGGCACTCCAACGGCCAGATCTCTCGCGTGCTGAACTCCTCGTGCACGAGGACCACCCCCATCGACGCACTGATTTCCGCCCTGAGTGTGGGCGCACCTTTCCGTGCCAGCAAGCACTTGTGACGGTAAGCGACAACAATGTACTAAATCCGTTACGACCACATAATGAGATGATTCTTCTTGCTATGTGAGACTCGTGTTACGGTTGACAGAGCCGATCGAAGGAGCGATCTTCCATGACGGACAAGAACGCCGTATATACCCATGGCCACCACGAGTCGGTGCTGCGATCCCACAGATGGCGCACCGCCGAGAACTCGGCGGCATATCTCCTGCCGCATCTGAGGCCCGGGACATCGCTACTGGACGTCGGCTGCGGGCCCGGCACCATCACCGTCGACCTGGCGGAGCGGATCGCGCCCGGCATGGTCACCGCCGTCGAGGTCACCGCGGAGGCGCTCGCCCTGGCCCGCGCGGAGGCGGAGCGGCGTGGGCGATCCACCATCGAGTTCTTCGTGGCGGACGTGCACGCGCTGGAGTTTCCCGACGACACCTTCGACGTCGTCCACGCCCACCAGGTGCTGCAGCACGTCGGCGATCCGGTCCAGGCGTTGCGCGAGATGCGGCGGGTCTGCAAGCCGGGCGGGATCGTCGCGGTCCGCGACAGCGACTACGCCGCGTTCACCTGGTTCCCCGAGCAACCCGAGCTGGACGAGTGGCTGACCCTCTACCACCGGATCGCCCGGGCCAACGGCGGCGAGCCCGACGCGGGCCGCCGGCTGCTGTCATGGGCTCACGCGGCGGGCTTCACCGACGTCTCGGCCACCTCCTCGACCTGGTGTTTCGCGACGCCGGAGGATCGTGCCTGGTGGGGCGGCGTGTGGGCCGAGCGGATCCTGAAGTCCGACATGAACCGCCAGATCCTCGCCTCCGGCGCGGCCACCGAAGCAGATCTGCGCCGCATCTCCGACGGCTGGCGGGCCTGGGCCGCGGAGCGGGACGGCTGGATGTCGCTCCTTCACGGCGAGCTGATCTGCCGCGCCTGAGGACCGGGAGCCCCGCCGGGTGGGAATCGAGTGCCTCGCGAGAGCTTGGGGCGCCCCGGGCCTTCGGCGGGGGGCGCCCCAGGCGGGTCAGGGCTGCCGGGTTATCTTGACGTCGTCCACTCCGGCCTCGACCAGCGAGGCGCCGGAGGCGTCACCGGCCTCGATCAGGATGCGGACACTCTGCCCGGCGAAGGCGGAGAGGTTGGCCGTGGCCGTGGCCCAGGCGCCGTTGCGGTTGGCGGCCGCGCCGAGCTGCTGGAACACCTGGGTGGTGGTGGAACCGACGACCTTCACGCGCAGGAAGTCGGCGCTGGAGGCGTTGGAGCCGTGCGCGAGATACCAGGAGAACGACAGGTTCAGCGTTCCGCTCGGCAGGGTGATCGCGGGTGAGCGGACGCTCGTCGTGCCGCCGTCGAGGTCGTAGTCGCCGGCGGCCGTTCCCGCCAGTCGTCCGGTGACCAGGTCGTTGACGCCGCTGACGGTGGTGCCGAGCTGCTTGGCGCCGCTGGAGGTGGTGGCTTCGGGGTCACCGCGCTCCCACTGGCCGCTCGTGGCGGTGTCGGTGGCGCCGGGGTTGGTCGTCCAGCCGGTCGCGGTCTCGAAGGTGTCGGAGTAGACCGTCGTCGGCGGGGTGCCGGTGCCGCAGTACTGCGACTCCTTGCCGATGATCCGGTAGACGCAGTCGGAGTACTCCAGGAAACGGAGCGTGGCCTCCCGGTTGCGGGTCGTCTGCGGAACGATCTGCTCGTCGGGGGGGTAGAAGCCGGGGGACGACCCGGTCGGGTACATCTCGATGGTGTAGCTGAAGATCTTGTAGTTGGCCCACATCCAGTCGTCGATCGAGCCGTCGGTGACGTAGAGGTCGCTGGCCTGCTGGGGGGTGTACGAATTGGTGGAGGCCATGTCCTCCCCCAGCGCCTCGAACGCGTCGTGGTCGTCCTGCGTCAGGCCGGGGGCGGTGTCGCTGGAGGTGTAGCCGTAGGGCCACAGGATCAGCTCGCCGTAGGTGTGCCAGTCGATGTGCGACTTGATCTGCTGCACGCCGCCGACCACCCGGCTGCGCACCCAGTTGGCGACCGCCTTGGTCTCCGGGGCGGACTCGCCCGCCGTACCGCGGTAGGTCTCGCTGGAGGTGGAGCCGGAGGAGCCTCCGCAGCAGCCGAACTGGTAGGCCCAGTTGCGGTTGAGGTCGGTGCCCACGTAGGACGAGCCCGCGTTGGGCTGCCGGTTCTTCCGCCAGGAGCGGTAGGAGCCGCCGGCGATGTCGTACTCGCCGCCGTCGGGGTTGAGGTCGGGCATGATCCAGATCTCGCGGGTGTTCACCAGGTTGGTGATCCTGCTGTCGCTGCCGTAGCCGTCGGTGAGCTGGTTGAGCAGGTAGAGCGCCATCTCGACGGTCAGATGCTCCCGGGCGTGCTGGTGGTGGGTGAACAGCACCTCGGGTTCGTTCTCGTCCGTGCCGACGTTGTCGCTGATCTTGACGGCCATCAGGTCGCGGCCCTCGTACGAGGTGCCGTAACTGATCTTTCTGGCGATGGTCGGATGGTCGGCGACGATCTGGTTGACCGCGGCGGTCAGCTCGGCGTAGTTGTGGTAGGCGGAGTCGGCCGAGGGGAAGTCCGAACGGTCCTCGGGCCCCACCGGGGACAGAGGCTTGGAGATCTTGCTGACGGCGTAGCCGAGTTTCTTGATCTCGGCGACCTCGGACTCGGTGGCGGTGACCACGATCGAGGCGGAGTCGACCTGGTCGATCGCGGCACCTGTGGCGGCGACCGCGCTTCGCTGCTCCGAGTTGCTCGGACCCTGCACCTTGTACTGGCTGTTCGGCTGTGGCTCAGCCGAGGCACCCGCCCCGGTCATGCCGAAACACAGCAGCGCCAGGACCGTGAATACCACGGTCAGACGGCCTCTCACCTAGATCCTCCTCAGACACGTGATCTCGGATTTTTCACGCGCCTGCACTGAGAGTCAAGCAACCACGTCGATTCGGAAAGACCCAACTTTAAAGACTTGTACGGCTCGCTTCATCGCCATATCCGACTTCTGGCCAGAAGGGTCAGAAGTCGACTTCGAACCAGAGAGTCCTGAATCCCCGGACGATGTCATCCTGGACTCCCCATCGGGCCGCGAGCAGGTCCACCAGGAACATGCCCCGGCCGTTCTCCGCCTCCGGCTCGTTGCGCACGTGCGGCGCCGACGTCCCCGATCCGACGTCGCGCACCTCCACGAGCACGGCCTCCGATCCCACCGCCACGGTCATCGCCACCCTGCCGCCGCCGCTCGACCCGGAGTGGACCACCGAATTCGTCACCACCTCGCTGACCAGCAGGACGACGTCGTCGGACGCGGGATGCCCCTCCCCCAGGAGTTCCCTGACCCGGTGCCGTGCCACCGCCACCGATTCCGGCACCCCCCGCAGGGTGACCGTCGATCTAGGCGAGACAGTCTGGCGTCCGGCCGTCATGGCTAACCTCACTCCCCGACATGCATCGTTCACATGCACATCGCGCTCCGGGATGGCACACTCACTCACGGTGAACTGTTCTATCAAGGACTGCAATAGCTCATGTTGAGATTCCACAGTTTTCCTGTAATAGAACGGAGGGAGGTAGATGCGTGGCTTCTCGGCGCAGCCCCACGGCCCGGCATCGCCGCCTGATGGCTGAACTAAGCCGTCTGCGAAAGAGCAGTGGGCTGTCACGGGTGGAGGTGGCCGAGCGGATCGGCTCCACCGACACCACCGTCTGGAGATACGAGACGGGCCTGACCCGTCCCAAGCCCTCCGACGTGTCGGCCCTCACCGACGTGTACGGCGTGACCGGGGAGGCGCGGGACTCCCTGATCCAGATGGCCGTCGAAGCCCGGCGGCGGGGCTGGTGGCACCAGCATCGCCAGACGCTCAAGCCCGGTTTCGACTCCTACATCGGGCTGGAGGCGGAGGCGTCGCTCGTGCGCTCGTACGAGCCGCTGGTCGTCCCCGGCCTGATGCAGACCGAGCCGTACGCACGTGCTGTGACCAAGGCGACCTCCATGGTCCATGACCCCTCCGAGGTCGAGGAGCAGGTCTCCGTGCGCATCTCGCGTCAGCGACTGCTGCACGGTCCCGGGGACCCGATCCAACTCGTCGCGGTGCTCGACGAGGCAGTAATCCGGCGTCGAATCGGCAGCCGTGAAATCATGGCCGAGCAGCTGGAACACCTGATCGATCTCAGCCGACTGCCCAACGTGGAGATCCGGGTCCTCCCCTTCTCCGCCGGAGAGCACGCTGCGATGGACGGCAAGTTCTGCCTGCTCAGCTTTCCGGAGCCCGAGGATCCCGACCTGCTCTACCTGGAGCAGGCCGCGAGCGGGCACGTGCCGAACGACCCGGAGGAAGTGCGCCGATACGCCTCCATGTTCGAGAGCCTGTCAGCGCTGGCTCTCGACCCGGAGGCCTCGACCGCCTTCATCGCCCAGATGGCGAAGAGATTTTCCAACCTCAGCCCGTAGAAAGAAGAAAGAGTGCGAGGGTCCACGATGGATCTGTCCAGCGTCGCGTGGCGCAAGAGCGGTCGCAGCACCAACGGAGGGGACTGCGTGGAAGTGGCGGTCGTTCCGGGTGACCCGGCTGTAGCCGGGCACAAGGCAGACGCCGATGAGCTCTATCTCATCCGCGACTCCAAGGATCCGGACGGCCCGGCGCTGGCATTCACTCCCAGCGAGTGGAGCGCCTTCGTCGGCGGCGTCAAGGACGGCGAGTTCGACTGATGAATCTCCGGGGGAATCGGGTCGCCGGTTCCCCCGGAGCCTTCGGCGGAGCTCCGCCCGCCTATGCGGACGGAGCCGGCGGACGGAGAACTCAGCCTCCGAGGTCCCCGAGCGTGAGCCGCCCGCCGGTGCGGGTGGAGATGCCCCCGCTCCAACCGGTCAGGTCAGATCAGTGCATTTCTTGGCATCCGCGTCCTTGGCCGCCTGCGGCACCCATCGGACGTTGGCGAACGATGCCGAGAACGCGCCCTCGGTGTAGACCAGGAAGGGCGTGTTGATCACCTCGAGGTCGAGGGCCCCCGTCGCGAAGCACGCGATCGGGATTTTGACGGTCGTCTTGCTCCCGATCGGAAGCCCCGCGAACAGCGACGTGGCCACCACCTCGGAGAAGCAGGGATAAACGCAGTGGACACTGATCACGGTCCTCGCGGCCGGAGCCTGGTGGACGATGGTGTCGAAGACCAGGGCGCCGTCGGCGTTGAGGTAGCCCCGCTGGTCGGTGCCGCCCGCCGGATTCTGCATGTAGAACTGCGCCGGCCCGCTGCCGGTCCAGGTCGCCTTGAGGCCGTCCTGCTGCACGTTGACGTCGGACGGCACCACGTTGATCTCGGAGTGTGCCGCCTGGCCGTCGACGCCGATCTCGGTGCCGCCCCAGTTCTCCGCCGAGCCGATCAGGCTCTTGTACGGCGGGACGTCCGTCCGGTTGAAGATCTCGAGGTCCTCGGTCGCGTTGCCGCCGCCACCCGAGGAGCCACAGCCGAGCTCGGGCGCGGTCTCGTCGAGGACCCCGACCGAGCCGCTCTGCCCGTAGTGCAGGCCGTACCCGAGCGGGAAGAGGGGGTCGTAGCCCTCGTCGCCCGGATTGAGCGGCGTCTGGCACGCGCTCTTCGGCCAGGAGTAGGACAGCTTGCCGGTGTAACCGCTGCTCCGGTGTGAGCTCCGGACGAGCAGGTCCGCGACGCCGCCGCCCTCGGTGCCCGGGAGCCATGCGGCGACGAAGGCGTCGGAGCGGTTGAGCTCCTTGTTGACCCAGAGCGGACGGCCGGTGACGTAGACGGTGACCACGGGTGTGCCCTTGCCCGAGACCTTGTCAAGGACGGCGAGGTCGCCGGGGTAGAGCTTGGCCGCCTCCAGCGAGCGCCGTCCGAGGTCTCCGACGCCCTCGGCGTACGGCGTCTCACCGATCACGGCGATGACCGCGTCGTAGGCCGCGGGGTCGACGCCGTCACCCGTCTCGCTGAAGGTGACGTCGGCCTCGCCCAGCGTCTCCCGCAGGCCGCCGAGGATCGTCGTGCCGTTGGGGAAGTCGGCGTTGGTGTTGCCGGTGCCCTGCCACGTGAGGGTCCAGCCGCCGGTCTGGTTCTGCATGCTGTCGGCGCTCTTGCCGACCACGAGCACCTTGGAGTTCGCGGCGAGCGGCAGCACCCTGTTGTTGTTCTTGAGCAGGACCTGCGACTCGCGAACGGCCTCGCGGGCGAGCTTCCTCGCTTCGAGCGCACGGGCCGACCCGGCCATGTCGCGGGCGGACGGCTTCGGCGCGGAGAACACACCGGCGCGCAGCTTCACGCGCAGGATCCGGGTCACCGCGTCGTCGATGCGCGACATCGGGATCTCGCCACCGGCAACCTGGGCGAGGGTGTTGGCGATGAACGCCTTCCAGTCGTTCGGCACCATCACGACGTCCAGGCCGGCGTTGATCGCCTGCGCGCAGCTGGAGTTGGTGCATCCGGCGACCTGGCCGATGCCGTTCCAGTCGGAGACGACGACGCCGTCGAAGCCGACCTTCTGCTTGAGGATGTCATTGATGGCGTACTTGCTGCCGTGGAGCTTGCCATGGTTGATGCCCAGGTCGGCGTTGGTCCAGCTGTTGAACGACACCATCACGGTCTGGGCGCCGGCCGCGAGCGCGCCGTAGTAGCCCTGACCGTGCACGTTGATCATCTCGGCCTCGGACGAGGGGTTGACGCCCTGGTCCGTTCCCCTGATGGTGCCGCCGTCTCCGATGAAGTGCTTCGCGGTCGCGATGACACCGTCCTCGTCGACGCGGTGCGCGTTTCTGCCCTGCAGGCCGTTGACGACCTCGTAACCGTAGGCACGGGTGATCCGGGGGTCCTCGGAGAAGCCCTCGTAGGTGCGTCCCCACCGGTCGTCCTTGACGACGGCGAGCGTGGGCGCGAAGGCCCAGTCCTGACCGGTCGCGCGAATCTGCTCCGCCGTCGCCGATCCGATGTCGCGGACGAGACACGGGTCGTGCGCGGCGCCCAGGCCGATGTTGTGGGGGAAGACCGTCGCGCCGTACACGTTGTTGTTGCCGTGAACGGCGTCGATGCCCCAGATGACCGGGATCTTCGTCCTGGTGGTGACGGACGCCTGCCAGTAGGCGTCGGCGAGGTCGAGCCAGGCCTGGGGCGCGGCGTGCTTGTCGCGGCCGGGCCACGAGCCGCCGCCGTTGAGCACCGAGCCGATGCCGTACTGCCTGACCTCATCGGGGGTGATCGCGCCGATCTCCGGCTGGGTCATCTGCCCGATCTTCTCGGCCGTCGTCATGCCGGCGAGGATCTTCGCGACCCGCCTCTCGTCGGCCGGGTTCTGCTTGATCCGGCTCTTGACCTTGGGCCAGTCCGCGAGGGTGGGCAGCTTCTTCTCGATGCGAGCGCAGCCGTCGGAGTCCAGAGCCGGACCCTCGATCACCGGCTGCCGGACGCCTTTACCCGTCCCGGCGTCCGCGCTCGGAATCCCGGCGCCCCCGGCCAGAAGGGCGAAGCCCGCCAGCAGCGCGAGCCCGCTCCGGCGTGCACGTAATCGGGCGAAAGGTTTGGTCATGGACAGTCCGTTCTTGAAGCGCGTCAACGGTCATTGCGGCCTTCTGAGGCCGCACTGGGCAGATCCTGACCCTGTGATGACAGTTGCGTCAAGAGTTCGCGAGAGCGCTCTCTCAGCCGCACCGATATTCGACGGTGGACGCGAAGAGGCGAAACCGACCCCCACCGGCCGGTCGAACCGCGTTGCGACGGACTTGACCGTACGAAAACGCCCAGGTCAACGCCGAGGTGAGAGCGCTCTCAACAAAATGGTCACCCGTTTCCGAAAAAACGGACCCGATGGTTCTTCAGCACCTCGGCAAAGTGGAAGTTTGTCCGATTCAGCGCGCTCGGCCTGGAGCAGGCGACACCCGAAGATCTGCGGTAAGCCTCAATCGCTCGCTCGACCAAAACGGATATTTCGGCACGTTCGTCGCCTTTGACAGTCCTGCGGGCAGGACCGTCAACACCGCCCTCTGAAAGAAGTGATACTCCCTCAGTACGGCTCCCATCGGCTCTGTCGACGTTCCCGCCGATCAGGCAACGATCCTGCCCTCGCGCAGCGCGGTGTGGGACCCGATGAAGTCACTGCGGAAGCGGCGATCGTGGGAGACCACCACCAGGGCACCTGCGTAGGCGGCCAGCGCCTCCTCCAACTCCTCGACAAGGGTGAGCGAGAGGTGGTTGGTCGGCTCGTCCAGGATCAGCAGGTCAACAGGGTGGACCACAAGCCTTGCCAGTTCCAGACGGCGTTGTTGCCCGACGGAGAGAGCGGCCACAGGCTTGACGAAGTCCTCGCGCTGGAACAGGCCCAGCGCGAGCAGGGCGGTCGCGTGCTCTTCCGGCGACCCTGGCAGACCTTCGGCGAAAGCGGCCAGTACTGTGCGCTTGGACCGCTTGACGGGTACTTCCTGGCGCAGGTAGCCGATCCGCCGAGGGCGGCGTACGGTGCCGGCGTCTTGGACGAGGTCACCGGCGAGCAACCGCAGAAACGTCGTCTTCCCCGCCCCGTTGGGGCCGGTGAGCAGTACCCGTTCACCGGGGACGACCGTGAACTCCTCGACGGTGAGCCGGTTTCCGACGCTGACGCCGTTCAGCTCGGCCAGCGGAGTGACGCCGATCTCGCCGTCGGCACCGCCTGCGTCACCGCTGTCGAATCGGGCGGCGAAGCGCAGCGGGTCGGGCGGGCGCGGGACCACGTCTTCGCGTAGGCGGCGCAGCCGCTCTCGGGCCTTGCGAACCTGGCCTGACAGTCCGGCCTCATGGGAGCGGCGATGGCCGGCCGTACGGGGGCGGCTGCTGGACCTGACGCTGGACGCCAACCGTATGGCGCCCGTATCGGCGAGGCCGGTCTGGCGATCGATTTCGGCCAGCCACTCCTGATACTCCTGCTCCCAGCGACGCCTGGCCGCAGCCTTCGCAGCCAGATAGCCGTCCCAGCCGTCACCGTATCGAGTAACGGTGCGGCGATCACGATCGACCTCCAGGATCGTCGTGGCGACCCGCTCAAGGAACGTCCGATCGTGGGTGACCGTCACGACCGTGCCGCGATGAGCCCGAAGCCGGGTCTCCAGCCACGTCACCGCTGTCTCGTCCAGGTCATTTGTCGGCTCGTCAAGCAGTAGCAACTCGGGCGCGGCGGTCAGCACGCAGGCCAGTGCCAGGCGAGACCGCTCGCCACCTGACAGGGCGCCGAGTCGCCGGTCCCTGGTGAGGTGAGCGAGGCCCAAGCCATGCATGGCCGCGTCGATCCGCGCGTCGACCTCGTAGCCGCCGCACGCCTCGTAAGCCGTGAGCAGATCACCGTAGACTTCCAGCTCCTCCGCGGACGCCTCAGCCAGCGAGGCTTCGGCCTCGCGCATGCGGTGCTCCAGTTCCCGCAGGTCGGCGAGTGCCACATCGATGGCATCCTGCACGGTCTGCGTGGCAGCCAAGTCCAGCGTCTGGCTGAGATAACCGATACCACCGGAGGTGACGACGACGATCTCGCCATCGTCCGGCCTCTCCTGGCCCGCGATGAGGCGGAGCAGAGTGGACTTGCCCGAACCGTTCTCGCCGATGACGCCGACCCGCTCGCCCGAGGCGACGGTGAAAGAAACGTTCTCCAGTACGGCATGGCCTGCGTAGGCCTTGGTGACGTGGGTGACGGTGAGCTGTGACGGATGGGCCAAGGGTTCGACCTCCAGGATTCTCGACGATGGGCATGGGCGGCCGCCGAGAAACATGGGAGAACATCATCCGGCGGCGGAAGGGCGCGGCGTGTCAGAACGTCATCGCGCGAGGGTGGTGAGACCACAGCCAGATCAAGAACACATGTAACGCATCGTATCCGGCGCCGTTCCCCAGCTACAAGGCATTAACTGATCCAAAGCACGATCGAGGTTGCCGGGTGGATACCGACGAAGAAAGAGAATCCTTTGATGAAGGATGCGGCTTTCGCGCAGCCGAGGCGATTTCCAGGAACCGGAGCCCGGGGCGGTTTCCGGAAACCGCCCCGGGCTCCGCCGCCGGCACCCGTCAGAACCCCGGGCCCGTCAGGACGGTGTCAGGGCCGTCAGGCCATCGTTCTGCCGCCGTTGACGGCGAGACGCTGTCCGGTGACGAAGCGGGCACCGGGTGAGGCGAGAAAGGCGATCACGTCGGCGACCTCGGCGGGCACCCCCATCCGGCCCAGCGGCACCCTCTCCGGGTAGTCCCCGAAGTCCGCGCCCTCGTGCCGTTCCACCGGTATCCAGCCGGGCTCGACCGTGTTGACGGTGATCCCCTCCCGGCCCAGCTCGTTGGCCCAGGAACGGGTCAGTCCGTGCATGGCGGCCTTCGCCGAGACGTAATGGCCCATCTCGGGATTGCCCAGGTCCACGACCTCACTGCCCACATTGATGATCCGGCCCGCCCCCGCCTCACGCATTCCCGGGAGTACGGCGTGCAGGATCAGCAGGGGCGCCTTGACGAAGAACCTCAGCTGGTCCAGATGGTCGTCCCAGGTCTGCTCGCCGAGGGGGATCAGCGGCTGTGGCCCGGTCGCGTTGTTGACCACGACCTCGATCGGACCCGCCTGCTCGGCCGCCTCGGCGACGCCCCGCCGTACCGACTCCTCGTCGGTCACGTCGAAGCGGGCCAGATGCACCTTCCCACCCGCCGCAGCGGCACGCTCGGCGACCGCGGTGGCGCCCTCGGTGTCGTGGGCGTAGTTGAGCGCGACCGTCCAGCCTTCCTCCGCGAGCCGTACGGCGATGGCGGCGCCGAGCCCTCGTGAGGCTCCGGTGACCAGGGCGCATCCCATGGGTCTCCCCTTTCACAGCATGTATGGAACCGCACTCATTGTGATGGGAACGCGTCACCCGTGCGATTCGGGGATCACACCGGATACGCCCCGAGCATCGCGAGCACCTCGCTCCGGGACATCCGTGCCCCCGCGTGCCACTCCTCCTCGTAGGCCGTGTCGCCGATCCGGGCGCGGACGGCCGCCGTGGTGCGGACGGCGTCGGGGTGAGCCGTCGCGGTGCCGTGCAGCGCCGTGGCCGCGCCCAGCAGCCGGGCCGCTCCCCCGGCGTCGCCCTCCAGCAGCGCGACCTCCGCCAGCCCCTCGGCCGCCGAGCCCGCCACCAGCAGGTAGCGGTGCGGGCTCTGCTCCAGCGCCTTGCCGTACCAGGCCCTCGCCTCGGCCCCGTCGCCGCTCGACGCGGCGATCCGGCCCAGGTCGACGATGATGCGCAGCCGTGTCTCCTCGGCGCTGTACCACCCCTGCGGGCACAGGGCCAGAGCCTCGTGAGCCAGGACGAGGGCCTCGTCCAGATCTCCGCGGAGCCTGGCGACCTCGCCGAGGCCGCGCCGGACCGCGGCCACGGCCTCGGGGGTGCCCGCCCGGCGGGCGTACTCGGCCGCGCGAAGGTATTCGGCGTGGGCGGTCGTGAGGTCACCGGCGCGCACGGACCCCATGGCCCTGCGATAGATGAGCTCCGCGATGTCCTCCGCCGATTCGAGCTCCTCCGCCAGATGGAGTGCCTCGTCGGCCAGCGCGTGCGACGCCACCCTGTCGCCCCGCAGTTCGGCGAGCTCGGCCAGCTCGGCCAGCGTCAACGCGGCCCCCCAGCGCTCTCCGATGGAACGGAACAGCTCCAGCGCGTCCCCGAAGGAGCGCTCGGCTCCCCCGGCGTCGTCGCCGTACAGCTGGAGGTAGCCGATGCCGAAGTGGGACAGCCCCCGCAGCCACGGATCCGCGACGGCCAGGGCCGTCTGGGCCGAAGACGGGTCGAGGGCGAAACCGGGGGGCGGACCGGTGAACATCGGCCACAGTATCCCGAGGAACGGCCACCGGTACCGCTGGTCGATCGGCGGGACGAGCGGCCTGACCCTCTCCAGCCGCTCCCGCAGCTCCGGGGTCCGCGACTCGCCGGAGAAGGCGACGAGCACGCACATGGCGTACTCCTGCTCCAGCCCGGAGACCGGTTCGGGCCCGATCATGTCGAGGAGATCCGTGGCCAGGCCCTCCCCCTCGGAGCGCCGCCCCCTCACCCACCAGTACATGGCGAGCCCGGCCAGCAGGCGGAGCCCGACCTCGGCCCGGCCGGTCCCGATGGCCCAGCGCAGCGCGGCGTGCAGGTCGTCGCGCTCCTCGTCGAGCCGTCGCAGCCACTCCAGTTGCTCGCCGCGGCGCAGGTGAGGGTCGGCCTCCGCCGCCAGGTCCGCGTAGTACGCCGCGTGCGCCTCGCGGCGCTCCTCCACCTCGCCGGTCTCGGCCAGCCGTTCCGCGCAGTAGGCGCGGATGGTCTCCATCATCCGGTAGCGCTCGCCGACCACCTCGACCAGTGACTTCTCCGCCAGAGAGGTCAGCAGGTCGACGACCTCGGCCTCCGGCAGACCGCACACCCGCCCGGCCGCCTCCAGGGTCGCGCCCCCCACAAAGACGGTCAGCCGTCCGGCCAGGAGCCGCTCGCCCTCGTCGAGCAGGTCCCAGCTCCAGGCCACCACCGCGCGCAGCGTCTGGTGTCGCGGCAGCGCCGTACGGCTGCCGCGCGACAGCAGCCGGAACCGGTCGCCGAGCCGGGAGGCCACCTCGGTCACCGGCAGGGAGCGCAGGCGCGCCGCGGCCAGCTCCAGGGCGAGCGGCAGCCCGTCCAGCGCCCGGCAGATGTCCAGCACCCGCTCGACGTTCCCGGCGTCGACGCGGAAGTCCGGCCGCACCGCGACCGCCCGGTCGGCGAACAACCGCACCGCGGGATAGCCGAGCGCCTCCCGCGTGCTCGTGCCCGCCCGGGGCACCGGCAGGGGCGCGACCGGGTGGATCGTCTCTCCGGTGATGCCCAGCGCCTCCCGGCTGGTGGCCATGACGCGCAGTCGCGGGCAGGCGGCGAGCAGGCGGTCGACGAGCTCGGCCGCGTCCGCCACCACGTGCTCGCAGTTGTCCAGGACGAGCAGCAGCGGGCGGTCGGCCAGCGCCGCGACCAGGCGGGCCGGCGGATCGGGCACATGACGGCCGGACACCGGTGGCGGGAGCAGACCGGCGTCGCGGATCCCCAGCGCGTCGAGGACGGCCTGCGCCATCTCCTCGCCGTCGGAGACGGGGGCCAGCTCCACGAAGCAGACGTCGCCCCGCCGCGCCCCGGCGACCTCTCCGGCCAGCCGGGTCTTCCCCGCCCCGCCGGAGCCGACCAGGGTGACCAGCCTCGACTCGCCGAGCAGCGCGTGCAGCCGGGACGTCTCGTCCTCCCTGCCGACGAAGCTGGTCAGCTGGGCCCGCAGGCCGAGCCGGGTGGCGGCGGAACCGGGGACGGCGGTGAGCGCGGGGTCGGCCCTGAGCACGGCCAGGTGCACGGCGGCCAGCTCGGCCGACGGGTCGACGCCGAGCTCCTCGCCGAGGATCCGCCTGGCCCTGCCGTACACCTCCAGCGCCTCGGCCTGTCGCCCGGAGCCGTACAGCGCCCGCATCAGCTGTCCCTGAAGCCGTTCCCTGAGCGGATGTGCGGCCGTCAGCTCCTGCAGCTCGGCGACGAGCTCGCGGTGGCGGCCCCGTTCCAGCTCGGCCTGGACGCGGTCCTCCAGGCAGTCGAGCCGGAGCCTCTCCAGTCTGGCCGAGGACGCCTGGGCGAACGGCGGCTCTCCCACGTCGGCCAGGGCGGGCCCGTGCCACAGCGAGAGCGCCTCGCCCAGCAGCCCGGCCGCCCGCCCGGGGTCACCGGCCGCCAGGGCGTGGCGCCCCTCTGTGGCGAGCCGCTCGAAACGGTGGGCGTCGACGGCGTCGGCGTCGACCACGAGCCGGTAGCCCGCCGGATGGAACTCGATCACGTCCCGGGCGCCGAGCGCCCTGCGCAACCGCGAGACCTGGGACTGCAGGGCGTTGGCCGCGCCCGCCGGGGGGTCGGTGCCGTACAGCCCGCCGACCAGCCGCTCGGTGGTCACCACCTTCCCCGCGTCGAGGAGCAGCAGCACCAGCAGGGCGCGCATCCCCTGACCGCCTACGGAAACCACGCGCTCGCCGTCGAGCCGAATACGCGTGGGGCCGAGGATGTCGAACCGCATGCCTCGATTATCCGGGTTTTCGCGTCCCATAATCGATCATCCCCCGGAACCGCCGTGCTCCGCGACCGTGGCCGCGGGGTCGCCGGGCGCCGGTTAGGTTAGCCGGGGAAGGTGACGGTTTCTGTAACGCCCGAGGATCCTCAGCACGACATATAGCTATATATCGGGAAGCTTGATGAAAGGGATCTATCTCTGGCGCTGGAACTGGCGAAGGATGAGGGGGTCGAGACGCCCCTCGCTGCGCTCGCCCCCCGACCGGCTTGGCTGACGTACTCGGAGTCCTCATGAGCAACCACGCGAACAACTCCTCCCCCGACCGCCGGGCCCGCGGGCTGGAGGCCATGAAGCGGGTGAACGGCCGTGACCACGTCGGCGACGATCCCGGTGACTTCCTCGGGATGACCGTCGAGCACCTGTTCGCCGAGGTGTGGTCCAGAGACGTGATCACGGTCCGCGACCGCCGGTTGCTGCTTCTCGGCCTTCTCGTCGGCCAGGGTCTGGACGACGAGATCGAGCTCCAGCTGGACGCGGCGCTGCGGACCGGGGACCTCACCCCCGCGGAACTCCGCGAGATCGTCGTCTTCCTGACCCACTACGCCGGATGGCCACGCGGTTCCCGGCTCAACTCCCAGGTCGAAGAGCTGATCGCCCGCGTCCTGAGGTCATAGCCGCTCCACGTTGGGCCCGCTGCAGCGGTTACGCGTGTCGAAGACGAAGGTGCTCGATCGCTGGATCAGCTCGTAGTCGAAGCAGTCGTGGTCGGTGAGGATCACCACCGCGTCCGCCCGGGCCAGCTCCCGGGCCACCGGTTCGACGATCTCGATCCCCGGCGGCATCAGGAAGTCGTCGATGTGGGGGTCGGCGGCCCGCACCTTCGCGCCCAGCTTGTACAGGGCTCTGGCCACCTCGATCGCGGGTGACTCGCGGCAGTCTCCCGCGTTCGCCTTGTAGGAGAGCCCGAGCACGAGGATCCGGCTGTCCCTGAGCGGCTTGCACCGCTGGTTCAACGCGAGGATCAGCCGGTTCACGACATGGGCTGGCATGTGGTCGTTGATGTCGTTCGCCAGCTCCACGAACCGGAAGTTGTGCCCCAGGCTGCGCTTGACCTTCCACGACAGGTACGACGGGTCGATCGGCAGGCAGTGCCCGCCGACACCGGGGCCCGGGGTGAAGCGCATGTAGCCGAACGGCTTGGTGGAGGCGGCGTCGATGGCCTCCCAGACATCGATCCCGAGCTGCTGCGCGAAGATCGACAGCTCGTTCACCAGGGCGATGTTGACGTGCCTGAAGGTGTTCTCCAGGAGCTTGCACAGCTCGGCCACCTGGAGGGAGGAGACCGCGACGATCGGCTGCACGAGGAGACCGTAGAACGCCCGGACCCGCTCCAGGGAGGCCTCGTCGATCCCGGACACGACCTTCGGCGTGTTCTCCAGACGCCAGTGCGGGTTGCCCGGGTCGATCCGCTCCGGGCTGTAGCCCAGGAAGAAGTCCTCCGGCGTCCGCAGTCCGGAGCCCTCCTCGAGCAGCGGCCGGAGGTATTCCTCGGTGGTTCCGGGATAGGTGGTCGACTCCAGGATGACCGTGGCGCCCGGCCGGATCAGCGGGGCCACGGACCGGCCCGCCGAACCGATGTGGCGAAGGTCGGGAGCGCCCTCGCGGAGGGGCGTCGGCACCGTTATCACGCAGACGTCGAACGCCTCCGCGTCAGCGTAGTCGGTGCTGGCCAGATAACGACCGGAACGCATGGCGGCGGCCAGCACCTCGTCGCCGATGTCCTCGACATAGGACTCGGCCACGTTCAGCCGTTTGACCCGCCATTCGTCCACGTCGATCCCCACGACGTCGAACCCCGCCTCGACCGCCCGCATCGCGAGTGGCAGGCCGACGTACCCCTGGCCGACGACGACCAGTTTCTCTCCCATGTCAGGACCCCCGTCGCTTCGAGATGAGATATCCCCGACTGTAGGAGCCAGGCCTTCCCGCACCGTCGATTCGGCGGCGAGCCGGGCGTGTCGGGCGCCCCTGTCTCTCGGCGGGAGGAAATCAGTCCCGACACCGCATAAAAGAGTGGCAAGAATATCGGCCGGACCGAAGGTCCGGACCGGCCCAAAGGCCCGAAGTGATCAGACTTACCCGCATGACCACGACTCCGTCCCTTCCTGACTCCGCTGCGAACCCGCTGAGAACCGGGGCGGACACGGAACCGGATGCCTTCGTTCGCCGACAGGCGCCCTCTCCCCGAGGAGTGCGGCGTTTGCTGGCGTCGCGATGGCCGCCGGTCGCGTTCGCGACCGTCTTCAGCGTGGTCGTGCTGAGTGTCTACGGCGTTTCCGGCTCGGAGACATCCCTCTTCGGCGCCTACGTGGCACTGGGTGTCGCGTTGCCGGGCGTGCTGCTGGTGCGGGCCCTGTATCCCGGTTCCCGCACGCTCGCGGAGGAGATCGCGCTCGGCGTGACCCTCGGCTACGCCGTGGAGGTACTCGCCTACATCGCCGCCCGGGCCGTCGGGCTGCCGCTGTTCGTCCTGGTGTGGCCGGTCACCACCTATGCGGCCTTCCTGCTGGTTCCCCGCCTTCGCCGGCACTGGAGAGGCATGCCCCGCTCCGAGGCGCCGCTCTGGTGGTCCTGGTCGCTCGCGCTGGTCGTCGTGTATCTGGTCGGCTGGAGCGCCTTCACGTTCTTCACGCGTTCCCTCAGCTGGCCGGGGCTCGGGACCAACGTCGACGTGCCGTTCCATCTGGCGCTGATCGGCGAGCTGAAGCACCACGTGCCGCCCACGATGCCCATGGTCTCCGGCGAGCCCCTCTTCTACCACTGGTTCGTGTACGCGCACCTCGCCTCGGCGAGCTGGGTGACCGGGATCGAGCCGCTGGTGCTGCTGCTCCGCCTGGCCATGCTGCCCATGCTGGCCGCGTTCGTCGTCCTCATCGGGATGATCGGCAAGCGCGTCATCGGCTCGCGCGCGGGCGCGCTGATCGCCGTCGGAGGCACGATCTTCGTGGCGCCGCCGAACCTGTACCTGGGCACGGACGTGGTCTTCACCTGGGGCGGCGTACCGGACCTCGCCTGGATGAGTCCCACCCAGACCTTCGGATCCCTGCTGTTCGTCTTGGTCGTCATCCTTCTCGGCGACCTTTTCAGGCGCCGCCGGCAGGGCCCCGGCAGGTGGCTCGTGCTGGGCGTCTCGCTCATCGCGGTGATGGGGGCGAAGGCCACCTACCTGCCCCTGCTCATGGTGGGGCTCATCGCGGTGGTCGCGGCCGAGCTCGTCCGGCGACGGCCGCCGTGGCCCACGCTCGCCGCGCTCGGGATGACGACGGCGTGTCTCGTCTACGCGCAGTTCGTGCTGTTCGGCCAGGCGAGGCAGGGCATGGTCGTGGATCCCCTCTCCTTCATGCGCTCGGCCTGGGGAGAGTGGACGGGCCTGGGCGAGCAGGTCCGTCCCTCACCGGCCTCGGTGCTCGGCGTCACGTTGATCTTCTCGCTGTGCTGGCTCGTCACCTGGTCCGGAATCCTCGGGCTGCTGAGCCGCCCGCGGCTGATCCTGAGATCCGAGACGTCCCTCATGCTGGGAATCGGCGTGGCGGGCATGGGCGCGATGCTCCTGTTCGGGCACCCCGCCCGGAGCCAGCTCTTCTTCCTCTGGGCCGCCTATCCCTATCTGGTGATCGTCGCGGTACACGGGCTTCTTGTCCTCCTGCGGCGGGCTCGGGTGTCGCTCACGGCGAAGGCCGCCGCGGCCGCCGCGGGGCTGCTCGCCGTCTATCTCGTCCCCTTCGTCGGCGGCGTCGAGGTTCCCCTCTCCCCGGGCCGGCCGGATACCGTCCTGTACCGGCCCTACCTCGTACTGCTGGCCGGTTCCCTTCTTGCGGCGGCCGTCCTGACGGTCATGAGGGGACGCCTTCGCGCCTGGGCTCTCGTGACCGTCGCCTTCGCGGCCATCGGCCTGCCGGCGGATCTGCACGCCCGTGCCCTCAAGGTCGCGGGCGACGCCCTGGGAGACGGCCGCACGCCGACGGTCTCGAAGCTGACGGCGCGGACCATCCCGCAGGGAACCCTGACGATCGCGCGGTGGTTGCGCGACCACTCGGACCCGGACGACCTGGTCGCCACGAACGCCCACTGCTTCTGGGGATACGAGAACCCGTGCGACAGCCACCACTTCTGGGTGGCCGCCCTGTCCGAGCGGCACGTCCTGGTCGAGGGGTGGGCGTACGCCTCCCGGAACCTGGACCGCTGGCGCCCGGGCCGGCCCGCGTTCGAGCTTCCGTTCTGGGATGACGAGCGAATCCGGCTGAACGACGAGGTCTTCAACGCGCCTTCGGCGCTCGCGATCCAGCGCCTGCGCGAACGTTACGGAGTGGACTGGCTCCTGGCCGACGAACGTCACCTGGGATCCGGCTCGAGGATCGGGGACTTCGCCGACCTTCAGATCCGCTCGGGCGGCTACGCCCTCTATCGCTACCCGCCTCGATGATCCGTGAGCCTGGACGGCCCGGTGCCCCTCCGGCCGTCAGCCGAAGGTCTCGGGATCCACGCAGAGACGGGTGCCGTCGTCCAGCCGCGCGATCGCGGCCATGTCGTCCGGGTCGAGCTCGAAATCGAAGACATCGATGTTCTCGGCGATGCGCGCCGGCGTCACCGACTTGGGGATCGCCGCGTTGCCCAGCTGCATGTGCCAGCGGAGCACCACCTGGGCGGGTGTCCTGCCGTGCTTGGCGACCAGCCCTGCGAGCGTGGAATCGCCGAGCAGGCGGCGGCCCCGGCCGAGCGGGCTGTACGCCTCGGTCACGATGCCGTGCTCGGCGTGCAAGGCCCGCAATCCGGCCTGGGCCAGATTCTGGTGAAGCTCGATCTGGTTGACGGCGGGCACGACGCCGGTCTCGCCGAGGAGCCGCTCGAGCGTCTCGGCGGTGAAGTTGGAGACGCCGATCGCCCGGGCCCGCCCGTCGGAGTGGAGCCTCTCGAAGGCTCTCCACGTCTCCACGTATCTGCCCCGGACCGGACAGGGCCAGTGGATCAGGTAGAGGTCGACGTAGTCGAGGTCCAGTCGCTTCAGGCTCATGTCGAAGGCCCACAGCGCCTCGTCGTAGCCGTGCTCGTCGTTCCACAGCTTCGTGGTGACGAACAGTTCCGCGCGTGACACGCCCGAGGCGCGCACCGCGCGCCCGACCTCTTCCTCGTTGTGGTAGCGCGCGGCCGTGTCGATGCTGCGATAGCCGGCCTCGATCGCCACGGCGACCGCCCTGGCCGCTTCGTCGCCGGACACGCGCCCCACGCCGAAACCGAGCTGCGGCATCGTGATGCCGTTGTTGAGCGTGACGGTGCTCACCCGTCCCCCGGCGCTTGCCGGGGTCGCTCCGTGCTCCGGGTTCCTGTACGCGTGCGGGGCGGATCCGAGGTCGTTCATATCGTTCTCACCCGCTCCTCCGCTCCGGAGCCCACTCCCGCGTACGCGGGGGCGTCGGTCCGGAGTTGTTGCGGAGCGACGGCCTCCGCGGACGGTCCCGCGTGCTCGCGGATCACGTAGGTCGGCCGCCCCATCCCGCTTCCGTGGATGCGGCCGACGTATTCACCGAGAATCCCGATGGCTATCAACTGGACGGAGGAGAAGATCGCGACCATGGTGGCGATGGTGGTGAATCCGGCGACCTTGGTGTCCCCCGTGATGAAGTACCAGAGGACGCTGCCGCCGAGGAACAGGCCGACGAACCCCGTGAGGAACCCCAGATAGCTGGCCACCCGCAGGGGCGCCGCGCTGTAGCCCAGGAGCATGTTCACGGCGTGCCGGATCAGCAGGCGCGGGGTGTAGTTGGACTGCCCGTGGCGGCGTTCGTCCATGTGCACCCTGACCGCGCCCACCTGCGTGGTGGTCCAGGAAAGGGCGACGTCGACGGAGACGTGCGGTCCGGACATTTCCTGAAATCCATCACGCAGGCGCGTGTGAAAGGCACGGAAAGAGCTGATCGACCGCGCATGACGGACTCCCAGCGTGGCGGACATGCCGGCCTTCACCGACCGGGAGGCGAGGCTCCGGAGAAATCCGTGCTCCTCCTCATGCGGGATCCCGTAGACCAGATCGTGGCGATCGCCCTCGAGCGCGGCCAGCAGGAGGGGGATCTCCTCCGGCGGGTGCTGCAGGTCGTCGTCCATCGTGACGATGACCTCGAATCTCGCCTCCCTGATGCCGACGACCAGCGCATTGTGCTGGCCGTAGTTGCGAGAGAGGCGAATCGCGCGAACACCCTCGAACAGGCGGGTGAGTTCAGCGGCCACATTCCACGTATCATCCGGACTTCCGTCGACGGCGAGAATCACCTCGTGCTGGATGGAGGCGTCGCGCAGGACGGAAACCAGCCTGTTCACCAGCGCCGGAAGGGTTGTCGCCGAGCGATAACATGGAATAACCACTGACACTGACATTAATCCCCCGATTGCAAGACTTGATTTCTCGCGAGACAGCTACACTCCTCTTGATCCAGCTGCTCGACCATGGTCCAGAGGAGCCAAAAATGGTTGAAATGGAAAGTCGGACCGTTCGCGACAAAGATTCAGGGTTCGGGCGGCGAGCTTTGATCTCCGCTCTTAGCGGACAGCGCATCACATACCTGGTGGCCGGCGCCATGACCGCTGTGCTCTATTACGGTCTCCTAGGCCTAGGATTGCTGATCGCTAAAGATGGGGTTCCCTATCTTTTCCTGGTCGTGGCCTGCTATTTGGTCGCTGCGACGATCATCTATCCCTGGTACAGGCTGGTGGTCTTCCGTGGCACGCGCGAATCGTGGACGGTCGGCTATCTCCGGTTCTACGCGGTCGGACTGAGCTTTCTGGCGACATCCATCATTGGTCTTCCCATTTTGGTGGGATTTGCCGGGATTCCAATCCTTATAGCGCAGGGCCTCATAATAATTGCAAGCCCTCCGCTGAGTTATCTAATACATCGAACATGGACATTCCGCACCCACTGAAACATCTAGTCTTGGCAATTTGTCACACATCCTTTGATAGAGGCAGAGGATGGCGAAGAGTCGCTAATCCGAGCTCCGCATAGATTCAGCGGGCAGGTGGTCACTGTGGCCATGCGTTCTTCGCGGAAGGACACAGAGTGATGAAAGCACTCGTTCTAGCGGGGGGCAGAGGGACGAGGCTGCGGCCGCTAACCCATACCTCCGCGAAACAGCTGGTCCCGGTGGCCAACAAACCGGTGCTCTATTACGGACTCGAAGCGATACGGGACGCGGGAATCACCAGCGTGGGCATCATCATCGGTGACACGGGCGCCGACATCCGGGAGGCCGTGGGAGACGGCTCGCAGTTCGGCCTCGACGTGACCTACATCCCCCAGGAGGCTCCCCTCGGACTGGCGCACTGCGTCCTGATCGCCCAGGAGTTCCTGGGCGAGGAACCGTTCGTGATGTATCTCGGCGACAACTTCCTGGTCGGCGGGATCTCCGGCCTCGTCGACGCGTTCCGCGTCGGCGGGTACGACGCCCAGATCCTGCTCACCAAGGTCGACGAACCCCAGTTCTTCGGGGTCGCCGAGCTCGGGCCGCAGAACGAGATCATCGCGCTGCAGGAGAAACCGGCCCATCCGCGGAGCGATCTCGCCATCGTGGGCGTGTACTCCTTCTCCCCGGCCATCCACGAGGCCGTCCGGGCGATCAAGCCGTCGGCCCGCGGTGAGCTGGAGATCACGGAGGCGATCCAGTGGCTGATCGAGAACGGTTACTCCGTGCACTCGCACATGGTCACCGGCTACTGGAAGGACACCGGTCGGCTGAAGGACATCCTGGAGTGCAACCGCATCGTCCTGGAGTTGATAGAACCCGATGTCAAAGGCACCGTTGACGGCCTGAGCGAGATCACCGGCCGGGTGATCCTCGAAGCGGGGGCGGTGGTGGAGAACTCCATTCTCCGCGGGCCGATCGTCGTGGGAGCCGACACGAAGGTCACCTCCTCCTACATCGGCCCCTTCACGTCGATCGGGTCGAACTGTCTCCTGCAGAACTCCGAGATCGAGTACTCGATCGTGCTCGACGGTTCTTCCGTTCACGGTGTTTCGCGGCTCGCCCACTCCCTCATCGGGCGCAACGTCGAGGTGAGCTGTGCCGCGGGCGTGCCCAACACCCACCAGCTCATGGTGGGCGACCACAGCCAGATACAGGTGAGGGCATGAGAATCCTCGTCACCGGGGGCGCCGGATTCATCGGATCCCACTACGTACGGTCGCTGTTGCTCGGCGCCTATCCGGGATACGAGGACGTTCGCGTCACGGTGCTGGACAAACTCACCTACGCCGGCAACCTCGCCAATCTCGCCTCGGTGGCCGGGCACCGAGGCTACGCGTTCGTCCGGGGGGACATCGCGGATCCGGCGCTCCTCGATGACGTCCTGCCCGGGCACGAGGTCGTCGTGAACTTCGCGGCGGAGACCCACGTCGACCGCTCCATCGCCGAGGCGGGCGACTTCGCGACGACCAACGTGCTCGGCACCCAGAGACTCCTTCAGGCGGCGCTGCAGGCGAAGGTCCGCACGGTCGTCCACATCTCCACGGATGAGGTCTACGGCTCGATCGCGCAGGGGTCGTGGAGCGAGGACGAGCCCCTGCTGCCGAACTCGCCCTACTCCGCCGCCAAGGCCGCGGGTGACCTGTTCTGCCGCGCCTACGGCCAGACCTACGGCCTCGACGTCCGCGTGACCCGCTGTTCCAACAACTACGGCCCCTACCAGTATCCGGAGAAGGTCATCCCGCTCTTCGTCACCGACCTCCTCCGCGGCAGGAAGGTCCCCCTCTACGGCGACGGGCTCAACGTCCGGGAGTGGCTGCACGTCGACGACCACTGCCGGGGTATCCAGCTGGTGCTGGAGAAGGGCTCCCCCGGTGGGATCTACAACATCGGCGGCGGTGTCGAGCTGACCAACCGGGAGCTGACCGAACGGTTGCTCGCGGCTCTCGGCATGGGCTGGGAGATGGTCGAACACGTGCCCGACCGGCTCGGCCACGACCGTCGTTACTCGGTCGACAGCGGCAGGATCCGCGCGATCGGCTACAGGCCCAGGGTGGACTTCGACGAGGGACTCGCCGACGTCGTGCGGTGGTATCGCGACCACGAGGACTGGTGGCGACGCCTGAGGAGAACCGGTCGGTGATCTCTGGAGCCCGCCGGCCGGACGCCGTCGCGCTCCCGGTGAGGCGGTGACCTCACTCACGATGAGGCAGTAACCCTTCACACATTCGAACAGGTCCGAGGAGGACGCATGGAGGCCACAGAGATCCGTTGCATGGTCGAGCTGGAGGACCGGCACTGGTGGTATCGCGAACGGCGTGCCGTCCTCGCCCGGGAGCTGCGCCGGCTCGGCACGCCGGGCAGGGCGCTCGACATCGGGGCGGCGGGCGGCGGCAACACCCGCGTGCTGGTGCGGCACGGATGGGACGCGCTGGTCGCGGACTTCTCCGAGACCGCGGTGCGGTTCGCCCGGGAGCGCGGCCTGAAGGCGATCCACGCCGACGCGCGGGATCTGCCCCTGCCCGACATGCGGTTCGACCTCGTGCTGGCGCTCGACGTGCTGGAGCACATCGAGGAGGACGACAGAGCCGTACGGGAGATCGTGCGTGTGCTCCGGCCCGGGGGAACGGCGCTGATCACGGTCCCCTGCGACATGGCGCTCTGGTCGGCGCACGACCTGGCGTGCGGGCACGTCCGCCGGTACACGCGGGACGGCCTGCGCACCCTGCTGACCGAGGGAGGCCTGGTCATCGACGCCATGTGGAGCTGGAACGTCCTGCTGAGACCGATCGTCGCCTGGCGCAGGAAGAAGAGCACCGGATTCGACCTCAAGGAGACGCCGCGCCTGGTCGGCGCCGCCCTCACCGCCGTGATGGTGGCGGAGAGGTACCTGCCGGTCAGGTCACTTCCCGGAGTCACCCTCACCGTGCGGGCGCGTCGCCCGCTGTGAGCTCGCCGTTCTCACGATCGCTCACCGTGCGGGCGCGTCGCCCGCTGTGAGCTCGCCGTTCTCACGATCGCTCACCGCCGTTCCCCCGGAGATCGGCCCGTGCCCGTCAGCGGCCCCGGCGATCGCTCACAGGGATGTGCCGTCCGCCATCCGGTAGACGGCGTAGTCGCCGGAGCGGAACCGCAGGGCCGCGAATCTCCCGATCCCGGGGCCGGTGCTCGCGTGACGTTCGTCGACGAAGAGCCAGCGCACCCCGTAGCGTTCCCGCAGCTGCCGCATCACGGCCGCCGAAGGCGAGACGAAGGCCTCGTCGTTCAACCGGACTCGTTCGGGGTCCCAGAACGGCAGGGTGAACGCCTCCTGCCCCGGACGCCAGTGCTCCAGGTTCTTCGAGGCGTACGCCCACCCCTCGACGAGCGCGCGGCGCTCGGACAGCGCGGTCAGCCAGAAGTGGCGGCTGTCACACGGGCTCTCACGCTCCCAGAGGCAGTGCGCGTTCGTGGCGACCAGGTCGTCCGGGTCCGAATGGTCACGCAACCAGCGTGCGGCGGCCAGTGTGCCCGTCGGGATCGCCGGGGTCGTTTCGACGGAGGCGTTCTCCGCGACGTCGTGCCCGACGGCGAGGACGCGGCCGTGCAGGTCGGCGGGGAGCCCGATGGCCGCGCACGCGACGGTCATCAGGGCCCACGCGCGAAGGCGTCCGCGGGTGAGGGTCAGGACGAGGGCCGCCGACGCCGCGACGGCCGACAACACGGTGTACGGCCGGTACAGGATGGCGTCGTCCTCCCCCGGACCCAGGGGAATCGTGACGCCGCAGATGAAGGCGACGAGGTAGAAGGCGGCAACCCCGGCGCCGGCCGCGAACGCCACCGACCGGAGTGACAAACGTGCCCGCCGCAGGACGGCGACGAGTCCATGGACCGAGACGATCGCCAGATAGGGATAGGCCCCCCAGAGGAAGAAGAGCTGGCTCCGGGTGGGGTGCCCGAGCAGGAACATCGTGCCGAGCCCCGCCGCGCCGATCCCCAGCATGAGGACCACCCCGGGCCGCACGAGCAGCCGCGGCCGACTCAGCAGCCCGAGGATTCCCGACCAGGTGACGAGCCAGCACAGCAGGAACACCAGCGTGATCCCGAGCGTCGAGGCCGGCGAGGGCGCCGCCCGGTCGCCCAGTCCCGTCCACTCTCCCCAGGCCGTACGCATGAAGGACAACGGGTCCACGACGGTGGCGTGAGACGCCCGGCCGAACAGCACCGCCTGCGCGTACAGGAAGCACGCGGCGGTCATCCCCAGTGCGGCCAGCGCGGGCCAGGGCGGCTGGCGCCTGCCGACCGCCTCGACCGCGGCCACCGCCAGCAGTCCCGCGCCGAGCAGGGGCAGGTAGGTGGCCTTGGCTCCCATGACCGCCACCAGGAAGACCCCGAGCAGGAGCCATGGACCGGCCTCCCGCCGCCGGCGTTCGAGAAGATCGACGAGAAGGAGCACCACCGGAGCGAACAGGAGCGTGCCGAAGGTCTGGGTGGGGCTCGTCCAGGCGAGATCCGGGATGCCTCCCCAGGTGAACACCCCGTTCGTTCCCAGATACAGGCTCGGCGCCGCCGCCAGGAGCGTCCCCGCGACGGCCGGCAGCGCTCCCGCGCGGAAGCCGATGACACGCCGCCCGATGGCGCCCAGGATGACGACGAACGCGGCCAGCATGGGCAGCATGGTCAGCCGGAGCAGCAGCATCAGGGGTTCCACCCCGGTCACCCAGCTCGCCGCCGCCATGTGCGCGTAGACGAACCAGTGGTAGAAGAGGGGCTCGCCGTCGACCATGGGCATGGTGGGCGGCATGTGATGCCTCAACTCGCCGATCAGCGCCAGGTGAAACGGCATGTCGCGGAAGGACGTCCCGAGCCCCGGCCAGGTGAGGGGGGTGACCCGGAAAACCGTGCGGGCACTCCAGGCGACCAGATACGCGATGGCCAGGGCGATGGACCATGACCACCAGATCGGCGCTCTCGGGCGGGGCTCGCCCCGCCAGTGCCGGCGGAGCCGGGGCACGGCGAGGAAGACCGCGTAGGTGGTGATCGGCCATGCCAGGACCAGCAACGGCAGCCCGACGGCCCGGGCGGCGATGTAGGCGAGCACTTCCACGGCGTAGCCCAGCGCCAGCCCCAGCGCGACCTCCTCCGCCAGCGTGCGCGTGCGGCGATGAAGGACGCGGATCAGCAACAGACCCGGAAGCGCCAGCCCCAGCGCGACGTACGCGCCGAAGAGGGCCATGTCCGAGGCCGGAACATCGTAGAGGCTCAGCACGGCCACCGTGAGAACGGTCACGAACGCCGCCGGCGACCACCTCGATATCGAGGAACGCCGTGTCCCCCGACGCCGATCGTCCTGCCCGGCCTCGTTCGCCTGAACGCCTCCCGCGGGCGCGAACGGGCTCGGCCCGGAACCTCGGACGGGCGAAGTTGTGTCCATGCACGCAAGCCTGGTGACCTCGGACGTCCGATGGAGACTCAGGCGCCCGCGCTCGGCGATGTCCTTGCCCGTTTTTGGCGAGGTCCGGCCCCGACCTTCCGTCACGGTGTCGGGGGTGAAGGCGGTCCTCGCCCTAGGGCCTGCACGGAGTTGAGATCAGAGGAACTCGCCTGCGCGTCGGTCTCCGATCCTGGTAGGCCATCGACATGGCGCGTGGAGACCTCACCGATGACGAATGGTCCTTGATCGAGCCTCACCTGCCCCTGGGTGAGCGCGGTCCGATCCCGAACCTGCGCCGGCCCCGCACTCGACGGTCGAGCTCGGCGAGGACCGGCTCCAGGAACGGATCGCCGAAGTAGTGGCCGCCGATGTTGGAGCTGATCATGACACCGTCCAGGCCGAGGGTGTCCAGGGCGTACTCGATCTCCTCGATCATCACTGCGGGGCTGTCGCCCCCTTTCCCTCAAGTGCCAAAGTCATGTCGAATTCCTTTTCATGCGGCAGAAGCGCACGGTGGACAGCTGCGGTAACACCGCAACACTGAGTGACCGGTTTCCTTGCGGCGCCGGTCCACTGTCCACGGACCCAAGCCATCAGGTCAAAGAATTCATATTGATAGTGTTCAGCACTGAATCTGATGGCACTACGGCTGGCCCAGCTCCAGCGACGCGGGGTGCAGCTCCCTGAGCAGATCCAGGAATGCCTCGGTCGGAGCACTGGGGCGGCGGCGCGCGGCCGTGGCGACGACGAGCTGCCACCGCAGATCGTGGTCGGCCACCTCCAGCACGTCCAGGCCCGTGTCATCGACGACCAGGAAGCGGCTGAGGAAGCCGATACCGAGTCCAGCACGGATGAGAGGGACGGCCATGGCGATGTCCGCGACCTCCAGAGTCACCTCCCGGTCCACCCCGGCCGTGGCGAAGGCCCGGTCGACCACCACGCGGTTGCCGAAACCCCGCGGGGAGTCGACGAACGGGAACTCCGCCAGCTGCGCCAGCAACACCCGTCCGGCACCCGCCAGCGGATGACCGGCGGGCACGTAGAGCCTGAGCGGCGCGTACGCCAGAGGCCGGGCGAGCAGGCCGGTGGGCAGCGGGTCCGGTAGCGACAGGAACGCGACGTCGATGCGGCCGTCACGCAGCTGCTGTGCCAGGTCGGCCGAACCGCCCGCGGCCGCCCGCAGCCGTACGGTGACGGCAGGATGCCTCTCCCGCAGCGCACCCAGAAGACCGGCCAGATCCACGACGTCGATCGACGTCAGCGTGCCCACGGTCACCTCACCATGGAGAGTGCCCTGCGTGCGGTGGACGGCGTCCTTGGCCGCTCGTGCAGCGCTCAGAGTCTCGCGAGCTCGGGGCAGGAAGGCTCGACCGGCCGCGGTGAGCGACACGGCTTGCGGGGTGCGAACGAACAGACTCGAACCCAGCTCGTGCTCCAGCACCTTGATGGTCGCTGACACTCCGGACTGGACGACATGCAGGTTCCTCGCCGCCTGGGTGAAACTGCCCGTGTCGGCGACGGCAAGGAAGTGTTCGAGGTGACGTAGCTCCATCTCATCAGCATCACACATTTTGATCCTTGTGATGAAAATGAATCATTGGACGCGATGAGCCTCCGAGTGTGACCGTGAAAGGCGCACCCACCCATCACGCCGAGGAGGCGCGGGCATGTCCTTCCCACCGCACGCAGCGGAGCAGCCTCTGCTCCATCCCTACGATCTCGGAGCGGTCCGGCTGCGGAACCGCATCGTGATGGCGCCGATGACCCGGGCGCGCGCCGACAACGCCGAGCTGGTTCCGACAGCACTGCACAGTGAGTACTACCGGCAGCGTGCCGGCGCCGGCCTGATCGTGTCTGAGGGCCTGTGGATCAGTCCCGGCGCCATCGGTGCGATCAACGTGCCCGGCATCTACAGTCAGGAGCAGGTGAAGGCCTGGCGGACGGTGACCGACGCGGTGCACGCGGAGGGCGGCGTAATCTTCGCCCAACTCGCGCACACCGGAGGGGCCTCGCACCCGGCCTTCCGCGGCGGGCATCTCCCGGGTGCCCCCTCTGCGGTCAATCCCGGCATCAAGGTCTTCACGCCCACCAGCGGGCAGGTCGACACGGTCACCCCAAGAGCATTGTCGGCCGAGGAGATCGCGGAGATCGTCGAGGAGTACCGGACGGCCGCCGTCAACGCGCAGCGGGCCGGTTTCGACGGGGTGGAGATCCACGCACAACGTGGCTATCTCATCGCCCAGTTCCTCAATCCCTCGCTGAACCTGCGCACCGACCATTACGGCGGGAGTGCCGAGAACCGGGCCCGCTTCCTCTTCGAGGTGCTGGACGCGGTGACCGCCGTCTGGGCACGGCACCGGGTCGGCGTCAAGTTCGCCCCGCACCAGGTCATCGGCACCGGCTCCGTGTCGCCCGGGGTCCTGGCAGGCCACGAGTACGTCGCCGAACGTCTGGACGACCACCGCCTTGCCTATCTGCACCTGATGATGACCCGCCGCCCCAACGAGACAGTCACCGCCGATCAGCGCCTCGAGTCCCTGAAACGGTTCCGGTCTCTCTACCGGGGCGCCCTCGTCGCCAACGCCAGTCTGGACAGGGAGTCCGGCAACGCAGTGATCGCGGAGGGCCTGGCCGACCTGGCCTCCTACGCACAGCTGTTCATCGCCAACCCCGACCTGCCCACGCGCTTCGCCCACGGCCTACCGCTCGCGGAGGCCGACCGCGCAACCTTCTACCAGGGCGGCGCAGGCGGATACACCGGCTACCCGGCGGCCGATCGAAGCCTGCCCCTGGAGGCATGAGCCGACGTTGGGGCGAGTCTCCCCAACCCATCGGCTCGGTCACGAGGGACGGGGAGGCGACCTCACCCTGGACACGGCACGCCGCCGACAAGGCCTATTCCTCCCGCGGCAACCGCGTCTATCTGCGCCGGCGGCGCATCAAGGCCGTCATCCCAAAAAAAGTGACCAGGCGGCCAACCGTAAGAACCGCGGCTCCCGGGGCGGCCGCCCGGTCAACCATGATCCAGAGCTTTACCAGCAGCGCAACGCGGCGGAACGCTGCATCAATCGGATCAAGGAGTGGCGCGGGCCGGCCTTCCGCTTCGGCAAGACTCCCGGCGGCTACCTCGCCGGCCTTTACCTACGGGGAACCATCTTGTGGGTCCGAAGCCTCCGATCCACCTAAAGATCCGAAGTCCGTACAGGCCCTAGCTCCCCTTCCGGTCCACGGCCACGGCGCTGGGCGCGGGCTCCGGAATCAACCGTGACAGCAACTGCCTCATCGGTGTCTCGATCCTGTCCGCCAGCAGCACGCATCCCACGACCACCAGCACGATGAAGATCGGACCGAGCAGGGGCGAGTCCTCGATCTGGAGACCGAAGATCAGCAGCAGACCGGAGAAAAAGGCGAGCGCCGGCAGGTGCAGCGCGTAGACGGCGTACGACGCGGCCCCGGTTTTCTCGCAGAAAAGCCTCGTCATCCCCGAGGTCTCGCTCTTCGCGCCGAGCAGCACGAGCAACGGAAGCACGACCAGTGCGCAGAACAACTGGCCGTAGGCGCCCAGTGGCAGCAACGCCATCACCGGAATGGCCGCGAGCAGCAGGCCGGGTGGAACGCGGCGAAGGGTCACCGCGCCGTGGAATCGATGAAGGAGGACTCCCAGCATGAACGAGTAGACGACACGCGGGAAGCCGGGCAGGAACGTGTTCCATCCCATGCCGACGGCGGTGGTCTTGAACAGGAAGGTGTCCACGACCAGAAGCGCCCCGGAACCGATGACGACGGCGACCAGAAATCCGGTGCGCTCGAGACGACGCCAGAAGACGACCCAGATGAGGTTCGCGGCCAGCTCGAAGAATATCGACCACATGACCGCGTTGAAGGGAAACAGGTACCTGTCGAACGGTGCCGGGAGCATGACGGCCGCGAACGGAAGGCTCGGAAGGATCCTCGGCCAGTTCCAGATGTCCGGACCCTGGTAGTACTGAGCCATCAGCACAGCCTGCAGAATCCCCAGGGTCGTTCCGAGCAGATACAGCGGGTAGAGCCGCACGATCCGTAAACGCAGGAAGTGCAGAGGAGTCATGCCCGCGCGGAAACGAGGCTCGTAGACATGCGCCAGGACGAATCCGCTGAGAACGAAGAACAGGTCGACGGCCATCTGCGCGGAGAGCAGCCAGCTTCCGAAACACTGCGGCATGTGGTGCGCCACGATGCATATCGCGGCGACCCCGCGGATCCCGTCAAGCGTTCGAAAGCTCCTCGCTGTCATCGATGCGTCCTTAATCTTGCCTGGCCAGAGGTGCGAAGGCGCCTTGACGGGCGCGGCACCGGACATCGTCACCGGCATTCGTCCCATGAGATGCCCAGGTGTGAACACGCGTCCGGCTTCGTGTTCCAGCCGATGGAATGGTTGCGTGAGCGACAGCGAAAACGTCGGCGGTCGCATCGTATGTATTCGCTTGCCGCGATTCGGGGACTTCCGAGTCGCGGCATCTGCAAGTCTGTGGAACAGGTCGGCATGAGAGGGCCAACACAAGGGAAAACCGCCGGATCCCGGCAACCGGAGTCGAGACGCCGTCGCGCCCTCCCGTGACGCTCCTTGTCAGTCGCGCCGCGCCGCCGAGGTCATCTCCTCGTAGAGGTGCTCGAACCACTCGGCGGTGTCCGCCATCTCGACGCCCTCCGAGCTGGCGGCGGCTCCGGAGCACAGCAGGCGGTGCACGTCGGGTTCCATCGCCTCAAGGATTCCGGCGGCCAGCGCGTCCGGCGACCCCGGCTCCGTCAGGATCCCGTTCCAGCCCGAGCGGACCAGCTCCGGTATGCCTCCCACCTCGGTGGACACCACCGGCACCCCTGCCGCGAGCGCCTCCATGACCACCACGGGCAGCCCCTCGTAGTGCGAGCTCAGGACCACCAGGTCGGCCGCCGCGGCCAGTCGCCCCGCCTGCCGCACCCGGCCCAGGATCCGCACGCGGCCGCCGAGCCCGCGCCGCTCTATCTCCCCGGCGACGTGTTCCTTCAGCGGCCCGTCGCCGGCCAGGAGAAATACCGCGTCCGCCCGTGCCCGAAGCACCTCGGCCGCGGCCTGGATCAGCAGCGAGTGGTTCTTCTCGGGCCGGAAATTGGCGACGCAGGCCACGAGGAACGCCCCTTCGGGGACGCCGAACTCGCACCGGACGATCGCGGAGCGCGTCGCCCACAGCCGCTGCTCGGTGACGTCCACGCCGTGCACGCGGGTCAGCAGGCGTCGAGCCCCCCGAACGGAGGGTGAGTGCGCCACCTGCGACGAGACCGCGACGGTCCGGTCGTCGAACCTGCGGGTGAGCCGGTCGGCGAGCATGCTGATCCCCGTCGTCAGACGGTTGAAGCGCACGGTGGTCGGTCGCCGGCAGTAATGGACCGTCGACACCAGGAGTGGCCGCCGCCGAGCGAGCCGTACGAACGGCCAGAGCACGGCGGCGGGCGTCGGCGAGTGCACGTTGAGCACGTCGGGGGCGAGCCGCCGAACCGTTCTGACAAGGTCGGCGTAGACGAGTGGGCGCGGGCTCGGCCCGAGGTTGACGACCGTGATGCCCGAGGCCCGCAACCGTTCTATGAGCTCGTCGGTCGACGCCTGGAGGCATACGACCGTGTAGTCCTTGTTCGCTCTGGGAGCGCGCCGGAGCCGCTCCACGAGAAGCACCTCGGCGCCTCCGGCGTCAAGGGTCTTGACGACCTCGCACACGCGCAGGTCCCTCATCGCGCGTCGCCGTTCCGGGAGCCCGTGGGCAACGCCGCACGACACCATTCCTCGACCCGGCTCGCGACCACCGGCCAGTCCAGGGCCGCGACCGCTCGCATCCCCGTCTCGCCCATCCGGCTCCGGGCCTCCTCGTCGTCGAGCACGGCGCCGAGCACGGCGACCAGGTCGTCCAGCGAGCCGGACCGGAAGGTCCGGTAGACCCCGTGGTCCGGCACCACCGGATCCAGGGACGCCTCCGACGAGAGGACCACGGGCGTGCCCAGAGCCAGCGCCTCAAGCGCGGCCGTGGGCACCCCCTCGCCCTTGCTCTCCAGGCGGCGCGAGGCCAGCACGAAGACCTGCGCGCGCCGGACGAGCTCGTAGATCTCTTTCCTGCCCAGGTGACCGGCCAGCTCGATCGCTCCGCCGGTTCCCGAGAGTTCGCGTAGCCGGTTTCGCTCCGGGCCCTCTCCGGCGATGACCAGCCGGGCTCCCGGCCGGGTCCGCCGGAGGACGGCCATGGCCTCGATCACGAGTTCGTGGTTCTTCACCGGATCCAGGGAGCCGACGCTGACCACGAGGCCCGGGACGCGGACGACCGGACTCCGGAAGCCGGAGACGCTTTCGAGGTCGAGCCCGCTCGACATGGCCAGGATCCGCCTCGGATCGACCCCCAGCTCGACGAGATCCCCCTGCGGCCGGGTTCCCAGGGCGATGAACGCGTCGACCGTCCTCAGCGCCCTGCGCGCCATCGGACGATGTCGCCTCGTCATGGCGCCGTGCACGGTGAGCAGCAGTGGAATGCCGCGTCGCCGGCAGACCGGCCCCAGAACGGCCGCCTCAACATGATCTCCATGAAGGTGGACCAGATCGGCGGGACCGGCGTCTCGAAGTGCCCGCCCGACCTCGGCCGCGAACGCGAGCACGTCGGACCTCGCCCCCAGGGCCACCGACAGTGGAGTCGGCCGGGTGGGCAGTACCGTCGCGCCCTCCGGCACGACGTCCCCTCGCCGGAACGCGAGCGTCACCTCATGACCGCGCTTCAGCTGTTCTCGGGTGAGGCATTCGACGTGCCGCTCCTTACCACCCGGTTCCGGCGGAACGCTGTAACTCACACGGAGGATTCTCATTTCCGAAGCCCGCCCATCCGATCGCGTATCGGTGCGGGCAGCGACGGAAGCAGCTGCCCTCCCTGCTCCGTCCTGGTCCACGCGATCGCGGACAGCAGGCTCGTGACCAGCACGATCGGAATTCGCTGGCGGAATATCAGGCCGACGTTGGCCATCGTCGTCGCATAGGCGATCGTGCTCGGAATGATGAACAGCACAAGGACGAACAGCAGCGTGCGATCGTGGTTCCACAACCGGCGGGCCCCGCGCACCGCGCTGTAGACGAGGTAGTACCAGAAAAAGGTGTCGATCTTTCCCAACTGCAGCGCCAGGCTGCCGCTCATCCAGGGAAACGGAGCCAGAAGCGTGTAGAGGAGCTTGGGCCCGAACGCACCCCACGCGTTTCCGCTGTCCTCGAACAGCACGCCGGAACCACCGTCGGCATTGGCGTTGCGCACCACCGCCGACTGACCGTGATCCAGCTGTTCCTGCATCATCGACAACGGCGAGTTTCCGCCCGCGCCCTCAATGAGCGCCAGGACGACCGCGAGCAGCACCGTGGAGACGACCAGGCCGCGCATGGACAACCTACGCTTGATGCTCGAAAGCCCAAAGATCAGCGGCAGTCCGCACATGAAGACCATGTACGGTCGCACATGCCAGAGCGCCCACAGCAGCGGGATCAGCAGGAGCAGCTTTCCCACGTCGAAGCGCCGTACGCTCGAGGCGACGAGACCGAGGCAGGCCACGACGAGGAACGCGTTGATGCCGTCCTTGAACGTGTCGGACGTGTGCACCAGGAAGGCCGGAAGAAAGGCCACGAAGATCAGCAGCCGGAACGCCGCGGGCTCGTCGGCGCCGATGAGCCGCGCGAACCTGTACATGACGACGCACAGACCGCAGGCGATGAGGGCCACGACCGCCGTACAGGCCAGCGGAGCCGGTCCGCCGACCAGGTAGACGACGGCCCCGAAGAGATTGCACGGCACCTCGACGGAGTACAGGGATCCGATCTGCTCGGAGGTGACGAACCGGAAACCCTCACGGTTCCAGTACGCGGCGACCTCCAGCGCCCTGGTCTGGTACGTGTGGTTGTCTCCGCCGTAACCGATGACGCCGGACCGCATCACCAGAACGTGCACGATCAGGCGGACGAAAAAAGCGGCGAGCACCACCGGGAGCACCCGGTTCGCCGCTCTCCTGTCCAGGCTCGCGTGAACCATCAGAACGCAGAGCGCCGTCAGCGTCACGACAAGGACGTACTCCATGAAGGAAGCACCTCCGGTCCACATCATGATCATGGTATGGAGAGCCCGTCACATGGTCGAGGTGCTGACAAGTGATTCCGCCGAGGCGCCGTCGGCCGTGAGACCGGACCCGATCCGCCGGTCATTTGACGCCGCGGATGACGTACATTCCACGTCGCCGTTCGATCGAGACCTCGCGCAGCGCCAGATCCCTGGTCCAGCGTTCGACGCTCCGGCGCGACTGCGGCTTCTCGTACCGCGGTGACAGCCAGTCGAACGTGTCCAGCACCGACCAGTTCCTCAGCGTCTCCCCGTTTCTCAGGCCCAGGTGCCGGTGGTTCGCGACCGGCACCAGACGGGCGAGGTACGGGCCCACCCCCGGGGCGGCGGAGAGCGTCATGGACAGCGGAAGCAGGCGCGGAACGGCCCTCTCCACCAGTGGATAGAGCTTCGCGGGAGACATCCGCCTGGTGAAGGGCCGCAGCAGTTGCCGGGGGTGCGGATAGGCGACGATCGCCGCGTAGACATCGACGCAGAAGCGGCCTCCGGGCCGCAGATACCGCATTATCGTCTTGAACGTCCGCTCGACGTCCGGCGTGTGCTGGATGACTCCGAAGCAGAGCAGGAAGTCGAAGGACTCCTCGGGAAAGGGCAGGTCGTAGATGCTCGCCTGCACGAGCCGCAGGTTGGGAAAGCGGCCGTTCGAGGCGGCGTTGGCATGGACGGCGCTGGAGATGTCGAACGACGTCACGGTGGCGCCGGTCTCGCACAGCACCTCGGTGAAGCGCCCCGCGCCGCTGCCGCATTCGAGCACGCTCCGGCCCCGCAGCTCGTCCGCGGACCAGCGGCTCCCGGTCATCAGGCGATCGCGTGAGATCGGCATGCCGGTGTAGGAGTCAAGCTGCGTCAGCCGATGCCGGTTCCACTGGAATCCGAATCCCTCCGCGTAGTTGTCCCGGGGAACGAACCGTGGAATCCCGTTGTCGATCGGATACCCCGCCTCGCACATGTCGCATCGAAGTTCGTCCCCGTTGCCGAGTGAGCCACCGCAGCGGGGACAGCACAGTGCGGAGTGCCAGGGAATCCCAACGCGGGCACTGCCGGGTACGTTTTCCGCAAGGGTCATTCGACTGCCCATCCAGCGAGAGAAGAGGGAGTTCGACGCCGCAGCCGGACCTCGGAGTCGCCCTGAGGAAGTCATCGGCCAGGCACGTATGCGAACCGGACATGTTGCCATGAGCGTTGAAACGACGTCGTTCGACATGCTCGCGTTCAAGCTCGCACGGCACCGCCGGGACCAGGGCGTTCACCCGCACCCTTATGGGCAACGATCTTCGCAGTCATTACCCGCAATTAAAATTCGCCGCGACACACATCGCTCGCGGCCCGGTCCTGGACGGCCCGGTATGGTCACTCTCGGTATGGTCGCGATGACGTTGGGAAGCCTGGAGGTGGCTTCCTCAGGGCCGCGGCAGGCACGGAGGGCCCCCGGCGCGACCGGCGCGCGGCGAGGAACACGTCAACCGGTAACACCGACCAGTGGAGGCCCGATGTGCGGGATAGCCGGAATGGCGTCGACGTCGCGCCCGGACCCGGAGCTCGTCCGCCGCATGTGCGACATGATCGTGCATCGGGGTCCCGACGGTGACGGCTTCCACAGCGACGAGCACGCGGCGCTCGGCATGCGCAGGCTCGCGATCATCGATGTGGCGACCGGCGACCAGCCCGTCTACAGCGAGGACGGCCGGATCGTGGCGGTCTTCAACGGTGAGATCTACAACTTCGCCGAGCTGCGGCGGGACCTGGCGCACCGGGGACACCGGCTGCGCTCGGCGGGAGACTCCGAGTGTCTCGTTCACCTCTACGAGGAGCATGGCGCCGACATGGTCCACCGGCTGCGGGGCATGTTCGCCTTCGCCCTCTGGGACCGCGATCGAGAGCGCCTGATCCTGGCCCGTGACCGGGTCGGCAAGAAGCCGCTGTACTGGCGGTCCGACCACGCCTCGATCTGGTTCGGATCGGAGCTGAAGTCCCTCGTCCAGGATCGCGGGATGGACCGCGAGATAGATCCCGTGGCCCTGCATCACTACCTGACCTACCGATACGTCCCCGCGCCGTGGTCGATCTACAAGGGAGTTCACAAACTCCCGCCGGGACACGTGCTCACCTGGGAACGGGGGCAGGTCACCACGCGCCGTTACTGGCAGCCGGACCGCACCCCCCGGCCGGTGACGGACGAGCGGGAAGAGGCCGAACGGCTGCGCGAGCTGCTCCTGGAGGCGACCCGGATCCGCATGGTGAGCGAGCGCCCCATCGGGGCGTTCCTGTCGGGCGGCGTCGACTCGTCCGCGGTGGTGGCGGCCATGGCCATGCAGAGCGGCGACCAGGTGAAAACGTTCTGCATCGGTTTCGACGACAGCCTGTACGACGAACGTCACAAGGCGCGGATGGTCGCCGACCGGTACGCCACCGATCATCACGAACTCGTCGTCACGACCGACCTCCTCGACGTCCTGCCGCGCCTCGCCTGGCACTTCGACGAGCCGTTCGCCGACTCCTCGGCGATTCCCAGTTTCTACGTGGCGCAGATGAGCCGGCGGCATGTCACCGTCGTGCTCAACGGCGACGGCGGGGACGAGTGTTTCGGCGGCTACCAGCGTTATGCCCTGATGAACCAGGCCGGCAGGATCCCGGCCATGCCCCGCGCCCTCGAGGCGGTGTCCGCCCGCGCCGGCGCCCTCCTGATCGAGCGGAGCGGATACAAGTCGGCGATGAGGCAGCTCGGCCGTCTGGTGCGGTTCGCCGCCGAATCCCCGTCGCGGCGCTACGCCTGCCTGATGTCCTGCTTCACGCCGGAGCAGAAGTTCGAGATCTACAGCCACGGGCTCCGCGACCGGCTGGCCGGCGTGGACAGCTACCGGCTGCTTGAGGAGCTCTTCCAGGACTCGTCGGCGACGACCGACCTCGCCCGGGTCCTGGAGGTCGACACCGCCACCTACCTCCCGTACGACCTGCTGGTCAAGGTCGACATCACCACGATGGCCAACTCGATGGAGGCCCGCTCCCCGTTCCTGGACCATCACCTGCTGGAGTGGGCGGCGGGCCTCCCCGACTCGCTGAAGATCCGCAACGGCCAGACCAAACCGCTGCTCAAACAGGCGGTCGCCCCCTGGCTTCCGCAGGAGCTGCTGCACTATCCCAAGCAGGGGTTCGGCGTGCCGCTCGCCGCCTGGCTCCGGGGAGAGCTGCGAGATCTCGCCCACGACCTGCTCACCGACGGCACCGCCCGTGACAGGGGACTGTTCCGGCCCTCGGTGGTCCGCGGCCTGCTCCGGCGGCACGCCGCCGGCGCCGACCACAGCGACCGCCTGTGGGCGCTGCTGCAGTTCGAGCTCTGGCACCGCGCGCACGCGGTTCCGGGTGGCCCCGTCATGACGGAGATCGGATGCCCCGCGTCCCGAGCATGAGCGTGACCCTCACCGGCGCCGTCCAGACGACGGCCAGTCACCTGCTGCGGCTGACGCTGGCGGCGCTGACGGGTGTCCTCATAGCGCGCACCCTCCAGCCCGAGGGCCGGGGCGTCTACGCGATGATCGCGACCACCGGCGGAATCGCGATCGTCATCGGCAGCCTGTCGATAGGGAGGTCGCAGATCGCGCTGTGGCCGGACGGCGCGCGCCACCGGACCCTGACGGGCAACGGCCTGCTCCTCGGGCTGATCCTGGGGGTCGTGTCCGCCCTGGTCACCCTGGCCATCGTGGTCACGTTCGTTCCTCTCACCGCGCCTCATTTGCTGGTCGTCGCCCTGCTCGCGGTGCCGTTCGGCGTCGCGGCGGTCAACCTCAACGGGATCGCGCTCCTGCGGTCCCGCATCGGCCTGGCCAACCGGACGGTCGTCGCGTCGGCGCTCGTCCTGAACGTGCCGGTCCTGGTGCTCGCGGCCATCGGGCACCTCACCGTCACGGCGGTGGTCGTCTGCTGGACGGCGGCCATCGCCGTGCCCTTCTGGCTGCTCCTCGGTCCCCTCGGCCTCCGCGCCATGCGCGTCGAGGCGGCGCTCGCCCGGCGCCAGCTCGCCCTGTCGTGCCGCTACCACGTCGGGGTGGTGGCGTCCCACCTCCTGTTGAGCGCCGACATCTTCCTCCTGAGCGCTCTCGTCTCCCCCGCCGAGGTGGGCCTCTACACCGTCGGAACGGCGTTCCTGACCTTCGCGCGCGTACCGGCCGACGCGGTGACCCAGATCGCCCTCCCTCGCCAGGCGATCCAGGACGAGCGCGCCGCCGGGGACGTCACCGCCCGCGTCCTGCGGGTCAACCTGCTGATCTCCGCCACCCTCGTCGGCACGCTGGCGCTCGTCTCCCCCGTTCTCATCCCCCTTCTGTACGGCGCCGCCTTCACCCGCAGTGTGGCGCCGCTGCTCCTCCTCGCTCCCGGCGTGATCGCGCTGTCCCTGATCCGGCCGGTCGAGCAGTATCTGGTACGGCTGGGCCGTCCGATGACGATGACCGCCATCGCCTTCGGCGCTCTCGCGACGAACCTCGCGCTGAACGCCGTGCTCATCCCGCGCTGGGGAGCCCGCGGCGCCGCCCTGTCCGCCACCGTGAGCTACACCGCGATGCTGGCGATCGAGGTCGCCTGGTTCGTCAGGGCGGCCTCGGCCGGTGTGCGCGAACTGCTGCCTCAGGTCTCCGACCTGCGCTCCATGGTGTCGATGCTTTCCGGTGCGGGCCGCACGCCTTCGACGGCGACGACGCGACAGGAGGAGGACCGGGTCGTTCCGTGAAGGTCACGGTGGGGTTTATGCGCACAACAACCCAACCTGATCATGCGCAGGTAGGGAATAGGGAAAACATCTCGCCGCGACCGTGACGGTGCCGACGAACACCCCAAACGGCGAGCTAACTTCTCCGACGTGAGACAGGTCAATCGCTGAGGAGCCGCATGAAGCCGGACAGTCGGATTCGTGTCATGGAGATCATCGCACGTATGAACGTCGGCGGACCGGCCACTCAGATCATGGGACTGTGCGAGCGGCTGAACACCGAGGAGTTCGACCACCGCCTCTACACCGGCCACGTCGACGACGACGAGGGCGATCACCTTCGCCTGAGGGAGGCGACGACGCGGGTCCACCGGGTGCCGGGCCTCGGCCGATCGGTCAGGCCCGCCGACGACTACCGTGCTCTCTCCTGCCTGATCAAGGCCATGCGCACCTTCCGCCCGCATATCGTCCACACCCGGACGACAAAGGCGGGTGCCCTCGGCCGTGTGGCGTCCCGCCTGTCCGGTGTCGGTTCGGCCCGCGTGCACGTGTTCCACGGTCATCTCTTACACGGATACTTCTCCCGGCCGAAACGCTCGCTCTACGTGCGGTCGGAACGACTCCTCGCCTCCATGTCCGACCAGCTGGTGACCGTCGGGTCCCAGGTCCGTGACGACCTGCTCGGAGCCGGGATCGGCCGCCCCGAGCAGTACGTCGTGATCGCACCCGGCGTTCAGCTGAATCCGGTCCTCGACAGGAGGGCGGCTCGCGCCCTCCTGGGCCTCCCCCCGGATGTGCCGATCGTGGCGTACGTGGGACGCCTGACCCAGGTGAAACGACCGGACCGGTTCGTCGCGGTGGCCAGGGCCGTACTCCAGCGCGTGCCCGGCTGCCACTTCGTCGTCTGCGGAGGCGGCGAGCTCCACCAGGACCTCGAGCGGCGCATCGAGCCCGTACGCGGCTCCTTCCATCTGCTGGGCTGGAGAAAGGACGTGGAGACGGTCTACGCCGCGGCCGACGTCGTCCTGCTGACCTCCGACAACGAAGGCATGCCCCTCAGCCTCATCGAGGCCGGGATGGCCGGAACCCCGGTCGTCTCCACGCGGGTGGGAAGCGTCGCGGAGATCGTCCGGCACGAGGACACCGGTCTGCTGGCCACAACCGACGTCGGCGCACTGGCGGTGCCCGTCGTCCGGCTGCTGTCGGACCCCGCGCTCGCCCACCGGATGGGTGAGTCGGCCCGGCGGTGGACGACCGCCTCGTTCGGGGTGGACCGCCTCGTCGCGGACACCGAGGCCCTCTACCGATCGCTGTACGGCGTGCCCCGGCTCCGCTTCGCCACAGAGGAGACAGTCAAATGAAGGTTCTTGTGACAGGGGGCGCCGGCTTCATCGGCGCGAACGTCTGCCGCGCGTTCACGACCCGGCCCGAAGTGGAGCAGGTCACCGTGCTCGACGACCTGAGCAGCGGGGATCTCGCCAACCTCGACGGGGTGGGCGCGGACTTCGTGATGGGCAGCATCCTGGACCGGGATCTCGTGGCGGACCTCGTCGCCGACGCCACCACGGTGGTCCATCTCGCCGCGCGCCCCTCGGTGCCCCGGTCCCTGAACGATCCGATGGCCTCGCACACCGTCAACGCCACGGGCACCCTCCACGTCCTGGAGGCGTGCCGGGAGACGAAACCGCACCTCATCCTCGCGTCGTCGTCCTCCGTGTACGGGGACTGCCCGGAACCGTACAAGCACGAGGATCTCCCCACCCGGCCGCTCAGCCCATACGGAGCCAGCAAGCTCGCCACCGAGGCCTACGCCCTGGCGTACGCGGAGAGCTACGGCCTGCCGGTCCTTCCCTTCCGCTTCTTCAACGTCTACGGCCCCCTGCAAGCCGCCGACCAGGCCTACGCGGCGGTCATCCCGGCGTTCGTGTCGGCGGCTCTCGACGGCCGTCCCGTACCGATCTACGGTGACGGGCACCAGGCACGGGACTTCACCTACGTGGGATCGGTGACCGGCGTCCTCACCGATGCCGCCGTCCGCCGGACCACGAGCAGGAAGCCGGTGAACCTCGCGTTCGGGACCCGCGTCTCCCTGCTGCGCCTGAAGGACATCCTGGCCTCGGTCCTCGAGCGGCCGATCGAGACGACCTTCCTGCCGCCCCGGACGGGCGACATCCACCAATCACAGGCCTCCCCTCATCTGCTCCGCGAGATGTTCCCCGACGTCTGCCCGGTGTCCCTCGAGGACGGCCTCCGCATGACGGTCGCCTGGTTCGAGAAGGCCGCGATCCCCGGTGCCGGTGCGTGACCGGCACATCTGACTGATCACCTCTCCCCCGCGACAAGCACCTTTCCAGGCAAGTAGGCAGAAGGGGAATCCCGTGGGCAAGGAAGCAGAGAACACCTACCTGATAACGGGCGGCAGCGGGTTCGTCGGATCGCATCTGACCGACGCGCTGCTCGCTCGCGGCAGTTCCGTCGTGGTTCTGGACAACCTGTCGACAGGGCGGTCCGCCAACCTCAACCCGCACCCGAACCTGCGGTGCGTACAGGGGTCGGTCCTTGACGAGCTCATGGTCGACGAACTGGTCCACCAGTGCGACGTCGTCGTCCACCTCGCGGCCGCGGTCGGCGTCAAGCTGATCGTCGAACAACCGCTGAGATGCCTGACGACCAACATCCGCGGCTCGGAGATCGTCATCGAGGCCGCGCACCGGTACCGGAAAAAAATCCTGATCACCAGCACGAGCGAGATCTACGGCAAGAACTCCTCCGGCGCGCTGCGGGAGGACGCGGACCGCATTCTCGGCAGCCCCGCCGTGGTGAGGTGGGCCTACAGCACCGCGAAGGCCGTCGACGAGATCCTCGCGAACGCCTACCACAAGGAGCGCGGCCTGCCGACGATCATCGTCAGGCTGTTCAACACGGTGGGATCACGCCAGAGCGCGGCCTACGGCATGGTCATCCCGCGCCTCGTCCGGCAGGCGCTCGGCGGCATGCCCCTCACCGTCTTCGGCGACGGCAACCAGACCCGCTGCTTCGCCCATGTCGCGGACGTCGTCGACGCACTGCTCCGGCTTCTCGGCAACGACGAGGCGATCGGGGAGACCTTCAACATCGGCTCCGATCACGAGGTGAGCATCCTGGAGCTGGCGAAAATGATCATCGATCACACCGGCTCCACGTCCGAGGTCGCCTTCATCCCCTATCACGAGGCCTACGAGCAGGGTTTCGAGGACATGACCCGCAGGGTTCCCGACACCGCCAAACTCCAGAAGCTCACCGGGTGGGCTCCACAGCACTCTCTCGACGAGATCCTCGCCGACGTCGTGAAGGAGGCCCGTGCGGATCTCGCGGCGTTCACCCAGTGAACGCCGGGGTCCTCCTCGCCGCGGGAGCGGTCGCCTTCCTCCTCAGCGCGGTGACGATCGTGCCGCTGAGGCGTCTGGCACTGCGGTGGGATCTCACCGACCGCCCGGGGGGGAACAAGGCCCATGCCCGCCCGACCCCCTACCTGGGGGGCCTCGCGATCGCCGTGGCCACGGTCGTGCCCACGGCGGCGGTGATCGGCCTGAGCGATCACCGGATCACCGCGATCCTCCTGACGGCCACCGCGGTGGCCATGCTCGGCCTGATCGACGACGTCGGTTCGCTGTCCATGCTCATCCGGTTGACCGTGGAGACCGCGGCGGCGATCGGGGTCGTGCTCGCCGGCGTCCGGATCACCATGACCGACGGCTGGCTGGACGGGCCCGTCACGGTGGTGTGGATCGTCGTGATGACGAACTCCTTCAACCTGCTGGACAACATGGACGGCGCGCTGGGAGCCGTCACCACGGTCACCGCCACCCTTCTCGCGGTGACGGCCTTCGTGTACGCCCAGCCGGTTCTGGGGCTGCTCCTGTCCATGCTGGCCTACTCCGGCCTCGGCTTCCTGCTCCACAACTGGCCGCCCGCGAGGATTTTCATGGGCGACTCCGGATCCCTGTTCATCGGCTTCGTCCTCACCTGTTCGGCGATCCTCCTGGTGATGGGGGCGAGGCTTGACACGACGATCGCCGGGCTGCTCCTGCCGACCTTCGTCGCGACCGTCGACACCGGCGTCGTGTTCCTGTCGCGGATGCTGGCGGGCCGCTCGCCGCTGGCGGGCGGCACCGACCACGTCTCGCACCGGCTCCGCCGGATCGGCCTCGGCCCCCGGATGGTCGCCGCGGCACTCGGTCTGATCACGGCGACCGCCGGAGCGCTCTGCCTGGCGATGGCCCTGCGCTGGATACCGCCGCTCCCCACCGCGATCGTCACGGTCGGAACCGCGCTCGTTCTCATCGGCCTGCTGCAGGGCGTGGACGTCTACTCGCCGGCCCAACGTCAGAAAGCTCTTCCAAGAATCCGTGAAAGGTTGCGTTGAACCGGTGGATCTGCTCTATTTCGCGCGACTCGCGCGCAGGAACTGGCTCCTCATTCTCTTCTCGCTGGTCCTGGCGGTGTCCACGTCACTCATCGTCACAGCACGCATGCCGACCAAGTACGTCGCGACGATCTCCATGCTGGTCTCCGGTTACGACAGGGAGGGCAGCCTCTCCACCGCCATCCAGGCGGGGACGCTGTCGCAGCAGAGGGTGCAGTCCTATGCCAATCTGCTTCCCAGCCGCCGGGTGGTCAGTCAGATCACCACGGGCGACGACATCCGGCGCGTCCAGGAGAACATCACGGCGGAGGCCATCCCCGGCACCGTGCTTCTCCGCGCCACGGTCACCGACACCGATCCCGCACGCGCCGCGCGACTGGCCAACGCCCTGGGCGGGGCGTTCACCCGGCTGGTCGACGAGATCGAACAGCCCCTCCCCACCCGTAAGAGGAAGCACGCGAAAAAGGACGAGGAAAAGGACGGCCGCTCGTCCCGTAAGGACGACCACCCCAACGTCAAGGTCGCGGTGGTGGACCCGGCGGATGTTCCCAGGGCCCCGATCAGTCCGAGGCCGCTGGTCAACCTGGCGCTCGCCATACTCACCGCGCTGCTCATCGCCATGGCCTCTCTGGTCCTGCGCGACCGCATGGACACCACCATCAAGACGAGCGAAGTGCTGCACGAGGCGTCGAAGAGCTCGGTGCTCGGGATCATCGGCTACGAACGCGACGCGCGACGCCACCCTCTCATCCTCCGCGACCGCGGCCGCTCGTCCAGATCGGAGGCGTTCCGCGCGCTCCGTACCAACCTGCAGTTCATCGGCGTCGACCGGCAACCGAGATCCCTCGTGGTCACGAGCTGCCTGCCGGGCGAGGGGAAGTCCTCGACCTCCGCCAACCTGGCGATCACGCTCGCGCAGGCGGGGTGGCGGGTGCTCCTGGTGGACGGCGACCTCCGCCGCCCGCGCATCCCGAACTACCTCGGAATCGAGGGGGCGACCGGCCTCACGGATGTGCTGATCGGCAGGGCACGGCTGGAGAACGCGATCCAGATCTGGGGCGAGTCGGACCTCGCCGTCCTGCCGAGTGGCCAGATCCCGCCGAACCCCAGCGAACTGCTCGGCTCGAACGGGATGCGTACGCTGCTCAGCGGGCTCACGGAGAGATACGACATAGTGATCATCGATGCTCCGCCGGTGCTGCCGGTCACCGATGCCGTGGCACTCGCGGCGATCTGCGACGGCGCGCTGCTCATCGCGCGGTACGGCAAGACCCGGCGCGAGCACGTCGTCCGCGCCGTGGAGGTGCTGACGTCGATCAACGCCCGCCTGGTCGGCACCGTCCTGAACTTCGCACCCGCCAAGAGCAACCGGTACTACGGGTACGAGTACGAAGCCAGGGCCGAGGTCACGCCACGCGTGAGTGTGTGAGCAGCCCGAGCGGGACGGCGAGCGACTTCGCGATCCTCCGTCCCGCCGCCCGGTAGGCCAGCCGGGAGCCGCAGTAGGGATCGGGAATGTCGGGCTGGTCCACTCGGACCAGCCCGCGCCGCGCCCGGACCTCCCCGATCAGCGTGTGTGCCCGCCGTACGGGATCCTCATGGCAGATGACCGCCAGGGGCGGCACGGACCCGGCCAGCGTCCCGAACTCGGCGATGGTGAAGGTCCGCGTGGCCGCCGGGGGGAACGCCGCCACCGATTCGGCACGGTGCTCGGAGGCGGCCGTCAGCACGAGATCGGCGGCGGCCACCAGTTCGGGGGTCAGCGGGCGAGAGCCGAAGCCGTCGGGATCGCCGCCGAGCCGGACCAGCACCCGTCGCGCGCGCTCCGTCATCTGCGTCCCGGCGCCGGCCCGGGTCCCCGCGCTGGTCACCTGAAGCGCCGGGCAGGGTCCGAGGATCGACCGGGTCAGCCGCTCCGCGAGCGGAGAGCGGCAGATATTGCCCGTGCACACGAACAGAAGACGGAAACGGACGTCGTGCCGCGACGCCGGCGCCGCTCGCACATCCCTCCAGCATCGCGGACCGCAGTGCTCGTGACCGGGCTGTGCGACCCCGGCGGCTTCACCGATCTCAGCGATCTCCATGAGCGCGACGGTAGGTCTCCCCCGTGGGGCCGCCGCCCGTGGCACGCCGGGCTTTACGCTTTTCTGTCGATACCGGCGGTACGGCATGCGTCTCGGCCCTCGCCGTGGAACACGGCGAGGGCCGAGACGCATGCCACTCACAGAGCCTTCCGCCGAGCCGGCCACCGGGGGTCCGCCGGAGCCGGAAGGGGTGATCAGAGAGGGCATCCCTGCCGATCCTGGGTGACGCTGGTGCGCTGGGAGCGGACCAGCGGCTGCTCCGGAACCAGTGGCGGCTCGTCGGAGACGAACTCCGTGAGGTCGAGCTCCAGGGTCCTGGACTGCCCGGGAGCGAACTCCAGGATGGTCGAGTAGACGGGGTGGGACCGTTCGGTCGCCTTGATGAGCGACACCGGGTCGCCGTCGAGCCGGGCCCCGGTCATCTTCGCCCCGAGCCCGCCGTACAGCGACACCCACAGCAGGTTGGACCCCGGGGCGTGACGGCGCGTCGGGGAGTCGAGCCGGCTGGTGACATAGCTGGGCAACCTCCCTCGCGGGACGTCGTTGGTGAGGCGGACCCGCACGGTCGAGGAGCGCAGCCCGTCTCGGCAGGGACCCAGCTTGTAGTCGAGGGAGCGTTCCAGGTAGTAGTCGAGCTTGCCGCCGGCGGAGTTGTTGACCACCAGCCCCGCGAACGGTCCCGAGCGCAACGGCAGCACGCCGCTGACCGGGGTCCGCGACAGGCGTCGCTGCTCCGCCTCGTGGCGGCTCCAGATCTGGATCCGCCGCTCGCTCACCATGCGGGTCAGCACGGGCAGCAGCCTGGCGGGCTGGGTGAGGGACGCGGGCAGCGCCTCGCTGACGGCGCCGGCGATCGTGATGAGGAACCGCTTGCGCGCCATGGGGTCGGCGAAGCGGGCGTAGGCCGTCCGCTCGGTGAGGTCGACGACGTTCGAAGAGGTCACCCTCTCCCCACCGGGCAGGGTGACCGGTCCGATCAGCTGCAGCAGGTAGGACAGGCCCACCGGGTCGGTGGCGAGGGCGCCGTCCAGGTGGCCGCGGGCCTGCTGCTCCCACAGTCCCGTCCAGGTGGCCGCGGCGTACGGGAAGTGCGGGGAGAGGTTGGAGACGGAGAGCATCTTGGTCGACCACGGGCCGTAACGCGAGCGGTAGTCCGGGCCGTGGTCGGCGCCGGGCACGGAACTCCCGGCGAGGCCGTTGTTGGCGGAGAGATGCCCGATGTCGACCTTGCCCCGGTCGGCCTTCAGGATGCCGAACGCACCGACCAGGCCTCCGGTGCCTCGCGCCTCCGCGTTGGTCTGGAACGCGAGGAAGTACCGACGGGGGCCGTCGAGGCCGAGCATCGGCGGCAGCAGGGCGGCGGCGGTCGCGGCGGCGTCAAGCCAGCCGTGCAGCCGGTCGACCTCGTGCAGCGCCGTACCGCGTGCCTGGTCCAGCTGCTTCAGGCCGGTCTCCGCCGGGGTGGCCTCCAGGCCGGAGCCGATCCGGGCGAGGCGCTTGGCGGCGGAGTTCAGGGTCGGCGACGCCGCGTCGAGATCGGTCAGCGGCTGCCTCAGGGTGCCCGGGGAGCTCTTTCCCATCGTGGTGAAGACCGCGGCGAGGGGCTGGACGTCGGCCAGCACGTCGGTCAGATCCGCGGCGCTCTCGGCCAGTCCCCGCACGGTCGTCGCGGCGTCTCCCACGACCGGAGTGTGGGCGATCGTCCACCAGTCAGGGCCCTCGGTGAGCCGTCGTGCCTCGGCCGCGTGCCGCCGGGCCTCGGCCAGCGCCGTGGCCACCGGGCGCGGGTCGCCCGTGCTCGCCGCCGCGCGCACCTGGACCAGTGCGGTCCCGGCGGCCTCCAGATGATCGCGCACGCGCATGCCGAGATGGGCCGACCAGCCTCCCGCCAGTACCAAGGCCGTGAAAGCCAGCAGGCCCACTACGACTATGCGACGTCGTCTCCTACTTGACACTGGTGGATCGGCGGCGACGTACCGGGACCAGCACGCCGACGGTTCCCATGGCCAGCAGGCCACCGCCGAGCGCGGCCACGGTCGTCACGGGCGCTCCCGTGAACGGCAGCTCCCTGACCCTGCCGACCCGTTCACCACAGCCCCCCTCGCAGCAGTCCTCCCCGCAGTTGCGGAAACCGCGCCTGTGGTGGCGGTCCTCGTCGCCGAAGTCCTCATAGACGGCTTCGGGATCGACGTTGTTGTTGTTGTTCGTGTTGTTCACCTCGCCGCCCCGCTCACATCCGCGGCTGGCGATCTCCTGAGCCCGCCGGGCGTCCGCATCAGCCCCGACGGCCATCCTCTCCGCGTCCCTGGCCATCTCCACGGCCTCGGAGTCGCCTGCCGCCTCGGCGGCGTCGGCGATGGCGTCGGCCCTGATCCCGATGTTCCTGGCCTCGGCCTCGAGCTCCTCGGCCGCCGCGATGATCCTCGCCGCCTCGGCGGGGCCGCCCTCACAGTTCTCGGCCTCCCGGAGGAGAGCCTCGGCCCTGGCGTCCACACTCGTGGCGTCGGCCATGGCCGCATCGGCGAGAGCGCCGAAGTCGGGCGGATAGGGCTGCGCGTGCACGGCGGCCATCGGCGCCGGCATGCTGGTTGCGGCGATCGCCATTCCAGTGGATCCGAGCGTCAGTCCGCTCCCGGCCACCACTGCAAAAAGAACAGATATTGTGTATTTTCCGGCCATTCCGGACCCCCTGTGGCAATGATTCAGGTCATAGAAAACAGACGCTTGGAACACAAGCGGCATGTCCCCGGAACCCGTTATATTCACCACCGGAAAATGGCAACCTGACCGGCGCACACCTCTTACCGAACAATCAGTGGTTGTTCTCCGAACATTGACATTCGGAGGACGACAAGGCCCCGGCCGGAGACCGGCGGGGTCACGGAGCGACCTCGATCCGGTAGACGGGTCCGTCCAGGCTGAGCGCGTACAGTTCGCCGTCGTGATCCTGGCCGAAGGACGACAGCTGCTTCACCTCGCCCAGGTTCTCGGCCCGCTCCGGCTCCCCCGCGGGGGCGGACCTGATCCATCCCGCGCAGAAGTCGCCGTAGAGGAAACGACCCTCCAACCCGGCGATCTTCTTGCCGCGGTAGACGTATCCGGCGATCACCGAGCAGTTCCCGCCCTCGTGCAGGGGGTATTCGATGACGGGGTCGACCAGATCGCCCGTGGCGTCTCCGTCCCGGAACCGGTGGGTGGCCTCCTTGATGTTCCAGCCGTAGTTCTGGCCGCCCTTGCCCCGTGGCTGGAGGTCGACCTCCTCCCAGGCGTTCTGGCCGACGTCGCCGATCCACATGTTCCCCGTCTCGGAGTCGAAGGTGAACCGCCAGGGGTTGCGCAGGCCGTACGCCCATATCTCGGGCTTGGCGCCGTTCGTGGCGACGAACGGGTTGTCGCCGGGAACCTTGTACGGCGTGCCGCGCGGATCGATCCTGAGGATCTTGCCGAGCCAGGTGTTCAGGTTCTGGCCGTTGCCCTGCGGGTCTCCCCCGCTGCCGCCGTCGCCGAAGGCGATGTAGAGGTAGCCGTCGGGACCGAAGGCGAGCTGTCCTCCGTTGTGGTTGGCGTACGGCTGCTCCTGGGTGAGCACGTCCCTGCGCCCGGTGGCCTTTCCGTCCTTGAAGGCCCATTCCGTCACGTGGGTGTGCCCGTCGCGGTCGGTCCAGTCCAGGTAGAGGAAATCGCCCCCCGGATGGAAGGCCACGCCGAGCAGCCCCTGCTCGTTGCCCCCGCTCACCTCCGCCGAGAGGTCCACGACGGGCTCCTGGGCGACCTTGCCGTCCGTCACGGCGCGCAGCCGTCCCGTCTGTTCCACGATGTAGAGCGTGCGGTCCCCCTTGCGCACGGCCATCGCCACCGGCTTCTCCAACCGGGCGAACTCGGTGAATCTGACCCGCGGGGCGGTCTCCCCTCCCGAGCCTGCCGAGGCCGTGTCGGCGGGCGTCACCGCGGACGTGGCGGCGGGCGGGGAGACGGGCGAGGCGGCCTCGGTGGGCGTGCCGGAGGAGCAGGCCACCAGCGCCGCGCTCAAGAGGGCGAGGCCCCATCCGGTCCGGTAGGAGATCGTCACGGTTCTTATCCTTCAATAATCGGCGACTACCTGACTGACTGCCTTCTACCCAGACATCGCGGCAAAGGTTCCGCGGTCCACCTGGGCACGCGATGGTCCCGGCCCGTGCTCCGCCGAGCCCATCGCGAATCGCGGGGACCGTGGAGGTTAGGGGATCCGATGGCGCGATCTTAGACTGCGTACATGCCAACCGCACTGATCACGGGAGCGACCGCCGGCATCGGCGCCGCCTTCGCCCGCCGTCTGGCCGCCGACGGTTTCTCCCTCGTCCTCGTCGCCCGCGACGGCGAGCGCCTGTCCGCCACCGCCGAGGAGCTGCGCCTGCGCTACGGGGTGAGCTCCGAGGTGCTCCCGGCCGACCTGTCGGCCGACGAGGGCCTGGAGGCGGTCGAGGAACGGCTCCGCCGGGGAGTCGACCTGCTCGTCAACAACGCGGGCTTCGGCCATGGCGGCGCCGCCTCCGACGTGCCCGTGGACGACGAGCGGCGGATGCTCAAGATTCACTGCGAGGCGGTCCTGCGACTGACGCTGGCCGCGCTGCCCGGAATGAAAAAGCGCGGCCGCGGCGCGGTGATCAATGTGGCGTCGGTGGCGGCGTTCTTCCCCCAGGGCACCTACAGCGCGTCCAAGGCGTGGGTGGTCAGCTTCAGCGAGTCCATGGCCGCGGAGCTGGCCGGCAGCCGCGTGCGGGTGATGGCGCTGTGCCCGGGATTCGTGCGCACCGAGTTCCACGACCGCGCCTCGATTGACATGTCGGGTCTCCCCGGGTTCCTCTGGCTGTCGGCGGACAAGGTGGTCGGCGAGGCCATGCGCGATCTGGCCCGCGGCTCATGGGTGAGCATTCCCGACCTGCGCTACAAGGTCATCACCAGGATCGGCACGCTGGTCCCCCACCGGCTGGCCGCCGAGGTCTCCCGCCGTTTCGTCCGCCGGTAGTCGCGGCCCCGCCGTTCCCGCGCTCCGTGAGGAGGGCTGGAACGGCCTCGCACCCGGCCCGCCGATCACACCGGCCCATCACGTCGGCGCGGTGGAGAACCAAGGCCGTGTAGCCGCGTTGGCGCGTTGGCGCGTTGGCGCGTTGGCGCGTTGGCACCGAATCTGCGGAGAGAACGCCCCATCCCGACCTCGGCGCGGGCATCCGGGAAGACGAAAGGACCCGCGCCACGGGAGGGGGTCGTGGCGCGGGCCTTTTCGGCTTACGAGGTTGGTCTTGGGCGGGCCTCGCGGCCCGCGGGGTCACTCAGACTCAGACGTTGGCCTCGTGGCCGATCGCCAGGCCCGAGACCGGGTCGAAGAAGTGCAGGTTGTGGGTGTCCACGACCAGCTCGATGGTCTGGCCGGGGCGGACGTGGCTACGCGAGTTGACGCGGGCGGTCCACAGCGACTTGTCGCCGACGAGCGGGAGGGTCGCCTCCTCGTCGTCACCGGCGTCGGCCGCGGCGACCGTGTCCTGGTGCACGACCGGCGGGGCGTCGATCAGGAACAGCACGTTGATCTCGGAGCCCAGCTCCTCGGTGACCTCGGCGCGGACCTGCAGGTGCGTCCAGCCGCCGGCGGAGCCGTTGGCCGCGGTCGAGTCCTCGAAGTCGGAGGGACGGATGCCCAGGATGATCTTCTTGCCGAAGTACTGGTCGAGGCCGGGCTTCTCGGCGAAGGTCGACTCCGGCACCGGCAGGCGAAGGTCGGCGAAGGCGACGTAGGCGCCACCGTCACCGCGCACCAGCTCGGCGGTGACGAAGTTCATCGAGGGGGAGCCCATGAAGCCGGCGACGAACAGGTTGACCGGCTTGTCGAACAGGTTCTGCGGGGTGTCGACCTGCTGGAGGAGACCGTCGCGCAGGACGCAGACGCGGTTGCCGAGGGTCATGGCCTCGACCTGGTCGTGGGTGACGTAGACGGTCGTCACGCCCAGGCGCTCGTGCAGGGTGTTGAGGGAGGCGCGCATGGAGACGCGGAGCTTGGCGTCCAGGTTCGACAGCGGCTCGTCCATGAGGAAGGCCTGGGGCTCACGCACGATCGCGCGGCCCATCGCGACACGCTGACGCTGACCACCGGAGAGCGCGGCGGGCTTGCGCTTGAGGTACTGCTCGAGGCCGAGCATCTTGGCGGCCTCGCCGACGCGCTTGGCGATGTCCGCCTTGGGCATCTTGCGGAGCTTCAGACCGAAGGCGAGGTTCTCCTCGACGGTCATGTGCGGGTAGAGCGCGTAGTTCTGGAAGACCATGGCGATGTCACGGTCCTTCGGGGGCAGATGGTTGACCATCTTGTCACCGATGAAGATCTCGCCGCCGCTGATGTCCTCGAGACCGGCGATCATGCGCAGGGCGGTGGACTTGCCGCAGCCCGACGGCCCCACCAGAACCATGAACTCCCCGTCCTTGATCTCAAGGTCGAGAGCGTTCACGGCTTTTACGCCGCCTGCATAGATCTTGTCGACTTTGCTGAGAACGATGGAAGCCATGAAAGTCCTTAGCGCTTCGGGCCAACCCCGTGTTTACCCGGTGTGGATACGTTTTCATGCATCTCACCGGAAACGGACATCAGTGTCAAGAGGTAGGTCGATTTTGGCTTGTCAGAAGCACTTCTGTTACCTCTCCGCACTGGATTGACCACGGAAACCATGATGGAATCGTTTCCATGAGCATGCGTCGTACGACCATCAAAGACGTCGCGGGAGCAGCCGGGGTCGGGGTCGCCACGGTGTCACGAGTCCTGTCCGGCGGCTCGGCGAGTCCCGAGACCAGGGAGCGGGTGCTGAACGTGGCCGCCCAGCTCGACTACCGGCCCAGCGCACTCGGCCGCAACCTGCGCCAGCAGAGATCGGGCGGGATCGGGCTGCTGCTGCCCGACATCACCGACACCTTCTACGGCCGCCTGGCCGACGGCGTGCTGGCCTGTGCTCGCTCGGCGGGCGAGCCGGTGATCCTGGGCACGACCGGCGACGACCCGGAGCGCGAGGCCGAGCTGATCGGCATGCTGATGGAACAGGGCGTGGACCGGGTGATCGCGGTTCCCTCCGGCGACGGGGAGATCTGGGCGCCGACCCTGCGGGCCGGGCTCACCATGGTCTTCGCCCACCGGCTCTCGACGGGGCACGACGACGTGCCCGCGGTGCTGGCCGACGACCGCGCCGGCGTACGGACCGCGGTGGACTACCTGACGGGGCTGGGCCACCGCCGCATCGCCTATCTGGGCGGCCCCGGGCAGGAGCAGCGCCTGTCGGTCTTCCGCCAGGCGCTGGGCTCCCTCGTGGACGAGGAGCTCATCGTCGTCGCGCGGGGCAGCCGCGACTCCGCCTACGCCGCCGCCGCCGGGCTCTTCCAGCACCGGCCCGACCTGACCGCCGTGCTCGCCGGGGGCAACCTGCTGGGCGAGGCGGCCGTGCTGGCCGCCAGGGAGCTGGACCTGCGGGTGCCCAGGGACCTGTCACTGATCATGTTTGACGACGTGCCCTGGGCCGAGCTGTGCGCTCCGCCGCTGACCGTGATCGCCCAGCCGGCCCAGGACATCGGCTACCGCGCGGCCGAACTGGTGCTGCGCGAAGGTGGCCGGCGCCCGCGCGGCGTGCTGCTGCCCACCGAGCTGATCGTCAGGGGTAGCTGCGCGCCCAGGAGGACGCCGAACAAGAACGGTTGAACCGATCGGTCAGAGAGACTTCTCGATCGCCTCGACGACCGCGGGGTCGTCGGGCTGGGTGCCCGGCCTGAACCGGGCCAGCACCTCTCCCTCGCGCGAGACCAGGAACTTCTCGAAGTTCCATTTGACGTCTCCGGCCTCCCCCTCGACATCGGGAGTAGAGGTGAGCTCGACGTAGAGCGGGTGCCGGTCCTCCCCGTTGACGTCGGTCTTGGCGAGCAGGGGAAAGTCCACGCCGTAGGTGACGGAGCAGAACTCCTGGATCTCCTCGGCGGTGCCCGGCTCCTGACCGGCGAACTGGTTGCAGGGGACGCCGACGACGGTGAAGCCCCGTTCGCCATAGGCCTGCTGGAGGCCGACCAGTCCGGCGTACTGGGGGGTAAGGCCACATCTGGAGGCCACGTTGACAATCAGGACGGACCTGTCACCGGCCAGCTCGGCCAGGGTGGTGGACACGCCGGTGAGAGTGCTGAGAGGGGTATCACGGAGACTCATGCTCCGCAGCCTAATCCTCGTGTCGCATTGGAGAGCCGGTGCCCCCGGGGGGTGCGACATCATCGATGCGATATATGAGATGTCAAACCATTCACCAGGCCTTTTGTCACCTGCGGACCCTTCGTTGACACAAAAACCGACAGGCGATGTCGGCATGACCGCCGCAGAGCCGTCCGGACGTCGCATCGGCCTCCCCGCGGGGCCCGGGCGGACGGTGGCCCCGCGGGGTCCGAACCGCCCCGGGGAGTGCCGCGGATCACCATATGGGGTGCGAGCTCTTTTCCCGTCGCGGAGCCGGCCCCGATTTGAAACCCCATGCCGAAGCTATTTTCGGTTCGGTCCTCCATAGAGAAGAATCGCCTGTCGTAATTCGGTACCCGCCGAATCGCCTTTAGACCACGAAGATCGGGCAAACACCTTTCCTCCGCGTGTCGCATCCGCCTCTCAATGATCCCTCGGCGTACTAGAAAGCGGCCTAGAGAGATCGTCGCGGTGTCTCATGCCGGAAACAGGCCGGCGAGACCACGCGGGCATTCCTCACCCGAGCCACGGGCGCTGGATCGCCAAGCACGTGAGAGCACCTCGTGCCCTCACGTGCCTCCCGCACGCGGCCAGAGGACAAGGATCACCTTGAACAGCTACCGCCTTGTGCGCAACACCGTCGTGACCATGATCGCCGCGTCGACCATGGTCGGATCGGCGGCGGTGGGGCGAGCAGAGGAGACCGTCGAACCATCCGGGAAAGGAACGGAGGAGACGGTCCGCGAGGACTCATGGTCCACCCAGGCCGAACCTGGGGTCACGATCCGCGAGAACATCAGGACCGCCCAGGCCGAGCCTGGGGTCACGGTCCACGAGGGCATCTGGTCCACCAAGGCCGCACCCAGGGCCGTGGTCCGCGAGAGCACCTCAACCACCCGGGCGAAGCCCGGGGTCGCGATCCGTCGAAGCACCTGGCCCACCCGGGCGAACCCCGGCGTGACGGCCCTCGGCGGAACCTCGTCCATCCGGGCGAGGCCCAGCGTCGCCATCCACCAGAGCACCTGGTCCACCAAGGTCGCACCCAGGATCAGGCTGGCCACAAGGACCGCCAAGGGCAGGAACAAGGCGATCGCTTATCGCCTCGTCTCCCGCCGCGCGTGGTCACACAGCCAGTTCCGATGTCTGGACAGCCTCTGGACCAGGGAGAGCAACTGGAATCACCGGGCCTACAACCAGTCCTCGGGGGCCTACGGCATCCCGCAGGCGCTGCCGGGTTCGAAAATGGGCGGCAGTGGCGGGGACTGGCGGTACAACCCGTTCACACAGATCCACTGGGGTCTGAACTACATCAAAAGCCGTTACGGGTCACCGTGCGGCGCATGGGGTCACTTCCAGTCCAGTAACTGGTACTGACCCCGCCGGGGAGCTTCCAGGGGAAGGGAACGCTCCCTGGTGACGCCCGGGACCTGGCCGGTCCCGGGCGTCACCTTTTCAGCCGTACGGTTATCGCCTTTACGAGCAGTTCCAGGCCGAACTCGAACTCCGACTGGTGGTCGCAGTCGCTCAGCACCGAGGCGAGCCCGCTCCCCTCGGGGAACAGCTGGGGATCGACATCCTTGACCGCGAGGTCCAGGCCGTGGGTCGGAGCGAACGTCGGGGTCACCCCGACCTCCCGCAGCAGTGAGCCCACGAGACCCTGGGCCTGAGCAAGTCCGAGACCGAACGCCACGCGGAGGTCGCCGAGACGGTGGCCCTCGGCGTCGACTCCTGACCTTCCGTACGTCAGGGCAGGCCGAAGACGCTCACCCCCGTACGTCACGGCAGGTCGAAGACGCTCAGTCTTCGTACGTCACGGCAGGCCGAGGGCGCTCGAACCTCCGGTACATCCCTCCGCACGTCACGGCAGATCGAGGGCGCTCAGACCCAGCAGCAGGGTCTGTCGCTCCCTCGTGGTCAGGGTCTCGTACGGCACGGCCGCGCGGCGGTTCGTCTCCGCCTCGATCCGGTCGCGGACGGCGCCCGGCGTCAGGGCGATGATCTGCGCGGCGGTGAAACCCTCCTCCGCCCAGACGGCGGCGTGAACGTCGGCGCGGTGGTAGCGCAGCGCGGCCAGCCGGTTGAACAGGAGCACGCCCGCGGGGGTTCCCTCCGGCTCGTAGGGCGGCGAGGCCTGGGCGAAGGCCGCGCCGCCGCTGTCCGCGCCGGCCGCCAGGAGTCGTCCGGCGAGGTCCGCGAGCTCGGGCAGCCGGTCGGCGTGGTCCGCCCACAACGCGCCGGTCACCGTCGCGTGCACCTCGTACAGGGCCTCGATGAACGCGAGCGAGATGTCCGTCGCGTGCAGCTCGCCGTCGTCGACGAGGATGCCCTGTGCGATCTGCGCCTCGATCTCGGCCCGGTCAAAGGGGTTGTAGCGGTAGAGGGCGGTCAGTCCCTCGGGGGTCAGCGGCCGGATGGGGAGCACGTAGCGGAGATCGATCATCAGCTCCGTCTGAAGACCCGACTGCCTGACGAGCTCCCGGCCGATTGGCCGGCTCGCGACATGGACACCCAGGTGAACGGCATCGATCAGCGGAGCGATCGATGCCGCGTAGCCCGGCAGATCATCGAAGCGTGACATGCTGCGCCATCTTGCCCCATTTTTGATGGGTCAGGAGACGTCATTCGATGCCTGGCAGCTAACCGGCCACCCGCCACCCACCGTCGACCCCCCCGAACGGACCGGGCGGACCGGATGGACGAGCGACCCGGACGGACCAGGCAGACCGGATGGACCGGATGGACCGGATGGTCGAGTGACCCGGACGGATCAGGCAGGCCGGACAGACGAGCGACCCGGACGGACCGGACGGACCGGACGGCCAGCGCGTACCTACCGGGTGAGCACGAGGCTGAGCGCTCCGAGGGTGACGGCGAGGGTTCCGAGCCAGGCGATGAGGGCGTCCACCCGGTTGTCGAGGGGGCGGCCTCCCCGGACGGCCTCCTGGGCGTTCCGGTAGCGGGTACCGGTACCGGTGAGCAGGAGCGCGCCGCAGAAGACGGCCGGGGCGAAGGGGATTATGGCGATCGCAGGTGTGCCGGTGCGCAGGGCGAGGCCCGCGCCGCCCAGGCCGGTGACGGCCAGCAGCGCGGCGGTGCGAACCCAGGCCAGCCGGGTCCGTTCGCTCTGCAGGCCTTCCCCTCCCCTGAGGCTCGACGGCAGGTCCGAAGGCTCCTCTCCCCTGAGACTCATCGGCGAATCCGAAGGCTCCTCTCCCTGGGGACTCATCGGCGAAGCAGGAGACTCCTCTCCCCGAAGGCTCGACGGCAGATCCGGAGACTCCTCTCCCTGGAGGCTCGACGGCAGATCCGGAGACTCCTCTCCCTGGAGGCTCGACGGCAGATCCGGAGACTCCTCTCCCCGAAAGCTCATCGGCGGAACAGGATGAGGACCAGGGCGAGAACGGCTACGGCGGCCACGCCGTAGCCGAACAGGGGCGCGAGGGCCGGGGGCGGGAGCGGGGCGGCGCGGCGCAGGGCGCGCTGGATCAGGCGCCAACGGGGGTACGCCATCGCAGCCGACAGGGCGGACAGCGACACGAGGATGACCGCGAGCACGGTCCGCATCCAGGGCACGAAGACGTCGGCGGAGACCGCCGCCATAGCGACGCCGCCCGCGCTCAGCGCGAGCGACGTGCTCAGCCAGGTCAGGAACGTTCGTTCGTTCGCGAGCGTGAACCGGGGGTCTGGCTCGTTTTCCAGGGTCTTCATGAGAACGACGCTATTTCAGCCACATTCCCCCTAGAGAACCCGGGATTGAGCGGAGGCTCAGCCGCTGCAGGCGCCGGCCAGCTGCTCGACCCACTTCACCGAGTCGGTCGCGACCTTCTGGGCCGCGTCGACGGCGTTGTTGGCGTTTGTGGCGTTCAGTCCCTCAAGGTCCTTGGAAACGCCTTCGGCGGCTTCCTTGAGCGTGGTGTTGGCCGCCTCGTCAGCCAGAGTGCCGAGTTTGGCGGCGCCGTCGTTCAGCGCCTTCTCCATTTCGGCGGGGTCGTTGACCAGGCCGGCGACCTTCGCCGCCGTCTCGGTGACGATGCCCGTGGCCTGAACGCACTGCTGAGCCTTGTCGATGCCCTGGCTCACGTCCTGGATTTCGGAACATCCGGTGATGACGAGGAAAGCGGCCAGAACCGAGGCGGAGAGGATGGGAATTCGTCGCGGGAGAGGTCGCATGCCTCGACCCTACCCAACGGGCCGCCGCGACAGGCGCCTGTCGCGGCGGTCATTGTCCGCCTCCCGCTCCGCGGAGCGGGAGACGCTCACCATGTGGCCCGCGCGGGCGCACGACCTGCCGCTCCGCGAAGCGAGAACGGCTCGGCATGGCCCCGCACGGCGTGCACGGTCGATGAAGCGGGAACGGGGAAAGGGAATCACTGAAGTTCTCCGAACGGTTGTGCCGGACCTCCGCCGTACGGGGCAAGGCGGCCGAGTTGGAACCCGGCTCTGGAAGTACGATCATTGGATGTCTAAGTAAGGGGAGAACATGAGTGTTTGTGAGCACATCGTTGAGGCGCAGAACCCGTCCCCTGGGACGCCGCAGGGGTGCGAGGAATGCCTGGCGGCCGGCACACGCTGGGTTCACCTGCGCAAATGTCTTACGTGCGGGCACATCGGTTGTTGTGACTCATCGCCCAGCAAGCACGCCACGGCCCACTACAAGGAGACCGGCCACCCGGTCATGGCGTCCTTCGAGCCGGGCGAGAACTGGCGCTGGTGCTTCGTGGACAACGTCATCGGCTAGAGGGGCCCGTCCTCGGGCGTAGAACAGACGTCACCGCCGGACGGCCGGCTCCTGCCGGGGCCGGTCCTCCTCGCGGGGCGGCCTGACGGGGGACGGTCCTTTCCCATCAGGCGTTCACGGAGCCGGTCCTCCTCGCGGGATGGCCTCACGGGCCGTCAGTCCCGCTCCAGGGTGGCCTCTTCGAAGTCGATCTCGTGGATGATCCTGCGGAGCACCTCGTCCTCGATGCGTCGCTCGTCGCGGAACCGTACGAACACCTCACGCTCGACGACCAGCATCTCCCTGCGCAGCCGCCGGTAGATCGTGCTGGGGGTCTCCTCCCCCTCCTGGCCCGTGCCGCCGCCGAGCCGCTCCCAGGCCGTGAGGGTCCGGCGTTCGGACCGTGACCTGAGCTGCTCCACGATGTCCTCGTGGACGTCGGCGACGCCCTCGGCGACAAGCTCATCCAGCCGGGCGAGCCCGGCGGAGGCGGCCGCCTGCTGGGCGGCCGCCTCGGCCAGGTTGTCGGTGTAGAGCTCCTGTTCGTTGGAGACCTTCAGCCGGCGGATCAGCGCCGGGAACGACAGACCCTGGACCAGCAGGGTTCCGATCACCACCACGAAGGTGAGGAAGAGCAGTGTGGGCCGGCCCTCGAATTCCAGGGGGATGGCGAAGGCCGCCGCGAGGGAGACCACCCCGCGCATGCCCGCCCAGCTCACGATCGCCACGTTCTGCCAGGCCACCGGATGCGGCTCGCGCCCCCGGAACCTCCTGGCCAAAAATCCCGGCAGGTAGCTGGTGGGCACGACCCAGACGACCCTGGCGAGCACCGCGGCGGCGAAGACCGCCAGCGCCATCCCCGTGAGCTTCCACCGGTCGTCCCAGTCCAGCGCACTCATGATGGGCCACATCTGCAGGCCGATCAGCACGAAGACGATCGACTCCAGGAAGAAGTCCATGACTCGCCAGACGGCGTCGGACAGCAGCCGGGTGCCGAAGCCCGCCCGGGGCATGCGGTGCCCGATGTAGAGACCGACGATCACGACGGCGATCACGCCGGAGACGTGGATGTACGGGCTCTCGGCCACGAAGTAGACCGCGAACGGGGTGAGCAGCATGACCGTGTTCTCGACGAGCGCGTCGCGCAGGCTCAGCAGCACGCGGGCGAGTATCCAGGCGAGCACGACCCCGACCAGCACGCCGCCCACCGCCGAACGGACGAACTCGATGGTCACGGACTGCCAGGTGGCCGCCCCCTGGCCCAGCGCCGCCGCGATGGTCACCCGGTAGAGGGTGAGCGCGGTGGCGTCGTTGAACAGGCTCTCCCCCACCAGGATGGTCACCACCTTGCGGGGCAGCCCGAGCCTGCGGGCCACCGCGACCGCGGCGACGGCGTCCGGCGGCGCCACGATCGCGCCCAGCGCGAACGCGGCGGCCAGCGGCAGCTCGGGCATGAGCAGGTGGACGACCCACCCGATGACCAGCGTGGTGAACAGCACCAGGCCGATCGAGAGCAGCGCGACCGGGCTGCGGAAGGCCTTGAGCCTCAGGTAGGAGCTGTCGATCGCGGCGGAGTAGAGCAGCGGCGGCAGGAACACCAGCAGGATCAGGTTGGGGTCCAGCTGGTAGCCGGGAACCAGCGGCGACAGCACCAGCCCGACCAGCACCAGCACCAGCGGGGACGACCACCCCATGCGCCTCGCCACGGCGGCCACCGCGATCGCGATGACCGGCACCACCAGTATCTGTACCGCCAGAGCCTGGTCCATCCCACCCCTACCGACAGAGAACGATCAGCATGCGGAACCATGCTCACATACGCGCATTAACGCGGAATTACCGTACGCAGAGTACGCGCAACCGTTCCATACACGCGCACGGGCTCCGCGGCCGTGATCGCCTCCACCTGGCCGGGGTCTGCCCGCCCCACCCTCGCGCATGACCTCGACGCCACACCGCGCCACCCGCGTCAACGTCCTGCCGCTTCACGCGCGGGCCAGGCGCCTCACAGATGGCGGGAGGACCCTGACGGCCCGATCACCGGTCGACGCCTCGCCGATGGCGGGGGCCCTGACGGCCCGATCACCAGTCGCGGCGCTCGTCTCGCTCGTCCCGGCGCCGCCCTTCGCGGCGCTCGTCCCGCCGATCGTCGTAACCCTGGTCGTCATGGCGCCGCTCGTCGTAACGCTGCTCGTCGTAGCGCTGCTCGGGACGGAGTCTCTCCCCGGTGGCGTGCGACGGCTCCTGGATGTAGGGGCGCGGCGCCAACTGCTCGGGCTGCTGGCCGCGCAGGCCCAGCGGGTCGGACGGGTCCACGTTCTGTTGCTGGTAGGCGGGCGGCGCGCCGTACAGGTCGCGCAGGTCCGCCGGGTGACCGGCCTGCGGGGACTGCGGCGGGCCGGGTTGCTGGGCGCCGAACGCGTAGAGGTCGGGCTGGACCGGGGCGGGGTAGCCGTAGGGGTCGGGCTGGGCCTGGTAGGCGGGCTGCTGCTGTTGCTGCTGGGCCGCGAACCCGAAGGGGTCGGTGGAGTGCTGCTGCCCCTGGGGCGTGTAGGGGTCGGCGTGCGACTGGTGCGCGGACGCCGGGAACTGGTCGGCGTGGGCCGCGAAGGGGTCGACCGGCTGCCGGCCCGCCGGCGCGGTGAACGGGTCCACGGGCTGCTGGGGAGGCACGCCGTACGGGTCCGGCTGGCCTCCCGGAACGGCGAACGCGTCGGGCTGCTGGCCCGGCGTGCCGTACGGGTCAGGAGAGGCGCCGTACGGGTCGGACGCGCCGTACAGATCCTGATGGCCCTGCGAGGCGCCGTAGGGATCCGGTTGCGAGGTCGGGTAGCGGTCGCCGGGCATCTGGTACATCGGCTCGCCGGAGCCGAGCGGCCCCGCGGACTGCCCGTAGGGCAGGGCGTCGCCCACGATCATGTTCTCGCGCGGCACCGCGTCGCCCGCGCCGTAGGCGGCCATCCGGTCCTGGGATCGATCCGGGGACTGTGGCGCGGTGCCCCGGGCGACGAGCACGTCGTTGGGCCCGAGGGTGGCGACCTGGCGTGGCTCGTCGAGCGGCGGGGCGTGACCGACCGGGTCGGCGTACGGCTGCGGAGGCTGGGCGTAGTCCTCCGAGCGCGGCCGGGCATACTGCCCGGTGGCGGGGAACTCACCGTGCACCTGGTGCTCGACCATGTGCGCGGGCTCGCCCGCCTCGTCGGGATACTGGCCTCCGGCCTCGACAAAACCCTCGTCGAGGGTGTCGACCAGACGTCCCACGTCGTCCATGGGCATGCGGAAACTCGCAGTGCACATCTCACCGCGCCACAGGCTCAGCACCAGCGTGCCTTCGTGCCAAGTGACCCGGAGCACCCGCTCCTGGCCACGCTCGTCAAAGAACACCTCGCCGAACGACGGCAACGGGACAACTTCCGACATGGAAGACATAGTGCTTCAGCCAGCCTTTATTCGTCCACTCGACCTCAGAAAACTCTACCGAACCGACCTTTCCACCCCCATCTTCCGCCCCAGCAACACCAGAACGGTAGATCTTCCTTGACCTTTGGGGGATTGGCGAGCCGGGTGATCGAGCCAGTTTGCCACGGAACATGAGCCCCAGGTTTGCGAATACCGCGATGCGTCCGCGCAGTGACTCCCCGGAGCAGCCGCGATTGTCAGGGCGAGCGGGTACGGTTGGCTGTCGTGCCAACCGACTCCATCGCCCCTCCCGAAGACGTCTCCTCAAAGGTGGATATTCCCCCAGTTGAGGATTTGCTGAGCATCGCCGTCGAAGCCGTCGGCGGGGTCGAGCGCCCCGGCCAGATAAAGATGGTCCAGGCGGTGCAGCACTCGATCGAGTCGGGTGACCACCTGGCCGTTCAGGCGGGCACGGGCACGGGCAAGTCCCTGGCCTACCTGATCCCCTCGATCCGGCACGCGATGACCTCCGAGGGAGCCGTGGTCGTCTCCACCGCCACCATCGCGCTCCAGCGCCAGCTCGTGGACCGCGACCTGCCCCGCCTCGCCGAGGCGCTCGCCCCGCAGCTGCCGCACGAGCCCAAGTTCGCGATCCTCAAGGGCCGCCGCAACTACCTGTGCCGTTACAAGGCGAGTGCCGGATGGCCCGACGACGAGCAGGACCAGCTCTTCGACCCCCGCGAGGTGAACGCGACGGGGCGCATGGTCCAGCGCATCCAGGACTGGGCGAACGAGACCGAGACCGGCGACCGCGACGAGCTCGTCCCCGGTGTCAACGAGCAGGCGTGGCGGCAGTTCTCGGTGAGTGCCAGGGAGTGCCTGGGCGCCACGCGCTGCCCGAGCGGGCCGGAGTGCTTCGCCGAGCTGGCACGGGCCCGCGCCGGGGAGGCCGACGTCGTCGTCACCAACCACGCCCTGCTCGCCATCGACGCGATGGAGGACTTCCCCCTCCTGCCCGAGCACGACGTGGTCGTGGTGGACGAGGCCCACGAGCTGGTCGATCGGGTCACCTCGGTGGTGACCGGCGAGCTGTCCGAGAACATGGTCTCGCTGGCCGTGCGCCGGGTCGGCAGGCTGATCGACCAGCCCACCTCCGACCGGCTCATGGAGTCGGGAGAGGATCTCAAGGCCCTGCTCGCCGCCGCGCCCGCCGGGCGCCTCGACGAGCTGCCCCAGGTGCTCGGGATGACGCTCGCCCTGGTCCGCGACTCGGCGTGGGCGTGCATCACCTCCCTCGGCCCTCGGATGGGCGCCGACAAGGACGACCCCGAGGGCGCGGGCCTGCGCAAGGCTGCCTTCACCGCCCTGGACGAGATCCACGACACCGCGCAGCGGATGCTTGACGCCTTCGGTCACGCCGAGGAGATCGACCGGGCCGAGGTGGTCTGGCTGGAGGCGGGCACCGAGCGACGCCCGCCCCTGCTCCGGGTGGCGCCGCTCACCGTGGCGGGCATGCTCCGCGACAAGCTCTTCGGCGACCGGACGGTGATCCTCACCTCGGCCACGCTCGCTCTGGGCGGCGCCTTCGACGGCCTGGCCCGCCAGTGGGGTCTGGGTTCCGGAGACGGTGCGAAGGACGAGGCCCGGCTGACCGCGAGCACCGCGAACGGCGAGACCGGGGACGAGCCGAAGAACGGAGCCAGAGACGGGGCGAAGGACGGAGCCAAGGCTCGGCCGAGGAAGCGGGCCGGCTGGACCGGCATGGACGTCGGCTCGCCCTTCGACCATCCCCGCAGCGGCATCCTCTACGTCGCCAAGCACCTGCCGCAGCCGGGCCGCGACGGCCTGCCCGAGGCCTACCTCGACGAGATCACCGAGCTGATCGAGGCCGCCGGGGGCCGCACCCTCGGCCTGTTCTCCTCGATGCGCGCGGCCAAGGCCGCCACCGAGGCCCTGAGGGACCGCCTGAGCGTGCCCCTGCTCTGCCAGGGCGACGACTCCACGATGCTGCTGGTCAAGCAGTTCGCGGAGGACGAGCCGACCTGCCTGTTCGGCACCCTGTCCCTCTGGCAGGGCGTGGACGTGCCTGGCCCCTCGCTGCGGCTGGTCATCATCGACCGCATCCCCTTCCCCCGCCCGGACGACCCCCTGAGCTCCGCCCGCCAGCGCCACGTCGCCGCCAAGGGCGGCAACGGCTTCATGGCCGTCGCCGCCACCCACGCCGCCCTGCTTCTCGCCCAGGGTGCGGGCCGGCTGCTCCGCAGCCAGCACGACAAGGGCGTGGTCGCGATCCTGGACCCCCGCCTGGCGACGGCCCGCTACGGGAGCTTCCTGCGCGACTCCCTGCCGCCCTTCTGGCCCACCAACGACCCCGCGAAGGTCCGCGACGCCCTCAAGCGCCTCGGCTCGTCATAGGGACTGTCGGCCGGGGGCCTCGCGACAAGCGTGCCCTGGATCTTCCTGGAGGCGCCGGCGCCTCCAGGAAGAGCACCTCAGCTCGTCCCGGAGATATCTGCATGCGGCTTTTGACGAGCGCCTCAGCTCGTCGTCGAGGCGTCGGGGTGAGGCCGCTGCCGAGAACGGAAAGATCCGCGTTTCCCGTTTCCCGGCAGCGCACCGTTCCGGCGCCGCCGGACCCGGCCCGGCGAGCCGGTGGCCTGTCACTCCGGGATCGCCGGAAAGCCCGGGTTGCCGGAAAGCCCGGGTTGCCGGAAAGCCCGGGTTGCCGGAAAGCCCGCCCCGTCAGGAGCCGGTCATACGACGACGGATGCTCGACGTCCGGAGGCGGCCGCTAGGGAAAGATCCTCAGATCCGGGCGCTTGGGATCGACGGCGTCACCCGAGGAACGCCCGCGCAGGCGGCGGCCGAGCCAGGGGCCGAAGTGCTCGCGGACCCACTGGGCGTCCTCGCGGCGCTTGGCCCTGCGGTCCACGTGCTCGCGGGGCGGCCAGACCTTGCGCCAGTCGTCGTCGCAGTCGATCCCGAGCACCTGGCAGATCTTGGCGGCCACGATGCGGTGGCCCTCCTCGTTCATGTGCAGGCGGTCGTCGCTCCATGCCCGCCAGTCGCGCAGGCCCTGCATCGACCACTGGTCGACCAGGCGGCAGCCGTACAGCTCGGATATGGACCTGACGTGCATGTAGAAGATCGCGAACGTGCCGCGGGCGCGGCGCATGATCGGGGTGTCGCGCGGGTCCACGCCGGTGAACAGCAGCACCTCCGCGCCGGTGGCCCGCAGGTCCCGTACGGCTCCCGCCAGCTTCTTGGCCATCCGGTCGGGGTCGCTGCCCGGCCGGAGCAGGTCGTTGCCTCCGGCGCAGAAACTGACCAGGTCGGGCCGCATCTCGATCGCCCGCGGAACCTGGTGCTCGACGATCTGGTCGATGAGCTTGCCGCGCACGGCGAGGTTGGCGTAGCGGAAGTCCGGGTCGAGCGCGGCCAGCCGCTCGGCGACCCGGTCGGCCCAGCCCCGGAAGTGACCGTTCACACCGGGGTCGTTCAGCCCCTCGGTGAAGCTGTCGCCGAGGGCGACGAACGAGGAGAAGGAGCGGTCGCGCGCGGGGCCACTCGCCGAGTCACTCGCCAGGCCGTTCATCGGATCACCCGCCGAGCCATTCACCGGACCGTTCATCGGGTCACCCGCCGAACCATTCACCGGACCGTTCATCGGGTCACCCGCCGAACCATTCACCAGGCCGTTCATCGGGTCGCTCGCTGAGTGGCCGTTCATCGGATCACTCGTGGGGCCGCTCGCCGGACCGTTCATCGGGTCACTCACCGGGTCGCTCATCGGGCACTCACTCAGCAGAGGTCTCGGCGATGGCGTGCAGCGCGAGCACGTAGGACCTCAGGCCGAAGCCTGCGATCGTACCGGTGGCCACGGCGGCGACCACCGAGTTGTGCCGGAACTCCTCGCGGGCGGCCGGGTTGGAGATGTGCACCTCGACCAGGGGCGCGGTGCGCTGGGCGATGGCGTCGCGCAGCGCGTAGGAGTAGTGGGTGAACGCCGCCGGGTTCAGCACCACCGGCACCCGGCCGTCGGCCGCCTCGTGCAGCCAGCCGAGCATCTCGGCCTCGTCGTCGGTCTGCCGGACCTCCACCGAGAGGCCCAGCTCCCGGCCGGTCTCCCGGCAGAGCGCTGTCAGGTCCGCGAAGGTCTCCGCGCCGTAGACGTCGGGCTCACGGGTGCCGAGCCGCGACAGGTTCGGGCCGTTGAGCACATAGACGGATCTCATGGAATCACTACCACTCTTCAATGGCCGCGTGTCTGCGACACGGCCGACGTTCTGTGCTCACCACTCCACGCCGTTTCATCCGCGGCTCCGCCCGTCGCCTCGCGCACCGCGACCGAGCCGCTCCGCCCGTCACTCCGCATATCGGAGCCGAGCCGCTTCGTCCGTCATTTCGCGCGCACCTCGGGCGGGTCGCACCCGTTACTCAACGGGCCACCTCGTCGTAGGCGGCTTCGAGCAGCGCCTCCGGCGGGTCCTCCAGCGGGGAGAGCTTCGCCAGGTCGTCCAGGAGGATGAAACGGAGCTTGGCGCCGCGGCTCTTCTTGTCCAGGCGCATGTGGTCGCGGAGCTCGGGCCAGGCCTCGCGGCGGTAGGCGGTGGGCAGCCCGACCGAGGTCAGGATGGACCGGGTCCGCTCCACAAGGTCGGGGCCGATCCTGCCGGCCAGGCGGGACAGCTCGGCGGCGTAGACCATGCCGATGGCGACGGCCTCGCCGTGACGCATCTGGTAACGCTCGACCCGCTCGATGGCGTGGGCCAGGGTGTGTCCGTAGTTGAGGATCTCCCGCAGGCCGCCCTCACGCAGGTCGGCCCCGACCACGTCGGCCTTGATCTGGATCTTCCGTTCGATCAGCTCGCGGGTGTGCCGTCCCTCGGGGAGCCTGGCGCCCTCGGGGTCGTCCTCGATGAGCGTCAGGATCGTCGGGTCGGCGATGAAACCGCCCTTGATGATCTCCGCGAGACCGCCGACGTAGTCGTCGCGGGGCACCGAGACCAGCGTGGCCAGGTCGCACAGGACCCCGGCCGGAGGGGAGAAGGAACCGACCAGGTTCTTGCCCTCGGGGGTGTTGATGCCGGTCTTGCCGCCCACCGCGGCGTCGACCATGCCGAGCAGGGTCGTCGGCACCTGCACGACCTTGACACCACGTAGCCAGGTGGCGGCGACGAAGCCGGCCAGGTCGGTGGTGGCTCCCCCGCCGACGCCGACCACGGCGTCGGATCGCGTGATGCCGTGACGGCCGAAGGCCGACCAGAGCTCGGCGGCCACCTCGATCGTCTTGGCCCGCTCGGCGTCGGGCACCGGCAGCGCGACGACCTCGTATCCGGCCGCCTCGATCGCGCCGCAGACCGGCCGCGCGATCTCCGGCAGGCTCGCCGGGTGGATCACGGCGACGGTGCGGACCTTGGGCCCGAGAAGGCCGGGGAGCTCGCCGAGCACCCCGGCGCCGACCACCACGTCGTAGGGGGTGTCTCCGTCGACCTTGATCCTGGAGATCGTCACGGCTCCAGGCCCTTCACGATCTCGTCGACGACCTCGTCGGGCTTGCGCTCGTCGGTCGCCACGGTGATCCGGGCCAGGCCCTCGTAGATCGGGCGGCGGGCGTCCATCAGCTTCTTCAGCTGGCTGCGCGGGTTCAGCACCAGCAGGGGGCGCGCCGAGGCCAGACCCACCCGCTGCACGGCCTGTGAAAGACCGATCTCCAGGTAGACCACCGTGTGACCGGCCAGCAGCTCGCGCGTCGCCTCGTCCAGGATGGCGCCACCGCCGAGGGACAGCACGCCGCCGTGCTCGGCCAGCGCCCGCCGTACGGCCTCCGCCTCCAGCTCGCGGAAGCGCTCCTCGCCGTCCTCGATGAAGATGTCGCCCACCGACTTGCCCGCCACGGTCTCCACGTCGAGGTCGGTGTCACGGAAGGCGACCCCGAAGCGGTCGGCCAGAAGCTGGCCGACGGTGGACTTGCCCGATCCGGGAGGACCGATCAGCACTACTCGGGGACTCACTGTGCCTCCTCAGCTCGCGTCTCGCCCGCCCGGGAGTCGATGCGGCTCCCGCGGGTGCGCCCGCTCACTTGATCACCATCGAAGAAAGGTATCCGGACAGGTTGCGCGCGACCTCCTCGACGGAGTCGCCGCCGAACTTCTCGATCGCGGCGTCGGCCAGGATCAGCGCGACCATCGCCTCGGCGACGATCGCGGCGGCCGGGACCGCGCACACGTCGGAGCGCTCGTGGTGGGCCTTGGCCGCCTCGCCGGTCAGCACGTCGATGGTGGCCAGCGCCCGGGGCACGGTGGAGATCGGCTTCATCGCCGCGCTGACGCGCAGCGGCTCGCCGTTGGTCATACCGCCCTCGACGCCGCCCGCCCGGTTGGTGATCCGGTGGACCCCGTCCGCGGTGTTCTCGATCTCGTCGTGGGCCCTGGAGCCGGGGCGGCGGGCGGTCTCGAAGCCGTCGCCGACGGCGACGCCCTTGATCGCCTGGATGCCCATCAGGCCGGCGGCGAGGCGGGCGTCGAGGCGCCGGTCCCAGTGGGTGTAGCTACCCAGGCCCGGAGGCAGTCCGTAGGCGATCACCTCGACGACCCCTCCGAGGGTGTCGCCGTCCTTGTGCGCCTTGTCGATCTCGGCGACCATCGCGGCGCTGCCTGCCGGATCGGCGCAGCGCACCGGATCGGCGTCGATCGCCGCCAGGTCGCCGGGGCCGGGCATGACGCCCGGGGTGGTCTGCGCCTCGCCGATCGAGACGACGTGGCTGACGATGTCAACGCCGAGGGCCTGCTTGAGGAAGCTCCGGGCGACCTGGCCGAGCGCGACACGGGCGGCGGTCTCGCGGGCGCTGGCCCTGTCGAGCACGGGGCGGGCGTCGTCGAAGCCGTACTTCTGCATCCCGGCGAGGTCCGCGTGGCCGGGCCGGGGACGCGAGCGCGGCGCGTTTCGGGCCTGCCCCTCCAGCAACGCGGGGTCCACGGGGTCGGCCGCCATGACGGTCTCCCACTTGGGCCACTCGGTGTTGCCCACGCGGATGGCGACGGGGCTGCCGAGCGTGCGACCGTGCCGCACGCCGCCCACGACGTTCACCACGTCCTGCTCGAACTTCATCCGGGCGCCGCGGCCGTAGCCCAGACGACGTCTCGCCAGCGCCTCATCGATATGGGCCGTGGTCACCTCCACCCCGGCGGGCATGCCTTCCAGGATCGCGACGAGCTCGGGGCCGTGGGACTCTCCGGCAGTCAACCAGCGCAACATGATGACAAGTCTTCCATGTGCCGCCCACTGGAATGGCCCCAGCTCACCGGGTGAGACGTCGGCCGGCATGCCGAAACGGTCGTACCGCCCGACATCGGGTCACATGAATCACAACAAGGCTGTACAAACCCGCATCGGGCCAGCTGGTCATAACGGGGTCGGCCAGACCGGCACCGGGTCGTACGAGCACCGGGCGGGGTAGCGCCGACCGGCATCCGGTGGCACGGGTCACCGAGCATCCGCAGCGTGGAAGCCTCGCTCTTCGGGACCTTGCCGGCCGATTCGTTGTGGATCTTCTCGACCCGCGCGTCCGACCGCGATACCGGACGTGGCCCGACGGGAATCGGCCGGCGGAGTCCTTCGGGGCGGGGAGGACGTCAGATCAGGAGCGCCGCGAACGCGCCAATGATCATGAATGGGCCGAAGGGGATCTCACTCTTGCGGCCCGCACGGCCCGCGACCATCAGCGCGACACCGTAGAGGCCGCCCGCGACAAAGCCCAGGAACGCCCCGATGACCACGGTCTCCCAGCCGAGCCAGCCGAGCGCGGTGCCCAGGCTTGCCGCGAGCTTGACGTCGCCCAGTCCCATCCCCGCCGGATTGACCAGGAATAGCGCCAGATAGAAGGCCGCCAGCGCGGCGCCCGCCAGTCCCGCCCTGAGAAGATCGTCGAATCGTCCTCCGGTCAGGGCCGCCACCGCGAGCAGGCCGCCGGTCCCGAGGTACGCCGCGAGGGTGAGCCCGTCGGGGAGCCGGTAGACGGCCAGGTCGATGAAGGCCAGCGTCACGGCGATCACCGCCAGCCACCAGAAGGCGAGAAGCTCCCCCACCCACGTGGCATCCGGCGGAAAGAAAGCCTCCGAGGCGGGGCGGTCCGCCACGGCCCGCAGGGCCAGCGCCCCGAGCGCCAGGGCGGTGACCACCGGAACGACCGGCGACGATGGCCTGCCCGGCCGGGACGGTTCCCCCTCGGCCGGGGCGTACCGGGCCACCAGGACGCGCGTCCGGAGCCCGATCACCAGACCGGCCAGGGCCGCCACAACGGGGAGGAGGATCACGCGACGACCATAATCCGCGGGGGCCTCCCCCGTCCGCCGAGCGCCCGGGTCCGCATCGGCACCGGCTCACGGAGGTCTCCCCGGTTCATCGAGACCCGGCACCGTCATGACGGTGTTCTCGTCCCACGTTCTCCATCGCGGCTCCGGCGACCCCGCCGCCGTGATTGCCCCGGTGATCCCGGCCGTCGACGTCGCCGGTTTCCCCCGGTGATCCCGGCCGTCGACGTCGCTTTCCCCCGAGGTTGCCACCGGAAGGGTCCACCTCCGACGTGGCCACCTCCGACGTGGCCGGCTTCGCCGGCGCCACTGTCGGAAGGGCCGGCCATCGGCTGCGCCGGCGCCGTTATCGGAAGGGCCAGCCGAACCGCCGGCGCCGGGGAGGCGGAGCGGGCTCCTCCTCCATGCGCGCCACGGTGACCTCGGGCCCCAGCCGGCCGACCGTGCCCGACTCGACCGCGGCGAGCGCCCGCAGGAGACTTCCCTCGATCACGAAGGGCACCGGGCCCGCCACGTCGATGACAACGGCGGCCACGCCCTCCTGCACCGCGGCCTGGCAGACCTGGAGGGCCGTCGCCTGGATGGGCCGGGCGTCGGGGCGCCAGAGTTTCAGCGACTCGGCCCCGGTGAAGGCGGGCACGGCCTCACGCCCGTCGTTGCCGACCAGCTTCGGGAGAGCCATCTCGCTCTCCTTCTCCTGCTTCAGCCCGTGCTCCCCGACCTCCGAGTCGGTCAGCAGCGCCACCACAGGGACGAGCAGCCTGGCCCCGCCCAGCGCGGCCATCACCTCACCCGCCTCCGCCGTACCGGCGGCGAAGGCCGCGAGCGCGGACGTCACGGAGACGTCGGCGCCGCCGTCGTCGTCGGGGACCAGTGGTTGCGGAATGCTCGGCACGAACCGGGAGCCTACCCGCGGGCGGCGGTGAGGCATGACCGCCCCGCCGCGGTCCCGCCTCACCCGCACGTCCCCGCCCGCTAATCCCCGGGCCGCCCGGAATCCCCGGGCGGCCGGCGATCTGGCCCGTGCTCGCGTGAGACGGGTCAGCCCAGGTCGGCGATGGCGGCCACCGGACCCCCGCCGCTGGGACCCTGATGGACCGCGGCGACCGAGACGAATACCGCGGGATCGCCGGTGACGCTGGCCGCGACCCCGCCGACGGTGGCCTTGATCTGACGGTGCCAGTGCACGTCGGAGTCGTCGAGCATGATGTTGCGGCGTCCCCTGACACTGCCCGACGGATCGGCTTCGCACTTCATGAAGACGTTGACCAGTTTGTCGCCCAGGTCCGACGGATGGGGGCGCTCGGGCAGGTCGATGCCGCTGGAGCGGATGGCCTCCCAGATGCCGTCGGCGTCCAGCGCGTCCTTCATGACGGAGTGGCCGATCCGGTAGCGACCACCGATGCCGCGCACGTTGCCGACGACCACGATCTGGGCCCGGTCCAGCTCGACGCCCGAGGAACAGGACGCGACGGAGGAGAAGAGCGACAGGTCGCGGTGGATCTGGTCGGCGGCGGGCATCTCGATCTCACCGAGCGCGACGGCGATGCCGAGCGCGGTGGTGGAGTTGGAGATGTCCATGGACGGGCCGGTGTCCTCGATGACCACGTCCTTGCCGCGCGACTTGGCCTCGTTGATGGTGGCCAGGGTGAGCAGGGGCGTCTTGGTCTGGACGTAGTGGACGTCGGCGGGATCGTCGATCCCGGCGGCCTTCATCGCCTCGCGGACCCCGGCGGCGACCTTCTCCACCATGGCGGGACGGCCGATGTCCTCGGGAAGGATGACGTCGCTCATCGCGATGCCGACGCTGACGCGCGGCTCGTCGCCCGGCTCGGCGTTCGCCGTGGTGGCGAAGATCGTGGCGTGCGGGCTGAGCACGCCGTCGGTGCCGCCCGACCACACCAGCGGGACGCTCTCGGGGGAGGGATGGCCCTTGGCGGCGAGCACCTCGCGGAAGGCGCGGTCGGCCAGGATGCGGGTGTAGTCGTTCACCCCGCCGTTGCCCTCGGTCTTGCCGATCACCGCGAGCACCCGGTGCGCCTCGATCACCCCGTCGTCGATGAGCCTGGTCAGCCCGGAGGCGTCGGTCACGCTCTCGATGGCCACCTTGCGTACTTCAATCGGTTCCGGCATCCCTGCCACCTTTCAATTGGTTCGTACTCACATTCAATGTCGCACCACGGTGCCGGCCTCCCCCGCGACCGCCGCCCCGATGTTCTCCAGGGAGGTGATCACCGACCGGTCGCCGCCCTGCTCGACGAAACGCAGGGCGGCCTCGACCTTCGGGCCCATGCTGCCCCCGGCGAAGTGCCCGGCGGCGTGCAGCGCGCGCAGCTCGACCGTGGTGACGTGGCCGATGGGCCGGGCCTCGGCCGTACCGAATCCGACGACGGCCTGCGGCACGTCGGTGGCGATGACCAGGGTCGTGGCCCGTACGGCGCGCGCCAGCATCGCGGCGGCCAGGTCCTTGTCGATCACGGCCTCGACTCCGCACAGCTTCCCGTCGGCGTCGCGGACCACGGGCACTCCCCCGCCGCCGGCGGCCACGACGGTGAACCCCGCGGCCACCAGCGCGGCCACCGCGGGCGCGTCGAGGATCTCCAGCGGTTCCGGGGAGGCCACCACCCGGCGCCAGCCCCGGTCGAACCGGTGCCAGGTCTCGCCGAGTTTCTCGAAGCGGCGTGCCTCCGCCTCGGTGAAGTAGCGGCCGATCGGCTTGATCGGGTCCTGGAAGGCCGGATCGCCGAGGTCCACGAGCGTCCGGGTCACCACCACCACGGCGCGACCGTCGAGCGCGTTGAGGATGAGCGTGCCGATCGTGGCCTGGGTCTGGGCGCCGCACCAGTCGAGCGGCACCGGGGGCACGACGTCGGCCGCGATCTGGTTCTTCAAGATCAGGTTGCCGACCTGGGGTCCGTTGCCGTGGGTGAGGGTCACCTGGTGACCGGCCGCGACCAGCGTGGTGACGTGGCGCATCGCGTCCTCGACCGCGCGGCGCTGATCGTCCGGCGACGCGCTCCCGTCGGGGGCCGTCATCGCGTTGCCCCCGAGCGCGATCAGTACTCGTTCACCCAACTCGTTCACCCAACTCGTTCACCCAGCCCGCTCTCCCGGCTCGTCTCATTCATTCCTCCACCCACACGGGCGACGTTAACGGGCTGCCCGGCCCGGCTCATGGGCACTCTTTGCCCAAGGCACGCCTGTTCTTCGACAGAACCCGCCGGTCGGAGGCCCGGCGCCCCGCCTTCCCCTCCGCTCTGCCGTCGCGCGAAAGGCGGGATCTTGCCCCGCTGAGGACATCTTGCGTAATATATGAGCATCTGTTCAGGTGTTAGAGAGATGGATCTTGCGATGGGTCACGGCCACGGTCACGGGCACAGCGCGAACTCCGACCGCCGCTACCTGGCGGCGGCGCTCGCCCTGCTGGTCGTCTTCATGGCGGCCGAAGTCGTCGTCGGCGTGATCGCCAACTCCATCGCGTTGATCTCCGACGCCGGGCACATGCTCACCGACGCCGCCTCCATCGCGCTCGCGCTGATCGCGATCAACATGGCCGCCCGCCCCGCGCGCGGCGCCTACACGTTCGGCTGGAAGCGCGCCGAGATCCTCTCCGCGGCGATCAACGGGCTGACCTTCGTGGTGCTCGTCGCCTACTTCGTCTACGAGGGCGTCCGGCGGCTCATCGAGCCACCGGAGGTCAAGGGGCTCCTGGTCTTCGGTACGGCTCTCGCCGGGATCGCGGTCAACGCCGCCGCCGCGTGGCTCATCGCCAGGGCCGACCGGAGCAGCCTCAACGTGGAGGGCGCGTTCCAGCACATCCTCAATGACATGTACGCCTTTGTCGCCACCGCGATCGCGGGCGCCGTCATCTGGCTCACCGGCTGGGGCAGGGCCGACGCGGTCGCCGCCCTGATCGTCGCGGCCCTCATGGCCAGGTCCGCCTACGGCCTGCTGCGCGACGCCGGGCGCATCCTGTTCGAGGCCGCTCCCGCCGGCGTCCATCCGGCCGAGGTGAACGCCGCGATCGTCGCCCATTCCGAGGTCACCGCCGTCGAGGACCTGCACGTGTGGACCGTGACCAGCGGCTTCCCCGCGCTGTCCGCGCACGTCATCGTCAAGCCCGGTGGCGACTGCCACCGCGTCCGCCGCGAGCTGGCCGAACTGCTGCACGAGCGGTTCCACATCGACCACACCACCCTGCAGGTCGACCACGTGCCCGGCACGGCGTGCCGGATCGTCTCCGCCTGAGCGGTCCCCGCGCCCGGGCCGGGCCTCGAAGACCGTCACCGGCCGGGTGACCACAGCATCGTGGCCGGGCGAGTCGATCACACTCGCCCGGCCCCTCGTACCGACGATGTCCGATCAGGACATGCCGGGAGATCTACCGGGAGGCATGTCGGAGGACATGTTGTGAAGGTCCTTCATGCTCCCGCTGGGCGTGGCCTTGTCGACCACCTCGGGGAGGTGGCTGGCGAGGGCCTGAAGCATCTCGTCCTCCGACATGCCCGCCTTCTGAGCGATCTTCCTGAGGTCGTTCATGTCGATGGCGGACCTCAGTTCCTCCGGGGTCACCGACTTGTTGGGGCCGGGGCTGACCCAGGACTTCGTCTGCTCCCCCAGGCCGCCCTTCCTGAGCTGATCGATCTTGTCGGCGACACCGCCGGACTTTCCGGAGCCGCTCTCGTCCTCTGGGGAGAAGAATGATTTGACCATGTTGCGGACGCCCTCGTCAGGGATGAGCCGCTCTAGGAAACTGTCGAATGCTGCCATGGAATCCCCCGGTTACGCGGTGGCGCCTTCGCGCCGCGAACAAGAACGGACCCTAAGGCCCATAAACCGGAATACCCCGAAATGCTCCTCAGTAATCGATATGTCACTTTAAGTGAGTAAAATCAACGATAAGTTCCCTAACCCTTCCTGGAACCACCTCTGGGAAGCGGAAACGGACGCCCCGACCACCCGACGGAGCCTGAACGGGCCGCCCGGAGCCGCCTCGGGTAAAGCCCGAGCGGACGCCTTCGTCCCCGCCCGCCTTCCCCGGATCATCCGGCGGTACCTCGCGACGTCGTCGAGCCCCGATCGGGGAGGTCACGCATCGTCCGGCAGCGGTTCGCCGGTCTCCAGCAGCGACTTCAGGCTCGCCACCACGCTCGGCCAGCCGTAGCTGACCATCTCGGCCAGGCTCGATCCGGGCTCGAAGCCGTCGTGCACGACGGTGAGCCTCACGACCTGCGCAGCCTCCTCAATCGTGAAGGTGACCTTCGAGCGAGCCTCGCCGGACAGCCGGGCGAGCAGTTCCTCGTCCCAGCCGAAGCGCTTGGCGAGCTCCGGGGTGATGGCGTGCCAGGTGTAGGAGAGCCGGCTGTAGGGTTCGGCCTCCAGCACGACCTGCTCCGGGTCGCTGATCAGCACGCCGTGGTTGTCCCAGGTCATCGGCGAGCCGACGGACCAGTCCGTGGTGAACTCCGTGGCCCAGTAGCGGCGGGTGAAGGCGGGATCGGTCAGCGCCTGCCAGAGCTTCTGCGGGGTGGTGCGGATGTAGGTGGTGTAGACGAAGGTCGGCGCGTCCATCGGGGTCTCCTCCAGGGCGAGTTTCAGGTCCGCCAGGGCTTGGACCCTGGCCCGGTCGTAGCGGCTGATCCACCGGTGGGCGATCTCGTGCACGGGCGCGGCGTTGAGGTAGTGCAGCTTCTCCCGGCCCCGCCGCACGGTGGTGACGAGCCCGGCCTCCTCCAACACCGCGAGGTGCTTGCTGACGGACTGCCTGGCCATGTCGAGTCCGGCGCACAGCTCGCGCAGCGTCTGCCCGTTACGGGCGTTGAGCGAGTCGAGCAGCGCGCGCCGGCTCGGATCGGCCAGTGCCTTGAACACCTCGTCCATGCCCGCCCTCGTACCCAGGTCGCCGCCGTCGATATGCAGCCTTTCGGCTGCCTTTAATTTAGGCAGCCATATGGCTGCCTGTCAAGGCGCGCGGTTACGACGGGCGGAGGCGGGAGTTGATCATCCTCGGCACGGCCTCGCAGGTGCCGACGCGTACGCGCACGCCCGGCGGCCGGTCATCGGACTTCGGTCGGCCCAGGTTCGCCCCGACTTCGTTCACGGGCGTTCCGTGCGCTTCACTCGGTGTCTCTTCGAACGGCGGTCGCCACCCGTCCGCCGCCGCGGATGGGAAGGCAGCAGCGGCTCGGCGCGCCGCCACAGATCGTCGGTGACGATCCAGGGACGCGGACGTGATGGCGTACCCCCGGCGCAGCAGGTAAGCCACCCGCCGTCAGTCGAATCAGAACCAGTTCACACCGTCTGTGTCAGAGGTTCTCAGGCTTCTCGGGAAACTCGGCGATCAGCGCGGTACCGATGCGGCGGAAACCGATCCGGGCGTACATCCGGGCGACGTCGTCGTCGCCGGCGGACAGGAAGACGGTCTTCACACCCCGTGATCTGGCGTCGGCCACCAGCGCGGCGGTGACCGCGAGCCCGAGACCGCGCCGGCGGGCGGCGGGCAGCGTCCCGACTCCGACGATCTCGCTGACCGCTCCAACCGGCTGGTGCTGGCCCGCGCACAGCGCCATCCCGTCCTCGACGGCCGCGGCGATCGCCGTCAGTCCCGCCCGCATGCGCGAGACCGCGCGCTCGACCGAACCGTCGGCGGCGCGGGTCGCCGCCGCCGTGGCCAGTTCCGCCAGGCCCGCCACGCCGACGCCCGTCCCGGGCTCCGCGAAGGCGAGATGCGGAACGGCCAGCGCGGAGGGCAGCGCCGGATCGTCCGGGCCCATGATCCGTACGGACGGTCCCTCGGAAGGCTCGTTCCGCTCCGGTATCGCGGCATCCTCGTCGAGGACCATCAGGGGATGTTCGTGGATCACGAGCCCCGACTCCTCGACCGCGGGCCTCAGCGCGGGCGAGGTCTCGGCGACCCACTCGAAGCTCTCCGGAATCCCGAGCTCGCGCTGCCGGGCCCGCACCAGTGTCACGTCGGTGACGCTCACGGAACCGTGCCATTCCCGAGCGGGCCGCGCGTAGAACGGCCAGCCCTCGCCCTCCCGCACGAACAGCGTGAGCGGGCCGTGGCGCTCCACGCGAGCGCCGGAGAGTGGGACCGCGTCGTAGTACTGCTCAAGCCGGTCCAGCAGGGCCCGCTCAGAATGATCATCGAGTTTCACGGAAGTCATACGATCATCCAAGCAACACCCGGCCGATCACCGCCACCCGATTACGGCCCAGGTCAGGGCATCTACCGTTCAAAGGGACGGTCGACCTGGTCTCCAGCGAACCGTTCAGCGTCGCCGCGCTCACCGGTCCCGTGCCGAGCCGGATTCCGCGAAGGAGCGGGACGGGCTCCGCAAAGGAGACGGACCGCCCGCGAAAGGGGGCGGGCCCCGTCACCCGGGGTGGCCGCCCGTCCCGCCGAGCCGGGCCAGGCGGCTCACGGCCTCGTCGATGACCTCGTCCTTCTTGCAGAAGGCGAAGCGGACGAAGTGGCGTCCGCGCTCGGGACGGGCGTAGAAGACCTGCGTGGGGATGGCGACCACGCCCGCCAGGGACGGAAGCTCTCGGGTGAGGGCGAGACCGTCGGTGAAGCCGAGGGGACGGATGTCGGTCTGGACGAAGTAGGTGCCCGCGGGGCGGTAGACCTCGAACCCCGCCGCGGACAGCCCCGCCATCAGGCGGTCGCGCTTGGACTCCAGGCCGGTGCGGAGGGAGGAGACCCAGCCGAGCTCGTGGCGCAGGCCGTACGAGGCGGCGAGCTGCCAGGGCGCGGCGGCGGTGAAGGTGAGGAACTGCTTGACGGTCTGGACCGCGCGGACGAACTCGGGCGGGGCACAGATCCAGCCCGTCTTCCAGCCCGTGACCGAGAAGGTCTTGCCCGCGGAGGAGATCATCACGGTGCGGTCGCGCATGCCGGGGAGGGTGGCCAGGGGGATGTGCTCGACGCCGTCGAAGGTGAGGTGTTCGTAGACCTCGTCGGTGACGGCGATCAGGTCGCGCTCCTGGCAGAGAAGGGCGATCTCCTCCAGCTCCGCGCGGGTGAAGACCGTGCCCGTGGGATTGTGCGGGGAGTTGACCAGGATCGCCCGGGTGCGCGGGCCGACGGCCGCGCGCAGTTCCGCGGGGTCGAAGGTGAAGCGGCCCTCGACCGGGCGCAGGGTGACCGGGCGGAGCACGGCTCCCGCCAGGGTGACGGAGGCGGCGTAGGAGTCGTAGTACGGCTCGAAGGCGATCACCTCGTCGCCGGATTCGCACAGCGCCAGGATCGCCGCCGCGACGGCCTCGGTGGCGCCGACGGTGACGAGGACCTCCCCATCGGGGTCGTAGTCGAGGCCGTAGTGGTCCTTGCGGTGCTCGGAGACGGCCTGGCGCAGCTCGGGGACTCCGGGACCCGGCGGATACTGGTTGAAGCCATCCCGGATCGCCGCCATCGCGTGCTCAAGCATCGCGGCGGGCCCGTCGGTGTCGGGGAAGCCCTGCCCCAGGTTGATCGAACCGGTCCGCACGGCCAGCGCGGACATCTCGGCGAAGATGGTCGTTCCGAACTCGCGCATCCGCGCCACCAGAGGATCGCTCACGCGTCCCAGAGTAACCGGCACGCCGTTCGCGGCGGATCACGACGCCGGACGTCGGGAAACTCCGCCCGGACCCGGACCGCGGGTGCCTGGAACGGCGGAGCCGTGGCGCGGGAGATGCCCGGCGGGTCGTGGCGGACCCGCCGGGCATCGAGGCGCCGGCGGTCAGCCGGCGACGATCTCGAACTGCTCCCAGGGTCCGATCGCGTCGCGGTTGGCGATCAGAGGCTGCGCCCCGCCGCCCTCCGCGCACACGTACTTACCGTTGATCTGGGCCCGGATGCTGGTCGAGCCGTCCGGGTTGCCGATCAGCTGGAAGGTCTCCCAGGAGCCGGCCGTGGCGCGATCGGCGATCAGCGGCTGCGTCCTCGTGCCCGCGGCGGACACGTACATGTTGTTGATCTTCGCCTTCAGGGCCACGTTCCCGTTGCCCAGGTCGACGCGCTCGAACTGCTGTCCCGATCCGACGGACGTCCCGTTCGCGATCAGGGGCGCGCCGTTGGCGGCGGTGACGTAGCGGCCGTTGGCCTTGGAGCGCAGGCCGACCACCGAGGAGACCGGCGTGCCCGGTGCCCCGAACCAGCTGAGGTTGACCGCGTTCGCGATGGCCTGCAGGCCGGCCTCGTTGGGGTGCAGGTGGTCGCCGGTGTCGTAGGCGGGGAGGAACATCGTGGGATTGGCCGGGTCCCTGGTCGCCACGTCCTGGTCGAGCACGGCGTCACAGCCGCTGTCGGCGCCGCGGACGAAGGTGTTGTAGGCGACACGCTGGTTCTCGGCCGCCTGCGACCAGCCGCCCGCGCCGCGGAAGGGGGTCAGCGTCGAGCAGATGAATTTGATGTTCCGCTGGTGGGCGCGGGAGATGAGCTGCTTCGCGGCGTCGATCAGCTGCGACGCGGCCGGCGGCGAGGCGACACCCAGGTCGTTGATGGGATCGTCGGAGAAGATCACCCATTTGACGCCCGGCTGGGCGAGCACATCGCGTTCGAAGCGGTTGGGCGCGCTCTGCCCGGCGCCGTCGGCCAGCAGCTTGTTACCGCTGATGCCCTGGTTGAGCACTCCGACCGCGCGGCCCGAATCGACCAGCCGGGAGGCCAGCCGGTTGGGCCAGCGCCGGTTGGTGTTGGAGCTGGAGCCGACGCCGTCGGTGATCGAGGCGCCCAGCGTGGCGACGGCGCCCGGCGCGGAGTCGTTCTGCACGTCCAGGTTGGCCAGGAAGTAGTAGCTGCCGACCTGCTGGGCACCGGGGAGGGTCGCGTTCGCGCTGGCGTTCCCCGAGGTGACGTAGTTGGTCTGGCTTGAGGTCTGGTGGTAGGTGGCGGGGCCGGTCGACTGCGGAAGGTAGATGCTGACCGCGAGGTCCGACTGCGCGGGGACCACGAGGTCGATGGCGTCGCTGATCGCCAGCGACCCGGCGGGGATGGTGACGCTCCGCTGACCGCCGAAGGTCGCCACCCGGTCGGTGCCGAGATCGACGCCGGAGTCGGAGGTGCGGCGGGCCACGTGCACGTTGTCGATGGTCACCGCCTGCCTGCCGAACGCGTTCGACAGCTGGACGCGCGCCGACGTGCCGCCGATGCTGGTGTGCACGATCTGGCGCACGGTCTGCTGGTTGAAGACGGTGCTGCCGCTCTGTGGAGAGACCGCCCAGGTGCCGGTCCATCCGATCGCCGCCGCGTCGGCCGGGCCGGTCGTCACGCCGGTCATGCCCGCCGTCAGGACGGCCGCGAGGGCCACTGCTGACAGACGGAAAACGCCGCGTCGTCTCAAGAATCCTCCTGTGAACCGGTGCTGCCGTGAACCGAACCCGGTGGCCGGCCGTATTTACGGACGGCCCACATCAGGGTCCGGTCATCGAATTAATCAAGGCGACATTAGGGCGACATATAGGACTCGGTCAAGCCATAGATAGGATGTATCGACAAACTCCCGCCGGGATGTTTTCGACGTGATCCATTGTAACGTTCCTAAAATACGATTTTTCAGCCAGATTCCTCAGGCGAGCAGGGAACGGGCGATTGGATCTCTCCAAATAGGTCCGATCTATTTGGAAGAAGTGCGGCTCACCGAGTGGCCTGAGATCCGCCGCCGGTCCGTCTGCCCAGGACCGCGACGCCCTAACTCCGACCGTCGAAGACGCCCCCGCCGACGCTCGGCGGCTCGTCCGGCCCGGGCATGACGACGCCCGGAGGCGTCCGGACGCCTCCGGGCGCTCCGTACGCCCGAACCGGGAGCCCCGCGGCCCGCGTAACCGCCTGAATCCCGGCCGCCCGCGCACGGACCCAGTGGGGCCGGCGGACCCGCCGAATCGCCGATCCGCCCGGCGGGCCGGTGGAGATCCGGCCGAAAGTTTCACCTGACCGGTGCTCGCGTTCACGACTTCTTCCAGGTCATCGACCCTCCCTCTGGCGGGGTCCGCGGAGAGGCTTGTCCTCTGAAACATTTCTGTGAACACTTCGAAATATTTCAGACGGTCGCACCCTTGATGCGGTCCGCCCCAGGACAGCCAGAAAGGACAACGGATGAGGGTGAAAGCTCACGCGTTGGGCGCGGTGATCGCCGCCATGGTGCTCGTCATCACGGCCCTGGTCACGGCGCCGCCGGCCTCGTCGGCATCCCTGACCGAGGTGACCGGCTTCGGCACCAATCCCACCAACCTGCGAATGCACCTGTACGTGCCGGATCGCGTCGCGGCCAGACCGGCCATCGTGGTGGCCGTGCATTACTGCACCGGCACCGGCCCTGCCTTCTACTCGGGTACGGAGTTCGCCTCCCTGGCCGACCGGTACGGGTTCATCGTCATCTACCCGTCGGCGACCCGGAGCGGCGCCTGCTTCGACGTCTCCTCACCCCAGGCGCTCAGACATGACGGCGGCAGCGACCCCGTGGGGATCGTGTCCATGGTCAGGTACGTCCAGCAGCGCAACAACGCCGATCCCAGCCAGGTCTACGTCGTCGGCGCGTCCTCCGGCGCCATGATGACCAACGTCCTGCTGGGCGACTACCCCGACGTGTTCAAGGCCGGGGCGGCGTTCATGGGAGTGCCGTTCGCCTGTTTCGCCACCACCGACGGCTCCAGCTGGAACAGCGCCTGCGCCAACGGCACCGTCGTCAAGACCCCGCAGCAGTGGGGCGACCTGGTGCGGGGGGCCTATCCCGGCTACAGCGGCGCGCGTCCGCGCATGCAGGTGTGGCACGGCACCGAGGACGCCACCCTGCGCTACCCCAACTTCCAGGAAGAGATCAAGCAGTGGACCAACGTCCACGGGATCAGCCAGACTCCCACGTTCACCGACCGGCCGCAGTCGAACTGGACGCGGACCCGGTACGGAGGCACCGGCGTGAACGTCGCCGTGGAGGCGATCAGTGTCCAGGGCGTCGGGCACAGCCTTCCCACCAGCGGCATGGCCGCGGCCGCCATCCAGTTCTTCGGCCTGACCGGCGGCCCCACCCCCACACCGACCCCCACCCCGACGCCTACACCCACCCCCACGCCGACCCCGACCCCGACGCCCACGCCCACGCCCACGCCCACGCCGGAGCCCTCCGGTCCCTGCCGCGTCACCTACACCATGAACACCTGGAACAACGGATTCACCACCGCGGTCACCGTTGCCAACACCGGAACCTCCCCCATCACCAACTGGTCCCTGGCGTTCTCCCTCCCCGGCGGGCAGACGATCACCTCCGCCTGGAACGCCACCGTCTCACCGGCCAGCGGCCAGGTGACCGCCAGGAACGTCTCCTACAACGCGACCATCGCGGCGGGCGCCTCGGCCGGTTTCGGCTTCCAGGCCACCCACACCGGTAACACCGGCAAACCCGCCTCTTTCACCCTCAACTCCGCCACCTGCACCACGGGCTGAGAGGATCCGCGTCGGCGCTCGGGGGCCGGCGCGGGCCTGAGGCAGGCGGGTGTCCCTCCACCGCCGACGACTCGGCACGGAGATCGGCACGGAGAGCCACCGTCTCCCGGGCGACCCCCGGGAGACGGTGCCTCACCCCTGGCCACCGATGAAATCGCGGTACCAGTGGTAACTGGCCTTGGGCGTGCGAGCCTGGGTGGCGTAGTCGACGTGCACGAGGCCGAACCGGGCGTCGTACCCCCTGGCCCACTCGAAGTTGTCGATCAAGGACCAGCAGAAGTAACCGCGGACGTCCACCCCGTCGGCGATGGCCGCGCCGGTGGCGGCCAGGTGCTCCGCCAGGTAGTCGATGCGGCCGGCGTCGTCGAGCTCGCCGCGGTCGCCGTAACCGTTCTCGGTGACGAAGACCGGCGGCAGTCCCGGAAACCGCGCGGCGAGCCCGGTGAGGGTGTCCCGCAGGCCGCGCGGCTCGATCCGCCAGCCGAGCCCGCTGGTCCGCGGCCCGTCCGGCATCACCGTGCGCACGCCGATGTCGTGGGCGGAACGCAGCGCCGGGTCGGGCTGGGCGTACGGCGCGGCGGCGGCGTGGATCGGGTAGTAGTAGTTCACCCCGAGGAAGTCCAGCGGCGCCGAGATGAGTTCGAGGTCGCCGTCGCGGCGGAAGGAGAAATCGCTGATCTCTCCGTAGACCTCGGGCAGGTCCTCGGGATAGGCGCCGCCGAGCAGCGGCTCGGTGAACTGCCGGTTGACCATCAGGTCCATCCGGCGGGCGGCGGCCGCGTCCTCGGCCGAGGAGCTCGCCGGCACGCCCGGCGACATGTTGAGCGTGACGCCGATCCGCTCGCCCTCCCGGGCGCGCTCGCGCAGGCGGCCGGTGGCCAGGCCGTGCCCGACGAGCAGGTGGTGTGCCGCGGCCAGGGCCCCGTGCCCCTCCCGGGTGCCGGGCGCGTGGCGGCCCTCGGCGTATCCGACGATCGAGGAGCAGTACGGCTCGTTCAGCGTGATCCAGTACGGCACGCCGTCCAGTGCCTCGTGCACGGTCGCGGCGTAGTCGGCGAAGCGCTCGGCGGTGTCCCGATCCCGCCACCCGCCGCGGTCCTCCAGCGCCTGGGGCAGGTCCCAGTGGTAGAGGGTGACGAACGGCACGATGTCATGCTCGTGGAGCGCGCCGACCAGGCGGCGGTAGAAGTCGAGGCCCCGCTGGTTGACACGGCCGCCTCCCTCGGGGAACACCCGCGGCCACGCCACCGACAGCCGGTAGGCGCCGACGCCGAGACCGGCGAGGAGCTCCACGTCCTGGGGCCAGCGGTGGTAATGGTCACAGGCGGGGTCGCCGGACTCCCCCGCCGCCACGGCTCCCGGGACCTTGGAGAAGGTGTCCCAGATCGACGGGCCGCGGCCGTCGACGTCGACGGCCCCCTCGATCTGGTAGGCGGAGGTGGCCACGCCCCAGACGAATCCGGTGGGGAAGGTCCCGGCCTCCGTGACGCGCTCTTCTGTCGCCGTCATCCCTTGATCGCCCCTGACATGATTCCTCCAATGATCTGCCGGCCGAGGAGCGTGAACACGACCACCATGGGAACGGTCGCGATCACGGCACCGGTCAGCACGAGTGCGAAGTCGGTCGTGTAACCGCTGGCCAGGGTGGAGAGCGCGACCTGGACGGTCGGATTCTCCGGGGTCAGCACGACCAGCGGCCAGAAGAAATCGTTCCATGCCTGCATGAAGGTGAACAGCCCGAGCACGGCCGCGGCGGGCCGGGCGGCGGGCAGCACGACGTGCCAGAACAGTCGCAGCGTGCTGCAGCCGTCCATCCGCCCCGCCTCCAGCAGCTCGTCGGGGACGGCGCCGGAGAGGTACTGCGTCATGAAGAACACTCCGAACGCCGTCACCAGACCGGGGACGATCACCGCCTCGATCCGCCCGGTCCAGCCCAGCTCTCCCATGAGGATGTAGAGCGGGATGATGCCGAGCTGGTGGGGGACGGTCGTGGTGGCGATCGCCGCCACGAGCAGGCCGCTACGCCCCCGGAAGCGGAGCTTGGCGAAGGCGAACCCGGCCAGGGTCGAGAAGAAGACCACCGAGACGGTGACCGTACTCGACACGAGGAAGGAGTTGAACAGGGCCTGCCCGAAGGCGGTGGTGTCGAACACCCGGGCGATGTTCTCGAACAGGTGGCCGCCGGGCACCAGCACGGGCGGCACCTTGCCGATCGCGTCGTTGCTCTGCGAGGCGACGATCAGCGACCAGTAGACGGGGAACAGCGAGCCGAGCAGGAAGGCGACGAGCGCCGCGTAGGTCCAGAATCCCGCCGAGCGGGGCGCGCGGACCTTACGAGGCCGGCGCGGACGTGGGGTGTCCGCCTTGGGAGGGGCCGAAGTGGTGATGGTCGCCATGGGTCAGCTGCCCCTGATCCGTCGGGTGATGGAGAAGTTGACGAGCGCCATGACCACGATGATCAGGCAGAGAGTCCAGGCGATCGCCGAGGCGTAGCCGAACTCGTACAGGCCGAAGCCCTGCTCGTAGAGGTAGAGCCCGACGGTCTGGAACTGCCGGTCGGATCCGCCCGTCGGGTTGCCGGTCCCGGCCTGGAACAGCAGCGGCTCGGCGATGATCTGGAAGCCGCCGATGGTGGAGACGACGCCGGTGAAAATGATCGTCGGCCTGAGCATCGGGATGGTGATCCGCCAGAACTGGGTCCACTGGCCGGCCCCGTCGATGGTGGCGGCCTCGTAGAGGTGATTGGGGATGGCCTGCATGGCCGCCAGGTAGATCAGGGCGTTGTAGCCGGTCCACCGCCAGATCACGATCACCGAGATCGCGATGTGTGAGCTGAGCGTGCCCGCCTGCCAGTCGACCGGGCCGAGCCCGACCACGCCGAGCACCCAGTTGACGATGCCGAAGTCACGGCCGAAGAGCTGGGCGAAGATGATCGTGACCGCGACGATCGAGGTGATGTTGGGCAGCAGCACTCCCATCCGGAAGAACGTCCTGGCCCGCAGGCTGCGGTTGAGCATGTGCGCGACGACCAGGGCGACCAGCAGCTGCGGGATCGTCGACAGCAACCAGATGCTGACCGTGTTGCCCAGGGCGTTCCAGAAGTACGAGTCCTGGATCAGCGCGACGTAGTTCTCGGCCCCCACCCAGTTCCTGGTCGACTCGATCAGGTTCCAGTCGGTCATGGAGACGTAGGCGGTGTAGAGCAGCGGGAACAGGCCGAACACGCCGAACAGCAGGAAGAAGGGGGCGATGTAGAGGTACGGCGAACCCTTGACGTCGAGTGTGTACGCGAGGCGGCGCCGTGGCCGCCTGGTGACGGAGGTCATCGATGATCTCATCCCTGTCGGAGGGGGCACGCCGGCGAGCCCTGGCCGCTCGCCGGCGTCCCGGCTCACTTACTGATGCGCTCGACGTCCTTGAGCATCTGCTCCCACGCCTGGTCGCCGTTCTGTTTGCCCTCCTCCACACGGTTGATCGCGTCGCGGATGGCGGTCTGGATGTCACCGGCGCGCGGGCCCTGGTACTGCGGCTTCAGGTTGAGCGCCGCCGTGGTGAAGATCTTGCCGATCGGGGCGTCGTTGAAGAATTGGTGGGTCAGCCCCGTGACCTCGGGCTTCTCGTAGGTCTCCACGGTCGAGGGCAGGATGCCGTGCTTGCTGAACACCTTGATCTGCTGCTCGGGTGCGGTCAGCCAGGCGATCAGCTCGACGGCTTCCTTGACGTGCTTGCCCTGGGCCGGAACGGTCAGGTAGGAGCCGCCCCAGTTGCCGCCGCCGCCGGGGATCGCGGCCACGTCCCACTTGCCGGCGAACTCCTTGGCCTGGTCCTGGATCTTCGCGAGCATCCAGGCGGGACAGCCGATGGTGGCGAACTGGCTCTTGGCGAAGCCGGTGTTCCACGCCGGGGAGCTGCCGACGAGCTTGGCGGACTGGCCGTCCGTCACGGACTGCAGGACCTGGTCGTAGGCCTTGCGCACCTCGGGATTACCGGCAACCACGACCTTGTCGCTCGTGTCGTAGTAGCCGACCGGGGCCTGACCGATGATCGCGTTGAAGACCTGTGCGGCTCCGTCGTAGAACGCGGCGCCGTCGGGCTTCTTGGCGGTGTACTTCTTGCCGGCCTCGAAGTAGGACGGCCAGTCGGGCCAGAGCGCCGACACCTCGTCGCGGTCGGTGGGCAGGCCGGCCTTCTCGAACAGGTCACGGCGGTAGCACATCGCCAGGCCGCCGACATCGGTGCCGTAGCCGATCTGCGCGCCGGTCTTGGCGAGGGAGGCCTCCCACTTCCACGGCAGCCAGCGGCCGGAGAGCTGGGCGGCTCCGTGCTGGTTGAGGTCGGTGAAGTGCTGTGGCTGCCCGCGGAACTGGGCGATGAAGCCGGTGTCGATCGCCTCGATGTCGCCTGCGCCCTGCTTGGTGGCGAGGTGGGCCGCGAGGTTGCGGTGGTGGTCGTTGTAGGCCGAGGTCCGCTCCACGATCTTGATGTTCGGGTGTGCGGCCTCATATTCGGTGTAGAGCTCCTTGAAGCCCATGTTGCCGAAGAGGTTGAGGGACAGGGTGATCTTCTCATCGCCCTGGGGCCCGGCGGAGGCATCGTCTCCCTGGGAGCCGCAACCGGCGGCGAGCAGTCCTGCCGCGGCCACTGCCGCGATGATGCGCATTCTTCCCGAGAACACAGGGACTCCTTCTTCCTGAAGAAGCGGGGAAAGGTCCCAGAGATAAGGAACAGCGCGACCGCGGGCAACGAGCGGTAACCCAGATTTCACATAGAAAAACGCTCCCCTGTCAAGTCGCGGACCCGTGAAACGGGACGTCGTTACTTAACCGCGAGGAAATCAACCCGGCTGCCGAATACGCCGAACGCAGAGGGGTTGACTGAGCCGGTCAAGACGACTACCTTCCCTGTAACCGGTTACATGAAACCGGTTACAGAGGTACGGTAGTGTGCGGTCGTGGCAACGATCAGAGACCTGGCCCGCCAGTGCGGCGTGTCGGTGGCGACAATCTCCCGCGTTTTCAACAACCCCGAGGTGGTGAACGCCGAAACCCGCGACAACGTCCTGCGCGTCGCCGCGCGTATCGGCTACCAGCCCAACGAGTCCGCGCGGACCCTTGCCACAAAGAAGTCATACATGGTCGGCCTCATATGGGACACCGACCATCGGCGTCCCGGATGGCGTCATCCCTTTTTCCAGGAAATCATCATCGGCCTGAAAACCGCTCTGAGTGAGCGGGGATACCACCTTCTGATGCTCGCCACGAGCGACGACGAAGGAAGCCACTTCCGTGCCGCGAAAAGGCACAATCTCGACGGCGTGGTATTCATCGACAATGGCACTCAGGATCCCGCCCTGACCCAGCTGGCGGAGTCCGACGTGCCCTGCGTCTCTCTGGACCGCCCGATCACGGGGCCCAGGACGACCTACGTCATCTCCGACAACGCGGGCGGTGCCCGTATCGCGGTCAACCACCTGTACGAGCAGGGAAGACGGTCCATCGCCACGATCGCCGGGCCGGGTCGCACCCGGCCGGGCATCGAACGGCTCGACGGATACCGCGACGCGCTCGCGGCGCTCGGCCTGCCCGCGCGGGACGACCACGTCGCCGAAGGCGACTTCTACCTGGCGGGCGGGCACGCCGCGATGCGGCGTCTGCTCGCGCTCGACGAGCGTCCCGACGCCGTCTTCGCGGCCGGCGACGAGATGGCGATCGGCGCCATCCGCGCCATCACCGAGGCGGGGCTGAAGGTCCCCGAGGACATCGCGGTGGTCGGTTTCGACGACATCGAGCTCGCTGCACTGGTCCAGCCGGGCCTGACGACCGTCGCCCAGGACAAGGGCGGGTTCGGCACCGCCGCCGCCACCGCGCTGATCGCCATGATCGACACCCCCGCCACCATGTCGCCTCCGCCCAGCGTCCTGCCCACCAGCCTGGTCGTCCGGGGAACGACGTCGACCCTGCCGAGGACGTCACCTTAAAGGCGCATAGACGCCTTTGTTCCCACTGATGTCTATGCGTGATCAGTTATGTGGTGATACGTCTATTTCTTGTGACCAGAAGACTGCATGAGCTCGACGCGCTCCGTGGCTTCGCGGTGTGCGGGATCATGGTGGTCAACACCTGGCAGCACACGCGCGAACACCTCACGAGTCCGGGGCAGAACGCGGTCGACTGGGCGATCGACAACCTGCTGCAGAGCAGGTTCTATCCGATCTTCTCGTTCCTGTTCGGGCTGAGCTTCGTCCTCTTCCTGAGGTCGGCGGCCCAGCGGACGGATCGTCCCTGGGCCGCGCTGCTGCGCAGGCTGGCGGTGCTCGCGGTCTTCGGCGCGATCCACTGGATCGTGAACCCGGGCGAGGTGCTCCTGCCGTACGCGATCTTCGGGGCCCTGGTCCTGCTGCCCGTCTCGTTCTTCCCTCCGCCCGCGATGGTGATACTCGGGGGCGCCCTCACGATCTGGGCGGTGCACGAGGGCGGCGGGATGATCCTCATCCCCGGGCTGTTCCTGCTCGGCATGGCCGTGATGGAGCGTCCGCCGCCCGAGCGGTGGCTGCTCCCCGCCTTCGTCGTCTCCACCGTGCTGGCGGTGGCGCTCGTGTATCTGTGGAGCCGGACCTTCGACGATCCCGACACCTTCTACCGGGGCACCTACCCGGCCGCGGGGCTCGCCGCCGCCACGGCGTACTGCACCGGCCTGCTGCTGCTCCTGCGGACCCGGCTGCGGGACCCGCTGTTCGCCGTCTTCACCCCGCTCGGCCGGATGGCGCTGACGAACTACCTGCTCAGCACGCCCATCATCCTGCTCTCCCTGCCGCTGCTCACCGCGGATTCGACCCGGATCACCGGGGTGGTCCTGTCCGTCGTCGTGCTGGCGCTCCAGGTCGTGTTCAGCCGGATGTGGCTGGCCAGGTTCAGGTACGGCCCGATGGAATGGGTGTGGCGGTGCCTCACGTGGATGGAACGAGTCCCGAACCGACGGATAAGGTCAGAGCGTGACACGCATAGCCCTGTGCCAGATCCCGGTCTCTGAGGAGCCCGCCGCCAACCTGAGCCGTGCCCGCGAGGCCATGGACAGGGCCGCCGCCGACGGCGCCGACCTGGCGATCTTCCCCGAGGCCACGCTCACCCGGTACGGCAAGCGGATCACCGACCTGGCCGAGCCGCTGGACGGGCCCTTCGTCACCGGGCTGGCCGAGTCCGCACGGGCCCACGGCCTCGCGGTGATCGTGGGAGTGTTCGAGCCGGGAGACGACCTGGTCCACAACACGGCGGTGGCCATCGGCTCCACCGGTAGGATCGAGGCGGCCTACCGGAAGATCCACCTGTTCGACTCCTTCGGCGCCCGCGAGTCCGACCTGGTCTCGCCGGGTTCCGTCCCGGTCGTGGTGGAGCTGGCCGGACTCCGGATAGGCCTGGTCACCTGCTACGACATCCGCTTCCCCGAGTTGACCCGGGCGCTGGTCGACGAGGGTGCCGAACTCTTTGCGGTGATCGCCGCGTGGGGGTCGGGACCGATGAAGGAGGAGCACTGGACGACTCTGGTCAGAGCCCGCGCGATCGAGAACACCACCTGGGTGGCGGCCGTGGGCCAGGCGCCGAATCCGGAGGCCCGCGACGGCTTCGGGATCGGCCGGAGCATGCTGGTCGATCCGATGGGCGTGGTCCGCGCCGATCTCGGCCCGGCACCCTCCGTCCAGACCTGCTCACTCGACTCTCAGATCACGATTGTCACCCGGAATGCCCTACCGTGCCTGGAACACCGACGCCTCAACATCGGCAGATCGTAAAATGCGACCGTGAGTGAGCCACCAGGGCGTAGAACGCAGATGCAGAAGGTCATTCCCCCTCGGCTGCTCGTGCCCTATCTGGCCGGCAGGCGGACGGTGATATCGGGTTACGTCTACCGGGTTCAGGACTGTGCCCGCCTGACCACCCCCGCGGAGCTGTTCATGGGCCTCGACCTGGCGTTCGAGGGTTCCGAGCTGACCGTGACGGTTCCGGAGATCTACCTCATGCGCTGGTTCGCCCGCGACATGGACGCCTATGTCGTGCCGTATGGCCCGCACATGGGCGGCGACTGGAACGATTCACCGCCGTTCGCCGGGAACGGCTTCACCACCTCGCGCGAGCACGTCGTGCCCCAGTTCCACACCACGCCCATGCCGATCCCCGCGGGGGCAGAGATCATCCATGTGACTCCCGACGAGGAGCGCCTCTTCGGCCTCTACGACGGACTCAGCTGGAGGCCGGCTTCATGAGCACCGAGATCGAGCCGGTGGCCTCGGGTTTCGCCGCCCACTACGAGGGCCAGACCTACGCCGCGGCCCTCGGGCCCGGCAGCGCCGAGGTCGTGCTGTTCAACGAGGAGGCCCACAAGGGCTTCGAGGCGGCCTCCGGCTACTGGCGAGCGGTGGTGGCCCGCGAGGACCTCGACTGGCTCGTGCTGGTCCGCACGGTCGGCGCGTTCGGCGGTGAGCCGTGCCTGGTCCTCGACGTCTCGGAGGAGAACGGCGAGGAGAGCCTGCACATCGCCTACACCGGGCACAGCGGGCTGAAGGCCGAGGCCCTGGGTTACTGGATGGTCGACCACGGAGCCTACGAGGTCGTCGTCCCCCGCGACGAGGTCTTCTCCATCCGGATCGAACGCCTCCCCGTCCCCCTCGCCCCGGCGGGCTCGGAGCCGTAGCGTCCACCGGCGGGGCCTGCCGAACCCGCGGCCCCGTCAAGGCGCCGGCCACCGGCGCCTTCTCAGCCCATTCCGAGCCGGCGGTAGCGGGCCAGACGGGCGGCGAGGCGGTCGGCGGGGGGCTGGTCGAGCAGCCCGGCGATCTCATACTCCAGGGCCCGGGAGACCCTGCGGCAGAAAGCCTCGGGTTCGTAGGCGGCGTCGGGGAGCTCCGGGATGATCCGGTCCACGACGCCGTCCTGCCGCAGGGCGGTGGATTTCACCCGCTGGGCCGCGGCGATCTCCGGGGCGAAGTCGACGCTCCGGTACAGCAGCGCCGAGGCTCCCTCCGGGGAGAGCGGCGACAGCCAGCCGTGCTGGGCGCAGAGCACCCGGTCGGCCGGGAGCAGCGCGAGTGCCGCGCCGCCCGCGCCCTCGCCCAGCAGCAGGCAGACGGTCGGGGCGTCGAGCATCACCAGGTCGGCCAGGGAGCGGGCGATCTCGGCGGCGAGCCCGCTCTCCTCCGCCACCTTGGACGCCGCGGCCCCGGCGGTGTCGATCACGGTGACCAGCGGCAGGTTCAGCTCGGAGGCCAGGCGCATGCCCCTCCTGGCGACCCGGAGCCCCGCCGGGCCGACCGGGGCGACGATCCGCTGGCGCCGCCGGTCCTGGCCGAGCACGACGGCGGGAACCTCGCCGAACCTGGCCAGGGCGAGGAGCATCCCGGGGTCGTTCTCCCCCTCGCCGGTGCCGCTGAGCGGCGTGACGTCGGACGCGCCGAGCTTGAGCAGCGCCCGCATGCCCGGACGGTCGTCCCGGCGGGAGCGGCTGATCGCGTCCCAGGCCTGGATCGGCTGGACGTGCTCGTCCGGCTCGGGCCCGGCCTCCAGCCCCGTGCGGGGAGCGCACAGTACGGCGAGCGCCCGGATCGCGATCCTCCGGGCGTCCTCGGCCGACACGACCGCGTCGACCAGGCCGCGGGCGAAGAGGTTCTCGGAGACCTGCACCCCGGTGGGGAACGGGTAGCCGTGCAGCGACTCGAACACCCTCGGCCCGAGGAAGCCGATCAGCGCCTCCGGCTCGGCCGCGGTGACGTGCCCGAGCGAGCCCCAGGAGGCGAAGACGCCGCCGGTGGTGGGATGGCGCAGATAGACGACGTACGGCAGGCCCGCGGCGCGATGGTTGGACACCGCGATGGTGATCTTCACCATCTGGGCGAAGGCCACCGCGCCCTCCTGCATCCGGGTGCCGCCGGAGGCCGGGGCGGCCAGCAGCGGGAGCCGCTCGGCGGTGGCCCGCTCGATCGCCGCGGTGAGCCGCTCGGCGGCGGCCACCCCGATCGAACCGGCCAGGAAGGAGAACTCGCAGGCGACGATCGCGACCCGGCGCCCGTCGAGCAGGCCCTCGCCGGAGACCACCGCCTCGTCGTATCCGGTCTTGGCCCGGACCGCCGCGAGCTCTTCCGCGTAGCCGGAGCCGGGCTCGGCCGGGTCGATGGGCGTCTCGTCCCACGACCGCCAGGTCCCGGGGTCGAGAAAGGTGTCGATCAGCGTGCGCGCGTCAGGCCGGGTGAGGCTCATCCCTCACGGTCCTCCAGCCAGGCGAGCACCTCGTCGTTGTGCTCACCGAGTGCGGGCGGGACCCGGTGGCGCATGGGAGGGGCGCCGTCGAAGCGGAGCGGCGGCCCCGGCAGTTCGATGGGGCCGAGCACGGGGTGGTCCACCTCGATGACCAGTCCCTGGGAGCGGGCCTGGTCCCAGGCGTACACCTCGTCGATGGATCTGATGGCCCCCGCGGGCACACCGGCCTCGCCGAGCGCGGTCAGCCAGTGTCCGCGGTCGTGCTTGGCGAGCGCCCGCTCCATGTCCGCGATCAACTCATCCCGATGAGCGAATCTTTCCCTATTTGTCGCATATTTCGCCACATTGGGATCAATGTCCAGCAAGGCGGCGACTTTTCGCCACTGCACGTCATTCGCCGCGGCGATCTGGATCATGCCGCCGTCGCAGTGAAACGCGCCGTAGGGGGCGATGGAGGCGTGGTGGTTGCCATTGGCCCTGGGCACCTGGCCGCCGACCGTCCAGGCCGTGCCGTGGTAGGAGTGCACGCCGGCCACCGCGGCCAGCAGCGAGGTCCGCACGACCTTGCCCAGCCCGGTCCGCTCGCGCTCGTAGAGCGCGGCGACCACGCCGTACGCCCCGTGGATTCCGCCGAGCAGATCCGCGATCGAGGCGCCCACCCGGTACGGCTCGTCGGGGGACGGGCCGGTGAGGCTCATCAGCCCCCCCTCGCCCTGGGCGATCTGGTCGTAACCGGGCCTGCCGCCCTCGGGACCGTCGTGGCCGAAGCCGGTGATCGACAGGATGACCAGGCGCGGGTTGAGCTCGTGCAACCGCTCGACGGTGAAGCCCAGCCGGTCCAGGACACCGGTGCGGAAGTTCTCGATCATCACGTCGCTCTGCCGTACCAGCCGCTCGATCAGGGCCTTGCCCTCGGCGGCCTTGAGGTCGACGGTGATCGACTGCTTGTTGCGGTTGGCGGCCATGAAGTATGTGGACAGGTCGCCGTCGGGGCCCACGAACGGACCCCAGCCCCGTGACTCGTCGCCCCCTCCGGGATGCTCCACCTTGATCACACGGGCCCCCAGATCGCCGAGCATCTGCGCGGCGTGCGGTCCCGCGAGCGCGCGCGAAAGGTCGAGAACGACGATGTCGCCGAGGGCTCCCTGCAAGATCAACCTCCAGTGGTGGTGGCCGAGCCTAGTCGAACCGGGTCCGGAAAGGCATTCCCCGCCCCACCGGTCACCTTGCCAGGTGACCACCCGGCACGACATCCAGATAGGGAGAAAATAGTCGATTCCCCACGCGGACGATCAATAGGGTAGGCGACGGATGGAATCATGGGAAAATGGCAGTCGCGATCTCCTTCACGGAACTGGCCGGAAAGATCAGAAAGCTGCCGCCGTCGTGCGGGCTCACCCGGGTCGTCGCGGTGGACGGCCCCGCCGGATCGGGCAAGACCACCTTCGCCGGACGGCTGGCGCGGGAACTGGACGCGCAGGTGATCCACAGTGACGACTTCCCCGTGCCGTGGGACGAGCCGCCGGCGGCGTGGTTCGGACGGGTGGAAGACCAGGTGCTCGGCCCGCTGGCGACCGGCGGACCGGGACGCTACCAGCGCTACGACTGGGTCCGCGGCACGTTCGAGGACTGGGTGGACGTGCCCGTCGCGCCGGTTCTCCTCCTCGAAGGGGTGAGCACGGCCCGTCGCACCGCCCCCGTCGCCTTCGCCATCTGGGTGGAGGCTCCCAGGGAGCTCCGGCTGGCCCGCGTCCTGGACAGAGACGGCGCCTCTCTCGCGCCGCGCTGGCGGGACTGGATGCGCGCCGAGGACGAGTGGTTCACCGCCGACGGCACTCGCGCCCATGCCGATCTCCTCCTCGACGGCGCCACGATCCCGGGCGAGTTCGTCGGGATCCGATAGTGCCCTTAGGGCTCAGCCGCCTCGGGCATGGGGCGCCGCTTCTCTCGCTGACTTTAACAATCTGCCCATTTACCAGCGATATTTACATGTGTCGGGTAAAAATCCATTTGCAGTGAGACATGCGGATAAAAGCGCGTCCGCTCGCGCCGCCGTGCCCGGAACCCGGCACGTGACCTCTACGGGGATGCCGCGGCAGGGATCCGCCGCCCGACCGCCGTCGCGCCGCCGTGCCCGGAATCCGGCGCTCGACCGCTACCGGGCCGCCGTGACCCGGGAGAGGAACGAGCCGAGGAGCTTCGCCGCCATCTCGGGCGCCTCCTCGGGCACGTAGTGATCGCAGGGCAGTGCCTGGCCGCGTACGTCGGTCGCGTACCGGCGCCAGACGTCGAGGACGTCGTAGGTGTGGCCGACGAAACTGTCGGCGCCCCACAGTGCCAGGACCGGGCAGCTCACCCGCCAGCCCGCGTCCGCGTCGGCGTCGTCGTGACGCAGATCGATGCTCGCGGCGGCCCGGTAGTCCTCGCAGGAGGCGTGGATGGCCGCCGGATCGGAGAAACAGCGGACGTACTCGTCCAGGGCCGCCGGGTCGAACGGGGTTCCGCCGTTGTGGCGGGCCTGCATCCGGGAGCGGACCCAGAACTCCGGGTCGCCGCCGATCAGGTGCTCGGGGATGCCGCCGCCTCCTGCGAGGAAGAACCAGTGGTAGTAGCCGAGCCCGAACGCGGCGTCGGCGTGCTGGAACACGTGGCGGGTGGGCACGATGTCCAGGACCGCCAGCCCGGCGACCGCCCGCGGGTGATCCAGGGCGAGGCGGTGCCCGACCCGGCCTCCGCGGTCGTGACCCACCACCGCGAAGCGGTCGAAGCCGAGTTCGCGCATGACGAGCAGCTGGTCGTAGGCCATCGCCCGTTTGGAGTAGGCGCTGTGGTCCGGCGTGGAGGGCGGTTTGTCGCTGTCTCCGTACCCTCGGAGGTCGGTGAGGACCACGGTGTGCTTACGGGCGAGCACGGGCGCCACGTGGTGCCAGATGAGATGGGTCTGCGGGTAGCCGTGCAGCAGCAGCACCGGCGGGCCGTCGCCGGAGACGTGGGTGTTGATCCGCACGCCGTCGGCGTCGATCACGCGATGGGCGAACGAGGCAGGCAAAGGGATACTCACGATGACGTCCCTCCCGGGCGCGGCAAGGTCGCGGGATCGGTCGACCGTTCCGCGGCCTCCCTTGGGCGGGCGCTGATGTGCCCCTGATTCGATACCAGCACATACCGGGTCCACCGGCCACACCCGTGCCGCCGGTCGGCACAGAGGTTTTGTCGTATCCCGTCGGAAAGCGGAGGTTCGTCCTTGACCCGTGCGCGTTCGAGGCGTCGCGGGGCCCCGCCCCCACCTGGGGAGCAGCCCATATGTGTTAATTCTGGCGAAATATAATTCTTTAACGGCCTAAAAGCTTGAAAAATTGACAAGATCGATTCACGATTCTCCACGTGGGTTGCAAAGATCATGCGCATCCCACTTCGCTTTCCCCGGCGGGACCCCCCGCCCGGCGTGAAGGAGATCGTGTGTCCAACACCTTCCGGAACTGGCGAGCGGCCCTGATCGGGACCGTCGCCGCCCTCGCGCTCGCGCTTCCCCAGGGCGTCGCCCAGGCCGCGCCCGATCCCGACAAAATCCACCAGACCGTCCTGACGGAGCTGGCCAACGGCGACAAGGCCACCTTCTGGGTACGTCTGAAGAACGGCGCCGACCTCAGCGCGGCCCGCAGGGCGACGACCAAGACCGAGAAGGCCAAGCAGGTCTTCCGGGCCAAGACCGAGCTCGCCACGTCGTCACAGGCGGGCCTGCGCAAACTCCTCACCGCCCAGCATGTCGACTTCACCTCGTTCTGGATCGCCAACGCCGTCCAGGTGACCGGTAACGCCAAGCTCGCCGCGGAGATCGCGAAGCTGCCCGAGGTGGAGCGGATCGATCCCAGCCGCGTCACCAAGTTGCCCGACCCGCTGCCGGGCAAGGTGGAAGCGAAGATCAGCGCGATCGAGTGGAACATCGACCGCGTCAACGCCCCGAGGGTCTGGAACGAGCTCGGCACCCGCGGTGAGGGCATCGTCGTCGCCAACATCGACAGCGGCGTGCAGTTCGACCACCCCGCGCTGGCCGCCCAGTATCGCGGCAAGAAGGCCGACGGCACCGTCGACCACAACTACAACTGGTTCGACCCGGCCGGGATCTGCCCGAGCGCCGCGCCGTGTGACAACAACGACCACGGCACCCACACCATGGGCACCATGGTGGGCGACGACGGCGGCGCCAACGCCGTCGGCGTCGCTCCCGGCGCGAAGTGGATCGCCGCCAAGGGCTGCGAGTCCAACACCTGCTCCGACGCCTCGCTGCTCGCCGCCGGGCAGTGGGTGCTCGCGCCCACCGACCTGAACGGCCAGAACCCGCGCCCCGACCTGGCGCCGGACATCGTCAACAACTCCTGGGGCGGCGCCGGGTTCGACCCCTGGTACAAGGAGACCGTCGAGGCGTGGGTCGCGGCGGGAATCTTCCCCGCCTTCGCCAACGGCAACGTCACGGGCGCGGGATGCAACTCCAGCGGCTCTCCCGGGCAGTACCTCTCCAGCTACAGCGCCGGCGCCTTCGACATCAACAACACGATCGCGACCTTCTCCACCCGCGGCTCCGGTGAGAACGGCGAGATCAAGCCCAACCTCGCGGCACCCGGCGTCAACGTGCGCTCGTCCATTCCCGGCGGTTACGACTCCTTCAACGGCACCTCGATGGCCTCCCCCCACATGGCGGCCACCGTGGCGCTGATGTGGTCGGCCTCTCCCGCCCTGCAGGGCGACATCACCGCCACGAGGGAACTCCTCGACCAGACCTCGATCGACGTCAACGACACGCGCTGCGGTGGTACCGCGGCGGACAACAACATCTGGGGCGAGGGCCGGCTCGACGCGTTCGCGGCGGTCCAGTCCGCTCCCGTCGGGGATCTCGGCGCGCTGAAGGGCACCGTCACCGCGGGCGGCTCGCCGGTGTCCGCGGCGACCCTCACCGTCACCGGTCCGCTGAGCCGTACGGTCACCACCGCGCAGGACGGGACGTACACGCTGCCGCGCCTGATGGTCGGCGACTACCAGATCACCGTCAAGAAGTTCGGATACGACGACGCCACCGCGACGGTCACCGTCGTGGTCGACCAAACGGTCACCGAGGACGTGTCCCTGATCCTGAAGCCCTCGGGCACGGTGTCGGGAACGGTCACCGCCGCGGGCGCACCCGAGGCGGGCGCGGCCGTCGTCGCGGTGGGCACCCCGGTCAGCACGGTCACCGACGCCGCGGGGCGATACCAGCTCACGCTGCCGAACGGCGACTACGAGCTGAACGTCACCCCGGTCTCCCGATGCGCGGGCGGCCTCACCGTGCCGATCACGGTGAGCGGCGACCTGACCAAGGCCATCGACCTGCCGCGCCGCAGCGACACCTTCGGCTACACCTGCACCAGCGCCGCCGAGGCGTACGTCGCGGGCACCGACAAGCAGCCGATCACCGGCGACGACGTGGCCCAGCCGATCACGCTGCCGTTCACCTTCCCCTTCTACGGCACGAGCCAGACCGCGGGCTGGATCAGCAGCAACGGGTTCCTGAACTTCGCCGCCAGCAGCACCTCGGCGGCCAACGGACCCCTGCCCTCCACCGCCGCGCCCAACGCGGCGATCTACCCCTACTGGGAAGACCTGGTGCTGGACGACCAGGCCGGGGTCTACACCGCCACCATCGGGACCGCGCCGAAGCGCACCTTCGTCATCGAATGGCGCAACGCCCGGTTCTACTCCGACGCCAATCTGCGCATCTCGTTCTCGGCGCTGCTCGGCGAGGACGGCTCGATCGGGTTCCGCTATCGCGGCATCGACAGCGAACGCGCCTCCGGTACGAGCACCACGGTGGGCATCGAGAGCCCGGGCGGCACCGACGCGCTGCAGTACTCCTCCGACAGCGCCGCGCTCAAGAACGGTCAGAGCCTGACCTTCACCGCGAGCCGGCACGGGCTGCTGACCGGCGCCGTCACCGACGCCAACGACGGCAAGCCACTGGCGGGCGCGACGGTGAAGGTGGGCGATCTGGCCACCTTCACCACCGGGGAGAACGGCACGTTCATCGGGCAGGTCCTCGCGGGCGACTACAGGGTCGAGGTCTCCAAGGAGAACTACGGAACCTTCACCCAGGACGTCACCGTCGTCGCCGGAGCCTCGGTCCGGGTGGACACCGCCCTGACCACCGGCCGGGTGGCGGCCTCGGTCGGCGAGCTGACCCTGGTGATGCCGGCTGCGTCCACCAGGAGCGGCACGGTCGAACTGTCCAACCTCGGCGGCGCCACGACCTACACCGTCGTGAACGATCCCGCGCAGAGCTGGCTGAGCGTGACCCCCACCGGTGGCGATCTCGGCTCGGGCAGGTCGGTGACGTTGAAGATCACCGCCTCCAGCGCGGGTCTCCAGCCGGGCACCGTCCGTACCGGCAAGCTGCTGGTGCGTTCGGCGAGCGGCCGCAACCCGCAGATCGAGATCACCGTGACGGTCGTGGTGCCCAAGCACCAGGTCGCCGTCGAGGTCGGCGGCACCAAGGACGTCGTCGACGCCGCCGGTGACCGCTGGACCGCCGACCGGAAGTACAGCGCGGGCGGCCACGGCTACGTGGGCACCGGCACCAAGACGAACACCGCGAGCAAGACGGTCGCGGGCACCACCGAGCAGGCGCTGTTCAAGAGTGTCCGCGAGTCGATGCTGGAGTACCGGTTCGACCAGGTGCCCAATGGCACCTACACCGTCGAGCTGGGCTTCGCCGAGACCCGGGGCAAGCGTGAGGGCCAGCGCGTCTTCGACGTCGTCGTCGAGGGCCAGCTCGCGATTCCCGCGCTGGACCTGGCTCTGGAGGCCGGCGCCAACACCGCCGTCAACCGGCAGTACACGGTGAAGGTCACCGACGGCCAGCTCAACCTGCGGTTCGTCGAGCGGACCGGCGACACCATCGTCAACTCCATCCGCATCTCCGAGCGCCCCGACAGGGCCACCCCGTAACGGCCTGAATCCATCACCGGCCCGTCCCGCCTCCATGGCGGGGCGGGCCTCATGCGTCGCCGCCGGGACGTTCGCCTGAAGCGGCGTCAGGTTCGGCAGCTGATCTCCATACCGTCCTCCACGGGGAACGCGATGGTGACGTATCCGTGCGCGGGATCGCGGACATAGGCGAGATAGTCGGCCATGCTCGCGAAGGTGGTGTCGTCGGCGACGATGAGGGCGGCCGGGGCGAGGCGGTCCTCGATCAGCCGCAGCACCGGCAGACAGAGGTCTTTCCAGCCGTCGAGCAGCAGCAGTCCGATAGGCCCGCGGACCTCGGCCAGGGTCACGAGAGCGTCGCCCGCCAGGATCGTCACGTGCTGGGCCACACCGGCCTGCTCCAGATTGCCGCGCGCGGCGTCGACCTTGGTCTGGCTGAGTTCGGTCGTCCATACGTGCCCGATCCCGTTGTCGGCGACCGCGGCGGCCAGGTGGATCGTGGAGGTGGCGTAGGAGGTGCCGAACTCGACGATCGTCTCGGGGCGGCCGTTGCGCACAAGCGCGTAGAGCAGTTGCCCGCCTGACCTGGAGATCGGCATGTACTCCCCCGCCAGCGCGTCGGCGCGCTGTTTCGCCGAGGCGTCGGCGAAGGACGTGTCCAGCGGCCACGGCGCGGGATTCGCCTCTTCGAGGTCGGCGGCCGCGAACAGCCGATCGAGAACAGCGGCGGTGTCCGTCGTCGTCAGTGTGTTCATGGGCGCTACCGTAGACGCACCGTTGCGTCTAGACAAGGTGTTAAGGTCATGTGGTCGAAGGGAACGGACTCATGGGCGCTGACGCCGGCGGCACCGCGAGCAGACACCGCGGGAACAGGCACGGCCGCAGCGAGGAAGCACGCCAGAGCGTGCTGGAAGCCGCCGACGACCTGCTGGTGGAGGTCGGATACACGCGGCTGACCATCGAGGGGATCGCCGAACGCGCGGGTGTGGCCAAGCAGACGATCTACCGCTGGTGGTCGTCGAAGAACGACATCCTCATGGACGCCTTCGTCCAGGACGCCGCCGAGGCCCTCATCCCGTCAGACACCGCAGACCTTCGGCAGGACCTGCGCACCCATGCCCGCAAGATCGCCCGCTTCCTGACCACGTCAGACGCCGGCGCGGTCTTCCGCGCCCTCACCGCCCAGGCCCAGCACGACCCCGCGCTCGCCGCCCGGTTGCGCTTCGAGCATCTCGGCAAGCAACGCGGCCACGACCGGCTCCCCTTCGAACGCGCGGTCGCCCGCGGTGCGCTCGACCCCACCGTCGACATCGACCTCGCCGTCGACCAGATCGTCGGACCCATCTACTACCGCGTCCTCGTCACCGGCCAGACCACGTCCCCCAGGTTCACCGACGCGCTCGTCGACGCCGTCCTCACCCGGCTGCCACCGGCGCGCACCGGTGACAGCACATCTGATCTTGCCGCTCAACAAGGGACAAAAAGCTAGAGCCGTTCCGCCGGGGCGGCCAGGCAGAAGGTGTCGGCGCAGACGTCGATAACCAGGCCGTCCCGGAGGAAGTACGCCTTCTGCACGCGGGCCGAGGGATTGTTCCTGGGGTCCTCGTGCGGGTCGCGGCCGTACTGCGGGCCGGACGGCGGCAGGTTGACCACCGGGGGTGCGGGGGTGCCGCTGTCCCAGACGACCAGGGCCGAGCCGGAGTACGGGCCGCGGGGAAGCGCCCTCAGCCCCCAGTACGGCTCGATGTCGGGATTGCGCCCGTCGCCCACGGCCGGCTGGTGGATGCGCGCGCCCACCGTACGGGCCTCGACCTCGGCCGTCACCGTCGAGACCTGATGGTCGCCGAAGGCGACGTGCAGCAGCACGCGGTGGCGGGGCGAGCCGGGCAGCGGATCGTCGGTCAGGTGCTGGGCGTAGCCGTTCGTCTCGGCCCGGTCCCAGAGCATCTGGATCAGCGCGAAGCAGAGCTGCTGGTTCTGCCTGTCGGGGTAGGAGTCGTTCATGAGCTGCTGGAACGGCTCGAAGTCCACGCTGCGGTTGAGCAGCGTGCTGTAGTTCATGCCCGTCACGCCGAGCACGGCGTTGCGCACGTCGGGCGAGACGGCGACCAGCGCGCCGCCCGCGATGCCGCCCTGGCTGTTGCCGTCGTAGGCGAGCTCGGCCCGCCGGTCGATCAGCGATCTGCCCCGCTTGTCCTGGAAGGCCTTGTGGCCCGCGAAGCCGTCCCTGGTGATCATCGCCCGGCCGAGGAGGACGAAGTTGAGCAGGCTCTGCTGGAGCCGGTCGGTCACCGTACCGAACTTGGAGAAATCTCCGAACACGCTCGCCACGTTCGAGACGTCCTCATCGGCCATCCCGATCCACTTGGTGGCGCAGAACATGAAGCCGTGCTCCCCCGCCATCGCCCGCACGTTGCGGGCGCGTACCTCGGTGGCCTTCCCGAGCAGGCCGTGGCCGTACAGGGAGGGATGCGCGGGCCGCTCGAACGCCGAACGCGGGATCTCGCACAGATACTGCGCCTTCAGGCTGTCGCCGAGGGGCCGCGGCAGTCCGCCGGGTCCCCGGTTGAGGTTCGAGCCGGGCGGGCCGCCCGGCCTGTCGAGAAAGTTGGGGACCGTGATCTCACCGGCGACCTCGCGGGCCACGTTGGGATCCTGCTCGGGGGTGAGGTCGGTGACGGTGGTGACCGTGAAGCGCGGCGAGCGGCCGCGCAGGGCGCTCAGCGCCTGGTCGCGCATCGCCAGCACCGGGCCGGCGATGCCCTGCTCGCTGGCGACGGTGAAGTCCCACGCCAGGTGGAGTCCCTGCGCGTTGACCCCGGCGCGGGCGAGGTCGCCGAGCGTCTGCCGGAGCTCGCGCTGCCGCCGGACGAGGAGGTCTCCGGCGGGGGGCCCGCCGTCGAGGAGCGCGGCGAAACCCTCCGGGACCGGGAGGTCCTCACCGGCGGCGTTCTTCAGCCGTCGCAGGGCGACGGCGTAGCGGTGGCCCTCAAGGAAGTTCTTCGCGGGCCTGATGATCAGCATCCGCCGGGCGGGGTCGGTGGCGCCCGCGTCGAGTTCGGTCCAGTACGGCCAGCGCTCCCCGGTCCTGGTGTCGACGATCACGATGGGGGCGTCGCGCCTCAAGGACCATCCGACGTCGGTGACGGGCGCGGCGCCGGTCTTGGCGAGGTCGATGCCGGGCACATGGGCCAGCAGCATCGAGCCCGGGGAGAAGCCGTCGGCCGTGTTCCACTGCGCCGGGTTGATCGGGGTGCCCGCCGTGTTGCGGGGCATGGCCTCGGCGGAGAAATTGACCCGTAGCCCGGTCGGGGTGTGGGCTTTCGTGGTGAACCAGTCGTTGGGGAACGGCAGCAGGCACTCCGTACCGGCGATCGGATCGCACCCGGCGACGGCCGGTACGGCCGATCCGGCGGAACCGGGACCGGGGCCGGCGGAGACAGAGGCGAGCCCTGGTTCTGCGGCAGCGGTCTCGGAGCCGGAGCCGGAGCCGGGAATCGACCCGGGCTCCGGGGCGGCCCACGCGGGTACGACCGTCGTCGATGCCACGACCAGAACGAGGCTCGCCATCACCATGCGCAGACGCATGCGGCTCCTTCCACGAACCTCATGCCCATGAGGATCTACAAGCGACTAGGCGCAGCAGACCCCAGTAAGACTCAATCGTCAATGGAGCGACGGAAATCCGCCTGAAATCATGTCCTCCGCAGGCGCTCAACGGCGTTGGGGACCTCGGTTAGAACGAGCTCTCCCGCAGGTGGCCGACATCGTTGAAGACCTCGGCCTTGGAACCCCTCCATATCGAGACGGAGGCGTTGCGGACCGGGAGGAACTCCGCCAGGGCGTCCGTCGGAATATCCTCGATCACCTGCTTGAGCATCAGCACCACGGAGTCGTGCGCGACGATCAGCACCCGGCGTCCGGCATGCTCGGCGCGTAGCTCCTCCAGCACCTCGCGCAGCCGGTCCGCGACGTCGGGAAGACTCTCGCCGCCGGGCGGACGCCATCCGGTGAGCAACCGCGACCTCAGGTTCTCGGCCTCCCCGGGAAACCTGTCCCGGATCGCCGCCAGGTTCATTCCCGACCACTGCCCCATGTCGTGGTCTCTGAGCCGGGCGTCCAGCCGGACCTCGGGAGACGTGTCCAGCTCGGCGGCGACAAGCTCCCAAGTCTGCACGGCCCGCAGGTACGGCGAGCTCAGGACGAGGTCGGGCGGGTCCTCCGCCGCCAGCCGCCGTCCCAGCTGCGTGGCCTGCTCCCGGCCGAGCGGACTCAGCGACACGCCCCCGTCCGGACGATCCAGGGCGATGCTCACGCCGCTGCGCTTGGCCTCGTCGAAGGCCGCGTTGGACTCGCTCTGGCCGTGCCGTACCGCAGTGATCGTAGAAGGCATACCACCAGCGAACCGGTCTTCCTCTTCGCTGACAAGACTTGACTCCCGGAAACCGGACATATGCCCCTTAATTACAGCTCGTTTCACAATGAACGGCATGTTGGCTCGACTACGCACCGCTACGGACACCGCGCCGATCTCCATCGGGGCCTGCTCGACCTGGCATCCAGCCCCATCTGTCTGCGCCGCCTCCGCGGCACGCCCCCTCCCACGCCGCCGCGAAGTCTTTGGGCCGGCGACGGCCCGCCGGGCCCGGCGAGGGGCCAGACGGCGTCCGCGGGCCGGGACGCGCGGTGCCCTGCGCCCGTGATCCGGCAGGATCGCCGGGTCACCGGAAAAAGATTCAAAGCCCCTGTCACCAGGCCGGACAATTTTATTCAGGAGCTGTAAAGGACGTCGTGAAACCGGCGCGAAACCGTTGTGAAACTGCTTTCAGAAAAGCTGACTCCGGCAGCAAGGAACAACCCCAAAAGGAGGTGTTTCAGATGCGGAGTGAGGTCTACGCCCCGAGCGAGGTTTACACGCCCAGCGAGGTTTACGCGCCGAGCGAGGTCTACTAAGTCGGTGGATTAAACGCCGATATCTGGCGGGAGAGGATTCCAGCAATCTTCTCCCGCCTTTTTAGCCAGGCGATCGACTTATCTGGAAAAGAGTGGGGCATTGGCGGGCTTGCACACCTATACGCGCGCGGATGATGTCGCGTGGGGGGATCTGGAATTCCCGACCGTGGTCGAGTTGGACACCGTCGGACTGCAGCGCAACTGGAGCGCCTGGTTCACGCTGACTCCCACGGTGGGCGGGCCGCTCTGCGCCGAGAGCACGCCGCTGCTGCTCGCCCTGCTGCGCGACGAGAACAAGGACGAACTGCTTCCGCACTGCTCCCTGATCCTGCAGGGAGACTCACGGTCCTGGCTGGCAAGGCAGGTCAGGCAGGACATGTTCCTGGGGGACTCGCCGGCGGCCGTGGCGGCGAACACCGGACTGGAGCCGTGGCTGTTCCTCAGCCGCCAGATCGCCGAATGGCCGCACCAGTCCGTTCCGCGGCGCGCGGTGCTCGTCAGAATCCTCACGCAACTCGGGTTCTACCGGCTCGCGGCGGAGCTGACCGCGGGCGACGCCGACGGCGCGAGTGGCTCCCACCCCGCCGGCGACTACCTCGCCTACGAGACCGCCCGTGCGCTGCGCCAGCATCTGCGCGACTCCGCGGTGGTGGACGCCTTCACCAGGCTGGCCACCGAGGGAAAACTGCCGACACTGCGCGTGCTCTCGTGCACCCAGCTGATCTCGATCCTGCTGCGGGACCGGGGAGGCGAGCGTGGGAGCGACTACTGGATGGCGTACGGCCAGGAGCTGTTGCCCGCACTGAGCGAGGTCGAGCCCTGGTTGCGCGCGCTCACGGTGAGCAGGTTCTGGCGGGCCGCGGCCTTCCACCGGATCACGGAGAAGGACGCGGACGCGGCGCGGACGGCCATGGACGCGGCGTACGAGGCGGGTGCCGAGGCAGAGAGCCTCGCCGCCGACTCGCAGCAGTGGCACAGCGCCCGGGAGAACACCAGGCTGCTCCTCGACGTGACCGTGAAGGCGGGCACCATGCTTCACCCCGTCGACCACGTGGAACAGGCGGCCGAGCAGCTGTTGCGGGTGGACGGGAACGAGCCTTCCGCGCGCTACTTCGCGGGGGCCTGGTTCCAGCGCAACGGCGACGTCAAGCGGGCGGCCGTTGAGTTCGAGCGAGGCGCCCAGGCGGGTGCCCTCAGGGGGGCCGGCGCGGCGTACAAGGCGGTGCTCTGCCAGCGGGAGCTCGGAGACGCGGACGGGGTCGCGCGCACCACTCGCCTGCTCTTCGAGCTCGATCCTGCCGCGCTGCTCCCCGAGGAGTCCGCCCCGGAGGGCGGGGGCGCATGACGACGCGGGAGGCTCCGGGTGACGGGGACCTGCGGACCACGGTGAAGCCGAAGGGCTCCGGCGCACCGCCGGGCGGGCGGGGAGGGCGCCTGGGCGCGAGGATATCCAGCGGCCTCGGGCGTAACTTCTGGCTGCTCTGGGGAGGCTGGTCGGTCTCGAGCGTGGGAAACGGCCTGACCGTCACCGCGTTGCCGCTGCTGGCCGCCGACCTCACCAATGATCCGGCGACGCTGTCCCTCGTCGGGATGGCGGACAAGCTTCCCTGGCTGCTGCTTGCCCTGATGGGAGGCGCGCTCGCCGACCGCTGGGACCGGCGCCGGGCGATGTGGGTGTCGGACGCCGTCCGGTGCGTGATCCTCATCGTCCTGTTCGTCGCGGTTCTCGGCGGCTGGGCGTCGATTCCGCTTCTCATGGTGATCGCCTTCAGCATCACGTCGATCGAGACCGTCTACGACAGCTCGCGCTCGGCGATCCTCCCGATGGCGGTCTCGCAGGACCGGGAGGCGCTGGAGCGGGCCAACGGCAGGCTGATGACCGCCAACACGGTCGCCCTGAAGTTCCTGGGGCCGGCGCTCGGCGGCGTGCTCTACACCGTGGGCAGGGCCGTGCCGGTGGGCGTGGACGCCATCAGCTTCGCCCTGAGCTCCGTCTTCTCGTTCCTCATGCGCGGCGATTTCCGTGCCGACGGCGACCGGGCGGCGACGGCTCCCGGCGCGAGGCCCCGGCGCGCGATGCGCAAGGAGATCGGCGAGGGCGTGCGCTGGCTGGCCCGCCATCGCGTGCTGCGCGTGTTCACGCTGGTCGCGGGTCTCACCAACATGTGCACGGTCGGCCAGCTGGCGATGCTGGTGCTGTACGCGCGGCAGGTCATGCAGATCAGCGACGTGGCGTACGGGCTGCTGCTCGCCTCGGTCGCGGTCGGCAGCGTGACGGCGGGTTTCACGTGCCGGATGTTCACCCACCGGCTGGGGCCGGCGAGGTCTGCGCTCGGCGGGGTGATGCTGGGCGCGCTGGGCTTCACGATCCTGGGATTCACCAGCGAGGTCGCCTTCGTCGCCCTCGGCCTCGCCATCACCGGCTACACGGCCATGACCTGGAACGTCACGACCGTGTCGATCCGGCAGGCCATCGTCCCGAAGGAGCTGACCGGACGGGTCAGCAGCGTGAACAGGCTGGTGGCCTTCGGGCTGATGCCGGTCGGCATACTCCTGGCCGGCCAGATCGCGACCCACGCCGACCTGGAGACCGTGTACCGGGTGGGCGGCCTGTTCGGGGCGGCCGTGTCACTCATCGGACTACTGACGCTTTCCAACGCCGCAGTCGAGAAGGCCCTGCACGAGGCGGGGGCCAAGTAGGCGATCGACCGGTGTACCGCTGAGCCCGTGCCCTCGTCGGCGCGGATCCCAAGAATGGAGAACGGTGTCATGGCACTCGAAACATCGACGTCACGCGAGATCAAGGTGAGCCGGGACCGTGTCTGGCAGGCCTGGACCGACCCGAAGGAGGTCCGCGCCTGGCTCAACCTGCACGACGCGAGCATCCCCGCCGAGCCGGGCGACCCGCTTCGCTGGCACTTCAACCGGGGAGGGCGGGTCGACCTCGTCTTCACGGCGACGCTGCTCGACGTCAAACCCGGCGTCTCGTGCCTCTATGGCTGGGACGTACCGGGAAACGACGAGCCGACCACCGTGGAGGTGGAGTTCGTCCAGGTCGACGAGGACCGCACCGAGGTGAAGGTGCGCCACTCGGGTTTCAGCGACTCGGTCCGCTCCCGGGTGGAGTTCGACGCGTACGACCACCACTGGTGGCACTACCTGGAGCGGCTCGCGGCCTACCTGGAGCACCGGCCGTTCCAGTTCCACAAGACGCTGACGCCACCCAAGACGGGCATCATCCCCCTGGGGGTCACCCCGGAGACCGGGATGGTCGTGCAGGACGTGGCGATCAACTCCGCCGCCGAGTTCGTCGGCATCCAGCCCGGCGACGAGATCCACGCCATCGACGGCGTCACGCTGAAGGAGATGGAGGACTTCCACCGCTGGCTCGACGACGCGGTGCCCGGCCAGAAGGCGACGTTCACCCTCCAGGACCGCACGGTCGAACTGGTGCTGCGGCCGTTCACGGCATGACGTCCCGGTGATGATCACCGTGGACGACTTCCGGGCCGCGCTCACCCGCTTTCCCAGCGGCGTCACGGTCGTTACGGCACGAGGGGAGCAGGAAGGCGCGCACGGGCTGACCGTGAGTGCCTTCTGCTCCGTCTCCGTCGAGCCTCCGCTGGTCCTGGTCTGCCTCGCCCGGTCCGCGCGCACACTGCCCGCCGTACACGAGTCGGGACGCTTCGCGGTGAGCATGCTCCGCCAGCACCACGACGCCGTGGCGCGCCTGTTCGCGACGTCGGCCCTGGACAAGTTCCAGGGCACGTGGGGGGCACTCACCCCGGGCGGCCCGCCGGTCGTCCCGGACGCGCTCTTCTCGCTGGAGTGCACCGTGCACAGCGTGCTTCCCGCGGGGGACCACGAGGTCGTCATCGGCGCGGTGCAGGCGTACAGCGTGTGCGACGGTGCTCCGCTGATCTACTACAAGAGAGCCTTCCACCCTCTCGCCGGCACCTTCTCCGGAGGTCGCCCAGGCGATTCGCCTCTCCCCCGGGACGGCGCGCGCCCGGGCGAGGCGGATGAGCTCACGAACGGGAAGTCTCGCCGGAGCCGCGTGTCCTGACGCTCCGGTGCACCGGAGCGCGCGACCGGCCCTCCCTTGACGCCGCGCACAGACCAGTATTGTGACCTTCATCTGAAAGGGGGATCGGGAAAAGGGCTCCTCGAAGGAGAGCACCGCATCCTGACTACCAATGGAATATCGCCATCTCGGGCAGAGCGGCCTGATGATCAGTGAAGTCACCTTCGGAAACTGGCTCACCCACGGCGAACTGGTGGATCGGGACCAGGCCGTCGCATGCATCCGGGCGGCACTCGACGCGGGCATCACCACCTTCGACACCGCCGACGTCTACGCGCAGGGAGCGGCCGAGGAGGTGCTGGGCGCCACGCTTGACGGGGTGAGGCGGTCGTCACTGGTCCTCGCCTCGAAGGTCTGCCTGCCCACCGGCGACGGCCCGAACGACCGCGGCCTGAGTCGCAAGCACATCCTGGAGTCCTGCGAGGCGTCCCTGCGCCGGCTGCGCACCGACTACCTCGACCTCTATCAGGCGCACCGTTTCGACGAGACGACCCCTCTGGAAGAGACCCTGATCGCCTTCGACGACCTGGTGCGCCAGGGCAAGGTGCTCTATCTCGGCGTCTCCGAGTGGACGGCCCCGCAGATCGCGTCGGCGCTGACCATCGCCCGCGAGCTCGGGCTGCATAGCCGCATCGTCTCCAACCAGCCGCAGTACAACATGTTGTGGCGGGTCGTCGAACCGGAGATAGTCCCGCTGTGCCTTCGCGAGGGCATCGGCCAGCTGGCCTTCCAGCCGCTCGCGCAGGGGGTGCTGACCGGCAAATACCGGCCCGGCCAGGAGCCGCCGGACGGGTCGCGCGGAACGGCCGGCGGGCGGGCTCCCACGTTCATCCGCAGGGTGCTGGGCACGTCACTGCTCGAACGCGTGCAGGACCTGCTCCCCGTCGCCGAGGAGTGCGGCCTCTCGGCCGCCCAGCTCGCGATCGCCTGGGTGCTCCGGCAGCCGGGGGTCTCCTCGGTGGTCGCCGGTGCCACCAGGCCCGAGCAGGTGACAGAGAACGCCTCGGCATCCGGCAAGACGATCGACGAGGCCGTCCTGAAGCGGGTGGACGAGGTGCTCGGGGATCTCGTCGACCGGGATCCCGCCAAGACCGCGCAGATGATGGCGGTCAAGCCGAGCTGGATGAAAACCGCACCGGCAGACGGTTAGCCGTGTGCGGGCACCCGTCCGCGGGGACGTCGCCGGGGCTCCCGCGCGGGAGCCGCCAGGCCGCGACCAGGACGGGCGGCCGCCACCTGCTGACCGGCGGAGAAGCCGGGCAGCACCGGGCGAGGCCTGCCCGACACCCGGCGGGGCCCGCCGGCATTGAGCCAAGCCCGTCGGCACCCGGCGAAGTCTGCCCGGCACCCGGCCACTCCCGCTCCGGCGCAGATGCCGGAACAGCCTGTCGGAATGGCCTGACGCGCGCCGGGATGTCCGGCGGGCCATCGGTCGGTTCCAAGCCCTGTTGAGTGTTCAGTTCACGGCGAAGCGTTCGTGTCCTCGCCGCATTGTCGCTGTACGGCCGTGGTCGTACAGCGAAGCCGTCTGCGTTCCGCCGACCGATATCCGCTCAGCGCGATTTTCCGTGGTGCTCCGCCCTGCCGGGAATCCGCGTCTCGGTGTGATGTTCGCCAGGAATGACCGCAACAGCATGACCTTATGAAGGTATACGGCCTGCTCCTAATTCGACCGGCCACGCATTGAGATAATCCGGCTTTTCAGCTTGAGGGTAAATCCGGGATCTTGCCCACTGTTTACGTATAATGGCCGGAAGCAGACAAGAGGTATGGGGGCTACCAGATGGCTGTGCGTTTTCATGTTCTCAGACATGCTGAAATTACCGCAGAGAGGAACAAGGCTGGCTTGGGGCGCCGCCGGTGCGAACTACTCACGTTCATGTCGCCGCGCGTCAGCGAAAGGGACGCCGTAGGGCGATCGCGCGGGACCAGGCCAGGGGGCCGCCGTGCGAAGGCCGATCACGTCCCGCTCGTCAAGGCTTCGGCCGAGCCCGGAACCGGAGCGGGAGCCGGCTCTCCGCTGAACCGGCCCGAGCAGGACCGCGCTCACCGGAGTGGCGTCGCCTGAGCCGCGGCTGTCCCGCAGCCCGGTCTCCGCGGTCCCACCGAGACCGCACGCGCCATCGGGGTGCTCGCGGCGGGTTCCCGCCCCGTCGTCCGCGCCGCGGAGGCGGGTCGCGACCCCTCTGGCGCCACCGTCTCCCTCGGGTGCACAGCCGGTGAGATCCGCCGGCTCATGTTCCCGACCGAGTCGCGGGTCGCCCGTTCCGAGCGCGGCGGCACGGCCCTGCCCTGATCATGACGGCGGCGCTTCGCCGGGCCGTCGCACGCGCCCGTCATCGGTCGGCGCGCACGCCGGCGCCCGACGATCCCGGCCCGTGCGAAACCGCCGTTCCGTGACGGCGTACCACGGCGAAGGAAACGACCTTCACATGAAGAGGCTGACGTCCCTTTCCCACCCGCGAAGGACAACGCATGTCGCCTAACACCCTCCCGGAGGGCGAGATACAGTTCCACGTTCTCGGGGATCTAGCGGTTATCGTGAACGGCGTCGAGGTGCCGGTACCGGCCCAGAAGCCGAGGAAGTTGCTGAGCATGCTGCTCAGCAGAGCGGGGCAGTCGGTGCCCGTGGCCCTTCTGTCGGATATTTTATGGACCAAACAGCCCAAGAATCCACGGAAGGCGATGCAGGTTTATGTGTTCCGCCTCCGGCATGTTCTCGGTTACGACCGGATCCAGCAGCGGGGTGAGGGCTACGCGGTGGTCACGTATCCCGACGAACTCGATGTCCACAGGTTCGAGGCGCTCGCCAAACAGGCGCTGAACGCCAAGATGTACTGTGACATAAAGGATCTGGCGCGCTATTCCGCCGAGGCGCTCGACATGTGGCGTGGCAGGCCGTACGTGGACCTGGCCGAGAGCGCCGTCACGGCCCACGAGGTCAGCCGCCTGGAGGAACTGCGAACCTCACTCCTGGAACTTCGCATCGGCGCGGACATAGGTCTCGAAAACCACTTCGAGACCATACCCGAGCTGCGAAGCCTGATCATGCGTTTCCCGTTTCACGAACGGTTCCGCACCCTGCTGATGCTCGCTCTCTACCGGACCGGTCGCCAGGGGGAGGCACTGAAGGTGTTCCACGAGACCCTTGTACTGCTCGACCGGGAGCTGGGAATCCTGCCGGGCCGGGAAATGAGCACGACGCACACTCGAATCCTGCAGTCCGACCCGTTCCTGATGTCCGCCGATGCCGTACTGGAATGCTTGGGGGAGGTCCACCCGAAGGCCGCACATCGGTGAACCCGGGCCGGCGCGGCGCACCGCACGGCCGCCGCGCCGGCCCGGGTTCGGAGAGCTTCGGCGTCCCGTAGTCGCGCTGGTGGGGCCGGACGGCGCGGGCAAGACGACCTGGCTGCATCTCACCGTGGGCATGCTCTCCTCAGGCGAGGGAGAGGTGCGGGTCTTCGGCAGGCCCGTCCGCGAGAGCCTGGAGCGGGTCGCCTTTCGCCTTTTCTCGTAACAATGAACAATGCGTACGCGACACAATTTATTTGTTAGGACTTTTAAGCGCTGGGTCCGGGCAGGCCGCTGATGGGAGCCGGGTCGCGGCTGACCCATGTGACGGTCTCAGGATGAGCGAGAATCCAGTCGGCGATCTGATCCTTACGCGCCCACCACACGTCATCGTGTTCGCGCAGCCTGGTGAGGACACGGTCGAGCACCCGGACCCGGGAGGCGTGACCGGATAGACGGTCGTGGAGGGCGATGACCATCATTCGGCGCTTGTGAGCCCCTTCTTCATAGAGCTGATCGAACTCGTCGACGAGTTGCTGCTCGTACGCGGCCGGGTTGAAGCCGGGGAAGTCGAAGCTGACGATGTCGTTCAGGTGCACCGTGTACGGAACGGTGGCGAACGGCCTTCCGTTGATGGTCTGCAGGAACGGCTCATCAGCGGACAGGTCGTCGATGTGATACCGGAATCCCAATTCCTGCAGGATTTCCAGGGTGTTGACCCCGGGGCGAATCCAGTAATTGGTGTAGCCGCTGGGGCGGGTGCCCGTGGCCTCCTCGATGGATCGCACGTTGCTCGCGATCCACGCCGTCTCCTGCGGGCGATCCAGCTGGTACTGGCGCTGCCAGCTCTGCCCGTGCGCACCGGCCTCATGCCCGCGCCGCACGATTTCGGCGGCGAGGCCCGGGTGGCGACGGACCGCGTCGCCGACCATGTAGGCGCTCACCTTGATGCCGTGCTTGTCGAAAAGATCCAGAAGGCGAGGTATCCCCTCGCGGGCGCCGTATTCGTAGAAACTGTTCTGCCCGAGGTCTGGAAATCCGGGCAGGATCGGCTCGGCGATAGGGCCCGGTGCGCCGCTGATCGGCTGCCCTCCCGCCTCGAATTGAAGGGTGATGGTGACAGCCAGTCGTGCCCTGTTCGGCCAGAAGGTGCTCGCCATGGTCCTGGGGTGGTTCCATTCCATGTAGGTGTGAATAATGCCGTCGCGTTGCGTACGCCACCCGATCCCCAGGGAGCGGGAAGGTCCAGCGCCCATGGCTCACGTTCTCGCGGGCATGCTCCACCTTCGGGCACACCCCCAGAATCCCCATTACCCGATCAATCGGCACCTGGTCGGATCCGACCACAGCATTGATCATTTTTTGAAGGTTCTTAGGACGTCATACTTCGCCGAAGCACATCAAGCGCCCACCGGATCCCGCTTCGAGCAGCGAGGCCTCCCCCGTTGCCGGGACGCTCGGGGCCGTGTTGTGGCACGCGCGCCCCGCCGCATCCGGGCGGGACATCGCATTTCGGGGACGGTCGGTCAGCGAGCCGCTCGGGTCGGGGCGTCAGGTCACGCCAGCAGCCAGCCGATCGTCGCGAGGGTGAGCATCGACAGCGCGGTGCTGGTGATCACGATCCCGCGTGCCACCGAATCGGCCTGGCCGTACTCGCGGGCGAAGATGTACGCGTTCTGCGCGGTGGGCAGGGCCGCGCAGACCACGAGCGCGAGCAGCTCTGCCGGGCGGAGCTGCGCCAGAAGCCCGAACAGGTACGCCAGCAATGGCTGGGCCAGCAGCTTCAGGGCCGACAGTCCCAGCACCTCGCTCCGTTCGCCCGCCAGGCCCGGACCGCGCACGGTCAGGGACAGGCCGAGGGCGACCAGGGCCGCGGGCACGGCGGCGTCGCCGAGCAGGGCGAGCGGGTCGGCGATCATCGGTGGCGGGTGCCGGCCGAAGGCCGAGCAGAGCGCGCCGGCGGCCATGCCGAGGATCACCGGGTTGCGCAGGGGCAGGCTCGCCAGCCGGGACAGCCGGAAACCACGGTCGGCGCCCCGGTCCAGGAGCGTGAGCACGATGGGAGTGATCACCAGGACCTGGAACAGGAGCACCCCGGTCAGGAAGGTGGCGTCGCCGAGCACCTGCAGCGCGACCGGGATGCCGAGATTCGCGGAGTTCACGTAACCGGCGGCCATCGCGCCTATCGTGGCCTCGCCGGGCTTTCGCCGGAAGACCCGGCGGCTCAGGACGAAGCCCAGAGCCATGGTCACGACGGTGCTGGCGGCGAAGGCCCCCAACGCGGGCACGCTGAACGACAGCCGAGTCCGCGTGAGAACGGAGAACAGCGCGGCCGGCATCGCGAGGTGGAAGACGAAACCGCCGAGCACCCGATCGGCCTCCGGGCCGAGCAGCCGGAAACGCCCGGCCGTGAAGCCGAGCAGTGTCAGCGCCCAGATCGGGATGAAGGCCGCGATCAACGGGGGACCATCACAGCTTCCTCACCTCGGCAGGGTTCGAGCGTACCTTGCCGATCTTGACGGCCCGAAGCCGGGGCTCGGCGAGCATCGGACATGCGGCGTCGGCGTGGTCGGGCGGAAGCAAGCCGCCGGGCGGCTACGACGAGTAGCCGAATCGACGGCTCGTGACATGGACCGGCCGCAGAGAAGCCGTCCGGAATGACTTTGGCCGCTCATCCTGAGCGTTCAGGATGGTGAGCCCGTCCGGTTCCTTTTCTGTCGTCGGATCGGCGGCGGGTCAGCGGCGGGTCAGCGGCCGGGGGCGCGGGTGACGATTTCCTGGAGTACCCAGCCGTTGCCGTCGGGGTCGCTGAAGGAGGCGAACGATCCGTAGCTGCGACGCTCCGGGTCCGGACCGGCGACGCGTCCTTCCGTTCCGGCGTGGTGGAACACTCCGTCCGCGTCGTGGAACACCTCGCTGACGTCGACGCCACGGGCGGCGAGGTCGGCCCGGGCGGCGACGATGTCGGTGACGATGACGTGCAGGCCCTGAACGGAGCCCGGGAGCGCCGACGTGACTCCATTGCCGATGATGACGGACGCCTCGGAACCAGGGGGTGTCAGCTGCACGACGCGGAAGTCGTCGCCGACGGCAAAGTCGGCATCCAGCCGGAAATCCAGATTTTCGTAAAAGGCCTTGGCGCGATCGACGTCGGAGACGGGGAGCGTCAGTACTTCAAGCTTCAGGTCCATGATGTGCCTCTCTTGGTGCCCCTGGTGAGACTCGCACCTTTGCGCGTCACCGGTTCAACTGGTGACGAGCATGGCATGGCGTTCCGTCACCCGTCAATGCGGTGACGCATGATGATTCGTCACCTGGCAGACTGGTGACATGGAGCACGCATTCCCCTGTGGCAACCTGGCTCTCGATTTCGTCGGGACGCTGCGAGCGCGACGCAACCCCGTGCCGACGGACATGCTCGCGTCTCCGCGCAGCCTGGATTCCTGGTTCCGGGAATCCGGACTCGTCGATGTCGACGGCAACGCCCGCCCGGCCGATCTCGACGACGCGATCGCGCTGCGGGAGGCGATCTACGCGCTCGTCATCGCGCGAATGAAGAACATCCGGTACGACGAGGACGCGCTCGCGCTCGTGAACCGTGCGGCGGGCCTGCCCTCCGCGATCCCGCGCCTCACCCAGGGCGGCCGGCGGACCGAGGCGACGACGGGGCAGGCGATGTCGTCGGTGGCGAGGGACGCGATCGACATCCTCGGCGGCCCCCACGCCCCACGTCTCAAGGAATGCACCCGCCCCGAGTGCACCCAGGTCTACCTCGACCATTCACGAGGCGGACGTCGCGAATGGTGCGCGATGCAAACCTGCGGCAGCAGGGTGAAAGCGGCGGCCTACCGCGCGCGCAAGCGGCGGTCCGCCGCCGTCTAGTGCCGCACCCGTCGACTCGTCGAGGGGCCGGCCATCCATACCCTGGTGCTCTTGGCATCGTCGCCCAGCACGATGTGGATCTGGTGACCTGGGTCGATCAGCCGGTCGAGTGCCTGCGGCTTTTACCTCGACGATCCTCCACGAACCGACGCGGTGCGGCGTCAATCAGATCCCAGGCCGGTGTGGGCGGCGCAGAAGGCGAGGATGTCGGCCTGCAGCGCGCTCCAGCGGGACGCGGCGCGCGGTCCGTGGCCGACGCCTTCTTCGTAGCGCAGCAGGATGGGGTTGCCGGAGGTGGTGGCGTGCTGGAGGGCCGCGGTCATCTTGCGGGTGTGCATGGAGTCCACGCGCGCGTCGTGGTGCGGGCTGATGAGGAGCACAGCGGGGTAGGCGCTGCCCGGCCGGACCCGGTGGTAGGGAGAGTAACCGAGCAGGGTGTCGAACTGGTCGGCCTGGTCGGGGTCACCGAACTCGGTGACCCACCAGGGACCCAGGCCGAAGTACGGGTAGCGGACCATGTCCAGGACGGCGGCGGAGCAGGCGACCGCGGCGAACAGCTCGGGGCGCTGGGTGAGGGCGGCCGCCACCATGAGCCCGCTGTGTGAGGCTCCCTTGATCGCGAGCTGCCGCGGGGTGGTCCACCGGTGATCGATCAGCCAGGTGGCGGCGGCGATGAAGTCGGCGAAGGCGTTGGGTTTGTTGAGGCCGCGGCCGGCGGCGTGCCAGTCGGTTCCCCGCTCTCCGCCGCCGCGTACGTTGGCGATCGCGTAGGTTCCGCCGGCCCGCACCCACGCCAGGATCGTGGGCGAGTAGGCGGGCAGGCAGGAGGCACCGAATCCGCCGTAGGCGGTCAGGAGCGTCGGACGCGGACCTGACGCGTACGGCCCGGCGGCCGGGGCGATGAGATACATCCGCACCGGGGTGCCGTCGAGAGATTCGTAGGTGATCTGGCGGATCCGCGGGGGTGGTTGCCCCGGCTCCGCCAAGCCGGAGACGCGGCCGGGGACCGAGCCGGAGGGGGCGGGGACAGCGGTGGTGACCGGGGTGGCGGGGGCCGGGACAGCGGTGGTGGCCGAGGTGGCGGGATGGCAGCGCCGGTCGCGCAGGCTGAAGCGGTAGACGGCCGGGGCGGTGACGAAGTCGCTGTAGCTGAACCACGCCTCGGCGGCGCCATGAGCCGGTGCGGTGAGCCTGGTGATGGATCCGGGTCCGGGCGTCGGCACCTCGGCGATCCGGTGGCCTTCGCCGTCGTGCAGCGACAGCTCGGCCGCCCCGTGGCGGGAGCGGCTCAGCAGCAGGTAGACCTCCTCGGAACCGGAACCGGAACCGGGTACGAGGCCGATGCCCGGAGCGGAGGTAGAGCCGGGGACGGTGTCGAGGCCGATGCCCGGAGCGGAGGTAGGACCGGGGACGGGGCCGGATTCAAGGGGAAGGGCGGGACCGGGGACGGACGCGGCGACAGGACCGGGAGCGAAAGCAGGGCCGGGGACGGTGGGGCGGGCTACAGCAGCGGCGCTGTCGGAATCGGGACCGAGAGCGGGGAGTGGGACGCAGCCGGTGAGTACGGCGGGCGGGTCCTGGGCGATCAGGGTGCGCCAGGCCGGGGCGCGGGGATCCGCCAGGTCGACAGCGCACACCCGGCCGAACGGCGCGCCCGCGTCGGTGATCGCGTAGATCCGGCCACCGGGGCCGAAGGTGAGCACCGCCTGAGCGCCGTCGGCGCTCCCGTCATGGAGAAGACGCGGCCGCAGGACGTGCTCCTGCCCGGCGGTCACCTCGGCCAGCCACAGCAGATTGCCGCTCTGCGCTCCTGGCGCACAGCTCAGCATCAGCCACCGCCCCTCAGGGCTGATCTTGACCGACAGCTGCGGGGAGCAGGTCTCGAAGACCACCGCGTCACGGTCGGAGTCGTGGCCGAGGCGGTGCAGCCGGACCTGGCGCTGTGGCGCCGCCCCGGAGCCGCGGCTCCGGGAGAGGGTGACGTAGTAGAACCCGTCATCGCCGGCCAGCCAGGCCGTCGGCGTGGCCCGGCCCGGAACCAGCGGGCCGTCGACGACCCGGCGACCGGCCACCTCCATCACCCACAGCGCGGGCCGCTCATCGCCCTGGTAGGAGAGCTGGTAGGCCAGCAACTCTCCCGTCCAGGACGGCCGCCAGGCGTCCAGCGTCGTGCGTCCCGACGGATCCACCACCAGCGGATCGAGCAGCGCACGCGGCGGCTCGCCGTCCTCGGCGACCATCAGCACGGGCAGCTCCTGGTCGGGGGCGCGGTGCAGGAAGAAGCGACGCCCCGCCCGCCGTAGCGGCGGTGTCACCGCGGGAACGGCCACCGCGCCGTTGCCGGCCAGCTCCGCGACCACCCGATGGAACATCTCCCGCTGCGGCCAGGTGGCCGCCTGCGTCGCCAGTAGATCATCCTGGGCGGCCAGCCACGCCGCGCACTCGGCGCCCTCATCCGACTCCAGCCAACGGTAGGGGTCGGCCACCGTGCGCCCATGCAGTTTCTCGACCAGCTCTTGACGCCGCGCCGCAGGATAGACGATCTGCTCCTTGACTTTCTCTTGTCGTGCCATTGTCGCCGGTTCGCCTCGCCTGATTGAGCTCCCACCCGGCAGTGGGCTTCCCACCCGGGAAGCCCACTGGCCTTTGAGGTTTCAGCGGTGATGTTCAGTCGACGTTTCCGTCGACCAACTCGATCCGCCAGTCTTCGACAGAGACCACCTCATCAGCGAGGATGCTCATGACATCGAGTGGAAGTTCGGTCATGGTCTTCTCTCTTCTTTGCCGATTAACGGCCTCTCCCTGAGGCGCCTGTTGCACGTCACGCCCAGTTTGACGCCATTGATTACTAATCGACTATGTTCCTCCACTTTGACTTACCTGCCTATGAGAGTGGCGGGTTCGCTCACCTAAAATCTCGGCCAGGAAACGGCCAAGTGCCGCGCGCTCGAAACGCTCGCGATGGTTTCAGAGATGGTCCACCTCCGCGTACGGCAGGCCGCCCGACAGCGACGGGAAGCCGGAACCCCGGTCGAAGAACGGGGCGTCCGCGGGGACACGGGCACGCAGCTCGTCACGGAGGCGGCCCGTGCCCTCCTCATCGATCGACAGCTCGTCGGCGGGGCCGTGAAGGATCACGCCGTAGTGCTCGCGGGCCCCTTCTGCCGAGACCTTGCCGTCGCGGACGTCGGCGGCCACCAGCGCAGGGGCGCGATCCAGCGGCGAACCCCAGCCGCCCCCACCCGTGGTGCGCACGCGAATGACCTCGCCCGCGCGGACCGGCGAGTCGTCCACCAGTCCCTCCATCACCCGGCCCTCGATCTCAACGACGAACGGCCGGCCGGCCCGGCCGCCGTTCACTCCCCAGCAGGACAGGATCGAGCGGTCGGCGATGGACATGAACGAGGCGTCGCGGAGCATTCGCAGATGCTTGTCATAGCCGAGACCTCCCCGGTAGAGACCCGGACCGCCGGAGTCCTGCGCCAGGCCGAGCCGTTCGACCCGGAACGGCCAGCGGGACTCGGCGAACTCGACCGGGATGTTGCGCGAGTCGGGGACGACGTGGATGGTGTCCTCCCCGTCGGCGTACCACCGTCCGCCCGAGCCGCCGCCGAGGACCTCTCTCATCAGGTACGGCATGCCGTCGAGGCCCTCGCCGTAGACGCCGGTGTAGCGGATGGTCTCCTGGTCGGCGGGCATCCGGCCGCCGGTCGCCTTGGCCAGCACCCCGGCCAGCACCCCCAGTAGACGCAGGATCACGAACGTCCGGGCGTTCGTGGGCGCCGGGAAGATCGGGGTGAGCAGGGTCCCCTTCTCCGGGAACCTCATCTCGATGAGGGGGACGACGCCCTCGTTGACGTCCAGCTCCGCCATCCGTTCGGGGGTGTCGGCCAGGTTGCGCAGGATCGGCGCCAGCCACTTCTTCAGAAAAACCCCGTCGGCGTAGTCACCCGCATGGTTGATCGGCCCCTTGGCCTGCGGCGACGTACCGGTGAAGTCGATGATGAGAGGAGAGGTGGCGGTGTGGTCGACGGTGATGGTCATCCGCTGGGTGTGCAGGCGAGGCTCGTCCACCCCGTCGTGCTCGGCGTAGTCCTCCCACACGTGCGTGCCCTCGGGAATCTTGGCCAGCAGCTCCCTGCGGAACGTCTCGGTGGTCTTGGAGATGATCGCGTCGAAGCAGTCTTCCACCGCCTCGCACCCGTAGCGGTCGAACAGTTCCCCCAGCCGCCGCGCGCCCATCAGGCAGGCCGAGCACTCGGCGTCCAGGTCACCGGCGAGCGAGTCGGGCATCCGCGAGTTGCGGGTCATGATCGTGAGCGCCGCCCGGTTGGGCACGCCCTCGTCCCACAGCTTGATCGGCGGGACCATCAGCCCCTCCTCGAACACGCTCCGCGCGTGGCTCGGCATCGAACCGGGCACCGACCCGCCGATGTCGTCGTGGTGCCCGAACGCCTGCACGAAGGCGACCACCGCCCCGCGGTGGAAGACCGGGACCGTGACGCACAGGTCGGGCAGATGCCCGATCCCGCCCTCCGACAGGTAGACGTCGTTGTGGAAGAACACGTCGCCGGGCTTCATCTCCTCGGTGGGAAAATCCCTGACGACGGGCTGGACCAGCGCCGAGTAGGACCTGCCGGTCAGCTTGCGCAGCCGTACGTCGTGGATGCCCGCCCGGAAGTCGTGCGCGTCGCGGATCATCGGTGAGCGGGCGGTCCGCGCGATGGCGGTCTCGACCTCCTTCTCCACCGACGCCAGCGTGCCCTCGACGATCTCCACCAGCACCGGGTCCGCCACACTCACCACTCGATTGACGCTCATCGCCGCACCTCCAGGTTTCCGAAGGCGTCCACGACGGCCGTGAAACCGGGATGCACCGGCAGCGTGGATCCGTACTCCTCGATGACCGCGGGGCCCGCGATCACCGTTCCGGCGGCCAGGTCGGCGCGGCGGTGGATCGGGGCCGGGCCCCACTCGTCGTAGAAGACCTGGCGGGCTCTCGCGGGTTCGGGTTCCGGCGGCACCGTGCCGTACGGCCTGCGCCCGATGGCCGGGCGGGTGATCGGGCCGATGCCCGAGACCCGGAGGTTGACCCACTCGACGCCGTGCCGGGGATCGTCGCGGTAGCCGTACCCGTAGAGCTTCTGGTGCGCCTCGTGGAAGCGGTCCAGCACCTCGGCCCGCCACGCCTCGTCCAGTGGACCTGCCGGGGCGGGCACCCGGACCTCGTAGGCCTGGCCGTAGTAGCGCAGGTCGGCGCTGCGCGCGTAGACGTGCCTGTCGGCGGCGAACCCCTCCCGGTCGAGGGCCTCGGCCGCCTGTCCCTCCAGGTCGCCGAAGATCTCCGCTGCGGCGGGCAGGGAGAGGTCGCGGGTGACGAAGGTGCGCACGTAGTCGTTCTTGACGTCCACCGTCAGCAGCCCGAACGCCGACACGTTGCCCGGGTCGGGCGGGACGATCACCGACGGCAGCCCGAGGATGTCGATCAACCGGCAGACCAGCAGCGGCCCCGAGCCGCCGAAGGCCACCATGGGGAAGTCACGCACGTCCAGGCCGCGTTTGACGGTGATCTGGCGGATGGCGTTCGACTGGTTGAACGCGCTGATCTCCAGGATGCCGGCGGCGGTCCGTTCGGGGGTCAGCCCGACCTTGCCGGCCAGCGCCTCGACTCCCTGGCGGGCGGCGTCCGCGTCGAGCGGGATCTCCCCGCCGAGCAGGTGCGGCGGGACCCGGCCGAGGAAGACGTGCGCGTCGGTGACAGTGACCTCGGTGCCGCCCCTGCCGTAGCAGAGCGGGCCGGGATCGGCCCCCGCCGACCTGGGCCCCACCTTCAGCGTGCCCTCGGGCGAGATCCACGCGACGGATCCGCCTCCCGCGCCCACGGTGACGATGTCGATCATCGGAATCTTGCAGGGATAGCGGCCGATGCTGCCCTCCGTGGTCAGCGACGGCTCCCCGTCGACCACCACCGCGACATCGGTGGAGGTGCCGCCGCCGTCCAGGGTGATCGCCGAGGGGTGCCCCGCGGTGGCGGCGATCAGCGCGGCGCCCAGCGCGCCCGCGGCCGGGCCGGAGAGCACGGTCGTGATCGGCTGGTGCACGACCTCGGCCGCGGACAGCACGCCGCCGTTGCTCTTCATGACGGAGAACGGCATGCCGCTCCCCCCTGCCTCCTCCAGCCGTTCGGCCAGGTTGGCGATGTAGCGGCGCATGGTCGGCTTGACCGCGGCGTCCACCAGCGTGGTGACCGACCGCTCGTACTCGCGGTACTCGCGCAGCACGTCGCTGGAGATCGAGACGACCGCGTCGGGGTGCTCCCGTTCGAGGACCTCGCGCATGCGCTGCTCATGGCCGGGGTTGGCGTAGGAGTGGAGGAAGCACACGCCGATCGCGGTGATCCCCCGCTCGCGGAACCACCTGGCCGCCGCCACGGCCTGCGCCTCGTCGAACGGCCGGACCTCGGCTCCGGTGTGGTCCAGGCGCCCGCCGACGGTCTTGATCCGGTGCACCGGAACGATGCGGGGCGGTTTCACCCAGAAATAGGAGTTGCCGTAGCCGTCGGGGACGCTCTGCCGGGCGATCTCCAGGATGAACTCGAAGCCCTCGGTGGTGACGAAGCCCAGATCGGCGATGCGATCCTCGAGAAGCTGGTTGGTGGCGACCGTGGTGCCGTGCACGACGGCCGACACGGCCTCCATCCCCGCGTCGCCCTCTGTGGCCGCCTTCCGCAGGACCTTCCGTACCCCCTCCATGAATCCGTCGGCCGGGTTGGCGGGGGTGGAGGGGGTTTTGGTCGTGACTATCTCACCGGTCTGTTCGTCCACCGAGACCACGTCGGTGAACGTGCCTCCGGTGTCGACCCCGATACGGACGCTACGCATGCCCCCGTGTCTACCCAGTCCTGCGACGTCAGCAAATCGGCGGACCCTGCCGAAGCTTCGTCTGGTCCTTGGGCAGTGTTGGTCGACGTCGGCCGACGTCCTCCCCCGTCTGAAGGACTCCGCCGGCCGATTCGTTGTGGATCTTCTCGACCCACGCGTTCGACGCCGGACCGCGACACCGGACGTGGCCCGATGGGAATCGGCCGGCGGGGCCCCTCAGGGCGGGGATTCCAACGGCGGCCACTCCACGGGGAGAAGGTCGCGTCGAGGGGAGGACATGGAACGGCCACCGCGCGATGCTCCGAGTACGACAGATGTTCGGAGATCTGTGGTGGCCGTCGTTTCGGGCGTCAGCCCGGGTGGTCTCAGCGGCGGCGGGGACCCATGGTGGAGTTGATCACCGCGTCGGCGTCGTGCGCGTGAATCTTCGCGGCGAGCCGGATGGCGATCTCGTTCGTACGGCGCAGCTCGGACTCGACCCGGTCCTTGCCGGACTGGCCGACCTGCACGCCGAAGTAGGCGCCGATGATCGCACCCGACACCCCGACGAGGCCGGCGAACGCGGCGCTCGTGTCATTGCTGCGCAGTGCGATCACCACGAACCCGATCAGGATGACCACGAGTCCCGTGACCACGACGAAGAACCCGTACCGCCAGCGAGCCGCCTCGGCCTGGGCGGCGACGGCCTCGTCCTCGGTCATCATCGCCGCAAGCGCCGTGGGCATCTCCGAGGTCTCCGCGGTGGAGGGACCGGAGGTTGTAGTGGCTGGGATCTTGCCTAGAGGTGGAGCAGAGTTATTGGTGGTCGTCACAGATTCTCCCACTTTGATAGGCCAAAACGAATCTCCCACGCTTTTCATAATCAAGCCAAGTCAAGCTATGTCTGCTCGTATCACACACTTCTACCAGCGCACCGTCTGCCCAAACAGTCCCACCAGACCCACTAGGCTGGCATCCTGTGACCGAATTGTCTGCGCTCTCCGCTGTTCCCGTCGGCTCCAGGGATGGAGTACTGCGCTTCTACTTCGGCCCAATGGACTGCGGCAAGTCCACGCTGGCCCTTCAGATGAATTACAACCACGGCCGCCAGGGTCGGCGCGGCCTGGTGCTGACCAAGCACGATCGCTCCGGCGGACCCCAGGTCACCAGCCGTATAGGGCTGGGCAGCGAGGCCGTCGAGGTCGTCGACGACCTGGATCTGGTGGCCCTGGTCCGTGCGCACGAGCGCATCGACTACGTGATCTGCGACGAGGCGTGCTTCTACACGGTCGCCCAGATCGAGCAGCTCGCCGACCTCACAGACGACTTCGGCATCGACGTCTACGCCTTCGGCCTGGCCTCGGACTTCCGCTCGCAGATGTTCCCGGCGGCCCAGCGCCTGTTCGAGCTGGCCGACGAGATCAACCGCCTCCAGGTGGAGGTTCTGTGCTGGTGCGGGCGTCCCGGACGCCTGAACGCCCGGGTGGTCGGCGGCGACCTGGTGCGCACCGGCGAACAGGTGGTCATCGGCGACACCGGCGCCGACCCGATCCGCTACCAGGTCCTCTGCCGCCGTCACTACCGCTCCGGCGACCTCGGCCTCTCCACCTGACCTCCCACCCGGCCGGACCCACGAGCGGAATGGCGGGTGGTCTTCCCACCCGCCATTCCCACCGGCCCGGCGCCGTCGGACGGCGCGGAACGGGCGATCTCGCGGCCCGGCGCCGTCGGACGGCGCGGAACAGGTGACCCTGCGGGAACCCTGGGTCAGACGGCGCAGTATCCCTCGTCGTCGCAGGCGTCCCCGCCGGATGCGGCGGCCTTGACGGCCCGGGCCGCCGGGCTCTGACCGGTGCGCTCGGCGACCTCTTCGAGTGCGGCGAGCAGGGTGTCCTCGGGCTGGGCGCCGGAGACGGCGAACTGGCCCTCGAACAGGAACAGCGGCACCGAGCTGACTCCGAGGGCGCGGGCGTGGGCCAGCTCCTCCTTCACCGCGGCCGCGCCGTCCTCTCCCTCGAGGTCCGCCCGCACGCCGAGCTCGGTGGCCAGCTTGGAGAGGGCCTCACGCGAGCCGACGTCGAGGCCGTCGGTGAAGTGGGCCCGGAAGAGCGCGTAGAGCGCCTCCTCCCCCTTGCCCTGCTCACCCGCGAGCCGGATGAGGCGGTGCGCGTCAAAGGTGTTGGCCTGGATCGAGCGATCGAAGTCCAGCACCAGACCGTCCTCGGTGGCGACCTCGGTCACCCTCCCGAACATCTGCGCGGCCCGCTCGGACCCGCCGAACTTCTCCGCCGCCCATTTGAGCGTGAGCTCCCCGTTGGACTCCGCATCCGGCGCGAGCTGGAACGGCCGGAACTCGACCTCCACCTCGCCACCCTTGGCCCGGTAACGCTCGACGGCACGGGCGAAGCGCGCGTGGCCGATGTAGCACCAGGGACAGACCACGTCTGAGTAAATTTCAACCTTCACACGTGGCTGCAACCCGTCCGGAGACCCGCTGATTCCGTCGCCGAGGCCGTTGTTCCCCGTGGGATCGCATGGCCCGGCCCGGCCGGTCCGTCCGTGAGTCCGCTTCGGGTCCGCTTCCGCCACTGACGTGCCCGGCTCTCGGAGGGTTCCGAGAGCCGGTAGGGGCGTCTCAGGCGATCGCCGGACTCAGGTCACGCCGCCCTCGTCGATCGGGTGGAGTCGCTCACTTCGATTTTGCAACTCGTCGATCAGCTGGGACGCCTGGGCCTTGGTGAGGCCCTCCGGCACGTCCACACCCGCTTCCCGCGCGAGCGTCTGCAGGTATGACTCCTGCGGCGCGGTCATCGGCTCGTCTCCCGTCGTCCACTCCTCCGGGTTCTTCTCCACCGGTCCGTTACTCATGCCGAATCCCCCCTCGAACCTCTGTTCGCTTCACCGGCCCCAGCATGCCCCCAGATCCGGAACGCAAACCGCCCCCGCATCCCACCCTCGGCAGTGGCGGTTCACCGCCCCCCCCAACCCCCCCCCGTGGAGACAGGACCTCTGGACGATCTTCTTCTGGGCCGGGTTCGATGCCTACTCCGCGCCGGCCTTCGCGGTTTCGGCGGCGCCGGCCACGCCGGGCCGGGTGAGGCGTTCGGGGTCGACGACCCTGTCGTACAGGTCCTGGCCGACACCTGACCTGAGGGCGGCCTCCCTGAGCGTGAGGTCCTCGTCGAGCGCCCGGTGGGCGATCCGGGCGGCCTTGTCGTAGCCGATGACGGGGCTGAGCGCGGTCACCATCATGACGGACCGGTCGATGTTGTCCCGCAGCTTCGCGGTGTTGAGCCGGACGCCCTCGACGAGGTAGATGCGGAAGTGGTCCATCATGTCCGACAGGATCCGCGCCGAGTGCAGGACGTTGTTGATGATGACCGGGCGGAAGGCGTTGAGCTCGAAGTTGCCCTCCGCACCGGCCATCGAGACCGCGCTGTCGTCGCCGATCACCTGGATGGCGACCATCAGCATCGCCTCCGCCTGGGTCGGGTTGACCTTGCCCGGCATGATCGAGGAACCCGGCTCGTTGGACGGCAGGATCAGCTCGTGCAGGCCCGTACGGGGCCCCGATCCGAGCCAGCGCATGTCGTTGGCGAACTTGAACAGCGACACCGCCAGGGTGCGCAGCGCCGAGGAGACGCGGACCAGCGCGTCGCACGAGGCCTGGGCGGCGAACTTGTTGGGTGCGCTGACGAAGGGATACCCGGTGAGATCGGCGATCCGCGCGGCGACCTCGTCCCCGAACCCCGGCGGCGCGTTCAGCTCGGTGCCGACCGCCGTCCCGCCGATCGCCAGCCGGTACAGCCCGGCGAGGGTCTGCTCAAGGTGGTCGGCGGCGTCCTGGAGCTGGGCGACGTAGCCCGACCATTCCTGGCCGACCGTCAGCGGGGTGGCGTCCTCCAGATGGGTACGGCCGATCTTGACCACGTGCTCCCACTCACGGCTCTTGGCCGCCGCGGAGTCCCGCAGCCGCGCCAGCGCAGGCAGCAGCCGGCTGTCGATCGCCCGCACCGCGGCGATGTGCATGGCGGTGACGAACGTGTCGTTGGACGACTGCCCCATGTTCACGTGGTCGTTGGGGTGGATGGGCTCCTTGCTGCCCAGCCGGCCGCCGACCAGCTGGATCGCCCGGTTGGAGATCACCTCGTTGACGTTCATGTTCGACTGCGTGCCGGAGCCGGTCTGCCAGACGTACAGCGGGAACTCGGTGTTCAGATCACCGCTGATGACCTCGTCCGCGACCCGGCTGATCAGGTCGGCCTTCCACCGGGGAAGGCGGCCGGCCTGTCCGTTGACGTTCGCCGCGGCCTTCTTGATGAAACCGTAGGCGTGGTAGACGGCCTTCGGCATGCGGTCGTCGCCGATGTTGAAGTGGATCAGCGACCGCTGGGTCTGCGCGCCCCAGTAGTGGTCGGCCGGCACCTGGATCTCGCCGAGGGAGTCGCTCTCGGTGCGCGTGCCGGAGGCCTTCAGCCCGATCGGCAGATCCAGGATCCTGGGCGGGGTCTTCTGTCCCTGGTGGGCGGCCATGTCAGGCCGCCCGGACCGGCCGGTACTCCGGCTGCCACATGGCGTCCTGGACCTGCTGGACGGGGTCGTGCAGGTCGACGCGGGCCAGGTTCTCCTGGGCGGCCTGCCTGGCGACCGCGACCGCGACCGTGGCCGAGACCTCCCTGAGGTTGTCCACCTGGGGCAGCAGCGACGCGCCCGGCGTCGAGACGTCCACCAGTCCGCCGACCGCCTCGGCGGCGGCCTGGAGCATGCCGTCGCTGACCCGGCGCGCTCTCGAGACGATCGTGCCCAGCCCCAGCCCCGGATACAGCAGGGCGTTGTTGGCCTGGCCGATGACGTAGGTGACGCCGTTGTAGGTGATGGGGTCGATCGGGATGCCGGTGGCGATCAGGGCGCGGCCGTCGGTCCATCGGATCAGATCGGCCGGCATCGCCTCGATCCGCCCCGTCGGGTTGGAGATCGGGAAGATGATCGGCCTGTCGGCACCGGCGGCCATGGCGCGCACGATCTTCTCGGTGAAGGCGCCGTGGACGGTGGAGGTGCCGAGCAGCATGGTCGGCCTGACCCGTTCGACGACCTCGCAGAGCCCGATGCGGTCTCCCTCGCCTCTCCAGTCGCCGACCTCGGAGGCCGGCCGGGCGTAGGGAGCCTGGAAGTCACGCAGATCGGCCATGTCGTCGATCAGCAGGCCCTGCTTGTCGACCGCCCAGATCCGGCGCGTGGCCGTCTCGCGGTCGAGGCCGTCACGGACCATCGCGTCGCGCATCTGGTCGGCGATCCCGATGCCCGCCGTACCGGAGCCGAAGACCACGATCCGCTGGTCGCGCATCGGCGTGCCGGAGACGCGTACGGCGCCCAGCATGGCCGCGAGCACGATCGCACCGGTGCCCTGCATGTCGTCGTTGAAGGTGGAGATCCGGCCGGTGTACTTCTCCAGGATGCGCCGGGCGTTGGACGGGCCGAAATCCTCCCAGTGCAGCATCGCGTTGGGGAACAGACGGGTGGCCACCGAGACGTAGGCCTCGATGAAGTCGTCGTAGCGCTGTCCCCGCACCCGTGAGTGCCCGTTGCCGACGTAGAGGGGGTCGTTGAGCAGTTGCTCGTTGTCGGTGCCGACGTCCAGCGCGACGGGGATGACCCGGGCGGGGTCGATTCCGGCGGCGGCGGTGTAGACGGCCAGCTTGCCGGCGGCGATGCCGGCGCCGCCGCCCACTCCCCAGTCCCCGATGCCCAGGATCTCCTCGGCGTCGGAGGCGACGATCAGGTCGACGTCGTCGGGCCCGATGCCGAAGTTCCGGAAGGCCTGCTCGATGCCGCCGATGTCGTCGATCGACAGGTAGACGCCCCGAGGCCGGCGGTACTCCTGGCTGTAGCCCCTGATCGCCTGCGCGACCGTCGGGTCGTACACGATCGGCAGCATCTCCCGCAGGTGATCGGCCAGGAGCCGGTAGAAGAGCACCTCGTTGCGGTCCTGCAGCGCCAGCAGGAAGACGTTCTTCAGCAGGTCGGTCGATTGCTCCAGATACTGCGCGTACGCGCGACGGGCCTGCTCCTCCAGCGTCTCGACCACCGGCGGGATCAGCCCGTCCAGAGCCAGGTCCGCCCGCTCCTGGGGGCTGAACGCCGTCCCCTTGTTCAGGAGCGGGTTCTCCAGGACCTCCAGACCGCCCGCCGGGGTGACGTAACTTCCGTCGGGATTCTCCGCGAAGCCGCGGCGCATCCCCTTCGACCGTTCGTTTCTGCTGGACGACATCGCCTTCCCCCGTTTCCCTGGGTGGAGCGTTCACCCGCCGCGCGGGCCCTTTCCCAGGTGGTCGGCGGCCGGCTCATCCCCGCCCAGGCTCCCCGCGACGTCCCTGCTAGGGCTTCCCTATGGGGTGTTATAGACACCAAAACGGCTACAAAATTAGATTTGCCCCAGTTTCGCCGTCCCCTTGGGCCACCCGGAGATCAGAACATCGCCCGGCCGTCCCCTTGGGCCGCCCGACGATCCGGGTGGCCCAAGGGGAGGGGCATTCGCTCAGTCGCCGGTCACGCCGTCGGCCATCTCCCTGAGCAGGTCGATGTGCCCGTTGTGCCGTGCGGTCTCCTCGATCAGGTGCATGATGATCCACCGCAACGTGACAGGTTCACCGGTGCTGATCTTTTTCTTTGACGGAGTATCCAGGTCGAGAGATGCCACAAGCTCCCGATACCGCGCGCACTGGGCTTCGTATTCGGCGAGCAGTCGAACGATCGGGATCTCGACGCCGATGCGCATCTCTCGGTCGGGATCCTCCTTGGTCCACGGACCGTGGTCCTCGGCTCCGAGGAATGTGACCTCGAACCAGGAATACTCCACCCAGTGCAGGTGGCTGACCAGCCCGGAGATGGTCATCAGCGGAGAACCCGGCAGGGACGCCCGGCGGGCGTCGTCCTCGGCGATTCCGGCACACTTCGCGTGAACCGTGGCGCGGGTGTAGTCGAGGAACGTGGCGAGCATCGTGCGTTCGTCCCAGGCGGGAGGGACGTCCGTACGGGAGGCGAGCACGGTGCTCATGGATTCGGGAGCCGGTACGGGAACACGCTCGCCGTCGGAGGCGACCGTTGAATCAGAAACCATTTCAGTCCTCTGTTGGAGTCAGACAGAGGCGCGACCTGGATCGGTCAGATCCGGATCCGGGGAGGCGCCTGCAGATCGGAGCACTCGAAAAACTCAGCAAACTCGGAAAACACTGCGTGCCTCCTTTCCCGTCGGGTGCGCCGCACGATGCGACGGCGCGCCGAGCCTAGAACTCACGGGCCGGGCGGCGCAACAGGAATACGACCACGCGACCGGCCGAAATGATCAAAGTGGATCCGGCGAAAATCCGTGATCACCGCGGCCGGGTTCCGCCCTCTCCTGTGACGCGTGGGGGAGCGCTCCTGCGATGCGCGAGAGCGCCGGGTCCGCGTTCGGAGCCGTACCCGAGGATGGGCAGAGCCCGCGGATGCGGCGGCCCGCGGCCCGGCGCAACAGATTGATCTTGCGCGGAATCGATGGATTTACGATGGGAGTGTCGACTCCAGCACTTTCTACCGTGAAGGAGGCCGGCCCGTGACCGATCACGTCCACGCTCGCCACAGGGATGGCAAGGAGCGCAGCACCGCGATCCTGGATGTCAGCGGGTTGCTGTGGGCCTCCGAGCAGAACGTCGTCGCGGCCCGGCTCGGCCGCTGCCCGGGAGTGCTGGAGGTGGAGGTCAACCCGGTCGCCCAGACGGCGACGGTCCTGTTCGACCCGGCCCTCACCTCGCTGGCGGAGCTGCGCGCCAGCGTGATCGAATGCGGTTACCACTGCGCGGGACAGTCGGTGCCCGCCCATATCTGCGATCCGATGGACGAGCCGGACCCACCGCCCGCAGTCCACGGCGGAGCCGGGACGCCGCCCGCCCCGTACGACACGATGGAGCACGACGGGGCCGAGGCGCCGCCTTCCCCGCATGACACAGGCCACGGTGGAGCCGAGACGCCACCCGCCCCGCACGACACGATGGAACACGAAGGAGCCGAGGCGCCGCCCTCCTCGCACGACGCGATGGACCATGGCGGGCACGCCGGGATGTCGATGGCCGCGATGGTGGCCGACATGCGCAACCGGTTCCTGGTGGCGCTGCTGTTCTCGATCCCGATCGTCATGTGGTCGCCGATCGGCACCGAGGTGCTCGGCCTGGACCTGCCGGTTCCCTTCGGGCTGCGCCCGGACATGTGGGCGCTGCTGCTCAGCCTGCCGGTGATCTTCTACTCGTGCCGGCTCTTCTTCAGCGGGGCGGTACGGGCGCTGCGGGCCCGCACGCTGGACATGATGGTGCTGGTCTCGGTGGCGGTCGGCGCGGGCTGGCTGTACTCCCTGATCGTGACCCTCACCGGCGGCGGCGAGGTGTTCTACGAAGCCTCCACCGTCCTGGCCGCCTTTGTTCTGCTGGGGCACTGGTTCGAGATGCGCGCTCGCGGCGGCGCCAACGACGCCATCCGCACCCTGCTTGACCTGGCCCCGCCCAGGGCGGTCGTCATCCGCGGGGACGCGCTGGTCGAAGTGCCCACCGCCGAGGTCGTCACCGGCGACCTGCTGCTGGTACGTCCCGGCGCGAAGATCCCGGTCGACGGGGTCGTCGAGGACGGCGACAGTGAAGTGGACGAGTCCGTGGTCACCGGCGAAAGCCTGCCGGTGCACAAGCAGCCGGCCTCGGCCGTCATCGGCGCCACGATCAACCGCAACGGCACGCTGCGGGTACGCGCCACCAAGGTCGGCGCCGACGCCGCCCTGGCACAGATCGTCAAGCTCGTCCAGCAGGCCCAGAACTCCAAGGCTCCCGGGCAGCGCCTCGCCGACCGGGCCGCCTTCTGGCTGGTGCTCGTCGCACTGGCCGGTGGCGGGATCACCTTCGTCGCCTGGTTCCTGCTCGCCGGTCAGCCGTTCAGCGTCGCGATCTTGTTCGCCATCACCTTCGTGGTCATCGCCTGCCCGGACGCGCTCGTCCTCGCGACCCCCACGGCGATCATGGTCGGTGCCGGGCTCGGCGCCGAGCGCGGAATCCTGTTCAAGAACGCGATCGCGCTGGAGACCTCCGCGCGCGTCCAGGTGGTGGTCATGGACAAGACCGGCACCCTGACCAAGGGCGAACCGGAGGTCACCGACGTCATCACCGACGGTGTGGCGGAGGACGAGGTGATGCGGCTGGTGGCCGCGGTGGAGCGGGAGTCCGAGCACCCGCTGGCCGAGGCGGTCGTCCGCCACGTCGACGCGCGCGGTTCGGACGCGTTGCGGGCCGGACGGTTCGAGAACGTGCCCGGTCACGGCGCCGTCGCCGAGGTGGCCGGCCATCGGGTGATGGTGGGCAACCGGCGTCTGCTTGAGCGTGAGGGGGTGGAGCTCGGCAAGCTGGGCGTCCGCCGGGACGAGGTGGCCGCCGGAGGCCGTACCGCGATCATGGTCGCGATCGACGGCACGGCGGCCGCGGTGATCGGCATCGCCGACGCGCCCCGCCCGACCTCCGCGGCGGCGGTGGCCGCCCTGCACGAACTCGGCCTTGAGGTGGTCATGCTCACCGGCGACAACGCCGCCACCGCGCGGCGGATCGCCGATCAGCTGGGCATCGACACGGTCATCGCCGAGGTGCTGCCCGGCGACAAGGCAGCCAGGATCATCGAACTGCAGACCGGTGGCCGCAAGGTCGCCATGGTCGGCGACGGTGTCAACGACGCCCCCGCACTCGCCCAGGCCGACCTGGGCATCGCCGTCGGCGCCGGCACCGACGTGGCCATCGAGACCGCCGACGTCGTGCTCATGCGCTCCGACCTGCTGGACGTGCCCACCGCGTTGCGCATCGGCCGCGGCACCCTGCGCAAGATGCGCCAGAATCTCGGCTGGGCGATCGGCTACAACACCATCGCCCTGCCGATCGCCGCGGGCGTGTTCGAGCCCGCATTCGGCCTGGTGCTGCGCCCCGAGATCGCAGCCCTGTCCATGTCCGGCTCCAGCATCATCGTCGCCGTCAACGCCCTCGCCCTCAAACTGACGCGCCTGCCCTCGCCGGCCGGCGCGACCTCGAAAGGCGAAACTCGCGCGTGATGCCGGTCCCGCACCGACCGTTGCGGGGTGAAGCGCAGATACCGATCCCGGCCTTTGGAACCTCCCGACCGCCGACGGCTACCGCGTGCGGCGATGGACCACCGAGGCGCCCAGGAGGTCGCCGCCTCTCGCGCATGCGCTGTCGCGGGCCTGGCCATGGCCGACTGCGGTCCGGACATGAGCGGTGTAGAGGTGCCTTGTACGTCAGGCCAGAAACAGGACGGCCAGCCCGAGCAGGAGGTCGAGGACGCCACACCACTCCGCGAACGGACGCGTCACGACCCTGTCGGCCCGCCAGTGGGCCGCGTCCCAGGCGGCGTGGCCGAGCAGTCCTGCGGCCACCAGGTAGTGGCCGAGGTCCGAGGCGACGGACAAGGCGCCCAGCGCGATGACACCGAAGACGAGCATGGCCGACGTCTGGAGCGCGAACGTACCTGGTCTGCGCAGTTGCCCGCGGATCAGACCGGCCGCGACGAGCACGAGCGCGGCGATGATCAGTACGGGCCACAGGTCGATGTCCAGGACTTTCATGAACACCACAGCGACCATCAGTACGACGAGCACGCCCCAAATCGCGCGAGGCCGATCAATGACCGCCGCGGCCAGGTAGCCCAGTGCGGAGATGAACACGATGAACGCGAACTCGCGTCCGTCGTCCAGGTCCGAGGAGACCACGGCGGCGAAGGCGATCGCGAACCATGTCGGCCAGCGGCGCATGAGCGCTGCCGCGATGCGGGCGGGACGGGTCTGCCGGTGCACGGCCGTGTCGCGTGCCGGACCGCGAGCGGGGGTGGTCTTCGTCATGACCTGACTGTGACGGCCCCGTCCGCCCTCACCGGGACCAGCCAGACAAAGGGTCCGAAAACTTGGGCTATTGGTCTTACCGACCCTGCGTTGGGGCCATGGACGGACGTCGGGTCGGCCACGACGACGAGGTCAGCGGTCGGGCCAGAGCCCGGTAACCGCCAGCGCATCCTCCGGGGACGACGCGTGCCTGATACCGGCCACCGGGCGCCCGTCATGGTCGAGGAGCCGCCAGCCGCCGAGCTGGACCACGGGGGCACGGCCGCCGCGCATCGCGAGTGCCAGCTCGGACAGCGTTCCCCACGATCCACCGATGACGATCACGGCGTCCCCCGAGTTGACGATGACACTGTTTCGCGCCTCTCCGATGCCGGTCGGGATCACGATGGAAAGGTCCGGGTTGGCGTACTCCCTGTCCGCTCGGGACAGGATTCCCACCACCGTTCCGCCCGCCGATCGGGCGCCGGCCGCCACAGCGGCCATGACTCCCGTGTAACCGCCGCAGATCACCACCGCGCCGCGCTCCGCCAGCAGCCGGCCGATCTCGTGGGCGTTGGACTCGTCTTCGCTGGTGCAGTCGCGCGGACCACAGACCGATACCTGGATCACGATGAGATCCTGCCAGCGCTGCGCCGGTATCAAGCACCGCCACGAGCGAGGCGGGACGGCCGCCGCCTGGCGCGGGCTTCATGCGCAGCGTCTGCCACCCGTCCTCATCCTGCCCAGAGGTGGCCGCGCCCCTGGAAGTCTCCGAACCACCGTGGTGGATTCGCCGGTACGCGGTCACGGGCATCGCACCACAAAAGTGCTGTTTGTGTGCCATAGTGCGCACTGGGGCTTATATGTGACTTTGTACGCAGAAAAGGACATTTCACCCATCTAGCTTGAGGATGCGCGTTGAGAACAGCGCGCACCACTCAAGGGGGAAATGACATGAAGATCACACGAAGCCTGGCGACGGCGGCCGCGACTCTGGCGATCGCCGGTGGCATCATCGCCTCCACCGGCGGAGCCGCCTCGGCCGCCACCGCGACCACCGCGAGCACCGCGGCCGTCTCGGCCGCCACGGTCAGCGCGAGCCAGACCGTGGCCGTGAGCACATTCAACCGCGGCGAGCGCTACCGCTTCGACGGGCACCGGTTCTACCGGTGGTTCAACGGTGGCTGGAGGGCCGTGTCCTTCGATTACGCCCGCTCCCACCACTACGACCGCAACCACCGCGACCGCGACTACGACCGCGACCACAACCGCCGCGACAACGACCGTCGTGACCACAACCGCGGCGACCGGCACTGAGGACCGAAGACCGGCCCGGTAGCACCGCCGGGCCGGTCCGCACCTTCTCCCATGGAGGACGGGGCTCGGCACACGATCCGGCTCCGGCGTTCCTCGGATGCCGTGTCCCGCCGAGCGCGGCTCGCGCTCTGAGGTGAGCCGGCCCGCCCAGGCCACCGGGTTTTCCGAGAAGGTCCCGTCTTCGAAAGCGGAGAAGGCCACAACTTCCAAGAACATGGTCGGCTGACTGGCACCGTTAAGGTCTTCGGGGGCGTGCCGGTCAGCCGATCAGGTGCACGGCGAAGTGGCCGCAGGTCTGGGAGCCAGAGCGTGCGGTACGTCGATTCGCTCATCTCCGAGGCCTGCGGCACAGCGAGAGGGCACCCCGATCGCACGGCGGTGTGCGGCAGGGAACTCGCTGCTAAGCAGCGTCAGCGATCTCTTCGAGACGGGCGGCGAGCTGCTTGGGCTCGCCGTCGACCAGGGCGGCCACGCCTCGCCACCAGGCGAACCACTCGGCGCTGCGCCACATCCAGTCGACCCTTTCGATCGCTGCGACGACGTCGCCCTTGACCTTCCAGACCTCACCCGCCTGCTGGGCGGACGCGCCGTGTCGCAGGGCCCAAGCGTGCAGGATCTCGGCGGCCGGGGCGTCCACCGGCTCCCCGTAGGGATCGGGATCCTCTTCCAGAAGGTGCGGGCCGAGCCCGGCGGCGACGCCCCAGCTCCACTGGGCCTCGGCCGGGCGGGAGTAACGCAGCGAGTCGAAGTCCAGGTTGGAGCCGAGCTCGTCGTCCGGCCGGCGGAGAACCACCGCGTCGAGCCGGCCGCCCGCGTCGAAGGAGACCACGATCCGCTGTCCCGGGGTGGCGTCCTCGGGCAGCTCGACCCGGTCCTCCGCCTGCCAGGAGTTGAGATCGGTCACGGCGAAAGGGCGGCCCCAGGCTCCGTCCGCCACGTCGTCGGCGATCCAGGCGGCGAGCATCTCCAGCACGGTCAGGTCGGTCCACGGGTCGATCGCGGTCGAGGTCCGGAGCACCTCGTCCGGCGCCGGCAGCTTGCCGCCGCGCTCGCGCCGCCACCATTCCTCGCCGAGCTCGCGGGTGCCGACCAGCAGTCCGGCCAGCGCGGCGAGCTCGGTGGACCTCCGGGTGAGCGGAGCGCCGCGTGCCAGCTCGACGCAGCGCTCGACGCGGTCGATGCCCAGCACCGTCCCCGCCTCACGCAGCAGAACTGCGGCGTCAGGCCGCTCCTCACCCAGCAGATCACGTATAAGTCGTCTGGCCTCGGTCCTTGCGTCCTCCGCACGTGCCTCCCGCATACCGACACGGTACGCCGGTAGATCCTTAAGCGCGAGGTTCTGAGAACGGGCTCGCCGTGCCGTCGTCCTCCGGTGACTCCCCCAGATAGGCGGCCCGTCCCACCACGTAGGCGGCCACCGCCACCGTGACCACCTGGAAGACGCCGATGAGCAGCAGCATCCCCACGACCGTCCAGCCCGGGTCGCGCAGGCCCATGGCCAGCAGGATGAGCAGAAGTCCGAACACCTGGGGCTTCGTCGCCGCGTGCATGCGCGCCAGGGTGCCGGGGAACCTGACCATCCCGACTCCCGCCGCGAACGCCAGTCCCGCGCCCAGCAGCACGCACGCCGCGGCGGCCATATCCAACGGGGTCAACGGACCCACCTCCCGGGAAACCGGATTGGAACGATCAACGGACCCACCTCGCCGAGAGCCTGGCCGTCGTGACAACCGGCCCACCTCGCGGAAACCCAGGCCGATGTGACCAACGGACCCGGCTCGCGAAAGACCCGATCGGCGCGATCATCGGGCTCGCCCCGAGAAGAACCTGGCCAGCGAGACCGATCCGACGAACCCCAGCAGGGACAGCACCAGCAGCACGGGCAGCGCCGAGTATTCGCCGAGTGCCGTCGCCCCGGCTCCGATCCCGCACATCACCACGGCGGTGAGCACGTCCAGCGCGACCGCGCGGTCCAGCATGGTGGGACCGCGCACGAGCCGGTAGAGCGTCATCGCCGCCGCGCCGCCGAGCAGCGCGAGCACGGTCAGATATACCGCCGTCATCGCGGTTCCTCCTGGTCGGTGTGGGCATGGTCGGATACCCTCGCCCTCACGATTCCTCCTGGTCGGCACGGGCACGATCGGATATGCCATCGCCCTCGCAGTTCCTCCGGGTCAATGCGGGCGTCGTCGGATACACCGCCGTCATCGCAGTTCCTCCTGGTCGGCGCGGGTGCCGAAGGCCGCCAGGATGCGGCTCTCCAGCCGCGCCACGTCCGCCTCGGTGACGGCCCGCGCGTCACCCGTGATGCCGAGCACGTGCAGCACCAGCTGCCTCTCCCTGACATGCGCCTCGAGCACCAGGCTGCCCGGCAGCGCCGACAGGGCCACCGTGATCAGCACGGCCATGACCTCCGACGACGAGCGCAGCCGTACCTCGACGATCTGGACCGGAGGGGCGCCCGGGCGCAACGCCCAGAAGGCGACCCTGAAACTGGAGACCAGCATGTCCACCGCGAAACGGACCAGGAAGACGAGCAGCCCGACGGGGTGGACCCGGAGCCCGGAGTCCAGCACCGGCAGCGGCAACAGCCACACGATGACCAGCCCGGCCAGCAGACCGCCGAGCACGTTGCCCACGGTCAGGTCACCCCAGAGCAGCAGCCAGACCAGCGTGAGCCAGGCCACCTGCGCCGGCGGTACGCGCCTGCCCAGCAGCCGTGGTGCGAAGCGCGGACCTCCTCCCCCGTTCATCGCGCGCCTCCGAACACGCCGGGTCCGCCGTTCACCGCGCGCCTTCGAGCGCCACCGAACCGGCCGTTCACCACGCGCCTCCGAGCGCCACCGGACCGCACGTTCGCCGCATGTCTCCGGACCGGCCGTTCATCGCGCGTCTCCGAGCACTGCCGAGATGTACGGCTCGCGGGCCAGCAGTTCGGTGGCGATCCGTTCCGCCAGGGCGGACAACGGCCCGGCCATGACGGTGTACGACAGGGCCAGCGCCACCAGCGCCATCGTGGAGCCCAGCATGGCGGGCGGCATGTTCACGCTGGTCACGATCGCGCGCCCGGTGATCCCCTCGGTGCCGTGCGCGCGGGAGGCGGGGTCTTCCCCGTCCTCCCGCTCCTCGCTCTCGAGTACGGTTCCCGTCTGCCTGATTCCGGGGGGCGGCGCCCGCCAGAAGGCCTTGCTCCACGTCGTCGCCACCGCGTACAGGGTGAGCAGGCTGGTCATCAGGCTCCCCGCGACCAGGGTCAGCGCCATGGGGCGGCCGTCCGCCACTCCCGCCTGGATCAGCGCCAGCTTGCCCAGGAAGCCGGACATCGGCGGGATCCCCGCCAGGTTCATCGCGGGAACGAAAAAGAGCACCGCGATCAGGGGCGCCAGTTTCATCAGGCCTCCCAGCCTGTCCAGTGAGGTGGTCCCGGCACGGCGCTCGATCATCCCGGTCACCAGGAACAGGCTGGTCTGCACGGTGATGTGGTGAACGACGTAGAACACCGCGCCCGCCATGCCCGCGACGGTGGAGAGCGCCACCCCGAACACCATGTAGCCGATGTGACTGACCAGGGTGAAGGAGAGCATCCGCTTGATGTCGGTCTGCGCCACCGCCCCGAACACGCCGAGCAGCATGGTCAGCAGCGCCGCCCACATCAGCAGGCCGCTCACCGGCCCGCCGGGGAACAGCAGCGCCTCCAGGCGGATGATCGAGTAGATGCCGACCTTGGTGAGCAGCCCGGCGAAGAGCGCCGTCGCGGGGGCGGGCGCGGTCGGATAGGAGTCGGGCAGCCACGCCGACATCGGGAAGATCGCCGCTTTGACCACGAATACCAGCAGGAGCATCAGCTCGACGAGCAGCTTGATGTGCTGGGGAAGGACCGAGAACCGCTCGGCGAGCTGGGCCATCGACACGGTGCCGGTCGCGCCGTAGGCCACCGCGATCGCGACGAGGAACAGCAGCGACGACGTCAGCCCCATCACCACGTAGGTGGCGCCCGCCCGGATGCGGGATTCGGTCCCGCCGAAGGTGAGGAGCACGTAGGACCCGCTGAGCAGCATCTCGAACGCGACGAAGAGGTTGAACAGGTCGCCGGAGAGGAAGGCGTCCGACACTCCGGCAACCATGATCAGGTAGGCCGGGTGGAAGATCGACAGCGGGGCCCTGTCCTCCTGGTCGGCGTAGGCCTGGGCCAGCGAGTAGATCATCACGCACAGCGTCACGGCCGAGGAGACCACCAGCATCAGCGTGGAGAGCCGGTCCGCGACGAGCGAGATGCCGATCGGCGCCTCCCAGCCTCCCGCGCGGGCCACCAGCGGCCCCTCCCTGTCGGCCGCCGGCAGCAGGATCAGCGACACCGCCAGCACCGCCGCGAGGGTGAACACGCTGATGAGCGCCTGAAGCCGGCGCAGCCGCCTGCCGATGGCCAGCTTGAGCCCCGCGGCCAGCAGCGGCAGCACCACGGGCACCGAGATCAGCGCCTCCACCGGCGCTCCCCCCGTGCGTCCCGTACGGCATGCGGCATCGCCATCAGCTCTCCTCCTCCGGGTCCGGGCCCTCCAGGTCGGGGTCCTGCGCCCTGGCCTGTCGTTCCCGGTCGGCCCGGATCGCGGCGCGCAGCTGCTTGCGCGCCTCGCGCCGGCGGGTACGGAGCCGCCTGCGGATGTGCCGTTCCCGCTCGGCCTGCTCCCGCTCCCTGCGGGCGAACTCCGAGCGCAGCTCGCGGACCCGCTCCTGCCTGCCCTCCTTGGAGACGTCCTCGGCATGCTGGGCCTCGGCGAAACGCTCCGCGAGCCGCTCCGTGGACAGCCCCTCGTCCTTGTTCTCCTGGAGCCATCGGCCCAGGTCCACGTTGACGTCCAGGATCCGCTGCTCCAGCTCCTCGGCCTCCCTGCGCTCCCTCTCGTGCCGCGCCTCCCCCAGCCGGGCGAGCTCCGCGCGCTGCTCCCGGACCATCCGCCGGTACGCCTCCTGCCTGTCGAGCACGGCCTGGGCGAGCTCTCCGCGCCTGGCGCGCAGCCGTACCCGGCGGTCCTCGGTGTCGTCCTGCACCTCGTCACCGCCGGTGAGCTGCCAGGACCGGTGGACCATGGCGAGCAGGAACGCGGTGACGCCAAGGGTGATCACGATGGAGGTGAGCACCATCGCCTGCGGCAGGGGGTCGGCCATCCGGTCCGGATCGGACCTGCCGAGGATCGGCGGCTCCCCCGCGGGACCGCCCGCGGTGAGGATCAGCAGGTTCACCCCGTTGCCGAGCAGGATGACACCGGCCAGCAGCCGGACCAGGCTCCGTTCCAGCAGCAGCGTCACTCCCGTCGCCACCAGGACTCCCGACGCCGCGAACGGCGCCAGCGAGGCGGTCACCCGGCCTCCTCCTCGACCTGCCGGTCCAGCTCGGTGCCGAGGCTGCGCAGGATGTCCTGCACCATGCCCGCCACCGTGATGTAGACCCCGAGATCGAACAGCAGCACGGTGGACAGGTGAAGCCCGCCGACCAGCGGGACCGTCAGGTCGGCGGAGAGCATGTCCAGAGGCGCGCCGCCGAACAGCAGTCCCCAGAACGCGGTGGTCGTGGACAGCAGCAGTCCCAGGCCGATCAGCACCCCCGCCGTGACCGGCGCGGCGACGGCCAGCTCGTAGCGGCCGCCGGCGAGATAGCGGATGACCAGGGCAAGCCCCGCCACGATGCCTCCCGCGAACCCCCCGCCGACCGAACTGTGCCCGGTGAACAGCAGGAAGACCGAGATCAGCACCACCGTGTGGAAGATCAGCCGGGCCACGACCTCGACGATGACGGCACGCTGCCCCGCGGGCAGGGTCGCCGCGAGCCAGGCCGTCCCGGTGTCCGTGCTCGCCGTCTCCGGCGGGCGTTCCATCGAGTACGTACGGCGGCGCAGGAAGACCAGGCCGGTCACTCCCAGGATGAGGACGGCGAGCACCGAGCTCTCGCCCATGGTGTCCCACGCCCTGATGTCGACCAGGAGCGCGCTGACGACGTTGGAGGCCCCGGCCTCCTCGGCGGCGGCGGCCATCAGCGTGCCGACCGGCACCGCCTGGCGCGCGTTCACGGCCAGTATCCCGGCTCCGGCGGCCACGGCGCCGCTCACCAGCCCGAGGACCAGGCGCACGCCGAAGGGGATCCTGAACCGGCCCTCTTTCGATCCCGCCGGGAGCCTGCGGAGCACCAGCACGAACACGACCAGGCTCAGCGTCTCGACGAGAAACTGGGTCAGCGCCAGATCCGGCGAGCCATGGACCAGAAACAGCAGGGCGGTGCCGTATCCGGTCAGCCCGGCCACCAGCACGAGCACGATGTGCGCCCGCACCCGGAGCGCGATGATCGCCATGGCGATGAGGAGGATCCCGATGACGGGCTGCTCGACGCGCTCCCAGGGGACCACGTCCAGCCGGATCCGGGCGGTGGGCCCGTACAGCAGTGAGAAGACCGCGACCCCCGCCGCGGTCACAAAAGCGATCATGAGGTAGTCGGGGAGCGAGCCCCGCTGGGTGACGCCGGTCAGCTGGAGGGAGAAGCGTTCCAGGCCCCGGACGAGAGCCCAGTAGATCCGGCCGGAGTCGATCACGTGCAGGGCGGCCCCGGCACGCGACAGAGGCTCCCTGGCCACGAACAGGAGCGCTCCCCCGGCCAGCGCGGCGGCCGACAGCAGCAGCGGCACGGGCGCCCCGGTCCACAGCGCGAGGTGGGTGCCGTGGCCGGGTCCGGGGAAGGTGCTGAAGTAGCTCTCCATCGCCTGGCCGTACCGGCCGGAGAAGGGTGCGGCGAGAAGTCCGAGCGCGGCGAGCAGCGCGGACGGCAGGAACATCGCGGCGCCGGTGCGGCGGACGGGGACCGGTTCCAGGCCGGGTCTGCTGCCGAAGGCTCCCCACAGGAACCGCGCGCTGTAGCCGACGGTGAGCACCGAACCGGCGACCACCCCGGCCAGCGTCACGGTGTCGGCGAGCCGCCCGGTCAGCAGCGACTCGAAGGCGGCCTCCTTGCCGACGAATCCCAGGAACGGCGGGATCCCCGCCATCGAGGCCGTCGCGGCGACGGTCGCCGCGCAGAGCCAGGGCGCCGAACGCCGCAGACCGCTCAGCTCGCGCAGGTCGCGGGTGCCCGTGGAGTGGTCGACGACGCCGACGATCAGGAAGAGCGACGCCTTGAACAGCGCGTGCGCCGGCAGCATGCCGACGCCCGCGATCGCGGCGTCCCGGGTGCCCGCGCCGAACAGCACGGCCAGGAAACCCAGCTGGCTCACCGTGCCGCAGGCGAGCAGCTTCTTGAGGTCGTTCTCGCGCAGGGCCCGCCAGCCGCCCAGCAGCATGGTGAGCAGGCCGAGGGACACGGCCGGCCACCGCCAGACGGCCGTGTCCCCGAACGCCGGGCCCAGCCGGGCGAGCAGGTAGACCCCGGCCTTCACCATCGCCGCGGCGTGCAGGTAGGCGGAGACCGGGGTCGGCGCGGCCATGGCAGCCGGCAGCCACATGCTGAACGGGAAGATCGCCGACTTCGACAGCGCTCCGGCCAGGATGAGCACCACCGCCGCCGCGACCATGCCACCCGCCGGGGGATCGGCGACGATCCGTGAGATCCGGTAGGTTCCCGCCGCCTCGCCGAGCATGACCATGCCGGCGAGCATCGCCAGCCCTCCGGACGTGGTGACGGTCAGCGCCTGCATCGCGGCCCTGCGGCCGGTCCTGCTCTCGGGGATGTGGCCGATCAGCAGGTAGGAGCAGACCGTGGTCAGCTCCCAGAACACGTACAGCAGCAGCAGGTCGTCGGCGACCACCAGCCCGAACATCGCCCCGGCGAACGCCACCAGCACCCCGCCGAACCGGCCGAGCCCGTCGTCTCCCGGGGCGAAGTAGCGCGAGCAGTACAGCAGGACCAGCGCGCCCACGCCCGTGACCAGCGACATCATGAGCACGGCGAGCGCGTCGGCGCGGAAGGACAGCCCGAGGCCGAGAGCGGGGGCGAACGAGTGGTGCGACTCGACCGGGACACCGGTCAGCGCCGTCCACAGCGTGTAGGCGAACCCGCACACCGGCGGTACGGCGAGCACGAGGAAGGCGTCGCGGCCGAGACGGCGCACCAGAGCCGGGGCGAGCACCGCGGCCACGGCGTGCAGGATCAGCAGCGGCTCCATGTTCCCCCGGCAACCGTCGTGGTCGACGTATCCCAAACTGCCAGGAGATGCGCGTTTTACCGGCCAAGCGCGCAAGCCGCTTGACCCGAAAACCGCTGGTTCTTCACCGGGACATGATCAGTGCTTCCCGCCGCCACGGCAGATCGGCGCTTCCCGACGGCACCGCCGGGGCAGCCGACCGATCACCGCTTCCCGCCGATACGGCCGCTCACCGCTTCCCCGCGACGCAGCCGGCCGATCACCGCTTCCCGCAGGTACGGCCACTCACCGTTTCCCGGCGGTACGACCGATCACCGGTTCCCGCAGGTACAGCCGCTCACCGCTTCCCAGCGGTACGGCCGCTCACCGCTTCCTGCTGCTACGGCCGAGCAGCCAGCCGATCACCGCGCTGCCGAGTGCGACGCCCGCGCCCATCCCGAACCCCGCGAGGAGCGACCACGCGGGAACACCTGGCCTGGGCTGCTTGGCAGGACGCTCGAAGACCTGCGCGGTCCCGGGCTGCCCCGCCGTACCCGGGACACCCGGGACACCCGGAGCGGCCGGCGCGGTGAAAGCGGCGGCCGACGGCCCGCCCGCCGCGGCGACGTCGAGGACGGGGACCGCGGGCGCGGTCGCGGCGGGAACGGGAACGGGAACGGCCGTCTCGTTGAGGACGAGGTGACTCTCGATGGCGGCGAAGAAGTCCTTCGCGGTCTTCTTCGCGACCGAGCTGAGCATGCGCTGGCCGACCCCGCCGATCATCCCGCCGATCACGGCCTCGGCGTCGTAGTCGACCCGGGTGCCGCCCTCGACCTCGCTGAGGCGGACCTCCACGACGGCGTCCACGGTGCCGGGGGCGCCCTGGCCCCGGGCCCTGAGCACGAACCGCTGCGGCGCGTCGGGTTCGGACAGGGCGACCTCGCCCTGGTAGACGCCCTTGATCGAGGCGACTCCGGCGGTGACCATCATCCGGTAGGTGTCGGGCCCCGTCTCCTCCAGCCGCTCGCAACCCGGGATCGTGCACACGAGCACGGCCGGGTTCTGGAGCGCGGACCACACACGATCTCTGTCGATGCCGAGTACGGCACTGCCTGCGAGCTTCACATGAACCACCCTAGGCAATCGCCCAGCGGAGCGATAACAGCAACATCTGCCCTACGGCGTGGCGTCCGATTGTCAGAGAGGTCCCAGCTCATGAGGGTCCCGGCAAGATCGCCTTAGTCGTCACTCATGAGAGTCAGATCGCCTTGGTCGTCACTCATGAGAGTTCCGGAAAGATCGCCGCAGTCGTCCGGGCCCGCGAACCGTACGCGACGAGCCGGTCGCCACCGGCCCGCCGACGATCAGGGCGACGCGAACTAACGGGCCGCGGCGGCTTGGGCTCGTAGCGGGGCACCCACCTCGTGCAGGTGGCGCAGCGCCTGCGCGTAGGAGCTGACGATCCCGGACTCCAGGTAGTCGACGCCGATCTCCTGGCAGTACTGCTGGACGATCGGCTGGGCACGGCGCAGGTTCGGCATCGGCATGCTGGGAAAGAGGTGGTGCTCGATCTGGTAGTTGAGCCCGCCCAGCACCGTGTCCACCACATAGCCACCGCGCACGTTGCGCGAGGTCAGCACCTGACGCCGGAGGAAGTCGAGCTTTTCGTCGCCCCGGAACATCGGCATTCCCTTGTGGTTGGGCGCGAACGTGCAGCCCAGGTAGACGCCGAAGAGCGCCTGGTGCAGGAAGAAGAACGCCACGGCCTTACCGGGCGACAGCACCGCGAACAGCGCGACCAGGTACAGGACGGTGTGCACGACCAGCAGCGACGCCTCCACGGGACGGTGCTTCATCGTCGGGCGCAGCAGCGCCCGGACACTGGCCACGTGGAGGTTGAATCCCTCCAGCGTGAGCAGCGGGAAGAACAGGTACGCCTGCCAGCGGCCCAGATACTTGGGCAGTCCCTTGGTGACCGCGGCCTGCTCGGGCGACCAGAGCAGGACGTCCGGCGAGACGTCGGGATCGTGGTCCTCGTGGTTGGGGTTCGTGTGGTGGCGGGTGTGCTTGTCCATCCACCAGCCGTAGCTCATGCCGATGGCGACGTTTCCGGCCACCAGTCCGGCGATCTCGCTGGAGCGCCGGGAACGGAAGACCTGCCGGTGAGCCAGGTCGTGCGCGACCAGCCCGATCTGGGCGAACACCACCGCGAGGAAGACCGCGACCAGGAGCTGGTACCAGGAGTCGCCCAGTGCGAAGAAGGCGACCCAACCGCCGACGAAGGAGGCGGTGACGAGACCGATCCTCAGGGCGTAGTAGCCGGGGCGCCGCTCCATCAACCCCGCCTGTGTGATCCGGCGCGACAGACGGGCGAAGTCGCTGCCCCGCGCTCCATCTTCTGGATCGGCGGCTTGGTACACGGCATCGGTCACGATCGAATCGGTCACTGCTCTCCTCATGTGGGCCGGATCACTAGACAAGATTTGTCAGCTATTAGCGCCAAAGGTTGGCATACAGAAGCTGACAGGGTGACCGTCTTAGGGTTTCGTGATTGTCGTGTTCCCGAACTCCAGCCCCCACCCCGGCTCGTGGTAGTGCTGGCCCTACCCAGCACCCGTCGGAGAGCCTGGTGACGATCTCAGAGAATCCCCACGGCAACGTTGGGGAGGGGCGGATTACCAGGTCTGACCTGCGGGGATCTATACGAGCCTCACCTCTGTCGGCCGTATTCCGCCAGGCTACTCGAAGCACGTGAGTCGAATGTGCTATAGAAGGCCGCGCGGTCGTGGCGGACGGAGGCAGCCGGTCGAGATGGCGGCACGGCGGAGGCAGCCGGTTGACACGGCGGGCGTGAGGCGGGTGGAGACAACCTGTCGGGGTGACGGGTGCAACGTGGGCGGAATCCACGGCAGCCGAACTCTCAAATCGGGCATTTGCCCCTTCGACTACTGGCAGGATGATCTTCCATGTCACCGGCGAAGTCATGGGCGATCAGATCGGCGGCCGCGTTCACAGTCCTGGCGGTGAGCGCCGGATGCGGCACCGGAGTGGACCGCGACGGGAAATCCGGCGACGAGGGCACCGTCTCCGCCCCCGGCGCCTCCCCCACCGGATCCCCCGAGCCGGCGAGCCCGAAGGGACCGCCGGGGGCACTCCCCAGGCCGGGTGAGGTGAAGAGGATCCCCCGGTCCGACGACGGCCTGCCGCCGGTGATCAGCTCCATTCCGACCAAGAGGAAGGTCGTCTTCCTCACCATCGACGACGGCTGGGAGCAGGACCCCGGTTTCGTGGCACAGATCAGGGACCAGCGGATTCCCATCGCGGCCTTTGTCATGCGCGACGCCGTGGAGGCCAGGGGCGCGGTCGATCCGACCGCTCAGGGCGGCAGGTTCCTGGGCGCGGGCAAGTGGGGATACGTGCGCGACCTGCGCGACGCGGGCGCGACGATCGAGAACCACACGCTGACCCATCCGAACCTGCCGACGCTCGGCTACGAGCAGCAGAAGGCCGAGATCTGCGGCTCCTCCAAACTGATCCGCAAGCACCTGGGAACCCAGCCCACCCTGTTCCGCCCGCCGTTCGGCAGTCTGAACAGCCTGACGCGCAAGGCGGCCAAGGCCTGCGGCATCGACGCGCTCCTGCTCTGGACCGCGACCGTGCAGCCCGGTGGGAAGATCGCCTATCAGGTGCCCGACAAGAAACTACGACCGGGCGACGTGTTGCTGCTGCACTTTCGCCCGAACCTCTCGCGCGACTTCCGCATCCTGGTGAACAAGATCAAGCGCCGTGGTTTCGAGCTCGGCAATCTCGACGCCTACCTGAAAGCCGCGACCGGCAACCCCTCCGGCAACTCGTAGCCCACGCGACTCCCGCCATTTCCCCGAAAGCCACAATTCGCCATAAAGATGCGATTCCTATAAAGCAATGATGAAAATGGGCAAATCGGCCGGAAGGCGCGACCCATAAACCGCGTGAAAGGCCGAACGGCCCGCCCCCGGAAAGGGGACGGGCCGGTCAGGGCTAGGGGACGGGGACCATATGTGATCACTCGCTCTCGGCGGTGTAGAGGTACTCCCAGTCGCCGCACCTGGTCGGCGAGGAGCTGTGCAGGGGGATCTGGCAGACCTTGACGCGGACGCTGTCCACCCGGTTCTTGGAGAACTGGAACTGCTTGGCCCCGCCGGCTCCGCAGTAGGTGTAGGACTTGCCGTCGTACCACTGGCCGTCGTGGTCGCCGAAGTGGTGCACCGCGAACTTCACGTAGGCGCACTTCCCGCCCTGCTTGTACGTGCGGTGGTCGAGGTCGTACAGGGAGCCCTTCACCCGCACGCTGTTCCACTTCTGGTGCTTGTCCCACTCGACGCCGATCCAGCCGCGGGCCTTGGCCTTGTGGTTGGAAGAGAAGTAGCTGCCCCAGTAGTCGCTGTAGTCGTAGTCGGACGAACCGGCCGCGGCGGACGCGGTGACCGCGGTCGTCGCCGCCGACGTCGCGGCGGACGCGGTGGCCGGAGTGGCGAAAGCGAGGGCGCCGGTGGCGGCGAGCGCCAGCAGACCGGTGGCCATTTTCTTCATCATGATTTCTCCTCAGCCCTCCGTGCCGGCCCTTTGCCGACTCCCCCTTCGGGCTGATTCATTGATATCGGGATGCACTTGCACATCCCCATATCATTCCTTGCAATTTCCTTTAAGAAATGGCTGCAAGCCGGACGGTCGTCGTGCAACCCCGCGGGCCCGTTCCGGACCGTGTGACGAAGATCGCACGAGCTCGCGGCACCTCCCCCTCCCATTGCTCTACAGCGTGTAGTACTACTGAAAGTAGAACTACAACCCGTAGAGCATCGGATCGGCGAGGGGAAGATGGACGCACTGGACCTGGCACGGTGGCAGTTCGGGGTCACCACCGTGTACCACTTTCTGTTCGTACCCCTGACGATCGGCCTCGGCGTCTTCGTGGCCGGTCTGCAGACCGCATGGCACCGCACCGGCAAGGAGCACTACCTGCGGCTCACGAAGTTCTTCGGGAAGCTCTTCCTGATCAACTTCGGAATGGGCGTGGTGACGGGCATCGTGCAGGAGTTCCAGTTCGGCATGAACTGGAGCGAGTACTCGATCTTCGTCGGTGACGTCTTCGGCGCTCCGCTGGCCCTGGAGGCGCTGCTCGCCTTCTTCCTGGAGTCGACCTTCCTGGGTCTGTGGATCTTCGGCTGGGACAAGCTGCCCAAGCGCGTCCACCTGGCCACCATCTGGGCGGCGGTCATCGGGTCCAACCTGTCGGCCTACTTCATCCTCGCCGCCAACGCCTGGATGAAGCACCCGGTCGGCTACGAGGTCGTCGACGGCCGAGCCAGGATGACGGACCTGTGGGCGGTGCTCACCAACTCCACCGCGCTCGCCCAGGTGCCCCACGTGGTCGGGGGCGCCTTCGTGGTCGCGGGCGGATTCGTGCTGGCGGTCTGCGGCTACCGCATCCTGCGGGAGCGGCGGAACGACCCGGCGGACCCCGGCCCGACCACGCCGGCGCGTGAGGGCTCGGCGAGCATGTGGCGAACCCCGATGCGGGCCGCACTGGTCATGGTCGCGATCGCCGGAGTCGTGGTCGTGGGCAGCGGGGACACGTCCGCCAGGCTGCTGTACGAACAGCAGCCGATGAAGCTGGCCGCCGCCGAGGGGCTCAGGCACGACACGGCGGGCGCGCCGTTCTCCCCCGTCCCCGGGGTGGAGGTGCCCAGGCTGCTCAGCTTCCTGTCCACCCACGATCCGAACGCGGTGGTCCAGGGCACCGAGGACCTGCAGGCCACCTTCGAGAAGCAGTTCGGTCCCGGCGACTACCGGCCCAACCTTCCCGTGGTCTTCTGGTCCTTCCGCGTGATGATCGTCTTCGGTCTGTCCACGGTGGGCCTGTCGGTCCTCGGCCTGTGGCTCACCCGCAAGCGCCGCCGCGCCGCCGTCCAGCCACGTGAGATCCCCGCGTGGTTCGCCCGGGCCTGCGTGCTGGCGCTGCCGCTGCCGACCATCGCGATCATCGCGGGCTGGCTGCTCAGCGAGGTCGGCCGTCAGCCGTGGACCGTTCAGGGCGAGCTGCTCACGGCCGCGAGCGTGTCACCCGGCGTCAGCCTGACCGAGGTGGCCGTCTCACTGGCGATTTTCACCGCCCTGTACGGCGTGCTCGCGCTGGCCGAGGCCGTGCTGCTCGTGCGCCACGTCAGGACGGGCCCCGAGCCCGTCTCCCCCGACCCCCTCACGCGGCCCTCCCACGACGACGAGGACCGGGCCGCCCGGCTCCAGCCGACCCTGATGTACTGAAGGCGGAAATCATGGAACTCACCACCTTCTGGTTCGCGGTCATCGCGTTCCTGTGGACCGGTTACTTCGTCCTGGAGGGCTTCGACTTCGGCGTGGGCATGCTGGCACCGGTGCTGTCCAGGAACGAGGCCGAACGCAAGCAGGTTCTGGGCACGATCGGCCCGGTATGGGACGGCAACGAGGTCTGGCTGATCACCGCCGTCGGGGCGATGTTCGCCGCCTTCCCCGCCTGGTACGCCGGGCTGCTCAGCACGTTCTACCTCCCGATCGCGCTGGTCCTCGTCGGGCTGATCGTGCGCGGCATCGGCCTGGAGTGGCGGGGCAAGGTTCACAGCTCCACGGGCCGCGCCCGGGCCGATCTGGGCATCCTGGTCGGCAGTTTCCTCCCCGCGTTCCTGTGGGGCGCGGTCTTCGCCGACCTGCTGCACGGCAGCGCGACGGCGGCGCTGGCCGGCGGGATCTTCTCCCTTTCGCTGTGCGTGCTCCACGGGGCGGTCTTCGTCGCGCTCAAGACCTCCGGTCCGGTGCGCTCGCGTGCCCGCCGTACCGCGATGATCACCTCCGCGGTGGCCCTGCCCGCCGCGGTGGTGGCGCTGTCCGGCATCCCCGGCGCGTCCGCGTCCGTCTCCGACTGGGCCGCGGCACCGTGGCTGTGGGCGTGCGCGCTGACCGCGATGGCGGCCCTGTCCGCCGGGATCGCGCTGACCTGGCGCGGCCGGGACGGCTGGGCGTTCGCCGCCACCGCCTCGTCCATCGCCGGCACCGGCGCCGCCCTGTTCGGCGCCCTCTCCCCGGCGCCCCTACCGGGCCTGACCATCGCCGAGGCCGCTTCCGGCCCCTACACGCTGAACGTGCTGACCTGGATCGGCCTGGTCGCGCTGCCGTTCGTCCTGGGCTACCAGGCCTGGTCGTACTGGGTGTTCCGCAAGCGCCTGGTCGCCGAGGTGTCCTGAGACACCGGACTCGCCGCTTGGGCGAGGTCTCCCGCCGTCAGGCCGGGCCAGGGCGGAGCCGAGTCCTCCTGCCGGTTGTCCCGTCCCGTCCTGGGCAGAACGGGACGGGCCCTCCCGCCGACGGACTCAGGCGGAACGGGACCGAGTCCTCCTGTCGGCGGGCCCAGGCAGAACGGGACCGTGGCGGCGTCGCCGCCTATTTCACGACGCGAAATTCCAGATGCGTGGCGTGGGGTGACTCGATCACTCGGGTCCGTTCCAGCTCGATGTGATCGGTGCCGAGGTGGTCGAACAGCCGGCGGCCCTCACCGATCAGCACCGGTGCGATCTGAAGGTGTATCTCGTCGAGGAGGCCGGCCCTGAGAATCTGCTGGGAGACGTCCGCGCCCATCACGATGACGTTCTTCTCACCCGCGGCCGCCCTGGCCAGCCGAAGTGCGCTCTCGACGCCGTCGGTCACGAAGGTGAACGTTCCACTCTTCATGGCCAGCTCCTCTCGGACCTCATGCGTGAGCACGAAGGAGGGTGCGGGGAAAGGCGTGTCCTCCCACTCCCCCAGGCTCACATCGAACGTCCTCCTGCCCAGCACGACCGCCCCCGTCGTGGCGAACAGCTCCCGGATCACTCCGCCGTCCACATTGTTGGAGGACGCGTTGAATATCCAGTCGTGCAGCCGCGGCCCGCCCCGGCCCATGGGCAGCTCGACGCTGATGTCCGGACCGGCCATGAAACCGTCCAGCGACATGGTGACGTGCAAGATGACCTTCCCCATACGGCCCGACAGTAGAGCACAAACCAGGCCTCACACGACCCTTCACGGTCATCGGGCCGTTTATATCCGAAATGTCAGCACTCCTTCTTCGGGGGAGGTCGTCTCCGATGGCAACTTCAAGGAGGACTACGGCGATCTCAACACCTCGGAGTTCCCCAGACGCACCTGAGATCATCGCCCTGCCCTCAGGGGCCGTACCCCATGAGCGCTCCGTCGAGAAGAACACGGCCGACGGCCATGCTTCGCAAGAGGCGTGATCGTGTCTGAGATCGGTGATGACGAGGACATCTTCATCGATGACGATGTCGCCGAGTTGACGGTCTCCTTCGGAACCTCGGCTGTCGGCTCGGCTCCAACAACGGAGTAAAGGTGTTGATTTTTGCCGCAGAGATCGTCACCATGCCCCGGTGACCTCCCCCAGCCTGTTCCGGCATCGGAACTTCATGCTCTTGTTCGGCGCCGACACGATCAGCCAGGTCGGCACACAGATCAGCATGCTCGCGCTTCCACTGGTCGCGGTGCTCGCGCTCAAGGCGAGCGAGTTCGAGACCGGGCTGCTGGTCGCGGCCGAGACCGCCGCGTTCCTGCTGGTGGGGCTGCCCGCCGGGGTGTGGGTGGACCGGATGCGCAGGCGGGGGATCCTGATCACCGCGGATCTGGTCCGCGGCGCGCTGCTGCTGTCGGTGCCGATCGCATGGTGGCTCGACGGGCTGACCCTCCCCCAGCTGTACGGCGTGGCGCTCGGCATGGGCCTGGCCACGGTCTTCTTCGACATCTCCTACCAGAGTTACCTGCCGAGCCTGGTCGGGCGGGAGCGGCTGGTGGACGGCAACTCCAAGTTGGAGATCGTGCGGACGACGGCGGGCGTGGCCGGGCCCGGCGTGGGCGGTCTGCTGGTCCAGGCGCTCACCGCGCCGGTCGCGGTGCTCCTGGACGCCATCAGTTTTCTGGGCTCGGCGCTGTTCCTGTGGCGGATCAAAGCCACCGAGCAGGTGCCGGACCGCACGGCGCGGCGGAGCCTCCTCAAGGAGATCGGCGAGGGGCTGCGGTTCGTGGCCACGCACCGGATCCTGCGGATGATCGCCGCCTGCACCGCCACCGCCAACTTCGGCAGCGGGATACTGGCGGCCGTTGAGATGATCTTCCTGGCCCGGGTGGTGGGCCTCTCCCCCGGCGGCATCGGCCTGCTGTTCTCGGTGGCGGCCCTCGGCGGGCTCGTCGGCGCGGCAAGCGTGAGCATGGTCAGCCGCCGGGTCGGCACCGCCAGGATCATCTGGCTGTCCAACCTCGTGACCAACCCGTTCATGCTCCTGGTGCCACTCGCCGAGCCCGGCTGGAGAATGTCGCTGTTCGCGATCGGCATGTTCATGAACGGGATCGGCGTGGTGTTCTACAACGTCGGTCAGCTCAGCTTCCGCCAGAGCGTCACCCCCGAGCACATGCTCGGCCGGATGAACGCCACCATGCGTTTTGTCGTATGGGGCACGATTCCCCTCGGCGGCCTGGTCGGAGGGGTGCTGGGCGAACTCTTCGGCGCCCGCACCACGCTGTGGATCAGTGTCGTGCTGGGGCTGCTGTCGGTGGTGCCGCTGCTGCTCTCCCCGCTGCGCACGATGCGCGACCTGCCCCCCTCGGACCAGGTCGACGCCTGACCCTCTCCACCGTGAACATCCGACACCCTTGGAGAGCCCAGCCACTGGCGTCCATGCCCGAGGAGGCGCCTCGCGTCCCTGATGCGGTTTCGGACCTGTTCAACGAGTCGAGATCGGCAAGCGCCCAATCCCTGAAAGACCCCGAAATATCACCCTAAGATTCCGGAATGATCTCCCTGCTCCGGCGTCGGAATTTCCTGTTGTTCCTGGGCTCCGAATTACTCGGTGCCCAGGCGAGCATCATCGGGCTGACGCTGGTGGCGGTGGCGGCGTTCGACCAGAGCTTTGTCACGAGTTCGATGCTCGGAGCCGTACAGGCGGTCCTCATGGTCCTTCTGGCCTTTCCCGCAGGCGTCTGGGTGGACAGGACGCGCCGCCGTCCCGTTCTGGTCACCGCCGCGCTGGCCCACTCGGTCCTGCTGTTCTCCGTCCTGGCCGCCTGGTCGCTCGACATGCTCACCATGTCCCATCTCTGGGTCGCGGCAGTCGGGATCGGCGTGGCCTCGGCATTCGTCTACGTGGCCCGGCCGAGTTTCCTGCCGACCCTTGTGCACCGGGACGCGCTGATCGCCGCCAACGGCACCCTCACGGCCTTCGGCTCGCTGGCCGGCCTCGGCGCGGGACGGGCGGTGAAATGGCTCCTCGCAATCGCGGCGGCACCGGTCGCACTTCTCATCGAGGCCGTCGGTGCACTCGTGTCCGCGTTTCTGCTGCACCGGATCGACGCTCCAGAGGCCGCTGCGGCCGGGCGTCGAGGCTTCATGAAGGAACTCCGCGAGGGTCTCGGTTTCCTGGGGAACTACCCACCCCTGCGTGTGGTCACCTTCGCCACCGGTCTCGCGTACCTGTCACTGACGGTCGTCACGGTCAACCAGGCTCGGTTCCCCTACAACTCGATGGGTCTCTCCGACGCGACCTTCGGCTGGCTCGGCACCGGGGGAACCGCGGGGGCAGTGGCCGGGGCGCTGCTCGCCTGGCCTATCGCCCGCCGGATCGGCCGGATCAGGACCTTCTGGCTCTCCCTGATGGCGACCCAGCCCTTTCTCCTGTTCGTCCCGAACGACTGGCCCGGCGCCTTCCAAGCCGTCCCCGTGTTCGTCCAGAGCATCGGATTCTCGATCTTCGTCGTCACACAGGTCAGCTGCATCCAGGCGATCGTCCCCGGAGGCCTGCTCGGCCGTACGACCGCCGCCATGTACGTGCTGGTCACCCTGCTCTCGACGGCCGGCCTTCTGGTCAGTACCCTGCTGAACATTTTCCTCAGCACTCAGGTCGTTCTGCTGATCGGCATCGCGGGCCTGATCGCCGCGGGAGCCGTCGTCATGCGCTCCCTCCAGCCCGCGCTGTCCGGCTGACGAATCAGCCGGACTCGGCGCCAACGTGCCGACTGAGGTCCCCGGGACATGAGGCGGCCTTCGCCGCCCGCTCACCTGCCGCGGGCATGAGCCACCGCCCGGCCGTCGCCTGCCCGGGCAGGTGTCAGCCGGGCTGTCTGTTGTCCTTGAGCGCGCCCCAGCCGTGCCAGCCGTCGATCTCGATCCAGGCGCTGACCCGGCTGCGATCCCGCTGCGGATAGCTCTTCCCGAGATACTGCTGGGCCAGCCTGTCGATGCCGGTCAGATCCGTGTCGTCGCGCATCTCGGCGACGTGCCCGATGATGCTGACGTGCGTGTACCAGTCGCCCTCGTCGAGCACGGTGAGGGTGACCCGGGGATCGTCGCGCATGTGACCCAGCCGCTTGCGGCCCTCATCCATGTTGACCAGGATCCGGCCGTCGTCCCAGAGATACCAGGTAGCCGTGGACACCGGCTGGCCGTCGGACCGAAGCGTCGTGATGACGGCGGGATTCGGCTTCTTCAGCATGGCGACTGCTTCCTCGGGAAGCGGCGGCTTTGACATGATCACTCCTCTTCGCCTCGACGTCCCCCACGGTGAGGGTGACGCATGCGGCCCGCGAGATACACATCCACGGTGTCACATCGCATATGGTCACGACTCGGCGACCCTCCGTGAACGGCCCGTCTCGTGCTGGAACGCCTGTCCAGGCGGCCGGAACCCCTGGCGCAGGTGGCGTCGGCGGGCCTTGCCGAAGATTTCAAGCACGTACCCGCCGGCGGGAAACCCCGCCCCCGGCATGGCGATCCAACGGATCGGCCCACGGCGGCGCGGGTCGCCCTGGAGATCCGGCGAATCAGCCCGCGGCGGCTCGGCGGAGGTCGAACAGCTCCGAGGGGGAGATCGGCATCTTGTCGATCCTGATTCCCTCGGCGTCCTCGACGGCCGAGGCGATCACCGCCGAGCCCGGGATCACCCCCGCCTCACCCGCCCCCTTGATTCCCAGGGGGTTGAGCGGGGACGGAGTCTCCAGGTGGGCCGTCTCGATGAAGGGGATCTCCGTGGCATAGGGCATCAGGAAGTCCATGAACGAGGCGTTCAGCAACTGACCGTGATCGTCGTAGACCATGCGCTCGTACAACGCGCCACCGACACCCTGGGCGACCCCGCCGTGAATCTGCCCCTCCACGATCATCGGGTTGATCAGGTTTCCGCAGTCGTGGACCACGGCGTAACGCAGGATGCGGATCTCGGCCGTCAGCGGATCGGTCTCGACGATCGCCGCGTGCATGCCGGAGGCGAACGTCGAGCGGATCGGCGAGTAGTAGTCGCGTCCCTCCAGCCCCGGTTCCTCCCCCGCCTCCACCGGCGGCCGGTCGAAGGACGACGCCCCCGCGAACTGGGTCGCCCGGGCCGTCTCGGAGTCGAAGGCGTAGCGCAGGGGGTTGGACAGCACCGCCACCGTCGCCAGCGGGATCGAGACGCCGGGCGAGCCCACCACCCTCACCTCGCCGTCGACGATCTCCAGGTCGCGGGGGTCCGCCTCGAGCGCCTCGGCGGCGATCCGCAGCGCCTTCTCCCTGACCTTCCTGCACGCCAGGGCGATCGCGTTGCCGCTCATCACCGCGGCCCGCGAGGCGAACGTGCCGACCGCGTAGCCGAACCTGCGGGTGTCGCCGGTGACCACCGAGACCCGTTCCATCGGCACGCCGAGCTCGGCCGCGGCGATCTGCGCGAACACCGTCTCGTGGCCCTGGCCCTGCGAGGTGAGACCGGTGGAGACGTGCACCCGGCCGTCGGAGGTGATCTGGACGTGGCCGCCCTCGTAGGGGCCGACTCCGGTGCCCTCGACGTAGCAGCCGATGCCGAGCCCGATCCTCCGTCCCTCGGCCGCGGCCCGGGCCTTCAGCGCGGGGAAGCCGTCCCAGCCGATGAGCTCCTTGAGCAGTCGCAGCGACTCGGGGTAGTCACCGCTGTCGTAGATCAGCGGACGGCCGTCCTGGAAGATCAGACCCTGGTCGTAGGGGAACTCGTCGGGCTGGATGAAGTTGGCCTCGCGCACCGCCGTACGGTCCGCCCCCAGGTATTCGGCGATGTGGTCCATCGTCCGCTCCATGCAGAAGACCCCCTGCGGGCGGCCCGCCCCACGGTACGGCGTGACCTGCACGGTGTTGGTGTAGATCGAGGAGAATTCGACCCGGTAGGCGCCGATCTTGTAGGGGCCGAGGAGCTGGGTGGAGGTGATGATCGGGACGATGATCCCGTACGGCGTGTAGGCGCCGTGGTCGTGCAGGATGTTCACGTCGAGGCCGAGCACCCTGCCGTCGTCGTCGAAGCCGACCCTGACGAACTGCACCTGGGCCCGCTCGTGCGCCGAGGAGATGAAGTGCTCGCGCCGGTCCTCGGTCCACTTGACCTCGTGGCCGAGCAGGATCGCCGCCCACGGGACCAGCACCTCCTCCGGCCACGGATGCACGATCTTGACGCCGAACCCGCCGCCCACGTCGGGCGCGATCACCTCGACCTTCGGCAGAGGCAGGCCGAGCTTGGCCGCGATGGCCATGCGGACGCTGGTGGAGGTCTGGGTGCTGGAGTAGACGCGCAGGGACTGGTCGTCGGCGTCCCAGCGGGCGTACACACCGCGCCCCTCCAGCGGCATGGAGGCGCTGCGCTCGATGTCGAGCCGGAAGGTCAGCGTGTGCGGCGCGGTCTCGATCAGCTCCCGCGCGTCGAGCCCGTCCGCCGAGGGCACCTCCTGGATCAGGTGCGCGCCGACGTTGTCCGGCACGTCCTCGTGGACGAGCTGCGCCGACTGCGCCGCCGCCTCCACCCCGACCACCGGCTTGAGCAGCTCGTAGTCCACCTGGATGAGCGCGCAGACGTCCTCGGCGAGGTAGCGGTCGCGGGCGACGACCATCACGACGGGCTCGCCGACGTGCCTGACGACGTCGCGGGCGAGGGGGTAGGCGGTGCGGCCGTGGGTCAGCGCCGGGTGCGGGATGAGCAGCGGCAGCGGCTGGGCGAGGAGGGTGGGCAGGTCCTCCCACGTGTAGATCGCCACCAGCCCCTCCACGTCGACGGCGTCCGACACGTCGATGTCGCGGATCCGGGCGTGGGCGTACGGGGACCGGACGAACGCCACCTCGAGCGCGCCCGCTCCCAGGTCGTCCACGTAGTGTCCCTGCCCGGTGAGCAGCCGGGGGTCCTCCCGCCGCTGGACCGGCTCTCCGAACAGCTTCGTGCTCATGATGTCCTCGCCTCTTGACCGTCCCTGTCCTGCCCCACGGCTCGGAGTCCGCATCGGCGCACGCCGCGGCCCCTCGCGCGATCTCCTCGCCCCACGGCTCGGAGTCCGCATCGGCGCACGCCGCTGCACCTCACCCGATCTCCTCGCCCCACGGCTCGGGGTCCGCGTCGGCGCACGCCGTGCCCGCAGGCTCGATCCCGTCGCCCCCTCACCCGATCTCCTCGCCCTGCGGCTCGGAGTCCGCGCCCGCTCGCCGTTCCTCCGCCATGATCTCGGCCGCGCGATGAACGGACTTGATGATGTTCTGATACCCCGTGCACCGGCACAGGTTGCCGGAGATGCCTTCCAGCACCTCCTGCTCCGTCGGCGTCGCGTTCTCCCGCAGCAGGGCGGTCACCGTACACAGGAAGCCGGGGGTGCAGAAGCCGCACTGCAGGCCGTGGCACTCGCCGAAGGCCCGCTGCACCGGCGACATGGTGCCGTCCTCTCCGGCGAGCCCCTCCACCGTGGTGATCTCGTGCCCGTCCACGGTGACCGCGAACGTCAGGCAGGACCGGACGGGCTCGCCGTCCAGCAGCACCGTGCAGCAGCCGCAGACCCCGTGCTCGCAGCCGACGTGGGTGCCCGTCAGTCCGAGATCGTGCCGCAGGCAGTCCGACAGCAACCGCCGCCCTGGCACCTCGACCTGCCGGATCATCCCGTTGACGGTCAGCGTGATCTCATGCACCGGTGGCCTCCCTGGCCGCGTCACGGAGTGCCTGCTCGGCCAGGACCCCGGTGAGGTGCCGCCGGTAGTCGGCGGTCGCGTGGATGTCGGTCTCCGGATCGACGCGATCCTGTACGGCCCGCGCCGCCGAGGCCCAGTCGGCCGTCGCCGGCGGCCGGTGGCCGCAGGCCGCGGTGACGTCGACGACCATCGGGACGGGGCCGACGCTCACGCACGCCACCGTGGCCGAGGTGATCCGCAGGTCGTCGTCCAGGCGGACCAGGGCCGCGATCCCTGCCAGGGCGTAGTCGCCGTGCCTCCTGGCGACCTCGCGGAACGCGGTGCCCGAGCGCGGGAGCAGGGCGGGGAAGAACGCGGAGACGGCCAGTTCGCCGGATTCGACCGCCGATTCCAGGGGACCCACGAAGAAGTCGGCGGCCGGGACGTCGCGGGTCACGCCGGGCCGCGCCAGCCGTACCGAGCCTCCGAGAAGGGCCAGTACGGCGGGCAGCTCGGCGGCCGGGTCGGCGTGCGCCAGGCTGCCGACCACGGTGCCCCGGTTGCGGATCACCGGGTGGGCGACCAGCCGGAGCGCCTCGCGGAGCAGCGGCTGAACGGCCGCGACCCGCTCGGACCGCTCCACCTGGGCGTGCCTGGCCAGCGCGCCGACGCGGACGCCGTCCGGCTCCACGTCGAGGGTGGCCAGCTCAGGCAGCCGGTTGATGTCGACGAGGTGCGCCGGGGCGGCCAGCCGCATGTTCAGCATCGGGATCAGGCTCTGGCCGCCCGCGAGGACCTTGCCGTGCTCCCCGGCCTCGGCGAGGGCGTCGAGCGCCTCGCCGAGGGAGCGGGGTGCGTGGTAGTCGAAGGGGGGTGGCTTCACCCGGCGGCCTCTCGTTTCAGCCCGGTCGGCTCGGTCTCGGGAACGGCGGGACCACCGGGACCACCGGGACCACTGCCCGCACCGGTGCGGTTGGATATCGCCCGGAGCACGTGATAGCCCACGAGCACCACGATGGTGCCGAGGGCGATGCCCTCCAGCGTGAAGTCCGAGCCGATCATCTGCTTGACCGGCCCGATGGCGAGGATGATGCCCGCTCCGATCGGAACCATGTTGACCGGGTCGGAGAAGTCCACCCGGTTCTCGATCCAGATCTTCGCGCCGAGCAGGCCGATCATGCCGTAGAGGATGACGGTGATGCCGCCGAGCACGCCGCCCGGCGTCGCCGCGACCAGCGCGCCGAACTTGGGGCAGAGGCCGAACAGGATCGCGATGACGGCCGCGATGTAGTACGCGGCCGTCGAGTAGACCCTCGTCGCGGCCATGACCCCGATGTTCTCGGCGTAGGTGGTGGTCGGGGAGCCTCCGAAGGCGCTGGCCACCACGGTGGCGGCCCCGTCACCGATGATCGCCCGGCCCATGTAGGGGTCCACGTCGGTGCCGGTCATCTCACCGACCGCCTTGACGTGGCCCACGTTCTCGGCGACCAGCGCGATCACGGCCGGGAGCACGAGGATCACGGCGGAGACCTTGAAATCGGGGAGGTGCATGTTCGGCAGGCCGATCCAGTCGGCCTGGGCCACCGCGCCGAAGCTCACCCTCGGATGCGCGTCGACCGCGCCGGTGCCGGCGTTGTAGGCGGTGATGTCGCCGAAGATCCGGTCGGCCCCCCAGGAGAGGAGGAAACCGATGATCAGTCCGAGCAGGATGCCGATCCGGCCGATGAACCCCTTGAAGAGCACGATGATCAGGAAGGTGACGCACATCGTGATCAGGGCGATCCACTGGTCCTGCGGCCAGTAGATGTCCGCGACCACGTACGCCAGGCCGAACCCGATCAGCATCACGACCGCGCCGGTGACGACCGGCGGGAAGATCCGATGGATGATCTGCACGCCGACGTAGTGGATCGCCACGCCGATGAGCGCGAGCACCAGCCCCACGACGAGGATCGACCCGGTGACGATCGCGTCGGCCATGGGGACGTCGCCGCCGAAGGCCGCCCGGATGGCGAGCACCCCGCCCACGAACGACGCGCTGGTCCCGAGATAGCTGGGGATCTTCCCCTTCACGATGAGCAGGAACATGATCGTCGCGACGCCCGAGAACATGATGGCGACGTTCGGGTCCAGCCCCATGACCAGGGGGAAGACGAACGTCGCCCCGAACATCGCGATGACGTGCTGCGCGCCGAACCCGACCATGCGCGGCCAGGAGAGCCGCTCGTCCGGTTTGACGACCTCTCCCGGTGCCAGGGTTTTTCCGTCGCCGTGTTTTGTCCAACCTGCAACCATCAAGCCCACCTTTCACCGGGCCGTCGGTCGGTGGCCGCCCCGCAGGCATCCCTCCGGCGAATCCCCATGCTGTCGTTGCGGGCACATTAGGCCCGCGATCACGCCCTTACACCGTCATGATCTGCCAAATCTGAGTCGCTGACCAGTGAAAGCGTCGCGCACGATCGGCGAGAACGCTCGGTGAACACGCGAGGAACCACGAAGACCTCCCGCGCGCGGCCTCGCCGAGCCCTTCACGAGGCGACGGTGCGAACCGCCCGATTCAGCCATCCAAGCGGTGCGTAACGCACCTATGCCAGGGCGGAACGGCTGCTTACCGTACTCCCAACTCACTTCTGGAGGCCCGGATGGCTGACACCGTCGGCATGGACGACTACTCGCTGGCACGTGTGCCCGCCGAAGCGCGCTACCCCTGGTGGTCGATCGCCGTACAGCGGTTCGGCCAGGTCTCGGCCCTGACCCAGTTCCTGCTCGGCGCGACGCTCGGCTTCGGCATGGACTTCTGGGGCGCGTTCTGGGCGTTGACCATCGGTGCGGTGATCCTGGAGTTCGGGATGATCTTCGTGGGCATCATCGGCATGCGCGAGGGCCTGTCCACCTCGATGCTCGCCCGCTGGACCGGATTCGGCCGCGGCGGCTCCGCGGTGATCGGGCTGGCGATCGGGATCAGCCTGATCGGCTGGTTCGGCGTCCAGTCGGGCGTCTCGGCCCGCGGCCTGTCGGCGCTGATCGGCGGGCCGCCGGAGTGGGTGTGGGCGATCGCCTTCGGCCTAGCCGTCACGGCCATCGTCATGCTCGGCTTCCACTCCATGGCATGGACCGCCTACCTGACCGTCCCGCTCTTTCTCGCGCTGGTCGCCTGGTCGATCATCTCCGAGCTGAGCAGTCATCCGTTCGGCACGCTCGTCTCCTCTCCACCACCGGGGCCGGCCATGACCCTGCTCCAGGGGGTGGCGCTGGTCGCGGGGAGCCTCATGGTCGGCGCGGTGATCACTCCCGACATGACGCGGTTCAACCGGAGCGCCGCCGACGTCGTCAAGCAGACGCTGGTCGGCGTCACCCTGGGCGAGTACGTCATCGGACTCTCGGGAGTGCTCCTCGCCCACGCGGTCGGCAGCTCCGACGTCATCGCGATCGTCACCTCCTCGGTCGGCCTGGTCGGCACGCTGGTGATCGTCGCGGGAACGCTGAAGATCAACGACTGGAACCTGTACTCCTCGGGCCTGGGCATCGTGAACTTCGTCGTCGTCATCACCGGCCGCCGCCCCAACCGGGCCGTGGTCACCGCGGTCGTCGGCGTGGCGGGCACGCTGCTGGGCGCGGCCGGGATCCTCGACCAGTTCTCGAACTTCCTGCTGATCCTCGGGGTGGTGTTCCCGCCGATCGCCGGGATCATGATCGCCGAATACTTCGTGGTGCGCCGCTGGCGCGGCCGGCTCGCCGAGGGCCGCGCGGAGGGCGCCGCTCCGTCGAGCTCTCCGATGTGGGTCCCCATGACACTGGTGATATGGCTGGTCGCCTCGCTCGTCGGCCAGTACGTCACCGCCGGGCTGGGCAGCGTCAACTCCCTGGTCGTGGCCTTCCTCCTCTACGTCGCCTGCGGGAAGCTCGGCCTGGTGAGAGAAGTGGGAACCGCTCCGTCCGACATCGCGATCTCCGAGGGGGTCCGGGCATGAGGATCGGCATCGACGTGGGCGGCACCAACACCGACGCGGTCCTGATGGACGGCGAACGGGTGGTCGCCGCGGTGAAGCGGAGCACCACCCGGGACGTCACCGGCGGAATCGTCGCGGCCCTCGAAGGCCTGCGGGACCAGCTCCTCCACGACCGGTCCGGGACGGGCTCCGTCGGGGCCGTGGGCGGTACGGACACCGCGACGCTGGGCGACGTGAACGCCGTGATGATCGGCACCACGCACTTCATCAACGCGCTGGTGGAGGCCGACCGGCTCGCCCCCACCGCGGCCGTACGGCTTGGCCTGCCCGCCACCTCGGCCCTGCCCCCGTTCGTGGACTGGCCGGACGCGCTGGTCGAGGCCGTCTCCGGCCGGGGCTACCTGTGCCACGGAGGCCACGAGTTCGACGGGCGGCTCATCTCCGAACTCGATCCCGACGAGCTGCGCCGTACCGCCGACGACATCCGTGCCCGCGGTATCCGTTCGGTGGCGGTCTCCTCGGTCTTCTCCCCGGTGAACATCGAGTTCGAGGAGCGGGCCGCGGAGATCCTCGCCGCCGAACTGCCGGGCGTGCCGATCTCGCTCTCCCACGAGATCGGCCGGATCGGCCTGCTGGAGCGGGAGAACGCCACGATTGTGAACGCGGCGCTCAGGGAGCTCGCGACCGGCATCGTGGACGGCCTGGCCGGGGCGATGGCGGGGCTCGGCATCACCGCGCCCCTCTACCTCAGCCAGAACGACGGCACGCTGATGGACCTGGAGTTCGCCAGGCGCTACCCGGTCGCCACCTTCGCCTCGGGACCGACCAACTCCATGCGCGGCGCCGCGGCGCTGTCCGGCATCGGCACCTGCGCGGTCGTCGACATCGGCGGCACGACCAGCGACATCGGCATCCTCAGCGGCGGCTTTCCCCGCGAGGCGACGACCGAGGTCACGGTCGCGGGGATCCGCACCAACTTCCGGATGCCCGACGTATTGTCGATCGGCCTCGGCGGCGGCAGCCGGATTCACCCCGACCACGGCGTGGGCCCCGACTCCGTCGGCTACCGCCTGCCCGAGCAGGCGCTGGTGTTCGGCGGCTCGACCCTCACCGCCACCGACATCGCGGTGGCCGCGGGCCGGGCGGAGATCGGCGACCCCTCGCTGGTCGCCCACCTGGACCGGAGCATGGTCCAGGCGGTCCTCAAGCGGATCGCCGACGAGGTGGCCGAGGCCGTGGAACGGATGCGGACCAGCCCGGAGCCGCTTCCCGTGGTGGCGGTGGGCGGCGGATCGATCCTCCTGCCCGACGAACTGCCCGGCTGCGGCACCCTGCACCGGCCGGGCAACCACTCGGTGGCCAACGCCATCGGCGCGGCCATCGCGCAGATCGGCGGCGAGGTGGACCGGATCTACACCGTTGCCCCCGGCCGCCGGGAGACCGTACTCGACGAGGCCCGCCAGGAGGCCGTGGACCGGGCGATCGCGGGAGGCGCCCAGCCGGGCAGCGTCCGGATCGTGGAGTTCGACGAGATCCCGGTGCCCTACCTCCCGGGGGACGCCACGCGGATCCGGGTGAAGGCCGTGGGCGACCTGGCGATCAAGGGACTTTCGACCAAGGGAGCGGGACATGCGTGAGATCGGCCTCGGCGACCTCGCCGACATCGCCACGGGAGCGGCGATCCTCGGCACGGGCGGAGGCGGCGACCCCTACATCGGCCGCCTCATGGCCCGCGCCGCCCTGCGGGAGAACGGCCCGGTGAAGCTGACACCGCTGGCGGAGCTGCCCGACGACGCGGTGGTCCTGCCGGTCGCGTCCATGGGCGCGCCCACGGTGATGGTGGAGAAACTGCCCGCCGCCGACGAGCTCTCCAACGCGGTGGAGGCCCTGTGCGGCTACCTCGGCCGTCGCCCGACCCACCTGGCCTGCGCGGAGGCGGGCGGCGTGAACTCGCTGATCCCCGTCGCCGCGGCGGCCAGGACCGGCCTGCCGCTCATCGACGCCGACGGCATGGGCCGCGCGTTCCCCGAGCTGCAGATGTTCGTCCCCGGCCTCTACGGGGTCAAGGCCTCCCCGATGGCGATGTCCGACGACAAGGGCAACCGGGCGGTCATCCACACCGTCGACAACCACTGGACCGAACGGCTCGCCCGAGCGGCCACCGTGGAGATGGGCGGCTCGTCCACGACCGCCCTCTACGCCATGACCGGCCGGCAGGCCCGCGAGTACATGGTGCCCGGCACCCTGTCGCTCTGCGCCGAACTCGGCGCGCTGGTCGAGCGCCACCGGACCACCGGCGACACGGCCGAGGCGGTCGCGGAGCGGCTGGGCGGGCGGGTGCTGTTCACCGGCAAGGTCCTGGACGTCGAGCGCCGCACCGTCGGGGGATTCGCCCGGGGTACGGCGAGGCTCACCGACGGCGCGGCCGAGCTGCGCCTGTCGTTCCAGAACGAGCACCTGCTGGCCGAGCTCGACGGGGTGCCCGTGGCGACCACGCCCGACCTGATCTGCGTGCTCGACCAGCAGACGGGCGTTCCGGTGACGACCGAGGGCACCCGGTACGGCCAGCGGGTCACGGTGCTGGTCGCCCCATGTGACCCTCGCTGGCACACGCCGGAGGGCCTGGCACTCGTCGGACCGAGGTACTTCGGGTACGACATCGACCCCGTGACAACCTAGAGAGGTGATCACCGAGCAGGACGTCGCCGCCCTCGACAGTGGCTGCGTCCTGCTCGGTTCCGGCGGCGGCGGTCCCAGCGCCACGATGGCGACGCTGCTGCGGCAGCGGCTCCGCGCGGCCCCGGTGCCGTTCCTGGCGGTCGCCGGCCTCCCCCGTGACGCCGTGGTCGTGCCGATCGGGTTCATCGGGTCGACCGGGCTGCTGGACGAGAAACTCCCCTCCGGCGGCGAGCTGGACGAGGCGATCGAGGTGGTGGCCCGCTGGAGCGGCGTCCGGGTGGACGCGGTCATGTCCCTGGAGGCGGGCGGCGTCAACGGGCTCGCCGCGTTCTGCTGCGGACGGCCGGTGGTGGACGCCGACCTCATGGGACGGGCCTTCCCCAGGCTCGGCCACATGTCCACCTCGCGGGCGAACGTGGCCGCCGGGCCGTACGCGATGGTGGACGCCGCGGGCCGGACCACGGTCATGGACCGGTGCGACCCCGACGCGGCAGAACGGATGATCCGCGGCGCGCTGGCGGCGAGCGGCGGGTGGGCCGCGTTCGCGCACTGGCCGATCCGCGCCGCGGACCTCCCCGGGCAGGCGATCGTCGGCAGCCTCTCGCGGGCGCTCGGTCTCGGGCGCACCATGCTGTCGCTGCCGGGGCGCGCACCGCGTGCGGCGGCCCTCGGCGGCAGGCTCGCCGGGACCGGGCGGGTCGTCGAGGTGGACAGGCGCCCGAGCGGACGCGGCACCGTGACGGTCCTGGACCACGGTGGAGCCGTGCTGCGCGTGGAGATGGAGAACGAGTACCAGGTCGTGTTCCGGGACGGCGTGCCGGTGGCGACCACCCCCGACGTGCTCTGCCTGCTGGAGTCGCGGACCGGGGCGCCGATCGCCTGCCACAAGATACGGCCCGGACACCGGGTCGAGGTCGTCCAGCTGGCATCCCCCGCTCTCTGGCGCCGGCCTGACCGCCTCGCCCAGGTCTCCCCCACGGCGTTCGGCATCGAGATCCCCCCGTGCCTGCTGGAGGACGGCGACGCCGACGGCCGGGGCCCCACCGGAGACGACCCGTCGCACCGGAACGGCACATCGAGTGGAGACAGCCTGCTGCACCGGGACGGCTCACCACGCGGAGACAACCTGCCGTGCCAGGACGGTTCACCGTACGGAGGCGGCCTGGCGTGCCAGGACGGCACATCACGCGGAGACGACCTGCCTCACCGGGACGACCTGCCGGACGGAGAGGGCCGATGATCATCGCTGATCTGTTCGTCCGGGCCCCGCTGGTCGCACTCGCGGGGGAGATCGCGACGGAACGCCAGGTCACCGGCGTGCGCGTGGCGGCGAGAACGGCCGGCGCGACCCTCTCCCCCGGGGAGTTGCTCGTCCTGCTGGATCCCGACCGCACCGCCTGGCGACTGGACGCCGAGCTGAGCCGGGCGGCCGAGGCCGGGGCCGCCGGGCTGCTGGTTCCGGGGACCGAACCGCTGCTGCGCAGCACGGTCCTGCTCGCCGACCGGTTGGAGATGCCCGTACTCGGCTGCCGGGAGGATCCGCTGGAGACGGCGATGAAGCTGGCCGTGCTGGTCGCCTCCCCCGAGGTGGACGTGGCACGGCGGGTTCTCGCGGCACATCGGGTTCTCGACGCCGGCGCGACCGCCCTCGCGGAGATGCGCGACCGGACGAGCGCGGTCCTGGGAACCGAGGTCACCGTGCTGGCGAGGGACGGGACCGTACTGCTCGGCCCCGCCATACCGGCTCGGGTCAGGACGACCGTCCCGGTGCGTCAGCGGCTGACGGGCGGCGGCGTCGCGGTACCGGTCCTCGCCCCTGACGGCCGGACCCCGGAGCTGTGGCTCGTCACAGGCGGCACGACGGACGAGGCGGCGACCCGAGCGGCCAGGAGCGACCCGGCGAAAGGCATCTCGACGACCCACCCGGCGAAGGACATCACGGTGACCCGACCGGCGAAAGACGACACGACGCCTCGCGTGGCGAAGGACATCTCGGCGACCCGGACGGCGGAGAACGACGCGACCGGCTCGGCCGCGGTGGCCGGCGACGAGGAGGTTCTCGCGGTGGCCGCGGCAGCGGTCCAGCGATCGCTGGCACTGCGCCGGGTGGATGTGGAGCGCGACGCCCGGCGCAGGTCGGGCCTGCTCGGCGAGCTCCTTCAGGCGGGCGACGATCCCGGCCCCTCGCTACGCCGCCGCGCGGCGGAGGCGGGCTGGAGGCTGGACGGCTGGCACACGGGCATCCGCATCGGCGTGAGCCGGTCGGTGGACGTGGTGGCGCTGAGCACCGACGTGGTCTCCGCGCTGGCCGCCGAGGGAGTCGCGGCGGTCGTCGTGGCGGAGGACGACGGCTGGATGGCCTGGGTGACCAACGACACCGAGCCCGGTCCCGGACCGGTGAACCGGCTGGCCGCTCGCGTACGGCAGGCCCAGCGCCGCCTGGCCGACCTCGACCTCCACGTGGGCATGGCCCGGCCCCACCTCGGCCCCGGCGGCATCGCCCGCACCCTGTCCGAGGCTCGCGACGCCGCCCGCCTGGCCGGGTCGCGGGTCGAGACCGGCCGTTTCCTGCACGTCGACCGCCTCGGCCTGGCCCAGCTCCTGCTTGCCTGGACCAGAACCGACACGTTCGTCCCCGCCGCCAAGTCGCTGCTCGCCACCCTGGACTCCGAGCCGGGCGACCTGATCCGGACCCTCACCGTCTATCTCGACGCCGAGTCCTCCCTGATCGAGGCCGCCGCCGTCCTGGGCGTCCACCGCAACACCATCGCCCGGCGGATTGCCAAGATCGGGCAGCTCCTCGGCGTCGACCTCACCGACCCCGACACCCGCCTGGCCCTCCACCTCGCCTGCCGCGTCGCACGCATCTGAGCCGCGCGTCGGAGCAGGAAACCACCCGTCCCGCGCCACGCGGCCTCGCCATCCGTGAGAGGCCGCCCGTCCGAAGCCACACAGCCTCGCCATCCGTGGGAAGCCACCCGTCCGGAGCCATGCGACCTCGCCATCCGGCGACAGGGGTCGCCCTGGACGACGGCCACGGGTGAAGACCCGCGGGGGTCAGCTCGCGGGGGCGACCACGCGGATCTCGAAGCCGTCACCGGTCACGACCTGCCCCGTACGGATTTTGCAGGTCTTGCGGAGCTCGATCTCACCGTCCACCATGACGTTGCCATCGGCGATGAAATGCTTGGCCTGGCCGCCCGTGTCGGCGACGCCGCAATATTTGAGCAGGTCACACAGTGGGATGTACTCGGTTTCCAGCTCAAAGGTCTCGTTCACGACCCAGAGTTTAGATCCCGCCGGTCAAGGTGCCGCGCATCCGCAGGACATGCGGGACCACGACGAGGTTGGATGCCCCGCATCCGCAGGGCTTAGGAGACGAGGGCGGGGTTCGGATGCCACGCATACGCAGGACGTGCGGAGCGAGGTTCGAGCCCCATGCATACACAGGACGTGCGGAGCGGGGTTCAGATGCCGCGCATTCGCAGAACGTGCAGGGCGAGGGTGAGGTTCAGCCGTAGATGTGCGTCCTCGGTGAAGCTGCCCAGCATCCTTTCGAGCTTGCCGATCCGGTATCGCAGCGTGTTGTAGTGGAAGTGCAGCCGCCTGGCCGTCTCGGCGACGTTGAGGTTGGTCTCCAGCAGCACCTGCAGGGTCCGGCGCAGGTCCGCGTTCTCCGCGTCGGCGTCGGAGGCGAGCGAGCCGAGCGTCTCGCGGACGAAGGAGTGCAGCTCGGCGGTGTCGTTCACCAGGGACAGCAGGCGGTAGACGCCGAGCTGGTCGAAGTGGGCGACCGCGCCGTGGCCGTGGAGCTGGCGGCCCACCCTGGCCGCCTTCAACGCCTGGCCGTACGCCTCGGGCAGGGCCTCCGCCCCGACGGCGATGCGGCTGGCACCGGTGGAGAAGGTGGCGGGCAGGCATTCGGCGAAGGCGGTGGCGGCGTCCCTGGCCAGGCGGCCGGCGTCGACGGCGGCGTCCACGATCGTCACGACCTCGTGGGAGAACCCGGCCACCGCGCCGCGCGGGTCGTGGCGGCGCATCGCGGCGGTCCAGCAGGTGACCAGGCGATCCTGGGCCATGCGCTCGTCGCCCTCCGGGTCGAGCTCGGCCACCAGCACGGTGACCGGGCGCTCCAGGTCCCAGCCGAAGGTCTTGGCCCGCGAGGTGACCCGCTCGGAGCCGCCCGCCCGCCCGGTGAGCACGTCACGCAGGAAGTCCGCGCGATATTTGCTCTCGACCGCGGTGACCGCCTCCTGCCGCGTCACCACCAGTGCGGCGACCGTGGCGGCACGTTCCAGGATGCCGATGTCGCTATCGCCGATCGACCCGACCGGGCCGCAGGCGACGATCCGGCCGTGGTGGTGCCCACCTGCGACGACGGGAACCGAGGTGTGGCGTCCTTCGGGGGCGTCGCGCAGCGCGGCCACATACTCGGCGGGCCCGGCGGAGGCCAGCATCTGGCCCGCTCCGTCCAGCACGGCCACCGCCACGTCGAGCAGCCCGGCGACCTCGGCCGCCACCTCGCGCAGCCCTCCACCGGCGAGCACGACCTGGACCAGCGCCCGGTGTGCCTCCTCGGCCCTGGCCATCACGGCGGCCTGACGGTTGAGGATGTCGGTCAGGACCTGGTTCAGGATGTCGTCGAAGCCGACGTCGTCCGGAAGCTGGATCAGCGGGAAGCCCAGCCGGTCCGCCTGCTCCACCATCTCCGGCGGCAGCCGGTCCAGATAGCGGCCGAGCTTGATCGCCAGCGCCGCCAGGCCGCGCTCGTCCAGGTCGATCACCAGCCGGTCGAGCGACTGGGGGGTGTTGCGCAGCGGGTAGCCGGTGGTGAGCAGCAGCTCGTGAGGCTTCACCCAGGCGAGGATGTCCGGGACCTCCATCACGTTGAGCCGCTGCACGATCCGGCCCAGTCCCCGCTCCCCCGCGATCAGCCGGGCTCCGGCCAGCGTGGAGACGCCGAGGACCTCTCCGACGGCGACTCCGTGGATGATCGTGCCGGTGCTGGCCAGACGCACGGGGGGTTCCATGAGGTGATTGTGACTGATGCACCCGTCTGTCAGGAAGAGCCAACCTTTAGCCAGACTGTTGGCATCTTTCTCCGTACGGCCTGGATCCATGCCCGTTCTACCGTCACCTCAAGGGATAGGGGTGTCCGTGAGCGAGCTCAGCGAGCGAACCGCTGGAAAAGGGCCTGGAAGAAGCACTGTCACAGCACGGGGCCTGGCAAAGGTGACCACATGACCGTTGGAACGCGTCCGAGGGCTCCGCGCGCGCACGTGCGGACACACGGGACCGGTGCGGTCAGCACGGCGCTGCGCCAGATGCTGGAGACGCCCCGCCGCCCCGCGCGAGTGCTGGCGGCCTTCCCCTCCGGGATCTACCTGGAGGTCCGCACGGAGCTCGAACCACACGTGATCGCGGTGGTGACCGGGGACGCCACCCGCCTGCCCAACGCGATGGTGGTCACCGGCTCGATGCCGCAGGTCGCCGTGGGCGACGAGGCCTCCGTCGGCGACGGCTCGATCGAGATCGGACGGCTCAGCCTGCGGGCCCACCGCTGGTGGAACCCTGCCCCGACGCTCGGGCCCGTGGATCCCGTACGGCTGGCCCGCTCGCTGCCCGTGCTGGCCGAACTGTGCGACCGCTCACCGAGGCGTCCGGGGCTGGAGGGCAACCGTGCCGCCGACCTGCTGACCGAGGGATGCGCCGAGGCCTCGCTGCTGAAGAGCGTCACGGCCGCCGAGCAGCTGGTGGGCCTGGGTCCCGGACTCACCCCGAGCGGTGACGACGTGCTCGCCGGGCTGCTGGTCGCGCTACGTCACCTGGGCACGGCGGCCGGGGTGAGCAGGGCCGTCTGGCTGGCCGACTGGCTGGCCGCCGCGGTCACCTTCGACGCCCGCGGCAGGACCACCCCCATCTCGGCGACGTTGCTGCACTGCGCGGCCAGGGGCGAGGCCAGCGGCGAGGTGCTGGCCGTACTGCGAGGCATGGCCGGACGGCAGTCCCTGGAGCCCGCGCTGCACCGCCTGCTCCAGCTCGGCCACACCTCGGGAGCGGACCTGGCCTGCGGACTGCGCATCGGCCTGGCCGCGGTCATCAACCTGGAGGGCGGGGGCAGTTGAGCACCGATGTGGTCCAGATGCGCACGGGCGTCTATCACCTGGAGGGCGGGGGCAGTTGAGCACCGATGTGGTCCGGATACGCACGGGCGTCTATCACGACTCGGTGAGCCTGATGCGGGTCAGCCAGGCACTCACCGCGCTGCCGGGGGTGCAGGTCGCGGTGGTGGCGATGGCCACCGAGCTCAACCGCGACATCGCCACCGAGCTGGGCTTCGACCTCCCCCAGACCGGCCCCGCCGATCTGCTGATCGCGCTGCGGAGCAGCGGTTCCGACGTGCTGGAGTCCGCCGACGCCGAGCTGGAGCGACTGCTGACCGGGCTCGCCGGCCGGGCGACGGGCGCGACCGCGTCCGAGCGGCCACCGCGCACCGTGCGCGCCGCCGCCCGCGGCCACGACGCCACGCTGGCACTGGTCTCGGTGCCGGGCCCGTACGCGTTCGCCGAGGCGATGGACGCGGTCGAGGCCGGCCTGTCCGTGATGATCTTCAGCGACAACGTGCCGGTCGAGCAGGAGGTGCTCCTCAAGAAGCGCGCCGGGGAGCTGGACGTGCTGGTCATGGGCCCCGACTGCGGCACCGCCGTGATCGGCGGGGTCGGCCTCGGCTTCGCGAACGTGCTCCGCCCCGGCCCCGTCGGCGTGGTGGCCGCCTCCGGGACGGGGGCGCAGCAGGTGACCTGCCTGCTGGACCTGGCGGGCGTGGGGGTCAGCCACGTGCTGGGCGTGGGCGGCAGGGACCTGTCGGCGGACGTGGGCGCGCTGTCCACCCTCCGCGCTCTGGAGGCGCTCGACGCCGACCCGGCGACCGAACTGATCATCCTGATCTCCAAGCCCCCGGCTCCCGAGGTCGCCGACGTCGTACGGGAAGCCGTCTCGAAGCTCGGAACACCGGTGGTGACCGCGCTGCTCGGCCCCGGCCAGGGCGACCTGACGGCCGCCGCCGAGACCGCCCTGCGCACCCTCGGCGTGCCGGTCCCCGAATGGCCTTCGTGGCCCTCCACCGTGCCGAGCCCTCAGGACGAGACCCGTGCTCCCGGCTCTCCCGCCGCCTCCGGTGCCCCAGACTCCGGCGCCCCAGACTCACCCGGTCCTTCCGGTGTCCCCGGCGCCCCGGACCCATCCGGTTCTCCCGGTGTCCCCAGCGCCCCGAACCCATCCGGTTCTCCTGGTGCTCCGGGTGCTTCCGATTCCCCCGGTTCTCCGGGTGCTTCCGCCGCTTCCGGCTCCTCCGGTTCTCCCGGAAGGACGCTGCGGGGCATCTACTCGGGGGGAACCCTGTGCGTGGAGGCCCGGCTGATCGCCGGAACCGGGGAGTTCACCGACTTCGGCGACGACGCCTACACCCGCGGCCGGCCCCATCCGATGATCGACCCGTCGCTCCGCCTGGAGGCCCTGGCCGAGGTGCCGCCGGGCGCGGTCGTACTGCTCGACGTGGTGCTCGGGCACGGCGCCGACCCCGATCCCTCGGTACGGCTCACACCCGCGATCACCGCGGCCGTCGCCAGGGGGGTTCCGGTGGTCGTCGTGCTGGTCGGCTCCTCCGGTGACCCCCAGGGGCTGAACGCCCAGGCCGAGGCGTTGCACGCGGCCGGGGCCACCGTGTTCACGTCCAACGCGCGGGCCGCCCGCTACGCGGCCGATGTCGTCGCGACCGCCCTGTGACCCACCGCATGGCCCACCATCGCTCGACGACCCGCCATCGGATGCCCGAGGCCGGTCGCGAACGCTCCGTGACCCGTCACCGCTCGATGACCCGCCACCGGATGCCCGAGGCCGGCGGTCATCAGGCCGGAAGCCACTCCTCCCCGCTCAGGACCCCGTTCAGGACCCCGTTCAGGACCCCGTTCAGGACCCCGCCCAGGACCGGAGCAGCGGTGGCTCCCGGTCCTGAGCGGAGTCACCGTTCCCCGCTCAGGAGTCGTCGATGACGTTGCCCATGCTCTCCGGCGAGCCGGAAGTGATCACTGTCGGCGCCGACGTGCTCGGCGAGGCGCTGGACGCGCAGGCCGTACCCAGGGTGAGGGTGGACTGGCGTCCGCCGATGCCCGGCACCGACGATGACCTGGCCCGTGTGCTGGCCGATCCGCGCAGGGCCGGTGCCAACGAGACCGCCGTGGGCCGGCTGCTGTCCGCGCGGCCCCAGCTCGTCGGGGTACGGCCGGCGCACGAGGTGCTCGACCTGCCGAAGGGCACGTTCCTGCACGCCGGGCCGCCGATCGACTGGGAACGGGCGTCGGGCCCGATGCGTGGCGCGCTCATCGGGGCGATGCTGCTGGAGGGGCTGGCCGCCGACGCCGAGGAGGCCGAGGAGCGGCTGGCCGCCGGGCAGGCGCGGCTGGACTCCTGCCACCATCACCGGACCGTCGGCCCCATGGCGGGCGTCGTCACCCCGTCGATGTGGATGTTCGAGGTCCGTGACGCCGAGCACGGCGGCACCGCCTACTGCTCGCTCAACGAAGGTCTGGGCAAGGTGCTGCGGTACGGCGCCTACGGCCCCGAGGTGCTGGAGCGGCTGCGCTGGATGGGCGAGGTGCTCGGCCCCGTGATGCGGGCCACCCTGGACAAGCTGGGACCGCTGGACCTCACGTCGCTGATCGCGCAGGCCCTGCAGATGGGCGACGAGCTGCACAACCGCAATCGGGCGGCCACCTCGTTGCTGGTGCGTGAGCTGGCCCCCGGAATCGTGGACGCCTCTCCCGGCCACGCGGCCGAGGTCCTGCGTTTCATCAACGGCAACGACCACTTCTTCCTCAACGCGGGCATGGCCGCGTGCAAGGTCAGCACCGACGCCGCCAGGGACGTTCCCGGTTCCACGCTGGTCGTCGCGATGGCCCGCAACGGCACGGATTTCGGCATCCAGGTCTCCGGGCTGGGCGACCGCTGGTTCACCGGCCCCGCGGGCGTGCCCGACGGTCTCTATCTCGGCGCGTACGGCCCGGCCGACGCCAACCCCGACATCGGCGACTCCACGATCACCGAGACGGCGGGCCTGGGCGGCTTCGCGATGGCGGCGGCCCCGGCGATCGTCAGGTTCGTCGGTGGCGACGTGTCGGACGCGATGGCGGCCACCAGGTCGATGTATGAGATCACCCTGGCCGAGCACCCCGCCTACCAGATCCCCGGGCTCGACTTCCGGGGCACTCCGGTCGGCGTCGATGTCACGCTGGTCGCCAGGACGGGTCTGCTCCCCACGGTGAACACCGGCATCGCGGGCCGGGTGGCGGGCACGGGACAGGTGGGCGCGGGTCTGGTGAGCCCGCCCGCCTCGGCCTTTACCTCGGCCCTCGCGGCGCTGGCCGAGGTCGCCGAGCACAACCGCGCATCAGCTATGTGATTCCTGCCAATAAATTGTGACGAAGCCGACAGCGCTCGTATCACGCCGGGACGCATTCACCGACGTCAGCCCCCCACTCGGAAGATCGAATCCGCAGCAAGATCTGCTTCCGATAGATACCGTTATGTGCTTTCTTTACAGGTCAACTTCCGCTAGCGAATGTTATCCCGATATCGTGGCCCACCTCACAAACGGAACTGGTTTAGGGGAACGGGGTCCGATGACCGATCGCTTGCTCGGCAAAGCCCCCCAGGGGCCGGAGGGCGACGGCGCCCCGGGGACGGCGCCGGAAGGCCAGGGCAGGCTGGTGGGCAGACGCTACCGCCTGATGTCACCGGTGGGCCGTGGCGGAATGGGCATGGTGTGGCATGCGCACGACGTCCTGCTCGACCGGGATGTGGCCGTCAAGGAGCTGATCCTCCCCTATGGGATGGATCACGCGGGCAAGCAGGTGGCGCACCAGCGGATGCTGCGCGAGGCCCGCTCGGCGGCGCGGCTCAGTCACCCCGGCATCGTCACCGTCCACGACGTCGTCGAGGAGGACGGCCGCCCCTGGATCGTGATGGAGCTGGTCCGCGCCTGGTCCCTGGAGCAGGCCGTACGGCAGAGCGGGCCGCTGCCCGTGGTCCAGACCGCCGAGATCGGTGTCCGGGTGCTCGACGCGCTCCGCCACGCCCACGCCGCCGGGATCATGCACCGCGACGTCAAGCCCGGCAACGTGCTGCTCACCTCCGACCGGGTGATCCTCACCGACTTCGGCATCGCCGCCATAGAGGGTGACTCCACCATCACCCAGGCCGGCATGCTCATGGGCTCCCCCGCCTACATCCCGCCGGAGCGACTGTCCGGCCAGCGGATCACGCAGGCCGCCGACCTGTGGTCCTTCGGCGCCACGCTGTACGCGGCGGTCGAGGGACGCCCGCCGTACGAGGGCTCCGACTCGATGGCCGTGCTCGGCGCGATCCTCACCCAGGAGCCCACCCGCCCGCAACGGGCGGGGGCCCTGGTCGCGGTCCTCGAGGGACTGCTCCGCAAGAACCCCGCCGACCGGATGTCCGCCGCCCAGGTGTCGGACCTGCTGGACCGGATACTGCTCAGCCACGGCTCCAGCACCCCGAACCGGGCGCGCCCGCCGCACCCTCCGGCGATGCCGCCCCCCGGCGAGCCCGTGCCGATGCACATGATGCCCCCGCTGGAGTCGCCGTCCGGCCCGATGCCCTCGCGGATCATCGAAACGCCCTCGGGCCCGGTGCGGGTGCCCTACGACCCCGCGGCCAGCTCGTCGGGCGGTTACCCGATGCCCTACGACGCGCTGTCCAGCCCCTCGGGCACGCACCGCACGGACCAGCTGGCCGCGCCCCATCCGTCCATGTACTCCGCGCCTCCGATGGGCGGCCCGCCGAACGACGTCTCCAGTCCGTCCGGCGGGCACCAGCGCGGCTACGACTCGCTGCGCATCCCCACGGCCGGCCTCGAACGCAACGTGCCCGACGCGCCGTCCGACTCCTCGGGTGGCTTCCCCGGCAACGCCTCCGGCGCCGGACTGTGGCCCACCGCGGCCCCATCCGCCCCGGTCCGTCGCGACAGCGCGCAGGACTCCCAGAGCCTGACCTCGCCCGGCCGGTCCGGCGACCGCAGGAGCCGCCGTCTCACGAACGACGGAGGCCGGAACCGCGACGGCCGCCCGCGACTTCGCCTGCTGCTGCTCGGCGGCGTCGGGGTGCTGGCCGTCCTGGTCATCGTGCTGCTCGTCTTCCTGCCCGGCGACGACGCCACGGACACCGCGACCACCGCGGTTCCCTCCCCGGCGAGCTCCGCGACCGCCGGTGCCGAGCCGCCGTCGGAGGAGCCCGGCGAGGTCCCGGACGGGTTCAAGGCGCTGGAAGCGGGAGGGGTCTCCGGCGCGGTGCCCGAGGGCTGGACGGTGAAGACGGGGACCGGCGGAGCCATCGTCTTCTCCGAGCCGAAGACCGGCGGGCAGAACATCGTCGTCACCAAGGTCCCCGTCGCCGACCCCGTGACCGCGCTCGGCCGGGCCGACAAGGAGGGCCTGGAGGAGTACATCGAGGTCGGCGTGACGGCGGTGCCGTACCGCGCGTGGAAAGCCGCCGACTGGGAGTACACCTACTCCCAGTCCAACGGCGTCCCCATGCACGGGCTGACCCGCTACGTCGCCGTCAGCGGCCAGACCGCCTACGAGATCACCTTCAGGGCGCAGGATCTCGAGTGGGAGAAGAGCTCGGACGTCCTGGACACCTTCTTCAGCACGTTCACCCTGACCGGCTGAACGATCCTCGGCCAGCCGGCCCCGGCGGAATAATCCTCCCGGTTGTGTCACGAGTGATGGCAGACTTCACTCGTGACCATGACTCCGGCGAACCCCGATGTCTCCTCCGGAGATGTGATGTCGATCGCCGCCGTGCAGCGGCGGACACTCGCCGTCCTGTCCGCCACGCAGATCTCCAGCGGGATCGGAGTCGCCGTCGGGCTCTCCCTCAGCTCGCTGGTCGTCGCCAGGCTCTCGGGCTCGACGGCGATCAGCGGACTGGCCGGAACCGCGACGGTGCTGGGCGCCGCCCTGCTCGCGCTGCCCACCGCCAGGACCTCCGGCGGGAGCGGACGCCGGGCCGGGCTGACCCTGGCCTACGGGTGCGCCCTGATCGGCTCCCTGATCGCGGCGCTCGCCATCTCCCTGGCCTCGTGGCCGCTGCTGCTGGGCGGCCTGGTGCTGTTCGGCGGGGCCAGCGCGGGCAACCTGGCCTCCCGCTACTCCGCGACCGACCTGTCTCCCCCCGGGCACTCGGCCCGGCACCTGTCGTGGGTGGTGTGGGCGGGCACGATCGGCGCGGTCGCCGGTCCGAACCTCACGGGACCGGCCGAGCATCTCGGCCGCGCGTTCGGCCTGGCCCCGGACACCGGGCCCTTCGTCCTCGCCCTGCTCACCTTCGCGGTCGCGCTGGTCATCCTCGGAATCGCCCTGCGCCCCGACCCGCTGCTGCTGGCCCGCTCGGCCGCGCTCGCCGCGTCGCCCCCCACCCCGCCGCCTCCCACCGCACCGGCCTCCGCGGCGCGGGCCCTCCCCGGACGGGACCCGGCCGCGTCCGCCCTCAACCCGTCGGACTCCACCGCGGCAGCCCCCTCCACGTCGGCTCTCGACGCACCGGCCCCGGCCGCGCCGGCCTCCACCGCGAAGGGCGAGGGCACGCTGCGCACCGCCTGGCGGGCCCTGCGCGATACGCCGGTCGCGCGGCGGGCGCTCATCACGATCGCGGTCAGCCACACCGCCATGGTGTCGGTCATGTCCATGACCCCGGTCCACCTCGACCACGGCGGCGCGACCTACACGGTCATCGGCATCGTGATCAGCCTGCACATCGCCGGGATGTACATCTTCTCCCCCGTGGTCGGCTGGCTGGCCGACCGGATCGGCCGGATCCAGGTGACGATGCTCGGCATGTGCCTGCTGCTGGCCGCCGCCGTCCTGGCGGGCGGGGCGGGACCGCACGACGTCGTACAGGTGACCGCCGGTCTGTCGCTGCTCGGCGTCGGCTGGTCCTGCGGGCTGATCTCCGGGTCGGCGATGCTCAGCGAGGCCGTTCCGCTGCGGCACCGCCCCGCCGTGCAGGGTCTGTCGGACCTGACGATGAACATCTGCGGCGCGACCGGCACGGTGGTCGCCGGAGTGATCGTCGGCAACCTGTCCTACGGCGTGCTCGGCGCGGCCGTGGCGGTCATGGTGACGATCACCGGGGTGTGGCTGGCGGTGACCGGGAACATCGGATCACGACGCTAGTACGGCAGGTAGTAGCTGAGCACGTCGGCGGTGAGCGGCGGGAAGAGCGCCCGGAACAGCTCGCCGTCAGAGCCGGAGTAGACGTCGGGCCGCATCCGGGACAGCCCGTCGATCCCGTGCGGGCCGAACAGCAGCGCGGGCAGGTGGTCGGGTGCCACCCCGGCGCCGCCCACGACCCCTGGCGCCTGCATCGCACCGCCGGCGGTGACCGCGCCGAGGTGGTCGGCGAGGACCGGGATCCGGTAGTGGGCGCCGAACGTGGAAACGTGGAGACGACGACGTCGCGGCCGGTACGGTCGATCCCGGCCGCGGCCAAACGGCGCCACAGCACCGGCCGCAACCGGTCCAGCAGCGCTGCCACGTCCGGGATCCGGATGTAGTACTGCTCCGCCTGCGTCCGCCGCCCGTCGGCGAGAGACCCGTGCCACGCCGCCGCGGCCACGGTGCCCGCCCGCTCGACGACCCGTACCTGCCCGCCGGGCGTGAGGGCTGCGACGCCACGGAGCAGCTCCCGCGCCGCCGCCTCGTCGAGCGCGGCGGCCTCGGCCAGGAGCACCTCGTCATCCGGCGGCGTGGTACGCCCGGTGGCGACGACACCGCCGTCGCGCTCCACCACCCAGACGGTGCTCGCCTCGTGGGCCAGCAGCCACCGCCAGCACGCCGCCGAGTGCGGCATGGCCACGTCGAACCGGCTCTGCGTCAGGTCCTGCAGCTCCGCCATCGCCGGGATGTCCGCAGGCAGGGCGGCCCGCAACGCCGGTGCCCCGTCGTCGGCCGGTACGGTGCGCACGGCCCGCACGGGCGGTATGTCGACGGCGTACTCGTAACCGAACAGGCGGTAGAAGTACGGGATTCCGATCATCGCCTGTACGACGTGGCCCCGGGCGGCGGAGCGGTCGTGCGCCCACCGCATGAGCTCTCGTACGAGCCCGCGCCCTTCGTACTCCCGGTCCGTGGCGACCAGCTCGACCTGTCCGGCGGGGAGCCGCACCCCGGCGATGCGCAGTTCCTCGTCGAGGAGCGTCGCGGTGGAGACGACCCGGTCGCCGTCGACCACCACGGCGCAGGCCGGCCAGCCGGCGTCGGGATCCGTCACGACCAGCCGGTGGTCGAGGGTGTCGTCGGGCTCGCCTCGTTCGGCGAGGAGCGCGCCGATCTGCTCGATGTCCGCCGGGCGCGCCTCTCTCAGGACGAGGCCATCAGCCAACGGGACGGGCGATGAAGGGGCAGCCGCGATCATTCCGGGACTATTTCACCGCCCGAGCAACTCGTCCATGGGTTTCTTCGCCGTCCGAGCGACCCGTCCCCGGCGGTTCACTTGGCGTCGGCGTAACACCGCACCGCGACGGCCTCCATCGGGAAAAGCACCGGGGTCGGCCCGAACAGCAGCCTGGTCGCCTCCTCGGCGGCCCTGCCGACCGCCACGACGACCTCCTCGGCCGCCTCGGCGGGGCAGTGCACCATCACCTCGTCGTGCTGGAAGAACACCAGCCTGGCCGCGTCGGGCAGCAGCCCGCGCAGCACGGCCATCAGCGTGAGCGCCCACTCGGCCGCCGTCGCCTGGACGACGAAGTTTCGGGTGAAGCGGCCCCGGTCACGGGCCGCCCGGTTCCCGTCGGGACCGGAGACCAGCTCCCGCCAGCGGGCCGAGGGCGGCGGGCAGGTGCGGCCCAGCCAGGAACGGACCAGCTTGCCCTCCTCCCCCGACCGGGCGGCGTCCTCCACGAACTGGTAGGCGCGGGGGAAGCGCTGCCGCATGACGGCCAGCAACTTGGGCGCGTCTCCGCTGGTCCCGCCGTACATCGCCGACAGCATGGCGATCTTGGCGTTGTCGCGCTCGCCGCCGAACGGCTGGGCCAGCGCCTGGTAGAGGTCGATCTGCCCGGCGGCCCTGGCCAGGCCGCCGTCACCGGCCATCGCGGCCAGGACCCGGGGCTCCAGCTGGGCCGCGTCGGCGACCACGAGCGTCCAGCCCTCGTCGGCCACCACGACCTTGCGCATCACCTTGGGGATCTGCAGCGCGCCGCCGCCGTTGGTGGCCCACCGGCCCGACACGACGCCACCCACCACGTATTCGGGCCGGAAGCGGTGGTCGCGGACCCACTGGTCGGCCCAGACCCAGCCGTGGAAGCTGTAGATCCTGGCCAGCTCCTTGTAGGCGAGCAGGGGCGCGACGCCCGGGTGGTCCACCTGCTTGATCTCGTGGGCCCGGGTGGAGGCGACGGGCACGCCCGCCAGTTTGAAGGCCTTGACGATCTGCTGCGGGGAGTCGGGGTTGAACGCCATGCCGAAGGCCGCCGACACCTGGTCGGCCAGTGCCTGGAGCTTGGACGGCCGCATGCCGTGCACCGGGCGCGGACCGAGCAGGCCGGTCAGCAGCTCGTCGTGCACGTCCTGCCGCCAGGGCATGCCCTCGTGCTCCATCTCCCCGGCGATCAGCGCTCCGGCCGACTCGGCGGCGACCAGCAGCCGGAACCGGTGCGGGTCGGCGACGGCCTCGATCCGCCGGAGCTGGTCGGCGTGGACCTCCGCGACCAGATCGGCGTCGGGCGGCGGCGCCTCCTCCTCGAAGAGCGTGGCCTGCCGCGCCTGCGGCCCCTGGTGCTCCTCGAGCACCGGGAGGCCGTGCAGCCGGGCGTGCGCGGCCTGGGCCGACCGGGGCTCGCCGTAGCGCCCCTCGTATCCGAGGAGCAGGCCCTCGGTCAGCGCCAGGTCGTGGCAGCGCGCCAGCCGCACGCCGGCGCCGAGGAGCGCGGGGTAGATCTCCCGCGTGTCCGTCCAGACCCAGCGCGGGTGGCTGGTCTCCTCCAGCTCCCGCACCGCCGCCGCCAGGTCGGTGACGGACCTGGCGTCCCGGCCCTCGGGACGCAGGACCCCTCCGCCATCGGGACCGGCCGCGACTGCCACATGCATACGTCACAGACTGCCACGAGACACCGACATTCTCGATCAGACGAGCGGAATGACGACCTCGTCTTCGAGCGGGGGTTCGATCTCCTGCGGCAGGCATCCGGTTGCGGCGAAGCAGCGGATCTTCAGGGCCTCCGGCGTCACGGAGATGTGCAGGAAGCTCTTGAAGAACGGCGGGGTGTCCCAGTCGGACAGCTCCGACAGGTAGCGGTGGAAGACCTTGCCCACCGGCAGCCGGAACGGCATCGACCGGCCGCCGAGGATCCGCGCCGCCCACCTCATCCGCGCGGTGATGCGTACGGGCGGGATGTCCCTGGGCGGGGTGTTGCCGATCTGCTCCGACATCAGCGCCACGCCCTCCTCGGGCGTGAGGTAGAGCCAGCGCATGCGCAGCCGCTCGCTGTAGAGCCTGCTGTAGAACGACAGCGAGTCGCCGCGCAGCGGGTAGCACTTGTAGTCGTCCTCGTGGAGGCCGCCGACCGTGACCCTGGGGGTGGTGTGGGTGGCGTGCATGAAGGCCCCGGAGCCGCCCGCCACGAAATACTGGATCGTCCGATCGCCCACCTTGATCGGGAAGCGCTGGTAGTTGTGCACGTCGCCGCCTATCGCCGCGACGTAGTTGTTCGCGGGGTCGACGACGATGTCGTCGATCGTGCCGCCGCCGTCGAGCGCGGACGGCTTGTAGTCGTTACGGGTGTAGATGGGCTTGCCCGTGATCAGCACCTTGGGCCGGGGGTCCCGGGAGACCTCGCGCAGCCAGTCGGCCTGCTCCCGATCGAGGTCGCCGCGGATCCCGGTGTCCACGCCCACGATGAGCAGGCCGGGAGTCTCCATCGCCCAGTACGGGGCGGGCTGCACGACCTGCTGCTCGGGCAGCGCCCTGCGCTCGCGCGCCTTGACCAGCCGGTCCTCGTCGATCGTCTCCGGCTTGCGCCAGAGCAGCCCGCGCAGTCCCGAGGGCGACAGCTTGAACCCCTGGCGCTCCGCCTTCAGCGCGGGGGCGTCGCAGAAGACGCGCATGAAGCCGCCGAGCCCGTCGTACCAGTCGTGGTTGCCGGGGATCGCGTATATCGGCGCCCGATAGTCCTGGTAGGGACGGAAGAACTTGTCCTCATACTCGTTCGCGGACCCGGTGGGATAGATCACGTCGCTGGCGACGACGGCGAAGGCGGTGTCCTGGCCCAGTTTGAGCATGCCCGGCACCACGGCGTACTGCGAGGCGTCGCCCTCCCCCGTGTCGCCGAGGACCAGGAAGGAGAACTCGGGGCCGACGTCCATCGGGATGCGGAAGGACGGATCGACGCCCCGGTCGCGCTGGGAGCCCACCCAGCGTGCCCGGACCTGCCCGGAGGGGTCGCCGAACAGGGCCGCGAGGACCTCGTTCCTCGACCTCCAGATCGTGCGCGGACTCAACCAGGTGAAGGTCTCCTGGTTGGGCCTCAGATCCTTGAAGGTGCCGACCTGGACACAGGACCAGCCCGCTCCCTCCTCCGAGACCCGGGAGGAGACCTCACGCCCGCGTTCCGCGGCCTGACCGACATCAACCATGACCACATTTTTACCGTCTTTTTAGGATCATGTGCGCCTTCAGGAAAGGCGGTCGATCTCGAAGTCGTCGAAGTAGGCCCGGGTCTCCTCGGACGCCCCCGAACGCTTCGCCACGGACAGTCCGAACCGGGGCTTGCCGGTGGCCCCGCCCGCCTCCGCGTCCACGACCTCCGCCACGAGATGGTCGTCCACCCAGAACCCCAGCCGCATCTCGCCTCCGTCCCGGGAGCACTCGGCCCGCAGCAGCGCCTTCTCCTTGCGGAAATCGGGCACGAGGATGTCCGGCGTCATGTCCCACCCGGTCGTGTCCGTGGCCTTGTGGATCCTCGCGCGCCCGTCGGGACGGATCTCCAGGGTGTAGTAGTAGGCGTGGGTGTCGTCAGGCGAGTAGTCGCAGTAGACACCGGCCCATCCGGAGTAGGGCTCACCACTGGTGATGCCGATCCGGACCGTGACGAGCGCGCCCTCGGGGGATTCCGCGTTGACGGGCGCGCCGTTCGTCCGTGAGGGGGTGGAGCCGTCGGTGGACATCGTGTAGCGGCCGTCCCCGGTATAGCCGTGGGGCGTGTCCAACCGGGTCCCGGCGTCCTTGTACCAGCCCGAGTCGTCGGCGGCGAAATCGTCCTGGTACAGCACGTCGGTGCTCGCGGGCGGCCCCTGGGAGAGCATGCGGATCCCGAGCACGGCGGTCACCGCCGCCAGGAGGATTCCGGCCACCGCACCGGCCGCGACCATCGGACGCCGCCCACGCGACGGCTCCGCCGGGCTCTGGTTGTCCGTGATCCTCGGGATCAGGCCGGTGAGGTTCAGCCGCACCGTGCGGACCACCTTGGCGGTGTCCTTCGCGTCATGCTGCCCGACCAGCCCGGACAGCAGGGCCTCGGCGGTGGGCCTGAGCGCGGGGTCCTTGTTGAGCGCCGCCTCGACCAGGTCTCGCAGTTTCGGATTCGGATCGAGGGCGTCCAGGTTCGGGACGTCGTTCAGGACGCGCTGGAACGCCCCGAAGTGGTTGCGGGAGGCGAAGGGGGACTCGCCCGTCGCGGCGGCGACCACCACGCAGCCCCAGGCGAAGATGTCGGCGGGCGGCCCCGGCGGCTCCGTGGGGACCCCCTCGGCCTTCTCGCCGATGATCCGCTCGGGGGCCGTGTACTCGGGGGTGCCGAGGAACTGGCCCGTCGCGGTCTGTCCGTAGCCCGCGTCCAGGGCACGGGCGATGCCGAAGTCGATCACTCTCGGTCCCAGCGGGGACAGCAGCACGTTGGCGGGTTTGAGGTCGCGGTGGACGATTCCCGCACCGTGGATCGCGCTGAGCGCGAGCGCCACCCCGACGGCCAGCGCCTCCAGGTTGGCCCCGTCCAGCGGACCGCGGTCACGCAGCATCTGGGCGAGGTTGGGCCCGGCCACATACTCCGTCACGACCCAGAGCGGCTCCTCGTCCAGTTGGGCGTCCAGCACCGGCGCCGTGCAGAACCGGCTGACCTTCCTCGCCGCGGCCACCTCGTTCCTGAACCGCACCACGAACTGCGAGTCGGCGGTCAGACCCTGGTTGATCACCTTGATCGCCACCGGCCCCGACGGCCCCTCCGCGAGGTAGACCGTGCCCATCCCACCTCTGCCCAGGCGTCCGGCGATGCGGTAGGGACCGAGCTCGGTCGGGTCGGCGGGTTCGAGATTGAGCACGGTGGGGAGTCCGTATGCCGTCACACCGGACGATCCTAGATCGAATGAATCATCCGATGGAATGCGAATTCCCATCTGAATGACCCCGTTTCCAGCGGAACGAACGAGCCGGAAATCGCTCGAATCGACCGCGCGCCATTTCCCCGGACGGTCCCGATCGCCCTTCCCTCCGCTTCCGGCGCCTCCAGCCGCCGGAGAAGACGGGTCGCCTCGGCCGGGGGCTCCCCCGGAGCCGCTCTGGAATATGGTTCTACCGTGTACGCCTACTGGGAGACCGTTCCGACGAGGTGGAAGGACAACGACGTCTACGGCCACGTCAACAACGCCGTCCACTACTCGCTGATGGACACCGTGATCAACACCTGGCTGATCAGGACCGCGGGCCTGGACATCCACGGCGGGGACGCCATCGGACTGTGCGTCGAGTCGCACTGCGTCTACAGGGCGTCGGTCACCTTCCCCGAAGCCATCAGGATCGGCCTGAGGATCGGCCGCCTGGGCCGCTCCAGCGTCCGTTACGAGCTCGGGCTGTTCCGCGAGGACGGCGAGACGGTCGTGGCCGAGGGCCACTTCGTCCACGTGTTCGTCGACCGGGAGACCCGGCGTCCCGCCGAGATCCCGGGTCCGCTGCGCGAGGCCATGCAAGAACTCGTGATGGCCGGTTGACGTCCTCCCGCACGCCCAACCCGGGGTGATCGCCTTTCGGCGGCCCCGCGGACGACGTCGGCCGTTCCCCCGCGACCAGGGAACGGTGACCGCCCCCGCAACAACCCGGTCAGGGCTCGGAGACGCCCGGCTGGGCGGCCGGAGCCTGGGCGATCAGTACGCCGGGGTTGAGGATGCCCCGCGGGTCGAGCCGGTCCTTGATGCCGCGCAGGATCTCCACGCCCAGCTCGCCGATCTCGGCGGCGTAGGCCTCCCGGTGGTCGCGGCCGACGCCGTGATGGTGCGAGATCGTGCCCCCGGCCGCGACGATCGCCTCGCCGGCCGACCGCTTGGCGGTCTCCCACTGCGCGAGGGGGTCTCCGCTCTGGGCCGTGACGACCGTGAAGTAGAGCGAGGCGCCCGTGCCGTACACGTGGGAGATGTGGCACATCACCAGGGGCGAACCGAGGGAGCCCTGGAGCGAGAGCCGTACGGCGTCGTAGAGCCGGGGGAGATTGGACCAGAACCCCGCCGTCTCCAGCGTCTCCACGGTGGCTCCCACCGCGAGCAGGGAGTCGCGCAGGTAGGGGGCGGAGTAGCGGCCGTGCGCCCAGGACTCACCGGGCTCGGTGCCGAGGTGGACGCCGCCGGACTCCGACAGCACGGCGGCGGCCCGCTCCCGCTGCGCCGTCACCTCCTCGAAACCCTCGTACCCCGCGATGGCCAGGCAGCCCGCGTCCGCCGCCAGGCCGCCGAGCTCGCCCGGCCTGGCCAGGCCGATCATCGTCTCTGTCTCGTCGGACAGGCGGAGCACGGTGGGCACGGGGCCTTCCTGGGCCAGGCGCCGCAGTGCGGCCGAGCCCGCCGCGAACGACGCGAACCGCCACCCCTCGTAGATCCGCCGGGCGGGGGCGCGCCGGACCCGCAGGCGCAGGGAGGTGATCACGCCGAAGGCGCCCTCGGAGCCGAGGATCACCTGGCGCAGGTCGGGCCCCGCCGCGGACTTGGGCGCGCGGCCGAGGTCGAGGGTGCCGCGCGGGGTGGCCACGGTCATGCCGACGACCATGTCGTCGAACCGGCCGTACCCCGCCGAGGCCTGGCCGCTGGAGCGGGCGGCGGCGAAGCCGCCCAGGGTGGCGTATTCGTACGACTGGGGGAAGTGGCCCAGGGTGAGTCCGCGGGTGGCCAGCAGCTGCTCGGCCTGCGGCGTGCGCAGGCCGGGTTCCATCTCGGCCGTCATCGACTCGGCGTCCACCGAGATCAGCCGGTTCAGCCGCGCCAGGTCCAGCGCGACGACCCCCGCGAAGCCGTTCCTGGTGGCGACCAGGCCCCCGACGACCGAGGTGCCGCCGCCGAACGGGACCACCGCGACCCGGTGCGCGGCGCAGAGCCGCAGCAGCTCCGTCACGTCGGCGTGGGAGCCGGGCAGCACCACCGCGTCGGGCGCGTCGGAGCCGTCTCCCGCGCGCATGCGCATCAGGTCGGGGGTGGACTTGCCCCGGGTGTGCCGGATGCGGGCGTCGTCGTCGGAGCGCACGTGGCCGTCGCCGACGACGGCGCGCAGTTCGGCGAGAACGAGCGGTGAGAGTGCCACGGGGGCCAGCCGCACCTCGCCGAAGCTCGCGGCCGGGGTCTCCGGGGCGCGTACGCCCAGCAGATCCTGGAGCAGCTTGCGGAGCGGTTCGGGCAGGGCCGTGGCCTTGGCGGGGTCACCCCAGCCGGACCAGAGCATGGGTTCGGCGGCGCTCGTCGGAGTTTCCACCTCTACACTGTGACATATGCCGTCTATTCGTCACAATACGACTGCAAGCAGCGAGGAGCTCGTCCTCGACGCCGCTCGCGAGGTGATCCTGGCCGTGGGGGTGAGGCGGACCACGCTCACCGACGTGGCGCGCCGGGCCGGGCTGTCCCGGATGACGATCTATCGCTCCTGGCCCGACGTGCGCAGCCTCGTCGCCGACCTGATGACCCGCGAGTGGATGCTCGTCGCGGACGGCTTCGCCACCGAGGACCCGGTCACCGCGGCGGTCGCGGTGGTGCGGGCGCTGCGTGACCACCCGCTCTGGCGCAAGATCGTCGAAGTGGACCCCGAGCTGCTCCTGCCGTACCTGACGGAGCGCCGGGGATCCAGCCAGGAGGCCATGCTCGCGCTGATCGAGGCGGCGATCGAGCGGGGTCAGCGGTCGGGCGCCGTACGGCCGGGTGACCCCGCGACGCTGGCCAGGGTCGTGCTGCTGACCGCCCAGTCGTTCCTGATCTCCGGCTCGACCATGCTGGCCCCCCTCGCCCGGGACAACCCCGGCGCCCCCCTCACCTCGGGCGGCCTGGACGCCGAACTCGCCACGATCCTGGAGAGGTATCTGAGGCCATGAGTTCCTCCCTCAACGCCGCCCGCCGCACGCGGGAGCTCGCCGAGGTCCGCGACCTCGTGGTGGACGTGCTGGTGGTCGGGCTGGGCGCCACCGGTGCCGGCGCGGCTCTCGACGCCGCCTCCCGAGGCCTGTCCGTCGCCGCGATCGACGCCCACGACCTGGCGTTCGGCACCTCCAGGTGGAGCTCCAAGATGATCCACGGCGGGCTCCGCTACCTGGCCAAGGGCCAGATCGCGGTGGCCTACGAGAGCGCGGTGGAGCGCGACGTCCTGCTCCGGCACACCGCACCGCACCTGGTCAGGGCCCACCCGTACATCCTGCCGCTGGTCCCGTCGGTCTCCCGCGGCCAGGCGGCGGTCGTGATGGCCGGATACCGGCTCGGCGACGGGCTGCGAACGGCGGCGCACACGCCCCGCCGCCTCCTGCCCGGCCCGTCGCGGATCTCCGCCGGGCAGGCGCTTGCCCTCGCCGCGCCGCTGAGCCCGCACGGGCTGCGCGGCGCCCTGCTGTCCTGGGACGGGCGTCTGGTCGACGACGCCCGCCTGGTGGTCGCCCTGGCCAGGACGGCCGCCTCGCGGGGAGCCAGGATCCTGACCCGCTGCCGGGCGCTGGAGCTGGCCGGGGACGGAGCGCGGGTCCGCGACGAGCTCACCGGGGACGCCTTCACGATCCGGGCCAGGACGGTGATCAACGCCACCGGGGCCTGGGCCGCCCAGCTGAACCCGGAGATCCGGATGCGACCCTCACGCGGCACCCACCTGGTGTTCCGCCCCGAGACCCTGCCGGGCCTCGCGGCCGGGATGCACGTGCCGATCCCCGGCGAGGGCAACAGGTTCGTGCTGGTGCTCCCCCAGCCTGACGGCCGCGTCTACGTCGGCCTCACCGACGAGCCGGTGGACGGTCCCGTGCCGGACGTTCCACAGGTGCCGGAGGAGGACGTGACGTTCCTGCTCGAGGTGCTCAACTCCGTGCTGGAGGTACCGATCGGACGCGCGCAGGTGGCCGGGACCTATGCCGGGCTCCGGCCGCTGCTGGCCGCCGGGGGACGCACCGCCGACCTGTCGAGGAAACACGCGCTGCTGACGTCCCCGAGCGGAGTCGTGACGATCGTGGGCGGCAAGCTGACCACCTACCGGCGGATGGCCGAGGACGCGGTGGACCGGGTGGTGTCGCTCGGGCGCCTCGGCGCGGGCCCGTGCCGTACGGCACGGCTGCCCCTGGTCGGCGCTCGTACGGGCGCCGCATCGGGCGGCGGCGTCCCCGGTGCCCGTTCCGTACCCGATGTGCCGGACCGGCTGCTGGAGCGCTACGGGAGCGAGGCCGAGGCCGTGCTGGCGCTGATGGCACAGGACCCCGGGCTGGCCGAGCCGGGACCGACGGGGATCACCGGGGCCGAGCTCGTCTGGGCCGTCAGGCACGAGGGAGCGCTGGACGTCGCCGACCTCCTCGACCGTCGGACCCGGATCGGCCTGGTCCCCGAGGATCGCGAGGCGGCCCTTCCCGCGGCGCGGGCGGCCCTGGCCTATTGACGGCGAGTCCACGGAGATCGCGAATCCCCGGCGGCGGACACACCGGCGATCCGCCGACGGCGAGAATCCCGATGACGGCGAATCCGCAAGCGGTATGGACCCATTGACAGCGAACCCGCAAGAAATGCGCTCCCATTGACAGCAGACCCGCAGAACACGCGAATCCAGATGCCCGCGAATCCGCAAGCGATACGGGCCCGTTGACAGCGAACCCGCAGAACACGCGAACTCAGGTGGCGGCGAATCCGCAAACGGCATGGGCCCATTGACAGCAGACCCGCAAGCGGCATGGGCCCATTGACGGCGGACCCGCAAGCGATGCGGGCTCATTGACAGCCAATCCACAGGCCACGTCGACTCATTGACAGCGAACCCGCAGGCCACGCGGACTCCTTGACAGCGAATCCGCGGATCCCGGCGGGCCCGCCTGGCACCTGATCCGCAAGCGGTTCGGATCTATTGGCAGCGAACCCACAGGCGGCGTGACCGCCGGAGCCGGCGGTCGATGGGGGCGGCACCCTTCTCCGGGAAGGCGGGCCCGTATCCGGCGCGGTTCCAGGGAGGGCCGCCCCCTTGACGGGATGCCGCCGGGGGGCATAAGGATTCAGCCACTCCAGTGCTCTGTCACCCCTTCGGCACCACCCGCTACCGATTAGGTTAGTCTTACCTAAGTCGAATTAGAGGGGGAGAGCGTGGCCGCGGGGAGCGTTTCGGATACGACGGTCAAGGGTTGCATGCACCCTTCGGGCTGCCATACCGGCGATCTGCCGGTTCTCGCCAGCGCGACCGTCGGCGCCCGATTCTGGCTGCTCATCGAGCATTCCGGGCCCTGGGCGGCCTACCTTGAGGACTGCCTGCTTCCCAAAGACATACACACCCTTATCAAACGGGCCACAAGCCTCGGAATCCGGGCTCAACTGATCCGTCGACCCGGGCGACGAAACCCCACAAACACCGGCATTCACGTCATGGTCGCCAACTCCACGGGCCCCGAACCGTGGATCGCCGAGGGCGTCATCGCAGGTCCAGACGATCTTGACCTTGACAACGTGGTGGCCGGAGTGGTCCCGGAGTCCTGCATACTTGTGAGTGAGCCGGTTTTTCTGGTCTGCACGCATGCCAAGCGCAACGCGTGCTGCGCCCGCATTGGACTACCCCTCGCTCGGTCCTTGGCAAAAATGTTGCCGGACACAGTATGGGAAACATCACATGTTGGCGGCGATCGATACGCCGCCAACCTCGTGTGCTTGCCACACGGGCTTTACTACGGCAGCATGTCTCAGGCTGCCGCGATCGCGGCAGCCGATGCGTACCGGTCCGGCGAGGTCATCCTCGACCGTTTCCGGGGACGCTCAGGCACCCCTGAGCCATTGCAAGCCGCCGAGCATTTCGTCCGTATTCATACGGGTGAGCTGTCGGTTGGCGGAGTGGCCGTGGAGTCCTCCAGGTTGGACGGCGACATTACCGAGGCATTGGTGCGCGGTAGTGACGCTCGTTTTCGGGTAGTGGTCGAACCCATGACGCTAACAACGCCATGTGGTACGGCTTGTGCTGACACGATCACTACCTATCGGCTGGTCACGCTGGACAGGATAAAACCTGTGCGGTATGCCCCGTCCGCACTGACCTGACCTGAGGGAACATCACGGCCTATCCAGGCGTTGGACTCAGGGACGTCATAAACGTCCAATGCGGCATCAACCCGAAATACCTCTCACTGTAAGGTGGTTTTCTCATGTCTCAGGTACGTCGGCAGACCGCCCGGCCTCGGCCCAGCTGGGGCTGGCAGGATGACGCCGCGTGCCGGGGCGAGGACCTCGTGCTCTTCTTCGGTCCCGATGGCGAGCGTCAGCCCGAGCGTGACATTCGCGAGCGTAAGGCCAAGGCCATCTGCGCCCAGTGCCCCGTGCGCGCCGAGTGTCTCGACTACGCGCTTTCCCGCCCGGAGAAGTATGGCACCTGGGGCGGTCTGAACGAGGACGAGCGCGCCTCCGAGCGTCGCCGTCGCATGCGCCGCGCCGCCAGCGCCGGCATTAGTGCCGTCGCCTGAGCAGTACCTCCACCCGGCTTTCCCCCACGTGTGATCTCGCGTATTCCCCTTGCGAGATCACACGTTGTTGTGTGGGGTCCGTCGTGCCCGGCCTTAGACGTTAAGGACGGTTACGACCCGGCCTCCGCATCTCCTTGTGGATGATCTTCCACTTGTTCTGCAGCTCCTTACGGAGCCGCGCATCACTCCTGGACGCCATCCAGGTGGCCTCGCGCTGGAGTTTTCTCCAGCTCTCCAGCCGCCGTTCGGGGAGCGTCCCGTCCTCGATCGCGGCGAGTACGGCGCAGCCCGGCTCACTGTCGTGACGGCAGTCGGCGAACCGGCACCGGTCGGCGAGCGCCTCGAGGTCGGAGAAGACCATGTCCACGCCCTCGCCCATGTCGTACAGGCCGATGCGGCGGATACCGGGCGTGTCGATGATGAGACCCCCGCCCTCGAGCGGGATGAGCTCGCGGTGCACGGTGGTGTGACGCCCGCGGCCGTCGCCGGCCCTCACCTGCTGGATCTCCATCACCGCCTCCCCCGCCAGGGCGTTGACGAGGGTGGACTTGCCCGCACCCGAAGCGCCGAGCACCACGGCGGTGCGCGTGCCCTTCAGGTAACCGCGGACGATCTCGACCCCCTCGCCGGTGATGGAGCAGATCGCGTGCGCGTCCACCCCCGGCGCCACCGTCGCGACCTCCTCCATCAGAAAGTCCAGCCCCTCGCCGATGAGGTCGGACTTGGTGATGAGCAGCACGGGGAGGCCCCCGCTCTCCCAGGCCAGCGCGAGCAGCCGCTCGATCCGGCCCAGGTCGGCGGTGTCGGTGGCATGCAGGGCGGGTTCTGCGACGAACACGACGTCGACGTTGGCGGCGAGCACCTGCCCCTGGGAGTCGCCGGACAGACCGCCCCTGGAGACCCTGCCGACGCCGCCGCGCACGAACGCGGTACGGCGGGGCAGAAGCGCCTCCAGCTCGAAGCGGCCCTCGGGCAGCCTGCGGAGCGCGGCCCAGTCCCCGACGCAGGGCAGGTCGACCGGGTCGGCGGCGGCCGCCCGTCGTACGTGGGCGCTGTAATGGACCGGGAAGTGACCGTCGGCGGACAGCACCTCGGCGGCGCCGCGGTCGACGCGGGTCACCCGGGCGGGGATCAGGCCGGTGGGAAGCTCGGCGGCGAGTGCGTCGTTCCAGCCGAGCGAGAAGAGAACGGAAGAATCAGAGCCGATTGGCGAAGACAACGTGGATACACCCTTTGGAAAGCCGGGTGCCCTGTCGCAAGTCGGCTAGGCGGGCACCCGGAGGTTGATGGACGGCAGGCTCACCAGAACAACCCGCATAGTCCTCACCTCCAAAGTTCGCGACCATTCATCTGCCGAATGGCGTCTCCGCCTGAACTTTAGCGCAGCACCACCCACTCCGCGCAAGCCGATATCCGCCCTGGGCGCGTCGTGACCTCCGGCGAAACACCGCGTGGAATCGCCTCGCGAATCGGCGCGGAAGCGTCCCGCGAATCGGGGCATCGGTGAATCATCGCCTGAGAACGTCCGGCGGAATACACCGTGGGAGCGTCCGGTGAAACACAGCACGCCCGGTGAAGCACGATGCGTCCGGCGAAACACGGCGCGGGAGCATACGGCACGTCACACAGGCGGAGATGAAGCGCGCGGACGGGGATATCACCGACGGCTCCGCCGGGATCTCCCCGCCCGAGGGCGGGCAACACGAAGCCCCGGGACGCGTCGGTCCCGGGGCCGGGTGGATCAGCTCACAGGCCAGGCCGGATCAGTTCACAGGCCGGGGGCCGGGAAGTGGGAGGTCAGCTCGGTGACCTCGCCGTGGACGCGGGTGATGACGTGCTTGGCCTCGTCCTCGCCCTTGGCGACGGCGCTGACGACCTGGTCGATCCAGGCGCCGATCTGACGCATCTCGGCGACGCCCATGCCCCGGCTGGTCACGCCGGCGGTGCCGATGCGGATGCCGGAGGGGTCGAACGGCTTACGCGTGTCGAACGGCACGCTGTTGTAGTTGGTCTCCAGACCGGCCTTGTCCAGGGCCTGGGCGGCGGGCTTGCCGCCGATGCCCTTGGGGGTCAGGTCGAACAGGATGAGGTGGTTGTCGGTGCCACCGGAGACCAGGTCGAAGCCCCGGCCGTTGAGCTCCTCGGCCAGCGCCTGGGCGTTCATGACGACCTGGCGGGCGTAGTCCTTGAACTCGTCGGTCGCCGCTTCCTTCAGCGCCACCGCGATGGCCGCGGTGGTGTGGTTGTGCGGGCCGCCCTGCAGGCCGGGGAAGACGGCCTTGTTCAGCGCGGTGGCGTGCTCGTCGGAGGTGGCCATGAGCATGGCGCCCCGGGGACCGCGCAGGGTCTTGTGGGTGGTGGTGGAGATGACGTCCGCGTGGCCGACCGGCGACGGGTGGGCGCCACCGGCCACCAGGCCGGCGATGTGCGCGATGTCGGCGGCGAGCACCGCCCCGACCTCACGGGCGATCTCGGCGAAGGCCGGGAAGTCGATCGTGCGCGGGATCGCGGTGCCGCCGCAGAAGATCAGCTTGGGACGCTCGCGCAGCGCGATCTCGCGGACCTCGTCCATGTCGACGCGGCCGGTGTCCTGGCGGACGCCGTAGCGGACCGGGTTGAACCACTTGCCGGTGGCCGAGACGGACCAGCCGTGGGTCAGGTGACCGCCGAACGGAAGGCCCATGCCCATGACGGTCTCGCCCGGCTTCAGGAAGGCCAGGTAGATCGCCAGGTTCGCGGGAGATCCCGAGTAGGGCTGGACGTTGGCGTGGTTCACCCCGAACAGCGACTTGGCCCTCTCGATGGCGAGGGTCTCGATCTGGTCGATGACCTGCTGGCCCTCGTAGTAGCGCTTGCCCGGATAGCCCTCGGAATACTTGTTCGTGAGGACGGTGCCGGTGGCCTCGAGGACCGCCTTGGAGGCGTAGTTCTCTGAGGCGATCAGCTTGACGGTGTCGGCCTGGCGCCGCTCCTCCGCCTTGATGAGCTCGGCAATCTGTGGATCGACGCTGTTAAGAGAACTCATGCCGCGTGCACTCCCCTGTCATCATTGACAACGGGCGAAGACCCAGGCGCACGGCCTCCGCCATTCGCTCCCCGGTGGTCGTTCCACCCAATGCGCCAGTCACGGTTTAGACGATAGCGGACTACCCGCTGCGGCCGACGCGACTTGTTCCGCCGGCGGGCCAGAGCCGATCCACCTCGGCGTTGAGTATGGCTCCGATGAGCACCGCCAGCGCGGTGATGTAGAGCCAGAGCAGCATCGCGATCGGCGCGGCGAGCGAGCCGTAGATGGAGACCGGGGAGAACCAGGCGGCGAGCACCGCGCGCAGCACGGCGGCGCAGGCGATCCAGATGATCAGGGCGAGCACGGCCCCCGGCAGTTCCCGCCACCAGCGCGTACGGACCGGCACGCTCACGTGGTAGAGCAGGGTGAGGAAGCAGACCGAGCCGATGATGACCACCGGCCAGTAGAGGATGTCGACCAGGACGGCGTAGTCGTAGGGCAGCGCGCTCCGCAGCGCCGCGGGGCCGAGGACGAGCACGGGCATGACGACCAGCCCGATCAGCAGGCCCGCGAGATAGAAGCCGAAGGACATCAGGCGGGTGCGGATGATGCCGCGCTCCTCGCCGAGCCCGTAGGCGACCGAGATCAGGTCGACGTAGACGAACAGTGCCCGCGAGCCCGACCAGAGCGCCAGCACGAAGCCCAGGGAGATCAGCGACACCTTGTTCTCGGGCTTCAGCACGTCCTTGATGAGGGGGGTGACGACGGTGTCGACGGCGTTGTCGGTGAACAGCAGGTGGGCCTGTGTCTCGATCCAGACGCTGACGTCCTTCACCGTCTCGGGACCGAAGATCTTGGTGAGCTGGCCGAGCACGCCGATCAGGCCGAGTACGAAGGGGGGCAGCGACAGCAGCGCGAAGAAGGCCGCCTCACCGGCCAGACCGGTGACCCGGTAGGCGACGCCCGCGTTCGTGGTGGCGCTGACCAGCGCCCAGGTGCCCGTCCCCCGGACCCAGGAGAGTCCGGCGCGCAATCTGGCCCTGCGCCCACGCGGTGAGCGCCTCTTGGGTCCGGGCCGCTGCGCCGAGGCATCAGTGGACGTCATGCCACACAACGGTATTCCTAGCCACGCTTGATCACGAGTCCGGCCCGCAACGATCGAATCTCGTGTCGGCCAACCAGACCAAACAATCGGATTTCGGGTCAGCTAACCGGACTACCTGCGATAAAACGCCTCGGCCTCGTTCACATCGACGATCCGGGCGCCCAGCGGCAGCAGCGAGACCGGGATCAGCTTGATGTTCGCGATGGCCAGGGGGATGCCGATGATCGACAGGAAGAGGGGGATCGAGGTCAGCACGTGCCCGATCGCCAGCCAGATCCCGGCCACGACAAACCAGATCACGTTGCCGACCAGGGACAGCACACCCGCGTCGGGGTCGCGCACCACGGTCCGGCCGAAGGGCCACAGCGCGTAGGCCGCGATCCGGAATGACGCGATACCAAATGGAATCGTAATAATCAGGACACAACAGATAATGCCCGCGAGGACGTAGGCGAGCGCCAGCCAGATGCCGGCGAACACCAGCCAGATGACGTTCAACAGGGTCCGCATGATCAAAGCATCTCAGACCCCGCCCTACCGGCTCTATCGGGTGCGCCCCTGAGAGATCCCCGAGGAGGAGCCCCCCGATCCCAGGGGCGCCCGCCCCTTGCCCGGTGGCCCGGCGAACGCCTGGGCCACCGCCGTCCAGGCCTCCGCGGCCGGACCGCGCACCTCCAGGGAGGTGTCGGCGAGGTGGCGTCGCTGGACCACCAGGAGGCAGAAGTCGAGCACCGTCCCCGCGACCACGTCCTCCGCGTCCTCGGGGCCCGCCGACCACGGTGACCCGTTGGGCATCGTCAGCTCCACCCGCACCGGACGCGCGGGCGGCTCCAGACCGCGGATCGCGAAGCCGTACGGCATGGCGCGCACCCCGAGCATCGCCACGTGCCTGAGCCTGGCGCTCGGCGCCCGCGCGGCGCCGAGCGCGTCCGCCACGTCCTGCCCGTGGGCCCAGGTCTCCATCAGCCGCGCGGTGACGAAGGACGCCGCCGACATGTCGGGCCCGTACCAGGGCAGCCTGGTCCGGGGATCCAGCCGGGCGAAGGCCTCCAGGCTGCGGGCCCTGGCCGTGCGGAACCAGTCGCGGACCTGGTCGGCGGTGAGGCCGCGCGAGGCGACGACGAGCTCGTCCACCCCGGAGTGCCCGCGGGCGAGGAAGGCGGGCAGGGCCGCGCGGAAACCCTCGGGGTCGGTCGCCGAGGTGGTGGCGGCGTCGTCGAACCAGGCGAGGTGGCTGATCTGGTCTCGTACGGCCCAGCCCTCGGCCGGGGTGGGAAGCTCCCAGGCGGTCGCGTCGAGTCCCCGGATCATGGCGTCAAGCTCGGCGGTCTCGGCGCGCAGATCCGCCAGCAGCTCGTCCATCAGGCCCACGGTGCCTCCCCGGTCACGGCTAGAAAAGAGTAACCGAGGGATGTTCTGGAAGGAACAGCCACCCGGAGTCGCACAATGGAAGGGTGATCTGCGACGAGTGCAAGCAGCGAAGGCACGACGGGTGCCGGGGAGGCTCGTGGTGCGACTGCCAGCACCAGGCCCCCGAGGAGGCCGAGGGCCCCAGGGAGACACCGCTGGCCTGGCCCCGACAAGGCTAGGGCGGCGTCGGGCGGCGACCGGTGAGGTTAAGACCATGTTTCCGTCCAGATTCTGGACCGGACATTGGACATCTCGGGCCACCAAGGTATCGTCGTAGACATGCCAGTGGACCCATTGCTCGTCGTGCGACGCCACGTCGACCTTCTGCGTGTCCGCAGTGCCATCTGTTGTGACGTCCGTTAATCGTCGCCCTCTGCTGATTTCATCCAGCTCGGCCGCGTAACAGGCGTCCTCGTTTGAGTAACCAACGACCCCCGCACTCAACGATGAGGCGGGAGGTGCCGCCTGTGCGTGTCCGGAAATCATTCCATCGAGCAACAAAAGGACGCGCACATGACGACCCCGGCCCGGCCTGCCAACCGCCACCACAAGCGCCCGCGCGGCGAAGGTCAGTGGGCTCTCGGCTACAGCGAGCCTCTGAACAAGAACGAGGAGAACAAGAAGAACGATGACGGGCTCAACGTCCGTCAGCGGATCATCGACATCTACTCCAAGCGCGGCTTCGACTCCATCGACCCGGCCGACCTGCGGGGCCGGATGCGCTGGTACGGGCTCTACACCCAGCGCAAGCCCGGGATCGACGGCGGCAAGACCGCGATCCTGGAGCCGGAGGAGCTCGACGACCGTTACTTCATGCTCAGGGTCAGGATCGACGGCGGCCGGCTCAACCTGGCGCAGCTGCGCGTCATCGCCGACATCTCCAACATCTACGGCCGGGGCACCGCGGACGTCACCGACCGGCAGAACATCCAGCTCCACTGGATCGAGATCGAGGCCGTCCCCGACATCTGGGAGCGGCTGGAGTCGGTGGGCCTGTCCACCACCGAGGCCTGCGGCGACACCCCGCGCGTCATCCTGGGCTGTCCGCTCGCCGGGATCGACACCGAGGAGCTCATCGACCCGACCGAGCTGATCCGCGAGATCTACGACACCTACATCGGCAACCCCGCGTTCTCCAACCTGCCGCGCAAGTTCAAGTCCGCGCTGAGCGGCTGCCCGGCGCACTGCACCGTGCACGAGATCAACGACGTGGCGTTCGTGGGCGTCGTCAACGAGCAGGGCGAGAAGGGCTACGACCTGTGGGTGGGCGGCGGCCTGTCCACCAACCCGATGCTGGCCAAGCGGCTGGGCGTCTTCCTGACCCCGGAGCAGGTCGCCCCCGCCTACGGCGGCGTGATCGGCATCTTCCGTGACTACGGCTACCGCCGCCTGCGGCACCGGGCCCGGATCAAGTTCCTGATCAACGACTGGGGCGCCGAGAAGTTCAGGGAGATCCTCGAGACGGAATACCTCGGCTACGCCCTGCCCGACGGCCCCGCTCCCGAGCAGCCCCGCGGCGGGCGCAGGGACCACGTGGGCGTCTTCAAGCAGAAGGACGGCAACTTCTACGTCGGCTTCGCCCCCAAGGTCGGCCGCCTCGACGGCGACAGGCTGCACATGATCGCCGACATCGCCGAGCGGCACGGCTCGGACCGGGTGCACACCACGGTCGAGCAGAAGATGGTCATCCTCGACGTGGCGCCCGACCAGGTCGACAGCATCGTCGCCGAGCTGGAGGCCAACGACCTGCGGGTCAAGCCCTCCACCTTCCGCCGCCAGACGATGGCCTGCACCGGCATCGAGTTCTGCAAGCTGGCGATCGTCGAGACCAAGGCCCTCGCGGCCAACCTGATCGACGAGCTGGAGCAGCGGCTCCCGGACTTCAAGGACCCGCTGACCATCAACGTCAACGGCTGTCCCAACTCCTGCGCGCGCATCCAGGTCGCCGACATCGGCCTCAAGGGCCAGCTCGTCGTCAACGACAAGGGCGAGCAGGTCGAGGGCTTCCAGGTCCACCTGGGCGGCTCGCTGGGCGTCAACCCGGGCTTCGGCCGCAAGGTCCGCGGCCTGAAGGCCACCGCCGAGGAGCTTCCCGACTACGTGGAGCGCGTCGTCACGAACTTCGAGAAGCAGAAGGACGAGGGCGAGACCTTCGCCGCCTGGGTCCAGCGCGCCGACGAGGCGGACCTCAAATGACCGAGCGAGCGGTTCCCTTCCACTGCCCCTACTGCGGTGACGAGGATCTCGAACCCTACGAAGGTGACGGCGGCTGGTACTGCCGCTCCTGTGTCCGCGCTTTCAAGCTGAAGTTTCTGGGAATCGGAGTGCGATCATGACCACCCTGGTGGACGTCGAAGTCGGATTACGGCAGCAGCGCGGCGCGCTCGACCTGCAGGACATCGTCGAGTCGGCCGCGCGGTTCCTGGAGGACGCCTCCGCCCTTGAGATCATCCGCTGGGCGGCGGCCACCTTCGGCGACCGGCTCTGCCTCACCGCGTCCATGAGCGACGCCCTGCTGATCGACCTGGTCAGCCGGGTCAAGCCGGGCGTGGACGTGCTGTTCATCGACACCGGTTACCACTTCGCCGAGACGATCGGCACCCGTGACGCCGTTCAGCAGGTCTACGACGTGAACGTGATCGACGTGAAGCCGTCCCGGACGGTCGCCGAGCAGGAGCGCGACCTCGGCCCCCGCCTGTTCGGGCGCAACCCCGACCTCTGCTGCTACCTGCGCAAGGTCGAGCCGCTCAACCGGGCGCTGGAGCCGTACCTCGCCTGGGTCTCCGGCATCCGCCGCGACGAGGCCGTCACCCGCGCCGGCATCAAGGTCGTGGAGTGGGACGCCAAGCGCCAGATGGTGAAGATCAACCCGATCGCCGCGTGGACGCAGGAAGACGTCGACAACTACATGGCCGACAACGGCGTGCTCATCAACCCCCTGCACTACGACAACTACCCCTCGATCGGCTGCGCCCCCTGCACCCGCCAGGTCGCTCCGGGAGAGGACCCGCGCAGCGGTCGCTGGGCCGGACTGGGCAAGACGGAATGCGGTCTGCATCTATGACGTGGCGTGCCCCCGGCACCGCGCCCACGATCCCGTTGATCGCGGTGGCGCACGGGTCCCGTGACCCGCGCGCCGCCGCGACGGTGGAGAGCCTGCTCGACCTCCTGCGCCGGGCACGCCCGGAGATCCCCGTGCGCACCGCCTACCTCGACCACGCTCCCCCGACGCTCGGAACGGCGCTGTCCGGGCTGGCCGAGGCCGTGGTGCTGCCGCTGCTGCTCACCGAGGCCTACCACAGCCGCGTGGACATCCCCGGCGCGCTCGCCGAGGCGACGGCCCGCCGGCCGCTGCTGCGCGTGCACAGGGGCGCCACGCTGGGCCCGCACCCGCTGCTGGTCACCGCCCTGGAGCGGCGTCTGGCCGAGGCGGGGGTGGAGGCCGGCGACCCCGGCACCGCCGTGGTGCTGGTCTCGGCCGGCTCCAGTGACGGGCGCGCCAACGCGACGGTCGCCCGGATCGCCCGGGAGTGGGCCGGGCTGCGCGGATGGTGGTCGGTGACCCCCGCCTACGCCTCGGCCGCCGAACCCACCCCCGAGCAGGAGGTTCGGCGGCTCGTCGAGGCCGGGGCGCCGCGCGTGGTCGTGGCCCCCTACCTGCTGGCCCCTGGCTACTTCGCCGACAAGATCCGCGCCACGACCCTGGCCGCGGGCGCCGAGGTCGTCGCCGACGTGCTCGGCGCCGCCCCGGAGCTCGCGACCGTGCTGCTCGAACGTTATGAGCAGGCCGTGCAGCGGGAGAAGAGCTTCGCGACGGCCTAAGGCGCTGCGGGGTCAGGGAAAGCTCGGAGTTTTCGGCTCGTTGTCGCATTGGAGCTGGACGATCTCCCCGGAGCCGGGATCGACCTGGTAGACCCCGTCGCGGCACTCCAGGTAGCCCAGTCGATTGACCTTGAGTTCCCACTTGACGTCGAACCGCTCACTCGCCGCCAGCAGGTGCTCGACATCCGCCGTGCCATTGAGTTGTTCCGGTATGCGCGCTTCGGCCTCCAGTACGGCACCGGCCACGATGTGCTTGGAAACACGATTATCCTGTGTTCCATCCCACGGGACCACGTAGATTTGACCATCCTTCTCACCGCAGGGTCCGGCCTCGACGAGCTTCCCGTCGATCCAGAGCGCGGCCTTCCTCGGCGGTCCGGAGCACCACAGCCTCACGGAGAAGGGTGCGGCCTCGGTTGCGACGACGAACTCCTTGCGGACCCCACCTTCCCTGTAAGTCCTGCTGCCCAGATCACCCAGGATGTTCGGCGCCCCCGAGGGGGCGTGGACAATTCTCGGCGTCTTCGCAGGCTGGGCCATCACGCCGGTCCAGATGTTCTCCGGCACCACCGTGTTCTTCACCTGCGGCACGGTGAACGCCAGTCCCGCGACGATCCCCAGGCCCGCCACCGCGCCCACGACCCGCAGGCGGCGGCGCCTGATCACGCGGACGCGCCGGTCGACGTCGGCGACGGTCACGCCCCTGTGGTGATCCTCGCGTCCCTCCCCGGTCAGGATCTCGCGCAGCTCGGATTCGGTGATCGTCATCTCAGCTCCCCGTGGTGATCGCGGCGATCGCCGCGGGATCGACGCGTAGTCTGGCTAGGGCCCGGCTGGCCTGGCTGCGGACGGTCGCCGCCGAGCAGCCGAGGATCTCGGCGATCTGCGGGTCCGGCAGGTCGGCGAAGTAGCGCAGGACGATCACGGCTCGCTGCTTGTCGGGCAGGCCGGTCAGGACCTGCCGTACGGCCTCACGCACCCCGAGCTCGCCCGTCTCGTCCTGCGCCGCCACGTCGGGCAGGATCTCGCTGGGCACCTCTCCCCGCCATCTGCGCCGCCACCAGGAGGCGTGGGTGTTGGCGAGGATGCGGTAGACGTACGGGTCGGGATTGTCGCCCACCCGCCGCCAGGCCATCCACGCCTTGGCCAGAGCCGTCTGCAGCAGATCCTCCGCCGTACCCCAGTCTCGGCACAGCAGGTAGGCGGTCTGCAGCAGACGGGCCGAGCGCTGCTCCACGTAGCGCTCGAAGTCGGCCCGGTCTCGCATTCGGGATCCTCACTGTTCGGTGTCCGTCACCGATCACTACGCTCCGGCCCCCTGAAGACGTTGCACGCATTCCCGAAGCGTTTCAACCGGAGGTGCGGAAAGCGTCACCGTGACGCCGGTCTCCACGAATCCGGAGGCCCCGGCGAGTGACAGCGAGATGCCCGTCGGCGCAACTTAGGCCGGGCGATCGGCTGAGGCCACCCCACCGGGCATGAAACAGGGACGCGGAAAGGTGGGCGTGACGGCGCGAGCGTGAAAGGGACGCGTCCGCGAGAGAGCGAGGAGGGCACGGGCGGGGCCCACGCGAGGAGGCCGAAGGACACGGCCGCGGGGTCGTCGACAGCGCTGCCGCTCAGGGGGCCTATGGCGCCTGACATATCGATGCCGCCGCTCAAAGACAGCTACCGGGAGAACAGACGGCGCCCACCATCAGGGGTGCACCGCTTGCGGGATCGGCGGCGACCGGCCGTCCGTGGTACCGCCGTCTGCCGGGGCGCCCAGCCGTCGGTGGCACTGCCGCTTACGGGGTCAGGCCGTCAGCGATCCCGTCGGCGGCGGTCCTCCCGACGGTCCTCCCGACGGTCTTCCCGCCGGGAGCGCTGCTGGTACGGGTAGGACGGCTGCTGGGAGTACTGCTCGTACGGGTACGGCGCCTGCGCGGGAGGTTGCTGTCCGTAAAGCCCGGGGTACGGAGGGTGCTGCGGCTCGCCCATGAGCTCGCCCCGTATCTCCCGCCACTGCTCCCGCCAGGCGGCCCAGGCCTTCTTGACGGGCTCGGCGCGCGAGTCGCCGATCACCTTGACGTCGCCCATGATGGCGTACGCCTTGACCCGGATGAGCGGGACGTTCATACCCGGGGGCGCCTCGATGACCTGGACCTTCTTGTCGCCCATGATCGCGATGCCCTCGAGGTCGACGTCCACGCCGTCCGGAACGATGATCTTCACGTCACCCATGACCGCGGTGGCCACGATGTCCACCACCCCGCTCCGGACCTCGGCCTGGCGCAGGTCGAGCACAACGTCGCCCATCACGGCCACCGCGCCGAGCGGCTTGTCGATCCGCCACTTTCCGCGCCGCTTGGAGTCGCCCATCACGGCCACGAACCAGCGTCGCGTCCGGCCCGGCTGTTCCGCCGGAGCCGGGGCGGACGCGTAGGCGGGCGCGGGCATCGGGGCCTGGCCGGCCAGGGGCAGGTCCGAGGTGACCACCGCCAGCTCCGCCTGGGTGACGGCGGTGTAGGCCGCCTCCGTGCGCTCGGTCAGCTCGCCAAGGCTAAGACGCCCCTCGACGGACGCGACGCGCAACCGCTCGACCGCGGCTTCCCGCTCGGCGTCCGAGGCCCGCATTGCACCAGGGTCGTTCATGACACACAACATATCTCGACTTGTCTCCGCAGGGGATCCCTCAAAAGGAGGAGGCGTCATCCGCATTCCGGACGGCGTACGTTCCCCAGATCTCTCCGGCTCGGGCCGAGCCGATCGGCCGGGCTCGCCGCACGGCTGAGCCGGACGATCGTGCCGAGCCTCCGAGGTGTGCGTCTGGGCCCGGCGGACAACGCCTATGATCCGGAGACATGTACCAAGAACTTCTGGACGCGGTGACGGGGAACGACGCCGAGCGGGTCGAGCACCTGCTCCAGAGCGGCACGAGCGCCGACCCGGACGGCGCGGACGAGACGACGGCGCTCTACCAGGCCGCGATGCGGGGCCGCCTGCCGATCGTGCGCGCCCTGCTCGCCCACGGGGCCGACCCCAACCGGCTCAGCGGCGGCGAGGACGAGGGGCTGCCCCTGTCCGGGGCCGCGGCGTGGGATCACACCGAGGTCGTGGAGGCGCTGCTGGCCGCCGGGGCCGATCCGGCCGGGCGGGAGAGCGACGGGTGGAGCGCCCTGCTCTGGGCCGCCTCCAACGGACGGGCCGACGCGCTGCGGGTGCTCCTGGAGGCCGGGGCCGACGCCGAGGACGCCAACGAGAGCGGCGAGACCGCGCTCACCCTGGCGACCCGGCGCGGAGCCCTGGGCGCCGTGCGCGTGCTGCTGGAGGCGGGAGCCGACCCGGCACGCTCGGACGGCGAGGGTGACACGCCGCTGGTCATCGCCAACGACTGGCTCGGCACCCAGCTGGAGAGCGCCCTGCTGGAGCAGCTCACCGAGCAGGCCCCCGAGGACTCCCAGTTCGTCATCGGCCGCACCCGCGCCAAGGACGGCACCGACCTGGTGACCGTCGCGGCCGTGGGCCCCGACGGGACCCGCACCGCCGAGCTCCAGTGCCAGCGCGGCCACGCCGCCATCGCGACCCTGCTGGAGGACGCGACGAACGAGCCGCAGACGTTCGACGACCTGGTCGAGCGGGCGCTGCCGTACCGGGACGTCGACGAGGAGGCCGAGACCTGGTGGACCGTGGCGAGCTCGCTGAGCCGGCGCGGTGACCAGGAGACCTTCGACGCGCTGGCGCGGCTGAGCGTCAGCGAGGACCCGCGCAAGCGCGAGTTCGCCGTCGACGTGCTCGCCGAGTTCGGGTTCGCCGAGGGCGAGAAGCCCTACCTGGAGGACACGCTGCCGATCCTCCGGCGGATGGCGGCCACCGAGGGTGATGAGCGGGTGCTGCGCTCGGTGCTCGGTGCGCTCGGTCACCACGCCGACCCGCGGTCCCTGCCCGAGGTGCTGGAGATCATCTCTGCCGAGGGCTGGGTCCGCACCCAGGCCGATCCCGCCGCGCTGGCCGCCGTCCTGCCGCAGGGACACGCCGAGGGACTCGCACTGCTCATCTCGATGACCGAGGACTCCGACGAGGAAGTGCGCGACTGGGCGACCATGGGGCTGGCGGGCCTGCAGGAGGACACCGAGCAGATCCGTGACGCGCTGGCCGCCCGGCTCGACGACGAGGACCTGAACACGGTGGCCGAGGCCACCCGCGGCCTGGCCGTCCGGGGCGACGGGCGCGCCCAGAGGGGTGCGGACCGCGTGCTCGCGGAGAGCGACGAAGACGACGACTACATCCGCGACCTGGTCAAGAACCCCTGATCCGCGGGGATTCATCGGGATCCACCTCCTTCGGCGAGGTGGATCCCGGAGCGGGAACACGGGCCTCGGAGCGAAACAGGATCCCGGGCGGGACGGCTCCGGCGAAACCGGGTTCCAGGCACGACGGGTCACGGCGAAACCGGCTTCGGGACGGAAGCGGGTCCCGGGCGAAACCGATCTTGGGGCGGAACGGATTCCGGCGGGGCCCTGCCTCTCGTCGACATCGTGTTCGCGAGTCAGACATCTGATCTCCACGCGGGTGTGTGGATGCGAGCAGAATGCTGAAGTGAGGGACAGGACCCGATAAGGGGTTCAGGTGAGTTCATCGGAGGCCGTACGTGACCCATGACGTCTTCAACCAGGCTCCCCCGTTCAGCGGTCATGACGTGTTCGCGGACGCCACGCTGGTGGCCGGCGTGACACGCGAGGGCGCCGGCTGGGCCACCGGCGAGCTGCACCGGCTCGGCATTCTCGCCGGGTCGGAGCAGGCCATGGAGTGGGGACGGCTGGCGAACGAGCATCCGCCCGTCCTGCGCACCCATGACCGGTACGGCAGGCGGATCGACGAGGTCGAGTTCCATCCCGCCTGGCACGAGCTGATGACCGTCGCGGTCGAGAACGGCATGCACGCCACCCCGTGGTCGAGCGCCAGGCCGGGCTCGCACATGGCCCGCGCGGCCAAGTTCTACGTCTGGAGCCAGGTCGAGTCGGGACACGGTTGCCCGATCTCGATGACCTACGCCTCGATCGCCGCGCTGCGCCACACTCCCGCGCTCGCGGCGGACTGGGAGCCCCTGCTGGCCTCCCGGAGCTACGATTTCGGGCTGCGCCCGCCGCTCGGCAAGCGCGGCGTGCTCGCCGGGATGGCGATGACCGAGAAGCAGGGCGGCTCCGACGTCCGCGCCGGCACCACCCGCGCCGAGCCGCTGAGCGACGGCAGCTATGCCTTGACGGGGCACAAGTGGTTCAACTCCGCCCCGATGTGCGACGTGTTCCTGGTCCTCGCCCAGGCCCCCGGCGGGCTGTCGTGCTTCCTGCTCCCCCGGGTCCTGCCCGACGGCAGCCGCAACGCCATGCATCTGATGCGGCTGAAGGACAAGCTGGGCAACAGGTCCAACGCCAGTGCCGAGGTGGAGTATCACGGTGCGACCGCCTGGCTGGTGGGCGAGGAGGGCCGGGGGGTGCGGACCATCCTGGAGATGGTCAACCTGACGCGGCTGGACTGCGTGATCGGTTCCGCGGCCGGCATGCGGTACGGCGTGACGCGGGCCGTCCACCACACCAGGCACCGCGGCGCGTTCGGCAGGAAGCTGATCGACCAGCCCCTGATGCGTAACGTCCTGGCCGATCTGGCCCTGGAGTCGGAGGCGGCGACCGTCCTGATGACGAGGCTGGCCGGGGCCACCGACCGGGCCATCGCCGGGAACCAGGCCGAGAGCGCGCTGCGCCGTACCGCGCTGGCCGTCGGCAAGTACTGGGTGTGCAAGCGCGCCCCCGTCCACGCGGCCGAGGCGCTGGAGTGCCTGGGCGGCAACGGTTACGTGGAGGAGTCGCAGATGCCCCGGCTGTTCCGCGAGTCGCCGCTGAACGGCATCTGGGAGGGCTCGGGGAACGTCGCGGCACTGGACGTGCTGCGCGCCCTGGGCCGCGAGCCCGAGGCGCAGGAGGCGTTCTTCTCGGAGATATCGCTCGCGGCCGGCGCCGACCGGCGGCTGGACGACGCCGCCGACCGCCTGCGCAAGTCCCTCGGCGACGTCGCCGACATCGAGGTCAGGGCCCGGCGCATCGCCGAGGACATGGCCCTGGTCATGCAGGGTTCCCTGCTCGTACGGTTCGCGCCCCCGGCCGTCGCCGACGCCTTCTGCGTCTCCCGCCTGTCCGGTGACTCGGGCCGCGCCTTCGGCACGCTGCCTCCGGGTCTGGACCTGGAGGCCCTCATCGACCGGGCCGCGACCGCCCCGGCCCCGGCGTCCTCGATGGGACCTCGGTGACTCCTGCGGACCCCTGTGACGATCATCACCTTCCCGGAGCGGCTAAGGGGTGCTCCGGGGAGCGGCTCCGTGATCTCGACGAGTAAGGTCGTGGATGGCTAACGCTTCGTGATCGAAAGGACAATCGCCATGGCGACGACACGCACCGCGACAACTCAGTGGAAGGGCGCGCTGCTCGACGGGTCGGGCACCGTCTCTCTGGACACCTCCGGAGTGGGCACGTTCGACGTGTCCTGGGCCTCGCGGGCCGAGCAGGCCAACGGCAAGACCTCCCCGGAGGAGCTCATCGCGGCCGCGCACTCCTCGTGCTTCTCGATGGCTCTGTCCCACGGGCTGGCTCAGGCGGGCACCCCGCCGCAGTCGGTGGAGACCAAGGCCGATGTGACCTTCCAGCCGGGTGAGGGCATCACCGGGATCGTCCTGTCGGTCCGCGCCCAGGTTGACGGCCTGTCGGCCGAGGACTTCCAGCAGGCGGCCGAGACGGCCAAGGCCAACTGCCCGGTGAGCAAGGCTCTCACCGGCACGACGATCACCCTCAACGCAGAGCTGCTGAGCTGATCACCCCCTTCCGCGACCACGCACGCCCCATCCGAGCATGCGTGGTCGCGTGACGGGTGGCGGAAGGGCTTCGCATGCGCGGCGGCCCCACCTCGAAACCTCGTCCCCCGCATCCTCATACCGGGAGTCACGCGCCTCCGCACGCCGAGGCCCCGCCCGCAAGATCTCCCACACCGGGGTTCCCAGGTCAGAGCCCTGCCACCATGCCTCGCGTCCGGCCACTTCGAGCACATACACTCAGGCGACCCGCACCCCGCGGACACAGCCGAAACCGTGCGCGCATCCGGGCCGACCTGTCCGGAGGCCGCCCGAGGCGGCCACGCATCCGACAAGAAGAGCAGGCGACCGAAGACCCGTAGTACCTCGTGAGCTCCCCCGACGCAGCGGCAAGGCGGGTCAGGTCAGCCTTGGCCGTCGAATCTTCCCGCCAAAGGGTGACAAGAGCGACAACATGCTGCACACGAGGGCCTAACTGGAGGAGAATGGGGCCACATGCGCGAAGTCTGGCCGGGAGAATCGTATCCACTCGGTGGCACCTGGGATGGCGTGGGCACCAACTTCTCGGTGTTCTCCGAGGTGGCCGAGCGGGTCGAGCTGTGCCTTTTCGGAGATGACGGCCGCGAAGAACGCATTGACATGCCCGAGGTGGATGGATTCGTCTGGCACGGTTTCTTCCCCGGGGTCATTCCCGGGCAGCGGTACGGCTACCGCTTCCACGGCCCCTACGACCCCTCCCAGGGGCACAGGTGCAACCCCTCCAAGCTGCTTCTCGACCCCTACGCCAAGGCCATCGAGGGTGATCTGGAGTGGAACGAGGCGCTCTTCTCCTACCAGTTCACCGATCCGAGCAGCCGCAACAACGACGACACCGCCCCCTTCATGCCGAAGAACGTGGTGGTCAACCCGTTCTTCGAGTGGGGCAACGACCGGCTGCCCCGCACGCCGTACCACCAGACCGTGATCTATGAGGCGCACGTGCGCGGGCTCACCATGCGTCACCCCGCCGTGCCCGAGGAGCAGCGCGGCACCTACGCGGGGCTGAGCCATCCGGCGGTCATCGATCACCTGCTGAGCCTGGGCGTCACCGCGGTCGAGCTGATGCCGGTGCACCAGTTCGTGCCCGAGCACGCGATGGTCGCCCGGGGGCTGACGAACTACTGGGGCTACAACACCATCGCCTACCTGGCCCCGCATGCCGCCTACTCCAGTTCGGGGCAGCGCGGCGAGCAGGTGCTGGAGTTCAAGGCGATGGTGCGGGCGCTGCACGAGGCCGGAATCGAGGTCATCCTCGACGTGGTCTACAACCACACGGCCGAGGGCGACCACATGGGACCCACCCTGGCCTTCCGCGGCATCGACAACGCGGCCTACTACCGGCTGCACGACGGAGACCGGCGCTACTACCTCGACTACACCGGGTGCGGAAACTCCCTCAACGTCCGTTCGCCGCACGCGCTGCAGCTCATCATGGACTCGCTGCGCTACTGGGTCCTGGAGATGCACGTCGACGGGTTCCGGTTCGACCTGGCCGCCGCCCTCGCCCGCGAGCTGCACGACGTCGACCGGCTGAGCGCGTTCTTCGACCTGATCCAGCAGGACCCGGTGATCTCCCAGGTGAAGCTGATCGCCGAGCCGTGGGACGTGGGCCCCGGCGGCTACCAGGTCGGCAACTTCCCGCCGCTCTGGACGGAGTGGAACGGGAAGTACCGCGACAGCGTGCGCGACTTCTGGCGCGGGAACGGGTCCGCGCTGCCCGAGTTCGCCTCCCGGCTGACCGGATCCGCGGACCTCTACGCTCTCTCCGGCCGCCGCCCCGTGGCCTCCATCAACTTCGTCACCTGCCACGACGGGTTCACGCTGACCGACCTGGTCTCCTACAACCGCAAGCACAACGAGGCCAACGGGGAGAACAACCGCGACGGCACCGACGACAACCGGTCGTGGAACTGCGGGGCCGAGGGGCCGGTGGAGGACCCGGAGATCGTGCGCCTGCGCCGGCGCCAGCGCCGCAACTTCCTGACCACCCTGTTCATCTCCCAGGGTGTGCCGATGATGCTGGCGGGCGACGAGTTCGGCCGGACCCAGGCGGGCAACAACAACGCCTACTGCCAGGACAACGAGATCTCCTGGATCGACTGGTCGCTGGCCAAGACCGAGGAAGACCTCCTGGACTTCGTCAGGGTCCTGTCCAAGCTGCGGCGCAGGCACCCGGTCTTCCAGCGGCGCCGGTTCTTTCACGGCCGCAAGGCCGAGGACGGCACGCGCGACATCGTCTGGCTCACCCCCGCCGGAGAGGAGATGTCCGCCTCGGACTGGCACACCGGTTACGCCAAGTCACTGGTCGTCTTCCTGAACGGCAACGCCATCACCGAACCGGGCCCGCGCGGTGAGCAGATCGTGGACGACTCGTTCCTGCTTCTGATCAACGCCCATCACGAGGGCATGACCTTCACCCTTCCCGGGGCGAAATACGGCAAGAAGTGGCAGATGGTGCTGGACACCGCGGACGAGACGCTGAAGGATCGGCCGGTTCCCAACGCGTTCTGGGTGCCGGAAGCCGCGGTCGAGGTGGCCTCGCACTCCATACAGATCCTTCACTGCCCCAGGATCCATGGAGCCTCACCGGACTCCGCGCCTAGGCTCCGGACGCGACCGCGGCGGTGAGCAGCACCAGGACGAACGTCGTGAGCCCGGCCGCGCCGTGCAGCAGGACAGCGATCATGGGGAAGCGCTGCTCGGCGCCGCGGGCGTGACGGCCGCCGCCCAGCCAGCGGGTGAACATGGTGAAACCCAGTAGCGCGGACGTCGCGAGCACCCCGAACGACAGCCACGCGAGAACGCGCTCCGAGGTGAGCACGTAGGCGACCCAGCAGAGCAGCGCGGAAACCGCCAGGACCGGATGGGCGAAGATCAGCAGGGTGGGGAACCGGGTGACCTTCGTCGCCTGCTGGCGCAGTCCTCCCCCGGAGATCCACAGGTAGAGCAGGTAAATCCCCACCATCGCAGTGATCAACCACGTCACGATCGCGACCAGCCCCACGCAACCCTCCAGGTCTCCAGTCACGAATCATGTAACGAGAGTCAACAGAAGTCACTAGAAGCGTCGAATCCGTTATCGATCACGCAGAGAAACACGTACAGATCACTGCTGTGTCAAAGTGGGGAGATGCGCCTCATCCATCCCGCGAGCTCAGACGACGTCGACCTGTCACAGGTCTACGCCTACCCTGACCGTCCGTGCGTCAGGGTCAACATGGTGGCCAGCGCCGATGGCGGGACCTGGCTGAAGGGCCTGTCCGGCGGCCTGTCCGGCGGAGGCGACCGGCAGATCTTCGGGGTGCTGCGCGGGCTGGCCGACGTCATCGTGGCCGGCGCGGCGACCGTGCGGACCGAGGGGTACGGTCCGGCCCGGCCGAGAAAGTCGTGGCACCCCCTGCGGGAGGGGCGGACGGCCGTCCCCCCCGTGGCCGTGATCACCCGGCGGCTCGACCTGGATCTGACCAGCCCCCTGTTCACCGAGGCGGAGCCGTACGCCCGGACGATCATCATCACCTGCGGCGCGGCGCCCCCGGAGCGACGCCGGGAGGCCGCCGGGTACGCCGAGGTGATCGTGGCCGGGGGTGAGCGGGTGGATATGGCGCTGGCCGTGAAGGAGCTCGGCGACCGCGGTCTGAGCCGGGTGCTGTGCGAGGGCGGCTCGAAGATCAACGGTCAGCTCGCCGCGGCGGATCTGATCGGCGACCTCTGCCTCACGGTGAGCCCGATCCTGATCGGCGGAGACGCCTCCCGGATCCTCAACGGCCCGGCCGCGCTCACCCAGCTCCGCCTGGTCCACGTCCTGGAGGACGAGGGATTCCTCTTCACCAGATACACCCGGGAGTCCTGAGCCCGTACTCCGATCATCGCGGGCCCGAGTCGCACGACGGGTCGCCCGGGGCGGGGCGCGGCCGGGGAAGGCGCGGATCGGTCCGGCGATCTCGCCGACGCCGGATCACGGCACGGTGACGGAGCGCCCCATCGGGGGCGGCCTCCGGGCAGGATGAGGGAATGAACCTGCCGATAGCCCCGCCGGTGGCGCCGATGCTGGCCAAGCCCGTCAAGATCCTGCCCCCGCAGGACGGCACCCTCCTCTACGAGCCCAAGTGGGACGGTTTCCGCTGCATCGTGTTCCGCGACGGGGACGAGGTCTATCTCGGCAGCCGCAACGAGCGGCCTTTCACCCGCTATTTCCCCGAGCTGGTCGAGGCGGTGAGAGCGGAGTTGCCCGACCGGGTGGTGGTGGACGGGGAGATCGTCATCCGCGGCGGCCAGGTGCTCGACTTCGAGACCCTGCAGCAGCGCATCCACCCGGCCGCCTCGCGGGTGAGGCTGCTGGCCGAGCAGACCCCGGCGTCGTTCGTCGCCTTCGACCTGCTGGCCCTGGGCGAGGAGTCCCTGATGGACGCCCCGTTCTCGGCGCGTCGCGACCGGCTGGAGTCGATCTTCGGCGGGGCGGGTGGCGCCGTACGGCTGACGCCGGTCACGACGTCCGAGGAACAGGCGGCCGGGTGGTTCGAGACGTTCGAGGGCGCGGGGCTGGACGGCATCGTGGCCAAGCCGGGTGGTCTGCCGTACCAGCCGGACAAGAGGGTGATGCTCAAGGTCAAGCACGAACGGAGTGCCGACGTCGTGGTGGCGGGGTATCGGCTGCACAAGTCGGGCCCGGTGGTCGGGTCCCTGCTGCTGGGGCTCTACGACACGCAGGGCGAGCTCCGGCACGTCGGCGTCGCGGCGGCGTTCTCGATGAAGCGCCGGTCCGAGATGGTCGAGGAGCTCGCTCCCTACGTGAGCCACGACGCCCACCCCTGGAGCGCCGAGTCCCTGCCCGGCGCGCTCTCCAAGTGGAGCGCGTCCAAGGACCTGTCGTTCGTGCCCATGAGGCCCGAGCTGGTGATCGAGGTCGCCTACGACCACATGGAGGGGCACCGGTTCCGGCACACCGCCCAGTTTCGCCGCCTGCGCCCTGACCGCACCCCCGAGTCATGCACCTACGAGCAGCTCGAACATCCGGTCTCCTATGACCTGGACGACATCCTGGCCCGCTGAGACCTCGTTCGCACGGACGATGGACAGGGACACCAAGAAGCGATATATCTCGACTATGCCACGATCATCCTCCTCCGGCGACGAATTACGCGCCTCGCTCGAAGCCCGCCGAGACCTCGGACCCGACTACGAAGACTCCCTCGTCGAGGGCTTCCTGGAGAAGATGGACCAGGAGATCGACAGGCGGGTGGACGACCGGGTCGCCGCCCGCGTCCGCAAGGAGAGCCCGGCGATCCGCCCCTCCGTGGACGCCGGCCAGCGGCTGGCGCTGGCGATCATCTCCCTCACGCTCGGCGTGCCCGGGACGATAGCGATCTCCTTCAGCGACCTGAGCGGCCCGTTCCTCGGGTTCGTGCTCGTGCTTCTCTGGGTCGGCATCCTCGGGGTGAACGCGTCCTTCACCCTCGGGCGGCGCCACTAGCGGGGTCGTCCGCCTGCCCTTTCGCCCCGTTGCCCGTCCCGGCCCAGCCGAGGTGCGGCGCCGCGCGGGCGAGCAGATCCGGCAGCGCGGGATGAAGGTCGGCCGGAAGCTCACCCTCACCGAACCAGGTGAGGTTGCGGATGTGATCCGGCTCGGACGGCTTCACCCGGTCCGGGTCGACCCGCACCGCGAACTGGACCGACACCCAGTGTGTCCGCAGGCCCGCCTTGGTCCGCCGTATGTTGGCGACGCCCAGCTGGACGAGGTCCAGAACGGTCGCTCCGAACTCCTCCTCGACCTCGCGCCGGACGCACTCCTCGAAGTCCTCTCCGAACGCGAGCTCGCCCGCGCCCGAATCCCACATCTCGCGACTGTCCCTCGACTTCGGCCCGCGCTGGTGGAGCAGGATCCGGCGGTCGCCGTCATGACACACGAAACTGCAGCTGACCCCGATGTGGGAACGGCCCACGGCACGGGTGTCCACCGAAGCCGAATCGGCACTGTCGCTCACGATAAGCCCGTCCTCGGTCGATCAGGGGTGCGTGCACGCGCTCGCCGGCTCGGGACGGTCACCGGGCCGATGTGCCGTGACGGTGGTCAAGGCCGGGATCCGGCCCGACGGCATCGTAGAACACCTCGAGGTGCCGCCCAAGGCGCGGGGTCGGCCGTGGCTCTCCTCCGATGCCGGCGCCTCACCCGCCCCGGGCGTCCGGCGACGTGACCGGGGCGAGGTCGATCGCTCACTCCGGGTCGTGCCGGGCCTTGCTGGGCTGGACCCGCTTCGGCTCGCCGGGCATCTTCGGGTAGTTCGGCGGATAGGGCATGTCCTGCCGGCCGTCGCGCTCGAACCGCTCCAGGAGGAGCTCGATCGAGAAGGCCTGGTCGTCGATCGCGGCGTGCACGTCTCCCAGCTTCGCGAACCTGGCGGGGACCGTGCGGATGTCGAAGTCGCGCGGGTCGGCGTCCGCGAGCTCGTTCCAGGTCAGCGGCGTGGAGACCGGGGCGTGCGGCTTGGCCCGCACCGAGTAGGCGCTGGCCACGGTCCGGTCGCGGGCGTTCTGGTTGTAGTCGATGAAGACCCGCTCCCCGCGCTCCTCCTTCCACCACGCGGTGGTGGCCAGGTCGGGCACCCGGCTCTCCACCTCGCGGGCGAGGGCGATCCCGGCGTAGCGCACCTCGGTGAAATCCCAGCGCGGCTCGATCCGCACGTTGATGTGGATCCCCCGGCCGCCCGAGGTCTTGACGAAACCGGTGATCCCGAGCTCGCTGAGAACCTCGTGGGTCGCGAAGGCCACCCTGCGCGCCTCGTCGAAGCCGGTGCCGGGCTGCGGGTCGATGTCGATGCGCAGCTCGTCGGGATGGTCCACGTCGGAGGCGCGGACCTGCCAGGGGTGGAAGTCGATGGTCGCCAGGTTCGCGCAGTAGGCGATGGTGGCGACCTCGGTCACCCGGATCGCCTCGGCGGTGCGCCCGCTGGGAAAACGGATCTCAACCGTCTCCACCCAGTCGGGACGCTTGACGGGCGCGCGCTTCTGGTAGATCGCATCGCCCTCCACCCCGTCCGGATGGCGCTTGAGATGGGTGGGCCGGTCGTACAGGGCACGCAGGGCGCCTTCACCCACGCTGAGGTAATACTCGACCAGTTCTCGCTTGGTCCCTCCGATTTCCGGAAAGTAGACCTTGTCAGGGTTCGTTACCTTGACGACCCTGTCCCCTACCGCGAACTCGATGTACGGCGACGCCATACACAAACCGTATCTTGCCGGGGCAGGTCCGTCCCGGAGCCGCCACGGCGGCGGGACCGGGCACTCAACGGGACGGACCGTCCGACCATCTGCCTCGCACTCCGGTTCCAGGCGCTGGCGCGCCACCTGGCCGGCGGCATTCTGACCGTTCCACAACTCGTGGGACGGCCGGACAGATGATCTCACCCCTCAAATGGAAGGCGAATCACCCTCCACATCTATAAAGACGCCAAATCGGTCATGAATGGATGCTTCGGCCTTCAAGATTTTTCCGGGCGTCCAGACCCGCGCCCCCGCCGCCGGAACGCTCCGACGACCGCATAGGCTTGAGAAATGGACAAGGTGGTCAAGAGCGACGCCGAATGGCGCGTCGAACTCTCTCCCGAGGAGTTTCACGTCCTCCGGCAGGCAGGTACCGAGCGCCCCTTCACCGGGGAGTACGTCGACACCAAGACCGAGGGCGTCTACAGCTGCAGGGCCTGCGGCGCCGAGCTGTTCCGGTCTGACACCAAGTTCGACAGCCACTGCGGCTGGCCGAGCTTCTACGAACCTTCGGAGTCCAAGGCGGTGACGCTGATCGAGGACCGCGCGCTCGGCATGACCCGCGTCGAGGTCCGGTGTGCGGCCTGCGACTCTCATCTCGGCCACGTCTTCCACGGCGAGGGCTACGCCACGCCCACCGACGACCGCTACTGCATCAACTCCGTCTCGCTGAGGCTGGAGCCCACCAAGTAAACCGGGTCTCACAGCCCTGACAACCGCACGCGAGCCCCGTCGGCCACGAGCCGGTTCCATCCGGCCGATGGGGCGCCGCGTGATCGGTTGAGGTTAGCAAGGGGCCGGGAAGGGCACAGCAAAATTACGCATGGTATGCGGTCATCTCCGTAGCGTATTTTTCCTCAGGAGCCCCTCAAGGAGCCCCCGTGCATTTCCGCCACAGATGGGAGATCATCGAGACCATCGGCCGGGTGATCACCCAACGCTGCGTGATCTGCGGCAAGACCCGGGTCCGGGTGACCTGACCGGCCACGATGATCGCTGTCCCCAGACCGCGAGTCCCACGGCGCTCGCCGTCTCTCCGCTTCGGAACGCCCGCTCTTCTTGCGCGCGGCGCCCGCCTCCCGGTCGGGGCGCCCACTCCCCCGGTTCGGGGCGCCCGCTCTTCCCGTACCGAACGCACGCTCCCCCCGCATCCCGTACGGAAGGCCCGCTCTCCCCGCACCCCGTAAGGAACGCCCGCTCCCGTCGTACGGGGCGCCCGCTACTTCCCCGGCTCGGGATGGGTGACACGACAGTCGGAGTCGTCCGGGCCGAGGATGTTGGCCAGGACGGGATTGCCGTTCTCCCCGAACTCCGCCTGGACGAAGACCACGGGGTTGGGCTTGCCAAGCTCTCCGACGAGATAGTCCCGGCCCGCCTCGCAGAGTTTGATCGCCTGCTTCGAGTTGCTCGCCGAATCGGGTAGATCCGTATAAATCCTGAGATAGCCGCCTACGATCCGGATGTCCTTGACCCGCTTGGTCTCCTTCCGGCTCTCGAAGTAGGCGACCGCCTCCTTGTCGGTGTGCTTGGACGGCCCCGCCGCCTCGTCCTCACTCGCCTGCCGCTTCTTGTCGGCGCCCTTGGAGGACCCCGCGGCCTCGTCCTTCTTCTCCAGCTCACCGGCCGCCACCGGGCCTCCCCCGACCGCCTTCGGCGGGGCGGACGGCGCCGCCGAGGCCGCCGAGGCCGCGTTGGCCTCCCCTGCCCCCGCGCCCTGCTCCGACGAGTCTCCGCGCAACCACGGTCCGCCCAGCGCGAGACCCCCGACCGTCAGCGCGGCCACCCCCACTGAAATCTCAAGAACCCATGATCGGGACTTCTTCCTGCGGCGTCCGCGTGCGCGCCCCGTGGACCGTGCCAAACCTTCGCCCCCTTTCACCCTTGGCTTCTATATAAACAGGTGATTTTCCCTGAGTATCGCAAAAGCAAAGGATGATATGGACGTTCCACCAGATTATTTCGGGGTGATATCCACCACGGGCACCACCCGTACCTCGGGAAACAACGATCCCGCCGCCCACGGGACGCTTGGGTCCGTGGCGACGGGATGCGCGGGGCCGTACCGGCCGGAGACCGGTGACAAGACGGGGCCGTAGCGGCCGGAGACCGGTGAACGAGATGTGCCGGCCGAACCCGAAGGACGGACGGATCCGCATCCGGCTGGGGGCCGGTGACGAGACATGCCGGCCCGGGATGGGCGGGGCCGCGTCCGGCTGGAGACGCGGCGCCCGACGACCGGTTACGGCAGGGCGGCGATCAGCTCGCGGGTCGGCTTCTTGACGCCCGTGTAGAAGGGGGTCTCCTCCCGGGTGTGCCGCCGGGCCTCGGCGCCGCGCAGGGTCCGCATCAGGTCGACGATGCGGTGCAGCTCGTCGGCCTCGAACGCCAGCATCCACTCGTAGTCGTTCAGGGAGAAGCAGGCGACGGTGTTGGCCCGGACGTCGGGGTAGTCGCGCGCCATCTTGCCGTGCTCGGCGAGCATCCGGCGACGGTCGGCGTCGTCCAGGAGGTACCACTCGAGGGAACGCACGAACGGGTAGACGCTCACGTAGGCGCGCGCCTCCTCGTCGGCCAGGAAGGCCGGGATGTGCGACTTGTTGAACTCGGCGGGGCGGTGCAGCGCCATCGCCGACCAGACCGGCTCGCTCAGCCGTCCCAGGCCGGTGCGGCGGAAACGGGAGTAGGTCTCCTGCAGGTCCTCGGCCGTCGGGGCATGCCACCAGAACATGAAGTCGGCGTCGGCCCGGAACCCGGCCACGTCGTACAGGCCGCGGGTGACCACGTCCTTCTGGGCCATCTGGGCCATCAGGTCCTCGACCTCTTCGGCCATGCCCTCCCGGTGCCCCGGGCAGGGCTCGCTCAGCCTGAAGACCGACCACATCGTGTAGCGGATCACCTGGTTCAGGTCACGTGCCTTGGGCCGCGCGTTCCCGTCCGTCGTCCTCACCCCTTTGTCAGCGAATCGGCTTCTCGGTGCCATTCTCCCGCCGGATCCAGGTGGTCCAGAATCCGGGCCGCCGCGGTGCGGGCGGTGGAGATGCAGGCGGGAATGCCGAGGCCATCGTACGCGGCCCCGCACAGGGCCAGACCGGGCTGAGCGGCGACGGCCGCGCGGATGCGGGCGATCCGGTCGAGGTGCCCCACGTCGTACTGCGGCAGGGAGCCGCCCCAGCGGGTCACCCGGGAGTCGCGGGGCAGCCCGCGCACGCCCATGACCTCGACCATCTCCGCCATCGCCAGGGCGACCAGCTCGGCGTCGTCGCGCTGGAGCACGGCCTCCTCGCCGATCCGGCCGATCGAGCAGCGCAACAGGATCAGGTTGGGGTCGGTCTCGGCCAGGTGCGGCCACTTGACCGAGCTGAAGGTGGCGGCCTTGATCGCCCGCCCGTCGACGGGCGGGACCAGGTAACCGCTGCCGGTCGGCGGCTCGGGGAACGCCTCGCGCGGGTAGGCGAGGGTGACGATGGCCATGCTGGCGTACTCGATCCTGGCCAGCTCGGCGGAGGCCTGGGGCACCTCCGCGGCGAGCATGCGGCTCGCCGCGGGGCCCGGAGCGGCGACGATCACCGCGTCGGCCTCGATGATCTCCGGCTGGGGCACCGGTCCGGCCACCAGCCGCCAGCCGCCCTCGGTCCGCCGTATCTCCCTGACCATGACCCCGGTCCTGATCTCCGCCCCCGAGGCGGCGGCCACGGCCTCCGGCAGGCTGCCCATCCCTCTTCGCAGGGTGGTGAAGACGGGTCCGGTGTTCTTGGGCGTCTTGGCGATGATCTCCCGTGCCGCGTCGAGCAGCGACCTCTCGGACCTGGCCGCGATGGCGATCTGCGGCATCGTCGCGTCCAGCGACAGCCGCTCGGCCGTGCCGGCGTAGACACCGCCGAGCAGCGGCTCGATCAGTCGCTCGACCACCTCGGCGCCCATCCTGGCGCGGATGTAGGCGGCCACCGACACGTCGGCGGTGACGCGCGTCTCCGGGAGGATCTGGTCCAGCGGCACGCGGGCGAGGCCGCTGAGGCTGAGGATGCCCGATTTGGCCAGCATGGTCACGTCCGACGGCACACCCATGACGTGTCCCTTGGGCATCGACCGCATCGTGCCCCGCGTCAGGATGCCCGCCTGGGTGGTGCCGGGGAGTCGCAGCTCCTCGTCCAGGCCGACCATCCGGACCAGGTCCTTGCCCTCGGGCCGCCGGGCGAGCATCGCCTCGGCGCCGGCGTCCATCGAGACCCCCGCGACCTCGGTGGCGTGGAGCTTGCCACCGATCCGCTCGGCGCCGTCGACGACGGTCACCCGGACGCGTTCGCCGCCCTGCCGCAAGTACCAGGCCGCGGCCAGCCCGGCGATCCCGCCGCCGACGACCACCACATGCCACCGGTTGCCTTCCATGGCTCCGACCGTACCGTCACCCGCGCGCGGTCGTGTGTCCCCCCGGCCTCCGGCGCCTCGTCCGCCGCTCAGACCATGCCGGGCCATCCGCCCGCCCCGCCCGGTCCTGTTTCCTCCCGCCTCCGTGACCCGGCGGCACCGAGAACGTGACGCCATCGTGACTGCCTGTTCCAAACCCCGCCGTCACCGGACCCGTCACAAGAGCATGAACAGATTCCGGTACGGCCCGCGCCTCGCGATCCCCCTCGCCGGCCTGGTGTTGCTGTTGTCCGCCTGCGGGAGTTCGGAGCCCACGAGCGGGATGTCCTCCACGGGCGGAGCGGAGGCACCCGCCGCCGGCATCGCGGGCGCGGACAGTGGCACCGTCGCGAAGCCCCAGGTGGGGGAATCACAGACCGACCAGTCGAAGACCAGCCAGGTGAAGGTGGTCCCGCAGGATCGGGCGATCATCTACACGGCGGAGATGACGGTCAGGGCCAAGAACGTCACCGTGGCGTCCGACAGGGCCCGGCAGATCGTCACCGCCGCGGGCGGCTACCTGGCCATGGAGAAGTCGGGCTCCTACTCCGGCGGCGAGGGCTCCGCGAACCTGGTCTTCCAGGTCCCGCCCGGCGTCTATCCCAGCACCGTCGACCGCCTGGGCAAGGAGCTCGGCACGCGTGAGTCGCTGCAGCAGAACACCGAGGACGTCACCGAGCAGGTGGCCGACGTGGAGAGCCGCCTGAAGTCGGCGAAGGCCGCCCTGGACTCGCTGCGCACGCTGATGAAGAGGGCCGAGACGATCGGCCAGGTGCTGGAGGTCGAGCGGGAGGTCTCCAACCGCGAGAGCGAGCTGGAGTCCCTCCAGGCCAGGCAGAAGTCCCTCGCCTCGCAGACGAGCATGGCGACGCTGACGCTGAACCTGGTCGGCCCGGCGACCGTGATCCCCGAGGTCGAGGAGGAGCCCTCCGGCTTCCTCGCCGGGCTCAAGACGGGCTGGAGCGGCTTCGTCACGGCCGTCAAGATCGCCCTGACCGCCCTGGGCGTGCTGCTGCCCTGGCTGCTCGTGATCGTGCCCGTCTGGCTGCTGGTGGCCTTCGTGCTCCGCCGTGACAGGAGGAACGCACCGGCGCCGCAGCCCGTCGTCCGTTCGGATGAAACCGAGGAGGAGGACCCGGTTCCGTACGAACGGTCATAATCCGCCCGCGGTGGTCGCGGGCGGCCCCTCCGGGCCGGAGACGGGCCCGGAGACGGGGAGTCAGCGGGCCGAGGCCTCGTGCACAAAGTCCGTGAGGCGGGCGAGCTGGTCGGGGTCGGTGCTGGGCAGTACGCCGTGGCCGAGGTTGAAGACGTGTCCCTCGGCCTTGGCCGCGCGGGTGAGGATGTCGCTCGCGCGGCGCTCCACGACCTCCCAGGGGGCGAACAGGATCGTCGGGTCCATGTTGCCCTGCAGCGCCTTGCCGGGTCCGACCCGCCGGGCGGCCTCGTCGAGCGGGACCCGCCAGTCGATGCCGACCACGTCGGCCCCGGCCTCGCCGAGCAGGCCGAGCAGCTCGCCGGTGCCGACGCCGAAGTGGATGCGCGGGGCGCCCAGGTCGGCCAGGCCCGCGAAGATGCGGCTGGTGTAGGGGAGGACGAACTCCCGGTAGTCGTCGGGCGACACGGCGCCGACCCAGGAGTCGAAGAGCTGGACGGCGGAGGCTCCGGCGGCGAGCTGGACGCGCAGGAAGCCGAGGGTGATCTCGGTCAGCCGGTCCATCATGGCGTGCCACAGTTCCGGCTCGCCGTACATCATGGCCTTGGTGTGGTCGTGGTTCTTGGAGGGCCCGCCCTCGATCAGGTAGGACGCCAGGGTGAACGGCGCGCCCGCGAAGCCGATGAGCGGGGTGGCGCCCAGCTCCTTCGTCAGCGCCTGGACGGCCTCGGTGACGTAGGAGACGTCGTCGGGCTCGATCGGGCGCAGGACCTCGAGCGCGGCGGCGTCCCTGATCGGGGCGGCCACCACCGGGCCGACTCCGGGCTTGATGTCGAGGTCGACGCCGATCGCCTTGAGCGGAACCACGATGTCGCTGAAGAGGATGGCCGCGTCCACGCCGTACCGGCGGACCGGCTGCATCGTGATCTCCACGATCAGGTCCGGGGTGGCGCAGGCGGTGAGCATCGGAACGCCTTCGCGCAGGGCCCGGTATTCAGGCAGCGAACGGCCGGCCTGCCGCATGAACCACACAGGCGTGTGGGAAACGGGCTCGCGGCGGCAGGCGCGCAGGAACGGAGAGTCGGCAAGCTCGGGAGTCACCCCCCCAGAGTGCCATGTCGAGGGGTCGGTCCGCTCATCAAGGCCGTTGACCGGCGCACCGAGTACGAAATCACCAGTTATTCGATGAGATTGCACCTAACAACACATAGACAGTTCCAAGTGGCGATAATGATCGCGTCTTACCCGTTTGGAGTACTTCGTCCTCCAAAACCCGATGTCAGCACGCCTTAGGCGGCACCGGACGGCACGACACGATCATGTTTCCGGGTACAGTTCCTCCCATTGGGGAATCTGGCCCAGCCCCCGGCTGGTCCAAATGTTCGCCAAGTCACCGCGCGGCATCGATTCCTACACCACTTTCGGGACACGCCGAGCACGCTGCGCGGAAATGTCGGCGCGACGTGCCAACGTCGGACCACGACCCGACGAAAGGCCCGTGCGATGTCCACAATGTGGAGTTCACCCGAACGTCGCGGTGAGCGCTGTGCTTCCTGTGCCGGCGAGCGGGTTTTCGAGCAGCCACCCTGCCTCGACGGCCACCAACCGGGCGAATGTCCCGAGTGGGCCTGCGTCGAGTGCGGTCACGCGCTCTTCCTGGGAGTCCCCCACGGCGAGGACGCGTCCGCGTTCCGCAGGTCGATGGCAGTGGCTTGATCGGCTCCCATGGCTTCTACACGCACCCCAGTGGTCCCCATGCGCTCAGTTTCGACCTACTCTTCCGATATGACCCTCGGTGATGCGCCGCCCGCTCCCGCCGCCTTCCGGCGCGCGGCGGCCAGCATGCGCCCGGCGGAGGTCAGGCCGGAGATCGAGCTGGAGGACATTCCAGCGCCGCAGCGCCTGGCCCCCTACTCGGCCGCCATCGGCGCCTCGGTCTATCGCGACGACGACGAGCTCGCGGTCGGCCGCCTCATCATGCTCTTCGATCCGGACGGCCAGCGCGGCTGGGACGGCCAGTTCCGTCTCGTCGCCTACGTCCGGGCCGACATGGAGCCCGAGATCACCGAAGACCCGCTGCTCGGCCCCGTCGCCTGGAGCTGGCTCACCGAGTCGCTCGAAGCGCACGACGCCGGCTACACCGCCGCCGGAGGCACCGTCACCAGAGCGGTCTCCGAGGGCTTCGGCAACAAGGCCGAAGATCCGGTGACCACGGAGCTGGAGTTGCGCGCGTCCTGGTCCCCTCTGCAGGAGGACCTCTCCGGGCACGTCGCGGCCTGGTGTGACCTGATGTGCCTGGCGGCGGGCATACCACCCCTGCCACCCGACGTGACGGCGCTGCCGTCACGTCGTCGCGAGGATCCGGAGCCCTTTCGAACGTGACCGACGAGACGACCGTAGTTCCGCTGCTGGAGCCCCGAGACGGAATACCACCGGTCATCGAGGGCCCGGCCGACCTCGCGCGCGTCGTGCGCGCCTTCGCCGAGGGCACCGGCCCCGTCGCCGTGGACGCCGAGCGCGCCTCGGGCTACCGCTACAGCGGCCGCGCCTATCTCGTACAGCTGCGCCGCACCGGCGCGGGCAGCGCTCTGATCGATCCGACCTACTGCCCGGACCTGTCGGATCTCGACGCCGCGCTGGCCGACGCCGAGATCGTCCTGCACGCGGCCTCCCAGGACCTGCCGTGCCTGGCCGAGCTGAACTTCCATCCGCGTGAGCTGTTCGACACCGAGCTGGCCGGCCGGCTGCTCGGCTACGAGCGGGTCGGGCTCGGCCTGATGGTGGAGAACGTCCTCGGGCTCAAGCTGGAGAAGGGTCACTCGGCCGCCGACTGGTCCACCCGTCCGCTGCCGGAAGACTGGCTGCGTTACGCGGCGCTCGACGTCGAGGTCCTGATCGAGCTCCGCGACATCCTCTACCAGGAGCTGAAGGACAGCGGGAAGCTGGCGTGGGCACAGGAGGAGTTCGCCGCCGTGCTGGCCCACAAGACCCCCGGCCCGCGCACGGATCCGTGGCGGCGCACCTCCGGCATCCACAAGGTCCGCTCGCTGCGCGGGCTGGCCGTGGTCCGGGAGCTGTGGACGCTCCGCGACGAGTTCGCCCGCGAGTCGGACGTCGCTCCCGGCCGGGTCCTGCCCGACTCCGCGATCGTCTCCGCCGCCCTGGACATGCCCCGCACCACCAAGGCTCTCACCGACATCGCCCCGTTCACCGGCCGCAGCGCCCGCCGGCACCTGCGCGAGTGGCTGGCCGCCATCGGCGCGGCCCGCGCGCTGCCGGACTCGGAGCTCCCCCAGCCCAGCGCGGCGGGAGACGGGCCTCCGCCCGCCAACCGGTGGATGGACCGCGACCCCGTGGCCGCCCGGAGACTGGCCGCCGCCAGGGCCGTGGTGGCCGCGCTCGCCGACGAGCACCACATGCCGACCGAGAACCTGATCCAGCCCGACTCCGTACGCCGCCTGACCTGGGAGCCCCCACCGGTCATCGACGACGAGACCGTCGCCGCCCGGCTCCGCGAACTCGGAGCCAGGGAGTGGCAGATCGAGCTGACCGCGCACCCGATGGCCAAGGCCCTCATCCGCCTAGAGACCAAGGGCGAGGTCTGATCGGCCCCATGGGCGCCGTGGGGCACGCACGGTCTTTCCGCGATCGTGCGGACCGCGGTTCCCGTGAAGCGGCTGAGCCGATCTCCCGTGTCGGCACGCGCCGTCGTCGCGGTGTTCACCGGGTCGTGCGTCCCTGTGCTCACCCGGCATGCCGTCACCGCTCCCGCCGGATCACGGCGAGTCGTCTCTGACCGCGAGCCGAGCCCTTTACAAAGTAGATCATATTTTCTTCCGCGGGAATCCAGCCGCCCGCCGGCTCGGAAGCTCAACGCGGGGGTCACAGGCCCGGGCCTGTGACCCCCGCGTTCGTTCAGCAGGTGGCGAGCATGCTCTGCAGGGCGCTCTTCTCGGCGCTCTGCAGCGTCAGCTTCCAGTAGTACTTCACCTGGATCCACGCCCTGGCGTAGGTACAGCGGAACGAGGCGACCGACGGCTGCCACGTCGTCGGGTCCTGATCGCCCTTCGACTGGTTGACGTTGTCCGTCACGGCCCACAGCTCGGGCCCGCCCAGGTCGTTGGCGTAGGTCTGCCGCTGCGCGCTGGTCCAGCCGTAGGCGCCGGACCGCCAGGCTTCGGCGAGCGGCACCATGTGGTCGATGTCGACGTCACTCGCGGCCGTCCAGGTGGCACCGTCGTACGGGGAGTACCAGCTGCCCGAGGTGGGCGCGCAGTTGGAACCGGCGACCACGCCGACGCCGTCCCTCTTGAGCACGGTCTCCCTGGTATTGCACGCGCCACTGATGGTTATCCAGTGGTTGAACAATGCCCGGTCGTAGGAGGACTGATTGGTTTCCGGGGCGACGGTGAGCGTCGCGAGCCGGGTGGCGGCGGTGGCCGCCGAGGGAATGCTGGGCGGGGTGGCCGACGCCGTTCCCGTGGTCAGGGAGAGCGTGAGAAAAGTCGCTGTGAGGGCAGCGAGAACCGCGGTGACGACTCGTTTCACGAGTGGCCCCTTCTGTCCGCTACCTCGGCCAGTCGGGGGGTCTGGGCTCTGCGAGGCGGGACAGACGGAACTTCTCAAGTCCTGACAAATACAGAAATGTCAGGGTTTGACGATGAGTCAAGGCGCGTTTGGTCGGATCATGCCTTCAATTCGCGAAACAGCCCTTATGACCTGCTGCGATGCCCGGACGAGAACAACCCGGATCACACTTAACAACGCCGAACGCGCCGTGAAACCCTGGTAAACAATCCAGCGGTGGTCTCCGAATACGCCGGGCCATGTGGCCGGAAGGCGAAAAGGAAAAAGGCCGGCGGAAAAACCGCTGGGCGGCGAAACACGGGGCGAATCCGTTCGATCGAGCATTCCGCCCGGCCCAGGCGAACGGAACAGCCCATCCCCTTTCCGGCGAACCGAGCCGCGTCCGGCGGCCAGAGAACGCCGGACGCTCAGGAAGCGAATCCGGCCAGCAGGTCGTCCAGTCCCGCCTTGACGCGCCCGACCGTCACCCCGCAGTCGCCGGCGACATCGCCGCCACCGTCGCCCATCTGGCAGGCGAAGGCGGCAGGAACATCACCGGAGCCTCCATCACCGTCGACGCCGGCACCACGGCCTGACCGCCATGGCCTGGACCGGGGGTGGGCGCCGACCGGGTCCCTGAAACAGGCGAGACCGGATGAGTGCTTGCCGAAGACATGGCGACTGCCGTACCGTATGATGGAAAGCGCTTTCCATAGGAGGCCAGAGAAGATGTCCCCGCGAAGCATCGGTGTCGTGATGAACGGTGTCACCGGCCGCATGGGTTACCGCCAGCACCTGGTCCGGTCGGTTCTGGCGATCAACGAGCAGGGCGGCGTGGCACTGGCCGACGGCAGCCGGATCATGCTCAAGCCGGTGCTCGTGGGCCGGAACCCCGAAAAGCTGGCGAAGATCGCCGCCGATCACGGCATCGCCGGCTGGACCACCGACCTCGACGCGGCCCTGGCCGACGACGACAATCTCATCTACTTCGACACCCAGGTCACGCAGGCCAGGGTGAAGGCCGTCCTCAAGGCGGTGGAGGCGGGCAAGCACATCTACGCGGAGAAGCCGATCGCCGAGACGTTCAGCGACGCCCTGGCGCTGGCCGAGGCCGCGACCGCCAAGGGTGTGAAGAACGGCGTCGTGCAGGACAAGCTCTTCCTGCCGGGCCTGCTCAAGCTCAAGCGCCTGATCGACGGTGGCTTCTTCGGCCGGATCCTGTCGGTGCGCGGCGAGTTCGGCTACTGGGTCTTCGAGGGTGACTGGCAGGCCGCGCAGCGCCCGTCGTGGAACTACCGCGCCGAAGACGGCGGCGGCATCGTCCTGGACATGTTCCCGCACTGGGCCTACGTGCTGGAGAACCTCTTCGGCCGCATCCGGTCGGTCTACGCGCAGGCCGTCACCCACGTGCCCGAGCGGGTGGACGAGCGGGGCATGACCTACCCGGCCACCGCCGACGACGCCGCGTACGGCGTGTTCGAACTGGAGGGAGGGATCATCGCGCAGATCAACTCCTCCTGGAACGTTCGAGTGAACCGGGACGAGCTGGTGGAGTTCCAGGTGGACGGCACGCACGGCAGCGCGGTCGCGGGCCTGCGCAACTGCCGCGTCCAGCACCGCGCCACCACTCCCAAACCGGTCTGGAACCCCGACCTGCCCGCCACCGCCCGCTTCCGCGACGACTGGCAGGAGGTGCCCGACAACGCCGAGTTCGACAACGGCTTCAAGATCCAGTGGGAGATGTTCATCCGCCACGTGGTCGAGGACGCGCCCTTCCCCTACGACTTCGTCTCCGGCGCCCGCGGCGTCCGCATCGCCGAGCTGGGCCTGCGCTCCTCGGCCGAGGGGCTCCGGCTTCCCGTGGAGCCGTGATGAGAATCGCGCTCCCCGGCGGCGACCACACCCTGCGCGAGGCGGTGACCTGGGCCAGGCCCGCCGCTCCCGCCAGGAGCCGCATCGCCTACGCCGCCGCCCACGTGACCGCCGACCCGCTCGGCGACAACACCCCGGGCTCCCCCGCCGTCGTGGACTGGGAGACCACCCTGCGGTTCCGCCGCCACCTGTGGTCGTACGGCCTGCGGATCGCCGACGCCATGGACACCGCCCAGCGCAACATGGGCCTGGACTGGGCGGCCACCCGCGAGCTGATCCAGCGCAGCGCCGGGGAGGCCAAGGAGTTCGGCGACCCGGCGACGCTGGTGGCGTGCGGCGCGGGCACCGACCACGCGCCGCGGGCCCGGACGCTGGACGAGATCGTGGCCGCCTACACCGAGCAGATCGAGACCGTGCGCGACGCCGGCGCCGGGGTCGTCGTCATGGCCAGCCGGCAGCTCGCCGCGATCGCGCGGGGCCCCGAGGACTACCACCGGGTCTACGGGCGGCTGCTGACCCAGACGGACCGCCCGGTGATCCTGCACTGGCTGGGCGAGATGTTCGACCCGGGGCTCGCGGGCTACTGGGGCTCGGGGGACGTGGCCGAGGCCACCGCGTCGTTCCTGGCGCTGATCCGCGAGCACGCGCCGATGGTGGACGGGGTCAAGGTCTCCCTCCTGGACGCCGAGCACGAGATCGGGCTGCGCGCGGCGCTGCCGGAGGGCGTCAGGCTCTACACCGGCGACGACTTCAACTACCCCTCGCTGATCAGGTCGGGGAGCCACGCGCTGCTGGGCATCTTCGACGCGATCGCCCCCGCCGCCGCCGCGGCTCTCCAGGCACTCGACGACGGCGACCTCGGACGGTACGACGAGATCATGGCCCCGACGGTCCCGCTCTCCCGGAAGATCTTCGAGACGCCCACCTACAACTACAAGACCGGCATCGTCTTCCTGGCCTGGCTCAACGGCCACCAGAACGCCTTCAACATGATCAACGGCGCCCAGGCGGCCCGCTCGATTCCACACCTGTCCGAGGTGTTCCGCCTGGCCGACCGGGCCGCACTGCTGGTGGATCCCGAGCTGGCGATCTACCGGATGAGGTCCCTGCTGGCGGTGAACGGACTATGAGCGGGCAGACGGAGAACGAGCGAGCCCGGAGTGAGCGGACCCCGGGGAAATCCGAGAACACGCGGGCCGGGAGCGGGACGCCCCCGGGCCAGGCTGAGAACGAGCAAGCCAGGAGCGGGAGGCCTCCGGGCCAGGCTGAGAACGAGCGGGCCGGGAGCGGGCGGAGCGGAAGTCGTTTCTCGCTGAACCAGTGGACCACCAAGCGGTGGTCGGTGGCCGAGGCCGTCGACGGGTGCGTGCGGCACGGCGTAGAGGCCATCGGCCTGTGGCGGCAGAACGTCGCCGAGCAGGGCCTGGACGAGACCGTGAAGCTGGTCGCGGACGCCGGGCTCCGGGTGTCGTCCCTGTGCCGGGGCGGCTTCCTCACCTCCGGCGACCCGGAGGCCCTGGACGACAACCGCAGGGCGATCGACGAGGCCGCGGAGCTGAACGCCGCGTGCCTGGTCATGGTGGTCGGCGGCCTGCCCGGCGTGGTCCCCGGTGAGCCCCTGGGCGCGATCTCCCGCGACCTGTCCGGAGCGCGGGAGCGGGTCGCCGAGGCACTGGCCGTGCTGGCGCCGTACGCGGGCGAGCGGGGGGTCAGGCTGGCCCTGGAACCGCTCCACCCGATGTACTGCGCCGACCGGGCCGTGCTCTCCACGCTCGGTCAGGCCCTCGACCTCGCGGAGCCGCACCCGCCCGCGCAGGTCGGCGTCGTCGTCGACACCTTCCACGTCTGGTGGGACCCGCAGGTCTTCCGGCAGATCGCCAGGGCGGGCGGGCGGATCGCGAGCTACCAGGTGTGCGACTTCCTGTCCCCCCTCCCGGCCGACGTGCTGCTCGGCCGGGGCGTGATGGGCGACGGCGTGATCGACTTCGCCCCGCTGACCAGGGCCGTGACCGAGGCGGGCTATACCGGGGACATCGAGGTGGAGATCTTCAACGCCGAGGTGTGGGCCGCCGACCCCGACGAGGTCCTGACCAGGGTCAGGACCAGGTTCGGCGAACTCATCGGAGGCTGACGCGGCCGGACGGCGCGAAGCGGCCCGCACCGCCGTCCGCCCGAGGCCCCCGCGCCGTCCGCCCTCCCCCTCCATCTGCCCGAGCTCCCCGCGAGGCCCCGGCCTCTCGCCGTCCGCCCGAGGTCCCAGGCCGCCCGGTCCCGGTCCACGAAGGGCCGCGAAGGGTTGCATCCACGGAGTCCTCAGATCAGCTCGCGCGTGCTCTCCCGCAGGACGACCTCCCCGGCCACGGACTCCACCCGGATCCCCTTGGCCTCCTCCAGGGCAAGCTCCAGCGCGCGGGCGCCCATGTACGCCAGCGGCAGCCGTACGGTGGACAGCGCCGGAACCAGGTCCCGCAGCGTGACGATGTCGTCGAAGCCCGCCACCGAGACGTCGTCGGGCACCCTGACCCCCCGATCCCTGAAGGCCGCCAGCGCGCCCACCGCCATCACGTCGTTGACCGCGAACACGCAGGTGGCACCGGACACCTGGGACGCCGCCGTGTAACCGCCGTCCCGGTCGAAGGAGCCGTGCACGACCTGCGGCGCGGGCAGGCCGAGCACCTCGAGCGCCCCGGCGAACCCCGCCACCCTGTCCCGGGCCGTGATCAGCCCGGGAGGGCCGGCGAGCACGGCGAAACTCCGGTGCCCCAGCCCGGCGAGGGCCCGGGCCAGCGCGGCGGCGCCCTCGTGGTTGCTCGGCACCACCGTGTTCACGCCCAGCAGGTCCTGGCCCACGCAGGCCACCCGCCCTCCGGCGTCCCGGTAGCGATCGAGCTCCTCGCGGAGCCTGCGGGTCACGTGGGGGTCCGCGATCCGGGATCCGGCGAGCAGCACGGCGCAGACCCGCTGCGCGTTCAGGGTCGAGACGAAGGCGATCTCCCGTTCGGCGTCGCGATGCGTGGTGCCGACCATGACCATGAGCGCCTGGCTCTCGGCCACCCGCATGGCTCCGTCCGCGAGAGCGGCGAAGTAGGGGTCGGTGAGGTCGTGGACGACCAGCCCGATCACGTTGCTGGCTCCCTTGGCCAGGGTCTGCGCGGCCACGTTGGTGCGGTAGCCGAGCTGGGCGGCGGCCAGCTCCACCTTGGTGCGCAGTGAAGCTCCCACCTGCCGGGTGCTCCCGTTGAGCACCCGCGACGCCGTGGCGAGCGAGACGCCCGCGTGCCGGGCGACATCCTCGAGCGTGGCCACAGAAAACCTCCAGGAAAGCGTTTTCCAAAACTGCCAGAGATGCTTTCTTCTCGCATTCTGGGCACATCGACGAGGCGCGACCCCAGACCCGCGCACGCCTGTAAGGAACAATCTACTTTCCTGTCCGTCCCGTCCCGCGATCTATCCGGGCACCTGGTCGCGTCAAGCGTTGTTACCGACGAGTAGCATAGGGGTGAAGCAATCCAGCAACGAGGAGCGAACTCCGTGCCTTCGTCTCGTGACGTCGTATTCGTCGACGGTGTACGCACGCCTTTCGGCAAGTCGGGTCCCAAGGGCCTGTATGCCGGGACGCGCGCCGACGACCTGGTGGTCCGCGTCATCCGCGAGCTGATTCGGCGTAATCCGAACCTGCCGCCCGACCGCGTCGACGAGGTGGCCATCGCGGCCACCACGCAGATCGGCGACCAGGGCCTGACCCTCGGCCGCTCCGCCGCGATCCTGGCCGGGCTGCCCAAGAGCGTGCCCGGATACTCGATCGACCGCATGTGCGCCGGGGCCATGACCGCGGTGACCTCGCTCGCCGGGGGCATCGCCTTCGGCGCCTACGACGTCGCCATCGCCGGCGGCGTCGAGCACATGGGCCGCCACCCGATGGGCGAGGGCGTGGACCCCAACCCCCGTTTCCTGGCCGAGCAGCTCGTGGACGGCTCCGCCCTCGTCATGGGGATGACCGCGGAGAACCTGCACGACCGCTACCCGTCCATCACCAAGGACCGCGCGGACGCCTTCGCCCTCGCCTCGCAGGAAAAGGTCGCCAAGGCCTACTCCGACGGCAGGATCCAGCCCGACCTGGTGCCCATGGCGACCCGGTCGGCCGAGGGGGGCTGGGGTCTGGCGACGGTGGACGAGGCTCCTCGCCCCAGCACCACGCTCGACGGGCTCGGCGCCCTGAAGACCCCGTTCCGCCCGCACGGCCGGGTCACCGCCGGCAACGCCTCCGGGATCAACGACGGCGCGACCGGCTGCATCGTGGCCGCCTCAGAGGTCGCCGAGGAGCTGGGCCTCGCGCCCAAGATGCGCCTGGTCTCCTACGCCTTCGCGGGCGTGGATCCCGAGGTCATGGGCGTCGGGCCCATCCCGTCCACCGAGCGGGCGCTCCGCCTGGCCGGGCTGTCCGTCTCCGACATCGGCCTGTTCGAGATCAACGAGGCCTTCGCCGTACAGGTGCTGGCCTTCCTGGAGCACTTCGGCATCGCCGACGACGACGCCCGCGTGAACCCCTACGGCGGCGCGATCGCCTTCGGCCACCCGCTGGCCTCCTCCGGCGTGCGCCTGATGACGCAGCTCGCCCGCGAGTTCGGCGAGCGCCCCGACGTCCGGTACGGCGTGACCACGATGTGCGTCGGCCTGGGCATGGGCGGAACGGTCATCTGGGAGAACCTCAGCTGGGAAGGTAAGAAGTGACGGACATCAAGGAACTCTTCGCCGACGAGGTCGTCACCAGGGCGATCGTCCGCGACGTGGAGCTGCCGTACGGCGCGGGCACCATGGCGCTGATCACCCTGGACAACGGCCTGGACCACACCAAGCCGTCCACGTTCGGCCCCGGCGGCCTGACCTCGCTCGGCGAGGCCCTCGACGCGATCTCCGCCCGCGGCGACGTCGCGGCCGTGGGCGTCATCGGCAAGCCGTTCATCTTCGCGGTCGGCGCCGACCTCAACGGCGCCGCCCTGGTCTCCGAGCGGGACCAGGCGCTGCAGATCGGCAGGCTGGGCCACGACGTGTTCCGCCGTCTCGGCGAGCTGGACGTGCCGTCGTTCGCTTTCGTGAACGGCGCGGCCATGGGCGGCGGCCTGGAGGTCGCGCTCCACTGCACCTACCGGACCATCTCCTCCGGCGTGCCCGCGGTCGCGACGCCCGAGTGCTTCCTCGGCCTGGTTCCCGGCTGGGGCGGCACGCAGCTGCTGCCCCGGCTGATCGGCCCGGCCGCGGCCATCAAGCTGATCATCGAGAACCCGCTCTCGCAGAACCGCATGATCAAGGGCAGGGACGCCTTCGCGTCGGGGATCGCCGACGCGATGTTCGAGCCGGCGGACTTCCTGGAGGAGTCGCTGCGCTGGGCCGCCCGGGTGCTGCGCGGCGACGTGACCGTCTCGCGAACCGACCACACCGCCGGCGACTGGTCCAAGACCGTCGCCGACGCCCGCTTCCTGCTCGACATGAAGCTGCACGGCGCCTCCCCTGCCCCCTACCGGGCACTGGACCTGATCGAGCTGGCCCGCACCGCCTCCCGCGACGAGGGCTTCGACGCCGAGGACCAGGCCCTGGCCGACCTCCTCATGGGCGACGAGCTCCGCGCGGGCCTCTACTCCTTCGACCTGGTGCAGCGCCGGGCCAAGAAGCCCGCGGGCGCGCCCGACGCGGCCCTGGCCCGCAAGGTCACCAAGGTCGGCGTGGTCGGCGCGGGCCTGATGGCCTCCCAGATGGCGCTGCTGTTCGCCCGCCGCCTGGAGGTCCCGGTCGTGCTGACCGACCTGGACCAGGCCCGGCTGGACAAGGGGGTCGGCTACGTCCACGCCGAGATCGCCAAGTTGCTCGGCAAGGGCCGCGTCTCCGCCGACCAGGCGGGCCGGCTCAAGGCCCTGGTGACCGGCTCGCTGACCAAGGACGCGTTCGCGGACGCCGACTTCGTCATCGAGGCCGTGTTCGAGGACCTGGCGGTCAAGCAGCAGGTGTTCGCCGAGGTGGAGGAGGTCGTCTCCGCCGAGTGCGTGCTGGCCACCAACACCTCCTCGCTCTCCCTCACCGAGATGGCCTCCGGGCTGCGGCACCCCGAGCGCGTCGTGGGGTTCCACTTCTTCAACCCGGTCGCCGTGATGCCCCTGCTGGAGATCATCCGGGGTGCCGAGACCGACGACGCGACGCTGGCCACGGCCTTCTCCGTCGGCCGATCGCTGAAGAAGTCGTCCGTGCTGGTCAAGGACGCGCCCGCGTTCGTGGTCAACCGGCTCCTGACCCGCTTCATGGGCGAGGTCATCGGCGCCGTCGACGAGGGCACCCCGCTGGAGGTCGCCGACCACGCGCTGGACGGGCTCGGCCTGCCGATGACCCCGTTCACGCTGCTGCAGCTCGTCGGCCCCGCCGTCGCGCTGCACGTGGCGGAGACCATGCACGAGGCCTTCCCGTCCCGCTACTCCGTGTCGGAGAACCTCGCCAAGCTGGTCGCGGCGGGCAAGCCCGGCGTCTACGCGCCCGACTTCTCGCTGGACGCCGAGGCGGTGGCGCTCTTCTCCGGCGGGACCTCTCCGTCGACGGCGGAGGAGGTACGGCTGCGCGCGCTGCGGGCCCTCGCGGAGGAGATCCGCCTCATGCTCGACGAGGGCGTGGTCGCGGCGGCCCAGGACATCGACCTGTGCATGGTCCTCGGAGCGGGCTGGCCCTTCCACCTGGGCGGCATCACCCCCTACCTGGACCGGACCGGCATCTCCGACCCGCGCTTCCTCGCGCCGGGCGTGGCCTCGCTCCCCGCCTGACGCCTCGGTCTATCGGATCGCCGGGTAAAAAAACAGGAGAATCCTTGACCTGAAAAAACTCGGATCTTGGTCCGGCAGAGGGAATCACCCCTCACATGAGAACCGTCATGATCGTGTCCGCGGGCGCGATGTTCGCGCTCGCGACCGCGCTGCCCACGACAGCCGCGCCCGCCTCGGACAATCGATCGTCGCCGCCCGTCTCGCCCGCTCCGGACGGCCGGTCTCAGCCACCGGTGGCCGCCGCGCCCGCCCGGGAGAGCCGGTCGTCCCTGGCGCTCAGCGTCTCCGTCGCGGGCGCCCCGGCCAGGACCGCCTTTCTCGACTGCGACCAGGCTCTCGGCGGCGGCGCGGCCCTCGCCACGTCCTGCGACATGATCCGCAGGGTCGGCGGCGACCTGTCGAAGATGACGTACGACATCGACATGATCTGCACCGACGAGTACGCCCCGCGCACGGTGAGAGCGATCGGCACCTGGGAGGGCAGGTTCGTCTGGTTCACCAAGACCTACGACAACGGCTGCGAGATGACCGCTCTCACCGGTCCTGTCTTCTCCATCTGAGCCGGCGGGTCAGCTCGGGGTCGCGGGGGCGAGGTGGAAGGTGTATTCGAGGGAGTGCCACGGGCCGTCCAGCTCCCGGCCGTCGGGCGCGGGGCCCTTGCGCTCGGGGAAGTCGACGATCAGTGCGTCCTTGACGCCGAAGACCGTGTCGGAGTCCTGGTAGGCGCCGCCGGCGACGAACAGCTGGGTGACCAGGCGCTGCCGGCCCGGAGCGCTGATCATGAAGTGCAGGTGCGGCGCGCGGTAGTGGTGCCTGCCCGCCGCGTCCAGCATCCGTCCCACGGGGCCGTCGCCGGGGATGGGATACGCCGACGGAAGAATCGACCAGAACTCCACCCGCCCTTCGGCGTCCGAGCGGAACCGTGCCCGCAGGGCGGGGCCGTCGAGGTCGTGGAGCTGGACGTCGTAGAAGCCGTCGGCGTTCGACTGCCAGACGTCCACCACCGCGTCCGGCAGCGCGGTGCCGTCCGTGCCGGTGATCCGTACCGAAGTCCACAGCGGTATGCCGTCCATGCCCTGGGAGATGTCCGCTCCTCCTGGCAGCGGCGGCGGGCCCTCGACGTAGAACGGGCCGAGCACGGCGGAGGGCGTGCTCTCGGCCGTACGGGAGTTGGTGAGAAGGTCGACGGCGCTGGAGACGCCGAGCGTGTCGGAGAGCAGGATGAACTCCTGCCGGGTGTCACTGGACAGCTGCCCGGTGCGGGTGAGGAATCCGATGGCGTACTGCCATTCGTCCTCGGTGAGGTCGTTGTCCGCCACGAAGCCGTGCAGCCGCCGGACCAGGTCGGCGAGCAACCGCCGCACGCGCGGATCGGGGGCGCCGTCGAAGCTCGCCACCACCTGGTCGGTGAGCGTCCGCAGCTCCGCGGTCGGCAGCGCCCGGCTCTCCGAGGCGGGCCTGCGTCCCTCCCAGGCGTCGTGGAGCAGCGCGGCGACGCCGTCGGCGGTGACCTCCCGGGGGTTGGGGTACGACGCGCCGACCGCGAGCTCGACCACCTTGTCCAGGTCCTCCTCGCGCAGGCCGAGCTCACCCAGCGAGACGGGCCCGTGCAGGGCTGAGACCAGGTCGTACACGGCGGCCGGCGCGTCCGCCGCGCCGAGGACTCCGGCGATCCGCCGCATGACGTCCGGCGCCGCCTCCGCGTTGTAGGCCATGACGTGCGGCAGGACGACCGTGTGGGTCGCGGCGTGCGGCAGGCCGAACGAACCGCCGAGGATGTGACACAGCCTGTGGTGCAGGCCCATGCCGACGGCGCCCAGGCAGGTGCCCGCCAGCCAGGCGGCCTGCAGGGCGTCCGCCCGTGCTTCGCGGTCGGCGGGGTCCTCGGCGATCCGGGGGAGGGCGGCGGACATCAGCGCGATCGAGCGCAGCGCCAGCTCGTCGGTCACCGGATTGGCCTGCGGCGCGTACAGCGCCTCGACCGCGTGGGCCATGGCATTGACGCCGCTGGTCACCGAGATCGGCACCGGGAGGTCCAGGGTGAGGTCCACGTCGTAAATGACGGTCTCCGGCAGGATCTCCGGGGAGGACTGAGTGGTCTTGATCCCGTTGTCGGTCTCGCCGAGCACCGGCGTGACCTCGGAGCCGGCGTAGGTGGTGGGGACGATGATCTGCGGCAGGCCGGTGCGTACCGCCAGGGCCTTGGACAGGCCGGTCGTCGAGCCGCCCCCGATCGCCACGACGCAGTCGGCGCCCAGCTCGCGCACGAGGTCGAGGGCGGACGCGGTGACGTCGGTCGGGGTGTGCATCACGGCCCGGGTGAACTCTCCGGCGGCCAGCGATCCGAGCAGCTCCCGTGCGCGGGCGGCCAGGTCCGTCTGGCGCGCAGTGGTCAGGACCACCGCGCGCGAGCAGCCCAGCCGTTCGACCTCCTCGCGCAGCCGAGCCAGCGTCCCGGTGCCGAACACGACCCGTGCGGCCTGTCTGACGTAGGTGAACTCCTGCATGGCTCGCTCCTGTCGCACGACGGACTGTCATCACAAGTCTCGGGCCCACGGGCGGGGAATCTCCTGCACGATTCCGCCGCCGGAGATGCACAAAAAGCGCGGGACCTCAGCCGCTCCGCCTCAGGGCGGCGGGAGTCCTGCCCAGCTGCGCCCGGAGCACGCGCGTGAGGTGCTCCTGATGGGAGAAGCCGCACCGGGCCGAGATGTCGGCGATGGGCAGCGTACTCGTGCGCAGCAGCCGTACGGCCTGCTCCACGCGCAACCGCATCAGATACCGGTGCGGAGGCTGCCCGGTGCGGACCTTGAAGGCACGGGCGAACTGGCTGACGCTCAACCCCGCGACCTCGGCCATGTCCTTCAGCGGCAGGGGCTCGGAGATCCGGGCGTCCAGGAGTTCCCGCACCGCGGCGAACCGCCTGTCCGTCAGCCCGGACGGACCCGCCGGTTCCGGGGATTCGCGGCGGCGTGTGCTGTGGCGCCGGGCCAGCTGCGCGGCGACCGCGACGGCCAGCTGGTCGGCATACGTCCGGTCGCCGGGCTGCCGGTCCCTGACGACCCGGTCCAGGGCCAGGAGCAGCTGCTCCAGCAGCGGATCCGTGCCGCAGAACGCCTCTCCCAGCCGAACCTGCCGCCCCTCTTCTCCCGCCTCCTGAAGCGCCTCATCGGTCAGGTACGCGTGCACGGTGTTCAGCGGTCCGCCCAGCTCGACGTTGAGCGTGGTCTCGGCGGGGTGCAGGAACAGTCCTCCGGCGGGCATCCTCTCCGTGGAGACGAGCCCGCGCCGCCCGCGCCGCACGGTGACCGGCCCGTCCAGGTGCAGGACCATCAGGTGGCACGGCGCCCCGTCGAACGCGTCGCGGTAGGGAAGCTCCCGCTGGGTCGAAAGGTACAGGCTCTCCCAGCCCAGACCCTCGCTTGTCCGGGCCGGACGCACTCCCGGCCGCGCGAGGATGCCCTGGGTGTCGCTCAACCCCAGCTCCCGCGTCATGATGCCGTCCTCCTGCCCGCGCCGATCCCTCAGCTCACGATATAAGGCGTCATGTACGTCATCGTCAGGGACGGGCCGGCCCCGGACCGGTACACGGCGAGCCATTCCGCCCGACCACGCCGCCGATCCCCCGACGGCGTCACGCGCGCCGGCGGCCCGGCTCTGAATTCCCATCGTTGTCCAGGCCAGGGCAAAAGATCACAACACAGGGCGCGGCTCTCGAATATTCGAACATACGAGCGGTTACATAGCTGGTGACGGGAACCGGTCGCCCGGCTGCCGCTGAATGAGAGGTCACCAAACGCAAGGAGTCTCCCGATGCTGCTCACCACACGGGCCGCTGTCATCTTCGGTCTCGGAATCAGTGTCTCGGCCACCGCGGTGGCGCTGAAGCGCACCGAGGGGAAGTCGTGGCCGTCCTCACTCATGTACGGTGGCGCCACGTTCGGCGCGGTCGTCGTCTTCGCCAACAGCGTCATCTCTTGACCCCGGGGCGCGGCGCGGGCCCGCGGACGACGACGCCGGCGAGGCGAACAACCCCGCCGGCGCCCGGCTCGGCGGCGCCGCTACGGCGCCGGGGCCTCGTCGGTGCTCGTAGGTCGCCGGCCCTCCGGAGAGTGCCCCGACAGCCTGCTGTGGCGGTAGCCGTACCCGATGTAGACCAGGACCCCGATGATCATCCACACGGCGAACCTGAGCCAGGTCTCCACCGGCAGGTTGAGCATCAGGTAGAGGCAGGCCAGCACCGACAGGATCGGCACCAGGGGCACCAGCGGGGTGCGGAAGGAACGCGGCAGATCGGGGCGGGTCCGGCGGAGGATGACCACGGCGATCGAGACGATCACGAACGCGAAGAGCGTGCCGATGTTGACGAGCTCGGCGATCGTGGCCAGCGGCAGCAGCCCCGCCAGCAGGGCGACCACGACGCCCATGATGATGGTGATCAGGTACGGCGTGCGGTACGTCGGGTGGACCTTGGCCAGCCTGCCCGGCAGCAGGTTGTCCCGGCTCATCGCGAACATCACCCGCGACATGCCCAGCATGAGGATCATGACGACCGTCGTCAGCCCGGCCAGGGCTCCGATACTGATCAGGGTCGCCGCCCAGGTCAGGCCGACCGCCTTGAACGCGTCCGCCAGCGGCGCGGACTCGCTGAGCTGCTGGTAGGGCTGGATGCCGACGACCACCAGGGAGACCGCGACGTAGAGGATCGTGCAGATGACCAGCGAGGCGATGATGCCGATCGGCAGGTCGCGCCGGGGGTTGCGGGTCTCCTCGGCCGCGGTGGCGACCACGTCGAACCCGATGTAGGCGAAGAACACGATCGCCGCGGCGCTGAAGATGCCCAGGACGCCGAAGGCGACGGGGGTGACCCCGAACAGCACCTGGATCAGCGGCGCGGACAGGCCCTCCACCGCGGGGGTCTGCTTGGAGGGCGGGATGAACGGGACGTAGTGCTCCCGATTGATGTAGAACAGCCCCGCCACGATGACCAGGGCGATCACCGCGAGCTTGATCGCGACGATGATCAGGTTGACCCGGGACGACAGCTTGATCCCGATGACCAGGACCGCGGTGAGGATGAGCACGATCAGCGCGGCGGGCAGGTTGAACACCGGGTTCTCCCCGGCGATCACATCGGGCAGGGGGATCCCCAGAGATTCCAGCAGCGAGTTCAGGTAGCCCGACCAGCCGACCGCGACGACCGCGGCGCCGAGCATCATCTCCAGCATCAGGTCCCAGCCGATGATCCAGGCGGGAAACTCTCCGAGCGTGGCGAAGGCGAAGGTGTAGGCCGATCCCGCCACCGGCACGGTGGAGGCGAACTCGGCGTAGCAGAGCGCGGCCAGCGCGCAGACGATGCCCGCGACCACGAACGACAGGGCGACCGCGGGCCCGGCCATCTCCCTGGCGACCCGGCCGGTGAGCACGAAGATGCCGGTGCCCACGATGACGCCGATGCCGAAGACGGTCAGGTCGAGCGCGCTGAGATCCTTGCGCAACCGATGTTCGGGAGCCTCGGTGTCCTGGACCGACTGTTCTACCGACTTGACGCGTAAAGCATCCATGCCGTTCACCTTGACCGTCCGGAGTCGTCTTTCTCTGTGACTCAGGTCATGCCCACCCAGTCAACCGACGAACGGCAAACTCGGGGTTCTTCGGGGGAAAGTCCGGATGTCTCCGGGGTTTCAGGACGACACCCTTGAGCCATGCTCATGGAAACTCTCGGACAGTTAGACCCATATCTGGTCGGCGCGGTGCTGCTGGCGGTGCTGGCGCTGGACGGTTCGCTGCTGATCGGAGTCGTGCTCCCCGGAGACGCGGCGATCATTGTGGCGGGAACCGCGCTGACCGGCCCCTCCGAGGTCGCGCTCGCGGCGGTCGCCGGGGTGGCCGGGTGCCACCTCGGCGCCACCGGCGGCTGGCTGATCGGCCGGCGGTACGGTTCGCGCGTCCGCCACAGCAGAGCCGGGCGGTGGATCGGCGAACACCGGTGGGCCCGCGCCGAGCGACTGGCCACGGGCGAGGGCAGCGGCCCCGCCCTCGCCGCCGCCTATTTCCTGCCCGTGGTCAACGCGCTGACCCCGATCCTCGCCGGGACCCTCGGCATGTCGTACGGCCGCTTCATCCGCTGGGCCCTGGCCGGCAGCACGGTCTGGGTGAGCGCCTATCTGGTGCTGGGCTCCGTCGCCGGCGAGTTCGTCCGGAACAACGAGCACCTGATGGTGCCGGTCGCCGGATGCGTCGCCGTCGTGGTCGCGGGCCTCATCGTGATCAGCCGACGGGCCCGCGCGGACAGGAGAACGGAGATCAGCGAGCCGGCTGGTTCTCGAACTCCGGAGACCGCTTCGCAACCGCTTCAGTGATCTCGCGGGCGATGTCCTGCGAGGTCAGCCCGATCTCGTTGAGGATCTTCGCCCGCTTGGCGTGATCCAGGAAGCGCTGCGGGATGCCGTAGGTGCGGACCGGAACATCCACGTCGGCGTCGCGCAGCGTCCGGGCGACCGCGTCGCCGACGCCGCCCACCCGGCCGTTGTCCTCGACCACCACGACCAGCTTGTGCGCGCGGGCGGCCGGCACCAACGCCTCGTCCAGAGGCTTGACCCAGCGCGGGTCCACCACGGTGGCCGAGATCCCCTGGGCGTCGAGCAGGGCGGCGGCCTCCAGGCACAGCTCGGCCATCGGGCCGACGGACACGATGAGCACGTCGGACGGCACGTCGAGGTCGCCCGCGCGCAGCACGTCCATCTCGCCGAGCCGGCCGGCCGCCTCGATCTCGGCGGCCACCGGCCCCTTGGGGTAGCGGACGACGGTGGGGCCGTCGTCGACCTCCACGGCCTCGGCCAGCAGCTCGCGCAGACGCGGCTCGTCGCGCGGAACCGCGATGGACAGGCCGGGGACGACCTGCAGGATCGACAGGTCCCACATGCCGTTGTGGCTGGCGCCGTCGTCGCCGGTGACGCCGGCACGGTCGAGCACGACCGTGACCGGCAGCCTGTGCAGGGCGACGTCCATCAGGAGCTGGTCGAAGGCCCGGTTGAGGAAGGTGGCGTAGAGGGCGACCACCGGGTGGAGCCCGCCGAGCGCCAGTCCGGCGGCGCTGGTCAGAGCGTGCTGCTCGGCGATGCCGACGTCGTAGAGGCGGTCGGGATAGGCCTGGGAGAACGGGATCAGGCCGGTCGGGCCGAGCATCGCCGCGGTGATCGCCACGATGTCCTGCCGCTCGGCGCCCAGCCGTACGATCTCCTGGCTGAAGACGTTGGTCCAGCCGTGCGGCTTGGGCTTCTCCTCGCCGGTCAGCGGGTCGAAGACCCCGGGCGAGTGGAAACAGTCCTCGTCGTGGTTCTCGGCGGGCGAGTAGCCGGCGCCCTTCTTGGTGAGCACGTGCACGATGACCGGGCGGCGGAACCCGCGGGCCTTGCGCAGCGCGGTCTCCACGGCCTGCTCGTCGTGGCCGTCGACCAGCCCGATGTATTTCAGGCCGAGGTCCTCGAACATGACCTGCGGGGCCAGGACGTCCTTGATGCCCTTCTTCACGCCGTGCAGGGCGTCGTAGACCGGAGGGCCGAGCACCGGGACCTTGGTCAGGTTGCCCTTGACGAAGTCGAGCATGTTCTCGTAGCGCTCGGTGGTGCGCAGCGAGGCCAGGTGCGACGCGAGCCCGCCGATGGTCGGCGAGTAGGAGCGGCCGTTGTCGTTGACCACGATGATCAGCGGCAGATCCTTGTGCGCCGCGATGTTGTTGAGCGCCTCCCAGGCCATGCCGCCGGTGAGCGCTCCGTCGCCGATCACCGCGACGACCGTGCGGTCGGACTCGCCGCGCACCTTGTAGGCCTTGGCCAGGCCGTCGGCGTACGACAGCGCGGTGGAGGCGTGGGAGTTCTCGATGACGTCGTGCTCGGACTCGGACTGACTCGGGTAGCCCGACAGTCCGCCCTCCTGGCGGAGCGTGTCGAACTGCCCGGCGCGACCCGTGAGCATCTTGTGGACGTAGGCCTGGTGGCCGGTGTCCCACAGGATGCGGTCGTGCGGCGAGTCGAAGACCCGGTGGAGCGCGATCGTCAGCTCGACCACCCCGAGATTGGGCCCCAGATGGCCGCCGGCGCGGGCCGTGGAGCTGATCAGCAGGTCCCGGATCTCCACGGCGAGCTGTGGCAGCTCGTCGGCGGACAGGAGTTTTAGGTCCCGTGGTCCCTTGACCGACTCCAGAAGACTTCCAGGCTGCCCGGTCCGCTCGCTCACGGAATCATCCCCTCTGTCCAGTCATCGTCGAAACGAGTGTAGTTCGCGCGGAGGGCGCTGCCTCCAAGAGGTGAGATCCTGCGCGCTTTATCCACACTTGCCCTAGCCTTTTCCTCACAATGGACACCCTCCCCCCCAGGCGACCATCGTCACTGCTCCTCGCCTCTCTAGTCTTCCTGGTGGCGGGCGCGGGAATCGTCATCATCGCCACTCCGTCCTCCACCCCCTCCGGCGCCCCACCCTCCGCCGAGGCGGCCCCGCCCGCCTCCAGGGCGGTCCCACCCCCCGCCAAGGCCCCTTCCGCGGCCAAGGTCCCCCTCGCCAAGGAGCGGGCGGCACCGAGCGGTCGCGCCGCCGCGACCGCGAGTCCCCTCTACCGGGTCGGCGCGATGCCCAAGGTCAGATGCCGGGCCGGACAGATCCAGCCGGGGAGCGCGGCTTCCTACCGGTTTTTCATGACCGGCGTGAACCGGTGCCTGAACCTGGCCTGGAAAGCCCAGTTCAAGAAGGCCCGGCTCCCCTTCTCCCCGCCGAAGCTCCGCTTCGTGACCTCCCAGGTAAGCAGCCCCTGCGGCCGCTGGCCCACCGGAGCGGGTGGTTATTACTGCTCCGTCAACCGCACCATATACATCGGAGTGACCCGCAAGATCTTGAAGGACGCGTACGGCCCCAACCACGCCCAATTCATGGCACATGAGTACGCTCACCACGTACAGCAACTCGCCGGCATCCTGCCCTACTACGGCCAGAGCTCCTGGCACGCCAAGCCGTCCGCCAGGCTCGCCCTCTCCCGGCGCCTCGAGCTCCAGGCCGACTGCCTGGCCTCCGCCTTCCTCCGCGAGGCCGCCGGCAGCCTGTCGGTCACGCGGCAGCACTGGGACGCCATGGTCCAGTGGATCTCCGCCAACGGCGACAAGACCTGGCCGCGCAACGACCACGGCAAGGGCCGCAACCAGGCCTACTGGATGGAACGCGGTTTCGCGTCCGGCTCCCCCGCCTCGTGCAACACCGGGCTCGCCTCCGCGCGCAGTGTCAGCTGACAGCCCCCCCTGATCACCCGGTCGGCGTGGCCCCCGCCCGCACGGCTTATTTCCGCTTTACCCCGGCTTATGGGCTCCCATAGGGTTTGATCATGCGTCCCCCCATCATTGCGCTGCTGTGCGGCGTGCTGGCGAGCGTGTTGTTCACCGGTACGGCGAGCGCGGGCATCACCGAGCAGAACGGGCCGGTGCCCACCGGCACCGCGGCCCTGATTCACAACCCGATCTACAAGACCGGGAAGCTCGACCCCGGGACGTGCCAGCAGGAGGAGTCACTCAGCCCCGGCGACCGCGAATCCGCGCGGGTCTATCTCGAGTTCGTCCTGGACTGCCTCAACGACAGCTGGCGGCAGCAGCTCACCAAGGCCAAGCTGCCCTTCACCAAGCCCAGGTTCGAGACGACCTCCCGCCTCGGCTTCCCCACGGGCTGCGGCCCGTTCCCCAAGGGCGCCCAGGCGCTCTACTGCTCGCGCAACAACAAGATCACCTTCCTGCTCGACCCGGGGATCCTCTCCCAGGCGAACGAGCTGTTCCTGTTCCAGACGATGGCCCACGAATACGGCCACCACGTGCAGCAACTCACCGGGATCATGCGGACGTACCTCTCCCGGAAGTACAGAACCGACAAGGAGTTCCTCGCCGAGATCCGCAAGGCCGAGCTCCAGGCCGAGTGCCTGAGCGGCGCCTTCACCGGCAGCGTCTGGCGGTCCCTGAACCGCCGCCCCTCGGACTTCACCTATGTCCTGAGCTACGCCTACAGCACGGCCAGCCACGGCAAGGCCCAGAACATCGCCTACTGGCTGACCCGCGGCTTCGAGCAGGAGAGCCCCGGCGCCTGCAACACCTTCTCCGCTCCCAAGTCCAAGGTCGCCTGACCACAGCCCACGCTCGCCTGACCATCACTCGCCGGACAGACCACCCGTCGCCGTTTATGCGCGACGGGTGGTTATTTTTCCCACCCGGTGGAACCGCCGCCACCCCGGGCCGGCTCACGGACGCCACTCCGAACCCGATCACGAGTGGCGATCCGTTCGTGACCGTGCGTAGTCTGGTGCTGCCACCTGAGCGCCCTCCACGGTCACGTACCCGCCGGCTCTGGCTCCCCCTACTGTTCGACTGCGAGGAGAGACGACATTGGACGCGAACGTGGAAACGCGGGTAAAGGTCGTGGAAGGCGAGATCGTCACGCTCCGCGAGGAATCCAGGGAACATCGGGCCACCTCGGCGGCGATCATGGTCGTCCTCAGTGATCTCCGTACGATCACGGACGAGCTCCGCACGACCACAAATGAGCTCAGAGGGGGTCAGGAAGAGCTCCGTAAATCCACCAACGAGCTCCGCACGACCACGAACGAGCTCAGAGGGGGTCAGGAAGAGCTCCGTAAATCCACCAACGAGCTCCGCACGACCACGAACGAGCTCAGAGTGGGTCAGGAAGAGCTCCGTAAATCCACCAACGAGCTCCGCACGACCACGAACGAGCTCAGAGTGGGTCAGGAAGAGCTCCGTAAATCCACCAACGAGCTCCGTGCCACCACGAACGAGCTCAGGGCGACCACGAACGAGCTCAGGGCAGGCCAGGAAGAGCTCCGGGTCGGTCAGGCCGAGATCCGGGAGGAAATCGGCACGATCAGGCGCTCCGTCGGAAACCTGGAGGTCTCGATGAAGCGGGTCGAGGGCGACGTGGCCGAGGTCAAGGCCGGGCACATCGAGCTGCGCAACCTGGTCGCCGGCCTGATCAGGTAATGCGCGACGGCCGGCGGCGCCTCGGAGACCCGGGGTGCCGCCGGTCGGCGGCAGGCACGGGGGCCGCGCACGAGGACGGTCCCGTACCGAGGTATGAGAACGGCGAGGCCACCGGATCCGGCCGGACGAGGTCGGCGGGCGAGAGCCGCCCGGCGGGAGGATCAGGAGCCTGCGCGGGCGAGGACTTCGATGGGGTCGGCGAGCACCTGGGCGAAGGCCAGTTCGGCGGCGCCGACCAGGGTGGCGTCATCGCCGAGGGCCGAGGTGCGCAGGCGCAGGTCGTCGCGGCAGGTGGGGAGGGCGTCGACGGCGAGGCGGCTGCGGACCTGGGCGGCGGAGCCGAGATAGATCTCGCGGAGCATGCCCCCGAACACGACCATCTCGGGGTTGAAGATGTTGACCAGGTTGGCGACGCCCAGACCGAGCCAGTCGCCGACGCGGCTCAGGGCCGCCTGGGCGCCGATGTCGCCGCGGTCGGCGGCGTCGACCACGGCGCGGACCGCGTCCCTGCCGACGCCGGAGCCGAAGAGGCCGGCCGACTCCAGCAGCGCCCGCTCCCCCACTTCGGCCTCCAGACAGCCGAGCGAACCGCACCCGCACGAACGGCCCTTGGGGTTGACGACCATGTGCCCGACCTCACCGCCGAAACCCCCGTGGCCGCCGAGCAACTGGCCGTTGACGATCACGCCGCCGCCGATGCCGACGTCGCCGTGGAGGTAGACGAGATCGCGGCAGCCGACGCCGACCCCGCGGGTGTGCTCGGCGAGGGCGGCGAGATTGGCGTCGTTGCCCACCATGACCGGCAGGCCGAACGCCAGTCTGCGGGCCATCTCATCGGCGAAGGGCACGTCCACCGCGCCCATGTTCGGCCCGAACCTGACGACGCCGTCGCCGCGGGCCACTCCCCCGGAAAAGGCGGCCGCCACCCCGACGCACACCGTGTCGGCCCGGGTCTTGCGGTGCATCTGCCGCGCGAAGGCGGCCAGCGGCCCGACGATCTCGTCCAGGGAGAAGGCGCCGCGTCGCCGTACGGTCTCCCGCCGGTCCAGGATCGTGCCGCCCAGGCCGACCCGGGCGGCGACCAGCCGGTCGACGCCCACGTCCAGGGCGAACACGTAGACCCGCGCCGACTCCGGCCGCACCACCAGGGACGGGCGCCCTGCCCTGCCCGTCTCCCTGGGGAGCTCCTCCCTGACCAGGCCCGCGGCGGTCAGGTCCGCCGTGAGGGCCATGATCGTACTGCGGTTGAGCCCCATCCGGCTGGTGAGTTCCGCGCGCGAGGTCGGTCCGCTCAGATGGACGTGACGGAGCAGAGCACCAAGATTGTGGCGCCGGATCTCCTCTTGGGAGGGGCCTGCCCGCATCGCGTGGGATTCCTTCGGTGGATCGAGGTCGCTGATCACCTTAGACCAGTGGCGGCCGCCCGCTTGCGGGACAGCGCGTCCACCATGGCGGCCAGCAGCAGAACCGATCCGGTGACCATGAACTTGATGCCGGCGCTGTAACCCATCAGGCCCATGCCGTTCTCAATGATCGCGACCACGGCGCCGCCGAGGACGGCGTCCAGCACCCGGCCCTTGCCGCCGAACAGGCTCGTACCGCCGATGACGGCGGCGCCGACCGCGTAGAGCAGCACGTTGCTGCCACCGGTGTTGGGGTCGACGGAGCTGGCCCGGGAGGCGGCCATGATGCCGCCGACGGCGGCCATGGAGGAGCAGATCACGAAGGCGCTGATCTTCATCCGGTCGACGTTGATGCCCGCCCGGCGCGCGGCCTCGGCGTTGCCGCCGACCGCGTAGAGGTGGCGTCCGAACGCGGTACGGCGCAGCACGAACGTCAGGACCACCAGCAGCACCACGATGATGGGCACCACGATCGGCACGCCCGCGAGCGAGACGACCGCCGCGTTGCGGCTGCGTTCCAGGTTGAGGAAGTAGACCGCGAGCCCGCCGAGCAGGGCGAGGGCGGCCACCCGGATCGCGATCAGCGAGATCGGGTCGAAGGTCAGGCTCCGGGCCGCGCGCTTGCGGGCGCGCAGAAGCTGGAGCCCCGCGTAGGCGGCGACCCCGACGGCCAGCAGGATCCAGCCCAGCGTGGGCGGGAGGTTCTTGTTGGCGATGGCGAGGATCGTCTCGTCGCGGATGGCGATGATGGTGCCGCCCTGGACCAGCAGCAGGACGAGTCCCTGGAAGGCCAGGAAGGCGGCGAGCGTCACCACGAAGGACGGGATGCCGAGCTTCGCGACGATGGAGCCGAGCGTGGTGCCGATCACCACTCCGGTGAGGATGGCCGCGCCCACCGCGACGTACCAGGGCAGTCCATAGCTGCTGAGCATGATCGCGAGCACCGCGGCGCAGACACCGCTGGCGAAGCCCGCCGACAGGTCGATCTCGCCGAGGAGCAGCACGAAGACCAGGCCCATGGCGATCACGGTGACCGCGGCGCCCTGGGTGAACAGGTTCGCGAAGTTGCCGTTGGTCAGGAAGGCGGGACGCAGGATGGCGAAGATCGTACAGAGCACGACGATGCCGAACACGGCGGGCAGCGCACCCATGTCGCCGCCGCGGACCCGCTCGGCGTAGCCGCGGACGTTGGTCCTGATCGAGGGTGACTCGTGCGTACGCTTCGGGGAAATCGTGGCGGTCATACGGTGACTCCGTTGGTGAGGCCGAGGTCCCCGCTGCGGCCAGAGGTGATCAGTTCGACGACCTGCGCGTGGGTGACGTCCGAGGTCTTCACCTGGGCCGCCATCCGGCCGAGATAGAGGGTGGCGATCCGGTCGGACACGGCGAACACGTCGTTCATGTTGTGCGAGATCAGGACGACGGCCAGTCCCTGGTCGGCGAGGCGGCGGACCAGCTCCAGCACCTGCGCCGTCTGTGCGACACCCAGTGCGGCGGTCGGCTCGTCGAGGATGACGACCTTGCCGTTCCAGAGCACGGCCTTGGCGATGGCCACGGTCTGCCGCTGCCCGCCGGAGAGACTGGCGACGAGCTGGCGGATGGACTTGACGGTCCTGACCGACAGGCTCTCCAGCGTCCTGGCCGCCATCTCCTCCATCGTGTCCTCGTCGAGGACGAGGCCGCGCTTCTGCTCGCGGCCGAGGAACATGTTCTGGACGATGTCGAGGTTGTCGCAGAGCGCGAGATCCTGGTAGACGATCTCGATGCCCAGGGCGCCGGCGTCGCGAGGGCTGTGGACCTGGACGGCCTTGCCGTCGAACAGGTAGTCGCCGGAGTCGATCGGGTAGATCCCGCCGACGCACTTGACGAGGGTGGACTTGCCGGCGCCGTTGTCTCCGACCAGCGCGGTCACCTCTCCGAGATGGACGGAGAAGTCGACGTCGTGCAGGACCTGTACGGGACCGAAACTCTTGTCGATCCCACGAAGTTCCAGTACGGGGGTCATTAGGTGCTCCCTGTGTTCATTTCCCGTAGCGAGGCCGGGCGCCTGAGGCCTGTGCCTTCCCTCGTGGCTCGGAAGTGCTCGTGACGCGCATTTCCTCGTCCCTCGGGGCACAGGTGGCCGCACCCGGGCGCGGGGGGCACGGCCGGCGGAAGGTCGCCGGCCGTGCCCCCCTCAGCGCGTTACTGGATTCCGGCCTCGGTGCACTTGGCGGCGAACTCGCCGGTGCACAGCTCGTCCTTGGTCACGAAGCCATCCGCGACGACGTCCTTCACGCTGTCGAAGAAGATGGGCTGCGGGTCGAGGAGGACGGCGGGCACGTCGGCGCCGCTCTCGGTGTCCTTGACCGTGGCGGGCGCCGTGGGCTTCTCACCCTTGGCCAGGCCGATGGCGAGCGCGGACGCCGCGTCGGCCTCCTTCTTGATCGCCTTGTAGACCGTCATGCACTGGTCGCCGGCGAGGATGTTCTGCAGTCCCTGCACGGTGGCGTCCTGGCCGGTGACCGGGACCTTGCCGTTGAGGCTGTTCTTCTTCAGCACCGCGATGGCGGCGTTGCCCAGGCCGTCGTTGGCGGCGAGAACACCGGCGATCTTCGGCTGCTCGGTGAGCATCTGCTCGAAGATCGTGCCCGCCTGCGCGTTGTCCCAGTCCGGAACCGACTGGTCCGGGCCCGCGACATACTCCTTGGCGTCGTACTTGGGCTTGAGCACACCGTCGTAGCCGTTCTTGAACAGCGTGGCGTTGTTGTCGGTGGGCGAGCCGTTGAGCTCGGCGATGATCGGCTTGTCGGCCTTCTTGTCCGTCAGGCACTTGACCAGGCCCTCACCCTGCAGGGTGCCGACCTTGGTGTTGTCGAAGCTGACGTAGTAGGAGGCGCCGCCGTTCAGGGTCAGGCGGTCGTAGTCGATGGTCGCCACACCCTGGGCCTTGGCCTTGTCGAGCACAGCCTTGCCGGTGCCGCTGTCCAGGTTGACGATCATCAGGACCGTTGCGCCGTTGGTGATCATCTGGTCGGCGATGGTCTGGAACTGGGTCTTGTCACCCTGTGCGTTCTGGATGTCGTAGGCGACGCCCGCGGCCTTGAAGGCCTCCTCCAGATACTTGCGGTCCGCGGTCTCCCAGCGGGCGGAGGACTTGCTGTCCGGCAGGATGACACCGACCTTACCGGCGACGGCGGCGGGGGCGGACGCGCTTCCGGAGGACGCTGCGTCGCTCGGGGCAGCGGTGGTGGCACCATCGCTTCCGCAGGCAGTGAGGCCGAGGGTCATTACCGCGGCGGCGGTGGTCAGGCTGAGGATCCCCTTGCGCATGATGCACGGGTCCTTTCTTCGAAAAAGGTGGGGGGTCTGGGAGTGCGGCATGCCGAATTCACGGGGACGGCGCTCCGGGTCTCGGCTCACCGTTCCGTTGAATGTTGTTTGCGGCAACGTATTCCGCCGTTGGCCTGGAACACCAGACCCCCTGCAGGTAAAGTTTGTTGTGGCCGGTAACAATCCAGAAACGCACTCTTAACCCCAGGTGCTCTGTGCGATCAACGACAGAGCGGATACCCCGGCCAGCACGAGAATCGCGCCTCTGACCCGCCCGCCGTCCAGAAAGCGCCGCAACGGCCCGGACGCCAGAAAACCCACGACAAGAAACGGGATCAGCAGCGCCCCGGAGGTCAGCGCCTGCGCGGGGAGCTTGCCGAGGAGCGCGAGAATGCCCAGCGACTGGGCCGCGCTGAGGAGAAAGAACATCGCGAGTGTGGCCCTGATCTGCGGCCCCTTGGCGTTCTGGTAGACCAGCCCCATCGGCGGCCCTCCGATCCCGGTCGCCGTACCGGTGATCCCCGAGACGAAACCCGCTCCCGTGAGAGTCCATCCGTTACGCGGCACGGCCACCGCCCAGGCGGTGAGGCCGACCGCGATCAGCACCATCGCCCCGACGAGGACGCCCAGGGCCCGGGTGGAGACGTAGACGACGACCAGGCCGCCGAGGAAACTGCCCGGAATCCTGCCCAGGACCGCGAAGCCCAGCCCGCGCCAGTCGACCCTGCGCCACTCGGCCGCCAGCGTGAACAGGGGCAGCGTGAAGTTCACGACCTGGATCGCCCCGGGCATGACCGAGGGGTTCAGCATCGTGATCACCGGCGCGGCCACCAGTCCCATGCCGAAGCCGATCGCCCCCTGCGCGATGGCTCCAACAAAAACCGACAAACCCACCAAAATAAAGGTAAATACCTCGTCATTCATGACGAAGACCATAGAGCTCGATCATCCCCACCGGGCAGGTGGGCGTTTCCCCCTCGGCTCGCCGGACCACCGGTGCGGCGGGACTCCGGTGCTCTCCGGACCACCGGTGCGGCGGGGACTCCGTCCGAAACGCAGAACCGCCCGGAGGGATGGTGTCCCTCCGGGCGGTTCTGGTTTTCGGGTTGTTCCCCCGATGCGGGCGGAGGCTTGCGTACGGCCCCGCCCCCCTGCTCAGCTCTTGGCGAGCAGGGAGCGCAGGACGTACTGCATGATGCCCCCGTGGCGGTAGTAGTCCGCCTCTCCGGGGGTGTCGATGCGCACGACAGCCTGGAATTCCTTGTCGCCCGCCCTGACCGTCACGGTCTGCGGGGTGCCGCCCCTGTTGAGCTCCTCGACCCCGATGACGTCGAAGGTCTCCTCACCGGTCAGGCCCAGCGACTGCGCCGTCTGGCCCTCGGGGAACTGCAGCGGCAGCACGCCCATGCCGATCAGGTTGGAGCGGTGGATGCGCTCGTAGGACTCGGCGATGACGGCGCGGACGCCGAGCAGCGCGGTGCCCTTGGCGGCCCAGTCGCGCGAAGAGCCGGAGCCGTACTCCTTGCCCGCCAGGACGACGAGCGGGATGCCCGCGGCCTGGTAGTTGGCGGAGGCGTCGTAGATGAAGGACTGCGGGCCGCCGTCGAGGGTGAAGTCACGGGTGTAGCCGCCCTCCACGCCGTCGAGCAGCAGGTTCCTCAGCCGGATGTTGGCGAAGGTGCCGCGGATCATCACTTCGTGGTTGCCGCGGCGGGAGCCGTAGGAGTTGAAGTCCTTGAGCTCGACGCCGTTCTCGCGCAGGTACTGCGCGGCCGGGGTCCCGGACTTGATGGAGCCCGCCGGGGAGATGTGGTCGGTGGTGACCGAGTCGCCCAGCTTGGCCAGCACCCGGGCGCCGGAGATGTCGGTCACCGGCTCCGGGGAGGCGGGCATGCCGTCGAAGTAGGGAGGCTTGCGGACGTAGGTCGAGGTCGGGTCCCACTCGAAGATGTTGCCGGTCGGGATCGGCAGTGAGCGCCAGGTCTCGTCGCCCTCGAACACGTCGGCGTAGTCGTGCAGGAACATCTCGCGGTCGATCGAGGAGGCCACGACCTCCGCGATCTCCTCCTGCGACGGCCAGATGTCGGCGAGGAACACCGGTTTGCCGTCCGAGCCCACGCCCAGCGGCTCGTTGTTCAGGTCGAGGTCCATGGTGCCCGCGAGGGCGTAGGCGACGACCAGCGGCGGCGAGGCAAGGTAGTTCATCTTGACTTCGGGGTTGATCCGGCCCTCGAAGTTGCGGTTGCCCGACAGCACGGCGGTGACCGCGAGATCATTGGCCTGGATGGCCGTGGAGATCTCTTCCTGCAGCGGACCAGAGTTGCCGATGCAGGTGGTGCAGCCGTAGCCGACCAGGTTGAAGCCGATCTTGTCGAGATACGGCTGGAGGCCGGAGCGCTCGAAGTAGCCGGTGACGACCTGCGAGCCGGGGGCGAGGGAGGTCTTGACCCACGGCTTGCGGGTCAGGCCCTTGTCCACCGCGTTCCTGGCGAGCAGCGCGGCGCCCATCATGACAAACGGGTTGGAGGTGTTCGTGCAGCTGGTGATGGCCGCGATGGTCACCACGCCGTGGTCGATCTCGAAGCTCGTGCCGTCGGCCAGGGTGACCTGGACCGGGTTGCGCGGCCGGTCGCCGTTGAGGCCGGGGGCGTGCGGCTCGTCGCCGTTGCCGCCGTGCGAGATCGACGGGGAGTCGGAGGCCGGGAAGGACTCCTCGGAGGCCTCGTCCACCGGGCCCTGGACGCTCGGGGCGTAGTCCTTGACGGCCGCGCGCCAGGCGCTCTTGGCGTCCGACAGCGCGATGCGGTCCTGCGGGCGCTTGGGACCGGCGATCGACGGGACGACCGTGCTCAGGTCCAGCTCGATGTATTCGGAGAAGACCGGCTCCTCGCTCGCCGGGTCCAGCCAGAGCCCCTGGGTCTTGGCGTAGGCCTCGACCAGGGCGACCTGCTCCGCGGGGCGGCCGGTCAGCGTGAGGTAATCGATCGTCTGACCGTCGATCGGGAAGATCGCACAGGTCGAGCCGAACTCGGGGCTCATGTTGCCGATCGTGGCCCGGTTGGCCAGCGGCACGCTGGCCACGCCGTCGCCGTAGAACTCCACGAACTTGCCGACGACGCCGTGCTTGCGCATCATCTCGGTGATCGTGAGCACCAGGTCGGTGGCGGTGGCCCCCGCGGGGAGCCTGCCGGTCAGCTTGAAGCCGACCACGCGCGGGATCAGCATGGAGATCGGCTGGCCCAGCATCGCGGCCTCGGCCTCGATGCCGCCGACGCCCCAGCCGAGAACGCCGATGCCGTTCTCCATGGTGGTGTGGGAGTCGGTGCCGACGCAGGTGTCGGGGTAGGCGGTCAGCACCGCCTCACCGTCCTTGCCGACGCCGCGCGTCATGACGACGCGGGCCAGGTGCTCGATGTTCACCTGGTGCACGATGCCGGTGCCCGGCGGGACGACCTTGAACTCGTCGAAGGCGGTCTGGCCCCAGCGCAGGAACTGGTAGCGCTCGCGGTTGCGCTCGTACTCCTTGTCGACGTTGCGCTGGAAGGAGTCCTGCCCGCCGAAGAAGTCGACGATGACCGAGTGGTCGATGACCATCTCGGCCGGCGCGAGCGGGTTGATCTTGGCGGGGTCGCCGCCGAGGTCGCGGACGGCCTCGCGCATGGTCGCCAGGTCCACCACGCAGGGAACCCCGGTGAAGTCCTGCATGATCACGCGGGCCGGCGTGAACTGGATCTCCACGCTCGGCGTGGCCGCGGGATCCCACTGACTGAGGGCCCGGACGTGGTCGGCGGTGACGTTCGCGCCGTCCTCGGTGCGGAGCAGATTCTCAAGAAGGATCTTCAGGCTGTACGGGAGGCGTCCCGACCCCTCGACGGCGTCCAGCCGGTAGATCTCGTATCCCGCGTCACCGACGCGGAGCGTGTCACGGCTGCCAAAACTGTTCGCGGACACGGTTCGCCTCCCTCATCACCCTGGTGTCTGGCGCGCCGGTACTGAAGGCGCAGTTGAATCCTGCCGCACCGTCGGAGTGCCCGAGTCTGTTAGGTACGCCTAACTCGACGGCCACCTGCGGATCGCAGCGGATGTCTCGATATCAAGATATCCCTACAGATATCTCGACATCAAGTTACTCATCAGTAAACTCACAGGGGGGCGAGGCGGAAGTACAGCAGCCCGAGAACGATGACCGAGAGCACCGGGGCGAGGAACTTCTGCTCGAACTTCTTGCCCGTCTTGATCCCGATCTTCCACGGCAGCAGCCAGTTCTGCTGGAGCGGCCACAACACCGGGCAGCCCTTCTCCGTGCAGCAGTCTCCTATGACGTGGATGAGACATCCGACCGCGACCGCCAGCCCCAACCAGGCATAACCCACGTTCTCGCTGCGGAACACCACGAACAGTCCGGCGGTCATGCCGATGTTGAGGATCGCCGAGGAGAACTTCTTACCCGGAATGCCGATCCCGATCGATCGCAACGACAGGCCGATCAGCAGCACGACCATGATGTCGCGGCCGATCATGAAGTTGCTGGCCAGATAGTGGGTGCCGAACCCCATGGCGACCGCGAACGCCAGCGAATGCGTGGCGTTGCGGTGCCCGCCGCTCAGCCACGCCACGGCCTTGCTCAACGCCCAGGTGACCGGCCCGAAGGTCTGCGCGATCGTCGCACTGGGATGGTCCAGGTCGGGCAGCATCGCGGCCCCGGCACAGACGATCGCCCCGGCCACGAACTCGGCCGGCGTGAGCGCGTTCACCATGATGCCGGTCTCCGTGAACCTGGAGGTCTCGGTGAGCAGCGGCAGGGCCGCTAATGCGGGCGCCACACCCAACCAGGCGATCGCTCCCGTCAGCGCGTGCGTATGCCCCATCATCGCTCAAACACCACCATCAAGATCACCCCGGGCGACTCTACGGCAAAGCCTCCTCCGGGCGGAGGACCGTGCCATTTTGCAGTATCGGCGTGTCGCCCAAGCGAGATCAACTCGCCACGGTGGCTCTCTTTGCCATCCCCCGGTTTCGCGGTCATGCGAGGGGGCAAGAGGCTGCCTCGATCTGTCCACCCGTCCGCGTGCGTCTCGCCTGGTCCGGCCCTTCGTGGCCGTGCCGGTGGTGGTTGCCGGCCGCGAGGACGGCGGTCACTGGGTGATCACGAATGTCTCTGCGGACAGTCTCCATGGACAGAGAACGGATGAGCCCGGCGATCAGTGCCGCCGATCAGGAAGAGTGGCGGTCCCCGGCGTCGGCAAGATCCCGGCCGACGCGGCCTTCGCCCGGAGAGAGTCGCGATCCACCGGAGATTCTCCGGCGGATCGGCATCAGAGTCCTGAAACGACAGACGGGACCGTTCCGCACCGAAAGCACCCCCCAGCCCTTCCGGCACGGAACGAATCCCGTCTATGTCATTTGTAACGTGCAGGTCTCAATGCTTGTTCCAAAAACGGCCAAGATTTAGGTGATCTGCCTCACTTCTTCTCAGCGCAACGACAAGTTCACTTTAGGTAACGGCCTCCGGGGCGGTTCGGCGGATCCCGTCCGCCGCACCGCTGGGGATCCGGAAGCCCGCATCGGGCTCATGATCTCGGCCGGAGTGCCCTGTCAGCCGATGGACACGAGACGTGCCCCGCCGTCGGCTTCGAGGACCGTTCCGGTGATGTTGGTGTTGGTCGCCGCCAGCACGACGACTTCGGCGATGTCGTCCGCGGTCGCGACACGCCGGACCGGAAGCGCCTGGGCGGCCTGGGCGAAATAAGCCCGCCGGACGTCGTCGGGCAGGCCGCTCCACCAGGGGGTGTCGACGAGGCCGGGTGAAACACCGTTGACCCGGACCGGCGCCAGTTCGACGGCCAGGGGCTTGACGAGGGCTTCGACGGCTCCGTTGACGGCGGCGACACCGGCGGTGCCGGGCATGCCGGTACGGGCCGTGATCGCTCCGATCAGCGTGATCGAACCGGTGGGCGTCAGGTGTGGCAGGGCCGCCTGGATGGTGGTGAGGTGGCCCCAGAACTTGGCGTCGAAGGCGCGACGGAGCATGTCGAGGTCGAGGTCGGCGATGGGGCCGACCCCTTCGCTGCCCGTGAGGGCGACGATCAGCCAGTCGATCTCGCCGATCGCCTCGGTCACGGCGGCGATCTCGTCTCGGTCGCCTCCGTCGGCGCGGTGACCCGTAAGCGCCGGGTCGGTGACGGCGACCTCGTTGAGGCGCTCCCGGCTCCGTCCGACGATGTGCACGGCGGCGCCGAGGGCATCGAGTCGCCGAGCGGCGGCCAACCCGATGCCGGATGTCCCGCCCACGACAAGGGCCGTGCGATCGCTCATCAATGAACTCTCCTAAATAGAACCGAACCGTCTCGTTTCGATTTAAGTTAGCATGAGCCCATGACCAACCAACCCGCGCCGGTGCGACCGGGGCGCAAGCGCAGCGATGAGAGCCGCCTGGCGATCCTGGCCGCGGCATTCGACCTCCTCGGCGAAGTCGGCTACGCCGGTCTGACAATCGAGGGGATCGCCGTCCGGTCGGGGACCGGCAAACAGACGATCTACCGCTGGTGGCCCTCCAAGGCCGACGTGCTGCTCGACGCGCTGGCCACCAAGGCGGAGATGTACGTGCCGGTGTCGGACAACGGCAGCTACACGGCCGACCTGCGTGCGTTCCTCACCGAGACCTTCACCCTCGCGCGCAACCCGCACATCGCCGACGTGCTCCGTGCCCTCATGTCCGAGGCGCAGATCAACGCCGGATTCGGCGAACGGTTTCGCGCCTCGTTCCTCCAGCGCCGCCGGGACGCTCTCGGAATCGTTCTCGACCGTGCCCGGGCCCGCGGCGACCTCCCGCCCGGACTGTCGCCCGTCATCGTCACCGACATCGTGTTCGGCACCCTCTGGTATCGGTTGCTGGCCACCCGGCGGCCCGCCGACCAGCAGCTCGTCGACGACCTCATGGCCGTGCTCTCCCGCCCGGGACCCGATCCCACCGCCCCTCCGGCCCGGCCGCACACCTGACCCATCCGCCAACGATCCTCGACACCGGCTCCTTCGACGACCACGGCCGGGCTGCCGCCGGAGGCCGCTCACGTCACCCTCGGCGAGATCCTGCGCGATGGGCATCCCGGCCGCACCGACCCCGGCCAGCGCACCGTCTACGCCCCCGTGAGACCTCCTTGGCAGGACCTCGCCCCGGCCTGGCTCACCTACCGCGAGGCGGAGCGTCGCGGCCTCGGCGCCGAGGTCGGCCTCCTCGGCCCTCCGCCCGGATGAGACCCCCCTTCGCCCGGATGAGGCCTCGCCCCGTGACGAGCCGAGGTTCTCGGCCTTTCCCGGTTCGGAACCCGGGGCGCCGGCCCGCAGGAGGTCAGGGGCGGGTCAGGCGCCTGTAGACCGCCGCGGTCGTCAGGCCGTAGACCAGGTGCGGGATGATGTCCGAGGCCCACGAGACCGCGTCCCACTCGCGCGGGTCGGTCAGCCGGAGCGCGGTGTAGGGGGCGTCGCCGGCGGCCATCCCCGCCACCGACAACCCCAGGGCGGCCACCGGCAGTGGAACGTTCCGGTCACCGGCGAGCAGCCCGTAGAGTCCGCCGACTCCCAGACCCACCGCGTATCCGAGCAGCGCGCCCACGCCTTCGCGCCTGCTCTCGGCGACCTCTCCCGAGCCGAAATCGACGTCGGCCCGGTCGGCCAGCTTGCCGGCGGCCTGAGCGGGCAACACGCTCGCCGGGCGGCCGCGTACGGTCATGTCCAGATAGGTGACGATGTCCAGCGCGGTGGTGCCCGCCGCACCCGCGAAGATTCCCGCCATCAGGCTCATGGAAGTCGCCTCCTCCCCGATGGGACGCCGCCGCGCGCGGGCAGGGCGATGGAACCGCGGAGCCGTCCCGCCCCTTCGAGGATCTCGCGGCCGGCGAGGCAGGTGATCCACATCTCTGGCCATCGCTGCCGTCGTTTTCGAGCGATCATCACGTCATCGTGCCGCCCCTGTGACATGCGCGTTCTCCCCGCGTCGACGATGAGGGCGATATGCCCGTCGTCGCCGCGACCAACCGCGCCGTCCACATCCACGACGCCGCCGACGCACCGCTGATCGGCGCGGCCGAGCGCCGAGTTGGGCGACCGGGACCGGGGCCTGGAACACCGTCTCGACCCACCGGCCGCCAACGGCGGACCCTGCGGTCGCCTGCCTGAGCGAACGGCGCGGGACGAGATCGCGGCCCGGCGGAACGGCGCGGACCAGGCCGGGCCTGGCGGCACGGTGAGTGAGGTCGCGGCCCGGCGGTACAGCGCGGACCTGGCCGGGCCTGGCGCGCGGCGGGCGGGTGAGGGCGTGGTTCGACGGCACGGGCGGTGAGGAACGGCACGGGCGGGTTGGGGCGCGTTGCTCCGTTCTCGAACAGGGTGTCTGACCAGCCAAAATGCCTTTTTTCACCACATGGGCTTGTAGATAGAATTCTATCGATATATCTTTGAGGCATCGAGAGCGATCTAAAGACGATCGCGATACAGGGAGATGACATGAATTCGGCAGATGCGATGGGCGGCCAGTGGGCCGGCGTCGTCCCGCAGGACGTCCGGCGCGAGATGAAGCGCGCGGCCAGGGAGGCCTTGCGGACCATGGCCACCGGCTGGCACCACGGAGGGCCCCACCACGGAGGACCGCACGGACCGCACGAGGGGGGACCCCACGAGGCAGGCCCGCACGAGCACCGGCACCGCGGTCACCGCGGTCCCTTCCCCGGCGGCTTCCCCTGGGACTTCGGCCGGGGCGGCCGAGGCCGCGGCGGCCCGTTCGGCGGCGGCCCCTTCGGGGGAGGACCCCCGTTCGGCCGGGGACGCAAGGCGAAGCGGGGCGACGTCCGCGCCGCGATCCTCGCGCTGCTCACCGAGGACTCACACAACGGCTACCAGATCATCCAGGAGATCGAGCAGCGCAGCCAGGGCGGCTGGAAGCCCAGCCCGGGAGCGGTCTACCCGGCGCTGCAGCAGCTCACCGACGAGGGACTCGTCCTGTCGGAGGAGAACGACGGCCGCAAGACCTTCCGCCTCACCGACGCCGGCCGGGCCTACGTGGCCGAGCACTCCGACGAGGTGCGCGCTCCCTGGGAGGAGATGACGCCCGACGTCGACGGCAGCACCTGGGAGCTGATGGACATCGCCCGCCAGTCGGGGTTCGCCATGCTCCAGATCCTGCAGACCGGCAGCGACGCGCAGATCCAGCAGGCCAGGCAGACCCTGTCCGAGACCCGCCGCAAGCTCTACCAGATCTTGGCCGATGGCGACCCCGGCGAGGAGTGACCAGACCATGACGTCCCGAGACGATCTCCGTATCGGAGACGCCGAGCGTGAGGCGGTGATGACGGCCCTGCGCGAGCACTACGCGCAGGGCCGCCTGACCCACGAGGAGCTCGACGAACGCCTCGAACTGACCCTGTCGGCGCGCACCGGGCGCGAGCTGGCCCTGGTCGGCGCCGATCTCCCCGACCTGCACGGCTCACACTCCGAAGACCCCCGGGGATTCTCAGATCACGACCACCGCGGACACGGGGGACCCGGCTGGGCCTGGCGGCACGGCGGCGCGGAGTGGGCCTGGCGGCACGGAGGCGCGGGCTGGGGTCATCAACGGCACGCCCCCCATCCTGCGGCCTGGCATCATCGCCACCCGGCCCGCCGGGGCGGGGCGCCGTTCTTCCCCATCCTGATCATCCTGCTGATCGTCGGCATGGCGACCGCCGGGTTCGGAGTGCTGAAGTTCATCTTCCTGGCCTGGCTGGTGGTGACCGTGCTGGGCATGTTCCACCGGAGGCACCGGCATCCCCGCGCCCGGGCCCGCCGGGGCAACCGCCCGGGCCCTTTCTGAGCGGCTCCCGAGCCGGGACGCATATCGAGTCGCCGAGCGCGACGACGGCCGTCCCGACCGCACCGGCCGTGACCGCGGGGGCTGTGAAGGCCGTGGCCGTGCCGGCTCCCGAAGGCGCCCGTCCACTCGGCGAAGCTTCGATCTCCGTCGGTGGCGGGCGTCACGTTTGACGTCCTCCCCCGACCGAAGAGCGGGGATTCACCGGCGACCACCTCGCGGAGAGGATGCCTCCACGCTGTGGGCGCTCGGTGACATCGCTCCCTGACCACGGGGGTCAGGGTCGGTCATTCCCCGGTCACGCGGGTGAGGGCCGGGTCCGTTACTTGAGGGACTCCCGGAGCCGCCGCATCTCGTCCGCGATCCGGTCCAGCGGCCAGTGGGCGTTCAGGCCGCTCGGGTTGGGAAGCACCCACAGCCTCGCATCGCCGATCCTGGACTCCTGCGGCCCGATCGCCGCCTTCGGCTCCCCGAACGCCATCCGGTACGCGGTGACCCCCGCCACCGCCAGCACCTTCGGCCGGACCTCGGTGACCAGTCTCACCAGCCGCTCCCCGCCCGCGCGGAGCTCCTCGGCGGACAGCTCCGCCGCCTGTGCGCTCGCCCGTGTCACCACGTTGGTGATGCCCAGCCCCAGGGAGGGGAGCAGTCCCTGCTCCTCGGGGGCCAGCAGCCGGGGCGTGAAGCCCGAACGGTACAGCGCGGGCCAGAACCGGTTGCCCGGCCGGGCGAAGTGGTGACCGGTCGCCGCCGAGTAGAGGCCGGGGTTGATGCCGCAGAACAGGACGTCCAGCGACGGCCCGAGCACGTCCTCGATCGTCCGGTCCTTGGCCGCGTCGAGGTCGGCCTTCTTCGGCCGTACGGCTCTCTCCCGAGGTGCGGCCGACCGCGGCGGCACACGCTCCGGTTCGGACATCCGCTCTCCCGAGGACTCGCGCTCCGGCCCGGACGTTGGCTCTCCCGAGGACACGGGGCGAACCTATCCCATCTCCTCCAGCTTCCGGCCCTTGGTCTCCCTCACCTTGAACAGCACGAAGATGAAGGACAGCACGGCGAAGAAGGTGTAGCCCACGTAGGCGCCGGCCAGGCTCCACGCCGCCAGGGACGGGAACGAGACCGTGATCAGCCAGTTGGCCACCCACTGGGCGGAGGCGGCCACCGAGAGCGCGGCGGCCCTGATCCGGTTGGGGAACATCTCCCCGAGCAGCACCCAGACGACGACGCCCCACGACAGCGCGAAGAACAGCACGAAGACGTGCGCGGCGACCAGGGCGACGAAGCCCTGCGCCTCCGGCAGCCTGACGGTGTCGCCGGACGGGACGCCCGAGCTGAACGCCCACGCGGCCACGGCCAGCGCGACCGCCATGCCCGCGGAGCCGATCAGCAGCAGGGGCCTGCGGCCGATCCTGTCGACCAGCGCGATGGCGATGAACGTGCCGACGATGTTGATGATCGAGGTGGAGAAGCTGATCAGCAGCGAGTTGCTCTGGTTGATGCCGATCGACTGCCAGAGCGACGCCGAGTAGTAGAAGATGACGTTGATGCCGACGAACTGCTGGAAGACCGAGAGCAGGATGCCGATCCAGACGATCGGCAGCAGGCCGAGCTTCGGGCCGCGCAGGTCGCGGAGCCGGGGCCGTCGCTCGCTGCGCAGCGAGTCCTGGATCTCCGTCAGCCGCGCGTCCACGTCGGTGCTCTCGCCCTCCACCTCGGCGAGCACCCTGCGCGCCTCCTGCGTCTTCCCCACCGCGACGAGGAACCGCGGCGACTCGGGAATGATCGTCGAGAAGAGCAGGTAGAGCAGGGCCGGAACCAGACAGGCGCCGAGCATCCACTGCCAGGCCTCCAGGCCGGCCAGCTGGTTGTTGACGTTGCCTCCGGCCGTCTCCGCGATCGCGTAGTTGACCAGCTGGGAGACCGCGATGCCCAGCACGATGGCGAGCTGCTGGAAGGATCCCAGACGCCCCCGGTAGGCGGGCGGCGAGACCTCGGCGATGTAGGCGGGCCCGATCACCGAGGCCATGCCGATCCCCACACCGGCGAGCACCCGCCAGAAGGCCAGATCCCAGACCGCGAACGGCAGCGCCTGCCCGACGGAACTGACCGCGAACAGGATCGCGGCCACCTGCATGGTCCTCGTGCGCCCCCAGCGGTCGGCCAATCCCCCGGCGATCCACGCGCCGAGCGCGGAGCCCAGCAGCGCGATCGCGACCACGAACCCGATCTGAACGGGACCGACGCCGAAGTGTTTCTGGATTCCGGTGACGGCTCCGTTGATGACGGCGCTGTCATAGCCGAAAAGAAATCCGCCGATCGCCGCCGCTGCGGTGATGAAGACGACGTGACCAATGTTCTCGCTGGAAGTACCCGATGGGGCGGTGCTGGCCATGACAGTCCTTTCCCCCGAAAGGAAGTATGAGACGTCAATACCCCAACCAAATACAGGTGATCACCCAGAGGTCGTCATCTACCAGCGAAGAATCGCGGCGACCCCGGCGAAATCGGCGAGAATCTCCGATGCCCCGGAGTTCAGAACGGTGACCTCCGCATCGATGTCCAGCGCTCGCGCGATCATGCGCTCACCCATCGCGGGCTCCGGGACGAGCGTCCGCTCCGACTCCCCCGGCGGGATCTCGCCCGGCAGGTGGAGCATCCCGTAGGCCGTACGGCTGCCGCTCCATTCGCGGGACTCGTTCAGCAGCAGGTTCGCGACCCGGCTCTCGTTCAGCGCGTGGAGCGTGTCCCTCAGACCCAGGACGCCGCGTCCGCCGGCCAGCGCGGCGTCCCTGGCCCGGTTCGCCAGGTCGGTGCCGTGCCGGGTCCTGGCGGCCTTCAGGTGCGGGGCCACGTACTCGACGATCTTCGCCGAGGGCAGCGGGTCCACCACCGCGTCGACCTGGATGACGTCTCCGGTCAGCTCTCCCGCCAGGACGTCGGTCAGCTGGACGTCGCCGACCAGCACGAGCGTGGTCCAGCCCAGGTCCGCGGCATGGGCGCTGACCTGCGGCGCGTCCGCGCGCAGCAGCCTGGCGAGGTTGTCCTCGATCCGGCTGGCGAATCTCTCCCGGTGCGAGACGCCCTGCTGGGAGGACTCCGAGGGCGCGGGACCGCGCATGTCCCGCCAGTCCTCGACGTCGACCTCGTAACGCGATTTCCTGACGTCCTCGACCACGCCGTAGCGGTAGTCGATCACGCGCATTCCGTCCCTGCACACGACGACGATCCCGGCGGGCGGTGCCGCCTCCACCGTGTTGACCAGTGGGCGCACGTAGGCCGTCGGCTCCAGCACGATCTGGTCGACGACCGGTAGTTGGAAGGAGAAGGCCCGCGCCTCACCCCCGCAGACCGGGGCGAACAACACGCGCCCCAGCCCGGACTCGGCGGGGTCGAGCAGATGCTGGAACGGCTGATCCAGCGCAGCCAGCCGTTGGAGGATCGCCTTCTTCCGCGTCCCGTCCCCGTCGGCCATGACCCGCTCTCGCAGGTCGGACAGTTCGTTGCGGAAACGGATCCGCCAGGCGGGCCGGGAGGACTTCTCCTCTCGTGGGTCCGCATTCAGATAGAACGACAACACCCCGATCTCATCGCTGATGGAGACGACTTCCCGCAGGGCAGCGCGATCGAATTTCACGGCGTTCCTCCCTGGTGGTCGGCCCTTAAAAGCCTAAAGACCAGGGAGAAGAATTCCATCATCGCAATCCGGAATATGTCTTTCTACTTCACCTGCCTTTGTCCAAAAATCACAGACGCGGATCCACCGGCTCGGATTCCAGGGCCAGGACCGCGAAGACCGCCTCGTGGACCCTCCACAGCGGCTCCCCCTCGGCCAGCCGGGACAGCGCCTCCAGCCCGAGCGCGTGCTCGCGCAGGGCGAGCGAGCGCTTGCGGCCCAGGAACCGGTGGCGCAGAACCTCCAGGCTCTCGGTGTAGTCGGGGCCGTAGATGATCCGCAGGTATTCCCGCCCGCGCACCTTGACCCCCGGCTGCACCCGGCTCCGCTGTCCCGTCGCGCCCGTGCCCGGGTCCACACGCGTGCCGGTGCCCGGGTCCGCACTCGCGCCCGCGCCCGTGTTCGCGCTCGCGTCCGTGTTCGTAACCGATCCGGCCTCCGCGGGCAGGTCCGGTCCCGCTCCGCTCGTCGTCGGACTCTGCGCCCGGCCGTCCGGGGGCCCCAGTGGCTTGACCACCATGCCCTCCCCGCCCTCGGCGGTCAGGCCGGACCACCAGGCGGTCGCCGCGTCCCTGGACTCCTCAGAGGTCAGATCCACGAACATGTGCCGGGTGGGCACGATCAGCGGGTCGTCGAGCCGGGCCAGCATCTCCAGGTGCCAGGAGTGCGGCTCCAGCACCGCTGTCGCCCGGCCCTCACAGGCGAGAATCTGGAACGGCGCCAAGCGCAGATCATCCAAACTGGAGACAGGCCAGCAGTAACGGGCATAGGCGTCTCTAAATCGGGCAGCGTTGGTTGAGCGGCGGCGGGTGCGGTCCAGTAAAAAGCCCACATCCAACCCGCGCCCGGCCGCCGCTTCCAGCACCGTGATCGCCTCCGGCAGCACCGTGCGGGCCGCGGCGCCCACCGACGCGTACTGGCTGCGGATCAGCCCTCCCGCCTTGGCCGACCAGGGCAGCAGCTCGCAGTCGAGAACGATCCAGTCCGATCCCAGCTCGTCCATGAGCGGCGTGCACGCCCGCCTGAGCCGGTCCACCAGCTCGGTGGTGTCGGCGAAGAAGGGCCTGCCGGTCCGGGTGTAGACCGCCCCCGCGCTCCCGTCCGTGACCCCGAACCGCGCGGCCGCCGCCTCCGGGCTCCGGGCCAGTACGGCCACCGCCCGCGAGCCCATGTGCTTCTCCTCGCACACGACCCGGGTGACTCCGGCCGCCGCGAACTCGGCGAACGCCTCGGCCGGATGCTCCAGGTAACCGTCGAGCCTGGAGGTCTCCGGCGGTGCCATCGTCGGCGGCAGGTAGACCAGCCAGCGTGGATCGACGGCGAACCGGCTCATGATCTCGAGTGCGGCGGCCGAGTTCTCCTTCCGGATCTTGATGTGACCGCCGCCGTGACGCACCTCGATGTGCTTGGCGCCTTGCACGTCCTCGATGGAGAGCACGCCCGGGTCACGGTGGCCGGGAGCGGCGAACGGCTTGACCGACTCGTACCAGACCTTCTCGGCGGGCACCGAGACGATCTCCCTGTCCGGGTAGCGCAGCGCGGTCAGCCTCCCGCCGAAGACCACCCCGGTGTCCAGGCAGATCGTGTTGTTGATCCACTCGGTCTCGGGGACCGGGGTGTGACCGTAGACGACCATGGCCCGTCCCCGGTACTCCCGCGCCCAGGGGTAACGCACCGGCAGGCCGTACTCATCGGTCTCGCCGGTGGTGTCGCCGTACAGCGCGAAGGAGCGCACCCGGCCCGAGGCGCGGCCGTGGTAGGCCTCCTTCAGCCCGGCGTGCGCGACGACGAGCCTGCCGCCGTCGAGACGGTAGTGGCTGATCAGCCCGTCCATGAAGGCCAGCGCCGCCCGCCTGAACTCCTCCGGCTCGGCCGCGAGCTGGTCCAGCGACTCCTGCAGGCCATGGGCGATCTTCACCTTGCGGCCGTTGAGGGCGCGGGCCAGTTTCTGCTCGTGGTTGCCCGACACGCACAGCGCGGTTCCGGCCGCGACCATGCCCATCACCAGCCTGAGCACGCCGGGTGAGTCCGGCCCCCGGTCGACCAGGTCGCCGACGAACACCGCCGTCCTGCCCTCCGGGTGGACGGCGCCCGTGCCGCCGGGGGCGATCTTCCATCCCAGCGTGCGCAGCAGCGTCTCCAGCTCGGAGCGGCAGCCGTGCACGTCGCCGATGATGTCGAACGGCCCGGTCAGCTCACGCCTGTCGGTCCACGACTTCTCCCTGACGACAACGGCGGCCTCGATCTCTTCGGTCCCTCGCAGCACGTGGACCCGGCGGAAACCGTCCCGGGAGATCTTGGCCATGGAACGCCGCAGGTCCTTGCGCTGCCGCCGGACCACCTGGGGCCCGAAGTTGCGGTCGGGCCTGTCCTCGTTGCGCGCGATCGCCACCTCCTCGGGCACGTCCAAGACGATCGCGTCGACCAGCACGTTGTGCTCCTTGGCCAGCTCGATCAGGCTCTTGCGCGCCTCCCACTGGACGCTGGTGGCGTCGACGACCGTGAGCAGCCCCCGCTTGAGCCGGGTGCCGACGATGTAGTGGAGCACGTCGAAGGCGTCGGATGTGGCGGCCTGGTCGTTCTCGTCGTCGGACACCAGCCCTCGGCAGAAGTCCGAGGAGACCACCTGGGTGGGGATGAAGTGCTTGCGAGCGAAGGTCGACTTCCCGCTCCCGGACACCCCCACGAGCACGACCAGGGACATCTCCGGCACGTTGATCTCAGTCATCTCCACCTCCCACACCTACGACGTTTCCAGTGTTTGCGGCATTTGCTTCGCTTGCGGCATGTCCGGCGCTTGCGGCGCTTGCGGCATCTGCGGCGCCTCCAGCGTTTGCGGCATTTACGGCGCCTTCGACACGTGCGGCGTTTTCGGCGCTCCCGTCACTGAACTTTCCGGCATTTACGGCACTTGCGGCACTGAACAGGGCCATCTGGGTGGGCGAGCCCACTTCGGGGTCATCGTCGCCGATCGGCCGGAACGCGACGTGGTAGCCGTACTCGCCGCAGACCTTCGCGGCCCACGCCTGAAACTCGGCCCGCGTCCACTCGAAGCGGTGGTCGGAGTGGCGCAGGCCCTCCAGGAAGTCGTAGCGCACGTTGTACTCGATGTTGGGCGTCGTGACGATCACGTGCACCGGCCGGGCGGTGCCGAAGACCACCCGCTCCAGCGCGCTCAGCCTGGACGGATCGACGTGCTCGACGACCTCCATGAGCACGGCGGCGTCATATCCGGCGAACCGGTCGTCGGTGTAGGTCAGCGCACCCTGGAACAGCTCCAGCCGCTCCAGCTGCCTGTCCGGCATCCGGTCGAGCTTCAGGCGCCTGGCCGCGATCGCCAGCGCCTGCGCCGACACGTCCGTCCCGGCCACCTTGGTGAATCCCGGCCGGCCCAGCAGCGCCCCCACCAGCTGACCCGATCCGCAGCCCAGGTCGATTACCCTGTGCGCGCCCAGTTCCTCCAGCACGCCGACCACGGCCTCGCGCCGCAGGGTGTTCAGGGGCCGCTTCCGCGTCGGGTCCCCGGCCCCTGCCTCGCCGTCCGGCGCCGCCTCACCATCCACGGTCCCGCCAAATGGCGCCACCCCACCATCCACGGCGCCGCCGGAAGGCGCGGCCCGACGATTCACCGCCCCGCCGCCCGACGCCGCCTCACCATCCACGGTCCCGCTGAATGGCGCGGCCTCACCACCCACGGTCCCGTCGAACGGCGCGGCCTCACCACCCACGGTCCCGTCGAACGGCGCGGCCTGGCGGTTCGCCGCCTCGCCGTCCGGCGCCATCTCGTCGTACATCGCCGGGGACCCCTCACCCCGCAGGGCGCCGGCGTCCTCCTCCGGCGGGACGGAGAAGGTCTCGGCGGACTCCTCCTCGACGGGAGGCTCGAGGTCCTCCTCCACGTCGTCGCCGATCTCGGCCAGGCGGGCGAAGGCCGTGCGGGTCAGCGCCCAGCGACGGCCAAGATAGCGGCGGGTGATCAGTCCTCTCTCCGGGTGGGTGGCCAGCCAGGACTCGCCCGCCCTGATCAGCTTGTCCACCTCGTCGGAGGCGACCCAGTAGTGCTTGGAGTCGTCGAGCACCGGAAGCAGCACGTAGAGCTGGTTGAGCGCGTCGGCCAGGCGCACCTCGCCCCGCAGCGACAGCCCCACGTAACGGGAGTCGCCCCACTCGGGAAACCCCTCGTCCAGCGGTACGGCCCGCGCCTCGACCTCCCAGCCCAGCGGTTCGAACAACCGGTGCGCCAGCTGGGGGCCGCCCCTGCAGGGCAGCACGGGCAGCGCGATCTCCAGTGGAATCGGCCCGGCGGCCAGCTCCGGACGGCTGTCGCAGCGTCCGGTGCGCGCCGTACGGAACACATCCCCCAGCGCCACGGCCAGCAGTGACGACGCGGCGTAGGGCCGGTCGTTGACGTACTGGCCCAGCGTGTAGTCGGGCGTGGAACGGCCGCGCGAGCGCACCAGGCGGACCGGGTCGACGTCGAGCATCAACGCCGCCGTGCAGCGCTCCTCGTCCGCCTCCGGATAGAAGACGCGGGCCGTGCCGTATGACTGGCCGAACTCCTGAACCCTGTCTGGGTGCTTGTGCAGCAGGAATCCGAGGTCGGTCGCGGGCCGTACGGTCGTGGAGATCGTTAGCAACACCCGGCTCAGTGTGCCGTACGTCCGATAAGTCCGGCCATCGGTTAACCGTCCCGGCTCACGCCTGAGCCGCGGACTCCTGTCCGCGAGCGTCCGGCCATGACGGTCCCGCGTATCCGGCCGTGGATCCGTCCCTCAGACCTCGGCCCTCTGAGGAGGCGGACCCCCTGTCCACGATGGTCCCGCGCATCGGCTCTGGGCCCGTCCCTCAGACCTCAGCCCTCTGAGGACGCGGGACCCCCGTCCACAACGGTCCCGCGTATCGGCCCTGGGCCCGTCCCTCGGTCCTCAGCCCTTCTGAGGACGCGGACCCCCGTCCGCGACGCCCGGCCATGACGGCCCCGCGTATCCGGTCGTGGGTCCGCACCCCAGGCCTTCGCCCCTGAGGATGAAGTGCGGACCCATGGCTCCACGCCCTACACGTGAGGCAGGACCTCGGCGGCGATGAGCTCCAGGTGGTCCAGGTCCGACAGGTCCAACACCTGCAGGTAGATCCGCTCGGCGCCCAGCTTCGCGAACTCGCCGATCTTCTCGACCACCTCGGCGGGAGTGCCCGCCAGCCCGTTCGCGCGCAGCACCGTGAGGTCATGTCCGGTGGCTTCGGCCCGGCGCGCGATCTCCGCGTCGTCGGTGCCGACGCAGACGGTCTGGGCGACGGAGAATCGGATCGACTCACGCCCCTCCGCCTCGCATGCCCGCCGGACCCGGTCGAAGGCGACCGCGGTGTCGTCCAGGGGGTGAAACGGCAGGTTGTACTCGTCGGCGAACCGCGCGGCCAGCCGTGGGGTGCGCTTGGCGCCGGCCCCGCCGATGATGATCGGCGGCTTGGGGCTCTGCACGGGCTTGGGCAGCGCGGGAGAGTCCGCCAGCCGGTAGTGGGCGCCCTCGAACGAGAACGTCTTGCCCACGGGAGTGGTCCAGAGCCCGGTGATGATCTCGAGCTGCTCCTCGAACCGGCCGAACCGCTCGCCGATCGGCGGAAACGGGATCCCGTAGGCGGTGTGCTCGACGTCCAGCCAGCCGGTGCCGAGACCGAGCTCGACCCGGCCCCCGCTCATCTGGTCCACCTGGGCCACGCTGATCGCCAGCGGGCCGGGCAGCCGGAAGGTGACCGGGGTGACCAGGGTGCCGAGCCTGATCGTGGAGGTCTCCCTGGCCAGGCCCGCCAGGGTCGTCCAAGCGTCGGTGGAGCCGGCACCGGGGTCGCCGGAACCGAACCGCACATAGTGGTCGGAACGGAAGAAGGCGTCGAACCCCAGACGCTCCGCGGTCTGTGCGACCGCCAGCAGCTCGTCGTAGGTGGCGCCCTGCTGTGGTTCAGTGAAGATCCTCAACTTCATAGTCACCATTATCCGGGCACTCCGGACGGCATCCGCTGAAAGCCCACGCCACGACGAGAACGCTTGCTAGCGTTCAGACTTCAGCTGCAATCAGTAGTCGACCAAGCACCGATAGCGATAATCATGTCGTCGAGAAGGTGGATAACGTGCCGGTGGTGACGGGTCGTCCCGCCGCTCGCCAGGCCCGCGAGCCGGGCACCCCGCCCCGATCTCTCGTCGCGCTCGCCTCGGCGGCGCTCGCCCTGGCAACCGGCGTCGCGATCTGGCTCCTGCCCACCAAGGCGGGCGGTGACCAGAGCCTGCCCGGCCTGGCCGCGCGGGCCGGGGTGACGGCTTCCGGACTGGTCACCAGGTCTTCCGCCGGGCAGACACCCGCGCGGGGCCCCGCCGCCTCCCCCACCGGTCGTCCGTCGGGTTTCGTGACGTTCGTGAACACGGTTCAGGACCCGCTCTTCACCCTGCCCGAGGCCGCGGGGAAGGACCACGTCCGCTGGTTCACCCTCGGCCACCTCACCACCGGCCGCAAGGAATGCGTCCCCATGTGGGGCGGCACGCAGGAGCAGGGCGGCAATCTCGTCGCCGATCGCCTGGACCGCCTGCGCGCGGTCGGCGGCGACGCCGGTCTCGCCTTCGGCGGCCCCGTAGGCCGCGAACTGGCCGCCGCCTGCACCGACCTCGACCGCCTCATCGCCGCCTACCGGCAGGCGATCGGCACCTTCGACGCCACCTACATCGACTTCGAGGTCCAGGACCCGGCCAACGCCGCGACCGTGCTGCGCCGCGCCAGGGCGATCGCGACCCTGCAGCGCGAGGCCGCGGCCAAGGGCCGCCCCCTCACCGTGAGCTTCACCCTCCCGGTCACGGGAACGGGCCTGGCCCCGAGTGATCAGACCATGCTCCGATCCACCCGCGAGGCCGGCGCCGAGATCACCGCCGTGAACCTCCTGGCCGCCGTCGGCCCCGAATCCGGGCTCGCCCGAGACCGCCTGCGCCCCGTCGCCTCGGCCGTCCGCGCCGCGCAACCTCAGATCGCGGAATCCCTCGGCGAACCCGTCGCCTGGCGCAGGATCGCGCTCACCCCCGTCCTGAGCAGCTCCCACGACCTCACTCCGGCCAACGCCCACAGGCTCATCGCCTTCGCCGGCCGCAACAAGCTGGCCTGGCTCTCCGTCAGGGGCGCCGCCCCCACCCCGAACGTCGCCCGGTTCCTCACGAGCGCGACACGCTGACGCCTCTGCCCGGAAGATCGTCCACGGCAGCGGCCGACACTTCCGATGATCTCGTCTGTGTCTCCGGCGACACGAGCGGCCGTCTCGGTTTTTCTGCCACCCCTCCACGCGACGACAGAATCCACACCCAGGCGCCGGACCGGCTCCTCTCCGATGAGAAAAGGCGCGTCACACCAGGCAACACACTGGACAGTCACCCCCCTCAGGGGTTATGAATGGGTTATAACCCTTCAGTAACCCCATAGGGGAGATGCCATGCCGAAGATCAATGTCTACCTGCCCGACGAGCTGGCCGAGGCGGTGAAGAAGGCGGGGGTGCCGGTCTCGGCCATCTGCCAGCGGGCCCTGGAGCAGGCCGTACGGCGGGTCACCGCCATCCGTGAGACGGCGCTGAACAGCTCCGACATCGACGACCTGACCGCACGGTTCACGCACTTCACCGCCCGGGCCCGTACGGTGATCAAGCTGGCGGTGGAGCAGGCGCGGGCCCTGGGAGCGGCCGAGGTCGGCACCGAGCACCTGCTGGGCGGCCTGCTGGCCGAGGGCGGCAACCTGGCCCTCCAGGTCCTGGGCGTTCTGGAGATCGAGCGCGAGGAGATCCGGCGCCAGCTGGACCGCCTGAGCCTTGAGACCCCCGAGACGTCCGGCTCCTCCGCGGCCTCCGCCACGGGCGGCGACGCCGAGCTCACCTTCAGCGCGTCCGCGGCCGCGGCTCTGGAGATGACCGTCACCGACGCGACCGCCCTCGGCCACAACTACGTCGGCTGTGAGCATCTGCTCCTCGGTCTGATCGCCGAGCCCGACGGGGCTGCGGGTCACATCCTCCGGGGACTGGGCGCCGAGCCGCGGCTGACCCGCCGCGCGGTCTCGGCCGCCCTGGCGGGCTACGTGCACCTGCGGGCCCAGACCCAGGTCTCCGTAGCCTCCACCCCAGTGCCGATCCCCGCCGACGCGGCGAGCGCTCTCTCAGCGGCCCTCCGTGAGGAGCTGCGGCCCATCCTGCGGAGGCTTGAACGGCTCGAGGAGCACCTGAGCCTCGCGGACGAGGCATGACTCCGTGGGCGTGGTCGTATTCACGGTCATGCGTCTGGTCGTGGGCATCACCGCAGGCGTGATCGTGGGCACGGGCTCGGGTGCGATCATCGGTGTGGCCGCGGGCGTGACCGTGGGTGCGGGCCTGAGCATGATCGTGCGCGTCCCGTGCACGGGAACCGTCGCGCGCTTCCCTCGTGACCACCCGCGCCGCGACCCGCCATCGCTCGATCCGGTCACGGATCATCCGCGCCGCGACCCCACCGCTCGACCCGGTCACACGGAGCGTGGGCCTGCCTCACCGGCCGCGGGGCGATGACGCGGCCCCTTCGACGACCACGCCCCGCGACCGGACCGGTCGCGGGGCGTCTTCATGATCGTCGTATCACCCGTGCGAGGTGATCCGGCCGGTCCCGTTTTTTCGGACGCGCCGCATCGCTGCGGGTCAGCAGCTGGATCTGATCCAACGCCATGGGTGATCGCCCCGGATCGATCGGGGTCGCGCGCGAAACGCAGGGCTAGTCCTCGGGGACCGGCGAAACGTCGTCCGTCGCGCTCTCGCCGGTCGGGGCGCCCACCGGCTCGGCCGGGACGCTGTCCGGATCATTGATCAGCAGCGCCACGCACTCCACGTGGTGGGTCATCGGGAATCCGTCGAAGGCTCGCAGGTCGGCGAGGCGGTAGCCCTGCTCGCCGAACCAGGCGAGGTCACGGGCGAGGGTGGCCGGGTCACAGGAGACGTAGACGATCCGGCTGGCCTGCAGGGTGACGAGACGGTTGACGACCTCGCGGCCGAGACCCGCGCGGGGCGGGTCGACGACGACCAGGTCGGCGCGTTCGATGTCGAAGTGGTCGAGGGCGTTCTCGACCCGGCCCCGCGCGAAGCGGGCCTGGGGGAGGTCGCGGAGGTTGCGTTCGGCGTCTCGGACGGAGACGGACTCGGACTCGACGCCGAACACGGCGCCCTCGGGGCCGACCGCCTCGGCCAGGCCCGCGGCGAACAGGCCGACCCCGCAGTAGAGGTCGAGGGCCCACTCCCCCGGCTTCGGGTCGGCGAACTCCAGGACCGTGCCGAGCAGCGTGGCGGCGGAGCCGGGGTGGACCTGCCAGAAGCCGCTGCCGGTCACCTGGAAGTCGCGCTCGCCGACGCGCTCGGTGAGGTGGTTGCGGCCGTGGACGACACGGCTGCGGCCCTTGCCCTCGTCGACGAAGACGGCCACGCTCGTGTCGAGATCGGGCACGGCCACCGTACGGCGGGGCTTGGGGGCGACCACGACGGCCTGGTCCCCGCCCGAGGAGGCGATGACCTCGACCGAGGAGGCGTGGCGCCAGTTCATGACCTCGGCGCCGACGTTCTCCACCTCGGCGTGGGCGATCAGACAGGCGTCGATCGGCTCGATGTCGTGGGAGCGGTGCCGGCGCAGGCCCGGGACCCCGTCACGGTTGACGGCGAACTGCACCCGGGTACGCCAGCCGAGGCCGTCGGGGGCGCCGGGGACCTCCTCGACGGTTCCCTTCCAGTCGATGCCCGCCAGGCGCTTGAGCTGCTCGGCGACCACGTCGGCCTTCAACCGGCGCTGGGCGTCGAGGGAGGCGTGCTGCCAGTCGCAGCCGCCACAGCGGCCCGGTCCCGCGAACGGGCACGGCGGGACCACCCGGTCGGCGGAGGGTTCGAGAATCTCGACGGCGTCGGCTCGCAGGAAGCGGGTGGTCTCTTCCGTGATCTCGGCCATGACGCGCTCACCGGGAAGCGCGTGCCGTACGAAAACCACCCGGCCGTCATGGCGAGCGACGCACCAGCCACCGTGTGCAACCGGTCCTACCGTCAGCTCTACAGCCATGGCCATGCCCCCAAGGTTCGTCAGTCAAGCCTCCATGCGGTCAGGAGTGCATATGAAGGTAGTGCATGTAAAGGTTATGCCTTGGCGTCCTCGTCCTGGGCCACCTCTTGCCAGGGGCGGCGGACGGCGCCGGGGGCGAAGGGCTCGGGGCGGCCCTTGAGACGGTCGGAGGAGTGGAGCTGCCAGGGCACGCTGATGACCATCACGCCGGGCTGGAAGAGCAGGCGGCCCTTCAGGCGCAGCGCGCTCTGGTTGTGCAGGAGGTGCTCCCACCAGTGGCCGACGACGTACTCGGGGATGTAGACGCTGACCACGTCGCGGGGCGATCGGCGGCGCAGCGACTTGACGTACTCCAGGATCGGCCGGGTGATCTCGCGGTAGGGCGAGTCGAGCATCTTGAGCGGCACCGGGATCCCGCGCCGCTCCCACTCCTCGCGAAGCGCCTTGGCGTCCTCGCCCTCCACGCCCACGGTGATCGCCTCCAGCTTGGACGGCCGGGTGGCGCGGGCGTAGGCGAGGGCGCGCAGGGTCGGCTTGTGAATCTTGGAGACCAGGACGATGGCGTGGTTGCGCGCGGGCAGCATCGACTCGTCCACCTGCAGGTCCTCGGCGACGGCGAGTTCGGCGGCCACGTTCTCGTAGTGGCGGTGGATGCCCTTCATCATCAGGAACAGCACCGGCATGGCCACGCAGACGATCCACGCCCCGTGGGTGAACTTGGTGACCAGCACGACCACCAGCACCACCGCGGTCATGACACCGCCGAAGAAGTTGATGGTCCGCGAGCGGTGCATCTGGTGCCGGACCTTCGAGTCGCTCTCGGTCTTCAGGAGCCGGGTCCAGTGCCGGACCATGCCGATCTGGCTCAGCGTGAACGACACGAAGACGCCGACGATGTAGAGGTTGAGCAGGCGGCTGACATCGGCGTTGAAGCCCCACAGCAGCAGGCAGGCTCCGGCGGCCAGGATGATGATGCCGTTGGAGAAGGCCAGCCGGTCGCCCCGGGTGTGCAGCTGCCGGGGCAGGAAGCGGTCCTGGGCCAGAATCGAGCCGAGCACGGGGAAGCCGTTGAAGGCGGTGTTCGCGGCGAGGAAGAGGATCAGCGCGGTGACCGCGGCGATGACGAAGAAGAAGACCGATCCGCTGCCGAAGACGGCGTCGGCGATCTGGGCGATGATCGGCTGCTGGTAGTAGTCGGGACCGGCGGGCAGGCCGTTGATGATCACGTCACGGCTGGCGGTGGCGGGGTCGGCGACCTTGACGCCGGACGCCAGGCCGAGCGCGATGATGCCGACGAACATCGTGACCGAGACCAGGCCCATCATCAGCAGCGTGGTCGCGGCGTTCTTGCTCTTGGGCTTGCGGAAGGCCGGCACGCCGTTGCTGATCGCCTCGACGCCGGTGAGCGCCGCACAGCCGGAGGAGAAGGCGCGCAGGATGAGGAAGGACGCCGCGAAGGCGGTGAGGTTGCTCTGTTCGGCGACGATCTGATAGCCGGCGGTGGGCGCGCGCAGCTCCTGGCCCAGGACGAGCAGCCGGAAGGCGCCCCAGAGGATCAGGCCGATGACCGCGGCCATGAAGGCGTAGGTGGGGACCGCGAAGGCCGCGCCGGACTCCCGGATGCCGCGCAGGTTCACCACCGTCAGCAGGATGACGATGACGATCGCGACCAGCGGCTTGTGCTCGGCGACGTAGGGAATCGTGGCACCCACGTAGTCGACGCCGTTGGCCACCGACACCGCGACGGTGAGGATGTAGTCGACCATGAGCGCGCTGGCGACGGTCAGCCCGGCGTTCTGGCCCAGGTTGACGGTGGCCACCTCGTAGTCGCCCCCGCCGCTGGGGTAGGCGTGCACGTTCTGCCGGTAGGACGCCACAACGGTGAGCATCACCACGACAACGGCGGCCGCGACCCAGGGGCTGAAGTTGTAGAACGAAATTCCTGCCAGCGAAAGGATGACGAGGATCTCCTGCGGGGCATAGGCCACCGAGGAAAGGGCATCACTCGCGAAAACCGGCAGTGCAATCCGTTTGGGGAGTAGTTGCTCGTGCAACTGCGTACTGCGCAGCGCCTGCCCAATGAAAAGGCGTTTGACAAGGTCCGTCACCTTCGACACGTCTGCAGATGCTAGTCCCCATCACTTAACCCCGCTGACACGGCACTCCCAGAGCGGGCCATACTGACTAAATACATCAGACCAAGATCCGCCTCAACCCGACCGGCGGGGGAGCATGCATATCGTGATCATGGGGTGTGGCCGAGTGGGTTCGACCCTGGCGCACATCCTTGAGGACAGCGGCCACTCGGTTGCGATCATTGACCGCGACCCACAGGCGTTTCGCCGTCTGCGGGCCGGTTTCAGGGGCCGCCGGGTGACCGGGATCGGCTTCGACAGGGACGTTCTGGAAGAGGCGGGCATCGAGTCCGCGGGCGCCTACGTGGCGGTGAGCAGCGGCGACAACTCGAACATCATCTCCGCCCGGGTCGCCCGCGAGACGTTCGGCGTGGACAACGTGGTGGCCAGAATCTACGACTCCCGGCGCGCCGAGGTCTACCAGCGGCTGGGCATCCCCACCGTGGCCACCGTCCGCTGGACCGCCGACCAGATCCTGCGCCGTGTCCTTCCCGAGGGCGCCGAGCCGCTGTGGCGCGACCCCACCGGGGCCGTGGTGCTGGCCGAGGTGGCCTACCACCCCGAGTGGGTCGGCACCACGGCCAAGGACCTGGAACAGGCCGCAGGCACCCGTCTGGCGTTCATCAACCGGATGGGCGAGACCCTGCTTCCCAAGAACGACTCCGTGGTGCAGGAGGGTGACGTCCTGCACGTCATGGCGGTCGGAAGTGACATGGATCGCATCAACAAGGTGCTGTCCGGGGCCCCGGAGGAGGACCACTGATGCGCATCACCATCGCGGGTGCCGGGGCGGTCGGGCGATCGATCGCGGCCGAGCTCCTGGAGAACGGCCACGAGGTCCTGCTCATCGACATCGACCCCAAGGCCATCAAGATCGACACCGTGCCGCGGGCGGAGTGGCTGCTCGCCGACGCCTGCGAGATCTCCTCGCTGGACGAGGCCGGTCTGGCCGACTGCCACGTGGTCGTCGCCGCCAGCGGTGACGACAAGGTCAACCTCGTCGTCTCGCTGCTGGCCAAGACCGAGTACGGCGTGCCGCGAGTGGTCGCCAGGATCAACCACCCCAAGAACGAGTGGCTGTTCAACGAGTCGTGGGGCGTCGACGTGGCCGTCTCGACTCCGCGCCTGCTGAGCGCGCTGGTCGAGGAGGCGGTGAGCGTCGGCGACCTGGTCCGCCTGATGACCTTCCGCCAGGGCCAGGCCAACCTGGTCGAGCTCACCCTGCCGGAGGACGCGCCGGTCGTCGGGCAGCGTGCGGGCTCGGTCCCGTGGCCGAACGACACCGCTCTGGTCGCGATCCTCCGCGAGGGCCGGGTGCTGGTGCCCACCGCCGACGACCCGCTGGAGGCCGGGGACGAGCTGATGTTCGTCGCCAGCCAGGAGGTCGAGGAGGAGCTGGCCGAGCTTCTGTCCCCCCACCGGACGCCGCACTAGCGGCCGGGCACGGCGGGATCCACAGATACAACGGCTGCGCTGAAAGGTGAGGGTCCGGTACGGCATCGCCGTACCGGACCCTCACCTTTCAGGAGACGGCGGCCTTGACCGGGGTCCTGCCCCGGGTCAGGAGCCACACCATCGCGGCGAGGCCCGCGATCTGGAGCGGCCAGCCCATCGCGATCTTGAGAATGCCCAGCTCGGCGACCGCCTCGTCCTTGCCGATCAGGTACACGGGGAGTTGCACGGCCACCCGGACCACGCACGGGATCATGAGCAGCCAGGTGAGCTTGATGCACAGCTTCACCACGGCCGGATCCTTGCGCCAGGCCGTCGGGTCACCGGTGACGGATCCGATCAGGAAGCCCACCACCGGCCACCGGGTGACGATCGAGAGCAGCATGACCACGGAGTAGGCCGCGTTGTAGAGGATTCCCGGCAGGAAGACGTCTTGCGCGGCGCCGGTGCGGGAGGCGAAGAACGCGCCGATGCCGATGCCGATGAGGCTGTTGATCACAAACTGCGGCGTAGAACGCTGCAGCAACCGCACCGCCAGCAGCACCACCGCGGCCGCGATGCTGACGATCAGGGACATTTTCAGGTCTGAGGTGCCGATCCACATCCCGGTGAAGGTGATGGTGGGCACAGCGGCCTCAATGGTGCCACGCACTCCGCCGAAGGCCTTGACGAGCTGACCGCGGATCACGGCCTCTACCGTGTCGTGCGCGGTGGCCTCGTGGGAGGTGGTCATCTTCTCGCTCACCGCTCCGTGATCGTCGATCGCTCACGCACCGCCAGCCGGACGGAGCTCGTATCGGGGATTGAACATCACCTTGCGCCCATCCTGCATGCTGACGAGCCCTTCGGCCAGTACCATTCGGCCCGGCTCGATTCCGGCGATTTTCCTACGGCCCAGCCAGATCAGATCGATCACGTCCGAGCCGTCGTAGAGCTCCGCCTCGAGGGCCGGCGCACCCCCGCGAGGCCGCAGGGTCACGGTCCGGAGCGTCCCGGTGACGCAGAACCGGCGACGCCCACCACACGAGACGATGGGCGTGGCACCATGACGATCAAGGTCCTGCTGGAGTTCGTTGGCTTCCAGCTCGGCCTGGCTGGTCGCCAGCCGCCGGAAAAAGCCTCGAAATCCGCCTTGTTTATGCGGTTCCTGAGAACCCACGACCGCTCCTTCACATACGAGTTGAATCAGCGTACGCGATCCCCTACGTCAGCGAATCTCAGCGATCTCCGGGCCACGCTCGAAAGGGCTGAGATCGGGCACGTCTCCACCGGTCTCCTGCTGCTCCATCGCGTTCCTGGCCTCCGGCGGAAGCCTGAGCTCGATCGCCTCCTTGGGCGCCATCGGCTCGTCACCGCGGACCACGACGATGTCGCGGATGACACCCTCCAGCGTCGCGGCGACCTCCGCGTCCAGCGCGGCACGCCCGCTGATCACCGCGCGGAGGAACCAGCGCGGACCGTCGACACCGAGGTAGCGGACCGGCTGGGGGGCTCCCCCGTCGGCGGGAACCTGGGCGGACAGCTCGACGCCGAACGGCCCCTCCCGCTCCTCCGCCGTGCCTCCGGCGCTCTTCACGCCCTCGGCGAGCTCGCCCCGGACCTCGTCCCAGATGCCGCTCCGCTTCGGCGCCGCGAACGCGTGCACCTGGAGGGCGCTCTCGTTGAACATCACGACCGCGCCGACGATCTGTTCGCCGGCCAGGTTGAGCTGCACCTCGAAACCCGGGTCGACCGGCAGCCGCATGCCACCGAGGTCGACCCGCTCCCGCTCGGAGTGCGACTCCTCCGAGTCCCACGGACCCGACTCACGGACCGAGGCCCGTTCGACCTGCTCGACCTGCTCGGTCTGCTCAGCCTCCACGGCCTCGGCCGGGGACTCCTCGCGACGGCGACGTCCGAACACTTTCCTCACGCTCCTTGAAGTTTCACTGGTCGCTCACCACTCGTCGTGCGTGCCCCGCGGCCGATCTCCGGGCCGAAAGGCCGTTCCGGCCGCGGACCCTTATCCGCCACATCGCCCACCTCGCCGGGCTTGCTTCCTGTCAACGGCCGGTGGACCCGAACCCGCCGGCGCCTCGCGCCGATCCGGGCAACCGGTCCACCTCGTAGAACACGGCCCTCTCCACCTTCTGGATCACAAGCTGTGCGATGCGATCCCCCCGGCGCAGCCGTACCGCGTCCTTGATGTCGGTGTTGAGCAGCGTCACTCTGATCTCGCCCCGGTAGCCGGCGTCCACCGTGCCGGGGGCGTTCACGAGGGTCACACCGTGCTTGGTGGCCAGACCCGAACGCGGGTGAACGAACGCCGCGTACCCGTCGGGCAGGGCGATCATCACACCGGTGCCCACCGTCACCCGCTCCCCGGGGAGCAGTTCGACGTCCTCGGCGGCGTGGAGATCCGCGCCGGCGTCGCCGGGATGGGCGTAGGACGGCATCGGCAGCTCGGCGTCGATCCGATGGATCAGCACCTCGACGGTGTCGGTCACGGGTTCCCCTCGTACTCGTGGTGCTCGTCAACAATGATTGTGGCGTCACCGCGCCCGGCGAAGTGCTCCATGCCCACCTCGGCGAAGAGCGCGACGGCCCGCACGGCGACCGGGCCGTCCGGGAAACCGATTCGGCCCTCAGCCTCAAGGTACGCCCTCCGGCCGGACATGCCGGTGCACCGGGCACTCGGATGCAGGATCGTACCAACCGAGACAGAACCGGGTGCGCCCGCACGTGCCCTCTGGCGGGTCACTCCTGGCGGAGAGGTCGCCACCGGATGTTCAGGGCGGGGAGGACGTCAAGAAGCAGAAGATTACCCCTTGGGCTGCGAGGATCCCGCATTCATCCGCCCACCGGGCTCACCGGACTCGCCGGACTCCGTGGATTCGGCGGGCGGCGGCAGCGGAGGTGGCGGAGGTGGCGGAGGCGACGCCGGGACAGGGGGCAGGGCGATCGGCGGATCGCTCCTGAGTTCGGGCAGGGCCCGGTAGAACACGGCCGCGACCGGCACCGCCACCACCGCTCCGGCGATACCCGCCAGGATGCCGCCCACGGCCAGCACCAGGATGATCGCCAGTGGGTGGAACCGCACGGCCCGGCCGACGATCAGCGGCTGGAGCACGTGATTCTCCAGCTGCTGCTCCACCAGCAGGATGCCGAGGAAGACCAGGGCGTAGATCGGGCCCTTGGCGCCGAGCGTGACCAGCGTGGCGACGCTGCCGGCGATGATGATGCCGACGATGGGGATGAAGCTGGCCATGAAGATCAGCACAGCGAGCGGCGCCCAGAGGGGCACACCCATCGCGGCGAGCACGATGCCCATGACGACGCCGTGCACGGCCGCCACCGCCACCGTGCCCTGCACGTAGTGCGAGAGCGTCACCCAGGCGGCCCGTCCGGCCCTGTCCACGCGGGGCGCGGCCGAGCCGAAGCCCTTCAGGAACCACGACCAGATCTGCTCGCCGTCCTTGAGGAAGAAGAAGGTGACGAAGAGCAGCAGCACCAGCGCGGTCAGCACCTCCAGCGCCACCGTGGCACCGGTGAGCACCGTCTGGGTGATCTGGTTGCGCTGCGCGGTGATCTGCTTGGCGATCTCGTCGACCCACGAGGTGATCTGGCTCGGCTGCAGGTGCAGCGGCCCGGTGTAGAGCCACTGCTCGACGGTCTTGGAGGTCACCCTCACCTGGTCGACCAGCCCGGGGAACTCCTCGTTGGCCCGCACGCCGATGATCCAGCCGGTGCCGCCCAGCACCGTGAACGCGATCAGCATGGTGATCCACGTGGCGTAGATGGGCTTCATGCCCCTGCTTTTGAGACGCCGGGTGATCGGAAACAGCAACGCGGTGAGCAGCAACGCGATGGCCACCGGCAGGACCACGATGCGAAGGGTCGCGATGAACTGCGCGGAGTAGAAGACGGCCCAGCCAATGATGATCAGACACAGGCTCCACACCGCCAGGCGGAGCAGCGTGCGCGGTACCAGCCGCGTCAGACGTTCCCGATCGGAGATCACGTCTTCCAGACTGTCATGCCACGGCGGTGAATGCGCATGGTTATCGCCCGGACACGGTCGGGCACGAAAGAAAGGCCCGGTCACGTGACCGGGCCTCTCCACGTACAGTTCGGATCACCGCGCCAGGTCGGCGCAGATCAGCGCTCCTGCGGCGGCCGGGAAATCACCCGGTCCTCGAGGTAGCAGCTGCAGTTACCGCACCCTGGGATCATGATCTGGTCCTCCCTCACCTGTGGTACCTCGACCGTACGACGGGACCCGCCTCCCCGGAGGACAGATTCGCGTGCCCGGAAGGGGAGAACCGTGCGCCCCCCGGGAGCCGCCCGGGCGAGGAGCGAACCGCACGGAGGCGGGTGCGCTCACCGGCGGCCGCCGGTCGCCGGGTCTGCCCGATCGGCCGACCCGGCGACTCCCCGTCAGGCGAGGGTGACCGCCACCAGCAGCTCGCCCTCGCCCGGCCGGAGCACGAACTCGTCGATGACGCCCGCACCGCACAGATCGTCCTGTGCCTGCCGTACGAGATCGGCCTGCGCGCCGGTGACGGTCAGCCGGGTCACCTCGGCCCGCATCGAGAGCCTGGCGTCCGACTTGGCCTTGCGGACACGGCCGAGGACCGCGGCCACCGCCGGGAGCAGCTCCGGGTCGCCGTCGCGCGCCGACGGCGTGGGCCAGGCCTCCCGATGCACCGAGCCCCCTTGCCACCAGGACCAGACCTCCTCGGTGACGAACGGCAGGAACGGGGCGAGAAGGCGGAGCATGACGCCGAGCGCCTCCCGCAGTGCCGCGTGAGCCGAGCGTGCGGGTCCGTCCGTGTCGTCGTAGGCCCTGGTCTTGACCAGCTCCAGGTAGTCGTCGCAGAACTCCCAGAAGAACCGCTCGATCCGCTCCAGCGCCCGGGTGTGGTCATAGGCCTCGAACGCCTCGGTGGCCTCGCCGACCACCTCCGAGAGCCGGGCCAGCATCGACAGGTCGATCGGCTCGGTGACCTCGCCGCCGTCCTCGCCCAGGTTCAGGACGAACCTGGAGGCGTTCAGGATCTTGATCGCCAGACGGCGGCCGATCTTGATCTGGCCCGTGTCGAAGGTCGCGTCGGTGCCCAGGCGCCCGCTGACGGCCCAGTAGCGGACCGCGTCCGAGCCGTACTCCTGCAGCAGGCCCATCGGCGTTATGGCGTTGCCCTTGGACTTGGACATCTTCTTGCGGTCCGGATCGAGGATCCATCCGGAGATCGCGGCGTGCTTCCAGGGCAGCACGCCGTGCTCCAGGTGGGAGCGGACGACGGTCGCGAACAGCCAGGTGCGGATGATGTCCTGCCCCTGGGGACGTAGATCCATCGGATAGACCCGCTCGAACAGGTCCTCGTCCCGCTCCCAGCCGCCCACGATCTGCGGGGACAGGGACGAGGTCGCCCAGGTGTCCATGACGTCCGGGTCGGCGGCGAAGCCTCCCGGCTTGCCGCGCTGGTCCTCGGTGTAACCGGGCGGCACGTCGCTGGAGGGGTCCATGGGCAGCGTGGACTCCTCCGGCAGGATCGGCGAGGAGTATCCGGGCTCGCCCGCGCCGTCCAGCGGATACCAGACCGGGATCGGCACGCCGAAGAACCGCTGCCGGGAGATCAGCCAGTCACCCGCCAGGCCCTCGACCCAGTTGTCGTAGCGGACCTTCATGTGGGGCGGGTGCCAGGAGATCTCCTCCCCCCTGCTCAGCAGGGCGTCCCTGAGGGCGCGGTCGCGTCCTCCGTTGCGGATGTGCCACTGGCGGGTTGAGACGATCTCCAGCGGCCGGTCCCCGTTCTCGTAGAACTTCACCGCGCGCCTCACCGGCCGCGGCTCGCCTTCCAGGTCACCGGAGCCGCGCAGCAGCTCCACGATCCGCTCCCGGGCGCCGTGCACGGTCCTGCCCGCCAGCTCGGCGTACGGCTCCGCCGGGACGCCTCCGGGGGCCTCGGGGAGCAGCCTGCCGTCCCAGCCGATGACGGCCCGGGTGGGCAGGTTGAGCTCGCGCCACCAGATGACGTCGGTGACGTCGCCGAAGGTGCAGATCATCGCGATGCCCGACCCCTTGTCGGGCTCGGCCAGGTGATGGGCCAGCACCGGCACCTCGACGCCGAACAGGGGCGTCCTGACCGTGGTGCCGAACAGAGGCTGGTAGCGCTCGTCGTCGGGGTGGGCGACCAGCGCCACGCAGGCGGGCATCAGCTCGGGGCGGGTCGTCTCGACCCAGACCCGGTCGCCGAACCCCCTGGCCCGCTGCTCCTGCGACAGCGTGAAGCCGACCCGGTGGAAGGCGCCCGGCCACTCCCGGTCCTCCAGCTCAGCCTGGGCGACGGCCGTGCGGAAGGTGACGTCCCAGAGTGTGGGCGCCTCCGACACGTAGGCCTCGCCGCGGGCCAGGTTGCGCAGGAACGCGCGCTGGGAGGCGGCCCTCGCGGCGTCGCCGATGGTGGCGTAGGTCAGTGACCAGTCCACCGACAGGCCCAGGCGGCGCCAGAGCTCCTCGAACGCCTTCTCGTCCTCGACGGTGAGCCGCTCGCACAGCTCGATGAAGTTTCTCCGCGAGATCGGCACCTGCCGTCTGGCGTCGGGCGTGGCCGGCGGCTCGAACGAGGGGTCATAGGCGATGGAGGGGTCGCACCGCACGCCGAAGTGGTTCTGCACCCGGCGCTCGGTGGGCAGGCCGTTGTCGTCCCAGCCCATGGGGTAGAAGATCTCACGGCCTCGCATGCGCTGGAAGCGGGCGATCGTGTCAGTGTGGGTATAGGAGAAGACGTGGCCGACGTGGAGAGAACCGGAGACCGTCGGCGGCGGGGTGTCGATCGAGTAGATCTCGTCTCGCGTGCGCGACCTGTCGAAGCGGTAGGTGCCCTCGGACTCCCAGCGAGCTACCCATACGGCTTCCAGGCCGTCGAGAGTCGGTTTCTCGGGCATGGGCGCAGGGCGCGGTCGCTGCTTCGTCATGCCTCCCTATGGTATGGCTTCCCGGGAGTCACGTCCGAGGCGACTAGTGTTCTCATGCGGACCGCAAAGAGGAGGAACCCATGGCCGGCAAGACCGAGAAGCAAGACATGGCGTGGAGAGCCATCGGTGGTCTGATAGGGATCGCGACGGCTTGGGGCGCCAAGAAGGTCATCGGATTCGCCTGGGAGAAGACGACGGGCAAGAAACCACCGGCCGACAGCGAGTCGCTGGAGATCAGCCTCGGCGAGGCGATCGGTTACGCCGTGGTGATGGGAGTGGGCATGCAGGTGGCGCAGATCGTGGTCGCCCGCACCGCCAGGAAGCGCTACGACGCGTGGAAGGGCCTGAAGGACTCGGCGAAGGATGTCGTCTCCTGACGGCGGGCGTGCCCCTGGGGGCACGCCGTGCCGTGAAGGTCAGGACTCGAGGGCGTCGAGAAACTCCTTCGCCCAGCGGTCCACGTCGTAGGTCGCCACCCGGCGGCGCAGTGAGCGCATCCGGCGGGACAGATCGTGCGGCGTGGCCCGCATCGCGGCGAGCATCGCCCGCTTGAGACCGTCCACGTCATAGGGGTTGACCATGAACGCCTGGCGCAGCTCGTCGGCCGCCCCGGCGAACTCGCTGAGCACCAGCGCGCCGCGCAGGTCGTTGCGGCAGGCGATGTACTCCTTGGCGACCAGGTTCATGCCGTCGCGCAGCGGCGTCACCACCATCACGTCCGCCGCGAGATAGAGCGCGGCCAGCTCGTCGCGGCCATACGACTGGTGCATGTACTGCACCGGCTGCTGGCCGAACTCTCCCTGCTCACCGTTGATCCGGCCGACCTGGAGCTCGATCGAGTCGCGCAGGCGCATGTATTCCTCGACCCGCTCCCGGCTGGGCGTCGCGATCTGCACGAACGCCGCCTCACCCGGCTTGATCGAACCCTCCGTGAGCAGCTCCCCGAACGCCTTCAGGCGCTGGCCGATGCCCTTGGTGTAGTCGAGCCGGTCCACGCCGAGCAGCATGCACTCGGGGTCGCCCAGCTCCGCGCGGATCTCTTTCGCCCGCTCGATGATGTGCGGCTCGCGGACCAGGGAGTCCAGCTCGCCGAAGTCGACCGAGATGGGGAAGGCCCTGGCCCGCACGATGCGGCCGTCCACCTCGATCTCGTGCTTGTGGTGCTGGAGACCGAGCAGGCGGCGGCAGAGCCGGATGAAGTTGGACGCCCCGCCCGGGCGCTGGAACCCCACCAGGTCCGCGCCGAGCAGACCCTCCAGGAGCTCCCGGCGCCACGGGAGCTGGTAGAACAGCTCGCCCGGCGGGAAGGGGATGTGAAGGAAGAAACCGATGCGCAGGTCGGGGCGGAGCTTGCGCAGCATGGCCGGGACCAGCTGGAGCTGGTAGTCCTGAATCCACACGACCGCGTTCTCCGCGGCCTCCTCGGCGGCGGCACGGGCGAAGCGCTCGTTGACCGTGCGGTAGGCCTCCCATGTGACCCGTGAGTACGTGGGCGGGGCGACCACGTCGTGATACAGGGGCCAGAGCGTGGCGTTGGAGAAGCCCTCGTAGTAGAGCTCCACCTCCGACTCCGACAGGGGCACGGGGATGAGTTGCATGCCGTCGTGCTCGAAGGGCTCGAGTTGCTCGTCGGGAGCGCCGTGCCAGCCGATCCAGGCGCCCGCTCGCCCCTGTAGGACAGGGGCGATCGCGGTGACAAGGCCGCCAGGACTGCGCCGCCACATATCCTCACCGACCCGATCAACGGGAAGGCGGTTGGCGACGATCAAAAATGAACTGCGGCCCTGCACAAATTCCTCCAGGTAGTCGTCTTAACTACTCTAACTACCCAATTCAGGCCTTTTTATGACTTTCCGGGTGGGAGAGCTCGATGAACCCTGAGATCGGCCCGGACGGCCTCGGAGAGTTTTCTTGTGGCGGAACGATTGAGAAACCCACCGGCCACGGCTCCCGTGAGGAAGGGACCCAATGTGGTCATATGCCGCCCAAGAGTGCGCATCAACCGGTTGCGCATGGCGGTCTTGGTCGCGGCGCCCAGCGCGATGGTGACCGAGGCGGGGGACATGGGATCCACGCCACGCTGTTTGGACCAGGCCGTCGCGAAGGCCACGGCCCGCTGGGAGCCGCTGCCGGGCACCTGGACGCCGTACACCTCGTGAAGCTCGGCGATGAGCTTGACCTCGATCGCGGCGACCACGAGGGTCTCGGCCACAAGCTGTGCGGGGGCGGAGAGCAGGAGCGGCGGGGCGGCGAACTGGACCGCCGCGACGGCTCCGCCGATGGCGCCGACCGTCATGGTGGCCTTGGTCGCGGTGCTCACGAGGTCGTCGGCCAGCGCCTCGGAGGTGAGGCCCTTGTGGTGCTCGGAGAGGGTCTGCAGATCACGGATCGGGATGCGGGGCGCCACGGCCATGAACACGTCGGTCAGCCAACGGCTCCGGCCCACACCGGAGGCCTTGGCGTTCTTCGCCCCCACGGCCAGCGACTTCGTCAGGCGGCCGAGCAGCCGTCGCCGCTCGGCGCCATCCAGGTCGTCAGGCTCGGCGAGCCTGCCGACGATCTCGGCTACTTCCTGCTCCGACGCGCCGACCGACTCCTCGGCCGCGGAGTCGGCCGGCTCGGCGCCGGTCTGTTTGTTCTCTGACGTCATGTCGCGGAACCTCCTCAAGGCTGTCCTGGGGCCCTACCCGTCCATGGGCGGGCACACATCGGACAGGCCATCGGAACATCGTCAGGCCGCGCACTCCCGGCAGATCTGCTGACCGTTTCTTTCGACGGCAAGCTGACTACGGTGGTGCACGAGGAAGCAACGCGCGCAGGTGAACTCGTCGGCCTGACGAGGGATCACCCGGAGCGAAAGCTCTTCGTTGGACAAGTCCGCGCCCGGCAGTTCCAGCGACTCGGCGAGATCCGTCTCGTCGATGTCAATGCTGCCCGAGGACTTGTCGGTCCGGCGCGCCTGCAGTTCCTGAAGACTGTCCTCGCTAAGATCATCGTCAGTCTTGCGTGGGCTGTCGTAATCGGTAGCCATCAGTTTGCTCCATCCCCCTCATCTATCTGTCTGCGCTTAACTCGCGCGTGTGTAACGTTCGAGAGGCACAACTTGTGCCCAATCCGTCAAAGAGATTCCTGCTTCGGTACCCCGCCGGAATGGTCACTGAACCTCCCTACACGTGAGGGACTCACTGCCAATGGGCACGGTTAGCCAAATATGGCGTAAACCACAGCATTGGCGGCATGCACCACCGTGTTCGACGGCACATCCAACCACATGTACGGCGTGAACGAGACGCCCCCCGCCGGATCAACGTGACTGAAGTCTCACGGTGATCACAAGACCTCCTCCATCCCTGGGTATGGCGGTCACGTTGCCCCCGTGAGCCCGCACGACCGCACGGACGATGGACAGCCCGAGACCCGCCCCCTTGGCCGAGTCGACCCGATCTGCGTTGAGTCGCCGAAACGGCTCAAACAGGCTGTTCACCTCATATGCGGGAACGTGTAGCCCCGTGTTCGCCACCTGAACAACCAGGGCACCCTCCACCATTCCCGCACGGACCCACAGACGTCCGGATTCAGGAAGATTGTGCTTTATACCGTTCTCCACGAGGTTGGCCACACAACGCTCGAGAAGCACCGGATCGCCTATGGTCTCGGCACTTTGGAGCTCGGTGGTCACCGTGACCCCCGCCTCCTCCGCGCGCGAGGAGAGCTGGTCGATGGCGGTCTCCGCCACGTCCTTCATGTCCACCGGTTTGCGCACGCTGAGCTCGCGCTCGCTGCGGGCCAGCAGCAGCAGGCCCTCGATGAGGCGCTCGTTGCGGGCGTTGACCTCCAGGAGCGTACGGCCCAGCGCCTTCAGGTCACCCGACGCCTCCGGGTCGCCCAGGGCGATCTCCAGGACCGTCCGGTTGATCGTCAACGGGGTGCGGAGCTCGTGTGAGGCGTTGGCCACAAATCTTCGTTGTGTGTCGAATGCCACATTGAGTCTGGTCAGCATGGCATCGAAGGTGTCGGCCAGTTCCTTGAGCTCGTCGTCGGGCCCCTTGAGGTCGATCCGCTCATGGGCGAGCGTGGAACCCGACAGCTTGCGGGCCGTGGCGGTCATCTGCTGGATCGGCTTGAGCGCCCGGTCGGCGACGATGTAGCCGATGATGATCGCCAGGATGCCGACGCCCGTCAAGGCCAGCAGGGAGCGGGTGAGCAGTAGTCTCTGCGCCCCGGAGACCGCGTCTTGCTGCTGCCAGTACCACTGCCCCTGAACCTTGCGCACGAGATCGGGAGATATCACCCCGTCCAGGTCGAGCGGGAACGCCGGCCATGCCGCATTGAGCGCCCAGCCCACCATCAAATAGATCACGAGCATGAGCAGCGCCCCGGCCATGAAGAACAGCACCCCGTAGGTGATGGTCAGTCGCCATCGGATGCTCAGGCGGTCGATGATCATTCGCGCTCGGTCCAGCACCGTGTGCCGTACGGGGGCGGCGCCCACCGGAGGCGGGCCGTCCCACGCCGGTGGGCCGTTCGGCGGCGGGGGCCGGTTGCCGCCGCCGGAGACCGGTTGCTCGCTCCTCCAGGCCTCCCGCTCGGAGTGCGGGCTGATCATCGGGTGGGTCGGCAGAGACCCGAGTGGCTTGTTCGAAGGCCGCTCTCCCCCGCCCTGCGGCGTGCTCACAGCTTGTATCCGACCCCGGGCACCGTCTCGATCACCTGAGGATCGCCCAGTTTCTTCCTCAAGGTCATCATGGTGACGCGCACCACGTTGGTGAACGGGTCGATGTTCTCGTCCCACGCCTTGTCCAGCAGGTCCTCCTGGCTGACGACCGCGCCCTCCGCGCGCATCAGCTCCTCCAGGACCGCGAACTCCTTCTTGGTGAGCGCGATCTCCTCGCCGTTCCTGGCGACCAGCCGCTTGCCCGGGTCCAGACGGACCCCGGCCCGTTCCAGCACCGGCGGCAGGGCCGGGGCGGAACGGCGCCCGAGCGCCCGCACCCGCGCGACGAGCTCGATGAACACAAAGGGCTTGGCCAGGTAGTCGTCGGCGCCCAGCCCCAGCCCCTCCACCTTGTCGTCGACGTCACCCGACGCGGTCAGCATCAGGATCCGGGACGCGGTCCGATCGGCCACCAGGCGGCGGCAGACCTCGTCCCCGTGGACCTTGGGAAGGTCCCGGTCCAGGACGATCACGTCATAGTCGATGTAACCGGTCCGCTCCAGCGCACCGGCGCCGTCGTAGGCGACGTCCACGGCCATGGCCTCACGCCGGAGCCCGGTCGCGATCGCATCCGCAAGCACCCGCTCATCTTCAACCACAAGCACTCGCACGGCCTCTGGCACCTCCCGTGAAATCTGTCAACAGCGGTTGGAACGGCTCTCCATTGTCGCCACATCCCCTGTAAGCCGACGGTAAGCCCACCTCTACGGTAAGCACTGCGCGTGACGTGAAAAACACACATGTTTAGCCCGTGTAACTTGTTGGGTAACAGCCGGGTTCCAGTCCCCTACCGGCGAACCTTCCGTCCCCCGTGAGAAAGAAGGTGAGATGGGCGAGTTCACGACGACGATCGAGCACCGCCTCGACCAGGCCTACAAGAACCTGCAGGAGGCCCGGACCACCGGCGATGACTATCTCGCCGACACCTTCACCGCCGAGATCGAGGATCTCCGCCGTCTGGCCACAGACAACGGCGTTCTCATCCAGCGCTGAGGCGTGAAAGAAGCCCCCCGGCCGATCGTTGGGGGGCTTCTTTCATGCCGTGGACGTCCTCACACGCCTCAGCCGTCGCGTTCGGGGTCCAGTGGCACCAGCAGGTCGTGCAGCTCCTCGAACAGTCCCGGCGCCGCGCAGAGCGTGAGCCCCGGATTGCACGGCTTGCCGTTCAGGCCGCCGACCCTGGCTCCGGCCTCGGCGGCGATGAGGCCACCGGCCCCGTAGTCCCAGTACTGCGGACCGCGCTCGTAGTAGCCGTCCACCCGGCCGGCCGCCACCGAACACAGGTCCGAGGCCGCCGAGCCGCCCCGGCGGATGTCGCGCACGCGCGGCAGCACGTGGGCGAGCACCTCCGCCTGCACCGCGCGCCGCCTGCTCTCGTAGCCGAACCCGGTGGCGATCAGGGCCCGGTCCAGCGGCACGCCGGTGTTGCAGCGCAGCCGCTCTCCCGCCAGCCACGCGCCCTCGCCCTTGACCGCGGTGAAGATCTCACCGCGAGGCACGACGTTGACCACACCCGCGACCACCTCGCCGTCGACCTCGACCGCGATGCTGACCGCCCACTCCGGCACGCCGTACAGGAAGTTGACCGTCCCGTCGATCGGGTCCACGATCCAGCGGACCCTGCCGCCGCCGGTCGAGCCGCCCTCCTCGCCGAGGATCGCGTCATCGGGCCTGGCCGCCTTGATCCTGGCGCGGATCAGCTCCTCCGACGCCTGGTCAAGCGCGGTCACGATGTCGGTGGGACTGGACTTGGTGACCAGCACCTCGGGCCGGGCCGGGCGTTTGGCCAGGAGCATCTCCCCGGCCTCCCGCGCGATCTCCTCGGCCAGCCGGCCGAAGGTCACCCCACCGTCCACGATGACTCCCCGTTCCCCACTCGCCGCACGAACCGCTCATCCCGCGTGGACGTCGGGCTCATGAGAGCGACTCCGGCCGCTTCCACTCCCGGCCGAGGACGTGCTGAGCCAGGAAGGCGAGGACGGTCTCGTACCAGACCACGGCGTTGCCCGGCTTGAGCACCCAGTGGTTCTCGTCGGGGAAGTACAGGAACTTCGACTCCACGCCCGAACGCTGCAGGTCCCACCAGAGCCGCAGGCCCTCGCCGATGGGCACCCGGTAGTCCTTGTCACCGTGGATGACCAGCATCGGAGTGGAGATCTCCGCCAGCGACAGGTGCGGGGAGAGCTTCTCGTACAGCTCGGTCCCCGGCATGCCGAACTCCCGCTGCCAGTACATGGACGCGTCGGTCGTGCCGGCGAACTGGTCCAGGTTCCAGAGCGAGGCGTGGGTGACGATCGCCTTGAACCTGTCGGTGTGCCCGGCGAGCCAGTTGGCCATGTAGCCGCCGAACGAACCGCCCATCGCGGCGGTCCGGGTGGCGTCGATCTCCGGCAGCTCCAGCGCGGCGTCGGTGATCGACATCAGGTCGGCGTGGGTGCGGGGGCCCCAGTTCGCCCAGCCGCGCCGGATCATCTCGGATCCGTAGCCGGTGGACAGGCACGGGTCGGGCAGCAGCACGGCGTAGCCGTTCTGAGCCATGATCCACGGGTTCCAGCGCCAGGACCAGTCGTTCCAGCTGGACAGCGGACCACCGTGAATCCAGAGCAGGAAGGGCGCGGGGTTCTCCGCCGAGGCGCCCTCGGGCAGCACCAGCCAGGCCCTGATCGTCGTACCGTCGTCGGCGGTCGTGGTGACCTCGGTCAGCGTGCCGGGCAGCTCCAGGCTCGGGGCCGGCGAGGCCAGCTCCTCCACCGTGCCGTCGGCGGCGACCCTGACGGGCGCGGGAGGCGCGTTCACGCCGCTGCGCAGCGCGTAGACGGCGCCGTCGGGCGCGACGTTCAGGGACGAGTACGCGGCGTCGCCGGACGTGAGCCGTACCGGCTCGGAGCCGTCGGCCGGCACCTGGAAGATCGGGCGGCGGCCCTGCTCGTCGGCGATCACGTACAGCGACCGCCCGTCGGGCGCCCAGGCGACGTCGGCCGGCCACAGCTCGCCGCCGGCGGCGTGTCCCTCACCGGAGGCCAGGTCGACGATCCACAGGGTGTTCTCGGGGATCCGCGTGGTGTCGGCGTGGTTGCCCCGGGCGCACGCCACCAGGCGCCCGTCCGGAGAGACCCTGATCGGGCCTTCGAAGTCGTGGCCGTCCTGGGTCGCCAGGGTCCGGCGGGCTCCGCCGTCGGACGTCTCGATCGCCACCAGGTCGAACCGGAGCTCGCCGTGCGGAAGGGGCACGGCCCACGTGGTCACGACGGTGGAGCCGTCGGGGGTCACGTCGTAGGAGGCGTTCGTCAGCGCCTTGCCCGGCTGCGGGGTGAGGTCCCTGACCTCGGTCAGCCGGTCGTCGTCCCCGATGGTTCCGGCGAACAGCCGGGGCTCGCCGGGGCCGAGGTCGTGGTCCCAGTAGCGCACCGGGTAGCTCTCGTGCAGGATCGCGCTGATCCCGGCATCCTTGCGGGTCGTGCGCCGCTCGGCCTCCCCCGCCTCGTCGCCCGGGAGCACGTCGGAGCCGAAGACCACGGTCTGCCCGCCGGTCGCGAACCCGGCGACGCCGCCGGGCCTCGACGCGACCTGCCTGGCCTCGCCGCCCGCCGCGGGCAGCAGCCAGAGCGCCGGGACCTCCTCGTTCGGATCCTTGACCGTCGGGTCGGGCCTGCGCGAGCCGAACAGCAGGTCGCCGCCCTCGGTGAACTCGGCCCCGGCCTCGCCCTTGAGGGACCTGGTCAGCCGGTACGGCCTGCGCTCGTCAAGGGGGATCTCCCATAAGGACGTCCCGTAGGACTTGCCATCGGGGTTGAGCGCCTGCACTACGGCGACCAGACGGGTTCCATCGGGGGAGAGCCGCAGGGATGCCACCCGCGGCACGCCGACATAATCACGGATGTCGTTGAATGGGGTCACGGTTTCGAACCTACCCCCGCGCCTACCCCCGCGATCGTCGCGGAGATGTATCCGTCATGCATCCATCCGCACGGTTGACGCCGAATGACCCTACGTGACCATGCGAAAGGACACCCCGGCATGCGGTTTGATAAATGTCATGGGGACTTACGACGCACTGCTCGTCGTCTCGTTCGGAGGCCCGGAGAAGCCTGACGACGTGATGCCGTTTCTGGAGAACGTTGTGCGGGGCCGGGGCGTCCCGCGTGAGCGGCTGCTGGAGGTCGAGGCGCACTACCAGCGCTTCGGCGGGTCCAGCCCGATCAACCAGCAGTGCCGCGACCTGATCGCGGCCGTCGAACCGACCATCGACCTGCCCGTCTACTGGGGCAACCGCAACTGGCATCCCTACCTCGAGGACACGCTCAGGCGGATGGCCGCCGACGGCGTGCGCAAGGCGGCGGCCTTCGTCACGTCCGCCTACAGCTCGTACTCGGCCTGCCGGCAGTACATCGAGGACATCTCGCTCGCCAGGGCCGCGGTCGAGGGCGCCCCGGAGGTCGTCAAGCTCCGGCACTACTTCGACCACCCCGGTTTTGTCGCGGCCATGGTGGACCACACCCGCGAGGCCCTGGACCGGTTGCCCGCCGAGCACAGGGACGCCGCGCGGCTGGTCTTCACCGCGCACAGCATCCCGATCTCGATGGCCCGCACCGCCGGACCGAGCGGCGGCGCGTACGAGGCGCAGCTCCGTCGGGCGGCCTCGCTGATCACCGCGGAGCTGGGCGGCGAGCGGGAGTGGGACCTGGTCTGGCAGAGCCGCAGCGGCCCCCCTCACATCCCGTGGCTGGAGCCCGACGTCTGCGACCACCTGGCCGAGGTCGACGCCCCCGCGGTGGTGCTGGTGCCCGTGGGTTTCGTCTCCGACCACATGGAGGTCGTCTACGACCTCGACGTTGAGGCCGCCGAGGTGGCCGGCAAACTCGGCCTCCCGCTGGCCAGGGCCGCCACCGCGGGCACCCATCCGCGGTTCGTCTCGATGGTCGGCGAGCTGCTGGCCGAGCCGGAGCCGATCATGTGCGCGGCCACCTGCTGCCCGGCTCCGCCCCGCCGTCACGGATAGGCGGCGGCGTAGCCCCGGGAGATGGCCATGACCTTGGCGACGTACGACCAGGAGTGGTTGTAGAACCAGATCGACTTCTCCAGCTTCTTGCCGCCCTGGCCCGCGCCGTTGGCGCACAGGTAGTTGGCCGCGGAGGGAACCGCGTCGTACGGGCTCCAGATGTCGGCGACGCCGTCGGCGTCGCCGTCCACCCCGTAGGACTTCCAGGTGGCGGGCATGAACTGCATCGGCCCCTGCGCGCCCGCCGACGACGGGCCGTTGTTACGCCCGTGCGAGCTCTCCACCTGGCCGATCGCCGCCAGCACCGTCCAGGACAGTCCCGGGCAGACCCCGGCTGACAGGCGATACAGCTCCAGGTAGCTGCCGGGTCTTCCGACCGTCGCCCGCGGGGCCGCCACCGGCTCCTCCTTGGCGGCGGCGTCGGTGGCCGTCCTGTCCGGCACGGCCTTCTCCCCGGTGGTCCTCGCGGTCCCGGCGGTACGGCTCCCGCCCACCGCGACCACCTGCGCTCCCGGGCTCAGCAACCTGCTCACCCCGGCCTTCAGGGCGGCGACCGCCTTTTCGGGTCCGTTCACCAGCAGCGCCACGCCCGGCAGCAGTCCGAGGCGCCGCCCGGTCTCCTCGCTCACCAGGCCGTCCACGCCGGGCAGGCCGAACGGGGCGGAGGCCGCGGCCCGCAACCGGGGCCCGCCGTCCACCTGGTAGGCCGCGCCGAGGACCAGTCCGAAGCGGCGCATCGCCGAGCTGTCGGCGACGAACTCCCCCCTGTCCAGGGCGCTCCACACCCCCGGCTGATCGGCCACGGCCTTCGGCGCCCAGGCGCGGAAGCGGGCGGGATCGACCGCGAGCAGGTTCAGCCCGGTCCCGGAGATCTTGACCGCTCCGCCGTCGAAGGAGTCGATCTTCTGGACGTGCTTGAGACGGGAGATGCCGTCCTTGGTCTGCTGGGGCAGCGTCGACTGGGAGATCACGAGCAGCCTGGGCGGGGTGAGGGTGAGGCCGGGTCCGCCGGCGGCCCGGGTCCTGGAGGGCGCGGGGGTCGCGGGAGCCACCGGGCTCACGGGGTCCGCGGGATTCGCGGGATCCACAGCCGCGGCGGTCGGTCTCGCGGCCAGGGAGCCGGTTAGCGGGGCGAGCCCGGTCAGTTCCCGCACGTCGGACTCGGTGGACACGACTCTGCGGACCTCGGCCGGGCGGGTGGCGGCGAGAACGGCGAACACCGCGCCGCAGGCAGCCGCAAGGACAGTCATGACGGCCAGCACTGGGACGAATGCCCGCAACCCGGGAAGATGCGACACTGCGCTCACGTTAGCCCCAACGGCCCACCATCTGGGCCATTGTCCGGAAATCACTTGCCGAGCAGCGGCTTTGTGAGGAATCGTCGATACGCTCCACGCCGGAAGCACACCGAAGAGGAGAGTCAGTGGTCGGGCCATACCGGGGGCTGTTCAGCGCACCCGGCGTCAAGGGTTTTGTCGTCGCCGGATTCGTCGGGCGGATGCCGATGTCGATGCTCGGCATCGGCGTCATCCTGCTCATCCAGAATCTCACCGGTTCCTACGCTCTGGCGGGTGCGGTGGCGGCCACCTTCAACGTCTCGTTCGCCGTAGCCGGTCCGGTGTCCGCGCGCCTGGTGGACAGGTTCGGTCAGGCCAGGGTAATCGTCCCGCTCGTCCTGATGCACGGCGCCGCGCTGACCGCGATGATGCTCTGTGCGAGGTTCGAGACACCCCGATGGATCCTGTTCGCCACCGGCGTCACGGCCGGCGCGACCGCGATCTCCCTCGGCTCGCTCGTGCGCGCCCGCTGGTCGCACCTGCTGACCGGGTCCCCCAGGCTTCACGCGGCGTTCTCCTTCGAGTCGGTCGCCGACGAGGTCATCTTCGTCACCGGACCCGCGCTGGTCACCGTCCTGGCCACCCTGATCAACCCTTATGCGGGCCTGATCGTCGCCCTGATCTGCACAATCGGCGGCACCCTCGCCTTCGCCCTGCAGCGCGGCACCCAACCGCCGGTCCGGCACGGCGAGCGACGCTCGGGCAGCCCGATCACCATCCCGGGGGTGGCCCTGCTGTCCGGCTCCTTCCTGGCGATGGGCGCGGTGTTCGGCTCGGTGGATCTGATCACGGTGGCGTTCGCCGACGAACACGGCGCCAAACCGGTCGCGGGGCTGCTGCTCGGCGCGTTCGCCGGGGGGAGTCTCGTCTCCGGGCTCTGGTACGGCGCGCGGCAGTGGAAGGTCTCCCTGCGCCTCAGGTTCGTCCGCGCGCTGGCGGTGTTCGCGCTCGGACTGGCCCCGATCGCCCTCATCGGCGACCTCAGGGTCATGGCCGCCGCGCTGTTCCTCGCCGGGCTGGCCATCTCCCCGACCATCATCACCGGCTACACGCTGATCGAACAGCTGGTCCCGGCCCGCCTGCTCACCGAGGGCATGGCCTGGATCTCCACCTCGGTCGGGTTCGGCGTGGCGCTCGGCGCCTGGGCGGGCGGCAGGCTCACCGACTCGTTCGGCGCTTCCAACGCCTACGGCTTCTCCTTCGTCTGCGCCCTCCTGGCCGTGGCCATCGGCATCGGCGGCTCCGCCTGGCTGCGAACCCCTGTTGCCCAGCAGTAATCATGAGTACTGTTCATGTTCACTGACGAAGCGGGCGACCCGGCGAACGCGGTGGCACGCGGCATGGGCTCCGGCCAGGACGTTGACGTCCCGTGGCCGCATTACGAAGGCTTGGCGACACTGAACTGACGCATCGTGAGCACACCGCGAAAACCCGATGACATCGAGTTGACGCGCCGTGGGAGCATCGCGGAAGCCCGGTGGTGCCGGCCGGGTGGGAGAAAGCATGAGCGAGGTCTTCCACAACTGGGCCGGGAACCAGATCTTCGCCCCGGCGGAGGTCCGTACGCCCTCCTCGGTGGAGGATGTGGCGCGGGCCGTACAGGACGGCGCCGCGACGGGGCGCCGGGTGCGCATGATCGGCACCGGGCACTCGTTCACCGGGGTCGCGCTCACCGACGGGCTCCTGCTGCGGCCGGACGCGCTGACCGGAATCCGCGAGGTGGGCGACGGCTGGGTGACGGCCGCGGCCGGGACGACGCTCTCCGTGCTCAACGAGGAACTCGACCGGATGGGCCTGGCCCTGGCGAACATGGGCGACGTCACCGCCCAGACCCTCGCCGGAGCCATCCAGACGGGCACCCACGGCACCGGCAGGGAGATCGGCGGGCTGGCCGACCAGGTCCTGGCCCTGGAGCTGGTGCTCGCCGACGGCGAGGTCGTCACGGTGCGCGGCGACGGCGAGGGAAAGATCCGCGACGGGGTGAGCGAGCGGGACCTGTTCGACGCGGCCAGGGTCGGCCTGGGCGCGCTCGGCGTGGTGACCGCGGTGACCTTCCGGGTGGAGCCGTCGTTCCTGTTGCGCAGCACCCGGCAGCCGATGTCGCTGACGGAGATCCTCGGCTCGCTCGACGCGATCATCGCCGGCAACGAGCACCTGGACTTCTTCTGGCTGCCGCACACCGACACCTGCCTGACCAAGCGCAACAACCGGAGCGAGGGACCCGCCGACCCTCCGAGCGCGTTCAGGCACTGGCTGGACAACAGGTTTCTGGAGAACACGCTGTTCGGCGCGCTGTGCGACGTCGGCAGGCGGTTTCCCGCCGCGATCCCCCGGCTCAACACGTTCTCGGCGACGGCGCTCTCGGCCTCGACCCACACCGACGCCTCGTACAAGATCTTCACGAGCGTGCGGGACGTGCGCTTCCTGGAGATGGAGTACGCCATCCCGCGCGAGCATCTCGGCCAGGCCCTCCATGAGACCCGCGAGCTGGTGGAACGGCGGGATTGGAAGATCACCTTCCCGATCGAGGTGCGGGTCACCCCGGCCAGCGACGCGTGGCTGTCCACCGCCTACGGCAGGGAATCGGCCTACATCGCCTGCCACATCTACCGGCAGACCCCGAATCCGGCCTATTTCGAGGGCGTCGAGGAGATCATGACGAGGTTCGGCGGCCGCCCGCACTGGGGCAAGATGCACACCCGTGACGCGGCCTACCTGGCCATGGTCTATCCCCGGTTCGCCGACTTCCAGGCGCTGCGAGACCGGCTGGACCCGCGGCGCGTTTTCACCAACGACTATCTGGACACCGTCCTGGGCTGACCCCGGGCGCCCGTTCCCCGAATCGACCGCTTCCTGCAACCTTTCGGTAAAGGGGGGCGCAAAGGCTCCCTTGAAGAGTGACGCGTCCGCGTGTCCTGTTGTTCCTGTGACGCCGGTGACAGGCAGATTCGGCAGACACCCGCGCCGCTCAACCCCGAGGGAGTCCGCTGGAGATGACCTTCTCCCGCCGTCCAGGCCCACCGCCACAGTCCATCGCCACGGATGGTGACGGTCCGCCTCCGCATACCTTTGCAATCGTGACATTTCATCCGAGGGTTGGCGGGCCGGACTCACCACCATCTTCCGGCTCTTGGTCGAAGTCCACAGCGGTATCCGGAGTTATTCGCGAGAATCCGATGAGGACCGCGAACTTGCTGCTCCATACCGGTGTCCTGTAAGTAGATGAATGGAGCAAATGTGACCGGCGTCACATCGCTGCGAGCCCCATCCAGGAAGGCGATGTTCGGACATGCCGGGTACGGTGCTGGCAGGCAACCGGCACACGCGAGAGACTCAAGGGTCCGGGGGAAGATTGAGCACGACGACGAAGGGACTCGCATGCAGGAGCTCCGACTCGTCGCGGTGAGCGAGGACGGGACCTACCTCGTGCTGGCGACAGCCGGCCGGGGCACCCGGTTCACGCTGCCCGTCGACGACCGGCTCCGTGCTGCCGTCCGCGGCAACTTCTCCCGTCTCGGCCAGTACGAGATCGAAGTGGAGAGTCCGTTGCGCCCCAAGGAGATCCAGGCCCGGATCCGTGCCGGCGAGACCGCTGAGGAGATCGCCGCCACGGCGGGCATCCCGGTCGAGCGTGTGCGATGGTTCGAAGGCCCCGTCCTCCAGGAACGTGAGTACATGGCTCAGCAGGCGCAACGCTGCGCCGTGCGGCTGCCGGGTGACTCCGCTCCCGGTCCCACCCTCGGCGACCTCGTCGCCGAACGGCTGACCCGTCGCGGCGTGCCCGCCGACGAGATCGAGTGGGACTCCGCCAAACGGGACGACAACCTGTGGCGGATCAAGCTCGGTTTCGTCTGGAACGGTCACACCCGTAACGCCGAATGGATCTTCGATCCACGACGGCGCCACATCACGCCGCACGACGACGAGGCCATGCGCCTGTCCGCGGGCGAGTACGTCGAGCCGGCCGAGGACAGCACGGTGACCCCCTTCGTGCCGCGCGTGGCCAAGCTCGCCCCGGTGCCGCCGCTGGCGCCCGAGCCGCTGAACCAGCCGCCCGTGTCCTTCCCCTCGGTTCTCCGGCACGAGCCACCGGCTCCGTCCCGGCCCGTCTACGCCCAGACCGAGCCGCCGGCCCAGCCCCGGCCGGCCTATGCCCAGACCGAGCCACCCGCCGCCTACCAGCAGCCACCGATGCCGCCGCTCCCGCCCGGCTACGAGGCGCCGAGGGTGTCGGTGCCCCCGCTCCGCGCTCCGGACCCGGCCGGCTACGAGCCGGACAGGCCCCAGGAGCAGGTCCGGCCGGCCGAGCCCGTCGCGCCCGTCGCGCAGGCCTCCGAGCCGGTCGCGTGGGCCACGTCTCCCGAGCCGGTCGCGCGGGTCATGCCCCCCGAGCCGGTGCCCGTGGTGGCCGAGCCCGTGTCCGTGACGGCGCCTGCGGCACCGGAGCCCGCCCCCGTCATTCCGGAGCCCATCGCGCAGGAGCCCGTCCGCCCCCCGGAGCCCGTCCGCCCCGTGGAGCCCACCCCCGCACCCGTCGTGGCGGCCAGGCCGGAGCCCGAGCCGGTCGCCGAGAGCGCTCCAGAGGTCGTCGAGGCCCCGGAGCCTCAGCCTGCCCCTCCCGTCGCCGCCGAGGTCAAGGCCGAGCCGGCCAAGACCGAGCCCGAGCCCGTCCGTGAGCAGCCCCCGGCTCCCGAGGCCGTCGCTCCCGAGGCCGCCGCCGGGCCGAAGGCTCCCGTGGCGGACAGCACGCCCAAGGCGAAGGAGACCCCCGCTCCCGAGCCCGTAGTGGAGACCCAGCCGGCCCAGGAGGGTCCGCTAGCAGTACCGGCGGCGCGCATCAGCGTGGACAAGGCCGAGCCGGTCAAGGAAGAGACACAGGGGGACACGGGGGCAATGCAGGAGACCGAGGCCGAGAAGCCCGCGGCGGAGAAACCCGCGGAGCCGCCGAAACCCGTCGAACCGCCGAAACCGGCTCCGGCACGGCCGGCCAAGAAGGCGCGGGGCCGGCGCGCGTCGGTGCCGACCTGGGACGAGATCATGTTCGGCGCTCGCCGCCAGGACTGACCGTACGGCGAAAGCGGGGGTGACCGGTGTTCCGGTCACCCCCGCTTTCGCCGTACGGGGAAACCTGTTCCGCGCCGCCGTCTTCGGGCGTTCCGGGGGTCTCGGAGGCTTCCAGCACTCTGCGAGTCCCGGGAGCCTCCGGAATTGTGAGAATCTCGGGACCGCCGAGGTCACGGAAACTCCGAAGGCTCCAGGACCGCGAAGGCCTGCGAAGTCTTCCGGGGTTGCGAGTCCCAGAGCTTCTGGGGTTACGAGGATCCCGGAGACCACCGAGGAGTGCGGAAACTCCGACAGCTCCCAGGCCTACGAGAAACTCAGGGATTTCCGAGGTCGCGAGAGCCCCCGGAGGCCTGGGCCGCCTCGGGGGTGACGAACGAGGCGAACCAGTCGGGGGTGACCTCGGCGGCGAAGGCCACACCCTCCACTTCGCCGACGTCGAGGGCCGCGTAACCTCCGCTGCCCGCGCCCACCCCGGCGGTCACGGTGAGCACGCCCGCACGCCGCTGGAACCAGGTCTGGCTCAACGTCCAGCCCACGACGGCCCGTTCCTCCACCACGGCCTGGGAACGGCGCAGCGAGCCCGAGCGGACCGACAGGCGGGTCCCGTCGTAGGTGTGGCCGAGGGACCGGTAGCGGTCCAGGCCGAGCGGGATGCCCAGCAGCGCGAGGATCGCGGCCGGCGCCGCGAGCCACCACCAGTAGGTGGACCACATCAGCGCGGCGGCCGACGCGCAGGCGACCACCACCAGCCACGGGAAGATCGCACGAAACAGCCGGCGCCTGCGTGCAGCCGCCGGATGCGGGCGAAGTCCGGAGGGAGCCGCGCCGATCGCCTCGCTCACCACGTCGAGCACCGTGTCGCGGGGCACCACGGGCAGCAGCTGGCCCCGGGTCGCCGAGTCGCCGAGACCGGTCACGATCGCCCACGCGCGGGCGAGCCTCATGCGGCGCTCGACCAGCCCCTCGACCAGCTCGAACCCCCGCACCCTGCGCCGCTCCAGCGACACGCTCCTGCGAGTGATCAGACCGCGCTCGGCGATGAGGTATCCGTCCCGGCCACGCAGGGTGAAGTCCCAGTTGAACACGCCGTACATGATCATGCCGACGACCGGCATGGCCAGCACCAGCAGTATCAGGGCTCCGGCAAGGAGGAGGGGATGTCCCCAGAGCCACTCCCCCGCGTCCACCACGACCCGTCCGTCGATCTTGAACTCGCTGCCCCACTGGAACGCCAGGCCGACGGCACCGGCCAGCAGCGCGAAGGGGGTCAGCAGGTAGGCACCCGAAAGCGGTCCGTAGACGAGCCACTTGCGCGGCAGCACGAAGAACACCCGCTCCGGAGTCGTGTCACCGACCTCGTGGCCGACGGCGGCGCGAACCGGGGTCTCCCGCGGCGCGCCGGAGGCGGCGGGAAGCGTGCCGGACGCGTCGATCTCCGCCGGGAGGTCGGATCCCGTCCCGGGAACGGTTCCACGCGCCTGAGCGCGTCTCGCCATCCGGGCGCGGGCATGCCAGAGCAGCACCGCCTTGAGTCGCTCCGCCTCCGCGACGGTCACACCGTTGAGTTCGCCTTCCTGCTTCTCGTCGCCGCTCGCCCCGGTGTCGATCCTGAGCACGGCGATGCCGAGCAGGCGGTGCAGCGGCGGCGTGCTGACGTCGACGCCCCGGATCCGCTCCAGCGGGATCGTCCGTACCGACCTGCTGACCAGCGACCGGCTGAGCTCCAGCCGGTCGTCGACGATCCGGTAGGTGAAGGTGACCCAACGGACGGCGGCGAAGGCGACCGAGCCGACGACGGCCACCGCGGCCCACACGAACGATCCGGGCGAGAAGCCGCCGAGGAACAGAACACCGGCCAACGGCAGGAGGAGCGAGGGCAGCATCCGGATCGGATCGGTCAGCAGCACCTTCGGGCTGAGCCGCAACGGCACACCGATCGGCAGGCCGTACTCCCACACCTCCGGGACGGCCCGCACAGCCGCAGACCCGCCCTCGGACGCGGCCTGCGGGGCCACTCCAGCCCCCGGGTCCGATGCGGCCCGCGCATACGCAGGCCCGCCCCCGGGTTCCGCGGGTCCGGCCTCAGACGGGGTCCGCGGGGCCGATCCGGCCCCCATGTCCGATCCGGTCCGCGCATCCGCGCGCCCGACCTCCGGTACGGCCTGGTCCGACCCGACTCCCGCATCCGAACCGGCCTGCGGGGCCGCGCGCCCGACCTCCGGTACGGCCTGGTCCGACCCGACTCCCGCATCCGAACCGGCCTCCGCATCCGGGCCGGCCTGCGGGGCCGGTACGGGGTTCTCCGGGTCTCGCCGGGGGCGGAGGTCCTCGGGGGCGTCCGGCTGTCCGGGAGGAGTCATGTCACCGGGAGATTCGGTCATGTCGCGTCGTCCCTGAGCTCCTCGGCCCGGCGGGCGAGCCCCTCGGCGAGGCCGGCCGCGACCGCGTAGTCGAGACCCTTGATCGTGGACGAGCCGGCGTGGGAGGCGGTGCGGATCTCGACCGTGGCCAGACCCAGCATCCGCTCGAACCAGCCCTGTTCCTTGTCCACCGTCTGGATCCTGCTGACCGGGACGAACACCCACTCCCTGCTGATCCAGCCCGAACGCGCGTAGACCACGTCCTCGCTGAACTCCCAGCGGTGCACGGCGTAGCGCCAGAACGGCTCGATGAACGTGCCGGGAACCAGGAGCACCGCCACCAGCACCGGCAGCCACCAGATGTTGTCCGTCGCCCAGCCGGGCAGCCAGGACCACCTGTCGCCGTCTATCCACCGGGCCAGGAAGTAGGAGCCGCCGATCAGGATGACGGCCCAGAAAACGGCCTCCAGCAGCCACAACACGATGGCCTTGCGGGAGACCGGGTTGGCGGGGTCACGCAGGGGAACACGACCGCGCCCCGGGACCCGCCGGCCATGCTCGCTCTCGCGACCGGCGCGCGCCGCCACGTTCGTGACATCCCTGTGTTCATCGGCTCGGTCGCTCACGCTGTCAGCCTAAACGGTCTTGCCCGGACGGGCCGACCCCTGTGGCGACGATCTGTCAGGGCGCCTTCGCCAAGGGTCGGTCCGGGGTCGGAAAAATGTCGGTGGGGCCGGGCATCCTGGGGGGCGTGAAAACCTAGGGAGAGGTGTCACCGGTGCAATATGCCATTCAGGCAGAAGGTCTAGTGAAACGGTACGGGGAGACCCGCGCGCTCGACGGGGTGGATCTCGTCGTGCCCCCGGGGCGTCTGCTCGGCGTCCTGGGACCGAACGGGGCGGGCAAGACCACCGCCGTGCGAATTCTCGCGACGCTGCTGAGACCCGACGAGGGCACGGCCTCGGTCGGCGGGTTCGACGTGACCAGGCAGGCCCATCAGGTGCGGTCGCTGATCGGCCTCACGGGACAGTACGCCGCGGTGGACGAGATGCTCACCGGCGTGGAGAACCTGATGATGATCGGCCGCCTGCTCGGCATGTCAAGGGCCGACTCGAGGGTGCGGGCGGCCGAGCTCCTGGAGCGGTTCGATCTCTCCGAGGCCGGCGGACGGGCGACCAAGACCTACTCGGGCGGCATGCGCCGCCGCCTGGACCTGGCGGCGAGCCTGGTGGGGCGGCCGCAGGTGCTCTTCCTCGACGAGCCGACCACCGGGCTCGACCCGCGCAGCCGCACCGAGCTGTGGAGCGTGGTGCGCGGCCTGATGGCCGACGGGGTGACGGTGCTGCTCACCACTCAGTACCTCGAGGAGGCGGACCAGCTCGCCGACGACATCGTGGTCTTCGACCACGGCAAGGTGATCGCCTCCGGCACCTCCGACGAGCTGAAGGCGACCACCGGGGCGCAGGTCCTGGAGGTCCGTCCGCTCCAGGCGGACCACCTCGACCTGGTCGCCCAGGTGCTCGGCGACGTCCTGGGCGAGGCTCCGAACCTCATCGGCGGAAAGGTCGTGACGTCCGTGCACGATCCCGCGGTCGTGCCCGTCATCGTGCGCCGCCTCGACGACCTCGGCGTCATCGCGACCGAGCTGGCACTGCGCAAGTCCAGTCTCGACGAGGTGTTCCTGGCTCTCACCGGGCATCCGGCGGAAGACGAGCCCACCCCCGAGATGGAAGAGGCTCTCGTATGACGACGCTGACGACGGCGATGCCCGTCGTGGCCAGGCGCGTCACGCCGCTGGCCACATTGCAGCAGACCATGACGCTCGCCTGGCGGAGCCTGGTCCAGATCAAGCACAACCCGTGGGAGCTGCTCGACCTGAGCATCCAGCCCATCATGTTCCTGCTGCTGTTCACCTACGTGTTCGGCGGCGCGATCTCCGGCTCGACGGGCGATTACCTGCAGTTCGCCCTGCCCGGCCTTCTGGTGCAGAACGCTCTTTTCTACACCCTGTCCACCGCGATCGGCCTGAACACCGACATCACCAAGGGGGTCTTCGACCGGCTCCGCAGCCTGCCCATCGCCCGCACCGCTCCGCTGTCCGGACGGATCATCGCCGACACCGTCAAGCAGGTGTGGGCGTTCGTCCTGCTGGTCGGGTTCGGCATGATCCTCGGTTTCCGCGTCACGACGAGCCTGCTGGGCGCTCTGGGAGCTCTGGCGCTGCTGGTGGTGGTCGCCCTGGCGATGTCGTGGATGTCGGTGCTGATCGGGCTCAAGGCGTCCAGCCCGGAGAAGGTGCAGATGATCTCCTTCTCGACGATGATGCCGCTCACGTTCACCAGCAGCGCGCTCGTGCCCTCCGACACCTTCCCCGGCTGGCTGCAGGCCTGGTCCGACATCAACCCCGTCACTCACCTGGCCAACGCCATCCGCGGCCTGCTGATCGGCGGAGAGGTCGCCGGGGCCACCCTCGTTTCGCTGCTCTGGGCGGCCGGCTTCGCCGTGGTCTTCGCTCCTCTGGCGATCCTCGCGTTCCGCAGCCGCGTCTAACCTGGCCGGAGCACCCGGCCGGGAGGACGACGCCCGAGCGTCGCGGCGACACGATGAGATCGCGACAACGGTGCGGCCGCGATACACGATGAGGAAAAACGGGGTGGTTACGTGCTCGTGGTCCACGGCGCATGGGTGGACGGACGGCTGGGCGTCTGGGCGGAGGACACCGCCCGGGCGCCCCTGCCCGCCTCTCGAGCCGCACTCCGCCGTCACCCGTTCGCGGCTCCCACGGCCACGCTGGTGGCGGCCCTCAACGGCGCCGCCACCCGCGAGGCGGGTCCGGAGGGGCCCTTCACCGGCGTCATGGCCGGAGCCGAGGATCGCGAGCTCACCATCCGGCTCCCCGGTTCGGCCACGGGTCCGCTGCCCTCTCCCGAATCCGGCCTGACGAGCCGCGCGCGGAGCCCGAAGATCTCCACCTGGCTCGTCCCCGCGCTGCTGTTCAGCCCCGTCGACGCGCTCTCCCTGCTCGGCCTCCTGTCCGATCCGAGCTCGGGCTCATCCGGCATCGGTGCCGCTCCCTCCGGCGTCGACTCCTTCTCCGGATCCTCGGGCTCCGAGACCGTGCGCGGGGGCGCCGAGAAGCCCGAATGGGGGCCCGGGCTCTCCCTCCGATATTTCGCCGTGGTCGCCGAGCAGGCGCGCGGCCTGGTGCGGCGTGGCCGGATCCTGCCCCAGCTCGTCGTCGAGAACGGCGAGCACTCGGCCCGCTGGCGCCCCGTGCTCACCGGTGCCGACCTGGCGATGCTGCGCGACCTCGCGGCCGCGATGCCTCCGGTCTGCAGGGCCGTACCCGGAGAGAGACCCTCCTCGGACGTGCTGCGCGAGGCGCTGAACGGCCTGGCCGACGGCGCGGCCCGGCTGTCCCTGCCCGACCGCCTGATCCTCAGCAGCCGGCCGGGGCTCAAGACGGCCCTGCCCGATCGCTGGCTGTACGCGCTGACCGGCGCGGACGCCTCGCTTCCCGCCGCCAGACCCGCCGAGGCCGGGGCGCTCGGCGACGCCCTCGCCGGATGGTTCGCCTCGGCGCACGAGCTGGACGGGCCGGTCCGGGCCTGCTTCGAGCTCATCGAGCCCGCCGGCGACGGCGAATCCTGGAGGGTGGAGTTCGGTCTCGCCCCGGCCGGTGACCCGGCCGGCTACCTGTCCGCCGATCGGATCCGGGCCGGGCAGCGCGCCCCCTGGCTTCCCGAGCGGCCGATGGAGCTTCTCCGCACCGACCTGAACCGCGCCGTACGCCTCCACCCCGACCTCTACACCGCGCTGCGCACGCCCGAGCCGTCCAGCCTGAAGGTCGAGACGGCCTGGGCGTTCTCCTTCCTGCGCAACGGCGCGCCCATGCTCAGGGCCGCCGGGTACGGCGTGCGGCTGCCGGCCTGGGCAGGGCGCCAGGGACTGGGCCTGAAGCTGACCACGCGGGCGGTCGCCGGCGACGAGGCGTTCGGCCTGGAGCGGCGGGTGAGCTTCCGGCTGGACGTGGCCATCGGTGACCACACGATCAGCGGCGAGGAGCTGGCCGAGCTGGCCCGGCTCAGGATTCCCCTGGTTCAGGTCAAGGGGCAGTGGGTGGAGCTGGACGACCAGCAGCTCAAGGCGGCTCTGAAGATCGTCGAAGAGCGCGGCGACGGTGAGCGGACCGTCAGCGAGGTGATCCGCGAGGTCGTGGAGGGCGGCGAGGAGGAACTGCCGCTGGTCGCCGTCGACGCCGACGGGCTCCTCGGTGATCTCCTCTCCGGCGAGGCCGACCGACGCCTCGCTCCCGTTGCCGTGCCGCGGGCCCTGATGGGCACGCTGCGCCCCTATCAGGAGCGTGGCCTGTCCTGGCTGAGCTTCCTGTCCGGACTGGGCCTGGGGGGCATCCTCGCGGACGATATGGGGCTCGGAAAGACCATATCCACTCTTTCGCTGCTTCTGTCGGAGCGTGAGAGCGGCCCGCACAGTCCTACGTTGCTGGTCTGCCCGATGTCCCTGATCGGCAACTGGCAGAAGGAGGCCGCCAGGTTCGCCCCCTCGTTGCGGGTCTACGTCCATCACGGCGCGACGCGGAGGCGGGAGGAGGAGCTCGCCGCGGCCGTGCGGGAGGCCGATCTGGTCGTCACCACGTACGGCACGACGCTGCGGGACCTGGGGGCGCTCGCCGCGCTCGACTGGGGCCGGGTGGTCTGCGACGAGGCCCAGGCGATCAAGAACAGCTCGGCGCAGCAGTCCCGGGCGGTGCGGTCCATCCCCGCCCGCACCCGGCTGGCGCTGACCGGCACGCCGGTGGAGAACCACCTCTCCGAGCTCTGGTCGATCATGGAGTTCTGCAACCCCGGCCTGCTCGGCCCGGCCAAGCGCTTCAGGCGCCGCTATCAGGACCCGATCGAGACCCCGATGACACAGCGCGACACCACCGCCACCGCCGCCACCGCCGCGCTGAAGCGGGCCACCGGGCCGTTCGTGCTGCGGCGCCTCAAGACCGACAAAACGATCATCTCCGACCTGCCGGAGAAATTGGAGATGAAGGTCTGGTGCACACTCACCGAAGAGCAGGCGAAACTATACAAAGCCGTGGTGAACGACATGCTGGGCAGGATCGACGGCTCCGCGGGCATCGAGCGGCGCGGCAACGTCCTGGCCACGATGACCCGGTTGAAACAGGTCTGCAACCATCCCGCGCATCTGCTGAAGGACGGCTCCCGGCTGGCGGGCCGGTCGGGGAAGCTGGCCCGGCTGGAGGAGCTGGCCGAGGAGGTCCTCGACGAGGGTGACAAGGCGCTGGTGTTCACCCAGTACACCGAGTTCGGCTCGCTCCTGCAGCCCTATCTGGCCGCCCATCTGGACCGGCCGGTGCTCTGGCTGCACGGAGGACTGCCGAAAAAACAGCGCGACGCGCTGGTGGAGCGGTTCCAGGACGACGACGAGCCGATGCTGTTCCTGCTCTCCCTCAAGGCCGCCGGCACCGGCCTCAACCTCACCGCCGCCAACCACGTGATCCACGTGGACCGGTGGTGGAACCCCGCGGTGGAGAACCAGGCCACCGATCGGGCCTTCCGGATCGGCCAGACCAAGAACGTCCAGGTCAGAAAGTTCATCTGCCTGGACACGCTGGAGGAGCGGATCGACGAGATGATCGAACGCAAGAAGACCCTCGCCGAGAGCGTCGTCGGCACCGGCGAAGACTGGATCACCAACCTCTCCACCGACCAGCTGCGCGAGCTGTTCCAGCTCGGCCCCGGGGCGGTGAGCTGACATGGAGCCCGTCACCGGGGTTGAGGACGCGCCGTTCGACGAGCGGCTGAACGACTTCTACTCCCCCTCCGTCTCCCTGAGCCGGCTGCGTCCCCGGCCCGACGCCGCGACCGCCCCCGCGGATCTGCTGCTGCGAGCGCTGGAGCCGCCCCCGGTCAAGGTCCGGCACATCCCGCTCGTCGACCTGCTCAGGAAGCCCTACCGGGAGCTGAGCGATGACTGACCCCGCTTCCTCCCGCACGGGCCTCCCTCACGGGTCGCACCACGGGCCCGGGCCGGCTCCGCCGAGCGGCCAGGGCGGCACACGACCGGAAAACGGAGTCCGCAGCGCGTTTCCCAGCGTGTTCGGCGAATGATCCTTCCACATCCCGGCGACCAGCCGGTCGATCGACACGTTCCACCTGCGCCGAGAGGCAGCGGGCCGAGAAAGGAGAACGGACGCTGTCTCGCGATCTTCGCCGTCTCACCACGGCGGTGGGCCTCCGGGGAACCGGGGGCCGCGAAACTCATTTCGGTGTCCGGCCTCAACCCTTCCGTCCCTCGATTCTGCCCGATTCCGGAGTATTTCCGCCCGGCGGAACCTCGCGATCGGGTCTGCGCATCCGCCAGACACGCGTAGCATCATCGGGCATGGGGCAGCCAAGCACGTCTACGCGCCGCCCGCGGCAAGCCGCCGGATTGGCGATGGCCGCGGCGGTTGTTGTCGTGTCCTCAGGTTGTGGCATGTTGGGCAGCACCGCTTCCGCAGAGCGGTTGCAGCTTGAGCTGATCAGCGTCTCAAGCCCTCGGGTGAGTGACGGTGATCCCCTGCCGGCCGACTATTCATGCAAGGGCTCGGTCGGCAATCCGCCGTTGCGCTGGTCGCGCGTGCCGGACGACACCACGTCCGTCGCGGTCGTGACCGACAGCAACGGTCTCACCGGCGGCGAGGTGAACTGGGTCGTGTTCGACATCGACCCCCGCACCAACGAGCTGGCAGAGGGCAGCGTCCCGGTGGGAGCCGTGGAGGGACTCACAACGAGCGGCAAGGTGGGCTACAGCCCCCCATGCGACGCCCGGGAGAATTATCGTTTTACCGTCTATGCGCTCAAGGGCAGGCTCGATCTTAAAAAGGGTGACTCCCTCGACAAGACCTTGAAGGGCATCGCGGCCAAGACGATCGCCTGGGGACGGCTCACCACGGCACACATTGAGTGACTGGCCAAACACCGGAGGTAGTAATGGTTACCAATTCTTCACTTAGGGTGTGACAACGCTCATAGTGGTCCGACACAATCAGATCCAATGTCCGAGCGCAGGTGATCCAAGGGGGCAGGTCGCGTCGATGGCCGCGCGATCTCACCGGCGCCGCTGGAAGGCCATGGCCTTGAGGGTGGTGCAATGATCGCGGTCGTAGTAAGTCTGGTCGCCGTCGTGCTCCTCGTGCTCGTCGTCGTGGCACTGGGAATGCGGTCGATGAACCGCAGAGAGAGCGCGCTCCCCGCGGAGCGTCTGCGGGAGATGGCCGAGAAGGAGGCGCTGACCCCTGCCCGGTCCAGCGACGACTTTGCCACGAGAGAGCCCAACATGGGCCACTTCACTCCAGACCTGACTCCGTTCGACGAGCCCAAGCCGCCACGCCAGCCACGTCCACCGAGCTCTCGCGGCAAGCGCGGACTGAACGAGTTCGGTCAGGCCGACGACTATGACGACGACTACTGGACCCGGCTCCAGGCTGACGAAGGCGGTTTCGGAGGTTCCCTGGCGGCCCGGATGGGCGCGAGCCGTCCCGTCGAGCAGGACCGGCCCCCGGTGGACGCCGACGCGGTGACCATGCAGGCACCTCTGCCCACCAGGCCACAGCCCCCTCGGCCCGCTCCCTCCTCGGAGCCCGCCATCGCCTCGGCTTCCCTGCCCTCGAATCTCACCGACCTGATCGCGCCGGTCCAGCCGAACCCGGCTCCCACGTCCGCTTCGCTCGCCGAGCAGAAGACGGTCACCTTCGCGGCGCCCACCCCGGGCGCCTTCTCCCCCGCCCCGACACCCGGCGCCTTCGGCGACAGCCGTCCCCAGCGGTCGAGTTCCCGCCGGAGCGGCGGCAGGACTCCCGCCCAGGGCAACGGCGCCCCTTCCAGGCCCGACCCGCTGAACGACCCGCTCGGCGGCTCTCACCCGCGTGGTGGCGGCAGGAACGGCGGCAGAACCCCCGCGGGCCCCGCGGCCACGAGCGGCTCGATGCCCGCGCTCGGCGCCAACGGTGGCTCCCCCGGCCCGAACGCCGGTCCGGGACCGCTTCCTCCCATGTCCCCGATGGGCCCCACGACCAGTGGCGGATTCCCCGCCACGCCGAGCGCCGACCCGTTCGCGGCGTCATATCAGACCCGTCCCGAGCCTCGCCGCCCCCAGCCCGAACCGCCCAAGGCCGTTTCGGACAACCCCTGGGCCCAGGCCACGGCCCCCCAGTCCGGGGGCTGGCCCGCGACTCCGAGCACCGCCGACATCCTTGACGACCCGGGACCGGCGTCCTACGGCTCCTACCAGACGCCCGTCTACAACGGCCCCCCCGTCTCCGCCTCCTCCTACGAGGTGAGCGCCGGTTGGGCGACCATCGACGAAGACTCGATCACCGGACCGACCCCGGCGGTCTCCACCCCGACCGGGCCCTCCCGGACCGTTCCTCCCCACGACCGCTCGGCCGACCCTCGGTCCGGAGCGACCGGAGGCTACGGCTACGAGCCTCCGCGACCGACCACTCCGGGGGCCCCTGCCGCCTGGCCCGAGCCGCCCGTCCCCGCCGGAAGCGACGGGGCGAGCTGGCCCACCTACGGCGACCTCTACGGTGCCGGCCCCGAGCCGGCCACCGCCGCTCCCGACGCGCGCGACCGCGCCAACCGGGGCAACCATCACCGGTCACAGGAGCCGGACTACCCCGACTATTACCGCTGATTCTCCCCGCCCTCCGTAAAAGCTTTCGATAACGGCTTAAGCGGCGGGGGGCGGCAACGTACGGTCTCCTACATGGGGACGGACACGAAGAGCGACACGGCGCTCACAAAAAGTAACATAACCTCCGTACTGCGATATGACCTGCCCGCCTCCCTGGTGGTCTTCCTGGTGGCGGTGCCCCTCTCGCTGGGCATCGCGATCGCCTCGGGAGCACCGCTGGCGGCCGGGCTCATCGCCGGCGTGGTAGGCGGCCTGGTGGCGGGCTTCCTGGGCGGTTCGATCGTCCAGGTGAGCGGGCCCGCCGCCGGCCTCTCGCTGGTGGTCGCCGACCTCGTCATAACATACGGCTGGCGAGCCACCTGCATGATCACTTTCCTCGCGGGCGCCTTACAGCTGCTGCTCGGGGTGTTCCGGGTCGCCCGCTCGGCCCTGGCGGTCTCACCCGCCGTGGTTCACGGCATGCTCGCCGGGGTCGGCGTGGTGATCGCGCTCTCCCAGCTGCACGTGGTGCTCGGCGGAAGCCCGCAACGCTCCGCGATCGAGAACCTGATCGAGCTGCCCCAGCAGATCGTCAACAACCACGATCACGCGGTCTTCGTCGGCCTGCTCACCATCACGGTCCTGATTCTCTGCGCCCGGTTGCCCCAGCGGCTCCGGATCGTTCCCGCGCCGCTGGCGGCCCTGCTCGTCGCCTCGGTGACCGCCTGGGTGCTCGACTGGGACATCACCCGGGTCGATCTCTCCAAGAGCCTGAGCGAATGGGCCACCCCGATCTGGCCTCAGGGCGACTGGCACGGGATCATCGCGGCGGTGATGCTCGTGGCGCTGCTGGCCGGAGTGGAGTCGCTGCTCTGCTCGGTGGCCACCGACAAGCTGCACGAGGGCAAGCGGTCCGACCTGGACAAGGAGCTCACCGCCCAGGGTGTGGCCAACATGGTGACCGGCGCGCTGGGCGGCCTGCCCGTGGCCGGGGTCATCGTCCGCAGCACCACCAACGTCCGCGCCGGGGCCCGGAGTCGCTGGTCCACGATCCTGCACGGCGTCTGGATCCTGGTGTTCGCCGTCTTCCTCGGCTGGACGATCACCCTGATCCCGATGGAGGCGCTGGCCGCACTGCTGGTCTTCATCGGCATCCAGATGGTCAACATGGGACATCTTCGCAACCTGCGCGGCCATGGAGAGGTCCCGGTATACCTGATCACGATGGCCGGAGTCGTGCTGCTCGGCCTCGCCGAGGGAGTGCTGCTCGGCCTCGTCCTCGCCGCGCTGCTCGCGCTGCGCCGCCTCACCTGGGTGACCGTGCAGGCCAGGCCCGACGCGGACGGGCGCTGGCACGTGCTGATCGGCGGCTCGCTGACCTTCCTCGGCGTGCCCATGCTCACCTCCGAGCTGCACGCCATCCCCGCCGGAGCCGCGGTGGAACTGGACCTGAACATCGACTTCATGGACAATGCGGCCTTCGAGGCCATCCACGCCTGGCGCCACGACCACGAGCGCGGCGGCGGCACCGTCGACATCGACGAGATCCACGACGAGTGGTACGCGATGGCCGCCAGTGGCGCCCGAATGTTTCCGGCCAAGACCCCGCCGCGCGCCCCGGACCGCTGGTGGCTGCCCTGGTCCCACCGGCGGCATGGGCGGCGGAGCCCCGATTACTCGCTGGTTCCGGCCCAGCACATGCCGGAAGAGGACGACCTCGCCGTGCCCGACCTGCTCGCCGGGGCACGGGAGTTCCACCGGCGCACGGCCCCGCTGATCCGCCCGCTCCTGCACGGCATGGCCCGCGGCCAGGACCCCTCGCATCTCTTCATCACCTGCGCGGACTCCCGGATCGTGCCGAACCTCATCACCTCCAGCGGTCCCGGCGACCTGTTCACCGTCCGCAACATCGGCAACCTGGTCCCCCGGCACGGCTCGACGTGCGCGGACGACTCGGTCGCCGCCGCGATCGAGTACGCGACAAAAATGCTCAATGTCCGGACCATCACCGTCTGCGGCCACTCCGGCTGCGGGGCCATGGCCGCACTGCTCAGCGGGGGCGAGAAGACCGTGGAAGGGTCCGCGCTCTCCCGCTGGCTACGCCACGGCCACCACAGCCTGGCCCGGTTCGTCACCACCGAGAGCGACGGGACAGACGACGGCCCGCTGGACCGCCTCTGCCGGGTCAACGTGACCCAGCAGCTGGAAAACCTGCGGACCTACCCTCAGGTGGACGAGCTCTTCCGCGCCGGACGCCTGGAGCTGGTGGGCGTTTACTTCGACATCTCCACCGCCCGGGTCCACATCCTCGAATCACCTCCGGTCCCGGCCGGTCCGCCCTGAGCGGACGGCTTGCGCCAACGGTGAAAGCGCTCATGGCCCCGCTCCGGCGCGAAGCGCGGGATGAGGCGGAAGACGTCGGCCGCCTGCCCCGGTGGTTCGACCGGATCTCCCGGGGCGGGCACGTCCTCGCTCCGGGAGATCCGGATGCGGCGATGCGGGGCATCGGCCCGGAGAAGGAGGCCAGGATCCTGGCGGGGTGAGCGTAGGAAACCGGTGCCCATCCGATCCGCCCGTGCCCGCCGCCCTCCGGGCGGCGGGCACGCGGCTTCTTCCCGTGCGGGCCGGGAAGAAAGGGAATCGGCGGAGTGGCGATCGATCCGGCGGGCAACGATCTCCGCTTGCGGCGAAGATGCATTTCTACACATACAGAATGCAGCAGCCTGAATTAGATTCGCCTTCGTCCGGCTCCGTCCCCCGAATGCCGGACAGCGGCCCATGCTCCCAGGGCCGTGGGTGGAGAACGGCCGATGGAGGGCTTACAAACCCTTACCCCACATCGGCCCCTGGAGTTCGGCCCTGCGACCAAGCGGTGAAAAACAAAAAGATACGTTCGCGTATCGGCCACCGCGAGAAGGGCCGAACTCCACTCCCCCGAATCGGACCGAGTCGCGCAGACGGAATTCCGGCGGAGACCTGTCGCCGTTTCCTTACCCGCGACGCGTGTGGGCCATCGTCCAGTTGGTCTCCCAGGTCTTCTCCCCGTCGGCGGAGAAGGCCTGCTCCCACAGGGCCGAGGTCGGCGTGATCTCCGACCACACGTAGCGCATCCTGACCGGAGTGCCCTCGTGGGTTTCGTCGCCGTAGAACTCGCCCCTGCCGTCGGTGAACCTGCCGAAGACCGGCGCCTGGAGCGTCCCCAGCCTGCTGTCGACCCAGTAGATTCCCCATTGCTCGCGCTCGGGGTCGAACACCCGCAGCGTCATTCCCGAGAAGCCCTTGGTGGGGAAGACCATCTCATCGAAGATGCCCGCGCCGTTGAAAAAACCATGACAGGTCGAGATGGCCGGGAACTCGTCCCACTCGGTGCTGCCGGTGAGCGGCTTGACGAGCCTGCGGTTGACCACGTCCCAGGTGCCATGCAGAAAGTCGAAATCGCTGTTCATGCCTTGAGCATAGGGGCCCCCACCGGCACCTTCCGTCCATGGAAGCATGGATCCAGATCGGCACGCTATTAAACAGGACAGAAATCAATATTTCACCCATTCCCCTCAAGTTGTCCAAGGCATGTAAATTAGTACATAAATTGGCATATAGAGATGAATTTGGCTTGGAGGTTGGCGATGGCCGGGTGGCAGGTGCTGCGGGAAGAGCTGGTCACGCAGGTGCGCGCGCACGGAATCAGCGGGGGCGTGACCGAGGCCTTCCGGGCTGTGCCGCGGCACGTCTTCCTACCGGATCTTCCCCTTGAGACCGTTTACCGGGACGACGCGATCGTGACCAAGCGTGATGCGGACGGCCGGCCGATCAGCTCCTCCTCACAACCGGCGATCATGGCCCTGATGCTCGACCAGCTCGGGGTGGAGCCGGGACAGCGGGTACTGGAGATCGGGACCGGAACGGGCTACAACGCCGCGCTCCTCGCCCACCTGGTAGGGCCCGGAGGCCAGGTCGTCAGCGTCGACATCGACGCCGACCTGGTCCAACACGCTCGGGAGCACCTGATCGACGCCGGCCATCCCGAGGTGACCGTGGTGTGCGGCGACGGCGCCGAAGGGTTCGCCCCGGCGGCCCCCTACGACCGGGTGATCGCCACCGTCGGCGTCTGGGACCTCTCCCCGGCCTGGCTGGACCAGCTCGGGCCCGAGGGGCGCGTCGTCGCGCCACTGGATGTGCGTGGGGTCCAGCGCTCGGTATCCATGGAGCGGGCGGGCGAACACTGGACGAGCCGCTCGGTGGTGCCCTGCGGATTCATGCGGATGCGGGGTCCCTTCGCCGGCCCGGAGACGACTCTGATGCTGGACAGGTCGTCCGACCTCGCGATCTCCCTTCCCGGTGCGGGCGAGATCGGCGACGTGCTGGCCGCGCTCGAGGGCCCCGCGGTCGAGATGCCCACCGGGATGAGCGCGACCCGCGCACAGCTCCACGACGGGCTGAGCCTGTGGCTGGCGATGCACGAGCCCCGCTGGTGCATGATGTCCGAGGCACAGCCCCGCTGGCTGGCATCGCCCCCGCTCGACCTTTCGGGATTCACGATGGCCGCCGGAATCATCGACGGCGACAGCCTCTGCCTGCTGGAGCCCGAGGCGGACGACATGCTGATCGTGCGCGGCTACGGACCGGGAAGAACGCGGCTCGCCACCGATCTCGTCGACCACGTCAGCGCCTGGGACGGGGCAGGCCGCCCGATGACGGCCGGACTGCGCATCGACGCCTACCTCGAAACCGCGCCCCCGGAGGGATTGCTCATCCGCAAGCGGCACACCACGCTCGCCCTGTCATGGAACGCCGACTGAGCGTCAGAGCCGACCCGTACCGGCCGCGACCTTTCGAGCCGACCGGCACCTGATCATAAACCGGAGACAGATGTGCAACCTTTCGCCCGGCGGGTCGCGTTGGGTACCGGTGAGAGGAGAGCACATTGAATCGTCACGACGGCTTCCGCGAGTTCGTGCTGGCCCGCCAGCAAGCTCTGATGCGGACCGCGTACCTCCTCGTGGGAGACGCACATCTCGCCGAGGACCTGCTTCAAAGCGTGCTGGCCAGGGTCGTCGGGCACTGGCCCAAACTGTCCAGGGACGGGGGCAATCCCGAGGCGTACACGCGTAAGGCGCTGGTCAACCAGTACATCTCCTGGAGGCGCCGCCCCCATCCAGAGTCACCGAGCGCCAATCCGCCCGAGCGGGGCTCATCCTACGAGGAGGCCACGCTCGACCGGATCGTCCTCCACCAGGCGCTGGCCAAGCTGACCCGCAAGCAGCGAGCCGTGATCGTGCTGCGCTTCTGGGAGGACCTCACCGAGGCGCAGACGGCCGATGCGCTCGGCTGCTCGATCGGCAACGTCAAGAGCCAGACCCATCACGCGCTGGCCCGCCTGCGTGCGCTCGCGCCCGAGTTGTCGGAACTGCACGTCGAGGAGGTGGCCCGATGACAAGGCTGCGCAACACGCTGAAGGACCTCGCGGAGGAGGCCCCGCTGGTGAACCTGGCCGACGCGGCCATCGCGATCCACCGGCGCAGGCGGCGCACCATGCTGGCGGTGTCCACCGTCGCGACGGTCGCGGCGCTGGTGGCGACGACGGCGGGCGCGGTGGTGGTCTGGCCCCGTGGCGACCACATGGCCACACCGCAGCGTGTGGACACGGTGCCCGACCTGCCCGACGGCAGAGTGGGGGCGATCAATCATGCCTACCAGACGAACTGCACGGTCAACGAGGCGACGCGTGACGTCGACTGCAGTGCCGTGGAGTGGCGGGTGGCCACCCGGAGCGGCAGGACGTACAGGGTGCCGCAGGCGCTCGTCTCGTCCCGCAAGGCCCTGCGGACGCCCGTCGCGATCAGCCGGGACGGGCGCATGCTCGCCTATTACAGCCACGATGCCCAGGCACACGTGGTCCGCGACCTGGTGAGCGGCGTCAAGGTGACCTCCCCCGTCACGGTGAAGGAGGACCGGATCGGCCCAGGCTCCATGCTCGCGGTCTCCGAGGACGGCCGATACGTGGCCTTCGACCCGCGCGAGGGGAGCAAGGATCCCGGCCTGCTGATCGACATGCGTACCGGCAAGACGGTGTCGATACCGGGCAAGTACGAGGTGACCAGCATCAAGAACGGCGCCGCCGAACTGATCCGGTACCGCAAGACCGACCTGTGGCTGATGCCGGTCACGGGCGGAGGCAAGCCGGTGCGCTTCGACGGTGTGTTCATCATGTTCAGCGAGCTGTCTCCGGACGGCCGTACGGTGGTCGCCGTCGATTTCCCAGAGGTCAGGAAACGCGTGCTCACCCTGCTGGACGCCAAGACCGGGCGGACCCTGCGGAAGGTGCCCATTCGAGGCCTGCCGAAGGACGGCTCGGTCGACGGCACCGCCACCTGGCTGAGCCGATCCGAGGTCACGATCGTCGTCAGTGGCAAGGGACTCAGATCCTCCTACGTGGTCGACGTCAACACCGGGCGGGCCCGGCGCTGGGCCGACTACTCCGTCGCCCAGTTCGGCCAGAGCCTGACCCTGCCCGGAGTCGGCTACAGCTGGTGAACGGATCGTCCCGGGTTCCGTGGGGACCGATTGTTCCCCGGACCCGGGGCGATTCACCGGAGTGGCTCGAACGGGGTCGCGATCGGGCTTTTGACGCCCCTGCCCGTGATTGTGCGTTCTCTGAGGGATGATCCCGGCAAGTAGCCCCGTACAAGGAAATATCAAGCCGACTGCAAGCCCGTTGGCCTATTTCTTGAGGTGGACAGGTAATCCCACCGCCTCCGGGAGAGAACTTCATGCGGGTCGATCTTCGTTTTCTGCTCGGACTCACCGCCGCCGCTCTGGGGCTTGGCCTGACGGCCACCGCGACGGCGTCCGCCGCCGTAACCGCATCGGGAGTGTCCACCACGACGGCCGCGGCACCCACGGCCGAAACCTGGCACTGGGGACCGACCACCTCCTCCGACAGGAAGGGCCGGGCCGGCGGCGTCATCCGGAGCACCGGCTCCGGCCTGCGGATCTCCGGCAGCCTCTACGACGGCGCGGGCGCGCACACGTGCTCATGGCTGAAGATCAAGTGGCTTACGGACAAGGGCAGATATCGCACCGCGACCTTCAAGAACTGCTCGCGGTCGAAGGCTCTCCCCTTCCAGGTGAACGCCGGACACATGCTGTCCTCCCAGGCCAGGGTCTGCCGGGGCACATCGGCCAAGATCACCGGCAAGTGCTCCAGCTGGGACGGCGTCTGGTCCCAGGGCGGCTGAGCCGGTCCATACCCGTCGCGCGGGCCGCCCGCCGGCTACCCGTCGTCGGGCCGCCCGCCGGCACCCGCCCGCTCGGTCTCCGACGGGTGCCCGCGCGACCGCGACGGGGTTCTGGCTCATGCGTGGCAGGTGGAGTCAGTCGCCGATGGCCAGCCGCAGTCCGAAGCCGGCGATGACGGTTCCGGTGATCCGGTCCAGCAGGTTCTGTGCGGAAGGGCGCTGGAGCCAGCCGCGCAGCGCCTGTGCGAAGGCGATCAGCACGGTCGACCAGACGAGGCCCAGCACGATGTGGACGCAGGTCAGCAGGACACCGGTAGCGAAGTGCGGTGCGGTCGGCGGGATGAACTGGGGCAGGACCGCGACGTAGAAGACGCCCACCTTGGGGTTGAGAAGATTGGTGAGCGTTCCCTGGCGCCAACCGCCGTACAGGCCGTTCCTGTCGGAGAGGAGCTGGGCGGTGGTGGGCCCGTCGCCGCCGGGTGCGCGGTGCCAGGTGTCCCACAGCATCCGAGCTCCCATCCACAGGAGGTAGGCGGCTCCCGCCCAGCGCAGGGTCTCGTAGGCGAGGTGGGACGCGGTCAGCAGTACGGTGACGCCGAGAGAGGTGAGGGTGCCCCACAGAAGGGTGCCGGTCTGGATTCCCAGGACGACTCCCCAGGCCCGGCGGCGTCGGCCGAGGGCGGCGGTGCGCAGGATGAGCGCGGTGTCAAGACCGGGGGTGAGGGTGAGGAGCCCTACGACCAGGGCGAACGACCACAGTGCGGCGGTGATGGTCACGAGGGATGAGCATAGGCCTGCGAGTACGGCGCCTGATGCCCGGCTCCTCCCGAATGCTCTCCTGCGGACGGTGACACGAAAACGAGCGGAAGCCCGCTACGACGTCACGCCGGCGAGACTGCCCAACTGGGCCATGCCGCGTTCGGACGGGCTTCCGGGCTCGGCCTGGGCGATGATGATCTGCTGGCCGTAGGTGCCGTTGATGGAGAACGTCTCCTGCCAAAGTGTCAGGTCACCGACCTCGCGGTGACGGAAACGTTTGGACTCGTAACTCCTGACCCGTACGTCGTGGCGAGCCCACATCCGGCGGAAGTCCTCGCTTCCGAGGGAGAGTTCCTCGATCAGATCGAACAGAGACCGGTCTTCGCAGTCCCCTCCCGTAACGGCGCGCAGGTGGGCCACCTTGGACCAGGCGTCATGTTCCCAGTCCCGGTAGAGCTCGCGTGCCGCGGGGTTGAGGAAGGCCAGCCGGATCAGGTTGTCGCTGTACTCCATCCCCTCGAAGAAGGCGATGGCCATCGCGTTTCTGGCCAGTACATCCCACCGGCGGTTCACCACGATCGCCAGCGCGTAGTCCCAGCTCTCGATGAGCCGCAACACGTACGGACTGACCTGGTCGACCCGGTCGCCGGGCCTGTGCTCGCGCGCCCGGGGGCGTGCGAGCTCGTGAAGGTACGCGGTGGCCTCGGGGTCGAGCTCGAGGACCCGCGCGAGGGCGTCGAGCACCTGTTCGGACGGACGTCGTTCACGCCCCTGTTCCAGACGGACGTAGTAGTCGGTGCTGACGCCGGCCAGCGTCGCCACCTCTTCCCGGCGCAGCCCCGGCGTCCGGCGAGAACCCACCTCCAGCAACCCCACCTGTTCCGGCCTGGTGAGCTGGCGTCGAGCGCGTAAGAACTCCCCCAGAAGCTTATTGCCGTCCATTTCGTCACGGTATTTCACGAACTGATGGTCAGGGTGGCTGTGATACTCCCAGGAGTGGTCTTCGCCGTCGGTAAACCCGGCCGGATCGGCTTCCCCGCCCGGTGCCCCTCGACCGCGAGTCACCCCGGCCGATCCGCGGGGCGATGCGCCCGGCCTGCGGGCGGCGGACGTACCGCATGGGGCACGAGCCCTGATCCGATCGGGCCCGGCTGTGCACCAGCCCAAGATCACACCGATCGAGCCCTACGGTCCTCGGTTGTGTGCTCCAATTCGAAGACGACAGTCGGCGGGCCACGCACCAAGGTGAACCCGCCGGACGTGACCACTTCCTCGTTGATCCCGACCTGACTCGGCTGAGGATGAAAGTGATCATCAACCACGCAGATGCCTCTCCGTTCGAGGACAGACCGGCGGAGGAAGAGGCGGCCCCATGACCGGCCGCGTCTCGGTCGGCTGCAGCGTGATCGTCGACACGCTGCTCCACAGCCACGCCTCGACCCGCGCGATCCATGACCTCATCGGCAAGCCGGGATACGTCGTCCGGCTCGTCCCACGGGGAAGTTCCACCTACGCGCTGACCGAGATGTTCGACATGGTCCGCGGCTACCCGGACCAGCGGAAGTGGTCGTTCCACGTGGACGACCTCTACGTGGTCACCGGTCCGGGCCCTGCTCCCCTGGCGCACGGGCCGGGCGTCTACACGGTTGGGTTCGAGGCCTATCCGGCCGAGTTCCGGGTGATGCGCGGGACGAGGCACGCCGTACCGGTCTCCAGAGGCCGGCAGTCTCTCACCGAGTCGGTGTGTGGGCTGATCGTGCGGCCGGTCCACTCGCCGACCTGGCCCGTTTCCTTCGACCCGACCGCGAGAATCTCCTGTCCCGGATGCGCCGAGGGCTTGGTCGCGCGCCATCCGGACCTGGCCGTCAGAGGGCCGGCTTCGCCGTGAGGGTCGTCGTGATCGCCATCAGCGTACGGCCCATGGGACCTGTTTCGGGCTCGGCGAGGTGGTGGCAGCCGGTTCGTCGAGCAGCGTGCGGATGAGCTGTTCGGTCTCGTCGTAGCCGCCCTCACCGATCGAGACCTGGCGGACGGTGCCCGTGGCGTCGATGAGGAAGCTGGTGGGCCACGCCGAGACGCCGTAGTCGTTCCAGGTCGAATAGTCGTTGTCGAGCGCCACCGGGTAGTCGATGTTGAGCCGTCTGGCTCCATCGATCACGTTGCCGGTGTCGCGCTCGAACGTGTACTCGGGCGTGTGGACCCCGATGACCTCGAACCCGGCCGCGTGATAGGTGTCGTACCAGGTCGTGATGTGCTCGATGGTTCTCTGGCAGTTGATGCAGGAGAAGGCCCAGAAGTCGACGAGCACGACTTTGCCCCGCAACGACTGCAGGTCGAGATCGCTGTTGCCGGGTGTGTTGAGCCATCGCCGGATGCCGGTGAGCCGTGGGGCGGTCCCGCAGTCCTGGAGCGTGTCGGTGTGCCCGTCCCAGGCTCCCCGCACGCACGAACTCAATTCCTGACTGACCGGAGCGCCTCCCGGGGCGACGACCGGCGACGGCACCGCTCGCTCGATGCCCTCGCTGAGGGCCGAGGTGTAGTTCGGAATGGCGCGCTGCACGACATCGGTGAGATTGAACGTCAACCCGGCGGCCAGAGCGATCACCGCGATTCCCGCGCCCACACGCACCCGTCGCTGACGGCGGCGGAACGCCGCCGCTCGCTCGGCGATCGCACGACCGGCGAGGGCGAAGGCCAGGAGTGGAATGGCGGTGCCGATCGCGAACGAGACGGTCAGGACCACGGTGCCGATGCCGATGGTCCCTGTCGCACCGGCGATGGTGATGGCCGCGAGCACCGGTCCGGCGCACGGCACGTACACGGCGCCCAGCACGAGCCCGAGCACGAACCCGCTCCGGCCGGTACCGACCTTTCGCTGGGGGATCCACGAGAACGGCTTCTCCAGGATCGACTCGAATCGGGGAGAGATCATCCCGATGCCGAGCAGCACCAGTGCGATGATGCCCGCCCACCGGATCACCGTCTCCGGAATCGGGAGCGAGGACAGCACCAGCGTGCCGAGCAGGGTGAAGACGCTGAAGCTCAGCACCAGGCCGGCCACCACGAGGTACGGCCGGCGAGTGTCGCCGGCCCTCGACGGGTTGCCGGCAGGAGAGAGCCGCGCTCCCTGCGCGCCGCCCGAGAGGAAGAGGACGGGGAGCACCGGCAATATGCACGGTGAGATTCCCGTGATCAGCCCTCCGAGCAGGCCCAGCAGGGCAAGGGTCGGATCCATCAGGCTGCAGCGCTCCCCGGTCCGACCGGCTCGCGGGCGCCGTCCACCCGGCGAGCGATCGCCGGAAGGCCGGCGCCGAGCCGCAACCGCTCAACCGGGGCGGCAACCGTACGGTGGGTCACACCGTTGAGCGCATCGCGCTTGCCGCCCGCGAGCACGATGACCGTGCCGCCTACGTGGCCCGTCGCCTCGTTCCATGCCTGAACGGGATCCGTCATGATCCGTGCCCTTTCTCTCGCGACCCGGGTGAGACTCACGCACTGATGCGTCACCGGTTCAACTGGTGACGATCGTTGCTTATCAATGCGTCACCTGTCAAGATGGTGACGTGAAACACGTCTTCCTGAGCGGCGATCCGGCGCTCGACTTCGCCGCGACGCTGCGTTCGCGACGCGGCGTGCCCTTCGAGATGTTCACGTCGCCGGAGAGCCTCGACTCGTGGTTCCGCGAGTCCGGGGTCGTCGACGGGGACATCAACTGCCGGCCGTCCGATGTCGAGGAGGCGGTGGCCGTCCGGGAGGCGATTTACTCGCTCGTCATCGCCAAAGTGACGGACGAGCTTTATGACGAGGGCGCGCTCTCGCTCGTGAACCGCGCCGCCCGCACACCCCCCGCGATCCCGCAGCTCACTCTCACGGGGCGCCGGACCGAGGCCACCCCGGCGCAGGCGCTGTCGTCCGTGGCGCGGCACGCCATCGAGATCCTCAGCGGGCCGGAGGTGCCCCTGCTCAAGGAGTGCGCGAATCCCGAGTGCACGCGGATCTACGTCGATCGTTCGCGGGGAACGCGCCGGGAGTGGTGCGGCATGGATCCGTGCGGCAACAAGATGAAAGCGGCGGCCTACCGCGCTCGCAAGAGAGGGGACCAACCGCGGTCGGACACCACGAACTAGAAGATGCCGACGCCATCACCCACCGGGCATGATCGCCAGTCTTTGACATCCCTGGCGGATACCCGTTCCAGGGCGGAAATCGTGCCGGGAGGCATGTCCAGGGCAAGCTTCCCTCCCGGTAAGGGCATGCGCGGTCGGCGGCGGTTGACGCATAACAACCGAATGGAGTATTTGTCCAAATACAGCCACCGTGCCGCTCGGAAGGGTGGCCCGCATGGCCGCCTACACGTGCACGCACAACTCGGACCGGGTTTAATGACGCTCGTTTCCGACGGGGAGCGCCCAACCGGCGCGTACGCCGATGGCTCCGGCACAGACTGGCGGCTTCGGCGAATCCGGCCATGCGCGTACCGCTCGGAGTACCGAACGACGTGATTCGGCCCTTTTCCACGTTCTCGGGGTCGTCCCCGCACACGGTTGCCCAAGGTGCCCGCCGCGGCGTGAGCCCTCCGCATCCTCCGGTGTTCGTGCGCCCTGCCGAAGATGCCCTGACGTTCTGCCCGACATTCGAAAGAAGGTCGTCGGCAGGGACGGTCAATCACCCAATCGAAACGACAGAAAGGACGAACACGCCTACGGCCGCGCCAGCTTTTCCACCAAGGAGAATGATCATGTCCGAAACACCGGCCACGCACACGCGGCGCAGCTTTCTCGCCACCGCGCTGCTCGCCACCGCGGCAGGCTCGAGTGCTTACAACCTGCTCTCCGAGCAGTCGGCCGCCGCGACCGCGGTCAACCCATCGCCGTCGGCCGGTACGGCCACCGACACCGCGATCCGTCCCTTCCGCATCGCCATTCCGGAAAAAGACCTCGTCGATCTCCGCCGGCGCATCGCGGCGACGCGCTGGCCCGCCCGGGAAACCGTCACCGATCGCTCCCAGGGCGTCCAGCTGGTCAAACTACAGAACCTGGTGCGCTACTGGGGAACGGGCTACGACTGGAGAAAAGCAGAGGCCAAACTGAACGCCCTGCCCCAGTTCGTCACGGCGATCGACGGACTCGACATCCAGTTCGCCCACATCCGCTCCCGGCACCCCAACGCCCTACCCCTGATCATGACCCACGGCTGGCCGGGCTCGGTCCTGGAACTCCTGAAGGTCATCGGCCCGCTCACCGACCCCACCCGGCACGGCGGACAAGCCGAGGACGCCTTCCACCTGGTGCTGCCCACCATGCCCGGCTACGGTTTTTCGGGCAAACCCCAGGCCCCGGGCTGGAACGCCGACCGCATCGGACTGGCCTGGGACGTGCTGATGAAACGCCTGGGATATGACCGCTACGTGTCCCAGGGCGGCGACTGGGGCGCGGTGATCTCCGACAAGATGGCGCACCGGGCCTTTCCCGGACTGCTCGCCATCCACGTCAACATGCCCGCCACCGTGCCGCCGGACATCGCCAGGCTCCTCAACAACGGCGACCCGGCCCCGGCCGGGCTGTCTGCCGCGGAAAAGGCCGCGTTCGCCTCGCTGGATGCCCTCTACAAGAAGAACAGCGGTTACGCGGTCATGATGGTGACCCGGCCGCAGACCGTGGGCTACGGCCTGACCGACTCACCGGCCGGTCTGGCCGCGTGGATGTACGACAAGTTCGCCGAGTGGACCTACAGCGGCGGCGATCCCGAGCGCTCACTGACCCGGGACGAGATGCTCGATGACATCTCGCTGTACTGGCTGACCAACAGCGCGGTCTCGTCGGCGCAGTTGTACGCGGAGAACAACGAGAACAATTTCAATGCCGTGGACATCTCCATTCCCGCGGCCATCACGGTCTTTCCCGGGGAGATCTACCGCGCGCCCCGCAGCTGGGCCGAGCGCAGCTACCACCGGCTGATCTATTTCAACGAGGTCGCCAAGGGCGGTCACTTCGCGGCGTGGGAGGAGCCCGAGCTCTTCAGCACCGAGATCCGCGCAGCGTTCAGATCACTGCGCTGACGCCATTCCGTGGGGCGGCGAGTCGAGTTTCTTCGGAGGTGGAGTCCGCCGGAACGGCGTCTAGTATCCAGGATCGAACTACCCACGTTCGCCCCAGCAAACAGGTGGCGGAATTCGGCCGCAACCAGGACGCGGAACTTCATCGCCAGCCGTCACGGGCGACTCGCCCCCATCCGGTCAGGGCTGCCGGTCCCGGACCGGTGGGGCCAGCTCGAAGCTTTCGACGACCTCGACGCAGGTGCCGTGCTCACCCATCACGCACAGGGCGAGGGTGCGGTAGACCTCGTCGAACGACTCCACCGGGGGGAGCAGATCGGATGGGACCTGCCGATCGCGCTGCTGGAACCGGGCCATGGTGATGTGCGGCCGGAACAGCTCACCGATCTCGTCGTAGCCGTGCCGGTCGAGGTTGGCGCGGGCGACGGGGGGCGCGACGAGGCGGTGGGCGGCCAGCACGCGACCGACCGGGTCATGCTCGCGCAGCCCGACGCGCAGCGGGTCGAGCCCGGCGATGACGTCCTCCTGGAGCCGCGTGACCGCTTCGGTCCTGCGGTAGAACAGCTCGAACATACCTTGATCGTTTCCGGCGAAATGGTCGGCTTCGAGCGGTATCTCGAAGGTCCGCTCGCCGACCCGCCCCAGCTCTTCCAGCACTGCCCCCAGCTGCGCCGACGCGAAATTCGCCATGTACAGCGAGATATGCGGATACAGCCGGCCGGCCCGCAGGATGAATTCGGTCGGGGCCGACTCGGCGCACCATTCGCTCAGCCGTACCGAACGCGCATTGACGTCCGCGCCGGGCAGGAGCACCGCGTCGTGTACCGGAAGGGCTGACATGGCCCCAGTGTAAAGGGTAACGGCTGATCTCCGGATGCGAATTCAGCTCAGCGACAACACGCCGACCACTGCGGGCAGCGGGCATATCGCAAGAACCGCGCCGGTCCGCATGAATTCGACGAGCGGCACCCGGCGTTAATTTCCTCGACTTCATAATATCGCGACCTAAAAAAGACCACTGTTGTGCTCGCTCTCCTCACCGAGAAATATTCGAAATCGCGATTCGGAAAACTCGAATGACAGGCGGCGCTCTGCGTCAATCCGGATAATTAAGAAACCAAACTAATCACCGCGCGTATCAAGGACTGCCGGGCCGATGGGCTGCTCTCCAGCATCACCTGGGTCGGCCCCTGGCCGGGGTGACCACCCCAAGGATCGATTGGTCCGGGGAACTCAGACTCGTTCGACTTCGAGCACGAGCTTGCCGGTGGTACGGCCGGACTCGATGCGGCGGTGTGCCTGCGCGGCCTGCTCCAGCCGCAGCGACTCGACCCGCACCTGAAGCTCCCCGCTCGCGGCCGCGGCCACAGCCCGGCGCAGCGCCCGACCCGCCTCCGCGGGGAAGGCGGCGGAGAACGCGGCCAGGTTGAACCCGGAGACCGTCTTGTTGGTGAACCACAGCTCGTTGGCCGAGATCCCGACGTCCTCGGCGCCGGAGGCGTTGCCCATCACCACCATCCGGCCCATCGGGGCGAGCAGGTCCAGGCTGCTCCGTCGTGCCGTACCACCGACCATGTCCACCACGATGTCGAACCGACCGGCCTCGGCCACCTGCTCGCGCAGGACGACCTCGTCGTAGCCGAACGCCTTGGCTGTCTCGATCTTGGCGGGGCTGCCCACGGTGCCCACCACGCGGCCCGCGCCCAGCAACCGGGCGGCCTGGCCGAGCTGGCTGCCCACGCCTCCGGCGGCGGCGTGCACGAGCACGTCTTCCCCTGGTTCGATGCGGGCCACCCGGTCGAGCACGACAAATGCGGTGGTGCTGTTGGAGGGCAGCGCCGCCGCGATGCCCGGCGCCAGGTCGTAACCGTCGAGGGGAGCCACCAGGTCGGCGGACGTGGTCACCACCTCTGCGTAGCCGCCGCCGTCGACGATCGTCAGCGCGGCGACCGATTGACCCACGCGCAGCCCCTCGACGCCGGGACCGAGCGCCTGGATGCGGCCGGACACCTCGATGCCGGGCACGAAGGGCAGCGGTACGTCCACCGCGCCCTGCCGGTAGAGGATCTCGGCGAAGTTGGCACCTGCGTAGGCCACGTCGATGGAGACCTGCCCCGGCCCCGGCTCGGGGAGCTCGACCTCGTCGAGGCGGAGGACGTCCGCGCTGCCGAATTCGGGAATCGTGATTGCCTTCATGCCGGCCATCGTGCCGGGACGGCTTTCGGCAAGGCAGTGTCAGCTCATCCTGGGTGTGCCGCCACCAGGCTTTCCACCTTCTCCTTGGTGTCGGTGTCGGGATGCGGCGTGTGCAGCACCACGTTGAGGTCCGCGCGATCCGGCAGCCGGAACAGCGAGTACTCGAAGGTGAGGTCCCCGGCTTCGGGGTGAGTGATCGCCTTGATCCCCTGGAATCGGGAACGGACATCCGGCTGCGCCCACAACTCGGCGAACTCCGTACTGGCGCTGCAGAGCTCTTCGGCGATCCGCCCAAAGACCGGATCGTCGTGATATCGGGCCGCGCCGGCGCGGAAGTCGGCCACCATGTCCGGGGCGAACTCGTGCCACTCGGTGAACCTGCTGCGGTAGATCGGATGGGTGAAGAACGCCACCATGCAGTTCTGGACATCGTCGTCAAAGCCGAACACCCACCTGGCCGCGTCGTTCATCGCCACCAGGTTGTAGTGCCGATCCAGCACATGCGCCGGGTTGGGCATCCATGCGTCCAGCACCGTGCGCAGTTGCACGCTCACCGGCGCACCCGGCCGACCTGCGGGGTCCGGCGGATTCAGCCCGGCAAGCACGTACAGGTGCGCCCGCTCCGCCTCGTCAAGCTGCAGCACGCGGGCGACCGCATCCAGCACGGCGTCGGAGACCTTGATGTCGCGTCCCTGCTCCAACCAGGTGTACCAGGACACCCCCACCCCGGCGAGCACCGCCACCTCCTCCCGCCGCAGTCCGGGAGTACGGCGGCGCCCTCCGGCGGGCATGCCGACGTCGGCTGGGGTGAGAGCCTCCCGCTTGGCACGAAGGAACTCTTTGAGCTGGGCGCGGCGACCTTGACTGGCAGTCACAAACACACCATAAGTGACCATTCACCCCGACTCCGACTCGCGATCGGCCTGTCCACAGGCACCGAGCGTGACGTCTGCCGGATGATCTGCCAAGCGGGTCGGTGGTGTCAGTGCCGGACCGTGACGACGATCTTGCCCACCTGAGTGCTGGACTCCATGTGGCGGTGGGCCTCGACGATCTCGGTCAGGTCGAAGGTGCGGTCGATCACCGGAGTGAAAGCACCCGCGGTCAGGCCGTCGTTGACGAATGTGACGGCGCGGCGCAGCCACGCGGGGTCCTTCGCCGCGTCGGTGATGAGGAAGGAGCCGACGTTCAGCTCGGGGAAGCTCCGCAGGTCGGGCACGGGCCGGGGGTCCAGCATGCCGTAGATGACGAGAGCCCCGCCGGGAGCGACGGTGGCGGCGATGGTGGCCGCGCCGGGGCCTCCGATCGGGTCGAACGCGGTACGGACACCTCGGCCGCCGGTGATCTCCTTCACCCGCTCGACCAAGTCCTCCTCGTCGGTGACGATGACGTGAGCGGCACCGGCGTCCAGCAGGCGCTGCCTCTTGTCTCGGCTGCGAGTGGTCGCGATCGACACGGCTCCGATGCGGTTGGCGACCTGGATGGCGGCCAGGCCCACACCGCCCGTGGCGGCGGCGATCAGGACCGCGTCACCCGGCCGGACTCCGCCGTCCGCGACGAACCCGCCGTACGAGGTGACGTACGCCATCCACACGGCGGCCGAGGTGACCGGATCGATCTCGGCGGGACGGTGCACCGTCGCCGCCGCCGGGACCAGCACGTGGTCACCGTAGGTGCCGTAGTCGTTCAGATCGAAGGCGGGCACGACGCCGACGGTGTCGCCGACGGCGAAGTCCCCCGCATCCGCGCCTACGGCCTCCACCACGCCCGCGGCCTCGTAGCCAAGGCCGGAGGGAAGGTTCGGCTGATAGAGGTAGCGACCCCTGCGGAACATCACCTCGGCCCGGTTCAGGCCGATCGCCTCCACTCTGATCCGCAGCTCGCCCACCCCGGGCTCACCCACCTCCACCTCGCGCAGGGTGAGAACCTCCGGGCCGCCGAGCGTGTCGAACTGTACGTGAATGGCCATGTGTGTCTTTCCTCGAATCTCGCAGAAAGCAGGTGTCCGGTCCCATCGGTTGAGACCGCTTACGAAGGGTCCGTGGCCCGGGAAGTCGTCGACCTCGTCGGCGAACGCCCTCTCACAAGCATGAGGAAACAGATCTGTTTCCTTGCTCGACCCAACGTACACCGATCTGTTTCCTCGAACAAACCCGAGGGACGCCGGCGAGCGGCCCGCCGCCGAGACGCGGAGAGGCCGGTCGGAGAACCGGGGTCAGGACAAGAAAAACCCTCCCGAACCTTCAGGTTCAGGAGGGGATGCGACGGCCGGCCGGCCTTCAGCGCGGCAGCTGGGCCTCGATGAGGGCCTGGGCGGCGGCGTGGCAGCTGCCGGGAATGGTGGTGTCGTGCACGAGGGCATAGGACATGCCACCGTCAAAGACCATCATGAGCTGCTGGGCGAGGCCGGGTGGATCGAGAGCTCCGGCAAGAGCGGCCTGACGCGCGAAGAACCCCTGCAGCAACAGCTTGTTCTCCACCGCCGTCACCCGGGCCGGGTGCGCCGCGTCCGCCAGCTCCGCCGCCGCGTTGATACAGGGACAACCGCGGAAGTCCGCCTCGAAGGACTTGTTCTGGAGTCCGGAGAAGACCGCGAGCATCCGGTCGCGAGGAGTCTTCTCGTCATCCTCCGGCGGCACGACGCCGTCCAGGTACGCGGCGCCGGCGGCGACCAGATAGGCGACCACAAGCTCGTCCTTACTGGCGAAGCGCTGATAGAGGCTTCGCTTGGACACTCCGGCGGCCTCGCTGATCCGGTCGACACCGGTCGCGTTGATTCCCTCGCAGTAGAACAGCTCGCCCGCGGTCTTGAGGATCCGATCGCGGACCTTGTCGGGCTTGGTTTCTGTGGACACGCCAAAGAGTCTAGGTCTCCGATCGAAGAATGGAAACAGATCGGTTTACCTCCGCCCCTGACGCCGGGAGGCGCGTACTCGCAGGAATGAGGTTGCCGCCTCCCCAAATGGACGAGGCGTGGAGTCATCCGGGCACCCTCCTCTCGCGTCTACTCTCCGCCCATACATCATTACCAGGAGTCACTATGTGGAGATTGATCTCAATTGCCCTAACTCTCGCCCTTGCCGGAACGGCGGTCGCGGGCTGCAGTCCGTCATCAAAGCTCTCGGCGGAGCCCTCCGCACCGAAAACCAGCTCAACCAGCAGCGACCCCAATCCCGAGTCCGTCGACGAGGGCACCCCCACGCCAGAAGCCGGAACCGAGAGGAACCCGTTGTCCTATCGCGGTGTCGGCGCCAAGGTCATCCGGCTGAAGGCGGCGGACAAGGACGCGATCTGGCTGGCCAGCTTCATCCACTCCGGCAGTTCCAATTTCATCGTCAGCCCGATCGACCCCCAGGGCGCCGAGCAAGCGTCGATCATCAACGAGATCGGCAACTACAAAGGCACCACCATCTTCAATGTGGATAACGGCACCGAGGCGGGCGGGCTGAAGATCGAGGCAGACGGAACCTGGTCTCTTCGTCTCAAGCCGCTGTCCATGGCTCGCGCATGGGCCGGACCCAAGGCGTCAGGGCGCGGCGATGACGTGCTCAAGTTGGACCCGCAAAGTTCCGGCCTGACGACCGTCCAGGCCCGCCACTCGGGAAGTTCCAATTTCATCGTCGACTCCTATGCCGAGAACGGCGGCGAGGGTCTGATTAACGAGATCGGAAGCTGGAAGGGTGAGGTCCTGCTTCCTGACGGCACGAAGCTGGTAACGATCAAGGCCGACGGCACGTGGAGCTTCGTCCGGTCCTGACCCCGGACACGTGAGAGCCCGGACACCCATCCCGGCGCCATCAGACCCCACGGCCGGGCTCTGACCCGAAGCATCTCCCATCCGAGACTGGACCCCAACATGCGAAACCACGAGCTGTTACCGAGGATGAAAAGGGCTCAGAATACATAACGCGACGCCGAGTGCTCTTAACGTCGAAGTCCTTCTCAAGGAATTTCCTCAACCATGTTGGTTCTGTTTCGGGACCGGTCACGCGAGTGCGCCCGATGAACCAGAAAGAAGTCGCGCATATCGGCCGCAACTTATCGCCGACCGGCGTCACCCGCCTGTCACCACAACTTCAACAGCTGTACATGATCATGCTTGTGATGTTTGCGATATTCTCGCCCCCTACATCACGATAGGGATGCTCTAATGCCAAGCCTGAAGCAAACAGCAATACTGTCACTGGCCACCGCGGCCGCACTGGCTGGATCCACGGTCATGGGCACCCCCGCCATGGCGGCCTCCTCCCCAACGGCTGCGTGCGGCAGCGGTTACCACCAGATCGACTCGCACAAGCTAAGCAGGAGCGGCAAGACGTACGCCACCATCTACCTGCTCTACAACGGCAGCAAGAATTGCGTGGTCACTTGGAAGAGCAGCGGGTACGCGGGCAACACCACCTGGGTCAACGCCAACATCAGGAAGTGGTCCGCCGGCGGCACCGTGCAGAGCGACAGCGGCCACTACAATTTCTACGCCGGGCCGCGTTATGTGACGGCCCCGAATGAGTGCGTCGACTGGGGCGGCTCGTACGGCACCCCGGGCCCGTCGGCCATCTCCTGGCAGAGCGGCTGGACGCACTGCGGCTGATCACCGATATCACGTCGCCAGGAACGCCCGGCATCGATACGCCGGGCGTTCCTGCGCGTGTCACCCGGGATGCGCCCAGGCCCGCCGGCTCTCATTAGGTTCAGCGTCCGCGACGCATCCAGGGCCGTTGTCACTCATTTAGTCACTACGAGGTGTCTCGAGCCTTCCGGACAGGCAGCCGAATCGTCTCCACGGCCCGTTCCACCGCAGGGTCATCATGGGAAACAGAACCGGCTGGGAAGGGTTCTTCTTTCATGGCTCCCTATTTCATCGCCCGGCTTCATTTCGGGACTCAAGGGAGAGCAGCGATTACCGGAATCTGCCACAAATGGAAGATGACCAGAAGCGATCAACTTCACAGATAAAGCTCGCCGACATCGAAGCATATCCATTTCATCGAACACTCATTCGATTCGAAACCATGCCTCGATCTCTGCCGTCGCCAGCCGTTCCAGCCCACCCTGACGCGGCAGAGTGGCCGACGGTTCCGTTTCGACCAGACGGGTTGGCCTCGTGAACCGAGCGGGGCCGGTATGTGCCTACATGATCCCTCGGGCGAGTGCGTCCTGAATATGCCCTGATCTTGCCTGGCGGATGCTCAGCCGCGGGCTGCGGCAAGGGAGGGGGTGCTCGTCACGCGGGGCTCCCTTCCGGGACGATGATCGTTTTTCCGGAGATCCGTCCGGCTTCGGCGTCGCGGTGCACCGAGGCAAGCTCGGCGAGCGGGCGAGACGCCTCGACGCCGACGCTCACCGCGCCGGCATCGACCAGCTTCACCAGCGCGGCGAGGTGCTCGATGTCGTTGCGGACCACGAAGCGCACCGCCCTGAGCCGCGGTCCCGCGAGTTGCCCGACCTCAAGCGTGGCGGAGACCAGCACGCCGCCGGGCCGGACCAGTGGCGCAAGCTCCGCGACCTGGGAGGAATCGATCGCGGCGAAGTTGAGCAGCGCGTCGACCGGCTCGTCCAGGGCGTCGGCGACAGGCGCGGTGGTGTAGTCGACGATCCGGTCGGCTCCCAGCCGCCGGACCGCCTCGGCGCTGCGCGGACCGGCGGTGGCGATGACATGCGCCCCCGCGTACTTGGCGAGCTGAATGGCGAATCTGCCGACGCCGCCCGCGCCGTTGACCAGTACCCGTTGCCCCGGCCTGATGTCCGCGTGCTCGAACACCGCCTGCCACGCGGTGACTCCGGCGATCGGCAGGGCGGCGGCATGTGCCAGCGGGATGGTGGTGGGCGCCGCCACCAGGACCTTGGCCTCGGCGGTCACGTACTCGGCCGCCGCGCCGCCGTCGAGCCGGCCGACGACCCGGTCTCCGACGGCGAAGGCGGACACACCCTCGCCGATCTCCGCGACGACCCCGGCGACATCATCGCCGAGCGTGTGGGGCAGGTCGAGCGGGAAAACCGAGCGCAGCAGACCGCGGCGCAACCCGATCTCGGACGGGTTGAACGACGTCGCGGCGACGCGGACGAGGACCTGGCCGTCGCTCGGCGCAGGGAGGGGAACATCGTCATGACGGATAACTGACACGTCACCGTACCGGTGGATTCTCATGGCTTTCACACGTCCAACCTACGGACGGAGCGGAAGACACTGAATGCTTTAAAGTCCTCGTCTTATACGCGAGCGTCTCTGTCACGGTAGATTCACGGGATGGACGTGCTGAGCGACATACTCGCGGTCATGCGGACCGGCCAGCCTCGTTCGGCACAGGTCACCTGGCATGCCCCCTGGGCGCAGCGGTTCGCGCCCGTGCCCGGGGCCGTGGGCTTCCACGTGATCCTGCGAGGACCGTGCTGGCTCATCGGGCCGGACACCGACCCGATGCCCCTGGCCCCCGGAGATGTCGTGTTCCGGCCTCACGGTCAGGGTCACACCCTGGCCGACAGTCCGTCCACCCAGCCCACCACGCCCGCATGCCGCCCGGACGAACCCGACCTCCTGCCGCGGTACGCCGTCGACACCGTCGGCGTCCCTTCCGGCGTCGGCGGCCCGGCCGCCGTGGTCCTCTGCGGCGCCTACGAACTCGACCCCGCCCTCATCCACCCGCTGCTGCACGATCTGCCGGAACTGGTTCACATACCCGCGCACCTCGGACGCCACCCCCAGCTTCGAGCCGCCGTCGACCTGCTCACCGCCGAGCTGGCACACCCGGGTCTCGGCACCGACGCACTCATCCCGGTGCTACTCGACACGCTCCTGCTGTACATCCTGCGCGGCTGGTTCGACCGGCAGCCCGCGCTCCGCGCCACCGGCTGGGCCGTGGCGCTCAACGACCCCGCCATCGCCGCGGCGCTGCAGGCCATGCACCACCATCCCGCACGGCCGTGGACCGTCGCCGCCCTCGCCGCCGAGGCCCGGCTGTCACGCGCCCCGTTCGCCCGCCGCTTCACCACCCTCCTCGGCCAGCCGCCGCTGACCTACCTCACGTGGTGGCGCATGACCACCGCCGCACGGCTCCTCCGGCAGACCGACGCGCCCTTGAGCGCCATCGCCGGCGAGGTCGGCTACGCCTCCGAGTTCGCCTTCGCCAACGCGTTCAAGCGCCGGTACGGCGCCGCACCCGGTAGGTACCGCCGCCAGGTGGAGCGGACCGCCCTCACGGGTCACCGACTTTGACGCTTCCCGCACCGGATCACGATCTCCGGCAGCGGTGACACCCGGGAACAGGTCCTCAAGCGGGACGGCACCGACGACGGTGTCCGTCGGGTCTGCCGTGTCCGAGCTCCCGGTCGACGGACCGCCCATCGGGTCCCGGATGCCGTGGACGCCGCCCGCCCCGGTATAGACCGGCTGCGGCAACAACCCCCGTTGTTGCGAATCCGATACATGGCGGTATAGACCAAAACTTTAACTTCTGTTTACCCTAACAGCCTGAGACCCCCACATAAGGGATCTATCCGCCGCCCAAGGCCGCCAACCGGTATAGACCAGCCACCCCCCAATAGCAAGGCGGTAATCGAGATGAGCAAGAAGATCGCCGGGACGGTCGGTCTCCTGGTCGCGTGAACTCCCCCACCACATCAGGAAGCTGCACGGACGCTGCAGCGTCGAGCGGGTTCGCCGGGCATGTCCAATCAATGCCCGAACGCGGCCCGTGCTGGAGGTATGCGGTACCCCGATTTAAGGAGTGACGTGAAGATCTCGTTCCTATCGGCGAAGCGCGAGCAGAGAAGGGGCCGTGGCGTAAGTCGACGGCCTCGGGCCCGCGCGACCTCTGCTTTGACAGTCGGTGCGCTTCTCGCCACATCCCTCACCGGTGTCATGGTGAACGCCGCACAGGCCGGCACGGTGCCGACCTCGTCGGCATCACCCCAGATCGCCCCCCTTCCGAGTTCGACGAGCGCCACGCCCGAGAGCGTCAATCTCGCCCTCCTGCCGGGGGTGGTCGCCTCCGCCAAGTCCCAACGTATGACCAAGCCCGATGCGACGTACGCGCCCGCCAACGCCGTCGACGTCTTCGTCCACAACGGTTGGACCTCGAACTACGCGTCGGTCGGGGGCGGTTATGACCCGGCTCAGGACTGGTTCCAGGTCAAGCTGGCCAAGCCCGCCCCGGTCCACGAGGTGTTCAGCCTCTGGACGTCACCGGCCAAGCCGACGGAGTACGACCTGCAGGTCGCCACGGACGCCGACTGTCAGACGTGGTCGACGGTCGCCCACGTGGTGAATCCGAGCGACAAGGATTCCCAGGTGATCGATCGCAAGGATCCGATCTCCTGCATCCGGATGCAGGCCCTGGCCACGAATTCCACGACCGGATACACGATCAACGAGTTCGAGGTATGGTCCGGCCCCAAGCCGGCGCCGGTCGTGGGTCAGATCATTCCCGTGCCGGTGCAGCAGACGCCCGGCACCGGTCAGCCGTGGGAGCTCACGGCCAAATCCCGGATCGTGGTCTCCGGCAGTGGCCTCGCTGCCACGGCCGGGGTCCTTGCGGGCTACCTGCGGCCGGCCACCGGGTACGAACTCCCCGTGGTGACAGGTTCCGCCACCGCCGCCGATATCGCCCTCACCCTCGCGCCGGTGCCCGGCCTTCCACAGGGCAACGAGGTCGCCGCGGCCGAAGGCTACTCCCTCACGGTGTCACGTGCGGGGGTGAACGTCGTGGCCCCGAACGCGCACGGCCTGTTCAACGGCGTTCAGAGCCTTCGGCAGTTGTTGCCGGCGGCGATCCACTCGCCTTCCATCGGCGTGGGGCCATGGACGGCACAGCCCATAACGGTCGTGGACTACCCCCGTTACGGGCATCGAGGTCTCCAACTCGACCCTGCCCGTAACTTCCTGACGGTGGCCGAGATAAGGTCCATGATCGACCAACTGGCGGCGTTGAAGGGCGACCAACTGCACCTGCACCTGAGCGACAGCCAGTCCTGGCGCCTTGAGATCAAGGGCTACCCGGCACTGGACGGCACCGGGTGCAACGGAGCGGGCTGCCTGGCGGGTTTCTACACGCAAGAGGACTTCAAGGGCCTGGTCAAGTACGCGGCCGATCGATTCATCGAGATCGTCCCCGAGCTGGAGGGCCCGGCCCATGCCACCGCGGCGGTCACGGCCCTGGGCGGCCGCGCGGTCATGGGGTGCCAGGGCCAGACCCAGACCGACCGGTTCTGCACCAATCCGAATGACCCGGCCAGTGCGCGGGCTCTCGCGTTCTGGAGAGACGCGATCGCGCAGCTTGCCGCGATCTCTCCCTCACCCATCCTCCACATCGGCGGGGACGAGGCCATCGGGATGCCCCACGAGGACTACAAGTGGTGGATCCGGCAGATGGAGATCATCGTCAACGACAACGGCAAGCGGATGATGGGCTGGAATCCGGCGCTGGAGGGATACGCACCGGGCTCCACCTCCATCAACCACTACTGGTCCGACTACACCGGCGGTGGGCCCGCTCTCATCAAGCCCGAGTGGTTCAACCAGGGCCGGGACGTCATCGTGACCCCGGAATACAACGCCTACCTCGACTTCGGGTATGACGGGTCCCCCGGCAGGACGCCGCGGACGGAACTTCTCCAGTCCTACTCGTGGGACCCGGAATGGGTGTACGAGAAGTACCGGTCGGTCTGGGCCCAACCCGCCTACGGCGGGCCGAAGGCGGAGGACATCCTCGGTATCGAGGCGCCCATCTGGGGCGAGCAGATGCGTGGGCTGTCCACGAACGAGTACATGGTCTTCCCGCGGCTGGCCGGAATCCTCGAAAAGGCCTGGTCCCCCAAGGTGCTCACCCAGGACTACGACGCGTATCGGCAGCGGCTCAGCGTGGCCGGACCCCGGTGGGCGTTCGCGAACGTGAACTTCGGCACCATATCCCAGGTCACCTGGAGCACGGCGACGATGGGGACGGTCGCCCGTTTCGGCGCGGACAGGGCCCTGAGCGATGTGCCCCTGGCACGTATGGCCGCCGGCTCGATTCCGCCCGGCAATGTCACAGCCGTGATCGATTGGGGCGACGGATCCCCGACGGAGCCGGCCGGCATCGCGGGGCGCGACTACGTGGCGAGCCAACGGCAGGGTAGGAGCCTGATGTCGGTCAGCGGGAGCCACACCTATCCGGCGGACCAGGTGTACCACGGAACCGTCACCTACGGTTATCAGGACCGGACCTGGGTCGTGCCGTTCACGGCGACCGGCGTCCCGTCCTGCACGAAGACGATCATCGGGGCCTTCTCCGGCCCATTGACCGTCTCCTCGGGTGTCACATGCCTCGAAGGCGCGACGATCACCGGACCCGTGACCGTGCGTGCGGGTGCCGGGCTTTACGCGTCCGGGTCCGAAGTGCGCGGCCCGCTGACGGCGTCCGGGGCCGTCGACGTTCTGCTGTGCGGGACCACGGTGTCCGGGCCGGCCACCCTGAACGGTGGGACGCGGGTCTGGCTCGGCAACCACAAGGGGGACTGCGCACCGGCGACGGTCAAGGGCCCGGTGACGGTCACCGGCGTGACGGGTCAGGTGACGATCGACGGCTCGACGGTCAGTGGTCCGCTCGTCCTGCAGAACAACAGGGCGACGACGATTGTCGCCGGTAACCACATCGGCGGGCCGCTGTCGTGCGCGGGGAACTCCCCTGCGCCGAGCGACGACGGTCGGCCCAATACCGCGTCCGGCCCGAAGTCGGGGCAGTGCGCCGGGCTGTAACCGGATGAAATGACCGGCCGAGGCGTCAAGCCCGGTAGGTGAAACGCCGGTCACGGCGGCCCTCCCGTCTCACAAAGACGGGAGGGCCGCCGTGACCGGTCAGGCATGGGCAGCCGTCCAGGGACGGGGTAGCCGCAGGCCCGAGATGCCGCCGTCGACGGCGAGCGACATCCCGGTAGGCACCGGCCCCGGGCTGTTCAGGCGTACGGGTCGCCGAGCGCGCCGGTGAGGGCGTTGAAGCGGGCGAGCATGCTGCCGACCAGCCGGACGTCCTCCGTCGGCCAGGTGGCCAGGAGTGCGTAGAAGCGCTGCCTGCGGCCGGACCTGGCGCGGTCGAGCCGCTGCCGCCCCTCGTCGGTGAGGTCCAGCAGGTGGGCGCGGCCGTCCATCGGGTCGGGCTCGCGCTCGATCAGCCCCAGCTCTTGCAGCACCTTCAACTGGCGGCTGATGGTCGCCTTGCCGACGCCGAAGTAGGCGGCCAGGTCGGTGGAGCGTGCCGGAGCGACCTCGCAGATGCGCACCAGCAGACTGTAGGCACCGGCCTCCAGCTCGGGGTGCACCACGCGGCCTATCTCGGCGGACAGCGCGCGGGAACGCCGGAGGAGCACGCCGAGCTGGTGCTCGACCGCGCAGTAGGCTTTGAAATCCTCGCTGGACGCGGTCGCCGCTGTCTCGGCCATCGTGATCCTCCCTCCCGGCTCCCGGCCGGTTCGGCGTCGATTCTTGGGGTTGGCCGCGTGGACGGTCAGGACGACGGCGGGGGTTCCCCCTGGACCGCCTGGATGTCGAGTTCGACCTTCAAGGTGGCTCCGATCAGGGAGATGCCCGCCTGCACCACCTGGTTGTAGTTCATCGCGAAGTGCTCGCGATGCAGCTCGGTGACGGCGCGGAACGCGGCCCGCAGGCCGCCCCACGGGTCGGGGCTGGTGCCGAGATAGGTCAGGTCGAGATCGACCGATCGGGTGATGCCGGCCATGTTGAGGTCTCCGCGCAGCGTCCACCGGTCCGGACCCGCCGCGGACAGCCCGATGCTCCGGTAGGAGATCGTCGGATACGACTCGACACCGAGGAAGTCGGCCGAGCGCAGATGGTCGTCGCGCGTGCCGTTGCCCGTGGTGATCGACGCCGCGTTGATCTCGGCCATGACGCTGGACGTCTCGGCGGTCGCGCCGACGTCGATCCGGCCGGCGAACTCGGTGAACCTTCCCTGCACGCTGGACAGCCCGAGGTGCTGCGCGGTCGCGGCCACCTTCGAATGAGCGGGATCGATGGTCCACACGCCGGGCGGCGGCAGTTCAACACCGCCCTGCCGCGCGAGCACGAGGACGCCCAGCTCGGCGGTGCCGGAAGCGGTCGCGATCGCCGTCGACGCGATGGGTGAGTAGCCGACCGCGGTGACGACGACGGTGTAGACGCCGGGCGCCAGCGGGGCGGTCATCACCGCGCCCTCGGCGTCCGCCTCGGTCCGCACGACCTGGTTGCCGTACCCGTCGGTCACGGTGACGACCGCGTGCTGTACCGCCCAGCCGTCTTTCGTACGCACCACGGCGTGCAGGCCGCGCGGCCCTGAACGCGTGCTTTCCATGGGTGTTCCTGCTTTCACTTCAACTGGGACGGCTGCGCCGGGATGGGGCCGTTGTGGGCCGCTCCGGGCCGCTCCCTTTCCGCGGGCGTGAACGCTCACGGAGGGGAGGCTGTCCGGCGTACCCGGGGTCATTCGGCGTGGCCGAGCCAGAGGTCGTGACCGTCGTCGCCCTGCCCGGCCAGGTTGACGGCGCCGGCCACGGGTGGGTAGCCGGTGGCGATGACGGTGTACTGGCCGCTGGTGAGATCGGCGAAGGCGTACTCGCCGTCCTCGCCGGTGGTCGCCGTGCCGACGACGTTGCCCGCGGTATCGAGGAGCGTGACCCGGGCGTCGGCGAGCGGGCGGGCGCTGTCGTGGACGCGGATGGTGCCGCGCAGCCGGGCACCGGCCTGGAGGACGATGTCCTGGCTGGTGTGTCCGGTGCCGACCTCGACCGGCACCGCCGTCGGACGGTAGGTCCCGGCGCTGACCGCGATGGTGTACGTGCCGGCGACGACGCCGTTGAAGCCGAAGGTGCCGTCGTCGAGGGTGGCGCCAGTGGTGACCACCTCGCCGCGCACATCGGTGACGATGACCATCGCCTGGGCGACGGTCCTGCCCTCCGTGTCGCGCACGGTGCCGGTGAGCCTGCCGGAGCCGGCCAGGATCAGGTCGAACTCCAGCGGCTGGTCGCCGACGGCCAGGGTCGCGACCTGCGGGTCGTGCTCGGCGGCCGAAGCGATCAACACGTACGTGCCGCCCGCGGGAGTTCGCACGTTGTACGAGCCGTCGGCCTGCGCGACCGTATGTCCGAGCTGCTGGCCGCGCATGTCGATCAGGGTGAGGGTGGCGTGGCTCACCGGCGTGCCGTCGGAGCCCCGGATGAAGCCGCGGATTCCGCCGCCGCCGAGGCTCTGCGGATCGGTGGTGCCCGCCGACGCGTACGCCACGTTCGGGACGCGGAGCGGTGCGGTGGCGGGGCCGTTGATGGCCATCTGGGCATCGGCCGGACCGTTGCCGCTCTGGTGACCGGCGCCCACGGACACCAGTTCCCTCGGGTGGCCCTGGGCGTGGCGGCCGGCCATCGTGCCGTTGTCCGAGGGGGCGCCCGCGTCGGTGGCGAGCACTTCGGTGGATGAGGTGCGCAGCGCGACCTCCTTGATGAACAGCACCACGATCAGGGAGAGCAGTGCCAGCGGCGCGGCGTACAGGAAGATGTCTCCGACGCCGTGACCGAACGCGCTCTGCACGACCCCCCGCACCGGAGGGGGCAGCTCGGACAGCACCGGGATGGTGCCGTCGCCGCCACCGGCGCTGGGCAGGCCCAGCTTGGTCAGGCCGTCGCTGGTGTAGACGGCGACGCGGTTGGCCAGGACGGCGCCGAGCGCGGCGACGCCGGCCGTGCCGCCGAGCGTGCGGAAGAACACGACGACGGAGCTGGCCGCGCCGAGGTCCTGCATCCGGACCTGGTTCTGCACGGCCAGGACGAGGTTCTGCATCATCATGCCGACGCCCGCGCCGATGAGGAACATGTAGATCGCGATCTGCCAGTAATCGGTGTCGAACCGCAGCATGCCGGCGAGGGCGATCCCGGCCGTCAGGAAGATGCCGCCGAGAATAAGGAAGATCTTCCAGCGGCCGGTGCGAGTGATGATCTGTCCCGCGAGGGTCGACGTCAGCGCCAGCCCGGCGATCAGCGGCAGGGTCAGGATGCCGGCCATCGTGGGCGACTCGCCCCGGGCGAGCTGGAAGTACTGGCTGAGGAACGTCGTGACGCCGTACATGGCGATACCGACGAGCATGCTGGCCACCACCGACAGGCTGATCGCCCGGTGGGCGAACAGGCGCATCGGCACGAGCGGCTCCTTCACCCGGAGCTCCACCAAGACGAAGATCAGGGCGAGGACCACCGAGCCGCCGACCATCGCCCCGGTCTGCCACGACAGCCAGTCGTACTTGCTGCCGGCGAAGGAGACCCAGATCAGGAGGAGCGAGGTCGCCGCGGAGAACACCGCGGCGCCGATCCAGTCGATCGAGACCTCTCGCTTGATCACGGGGAGGCGGAGGGTCCTCTGCAGCACGATCAGCGCGATGATGGCGAAGGGCACGCCGACGTAGAAGCACCAACGCCAGCCGAGCCAGTCGGTGTCCACGATGACGCCGCCGATCAGCGGGCCGGCGACGGTGGCGAGGGCGAAGGTCGCGCCGAGATAGCCGGAGTACCGGCCGCGTTCCCGCGGCGAGATCATCGCGGCCATGATGACCTGGACCAGGGCGGTGAGACCGCCCACGCCGATGCCCTGGATGACCCGGGCGCCGATGAGCAACCCCGCGTTGGGGGCCAGACCGCCGAGCGCCGAGCCGATCACGTAGATGATCAGGCCGAGCTGGACGAGGACCTTCTTGCTCACCAGGTCGGCGAGCTTGCCCCAGATGGGGGTGGTGACCGTGGTGGCGAGCAGTTCGGCGGTGATGACCCAGGAGTAGGTGGCCTCGGTCGCGTGCAGGTCGGCGATGATCGTAGGCAGCGCGTTCGACACGACGGTCGCGGACAGGATGGCCACGAAGAGACCGAGCAGTAGCCCCGACAGCGCTTCCAGGACCTGCCGATGCGTCATCGGGACGGCCGAGCCAGGTGGAGCCTCCTGGGCCTCGGCCGATACTGCGGTTGTCATCGAATTCCTTTCACTGTTCGGGCCGTGCGTGGGAGACGCCAGACGGGCATGGACGAGCGTCGAAGCTCGTCCGGAGCCTGGCGGGGGGAGTTGGAGCGGCGCGGGGCCTGGCCTGGTGTTTCCAGGGCGACCGCATGCCTGCCGGTTACCGGCTGATCAACCGCATCAGGAGTGTCGAACCTGAGCTGGGGGGGCTGAGCAGCAGCCGACGCCGGTTTTGAGCACCACGAAGACGTTCTTCGGCCGGACGGGTAACTCCTCCCAGAGATCGTGGTGTCGGCACCCCATCTGGCTGCCCGAGGCAATATATATGCTTGCCTAAGGCAACTTTATGGTGGGTATGTGTCTTTTTGTCCGATCTTGTAACCGGCGCCTCGTTTTACCCCGGCGATGTAGCGCCGGAGAACAGGCTCTCCGTCCGACGGCGGCGCTCGTCCGAGACCGGCTGTATCCTGCTCCACCCCTGGTCAGATCGTTGTGGTGCCGCCGGCAGGTCAGGTTCGAGAGGGGCGTGGCCGGGAGGCGATCTCCCTCGGCCGCTCGGCGGCCGAGGTCGATTACGGCCCGCTCCGGCGAGGCGACGATGTGGCGGACATCACTGGCCGCCCCACGCCGGACGAGGACCACGGGGTCAATCCGGGAGAAGTACGCCGTCGTCGGCGAGGCACTCGTTCAGTACCGCGCGGACGTTGTGACTCAGAGCTCCAATGCGAAGCGACGGCAGATGTGCACGCGGGCGAACTGCTCGCGCATTGACTGCTCGTCCCGCAGATTCGCGTGCAGGAAGGCCATCACCGGCCGTAGCCCTGGCCGCTGTTCGCCGATGGCTCGGTCCGGCTCACCGGCGTCGGTGTAGGAGTTCGCGTAAACGTGCAGGTAATGCTCGCTCTCGGCGAAACCGGTGGCCCGATACCAGCGCAAGGTGTCCGGGTCGTCCCTGGTCCAGGCATCCAGCGTCGGCACGCCAAGCGCGCTGACGCGGGCGCGGGCTTCGGAGAGCAGAGCGCGGCCGATGCCCTGATGCTGGTGATCGGGATGAACCGCGACGGTGTCGATGGTCGCCAGCTCACCGTCGACGGTGACGTCCATGATCCCTGTGACGACCCCATGCTCATCGGCCACGACCAGCTCGAAGCCTGGAGCCGGGATCCGGGGCTTGCTGTTGAAGACGGCGTCGAAGTAGGCGGTGCTCAGGAAGGAGAGCGCTCGACAGCGCAGCCAGGAGGTCTCGTCCGCGGGGCTGTACTCACGTATGGCATGGCTCAAGGCAGTGATCCTCAATGTGTGCGGTGATGTCCGGACAGCGGCGGTCACGACATTGAGAGATCACGATGAGCATTCTGCTGACCGGCCCGCGTCCAGGCAATCGGTTTTCGGGCGGCCACCCTCGTCGCCGCCGGCGTGGGACGACGACGGGGAGGACTTACAGGTCAGCCCGTCGGACCTCGTTCCGGCACTCGCAGCCGGGGTAAGCGCGGTTCCCTGCTGGTTCACCGTGGCGATGCGCACGCGAAGTGATCTGTTCCTTCTGTTGTGATTTATCTAGCTTCATCCTGTTTACTCAAGAACGGCAGCAGAATGAGGCGCAGCAGCGCATTACCGATAGCTTCCTGGCCCGGTGCGATCGCAGCGATCGCACTCGTGGCCGGCACCCTGGCCGTCACCCCGCCCCCGGCCATGGCTGCGGACCGGGACCGGCCGGTCTTCCTCGGCAAGTCGCTCTACACCGGCGAGTTCCACGCCCACACCTCGGTGAGCGACGGCGTCCAGCTGCCGCCGGACGCCTACGAGCACGTCCGCGACGAGACCGATGCCGACTTCTTCGCTGTCACCGAGCACGACGTCATGTGGGACATCCGCAACGGCGAGGACTTCGTCGAGGACTGGCGTGACGCCGACTCCGCCGAATGGCGTTCCCTGCACGAGAGCGCCGCGAAGTTCAACGCGACCCAGGACGACCTGGTCGCGGTGCCGGCGGTCGAGAACACCTGGTACGACGGCACCGGCCACATCAACGTGTTCAACACCGACTGGCACGTCACGGCACGGGCGACCGAGAAGGGCAGCGTCGACGGGTTCGGCAACGCCTTCGGCACCGGCGACATGAAGTACGACTACTTCACCTTCCTGGCCCGCCTGAAGCAGGACCCGGACGCGATCGCCCAGTTCAACCACCCCTCCACCACGAGCAAGGGCGACTTCTTCGGTTTCAAGGGCCTGGACCGGGTCGCCGACGACCGGATGGAGCTCATCGAGGTCAAGTCCCCCGACGCGGTGGGCGAGTTCCAGAAGGCGCTGGACGCCGGCTGGCACCTGGCCCCGGTGTGGAACGGCGACGAGCACGAGGCGAGCTGGGTGTCCGGCAACCCGTCGATCACCGGTGTCTGGGCCGCCCAGCGCTCCACCCGAGCCCTGTACGCGGCGATGAAGGACCGCAGCCTCTACTCGACGGGCGACGCCAACGCGGTCCTCGCGTTCGGCGGCAACGACAAGCTGATGGGCTCGATCCTGCCGGGCCGTACCACCGCCCTGGACGTCGACCTCCGCCTCACCGACCCGGACGCGGGAGACTCCTTCACCTCCGCGCGCCTCGTCACCAACGACGGCGCCGTCGCCCACGACTTCGGCAAGATCAACGGCAACGACCTGTCGCTGACGACCAGGCTGAACGTCAAGGACGGCGACTTCTACTACGTCCGCGCCGAGCAGGCCGACGGCAACTTCCTGGTCTCCGCCCCGATCTGGATCGGCGAGACCACCCGCGGCGCGAACTACGCCCCGCAGATCACGGTCCCCGGCACCGTGCCGACCACGGCGGCGTACGGACAGAACATCCGCCTGCCCCAGGTGAAGGCCACCGACGACTCCGGTACGGTGCCCACGACCACGCTGGAGGTGTTCGACTCGGCGGGACAGGTCCCGGTCACCGACGGCGGCTTCCGGATCCGCTCGTACGACGACACCTTCGTGGTCGTGAAGGCGACCGACAACCTCGGCAACACCGACGCCGAGCTGCGTCGCATCCAGGTGTCCCAGAAGGCACCGGTCCCGGCGGACGTCTTCCGCCTCGGCGGCAACGTGTCCGTGGGCGAGAAGCCCGGATCCGCCGGCGTCGCGGTCACCACCGACCGCGACATCGAGAAGGTCTACGCCCAGGTCCTGCCCAAGGGGTCGAAGGACTGGTCCAAGGCCAAGGTCCTGACCTCGACCGCCGACCGCCCCTTCGAGGTGAACGCGGTCGGCAACGACGAGCCCGTCTACCAGCACTCCATCACGGGCCAGACGCTGCGCTCCCACGAGTTCCGCCTGAACGGGCTGAAGGTCGGCACGACGTACCAGTACCGGTTGGGCGTGGCCGACGGCCACGGCGCCCCCGCCCCCAAGGACACGGCGGCCTGGACCGGGGTGCGCGGCGAGTTCCTCGCCGGCGGCGCCGCCGGGCAGCCGGTCTATCTCCTGGGTGACGTGCAGGTGCCGGACGGCAACGCCGACTCCCTCGCCCTGCCGGGCCGGGTGCTCAGCCGGCTGAAGGCCCAGACGCCGGGTGGCGGCACCGTCATCCAGACCGGCGACCTCGTCGAGCGCGGTGGTCAGGGCAGGCTGTGGGCCGAGGCCCACGACGCCCTGCTGTCCGGCCTCGACCTGCAGTACGCGGGTACGGCCGGAAACCACGAGACCTACGAGGATCTCGACTACGACTCGGTCGGCAACCGGCCGACCGCGATCTTCACCAACATGTTCGCGCTGCCGCAGAACGGCGCGATCGGCGAGAGCAACTACTCCTACGACCGCGGCGACATCCACTTCTCGGTGCTGAACTCCAACGTGCGCCTGGACGAGCAGCTGGCCTGGCTGGTCGACGACGTGCGCGCCTCGGACGCCAAGTGGCACGTCGTCGTCGGGCACTTCTCGTACTACGGCGGCGAGCACGCCGAAGACAGCGGCATGGACGTGGACCGGGAGAAGGTCACGCGCATGCTCGACCGGCTCGGCGTCGACCTGTACGTCGGCGGGCACGACCACGTCTACAAGCGCTCCACGATCTACGACGGGCGCCTGGCCACGACCCCCGAGGAGAAGGCCGAGGGCACCACGTTCGTGACGATGGGCTCGTCCGGGCCCAAGTTCTACGACAACAAGCAGTACTGGTGGGACGACAAGGTCTTCGACGAGGACGTCCAGATGGGCGGTGTCCTGACGGCGACCGACGCCGGCCTGCGCCTGGCGACGTACACGATCGACGGACGCGTGGTCGACGACGTGACCGTCACCAAGCCGCAGGGCACCTGGAAGGTCTCCGCGGCCGAGATCAAGAACCGCGAGCTGGAGGGCGTGGGTCTGCTGTCCTACCCGGGCAGCCTCAAGAACGCCACCGTCATGGCCGCGACGTACGACAACGCACAGCAGCAGATGATCAACGTGCGCACCCTCGGCGTGAAGCTCGACCACGCCGGCCGTGAGCAGTACGCGCGCTTCCGCACGCCGCTGCCGGTGGCGCCGAACTCGACCGTGAAGCTGTTCGTGTGGGACTCGCTCGCGTCCGGAAAGCCCCAGCAGCCGGTGATGACCCTGGGCGAGGGCCTGGCCGGTGAGGGCAGCGCGGAGTCTCCGTACCTGATCGACTCCGCCGACGACCTGGCCAAGATCGACAACGAGCCGGCCGCCCACTACCGGCTGACCGCGGACCTGAACCTGACCGGCGTCAACCGCGCCCAGATCGGCCGCCTGGCCGCCTTCACGGGTGTGTTCGACGGCGACGGGCATGCCGTCTCCGGGCTGAGCGCGCCGGCCGACCAGGGCCCCGGCCTGTTCGCCGACAACCAGGGCACCATCCAGAACCTGGTGGTCCAGGGGGAGGTCACGACCGATCGGACGACCGCCGGCCTGGTCGCCGACCAGAACCACGGCACGATCCAGCGGGTCCGCGCCGACGGCTCGCTGACGGCCGACAGCTACGTCGGCGGCATCACCGGGCACCAGTTCGGCACCGTCCGCGACAGCGTCTCCACGGTGGACGTGCGCGCCACGACGCAGTATGTCGGAGGCGTCGTCGGCGTCTCCGTCGGCGGGTCGATCACCGAGAACGTCCTGGCCACCGGTGCGGTCATCGCGGCCACCGCGTCCGCGGGCGGTGTGGCCGCCTACGGCTACACCGACACGCAGGTGCGCCACACGGTCGCGCTGAACTCCAACATCTCCGCGTCGAGCTACGCGCACGCCATCATGGGTCGCGTCTACAGCGGGCAGGTCGCCACGCTGGAGGACAACCACGTCGCCCGGTGGGTACCCGTCAGCGGGCAGACGCTGACCGATCCGCCCGCGGCCGACAACCAGAAGGGCAACGTGGTCGCCCCGGCGGAGATCCAGCAGCAGGCCTTCTACGAGGCACGCGGCTGGGACTTCACGACCGTCTGGCAGTGGGACGACGTCGCCAGGCGTCCGACCTTGCGGATGGCGCCTGAGGCGCTCGAACCGGCCCCGGCGCCCGACCTGCCGACGGACGGACGCGGCTTCCACATCGTCGACAGCGTCGAGGATCTGACCGTGATGGGCCGGCATCCCTCCTACGACTACGTGCTCGCCGCCGACCTCGATCTGACCGGGAAGCCGTTCACCAGCCTGCCCCAGCCGTTCACCGGCGAGTTCGACGGCGCCGGCCACACGATCAAGGGGCTGACCTCCACCGGCGGAGGGCTGTTCGCCCAGATCTCCGGGCACGTCCACGACCTCGCGATCCTCGGCGCTCAGGTCAACACCACCACCGCCAACGCCGGCATCCTGGCCAACGCCGGCACCGGCACCATCGAGCGCGTGCGGGTCTCCGGCTCCGTGACCGGAGGCTCGCGCGTGGGCGGCCTGGTCGGCAACTCGCAGGGTGTCGTACGCGACGCCTACTCCACGGCGGACGTGCACTCGCTCGCCACCGAGGCGGGCGGCGTGATCGGCGTGGCGTTGGCCGGATCTGTCACCGAGCGGGTCTTCGCCACGGGCAGCGTCCGCGCGGACAGCCGGAACGACGGCGGTGTGGCCGGCTACGGCTACACCGGCACCACCATCCGCGACTCGATCGCGCTCAACCCGGCGGTCACCGCGCCGTCCTTCGCGCACCGTTTCCTGGGCCGGGTGCTGGCCGGCAACGTCGCCACGCTCGGCGACAACTGGGCGGTCGAGACGCTCAAGGCGGATGTGCAGACGGAGACCGCGACCGGCCCGGCCACGCTCAACGGCGACACCGCGTCCCTGGACGAGATCGCCGACCAGGCCTTCTGGTCCGGGAAGCTCGGCTTCGACCTGGAGTCGGTCTGGCAGTGGGACGCCGACGGCAGGCGGCCCGTCCTGCGCTCGGTGCCCGAGGACGTCCCGGCCGGCGAGGAGCCACCCGCGAGCCCGACCCTGGAGCGAGCCGACGACGGCTTCTACCTCCTGCGGGAGCCGGATCACCTCGCCCAGTTGGCCGCCTTCCCGTCCGAGCGGTTCCGCCTCGACGCGGACCTCGACCTGACCGGCGTGGCCCGGATCGCTCCGGCCTTCACCGGTGAGCTCGACGGCGCCGGCCACACCCTGACCGGGTACGCCTCGGCCGACGGCGGGCTGTTCGCGTCCGTGACCGGTCGCGTCCACGACCTGACCCTCACCGACGCCTCCGTGCGGACGGCGAAGGCGAGCGTGGGCCTGCTGGCCGACCGCCTCGACGGCACCGTCGAGCGCGTCGCCACCGGCGGCGCGATCGTCGGTGACAACACCGTCGGCGGCATCGTCGGGTACAGCTGCGGTGTCCTGCGCGACGCCTGGTCGGCGGCCGACGTCTCGACCGGCGCCGGGCGGTACGCCGGCGGCCTCGTCGGCATCACCGGAGGCGCCACCCAGTGCGCCGCGACCACCGGCGGCAGCCTGACCGAGCGCGCCTACGCGGCCGGCCCGGTCAAGGCCACCGGCAACCAGAGCGCGGGCGGCATCAGCGGCTACGCGTACACCGGCACCACCGTACGCGGCAACGTGGCGCTCAACCCGACGGTGACCGCGACCGGGTGGGCCCATCGGATCGTCGCCCGCACGCTCGCCGGCGGCGCCCCGGCCGTCGAGAACAACCTCGCCTCCGAACTCGTGGTCGCGGCAACGCAGAACATCGGGGACACCGCACCGGAGAGCTTCAACGGCACCACCGTCACCGCTGCCCAGGCCGCCGATCCGGCCACGTACACGGCACTCGGGTGGGACCTGGAGACGGTCTGGCAGTGGGACACCGGCCTCGGCCGGCCGGTCCTGCGCGGCCCGGCCGCCTCACCCGCGGCCACGGACGAGGCGGTTCCGGCCGCCGCGGTCCTTTCGGCGGCCGGAACCGGTGGCATCCGCCACGAGGCCGTCGCGAACGGCGACGGTAGCGTCACCATGGCGGTGTCCGCCGGGAGCGCCGCGGCGGACCGGCAGCTGTCGGTCCTCCTGCTGGGCGGCCGCGCGTCCACCTCGGCTCCGGACGAGGACGACATCGCCTACCTCGGCGAGGTCCGCCTCGACGGACAGGGCAACGCCACGCTGACCGTACGCGTGCCGGCGCCGGGCAAGACGGCGCTCGCGCTCAACACCTCCGGTGACACCGCGCGCTATACCGCCTCCCTCCTGCCGAAGGAGCCGCCCGCCGGCACCCCGGCGATGAGGGTGCTCGACGACACCGTCACCGCCACGGTCAAGCCGCACGGCGACGCCCCTGCCCAGGCGACGATCACGCTGGTCTGCGCCGGCGGGGCGAAGTGCCAGGAGCAGGTCGTCATCTCCCACAGAGGCGCGGTGGTCGACGCCGGGAAGGTCACGCTCCAGCCCGGCGGGACCGGGGATCTGAAGGTCGACCTCGTCGGTGAGGCGCGCGCCACGCTCCTCGCCGGTCGGTCGGTCGTCCTGGACGTCCGGATCGGCGCGGCTCCGGCGGTCCGGGTGACCGTCACGCCGGAGAGGCGCTGACCGAGGAGAACCTGTGGCGCCCGCGGTCCCGTCCGCGGGCGCCACAGTGCTGTTCCCACGCTCATGCAGGCGGCCGTGGACGACGGCACGATCAAGCTGTCCTCGTCTGCCGTCACGGCGTCGAGCGTTGTCAGTCCGGCTTCGGCTGGGTGCGGCGGGCGTAGGCGCGGGCTGCGCGGGCGCGGTCGCCGCAGCGGACCGAGCACCAGTGACGGCGGCCGTGCCGCAGCAGGTAACGGTTGCAGGGAGGCGAGCCGCATGCGGTGAGCCGCTCCGCCTCTGCGCTGGTGAGCAGGTCGGCGGCGTCGGCGGCGAGAACCGCCATGGCGTGGTCGACGATCTCGGAGGTCGGGTGCGGGGCCACGCGGTACGGGCCGTTCTTGCTGTCCCATTGCAGCAGCGGAGCGGTGGGGACCCTGGTCATCGCTTCGTTGAGGGCGGTGACGGTGGAGGGGAGGGCGGGCAGGGCGGCGATACGCGCGGCCATCAGCGCCCTGATCTGTTCCCGCAGCGCTCGCAGTTGCGCGGCGCACATCTCCCGCATATCCGTATCGGCCGGCGCGAGACCACGAGTGAACAGCCACCGGTTCACCGCCGCGGGCGTGCCGAGCAGGTCGACGAACTGGCCGCTGGGCAAGGCGATGGCGCTGTTGGCCAGGGCCAGGGAGGGGTACTGCTCCTCGCCCGGCGCGGGCAGGGTGGCGCGCTCGCCGGTACCGGTCTCCTGCATGCCCCTCATGGTACAGCTTGCTTTTATCCGTGAGAAGTGACTAGCGTCTACTCATGGATAACCAATTAACCATCCGTGAGGATCCTCTCCATGTCTTCTGTAAGCACGTCCACCGAGCACTTTCCCGTCCGCGTCTTCGGCGGGCCTACCGCGCTCTTCGAATACGGCGGCCTGCGCTTCCTCACCGACCCGACGTTCGACGCACCCGGTGACTACCAGCGCCCGGGCGGCCCGCTGCTGAGGAAGCTCGCGCCTTCCGCCGCCCGCCCTGCCGACCTCGGCCGTGTCGACGTGGTCCTGCTCTCCCACGACGAGCACCCCGACAACCTCGACAACTCCGGCCGTGCCCTGCTGGCCGACGTCCCGCTCACCCTGACCACGCCGGGTGGTGGAGAGCGCCTCGGCGACAAGACCACGGGCCTGGCCGACTGGGAGTCGATCGAGCTGGACCGCCCGGGTGGCGGCACGGTCACCGTCACCGGCGTCCCGGCCGTCCACGGGCCCGGTCCTCGCGAGCAGGTCGAGGCCCGCACGGGCGAGGTCGTCGGCTTCGTGCTGACCGGCGAGAACCTGCCCACCGTCTACGTCAGCGGCGACAACGCCCAGCTCGGCCTGGTCAAGGAGATCGCCGAGCGCTTCGGGCCCGTGGACACCGCGCTCCTCTTCGCCGGCGCGCCGCGCTTCGCCGGTCTCTACGACGGAGCCTGCATCGTCCTCGACAGTGCCCAGAGCGCCGAAGCCGCACAGGTCCTTCACGTGCGGCGCGTCGTCCCTCTTCACTACGACAGCTGGGCTCACTTCACCGAGGGCCGCGACGAGCTGGAGCTCGCCTTCTCGGCGGCAGGACTGGCCGACCGTGTGGACTGGGGGCTTCGAGGCTGACATGCCGTATTCGCGTACCGACGTCGTAATTCGAGGCGGTCGGCGACGCGGAGGCGGCCGGCCGCTGCCGCGACCTGGCGACCGCTGCCCGCTGACACGCCGAAGGCCGGTCGACCGCGGAACTCGGGGTGCCGGTAAGAACGCTGTCACGAGCCCCAAACCAGGATGATCTTGTTTTGTCACCTGGTTCGTCGATGCTGAGCGGTCATCATGGCGCGCGCGCCGACAGGCATCGACGAACTGGTCGAGCACTGGACGATCCTGGACGAGGAATGTGATCTGGTCACGGGATCTCGCTGCCGCGCGATGCAGTCACTCAGTACTGCGGGACCGGTACATCGCGCATGCCGGGGCGGGGTTCGGCCATGAGCCCGGCGGCGGACAGAACCGCCGCGGCCCGCCTCAGCAGCACCGCCTCCACATGCTCCGGCACTCCGTCGGGTGCCGAGACTCCCAGAGCGGTCCGGGACTCGTTCTTGGGCTGTTCTTCCTCCAGCCACATGCCGGTCCGCAGATCTCTTTCCGACTTGGCGGCAAAGTATGACCGCATTGGTTCGGCCATCACGGGTGAGGCATGGGTGACGGAATATACGGGATTGAACATGGAAGTCCCCCCATTGATCGACGGCACTTCCCAGGTTGGCGGAGCGCGATCGAGCACGGGCCGGCCGAGTCGGCCGGAGAGAGAACCCGCACCCTACGGCGCCCGAATCCCGACATTCGAACGGTGAATTCAGGTGCGGTTCCACTGCTGGGTTCGGCTTTCCACCTGTCGCTTGAGGCCTGCGTTGAACGCCGTGTACCCGTTGTCGCCGTTCTGCTTCATGAAGCGCTGCGTCAGGGTTGTCAAGGCGCCAGAGAATTCTTCGTGGTTGGTGAGGTGGGTGGTGCCGTCTGGTTTGGCGACGAGGATGAACGAATGTCTGCCGTGGAATAGTCGCTCAGCGAGGAGAGTACCGGCCCATTGCAGCTGTTCACCCGGTTCCGCGACGGCGACTGTGGGCCTGAAGGAAAAGCCGGGCATACGCATCGTGAGCCTGCTCCCCACTCGGGCCGTTCCTTCAGCGCGGGAGAAATTGCTCCACTCACCGTAGCGGGCGAAGTCAACCAGGACGTCCCATACTGCTTCCTTGCCGGCATTGATGTCGACGCCAGCAGTAATGACATAACTCACTGTTCCACTCCACCATCGGTTTCTTACTCGGCTGAATGATGACGATCGGCGAAGTCAATAATCGCCGTCTGCGCCGCGAGGTAAACCCGTACGAATGATCGGTCTCGCGTCCGCCATGACGTCAATGCACGCTCAGGTGAGAGGATCTTTCGTTCTTCGGTGGCATGTGGGCTCGTTCCTGAGCCGTTAACGGGCGGAGATCAGGTTGGGCCATTTTGCTTTCAGGCCCTGGTCGATGAAGCCGATCATCCAGGTGAAGCTGTCATCAACGTTGGCGTTGATCTGGAAACTGCCGATTGCTTCCAGGGTCGCGAATCCGTGCAAGGTGCTGCGCAGCATCCGCAGCGCGTGGATCTCCTGATCGGGGTCCAATCGGTAGCCGTGCAGCATGGCCGACCAGGAGGCAAGCACCCGACCGACGGCCGGAACCAGCGGGTCGTCGGGCCCGGTGGGGCGGGCAGCGTTGCCTGCCGCATACCGGCCGGGGTGCTCCAGCACGTACTTCCGCATGGCGTGCGCGCCGGCGGCGAGGGCGTCGCTGCCGGCTCGCCCCTGGATGGCATCGCGAATGGCATCCGCGAGTTCGGTCATGGCCAGGACGGCGATCCGGTGGGCCAGGTCGGCCTGACTGGCGACGTGCTTGTAGAGCGAGGGCGTCTTGACCCCGAGGCGTTCTGCGAGCAGACCCATGCTGAGCTGATCGAAGCCGACATCGTCGACCAGGGCAGCGGCGACCTCGGTGACTGTCGCCGGGGTAAGTCCGGCTCTAGGCATTGGTCAGCGTCTTGGCCAGGAACGGCAGGGTCAGGGCGAGGAGCTGATCGGGGGTCTGGGCGTGCGGGTAGTGACCGGCGCCCTCGATGACCGCCAGTTCCCCGAGCCCGGCGGGCAGGTCGGCGACGATCTTCTCGCCCTCGGCACGCGGGTCGGCCCAGTCGGGGTCGAGACCGCCCTCCACGATCAGGACCGGGCAGGTGACGTTGGGCAACTGGGCACCGGCGTCTGTCGGCGCGGTCTTGCACATGGCCTGCAATGCCTTCATCCGGCCGGGCTCGCTCATCTTGGCCTCGATCCGCGCCAGTTCGCCGGCCCAGTCGGCGGGCTTGGTCGGGTAGGCAAGGTCGAGGTACTTCTTCCAGGCCGACAGGCTTCCCAGAGCCATGGTCATACCCAGATGGGTGGAACCGGCCCGGTAGCGCTTCACCCGCAGCAGCGCGCCCAGGGAGACCGACTGCTTGCGGGTGAACGGTGCCAGCTCGACGATCCCGGCGATCAGGTCGGGCGCTGAGGCCGCCGCGATCGTCGCGGCACCGCCGCTGATCGACTGCCCCATGATCACGGCCGGGCCACCCAGGTGACGCACGAGCGCGACCAGGTCGCCGGCGATGTCGGTGCGGCTGTACCCGTCCCAGCCGAGGCTGGAGTCACCGCAACCGCGGATGTCAACGTTCGCGACCCGGTAACCGGCCGCGACCAGGGCTGGGACGACGAAGCGGTAGGAGTGGCGGCTGTCGCCCATGCCGTGCGCCAGGACGACAAGCGGGCCGTCCCCGCTCACGTCATAAGCGATGGTGTTGCCGGCGATGTTCAGGTATTCGGTCACGATGTCCTCCACAATGGCTAACGGTGTTAACCAAAAGCTATCGTTACTAGCTTTACCTGTCAACGACGCTCTTTTCAGGGCCTGCCCCGGCAGACCTGCCGCAGGACGCCCTCTCTGTGGCGCAGGCGCTCGCCGACGTGGCCACGATCGGCATCTTGAACGAGCGCACGGTGCGCGAGCAGCACATCGTCACAGAACCAGCTCCAGTACGCGCTCAACGGCCGGGCGCCGATCGAACAGGCCAAGGGCATGCTCGCCGAACGCGCCGGCATCGACGTCGGCGACGCCATCGCCGTGATCCGGCGATACGCCCGTGACCACAACCGGACGGTGGCCTCCGCGGCCCACGATCCGATCGGCAACGAGGCGGTAACGACGGACCTCATCGCTGTCGCCGTGCGGCAGAGGGCGACCAGATCACGATGAACCGCGCACCTTGAGGCGGGTTTCAGCGGCGAGCCTGAACAGCTCCGCCGCGCACCACCCCCCACACCCGCCTCACCGGGGCGCTGGGTCCCGGCCCTCGCGGCGCACTACCGCTTCTCCCGCAAACCAAGATCATCTCGATTTGGGGCTCATGACAGCGTTCTTACCGGCACCCCAACTTCTGCGTGCTTTCTGCGTGCTGTTCTGCGTGGTCTGTGATCTTCCACGCGACTTGAATGGAGGACATCGGACAGGCATCGGGCCTGTTCATCCAGGCCAGGAGTGACCATGACGGCAATCAGGAACGTCGTGCTCGTGCACGGTGGTTTCGTGGACGGATCCGGTTGGCAGGGTGTCTACGACGACCTCGCCAGGGACGGCTTCCGCATCCGGATCGTGCAGAACCCGACGCTGTCGCTGGAGGGTGACGTCGCCGCGACCCGCCGGGTCCTGGACGCGCTCGACGGCCCGGCCGTCCTGGTCGGCCACTCCTACGGCGGGGTCGTCATCAGTGAGGCCGGCAGCCACCCCAACGTGGCGGCACTCGCGTACATCGCCGCGTTCGCCCCCGACAAGGGCGAGTCGGTCAACACGCTCATCGCCGACCCGCCGCCCGGCGCGCCCGTCCCGCCGATCCTGCCCCCGGTGAACGGATTCCTCTTCCTCGACCGGGACAAGTTCGCCGCGTCGTTCGCGGGGGACCTGCCCGCCAACCAGGCGGCGTTCATGGCCGACGCGCAGGTCCCCTGGGGCGTGGACGCCCTCGGCGGCGCGGTCACCGAGCCGGCCTGGCGGCACAGGCCCAGCTGGTACCTCGTCGCCACCGAGGACCGCATGATCCCGCCGCCGGCCCAGCGCGCCATGGCCGAGCGCGCCGGAGCGTCGGTCGTCGAAGCCATCGGCAGCCACGCCGTCTACGTCTCACAGCCCGCCGCGGTCGCCAATCTCATCCGCCAGGCCGCCGCCTGACGACGGCTCCCCTGACGACGGCCCGCCTGGCTGACCAGGCGTAGCCGGTATCCAGTCGCGACCCAGGCGTCCGGAAAGATCCGCTGACCCCCTCTAACCGGGCAGCGCGCCTGACCTACCCGGCCGGCCGTGACCGAGAGTGCCGGCAGTCACCCAGCCGTGTCAGCCGCTGGCCTCGCATCGGCATGACGGCGCTCGACCTGCGAGGCCGTGCCGTACAGGCCGAGAGCCGCTCCCGGGTTCACCAAGCGGACCGGGCCCATCACCTTCACCAACCCAATTCCACTGGAGATAGACATGCACGCTCGTTCCGCATTGCCGCGCCGTATGGTGCTCGCCATCGCCGCCGGCGGCCTGGCCGCCGCGCTACTCACCGTGCCGTCCGCGTCTGCGGCCGCCGCGCACGATGGCGCCTCCACCGCGGCCAAGCCCACGATCGTCTTGGTGCACGGCGGCTTCGCCGACGCCTCCAACTGGAACGGTGTGATCAGCCGACTCCAGCACGATGGCTACAAGACGATCGCCCCCGCCAACCCGCTGCGCGGACTGCCCACCGATGCCCCTTACATCGCCAGCGTCCTCAAATCGATCGACGGCCCGATCGTGCTGGTCGGCCACTCCTACGGCGGCGCCGTCATCACCAACGCCGCCGCCGACAACCCCAACGTCAAAGCGCTGGTCTACATCGCCGCGTTCGTTCCCGACGAAGGCGAACAGCTCGGTGTCCTGATCAACAAGTACCCCGGCACCCAGATCCCCGCCGCCGTGCAAGAGGTCCCCTACGCCAACCCGGACGGCACCACCGGCACCGACCTTTACCTGCGCCCCGACAAGTTCCGGGCCGCGTTCGCCGCCGACCTGCCCGCCTCCACCACCCGGCTCATGCAAGCCACCCAGCGGCCCTTCAGCGCCTCCTCCTTCACCGACGTGACCAAGGCCGCCGCCTGGCACTCGATCCCCTCCTGGGGTCTGGTCGCCACCCAGGACAAGGCCATCCCGCCCGCTTTGGAGCGCTTCTTCTACAAGCGCGCCAAGGCCCACGTCGTCGAGGTGCCCGGCGCATCCCACGTCGCCATGATCAGCCACCCGGAGACCACCACCCGCCTCATCGAGGACGCCGCGCGTGCGGCCGGCTGAAATCGACAACCCGCGCCGCTGCTTCAGCCCGCGCGCAACCACCTGAGTGCTGCCCCGGCAACCCCGGGGCAGCACTGTCTACGTCAGGAGTCCCTGTGAGCCTCGCCTCCGACCCGCTACGGCCCGGTGCCCATACCGTGAGCATTCAGGGCGTCCTTCAGCGCTATCACGTCGCGGGCTCCGGTCCGCTCTGCCTCGTCCACCCGGGCGGGCCCGGGCTCGGCTGGGAATACCTGCGGATGCCGCAACTGGAGCGGCATCTGACGCTGGTCTACCTGGAGCCGATCGGAACCGGCGGATCCGGACATCTGTCCCAACCACAGGACTACCGCATCGACACCTACGCCCGGTTCCTGCACGGCGTCGTAGAACATCTGGGCGCGCGAAGACCGTTCCTGATCGGCCACTCCCACGGCGGATTCGTAGCACAGAGCTACGCGCTGACCCACCCCACCTCCCTGGCAGGCCTGATCTTGTACGACACCTCGCCCCGCACCGGAGAGGAGTTCTGGAACCAGGCGCTCAGCAACCTCGACCGCCTCCCAGAGCGTCACCCCGACCAGCCTGAGGCGGCCGGCATCCCGCAGGCGTTCCGGCAGGCCCTGGCCGCCACCGACAACGAATCCTGCACCCAAGGTCTGCGCGCCATCCTGCCCGCCTACTTCGCCGACTACTGGGCCCACGAGTCGGACCTGGCCCCCCTTCGGGCCGGCTTGCGCGCTTGGGTCGACCCGATGCGCGCCGAGGAGGAACCCTTCGACAACCGTGGCCGACTCCGCGACATCACCACGCCCACCTTGATCATCAGCGGATACGGCGACTTCATCTGCGGACCCGTCTGGGGGCGGCAACTGCACGCGGGTATCGCCCACTCCCGGTTCGTCCTGCTGGAAAACAGCGGCCACCTGGGACATTTCGAAGAACCTGAGACTTTCACCTCGGCGATCGTCACCTTCACCCTCGGTGCCGGCCAACCGGCGGATTCCCGCACGCCGACCCCGTCCCCCACGGAGTCGACGTGATCACGTACGTGCCGCACGGCTGAGCCCGGGGCGGGCGTTCTCAGAGCCCATAGCCGGGAACCGCACCACCGACCGCCAGCCCACATCAGGCGGGAGGGATGGTGTGGTCCTCGTCGAGGATGTCGGCCGCGCAGATGACGATGCGTGAATCTGGGGTGGCGACTACCTGCTCGTCTTTGCCGGTGTAGTCGAACAGGCTCAGCAGGTGCCGCATCGCCTCCAGGCGGGCGCGTTTCTTGTCGTTGCTCTTGATGACCGTCCAGGGGGCAGCCTCGGTGTCGGTGTGCAGGAACATGTCCTCCTTGGCCGCGGTGTAGCGGTCCCACTTGTCCAGTGAAGCCAGGTCGATCGGGGACAGCTTCCACTGCCGTACCGGGTCGACCTGGCGGATGATGAAGCGGGTGCGTTGTTCGGCGCGGGAGACCGAGAACCACAGTTTGACCAGGTGCAGGCCCGAGTCGACGAGCAGTTGCTCGAACTGCGGGGCCTGCTTCATGAATTCCAGGTACTGCTCAGGCGTGCAAAAGTCCATTACCCGTTCGACCCCCGCACGGGTGTACCAGGAGCGGTCGAACAGTACGATCTCCCCGGCCGCGGGCAGGTGGGCGACGTAGCGCTGGAAGTACCACTGCGTGCTCTCGCGCTCGCTCGGTTTTTCCAGCGCCACGATTCTGGCGCCACGCGGGTTGAGATGTTCGGTGAACCGTTTGATGGTGCCACCCTTACCCGCCGCGTCGCGACCCTCGAACAGCACGGCCAGCCGCCGCCCGGAGCGCTTGATCCAGTACTGCAGCTTGAGCAGTTCGATCTGCAGCAGCCGCTTGTCGCGCTCGTAGTCGGCTCGGTTCATCCGCTCGGTGTAGGGATAGTGCTGGCGCCAGGTGTCGACCGGGCGCCCGTCGGCGCGCAGCAGCACCGGGTCGTCATCTTCTGAGTCGTCCACCCGCAATCCCGGCGTGACGTCGAGCAAGTCGCTGTCGTCGACGCCCACGATGGCCGACTGTCCGCTGTTCCCGTGGGCTAGTTCGGTCATTTGGCGAGCATGACATAGAGACCGAGGACGATGCCCGCGGCCGCGACCAGAAGGCAGAGCGCGGCTCCCGCCCGCCCCGCCGTATGCCCGCTCGACAGACCGACCAGGGACAGCGAGAAGACAGCGGCCAAACCGGCGCCCGCCAGCAACGAGGCGACCAGAACCTTCCACAACGCGTCCAGATCGATGTAGGAGTTCATGCCACGGGCTCCCTGACGGTCGGGACCGGAGCGACCCGCCCGGTCCATTCGTCGTTGACGTTGTGCGCGTTCACCGGCTGACGGCGCGAGGCCACATACAGCCCCCCCGACAAGATCAGCGCGACCGTGAAGACGACCGCCACCCCCAGCGCACCGCCGATCAGGTTGGCGCCGGCCCAGGCCAGCGCGCCGACCGCGGCGGCGGCCGGAAGGGTGATCAGCCACGCGGCGGCCATCCGGCCCGCGACGTTCCAGCGGACATGGGCCAGCCGCTTGCCCAGGCCCGAACCGATCACCGAGCCCGTGCAGACGTGCGTGGTCGACAGCGGGAACCCGAAGTGGGACGAGGCGAAGATGACCGCCGCCGATGAGCTCTCGGCCGCGAAGCCCTGCGGGGTGTCGATCTCGGTCAGGCCCTTGCCCAGGGTACGGATCACCCGCCAGCCACCGAGGTAGGTGCCGAGCGCGATCGCGGTCGCGCTGGTCACGATCACCCACAGGGGGGTCCCGGCGTTCTCGTTGATCGTGCCGCTGGCGATCATCGCGAGTGTGATGATGCCCATCGTCTTCTGCGCGTCGTTGGTGCCGTGCGCGAGTGAGACCAGGGAGGCCGAGCCGATCTGCCCGTATTTGAACCCGCGGTCGCGGACCGTGTCGGAGATGCGTCTGGTGAGGACGTAGACCAGGTAGGTGCCGACGGTGGCCACGAGGATCGCCGCCAGGGGTGCCAGCACCGCCGGGATCAGCACGTGGGAGACGATCTCTGCGGTTTTGACCGCTGAGGCGCCCGCCGAGATCAGGGTGGCTCCGACCACGCCGCCGATCAGTGCGTGGGAGGAGCTGGAGGGGATGCCGAAGTACCAGGTCACCAGGTTCCAGGCCAGGCCGCCGACCAGGCCGGCGAAGACCACGGTGAGGGTGATGGCGCCGGCCTCGACGATGCCGGTCGCGATGGTCGCCGCGACCTTCAGGGACAGGAACGCCCCGACGAAGTTGAGTATTACGGAGAGGGCGACGGCCACTTTGGGCCGTAGCGCCCCGGTGGCGATGGAGGTCGCCATCGCGTTGGCGGTGTCGTGAAAGCCATTGGTGAAGTCAAACGACAGAGCCGTGACGATCACGATGGCGAGCAACACGAGGTTCGCATCCATACCCGCACATATGACACCTCAGAGGACATCTAATCGTCGGGCGACATCCCCTGATACATAATTCATCCTCCCGTCGGCCGCACGTTACCCATCGATATCCGGCGATCAGAGCCGACCGGGAACCTCGAATCGATCACCTCACCGAGCACCGGTGGCTGACGCCGCCGGGTTGGGGCCTGTGGCAGAACAAGCTGGGCGACCAGCGGGTTCGCATACCTGCTGGTCTCATGAAACCGACGTCGCTGATAGCCCCTCACGGCTAGACAAGAAGATCGCCCGCACCACACTCCTGACATCGACAAGGCTTGTTGCGCAGGTCAGAGGTCGCCGCCCCGGCTCGGAAGGCTCGCGAGTCAGGCGTCATCGGCCGGACAGCGCCTAGCGTGGAGATCGCGATGCCATGAACGCCACAATCCACCGGCGCTTCGACAACCGTCCGATCCGTGATTTCGTGCCCGTCTTCGTCGAGCGGATCGCTCGCGAGGAACTCCGCCACTCCTCCCGCTAAGCGCGTCTCACCGAATGGGCTCTGCCGTGCTTTGATCTCTCGCTGTGGCGATGGCGAGAGAGCCGGGCGGGCGGCGCGTCTGATGCGTAGATGTCACCGTCCGATACGTGGACCTCGCGCAGAACAACCAGGACAATCAGTCTGTTGGCTCAGGGCGTGACCGTAGGGGGTGGCGCCATGCCTCGGGATCCAGAGACACAGCTGGAAGTGCGGAGCTGGCGCCTGGACTCGCTGTGGGTCCTCCGTCTTATGGGTGAGCTGGATGCCTGTACGGTCCCTAGCGTCCGGGTGAAGCTGGACAAGGTGTTACTCACCTTCGAGGCGCTCACGTTGGTCGTGGACCTTACGCGTGTGACCTTCATGGCCTCGGCGGGCGTGGGTGTCCTGGTGGAGATCCAGGAAAAGGTCTCGGAGCGTAGCGGACGCTTGATGGTGGTTCTTCCTGCCGGAGGCCGTCCTCATCGTCTCTTTGAGCTGACCGGCATGATGGGTTATCTCGATGTTCGGGAAACCCTGGAAGGCGCGGTGCGTGCGCTGCGGGAGGGAGCGCTATCTCCGGCTCCGGGGGGCGTGGCCGGCGAAATGCATTAGGCACCCGTAAGAGGACACAAGTCCCATCCCGAGCTCGGAGAGGTGAAGTGTGCCGAGCACAGGCGGGTACCGACCACCAAACACGGCCGGGGCGCGCGCTGGCAGGTCCGCCATCGGAACGAGAAGGGCGAGCAGCGCAAACGCAACTTCGAGAAGAAGGCCGACGCCGACCGGTTCGACGTGACGCGCTGTGCTGACGAGCCACGTGGTGAGTGGATCGACCCCAAGCCCGGCCAGACCAGGTTCCAGGTGTACGCGGGAAGCCCGAGGATCGTGCCCTCTGAGCACTTCGATCTTGCCGGGCGGAGGCTCCGCCGCGGGTCAGGGGCGGATAGGGCGAACGAGTCGGCCTGTAGGCCGGGTTTTGTCCTTCACTTGCGTGAAGAGGCGACCATCCATCTAGGACCGACGTTGCCGTCGGCCTCAAGCGGTCTACCCGCGCGACTCGGGCGAGCAGCCCTCAGGCGCCGCGCGCAGGACACTCCAGGGAGTGCCCCTTCTTGACCTTGCTCCGGGTGGGGTTTACCGAGCCGCCCACGTCACCGTGGGCGCTGGTGGTCTCTTACACCACCGTTTCACCCTTACCTCTCTTGCGAGAGGCGGTCTGTTTTCTGTGGCACTGTCCCGCGGGTCACCCCGGGTCGGCGTTACCGACCACCCTGCCCTGTGGAGCCCGGACCTTCCTCGGCGGATCTCCGAAGAGACCCAACGCGGTCGCCCGGCCGACTCGTCCGCCGTGATCCAAGCCTAATGGCTCCTCACATGGTCTCCAACCGAGCGGCAAGCCGCCCCAGGTCAAATCCAGTCGCCACCGGTCAAATATGGATCAAACGCCTCGAAGCGACACTCCTCCAAGGAGGCTCGAGCGAGACCGCCGGTTCAGTGCAGGTGCGAGGTGTCGTTGAACGCCTTGACCACGGCCGGCCCGTCGGCGTAGTACTCGACCAGGGACAGGGCCGCCAGATCGAGATGCATGCGGTACAGCGCGGCGAGAGGAGCCAGCAGCGCGAGCCGGAGCAGCATCTTGATCGGTGTGACGTGGGAGACGACGAGGACCGTCTTGCCCTCGTAGCGCTCCAGCAGCAGGTCCCTGGTCGCCTCGACCCGCTCCGCCACCGTCCCGAAACTTTCCCCACCCGGCGGTGCGGCGGACGGATCCGCCAGCCACGCGGCGAGCTCGTCCGGCCAGCGGCGCTGGATCTCGGTGAACGTGTAGCCCTCCCAGTCGCCGAAGTCGGTCTCCCTGAGACCCTCCTCGACGATCACTTCCAGCCCGGCCTTCGCCGCGACGATCTCAGCGGTGACACGGGCGCGCCTGAGCGGCGAGCTGACGATCACCTGGAGGTTGTACGGCTTGCGCGACAGCCTGGCCGCGGCGGCCTCCGCCTGGGCAATGCCGTTGGGGGTGAGCTCGGGATCGCCGAGCCCGGAGAACCTTCGCTCGACCGAGAGCGGGGTCTCGCCGTGCCGGAGCAGGAGGAGCGAGGTCGCCACGGTCGTGGCCCCACGCCAGCCGGTGCCGGGACTCGTGGCCGCCGCCGGCGTCTTCTCCTCCGGCGAGACCGTCGAATCCGTCGAGTCTCGCGAGAGGTCCGCGGGATCGAAGAGGAGAAGATCCTCAGCGGGAACGCCGGGATCGGTCACGGAGCCGGAAGTCGCGGCCTGGTGGCTCGAACCTCCCGCGCTCGGGAAGCCGGAGCGTCCCGCGTCCCGCGACCCGGAGGACTCGGCGATCGAAGAGCCGGAGAGCCTCGTACTCGAAGTGCCCGAGCCGCCACCGGAACCGCGGGGTTCGGCGGAGGAGGCGCCGAGACGCCAGGGACGGCCCTTGGCCGCGGCGTCCATGGCCTCGTTGGCCAGACGGTCGGCGTCCTTGTTCTTCTCCCGGGGGATCCACTGCCAGGTGACCTTGAGGCGTCGGGCCAGAGCCGCCGCCTCCAGCGCGAGTGGCCGCAGCCCCTCGTTCTTGATCTTCCATCGGCCGGCCATCTGCTCGATGACCAGCTTGGAGTCCATCCGGGCCTCGACCACCGCGCCGTCGCCCGCGAGGTCGAGAAGCAACCGCAGGCCGGCGATCAGCCCGCGGTATTCGGCGACGTTGTTGGTCTGGGTGCCGATCGCCTCGGCGATCTCCACCAGCACCTGGCCGTCCACGGCGTCCTTGACCACGGCACCGTAGCCGGCGGGCCCGGGGTTGCCCCGGGATCCGCCGTCGGCCTCGATGACGAAGGAGGTCACAGCTTGGACTCCGCGGTACGGACCAGGATCCGGCGGCACTCCTCGCAGCGGATGACCTCGTCGTGGGAGGCGGCCTTGATGCGGTTGATCTCGGCGATGGACAGGCTCGTGCGGCAGCCGCTGCAGCGGGCGCCCTGCAGCCTCGCCGCGCCCACTCCGGACTGCTCCCGGATCTTCTCGTAGAGCGCGAGCAGGTCGGCCGGGATGTCTGCGGAGGCCTCGTCGCGCTTGGCCTGGACCTCGCCCTTCTCCTTGTCGATCTCGGCGAAGGCGGCGTCTCTGCCGTCCTCGGCGACGCCGCGGGTGGCCGAGAGCTCGTTGCGCTCGGCGACGAGCTTGGTGACCTGCTCGTCGGCCGCCTCCCGGCGCTCCATGATCTCCAGCACGACCTCTTCCAGATCGCTCTGACGGCGGTTCAGGGAGACGATCTCGGACTGGAGGCTGGCCAGGTCCTTCGGGGAGGACACCTGGCCGGAGTCGAGGCGCTTCTGGTCGCGCTCGGCGCGGATGCGGACCGAGTCGACGTCGGCCTCGGCCTTGGTCTGCTCACGAGCCAGGTCACTCGACTCGGTCTCGGCGCCGATCACCTGAGTCGCGATCCGGGCCACGCGGGCGGAGAGCTCGTCGATCTGAGCCAGCTCTGGCAGGGTGCGGCGGCGGTGGGCCAGCCGGTCGATGACGGAGTCGAGTTCGGCCAAATCGAGCAGACGCTTCTGAGCTGCCGGGGCTGCTTTCACTTCAAATCCTCGCACTTTGCTGTTGTATTCCAGGCGTCCGTGACCGTCTCGGATACGCGCGTCTCAACAGTAATCCCCTTCGCGGCCGATATGGACGTCAGACGCCGCGCCGCATCGGTCAGCCAGGGCCATTCGGTGGCCCAGTGGGCGGCGTCGATCAGCGCGGGACCGCCGGAGGTCTCCATGAACTCGGTGGCCGGGTGGTGGCGCAGGTCCGCGGTGAGGAACACGTCCACTCCTGCGGCGCGGGCCGTACCGAGCAGAGAGTCTCCCGCTCCCCCGCTCACGGCGATCCGCTGGACCCGGCGGTCGAGGTCTCCGGCGACCCGCAGGCCGCCCGCCGTGGCGGGAAGCCCGTCCGCCGCCCGCCGGGCGAACTCGGCGAGGGAGACGGGGGCGGGCAGCGCGCCGACACGGCCGAGGCCGCGCCGGGGATCGTCCGCGGAAGGCTGCAGGGGGGTGAGCGGGCCGGTCAGGCCCACGGCGCGGGCCAGCGCGTCGGAGACGCCCGGGTCGGCGACGTCGGCGTTGGTATGGGCGGTGAAGAGGCCGACGTCGTTTTTGATCAGCTTGTGGATCAGGCGGCCCTTGAAGGTGGTGGCCGCGACGCTCGTGACGCCGCGCAGGTACAGGGGGTGGTGCGTGACGATGAGATCGGCGCCCCACTCGATGGCCTCGTCCGCGACGGCGGCCACCGGATCCACCGCGAACAGGATCTTTCGCACCTCCGCCGCCGGGTCCCCGCAGACGAGCCCGACCGCGTCCCACGACTCCGCCCACGCGGGGTCGTAGATGGATTCGAGCTCTCGGACGACGTCGGCAAGCGTAGGCACGTGCGCAGACTACCGGCCTATTTCCCAGCGCAGGCCCATCGCCTAATGTAAGTGGATCCTGACACCCGGAGGGTCGGCATATGAGCCTTACTGTCGCGATCATCGGTGCCGGATTCGGCGGGCTGTGCATGGCCATACAGCTCGAGAAAGCCGGAATCCGTTCTTATACGATCTTCGAGAAGGGAGCCGACGTCGGGGGCACCTGGCGCGACAACACCTATCCGGGGGCGGGGTGTGACATCCCCTCGCACCTGTACTCCTTCTCCTTCGAGAAGTACTCAAGCTGGACCCGTCGATATCCCGGGCAGCCGGAGATCCTCGACTATCTGGAGACATGCGCCGACAAGTACGGCCTGCGCCCGCGGATCCGGTTGAACACCGAGGTCACGGCCGCGTCCTTCGACGAGTCGCTGGGCAGGTGGCGGGTCCGCACCACGGCCGGGGAGGAGTTGTTCGACGTCGTGGTGTCGGCGGTGGGACAGCTCAACCGGCCCCGGATGCCCGACATCGCGGGAACATCGGACTTCGAGGGCGTGTCCTTCCACTCCGCCCGCTGGGACCACTCCCAGGATCTGACGGGCAGGCGCGTGGCGGTGATCGGGAACGGGTCGTCGGCCGCGCAGTTCATTCCCCGGGTGGCCGAGGTGGCCGGGCAGGTGAACGTCTTCCAGCGGACCCCCAACTGGGTGATCCCCAAGATGGACGCCACCTTCGGCGGCGCTCTGACGACGGCCTTCCGCCGCGTGCCGTCCCTGCAGCGGGGCTACCGTGAGTGGACCTACCGCTACACCGAGGGCGCCCTCTACCCGGCCCTGGCGGGCGGCTGGAGCACCGGGCTTCTGCGCAAAATCGCTCTGGGCCACCTTCACGACCAGGTCCCCGACCCCGAACTGCGGGCCAAGCTCACCCCCGACTACCCGATCGGCTGCAAGAGGATCGTCATCGACAGCGCGTTCTATCCCGCGCTGACCCGGCCCAACGTGAACGTCGTCACCGACCGGATCACCCGGATCGCACCCGGAGGCGTCGAGACCGCCGCGGGCCTTCACCAGGCCGACGTCATCGTCTACGCGACCGGCTTCCACGCCTCCGACTTCCTGGCTCCCATGGAGATCACGGGCCGTGAGGGGCGCCGCCTCGACGAGGAGTGGAAGGACGGGGCGGAGGCCTACCTGGGCATCGCCGTACCGCGCTTCCCGAACCTGTTCATGGTGTACGGGCCCAACACCAACCTCGGTCACAGCTCGATCGTCTTCATGATCGAATGCCAGGTCGGATACATCATGGGCTGCCTGCCGTACATCGCGGGGAGGGGGTCGATGGAGGTCAGGCCGGAGGCGATGGACACCTGGCGGCGGAGCCTGGATCGGGCCATGGGTAAAATGATCTGGCAGGCGGGCTGCACGAGCTGGTACAAGAACGCGGCCGGCCGGGTGACCAACAACTGGCCGGCGGCGACGACCGTCTACCGGCGGATCACCAAGGAGCCCCGGCCCGGGGCGTTCCGCTTCGCACGCTGACCCGGCCGGGCACGGCCCCAGATCTTCACCGTTGGTGCCGCGCCCTCACTCATCCGGGCAAGGAAATCACACTCTCGATAACGTCATGGCGAACGAGAGTCACCTGCGCAGAAGGGCCTGTACGTGTCCACTGACCTCCACCGCGACGCCGTGGTCGCCGATACCCACAACGATCTGCTGATGGCGGTTACCGCCAGGCCTCCGGAGCGGTGGGCGTCGTTCTTCCGTGAGCGGTGGCTGCCCCAGCTGCGTGAGGGCGGGGTGAATCTGCAGGTGCTGCCGGTCTTCATCGACGATCAGTTTCGGCCCGAGGGGGCGCTCCGGCAGACGCTGCGCATGATCGAGTGTGCGCACACGCTGGCCGAGGGCAACGCCGACGCGGTGCGGTTGTGCACCGACGGAGCGCAGATCGACGCGGCGCTCGGCGAGGGGCTGATCGCCCTGGTGCTGGCGCTGGAGAGCGCGCCGGGCCTGGACGCGTCCGTGGAGTTGCTGCCCACCTTGTACCGGCTGGGGGTGCGGGTCGCCTCGATCGCGCACTGGGGCCGTACCGCGCTGGCCGACGGCAGCGGTGAGGACGCCACCGCCAGCCGGCTCACCGCCGCCGGCGTGCACACCCTGCGGGAGATGGAACGCCTCGGCATGATCTTCGATGTCTCGCATCTGGGTGCCTCCGGGGTCGCTCACGTGCTGGAGCTCGCCACCCGGCCGGTGATGGCCACCCACTCCTCGGCCCGCGCTCTGCGCGATCACCACCGCAACCTCACCGACGACCAGATCCGCGCCGTCGCCGCCACCGGCGGCGTCATCTGCGTGAACTTCCTGGCCGCCTTCCTGTCGGAGGACCCGGCCGACCACACGGTGGACCGGCTGGTGGATCACATCGAGCATGTTGTGAGCGTCGGCGGGATCGACCACGTGGGCCTCGGCCCCGACTTCATACGCGAGGTCATGCACGACGTCACCCCGCCATGTTGCGAGGGATTCAGCTACAGCGGTGTCGACGCGCTGGCCTCCATCCCCGGTCTGGGCGGCCCGAGCGGGCTGCCCCTGGTCACCGACGCCCTGCTCAAGCATGGCTTCGCCGACGAGGAGATCGTCAAGATCCTCGGTGACAATGTCCTCCGTCTGTTCCGCAGCGAATTGGGCAGGTCTACCGGATCAGGCGGGACGGCGGGTACGGCGATCACGGATTCGCCGGGCCGGGGAATCGGGCTGGAGAAGGAGACCGCATGAATCTGAGGCACATACTGGATGACCTGGAGGAGCTCGTCGTCTGCGAGTCCTTCTCCGCCGATCACGAGGCGGTGGCACGCAGTGCCAAAGTGGTCGCCGACCAGGGCTTCAGAAGGCTGGGCGTGCGCCCGGAGACGATCGTGATCGACGGGGTCACCCACCTGCGGTGGAGCTTCGGCACCCCCCGGGTCCTGATCCTCGGACATCACGACACGGTCTGGCCGGTCGGGACGCTTGCGAGCATTCCCTGGTCGCTCGTGGACGGCATCGCCCGCGGGCCGGGCGTGCTCGACATGAAGGCGGGGCTGGTGCAGACGTTCCACGCGCTGGCCGCGCTGCCGTCGCTGGACGGGGTGTGCGTGCTGGTCACCGGGGACGAGGAGGTCGGCTCACCGTCCTCGCGCACGCTGATCGAGGAGGCGGCGCGCGAGTGCGCGGCCGCGTTCGTGCTGGAGGCCAGCGGGGACGACGGCGCGCTCAAGACCGCCCGCAAGGGCACCTCCAACTACGAGGTCACCGTGTACGGCAAGGCGGCGCACGCGGGCACCGAACCGGAGAAGGGGGCGAACGCCGGAGTCGAGCTCGCCCACCAGATCCTCACGCTCAACGCGCTCGGCCAGGGGACGACCACGGTCACGCCGACCGTGCTGTCGGGGGGCGTCACGTCCAACACCGTGCCGGCGCTGGCGACGGTGCGAGTGGACGTCCGTACGGCCAGCGTCGCCGAACAGCTGAGGGTGGACAAGCTGGTGCAGGGGCTCACCCCCCGGATATCGGGGACCCGGTTGAAGGTGAGCGGAGGGCCGAACCGTCCTCCCCTGGAGGAGTCCTCCACGATGGACCTGTTCGAGCTGGCCTGCCGGATCGCGAAGGACCTGGACATGGAACCGCTGCGCGCGGTCTCCGTGGGAGGGGGTTCCGACGGCAACTTCAGCGCGGGGGTCGGCTGTCCCACGCTCGACGGGCTGGGCGCGCTGGGCAGTGGCGCGCACGCGCCGCACGAGCACGTGATCGTCTCGGAGATGCCCATCAGGACGGAGTTGCTCACCCAGCTGGTCGCCGCGGTACTGGCGGGAGAGGACGGCATGTGACGGCCGGCGGGGTGCGTGTCACGGAGCTGTCCGAGATCGGTGACTTCGCGGACGTCTTCCAGCTGTTCGACGACATCTGGCACCCCGAGCCCGCCAACACGCCGATCTCGGTGGAGATGATGCGGGCGCTGTCGCACGCGGGCAACTACGTGGCCGGAGCCTACGAAGGCGACCACCTGGTGGGCGCCTCGGTGGCCTTCCTGGGCGCACCCCCCGGACAGGTACTGCACTCCCACGTCACCGGCACCGCGATCGGCCGCGGCATCGGATTCGCCCTCAAACTGCACCAGCGCACCTGGGCCCTGGCCCGGGGCCTGGACCGGATCACCTGGACCTACGACCCGCTGGTCCGGCGCAACGCCCACTTCAACCTGGCCAAACTCGGCGCCCGCCCCGAGGAGTACCTGCCCTCCTTCTACGGCGCCATGGACGACGCGATCAACGCCGGGGACGAGTCCGACCGGGTGCTCGCCGTCTGGCGGCTCACCCAGCCCCACGTCCTGGCCGCCGCCCGGCGAGAGCCGTCCGCCCCGGCGGTCCCGCCGGACGCGGTGGCCGCGCTGACCGACCGCGACCAGCGCCCGATCTTCGGACGGACCGACGCGCGCACCCTGCTGGTCGCGGTGCCCGAGGACATCGAGGCACTGCGCCGCACCGACCCCGGCGCGGCCAAAGCCTGGCGACACGCCGTACGCGACGTACTGGGCGGCCTGCTGGGGGAAGGCGCCCGGGTGACCGGATTCGTGCGTGAGGGTGGATACGTCGTGGAGCGACGGGTGGGAGACGAGCCCCCTCCTCCGTGAGACCTGGGCGGACGCGGCCAGGAGAGAACGCGAAGATCGTTGGGCCCGAGGCGGCTCGCCCCGGCACCCGCGGCCGGCCGGGCCGGGAGAGTTTCCCCTGAAAATCCGGGACAGCCCACCGTGGAACCCGGCCCTCCACCGGGCCGGATATTCCTCCCGGACCCTGGACCGGGAGAGTCTCCCCATGAGAATCCGGGACAGCCCACCGTGGAACCCGACCCCTACCGGGCCAGGTATTCCTCCCGGACCCTGGACCGGGAGAGTTTCCCCGTGGGGGTCCGGGGCAGCTCGTCGCGGAACTCGACGATCTTGGGGTGCTTGAAGCGTGCGATGCGCGGGCCGAGGTGTTCCAGCAGCTCGTCCGGGGAGAGACTGGAGCCCGGCACCGGCTGGATCAGCGCGACCACGTTGTGCCCCCACTCCTCGTCGGGCACGCCGATCACCGCGACGTCGGCGACCGACGGGTGCTCCAGCAGCGCCGCCTCGATCTCCGCCGGATAGATGTTCACCCCGCCGGAAATGATCAGGTCGGTACGGCGGTCGCACAGGAACAGGAAACCGTCCTTGTCCATGAAGCCGATGTCACCCGGGGCGTACCACTCGCCGCGCATGCTGGAGGCCGTCTTCTCCGGGTCCTTGCGATACTGGAAGCCGCCCTGGCCGGACTTGACGTAGATCATGCCGGGCTCGCCGGGGGGAAGCTCCTCACCGTCCGCGTCGAGGATCCTCGCCTCGAAGCCCGGAACGGGACGGCCGACCGTGCCGGGGTGCTCCAGCCAGTCGTGAGGCTTGATGGAGAAGGCGATGGCCGACTCGGTGGAGCCGTAGTACTCATACAGGACCGGGCCCCACCAGTCCATGATCCCCTTCTTGACCGCCACCGGACAGGCCGCACCGGTGTGGATCACCTGCCGGAGCGACGACATGTCGTATCTCTCCCGGACCTCCGGTGGAAGCCGCAGCATCCGGTGGAACATCGTCGGGACCATCATGGCGTTGGTCACGCGGTGCTTCTCGATCAGCTCCAGGATGCTCACCGGCTCGAACCTCGGCGTGATGACCAGGGTGTGGCCCAGGTGGAGCGCGAAGAGGGTGTGCGCGCACGGTGCCGAGTGGTACATCGGCGAGGTCACCAGGTGGATCTCGTCGCCGGGCCGCAGGTCGCAGATCTCTCCGAGGAACCAGGTGGCGAGCGGGATGGCCGCCTCCGGCTCGCGGCCGGACAACGGCCGCTGCACACCCTTGGGGAACCCGGTGGTGCCCGAGGTGTACCACATGACCGCTCCGGACGACCGGCCCTCCGGGGCGGTCACGGGCTGCCCCTCGGCCAGCTCGGAGACGGTCACGAGCCGTCTCTCATCCGCCTCCACGACGGTCGCGGGCTGTCCCGCGGTTGCCGCGGGAACGGTCACGCGCTGTCTCGCGGTCGGTCCGGTAGCGGTCACGGCCGGCCCGGTAGCGGTCACGGCGGGCCGTCCCGTGGCCGGCTCGGCGGGGTCCTCGATCGGATTCTCCGCCGGGTGGGCCCGGTCTCCGACCACGACCTTGGCGTCGCAGTCGGCCACGATGTAGTCGATCTCCGCAGCCGTGAGGTGCCAGTTGACGGGCACGTAGTACAGCTCCACCTGCCCGGTGGCCATCAGCATGACCACTGCGTCGAGGCCGTTGGGCAGCACTCCCGCGACCACGTCGCCCTTGCCGAGCCCACGGGCCCGCAGGCCGTGTGACACCTGGTTGGCCCTGGCGAGCAACTCGCCGAAGGTCGTCACGGTGCCGTCGGTGTCGATCACCGCACGACGGTCCGGGTCGGCCTCCGCGATCCGGTAGAAGCCGAACGGCAGACTGGTTTCGGGCATGTGATTCTCCTCAGACCTCTTCAGAGCTCCAGCAGTTCGGCGAGACGGGCTCGGTGGGTCCGCGATGGGCCAAGGAGCACCTCGTCGGTTTTGGCCCTCTTGTAATAGAGATGCGCATCGTGCTCCCAGGTGAAACCGATCCCGCCGTGCAGCAGGAGATTGTCGCGGGCCACCTCGAAGCAGGCCCTGCCGACGTATGCCTGGGCGAGCGCGGCGGCCATGGGCAGCTCGCCGGGCGCCTCGTCGGCCGCCCAGGCCGCGTGGCGGACGATGGACTCGGCCTGCTCCAGCTTGCAGTGCATGTCGGCGAGCTTGTGCTTGACCCCCTGGTAGGAACCGATGAGGCGGCCGAAGGTCACCCTGACCTTGGCGTAGGCCACGATGGCGTCCAGCGAGGCCCGCAGCACTCCGAGCTGCTCGGCGGCCACCGCCACCGCGAACAGGTCCCTGGCCCGTGCCACGGCCGCCTCGGACGAGGCGATCTCCTCTCCCGGGCCCAGTTCCACCCGCGCCTGCCTGCGGGTCAGGTCCAGGGTGGTCAACGGGGTACGGTCGCCGCCCCGGACGGCCCGGACCCGCGCGCCGTCGATCGCCAGGATCACGTCGGCCTCGGCGCCGTTGAGCGCACGGTCCCCGTCGAGTGCCACGGTCGCGACCGTGGTTCCCGCGGCGATGCCGGGCAGCAACTCCTTGTCCGCCACCTCCGTCAGCAGGATCGCGGCGAGGGTGGTGGCCAGGAACGGCCCCGGCAACAGCGCCGCGCCGGTCTCCTCCAGGACGACCGCGAGCTCGGCGTATCCGGCTCCGGCTCCGCCGTACTCCTCCGGAATGACGAGGCCGGCGAGTCCGAGTTCGCCGTTGAGCCGCCGGTAGACCTCGGGGTCGTGGCCGATCTCGGACTCGGCGGCCCGCCGGACCGCGGACAGCGGCGAGGCGGAGGCGAGGAAGGAACGGACCGCGCCACGCAGCTCCCGCTGATCCTCGGTGAGCACGAGTTTCATGTGAGTGTCGCCCTTTCAACGGTGATCGGATCCGCGGTGATCAGGCCGGTCATCCGGTGACGTTCGGCAGAGACCGCGTCGGTCCTCAGGTGCCACCCCGCAGAGACCAGGCCGGCCCTCAGGTGCCACCCGGCAGCGATCAGGGCCGTCCTCCCGCGATGCCCGGCGGCGATCGGGCCGGTCTTCCCGCGATCTCCGGCCATCGGCGAGCTCCCCGGCGTCACGCGGGGGATCCCCCGCTCACCTTCAGGTCCCTGAACGGCACGGACTTGTCCATGCGAGGCTCGGGGGGCAGGTTCAGCACCCGGTCGCCGACGATGTTGCGCATGATCTCGTTGGTGCCGCCGCCGAGGGACATGCCGGGGGCGAGCGCGATGGATTCCGCCAGCCCGCCGTCGCCGGCGTAGGCGACCGCCTCGGGGCCGACCAGCGAGGTGGCCAGGTCGGCCTGGAACATGGTCAACTCGGCCAGCAGCAACTTGGCTGCGCTGCCCCGGGCACCGGGAAAGATCCCGGCCTTGGTCTCCTGGGAGAGCCTCTGGTTGAACAGGGCGAGCGCGCGGGAGCGGATGTAGAGCTCGACGAGCTGGTCCTTGACCACGGGGTCGGCGGTGTCCACGGTGTGGCGCAGCGACTCGAAGGCGACCGGGTTGTCCTTCTGGCCGCCCATGCCGACGCCGCTGGAGATGGACAGGCGCTCATGCAGGAGGGTCGTGACCGCGCAGCTCCAGCCGTCGTTGACCTGGCCGATCAGATTCTCCGCGGGGATGTGCACGTCGTCGAAGAAGATCTCGTTGAAATGGGAACGGCCCGTCATGTCCCTCAGCGGCCTGACGGTGACGCCGGGGGCGCGCATGTCCACGATGAACATCGACAGGCCCTTGTGCTTGGGCACGTCCACGTCGGTACGGGTGAGCAGCAGGCCGAAGGAGGCGTGCTGGGCGACCGAGGTCCAGACCTTCTGGCCGTTGACCACCCAGCCGTCCTCGGTCGGCGTCGCCCGGGTCTGTAGGGCGGCGACGTCGCTGCCTGCCCCCGGTTCGGAGAAGAGCTGGCACCAGATCTCCTCGCCGCGCAGCAACGGCCGGAGGTGACGCGCCTTCTGCTCTGGGGTTCCGAGGTCGACCAGGGTCGGCCCGCACATGCCCAGCCCGATGGAGAACACGTAGGTCGGCAGCGTGAAATCCTTGGCCTCCCCCGCGAAGACCCGCTCCTCCGCCTGGGTCAGTCCCTGCCCGCCCCACTCCCGCGGCCAGGTGATCCCCGAATAACCCGCGTCGTACAGGCGGGCCATGAAGGTCTTCGCGGCGGTGACGCCACCCGTGTCCGAGGCGCCCTCGACCTCGGCGCCGGTGACATTGGCCTCCAACCAGGCTCTGGCCCGCAGCCGATATTCGTCAAGGTCCATTTCCGCTCCAATCAGTACTTACTTACTCTAACCAGCGATAGATCGGCCGTACAGAGCAATGCTCTACAGCGCCTTACGGTGTAAGCAGGGGGGATCTTTGCCCCGACTTGGCCATGAATGGCCAGGAAACGGCAATTAATCCGTCTAGTGTGACCGTTTGAATCCAAGGGAAAGAGTGTGATCACTCGGAACGCGTACTCCGTCAGGACGCGGTTGACACTGGTCGCCGTCGTCCTGGCCATGGTGTCCGGTATCGCTCTCACGGTGGTCGCGACGATCTCCCTGTACGGCCTGGCGGGCACCTTCAAGATTGCGGAAGTGGCAAACGCGGGCAATGAGATCGCCCGCCTCATCGAGGGGAAACGGCTGCCCGCCGTACTGCCCCGAGGGGAGGCCGAGGCCATCCAGGTCCTGAACGCCACCGGCCAGGTCGTCGCCTCGACCCCGAACCTGGCCGGCGCACCCCGGGTGACGAACTTCACCCCTTCGGACTCGAAAACCCGGGAGGACAGAAAGATCTGCGGCATCTCCCGGCTGCACGGCAGATGCATGAACGTCGTGGCCCTGCGGAGCTACCAGCCGGACGGCAACTGGATCGTCTACTCCATCGGCAGCCCGGTCCCCTGGTACGTCCATCCGGGGTTGTTCGCCTTCATCGTCGGCGCCTGCCTGCTGACCGTGCTGCTGTCCGGGTTCTGCTCCTACCGGACGGTCACCGGGGCGCTCGTGCCGGTGAACGCGATCAGGAAGGAGCTGGAGGAGATCACCGCGACCGACATCGGCCGCCGGGTGCCGGTACCGCCCGCGCGGGACGAGATCAGGCTGCTGGCCGAGACGATCAACCAGACCCTGGACCGGCTGGAGAACTCGGCGGAGCAGCAGCGCAGGTTCGCCTCCGACGCCTCCCACGACCTGCGCAGCCCGCTCACCGCCATGCGCGCCCAGGTGGAGGAGGCTCTGCACTATCCCGATGACGTCGACTGGAAGACCAAGGCCAACGCGATGATCTTCAGCCTGGACCGGCTCCAGGCGATCGTCTCCGACCTGTTGATGCTGGCCAGGCTCGACTCCGGCGTGACCGCGGCCAGGGAACGGATCGACCTGGGCGAGCTGGTCGGCGAGGAGCTCGACCGCCGCAAGCGCTGCGTCGAGGTGACCCGGAAGCTGGAGCCCGGCGTGGTGGTGATCGGCGACCGGCTCCGGCTGGCGCGTCTGCTGACGAACCTGGCCGACAATGCCGAGCGGCACGCCGCTTCTCGAATCACGGTGAGCGTGACCGAACGGAATGACATGGCCGTTCTGGAAGTGGTCGACGACGGCGCCGGAATCGCGCTCGAACAACGGGAGGTGGTATTTCGCCGGTTCACCCGGCTGGACGCCGCACGCAACAAGGATGCCGGGGGAACCGGGCTGGGACTGCCCATTGCCAGGGAGATCGCCGAGGCGCACGGCGGAAGTTTGAAAGCAGAGGACAGCGCCCAAGGTGCGCGATTCGTATTGCGCATCCCTCTGACCCGATAGTGTTCCTTTGTGGCACGGGGATTTGGGCGATTACGTCGTGAAGATCTGCTCCGAACGGCTTGTGACGTCATAGCGACACAGGGGTTCGGGCATACGCGCACAGCAGATATCGCCCAGGCCGCCGGGGTCAGCCAGGCGCTGCTCTTCTATCACTTCGAAACCAAGGAAAAGCTGTTCGCACAGGCCTTCACCTATGCGGCCCAGCTTGATCTGGACGCACTCGCCAAGGTGGAGGAGTCGGGCGGTTCCTCACCCGAACGGTTGCGCGCTCTGCTCAAGCTCTACCCTCCCACCGGCAAGTCCAAGGCGTGGGCCCTGTGGATCGACGCCTGGGCCGAGTCGATGCGCAACGCCGATCTGGAGGAGATGTGCCGCAGAATGGACATGCGCTGGAAGCAGGCCCTTCGCGCGATCATCGACGAGGGTGTCCGGGCCGGAGCCTTCACCTGCGCCGACTCCGAGGGCTCGACCTGGCGGATCATCTCGCTCATCGACGGACTGTCCACCCAGGTGACCGTGCACAAACGCGTGCTGACCCGTGCCCGCATGGCCGAATACGTCCGTACGGCTACGGCGGCGGAACTCGGCCTCTCCCCCGACGAGCTGATCTGAACAGCCTCCCCGGCAGCACGACCAGGAGCATGGCGAGGGCGATCAGCCCTCCCCCGAGGAAGAGGGTCCAGGTGAGCGGCTCGCCGTACACGGCGACGGCGAGGGCGGTCACCCAGAGCGGCTGGGCCGACAGGATCACCGCGGCGGGCACCGGCGGGACGTGGACCTGGCCGAACGAGCGGGCCAGGAAGCCGAGGGCACAGGCCACGATCGACAGATGGCCGAGGATCGCCCAGTCGCCCGCCGTGGCGGGCAGGGTGAGGCCGTCCGGCGCGGCGAGCAAGCCCGTCATGGCGGCGATGGTGCCGAGCTGGATCACCGTGACCGCGTAGGCCTCCTGCCGTGCCAGGGCGGAGTTGCCGAGCAGCAGCGTGTGCCCCGAGTAGAGCACCGCCGACAGCAGGGTGGTGACCAGCGCGGGCAGGGAGATGTCGCCGCCCTCCATCCCGCGCAGCAGGGTGAAGGCGGTCATCGCGGCCAGTGCCAGCGCCACCGCGACCCAGACACGGCCGGAGATCTTCGCGCCGAGCAGGATCAGCCCGAGAACCGGGGTGATCACCACGTACGAACCGACCGTGAACCCCGAGACCGGAGAGGGCAGGTCGTGCAGCGCGACCGCCTGGGCCGTCTGGCCCACGCCGAACAGCAGGCCGAGCAGGATGCCGGTCAGCCACGTGCTCTCCGACAGTCCCCGTAGACATCGCGGGCGGAGTGCGACCAGGACGAGCGTCGCGATGCCGTACCGCTCGGTGAGCAGGTCCGCCACCGGCATACGCACGATGAGATCTTTCATCAGCGGAAAAGCCGACCCCCATGCGGCGCTGACGAACAACAGAAGTACGGCTCCCAGAAGGGGGCGGGGAGCTGCTACCACTGCCATGCCCGAAGGATTCCATTACCGCGCGCTACCGAAGGGTCACGGACCGGATGGAGAGTGGCCGGAATACAACGCTGAGTGAAGGACGTCACACCGGCACGAGGGACCTCATACCTTCACAGGCCTTTCCGGGCTATCCGGCGGCTTGCGCAACCGGTGCGCGGGCCGACCGGCGGGAGCCGGTGCCCGCTCCGGCCATCGCCGCAGGCAGGACGACGCCGACTCCGGCCATCGGCACGGGCGGATGACGCCGGCTCCGGCCTTCACCGCGAGCGGATAAGGCGACGGCCCGGGCCTCGCCTGGTATACGGGCATGGGCATCCGGGGTTCTGCGCCCGGGCCGGGCCCTGATGAGCGGCGACCGCCGTGGATGCCGGTCCGCGGATCACTCCGTGGGTTTCGCCCGCCCCGCCGACGGATGATTACCGGACCTCATACCGGGTTGCCTTCCGGCAGCCAGGCGCCTTTTCGAGTCTCCCATTTAATGAGTGAAATTCACATCTCGCGAATGTTCGGTGCGACTTTGAACTGCGGAAAGCGTCGCGCCTTGGCGGCAGGACCGATGTCCGAGGATTTTTGTCTGGTTTATTAGCCGGAGTGGACCCTTCGGTGGTTAACCGCCAAACCCACCTCCGTCCTTCACCGGCACCTTGACTACGATCATGGAGACGGGACTCGCGAGCCGAGTCGCGTTGTTATCGCGACCGCCTTTATCATTTTTCGCAGCGATTATTGCCGCACTGGCCGATATCGGCCATCAAAACGATTCGGCGCCGACGGGCAGCTCCAACGCCTCCTCGCCGGGCAGGCCTTCCAACGCCTCGATCAGCAGGACTTTCGTGGCCTGCGGTCCCGTCGCGACGGGACCGCAGGCAGGGCCGCCCGCTACTCGATCGAGAGCCCGGCCGGGCGGCTGAGCAGCGCCGCACGCCGGTCCGTCGTGTTCACGGGCCGGCTTACGACGGACCGGACCAGTCGGGGCCCGTCATCACCCAGTCACCGGGCCGTTCGATCGGGGTGATGCCGCACCGTTCGGCGACCTCGTCGAGAGGCACCTCTCCGGCCACACTGCCGACCAGCAGCGCCTCCAGTCCGCGCAGCAGCGCGTAGGCCGTGGACCGTGGCAGGCGGGCGGTGTCGGTCAGCAGGTAGAGCTGGCAGGTGTTCGTGGCGGGACCGGTGGCGAAGAAGGCCGTCGCGTCCACCTTCGGCCACGCGCCGACGAAGAAGGTCCTGGTCCGTTCGGTGAGGGCGGCTATCGCGGCGGGGTCGCCCGCCGGTTCCACCCTGGGCAGGTCCGGCCAGTGACCGATGGTCCGCGTGTCGTTGAAGTAGGCCGACAGGTCGATGGCGCCGCCGCGCTCGCGGCCGACCTCCTCGCGGAGCGCCATCATCCCGAACGGGTCGTACTGCGCGTGCCGGTAGGTGGTCAGCGCCTGCCCGTGTCCGGCGCGGACGGCGTCGGCGAACGTCCCTTCGGGCAGATCGAGGACAAAGAGCCCGTCCTGGACGACGGTGCCCGCCATGGCCTCGGTCTGGGAGCCGTGCCGGTTGGCCACGATGAGCTGCATGGCCACCTCACGGTGTCCCGTCAGCGTGGCCAGCAGCACGGCGCTCGCGGTGGTCAGCACGCTGGCCGTACTGACCGACCAGCGTTCCGCCAGAACCTCGGCCGCGGCGGCGACCGCGGCCGACTCCATGCCGACCCGGACGAACCGCTGCTCCTCCGGCGTCTCACCGGGGAAGTCGAACAGGGACCTGGGCACCCTTCCCAACACCGTGCGCCAGTGGCGGAACGCCCGCTCCCCGCGCGCGGCGCCCGCTCCCTCCCGCTCGAAGGCGGCCTGGTCCAGCGGCTGCCAGGCCGGAGCTGGCAGCTCGTCTCCGGCGAGCAGGCTCCTCCAGTCGGTCGCCAGGACGTTCAGCGACCACCCGTCCACCGCCAGGTGGGTCAGGGCGAAGGCCACCGCCCGCGGCCGTCCGTCGCGGGTCACGACGGCACATCGGAACGGCAGCTCGGTCGCGTAGTCGAATCCCTTGGCGGCCAGCTCGGCGGAGAGCTCCCTCGCCGCGACGAGCGGTCTGGCATCTCCCCCCTCGAACACCTCGACCGTGAACCGGCCCTCACGCGCCACGCGCTGGACCGGGCCGCCGTGAACCTCCTCGTAGGTCGTCCTGAGCGTCTCGTGCCGCTCGACGAGCCGGCGCAGGGCCAGCAGGACGGTGCCGAGGTCTCGCCTGCCGTAGACGGGCAGCGACCAGGGAAGGTTGAAGTAGGGGTCGCCGTCGTCCAGCCACCGGGTCAGCCGCCAGAACGCCTGCTGGCCCCAGGTGAGCGAGGCCTCACCACCCCGCGTGCCGGTGAACTCCACCGGCTCCGCCCGCTGCCACGCGAGATCGCCCGTCATCGTGATCGGGCGATCTCGACGACGACGACGCGGGAGGCGAGCGTCGCGTCCACGTGGCCGACCAGCAGCGGGAAGCTGTCGAGATACGCCGCGCTGCCGCCCAGATCGAGCAGGACGTCGAACCTCTCCTCGACGGCGTCGATCAGCCGGAGCACCGCGAGCGAGGTGACGCCGAGCGCGGACAGGGAGATGTCCGAACCGAGGATCTCCTCGGGGGTGAGCCGCCCCTCACACGCGGTGGAGATCATTCCCGCGATCCCGATCGCCAGCGGCTCGGTCATGCCGGCGCCTGTCGCACGCCGAGCGGGCGCAGGTCCGTCCGCACCCGGTCGATGTGGGCGAGGCGGTCCTCCTTCGATCCCTCGAAGCGCGCGGACCGCCGGCCCGCGGGCGACTCCCCGCCCGCGAGCCGGAGCGAGTACCGCTCCTCGTTGGTGAGCACCACCGGGAAACCCATGTCCGGACCTCATCTTTCGTACGGTTCCTCGGGCGAACGCGGCCCCGCGGAGCCTCGAACCCGACCACGTCGACCGGGCACCGCCCGGCTTCGGCCGGAGATCTTCGGCCTTGGAGTTCGAGGAGGACGTCACTGCACCTCCGTGCTGGCGGAAGGGGAACCACATGCGTTCCGGGCGGCGGAGAACGGGATCACCCTCGCGGGCACTTCCATGAAGGTCGGCCGGACCAGCCCGTCCGGAGGTCGGTCGACCCGGTGACGTGAGGGTCAGGACGTGTCCGCGGATCCTCCTCGTGGTGAGAAGCCGTGGACACGCCTTGGCGCGGCGCGGAATTTCTCCGGCCCAAAGTCGGGGAATGCACCGGCAGGGCATGGACGCCCGCCCGAGCACACCTCATGCTCTTGTGGGAGTGCGGCGGTATGGGAACGCTCCCACGGATGAGGCTAGAGATTACGCGCCAAATTCGTCAAGGTTTCACGACCGTTTTCGAGTACGGCAAACCGAAACAAATCCCCTGTTAGCGTCCCTGTGCAGATGGGACCCCTTACGGGCGATTTCCATGACCCCCGCCGTCCATCCGCCGATCGGCAGCCGTCCCCTCGATTTCCATGCCTTACTGGGAGCGCTCCCATATCGCCCCGGCTCTCAGGGCCCCTGAGGGGCCCTCAGCGGCCCGGACATGTTCCCCGGTCGCCTCCCGTACCGCTCCCGAAGTGCCGGGTATCTGCGGCTGAGAGTCCTCGGGCGCCCGCTCACTCGATTCCCCGGGCGGAAGGCAGGGGTGGGAGCATGGCCGGGTCATGACAAACCCAACGGAAGGCCATGATCGGTGAGGCGGCTACTCACGGTCCTGCTGCTCGCGTGTGCCGTGCTGTTCGGCGCGGTCGCGCCGGCGCAGGCCCACAACATACTGATCGGCAGCGACCCCAAGGACGGCGCGCAGCTCGCCACCGGTCCGGACAAGATCACACTCACCTTCGACCAGCCCGTACGGCAGGGCTTCGCACAGATCAGCGTGACCGGCCCGGACGGGACCCGCTGGGAGAGCGGCAAGACGACCGTCGACAACCACAAGGTCAGCGTCGGCGTCAATCCCCTGGGCCCGGCGGGCGAATACATCGTGGGCTACCGGATCCTGTCCTCCGACGGCCACCCGGTCGCGAGCAAGACGACCTTCACCCTGACCACCCCCGGCACGGGCACCGCGTCCCAGCCGGCCCCGGGCCTCTCCTCCGCCGGGGCGCAGGCGCAGGCTCAGGCACCCGGTCTGGGCGCCCAGGCCGCCGAGGCCGCGCAGAACGGCGGGGCGGGGATGGCCGTGCTCTGGATCGTCGGGTCCATCCTTCTTCTGGGCTGCGCCACCGTCGTGGCACTGCGCCGTACAAAAGAGCGGGAGAGCGCGTGATGACCGTGACCGTCGAGCACGCCCCCCAGGCGGACACGGTCAGGAGGCTGCTGGCCGGCGGGTTCGTCTCGGCGGCCGTGCTGGCCGTGCTGGTCGCGTCGGCGTTCACCGCCCAGGAGGCGGTGCCGGGAATCGCGATACCCGGCCCGCTGGTGGAGTACGGCCTGCCGGTGCTGCGCGTGCTGCTGGACCTGGCCGCGGTGGCCGTGGTCGGGCTGAGCCTGCTGCCCAAGCTGCTGGGGTTCGACGACCCCGATCGGACCGAGCCGGTGATGCGCCGGGCGCGGCCGATGGCGGTGGCGTTCGCGTGGGCGTGGGCGGTGCTGGCGCTGGTCGTCATCGTCTTCCAGACCGCCGAGCTGAACCCCGGGCTGATCCCGACCCCCGGCATGATCGTCGAGTATGTCGACAGCGTCGGCGCGGGCCAGGGGATGCTCTTCAGCGCCGCCTGCGCGCTGTCCTACGCCGGAATCGGGCTGCTGGCCGTGCGGTTCGGCGAGAAGGTCCCGGCCGAGCTCCGGATCGTGATCGCCTTCTTCGGCCTGCTCCCGATCCCGGTCACCGGCCATGCGGTGTCCTCGGTCTGGCACGACCCCATCATGATCTCGATGGAACTGCACGTGATGGGCGCGGCGGCCTGGACCGGCGGCCTGGTCGTGATCACTCTGCTGGTCGCCCGGGATCGGGAGCTGCTGGCGCGGGTCCTGCCGGGATTCTCCAAGATGGCGACGCTGGCCTTGATCGTGGTCGGCCTCTCCGGTGTGGTGAACGGCCTGGCCACGATGCTCCTCACCCCGGGCGTCGAACTGCCCGGAGCGCTGCTGACCGGCGAGTACGGACCTCTCCTGGTCGCCAAGGCCGCGTGCGTGGCGCTGCTCGTCCCGCTTGCCGCCCACATCCGGTTCCGCCTGCTGTCGCGGATCGCGGAACGGCAGGCGACGACGGTCGTCGCGTGGGCGACGGCGGAGATCACCGTGATGGGTGTCGCCTACGGCGTGGCGGTGGCGCTGACCACGGCCTCCCTCTCCTGAGCCCGGAGCGTGTGACGGCTGAGAGACCACTCGGCGGCCATCCACAGGACCGCGAGCCCGGCCCAGCCGATCACCATGGTCATGGGCGTCACCAGCGGCGGCGCGATGAACGTCGCGTGCTGGAAGCGGAGCGCCTGGTCCAGGAGGATGGTGGCCGCGAGCGAGCCGGCCAGCACCCGGAGCGCCGGAATCCTGATCAGGAACGACAGGTCGACGGCGAGCGCCCCGACGATCAGGAAGACCGGCACCGCCGAGTGCGGGAAGCCGGCGAGGGCCAGGAGGGGCCAGATCAGGGTGCGGAAGGCGACGTAGACGGCGACCATCGCGGTGGCGGAGAACATCCGGCCGATCATCGCGCGGGCGTAGACGGCCACCAGCACGGCGGCGATCACGGCGTAGAGCGGGTAGAGCTGATCGGGCACGGGCAGCGCGAAATGGAGCGCCACGGCCCTGTCGTCCACCGGCAGGCCGATCTGGTCGGCGGCGAACTTGATCAGGATCGGCTCGGCCTCCGGCTGGCCGCGGTCCCAGGCGGCGATGCTGTACACGCCGTACTCCTGGTGCTGGGCCGGGAACCAGACGTTCTCAAACAGGAACACAAAGAGCCCGCCGAGCACCATCGTCCGCATCCGTCCGGGACGCGCCCGGACGAACCAGCCGCGGATCACCCCGCAGATCATGAAAAACGTGCCGATGTAGAGCATCAGGTGGGAGGGGCTCCACGAGGTGATGTCGAGCCCGTTGATCCGGTGGTTGATCAAGTCCAGCGGCACCGCGACCAGGAAGACGCCCGTGCCCCAGGCGATGAGGCGCTGCGCCATCTTGTCCACGCCGTAACCGGTGTAGACGTGGATGATCGTGAGCGCGAGGGCGATGGCGGTGCCGACGCTGTTGAGCAGGTGCGGCGGGGCCAGGTCGTCACGGAGCCACTTGAAGTGCCAGGAGACGTCCCAGGACGCTCCGAGCACCTTGAAGGAGAAGGCCACCAACCACCCGAGATAGAGCAGCCGGAACAGATCCTCGGGTGTCTCCCTGCCCGCCTTCCCACGGGTCCAGTAGGGCAGGGCCCACTCCAGGGCTGGGGTGGCTCGTCTTCTGAGGCTCTCAACTGGCTTCACGCGTCGAAATGATGCCCGCCCTTACCTTGCTCCGCAATCGGGGATATCCCTTAGACATGCGTGGGTCTTGTCCCCTCCTGTCTGAATGATCACCTAGGCCTGCTCACCGAGCCTCCCCTCACTCCTCTCCGGGCCCCTCCTCGACCCTCTCCTCACCTCTTGCCTCGCCCCTACCGGCCCTTTGCCGCGGCCGGTCATCGCCACCGACCGTGACAGCTGAGAGCCGTCTCAGCGGCTTCTCAGCCGCGATCAGTAGGCTCTCCGCATGAAGCTTGCGGGAAGGCCGGCCACCTGGACAGCGGTGGCCGCCGTGCTTGTCATCGGTGTCGCGACCTGGCTGCTCTGGCCGTCCGCGCCACAGGTGCGGGCTCAGGATCAGATGATCCAGGTGCTCGACGGGCCTGGCGACGACCAGCGGGTGACGCTGGACGCGAGTTTCTTCCCTCCGGCCGGTGGCGGCAGGGCGCCGGTGGTGCTGCTCGCGCACGGCTTCGGCGGCAGCAAGCAGAGCGTCAGGGAGCCGGCCCTGCGCCTGGCGCAGGAGGGCTACGCCGTTCTGACCTGGTCGGCGCGGGGATTCGGCCGCTCCACCGGGCAGATCGCCCTGAACTCCCCCGACTACGAGGTCAAGGACGTCCGCCAGCTCGTCGACTGGGTCGCCAAGCGGCCCGAGGTCCAGCTCGACGCGAACGGCGACCCGAGGGTGGGCATCGCGGGCGGCTCGTACGGCGGGGCCATCGCGCTGATGGCCGCCGCGCACGACAGCAGGATCGACGCGATCGTGCCGCAGATCACCTGGTACGACCTGGCCGACGCGCTGTTCCCCAACGCCACCGGGCAGGGACCCCAGAGCGGGGTGTTCAAGCGCATGTGGGCGGGTCTGTTCTTCAGCCGGGGCGGCCCGACGCCGGCCGGTCCGGCGATCGGCGCGGTGACCGGCGCCGCGGCCGACCCGGGCTCCGGCCCGGCCTCTCCCGGCGACCGCGCCGCGCGGCCCGCGGTGCCGCTCACCGCGGAAGAGGTCCGCTGCGGCCGGTTCCTGCCGGAGATCTGTGACATGTACCAGCAGGTGGCCGAGACCGGCCAGGCGACCGCGAGCGCGGTGGAGACCCTGCGCAGGTCGAGTCCGATCTCCGTACCCGGAAAGATCAAGATTCCGACGCTGCTGCTCCAGGGGCAGCGGGACTCGCTGTTCCCCCTGGGCCAGGCGGACGCCAACGCCAAGGCCATCGCCGCCACCGGCGCCCCGGTCGACGTCGCCTGGTTCGACGGCGGTCACGACGGCGGCAACGGCGAGGTCGACTGGATCCACGAGGAGACCCTCGGCTGGTTCGACCACTACCTGAAGAAGAACGCCGGAACCGGACAGGCGGACAGCGCCTTCACCGTCACCCGCGACGGCGGCCGGGACCCCGGCACCCGCCGCCCGGTCCAGCTGCACGCCACCGCCGCCCGCTACGCCGGCCTGTCGGGCACCGGCCAGACCCCGGTGCCGATCAGCGGCCCCGAGCAGCAGGTGGCCAGCCCGCCGGGCGGGTCTCCCTCCTCGATCTCCGCGGTCCCCGGTTTCGGCGGCCTCGCGGGCGGCTCCGCCAACCTCAACCTCTCCGTGGACATGGCCGGGCAGAGCGCGGGCTTCGACTCCGCCCCGCTCACCGCCCCGCTCCAGGTCACCGGCAGCTCCACCGTGAAGGTACGGGTGAGTGTGGAGCCCGGAGGGTCCTCGCCCGCCGGCACGACCGGCGCCGCCGGAGACGGGAGCGAGACCACCGCCGCCGAGAGTGAGTCCACCGCCGGCGGGAGCGGAAACGTCGCGGATGACAGTGGGGACGGCAAGGCCGGGCCGCGTGACGTGACGCTGTTCGCCAAGCTCTACGACGTGGCGGGCGACGCCCAGGCGCCGATCCTGCCGGAGGGGCTCGTCGCCCCCGTCAAGATCACCGTCCCCGAGGGCGGCTCGGCCGAGGCGACGGTGACCCTGCCCGCCATCGACCACGGCTTCGACGTCGGGCACCGGCTGCGGGTCGCGTTCACCACCACCGACCTCGGCTACAGCACCCCCGCAGCCCCGGCCGTCTACAAGATCGGCCTGGCCTCCCCCGCGGTGACCGTCCCCACCTACGCCGCCCTGCGCACGCCCTCCACCGCACCCGCTTGGTGGACCTGGGTGCTGCCGCTGGTCTCCCTCGTCGCCGCGGCCGTCCTGCTGCTCGCCGGGCGCCGCCGCATGAGAGACGACCACGACCCCGCCCTGGACTCCGTACCCCTGCGGATCAACGGCCTGACCAAGGCCTACGGCAACGGCGAACTGGCGGTGAACGACCTGTCGTTCACCGTCGAGCACGGCCAGGTGCTCGGCCTGCTCGGCCCCAACGGGGCGGGCAAGACCACCACCCTGCGGATGTTGATGGGTCTGATCCACCCCGACGCGGGAGAGATCCGGATCTTCGGCCACCGGGTCGTCCCCGGCGCTCCGGTCCTGTCCAGGCTGGGCTCGTTCGTCGAGGGCCCCGGCTTCCTGCCGCACATGAGCGGCCGGGACAACCTGGAGCTCTACTGGAAGGCGACCGGCCGTCCCACCGAGGACGCCCACTTCGCCGAGGCCCTGGAGATCGCCGGGCTCGGCAAGGCGCTGGAACGGGCCGTGCGGACCTACTCCCAGGGCATGCGCCAGCGCCTGGCCATCGCCCAGGCCATGCTCGGCCTGCCCGACCTCCTGGTCCTCGACGAACCCACCAACGGGCTCGACCCACCCCAGATCCGTGAGATGCGCGAGGTCCTGATCCGCTACGCCGCGCAGGGCCGTACCGTCATCGTCTCCAGCCACCTGCTGGCCGAGGTGGAGCAGACCTGCAGCCACGTGGTGGTCATGCACCGCGGGAGACTCATCACGGCCGGCACCGTGAGCGAGCTGCTCCGCAGCCGCACCCCGGTCAACGGCGCGGGCCCCCGCCTTGAGGACGTGTTCCTGGACCTGATCGGAGAGAACGCATGAGCGACGCCAACGGCTCGAGTACGGCCGTCGCCGGGGGTGGGATCGCAGCGAGCGGCTCGGCACCCGGATACGCACCGGGGCGCACGCTGCCGCTCGCCGTGGAGATCGTCCGTCAGTTCAAGCGGCGCCGCACGCTGGCGATGTTCGGCCTGCTGCTCGCGCTGCCGTGGATCCTGGTGATCGCCTTCAAGGTCGGCGCCGGATCGAGCCAGCCGGCCAACTCGTTGCGCATCTCCGACCTGGCCACCGAGGGCGCCCTGAACTTCGCCGCGTTCGCCCTGTCGGTGTCGGTCGGTTTCCTGCTGGTCGTCGCCGTGGCGCTGTTCTGCGGTGACACGGTGGCGAGCGAGGCCAGCTGGTCCTCACTGCGCTACCTGCTGGCCGCTCCGATCCCCCGGGACCGGCTGCTGCGGCAGAAGCTGATCGTCGCGATGGGCTACTCGGCGGCGGCGGTGATCTGCCTGCCGTTGATGGCCCTGCTGGCCGGGACCCTGGCCTTCGGCTGGAACGACGTCCGGGTACCCGGCACCGGCGAGACCATCGCCGCGCTGGAGGTGCTGCCCAGGTTCGGGGTCGTGGTCGGTTACGCGCTGGTCAGCCAGTTCGTGGTCGCCGCGCTGGCCTTCCTGCTCTCGGTGAGCACCGACTCCCCGCTCGGCGCGGTCGGCGGAGCGGTCGGCCTGGTGATCGTGAGCAACATCCTCCAGGCGGTCGAGGCGCTCGGCTCGCTCCGGGAGTTTCTTCCGACCTTCTGGAACACGGCCTGGCTGGACGCCCTGGCTCCGCAGCCCGAATACGGCGGCATGATCAAGGGCGTGGCCATCTCGGTCACCTATTCGGCGATCCTGGTCGCGTTCGCCTTCCACCGGTTCCGGCGCAAGGACGTCGTCTCCTAGCCCGCTCGGCCGGACCTGGCCGATATCGGCCAGGTTTGGCCGGCACCGATCGGGTCCTGGTCGATCCGGGTCAGGTCGGACCGGTCCCGGCCGGGGTCCGGCCGACTCCGATCGAGTCTGGCCCGGTCCTAGCTGATCCAGGTCCAACCGGGTCGGTCCTCAGCCGGTTCCGGCAGGGGCTCCGGGCGGGAGGCCCGGTAGAAGGCCCGGTGCGGGGTCACCAGTGGGGCGGGCGATCCTCGATCAGCCGGGCGTCGTCATCCGCCTCGCGCCACTCGCTCCATCCGAGGTCGGTGTCGTCACCGGTCTGGTCGGGCAGGATCGGCAGACCGTCATCGGAGAGGTCGACAGGGCGCAGATCATCAGGTTCATGCGATGTCACCCGTCCATGCTAGCTAACCTCACGGGGAGCCCTCTCCTCTGGGAGAAAGCATTTCGCCCCATGTCCACGGCACAAAGAACAACGCAAAGGACAGCCGGAGGTCCAGACGGTACGATGCAAGGGCAGGTGTGATCTACCCCTCCAGCTACCCCCCGTGAGGCGGCCATGGCAACGCCATCAGGATGGCGGCGAGACGGCAATCTCCCCAACGAGCTGACCAGCTTCGTGGGACGCACCAAGTTACTGATCACCCTCCGGCAGCGGCTTCAAAATCCTGAGACGCGGCTGGTCACCTTGACCGGTGTCGGAGGCGTCGGCAAGTCCCGTACGGCGCTGCGCATCGCGCACCTCGAGCAGAACCAGTTCAAGGACGGCGTATGGTTCGCCGACCTGGCCCGGCTACAGGACGCGGGGATGGTCCGGCACACGATCGCCTCGGCGCTCGGGATCGCCGACCAGTCCTCACGCTCGGAGAGCGACACACTCACCGAGTGGGTAGGCGATCGGCACATACTGCTCATCATCGACACCTGCGAGCACCTGCTGGAGGCCTGCACCAGCCTGATCGACGTGCTGCTGGATCGCGCCCCCAACCTGCGCATCCTCGCAACCAGTCGACAGTCCATGCAACTGCCGTACGAGCAGGTCGTGAACATTCCGCCGCTCGCGGTTCCTGGCGACGATCCCGCCGAGAGTCTGTTCTCCAACGAGTCGATCCAGCTGTTCACCGCGCGGGCCAGGGCGGTCGTACCCGACTTCGTGCTCGACGAGAAGACCATCGGCTCGGTGGCCGAGCTGTGCCAGCGACTCGACGGCATCCCGCTGGCCATCGAGCTCGCCGCGGTGCGGCTGCGGGCACTGTCGGTGGTGCAGATCCTGACGTTGCTGGCCGACCGGTTCAGCCTGCTGTCCGGCGCGAGCCGTACGGCGTTGCCGCGACACCAGACGCTGCGGGCGGCCATCGGCTGGAGTCACGAGCTGTGCGAGCCCTCTGAGCGGCTCCTCTGGGCACGGCTCTCGGTTTTCGCCGGCGACTTCGAACTGGATGCCGCCCGTTACGTCTGCTCCGGGGACAATCTTCCCGCCGAGGACATCATGGATCTCATCTCCAGCCTCGTGGAGAAGTCCATCCTGCTGAGCGACGGCACGCCCTCCGGCCACCGCTACCGGCTGATCGACACTCTGCGTAAATACGGAGAGGAGTGGCTGGAGAAGCTGGAGGACACCGATCGCATACAGAAGCGGCATCGGGACTACTACCTGCAGCTGGCGGAGCGCGGCGAGCAGGCCTGGTCGGGGCCACGGCAGGTGTACTGGTTCATGCGCACGCGTCTGGAGCAGAACAACCTCCGCGCAGCCATCAACTACTGCCTCTCCACACCGGGCGAGGCGAAGACCGCCCTCGATCTGCTGTCGTCGCTCTGGTTCATGTGGGTGGCCTGCGGATTCTCCCGCGAGGGCAAGCTGTATCTGGAGCGGGCGCTGGCGGCGAACCCCAAGCCGAGCAAGGAGCGCTGCAAAGCACTGTGGGTGATTTCGTATATATGCAGCCATCAGGGCGACACGCACGGCGCGATACAACACGCCGAACGGTGCAGTAGCGAGGCCATGCAGGTAGGCGACTCCGCCGCCGTCATCCTGGCCACCAAGATGCTCGGCACCGCGGCCTCGCTCCAAGGCGATCTACGGAAGGCCACTGCGCTGCTGGGCGTCGCCATCGAGTTCCATCGCGGTGGGGGCGAGCTCAATCCGGGCCTGCTGCCGGCGATCGTCGAGTTGTCGTTCGTGCTCACCGCGCAGAACGAGACGGCCGAGGCCGAACAACTCCTACAGGACTGCCTTAACGTCTGCCTGCAACGGGGCGAGCTGTGGCTGCGCTCATACGTGTACTGGGCCATGTCGGAGGCGCAGCTGAAGTCCGGCCGCATCACCGAGGCCGCCACCAACGCCCGTGAAGGGCTGCGCATCAAGCTGCACTTCCATGATGTGATCGGCACTCTGATGTGCCTGGAGGCGATGGCGCGCATCGCCGTCGCCGAGGAGCAGGCCATGCATGCCGCCCGGTTGCACGGCGCCTCCGAGGGCAACTGGCGGTTGTTCGGGCTGCCTCTGTTCGGCTCTCCGTTCTTCGAGGAAGGCCACAAACAGGGCGTCAAGGAGTGCAAGCGCATGATCGGCGACAGCGCCTACCAGATCCACTTCCAGGAGGGCTTCCAGCTCTCGTTGGAGGAGGCGACAACGCTCGCACTTGACGACGGCACGACGCCCGGGCCGTTCCGCAAGTAGCCCCAATATGGCGTCAGTCGGGGAGATGGTTGCACTTCGCCGGAATTGTCCCCATTTGCCAGTCTTGCTACCATTTCGCAATCGTTTAATCCCATAATTCTCATCCAAAGTTCTTGCCCTATCGGTAAATTTGGGGAAATGTAGAGCACATTATCTAGGATTGGGTTATGGAAAGGTCGCACGCATGGAAGATGTCACTCTGCCTGTGTTGCGAATCCCGTTTCCGTCCCGCATCAATCCCTTCGAGGCGGCGGCCGCAGCGCACACCACCGAGTGGGCCCGGAAGTACGGCCTCATCACCGAGGAGGCCGAGGAGGCCCGCTTCGTGGGTGAGTCCTACGCCCGCCTGGTGGCTCGGCTCTACCCTGAGGCATCCCTCCCCGACTTAGAGCTGGCCGCCGATCTGAACAGCTGGTTCCACGTCTACGACGATCAGTTCGAGCTGGCCGAGGTGGGCCGCGACCCCGTCCTGGCTCGCAGGCTCGCCGAGCGGACCGAGTCCCTGCTCCGAGGCGACCCGCCCGGACCCACCGCCGGCCCCGTCCTACTCGGCCTGGTGGTTCTGCGCGAGCGGATGCAGACCCGAGCCGGGGACGCGTGGTGGGAGAGGTTCTCCCGAAACTTGCGGCAGTGCTTCAACGCCGCGATGTGGGAAGTGGACAACCGGGCAACCGGGAAGATCCCCGACCCGGTGTCCTACGTGGACCATAAGCTCGATATCGCCTATGTTCCGCCGTCGTTCGACCTCATCGAGCTGATCGAGCACTTCGAGGTACCGGCCGCTATCCGCTCCTCTGCGGAGTACACCACGCTCCAGCACGAGGCAGGCCACGTGGTCGTGTGCACCAATGACATCGTTGGGCTACGCCGCGAGCTCGCGCAGGGCGAGTTCCACAACCTCGTCGTCGTGCTCAGGAACGCGCAGGGTTGCACGCTCCAGGAGGCCGTCGACCAGGTCGAGCGGACGATCTCAGAACGGGTCGACAAGTACCTCGCCGCCAAGGAGGCGCTGGAGGTCAGGTTCGACATCCTGGGTGTGGACGAGGAAGTACGGTGGGCGACTCGGCGTTGCGTCGCTGGGCTGGAGCACTGGATGCGCGGCTACCTGGACTGGGCGCTGGAGTCCCGGCGCTTCTCCGACCTCGTGCTCCCCGGCCAGGTCTCCAGCTTCCACCAGGAGCTGATCGACTGAGGCACGAGGCGCCGGCTCACGAACCGGCCGGCCCGCCGAACCAGCGGAGGAACTCCTCGTGCCCGAACATCCGCGCCGTATCCGTCGCCGACGGAACCCCCGCGTCCGGATCCGCGCCCGCGTCGAGGAGTGCCCGGATCACTTCCGGCTCCTTCTTGAAGACCGCGCCCGCAAGCGGCGTCTGTCCGCGATCATTGGCTCTGCCCGCGTCGGCTCCCAATTCGGCGAGCACCCTGACGGTCTCCGCGTGCCCGTGGTAGGCGGCGAGCATCAACAGGGTGTCGCCCTTGTCGTTGCTCAGGTTGGCCGGAACCCCGGCCTCGACATATGCGCGGAGCTGATCGGTCTCCCCGGTCCTCGCCAGGTCGAACAGACGGGTCGCGAACTCCTCGAGCTCCGGGTCAGGCTGCATGGGATCCATTCTGCCCCGATAGGGTGCCCTGTGATCGGCACAGGTAGGCGGAATTCAACGGACGCCCCACGGGTTGATCTGAGAGACGACCGACGAAAGGCTGGAAAACGGTGTTCGACCCGACGGATCTCTACCGGCTCAGCGGAGACATCCCTGAGCTGACCGATCCGGTGCTGCTCTACCAATTCGATGGGTTCGTGGACGCGGGCGGGGCCGGGCGGCTCGCCATCGGTCACCTGCTCGACGAGCTGGAGCACCGGGTCGTCGCGACGTTTGACGTGGATCGCCTGCTCGACTACCGGTCCCGGCGACCGATCATGACTTTCGACACCGACCGGTGGGTGGATGTGGACAGCCCCGGGCTCATCCTGCATCTCGCCCACGACACCACGGGCACGCCGTTCCTGGTGCTCACCGGCCCCGAGCCGGACCGCGAGTGGGAGTTGTTCACCGCCGCCCTCGACACGCTGGCCACCCGGCTGAACGTCAGCAAGCTGGTGACCGTTCACGGCATCCCGATGGCCGTCCCGCACACCCGCGCGCTGGGCATCACCGGTCACGCCAGCCGTCCCGAGCTCATCACCGGCCAGACCAGCTCCTTCGGCAAGGTCCAGGTGCCGGGCAGCGTGGCGGCGCTGATCGAGTTCAGGCTCGGCGCCAAGGGACACGACGTCATGGGCTACGCCGTGCACGTCCCGCACTACCTCGCCCAGGCCGAATACCCGTCGGCCGCGGTGACCGCCCTGGAGGCGGTCACGAAGGGGACCGGGCTGGTGTTCCCGCTGGAGAGCCTGCGGGATGCCTCCGACAAGACCAACATCGAGATCGCCGAGCAGATCCAGGCCTCTGAGGAGCTGTCCACCGCCATCACCGGCCTGGAGCAGCAGTACGACGCGTTCGCCACCGGCTCCGCGCGCGAGAGCCTGATGGCCGAGAGCTCGGAGATGCCCACCGGCGACGAGCTCGCCGCCCAGTTCGAGGCCTTTCTCGCCGAGCGTGACGAGCAGCGGGGTGACTGACCTCCGCGTCGGTCTCATCGGGTACGGCGTGGCGGGGGCGTTCTTCCACGCCCCGCTGATCGCCGCGACTCCGGGGCTGCGGCTGTCCGCCGTGGTGACCGGAAATCCCGAGCGGGCAGCCGAGGTGAGCGAGAAGTACGGCGCGCGTGCGGTCGGCGACGCCTCCGGCCTGTGGGACTCCAGCGACCTGATCGTGGTCGCCTCCCCCAACCGCACCCACGTCCCGCTGGCGACGGCCGCCCTGAACGCGGGTCTGCCCGTCGTGGTCGACAAGCCGCTGGCGGCGACCGCGGAGGAGGCGCGCGGCCTGATACGGCTGGCGCGCGATCGCGGTCTGATGCTGACCGTGTTCCAGAACCGGCGCTGGGACGGCGACTTCCTGACGATCAGGCGGCTGCTCTCGGCGGGAGAGCTCGGCACGGTGAACCGGCTGGAGTCCCGGTTCGACCGCTGGCGCCCCACCCCCAAGGGCGGCTGGCGTGAGGTCGGCGGCGCCGACGAGGTCGGCGGCCTCCTCTACGACCTCGGCAGCCACCTGGTGGACCAGGCACTGCGACTGCTCGGCCCGGCCACCGAGGTCTACGCCGAGCTCGACATCCGCCGCGCCGGGGTCACCGCCGACGACGACGCGTTCATCGCGCTCACCCACGCGAGCGGAGCCCGCTCACATCTGTGGGCCGGCGCGGTCACTCCCCGGCTCGCCCCCCGCTTCCGGGTCCTGGGCTCGCGGGCGGGTTACGTGAAGTACGGCCTGGACGTTCAGGAAGAGCGCCTGCGTGCCGGTCTCGGCCCGGACTCCCCCGGCTTCGGCGACGAGCCGCAGGATCGGTGGGGCACCGTCGGCATCGACGACGACAACCACCCCGTCCCCACGGAGCCGGGCGCCTATGCCGACTTCTACGGGGCCGTGGCGGCGAGCCTGCGCGAGGGCACTCCGCCTCCGGTCGACCCGGAAGAGGTGGTCGAGAGCCTCACCGTTCTGGAGGCCGCCCGCCGTTCGGCCACCGAGCGCCTGGTCGTCTCCCTCTGAGACCTGCCGAGGGTCCCGGCCGGAGCTTCTCGCTGAGACACGGCACCTCCGGGTTCCCATCGAGATCCGCCGGGACACTCCGGCCCGGTTCTCACCAAGGTCCGTCTCTCCGAGGCCCCGGGGATCTGGGGGCCGCCGGTCCACCGGCGGCTCCCGGTCCGGTCAGTCGCGCAGACGGGAGCGGACGGCTTGGGAGTCGGCCTCGGTCCAGCCGTGTGCGGCGAGCCACGCCATGGGACCGCCGAAGCGGTCGTCGAGGACGCGCAGGAACTGCTCGATGTATTCGGGGCGCGGCCGGTGCTCGTCGGCCGGGCGGGTGTCGAGGTCGTCGCGGTAGGTGGAGCTGGAGCGCAGCCGGGCCAGGATGCCCTCCAGGCGGTCACCCGTGGCGACGTAGTCGGCGACGATCGCCTCGCGGGTGACTCCGGCGATCTCCAGCGTGAGGGCGCTGACCACGCCGGTGCGGTCCTTGCCCGCCGCGCAGTGGATGATCGCGGCGCCGTCGTCGTTGGCCAGGGTGCGCAGGGCGGCCAGGATCGAGTCGGGGCGCTCACGGAGATAGCCGTAGTAGAAGCCGGTCACCCGGAGCTCGGCGAGGTCCTCGTCGGCCCGCTCCTGCCAGGGCAGCACCTTGTCGGCCTCGATCGTGTCGGCCTCGACGTCGGTGTGCCTGCCGCCCTCGGCGAACAGGGTGAGATGGTGGATGCTCACCTCCGGCACGGTGGTGAGCGGGCCGGGCCCCTCGAGGCTCACCTCGGGGGTGGAGCGCAGGTCGATGACGTGGCGGAGTTTGAGCTCCCCGACGAGCAGTTCGACGTCGCGCTCGGTCAGCCCCTGCAGATTGTCCGACCGATATATCCGGCCGAAACGCGTAGTCTCGCCGTCCACTGTCGCGAGCCCGCCGAGGTCGCGTACGTTGACGGCACCTTCAAGATCGATCCATCGCGTCAAGTCGTTCATCGCTCACCAGCTTATACGCGGAAATATGAGCAAGTAGTTAACGTTGGACGCCCGTTGCCAGAAATAGCGGTGCTCTATCGACAAGTCCGTAAATGTGCCGCATTCATGGCAATGAGATGAGACTGACCGCCGCCCCCGCCGATTCGGCCTCCCGCGCGGGAACTCCGGGGTGCGTCCATCCCGGCCCGATCGATGTGCCGCGTTCATGCGATGAGAAAGGCCCGCCGGTCCTGACCGGTTCAGCCTTCCGCTCGACGCAGGAGCTCCAGGGTGCGCCCCACTCCGGACTGGTTGCCGAGGCTGCGGTAGATGTCCAGGGCCTGCCGGAGTACGGAGACCGCCGCCTGCCGGTCGCCCGCCTCCAGGTGCGTCTCCCCCAGGTAGCGCAGCGACCTGGCCATCCACCAGCGGTCGCCCAACTCCTCGAAGTCGCGCACGGCCTGCCGAAGTGACTCCTGTGCCTCCTGCGTACGGCCCAGCCGCCCGTGGGCGCGTCCGGCGGACAGCTCGGCCCTGGCCACGCCCCACGAGTCGCCGAGCGCGGCCAGCATCTCGGCGGCCCGGCGCACGTAGACGAGCTCGCGGAGCCCGTCTGCCGGGTTGCCGACCTCCCCGGCCGCGCGCAGGCACCTGGCCTCCTCCCAGAGCTCACCGCGGAGCCTGAACATCTCCGCGGCCCGATCCAGGCTGAAGCCCGCCCTCGTGAAGGCCTCCGCGGCACCGCTGTCACCGTCGGCGTGCAGCCCTCTGGCCGTCGCGGCGAGGACCTCGCCGTAGGCGCGCAGCGTCTGCGCCTCGGAGTAGCGGTTACGGTCGTGCTTGAACACCTCCAGGGCCTCCTCCAGCAGTTCCCTGGCCTCCTTGGGCCTGCGCTGGGCGAGCCGGAGTTCGGCGAGGTTCCGCTGGGTCCTGGCCGCCCACCAGCGGTCCTCCTCGCCCTTGAAGTCGGCGATGGCGCCGATCAGGTAGTTCTGCCCGCGGTCGAGGTTGCCGTCGCTGAACAGGGTCATGCCGACCGTGCGCATCGCCCGCGCCGCCCACCAGGACTCGCCGAGGTCGGTGAAGATCTCCAGTGCCCGCTCGGCGTCCGCCACGGCGGACCGGTGGTTGCCCTGCCCGCCCGTCACCGCCGCCCGGTCCAGCAACGCGATGCCCAGCGCCCGCTGGTCGCCCGTGCGGAGCGCGGCCTCGCACAAGATGTCGGCGACCGTTCGCCAGTCGGACCAGTAGGCCCTCAGGGAGTGGCAGAGCGAGCAGAAGGCCCGGCCCAGGCCCCAGGCCAGATCCCACATCTCCAGGCTTCTGGCCTGGCTGATCGCGGCGACCAGGGTCAGCCGTTCGGCGTTGAGCCAGTCGGCCGCCGAGCTCTGGATCTGCGCCGCGGACCTCGGGTCCGCGGGCTTGGCCCTGCGCCCCCAGTCCTGCGGCCAGCGGGCCACGGCCGCGGACTCGGCGCGGCGGCGGTAGCCGGAGAAGACCCGCTCGATGGCCGCCCGGCGGTGGCCGTCGTCGTCGCCGGAGAGGGCCAGCTCACGGGCGAAGATCCGGACGAGGTCGTGCAGCCGGTAGCGCATCACCCCGGCGAAGTCGATGCCCGAGCACTCGGCGAGCTGGGCGTCGATGAGCACCTCCAGCTGGTCGGCGCCGTCCGGCTCGGAGGTGGCGAGCAGCTCTCCCGCCACCCAGCCGGGCACGTCGGGGGCGCCGAGCAGGCTGAGCAGGCGCAACAGGCGACGCTGGAGGCCGGTGCAGTCGTCGTAGCTCAGCTGGAGGGAGGCGCGCACGCTCTTGTCGAGCCTGGGGGCGAGCTGGAGGTGGTCGAGGCGGCGGCGCTCGTCCTTCAGCCGGTCGGCGAGCTCGCGCAGGGTCCAGTTCTCCCGGGTGGCCAGGCGTCCGCCGCAGATGCTGAGGGCCAGCGGCAGGCGGTCGCACATTCGGACGATCTCCTGGGCCGACTCCAGGTCGGCGGCGACCCGGTCGTCTCCGGCCAGCCGTGCCAGCAGCTCCACGCCCTGTGCCTCGCTGAACACCGACAGCTGCTTGTCGTAGGTGTTGAGCAGGAAGAGCGGCTGCCGCGAGGTCACCATGACCGCGCAGCCGGGCTCGGCCGGGATCAGATCCTTGACCTGGTCGCCGTCGCGGGCGTTGTCCAGGCAGATCAGGATGCGCTTGCCCTTGGTCCAGGTCAGCCAGAGCTTGCGCAGCTCGGCCGGGCCGCCGGGGTCGGTGGTGAGCCGCACGCCGAGCGCGCGCAGGAAGCCGATCAGCACCTCCTCGGGGCTGATCGGGGCCTCCACCGTGCCGCGCAGGTCGGCGTAGAGGCGGCCGTCGGGAAAGTGCCCGGCGATCTCGTGCCCGAACCGGGCGATGAGCACGGACTTGCCGACCCCGCCCCTGCCGTACACCGAGACGACCAGCGGCGAGGCGCTCGCCGCGTGACCCCGGGAGCGGCGCTCGGCGAAGACCTCGCGCAGCTCGGCCAGCGACTCGGTGCGGCCGGTGAAGTGCGCGGACACCGGCGGCCACTGGTCCGGCGGACGCCAGGACCTCTCGTCGCCGCCGGCCTGCTCCCCGTCCCGCGTGCCGGCGGTCGCCCAGGTGAGCACGCCGACCAGGAGGCCGGCGATCGCGGTGATGCCGACCTTGGCCCCGATGGGCAGGTCCCAGACGTCCAGTGAGGTCGCCAGGACACTGGCCATCGCCGCGGCGATCCCGGCCGCGGCGGGCGCCGCCAGTGAGATTCGCCGCCTCGGTGGTCTGGGAACACGCTGCTCAGGCAGGTTTGACGGCCCGGCCATCCATCCACGCCCCTCGGAGAAGACCACGGCACGTCCGCGGCCCCCGCCCCAGCCGACGCGTTCTCTCAAGATTCATTCAACCAGATACCAGGCCGGGGACCACAGATCTCGGGGATGCCAACCGGTTGGTATGCACACTTTTCATGAACCGCACACTCCGCGTGGGGTGTCCGGACGTTCGCCGACGGCGACCCCGTTCGGCTACGCCCGGCCTTCCGGTTCGCGGAGGCTCCCATGGGGCGGGGGTACGGCGTGCACGCCGTACCCCCGCTGTCGTTCTTCCGCGGATCTCCCACAGACGGGCCGGGTTCTGCGTTCTGTGCTTCACGGACCGGCCGTGTCCTTCTGCGGGCTCCTATGGATTTCTACTGATCACTACAGGTTTCTACGGACCGCTACAGATTTCTACGGGCCGCTACAGGCCGATCGCGTGGCAGGTCGCCTTGGCCTTCTTGGACGGGTCGCTCTCCGAGGTGGCGGTCAGCGTGACCTTGCCGAGCAGGCTGCCGCCCTTCGCGCGCTGGGCGTTGACGGCGACCTTCGTGTTCTTGCCCGAGTCCGCGGTCACGAGCTCGTTGGGCAGTGAGACGGTCCAGCCCTTGCCCTCGACGGTCGCCGACAGCCGGTAGACGTCGCCCTTGAGGTAGGCGCTCACGTCCTCCGGGTGCTGCCCCTGGGCCGGGGCGGCCTTGCCGGTGTTGAACAGCGGGAAGCTGCAGTTCGACAGGCCCTTGGCGCCGGGGATGCCGACGGCCGGGAGCAGCTTCACGCCGCGCTTGTTCGGGCCGGCGCCGTCCAGGGAGCGGATGGCCACCGTGTAGGACAGGATGCCCTTGCGGTCGCGCTTGAGGTCGAGGACGTAGAAGTGGAGGCGGTTGGCCTCGTCCACGTACTCGAACTCCGATCCCGAGTTGGTGCCGGCGTGGAACAGCGCGTCCGACAGCTGGCGGTAGTCGCCGAGCGTGATGGGCACGGCGGTGCCGTCCGGCAGGACGTAGTCGGTCATGCCGATGTCCTGCGGGTTGGCGTCGATCACCCACTCGAACGGCGCCCGGTCCTGGTCCTTGGTCTTGGCCAGGAGCACGCCGGAGTCGGGGGTGAAGGAGTCGGCACCCATCCTGTCGACGACCTCGACGGTGTAGTTGTTGTAGCCGCCGCCGTCGCAGTAGACATCGGTGTTCACGCTGCAGGCCGGGCTGCGGTCGCCGTCGCCGAAGGCGATGTTGACCCCGGACAGGCCGGTCGCTCCCGGCTGGGCCACCCGGGCGGTGACGTTGGCCACGACGAGACCCGACTCGGCCAGCGCCGCGCGGGACAGGCGCAGCACGTTGTTCTCGTCCACCATCTCAAGCTTGATCTTGTTGCGGAGCATGTGCTGGGCGCCCATGGAGCCGCCGCCGGTGGGAGGGATCGTCCAGCGGCTGTGCGGACCGCCGGGCCCGTTGAAGCTGCCCCGGCTGAGCATCTCCCAGATGCCGGTGTAGGCCCGGCGCAGCGGCACCCCGTACGGGTTGTTGTAGTTGTCGCCGATGCCGAGGATGTGGCTGAGCTCGTGGGCGTAGACGCCCTGTCCGGAGCTCTCGGCCTGGGTGGACGAGCCGCCTCCGGCGTTGGGCCAGATGGAGGCGGCCGAGGCCCAGGAGGTCCACTCCACGTAGCGGGTCCTGGCCCAGTTGGTCAGGGCCGAGTCGGGCGGGCCGAAGTCGTCGGTCACCGCCTCCTTGGTCGGGAACTTCATCGACCCGAACTCCTGCCAGGTGGCCGACTCGTCCTGGCCCGCGCTCAAGTAGAAGACGAAGTCGAACCCGGCGGGGATCTCCGGGCCGACCGCGCTGTCCCACGCGGCCCGCCCGTCGGTCCTGATGTTCCTGTTGCAGTTGTCCCCGGCCGGGCAGGCGGTGCCCTCCTGGAACTCCATGGCGTACTCGTGTGACTTTCCGGGCATCTGGTAAGGACCGAAGGCGGTCAGATCCACGCCGTAACGACCGCCGGAGTCCTCCATCCAGTATTCGTGGATGGTGTGGCCCCGGTTGAGTTCGTTCGGGGTGTTGAGGAAGTCCTTGTAGAACGTGGCGACCTGGTCACGGGGGATGTCGTGGGCCTCGGCGCTGGGGTTCTTGAAGACGGTCGAACCCTTGGGCTGGGTGACCACGAAGGGCTGGTTGGGGTAGTCGAGCAGGACGAGCGCGCCGCGGAAGGTGCGCTTGGATCCTGTGGCCTTGGGGTCGGCCCACTTCGTGCCCGGAGGCTTGGTGTAGTCGGACCACGTCATATGGTCCGGGTTCTTCCAGTTCTGCGGGTCGATCGGGGCGGGACCATCCGGCTGGGTGCGCAACCTGGCCTCGGGAGAGCCCTCTGCGGGGGCGTCCAACTGCCAGGGCTGCGTCTGGGGCCACTGGTCAAGACGCCAGGGCTGTTCGGGGTCGGGAGAGGGATCAGCGGACGCGGGGAGGGAAGCGAAGCCGATCGGGAGCAGCACCACGGCTGCGATCAGTGCTTTCAGCGACCAAGGGGGGCGAGTCACGATAAACGACGTTATAGATCAGTTTCGTAGAGATCAACACCATTTGTAAAGAAGCTGGGTCATCTGAGCGTTTTCTCCGTGAGGTCGTTTGAGATCGACAGGCTGATCAACGTAACCTGGGAAAGGGACGAAACCACAGGAGTGCCTATGCCGACGCGGGCCGACCAGACCATCGGCACGCGTGCGCGGGCACCCGTCTCCATCCACAGCGCGCCGCTGGTCCTGCCCGTCTGCGCCCCACCGGTCGAGGACGGCTCCGTCCTCGTCAGAGGTGACCGCGTGCTCAAGGTCGGGCCTCGCACGAAGATCGAGGCCGCCTATCCCGATCTCACTCCGGTCCGCTGGCCGGGCATGATCGTGCCTGGCCTGGTCGACGCGCATCTCCGGCTCGACAGGACCGCCTTCCCCCCGGTGTTCGCCCACGGCGTCACCGCCGTCGGGGGGGTGGCCGCCGACCTGGACGCCGCGTCCACGCTCGGTGAGGCCGGACTCGGGGGCGTGACCTATCTCGAGACCCGTTGCGAGGACGAGGCCCGGTGGGAGGCCGACGGGCGCGATCGGCTGATCACCGCGATCGGCGAGGTGGACCACCCGGGGATCATCGGAATCGCCGCGCACTCCCCCGATCCCGTGGTCATGGAGGACCTGGCCGTCCTGTCCCGGACCTTCGGCCTCCGGCTCCACGTCGACCTGGGCCGCCATCCGGTCGGGTTCCTGGACGAGGTGGGAGTCCTCGGCCCCGGCTGCCACGTGGCGATCTCCGGACCGCTCGACGAGGCCGACCGCAAGCTTCTCCGGATCCGCGGCACGGCGGTGGCGATCTCGTCGCCGTTCGCCGCCGACGGCCTGCTGGACGGCGAGAACGTGATCGCCTTCGGTACCCGCATCGGCGGCGACCCGCTGGCCGCCGCCCGCATGCTCGACCGGGATCCCGGCCTCGCCCGGCTCCTGGTCGAGGCGGTGACGCTGGGCGGGGCGCGAGCACTGGGCCTGGCCGAGGGCGCCGGACGCCTCGGCTGCCTGGGACCGGGCAGCCGAGCCGACTTCGCCGTCTTCGCCGTGAAGGCCGATGAGCGGACCGCCTACACCGCCCTGCTCCACGAGGGACCGGGCCGGTGCGTGGCCACGGTCATCGGCGGCCGGCCCCACTGGCGCCTCGACGAAACCCAGGGCGTCGAGGCCAGACGTCTGGCCTAAAGCCCGCGGCTAAGCGGTGGTGGCGCCGCGCAGGGACGCCAGTGCGCCGGTCCAGCGCAGCAGCTCGTCCAGCATGAGGGTGGCGGTGTTCTCCATGGCCTCGTCGGCCTGGATCTCGCCCTGGTCGTTGAGGAGCCGCATGGCGAAGGGGATGGGCAGCGCTTCGAGCATGGGCATCATCTTCAACGAGGTGAGAATCGGCTTGATCCCCTGAACGGCGCGCAGGCCGCCGGAGACGCCACCGTAGCTGACCAGCCCCACGGGCTTGTACGCCCACTCGTTGTTCAGGTAGTCGAGGGCGTTCTTCAGCGGTGCGGTGTATCCGTGGTTGTACTCGGGCATCACGATGACAAACGCGTCCGCGGCGTCGGCCGTGGCGCTCCAGTCCTTGGTGTGCTGGTGTTCGTAGCGGCGCAGCCGGGGGTGGTTGGGCTCGTCCATGAGCGGCAGGTTCAACTCGGCCAGGTCGACCACGTTGACCTCGAAACCACCGTGTTTGACCGCCCAGTCGGTGAACCACCGGGCCACGGGCAGACCGATCCTGCCGGGACGGGTGCTGGCGATGATGACATGCAGCTTGGGCATAGGGGTGGACGCTCCTTGGCGCGTGATACTGGGGATCGGGTGACACGGGTTCAGGCGGGGAACGGGCGAACGCGTTCACCCACCGGCGGCCCGGCGAGGACAACCCGGAAGGGGTCTCCGCCGGACATGCCGTCCCTGACTTTCGATGTCGTCAGTAACGCCGAGGAGCCGCGAAAACATACCCGCCCGAAACCACGAGCATGTTCGGCGACGGCCCGTCACACGGCGTGACGCCGACCTCTTCCGGCATCGCCCGCCATGACGCGGGCCCTTCGTGGCGCCGTACGACATGGCGCGGCGGCACCATACGAGACCTGGCGTGGATCACGCTGTGACACCGCACGGCATGGAACGGACCCGCTTCACCCGGGTTGGCGGTCCACGACGCTCAGCAGCTCTCTGAGCTGGTCCTGCTGCTCGGGAGTGAGCACGGAGAACAGCTCCTCGGCCGCTCGCCTACGGGCCTCGCGCACCTGTTCGTATCTCGCGCGGCCCTCGGGGGTCGTCACCAGCAGGGTGGAACGGCGGCTCGCCGGATCGACCTCGCGGCGAACCAGGCCCGCCTCTTCCAGCGCGTCGATCACAGAGGTCACCGAACGCGGCACGATCTTCAGTCTCTCGGCGAGTTGCACCATCTTGAGCGGCGACTCGGAGTCGATGATCATCCTCAGCGCCCGAGCCTGGCTGGGGCTCATCCCGATTGGGCCGAGCTGCTCGCCGTACCCCCGACGCAGTCGATGGCCAACTCCGTGCACCAACTCGGCCAGTTCCGTCTCCACGGCCATGAACTTATCTCATTGTTTACGGGAATGACTATGAGCTAACCTCTGTTTGAGTAAACCTCAGAGAGGAGTTTCATGGCCGTACGAACCCAGGGGGCCGTCCAGCACGAAGGAACGCACATGGACCGCGAACCCTTCGTGAATGACGAGCCCCGCGCGCCCTTGCGGCGCATCGTCGCCCTGTTCCGCCCCTACCGCGGCCGGTTGGCCCTGGTCGGCGGGCTTATCGGGCTGTCCTCGCTCGTCTCGCTGGCCTCGCCGTTCATGCTGCGCGAGGTGCTGGACGACGCCATCCCCCACGGCAGGACCGGCCTGCTGACGCTGCTGGCACTGGGGATGATCGTGGTCGCCGTCACCACCAGCGTGCTCGACGTCGTCCAGACGCTGATCTCCACGGGGGTCGGTCAGCGCGTCATGCACGACCTGCGTACCGGTGTCTACGGTCACCTGCAGCGCATGTCCCTGGCCTTCTTCACCCGCACCCGCACCGGCGAGGTGCAGTCACGCATCGCCAACGACATCGGGGGCATGCAGTCGGTGGTCACCGCCACGGCTGCCTCGATCGTCTCGAACCTGACCACCGTGATCGCGACGATCATCGCGATGCTCGTGCTGGACTGGCGGCTGACCATAGTGTCGCTGCTGCTGCTCCCCGTCTTCGTCGGGATCAGCCGCAAGGTCGGCCGGGAGCGCAGGAAGATCACCTCCGAGCGGCAGCGGAAGCTGGCCGCCATGTCGTCGATGGTCCAGGAGTCTCTGTCGATCAGCGGCATCCTGCTGGGCCGGACGATGGGCCGCTCTCCCGAGCTCACCCGGCGTTTCTCCACGGCCTCCGACGAGCTGGCCGATCTGGAGGTGCGCTCCAGCATGGCCGGGCGCTGGCGGCAGTCCACCATCCAGATCATCATGGCGGCCATGCCCGCGATGATCTACTGGGCCACCGGGCTGACCTCGGTCATCTCCATCGGCACCGTCGTCGCCTTCACCACGCTCCAGATGAACCTGTTCCGGCCCACCGTGTCGCTGTTGCGCCTCGGCGTCGACGTGCAGAGCTCCCTGTCCCTGTTCGGCCGGATCTTCGAGTATCTCGATCTGCCCGTGGACATCCACCCCGGCACCCGCACGCTGACAAACGTGCGCGGCGAGATCCGCTTCGAGCACGTGGACTTCTCCTACGTCTCCCGCGAGTCCTCCGGCGAGCACGATGAAAAGAGCCCCTCCGTCGACGCCGGCGAGTCCGAGGGTGAGTACGGCGAGGCCTCGACGCTGTCGGACGTGAACCTCACCGTCCCCGCGGGCACGACCCTGGCCGTGGTCGGCGAGACCGGTTCGGGGAAGACCACGCTGAGCTACCTTCTCCCCCGCCTCTACGACGTGACCGGCGGCCGGGTCACCGTCGACGGCGTGGACGTGCGCGATCTGACCTTCGAAACGCTGGCCGAGACGGTCGGCGTGGTCTCCCAGGAGACCTACCTGTTCCATTCCTCGATCGCTGACAACCTCCGGTTCGCCAAGCCGTCCGCGACGGACGAGGAGATGGTCGAGGCCGCGCGTGCGGCACGGATCCACGACCACATCATGTCGTTGCCCGACGGGTACGACACCATGGTCGGCGAGCGCGGCTACCGGTTCTCCGGCGGCGAGAAGCAGCGCCTGGCCATCGCCCGGACGCTGCTGCGCAACCCGCCCGTGCTGATCCTCGACGAGGCCACCAGCTCCCTGGACACCCAGACCGAGCGTGCCGTCCAGGAAGCCCTGGACACCCTGTCGCACGGCCGTACCACCATCACGATCGCCCACCGCCTGTCCACGATCATCGACGCCGACCAGATCGTGGTCCTGGCCCACGGCCGCATCGTCGAACGCGGAACCCACGCCGAGCTTCTCACCGCCGACGGCCCCTACTCCGCCCTCGTCAGCCGCGACCAGCCCCTGACCATCGCCGCCTGACCCGACCGAGCCCGCTTCCGCGATATGGCCGCTCGCATTCGACAGCGGCACCTCAAGGGCACTCGGCTTCATCGGCAGGACGGTTTAAGCTGCTGCGGATGCCCAATCATGTGACCATAAATGACTACGACGAGGCCTGGGCCGTACGGGGTCCCGCCCTGGCGGCGGATCTGCGGACCATACTGGGGCCGGCCGTTCTGCGGGCAGAGCACATAGGCAGCACCTCCATTCCCGGAATGGCCGCCAAGCCGATCTATGATCTGCAGCTCAGCGTCCATGATCTGGACGAGGCGGTAAAAACCTTCGACGGTCCCCTCACCCAGATCGGGTTCACCTCGTTTCCCTACTACCAGGACCACGTCCCCGCAGGATCCAACGACGCGCCCCCGCTCTGGCGCAAGCGCCTGTGGGGCAGGCGTGGCGGTCCGGGCGAGGACGTCAACCTCCACGTACGGCTGCGCGGCGCCCCCAACGAGCGTCTGGCGCTGCTGTTTCGCGACTGGTTCAGAGCTCACCCCGAGGCGATCGCCGCCTACGCCGCCTTCAAGCGGGTGCTCGCCGGATCCGTCGGCGAAGCCGGCGTCTACACCGAGGTCAAGGATCCCGTCGTCGATCTGATCGTGGGCATCGCCGAATCCTGGGCCCACGAGACCGGCTGGCGTCTCTGAGGCCCAGGCCACCCGGAGGGCATCAGCCCGGGCCACCCCGAGTGCACAGGTCCAGATCACCCTGGGTGCGTAGGTCCAGATCACCCCGGCGTGCACAGATCCGGACCACCCCAGGGCGCGTAGGTCCAGGCCGCCCCGGGGTTTCGATCAGGGGCTTTCGGGGGCGTCGCCCTCCCTGCCCGGCGTCTGCGGCAGATGGCGGAGGAACCACTCCCCGGCCAGGTGGGCCACCTGTTCCAGCGTCCCGGGCTCCTCGAAGAGGTGAGACGCATCGGGGACGATCTCCAGGCGCGTCTCGCCACGCAGCTCCTTCATCGCCTCGCGATTGAGATTGAGGACGGCGGAATCTCGCTCTCCGACGATCAGCAGCGTGGGCTGGTGAACCGACTGGAGCGCCGCACCGGCGAGGTCCGGTCGCCCGCCACGGGAGACGACCGCCTTCATGAGGGCGGGACGGGCCGCGGCGGCGACGAGCGCGGCCGCCGCGCCCGTGCTGGCGCCGAAGAGCCCGACGCGGAGACCGGCGGTGGGTCTGTGTTCCGCCAGCCAGTCGGCCAGCGCCGCCAGCCGTATGGCGAGCCGGCCGATGTCGAAACGGAACTCGCCCGTCTGGATGTCGACCCGCTCCTCCGCCGGCGTGAGCAGGTCGGCGAGGATCGTGGCGAGGCCCGCCCTCTGGAGCTCACCCGCCACGTATCGATTGCGTGGGCTGTGGCGGCTGCTGCCGCTGCCGTGCGCGAAGAGCACCACTCCCTGTGCCTGCCGTGGCACCGCGACATCGGCCTCCAGCACGACGTCCACGGCCGGGATCTCCAGGCGCTCCAGGTTCATCCGGACGGCGTTCATGGCATTCCCCCTTCGGGCGGAAAGGACGGCTCTCTCCGGGGCCGGGAAGATCGAGCCGCCTCTCCTTCTCGAGTGCGTACGCGGCCTGACGGGTCATACACCGGTCGGGTAGGTCTCGGGGACTTCTCCCTCCTCCCAGCCGGCCGTTCGCTCCAGCGGCTCGACCGCCCTCGTCTCGTCGATGTGGATCACCGCGTCGAACTGCTCCGCCACGCGCGCGTGGAGGTAGTGGCTCCGCCGTTCGGTCTGCGGGCGGTAGACGACGCCGATCGCCCGTTCCAGCCGCGGCGCGCGCAGCGCTTCGGCCGCCCGGGGCGCGAGTCCGAACGAGAGCAGGAACTCCTTGCCGCCGACCTCGTGGAGCAGCGCCTCGATCGATCCGGAAAGCGCCGGCCTCACCCGCATGCGCGCGGCCGGACCACCCCAGTCCTCGGCCGCCGTCACGGTGCCGGCGTAGGCGGTGAACCCGATGAGGCGGCACTCGCCGGGATACCGTTCGCGCGCCAGCCGGCCGAGGTTGATCTCGCCGCGGGCGGCGGCCTCCGTCACCCGGGCGTCACCGACGTGTGAGTTGTGCGCCCACACGACGATCCTCGGCGGCCTGCCCCGCCGACGGGCGAGATGTTCGGCGAGGGCGTCCAGGGTTCCGGCCATGTGGCGGCCGCGCAGGTTCCAGGAGGAGGCCTTCTCGCTGAACATCATGCGGTAGTACCCCTCGGCGGCTTTCACGGTCCGCGCGCTCTGCTCCGCGTGGAAGAGCTCGTCCTGGGTGAGGATCCCGTCCCGCCGGACGTACTCCAGCGCGTGGCGCTGCAGGTCGGCCAGCTGCTCGACCGCCTGCCGCTCGCACGGCTCGCCCGCCCCGAACGCGGCGGCGAAGCCGTACGACCGGCCGTCGCCGCCTGCGTGGTGATCGAAGCAGGCGTAGCGCTCCCGGGCGCGTGCCGCGGCCTGCGGATCGACCCGTTCCAGAAAGGCGACGACCTCGTGGATGGACCGGTGCAGGCTGTAGAGGTCCAGTCCGTAGAAACCCGCCTTGGCCCGCTCGTCCCTGCCCGCCCGATCGTTGTGCTCGCGCAGCCACGCGACGAAGTCCAGCACCACCGTGTTGCGCCACATCCACGTCGGGAAACGCTCGAAGCCGCGCAGCGCCTCCTCGGCGGTCGCGTCGCCGCCGCGTCCGTGGACATACCGATTCACCCTGTAGGCGTCGGGCCAGTCGGCCTCCACCGCCACCGCGCAGAAGCCCTTCTCCTCGATGAGCCGCCGCGTCATGCGCGCACGGGCCTCGTAGAACTCATGGGTGCCGTGCGAGGCCTCCCCGATCAGTACGAAACGCGCGTCACCGACCAGTTCGAACAGGTCCTCCTCGCGCGGCACGCCCTCTGCGGTGGGGAGAGCCTCCAGGCGGACGGCGGCCACCTCCGTGGAACCCTGCGACCCCGTTCCGGCCTGCCGTGATCTCGACGCGGTGCGCAGCAGATCCTGTACTTCCTCGTCGGTTGTCTGGTCGAAGTCCCAGTAAGACCGTCCGACCGCCAGAAAAGGTGACGGTGTGGTGGCACAGACCATTTCATCGGCCATGGCACCGATCTCGCGGCAGGTGGACTCGGGCGCGGCGGGAACCGCGACGACGATCGCAGCCGGCCGGTGACGGCGGAGGGCCTCGACGGCGGCGCGCATGCTCGCGCCCGTCGCCAGCCCGTCGTCCACCACGATGACGGTCCTGCCGGTGAAAGCCGGCGGGGGACGTCCCTCCCGATATGCCTTCTCCCTCCTGAGGAGTTCGCGGCCCTCCCGTTCGGCCGTCTCCTGGATGACCTCCGGTGAGATCTTCATCCCCTGGATGACGTCCTCGTTGAGCACGATGACTCCACCGCTCGCGATCGCCCCCATCGCCAGCTCCTCCCTGCCGGGGGCGCCCAGCTTGCGCACCAGGAAGGTGTCGAGGGGAGCGTCGAGGGCCATGGCGATCTCGTACGCCACCGGCACGCCACCTCGGGGCAGCCCCACGACGATGACATCCGGCGTGTCCCGATAGCGCTCCAGGCGTCCCACAAGAGCGCGACCGGCGTCCCGCCGGTCCTGAAACAGGCGGTCTGACATAGCCGCCACCCCCTGATCGGTGTAGTCGGCCCTACCTCTCTGCACATGCCCAAACAGCGGCCACTGATTTTGGGCGCCACGGATGAATTCCGAGTTTTACCTGGAACGACACTTGCCTTTACCGGTGTGAGCGGGGGGCGGTATTCGGCCTTCACAGGCTTCACACTGGTCCCCGTACCGGCTCTGGCCCACCGTCGCAGCGGTTATCGGGCTGACGCACGGGGGGGACGGCGGTCCCACCCGTGGATCTTGTGACTCCCGCGCCCGCCCGCCGTTCGCACGGAAAGGGCGGAGCCACGGCCAGGTGACGGAGCGGTACGAGGCCCTCGGGAGTAACGTGAACCGAATGACCACGCCCTACCTTGAACCCACCGAGTGGTATGCCAGCCTGCCCAGTGTGTTCACCTCGGCCTGCATGCTGCTCACCGACGCCAAGGACCAGGTCCTGCTGGTCAAACCGAACTACCGGCCCGGCTGGGGCTTTCCCGGTGGGATCACCGAGGCTGGTGAGGCACCCCACGACTGCGCCATGCGGGAGACCGCCGAGGAGCTCGGCGTCTCGGTCAAGGCGGACGAGCTCCTTGTGATCCACTGGTTGCCGCCATCGGGAGAACGCCCTCGCGCAATGATCAACTTCATGTTCGACGGCGGCGTCCTGAGCGACCCCGGCCGCATACGCCTGCAGGTCGAGGAGCTCGACGACGCGTCGTTCTTCCCCTGGGACATCGCCGCCACCCTGCTTCCGGCGAACATCGCGGCGCGCCTCCCCGCGGCACGTCACGCCCGGGAGACCCGGCGTCCCGTCTATCTGCCCGGCGAACCCGGGATGGTCGGCGGCTGAGCAACCCCTCTCCCCGTCGTTCGCAGCCCCGATCGGCCAGAGGTCCGAGGCGCCGGACGCGCCGGGGAAATCGGGGAAGGGGCCGGATCCACCGGCGGACGGCGGAGCCGTACGCTCTGGGCATGCAAAACACCCGATATGCGCGCTCCGGAATGGTTTGTACGGTCGATCACCTCGCTTCCGGCGCGGGTGTGGCCATGCTGGAGCGAGGTGGCTCGGCGGCCGACGCGGCGGTGGCGGCGAACGCCGTACTGGCGGTGACCTCGCCGCACCTGTGCGGGCTGGGCGGGGATCTGTTCGCACTGGTCCACGACGGGACCGGTGCGCCGGCGGCGCTCAACGCCTCCGGACGCTCGGGATCGGGCGCCGACCCCGAGCGGCTCCGGGCCGAGGGGCACGACCGTATGCCGCACCACCACGACATCCGTTCGGTCCCGGTACCCGGCTGCGCGGACGGCTGGCTGGCGTTGCACGGCCGGTACGGCAGGCTGCCTCTGACCGAGGTGCTGGCCCCCGCGATCGGGCACGCCCGCGACGGGTTCCCCGCCTCTCCGCTGATGGTGCCGGGGCTGGCAACCGTCGGCCCGCTCTGTGAGGACTTCGCGACGGCCCGGAGCGCCGGTGACCTGATCCGGCGGCCCGGGGTGGCGCGGGCGCTGGAGGCCCTGGCCGACGGCCGGGACGGCTTCTACCTCGGCGAGTTCGGCAAGGGACTGCTCGCGATCGGCGGAGGCGAGTACAGCGAGGACGACCTGGCCGCCGGCAACGCGGAGTGGGTGGATCCGCTGCGGGCGCGGGTCTTCGGGCACGACGTGTGGACCATGCCGCCCAACTCGCAGGGCTATCTGCTGCTGCTCGCGCTCGGCATCGCCGAGGGACTCGACCTGCCCGCCGACCCGGCGGACCCGCTCTGGGCGCACCTGCTGGTGGAGGCGGCGCGGATGGCCGGGCACGACCGGCTGGACGTGCTGTTCGAGGGCGCCTCCGTCGACGCCGTGCTGGACTCGGCCGACGCCCGCCGGGCCCTGATCGACCCGTCCGCGCGGGCCACGGTGCAGGACCTCGCCGCCGACGGTGACACCACCTACCTGTGCGCGGTGGACGGCGACGGCATGGGCGTCTCGCTGATCCAGTCCAACGCCTCCGGTTTCGGCAGCCTGATCTTCGAACCCAGCACCGGCATCAACCTGCACAACCGGGGCATCGGGTTCTCGCTGATCCCGGGCCACCCCGCCGAGTACGGGCCCCGCCGCCGTCCTCCGCACACCCTCGTCCCCGCGCTGGTCACCCGCCCCGACGGGTCGCTGCGCTCGGTCGTGGGCACCATGGGCGGCGACGCCCAGCCGCAGGTCCTGCTCCAGGTTCTCACCCGCCTGCTCGTCCACAACCGGACGCCCGGCGAGGCCGTCGGCGCCCCCCGCTGGCGGCTGGCCGGCCAGGGCACGGGATTCGACACCTGGCGGGCCCCCGACCAGGTGGTGGTCGAGGTCGAGGAGGGCGGCCCGTGGAGCGAGGGTCTCCGCGAGCGAGGCCACCCCGTCGGCGCCATGCCGTACGGCTCCGCCTTCGGCCACGCCCACCTGATCGACGTGCTTCCCTCGGGCGTCCTGGCCGGAGCGGCCGACCCTCGTTCGATCATCGGGGCCGCGGCCGGTCTCTGACGGGACGGGGCCTCTGACAGGACCGGGCTCCGACGGGAGTCGATCGAAGCATCCCGGCCGGATCGGGCGGGCTCGATCCGGCCGATCCGCTCGGTGAGTACCGAGGGTCTAGGCTGGGGGTTTTCGGCGATAATACGGGTAAGGCGGCGATATGACCGAAACACCTCCAGACCGTGGCGGCCTGGACGACTCGCAGGAGATCGAGGTCGAGGAATGGAACGATGACCTCGGACTCAACCATGAGATCGTCGAACACGACGACGAGCACCAGGACAGCCTCGACGAACGCCTCTGGCGCGAGGCCCCGGAACGCGAGCGGGCTCCGCGCGAGGACACGCGCCTGGTAGCGCCGGATGAGGGGGCGGGCCCGGACGAGACATCCGAGGAGTACGCCTCCGACGTCGGCTCCGACGACGGCGACCTGTCCGCCGAAGAACGTGCCATCCACATCGAGCCCGACATCGAGTACCGCGACCTCTGAGAGCGCGCCCGCGCGCGACGGGAACGGGTGATGCCGCGTCGCGCCCGGGCCATGTCGGTGAGACCCGATCTGGCCAATTGTTTGGGACATGACAGAAACGCCGATGACCGCGACGTTTTCATTGGGACATAACGTGGCAGGCTCACCAACGTGGATGACATGTGGGATCTGGCGATCATCGGCGGTGGTCCCGCGGGCTCCGCGGCGGCCCTGCGCGCGAAGCAACTCCAGCCGGACGCGCGGGTGCTCCTGCTCGACAAGGCCGACTTTCCCCGTGACAAGGCCTGCGGCGACGGCATCGCCGCCCACTGCCGCGAGGAACTCGCCCTGCTCGGGCTCCCGGACCTCATCGCCGACTATCGGCCGGTGCGGCGCCTGACGGTGGTCTCCCCCGGCGGTGTGCGCGTCTCCGCCACCGTCGCCCGGCCCAACCACGTCGTCCCTCGCAAGGTCTTCGACGCCCGCCTCGTCGACGCCGCCCGGGCCCGCGGCGTCGAGGTCCGTCGCCACCGTGTCCGCGCGCTCGCCACCCACGACGATCACATCGTCATCGACGGCACCGTCGCCGCTCGCGCCGTCGTCGCCGCCGACGGCGCCAACTCGACCGTACGGCGCCTCATCGGCATCCCCGCGACCCCCGAGAAGCACACCGCGATCGCCGTCCGCGGTTATGCCGACCTACCCGCCGCCGACGACGACGCCCAGCTCATCGCCATGCAGGAGGACGGATGGCCCGCGTACGCGTGGTCGTTCCCCATCGGCGACGGCACCGCCAACGTCGGCTTCGGGATGCTCCTGCCCCGGCTGCACGCCACCGGCCTGCCCGGTCGCGAGGTGCTCCACGGCCGGCTCGCCGAACTGCTGCCCCACCTGCCCGCCCGCGACCTGCGCGCCCACCACCTGCCCCTGTCTCCCGGCCGGCCCAGGCCCGGCGTCGGGCGGGTGATGCTCGTCGGCGACGCCGCCGGTCTCATCAACCCGCTCACCGGCGAGGGCATCTACTATGCGCTGGTCTCCGGCCGGCTCGCCGGGGAGGCCGCCGTCCAGACGGCCGGCGACCCCCTTCCCGCCTACCGGCGCAAACTGAGAAAGGCTCTTGGACGGCACCTGCGCACCACCGACGTGCTCGCGTGGGCCGCCCAGTCATCCGGCTTCATCGACGCCGCGATCGGCACCGCCGCCCAGCGCAAGGAGGTGTTCGATCTCCTCGTCGACGTGGGGCTCGGCGCGGGCACGGTGCCGCTGCCGCTCGCCTGGGCCGTGGCCCGCCGCTGGCTCCTGAACGGAAAGCGGTGACGCATGGCCCGGCGTCGTGCTGATCAGCCGTTTGGCGGATGTGAGGCCTGTAGAGGCCCCAACCGGACTCCTCGGGAGCGGTTCACCGGTGAAGCCGGGAGAACGCGGGTGAGGGAAAAGCCCTGCCCGCAATGGTCGGCGCCCCCTGCTTCGGCCACGAGGGGACGTCAACCGCGGTCTACCGGCACCGGTGCCGGTGATGGTCAGCGAGCGAGGGCCGCGACCAGGGCGTGCAGGTCGTCGATGACGTGGTCGGCCTTGGCGGCCTCGGGGCGGGTGGCGTGCAGGTAGCCCCAGGGGCCCCGGCGGATCAGGGCGGTCCGCATGCCCGCCGTACGGGCGGGGAGGACGTCGTTGTCGAGCCGGTCGCCCACGTAGAGGATCTCGCCGGGCTCCCGCCCCGACACCGCGACGACCTTGGCGAAGAAGCCGGGGTCGGGCTTGGACACGCCCCAGCCGTCCGAGGTGTGAACGGCGTCTACGGGTAGGTCCATCGCGGTCAGCGCGTCGTAGGCCTGCGGCGGCTGGTTGCCCGCGATGATCAGCTCGTACCCGAGATCGCGCAGCGCGGCCAGGCCGGGCCGTACGTCCGGATAGAGGTCCTCGGCGTCGAAGTTCACCCGGAGCCCGTCCGGGTCCTCCCTGCGCCACGCCTCCTGCTCGGCCTCGAGATCGAAGCCGGGCTTGATGATCCGGAACGCCTCGTCGAAGGACTGTCCGAGCGCCGCCATGCCGCCCAGCACCCCGAGCATCGTGAACCGGGTGGCACCGAGCCGGTCCGCCCAGCGCGACCAGATCCGCGTCTCGTCGATCAGCGTCTCCCCGACGTCGAACACCACTACCCGGACCACGGCTCCCCCTTCGATCGGCCCGCCGATCCTATTTCAGTCCGGCAGGTCCTGTTTCAGTACGGCAAGTCCTCGTTCTGCGGCCCCTTACCGTCAGCACGCAACCCCTGCCTTCGGAACTCAGGTCCCCACCGGCCTCGATACGCAGGACCCGGGCCACTTCACCACGAAGATCTTTCTCTCTACGGACACATCACGTGTCCCGTGTCGGAGACCGGGCCTGCCGATAGCTCTGTGGGTATCGCATCAACGACTCCACCACCACGCGGGGCGTCCAGTTGCGGGGACGTGGGCCGGGCATAGAAGTGATCCATAAATGTGCCGCATACCTTTCGCACCCGAGGGAACCTCATGGAACACTCAGAGTTCCCGTTCGGACACGAAGGGATATTGGTCGATGGTCATGACAGCTTCAAAACGATCTGGTCAGCACACCCCTATCGAAGATCGGCGCGCCCCCTCCGACGAGCAGCCCACACCTCGTACGCCGAGAGAGTTCTTCGACTCCCTTCCCCCCACCCTCCGTCTTCGCGCCGAGATCATCGACGGGAACCTCATAATGAGCCCATCCGGTGTCCCCCACCACGGACGCATCGCCATGCGTCTCGCATTCGCGCTATTTCCCCTTCTTGAAGAGCACTACTGGGAAAGTTTTGTGGGAAATGTCGACGTGTGCATCGAGGGGCCGCGCGACACCGTGGTCCCCGACTACTGCCTGGCGCCCGTGGACGCTCCGCTCTGGGGCGACCGAGAACTCCTCTCATCGGGGTTGATCATGGCAGCCGAGGTCGTCTCGACCGGAAGCATGGAAACGGACCGCGCCACCAAGCCCAGGATCTACGCGGAGGGAGGGATTCCCATTATGTTGATCATCGATCCCATCGCTTCACCTCCCACGGTCACCGTCCTCAGCGACCCGGAGCAAGGCACCTACCGGACTATGGTCCACACCCAGCTGGGCAAGCCGGTCCGGCTCCCCTCCCCCGTCGACTTCGATCTCGACACCTCGATCTTCCTGTGACCTTCTCGACCTCCGTGCCACCGAGAAGGGACATCCGGGACCGCACCGCGACAGCGGGAACCGAGCCTTCTCGACCGATCCATAACCACAGCGCATATTTCCCGCACCCAGGCAGACCTCATGCAACACTTAGAGTGCCTGTTCGGATACGGAGGGGGTTTGATCGATGGCGATGACAACACGAGGGCGATCCCCCAGGCATACCTACCTGGGAGATACGTCGCCCGCTCGCACGGCTCGGGATCTCTTCGAAACGCTGCCCCCCACTCCCGGCTTCCGCGCCGAGGTCATCGACGGGAATCTGATCATGAGCCCCGTGGGCACCCCCGAGCACAGCTGGAGCGCGACGCTTCTCTCCTACGCGCTACAGCCGGTCGTCATGGAGCGAAAGTGGCGCGCTCACGTGGGTGGGGTGAACGTCTGCATCGACGGGCCCCGAGACAGCCTCATCCCCGACTTCGTGCTCGCTCCCGCCGACTGCCCGCGCCGGGGCACTCTGGAGCTGCTCTCCTCCGGGTTGATCATGGTCACCGAAGTCGTCTCCCCGGGTAGCGCCCGGGTCGATCGCGATGACAAGCCTCGCATCTACGCCGCGGGTGGAGTGCCGATCATGCTGCTCGTCGACCCGATCGCCGCCTCCCCGGCAGTCACAGTCCTCAGCGACCCCCAGGACGGCGCCTACCAGATCGTCACGCGCGTTCAGATGGGCAAGCCTCTTCGTATCCCCTCCCCCGTCGACTTCGACCTCGACACCTCGATCTTCCTGTAGCCCCGGACGGACCGGGCGACGGTCCGCGCCGTCCGGATGGCGCTTCTCAGCTTGATCGCCCGCGAGAGCTCCTGCCCTCCGTACGCCGCCGGAGCACGTGACGGCGCCCGGCGTCGCCGACCGGACACGGCTCCGGCCGGCCTGATGCCTCGTCATCGAATCGGGTGAGATCCCGCTCTCAGAGCTGCTCCATGGCCTTGCGGATGCGCTTTTCGGAGATCGAGTACGGAGTGCCGAGGGTCTGGGCGAAGTAGCTGACCCTGAGCTCCTCGATCATCCAGCGGATCTGGCGGACGTCGTCGCCCGTGCGGCGGGCCGGGGGAAGCTTCTCGACCAGCTCGTGATAGTCGTCCTCAAGGTCGTGGACCTTGTGCATCCGCTCCTGGTCGCGGAAGGGGTCGTCGGAGATCTTCTCCAGCCGCCGCTCGGCCGCCTTGAGATAGCGGAGCAGGTCGGGCAGGCGTTTGTAGCCGGTGTCGGTGACGAAGCCCGGGTAGATCAGGCCGGCCACCTGGTCGCGGATGTCCTCGATCGAGGGGGTGGAGCGTGCCGCGGGCAGGAGGCCGGAGACCGCGTGCCAGATCTTGAGGATGGCCTCGACCTTGGTGACCACGTCGACGGTGGTGTCGTACAGCTCGGCGCGGACCTTGTCGTGCAGGACGGTGAAGGCGGACTGGTCCCACACCGGCCCGCCGTACTCGCTCATGAGCTTGTCGGCGGCGCAGGCGATGCAGTCGTCGAACAGGGCGATGGCGCCCGCGTGCGGGCTACGGCTGAGCGCGAGCTTGGCCTGGTTGCTCAGGCGGCCCAGCACTCCCTTGGCCGGGGACGGGGTGTTGAGCAGCAGCAGCCTGCGGGTGCCCACCCACATGGCCTCCCGCTGCTCGGTCTCGGTCTCGAACATCCGCACGGCCACGGTGGCGCCCTCGTCGGCCAGCGCCGGGTAGGCCTTCATCCGGCGCTGTTCGAACGTCTTGGGCAGCGCCCCCATGTTCCAGGTGGTCAGGCCGGACTTCTCCAGCCCGCCGGAGGCCTTGGAGAGGGTCTGGCGGAGCTTGGGCGCGAGCCTCCGTTTGAGGTCGGCCAGGTCCTTGCTCTCGGCCAGCTTCTGCTTGCGCCCGTCGATCACCCGGAAGGTGATCTTCAGGTGGTCGGGGACCAGGTCGGGCTGCCAGGTCTCGCGTGGCACCTGGATGCCGGTCATGTTCAGCAGCTCCCGCTCCAGCACCGCGAGCAGCGGCTCCTGGGTGGGTTTCGCCCGCTCAAGGACCTTCTTGGCGTAGTTGGGGGCGGGGACGAAGTTACGCCGGACGGGCTTGGGCAGGGCCCGGATGAGCGCGGTGAGCAACTCCTCGCGCAGACCGGGAATCTGCCAGTCGAAGCCGTCGGCGTTGACCTGGTTGAGCAGGGCGAGAGGGATGTGCGCGGTGACGCCGTCCGCGTCGGTGCCGGGCTCGAACTGGTAGGTCAGCGGGAAACGCAGGTCGCCCTGACGCCACACGTCGGGGTAGTCACGCTGGCTGACATCGCCCGCCGACTCGCTGATCAGCATCGACTTCTCGAAGCTGAGCAGGTCGGGCTGGTCGGCCTTGGTCTTCTTCCACCAGGAGTCGAAGTGGCGGCCGGAGACGACGTCGGCGGGGACGCGCTGGTCATAGAAGTCGAACAGCGTCTCGTCGTCCACCAGGATGTCGCGACGCCGGGCCCGCTCCTCCAGCTCCTCGACCTCCTCCAGGAGCTTGCGGTTCTCGGCGAAGAAGGCGTGGTGGGTCTCCCAGTCGCCCTCGACCAGGGCGTACCGGATGAACAGCTCCCGGCTCAGCTCGGGGTCGATGCGGCCGTAGTTGACCTTGCGCTGCACCACGAGCGGCACGCCGTACAGGGTGACCTTCTCGTAGGCCATCACCGAGCCCTGCTTCTTCTCCCAGTGCGGCTCGGAGTAGGTGCGCTTGATCAGGTGCTGGGCGATCGGCTCTACCCACTCGGGCTCGATCTTGGCGTTGACCCGCGCCCAGAGCCTGGAGGTCTCCACCAGCTCGGCGGACATCACCCAGAGCGGCTGTTTCTTGGCCAGCGCGGAGCCGGGGAAGATGGCGAAGCGGGCGTTGCGGGCCCCGATGTATTCGGTGAACGGCCTGCGCGGCTCGGTCGCGGGACGGCGGGCGCCGTCGCCCGTGGCCTTCTTCTCGACGACGTCCTTGACCCCGATGTGGGACAGCAGGCCCGACAGCAGGGAGACGTGGATCTTCTGCTCGTCGCCGGGGGTGCTGTTGGGCGTGAGGCCGAGGGACTTCGCCATCTGGCGGAGCTGGCCGTAGACGTCCTGCCACTCGCGCACCCGCAGGTAGTTGAGGAACTCGGCCTTGCACAGGCGCCGGAACGCGCTGGACGACAGCTCCTTCTGCTGCTCCTGGAGATAGTTCCACAGGTTCAGGTAGGAGACGAAGTCCGACTCCTTGTCGGCGAAGCGGCGGTGCTTCTCGTCGGCGACCTGCTGCTTTTCCGCCGGGCGCTCGCGCGGGTCCTGGATGGACAGCGCGGAGGCGATCACCATGACCTCGCTGACGCAGCCGTTGCCGTCGGCCTCCAGCACCATGCGGGCCAGGCGCGGGTCGACGGGAAGACCGGCCAGCTTGCGGCCGAGCGGGGTCATCTGCCTGGCCTGGTCGAACGCGCCCAGCTCCAGCAGCAGGTCGTAGCCGTCCTTCACCTGGCGCTGGTCCGGCGGCTCGACGAACGGGAAGGCCCCGATGTCGCCCAGGCCGATCGAGGTCATCTGCAGGATGACCGAGGCGAGGTTGGTGCGCAGGATCTCCGGGTCGGTGAACTCCGCCCTGGTGAGGAAGTCGTCCTCCTCGTACAGCCGGATGCAGATGCCCTCGGAGACACGTCCGCAGCGTCCCTTGCGCTGGTTGGCCGAGGCCTGGGAGATCGCCTCGATGGGCAGCCGCTGGACCTTGGTGCGATGGCTGTATCGGGAGATGCGGGCGAATCCCGGATCGACCACGTATTTGATGCCGGGCACGGTCAGCGAGGTCTCGGCGACGTTGGTGGCCAGCACGACCCGGCGGTTGCTGTGCCGCTGGAAGACCCTGTGCTGCTCGGCGGCCGACAGGCGGGCGTACAGCGGGAGGATCTCGGCGTCCTTGCGCTTGGAGAGCGCTTCGGCGGTGTCACGGATCTCCCGCTCGCCGCTGAGGAAGACCAGGATGTCACCGGGGCCCTGGGCGCAGAGCTCGTCGACGGCCTTGCCGATCGCCTGGATCTGGTCGTCGTCCTCGGCGATCGGCCGGTAGCGCACCTCGACGGGATAGGTCCGCCCGGAGACCTCCACGATCGGCGCGTCGCCGAAATGCTTGGAGAAGCGCTCGGGGTCGATCGTCGCCGAGGTGATGATGATCTTCAGGTCGGGCCTGCGAGGGAGGAGCTGCTTGAGGTAGCCCAGGATGAAGTCGATGTTGAGGCTGCGCTCGTGCGCCTCGTCGATGATCAGCGTGTCGTACTGGAGGAGCTCGCGGTCGGTCTGCAACTCGGCCAGCAGGATGCCGTCCGTCATGACCTTGACGAGCGTGCCGGCGCCCACCTGGTCGGTGAAGCGCACCTTGTAACCGACGGCGTCGCCGAGCTGGGTGTCCAGCTCCTCGGCCACGCGCTCGGCCACGGTCCTGGCGGCGATCCGGCGGGGCTGGGTGTGCCCGATCAGCCCCCTGACGCCTCTGCCCAGCTCCAGGCAGATCTTCGGCAGCTGGGTGGTCTTGCCCGAACCGGTCTCCCCGGCCACGATCACGACCTGATGGTCGCGGATGACCTCCAGGATGTCGTCCTTGCGCTGGCTGACCGGCAGCGCCTCCGGATAGGTCACCGTGGGCACGCCGGCACGGCGTGTGGCGACCCGGCGCTCGGCCTTCTCGATGTCGGAGGTGATTTCCGCAGCGATCTTCTGTTGAGCGGCGCGGTTTCTGATCCTGCGCGCCCCGTCGAGCCGTCGGCGGAGCCGCCCCTGGTCACGTAGCGTGAGCTCGGGCAGCCGCGCGTGCAGGTCGGCGAGCGGAGATGTCAAAGGAGGTGTTCCCATACTGAGCCCAGGATACTTTCGGCCCGCACAACAGGAGCCAACAGTCCATGGTGCCTGAGCGTGCGCGCCGCCGCATCCCAATATTCACCCGTACGGCACGCGGCCCCGCGCACGCCGTACGCGGCATGCACGGGCCCCGGAAAAGACCTCCCGAGCCGTACGGCGTGCTCACCTCGGAGACCGGCTCGTGGCAACCGCACGGGCCTGCTCGGGTGATGTCTCTGCATGCTCTCAAGCTCATGCGGCGTGCCCGCCTCGAAGGCCCGCTTGTGGCCGGCCGCATGGGCCCGTTCGGGTTGACGCCTCGGCACGCGTCGGCCCTCGAACTCACAGGAAGGGCCCTGCCGTCCCCTCGGGGGACGGCAGGGCCCTGGTGGTCCTCTACGGGATCCCCGGGTGGCCCCCGCCGGAGCGGGGGCCGGGGGCCGGGGGCCGGCGGGTTATGAGAGGGGCGGGTAGGCGTTCTGGAGCAGCTGGCGGAACTGGGCGGAGAACCAGGCGCCGGAGAGCGGGGAGTTCGGCAGGGCGCCGGTCGCGCTGTTGCCGTTGCGCTCGTTGCCGCCGTAGGTCGGGTCGCACATCCGGTCGAAGCCCTTGCCCTCGTCGTTGGGGATGAGGGAGCTGGCGCCGTCGGACTCGCCCGGAGGCTTGATCCAGACGTAGGCGTCCAGGCCGGTGGCGGGGCTGGCCTGCGGGCGCTCGCCGAGGCCGGCGCCGCTCTGGTTGCACCAGTTGCCGGCGTGGATGCGACGGTCCACCCGCGACTGGTTGACGAAGTCGTTCACGTTGGTGGAGGTGCTGGGAGCGGTCGGGCGAGCCGTGCCGCCCCAGCCGTTGCGGGAGGTGTCGATCAGCATGCCGAGCCCCGACTGGAAGCCCTTCTGGATGAGCAGGGTGCGGAATGCCTGGGCGTACGACAGCTCGTCGACGTAGAAGTTCCAGTCGACCCAGGTGGACTGGCGGACCGAGGTGCCGTTGACGGAGCTGTTGATGGTGAAGTGCGGCTCCCGCAGGGCCGAGTAGTTGGCGGTGTTGGTGATGAAGCCGTCGACGCTGGCGAAACCGGCCGTGGTGCCGGAGACGGTGCTCGCGAACAGGTCGGCCGAGGGGCCGAAGTTCGTGTCCCAGCCCAGCCAGCCGTGGTGCCCGGCGTCGATGTAGGTGTAGACGTTGTTGATCGCGTGCAGCTTGTTCAGGGCGTAGCGGACGCCGTCGACGTAGGCACCGGAGCTCTGGGCCTCCTGGCACTTCGCCACGTTGAGGTTGGTGATCAGGTTCGGCAGCGAGTCGATCTCGATGATCGTCGAGATGCGGAGCCCGGCGTACTTCGACTCGCCCATGATCGCGGCGATCGGGTCGATGTACTCGGTCTTGTAGCGGCTCAGGCCGTTGTTGGCGATGAGCAGCTCACCGTTGGAGGCGAGCGCCGAGCAGTCACGGTTCGGCAGGTTGTAGATGACGAACTGGATCGTCAGCGGGGTGCTGCCGTTGGCCGCGTCCTGCACGAGTGCCTCATCCAGGTGGGCGCGGAGGCCCATGGCCGAGGAGGTGCCCGCGATGGCCGCGATGCGGTCCAGCCACACGCCGGTCGAGATGTTGGCCACCGCGGCGCCGCCCGGCTCGGCCGCCGCCTTGGACGACCAGTTGGGGTTCACGTAGCCGGTCGCCCCGGCGTAGGGGTTCGCGACGTGCTCGCCGGTCGGCGGCGGGGTGCCGTCGTCGTCGGCCTCGGTCGCGGTGACGGAGACTCCGGTGTGCCCGGTGGCCGCGGCCGCGATGGTGGCGGTGCCGTTGGTCTGGTCGCTGTCCTGGGCGGCCGAGACCGTCACGTTCTGCGCCGTGTTCCAGTTGGCGGTGGTGAAGGTGAGCGTCGAGGGCGTGATGGTGAGGTTCGTGTCGCCGCTCTTGGTCAGGTTGACCGTGACGCTGCCGGTGGGCGCGGCGCTGAGCCTGAACCCGACGGTCCTGCTGGCGCCCTCGGGAACGCTGACCGAGGTCGCGGAGGCGACGATCGACGGGGTGGTGGTCCCGCCGCCCACGGTGAAGGGAACCGCGGCGGTCTGCGTCGTCAGGGCCGGGCTGGCGTTGTCGTAGGCCCTGGCGCTGGCGGTGTGGGCGCCGTTTGCCAGTCCCGTGGCGGAGAAGGCGTAGGGGGCGGTGGTGTCGCTGTTGACCAGCGCGCCGTCGACGTAGAACTCGACCTTGCTGACCGAGCCGTCGTCACTGGCCGTCGCCGCGAGCGGCACGGCGGCGCCCGTCGCGAAGGTGGCGCCGGAGGTCGGGCCGGTCAGGCTGACCGTGGGCGCCTGATTGGTCGGAGGCTGTACCACGCCGCCGCAGGAGACGCCGTTGACCGTGAAGGCGGTGGGCTTGGGGTTGCTCCCGGTCGACGATCCGTTGAAACCGAGGCTGGTGGAGGCGCCGGTGGCCAGTGCGCCGTTCCAGGCCAGGTTCTTGGCGGTGACGGCGGTGCCGCTCTGTGCCCAGGTGGCCGACCAGCCCTGCTGGAGCTGCTGCCCCGCGGAGAAGTTGAACCCGAGGGTCCAGTTGGTCAGGGGATCGCCGAGGTTCTTGAGGGTGACGTTGGCGGTGAATCCACCCTGCCAGTCGTTGGTGGAGTAGGCGACGTCGCAGGCGACTGCGGCGTGCGCCGTGGCGGCTTGCCCGGTGGCGAGGCCGGCGGCGGCCACCAGCAATGCCACCGTTGTCGCCGCCCGGTTACGCCAGGCGTGGCGGCGCGGATTTACTGTCATTCGTAATCATCTCCAGGACGTGTGTGGGAGCGCTCCCATAGTCCGGATGTTTCACGGATGTGTACAGCATGTTGCACTTTGTCCGCCCACCGCCAGGGGTCTTCTCGCCCCTGACCTCACCGAACGGCTTTCGGGCCCGATGAAAGTTTCAGGCCCCTCTCCGTGTCCGGGATCGGACGGTGCGCAGTGCCCGCCGGCGGTCCGCCCGGCGCGTCGCAACCTCCCCGGCCGCCCGCCGTTCCCCCGCGTCCGTGGCAGTGGGGAACGGCGGCGCCGCACGGGGTCCTACGATTTCGCGGCGGCCATGGCCGCGCCCACGATGCCCGCCTCGTTCTGCAGGGTCGCGACGACGACCGGGGTGTCCAGCTTCAACTTGGGCAGAAACTTCTCGGACTTCTTGCTGACGCCGCCGCCGATGACGAACAGTGACGGGGAGAACAGCGCCTCAAGGTGCTTCATATACTCCTCCACCTTTTCCGCCCATTCGTCCCAGCTCAGGTCGTGAGCCTCCCGCGCGTGGTCCGAGGCGCGCTTCTCCGCCTCCTTGCCCCTGATCTCCAGGTGGCCGAGCTCGGTGTTGGGCACCAGTTGGCCGTCGATCAGCAGGGCACTGCCGATCCCGGTGCCGAAGGTCAGCATTATCACCACCCCGGACTTGCCCCGGGCCGCGCCCGCCGCCACCTCCGCCAGTCCGGCGGCGTCGGCGTCGTTGAGCACCGTCACCGACAGGCCCGTCGCCCGGGCGAACAGTCCTCGCGCGTCCGTGCCGATCCACTCCTTGTCCACGTTGGCCGCCGACCTCGTGACGCCGTCGACGACAACGCCGGGGTAGGTCACCCCGACCGGCCCCTTCCAGGCGAAGTGCTTGGCGATCTGCCCGACCACCTCGGCGACCGCTTCGGGCGTGGATGGTACGGGCGTGGGGATGCGCAACCGCTCCTGCGTCAGCTCGGCCTTGGTGACATCCACCGGGGCACCCTTGATCCCCGAGCCACCGATATCAATTCCCAGCACTTCCATGACAGCTACCTCCTGATTCGACCTCCTTCCCCCTGACGCGGTTGATACTCGTTTGCAGTGAGCGGTCAACCCAGGTGAAAGCGGCCCACAACACACTGCGGACACAACAGTATGAAAGGAACCCGCTCCAATGACGATCACTCGAACCCTCGCCGGCCTCGCACTTGCCACCGTGCTCGTCTCGATCACTCCGGCGGTGGCACACGCCGCGACCGGTCTCCCGGGACAGGCCACGACGGACGTGGCGGCCGCCGCGTCGTGGGGCGCCTACTACGCCCCCGGCCGCGGGGCCAAGGCGCTCGGCTCCCTGAAGGTCACCGGCGAGGACCACGAGGACATCCCCGCCGCCGCGACCGCCAAGATCTCCGGCAAGGTGTACGACCTGACCCGCAAGGCCTCGACCTGCGGCTTGGCGGTCTTCCGCATCACCTACCGCACCTCCGGCGGGAACCTGCCGTTCAAACACCACACCGTCCGCGACTGCTCGTACGGCACGCCGAAGAACTTCTCGTTCTCCTACCGCAACGTCTACGAGGTCGAGCTGAAGGTCTGCTCGGAGGGTGGGAAGAGCTCCAAGCCGTCGAACACCTGCCTCTACGCGGGCGCCTGGAAGGTCATCTACCTGTCCAAATGAACGTCGGGGCCCTCTGCGAAAGGGTCCTAGCGCTTCACGGGCCCCGTCGAGGCTCTGACCACGAGCTCCGGCTCGAAGAGCAGCTCGTCGGCCGGGACCAGGGCCTTGTCGATCTGGGCGGCGAGGAGATCGACGACCGCGCGGCCCATCGCGTCGATCGGCTGGCGCAGCGTCGTGAGCGGCGGGTCCGTGCAGTTCATCAGGGCCGAGTCGTCGTAGCCGATCACCGAGATGTCGCCGGGCACGGAGAGCCCCGCCCTGCGGGCCGCTCTTATCGCTCCCAGGGCCATCAGGTCGCTGGCGCAGATGATGGCGGTCACGCCTCGCCGTATCAGCCGGGAGGCCGCCGCGTGCCCTCCCTCCAGGGAGAACATGGTGTGCTCGACGAACTCCTCGTCCAGTCTCGCCGCCGCCAGCTTGCGCTGGGAGGGCACGTGGTCGGGCGGCCCCAGCACCATGCCGATCCTCTCGTGCCCGAGCGAGCGCAGATGTCCGAGCGCCATCTCGGCCGCCGCCACGTCGTCACAGGAGACCTGAGGGAAGGCGAGATGCTCCACCGCGGCGTTCACCAGCACGGTCGGCAACCGGCGCTCCAGCAGTAGCTCGTAGTGCTCGTGCGAGGCGTCGGCCTGGGCGAACAGCCCTCCGGCGAACACCACGCCGGACACCTGCTGCTGCAGGAGCAGGGCGACGTACTCCGCCTCGGAGACCCCGCCCAGCGTCCTGGTGCACAGCACGGAGGTGAACCCCTGCTGGGCCAGCGCGCCCCCGACCACCTCGGCGAACGCCGGGAAGATCGGGTTCTGCAGCTCGGGGAGCACGAGCCCCACCAGCCTCGCCCTGTCGCCCCGCAACTGGGTCGGCCGCTCGTAACCGAGCACGTCGAGCGCTGTGAGCACGGCCTCGCGGGTGGCCTCGGACACCCCGGGTTTCCCGTTGAGCACGCGACTCACCGTCGCCTCGCTCATCCCGACCTTCTTGGCCACCTCTGCAAGCCGTCGCGTCATGGCGAAACTATAAGGCAAGAGAAGCAATTATTTGCGGCTGCTTGCGAAAGTTACCTCAACGTTCTGGAGGGTTTACATCTACGGAGACGACACAGGAGCTCGCCAACGACCCGATGACCGCCCCGGCGTCTGCCGTGACCCGTCGCGACCTGGGACGATGCGATTCTCCGGGGGCCTTCCCCATGTCCTAGCGCTCCCCCGGCGGCTCCCGGATCGTCTCCGACCGGCTCAGCTCTCCGTGATCCGGCCACCGTCGACGTGGATGTGCCTGGTGGTGTGCACGGCGTCCAGCATGCGCCGGTCGTGGGTGACCAGCAGGAGCGTACCGGGATAGGAGGCGAGCGCCGACTCCAGCTGCTCGATCGCGACCAGGTCCAGATGGTTGGTCGGCTCGTCGAGGACCAGCAGGTTGACCCCCCGGGCCTGGAGCAGCGCCAGCGCGGCCCGTGTCCGCTCCCCGGGCGACAGGGTGGCGGCCGGGCGCGGCACGTGCGCCGCGCGCAACCCGAACTTGGCGAGCAGCGTGCGCAGGTCGGCGGGGGTCATGTCCGGTACGGCGGCGCCGAACGCGTCCACCAGCGGCTCGTCGCCGAGGAACAGCTCCCGGGCCTGGTCCACCTCGCCGACGACCACCCCGGGGCCGAGCGAGGCGTTCCCCTCCTCCAGCGGGATCCGGCCGAGGAGTGCGGCGAGCAGCGTGGACTTGCCAGAGCCGTTGGCCCCGGTGACCGCCACCCGCTCGGCCCAGCCGATCTGCAGGTCCACCGGGCCGAGGGTGAACGCGCCGCGGCGCGCCACGGCGCCGCGCAAGGTCGCGACGACCGCTCCGGCCCGGGGGGCCACCGCGATCTCCATCCGGAGCTCCCACTCCTTGCGGGGCTCCTCGACCTCTTCGAGCCGCTCGATCATCCGCTCGGTCTGGCGGGCCTTCGCGGCCTGCTTCTCCGTCGCCTCGGTACGGAAGTTCCGGCCGACCTTGTCGTTGTCGGGCGCCTTGCGCCGCGCGTTCTTGACGCCCTTCTCCATCCAGGCCCGCTGCATGCCCGCCCGCTGCTTGAGCGAGCTGACCGTGCCCGCATACTCCTCGTACTCGTCGCGGGCGTGCTGGCGAGCGACCTCCCGCTCGGTGAGGTAGGCCTCGTAGCCGCCGCCGTAGGCACGGATCAGCTGCTGGGCGAGGTCGATCTCGACGACCCGGTTCACGGTCCTGACCAGGAACTCACGGTCATGGCTGACAAGAACGGTCCCGGCGCGCAGCCCGGTGACGAAGCGTTCGAGCCGTTCCAGTCCCTCCAGGTCGAGGTCGTTGGTGGGCTCGTCCAGCAGGAAGACGTCGTAGCGGCTGAGCAGCAGGGAGGCCATTCCCGCCCGCGCGGCCTGGCCGCCGGAGAGCGCCGTCATGGGCCGGTCCAGCTCCACCGCCAGGCCGAGCTCCGCGACGACCCCTTCGGCCCGGTCCTCCAGGTCCGCGCCTCCCAGAGCCAGCCACCGCTCCAGGCTGACGGCATAGTCGTCGTCGGCGCCGGGACGGCCCTCGACCAGCCCCTCGGTCGCGACGTCGAGCGCGCGTTGCGCGGCGGCCACCCCGGTCCTCCTGGCCAGGAAGTCGGCGATCGTCTCTCCCGCTCGGCGCTCCCTCTCCTGCGGCAGGTAACCGACCACCGCCGAGGGTGGGCTGAGCCGTACGGTGCCCTGCTCCGGGGGCGTCAGTCCGGCGAGGATCCGCATCAGGGTGGACTTTCCGGCCCCGTTCACGCCGACCAGACCGATCACGTCGCCGGGGGCGACGACCAGGTTCAGTCCGGAGAACAGCGCGCGGTCGCCGTGTCCGGCGGCGAGATCCTTGGCGACGATGGTGGCACTCATGGGGGAACGCTATCCGCCAACCGGCGCCGTGGCCTCATCGCCGGAGTTCGCCGGTGATCGCCGGACCCCCGCCTTCCCCGGTCTCCCCCGGATCCCGGCCCTTCTCGGCCCTCGGTCGGGGCGCCGGCACGGGGTGCCGAAGATCGCCCCATCCGTATTCCCGGCAAATCGGACACATTTTACTAGGATGTCCAAAAAAATTACACCGGGAAGACCTGCGGTTGACCTGGGGAGTTGCGATAGAACGTGGTCTTGCAACGTCTTTAATCGCTCTTTTTTGAAACTTAAGGCAACACTTGCCTCTCCAATACCGTCTTATATAGGTGGAGGCGATCGCTCCTGATCGCTTGCATCTACGGGGATAGGAAGAGGAAAGCGTCTTGATGAAACGAATCGCCGTCGGTCTGCTGTCCGCGGTCGTGAGCGGCTCGATGCTCATGACCGCCGGTACGGCTTCCGCCGAGCGCGTCGCTCTCAGCGTGCGCATCGACAACGTCAACCCGAACCCGGTTGTGGTGAGGGACGGCCATGACACGAGGGTCACGGTCGAGGTCCGTACCACCGAGGCGACCCGCGTCGAGCTCCGCCTCAAGCCGGTCACCGACCAGCTCCGCACGAAGAGTGCGCAGGAGCCCAAGCTCATCCACGAGGGTGACCTGTGGCGCTTCACCACCAGCTTCGACGAGGACGACTTCGTGGGCCGCTGGCTCGCGACCGCCGATGCGTACGACAAGGACGGCAAGAAGGTGACCGACGAGGTCAACTTCTCCGTCAAGCACGCGGAGGTCAGGAAGGCGGACACCCGCGTGTACGGGTTCTCCGCCAGCCCGAGCTCCGTCCGCAAGGGCCGCTCGGTCTACTTCACCGGCCGTCTGCAGGTCAACGACCACCGCTGGAAGGGCGTGAAGAACGAGAAGGTCGAGATCTACTTCCGCACTCGCGGCTCCAGCGCCTGGAAGTTCGTGACCTCCGACCACACCGACTGGAACGGCAAGTTCCAGGCCAAGGGTCGCGCCTCCAAGAGCGGCGAGTACCGTGCGCTCTTCGACGGTGACCGCAGGCTCGACGACAGCTCCAGCCGGTCCGACTACGTGCGGGTCTACACCCACCGCTAGGTCGGGTCCCGTGCGAGCAATCGCATGAACCGCACGAACTGAATGACGCGGAAGCCCGGGGCGACCCGGGCTTCCGCCGTTTCCGGGCGGCGACGAGGGCGCGGACGGGTCCGTGGCGGGCCCGTGGATGGGCGAGTCTGTGGACGAACGGATCCGTGGGCGGACGGGTCCATGGACGGGTGCGGGGCCTTTGGCCGCGGGTCCGACGGCGGGTTAACACAGGGTAGCCGTCAACGATCTTCTTCCGAAAACAACGCCTATCCCGACAGAAGGAGCATTACGCTCTGACTGAAAGATCTTCACCGGGTTAGGATCCGAGGGGAGAAGCGTGACGGATGATGACTGGACGCAACGGGGCATAGACGTCAACACTCCAAGCGTCGCCCGGCTCTACGACTATTACCTGGGCGGGAAGGACAACTTCGCCGCAGATCGCGCCGCGGCCGAGGAGATCCTCGCGGTGGCCCCCGAGGTCCGCCTGGCGGCCAGGGAGAACCGGGCCTGCCTCTTCAGGACCGTCGGATTCCTCGCCGACACCGGGATCACCCAGTTCCTGGACATCGGCGCCGGCCTGCCCACGCAGGGAAACGTCCACCAGGTGGTGCGGAAGGTCGCACCGGGGGCACGGGTGGCCTACGTCGACAACGATCCGATCGTCCTCGTGCATGCCAGGGCGCTCCTGGGCGGAGCCGGAGACGAGGTCATCGTCACCCCGGGTGATCTGCGGCAGCCCGAGGAGATCCTCAAGAACCCGGCGATCCAGGAACATCTCGACTTCTCCAAGCCCGTAGGCCTGCTCCTGATGGCGATCATGCATTTCATCACCGAGGCCGACGACCCGCGGCGGATCGTGGCCACGCTGCGCGACGCCCTGCCGTCCGGTAGCTACCTGGTCCTCTCCCACGGCACCCGAGACTCCCGGGCCGCGGCCGTGGACAAGGGCACGCAGGTCTACCGGCGGGCCACCTCACCGCTCGTCCTCCGCTCACGCCCGGAGATCCAGGAGCTGTTCGACGGGTTCGAGATGGTGGATCCGGGGCTGGTCTGGCTGCCCGAGTGGCGGCCGGAGAAGGGCTCCGTCACGCACGGGGCCCCCTCGCGATCCCTGCTTCTGTGCGGAGTGGGAAAGAAGGCATGACCGTTCCGGCACCCGTTCGCCTCGGTCTGGCGCTGCCGCAGTTCGGCCGGTTCGCCGGCGCGTGGGCGCTCGTCACCGTCGCCAGGGAGGCGGAGGCCGAGGGTTTCGACAGCCTGTGGGTCGGCGACCGGCTGATGACACCGCTCGCTCCCAAAGACCGCTATCCCGGAGGAGACGGCAAGATTCCTCCGGCGCACCGCACGTTCCTGGACCCCTTCGCGGTCATGGCCACCGCGGCCGCCGTCACCACGCGGGTCCGGCTCGGAAGCAGCGCGCTGAACGCGAACTGGTACGCCCCGGCACTGCTGGCACGCTCGCTCGCCACGATCGACCAGCTGAGCGGAGGCCGCCTGGATGTGGGACTGGGGCTCGGCTGGTCGTCGGAGGAGTATGCGGCGGTGGGCGCCTCCTGGCAGGGGCGGGCCGCACGGCTGGACGCCACTCTCGACGCCCTTGAGACCATCTGGCGTGACGACCCCGTCGTCCTCACCGACGAGCGGTGGACCATCCCGCCGAGCCATATCTTCCCCAAACCGGCGCAGCTCCCCCACCCGCCCGTCTATCTCGCGGGTTTCGCGCCTCCGGCCCTGGACCGCATCGGCCGCCGCGCCGACGGCTGGCTCGCGGCGTCCATGCCGATCTCCGTGCTGACCGGCATGTGGAAGATCGTCAAAGAGGCCGCCGAACGGAAGGGACGCGACCCGGACGCCCTGCGCATCGTCATGCGGGCCAATCCGATCATCGTTGACTCTCCCGCCGATGCCGCCCTCCCGCGAAGCGGGACCGTACGGCAGATCGCCGACCACCTGAGCGCCGCCGCGGAGAGCGGTGTGCACGAGATCTTCCTCGACCTCCAGCACACCGCGCAGGGCCCCCGCCACCTGCTCGACCTCGCCGGGGAGCTGCGCCAAGCCTCCGGCCTGTAAGAAGGCTCGCCGGTTGGTCCGTGGGCGGATGAGCGGGCCCACGGACCCGAGAAGAGCCGCGGCGATGACGGCGGGTGAAGCAGTGGTGATCCCTGCCGTCAAGGTCGTTCAGTGATCGCGGCGGGTGGCGAGGTGCGCGAGCTCGCCGAGCTCGACGATCGATCGCGACGCCGGACCGGCCAGACGCAGGCGCTGCAGAGCCCGCGCGAGCAGCTCATCGGCCTGAGCCTGGCTCCAGGAACGCCCGCCCGCGGCTTCGACGAGCTCGGCCGCCTGGACCAGGTCGGCATCGGACAGGGGCTGCTCCCGGTGGTAGAGGCCGGCCAGCTCTCGTCCGGCCGGGGTGCCCGAGGTCAGTGCGGCGACAACCGGGAGGGACTTCTTACGGCTCCGCAGATCTGAGTAGACCGGTTTGCCGGTTACAACGGGATCCCCCCAGATGCCCAGGAGATCGTCGACGAGCTGGAACGCCAGCCCCAGGTCCTTGCCGAAGGCGCGCAGGTGCTCGACCTGCTCGGGACTGCCACCGCCGAACAGGGCGCCGAGACCGCAGGCACACCCCAGCAGGGCACCGGTCTTGCCCACCGCCATGGCCAGGCATTCGGCCAGCACGACATCCCGGCGGTCCTCGAAGGCCACGTCGGCGCTCTGGCCCTCCAGCAGCTCCTGGATCGAGGCGCCGAAGGCCCGGGTCGCCTCCGCGGCGATCGGGTGCTCGCCCGCGGCGAGCACCTCGAAGGCCAGCGTCAGCAGCGCGTCACCGGCCAGGATCGCCGGGCTGACGCCGAAGACGGCCCAGGCCGTGGGACGGTGGCGGCGGATCCGGTCACCGTCCATCACGTCATCGTGGATGAGGGAGAAGTCATGCGCCAGCTCGACGGCGACCGCCGGACGCAGCGCCGCGTCGGCGCTGCCTCCGACGGCCTCGGCCGACAGCAGGACCAGCGCGGGACGGATCGCCTTGCCGCCGCTGGTCGCGACGGGGTGGCCGTGCTCGTCCCACCAGCCGAAGTGATATCCGGCGATGTGACGCATCGACGCGGGCAGCGTGTCGGCGGCCGGTCGAAGGGCCGCCTCGACCATCTCCCGGCTCCAGGCCAGCACCTCGCGCGCGGACCGTCCTTCGGCCGTCACCTCAACCGTGGTCATGTTCTTCCCTCTTCCTTCCAATCGCTCGGCGGCCGGGTCCGATCAGTGACCGAGCTCGACGTCTTCGAGGATGCCGAGCGCGTCCGGGACCAGGACCGCGGCGGAGTAGTAGGCGCTGACCAGGTAGGAGAGGATCGCCTTCTCGCTGATGCCCATGAACCGGACCGACAGGCTGGGCTCGTACTCGTCCGGGATGCCGGTCTGGTGCAGGCCGATGACCCCCTGGTTGTCCTCACCGACACGCATCGCGAGGATGGACGTGGTGCGAGTGTCGGTGATGGGGATCTTGCTGCAGGAGAAGATGGGGACGCCTCGCCAGGCGGGCACCCCGGCGCCGCCGACGTCGACGCCCTGGGGATAGAGGCCGCGGCTGCTGCACTCCCGGCCGAAGGCCGCGATGGCCTGGGGGTGGGCCAGGAAGAAACTCGTGCTTCTCCGGCGGCTGAGCAGCTCGTCGAGGTCGTCCGGGGTGGGCGGTCCGGTGCGCGTGTGGATCCGCTGCTTCAGGTCGGCGTTGTGCAGCAGTCCGAAGTCGCGGTTGTTGATGAGCTCGTGCTCCTGCCGCTCGCGCAGCACCTCGATCGTCAGTTTGAGCTGCTGCTCGGTCTGGTTCATCGGGTCGTTGTAGAGGTCGGCCACCCGGCTGTGCATCCGCAGCACCGTCTGCGCGACGCTCAGCTGATACTCGCGGGGCGCGACCTCGTAGTCGACGAACGTCCCCGGCAGGGTGGCCTCTCCGGCATGCCCGGCGGCCACCTCGACGGCGGCCTCGCCGTACTTGTTCTGCGGTCCCCTCGAACCGTTCAGCTGCGCGGCCTCCAGATGGGCCCGCAGCTCCTCGGACCGCTCGACCAGCTCCGTGAACGCCCGACGGGAAAGGATCATCGCCGTGCCGCTGGTCACCGCCTTGACGGTGAAATCCCACTCGGCCTCCGGGCCGGTCAGCGTGTCGTCTCCGAAGTGGGAACCCCCCGCCAGCACTCCCAGCGTCTGGCTGTCACCGTATGGGCCGGTCCTGACCTTCTGGACCTTGCCGTACGCGATGAGCACGACCTCGTCGGCCGAGCTTCCCGCCTCCAGTAGCACGTCTCCGGGCTGGAAGTCGCGCTGGACGAACTGCCCGGCCAGGGCCTCCAGGGTCTCCAGATCCCCGAAGCCCCGGAGCAGGGGCAGCTCGCACAGCTCCGCCGGCACCACCGACACCTGCGATCCCACGGTGGTGAAACTCACCTGCCCGTCGCCGATCATGTAGCTCAGCCGCCGGTTGACGCGGTAGGTGCCGCCCGACACCTGCACCCACGGCAGCATTCGCAGCAGCCACCGCGAGGTGATCTCCTGCATCTGGGGCGTCGACTTGGTCGTCGTCGCCAGGTTTCGTGCGGCAGCCGTGCCCAGGCTCAACTGCGACTGGGCACCATTCAGCTGCGACTGGACAACATCGAGCTCTGTCACAACACACACCACCGATCCGTACTCGTACCGACAGGGAGAAACCGAAGGCGTGAATCAGGAAATGAGGGGTCACCGATTACGGGAGACATAATTGACAAGCTTGTCCGCCTCCGGCGCGAAGACCCGGACACAGCTCGTCATCGCCGACGAGCCAATCTTGGGACGCGATTAAATGGCTTGTCAAGCATTGAATATGATCCCGCCAAGGATGGATTCGATATTATCGCTAATGTCACGATAAGTTTAAATGTCTTATTTAGACGGGCAACCGGGTCCATACGATCGGTTTCATGAATTGCGGGGACCCGTCATGGACGGGCGGCCGGGGCAGGCTGGGGGCGGGACGGGGCATCGGCTCGCGAACCCCCGCCGCGAGAGGGCCTTCGCGACGAGAGCGCGCCACGGCGGAAGCCCGTTTCCCGGCCGGAGATCCCCACCCGGATCGCAGCCCGAATAAGGATGGAAAGCACGTCCGTAAGACAGGCGAAGGCCGTCACCCCGGGCTTTTAGCGTGGTTCGCGATGCGATATAAGCGATATGAATCGGCGGTTCCATGCTCCTACGCCGGAATGAGCGGCTCTGGGGCGCGTTTCACGCACTCACCGCCTGATGGAAACGCGACATTCGCCCCTTGCTCTCCGCTGAATCCGTCTCAGCTCATTGGCGCACGACTCCGGCCGAGCAGTTCGGCGAACAGATTCTCCCAGAGCGGCATGATCACTTCGGGAGCGTAGTGACGGGCGGTGACAACGGCCGAGGCCCCCATGCGGTGCCGTAGCTCCCGGTCCTCGATGAGCCGGATCATCGCCCCGGCCAGCGCGTCGACGTCCTGGGAGGGGACGAGCAGGCCGTCGATCTCGTCGGTGAGCACGTCGCGCGGACCGGTCGGGCAGTCGAAGGCGACAACCGGCAACGCATGGGCCATCGCCTCGATCATCACCATCGGCAGCCCCTCGAACCGCGAGCTGAGCACATGGAAGGAGGCCTTGGCCAACTCGTCGCCGAGCCGGCCGGTGCGTCCCATCAGCGTGACGTTGTCACGCAGTCTGTGCTTCTTGAGGAGCTCGCGCAGCGCGCCTTTCTGGGGACCCGAGCCGTAGATCCGCAGCCGCCAGTCCGGATGCCGGCGCACAACCTGCTCGAACGCCGGAATCAGCAGGTCGAAACCCTTCTGCGGGACCAGCCGTCCGGCCGCGACCACCAGCCTGTCCTCCTGCCACGGGAGCGTCTGGTCGACGGCCTGCACGGCGTTGGGGATGCACACGATCGGAGTGTCCGGCAGGAAGCTCCGATAGTCCTTCCTGTCGGCTTCTGTGAGCACGGCGACCGTGTCCAGCCGGCCGTAGTGACGGGCGATCGCCGACCGGACACCGGCCGAGTGGGTGGCCAGGTTCAGGTGCTCCTGGGCGACCCGTACGACGCCTACCGGCGTACGGCGGGCGGAGATGAGATTCAGCGCGGGCCGGGTGGTGACCAGGACGCCGTCGTCCAGGGTGGAGACGTAGTCGATGACGGCCCGCTCCACCCGTTCGGTGAAGCTGGACCCCGCGGACTCCCCCGCGGGCACGATCTTGCCGCGGAACCTCCGCCAGATCCGGCGTCCCACCGAGTCCGCGCGCCTGCCCTCCCGCTGGTCCGCCAGCGCATGGAGACGGACGCGTTCGTCGATGGGGAACTGGGGCCTGTCTCGCCGTCGCACCACGCTGACGATCTCGACGTCGTGCCCCGCGGCCGCCATCGCGTTCGCCTGGCTGATCACCGTCCGAATCGTGCCGCCCATGCCGTAGGCATGCAGAAGCATGTAGCGAATCCTCATTGCATCCGGCCGCGCGGTCATCACGTGCACCGCGTTTCGCCCTGCGGGTAACTCCAGCTCACGCGCGTCGACTTTAGCCAGTCGGATACCTTCTCGCCCTCGAAAACCCACACTCCGCCCGGACACTCCCGAACGCCTCCGTGGATTTCCGGGGCGGGGAGAGAGCCGAATCCAACCTCAATTGTGAAATACGCGGTTCGGGCGATTCACAAGATTCATATGGTTAATACGGGATATATGGGACGTGTGATTCGCGCGAGATGTGTGAAACATGCGGGAGGTGTGAGACATACGGCGCGAAACGTGGTTGAGCACCGCCCGCAGGAGCCCCTCGCGGGCGGCAACGGTGGCGGCCACAGCGCGGAGTGCGGCGCCTTCCGCGCAGGAGTCCCTCGCGGGCGGCACAGACAGCGGTGGTCCCGGCCCACGACTGCGGGCCGGGACCACCGGCGAAGCGGGTCGACGTCTCCCGGACTCCCCCCGGACATGGCATCCGGCGGTCGGTCCGGATCGGCTATCGAAGGCCTCGCCTGCCGTACATGCCGGTAACCGCGATGACGCCGGCGGCCGCCAGGACGATCTGGATGATCAGCTCGATCCAGTCGATTCCCCCGGTGCTGGCGACTCCCAGCGCGGAGGCGATCGCGGTGCCGATGAGAGCGGCGACGATACCGATCACGATGGTCAGCCAGATCGGGATGTTCTGCTTGCCCGGTACGACCAGACGGCCCAGGGCCCCGATGATGATTCCAATGACGATGGCGGAGATAATGCCAGTGATATCCATGGTTCACGCTCCCACTTGCTTGGCTGCCAGCCGTATGCCCAAGAAAAGACAGGTAACACATAAAAAGGGACGTAATATTTCCGGCGCTTTCGGAAGCCCTCGCTCCTCACCACGGCACGCCCCCCAGGAGGGAACCCCGCTGATTTGCCGTCATCGGCCGGGGTAGGGACAGGTTCCACCGCTCAAGCAACCAAGCAGCTCAGAGCGCCATGCGGGCGACGACGACCGGGCTCGGACGACGACGGGACGTGACAGGACGGAGTCCTGTCACCCGGCACGCGATCGACGAGACCACTTCGCCGTCCCAGGCGCGCCGGCGCTTTTGGCGAGGAGACGAAGTGATTAATGAGGAAAAGCCGGAAAGGCGCCTATCTTCCGGTATCCGCCTATCTTCCGATGCCACCGTTCCCGGCGCCGATCCCGTTGGCATGAATCCCTCTCCCACCGATTCTGCCGACCTCGGCCCCGCCGCCGACCCCGCCGGCGTGAGGACCACCGCCACCGAGACCGCCGGCGTTGATCCCACCCCCACCGACCCCGCCGGCGTCGGTCCCGCCGCCACCGGCCCGGCCGGCGCGAATCCCGCCGGCATCGACGACACGACCGTGGAGGCGCTGGGCAAGCTCTCCGAGGCTCTGGAGACGACCGAGAGGGCCAGGGGGCACCTCTACTCCTTTCACCAGCTCACCGGTCATGCCGACCTCCAACTCGACCAGGCCGTGGAGTTGCTGCGCGCCTCCGGCCACCCGGAGTACGCCGACATCGTGGTCAACGAGCTGGTCGGCCGCGACGTCCTGCCCGGCCGGTGGACCTTCCAGGTCGTGGAGGAGTACGAAGACGGCTACTACCGCTTCTTCGCCGACCTCGAAAAGCGGATCAGGGATGATCTCGCCGGAGGGCGTCGCCATCTTCACGAGGCACGGATGAAAGAACAACGCCAGGCATGAGCCGTGATCGGGTCTCGTGAGCTCCAGACCCTCCAAGCCACCCTGCCTGCTCGGCTCGCCGACCCGTTTGGCCTGGCCGGCTCGACCCGCTTAGCCGCTCAGCCTGCTTGGCTGCTCGGCCTGCGGAACTTTTCGAATCTGCCGGCGGGCTCGAACATGCCAGGCCTCTCAAACGTGTTCAGCCCTCCGAGCAGGCGGGGATCGTCGGCCGTGCTCGCCTTCCCGGGCCTGCGGTGCCTGCCGGACCTCCCGGGCTTCGCGGGTAGTCCGCCTCCCCGGGCACGACCCCTCGGAGGTCCCCGTACAGTGGCGTCATGGGGATGGTCGAAACCGTAGGACTGGTCCTGCATCCGCAGCGCGATTCGAAGGTGGCCATTGACACGATCGTAGAGTGGGCCCGCGCCCGGAACCGCACGGTGCTCGGGCTGGCCGACGAGGTCGGACGCATCGACTGCAGCGCGGTCCCGGTCGACGACGACACCCTGGTGGACCGCGCCGACCTGCTCGTCAGCCTGGGCGGCGACGGCACGATGCTGCGCACCATGCGGCTCATCGCCGGACGTTCCACACCCATTCTCGGTGTCAATCTCGGCCGTCTGGGGTTCCTCGCCGAGATCGACGTCGACGAGCTCCCTCCGGCGCTGTCCGCCATCGACAACCACGAATACACGGTGGAGCCCCGGATGGCGGTGAAGGCCGTCCTGCCCGACGGGACGGCGGTGACCGCGTTCAACGACATCGCCCTGGTCCGGATCCCCGGCGACGGCCTGTCTGCGGTGGCGGTCTCCGTGGAGGGCCATCCCTTCGTCCGCTACGCCGCCGACGCCGTCATCGTGGCGACCTCCACCGGATCGACCGCCTACAGCTTCTCCGCGGGCGGCCCCATCGTGTCCCCGAGGGTCGAGGGGTTCCTCGTCGTGCCCGCGGCGGCTCATTCGGCGTTCAACCGGGCCCTGGTGCTGTCGGCCGACGAGAGGGTCACCCTCGAGCTGCTCCCGACGAGCGGCCGTCTGGCCGTGGAGGTCGACGGCGCGGTGGGCGCCCATCTCTGCCCCGGAGACGAACTCACCGTCACCGCTCTGCGCGCCGCCGCGTGGGTCGTCAGGCTGGGCGACAAGACCTTCTACGAGCGCGCCCGCCGCAAGCTCCGCGTCAACGGCAGTGCCGAGGTCGACTAGCGGCTTCTCACGCGCCGTCGTCACCCTCTGACGTCAGATACCGGCGGCACGCGCATCACCTGCCGCGAGTACGTACCCAGCGGTATGCGGATGTGGGGGTCCGGCTCGGCACGCGCTTGCCCACTCGACGGGCTCGGCAGGGTTTCCGCAGGTGAGCACCGAATGCCGTGGCTCGCCCCCGGCCCGCCCGGACCTTCGCCCGCAACAGCCTTTCCCGGACCCGCCTCCCTCCGTCGGCGGGTCCGGGCTCCGAGGGGGACGGGACCGAATCAGGGGAACCGGCCTGCGACATAACAACGGCTGTCATGAAAGTTTCACCACTGGTTGACATCGGGAAAACGCTTTCCTAACTTGTGATTGTTCGCTCACATGTACGCGGATCACATATGTGAACGGCGAGTGCTCGCTGGGGGGAACCCGTATCGCAGGCCATACCGGCCTGCCGGACCAGCAAGGAGCTCAACCGTGAAACGCAGAATCAACGGGAAGACCGCCGCCGCCGCGGCCTTCGCCTGTACGGTCGCCCTGTCAGGGCTGGTGGTCGGAGCAACGGCCGCCGCGGCCGCACCGGCTGCCGGGGCCTACACCCTGGTGAACAACGGGAGCGGCCTGTGCCTCAGCGTTCCCGGAAGCAGCACCTCCGATGGCGTGCAGCTCGTCCAGAACGGCTGCAACAACGCGGCCGGCCAGATCTGGAACGTCACCACATCGGGCAGCTCCTACCTGCTCAAGGCCGCACACAGCGGCAAATGCGCGGGCGTCCAGGGCGCAAGCACCTCCGCCGGCAAGGCCGTGCAGCAGGAAAGCTGCTCGGGCGCGACCTCCCAGGTCTGGCAGCTGACCGCATCCGGGTCGAACTACCGGGTGGTCAACGCCAACGGCGGCAAGTGCCTCAACACCAAGGACAACTCGACGTCCGCGGGCGCCCTCGTCCAGCAGAACTCCTGTGACTCCGTGGCGACCAAGCAGTGGAGGCTGACCCCGGCGGGCTCCACTCCTCCGACCAACCCGCCGACCAACCCGCCCACCAACCCTCCGACACAGCCGCCGACGCAGCCTCAGACCGGCCTGGTCGGCTGGGCGACCCAGGGCGGCGGCACCACCGGCGGCGGTAGCGCCTCGGCGACCACGGTCACCAGCTCCTCCGCGCTGACCAGCGCGCTCGCCGCCAGCGGCTCGGCGGTGATCCGGGTGTCAGGCACGATCTCCTGCTCCGGCATGCTCAAGGTCGCCTCGAACAAGACGATCCTCGGCAACTCCGGAGCCACCATCGCCGGCTGCGGCCTCAACATCTCCGAGGCGTCCAACGTCATCGTCCGCAACCTGAACTTCCGCGACTGGAACGACGACGGCATCAACGTCCAGTACTCCACCCGCGTGTGGATCGACCACAACACCTTCAGCAACGGCTATGACGGCGCCGTGGACGTCAAGCGGGGCAGCGACTACGTCACCATCTCCTGGAACAAGGTCACCGACCACGACAAGACCATGCTGCTCGGCCACGACGACGGCAACGGCAGCGAGGACATCGGCCACCTCCGGGTGTCCTACCACCACAACTGGTTCGACGGCACCAACCAGCGCCACCCGCGCGTACGGTTCGGCAACCCGGTCCACGTCTACAACAACTACTACGGCGGCGTCGGCAGCTACGGCGTGGCGTCCACCGAAGGTGCCGGGGTCCTGGTCGAGGGCAACTACTTCGAGAACACCGAAGACCCCTACCACCTCGGCGAGGGAGACTCCGGCCCGGGCAGCCTGGTCGCCCGCAACAACTTCTTCGTCAACTCCGGTAGCGGTCAGACCGGAGGCAGCGTGGCCTCCATCCCCTACTCCTACTCGCTCGACACCGCGGCCAACGTCAAGTCGATCGTGACCGGCGGCGCCGGCGCCGGCCGGATCGCCGTCTGATCCCGGCGAAGCACTGATCCTCAAGCGCACTGATCCCTGAGCGTGACCGGGCTCCCCCCACGGAGCCCGGTCACAGCGCTCTTGCCACAGCCACGCCGCCAGACGCATGGGGTGAAATGGAGCCTCTCAGCCCGCCGTCACCTCCGGTCAGGCCCGCGCTCTGTACTCACACCGCCGGACATCAAAGGCGAAACGGAGCCTTTCAACCCGTCTTCACCTCCCGGCCGGGCCCGTCCAATCGCGCCTTCGCCTCGGTTGCCCCTTCGTCCCGGACCCGCGCACGTCAGAGGATGCCGCCGCGACGGCCCGCGACGGGCTCCCCAAAGCCGGGAGTGGAAGCTCCGTTCACTATTGTTGCCGAGCGTCCCTCACTAAGGAGTGGTCATGGCATCGTGGGTGGATCACGCGATCTGGTGGCACGTTTACCCGCTCGGTTTCACCGGCGCCGAGAGCACCGCGCAGCCTCACGACGTGCCGGTACGGCACCGCCTGCGGCAGCTCGAACCCTGGCTGGACTACGTCCTGGAGCTGGGATGCTCGGGGCTGATGCTGGGGCCCGTCTTCGCCTCGGAGACACACGGTTACGACACCGTCGACCACTTCAGGATTGATCCGCGGCTCGGCGACGACGAGGATTTCGACCGTCTCATCGCGGCGGCACGCGATCGGGGCCTGCGAATCGTCCTGGACGGCGTGTTCAACCATGTGGGACGAGAGTTCCCGGTGTTCGCGCGGGCGACCGGCCCGAACCCCGACCCGGACGCCGCCCGCTGGTTCCGGCGCCTGCCCGCGAACGACGCCACCGGCGGAGCCGCGGGCGGGGCGGGCGGGGCGGGCTCCGTGGAACCGGACTACGCTACTTTTGAGGGCCATCACCGGCTTGTGGCGCTCAACCACGAGGACCCCGCGGTTCTCGACCACGTCGCCAAGGTCATGATCCACTGGCTGGATCGGGGCGTCTCCGGCTGGCGCCTCGACGCCGCCTACGCGATGCCCGCCCGCTTCTGGCACGAGGTCCTGGCGCTGGTACGGCCCCACCACCCTGACGCCTGGTTCGTCGGGGAGATGATCCACGGCGAGTACGCCGCATACGTCGCCGAGAGCGGCCTGGACTCGGTCACCGAATACGAGCTGTGGAAGGCGATCTGGAGCTCGCTCAACGACGGCAACTTCTTCGAGCTCGCCTGGACCCTGAAGCGGCACGACGATCTGCTCGGCGACTTCACGCCCCTGACCTTCGTCGGCAACCACGACGTGACCAGACTGGCAAGCCGTCTCGCCGACGAGCGGCACCTCGGCCACGCGCTCGCCGTGCTGTTCACGGTCGGCGGCGTTCCCGGCGTCTACTACGGCGACGAGCAGGCCTTCCGCGGGATCAAGGAGGACCGTGTCGGAGGGGACGACGAGATCCGCCCCGCCTTCCCCGCCCGGCCGGACGACCTCGCTCCCCACGGGCTGCCCACCTACCGGCTGCACCAGCGCCTGATCGCGCTACGCCGCCGCCACCCCTGGCTGGTCCGGGCCCGAACCACCTCGGAGCACCTGACCAACCTCACCGTCGCCCTGACGTCCACCGCCGGAAACGACGGGGCGGAGAACGGCGAGACGGGGAGCGACAAGGCCGGGAACGGCGGCGGTGAGAGTGGCGGGCCCAGGATCGTCACCCTGCTCAACATCGGCGACGAGCCGTACCGCTTCCCGGTGGAGACCGAGGGGCTGACCATCGAGGAGACCTCCGCGACGTCCCATCCTGGGGACCCCGCCCTGGTTCCGGCCCACGGCTGGACGGTGCTGAGCGGCCGGTGACCCTCCCCGCGCCGATCACCCGGAACCAGATGCCAGACACCAAGCACCAAGCATCGGAGATATCCGGCACCGGACACCGAGCATCAGGCAGGCCGGGGCTCCCGCGATCGTGATGGCGATCGCGGGAGCCCGGCGGACCTCACCGGCGGAGGAACCCCTTCACCGTCGGAAGCAGGCGGTCGTCGAATCCGAACAGTGCCTGGTTCTCCCAGCCGTTGCCGGATGAGGGGTCGGCGGGATCCCAGCCGTTGCCGGGCACTCCCGTCCAGGTGGCCTCCCAGTAGAAGACGCCGAGGCCACGGCCTCCGGGAACCGACCGGACCACCTCCGTCACCGCCCGCATCATCGCCGCCTGCCCCTCCGGGGTGGCCGGATAGCCCGGATAGGGCTCGGTGGAGGTGATGATGTTCTCCAGGCCGTCGTCGTCGGCGGCGGTGAAGGGATAGGCCGTCTCCACCAGCACGACCGGCTTGCCGTACCGAGACGCCACGTCGTTCAGGTTGGCCTGGAACGCCTCGAGCGTCCCGTGCCAGTAGGAGTAGTAGGACAGGCCGATCACGTCGTACCGGACGCCGTAGGTGGCGGCGGTGTCGAACCACCAGCGGTACAGGCCGTTGTCGGCGCCGTCGGCCAGGTGGAGCACCACCTTCGTCGAGCGGGACACCGCCTTGGCCGCGTCGTAGCCGGCGTTGAGCAGCGCGGCCAGGTTCGGCCAGTTCTCCCAGTTGCCGTCCGGCCAGAGCAGCCCGCCGTTCAGCTCGTTGCCGATCTGCACCATGTCGGCCTTGGTGCCCTGCGCCTTCAGCGCGTTCAGCACGTCGTAGGTGTGGTCGTGGAGAGCCTTCTTGAGCGCGTCGAACGGCAGGGCGCTCCAGGCCGCCGGCTTGTTCTGCTTTCCGGGGTCGGCCCAGCTGTCGGAGTAGTGGAAGTCGACCAGCAGCCCCATGCCGAGGGCCTTGGCCCGCTTGGCGAGGCGGAGCACCTGGGTCTTGCCGTTGTAGCCGTCGACCGGGTTCACCCAGACCTTCAGCCGGACGTAGTTGAGCCCGGCAGAGTGCAGGATGGCCAGCGCGTCTCCGCGTTTGCCGTTCGAGGAGCGGTAGATCCCGCCGAACGCCTCCGACTTGGCCAGACTGGAGACGTCGGCTCCCCTGATCGGAAGCCCGTCATGATCCGGGCCGGTGCCCGCGTGCGCCGGTTGCCCGGCCGTGAGTACGGCGGCGCACAGCAACAGCGCCGCGAAGATCCTTCGCATGGTTCCTCCGGTCAGGAGAGGACGGATGGTGTTCGCCGTCACGAGTGGGCGAACCGGGTCGGCGCGGGTAAGGACGTGAGGGCTGCGGCGGCGCGCGGGACCGGCGCCACCAGGGTCTTTTTCATGGATCCTCGCTCTGGAGAGGAGTGATGCGGACACCCCCGAAGACCCTCGATGACGCGTCACGGCCAGGTGACCGGCGCGGCACCGAGGGAGATCATGCGCCCCCGGCCCGCTCGACGACCGTGACGCCACCGGGCGGCACGGTCACGGGCCCCGGGTACTCGGCACCGTCGAACACCCCGGTCCCGCTCACCCCGCGGACCGTGACGGGCTCGTCGTCGTGGTTGATGAGGAAGACGTGGTCGCCTCGCCGTACGAACTCAAGGGTGTCGGGCAGGCCGCGAGGCCGGGACACACCCGCCCGGTCGAGGATCGCGCGGAGAACCCCGCGCAGCTCACGGCCGCCTGCCACGCCGCCGTCGTGAATCGCGCCGAGAAGCCCGTGCGAATCGCGGCCCTCCGCCACGTCACCGTCGCAGGCCGGGTCGGAGGCCGTCTCTCCGTCGCGAGACGGGTCAAGGGCCGCATCGCCGTCGCGAGCCGAATCGGGGACCGGGCCGCCCTCGTGAGACAGATCGGAGGCCATATCTCCGTCGCGAGCCGGGTCGAGGGCCGTCGCGATGTACCACGCCGCTCCCGCACCCAGTTCGTGGCAGGTCACCGCGGGATGGCCCGCGTCGGGGCCCTCGGTGAAGTCCTGTACGGCGTGCGCACCCGCGAGGCGGACGCGCTCGGACCAGATCCGCCCGGTCAGGCCGTGGTCTCCGAGCGCGACCGTCTCGTTCTCGCGCAGCGGATGGAACTCCTCCACCGACAGGCCGAGCACCTCACGCAGGACTCCGGGATAGGGGCCGGAGTGGATGGTGTCGTTCTCGTCGACGATGCCGGAGAAGTAGGAGACGACCAGGTGTCCGCCGGCCTCGACGTAGCGGTGGAGGTTCTTGGCGGAGGCCTCGGTGAGCAGGTAGGAGCTCGGCGCGACAACCAGCTTGTATCCCGAAATATCAGCGGAAGGGTGGACGAAGTCAACGGTGACGTGCTCCCGCCAGAGCGCCTCGTAGAAGGCTTCCACCCGCTCGCGGAAGTCCAGGTCCGCCGTGGGACGCCACTCCAGTTCGAGCGCCCAGTACGACTCCCAGTCCCACACGAGCGCGACCTCGGCCTCGACGCGGGAGCCGCGGACCTTGCCGAGTCTGCCGAGCTCCGCCCCCAGGGCGACCACGTCGTTCCAGAGTTCGGAGCCGGTCCCCGCGTGCGGCAGCATCGCCGAGTGGAACTTCTCCGCGCCGTAGCGGGAGGCCCGCCACTGGAAGAACAGCACCGAGTCCGACCCGCGGGCGACATGGGCCAGGCTGTTGCGCCGCATCTCCCCCGGCCGCTTGGCGAGGTTGCGCGGTTGCCAGTTGACGGCGCCGGTCGAGTGCTCCATGAGCATCCACGGCCTGCCGCCCGCCACCGAGCGGGTGAGGTCGGCGGCCAGCGCGAGCTCGATGTGACCGTCGGCCCGCGCGGCGTCGAGATAGTGGTCGTTGGAGACGACGTCCACCTCGCCCGCCCACCGCCAGTAGTCCATCGGCCTGCAGTTGGGAATCATGAAGTTGGTGGTGACCGGCAGGTCGCTGAAGCGGCGGATGACGTCGCGTTCGCGGCGGAAGTTGGCGATGTGGGCGTCGACGCAGAACCGCGCGAAGTCAAGCTGCAGGCCCGTGAGCTGGCCGACCGGCGCGACCCGGGGCGGCTCCACCTCCTCGAACGAGCCGTAGGTCAGCCCCCAGAACGTGGTCCCCCACGCCGCGTTCAGCGCGCCCACGTCCCCGTGCCGCTCACGCAGCCAGTCGCGGAACGCCTCGGCCGAGGTCTCGCAGTAGCACTGCGCGTTCGCCCAGCCGTACTCGTTGTGAACGTGCCACATGACCACCGCGGGATGGCTCGCGTACCGGGAGGCGATCCGCTCGGCGATCCGCCCCGCGGCCGTGGCGTAGTGCGGGGAGCTCGGGCAGAAGCTGTGCCGGGAGCCGCCCGCGATCACGTGGCCCTCCCTGTCGACGAGGCGGCTGTCCGGATGCGCCTTCCTGAACCACACGGGCGGTGAGGAGGTCGGGGTCGCCAGGTCGACCTTGACGCCGGAGGAGTCCAGCAGGTCGATGATCCTGTCCAGCCTGCCGAAGTCGTACACGCCTTCGGCGGGCTCCAGCAGGCTCCAGTTGAAGATGCCGAGACTGACCAGGTTCACCCCGGCCTCGCGCATCAGCCGGACGTCGTCGTGCCAGACCTCCTCCGGCCACTGCTCGGGGTTGTAGTCCCCGCCGTAGGCGATGCCCTCGGGCAGGACGGGATATCCAGGCAACAGCTCCCCCTCGAATTATTTCTGTGAACGTGCACAGTAATCCAAAGCCGACATCCGGGGAAGAGTCGCCACGAGATAGCTGGCCCTACCTCGTAGTTAACGAGAACGTAACAGGCATTGACAGCGATACGTACGGGATTTCAGTCTGTGAACGTTCACAGAAGCTCGGATATGATCAGGTCCCGATACCTCCCACCCCCCCGACACGGAGGAACGCATGCACAGAAACCGGCTCGCAGTGGCAGTGGGCGCGGCCCTGGCCACCCTGGTCGCCGGATGTTCCGGCGCGTCCCAGGAGCCGGCCCCCGCCGCGCAGAGTTCGGCTCCCGCGGGGCCGGTCACGCTCACCTACTGGTCCTGGGTCCCCAACATGGACAAGATCGCGGCGGTCTGGAACCAGGCGCACCCGGACATCCAGGTCACGATCAGCAAGCAGGCCGGGGGTGACGACGCCGCCGCCAAGTTCCTGACCGCGGCCAAGGCGGGCAACCCGCCGGACCTGGTCCAGGCCGAGTACCAGATGCTGCCGTCCTTCGTCGCCGCCGACGCGCTGGCCGACATCAAGAACGACGTGAGCCAGACGAAGGGTGAGTTCAGCGAGGGGATCTGGGGCCTGGTCACGCTGGGGACCGACGCGGTCTACGCGCTCCCGCAGGACAGCGGCCCGATGATGCTGTACTACCGCCAGGACCTGTTCAAGAAGTACGGCATCGAGGTTCCCAAGACGTGGGACGAGTACGCCGAGGCCGCCCGCACCGTGCGGAAGAAGGATCCCAAGGTCTTCCTCGGCACGTTCTCCAGCAAGGACCCCGGCGCGTTCGTCGGCCTGGCCCAGCAGGCCGGGGCCCAGTGGTGGTCGATCAGCGGCCAGTCGTGGAAGGTCGGGATCAACGACGAGCCCACCAAGAAGGTCGCCGACTACTGGGGCGGCCTCGTCAAGGAAGGCGCCATCGACGGTCAGCCGTACTTCACCCCCGAATGGAACAAGGCGCTCAACGACGGCAAGCTGCTGACCTGGCCGTCGGCGGTCTGGGGCCCGGGCGTGCTGTCCGGCAACGCGCCGAACGGCAAGGGCAAGTGGGCGATCGCGCCGCTGCCGCAGTGGAACGCGGGCGAGAGCCTCAGTGGTTTCTGGGGCGGATCGTCCACCGCGGTCGCCGAGAAGTCTCCCAACAAGGCCGCCGCCACGCAGTTCGCGACCTGGCTGAACACCGATCCGCAGGCGCTCGGCCTGCTGGTCAAGGAGGGCGCGGTCTATCCGGCCTCCACCAAGGGCGGCGGTCTCCTCGGTGAGGCGCCCGACTACTTCTCCAACCAGCCCGACTTCTGGGAGCAGGCCGCGGCCATCTCCGCCGGCGCGCGGGGCTTCACCTTCGGGCCGAACGTCAACGTGACCTACAACGCCTTCAAGGACGCCTTCGACAAGGCCGTCCATGACAAGTCCGTCTTCTCCGACGCCGTCCAGACGATGCAGGAGACGACGGTCGCCGACATGCAGAAGTCCGGATTCCAGCTCACCCAATGACGAGACGCCGCAGTGGCGGCGCCCGCGACGCGGGCGCCGTCCCCTACCTCTTCCTCGCACCGGCCATGGTGCTGTTCACGCTGTTCGTGGCCGTCCCCATCGTCTACACGGCGTATCTCAGCCTGCGGCGCACGAAGGTCTCCGGGCTGGGCCTGGGCAAGAACTCCCGCACCGAGATCTTCGTCGGCCTCGACAACTACTCGGCGGCGATCACCGACGGTGAGCTGTGGGCCGGCTGGCTCCGGGTCCTCGGCTACGGCCTGCTGGTGCTGGCGGTCATGCTCGGCCTCGCCCTGCTGTTCGCCCTGCTGCTGGACTCGGCGCACGTACGGCTCGCGCGCTTCTCCAGGATCGCCGTCTTCCTGCCGTACGCGGTGCCCGGCGTGGCCGCCAGCCTGCTCTGGGGCTTCCTCTACCTGCCGAGTCTCAGCCCGATCCGGCAGGTTCTCGACATCGACCTGCTCGGCACCGGCGCCGTCACCTTCTCCATGGCCAACGTGGCCGTCTGGGGCGGGGTCGGCTTCAACATGCTGGTGCTCTACACCAACCTGCGGGCCGTTCCCAGGACCTACTACGAGGCGGCCAGGATCGACGGGGCGGGCGAGATCCAGATCGCCCTGCGGATCAAGATCCCGATCATGATGCCCGCGATCATCCTGACCACGGTGTTCTCCATCATCGCCACCATCCAGGTGTTCACCGAGCCGACCACCCTGCGGCCGCTGACCAACACGATCAGCTCGACCTGGAGCCCGCTGATGAAGGTGTATCGGGACGCGTTCGTCACCGGCGACCTCTACTCGGCCGCCGCCACCTCGATCGTCATCGCGGCGATCTCCCTTGTCCTTTCTTTCGGTTTCCTGCGTGTCGTCCGCAACCGCGCCTTCGGGGAGGGCTGATGGCCACCACAACCCTTGCCGGAGCAGGGCATCGGGCGAGAGTGCGCAGGCCGTACGGGATCGCACCGACCGCGATCCTGCTGCTCGGCGCGCTCTACTGCCTGCTGCCGGTCAGCTGGGTGCTGATCGCCGCCACCAAGTCGAAGGCGGAGCTCTTCTCCACCTCGACCTTCACCCCCGGCACCGGACTGCTGTCCAACATCTCCGACCTGGCGGACTATCGCGGCGGCGTGTTCTGGCTGTGGATGCTGAACACGCTGCTCTACGCGGGCGGCGGCGCGCTGCTGTCCACGGCGGTCTCGGCGGTCTCCGGCTACGCGCTGGCGAAGTACAGCTTCCGCGGCCGGAACCTGATCTTCAACCTGCTGATCGGCGGCATCCTGGTGCCCGCGGTGGTGCTGGCCGTCCCCCAGTATCTGCTGTTCTCGAAGATCGGGCTCGCGGACACCTACTGGTCGGTCCTGCTGCCGCAGATCCTGCACCCGTACAGCATCTACCTGGCGCGCATCTACGCCACCGCCGCCATTCCCGACGCCCTGCTGGAGGCCGGGCGCATCGACGGCGCCGGCCACCTGCTGCTGCTCCGCCGGGTGGCCCTGCCCCTGATGCTTCCCGGCATGGTGACCATCTTCCTGTTCCAGTTCGTGGCGATCTGGAACAACTTCCTGCTGCCTTTCATCATGCTGGGCGACGACCAGAAGTTTCCGCTGACGGTCGGGCTCTACACGCTGCTCGCGGCGGGGGCCAACCAGCCGTCGCTGTACAACCTGATTCTCACGGGCACGCTGATCTCGATCATCCCGCTGATCGCGCTGTTCCTCACGATGCAGCGCTACTGGCGGACCGACCTGGCCGGTGGAGCCGTGAAAAACTAGTGATCGGGCAAGCTGACGGTCGGCGGGCCGCCGGCCGAGGGGACAATGGCAGCATGGCGAAGCGTCCGACCATTCACGACGTCGCGGCGGTGGCGGGGGTCTCCCGGGGAACGGTCTCCCGAGTGCTCAACGACGACCGTTACGTCAGTCCCGCCTCGCACGCCGCCGTCAAGCGGGCCATCGCCGAGACGGGATACGTTCTCAACCGCGCCGCCCGCAGCCTGGTCACCCAGCGGACCGGTTCGGTGGTGATGGTCCTGTCCGAACCTCAGGAGAAGCTGTTCGAGGATCCCACCTACAGCGTGCTCCTGCGGACCGCCACCCGGAGGCTCGCCGAGCGGGACGTGTCGCTGGTGATGATGATCGCCGCGAACGCCGGCGACCGCGACCGGGTCGTGCGTTACCTGCGCGGCGGCCACGCCGACGGGGTGTTCCTGGTCTCCACCCACGCGGGCGACACGCTGGTCGACGCGCTGGTGGACATCCCGGTGGCCGTCGTCGCCCAGGGGGCGGTCATCGGGCGGGAGAACGTGATCCCCTACGCGGCGGCCGACGACCGCGAGGGCGCCCGGCAGATGACGCGCTACCTGGTGGAGCTGGGCCGCAGGCGGATCGCCACCATCACCGGCCCGCTCGACACCCCCGGCGGCGCGCTGCGCCTGGAGGGCTTCGCCGACATCCTCGGCAGGAAGGCGTCCAAGAAGCTGATCGAGCACGGCGACTACACCCAGTTGGGCGGGGAGAGCGCCATGGCCCGGCTGCTGGAGCGCGCCCCCGACATCGACGCGGTGTTCGTCGCCTCGGATCTGATGGCCGCGGGCGCGCTGTCGGCCCTGCGCGCGGCCGGACGGCGGGTGCCCGAGGACGTCGCGGTGGGCGGGTTCGACGACTCGACGGTGGCGCTCTCCACGCACCCCCCGCTCACGACCATCCGGCAGCCCCTGGAACGGGTCGCCGAGGAGACGGTCCGTCTGCTGCTCGCCCTCATCGACGGGGCCGAGCACCTGGACCCGGTGATACTGCCGACGACCCTCATCGTCCGCGAGTCCACCTAGCCGGGTGGGCGCCTAAGCCCCGGCGGCCCGCTGCCGGGGCGTCCGTTGTCCTGCTGCCCTCTGCCCGGTTTGGGGCCCGACCGGCGTCGGCTGGTTCCCGGGAGACCGGATCTCCGATCTCCCGGCGGCGGGTCAGCGGTTGGGGGACGAGCCGTTGACCGTCAGGACGTGCTCCGTCTCGATGGCGGGGAAGGTCCCCGTGTCGATGATCCCGTGCTCGTTGTACGCGGCCTCCAGCAGCGCGTGGGCTCGGGGCTCCAGCTTCCACAGGGCGCGATACTCGCGGGCGGTGGCCACGGCGATGCCGGTCTCATGGGCGATGTCGGTCGCGCGGGGGACGAACTTCCGCTCGATCTGGTTGTCCCAGTATTCCCGCGCGGCACGCATCTGGGCCGCGCGCTGCGCCGTGTCGACGACCGGCGAGGGCCCGTCCAGCAGCTGGAGCTCCTCGTCGTCGTCATCGGCCAGCAGTATCACCGGCGCCGCCGACACCGCCGGGCGCGCGACCGGTTCCCGGGTCTCGTGACTCCACGGGACGGGCGGGGTCAGGTCGATCAGGGCGGCGGTGTTGTAGAGCGCCCCGATCTGGGAGAGCAGCGCCTCCTGCCGGGCGGAGTCGACGGCCAGGCCGCTGTGCTCCACCGCGCGATCCATGGCACGGTCCAGTTTGACGAGGGCCGCCCGCATCTTCCGGTTGGACGCCCCGGCCTCGCGAAGCGCACGGGCGCGCTTGGCGGCCAGCGCGACGCGGGTCAGCCTGCGGTGCGCGTCCACCTCGCTCGCGGTGCGGTCGCTGACCTCGGCCAGACCGATGCGGACCAGTGCGCGTTCGGGGGTCATCCGCCAGTTGATGCGGGAACGCCCGGTGATGCGGTGCCGCTCGATCGCCATGCCGCGCTCCCACAGCCAGGCCGCCACCAGTGGGGCGGCAAGCCGGAAGACGGCCTCGGCGAGGCTGCGGGCGTCCATGCTCGACAGGACCGCGGTCAGGCAGGTGAGCGCCCATACGGCGACGCCGTCGATGCCCGCGGAGTAGTTCTCCCTCATGTTGCGGCGCGCCCGCACCGCGCTGGTGATGACGGCGACCTCGATGAAGGCGAAGAGCAGGAACCTCAGCGGCCCGTCGAAGCCCAGCACGTCGCCGGAGAAACGCCACATACCCTGGGCGGATACTCCCGTCGCGATGCTGGCTGCGACGATGGTGAGGATGTCCTCCACCGGACGGGGTGCGACGAAGCGGTGGAAGAACCGGGTTCCCGCGCGGTAGGCCGCGCGGAACACAAAAAAGGCCAGAACCAGAAGGATCAGGGCGAACACGCAAATGATGATCGTTCCGACTGGCTGGTCCGATATGAAGGTGGTGATTTGATCGATGGGGGGCATCAGTCACTGTCCGTCAGTCTCGATGTCCGACAGGATATCTACGCGATCCTTCCAGAATGTCGGCAGCTTGTTCGCGAAACGGATGCTGCCATTGTGACTGGATTGGCGTTTTTTCGCTCCGGTTTGCCGGTGAGGAAGAGCGGATCGCACGGGAGTTCGCCGTCACGCGCGGTTTCGTGTCGCTACTCCTGGTCTTGTGAGCTATGTGTCACTCTCGACATCCGGGTCGGCATGAGTGATCAACCCTGACCGAACCGCCAGCACTTGAGGAGAACCCGTTGACCAACCCGCATACGCACGACAATCTCGATCTCGCCGCGAAGGCTCAGGAGCTGGCGGACAACGAGTTGGCCGGATTGCTCGACCGCACCGCAGCCAAGTCGGTGGCCATCACCTGCGCGACCACGCGCGACCTCACCGAGGCCAGGGACGCCCTCGACGGCGTCTCTCCCGACGAGGTACGGCAGGCCGCGCTCGCACTCTTCGATCGCCTTACGACGCAATCCGGGTGATCCCCCGGGACGGCCGCCACCCCGGGTGGGCGCCGGTCATCTCGGCATGGGCGAATACGAACCGATGAGCGAGCCGGCGGGCCGATCCCGTCAGGCCGTGAGCCGAGCCGTGCCCGTTCCCCTCTCCACCGCCGTTCTGGCGACGATGGAGCGGGGACACGCCGTCCGGCCGAGCCGTTGGACACGGCGAATGGGATCGTTCCGGTGACACGTCGGATCGCGGTCCGCCATGCCCCCGAAATTCCGTCCCGAACCGCCTCCCTTGAGCGGTCGCTTCCGGAAACGCCCACTGCGGCCGCGCATCCCGTCCGGTCGCCGAATCAACGGAAAATGTCAGTGCCCGGCGAGATGATGAGGAGGTGAATACGTGTTAAATCAGTAGCGGGGGTAGCCGAAGGTCCGTCAGACTTGGAAGCCCCCGGGGAAGAGACATGCGATGGAAAAAACCATGATGAGCGTGTCCGACCTGGCGCGAGTTCTCTATGCCTCCGCCCTGCAGGCATCGGAAGATCCGTCGCCGGATCAGGTGCGCATGATCATCGAAGACCAGATACGCCTCTGCCATGCAGACCCTGCCCGTTGCGCGGCTCTTGTCGCCCAGGAGGCCGGCGACCATCCGGAGGCGTACGAAGCCCGGATGCGCTGGGCCCTGAAAGCGGTCGGCCGGGCCCGACCGGCCATCCCGGTCACGACCTGACCGATCCCTGATCACGACCTGACCGATCCGGCGAGGGCGCGGACGACGGTTCCGCGCCGGTGCACCGGATCAGGCGGCGAGGGCGTCCAGGATCTCCTGCCCGTACTTCGCGAGCTTGTTCTCGCCGACGCCGTTGATCATGGCCAGCTCGGCCAGGGACGACGGAAGCCCGGTCGCGATCTCGCGCAGGGTCGCGTCATGGAAGATCACATACGCGGGCACTCCCTGCTCCTTCGCGGTGGCGGCACGCCAGGCGCGGAGTAGCTCGAAGATCGGCATAGCCTCTTCGGGCAGGTCGGCGGGGGTGGCCCGGGGGGACTTGCCGGCCTTGGCGGGCTTGGCGGCTCGTGCCGCCCGCTCGGGCTCGCGCCGCAGCGGGACCTGCCGCTGTCTGCCCAGCACCTCGGCGCTCGCGTCGGTGAGCACGAGCGTGCCGTAGTCGCCCTCGACGGTCAGCAGGCCCTGGGCCAGCAACTGGCGCACCACCCCGCGCCACTCGGTCTCGCTCAGCTCCGTGCCGACGCCGAAGACCGTCAGGGACGCGTGATCATGCTGGATGACCTTCGGTGTCTGCTTCCCGAGCAGGATGTCGATGATCTGACCCGCGCCGAACTTCTGGCGCCGCTCACGCTGGAGCCGGAGCACGGTCGACAGGAGCTTCTGGGCGGCGACCGTACCGTCCCAGGACTCGGGTGGCGACAGGCACGTGTCGCAGTTGCCGCAGGCGGTGCTCTGCTGGCCGAAGTAGGCGAGCAGCTGCACGCGGCGGCACTCGACCGCCTCGCAGAGGGCCAGCATGGCGTCGAGATGGCTGCCCAGGCGGCGCTGATGGGCCGCGTCGCCCTCGGAGGTGTCGATCATCTTGCGCTGCTGCACGACGTCCTGGAGACCGTAGGCCAGCCAGGCGGTGGAGGGCAGGCCGTCACGCCCGGCCCTGCCGGTCTCCTGGTAGTAGCCCTCGACGGACTTGGGCAGGTCGAGATGGGCGACGAACCGCACGTCGGGTTTGTCGATGCCCATGCCGAACGCGATGGTGGCGACCATGATGACGCCGTCCTCACGCAGGAAGCGCGACTGGTTCTCGGCTCGGACCCGCGCGTCGAGCCCCGCGTGGTAGGGCAGCGCCTGGAATCCGTTCTCCACCAGGAACGCGGCGGTCTTCTCGACGGAGGCCCGCGACAGGCAGTAGACGATGCCCGCGTCCTCGGGGTGCTCGGTGCGCAGCAGTTTCAGGAGCTGCCGCTTGGGCTCGTTCTTCGGTTCGATGCGGTACTGGATGTTGGGGCGGTCGAAGCTCGCCACAAAATGGCGGGCCTCTCCCAGGTTCAGCCGGGATGCGATCTCGGCGTGGGTGGCCTCGGTGGCGGTCGCGGTCAGCGCGATGCGCGGCACGGAGGGCCAGCGCTCGTGCAGCGTGGAGAGTGCCAGGTAGTCGGGCCGGAAGTCATGCCCCCACTGGGCTACGCAGTGTGCCTCGTCGATGGCGAACAGTGAGATCTTGCCGCGATCGAGCAGCCTCAGCGTCGACTCGACCCGCAGGCGTTCCGGTGCGAGGTAGAGCAGGTCCAGCTCACCGGCGAGGAAGGCCGACTCGACCCGGCGCCGCTCCTCGTGATCCTGCGTGGAGTTGAGGAACCCCGCCCGCACGCCGAGCGCCGTCAGGGCGTCGACCTGGTCCTGCATGAGCGCGATGAGCGGTGAGACGACGATGCCGACGCCCTCCCGCACGAGCGCGGGAATCTGGTAGCACAGCGACTTGCCGCCGCCGGTCGGCATGAGCACGAGCGCGTCACGGCCGGAGACGACATGCTCGATGATCTCCTGCTGGCCCTCCCGGAACGAGGCGTAGCCGAAGACGCGGTTCAGCACGCGCGACGCGTCGCTCACCTCGGGATCGTTCGCGGGGGAGGTCATCGGGTCATTGTACGAGATCATGCTGCCCGCGACGGCGAGCGGGGGGAAACCCGCGCGGCACGCGATGACCATGTAAGCGCATATATCGGCATTCGCGGAAGAATCTCCGGTTTGATGTTGCGCGCGGAGGTTGCGGTGATGATTTCGGGGTGTGGGCAGGATTGGAGCATGGAAGTGCTCAGCAGCCGGATTCTCCTGCGTCCCGCCGACCTGGACCGCAGTCGCCGGTTCTACCGTGACGTGATCGGCCTGGCGGTCTACCGCGAGTTCGGGCCGCCCGACGATCCGGGCGTGGTGTTCTTCCTCGGCCAGGGGTTCCTGGAGGTCTCCGGGCGTTCCGACGGCACGCGCGGACGGACGCTCGAGATCTGGCTCCAGGTCCGCGACGTCCACGCCGAACACGACCGGCTGGTCGCCTCCGGGGTCCGGGTGACTCGGGCACCGCGGAAAGAACCGTGGGGGCTCGTCGAGACGTGGATCGAGGATCCGGACGGCGTGCGCATCGTCATCGTCGAGATCCCCGGCGACCACCCCCTGCGGCGCGACCAGAGGTGATCATCGGGGCGGCGTGGAGGACCGCCCCGATGATCACACTGGCTACCGTCCGGCTCTCATGCTCTCCGGCGGTCCCAGGTAACTGGGCACGACGCCGCCCGTGTCCACCACGAGCCGCTGCACCACCACGGTCGGGTCGACCATCCAGATCTTCAGGACGTGGGCGCCCGGCGTGCCGATCGTGTGCGTGGTGGTGGTCACGTTGACGTTGTCAGACGTGTTCCGCTCCCACTGCCTGTTCATGGTCGTGTCGTTGGCGCCGGTGGCGGTCGTGATGTTCACGATCTGCGGCGCCTGGTCGTCGATCGAGACGGCGTACTTGAGCCCGTCCGTCGGCAGGACGTTGTTCCTGGGCGACAGGAACGCCGAGACCTTGACGGGCCCGGTGGTGAACGTGGTCATCGCGTACTCCAGACGCGGGCCGTTGCCGCCCGGTGTCCGGCTCTGCGCGGTGACCGGGGAGGGCGTCATGCCGTTCCCGGTCCGCCCGATGCCCGGGATGAGCTTCCAGCCGACCCCGGGGGCGGTCACGGCCTTCGTGTAGTGGTCGGCCTCGATCGAGACGTGACCGCCCGCCTCCACGAAGCCCTTGACCTGCCTGTCCGGCATGGACGGGTTGTCCACGACGGCCTTGACGACCACGCTCGTGCCGTTCGGCCCGGAGACCGTGATGGGCACCTCGGTCCTCCCCTTCGGGGCGCGCGACCAGTCGACGCGCACGGTGGCCCGCACCTGCTTGCCGACGCGGCCCGCCTTCGGCGTGACGCTCACCCACGGCACGGACGGCCTGACGGTGTAGTCGAAGGCCTTCGTGCCGCGGTTGAACACCTCGATGTACTGCTCCGGCAGGCTCTGATACGGGCTGAAGGCGGGCAGCACCGCCGGAGACCGCTCCGCCGGCCACCACTTGTCGGACCCGTCGACGGCGACGCCCAGGTCCGAGCCGCCCGGGACCTCGATCCGCTGGAGGTACGGGTAGAAGGCGTCGGGCAGGGCCACGTTGTTCAGTTCGGGCTGCTGCCAGGGCGCGTTCGGCCCGTACCGCTCCACATCCCCGTAGCCGATCTTCGGCTGGAGCTGGAACCCGTTCCACTTCCCGCCGGCCAGCGTGGTGTTGTAGTAGGCGGACATCGCCTGGTCCTCGTCGAACCGGGCCTGGGCGAGGTCGGCGAGGTCGTTGGTGGCGGCACGTCCCTGCCTGGCGTAGAGGATGTTGGTGAACTGCGCGTTGCGCAGCGCGTAGAGGTTGGCCGTCGCCTTCACCTGGTAGTAGACGAGCTGGTAGTAGGCGTCGTCATAGGCTTTCGGCAGGGAGTCGCGGATCTTGCCGGCCTTCGCCGCGAGGCGCTGCCACTCCGCGGTGATCCGGTCCATCTCCTGGTAAGCGGTCAGGCTGAAGGGGGTGTCCTTGTCGTCGTAGACCACGGCGGAGGAGTCCGTGGCGGGGTTCTTGGCGGGATCGAGGCTGATCCGGCGGTTCAGCAGCTCCGGCTTGCGGCGGGACTGCAGGTGTCCGTAGGTGCTCAGGACCTCGGCGATCTCCTCGGCCTGCTTGGGCCCGAAGTTCTGCGCCGCGTACTGCCGTTCCCACTCACCGAGGCGCTCCAGCGGCCAGCGGTCGGGGTCCCACGCGTAGTCGAGGAAGAACTGGAGCGGGAGCTCCTCGTTCTTCATGTCGCCCACGTTGACGACCCAGAGCCGGTCCACGCCGTAGGTGTAGCTGGTGCTCAGCTGCTCCCAGGTGTTGGCGAGGTTGACGGTGTCGGCCCACTTGTAGTTGCGTCCGCCGCCGACGTAGTCGAAGTGGTAGTACATGCCGTAGCCGCCGCTGCGCTCGGCGAGTTGCGGGTTGGGCAGCTTGCGCATGTTGCCCCAGTTGTCGTCGCAGAAGACGACGGTCACGTCGTCGGGCGGGCGCAGACCCTGGTCCCAGTAGCGCTGGACCTCCTTGTAGAGGGTCTGGACCTGCGGGATCGTCTCCAGGTCCTCGCCGCTCTCCGCGGCCAGGATCTCGCGCTGGCTGGCGAGGATGCTCTCCATCAGCTCGATGCCGTCGCCGTCGGGCAGGCTCACGTCGCCGTTGCCACGCATGCCGAGGGTGACCACGCCCTCGTAGTTCTGCTCCTTCATCCGCCGGATGCCCTCGGCCCAGTACTTCTTGATGGCCTCGCCGTTGCGGCGGAAGCTCCACTCACCGGTGCCGCCGAACGGGTCGCTGCCCGGCTTGGTGATGTTGCCCTGGCTGTCGCGCACCGCGGCCACGGCGTGCCGGTTCCACTCCTCGATGCCCCGCATCATCGGCGCCTCGTGCGAGGTGCCCATCACGACGCCGTACTGGGTGGCCGTCCGGTGGTTCGCCGGGTCGTCCTCGGCGAACGCCCGGCCCCAGACCGCCGGCCAGAGGTAGTTGGCCTTGAGCCGGAGCATGACCTCGAAGACCTTGGCGTAGAACTTGCTGTTGAAGCCGCCCTCGAAGCCCGGGGCCAGGCCGGGGCCGAAGAAGCGGGGCGCCCAGGTGCCCAGGGAGGGGTTCTCGTCGTTGATGAAGAACCCGCGGTATTTCACCTTCGGCGTGCCCTGGCTGTGGCGCCCGGGCAGCACGTAGAGCGCGTCCTGGTGACGCGCGGGAACGTCGTCCCACCAGGACCAGGGGGACACGCCGATCTGCTTCGAGACCTCGTACGCACCGTAGATCGTCCCGCGCTGGTCACTGCCGGCGATCACGAACGCACGGCGGACGCCCGGCAGGGGGTTCTGCACCACCTGCTGGAGGGACGTCTCCCATTTGCCCGCGATCGCGGTCACATCCAGCTTCCCCGCGGTCACGAGGTTGTCGATGAGCGGGCTCTTCCCGATGGTTCCGATGAGCACCACGTCGTTCTGCGACGGGATCCGGCCGGACGAGACCGCGGGCTGGACGTCGGTGACCCGCTTGATATCGGCTTGGAGGTCGTTCACCACCCGGATCACCCCCGGATGGTCGTCCGCGCCGACCACGAGCGGCGCGGCCCTGCCGGCCGCCACGAGCGGGAAGCGCCCGGGACCCGCGGTGGTGGAGATGAACGTGTCCGGATCGGCCGACTTGCCGTGGACGAGGCTCTCCTTCCTCGCGTCACCGGCGGATCCGGGGTCTTTTTCCGCACTCCAGGCCGTGGGGGTGGCGAGGGCGGTGGCGGCGGCCACGACCGTCAGCGAAAGCAGGAGTCTCAGGAACCGCGACGGTGCTTGCCGCACCGCGGGCGCGGAGGCCGGTAAACCGATGGCGAACCTTCTCATTTCGCGATCTCCATGGGGGGATGGATTACTGCTGAATGAAAGTTTCTACTCGTTACCGAAAATTTCGGAGGGCAATCAAATTAACCGGATGGTAGCCATACCGGCATGCCCGGTCAACAAGGCTCCCGTGGAAGACCGCCGAATCCACGCCGATCACGTCCGTCATTCACCACCCTGACCGGCACCGCCCGGGCAACCGTGGAAGTGACCTGGCGGAACTCGCCGGGCGGCATCGAAGGCGCCGCGCTTCGCGGTGAGCGGCGGGCCATGAACGTTTCATGGCATCACGACACCACGTCGCCTCGCACCGGCAGGCGCGCGCACGGAATCCGCTCGATCGCCTCGCGCCCACCCCGAGGGGCGTTTCCCACCGATTCGGACATCGGGCGCCCTCCGAAACCCGTATTCATTCAGGGCGTCTCCGGATGTCTCCTCCTTCACGCTGAACCCGATCGGCCCAGGCGGGAGCGTGAAGGAAAGGGATCGCGGCCGTTGGCGTACGGCAAGGGCTCAGAACGGACCGATGAGGAGACTCACCTCGGAGTCGCCGCCGAAGGCCCACCCCTACGCGAGCGGCGACTCCGGAGCGGAGCGGCTCGACTGTCACGCCGAAGGCGGTTCCGGAGCGGACCGGCCTGGGCAACACGCCGAGGGCACCTCCGGAGCGGACCCGCTCCCCGCTCTCGCCCCGGAGTTCACCGCCGCCCTCGATGTCTCCACGGCGTCCGCGACGCATCGGGCGACACCGCCGTTCAACGGTTCACATATCCCCAGGCCTCAGAGATCGGCAGGAGGTCGTGCGGCATCTCGTCCGGTCGTGGGAGGGGACGGCCGGGCTGCACGCTCCCCGTGCGGATCTTGTCCTTCCAGTCGCCGATGCCCTTGACGAACCCGCCGTGCTCGTGGTCCCCGTAGGAGAGCATGCCCGGCTCCCAGGGCACATCGAGGAAGTCGCACACGCTTCGCAGCGTCTCCTCCGGCGACTCGGTCAGGTTCTCGTAGGTCAGGGTGAGCCCGTCGAACGCCTTCCGGGCGTCCTCGACGGCCCGCATGAAGCGGACGGTGTGGCGCACCGCCTCTTCCATCGGCCGCCCCTCCGGATCGCCCTCGTGCCAGGATCGGGCGACGGAGGCCGGATGCCGCAGGAGAAAGATGAAACGGGCATCGGGCCAGCAGGTGGCGATGCGTTTCCAGGCGAACGAGTTGCTCGGCGTCTTGTCGACGATGAACGGTTTTCCGCTCCTCACCAGCTCCCGGTGGAGCATCCGATCCCAGAGAATGTGCTCGATGTCACTCTGGTTGTGGCCGAGCGCCTCCATCGCCTGCTGCACGGGGTCGGTGGTCAGATTCACCGTGAGCCTGCGAATGTGCATCTCGTGCGGTGCGTGGAGCTGGGAGTGGCTGTTGAGCAGGACCCGGAGCAGGGTCGACCCCGAACGCGGCGGAGACAGCACGAAGATCGGCGCTGTGAGCAGGCGATCCGCCTCCGGGTCGGCCGGTGGCCGGATCTCCGGAGCGGGAGGCGGAGGGGGCTCCTGGCTTGTCATCTTCTTGAACCGGTATCCGGTCGCCTCTTCCAGGGCAACGTTGACCTTGCTTTTCCAACCCATGGCAAGAACGCTAGCGAAGCTACCTCAAGATTAGCTTGGAAGTGGGTGTCAAAACCCCTCACATGATCGTCCCCCCGGAGGCTCTGACCTGGCAACATGGATCAGAGCCCCCGCTGGCGGCCCAGGGTGACTAGTCCACCTGAAGCACGATCTGGCCGATCCGGTCGACGACACCGAACTCACCGGCCGAGGCCCGGTTCTTCGTCAGGCCGACGCTGATCCCGGTGGCGGTGTCCGCGAAGGCCGCGGTGCCCCCGCTGCCGGCCATCCCGAACAGGGTGGGGCTGCTGAGCGTCCCGGTCAGGCCGACCGAGTAACCCAGCCCCCAGGTGCCGGGGCCGCCCGTGACCTCGTCCGTGCCCGTCACCGCGGCGGAGGACAGCTCGCGCAACCGGTCGGGAGAGACGAGCGCTCCACCGAGCAGCGCGTCGTACATGCGCGCCACCGCGCGGGCGGTCATCGTGGCGCCCGCCGGGATGTCGGAGCTCAGCACGTCGGGGCGGTTGCTGAACGCGGCGTCCGGCATCGCCGCCATGGGTGCGGCCGTGTAACCGTCGACCACCCTGAAGAACGGGATCGCGGCCAGCATCTCGGCGGGCATCTCCATCGCGGGCCCGGCCTCCTCGATCCTGGCCAGCCGGCCGAGCTCGGACTCGGGCACCCCGAAGAAGAGCTCGTCGGCCACGCCGAGCGGCCCCGCCACCTCCTCGCGGAGCACCTGCGAGATACGCTTCCCGGTCACCCGGCGCACGATTTCGCCGAGGATGTAGCCGTAGGTCTGCGGGTGGTAGCCGAAACGGGTTCCCGGCTCCCACCACGGCGTGGCGTCGGCGATCGCGCCGCACATCCTGTCCCAGTCGCACAGGTCCTCGGGCGTGGTGCCGACCGGCACCCCGGGCACGCCGACCGCATGTGTCAGCGCGTGCCGTACGGTCGCCTTCTCCTTGCCGTGGGCGGCGAACTCCGGCCACACCTCCGCGATCGGGGTCTCGTAGCCGAGCGCCCCGCGCTCAGCCAGCACATGGACGACGGTCGCGGTCACGCCCTTCCCGGTCGAGGTGCTGTAGACCGGGGTGTCGGACGTGAAGGGACGGCCCGTCTCCGGGTCGGCGATGCCCGCCACCGCGTCGACCAGGAGTTCGCCACGCCGGTAGACGGCGACCTGTACGCCGCGCTCGGCTCCCGACTCGACGAGCTCGTCGATGGCGGCCTGCACGTTCTTCTGAAGGTCGGTCATTATGATTCCTCTCTCGAAAGCTCCCCCGTAAGACGAGAGGGGCGCGAAAAAGGAATCGGTCCGCCTTCGAAGGCCCCGGAACAGAGACGGGAGAGGAGACGGATCCGCCTCAGGAGCCTCAGAGCGAGGGCGGAAGGCCGAACCGGGAGAACGTCTCCTCCCCGTACGTGGTGACCTGGGTCACCAGCCCGTCCTCCACCCGCAGGACCCCGAGCCATGAGGGCAGGAAGTCAGACTGGCCGGCTCTACGCAGATACGCGGCCGCCGTGGGCTGCCGGTTGGCCCAGGTGCCGAGCATTCGCCAGTCGCCCCAGGCCTCGGGGCCCACCATCGCGGGAGTCCACGACGCCAGGAACGTCTCGCGCCCCAGCAGCCAGATCGGCGCCGGCGGCATCGTCTGCCACACGTCGGCCCGCAGCACTCCGGCCAGGACGGACGGATCCGCCTGCTCGATGGCGTCGATGTAGCGCTGCAGGACGGTGCGCTCCTGCGGGGTGGGCTCGGCGGACGGAGCCCACTCCAGCCGCTGCGCGGGCAGGTGCTCCTTGAGCGTCGGCCTGGCGCGCTGCAGGGCGCTCTTCACCGCGGCGACGGTCAGCTCCAGGGACCCGGCGGTCTCCTCCGCCGACCAGCCGAGCACGTCGCGCAGGATCAGCACCGCGCGCTGCCTGGGCGGCAGGTGCTGGATCGCCACCAGGAAGGCCAGCTCGATCGTCTCGCGATCGATCACCATGTCGGCCGTGTCCAGCAGCGCGTCGGGGTACGGCTGGAGCCACGGAACCGCGCCCGAGGCCGGTGGGTCGAGCCCGGGATCGGACGCGGCCGGCGCCGAGCGCGGCTGTGGCTGCCGGGGGTGCGCCCTGAGGTGGTCCAGGCAGGCGTTGGTGGCGATCCGGTACAGCCAGGCGCGCAGACCGGCTTCGCTCCGCAGGGTGTCGCGCCGCCGCCAGGCGCGCAGGAACGTCTCCTGCACCAGGTCCTCGGCCTCGTCGAAGGAGCCGAGCATCCGGTAGCAGTGCACGTGCAGCTCTCGCCGGTGCTCCTCGACGCGCTCACCGAACCCGTCCACGGCTACCACCGCCCGAGCTGCTCGAAGCGCCCGGCGAGGGGCCGGAAACCGCGGGCGGCGGAGCCCACGCTCTTCCCGATGAGGACGGCCTCGTCCTTCCCGGTGAGGACGGCCTCGCCGGGGACGATGACACGGCCCTCAGCGGAGACGACACCGAGAGCCGGCACCGGTGCAACGGCACCGAACCCGGACGGCATGAGCCTGATACCCGCCATGGCCGGGATCCTAGCCGTTCGCCGACGAGGACCGCGATGCCCGACGGCACGCATCTCCTGCCCCAGGGACCGCTCGCACCGGACCGCCGGCTCACACCCTCATCGGACCTTCCCCGGGCCTGCGCACCGGACCGCCGGCCCGCACCCTCATAGACCCTTCTCCGGGCCTGCGCCGCGGACCACTCGCACCGGACCGCCGGCCCGAACCCTCATAGACCCTTTCCCGGGCCTGCGCACCGGACCGCCGGCCCGAACCCTCATCGGCCCCTCCCCGGACTGGGGATCACCTCGTGATCCGGGCCGAGCATCACCCTTCTCCCACCGGCCTGACCTCGCCGAGCGTCGGCAGGCGGCGCCGGACAGTCACGTGGCGCTCGGAAATACCGTCACATGACGCTCGCGAGGCGGGCGGCGTGTTCCGTACGGTCTGCCATGAGCAGACAGCGGTCGATACGGACGGCAGATCGTAGGGCACGCCGCCTCTCCTAGAGCACGACGCTCCATCCCCGACGAGGGGACATGTGACCGTTTTGCCCTAGTCCATGACCACAAGGGCCACGGACAGCGCTCCGGGCCCGACCCGAAAGGCGATCATGACGACCCCTACCCCGGTCATCTTCATCCACGGACTGTGGCTGCACGCCACCTCCTGGAACCCCTGGGTCGAACTCTTCCGTGAAGCCGGCTACGAGCCCCTGGCACCGGGCTGGCCCGGTGACTCCGACACCGTCGAGGAATCTCGCGCCAACCCCGACAGCATCGCCGACCACGGCATCGACGACGTGGTCGAGCACTACACCAAAATCATCAACGGCCTCGCCGTCAAGCCGATCCTGATCGGGCACTCCTTCGGCGGCATGATCGCCCAGAAACTCCTCGGACAGGACCTCGCGGCCGCCGCCATCGCCATCGACGCCGCCCAGATCAAGGGCGTGCTGCCGCTGCCGCTGTCGGCGCTGCGCTCCACCCTGCCGGTGTTCAAAAACCCCGCCAACAACCACCGGGCCGTCTCGCTGACCGCCGAGCAGTTCCGCTACGCCTTCGGCAACGCCGTCTCCGAAGAGGAGTCCGACGCCCTGTTCGAGCGCTGGGCGATCCCGGCGCCGGGCAAGCCGCTGTTCGAGGCCGCCGCCGCCAACTTCAACCCGCACTCCCCCGCCAAGGTCGACACCGACAACGAGATGCGCGGCCCGCTGCTACTGATCATGGGCGGCAAGGACCACACCGTGCCCGAGGCCGTCACCAGGGCCACCCTGAAGCAGTATCGCCATTCCCACGCGGTCACCGACATCAAGGACTTCCCCGACAAGGCGCACTCCCTGACCATCGACAGCGGCTGGCGCGAGGTCGCCGACACCTCCCTGAGCTGGCTCAAGGAACAGGCACTCTGAGTGCCCCATGGAGGACTGGAGCGCCGCCCGCAAGGCCGAACCCGCCAGGCGGCGCCCCTACCTCGGCCCGGCGGCCACCGGCACCGTAACGACACCCACGATCGGCCCGGCCGGCTCCGCCCGCGTCGCGTCTAACCGGCCTCGTGCGCGTCGACCAGCTGCCGGGGCGCCGTCAGGCACCAGGCCTCGGTGACCAGCTCGAACAGCTCCTCTGAATCGATCTTCCCGAGGTGCACCACGACCCAGCCGAACCGGCCGGCGGTGAACTGGACCTCGAACACCTCCGGGCGCTCCGCCACCAGCGCGATCTGCTCCTCGATCGTCGCCTTTAGCCCGACGGTCGCGGTCTTCTCCCACAGGTAGCCGAAGCCCTTGCCCCGCACTTTCAACGAGATCCAGCTGCCGCCGTCGCCCTGCTCGACCTCGGGCAGTTCGTCCAGCATCTTCAGGAACTCACCAATGCTCACACCCATGGCCCACATGTATCAGAGCGCTCCGACATTTATCCCCCGGGCGACGGCGGACGGGAGCCGGTCGGCCTCGCGGCCCCCGTCCTGACCGGGTCAGACGCCGGAGCCGTCCACCGAGGGGGAATTGGCCCCGGAGACGAACAGCCGGGGGCCGCCGGTGCCGTCGGCGGGGACGGCCCACACGTCGTTGGTGCCGTCGCTGCGCTGCAGCCCGTAGGCGACGGTCCGGTCGTCCAGCCAGATCGCCTGGTCGTCGACGCTGTGGCTCTCGGCCAGGGCGACCGTCTTCTTCGTGGCGAGGTCCAGCACGGACAGCCGCCAGCCCCGGGCGGGATCCCCGCCGATGGCGGCCTTGAACGCGATGCGGGTGCCGTCCGGGGAGAGGGAGGGGCACTCGACCCCGTCCGTCACGGTCCGGAACGTCCTGGCGGCGAAGTCGCCCTCGACGAGGTAGCGGTGTCCGCCGGAGGACATCGTGGCGTAGAACCGGTTGTCGTCGCTGGTGAAGGTGACACCCCACACGTTCATGTCCGCCGCCCGGTACGGCCGGCCGTCGACGGTGGCCGCGAACGTCTCCACCGAGTCGACCAGCGTGCCGGTGCGGGTGTCGAGAATTCCGGCGCGCGTGGAGAACCCGCCCCCGGAGGCGTAGGAATGGCCGTCGATGAACAGCGTCCAGGCGACCATCCGGCCGCTGGCGGACACACGGAGGCGGTTGGGGAACCCGGTCAGCGGGATCGACCGCCGCTCCCGGAGATCGTGACCGAGGATCGCGAGCTGGGTGGCGCCGAGCGGATTCACCGGGCGCAGGCAGGCGATGGTGTCCCCGGCGGCGAAAGCGCGGTCGCACCGCTGGGAGGTGAGGGTCCGCGGACCGCCCGGGTCCTGGAGGGAGACGGCGGACAGCACACCGTTGCTGAGCACCCGGAGCCGAGGGCCGTCGCCGAGAGCCGCGCCGGCCTCCGCCGTGCCCGGAGCCGTACTCGAGGTCGTGACAGCCGGGCCGGGATGGGCGCTGACGGTGTAGCCGATGGCCACGACGGCCAGCAGGACGGCCGCGGAACCGGCGATCGCGCCCCGCGCGCGCATGCTCAGCCCGCTCATGACGTCACCTCCACGACGCCGGCCGGCCGGTTGACGCCGTACAGGAGGGCCGCCGTCACGATGATCGCGATGACCCCGGCGAGGGCGGCGAGCGCGCACGCGGCGGTGGGACCCCAGAACTGCCACGCGGCGCCGAAGAGGATGGAGGAGCCGACGTAGGTCACCGCCTGGCCGGTCTGCACCAGGGCGAGCCCGGTCGTGCGCAGGCGTTCGGGCATGAGCGGCGCCGCCAGTGCCATCAGCACCCCGTCGGTGGCGGCGTAGAAGACTCCGTAGAGCGCGAGCACCGCGACGATGAGCGGCCACCCGCCGACCGGGCCGAGGAGCGCCAGATACACCAGGACCAGTGCGCCGTAGCCTCCGAGGGTCACCGGAAGCCGGCCGATGCGGTCGGCCAGCGCTCCCAGGGGGGCGGCGAGCAGCAGATATGCCAGGCTGGTGCCCACGGCCATCAACGGGAACCAGACGCCTGCCAGGTCCTCCCGGTCCCTCAACAGGAGATACACGAAGCCGTCACCGATGGTGGCCAGCCCGAGCAGCCCGGCGGCGAGCAGGATCCTTCTCACGCCGGCGATGCGCAGCAGGCCCGCGGCCTGGCGCGGCGAGACCGCTCCCGCCAGGGGCACCGGTCCTCGCTGGTCCCGGACGAACAGTACGAGGATCACCACCCCGAACGCCGCGACGCAGAAGCTGGTGACGAACACCGCGTCGTAACGCTGGCCGGCCACCGCGAGCACGGCCAGCGCGACCAGCGGGCCGAGGAAGGCGCCCACGCTGTCCATCGTCCGATGTACCCCGAAAGCCCTGCCCAGCTGCGCGGGCGGGGTGGACAGGGTGATCAGCGCGTCGCGGGGGGCGGTGCGCAGGCCCTTGCCCGCGCGGTCCGCGGTGATCGCCAGGCCGATCGCGCCGACCGATCCGCCCGCGGCGAGCAGGCCGAGCTTGGCGACCGCGGAGAGGCCGTAGCCGAAACCGGCCACGGCCTTACGCCGGCGCACCCGGTCGGCCAGGTAACCGCCGACGAGTCGCAGCAGCACCGTGGCGCCCGTGTAGGCGCCGTCGACCACGCCGTAGGCGGCGGGGCTGAGCTGAAGGCCGATGATGAGATAGAGCGGCAGGATCGCGGTGACCATCTCGGAGGAGATGTCGGTGACCAGGCTGACCGTGCCGAGCGCGAAGACATTGGTGCCGACCGCCCCCCAGCGGCGCCGGCCGGCCTCGCCTGTGCCGGCGTCCGGCTTCGGACGGCGGATCGTGGACAGATACACGGGCGTGCACACCTTCCCGGGGTTGCGGATGCCGCGCCCGGCGTGCGGGAGCACACCGGGCACGACGCCGTGCGGCAGACGGAGAGCGATCAGTGACAGGCGGTGGTGCCGCTGTCGGTGAAGGTCTTGCCGGCCTGGGGCACGAACTGCCACGTGTAGCTGTTGGAGTGGAGGGTGAACTTCACCACTCCGAAGGTGTTGTTGTTACGGACTTCGCTGTTGGGCAGGATCGTGCCGAAGCTGTAGAGGCCGGCTCCGCCCGTTCCGATGACGAAGTGCCGGAGGCCGCGCGCGTTGTCGAGCTGCCCGCTGGGGTTCATCGGGGCGAACCGTTCGTACTGGTGGTTGTGGCCCGTGACGATCACGTCGGCGTTGTTGTCGTACAGCGCCTGCACCAGCGGCCCCACCGAGGGGTCGGGGGCGTGGTTGGAGCCGGAGGTGAAGCGCGGGTGGTGCCAGTAGGCGAACGTGCACGCCTTGGCATTGGCCGCGAGGTCGGAACGGAGCCACTTCTCCTGCGCCGAGCCCGCGTTGCAGCCGCCCACCGATGAACAGTTGGAGTTGAGCGCCACCACGTGCCAGCTGCCGAGGTTGTAGGAGTAGTAGCCCTTGGCCGGGTCACCCGCGGCGGAGCCGAAGTAGTTGTAGTGGGCCGAGGCGCCCGGCGTGACGTATTCGTGGTTGCCGGCGACCGGACGGGTGCGCGACTTGAAGCGGCCCCAGGTGGGAGCGTAGTAGGAGGAGAAGTTCGAGGCCGAGCCGTCGGGGTAGGCCTCGTCGCCCGCGGTGAACACCGTGCCGGGGATGCCGTCCAGCAGGGCGGCGGTCGCGGTGTCCCCGGTGCCGGAGCTGGCGATGTCGCCCGCGCCGACCAGCACCGGGTCGCCCGACGGCGCCGTGGGCGTGGGGGTGGGAGTGGGCGTGGAGGACGTGCCGGTCGTGAGCACCAGCTGCGGGGCGGTGGATCCGCTCTCGCGCGAGTCGTAGTCGGCGCCGTCGGTGCTGGAGGAGGTGACGCCGATGCTGAAGGCGCCGTTGCCCTTGACGTATGAGCTCACGTCGATCTCGTACCAGGCGTTCCGGACGACCGCGCCGAGCGAGCCGAGGGTCGCACCGTCGACGGCGGGCTGGTTGTTCCAGATCACGCCGGTCTCTGACCAGGTGGTGTTGCTCATCGACGTGAAGGTGCCACCGCTGTTGCTCTCCGCACCGGAGACGTCGTCGGTGTGGATGCGGAGCTTCGCGCCGCTGACCGCCGCAGTGAGGCCGGAGACGTTGAACCTCAGGTACATCCGCTTGATCGGCGAGTTGTCCACACCGAGCTGGCCGGAGGTGCCGTAGTTGGTCGTGGCGAGGCTGTTGTCGGTGTAGGTGTCCGCGACAGGTGTCAAGGTAGTAGTTGCCGCATATGCGACCGAGGTATCGCCGAACACGCCGACGACGCCCACGGTGGTCACACTGGCGGCGACGAGAGCGATCGCGATAGCGATCTTGCGCCTGAACATTGTCGAAGCCCTCCCATACTTTGCGATGGAGGTTGTCTTGGGGGCCAACGAAACGTACATACGTGTCGATACGGCGGCATGGCGGAGAGCAGGTTGCATCATGGCCGCTCGGTGAACGGAAGAAGATCACGACTCGGCCTGTCAAACTTTCCGGCATCGGCGGTGGCCACCGGACGCCGAAGCAAGGCATGACACCACGAACAGGCACCGTCCGTGGCCGCCCGACACGCTTGACGCACAGATTTTGACGAAACCCACGACGCGGGGCACCGCGAGAAGGTCGGCGGGCACCCGCTCCCGGGAGTAGCCGCGCAATTTGATCTCCAGGGCGGGGTTCCGCAGGTCGTCCTCGGTCACCGCCTTGGCGTCGGCTCTCTTCCGGAGGGCGTCGGTCGCGGCCCCCGAGAACCGCCTCGGAGCGGTCGTCTCTCGCCGTTCCAGCCCCTTTGCCGACCCGAAACGTAGGCGACCATCCCTGCGATCCTCGGCAGCCACCCCAGAGGCATCCCATGTATGCGCAGCATGGTCACGGTCAATCCAGGCCATGACCTGCCAAGTCGAGCGTGAGCGTTGACACCGCTCCCTAAAAACCCCGATTTTTCCCTTGACAGATCGGATGTTTCGGGAGATCAATAGGCACCGAAATTTTCGTCTGGTTCGCTTCGGCCTGTAGCGGCGTGCACGCGGCGGCGAACTGATCGCATCCAGGAACCAGAGAGGACTCCATGCGGTCGACATCCCTACGAGCAGCCCTGTCCCTGCTCGTCGCACTGACGGCGACGAGCATCATGCCGCCGTCGCCGGCGAGCGCCGCGCCCGGCGACAACTACGTCTCCGATGACGCGCTGAGCTCATCGCGCACCCGCTGGTTCGACGAGGCGCGCTTCGGCATGTTCATCCATTTCGGCACGTACGCCATGTACAAGGGCCAGTACAACGCATGTCGCGAGGTCGAGTGGATCAAACGGCAGTGCAACATCCCGTGGAGTGAGTACGAGGCGAAGGCCGCCACCTTCAACCCCGCCTCGTTCGACGCGAACGCCATCGTGCAGCTGGCCAAGCAGGCCGGCCAGAAGTACATCGTCATCACCGCCAAGCACCACGACGGATTCGCCATGTGGCCCACCGCCGTCAACCGGTGGAACCTCCGCGACCATTCCGGCTTCTCCCGCGACCTCCTGCGCGAGCTCAAGACCGCCGCGACCGCCAACGGCATCAAGCTCGGCTTCTACTACTCGATCTGGGACTGGCACGACCCGGACTTCGTCGGCGACTTCCCGGCCTACGTCACCAAGATGAAGGCGCAGCTCCAGGAACTGGTGACCGGCTACGACCCCGCCGTGCTGTGGTTCGACGGCGAATGGACCGAGACCAACCCCGTCAACCCGTGGTCGGCTCAGAACGGCGAGGATCTGGAGCGGTTCGTCCACGGCATCTCGCCGCAGGTCGTCATCAACAACCGGGTGGGCAAGCGCCGCGCCGTCGACGGTGACTTCGGCACCCCCGAGCAGGCGCTCGCCGGTTCCCCGCCGTCGATCCAGCTGCAGGAGTCCTGCATGACGATCAACAACACGTGGGGATACGCGGCCTGGGACACCAACTTCAAGTCACCGACCACGATGGTGCGCGACCTGGCGACCCTGACGAGCAACGGCGCCAACCTGCTGCTCAACATCGGCCCCACCGACACCGGGGCGGTCACCGCCGGGCAGGCCGACGGCCTGCGCGGCATCGGAACGTGGATGGCCGTCAACGGGGCGGCGATCACCGGCGCGGGCCATACGGGCCTGGTCGGCCAGCCGTCCTGGGGCCGCGTCACGCGTAAGGGCAACAAGCTCTATCTGATCGTCAACTCCTGGGCCGGCACCCTGCACCTCAGCCGGCGCTCACCGTTCACGGTCACGGGCGCGCGCGTGCTCGGCAGCACCTCACCCGTGAGCGTGCGAGCCGCCGGTGACGGCTACGACTTCCTGCCCGGCGGCGGCACCACCAACGCCATCGCCACCGTCATCGAGGCCGACATCACCACCCCCGCGCCCACGGCGGCCGGCACCGGTTCCGGGCTCAGGGCGGAATTCTGGAACAACACCACTTTCACCGGCACCCCGGCGGTCACCCGGACGGATCCGACGGTCAACTACGCGTGGCGTTTCGGCGGCTCCCCGGCGCCGTCGATCGGCGTCGACAACTTCTCCGGCCGCTGGACCGGATCGATCGAGCCGCGTTACTCCGAGCGCTACACCTTCACCACCGCCTCCGATGACACCGTGCGGCTCTGGATCGACGGGCAACCGGTCATCGACAACACCACCCCGCACACGGCGGCCGTCGACCAGGGCAGCGTGACTCTCGTCGCCGGCCGCCGCTACGACATCCGCCTGGAACAGACCGAACGGGGCAGCGAGGCGTTCATGAAGCTCGCCTGGGCCAGCCCCGGCACACCGGCCCAGATCGTGCCGCAGTCGCAGCTGTATCCCACCGTGGGCACGATCCAGCGGTTCAACGACAACGTGGCCACCTACAGCACCGGCTGGGCGACCAGCAGCGCCCGGGGTTTCGGTGACTACAACGACGACGTGCGGTACACGACCACCAACGGCGCGTCGTTCACCTACGCCTTCAACGGCACCGGCATCGACTACCTGTCGGAACGCAACTCCGATCAGGGTCTCGTGGACATATACCTCGACGATGTCCTCCGGGCCACCGTCGACACCACCAGCGGCGCCCGCCTGACCCAGCAGGTCATCCACAGCGTCCGCGGGCTGTCTCGGGGAACGCACACCCTGCGCGGCGTCAAACGATCGGGCACCTACATGCTCGTCGACCGCTTCGACGTCACCCCCTAGCCGTACCCGGCCACGACACTGACGACGTCGGGCTGGCTCTGAGATGGGAGAACCTCCGGCGGGAGCGGAGACGTCCGACGCCTTCACTCCTTCCGGAGGTTCGTTCACGGCAGGCTGTTGATCCGTCGCCTCTCACCGATCCCGCGAGGGCTGGAGCCTGGCCACCTCGGCGTATTCGAAATTCATGAAACCGAGGGCGACAAAGGGCAGCCGTCCGAGGTGGGCGCGGGCCTCTTCGAGGCTGCCCGCCTCCAAGATGTTGATCACACCTGAGCCGACCGCCAGCCGGAACACCTCTTTGACGACTCCCTGCTCCCGCAACTCGTCGAGCACGCGGATCTCCTCTGGCATGTGCGGACCGATCTCATCGGGATGGGTGATCGTTCCGGTGGCGACGAAGTACATCGAACCTCTCTTGACAGGACTGTGCCCCGGCTCGACCCAGTGGCATTCGGGTCAGTGCTGGGCATCGGGCGTGGCGCTCGACCTTGCCGTGCGTGCGCGGTATGCGGCGACGTTGTTGCGGTTGCCGCAGATTTCGTAGGAGTGCCAGCGGCGGGTACGGCTGCGGGTGGTGTCGTAGAAGACCCTGCGGCACACGTCGTTGGCGCAGATCCGGAGGCGGGACCAGGTGCCCGCGGTGACCAGTGCCGCGACGTCGAGCGTGATCCCGCCGACGACGGGGTCGCCGGAGACCTGGCGCAGCCGTACGTGCCCGGGCGTGGAGAAATCCTGCTGGAACGTGACGGACGAGGTGCGCCCGGTGAAGGCGGCCCAGTCCTGTGCCGCGTCGGCGGGGTCACCCGCGGCGACCAGGTCCATGAGATCCGCACGCAGCGCACGGACGAGATCGAGCCGCCGCGGCGAAGGCTCGCCGTCCTCCTGTCCGAAGGGACGCAGAAGATCCGTGACCAGCTCGGGATTGTCGAGCTTGTCCGCGTGGATCGCGTAGGCACGCGAGTTCAGGAGGTCCACGAGCGCCGCCGCGGGTGCGGGGACACTCGCCTCCTGGTCTGTGCGTGTCGTGATCGTTGGCATGCCTCCATCCTATGACGACATGGTCTATTCAGCAACGAGCTTTACGTAAATCGCCCGAGGGTGCTACAACTGTAATTGTCAAACGAACGAAGCCGATTACGGCACGGCTGGGTACTGAGAGAGAAAAATCATGAGCCAGATCATCCTCACCGGCATCGGCGACGTCGACGACAACGTCCGCCTCGAGAAGAACCCCGATCTGACCATCGATGCCGGCGACCTGCTCGTCGCGATCGAGGCCGCGCCGGTGAACCCGGCCGACTTCCTGCTCGCCAACGGTTGGTACGGCGTGCGGCCGGAGATCCCGAGCACTCTCGGGTCCGAGGGCGTCGGCCGGGTGCTCGAGGCCGGATCCGTCTCCGACCGGGAGCTCGTCGGAAAGCGGGTCGTCATCCTGCCGACCTACGAGCAGGGCACCTGGTCGGACCGGGTCGTCGTCCCCTCCCGCAACGTCGTCGTCGTGCCCGAGGACGCCGACGCGCTGCAGCTGTCCATGCTGGCGATCAACCCGGCGACCGCGCACATCCTGCTCAACCGCTACGTCGACCTCAAGCCGGGCGAGTGGATCGGCCAGAACCTCGGCAACTCCGCCGTCGGCCAGATCGTGATCGCCCTGGCCAAGCTCGCCGGTGTCAGAACCCTCAGCGTCGTGCGCCGCGAGGAGGCCGCAGAGCAACTGCGGGCGCTGGGCGCCGACGTCGTCCTCGTCGACGGCGACGACCTCGGCGAGCGGATCGCCGAAGCCCTCGGCGGCACGCGTCTGCGACTCGTTCTCGACGGCGCGGGCGGAACCACCCCGGGCGCCCTGGCCGGCGCGCTGGAGTTCGGCGGCACCGTCGTCAGCTACTCCTCCACCACCGGCGAATCCTCCCCCCTCCCGCTCGGCGACCTCATCTACCGCGAGATCACCCTGCGCGGATTCTGGCTGGTCAACTGGATCCGCAACGCCCCCCGCGCCGAGATCGAGAAGACCTACTCCGAACTCGCCGACCTCGTCGCCCGGGGCGTGCTCACCGTTCCGGTCGAGGCCACCTATGCCCTCGATCAGTACAGGGAGGCCTTCGCCCACGCCCGCACCCCCGGGCGCGCGGGCAAGGTGCTCTTCGCCCCCAAGACCGCGAGCGCCTGAGAGGCCCCGGGGCCCTGGCTCCGATCACGCCGGCCACCCGCCCGGAGTCAGGACCCCGGCGTCTCAACGGCCACCCGCCCGAGGTCATGGCCCCGGCGTCTCAACGACGGCGACCGATCGATCGGTCGCTCGCCGGACATCCTTCGCCGGCCGGTTCCGACCGGCCGGGAAAACCACGCACCAATGAGGAAGACCTATGTCTACGTATCGCGCATTCGAACTGACGGGATCACGCAATTTCACCCTGGTGGAACGTGAACTGAGCGAGCCGCTGCCGGGGCAGGTGCGGCTGCGGGTGGAGACCTGCGGTGTCTGCCACTCCGATGTCCTGGCCGTCGAAGGACTGCGCGCGGACCCGTCCGCGCCGATCGTTCCCGGGCACGAGATCGTCGGAGTGATCGACGCGGTCGGCGCCGGGGTGACGGCCTGGCGGATCGGGGACCGGGTGGGAGTGGGTTTCCTGGGCGGTCACTGCGGTGAGTGTGAGTTCTGCCGCCGGGGTGACTTCGTCAACTGCGCGGACCAGCCGCATACGGGGACCACGGTGGACGGCGGGTACGCGGAGGTCGCGTTCGCCAGGGCCAGCGCCCTCGTGCGGATTCCGGAGGGGATGACCGCGATCGAGGCGGCGCCGCTGCTGTGCGCGGGGCTGACGACGTTCACCGCGTTGCAGCAGATCGAGAGCCGGCCCGGCGCGCTGGTGGCGGTGCAGGGTATCGGCGGGCTCGGGCACCTCGGGCTGCAGTATGCGAGCAGGCTCGGATACCGGGTCGCCGCGATCGCGCGGGGGACGGACAAGGCGGAGCTCGCGGCGAAACTGGGGGCGGAGCACTACATCGACAGTGCCGGCGAGGACCCCGGAGCGGCGTTGCAGAAGCTCGGCGGCGCCGCCGCGATCATCGCGACCGCGGCCAGTGGCGCGTCGATGTCGCCGCTGATCGCCGGGCTGGCACCTCGCGGCCGGATGATGGTGGTGGGGGCGGCGCCGGATCCGATCTCGGTGCAGACCACGGAGCTGATTTTCGGGACGCGGACGCTCAGCGGAAGCCTGACCGGTAGCTCGATCGACAACGAGGACAACCTCCGGTTCAGCCTGGCTCGGGGCATCCACCCGATGACCGAGGTCCTGCCGATGGCGGACGCGGCCAAGGCCTACGAGCACATGCTGTCCGGCCAGGCTCGGTTCCGCGTCGTACTGGACATGACGGCTTGAGACGGAGGCGTGGGCGCTCGTGAGGTGGTCGCGAGCGCCCCGCTTTACAATGTAGATCAATAACTTCCCGCCCGGCATGTTCCGAGGCTGGACCAGGATGTTCACCGACCCCCTCCCCCGCGCGGTCATCGCCGACCGCCGCACCCGCAACGGAACGACCACCAAAGCCGGCACCCACTCCTACCGCCTCGCGCAGACCCGCGCCGGACACAACGCCGGCCGAGAGTCCGTCGTCGTTGCCGGGGCAGGAATCGATCCTGGTGGGGACGGGTGAGTCGAAGGTTGTTGCTGAAGCGGCAACAGGATTCGCGGGCTTCCGGGCCACCGTCCCATGATTGGGAGACGCGCCAGAGGAGCGCTTCGATTCGGGGGGATTCATGTCGCGGGCAGTTCAGGCTGGGGAAACGCACCGTCTGGTTCCCTCTCCGGCGGGCCGGACCCATCTGGTGGAGCGGGGCACCGGGCCGCTGGTGCTGTTGGTGCACGGGTTTCCGGAGTCCTGGTACTCCTGGCGCCACCAGCTGGCGGCACTGGCCGCGGCCGGATACCGGGCGGTGGCGGTGGACGTGCGCGGATACGGCCGTTCGTCCAGGCCGGATGGGGTGGCGGCCTACCGGATGCTGGAACTGGTCGAGGACAACGTCGCGGTGGTGCACGCCCTCGGCGAGGAGACCGCGATCATCATCGGTCACGACTGGGGTTCGAACATCGCCGCCGGCAGCGCCCTGGTCCGGCCGGAGGTGTTCACCGCGGTCGGGCTGCTGAGCGTCCCCTACGCGCCGCGGGGCGGGCCCCGGCCCAGCGAGGTCTTCGCCCGGATGGGCGGCGAGGAGGAGTTCTACGTCAGCTACTTCCAGCAGCCCGGCCGGGCCGAGGCCGAGATCGAACCGGACGTCCGCGGCTGGCTGGCCGGGTTCTACGCCGCGCTCTCCGGCGACACGATGCCCGCCCCCGGCATGCCCGACCCTCATTTCACCACCCGCGGCGGCACGCTCCGCGAGAGGTTCCCCACCGGCCCGCTGCCGTTCTGGCTCGACCAGGACGACCTGGACGTCTACGCCGGAGAGTTCGAACGCACCGGCATGAGCGCGGCACTCAACCGTTATCGGAACATGGACCGGGACTGGGAAGACCTCGCTCCGTGGGACGCGGCCCCCATCATTCAACCGTCGGTGTTCATCGGAGGCGCCCTGGACGCCTCCACCACCTGGATGAACGACGCGATCGACGCCTACCCCGTCACTCTGCCCGGACTCGCCTCCTCTCATCTCCTCGACGGTTGCGGCCACTGGATCCAGCAAGAACGCGCCCACGAGGTCAACCAGATCCTGACCGGCTGGCTCGCCTCCCTGCCCGCCTGAATCACTCCGCCGCTCGTCCGTGCCGGATGCCCGAACTCATGACACTTCCGGACGATGCCAGGTCGGCCGTCTCGGCGTGGCCGTCTCGTGCCGGATCCGAGGTCTGGTGGGTCCCGGGGCCGGGTTGGCTGGACGCCGGGCGCGAACTCTGGTCCTGGCGGCGGGCGCCGGTGCGCCGGAGCTGGAGGACGGCCACGGACGACAGCACCAGCGCGCCGCCGGCGAGCTGCACCGGGGTCAGGGACTCGCCGAGGATGAGCGCGGCCAGTGCGGCGGTGACGACGGGCTCGAAGGTGGACAGGATGGCGGCGTTCGACGGGCCGGTGCGCCTGAGCCCGGCGAAGAAGGTCAGCATCGCCACGACGGTGGAGACCACGGCGATGCAGGCCAGCCAGAGCCATCCCGACACCCCGAAGCCGAGATCGACGCCGCCGGTGAGCAGGGCGCGGGCGCCGAGGGTGCCGGCCGCGCCGGTCATCACCAGCGCGGACAGCACCACCGGTGCCAGCCGGTGCACGACGGTGTCGGCGACGAGGATGTAGACGGTGTAGGTGATCGCGGAGGTGAAGGCCAGCAGCGCCCCGAGCGGGTGGAAGCTCACGCCGCCGGCGCCGATCAGGACCAGCAGCGTTCCGCCCGAGGCGGCCACCAGCGCGGCTCCGCGCGCGGGGGTGAGCCGGTCACGGCCGAGCAGCACCGCCACCACGGTGACCATGACCGGGTAGGTGTAGAGGATCAGAGCCAGCAGGGATGCGTCCATCAGCTGCAGCGCGGAGAAGAACAGACTCGCCTGCGTGGCGTACCCGATGGCACCCAGGCCGATGGCGATGGCCAGCACCCGGCCGCGCGTCATCGCCGGCCGACCGGCCGCCTCACCCCGGGGAGAACCGGAGGCGGCGCGGCGCAGCCCCGGCCGCACCAGCAAGATGATCCCGAGCAGGACGGCGGCCAGGGTGAAACGCACCAGCAGCAGCGCCCCGGGGGAGACGCCGGCGTCGTAGGCGAGCTTGCCAAAGATCGCCATGGCGCCGAAGCCGGCCGCGGACAGAAGACACAGTGCTGCACCCATGCACCCAAGGATTGGACACTTGACCCATCGGGTCCAGCGATGATTTCCGGAGGTGACTCGTTAGGATTCCCGCATGATCGAGCTGGACCTTCGACGGCTGCGCTTTCTGCGGGAGTTCGAGGAAAGAGGCACCCTGGCCGCAGTCGCCGCAGCTCTGGGCTACAGCCCTTCCACGGTCTCCCAGCAGCTCGCCCTGCTGGAGAAGGAGGTCGGCGCCCGGCTGCTCGACAAGGCCGGGCGCGGTGTGCGGCTTACCGACGCCGGACGCCTGCTCGCTCAGCACGCGCGGGTGTTGCTGTCAGCCGCCGAGGCGGCAGAAGCCGACCTTGCCGCCCTCAGTGGCGACGTCCGGGGCACCGTCCGCGCCGGCGGCCTGCAGTCGGCGGCCCGCCGCCTCCTCATCCCGGCAGTGGCCCGTATGAAGGCAGAGCACCCGCAGGTTCGCGTGGAGATCTTCGAGCTGGAACTCGAACAGTCCCTGCCGGGTCTACGCCTGGGCGCGGTCGACCTCGTCATCGGCGACGAGTACGACAGCCACCCCCGCCCTCGCCCGGCCGGACTCCGCTTCATGCTTCTGCTCGAAGAGCACCTGAAGATCGTGCTGCCGGCCGCGCATCCACTCGCCCAGCCGGGGAGCCCCGTGGCGGTCACCGACCTGCGATCCGACATCTGGGCCGCCTCCGCCGAGGGCACCGGCCAGCACGCCATGGTCGTCGGGACCTGCCGCGCCCTCGGCGGCTACGAGCCCGACCTCCGGCACCGCTCCAACGACGCCGACGTCCAACTCGAACTCGTCCGCGCCGCGACCGCCGTCGCCCTCCTGCCGACCCTGACCCTGCCCGGCAACGACCCCGCCCTCGCGATCCGGGACATCGCCGAAACCACCCTCAAACGCCGCCTGGTCGCCGTCACCCGAGACACCCCACCCACTCCCGCACTGACCGCCCTCCTGACAGCCGTGACGGACCAGGTGAACAAGCTCGACCTGTGAGCGACGCCAGACCAGGGACCAGGTCCAGTAGACCTCCGGTGCGATCAGCGGACCGCGTAGAGGAGCAGGAGACCGAGAGCCGATCAGCGGAAGACCCGGCGCACCGATCGAACTCCTTGAGTACGCGGCCGGCGCGGGGCCGCCGTAGCCGTGAGAGATCACCGTCGTCCGGGAGATCTCGATCCGGATGTCCCAATGTAGGCCTCCCCGTTGGGCCTGATTACGCCGGTGCTCACCAGATGTTAGGGAAGCACCGATAGACAAGGTCGTCGCTACAGAGCGGTCACTGGCCCCGCTTTGGGTCGAACGCCGTTGTTGATGGACTTTTCTGCGGTTCCTGGGGGGACGAGCTGATGTCGCGGGTGGATTTCACGGACGTCAGCGAGGCCGCGTGCGAGCGCGCCGCCCCCGTCTTCAGCCTCGATCAAGGGCAAGCCGTCGCCCTGGGCCGCCGGCCAGACCGTCCAGGGGGCAGCGCGTCGCTCGAGTGACCCTCCCCCGCCGGCCACCGGCGGAGCGGCTGTCCCACAGACCGCCGACGAGCAGCAGGCCGCATCCACAGGACAAGGAAACCCGCGCCGTATCCCTCTCCGGCCATGCCTGACCGGACCTCCTGGCGCGAACCCGGTTGATCTCTCTGTAAGGAGAACGCTCCGCATGCCCCCCACCTCCAGGGGAATCACCCGACGTTCCCTCATGGCCGGCGGCGCCGGCCTGGGCCTCGCCGTCGCGCTCAACTCGCCCGTGCGCGCGGGAATCCGATCCACGGGCAGCCGCCCCACCCCGCTGACCGACGTGTTCCAGCTGGGCGTGGCCTCCGGTGAACCGGACTCGCGGGGAGTCGTCCTGTGGACCCGCCTCGCCATGGACCCCGTCTCCCCCGACGGTCTCGGCGGCATGCCCAACCGGCAGGTGCCGGTCCACTGGCAGGTCGCCAAGGACGAGCGGTTCAAGAAGATCGTACGGCGGGGGGTCGAGAGCGCGAGGCCCGAGGAGGCGCACAGCGTCCACGTCGAGCTGGACGGCCTGGACTCCGGCGCCGAGTACTTCTACCGGTTCAAGGTGGAGAACGAGCTGTCGCCCGCGGGCCGTACGCTCACCGCTCCCGCGCCCGGGACCAGGAAGCGCGACCTGCACCTGTCGTTCACCTCCTGCGCCGACTACCAGAAGGGCTGGTTCACGCCCTACCGCCGCATGGCGGAGGACCACCCCGATCTGATCGCCTTCCTCGGCGACTACATCTACGAGTACGGCGACTACAAGTACCCGGTGCGCGACCAGGCCGGCGGGGAGTGCTTCGACCTGGCCGGTTACCGGCTGCGGCACGCCCAGCACAAGGCCGACCTCGACCTGCAGATGGCCCACGCGATCGCACCGTGGACCGTGGTCTTCGACGACCACGACGTCGACAACGCCTGGGCCGGTGACGTCCCCGAGCAGATCGATCCGCCGTTCCCGGCGCGCAGGGCCGCCGCCTTCCAGGCGTTCTGGGAGAACATGCCGATGCGCCGGTCACAGAGGCCGAAAGGCCCCGAGATGTCGCTGTACCACACGCTGCGCTGGGGCTCCCTCGCCAACATGCACATGCTCGACACCCGGCAGTATCGCGACCTCTACGCGTGCACCGGCAAGTCCGGCACCGTCGGCGACGACTGCACCGACCGGTTCGACCAGAACCGCACCATCCTCGGCGCCGACCAGGAGGCCTGGCTGAGCGGCCGGCTCCGCGACTCCCGGGCCGTCTGGGACCTGCTCGGCCAGCAGGTCTTCTTCATGCAGATGGACTGGACGAACGGCCCGGCGCACGGCTACTCCAACGAGGGCTGGGACGGCTACGTCGCCGGCCGCAACCGGGTGACGGCGGCCATCGCCGACAACGGGCGCAACGGCGTGGTCCTCACCGGAGACGTTCACGCCCACTGGGCGGGCGAGGTGAAGCGCGACTACGCCGACCCCGAGTCGCCGTCCGTCGCCGTCGAGCTGGTCTCCACCTCGGTCACCTCCGAGGGCGACGGCGTCGACGCGGCCGCCAACACCCAGGCCCTCCTGGCCGAGAACCCGCACGTGAAGTTCTTCAACGGCCGCCGCGGCTACGTGCGGACCGTTCTCTCCGAGCGGGAGATGAAGGTCGACTTCCGCTCGCTGGGTTACGTCTCCGAGCCGTACGCCCCGGCGTATACCTCCGGCTCCTTCGTCATCGAGCCCGGCAATCCCACCCTGAACCCCGCCTGACGGAGCCCTCCCCCATGTATCGCAGAACGGCCGCCGCCCTGGCGGTCCTCCTCGGCGCGCTCGCCGTCCCGGTCGCCTCCACGGCTCAGGCCCGGACCGCGCCCCCACCCATCAGCGCCCCGCCCATGGGCTGGAACAGCCGTGTGCTCGCCTGCAACGTCTCCGAGGCGGCGATCAAGAACGCCGCCGACACGCTGGCCGGCAACGGCCTGGCCGCGGCGGGCTACAGACACGTGATCATCGATGGTTGCTGGCTCGCCAGGCAGCGGGACCAGCAGGACGGCCTCGTCGCCGACCCCGCCCGTTTCCCCAGCGGGATCAAGGCACTCGCCGACTACGTCCACGGCAAGGGCCTCAAACTCGGGCTCAGCCACTCGGCCGGCACCACCGCCTGCTCCGGCGGCGGTCCGGGCGCCTACAGGCACGAGGCGGCCGACGGGGCGCAGATCGCGAGCTGGGGCGTCGACTACCTCAAATACGACTGGTGCTCGATCCCGACCGCGGACTTCCCCGGCCAGAACGTCCAGCAGATCGCCCAGACGCTCTACCCGCCGATGCGCGACGCGCTCGGCGACCCGGTCGCGTTCGCGATGAACAACGAGGACGGCAGCACCGTCCCGTGGCTCTGGGGCAGGCAGGTCGCCACCACCTGGCGTACCAACGTCGTGACCTCCCCGCTGGCCGACTCCTACGGGAGCATGGTGACCGCCTGGGAGAACAACATGCTGCGCGGTGAGTACGCCGGGCCGGGCAGCTGGAACGACCCGGACCTGCTCCAGGCCGGCCGGGGCGGCATGTCGGCCAGGGAGTACCAGACCCAGTTCAGCCTCTGGGCCGTCATGGCGTCCCCGCTGATCGCTCAGGCCGACGTGGCCAAGCTGAACGGCGACATCATCGGCAACGCCAAGGTGATCGCCGTCGACCAGGACCCCCTGGGGGTGCAGGGCCACTACACCAGCACCGACGGCTGGTACCACGTCATCGACAAACCGCTCCGGAACGGCGACCACGCGGTGGTGCTGTTCAACGAGAGCAACCGCTACGCGACCATCACCGCGACGGCCGGACGGCTCAGGCTGCCCGCCTCTCCTGAGTACCGGGTCGAGGACCTGTGGACCGGCGCCGTCTCCCTGACCAAGGGAGACATCGGCGCGGCCGTGCCCCCGCACGGCGTGGTGATGTACCGGATCAGCGCTGGTGGACGGGCCGATGCCCCGCCCGCGGTGACGTTCGAGGTCGACCCGTCCTCGTTCCTCGGGAACAACCGGCCGACGATCCTCGAACCCGGCAGGGCCAACCGGATCATCACCCGGGTCGTCAACACCGGTGGCACCGACAAGATCAACAAGGCCGCCGTCTCGCTGACCCCGCCCGACGGATGGAAGGCGAAGGCCGTCACCCCCGCCACCTCGAAGAACCTCGCGGCCGGTGACGTCTTCGAGACGACGTGGGAGGTCACTCCGCCCGCCGACGGGCAGCTGACCACCTACCAGATCGGCGGCAGGGTCACCTGGAAGGGCGGGCCCGAGATCACCTCCGGCGCCGACGTCCTGGCGGGCAGGGCTCCCGCCTCGGGGACGACCTACCTGAGTGACCTGCCGTGGACCGTGATGACCAACCACCTCGGGTCCGTCGAGCGGGACCGGAGCAACGGCGACGGCGGCGCCGCCGACGGCCGCCCCCTCACCGTCGAGGGCACGGTGTACGCCAAGGGCCTCGGTGGCCACGCCCCCGCGGATGTCGAGTTCTACGTGGGCGGCCGGTGCTCCACGGTCGAGTTCCTCGGCGGGGTCGACGACGAGGTCGACGAGCCGACGATCAAGCACGGGTCGGTGGAGTTCCAGGTCTGGACGGACGGCGAACTCGCCGCCCGGTCCGGCGTGGTCACGGGTGACCAGCCCGCGAAGAAGGTCACCGCCTCGGTGAAGGGGGCGACGTACATCCGCCTGGTCGCCACCAACGGCGTCGACAACGCCTACTGGGACCACGCCGACTTCGCGGACGCGAAGATCACCTGCGACTGAGAGAGCGCCTTGATCCTGTCGACCTGGGCCGGCTGGAGCCGGTCCAGGTCGACAGGCATATACAGCAGTGCGTGACTAACGGTCCGGCCGCTGTGGTCGCTGAATCCGGAGACGCAGCTCTCGTTCACGGTTCTCGTGCCGCTGCTCGCGACGGAGCTCCCGTTCTTCGGCGTCCTTCTGGTCCCAGCGCCACACACTGATGATCAACGGTGGCCGTACTCGTGTCGTCAGCAGGCCCCTGCCCCAGGTCGAGCTTGCGGAGGAGCGCTATATACCGCGGCTGCCGTCGAGACTCTCGCGAATGATGTCCGCATGACCGGCGTGCCGGGCCGTCTCCTCGATCATGTGAAGCAGGACCCAACGCAGGTTCCTGCCCGCCAGGGCGGGCAGACTGCACGGATCCTCCAGTGACATGCCCGCGACGATCCCCCGCGAGATGGCCACCTGCTCCTCGAAGAAGGCCGTCCAGTGCTTCACCGTGTCCCCCTCGTCAACACGGAAGTCTTCGTCTCTCCAGCCCTGGACCTCTGCTTCGGTCCACTCGCCGGGAAGTGCCCGCCCCGCAACGACGATCTGAAACCACCTGCGCTCCCAGAGGGCCGAGTGTTTGAGCAGGCCCATCAAGGACAACGAGCTCACCGTCGGAGTCATGCGGGCATCCGTGTCAGAGACACCTTCGACCTTCCGAAGCAGATCGGCGCGCTGCTTGTCGAGAAAGCCGCAAAGGGCCTCCCGCTCGGTAGAAGTCGAGAACTGGCTGACTGTCATGTCCAGACGCTACCGGTTCACAGGGGCAGCTCCCCGACCGGTGCTGCTGCGCAGCTATCCAGCATGAAGATCACGATCTACTGCTGGAGTACTAGGGGCGTATCCACCTGGCCGGTGAGGGCCAGCGCGAAAATGGCGATGAAACACACCCATGCGGCGGTCTTGGCGGCGATTTCCATCGTGTCGATGCGTTCTTCGAACAGGGATATCCGTTACCTCGACACTGTCGAGTGGAGCAGTCGTTCCGGCATGGATGGAATGGCCGAAATATCGGATCCGTCCATTCTCTCGCCCGTAGTTCCGGGACGGAGATGCGATATCAGCGGTGTCCGGGACTTGTCGGTGTAGACGATCCATATCTACTGTGGTATTAATTTTTCTCTTTCATGGCGGGGTCCTGGAGAGGACGGGGCGGCGTGGCCGAGCCGATGGTGCCCAATCCCCGGCACGCGAAGCTGCAGCGTCTCCTCACCGAGGCCCAGGAGAGGGCACAGGAGGTACGGCAGGCCTACCAGCGTGCCTCCTCGGCGATGCGGTCGGGAAAGGTCTGGACGGGGCCGACGGCCACCACGTGGACCACCGAACTGGAAGACCGGCACCAGCGGCTGGGACGGCTCGCGCAGCGCGTGGTGGACGCGATCGAGGAGGAGCTACGCCGCCATCCTCCGCTGGTGACCGAGTCCCAGGCGAACGCCACACGCCGGGAGATGGCCGGGCGCACATGACCGTCGTGACCGCGAAGGGAAGACTCCATGGCACCCACCGCCGAATTCTGCGGCATCGATCCCGAGGAGATGGGACAGCTCGCCGCCTCCCTGCGCGGTGCGGCGGACCGGCTGACCGCGTTCAGCAAGGAATTCGAGGGGAAGCTCCGCCAGCACGGGATCAGCACCCCCGCGCTGCGGGAGATCGCTGACATCGCCGACTGGGGCGGCACGCAGGTCTTCATGCTCCACGGCCGGATCGACCTGATAAACGCCCTGGGCAAGGGCGCCCCGGAGTTGGGTGGGGCGGGCGGCGCAGCCTCGATGGCGGCGGGCGGGCAGGGGATCGTCCGCCTCCCCGACGAGTTGGAAGGCTTCGAGACCGCCCGAGGCCTGGCGAACATGTACGGCAACGACATCCTCGTCAACCGCGGCGGCGAACTCCAGGCCGCGCTCATCCACGAACACGCCGACGAGGTCGCCAAGCTCGCGAAGAACCCCCAGGCCGCCGCCGCCTTCTTCGCCCTGCTGTCTCCAACGGTCCGCGACAGCCTGCCTGGTCTCATCGCGAGCACCGGCAGCACGACCGCCAAGCAGGACCTGGCCGCCTTCAGCACGGCCCTCGGCGCGGCCCTGCGCGCCCCCGCCCTCGTCCCGGCCTTCGCCAAGGTCAGAAGCGATCTGGTGAGACCGGCCGGCAGCAAGGTCGCCGCGTGGAACCGGCTCGCATTGCTCCAGGGCGCGAACGCCCCTTCCAACGTGCGCAGCGCGGCGGCCCGCACCCTGGTCCTGGACGAGTTCATGAAGAAGCCCCAACAGGACTGGCGCGCGGCCGGCCCCACCGAGGTGAGGGCGTACGGCCTGCCCTCCGACGTGGTCGCGCTGGGACTGGAGGTGCTCGCCGGGAACGGTACCGCGGCGCGGGACGCGTTCGCCACAATGGGCGGTACAGACGTCAAGCTGAGCCAGGTCGAGAAGATGAAGCGGTTCCTCGACTATGCCAAGGGGACGGGCACCGGGGACGAGGTGGCCGACGCCTTCGGCCGGGTGATGGAGGCGGGCGCCGAGACCACAACCGAGAAGGCAGGACAGCACAGCCCGGCCGCCTCCGCCTTCGCCTTGGACGCGATACGGGCTGCGGGCTCCTTCGGCGACGACCTGCCGAGACCCGCCGGAGACTCCATGGTCGTCATCGCCACGTCGTACATCCACGAACTGGCCTCGGGCGCCCGCTTCGACAAGGCTGCCTATCGAGGTTCCGGTATGGCACTCCCGGAGAACTGGGCCCCCCTTCCCAACGTGACCCCGGCGTTCTATCTCAGCCCGGGGGATACTCATCGCTTCTTCAAGACCTTTGTCGGGGACAAGCAACTCACCAACGACTTCGACAAGACTGCAGCGCAATTCCGCCACGACACACTGACGGCGGCGGCTCACCTGGACGCGCAAGCCGGGACCCAGCACTTCGAGGGCGCTTCGAGGATGTTCGGCGACCTCGCCGGTCTGGAGTTCAAGGCCACACTGGACGTGCGTGGCGAGATGGATGCCACTGACGACCTGATCCGCGACATCACCAAAAACACCCTCTCTCTCGGGATCGACCGCGTTCCCTTGACGGGTGTCCTCACGCATAACGCCATCCAGGAAACATGGGAGCTGACCAAGGCATACGGTGTCAGCACCCTGCTCGACATGTGGGCCGACAGCTTCGAGACGCGGGTCGAAGAGGCCACCGGAAACCGGTCAGACTTCGCCCTGCGCTTAAAATACGATATGGCACACCTTCTCCATAGCGCCGATTACCCCGCAAACGATCTGCCTGCTGAACTCATCAGCAAAACCACTGGAAGCCTTAAGACTTACGACGAATTTGTCGCCGAGGCCAAACGCGAGACCAGCGGCAGTGATACGAAATGGGAACAGTCGCTAGGAAATAAATTGATTGCCTATGAACGCTGGATGGACAGCAACGAAAAACTTGATATCAAAGTTGAGAACTCTTCCAGAATTCAAGTCAACGAAACGGCCCAGGAGCAACTGCGCATATGGGGTTGAGATGGGCGTGAATTATTTGGGAAGACAGGAGGTCTCCGCATGTAACCTCCAGGTGGGAGCCTCCGGTGCAACATACACCGCAACTAATACCCCCACCTCTTTGAGACCATGGATAAATCTTCCCTCCTCAGCATCCCCTTCGCTAAAGGGATATTCCAGTTTGTAGCCAAGCTCATGAACAAGAGTCCCCGCCATCACCCCTTCTGCCTGATCTAGATGACTGTCGACATCAGTGGTCTTACGTTCGTCGTCAGCGGTGACTCGCAGCACTCGCTTGAACTTGTCCTTGTCGCAAGGGATGTCCTTGTCCGGACGCTGCAAGATGCGAAGTTTCATTAACGGGTTTTTGAAGACATCGTCTTTCTCCAGACGTTGTGCGTCCTTCTGTAGCTCCGCTGCCGCTTCCTTCAGTGAAGGCTCTGAAGTACATCCCGATGCTGCCATCACCAACGTCAAACTGACGGCCATTAGCCAGGCGAAACGCATTCAGTACCTCCGGGGATGACTGGGGCCGGGACGTACCCAATCCTTACCCACTTGGCTCGTCTTCGCCACACCCTTCCCATATCCATTCGTCAATAAGGGCCTCCTTAGCGTTGGTCGGCAGGCTCCACCCGTCGCCGTCGACCTCGGCGGAGGCATGTCCTCGCGGATCGGAGCCGCGATCTTCCAGCCGGAAACTTGTCCACTATGGTTTCACACTTCGGGTGCTTTCTAATTTTTTGACCGAGGCGTTAGAGGGCGCTATCGCATTCATGTGCGCCCTGATCCGTTTCTGGCCGAGAAGGTGGTGAACTACTTTTTATCGCACTGTCATGAGGAGAGTTTCTACGCCTAGACCGACCTATCAGTAGTGGAGCGGCTACGGGATTGGCAATCCAAGCCAGATCGGATGATGACAGCCGTTGGTCTAATTGGACTGAATTCAGCCTCGCCGATCGAATAATAAGTCCGCTTTTTCTAATTCGAGAGGAAATATGATGGATGGTGTGCCGCCTCCCGACTCCGGGTCTCCTCGCGTACGGTTCGGCGCCGAGATGCGTCGGCTACGGGAGGCCGCAGAGCTCTCGCAGGCCGCCGTGGCCTCCCGCCTCGGCTGCACCCAGACGCAGATCAGCCGCCTGGAGAAGGCCACCCGGACCCCGTCAAGGTCCGACGCCGGACGACTGGACCGCCTTTTCGAGGCGGCTGGCAACGTCTCCTTAACCCGGCTCTACCAGAGCCTCGTCGCTCAGTCCCGCAGCCCGGCCTGGTTCCACGACTGGGCGGAGGAGATCGAGCCCACCGCCCTCGTCCTCCGCTCCTGGGACCCCCTCCTCATTCCAGGCCTTCTCCAGACGGAGTCCTATGCTCGTTATCTTTTCGGCCAGGCTCCTCAGATCACCTCTGATGAGGTAGAGGAGCGAGTCCAGGCTCGCCTGCGACGGCAGAAGATCTCCAACAGAAAAACCCTCCCCTCTTCCTCGCGCTTATCGACGCGGGCGTTCTGCGCCGTAAGGTGCAATACCTGAATCGGCACTGCTCCTCAGCCCGTGATACTGGATTTGCCGTTCTCGATGTGTCCCATCAGGCGGCGGGCGAAGGCGGCGTCGCCGGCCACGGTGACCAGCAGGTCGTACCATCCGAGCGCGGTCTGCCACGGCACTCGGGCACTGCCCCGGCCCGCGAGCCGGAGGGTCTGCGGCGCTCCGCCGTACGCCAGGGGCGAGATCGTGACGTCGACCGGCGACTCATCGCCGTTGACGACGGTGATCTCGATCGTCCGCGTATCCGCGTCGATGACGCTGGTCAGCTCTATCGGGTCATCCGTCCCGCCCCGGAACTCCCGGCGGAAGCCGTTCGGCCCGGTGAGAACGAGGGCGTACGTGGGGCACGGGAAGTAGATCACCTCACGGGCGTGGCCGAGCACGTCGAAGTGGAGCGGCCGGGCGAGCTCTCCCATGTAGCCGTACAGCGCCAGGTGGGCGCTCTCCGTACCGGCGTTGCTCATCGTGATCTCGACGGCGCGCCCGCGGATCCGCGCCGAGGCGTCGGGCCGGTACGGCAGCGCGCGGGCGGGTTTGGTGCCCGGTTCCTGGTCGGGCATCCGCTGCTCGGCGGGGACGTCGGGATACCAGCGGCCGACGGAGGCGCTCTTCGAGGCATCAAAAGCAGGCGTCTCCACCGCGGGGCGCGCCTGCGGGGCGGCGAAGTCGAAGGCGGAGGTGAGATCGCCGGCGACGGTCCGCCGCCAGGCGCTGATGTCAGGGGCCTTGATTCCGAGCCAGGTCTCCAGGAAGCGGACGGTCGAGCTGTGGTCGAACGTCTGGGAGCAGACGTAGCCGCCCACGCTCCACGGTGACACGACGGTCATCGGGACGCGCATGCCCAGCCCGAGGGGCCGTCCGGCGACGAACTCCCCCGGGGTGCCGTCCGGTGGGACGGGCGGGGGGACGTGGTCGAAAAAACCGTCGTTCTCGTCGTAGGTGATGAAGACCGCCGTGTTCGCCCACACCTCGGGATGCGACGCCAGGGCGTCGAGAACCTGGTAGATGACCTTTCCGCTCTCGACGGCCGAGGACCCCTCCGGGTGTTCGGAGTCGGCGAGCGAGGTCACGACGTAGGAGACCGCCGGAAGGCGCCCCGCCGCCACGTCGGCGGCGAACCACTCCCCCAGCCCGCCCGTCCCGGTACGGCGGAGCGCCCGGTCGTAGAGCTCGCGGTCGGCCGGATCGAGACGCGCCGCCTTCTCCTCCAGCTCGGCGAGCATCGGCGCGGGGTCCTCGGACGCGCGGACCTTCTCGTAGAAGGAGTGCATGCTGGTCTGCCCCAGCTTCGCCATGACCGCCTTGAAGGCGGCGAAGAACTCAAGGTTGTTGCACTGGTAGTTGTCCCACTCCTGGTAGACCTGCCAGCTCTGCCCGGCCTGGGTGAGCAGTTCGGGCACCGTGATCCAGGAGTAGCCAGGGTGCCCGTCCTCCTCGCAGGCGCCGTTGTCGACGGCCCGCTGCTCGGTGCCCGGCTCGTAGCCCGTGTATCCGGAGACGTGGTAGTTGCGGTTCGGCGTCGTGGAGGTCAGCAGCGAGCAGTGGTAGGCGTCACAGATCGTGAACGTGTCCGCCAGCTCGTAGTGGAGCGGGAGGTCCCGGCGGTCGTAGTACGCCATGGTGGAAGGGCCCTTGTTGGGGACCCAGGCGTCGTTCCAGCCCATCGCCCAGGCGTTCTGCGTGCCGAGCCAGGTGTGGTCGTGGGTGTCGAGCAGCATCGGGTCGGCCCCCGCGCGCTCGGCGGCCTCCCGTACGGGGAAGGGCAGCACCCCGTCCTGCTCGAAGGCCGGCCTCCAGGCCCGGGTGGACACCGCGTTGCGGTCCCCGTAGCCGCGCACGCCGCGCATGCGGCCGAAGTAGTGGTCGAACGACCGGTTCTCCTGCATGACAAAAACGACGTGCTTGAGGTCGGAGATGGTGCCGGGCGGAGCGGGTCGCTCCAGCAGACGTGTGAGGGAAGGGGGAAGTGAGGATCTTGCCGGCATCGATGCGTCCCTTTGGCGATATTTCGGGCAAGCATCAACCTAACAACCCGGCCTCTCCCGTCACGCGCCCGGACCCACCCGCGTGAGCCCTACCTCCGCCGTCCGCCCCGCTTGCCCTGGCTCTGGAGGCGATCCCTCCGCCGTCCACCCCGCTCACCCTCGCTCTGGGCGCGCTCCTTGCGTCGTCCCAGTAACCAGCCCAGTCCCAGGATCGCCAGACCGATCGGCGTACGTGCCAGCCAGCGCACCACCACGACCTTGAAGAATTTTTTCATGGGAGCGCCTCTACCCTCCAGGAGGCGAAACAGGCACGACGATGGCCCCGCCGCCTACCGGACGGGGCCATAACACGGCCGGACCATACCGCGGCCCGCGCCAACCTGCGGTTACCGCGTCGCGGTGGCCAGTGCCGCGCGGATGGCGTCCTCGCCGACCGGCCGGCCCTTCTCGTTCGAGAACGGCCCGTACGGGGTCCCCCACACCGGCGTGCCCGTCGCCTGCCGCCAGCTATCGGCCAGCGGTCCCGCGTCCACCACGCCGTACCCGATGGATTCGATGAGTTCGGTCACCGCCGCCTTCGCCGGCGCGGAGTCCCCGGCGATCGGCAGGTACGAGCGGTCGGCCGCCCCCGCCGAGCGGGCGAGTGACAGCAGGTGATTGAAGAAGATGTCGTTGAACGCTTTCACGACCATGGCGTCCGGGATGTACCGCAGCAGCAGCTCGCTCGAGGTGAGCGGCCTCGATGGCGAGCCGCGCGACGGTACTGCCGATGTATCCGCTTCCGATGAATCCCACAGTCGTCACATTCTCCGCGTCCCTCCAGAAGAGCCGCATCCCTGCCATTTGCCGGACTCGTTGCGATTCGGGTCCCTGCCGTCAGCCGGCGGAGAAGTAATGGCCGTTGTCCAAATCGGCGAGCAGGCCGGGCTGAGCGGGTTCCCAGCCGAGGGTCCGGCGGGTGATGAGGTTGGACGCCGGGTAGTTCTGCGTGACTATGTTCGCGAGGAACCCAAAGTATCCCGGCACCATCAGTACGTCCGCGGGAACGCTCACGGCGGGCAGGCCCAGACGGCCGCCAATGGCCTCGGCGATCTCGCGGAGCGGGATGGCCCCGTCCCCAACCGCGTGCCAATATTTGCCGGCCGGCCCCTTCTCCAGCGCCAAGCGGAACAAGGAGGCGACGTCGCGGACGTGCACGGCGTTCCACAGGTTCGCGCCGTCTCCGGGGTAGCCGACGAAGCCCTTCTCCTTCGCGAGCGCGATCAGCTGCACGAGGAAGCCGGCACGATCGGTCGTGCTGTGCGCGATGTTGGCAATCCGCACGACCGAAGACCGCACTCCCCGCTCGGCGAGACCGACTACGGCGGTTTCCACGACGTTACGAACCCGCAGGGTGCCCTTGTACTCATCGCCGCCGGGAAGGGCCGGGTCCTCCTCGGTTGCCGGCCGGCCCAGGTTCCCGGGCGAGCCGATGCTCCCCGCCGCGACCAGCGGCTTTCCGGTTTCCGCGAGTGCCTCGCCGTACGCGAGCATGATCGGGAGCTCCGCGGCGGCCACGGCGTCGATCCCGCCGGACGGAAGCAGGTCTTGCCTGTGTGCGACGTGGATGACGCCGTCGGAGTCCGCGGCCGCCTCCTTGAGCCCGTCGAGATCCTCGAGGTCGCCGCGACGCACCTTCGCGCCGAGTGCGGACAGCGCCGCCGCAGCCGTGTCCGACCGGGCCAGGCCGGTGACCTCGTGCCCGGCGGCGATGAGCTCGGGGATGATGTACGAACCGGAATGGCCGGTCCCGCCAGTGACGAAAACGCGCACGCTACTGCTCCTTGTGAATGATGTGGCGCGAGAAGTGGTGGTGCGGGTGCGCTCAGCTGCGGGCACGAGCCCGGTTGGCGTCCTTCTGCGGGCCGGGTTTGTTCTTGCCCTTGTACGGCGTGGTCACCCGTTCCCCGGTCTCGTCGTAGCGGGGCTCAGCCGGTAAATTCGTTGACGCCGAGGGCGAAGTCCCAGTGGCCGACCCCGTTGCCGGCGAGGCTCACCGTGACCAAGCCCACCCCTTCCAGCCAGTGCGCCATTTTCAGGCCGCCGACGTCCAGCGGGCGCAGCCCCAGGCTCTCGATGAATGCCGCCACGCCCGCCTTGGCCTGCGCATCGTCGCCGGCGATGAAGACGTTGGGCCGGCCCTTCTCCAGGACGTTACGGAAGATGGTGTTGAACGCCTTCACCACGCTGGCGCCGGCCGGGGCCACCTTGGCGACTTCCTGCGCGATCGAGGTCTCCTCGCTGTGGGCCAGTCCGTCGAACGTGGCGTTGAAGGGGTTGCTGATGTCGACGATGACCTTGCCCGCGAGGGCGTCCCCGTAGTGGGCGACGGCCGGAACGACACCGTCGTACAACAGGGCCGTGATGACGACGTCCCCGGCCGGGACGGCTCCCCACTTGCCCGTCGTCGCGCCGCCGCCCAGAGCCTTGGCCAGGTCATCGGCCTTGGACTGATCGCGTCCCATGACCTCGACGGTGTTGCCGCCCGCCACCGCGAGCGTGCCGATGGTACGGGCCATGTTCCCCGTACCGATGAGGGTGATGCCGCTCATGAGGTGTGCTCTCTTCCTGTTCTCGAGGTGTCGCTCTGTCTCGTTCGTGCCGGGTCAGGCGCGGGGCGTCGGCCGCGACGTTTCTGGGCCGACTGCCGCACGCGAATTCGGCGCCCGCGCAACACTTCGGCGTGTTGCGGATGTCCGCGTTCGAGATCAGTTCGTTGTGGCGACGGGGTTGTTGTGGGGTGTGCCCGCGGCATTCCTGGTGTGTGGTTCAAATGGCGGTGGTGCCGCCGTCGGTGACCAGTTCCAGGCCGTTGACGTAGCTGGAGTCGTCGGAGGCGAGGAACAGGGCGACGGTGGCGATTTCTTCGGGGCGGCCCATCTTTCCGCGGGGAATGAGGGACTCGAATGCGGCCTTGGTTGCCTCGTCGAACAGTTCTTCCTGTTTGGCGGTGGCGACCTGGCCGGGGGTCAGGACGTTGACCCGGATCTTGCGGTCGCGCAGTTCGTTGAGCCAGACGCGGGCCCAGGCCTGCTGGACGGCTTTGCTTCCCGCGTAGAGGCTCCAGCCGGGGAAGGCGCCGAGGGAGGCGTTGGATCCGGTCATGAAGATCGAGCCGTTGTCGTTGATCAGCGGCAGTGCCTTCTGCACGGTGAACAGGGTGCCGCGCGCGTTGAGCCAGAAGGCGCGGTGGAACTGTTCCTCGGTGATCTCGCCGAGGACGGCGGGTTCACCCATCCCGGCGCTGGCCCACAGCACGTCGATCGAGCCCTTTTCCCGCTTGACGGTGTCGTACAAGCGGTCCAGGTCGTCCAGTTCGGCCGCGTCACCCTGGACGGCGGTGATGTTGCGGCCGATCAGCTTGACGGCGTCGTCCAGTGCTTCCTGCCGCCGGGCCTGGATGAAGACGTGCGCTCCTTCCTCGACGAACAGTTTGGCGCCGGCCAGTGCCATGCCGGTGGATCCACCGGTGATCACCGCTACCTTGCCATCGAGCTTTCCCACGATCACTCCGTTAAATTGAGTTGAATTGATGGATATCCGAAACGGTTCGGTTCAAGAACAAATGACGCGATGGACCGCGCTCAATTCATGATGTGCTCATTCCGGTTCTGGACCTGCCATCAAGTCCCGATGCCGAACTCTTATATCGAATTCGCTCCGGCCCTATTAGGCACCTTTTAAGGGTGCCATTGGCCTGAGTGGGTGTCCAAGACCTCTTTCAGCCGTTGCGATACCCTGAAGGCATTGCCGAACCGGGGGGTTCCATGGATCTGGACCTGCGCAAGTTGCGCTACTTCGTCGCCGTCGCCGACAGGCTGCACTTCGGCCGCGCCGCCGATGAGCTGCACATCGCGCAGCCGGTGCTCAGTCGGCAGATCCGCGCGCTGGAACAGGATCTCGGCGCCCCGCTGCTGACAAGAGACAGCCACGGCGTGGCGCTGACCGACGCCGGCAGGCAGCTGCTGACCGACGCCGGCCCGCTGCTGGCCTCCGCGCACGCGGTCCGCCGCCGGGTGACCGTGGCCGCCCGCGGCAGCCGGCGGCTGGCGGTCGGCTTCCGGACCGGCATCCCGGTCATCCCGGCGGCTCGGGCGTTCGAGGCCCGACATCCGGACGTGGTCGTGGACGTGCAGCGGATCGAATGGGACGACCAGGCCCCGATGCTGCTCGACGGCCGCATCGACGTCGGCTATGTGCGGCTGCCCATCGACGAGACCGGCCTGCGCGTGACCCCGCTGTACACCGAGCCGCTGATGGTGGTGCTGCCCGCAGGCCACCGGTTGGCCGGCAAGGAGGAGGTCACCGAGGCCGACCTGGCCGGTGAGCCACTGGTCTGGCATGCCGACCCGAGCACGCATCCCACCAGGCGCCCGCACCTCGACTCCGGGCTCCGGGTGCGCGGCGTGGAGGAGAAGCTCGAGCACGTCGCGGCTGGCCGGGGCATCTCGTTCGTGGGGCGTTCGGAGACAGTGTTCTACTCACGTCCGGACATCAGCTACGTACCCATCCCGGAACTCGCGCCCGACCAGGTGTGCCTCGCGATGGCGGCATCGCGCACCTCGCCGCTGGCCGACGACTTCTTCACCGCGGCGCAGGCGACGGCCGAGATCACGGCAGAATGTGGGAACTACGATTCGGGTGCGGCTGTTCTGAAGGGGCGCTGAGACAGCCGGTCACCTGCGAGTTCCGCAACCTGGGTGATCTTGAGGGGCTCCTTCCCGCTACGTTCGTGGGTGCTTGAAGTCCATGAACCACAAGAAGGAGCCCGGTGTCACACCGCGCGATGCACCCGGACCAGCAGGCGTTCGAGGCCTCCCGCGCGATGTGATCGGTTGTCCGATCGTCCCGCGCCCCCGGCGTCGACAAGCGCAAGGTCAGCCGATGTCCCCATCTCGATCAGACGAACGAACGCCTCCGCTTCTCGGTCTGTGGTCCGGGTCGGGACGGCGACCCACCACCGCGACCCTCGCGACCCCGGAGTGTCGCGAGGATCGCTGGCGTCCGCCGTACGGGCGGGGCCGTCGGGGTTCTACCGGGACGGCGTCCCGTTGGACACCGCGCCTGCCACCGGGGCGTACCCGGTGGCCCGGGTGGTGAAGGTTCCCCTGCCCTGGGTACGGCTGCGCAGCCGGGTCGCGTAGCCGAACAACTCGGCCAGCGGCACGGTCGCGGTGATCACCACCGTGCCCGCCCGCGCGGTCGAGCCCAAGACCCGGCCGCGCCGTGCCGCCAGGTCCCCCAGCACCCCGCCGACGGCGTCGTCGGGCACGGTGACCGTGACCTCGACCAGCGGTTCCAGCAGCACCATCGCGCTGGCGCGCAGTGCCTCCCGCAGCGCGAACCGGCCGGCCGCCTGGAACGCCATCTCCGAGGAGTCCTTGGGATGGGTGGCTCCGTCGGTCAGCGTGACCCGCAGGCCGGTCACCGGATGGCCCCCGAGGGGACCCTCGGCCAGGGCGTCCCGGCAACCCGCCTCCACCGCCCGGACGTACTCCCGCGGCACCCGCCCGCCGACGACGGTCGAGCGGAACACGAAGCCGGCCGTGCCGCCGTCGTCACCGGCGTCGTCCAGCGGTTCCACATCGAGGACGACGTGGGCGAACTGACCGGCGCCTCCGTCCTGCTTGACGTGCCGGTACAGCAACCCGGACACCCCGCGGACGACCGTCTCCCGGTAGGCCACCTGCGGCCGGCCGACCCCGACCTCGAGCCCGTGGGCGCGACGGATCTTCTCCACCGCGACCTCCAGATGCAGCTCGCCCATCCCCGACAGCACCGTCTGACCGGTCTCGGGGTCGGTCCGGACCACCAGCGAGGGATCCTCCTCGACCAGCCGGGCCAGCGCCGACGCGAACCGGTCGGTGTCGGTGCTCCTGCGGACCTCGACCGCCATGGAGACCACCGGGTCGGCCACGGCCGGCGGTTCGAGGACCAGCGGCGCCGCGGGGGCGCACAGGGTGGCCCCGGTGCGGGCCGTCTTCAGCCCGACCACCGCGACGATGTCCCCGGCCACCGCCCGGTCCACCTCCGTGTGCCGGTCGGCCTGGACCCGCAGGATCCGGCCGATGCGCTCGGTGCGCCGTGCGCCGGCGTCCAGCACCGCGTCCCCCCTCTCGATCGTCCCCGAGTACACGCGCAGGTAGGTCAGCCGCCCGGTGGCGGTCGAGTTCACCTTGAAGACCAGCGCGGCGAACGGCGCCGCCGGGTCGGCGGCCCGCTCCTGCACCGTGCCGCCCTGGGTGCCGCGTACCGGCGGCACGTCCAGCGGCGAGGGCAGGTAGGCCACGACGGCGTCCAGCAGCGGCTCGATCCCGCGGTTGCGGTAGGCCGATCCGCACAGCACCACCACGCCCTCACCCGTGCGGGTCAGGTCGCGCAGTGCGACGGCGAGGGTCTGTGCGGAGATCGCCGACTCCGTGCAGAACTCCTCCAACGCGATCGGGTGCAGTTCGGCCACCGCCTCCTCAAGGAGCCGGCGACGCCGGTGCGCCTCCTCCCGCAGGGCGTCCGGCACCGGGCCCTCCCTGAACGTGCCGCGGTCGTCGGCCCAGACCAGCGATCGCATACGCAGCAGATCCACCACTCCGGTGAACCCGTCCTCCTGCCCGATCGGCAGCTGGACGACCAGCGGGGTCACCCGCAGCCGCCCCCGGATCGACGCGACCGCCGTGTCGAGGTCGGCGCCGGCGCGATCCAGCTTGTTGACGAAGGCGATCCGCGGCACGCCGTACCGGTCGGCCTGCCGCCACACCGACTCGCTCTGCGGTTCGACACCCGCGACACCGTCGAACACGGCGATCGCGCCGTCGAGCACCCGCAGCGAGCGCTCCACCTCGTCGGAGAAGTCGACGTGGCCGGGCGTGTCGATCAGGTTGATCCGGTGGTCGTCCCAGGCGCAGCTCACCGCCGCGGCGAAGATGGTGATCCCACGATCGCGCTCCTGGGAGTCGAAGTCGGTGACGGTCGTGCCGTTGTGCACCTCGCCACGCTTGTAGGTGGCGCCGGTGACGTACAGGATCCTTTCGGTGATGGTGGTCTTGCCCGCGTCAACGTGGGCGAGGATGCCCAGATTGCGGACGCCGGTCAGTGGGTCGGTGAGATGACGGTGCAGGTTGGTACGCACGGTCCATGCCCTTCAGGACGATCCAAAGAGGACGGCGCGTTTCCCGGACGACATGGCCTGAGGTCAGGCCATGCGGAAACCCCTGAGGCGGTGCGACCGCGTCGGGACATGCTTGACCGGTTGGCTCAGCACCGGCGGATCAGGGGTCAGGCGTTCGTCACGGGCGTCCGGTGCCGGCCGCGCAGCCGGCATCGGGCATCAACGAAGACACCAGGATCACCTCGTACCGTGACCGGGGAATGACAACAGCGGTGCGATAGCGCACGGCCGGCTCCCCTCACTCGTCAAGGCGCGCGCCGCGAGTCGTGGCGTCGCGTGGTTCATGGTTCGTGGCGAGTGTACTGAAATCGGTGTGGACGGGAAACCGATTTCTTTCACCGGCGTAAGCGCATGCTTATGTACGACCCGGTCGCGTCCGGCGGCGCACGAGTCGATCTCCACGTAGATCCGCACCCCGTGGTCCGCGCTTCGGTACGGCCGGCGTCTACCGCGGGTAGTCGAAGAAGCCGGAGCCGGTCTTGCGGCCCAGCCGGCCGGCGGTGACCAGTTCCCGCAGCAGCGGCGGCGGCGCGTACAGCGGTTCGCCGAACTCCGCGTGCATCGCCTCGGCGACCGACGCGACGGTGTCCAGGCCGATCAGGTCGGCCAGCTCCAGCGGGCCGAGCGGGTGCGAGCAGCCCAGCTTCATGCCGCGGTCGATGTCGGCCCGGGTGGCGTGTCCCACCTCGACCATCCGCACCGCCGCGAGCAGGAACGGGATGAGCAGCGCGTTGACGACAAAGCCACAGCGGTCGGCGGAGCGGATCACCTGCTTGCCGAGCACGTCCGCGGCGAAGGCCTCGGCGACGGCCACGACGCGTTCGGCGGTCCGCTCCGCGGGCACCACCTCGACCAGCGGGAGCACCTGCGCCGGGTTGAAGAAGTGCATCCCCACCACGCGCTCGGGGCGCTCGGTGCACTCGGCCAGGGTGGCGATCCGCAGCGAGGAGGTGTTCGACGCCAGGATCGCGCCGGAGTCGGTGAGCGCGGCGTCGAGCGCGGTGAACACGCTTCGCTTGAGCTTCTCGTCCTCGGTGACCGACTCGATCACCAGTTGCCGGTCGGCGAGGTCGGGAAGCGCGTCGGTGAACGAGATCGCGGCGAGGGCCCGTTCGCGGGCTTCGGCGGTGAGCTTGCCCCGGGTGACGGCCCGGCCCAGCGACTGGGCGATCCGCCGGCGGCCGGCTTCCGCCGAGCCCGCCGAGGAGACCGCGACCCGCACGTCCAGGCCGGCCTTGGCGCAGAGTTCGGCGATGCCGGCGCCCATCGTGCCGCAGCCGACGACGCCCACCCGGGTGATGCCCGCTCCGGTGCTCCCGGCCGCGCTGCTCTTCACCGCGGTGTTCTCCGCTCCCGTGCTCCCCGCCGCGGTGTTCATCGCGTGGCCGTCCACCGCAGCAGGGCCGCGCCGAGCGACATGCCGCCGCCGAACCCGGCGAGCAGCACCAGGTCGCCGTCGCGGAGATGCCCGCCCCGGTGGGCGGCGTCGAGCGCGAGCGCGACCGACGCGCTGCCGGTGTTGCCGTACTGCTCCAGCGTCCGGTGGGTGTGCGCGTGATCCAGACCGGCGAGGGTCACCAGCTCGCTGAGCAGCACGCCGTTGGCCTGGTGCGGTACGAAGTGGTCGACGTCGGCCAGCCGGTGACCGGTCCGCTCGACCAGCGTCTTGACCGCGCCGGGGACGTTCTCCATGACGAAGTCCCGCACACCCCGGCCGTCCATCCGGAAGAAGTGCTCACCGTTGTCGACGGTCTCGTGGGTGGTCGGCATCCGGCTGCCGCCGGCCTCCACCCGGATCAGTCCGTGCGCGGAACCGTGGCTGGCCAGCTCGACGTCGAGGAAACCCCCCGACGGCACGGCGCCGACCAGTGCCGCCCCGGCGCCGTCGCCGAGCAGCACCACGGTCTTGCGGTCGGTGACGTCCAGGATCCGCGAGTACACGTCGGCGGCGATCACCAGCGCGTACGCGTCCGGCTCCTGGGCGACCAGTGCCCGGGCCAGTGCCAGGCCGTAGACGAAGCCGCTGCAGACGACGTTGAGGTCGAAGCACGCGGCGCGGTGCGCGCCGAGGGCGTCCTGCACCAGGTAGGAGGTGGGCGGCTGCGGCGAGTCGGGGGTGGAGGTGGAGACGATGAGGTACCGCAGCGCCTCGGCCGGCAGCCCCGCCTGCTCGAGCGCCTGCTTAGCGGCCTCGACCGCCAGGTCGGAGGTGGCCTGGTGCGGTGCGGCGTAGCGGCGGGCGACGATCTGCGTCTTCCGCTCGATCCACTCCGGAGTGACGCCGGCCGGACCGGCGACGTCCGCGCCGGTCACGATCTGCTTGGGGACGTAGGATCCGGTGGCCAGAATTCCGATCGCGCTCATCGTCACACCCGCGCCGTCGACGCGTAGCGGCGCCACGAGGTGAGCCGTTCGACGCCGATCCGTTCCCGGGCCTCCGGATCGGTGACCCCCAGTCCCTCGGCGGGGGCGAGGCAGAGCACGCCGACCTTGCCGACGTGCCGGTTGGTCTGCACCAGCCTCAGCGCCTCGCCGGTCTCCGCCAGCGGGTAGACGTCGGTGAGGATCGGCACCAGGCCGCCCTGCCGGAACAGCCGGGCGGTGTCCCACTGCTCCTGCAGGTTGGCGATGTGGCTGCCGATCACCCGCTTGAGGTTCATCCACAGGTAGCGGTTGTCGTACTGGTGCTGGTAACCGGTGCTCGACCCGCAGGTGACGACCACGCCGCCGCGCCGCACGACGTGCACCGACGTGCCGAACGTGGCCCGGCCGACGTAGTCGAAGGCCACCCGCGGGTCCTCGCCGAGCTCGGCCCGGATCCTGCTGCCGAGCCGCTTGCCGTACTCGATCGCGTCGCCCGTGCCCTCGGCGCCGTCGCCCATGCCGATCTCGCGCCGGTCGATGACCACGTCGCAACCCTGCTCGCGGAGGATCTGCGCCTTCTGATCGGAGCTGACCACCCCGACCGCGATGCCGCCGCCGTTCTTGACCATCTGGACGGCCAGCCCGCCCAGGCCGCCGGTGGCGCCCCAGACCAGCACGACGTCGCCCTGCTTGATCTGCGCGCCGCGGTCGCTGACCAGCATGCGGTAGGCGGTGCCCGCGCACAGTGTGATCGAGGCGGCTTCCTCCCAGGTCAGGTGCGGCGGCTTGGGCACCAGCTGGCTGGCCCGCACGATCGTGTAGTGGGCCAGGCCGCCGAAGTTGGTCTCATACCCCCAGGCCCGCCCTTCGGTGCCCATCATGCCGTCGGCGTGCGAGCCCGGATCCTGGTCGTCGACGTAGGCCGGGCTGACCATGACGTGATCGCCGACGTTCCAGTGCCGTACGCCGTCGCCGACCCGGACCACCACGCCGGCGGCGTCCGAGCCGACGACCTGGTGGGGCAGGTCGTGGCGGGCCGCGTAGCCGCCCTGCCGGGCGAACCGGCGCAGCGTCGTGAACGTCGAGATCGGCTCGAACATCGCCGACCACACCGTGTTGTAGTTGATCGAGCTGGCCATCACCGCGACGACCACCTCGTCCGGGGCCAGCCGGGGCATCGGCACCGACCCGACGTGCAGGGATCGCCGGACGTCCTTGTCGGTCTCGCCGTCGAAGATTCCGACGTCGGAGGCCCGCAGGTGCGCCGCGAGGAAATGCTCCGGGAGCGGGAGCCCGCTGAGTTCTTCCGGCGTGGCGCCGGAGAGCACCGCTTCGGCCAAGGTATCCATGAAAGTCCTCGCGATCGCGATCGGATGTGCGGTCAGCCGATGACGTCGAACGCGTCGACGCCGACGGCGACCGGAACCGGGAAGAAGAACGTGACTGCCGGGTCCTGCGGCCAGAAGACGCCGCTGTGCGGGAAGACCAGCAGCTCGCCGTCACCGCCGACCGCGAGCAGGTCGACCAGGCCGTCACCGCTGACGTCGGTCGCGGCGACCACCACGGCGTCGTCGAATCCGGCGCCCAGGTCGTGCCAGAGTCCGCCGCTGGAGGTGCCGGGGTACTCCCACGCGCTGACCCCGCCGTCGGGGCGGCGCAGCAGCAGGTCCGGCCGGCCGGTACCGGTGACGTCTCCCATCCCGAGCAGTACCGCGCCCGGGTCGATCGTGGTCAGCGGTTCCCCTTCGCCGGGGGCGGACGCCGCGGACAGGCGGACCATGCCGTCGGGCGCGGCGCGCAGCACCTGCTCGGGGCGGCCCTTTCCTGAGCGCACCACGACGGCCTGCGTGGCCTGCGCCGGCTCCGACGCCGCGGGCGGCAGGTCGGCCGCGGTGAACGACTCCGACGCGGACAGCAGGACCTCGCGGCCGTCGGGCAGGCCGCAGAGCAGTTCCAGGCCGCCGTCGCCGCGGAAGTCCCCGGCGGCCAGCACCGGGGCCACGCCGGGAAGGAAGCCGGTGCCGATCCGGACCGGGGCGCCGTAGCTGCCGGGGTCGATGGCTCCGGGGCGGTGCGGATAGCCGAACAGCTCACCGGTGGACCGGTTGCGCACGTACAGCGCGCCGCCGGCGCCGAGCCGCTGGGGGGGCGTCGCCATCCCGGTAAGCGTGTGCATCAAGCTCTCCAACCCGTTGCCGTGCAGGTCGTCCTGTGCCGATCCTCGGTGCCGTCCGCGCTGGTCCACACCCCAGCGTCACCCCTAGGCGGGTACGGCGATCGCGGTGATCACGAGGCCGTCGCGGTGGATCCAGCGGCCGGTGAACCCGGTCAGCGGGCCGGCGACGGTGCTCGGCGGCGCCACCAGCAGCGTCGCGGTGAACCCGCCGTCCGGGTCCAGCTCGATCCGGGCCTGGTGGAACTCCAGGAACCGGCGGGTGAGCGGGAACCAGGCCTTGTAGACCGATTCCTTGGCGCTGAACAGCAGCCGGTCCCAGGGTGCTCCCGGTCCCAGGCGCCGGATGGCGGCCCGCTCCTCCGGCAGCGCGATCGCGTCCAGGACGCCGTCGGGCAGCGGCTCGGCCGGCTCGGCGTCGAGGCCGATCGTGCGCAGGTCGCCTGCGTGGGCGACCGCGCAGCCGCGGAAGCCGGCGCAGTGGGTCATGCTGCCCACGACGCCCTCCGGCCAGCCGGGCGCGCCGCGCTCCCCGGGAAGGATGGGCCCGGGCACCACCCCGAGCCGTTCCAGCGCGGTGCGGGCGCAGTGCCGGACGGTGGTGAACTCGCGGCGGCGTTTGTCCACCGCCCGCGCGATCACCGCCTCCTCGGCCGGGAACAGCGAGAGGCCGGGCGGATCGGCGTACGTCTCGGCGGTCACGGTTTCCGCCGGCAGGACCCGTGCGAGCAGTCCGGTCGTCGACAGCAGGTCGTTCATCACGCGAGCGTAAGCATGAAGCTGGCCGCCGCGAGCATCGCGTCGACGGCCGAGCCGGGCGCGCAGGAGCGGCGCAGGGCGGCCAGCAGCCGCGCGTCCAGGCGGGCCGAGGCCGCCCGCCGATCCGGGTCGACCAGGCGGGCGGCCCTGTCCAGCCACGGGGCGGTCGCCGGCACGCCGAGGAAGCCGGCCAGCCGGGTCAGTTCCGCCGGGGCGTCGGCGACCAGGGCCTCGTAGGAGGTCATCATCCACTTCTCGGTGGGCAGCCGCAGCAGCTCGTCGGCTCCCTCGCAGGTCATCCCCGACCACAGCGCGCCGAACGCGGTCACCGGGATGTCCCGCCGCATCAGCTGGGGCAGCTCCGACGGGGTCGTCAGCAGCCGGCCCAGCTCCGCCGGGAGCAGCCGGAACTGGTCGGGCCCCAGCTGGTCCGGGGAGGTGACCCCGGCGATCCGGGCGGCCTCACGGCCCAGCAGTCTCATCCGGAATCCGGCGTGCCTGCTCATCGACAGCGCCGAGTCGGCGCCGTCCCGGGTGAGGTAGATGAACCGGGCTTCGGGAAACCGCTCCCGCAGCAGCGGCACCATCTCCAGCGACGCGCCAGACCGCTCCACGACCACCGGCCGGTCGAACCGTTCGGCCAGGTAGGCGAAGAGCGCCCGGTACTGGTCGGCGATCGGGCGCGCCGGCCAGGTGGGCACCTCCGCGGCCAGCTCGTCGTAGAGCGCGTCCGGATCGTCGGTGAGCATCGGCAGCGTCATGTGGCAGATCGCCGGGACGCCCTTGGCGGGGTCGAAGCGCCCGGTCCCGTACGGGTAGATCAGCTCGGAGACCTTGAGGCCCTCGGCGACCATGACGTCCATGGCCGGGTCGGGCTCGCTGAGCATCCGCCAGAACTGCGCGCCGTCCGGGGCGCCGTCGAGGTAGCCGCGGTTGCGCACGGTGCTGAACAGCTCGCTGAGGCTGAGCACCTCGGAGTGGACGCGCAGCATCTGGGAGACCAGCGTGGACCCGCACCGGCCGGTGCTGATCACGAACGTCGGAGTCATATCCGTCCTTGGAGCGTCAGGGAGAGCAGCTGGTCGCTGATCAGATTGATCACTTCGCGCTGGTGCTGGGCGAGGTAGAAGTGGCCGCCGCTGAACGTGCGCAGCTCGAACCCGCCGGTGGTGTGGTCGGCCCAGGCCTGGGCCTCGTCCAGGGTCACCTTCGGGTCGCTCTCCCCGGTCAGCGCGACGATCGGGCAGTCCAGCGTCGGGCCGGGCCGGTACCGGTAGAGCTCGGCGGCGGTGTAGTCGCTGCGGATCGCCGGCAGGATCATCCGCAGCAGCTCCAGATCGCCGAGGATGCGGGCGTCGGTGCCGCTGAGCTTCTTCAGCTCGGTGACGATGCCCTCGTCGTCGAGCTTGTGCACGGTCTCCACCCGGTGCCGGGAGGGGGCGCGGCGGCCGGAGGCGAACAGCGTGACCGGGGCGCCGGCCAGCTCACGCTTCATCCGTACGGCGACCTCGAAGGCCACGGTGGCGCCCATGCTGTGCCCGAAGAAGGCCAGCGGACGGTCCATCAGCGGGCGCAGCGCGGCGAACGACTCGTCGGCCAGCTCGGCGATCGTGGTCAGCGGCCGCTCCTCACGCCGGTCCTGCCGGCCCGGGTACTGCAGCGCGACCACCTGCATGGTGGACTGCATGGCGTCGGAGACCGGGTAGAAGAAGCTGGCCGAGCCGCCGGCGTGCGGGAAGCAGACCAGGGTGACCCGGGTGTTCGGCTCGTGGTGGAACCGGCGGATCCACAGGTTGTCGTCGGCGGGGTTGTTCATCGGGTCGTCGCTTTCGGTTCGAGGGGGAGGACTGCGCGGGAAGAAGGGGAGGCGGACAGCCACTCGTCGACGACTCGCGCCGTGGTGGCGGCATGCTCCTCCATGACCGAGAAATGGCTGCCGGGGGTGTCCACGGCACTGTGCGGCAGCGTCCAGGACGAGCGCCAGTCGCCGTCGCGCGACCAGCCGAACATCGGCTCGGTGGCCCGGACGAGCAGGGTGGGGGCCTGGATCGGAGTCGGCTGCCAACCGTGGAAGAGACGGACGTAGCCGCCCATCGCGGTCAGCCGGGTGTCGTCCATCGGGACGTAGCCGTCCTCTCGCTCGATCATGCCGGCGCTGAGCACCGGCTGGATGCCGGCGAGTGCCTCGACGTCGTGGGAGTAGATGTCGATGAGCACCAGCGCGTCCACGGCGACGCCGGCGCGTTCGAGCTCGGCGGCGACCGCGTGCGCGAGCATGCCGCCGGAGGAGTGCCCGACCAGCGCTGTCGGCGCCCCGCCGGTGTGCGCGAGGATCGCTTCCGCCTGGGCGGAGACCACCGCCTCCACCGTGGCCGGCAGCGGTTCGCCGCGGCCGAACCCGGGCGCGGCGACCGCGGCGACGTCCCGCCGCCCGCGCAGCGCACCGGCGAACCGGACGTACTGGTGCGGGCCGGAGATGGCCAGGATGGAGGGCAGGCAGACCAGGCCGGGCCCGTCCGCACCGGCGGCCAGGCGCATGACCGCGACCGGCTTGGGCAGCTCGCGGCTGGTGCGGAAGGCCGGGCGGAACGCCGACGCGGCGACCAGGACGCCGAAGAACTCGCCGCTGCGCCCGCTGGCCGAGGCTTCCCGGAACATCGCGCCGAGCGTGCCGGCGGCTTCCTGCGGCGCGGGCTGGTCCCCGGACGCGAACTGGTCGGTGAGGTGGGTCACGAGGGCGTCGGCGGTGGGGTGGTCGAACAGCAGCGTGGTCGGCAGCCGCAGCCCGGTGGCCGCGCTCAGCCTGTTGCGCAGCTCCACCGAGGTGAGCGAGTCGAAACCGGCCTCCAGGAACGGCCGGTGCGGGTCGAGGGCGTCGGGCTGGGCGTGGCCGAGGACGACCGCGGCCTGCCGGCCGACCAGGTCGGCCAGCGCCGCCCGGCGCTCGTCGGCGGGCAGCTGGGCCAGCCGGCGCTGGAAGGCGGCGAGCGCCTGCTGGTCCGGCGCGCCTCCGCCGGGCCTGCCGGCCGGGACGAGCCCGGCGAGGACCGGCGGAAGCGCTCCGGCGGCCTCGGCGGCGCGGAGCCCGGACACGTCCAGGGCCACCGGGACGACGAGTGGGCGCCCGGTGGCCAGCGCGGCGTCGAAGGCGGCGAGGCCCTGCTCGGCGGTGAGCGGGACGATTCCGCCCTGGCGCAGTCGCCGGTGCTCGGCGTCGGTGAGCGTCCCGGCCATGCCGGCGTCCCACAGGCCCCAGGCCAGCGAGGTCGCCGGGACGCCCTGTGCCCGCAGCTGCGTGGCGTAGGCGTCGAGGAAGGCGTTGGCGGCGGCGTAGTTGGCCTGGCCGGGGTTGCCGAAGATCCCGGCCACCGAGGAGTAGAGGACAAACGCGCGCAGCGGCCTGTCCTTCGTCGCGGCGGCGAGGTTGCGGGCGGCGTCGACCTTGGCGCGGAAGACCGTGTCGAGCCGCGCGGGGGTCAGGTCGGTGAGCAGACCGTCGTCGAGGACTCCGGCGACGTGGATCACGGCGGTCACCGGCTCGTCCCGCAGCGCCGCGGTGAGCGCGGCGGCGTCGGCCACGTCGCAGGCGACGGACCGCACCCTCGCCGGAGCGAGCTCGCGTTCGAGGTCGGCGTTCCCGCCGGAGCGAGAGATCAGTATGAGGTCGCGGACGCCATGGGCTTCGACCAGGTGCCGGGCGACGAGCCTGCCGAGCGTTCCGGTGGCCCCGGTGACCACCACGGACCCGTCACCGAAGTCGACCGCGTCGGCGCCCCTCAGCCGAGTCAGGCGCGGCACCGTGACCACTCCGTCGCGCACCAGCGCCTGCGGCAGCGGGAGCACCGTGTCCTCGGGCGCGTCCAGCAGGTGGACGCGGCCGGGGTACTCGGCCTGGGCGGACCGGGCCAGGCCCCACAGCGCGGCGCCGTCCGGGTCGGTGATCTCCTCGCCCGCCGCGCCGAAGGTCCGGATCACCAGGCGGGAGTCGGACCAGGCGGGGTCGGCCAGCCAGGCCTGCAGGAGCGTGAGCAGGGCGGCGGCGCGATCGCGGGCGGCGCCGGGCGCGGTGGCGTCCACGAGCAGCACCGCGGCGGGGGCCGGCAGCGGGGCACCGAGCGGGATCACCGCGTCCGGCGCCGCGCCCGACGCCTCCTGCGGGGTCCACTCGACGCCGTAGAGCAGGCGGTCCGCCGCTCCCCCACCCAGCTGGTCGGCCGTGACCGGCCGCAGCGTGAGCCGCTCGACCTGGGCGATCGGCAGCCCGGTCGGGTCGGCCAGATCGAGCCGAACCGTGTCGACCCCGCTCAGGGCCGTCAGCCGCACCCGCAGCTCGGTGCCGGCCTGGGCGAACCGGTGCACCCCGGAGAACGCGAACGGCAGCCGCAACCCGTCGCCGGGCAGCAGCGCCGCCGGGCCGATCGCGTGCAGGACCGTGTCGAACAGCGCCGGGTGCAGCCCGAACCCGTCGGCCGGAGCGTCGGTCCGCACCTCGGCGAACACCTCCTCGCCGCGCCGCCACAACCGCCGCAGGCCCTGGAACGCGGGCCCGTAGGCCAGGCCGGCGTCGGCGAACGTCTCGTAGAGCCCGGCCAGCGGCAGTTCCTCGGCGCCGGACGGCGGCCAGCTGACCAGGTCGGCGCCGACGTCGGCGGGTTCGGCTGCGGAGAGCACGCCGGTGGCGTGCAGGACCCAGGGCTCGCCGTCGTCGGCGCGGGAGTGGATGGTGATCGGGCGCCGTCCGTCCGTCTCGGTCACGGTGAGCCGGACCGCGACCGTACCGCGCGCAGACAGCGTCAGCGGTGCCTGCAGCAGCAGCTCGTCCAGCGCCGGCGCGCCGGCCTGCTCGCCGGCGGCCAGGGCCAGCTCGACCAGCGCGGTGCCCGGCAGCACGGCGCGGCCCATCACGGTGTGCTCGGCCAGCCAGGGCTGGGTGGCCGCCGTGAGCGTCCCGGTGAGGACCAGCGTGGAGGCGTCCGGGATCTCGATCGCGGCGCCGAGCAGCGGATGGCCGATCGGGTCGAGGCCGAGGCCGTACGCGTCGCCGGCGCCGCCGGGGCGCGGGCGGGGCCAGAGCCGGCGATGGGTGAACGGGTAGGTCGGCAGGTCCGCGTGGCCGGTTCCGCCGACGGCGGCCCGCCAGTCGACGTCGGCGCCGTCGACGAACAGGGTGGCGACCGAGGTCAGCAGGGTCCGCGTCTCCGCGCGGTCGCGGCGCAGCGCCGGCACGGCCAGCAGATCGGCGTCGGCGTCCTGGACCAGCGTGGTGAGCACCGCGTCCGGACCCACCTCCAGGACGCGGGTGACGCCCTGGGCGGCGAGGGTGCGGACGGCGTCGGCGAACCGGACCGGCCGGCGGACCTGGTCGGCCCAGTAGCCCGGGTCGGTCCACTCGCCCGGGGTCACCGGCGCCCCGGTCACGGTGGAGATCGCGGCCAGCTTCGGCTCCGCGAACGTCAGCCCGGCGGCGACCTCGGCGAAGTCGGCGAGCATGGGCTCCATGAGCCGAGAGTGGAAGGCGTGGCTGGTGTGCAGGCGGCTGGTCTTCCAGCCGCGCTCGGCGGCGTCCGCCGCGACCCGTTCGATCGCGGCGTCCGGCCCGGAGACGACGACCGCGTGCGGTCCGTTGACCGCCGCCACGTCGATGTCGGGGAACGCCGCCCGGACGTCGGCCTCGGCGGCGCGGACCGCGAGCATCCCGCCGCCGGACGGCAGCGCCTGCATCAGCCGGCCGCGGGCCGCGACCAGTGTGGCGGCGTCGGCCAGGTTCAGGACGCCGGCGGCGTAGGCGGCGGTGATCTCACCGATCGAGTGCCCGGCGACCACGTCCGGTGTGAGGCCCCACTGCTCCAGCAGGGCCAGCAGCGCGACCTCGACGGCGAAGAGCGCGGGCTGCGCCGTTCCGGTCTGGTGGATCCGCTCCTCGTCGTCGAGCAGGTCGTGCAGCGGCAGGTCGAGTGCGGCGCACACCGCGTCGAACGCGGTCGCGTACGCCGGGAAAGCGTCGTACAGCTCGCGGCCCATGCCGATCCGCTGGGCGCCCTGGCCGGTGAAGACGACGGCGAGCCGGCCGTGGCGCGCGGTGCCCCGTACGGTGCCGCCCTCGGCCAGTGCGGCCGCCAGTTCGGCCCGGTCGTGGCCGAGCGCGACGGCCCGGTGCGGCAACCGGGTCCGGCCGGCGAGCGTGCGGGCGACCTCGTGCAGCGGCACGTCCTCGCGGTCGGTGAGATACGCGGCCAGCCGGGTGATCTGGGCGTCCAGCGCGGTGTCGTCGGCCGCCGCGAGCACCAGCGGCGTGAGCGGCGGCTGCGGCCCGGCCGGTTCGAGCGCGACGGGTTCGGTGGTGGACGCGGCGGGGTCGGCGGGTGGGGCTTCGAGGATGACGTGGGCGTTGGTGCCGCTGATCCCGAACGAGGACACCGCCGCCCGGCGCGGCCGGTCGACCTCCGGCCAGGCCCGCGCCTCGGTCAGCAACTCCACCGACCCGGCCGACCAGTCCACCTCGGAGGTGGGCGCGTCCACGTGCAGCGTGGCCGGCAGCGTGCCGTGCCGCATCGCCTGCACCATCTTGATGATCCCGGCCACACCGGCCGCCGCCTGGGTGTGCCCCAGGTTCGACTTCACCGAGCCCAGCCAGAGCGGTTCGCTCCCGCGCTGCCCGTAGGTGGCCAGCAGCGCCTGGGCCTCGATCGGGTCGCCCAGCGGCGTGCCGGTGCCGTGTGCCTCGACGGCGTCCACGTCACCGGGTTCGAGCCGGGCGTTGGCCAGCGCCTGGCGGATGACCCGCTGCTGGGAAGGCCCGTTCGGCGCGGTCAATCCGTTGGAGGCGCCGTCGGAGTTCACGGCGCTGCCCCGTACCACGGCGAGGATCGGGTGGCCGAGCCGCTGCGCGTCGGAGAGCCGCTCGACCAGCAGCATGCCGACACCCTCGCCCCAGCCGGTGCCGTCCGCGCCCTCGGCGAAGGACTTGCACCGACCGTCGGGTGCCAGACCGCGCTGGCGGGAGAATCCGATGAACGTGTTCGGGGTGGCCATCACGGTCACGCCGCCGGCCAGCGCCAGCTCGCACTCCCGGTTCCGCAGCGCCTGGATGGCCAGGTGCAGCGCGACCAGCGACGAGGAGCAGGCGGTGTCGACGGTGACGGTCGGCCCCTCCAGGCCGAAGGTGTAGGCGACCCGCCCGGAGGCGATGCTGCCGCCGGTGCCCATGAAGCCCTCGGCCGCGTCCGCGGACTCGCCCACCACCAGCGCGTAGTCGTTGTACATGATGCCGACGAACACGCCGGTCCGGGATCCGCGCAGCCCCAGCGGGTCGATCCCGGCGCGCTCGAACGCCTCCCAGGAGGACTCCAGCAGCAACCGGTGCTGCGGGTCCATCGCCAGCGCCTCACGCGGCGAGATCCCGAACAGGCTCGGGTCGAAGTCCGCGGCGCGGGCCAGGAAGCCGCCGTCGCGGGAGTAGGTCGTGCCGGGGTGGTCCGGGTCGGGGTGGTAAAGGTTCTCCACGTCCCAGCCCCGGTCGGTCGGGAACGACCCGATCGCGTCCCGGCCGGAGGCCACCAGCTCCCAGAGGTCCTCCGGTGAGCCGACCTCGCCGGGGAACCGGCAGGCCATCCCGACGATCGCGATCGGCTCGGACGCGGCCTGCTCGGCCTCGCGCAGCCGCTCCCGGGTGTCGTGGAGCTCAGCGGTGACCCGCTTGAGGAAGTACCGCAGCCGATCCTCGGGAACTTGGCCTGGCTCGCTCATGTGCTGTTGCCTCTCTTCGCCGCGGCGGGTCAGGAGATTCCGAATTCCTTGCCGAGCAGGTCGAACATCTCGTCGTCGGTGGCGGTCTCCAGCTCTTCGGCCAGCACCGCGCCGCCGGTCGACGCCGCGCCCTGCCAGCCTGCGAGCAGGCTGGTCAGCCGGGCGGTCACCCGGGACCGCTCCTCGTCGTCGGCCGTCGCCGCGCGCAGGCCCTGCTCGAGCTGGTCGAGCTCGGCCATCAGCGCCACGACGGGGGACACCACCGCGGGCCGGAGCCGCTCGGCGAGGTGCGCGGCGAGCGCGCCGGCGTTCGGGTAGTCGAAGACCAGCGTCGAGGGCAGCCGTAGCTCGGTCGCGGCCATCAGCCGGTTGCGCAGCTCGACCGCGGTGAGCGAGTCGAAGCCCAGCTCGGTGAAGGCCCGCCCGGCCGGGACGGCGGCGCCGGAGTCATGCCCCAGTACGGCCGCGACCTGCGCCTGTACGGCTTCGAGCACGAGCCGGTCCTGGTCCTCGGGGGACAGCCCGTCCAGGCGCCGGCCCAGCGTCGGCCCGGCGGGGGCGGCCCGGCGGCTGCGCGGCGCGCGGACCAGACCGGCCAGCAGCGGAGGCAGCAGGCCGAACTCGGCGGCCTGCCCGAGCGCGGCCGGGTCGAGGGCGAGCGGGGCGACCAGCGCCGTTCCGGTGCCGAGGGCGGCGTCGAACGCGGCCAGTCCCTGCTCGGGCGTGAGCGGCAGGACACCGCCGCGGCGCATCCGGCTCCGTTCCGCGTCGGTGAGCGTCTCGCCCATGCCGGCGTCCCACAGGCCCCAGGCCAGCGAGGTCGCCGGAACGCCCTGCTCCCGGAGCTGGGTGGCGTACGCGTCGAGGAAGGCGTTCGCCGCCGCGTAGTTGGCCTGCCCGGCGTTGCCGAACAGTCCGGCCGCCGAGGAGTACAGCACGAACGCCGCCAGGGGCTGATCGGCCGTGGCCGCGGCGAGGTTGCGGGCGGCGTCGATCTTGGCCCGGAAGACGGTGTCCAGCCGCTCGGGGGTCAGGTCGGCCAGCAGGGCGTCGTCCAGCACACCCGCGGCATGGATCACCGCGCTCACCGGCTCACCCCGCAGGGCTTCGGCGACCGCGCCGGCGTCGGCCACGTCACAGGCGACCGAACGCACCTCCGCCGGCGCGAGCCGGCCTTCGAGGTCGGCGGTCGCGCCCGACCGCGAGAGCAGGAGCAACCGGCGGACGCCGTGCGCCTGCACCAGATGCCGGGCGAGGAGACCACCGAGCGTGCCGGTCGCGCCGGTGAGCACCACCGTCCCGTCCCCGAACTCCGCCGAGCCGGACGCCTTCAGCCGCGCCAGGCGGGGAACGTTGACCGCGCCGTCACGCACCAGCGCCTCCGGCACCGGGTAGAACACGTCCTCGGGACCGTCCAGCAGGTGGATCCGTTCCGGGTGCTCGGACTGCGCCGACCGGACCAGGCCCCACAGCGCGGCACCATCCGGATCGGTGACCTTCTCCCCGACCGCACCCCGCGTACGGACCACCAGCCGCGAGTCCGCCCACACCGGCTCGGCCAGCCAGGTCTGCAGGAACCTCAGCAGAGCGGCGGCCCGATCCCGGGCGGCCCCCGGCGCCGTGGCGTCCACCACCATCACCGAAGCAGGCACGGCAGGCAGCGGATCGCCCAGCGCGATCACGACCCGCTCTTCCGCCGCGGGCACGACCTCCTGCGGCGCCCACTCCACACCGAACAACAAGCGGTCGGCGATTCCACCGAACTGGGTGGGCGTGACCGGCCGCAGGGCGAGGCTCTCCACCGTCGCCACCGGGCTGCCCGACGAGTCGGCCAGCGAGAGCCGGACGGTGTCGGTGCCGGGCGCGGGAGCGATCTCGACCCGGAGGCCGGTCCCGGCCTGTCCCGCGACCCGGACCCCGGTGAAGCCGAACGGCAGCCGGACGCCGCCCTCGGCCGGGAGCGCGCCCCCCGCGCCGATGGCGTGCAGCGCCGCGTCGAACAGCGCCGGGTGCAGCGCGTAGCCGGTGACCGAGCCCTCGATCTCGACCTCGGCGAACACCGTCTCGCCGCGCCGCCAGACCCGCCGCAGTCCCTGGAACGCCGGCCCGTAGTCCAGCCCGGCGGAGGCCGCCATCGGGTAGAAGCCGGTGACGTCGATCTCGTCCGCGTCCGCCGGAGGCCAGACCGCCGGCGTGGCGGTGTCCGGGAGCGACTCAGCGTCGCCGGTCAGCAGGCCGCCGGCGTTGAGCACCCACGCGTCGTCGTCCTCCTCGGATCGGGAGTGGATCGTCACGGCGCTGCGTCCCGCGTTGGGTGCGGCCAGGGTGACCCGGACCTGGACCGCGCCCTGCTCCCCGAGGGTCAGCGGGGCCTGCAGCAGCAGCTCGTCCAGGACCGGCAGACCGGCCTGGTCCCCGGCGGCGAGCACCATCTCGACCAGCGCGGTACCCGGGACGACGGTGCGGCCGGAGACCGTGTGGTCGCGCAGCCACGGGTGGGTGCGGACGGAGAGCTTCCCGGTGAAGACGCTGTCGCCGGACGGCAGTGCGACCGCGGCGCCGACCAGCGGGTGCCCGGTGCCGACGAGGCCGAGGCCGGCGGCGTCACCGGTGGGGCCGGTGCGCGGGCTCGGCCAGTACCGGCGGTGCTGGAAGGCGTAGGTGGGCAGATCGGCGCGCGAGCCGGCGCCGAGCACCGCGGCCCAGTCGACGTCCTGGCCCTCGACGAACAGCGTCCCGGCCGCGGTGAGCAACGTCTCGACCTCGGCGCGCCCGCGACGGAGCGCGGCGACCACGGTCAGCTCCGGGCGGAGGTCGCCGACCAGCGCGGTGAGCACGCCGTCCGGGCCCAGCTCCAGCACCCGGCCGGCATCCAGGGCGGCGACCGCGTCGGCGAAACGGACCGGCCGGCGGACCTGCTCCACCCAGTAGCCGGGGTCGGTCCACTGACCGGGCTCGACGGGTCGGCCGGTCACCGTGGACACGGCCGGGATCACCGGCTCGGCGAAGCTCAGCGTCTCCACGACGGCGCGGAACTCGGCCAGCATCGGCTCCATCAACCGGGAGTGGAACGCGTGACTGGTCCGCAACCGGTTCGTCTTCCAGCCCCGCTCCACCGCCAGCTCGGCGATCCGCTCGACCTCGGCCTCGTCGCCGGACACCACCACCGCGTCCGGACCGTTCACCGCCGCGACGTCGACCGCGACACCGCCATCGATCCCTGCGGCCTCGGCCCCGTCGGTCAGCAGCGCGCGAACCTCGGTCTCGGAGGCGCCGATCGCCAGCATCGCGCCGCCGACCGGCAGGGCCTGCATCAACCGGCCCCGGGCCGCGACCAGCGTGGCGGCGTCCGCCAGGCTCAGGACCCCGGCGGCGTACGCGGCGGTGATCTCACCGATCGAGTGCCCGGCGACGGCGTCCGGCTCCACGCCCCAGGACCGCACGAGCGCCAGCAGCGCCACCTCGACCGCGAAGATCGCCGGTTGTGCCCACCCGGTCTGGTTCAGCCGGGATTCGTCGTCCAGCACCTCGCGCAGCGGCAACTTCAGAGCCTCGCACGCCTCGTCGAAGGCCGCCGCGAACGCCGGGAAGGTCTCATGCAGCTCGCGGCCCATGCCGACCCGCTGCGCGCCCTGTCCGGTGAACACGATGGCCAGTCCGGCGCGGTGCGCTTCCCCGCGCCGTACCTCGGGCCGGGGCGCGTCGGTCGCGCCGAAGCCGGCCAGCGCGCGGTCGAGCGCGGGGCGGTCGGTGGCGAGGAGCACCGCGCGGTGTCGCAGCGCCGCGCGTCCGACCAGCGCCCGGCCGATCTGGTCCAGCGGCAGGTCCGACGCGACCGCGGTGTGCAGGCGGGCGGCGTAGGCGTGCAGCGCGTCCGGATCGGCCGCGCTGAACACGATCGGGGTGACCGGCAGGCCCTCGCTCGGCGCGACGGCCGGGGCGGCGGGTGCCGCTTCGAGGACGATGTGGGCGTTGGTGCCGCTGATCCCGAACGAGGACACCGCCGCCCGACGCGGCCGGTCGACCTCCGGCCAGGCCCGCGCCTCGGCCAGCAACTCCACCGACCCGGCCGACCAGTCCACCTGCGAGGTGGGCGCGTCCACGTGCAGCGTCTTGGGCAACATGCCGTGCCGCATCGCCTGGACCATCTTGATGATCCCCGCGACACCGGCGGCGGCCTGCGTGTGGCCGAGGTTGGACTTGATCGAGCCCAGCCAGAGCGGCGTCTCCCGATCCTGACCATAGGTCGCCAGCAACGCCTGCGCCTCGATCGGATCCCCGAGCGAGGTACCGGTGCCGTGCGCCTCCACGACATCCACATCCTGCGACGTCAGACCGGCAGACTCCAACGCCTGACGAATCACCCGCTGCTGCGACGGACCATTCGGGGCGGTCAACCCGTTGGAGGCGCCGTCCTGGTTCACCGCCGAGCCCCGCACCACGGCCAGGACCGGGTGACCCAGCCGCTGCGCGTCCGAGAGCCGTTCGACCAGCAGCATGCCGACACCCTCACCCCAGCCGGTGCCGTCCGCGCCCTCGGCGAAGGACTTACACCGGCCATCGGCGGCCAGACCACGCTGCCGGGAGAACCCGATGAACGTGTTCGGCGTCGCCATCACGGTGACCCCACCGGCCAGCGCGGCGTCGCACTCCCCGTTGCGCAGCGCCTGGATCGCCAGGTGCAGCGCCACCAGCGACGACGAACACGCCGTGTCCACCGTCACCGCCGGCCCCTCAAGACCGAACGTGTAGGACACGCGGCCGGAGGCGATGCTGCCGCCGGTGCCCATGAAACCCTCGGCATTGTCGTCCGAAGCGCCCAGCACCATCGAGTAGTCGTTGTACATCACGCCGACGAACACGCCGGTCCGCGAACCCCGCAGTCCCATCGGGTTCACCCCGGCCTGTTCGAACGCCTCCCAGGAGGACTCCAGCAGCAACCGGTGCTGCGGGTCCATCGCCAGCGCCTCACGCGGCGAGATCCCGAACAGGCCCGGGTCGAACTGGGCGGCGTCGAGCAGGAAACCGCCCTCGCGGGAGTAGGTCGTACCGGGGTGGTCCGGATCGGGGTGGTACAGGTTCTCCACGTCCCAGCCCCGGTCCTCGGGGAAGAACCCGACACCGTCCCGACCGGCCGCGACCAGATCCCAGAGCTCATCCGGGCTGCTGACACCACCAGGGAAGCGGCAGGCCATGCCGACGATCGCGATCGGGTCGTCCGTCCGCACGGCGCTGCCCGTCGTGCTCGCCGGTGCGGCTCCGATCTGTTCGACGGCTCCGGCGAGTTCGGCGGCGAGGTGCCCGGCCAGTGCGAGCGCGTTCGGATAGTCGAACACGAGAGTGGAGGGGAGCCGCAGCCCGGTGACCGTCGCCAGCCGGTTGCGCAGGTCGACCGCGATGAGCGAGTCGAAGCCCAGCTCGCTGAAGGCCCGCTCGACCTCGACCGCGTCCGGACCCGGATAGCCGAGAACCGCGGCCACGTGGGTCCTGACCAGGTCGAGCACGGCCCGCTCGCGCTGCGGCGCCGGCAGACCGGCCAGGCGCTGGCCCAGCGCGGTGTCGGCGCGCTTGCGGACCGGCACCCGTACCAGGCCCGCCAGCAGCGGGGGCAGCAGCCCGGCCGCGGCGGCCTCGCGCAGCGGGGCGGTGTCCAGTGCGAGCGGCGCGACGGCCGCGCGACCGGTGCCGAGCGCGGCGTCGAAGGCGGCCAGGCCCTGCTCCGCCGTGAGCGGCAGGACTCCGCCGCGACGCATCCGGTCGCGGTCCGCTTCGGTGAGCGTCTCACCCATACCCGCGTCCCACAGACCCCAGGCCAGCGACGTCGCCGGAACGCCCTGCCCGCGAAGCTGGGTGGCGTAGGCATCCAGGAAAGCGTTGGCAGCGGCGTAGTTGGCCTGCCCGGCATTGCCGAACACACCCGCCGCCGACGAATACAGCACAAACGCCGTCAAAGGCTGATCGGCCGTGGCCGCGGCGAGGTTACGGGCGGCGTCGACCTTGGCCCGGAACACCGTGTCCAGCCGCTCGGGGGTCAGGTCGGCCAGCAGGGCGTCATCCAGCACCCCGGCGGCGTGCACCACCGCGCTCACCGACTCACCCCGCAGGGCTTCGGCGACCGCGCCGGCGTCGGCCACGTCACAGGCGACCGAACGCACCTGCGCCCCATCAACCTCCACGCTCCGGCCCGACCGGGACAACAGCACCAGGTTCCGGACGCCGTGGACCTGCACCAGATGCCGGACCAGGAGACCACCCAGCGTGCCGGTCGCACCGGTCACCACCACGGCCCCGTCACCGAACTCCACCACACCCGACGCCTTCAACCGCGCCAGACGCGGCACCCGAACCACACCATCACGCACCAGCGCCTCCGGCACCGGATAGAACACATCCTCGGGACCGTCCAGCAGGTGGATCCGCTCCGGATGCTCCGACTGCGCCGACCGCACCAGGCCCCACAGCGCCGCCCCGTCCGGGTCGGTGACCTCCTCACCCACCGCACCATGCGTGCGCACCACCAGCCGGGAGCCGGCCCAGGCCGGATCGGCCAACCAGGTCTGCAGCAAGGTCAGCAGGGTGGCGGCCCGATCAAGGGCGGCGCCCGGAGCCGTCGCGTTCACCGACACCACGGGCGCCGGAGCCGGCAGCGGATCACCGAGTGCGATCACGGCCGGGGTCTCCGTCGAAGCGGTCACCTCCTGCGGTGTCCAATCCACCGCGTAGAGCAGCCGGTCGGCCGTACCCGCTCCCAGCTGGGCGGCCGACACCGGACGCAGTACCAGGCCGTCGACCTCGGCGACCGGCGTGCCGGACGCGTCGGCGAGCGCGAGCCGCACCGTGTCGGCGCCGCCTGCCCGGGTCAGGTGCGCCCGGAGCCGCGTATCGGCCGGCCCGAACGTCCGGAGCCCGGTGACGGCGAACGGCAGCCGCATCTCGCCGTCGGTGAACAGGCCGCCGACGGCGATCGCGTGCAGCACCGCGTCGAACAGCGCCGGGTGCAGGCCGTATCCGGTGGTCGTGTGGTCCAGCTCGACCTCGGCGAACACCTCCTCGCCGCGCTTCCAGACGCCCCGCAGGCCCTGGAACGCCGGGCCGTAGACGAGTCCGCTCGCGGCCGTCTCCGAGTAGAAGCCGGACAGGTCCAGCGCGTCGGCCTCGGCCGGCGGCCAGGAGACCAGGTCGATCTTGGTAGGGGCTCGATCGTCCGCGGCGGCCAGAACGCCGGTGGCGTGCGTCGTCCAGGGCTCTTCGTCCTCGGCGCGGGCGTGGATCGCCACCGTACGGCGACCGTCGGCGTCAGGCTCGGCGAGCGTGGCCCGGAGCTGGACGCCGCCGCGCTCGGGCAGCGGCAGCGGGGCCTGCAGCAGGAGTTCCTCCACGACCGGGACGTCGGCCCGCTCGCCGGCCGCGCGGGCCATCTCGGCCAGCGCGGTGCCCGGCACGAGCGTGCGGCCGAGCACGACGTGGTCGGCCAGCCACGGGTGGGTGCGCAGCGACAGCCAGCCGGTGAGCAGCGTCATCGCCGCGTCGGGAGCCTCGATGGCCGCGCCGAGCAGCGGGTGACCGGTCTCGGCGAGGCCCAGTCCGATCGCGTCCCTGCTCGCACCGGTCCGCGGCCGGGGCCAGAAACGCTGGTGCTGGAAGGGATAGGTGGGCAGGTCGACCGGGCGGGCAGCGGTGCCGTCGAACAACGCCCGCCACTCCACCTGCTGACCGCTGACGAACAGCTCGGCCACGGCGGTCAGCAGCGTCGTGGGCTCGTCTCGGTCCCGGCGCAGCGCGGCCACCGCGACCGCGTCCGGGCTCGCCGCGCCGATCAACGCGGTGAGCACACCGTCCGGGCCCAGCTCCAGTACCCGGTCGGCCTTCAGAGCAGCGGCCGCGTCGGCGAACCGGACCGGCTTGCGGACCTGCTCGACCCAGTACTCCGGGTCGGTCCACTGCCCCGGAGCCACCGCCACACCGGTCACCGTGGAAACCGCCGGAGTCGTCGGCTCACTGAAGCTCAGCCCACGGACGACCCCGGCGAACTCCGCCAGCATCGGCTCCATCAGGCGCGAATGGAACGCGTGACTCGTCCGCAGCCGCGAGATCTTCCAACCCCGCTCGCCGGCCAGCTCGGCGATTCGCTCGATGTCGTCCTCAACCCCGGACACCACCACCGACGCCGGACCGTTCACCGCCGCGACGTCAACGGCCAAATCCTCGCCGTCGGCCATGGAGTCCAGAAGCACCCGGACGTCCGCCTCCGCCGCCCCGACCGCGAGCATCGCCCCACCCGAGGGCAGCGCCTGCATCAACCGGCCACGAGCGGCCACCAGCGTGGCCGCATCCGCCAGGGTCAGAACACCGGCGGCGTACGCGGCGGTGATCTCCCCGATCGAATGCCCCGCCACGACCTCCGGGACCACACCCCAGGAGCGGACGAGTGCCAGCAGCGCCACCTCCACCGCGAAGATCGCCGGCTGCGCCCACCCCGTCTGGTCCAGCAACGCCGCGTCCAGCTCATGCAGCGGAAGATCCAGAGCCGCGCAGACCTCGTCATAGGCCGCCGCGAACACCGGGAAGGCCGTATACAGCTCGCGGCCCATGCCGGCCCGCTGCGACCCCTGACCGGTGAACACCACCGCCAGGCGACCGTGCCCGGCCACGCCGACCTGCGGATGGGCCCCGGCGGCCACCGCCGCCAGCCCGGCGTCCAGACCGATGCGGTCCGCGGCTACGACGACCGCGCGGTGCCGCAGCGCCGTGCGCCGGGTCAGCGACCGCGCCAGGTCCGCGATCGGCGCGTCCACTCCGCGTACCTGCTCGGCCTGGGCGCGCAGCCCGGCCTCGTCGGCGGCGGTGAGCACCACGGGCATCGGCCGCCCGTCGGGCACCGCCGGGGTCGTCACGGCCGCGGGTGCCGCCGCCTCGAGGATGACGTGGGCGTTGGTGCCGCTGATCCCGAACGAGGACACCGCCGCCCGCCGCGGCCGGTCGACCTCCGGCCAGGCCCGGGCCTCGGTCAGCAGCTCGACCGCACCGGCCGTCCAGTCCACCTGGGAGGTGGGTGCGTCCACGTGCAGGGTGGCCGGCATCGTGCCGTGCCGCATGGCCTGCACCATCTTGATGATCCCGGCGACACCGGCGGCGGCCTGGGTGTGCCCCATGTTGGACTTGATCGACCCCAGCCAGAGCGGCGTCTCCCGGTCCTGACCGTAGGTCGCCAACAGCGCCTGCGCCTCGATCGGGTCGCCCAGCCCCGTACCGGTGCCGTGCGCCTCCACGACGTCCACGTCGGTGGCGGAGATCCGCGCGTTGGCCAGCGCCTGGCGGATGACGCGCTGCTGCGACGGACCGTTCGGGGCGGTCATCCCGTTCGACGCGCCGTCCTGGTTCACCGCACTGCCCCGCACCACGGCCAGGACCGGGTGGCCCAGGCGTTCGGCATCGGCGAGCCGCTCGACCAGCAGCATGCCGACGCCCTCGCCCCAGCCGGTGCCGTCGGCGCCCTCGGCGAAGGACTTGCACCGGCCGTCGGCGGCCAGACCACGCTGCCGGGAGAACCCGATGAACGTGTTCGGCGTCCCCATCACGGTCACGCCGCCCGCGAGCGCGGCGTCGCACTCCCCGCTGCGCAGCGCCTGGATCGCCAGGTGCAGCGCCACCAGCGACGACGAACACGCCGTGTCCACCGTCACCGCCGGCCCCTCAAGGCCAAAGGTGTAGGACACCCGCCCGGAGGCGATGCTGCCGCCGGTGCCCATGAAGCCCTCTGCGCTGTCGTCCGAAGCGCCCAGCACCATCGAGTAGTCGTTGTACATCACACCGGCGAACACCCCGGTCCGCGAACCGCGCAGCCCCAGCGGGTCGATCCCGGCGCGCTCGAACGCCTCCCAGGACGTCTCCAGCAGCAGCCGGTGCTGCGGGTCCATCGCCAGCGCCTCACGCGGCGAGATCCCGAACACCGCGGGGTCGAAGTCTCCCGCGTTGTAGAGGAACCCGCCCTCGCGGGTGTACGAGGTACCGGGGTTGTCGGGATCCGGGTGGTACAGGTTCTCCACGTCCCAGCCCCGGTCCTCGGGGAAGAACCCGACACCGTCCCGACCGGCCGCGACCAGCTCCCAGAGCTCATCCGGGCTGCTGACACCACCCGGATAACGACAGGCCATGCCGACGATCGCGATCGGCTCGTCCGAGGCGACCGCGGCGGTCACCACGGGGATCGCCGCGGCGGCCGCCCCGGAGAGCTCGCCGACCAGGTACGCGGCGAGCGCGGCGATGTTCGGGTAGTCGAAGACCAGCGTGGACGGCAGCCGCAGCCCGGTGACGGTCGCCATCCGGTTACGGAGCTCGACCGCGGTCAGCGAGTCGAAGCCCAGCTCGCTGAAGGCCCGCTCGGGGTCGACGGCCGACCCGTCGGCGTGGCCGAGGACCGTCGCCACGTGGGTGCGGACCAGGTCGAGAACGATCCGCTCGCGTTCGGCGTCCGGCAGTCCGGCCAGGCGCGCGGCGAACCCGCCGCCCGCCGAGCCCGCCGCCGCGCGCCGGCCCGGCGCCGGAAGCAGCCCGCGCAGCAGCGGCGGCGCCCAGGCCCGGGTCCGCAGCGCGGCGAGGTCGAGGCCGAGCGGCGCGACGACCGCGCGGTCGGCGGTCAGCGCGGCGTCGAACGCGGCCAGGCCCTGCTCGACGCTGAGCGGCACGATCCCGGCCTGCCGGGCCCGGGACCGCTCGGCGTCGCTGAGCCCGCCGCCCATGCCGGCGTCCCACAGGCCCCAGGCCAGCGAGGTCGCCGGGACGCCCTCCGCCCGCAGCTGCGCGGCGTACGCGTCGAGGAAGGCGTTGGCGGCGGCGTAGTTGGCCTGGCCGGCGTTGCCGAACAGCCCCGCCGCCGACGAGTACAGCACGAAGGCGCTGAGCCGGTGGTCGGCCGTGGCGGCGCGCAGGTTGACCGCGGCGTCCACCTTGGCCCGGAACACCGCCCGCAGCCGCTCCGGGGTGAGGTCGGTCAGGAGTGCGTCGTCCAGCACGCCGGCGGCGTGGATGACCGCGGTGACCGGCTCGTCCCGCAGGGCTCCGGCGACCGCGCCGGCGTCGGCCAGGTCGCACGCGACCGACCGCACCGTCGCTCCGTCGAGGTCGAGGTCGAGGTCGGGGTCGGCCGCCCCGCCGGACCGGGAGAGCAGGAGCAGGTCGCGGGCGCCGTGCGCCCGCACCAGGTGTCGGACGAGCAGCCGTCCCAGCGTGCCCGTGGCGCCGGTGACCACCACGAGGCCGTCGCCCAGGTCCACCGTGCCCGACGCCTGGATCCGCGCCAGGCGCGGCACCCGTGCGACGCCGTCGCGGACCAGCGCCTCCGGCAGCGGAAGGACCGTCTCCCCGGGGGCGTCGAGGAGATGGATCCGGTCCGGGTGCTCGGCCTGCGCCGAGCGCACCAGGCCCCACAGCGCGGCGCCGTCGGGGTCGGTGATCTCGTCGCCGACCGCGCCGAAGGTCCGTACGACCAGCCGGGAGTCGGCCCAGGCCGGGTCGGCGAGCCAGGTCTGCAGCAGGGTGAGCAGGGCCGCGGCGCGTTCGCCCGCCGCACCGGGCGCGGTCGCGTCGACCGTCAGCACCGGGGTGGGAGCCGGCAGCGCGGCGCCGAGCGGGATCGTGACCCGGGGCTCCTCGGAGCTCTCGGCGTCCTCCGGCACCCACTCCACGCCGTAGAGCAGTCGCTCGGCGGCCGAGAGCTGCACACCGGAGACCGGCCGAAGCGTCAGCTGCTCGACCTCGGCCACCGGCAGGCCGGACTCGTCGGCCAGCGCGACCCGCACGCTGCCCGGGCTCGTCCCGACGGTGAGCCGCGCTCGCAGCGTCGTCCCGGCCTCGCCGGAGATCCGTACGCCGGCGAACGCGAACGGCAGCCGGACGCCGTGCTCGGGCAGCAGCCCGCCGGCGCCGACGGCGTGCAGGGCCGCGTCGAACAGCGCCGGGTGCAGCGCGTATCCGGTGACCGCCTCCTCGATGCTCACCTCGGCGAACACCTCCTCGCCGCGCCGCCAGACCTTGCGCAGTGCCTGGAACGCCGGGCCGTAGGCCATTCCGATGGCGGCGAGCGTCGGGTAGAAGTCCGTCAGCGACACCGGCTCGGCCCCGGCCGGCGGCCAGGAGACCAGCCCGGCGTCGGCCGTCTCCGCGGGCTGCGCGGTGAGCGAACCGGTCGCGTGGACGGTCCAGGGCTCGGTCTCGTCGGCGCGGGCGTGCAGCGTGACCGGGCGTAGGTCATCGGTCGCGTCGGCTGTGTCGTCTGTGTCGTCTGTGCCGGCCGTGACCGTGACCCGGACCTGGACGCCGCCGCCCGGCGGCAGGGTCAGCGGAGTCTGCAGCAGCAGTTCCTCCAGCGCGGGCGCGCCCGCCCGCTCACCGGCGGCCAGGGCCATCTCGACCAGCGCGGTGCCGGGCACCACGACCCGGTCGAGCACGACGTGGTCGGCCAGCCACGGGTGGGTGGCGACCGAGAGCCAGCCGGTGAGCACGGTGGCCGTCGAGTCGGGCAGTTCCACCGCGGCGCCGAGCAGGGCGTGGCCGGTGCCGACCAGGCCGAGGCCGGCCGGGTCGGACGCGTGCAACCCGGGGCGCGGGCGAGGCCAGTAGGTGACGTGCTGGAAGGCGTAGGTGGGCAGTTCGAGCCGGGTCGCGCCGGTGCCGGCGAAGACCGCCGCCCAGTCCACCGCGACGCCGACCGTGAAGAGCTGCCCGATCGCGGCGAGCAGCGTCGCGGCCTCGTCGCGGCCTCGTCGCAGCGCCGCGACGGCGGTGCGGTCGGGGTGCGCGTCATGCACCAGCGCGGTGAGGACGGCGTCCGGGCCGATCTCCAGAATCCGGTCGGCGTCGAGTGCGGCCAGCGCGTCGGCGAACCGGACCGGCCGGCGGACCTGTTCGACCCAGTACTCCGGGTCGGTCCACTCGTCCTGGTCGACCTTGGCGCCGGTCACGGTGGAGACCGCGCGCAGCCGCGGCTCGCTGAACCGCAGGCCCCGTACGACGTCGGCGAACTCGGCGAGCATCGGCTCCATCAGGCGGGAGTGGAACGCGTGGCTGGTGCGCAGCCGCGAGGTCTTCCAGCCCCGCTCCGCCGCCACCTCCGCGACCCGATCGACGTCGGCCTCGGTGCCGGACACCACCACCGCGCGCGGCCCGTTCACCGCGGCGAGGTCGACGTCCGGGAAGGCCGCGCGCAGGTCCGTCTCGGACGCGCCGACCGCGAGCATCGCGCCGCCGGCCGGCAGCGCCTGCATCAGCCGGCCCCGGGCCGCGACCAACGTGGCGGCGTCGGTCAGGGACAGGACCCCGGCGGCGTAGGCGGCGGTGATCTCACCGATCGAGTGCCCGGCGACGACCTCCGGCGTGACGCCCCAGCCGCGCAGCAGGGTCAGCAGCGCGACCTCGACGGCGAAGATCGCCGGCTGCGCCCAGCCGGTCTCATCCAGCCGCTCCTGGTCGTCGAGGACGTCGAGCAGGGGCAGGTCGAGCGCGGCGCAGACCTCGTTGAACGCGGTCGCGAACACCGGGAAAGCGTCATACAGCTCACGGCCCATACCGGCCCGCTGCGCACCCTGACCGGTGAACACCATCGCCAGCCGCCCATCGACGGCGACGCCTCCGCTCCTCGCACCGTCGGCGAGGTCCAGCAGGTCCATGACGGTCTGGTCGGCGGTGTGCGCCAGCACCACCGCCCGGTGCGGCAGTGCGGCCCGACCGGCCAGCGAGCGGCCGATGTCCAGCAACCGCGCGGTGGGGCGCTCGTCGAGGAAGTCCAGCAGTCTGCCGGCCTGCCCGGCGAGGCCGGCGGCGTCGTGCCCGGAGAGCAGCAGCGGCACGACCGGCAGCGGGCTGCCGGTCTCCGGCTCCTCCGCCGGGGCGGGGGGCTCCTCGAGGATGACGTGGGCGTTGGTGCCGCTGATGCCGAACGAGGAGACGCCGGCCCGGCGGGGGTGGGCCGCACGCGGCCAGGGGCGGGCCTCGGTCAGCAGTTCCACCGCTCCGGCGGCCCAGTCGACCTGCGGGGAGGGCCGGTCGACGTGCAGGGTGGAGGGCAGCACGCCGTAGTGCATGGCCAGCACCATCTTGATGATCCCGGCGACGCCCGCCGCGGCCTGGGTATGGCCGAGGTTGGACTTGACCGAGCCGAGCCAGAGCGGGGCCCCGGTCCGGTCCTGGCCGTAGGTGGCCAGCAGTGCCTGCGCCTCGATCGGGTCGCCGAGGGTGGTTCCGGTGCCGTGGGCTTCGACCGCGTCGACCGCGGTGGGGGTGAGCCCGGCGACGGCCAGGGCCTGCCGGATGACCCGCTGCTGGGAGGGGCCGTTGGGGGCGGTGATGCCGTTGCTGGCGCCGTCCTGGTTGACCGCGCTGCCGCGGACCACGGCGAGCACCGGGTGGCCGGCGCGGCGGGCGTCGGAGAGCCGTTCGAGCAGCACGACACCGGCGCCCTCGCCCCAGCCGGTGCCGTCACCGGCGGCGGAGAACGCCTTGCAGCGGCCGTCGGAGGCCAGCCCGCCCTGCCGGCTGAACTCGACGAAGGCGCCCGGGGTGGCCATCACGGTGACGCCGCCGGCCAGCGCGAGGTCGCACTCGCCGGAGCGCAGCGCCTGGGCCGCCAGGTGCAGGGCGACCAGGGAGGAGGAGCAGGCGGTGTCGACGGTGATCGCCGGGCCCTCGAACCCGAAGGTGTAGGAGACCCGGCCGGAGACCAGGCTGACGGCGCTGGCCGCGCCGGCGTAGCCCTCGGCGCCGGTGCTGCCCTGCCGCAGCACCGTGGCGTAGTCGCTGTAGAGAACGCCGGCGAACACGCCGGTGCGGCTGCCGCGCAGCGTGGTCGCGTCGATGCCGGCGCGCTCCAGGGCCTCCCAGGAGGTCTCCAGCATCAGCCGCTGCTGCGGGTCCATGGCCACGGCCTCACGCGGGCTGATGCCGAAGAACCCGGCGTCGAACCGGCTGGCCCCGGTGAGGAACCCGCCCTCCTGCGCGTGGGAGGTGCCGGGGTGGTCGGGGTCCGCGTGGGAGAGCGCGTCGAGGTCCCAGCCGCGGTCGTCGGGGAAGCTGGAGACGCCGTCCCGGCCGTCGGCGAGCAGCCGCCAGAACTCCTCGGGGGTGCTCACCCCGCCCGGGTAGCGGCAGCCCATGCCCACGATGACGATGGGGTCGTCGAGATCGGTGGCGGAGAGCCGCTGCGAGGCGGCCGGGGCGGCCTGTTCGGCCAGCGCGCCGACCAGTTCGCCGCGCAGGAACACCGCCAGCACCTGCGGGTTCGGGTAGTCGAAGGTGAGTGTCGCCGGCAGCCGCAGGCTGGTGGCGGCGTTGAGCCGGTTGCGCAGCTCGACCGCGGTCAGCGAGTCGAAACCCAGCTCGCTGAACGCCCGCGCGGCCGGAATCGCGTCGCCGGAGGCGTGGCCGAGCACCGCGGCGACCTGGGTGCGGACCAGGTCCAGCAGCAATCGGTCCTGGTCGGCCGTGGCCAGGTCGGCCAGGCGCTGGAGCAGGGAGGCGGAGGTCGCACCGGTGGCCGCCCGCCGGACGGGCTCGCGGACCAGGCCGCGCAGCAGCGGCGGCAGGCCGACGTCGCCCTGCCGGGCGCGCAGCACGGTGTGGTCGATCCGGAGCGGCACCAGCAGCGGCCGCTCCGCGTCCAGGGCCGCGTCGAACAGGCCGAGGGCCTCGGGCAGCGCCAGCGGCGCGATGCCGCCGCGGCTCAGCCGCCGGCGGTCGACCTCCGACAGGTTCCCGGCCATGCCGACGGCGGTGTCCCAGGCGCCCCAGGCCAGCGAGGTGCCGGGCAGGCCGCGGCTGCGGCGGGCGGCGGCGAACGCGTCGAGGAACGCGTTGGCGGCGGCGTAGTTGCCCTGGCCGGGCGTGCCGAACAGGCCGGCGACCGAGGAGTACAGCACGAACGCGTCCAGGTCGGCGCCCGCGGTGGCCTCGTGCAGGTTGACCACCGCGTCCACCTTGGCGCGCAGCACCGCGTCGAGCCGGTCGGGGGTCAGTCCGGTGAGCACGGTGTCGTCCAGGACACCGGCGACATGCACGACCGCGCGGACGTCCACGCCGTCCAGCACCCGGTCGAGGTCGTCGCGGTCGGCGACGTCGCAGCGGACCAGCCGGACGCGGGCGCCGGCCTCGGTCAGCTCCGACCACAGCTCGCCGGCGCCGGGCGCGTCGGTGCCGCTCCGGCTGAGCAGCAGCAGGTCGCGGACGCCCCGGGAGTGCACGAGGTGCCTGACGAGCAGGCCGCCGAGCGTGCCGGTGGCGCCGGTGACGACCGTGGTCCCGGTCTCGCGGGCCGTACGGGGCATCAGCAGGACGTTCTTGCCGACGTGCTTGGCCTGGCTGATGAAGCGGAACGCGTCGCGGGCGTGCCGGATGTCCCAGGCCCGCACCGGGGGCAGGCTCAGCTCGCCGGCCTCGAACAGCTCGAGGATCTCGGTGAGCATCGCACGGATCCGGTCCGGGCCGGCCTCGAACAGGTCGAACGGCCGGTACCGGACGTCGGGATGGTCGGCGGCGAGCCGCGCCGGGTCGCGCAGGTCGGTCTTGCCCATCTCCAGGAACCGGCCGCCGCGCGGCAGCAGGGTCAGCGACGCGTCGATGAGTTCGTTGGCCAGCGAGTTGAGCACGACGTCGGCGCCCCGGCCGTCGGTGGTGCGGGCGAACTTCGCGGCGAACTCGGTGCTGCGGGAGGAGGCGATGGCCTCCTCGGGAAGGCCGAGCGCGCGCAGGGCGTCCCACTTGGCCGGGCTGGCGGTGGCCAGGACCCGGGCGCCCAGGTGCCGGGCGATCTGGATCGCGGCGGTGCCGACGCCTCCGGCGCCGGCGTGCACCAGCACGGTCTCCCCTGGCCGCACGTCGGCCAGGTCGACCAGCGCGTAGTAGGCGGTGAGGAAGGCCATCGGCACCGCGGCGGCCTCGGCGAACGTCCAGCCGGACGGCACCGGGACCAGCAGGCGTCCGTCGGTGACCGCGATCGGGCCGAACCCGCCGGCGAACGCGCCCATGACCCGGTCGCCCGGGGCGAGGTGCGACACCTCCGAGCCGACCTCCAGCACCACGCCGGCGCCCTCGCTGCCCAGGTCGAGGGGATTGTCGCTGGGGTAGACGCCGAGCGAGATCAGCACGTCGCGGAAGTTCAGGCCGGCGGCGCGGACGGCGACCCGCACCATGCCCGGCTCCAGCGGGCCCTCGGGCGCCGGATAGGCGGCCAGCCGCAGCTGGTCCAGGGTGCCGCCCGCCGTGCTCTCCAGCCGCCAGGTCGGCGAGTCCGGTGGGGTCATCGCCGGGTCGGGGGCGATGCGGGCCAGCAGGGGCGCGGCGACGACGCCGGCGCGGATCAGCGCCTGCGGGACGTCACCGGCGGCGACCAGGGCGGGCAGCGCGGCCCACGACGCCGCGCCGCCGTCCACGTCGGCCAGGACGATCCGGGCCGGGTACTCCGACTGGGCGGAGCGGACCAGGCCCCAGACCGCGGCGTGCGCGAGGTCGGTGGGTTCCTCGCCGGGGCCGCCGGAGACCGCTCCGGTGGTGGTGACGACCAGCGTGGTCTCGGCGAGCCGCTCGTCGCCGATCCACCGCTGGAGCGCGGCCAGCACCCGCTGGGTGGCTGCGTGGACCCGGGCGGCCAGCCCGATCGGGCCGTCGTCGAGGCCTGTGGTCTCGGGCGGGCAGTCCAGCAGCAGCACCGCCGGCGAGCCGGTCAGGGAGTCCAGGTCGGCCAGTGGCAGGCCGGTGTCCCGGACTGCGCCGAGGGCGGCCCAGCCGGTCGGGGCCGGGGCCGCGTCCAGCGGGCGTTCGACCCAGTCGACGCCGAACAGCGAGCGGGGCGCCTGCCGCGGCCCGGCCTCCATCTGGGCGGTGGTCACCGGCCGCATGACCAGCGACCCGATCGTGACGACGACGGCCCCGGCTCCGTCCGCGGCGGAGAGCGCGACCCGGTCGTTGCCGGAGGGGGTGAGCCGGACGCGCAGCACGGTGGCGCCGACGGCGTGCACCGTGACGTCGGTGAAGGCGAACGCCATCCGGGCCGAGCGGTCGGCGCCGGTCTCGGCGAGCGCCACGCCGTGCATCGCGGCGTCCAGCAGCGCGGGGTGGAGCTGGAACCGGGCGGCCTGACCGGTCTCGGACTCCGGCAGCGTCACCTCGGCGTAGATGTCCTCGCCGAGCCGCCAGGCGGCGGTCAGTCCCTGGAACGTCGGCCCGTAGCCGAAGCCGGCGCCGGACAGCCGCTCGTAGAACCCGTCGACCGGCAGCGGCGTGGCGCCGGTCGGCGGCCAGACGCTCAGGTCGACCGGCGGGGTCTGCGGGCCGGTGCGCGCGAGGTACCCGGCGGCGTGCAGGGTCCACGGCTCGTCGGCCAACGCGTCCTCGCTGCGGGAGTGGACGCCGACGGGACGCCGTCCGGTCTCGTCGGCGGCGCCGGTGACGACCTGCAACGCGATGCCCCCGGACGCGGGGACGGAGAGCGGGGCCTGGATGGTCAGCTCCTCCAGCACGGGAGCGCCGACCTGCTCGCCGGCTCGCAGCGCCAGTTCCACCATCGCGGTGCCGGGCAGTACGGCGGTGCCGAGCACGGCGTGGTCGGCCAGCCACGGGTGGGTGGCGACGGAGAGCCGGCCGGTGAAGACGCTGCCGTCGCCGTCGGCGAGGGTCAGCACCGCGCCGAGCAGCGGGTGACCGGTCGCGGTCAGTCCCAGGCCGGCGGCGTCGACCGTGACCAGGTCCGCCGGGGACGGCCAGTACATCTGGTGCTGGAACGGGTAGGTGGGCAGGTCGAGCCGCTCGGCGGGGCGGGCGGGATAGACCGTCGACCAGGCCACGGTGGAGCCTGCGGCGTGGAGCCTGGCCAGCGTGGTGAGGAACGTGGTGACCTCGTCGTGGTCCCGGCGCAGCGCGGCGACGCACACCGGGGCGTCCGGCAGGGTCTCGGAGGCCATCGCGGCCAGCACGGTGTCGGGGCCGAGCTCCAGGTAGCGGCCGGCGCCCAGGGCGTCCAGCGCGTGGACGGCGTCGGCGAACCTGACCGGCCGGCGCACCTGGTCGACCCAGTACTGCGGGTCGCTCCACTGCCCGACGGCGACCGGGCGGCCGGTCACGCTGGAGACCGCGGCGAGGGTCGGCTCGGCGAAGCCGAGCCCGTGGACCACCGCGCCGAACTCGGCGAGCATCGGCTCCATCAGCCGGCTGTGGAAGGCGTGGCTGACGCGCAGCCGGGTGGCCTTCCAGCCAGCGTCGCGGGCCTTCTCCGCGAACCGGTCGATCGCGGCCTCGTGGCCGGAGAGCACGACGGCGGCCGGGCCGTTGACCGCGGCGATGTCGAGGTCGTCCAGGCCTGCCTCCCGTACGGCGTCCTCGGTGGCCTGGACGGCGAGCATCGCGCCGCCGGGAGGCAGCGCCTGCATCAGCCGGCCGCGCGCGACGACCAGCGCGGCGGCGTCGTCCAGGGAGAGCACTCCGGCGGCGTGGGCGGCGGCGATCTCACCGATCGAGTGGCCGGCGACGATCTCCGGCTCCAGGCCGAGGCCGCGCACGGTCTCCAGCAGGGCGACCTCGACCGCGAACAGGGCGGGCTGGGCGTAGCCGGTCTGGTGCAGCAGGTCGCTGTCGAGCAGGTCCCGCAGGGAGGGGTCCCCCGGCTCCCGCACGAGGTGCCGGTCGAGCGCGGCGGCGACGGTGTCGAACGCCTCGGCGTACCGGGGGAACCGCTCGGCGAGCTGCCGGCCCATGGCCAGCCGCTGCGTGCCCTGCCCGGTGAACAGGAAGGCGAGCTTGCCGTCGGCCGGTTCGCCGGTGACCAGGCCGAGCCCCGGCTCGCCGACGGCGAGGGCGGCCAGGCCGCGCTGGAGGGCCTTCAGGTCGTCGGCGAGCACCACGGCGCGGTGCTCCAGCGCGGCGCGTCCGGTCGCCAGCGCCCAGCTCAGGTCGGCGATCTGCAGCTGCGGCCGGTCTTCGACGAAGGTGTAGAGCTGCTGGGCCTGCGCGCGCAGGGCGGCGGCGTCCCGGGCGGAGAGCACGACCGGGATCGGCGCCGGGCACGGCTCACCCGGCTCGGTCTCGTCCTCGGCCGGTGCCGGCGGCTCTTCGATGATCATGTGGACGTTGGTGCCGCTGACGCCGAACGACGAGATGCCGGCCCGGCGGGGGGTGTCCCGGCGGGGCCAGGGACGGGCCTCGCTGAGCGGCTCGACGGCGCCGGCGGTCCAGTCGACGTGCGGGGAGGGCTCGTCCAGGTGCAGCGACTTGGGCATGGTCTCGTGCCGCATCGCCAGCACGGCCTTCATCACGCCGGCGACGCCCGCGGCGGCCTGGGTGTGGCCGATGTTCGACTTGATCGAGCCCAGCCGGGCCGGGCCGCCGGTGCGGTCCTGCCCGTAGGTGGCGAGTACGGCCTGGGCCTCGATCGGGTCGCCGAGCCGGGTGCCGGTTCCGTGCGCCTCGATCAGCTCGACGTCGTCGACCGACAGCCCGGCGTTGGCCAGCGCCTGCCGGATGACCCGCTGCTGGGAGGGGCCGTTGGGTGCGGCGATGCCGTTGCTGGCGCCGTCCTGGTTGACCGCACTGCCCTTGATCACACCGAGGATGGGGTGGCCGAGGCGCTGTGCCCGGGAGAGCCGTTCCAGCAGCACCAGGCCGACGCCCTCGGAGAGCCCGATGCCGTCGGCGTCGGCGGAGAACGCCTTGCACCGGCCGTCGACGGCCAGGCCGCGCTGCCGGGAGAACTCGGTGAACGCGCCCGGGGTGGCCATCACGGTGACGCCGCCGGCCATCGCCATCGTGCACTCGTCTGCGCGCAGGGCCTGCGCGGCGAGGTGGATGGCGACCAGCGACGAGGAGCAGGCGGTGTCGATGGTGACGGCGGGGCCTTCCAGCCCGAGCGTGTAGGACACCCGGCCGGAGATGACCGCCGCGGTGGTACCGGTGATCATGAAGCCGTCGGCGGCCTGCGCGGTGCCGCCGATGACCCGGACGTAGTCCTGCGTGTTGGAGCCGATGAACACGCCGGTGCGGCTGCCGCGCAGCGTGGCCGGGTCCACCCCGGCGCGCTCCAGCACCTCCCAGGACGCCTCGAGCACCTGCCGCTGCTGCGGGTCCATCGACAGCGCCTCACGCGGGCTGACGTCGAAGAACGCCGCGTCGAACGCGCCGGCGCCGGCCAGGAAGCCGCCCTCGGAGGCGTATCCGTCGACGTGCTCGGGGTCCGGGTCGTAGGCGTCGTCCAGGTCCCAGCCGCGGTCGGTGGGCGGGCGGCCGATCGCGTCGGTGCCGGTGTTCACCAGCCGCCACAGGTCGTCGGGGGTACGGACGTCACCCGGGTAGCGGCAGCTCATCGCCACGATCGCGATCGGCTCCCGATCGGCGGACTCGGCCTTGCGCAGCCGCTCACGGGTCTGATGCAGATCCGCGGTGACCCGCTTCAGGTAGTCGAGGAGCTTCTCTTGATCAACCAACTCGGGCCTCACCAAGATCGGTTCGCGCGAAGCGCGGGAGAGCAACGAAGGACCGCCGGAGCACTGTGTCCACTCCTGCCAGCGTTGCCGAAGGTAGGCGGCCCTCCCGGGCCGGCCCACCCCTAGCGCTCCCCTAACTGGGCGTTTACGACACGCCGAGCTCGTCGATGAACCGGAACAGCTCGTCGGCGCTGGCGGCTTCGAGCTTGCCGCTGACCGAGTCCTCCCCCGGCTCCTCGGCGTCGCCGAGCCCGTCGAGCAGGCCGCGCAGCCGCATGCCGACCCGCAGCCGCAGCGCGGTGTCGCCGGCGGTGGCCGCCAGCGCCTCGGTCAGCTGGTCGATCGTGGCCAGTACGGCCTCCGGGGTCATGCCGCCGCTCACCAGGCGATCGAGCAGCAGCCGGGCCACCGCCGCCGGGGTCGGGTGGTCGAAGACCAGCGTCGCCGGCAGGGTCAGTCCGGTGGCCGCGGTCAGGCGGTTGCGCAGGTCGACCGCGGTCAGCGAGTCGAACCCGAACTCCTTGAACGCACGGCGGGCGTCGACCGCGTCCGGGCCGTCGTGGCCGAGCACCGCGGCGGCGTGGCCGCGGACCAGCTCCAGCACGATCTGCTCGTGCTCGTGCGGCGCCGCGGCGGCCAGCCGCCCCCGCAGCGCCGAGCCGGCGTCGGCCGGCGGAGCGGCCTCGACGGTCGCCTGGAGGGCCCGTACGAGGGGCAGGTCGGCGATCAGCGGGCGGGGCCGGGCGAAGGCGAAGGCCGGAGCGAAGACCGACCAGTCGACGTCGACGACCGCGAGGAACGTCTCCCCCGCCCCGGCGGCCTGCCGCATCGCGGTGATCGCCGCCTCGGGCGCCATGCCCTGGAAGCCGCGCCGGCGCATGTAGTCCTCGCCGCCGCTCTCCTCGGCCATCCCGCCGCCTGCCCACAGCCCCCAGGCCACCGACGTGACCGGCAGGCCACGCTCCCTGGCCTGCTCGGCCAGCGCGTCGAGGGCGGCGTTGGCCGCGCCGTAGGTGCCCTGGCGGGCACTGCCCCAGACGCCGGCGTTGGACGAGAACAGCACGACCTGCTCCAGGTGCGCGGGGTCGAGCAGGTCGAGCAGATGGACCGCGCCCTCGACCTTGCCGGAGCGGACGTCGGCCAGCTCCTCCGGGGTGGAGTCGGCGAGCAGGACCGGGGTGAGCGTGCCGGCGGCGTGGACCACCGCGGTGACCGGCTCGGGCAGGCCGGCCAGCAGCGCGGCGACCTGCGCCCGGTCGGCGGTGTCGCAGGCGGCGATGGTCACCCGCGCTCCGAGCGCGACCAGTTCCTCGTACAGCTCCGCGGCGCCGGGGGCGGCCGCGCCCCGGCGGCTGGTGAGCACGACGTGGTCGGCGCCGGATCCGGCGGCCCACCGGGCCACGTGCCCGCCGAGCGCGCCGGTGCCGCCGGTGATCAGTACGGTGCCGTGCGGCTCCCACAGCGGCGCGGTCGGGTCGGCCGGCGCGGGCAGCAGCCTGCGGGCCAGCACGCCGGTGGCGCGGACGGCGACCTGGTCCTCGTCGTCCAGGCCGGCCAGCACGGCCGCGACCCGGTCGGCCGCCCGGGCGTCCAGCGTCACCGGCAGGTCGAGCAGGCCGCCCCAGGCCTCCGGGTGCTCCAGCGCGAAGGTGCGGGCCAGCGCCCAGACCTGGGCGGGGGCGAGCCGGGACGCCGGGTCGCCGGGGGCCGCGGCGACCGCGCCCCGGGTGAGGATCCACAGCGCGGTGTCCAGGCCGCCGATCGCCTGGGTCAGCGCGAGCGTGTCGAGCACCGCGCGGTCGTCGTCGCGCAGCGCCAGCAGCGAGACGACACCGGCGTAGGGCTTGGCGGCCAGCGTCTCCCGGTCGAAAACCGTGCTGTGCTCGACCTCGGCGCCGGCGCCGACCAGTACGAGCGTCACCTCGCCCGGATCGACGTCGGCCGGGTGGAGCACCAGCCAGGTGCCCGACAGCCTGCCCGGTTCCGGCTCGGGCAGCGGCTTGAACGCGATCCGGAACCGCCAGGCGTCCAGTTGCGAGCGTTCTCTCTGGCCACGGCGCCAGCCGGCGAGCGCCGGCAGCATCCGGGCGAGGGCGTCGGGGTCGACGCCGAGCGTCCGGCCGAGCGTCGCGGCGTCGGCGGCCTCGACCGCGGACCAGAACTCGTCGTCCGGTTCGTCGGTGGCCGCGCCGGGCGCGTCGGTCAGCCAGTAGTGCTGGTGCTGGAAGGCGTAGGTGGGGACCTCCAGCGCACGACGGCCTCCGGTGAGCACCGTCGCCCAGTCCACCGGCACGCCGGCGACCCAGGCCTCGGCAAGGGTCCTGATCTCCCGGTCCGGGCCGTCCTCGTCCCGGCGGAGCGTGCCGACCGCCGCTGCGTCACCCGTGTCGCTTGCGTTGTCGGAGGCGATGTCCTGGATGCCGGCGGTGAGCACCGGGTGCGGGCTGACCTCGACGAAGTGCCGGTACCCGTCGGCGAGCAGGCGCTGGACGGCCGCGGCGAACCGGACCGGCTGCCGCATGTTGTCGTACCAGTAGCCGGCGCCGTCCTCGGGCGCCATGGGCTCGGCCCGCACGGTGGAGTACCACGGCACCCGGCCGGCGCCGATGCGCACCGGGGCGAGCAGCTCCAGGACGCGGTCGCGGAGGACCTCGACCTGGGCGGAGTGGCCGGCGGCGCTGGCCTTGATCCGGCGGGCCCGGACGCCTTCCACCTCGTACCGGGCGGCCATCTCGTCGATCGCGCCGGCCTCGCCGGCCACGATCACCGCGGCCGGCCCGTTCACCGCGGCGATCTCCAGCCGGCTCCGTCCCGGCTCGTCGGCGTGCTTGGCCTCGTACTCGGCGATCCGGGCGGCCACGTCGGCCTCGGCGGCGGCGACCGAGAGCATCGCGCCGGCTCCGGCGATCGCCACCATCTCCCGGCTGCGCAGCGCGACGATCCGGGCCGCGTCGTCCAGGCTGAGCGCGCCGGCGACGCAGGCGGCCGCGATCTCACCCTGGGAGTGCCCGACGACCGCCGCCGGGGTGACGCCGTGCGCGTCCCACCAGGCCGCCAGCGAGACCATCACGGCGAACAGCACCGGCTGGACGACGTCGAGCCGGTCCAGGGACGGGGTTCCCGGCTCCTGCCGGAGCACCGCCTCCACCGAGTAGTCCAGATACCGGCCAAGCGCGCCGTCGCACTCGCGCAGGCGGGCGGCGAACGCCGGGGAACGGTCGAGCAGGCCGGCGGCCATGCCCTCCCACTGGCCACCCTGGCCGGGGAAGACGAAGACGACTCCGCCGGTCGGCCCGGCCGCGCCGGTGACGACGTCGGCCGAGGGGCGCCGGTCGGCCAGGGCGGCCAGACCGGCCTCGTTCAGCGCGACCGCGCGATGCTCCAGCCTGGCCCGGCCGGCGAGCGTGTGCGCGACGTCGACCAGCGGCACGTCGGGCCGGTCGCGGAGGAACGCGGCCAGCCGGCGGGCCTGGGCGGCCGGCGCGCCGCCGTCGCGGCCGGAGAGCAGCAGCGGGACGACCGGCAGCGGCGGGTTCTCCGGTGCGGACGTCGCGGGCGGGGACTGCTCCAGGACGACGTGGGCGTTGGTGCCGCTGATGCCGAAGGAGGAGACGGCGGCGCGGCGCGGCCGGCCGGCCTCCGGCCAGGGGCGTTCGGCGTCCAGCAGCGCGACGGCGCCGGAGGTCCAGTCGATGTGCGGGGAGGGCGCGTCGATGTGCAGGCTGCGGGGCAGCACCCCGTGACCGAGCGCGAGGACCATCTTGATCAGTCCGGCGACGCCGGCGGCGGCCTGGGTGTGGCCGAGGTTGGACTTGATCGACCCGAGCCAGAGCGGCTCCTGGCGGTCCTGGCCGTAGGCGGCCAGCAGCGCCTGCGCCTCGATCGGGTCGCCGAGTCGCGTCCCGGTGCCGTGGGCCTCGACGGCGTCCACATCCTGCGGGGTCAGGCCCGCGTTGGCCAGCGCCTGGCGGATCACCCGCTGCTGGGACGGGCCGTTCGGGGCGGTCAGCCCGTTGGAGGCGCCGTCCTGGTTGACCGCGCTGCCCCGCACGACCGCGAGGATCGGGTGGCCGAGCCGCTGGGCGTCCGAGAGCCGCTCGACCAGCAGGACGCCGGCCCCCTCCGACCAGGTGGCACCGTCGGCGGCGGCGGAGAACGGCTTGCACCGGCCGTCGGCGGCCGACCCGCCCTGCCGGGCGACCTCGACGAACGTGCCCGGGTTCGCCATCACCGAAACGCCGCCGGCCAGCGCCATCGAGCACTCGCCCCGGCGCAGCGACTCCGCGGCCAGGTGCAGGGTGACCAGGGACGACGAGCAGGCGGTGTCGACGGTGAGCGCGGGGCCCTCCAGTCCGAAGACGTAGGAGACGCGGCCGGACACCACGCTGCCGGAGACGCCGGTCGCGCGGTAGCCCTCGACGCCTTCCGGCAGCGTGGACAGGCTCATGCCGTAGTCGTGGTACATCAGGCCGGCGAACACGCCGGTCTGGGAGCCGCGCAGCCCCAGCGGGTCGAGGCCGGCGCGCTCGAACGCCTCCCAGGAGATCTCCAGCAGCAGCCGCTGCTGGGGGTCCATCGCCAGCGCCTCGCGCGGGGAGATGCCGAACAGGCCGGCGTCGAACTCGCCGGCGTCGTAGAGGAACCCGCCCTGCCGGGTGAAGTCGGTCCCGGTGAGGTCCCAGCCGCGGTCGACGGGGAAGCCGGCGATCGCGTCGCCGCCGTCGCTCAGCAGCTGCCAGAGGTCCTCGGGGGAGCGTACGCCGCCGGGGAACCGGCAGGCCATGCCGATGATCGCGATCGGCTCGTCGACGTGCGCCGGACCGGTCCTGGCCGGCGACGCCGCGCCCGGCGCCAGGTCCGCGCCCAGCGCCCGTTCGAGCAGGTACCGGGCGATGGCGCGGGCGTTCGGGTAGTCGAACGCGAGCGTCGCCGGCAGGGTCAGGCCGGTGGCCGGCTGCAGCCGGTTGCGCAGCTCGACCGCGGTCAGCGAGTCGAAGCCCAGCTCGCGCAGCGCCCGGTTGCCGTCGATGGCGCTGCCGGTGGCGAACCCCAGGACGGCGGCGATCGTGCCGCGGACCAGTTCGGTGACGGTCTGCTCGCGCTCGGCCTCGGGCAGGCCGGCCAGCCGCTGGGCGAACGCGCCCGGGCCGCCGGCGGTGGTGGCCCGGCGCGGTCCGGTCCGGACCAGCCCGGACAGGACGGGCGGGAGCATGCCGTTCTCGGCGGTGGCCCGCAGCGCGGGCAGGCTCAGCGCGACCGGGACGGCCAGCGCGGTGTCGGCGCGCAGGGCGGCGTCGAACAGGGCCAGGCCCTGGCCGACCTCCAGCGGCAGGATGCCGCCGCGCCGCAGCCGGCGCCGGTCGGCGTCGGTGAGGTTGCCGGCCATGCCCTCATCGGTGTTCCACAGGCCCCAGGCCAGCGAGGTGGCCGGCAGCCCCTGGGCGCGCCGGAAGGCGGCGAAGGCGTCGGTGAACGTGTTGGCGGCGGCGTAGTTGGCCTGGCCGGCGTTGCCGAGCAGGCCGGCGGCCGAGGAGAACAGCACGAACGCGGCGAGCGGCCGATCGGCGGTGGCCGCGTGCAGGTTCCAGACGGCGTCCGCCTTGGGGCGCAGGACGGCGTCCAGGCGGTCGGGCGTGAGGTCGGCCAGCAGCCCGTCGTCGAGCACGCCGGCGGTGTGGAACACGGCGCTGACCGTCACGCCGCGCAGCGCGGCCTCGACGGCCTCCGGGTCGGTGACGTCGCAGGCGACCGCGCGCACCCGCGCGCCGTCGAGGTCGAGGCTTCCGCCGGAGCGGGACAGCAACAGCAGCTCGCGGACGCCGTGGGCGGCGACCAGGTGCCGGGCGACCAGGCGGCCGAGCGTGCCGGTGGCGCCGGTGACCACCACCGTTCCGGCGGTCAGGTCGGGGAGCTCACCATCGGGGGCGGCGTGCCGGACGATCCGGGGCACCAGGACCTGTTCGCCGCGTACCGCCGCCTGGGGGTGGCCGGCCGCGAGCACGTCCGGGATCCGGTCCGTGGACGGAGCGTCGACGATCGTGAGCCGGCCGGGGTGCTCGCTCTGCGCGGACCGGACCAGCCCCCACAGAGCGGCGGAGACCAGCCCGGGCACGGTGTCCGCGGGGTCGGCGGCGATCGCCCCGTCGGTGCGTACGACCAGGTGGGTGTCGGTCCACTTCTCGTCGGCGAGGAACCGTTGCAGGGTCTCCAGCAGCCGACCGGTCTCGCCCCGCACCGCGGCACCGTCCGGGACGGCGTCGCTCGCGCAGTCCAGCACCAGCACGTCCCCGGTGTCGCCGGGGAGCGCGTCGCCGAGCGTGATCGTCGGCAGCGGGCTCGCCGTACCCGCCGGCACCCCGGCGTCCATCCAGTCCAGGGCGTACAGCGGCGTGCCGGGCTCGGCGCCGAGCTGGTCGGCGGTGACCGGCCGGACCGCGAGCGCGTCGATGTCGAGGACGGGCAGTCCGGCCTCGTCGACGGCGTGCAGCCGGATCGTCTCCGCGCCCTCGCCCGCGGTGAGCCGGACGCGCAGCGAGCCGGCGCCGACGGCGTGCAGGTGGACGCCGCCGAACGCGAACGGCAGCCGGACCGCGCCGTCCTCGCCGGGCACCAGGCCACCGGCGGCCAGGGCGTGCAGGCAGGCGTCGAGCAGCGCCGGGTGGACGCCGTACCCGTCGGTGCCGCTGTCGGCGTCGAGGGCGACCTCGGCGAGGATCTCGCCGTCGCGTCGCCATACCTGGCGCAGCCCCTGGAACGCGGGCCCGTAGACCAGGCCGGTGCCGGCCAGCGCGGCGTAGAGGGTCTCGGCGTCGATCGGCTCGGCGTCACGCGGCGGCCACGGCAGGTCCGCCGGTTCGGGCGCCGGCCCGGCCGGGCGGAGGGCGCCGGTGGCGTGCGGCGTCCAGGGGTGCTCCCTGTCGGGTCGGGAGTGGATGGTGACCACGCGGCGGGCGGTGCCCGGCTCGGGCGCGGCGACGGTGACGCGCAGGTCGACGCCACCGGTCTCGGGCAGCGCCAGCGGGGCCTGGAGGAGGAGTTCCTCGATGAGCGGGGCGTCGGTCCACTCGCCGGCCGCGAGGGCCAGCTCGACCAGCGCCGCGCCGGGGATCAGGACGGTGCCGAGCACGTCGTGGTCGACGAGCCAGGGATGGGTGCGCCGGGAGACGTGCCCGGTGAAGACCACGGTGTCGGAGTCGGGCAGCAGGACGGCGGCGGCCAGCAGCGGATGGCCGGTGTCGTCCAGCCCGGCCCCGGCCAGGTCGCCGGCGCCGGGTGCGGAGGCCAGCCAGTAGTGCTGCCGCTGGAAGGGGTAGGTGGGCAGGTCGGGGAGCCAGTGGCCGTCGGTGGGCCAGGCCCGCCAGTCGACCTCGACCCCGCGGACCCACGCCTCACCCAACGCCCGGACCTGCCCCGCCGGACCGTCCTCACCCCGCCGCAGCGTCCCCCACACCCCCGCATCCGGAGCGCACTGCTCCAACGCCAGTCCCAGCACGGGGTGACCGGAGATCTCGGCGAACAACCAGAAACCGTCCTCGGCCAGCTTCGCCACGACGGGTGCGAACCGCACCTGCTGCCGTAGGTTCGCCCACCAGTACTCCGCCCCCACCGCCTCGACGACCTGCTCACCGGTGACCGTCGAGTACCACGGGATCACCGGTGCCGCGCCCTGCACGTCCGCCATCCCGGCCAGGACCGCGTCGCGTACCGGCTCCACCTGCGGTGAATGCGAGGCGTATCCCACCTCCACCAGCCGGGCCCGCACCTCCTGCGTCTCGCACCAGGACACGAACGCCTCAAGCGCCGGCCGCTCCCCCGCCACCACCACCTGCGTCGGGGAGTTCACCGCGGCCACCACCAGGCCCGCCCACCACGGGTCGGCCAGCCACTCCGCGACCTTCTCCGCGGGCGCACTGACCGAGGCCATCCCGCCCGTGCCGTCCAGCTCCACCAGCGCCCGGGAACGGGCCGCCACCACCCGGGCGCCATCCTGCACCGACAACGCCCCGGCCACCACGGCCGCGACGACTTCACCTTGCGAGTGGCCGACCACCGCGGCCGGGATCACTCCGTAGGAGGCCCACCAGGCGGTCAGCGCCACGCCGACCGCCCACAGCACCGGCTGCACCACCTCCACCCGGGTCAGCCACTCGTCGCCACCGCGCAGGACGGCCTCCACCGAGAAGCCCACCAGCGGCGCCAGCGCCGCATCACACTCCCGGAGACGTTCGGCGAACGCCGGGGAATCCAGCAGCCCCACCGCCATCCGCAACCACTGCCCGCCCTGACCCGGATAGACGAACACCACGTCGGAGTTGCCCAGCGGGGATCCGGTGACCGGGCCGAGGCCGGCGGCCACCGCGTCGAGGCTCTCGGCGTCCCAGGCGATCGCCCGGCCGGGCAGCGCTCCCCGGGTGACCAGCGTGGCGCCGACGTCGGCCAGGGAGGCGCCGGTGGCGCTCAGGTGGTCGCGGACCGTGGCGGCCTGGGCCCGCAGCCCGTCCGGGTCGGCCCCGGCCAGCGGCAGCGGAACGATCGCCGAGGTGCCCGCCGGTGCCGCGGCGGCGGCCGGCGCCTGTTCGAGGACGATGTGGGCGTTCGTGCCGCTGAACCCGAAGGAGGAGACCGCGGCCCGGCGGGGGGCGTCGTCCCCGGTCGTCCAGGGCCGGGCCTCGGTGAGCAGCTCGACGCCGCCCAGCTCCCACTCCACGTGCGAGGAGGGCGCGTCGACGTGCAGCGTCTTCGGCAGCACGCCGTGGCGCATGGCCTCGACCATCTTGATCACTCCGCCGACGCCGGCGGCGGCCTGGGTGTGGCCCAGGTTCGACTTCAGCGAACCGAGCCAGAGTGGGGTCTGCCGGCCCTGGCCGTAGGTGGCCAGCAGGGCCTGGGCCTCGATCGGGTCACCGAGCCGGGTGCCGGTGCCGTGCGCCTCCACGGTGTCGACCTGGGCCGGGGTGAGCCGGGCGTCGGCCAGCGCGTCGAGGATGACCCGCTGCTGGGAGGGGCCGTTCGGGGCGGTCAGGCCGTTGGAGGCCCCGTCCTGGTTCACCGCGCTGCCCCGCACCACGGCGAGGATCGGGTGGCCGAGGCGCTGGGCGTCGGACAGGCGCTCGACGAGCAGCACGCCCGCGCCCTCGGACCAGCCGGTGCCGTCGGCGGCCTCGGCGAACGGCTTGCACCGCCCGTCGGCGGCCAGCCCGCCCTGCCGGGCGAACTCGACGAACGTGTTCGGGGTGGCCATCACGGTGACGCCGCCGGCCAGCGCCATCGCGCACTCGCCCCGGCGCAGCGCCTGCACCGCCAGGTGCAGCGCGACCAGCGACGACGAGCAGGCGGTGTCGATGGTCAGGGCTGGGCCCTCAAGACCGAAGGTGTAGGCGACGCGACCGGAGACGATGCTTCCGGAGGTGCCGGTGGCCAGATAGCCCTCGACGCCCTCGGGCAGTGTGGTCAGCTGGGTGGCGTAGTCGTGATACATGACGCCGGCGAACACGCCGGTACGGGAGCCCTTGACGCCGAGCGGGTCGAGACCGGCCCGTTCGAACGCCTCCCACGCGCACTCCAGCAGGAGCCGCTGCTGCGGATCCATGGCCAGCGCCTCGCGCGGGGAGATGCCGAAGACCGCCGGATCGAACGCGCCCGCGTCGTCGAGGAAGCCGCCCTCCTGGGCGAAGTCACCCTCGGCCACCGCCCAGCCGCGATCCTGCGGGAAGCCGGTGATCGCGTCCCGGCCGGCGTCCAGCAGGTCCCAGAGCTGCCCGGGCGTGCGCACCCCGCCGGGGTAGCGGCAGGCCATACCGATGATCGCGATCGGCTCGGCGGCCTTCTCCTGGACGTCGACGAGGTCGCGGCGGGCCTGACGGAGGTCGGCGGTCGCCCGCTTGAGATAGTCGCGGAGCTTCGCTTCGGTGTCCATGTCTTGCCAACTCCAGGTGCTTGGGGTGGGTCAGTTCGCGCCGAGTTCGTTGTCAAGCAGGCTGAACAGCTCGTCATCGTCGGCGGCGGCGATGTCGGCATCGGTGTCCGGGGCATCCTCGGGAGCGTCGCCGGTCGGCCCGGCGGTGCTCGTCCACTTGGCGAGCAGCGCCCCCAGCTGGAGCGCGACCGTGGTCCGGGTCGCTTCGGTCGGGGTGCTCGTCGCCAGGCTGGCTTCCAGCCGGGCCAGCTCGGCCAGGAGCGCCTCGTCGTCCTCGATCGCCTCGGGGGCGAGCCGGTCGCGGAGGGCATCGGCCAGCGCCAGCGGCGTCGGGTGGTCGAAGATCAGCGTCGGCGCGAGCCGCAGGCCGGTGTCGGCGGCCAGGCGGTTGCGGAACTCGACCGCGGTGAGCGAGTCGAAGCCCAGCTCGCCGAAGGTACGGGAGTCGCCGATCTCGGCCTGGTTGGCGTGGCCGAGCACCGCGACCGCGTGCGTGCGGACCAGCCCGAGCAGCGTGCGGGTCTGCTCGGCGTCGGTCAGCGCGGCCAGCTGCCTGGTCAGCGCGCGGTCCCGGCCGCCGGCGGCGGCCGGTCGGGCCGCCGGGCGGACCGGCGTCGGCGCCAGGCCGGTGAGCAGCTCCGGGAGCAGGCCGGCGGCGGCCGCCGGACGGAGCGCGGGCAGGTCGAGACCGATCGGGGCGACCAGGGCGACGTCGACGCCGAGGGCGGCGTCGAAGAGGGCGAGCGCGTCGCCGGTGGCCAGCGGCACGATCCCGCCGCTGCGGAGCCGGTCGCGGTCGGTTTCCGTCAGGGCGCTGCCGAGGCCGGTCTCCCACAGCCCCCACGCCAGCGAGGTGGCCGGGACCCCCTCGGCCCGCAGCCGCGCGGCGTAGGCGTCCAGGAACGTGTTGGCCGCGGCGTAGTTGGCCTGTCCGGCGCTGCCGAGCAGGCCGGCGACCGAGGAGAACAGCACGAACGCGCTGAGTGGCCGGTCGGCGGTGGCCGCGCGCAGGTTGACCGCGGCGTCCACCTTGGCGGCCAGGACGGACGCGAGCCGGTCGGGTGTCAACGAGGTGAGCATCGCGTCGTCCGTACTGCCGGCGGCGTGCAGCACCGCGCCGACCTCGACCGGGCCGATCAGACGCTGGACGGCGGCCGGGTCGGCCAGGTCGCACGCCTCCAGCCGGACCTCGGCGCCGGCGTCGACCAGCTCGCCGACCAGGGCCGCGGCGCCGGGTGCGTCAAGGCCGCGCCGGCTGACCAGCAGCAGGTCCTTCACCCCGTGGGTGGCGACCAGGTGCCGGGCCAGGGCGGTGCCGAGCGCTCCGGTGGCACCGGTGAGCACGACCGTCCCGTCACCGAGGCCGGACGCGGTCGGCAGGTCCGGTACGGCCGACAGGACCGGCACGGCGACCAGGCGCGGCACCAGGACGGCGCCGGCGCGGATCGCCGCCTGCGCGAGCCCGGCCTCGACGACGCCCGGGATGAGCGTGCGGCCCTCGGCGTCGACGTCGATCAGCGTGAACCGGCCGGGGTTCTCGGTCTGGGCGGCCCGGACCAGGCCCCAGAGCGCGGCGTGGGTCAGCCCGGGCATGGTGTCAGCCGGGCTCGTGGCCACCGCTCCCGAGGTCAGCACCACCAGGTGGCTGTCGGCCCAGGCCGGGTCGGTGACCCACGCCTGGAGCGTGCCGAGGGCGGCCACGAGCGCCTGCCTGACCGCGGCCGGGCCGGCCGGCGACGGTGCGGTGGCGTCGAGCAGGACGACCGGAGGCACGCTGGGCAGGGTCGGCAGCGGTTCGCCGAACGGCAGGTGATGCCACCCGGCCGTTTCCCCGACGGTGACCGTCGCGGGGGAAGGCCGCCAGTCCACCGTGTAGAGCCCGGCCGTGTCGGTGGCCTGGCCCGCGGCGACCGGCCGCAGCGTGACCCGTTCGACCTGGGCCACCGGCAGCCCGGTGGCGTCCGCGATCGCCAGGCGCACGCCGCCGGGCCCGTTCGGGGTGAGCCGGACCAGCAGCGCGGTCGCGCCGCCGGCCACCAGCTGGACACCGGAGAACGCGAACGGCAGGTGGACGTCCGCGCCGGTGAGCAGCCCACCTGCGGCGATGGCGTGTAGCACGCTGTCCAGCAGCGCCGGGTGGAGTGCGAAACCGCCGGGCGGTTCGGCGACCTCGACCTCGGCGAACACGTCGTTCCCGGCGCGCCAGGCCCGGCGCAGGCCTTGGAACGCCGGTCCGTACCCCAGGCCCGCGGCGTCCATCGCCGGATAGAAGCCGGCGAGGTCGAGCTCCTCGGCTCCGGCGGGGACGGTGACTGCGGCCGGTTCGGCGCCGGTGCCGGTGGACAGCAGGCCGGTGGCGTGTTCGGTCCAGGGCGTCTCGGCTCCGGTTCGGGAGTGGACGCTCACCGGCCGGCGGTTCGCGTCGTCCGGTGCGCCGACCGTGAGTCGGACCTGCACGGTCTCCCGGTCCGGCAGGACGAGCGGGGCCTGCAGCAGCAGCTCTTCCAGCATCGGGACGCCCACCTGGGAGCCGGCCGCCAGGGCCATCTCGACCAGCGCGGCGCCCGGCACGACCGTACGACCGTGGACGGCGTGGTCGACCGCCCAGGGGTGGGCCGCCGCGGACAGCGAGCCGGTGAACAGCATCACGCCGGAGCCGGGAACCTCGGCCGTCGCGCCGAGGATCGGGTGGCCGGTGCCGGTCAGGCCGAGCCCGGTGACGTCCCCGCTGACGCCGGTCCGGGGCCGGGGCCAGAACCGCCGGCGCTGGAACGGGTAGGTCGGCAGGTCCGCGGCGGCCCGGCCGACCAGCGCGGTCCAGTCGACGGGCTGGCCGTGGACGAACAGCTTGGCGACCGCCCGGAGCAGCGTGTGCGGCTCGGGCCGGTCCCGGCGGAGCGCGGCGACCGCGGTGAGTTCCGGGTCGACGTGGCCGACGAGCGCGGTGAGCACGCCGTCCGGGCCGAGTTCGAGCACCCGGCCGGCGTCGAGGGCCGTGACCGCGTCGGCGAACCGCACGGGCCGGCGGACCTGCTCCACCCAGTAGCCGGGGTCGGTCCACTGACCGGGCTCGACGGGTCGGCCGGTCACCGTGGACACGGCCGGGATCACCGGCTCGGCGAAGCTCAGCGTCTCCACGATCGCGCGGAACTCGGCCAGCATCGGCTCCATCAACCGGGAGTGGAACGCGTGACTGGTCCGCAACCGGTTCGTCTTCCAGCCCCGCTCCACCGCCAGCTCGGCGATCCGCTCGATGTCGTCCTCAGCCCCGGACACCACCACCGACGCCGGACCGTTCACCGCCGCGACATCAACGGCCAAGCCGCCGCCGTTCGACCCGCCGTCGGCCACCACCACCGCGTCCGGCGCGTTCACCGCCGCGAGGCCACCGTCGGCCCCCGCAGTCTCGGGCCGGTCGGTCAGCAGCGCGCGCACCTCGGTCTCGGAAGCGCCGATCGCCAGCATCGCGCCGCCGACCGGCAGGGCCTGCATCAACCGCCCGCGCGCGGTGACCAGCGTCGCCGCGTCGGCCAAGGTCAGGACACCGGAAGCGTACGCGGCGGTGATCTCACCGATCGAGTGCCCCGCCACGACCTCCGGGATCAGCCCCCAGGAGCGGACGAGCGCCAGCAGCGCCACCTCCAGCGCGAAGATGGCCGGCTGCGCCCACCCGGTCTGGTGGAGGCGCTCCTCGTCCGCCACCACCTCACGCAACGGCAGGCCGGTGGCCGCACACGCCTCGTCGAAGGCGGCGGCGAACACCGGGAACGCGTCGTACAGCTCGCGGCCCATACCGGCCCGCTGCGTGCCCTGCCCGGTGAACACCACCGCCAGACGTCCTTCGACGGCCGTCCCGGTGATGGCCCGATCGGTGAACGCGCTCAGCGACTCCTGCAGCGCGGCGCGGTCCTCGGCCAGGAACACCGCGCGCTGCGGCAGCGCCGCCCGGGTGGACAGGGCGGCCGCGAGCCGGCCCAGCGGCAGGTCGCACCGTTCGGCGAGCCGGCCTGCCAGCATGCGCAGAGCGTCCTGGTCGGCCGCCGCGAGCACGACCGGGGTCACCGGCAGAGACGGCGCTTCCGCCGGGGCCTTCGGCTCGTCCGCCGGGGCTTCGAGAATGACGTGGGCGTTGGTACCGCTGATCCCGAACGAGGACACCGCCGCCCGACGCGGCCGACCGGTCACCGGCCAGTCACGGGCTTCGGCCAGCAACTCCACCGACCCGGCCGACCAGTCCACCTGCGAAGTGGGCGCGTCCACGTGCAGCGTCTTGGGCAACATGCCATGGCGCATCGCCTGCACCATCTTGATGATCCCCGCCACGCCCGCCGCAGCCTGGGTGTGACCGAGGTTGGACTTCACCGAACCCAGCCAGAGCGGCTCGCCGGAGCGGTCACGCCCGTACGTGGCCAGCAGCGCCTGGGCCTCGATCGGGTCTCCGAGCGAGGTACCGGTGCCGTGCGCCTCCACGGCGTCCACGTCCTGCGACGTCAGACCGGCAGACTCCAACGCCTGGCGGATCACGCGCTGCTGCGACGGACCGTTCGGCGCGGTCAACCCGTTGGACGCCCCGTCCTGGTTCACCGCCGAGCCCTTTACCACGGCGAGAATCGGGTGACCGAGCCGCTGGGCGTCCGAGAGCCGCTCGACCAGCAGCATGCCGACGCCCTCACCCCAACCGGTGCCGTCCGCACCCTCGGCGAAGGACTTGCACCGACCATCAGCCGCCAACCCGCGCTGGCGGGAGAACCCGACAAACGTCCCCGGGGTCGCCATCACCGTCACACCGCCGGCCAGCGCCGACTCGCACTCCCCGTTACGCAGCGCCTGAATGGCCAGGTGCAGCGCCACCAATGACGACGAACACGCCGTGTCCACCGTGACCGCCGGCCCCTCAAGACCGAACGTGTAGGACACCCGCCCGGAGGCGACGCTGCCACTCGTGCCGAGGAAACCCTCGGCGTTGTCATTGGACTGGTCGAGCACCAGTCCGTAGTCGTTGTACATCACACCGGCGAACACGCCGATCCGCCGGCCGTGCAGCCCCAGCGGGTCGATCCCGGCGCGCTCGAAAGCCTCCCAGGACGTCTCCAGCAGCAACCGGTGCTGCGGGTCCATCGCCAGCGCCTCACGCGGCGAGATCCCGAACAGGCCGGGGTCGAAGTCCGCGGCGTCGCGCAGGAAGCCGCCTTCGCGGGCATACGAGGTGCCGGGGTGGTCCGGGTCGGGGTGGTACAGGTTCTCCAGGTCCCAGCCCCGGTCCTCGGGGAAGGGCACGATCCCGTCCCGGCCGCCCGCGACCAGCTCCCAGAGCTCCTCCGGGCTGCTGACACCACCAGGGAAGCGACAGGCCATGCCGACGATCGCGATCGGCTCGTCGGGGTCGACCGTGGCGGTGACGACCGCGGTGGCGGCGTCCCGGCCGGCGAGTTCCCCGGCGACGAAGGCGGCCAGGGCCGCCACCGTCGGGTAGTCGAAGACCAGCGTGGACGGCAGCCGCAGCCCGGTCGCGGCGGCCAGCCGGTTGCGCAGCTCAACCGCCGTGAGCGAGTCGAAGCCCAGCTCGGTGAAGGCCCGCCCGGCCGCCACCCGGTCGGCGGAGCGGTACCCGAGCACCTCGGCGACCTGCGTCCGGACCAGGCCGAGCACGGCGTGGTCGCGTTCGGCCTGGGGCAACGCCGCCAGCCGCCGCCCGAGCGCGTTCGTGGCCCGGGCTCCTGCGGAGGCGGGTGCGAGGCCCCGCAGGAGCGGCGGGACGGTGGTCGCGTTGCGCAGTGCGGTGATGTCGATCACCAGCGGGGCGACCAGCGCCGTTCCGGTGCCGAGAGCGGCGTCGAAGGCGGCCAGCCCCTGCTCGGCGGTGAGCGGCAGTACACCACCACGGCGCATCCGGTCGCGGTCGGCGTCGGTGAGCGTCTCACCCATGCCGGCGTCCCACAGGCCCCAGGCCAGCGACGTCGCCGGAACGCCCTGCCCGCGGAGCTGGGTGGCGTACGCGTCGAGGAAGGCGTTGGCGGCGGCGTAGTTGGCCTGCCCGGCGTTGCCGAACAGCCCCGCCACCGACGAATACAGCACAAACGCCGTCAGAGGCTGATCGGCCGTGGCCGCGCGCAGAGCGCGAACGGCATCGATCTTGGCTCGGAACACCGTGTCCAGGCGCTCAGGCGTCAACGATTCGATCATGCCGTCGTCCAGCACCCCGGCGGCATGGATCACCGCGCTCACCGACTCGCCCCGCAGGGCTTCGGTGACCGCGCCGGCGTCGGCCACGTCACAGGCGACCGAACGCACCTGCGCCCCATCAACCTCCACGCTCCGGCCCGATCGGGACAACAGCACCAGGTTCCGGACGCCGTGGACCTGCACCAGATGCCGGACCAGGAGACCACCCAGCGTGCCGGTCGCGCCGGTCACCACCACGGCCCCGTCACCGAACTCCACCACACCGGACGCCTTCAACCGCGCCAGACGCGGCACCCGCACCACACCATCACGCACCAGCGCCTCCGGCACCGGATAGAACGCGTCCTCGGGACCGTCCAGCAGGTGGATCCGCTCCGGATGCTCCGACTGCGCCGACCGCACCAGACCCCACAGCGCCGCCCCGTCCGGGTCGGTGACCTCCTCACCCACCGCACCATGCGTGCGCACCACCAGCCGCGAGTCCGCCCACGCCGGACCGGCCAGCCAGGCCTGAAGCAGAGTCAGCAGCGCGGCAGCCCGATCCCGAGCGGCCCCCGGCACCGTGGCATCCACCACCAACACCGCAACGGACACGACCGGCAACGGATCACCCAACGTGATCACGACCGGCTCTTCCGTCGCGGGCACGACCTCCTGCGGCACCCAATTCACACCGAACAGGAACCGGTCCGCGGTGTTCGCCAGCCGGCCTGCCGCCACGGGGCGAAGGGCCAGATTGTCGATCTCGGCCACCGGAAACCCGGAAGCGTCGGCCAGCGCGAGCCGTACCGTACCCGCGGTCGGGCCGGCCGTCAGCCGCACCCGCAGCGCCGCACCCGCCGGCCGCTCCCACCGGACGCCGGAGAAGGCGAACGGCAGTTGGGCGCCGTCGGCCGCGAGCAGTCCGCCGACGCCGATCGCGTGCAACGCCGCGTCGAATAGCGCCGGGTGCAGGCCGTACCCGTCGACCGCCTCACCCGTCGTGACCTCGGCGAACACCGTCTCGCCGCGCCGCCAGGCCCGTCGCAGGCCGCGGAATGCCGGCCCGTAGCCCAGGCCCGCGTCCGCGAACGCCTCGTACAGCCCGTCCAGGCTGAGCTCCTCCGCGCCGGCCGGCGGCCAGACGACCAGGTCCGTACCGTCGTCGCCGGACTCGGACCCGACGGTGAGCAGGCCGGTGGCGTGGGTGGTCCAGGCGGCGGGCTCGTCGTCGGGGCGGGAGTAGATGGTCAGCGCGCGCCGGCCGTCGTCGTCGGGCGCGGCGACCAGGACTCGCAGCCGGACGGACACCCCGGCGGGCAGCGTCAGCGGGTCCCGCAGGACCAACTCGTCCACCGCCGGGGTGCCGGCCCGAGCGCCCGCCGCCAGGGCCAGCTCGACCAGCGCGGTGCCCGGCACGATCGTGTGGCCGTGGACGGTGTGGTCGGCGAGCCAGGGCTGGCTTCCTGCGGCGAGGGTTCCGGTGAACAGCAGCGCGCCGGAGTCGGGGAGTTCGACCGCGGCCGCGAGCAGTGGGTGGTCCGAGGCGTCGAGGCCCGCGGTGGTCACGTCGCCGGTCGGCGGCGTCGGTTCCAGCCAGTAGCGCTGGTGCTGGAACGGGTAGGTGGGCAGTTCGGCGCGGGCGCCGTCACCGAGCACCGCACGCCACTCGATGCGCTGCCCGTGGACGAACAGCTCGGCCACGGCGGTGAGCAGCGTCATGACCTCGTCCCGGTCCCGGCGCAGCGCGGCCACGGCGACCGCGTCCGGGCTCGCCGCACCGACCAGCGCGGTGAGCACGCCGTCCGGGCCCAGCTCCAGCACCCGGTCGGTGCCCAGAGCAGCCGCGGCGTCGGCGAACCGGACGGGCTCGCGGACCTGCTCGACCCAGTACTCCGGGTCGGTCCACTCCCCCGGCGCCACTGCCAGGCCGGTCACCGTGGAGACCGCGGCCAGATTCGGTTCGGCGAACGTCAGGGTCTTCACCACGGCGCGGAACTCCGCCAGCATCGGCTCCATCAACCGCGAATGGAATGCGTGACTCGTCCGGAGCCGGCTCGTCTTCCAGCCGCGGTCGCCCGCCAGCGCCGCCATCCGCTCGACGTCGGCCTCGACGCCGGAGACGACGACCGCGTCCGGACCGTTCACCGCCGCGACGTCGACCGCGAGGCCGCCGTCTGTCTCCGCGACCTCGGGCTGACCGGTCAGCAGCACGCGAACGTCGGTCTCGGGGGCGCCGATCGCCAGCATCGCGCCGCCGACCGGCAGGGCCTGCATCAACCGGCCCCGGGCCGCGACCAGCGTGGCGGCGTCCGCCAGGGTGAGAACCCCGGCGGCGTACGCGGCGGTGATCTCACCGATCGAGTGCCCGGCGACGGCGTCCGGCTCCACACCCCAGGACCGCACGAGCGCCAGCAGCGCCACCTCCACCGCGAAGATCGCCGGCTGTGCCCAGCCGGTCTGGTCCAGCAACGCCGCGTCCAGCTCATGCAGCGGAAGATCCAGAGCCGCGCAGACCTCGTCATAGGCCGCCGCGAACACCGGGAAGGCCGCATACAGCTCGCGGCCCATGCCGGCCCGCTGCGACCCCTGACCGGTGAACACCACCGCCAGGCGACCGTGCCCGGCCACGCCGACCTGCGGATGGGCCCCGGCGGCCACCGCCGCCAGCCCGGCGTCCAGATCGGTGCGGTTGCTCGCAAGGAGGACTGCCCGGTGCCGCAGGCGCGCACGGGTCGCCAGGGCCCGGCCGACCTGGTCCAGGGACGCGTCGGCCGGAAGGCCCCGCTGGAGCCGCTCGGCGGCCTCCCGCAGCGCGTCCGGCTCCGCGGCGGTGAGCACCACGGGGACGGTCGGCAGCTCAGCGACGGGCGCCGGAACCGGCTCGTCCGCCGGGGCTTCGAGGATGACGTGGGCGTTGGTGCCGCTGATCCCGAACGAGGACACCGCCGCCCGCCGCGGCCGGTCGACCTCCGGCCAGGCCCGGGCCTCGGTCAGCAACTCGACCGACCCGGCCGACCAGTCCACCTCGGAGGTGGGCGTGCCCACGTGCAGCGTGGCCGGCATCGTGCCGTGCCGCATGGCCTGCACCATCTTGATGATCCCGGCCACACCGGCGGCAGCCTGGGTGTGGCCGAGGTTGGACTTCACCGACCCCAGCCAGAGCGGCGTCTCCCGATCCTGACCATAGGTCGCCAGCAACGCCTGCGCCTCGATCGGATCCCCGAGCGAGGTACCGGTGCCGTGCGCCTCCACGACATCCACATCCTGCGACGTCAGACCGGCAGACTCCAACGCCTGACGAATCACCCGCTGCTGCGACGGACCATTCGGCGCGGTCAGACCATTGGAGGCGCCGTCCTGGTTGACCGCCGAGCCCCGCACCACGGCCAGGACCGGGTGACCCAGCCGCTGGGCGTCCGAGAGCCGTTCGACCAGCAGCATGCCGACACCCTCACCCCAACCGGTGCCGTCCGCGCCCTCGGCGAAGGACTTGCACCGGCCATCGGCGGCCAGACCGCGCTGGCGGGAGAACCCGATGAACGTGTTCGGCGTCGCCATCACGGTGACCCCACCGGCCAGCGCGGCGTCGCACTCCCCGTTGCGCAGCGCCTGGATGGCCAGGTGCAGCGCCACCAGCGACGACGAACACGCCGTGTCCACCGTCACCGCCGGCCCCTCAAGACCGAAGGTGTAGGACACCCGCCCGGAGGCGACGCTGCCGGAGCTGCCCGTGCTGAGGAAGCCTTCGACGCCGGGCGGCACCTCGGCGGTCTGCGAGCCGTAGTCGTGGTACATCAGTCCGGCGAACACGCCGATCCGCCGGCCGCGCAGCCCCAGCGGGTCGATCCCGGCGCGCTCGAACGCCTCCCAGGACGTCTCCAGCAGCAGCCGCTGCTGCGGGTCCATCGCCAGCGCCTCACGCGGCGAGATCCCGAACAGACCGGGGTCGAAGTCGGCGGCGTCCCGGAGGAAGCCACCCTCCCGAGAGTAGGTCGTACCGGGGTGATCCGGATCCGGGTGATACAGGTTCTCCAGGTCCCAGCCCCGGTCCTCGGGGAAGAACCCGACACCGTCCCGACCGGCCGCGACCAGATCCCACAGCTCATCCGGACTGCTGACACCACCCGGATAGCGACAGGCCATACCGACGATCGCGACCGGGTCGTCGTCCACACGGGTGCGGTGGGTGAGCGTGACGGCCGGCCCGTGCGTGCTGGAGAGCCGCTCGCCGAGGAAAGCAGCCAGCAGTGTGGCGTTCGGATAGTCGAAGACCAGCGTGGACGGCAGCCGCAGACCGGTCGCGGCGGCCAGCCGGTTGCGCAGCTCAACCGCGGTCAGCGAGTCAAAACCCAGCTCGCCGAACGCGCGGTCGGGATCGAGCTGGTCCGGTGACGCGTACCCGAGCACGGCGGTGACCTGAGCGCTGACCAGCGCCAGCACCGCCCGCGCCCGCTCGTGCTCGGGGAGCGCGGCCAGCCGCTGGGCCAGCGGGCTGCCCTGCGCGACCGCGGTACGGCGGGGGACCAGGCCGGCCAGCAGTGGCGGCACGAAGTCGGCGGTACGGAGCGCCGCGGTGTCCACGCCCATCGCCGCGACGAGCGGCCGTCCGCTGGCGAGCGCGGTGTCGAACGCGGCCAGCCCCTGCTCGGCGGTGAGCTGCAGGACGCCGCCGCGGCGCATCCGGTCGCGGTCGGCGTCGGTGAGCGTCTCGCCCATGCCGGCGTCCCACAGACCCCAGGCCAGCGACGTCGCCGGAATGCCCTGCGCGTGCAACTGCGTGGCGTAGGCATCCAGGAACGCGTTCGCCGCCGCGTAGTTGGCCTGCCCGGCATTGCCGAACAGCCCCGCCGCCGACGAATACAACACAAACGCCGTCAGAGGCTGGTCCTTCGTCGCCGCGACGAGGTTGCGAGCGGCGTCGACCTTGGCCCGGAACACCGTCCGCAGTCGCTCAGGGGTCAGGTCGGCCAGCAAGGCGTCGTCGAGCACGCCGGCGGCGTGGATCACAGCGCTCACGGACTCGTCCCGCAACGCCGCGGTGACCGCGACGGCATCGGACACGTCGCAGGCGACCGAACGCACCTCCGCCGGCGCGAGTTGGCCTTCGAGGTCGGCGGTCGCACCCGACCGCGAGAGCAAGAGCAACCGGCGGACGCCATGGGCCTGCACCAGGTGCCGGGCGACCAGCCGTCCCAGCGTGCCCGTCGCGCCGGTGACCACCACCGCCCCATCCCCGAACTCCACCGCACCGGACGCCTGAAGCCGAGTCAGGCGCGGCACCCGCACCACGCCGCCACGCACCACCGCCTGCGGCACCGGGTGGAACGCGTCCTCGGCGGCGTCCAGCAGGTGGATCCGGTCCGGATGCTCCGACTGCGCCGACCGCACCAGGCCCCACAGCGCCGCCCCGTCGGGGTCGGTGACGTCCTCGCCGACCGCGCCGTACGTACGTACGACCAGCCGGGCATCAGCCCAGGCAGGGTCGGCGAGCCAGGTCTGCAACAGCGACAGCACGGCGGTCGCCCGATCGAGAGCACCACCCGAGGCCGTCGCGTTCACCAGCACCACGGAGGCCGGGGCCGTTTCGTTTACTGACGTCGCGGAGACCGGGGCCGTCGAATTCACCGGCACCACGGGAACCGGGACCGGCAACGGATCGCCGAGTACGAGCGAGATTGAGGCTTCGGCGGTCGGCGCGACCTCCTGCACCACCCAGTCCAGCCCGAACAGCAGGCCATCCGCGGCACGAGAGAGCTGCCCGGCCGAGATCGGGCGCAGCGTCAGTCCATCGACCCGGGCGACCGGCAGGCCCGTCTCGTCGGCGAGCAGCAGCCGCACCGAGTCGGCGGAGCTCCCGGCCGTGAGCCGGATCCGCAGCGTACCGGTGGCCACGCCCACCACGCGTACACCCGAGAACGCGAAGGGCAGCTGCGCGCCGTCGGCCGCCGGCAGCAGACCACCCACCCCGAGCGCGTGCAGCGCGGCGTCGAACAAGGCCGGGTGCAGGCCGAACCCGTCGGCCGGCTCAGCGCTCGTCACCTCGGCGAACACGGCCCCGGCGACTCGCCAGGCCCGCCGCAGACCCTGGAACGCCGGTCCGTAGGACAGGCCCGCGTCCGCGAACGCCTCGTACAGGCCGTCCAGACCGAGCTCCTCCGCGCCGGCCGGCGGCCACACGATCAGGTCGGCGTCCGCCGCGGCGGTGGTGTCCTCCGGGGAGAGAACACCGGTCGCGTGCAGCGTCCAGGGGGTCTCGTCGTCGGTCCGGGCATGGATGGCGACCTGATGCCGTCCGTCGCCGTCCGGTGCGCCGATCGTGGTCCGGATCTGCGCGCCGCCGGACGCCGGCAACGTCATCGGCGCCTGGAGCAGCAGCTCATCGAGGACCGGTGCCCCGATCCGTACACCACCGGCGAGCGCCATCTCGACCAGGGCGGTGCCGGGGACGACCGTGGTGCCGAAGACCGTATGGTCGGCCAGCCACGGGTGGGTGGCGACCGACAGCCGGCCGGTGAGCACGCTCTCCGGCGCGTCCGGGAGCGCGATCGCCGCGCCGAGCAGCGGATGGCCGGTCTCGGTCAGACCGAGGCCGACGGCGTCGGCGTCGTGCAGGGTCCGGCGACGTGGCCAGAAGCGCTGGTGGTCGAAGGCATAGCTCGGCAGGTCGAGGCGTTCGCCGCCGCCGAGCACAGCCTTCCAGTTGACCGTGAGGCTGGTCGAGTGCAGTTCGGCGAGCGCGGTGAGCAGGGTCGTGGCCTCGTGCCGGTCCCGGCGCAGCGCGGCCACCGCCGTCGCGTCCGGGTTCGCGTCCCGGACGAGCGCGGTGAGGACACCGTCCGGCCCGAGTTCGAGCACGGCGGCAGCGTCCAGCGCCCGAGCGGCGTCGGCGAACCGGACCGGCTTGCGGACCTGCTCGACCCAGTAGTCCGGGTCGGTCCACTGCCCCGGTTCCACCGTCGCGCCGGTCACCGTGGAAACCGCCGCCAGCCTGGGCTCAGCGAAACTCAGACCACGAACAACCTCGGCGAACTCGGTCAGCATCGGCTCCATCAGGCGCGAATGGAACGCATGGCTGGTGCGCAGCCGCGAGGTCTTCCAACCCCGCTCCGCCGCCAGCTCGGCGACCCGCGTGATGTCGGCCTCAGCCCCGGACACCACCACCGAGGCCGGACCGTTCACCGCCGCGACATCAACGACCGGGCTATCGCCATTCGACGCGTCGCCACCGGCCAGCTCGATGACTCGCTCAATGTCCGCCTCAGCCCCGGACACCACCACCGACGCCGGACCGTTCACCGCCGCGACGTCAACGGCCAAGTCCTCGCCGTTCGACGCGTCACCGGCCATGGAGGCCAGGAGCGCCCGGACATCCGCCTCCGCCGCTCCAACGGCGAGCATCGCTCCACCGGAGGGCAGCGCCTGCATCAACCGGCCCCGCGCCGCGACCAGCGTCGCCGCATCCGCCAAGCTCAAAACACCGGCGGCGTACGCGGCGGTGATCTCACCGATCGAGTGCCCGGCAACGGCGTCCGGCTCCACGCCCCAGGAGCGGACGAGTGCCAGCAGCGCCACCTCCAGCGCGAAGATCGCCGGTTGTGCCCAGCCGGTCTGGTCCAGCAACGCCGCGTCCAGCTCGCGCAGCGGAAGATCCAGAGCCGCGCATACCTCGTCATAGGCCGCCGCGAACACCGGGAACGCGTCATACAGCTCGCGGCCCATGCCGGCCCGCTGCGAGCCCTGACCGGTGAACACCACCGCCAGAGATCCAGGCCGGACCTCTGCCGCCGGCGGTGAAGCACCGAGCGCGGTGAGCAGCTGGTCGCGATCGGCGGCCAGAACCACCGAGCGCCGAGGCAACGGCGTCCGGTGGACAAGCGTCCAGGCGACGTCGGACACCGAGGCGTCCGGGTGGGCCAGCAGGTACCTGTGGAGCCGCTCGGCCTGCCCGGCGAGGGCCCGCTCGGTCGCGGCGGTGAGGACCACCGGTACGGCCGGCAGCGCCGATGGCGATACTTCCTTCGGCGCGGTGACCGATACGGCCGGTGGCGGTGCCTCTTCCAGTGCGGTGACCGGTACGGCTTCGAGGATGATGTGGGCGTTGGTGCCGCTGATCCCGAACGAGGACACCGCCGCACGCCGCGGCCGACCGGTCACCGGCCAGTCACGGGCTTCGGCCAGCAACTCCACCGAGCCGGCCGACCAGTCCACCTGCGAGGTCGGCGCGTCCACGTGCAGCGTCTTGGGCAACATGCCGTGCCGCATCGCCTGCACCATCTTGATGATCCCGGCGACACCCGCCGCAGCCTGGGTGTGACCGAGGTTGGACTTCACCGAACCCAGCCAGAGCGGCTCGCCGGAGCGGTCACGCCCGTAGGTCGCCAGCAGCGCCTGCGCCTCGATCGGGTCTCCGAGCGAGGTGCCGGTGCCGTGCGCCTCCACGGCGTCCACGTCCTGCGACGTCAGACCGGCGCTGGCCAGAGCCTGACGAATCACCCGCTGCTGCGACGGGCCGTTCGGCGCGGTCAACCCATTCGACGCACCGTCCTGGTTCACCGCGCTACCCCGCACCACCGCCAGGACCGGATGGCCCAGCCGCTGAGCGTCCGAAAGCCGCTCGACCAGCAGCATGCCGACACCCTCACCCCAGCCGGTGCCGTCCGCACCCTCGGCGAAGGACTTACACCGACCATCAGCCGCCAACCCGCGCTGGCGGGAGAACCCGACAAACGTCCCCGGGGTCGCCATCACCGTCACACCGCCGGCCAGCGCCGACTCGCACTCCCCGTTACGCAGCGCCTGCACGGCCAGGTGCAGCGCCACCAGCGACGACGAACACGCCGTGTCCACCGTCACCGCCGGCCCCTCAAGACCGAACGTGTAGGACACCCGCCCGGACGCGATGCTGCCGCCGGTGCCGAGGAACCCTTCGACCTGCGCCTCGGCCTGCTCCAGGACGTTCGCGTAGTCGCCGTACATGACGCCCACGAACACACCGGTCCGGGATCCACGCAGGGTCCGGGGATCGATCCCGGCGCGCTCGAACGCCTCCCAGGAGGACTCCAGCAGCAACCGGTGCTGCGGATCCATCGCCAGCGCCTCACGCGGCGAGATCCCGAACAGGCCGGGGTCGAAGTCCGCGGCGCCCGGCAGGAAGCCGCCGTGCCGGGTGTAGGAGGTGCCGGGGTGGTCCGAGTCTGGATGGTAGAGCGCCTCGAGGTCCCAGCCCCGGTCCTCGGGGAAGGGCACGATCCCGTCCCTGCCGGCCGCGACCAGATCCCAGAGCTCCTCCGGGCTGCTGACACCACCGGGATAGCGGCAGGCCATGCCGACGATCGCGATCGGCTCGTCGGCACGGGCGGCAAGCGTCGGCGCGGCTGCCGTGGGAGCAGCGGGAGCCGCGTCGGCCAGTTCCGCGCCGACATGACCGGCCAGCACCGTGGCGTTCGGATAGTCGAAGACCAGCGTCGAGGGCAGGCGCAGCCCGGTCGCGGCGGCCAGGCGGTTGCGCAACTCGACCGCGGTGAGCGAGTCGAAGCCCAGCTCGTTGAAGGCCCGCTCGGGGTCGACGTCCTCGGCCCGGCCGTAGCCGAGCACGTCCGCCACCTGGGCCCGGACCAGCCCGAGCACCGCCGCGACGCGCTGTTCGGCGGGCAGGTCGGCCAGTCGCCGGCCGAGCGCGGTACCGGCGGTCGAACGGGCGGGGGCGCGGACCAGCCCGCGCAGCAGCGCCGGCGCACCGGTGGCTTCGCGGAGCGCGGCGGTGTCGATCACCAGCGGGGCGACCAGCGCCGTTCCGGTGCCGAGAGCGGCGTCGAAGGCGGCCAGCCCCTGCGCGGGCGTGAGCGGCAGAACGCCGCCACGGCGCATCCGGTCGCGGTCGGCGTCGGTGAGCGTCTCACCCATGCCCGCATCCCACAGACCCCAGGCCAGCGAGGTCGCCGGCACGCCCTGCCCGCGGAGCTGGGTGGCGTACGCGTCGAGGAAGGCGTTGGCGGCGGCGTAGTTGGCCTGCCCGGCGTTACCGAACACACCCGCCGCCGACGAATACAGCACAAACGCCGTCAGGGGCTGGTCCTTCGTCGCCGCGACGAGGTTGCGTGCGGCGTCGACCTTGGCCCGGAAGACGGTGTCCAGGCGCTCGGGGGTGAGCGATTCGAGCGTGCCGTCGTCGAGCACGCCGGCGGCGTGGATCACCGCCGTCACCGGCTCGTCCCGCAGGGCTGCGGCGACCGCGCCGGCGTCGGCCACGTCACAGGCGACCGAACGCACCTCCGCCGGCGCGAGTTGGCCCTCAAGGTCGGCGGTCGCACCCGACCGCGAGAGCAAGAGCAACCGGCGGACACCATGGACCTGCACCAGGTGCCGGGCGACCAGCCGTCCCAGCGTGCCGGTCGCACCGGTGACCACCACCGTGCCGTCCCCGAACTCCGCGGTCCCGGGGCTCTGCAGCCGCACCAGGCGGGGAACATTGACCGCGCCGTCACGCACCAGCGCCTCCGGCACCGGGTAGAACACGTCCTCGGGACCGTCCAGCAGGTGGATCCGTTCCGGGTGCTCGGACTGCGCCGACCGGACCAGACCCCACAGCGCGGCACCGTCCGGATCGGTGATCTCCTCGCCCACCGCCCCGGAGGTCCGTACCACCAGCCGAGACTCGGCCCAGGCCGGATCGGCGAGCCAGGCTTGCAGCAGAGCGAGCAGGATGGCGGTGCGGTCGCGGGCCGCGCCCGGCACGGTGGCGTCCACCAGCACGACGGGGGTGGGGGCCGGCAGCGGATCACCGAGCGCGATCACGACCGGCTTCTCCGCCGCGGGCACGACCTCCTGCGGCACCCATTCAACGCCGAACAGCAGGCGGTCCGCCACGCCACCCGACAGCTGGGCGGCCGTGACCGGCCGGAGCTGGAGCGCGTCCACCTCTGCGACCGGAAGCCCGGCCCCGTCAGCGAGCAGCAGGCGCACCGTGTCGGCGCCGTCGCCCCGGGAGAGACGGACGCGCAGCTCCCCGGTGGCCGCCCCGGTGATCCGCACGCCGGTGAAGGCGAACGGCAGCCGTACTTCCCCGCCCGGAAGCAGGTCCCCGGCGCCGATCCCATGCAGCGCCGCGTCGAACAGGGCCGGGTGCACACCGAACCCGTCGGTTACCTGGTCGACCGCGACCTCGGCGAACACGGCCTCGCCGGCCCGCCAGACCCGCCGCAGTCCCCGGAACGCCGGCCCGTAGGCCAGACCGGCATCGGCGAACGCGTCGTACAGCCCATCGATCGACATCTCGTCGGCGCCGCTCGGGGGCCAGGCGACCAGGCTCAGGTCGGCGTCGGCCTCGATGGCCGGGACGAGCATGCCCTCGGCGTGGGTGGTCCAGTCGTCGGCGTCGCCGTCCTCGGGCTGGGCGTAGACGGTGACCGCGCGGCGTTCCGCGTCGTCCGCCGACCCGACCCGTATCTGCAGCCGGACGCCGCCCTGCGGCGGGATCACCAGCGGCTCGCGGAGGATCAGCTCCTCGACGCCGCCCGCGCCCACCCTCCGTCCGGCGGCCAGAACGAGGTCGAGCAGCGCGGTCCCCGGGACGAGCACGGTGCCGAACACCTGGTGGTCGGCGAGCCAGCCGGGCGCACCCGCTGCCAGGCGGCCGGTGAGCAGGGCGCCGTCGCCGTCGGCCAGCAGCATCGCGGCGCCGAGCAGCGGGTGGTCGGACGCGTACAGGCCGGCTGTGGTGACGTCGCCGGTGTCGGTGGCGGTGTCGAGCCAGTACCGCTGGCGCTGGAAGGGGTAGGTGGGCAGGTCCACCGGGCGGGCACCGGTGCCGTCGAACAACGCCCGCCACTCCACCTGCTGACCACTGACGAACAGCTCGGCCACGGCGGTCAGCAGGGTCGTAACCTCGTCACGGTCCCGGCGCAGCGCGGCCACCGCGACCGCGTCCGGGCTCACCGCGCCGACCATCGCGGTCAACACACCGTCCGGGCCCAGCTCCAGCACGCGGTCAGCGTCCAGAGCGACCACGGCGTCGGCGAACCGCACCGGCTTGCGGACCTGCTCGACCCAGTAGTCCGGGTCGGTCCACTGCCCCGAAGCCACCGCCACACCGGTCACCGTGGAAACCGCCGAGATCGTCGGCTCACTGAAACCGAGCCCACGGACAACCTCGGAGAACTCCGCGAGCATCGGCTCCATCAGGCGGGAGTGGAACGCATGGCTGGTGCGCAACCGCGAGATCTTCCAACCCCGCTCCACCGCCAGCTCGGCGACCCGCGCGATGTCGCCCTCAACCCCGGACACCACCACCGACGCCGGACCGTTCACCGCCGCGACATCAACGACCGGGCTATCGCCATTCGACGCGTCGCCACCGGCCAACTCGACCTGCTCGATGTCGGCCTCAGCCCCGGACATCACCACCGACGCCGGACCGTTCACCGCCGCGATGCCGACGGCGAGACCACCGCCGTTCAACTCGTCACCGGCCATGGAGGCCAGGAGCGCCCGGACATCGACCTCGGCCGCCCCGACGGCGAGCATCGCCCCACCCGAGGGCAGCGCCTGCATCAACCGGCCCCGCGCCGCGACCAGCGTCGCCGCATCCGCCAAGCTCAAAACACCGGCGGCGTACGCGGCGGTGATCTCCCCGATCGAATGCCCCGCCACCACCTCCGGGACCACACCCCACGAGCGCACCAACGCCAGCAGCGCCACCTCCACCGCGAAAATCGCCGGCTGCGCCCACCCCGTCTGATCCAGCAACGCCGCATCCAACTCGCGCAGCGGAAGATCCAGAGCCGCGCAGACCTCGTCATAGGCCGCCGCGAACACCGGAAACACGTCATACAGCTCCCGGCCCATCCCGGCCCGCTGCGAACCCTGACCGGTGAACACCACCGCCAAACGACCCTCGGCCGCCGCCCCCCGAATGACCGCATCACCCAGCAGCACCGCACGCTGCTCCAGCACCGCCCGCGCCGTCAACGCCACACCGACATCCAACGGAGCCGCACCCAACGCCCGCACCCGCTGAACCTGCGCCTCCAACGACCCCACAGACCGCGCACTCACCACCAACGGCACCACCGGCAACCCCACCACCGGCCCCACCGGCCCAACCACCGGCACGACAGCCGGCGCCTGCTCCAAAATCACATGCGCATTCGTCCCACTGATCCCAAACGAAGACACGCCCGCCCGCCGCGGCCGATCAATCTCCGGCCACGGCCGGGCCTCGGCCAGCAGTTCCACCGACCCGGAGGCCCAGTCCACCTGCGGCGACGGCGCATCCATATGCAAGGTGGCAGGCAGCAGCCCGTGCCGCATCGCCTGCACCATCTTGATGATCCCGGCCACACCGGCCGCCGCCTGGGTGTGGCCCAGGTTGGACTTCACCGACCCCAGCCAGAGCGGCTCGCCGGAACGGTCACGCCCGTACGTGGCCAGCAGCGCCTGCGCCTCGATCGGGTCACCGAGCCGCGTCCCGGTCCCGTGCGCCTCCACCGCGTCCACATCGGCGGGCGACAGCCCGGCAGACGCGAGGGCCGCCCGGATCACCCGCTGCTGTGACGGGCCGTTCGGGGCGGTCAGCCCGCTGGAGGCGCCGTCCTGGTTGACCGCCGAGCCCCGGACGACGGCCAGGATCGGGTGGCCGAGCCGCTGGGCGTCCGAGAGACGCTCGACCAGCAGCATGCCGACGCCCTCGCCCCAGCCGGTGCCGTCGGCCGCCGCCGCGAAGGACTTGCACCGCCCGTCGGCGGCGAGGCCGCCCTGCCGGCTGAACTCGACAAACGTGGTCGGCGTGGCCATGACCGTGACGCCGCCGGCCAGCGCCAGGTCGCACTCGCCGTTGCGCAGTGCCTGCCCGGCGAGGTGCAGGGCGACCAGTGACGACGAGCAGGCGGTGTCGACCGTGACGGCGGGGCCCTCCAGCCCGAACGTGTAGGCGATCCGCCCCGACGCGACGCTGCCCGAGTTGCCGTTCCCCAGGTAGCCGGCGACGCCGTCGGGCAACTCCAGCGGGCGCGAGCCGTAGTCGTGGTACATGACACCGGCGAACACCCCGGTGCGGGGGAACCCCACCGCGGTGGGATCCAGACCGGCCCGCTCGAACGCCTCCCAGGATGTCTCCAGCAGCAGCCGCTGCTGCGGGTCCATCGCCAGCGCCTCGCGCGGACTGATCCCGAACAGGTCCGGGTCGAAGCTCGCGGCGTCGTGCAGGAAGCCGCCTTCGAGCCGGGCCTGCCGGTCGAGTTCGCCGCTCTCATGGTCGTAGAGACCCTCGACGTCCCAGCCGCGGTCGGTCGGAGGAGCGCCGATCGCGTCGGAGCCGGAGGCGACCAGGCGCCACAGGTCCTCGGGGCCGTCGACCCCGCCGGGGTAGCGGCAGCTCATCGCGATGATCGCCAGGGGCTCGCTGCCCCGGTACTCCAGCTCCTCCACCCGGCGGCGGGCGGCACGCAGGTCCGTGGTCGCCCGCTTGAGGTAGGCGAGGTACTTCTCCTCGGTCCCGGCGGGTTCGCTTGCGGAGGTCATGGCGGAACCGCCTTCGGGTTTGGGCTGGATCACTGGGTGCCGAGCTCGTCGAGGAGGTCGAAGATCTCGTCGGCCGTCGCCGACTGGAGGTCGTCGGTGTCGGCGCCGCCCGCGGGCGCGGCCCAGGCGGAGGCGAGCGTGCGTAGCCGCTGCCCGATCCCTGCCCGGTGCCCGTCGTCGAGGGCGGCGGCCTTGAGCAGGACTTCCAGGCCGGCGATCTCGGCGTAGACGGCGTCGACGGGGCTGGTCTCGGGTGCCTGGTCGGGGCGGAGCAGCTCGGCGAGGTGCCGGGCGAGTCCGGTCGGCGACGGGTGGTCGAACAGCAGGGTCGCCGTCAGGCGCAGCCCGGTCTCGGTCTGCAGCCGGTTGCGCAGCTCCACCGCGGTCAGCGAGTCGAAGCCCAGCTCGAGGAAGCCCCGGGTGGGCTCGACGTCCTTGGGCGACGCGTAGCCCAGGATGCCGGCGGTGCGGGACCGGACCAGGTCGAGCAAAATCCGGTCGCGCTCGACCTCGCTCAGCGGGGCGAGCCGGGCCGCGAGCGTCTGGGTGGGGGCGGTGTCGGCGGCCCGGCGAGGTACGGCGACCAGGCCGCGCAGCAGTTCGGGGACCGTACCGTCACTCGCCGCGGCCCGGAGCGCGCCCAGGTCCAGCGCGATCGGCACCGCCAGCGGCCGACCGGCCGCGAGGGCGGCGTCGAAGGCGGCGAGGCCGTCGGCGGCTGTGAGCGCGCCGAAGCCGGTACGGGCCAGCCGGGCGCGGTCGGCGTCGGTGAGCGTGCCGCCCATGCCGGCGTCCCACAGGCCCCAGGCCAGCGAGGTCGCCGGCACCCCCTCGCCGCGCAACCGGGTGGCGTACGCGTCGAGGAAGGTGTTGGCGGCGGCGTAGTTGGCCTGGCCGGCGTTGCCGAACAGTCCCGACGCCGAGGAGTAGAGCACAAAGGCGCGCAGCGGCCTGTCCTTCGTCGCGGCGGCGAGGTTTCGGGCGGCGTCGACCTTGGCGCGGAAGACCGCGTCGAGCCGCTCGGGGGTGAGAGACTCCAGCGTCCCGTCGTCGAGCACACCGGCTGCGTGGATCACGGCGGTCACCGGCTCGTCCCGCAGCGCCGCGGTGAGCGCGTCGGCGTCGGACACGTCGCAGGCGATCGACCGCACCCTCGCCGGAGCGAGCTCGCGTTCGAGGTCGGCGTTCCCGCCGGAGCGAGAGATCAGCACCAGATCGCGGACGCCATGGGCTTCCACCAGGTGCCGGGCGACGAGCCTGCCGAGCGTCCCGGTGGCCCCGGTGACCACCACGGACCCGTCACCGAAGTCGACCGCCTGCGAACCGTCGAGCCGTACGAGGCGCGGAACCCGCACCACGCCGTCGCGTACCAAGGCCTGTGGCAGCGGATACCGCGCGTCCTCGGCGGCGTCCAGCAAGTGGATCCGGTCGGGATGCTCGGACTGGGCCACCCGGGCCAGGCCCCACAGCGCCGCCCCGTCCGGATCGGTGACCGTGTCGCCGACCGCGCCGAACGTGCGCACGACCAGCCGGGAATCGGACCAGGCGGGATCGGCGAGCCAGGCCTGGAGCAGGGTGAGCAGCGCGGCGGCCCGGTCCCGGGCGGCGCCGGGCGCCGTGGCGTCCACGACCAGCACCGTCGCGGGGGCCGGCAACGGATCGCCGAGCGCGATCACGACCCGGGGTTCCGCGGCGGGCGTGACCTCCTGTCGCACCCAGTCCACGCCGAACAGCGACCGGAAGCCGGCCGGCACGGCGCTGACCTGCTCCGCGGTGACCGGGCGGAAGGCCAGCTCGTCGATGGTGAGCACCGGAGCGCCGGAGCCGTCCAGAGCGGCCAGGCGGACCGCGCTGTCGCCCAGTCGGGTGAGGTGGACGCGGAGCGTGCCGGCGCCCACGGCGTGCAGGCGCGCGCCGCTGATCGCGAACGGCAGCCGTACGGTCTCGTCGAACAGTCCGGCCGCGCCGATCGCGTGCAGAGCCGCGTCGAGCAGCGCCGGATGGACGCCGAACCCGTCGAGGTCCACGCCGTCCAGCCGTACCTCGGCGACCACCTCGTCGCCGTCGCGTACGGCGCCGACCAGGCCCTGGAACGTCGGTCCGTAGCGCAGGCCCGCGTCGGCCAGCCGCTCGTAGAGGCCGTCGAGAGGAACCGGCTCGCCGCCCGTCGACGGCTCGGGGAGCGGCACCGGCGCCCCGGCGTCGGCGGAGAGGAGACCGGTGGCGTGCGTGGTCCAGCCCTCGGCGCCGTCGGGTTGCGAGTAGACGGCCAGGGTACGGCGTCCGTCCTCGTCCGGTGCGCCGACCGTGACCCGCAGCGCGACCCCGCCGGTGGCCGGCAGCGCGAGCGGCGCCTGGAGCAGCAGCTCGTCGAGGACGGGGACGCCGGACCGGGCTCCCGCGGCCAGGGCGACGTCGACCAGGGCCGCGCCGGGGACGATCACGGCGTCGAAGACCGCGTGGTCGGCCAGCCAGGCCGGTGACCCGGCGGCCAGCCGCCCGGTGAACAGCAGGGCGTCGCTGTCCGGGAGCGTGACGGCCGCGCTCAGCAGCGGGTGCTCGGCGTCGTGCAGGCCGGCGCCGGCCAGGTCCCCGGCCGGGTCGATCACGTCGATCCAGAGCCGCTGGTGCTGGAACGGGTAGGAGGGCAGGTCGAGGACGGGCGCCGGGCCGGTGCCGAACGTCGCGGCCCAGTCGACGGTCTGGCCGGCGACGAAGACCTGGGCCACCGCGGTGAGCAGGGTCTCGACCTCGCCGCGGCCGCGGCGCAGCGTCGCGGCCGCGGTCAGCTCGGGGCGGGCTTCCTGGAACAGCGCGGTGAGCACGCCGTCCGGGCCCAGCTCCAGGACGCGGGCCGCGTCCAGCGCGCCGATCGCGTCGGCGAACCGGACCGGCCTGCGGACCTGCTCGACCCAGTACTCCGGGTCGGTCCAGCGCAGCGGCTCCCCGGGCTCGACGGTGGAGACCGCGGCCAGCCGAGGCTCGGCGAAACTCAGTCCGCGGACGACCTTCGCGAACTCCGCGAGCATCGGGTCCATCAGCCGGGAGTGGAACGCGTGGCTGGTCCGCAGCCGCGAGGTCTTCCAGCCCCGCTCTGTGGCCAGCACGGCCACCCGGTCGACGTCCGCCTCGGCTCCCGACACCACGACCGCGCTCGGTCCGTTCACCGCCGCGACGTCGACGGCGAATCCTTCGGCGGTGGCGGCCAGCAGAGCGCGGACCTCGGCCTCGGCGGCGCCGATCGCGAGCATCGCGCCGCCGGCGGGCAGCGCCTGCATGAGCCGCCCTCGGGCCGCGACCAGCGTGGCGGCGTCCGTCAGGCTCAGGACCCCGGCGGCGTAGGCGGCGGTGATCTCACCGACGGAGTGACCGGCCACCGTCTCCGGCGTCACCCGCCAGCTGCGCAGCAGGGTCAGCAGCGCGACCTCGACCGCGAAGATCGCCGGCTGCGCCCAGCCGGTCTCATCCAGCCGTTCCTGGTCGTCGAGGACGTCGAGCAGGGGCAGGTCGAGCGCGGCGCAGACCTCGTTGAACGCGGTCGCGAACACCGGGAAAGCGTCATACAGCTCACGGCCCATACCGGCCCGCTGCGCACCCTGACCGGTGAACACCATCGCCAGCCGCCCCTCGGCGGCGCGGCCGGCCGCGACCGGTTCCCCGGAGCCTGGGCTCAGCAGCACCGCGCGGTGCGGCAGCGTGGCCCGGCTGGTCAGCGCGTGCCCGATGTCCTCCGGCCGCGCCTGCGCCCGGTCGCGGAGCACGACCCGCATCCGCTCGACCAGCTCGGTCAGCGCCGCCGGGTCGTTGGCCGACACCACCAGCGGCACCGTACGGGTCACCGCCGGGACCGGCGTGGTCGCCTCGGCCGGGGGCTCCTCCAGGATGATGTGCGCGTTGGTCCCGCTGATCCCGAACGAGGAGACGCCGGCCCGGCGCGGTCTGGAGGAGGCGGGCCAGGGCCGGGCCTCGGTGAGCAGTTCGACCGCGCCGGAGGCCCAGTCGACCTTCGGGGTCGGCTCGTCGACGTGCAGCGTCTTGGGCAGTACGCCGTGCCGCATGGCCTGGATGACCTTGATGATCCCGGCGACCCCGGCGGCGGCCTGGGTGTGCCCGAGGTTGGACTTGATCGAACCGAGCCAGAGCGGTGTCTCCCGGTCCTGGCCATAGGCGGCCAGCAGCGCCTGCGCCTCGATCGGGTCGCCCAGCGTGGTGCCGGTGCCGTGGGCCTCGACGGCGTCCACGTCCCGCGAGGTCAGGCCCGCGTTGGCCAGCGCCTGGCGGATCACCCGCTGCTGGGACGGGCCGTTCGGCGCGGTCAGCCCGTTGGAGGCGCCGTCCTGGTTCACCGCGGTGCCCCGGACGACCGCGAGCACGCGGTGCCCGTTCCGCCGGGCGTCCGACAGCCGCTCTACCAGCAGCATGCCGACGCCCTCGCCCCAGCCGGTGCCGTCGGCGGCGGCGGCGAAGGACTTGCACCGGCCGTCGGCGGCCAGGCCGCGCTGGCGGGAGAAACCGGTGAAGGTGTCCGGGGTCGCCATCACCGTCACGCCGCCGGCGAGCACCAGATCGCACTCGCCCGACCGCAGCGCCTGGGCGGCCAGGTGCAGCGCGACCAGCGACGACGAGCAGGCGGTGTCGACGGTGACGGCCGGGCCTTCGAGTCCGAAGGTGTACGCGATCCGGCCGGAGGCGACGCTGCCGGAGTTGCCGGTGCCGAGAAAGCCCTCGACCTCCTCCGGCACGGCGGTCAACCGGCCGAGGTAGTCGTGGTACATCAGGCCGACAAAAACGCCGGTACGGGAGCCGCGCAGCCCCAGCGGGTCGACACCGGCGCGTTCCAGGGTCTCCCACGAGGATTCCAGCAGCAGCCGCTGCTGCGGGTCCATCGCCATGCCCTCGCGCGGGCTGATCCCGAACAGGCCCGGGTCGAAGTCGGCGGCGTCGTAGAGGAACCCGCCCTCCCGCGCGTACGACGTACCGGGATGGTCGGGGTCGGGGTGGTAGAGCCCCTCCACGTCCCAGCCCCGGTTGGCAGGGAACAATCCCATGCCGTCCCTGCCCTCGGCGACGAGGTTCCACAGCTCGTCCGGGGTGGTGATCCCGCCCGGGTAGCGGCAGGCCATGCCGACGATCACGATGGGGTCGTCGTCGGCCGGTGCGGCGACGGCCGCCATCGGCACCGGGGCCGGGGCCGAGCCGGAGAGCTCGGCGGTGATGAACTCGGCGAGGGCGGTGGCGTTCGGGTAGTCGAAGATCAGCGTCGCGGGCAGCCGCAGGCCGACCTCGGTGGCGAGCCGGTTGCGCAGCTCGACCGCGGTGAGCGAGTCGAAGCCCAGCTCGCGGAAGGCCCGGCCGGCCGGGATCGCGTCCGAGCCGGGGTAGCCGAGCACCGCGGCGGCGTGGGCCCGGACGGTGGTCAGCGCCGCCAGGACCCGATCGGCCTCCTCCATGCCGGCGAGGTGCTGGGCCAGCGAGGAGCCGCCGGTCTCGGTCCTGGCCGCGGCGGCGCGCCGCCGGGTGACGGTCCGGACCAGGCTGTGCAGCAGCGGGGGAAGCTCTTCGACGCCGCGGAGCGTGGCCAGGTCGAGCCGGATCGGGACGGCGACCGGGCGGCCGGAGGCCAGCGCGGCGTCGAAGAGTGCGAGGCCGGCCGTGGCGTCCAACGCGCCGAAGCCGCCCCGGGCCAGCCTGCGGCGGTCGGCCTCGGAGAGCGCGCCGCCCATGCCGGCGTCCCACAGGCCCCAGGCCAGCGACGTCGCCGGGACGCCCTGTGCCCGCAACTGTGTTGCGTAGGCGTCCAGGAAGGCGTTGGCGGCGGCGTAGTTGGCCTGGCCGGCGCTGCCGAACAGCCCCGACGCCGAGGAGTAGAGGACAAACGCGCTCAGCGGCCTGTCCTCCGTCGCGGCGGCGAGGTTACGGGCGGCGTCGACCTTGGCACGGAAGACGGTGTCGAGGCGCTCGGGGGTCAGGTCGGTGAGCAGGCCGTCGTCGATGACGCCGGCGGCGTGGACCACGGCGCTGACCGGCTCGTCCCGCAACGCCGCCATGACCGCGCCGGCGTCGGACAGGTCGCACGCGAGCGAGCGCACCTCCGCGCCCTCGATGTCGACGCTCCCGCCGGAGCGGGAGAGCAGGAGCAGTTTTCGAACACCGTGGGCCCGCACCAGGTGCCGGGCGACGAGACCGCCGAGCGTGCCGCCGGCGCCGGTGACCACCACGACGCCGTCACCGAAGTCCGCCGTACCCGAGGCGTGCAGCCGGGCCAGACGCGGCACCGTGACCGCGCCGTCGCGCACCAGCGCCTGCGGCACCGGGTAGAGCGCGTCCTCGGCGGCGTCCAGCAGGTGGATCCGGTCGGGGTGCTCGGACTGGGCCGACCGGACCAGGCCCCACAGCGCCGCCCCGTCGGGGTCGGTGACGTCGTCGCCGACCGCGCCGAACGTGCGGACGACCAGCCGGGCATCGGACCAGGCGGGATCGGCGAGCCAGGCCTGGAGCAGGGTGAGCAGCGCGGCGGCCCGGTCCCGGGCCGCGCCGGGCGCCGTCGCGTCCACGACCAGCACCGCCGCCGCCCGCGCGGGCAGCGGCTCGCCGAGCGCGATCACGACCGGGGCCTCCGCCGCCGCGGTCAGTTCCTGCGGCGTCCACTCGACGGCGAACAGCGAGCGGGCCGCCTCGTCCTGACCGGCGGCGGTCTCGTCCGCGGTGACCGGGCGGAAGACGAGGCCTTCGACGGTGACCACCGGCTCGCCGGCGGCGTCGACCGCGTCGACCCGTACGGTCTCGCCGTCCATCCGGAGCCGGGCCCGCAGCAGCCCGGCGCCGTCGGCGTGCACGGTGACGCCGGTGAACGCGAAGGGCAGCCGGGTCACGCCGTCGCCGGCCGGTCCCGTGCTCAGACCGTGCAGGACCGCGTCGAGCAGCGCGGGATGGACGGCGAACCGGTCCGGATCGCCGGGCAGCTCCGCTTCCACGTAAAGGTCGTCGCCCTGCCGCCAGACCTCGCGCAGGCCCCGGAAGACCGGCCCGTACTCGTAGCCCGCGGTGGCCAGCCGGTCGTAGAGGTCCTCGGTGGCCAGGCGGGTCGCGCCGGCCGGGGGCCAGGCGAACGCCTCGGCGGCCGGCTGGGCCCGGCTCACGAAACCGGTGGCGTGGACGGTCCAGGGGTCTTCGGTTCCGGAGTCGGGCTCGCCCGGGCGGGAGTGAACGGTGACCGGGCGGCGGCCGTTCTCGTCCGGGGCGCCGACGCTGACCTGTACGGCGACGCCGGCCGAGGCGTCGAGCCGGAGCGGCTGCTGGAGCACCAGCTCCTCGACGGCCGGGGCGCCGGCCACGGCGCCGGCGGTGAGGGCGAGGTCGAGCAGGGCGGTCCCCGGCACCAGGACGGTGCCCAGGATCGTGTGGTCGGCCAGCCAGGGCTGGGCGCGGAGCGTGAGGCGGCCGGTGAGCACGGCGCCGTCGCCGTCGGCCAGCGAGACCGCCGCGCCGAGCAGCGGGTGCTCGACCAGGCTCAGCCCGAGGCTCGCCGGGTCGGTCTCGGCGCCGGTGCCGGCCTGCGGCCAGTAGCGCTGCCGCTGGAAGGCGTAGGTCGGCAGGTCGGGCAGCGGCGTGCCGGCACCGTCGAGGACGCTCGCCCAGTCGACCTCCGTACCCCGTGTGAACACCGTCGCCATGCCGGTGAGCAGCGTGGCGACCTCGTCCCGGTCCCGGCGCAGCGTCGGCACGGCGAGCGCGTCCGGCTCGTTCGCACCGACCAGGGCGGTCAGCACGCCGTCCGGCCCGACCTCCAGGAAGCGGGTGACGCCCCGGGCGGTCAGCGCGGCCACCGCGTCGGCGAACCGGACCGGCCGGCGGACCTGCTCGACCCAGTACTCCGGCTCGGTCCAGCGCAGCGGCTCGCCCGGCTCCACCGTGGAGACCGCGGCCACCTGCGGCGCGGTGAAGGCGAGCCCGTCGACGACCGTACGGAACTCGGCGAGCATCGGCTCCATCAGCCGGGAGTGGAACGCGTGGCTGGTGCGCAGCAGAGAAGTCTTCCAGCCCCGCTCCGCGGCCAGTTTGACGATCCGGGTGATGTCGTCGGCGGCCCCGGAGACCACCACCGCGTCCGGGCCGTTCACCGCGGCGAGGTCCACCTCCGGGCACGCCTCCAGGACGTCGGCCTCGGACGCGCCGACCGCGAGCATCGCGCCGCCGGCCGGCAGCGCCTGCATCAGCCGGCCCCGCGCCACCACCAGCGCCGCGGCGTCGGTCAGGGACAGGACCCCGGCGGCGTAGGCGGCGGTGATCTCACCGATCGAGTGCCCCGCGACGAAGTCGGGCGTCACGCCCCAGTGCCGGAGCAGCGCCAGCAGCGCCGCCTCGACCGCGAACAGCGCGGGCTGGGCGTAGCCGGTCTGGTCGAGCGCGTCCGGGTCGGCGAAGACGACCAGCCGCAGCGGCTGGTCCAGCAGCGGGTCGATCGACGCGCACACCTCGTCGAACGCGGCCGCGAACACCGGGAAGGCGGCGTAGAGCTGCTCCCCCATCGCCAGGCGTTGCGCGCCCTGGCCGGTGAAGAGCAGGGCGAGCCGGCCGTCGCCGATCTCGCCGCGCGCAGCGGTCTCCCGCCGCTTGAGCGTACGGAGCAGCTGGGCCCGGTTGGGCGCCAGGTAGACCGCCCGGTGCGCGAGCGCGGCCCGCCCCGCGGCGGTCCGGGCCACGTCGGAGACGTCGGCGTCCCGATGCGCGTCGAGCCAGTCGCGGAGGTTTTCGGTCTGCGCGTCCAGGCCGGCCTCGGTGGCCGCGGAGACGACAAACGGCAGGACCGGCAACGTGCTGCGGCTGCGCGGTCGCTCGTCCTCGACGGCGGCCGGCGGCTCCTCCAGGATGACGTGGGCGTTGGTGCCGCTGACCCCGAACGCGGACACGCCCGCCCGGCGCGGCCTGGAGGAGGCGGGCCAGGACCGGGCCTCGGTGAGCAGCTCGACCGCTCCGGAGGTCCAGTCGACGTTCGGGGTCGGCTCGTCGACGTGCAGCGTCCTGGGCAGCAGCCCGTGCCGCATCGCGAGGATCATCTTGATGATGCCGGCCGCACCGGCGGCGGACTGGGTGTGACCGATGTTCGACTTGATCGAACCGAGCCAGAGTGGCTCCTCGCGGTTCTGGCCGTAGGTGGCCAGCAGCGCCTGGGCCTCGATCGGGTCGCCGAGGGTGGTGCCGGTGCCGTGGGCCTCGACCGTGTCGATCTCCTCCGGCGCCAGGCCGGCGTTGGCCAGCGCGGCCCGGATCACCCGCTGCTGGGCGGGGCCGTTGGGGGCGGTCAGGCCGTTGGAGGCCCCGTCCTGGTTGACCGCGCTGCCCCGTACGACGGCCAGCACCGGGCGCCCGGACTCCCGCGCCGAGGACAGTCGCTCGACCAGCAGCATGCCGACGCCCTCGGCCCAGCCGGTGCCGTCGGCCGCCGCCGCGAACGACTTGCAGCGACCGTCGACGGCCAGGCCGCGCTGACGGGAGAACTCGGTGAACGTGCCGGGTGTGGCCATGATCGTGACGCCGCTGACCAGAGCCATGCCGCACTCGCCCTGGCGGAGCGCCTGCGCGGCCAGGTGCAGGGCGACCAGCGAGGACGAGCAGGCGGTGTCGACGGTCATCGCGGGGCCTTCGAGGCCGAACGTGTAGGCGATCCGCCCGGAGGCGACGCTGCCGGCGCTGCCGATGCCGAGGTATCCGCTCAGGTCCTCGGGGCTCTCCTCCAGCAGGGAGATGTACCCCTGGTGGGTGGTGCCGACAAAAACGCCGATCTGCTGTCCGCGGAGTGAGAGCGGGTCGAGGCCGGCCCGTTCGAACGTCTCCCACGCGGTTTCCAGCAGGAGCCGCTGCTGCGGGTCCATGGCGAGGGCCTCGCGCGGGCTGATCCCGAACAGGCTCGGGTCGAACCGGTCGGCGTCCTGAACGAACCCGCCGTTGACCGTGTAGGAGGTGCCGGAACGGTCTGCGTCGGGGTTGTAGAGCGCGTCGACGTCCCAGCCGCGGTTGGCCGGGAACGAGCCGATCGCGTCGACCTCCCCGGCGACCAGGTCCCACAGCTCGTCGGGGGTGCTGACGCCGCCGGGGAAGCGGCAGGCCATCGCGGTGAGCACGATCGGGTCGTCGACGTCGGCGAGCACGGCCGGGGCGGTGACCAGGGCGGCCTCGCCGCCGAAGACCTCCTCCTGCAGGTAACGGGCGAGTTCCAGCGGCGTCGGGTAGTCGAACGCGAGCGTTGGGGAGAGGCGCAGCCCGGTCTCGGTGGCCAGCGCGTTGCGCAGCTCGACCGCGGTGAGCGAGTCGAAACCGAGTTCGCGGAACGGTCGCCTGACCGCGATCGCCTCGGCGGACGGGTAGCCCAGGACGAGCGCGGCGTGGCCCCGTACCAGGTCGACCAGCTCGGTCTCGCGCTGTGCCGGGGGCAGGGCGGCCAGCCGGGAGCGCCAGCCGGTCTCGACCACCGGCGCGGCGGCGGCCAGGCCGGCGACCTCCGGCAGGTCCTCCAGCAGCGGCCGGCGGCGGGCCGCGGCGAACGTCTCGACGAAGGAAGCCCAGTCGACGTCGGCGACGGTGAGCAGCGGCGAGCGTCCCCCGGCGGCCTGCCGGAGGACCTCGATCGCGAGGTCGGGGGACATCGGGGCCAGGCCGCGCCGGCTCAGCGCGGCGGCGGTGCCGCCCTCGGTGGCCATGCCCGCCTCGGCCCATGGGCCCCAGGCCAGCGACGTGCCGGCCAGGCCGCGAGCGCGCCGCCGCTGGGCCAGGGCGTCGAGGCCGGCGTTCGCGGCCGCGTAGGCGCCGCCCCAGCCGCTGCCCCAGGTCGCGGCGATCGAGGAGAACAGAACGAACGCGTCCAGGTCCGTGTCGCCGAGGAGTTCGTCGAGGTGCAGCGCCCCGGTGGTCTTGCCGGCGAGCACCGACGCGAGGCCGGCGGCGTCGAGGTCGGCCAGCGGCGCGCTGTGCGCGATGCCGGCGGCGTGCACGACCGCGGTGAGCGGGGCCTCCGGGTCGGCGGTGGCCTCCTTGAGGAGGGCCGCGACCGCGTCGCGGTCGGCCAGGTCCGTGGCGACGATCGTGACGCGGGCACCCGCGGCGCGGATCTCGTCGGCCAGGTCGTGCGCACCGGGTGCGTCCGGCCCGCGCCTGCCGGCCAGGACGAGGTGCGCGGCGCCGTGGGCGGCGGCCCAGCGGGCGACGTGGCCGCCGAGCGCGCCGGTGCCACCGGTGATCAGGACGGTGCCGCGCGGCTGCCAGCCCTCGTCGGTGCCGGCCGGAGCGTGCTCCAGCCGGCGGACGAGCAGGCCGGAGGGGCGGATCGCGACCTGGTCCTCGGCGTCGAGACCGCCGGCGAGGACCGCGACGAGCCGGTCGGCGGCGCGTGGGTCGAGGGTTTCGGGGAGGTCCAGGAGGCCGCCCCAGCGGTTCGGGTACTCCAGGCCGACCACCCTGCCCAGGCCCCACACCTCGGCCTGGGTGAGGGTGGTGACGTGGTCGCCGGGAACGGCGGCGACCGCGCCCCGGGTGAGGATCCACAGCGGAGCGGGGACGGCGGCGTCCTCGACGGCCTGGGCGAGCGCGAGCGTTCCGGACAGCGCCGCCGGGAGACCCGCCTCGTCCGTGCCGTCGCCCATCGCGAGGAGCGAGACGACCCCGGCGACGTCGGCCTGGTCGCGGAGCCGGGCCGCGAGCGTGGCCCGGTCGGCCGCGGGAATCGTCACGACGTCGCCGCCGGCCCGGGCGAGGATCTCCTCGACGCCGTATGCCTCGGCGGGGACGACCAGCACCCAGGTGCCGGTGAGCGTCCGCGTGGTCGGGTCGGGCAGCGCCGTCCAGGTCTCCCGGTAGCGCCAGCCGTCGACCTGGTCGCGCCGCTGCCTGTGGCGGTGCCAGGAGGAGAGGGCCGGGACCAGGGCGCCGAGCGTCTCCCGGTGGGCCTCGGCGTCGATACGCAGTTCGTGGGCGACCGCGCTGAGGTCGGCGGAGTCGATCGCGGCCCAGAAGTCGGCGTCCGCGCCCGTCGCGGTGACCGCTTCACGGGGGGCGGGGCGGAGCCAGTACCGCTGGTGGGAGAAGGGGTAGGTGGGCAGGTCGACCGGGCGGGCACCGGTGCCGTCGAACAACGCCCGCCACTCCACCTGCTGACCACTGACGAACAGCTCGGCCAGTGCGGTCAGCAGCGTCGTGGGCTCGTCTCGGTCCCGGCGCAGCGCGGCCACGGCGACCGCGTCCGGGGTCGCCGCACCGACCAGTGCGGTGAGCACACCGTCCGGGCCCAGCTCCAGCACCCGATCGGCCTTCAGAGCAGCGGCCGCGTCGGCGAACCTGACCGGCTTGCGGACCTGCTCGACCCAGTAGTCCGGGTCGGTCCACTGCCCCGACCCCACCGCCGCACCGGTCACCGTCGACACCGCCGCCAGCCTCGGCTCAGCGAAACCCAGCCCACGGACAACCTCGGAGAACTCCGCGAGCATCGGCTCCATCAAGCGCGAATGGAACGCATGACTGGTGCGCAACCGCGAGATCTTCCAACCCCGCTCCGCAGCCAGCTCGGCGACCCGCTCGATGTCGCCCTCAACCCCGGACACCACCACCGAGGCCGGACCGTTCACCGCCGCGACATCAACGGCGAAGCCGTCGCCGCTCGACCCATCGCCGCCGCCTACGGAGGCCAGGAGCGCCCGGACATCGACCTCGGCCGCCCCGACGGCGAGCATCGCCCCACCCGAGGGCAGCGCCTGCATCAACCGGCCCCGCGCCGCGACCAGCGTCGCCGCATCCGCCAAGCTCAAAACACCGGCGGCGTACGCGGCGGTGATCTCCCCGATCGAATGCCCCGCCACCACCTCCGGGACCACACCCCACGAGCGCACCAACGCCAGCAGCGCCACCTCCACCGCGAAAATCGCCGGCTGCGCCCACCCCGTCTGATCCAGCAACGCCGCGTCCAACTCACGCAGCGGAAGATCCAGAGCCGCGCATACCTCGTCATAGGCCGCCGCGAACACCGGAAACACGTCATACAGCTCCCGGCCCATCCCGGCCCGCTGCGAGCCCTGACCGGTGAACACCACCGCCAAACGACCCTCGGCCGCCGCCCCCCGAATGACCGCATCACCCAGCAGCACCGCACGCTGCTCCAGCACCGCCCGCGCCGTCAACGCCACACCGACATCCAACGGAGCCGCACCCAACGCCCGCACCCGCTGAACCTGCGCCTCCAACGACCCCACAGACCGCGCACTCACCACCAACGGCACCACCGGCAACCCCACCACCGGCCCAACCGGCCCAACCGGCTCATCCACCGGCACGACAGCCGGCGCCTGCTCCAAAATCACATGCGCATTCGTCCCACTGATCCCAAACGAAGACACGCCCGCCCGCCGCGACCGACCCGTCTCCGGCCACACCCGCGCCTCGGTCAGCAGTTCCACCGACCCGGAGGCCCAGTCCACCTGCGGCGACGGCGCATCCACATGCAGCGTCTTGGGCAGCAGCCCGTGGCCCAGGGCCAGAACGGTCTTGATGACACCACCGACGCCGGCCGCGGCCTGCGCATGGCCGAGGTTGGACTTCAGCGAGCCCAGCAGGAGCGGCTGCTCCCGGTCCTGGCCGTACGTGGCGAGCAGGGCCTGGGCCTCGATCGGGTCACCGAGCCGCGTCCCGGTCCCGTGCGCCTCCACCGCGTCCACATCGGCGGGCGACAGCCCGGCAGACGCGAGGGCCTGCAGGATGACGCGCTGCTGGGCGCCGCCGTTCGGGGCGGTCAACCCGTTGGAGGCGCCGTCCTGGTTGACCGCGCTGCCCCGCACGACCGCGAGGATCGGGTGGCCGAGGCGCTGGGCGTCCGAGAGGCGCTCGACCAGCAGCAGGCCGACGCCTTCCGACCAGCCGGTGCCGTCGGCGGCCGCGGCGAAGGACTTGCACCGGCCGTCGGCGGCCAGGCCGCCCTGCTTGGTGAACTCCCCGAACGAGTCCGGGGTCGACATGACCGCCACACCGCCGACCAGCGCGATCGAGCACTCCCGGCTGCGCAGGGCGCGGCCGGCCAGGTGCAGTGCGACCAGCGAGGAGGAGCAGGCGGTGTCGATCGTGACCGCCGGTCCCTCCAGGCCGAACGTGTAGGCGAGCCGGCCGGAGAGGACGGCCGGCGCGGTGCCGGTGAGCAGGTGGCCGAGGACGCCGTCGGGCAGGTCCTCGACGTAGGAGCTGTACCCCATGTAGCTACCGCCGACGAAGACGCCGGCCTGCGTGCCGCGCAGCGTCGCCGGGTCGATCCGGGCCCGCTCGAAGGTCTCCCAGGCCACTTCGAGCAGGACTCGCTGCTGCGGGTCCATGGCCAGGGCCTCGCGCGGGCTGATCCCGAAGAACGCCGGGTCGAAGTCACCGGCGTCGTGGAGGAAGCCGCCGGTGAGCGTGTCCATCTCGGCCGAACCCGGCTCGTACCAGGTATCCCAGCCACGGTCGGCGGGGAACCCCGAGATCGCGTCCTGGCCCTCGGTGACCAAGCGCCAGAGATCCTCGGGGGAGGAGACTCCGCCGGGGAACCGGCACCCCATCGCGACGATGGCGAGCGGCTCCTGCTCGGCCGATTCCATCTCGGTGAGGCGCTGGCGGGTCTGGGCGAGATCCGCGGTCACCCACTTGAGATAGTCGCGGAGGGTTTCCTCAGTCGCCATTCGTCCACCTCTGCGGATAACCGAGCAAACGTCGAATTGACCGACGTCCGAAATCGAAGGCTGTTTCTCGGAATAGCGAATTCAGCAGCCCGACACTGAGGCTAGGAGCACAGGATCGACGCCCGTACCCCTAGCGCTCCCCTACGGAACCGCTCGCTCAAGCCCGTCCCAGCTGCGAATCAATGAACTTCAGCAGCTCGTCGTCGGAGTCTCCGACCGGCGTCTGCGGCAATGGCGCAGGCGCCGGAGCACCCCCCGCTTCCAGCACGGACAGCAGCGAACGGAGCTTGATCCGCAGTTTGGTGCCCGTGATCGTGTCCGGGGTCGAGCCGGCGAGCCGCCGCTCTATCTCGTCGAGTTCGTCGAGTACGGAGCGTGAATTGTTCGGGACGATATTAATACGCAGGTATGTCGCGAGCGCGGCCGGAGTGGGGTGGTCGAATACCAGTGTCGCGGGACACCGCAGTCCCGTCGACGCATTCACCCGGTTGCGCAATTCGACCGCCGTGACCGAGTCGAAGCCGATTTCCCGGAAAGCGCGGCCCGGCGGGATCTTCTCGGTGTCGGGAAAGCCGAGCACGGCCGCGATGTGGCCCCGCAGCAGGTCGACCAGTTCGCGGTCTGCGTCCTCGGCCGACAGGGTGGCCAGGCGGTCCCGCATCGCGGTGACGGCGTCGGTGTCCTCTGCCTGATCCGTGCCGCGCGTGGCGGTGGCTTCCAGCTCGTCGAAGAAGCGGCTGGGCCGTGCCAGGCCGAACGCCGGCAGGAATCGGGCCCAGTCGACGTCCGCGGCGACCAGCGCCGGCAGCGCGGTGGCCAGCTCGGCCACCGTACGTCCCGGGTCCAGAGGCCGGATGCCGAGCCGGAGCAGCGAACCGTCCGCGGCCACCGTGGCGGCGATCCCGCCGCCCGCCCACGGCGACCAGGCGATGGCCGTGGCCGGCCGGCCCTGGGCGCGGCGCCAACCGGCGAACGCGTCGAGGAAGGCATCGGCGGCCGCGTAGGCGGGGTGGCGCGCCGTACCCCAGACACCGGCCACGGACGAGAAGACGACAAAGGCATCCAGTTCGACGTCGGCCAGGAGCTCGTCCAGGAGGAGTGTCCCGGTGACGCGGGCGCCCGTCACCGCCGCGGTCTCGGCCGTCGTCAGGTCGGCGATCGGCGTGTCCTGGGCGACGCCGGCCGCGTGCACGACCGCGGTGAGGTCGGCGGGAAGGTCGGCGACGAGCGCGGCCACCTGGTCTCGGTCGGCGAGGTCGCAGGCGACGACGGTCACGTGCGCGCCAAGGTCGGCCAGCTCGGCACGGAGCGCTTCGGCGCCGGGGGCGTCCGGGCCCCGGCGGCCGGCCAGGACCAGGCCGGTCGCGCCGTTGCGGGCGGCCCAGCGGGCGACGTGCCCGCCGAGCGCACCGGTGCCGCCGGTGACCAGTACGGTTCCCCGCGGACGCCAGCCGCCTCCGGCCGACGCCGGTGCGGGCCGCAGGCGCCGCCCCCAGGCCTGACCTTCGCGGAGCGCGAGCTGATCCTCGCCCCCGGCCCCGCCGAGCACCGCGGCGAGCCCGTCCGCGCCGGTGACCGGCAGGTCGACCAGGCCGCCCCACCGCCGGGGGTGTTCGAGCGCCGCGACCCGGCCGAGGCCCCAGACCTGGGCCTGCGCGAGGCTGCGCACCGGCTCGGTACCGACCTCGACCGCTCCGCTGGTGACAACCCACAGCGGAGCGTCCACTCCGTCCAACGCCTGCAGCAGCGCGACGGTGTCCGCGAGGCCGCGGGGAACGCCCGGGTGGTCAGGGTACGGACGCTCGTCGAGCGCCAGCAGCGACACGATGCCCGCGATCTCGCCCGCCGGGATCTCACCCGCGCCGACGGTCACCACGTCCGCCCCGGACGACGCCAGCTGCTCCGTCACGGCCCGCACGACCGGGTCGGCGCCGGTGGGCGTCACGACCAGCCAGCGGCCGGTGAGCCGAGCGCCGCCACGGAGCGGCACCGGAGCCCAGCCGACGGTATGACGCAGACCCGCCTCCGGGGCGGGGAGGGGCTCGCCCGCATCGCTCGGCGAGAGCCAGTACCGGCGATGCTGGAAGGGGTAGGTGGGCGCGTCGGGGAGCCAGTGGCCGTCGGTGGGCCAGGCCCGCCAGTCGACCTCGACCCCGCGGACCCACGCCTCACCCAACGCCCGGACCTGCCCCGCCGGACCGTCCTCACCGCGCCGCAGCGTCCCCCACACCCCCGCATCCGGAGCACACTGCTCCAACGCCAACCTCAACACCGGATGCCCCGACACCTCGGCGAACAACCGGAAACCGTCCTCGGCCAGCTTCGCCACCACCGGCGCGAACCGCACCTGCCCCCGCAGATTCGCCCACCAATACTCCGCCCCCACCGCCTCGACGACCTGCTCACCGGTGACCGTCGAATACCACGGGATCACCGGTGCCGCACCCTGCACGTCCGCCATCCCGGCCAGCACCGCGTCACGCACCGGCTCCACCTGCGGCGAGTGCGAGGCGTATCCCACCTCCACCAGCCGGGCCCGCACCTCCTGCGTCTCGCACCAGGACACGAACGCCTCAAGCGCCGGCCGCTCCCCCGCCACCACCACCTGCGTCGGGGAGTTCACCGCGGCCACCACCAGGCCCGCCCACCACGGGTCGGCCAGCCACTCCGCGACCTTCTCCGCGGGCGCACTGACCGAGGCCATCCCGCCGGTGCCGTCCAGCTCCACCAGCGCCCGGGAACGGGCCGCCACCACCCGGGCACCCTCGTGCACCGACAACGCCCCGGCCACCACCGCGGCGACCACCTCACCCTGCGAATGCCCCACCACCGCGGCCGGGATCACTCCGTAGGAGGCCCACCAGGCGGTCAGCGCCACGCCGACCGCCCACAGCACCGGCTGCACCACCTCCACCCGGGTCAGCCACTCGTCGCCACCGCGCAGGACGGCCTCCACCGAGAAGCCCACCAGCGGCGCCAGCGCCGCATCACACTCCCGGAGACGTTCGGCGAACGCCGGGGAATCCAGCAGCCCCACCGCCATCCGCAACCACTGCCCACCCTGACCCGGGTAGACGAACACCACGTCGGCCCCCGACACCGAACCCGACACCGGTGCCAGCCCACCCGCGGCCGCGTCCAGGCCGTCGAGATCCCAGGCCACCGCGCGCTCGGCCAGGCCGGCCCGGGTCGCCAGCGTCGCTCCGACGTCGGCCAGGGAGGCGCCGGCGGCGACGAAGTCCCGCATCGCCGCGGCCTGCGTCCGCACCGCACCGGCGTCGGCGCCGGAGAGCAGCAGCGGCACCGGCCCGCCCGACGCCTGGGCCGGGGCCGGCTCAAACGCCGAGGCCGGCTCGGACGTCGGGGTCGGCTCGGACGCCGATGCCGGAGCCAGTGCCGATTCCGGTTCGACCGCCGGGGCCGATACCGATGCCGGTTCGAGCGCCGGAGCCTGCTCCAGGATGACGTGCGAGTTCGTGCCGCTGACGCCGAACGCGGACACCCCGACCCGGCGCGGTCGCCCGGTCTCCGGCCAGGGCCGGGCCTCGGTGAGCAGCTCGACGCCGCCCAGCTCCCACTCCACGTGCGGGGAGGGCTTGTCGACGTGCAGCGTCTTGGGCAGCACACCGTGCCGCATCGCCAGCACCATCTTCATCAGCCCGGCCATGCCGGCCGCGGCCTGGGTGTGGCCCAGGTTCGACTTGATCGACCCGAGCCAGAGCGGCTCACCGGTACGGCCGGCACCGTAGGTGGCCAGCAGCGCGTTGGCCTCGATCGGGTCACCGAGCGTGGTGGCGGTGCCGTGGGCCTCCACGGCGTCGATGTCGGCGGGGTCGAGCCGCGCGTTGGCCAGCGCCTGGCGGATCACCTTCTGCTGCGAGGAACCGCTCGGCGCGGTCAGCCCGTTGGAGGCCCCGTCCTGGTTCACCGCGCTGCCCCGCAGCACCGCGAGCACCGGGCGGCCCGCCCGCTGGGCGTCGGAGAGCCGCTCCACCATGAGCACGCCGACGCCCTCCGACCAGCCGGTGCCGTCGGCGGCGGCGGCGAAGGACTTGCACCGCCCGTCGGCGGCCAGGCCGCCCTTCCTGCTGAACTCCACGAACGGGCCGGGCGTCGACATGACCGTGACGCCGCCGACCAGCGCCAGGTCGCACTCGCCCTGCCGCAGCGCCTGCGCGGCCAGGTGCAGCGCGACCAGCGACGAGGAGCATCCGGTGTCGATGGTCATCGCGGGGCCTTCGAGCCCGAACGTGTACGAGACCCGTCCGGACAGGACGCTACCCGCGTTGCCGGTGCCGAGGTGGCCCTCCAGCTCGCTGGGGAAGATCCCCATCGACCACATGTAGTCCGAGCCGTTGGTCCCGGCGAACATGCCGGTACGGGTGCCGCGCAGGCCGAGCGGGTCCAGGCCCGCGCGCTCCAGGGCCTCCCAGGAGCACTCCAGCAGCAACCGCTGCTGCGGGTCCATCGCGACAGCCTCGCGCGGCGTGATCCCGAACAGCCGCGCGTCGAAGCCGGCGACGTCACTGAGGAAGCCGCCCTCGCTGGTGTAGGTGGTGCCGCGCACCGACGAGTCGGCGTTGACCAGGTCCCCGAGGTACCAGCCCCGGTCGGTGGGGAACGGCGACATCGCGTCGACGCCGTCGGCCACCAGCCGCCACAGGTCGTCCGGGGAGCCGACCCCGCCGGGGAAGCGGCAGCTCATCGCGGTGATCGCGATCGGCTCGTCCAGCGCGGCCACGCTCGCGGTGACGGTCACGGTCGCGGCGGGGGCGGCGGTTCCGCCGACCCGGGCGAGCAGGTGCGCCGCGAGCGCGGCGGCGTTCGGGTGGTCGAAGACGACCGTGGCCGGCAGCGGAACCCCGGTCTCGGCCCGCAGCCGGTTGCGCAGGTCGACCGCGGTGAGCGAGTCGAAGCCCAGGTCGCGGAAGGACCGGCGGGGCGCGATGTCGTCGTTGGAGGCGTGGCCGAGCACGGCGGCGGCGCTGGCCCGGACGAATTCGAGGACGACCCGCTCCCGCTCGGCGGCGGGCAGGCCGGCCAGGCGGGTGGCGAGACCGGCGCCGTCTCCGGCGGGCTCCGCGGCCCGCGCGAGCGCGTCCCGGACGGCGGGGATGTCGCCGATCAACGGCCGGGGACGCTCGGCGGTGAACAGCTCGGCGAAGCGCGGCCAGTCGACGTCGACCACGCAGATCGTCGTGTCGTCCTGCGCGACCGCGAGACGCAGTGCCTCGATCGCCGGCTCGGTCGGCATCGCGACGATGCCGCGCCGGCGCAGTTCGGCCCCGACCTCGGCCGAGGCCATGCCGGCTTCGGCCCATGAGCCCCAGGCGATCGCGGTCATCGCGCCGCCGCGGGCCCGGCGCTGCTCGGCGAGCGCGTCCAGGGCGGCGTTCGCGACCGCGTAGGCGGCGTGCGACTGGCTGCCCCAGACACCGGACAGCGACGAGAACGTGACGAACGCGTCCACGTCACCGACCAGGGCGTCCAGATTCACCGCGCCGGCGACCTTGCCCGCGAGCAGTCGCTCCACCAGCGCGACGTCGGTCTGGTCGAACGGCACGTTCGCGCCGACCCCGGCGGCGTGCACGACGGCGTCGACCGTTCCGACGCTCGCCAGCAGTGCCTCGACCGCGGCCCGGTCGGCCAGGTCACACGCGACGATCCGCACCGCGACGCCGGTCTCGGCCAGCTCGTCGCGGAGCCGCGCGGCTCCGGGGGTGTCGGCGCCGCGCCGGCTGGTCAGCACGAGCCGCTCGGCGCCGTTCGCGGCGGCCCAGCGCGCGACCCGGGAGCCGAGCGCGCCGGTGCCGCCGGTGATCAGGATCGTGCCGCGGGGCTGCCAGCCCTCCCCGCCCTTCCTGGCCGGGGCCGGGGTGACGCGACGGGCCCACAGCCCGCCGGAGCGGATCGCCACCTGGTCCTCCGCGCCCAGGGCACCGGCGAGGACGGCGGTGAGGGTCTCCCCCGTGCGGGCGTCCAGCGTCTCGGGCAGGTCGACCAGGCCGCCCCAGCGGCGAGGCATCTCCAGCCCGGCGATCCGGCCCAGGCCCCAGACCTCGGCCTGGGCGAGGCTGCGTGGAGCCCCGTCGACGCCGACCGCCCCCTGGGTGAGGACCCAGACGGGGGCGTCGTTCCCGGCGTCGCCGAGCGCCTGGATCAGCGCCAGCGAACCGGCGACCGCGCGCGCGACCAGGGGGTGTTCCGGCATCGGCCGCTCGTCGAGGGCCAGCAGCGACACCACCCCGGCGTACGGCCCGGTGGGCAGGGCGGCGGCCAGCACGGCCCGGTCGGCGGCCGCGTCCACGACCAGCACGTCAAGGTCGGGGAAGAGGCCGGCCAGGTCCGGGGTCTCGACGCCGTCGGGCCGCACGAGCAGCCACCGGCCCTCCGGTCGCGCCGGTACGGGGACCGGCAGCGGGGCCCAGCCGACCGCGTACCGCCAGCCGTCGATCGTGGACGTCAGTTTCCTTCGCGCCCGCCAGGACGTCAGGCCGCCGAGCACCGGCTCGACGACGTCGGTGGCCAGGCCGAGTTCTCCGGCGAGGGACTCGGCGCCGGCCTCGACGGCGGTCCAGAACTCCGGGTCACCTCCCTGGTCCCGGCGCTGCTCCTCGGGCGTCAGCCAGTGGCGGCGGCGCTGGAACGCGTAGGTCGGCAGTTCGGGGAGCCAGGGCGTATCGGCGAACCACGGCGACCAGTCGATGCCGGCGCCCCGCGCCCAGGCCTCGCCCAGGGCGCGGATCTGCCCGGCCGGGCCGTCCTCGCCGCGGCGGAGCGTGCCGCAGACCTCGGCGTCCGGAGCGCACTGCTCCAGCGCCACGGTGAGCACCGGGTGACCGGAGACCTCGGCGAACAGCCGGAACCCGGCGTCGGCGAGGCCCTGGATCACCGGCGCGAACCGTACCTGCTCGCGCAGGTTCGTCCACCAGTAGCCGCCGTCCACCGGGTCGGTGATCCGCTCCCCGGTGACCGTGGAGAACCAGGGAATGCGCGGTACGGCGCCCCGCACGTCGGCCAGTCCTTCGAGGATGGCGTCCCGCACCTGCTCGACCTGCGGCGAGTGCGACGCGTACCGGACCTCGACCAGCCGGGCCCGCACCCCCCGCTCCTCGCACCACGGGACGAACGCCTCCAGCCGGGGCCGGTCGCCGGCCACGACGACCTGCGCCGGGCCGTTGACCGCGGCCACGACGAGGTCGGCCCAGCTCGGTTGTCCCGAATCCTCAGGCGCGGCCAGCCAGCGCTCGACGTCGGCCGCGGCGGCGCTCACCGAGAGCATCCCGCCGTTCCCGCTGAGGTCGATCAGCGACCGGGACCGGACCGCGACGACCCGCGCGCCGTCCTCGATCGAGAGCGCGCCGGCCACCACGGCCGCGACGACCTCGCCCTGCGAGTGGCCGACCACCGCCGCCGGTGTCAGCCCGTGTGACTCCCACCAGGCGGTGAGGGCCACGCCCACCGCCCACAGCACCGGCTGCACGATCTCCACCCGGGTCAGCCAGTCGTCCGTGCCCCGCAGTACGGCCTCCACCGAGAACCCGGCGTGCGGCCGCAGCGCCGCGTCGCACTCCCGGAGGCGGTCGGCGAACGCCGGCGAGTCCAGCAGCCCGACCGCCATGTTCAACCACTGGCCGCCCTGCCCCGGGTAGACGAACACCACGTCGGAGGCGTCGAGGGCGGTGCCGGCCACGAGCCCGGACTCGACCGCCTCCAGGCTCTCGAGGTCCCACGCCACCGCCCGGTCGGGCAGTGCGGCCCGCCGGGCCAGCGTCGCCCCGATCTCCCGCAACGACGCTCCGGCCGCCGCGAAGTTCCGTACGGCGGCGGCCTGCGCCCGCAGCCCGGCCGGGCCGGCACCGGAGAGCAGCAGGGGAACCGGCCCGGCCTCGGTCGGCCGTACGGTCTCCTCGACCGGATCGCCCTGCTCGAGGATCACGTGGGCGTTCGTGCCGCTCATTCCGAACGACGACACGGCCGCCCGGCGCGGACGGCCGGTCTCCGGCCAGGACCGGGCCTCGGTGAGCAGTTCGACCGATCCGGCGGACCAGTCGACCTTCGGGGTCGGCTCGTCGACGTGCAACGTCTTGGGCAGCAGCCCGTGCCGCATGGCCAGGACCATCTTGATGATGCCGCCGACGCCCGCGGCGGCCTGGGTGTGGCCGATGTTCGACTTGAGCGAGCCCAGCCAGAGCGGCTCCTCGCGGTCCTTGCCGTACGTCGCCAGCAGTGCCTGAGCCTCGATCGGGTCGCCCAGCGCGGTGCCGGTGCCGTGCGCCTCGACGGCGTCGACCTCCTCCGGCTCCAGCCCGGCGTTCGCCAGCGCCGCCCGGATGACCCGCCGCTGGGCGGGGCCGTTCGGGGCGGTCAGGCCGTTGGAGGCGCCGTCCTGGTTCACCGCCGTGCCGCGGATCACGGCCAGCACCGGACGCCCGGCCGCCCGCGCCGACGAGAGCCGCTCGACCAGCAGCACCCCGGCGCCCTCGCCCCAGCCGGTGCCGTCGGCCGACGCCGCGAACGACTTGCAGCGGCCGTCGACGGCCAGGGCGCGCTGCCGGGAGAACTCCATGAAGGTCCCCGGCGTCGACATCACCAGCACGCCGGCGACCAGCGCCTGGTCGCACTCGTCGGCCCGCAGCGACTGCGCGGCCAGGTGCAACGCGACCAGCGACGACGAGCACGCGGTGTCCACCGTGACCGCCGAGCCCTCCAGCCCGAACGTGTACGCCAGCCGGCCGGACAGGACGCTGGAGGCGTTCCCGGTGCCCAGGTGTCCTTCCAGCTCACCGGGGTGGTCGCCGAGCAGGCCGAGATAGTCCTGGTCGTTGCTGCCGGTGAAGACGCCGGTACGGGCGCCGCGCTGGCCCAGCGGGTCCAGACCGGCCCGCTCGAACGCCTCCCAGGCGCACTCCAGCAACAGCCGCTGCTGCGGGTCCATCGCGCGGGCCTCGCGCGGGCTGATCCCGAACAGGGAGGCGTCGAAGTCACCGACGTCGTAGAGGAACCCGCCCGCGCGCGTGACAGAGGTACCGGACGCGTCGGGGTCGTCGCTGAACAGCGTGGTGAGGTCCCAGCCGCGGTCGGCCGGGAAGTCTCCGATCGCGTCCGTGCCCCCGGCGACCAGACGCCAGAGATCCTCCGGGCCGCGCACCCCGCCGGGGTAGCGGCAGGCCATGCCGACGATCGCGATCGGCTCGGTGGCCCGCGCGGTCGCCTCCTCCTGCTGACGGCGGAACCGGTTGGTCTCCTTCAGTGCGCTGCGCAGGGCCTTGACGAGCTTGTCGTCCGGCTGGGTCATGGTTTACTCCGCTCGTCAGGCCAGGTCAGGGGTTGTCGGAACTGCTGGGGTGGGGGGCGGGGCGGCTGGGGGATCGGAGTTGCTGGGGCAGGGGTTGTCGGAGCTGCTGGGTCGGAGCGACCGGGTGCGTCGCGGGTGACGAGGTAGGTCGAGAGATCGTCCTGGCGGTACGGCTGGTGAGGTAGGCCGAGGAGTCGTCCTGGCGGTGCGGCTGACGGAGTAGGTCGAGGGGGCGTCCTGGCGATACGGCGTCGGGAGTATCGGTCGTCGGGATCCGGGCGTGGGCGTCAGTCCGCGTCAGGGGCGTCGCCGCCCAGCGCGAGCTTCACCAGGTCGTCGAGATCCATCTCGTCGAGGTCGTCGGTGGGTGCGGCGGTTTCCGGGACCGACCGGCCCGGCTCCGCCGGCGCCAGCCGCAGCAGCCGGGGCAGGAGCCCGGACTCCCGAAGCCGCTCGACCGGGATCGCGGCCAGCACCGCGCGGATCTCGGCGTCGGGCAGCTCCGCCGCCGCCTCGGCGGGCACGAGCGTCTCCCGCAGATGCCCGGCGAGCTGCTCGGCGTTCGGGTAGTCGAAGACGAGCGTCGGCGAGAGCGACAGCCCGGTGGCGGCGATCAGCCGGTCGCGCAGCTGTACCGCGGTGAGCGAGTCGAAGCCGAGCTCGCTGAACGCCCGGCCTGGCGCCACCGCGGTTCCCGACCCGTGCCCGAGTACGGCGGCCACCTCGTCCCGGACCAGTCGCAGCAGGATCCGGTCCCGCTCGGCCGGGGTGGCGTCGGCCAGCCCCGCGGACAGGTCGTCGCGTGCCGGGCCCGCGTCGGTCTGTCCGTCCGGGAGCAGATCGGTGAGCAGCGGCCGGGGCCGCGCGGTGGAGAACACCGGAACGAACCGCGCCCAGTCCACGTCGGCCACGGTGACCAGAGCGTCGTTCGCGCCGACCGCGACGCTGAGCGCGTCCAGCGCGCGGGCCGGTGCCATCGGGGTGAGCCCGCGCCGCCGCAGCCGGTCCGCGATGTGATCGTCGGCCGCCATGCCGATCCGGGCCCACGGCCCCCAGGCGACCGCCGTCCCGGGCCTGCCCCGCGCCCGGCGCCGCGCGATGAGCGCGTCCAGGGCCGCGTTCGCCGCCGCGTAGGCGGCCTGCTCCGCGCTCCCCCAGACACCCGCGATCGAGGAGAAGACGATCAGTGGCACGTCCGGCAGCAGCGCGTCGAGGTGGGCCGCGCCGTCCACCTTGCCGGCCGCCACGGCGCGCAGGTGGTCCGCGTCCTCGGCGGCCAGCGGCACATCCTGGCTGACGCCGGCCGCGTGCACGACGGCGTCCACCTCGCCGACGTCGGCGAGCAGGGCCTCGACCGCCGACCGGTCGGACAGGTCGCAGGCGCGCGCCTCCGCCATGGGCAGCTCAGCCAGCAGTTCCTGCGCGCCGGGGGCCGCGGCGCCCCGGCGGGAGACCAGCACCAGCCGCCGCGCGCCGTGGGCTACAGCCCACCGGGCGACCTCGGCACCCAGGCCGCCGGTGCCGCCGGTGATCAGTACGGTTCCGTCCGGCCGCCAGTTCGGGGCGCCGCCCGGCACGGGTGCGGGGACCAGCCGCCGCAGCATCGGGCCGGTCGCGCGGAGGGCGATCTGGTCCTCGGCGCCGAGCCCGCCGGCCAGCACCGCGACGAGCCGGGCCGCCACCGGGGCGTCGAGCCTCTCGGGAAGGTCGACCAGCCCGCCCCACCGGTCGGGGTGCTCCAGGCCGGCCACCCGGGCCAGCCCCCAGGCCGCCGCCGGGTCGAGATCGGGCGCCGGGTCGTCCGGCCCGGTGGACACCGCGCACCTGGTGAGGAACCAGTGCGGTGCCGCCAGGTCCAGCCGGGTGACCGCGAGGGCCTCGGCCGGGGTCGACACCGCGGCCAGCACGCCGTCGAGGTCCGGCCCGGGCTCCGTGACCACCTCGGCGCCCGCGGCCCGCAGCGTACCGGCGAGGGTGCCGTCGTCGTCACCCAGCACGAGCCAGACGCCGGTCAGCGACGCCGCCTGCGGCTCGACGGCCGGCTGCCACTCGACGCGGTAGCGCCATCCCTCGGTGCCGGGCTGCTCCGCGGGCAGCGCGTCCAGCCAGAACCTCCGCCGGTGGAACGCGTACGTCGGGAGATCGACGCGGTGCGCGTCCGGGAGCACCGCGGCCCAGTCGACCGGGGAACCGTGGACGAACAGCGTGGCCAGGGCGGTGAGCGCGGTGGTGGGCTCGTCCCGGTCCCTGCGCAGCGTCGGAACGCACACGGCGTCCGGCCGCAGCTGCTGGGTCATCGCGGTGAGAACGCCGTCCGGCCCGAGCTCCACGAACGTGCCGATGCCTTCCAGCGCGCCGATCGCGTCGGCGAACCGGACCGGCCTGCGGACCTGCTCGACCCAGTACTCCGGGTCCGACCACTGCCCGGGCGTCACCGGCAGGCCGGTGACCGTCGAAATCGCCGGCGTTTTCGGCTCGGCGAAGCTCAGGGTCTTCACAACGGCCCGGAACGCGGCGACCATCGGCTCCATCAGCCGCGAGTGGAAGGCATGACTCGTCCGCAGGCGATTGGTCTTCCAGCCCCGCTCGGCCGCCAGCTCGGCGATCCGCTCGATGTCGTCCTCAACCCCGGACACCACCACCGAGGCCGGACCGTTCACCGCCGCGACGTCAACGGCCAGGCCCTCGCCGTTCGCCTCGCCGTCGCCCACGACGGCCAAGCCACCGCCACGCGACTCGCCACCGCCGTTCGATTCATCGCCGCCACCTACGGAGGCCAGGAGCGCCCGGACATCCGCCTCGGCCGCTCCAACGGCGAGCATCGCCCCGCCCGAGGGCAGCGCCTGCATCAACCGGCCCCGTACGGTGACCAGCGTGGCCGCGTCCGCCAGTGAGAGCACCCCGGCCACGTGCGCCGCCGCGATCTCCCCGATCGAGTGGCCCACCAGGACGTCGGCTCGGACGCCCCAGTGCGAGAGCAGGGCGTGCAGCGCCACCTCGACGGCGAAGAGCGCCGGCTGGGCGTACCCGGTCCGGTGGATGAGGTCCTCGTCGCCGAGCACGGCGGCCAGCGGCCGGTCCAGGTGCGGGTCGAGCGCGGCGGCGACCGTGGCCAGCGCGTCCGCGAACACCGGGAACTCGGCGGCGAGCCCCGCCCCCATGGCCAGTCGTTGCGCGCCCTGTCCGGTGAGGAGGAACGCCCGCTTCCCGCGTGCTGTGACTCCCTCGACCACACCCTCGCCCCGGCCTCCGGCGGCCCAGGCGGTCAACGCGTCGACGGCCTTCCCCGTGCCGTCGTCGGTCCGCTGCGCGAGGAACACCGCCCGGTGCGGCAGCGCGGCCCGCAGCGTGCTCGACCAGGCGACGTCGGCCAGGGACTCGCCCGGGTGTTCCCGCAGGTGCCGGCCGAGCCGCCCGGCCTGCCGGCGCAGCGCGTCGGCGTCCGGCCCGGTGACGACCAGCGGTGCTACCCGGCCGGCCGCCGAACCGGAAGCGACCGTCTCGGCCGGGGGCTCCTCCAGGATGACGTGCGCGTTGGTCCCGCTGATCCCGAACGAGGAGACGCCCGCCCGGCGGGGGCGCTCCCCCGCCGGCCACGGCCGCGCCGAGGTGAGCAGTTCGACGTTCCCGGCGGTCCAGTCGACCGTGGGCGTGGGCTGATCGACGTGCAGCGTCTTGGGCAGTACGCCGTGCCGCATGGCCTGGATGACCTTGATGATCCCGGCGACCCCGGCGGCGGCCTGGGTGTGCCCGAGGTTGGACTTGATCGACCCCAGCCAGAGCGGTGTCTCCCGGTCCTGACCGTAGGCGGCCAGCAGGGCCTGCGCCTCGATCGGGTCACCGAGCGTGGTGCCGGTGCCGTGGGCCTCGACCGTGTCGACGTCCTGCGGCCTGAGATCGGCGACGGCCAGGGCTTCCCGGATCACCCGCTGCTGGGCGGGGCCGTTCGGCGCGGTCAGGCCACTGGACGCGCCGTCCTGGTTCACCGCCGTACCCCGGACGACCGCCAGGATCGGGTGGCCGTACCGCTGGGCGTCCGACAGCCGTTCGACCAGCAGCATGCCGGCACCCTCGCCCCAGCCGGTGCCGTCGGCGGCGGCGGCGAAGGACTTGCACCGGCCGTCGGCGGCCAGGCCGCGCTGCCGGGAGAACCCGATGAACGTGTCCGGGGTGGCCATCACCGCGGCCCCGCCGGCCAACGCCAGGTCGCACTCGCCCGCCTGCAGCGCCCGGGCCGCCAGGTGCAGCGCGACCAGCGACGACGAGCACGCGGTGTCCACGGTCAGCGCGGGGCCTTCCAGCCCGAGTGTGTAGGAGATCCGCCCGGAGGCGACGCTGCCGGAGTTCCCGGTCCCGAGGTAGGCCTCGACCTCGTCCGGGACGTCGAGCAGGCGCGCGGCGTAGTCGTGGTACATCAGCCCGACGTAGACGCCGGTACGGCTGCCGCGCAGGCCGAGCGGGTCCACCCCGGCGTGCTCCAGCGCCTCCCAGGCCGTCTCCAGCAGCAATCGCTGCTGCGGGTCCATCGCCAGCGCCTCACGCGGCGAGATCCCGAACACGTCCGGGTCGAAGTCGGCGGCGTCGTAGAGGAACCCGCCCTCCCGGGCGTACGACGTACCGGGGTGATCGGGGTCGGGGTGGTAGAGCCCCTCGACGTCCCAGCCCCGGTTGGCAGGGAACAGCCCGATGCCGTCCCTGCCCTCGGCGACGAGGTTCCACAACTCGTCCGGGGTGGTGATCCCGCCCGGGTAGCGGCAGGCCATGCCGACGATGGCGATCGGCTCACGCGCCCCGGCCTCGACCTCCGCCAGCCGCTTGCGGGTCTGGTGGAGGTCTGCGGTCACCCGCTTCAGATAGTCCCGAAGCTTCTGCTCACTCGACGACACCAGCGCGTCACCTCACTCCGGCGGTCACCGGGATCGCGGGGGCGGGCGGCACCACGGACCGGCGGCACCGTCCCAGACGGTAAGAGCGCCCAGCGGCCCCCTCAACCCCTACGACTCCCTTAGAAGACGTTCCGGGGTCGGGTGGGACCCAGACCGGCGTCACCACGACGCGGCGCGTGGTCAGGCATGGCAGTAGCCGTGAGCCGGTGCCGTCCTGCCGAGAAAGCGGTCACCCCATCGCTGCCGCCCTATCGAGAAAGCGATCACCCCATCGGTTCTGCCCTTCTGAAAAGGCGATCACCCCGCCGGTGCCGTGCTGCCGAGGAGATGGTCACCCCGCCGGTGCCGCCCTGCCGAGGGGGTGACCACCCCGTCGGCTCAGCCGCTCGGAATGAGTACGGCCCGAGCGAGGTCACGTATCGCGAACTCCCCACTCGGGCCGCACTCTTCCAGCCGGGAAGGCGGCACGCCGCCACCGGCTGGTTACAGGCCCAGCTCGTTGTCGATGAAGGCGAACATCTCCTCGTCGCTGGCCTCCTCCAGCAGGTCGACGACTCCGTCTGCCTCGGTCGGCTGCCAACCGGCGAGCAGCTTCTGGAGCCGGCCGGCGATCTGGTCGCGGACCGCCGGGTCGAGCCCGTCGGCGGCCAGTGCGGCCTCGAACCGGTCGAGCTCGGCCAGCGCGGGCAGCGGCGGGGCCGCCGGGGCCAGCCGGTCGCGGAGGTGCTCGGCCAGGTCGTCGGAGGTCGGGTAGTCGAAGATGACCGTCGCCGGCAGTCGCAGGCCGGTCGCCGCGGTCAGACCGTTGCGCAGCTCGACCGCCGTGAGCGAGTCGAAGCCCAGGTCGAGGAAGCCCCGGGTGGGCTCGATCGCCTGGTCGGCCGGGTAGCCCAGCACGGTCGCCACGTGGCTGTGCACCAGGTCCAGCAGCAGCCCGCGCTGGTCCTCGGCCGACAGCCCCGCCAGCTGCTGGGTGACGGGCACCGCCGCCGCGGGCGCCGCGGCCCTGACCGTGGGCGGCCGGACCAGGCCGCGCAGCAGCGGCGGCACCTCCCCGTTCGCCCGTACGGTCGCCAGGTCGAGCCGGATCGGCACGACCTGCGCCGCCGGCGCGGCCACAGCCGCGTCGAACGCCGCGAGCCCCGACTCGACGTCGAACGGCTGCACGCCGGACTGAGCCATCCGCTGCCGGTCGGCCTCGTCCAGGCCACCGGCCATACCGCCATCGGCCCACGGTCCCCAGGCCAGCGCCTGTCCCGGCAGGCCGAGCGCCCGGCGATGCTGCGCGAGCGCGTCGAGGAACGCGTTGGCCGCGGCGTAGTTCGCCTGGCCCGGCGTCCCGAAGATCGCCGAAGCGGAAGAGAACAGGACGAACGCCGACAGGTCCAGGTCGCGGGTGAGCTCGTGCAGGTGCAGCGCGCCGTCCACCTTGGGCCGCATCACGCGGTCGAGCTGGTCGGGCGTCATCCGCTCGACGATCCCGTCGGCCAGGACCCCGGCGGTGTGCACCACCGCGGTCAGCGGATGCTCCGCCGGGATCTCGGCGAGCACCGAGGCCAGTGCGGCCCGGTCGGCCACGTCCGCCGCGGCGAGCGTGACCTGCGCACCCTCCGCGCGGAGCGCCTCGGCGAGCGTCTCCCCGCCGCCGGTGCGGCTGACCAGGACCAGCCGGCCGACCCCCTGGGAGGCGACCAGATGCCGCGCCACCTGACCGGCGAGCGCGCCGGACCCACCGGTGATCAGTACGGTGCCGGCGCCGAACGGCTCGGACACCGGATCCGCCGCGGCGGTGCGCGCCAGCCGCGGCGCGAACAGCGCGCCGCCGCGGATCGCCAGCTGCGGCTCGCCGGAAGCCAGCGCCGCCGGCAGCGCCCGCCAGGACGCGGCGTCGTCGTCGACGTCCACCAGCAGGAACCGGTCGGGGTTCTCCTGCTGGGCCGAGCGGAGCAGTCCCCAGACCGCCGCCCCGGCCAGGTCGGCGCCGCCGCCCTCCGGCAGGACCGCGTTCCTGGTCAGTACCACCAGCCGGGAGTCGGTGGCCAGCGAGCGCTGCAGGATCTCCAGCACCCGGCGGACCTCGGCATGCGTCGCCTCAGCGACCTCCTCGGCGTGCGTGCCCTCGGCGTCCTCCTCGACGTGCGTCGCCTCGGCGATCTCATCGGTCGCGGCACCCCAAGCGGCCAGGAGTGTGACCGGAGCACCGAGGGTGGCCTGCGCGGGCACGCCGGGCAGTTCCGGCAGCGGCTCACCGAGCACCGCCCAGCCGGCCGTCTCCGGGGAGGTCACCGACGCGGAAGACGCAGGCACCCGGGCCCACTCGACCGCGAACAGGTCGGTCGCGCCGGGGCGGGCGGAGGGCACCGGCCGCAGCACCAGCGATCCGACCGTGAGCACGGCCTGCCCCGCCGTGGTGAACGCCTCGAGCCGGACCGCGTCGCCGCCGACCGGGCTGAGCCGGACCCGCAGCCGGTCCGCGCCGGTGGCGTGCACGGCCATGTCCGACCAGCTGAACGGCAGCCGGGCCGCCGCGTCACCCTCGCCGGTCAGGCTCAGCGCGTGCAACGCCGCGTCGACCAGAACGGGATGCGCGCCGAACCGGGACGCCTCACGCTGCTGGTCGTCGTCGAGGACCACCTCGGCGAACAGGTCGTCACCGCGCCGCCAGACCGTCTGCAGGGCCTGGAACGCCGGTCCGTACTCCAGGCCGATGTCCCGGAGACCGGCGTAGAAGCCGTCGAGCGACACCGGCATGGCGTCCGCGGGCGGCCAGGCGTCTGTGAACGGTTCGGCTGTGGCGCCGGCCAGTGTGAGGCTGCCGGTGGCGTGGTGCTGCCAGCCGTCGCCGCGCTCGCCACGCTCGTCGCGGGAGTGGATCCGCAGGGCTCGGTGACCCCGCTCGTCCGGACCTTCCACCGTCACCTGGATCTGGGTCGCGGCGCGGTCCGGGACGACGAGCGGCGCGTGCAGCGTCAGCTCCTCGACGGTGTCGCAGCCGACCTGGTGGGCGGCCTGGACCGCGAGTTCCAGAAGCGCGGTCCCGGGCAGCAGCGCTGCGCCGGAGACCACGTGGTCGGCGAGCCAGGGCTGGGTGCGCAGCGAGATCCGGCCGGTGAGCACCACCCCGTCCCCGTCGACCAGCGGCACGACCGCGCCGAGCAGAGGGTGGTCGGCGGCGTCGAGCCCGGCCGCGCTCAGGTCGCCGGCACCGCGGGTCGCGGTGATCCAGTACCGCTGGCGCTGGAAGGCGTACGTCGGCAGCGTCGCCTGCCGGACGCCTTGGTGCAGTGCGCTCCAGTCCACCGGGACGCCGTTGACGTGCAGGGTCGCCAGCGCGGTCAGCGCGGTGGTGACCTCGTCCCGGTCTCGGCGCAACAGCGGAACCGCGACGGCATCCGGCTGCTGCACCAGCGCGGCCAGCACCCCATCCGGACCCAACTCCACAAACCTACTGACACCCTCCAGCGAACCGATCGCATCGGCGAACCGGACCGGCTGACGGACCTGCTCAACCCAGTACTCCGGATCCGACCACAGCCCCGACTCCACCGGCCGACCGGTCACCGTCGACACCACCGGAACCACCGGCTCAGCGAAACTCAACCCACGAACGACCCCGGCGAACTCCGCCAGCATCGGCTCCATCAACCGCGAATGGAACGCATGACTCGTCCGCAACCGCGAGATCTTCCAACCCCGCTCCGTCGCCAGCTCGGCGACCCGCTCGATGTCGCTCTCAGCCCCGGAGACCACCACCGACGCCGGACCGTTCACCGCCGCGATGTCGACGGCCAGGCCGCCGCCGCTCGACTCGCCACTACCGTTCGACTCATCGCCGCCCACGGCAGCCAGGCCGCCGCTGCTCGACTCGCCACCACCGTTCGACTCATTGCCGCCCACGGCGGCCAAGCCACCGCCATGCGACTCGCCGTCACCGGCCACCGAGGCCAGCAGCGCCCGGACATCCGCCTCGGCCGCCCCGACCGCGAGCATCGCTCCGCCCGAGGGCAGCGCCTGCATGAGCCGGCCCCGGGCGGTGACCAGTGTGGCCGCATCCGCCAGCGACAACACCCCCGCCACCTGCGCCGCAGCGATCTCCCCGATCGAATGCCCCACCAGCACATCCGGAGCAACACCCCAGTGCGACAACAACGCGTGCAGCGCCACCTCAACGGCGAACAGTGCCGGCTGCGCATACCCGGTCCGGTGAATCAGCTCCTCATCGGCCAAGACATCCGCCAGCGGCCGATCCAGATGCGGATCAAGGTGCGCACAGACCGCGTCGAACGCATCCGCGAACACCGGGAACGTCTCATACAGACCCCGGCCCATCCCAACCCGCTGCGACCCCTGACCGGAGAACAGGAAACCGACCCGACCCGAACGAGCCATCCCGGTCAGGCCACCGGTGCCGGACGCGACCGCATCAAGACCGACGGTCAGCGTCTCGGCGTCGCCCGCGAGGATGACCGCCCGATGCGCCAGCATCGGGCGCCGAGCGGACGCCGCCGCCAGAGCCGGCAACTCCACTTCCGTTCCAAAGCCTCGCTCTGCCGCGGCGACGGCGAGCACCTCCGGGACCGCTCTGCGCAGCCGCTCTGCCTGCGCCCTCAGCGCCGCCTCACTCGCCCCGGAGACCAGCACCGGCACCACCGGCAGGTCCACAGCCGGCATCGGCGCGGCAACCGGCTCCGCAGGCGGAGCCTCCTCCAAGATCACATGCGCGTTCGTGCCACTGACACCGAACGCCGAAACGCCCGCTCGACGCGGCCGCTCTCCGGCCGGCCAGGGCTGTGCCTCCGTCAGCAGCGATACCGCGCCAGAGGCCCAGTCCACATGCGGAGACAACCGCTCCGCATGCAAAGTGGCAGGCAGACTCTCATGCCGCATCGCCAAAACCATCTTCGCGATACCCGCAACACCGGCCGCGGCCTGCGTGTGACCGATGTTCGACTTCACCGACCCCAGCCACAACGGCCGCTCTCGATCCTGACCGTAGGTCGCCAGCAACGCCTGCGCCTCGATCGGATCACCCAGCGTCGTACCGGTCCCGTGCGCCTCCACCACGTCCACCTCGGACGAGGACAGACCGGCATTGGCCAGGGCCTGCCGGATCACCCGCTGCTGTGACGGACCGTTCGGCGCGGTCAGTCCATTCGACGCACCATCCTGGTTCACCGCCGTACCCCGCACCACCGCAAGAACCTCATGGCCGAGCCGTCGAGCGTCGGAAAGCCGTTCCACAACGAGCACACCGACGCCCTCCGACCAGCCGGTGCCATCCGCGTCGGCGGCAAAAGACTTGCACCGACCGTCAGGGGCGAGACCCCGCTGCCGGGAGAACTCCACGAACACATCCGCGTTCGGCATCACCGTGACGCCACCGACCAGGGCCATCGAGCACTCGCCCGACCGCAGCGCCTGCGCGGCCAGGTGCAGTGCCACCAGCGACGACGAGCACGCGGTGTCGATGGTCACCGCCGGGCCTTCGAGCCCGAACGTGTAGGAGAGACGACCCGACATCACCGACGACGCCGTCCCGGTCAGCATGTGCCCCTCGAGACCGTCGACCGATTCCCCCGGTCCGTTCCCGTAGCCCATGAACGAGGCGCCGACGAACACGCCGACCGACTCGCCCCGCAGGCCGAGCGGGCTGATCCCCGCCGCCTCGAACGCCTCCCAGGAGGTCTCCAGCAACAACCGCTGCTGCGGATCCATCGCCAACGCCTCACGCGGCGAAATCCCGAACAACCCCGCATCGAACTCGGTGGCGCCGTACAGGAACCCGCCGTGCTGGGTGTACGAGGTGCCCGCGTGGTCTGGGTCCGGGTGGTAAAGGGCCTCCAGGTCCCAGCCGCGGTCGGCCGGGAAGGTCCCGATCCCGTCCCGGCCGGAGGCGACCAGGTCCCAGAACTCCTCGGGCGTCTCCACCCCACCGGGTAGCCGTACGCCCATCCCGACGATGACGATCGGGTCGTCGGTGGTTACCGCCGTGACCTCGGATCCCACCACCAGGGCGGTCACGCCGACCACCTGCTCAAGCACAAACGCGGCCAGCCGTTCGGCGCTCGGGTAGTCGAACGCCAGGGTCGCCGGCAACGCCAGCCCGGTCGCGGCCCGCAGCCGGTTACGCAACTCCACCGCGGTCAGCGAGTCAAAGCCCAACTCCTTGAAGGCCCGGCCCGGCGCCACCATCTCGCCAGACGCATGACCCAGCACCGCAGCCACCTCGGCCCGCACCAGATCCAGCACACTCCGCGTCCGCTCCGCCGGAGCCAACCCCGCCAACCGCGCCGCCAACCCCGAATCCGGCTCCGGCACAACGGCCGCCACAGCCGCCTCCGGCAGCTGATCAAAGAACGGCCGAGCCCGGCTGGCCGTGAACAGCGGCAGGAACTCCGCCCACCGCACATCCGCCACCGTGAGCGCCTCGTCCCCGGAGCCCACGGCCAACGCGAGCGCGGTCAGCGCCTGAGTCGGCGCCATCGGGCTCAGACCCCGACGGCGCAGCTGGGCCGCGACCTCGCCGTCGGCGGCCATACCGACCTCCGCCCACGGACCCCAGGCCACGGCCGTACCCGGCAGACCGCTCGCACGGCGCCGGGCGATCAGCGCGTCCAGCGCGGCGTTGGCGGCTCCATAAGCCGTCTGCTCCGCACTCCCCCAGATCCCGGAGATCGATGAGAACACCACAAACGCATCGACGTCACCGACCAGCGCGTCCAGGTGGAGGGCTCCGTCGACCTTGCCGGACAGCACCCGGTTCAGATGCGCGGCATCGGCGTCGACCAACTCGACGTCCTCGGCCACACCGGCGGCGTGCACGACCGCGTTGACCTGGCCGATCGTCGCCAGCAACCCCTCCACCGCCGAACGATCGGCCAGATCACAGGCATGCACCTCGGCGTTCGACAACTCGGCCAGCAGCGCCTCCGCTCCGGGCGCATCCACACCGCGCCGCGAGACCAGCACCAACCGCTCGGCCCCATTGGCCGCCACCCACCGCGCCACCTCAGCACCCAGACCGCCGGTCCCACCGGCGATCAACACCGTGCCACGAGGCCGCCACACCTCACCACGCGAAGCCGATGCATGACCGAGCCGCCGCACCGAAACCCCACTGGCCCGAACCGCGACCTGATCCTCCGCACCAAGAACCCCAGCAAGAACCGCGACAACCCGAGCCGCCGCCCGCCGATCCAACTCAACCGGCAGATCCAGCAACCCACCCCACAACTCCGGATGCTCCAACCCCACCGCACGACCAAAGCCCCAGAGCTGCGCCTGATCGACGTCCACCGCGCCATCCGCCCGCCCCGTGGCCACCGCACCCCGGGTCACCAGCCACAACTGGGCGCCGCTCTTGGCGTCGGTCATCGCCTGGACCAGCGCCAGCGCTTCTTCCAAGGAGTTCGTGGCCGCTATGACGCCGGTGGCATCCAGGCCGCGCAGGACAGTGGTCAACTCCGCCCTCGACCCCGTCGGCACCGAGACGACCGTGGCGCCGTGATGCTCCAGCGCAGCGGCGAGCGGGGCGTCGCCGACCAGCACCCAGGTTCCCGAAAGACTCGCGGGTCCAGGCTCTGGTACCGGCTCCCAGGTAACCCGGTACCGCCAGCCGTCGACCAACGACCGTTCCTGGCCCTGCGCCCGCCAGCTGGTCAGCGCCGGAAGGACGCCTTCGAGGGCGGTCTCCGCGACGCCAAGCTGCATGGCCAGGCCAGGCAGGTCGCCCTGCTCGATCCGGTCCCAGAACCCGGCCTCGACGGGATCGGCGGCGCTGGTCTTCTCCGGTCGGGTCTCCAGCCAGTACCGCTGGCGCTGGAAGGCATAGGTCGGCAGGGTCACCGGCTGAGCGCCGGTTCCGGCATATACGGCCGACCACTCCACCGGGACGCCGTTGACGTGCAGGGTGGCCAGCGCGGTCAGCGCGGTGGTGACCTCGTCCCGGTCTCGGCGCAGCAGCGGAACCGCGATGGCATCCGGCTGCTGTACCAGCGCGGCCAGCACCCCGTCCGGACCCAACTCCACAAACCTACTGACGCCATCCAGTGAACCGATCGCATCGGCGAACCGGACCGGCTGACGCACCTGCTCAACCCAGTACTCCGGATCCGACCACAGCCCCGACTCCACCGGCCGACCGGTCACCGTCGACACCACCGGGATCGACGGCTCAGCGAAACTCAGTCCACGAACGACCCCGGCGAACTCGGTCAGCATCGGCTCCATCAACCGGGAATGGAACGCATGACTGGTCCGCAACCGCGAGATCTTCCAACCCCGCTCCGTCGCCAGCTCGGCGACCCGCTCAATGTCCCTCTCAGCCCCGGACACCACCACCGACGCCGGACCATTCACCGCCGCAACATCAACAGCCAAGCCCCCGCCACTCGACTCGCCACTACCGTTCGACTCATTGCTGCCCACGACGGCCAGGCCGCCGCTGCTCGACTCGCCACCACCGTTCGACTCATTGCCGCCCACGGCAGCCAAGCCACCGCCACGCGACTCACCGCCATTCGACCCATCGCCGTCACCGGCCACCGAGGCCAGCAGCGCCCGGACATCCGCCTCGGCCGCCCCGACCGCCAGCATCGCTCCGCCCGAGGGCAGCGCCTGCATCAACCGGCCCCGAGCGGTGACCAGCGTGGCCGCATCCGCCAGCGACAACACCCCCGCCACCTGCGCCGCAGCGATCTCCCCGATCGAATGCCCCACCACCACATCAGGGCTCACACCCCACGACCGCAACAGAGCATGCAACGCCACCTCAACCGCGAACAACGCCGGCTGCGCATACCCGGTCCGGTGAATCAACTCCTCATCGACCAAGACATCCACCAACGGCCGATCCAGATGCGCCTCCACATGCAACGCCACCTGATCGAACACATCCGCGAACACCGGGAACGCCTCATACAGACCCCGGCCCATACCGATCCGCTGCGACCCCTGACCGGAGAACAAGAACGCCACCCGACCGGCACCCACGGCCCCGGTCAAACCACCGGTGCCGGACGCGACCGCATCAAGACCGACGGTCAGCGTCTCGGCGTCGCCCGCGAGGATGACCGCCCGATGCGCCAGCATCGGGCGCCGAGCGGACGCCGCCGCCAGAGCCGGCAACTCCGCTTCCGTTCCAAAGCCTCGCTCTGCCGCGGCGACGGCGAGCACCTCCGGAACCGCCCTGCGCAACCGCTCCGCCTGAGCCCGCAGCGCCGCCTCACTCGCCCCGGAGACCAGCACCGGCACCACCGGCAGGTCCAAAACCGGCACCGGGGCCGGAACCGGCTCCGCAGCCGGCGGCTCCTCCAAGATCACATGCGCGTTCGTGCCGCTGACACCGAACGCCGACACACCCGCCCGACGCGGCCGGCCGTCGGTCTCCCACGGCTGCGCCTGAGTGAGCAGTTCGATCGCGCCGGAGGCCCAGTCCACGTGCGATGAGGCCTGCTCCGCGTGCAGCGTCGCGGGCAGCAGACCGTGCCGCATGGCCAGCACCATCTTCGCGATACCGACCGCGCCGGCTGCTGCCTGGGTGTGGCCGATGTTCGACTTCACCGACCCCAGCCACAACGGCTTTTCCCGGTCCTGGCCGTAGGTGGCCAGCAACGCCTGCGCCTCGATCGGGTCACCCAGCGTCGTGCCGGTGCCGTGCGCCTCCACCACGTCCACCTCGGACGAGGACAGACCGGCGTTGGCCAATGCGGTTCGGATCACCCGCTGCTGGGCCGGACCGTTCGGCGCGGTCAGTCCATTCGACGCGCCGTCCTGGTTGACCGCCGTACCCCGCACCACCGCGAGCACCGAACGCCCCGCCGCCCGCGCCGACGACAACCGTTCCACGAGCAGCATGCCCGCACCTTCGGACCAGCCGGTGCCGTCCGCGCCCTCTCCGAAGGACTTGCACCGACCGTCAGGGGCGAGACCTCGCTGCCGGGAGAATTCCACGAAGATATCCGGAGTCGGCATCACCGTGACACCGCCGACCAGGGCCATCGAGCACTCGCCCGACCGCAACGCCTGCGCGGCCAGATGCAGAGCCACCAGCGACGACGAACACGCTGTGTCCACCGTCACCGCCGGACCTTCGAGCCCGAACGTGTAGGAGATCCGGCCGGAGATCACTGACGATGCCGTCCCGGTCAGCAGGTGCCCTTCCAGCCCCTCCCCGCTCTCGATCGGCCCGGTGCCGTATCCCATGAACGCAGCGCCCACGAACACACCGACCGGCTCGCCCTGCAGGCCGAGCGGGCTGACCCCGGCCGCCTCGAACGCCTCCCAGGAGGTCTCCAGCAGCAACCGCTGCTGCGGATCCATCGCCAACGCCTCACGCGGCGAAATCCCAAACAACCCAGCGTCGAAGTCACCCGCGCCATACAGGAACCCACCCTCACGGGCATAGAACGTCCCAGCATGCTCCGAATCCGGGTGATAGAGCCGGTCAAGATCCCAACCTCGATCGGTCGGGAACGCCCCGATCCCGTCCCCACCGGCGGCCAGCAGGTCCCAGAACGCCTCGGGTGTCTCCACTCCGCCGGGTAGCCGTACGCCCATCCCGACGATGACGATCGGATCGTCGTCCGTCGCGACCATGGGCGCCGAGCCAGTGGGAGAGGCTGTCTCCGTACCACCGACCTCGGCCAGGACGAACCGGGCGAGCCGTTCGGCGCTCGGGTAGTCGAACGCCAGGGTCGCCGGCAACGCCAGCCCGGTCGCGGCCCGCAGCCGGTTACGCAACTCCACCGCGGTCAGCGAGTCAAAACCCAACTCCTTGAACGCCCGGCCCGGCTCCACCATCTCGCCAGACGCATGACCCAGCACCGCAGCCACCTCGGCCCGCACCAGATCCAGCACACTCCGCGTCCGCTCCGCCGGAGCCAACCCCGCCAACCGCGCCGCCAACCCCGAACCAGACTCCGGCACAACGGCCGCCACAGCCGCCTCCGGCAGCTGATCAAAGAACGGCCGAGCCCGGCTGGCCGTGAACAGCGGCAGAAACTCCGCCCACCGCACATCCGCAACCGTGACCGACTCCTCACCCGCGCCGACCGCGCCGGCCAGCGCGGCGAGCGCGAGCCCGGGCTCGATCGGCGTCAAGCCACGCCGCCGCAGCTGAGCGGCGGTCTCATCATCGGCGGCCATACCGACCTGAGCCCACGGACCCCAAGCCACAGCCGTACCCGGCAAGCCACTCGCCCGCCGCCGCGCGATCAAGGCATCCAACGCGGCGTTCGCGGCCCCATAAGCCGCCTGCTCCGCACTCCCCCAAATCCCAGAGATCGACGAGAACACCACAAACGCGTCAACGTCACCGACCAACGCGTCCAGATGCAAGGCCCCGTCGACCTTGCCGACGACCACTCGACGCAGGTGTTCCTCGTCCACGTCCGTCAACGCCGCGTGCTCACTGACGCCGGCGGCGTGCACGACCGCGTTGACCTGGCCAATCGTCGCCAGCAACCCCTCCACCGCCGAACGATCGGCCAGATCACAGGCATGCACCTCGGCGTTCGACAACTCGGCCAGCAGCGCCTCCGCTCCGGGCGCATCCACACCGCGCCGCGAGACCAGCACCAACCGCTCGGCCCCATTGGCCGCCACCCACCGCGCCACCTCAGCACCCAGACCACCGGTCCCACCGGCGATCAACACCGTGCCACGAGGCCGCCACACCTCACCACGCGAAGCCAGTGCGCGACCGAGCCTCCGCACCGAAACCCCACTGGCCCGAACCGCGACCTGATCCTCCGCACCAAGAACCCCAGCAAAGACCGCGACAACCCGAGCCGCCGCCCGCCGATCCAACTCAACCGGCAGATCCAGCAACCCACCCCACAACTCCGGATGCTCCAACCCCACCGCACGACCAAAGCCCCAGGTCTGGGCTTGGATCGGACTAGCCGGCGCGTCCGCCCGGCCGACGGACACCGCGCCCCGGGTGACCAGCCAGAGAGGTGCGGCCAGCTCAGCGTCCAGGTAGGCCTGGACAACGGCGAGCGAGTCGAGCAGCGGCGTGTCCTCGATCGCGGCGAGGCTCACCACGCCGGCGACCGGACCGTCCAGTGCCCGCAGCCGCTGCGCCAGCGCGGGCCGCTCGTCCGTTCCGACTGCCAGGACGTGGGCGCCGTGGCCGGCCAAGACCGCGGCGAGCCCGATCGGGTCGGCGCCGATCAGCACCCAGGTGCCCGCCAACACGGCCGGGCCGGGCTCGGGCACCGGTTGCCAGGCGACGTGGTAGCGCCAGCCGTCCAGCCGGGAGCGTTCACGGCCGCGCACCCGCCAGGACGTCAGCGCGGGTAGCACTCTCTCCAATGAAGAGGAGGGGTCGACACCGAGCTCTGCGGCGAGCTTGGTGAAGTCGCCGCGGTCGATCAGGTCCCACAAGCCGGCGTCAGCCGCTGCGACCGGCGTTTCGGCGCGGGTGCGCAGCCAGTAGCGCTGCCGCTGGAAGGCATACGTCGGCAGCTCGACCGGCTGAACCCCGGTGAAGAGCTGCGACCAGTCCACCGGAACACCGTTGACGTGCAGGGTCGCCAGCGCGGTCAGCGCCGTGACGACCTCGTCCCGGTCCCGGCGCAACAGCGGAACCGCGACGGCATCCGACTGCTGCACCAGCGCGGCCAGCACCCCATCCGGACCCAACTCCACAAACCTACTGACACCCTCCAGCGAACCGATCGCATCAGCGAACCGGACCGGCTGACGCACCTGCTCAACCCAGTACTCCGGATCCGACCACAGCCCCGACTCCACCGGCCGACCGGTCACCGTCGACACCACCGGAACCACCGGCTCAGCGAAACTCAACCCACGAACGACCCCGGCGAACTCGGTCAGCATCGGCTCCATCAACCGGGAGTGGAACGCATGACTGGTCCGCAACCGCGAGATCTTCCAACCCCGCTCCGTCGCCAGCTCGGCGACCCGCTCAATGTCGGCCTCGGCCCCGGACACCACCACCGACGCCGGACCGTTCACCGCCGCGATGTCGACGGCCAGACCGCCGCCACTCGACTCGCCACTACCGTTCGACTCATTGCTGCCCACGACGGCCAGGCCGCCGCTGCTCGACTCGCCACCACCGTTCGACTCATTGCCGCCCACGGCGGCCAAGCCACCGCCACGCGACTCGCCGCCACTCGACTCATCGCCACCACCCGCAGAGGCCAGCAGCGCCCGGACATCCGCCTCGGCCGCCCCGACCGCCAGCATCGCTCCGCCCGAGGGCAGCGCCTGCATCAACCGGCCCCGAGCAGTCACCAGGGTGGCCGCATCCGCCAGCGACAGCACCCCCGCCACCTGTGCCGCAGCGATCTCCCCGATCGAATGCCCCACCAGCACATCAGGGCTCACACCCCACGACCGCAACAGAGCATGTAGCGCCACCTCAACGGCGAACAGTGCCGGCTGCGCATACCCGGTCCGGTGAATCAACTCCTCATCGGAATCGGCCAACACGACCGCCAACGGCCGATCCAGATGGGCATCCACGTGCAACGCCACCTGATCGAACGCATCCGCGAACACCGGGAACGCCGCATACAGACCCCGGCCCATACCGATCCGCTGTGATCCCTGACCGGAGAACAAGAACGCCACCCGGCCGGCACCCACGGCCCCGGTCAAACCACCGGTGCCGGCGGCAACGCCACGCACACCCTCGACCAGCGTTTCCCGATCGCCCGCGAGCACAACCGCCCGGTGAGACAGCGCGGCACGCCGGACCGAAGCCGCACCCAACTCCGCCAGCGAAACAGCATCCACGCCAGGGTGATCGAGCAGCCGCTCCGCCTGCGCCCGCAGCGCCGCCTCATCAGCCCCAGACAGCAACACCGGCACCACCGGCAGGACCTCTGCGACCTGGTCGGAAGGATCAACCGCCGGGGCCTCTTCAAGAATGACGTGCGCGTTCGTCCCGCTGACGCCGAACGCCGAAACGCCCGCTCGACGCGGCCGCTCTCCGGCCGGCCACGGCTGTGCCTCCGTCAGCAGCGATACCGAGCCAGAGGCCCAGTCCACATGCGGAGACAACCGCTCCGCATGCAAAGTGGCAGGCAGACTCTCATGCCGCATCGCCAAAACCATCTTCGCGATACCCGCAACACCGGCCGCGGCCTGCGTGTGACCGATGTTCGACTTCACCGACCCCAGCCACAACGGCGTCTGCCGATCCTGACCATAGGTCGCCAGCAACGCCTGCGCCTCAATCGGATCACCCAGCGTCGTACCGGTCCCGTGCGCCTCCACCACGTCCACCTCGGACGAGGACAGACCGGCATTGGCCAGGGCCTGCCGGATCACCCGCTGCTGCGACGGACCGTTCGGCGCGGTCAGCCCATTCGACGCACCATCCTGATTCACCGCCGTACCCCGCACCACCGCGAGCACCGAACGCCCCGCCGCCCGCGCCGACGACAACCGCTCGACCACGAGCACGCCGACGCCTTCCGACCAGCCAGTGCCGTCCGCGCCCTCTCCGAAGGACTTGCACCGGCCGTCGGGGGCGAGACCCCGCTGCCGAGAAAACTCCACGAACACATCCGCGGTCGGCATCACCGTCACGCCACCGACCAGCGCCATCGAGCACTCACCCGACCGCAACGCCTGCGCGGCCAGATGCAGAGCCACCAGCGACGACGAACACGCCGTGTCCACCGTCACCGCCGGCCCCTCAAGACCGAAGGTGTAGGAGAGACGACCCGACATCACCGACGACGCCGTCCCGGTCAGCAGATGCCCCTCGATCCCCTCACTACCCTCAGCGGACTCGACCGGGCCGACCCCGTACCCCATCGCCGTCGCACCCACGAACACACCGACCGGCTCACCCTGCAAACCGAGCGGGCTGACCCCGGCCGCCTCGAACGCCTCCCACGAGGTCTCCAGCAGCAACCGCTGCTGCGGATCCATCGCCAACGCCTCACGCGGCGAAATCCCAAACAACCCCGCATCAAACTCACCCGCGCCATACAAAAACCCACCCTCACGGGCATAAAACGTCCCCACATGATCAGGATCCGGGTGATAAAGCCCATCCAGATCCCAACCCCGATCAGTCGGGAACGCCCCGATCCCATCCCCACCCGCAGCAACCAAATCCCAGAACTGCTCAGGCGTCTCCACCCCACCAGGCAACCGCAACCCCATACCAACGATGACGATCGGGTCGTCGTCGGCGGGTGCGATCACCTCGGCGATGGTGGCGTCCGACACCAACGTGCTCGGCGCGAGACGCCCCAGCACAAAAGCAGCGAGCCGCTCGGCATTCGGATAATCGAACACCAACGTCGCCGGCAACCCCAGCCCGGTCGCGACCTGCAACCGGTTCCGCAACTCCACCGCGGTCAGCGAGTCAAAACCCAACTCCTTGAACGCCCGATCCGGCTCCACCGCCCCAGCAGAGGAATGCCCCAAAACAGCGGCCACCTCGGCCCGCACCAGATCCAGCACACTCCGCGTCCGCTCCGCCGGAGCCAACCCCGCCAACCGCGCCGCCAACCCCGAACCAGACCCGGGCGCGACCGCCGGCACCAAGGCCTCCGGCAGGTCAGCCAGCAACGGACGCGACCGAGCGGCGGTGAACAACGGCAGGAACTCCGCCCACCGCACATCCGCGACCGTGACCAGGTCGTCCCCGGTGCCCACGGCCTGGGCCAGCGCGGCCACCGCGTGCTGCGGGTCCATCCCGACCAGACCCTGCCGGCGGAGCGCGGTGGCGGCTTCGGCGTCGGCGGCCATGCCGACGCGAGCCCAGGGGCCCCAAGCGATCGAGGTGCCGGGAAGCCCGGCGGCTCGGCGGCGCAGAATCAGACCGTCGAGGGCGGTGTTCGCCGCCCCATACGCGGCCTGCCGACCGCTGCCCCAGGTCGCCGAGATCGACGAGAACACCACGAACGCATCGACATCACCGACCAACGCGTCCAGGTGCAGGGCCCCGTCGACCTTGCCGCGGATCACGCGGTCCAGATGAGCCTGGTCGGCGTCGGCCAGCGGCACGTCCTCGACGATGCCGGCCGCGTGCACCACAGCGTCGACATCCCCGACCGTGTCGAGCAACGCCTCCACCGCGGACCGGTCGGCCAGATCACAGGCGTGCACCTCGGCGTTCGGCAGCTCGGCCAGCAGCTCCGCAACACCCGGCGCGGCCACGCCCCGACGCGAGACCAGCACCAGCCGCTCGGCCCCGTTCGCCGCCGCCCACCGCGCCACCTCGGCACCCAGCCCACCCGTGCCTCCAGTGATCAGCACCGTGCCACGCGGCTGCCACGCCCGGGCGGCACCGGCCGGCGCATGCGCGAGGCGCCGGACAAGCACCCCACCGCTGCGGAGCGCGACCTGGTCCTCCACGTCCAAGGCGCCGCCCAGGATCGCACCAAGGCGGCCCGCAGCCCGGGTATCGATCGCCTCGGGCAGATCCAGCAAGCCGCCCCACAGCTCCGGATGCTCCAGACCCACCGCACGACCGAAGCCCCACAAGGCAGCCTGATCGACGTCCACCACGCCATCCGCCCGCCCCGTGGCCACCGCACCCCGAGTCACCAACCACAACGGAGCCCGGCCTGCGACGTCCGCCAAGGCCTGGACCAGCGAAAGCGTCTCATCAACCGAGCCGAGCACCGAGACCACGCCGGACGCTTCCAGCCCGGCCAGCCGAGCCGCCAGCTCGGCGCGGGAACCCGCCGGCACCGCCGTAACGGCCGCGCCGAGCCCGGCGAGCACCTCGGCGAGGCCGAAACGGTCGTCGCCGACCAGCACCCAGGTCCCGGTGAGCCGTCCCTGGCCCGCGACAGTGGCGGGTTTCCAGGTGACGCGGTAGCGCCATCCGTCGATCAACGAGCGCTCCCGGCCCCGTGCGCGCCAGGCGACCAGCGCGGGGACCAGGCTCGCCAGCGCTGTGGTCTCCACGCCGAGGCGGTCGGCGAGGGTGCCGACGTCGCCGTCCTCGACCGCCGCCCAGAACCCGTCCTCGTCACGGTCGCCGCGGGGCTTGAGCCCCTTCGCGGGCCAGAACCGCTCCCGCTGGAACGGGTACGTCGGCAGGTCCGCGCTCCGAACCCGGCCGAACAGCGTCGACCAGTCCACCGGCACGCCGTTGACATGCAGGATCGCCAGCGCGGTCAGCGCGGAGGTGACCTCATCCCGGTCCCGGCGCAACAGCGGAACCGCGACGGCATCCGACTGCTGCACCAGCGCAGCCAACACCCCGTCCGGACCCAACTCCACAAACCGGCTAACACCCTCCAACGCGGCCAGCGCATCAGCGAACCGGACCGGCTGACGCACCTGCTCAACCCAGTACTCCGGATCCGACCACAGCCCCGACTCCACCAGCCGACCGGTCACCGTCGACACCACCGGAACCACCGGCTTAGCGAAACTCAACTGCGCCACAACCGCCCGGAACTCCGCCAGCATCGGCTCCATCAACCGCGAATGGAACGCATGACTCGTCCGCAACCGCGAAGTCTTCCAACCCCGCTCACCAGCCAGCTCAGCGACCCGCTCAATGTCGGCCTCAACCCCGGACACCACCACCGACGCCGGACCATTCACCGCCGCAACATCAACGGCCAGGCCACCGCCGCTCGACTCCTCGCCGCCCACGGAGGCCAAGCCACCACCACTCGACTCACCGCCGCCACCCGCGGAGGCCAGGAGCGCTCGGACATCCGCCTCCGCCGCTCCAATGGCGAGCATCGCCCCACCCGAGGGCAGGGCCTGCATGAGCCGGCCCCGGGCGGTGACCAGCGTGGCCGCATCCGCCAGCGACAACACCCCCGCCACCTGCGCCGCAGCGATCTCCCCGATCGAATGCCCCACCACCACATCAGGGCTCACACCCCAGTGCGACAACAACGCGTGCAGCGCCACCTCAACGGCGAACAACGCCGGCTGCGCATACCCCGTCCGATGAATCAACTCCTCATCGGCCAAGACATCCACCAACGGCCGATCCAGATGCGCCTCCACATGCAACGCCACCTGATCAAACACATCCGCAAACACCGGGAACGCCGCATACAGACCCCGGCCCATACCGATCCGCTGCGACCCCTGACCAGAGAACAAGAACGCCACCCGGCCGGCACCGGCCACTCCACGCACCGCACCGGCCCCAGCCGCGACCGCGGCAAGACCACCGGTCAACGCCTCGACGTCACCGGCAAGCACCACCGCCCGATGCGCCAGAACAGCCCGCCCCACGGTGGCGACGCCCAACCCCGCCAGCGGAGCGGTATCCACACCGGGATGGTCGAGCAGCCGCTGCGCCTGGGCCCGCAGCGCCGCCTCATTCGCCCCGGACAGCAGCACCGGCACGATCGGCAACGGCGCCGGAGTGTCCACGGGCTCGTCGGCCGGAGCCTCTTCCAGGATCACGTGGGCGTTCGTGCCGCTGATCCCGAAGGCGGACACACCCGCCCGACGCGGCCGAACCCCGGCCGGCCACGGCTGCGCCTCGGTCAACAGTGACACCGCGCCGGAGGCCCAGTTGACGTGCGGCGAGGCCTGCTCCGCATGCAGGGTGGCGGGCAGGGTCTCGTGCTGCAGAGCCAGCACCATCTTCGCGATACCGGCCGCGCCGGCCGCGGCTTGGGTGTGGCCGATGTTCGACTTCACCGACCCCAGCCACAACGGCGTCTCCCGATCCTGACCGTAGGTGGCCAGCAACGCCTGCGCCTCGATCGGATCACCCAGCGTCGTGCCGGTCCCGTGCGCCTCCACCGCATCCACCTCGGACGAGAACAGACCGGCATTGGCCAGAGCCTGCCTAATCACCCGCTGCTGCGACGGCCCATTCGGCGCGGTCAGCCCATTCGACGCACCGTCCTGGTTGACCGCCGTACCCCGCACCACCGCGAGCACCGAACGCCCCGCCGCCCGCGCCGACGACAACCGCTCGACCACGAACACCCCGGCGCCCTCGCCCCAGGTGGTGCCGTCCGCGTCGGCGGCAAACGACTTGCACCGGCCGTCGGCGGCCAGCCCGCGCTGGTGGCTGAAGTCCAGGAATGCGGTCGGGGTCGCCATCACGGTCACGCCGCCGACCAGCGCCATCGAACACTCACCCGACCGCAACGCCTGCGCGGCCAGATGCAGAGCCACCAGCGACGACGAACACGCCGTGTCCACCGTCACCGCCGGCCCCTCAAGACCGAACGTGTAGGAGACCCGGCCGGACAGTACGCTCGCCGCGTTGCCGGTGCCGATGTGCCCGACGGAGCCCGCGACGTCCTCGAGTCCGTCGTCCAGCAGCGCGACGTAGTCCTGACCGTTCGTGCCGGCGAACACACCGACCTGCTCACCGCGCAACGACAGCGGATCGATCCCGGCCCGCTCGAACGCCTCCCAGGAGGTCTCCAGCAGCAACCGCTGCTGCGGATCCATCGCCAACGCCTCACGCGGCGAGATCCCGAACAACCCCGCATCGAATTCGGCCGCGTCGGACACGAAGCCACCTTCACGCGTGTACGTGGTGCCGGGGTGGTCCGGGTCCGGGTGGTAGAGCGCGTCCAGGTCCCACCCGCGGTCCGTGGGGAAGGCGCCGATCGCGTCGGTGCCGGAGACCAGGAGGTCCCAGAGCGCCTTGGGAGTGTCCGCATCACCCGGGAACCGGCAGGCCAGCCCGACGATGACGATCGGATCGTCGGTGGCCGACGCGACCAAGGCGGCCGGTGACGCCGCGGGCAACGCGCCGACGAGCTGACCGAGCAGGAACGTGGTCAGCCGCTCGGAGTCCGGATAGTCGAAGACCAGCGTCGCCGGCAGCGTGAGCCCGGTCGCGGCGGCCAGCCGGTTGCGCAGTTCCATCGCGGTCAACGAGTCCAGCCCGAGTTCCTGGAACGAGCGATCGGGTGCCACCGCGTCGGCGGAGGAGTGTCCAAGCACGGCCGCGGCCTGGTCGCGGACCTCGGTCAGGACCGTCCGGCGCGCCTCGGCGGGCGAGAGGTCCGCCAGCCGTACGGCCAGCAGCAGCCGACCGGTCACCATCACCTCTCGACCTGGCGCCCGCAGCTCGGGCAGGTCGGCCAGGACCGACGCCGGCCGGACCGCGCCCAGCTCGGCGGCGAACCGCTCCCAGCGCACGTCCGCGACAACCACCGTCGGTTCGCCGCTGCCCACCGCGGCGGCCAGTGCGGCCAGCGCCGATGCGGGGCGCAGCAGCGAAAGGCCGGCACGACGGAACTGCGCTGAGCCCCCGTGGTCGGCCATCATGCCGGCATCGGCCCAGGGTCCCCAGGCGATCGAAGTCGCGGGCAACCCCAGCACCTTGCGGTACTCCGCGAGCGCGTCGAGCGCCGCGTTGGCGGCGGCGTAGTTGGCCTGGCCCGGGTTGCCGAAAACGCCGGCCGTCGAGGAGAACAGCACGAACGCCGAGAGTGGCCGGTGTTCGGTGAGCTCGTGCAGCTGCCAGGCCGCGCCGGCCTTGCTCGCCAGCACCGCGTCGAGCCGGGCCGGGTCGAGTCCGGCGATCACGCCGTCGTCCAGTACCCCGGCGGCGTGCACAATCGCCAGATCGGGTTCGCCGTCGAACTCCCGCACCAGCGTCGCGACCGCGGACCGGTCGGTCAGGTCGCAGGCGCGCGCCTCGATGTTCGTGAACTCCGCCGTCAGATCACGGACGCCGTCCGCCGCGGCCCCTCGCCGGCTGACGAGCACGACCCGGCGGGCACCGTGCTCCGCGGCCCACCGGGCGACCTGTCGGCCGAGGCCGCCGGTACCGCCGGTGACCAGGACCGTCCCGCGCGGTTCCCAACCGCTCCCGGGGCGTTGCGGCGCCGGGGTCAAGCGGCGGGCCAGCAGCCCGGCGCCGCGGACGGCGACTTCGGTCTCGTCGCCCAGACGCCCGGCGAGGACGGCGACCAGGCGGGCGGCCGCACGCGGGTCGAGCCGCTCGGGGAGGTCGATCAGGCCACCCCAACGGTCGGGGTGCTCCAGACCGACGACCCGGCCGAAGCCCCAGAACTCCGCCTGGAGCGGGTGGGCTGCCGGGTCGGCGGCGCCGGTCGCGACCGCGCCACGGGTGAGCAGCCAGAGCGGCGCCACGACGTCGGCGTCGCCGAGCGCCTGGACGACCGCGAGCGTCCCGGTGAGCGGGCCGGCCGGCGCGAGCACGCCGGTGATCGGCGTGTCGAGCGTCCGCAGCCGGTCGGCCAGTTCGGTCCGCGTCCCGGTCTCCAGCCGGAGTACGGTCGCGCCGTGGCCGGTCAGGGCCTCGGTCAGCGCGGCAGCGTCCCCGCCGTCCCCGCCGTCCCCGCCGAGCAGCAACCAGGTGCCCTCGAGCGGAGCCGGGCCGGGATCGGCGACCGGCTTCCAGGTGACGCGGTAGCGCCAGCCGTCGATCTGGGACCGCTCGCGGCCTCGCGCCCGCCAGGTCGACAGCGCGGGCAGCATGGTGGCCACGGCCTCGGCGTCGACACCCAGCTCGGCTGCGAGGGCGGGGAGATCGCCCTGCTCGACGGCGTTCCAGAAGCCGGCCTCCACCGGTTCCGCGGAGCGAGCGGGCACCGCTGCTCGCAGCCAGTAGCGCTGCCGCTGGAAGGCATACGTCGGCAACTCGACCGGCTGAACCCCGGCAAAGAGCTGCGACCAGTCCACCGGAACACCGTTGACATGCAGGGTCGCCAGCGCGGTCAGCGCGGAGGTGACCTCATCACGCTCCCGGCGCAGCAGCGGAACCGCGACGGCATCCGACTGCTGCACCAGCGCGGCCAGCACCCCGTCCGGACCCAACTCCACAAACCTACTGACACCCTCCAGCGAACCGATCGCGTCAGCGAACCGGACCGGCTGACGCACCTGCTCAACCCAGTACTCCGGATCCGACCACAGCCCCGACTCCACCGGCCGACCGGTCACCGTCGACACCACCGGAACCAACGGCTCAGCGAAACTCAACCCACGGACAACCTCGGCGAACTCCGCCAGCATCGGCTCCATCAACCGCGAATGGAACGCATGACTCGTCCGCAACCGCGAAGTCTTCCAACCCCGCTCACCGGCCAGCTCAGCGACCCGCTCAATGTCGGCCTCAACCCCGGACACCACCACCGACGCCGGACCATTCACCGCCGCAACATCAACAGCCAAGCCCCTGCCGCTCGACTCGCCACCACCCACGACGGCCAGACCGCCGCCGCTCGACTCGCCACCACCGTTCGACTCATCGCCGCCCACGGCAGCCAAGCCACCGCCACGCGACTCACCGCCACTCGACTCATCGCCACCACCCGCAGAGGCCAGCAGCGCCCGGACATCCGCCTCCGCCGCCCCGACCGCGAGCATCGCTCCGCCCGAGGGCAGCGCCTGCATGAGCCGGCCCCGGGCGGTGACCAGTGTGGCCGCATCCGCCAGCGAGAGCACCCCCGCCACTTGCGCCGCAGCGATCTCCCCGATCGAATGCCCCACCAGCACATCAGGGCTCACACCCCACGACCGCAACAGAGCATGTAGCGCCACCTCAACGGCGAACAGTGCCGGCTGCGCATACCCGGTCCGGTGAATCAACTCCTCATCGGAATCGGCCAACACGACCGCCAGCGGCCGATCCAGATGGGCATCCACGTGCAACGCCACCTGGTCGAACGCATCCGCGAACACCGGGAACGTCTCGTACAGACCCCGGCCCATACCGATCCGCTGTGATCCCTGACCGGAGAACAAGAACGCCACCCGACCGGTGCCGGCCACCCCGCGCACCGCACCGGCCCCAGCCGCGACCGCGGCAAGACCACCGGTCAACGCCTCAGCGTCACCCGCGAGCACCACCGCCCGATGCGCCAGAACAGCCCGCCGCACGGTGGCGACGCCCAACCCTGCCAGCGGAGCGGTATCCACACCGGGATGGTCGAGCAGCCGCTGCGCCTGGGCGCGCAGCGCCGCGCCATCCGCCCCCGACAGCAGCACCGGCACCACCGGCAGGTCCGAAACCGGCGTCGGCGCGGCAACCGGCTCTACGGCCGGAGCCTCCTCCAAGATCACATGCGCGTTCGTGCCACTGACACCGAACGCCGAAACGCCCGCTCGACGCGGCCGGTCAGCGGTCGGCCAGGGCTGTGCCTCCGTCAGCAACGACACCGCACCAGAGGCCCAGTCCACATGCGGAGACAACCGCTCCGCATGCAAAGTGGCAGGCAGACTCTCATGCCGCATCGCCAAAACCATCTTCGCGATACCGGCGACACCGGCCGCGGCCTGGGTGTGGCCGATGTTCGACTTCACCGACCCCAGCCACAACGGCGTCTCTCGGTCCTGGCCGTAGGTCGCCAGCAACGCCTGCGCCTCAATCGGGTCACCCAGCGTCGTTCCTGTGCCGTGTGCCTCCACCACGTCCACCTCGGACGAGGACAGACCGGCATTGGCCAGGGCCTGCCGGATCACCCGCTGCTGGGCCGGACCGTTCGGCGCGGTCAGCCCATTCGACGCACCATCCTGATTCACCGCCGTACCCCGCACCACCGCGAGGACCTCGTGGCCAAGCCGCCGGGCATCAGACAGCCGCTCGACCAGCAGCATGCCCGCACCCTCGGCCCAGCCCGTCCCATCAGCCTCCGCGGCGAAGGACTTGCACCGGCCGTCGGGGGCGAGACCCCGCTGCCGGGAGAACTCCACGAACACATCCGCGGTCGGCATCACCGTCACGCCACCGACCAGCGCCATCGAGCACTCACCCGACCGCAACGCCTGCGCGGCCAGGTGCAACGCCACCAGCGACGACGAACACGCCGTGTCCACCGTCACCGCCGGCCCCTCAAGACCGAAGGTGTAGGAGAGACGACCCGACATCACCGACGACGCCGTTCCCGTCAGCAGATGCCCCTCGATCCCCTCACTACCCTCAGCGGACTCGACCGGGCCAACCCCGTACCCCATCGCCGTCGCACCCACGAACACACCCACCGGCTCACCCTGCAGCCCAAGCGGGCTGACCCCGGCCGCCTCAAACGCCTCCCACGAGGTCTCCAGCAACAACCGCTGCTGCGGATCCATCGCCAACGCCTCACGCGGCGAAATCCCAAACAACCCCGCATCAAACTCACCCGCGCCATACAGGAACCCACCCTCACGGGCATAAAACGTCCCTACATGATCAGGATCCGGATGATAAAGCCCATCCAGATCCCAACCCCGATCAGTCGGGAACGCCCCGATCCCATCCCCACCCGCAGCAACCAAATCCCAGAACTGCTCAGGCGTCTCCACCCCACCAGGCAACCGCAACCCCATACCAACGATCACGATCGGGTCATCGTCGATCGAGACGACCGGGGTGCGGGCGTCCGCCGAAGCCGCGTCCGGGCCGGTGACCTGGCTCAACAGGAAGTCGGCGAGCCGGGCCGCGCTCGGGTGGTCGAAGGCGAGCGTGGCCGGCAGAGCCAAGCCGGTCGCGGCCTGCAGCCGGTTGCGCAGCTCCACTGCGGTGAGCGAGTCGAAGCCCAGCTCCTTGAACGCCCGGCTGGGTGCCACCGCCTCGCTGGACGCGTGACCCAGCACCGCGGCGACGTGCGTACGCACCACCTCGGCGACGAGTCGTTCCCGGTCGGCGGCGGCCAGGCCGGCCAGCCGCTGCGCGAATGCGGACACCGCGGGGCCGCCGTGCGTTGCTGGGGTGGCAAGGGCCTGGGCGGCCGAGAGGTCCGCGAAGAACGGCCGAGCCCGGCTGGCTGTGAACAGCGGCAGGAACTCCGCCCACCGCACATCCGCCACCGTGACCGACTCCTCACCCGCGCCGACCGCGCCGGCCAGCGCGGCGAGCGCGAGCCCGGGCTCGATCGGCGTCAAGCCACGCCGCCGCAGCTGAGCGGCGGTCTCATCATCGGCGGCCATACCGACCTGAGCCCACGGACCCCAAGCCACAGCCGTACCCGGCAGACCACTCGCCCGCCGCCGCGCGATCAAGGCATCCAACGCGGCGTTCGCGGCCCCATACGCCGCCTGCTCCGCACTCCCCCAGATCCCGGAGATCGACGAGAACACCACAAACGCGTCAACGTCACCGACCAACGCGTCCAGGTACAGGGCCCCGTCGACCTTGCCGGACAGCACCCGGTTCAGATGCGCGGCATCGGCGTCGACCAACTCGGCGTCCTCGGCCACACCGGCGGCGTGCACCACAGCGTCGACCTGGCCGATCGTCGCCAGCAACCCCTCGACCGCCGACGGGTCGGCCAGATCGCAGGCGTGCGCCTCGGCACTGGGAAGTTCGGCGAGCAGCGCCTCCGCTCCGGGCGCGTCCAGACCGCGCCGCGAGACCAGCACCAGCCGCTCGGCCCCGTTCGCCGCCGCCCACCGAGCCACCTCCGCGCCGAGCCCGCCGGTACCACCAGTGATCAACACCGTGCCACGCGGATGCCAGGTGTCTCCGCCGGTCGCCGGGGCTGCTACCAGCCGCCGGACCAAGACCCCACCGCTGCGCACCGCAACCTGATCCTCGGCACCGAGCGCCCCAGCCAGCACCGCACCAAACCGCGCGACCGCCCGGGCATCAAGAGCTTCCGGCAGGTCCAGCAGGCCGCCCCAGCGCTCCGGGTGCTCCAGACCGATCACCCGGCCCAGGCCCCACTTCGCGGCCTGTGCGACATCCGGCGCACCGTCCGCCCGTCCCGCAGCCACCGCGCCCCGAGTCACCAACCACAACGGAGCCCGGCCTGCGACGTCCGCCAAAGCCTGAACAACCGTCAACACACCGGTGAGAGCAACCGACGGCAGCACAAGGACCCCGGTGGGTGCCAACTCACACAGACGCACGGCCAGGTCAGTACGGTCGCCAAGCGGCACGACCACGGCCTCGGCGCCCATCCCCGTCAGCGCCTCGGCAAGTCCCAACGCATCGGCTGCTCCCAGCACGTCATCACCGATGAGAGCCCAGGTCCCGTGGGGCGCCGCCTCGGCCAGGTCGGTGACGGGCTTCCAGGTAACCCGGTAACGCCACCCATCGACCAACGACCGCTCCCGGCCACGGGCCCGCCAGGACACCAGCGCCGGCAGGAGCGGTTCGAGCGTGGTGACCGGAACGCCCAGCCGGGTGGCGAGCCCAACGGTGTCGCCACGGTCGATCGGGTCCCAGAAGCCGGCGTCAGCCGCTGCGACCGGCGTTTCGGCGCGGGTGCGCAGCCAGTAGCGCTGCCGCTGGAAGGCATACGTCGGCAGCTCGACCGGCTGAACCCCGGCAAAGAGCTGCGACCAGTCCACCGGAACACCGTTGACGTGCAGGGTCGCCAGCGCGGTCAGCGCGGAGGTGACCTCATCCCGGTCTCGGCGCAGCAGCGGAACCGTGACGGCATCCGGCTGCTGCACCAGTGCAGCCAGCACCCCATCCGGACCCAACTCCACAAACCTACTGACACCCTCCAGTGAACCGATCGCATCAGCGAACCGGACCGGCTGACGCACCTGCTCAACCCAGTACTCCGGATCCGACCACAGCCCCGACTCCACCGGCCGACCGGTCACCGTCGACACCACCGGAACCACCGGCTCAGCGAAACTCAACTGCGCCACAACCGCCCGGAACTCCGCCAGCATCGGCTCCATCAGACGCGAATGGAACGCATGACTGGTCCGCAACCGCGAGATCTTCCAACCCCGCTCCGTCGCCAGCTCAGCGACCCGCTCGATGTCGCTCTCAACCCCGGAGACCACCACCGACGCCGGACCGTTCACCGCCGCAACATCAACAGCCAAGCCCCCGCCACTCGACTCGCCACCGCCCACGACGGCCAGGCCGCCGCCGCTCGACTCGCCACCACCGTTCGACTCATTGCCGCCCACGGCGGCCAAGCCACCGCCACGCGACTCGCCGCCACTCGACTCATCGCCACCACCCGCAGAGGCCAGCAGCGCCCGGACGTCCGCATCGGCCGCCCCGACCGCCAGCATCGCCCCGCCCGAGGGCAGCGCCTGCATCAACCGGCCCCGAGCAGTCACCAGCGTGGCCGCATCCGCCAGCGACAGCACCCCCGCCACCTGCGCCGCAGCGATCTCCCCGATCGAATGCCCCACCAGCACATCAGGGCTCACACCCCACGACCGCAACAGAGCATGTAGCGCCACCTCAACGGCGAACAGTGCCGGCTGCGCATACCCCGTCCGGTGAATCAACTCCTCATCGGAATCGGCCAACACGACCGCCAACGGCCGATCCAGATGGGCATCCACGTGCAACGCCACCTGATCGAACGCATCCGCGAACACCGGGAACGTCTCATACAGACCCCGGCCCATACCGATCCGCTGTGATCCCTGACCGGAGAACAAGAACGCCACCCGGCCGGCACCCACGGCCCCGGTCAAACCACCGGTGCCGGCGGCAACGCCACGCACACCCTCGACCAGCGTTTCCCGATCGCCCGCGAGCACGACGGCCCGGTGAGACAGCGCGGCACGCCGGACCGAAGCCGCACCCAACTCCGCCAGCGGAGCGGTGTCCACGCCAGGGTGATCGAGCAGCCGCTCCGCCTGCGCCCGCAGCGCCGCCTCATCAGCCCCAGACAGCAACACCGGCACCACCGGAAGATCCACAACCGGCGTCGGCGCGGCAACCGGCTCTACGGCCGGAGCCTCCTCCAAGATCACATGCGCGTTCGTCCCGCTGACGCCGAACGCCGAGACACCCGCTCGACGCGGCCGGTCAGCGGCCTCCCACGGCTGCGCCGACGTGAGCAGCGACACCGCGCCGGAGGCCCAGTCCACGTGCGATGAGGCCTGCTCCGCGTGCAGCGTCGCGGGCAGCAGACCGTGCCGCATGGCCAGCACCATCTTCGCGATACCCGCGACACCGGCCGCAGCCTGCGTGTGACCGATGTTCGACTTCACCGACCCCAGCCACAACGGCGTCTGCCGGTCCTGGCCGTAGGTGGCCAGCAACGCCTGCGCCTCGATCGGATCACCCAGCGTCGTACCGGTGCCGTGTGCCTCCACCACGTCCACCTCAGCCGGGGACAGACCGGCATTGGCCAGCGCGGTCCGGATCACCCGCTGCTGCGACGGACCGTTCGGCGCGGTCAGCCCATTCGACGCACCGTCCTGGTTCACCGCCGAACCCCGCACCACCGCAAGGACCTCGTGGCCAAGCCGCCGGGCATCAGACAGCCGCTCGACCAGCAGCATGCCCGCACCCTCGGCCCAGCCCGTACCGTCCGCGTCGGCGGCGAAGGACTTACACCGGCCGTCAGGGGAAAGACCCTGTTGCCGGGAGAACTCCACGAAGATATCCGCGTTCGGCATCACGGTCACGCCACCGACCAGGGCCATCGAGCACTCGCCCGACCGCAGCGCCTGCGCGGCCAGGTGCAGTGCCACCAGCGACGACGAACACGCCGTGTCCACCGTTACCGCCGGACCTTCGAGCCCGAAGGTGTAGGAGAGACGACCCGACATCACCGACGACGCCGTCCCGGTCAGCAGATGCCCCTCGACGCCATCGGCCGCCTCGACTGGTCCGCTCCCGTAGCCCATGAACGAGGCCCCGACGAACACACCGACCGGCTCACCTCGCAGGCCGAGCGGGCTGACCCCGGCCGCCTCGAACGCCTCCCAGGAGGTCTCCAGCAGCAACCGCTGCTGCGGATCCATCGCCAACGCCTCACGCGGCGAAATCCCAAACAACCCCGCGTCAAACTCCGCGGCGTCGTACAGGAACCCACCCTCACGGGCGTACGAGGTACCCGCATGCTCCGGATCCGGGTGATAAAGCCCATCCAGATCCCAACCCCGATCGGTCGGAAAACCACCGATCGCGTCGGTGCCTGCGACGACCAGGTCCCAGAGCGCCCGGGGAGTGTCGACGCCGCCGGGGAGGCGGAGTCCCATGCCGACGATGACGATCGGGTCGTCGTCGGCGGGTGCGATCACCTCGGCGATGGTGGCGTCCGACACCAACGTGCTCGGCGCGAGACGCCCCAGCACAAAAGCGGCGAGCCGCTCGGCATTCGGATAATCGAACACCAACGTCGCCGGCAACCCCAGCCCGGTCGCGACCTGCAACCGGTTCCGCAACTCCACCGCGGTCAGCGAGTCAAAACCCAACTCCTTGAACGCCCGATCCGGCTCCACCGCCCCAGCAGAGGAATGCCCCAAAACAGCGGCCACCTCGGCCCGCACCAGATCCAGCACACTCCGCGTCCGCTCCGCCGGAGCCAACCCCGCCAACCGCGCCGCCAACCCCGAACCAGACCCGGGCGCGACCGCCGGCACCAAGGCCTCCGGCAGGTCAGCCAGCAACGGACGCGACCGAGCGGCGGTGAACAACGGCAGGAACTCCGCCCACCGCACATCCGCGACCGTCACGGCCGCCTCACCCGACCCGACGGCGAACGCCAGCGCGGTCAACGCCCGGGCGGGGTCCATCGGAGTGAGGCCGCGACGGCGCAGCTGGCCGGACACCTCCTCGTCGGCGGCCATGCCGACCTGTGCCCACGGGCCCCAGGCCACGGCCGTTCCCGGCAGGCCGCTTGCCCGGCGCCGGGCGATCAAGGCATCCAGCGCGGCGTTGGCGGCCCCATACGCAGTCTGCTCCGCACTCCCCCAGATCCCCGAGATCGATGAGAACACCACAAACGCATCGACATCACCGACCAACGCGTCCAGGTGCAACGCCCCGTCGACCTTGCCGCCGACCACCCGACGCAGGTGTTCCTCGTCCGCGTCCACCAACGCGACGTCCTCACCGACACCGGCGGCGTGCACGACCGCGTTGACCTGGCCGATCGTCGCCAGCAACGCCTCCACCGCGGACCGGTCGGCCAGATCACAGGCGTGCACCTCGGCGTTCGGCAGCTCGGTCAGCAGCGCCTCAGCTCCAGGCGCGTCCACACCTCGCCGCGAGACCAGCACCAGCCGCTCGGCCCCACTGGCCGCCGCCCAGCGAGCCACCTCAGCACCAAGCCCACCGGTACCACCGGTAACCAGCACCGTGCCACGCGGACGCCAGGCCGGGGCCGCACTCGCTGGGGCGTGCTCCAGCCGCCGGACCAGGATGCCGCCGCTGCGCACCGCGAGCTGGTCCTCCATGCCGAGCGCGCCGGCCAGTACCGCCCTGATCCGGCCCGCAGCCCGGGTATCGATCACCTCGGGCAGATCCAGCAAGCCGCCCCACAGCTCCGGATGCTCCAGCCCCACCGCACGACCGAAGCCCCAGAGCTGCGCCTGATCGACGTCCACCACGCCATCCGCCCGCCCCGTGGCCACCGCACCCCGAGTCACCAACCACAACGGAGCCCGGCACCCGGCCTCCACCAGCGCCTGGACCAACCCGAGCGCGCCAACCAGGGATGTGGGCGACGCGACGAGGCCTGCAACGTCGAGCCCCGCCAGTTGCTCCCGGTCGGTCACCGGCAGCACCGACGCGCCCAGTCCTGCCAGCACCTCGCCGAGGCCGTAGATGTCCTCACCGACAACCGCCCACACGCCGGCGAGCCGGGCCTCGACCGGAACGGTCACCGGCTCCCAGGTGACCCGGTACCGCCAGCCGTCGACCAACGACCGTTCCCGGCCTCGCGCCCGCCAGGACGCCAGCGCCGGGACCAGGCCTTCGAGCGCGGTGGTCGCAACTCCGAGCTGTTCGGCCAACGCCGGCAGGTCGCCACGTTCGACGGTGGCCCAGAAGCCCGCGTCATCCCGATCCGGCTCCGAAACCCGGCCGGCAGGTGCCTCGTCGGGCCAGTACCGCTGGCGCTGGAAGGCGTACGTCGGCAGCTCGACCGGTTGAACCCCGGCAAAGAGCATCGACCAGTCCACCGAAACGCCGTTGACATGCAGGGTCGCCAGCGCGGTCAGCGCGGAGGTGACCTCATCACGCTCCCGGCGCAACAGCGGAACCGTGACGGCATCCGGCTGCTGCACCAGCGCGGCCAGCACCCCATCCGGACCCAACTCCACAAACCGGCTGACACCCTCCAGTACGGCCAGCGCATCAGCGAACCGGACCGGCTGACGCACCTGCTCAACCCAGTACTCCGGATCCGACCACAGCCCCGACTCCACCAGCCGACCGGTCACCGTCGACACCACCGGAACCACCGGCTCAGCGAAACTCAACTGCGCCACAACCGCCCGGAACTCCGCCAGCATCGGCTCCATCAACCGCGAATGGAACGCATGACTCGTCCGCAACCGCGAAGTCTTCCAACCCCGCTCACCAGCCAGCTCAGCGACCCGCTCAATGTCGGCCTCAACCCCGGACACCACCACCGACGCCGGACCATTCACCGCCGCAACATCAACGGCCAGGCCACCACCGCTCGACTCCTCGCCGCCCATGGCGGCCAGACCACCATCGTTCGCCTCGCCATCACCCACGGAGGCCAGCAGCGCCCGGACATCCGCCTCGGCTGCCCCGACCGCCAGCATCGCTCCGCCCGAGGGCAGCGCCTGCATGAGCCGGCCCCGGGCAGTGACCAGCGTGGCCGCATCCGCCAGCGACAACACCCCCGCCACCTGCGCCGCAGCGATCTCCCCGATCGAATGCCCCACCAGCACATCAGGGCTCACACCCCACGACCGCAACAGAGCATGTAGCGCCACCTCAACGGCGAACAACGCCGGCTGCGCATACCCCGTCCGGTGAATCAACTCCTCATCGGAATCGGCCAACACGACCGCCAGCGGCCGATCCAAATGGGCATCAACATGCAACGCCACCTGATCGAACGCATCCGCGAACACCGGGAACGCCGCATACAGACCCCGGCCCATACCGATCCGCTGCGACCCCTGACCAGAGAACAAGAACGCCACCCGGCCGGCGCCGGCCACCCCGCGCACCGCACCGGCCCCAGCCGCGACCGCGGCAAGACCACCGGTCAACGCCTCGACGTCACCGGCAAGCACCACCGCCCGATGCGCCAGAGCGGCCCGCCGGATCGATGCGGCCCCTATCCCGGCCAGGTCGACGCCGTCCGCACCGTCGGCGACGACCCGTAGGACGCGCTCGGCCTGAGCCCGCAGCGCCTCCGCAGTGTGCCCGGACACCACGACCGGCACCATTGGCAACCGTGCCGGGACGGCCACGGGCTCGACTGCAGCCGGGGGCTCTTCCAAGATCACGTGGGCGTTCGTGCCGCTCATACCGAAGGACGAGACGCCCGCCCGGCGCGGCCGGTCAGCGGCCTCCCACGGCTGCGCCGACGTGAGCAGCGACACCGCGCCGGAGGTCCAGTCCACGTGCGGCGACGGCTCGTCCGCGTGCAACGTCGCCGGCAGCAGACCATGCCGCATCGCCAAAACCATCTTGATGATCCCGGCAACACCGGCCGCGGCCTGGGTGTGGCCGATGTTCGACTTCACCGAGCCCAGCCACAGCGGCGTTTCCCGGTCCTGGCCGTAGGTCGCCAGCAACGCCTGCGCCTCGATCGGATCACCCAGCGTCGTACCGGTCCCGTGCGCCTCCACCACGTCCACCTCAGCCGGGGACAGACCGGCATTGGCCAGCGCGGTCCGAATCACCCGCTGCTGGGCCGGACCGTTCGGCGCGGTCAGCCCATTCGACGCACCATCCTGGTTGACCGCCGTACCCCGCACCACCGCGAGGACCTCGTGGCCAAGCCGCCGGGCATCAGACAGCCGCTCGACCAGCAGCATGCCCGCACCCTCGGCCCAGCCCGTACCGTCCGCGTCGGCGGCGAAGGACTTACACCGGCCGTCAGGGGCAAGGCCCCGCTGCCGGGAGAACTGGACGAAGGTCTCCGGCCCGGACATCACGGCCACACCACCGGCCAGGGCCATCGAGCACTCGCCCGACCGCAGCGCCTGCACCGCCAGGTGCAGCGCGACCAGCGACGACGAACACGCCGTGTCGATAGTCACCGCCGGGCCTTCGAGGCCGAACGTGTAGGAGAGCCGCCCGGAGACGACGCTGGCGGCGGTTCCGGTCAGGAGGTGCCCTTCCAGCCCTTCCGGCAGTCCGTCGGCCCGGCTGGCGTAGTCGAGGCTGTTGGTGCCGGCGAACACGCCGATCTGCTCGCCCCGCAGTGAGAGCGGATCGATCCCGGCCCGCTCGAACGCCTCCCAGGAGGTCTCCAGCAGCAACCGCTGCTGCGGATCCATCGCCAACGCCTCACGCGGCGAGATCCCGAACAACCCCGCATCAAACTCCGCCGCACCATACAAAAACCCACCATGACGGGTATACGAGGTACCCGCATGATCGGGATCCGGGTGATAAAGCCCCTCCAGATCCCAACCCCGATCGGTCGGAAAACCACCGATCGCATCAGAACCGGAGGCCACCAACTCCCAGAGCCCCTCGGGAGTGTCGACACCACCGGGCAGCCGCACCCCCATCCCGACGATCACAACCGGATCATCATCAACAGCGGCGACAGCCTTCGGCGCGATGACGGCGTCAACCGAACCGCTGAGCTCTTCAAGCAGGTAAGCGGCCAGCCGCTCCACACTGGGATAGTCGAACACCAACGTCGCCGGCAACGCCAAACCGGTCGCGGCCCGCAACCGGTTCCGCAACTCCACCGCGGTCAGCGAGTCAAAACCCAGCTCCTTGAACGCCCGGCCCGGCGCCACCGCCTCACTGGAGGCGTGACCCAGCACCGCCGCCACATGCGTCCGCACCACCTCGACGACAAGCCGCTCCCGATCACCAACCGCCAGACCGGCCAACCGCTGCCCGAACGTGGAGAACACCGTCCCGGCGACGGCGGGCGCCTCTGCCTCGACCAGGTCATCGAAGAGCGGACGCGCACGAGCGGCGGCGAACAACGGCACGAACTCCGCCCACCGAACATCGGCGATCGTCAGCGCACCCTCGTCGGCGCCCACCGCATCGGCCAGCGCGGCCACCGCCCGCTGCGGGTCCAGCGGCACCAGGCCCCGGCGGCGCAGCTGGGCCGCGACCTCGTCGTCGGCGGCCATGCCGACCTCCGCCCACGGACCCCAGGCGACCGCGGTGCCCGGCAGTCCGTGCGCGCGGCGCCGGGCGACCAGCCCGTCCAGGGCCGCGTTCGCCGCCCCGTAGGCGGCCTGCTCGCCGCTGCCCCAGACTCCGGAGATCGACGAGAACACCACAAACGCGTCGACGTCACCGACCAGCGCGTCCAGGTGCAGAGCCCCGTCAACCTTGCCGGACAGCACCGTACGGAAGTGCGCCTCGTCGGCGTCCCGCAGCGGTACGTCGGCCGCGACGCCGGCCGCGTGCACCACGGCGTCGACCGCACCGACCACAGCCAGAAGAGCCTCGACCGCAGACCGATCGGCCAGATCACACGCGTGCACCTCGGCATTCGGCAACTCGGCCAGCAGCGCCTCAGCCCCGGGCGCATCCACACCACGCCGCGACACCAGCACCAGCCGCTCAGCCCCATTGGCCGCCGCCCACCGCGCCACCTCCGCGCCAAGCCCACCGGTACCACCGGTAACCAGCACCGTGCCACGCGGACGCCAAGCAGGAGCCACACTCGCCGGAGCGTGCTCCAGCCGCCGAACCAGAACCCCACCGCTACGCACCGCGACCTGATCTTCGACGCCGAGCGCCCCGGCCAGCACCGCCCCGATCCGCGTCCCCGCGCGGGAATCGATCGTCTGCGGCAGGTCGAGCAGACCACCCCAGAACTCCGGGTGCTCCAGACCGATCACCCTGCCGAAACCCCACAGTGCGGCCTGGTCGACCTCGACCGCGTCGTCCGCCCGGCCAGTCGCCACCGCGGCCCGGGTCACCAGCCACAACGGAGTGTCGCTCTGGATGTCCGCCAAGGCTTGCACCAATGCCAGCGCTTCACCCACGGAAGCGGCGGAAGCCACCATGCCGGAGGCGTCGAGTCCCGTGAGCCGGGTAGCCAGCTCTGCCCGGGTGCCCGCGGGCACATGGATCACCGACGCACCGAGCCTGGACAGCACCGCGCCGAGTTCAAAAAGGTCGTCACCGACCAGGACCCATCGTCCGGTCAGCTCGGCGGCCGGCAGGTCAGCGGGCTCCCAGGTGACCCGGTAACGCCAGCCCTCGATCAGCGATCGCTCACGGCCACGCGCCCGCCAGGACGCGAGCGCGGGCAGCACGTTCTCCAGCGACGCGGTCGGGACGCCGAGCTGCACGGCCAGTCCCGGCAGATCACCCTGCTCCACCGTCGCCCAGAATCCGGCCTCGACCGGGTCGGCGGCGGGTTTAGCCGGCTGGCTCTCCAGCCAGTACCGCTGGCGCTGGAAGGCATAGGTCGGCAGGGTCACCGGCTGAGCGCCGGTTCCGGCATATACGGCCGACCACTCCACCGGCACACCGTTGACATGCAGGGTCGCCAGCGCGGTCAGCGCGGAGGTGACCTCGTCCCGGTCTCGGCGCAACAGCGGAACCGCGACGGCATCCGGCTGCTGCACCAGCGCGGCCAGCACCCCGTCCGGACCCAACTCCACAAACCTACTGACACCCTCCAGTGAACCGATCGCGTCGGCGAACCGGACCGGCTGACGCACCTGCTCAACCCAGTACTCCGGATCCGACCACAGCCCCGACTCCACCGGCCGACCGGTCACCGTCGACACCACCGGAACCACCGGCTCAGCGAAACTCAACCCACGAACGACCCCGGCGAACTCCGCCAGCATCGGCTCCATCAACCGGGAGTGAAACGCATGACTGGTCCGCAACCGCGAGATCTTCCAACCCCGCTCACCAGCCAACTCAGCGACCCGCTCGATGTCACCCTCGGCCCCGGAGACCACCACCGACGCCGGACCATTCACCGCCGCGATGTCGACGGCCAGGCCACCACCGCTCGACTCCTCGCCGCCCACGGCGGCCAGACCACCATCATTCGCCTCGCCATCACCCACGGAGGCCAGCAGCGCCCGGACATCCGCCTCGGCCGCCCCGACCGCGAGCATCGCTCCGCCCGAGGGCAGCGCCTGCATCAACCGGCCCCGAGCCGTGACCAACGTGGCCGCATCCGCCAGCGACAACACCCCCGCCACCTGCGCCGCAGCAATCTCCCCGATCGAATGCCCCACCACCACATCAGGGCTCACACCCCACGACCGCAACAGAGCATGCAACGCCACCTCAACGGCGAACAACGCCGGCTGCGCATACCCCGTCCGGTGAATCAACTCCTCATCGGAATCGGCCAACACGACCGCCAGCGGCCGATCCAAATGCGGATCAAGGTGCGCACAGACCGCGTCGAACGCATCCGCGAACACCGGGAACGTCTCATACAGACCCCGGCCCATCCCAACCCGCTGCGACCCCTGACCGGAGAACAAGAACGCCACCCGACCGGCACCCACGGCCCCGGTCAAACCACCGGTGCCGGACGCGACCGCGTCAAGACCGACGGCCAGCGCCTCGGCGTCGCCCGCGAGGATGACCGCCCGATGCTCCAGCGCCCCGCGGCGGACCGACGCGAGCCCGACCCCGAGCAGGTCGGCGTCCGCCACCGCGCGCAGCCGTACGGCCTGCGCCCGCAACGCGTTCTCGGTCTGGCCGGAGAGCAGCACCGGCACCACCGGCAGGTGCACGGCCGGCGTCGATGCCGGGACCGGCTCCGCAGCCGGGGGCTCCTCCAGGATCACGTGGGCGTTCGTGCCGCTCATGCCGAACGACGAGACGCCCGCCCGGCGCGGCCGGTCAGCGGCCTCCCACGGCTGCGCCGACGTGAGCAACTCGACGCTGCCCGCAGCCCAGTCCACATGCGACGACGGCTCGTCCACGTGCAACGTCGCCGGCAGCAGACCATGCCGCATCGCCAAAACCATCTTGATGATCCCGGCAACACCCGCCGCGGCCTGCGTGTGGCCGATATTCGACTTCACCGACCCCAGCCACAGCGGCCGCTCTCGATCCTGACCGTAGGTGGCCAGCAACGCCTGCGCCTCGATCGGATCACCGAGCCGCGTCCCGGTGCCGTGCGCCTCCACCGCATCCACCTCGGCCGGGGACAGGCCGGCAGAGGCCAGGGCAGTCCGGATCACCCGCTGCTGCGACGGCCCGTTCGGCGCGGTCAACCCGTTCGACGCACCGTCCTGGTTCACCGCCGAACCCCGTACCACCGCGAGCACCGAACGCCCCGCCGCCCGCGCCGACGACAACCGCTCCACCAGCAGCATGCCGGCGCCCTCGGCCCAGCCCGTCCCGTCGGCGGCCTCGGCGAACGGCTTGCACCGGCCGTCGACGGCCAGCCCGCGCTGGCGGCTGAAGTCCAGGAACGCGTCCGGGGTGGACATAACGGTGACGCCGCCGACCAGCGCCATCGAGCACTCACCCGACCGCAGCGCCTGCACCGCCAGGTGCAGCGCGACCAGCGACGACGAACACGCCGTGTCGACGGTTACCGCCGGGCCTTCGAGCCCGAACGTGTAGGAGAGCCGCCCGGAGACGACGCTGCCGGCGGTGCCGGTGCCGAGGTATCCCTCCAGATCGGAGGGGATGTCGTACCGCTGGGCGGCGTAGTCCTGCCCGTTGGATCCGGCGAACACGCCGATCTGGGCACCGCGCAGCGCCAGCGGGTCAAGGCCGCCGTCCTCCAGCGCCTCCCAGGAGGTCTCCAGCAGCAACCGCTGCTGCGGATCCATCGCCAACGCCTCACGCGGCGAAATCCCGAACAACCCCGCATCGAACTCCGCCGCACCATACAAAAACCCACCATGACGGGTATACGAGGTACCCGCATGATCGGGATCCGGGTGATAAAGCCCCTCCAGATCCCAACCCCGATCCGTCGGAAAACCACCGATCGCATCAGAACCGGAGGCCACCAACTCCCAGAGCCCCTCGGGAGTGTCAACACCACCGGGCAGCCGCACCCCCATCCCAACGATCACAACCGGATCATCGTCGGTAGCGACCGCAGTCTTCGGCGCGATGACGGCGTCAACCGAACCGCTGAGCTCTTCAAGCAGGTAAGCGGCCAGCCGCTCGACACTGGGATAGTCGAACACCAACGTCGCCGGCAACGCCAAACCGGTCGCGGCCCGCAGCCGGTTCCGCAACTCCACCGCGGTCAGCGAGTCAAAACCCAGCTCCTTGAACGCCCGGCCCGGCGCCACCGCCTCACTGGAGGCATGACCCAGCACCGCCGCCACATGCGTCCGCACCACCTCGACGACAAGCCGCTCCCGATCACCGACCGCCAGACCGGCCAACCGCTGCCCGAACGTGGAGAACACCGTCCCGGCGACGGCGGGCGCCTCTGCCTCGACCAGGTCATCGAAGAGCGGACGCGCACGAGCGGCGGCGAACAGCGGCACGAACTCCGCCCACCGAACATCGGCGACGGTGACCGTGCCGTCCCCGGCACCGACCGCGCCGGCCAGGGCCGCGATCGCCTGAGCGGGTGCCAGTGGGGGAAGGCCCTGCCGCCGCAGCAGCTCGGTCTCGCCCTGGTCGGCGGCCATCCCGATCCGTGCCCACGGACCCCAGGCGATCGCCGTACCGGGTCGACCGGCCGCGCGACGGCGCTCGACGAGGGCGTCCAGGGCCGCGTTCGCGGCGCCGTAGGCGGCCTGGCCTCGGCTGCCCCAGACCCCGGAGATCGACGAGAACACCACGAACGCGTCGACGTCACCGACCAGCGCGTCCAGATGCGACGCACCGTCGACCTTGCCGGACAGCACCCGGTTCAGGTGCGCGGCATCGGCCTCGACCAGCTCGGCATCCTCACCGACGCCGGCCGCGTGCACCACGGCGTCGACCGCACCGACCACGGCCAGAAGAGCCTCGACCGCAGACCGATCGGCCAGATCACACGCGTGCACCTCGGCATTCGGCAACTCAGCCAGCAGCGCGTCCACTCCGGGCGCATCCACACCGCGCCGCGACACCAGCACCAGCCGCTCGGCCCCATTGGCCGCCGCCCACCGCGCCACCTCAACACCAAGCCCACCGGTCCCACCGGTAACCAGCACCGTGCCACGCGGACGCCAAGCCGAGGCCGTACTCGTCGGAGCATGCCCCAACCGCCGGACCAGAACCCCACCGCTGCGGACCACGACCTGGTCCTCCACGCCGAGCGCGCCGGCCAGCACCGCCCCGATCCGCACGACCGCCCGGGCGTCGAGGGTCTCCGGCAGATCGAGCAGGCCACCCCAGAACTCCGGGTGCTCCAGACCGACCACCCGGCCCAGGCCCCACTTCGCGGCCTGCGCGACATCCGGCGCGCCGTCCGCCCGTCCCGCGGTCACCGCGCCCCGGGTCACCAACCACAACGACGCGTTGCTCTCAATCTCCGCCAACGCCTGGACGACGGCCAGCGCATCGGCGAGAGCAACCGACGGAAGCATCAGGACCCCGGCCGGCGCCAACTCACCCAGACGTACAGCCAGGTCAGTACGGTCGCCAACCGGCACGACCACAACCTCGGCGCCCATCCCCGTCAGCGCCTCGGCAAGCCCCAGCGCGTCATCACCGACAAGCGCCCAGGTTCCCCGGGGCACCGCCTCGGTCAGGTCGGTGACGGGCTTCCAGGTGACCCGGTAACGCCACCCGTCGATCAGCGACCGTTCCCGGCCACGGGTCCGCCAGGACACCAGCGCCGGCAGCACGCCGGCCACGGCCGCGGTGTCGACCCCCAGCTCCGCGGCGAGCGCGGGCAGGTCGGCGCGGTCGACCGCGGCCCAGAAGCCGGCGTCGCCCGGGTCGGCCGCGCCCGGCCGTGCCGGACCGCTCTCCAGCCAGAAGTGCTGCCGCTGGAACTCGTAGGTCGGCAGGTCCACCACGCGGGCGTGGGGGAACAGGGCCGGCCAGTCCACCATCGCCCCGTGGACGTGCAGCGCGGCCAGCGCCGCGGCCGCGGTGGCGGCTTCGTCACGGTCGCGCCGCAGCAGCGGCACGCAGACCGCCTCCGGGGCTGCCTGCCGGGCCAGTGCGGTCAGCACGGCGTCCGGGCCGAGCTCCACGTAGTTCGTGACGCCGTCCAGCGCGGCCAGCGCGTCGGCGAACCGGACCGGGCTGCGGACCTGCTCGATCCAGTACTCCGGATCCGTCCACTGCCCCGACTCCACCAAACGCCCGGTCACCGTCGAGACGATCGGCAGTTTCGGCTCGCGGAAGGTCAGGAAGCGCAGCACGCGACGGAACTCGGCGAGCATCGGTTCCATCAGCCGCGAGTGGAAGGCGTGGCTGGTCCGCAGCCGGGTGGTCTTCCAGCCCCGCTCGGCCGCCACCGCCGCGACCCGTCCGATCTCGGCCTCACTCCCCGAGACCACGACGGCGTTCGGCCCGTTGACCGCCGCGATGTCGACGTCCGGGAACGCCTCGCGCACATCGGACTCACCGGCCTGGACGGCGAGCATCGCGCCGCCGGCCGGCAGCGCCTGCATCAGCCGGCCGCGCGCGCCGACCAGCGCCGCGGCGTCGGCGAGCGACAGCACTCCGGCGGCGTAGGCGGCCGCGATCTCGCCGATCGAGTGTCCGACCAGGACGTCCGGGGTGAGTCCCCAGTGCCGGACCAGCGCGAGCAGCGCCACTTCCACCGCGAAGATCGCCGGCTGCGCGTACTCGGTCCGGCCGAGCAGCTCCTCGTCGGCGAGGGCGTCGGCCAGCGGTCGGTCGAGTTGCAGGTCGAGGTACCAGCCGGCCTCGTCGAAGGCCGCGGCGAAGACCGGCTGGGTGGCGTACAGCTCGCGGCCCATCGCCACCCGCTGCGAACCCTGGCCGGTGAACAGGAAGGCGGTCCGGCCCGGGGCCACGGCCCCGGTGACGACCTGCGCGGAGGGGTCCCCGGCGGCGAGCGCGGCCAGCCCCCGAGCCACCTGCTCGCGGTCCGCGCCGAACACGACGGCACGGTGGGCGAAGTGGGTGCGCGTCGTGGCCAGCGAGAAGCCCAGATCGGCCAGGTCGGCGTCCGGCTCGCCCAGCCGGCCCAGCAGGTTCGCCGCCTGCCCGGCGAGCGCCTCCGGCGTCCGTCCGGAGACCGGCAGCGCGAACACCCCGGCCGCCGGCGCAACCGGCTCCGGAGCCGCCGCGGCCGGTTCTCCCGTCGGCGGCGCTTCGAGGATGAGGTGGGCGTTGGTGCCGCTCATGCCGAACGAGGAGACCGCCGCCCTCCGCGGCCGGTCGGTCTCGGGCCAGGGCTGGGCCTCGGTGAGCAGCCGTACGGTGCCCGCGCTCCAGTCGACGTGCGGCGTCGGCTCGTCCACGTGCAGGGTCTTCGGCAGCAGGCCGTGCTGGAGCGCCTGCACCATCTTGATGACGCCGCCGACCCCGGCCGCGGCCTGGGCGTGCCCGATGTTCGACTTCAGCGAGCCGAGCCAGAGCGGGGTGCCGGCGCGGTCGCGCCCGTAGGTGGCGAGCAGCGCCTGCGCCTCGACCGGGTCGCCGAGCATCGTGCCGGTGCCGTGCGCCTCGACCGCGTCGACGTCCGACGCCTCCAGCCGCGCGTTGGCCAGGGCCTGGCGGATCACCCGCTGCTGCGACGGGCCGTTCGGCGCGGTCAGGCCGTTGGACGCGCCGTCCTGGTTGACCGCCGAGCCGCGGATTACGGCGAGGATCCGCCGGCCGGCGGCCTGGGCCGAGGAGAGCCGCTCGACCAGCAGCATGCCGACGCCCTCGGCCCAGCCGGTGCCGTCGGCCGCGGCCGCGAACGGCTTGCACCGGCCGTCGACGGAGAGCCCACGCTGCCGGGAGAACGCCACGAACGACGCCGGGCTGGCCATGACGGCGACGCCACCGGCCAGCGCCATCTCGCACTCGCCCTGGCGCAGCGCCTGCGCGGCCAGGTGGAGTGCGACCAGCGACGACGAGCAGGCCGTGTCGATGGTGAGCGCCGGGCCCTGCAGACCGAGCGTGTACGAGACCCGGCCGGACGCGACGCTCGCCGCGTTGCCGGTGAGCAGGTAGCCCTCCAGGCCGTCGGCGGCGTCCTGCAGCCTCGGCCCGTACTCCTGGGTCTCCGCGCCGACGAAGACGCCGACGCGCTGCTCGCGCAGCGTCTCCGGCGGGATGCCGGCCCGCTCCAGCGCCTCCCAGGAGGTCTCGAGGACCAGGCGTTGCTGGGCGTCCATGGCCAGGGCTTCGCGCGGGTTGATCCCGAAGAAGTCGGCGTCGAACTCCGCCGCGTCGTAGAGGAACCCACCGTGGCGGGTGTAGCTGGTGCCCGGCTGGTCGGGGTCGGCGGAGTAGAGCGCGTCGAGGTCCCAGCCCCGGTCGGCCGGGAACTCCCCGATCGCGTCGGCCTCGGACTCCACGAGGCGCCAGAGCGCCTCGGACGACCGGACACCACCGGGGAACCGGCAGGCCATGCCGACGATCGCGATCAGCTCGTCGGCGTGCCCGACGGCGGCGTCGATGTCGATCCGCTCCGGGGCGAGGCCGAGCAGTTCGGCGTAGAGGTGGCGGGCGAGCGCGGCCGGCGTCGGGTAGTCGAACGCCAGCGTCACCGGGAGCGCCAGTCCGGTCGCGGCGACCAGCCGGCTGTGCAGCTCCACGGCGGTCAGCGAGTCGAACCCGGTCTCGAAGAACGTTCCGTCGGCCGCGACCGGCTCGCCGGGCGGGCGGCGCAGCGCGGCTGCGGCGAGCTCGGTCACCAGGCCGGTGAGCATCCGCTGCGCCTCCGGCGCCGGCAGGCCGGCCAGGCGCCGCCGCAGCTCGGATCCCGCCGCGGCACCCGCTCCGTCACCGGTCGGCGTAGGTGCTCCGAAATCCCCGGACGAACTCATCATCTAGCGCCCACCTTCGGCGAAAAGAACAGGAATAGCCCATACCGCTTGGCGAGGCTATCCAGCTGGGCTTTTCACCACAGCTCCTACCGCACCCCTAGGGCCTGTACGGAGTTGAGATCACAAGGATTCGCCTGCGCCGTGGTTCCGGTCCCGTTAGGCCATCGCCATGGCGCGCGGAGACCTCACCGACGAAGAGTGGTCCCTGATCGAGCCTCACCAGCCCCTGGGTGAGGCTCGATCCCGGACCTGCGGCGCCGGTTCAACGCCGTGATGCGACGGTTTCGCACCGGCAGCCCGTGGCGTGATCTACCTGACGGGTACGGCCCCTGATCCACCGCCTACGACAGGTTCCGGTTATGGGCCACGGCCGGCGTCTTCGAGCAGCTGATGCAGGCCATGATCGCCGAGGCCGCCGCCCGCGGGCGGGCCGACGCTCAGCGCTCCCCGAACACCGCGCGGCCGACGGGCGGGACGGCCCCGCACGCCCGGAAGAACCATCGAGCCGTTGATCGCTTCAGCGCGCTTCGGGTGATCGCGGCTTCGGTGTTGCGCACGACCTCGCGGACCGTCTCGAACCCGTGGCGCAACATGTCCGCCTCATAGGCGCGCAGTGCCTGCGGCAACGGCTCCTCGCCGCGGTCAGCCGCGGCGAGCGCGGCGCAGAGCCGGTGCGCGTCGCGCAGCGCCGCGTTGCCGCCGAGCCCGCCGACCGGGGGCATGTGGTGTACGGCGTCTCCGAGCCCGGTGACGTTGCCGGTCTCCCACCGGTCGAGCGGTTCGGCGGCGCTGAACCCGGTCTGGTAGAGGGTGTCCGGGGTCGAGGCGGTGAGGAGGCGGCGCAGGTCGGGATGCCACCCGATCGTCCGCTCGGCCAGCAACTCCCGCACCGCGGCCGGATCGCCCTGAGCCTTCGACGTGAAGCTCGCCGGGAGTGAGTCGCGGTGCATGATGAACGCCCACAGGACGTAGTCGTCGTCCTGCGAGTCCGCCAGCAGGTGCTCCGGGTCGAGCCCGAGCGCGCGCACCTGGTCGCCGAGCCTGGCGGTGATCGCCGCGGGGTCCTCGCGCCTGCGGAAGATCGCGGTGAACAGGAAATCCTGTCGCGGCCAGAAGACGTTCCTGCCGGCGAGTAGCCGTTCCGGCAGCCATCGGCGGTTCTCCTCGGTGAGGAACAGCTTGCCGGCGACAGCCATTGCCGGCAGTGCGGTGCGGCAGGCCGCCGGGTGGAGCTGCGCCCACACCCGCGAGCCGGCGCCGTCGGCTGCGACGAGCACATCGACGGTCGCGGTGGTGCCGTCGGCGAACTTCGCCGTGACCTTCCCGTCGTCCGCCCGAGCGAAGCCGGTGAACTCCTTGCCGAACCGGACGACGTCGTCCAGGCCGGCCAGCAGCAGTTTGCGCAGCGTGACGCGGCTGACCGCGTGCTCGCTGGTCGTGGGGTCGAGCGGGTCACGATCCGGGCGGTCCTGGCCGATGAGGATGAGCGGCCGCATCCGCTCGTCGAGGAAGCCGATCCCGGGCCCTGGATCGCCCGCTGTGGCCACCAGCACCTCCCACAGGGCGGGTGGCAGGCAGGCGTGCAGGGCGACGCTCCCGGTCGGCTCGATGTTCAGCCGGAAGCCCTGGAGCCGCGAGTCGGCCGTGCGGTCCCGTTCGTACACGGTGACGCTCACACCGGCTCGCTTCAGGCCCTGCGCCAGGCAGAGCCCGCCGATCCCGCCGCCGATCACGGCGACGTCCAAACGCCGAGAGAACATGGGTTCCCGCTTTCCTGTGAGGTCGCGCCGCGAGGCGAGCCCGTGCCGTCAGGTTTGCTCAGCCGTGTCCGCGAGCTCCGCCAGCAGGCGGTCGTGCCAGGTCACCTCCGTCTCGAGCCGCATCAGGGTGTAGTCGAAGGCGACGGCCTCCAACCTGGTCAGGTACGGCTTGGCCTCGACCCGTAGGTTGCGCCAGAAGTCGAGCTGCGCGGCGTACGAGTCGCGCCTCTGCCGGACAGCCGTGCGCAGCTCATCGGAGCCGATCTCGCCGCCGTGCAGGAGCACCAGCTGGATCGGATCCGGCCGGAGCCTCGTGTCGGCGAGGACGGACCTGATCAGCGAGACCAGATCGGCCCGGCCCTTGTCGGTGATTCCGTACACCGTCCGGGCGGGGAGGTTGCCTTCCTGCTCCGTGCGGACCACCTCGACGACGCCCTCGTCAGCCATCCGGCGCAGCGCGCCGTACAGCGATCCGGGCTTGATGTCCGCCCATAGTTCCACCCGGTCGAGTTGCGCTGCGGCCCGGATCCTGTGCCCGTGCATGGGACCGCCGTCGGCCAGAGCACCGAGAATGAAGAGGCGAGTTGCTCGCATATGAGTACTCAAACACGACTACCCATGGAGCACAAGAGCGAGTACTCAAACAGGAGTACTCCTGATCTCGGGCACACCCACTCGCGGCCAAGGCCCTGGTGGCACGTGAATATTCACGACCACTTCGCGGGGGGCGACGTGGCGTGACCGGCGACCCGGCCGGGTGCTTTATCTGTCGGCCGAGCGGTCAATCGGCCGGACGAGCGTCGGCGGCGCTTATTTCGCCCTCGGGTTGATCAGGGCGTTCGGCGCTGGACGGGCAGAGCGGGAACGCTTTTCTCGATGGATTCAGAACAATTGTCCGGAGTCGATTCGAGGAATTCCTCGAACATCCCGGGAGTCGCTTCGCGGACGAGCGCGAGCCCGTCGGCGAGGGCCACGTCACGGATCTTGTAGCCGCCCCGGCCGGCGGCGACCATCGCGACCAGGGTGGCCACGCCGGCCCGGCGCTGGGACGCCGACTGGTTGACGCTCCAGGCGATGATTCCCGACCGGTCGAGCAGGACGGTCCGCCGGGCGTAGGTGCCGTAGCGGGTGACCAGATACCGGCCGAGCAGGCCGGAGCCGAGGCTGCGGTAGGCGTCGACCGCCGCGGCCAGCGCCAGCGGCACCAGCACGAGGCTCGAAATCCAGGCGATGTGGAGCAGCACCTCGGTCAGGAGCACACCGAGGATCACCAGGGGCGCCTCGAACAGGGCGACCGCCGCCAGACCCCAGGTGACCCGGCGGCGCAGCGCCGCCCGGGGCGCCCGGGCCAGCTCGAGGCCGGCCAGAAATCCCGGCTTCTCACCGAGCACGGCGGCGGCCACCCGGTCCGCCTCCAGCCGTGACGCCGGCGGCAGCAGCGCGCTCTTGGTCGACGTCGACCGGTCGTCGGATTTGCCCAGTCCGGTGGCGATCGCGTTGAGCTGGGCGCCCCGGGCCAGGCGCAACGGCAGCGGCTCGGCGATCTGGACGCCGCGCAGCCGCCGGCGCTCCAGCCAGACCGACCGGGTGCTGAACAGGCCGCGGCGCAGCTGGAGCGCGCCGTCGCCGACCGCTTCCAGCCGGTAGTCCCACCACGTCTCGACAAACGTCACCAGAGAGGTGAGCGCGCCCAGCAGCACGACGGCCAGGACCGGCACGATGATCGCGGCCCAGAGCGGCAGGCCGGTCAGCCCGGACCAGGCCGCGCGGAGAAACCCGACCTCCGCCGGGTTGATCTTCAGTGAGTCGAGCAACCGGGCGAAACCGCCGACGACGAACCCGACCCCGGCTATGCCCCAGAGGGTCAGCGGCGCATACCGCAGCCAGCGCCAGCGCAGGACGGCCAGCGCGGTGTCCGGCGCCGTTCCGTCCGGTGCCAGCCGCCGCCGCAACCGCTCGGCGTAGTCCCGGGACACGCCGTCGAGGGTCAGCTGCCTTCTGTCGGCCGCCACGTGCTCACCGGTGCTGATCCGGACCACGCGCAGCCCCAGGGCCCGGTGGAACGGGTTCGCGGTGACGTCGACGCTGCGAATCCGGTCGCGGGGCACCGTGCGGTACTGCCGGAAGAGCGCGCCGGTGCGCAACTCCACCTGGTCGCCGGTGATCCGGAACCGGGTGGTCAGCAACCGGAGGCCGAACGCCACCGCGATGATCAGGAAGGTCAGGCCGATGGAGCCCAGCGTGATCACCGCGGCCAGGTCGAGGTCGCCGCCGGTGATCGACAGGGTCAGCAGGGTCGAGCAGAGCGGCGGGACCAGCCAGGTGAGGCTGATCGCCAGCATCCGCGGGTCCAGACGCTGCCAGCCCTCTGCGGTCACTGGCCGTCTCCGGGCATGGCCTGGGCACGGGCGGACAGGGACTCGGCCAGATCGTCCGCGACCTGGCGGTCCAGGCCCTGGATCCGGACCGGGCCGGCCGCCGACGCGGTGGTCACCACCAGCCCCGCCAGCCTGAACATCCGCTGGATCGGCCCGCTGGTGGTGTCGACGGTCTGGATCCGGGCCATCGGCGCGATCCGTGCTCGCTGCCAGAACCAGCCGGACACCGCGTAGACCGCGTCGTCGGTCGTCTCCCAGCGGTGGACGCGGTACCGCCAGATCGGCATCGCCAGCACGTACGCCAGCCCGATCGCGGTGACGATCCCGAGGCTGAGCCCGAGCCACGTGCGGGCCGGCGGGATCAACGCGGTCAGCAACGCCAGCACCGCGATCGGGGGCAGCGCGACGACGAAGGCCTGCACGCTCCACCAGCCCAGGGCGCGGCGTTCGAGCCGATGACGGGGACGCCGAAGTTTCAGTGGTTCGTTGCCGGACACCTCGCCATTGTAAGTACCGGCGCATTCACGGAATACACCCATCCGGAAGGACTGGGGTATCCGAGTCGTCTAGGGGTTGTCGGCCGCGACGGGCGCCGATAGCAATTTCTCCGTCACGTCATAACACCCGCTCGAATTGCGGGACGAACAACCGATGAATGCTCCGGAAACAGCGGGGGCATAGCAATTTATCCGTCATATCACAACGCCTGCTCGAATTGCGGGACGAACAACCGATGAATACTTTGGAAACAGCGGATGCGCTCGCGGCGGACCTGTCCGCACCGCCGATCACCATGTTCGGCCCCGACTTCCCCTTCGACTACGACCGGTGGGTGCGCCACGCCGACGGCCTGGGCTCGGTCCCCGCTGAGCGGCTCGGCACGACGGTCGCGGTGGTCGGCGGCGGGATCTCCGGGTTGGTCGCCGCGTACGAGCTGATGCGCGTGGGCCTGCGCCCGGTGGTGTTCGAGGCCGAGCAGCTCGGCGGCCGGATGCGGACCGCGAGTTTCCCCGGGCATCCCGGTACGGTCGCCGAGCTGGGCGCGATGCGCTTCCCGCCGTCGGCCACCACGCTGTTCCACTACGTCGACCTGGTGGGGCTGGAGACCCGGCCGTTCGCGAACCCGCTGGCCCCGGCGACCCCGCACACCGTCGTCGACGTCAACGGCGCCCGGCACTTCGCCCGGGTGACCGAGGATCTGCCGACGGTGTACCAGGAGGTCTACGACGCCTGGACCAAGGTGCTGGAGGAGGGCGCCGACTTCACCACGATGGACGCCGCGATCCGCCGCCGGGACACGGCCACGATCAAGGCGTTCTGGAACCGGCTGGTACCGCTCCTGGACGACCAGTCCTTCTACGGCTTCCTCGCGTCCTCGCCCGCCTTCGCCTCGTTCCGGCACCGGGAGATCTTCGGCCAGGTCGGCTTCGGCTCCGGCGGCTGGGACACGGACTTCCCCAACTCGATGCTGGAGATCCTCCGGGTCGTCTACACCGGAGCCGACGACCGGCACAGGGCGTTGGCCGGCGGGGCCCAGCAACTCCCCCTGCAGCTCTGGGAGCACGCGCCGGACCGGATGGCGCACTGGCCGGCCGGCACCTCGCTGGCGTCCCTGCACCCCGGCGGCTGGCGGCCGGCGGTCACCCGGATCTCCCGGGCCCACGGGCGGATCCGGGTGGAGACCGCCGACGGGACCGACGAGTTCGCCGCGGCGGTGCTCACACCGCAGGTGCGGTTGCTGCTCTCCCGGATCGACACGGCCGAGGACCTGTTCCCCGTCGACGTCTGGACCGCGGTCGAACGCACCCACTACATGGGCGGCTCGAAGCTGTTCGCGCTGGTCGACCGGCCCTTCTGGCGGGACCTCGACAAGCGGACCGGGCGTCCGGTGATGGGCATGACGCTCACCGACCGGGCGCCGCGGGGGGTCTACCTGTTCGACGACGGCCCCGACGCGCCGGGCGTGATGTGCCTGTCGTACACCTGGAACGACGACTCGCTGAAGGCCGCAGCGCTGCCGGCCGCCGAACGGCTGGACGTCATGCTCCGCCACCTGCGCCGGATCTATCCGGACGTGGACGTCCGCCGCCGGATCATCGCCCCGCCGATCGCCGTGACGTGGGAGACCGAGCCGCACTTCATGGGCGCGTTCAAGGGCAACCTGCCCGGCCAGTACCGCTACCAGCGGCGCCTGTTCACGCATTTCATGCAGGACGCGCTCCCCGAACACCAGCGTGGGGTCTTCCTCGCCGGCGACGACGTGTCGTGGACCGGCGGGTTCGCCGAGGGCGCGGTGACCACCGCGCTCAACGCCGTCTGGGGCGTTCTGCACCACCTCGGCGGCCGGACGCCCGCCGCCAACCCCGGCCCTGGCGACGCCTTCCCCTCCATCGCGCCGATCGAACTGCCCTACTGAGCGCTCGGCCGCCGTCCAGCCGACCGGCCGGGACTCCGCGGTGCCGACGCCTCCGCCACTGCGCCTGATCGAGCACCGGCCGGCCCGATCGGCGGTCGCCGAGCGCGGCGAACCGTCGAAGGCAGGCGAACCGTTGGAGACAGGGGCAGGCTGAAGAGGTCCGGCGCCGTGGTCAGCTGAGGATTCCGGCCTGCATCGCCGCCATGACGGCGGCGGTGCGGTCGGACACGTCCAGTTTGGCGAAGATCCGTACGACGTAGGTCTTCACGGTGGCCTCGGTGATGAACAGGGTGCGTCCGATGTCGGCGTTGGTCAGCCCCTGGGCGACCAGCTGCAGCACCTCGACCTCACGGCGGGACAACGTCTCCGGGCGGGGTTGACGCACCCGGTCGAGGAGCTTGGCCGCGATCGATGGGGACAGGACGGTCTCGCCGCGCGCGGCGGCTCGGACGGCCTGGGCGAGGTCGGCCGGCGAGGTGTCCTTCAGCAGGTAGCCGACGGCGCCCGCCTCGACCGCGCGGAGGATGTCGCCGTCGGTCTCGTAGGTCGTCAGGATCACCACGCGGATTCCCGGCAGCTCGGCGCGGATCGCCGCCGTGGCGCTGACCCCGTCGCCGTCCGGCAGCCGCAGGTCCATCAGGATGACGTCGGGCGTCAGGTCGCGGGCGGCGGTCAGCGCGGCGGAGCCGGACGCCGCCTCGCCGACGATGGTGAGCTCGGGGGCGTCGTAGAGCATGGCGCGGATGCCGGCCCGGATCACCGGGTGGTCGTCGACCAGCAGCACGGTGATCGTCACGCGGGCACCCGGATCCGTATGGAGGTGCCCTCGCCGGGCGTCGAGTCGACCTGCAGCACCCCGCCGGCCTGGCTCAGCCGCCTCCGCATCAGTGGAAGGCCGTGCCCCGGCGGGGTGGCGTCGGTGGCGAACCCGCGGCCGTCGTCGCGCACCTCCAGCCATACGCAGTCGGCGTCGACGGAGAGGACGACCTCGACCCGGCTGGCGTCGGCGTGCTTGCGGACGTTGCTCAGCGCCTCCTGCGCGAGCCGGAGCAGGTCGACGTTGAGCGCGGTGTCGGCGGGGTCGGGAGCGCCGTCCACCCGCAGGGAGGCGTTGACGCCGTGCACGTCCCGGAGCCGGTCGACCTCCCGGCGGAGCGCGTCGGCCAGGGAGGCGGAGGTGGCCTCGGGCAGGGGGCGCGTGGTGATCAGCGCCCGGGCGTCGGCCAGGTTGTCGCGGGTGGTGGTCTCGGCCAGCTCCAGGTAGCGGCGGGCCCGCTCGGTGTCGGTCGCCAGCGCCGAGCCGGTGGCCTGCAGCAGCATGATCGTGCTGGACAGGCCCTGGGCGAGCGTGTCGTGGATGGCGTCGGCGAACTGCTCGCGCTCGGCGGCGCGCCCCGCCTCGTAGGACAGCCGGCCCAGCTCGGCCCGGGTGGCCTCCAGCTCCCGGATCAGCGAGGCCCGCCCGGTGCTCTGCCGGATGATCTGGCTCACCCAGACGCCCAGCACGATCGAGAGCGCCGCCCCCGTCACCCCCGCGACGCCCAGCAGCGAGCCGGAGCCCAGGAACGTCTCGCCGGCCGCCGCCACCCCGAGCCACACCAGGTTCAGGACCAGCACGATCAGGCCGCCGGCGACCGGGCCGACGGTCATGAACGCCGGCGCGCACAGCGCGAACAGCATGAACGCGCTGCTGGTCACCAGCCCGACGGCGGCGGCGAACACCAGCACCACCCCCAGCTGGTACAGCAGTGCCCGCCGGGTGCCCCGGTCGAAGCGGATCAGCCGCCGGCCGAGCAGCAGGTGGGCGGCGACCAGCAGCACCAGCAGCCCGGCGGCGCCGGCCCGCCGCACGGGGTCGACCCCGCCGGTGAGCAGGACGCCACCCAGGCCCGCGGCGCTGACCAGGACGAAGTACGCGTCCCAGACCGGCTGCCAGCGCAGCCACTCGTCCGGCGTGCGGCTCAACCGTCCTTCCGTCCCTGCCAGCGGAACGTCGTCAGGCACAGGATCAGACCTCCAAGGCACCAGGCCGCCAGGACCAGCGCGATGCGGCCGTGTTCCCAGACGCCGGCCGGTTCCATCGCGGCCACCGCGTCGGGGAGGAACACCGAGCGGAAGCCCTGCGCCATCCATTTCAGCGGGAAAACGGCGCCGATCTGCTGCAGCACCTGCGGCAGCGTGGTGATCGGCACGATGAAGATACCCGAGACGAACTGCAGGATGAGGAACGGCAGGTTGACAATGGGTGCCGCGGCACGCACCGATCGCGGAACGCTGCTCATCGCCGTGCCTAGCAGCGAGCACCCGGTCACTCCCAGCAGGAAGACCCACGCGAAGGTCACCCAGCGCCCGACATCGGTGGGCAGCGGCAGGTCGTAGAAGATCGTGGCGATGGCCAGGACGATCGCCACCTCGACCACCGCGGTCACCAGGACCAGGATGATCTTCCCGACGAAGTAGGCGATCGGAGGCATCGGCACGCCGCGCAGCCGCTTGAGCGTGCCGTCCTCCCGGTCGCTGGTGATGCTGGTGGCGAGGTTGACGAAGCAGGTCGAGCCGATTCCGGCGGCGATCATGCCGGCGGCCAGCAGCTGGCTGGACGGGATGCCGGTGGCGGCCATCTGCTTGTCGAAGATCGCGCCGAGCAGGATCAGCAGCACGACCGGCAGCGCGAAGGTGAAGATCACGGCGGTGCGCTCGCGGAAGAACTGGCGCAGCTCGACCCCGCCGCGGGACAGGCACAACCGCCAGACCGACGGCTCCCGGACGGTGCGCGGGGTCGATGTCGGGTTTTCGGGGGTCCCGGGGGTATCGGTGGTCAGGGCGGTCATCGCGGGCTTCCGATCAGGTCGAGGTAGATGTCTTCCAGGGATGGCCGGGTGATGGCCAGTCCGGGGATCTGGCCGTCGAACCGGGCGGCCAGCTTGAGCGTGGCCCCGGTGGGGTCGTCGGTCCGCAACTGCTGGGGCTCACCGTTCTCGATCCAGCTCACCGTGGCCTCGGCCGACGCGCGGCCGCCCAGGTTGGCCGGGGTGTCGACGGCGAGGATCCGTCCGGCGGAGATCACGCCGACCCGGTGCGCCAGCGCCTCGGCCTCGTCCAGGTAGTGGGTGGTCAGCAGGATCGTGGTGGCGTCCTGCTCGGACAGCTGGCGGATCAGCGCCCAGAACTGGCGGCGCGCCTCCGGGTCGAACCCGGTCGTCGGCTCGTCCAGGAACAGCAGCCGGGGTCGCCCGACCACGCCGATCGCGACGTCGACCCGCCGGCGCTGGCCGCCGGAGAGCGTCCGTACCTTCTTGTCGGCCTTCTCGGTCAGGCCGACCAGTTCGAGCACCTCGTCGACCGGACGGGGGTCGGGGTAGTACCCGGCGAAGTGCCGCACGGTCTCCACGACGGTCATGTCGGCCATGTCCGAGGCGTTCTGCAGCACCAGGCCGATGCCGTACCGCCAGCGCCGGGGCGCCCGCTGCGGGTCCTCGCCGAGCACCCGGACATCGCCGGAGTCGCGCTTGCGGAACCCTTCGAGGATCTCGACGGTCGTCGTCTTGCCGGCTCCGTTGGGACCCAGCAGCGCGAAGATCTCGCCGTCGGCGATGGTCAGGTCGACACCGTCGACGGCGGGAGCCCCGTGGTAGCTCTTGTGTAGGCCGTGTACTTGCACCGCGTCTGTCACGCTTCCATCCTTGGCCGCCGGGCCGATGGACCGCGACGGCCGGCGGACGGACAGCTGTCCATCGATCGGTGGACACCGCGCCGCCGGGGTGCGCTAGGGGTTGGGCCCGGTGAGCGCCGTACATAGCCTTCGGCGGTGGAAGACCCAACGCTGTTCGCGATCAGCGACCTGCACATCGCCTACGCGGAGAACCGTGAGATCGTCGAAGGAATCCGGCCCGCGCACGACGGCGACTGGCTGATCGTCGCCGGTGACGTCGGAGAGATCTTCGCCGACGTGGAATGGGCCCTGGGCCTGCTCGCCGGCCGGTTCGCCAAGGTGATCTGGGCGCCGGGCAACCACGAGCTGTGGACGCCCCGGGAGGACCCGATCCAGCTCCGCGGCGAGGCCCGATACCGCGGCCTGGTGGAGGTCTGCCGGAAACTCGGCGTCGTCACCCCGGAGGACGAGTATCCGGTGTGGACCGGGCGGGGCGGCCCGGTCGCGGTCGCGCCGCTGTTCGTGCTCTACGACTACTCGTTCCGGATGCCGGGCATGGCCACCAAGGAGGCGTCGCTGGCGCACGCCTACGAGGTGGGCGTGGTGTGCACCGACGAGATCCTGCTCCACCCCGACCCGTACCCCAGCCGGGAGGCGTGGTGTCGGGCCCGGCTGGCGGAGACCGAGCGGCGGCTGGCGGAGGTCGACCCCGAACTGCGGACCGTGCTGGTCAACCACTTCCCGCTGGTCCGCGAGCCCACCCGGATCCTGCACTACCCGGAGTTCGCCCAGTGGTGCGGCACCGACCAGACCGCCGACTGGCACCTGCGGTACCGGGCCGCGGTCGCCGTCTACGGGCACCTGCACATCCCCCGGACCACCTGGTACGACGGCGTCCGCTTCGAGGAGGTGTCGGTCGGCTACCCGCGCGAGTGGCGTCGGCGGAGCACCCGGCCGGGAACACTCCGCCGGGTGCTCGGCTGAGCCGATGGCGGATGCGCTCGCTCCCACCGGGCGCTCGGCTGAACCGGCGGCCGGTGCGCTCACCCGCCGCCGGTGCTCACGCGATGTTGCTGATCCGCGGCCCGAGCTTGACCAGGAGGTCGACCCGCCGGGTCACGTTGAGCTTGCGGTAGACCTTGGTCAGGTGCTGCTCGACGGTGCTCACCGTGACGAACAGCTTGTTGGCGATCTGCCGGTTGGTGCTGCCCTGGGCGGCCAGCGCGGCGACCCGCCGCTCGGCGTCGCTGAGCGAGCTGAGAGCCTCCGCGTCGGGCTCGTCGGCCGCCTCCAGCACCGCGTCGTCGACGTCGGGGAGCAGTCGCTGGCGCAGCGCGTCGGCCTGGCAGTCGCCGGCCAGGTCGTAGGCCCGCCGGACGGTCATCCGGGCGCGGTGGAAGTCGCCGAGCGAGCGCTGCGCCTGGCTGAGGTCGGCCAGCGCGTGGGCCAGCTCCAGGCGGTCCCCGCAGGCGCGGAGCATCTCGGCGGCCTCACGCAGCAGCGTCGGGCGCTGCGAGAGCGGGGCGACCGCGGCCAGCACGCGCAGCGCGGCCGCCTTGGTCCGGCTCGGCTCCTGGCCCAGCTGCGTGAGCTGGATCTCGGCCAGCGCGCGGGCCTGCTCCGGCTGGTTGAGCGCCAGGTAGGCGTGGGCGGCGTGGATGCGCCAGGGCACGAGAGCGGGCAGGTCGAGGTTCCAGCGGGCCATCAGGTCCCCGCAGGTGGTGAAGTCGTCCAGGGCGGCCTCCGCCCGGCCGGTCGCCAGGTAGTAGCCACCGCGCGCCCGCAGGTAGTACAGGCCCCAGACCGTCTGGAACATCGCGTCCGGCACCGGCTGGTCGAGCTGCCGGCCGGCCTCGGCCAGCTGGCCGCGCGCGGTGTGCGCCAGCAGCACGGTGCCCAGCGGGACGCCGATCGCGGTCGACCAGCTCTCGCGGGACATCATGCCGAGCGCGACCTCGGCGTAGCGCTGCGCGTCGGCCAGCTGGCCGGAGCGGAGCGCGATGTCGGCGCGGACCGCCATCAGCATGCCCCGCCAGGACGGCGCGCCGCGCTCGCCGGCCTGGGCCAGCAGGCGGTCGGCCCAGAGGGTCGCGGTCTCGAGATGGTCGGAGTAGATGAGGATGATCAGCGCCGTGGCCAGCGAGGCCATCGCGTCGCCGCGGAGCGGGGAGCGCGGCAGGGCCTGCTCGGCCGTGACCACCGCCGCGCTGTTCGGGCCCTTGGCCAGTACGGTCTCCAGGGCGTGCGCCAACGCGTCCCGGGTGCTGACCACGCCCTCGGCGCCGCGCCGGGACGCCCGGGGTTCCATCGGCTCGTCGTCGAGCAGGCCGGGGTGGGTGAACCGGGCCCACACCATGAGAAACCGGATCTCGGCGCTCTGTTCCGCGTCGACCTCCAGCGCCGCGAGTTTGTCGAGCATCTCGACCGCCTCGGCCGTACGCCCCAGCCAGAGGAGGCAGTGCGCGGTGGCCACGCGCGCGGCCACGCTCAGCTGGCCGGCCCGGGCGGCGGCCGCGAGCTGCCCCAGCCGGTGCCCGGCGGCGGCCGGATCGGTGCGCCACTCCGCCTGGAGCAACGCGACCTTGAGCCCGGCCCGTTCCATGTCGTCCGTCGCGCCGTCGTGCGCCAGCCGCAGCAGGGCGACGGCCAGCTCGGTGTCTCCGGTGCCGAGCAGTTCCTCGGCGGCGACGCTGAGCACCGGGCCGGCCCAGTCCGGTGTCCGCCCGGCCGCCAGCAGGTGCCGGGCGACCGTGAGCGGTGCCGACCCCTCCTCGTAGAGGAGCCGGGCCGCCCGCAGGTGCAGGTCGGTCAGGGCCGCGGGCGGCAGCTGTTCGAGCATCGCCTGGCGGGTTCCCGGGTGCGGGAGCCAGCCGTCGCTGACCAGGCCGGCGCTCTCCAGGCCGGCCAGCGCCCGGCGGGCGGCTGCGGTGTCGACCTCGGCCAGGCGGGCGAGCGTGAGCGGGCCGGCCGGCGGGCGCCTGTCGAACAGCGCGGTGGCGGCCAGGACCCGCCGGGTCACCGGGCCGCAACTCTCCACATACCGGCGGATCGCGGCGGTGTAGGCGGGACCGGGCAGGACCTGCCCGTCCCGGTCCAGGTTGGGCCCGCCGGAGTTGCGAAGGTCCGCGATCAGCGTCCGGGTCAGCAGCGGATTGCCCCCGGACGCCCGCGTACAGGCGTCCACCAGCGCGTCGGTCGGCTGGTCGCCCAGGGCTTCGGCGAGCAACTCGCCGACCCCGCGCCGCGACAGCGGCGGCAGCGTGAGGTGGTTGCCGGATGCCAGCTCCATCAGCTCGGCGTACAGCTGCGGATCGGTCGGCTCCACCAGGTCGCCGCCGCTGACCACCACCAGGATCCGCGCGCTGCGGATGCGCCGGATCAGGTAGATCAGGGAGTGCAGGGAGAGCGCGTCGACGTGGTGCAGGTCGTCGACCGCCAGGAGCACCGGCGTCTGCTCGCCGGCGGTCAGCAACGCGGCGGCCGCGATGGGCACCACCCGGATCAACTCGGCCTGGTTGGCGCAGTCGGCGTGGTCGATTTTGACCGGAAAGTCGCGGCAGAACTGGTTGACCAGGCTGAGTGGCAGTTCCCGCTCGGTCCGGGCGCCCGTAGCCCACAGGACGTGGAACCCCGCGGCGGCGGCGCGCTCGGTGAACACGCGCAGCAGTGTGGTCTTCCCGCTGGCCAATGAGCCGCTGACCGCCAGAAGCCTGCCGTTGCCGGCCTGGCACTCCGCGAGCGCGGTCATGAAACCGGCGAGCTGCTCCTGCCGTTCGACAACCACCAACTGCTCCTGCCGTTCGACAACCACCATGCGTGGTTCCTCCCCGAGGTCACGCCCGTTATCCGGGGCCTGCTAATGCCGTGCCGCCTTTCACCGCACCGAAAAAGGGTTGTGCGGCATTCGGTCGGCTCGACGTGGTGCTCGATACATTTCGCCGCCGTCGCAGGAGGAAATGCTTTTGGATTCCTTGGGCGGCGGCGACAGTATGTCAGTCGAAAATTGATCGGAAGTTGACGCGAGCAAGTCAGCTGCGTGAACAGCGATCATGACCTGGCCTCGGCGTGGGCGCGCCGGTTTCGATGGGCAGGTCGCGCTGCGGACCGGTGGCTGCGGCACCGGCTGGACAGGCCTTCCGGCTCTCCCAGACTCGGCGGCCCGGGCTCGGCAAGGGTCGGATGACCACGCCTCACGGGAGCCGTCCCGGCGGGAGCGGTCCGGCCCCCCCAGGTGTTCACGGAATTGACACGATCGCATCCGGGGCGTGAATAGGGGTGCTTCAGGGGTGGACCTTTTCCCCCGCCTTTAGGTTTCAGAAGATAGGGGATCCGCTGGGGTTGGCCCATTAAACGCTGTTCAGTAACGTGCCGCTGGCGTTGAGTAGTTGCCGGATAACGCGTTTACAGTCGCGTTTATAGTAAGGAAGTGGCGTGACGGAAAACGGGGCCGAAGAGGTTTGGCGAATTCCGATCGACCGCTCGCAGGCCCCGGCGCGCGAGCCCGGTCCGATCGACCTGCGGCGCAACTTCCTGCAGGCGGCCTACAGCGGCATCCCCACGTTCATGGGAGTGCCCGTCTGCCTCAACCAGGAGGACCTGCGCGCCGGCGCCGTCGACGTCGCGGTGTTCGGTGTGCCGCTGGACTCCTCATCCGGCCACCGGGGCGCCGCCTACGGCCCGCGCGCCCTCCGCTCCGACGAGCGCTACCTGTTCAACACCCCCGAACTGCTGGTCAACGCCAGCACCCGGATAAGCCCGTTCAACCTGCTCAAGGTGGTCGACTACGGGGACGCGGCGGTCGACATCTTCAGCGTCGAGAAGTCGCTGCCGTCCATCGCCGCGACCGTCCGCGAGGTCGCGGAGGTCGGGGCCGTGCCGGTGATCCTGGGCGGCGACCACTCGCTCATGATCGCCAGCGTCGGCGCGCTGGCCGACATGTACGGACCGGACAAGGTAGGCGTCGTCCACTTCGACGCCCACCCCGACTGCCACGAGCACATCTTCGGCCACCGGATCACCCACGGCACCCCGATCTGGCGGCTGATCGAGGAGAAGAAGATCCCGGGCAAGAACTTCATTCAGGTGGGACTGCGCACGCCGACCGGTCCGGACGACTCGCTGTTCAACTGGATGCGCCGCGCCGGCCTGCGGACCCACTTCATGGTGGAGATCGAGCGGCTGGGCTTCAACGCGGTGCTCGACAAGGTCATCGAGGAGGCCCTCGACGGACCCGAGTTCATCTACCTGTCGCTCGACATCGACGTTCTCGACCCCGCGTACGCCCCCGGCACCGGCACGCCGGAGCCGGGCGGACTGACCCCGCGCGAGCTGTTCCCGGCGTTCCGGCGGCTGTGCGCGGAGACCAACGTCATCGGGATGGACGTCGTGGAGGTCGCGCCGCACCTGGACCCGGGCTACTCGACCACGATGAACGCCCGCCGGGCCATCTTCGAGGGCCTGACCGGCCTGGCGATGAGGAAGGCCGGCATGGTCAGCACCGACTACGTCAACCCGATCGCCTCCGGCCAGCTGAAGTTCCCGCTGACCTGACTCCGTTCGCACCTCCACCCGCGGAAGGACGGCATCCGCCGATGACCGCCACTGTGTTCGCACCCGACTCCGCCCAGCCCCTGGCCGAACTGGAGCGGTCGGCCGCCGGCGTCGCCGGGGTCCTGGCCGACCTCGGGGTCCGCCCGGGCACCCGCGTGCTGTTCAAGGCGGACAACTCGATCGCCTGGGTCACGGTGCTGCTCGGCCTGGCCCACGCCGGAGCGTCGATCGTGTTCGTCGACCACCAGGACAAGGCCGAGGAGACCACGCGCATCCATCGGCTGACCCGGGCCGCGCTGTCGATCGTGGACGACGACGCGCTGCCGCCGGCCGAGGGTGAGACGGTCTCCGTCCACCAGCTGCTGGCCGCCGCCGCGTCCCGCCCCTCGCCCGTGCTGGACGGCCCGCTGGACCTGGACGTCTGGCGCGGGCTTCCGGACGGGCTGATCATGTGGTCCTCCGGGTCGACCGGCGTCCCGAAGGGCGTCGTGAAGACCGGCGCTCGGTTCCTGAAGAACCTGGAGCGCAACGCCGACCAGATCGGCCACCGCCCGGACGACGTCCTGCTGCCGCTGCTGCCGTTCTCCCACCAGTACGGGCTGTCCATGGTGTTCATAGCCTGGCTGGTGCGGTGTTCCCTGGTCGTCGCCCCGTACCGCCGGGTCGACCGGGCGCTGCGCATGGCCGGCGAGACCGGCGCCACCGTGCTCGACGCGACCCCGGCCACCTACCGCAGCATCTGGAACATCGTCACCCGGCGCCCCGACCCGATGGCCGACCTGCGCGGCGTGCGGCTGTTCTGCAGCGGCGCCGCCCCGCTGGACCCCACCCTGGTCGACCGGTACGTCGAGCTGTGCGGCAAGCCCCTGCTGGACAGTTACGGCAGCACGGAGCTGGGCAACGTCGCCTTCGCGACCGCTGACAACCCGGTGGCCACCGGCCGGCCGGTCGAGGGAATGGGCGTGCGGATCGCCGACGACGCGGGCGTGGTGCTCGGCCCGAACGAGATCGGCGAGATCGAGGTCGACTCGCCGGACCTCATGGAGGGCTACCTCGATCCGACCGGGGCCCTGGCCCCGGTCGCCCGGGGCTGGCGGCGCACCGGCGACTTCGGCCGGCTGGACGAGTACGGCAACCTGTTCATCCTCGGCCGCAAGCTGGCCGTGCACCGGATGGGCTACACGCTCTACCCCGAGCAGATCGAGGTCCGGATCGCCGAGGCCGGCTGCTCGGCGAAGGTGATCGCGGTCCCGGACGACCGGCGCGGCAGCTCGCTGGTGTTCTTCGTCGAGGACGAGACCGGCGCGGACTCCGCGTACTGGCGGGAGCGGATCTGCGCGGTGCTGCCGGCTTACGAGCAGCCCAACCAGGTCATCGTCCTGGACCGGCTGCCGCTCAACCGCAACGGCAAGCCCGACCGGAAGGCGCTGGAGCGGCTGGCGGCCGGGCCGGTCGTCGAGAAGCCCGCCGAGGTGTCCGTATGACCGCCGCGATCGTCTTCCCGGCGCTCTCGCCGGTCCGCCGCAAGGACCTCGGCACGTTCCTGATGATCCACCCGTTCGCGCGCCGGCTGCTCGCCGAGGCCGACGACGCGCTGGGCTACCACCTCGCCGACGCGCTGGCCGACGCTCCGCCCGACGACGACTACGCCGAACCGGTCCAGGTCGCGGTGTTCGTCGCGTGCCTGGCGCTGGCGGAGTGGGCCGAAGAGCGGCTCGGCGCCGCCCCGGAGTACTGCGTCGGCCCGAGCTTCGGGGAGCGAGCCGCGCTGGCCTACACCGGTGCGCTGCCCTTCGCCGACACGGTCCGGCTGGTGGACGAGATCGCCCGGGTCGAGCGGCGCTACTTCGCCACCGAGCATCGCGACATCGTCACCCACTCGTTCGTCCGGGTGCCCGCGGAGCGGCTGGACGCGCTGCTGGCCGACCTGGAGTGGCACGAGATCTCCGGCCGGTTGGACGCCGACTTCCACATGGTGTCGCTGCGCGAGGCGGAACTGGCCGGCTTCAAGGCGGCGATCAGCGCGGTCGGCGGGTATTCGATGTACACCATGCGTCCGCCCGCACATGCGTCCCTGTTCACCGGGGTTCGCGCAGAGATGGAGCAGGTGTGCGCGCGGTACACCCTGTCGGCGCCGCGGATGCCGATCGTCTCCTACCAGGACGGCGCGGTGCTGACCGACCCGCAGGCGCTGCGGACCAGCCTGCTCGACGGGTTCGTCCGCCCGATCCGCTGGGTCGAGGCCGTCCGGTCGCTGCGCGAGCTGGGCGTCGACCGGCTCTGGGTCGCCGGCCCGGACGCGATGTTCTCCCGGCTGCGCACCACGGCCGACAACTTCGACGTCGAACTCTGCGACCTCCGACGGGCCCTGGTACGCCCTCGCCGGTCCAGCACGGTTTCCGGATGATCTAGCGTCCAGCAGCCGTCGCAAGGTTCCCGGACCGGCGACGCCCCGGCTCCCGCGCCTGGACGGGGCCCCACGGACGCGGGAGGTCGTTTCTCACGCGGCGACGGCCCGGCCCGGTCGACCGCCCCACGCGCCGCCGGGCCCCTGACCCGGCCGAGGTGAGGGTCCTGCCGCCCTACCGGCACGGCGATCCGTCCGTCCAGGTCAGGCTTCGCGCATTCCGCGCAGCACAAGATCGAGGCCACCGCGGAACTCCTCGTCCGCGCCGATGAGACGAGCGTGACCCGCGGTCTCGGCCATGTGGGGAAACTCCGCGTGCGACAGTTCGGTGATGGCGACCGTACCCGCACCCGACAGGGGGCCCAGATGCTCCAGCTGGATCGCCCCGATCACGTAGCTCAGCAGGCCACGCAGTGCGATGACCCTGTCGGGGCCCTCGACACCCGCCTCGGCGAAGATGCCGAGCACCGCCTCCGACCAGCGCAGCACGCCCGCGGAGCGATGCCGGTGAGTCATCGTCAACGGCACGACGTTCGGGTGCGCGCCCACGCGGTCACGCATCCTCCCGACCAGCACCGCGATCCGTTCACGCCATGACGTCCCGGATGGCGGTGAGACGTCGACGCCGCCGAGCACCAACTCGACCACGAGGCCTTCCAGCTCCTGGCGATCGCTGACATAACGGTAGAGCGCCATCGTGCTCACGCCGAGTTCCTGGGCGACCACACGCATCGAGAGCGCCGCGAGCCCGTCGCGGTCGATGACGGCGAGGGCGGCGGCGGAGATCTGATCCTGGGTGAGCGAACGTGGGCGCGGCATGAGGGTTGTAAGTGTACGGCATACACCTATAATCGTAGGCGTATGCTGTACACCTACAGAGGGAGTTCCATGCGCCTCCAGACCGGCTCCGCCGTCTCCGCCCGCGAACTGTCTTCCGTCAACGGCCCCGCCATCCCTCTCCCGGATCACGAACACCTCATCCACCTGCAGTTCCGGCGCTTCGCCGGCTGCCCGGTCTGCAATCTGCACCTGCGCTCCATCGTTACCCGGCACGCCGAGATCGAGGCGGCGGGCATCCGTGAGGTGGTGGTGTTCCACTCCCCCGCAGAGGAACTGGCCGAGCACGCCGCCGGCCTGCCGTTCGCCCTCATCGCCGATCCGGGCAAGAAGCTATACGCGGAGTTCGGCGTGGAGTCGGCTCCTCGCGCGCTGCTCACCCCGCGGGTATGGGGAACAATCGTCCGGGCCGTCGCCCGCAGCCTCTGGGCGATCGCCCGCGGGCGGGAACACGGGCCGGCCTCCCGAGTGCACGGTGGGCGGCTCGGACTTCCCGCCGACTTCCTGATCGCTCCTGACGGCCGGGTGATCGCGTGCAGGTACGGCGAGCACGCCTACGACCAGTGGCCGGTCGACGAACTGCTGGCGCTGGCTGCTCGCGCACGCCGGGCGGATACGGCCCGATGACGCCCGACCGCACAGCGGACGCCGAGCGCGCCGGTGTCCGGCCTCGTCCACGGCCGTTGTCACCCGGTTGATCGCTCAGGGGACATCCCTGTGATCGGGATCGCCCCCGGCGTTCCCTCACCGATTCGGATTTCCGAACCTCTTTTGTCGGCGACGGCTGCGATCATGCTGCTCACGTGATCAAAGGAGCGACGATGACAGAGCGTCCCGAAGGGTTCCGCTGGCTCTCCGACAGCGACCCCCTGGGTGAGATCTACTGCGTGTCCTTCGTCCGAGGGCTCTCGCCGGAGGAAGTCCTCCGCCGGTTCGGCGTGGACGAGGGCACTCTGGAGGAGGTGGCGTTCAACGAGCTGGAAGAGCGCTCGGTGGAGAGCCTGAGGGATGACGCGGCCGGTTACATCGGCGCCGCGAAGATCGATGACTGGACCGTGGTCATCGAACCGGGGGGATGGCAGATCGCCGGCGACTCCGAGATCGGCGGCCGGGTTTCGCGGGGAACCGAGGTCGTGTCGGTGTGCTGCCACGAGTACGCCTCGGACACCTTCGCCTACCTCGTCGACGGCGAGCCGGTCGTCTGGTTCGACCCGATGCTCCCGGACGCGCGGTCGGGCAGCGACCCGGACCGCTTCGTCAAGGAGATGCGCGAGGCCGGGCTGGACCCCGAACACGACATCGACGTCGACGACTCGGACATCGACTTCCCGATGGAGCGTTCGTTCGCCCTGGCGAGCAGGATCACCGGTCTCCCCTTCTCCCCGGAGACGCTGAAGCTGCAGTTCCTCGGCGCAGAAACCCTTGAGGGCTGATCCCGGGCAGGTCCACGCGGAGATCGGGCCGTCGGCGAGCCGCTGACCCACTCATCGAGCTCATCGAGTGGAGAGTCAGCGGCTCGCGCGCCTGGGGGCACTGTGCAGGGCTTGAGCGTTGCCGGAACCACGCGGGCGCGCCGGGTGAGGGCCTCAGGGCTGCGCGAAACCGCGAGGAGGCACCCGCCCGTCCCGCCCCTTTGACGGCCACGTCGCGCGGCATCGAAATCGTCAGCCCTCACGCGCGTCGATCGGCGCGGCGAGCAGTCGTTCCAGCTCGTGGCCGGCCTCGTCGGACCCGGCGTCCCACAGCCGCTGCAGCTCACGCAGGTCACCCGCCGTGACCGCGCGTCGCGTGAGCAGGTGCCCGGCCCACACGCAGCCCTCGTCCAGCAGGTCGCTCAGCTCTTCGAGGTCACCACGGGCATCGGCCAGGTCGGCCAGGCGGCTCAGGGCCGTCTCATTGCCCTCGTCGGCCAACGCGCGGAGGGTGTCCCGGTCAAGATTCATGTTCGCCATGGCTCCATGCTGCAACCCTGCCCCTGGGGCAAGGTCAAGTGGGAGACCATGGAGAGGTGATTACCATTGGTCAGCTCGCCCGGTACGCCGGCGTTTCGATCAAGACGATTCGGGTCTACCACGACAAGGGGCTGCTGTCTGAGCCCGGCCGTGACTCCTCCGGCTACCGGCGTTACACCGCCCAACACGCCGTCGACCTGATCAAGATCCGCACCTTGGCCGAGGCCGGAGCCCCCCTGGCCCGCATCCGAGAGCTTCGCGCGGCCTCCGACGAGGACTTCCAGAAAGCTCTCCGCCATGTGGACGCCGACCTCACCGCCCGGATCCGGGACTTACGAGAAACCCAACGTCGGCTGCGACGGCTCGCGGCCGGTCGCCTCCAGATGCTTCTCCCCGAAGTCGGCGACCACCTCGACCAGCTGCCCGAACTCGGGTTCAGCCCGCGATGGATCGCCCTTGAGACCGACCTGTGGATTCTGATCTTCGCCACTCACCCCGATACCGCCGTCGAGTTGTTCCGCGACCAGGCCCAGGCCCTCACCGATCCCGCGCTACGTCAGATCTACCTCGACTACGACCGTGCCCACGACCTCGACCCGCACGACCCCCGCGTTGACGACCTCGCCCAACGCATCGTCCGCGCGACCCGAGAACGATACGGACCCGGCGATCTTCCCGGGCAGAACACCGGCTCTGAGATCCCGGCGCTGATCCAGGGAGCGGTCAACGCCTCATCCCCGGCCTGGCAACGACTCGACGCCCTGATCCGAGACGAACTCCTCCGCACCTGACGTCACCGTTCACGGGCGCACCGTCACGCCGCCTCCGGCCGACGCCCAGATTCACAGAGTCCCCACTGAGCAACGATCGCACCCGACGGGAGGCGACCCGGTTTCCGGCACCCGTACCTCCCGTTCCGTGGCGGGTGAATCACGAGTCGCGGCGGGAGAAACCGAGACTTCCCGCCCCCAGCGCCACGACCACATAGAACGCCAGGACCGCCGTAGCCGCGGGAGGTGACAGCAGATACGCCGACTCGGCACCCACGACCTGGGGAGCGAGGTTGGGAATCAGCACCGAGGCCACCCACAGATGGAGGGACGCCGGCAAGAAATGCGCGAAACTCGGCACCACCAAGGTGAGCGCCACGATCACCGTCACCGTCGCGGTCGTCGACCGCAGGACCGCCCCGAGCCCCAGTGCCACGAGACCGGTGACAAGGGTGGTGATGGCCGTACCGGCCGCGGAAGGGATCGCATCCCACCAGTGAGCCCAGGGGTTGAGCGGCGCGGATCGGTCGCCCAGGATGAGTATGGCGACGATCTGTGACAGGCCCGCGAACAGCACGCCGCTGGCGAATGCGACGCAGGCGACCACCACGGTCTTGGCGGCCAGCAGCATCCGCCGCTGAGGGACCGCGACCAGGCTGGGACCGAGGGAGCCGGTCGAGAACTCGGTGGTGATGGCCAGAGCACCGAGACACCCGATGAAGCATGCCACGACCGGCATGACGAGGACGGCTGGATCGGCGCTCTCGAAAGACGCCTGCTCCGCCGGTGAAGCCTGATCGTAGGAGCCGACATGGATCATGAGGATGACCAGGCCGATCAGGGTGGAAACGGCTGCTCCGGCCCATACCGCCCACGTGGAGCGCATGGTCCGGAGCTTGAGCCATTCCGCCGCGACGACGTCCTTCACGGACGCGAGCCCGGACACGGCGATCTCGGGCGAGGCCTGCCCCGGCGGTACGGTCTGCAACGACATGAAGATCACTGGCTCCTTCTGCCGCCGGCGCGGTAATCGGCGGCCTCGTCGGTCATTTCGAGGTAGACGTCCTCGAGCGTGGCGCTGCGCGGCGTCAGCTCGTGGATCGGGATGCGATGCTCAGCGGCAAGATCACCGATCGTGGCGGTGTCGGCGCCCGTCACCGCAAGACTGCTCTGCGGCCCGAACGACACCGACGCGCCGGCGCCCTGCAGGATCCTGCCCAGCTCCACGTGCCCCGGGGACCGGACCAGGATGTCGCGGCGGAAGCGCCTGGCGAGGTCCTCCATCGAGGTCTCGGCGATCAACCTGCCCCGCCCGATGATGAGCACGTGGTCAACGGTCTGGGCCATCTCGCTCATCAAATGGCTGGACAGCAGCACCGTCCGGCCTTCCGAGGCGAGCGTGCGCATCAGGTCACGCGCCCAGCGGATGCCCTCGGCGTCCAGTCCGTTCACCGGCTCGTCCAGGAGAACGACGCCGGGATCACCCAGCAGCGCCGCCGCGATGCCCAGCCGCTGCCGCATACCGAGCGAGAAACCCCCGATGCGCTTGTGCGCCACGTCCTGCAGCCCCACCTGCTCCAGCAGCGTCATGATCCTGGAGGAGCCGATGCGGTGGCTGCGGGCCAGGCAGGCGAGCTGGTTGAACGCGGTGCGGCCCGGGTGCACCGCACCGGCGTCGAGCAGCGCGCCCACCTCGTACAGCGGCCGGCTGATCTCCGCGTATCGACGCCCGTTGACCAGGGCCACGCCGGACGTCGCGTCATGAAGGCCGACGATGACGCGCAAGGTCGTGGATTTCCCCGCGCCGTTGGGTCCCAGAAAGCCGGTCACCCGCCCGGGGTGAGCTTGGAAGGACAGCCGGTCCAATGCGAGCGTCGAGCCGTATCGCTTTGTCAACTCTCTTACTTCGATCACATGGAAAGGGTGACAAAACCACCCCTGCCGGCGCGTCTGCCCACGGTCGGAACTTCCGCGTCTGCCCACGGTCATACATAGACGGCTGTCTGTACGACCGCAGGATGATCACCGCCGGTCGACACCGAGGCGCCGGCCGGAACTGTCGGCCCTGTAGGCCATGACCGGTAACCCACGCCGCTTTTCGGGTGGGCCGATCGTCCTCGTCGGGTGCCGGATGCGTGGTCGGAAGGTGGTGGACGGTGGCCGAGGTGAGCTCGAGCGCTGGGATGCGACCCGCTCGTTCGAGGAGGAAACCTCAGCCGCGTACCGACGCGAGAGAGAGCAGGGCCGTGTCCACGGCGGAGACGAGCCGGCGTGGGTCGGAGTCGGCTTTCACGATCACCTGTAGTCCTTCGAGGAGCATGGTGAGCATGGCGGCGGCGGCGGGGAGGTCGAGTGCGGGGGAGATCTCTCCCTGCCGGGCGGCGACTCGCAGACCTTGCAGGAAGCCGTCCTCCACGACGGACAGAATGCCGCGCACGCTACGGGCGACCTCTTCGTCTGTCGACGGCGGCCTCATGGCCTGACCCGATCACCGGGATGACCTGTTGATGGTCGTCTCGGTGGTTCTCGGTTTTTCGTGGCCGATGATGTCATGCGCCCTCGTTGTGCCCTGTGAACGTGCGGGAGCGAGCCCTGACCGGGCGCCCCGAGGCTGTGCCTCGGGGCGCCGCGCTCCATGGGCCTGGGGAGCGCTGTCGGCAAAGCCCAAGGAAACGCCTGGGATCAGGCTCCTCCGTTGGCGTGGAGGTCGGCTCCGGCGATCCACTGCGCTCGTTCGGAGACGAGGAACGCAACGGCCTCGGCCACGTCCCGGGGGTCGCCTCCGCGCCCCAGAGGAATGGCGGAGTACGCGTGTTGCGCACTGCCTCCCATTGTTTCCATCACCGACTGCAGCAGCTCGGTCCCGCCGGGCGTCTCAACCATGCCGAGCGTGATGGTGTTGACCCGGACGCCGACCGGGGCAAGCTGGGCGGCCAGGCCCTTCGACCAACTGGCCAGTGCGGCCTTGGCCGCACCGTAATGGAGCATGGGCGCGGGCGGATTGGCCGCGACGCCCGACGAGATGTTGATGATGGAGGCTCGGCCGGCCTGCTGCAGCGCCGGTAGAGCAGCGTTTGTCACGCGCACCGCGGACAGGAAGTTGACGGCGAGGGAGTCCTCCCACTCCTCGTCGGGAATCCCGCCGAAGTGCGCACGAGCGGCCCCCGCGTTGTTCACCAGGATGTCCAGTCCGCCAAGTGTTTCAAGCGCGGCGTCGACCAGCCGGCGCGCGCTTTCGGCTGTCCGGATGTCCGCGCCGATGAACGTGGAGCCCTTGGGAGTCTCGTCGTTCCAGCTTCTGGCGCTGGTGACAACAGCGGCACCGCTGTTGATCAGGCGCTGTGCGACAGCGGCCCCGACTCCTCGCGAACCACCGGTGACGAGCGCTCGTCGCCCGGCGAACTCTCCGGGGACAGGGATGGTTGGAATGTACATGCACATGCCTTTCCGGACACGATCAAGAAGTTGTTGAAACATAAATTATCATACTCAGAGTCTGATGAAAATCTGCCACCGCACCCGGTGCAGCCCGGCAGGGCTGAACCCGGGCGGAGCCGAGCCTGGCCGAGGGTGGAACAATGGCGACCCGGAGCCGCCGCGGGTAGCCCTCCACGGAGGCTTCCCGCCGCAGGATGACCGGGAGAATGGAGCAACGTGCCGGAGAGGCTAGGGAGCAGGGCGCCGTACCGCTCGGGCATCAGGGTTCGACAAGCCGCGAACACGCGCAGCGCGGTCCTCGAAGCCGCGGCAGAGCTGTTCACCACACGCGGCTATGCCGCGACCTCGGTGGATGCCATCGCCGAGGCCGCGGGAGTCAGCCGCTCCACCGTCTTCACGGCAGCGGGTGGTAAGCCATGGCTCCTCAAAACTGCCTACGACCAGGCGATTGTGGGCGATGATCGCCCTGAGAGCCTTGCGGAACGACCCGAATCCCGTGCGATGCGGTCCCTCTCCGAGGGCACCGAGATCATCGCCGTCTACGCTGCCATCCTGGCCGGCGCGGTGGCACGCGTGTCGGCCCTGTACCACGTCGTGCGGATGGCGTCTGACGCGGATCCGGACGTCGCCACCCTCTGGCAGGACATCCAGCGGCAACGGAGAGCCGGAGCCGATCAGATCGTCGCCCTCTTGATCGCTGCGGATGCCCTGTCGAAACGTCTTGATGCCGACCACGCCGCAGACGTGATCACGGTCTACAACGACCCCGGCATCTACCACCACTTGGTGGGCACCCGGGGCTGGACCCACGAGGCTTTTCAGGACTGGCTGGCTCGAGCTCTCGTCCGGGAGCTCCTGGACTGAGCAGGCGGCTCCCACCTCTGTTGTCCGTCCCGTCTGCCATCGCACCCCTCCGTGAGGAGGCAGCAGGCCGGCGACGGAGGCGCGAGTCCGGCTTGGCGTGTTCCTGCGCCTGTGATGTACCCCGGCTTTCGTGGAGCCGCTCTGTCATCAGGTTTTCCTGTGACGGTGCCGTCTTTTTCCGATGTTCCGTTGAGCCGGGCACGGCATGGTTTTCAGTCCCGGGTCTTCGCCCATGTGCGTTCGGCCGCCACCACTCGCTCGATCTCGGGCCCCGTGGCGTCGCGCACCTCCACCACACCGCTCTCGCTGCGCAGTATCGTCACGATTCCGGTGATCAGCTGTCTGCGGCCGAGCACGTCGCGGGCCAGCACCTCACGTGAGGCCAGGAGCGTGTCATCCCAGGGCCTGTCCTCGACACCCCAGCACCATGCCCGGCGGGTCAACCCGGCTGAGTGACCGGTGGAGAGCTGGATGTCCTCGGCGCCAAGCCGGAAGGTCCGCATGCCGTTCGGATTGAGACGCTTGGCGATCCGCAGTCCGGAGCGCAGCTCGTTCAGATAGCGGTCGCGACTTTCCTTGGGCCGTTCCGCGAGATCAGACGGAGCAGAGGTGAGCACTTTCCAACGCAGATCACCGAGCAGCTCGTCGATTTTGCGTTGGTCCTCCTCTGCTTTCCGCTGATTTTCCCGCCACTCCGGCGACATGTCAGCCTCCCAGCCGACGCCCTCGGCCTCCGGCGAGTCGCCGCCCTGATCGGCCGGCAGGCGGCCAGGCCATATCAGGTTGGAGAGTTCCCTCCCCATGGCGGGCCGGCCCTGAAGCGTGGAAGGCGCGGGAGGCGCGGGCAACGGCCGGGAGGACGGCCAGTCTCCGAACCGCGAGCGCGCCTCAACGACGTCGGCGGGGATAAGCGTTGGGGCGAGCCCGGCAGGCCGGGCATGCCGTGCGGGATCAAAGACATCTTTGATCGGCCAGAATCTCAGCAGAAGCCCCTGATCGCCGGCGAGGATGCGCAGGCCGTACTCGAAAAAGGGCGGTCCGATCAGCATGCTCCGCCCCGACCCGCCGGACATCAAGCTGGACAGTCCGACCACGCCGGTGTCCGCCACGCATCGTGCCGTCGCCATCGCCTCCCAGGACCCGTCAGGCGCGGGCGGCTCCTCATCCCAGGCCTCGATCCGGCACCTGCCGTCCGAGAGCCACACATAGACCTGGTCTTCCATCTCGACGATCACGTCCGCCGGCTCCACGCTGTGCAACCGGCGCACGCCATGCAGCATGAACTGCCCGTAGCTGATGTGAACGCTGTCATCCAGCTCATCGAGCAAGCACGACATACCGGCCTCCTGATCATCGGAGTGCATGACTTTAGACGACCAGGCGATAGTGATCACGGGTCAGCGCATCGGCCTGCGATGACCCGGGCATCGAACGCCCCCGGTTGCTCCGTCCGACCGACATCGCTCAGGCCGAGATATCTCAGACCCTTGGTCCGAGGAAGCCGCACAGGCTGAACCGACGGTTTTACGGAGCCCCGTCCACGGAGTTGTCCCATAGGTCCTGACCTGCAGCAACTCGGCCTCGGCACCCATCCCGCCGCGCATGACGACGCGCTGCTCGCCCTCCGGCGAGGTCGGTTCGAGTTGCGATCCTCACCGGCCCCGAGGGCCGGGACGGAGGAGGCGGGGGCGTTCCGCTCTGCGCGAAGCCGGCAGAACTCGAACGCGCCCTCTATCTATGGTGAGGTATGGCCTCCTCTGTCCCGCCGCTGCGACCGGCGATCGACCGGACCGATCCCAAGCCGTCTCCGGCTCGCGAGCCACTGTGGCGGCACGTGCTCGGTGAGCGTCTCAGAGGTCTTCGTCACGAGCGGGGCGAGAAGCTGAGCGAGACGGCGCGTCGCGCCGGCGTCTCGCCGCAGTATCTCTCCGAGATGGAACGAGGCGTCAAGGAGCCATCGAGCGAAATGATCGCTGCGGTCGCCGGGGCACTGGATGTCACCCTGGTCGATCTGACCCTTGCCGTTGCCGAGAGCCTGCGGTCCGCTCAGAACAGCACGTCGAGAGGCGCTACCTGCTCGGCGGCGTATGCTCTGGCCGCGTAGCGTGGCCTGCCGGGATCATCCACGAGCCTATGAATGCTCCTCGATGATCTGATCGAGGAGCCCATACTCCAAGGCCGCGGTCGCGGTGAACACACGGTCGTGATCGGTGTCGGCGCGTAGGGTCTCGATGGTCTGGCCCGTGTGCCGTGACAGGATGCGCTCGATGTCCGCTCGGACACGTACGACCTCGTCGGCTTGCAAGATGAGATCGGGGATCGTTCCGCGCCCATGAGCGGCCGGTTGGTGCAGGATCACTCGTGCGTGCGGGAGGGCGGCACGTTTTCCTTCGGCGCCCGCGGCGAGAAGGACGGCACCCACCGCGATGGCCTGTCCGACGCAGGTTGTCTCAACCCGCGGGCGGATATAGCGCATGGTGTCGTATATCGCGAGCATTGCGCTCGGGTCCCCGCCTTCGCAGTTGATATAGAACTGTATTGCGGCGTCCGGGTTGTCCGACTCCAGAAAAAGAAACTGTGCGACGAGCGCGTTCGCGACGCCCGCATCAATTGCGGTTCCCAGATAGACGATTCGCTCGGTGAGCAGGTGTGAGTAGACATCCATGATCCGCTCGCCACGAGAATTCCGGGCGATGACGTTGGGAATCGTGTATGTGGTCACTGGCCGACTCCTTCGGTGACGCCGAACCCGGGCCGTGGGCGATTGTGTGGCGGCGCGATTTCGTCGAAGCTCTGGACGATCGCGTCTATGAAGCCGTAGTCCAGCGCCTCTTGCGCCGTGTACCAGCGATCATGCAGAGAATCCTCGAATATGCTCTCTACGGACTGACCCGTGTCCTCGGCGATAAGACCGAGCACCGTGTCGCGAGTATGCCGAAGGTCGCCGGCCTGCAGTTCGATGTCCACTGCGGTGCCGCCGATTCCGGCCGAGCCCTGGTGCATCAGGACACGTGCGTGCGGCAGTGCGCGGCGCTTCCCTCGGGCACCCGATGACAGCAAGAATTGCCCGGCGCTGTAAGCGATGCCCAGCACGAGGGTCGATACGTCACAGGGAATGAGTCGAATGATGTCACGGATCGCAAGCATCGATGGAACCGAGCCGCCCGGGGAGTGAATCCACAGTGCGATATCGGTCGACGCGTCCTGCGTGGCGAGTGCCATCAATTGCGTGGCGAGCAACGTCCCATTGTCGTCATCGAGAGGGCCGTCGAGAACAAGAACGCGCCGCTCGTAAAGCTGATTTCTTACCTGCGCGTTGAACAGTGGAATTTTCGATTCTTCACCCATGCGTCCATCATGTGGGGCGATCCGGATCGGCGTCGACACGATCCGCCTGGGGCAGATCTGCTCTGAGCAGCGAGAACTCGGTTTCCGGCCCTCTGCTCTTCTGTTGTCTCTGCCGCACCCTTCCTCCGTCTGGGGGCGTTCCCGCTCCCCTGCTGCGAACCCCGTCCCGCCTCGTCGTCAGCGTCCGGCGTGGAACTCCCCCTTCCTCTCCGTCGTATCGGCTCTCGACTCCCCCGGCCCGAGCCGGCACCTCCACCGCGTCAACCATGGCTACCCGACGTGAAAGTCGCTGAGATCGCCTCAGTTAGTGGCAGTGGATCTCTCAGAGGCGATCGGTAAAATGATCGCGTGACGGTCCAGGATTTCAGTGAATGGCAGTGGATCAACGAGCCCGCGAAGTGGGCTGCGGGTGAGGATCTCCGGATCACCGCCGAGGCGCGCACCGATCTGTGGCGAGTCACCCACTACGGATACATATACGACACCGCCCACATCTTCGGCAGAACGCTGCCGGGCGACCTGCGGGTGACCACGACCTTCCAGGCCGCCTACGTCGACCGGTACGACCAGGCGGGCGCCGTGCTCCGGATCGACGAGAAGAACTGGATCAAGGCGGGCGTCGAGTACGTCGACAGGAAGATCAACCTGAGCGCCGTGGTGACCAGGGACTTCTCCGACTGGTCGATGCTCACGGTGTCCGAGCCGGTGGAGTCGGTGACCTTGGAGCTGGAGCGCAAGGGTGACGCCGTGACCGTGAGATACGGGCTCAACGGCGCGGCGCCGGTCACCATGCTCCGCTTCGCCTATTTCCCTGCGGGGGTCCCGGCACTCGCGGGCGTCATGTGCGCGGCCCCCAGGGGCGAGGGTTTCGAGACCCGCTTCACCTCGGTGACGGTCTCCTGACACCACGGCAACCCCTACGCGCACGGGGCCGGCCCGGTTGGAGTCCGGACCGGCCCCGTGTGGTGGGGTGGGTGTGCGTTACGGCGCGGAGACGCCGTCGAGGATGCTCACCGCGTCGGTGCCCGGGGTGACGACGAGCTTGCGGGTGAGGGTGTAGGAGCCACCCGCCGGCACGTCGACGTTGAACCGGCTCATCACCCAGTTGCCCGCGGCGTAGACGTCGAAGGCGCCGGCCGGCGTGCCGTAGACGAGACCGAAGACCTGCGGGTCGGCCCCGGTCATGCCGATGTACGGCTTGGTCGGGACGTAGACCGCCGTCTCACCCGGCACCACGACGCCGGCACCCGGGATCACACTGGCCTGGCCGGCCGCGTCGTGGTCCATCGCGTCACCGGTCCACACGCTGAGTGGAGCCGAGCCGGAGTTGCTCAGCTCCGTCGAGACCGTGGCGAAGTCGTCCCCCCGCTTCAGCGTGTACGTCGTCGCCGCCGTCAGACCGGTGAAGCCCTTGACCGGCCCGGATACCCGGACGACGGCCTTGTCGCCGGTCGCCTGGACGATCTGGACGTCGGTCGCCACCACCGACCGGATGTCCCACGCGCTACCGCCGGTCGGCTGGGTCGCCGAGACGTAGGGCAGGTTGATCCAGTCGAACTGGTCGGCCATGCCGCGGACGGCGATGTCGACCGGCTTGCCGCGGGTGCCACCGGAGAGCTGCGAGTCGTTGTAGGCGTCGGCGATCGCCATCGAGAGCTTGTCGTTCTCGAGCATGACGTCGCCGTAGCCCGCCTCGACCAGACCCGAGCCGATCTGCTTGCCGTAACTCGCCTCGACCGTGACCGGGCTCAGCGTGACGTCGGCGACGCCGCTGCCCGCCGCCGGCACGGTGACCGTTCCGGTGGCCGTCTGGTAGCCCAGCTTGGACACCCGGACGTCGTACTGACCGGCCGGGGCCTTGACGAGGTACTTGCCCTGGGCGTCGGTGCTCGCGGTCGCGACCGCCGTGCCGGCCTGCTCGAGGGCGACCCGGGCACCGGAGACGGCGGCGCCGCCCGCGGTGATCGTGCCGGCCGCGCGAGCGGCGTCCGGGACGGCCGTGTCGTGCAGGTCGATCTCGTCGGTCCACTTCGCGATGTTGCCGGTGGGGTCGCCGCCGGCGGTCGCGTAGTCGGTCAGGTGGTAGAAGCTGAACTGCTTGGTGGCACCGGGCGCCATCGTGGCGTCGTAGTAGAGACCCTCGACGTAGCCGTACGCGCCGACCGCGGCCGGCGTGTCCAGTGCCCACGCGAGACCGTGGGCGGCCTGGCCGTTCGTGGTGGCCGCGTCAGCACCGACGTAGACGTAGTTCCCGGTCCAGCCCGAGGTCTTCAGACCCGGGTTGACGCCGCTGAACCCGGGGATCCGGCCGTTGTCGGCCGAGCTGTCGGGGTCGATCATGTAGTTGAAGTAGCCCTGGTAGCCCGTCGTGCCGGTGTTGGTCAGCTTGACCGTCATCTTCACGACCGGAGCGTCGGGCAGGGTCTCGTAGCGGACCTGCGCCTTGATGGCCGGGTTCGCCCGGTACTGACCGTTGCCGACCACGGCTGCGCCATCGACCGCGAGGTCGGGCAGGTCGAGCTGGTCGTTCGGCCGGTCCCACGAGTCGGGCGGCGTGAGGCTCGGACGCAGCAGCATCTCACCCCAGTCAAGGGTCTCGGCGCCGTTGGCGTCGTTGAGCATGATGTCCGACAGCGCGCCCTGGCCCAGACCACCGGCGAGGTTGTTGCCGGCGGTGTACGGCGTCACGGACGCCCGGATCTTGTCGTTGGCCAGGTAGTAGTACTCCTTGCCCGTGACGACGTCCGTGCGCGTGCTGCCGTTGCCGTAGTCCGGCGCGTACGTCGACTTGCCGGCGACCGGGTGGGCCACCTTGATCAGCTTCAGGTCGGCCGTCTCGTTGCCGGTGGTGCCGACCGTGACGCCGGCGGTTGAGCGGCCGTCGGCGATCAGGCCGCGCTTGGCCGCCGTGACGGTCCAGGTCGAGGCCGGCAGGCCGATCCGGTAGTGACCCTTGTCGTCGGTGCTGGTCACCACGGTGTCCTGACCGTCGGCGATGGCGGTGACCTTCGCGCCGGCGATCGGAGCGTCCGTCTCCGGGTCGCTGACCGTGCCGGTCACGGTCGCCCAGCGCGGTGCGGACTCGCCACCGGGCACGTAGGCGTAGAGGTTGCCGTCCCAGGCGCCCGCCACGACGGTGTTGCCGCTGACGGCCGGCCCGGCGCCCACCCAGGTGCCGATCTCGTGGCTCCACAGGATCTGGCCGGTGTCGGTGGCCAGGGAGTAGAACCTGCCGTTGTTGGCGCCGACGAAGAGCGTGTCGCCGGCCACTACCGGGCTGGACATGACGCCACCGTGGTAGATGTCGCCGGGCAGCGCCCGCTCCCAGATGACGTTGCCGGTCTCGGCGTCGAGGGCGACGACGGCGCCGCTCGGGAAGCCCATGTAGACGACGCCCTGCTTGACGGCCGCGGCGCTCGGGGTCGAGCCGCTTGAGACGAGCGAGGAGCGCGGGCTGGTGTACGTCCACAGCGTCGCGCCGGTCTTGGCGTCACGCGCGACCATTCCGTTGTTGGCGCCGATGAAGACCTTGCCCTCGGCCGCGGTCGGCACGCCGTCCTGCCAGCTGCCGAGCGACTCGGTTCCGGTCCACTTGCGGATGCCGGTGGCCAGGTCGTAGGCGAGCACGCGGTCGGCGGTCTCGTTGCCGACGTACACGGTGCCGTCCATGACGGCGGGCGTGCCGTCGCTCATGGTCGCGCCGGACATCGGGGAGGCCCAGATCTGCTTCCCGGTGCGGGTGTCGAGCGCCTTGAGGACGCCCTGGCTGCCGATGCCGAAGCGGGTCTGGTACGGCCAGAGCACCGTGTGGCCGGAGACGGCCGGCGAGTAGTAGCCGTAGGCGCGCTGGTTGTTCGGGGCCGGCGCCTGCTCGGGCACGGCCTTCCAGCGCAGCTTGCCGGTCTCCGCGTCGACGGCGTAGAGCTCCGAGCCGAGGGTCGGCGCGAAGATCAGGCCGTCACCGTAGGCGAGGCTGCCGTGGATCGACTGCGGCACCTGGACGTTCCACAGCTCCCTGCCGTTCTTGAGCCGGACGGCGTGGATCCGGCTGTTGCCGTCGCCGTTCTCGTCGCGGGTGCCCGCGTAGACGACGCCGTCGTGGATGACCGGCGACCCGGTGAGGAAGGTGCCCTCGGTGCGGAAGCTCCAGGCGAGGCGGCGGCCCGCCTCCTGCGCCGGCGCGACACCGGAGTGGGCCTCGTCGCCGTGGTGCTGGTCCCAGTCACCACCGGCGACCGGCTTGAGCTCCGGCTCGCCGGTGAGGGTGAAGTCCGCCGACTTGGTCCAGGTCTTGCCCGCCGCGTCGACCACCTGCACGTCGATCCTGTGCGCACCGGGCGTCTGCTGGCTGTTGGGCAGGTTGCCCCGCCAGGTGAACTCACCGCTGCGGTACAGCGGCCTCCAGTTCTTGTCGCCGGCGATCTGGAAGCGTGCCGAGACGACCTCGTCGCCGGTGTCGTAGGCGTTGATCTGGACGTCCGGCATCCCCGCGGCCGGCACCTTCGAGCCCGGCGCGGGGTTGACGATGGTTAGGTGCTCGTTCTCGCCGTACATCCGGAACGGGTTGTCGAAGTCCGGGCCCGCCATGTGGATGTAGCGGAAACCGCGGGGCGCGTTGTCGATCGTGTACGAGCTCGACACGGTCTGGATGTGCTTGGCGGTCGAGGCGAACGCCGAGTTGTTCTCGACGTGGTTGGAGTGCTCGTGGCCGACCAGGATCAGCTGCGCCTTGTACTTCTCGAGCACGTCACCGAAGGCGTCGTACTCCGACGGCGAGCCGAACGGGACGTTCATCGGCTGGTGGGTGAGGACGACGAGCTCGATGTCGTTGCTCGGGTCGTCGTCGAGCGGAACGCTCGCGGCGAGGTCGTCCTTGAGCCAGTTGATCTCTTCGTCGAACGGCGCCGAGCCGTTGTTCTCGAGCACCACGAAGTGCCGGTTGCCGTAGTTGAACGAGTACCACTCCGGACCGACGTTCTTGCGATAGTTGTCGATCCTGTCCGCGTACGCCGACCCGCTCGCGTACTCGTGGTTGCCGACGGCCGGCCACACACCGACGGCCGACTGCTGGGCGCCGCGACGATACGTGTCGAACTGCCCCTGGCTGGCGTCGTTGGTGAGGTCGCCGCTGACCGCGATGAAGCGCAGGTCGGTGCCGGTGGAGTTGATCTCGCGGATCTGGTCGGGCAGCTGTGCGTTGACGTGCGGGTCGGCGATGTTGGCCCAGGAGAAGGTGTCGCCGTCGGAAAGGTCGTCACGGACGAGCGCGAAGTCCGCGGTCGGCGTGGCGTCGTCGTCGAGCTGGCCCAGGTTGGCCCAGAACCTCGGCTCCTTGTACTGGTCCAGGCCGAACCGGTAGCCCCGCGGCTGGCCGGCCCACACGATGTCCGTCTTGCGACGGTCAGTGGAGATCATCAGGGAGTAGGAGCCGTCGGCGGCGGTCGTGGTGGCGACCTTGCTGTCGGAGACGCGTACGCCGGCCAGGCCGACCTCGCCGGGGTTGCGCTGGCCGTCGCCGTTGGCGTCGACGTACACGACGCCGCTGACGGTGGCCTCCGGCGGGTCGATGACGGTCGCCGCGTACGACGCGAGCGGGCCCGCCACGACACTGGCGGCGAGCCCCAGCGTGGTGGTGTACAGGACGACGCGCAGGCGCGCGCGTGTCCAGAATAACGCGGACATCGGGATCCTTCGGGATGAGGGAGGGAGGTGTCAGGTCAGGAGCGGGGAACGTTCCACGAACCAGACCAGACCGGCACCGGCGACGGCGACGGTCGCCGCGACGGTGCCGAGCGTAAGAACGCGAGCGGCGACCGGTGTGGTCGCGGCCCTGCGCAGGAACAGCAGCGCCGGGAAGGTGAGCGCGATGATCGTCAACTGGACGAGTTCGATGCCGACGTTGAAGGAGACCAGGTCGACCAGCGTCGAGGCCGACAGCGGCCCGTCGACGCTGAGCGTGCCCGCGAAGCCGAGCCCGTGCAGCAGCCCGAAGCCGAAGACCACGGGCAGCCGGTGGCTCGTCCTCGGCGAGAGCAGGTTGTCGAGCGCGACGAACGCGATCGACAGCGCGATGAGCGGCTCGACGATCCACCCGGGCACGCTGACCAAACCGATCGCGGCCAGCACCAGGGTCACCGAGTGTGCGACCGTGAAGGCCGTGGCGACCTCGACGACGTCGCGCAGCCGCTTCGCGCCCAGCAGCAGCGCCAGCAGGAACAGCACGTGGTCGATCCCGAAGAGCAGGTGCTCCGCCCCGAGCCGGACGAACCGCGGGATCTCGCTGAGCAGGTCGGTGCGCCCCACCGTGACGCTGGTGCGGGCGGTGTCGAGCAACGTCGAACCGCGGTGGCCATCGATGTCGTAGGCCACCATCGTGGTGGTTTTGTCGACGACGCCGTCGGAGGCGCGGAAGATGTCGCTGCGGACGGTGAGCGCGCCGGACGCCGGGCAGTCGTAGGCGAGCGCGACCTGTACCGCGCCGGAGTCGGCGAGTTCGACGCGGGCGTCGTCCTCAGCGGCGCACCCGATCAAACCACGGCTCAGCCGCAGGCGCCCGCCGACGTACGCCGCCACGTCGCTCGCGTGCGCGTCCAGCGAACGGCGCCGCACCTCGGTCGGCACCTCGACGGCCGCGCCGTCCACGCCGACCGCGTCCGGGCTCAGGGCCCCGTCGAGACTCAGCAGCCGGGCAAGGATGTCGTACTCCATGTCGACGACAGCGGAGACGCCGTCGCCCTGGCTACGCAGGTCGACCGCGACCGAGGTCGCGCGGACGTGTGCCTGCGCCGGAGCGGCGAAGAAGAGCACGGCGACAAGGGCGGCGAGGAAGGCCAGTAGACGCACAGGAAAGCACTTCCGTCGTGGGGGGAATCGCGGTCGTTGCCCAACCCTGCAGTGCTCGTTCCACGCCCGGCAACTCGAGACGGCCCAATTCACCGACTCTTCCGCTACCGGTCATCCCCCGGCCGGAGCCGGGTTTCCGAGCGCCGAAAACCGGGTTTTTGAGCCCGGCATGCACGAGCCCGTCGTCGCCGGCCTCGTGCTGAAGGATGCGGGAGGCGACGGCATTCGCCGGGCGGTGTGCCGGCGGGGACCGGGGCGTTTTTCCAACGACTCTGGCGACAGCCGAAGGTAACCGTCCCGTTTACCTTCGGCTCACCCAGGAGAGCAGCGAGCCGGCCTCGTCTGCCTTGATCCATCCTGGGCGCTGATCCACCCACCGTGACCGGCTACCGGTCCACGCCCACCGTCACTGAGGTCATCTCATCCACCGTGGAGTACTCGGACTTCGACATTCCAGTGGACTTCACTCCGCATCACCGGCCGGAGATCGTGCCCCGACCCGCATGAAACCGAAGGTCTCTCAAAGTCCTTAGAAGCTGGCGCCCCTGCTCCCAAAGCACCCTGGGAGCCAATCCGACCAGCCTCGGAGACGGGCTCGCCCTGGTGGAGTCGTCCGCTGCCGTCCACCGCTGTTCATAGGCGTTCATGGTTGTCGTCGCGCAGTTGGTCACTCAGTCGCTCGCGACATACGACCCGGCGCGTGTCCCTGAGCCGATGACCTTTCTCAATCATTGGATGCCAACGATCACAGACGGGCTTGAGCTGGAGGAGCCGGTCTGCTGGGCTCTGCCTGGGACATGGCGGACGGGAAGATCAGGTTCCGCCCCAGCCACTACTCCCCGACATGGAGCGGGACTCGACTCGCCGAGGCTTCACGACCTGCGCCATGCCCGTGCCTCGTCCCCGCTCGCCTCCGGTGCCTCGCCTCGGGCCGCGACGAAGACGCCGGGGCACAGCCGGATCGGACTGATCATGAGCACGTACACGTATATGCCCCTGGACATCAAAGGGGACCTACTAAGGCATGAATGAGTCAATATATTGAATTATTCGTGTTTGTGACGGTATACATGGATTCATGACCGCATCCCAGCCCCCGACCACCGCCGAGGAGCTGCGAGGTGCCGGCCTACGGGTGACGGCGGCCCGTGTCGCACTGCTCGAGACCGTCCGAAACGGTGACCACCTCGGTGTCGAGGCGCTCACCTCGGGAGTACGTGACCGTATCGGCCAGGTCTCCCTCCAAGCCGTGTACGAAGGCCTCCACGCGCTCACCGCTGCGGGGCTCGTCCGCCGTATAGAACCGCCGAACAGTCCGGCCCTGTTCGAGGGGCGGACCGGCGACAATCACCACCACATCGTGTGCCGATCGTGCGGTGTCGTCGCCGACGTCGACTGTGCGATCGGTGAGGCACCCTGCCTGACCGCTTCCAACGATCACGGCTTCACGATCGACGAGGCCGAGATCATTTACTGGGGCGTGTGCCTCAACTGTTCCACCGCCAGCTGATCCGGAAGGATTTCCATGACCGAGAACCACGACGCGATCGTCACCGACACGAAGAACGGAGGCGAAGCAGGCGGCTGTCCGATCGCGCACGACTCCGTGACCGCGCATGGCAGCGAGAGCGAGAACCCGGCCATCGACTCGCCGACTCCGAAGACCGGCGGTCGTCCGCACACGAATCGGGACTGGTGGCCCAACCAGCTCGACCTCTCGATATTGCGCGCGCACTCCTCCAAGGGCAACCCGCTGGCAGAGGACTTCAGCTACGCCAAGGAGCTCGAGCAGGTCGACGTCGAGGCCCTCAAGCAGGACATCATCGAGGTGCTCACCACCTCGCAGGACTGGTGGCCGGCCGACTTCGGCCACTACGGCGGCCTGATGATCCGGATGAGCTGGCACGCTGCGGGCACCTACCGCATTCACGACGGTCGCGGCGGGGCCGGCGACGGCTCTCAGCGTTTCGCCCCGCTCAACAGCTGGCCCGACAACGCCAACCTCGACAAGGCTCGCCGGTTGCTGTGGCCGGTCAAGCAGAAGTACGGCCAGCAGATCTCGTGGGCCGACCTGCTCGTACTCGCCGGCAACGTCGCCCTGGAGTCCATGGGGTTCAAGACCTTCGGCTTCGGTTTCGGCCGCGAGGACATCTGGGAGCCAGAGGAGATCTTCTGGGGTCCGGAGGACGCCTGGCTCGGCGACGCGCGCTACGTCACCGAAAATGAGATGTCACCGGACGTCGGCTCGACCGAGATGGGTCTCATCTACGTCAACCCGGAGGGTCCCCGCGGCAACGCGGACCCGGCCGCGGCGGCGTATTTCATCCGCGAGACCTTCGGACGGATGGCGATGAACGACGAGGAGACCGTCGCTCTCATCGCCGGCGGCCACACGTTCGGCAAGACCCACGGCGCCGGGATCGCGGACGACCACGTGGGGCCGGAGCCCGAGGGCGCGCCGCTGGAGTCGCAGGGGCTGGGCTGGCTGAGCACGTACGGCACCGGCCAGGGCGGAGACACGATCACCAGCGGTCTCGAGGTGACGTGGACCGACGTGCCGACACAGTGGAGCAACCGTTTCTTCGAGATCCTCTTCGGCTACGAGTGGGAGCTCACCACGAGTCCCGGTGGCGCGAAGCAGTGGGTCGCGAAGGACGCCGAGGCGATCATCCCCGACGCCTATGACCCGTCGAGGAAGCACAAGCCGACGATGCTCACGACCGACCTGTCGCTGCGCGTCGACCCGGCGTACGAGAGGATCTCCCGCCGCTTCCTGGAGAAGCCCGACGAGTTCGCGTTGGCCTTCGCCAAGGCCTGGTACAAGCTGCTGCACCGCGACATGGGTCCGGTCAGCCGCTTCCGCGGACCGTGGGTCGCCGAACCCCAGCTGTGGCAGGACCCGGTGCCGGCCGTCGAGCACGAACTGGTGGGTGACGACGACGTCGCCTCCCTGAAGGCCAAGGTCCTGGAGTCCGGCCTCACGACCGCCCAGCTGGTCTCCACCGCCTGGGCCTCCGCCGCGAGTTTCCGGTCCACCGACAAGCGTGGCGGCGCCAACGGCGCCAGGCTCCGTCTGGAGCCGCAGCGGAGCTGGGAGGTCAACCAGCCCGAGCAGCTCGCGACGGTCCTGGACACCCTCGAGGGCATCCAGCGTGAGTTCAACGAGGCCGGCGGCGCGAAGATCTCGCTTGCCGACCTGATCGTGCTGGCCGGCTCGGCCGCCGTCGAGAAGGCGGCACGCGAGGCCGGCGTGACGGTGACGGTACCGTTCCGCCCGGGCCGCACCGACGCCACTCCGGAGCAGACCGACGTCGAGTCCTTCCGGGTCCTCGAGCCCCGCGCCGACGGGTTCCGCACCTACCTGTCCTCCGGGGTGAAGACCCCACCGGAGGTGCTGCTCGTCGAGCGTGCCTACATGCTCAGCCTGACCCCGCCCCAGATGACCGTCCTCATCGGCGGCCTGCGCTCTCTCGGAGCCAACGTCGGCGGTACCCGGCATGGCGTCCTCACCGACCGGCCCGGCGTGCTCACCAATGACTTCTTCACCAACCTGCTCTCCCCGGGCACCCGGTGGAAGGCATCGGAGTCCGAGGAGCACGTGTACGAAATCCGCGACGTGAACACCGATGAGGTGAAGTGGACCGCCACCGCGGTCGACCTCGTCTTCGGCTCCAACTCCCAGCTCCGAGCCCTCGCGGAGGTCTACGCCAGCCGGGACGCCTCCGACAGGTTCGTGGCCGACTTCGTCGCAGCCTGGACCAAGGTCATGGAACTCGACCGGTTCGATCTCGCCTGATCCATTTCCACCCGACGAGCCCGGTCGAGCCACCACGATCGACCGGGCTCGTCCGCTATGAGACCCGGCAGGACCACCATCGCCGACCTTGGCGCAACCTCGTCCGGCCCGACCTCATCCGGCCGCGATTTCAGCCTGAGCCGCGCCGGAACCGGCCTTGGCGGCGCTCGGCGAACACAAGCGGGTTCAGGCGGGCCGTCTTCCCCGGGTACCGCAGGACGGACCGATCCCTGAGACGCTTCCCGGCAGAGGCGGCCAGGTGAGCCGTGCTTCGCCGGGAGCGCCGAGGACGGGTCGTGCGCGGTCACTCTGGGATGCAGCGGCTCCCGTTCAGTTTGAAGGTCAGGGGCGAGGGGTTGTCGCCCGAGTGCGTGCCGTTGAAGCCGATCGCCATGGACTGGCCGGGCTTGACGGTCTTGTTCCAGGCCAGGTTGGTCGCGACGACGGTCATGCCCGACTGGACCCAGGTGGCGGACCAGCCCGAGGTGAGGTGCTGAGCGGTGAGGGGGAAGCCGAACTCCAGCCGCCACCCGTCGATCGGGGTCTTGCCGGTGTTCTTTATGGTGACATCCGCGGTGAAGCCGGTCCGCCAGTTCCTCGCCGTGTAGGTGACCGCGCAGGCCACGGGCGCCGGCGTCACTGTCGGGGTCGCCGTCGGGGTCGGCGAGGAGCGCAGGTAGGTAGCGGCGTTGGACGGGTCGCTCAGGTCGCCGGCCTCGCCGACCCCCACCACCTGGAAGGTGTAGGAGGCCTCGTCACCGACTCTCGCCATGGTGCGCGGAAGCCGGCTGTATCCCGCGTAGCTCCATTCGGAGGAGGAGCGGCGAAACACGTCGATGAGGGCTTGGCCCGTGCCACCTGCGATCGCCCACTGCATCCCCACATACCCCGGAGCGGGCCCGGCATAGACGCGCAGGTCGTAAGGCCTCGCCGGGGCCGCCGGCCACGGGGACGGGCCCGGGACCGGCGGCTCGGTCATGGCCGTGTTCCGAACCAGGAGGCTGGGCACGCTCTTGTTGCCGGCGGCGTCCACGGCGCGGACGTAGAACAGAAAGTCGCGGTCGGGCGTGAGGTCGGGCACCTCGGCGGTGACCTCGGTTGCCGAGGAGGATGTGATGCGCGCGGGGACGCGACTGAAGGAATCGACCGTCGGATTGCTGTACGACCAGGCGTATACCTCATATCCGGCGACCGCGACGTCATCGGCCGACGGTGTCCAGGACAGGCCCGCTACGCCGTTCAAATAGATGGTCCGGGGCGTGAGCCCGCCAGGTGTGCTGGGCGGTGCGGTGTCGGCGACGGCCACACCGATCCGGGCCGTGCCGGAGACGGCGTCCGAGGCGGGCGGCGATCCGGCGCCGAGCAGTGCCGCCGCAGCGGCAGCCGCGCAGCATCCGAGCAGAAGGCCGCGCAACGCGGCCCCACGGGGGCGGGACAAGGGCATCGTCTGCCTCTCTTGTCGGACGGCCAGGACTGGGCGGGCCTGACCGCGACATGCCGGTCAGAGGCAGGTGCTGCTGTCGGACACACACGACGACGATGACGTCAGCCGGCCACCGGCCACCGGGGCACCAAAGCGGTCCCCCGCGAGCATGCACGGGCCTGGCGGCTGGTCGTCGCGTTGACTCCCCCGAGCGGGACGGCGGAGTGTCGCCGCCCATCACGATGCTGCGTCCGCTTGGCGGCGCGGTCCAGCACTGGTTGGGCCGCATTCCCATCAGGACAGGTCAGAGCCATCGCGGCATCGCCGGGAGGATGAAAGTTTCCATCGAGAGCGCAGATCGCCGCCCGATCTCTCGAAGGCGTGCCGCGCCCGCTCGCGGCACCGCGAGGCCGCGTGCGGCTCGAACCAGACCGAGTCCAGATCATGACCGGAAGTAAGACGGCCATCATGGACACGATCACCCAGTACGGCGACCGCGAGGCGTGTCGAGCACCATGGCAGGGCTGGCGCCGTCGACTACCTGAGCGTGTTGCATCGTCCTCTGTCTCCCGTTCCGCCATAGAACGACCTCACGATCACTCCTCGAACACCTTTCAAGCCTGCGACGAACCCATCGACGCGCATACGACGCAAGCCCGCTTCAGCTCCCCTCTTCCGATCTACGCTCGGTGGCATGCACGAGGAACTCCTGGCCGCGCTGGAACCGGTATGCCGCGACCTGCGCACGAGCTGCGCCGTGCCTCCCGACATCCGCGAGGCCCCCGACGACCCCGGCTGTTGGGAAAGGCAGGCGTTCGTCATGTTCTACACTCCCGACGGCAACGGACAGGGCGTCTCCGTAGTACTCGGACAGGATCCGACCGAGCAGATAGCCTGGCTCGCAGATCAGGTGCAGGAGTGGGCGGTGGAGGCATTATGGACCGCGGGCCTGTCCGCGGTGTGGCCGCACTGCCCGTCGCATCCCGATTCGCACCCCCTGGTCGCCAGGGTTGAACGCAACGAGGCAGCCTGGTTCTGTCCGAACACCGGTGAATTGGTTGCTTCCATCGGGCAATTGCCCGCTATCGCGCCTCCCCCAAAAAGATCCTCGCGCAGGAGAAAGAGACCTTCGCGCAGGAGTCCGTAGCACAGCCGGCAAGTGCGGCTGGAACCACAACCACCGCATCGCTCTCGTTGGTGGTTTTCGTTCTGGAGCATGGTCCGCTGTGAGCGGCACAGACCACTTCGATGCGAAGCAGCCCCTCACCCAAAGTGTCGTGATCATCGCCGAACCCGGAAGCCGACCATTCCCACCTGAAAGAGATCTTGTCCAGATCGGGTATCCCGTGCACGGGTGACGCACTGTCCGGAAAACGCGAGGCGTATCAACCTCAGCCGAGATGATCCGGTCGACGCCGTTATCCGACGGACACTATTGTGGCGTGCCATGGAGTGCTTTGCCGCTTGCCGTACCCGTCGCTGAGGGCCGGCTCACCGCCGACACCAGGCCGTGAGCGGGCCAACTGATGCCCTTTTCCGTTCAGGTATCAAGCTCTCAGCCCGAAAGGCGCACTTCCATGCTCATCCGCCCGTTTGTTCAGCACGACCTGGCGCGGCTCACCGAATTGACCATCGAGACGTTCCGGCCGTTCTACGAGGACTACTTCCGCCCCCTGGTGGGTGAGGTCGTCTTCGCCAACCAGCACGGCAACTGGCGCGACGACTATCGCGAGCAGGTCGCCGATCTCCACGCCCCGAGCCGGCACAAGTACGTCGCGGTCGCCGAGACCGAGGACGCCATCGTCGGCTACGTGGCCTGGACCCTCGACCCGGCTCGCAGGAACGGAACCGTCACACACCTCGCCACCTCGGCCGAGCACCGCCGACACCACACGGGCACCGCGCTGTGCGAGCACGCCTTCGGTGAGATGCGTGCCCTCGGAGCCGAGGTGGTCGAGATCGGCACCGGGGGCGACCCCTTCCACGCACCCGCCAGAGCTCTCTACGAGAAGCTCGGATGCATCCAGCTTCCGGTCGCCGTCTACTACCGAAGGCTCTGACCGAAACCCCTCCGGGACGGCGCCCTCACAGCCCGTCCCGGAGAGGGCAAGCACCTATCCGACTTTGCTTTTGAAACAGGCCCTGGATCCGCCCGGCGCACCTACATGCGCGGAGGTGTTAGAACGCAGCCGCGCTGAGCGGACACGTCGAGGTGACGATCAGCGTCGGCCCACACTCCGTCAAGGCCGCTTAATGTGAGCTGGGCTCATCTGGGACAGTTCCCTCTGCGGCGTACAGGATCGCTCACCGTGCCGCCCCGGATACACGGCTAAGACCAATGGCATGGTGATAGTACGAAGCCCCATCCAGAAAGCTTGGATGGGGCTGTTTTGGCTGGTGGGCACTACTGGGTTCGAACCAGTGACATCTCGCTTGCAAGGCGATCCGAGCACGTGCCTGACCAGGGCCGACATAAGCCCTGATCTGGAGCTGAAGTCACGCAAGCGGCCAGAGTAGCCACCTCGCCGATGACTCCGCCACGTCATTCCGTCCGTGATTGCGATCCTCCACTTCCTGGCATCGGGATGGGTGGGTCACAGAAGGCAATCCCCGCTGCCTGCAGATCTGGGCTTAATCCTGTTTTGACAGACATTTGAGATCAAATATTGACTCCCGGGAGAGAGCCACATGATGGAGAGCGCGAGGAGGAGGAATCCAGGTAAAGGTCTCGCATTGTCAAGCGGGTGACGGCCTTCCTCGTGAAGGTGACGTCACGAAGACGGAGAAACCGCAGGCCTCCTTCCTATCTCGTGCTTGCCTATCTCGTGCTTGGCGCGGCTGATACTTGGGTAGTTCATGGATTTATGGGGGATTCATCCCGCTGTGGACATGAAGCCGCCGGTGAGCCCGATTTCCGCCGATCGTCGTGGCCCGGTTGGCGTGGCCGCGCCCGGGAGTGGGAGCTTGTCGCCGGACTGCTGCAGGCGACCAAGGTCGGCCGGGGTGGGGTCTTATTGGTTGAGGGCCGATCGGGCGTCGGAAAGAGCCGCCTGCTCGGCATAACCGCCACCGCGTCAGCAAAAGCCGGACTGGCAGTCGCCCAGGGCACCGCGGACGAACTGACCCGACTGATACCGCTGGCCCCGCTGACATCGGCGCTCGGACAATCGGGCCGCGCGCTTCCCGCCGACGATCGCCTGACCGTCTGCGGTCCGGCCGATCAGCGGTTGCTGCTGGTGGAGCGACTGCAGGGACCGCTGGAGCAGCGAGTGGCTCAAGGACCGCTGCTCCTCACCTTGGACGACCTTCACTGGGCCGACCCGATAACCCTGCTGGCGCTGAGGTCGATGACCAGAGAACTCGCCTCCTACCCGCTCGTCTGGATGCTGTCTCGCACCAGCGGCAGCGGCAATGACCCCCGCCTCAACTGTCTGTTCGACGTGCTGAAACGTGACGGCGCAAGCCGGATCACGTTGGAGGCGCTGGACGAGCGAGCAGTGACCGACGTCATCACCGACGTCCTCGGGGCGGCGCCCGACCCGGACGTGCTGGCCCTGGCCGACATCGCGGACGGCAACCCCTTCCTGCTCGTCGATCTCCTGGAGAAGCTCAACGGCGAGGGCGTCTTCCAGATCGCCGATGGCCACGCGCGGATGGTCTCGGCACGGCTGCCACACGCTCAGGCGATCACCCAGGAACGCCTGGAGGAGCTGTCCGCACCGACCAGGCACATGCTGCAGGGCGCCGGAATCCTGGGCCGTTCATTCTCGGTGAGAGATCTGACCGAAATATTCGGCGAATCGACCAGCGGCCTGTTGCCGATGCTGGAGGAGGCGATGACGGCCGGCATCATCGAACCCGCCGGGGACGAGCTCACCTTCCGGCACGACCTGCTGTGGCAGGCGGTGATCGGAACCATCCCCACCCCCATACGCCGGGCCCTGCACCACAACGCAGCAGAGATGCTGCTCAAACGGGGCGGGTCGGCCGTTCCCGCCGCCACACACCTCATTCACAGCGCCGGCCGCGGTGATACGTCCGCACTCCTCGGACTGGACCAAGCCGCGCGGGAAGTGCTGCGATCCTCACCTCAGACCGCCGCCGACCTCGCCCTGCGGGCGCTCGAACTCAGCGACTCCACCGACCCCGACTGGTTCGGTCGCGCCACCACAGCGGTCGACGCCCTGACGGTCATCGGGCGGCTGTCCGAGGCGGCCGATCTCGCCCGCACCGCACTGGGCAGGGCCCCGGCCCGCCATGCCCCTCGCCTGCGATGCGCGCTGGCCCACATCCTGCTGCTGAGCGGCCGACCGGCGGATGCGGTGTCCGAGGCCGAGAGCCTGCTCGCCCAGAAAGACCTTCCCGAGGACCTTCGCGGCATCGCCGAATGGACGATGTTCTGGGGGCTTACCTGGCTGAACGACTTCCGGACAGGACGGCAACAGGCGGAAGCCGTTCTGGCCGATCGCGAGCAGCACACCGATGCCGCCGTGGTCGGAGCTCTCCTGCTGCTCGCCCGGTTCGCCATGGTCGACGGGCGAATCGCCGACTCGTTCGCGCATCTTTGCGAAGCCCTGCACATCACCGACACCGGCACCGTCGAAGCCATCCAGCGCCCGTACACGCGCCTGATACTGAGCCTCCACTACAGAGCCGTGCGTCAGTTCGATGAGGCCGACATCGCCATCCAGGCCGCCGAGGAGGAGATCAAAGACCTTGGGCTGACCGTGCTCGCCGCGCAACCCGCACTGTTCCGCTCCGTTCTGAATCTGGGCGCCGGTCGACTCGACGACGCCGCCGCCGAGGCCCAAGCCGGGAAAACGATCGCCGAGGAGCTGGGCACACACGGCTTCATCCGCGTCGGGCTGTCCATACTCGCTGTCCTTGCCCTGCGGCGGGGCGACATCGACGCCGCGGTCGGACACATCGAACGCTTCCAGTCCATACTCGCCGCGCCCGAGATGTTGTTCGGTTCGGTGTGGGAAAGGTGGGTGATGGCGGCGGTGGCCGAGGCCCAAGGTGATCCCGGACGGGCGATCGACATACTCCACACCATCTACACCGACAACGAGGAGCGGCGCTGGACACTCCTCACGACGCCTCTCACGGCCGCCTGGATGACCCGGTTGGCGCTGGCCGCGGCGAACCGTCCGTATGCGCAGGCCATGGTTGACACGGCCGAATACCTGGCCCGGAACAACCCGGACTTCCCCGTCTTCGCCACCACGTTCGCCCATGCCCGCGGCATTTTCCATCAGGATCCCGACGCGTTGGCCGCCGCCGCCGATCAGCCCGAACCGTGGGCACGCGCCTTGGTCGCCGAAGATCTCGGCGTCTTGTGGGCCGGTGCTTCCGGCGCCGATGCCTCGGCGAAGGCCGTCGACAGCCTGGACCAGGCGCTCGAGGGCTACGAGCGCATCGGTGCGCTCTGGGACGTGGCCCGGGTGCGAGCCCGGCTGCGGGCCCTGGGTGTACGGCGCCGTCACTGGGCGCAATCCCAGCGGCCGGCTTTCGGGTGGGACAGTCTTACCGACACGGAACGCGCGGTGGCCGGCCTGATCGCCCGGGGGATGACCAACCGCCAGGCCGCCGAGCGGATGTTCCTCTCCCCCCACACGGTGTCCACCCACCTTCGCCGGATGTTCGGCAAACTCGACATCGCATCCCGTGCCGAACTGGCCCGCATCGTCGCCGAAGAATGCCCCGAGCTCCCCAAAGGCGCTTGAGCCCGAGAGTCGGTTGGCGTTTCCCTTGATTACCAACAGCCCAATTCGGCAAGTTCATGGCCTCCTGGTCCCGAAGCAATCGCGGTACCGGTTCAATGTGGCTTGGGACCACGCTCTTCCTGCTGGGATAGTCCGCTGTCGTCCGTCAGTGTCCGCAGGCGTTCGGGGTCGTTGTCACCCGGTTGGTCACTCAGGTGTAGCAACCGTCGGTCAATCAGGCAGCAGCCTGAACGCCGATATGTGGCGAGGCCGAACGACTGACCACGCGTTCCCGCAGGTCAGGGTGCGCCCCCCGAAAGTTCGGGAACATTCTCGGTGGCTACCGGCGACAACCACTGTTGTTGACCGCGCCGCGGGGAAGGCCGGAAACCGAGTCGGATCCTCGGAAGGCGGCTCGGAACTCCGGAATCTCCCTGTGAGAGGCTGAACGACCCTCGCCGGGACGGCACTGATCACCGAACGGACGTCTCCGGCCGTTCGAATCGTGGCGGCTGCGGACGTTGGTGCGGCTCATGAGAGCCTGCTTCGCGACGTTGCAGGCTCGTCGCCTTCGGGCTGCTCGCAGGCGGCAGGGCCCAGTTCGAGCCCTGCCCCCGACCTACTGCCAGTAGCTCTCGACCACTGAAGCGGACCTGGGGACGGCCTCATCAGGGTCTCCGCCGAAGTCCCGCTTCGCGCGACGTTGGCGGAGAAGGTCCCAGCACTGATCGAGTTCCGCCTCGACCGCGTGCAGCTCGTGGTGTTCGGTCCGTTCGTCCAGGGAGCCGTCTGCCCGATGACCGCGCAACGTGTGCTCACGATCGACCAGTGCGGTGATCCGGTCCAGGATGTTGTCGTCGTTCACCGGCTCTCCTCCGGTTGTTGTGGCTGGGATAGACGTGTCTCGGGGTCCGACAAAAATGATGCGACCCGGACGCGAAGAAGGTCGTTCTCGGCCTCCAGGGCGTCAATGCGGTGCCGAAGCGGTTGCAGCAAGGGCGCCACTTCCTCGGCCGTGTAGCGCGGAGTGATGTGCTGAGGGCAGTTCCAGTCGAACGCTTTGACCTCGACGCGCACCTCACGTTCGACGATCGCCCGGTACCCCGGGACCGCGGACGCACTTGACGACGGTCCTCGGTGGCGTACGTCGTCGATGGTCGCGACTCCGAAGATCTTGAGGCGCAGCCGGCGGGCGTAGTCCATGAAGATGATGGATACGCGCGGGTCGTGCGCCACGTTGCCGGTGCTGATGTACTGACGATTGCCTCGGAAGTCGGCCCAAGCCAGGGTGTGCTCGTCGGGGGCGGTCACGAATCCTGGTGGGCCGCCGCGGAACTGGACGTACGGCCAACCGCTGGTGGCGACCGTCGCCAGATAGAAGCCGTCCCGCCCGGCGATGAAGTCTCGTTCGTTGCGGCCCAAGGAATCCTTGATCTGATCGAGTCCATCGGTCTCCGCAGCCTCGGTGTTCGGAGCCGAGCCCGTCCCGTCTGCCGCCCCGATGCTCGAAGGCCCCGGGCCGGCGAGATGCCGGTCCGTGCGGTGGACAGCGCTCCGGCTTCCGTACCGGTCCTGCGCGTCCAGGACCGGCTCGGTGAATGCGATCGAATGGTAGTTGCGGCTCATCTGTCCCCCTCGTCGGAGCGAGCGTCATGCTCGCGGTCTGCTTGTTGTTGCGATGCAGGAAAAGCCGCGACTGGGCGGCCAGGTCGCCGAAGCTACGTGGGTGCAGTGGAGGAAGAGTGAAGACCCTGTGCACCGTTGCGCCGAGCCGGCCGCGCCGACTGCTGGGATGAGACGTCCCGTGACCACTCAGGGGGCGTCTCCGTTCGAACAGCCTCAGACGAGCCGGGCAAGGTCCGGCAGGTTCGGCCGCGCACGTCACCGGGCCGTCTGCGCAGGGCGCAGACGGCCCGGTGGCTCGAGATCGCGTTGCCTACTTGGTCGGCGTCGACCGATCGGCCTTGACGATCAGTGCCTCGACGGTGTGCGGGTTGGTGATCATCGGGAGGTGCCCCGCTTTGACTCTGGTGATCTTGGCCCCTGCGTTCTTGGCCATCGCGCTCTGCAGGGCGACGGGGACGATGTGGTCCTGGGTCCCGAGCAGGTAGAAGCTCGGCAGCGACTTCCAGGCCGGCGCGCCGGACTCGGCCGTGAGCGCGCTGAGGGTGACGGGCCGCTGGGCCGCGGCCATCGCAGCCGCAGCCCGTGCCGGGATCCCGTTCGCGATGGTGCCCGGGAAGACACTCTGCTTCAGGTAGAGGTCGTAGTCGCCGTCCGGAGCGCCCGGGTACTGCACGAAGTCGAAGAGATCAGCCGGGTCGAGCTCGTGGTTCGGGTCCAGCAACCCAAGGATGCTGTCACCCGCGTCGGGAACGAACGCGTTGATGTAGACGAGGGCCTCGACGTCCTTGTCCGACCTGGCGGCGTTTGTGATGACGGCTCCTCCGTACGAGTGGCCGACCAGGACGACCGGGCCGGTGGTTCGGTCACGGAGGAACGCGGCGAGGTACTCCGAGTCTTCGCGTAGCCCGCGCAGCAGAGTCGGCGGCGCGAGGACCTGGTAGCCCTGGGCTTGCAGGTCACTGGTGACCTGCGCCCATCCCGAGGAGTCCGCCCAGGCCCCGTGGACGAGCACCACCGTGGGCTTGGGCTCCGACTCACTCGAAGGCGCCGTGCTCGTCACTGACTGTCGGCCGCCCGCGTTGTCGATCACCTGAGTTGCGGAGACACCGGTCAGGGGCAGCATCCCGATGAGGGTGAGAACGCTGACCGCGTGCAGCCGTCGTGCCCGGAAAATCTTCATTGTGACTCCTGATGAGTTGATGGGATCAAGCGGTATGTCTAGGAAGCCGGAGCGAAGAGGCTGACGTTCTTGTGCATGACCGGTTGAGTGGGAATGACCTGACGACGGTCTCCTGTCCTCCTTGCCGGACGCGGGCAATCGCGGTCCCCGGGTGTCGCGAGGTTCGAGTGCCGCTGGTGCTCTCGGAGCGGAGGAAGGCGCCAGGGGAAGAGCAGCTGTCCGAGCCATCACGGCGGACGGGCACGACGCGCATCCGGCGACCGATGCCAGACGTCGCGACGCGGTCGCGGGCTCGTGGCATGCCGACACCGTCAATCCGGCCGCCACCACCGTGCGGTGAGGCCCGTCGGGTTCGCGAGCCCGTTGATGTCCTGGGTAGCAGGTCTACACAGTCAGGTCGGTCCGTGCGCTTGAGGGAGCGCCGGCCTGTCGGAGGAGCTGCTCGAAAGGTGTCGCTGCGGCGAGGTCCGCGTCGACATGCCGGCGCGGGCCGCCCGCGGCCGCCACGAGGGAGGCGTGGGTCGGCGCGTCGGGCACGTGCGCCGGTCGGCCCTCGGCGAAGCCGGCGCGCAGGTCCGGCAGCAGTTCGCCGAGCAGGTCCAGCTGCTCGAGCACCGTCTTCAGCGGCAGACCGGCATGGTCGATGAGGAACAGCTGGCGCTGGTAGTCGCCGACGTACTCCCGGAAGGCCAGCGTGCGCTCGAGCACCTCCTGCGGTGAGCCCACGGTCAGCGGAGTCTGCGCGGCGAAGTCCTCCAGTGAGGGCCCGTGGCCGTAGACCGGAGCGTTGTCGAAGTACCGGCGGAACTCGGCCACGGCGTCCTGGCTGTTCCTCCGCATGAAGAACTGGCCGCCGAGACCGACGATCGCCTGGTCGGCGGTGCCATGGCCGTAGTGCTCGAAGCGGCGTCGGTAGAGCTCGACCATCTGCCGGGTGTGCGAGGCCGGCCAGAAGATGTGGTTGGAGAAGAAGCCGTCGCCGTAGTAAGCCGCCTGCTCCGCGACCTCGGGGCTGCGGATCGAGCCGTGCCACACGAACGGCGGCACGCCGTCGAGCGGCCGCGGGGTGGCGGTGAAGCTCTGTAGCGGCGTCCGGAACCGGCCCTGCCAGTCCACGACGTCCTCTCGCCACAGCCGATGCAGCAATGCGTAGTTCTCGACGGCCAGGTTGATCCCCTCGCGGATGTCCTTTCCGAACCACGGGTAGACCGGGCCGGTGTTGCCGCGGCCCAGCATCAGGTCCATCCTGCCGTCGGTGAGGTGCTGGAGGGTGCCGTAGTCCTCGGCGATCCGGACCGGGTCTGTCGTCGTGATCAGCGTCGTGGACGTCGAGAGGATGATCCGCTCGGTCTGCGCGGCGATGTAGGCCATCGTCGTGGTCGGGGAGGACGCGACGAACGGCGGGTTGTGGTGCTGGCCGACCGCGACGACGTCGAGGCCGACCTCCTCGGCCTTCTTCGCGATCTCCACCTGCGCCTTGATGCGCTCGTGCTCGGACGGGGTGCGCCCGGTGGTGGGGTCCGTCGTCACGTCACCGACGGAGAAGATCCCAAACTGCATGACCTACCTGCCTCTCATCTCGATATCCAAGGAAGTGTTGGTGACGGGTCGTCCGTCTCGATGGCGACATCGGGAGCGTCGCCGCCGACCCTCGATCCGGGTCCGAGTGGGGGGTCGACGTCGTTCAGTCAGGAGACGACGGCATGCGGACATCCAGCCAACCGTCGTCGGCGACGAGGGAGCGGCCGCGTCCGGCGACCCGGCGCACCAACGGGGGGTGAGGTCCCGCCGCGCCGTCACCGGGGACGGCAGGACAACCGAGCGACCGCGGCGAAGTGGTCCACCAGGTCCACGAGTTCGATGACCGGTGGGCGCCGACAGGACCTGACGTGTTCCCACGTCTCGCTCACGCTCTGCTGCTCGCCAGGCCGGCCGGGTGCGACCGCGACCCGCCCGTGCTCGCCGAGGAGCCGTACCCACCGGGCCATCGCCTCGTCATGGAGCCACCTGTCGTGGATCAGCATGACGGGTCGGGCCTGCGATGCTGCCCTGGGCTCCTCCTGGCGGGTCACGCTCGATCGGGTGCCGGCGTCGTCACACGGTCACGGAAGCGAGTGCCTCGCGGATCACCTGGACGACCTCCGCCGGGTGGGCGTGCATCACCAGATGCGAGGAGTCGACCTCGGTGACCTTGGCCTGGGCGCGCTCGTAGCCGAACCGCTGGACGTCGGGGTTGATGGCCCGGTCGGAGGACGCGACGATCCCCCACACGGGCCGGCCCTTCCAAGCGGCCGTGCTTGCCGGCTCGCCGAAGGCGGCCCCGGCGAGCGGTCGCTGTGAAACGGCCAGGGCGCGCGTGAGTACGGTGTCCACATCCGCGGCGAAGATCTCCGGGAACCTGGAGATGTCCACCGACACATCGGTGCCCGGCTCGTCGGAGCCCTCGACGGGGAAGGGCGTGTAAACGAGGGCCCCGGCCAGCGGCGAGTCGGGGAAGCGGCTCTGCAGTTCCCCGAGGCTCTCGCCCTCGTCGAGGACGTAGGCGGCCAGGTACACCAACCCCACCACGTTGTCCTCACGACCGGCGACGGTGATCACTGCGCCACCGTAGGAGTGACCGACAAGGAGGACGGGTCCCTCGATCTGCCGGACGACGGAGGCGACGTACGCCGCGTCGCCGGCGAGGCTGCGGTTGGGTACGGCGGGAACCAACACCTGGGTGCCGTCGGCGAGCAGTTCGGTGACGACGCGGGCGAAGCTGGACGCATCGGCGAAAGCTCCGTGGACCAGGACCACGGTGGGCGTGTTGGACATGACTTCTCCTTCGGTGAACCGCCGGTGGCGGCAGTGGGAACGCGCCGTCCGGCACGTCCGTGAGATGTCGGTCGCTCCTCGGGAGCTCCTGCCATCGCTTCCGAAGGTAGGGAGGTGCGGTGGACGACTAGTGACCGATCTGTGGACCGCGCCGGCCGGAGTGGGCGCGTCAGAGGTGTTTGCCGAGAAATGCCCGGATGAGAGGCACGACCTCGTCGAGAGCGCTCTCGAGCAGGAAGTGGCCGCCGGCCACCAAGCGGACCTCGGCGTCCGGCAGGTCGGTGGCGAAGGCGAGCGCCCCGGCGGGTCCGAAGATCGGGTCGCCCTTCCCCCAGACGGCGAGCAGCGGAACCTGCCGCTCACGGAAGTATCGGTGCACCTTGGGGTACAACGTCAGGTTGGTGGCGTAGTCCAGGAACAGCGCGAGCTGCACCTGGTCGTTGCCAGGCCGCGACAGTAGGTCGTGATCGTGAGTCCAGGTGGTGGGGTCCACCAAGGTCTCGTCTGTCACGCCCGCGAGGTACCGCCAGCGGGTCAGCTCAAGGGTGAGCGCCTGACGAACCCCGGCCTCGGTCTGGGGGGTCTGTTCTCTCCAGTAGTCGCACACCGTGATGAAGAACTCCGGCTGCAATCCCTCGGCGTACGCGTTGCCGTTCTGGGTGATGATCGCCGTGACCGCATCCGGTGCCCTCAGGGCAAGCCGCCACCCGATCGGCGCGCCGTGGTCGTGGACGAACAGGCAGTACCGCTCGATGCCGAGCTGCGCAAGAAGAGCTCCCGTGATATCGGTGAGCGAGTCGAAGGAGTACGTGAACTCGTCAACCGTCGGTGCGTCGGAGAGCCCGAAACCGACATGGTCAGGTGCCACGAGGTGCCAACGATCCGCCAGCCGTGGGAGGAGGTGCCGGAACATCAGAGAGCTGGCGGGGAAGCCGTGAAGAAGCACCAGGGTGGGCCGGTCTCTCGGCCCGGCTTCTCGGTAGAAGATCTGGTAGCCATCGACCATGGCATACCGGTGATGGATCGTGACCATGTTGTGTGCCGCTTTCGCCCGGTGTTCCCGTTGTCTTGGGGTGCTCACCGAAACGTATTGACGCACTGTGGACGAATTGTGAAATCGCGACGGAGTGACGCGTCCGCCCCGTCAGTCCTTGAGGATTGCGGCCGCGACCCGATCCACCAGCCACCGTGTCCCCCGGTCGACGCCCCACCCGAACGTCTCCACCGCGAGGACCAGTTGAGGGTTGCGGAAGTGGAAGAAGATGATCTTCGCTGCGTCCTCGACCGAGAGTCCCTCGGCCAGGTCGCCGTTGCTGGCGATGCCCTCGACGATCATCTCCAGCGCCTCGATGTGACGTTGGTCGGCGACGTCGAGGAATGCCTGGGCGGCTGGGGAGCTGGGTGCGGCGCGCTCGATGATGCGCATGATGTCGCCGGCCTCCTCGGCGTGCGCGGCGTAGCCCGCAGCCAGGACCTCCAGCTTGGTCCGGCCTGTGGGCGCGGCCGCCGAGTCGGCGATGATCCGTCCCACCGTCGGGCTCGTCGTCCAGATGTCCATCAAGGTCCGGAGCAGCCCCTCCTTGCCTCCGCACTGGGCGTAGACGGTGGCAGGGGAGACACGCGCCTCGCGTGCGATCTTGTCGACCGTGGTCTGCGCGTAGCCGGGCACGGCGTACAGCTTCCGCGCGGCCTTGATGACCTCTTGCCGCGTCATCTCGGCGTACTCGTCACGACGACTTGGTGCTTGGTCTGACAATGTCTCGCTCCCCATCCCGGTAGTGACCGGTGTCTCCGGCCCAGGTGCGTCCGAATGCTCTCATGGGAGTCCAGGCGGCACCGGTCGCGCACTCGAACGCGTCGCGCCTCAGGACGGCCGAGACGCGGATCCGGATCGCGTCCGGCTCGCGTGCGTCGTCGGGGTCGGGCACCTGGCCGAGGACCGCGAAGACGTGTCGGTGAACCCGATCAACCGTGCGGCCAGTCACACGTCCCCGTCCGTCACCGCGCCTCCCCTGGTTGGAAATTCGAGTCTGGCTAGAGTGGCACTCCAGCGTTTAGAGTGTGCGTACACTCACACTAGTACAACTCCGAACCGGCGCGCGGCGAACGGTAGGATCGGGGCCGGGCACCGAAGGGGTCAGACATGACAGCGACGCTCGTCATTCCCGAAAGCACCGACGCGATGAGGGGACTTCCGCTCGAGGGCCCCCTGCGCCTGCAGGTTCTCGGCCCGTTGCGGGTGTGGCGGGGCGAGAGCGAGCTCGAGGCCGGGCCACGCCAGCAGGCGTACCTGCTGGCGCTGCTCCTCGCTCGCGGAGGCCGACCGACCGGCACCGGCGAGCTGATCGACCTGATCTGGGGTGAGGACGCGCCCGCCAGCGCCCTGAACGTGATCCACAAGTATGTCGGCTCGCTACGACGCCTGCTGGAGCCCGACCTGCCCCCTCGAGGAACAGGCGCCTACCTGCTGAAGCGGGGCAACGGCTACCTGTGCGCAGCCGGAGCGGACCTTCTCGACCTCACGAGGTTCCGGCAGCAGTCCGGCGCCGCCCGGACAGCGCGGGCGGAGGGGCACGACGCGGCGGCACTGGATCACTACCTCTACGCACTCCGTCTGTGGAGTGGACCGGCCGGCGATGGGTGGGTGCACGGACCTGCAGCCGCACCGATCTTCGCCGGCCTCAACGACGAGTACTTCCAGGCCTGCATCGAGGCGGCCTCCGTCGCACTGATGCTCGGACAGCCCACGCGAGTGCTGCCGGCCCTGCACCTGGCCGCCGCGATGGCCCCCCTGCACGAACCGGTGCAGGCCGGTCTCATCACGCTGCTGGGCGGCGCGGGTCAGCAGGCGGAAGCCTTGGCCGTGTTCAACGCGGTGCGCAGACGCCTCACCGAGGATCTCGGAATCGACCCCGGGGAGGCCCTCAAGGCCGCCCACCAGCGGGTGCTCACCCAGACCCCCGCGACCCAGGCGTCAGCCGCCCAGGCCCCGGTCACCGAGCCCTCGGGCGCGCCGGCACCGTCTCTGCCGCCGACCTCGCCGACGCCCCCGTCGGGCGACGCCAACCGACTGGTCGGCCGGTCGGACGAGATCGCGGTGCTGCGACGTGCTGTCGAGCCGGCCCTGGAGAACAGCACGGCAGTCGTGCTGCTCGAGGGCGAGCCCGGGGCCGGGAAGAGCCGGCTCATGGAGGAGATCGCCGGCCACGCCGAGGATCGTGGCGCCCTCGTGGTGTGGGGTCACTGCCTCGAGGGCGAGGGCACGCCGACGATGTGGCCGTGGGTCGAGACAGTGTCCAGCCTGCTCGACGTCATGCCAGAGGCACGGTGCGAGCAGTGGCTGGCTCGCGATCTCGGTCACCTCGTCGGCTCCCGCGTGGAGATGTCAGGGGCACCGACGATCCCGGACGGCAACGCCCGGTTCCGTCTGCTGGAACAGGTCGTCGGCCTGATCGCCGAGGCGGCCGGCGAGCGGCCGGTCGTGATGATGATCGACGATCTGCAGTGGGCCGACACGAGCTCGCTACAGCTCCTGGATCATGTCATCTCCCGCCTTCCTGCCGGCACAGCTGTCGTCGGCGCGCTTCGCAACCGGGGCCCTTCGCCCGGCTTGGAGCTGGTCCGGATGCTCGCCGCCGCCAGTCGCGTGACCGGCCACCGGCGGCTCCTGGTCGGCCCCATGAGCCCCGCTGAGGTGGCCGAGCTCATTCACCTCGAGACCGGCGTCCGGCTCGCCCCTGACGTGGCCGCCTCAGTGCACACCCGTACGGCCGGCAACCCGTTCTTCGTCCAGGAACTGGGCCGGCTGTGGGGCTCCGGCAGCGAGCTCACCACGGAGACGGTGCTGCGCGGCACCGTCCCGATGACAGTGCGCGACGTCGTACGCGACCGCCTCGCCGTGCTCGACGGCGACGCACAGGAACTGCTGGAGATCGCAGCACTTGTCGGTCAGAGCGTCGAGCTCGCCCTGCTCGCCCGGATGGCGTCCCTCGACGTGGGCTCCTGCCTCGATCGCTTGGAACCCGTCCGCAGCCTCGGTCTGGTCGGCCCGACGCCCGGCGACCCGTTCTCCTATCGCTTCACCCACGACCTAGTGCGCCAAGCCGTGTCAGAGGCGATCCCGCCGGGTCGCGCGATCGCGCTGCACGGCTCCATCGCGGACGCCATCGAGGAGGTCGGACTGAGCGACGAGTCCGTCGCCGAGCGGGTGGCACACCATCTGTGGTCCGCGGGGCCCGTGGCAGACCCGGCTCGTACCGTTGCGGCCCTGGTCCGCGCCGGCGCTCGAGCCAAGGCGAAGACGGCGTTGGCGGCAGCCGAGCGCCACCTCGGGTCGGCGGTAGAGCTGGCGCGCAGGGCGTCACTTCTCGAACTGGAGCTCAGTGCGCTCTCGCAGCTGATCGCGGTCGTCGGGATGCGCTCGATGTACGGCACGGCCTCCGTCAGCCTGCTGGAGCGAGCAGAGCAGGTCGCGCAGCGCCTCGGGCGCGATCGCGAGGCGGCCGGGTTTCTGTTCTCCCGCTGGACCGCGCACGGCCAGGCCCTCGACCTGGACCGCAGCAGTCCTCTCGCCCGTCGGCTCGAGGAGTTGGGCAGGACCTCCGAGGACCCGGTCGTCCGGTGCTACGGCAGGGCCGCGGCGGGCATCCACGAGTGGTGCCTGGGGAACATCGGTGAGTCCTTCCAGCGGCTGAGCGCGCTGAGCCCCGACCTCCTCTCCGACCACGATGAAGAACACCGCGATTCCGTACGGGACGGCGTGCAGCTGATGGCCGCTGGGATGTTCGCCGAGATCGCGGGCTACCACGGACAGACGGCCCAGGCGCGCGCAGTGCTCGACACCCTGGCGAAGGCGGCAGGTGATGACCCGTACGCGGTCACCGCCGCGACCTCCTTCGAGGCCCGGACCGCCTCGGTGGTCGGCGACCCCGACTGGGCTCTGCGTGCAGCGGAGCGCGGGATCGCCGCCGACCCGCACTTCTCCTTCGCCTCCCTCGGCACCTACCTGCGCCTGGCCCGGTGCTGGGCCCTGGCGACGACCGGACAGGACCCCGCGGCCGCCGCGGACGAAGCCGAACGACTCATTCGCACCAACCTCGCCAGCCCCGCCCGTACCTGCGTCTCGACCTGGTACGCCCTGCTGGGTGAGATGCGCATCGCCGCGGGCTCGCTGGACAAGGCCGCGGCAGCGCTCGACAGCGCCGAGGAGTACCTCGAGCGCTACGGCCAACGTTCCGCAGAGGCGCTGCTCGTCCTCGTCCGCGCGCAGTTGGAGCACGCCGCCGGTGACGACCACGCCGCCGTACGCCTTGCCGATCAGGCCCGCACCGTGGCACTTCGACAGGGGGCGCATCTCTTCGTGCAACGCGCCGACCGGTTCCTTGCCGAATTGGGCGGCGAGACGCCCATGGGCGCGGCGGTCCAGGATCTCTCCGCTCTTCGCCCACCGGGCACTCACAGGTTCTCGACCTGAGCGCGGCGGGGCCGGTCCCGAGCCGCGTCCCACTCAGCGAGCGAGATCGAAACCAATGACTACGTCCGTTGTCTTCATCCATGGCCTGTGGATCCACTCCGTCTCGTGGCGGCCCTGACGGCTCGCCGAGGTCGGCCCCGCCCTCGGTCGCCCCTTGGTGGACACGTTGGAGGACGACGACCTGAACAACCTCGAGGAGATCCGTCCAGGCTCGCGAGGGCGATCAGAGATCAGAATCATCTTCGTCCCCGGCAGAGAAGCGGTCTTTCTCGTAGCCGGGGACAAGGCAGGCAAGTGGTCGCGCTGGTATGACGAGGCGATCCCGCCGGCCGAGTCTCGCTACATGGAGCACCGCGCGGAGAAGAAGGCCGAGAAGACGAAGGAGGACAGGCGATGAGCCCTGCGCGCCGCTGGCAGGAGGTCACGGCTGAGGCCCACCGGCTCCATCCCGAGCCGGCCGCTCCCGAGCGTCGGGCTGCCGCCGAAGCCGAACTGGATGCATACGTGGCGGGCTATCACCTGAAAGAGCTGCGTAAATCACTGGGCAGAACCCAAGCCGAGGTCGCCGCCGCTCTCGGCATCTCCCGGTCACGGGTCTCCCAGATCGAAAACGGCGACCCCGACGCCATGGAGCTGGAAACTCTCCGGGCCTACGCGGCCGCGCTGGGCGGACACGTCGAAGTGACGATCAGTGTCGGCCCGCACCCCGTCAAGGTCGCCTAAGGTGAACCGGGCTCATCCGGGACAGTCCCTCTCTGCGGCATACAGGGTCGCTCACGGTGCCGCCCCGGATACACGGCTAAGACCAACGGCATGGTGATGTACAAAGCCCCATCCAGAAAGCTTGGATGGGGCTGTTTTGGCTGGTGGGCACTACTGGGTTCGAACCAGTGACATCTCGCTTGTAAGGCAACCAACGCAGCCCTCTGGCCTGGCACCTCATAGGGATTGAACTGCCGGAACCGTCCACCACGGTCCCCGCTCGTCCGCTGGTGTCCGTCCCGATTGTCACCCAGTTGGTCACCCGCTTCTTGCGCGACTCGATCAGCACGCAGCCCGCCGCTAGCCACCAACTGGTGTTCAACGCCGCACCGGCGGTTCGCCGAACCTGCCACCCCGGACGAGGGCGCCAGCTGCGATCTCTTCGACTGTCGAGCAGGGGCCGGGACGTGGTCCCGGCCCCTGGGGGCCCGACGATTGAGGCTGCTGGCGAAGGGGTCAGTGCTGGTGCTTGCCGCCGTCGCTGCGCCGGCGCTGCAGCGTGAACTGCTCGAACACCTTCAGCTCACCTGTCGGGGTGATCACGTTGTAATAGGTGACATAGATCCGGGTCATGTCGCCCGGGTGGCGGCCCGGGTCGACGGCGAACTCGGCGAAGCCGTAGGGGTGCATGTCGTCGCGGACACCGATCCAGACCGCGGCCTCCTGCTCCTTGACCGAGTTGTACTTGCCGACGTGCTCCATCTGGACGTACGCCGAGTGGTGGCCGTGGCCGTCGTAGTCGTCCATCGTGAAGCTGGTGTTGGTGACGCCGGAGACGCCGCCGCCGCCGAGGACCATGTGCGTGGTACCGAACTCGCTCTCGACGACGTCGGTGGCGCTCTGGCTCGGGTTGGGCGTGAGGGTGGCGCTGCCCGGCACGACACCACGGACGGCCAGCGAGCGCTCGTAGTCGTGCTCGTGGCCGCACACGACCAGGTCGACGCCGTACTTGTCGAACAGCGGGCCGTACGCCGCACGCAGCGCCAGGTCGGGGCCGTTCGCCGCGGTCGCGGAGCTGATCATCACCTGGTGCATGCAGACAACGATCCAGTCGATGTCCTTGGAGGCACGAGCCGCCTTGAGCTCCTTCTCCAGCCAGGCGAGCTGACGACCGCCGGAGTAGCCGCGGTTGTAGATGTCGCCACCCTCCTGCAGCGCGATCTCGTCGTTCTGCAGGGCGATGACCCGGACCGCGCCCACCGTGAAGGCATACCAGAGGTTGTCCAGCTCGGGGTCGGTCTCGGTCGAGGGCAGCTCGAAGTAGGTCTGGAACGCGTCGAAGCCGAGCACGCCGTTGCCGGCCTCGATCTCGTGGTTGCCGGCGCACGGCATCCATGGACGGAACCGCGCCGAGCGGCTGTTGTTGGTCAGGTAGTGGTTCCATGTGCGAACCCGGTCGGGGCCGCTGTTCGCGTAGCACAGGTCGCCGTTGAGCAGGTGGAACAGCGGACCGACCTTCTCCACGCCCGTGACGATGTCACCGGCGGCCGGAGTGGCGTTGGGCTCGAAGTCGCGGCCCGAGGCGTCGACCGGGTTCGAACCGTTCTTCCATGTCACCGTCGGCGAACCCTGGTCGCCGAAGCTGGTGAACGTGAACGGCGCTCGACCCGACGGCGCTGTGTGGAACGTGCCCGCGTCCGGCGTCGCGCCGTCGTGCTGGGCGGCGTAGAGGTAGTCGGTGTCGGGCTTGAGCTTGCTCAGCAGCGCGTGGTGCGCCCAGACGGTCTTGCCCGACTGTCCGTCGGTGTAGGACTTCGTGACCGCGGACGCCGTGGACCCGAAGCCTCTGTTGAGCGTGCCGTAGACGACCCGCGGGTTCTTCACCTTCTCATCGGTGATCCACGAGACCACCATCTGGCTGCGCGGGTCGCCACCGAACTGGAGGTGCAGGCCCTGGACCGGCGTGGAGCCCGAGCCGTTCCTGAGGCTTCGTACCGCCGACGAGGCCGGGGACGCCTCGGCCACACCTGCACCGAGCAGCATCGGCCCGGCCGCGACACCAGAGGCTGCCGCCCCGAACACGCCGAGCGCGTTGCGGCGCGAGATTCGAGTCTGCTTTCGTTCTTCGGACATTCCCGTGGCCTATCAATCGTCGGAGGCTAATCGAGCACCGAGGGATGGCAGCAGTCCGAGCCCGAGAGGGCCGCGGGAGGCCATCGGCGCACGTCGCAGATGCTAGGGAGCAGGCTCATCAAAACGGCTGCGCAGGCATGAACGACAGATGGCAGTCACGGCAACAGACAGCAGCACAGGCCACGCCCTGGGCCATTACCGATGGCCACTGACGCTCGCAACATCCGTGCCGTTGATAAGGCGAGAGGGGATGCGAACCCAACCCGCAGACCTGGCTGCCATCCCGTCTGCCGCCGACCCGCCCTCCGGGAGCGGGCCGCCGCCCGGTCCGCCACGTCAAGCGGACCTTGACGCACGTTCTGACGCTGGCGGGCCGGGCGGGGGTCTGCTCGGCTTGCCAGGGTCGTCGGCTGGCGGGATGGCCCTGCGCAACCACCCACGGACCGCAAGGCGCGGACGGAGCCCCGGCCATGCCCCGGCAGTTTCCCCCGTAGGCCTGGTGCTGCCCCAACTGACATGGCCACAGGCCTGATCGTCCCGCCGGAGAGGGCAGCCGGATGGGGAACCGCCCAAGCCAGCCGAGCGCTCCCTAGGAACCTCTTCCTTATCGGGCAATGGCAACATGTTCGACCTGGCCTTACAGGGGTTCCACCTGCGGAGACCGTCCGCTGTCGTCCGTCAGTGTCCGCAGGCGTTCGGGGTCGTTGTCACTCGGTTGATCACTCAGTCACAAGCGGCGGTGGATCTGTCTCCGCCAAGCAGCAACCTTCTGAAGGGAGACACCAAGACCGTTAAGTCCCGTCGCTCTCTCAAGCTCCCTCAGCGGTGCGTAGAGGCACTGCGGGCGCTCCGGGAAGAGCAGGAGAAGTCCAGCGGTAAGGAGGTGGAAGCGGGCCTTGTCTTCGGCACCTCGACGGGAACGGTGATGAGTGCGGGCAACGTGCGCCGCGACATACGGAAGATCCTTGAGAAGGCGGGACTCCGTGGCACCGACTGGACCCCTCGCGAGATGCGGCATAGCTTCGTCTCGCTGCTGTCGGACTCCGGCGTCCCGATCGAGGACATCTCTCGCCTCGTCGGCCACCGGAATACAGTGGTCACGGAGATGGTCTACCGGAGGCAGATCCGCCCGGTGCTCATGCAGGGCGCGGAGGCCATGGATGACATCTTTAAGAGTTAGTCACTCACGCCCCGTTTCCATGATTGGAGACGAGGCGTTTTGGCTGGTGGGCACTACTGGGTTCGAACCAGTGACATCTCGCTTGTAAGGCGAGCGCTCTACCGCTGAGCTAAGCGCCCGGGAAATCCCGTCGGACACACGGGACAACACCCTACGCCACCCAAGGGGATTTCAGTACATCGAGCGGCCACGTGGCGCCCGCGTCAGGAACTCCGGCGGCGCGCCAGCCCAGGAGGGCCGCACCGAGCATGCCGGCGCGAACACCCAGGACCGCGGGGCGGAGGGGCGGTGCCTCGCGGAAGGCGAGGCGGCCCTGGAGGCGTTCGGCCAGGGGGTCGGACAGGAGGCGTCCGGCTTCGGCCAGGCCGCCGCCGAGGACGATCGCGGAGGGATCGAGGAGCAGCGTGTAGGTGGCGAGGGCGAGGGACAGAGCCTCGACGGCGTCGTCCCACACTTCCATCGCCACGGGATCACCGGACGCTGTCAGCGCGGCGACCTGCTCGGCCGTGACAGGCACGGCAAGCGGGACGGGCGAGGCGGCAGAAGCGGGCGTGGCGAGCGAGGTGGGCGTGCCGGACGTGGCCGGCGTGGCGGCGACGCGGGCGGAGTAGCGGCGGCCCACGGCGGAGGCGGAGGCGTAGGTCTCCAGGCAGCCGATCTGGCCGCAGGCACACGTCTCCCCGTTGGGAAAGACCGGGATGTGCCCGATCTCCCCGCCCCAACCGGCGGTCCCGCCGTACGGCTCGCCCTTCAGGATCACCGCGCCCGCGATGCCGGTGCCGATGGGCAGGAACAGGAAGTCGGAGAGTTCGCGGCCCGCGCCGAGCACGCTCTCGGCGAGACCGCCGGTGCGTACGTCGTGACCGAGCATGACGGGCACGTCCAGCGGGACGAAGTCCGCCGCGGGAACGTTGCTCCAGCCGATGTTGGCGGAGTAGAGCGCCGCGTCCGCGGTGACCAGGCCGGGTACGGCCAGGCCGACCCCGGCGGGGGTACCGCCGCCGGCGACGGCGAGCTCGTCGATGAAGGACCGGATGGCTTCGACGACGACGGCGGGGCCCTTGTCGCGTGGGGTCACGCGGCGGTCGGTAAGGATGATCTCGCCCGAACGACCGACGAGGCCGCCCTTCATGGACGTGCCACCGACGTCAAGGGCCACAACGAAGGAGCTCATGCACGCATCCAGCGGGTCGAAGGGGCGGAACCGAGCCTGACGACCTTAGCGCACGTCAAAATGACCGCCTCGCTCCACTATGCCCATAGGCGCACGTGGAGCGGGTTGATGAGCGTCACCAGGCCCATCGGTACGCATGAGGTGGATCAACGATCCTCAACGGGCTCATAGGCGCCCTCGAAATGAGTCAACGAGCATCACCGGTTCATCGGTGCACGTGAAGTGAATCAACGCACGTGAAGTAAATCAACGAGCGTCACCGGGCTCATCGGTGCCTTCGACGCGAATCTACGAACATCCCTGGCTCATCAGCGCGCTCGACGTGGATTCACCAGCGCCGGCAGGCTCACCGGCGCACGGACACGCTCAGTGAACCCGGCCGAGGACCCGGTTCAGTGCCGCCTCCACCTCGTCAGCGAGGCCGGGCGCGTGGGACACCGCGAGCTGGTCGCCGCTCCGCGCGAGCCGTACCGAGCCGCAGGACTTGCATTCCACCTCGCCGAGCCGGCAGATGAGCGCGACGGAGCCGCATGAGGAGCACGCGTCGAGGTTGAGGTCGTGTGCGCGCTGGCAGTCCGGGCAGATGAGCACCTGCGTTTCCTGGCGCACCCCGCGTTTCCACGGGCTCGCACCACGGACCGGGTCGGTCTGCCTGGCCCCGCAGGAGAAGCAGGGCATGATCGCCTCCGAGAGGTCGAGACCGACGGACGCCACGCGGGCGTCTGCCGGATCACCGCTTAGGAAAGTTCGGCGAGCACCTTGCGGTACTCGGCGATGTCGCGCGCCTGCGGGGTCGGGTTCACCACGCTCCAGCGGACCACGCCCTCGCCATCGATGATGAAGGTGCCCCGGGTCGCGAAACCCTTCTTCTCATCGAAGACACCGTACGCCCGCGCGACCTCCCCGTGCGGCCAGAAATCGGAGAGCAGGGGAAAGTTGTAACCTTCCCGGTCCGCCCACGCGCGGTGGCTGAACATGGAGTCGACCGAAACGGTGAGCACCTGGACGTCTTCGGGCATGGTCGCGACGAACTCGTCGCGGATGGCGTTGAGCTCACCGCTGCACACGCCGCTGAACGCCAGGGGGTAGAAGATCAGCACGACTTTTTTGCCCCGGTGGTCCGAAAGCTTGACCGGAGTGCCGTACTGGTCCTTCAGCTCAAAGTCCGGAGCCTGCCCCCCCACCTCGACCGCCATGCCCCTGAGTCCTTTCAACGGATAACGAGCACCCATCGTCCCGCCGTACGGCTCGCGTGAGCCGCACGGCAGGACGGACCCTCAACGGCGCGTCTTGGGCGTGGCCAGCCGCGTCCCCGACCAATCAGGGGCGGCACTGATGCTTTTGGTATCCGAGAGGCCTGCGGTCTTGGCGTTGTCCCCGATATCACTGGGCTCCACGTGCCCGTCCCTGCCAACCTTGGGAGTGAGCAGCCAGATCTGGCCGCCGTCACTCAAGTTGGGAAGCACTTCGCTCAGGGCGTCGAACAGATCACCGTCGTCATCGCGCCACCACAGCAGCACGACGTCGACGACGTCCTCGAAGTCTTCATCGACCAGCTCGTTACCGGTCAGCTCCTCGATGGAGTCGCGCAGTTCCTGGTCGGCGTCTTCATCCCATCCGACCTCCTGCACCACCTGACCCGGCTTGAGGCCGAGCCGTTCGGCCAGGCCGCGTTCGCCTTGCGCCTGACCCGCGGTCGCGCTCACGTTTGTCCCTCCTGCTTGAATGGCCCCGCAATCACACGGTGCTCAAAGTGCTTCGGCACAGTCCACACGCTGTGACCCTCAGTCGTCAACGGTCGCCACGGCAACGAGTGTGCTACGTATGAATTAGTCCGACAAAAATGACAAACGGACCTGGCGTTCCCGATTGTCGATGTTGAGATCCACTACGGCGATGGATTGCCAGGTTCCCAGCGCGAGCCGCCCCGACAGAACCGGGACGGTGGCGTACGGAGGAATGAAGGCCGGCATGACGTGCGACCGTCCATGCCCTCTGGATCCGTGCGCGTGCTTCCATCTGTCATCGGCCGGAAGAAGGTCCTTCAAGGCCGTGAGCAGGTCATCGTCGCTACCCGAGCCCAGCTCGACCAGCGCGATCCCCGCGGTCGCGTGGGGCACGAAAACATGCAGCAGACCGTCGCCCCCACATGACCGGACGAAGCTCTCGCACTCGGAGGTGATGTCGTGCACCCGCTCACGGGAACCCGTTACCACCTCGATCGTCTGAGATCTCACATACTGATCCTACGATCCATCCTGAGCTGCGACGACGAGCGCGCCCGATACCCCGTGTCACGGAGAACAGCAGATGGTGTGTCCGAGGGGCGCACGTTGCACGTTTCGAGGGCCGCGATCGGAGCGTCGGAGCGCGTCACACACCTGCGGATGACACTGTCTGTCCTGCGGGGAACGTCCAGGATCTCCCGCGGAGGGTGTCCCGGATCTAGAAAGGATCTAGAGAGAAGGCGGGGGCCGGATTCCCGGAGCCGGGAGAGGGTAAAAAAAGAGCGAGCTACATGTAACCTTTGGTGGCAATTCGTCCTACCATCGGTGGTCTAGGCCACTTTCGTGCCTCTGCCTGCAGGGAACCCTGGTTACCGGTCAGTAGAGATGCACTTTCCGGGGTAAGCCACCAGGATGGAAGACGACCTACACCAGACAAAAGTCCATCCTCGGAAGGCGAGACCCAGTGGCTTCCGGACGCCAGCGTTTCTCGGTCATCAGCGACGGCCTACCCAGCCAACTGCCTGATGTCGACCCCAGCGAGACCCAGGAGTGGCTCGAGTCGCTCGACAACGTCATCAAGACGGAGGGTCGAACGCGCGCCCGTTACCTGATGCTTCGGCTGTTGGAACGGGCTCGCGAGAACCAGGTCGGCGTGCCCGGCCTGCGGAGCACCGACTACATCAACACCATCCCCCCGGAACGCGAACCCTGGTTCCCCGGCGACGAATACGTCGAACGCCGCATCCGCGCCTACACGCGTTGGAACGCGGCCGTCATGGTGACCCGGGCCAACGCCCGCACCAACGTCGGCGGGCACATCGCCACCTACGCCTCGGCCGCGTCACTCTACGAAGTGGGCTTCAACCACTTCTTCCGCGGCAAGGACCACGGCGAGTCCGGAGACCAGGTCTTCTTCCAGGGTCACGCGGCCCCGGGCATCTACGCCCGCGCGTTCCTGGAGGGCCGCCTCAACGAGGCCCAGCTCGACGCCTTCCGGCAGGAGCTGTCGCACGGCTTCAGGGGCCTGCCCTCCTACCCGCACCCGCGCCTGATGCCCGACTTCTGGGAGTTCCCCACGGTCTCCATGGGTCTCGGTCCGATCGGAGCCATCTACCAGGCCCGGTTCAACCGTTACCTGCTGAACCGGAAGATCAAGGACACCAGCCGCAGCCACGTCTGGTGCTACCTCGGCGACGGCGAGATGGACGAGCCCGAGTCGCTCGGCGCGATCGGCCTGGCCGCCCGCGAGGAACTCGACAACCTCACCTTCGTCATCAACTGCAACCTGCAGCGTCTCGACGGCCCGGTGCGCGGCAACGGCAAGATCATGCAGGAGCTGGAGTCCTACTTCCGGGGCGCCGGCTGGAACGTCATCAAGGTCGTCTGGGGTCGCGACTGGGACCCGCTGCTGGCGGCCGACGTCGACGGCGTGCTCGTCAACAAGATGAACACGGTCCCCGACGGTCAGTTCCAGACATACTCCGTCGAGTCCGGCGAATACATCCGCGAGGACTTCTTCGGCGGCGACCCGCGCCTGCGCAAGATGGTCGAGCACCTGTCGGACGAGGACATCCGCAAGCTGCCGCGCGGCGGTCACGACTACCGCAAGGTGTACGCGGCCTACAAGGCGGCCAGTGAGCACGTCGGCCAGCCGACGGTCATCCTCGCCCAGACCATCAAGGGCTGGACGCTCGGCAAGGACTTCGAAGCGCGCAACGCGACGCACCAGATGAAGAAGATGTCGAAGGCCGACCTGAAGGAGTTCCGCGACCGGCTCTACCTGCCGATCCCCGACTCCGCCCTCGAGGCCGACCTCCCGCCCTACTTCCACCCGGGCGAGAACGACCCCGAGATCGAATACATGAAGGAGCGCCGCGCGGCCCTGGGCGGTTTCCTGCCCAAGCGCATCCTTCGCGCCAAGCCGATCAAGCTCCCGGGCGACGCGGCCTACGCGCAGCTCAAGAAGGGCTCGGGCAAGCAGAACGTCGCCACCACCATGGCCGTCGTCCGCCTGCTCAAGGACCTCATGCGCGACAAGGAGATCGGCCACCGGTTCGTGCCGATCATCCCGGACGAGGCCCGCACCTTCGGTCTTGACGCGATCTTCCCGACCGCCAAGATCTACTCGCCGCACGGCCAGACCTACCAGGCCGTGGACCGGGATCTGCTGCTGTCCTACAAGGAGTCGACCGAGGGTCAGATTCTGCACGAGGGCATCAGCGAGTCCGGCTCGATGGCCTCGACGATCGCCGCGGGCTCGGCGTACGCCACGCACGGCGAGCACATGATCCCGGTCTACATCTTCTACTCGATGTTCGGCTGGCAGCGCACCGCCGACCAGATGTGGCAGCTCGGCGACCAGATGGGCCGGGGCTTCCTGCTCGGCGCCACCGCCGGCCGCACCACGCTGAACGGCGAGGGCCTGCAGCACGAGGACGGTCACACCCCGCTGATCGCCTCGACGAACCCGGCGGCGGTGTCCTACGACCCGTCGTGGGGCTACGAGCTGGCCTACATCGTCCAGGACGGTCTGCGGAGGATGTACGGCGAGAAGCCGGAGAACATCTTCTACTACCTGACCATCTACAACGAGCCCTACCTCCAGCCGGCCGAGCCCGAGGGCCTGGACGTCCAGGGCCTGCTCAAGGGCCTTTACCGGTTCGCCCCGGCTCCGGCCATCTCCGGTCCGAAGGCCAACATCCTGGTATCCGGCGTCGCCGGGCCGTGGGCCGTGGAGGCCCAGCGGATGCTGGCCGAGGAGTGGGGCGTGGCGGCCGAGGTCTGGTCGGCCACCTCCTGGTCGGAGCTGCGCCGCGAGGCGCTCGCCGTCGAGGAGCACAACCTGCTCAACCCCGACTCCGAGCAGCGGGTGCCGTACGTGACGCAGGCCCTGTCGGCGGCTCAGGGGCCGTTCATGGGCGTCAGCGACTACATGCGTGCGGTGCAGGACCAGATCTCCCAGTGGATTCCGGGTGACTGGACCTCGCTCGGCACCGACGGCTTCGGCCTGTCGGACACCCGGTCGGCGCTGCGCCGCCATTTCCACGTGGACGCGGCCTCTATTACGCTGGCCGTGCTCACCCAGCTGGTGAGGCGGGGCGAGCTCAACACCGGGGTGCTGAGCGACGCGATCGCCAAATATCACCTGAAGAACGGCGTGACCGAGGCCGGTGGCGCCGAGAGCAACGACGTCCAGTCCATGGGACTGTGATCACTGCCGGGCGGGTTCTCCTTTCTATGGAGAGCTCGCCCGGTTAGGGTTGAAACGCTCCCCCCGAGCGAATGGCCTTCGGGGGGCGAACCACTCCCCCGGGCGAATGACTTCTGGGGAGCATGTAATGCGAAGAACGCTAAGGGCGGCCGCCGTAGCCGCGGTCCTCTCTACCGCGCTGGCCGCCTGCAGCGGCACCATCGGCCGGAACAGCGCCGCCCTCGTGGGGGGACCGGACACCGATCCGAGCACCGCCGGGTCCGCGGGCGCGATCGCCTGGACCACCTGCACCGACATCAGGCGTCCCGACGGGCAGATCGCCAAGCCCGACCCCTCGTTGCAGTGCGGGAAGCTCACGGTCCCGCTCGACTACGCCAAACCCGACGACCTGTCCCTGGACATCGCCGTCATCCGTACCAGGGCCACCGGCCCCGGCCCGCGAATCGGCTCCCTGATCTTCAACTTCGGCGGCCCCGGCGCCTCCGGCGTCGACACCCTGGCGCAGGCGGCCAAGGTCTTCGGCTCCCTGGGCGCCCGCTACGACCTGGTCAGCTTCGACCCGCGCGGGGTGGAACGCAGCTCCGGCGTCAGGTGCGGCACCGACGAGGACATGAACAAGTACACCTCGCTGAACACCCTGCCCACCGACGAGGCCGAGCGGGCCGAGATCGACGCGGGCACCAAGGCCTTCGTCGACGCCTGCGGCCGGACGGCCGGCAAGCTGCTTCCCTACGTCGGCACCGTGAACGCCGCCCAGGACCTGGACCGCCTCCGCGCGGCCCTGGGCGACCAGAAGCTCAACTACTTCGGCATCTCGTACGGCACGCAGCTCGGCGCGATCTACGCGACCAGGTTTCCCAAGAACGTGAACCGGATGGTGCTGGACGGCACCCTGGATCCCAGCGCCACGCTGGAACAGCGCACGCTGGCCCAGACGACCGGGTTCCAGCATGCCTACGAGTCCTTCCTGAAGGACTGCGTCAAGGAAGCCGGGCAGTGCGAGATCGGCACCGACACGACCATCGCCGACAAGAACGTCGAGAAACTCCTGTATGACCTGAAGGCCAAGCCGATCAAGGTCGGCGACCGTACCCTCACCCAGGGACTGGCCAGCACCGCCATCTCCGCCGCCCTGTACTCACCGCTGACCTGGCCGCTGCTGGACCGGGCCGTGGCCGAGGGGCTGAAGGGCGACGGGCGGATCCTGCTGGCCCTGGCCGACAACTACAACGGCCGCCTGCCCGACGGCGGCTACACGACTCTCATGAGCAGCTTCCCCGCCATCAGCTGCGCGGACACCGCGGAGCGGCCGACCAAAACGGAGCTGGACAGGACCGAGGCCGAGTCGCTGAAGCTCTCCCCGCTGTTCGGCAGCTCGGGCCTGGGCAGCATCTGCACCCTGTGGCCGGTCCCCGGCAGTGACGAGGCCAGGAAGGTCAACGCCGCCGGCTCGGCGCCGATCTTGGTGATCGGCAACACCGGCGACCCCGCCACGCCGTACGAGTGGGCGCCCAAGCTGGCCAAGGAGCTCGGCACCGGTGTGCTGTTGACCTACAGGGGACAGGGACACGCCTCCTACCTGTCCGGCGATCCGTGCGTCAAGAAGACCGTCGACAACTACCTCCTCGACGGGAAGATCCCCGCGAAGGGGACCACCTGCCCCGCGCCCTGACCTTCCGGCAGACGCCCCGCCCGGCCCCTCGCACGGCCATGACAGCCCCGCGAGGGGATCTGCCGGGCGAGGCCCCATAACCGTCCGGACGAGGCCTGACAGCCCCTTCCGGGCGGGGCTCTAACAGCCTTCCGGGCGGGGCAGTTCGGTCTCGAAGCGGAAATCAACCCTGCCCAGGTGGCGCTGGAGCAGCTCTTTCATGGTCCCGTCCGCGTACATCGACCCGATCACGTCGTTGATCGCCCGGCACGCCACGGAGTCTCCGCGCCGCAGGGCCACGCCGTACCGCTCCGAGGTGAGCCGGATTCCGGCGATCTTGAGCTTGGCCGCGCGCAGGCGGGCCCCGAAGCCCGCGATCACCACGTCGTCCCCTGCCAGGGCGTCGGACCGGCCGTCGGCGACCTGGCTCGCACACTTGGAGATGTCGTCGTCCTGGACGGTGACGACGTCGACTCCCCTGTCACGGATCATCGCGGCGGTGGTCAGGCCGGACGTGACGCAGATCTTCTTGCCGCGCAGGTCCCGCAGCTTGGAGATCTTCGTGCCGGCGCGGACGAGGACGTCGCGATGGGCCACGTAGTACGGCCCGGCGAAGGCGACCCGGCCGGGGTCGGCGGCGTCGATCGAGAAGTTGGCGATCACGAGATCGACCTTGCCCTCCTCGACCGCCTCCTCCCGGGCGGCGTAGCCCACGGGGACGAACCTGACCCCTCCTTCGGGCACCTTCAGGGCCTTCGCGATGTGCTCGGCGACCTCGATCTCGAATCCCCGGGGCGGATGGCCCAGTGAGACTCCGGGCAGTCCGTCGCGGTAGCCCACCCGGAGCCTGCCCGTCGCCCTGATCCGGTCGAGCAGGGCGGAGCCGGTGGAGAGCGTCCGAGTCGGAGCCGGAGTCGGGCTGGTGGCGGCCGGGATGGGCGTGATGTCCCCGTCCGGTGTGAAACCGAACTGAAAGAACAGGAAGGCGGCGGCCGCGCCGAGGACCGCGAGCCCACCGGCGACCACGGACCGGCGCCGGGTGGTCCGAACGGGCTCCTCGGCCTGTGTCAGGTCCATGGTCGCCGCCTGGGCGCCCTCCGCGAGCACCTCCTCGGAGGCCTCCACCTCGTCCGCCGGATGACCGAGCAGACGTTTCAGCAGCCCGTCCGCGGTGGGCCTGAGCGACTGGTCCTTGTTCAGGCAGCCGGCGACGATCTCGCGAAGATCGTCGGGGAGGCCGCTCAGATCGGCCTCGTGGTTGATGACGCGGTTGAGCGTCGCCACGATCGTGTCCCCGCCGAAGGGCGCCTTCCCGGTGGCGGTGAAGACCATGGTCGAACCCCAGGCGAACACGTCGGCGGGGAGGCCGACGCGCTCACCGGCGATCTGCTCGGGCGCCATGTAGGCGGGGGTGCCGACGGCGCGGGTGGTGATCGTCCCGCTCTCGTCGATGATTTTCGCGATGCCGAAGTCGACGACCCGGGGACCGTCCGCGGCGAGCAGGACGTTGTCCGGCTTGAAGTCGCGGTGCGCGATGCCCGCCTGGTGGATCGCGGTCAGCGCGGTGGCCGTGCCGATGGCGAGCCGTTCGAGCGCCTCCCCGGCCAGCGGGCCGTCGCGCTCGACGACCTGGCGCAGCGAGGGTCCCTCGATCAGCTCGCTCGCGATGTACGGGGTCTCACCCTCGAGATCGGCGCTGAGAACCCGGGCGGTGCAGAAGGGCGCCACCCTCCGCGCCGCCGCGAGCTCCCGTGCGAAGCGGGATCGCGCCTGGGCCTCGCCGGTGAAGCGCACGTGCAGCAGCTTGATGGCCGCGCGTTCGCCGGTCGCCGACTCCCCGAGGTAGACGACGCCCTGTCCGCCCTGACCCAGCCTGCCCCTGAGCGAGTAATCCCCCAGCTGCGGCGGATCCCCGGGCCGCAACGGTTTGATCTCCGGCACTGCCGACCCCTCGCGTACGGCTCTTTGCCTGAACATTACACACTCGGGCGGCGAAGATCGCCGGTCTCCGCTGAAGCGGCGGACGTGAAGATCACCGGTCTCCGCTGGAGCGGCGGAGCGTGAAGAGCTCACGCTTGACGGGAGGGGATGAAACGGCTCTCAGTTCCCCGCCCGGTCAGACGAGAAGATCCGCAGATTGCCCTCGGTGACCAGCGCTGTGATCTTTCGCGAGGCCTCGGGGTCCAGCTGGATGTCGAGGTTCTTGCTTCTGGCGTCGGCCTCCACCCGGTAGCCGTCGCCGGGCGGCACCGTGACCTCCACGTCCCCGGCCGTCCTCACCACGGCCCTGACGCTGTCGGGCGGACCCGCGAATCTCAGGGTGGCGTTGCCGCCGCCGATCTCGACGTCGGCCTCGGCGGACCTCAGGTTGTTCCCGGTCACGCTCCCCTGCTCGGTCCGCGCCCACAACGTCCCCCGCGCGTCGTCCACGACCACGTCACCGTAGGTGGTGGAGAGCCGCAGGTCCCCCGAGACGCCGGTGGCCGTCACCAATCCCTCGGGGCTCCTCGCCTCGACGTCGGTGGCGGCGGGCAGGGTCAGGGTGTAGTCGGCCCGGCAGACGGTCCCGCCCTCGTGGCCGTTCCCCGGGCAGGTGACGCCGATCCGCAGGGTGTCGCCCTCCCACTCCTCCGTGACCCGGGGCCTGTCCCCGGTCCAGAGGAGCCCCCGCGTCATGGACAGCCGCCCCGTCGCACCGGCGACGATCGAGATGTCGACGGGCCCGATCGTGTCCACCACGACCTTGGACGACGTGAGCGAGTGCGGCGGGCGGGTGACGGTCTCGTACGCCGTGCTGGGCCGGGTGACCTCGGCCCACACGGCCAGGGCGACGCCGAGTACGGCGAGCGCGGTGAGCGTCCCGCCCACGGCGATCCAGCCGGTCCGGACGTTGCTTCGCATCGGCATGTCCCTCTCTCAGACCTTCAGGAAGCGCAGTACGGCCAGCACCCGGCGGTGGTCCTTGTCCACGCCGGAGAGCTCGAGCTTCATGAAGATGTTGTTGATGTGCTTGCCGACCGCGCTCTCGGAGACCACCAGGATTTCGGCGATCCCGCTGTTGGAGCGGCCTTCCGCGATCAGCGCCAGCACCTCGTGTTCCCTGGGGGTCAGCCGCTCCAGCGGATCGCTGTGCCTGCGGAGCAGGAGCTGGGCGACCACCTCCGGATCCAGGGCCGTACCGCCCCCCGCCACCCGGCGCAGCGCGTCCAGGAACTCGGTGACGTCGGCCACCCGGTCCTTGAGCAGATAACCGAGGCCGCCGGTCGCCGTGGACAGCAACTGGGTGGCGTAGCGCTCCTCGACGTACTGCGAGAGCACGAGGATCGCGAGGCCCGGCCGCTGGCGGCGCAGCACGAGCGCCGCGCGCAGTCCTTCGTCGGTGTGCGAGGGGGGCATCCGCACATCGGTGACGACGAGGTCGGGACGGTGTTCGTCCACGGCGCGCAGCAGTTCGTCCGCGTCGGCCACCGCCGCCACGACCTCCATGCCCGCCGAGCCCAGCAGGCGGATGAGCCCCTCTCTGAGCAGGACGGAGTCCTCCGCGAGCACTACTCGCATGGCAGCTCCACTCTGATCGTCGTCGGGCCGCCACCGGGGCTGTCGATGCGCAGGACCCCGTCCACGGACCCGACCCGCTGGGCCAGGCCGCGCAGTCCGGTTCCTCCGTCGAGGTCGGCGCCACCGCACCCGTCGTCGAAGACGGTCAGGTGGAGCAGGTCGCCCCGGCGGTCGACCGCGACCTGCGCGCCGGAGGCCCGGGCATGCTTGGCGATGTTGGTCAGCGTCTCGGACACGACGAAGAAGGCCACCGCCTCGATCGTGGGAGAGGCCCGTTCGCGCATGTCGACGCGGAGCCGTACCGGGAACGGAGCCCGCGCGGCGAGGCCCGACAGCGCCGCGTCCAGGCCCTCGTCGTTGAGCACGGCCGGATGCAGTCCGCGCACGAGGTCGCGCAGTTCCTTGAGAGCCTGCTTGGCCTCCTCGTGGGCCTGCGCGATCACCTCCCGGGCGGGTTCCGGGATGTCGGTGAGGGTGGCGCGGGCCATGCCCAGGTTCATCGCGAGCGATACCAGCCGCTGCTGGGCGCCGTCGTGCAGGTCCCGCTCGATGCGGCGACGCTCGGTGTCGGCGGCGTCGACCACCTCGGCGCGGCTCTCCCTCAGGGTCTCCACCCGCAGGACCAGCTCGTCGCTGAGGCTGGGGCCGAGCATGGCCTCGGCGGCGATCACGTCCAGCGCGGTGACCCCGCTCACCACCCACGGCCCGGCCACGAACAGGACCAGCGAGAGCAGGACGAGAAGGGCGAAAGTCGCGCTCGTCCAGGCGCCCTCCAGGGTCCAGCGCCGTACGGCGAGAGCGGCCGCGACCAGGCTTCCCGACCAGGCCCCGACGACCACGACAAAACCGATCCCGCTGATCAGCGACGACAGCAGGTGGTAGCCGATCTGCCGCCAGGTGCTCCTCGTCCGCGCCGCGTGGAACAGCAGCTTCAACGGGTTCCTTCCGCCCTCGGAACGGCGCGGCACCGCGGGGATGTCCACGTCCAGGAAGGCGGAGAACCGGCACCGCTGCAACCAGGTGAACACCCGCACGGCCTGGAAGAGCACCAGCGACGCGATCACCGGGACCACCACGGTCCAGACGAATATCACCGACAGGACGGCCAGGCCCACGATCGTCAGCGAGGCCAGCAGGGCGAGCGGAACGCCCGTCACCACGTGAACGGTGCGAAGCCAGGTCCGCGCCGACCAGTGGGGGCGGATCCTGTCCCAGGGAGTGATCGCCTCGGTGTCGGTCATACGACCACGGTAGAGATCACAACCGTCCGGTTCCATGGGCGAGGTATCCCGTAAAAGGGTGAGGCAGGCCTCACCCCGGGAAGCGCCAACCTACCGCTGTGTCTCCCAGGTCCGCCCTGTCTCCTGGTCCGCCGGGCGACGCTCTCCATTCCGAAACCTTCCGGCCCCTTGGTATTGGACAGACCAATACAAATACCCTGAAAGCGTAGTTTTAGGTCGTAATGTGTGTGTCTGCGGATGGCGGAAAGGCTGACATGACAGCAACGGAATCCGCTTATCACCCGGAGCCGGCCGGAGTCCCCCCGTATCCGCCGATCGCCGACCACGGACTGATCGGTGACCTGCGCACCGTGGCGCTCGTGGACACGACCGGCACGATCAGCTGGTACTGCTGCCCGAGCTTCGACGCGCCCAGCGTGTTCGCCTCGATCCTGGACGCCGAGAAGGGTGGGTCGTTCCAGCTGGCACCCGGCATCCCGGCGAAGACCAAGCAGTTCTACTTCCCCGACACCAACGTGCTGATCACCCGGTTCTACGCCGCCGACGGGGTCGGTGAGATCCAGGACTTCATGCCGATCGTCGACGGCTCGCACAAGAGCGGACGGCACCGGCTGATCCGGCGGGTCATGTGCGTTCGCGGATCGCTGCCGTTCCAGGCGCGAATGGCTCCCCGGTTCGACTACGGGAGGCAGCCGCACACTGTGAGCCTGCAGAAGGGCAGGGCGATCTTCGAGTCACCGTCGCTCCGCCTGGCGCTGACCGCCAGTATGCCCATCGAGGTCGACGGCCAGGACGTGTGGTCGGAGTTCAAACTCGAGGAGGGCGAGACCGCGGTGTTCGCCCTCGACCGGTACGGCGAGGGCGCGGCGCTGCGATCGTGCCCCCTCGCCGAGGCGGAGAGGGAGTTCACCGCGACGGTCGCGTTCTGGCGGCGCTGGCTGTCCGCGTCGCTCTACCGCGGCCGTTGGCGGGAGATGGTGCACCGTTCCGCGCTGACCCTGAAACTGCTCACCTACGCGCCGACCGGCGGGATCGTGGCCGCCGCGACGACCAGCCTGCCCGAGCAGGTCGGCGGGGAGCGCAACTGGGACTACAGGTACGTCTGGATCCGTGACTCCGCGTTCTGCGTGTACGCGCTGCTCAGACTGGGCTTCAGCGAGGAGGCGGAGGCATTCATCGGCTTCCTGTCCAAGCACGTCAGCCACGACAACAGCGGCGCGTCGGGCCCGTTGCAGGTCATGTACGGCATCGACGGACGCACCGAACTGCCGGAGACCGAGCTGTCCCATTTCGACGGCTACCAGGGCTCGGTCCCGGTACGCATCGGAAACGCCGCCGCCACACAGCTCCAGCTGGACGTCTACGGGGCCCTCATCGACTCCGTCTACCTCTACGACAAGATGTGCCGGCCGATCTCCAGTGACTACTGGGAGCAGATCCACCTCCTGGTCGACTGGGTCTGCGGCAACTGGGATCAGCCCGACGAGGGCATCTGGGAGACGCGCGGGGGGCGCAAGGACTTCGTCTACTCACGGCTGATGTGCTGGGTGGCGATCGAGCGGGCCATGCGGATGGCCCGCCGCCGCGGACTGCCCGCCGACACACCGCGCTGGCAGCGGTCCCGCGACGCGATCTACCGGCAGATCATGCGGCGCGGCTGGTCGGACCGGCTGCAGGCCTTCATCCAGCACTTCGACGACGACGTCCTCGACGCCTCGATCCTGATGATGCCGCTGACCAAGTTCATCGCCCCCACCGACCCGAAATGGCTGTCCACGCTCGACGCGCTCGGCAAGAAGCTGGTCTCCGACTCCCTGGTGTACCGCTACGAGCCCGCGGCCAGCCCCGATGGGCTGCGGGGAGAGGAGGGCACGTTCTCGATCTGCTCGTTCTGGTACGTCGAGGCGCTCGCCCGCGCCGGACGCCTCGACGAGGCGCGGCTGGCCTTCGAGAAGATGCTCACCTACGCCAACCATCTCGGCCTGTACGCCGAGGAGATCGGGCAGACCGGCGAGCAGCTCGGCAACTTCCCGCAGGCCTTCACCCACCTCGCGCTGATCAGCGCCGCGTTCAACCTCGACCGCGCCCTCGGCTAGACCTGCCGCTCCCGCGGCCGGGATCGCTTCGCGCCCTCCGTCCGGCCTACCGTACGGTCGCCGCCGCCCCGGCGGCCTCGGCGATCCGCGCCGCCGAACGGGACACGAGGCCGAGGACCCTGGGTACGTCCGCGTGGATCAGTCGACCGGCCCGCTTCACGATCCGGCCGGCGACGATCACGGTGTCCACGTTGGAGGTGTCGGCGGCGGTCACCACGGCACCGACCGGGTCGTGCACCGGCGCGAGGTTGAGGGTGTCGGCCCGGAGCATGACGATGTCGGCCTGCTTTCCCGGCCGCAGCGATCCGATCCGATCCTCCATCCCGAGGACCTCGGCCCCCTCGACGGTCGCCATCCGCAGCACCTCGGCCACGGTCAGCGATCCGCCCCTGACCCGCTCCGCGGCGAACGCGGCCCGCATGACGGTGAACATGTCGCCCGGCGCGTCGATGACCGTGTCGACGCCGAGCCCCGTGGGGATCCCGAACCTGCGGAACCTCCCGGTCTCCGGATACCCGTGCCCCATCTGCGACTCCACGACGGGCGAGACCGAGGCGGCCCCGCCGCTGTCGGCGATGAGTTTCATCGCCTCCTCGGAGAAGCCGTTGCCGTGCACGAACATGACGTCGGGCCCGAGCAGGCCGGCGGCGTGCAGCCGCTCCACCGCCCCGGCCCCGGTCGCGTGCAGGCTGATCCCGAACCCCAGCTCGCGGGCCAGTCTCCAGTCGGCCTCGGCCGCGGCGACCGAGCCGTATACGGGCCCCCACGCCGCCAGGGCGGGAGTCACGAGGCCGGACAGGCCGAGCGAGGCGACTCGCCGCACCTCGTCCTCCCGGCGTGCGGCCTCTTCGGCGGCCGGATGCGCGTAGCCGAAGACGCTCCTGGCCCCCGACTCGCGCAGGGCGTCGATCGCGGCGTCGGTGTGCTCGGGGGTGAGCTGGATGTGTGACCAGTCGTAGAGCGTGGTGACACCGGCGTTGAGCGCCTCAAGCGCCCCCCAGAGGTTCGCCGCGTAAACGTCCTCCGCGCGGAAGGCGGGGGCGAGCCGGCCCAGGACGAGGCCGAGGTAGTCGCCGAGCGTCGTGTCGGCCGCGATGGAGCGGAGCGCGCTCTGCCAGACGTGCCGGTGGGTGTCCACGAAGCCGGGCAGCACGATCTGACCGGTCGCGTCGAGGAGTTCGGCGCCGTCCGCGCCGAGCCCCTGGCCCACAGCGGCGATCACTCCGTCCTCGATGAGCACCTCGGCTCCGGGCAGGACGTGCGGCTCCGGCTCGGTGTCGATCACGGTTCCGTTGGTTATGAGCATGCGCACGAGGGATCTCCTCATCCATAAAGCAATGTAGAAAGCTTTTTAAAAAGCTATCAGGCGGTAGAGCTATCCTCAATCCCATGGCCCCGGGAGAGATGACGCGGCGTGACCACGTCGACGAGATGATGGAGGGATGGCGGGCGGAGCTGCCCGAGGCCGCCACCGTGCAGCTGGAGATCATCAAGCGCGTGGGAAGGCTGAAGGCCCTCGTCGAGGAGACCACCCAGTCCGTGCTCGACGAGTACGGCCTCACCTATGCGGAGTTCGACGTCCTGGCCACGCTGCGCCGGGCCGGGCCGGGCTATCGTCTCAAGCCCAGCCATCTCGCCTCCCGCTCCTCGCTCACGACGGGAGGGACGAGCAACATCCTGCAGCGGCTTACGAGCGCCGGGCTCGTCGAGCGTGAGCCCGACCCAGCCGACGGCCGGAGTTCCTGGGTATGCCTGACGGCGCTGGGCGCCCGGCGAACCGAAGAGCTCGCCCTGGCCACGGGCGAGGCTCACAAGGATCTGCTCTCGGATGTCCCCGAGGACACCGCACGGGCCCTGGCCGATCTTCTGCGCGAGGTGCTGCTCGCGCTCGGAGACCGGCCCCGACCCTCGCGCAGGAACTGACCGGACGGCTTTCGGCGGCGCTACGCCTCGGCGGCCTCCGGATGGGAGAACCGCCCCGGGGGGTGCTCGGGCGCGGTCTCCCCGGTCTCCTCGGCCCAGCCGATCCGGTCGAGCCGGAAGGCCCGTACGTCCTGCCTGAGCCGGCACATGCCCACGAGGTACCAGTGGCCGCCGCGGCCGCCCACGAAGGTCGCCGGCTCGACCTCCCGGACGGTGGTCCGCCCCTTCTGGTCCTCGTATTCGAGGCGCAGCACCCGCCGGTGGAGCAGTGCCTGCTCGATCACCCGTGACGCCCGGGGATAGGGCTCCGGCTCGATGATCGCGTGGCCCCGGGCGGCGGGCCTCTCGGGCTCGTCGCCTTCGGAACCGCTCTCAGGGCCGCTCTCGGGTGGCGACATCGCGACGGCCAGCTTGCGCAGGGCGCTGCGCGCCTGGAAGGCGAACGGGGTGTCCCGCGCGCCGCTGAGCGCCACGGCGACCGCCACGGCCTCGGCCGGGGTGAAGGTGAGCGGGGACGGGGACATGCTCTCGCCGAGGGCGTAGCCGTGCCCGCCGGGCCCCACCTGGATGGGGACCCCGGACTGCTGGAGCGCGTGGATGTCACGCTCGATCGTGCGGACGCTGACCTCGAACCCGGCGGCCAGCTCACGTGCCGACCGGTGCCGGGGCGCGATCGCGCGAAGCTCCTCGACCAGCGCGTAGAGGCGATCGGTGTGGTTCACATTTTCAACGCTACGCCTCGGCATCGACAGTGTCGCTGGTTAGGATGCATACAGCTGTTGACAGACAAAACAGCATCGATAACCTGTGGCGACGCATCTCATTGGAGTTCGATGGCCGCACAAGAGAAACACCCCTTGGCCGCAGGGCAACACCCCGCGGGCAAGCCGCCCTCGACCCCTCCGAAGTCGAAGGCGTCCAAGGTCATCGCGCTCACCGGGATCGGCGTCGTCTCGCTCCTCCTCGTCGGTTACTGTTCGGCCCAGAACGACTACGAGGAGGTCGGCGCCGACTGCGTCGACCTCAGCAACCCCCAGCCGGACGGCTCCTACACGTACGTGGACGACGACTACTGCGACGGCCACTACTCCGGGTCCCACGGCGCCTACGGCTGGTACTACGGCGGCCTTCGAACGGGGAACCACATCAGGCAGGGCAGCACCATACGCCCCTCGGACGTCCAGATCGTCACCCGCAAGGGCACAGTGATCCAGCGAGGCGGCTTCGGCGGGCGCAGCGGCAGCGGCAGCGGGAGCTGAGCCGGTACCGATGAGACGCGAGACCTCACTCCCCCGGGACGACTGGGAGAGCATCATCGAGGGCCACGGCCTGGCCTACCACCGTTCGGCCCACCCCGACGGCCTCAAGCGCCCCTACTGGGACGAGGCCGTGCAGTACGTCTTCTCCATGGACGAGGTCCTCGACCTGGAGAATCAGGTCGAGGACCTGCACCGGATGTGCCTCCACGCGGTGGAGCACGTCATAGAGCACGCCCGCTACGCCGATTTCGCCATTCCCGAATGGGTGGCACCGGAGATCGCCCGCTCCTGGGAACGGAGCGATCCACACCTGTTCGGCCGGTTCGACCTGCGCTACGACGGGACCGGTCCGGCCAAGATGCTCGAATACAACGCCGACACCCCGACCAGCCTGCTGGAGAGCTCCGTCGTGCAGTGGTTCTGGCTGCGGGACCGCTATCCCGACGACGACCAGTGGAACTCCATCCACGAGCGGCTGATCGGCCGATGGCAGCAGATCTCGGCGGGTCTCCCCACCGGTCCCGCGCACTTCGCCTGGACCAACATGGACCAGAGCGGTGAGGAGGCGATGACCCTCGCCTATCTCCAGGAGACCGCCGACCAGGCCGGGCTGAGGACGGTCGCGGTGGCCATGGAGGACATCGGCTGGGACGACCTCAACCTGCGGTTCGTGGACATGGAGCGCCGGGTGATCCGCTCGCTCTGCAAGCTGTATCCGTGGGAATGGGCGATCGCCGACCCGTTCGGGATCCAGGCGGTGCGCCAGCAGGTCTCGATGACCTGGATCGAGCCGCTCTGGAAGATGCTGCTGTCCAACAAGGCACTGCTCGCGGTGCTCTGGGAGCTGTATCCGGGGCACCCGAACCTGCTGCCCGCCTACCTCGACGGCCCCCGGGACATGTCCTCCTACATCGTGAAACCGCTCCTCGGCCGCGAGGGCGCGAACATGCGGATCGTCACCCCCGGCGACCGCCTCGAGACCTCCGGCGGCTACGGCGCCGAGGGCTACGTCTACCAGGAGTTCCAGGCACTGCCCGTCTTCGACGGCTGGCGGCCCGTGCTCGGTGCCTGGGTCATCCACGACGAGGCCGCCGGGGTCGGTATCCGCGAGACCTCGGGTTTCGTCACCGACGACACGTCGTCCTTCGTCCCGCACCGCATCGAACTCTGAGCCCCGAGAGAGAGTCACATGAGCCCCACCCCCCTGCCGATCCCGGTCCCCATGCCCGGTGTCGACACCACCTCGCTCGCCGAGATCCTCGGCCGCGGCGCGCTCGCCATCGCCGCCTACGCCGCGCTCGGCGTCATCCTGCTGATCATCGGCTTCTACGTGCTCGACCTGGCCATCCCGGGCAAGCTCAGCCAGCTGATCAAGGTGGACCGCAACCCCAACGCCACCCTGCTCACCGGCTCCGGCCTGGCCGCCGTCGGGCTGATCGTCTCGGTCTCCATCTGGTCCTCGGGCGGAGCCCTCCACGAGGGTCTGCTCGCGACCCTGGTCTTCGGCCTGGTCGGCATCGCCGTGCAGACCGTGGCGATGGTCGCGTTCGACAAGGTCGCGGGGATCTCGGTCCGCGAGCTGGTCAAGGAGCCCAACCTCCAGCCCGGCACCCGCCTTCTCGCGGTCACCCACATGGTCATCGGACTGATCACCGCCGCCGCCGTCATCTGACCGGGGACGGCCTTCTCCCGGGGCGTCGGCCTCTCGGGGCGTCGACGTCCCGCCGGGCTTCGCCGTGTGGGACCGTGCAGGACACCGTACAGAACGAAGGCCCGCACGCTGTCCGATACCGCGGCTGGCGCATCTCACGCGACCTGGCACTCTTAGTGACGTGAGGGAGCGGAGCGAGCGAGCGGAAACACACGTAACACACAGCGACGTCGTGGCCGACGGGGGTGACCTCGATCAGGACCGGACACGGGAAGACACCACGCGCAGGCTGGAGCGTGCCATGGGCACGCTGGGCACGGCCGCCATGTCCAGGATGGACGATCGGCTGATGTGGTTCCGTGCCCTGTCCGCCGAGGACAGGTCCTGGGTCGGGCTGGTGGCCCAGGCGGGGATCGCCGCGTTCGTGGAGTGGTTCCAGCACGCCGGGGAGGGCCGTCCGACTCCCAGCATCGAGTTCTTCGGCACCGCGCCCCGGGAGCTGAAGCGGTCGATCTCGCTGCAGCAGACCGTCGACATCGTCCGGGTCGTGGTCGAGGTGGTCGAGGCGCAGACCGGGGATCTGGCCGCGCCGGGCGGGGAGGACCAGCTCCAGCAGGCGATGCTCCGCTACACCCGCGACGTGGCGTTCGCCGCCGCCCAGGTCTACGCGCGGGAGGCCGAGGCGCGCGGCGCCTGGGACGCGCGGCTGGAGGCGCTGATCGTGGACGCGCTGGTCAGGGGCGAAGTGGACGACGGCCTGCACTCCTGGGCAGCCGCCCTCGGCTGGACCTCCTCCCCCGTCGTGGTCCTGGCCGGCCAGACGCCCGACGACGATCCGCAGGAAGTGATCGACGCGCTGCGCGAGCGGGGCCGCAGGTCCGGGCTGGACATGCTGGCGGGGGTGCAGGGCGACCGGCTGATCGTGATCGTGGGCGGGGCGGACAACGTCGCCGCGGCGGCCAAGCACGTGGTGCCGCGCTTCGGTCCGGGTCCGATCGTCATCGGGCCGGAGGTGAACGACCTGCACGCGGCGGCGAGCTCGGCGCGGGCGGCGATCGCCGGCCTGCGGGCCGCCTCGGGGTGGCCGGACGCGCCCAGGCCGGTCCACGCCGAGGATCTGCTGGCCGAGCGGGCCATCGACGGCGACGCCGCCGCCAGGGCCCAGCTGATCGAGAACGTCTACCTGCCGCTGATCGGCACGCCGCTTCTCGACACGCTGGCGACCTATTTGGAGCAGGGAACGTCCCTGGAGGCCACGGCCCGGTTACTCTTCGTACATCCGAACACGGTGCGCTACCGTCTGCGTAAGATCACCGAGTTGACCGGATACCAGCCGACCGAGGGTCGCTCGGCCTTCACTCTGCAGGTGGGGCTCATTCTCGGCCGCCTATCCGAGACGACTGCAACCTGACCGTCCTTACTTAACCTGCGTGAAACTCCTGTTGTAGGGTCTCCACAAAATAGTGGGGACAAAGTTCGTCCGGATTCTCACCCGTGTATTGAACTTCTACAGGGCAGGCTAGATTTCGTGCTCGTCATCGTCGCTCCGGGCCAAGGCGCCCAGACTCCAGGTTTCCTGAATCCATGGCTCGAACTACCGGGTCTGGCGGACCGTCTGTCCGCCTGGTCCGATCTGGTCGGCCTCGATCTGGTCGCCTACGGGACCACCGCCGGCGCGGACGAGATCCGTGACACCTCCGTCGCGCAGCCCCTGCTGGTCGCCGCCGGGCTGGCGGTCGCCGAGGTCCTCGGAGCCTCCCCCGACATCGTCGCCGGACACAGCGTCGGCGAGTTCACCGCCGCCGCCCTGGCAGGGGTGCTCACACCCGAGCAGGCCCTGGTCCTCGTCCGGGAGCGCGGCCAGGCCATGGCCAAGGCCGCCGCGATCACCGAGACCGGCATGTTCGCCATTCTCGGCGGCGCCGAGGAAGACGTTCTCGCCGCCATCGACAGGCACGGTCTCACCGCCGCCAACGTCAACGGCGCCGGGCAGATCGTGGCCGGTGGCACGCTGGAGCAGCTGGAGGCCTTCAAGGCCGAGCCGCCCGCGCGGGCCCGGCTGATCCCGCTGTCGGTCGCCGGCGCCTTCCACACGGTGCACATGGCCCCCGCGGTGGACCACCTGCGCGAGGCCGCCGCGGACATCACGCCCGGCGATCCCGCCGTAACGCTCCTGTCCAACGCGGACGGCGCGGTGGTCGAGAGCGGCGGCGAGTTTCTCACGCGCCTGGTCAACCAGGTCGCCAATCCGGTTCGCTGGGACGCCTGCATGTCCACCATGGCCGACCGCGGTGTCACCACCATGATCGAGTTAGCCCCCGGTGGCACGCTCACCGGCCTGGCGAAGCGTGCGCTGCGCGGGGTGACGACCGTCGCCCTCAAGACACCCGATGATCTGGACGCCGCACGAGAGGCTCTCAAATGAAGACCACACAGGGCTCACCCGGCGCGAAGATCCTTTCCTTCGGCCACTACCAGCCCTCCAACGTGGTCACCAACGACGAGCTGTCGGCGACCATCGAGACCAACGACGAGTGGATCCAGAGCCGGGTCGGCATCAAGGAGCGCCGGATCGCCCTGGAGGGCGAGTCCGAGATCGATCTCGCGGTGCAGGCGGGCGGCAAGGCCCTCGCCTCGAGCGGTCTCTCGGCCTCCGACATCGACCTGGTGATCGTCGCCACCTGCACGCTGGAGACGCAGATTCCCAACGCGGCGGGCCGGGTGGCCACGCGGCTGGGCATCGACGCCCCCGGCGCGTTCGACGTGAACACCGCCTGCTCCGGCTTCTGCTACGCGCTCGCGGTCGCCAACGACGCGATCCGCGCGGGCTCGGCCACCAACGTGCTGGTCGTGGGCACGGAGAAGCTCTCCCAGTGGATCGACTGGACCGACCGGGCCACCGCGGTGATCTTCGCCGACGGCGCGGGCGCCGCGGTCGTCGGCCCGTCCGACACCCCCGGCATCGGCCCGGTGGTGTGGGGCAGCGCCGGTGACAAGTCCACCGCGATCATGATCAAGGACCGCGACTCCTTCCTGCAGCAGGAAGGTCAGACCGTGTTCCGCTGGGCCACGACCGCGCTTCACCCGATCGCCAGGGAGATCTGCGAGCGTGCAGGCGTAGACCCCGCCGATCTCGCGGCTTTCGTACCCCATCAGGCCAACCTGCGCATCATCGAGGCAATTGCCCGTAAGATCGGCGCCGACAACGCGGTGATCGCCAAGGACATCGTCCTGGCGGGCAACACCTCCGCCGCCTCGATCCCCCTGGCACTGTCCCGGATGATCGAGCGCGGCGAGGTCCGGTCGGGCGGGCTCGCCCTGCTGCTGGGCTTCGGTGCCGGCCTGACCTATGCGGGCCAGGTCATCGAAATCCCCTAAAGCTTGTACGGCTCCGCCGTGCAAAACCAGAAAAATCCGCGCAAGACCATTAAAGATCGAATCCAAGGAGAACACGAGACATGGCCCTGACCGAGCAGGAGATCCTCGCTGGCGTCGGCAAGATCATCAACGAGATCACCGGTATCCCGGCGGACGAGGTCACCCCGGAGAAGAGCTTCGTGGACGACCTGGACATCGACTCGCTGTCCATGGTCGAGATCGCCGTCGCCGCCCAGGACGAGTTCGGCGTCGAGATCCCGGACGACAAGCTCAAGGACCTCAAGACCGTCAAGGACGTCATCGGCTTCATCCAGGGCTGAGAAGTCCGCGCACCTCCCAGCATTGACCCGCGATTCACAAGGAGCGTAGAACGTGAGTACAGACCAGGTACGTGTCGTCGTCACCGGGCTCGGCGCGACAACGCCTCTCGGTGGAGACGTCGCCTCATCCTGGTCGGCGCTCCTCGCCGGTCAGTCTGGGGTCCGCAACCTCACCGAAGACTGGGTCGACTCCGTCCCAGTGAAATTCGCCGCTCGCGCCGCCGTGGACCCGACCGAGGTTCTGCCCCGGCCGGAGTCGCGGCGGCTTGACCGCACCGAGCAGTTCGCGCTGATCGCGGCGCGCGAGGCCTGGGCGCACGCCGCGATCGACAAGGTCGACTCCGAGCGCCTCGGCGTGGTCGTGGGCAGCGGAATCGGTGGCATCACCACCATCCTCGACGCCTACGACACCTTCAAGGAGAAGGGCTGGAAGCGGCTCTCTCCGTACACCGTGCCCATGCTGATGCCGAACGGGGCAGCGGGCTGGATCGGCATCGAGATCGGCGCCCGGGCCGGCGTGCACGCCACCGTGAGCGCCTGCGCCACCGGCGCCGAGTCGATCGGCTACGCCATCGAGATGATCCGTTCCGGCCGGGCCGACGTGGTCGTGGCCGGCGGCACCGAGGCCGCCATCCACCCGCTGAACATCGGCTCCTTCGCCGCCATGCGCGCCATGTCCACCCGTAACGACGAGCCGCAGCGCGCCTCGCGGCCGTGGGACAAGAACCGTGACGGGTTCGTCCTCGGCGAGGGCGCGGGCATCGTCGTGCTGGAGTCCGAGGAGCACGCCCTGGCACGCGGCGCCAAGATCTACGGCGTCGCCGCCGGCGTCGGCTACTCGGCCGACGCCCACCACATCGCCCAGCCGGAGCCGACCGGCGCCGGGGTCATGCTGGCCATGCGCCGTGTCCTGGAGAACGCCGGCCTCACCGGCCAGGACATCAAGCACGTGAACGCGCACGCCACCTCCACCCCCGCGGGTGACGTGGTGGAGACCAGGGCGATCAAGGAGGTCATCGGCGACCACCCGCTGGTCAGCGGCACCAAGTCGATGACCGGTCACCTGCTCGGTGGCGCCGGCGGCATCGAGTCGGTGTTCACCATCCTCGCGCTGCACGAGCGTATCGCCCCCGGAACGATCAACCTGGACGATCTCGACGACGGCATCGAGGTGGACATCGTGCGCGGTGCGCCGCGCAAGCTGCCCGACGGACAGATCGCCGCGATCAACAACTCCTTCGGGTTCGGCGGGCACGACGTCGCCGTGGCCTTCACCAGCATCTGACAGGAGCTCGTGATGACTGTGCTCGAGAACAGGGTGGTGAGCGACGCCTCCGACCAGGAGGTCGCGGATCCTCGTGATCCCCAGGTGCGCCTCGCGGCCCTGCTGGACGAGGGTTCGGTCAGGCTGATCTCTCCTGCGGACCGCAGTGGCATCCTCTCCGCGATGGGCCGCGTCGAAGGCGTGCCGGTCGTGGCGTTTCTCAGCGACCCCCGCTTCCAGGGCGGCGCGATGGGCAGCGAAGGCTGCGAGCACATCGTGCACGCCTACGACATCGCGGTCCGCGAGCGGGTTCCGATCATCGGCGTGTGGCACTCCGGCGGCGCCCGGCTCGCGGAGGGCGTCGAGTCGCTGCACGCGGTCGGCCGCGTCTTCGCCGCCATGACCCGCGCCTCCGGTGTGATCCCGCAGCTGTCCGTGGTGGTCGGCCCCGCGGCCGGCGGTGCCGCGTACGGCCCGGCCCTGACCGACATCGTGATCCTGGCGGACGAGGGCCGCATCTTCGTCACCGGCCCGGACGTGGTCCGCAGCGTCACCGGCGAGCAGATCGACATGGCCGCCCTCGGCGGCCCCGAGCCGCACAGCAAGCGCAGTGGCGTCGTTCACGTCGTCACCAAGACCGAGACCGACGCCTACGTCCAGGCACGGCGCCTGGCGGTTCTCCTCGGTCACCAGGGCCGGGTCCGCACCGAGGTCGAAGAGGTCGACTTCTCCGGCCTGCTGCCGGAGAACGTGCGCCGCGCCTACGACGTGAAGCCGCTCGTCAACGGCCTGCTCGACGAGCCGGGCGTGGAGCTGCACGCCAAGTGGGCGCCCAACATCGTGACCACGCTGGGCCGTCTCGGGGGCCGGACCGTGGGCGTGGTCGCCAACAACCCGATGCGCCTGGGCGGCTGCCTCGACTCCCTCTCCGCCGAGAAGGCCGCGCGGTTCGTCCGCATGTGCGATGCGCTCGGCGTGCCGCTGGTCGTCCTGGTGGACGTCCCCGGCTACCTGCCTGGCGTCGGCCAGGAGCACGACGGCGTGGTACGCCGCGGTGCCAAGCTCCTGCACGCCTTCGCCGAGGCCTCCGTGCCGCGGATCACCCTGGTGACCCGGAAGGCGTACGGCGGCGCCTACGTCGCCATGAACTCCCGCTCACTGGGCGCGACCAAGGTCTTCGGCTGGCCGACCACCCAGATCGCGGTCATGGGCGCGGTCGCGGCGGTCCGCATCCTCAAGCGCCGCGAGCTCGCGGCGGCCTCCGACGAGGATCGAGCGGCCCTGGAGACCAAGCTCGCCGAGGAGCACGAGATCCTCGCCGGCGGGCTCGACCGGGCCATCGAGCTCGGCGTGGTGGACGAGGTCATCAAGCCCGAGGAGACCCGCGGCGCGATCGCCAGGATCCTGGCGACGGCGACCCCGGCGCGCGGCGCCCACGGCAACATCCCGCTCTGATCTGATCATCGCCTCGCGAGCCCCCACCGGTCCACACCGGCGGGGGCTCGCCTGGTTTCGGGGTTCGGACGCGCTGGAACCGGCTCCAGGCTCCGGACGCGCCCTGGAACGTTCCAGGGCGGCGAGCGGCTCCGCCCGGCGAACCCCGGCCGGCACCGCTCGCCCGGCGCGGGACCCAGCGGCTCAGACGGCGGCGTGCAGCCAGCGGACCGGAGCGCCCTCTCCCGCGTAGCGGAACGACTCGAGCTCGGCATCCCACTGTTTGCCCAGCAGGCGATCCAGCTCGTCCTCCAGCACCACACGGCCCTGCCGCGCCATCAACATGACGGAGCGCAATCGGTCCTCGGGCACCAGGATGTCACCCGTGGCCCCGATCACCGCCGTGAAGGCGCCAAGACTCGGGGTGTAGGCGTGCCGGGACCCGTCGGCACCCGGGGAGGCGTCTTCGGTGATCTCGAAGCGGATCCGCTGCCAGCCCATCAACGATGAGGTGATGGCAGCCGCGGTCCCTTCACGAGCTTCCCACTCCGCCTGTGCGCGCACGTGTCCCGGCGCGGCGGGTTGTGGAGTCCAGGTCAGGTCTACGGGCACGCCAAGGACACCTGCGACCGCCCATTCGATATGAGGGCACAGCGCAGGCTGAGCTGAGTGGACGTAAAGCACGCCACGAGCAGACACCGGACCTCCCGTTTCGTACGAGGTGCGCCTTCCCCAACGGCCTCGTCCCCGGATGATCACAAGTGACTGAAGGAGAGACTACCGTCGGTTGCGACGTCGCACCAGAGGGGGGTCATACCGAGATGTTGCAAGAACGGCACTTGACCGGTACATCCTCGGGAAGGAACAAGACCCAGCGAGCTGGTGATCGATCCCGGAGGACAGATGGACGCGGAAATCAAGCGGGTTGAGCCCGTACCCGGAGCGCCGGCTCTGATCAGAAGGAACCAGCTGCTGACCGACGCCGCCGGCGTGGAGGCCGTCGCCCGGTGGACCACCGCCGTGTCCGAGGCCGACGGGATCTTCCGCATACGGCTCTCGCCGGGTGTCGACGTCTGCGAGCTGGTGACGACCCTCCGCGACCAGGGCCACCTCGCCTCCCCCAACCACGTCCTGATCGGCCAGCCGCTCTACTACGGCGGTCCGGCGTCCCGCCCCTTTCCCGCGGCCCCCCTCGCGGCCCCCCATACAGCGCCCGAGCCCGGCGAGAGCGGCGTGACGGTGGCCCTGGCCGACACCGGCCTGGCCGCGCACCCCTGGTGGCAGGAACATCCCTGGTTCCTCGAACAGCGGCGCGAGGTGGCCGAGGTGCCCGATTCGGACGGCGACGGCGAGCTGGACGGCCAGGCCGGGCACGGCACCTTCATCGCCGGGCTGGTCCTGCGGTCGGCTCCCGGGGCACGGGTGCGTCCGCTCCGGGTGCTGGACGGCCACGGAGTCGGGGACGAGGCGGGGCTGCTGCGAGTCCTGGCCCGGATCAGGGGCGAGATGCCCCAGGTGCTCAACCTCTCCTTCGGCGGGCACACCTTCGACGACCGTCCCTCCCCGCTGGTGGAGGCGGCGCTGGCGGAGCTGCCCGGCACGGTCGTGGTGGCCTGCGCGGGCAACACGGCCTCCGACCGCCCCTTCTGGCCGGCGGCGTCGACCAAAGTGATCGCCGTCGGGGCGCTGGACGCGGCGGAGGAGGCCAGGGCGCCGTTCTCCGCGCACGGCCCGTGGGTCGACGCGTGCGCGCGAGGCGAGTGGCTGACCAGCACCTTCCTGAGGCACGGAGCCTTCCAGGGCTACGCGCGCTGGAGCGGGACCTCCTTCGCGACGGCCGTGGTGAGCGGGGCGATCGCGGCGGCGGCCAGGACCCGGTCACCCGAGGAGGCCGCGAAATGCGTCCTCGATCCCCTCGGCGCCCGCCAAATCCCCGATTTGGGGGTCGTGGTGCCCGTGCCAGGCTAAAGTCTCACCCAAAGTCTTCGCCCGAACACCCAGTGTGTTCTATGTGGTCTCGGAGGTGCCGGTGAGCGACCAGCACACGGTCGATGCCCCGCTGACAGGCGATCAGGTGGCCTGGGACGTGCTGGTCAGCCGGTTCACGGGTCCGCTGTGGTCGGCCGTCCGCGCTTACGGCCTGAGCCCGGCTGACGCCGCCGACGCGGTGCAGGGGACGTGGCTGCGACTGGTCGAGAGCCTGCACACCATCCGCGACCCGGACCGGATCGGTCCCTGGTTGTTCACCACGGCCAAACGCGAGGCATTCCTCCTGAGCAGGCGCAACCGGGGCGAGCGACTGATCGCCGACCCCGGAGACGCCGAGCATGCTCGCTTCGACCCGGCCGACGCCGGGCATGTCCACTCCGATCCGGCGCTCACCGTGCTGACCGCCGACGAGGGCCGCCGCCTGTGGCAGGCCGTCGAGGAGATGCACGAGCCGTGCCGGTCGCTGTTCCGGCTGATGGCCACGGCCCCTGACGCGGGCGTCCACCAGCTGGCCGGGCGCCTGGACATGCCCAGCGGCAGTTACGGTCCCACCCGGGGCCGCTGCCTGAACCGACTACGCACCATGCTCACCGCCCGGGAGGCGACACCGTGACACGACATCCCCCGATGATCGACGACGAGTCCCTGATAGCCGCACTGCGCCTGGCATCCGGGCACGACCCGGTCCCCGCCCACGTGTCGGACGCCGCCCGCGCGGTCTTCGGCCTCCGGCTGCCCGGCGCCGCCACGGCCCGGCCGGTGGCCACGCCCGCCCCGAGCGGCGTCCGCTACTCCGAGGAGACCCGGCTGCTCAAGTTCACCGCCGCGGATCTGACGGTGGAGCTGGAGGTCACCTCCCTGGACGGTCTGGTGGCCCTGGCCGGTCAGGTGTCCCCCTGTCCCGAGGCGGGCACGCTGGTCGAGATCCGCACCCTGCACCTCACCCAGTCGCGCGAGCTCTCCCCAACGGGCCAGTTCGCCGTCACCGGGCTGCCTCCCGGCTGGTTCAGCGTGGTGTGCCACCGGCCCGATCACGCCCCGGTGGCCACCAGCTGGACCCGGATCCGCCCGTAAACGGCCCCTGAGTGGCTCCCGACGACGCGATCGCGGCCGCCGAGCATGCGGTGGGCCTCTCCGCCAGCGACCCGGCGCAGGCCCGGGCACTCGCCCGCGACGTGCTCCGCTCCGTGTCTCCGACCGGCCCTCACCGTGAGGCCGTGGCGGTGGCGCACCGGGCTCTGGCGCTGGCCGCACGCGAACTGGGCGACCTGCCGCTGGCCGAGGAGCACCTGCACCGGGCCGTGAGCGTCGCGATCTCCGCGGATCTGCCTCACCGGGCCGCCCAGGCACAACTGTCGCTGGTCCACGTCCGCACGGAGCTCGGCCACCCCGAGCAGGCCCTGGCCCTCGCCGCGGCCGCCGAACCCCATCTCACCTCCGTCGAGGTGGCCAAGCTCGACGTCCACCGGGCGGTGGCCCTGGGCAGGCTCGGCCGCCATCGCGAAGCCGTCGCCCGCTGTGACCGCGCCGTGGGCCTCCTCGGCGATGATGTCGGTTTCCTGGCAGGAGCGATGCTGAACCGGGGACTCGCCAGGGCCTTCCTCGGGGAGTTCGAGGCCGCGGAGGCAGATCTGGCCCGATGCGCGGAGCTGGCAAGGGGAGCGGGCCTGGATCACCTGCTCACGCTCGCCGAGGGCAACCTGCCGTTCCTGGCGGCGCGGCGCGGTGACCTGCTCGCCGCGTTCACCGCCTACCGGCGCGCGGAGAGCAGCCTGTTCGGCTACCCGGAGCGGCTGGCCACGATGCGCTGCGACCTGGCCGAGGCGCTGATCGCCGCCCACCTGCCCGGCGAGGCGCGGGTGCTGCTCGACCTCGCGGTGCCCGAGCTGACCGCCGCGGGCGCGGAGGTGGCCCTGTCCGAGGCCCGCCTCCTGCTCGCCCAGGTCGAGCTGCGCACCGGCGACCCGCGCCGCGCCCGCGAGAGCGCCGAGCTGGCCGCGACCGGCCTGGCCGCCCAGGGCCGGACCCTCCTGGCGCCGCTCGCCACCGAGATCCTTCTGCGGGCCCGGCTCGTGCTGGGACCGCCCTCCGGAGAGCTTCTCGCCGAGATGCTCGCGTGCGCGGACGCCCTCGACGGCGCGGGACATCCGAACGCGTCCGCGGCGCTCCGGTTCACCGCCGCCGACGTCTCCCTCCAGCTGGGCGACCCGTTGGCCGCGGACGACCAGCTCGGCCGTCTCGCCTCCTGCGGCCGGAGCGTGGTGACCCGTCAGGCGACGGCGCTGCGGCGGGCTCTGGCGGGAGATCGGCGCGGGGCGTTCGCGGCGTTGCTGGCCGGGCTGGCGGAGGTGGGCGCCGGGGCGAAGGCGTTCGAGAACCCGATAATGCGCGCTCAGGCCGTCAGGGACGGTGAGCCGCTGGCCAAGTTCGGGCTGACCCTCGCCCTGGAGACCGGGCGGGGCCGTACGCTCCTGGCCTGGACAGAGCGGTGGCGGGCGATCGTCGGGGGCACGGGGCAGCCGGTCGCACCCGACCTGAACGAGCTGCGGGCCGCACTCGGCGACGGGGTCCTGGTGGAGTTCGTCCGTCACGGCGATGAGCTGGTCGCCGTCGCGGTCACCCCGGACCGCGTGATGCTGCGCCGCCTGGGTCCTTTCACGGCCGTCACCGAGGCCACCGTCCGCCTCCGGTACGGCCTGCGCAGGACGCACCTGCTCGACGGGAGGGTGCCCGAACCGGCCACGGAGGCCACGGCGCTGGAGCGGCTGCTCTTCGGCCCGCTGCGCGGCCCCCTGCGAGAGCGGCGTGGCGACCGGTCCGGTGAGCGGCGTGGGAGCGGGCACGGTGATCAGCCCGGCGACCCGCATGGGAGCCAACATGACGATCAGCCCGGCGACCCAAGTGGGAGCCGGCACGGAGGCCGGCCGGATAGCCGGGATGGCGACCGGCTGGGCGACCGGCCGCTGGTGATCGTGCCGACGGAAACCCTGTACACCCTGCCCTGGCCCCTCCTGCCGATGAACGCCGACCGTCCGGTGACCGTGGCCGCCAGTGCCGCGACCTGGCTGGCCGGGTGCCGGACGCGCTCCTTGCCCAACCGGGGGATCATGGCGGTGGCAGGTCCCGGGCTGCGGTGCGCGGAGGCCGAGGCACGCATGGTCGGCAGGTGCCACCCGGGGACGGAGCGGGTGGTGGCGCGGCGCGCGGAGGTGACGGCGGCGCTGGACCGGGCCGACGTCGCGCACCTGGCCACCCACGGGATGTTCTCGCCCCGCAGCCCGCTGCTGTCCAGCATCCATCTCGATGACGGCCCGCTGATGGCCTATGACCTGCTACAACTGCGCACGCCGCCCCGGCTGGTGGTGCTGTCCGCGTGCGACGCGGGGATGGCGCACGCCCCCGCGGACGGGGCCCCGCTGGGGCTGGCGGGCACGTTCCTGTCGCTGGGATCGCAGTGCGTGGTGGCCAGCCTGGTGCCGGTGCGCGATGAGGAGACCCTGGCCCTGATGACGGTCTTCCACGGGCTGCTGGCCGCCGGGCACCCTCCCGCCCAGGCCCTGACCATGGCGAGCGGAAAGACCGGGGTGGCCGGTTTCGTCTGCTTCGGGTACGGAGGTCAGCCGGTGGCGACCGGCCGCGAGGGGTCGGCGACCCAGTTGGACCAGGATCCGACGTAGAGGGCGGCCGGGATGCCGGCCACCTCCAGAGCCAGCACCTGGTGGGCGGCCGTCACGCCGGAGCCGCAGTAGGCGCCGACCTCCACGCCGGGGACGGCGCCGAGGGTGTTGAACCGTTCGCGGAGGAAGTCGGGCAGATGGAAGCGCCCTGACGGGTCGACGTTGTTGCCGGTGGGGGCGCTCACCGCGCCGGGGATGTGCCCGGCGACGGGGTCGATCGGCTCGACCTCGCCCCGGTATCGCTCGGCGGCCCGGGCATCCAGCAGCACCCCGTCGGCGGCGAGCTCCATGGCCTGCGCCGCGTCGAGCACGGGCATTCCGCCCGGGCGCGCGACGAAGTCACCGGGTGCCGCGATCTCCTCTCCCTTGGAGACGGGCAGGCCCTGCGAGGTCCATGCGCGCAGCCCACCGTCGAGGACCCGGACGTCGGGGTGGCCGAAGTAGCGCAGGGTCCACCAGGCGCGGGCGGCGGCGCTGGAGTCGGCTCCGTCGTAGACGACGACGGTCCGGGAGCCGGACACCCCGAGGCGGCGCGCCGCCTCCTGGAACGACTCGGCGGAGGGCAGGGGGTGGCGGCCTCGCGGTCCCGGCGGGGCGGCGAGGTCGGCCTCGAGGTCGCAGAAGACCGCGCCGGGGATGTGCTCCTCGCGGTAGGAGTCGATCCCGGGCGGCCCTCCGAGCTTCCATCGCACGTCGAGGACCGTCGCCTCGGGCAGGCCGGCCAGTTCGGAAGGAGTGATCAGCGGGCTCATCTGGCACTTACCTCCAGTAGTGGGACGTACTGCTCGGCGGGGGTCAGCGAGCCGTGACAGCCGATGAACGACGATTCGATCGGCTCGGCGACCGAGGCGACGATGGCGCAGTCGGTGTAGGGCACGGCGAGGACGTCGCCGATCCTGGGCAGCCATTCGGGGCGGACCCGCGGCCCGAACCAGCCGGACTCGACCGCCTCCTCCCGGGAGACCACCCACGCCGTCCCGGCCAGGGTGTCGCGCCAGGCTTCGAGGACCGCCCCGGCGGCGCCCGGAGCGGCGTAGACGTGCCGGACCCTGGTCTCGCCGCCGAGCAGCGCGACGCCCTCACGCAGTGCGGGGATGGCGTCCACGTCGACCCTCTCGGTGACGTTGACCATGCCGTGGTCGGCGGTGACGTACATCGCCGAGCCGGGCGGGAGCGTTTCGGCCAGCCGCTCGGCCATCAGATCGACCAGGGCGAGCTGGGCGAGCCAGGGCTCGGTGCCCCAGCCCTCCACGTGGCCCGTGGAGTCGAGGTCTCCGTAGTAGACCGACACGTGGGCGCGAGGTTCGGCCAGCGCGCGGCGGACTCCCTCGATCCGCTCGTCGACCGTGTCGGCGCCGACGAAGCCCACACCGCGGTAGACGGCCCGGTTGAACCCGCTGGTCTCGAACTTGGCCGGACCGACGTAGCTGATGGGGATCCCGGCCGCCGTGGCACGTTCGTAGACGGTCGGGGCGGGCTGCCACACGTCAGGATCGATCGGCGGGCCCGGGGCGGTCCAGCGCAGGCAGTTGAGCAGGTAACCGGCGCCGGGCACCGCGAGCTGGTAGCCGAGCATGCCGTGCTCCCCGGGGGGCACGCCGGTGCCGAGCGAGCCCAGGCTGGTCACGGTGGTGGCCGGGAAGCCCGCGGTGAGCACCCCGCCCGGCTGCGCGGACAGGAACGGCGCCGTCCGCGGGTGGGCACGGAGCAGCTCGGCGCCCATGCCGTCGACGAGGAACAGCACGACCCGCTCGGCCGGGGCGAGGCCAAGGGGGTTGTCCCCCTCCATCCCGACCGCGGCGAGCAACGAGGAGGACAGGTCCGCGAGCGACGACGCGCCGTACGCGGGGATCAGGGGCTTCACGACGCGGCGCGGGCGGTGGCCTCCGACAGTGCCTTGGCGAAGGCCAGCACGTGGGAGACCGCCTCCGGTCCGTCGGCCGCCTCGCTCACCCGCAGGGAGAGATCGTCGGCGGTGATGGCGCCGGTGTATCCGTGGTCGGCCTCGCAGTTCTCGTCGCCGCAGGTAGCCGGTTCCAGGTCGACGTGGGAGATGGCTCCCCAGCCGATGGTGAGCGTGACCTCCGTGGGCGGCACGCCCGGCACGTAGGAGGCCGGGTCGGGAACGACCCGGGTGACCGCGACCGACTGGATCCGGCTGAGGCGTACGGCCTCGGTGGTCGTGGACGCGTGGGACGCCGACACTCCCTCCACGGGCGGGTGCTCGTCGGTGTGGCAGACGAGCAGCCTGGTGGGCGAGAGCACCAGCACGGTGACGTGCCTGCGAACTTCCATGGCCGGGTCGAAGGTGGCTTCGTGGTGCACCACATAGGCGCCCACCTGCTCCTTGCCCAACGCGGATTCGACGGCGTCGGCGACCAGGTCTGGATAGTAGCCACTGCGGTCGATGGCGTCACGCAGGCCGGCGGCCGAGAGTCGGGTTTCCCTCATGGGTCCATCCTGCCCTGTCCGGAGCAGCGCTTTCGCCTGGAGTGCGTGAGGTTTCGCTACCGGGGCAAATCGTGACCCTGTCCGGGTACGGCTCTATTGCGCCCTATAAGCAGTTACCCAAGCGGTCGGCGCTTAATGACATACCCGCTCGACGACGCGCCTTTTGATTCGGACCAGTTTGCCTCGGCCTTTTTGAGGCTACCGACAGTAGTGGCGGCGGCACGTCCGGCGCACCTAAACGGCCGAGGCGAGCCGCACGCCGGCGCGTATTCGGCGGGTGTCTCCCCCGGACGGGGATGCTCTCCGCCGCTCCAGAAATAGAAGTGGTGAAAAAATAGCGAAATCGGGGGATGAGCAATTATGACTCGTGGACGTCTGCGTTCGCACAGACGGCCCAAGAGGGCACGGCGCATCGGCTTCACGCTCGTCATGGCAACTTTCACGGCGACCGTCGCGGGCATCGCCCTCGTGGCCTCGATCCCGTCCGCCTCCGCGACGGAGCTTTACTCGGAGCTTTACGCGGAGGGGTTCCACGGCGCGTCGACCTCGGACGGTCTCTGGAAGGCGAGCAGCCCGGGAGGCGGCCACGCGCCGTGCCTCACCGCCGCCACCGCGCCGGCGCCGCCCGGCTCGCTCCCGGCGTGCGCCGAGGGTCCGTACGACCGCGCGGGGAAGGGCGCCCTCCGGCTCACCGACGGCACCGGGCAGGAGACCGGCTCGCTCCTGCTCGCGAAACCGATTCCGACAGACCGCGGCCTGACGGTCGAGTTCGACATGTACATGTGGGGCGGGACGAAATACACCGACGGCAACGGCTCCCGGGCAGGTGACGGCATCTCGTTCTACGTCGTGGACGCCGACCGGAGCCAGACCGCGGCCGGCGAGCCCGGCGGCGCGCTCGGTTACAAGGGCCTGGCTGGTGCGTTCGCCGGCGTCGGCTTCGACCAGTTCGGCAATTTCTCCAACCCGCGCTGGGCGGGCGCCGGCGGCCCCCGGGGCTGCCCGGCGGGAGGGGGCAACGCCTGCGCCAGGCCCAACAGCGTCGTGATCCGCGGCTCGGAGTCCGCGGGCTACGCCTACGCGTCCGGCAGACGGCTCAACCACCCGCTGGACACGCCGGAGGCGAACACCCGCAAATACGCCAGGCGGCACGTCCTGGTCGGCATAGGCGCCGACAGCCGCATGGACGTGCTCATCCGCCACCAGGACGACGGGCCGTACGAGACCGTGGTCTCGAAACTCGACCTCGCCAGGCTGCCCGGCCAGGGCGCGCTGCCGGACGAGGTCAGGATCGGATTCGCCTCCTCCACCGGCTACGCGACCTCCGTCCACGAGATCTCCAACGTGGAGATCCGTACCCGCGACGCCGATCTGGTCCTGCGGACCGGATATGACGGCCCGTTCGAAGCGGGCGGCACCGCCACATCCTTCCTCGACGCGGGCGCCGGTCCCGGCTTCGGCTGGATCGACCACCCGACCGAGGTCTCCTACCACCTCCCTGCGGGCCTGACCCCCACGGCTGCCTCGGGCGACGGCTGGACATGCGACACCTCGGGCCAATGGGTCATCTGTGACACCGCCGGGGAGGCCGCTCCCGGCACCTCGCTGCCGCGAATCACCGTTCTCATGAACGTGGCGGCGGACGCCTCGGGCACGCTGACCGCCTCGGGCAGGGCGGTTCAGATCACTCCGGATCCCGACGCCGAGATCGATCCCCTGAACAACACCGTCGCCGGCACGGTCCAGGTCGCGCCCGCGGGCCCGCCCGTGACCTGGAGGACCGCCGTCTCACCTCTCGGCCGAGACGGCACGGATCTCCCGGCCGGGACGCGAACCGCTTAGCCGAGACGGCGCGGTCCGCCCGCCCGGACGGACCGTCCGACCGGAGGCAGCGCGGACCGCCCGACCCGTCGGACCGCCCGACCGGAGGCAGCGCGGACCGCCCGACCCGTCGGACCGCCCGACCGGAGGCAGCGCGGACCGCCCGACCCGTCGGACCGCCCGACCGGAGGCAGCGCGGACCGCCTGACCGAGGCGGCGCGAACCGCCTGACCCGTCGAACCGTCCGGCCGAGGCAGCGCGAATCGCTTGGCCGAGGCGGCGGGGACCGTTCAGCCGAGGCGGCGGGGACCGTCGTCGGGCCGTGGTCCCCGCGGGCTGCTCAGTACGGCACGCGCTCCCAGCACGATCACCTCTGACTCCCCCACCAGCACCGGGTCGAGGTCGATCCTCACCACCTCGGGAAGATCTTCCGCCAGCTGCCCGAGGCGGATCAGCAGTTCCTCCAGCGCCTCGACCGCGACCGGCGGGTAACCGTACTCACCGAAGAGCAGAGGGGCGGCTCGCGGCGACCTCACCAGGGCCGCGGCGTCCTCCCTGGTCAGCGGGGCGAGGCGGTACGCCTCGTCGCGCAGCAGTCGCGCGGTGATCTCGCCCAGCCCGAAGGACACCACCGCGCCGAAGCCGGAGTCCTCCAGAACCCTGGCCACGGTCGGCACCGCGGGCTGCGGGACCATCCGCTGCACCGCGAGCACGGCGTCGGGCCCGAGCTGCCGCGTCAGGTCGGCGAAGGCGTCACGCACCCCGTCCGCGCCCGAGAGCCCCAGGCGCACGGTCCCGGCACGCTTGGCCGCCTCGGGATCGGCGGCCTTCAGCACCACGGGCCAGCCCAGTCTCCCCGCCGCCGCGACGGCCTCCTCCGGTGATTCCACCACCTCGGCGGGCCACACCGTCAGCCCGTAGCAGGCGAGCAGCTCGGAGGCGTCGATCTCTGACGGGGTCTCACCCAGCTCCGCCAGCACCAGCCGCCGTGCCGCCTCGGTGTCGACGCCCTCGATCTCCTCGTGCGCTCCCGCGGGCCGCTCCAGCCAGCGAGCGTGCCGTACGACATGGGCCAGCGCCCGGACAGCCTCCTCCGGAGCCGCGTAGGAGGGGATCGACCCCTTCTGGGGGGCGGTGCCGACCCGCAGCTCCCGCGGCATGCCGATCTTTCCCTCGAACGTGGCCAGCACCGGCTTGCCGCACTCGAGGGAGACCCGCAGCAACTCGGCGGCGACCTCGTCGGCGTGGGCGGGGATGGGCGGCATGTAGATCGCGACCACCGCGTCGACGTCCGGGATCAGCGAGGACAGTGCCGTACCGAACTCCGCCGCTCCCGCCCCCGCGCCGAGGTTGACCGGCGGCTCGGGCTCCAGGCCCGCGCTCACGCAGGCGTCCACCGCGAGCAGCGCCATCGCGTCGGAGTTGCTCACCAGACCGACCCTGGGCCCGGCCGGCAGCGGCTGGTAGGCCAGGAGCTGGGCCACGTCGAACTGCTGGATCAGATCGTCGACCCTGATCACCCCGGCCTGCTCGAACAGCGAGCTGAGCACGGTGTCCGGCAGGCGCAGCACGGGCGCGGCGTGGCCGGTGGGCACGCCCTGGGTGGTGCCGCCGCTCTTGACGACCACGATCGGCTTGCGCCGCGAGATCCGCCGCGCGAGGCGGGTGAACTTGCGGGGGTTTCCCAGCGACTCCAGGTAGAGCAGGATCACATCGGTCTGCGGATCCTCCTCCCAGTACTGGAGCAGGTCGTTGCCCGAGACGTCGGCGCGGTTGCCCGCCGACACGAACGAGGAGATGCCCATGCCCCGCTGGGCCACCCGCTGCAGCAGCGCGGTGCCCAGCGCGCCCGACTGGCTGAAGAAGCCCACCCGCCCGCGCCCGGGGATGGTCGCGGCGAGCGTCGCGTTCAGCCGCACCGCCGGGTCGGTGTTGGCGATGCCCAGGCAGTTGGGGCCGACGACGCGCAGGCCGTACGCGCGGGCGATGCGAACCAACTCGTCCTGCCTGGCCCGTCCCTCGGGACCCGTCTCTCCGAAACCCGAGGAGACCACGATCAGCCCGCGCACCTCCTTCTCCGCGCACTCCTTCACCACCTCGATCACCCCGTCGGCGGGTACGGCGAGCACGGCGAGGTCCACCTCCCCGTCGATGGCCGTCACGCTCGGATAGGCCCGAACCCCCGCGACGGCCCGTGCCTCGCGGTGCACGGGGTAGACGGGACCGGCGAAGTCGGCGCCCAGCAGGTTGCGCAGCACGGTCTGGCCGACGCCGCCCGGCTCCCGGCCCGCCCCGATGACCGCCACCGACCCCGGGGAGAGCAGTCGCTCGATCGAGCGGGACTCGGCCCGGTGCTCGCGGGAGGTGGTCACCTCCTGGGCGGTGTCGGTCGGGGCGAGGTCGAGGGTCATCCGGACCACCCCGTCGGCGAAACGGCTCTGCGCGGTGTAGCCGACCTGTTTGAGTACGGCCATCATCTTCTGGTTGGCGGGCAGCACGTCGGCGACGAACCGGGAGATCCCCCGTTCCCTGGCGGTCGCGGCCAGATGTTCCAGCAGCACCGAGGCGACCCCCCGGCCCTGGTGCGCGTCCTCGACGAGGAAGGCCACCTCCGCCTCCCCCGGCTCGATCCGGTCGTAGCGGATCACCGCCACCATCTCCGTGCCGATCGTCGCGATGAGCGCGACCCGGTCCACGTAGTCGACGTTGGTGAACCAGGTGATCTCCCGGTCCGAGAGACGCGGCCTCGGACCGAAGAAACGGAAGTAGATCGACTCGTCGGACAGCCGGGAGTAGAAGGAACGCAACCGGTCGGCGTCGGCGGGCCGAATCGGGCGTACATGGGCGGTCCCGCCGTCCGAAAGGACAACGTCCGCCTCCCAGTGAGCGGGATACTGTGCAGCCTCCACAGACCCGAGAGTAGACGCGAATCCCATATGACTGATCAGCCGGGCAGGTTCACGCAACGCTTGTGCATCGACTATGGCCCGCTGTCCGATCCTGACCCCATACGCTTGCCGGAAGCTGTTAAGTTTTTCGCGGCTAGAGGCACGTCAGCATCGAAGGCAGCAAGGTGGTGACATCATGACGCGGGTGGTCGTGGTGGGCGATCTCATGACCGACGCGGTCGCGCGGGCTCGCTACCCGCTGGCCAGAGCCAGCGACACACCGGCGATCGTCACCATGCACGGCGGTGGTTCGGGGGCCAACATCGCCTCCTGGCTTGCCGTCGAGGGCACTGAAGTGGCTTTCATCGGGCGTCGCGGCGCCGATATCACCGGGCGTAACCGCGACATGGAGCTGATGGGTTACGGCGTCGACGCACGTCTTGTCATGGATCCCGAGCGGCCGACCGGCACCTGCGTGGTGCTCGTCACCCACAAGGGCGAGCGCACCATGCTGTCCGATCCGGGCGCGAACGCGGCGCTCTCCCCCGAGGACCTGCCCCGCGACCTGTTCTCCCACGCGGGCCACCTGCATCTGTCGGGCTACACCTTGATCAACGAGGGCTCTCGCGACGCCGGTCTCGCCGCCCTGGAGATGGCCCGCCGCGCGGGAATGTCCGTCTCGGTCGACTGCTCCTCCTCCGCTCCCCTGGAGCGCACCGGAGCCGAGCCGTTCCTGGAATGGACCCAGAGCGCCAAGCTGCTGTTCGCCAACGCCGACCAGGCCAAGGTCCTGACCGGCCGCGACGACCCGGCCGCCGCCGCGAAGGTGCTCACCGCCTGGTTCCCCCAGGTCGTCATCAAGCTCAACGACGAGGGCGCGCTGTGGTACACCAGCAATCGCCCCGAACCGATCAAGGTTCCCGCCAAGACCGTTGAGCGGGTGGTCGACGGCACCGGTGCCGGCGACGCCTTCACCGCGGGCTTCCTCCCCCCCTGGCTCGACGGCAAGCCCCCGGCGGAAGCCCTCGCCAACGGCTGCCACCTGGCCTCCAGGGCCATCTCCCACCTGGGCGCCCGCCCCCGCCTCTGAAGTCACCGGCGCCCCCGGACGCCGGATCTCGGTCGGGGAGCGCCGGACGACCACGCGTCCACCGGTCCTGACCCCGCGTTCCGCACGTGACCCCGATCGACCTGGGGCGATTACCCACAGCGCTGGATCAGATATGGCTGCTGACCTGCAACGATGTGGCACGTGCGGAAAACGGGCCTAGCTGGTGACCGCGAGGGCGAGCGGGAGGACCGCGGGGGCCCCGGCGTGGCGCAGCATGGCGGCTCCCAGTGTCATGGTCCAGCCGGTGTCGACGCGGTCGTCGACCAGCAGGACCGGACCGCCCGCCGCGGCGACGGCCGCGCCCAGGGCTGCGGGCATGGCGAGGGTGGACCTGATCGCCTGGACCCGCTGAGCGCTGTTGAACTGCCGTCCGGGCCGGCCCGACCGGTAACCCAGATCACCCAGATAGGACAGGCGGCCCACCTGGGCCAGCCGCTCGGCCAGGCTGCGGACCAGCTGGGGCCGGCTGCCCGAGGGCATCGCGACCACGCTGATCGGGCGCTGTGACCATTCCCAGGACGACAGCACCTTGATCACAGCGGCGAAGACGTCGTCGGGGACCGGGCCGTCGGGGGCTCCGTCGGCGAGAAGCCCCCTCAGACGGTTGCCCCAGCCGATGTCGGTGAGCCGGCCCAGCACCCGGCCGGGCTCGGCGCCCAGCTCGGGCTTGATCCGGCCCTTGAGGTCGGTCAGCCCGGTCGGCCACTGCTTGCGCGCCTCGATCTCCACCCCCGGCCGCTGCAGGCGCTCGGCCGCGCGCTCCACGGCCTGCGCCTCGACCTCCGGCGAGCGGTGGACTCCGGTGCAGTTGTCGCAGCGCCCGCACGGTTTGGCGGCGTCGTCGTCCAGGCGGTGGCGGAGGAACTCCTCGCGGCAGCCGGTGGTGTCGAGGTAGTCGAGCATGGCCTTCTGCTCGGCCTCTCGCTCGGCGGCGACCCGGGCGTAGCGGTCCGCGTCGTAACCCCACGGTTCGCCGGTGGCCTCCCAACCGCCCTTGACCCTGTGCACCGCGCCGTCCACGTCGAGGACCTTGAGCATGGTCTCCAGCCTGCTCCGGCTGAGATCCACCCGGTTCTCCAGGGCGGCCGTGGACAGCACCCCCCCTTCCTCCAGGGCGGCGAGCACGGTCCGCACCACCGGCTCGGGCGGGAAGGCCAGCGAGGCGAAATAGGCCCAGATCTCGCGGTCTTCCGCGCCGGGCAGCAGGATCACCTCGGCCCGTTCCACCCCGCGACCGGCCCGGCCGACCTGCTGGTAGTAGGCCACGGGAGACGGCGGCGCGCCCATGTGGATGACAAAGCCGAGGTCGGGCTTGTCGTACCCCATCCCCAGCGCCGAGGTGGCGACCAAAGCCTTGATCTTGTTGTCGAGCAGCGCCTGCTCGGCGGCGAGCCGCTCCGCCTGCTCGGTCTGCCCGGAGTAGGCGACCACCTCGTGACCCTGCTCACGCAGGTAGGCGGCGATCTCCTGGGCCGCGGCCACGGTGAGCGTGTAGATGATCCCCGAACCGGGGAGCTCGTGCAGCGTCTGGGCGAGCCAGGCCAGGCGCTGCTCGGCGCCGCGCAGGCGCACGACCCCGAGGTGAAGGCTCTCGCGCTCCAGCGCCCCGCGCAGGACGAGTGTCTCCTCGCCCATCTGCTCGGCGACGTCGCGGGTGACCCGGGCATTGGCCGTGGCGGTGGTGGCCAGGATCGGCACGCCCTCCGACAGCTCCTCGAACAAGGTGCGCAGCCGCCGGTAGTCAGGGCGGAAGTCATGGCCCCAGTCGGAGATGCAGTGCGCCTCGTCCACCACGATCAGGCCCGCGCTCTCGGCCAGCTCGGGCAGCACCTGGTCGCGGAAGTCGGGATTGTTGAGCCGCTCGGGGCTGACCAGCAGCACGTCGACCGTGCCCTCGGCGACCTGGTTGTAGATCTGTTCCCAGTCTTCCGGGTTGGCCGAGTTGATCGTTACCGCGTTGATCCCGGCCCGCTCGGCGGCGGCGATCTGGTTGCGCATCAGGGCCAGCAGGGGCGACACGATGACGGTCGGCCCCTCTCCCAGCTCGCGCAGGAGCGCGGTGGCGACGAAGTAAACGGCCGACTTGCCCCAGCCCGTGCGCTGCACCACGAGCACCCGGCTTCTCTCCATGACCAGCGCCTTGACCGCCGTCCACTGGTCCTCACGCAGCCGGGCGTGCTCTCCGGCGAGCGCACGCAGTCGCTCTTCGGCCTCTTCTCGCAGCATCTGCTCTTCGCTCACCGGTCATTGGTACCAGGTCCCGGTGACTATTTCCCCCTACTACGGCATGCGGGGTCGCGACGACACCGAACGGAGTGACCTGGGTCACACTGCGCGCAGAATGGTGTCGAATGGTGTCTTCCGCCGCCTTCCGCGGGCACGGAGGGATCGGCCGCGTTCCGCGCCATGGTTTGATGCATCTCACTATGGACGTCACCACCTGGTATCTCGAACAGACCTCACCTGCCGATCTGCTCGCCGCGAAGCAACCGGCGATCGAGGTCGGCGTCGTGCTCGCCGAAATGCCCTCGCCCGAGTTCAGCCGGTTCCTCAGCACGGCCGTCGGCGGAGAATGGCACTGGACCAATCGGCTACCGTGGACCTGGCAGCAGTGGGCGGACTGGCTGGACCGCGGTGTGGAGACCTGGGTGGCCTACCACCGCGGCACCCCGGCCGGATATGCCGAGTTGATGCCTCAGGACGACGCGACTGTTGAGATCACCTGTTTCGGCCTCCTGCCCTGGGCGATCGGCAAGGGCGTGGGCGGGCATCTGCTCGAGTTCACCGTGGCCCGCGCCTGGGATCTGGCCGAGCGGCAGCCGGACCGGGAGCCGACCCGGCGGGTGTGGCTGCACACCTGCTCCCTCGACAGCCCGGTGGCGCTCGCCAACTACCAGGCGCGGGGGTTCCGGATCTACGACAGCAAGATCAACGTTCCCGGAGACGAGTACGAAGGCGACACTCCCGGGCCCTGGCCCGGAGCGGGGCCCAGGCCTGCTCCGGCCCCCGGTGCCCCGTCCGATCGCCGGTAGCCGGGAGATCGGCCCGCAGACGGCCTTGAAGTGTCGGGTGCCCTGGGTATGGTATCGAGTCTCGGCATAATGTTCGGTTTCCCGGCCTGACGCTCCTCCAGAGCCGATGGCTACGGCTACACCACGCAGACAGAAGGAGGATGCGCTTCCCCCCGGCCTGAAGGCCGAGGTGCCCGCGCAGGAAATCAGATGGCTCGACGGACGACCACACCCCCGACTGACGAGGGCTTCGAGGAGCGGATCGTCGACATCGACGTTTCCACCGAGATGCGCACCAGCTTCCTCGAATACGCATACTCGGTCATCTATCAGCGCGCGCTGCCCGATGCCAGAGACGGCCTCAAGCCCGTCCAGCGCCGCATCCTCTACTCCATGAGCGAGATGGGCCTGCGCCCCGACCGGGGTCACGTCAAATCCTCGCGCGTCGTCGGCGACGTGATGGGCAAGCTGCACCCGCACGGCGACACCGCCATCTACGACGCGCTGGTCCGCATGGCGCAGCCGTTCTCGATGCGGCTTCCGCTGATCGACGGGCACGGCAACTTCGGCTCCCCCGACGACATGCCCGCCGCGATGCGTTACACCGAGGCCCGCCTGGCCTCGGCGGCCATGGCGATGGTGCAGTCGATCGACGAGGACACCGTCGACTTCAAGCCCAACTACGACGGCCAGGAGACCGAGCCCACGGTCATGCCGTCGGCTTTCCCGAACCTGCTGGTCAACGGGGCCACCGGTATCGCGGTCGGCATGGCGACCAACATGGCGCCGCACAACCTCGTCGAGGTCATCGCGGCCGCACGCCACCTGATCAAGAAGCCGGACGCGACCCTCGACGACCTGATGCGGTTCGTGCCGGGGCCCGACCTGCCCACCGGCGGCACGATCATCGGCCTGGACGGCATCCGCGACGCGTACACCAAGGGCCGGGGCACCTTCCGGATGCGCGCCAAGTGCGCCGTGGAGCAGGTCAGCCCCCGGCGCAAGGGCATCATCGTCACCGAGCTGCCGTTCAACGTCGGCCCCGAGCGCGTGGTCACCAAGATCAGAGAGCTGGTCACCGCCAAGAAGCTCCAGGGCATCTCCGACCTCAAGGACCTCAGCGACCGGCACAAGGGCCTCAGCCTGGTCATCGAGATCAAGAACGGCTTCATCCCCGAGGCCGTGCTGGAGGAGCTCTACCGGCTGACGCCGATGGAGGAGACCTTCGGCATCAACAACGTGGCGCTGGTCGACGGCCAGCCCCGCACGCTGGGCCTGCGCGAGCTGCTCCAGGTCTACGTGGACCACCGCATCAACGTGGTCCGCCGCCGCTCGGCCTACCGCCGGCGCAGGCGTGAGGAGCGCCTGCACCTGGTCGACGGTCTCGTCATCGCCCTGCTCAACATCGACGAGGTCATCCAGGTCATCCGTTCCTCGGAGAACTCCGCCCAGGCCCGCGAGCGCCTGATGGAGGTCTTCGAGCTTTCGGAGATCCAGGCCGCCTACATCCTCGACACCCCGCTGCGCCGCCTGACCCGCTTCGACAAGCTGGAACTCGACAACGAGAAGCGGGTTCTCCAGGAGGAGATCGCCGACCTGACCGCGATCCTGTCTTCGGACGACAAGCTCCGCAAGGTCGTCTCCGACGAGCTCGCCCAGGTCTCCAAGACCTTCGGCACGCCTCGCCGCACGGTGCTGCTGGAGTCCTCCGGCGTCACCAGGAACGCCATGGCGCCGCTGGAGGTGCCCGACGACCCGTGCCTGGTGCTGTTCTCCTCGACCGGCCTTCTCGCGCGCACCTCCGACGCCTCCTCGCTGGCCGGCGACGGTGAGCGCTCGGCCCACGACGTGCTGGTCTCCGCGGTGAGAAGCACGGTCAGGGGTGAGGTCGGCGTGGTCACCAACCAGGGCCGGATGATCCGGGTCCAGGTGGTCGACCTGCCGACGCTGCCTCGCTCGGTCAACCCGCCGTCGCTGTCCGGCGGACATCCCGTGTCCGAATATGTCACCTTCAACCCGGGTGAAACGGTTGTAGGCATCGGCTCGCTCGATCCTGACGGGCCCGGGCTGGCACTGGGCACGGCACAGGGCGTGGTCAAGCGGGTGGTCCCCGACTACCCGGCGAACCGCGACGACTTCGAGGTCATCGGGCTCAAGGACGGCGACACGGTGGTGGGGGCGGTGGAGCTGACCAGCGAGGATCACGACCTGGTCTTCGTCACCTCCGAAGCCCAGCTCCTGCGTTACCCCGCCTCCATCGTCCGTCCGCAGGGCCGTCCGGCGGGTGGCATGGCGGGCGTACGGCTCGACAACGACGCCACCGTGATCTGGTTCGGCGTGGTCGATCCGGCACGCGAGTCACAGGTCGTGACGATCGCCGGATCCTCCACCGCGCTGCCCGGCACCCAGATCGGCGGGGCCAAGATCTCCGACTTCACCGAATATCCGGCCAAGGGCCGTGGCACCGGCGGCGTTCGCGTCCAGCGGTTCCTCAAGGGCGAAGACGTGCTACTGCTCGCCTGGGTCGGCCCCGGCCCCGCCCGCGCGGTCTCGGCCGTCGGCAAGCCCGTGCCTCTCCCCGAGGAGCTGGGCCGGCGTGACGGCTCCGGAGTCCGGCTCACCCACACCGTGGCGGCCGTCGGCGGAGCCATCGGCGCCTTCGACGAACCCGCGCAGGACCCTCAGGCCCCACAGAGCCCTGAGATCGCGTAGGACCGTCAGTCCACGCAGAGGCAGAACGGATGCCCGGCTGGGTCGAGAAAGACGCGGAAACCGTCCTTCTCGCCCGGCTGGTGCGGGTGTTTGACCGCGCCCAGCGCCACCGTGGCCGCTTCTGCCTCGTCAAGGTCGTCCACGGTCACGTCGATGTGAAACTGCTGGGGCCGGTCGGCACTGGGCCAGACGGGCGGCTGGTGGTCCGGAGCCAGCTGGAAGCAGAGTCGTCCTGGATTTCCATCGGTGACCGTCACCCAGTCGTCCTCGACACTGGTGATCTCCCACCCCAGAAGGGCGCTGTAGAAGTCGGCCAGGCGCTTCGGGTCGGGACAGTCGAGAACGATCGACCGCATGCGGGCAATTGCCATGATTCCTCCAAATTTCAACACCGGTAAAGATCCTATGGCGGTGCCTACGGAAGCTCCAATCGCTTTTCGCGCCCCTCGGCTCGGAGTGCGCGAAACGCCCCGCCCCTGAGCGCGCAGCACGCCCCGGCCCCGGGGCCCGTCAAACGCCTCAGCCTTGGGACGCGCGGAACGCCTGCCCCAACGCCACCGCCGCATTCCTCATCCGATCACGCCGGTGCGCCCTGGAGAGCGAACCGGATCGCCATCAACAGCTGCCAGGGCTCTCCGGACTCCCAGAAACGGATCAGCCGGGCGACCTGATCGGTCGGCTGGAACTCGTCACAGCCGTGCGGGCCGAAGCATCCCGCCTCCGCGAGAGTGACCACGAACGGGTCGTCGTCGCTCAACGATCGGGCGTAGACCGCCGCGTCGAGGAGGGCCAGCGCCGAGCGGGCGTTGCGCCCCTCATCTCCGGCCTCCACCCGGTCCAGGCTTCGCCTACCCTGAGCGCGCAGATAGTCGGCCAGGGATTCGGTCCTGCTCATTGCCCTCTCCACACTTTCACACCGTGCATCACAACATCATCACTCAGAGTGAGCATCGATGGTGGGACCTTCGTGAAGACACCCCGAAAAGAGGACCCGGAAATTCCCACGAAATGGGCATGAGGGATTATTGGTCTCGTTCATTCCGCTGACCAAGAGGTGTTCATGTGAGTGTCTTCGACGACCTGCTGGCCGCGAACGAGGACTTCTCCGCCGCATTCACCGATGCGGAGCTGACCGGCAAGGCGGCCCGCGGCCTAGCAGTGGTGACCTGCATGGACTCGCGGATCGACCCGCTGGGACTGTTCGGCCTGAAGCCCGGTGACGCCAAGATCCTGCGTAACGCCGGAGCCCGGGTGACCGACGACGTGCTGCGGACGCTCGTCCTGGCGGTCTACCTGCTGGGCGTCAAGCGGGTGCTGGTCATGCCGCACACGGACTGTGGCATGTCGAAGGCCACCGACGACGACGTGCACAAGCTCGCCGCCCAGCACGGCGTCGACACCCGGAGCCTGGAGTTTCACACCGTCCCCGACCAGAACGCCGCCCTGCGCCACGACCTCAGGCGCATCGGGACCAGCCCGTTCTTGCCCGCGGACCTGCCCGTGGGCGGCGCGATCTACGACGTGCGCACCGGAAAGCTGATGCCGATCGAGATGTGGACCGGGCGCGGGCAGGCTTCCCCGCCCCTCGATCCCGGCGACACGACCCGCTAGGCCCATTTTCCGCACGTGCCATGTCGTTGCAGGTCAGCAGCTACATCTGATCCAACGCCGTGGGTAGTCGCCCCAGGCCGGTCGGGGTCACGTGCGGAATGCGGGGCTAGGCGTCGATGTGGTCGCGGTCGACCTCGGCCGCGCTGCCCACGATGAACTCCCGGCGCGGGGCCACGTCGCTGCCCATCAGGAGGTCGAAGATGCGCTCGGCCTCCTGGATGTCCTCGATCTGGACCCGGCGAAGAGTCCGGTGGCGAGGCTCCATGGTCGTCTCGGCCAGCTGGTCTGCGTCCATCTCGCCCAGGCCCTTGTAACGCTGGACCGGATCCTTCCAGCGCTTGCCCCGGCGCTCCAGGTCGCGCAGGACCCGGTGCAGCTCCGCGTCGGAGTAGCAGTAGACGTATTTGTTCTGACCGCGACCGGGGTTGGTGACCTCGATCCGGTGCAGCGGCGGGACGGCGGCGAAGACGCGGCCGGCCTCGACCATCGGCCTCATGTAGCGGTGGAACAGGGTGAGCAGCAGGCAGCGGATGTGAGCGCCGTCGACGTCGGCGTCGGCCATCAGGATGACCTTGCCGTAACGGGCCGCCTCGATGTCGAAGGAGCGGCCGGAGCCCGCGCCGATGACCTGGATGATCGCGGCACACTCGGTGTTCTTGAGCATGTCGGCGACGGACGCCTTCTGCACGTTCAGGATCTTGCCGCGGATCGGCAGCAGCGCCTGGAACTCCGAGTCGCGGGCAGCGCGGGCGGTGCCCAGCGCCGAGTCACCCTCGACGATGAACAGCTCGCTGCGGTCCACCTCGTCGCTGCGGCAGTCGACCAGCTTGGCCGGGAGCGCGGAGTTTTCCAGGGCGGTCTTGCGCCGCTGGTTGTCACGGTGCTCACGGGCGGCGACGCGGGCCTTGGCCGCTGCGGCGATCTTCTCCAGGACCGCGCGCAGCTGCTGCTTGGCACCGCGCGGAAGGTTGGTGAAGAGCTCCTTGAGCTCTCGCGCGACGACGTGGGCGACGATCCTGGAGGCCGCCGAGGTGCCCAGGACCTCCTTGGTCTGCCCCTCGAACTGCGGCTCGGGCACCCGGACGGTCACCACTCCGGTGAGGCCCTCCATGATGTCCTCGCGGGTGACCGGGGCATCGCCGTTCTTCAGCAGGCGGGTCTCACGCAACTGCTCGTTCAGCGTGCGGACGAGGGCCCGCTCGAAACCGTTGATGTGAGTGCCGCCCTTGGGGGTGGCGATCACGTTGACGAAGGACCGGATGGTGCTGTCGTAGCCCTTGCCCCAGCGCAGCGCGACGTCCACGGTGAGCTCGCGCTGGACCTCGGTGGCGGTCATGTGCCCAAGATCGTCGAGGACCGGCACGGTCTCGTGGAAGTGGCCGACGCCCTGCAGGCGCAGCACGTCACAGACCGCCTCGTCACGGGCGAGGAACTCGGTGAACTCCGAGATGCCGCCGTCGAAGTGGAACTCCTCCTCGGCGGCCTCCTCACCGCGGCTGTCACGCACGGCCAGGGTCAGGCCGGGGACCAGGAACGCGGTCTGACGGAGGCGGACGTGGATCTCGTCGAGGGAGACCTCGGCATCGGGCAGGAAGATCTGGTGGTCCACCCAGAAGCGGACGCGGGTGCCGGTGACCTTGCGGGCGAGTTTGCCGCCGTCGCGCAGCCCGGACTTCTTCTTGAACTTGGCCGTGGGCCCGTTGCCGTCGAAGACGCCGGGGACTCCCCGGCGGAAGCTGATCTCATGGATCTGGCCACCGCGGTCGACCTCGACGTCCAGCCGCGAGGACAGGGCGTTGACCACCGAGGCGCCGACGCCGTGCAGGCCGCCGGAGGCGCCGTAGGAGCCGCCTCCGAACTTCCCGCCGGCGTGGAGCTTGGTGTAGACGAGCTCGACTCCCGCCAGGCCGCTCTTGGGCTCGATGTCCACCGGGATGCCACGGCCGTTGTCACGGACCTCGATCGAACCGTCGGCGTGGAGCTCGACCTCGATGCGGTCGCAGTGACCGGCCAGGGCCTCGTCGACCCCGTTGTCCACGATCTCCCAGAGGCAGTGCATGAGGCCACGGCTGTCGGTGGACCCGATGTACATGCCCGGACGCTTGCGAACGGCTTCGAGACCCTCCAGCACCGACAGATGACGAGCCGTATAACCCGCCTCCGCGCTAACTGCGGTCACAGCCACTCCCACTCTGCTCGAACACGTGTGCGCAGCTTACCGTTCTTCCCACCGCTGCGCGTACAAGCTTGCCATCAGGTGGCCAACAGTGTTACATCCGGCGTGATCACCCTTACCTCCGGGGCTTTCCGCTCTCGGCGTAGTGGGGGGTCGGTTGGGAACGTTCGTATCGGGTTAGATGTTCTCTCAAGTGACTGACGCCAGATCCTCCACTTGGGGATGACCTGAAAGGCGATACGTGACTGGAACTCTCGCCCCCGCCAAGCAGCTAACGGCCGCGGACCGCTGCGACCGGTGCGGCGCCCAGGCTTACATCCGCGCGACCCTGCCCATAGGTGGGGAGCTGTTGTTCTGCGCCCACCACGGGCGGCAGCACATAGCCGTGCTGCGGGACAAGGGCGCCAACATCCAGGACGAGTCGGCGCGTCTCAGCGACGCTCCTTCGGCTGCGACCAACGATGAATAGGTAGGTGCAGGAGTCATCGGACCCGGTAGCGATATCGGCCCGACACCGTGAGGTCCTGCCGCTCCTAGAGCGGCCGGGTCACGGTGTTCGCCTCCACCACGACTAAATATGCCCGCCAGACGTACCCTGCCCTCGCGCATACGAGAGCAGGGCACGCTATATCTCCCGTTGATGGCCCGGGTGCCGCGCGCGCGGCACCACAGCCATAAAACAAGATCTCGGTTCCGCTTCACGGCCTCCTGCCCCAACGAGGCGTGGACGGCAGGCGTGCCGATGAGGATGTGCGTGGCCGTCCTCAGGCCGCCGACACCGAATTCCCCGTTCACGCTTCGAGATTTTCCGCTCACGCTGCGCGGTCGTCGCACGCGTTTTTCCACCCGCGTTCCATCAGGCCTTGAGCCGTTCCTGGGTGAGCCATGCCCACGAGAGCGCTCAGCCCGCTCGGTCACATCGCCGGCGGCGCGCAGAACCCGTCTCTCCGCGTTCGTCCGGTGAATCGCCGGCCAGGAGCGGTCGACAGGACGGTCAAAAACCCTGTTGATCACGCTGAAGGACGCTGAAGGACTCCGGCCGCCTCTCACCGCACTACGCTCGGCGACTGTGCTGATTGTGCTGCCTCCGTCGGAGGGAAAGGCCCCGCTTGGCGACGGCCCCGCCCTTAACCTGTCCCAACTGAGTTTTTCCTCCCTGAACGCGCCCCGGGAGATCGTTCTGGACTCGCTCGGCGCACTGTGCGAAGGCGCCGAGGCTCAGGTCGTTCTCGGACTGTCGCCGGGACAGCTCGGTGAGATCGGCAAGAACCAGATCCTGCGGACCGCCCCCACGTTGAAGGCCGCCGATCTCTACACCGGCGTGCTCTACGAAAATCTCGGCCTGGCCTCCCTGTCCCCCGAGGCGTCCGGGCGGGCGGCGGAGAGCCTGTTGATCTTCTCCGGGCTCTGGGGCCTGCTGCGGATCACCGACCGGGTGCCACCGTACCGGCTCTCCATGGGAGTGAAACTGCCGTCGCTCGGTGGGCTGGGCTCCTACTGGCGCCGGTCGATCACCCCGGTTCTCGACGCCGAGCCCGGTCTGATCGTAGATCTGCGCTCCAGCACCTATGCCGCGGCGTGGCGGCCCGGTGACCGTGCGGTGACGGTGCGAGTGCTCAGGGACGGCAAGGTCGTCAGCCACATGGCCAAGGCCACTCGCGGTGCGATCGCCCGCTCCCTGCTGGAGGAGGGCACAGACCCCCAGACTCCCGGAGAACTCGCCAAGATCCTGGACCACCTGGGCCACTCCGTCGCCCTCGAACCGCCTCCGAGCGGTAGAGGATCGTGGACACTTAGCGTCAAAGTGTGACATATGACGCATTTATCAAAGCCGGAGGCATACAGGGCACGCCCCTGCCGAAAGCTCACCGCGCGCCGCGGCGGTCTCCCGATCTCCTCCGGGACGCACGGAGAGCTCTCCCCAGAACGCCCGGAGAGCGCACCCCTTACCGGAAACCTCCACGCCGAAAGGTTTCCTGGGCGCTCACACAGGAACGACGTTGAGCCGGCCGCAGGCCCGCAGAAACTGCTGAGCCGGATCACCGAGATAGGACCACGGCAGCCGGCTCACCCTGCCTCCGGTCCGCATGAGGTGCCCGCGTGCGGGCCGCCGCAGGTCAGCCAGGTAGAAGGCGGCTCCGAACAGGTTGTGGGCCTCCACCGCCCGTGGATGTCCGCCCCTGCCCAGCCAGCGACCCGCGTGTGAGACGACCTCGCGCAGCGCCTCGTCCGAGAACCAGCCTCCCCGCGACATCGGCGAGCGCTCGGCTGCCACCTGCTCGAAATGCGCCAGGGGCAGCAGCGCGGGCATCGGGTCGCCGTCCGGCGCCTGCGAGACGGCTTGCCTGACAAACCCCAGCATCTCCTGTGCGCTGCCTCCCCAGGCGGGAGAGAGCGTCATCAACCGGGCCACGTGGGCCGGAAAGAGCGTCGGATAACGGCGAACGGCCTCGAACCAGGCCGCGTCCTTCTCCTGACGCGGGCGGTCGAGGCCGAGACAGAACCACATCATCGACTCCCAGGGCACCGGATCGGACGGTGCGAGCGCCGCAGCGGCGAGGAGCGGATGCCTGGCCGACTCCATCGCCTGCTGGAAGGCCTGCAGGCGCTGCGCCTGCACGGCTCTCGCCTTCACATCCGGTTTGAGCGCCCAGGCCTCCTCGATGCGAGTACGGCCCAGCCACAGCCAGAGATCGGGATTGCCCTGGTCGCGGCTTGTCAGCGCCTCGATGCTCCGGCTGAAGCCGACAGCGGCCTTGGCCAGTGCCTCGACCCTGAGTGCCCGGCTCTCCGGATCTCCTCGCGTCGCACCGAGCGCGACCGTCCCGGCCTCGAAAATCTTTCGGCGCACCGCGGCGACCGCGTCGTCGAGCATTGCGTCCGCCCACGGGCGATCAATGATCACCCGCGGCCCCCGGGCGCGAATCCTGTCCATTTCGGCCACACCCATGGGGCGGGAGCCTAGAAGCCCGTCCCACACTCCGTGCTACCGGGCTGTTACAGCTGCGTTAACGACGGCAGGGCCCACGCCAGATGGCGTGGGCCCTGCCGTCGTTGAATCTCAGTCCAGGTAGTCGCGCAGAACCTGGGACCGGGACGGGTGGCGAAGCTTGGACATGGTCTTGGACTCGATCTGCCGGATGCGCTCACGCGTCACCCCGTAGACCTTGCCGATCTCGTCGAGAGTCTTGGGCTGACCATCGGTGAGACCGAACCGCATCGAGACCACGCCCGCCTCACGTTCGGACAGCGTGTCCAGAACGGAGTGGAGTTGCTCCTGCAGAAGCGTGAAGCTGACCGCGTCGGCCGGGACGATCGCCTCGGAGTCCTCGATGAGGTCACCGAACTCGCTGTCGCCCTCCTCACCCAGAGGGGTGTGCAGGGAGATCGGCTCACGACCGTACTTCTGGACCTCGACGACCTTCTCAGGGGTCATGTCGAGCTCGCGGGCCAGCTCCTCGGGAGTGGGCTCGCGACCGAGATCCTGCAGCATCTGCCGCTGGACACGGGCCAGCTTGTTGATCACTTCGACCATGTGGACCGGGATGCGGATGGTCCGCGCCTGGTCGGCCATGGCTCGGGTGATCGCCTGCCGGATCCACCACGTGGCGTAGGTGGAGAACTTGTAACCCTTGGTGTAGTCGAACTTCTCGACCGCGCGGATCAGGCCCAGGTTGCCCTCCTGGATCAGGTCCAGGAAGAGCATGCCGCGGCCGGTGTAGCGCTTGGCCAGCGAGACCACGAGACGGAGGTTGGCCTCCAGCAGGTGGTTCTTGGCCCGGCGGCCGTCCTCGGCGATCCACTCCAGCTCGGCGCGCACATCGACCGGAAGCGTCTCGCCGTCGGTGCCCAGCTGCTCCTCGGCGAACAGGCCGGCCTCGATGCGCTTGGCGAGCTCGACCTCCTGCTCGGCGTTGAGCAGCGGGACCTTGCCGATCTGCTTGAGGTAGTCCTTGACCGGGTCGGCGGTGGCGCCGGCGGCGGCGACCTGCGGCACAGGAGCGTCGTCGTCGTCGTCGGAGAGAATGAGGACCTCGTCCTCGTTCTGCTCGACGACCACGACCTTGGGCGCTTCCTCGGCCTCGGCCTCAACCTCTACTTCGACCTCAACCTCGACTTCGACCTCAACCTCGGCCACGGCCTCCAGGTCGAAGTCCTCGAGCTCGACATCCTCGAGCTCGACGTCCTCATCGTCCTCGCCCAAGGCCGACTTCGGCTTCGGGTCGGACTTCGGGGCAGCCGCCTCGGGCCCGGCCTTCTTGGGCGGGGCGGGAACCGGCTTCTTGGCAGCCGGGGCGACCTTCTTGGCCGGGGTCGCCGGCTTCTTGGCCGCGGGCGTGGGCTCGGAGCCGCTGACGACCGCGGTGACGGTCTCCGGCTGCTCCTTGGCCGCCGCGGCGGTCTTGGTCTTCTTAACTGTGGCGGGAACGGCGGGGGCACGGCGCTTGGTCGAAGTCCGGGACTTCTTGGGAGCCGCGGAGTCCTCAGCGGTCAGTCTTACCGTGATGCCCTCTTTGCTGAGGCTGCGCAGTATTCCAGCGACCTGCGCCATCGGAATGTCCGCTTCCTCGACGGCCTTGCGGACATCCTCGGACTCGAGGAACCCCTGCGAGCGCCCCCGCTCCATCAGCTGCTGAATGACGGGCTCGTTCAGCTCGGATGGCTTCGAGCGAGTCGAACTTGCAGGCGACACGAACACCTCTCGAAGGAAAGCGTGACGAGAATGGACCCAGATGCCCAACTAGGGGCAGTTAGCTCTAGTTGTAATTAGCGAGGCCGCGCGAACCGCGACGCACCTGTCCAGCATTGTGGCATGACACCGTGATCCATACGGCCGCCTCCTGGCGGTTGTCCTCCACCCTAGGCCGACCAAGAGAGTAGTGCGTACGTAAGCGAGGCACCGATACCCGAAAGCAACCGTTATGACTGATTCATTCAGTCACTCTTCGTGGCTGGAGGAACATGAATCGCGAGCACCGTGACGTCGTCATCCTGCTCATATCCCGACAGCATCCGATCCACCAGGAAATCCAGCAACATATGCGGGCTTCCGACGACTTCGGGTGGCGCTTCGGTCACAACAGAGCAAAGTTCCGCGAGTCCGGCATCGAGCCCACGCTTCCTGTTCTCGACCAGACCGTCTGAATACAGGACAGCGGTGTGACCAGGAGGAACGCAGAACCGGAACTGCCTGCGGCTCGTGGGCCAGCCGAGCGGCGTGCCCGGCTCACCGTCGCACAGCAGCGGCACGCCCTGCGGTGAGACGAGCAGAGGCGGCGGGTGGCCGGCCAGCGCCAGCGTGCCCTCTCCGGTGCCGGGCTCGACCACCATGTAGGCGAGGGTGGTGACCTGCTCCTCCTCCTCGGTGGCCTCGAAGACCCGGTCCAGGCCGGTGAGAACCGCCGCGGGCGGCGGATTGGTCAGTGCCAGGGCCCGCATGGCGTTGCGGATCCTGCCCATCCCGGCCGCGGCCTTGACTCCCTTGCCCATGACGTCGCCGACCACCGCCGCGACCCGGCCGTCCTGCAGCACGAACGCGTCGTACCAGTCGCCACCGACCTGCACGTGACGGCTTCCCGAGCGGAAGCGCTGGGCCAGCACCAGGCCGCGCACCACCGGCAGGCGATCGGGCAGCAGGCTGCGCTGGAGCGTCTCGGCGGTGCGATGCTCCCGCTCGAACAGGGTGGCCCGCTCCACGGCCAGAGCGCACTGCCCGGCGAGCGCCTCCAGGAAGACGCCGTCCTCCTGAGAGATCTTCTGGGGTCTGGTGAAGGAGAAGCGCAGCGCGCCGAGCGCGCGCCCCGCGGCCAGCAGCGGCAGGCCCACCCAGGCCCGCTCATCGCTGTGGGCGATGAAGCTGGTGACGGTCTCCTCCTCGCCTCCCGCGTCCACAAGCTGGGACCTCAGGCTCTCGGGGGACTCGGCGAAGACCGGGCGGCGGCTGTTCACCGCCATGGTCATCACGCTGGAGTGCGACAGCGGGATCTCCTCACCCGGCGCGCCGGGCACATCGGGGATGCCGCCGCTGTTGACCAGCTTCAGGGCGGCCCTGTCGATGTCGAGGAGTGCCACGGCCGACCTGTCGGCCGCCAGTGCCGTACGGCCCACGTCGATGATGACCTGGACGACCTGCTCGACGGTGAGCGCCTCGGCGAGCATCGCCGTGGCGCCCTGGAGCCGGGCGGTCCGCAGGGCGGCGGCGCCGAGCTGATCGGTCAGCCGCCCGCGCATCTCCTCGGCCTCGCGCTGCGGGGTGACGTCGGTGTTCGCGCCCACCCACTCGACCACCCGGCCGTGCCGGATGATCGGGACCGCGCGCACCTCGAAGTGGCGATAGCCGCTGGATCGGGTGCGGACGCGGTAACTCCACTCGAACATGGTCCGGCCGCGCAGCGCGTCGCGCCACGCCTCCTCGGTGTGGGGGCGATCATCGGGATGAACGGCCTCCAGCCAGCCGTGGGTGAGGTATTCCTCAAGTCCCTGGCCGGTGATGGCGCGCCACTGCGGCGCGTCCTCCATGACGACCCCGGTCGGCGCGGTGATCCACACGAGCTGGGACTGGGCCTCGACCAGCGAGCGGTAACGCTCCTCGCTGCGCCGCAGATCCTCTTCGACCTGCCTGCTGTCGGTGATGTTCACACCGATGAGGCAGACCGCGCGGAGCGTGCCCTTGTCGTCGTGGACCGGGGAGAACGTCAGCGACCAGTGATGGGTCTCCCCGTCGGCCGTGCGCACCCGGATCCGCTGATCGCCGTCGACCTCGGAGCCTTCCGCGATGCCACGGACAGAGCCCTCGATGAGCGCGGTGAGATCGGCGGAGAGCAACTCGCCCGGAGCCCGGCCGACCAGACGCTCGACGGAGAGCCCGACCACGTCGGCGAAGACCTCGTCGACCCGCTGGAAACGACCGGCGGGGTCGAAGAACGCGAAGGCGAACGGTGACTGCGACAGCAAGCCCTGTAACAGCCCGGAGTCTGAGATGTCCACACCCGACTCCCGGGGACGGGGCACGGAGGTTTCGGCGCTCATGGTCGGCACCTCCGTCGCGTGCCAGGGTCTCCCACGAGGCACATCTCCAAACTTGCGAATTGGCGTAGCGCGGCTCCGGGGGACCGGATCCTGCAGTACATCATCAGCGATGGGTGTGTGCGGACGGAAGCCCCGCCCATGATGAGGTCGGCGCATCCCTCGAACGTCTTCGGCCCGGGGCCCGGGGGTTCCACGCTAACGCGCCGGGGCGCCGGCATGGGCATCCGCCGGCCGGCACTGCGCCGGAGCCGGATGGTGACGCTGTCTCCCGCCGCATCCGCCCCCTTTCCGAGGCCGAGGCAATCTAACGCCCTGATGCGAGAAGCCCGGATCGGGATCTTCCCGCGTGCTCGGCGTCATGGCTCTCGCCGGCCTTGCGCCGCCCAGAACCTGACGCTGCTCCCACCGTGTTCGCGACCGCCGGCGCGATCATCGCCGACGCCTTAAACGTTTGCGGCCAGGACCCTAGCAGGATCGAGCCGGACCGTCCCGGCAACTGCCGACCTCGTCTCCATCGGCAGCCCCGGCAAGATCAGGCTACTGACTCCTTGTCCGTTTGGCTCCCTCTTCGATGACACCGGCCCGCTCCCCTGTAGCCAAGTTGAGTCAAGTTAAGTTGTCAGCTTCCCATATCACTCCCTCGGAGGGTTGACACTTACGGGATAAGTTGTGGAATGAGAACGCACGTCCCGGCCGTCTCCCTAGGGGTCATCCCCCCGGAAAACCGGAGGAATGCGACACTCATGCCTGCTCTCGCCATCCGCTCCACCGGCGGCACGACGACGTTCCACGAGCCGGTGAGCGCCCATCTGGCCGCTGAGTTTCTCACTGTTCCCGCGTCCACCGTGGATCGATGCGTGGCCGAAGTCCGGGCCTGCGCCGAGCACCTCGGCATCAGGGCGACACCCGAAGTGATCGAACGTGTGGCGCGCGAGCATTTGCTCGCCCTTGTCAACTCCGCGCCGCCGCCCCGAAGTCCCCGGTAGCATCGGGGGCACCCGGCCGTCTTCTACGCACCGTTTGGCCCGGGAATGCGAGAAGGTTGGGGCGTGAGCGAGCGAAGCGAACGGGCCAATCAGCGCGGCGGCAGCGGCGACAGGCTCATACGGCCGACGGAGGAGGCTGCTTGAGCCGGCGACATCGTCGAGACCCCAGGGAGAGCCAGTCTCCGGATGAGGTTTTCTCCGAGATGTTGCTGGCGGCTCGCGAGCTGCTCGCCGTACGCAGCCCGCTGGACGCCGAGCTCATGGTCTCGGACATGATCGGAGCATGGTGGGGGCGCCGGCTGAAACGGGGAGACGCCGAGCAGGTCCTCGGTGAGGGTCTGGTCGACTACGCGGCCAAGGCCGGGTCTCCTGCCGCGCTCACCCTGCTGATCGCGCTGGCCTACCTCGGCACCGCCCGCCAGGCCGCCAAGGCGGAGGGCGCGGCCCTGGCGCTCATGGAGCGCGACGTGGCCAGGCCCCGCTGGGCCAACCGGCTGGGCGCGGTCAAGCCGACCGGCTGCTTCGTCTCCCGCGACGCCTACGGCGACCAGGACACGGTCATCTGCACCTTCGGCTACCGGGGTGCCGACAGCGGCGAGGACCGGCACGCGCTGGTCGTGATCGTCGACTACAACATGCGGGGCATCGCCCGCGACGCCTGGGTCTCCTCACACGTGGACAAGCTGCTGGAACAGGCCCGGGCCGAGGCCGAGGGCAACCCGATGCTGAGGTTCCAGGAGATCGAGCCGCAGCAGGCCCGGGCGCTGCTCGAATCGGCCATGAAGGCCACCGTGGAGTACGGCGACCGCAGGACGTCCGCGCCGATCAGCGACAGCTACAGCGCCTACCACGCCTTCGCCCGGTCCCGGATCAAGGCGCTGCCGCCCGGCCGCAAGCGCCCGGCCCCGCTGCACAGCGAGGCTCCCTACAGCCGCGACCGCCGGGCGATGCTGGCCGCGGAGTTCCTGTCCTCGAGCGCGGCCGAGCACCTGTCGGACCCCTCGGCGGCCTCCCGGTGCGCCGACCACATCATCGACTACGGCTGTGACCAGGATTTCGGCCGTCCGCTCCGGGTAAGCCCGACCAAGTGCGAGACGTTCCTTCTCGACTGGTTGCCGCGCAAGGTCCTGCTCACCCCTGCCGAGCAGGAGGCGGTGCCTCACGTGCTGGGGGCATGGGCGCGCTTCGCCGCGCGCAGGACCGGCCTGCCCGACGAGGGCCTGCGCGCCACCCTCGACGGGATCTGGGAGGCGACGGGCAAGTTCGCCGAGGCCTACCGCGACCCGACGACCTTCGGCCTCGACGACAACCTGCTGGAGCGGCTGTTGCCGGACGGCGACCTGTCGGCCCTGGCCAGACGGGTGTTCGCGTTCCCATTTCTCCAGGGCACGCACGGCGAGATCAAACTCGGCCTGCTGAATCCGGCCGACGAGACCGACCGGCGGGTCCTGCTGGGGATCGATCACGGCGGCGAGATCAACCGGCCCGACTACGACGAGCACCTCGCCTGGCACGAGGAGATCGCCGGCCGCCTCTGGGAGGGTGATCCTCCACAGCTCTGGGAGGCCGCCCAGCGGCTGCTGGACCTCGGCCACGACCGGCACGACGTGCTGCACGTCCTGATCGAGATCGCCGAGCGGATCGGCGACGATCCGGAGGAGCTGGCCATCGCCCTTGACGACATCGCAGACATACCCGACGAACCTCCAATGTAGGTGAGCCATGGTGATCGATCTCAACGCCGACCTGGGTGAGGGCTTCGGCATCTGGCGGCTGGGCGACGACATGGCCCTGCTCGACGTGGTGACCAGCGCGAACATCGCCTGCGGGTTCCACGCGGGTGATCCGGTGATCATCCGCCGCACCTGCGCGGCCGCGGTGGACCGGGGCGTCATGATCGGCGCGCAGGTGTCCTACCGGGATCTGGCCGGGTTCGGGCGCCGCGAGATGGAGGTGGATCCGGAGGAGCTCTGCGCCGAGGTGCTGTACCAGCTGGCGGCGGTCGACGGGATCGCCAGGGCGATGGGCGGCCGGGTCTCCTACGTCAAGCCGCACGGCGCGCTCTACAACCGGATCTGCCGCGATCCCGAGCAGGCCGAGGCGGTCGTGACCGCGGTGGTCGACTACGACCGGGGTCTGCCGGTGCTGACCCTGCCCGGTTCCGCCGTCCACGAGATCGCCGCCCGCGAGGGGCTCGCCACCGTCGTCGAGGCCTTCGCCGACCGCGCCTACACCTCCGCGGGCGCCCTGGTCTCCCGCCGCTCCCCCGGCGCGGTGCTCCACGACCCCGCCGAGGTCACCGCCAGGGCCGTGCGCATGGCGACCGCCCAGACGGTCACCGCCGTGGACGGCTCCCAGGTCCCGGTGGACGCGCGCTCGATCTGCGTGCACGGCGACACCCCCGGCGCCGTGCTCCTGGCGCAGAGCGTCCGCGACGGCCTGGTCAAGGCCGGCGTGACGCTGAGGGCTTTCACGTGAGGCCGGCGCGATGACCCGCGAGGACGCCCCACCGGCGAGCCTGGAGACGGCCCTCGGGGGCGGGGCGCCGGAGGGCACGACGACGATCCGGCGGGCCGGAGAGCACGCCCTGCTGGTGGAGACCGGCTCGCTGGCGGTCTCCCACCGGCTGGACGCCCTCCTGCGGGCCGACCGCCCCGCCGGGGTGGTCGAGATCGTGCCTGGCCCCGCCACCGTCCTCGTCGCCGCACCGGGCGCCGACCTGCCACGACTGCGGGACCGGCTCTCCGGTCTGCTGGCCACGGCCCGCACCACCGGCGCCGGAGCCTCCCTGCCCACCAGGACCGTGACGGTCCCCGTGGTCTACGACGGCGCCGACCTGGACGACGTGGCCGCCCTGAGCGGGCTCTCCGTGGCGGAGGTGGTCGAGCTGCACGCCCGGCGGGAGCTGGTGGTGGGCTGGCTGGGCTTCGCCCCCGGATTCGCCTATCTCACGGGTCTGGATCCGGTGCTGCACGTGGCTCGGCTCTCCACCCCGCGGACCTCGGTACCCGCCGGTGCGGTGGCGATCGCCGGACCTTACTCCGCGGTCTATCCCTCGGCCTCCCCGGGCGGCTGGCGGCTGCTCGGCCGCTCCCCCCTGATCGTGTGGGACGTGACCGCCGACCCGCCCGCCGTTCTCACCCCGGGCACGCGGGTGCGCTTCCAGCCGATCGCCGGTCCATGATCGAGGTGATCGCTCCGGGACCGTACGCCACCGTGCAGGATCTCGGCCGGCCCGGATACGGCCACCTCGGCGTGCCCCGTTCCGGTGCCGCCGACGCGCCGAGCCTGCGGCTGGCCAACCGTCTGGTCGGCAACCCCGAAGGCGCGGCGGGAGTGGAGCTGACCTTCGGCGGTGCCCGGTTGCGCTTCGCCGCCGGAGCCTGGGCCGCCGTCACCGGGGCTCCCTGTCCCGTGGAGCTTTCGCGGCCCCGCGGAACGGTCCCCGCGGGGATGTGCGCGCCGTTCTGGGTCGCTCCGGGCGACGAGCTCCGGATCGGGCTCCCCTCGGCGGGCCTGCGCACCTACGTCGCGATCAGGGGCGGCCTCGACACTCCCGCCACCATGGGGAGCAGGTCGACCGACTCGCTCTCCGGTCTCGGCCCTCCCCCGCTCCGTCCCGGAACGGTCCTGCCCGTGGGGCCGACCGGCGCTCTGCCTCCGCTCACCGTGGACGCGGCGGCGCAGCCCGGAGTCATGACGGATGTCCTGCGAGCCCTGCCTGGTCCCCGCGACGACTGGTTCGTGCCCGGCGCGCTGGCCGACCTGTGCGCGGAGCCGTACGAGGTCAGCCAGGACGGCAACCGGGTGGGCGTCCGGCTGCGCGGCGCCTGCCTCGAACGGGTCCGTGAGGGGGAGCTGCCCAGTGAGGGCATGGTGGCCGGAGCCGTCCAGGTGCCGCCCAACGGCCAGCCGATCGTGTTTCTCGCCGATCACCCGCCCACGGGCGGTTATCCCGTCATCGCCGTTCTGACCTCGGCCGCCCTCGCCAGAGCCGCCCAGCTCCGCCCCGGTGACCGGATCCGCTTCCATATGTGATCATCTATTATCGTCACAGCGACGATTAAGGAGATCGCATGACGCTCGCAGAACTCCTGGATCCCCTCCTCCAACCCGCCTTCGTCGTCGGCGGGGCGCCCACCAGCTGGGCCGAGTTCCTCGGCTTCGTCACCGGGATCCTCACGGTCTGGCTGGTGGCCCGCCAGCACCTCTGGAACTGGCCGATCAGCGTCGCCAACGTGATCCTGCTCGGGCTGGTCTTCCTGGCCGTCGGGCTCTACGCCGACGCGACCCTGCAGATCCTCTACGTGGCGCTCGGGCTGTACGGCTGGTGGCAGTGGCTGTACGGCGGGGCGGGCCGGACCCGGCTGACGGTCCGCAGGACCGATCGCACCGAATGGGCCGCGCTGATCGGCTGCGGCATCGCCGCCACCGCCGTGCTCACCGTCGTCCTCGCCACCTGGACCAACTCGACCGTGCCCTTCTGGGACGCCCTGACCACCGCGCTCTCGCTGATGGCCACCTACGGGCAGACCCGCAAGCTGGTGGAGTCGTGGTGGCTGTGGATCGCGGTCGACCTGATCTACGTCCCGCTCTACGTCCACAAGGGCCTGTACCTCACCGGCGCCCTCTATGTGATCTTCCTCGCGCTCTGCGTCTCGGGCCTGCTGGCCTGGCGCAGGGACCTCGCGACCCGGCCTGTCCCGGTGACGGCATGAGCGCGGCCTTCGCCCATGGCCTGATCGTCGGCAAGTTCTACCCTCCGCACGCGGGTCATCATCACCTGATCGACACCGCGGCGGCGCGATGCGCCCGGGTGAGCGTGGTGGTCACCGCCTCGACCGCGGAGAGCATCCCGCTGGCGTTGCGCGCGGCCTGGCTGCGTGAGGCGCATCCACAGGCCGAGGTGACGATCGCCCCCGTGGTCGACGACGTCGAGATCGACTACGCCGATCCGGAGATCTGGTCGGCGCACGTCACGGTGTTCCGGCACGCGCTCGCCCTCGCGCACGGCGGGGCTCCGGAGATCGACGCGGTCTTCTCGTCGGAGGAGTACGGTCCGGAGCTGGCCCACCGGTTCGGCGCCGCCCACGTCGGCGTCGACCCGGATCGGGGGCGCTTCCCGGTGAGCGGCACGATGGTCAGGCGCGACCCGGCCTCGTGCTGGCGGTGGCTCTCTCCCGCGGTCCGCGGCCACCTGGCCCGTCGCGTGGCGGTCGTCGGCGCGGAGTCCAGCGGGACCACCACCCTGGCCAGGGATCTGGCCGCCCATTACGCCGCCCGGGGCGGGCCGTGGGCGGCGACCCGGTGGGTGCCCGAGTACGGCAGGACGTACTGCGAGGAGAAGCTCGCCCTGGCCCGCCGCCGTGCCAAGGCCACCGGGCTGCCCAAGCCATGGCTGGACGATCTGGAGTGGGAGTCCCCGGAGTTCGCGACGATCGCCGAACGCCAGCTCCTCTGGGAGGACGCCGCCGCCCGCACCGGCTCTCCCCTGCTGGTCTGCGACACCGACGCGCTCTCCACCTCGCTCTGGCACGAGCGCTATCTGGGAGTGGCCTCCGCCGTGCATCCGCGCGCCCGGCACGACCTGTGGATCCACACCTCGGTGGAGGACGTGCCGTTCGAGCAGGATGGCTGGCGGGACGGCGAAGCCGTCCGGCACCGGATGGACGCCCGTTTCCGCGAGGAGCTGGCCCTGCGGGGGTTGCCGCACCTCGTGGTGTCCGGTCCGCCGCACGCGCGGTTGGAGCGAGCCGTCGAAGCGGTCGACGCCCTGATCACACAGGGCTGGGCGTTCGCCGCACCCCTCTGAGCGTCCCTCGGCCTGGCACGGGGACTCATCCTCCGGGCTACCGCACCGCCACGCACCGAATCCACCACGTCGCCAAACCACCGGGCCGCCGGGCCACCGGACCCACCGCGTCGCCGGACCCACCGCGTCACTGGAGGACCGCGTCACCGGAGGACCGCCGGGCCATCGGGGTCGGCCTGACTTATTTCATGAAACCGATGTCCTGGTATTTCAGGTCATAGAAGCCGCGGGCGCCGAAGTTGGCGATGGTGTTCTTGACGGCGACATTCTGGGGGCGCTGATAGAGCGTCACCACGTTCACCGCCTGCCAGATCAGTTTGTCGGCGGCGTTGGTGTCGGCGATGGCCTGGGCGCCGTCAAGCTCGGCGGTCGCCCTGTCCATGGCGGCGTCGATCTGGGGGGAGCCGATGCGGCCGAGGTTCGCGTTCCACCGCTTGACGCCCTTGGGGTCCTGCGTGGCGTTGGCGTACTGGCCGTAACCGCTGGAGACGGGGAAGGGCGTGCCCACGTAGGCGAACGCGGTGATGTCGTAGTTGCCGGGAATGATGTACGCGGTGAAAAAATCATCGCCGGGCACCGTCTGGAGGGTGACCTTGACCCCGATCTGGGCGAGCATGTTCTGGGTCAGTTCGGCCTCGGCCTTGGTGAGCTGCAGGCCGGAGGGCATGACGAACCGCAGGTTCAGCTCCTTGCCGTCCTTCCTGCGGGTCTGGCCCTCCAGCTTCCAGCCGGCGGCGTCGAGCATCTGCCTGGCCCTGCCGGGGTTGTAGACGCCGAGCTCACCGGCGTTGTCGCGGTATCCCCCCTGGGTGTTCATGAAGAAGTGGTTGTTCAGCAGGACGATCGGCCAGTCCAGGCCCTGCAGGTCCGACTGGGCGATGGCCTGGCGGTTGATGCCCATCGTGATGGCCTGACGGACCTTGGGGTCGGAGAGCATCGCGCTCTCGCCGTTCATCGTGATGTGCCGGAAGTCGGGCGCGGCGGCCTGCCGTACGATCGCGTCCGGGGTGAGCTTGGCCCGCGCGTAGTCGGGCGCGGACGGGCCGATGTCGAAGGTGTCCAGCTCGCCGTTGCTGAAGGCGCCGATCAGCGCGTCGCTCTCCAGCGAGCGGTAGATGATCTGGTCGAGCTTGGCCCGATCTCCCCACCAGCGGTCGTCCCTGCCGATGGTGAGCGTCTTGGCCGTCGGGTCGAACGCGATGAACCTGAACGGGCCGGCGGTCACCGGGATCCGGTTCAGCCATCCGTTGTTGAACCCCGCGGGGGTGGCGTTGGTGACCTTCGGATAGAGCGGGGCGAACAGCGACTGCCAGTCGCCGAAGGGTTTGGCGAAGGTGACGACGACCTGGTGGTCGTCCTTGCCCCTCGTCACGCTCTCGATGTCCTGGTAGCCGGTGGTGCCGGCGACGCGGTAGTCGCCGTGCTTGCCGCTCAGCGCCTGCCACTGGGCTCTGTAGTCCTCCCAGGTGATCGGCTTGCCGTCGGACCACCTGGCTCTCGGGTTGAGTGTCAGCGTGACGACCTGTCTGGGCCGGCTCGCCGTGACCCTGCCCGACAGCAGGTAGTCGACGTTCGCGGAGATCCTGCCCTTCTCGTTGGACCGGAAGGGCGAGGGCATGAGCCCGTCCATGACCCTCTTGACCGTCGCGAGGTTGCCGTCGACGTGGTTGAGGTTCCAGTTGGCCGGATACTCGTTGAGCCCCCAGCGGAGAACGCCCCCGTCCCTGACCTTCTCCCGGGCGACCGGGTTGATGTCGTAGGCCTTGATCTCCGAGGCGGACCCGGCCGGCGGCCCGCTCCGCCCGCCGCCGCAACCGGCCAGAACCAGCGAGCCGACCACGGCCAGCACAACCAGCACGGCCAGCACGGCGGCCGGCGCGCTCACGCGCCGGATTGATGTCACGGTTCCTCCTGGGTCATACGACTTCAAGCTTCTCGGCGAAGTGGCATGAGGCGCCGTGGTCCTCACCGAGGGACCGGACCTGGGGCTCCTCGTTCACGCATCGCGCCCTGTCCGTTTCGCCGAGCGTCTTGAACTTGGGGCAGCGGGTGCGGAAGCGGCAGCCGGAAGGGGGATCGGCCGGACTGGGCAGGTCACCCTCGAGAAGGATGCGTTTCCTGGAGCGTTCCTTCTCGGGGTCGGGCAGCGGGACCGCCGACAGCAGGGCCTGCGTGTAGGGGTGCATCGGGGCGTCGTAGACCTCGCCGACCTGCCCGATCTCGGCGATCTTCCCGAGATACATGACCGCGACCCGGTCGGCGATGTGGCGGACCACGGCCAGGTCGTGTGCCACGAACAGGTATGACAGCCTCAGACGGCCCTTCAGCTCCTCGAGCAGGTTGATCACACCCGCCTGGATGGACACGTCGAGCGCCGAGACCGGCTCGTCCAGCACGATCAGCCGGGGCTCCAGGGCCAGCGCGCGGGCGATGCCGATGCGCTGGCGCTGGCCCCCGGAGAAGTCCTGCGGGTAGCGGGCCGCGTGGGCGGCCTCCAGGCCGACCAGACGGAGCAGCTCCCGGATCCTCGGCCCGGGGTCCCTGGTCCCGTGCGTGCGCAGCGGCTCGGCGAGGATGTCGTAGACGGTCATCCTGGGATCCAGCGAGGCCAGCGGGTCCTGGAAGACGATCTGCATGTCCCTGCGGATCGCCATCCGATCGCGGGAGCTCATCGCCGAGGTGTCGCGGCCCAGCACCACGACTTTGCCCCGCTGCGGCTTGACCAGCTCCAGGATCTCCATCAGCGTGGTCGTCTTGCCGCAGCCGGACTCGCCGACCAGGCCGAGCGTCTCCCCCTCGCGGATGTCGAAGCTGATGCCGTCCACCGCGTAGACCGTGCCGACCCGCCGCTTGAAGAGCGAACCCTTCATCAGGGGGTAGTGCTTGATCAGGTCGTCCACCGACAGGACCACGTCGCGCTCCCCGCGCGGCAGCCGTACCGGCCGCTTCTGGACGACAACGGACTCGGTGAGGGGCTCCTCGACAACGGGCGCGGTGACGGACTCGGCAGCGGACTCGGTGACGGGGCCCGTGACGGACTCGGCAGCGGACGTGGTGGCGGGGCCGCCGTCGTTCTCGCTCCGCACGCCGTAGACCTGTGCGGGCGACCAGCCCGCCGCCTCGATCTCGCCCGAGCGGATGCACGCCACCAGGTGACCGGGCGAGCCCACCGGCTCCAGCGCGGGCTCCGCCTCGGCGCACTCGGGGACGGCCAGCGGGCATCGTGGCTCGAACGGGCAGCCGGGCGGCAGCGCCGCCGGTGACGGCGGGTTCCCCTCGATCGGGACCAGCGGCTGCTCCCCGCCCTGGTCCAGGCGTGGGATCGAGCCGAGCAGCCCCATGGTGTACGGCATGCGCGTGCGGTAGTAGACGTCGTCCACGGAGCCGACCTCGACGGACCGTCCCGCGTACATGACGAGGACCCGGTCGACGAACCCCGCGACCACCCCCAGGTCATGGGTGATGATGACGATCGCCGCGCCCGTCTCCCGCTGCGCCTTCTTGAGCACCTCCAGCACCTGCGCCTGGATGGTGACGTCGAGCGCGGTGGTCGGCTCGTCGCAGACGATCACGTCGGGATCGTTGGCGATCGCCATCGCGATCACCGCGCGCTGGCGCATGCCGCCGGAGAACTCGTGCGGGAACGCCCTGGCGCGCTGCGCGGCGTTGGGGATGCCGACCAGGTCGAGCAGCTCCACGGCGCGCCTGGCGGCCTGCCTCGCGGTGACCTTCTGGTGGATCCGTACGGCCTCGGCGATCTGGTCGCCCACCCGGTAGACCGGGGTGAGCGCGGAGAGCGGGTCCTGGAAGACCATGGAGATCGTCTTGCCGCGGAACGCGGTGAGCTTCTTCTCCGTCGCTCCCAGGATCTCCGTGCCCAGCAGCCGCACCGAGCCGGTGGCACGGGCGTGCGACGGGAGCAGGCCCATCACGGCCAGCGAGGTGACCGACTTGCCGGAGCCCGACTCGCCGACGATGCCCAGCACCTCGCCGGGACGGACCGCGTAGCCGACCCCCCTGACCGCGCGCACCGCGCCGGGACCGGTGCCGAAGGTGACGTTGAGATCGCTCACCTCGAGGACCGGATCGGCTCCGAGGCCTCCTTCACCGGTCCTTCCGGTCTCTCCCGTCTTCGCGGGCTGGGACCTCGCGTCCGTCGGCCGCCTGTCGCGCTCGCTCATCTGTTCTCCCTGCCCCTCCGTGCGGTGGGGTCGAAGGCGTCGCGGAGGGAGTCGCCGACCAGGTTCACGGCGAGCACCATGACGATCAGCAGCCCGGAGCAGAACCAGAACGTCCAGGGGGCGTAGATGGCCGTCCTCGCCCCATCCGCGATGAGACTGCCCAGCGAGACGTCGGGCGGCTGGATGCCGAAGCCGAAGTAGGACAGGGAGGTCTCGGTGAGGATCGCGGCGCTGACGTTCAGGGTGGCGTCCACGACCAGCAGCGAGGACATGTTCGGGATGATGTGACGAAAGATGATCTTTACCGGCGGCACGCCCATGAATCTGGCCGCCTGGATGAACTCCCGCTCCTTGAGCGAGATGGTCATGCTTCGGACGATCTTCGAGGTGACCATCCAGAGGAAAACGGCCAGTACCAGCACGAACAGCAGCCACTGACCGCTTTCGAAGAGCGGAGACATGATCGCCAGGATCAGGAAGGCCGGGAGCACCAGCATCAGGTCGGTCACCCAGGTCAGCGAGCGGTCGGCCCAGCCCGTGAAGTATCCGGCGAAGGCGCCCACCACGGCAGCCAGCGTGGTGCCGATCACCGCGGCCAGCAGGCCGACGATCAGCGACTTCTGCAGGCCGCGCAACGTGACCGCGTATACGTCGGCCCCCGTCTGCAGGGTTCCCCACCAGTGCGCGGGGGAGGGCGGCTGAAGGAACGCCGTGAAGTCCTGGTCGGTGTAGGTCCATCTGCCGATGTAGGGCCCGGCGAAGGCCAGCAGGAAGATCAGTCCCAGCAGCGCGAACCCGATCCGGCCCTGGAGCGAGCCGAAGAAGCGGCCCGCGACCACCCGCAGTCGCGAGGGCGCCTGGATCCGGCCGATGGCCGACTGCTGCTCGGCGAGCTCCTCGTCGGAGATGGTCATCGCCCGCTCACCCCACCCTGACCCGGGGATCGAGGACGGCGTGGAACACGTCGGAGGCCAGCGAGGCCAGCAGCACCGCCAGGGCGGCGAAACAGCTGATGGCCGCGACGGTGTTGACGTCGTTGGTGGAGATGGAGTTGACCAGCTGCTCCCCCATGCCGTGCCAGCCGAAGATCTTCTCGGTGAAGGTGGTGCCGACCAGCAGCGAACCGAACGTGAAGGCGAAGTAGGTGACCGCCGGGATCAGCGCGGTGCGCAGCGCGTGCCGGGTCAGCGCGGTACGGCGGCGCAGCCCCTTGGCCATGGCCGTGCGGATGAAGTCGGCGCCGAGCACGTCGAGCATCATGTTGCGCTGGTAGCGGCTGTAGACGGCGATCAGACCGAGCGAGAGTGAGATCGTGGGCAGGATCAGGTGCTGGAGCCGGTCGACCAGTTGGGTGAGGAACCCTCCCTGGAGGCCGGGAGTCGCCTCGCCGCTGACAAGGAAGACCTGGGTGCCGACCGCGTCGTTGAACCAGATCACGGCGATGATCAGGATGTTGGCCAGCACGACCGTGGGGACCGCGAGGACGACGAAGGAGACCGCGGTCGACAACCGGTCGAACACGCCGTACTGCTTGACGGCCGCGTAGGCGCCGATGAGCACGCCGGTGACGCTGCCGACGATCAGCCCGGTCGTGATCAGGCGCAGGGTGACGCCGATCCGTCTCGCGAGGTCGTCGTTGACCGAGCCACCCGTCACCGTCTTGCCGAAGTCACCGCGGAGGATGCCGCCCGCCCAGGTCAGGTAGCGCTGGAACAGCGGAGTCTCGTCGTTCAGATTCAGCTCGGTGAGGCGCGCGTCGATGACCGCCGGTGGAATCGGGGGGTTGCGTCCCTCGTAGTTCGATCGGGGATTGAGCGCGCTCGCCGCCAGCATGTAGGCCAGGCTCGTGGCCACGATGATCAGTACCAGATAGTTGAGCAGCCTCCGGACAAGGAATCCCGCCATCGTCCCCCCTCCGGAGCCTCTTGCCGCCAGCGGCCATCCTGCTACATTGGGCGACTGGTTGAGTGCATAGAGTACTGATTCGAAGGTGCGATCTCAGCCAACAGCGGTGTTTGGTCGCTCCACCTCGCGAACGCGGGCTCGCAGAGGCTCCGCGCGGACCCCGTGAGGGCCCGCCCCGTGCGGGCCGGCGTGAGCTCGGCGCGGGATCGGTAAGGGCTCGACGTCGGCTCAGCGCGTGATCGCTCGACGTGGGCTCGACGCCATATCAGTACGGGCTCGATGTGGACTCGACGCCGGCTCAGCGCGCGCTCGGTGCGGACTCGACGCCGGCTCGGTACGGGCTCGCTCGGCGCGTGCTCGGCGCGGGATCAACGCCCGGCGAGCTCCTCCACGGCGGCGCGCAGGTCGGCGCTGGTGATCGTGGTCAGGTCGGCGGCACTGGCGGTCCCGCCGCCCACGGCGGCCAGGCGGACATCCCTGCGCATGGCGGCGCGTTCGAACAGCGAGCGCGCGAACCGTCCGTTGCCCAGGCCGTCTATCAGGCCCTCGTCGCAGACCCAGGTGAAGACCTCGGCCAGATCCTGACGGGCGGCGTCGTCGAACCTGTCACCCGACCCCTCGGCAAGCAGCGCGGCGATCTCGGCGAGCTCGTCCGGAGAGTAGGAGGGGAACCGCACGTGCTGGTTGAACCTGCTGGCCAGACCGGGGTTGGAGGACAGGAAGGCGTCCATCTCCCGCCCATATCCGGCCAGGATGATCACTAGTCGGTCGCGGTCGTCCTCGGCCCGCTTGAGCAGCGTCTGCACGGCCTCGTTGCCGAAGGCGTCGCCCCCGGCGTAACCGGGGTTGACCAGGCCGTAGGCCTCGTCGATGAACAGCACCCCGCCGAGCGCCCGGTCCACCAGCTCGTTCGTCTTGATCGCGGTGGCCCCGAGGTGCTGACCGACCAGGTCGGCCCGCTGGGCCTCGACCACGTCGGGCTGGGCGAGCAGGCCCAGCGCGGCGAAGATGCGGCCCACGATGCGGGCCACGGTGGTCTTGCCGGTGCCCGGCGGCCCGGCGAAGACGAAGTGCCTCATCTGCGGCGGGGTGGGCAGCCCTCGCTCCTGGCGCATCTTGGCCACCCTGAGCTGCGCGGTGATCGCGTGCACCTGACGCTTGACGGGCTCCAGCCCGGCCATCCGATCCAGGTCGGCGAGCGCCTCCTCCAGGGTGGGAGTGGCCTGGTAACCGCGGTAGCGGGCGGTCAGCTCGTCAAAGGCCTTCGTGACGTCGCGCTCGACGGTGGTCACCAGGTCCTCGGTGGTGGGTGAGCCTCCCCCGCCCACCACGCGCACATCCCTGGCCTGGGCCGCGGCCTCCACCAGGCTGCGGACGAACCGGGCGTTACCCAGCTCGTCCACCATGGCGCGCCGGTGAACGTCTTCGAACCGGGCGAGCAGCACGGGCTTGGCGTCCTCGGCCATCCGGTCGCCCCGCCGCCGCTGCAGCAGCTCGGTGATCTGCAGCAGCTCGTCGGGGCCGTAACTGGGGAAGCGGACCCGGCTGGAGAAGCGGCTGGACAGGCCGGGGTTGGAGGACAGGAAGGCGGTCGTCTCCTTCTCGTATCCGGCCAGGATGATGATCAGCCGGTCGCGGTCGTCCTCGGCCCGCTTGAGCAGCGTCTGCACGGCCTCGGAGCCGAACCTGTCGGGCTGGCCTTCGCCGGAGTTGACCAGGCTGTAGGCCTCGTCGATGAACAGCACCCCGCCGAGCGCCCGGTCCACCAGCTCGTTCGTCTTGATCGCGGTGGCCCCGAGAAACTCCCCCACGAGGTCGGCCCGCTGGGCCTCCACCACGTAGGGCGTCTCCAGCAGGCCGAAGGCGTAGAAGATCTTCGCGACGGTCCTGGCCACGCTGGTCTTGCCCGTGCCGGGCGGGCCAACGAACACGAAGTGGCGCATCGGCGGCTCGGTGGAGTATCCCGCCTCCTTGCGCAGCCTGGCCGCCTCGATCGAGGCGGCGATCGAGCGCACCTGCTCCTTCACCGGGGCCAGGCCGATCATGCTCTCCAGCTCGCCGAGGGCCTCCTCCAGCGAGATCGGAGGCGGCGCGGACGGCTCACCGGACGCGGAGACGGGAGCGCCGTTCACCCCGTCGCGACCCCGGAGCCTGACCTGCTGCTCCTCGCCGGCCAGTGCGATCCTGGCCTGGCGTGCCTGGACGAAGCGGTAGACCATCACCGCGACGGCCACGCCGTACGCGACTCCCACGGCGACGCCCGGCGACCCCGAGGCGACCGTGGTGGCCAGCACCGCGGCCACCACACCGGCGGACACCAGCGCCAGGAGCGTGGTCACCCACGGGGGAACCCAGCGGATGAGGTGGGCGATCCCGGCCACGGAGAGGCCGAGGACCACCAGCGACGTCGAGACCAGCGGCGGCCAGCCGTACGTGCCCTGGAGGAAGAACAGCGCCATCAGCCATCCGAGCACCACCACCAGGGTGGCGGCGGCCCGGGGGAAGCGCAGGGTCAGCGCGACGAAGCCGAGCAGGGTCAGCGTGGTCATGAACGTGTAGATCGGATCCCAGCCCACGCCGAGCGCCAGCCCGACCATCCCGACCAGCACACCGGCGTAGATGAGTCTGCGCAGGGGCACAGAGAGCCGGAAGTAGCTCAGCCTCACCTGCTCGAACAGATCTCGTGCCGCCGCGCGTCCCGCCGGCCGGGCCCTGCCGGATTCCCGCATCACGCCTCCCCGGTCCGCCCCCGGTTATACCGCACCGAGGATGCGTTTGCGCGCGCCTGAGCGCCACGCCACGCCGTCACACAGACACGATCAGATATACGGATGAGATCGGATTAACTCTACGATCCAGGCACCAAGTTCCGGCCCCCCTCTTCCCGCGCGGGCGAGCCTCTCTTTTCACTCTGTTCTCATACATATCACCAGCAGACGAATCCCCCTCTCATCAGATGAAATGGGTCGTTCCGCCCGCCGTCGGCACCTTCTCCGCGCCCTCGCGGAGCGGGCGCCGGACTCCGGGCAGAGGAATGTCACCGACCGGCAAGGCGACACCGACGACGGCGATCGGGCCAAGCGCTCGCCGGGGAATCCCCGGCCACCACGGGACGCGGCCCATCGGCTCTCGCCCGTCGCCCGTCGCCCGGGATCGTACGGCCGCGGCGGGCTCTCCTCAGCCGGGACGGGAGCGGCCCTGGTGGCGGCCGGGGTATTCGCCGACGACGACCTGCTGGGGTGTGATCCTCAGCACGTCCGCCTCGCTGTCGCCGATCGCGATGCCGCGTACCTCGGCCCAGAACCGGCGGTCCACCGGATCGGCGACGAACACCGCCACCCTCGGATCACGTTCGGCCGCCTCCCAGGCGTCGGAGGCGGCGATGAGGCGAAGTTCGCCGCTCGGGCCGACCGAGCTGACCGACCCCACGGCCAGCGCGCGCGGCCCGCTGGAATCGGCATAGGCGAGCACCACCCCGCGGCCGTAGGTGAAGGCGTCGCGCACCTCCACGCTGAGCCCCACCGGCGGACCGACGTCGCCGGGCACGCGCCGGCCGCAGCTCTCGCACATGATCAGGGATGCCCGCCACGGCCCCGGCGCACCCCGCCACCACGCCTGCACCGACCTCGTGGCGAACACCGCCACCAGCACGGCCAGCATCCCGACCCCCGCCTGCCCCGCCCAGCCGCCCACGACCGGGGGCAGGCCGAGCACACCGGCGACCGCCGTCCCGCCGAGCGCGAGCGAGGTCGCCACCAGCAGGCCCAGCGCGGCCACGAGCCAGCGATCCGCGGCGAGTACCTGGCCGAGGCAGGGAGACAGCCCGCCCCGGACGCGCACCCAGGCGAGCGCGAGCGGGACGGCCACCGCGGCGAAGGCCCATCGCGGCTCGCCCAGGATCAGGGCGGTCCCCGCGACCGCGGCCAGCACCGACCACGCCCGGCCCACCACCAGCCAGAGGGTCACATCGATGTTCCGCCGGGCCGTACGGTCCTGGTGAATCGTGGTGAACTCGGCCAGCGCCCTGACCGGCCGTCCGCGCCACGCCTCGACCAGCACGCGCAGGACCAGCACGGCCACGCCGTTGAAGAGGACCAGCCCCGCGAGACCCGCCCAGACACCGCTCACCATGTCCGGCGCCGAGCCGAGTGTGAGCGCGGGAACCTCCGCGGGAAGGGTGGCGATCGCCGCGACATAGGCGGCGACCCCGACCAAGGTGATCGAGACGGACATGCTGAGCCAGAGATCACGGGCGAGCATGCCGGGCACGTAGGGCCAGAGCCTGACCCGGTGCGCCTGCCTGAGGGTGATCACCAGGACGACGAGGGGCATCGCCCCACCGCCGATTTTCGCCTCGGTGACCAGGCCGAACCCGAAGGCCACCACCCCCACCACGACAAACGCCATCGCGAGCAGGATGCGGGTCTGCCGGGACCACACCTCCAGGGCGCGCCTGGCCCGCCCGGTCTCGCGAGGGTCGATCGGCCAGGCGGGATCGTGGTGGCCGCGAGGGCGTTCCCAGCGCAGGAACGTCAGGCCGAGGTTGATCCTGGCGCCGGGATGGTCCTCCAGGCGGCGCAACGCGTTGCGGTAGGCGGTCTCCGCGCGCTTGTGCTCTCCACGCAACAGCGCGAGGTCGCCGACGAGGACGTGCGCGTCGGGCTCCTCGGGTGCGTAGCGTACGGCCCTGGCCGCCTGGGCCCACGATTCGCGCCAGCGTCCCGGCACCCGGCGCAGGGCCGCGCCCAGGCGCAGTCGCGCGGCCCAGGACCCGGGCGCCAGCCGTACGGCCTCCTCCGCGGCGGCCACGGCCTCGGCGTCGCGGCCGAGCCGTTCGAACGAGAGGCTGGCGAGGCGGTAGCCCCAGTCGGCGCCGGGATCAAGGTCCACCGCCTTTCGCGCGGCGTCCAGTGCGGCCTCCGGCTGATCGTGGCCGAGCAGGGTGACGGCCGCGACACACCATTCCCGTGGGCCGTCCGGAGACGGCGAGAGCGGGACCCGCGCGAAGTCCTGTTCGTCAGGACCTCTCACCACGGTGGTTCACGGGCCTCGCGCCGGCTGACCACGATCTGACTCCCCATGATCACCATGGTCCGTGCGAGACCGCCGTTTGCCTAGATAGCGGCTATATGCCTGTATCTCTCTAGAGAGGTCGCGAATGCTGTCACAAGGCGCGCCTCCGATCCGCCGGGCAGAACGACACCGGGTGAGGGTTTGGACGGTCTCCGTTCGGTCAGTTATCGGTCAACCATGGGCAAGAATGGGGAATCCGACCCGAAGGAGGAACCGTGCGACGAACCCTCCATGATCTTGCCTCCCTGGCCGCCAGACTGGGAGTGGGCGGGATCTTCTTCGCCAACGGCTGGCACAAGCTGGAAGCGGGCCTGACCGCCACGAGCGACCAGTTCGGGAGCCTGGGTGCTCCCGCCCCCGGGGCGTGGGCCGCCACCACGATGCTGACCGAGCTCATCGGCGGTGCCCTGCTCGTGGCCGGACTCGCCGTACCGGCCTGCGGGCTGCTGCTGTTCGCCGAGGCCGTCGCCGTGTTCGTGGTGGCCAGCGGCGATCAGGGCCTGCCCCTGACCGGGGGCGACATCAACCTGATCGTGGCTCTTGGAGCGGCCTCCATCCTGCTGGCGGTCGGCGGCGCGGGCCGCCTGTCGGTCGACCACATGGTGGTGATCAAACGGCGTGAGGCCGAGGCCGCCGAGGACTTCGCCGCCGATGCCGAGGCCGACGACGTCCTCGCCTCGCTGCGCGAGCCGGAGACCTCCACCGCGCCCGCCCCGCCCGTCACCGACCGCACCGACCGCACCGACCAGAAGACGGGCAAACCGGCCGCTTCCGGCTCGGACGATCCGGGCAGCTCGGACAACACCGCCGACACCGCGGAGTTCCCCGCCGCCAGCCGTCCGCGGGTACGCACCCGCCGGCCCCCCGCCGGTGACGCGACCCCGGCGACCGCACCCGCGCCGGTCGTCACACCCACCCCGGACAAGGCAGGCGACACCCTCGTGGCAGGGAAGAAGGACAAGTCCGCCGAGAGCTGAACAACCCGGCGGAACAGTCAGGTGACCGGAGTGACCAGGTAGAGCGGGAAATTACTGCGAAGCGGGCGATTGGGTAATCGTCCGCCTTTCAGATAAGCAGTACCGGAACGGCCCGTCGTAATTGCACAATGACCACCATGCGCCTACCCGACTGGTTCGCAGAGCGGGTGGAACCCGCGCCCCCGGAGACCGAACTCCGCGTCTCCACCCTTGAACTCTTCTTCGATCTGGTCTTCGTCTTCACCGTCACGCAGCTCACCAACCTCCTGGTGCAGGGACTGCAGGACGGCGAGGCCTTCGAGGGCGCGCTGCGCGTGCTCCTGGTGTTCGGTGTCATCTGGTGGATGTACGCGGGCTACGCCTGGCTGACCAACGCGGTTCCCCCGGTTCGTCCCGCTCGCCGGGTGCTGATCCTGCTGGGCATGGCCGGGTTCATGATCGTGGCACTGTCGATCCCCGCGGTCTTCGACGGCGACGGCATGGCGTTCACCATCGGATACCTGCTGCTGATCGTCGTCCACGCCGGGCTGTACATGCAGGCCACCTCGGCCTTCGCCCGGGTGATCCCGTTCAACCTCGGCGGGGTCGCGCTGGTCGGCCTGGCGAGTTTCGCCGGCGAGCCGTACAACTACCTGCTCTGGGGCGCCGCGGTGGCGCTGCTCTGGGGCAGCCCGTACTTCATCGGCCAGAAGGGCTTCGACCTCAGGGCCGGGCACATCGTCGAGCGCCACGGCCTGCTGGTGATCGTGGTGCTCGGCGAGTCGGTCGTGGCGATCGGCATCGGCGCCGCCGGACTGCACGTCGGCTTCGCCCTCGGCCTGGCGTCGGTGCTCGGTCTCGCGCTGGCCGCCTGCCTGTGGTGGCTGTACTTCGGCGGGGACGACGAGGTGCACGCCGAGCACACCCTGGCGGAGGCCGAGCCGGTACGGCGCACCCGCCTGATCCTCGGCGCCTACTTCTACGCGCACATCCCGATGTTGCTGGGCATCGTCGCGGTCGCCACGGGCGTCAAGAAGGCGATCGGGCACCCGGTCGATCCGCTGAAGCTCAGCGCCGCCGTCACCCTGGCCGTGGGCGTCGCCCTGTTCATGGCGGGCAACGCCTGGTTCCGCCGGGTCCTCGGCGTGACGGGCAACGGACTGCGGAATGCGGGCGCCCTGATCGCGCTCGTGACGGTCGCGCTCGGGCTCTGGTCGGCCCTCGCCCAGCTCACCGCGCTGGTCGCGCTGATGGTCACGGTGATCGCGCAGGAGCGGCGCCCGGTCTCTCGCTCATCCCTTCGCTGAAGGGTCGCCGAGATCGTTGGGACCAAGGTCATGAAGAGACCGTGTTCCGTCTAACGTGGTCTCCTGCTCCATCCAGGACAGAGCGGGGACGCGGGCGTTCGGGACGCTCAGGCGGCGTTCCCCGCCCGCCGGACAGAACGCGCCCGCCGTACCGGAGGAGAAGACGTGATCAAGGTTCTGATCGTGGACGACCAGGTGCTGGTCCGCGCGGGCTTCCGGATGATCCTGGAGGCCCAGGACGACATGAGCGTGGCGGGCGAGGCCGGGGACGGTGAGGAGGCGTTGCGCCTCACCCGGGAACTGCTGCCCGACGTGGTGCTGATGGACCTGCACATGCCTCAGGCCGACGGCATCACCGCCACCGGCGCGATCACCTCTGAGCTGCCCGGGGTGCGGGTGCTCGCGCTGAGCACCTTCGACCTGGACGAGTACGTCGTCGACGCGCTGCGGGCCGGGGCGTCGGGTTTCCTGCCCAAGGACATCTCGCCCGAGGAGCTGGTGGAGGGCGTGCGGGTCGTGCACCGCGGGGAGGCGGCGGTCGCGCCCCGGCTGCTGACCCGCCTGATCGGCACGTTCGTCCGGGCGGCCCGGCCGCGCCATACGACCACGTCCGAGCGGCTGACCGGGCTGACCGACCGTGAGCGGGAGGTGCTGGTCCTCATCGCCCGCGGCCAGTCCAACACCGAGATCTCCAGGACCCTGCAGCTGGCCGCCTCCACCGTGAAGAACCATGTGAACAGCGTGTTCGCCAAGCTCGGCACCCGTGATCGAGCCCAGGCCGTCATCACCGCCTACGAGACCGGGCTCGTCACCCCCGGGGACTCCTGAGTCCCGAGCCCACACGGCCCGGAATGCCGGCCGTCACGGAGCCGACGTGACCACGTCCGGGCCCCGAGCCCGTACGGCCCGGGATGTCGGCCGTCACGGAGCCGAGGTGACCACGTCCCGCCCCCGAGCCCGTACGGCCCGGGATACCGGCCGTCACAGAGCCGACGTGACCACGTCCCCGGCCCCGTACGGCCCGGGACGTCGGAGGCCGACCGGCGGGCCCGGCTAGAACTCGTCCGTCAGCCGGGCGATCGCCCGCATCTTGTTCATGGCGTCGAGGGCGGCGACCTTGTAGGACTCGGCCAGCGTCGGGTAGTTGAACACGGCGTTGACCAGGTAGTCGACCGTTCCGCCGCAGCCCATCACGGCCTGTCCGATATGCACCAGCTCGGTGGCTCCGGTGCCGAACACGTGAACGCCGAGCAGTCGCCGATCGTCCGGAGAGACGAGCAGCTTGAGCATCCCGTACGAGTCGCCGATGATCTGCCCGCGGGCCAGCTCCCGGTACCGCGAGATGCCCACCTCGAACGGGATCTTGTCCCGGGTCAGGTCGTCCTCGGACTTTCCGACGAAACTGATCTCCGGGATCGTGTAGATCCCGATCGGCTGCAGCTCGTGCATGTTGGCGACGGGCTCGCCACACGCGTGCTGGGCCGCCAGACGGCCCTGCTCCATCGAGGTGGCCGCCAGGGCGGGGAAGCCGATCACGTCGCCGACCGCGTAGATGTGCGAGACGGGGGTGGCGTAGTTCGCGTCCACGTCGATCCGGCCCCGGTCGTCGGCGGCGAGCCCGGCGGCCTCGAGGCACAGCTCGGCCGTTTTGCCCTGCCGTCCCGCGGAGTACATGACGCAGTCGGCGAGGATCTTCTTGCCGCTCTCCAGGATGGCCAGCGCCCCGCGCGGCCGTCGCTCGACCGCGGCGACGCTCTCACCGAACCGGAACGTCACGGCCAGGTCCCGCAGGTGGTACTTGAGCGCCTCCACGATCTCCAGATCGCAGAACTCCAGCATCCGCTCCCGGCGTTCCACCACGGTGACCTTGGTACCGAGCGCCGCGAACATCGAGGCGTACTCGATCCCGATGACCCCGGCGCCGACGACGACAAGGGTCTCGGGCACCCGGTCGAGGTGCATGATCGCATCGGAGTCGATGACCGTCCGGTCGTCGAACTCCACGGTGGGCGGGCGGGCCGGCGAGGTCCCCGTCGCGATCACGATCTTCTCGGCCGTGACCTTCTTCTCCTCGTCGCCGGTGACCCCGACCGTGTGCTCGTCCAGGAACCGCGCGGTTCCCTGCAGCATGACCACCCGGTTGCGGCTCAGCTGGGCGCGGATCACCTGGACCTCGCGGCCGATGACGTGCTGGGTGCGCATCCCGAGATCCGCGACGGTGATCTCTTCCTTCACCCGGTAGCTCGCCCCGTACAGCTCCCGCTGGTTGAGCCCCGTCAGATAGAGGACCGCCTCGCGCAGGGTCTTGGAGGGAATCGTCCCGGTGTTGATGCACACCCCGCCGAGCATGTCCCGCTTCTCGACGACCGCGACCTTCTTGCCGAGTTTCGCCGCGGCGATCGCGGCTTTCTGCCCGCCCGGACCGGTCCCGATCACGAGGAGATCAAAGTCATACATAGAGACCAGTGTGGACGCCGGAGGCGTCCACGACCAGACTCCCAGGGATCTACGTGGAGGCCATCTCCTACATACCCTGCCCTGCCGATACCCCGACGCGGTCCACGATCGCGTTCGCGCCCTCCTCGCGAGCGCAGTGCGCACAGCAGAACCAGCGCCGGTCCGCCTCGACCCCGTGTCCGGCGATCCGGACCCCGCAGTGTTCGCACATCGGCGCCATCCGGTGGATCGCACACTCGAAGCTGTCGAAAACGTGCACCACTCCCTGGGCGTGCACCTCGAAGCTCATGTCGTAGTCATTGCCGCAGACTTCACACTGCGCCATGTTTTCCCCCCGAAAACTCACGGCATCTTCCGTGTAGGTCTACCCAGGCATCTTCCGATCAGACAGGCATTCTCACCGCGGTCATTTCCCCATTCAGAGCGCGCGCCGTCACCACGACCACGGGCGAGAGAACCGTTTTCAAACAGGACAGACATTTTGATAGGGCACGCCGTTCAGATAGGTGCTCCACTCCCCGCGCGACAGGGTTCGGCCCGCCCGCGCGCAGACCGTACTCGCCACCAGCTCCGGGTCGATCGGATGGTCGACCAGAACGCCGCCGGAGTCGATCATCATCAGCCGGGACCCGTCGGCGTTGAACGCCAGCGACCGGAGGTCACCGGTCAGCACCGTGATCGGCTGGCCGAGGCGGAGTCCGGTCTCGACGTCCCACAGCGCGACCGCCCGTTCGCCGGTCCCGGCGGCGATCACGTCGCCACGGGGCGAGTGGGCCAGCTCGAACCCCGCGCCCGCACCGCTCCTGACCAGGATGCCCACCCGCCTCCTGCTCGCCGTCTCCCAGACCGAGATCCGTCCGGCCTGGTCGGCGGTGGCGAAGCGGGCACCGTCCCGGCCGAAGGCCAGCGCGGTCGTCGGGATGCCGACACCGGGCGATCCGTATGCTCTGCCGAACGGCTTCCCCGTGGCCGCGTCCAGCAGTCGTTGATCTCCCCCGACGGGCGCGAGCGCCTTGCCGTCCGGGCTGAACACCAGCCCCTCGACGGACTCCTGATGCCGCGACCAGCGCGGATGCCCGCCGGGCACCTGCCACACGTGGATCTCCCCCCTCCCCTGGGGCGCCTTCCTGACATCCTGGTAGTTCGCGTAGGAGGCCACGAGGGAGCCGTCGGCGTTGATCGCCACGGCGATGGCCTGCGCGTCGCGCTTGACGGCGACGGCGGCGATCCGCCTGAAGGTGGCGGTGTCCCAGACCGTCAGCCGAGGTCTCTCCCCGCCCGTCTGGATCGCCAGTCGCCTGCCGTCGCCGCTGAAGGCCATCTCGAGGTGGCCGTCGTCCCGTACGGGCCCGACCTCCAGGGCGGCGACGCGCGTGCGCCGTCGTACGTCCCGGAGCACGACCTCGCTCGTCTCCGTCTCCCTGGAGGCGAGCAGCCGCCCGTCGGGGCTCAGCTCCGCCCAGTTGGTCGCGGGCCCCTTCAGCATGACGGGCCTGGTCAGCGCGGTGGTGTCGAGAGTCGTCACCGAGCTTTCCGTGAGATAGCGAAGCGTGCGCCCGTCGGGGTCGAAGGCCACGACGGGCGACAACGCGTTGATCTTCTGGGTCAGCAGCAGCCGTCCGTCCCGGACCCGCCAGAGCTTGAGGCTCGTCTCGTTCGCGACGCTCAGGAAGCGTCCGTCAGGGCTGAAGACCATGTCACCGCTGCCGCCTTCCTCGAAGAGACGGTCCAGCTTCGCTCCGGTGAACGCGTTTCGCAGCTCGATGCTCTTGTCCCGGGCGACCGCGACGGTCTTGCCGTCCGGGCTGTAGGTCACGCCCAGCGCGCAGCCGTCGCACCTGCCGCCCAGCCGGACGCCCGTGAGCCGGTCCAGTGTCCAGGCCGTCACCATGCCGTCGATGCCGCCGATCACAAGCCCGTGCCCGTCGGGGGAGATGTCGAAGCTCCCGGAGGTGGGCGGGGACCTCTTCTTCCCCGTGGTGAGGTTCACGATCGTGAGCGCCTCGCCCTGGAAGACCGCGAGCCGGTTCTCGGCCTGCCCGAAGGACGCTCCGGTGTCTCCGCCGTCGAAACGCCCCTGGACGGTGAGGGTCACGCCGGTCGGCCTGCCGGTCGTCACGTCCCAGACCTTCAGCTCCAGATCGCTGATCACCGCGAGCAGCCTGCCGCTCGGGCTCAGCGCCAGCGCCCGCAGATCCCCTCCGATCCCCTTGAACCCGCCGGTGCGCCTGCCGGTCCGCACGTCCCAGACCCGTACCTCGCCCTCCCCCGCGCTGATGAGCGTCCGCCCGTCTCGGCTCAGCGCCCTGAGCGTCTGGATCGAGGTGGCCGGATCGTGGAAGGCGGCCGTCTCCCACTGGGTCAGCGAGCCGGACAGGCTCGCCCTGGCCTCGGTCACCGGGGCCAGCCGCCAGGCGGCCACGCTGAGCAGCATGGCCCTGACCGGATCGGCGACCCGCAGCGAATCGGCGATGGCGGCGAGCCGGCGGGCCTCCGCGCTGTCGCGCTGGGAGGCGATGACGGCGCTGCGGGCGTCGGCCGCCCTGTTCTGCTGTACGGCGAGCGCCCCGGCGAGCAGCGCGGCCACCAGCAGCACGGCCAGTGTGGCGGACAGCAGCCGGCTCCGGCGGGCACGGCGCCTGGCGAGGGCGGCGCCCGCCTCCAGGAAGTCGCGTTCGACCGGGCTGAGCGTGATGTTGCGGCGGCCGGTGGCCGCCCAGTGCATGGCGTTCTCCAGGCCGCTGCCCTGGAGCAGGTCACCGTCCTTCCGGCCCTGGCTCTGCCAGCGCCGCGCGGCGGCGAGGATCCCCCGGTGCACGACCAGGCCGTCCCGGTTGGCCTGGACCCACGTGCGCAGTTTCGGCCAGGCCTGCGGCAGCGCGGGCCGCGACAGCCAGATCTCCTGGTCGTCGCTGCTGAGGAGATAGGCGAACGCCTCCAGCAGCCGCCGGACGGCGGCGGCCTCGTTCTCGTGCCGTCCGTCGAGGAACTCGGCCCACTGCGCCCGCCGTACGATCAGCTGGCCGTCGTCGGTCACGGTGACGAGCCGGAGGAACACCTCGGGGGCGAGGTCCCGCTCGGCCGGGCCGAGCCCGGCGTACACCTCCTCGGCGAGGGTGCCGAGCGTGGGGTCCGCGGCGGGGACCCGGACCCGGGCCCCGGCGTCGCTGCCCGCCGCCAGCAACTCCGGGGTGTCGAGGCCGTCCTCCCCGCTGATCAGGGCGAGCAGCAGGTCCCTGGCCGACGGCCTGGCCTCGGGGTCCTTGGCGAGCGAGGCGGCCACGAACGGCCGGAGGCGCTCGGGCAGCATGTCCAGCTGGGGCTGGACGGAGAGCACCCGGTGCATGACCCCGCCCAGGCTCTCCGCCCGGAACGGGTCCGCCCCCGTGGCGGCGAAGACCATGATCCCGCCCCAGGCGAACACGTCGGCGGGCGTGCCGGCGCGCTCGCCCATGAAGATCTCGGGGGCCATGTAGGTCGGGGTGCCCGCCACCATGCCGGTCGCGCTCAGCGACATGTCCGCCGTACGGGCGACACCGAAGTCGATCACCCGGGGACCGTCGGGGCCGAGAAGCACGTTGTCCGGTTTGAGATCGCGGTGGATGACCCCGGCCTCGTGGATGGCGGTCAGCGCGGTGGCGATCGCGGTCGCGAGACGATGCAGGTCGCCACCGGTGAAGCGGCGGCCCTCCGCGACGGCCCTGCGCAGCGTCGGGCCTTCCACGTACTCGGAGACGATGTACGGCCTGGGCCCGTCGAGGTCCGCGTCGAGCACTCCCGCCGTGCAGAAGGGGGCGACACGACGGGCCGCGGCGGCCTCGCGTCCGAACCGGCCTCGCAGCTCGGGGTCGGTGCCCGCGTCACCGTGCAGCACCTTGACCGCGACCCGTCTTCCCTCGGCGTCGTAGGCCTCGTAGACCACGCCCTGACCACCCGTGCCCAGCCGTCCGGCCAGCCAGTAGCCACCCAGCCGCTGCGGGTCCCCGTCCATCAGTCCGGCCTTCACCTCACTCTCCGTTCAACGGCGTGCCGGACGTCCCGGCGGACGGGGTGGTTCGCCGGATGTCGCACACTCGGGACATGTCTCGTCCTCCTTACGTGAACGGTGACGAAGGTCGTGGCAGAGTCGGGCCCCGGCCGGCAGGGATGGTCTACGCGCCGTCCGGCGGCCTCGACGAGGTCAAGGACGTGGTCCAGGATGCCTGGTTCCGGCTGGGCAGGGCGGACCGTTGGGAGATCGGGCGCGTCGCCGTCCGGCCGACGGTCCCGATATCCCCGCTCGCGCCGGAGACGCCGCGCTCGCCACGGGCGCTCAGGGAGGCGGGTTTCGGGCCGCGGCTCCCCCGGCCGGCCCTCGCCCCGGCCGAAGAGGTCGCCCGGCGCGGCGATCGCGGGGAGGCGGTGCCGGACGAGGTGCGGGATCAGGCCGCCCGCTGCGAGCCGGAGGCGCCAGCCGCGCCGGAGATCTCAGCGATCAACGCGTGGAACCGTATTTCCGTCACCACGCGTATGGTTCATGAATCTTTCCGTAACCAAAACGGTTGATCCCAGTGGCGATGGCGGACTAGGTTGGCTCGCATGGGCCTCCGTGCGGGCCCGCCCAGCTCGGCCGGGTCGGCCTTGCAAACGGTTGACAACCGGATGCCAAGTGACGTGGAGCACGGTGAGTCCAAGGAAAGGGGCAGACCATGCGACGCACCAGAATCACCCGGCAGGGCCGGCGCCGTCCCATCCGCACTTCCGGTCTGGACCTACGATCACCCTCGGGTCGTCGGCTCCCCTACTGACCTTGTCTTTACGACAGTCTTATGCTGCGATCTGTAGACATCTCATATAACAAGACCATCACGCCGGGGGGCTCAATGAAGAGACTTGTGGTCGTGCCACCATATGTCGCACGGCTCAAGATCCGGGACATCCGTTCCGCGACACGCCGCAGGACGCCCGGTGACACGAAGGTCGTCGACCTTCGCGCCTACACCGGACGAAACGTCCTGCGCTTCCCACGGACGAGCGGCCCCACCCCCGCCGCCTGACCCAGCCCGCGAAAGACCCGTCTCGTACGGGTCTTTCTCTGTGTCCGGCCCCTGCCTCACGGGTCTTTCGCCGGCCCGTCGTCAAAAAATCGCCTGCCCGCCGCCACCTTCGGGAGGCCTGTTTCGCAGGTTTCCCGCAAATCTGCCGCCACCTTCCGGAGGCCCGTTTCACAGGTCCCTCGCAAATCTGCCGCCAAAAACGCCTTTCTGCCCTCAACGCCCGATATTCAGGACTGATCCACAGATTTACCCTGGGCTGGTCACCCGTCGAGTTCGTCACGGAGAGTCCATCGTCGGGGGACCGTTTTCAATGTCTGGTTAAATATCCCTCCGTGAACGAATCATCGGCAGGGTTGTCAGAGTTATCGGCGACGGAGCGCACCCGGCACCGCCGCCTCCGTGAGAAGGGCCGGACCGACCGTGCCGCCCTGTACGAGGTGCTGCGTGCCGGATTCATCTGCCATCTCGGGGTGATCTCCGGAGGCGTGCCGATGGTGGTTCCCACGGTCTACGGCTTCGACGCCGACAACCTCTACGTCCACGGGTCGGCCGCCAGCCGGAGCCTGACCGGGCGAGAGCCCTCACGGTCGCGAAACGGATCAGAGGCGGATACCGGGACGGATGCGAGACAGGACGCGCCGGGCGGATCGGAGGCCGAGACGAGCGCGGCCATGGGCACGGTCTGCGTGACGGTCACCCATGTGGACGGCCTCGTCCTCGCCAGGTCGGTGTTCGAGCACGGCGTCAACTACCGCTCCGCCATGGTCTACGGCGTGCCCCGGAAGCTGGAGGGCGAGGAGAAGCTGACCGCGCTGCGGATCCTGACCGAGCACTCCGCCCCCGGGCAGTGGGACTACGCCAGGCAGCCCAGCCGCAAGGAACTGGCGGCGACGACCATTCTCGCGATCTCCCTGGCGGAGGCGTCCGTCAAGATGAGTTCGGGTCCGCCCGACGACGGCGAGGGGCCCGACGCCGCGCTGGGGCTCTGGGCGGGTGTGCTGCCGATCGCCACCACCTGGCTGGCCCCGATCCCCGACCCTCTGCTCCCCGAGGGGCTCACGCCTCCCGATCACATCGGCGTACGCGCGGGCACGCGCCTGTCCTGACCCGCGGCACGACGTCCGGCCCAGCGCGTGCCGCACTGGGCCGCGAGGGCGAGGACGATGAGGACCGCAGCAAGGAGCAGCGCGCGGGAGGTTCCGTCGGCCCCGTCGCGGGCGACGACTCCCATGACCGAGACTCCGAGGACCGCGCCCACCTGACGCACCGCGTTGAGCAGGCCGCCCGCCGTGCCCGCCGTACCGGGGGGAGCCATCGACACGACGTCGGCGACCAGGGCGGGCAGGCAGCAGGAGAGACCGAAGCCCATAATGATCATTCCCGCTGTCGAGGGGGCGACGACCAGGCCCGCGGACAGCAGGGCGAGACCCGCCAGGATCGAGGGCCCGGGACCGTAGCGGGCGACGAGGCGGCCGGTGAGCAGCGCGTTGAAGGTCATCGGAACGGTCAGGGGCAGGAACGCCAGCCCCGCCTCCAGCGGTGTGAGCCGCCGCTCCCCCTGGAGAAGCAGCGTGATCACGAAGAGCGCCCCCGAGAAGGCGAAGTTCACCACCCCTCCGGTCAGCAGGCCCGTCCAGGAGGCGCGGAGCAGCCCGCCGGGCAGCGTGGGCGCGGGAGCGCGCCTCTCCAGCCAGACCAGCGCGGCGAGGGCCACGAGGGCGAGCGAGGCGGCCAGGAGCGAGGCATCGATGATCGTCGCAGCCAGGAGACCGAGAAAGGCGCAGGCCACGGCCTGCACCCCCCAGCCGATCCTGCCCGCTCCCACGGCGGAGACCAGGCCTCCGACGGCGATGAGGCTCGCCGCGGCGAGCGGCGGGTTGATGAGGAAGATCGCGCGCCAGCCGTACGACTCCACGAGCAGTCCGCCGAGCAGCGGACCGGCCGCGAGCGCGGTACCGGTGAGCCCGGCCCACACCCCCATGGCCCGCGCCCTCTCGGCGGGGCCGGTGTAGAGCTGGGCGATCAGGCCGAGGGAGCTGCCCAGACAGAGCGCGCCCATCAGGCCCAGTAGCGCGCGCAGGGCGATGAGGAGTCCCAGATCGGGCGCGAACGCGCACATCAGGGAGATCACCCCGAACCCGATGACTCCTAGCCGGAACACCCGAGCCGCGCCATACCGGTCGGACACCGCCCCGCCGGTCAGGAGCGACGCGGCGAACGCGACCGTGTAGCCGTTGACGGCCCACTGCTGCCCGGCGAACGTTCCTCCGAGGGAGGCGCGCAGGTCGGGCAGGGCGACGGTGAGCACGGTGGTGTCGAGGAGAACGAGGAAGTAGGCGAGGGAGATTCCGGCGAGCCGCCGGAAGGACGTTGTCGCGAGCATGCCGGCAACTCTGCGGAATCGGACATTCCATCTCAACAGCCGCAGCCGTATGGGGCGTTCGGGAAAACCGTATGCTGACGGCATGGATTTGCGGCAGTTACGGGGGTTCGTCGCGGTCGCCGGGACGGGCACGATCACCGGGGCCGCGCATCGGCTGGGCCTGGCGCCGGCGTCGACGTCGGAGCAGATCCGTCGGCTGGAGAAGTCTCTCGGGGTGACGCTCTTCGAACGCACCCCCCGGGGAATGCGGCTCACCGGGCCGGGACAGACCCTGCTCGCCCAGGCCCGCGGCCTGCTCGACCACGCGGAGGCGGTACGGCTGGCCGTCACCGGGCAGCGCCGGAAGGTCCGGGTGGGCGCGTTGGAGATGCTGGCGGCGACCCGGCTGCCCGGCATCGTCCGGCGCCTGGCCGAGCTCCGCCCCGACCTCGACCTCGACGTCACCGCGCTCCCCAGGCACCTGCTGTTCTCCGAGATCGCCCAAGGTTCCCTCGATGCCGGGCTGCTGCTCGACTCCGGCCTGCGGATCGGCGGCCTCGGCTTCACCCCACCGCCCGAACTGGACTTCCTCGACGTGGGAGAGGTACGGCTGGTGCTGGTCGCGGCCCCCACCGGGCACGGCGACACCCTGCTGGTGACCGAACCCGCCTGCTCGATCCGGATGGCCTCCGACCGGATGTTCGGCCTCGGCGTCAAGCAGCGGGAGCTGCCCGGCGTCGTCACCGTCAGGGAGTGGGCCAAGCAGGGGGTGGGAATGGCCCTGCTCCCCGACTTCGCGATCGCCGAGGACCTGGCGGCCGGCACCCTGGTCCCGCTGGAACCGGAGGCTCCCGCCCTGGCCCTGCGCCTGGTCTGGCTCAAAGGCCGCGAGGAGGTCCTGCGCGACGTGCTCTACGCCATGAGCTCCTCGGCTCAGCCCCGGGCGGATCGCGACGGCTCCGGGTGAACCCGCTCACCGACCGCTCGCAACACCCGGGCCAGCTCCTCGGGGTGCGTGAGCTGAGGATGGTGCCCGGCGCCCTCGATCTCCGTGAAGGGTCTGTTCCCCGTCGTCGGATCCTCGGACCCGGCCACGATCGTCACCGGGACCTCGATCCGGTCGAGCAGCCCGTGGAGCTCCTCCCGCACCGCGTGAGCCGCGCGCATCGCCTCGATCACACGCCGCGCCGCACCCGGCCGGCGCAGGTCCGTGATGGCGTCCGCCGGAAGGCCGAGGCTCCTGCCCAGCCGCTCTCGTGACATCCCGCGCAGCATCTGCACGGCCATCCCCGAACGGGAGAGCCGTGCCGACGGCGCCTGGAGGAAGGCCGGGGCGACGAGGACCAGGGCGGCCACCCGCTCCGGGTGGGTCGCGGCGTAACGCAGGGCGGGCCCGCAGCCGAGGGAGTGACCGACCAGCACCGGGCGGGTCCTGACGGGTGCCAGCAGGTCCGCCGTCCAGTCGTCCAGCGAGCGGGCGGGCGCGGAACGGCCCAGGCCCGGCAGGTCGGCGGCGAGGACCGGCGCTCCCAGCAGATCGCGCACGCCCTCCCACGAATCGGCGTCCACCGGCAGCCCGTGCAGCAGCACGTACTCGGGATTCTCCCGTTCGCCCGTCACCCAGGTCCTGCTCCCCGCCACGCCGCGGAACCCGTACGGTCCGCGCGGCGGGAGCCCCCTGCCGAATCGGGCTCCGACCAGATCGTCGGCCCAGCGCCGGAGCGTCTCTCCGACCGGGGGCATGCGGAGCCCCGCCCGTTCCGCGAACTCCAGGGCGGGGGCGGTGTCGTAACGGTCCACGGATATGAACGACAGCGTCTCGGGGTCGGTCCCGGTGAGCGCGCGGGGCAGCCGCCGCACCACCCGAAGCGGGATCGAGAGGCGGGGCGCGGGCACGCCCAGGTGCCCGGCGATCAGTCCGACCAGTTCGGGCAGGTTGGGCGTCTCGTCGTCGAGCACCCAGTAGGCCTTCCCCGCGGTCTCCTCGTGTACGGGCAGGGCAGCCATGAAGCGGGCGAAGTAGTCTCCGTCCACGACCGGCAGGAAGATGTCCGGCCCGCCGGGAAGTGCGGGAAGCCGCCCGCGCCAGAGATCTTCGACCATCGAGGCGAGGCCGACGAACTGGCCGGGGCCGATCACCGTGCACGGGTTGGCGATCGTCAGCGGGACTCCCAGCTCGCGCGCCCGGACCCGCACCACCCCGTCTGCCTCCTTCTTGGACGCCTCGTAGGCGCCCTCCCCCCGGTAGTCCACGGGGCCGCCGGAGACGCGATAGCCGCTGATGTGGACAAGACGGCGCAGGCCGGGGCGGGCGGCGGCCCAGTCGACCACGTTGAGCGCCCCCGTCACGTTGGCCGACCTCGCCTCCTCGACGCTCAGCCCGAAGGCGAAGCGGGCCGCGGCGTTGTAGACGTCACGCACCTGCTCCAGGTCCTCCGGTCCCTCCAGGCCTTCGATGCCGAGACCGGGCACGGTGATGTCGGCGGTGACGACGGTCAGCCCCGAGGTGTCCACCTCCTGCGCGGCGAGCCACGACGTGAGCCGGTCCCCGGACCCGCGCACGGCGGCGGCCACCCGGCGCCTCTGGCGGAGCAGCTCCGCGACCAGGGAACGCCCGATGAATCCCGCCGCGCCGAAAACCACGGAGTCGATGGAATCGGCGGAGCCGAGGGGGCCGGTGGGATCAGTGGGGTCTGTGGTCATGCGGTCGCTCCAAATAGATCGGTCTACATATTCAATGGACATGCAAGAACCCGCTGGAGCGGATCCTTCAGAGCAGCGCCGTGATCCGACGGAACACAGCGTTAGAGCAGGCACCGCGATCCGGCCGGACACAGAGTTAGAGCAGCACCGCGATCTGACGGGCCACCCGGTCGAGTGGCTCCCGGCTGCGATGCGCCTTGGCAAGCACCAGCGCACCCTCGATCAGGGCAAGAACGGTGACCGCGACATCGGCGGCCTCGGGGTGCCCGTCGGCCACCAGCCGGTCGCGGAGCGAACCCTCCCAGGATCCGTAGACCTCCGAGCAGACCTCCTGCAGCGGATCGCTGGTGGCCGCCATCTCCAGTGCGACCGCGGCCACCGGGCAGCCCTTACGCCACCCGGAGGCCTCCAGCCGGTCCCCGAGCAACCCGAGCACGGCCGTGACCAGGGTCACGGTGTCGGGCGCGGTCTCGGCCAGGCCCCCTATGATCTGGCCGATCTCGCGACCCGCTCGCCGTACGGACTCCGCGACGAGCTGGTCCTTGCCTCCGGGGAAGTGGAAGTAGAGCGAGCCGCGCGGTGCCCCGCTGGTCGCGATCACCTGGTTGAGCCCGGCTCCGAAGTAGCCACCGCTCTCGATCAGGTCTCGCGTCGCATCGAGCAGCCGGCCGCGTGTCTCCTCGCCCTTCTGTCCCATATCCATAAAATAGACCGGTCTGCTTATTATTGGCAACCCTCTTTCCGAAAAGCGGGAGTTTTCGGAGAAGGAGAGTCGCGAGGGCCGGTGCGCCGGACGTGGGCGCGACGACCCGGCCGACCGCTTTCACCCCGGAAGCGCCTCTCGGCGCCAGGGGCGGCCCACATCTCGGTGAGCCTCAGGGGCCAAGGCGGCTTACGCGTCGGCGAGCCTCAGGAAAGGCGATAACTTATCCGGATTCAGTACGGTCCGGAGCCCGACGATCATCCCGTCGGCCATCTCCATCACGAATACCGCGACGAGCTCGTCTCCCCGCCACGCGAGCATCGCGTCCTGGCCGTTGACCTCCGTGTAGTCGAACTCCACCCCGGCCCCGAACTTGATCGCGATCCCGATGACGTAACGGATGACCTTCTCACGGCCGATGATCGGCCGCAGGACCGCGGCGGCCTTGCCGCCCCCGTCGGCCCAGGCCGTCACATCGGCGGCGAGCACCTGCTCCAGCCCGGCGAGGTCGCCACTCCGCGCGGCCGCCAGGAACCGTTCCACGATCTTCCGCCCCTGGTCGCCGGGAGCGTCGAACCTCCGGTGCTCACCGACGTGCCGCCGGGCCCGGCCGTACAGCTGACGGCAGTTGGCCTCGGACAGGTCGAGCACCTCGGCGATCTCGCCGTAACCGTACGAGAAGGCCTCGCGCAGCACGAACACGGCCCGCTCGGCCGGGGTGAGCCTCTCCAGCAGGACCAGAAACGCCAGGGACACCGAGTCGCGCTGCTCGACGGTCTCCAGCGGACCGAGCGCGCCGGTCGGCGCGGGTTCGGGGAGCCAGAAGCCGACGTAGCGCTCGCGGGTGGTGCGGGCCGCGGTCAGCCGGTTGAGGCAGAGGTTGGTGACCACCTTGGCCAGCCACGCCCCGGGCGAGTCGATGCTCTCCCTCTCGGCGCCGCGCCAGCGCAGATAGGCGTCCTGGACCGCGTCCTCGGCCTCGGCCACCGAGCCGAGCATCCGGTAGGCGAGGCCGAACAGCTTCGGCCGGTGCGTCTCGAACTCCTCCGTCACGCGTACCAGGGTGCCAGAGATTCCGGGAATTTCCCTCTAGTAGAACGGAATCTTATGTTCCGCAGATATATTGAGGGCGTGGAGACAACGACCCCGGCGCCCATGAGCGGCCGGAAGGCCCAGGCGGCACGGAACGACCACGTGATCCTGGAGGCCGCGCGCGCGGTCTTCGTCGCCGATCCCGGTGCGCCGATCTCCGCCGTCGCCGAACGCGCCGGAGTCGGCATCAGCGCGCTCTACCGCCGCTACCCCGGCAAGGAGGATCTGCTCCGCACGCTCTGCTCGGACGGCCTGAAGCTCTACATCGCCGAGGCCGAGACGGCCCTGGCCGACGAGGGCGACCCGTGGACCGCCTTCACCGAGTTCATGCGCCGCGTCGTGGAGGCGGACATCCACTCCCTGACGATCAACCTGGCCGGGACCTTCGCTCCCACCGAGGACCTCCACCGCGACTCCGCCCACGCGTCCGAACTCGCCGAGCGGGTCTTCGAACGCACGAGGGAGGCCGGCGCGCTCCGCCCCGGCCTGACCGTCGTCGACGTGGCGATGATCTTCGATCAGCTCGCCGCGGTCCGCCTCGGCGACGAGGCCAGAACCTCCCAGATCAGGCACCGATATCTGGCCCTGCTCATCGACGCCATGCACCTGACCTCGGCCGAACCCCTGCCCGGCCCGGCGCCCGACGCCGAGGAGCTCAACCAGCGCTGGACCGTCCGGTAAATCCTCCCCCGCATGCCCGGAGCGACCGGGATACCCCGGGTGACCGGCATACCCCGGGGTGACCGGGGTGACCGGCGTGACCCGGGCGACCGGGATGCCCAGGGTGACCGGCGTGACCAGGGTGACCGGGTCCCGATACCCGTACGCCCCGGCCGGACGGCGCGTCAGCCGTCGTTCTCGACCGCCCGGGTCTCCCGCCAGAGCGGGCTGTCGAGGAAGTGGTCGTCGAAGCGCTCCTGCGCCTCAAGGAGCTCTTCCAGCGTCGCCGAGACCGATGACCGCTGTGCCTCCGTACGCCGGCCCCCGGTCCTCCCGCAGGGCGCGGATTCCCCGGCGGCGGGACATTCTCACCCGTAACCCCCCGTGCTACAGCGTCGTCACCTGGCTTTCGGCAAGTCATCCGCCTTGCGGAGAGTCATTTTGCCGTTAGCAGGAACGGCCGGTGCGAGCATCGCCGGAGAGCCAGAACTGATCATGATAATTGGGGGGGAAATGCTCCGAAAACTGATCCCGATCCTGGCCATGGTCGTGGCGGCCGGATCACCGGCCGCCACGACCGCGGCCTGGGCGGACGGGTTATCGACCGCTCCGGCGGCGCAGGCGGTCATCGCCGCCGCTCCGGCGGCACGGACGGTCACCGCTCCGGCGGTACAGGCGGCGGCCGGAGCGGCCGCGCAGGCGGCCGGTACGTGCAGTGCTCCCGGCAGTCCTCCCGGATCTCCGTGCGCGGCGGTCAACTGCGGTCCGGGCCGCGTCTGCGTGCCCTCGCCCAAGCAGTGCATCACCACGCCGTGCCCGCAGTACGACTGCGTGCCCGCGTCGGGTCCCGGCGGCCCCTGGCCTCCTCGCCCCGGTCCCTGGCCACCGCACCCGAACCCGAACCCCTGGCCTCCGCATCCCGGTCCCTGGCCCCCGCACCCGAGCCCCTGGCCTCCCCACCCCGGTCCCTGGCCACCGCACCCGAACCCGAACCCCTGGCCACCACACCCAGGCCCCTGGCCTCCCCACTCGAACCCGAACCCCTGGCCTCCCCACCCAGGCCCCTGGCCACCGCACCCGAACCCGAACCCCTGGCCTCCGCATCCCGGTCCCTGGCCCCCGCGTCCGAACCCCTGGCCTCCCCACTCGGGAAACCAGCCGGGCCAGGTACGGCCTCCCTATCAGGGCTCGAACCCGGGTCAGGCACAGCCCCCCTACCCGGGAGGTCAGCCGGATCGGGGAAGACCCCCCTATCCGGTACGGCCCCGCTAGCGGACGGCAGATCGCTCAGGGAGCACGTCTGATGGCGGTTCCCGATCCTTGAAGGCGGCGGGTGCTGCGGGCCACGGCCCGCAGCACCCGCCGCCTTCGGCGTACCGGCCCGGCTCTACGGGTGATGTCGGATTTCCGCTAGCCCAACGGGGTGGCCACCGAGCATGCTGGCGATATGCATGACGATGTGGAGCGGTGCATGCGGGCCGTGCAGTCCAAGGACGCCCGGTTCGACGGCTGGTTCTTCGGCGCGGTGATCACCACGGGGATCTACTGCAGGCCGAGCTGCCCGGTGGTGCCACCCAAGATCAAGAACATGCGGTTCTATCCCAGCGCCGCCGCCGCGCAGCTGGCCGGATTCCGGGCGTGCAAACGGTGTCGGCCCGACGCCAGCCCGGGCTCCCCGCAGTGGAACGAGCGCGCCGACGTCGTGGCGCGGGCGATGCGCATGATCGCTGATGGCGTCGTCGACCGCGATGGAGTACCCGGCCTGGCCGCGCAGCTCGGCTACAGCACCCGCCAGATCGAACGGCAACTGCTCGCCGAGCTCGGAGCGGGCCCGCTCGCGCTGGCACGGGCGCAGCGGGCCCAGACCGCCCGGCTGCTGATCGAGACCAGCACCCTGCCGATGAGCGATGTCGCCTTCGCCGCCGGGTTCACCAGCATCCGGACGTTCAACGACACCGTGCGCGAGGTCTTCGCCCTGACGCCGACCCAGCTCCGGGACCGCGTCGCCCGCGGGCGGCCGGCGATCACCCCCGGGATGCTGTCACTGCGGCTGCCGTTCAGGGCTCCGCTCTGCCCCGGCAACCTGTTCGGGCATCTCGCCGCGACCGCCGTACCCGGAGTGGAGGAGTGGCGCGACGGTGCCTACCGCCGCACCCTGCGTCTGCCGTACGGCCACGGCATCGCCACCCTGCGACCACTGCCCGACCACGTCGGCTGCCGGCTGGCCCTCACCGACCTCCGCGACCTCTCCACCGCGATCAGCCGGTGCCGGCGCCTGCTCGACCTCGACGCCGACCCCGTCGCCGTCGACGATCTTCTCCGCGGTGACCCGGTGCTCGCCCCGCTCATCGACAAGGACCCCGGCCGCCGGGTGCCCCGCACCGTGGACGCGTCCGAGTTCGCGGTGCGCGCGGTGCTCGGGCAGCAGGTGTCCACCGCGGCCGCCCGCACCCACGCGGCCCGGCTGGTCATCGCCCATGGTGAGCCGATCGCAGACGCCGCCGGAGGCCTCACCCACCTCTTCCCCGGCCCGGCGGCACTGGCCTCGATGGATCCGGCCGCGCTCGCCCTCCCCCGGGCGCGCCGCACCACGCTCACCACGCTGGTCGCCGCTCTGGCCGCCGACGAGATCGATCTCAGCGTCGGCGGCGACTGGCATCGAGCCCGTGCACAGCTCTCGGCGTTGCCGGGAGTCGGGCCCTGGACCGTCGAGACCATCGCGATGCGTGCCCTCGGCGACCCCGACGCGTTCATACCCACCGACCTCGGCATCCGCTTCGCCGCCCGCAAGCTCGGCCTTCCCACCACCCCTGCCGCGCTCATCCGCCATGCCGTCGCCTGGCGGCCCTGGCGTGCCTACGCCGTTCAGCATCTCTGGGCCACCGGCGACCACCCCGTCAACCGGCTTCCCGCCGCCTGAGCTCCCCCACCGGCCAGAGATCCATGTGAAGGACCCCCTGATGACCCTGCCGAAACACCATCCGCTGGAACACCGGACGCACACCGTGGTGGACAGCTCCGTCGGCCCGCTCACCCTCGTGGCGGTCAATGGAGTTCTCGCCGGTCTCTACATGCACCGGCAACGCCATCGGCCCCCGGAAGAGACCTTCGGCGAGCCCGACCCCGCGCCTTTCACCGAGGTCGCACGCCAGCTGCGGGCCTACTTCGACGGGCGGCGAACCGACTTCGACCTCCCCATGGTTCTCGTCGGCACGCCCTTCCAGCGGCGGGTCTGGGCCGCCCTGCGCGACATCCCCTACGGCGAGACGATCACTTACGGTCAGCTCGCCGACCGGATCGGGCAGCCCACCGCGGCCAGGGCCGTGGGCCTGGCCAACGGCAAGAACCCGATCGGCGTCATCGTTCCCTGCCACCGCGTCGTGGGTTCCACCGGCAGCCTCACCGGCTACGGCGGTGGCCTGGCGACAAAACGGTATCTACTCGACTTCGAACGAAGTGTCGGCGGGACCTCTCTCTTCTAACGAGCCGCCGCGCATGCCGCCCCTTAATTGATTCGTATGGCCGGCCGAACTAGGAGACCCTCCTCTCCCGCGGCACCGACGCGCTCATCGCGCGACCGTCCTAACCGAAAGGTCGCGGCTGTGGCGTACCGATCCGGTACGCCACAGCCGCGACCCGTAGATCCCCCGCCGACGGGACGGCCCTCTCGAACGAGCCGTTGTACGCCGTCGGCGGGGGCACAATCCACCGGGTAAGAAAAACCCTCTCGAAGGGGTCGAACAGGCCGGAGGTCGATCGCGGACCGCCCGTAGGTTGAGCCGGGCAGCCGCGACTACTTCTTACTCGTGTCCTCCGGCGTCTGTGACAGCGCGCTGGCCGCGGCGGACTTCTCCGCACCGTCCGATTTCGGATCCGACAGCGTCCTGGACGAAGCCGACGCCGCCTCGGCGCCGGTCTCTCCCTCGCTCTCCGGAGCCTGCGACAGCGCGCTGGCGGCGGCGGCCTTCTCCTCCTCGGTTGACGTGGGGTCCGCCAACGTCTTGGCTGCGGCCGACGCCGCGTCGGAGCCGGTCTGTCCCGAGTTACTCGCCACGATCTCACCTTTCGTCGAACCGTATGCGCATCGCGGCCGGGAAAGCGATACCCCGCGGTTCCCGCAGGGCACCTGACATCGCTTTCCGCGTCGCGGCGAGCACCCGGTCCTCGATGACCGGTTTTTCGCCGTTCTGAGCCGCTGATGACAGCGCGGAGCGCCTACCCCAACCGCCGTCCCCCAATCAGAAAACGGAAACGCGGGAGGCTCTCAGCCGATGTTCACGCAATACGGTCAACGCCTGCCCGAGAGAACATCCCGGGCGAGGGCGTCCCGCTCCGCCGCCTCCCGCTCCGTGGTCTCCTGCTCGACCGCCACGCGGACGTCGTACGCCGAACGGGCGGTGGCGATGTCGTTCTGGTGCTGCTCGGTCCAGGTGACCAGCGCGCGGATGGTGTGGTGCAGGCTCGCCCCCAGGGGCGTGAGTTCGTAGTCCACCCGCGGTGGCACGACCGGGTGCACGGTACGGCTCACCAGGCCGTCGCGCTCCAGGTGACGCAGGGTCCGGGCGAGCATCCGCTGGCTGATCCCGTCGATCGCCCGGCGTAGTTCGGTGAAGCGCAGGCTGCGCTGATCGAGCAGGGCGATGACCAGTAGCGACCATTTGTCGGCGATCCGGTCGAGGATCTGCCGGACCTCGCAGTCCTCCCGCGTGTCCCACTGAAGAACGTCGTAGTCGCCGTCGGTATCCCCGCAGTAACCGGGGGACTTTGAAGTGCCGTCTTCCATGGTCATCGATGGTGTCCGAAGCTGCTGCTGGTTACAAGAGGGAACCGGCAGTCATTTGGAGAACCAGGCCGGTCCCGCCTTTCGCGAGAGGAATCGACTCATGTCCACATCGAGCGGCCGGATGGACGGACGTGCTTGGGGTGTGTTGCTCGTACTGTGCGGAGCCATCTTCCTGGAGGGCATCGACGTGGCGATGCTGAACGTCGCGTTGCCGTCGATCCGGGCCGACCTGGACCTGTCCACCGGGATGCTCAGCGGTGTGGTCAGCGCCTACGTGCTCGGTTACGGCGGGTTCATGCTGCTGGGCGGCCGCACCGCCGACCTGCTGGGCCGCCGCCGGATGTTCCTCCTCTGGCTGACCGTCTTCCTGGTCTTCTCCGGTCTGGGCGGTTTCGCCACCGAGGGCTGGATGCTGCTGGTCGCCCGGTTCGCCACCGGGGTCGCGGCCGCGTTCATGGCCCCCGCCGGGCTGTCACTCATCACCGGCAACTTCCCCGAGGGCCCGCAGCGCACCAAGGCCCTGGGGGTCTACGCCGGAACGGCGGCCGGCGGTTTCTCGCTCGGCCTGGTCGCCGGTGGCCTGCTGGCCTCGTTCGGCTGGCGATGGGTGTTCTTCGCCCCGGTGATCCTGTCGGCGGTGATCCTGCTGGCCGCCATCCCCCTCCTCAGGGATTCGAGGGCTCCGGAACGCCCGGCCGGCGGCTTCGACCTCGCCGGCGCCTTCAGCATCACCGGGGCGATGCTGCTGCTGGTGTACGGGGTGGTCCGCCTGGAGCGTCCCGGCAACGGCTGGGCCGGCACGGTGGGGACGTTCGCCGCGGGTCTGGCGCTGCTGGCCGCCTTCATCGTGATCGAGCGGCGGGCGGCCAATCCCCTGGTGCGGCTGGGCATCCTGCGCTCGGGACCCCTGGTACGCGCCAATCTGGGAGCGCTGTTGTTCCTGAGTTCCTTCGCCGGCTTCCAGTTCCTGGTCACCCTGTACCTGCAGGAGCTACGCGGCTGGAGCACGCTGCAGACGGGTCTGGCCATGCTGGTGGTCGGCGTCGACACGGTTCTCGCCCCGACCCTGACACCGCGGCTGGTGAACCGCTTCGGCAACGTCCCGGTGCTCTTCGGAGGCATGGTCCTGGCGACCCTGGCCTACGTGCTGTTCCTGCCCGTCGGGCTGGACTGGGCCTACACCGCCATGCTGCCGACCATGGTCCTGCTGGGGCTGGCCTTCTCCCTGGCCTACGGCCCGTTGACCATGGCCGCCGTCGAGGGCGTGGACGAACACGAGCACGGCCTGGCCGGCGGCCTGCTGTACACCGCGATGCAGTTCGGCACGGCCCTCGGCCTGTCGGCGGTGACCGCCGTCAACGTCGCGTCGCTCGGCGACGGCGGCTCACCGGAAGCGGGGCTGACCGCTCTGCAGGCCGCCCTCGTCGTCCCGGTCGTCGCAGGAGTCCTCGGCGCGGTCGTCACCGCGTTCGGCCTCCGCGCCCGCAAGGCGCCCCGGATCCACGGGCCCGTCCCCGCCGAGACCGCGGCCTGACCACGACCGGATAGACCGAACCATGTCCTTCAACGCGGTCAAGGACGAGTTCGGTGACATCGTCCACGCCGCCATGACCGTCGTCGCCGGGGAGGCGCGCCCCGTGCGCGGGTGCTGATCCCGTTCTGGAGGAGCTCCGTTCCGCCGCGAACACAAAAAGGGGCGCCCCGGCCGTCGTGCGGGCCCGGGCGCCCCTTGCCGGTTCACCTTCTGGTGGACGCCGGCTTACGGGCCGACGTCAGCGGGTGCGCGGCAGTACCTGAATCGTGTCGCCCACGGCGCGTTCGCCCGTCGCGTCCGACGGGCGGTTGACGAGCGCGCCGTTCACCGCCATGGCGGTGGAGCCTCCGCCGTCCAGGTTCAGCGCCTGCTCCGCGCCGAGGGACCGCATGAAGGCCGCGCCCTCGGCGATGGTGAAGCCCTCGCTCCCGCCGCTGAGACGGCCGTCCACGGTGACCAGCAGCAGCCGGCCCCGCCGGTCGATGCCCGCCATCGTCCGGGGCTGGCGGTTGTTCGCCCACGCGTAGCCGAAGGACAGGTCCGCCGGGTCGACGACGCCCTCGGTGGCGGCGTCGATGCGGATCCGTCCGTTCTCCACCAGGGTCGGGGCGGCGCTGATGATGCTGTCGTTCGCACCGAGCCTGACCCGCCGGCCGTCCGCGTCGCGAACGACCTCCGTCACGGAGACCTTCTTGCCCACCACGGCGTGGGCGGTGAGCCAGTCGGCCGCCGCGCCGATGCCCTGGAGCACGGTGTGACCGGGCGCGACGACGCCTCCCCTGACGCCGACCGACACCACGCGGTCCTTGGAGTCCAGCACCGCCTGGACACCGGAACCGGCCGGCAGGTCGTGGGCGTACTCGGCCGTGAACGTGACCAGGTCGTCGGCCAGGGTGCAGGTGGTGTCATGGCGCGGCGCCGCGGTGGGGAGCCCGCCGGGCAGACCGCAGTTCCGGGCCAGCCCCGGCGTGCGGTTGACGCCCCGGACGGCACGGTCGAAGCGACCGGCGCTCGCGGTGACGGTGGTGGTCAGATCGGCGATCCGGTTGTGCCGGCCGCCGTCCCCGAGGATCAGCGCCGCGCGCGAACCCACCGCCATCGAGGCCAGCTCGCCGTTGTAGGCGCCGATGCCGGCCTGGACGCCCTGGACACCGTCGGCGTCGGAGGTGAGGAAGAAGCCGCCGTTGACGCCCACCAGCGAGCCCAGCTTGGTGGCCACCGACGACGTCGTCTCCCGCTGCGCGACGTTGCCGTCGTGGGTGGCCTTGACGGAACCGGTGAACCTGCGCGGGTCGATGACCGCGACCTGGATGTTCTCCACGTCGGCCGGCTGGTCGGCGTCGTAGCCGGTCCACTCCACGACGGTACGGAATCCCGCCGCGGTGACCTGTGACGCCGTGCTCTTCGCCGCGTCCTGGGTCGGGTAGGAACCGACTCGGATCCGTACGCCCATGAGGCCACGCGGCGTGTCGGCGTAATCCGGCCACGGCACCCGGGTCGTGTCAGGCTCGAAGCCGGCGGCGCGCAACCGGCTCACCGTCGCCGAGGCCCAGGACTCCGTTCCCACCACGGCCCAGGCCGGGGTCCCGAACCTGGACGTGACGGCGGCCTGCACCGTGACGGTCCAGCCGGGTGTGGCCGCGGGGTTCCTGACCGTGCCGGTGCGCACCTCCACGCCCGGCGCGACGGTCCGTGTCGTCCACTGCGCCGCGGTCCCGCCGCCGTTCGAGGCGGTGGACACTGCGGGTACGGCCGGCTCTGCCGCGGCGGCCACCCCGGAGATCGACAGTGGCGCCGCGACGGCCAGCACGGCGGCCACGCCGAGCGCGAGCCGTGCACGGGAACTGCGGCCGAGGCCTGGGCGGTTGTTCATGACACATCCTTGTGGCTCGGTGAACGACCGGAGTCATCCGAAATACGGACGATTCCGATAAAGACAATCGAGTCGAAAGTCCAACGCACCGAGACAAACTGCGGGACTGAACCAGGAATGCATCCATGGTCGGGAAGGTGAACGACTCGGTCCGGTGCCTCCCGGCCTTCCTCGCCCGGGACGACACCACCGAGCCGTACGTCGCGGCCGGGCCGCGAAGACGTTGCCGTTCCCGGCCCCACCGGCTCGCACGGGCGGCTGACGTCACCGTTCCCGACACCCCGCCGGCCACGAGCGGCCGACGGTCACCGTTCCCGACGCCCCGCCGGCTCGCACGGGCGGCCGACGGTCACCGCGTCGCCGCGTCCCCGAGTGCGGAGAGCAGCCCGCCGAGCGCGGACTGGCCCAGCGAGGTCTCCCGCACCGCCGCCTGAATCACCCTGAGGGGTTCCGGCCTGCGAACCTTGCGCACGACGACGGCGGGGTGGCGGTTGGCCAGCCCCATCTCCGGGATCAGGCTGATCCCCAGGCCTGCGGCGACGAACCCCTGCGCCGTGGCGTAATCCTCGCTCTCCACCACGAAGCGCGGGCTGAAACCCGCCGCGGCGCAGCCTTCGAGCATGGCGTCGAGGCAGGGTCCCGGCCCCTCGCTGCCGACCCACGGCTCGCCGGCGAGATCGGTCAGGTCGAGGACCCTTTTTGCGGTGAGCCGATGCCCCCTGGGCAGGACCGCGCGATAGGGATCGTCGAGCAGGTGGACGAGGTGGACGCCTTCGTGGAGCCGGTCGTGGGGCCGGACCACGACGGCCAGATCGGCCCGGCCCTGCGTCACCTCCCCCAGCGGGTCCTCGGGGTCGGTCATCTTGAGGTCGACCTGCACGCCCGGATGCTCCCGGCGGAACCGGGCGAGCGCGGGCGCCACCAGGGTGGCGCCCGCCGTCGCGAAGTAGCGGATCGCCAGCCGCCCCGTGCGCCCGGCTCGCAGATCGGCCAGCGCCGCCTCCGCCTCCGCCACCTGCCCGCCGATGACGGCCGCGTGCTCGGTGAGCAACCGCCCGGCCGCCGTCGGCCGTACGCCCCGGCCGACGCGCTCGAGCAGCGCGAGCCCGACCTGCTTCTCCAGCGCCGCCACCTGCTGACTGATCGCGGACGGGGTGTATCCCAGATCCGTCGCCGCGGCGGTCACCGACCCGCTGGTGACCACCGCGCGGAGGACCTGCATGCGTCGCACATCAAGCATGTAGCACAGCTTAAAGGTAGTGAAGAAGCCTTCACTTGTCCTGTCGGGTTGTCCTCGGGCAACGTTCATGTCGGACCGACCGAACGAGGAGGCGAAGAGTGACCACCGGCGGACATGGCTCGTTGGCCCGCATGGCCGTACTCGCGCTGCTGTGGGGATCGGGCTTTCTCTGGATCAAGCTGGCCCTGAACAACGGGCTGACCCCGCTCCAGATCACCTTCGTTCGCTCCGCGCTCGGTGCGGCCGTCCTTCTCACCCTGGCCCGCCTCGCACGCCAGCGCCTCCCGCGAGATCGCGTGACCTGGGGCCACCTCGTCGTGGCCGCCCTCTTCTGCAACGCTCTGCCGTTCCTCCTCTTCGGCATCGGTGAGCATACCGCCGACTCCGGAACGGCCGGCGTGCTGAACGCGACGACGCCGCTGTGGTCCCTGCTGATCGGCATCCTCATCGGCACCGAGCGCGGACTCCGCCCGGCCCGCCTGGGCGGGCTCCTGCTCGGGTTCGCGGGTACGTTGCTGATCTTCGCCCCCTGGCACGAGACCGGGCTCCTGAGCTGGAGTTCCCTCGCCCTGCTCGGGGCGGCGGCGAGCTATGCCGTCGCCTTCGCCTACATGGGACGCAAGCTCATCCGGAAGGGCAGCGCCCCTCTCGCCCTGGCCGCGGCCCAACTCGTCGCCGCCACGGGACTGAGCGCGTCGGCCCTGCCCGCCGGCGGCACTGCGCCGGTGGACCTCAATGCGAAGGCCGTGATCGCCGTCGCCATCCTCGGGATCTTCAGCACCGGAATCACCTTCTACCTCAACTACCGGCTCATCGCGGACGAAGGCGCGACCAGCGCCGCCACCGTCGGCTACCTGCTGCCGATCGTCTCGGTGGCGCTGGGGGCGATCGTGCTCGGTGAGGAACTCGGACTCCGCGTCATCGCGGGAATGGTCGTCGTGCTCGTCGGCGTCGGGATGACGCGGCAGAAGCGGCCGCCGTCGCCGGCCACGGAGGACCCGGCGACGCTCGCCGCCCCGAGGAACTGAGAACAGGCGACGGCGTCACCCCACCGCAAACGTGTGTCTGCGATAGACCCCGGCGGTGAAGGACAACGTTCGAGGCTGGAAATGCCCGCTCGATCGCGCGCAAGGAGTTCGCCACGATGGCCAAAGCCGCCGATGAGTGCATCACGGCGGTCGCCGGCATCGACAAGTCGACCCGCGGGTGATCCGACAGGAGAACGCCAACCTGCTGACCCAGATGATCGCCGACCCGGAAGCCCGGCTCACCGAGCCGGCAGCAGCGTTCAGAGAGTTCGCCGGCTCGCAGTCAGGTGACGTCATCCAACTGTTCGGCGATCCGCTCCAGGCCACCCTTGATGAGCTGCCCGTACTCGTCATCGCCAAGCGCGCCGATCCCGGCCCGCGCCTGCTGGAGGTGCTCGCGGGCGCGGCTCAGATCGCCCAGCTTGCGATAGCACTCGCTCAGGTTGAGGTGCAACGACGGATACAGGCCGGCCACCGAAAGCGGCACCCCAGCCTGCGCCACCTGCTCATCGGTGACCAGATCGGCGGCGGCAAGCGCTCGCAGATCCCACATCAGCTCCTGGTGCACGTCGTCCTGCACATCGGCCATCGAGTGGGCCAGGACGCAAACATGCAGCGGGTCGCCCTGCTCGCCGCCGATGTCGTCCCAGATCTGCGCGAACAGGTCGCGAGCGGCTTCACGCTGACCTTGGTGGTGATGCAACTCCACCCCCTGGCCGATCCGGGTCATCGTTGAGTCGGTGGTCATCAGGGGGCTCCTTCACCGTCGTGGGCGATCACGGTCAGCCTACTTGCCTGACACGCCTCAACGACCTTCAAACGGCTGATCGGCCAGTCCGCTTGACACCCCCGGACAACCATCGAGCGGTTGGAACGGGCCGGCCGCCATCCGGCTACCGTTGATTCGCATGACGCACACCGGGATCGAGATCACCGCGGAGTTGGTGCGGGATCTGCTGCGCGACCAGCACCCCGATCTGGCCGATCGCCCTGTGCGGCTCGGCGCGCGCGGCTGGGACAACCAGCTGTGGCGGCTCGGCGACGACCTCGCCGTCCGGTTGCCCTGGGCGACGGAGTCCGCTGACGCGCTGCTGCGCAAGGAGCACACCTGGCTGCCCGCCCTCGCCCCGCGCCTTCCGCTGCCGGTTCCCGTTCCGCAGCGCCTCGGTGAGCCCTCCGCGCGGTTTCCGCGGCCCTGGATCGTCACCACCTGGGTGCCGGGCGAGCCTGCCGACCGCGCCCCCGTCACGCGCGCAGCGGAGGCGGCCGACGCCCTGGCCGCTTTCCTGACCGCTCTGCACCAACCCGCCCCCGAAGAGGTGGACACCGCCGGCCGGGGCCGCGGAGGACCGCTGGCCGGCTCCTCCAAGTGGGTCGCCCAGCAACTCGCCTCGGCCACCGAGCTGGGGCTCGTCCCCGACCCGGACGCCGTCCGCGCGGTCTGGGAAGACGCCGCCGCAGCGCCCGACTGGGCCGGCCCGGCGCTCTGGCTCCACGGCGACCTGCATCCGGCCAACATCCTCACCGCGGACGGCACCATCTGCGGCGTGATCGACTTCGGCGACCTGTTCGCCGGCGATCCGGCCGTCGACCTCGCCGCCGCCTGGACTCTGCTGCCAGACGGCGGCGCCGACCGCTTCCATGACGTCTACCAGCCGACCCCGGACACGGCGACCCTGCGCCGCGCCCGCGGTTGGGCCGTGATCCGCGCCCTCGTCGGCCTCCACGTCGGAGACGCCGGCATCCACGGCCGCCCAGGCGGCAAGCCCACCTGGGGCCCACCTGCCCACGCCGCACTGCGACGCCTCATCGCAACGACCCATCGCTGATCAATCGCTTCCCCACGCGCCGGAGGACCGCCGCGCTGCATGCTCCGCATGCCGGCGTCTACCTGCCTGACGTGCCTCGACGACCTCCATGCGGCTGACCGGCGAGCTCGTTCGACACCCCCGGACAACCATCGTGCTCACGTGGTCCGCACGCTTGTCATAGAAGTCCGAGTTCGTCGAGGAGATCCTCCGGATCGCCACCGCCATCTTCGTCGAGGTTTCAAGTCCTGGGCCGAAGGAGTCAAGATCCTCGGTGTCTTCATCGCGAAGTACTTGTCCCCAGTAGTTCGCGTAGATGCTGCCGGCCTTGTTGCCCCCAGTCCACGGTGGTGTTGACATGGAGGTCGAGGAGCCGGGCCAGGGTCCTTGGCACGTGAGAGCCCTGTGGCAATGGCAAGGAGGCCCGGCCAAAAGGCCGGACCTCCTCACAAACCCAGCGTCAGCACGACCTCAGCCGAAGCGCCGAGCTCCGGTTGGACCGAATGACTTCGGAGAAATACTGGGGCGGTGCACTTATTCGGAGGGTGCGGTATTCGGCGTCACTGACCGGATATCGTCACGTAGTGCGCGGGCGATGGGCGCGTCCGCAGGGAAGTACGCCTCGACTGTGCCCCTTCGAACGTGATGTCCAAGCGGCGCCGAACGTGGTGGTCGTCCGGAGATCCCGAAGCCTCGACAGGCCCGATAGGCTCGACGAAGTGCGACGAAAGGGCGAGATCTAGCGACGCCCTCCGGTCCCCCGGCCCAGCAGTTCGCGGGCGGTCGTCGGCCGGACATGGTCGGTGGCGGCGAGTAGTTCCGCCTCGGTCACGACGAGACCGCTGATCTGGAGCAGCACCTCGCCGTATCTGGCGAACAGGGCCACGGGCCTGTCGTCAATGATCCACAGGACGCGGCCATCGGGCAGCGTCCGGCAGGTGCCGCTGCCGGGAAAAGCCCAGACGGGTTTTAGATACCGTGCGGCGCACGCCTGGCCGGGGGTGGCAGCCGTGGCACGGATGAACACCTGCGTCTCCCACTCCACTCGCAGATTGAAGCCGGGTGTGTAAAAGCGATGGATGATGGTGCGGGGTGTGTCCAGGCGATAGGTGAGCTCGACTGCCGGGCCTCCGTCCTCTGGGGCGAGTCGCCATATACCCGCCACGTGCCGACGGCCGGGGAGGTCCAGGGAGACCAGCGGCACTCCCATCGTGTCTAGGTCCCAGACCTGGTGCCAGTGCCGTACCCGATCCGAGACCTGGGCCGCACCGACCGGAAACGCGATCACCGCTCCCGCGAGGAGGATCCGCGGCAGGACGGTACGCGGCATGACCATCCAGGCCGCCGCGGCGTACCCCGCGACACCGGCCAGAAGAAAGATGATCCCGAAGAATGCCTCGGGCAGACCATAGGCCGCCCTGTAGGAAGGGGTAAGCGCGAACAGTCCCGAGGCCAGCGCCCCGAAGGCCGCGGATCCGGCGAGTGCCACCAGCCACCACCGGGAAACCTTGGCCGACCGCGCCAAGATCCCGCTGAGCAGAATCGGGACCACGATGATCGCGATGCCGTTGATGACGCCGCCCACTCCTTGGGAGGACGCCAGCTTGTTGGGCCAGATGGCACTGATGACGAAGCTGCTCAGCCCTCTGCGGCCCATTACGTCGTCGGTCCAGATGACGGTGACCACCACACCGACGGCGAGCCCTACCAGAGCGCTCCTGGCGAGGAGGACCCGACCCGATAATTCGCTCATGGTCGCAACTATCGATCAGGCCTGGCAGTCTGCCAACCGGACGAGACAGGCCACCGGCGCGTAACAGACCCGTCCACCACATCATGGGCCGGGATCCCGCCCTTAGCGATACACCGACGAGTCAACCTGCTCACTAGAAGTCGATGACCCGATCGAAAAGCGAATTGAACTTGTCAACCAGAACTCCCTGACCGCAATCGAACGTCGGGCCTGCATGGCTCGCCAAGCAAGGCGCGCCCCATCGTGGGTAGCGGAAGAGTTTGTCGAGCCGTGACGGAAGAGCTCCGACGCCTCCTCCAGATCAGCGAACAGTTCACTGCCCCGGAAACGCCGAAGGGGGCCGGACTTGATTCCGGCCCCCTTCATTACCAGGAACTACGCAGATTCTGCCCCTATATCCAACACTGCTTTTCTGCCCGAAATCAGCTGCAGCCGCTGGTGGAGCCGCAGCCTTCGCAGACGTAGCAGCTACCGGCGGGGCGCATCTTGGTGCCGCAGGTCATGCAGAGCGGCGCGTCGGCGGTGCGGCCCTGGTGGGACTCCAGGGAGCCGACCCGCTCCGGGGCCGCCACGGCGACCACTTCCCGGCGAGGCTGCGGCTGCTCCTCTATCGGGGCGGAGGTGGCGAGCTCGGCGATGACCTCGTCGGTGTGGATCGGGGCCGGGTCCTCGCCGCGCTGCTGAGCGGAGCGCTCGGAGGCGGAGAAGATGCCGAGGGCGGCTCGATCGTCGTAGGGCAGGTGGTCCAGGGCCAGGCGACGGAAGATGTAGTCCATCACCGAGGCCGCCATACGGACGTCCGGGTCGTCGGTCATGCCGGCCGGGTCGAAGCGCATGTTGACGAACTTGCCGACGTAGGTCTCCAGCGGCACGCCGTACTGCAGGCCGATGGAGATGGCCACCGAGAAGGCGTCCATGACGCCCGCGAGGGTCGAGCCCTGCTTGGACATCTTCAGGAAGACCTCGCCGAGACCGTCGTCGGGGTAGGACGAGGCGGTCATGTAGCCCTTGGCGCCGCCCACGGTGAAGCGCGTGGTGGTGCTGGGACGCTGGTTCGGCATCCGGCGGCGGGTCGGGCGGCTGATCTCCACGACCTGGACTTCCGGCTCCGCGGGAGCGGCCTTCTCCTCGTTCTTCTTGCCGGCGACGGAGAGCGGCTGGCCGACCTTGCAGTTGTCGCGGTAGACGGCCAGGGCCTTCAGGCCGAGCTTCCAGCCCTCCATGTAGACCTGCTCGATGTCCTCGATCGTCGCGGACTCGGGCAGGTTGACCGTCTTGGAGATGGCGCCGGACAGGAACGGCTGGGCCGCGGCCATCATCCGGACGTGGCCCATGGGGGCGATCGCCCGCTCGCCCATGGCGCAGTCGAACACCTCGTAGTGCTCCCGCTTGAGACCGGGGGCGTCCACGACGTGGCTGTTCTGGGCGATGTATTCGACGATCGCCTCGACCTGCTCCTCCTGGTAGCCCAGCTGCCGGAGCGCGCGCGGGATCGTCTGGTTGACGATCTGCATGGAGCCGCCGCCGACGAGCTTCTTGAACTTGACCAGGGCGAGGTCGGGCTCGATGCCGGTGGTGTCGCAGTCCATCATCAGGCCGATGGTGCCGGTGGGCGCGAGCAGCGAGGCCTGGGCGTTGCGGTAACCGTTCTTGTCACCGAGCTTGAGGCACTCCGCCCACTGCTTGGAGGCCTCCTTGTGGATGGCGCCGTCGATCGCGTCGATCGTATGGAGGGCGTCGTTGGCCGCGCTGTGCTTGTGCATGACCCGCTTGTGGGCGTCGGCGTTGCGGGCGTAGCCGTCGTACGGTCCGACGACCGCGGCCAGCTCGGCGCTGCGGCGGTAGGAGACGCCGGTCATCAGCGAGGTGATCGCGCCGGCGACGGCCCGGCCGCCGTCGGAGTCGTAGGCGTGGCCGGTGGCCATGAGCAGCGCGCCGAGGTTGGCGTAGCCGATGCCGAGCTGACGGTAGGCCCGGGTGGTCTCGTCGATCTTCTGGGTCGGGAAGTCGGCGAAGGTGATGGAGACGTCCATCGCGGTGATGACCAGCTCGGTGACCTTCACGAAGCGCGCGACGTCGAAGGAGTCGTCGTCGTTCAGGAACTTGAGCAGGTTGATGCTCGCCAGGTTGCAGGAGGAGTTGTCCAGGTGCAGATACTCCGAGCACGGGTTGCTGGCGGTGATACGGCCCGTCTCCGGGCTGGTGTGCCAGTCGTTGATCGTGTCGTCGTACTGGACGCCCGGGTCGGCGCACTCCCATGCCGCCTTGGCCATCTTGCGGAACAGGTCCTTGGCCTCGACCGTCTCGATGACCTCGCCGGTGAGACGGGCACGCAGGCCGAACCGATCGCCCTTCTCCACCGCGTTCATGAACTCGTCGGAGACGCGCACGGAGTTGTTGGCGTTCTGGTACTGGACGGAGACGATGTCCTTGCCGCCCAGGTCCATGTCGAAACCGGCGTCGCGCAGCGCGCGGACCTTGTCCTCCTCGCGCGCCTTGGTCTCGATGAACTCCTCGATGTCGGGGTGGTCCACGTCCAGGACGACCATCTTGGCCGCGCGGCGGGTGGCGCCGCCCGACTTGATGGTGCCCGCGGAGGCGTCCGCGCCGCGCATGAAGGAGACCGGGCCGCTGGCCGTACCGCCGCTGGAGAGCAGCTCCTTGGAGGAGCGGATCCGGGAGAGGTTCACGCCGGAGCCCGAACCACCCTTGAAGATCACACCCTCTTCCTTGTACCAGTCGAGGATGGACTCCATCTGGTCGTCGACGGCCAGGATGAAACAGGCGCTGACCTGCTGCGGCGAGGCGGTGCCGACGTTGAACCAGACCGGCGAGTTGAAACTGAAGACCTGGTTGACCAGAGCGTGCTTGAGCTCATGGTCGAAGATCTCGGCGTCTTCCTCGGTGGCGAAGTAGCCGTGCTCGACAGCGGTCCTGGTGTAGACGCCCACCACGCGGTCGACGAGCTGCTTGAGGCTCCACTCGCGCTGCGGGGTGCCCACCGCGCCGCGGAAGTATTTGGTGGTCACAATATTGGCGGCGTTGACCGACCAGGACTGGGGGAACTCGACGCCCCGCTGCTCAAAGTTGATCGATCCGTCGCGCCAGTTGGTCATGACGATGTCACGGCGCTCCCAGAGCACCTCATCGTAGGGATGCACCCCAGGTGTGGTGAAGATGCGCTTCATCCTCAAACCCTTGTGCACTCGCTTGCCCCCACGTGTAACCGCGCCACTGACGGTTTCCGTCATGACTTCCCCCTTCCGGGGCTCTTGCGGAGCCCTCGAGTCGGATACATCAACGCGCCGCCCTGTCCCCCGGCGCTCGGGGTCTGATTCAGTCCTGCTTGATGGAACGCTCTGTCCTCAACTGCTCGATCTCCGCCTCGAAGTCGGCCAGGGTCTCGAATCCGCGATAGACGGAGGCGAACCGTAGGTAGGCCACTTCGTCCAGTTCGCGGAGCGGACCCAGGATCGCGAGCCCGACCTCGTGAGCGGCGATCTCCGCGCATCCGGTCGCCCGGATGCTCTCCTCGACCAGCTGGCCCAGCTGGGCCAGCGAATCCTCGCCGACCGGCCTGCCCTGGCATGCCCGCCGGACCCCGGCGACCACTTTGTCCCTGAAGAACGGTTCGGTCACGCCGCTGCGCTTACTCACCATGAGCAGCACCGTCTCCTGCGTGGTGAACCTGCGCCCGCACTCCGGGCACGTGCGCCTGCGGCGGATGGCGCCGCCGTCCTCGGTGGACCTGCTGTCGATGACCCGCGTGTCAGGGTGACGACAGAACGGACAATGCACGCGGTCGCCTCCTTGACCGGCCGAGCGGCTCATCCACCTCATGCACCTCGCGGCTCTCGGACCGAGACGCCTGCGCACGCCCCTCGAATAGTCGAGATGCGGTAATGGAAACACAATCTATGGTGAAGGATGTCGCCGAAGCCACTAGATGTTGTGGTCCAACGGTAGGAGTGTCGGACCATGAACGCAAGTTAGGAAGGCCCTTTGGAGCGAAGTCGCTGATCAGCCCTCATCGCCCGGCGTGTCGCCCCCGGAAGGTCCGTCGAACGGCCTCCCGGCTCACCGCGGACCTTCCGGCAATCTTTCGAACGAAACTTCGGAGACCTCTTGGGCCGTCCCCTCAGGGGGCCAGGCCATCGGGCAGGTAGAGCCGCGTCCCGGGCTGGGGCACAGAGCCGGACAGTCCGTTGAGATCCATGATCCGGCGAGCCACCCTGCCGGGATCGACCTCTCTCGTCGCCGCGTCCGCGATCTCCCGCAGCGTGTCGCCCTCGTGCACCACGACCCAGGGCAGGCCCTCGTGACCGCTCCGCTCGCCCGCCGAGGCGGCGTCGATGCGGCCCCCGATCCAGAGCCCTCCCAGAGTGAGCAGTGCGAGCACCGCCACCACCACGATTCTCCCACGCCGGGTGAGGCGGAGCGGCGCGTGAGGACGCCGGGCATTGCCCCGCGGGCCCGGCCGCGGGGGCGTCACCGCCCGGGCTCGCGGCGCCGGCACGGATCGCAGAGCCCTCGCAGATCGTGACGTCACCGCAGGTCGTGGCGTCACGGCTGATCGAGGCACCTTCGAGGATCTTGGTGGCGGCACGGATCGCAACGTCCTCGCGGACCGCGGCGTCGGCACGGATCTCGATGACGTCACGGGTTTCGACGGTGTCGCAGATCTCAGTGGTGTCGCGGATCCCGGCGTCGGCACGGACCTCGGCGGTGCCATGGATCCCGGCGCCGGAACGGACCTCGGCACGGACCTCAGTGGCGTCGCGGACCTCGACGACGACCCGGCCGGCACGGCCGGCACGGCGCCCGACGGCGGCAGAGATCGCCGCACCCTCGCGGGCGGTGGCGTTTTCGGTGTTCTCGGTGTTCTCGCGGACTCCGGTGGAGTCGCGGATCTCGGTGACGGCACGGATCGCAGCGTCGTCGCAGTCGGCTTCAAAATGGCCCCCATCCCTTCGACCTGGCCGAACACATGTCGAAGAAAGATCGGCGAATCGAACACGATGTCGATCGAACTCCCGTACGATGTTGTACACCACGCTGGCATCGATTTCGAGGACATTCGAACAATTGTTTGAATATGATCTTCGGTCGAGGTACGGTCGCTGTGTGCGACGTAATCAATACAGACCGGGATGCGAGGAGATCGCATGAGCGAACATGATGAGAACGGTTCGGCCACCAGCGACCTGGCGGTACGTAGGCGTGACTCTCTTGGCCTCACCCCCAGGCAGCGGAAGATCCTTGAGGTTATCCGTGACTCCGTGCAGCAGCGGGGCTATCCGCCGTCCATGCGGGAGATCGGCGAGGCGGTGCAGCTCACCAGCACCTCCAGCGTGTCGCACCAGTTGACGGCGTTGCAGCGCAAGGGTTACCTGCGCCGCGATCCACACCGCCCGCGTGCTCTTGAGGTGCGCCTTCCCGGCGAGCCCGCCCTGTGGATGGATCCCAGTGCCGGCGACGACGAGGCGCCGATCAACCGCCCGACCGCGGCCTACGTGCCGCTCGTCGGCCGGATCGCCGCCGGTGGCCCGATCCTCGCCGAGGAGAGCGTCGAGGACGTCTTCGCCCTGCCCAAGCAGCTCGTCGGCGAGGGCACGCTCTTCCTGCTCCAGGTGGCCGGCGACTCGATGATCGAAGCGGCGATCGCCGACGGCGACTGGGTGGTCGTGCGCCAGCAGCCCGTGGCCGACAACGGCGACGTCGTCGCGGCGATGATCGACGGCGAGGCCACGGTCAAGACCTTCAAGCGCAAGGACGGCCACGTCTGGCTGGTCCCGCACAACTCGAACTACGATCCGATCCCGGGTGACGAGGCCACCGTCCTGGGCAAGGTCGTGGCGGTTCTGCGCAAGCTCTGAGACGACGCATCCGAGGGGAGTGGGGCCGCCCGGTCAGGGCCGCGCCTCGCTCCCCTCCGGCGTTCAGCGACGCTGCTCCCGGAGCAGTTCCACGACCGCGGTGATGTCGGAGTCACTCCAGCCGCGCCCGGCGGCTTCCTCGTAGCGCCGTTCGACCAGCCGGGCGATCGGCAGATCAAGGCCCTTCGCCTCCGCGACCTCGGCGAGGAGTCGCACGTCCTTGGCGCCGAGCGGCGTCGTGAACCATCCGCGATGGTCGCCCCCGATGAGGTCGTCGAGCCGGTTGTGCAGGGCGGGCGCGATCGTCGGCCACTCGAAGAGGAAGTCCCGCAGGATCGCCTCGTCGAGCTCGGCCGCCTGGCCCGTGGCCACCACTTCCGCAAGAACGGCGATACCGGACATCATCAGGTAGTTGTTCAGGAGCTTGTACGTCAGGGCGCCTCCGGGATCGCCGCCGCAGTAGTACCAGCGCGCCGTGAAGGCATCCGACCAGATCGGCTTCAGCCGGTCCACGAGGTCGCGTTCACCGCCCACCAGGCCCACGGCCTGTCCCGCGACGACGGCCTGCGGGCCCCCGACGACGGGTGCGGCCACGAATCGGCCTCCCGGCGCCAGGTTCACCAGCGCGCGGGACGTGTCCGGAGAGACGGTGCTCATGTCGGCCACGACCGGTCCGCCGGGATCCGATCCGAGATCGGCCAGCCGGGTCATGACATCACGGACCGCCTGATCGTCGGCGAGCGACAGCAGTACGGCCTCAGCCCCCCGCGTGGCCTCGGCCGGCGACGGGGCCTCCGCGGCGCCGGCGTCGACGACCTCGGACGCCTTGCCTGGAGTCCGGTTCCAGACCGTGACCGCATGACCGCGTTCGAGCAACCGCAGGGCCAGCGCCCGCCCCATGTTGCCCATCCCGAATACTGATATCCGCATGTCCCATCCCTCTGTCAGCGAATGTCTTCCTCCTTTCGCGACCGGCTACGCGGGGACGGCACGAAGAGGTGCGAAGTCTTTACGACGACGCACCGAGGATGGGCCAGCGTGCTCCGCCCGACATGCCACGACCTCGCCGCATTCGACGGCGAAGACGGCACGGCGGGCTGGTCACCTTCGGTCGGGATCTCAGACCGGCGGACGGAGCCGTGAGGCGTCAGACATCCCGTGCCGCGTCACGCGCCCTGCGAGACGCCGCGTGACGCGGCACGGGAAATCTCCGGAGTCCGTCCGGAGATCAGATCAAGGGACGATGTTGACCAGCTTGGGCGCGCGGACGATGACCTTGCGCGGCACGCCGGACAGGAACGGCTGGATCTTCTCCGAGGCCAGTGCCAGAACCTCCAGCTCCGCGTCGGAGATCTCCGGGGAGACCTCCAGCCGGTCGCGCACCTTGCCGGCGACCTGGACGACGCAGGTGACGGAGTCCTGGACCAGCAGGGCGGGCTCGGCCACCGGCCAGCCGGCCTTGGCGACCGTGGCGGGGTGCCCCAGCCGCTCCCAGCCCTCCTCCGCGGCGTACGGCGCGACCAGCGACAGCATGACGGCCAGGGACTCGGCGGCCTCCCTGACCGCCGGGTCAGAGGCGCCGGGACCGGAGTCGATGGCCTTGCGGGCCGCGCTCGTCAGCTCCATCATGCGGGCCACCGCGACGTTGAAGCGATGGGACTCGATCAGTCTGGTGACCTCTTCGATGGTCCGGTGGACGACCTTGCGCAGGCTCAGGTCACCGGTGGTGAAGTCCGCGCCGGGAGCCGACGCCGCGCCGGCCTCGGTCATGACACGGAACGCGCGGGCCAGGAACTTCTGCGACGCGGCCGGGGAGAGGTCGGCCCAGTCGATGTCGTCCTCGGGCGGGCCGGCGAACACCACGGTCAGCCTGACCGCGTCCACGCCGTAGGAGTCGATCTGCTCGCCCAGGTCCACGCCGTTGCCCAGCGACTTGGACATCGCCTTGCCCCGGTTGATCACCTGTCCCTGGTTCAGCAGGCGGGTGAAGGGCTCGACGAAGTCGACCATGCCCATGTCGTGCAGGACCTTGGTGAAGAACCGCGAGTACAGCAGGTGCAACACGGCGTGCTCGACGCCGCCGACGTACTGGTCGATCGGACCCCACTTGCGCAGCTTCTCCACGTCGAACGGACCGCCCTCGTAGGTGGGGTCCACGTAACGCAGGAAGTACCAGGAGGAGTCGACGAAGGTGTCCATCGTGTCGGTGTCGCGCTTGGCCGGGCCACCGCACTTGGGACAGTCGACGTTGACCCAGTCTTCGGCCGAGGCCAGCGGGGAGACCCCCTTGGGGGTCAGTGCCTCGCCGCGCAGGTCGGGCAGGGTGACGGGCAGCTGGTCGTCGGGGACGGGGACCTCGCCGCAGTCGCCGCAGTGGATGATCGGAATCGGGCAGCCCCAGAAACGCTGGCGGGACAGCAGCCAGTCGCGCAGCCGGAAGTTGACCGTGGGCCGACCGGTGCCCCGCTCGCTCAGGACCTCGGTGATCCTCCGGATCGCGTCGGCCTTGGTCAGGCCGTCCAGCGGGCCGGAGTTGACCATCGCGCCGTCGCCGGAGGTGGCGACGCCGGTCTCGCCGGGGTCGGCCAGGCCGGTGTGCACGACCACGCGGACGGGCAGGCCGAAGGTGCGGGCGAAGTCCAGGTCGCGCTGGTCGTGCGCGGGGACCGCCATGATCGCGCCGTGGCCGTAGTCGGACAGCACGTAGTCGGCGGCCCAGACCGGCATGCGCTCGCCGTTGACCGGGTTGATCGCGTAGCGGCCCAGGAAGACGCCGCTCTTCTCCTTGTCGGTGGACAGCCGGTCGATGTCGGACAGCTTGGCCACCTCGGCCCGGTAGGCCTCGAACGCCTCGCGCCGGTCTTCGGTGACGATCTCCTCCGCCAGCGGCGCGTCCGGGGCGACCACGAAGAAGGTCGCGCCGTACAGGGTGTCGGGACGGGTGGTGTAGACGGTGACCGGCTCGTCACGGCCCTCGATCACGAAGTTGACGTCGGCGCCCTCGGAGCGGCCGATCCAGTTGCGCTGCATGGTCAGCACGCGCTCCGGCCAGCCGTCCTTCAGCTGCTCCATGTCGTCCAGCAGCCGGTCGGCGTAGTCAGTGATCTTGAAGTACCACTGGGTCAGCTCGCGGCGGACGACGTCGGCACCGCAGCGCTCGCACCTGCCGCCGACGACCTGCTCGTTCGCCAGCACGGTCTGGTCGTTGGGACACCAGTTGACCAGGCCGCCCTTGCGGTAGGCCAGGCCGCGCTCGAAGAAGCGGATGAACAGCCACTGGGTCCACTTGTAGTACTCGACGTCGCTGGTGTGCAGGCGGCGGGACCAGTCGAAGGAGACCGCGTAGCGCTTGAAGGAGTGGGCCTGGGTCTCGATGTTGGCGTAGGTCCACTCGGCGGGGTGCGCGTTACGCCGGATCGCCGCGTTCTCGGCGGGCAGGCCGAAGGAGTCCCAGCCGATGGGGTGCAGCACGTTGTAACCGCGCTGGAACCAGTAACGCGAGACGACGTCGCCGATGGCGAACACCTCGGCGTGGCCCATGTGCAGGTCGCCCGAGGGATAGGGGAACATGTCGAGCACGTAGCGTCGCTCACGCGTGTCAGAAGGGTCGTCGGAGCCCCGGAAGGGGTCGAGTTCCTCCCATCGCTGCTGCCACTTGACCTGCAGCGCCTGCGGGTCATAGTGCTGCGCGTCACTCTGCATGTCGGCTTGCTCGCTCACGTCAATCTTCCCTCGGTATAAGTCTGTGCAGATGATCAGGCCCGTTCTGCCCCAATGGAAAAACCCTCCGCTCACGCGGAGGGCAGCCGCATCGGCGGGGACTCAGAGCCAGGAAAGCCGATGCGGCCCGGTAAGCAGCAGGGTCGCGGCATGCATATCCCAAGCCTATCGCAGTCCATCACGTCATATTCGTGGCCTGGGGAAACAAGACCGATCATGGCGAAAGGGGGACAGGCGGACCGACAGGTCGACACAATAGGAACGTTCATACATCTGGACAAGACGAGACCAGATGGCGATACACCTGTTGTGACCTCGTACGTCCCCCCGCTTACTCTCTTTACCGTGGCATATTCAGTTGAGCCAGGGCAGGGCCCGGATCCGTCGGAGGTCGGCCTGCCCATGCAGGATCCACCAACCGACCCCACCGGACTCCAGTTCAGGGGGGCGTTCGCCAGTTTCCCTGCGAACTCCCCTGTCTCACGTGAGACCATGCCCAATACCCTTAATTCGGGCACCCGCGCGGGAGGTAAGGAAAGCATGGCCTCGGAGCAGTCCAGCCAGTCCCACCCGCCTCGGGCATGGCCGGAGGCAGAAGAGCCACCGCCCACCTGGGCGCAGGATCCCCTTGGCACCAGCAGCCCCCGACTCCCTCTCCCCCAGGACGAGCCCCGAGCCGACGGCTCCTGGCAGACCTCCCCCGGCACCACCTCTCCCGGCAACGGCTGGCAGCAGGCCGCCGCACCGCAGGGAGGCAACGACGCCCGGCAGCAGGCCCCCGGCCCCCAGGGAAACGGCGACGGCTGGCAACAGGCCTCCTCCGGCAACTCTGCCCCCGGCAACGGCTGGCAGCAGGCCGCCGCCCCTCAGGGAGGCAACCCAGGCCGCCTTCCGGGAGGCGGCGACGGCTGGCAGCAGGCCGCCGGCTCCCAGGGAAGCGGTGACGGCTGGCAGCAGGCCGCCGCACCGCAGGGAGGCAACGACGGGCGGCAGACCCCGGGCTCCCAGGCCGACGCTTCCTGGCAGACCTCTCCCGGCAATCCTTCTCCCGGTAACGGCCGGCAGCAGGCCTCCGGCCCCCAGAGCGGCGGCCCGAGCCGCCTGCCGGGGGGCAGTGACGGCTGGCAGCAGGCCTCCGGCCCTCAGGGAAACGGCGGATGGCAGCAGCCCTCCCCCGGCGCCCCCTCCCCCAACGACGGCCGGCAACAGCCCTCCCCGGGCAACGGCCGGCAGGCCTCTTCCCTTGAGAACGTGTGGCTGCCGGCCACCCCGGCGCAGGGAGGCAACGACACCCGGCAGCAGGCCCCCGGCCCCCAGGGAGGCGGCCAGGCCCGCCCGCAGACTCCCGGTTCACCTCCGGCCGAGCCCTGGCAGACCTCCGCGGCGCCGAGGGAGAACCTCGGCTCCTGGCCGCCGGCTCAGGGGGCCGACAACGGTGCGTGGCCCCCTACTCCTCCGGTGGAGAGCACGGCGTGGAACGCGGGTCCCCCCGCATCGCGGGATCCGCTCTTCTCCCCTCCTTCCTGGGCGAACCCTCCAGCCGAAGCCCCCACCTCCTGGACGAACCCCCCGGCCGAAGCGGCCCCTGCCTCTTGGGCGAGCCCCCCTGCCGAGGTCCCCGTCGCTCCGTTCGGCGGTGCTCCCTCCGGCAACGGCGCCCCTCTCGGCAACGGCATGAGCAACGGCGGCACCAACGGCGGCAACGGCGCGGGCCCCGCACCGCGGCGCAGCTACGGCGTGCCGGACAATCCCGCCATGTGGGCTCTGGCCGCCGCGACCGCCGCGGCCACGTCGTCGGCCACACCCGACGTCCCCGTCTTCCCGCCCCGGGGACCCGACGTTCCGCCTCCCGGCAACAGCCCTCATACCCAGCAGACCGTGCAGATGCAGATCCCACAGGCTCCGCCGACGCAGCCGGGTCAACCGGGTCAGCCGGGCCACCACCTGAGCCGGGATCCGTCCGACCCGAACAAGCCGTTTGTCACCGCGGGCCAGATCAGTGGCCCGAAGACCCCTCCGCCCGAGCGTCAGCAGGAGTTGTGGAACACGGTCTTCGGTGAGAACTACCAGGGCATGGACGAGGAAGAGGATCTCGAGGGGCAGGGCAGACCCGTCTGGGTCTTCGCCCTCGCGGGCTCCGTGGTCCTCGCGCTGATCCTCGCGCTGCTCTGGGCGTTCATCGCCGGACCGCTGGCCTCCACCGAGGAGGAGCCCACCACCTCGACGGCCAAGCCCGTGGCCACCGGCAAGAGCGCCGCCAAGCCCAAGCCGGTGGGCCGTCTGCCGCGCTTCCCCGGCGAGGCCTCGCCCGTCGCCGGCACCCTCACCGACCAGGGGGCCGGGATCACCCTGGCCAAGCTCAGCACTCCCTGGCGGCAGGACCAGCGCGCGACCGTGCCCACGGTCTTCGGATTCTCCACCCGCCAGTATCTCCCCGCGGGCCCGGACTCCACGGGCAAGACGCAGTTCGCCCAGGTGATGTCGGGGCCGCTCTCGCCCCGGCTGAAGAGCAAGTACACCTCACCGGAGAACCTCGCCCCCGTGATCAACGCGGTGGCGTCCGCCGGTCGTAAGAAGTTCTTCCCCGAGGACAACACCGCCCGCAAGACCGCCCAGCAGACCCTGACCGTCAACGGCCTGCCGGGTCAGCTCGCCGCCTATGAGATCACCTCTGGCGAGGCCAAGACCACCATGGTCGTGGCCGCCGTGAGCACCGGCGCCGACCTGCCCGCGATCGTCTACATGTCGGTGCCGGACAGCAAGAAGGAACTGCTGCCCGACATCAACACCGTCTTCAAGTCGATCAAGGCGTCGACCTCTTGACGTCCTCCCCGGCTCTGAGAGCCGGGGATTCCGGCACTCGGCCTTCCAGCCGGGTGCCGGCGGTTCGCGAGTGGCTCAGAACTCGCATTTCATGTGCTTGATCCCGTTGATGAAGCTGGAGTAGAGCCGTTCCGGGCTGCCACCCTCGATCTGCGGGACGCGGCGAAGCAGTTCCCGGAACATCACGGTTATCTCACGGCGGGCCAGGTGGGCGCCGAGGCAGAAGTGCGGGCCCGGTCCGCCGTAGCCGACGTGCGGATTGGGGCTGCGGGTGATGTCGAAGCGGAACGGGTCGGGAAAGACGCGCGCGTCCCGGTTGGCGGCCCAGTAGTACAGGACGACCTTCTGGCCCTTGCGGTAGAGCTGGCCGTTCATCTCGTGGTCGCGAGTGACCTTGCGGCGCATGTAGTTCACCGGCGAGGCCAGGCGGACGATCTCCTCGACCGCCCCGGGGAGGCGTCCGTCGAGATCCTGCAGCAGCAGGGCGCGCTGGTCGGGGTTCTGGGTGAGGAGACGCAGGCCGTACGAGATGGCGTTGCGCGTGGTCTCGTTACCCGCCACCACCAGCAGGATGAAGAACGAGCCGAGCTCCTGGGCGGTGAGCTGCTCCCCGTCGATGTTGGCGTTGACCAGCGATGAGATGAGGTCGCTCGTGGGGTGTTCGGCCCGCTGCGCGGCGAGGTCCTGGACGAGCTGCTGCAGCTCCATCCCCGCGGTCAGCAGCTTCTCGGCGACGGTGGACATGTCCTCGCCGCCGTACTCGGGGTCGAACCCTCCGAGGATCATGTTGGACCGGTCGAAGACCGTGCCGTAGTCCTTCTCCGGTATCCCCATCATGTCGCAGATGATCTTCAGGGGCAGCTTGGCGGCCACCTCCGTCACGAAGTCGCACCCGGACCCCTTGGCGATCAGGTCGTCCACGATCCGGGCGGCCGCCGTGTCGACGTCGGCCTCGAACTGTTTGATCATTTTCGGGGTGAACGCCCGGGAGACGATGCGGCGGAGCCGGGCGTGCCTCGGGTCGTCCATATTGATCATCGAGCCGAAGTACTCGGTGAACTCCGGCGGCATGTCCGGGATGTTGGTGGCTCCGCCCTCCCCCGAGCAGAACACCTCGGGGTTGCGGCTGGCCTCCAGGATGTCCGCGTGCTTGACCAACGCGTAGTATCCGGGGCCCTTCGGCGCGTAGGTGAGCTCCACCTCCTCGTAGAAGGCGGGATGCTCCAGATCTCGCAGGAGCTGGAAGGCATGCTCCCGCTCCGGCATGGGCCTGGCCCAGAAGTCATGGTCCGACAGGTCAAAGTCGGCGGCGGAGATGATCGGCTTCCGCTCGGCTGGCGTCACACTCATGGCGCCAATCATTTGCGAAAGCAACCACTTACGTCAATGAATCGAACCATAAGTCATGATTTAAGAGGCTATGGCTTTAAAAATCACAGTCGAGATGCTTGATGCCGTTGATGAAACTTGAACGCAGACGGTCGGGTTCGCCGACGGAGCGGATCTCCGGGATCCGGGTGAACAGCTCCCGGAACATCACGGTGATCTCGCGGCGGGCCAGATGGGCGCCGAGGCAGAAGTGCGGGCCCGGTCCGCCGAAGCCCAGGTGCGGGCCTTCGGCGCGCTGGATGTCGAAGCGGTAGGGGTCGGAGAAGACGGCCTCGTCACGGTTGGCGGCCCAGTAGTAGAGCAGGACCTTGTCGCCCTCGCGGTAGAGGTGGCCGTTCATCTCGTGGTCCTGGGTGAGGCTGCGGCGCATCCAGGCGACGGGCGAGGCCAGCCGGACGATCTCCTCGACCGCCCCGGGGAGGCGCCCCTCCAGGTCCTCGAGCAGCAGGGCGCGCTGGCCGGGATTCTCGGTGAACAGGTGCAGGCCGTGCGAGATGGCGTTGCGCGTGGTCTCGTTGCCCGCCACGACCAGCAGGATGAAGAACGAGCCGAGCTCCTGGGCGGTGAGCTTCTCCCCGTCGATGTTGGCACTGGTCAGGGAGGTGATGAGGTTGTCGCCGCCCTCGGCGGCCAGGGAGACGACGAGGTCCTGCAGGCGCTGTCCCGCGCCGAGCAGCAGCTCGGCCGCGCGGCTGATGTCCGCGATGAACTCGGGATCACCACCCGACAGGATGAGGTTGGACGCGTCGAGGACCATCTGGTAGTGCTCGGAGCCGACGCCCATCATGTCGCAAATGATCTTCAGGGGCAGCTTGACGGCCACCTCCGTCACGAAGTCGCACCCGGACCCCTTGGCGATGAGGTCGTCCACGATCCGGGTGGCCTCAACCTGCACGTCGGCCTCGAACTGTTTGATCATTTTCGGGGTGAACGCCCGGGAGACGATACGGCGGAGCCGGGCGTGCCTCGGGTCGTCCATATTGATCATCGAGCCGAAGTACTCGCCGAAGTCGGCCCCCAGGTCCTGGATGGAGGTCGTGCCCCGGCCCGAGGAGAAGACATCGGGGCGACGGCTGGCCTCGACGATGTCGGCATGCCTCACCAGGGCGTAGAAGCCGGGCCCCGGGGCGGCGTAGGCGACCGGCGGCTCGGGGAACAGGATCGGGGCCGGCTGCGCGCGCAGCAGTGCGAAGGCCTCCTCGCGTTCGACCATCGGCCGCTCCCAGAAGGTGATGTCCGACAGATCGATGTCCGCGAGTGAAACCGTCACACCAGCCTCCGTTGGAATCTCATGCCGTTCACCGAGTCCCGCCACCTGATCTTCACCCCAACCGCTCCAGGGCGGGATCGCCGGCCTTTCGGGGCCGCCTGGGGCATGGGAGGGGCCCGGTGCCGAGAACATGTTCCCCCCTGGAGCCCGGCGAAAGGAAGCCCACCGCCCCATCGGCCCGTTCCAGACACGGCGGCCCTCACGCGCTCCACGCGGACGGGAACGGCGCGGGCGCGCTCGGTGGCATGACGACGGACGGCGGACGCCGCCGTGCCGGCCCGGTCGTCGCCGTCACCCGTTACCCATGATCAGATCGGCGGCCTTTTCGGCGATCATGACGGTGGGCGCGTGGGTGTGCCCGCGGTTGATGACCGGCATGACGGAGGCGTCGACGACCCGGAGGGCGTCGATCCCCCGGACCTTCAGGTCGGGATCCACCACCGAGTCGGCGTCCTGCCCCATCCGGCAGGTGCCGACCGGGTGGTAGAGGGTCTCGCTGCGCTCCCGGATCCAGCGGGCGAGCTCCTCATCGGTCCGCGCACCCCAGTACGGGTCCATCGGCGGTCCGGCGAGCGGTCCGAGCGCCGCGGTCTCGAACAGCTCCCCGGCCTTCTTCAGCCCGGCGACCAGCCGCCGGAGGTCGGCCTCCGCCGTCAGGTAACCCGGATCGATCACGACCTCCCCGCCGTCCAGGGAGACGCGTCCGCGGCTCTCCGGCTGGAGCAGGATCACGGCGATGGTCAGGCCGTGACCCGGCGGCGGGGTGAGCCCGTGGTTGATGAAGGGACCGGGAGCGAAGATCAGCTCGATGTCGGGGGCGGGCTCGTCGGGGGAGGTGCGGATGAAGGCCACGGCCTCGCCGACGTTGGAGGTGAGCATGCCCCTACGGCCGACCAGGAAGCGGAGCAGGTTGCCGACCGACTCCGCGCCCGCGAGCGTGATCGACTTGGGGCAGTGCAGGAAGATGCCCGAGGCCAGGTGGTCCTGGAGGTTCCTGCCGACCTGGGGCAGCTCGTGGACCGGCTCGACGCCGCCCGCCCGCAGCTCGTCGGCCGCGCCGATGCCCGACAGCATCAGCAGGTGCGGGGAGCCGATCGCGCCGGCCGACAGGATGACCTCCCTGCGCGCCCGCACCACCGTGCCGTCGCCGTACTTCACACCGATCGCGCGCCCGTCGGCGACGAGTATCCCGTGCACGTGCGAGGAGGTCAGCACGGTGAGGTTGGGCCGCTTCATCGCGGGCCGGAGATAGGCGTCGGCGGAGCTCCAGCGGCGGCCTCTGTTCTGGGTGACCGGGGTCTGGGAGTAGCCCTCGTTGGAGGGGCCGTTCAGCTCCGCCAGGCGGGTGAACCCCAGCTCCCCGCAGGCCTGGAGGAAGGCCGCGGTGGCGGGGTTGGGGGTGCGCAGCTCTTCGATGTGGACCGGGCCTCGCGTGCCGTACACGCCGCCGTGGTTGGAGCCGACGCGGCGCTCGATCCTCTGGAAGTACGGGAGGACCTCGTCGTAGGACCAGCCGGGAACGCCCCAGCCGTCATAGTCGGCCCTGTGCCCGCGCACCCACATCTGGGCGTTCATCGACGAGGAGCCGCCGATCATCCGGCCTCGCGGCCAGTAGAGCTCGCGGCCGAACATCTCGGCCTGCTTGGCGGTGGTGAAGTTCCAGTCGAGGTCGGTCTTGAAGAGCTTGCCGAAACCGGCGGGCATCCGGACCTCGAGCTTGTCGTCGGATCCGCCCGCCTCGATCAGCGCGACCGTCACCCCCGGGTCCGCGGAGAGCCGGTTGGCCAGCACGCACCCCGCCGATCCGGCGCCCACGATCACATAGTCGTACTCCATGCCCACTGACCTTTCCTCGCACAGACGGTCAGCTCGCCTCCCCGTAAGCGGGCTCTTACGTATCTACCTTCCCATTGCCTGCCCGTCAATTTGTAATAACAGTTACCTACCGGTAGGTATCCCGATCTGGAAACATGAGCGAATCAAGGGCTTGCTCTGAGGAGGACGCACCATGCTCAACCTGTCGATCGTGCTGGAGGACAGCACCCGGGAGTTCCCCGACCGCACCGCGCTGGTCTTCGGTGACCTGCGGCTGCCGTACTCCCTGGTCGACACCGTCGCGAACCAGGTCGCCAACCTGCTGGTCTCCCGGGGCATCGGCAAGGGCGACAAGGTCGCACTGGCCTGCCCCAACCTGCCCTACTTCCCGTTCGTCTACTACGGGATCCTCAAGGCCGGGGCCACGGTCGTACCGCTCAACGTGCTGCTGCAGTCGAGGGAGATCGCCTACCACCTCGACGACTCCGACGCCAAGGCGCTGTTCTGCTTCGAGGGCTCCCCGGAACTCCCGCTGGGCGAGCGCGGGCGGGCGGGCTTCGAGAACGCCGCGTCGACGGAGCACTTCTTCGTACTGCCCGCCGCCGCGTTCGCCACGGAGTCCGAGTACGGCGAGACGCTGTGGGCGGCGCTGGAAGGCCAGCCCGGCACGTTCGAGACCGTGCAGACCTCGGCGGACGACACCGCGGTGATCCTCTACACCAGCGGCACCACGGGCCAGCCCAAGGGCGCCGAGCTCACTCACCAGAACATGCTGCTCAACGCCATGGTCTCGGATGAGATGTTCCCGCGCACCGAGGGCGGCGACGCCTACCTCGCGGTGCTGCCGCTGTTCCACTCCTTCGGCCAGACCGTCGTCATGAACGCCGGGTTCCGGCGTCACGCCACCGTCGTGCTCATGCCGCGCTTCGAGCCCGGCCCCGCCCTGGAGCTCATCCGCCGCGAGAACGTCACGCTGTTCGCGGGCGTGCCGACCATGTACTGGGCCATGCTGACGAAGATCCACGCCGACGGCGACGAGGTGCCCACCTCGCTCAAGATCGCGTCGGCGGGCGGCGCCTCCTCCCCCGTCGAGGTGCTCAGGGACTTCGAGGCCACCTTCGGCATCGGCATTCTCGAGGGCTACGGCCTGTCGGAGACCTCACCCGTGGCCAGCTTCAACCAGCTCGGCAGGCCCACCAAGCCCGGCACGATCGGCACGCCGATCTGGGGCGTGGAGATGAAGCTCGTCGACGGCGACTGGAAGACGATCGAGGGCGAGGGTCCCGGCGAGATCGCGATCCGGGGCCACAACGTGATGAAGGGCTACTACAACCGGCCCGAGGCCACCGCCGAGGTCATGAACAACGGCTGGTTCCGCACCGGCGACATCGCCACCCGCGACGAGGACGGTTACTACTCGATCGTCGACCGGGCCAAAGACATGATCATCCGGGGCGGCTTCAACGTCTATCCGCGGGAGATCGAAGAGGTCCTGATGACCCACCCCGACGTCTCCCTCGTCGCGGTGGTCGGAGTCCCGAACGACTCGCACGGCGAGGAGGTCAAGGCCTATGTCATCCGCGTCCCCGGAGCGACCGTCACCGAGGAGGAGCTGGTCTCCTGGTCCAGGGAGACCATGGCCGCCTACAAGTATCCGCGGATCGTCGAGTTCCGTGACGCGCTGCCGATGACCGCCACCGGCAAGATCCTCAAGCGCGAGCTTCGCTGAGCGCACGGCGGCACGCGGCCGTCGGCCCTCAACCCGCGCGGACACGGCGTCGCACTCGAGCATCCCTCAGCCGGTGCTCGGCATGGCGTCGTGTCCGACCCTTCAGACCCCCGTACCGGCACGGCGTGGCGTTCGGCACGACTCCGGCGGCCGGATCACATAAGTCCTTCGGTCTCGGCCACCGAGGGAGCCGTGGAACCACGGAGATAGACCTCGGCGAGGAAGTCCGGCTCGCGGTGGTCGACGAGGCGGGTCAGCTCGGTACGGCCGGCGAGGGCGTGGTGCACCTCTTCGCCGCCCCGCGGATACTCGGCGACAGGATGTCTCCAGTGCACCGCGAGGAGGGTGCCGCCGGGGCTCAGCGCGGCGGTCGCGAGGTCGAGCATCCGGTTCAGGTCCTCGCCGCCGAAGTAGTAGAGCACCTCGGACAGCACGATGAGATCGAATCCGCTCTCCTGTAGCGGCCAGTCGCCGGGCATGGTGCGCCGTTCCACCCGCGTCCACGGGTAGCCGGCCGTACGCTCGGCGGCCGCCGCGACCGCGACGGGAGACAGGTCGCAGGCCAGCAGGCGGTCGCAGCGCGGGGCGAGCAGGGCGGTGAACACTCCGATGGAGCAGCCGACCTCGAAGGCGTCGCGGTAGCGGCGGGAGGGCAGCATCGCGGCGCTGACGGCGTATTTGCGTTCCTCGTACCAGCGGGAGGCGAACCCCCACGGGTCGGGTGAGGCCGAGTACATGTGATCGAAGTACTCCGGCCCGAGAGTCGACGGCTCGGCCGTCATCGGAAGAGCACCTCGTGGTCGCGGGTGAAGTGGGCGAGGATGCCGGGTGGGAGCACGGCCTCCAGGCCGTCGCGGGGCTCCAGCTGGCTGGCGAAGCAGCCGATGGCCGCCAGCTTGCGCGCCCGGTTCGGCGGCGGCAGGGGGATCCGCAGCGCCCGGCTCCAGGGCAGCCGCACGTCGCCGGGGCGGGCCCAGTGCCAGGTCCAGATCGGATAGAAGTAGGGCCGCAGCCCGGCCGCCACCGCAGCCCGGCCCGCGGCCTCGTGATCGGAGTGCACGTCCGCCTCCCACGGGGCCAGGCACACCTGGAACCCGGCGGCCGCCTCCTTCAACGCCTCGGCGAGCTCGCCCTCGTGGGCCGCCACCCCCGTGTCGGGCATCCCCAGCCGCAGGACCTCGACGGCGTGGGCGCCGAGCGCCTCCAGCGCGGACTCGCTCTCCTTCACCCGTCGCGCCGCCAGCGCCGGCACATCGGCGATGCCCGGGTGGGAGGCCTCTCCGTCGGTGACGGCGATCAGCCGGAGCCGTACGCCCGCGGCCGCCAGCAGCGACAGCAGCCCGCCCACCCCCAGCACCTCGTCATCGGGATGAGCCGCGATCACCACCACGCTCTGCCAGCCGCCGTACGCAAGCGCGGGAAGGGCGCCGAGCCCCGGCCACGCGCGCCACTCGGCCTCCGGGGTCCCCGGGGCGTCGATGGGGTTGAGGGCCGGACCGGCCTGTTCCGCGTTCACCAGACGGTCCCCTGCTCGGCGACGAGCGCGCCCAGCGCGGCCAGGTCCCGTTCGGCGTGATGCTGGCGCAGATAGACCGTCAGGTCGGCGACCCTGCGCCCGTGTGCCCTGTCGCGGGCGAGGGGCCCGGCTCCCAGCGCCCTGCCCACCCGGCCCATGACGTCGGTGGACACGGCCTCCACCAGTGCCTTGAGGCGCAGCGACCGCAGCCTTCCGGCGTCCTTGAGATCGTGGGGATCGGCGTCGATCTCGTCGGCCGCCTCCTGCAGGGCGGCCCTGGCGGTCCGCAGCGCCACGTCGACCGCGCCCAGGTGGGCCAGGGCGTGCGGACCGACGTCCCGCTCACCGGCGGCGGTCAGCAACGTCTCGGCCACTCCCCTGGCTCCTCCGTACCAGCACGCGGCGACGCCCGCACCGCCGTGGTGGAAGCCGGGTCGTTCCACGTATCCGCCCACCGGTCCCACCGGTTCGGCGCGAACGGCGTCGAAGAAGACGTCCAGGGTGTCGCTGGCGGCCATTCCCGTCGCCCCCCAGCTGTCGGCCACCGGTTCCAGGGCCTCGACCGCGACGGCGAAGAGGCGGGGGCCGTCCGGGGCCTCGGCGGTCACCAGGGCATGGGTGCACACCCGCGCTCCCGAGCAGTACTGTTTGGTCCCGCGCAGCCGCCAGCCGCCTTCCTCCGGAATCGCCGAGAGGGACGGGCCCGGGGGCTGTGCCGCCCACACGCCCCACCGGCTGTCCGGTGAGGGGCTCGGGCCGTCGAGTTCGGCGAGAATCGCGACGGCGTCGGCGTGGCCCTCGCACAGCCGCGCCAGCGACAGGTCACGCTGGGCCAGAGAGGCGAACGCCTCCCACCGCCGCATGGTCCGGCCCGCACCCGGCAACGGAAGGTCCAACCGTCCCGACGCCACGGCGGCGGCGAACTCCCCGCCGACCTCGCCGTACCGGACAGGACTTCCCTGCTTTTCCCCGTTCACAGGCTGGGGACTACCCCGCCGAAGGCATTCCTATCACCCGGCGCGGGCGATGAAGGAGCAGTGTTCTCCGGTTTCCCGTGTTCTCCGGGCGGATCGCCCGGTCACGGGTGCGTGCGTCCCTTCCCGCGAAGTCTTCGCGGGAAGGGACGCACGGTCCGGGACGAACTCGCCCGCACGCCGTCTTACCTGCTGTCCTGTAAGTCAGCGCCCCGCACGTCAGAACGAGATTCGTTAAAACGTCGTGTTTCAGGGCGCTGTGCTTCAGGGCCAGTCGAGAGAGGGGCGGAGGGGCATGTGTGCCTTGCCCTCGGAGTCGAGCTTCACTCCGAGGAGCTGGTGGAGCTGGATCTTGTTACGTTCGAAGCCGACCACGCAGCCGGCCATGTAGAGGCGCCAGACCCTGGCCCTGCCCTCGCCGACCTCCTCGACCGCCTCGTCCCAGTGCTCGTCGAGGTTGGCGCACCAGTAACGGAGGGTCTCGGCGTAGTGCTCGCGCAGGTTCTCCTCATGGCGGATCTCAAAACCGAGATCCTCCATCTGACGGACGAGGTAACCCACCGACTCCAGCTCCCCGTCGGGGAAGACGTAGCGGTTGATGAACCCCTTGGTGTTGATGGTCTTCTCGGTGCCCGTCGGCCGGGTGATGCAGTGGTTGAGCAGCCGCCCGCCCGGGACGAGCTTGTCGTAGAGGAACCGGAAGTAGAACGGCAGCTGCTCCTTGCCGATGTGCTCGGTCAGTCCGATCGAGCTGACGGCGTCGAAGTCGGTTTCCTTGACGTCCCGGTAGTCCATGTAGCGGACCTCGGCCAGTTCGCCGAGTCCCGCCTCGGCGATGGCCTTCTGCGCCCACTCGGCCTGCTGGCGCGAGAGGGTGACGCCCAGGGCCTTCACCCCGTACTCACGGGCCGCGTGGATGACCATGCCGCCCCAGCCGCAGCCGACGTCCAGCAGCCGCATGCCGGGCTTCAGGTCCAGCTTGCGGGCGACCAGGTCGAACTTGGCGTACTGCGCCTCCTCCAGCGTGGACTGCTCGTTGGGGAAGACCGCACAGGTGTAGGCCATGGAGGGGCCCAGCACCCACGAGTAGAACTTGTTGGACACGTCGTAGTGATGGTGGATGGCCTCGGCGTCGCGCTGCTTGGCGTGCCTGCTGCCCATCTTGGCCAGCATGCTGCGCCGCATCTCCTGCGGAGGCGGCGGCACCCGCTTCAGCAGCGGCCGTACGCCGAGAGCGCGCACCGCCGCCGCCTTCTGGCTCATCGGCAGGTCGTTCATGGTGAGCGACCACATCCGGGAGAGCAGGGCGTAGACGTCCCCGTGGACGTCGATGTGCCCGGACACGTAGGCCCTGGCAAGTCCCAGCTCGCCCGGCGCCTGTGCCAGGTAGGCTACGGCGACAGGGCTCTTCACCTCGATACTGATGTCCGCGCTGACCGGCCCGGCCTTGCTTCCGTCGTAGGCGATGAAGCGGACGTCCGCCTCAGGGCCCATGACCTTCTCAAAGATTTCTGCGAGCATCACAGAATCAACCTCCCTAGCGCCCCCGTACACACTTGTCGTAGAGGTCGAGCAACCGGCCACCCCCGTCGTATGCCCGCTTGACCGGCCAATAGGCCTTACCGTTATAAAACTTCCAGAATTCGTCCCGGGGATAGAACGATGTGGAGTATAGGGACTTGTGCCCGTCCAGCTCGTGCACCTGGTGCTCGATGAGACGGTTGTAGTAACCGTCGAACTGGCCTCGGGGCAGTGGGACCATCCCCCAGAAACCGAAGTTCACGTACAGCCGCCCCTGCTCCAGCGGGTAGAGAGGCCACTCGCCGTTGGACTTCAGCGGGCACATCCAGACCGGCGCCATGCCGACCTTGTCGTGGAAGAACTCCAGGAACTCGGCGCCCCGCTCGACGGGCACCTCGATGTCCTGGATGACCGACTCCTGCAGAGGCTGGCCACGCCAGCGGTCCACCCGGGCGATCACGCCGTATTTGTGGTCGAGCCCGACGAGCTTGCGATAGACGTCGGAGCGCATCCACTTGCGCGGCATCAGCGAGCGCACGAGCGCCCCCTGCACGCCGAAGGCACGCGAGCACCAGAACCAGTCGGTGTCCCAGCGCCACAGGTAGTCGCGGACGGTCAGCCAGTCGCGGGCCCTGGTCTGGATCGACCGGTAGTAGATGCGCATGCCGGTGTAGTCCGACAGGTACGGGGCACGCTCGGCGAAGCGCCCGACGGTGATGTAGAGCTCGCCGGGGCCGAAGAACGTGCCGTCCACGAAGTCGACCCGCTCCCCCTCGTGCTCGCCGCTCTCGCAGATCTCCTTCATGGCGATCATGCACTTGTCGGCGTCGGTGAAGGGGATGTGGCTCAGCCGGACGTACGGCTCCACGGCCCTGAGCTTGATCCGGATCCGCAGCGCGTAGCCCAGCGTGCCGTAGGAGTTGGGAAAGGCGCGGAACAGGTCGCGGTGCTCGTTGTCGTCACGGGCCACGACGATCCTGCCGTCGCCCGTGAGGATCTCCAGCTCCTCCACCGACTCGTGCGGCAGCCCGTCCCTGAAGCTGCTGGACTCGATGCCCAGCCCCGTCACCGCACCGCCCAGCGTGATGGTCTTCAGCTGCGGCACGACGTACGGCATGAGCCCGTGCGCCAGCGTGGCGTCCACCAGATGCTCGTAGGTCGTCATGCCCTGGACCTCGGCGGTCATGGTGATCGGGTCGACCTCAATGACCTGGTCCAGGTCCCGGGCCGACAGCTTCGCCGCCTTCGCGCCCTCCCTGAACCGGAACAGGTTCGTGGTGGCCTTGGCCAGCCGAGGCACCGCGTCGGCGGGGAGGGCGGCGTAGGACTCCCTGATCTGGTCCACCGCCCGCCGGTGTGCCGACATCTGTGTCATCTGTTGCACAGTAATCACCCCCATGACCTTCATCGAAAGATCGCCCCTAGCACGGTATAACTCGGATCTCTCCGGAACCAGGCGGGGCGCGTTAAACAAGGGAAAACTCTACGGACGTGTCACTCGGGAGTGGCGCCTGACCACCGTATCCACTCCGTTGACGACGTTCGTCACCGGGCGGCCGTTCACGACGGCCTCCAGGTTGTCCAGCACGAGGCGGATCATGCGTCCGGTGGACTGCGGGGTCACTCCGGCCACGTGTGGCGAGAGCAGCAGCCGGGGGCTGTCGCGCAGCGGATCGTCCGGCGGCAGCGGCTCGCTGTCGAACACGTCCAGCGCGGCGCCGCCCAGGTGCCCGGAGTCCAGGGCGGACAGCAGCCCCGCCGAGTTCACCACCGCCCCACGCGCCGCGTTGACGAGCAGCGACCCCACGGGCATCCGGGACGGGTCGACCAGCCCCCTCGTCTCCTCCGACAGCGCGATCACCACGACGAGCACGTCGGAGCCGGCGACCAGCTCGTCGAGTTCGCGGTAGGCGTAGGGCACCTCGCGCGGGGTGCGGCTCCAGTAGGAGACCTCGCACCCGTAACCGCCGAACATCCGCGCGCAGGTCTCCCCGATCGGGCCGAACCCGACGATGCCCACGCGCGAGCCGTACAGCTCCCTGGGCCCGAGGTCCAGCTGTGGCCAGCGGCCCGCCCTGACCGCGGCGTCGGCGTCGAGCAGCCGCCTCGACAGCGCGAGCGCGGCGGCGAGACACCACTCCGCGACCCCGATCGCGCTCACACCGCCCGCGTTGGACAGCGGCACGCCTGCGGCGGCCAGCGCGCCGAGGTCGTGGCCGTCCACGCCCACCGAGGGCTGCTGCACGAACGCCAGGCGCGGAGCCGCGTGGACGGCCTCGGCGTCCAGCGAGAGCTCGGCGGTCCAGTCGCCGACCACGATCTCGGCCTCGCCCAGGGCGTCGAGCAGGGCGCCGCGATCGCGAGCGGCCGGCACCGACAGGCTGATCCGCTCGCCCAGCGGGCCGAGCAGTCTTCTCAGCCCCTCCTCGGGAAGCGGGGGCAGGGCGACCACCTTCCAGGCGGCGCCGGCTTCCAGGGACACGTCACTCGCCTCCGCGGGGGTGGAAACTGTTGAACACGCGGTTCATCAGGCCCTGCTGCCCGGCCCACGCCGAGGCGTGGGTGGTCCAGCTGAGCACCATGATCTTATCGCCGACCGCGATGAACCTCTGCTTCTCGCGATACGTCACCCCGGCGGTGGCCCACGGTGCCCCGCCGCTGTCCTTCATCGTCCAGGTGAACTCCCACTGGAGCCCGGCGCCGTAGGCCAGGGGGATCTGCGCCGTGTCCTCGGACAGGATGTCGCTCCACCGCGCCACGTTGTCCCTGACCCCCGCCTGGAGCGACTCCAGGGTGTCGATCGAGCCGTCGAGCACCTCCACCGACATGTGCGCGGCTCCGTCGCGGCGCAGCCACTGGGTGTAGCCCGTGGGAGCCCAGTCGCCGGTCCAGTCGGCCGGATACTGGATGGACCAGTTCTCCGGCGCCTTGGCCTGCCACACCTTCAGCTGCGGCCCGGACTCGGCGACCACGGTCTTCGAGGGCTTGGGGGTGGGAGAGGGGCTGGGCTTCTTCGTCTTCGTCTCCGTCTTCTCGGGCTCGGCGGTGGACGGGGCCGTGGCCGGTTCGGTCTGCGTGACGGGCTGCGACTCCGGCGACGACACCGCCATGGCCACGGCCCCGCCTCCCACCGCCAGGACCACCACGGCCGCCACGATCAGCGGGATCCGGCTCCGGCTCTGGGGCCGCCTGCGGCCGTGCCCCGAGACGACGGGGTTCGCCGTCGTTCCGGTGGTCCTGTTGGCCCTGTTAGCCCCGGTGGCCCCGGTTGCCCTGGTGGAGCCGGTGGTCCCGACGCTCCGTCTCTCCCAGTCACCGGTACGGCGGGCCGGCGCCGACGGGTCACCGCTCGCCTGCGCCAGCAGCATGTCGGCCTGATCGACGGTCAGCCGGTGGGCGGGATCCCGCTGGAGCATGCCCGAGAGCACCTCCCGCATCGCCGGGGGCACCGGGCCGAAGTCGGGCTCCTCGGTGAGCAGGGCGCCGAGGGTGGAGATGGCGTCGCGGCGCTCGAAGGGACCGTGGCCCACCAGCGCCGCGTAAAGGGTGGCGCCGAGTGCCCACAGGTCGGACCAGGGACCCGCCTCGACGCCCATCGCGCGCTCTGGTGGCAGGAAGCTCGGCGAGCCCGTCACCATGCCGGTCTGCGTGAGGGAGCTGTCGCCCTCGATGGTGGCGATGCCGAAGTCGGAGAGCACCGCGCGGCCCTCGGCGTCGAGGAGGATGTTGCTGGGCTTGACGTCCCGGTGCAGGATGCCCGCCTCGTGCGCCGCCCGCAGGGCCGACAGCACCTGACGGCCGATGTCGGCGACCTGTTGCACGGGCAGCTGCCCGACCTCGTCCAGCCCGCGGGCCCTGACCAGTTCCATGATGATCCACGGGCGGTCGTCCTGCTCCGCCACGTCGTAGATCGCCACGATGCCCCGGTGATTGAGCCGGGCCGCGGTCCTGGCCTCACGCGAGGTGCGAGTCAGCTGGAGCTGATGCTCGGCCGGGGAGAGATGCGGCGGGAGCAGGACCTCCTTGACCGCGACCGAGCGGTTGAGGAGGGTGTCGTATCCCTCCCACACCACCCCCATGCCGCCTCGGCCAAGCTCTCGCAGCAATCGATAACGCCCAGCGACCACCCGTTCACTGTGCGGATATGTCATCTCAATTACCCCTAGACCTCGTTCAGAGAGGGCGCAAGTTTCCCATACCACCTGAGCGCCACGTGGCCTCAAGACAGATGTCTTGCCAGGGAAAGCCGAATGTTGTTCTACTTGGCCGTGGGGGAGGGACCGCGGATCGCCAGGCGGCTGCCCGCGTACGCCGTACCGAACCGGAGTCGAAATCGCACTCGAGGAGATATCGATGGAGCGCGTGACCAGAAAAGGCCCGCTGGCCGGAGTTCGCGTGCTCGAACTCGCCGGCCTGGCCCCCGGGCCGTTCGCCGGAATGATGCTCGCCGACCACGGCGCGGAGGTACTGCGGGTGGAGCGCGTCAAAACCGTCGCCGCGGCCGGGGACAGACCCCGCGCCGACGTGATGGACCGGGGCAAGCGGACGGTCGGCCTCGACCTGAAGTCCCCCGAGGGGGTGGCAGCGCTCAAGGAACTGGTCAGAAGCGCCGACGTGATCATCGAGGTCTTCCGGCCCGGGGTCGCGGAGCGGCTCGGCATCGGCCCCGCCGACCTGCACGCGGTCAACCCCCGCCTGATCTACGGGCGGATGACCGGCTGGGGCCAGGACGGCCCGCTGGCGCCCACCGCCGGGCACGACATCGACTACATCGCGATCTCCGGCATCCTGTCGATGCTGGGCCGCGAGGGCGAGAGGCCCACCCCGCCGATCAACATCCTGGGCGACTTCGCCGGCGGCGGCCTCATGCTGGCGTACGGCGTGCTGCTGGCGCTGCTGGAGCGGGAGCGGACCGGCGAGGGCCGGGTGATCGACGCGGCCATGGTGGACGGGGCCTCGACGCTGTTCGCGATGTTCTACCACGGCGTCCAGACCGGCGCCTGGGGCCCGCGCGGCACGAACCTGCTCGACACCGGCGCGCCGATGTACGACACCTACGAGACCGCCGACGGCAAGTTCCTGGCGGTCGGCGCACTGGAGCCGCAGTTCTGGGCGGAGATGGTCTCGCTCATGGGCCTCACGGACCTGCCCGACCGTGGCGACAGCGCCCAGTGGCCCGCGCTGCGCGAGCGGCTGGCCGAGGCCTTCAGGTCCAGGACCCGGGCCGAGTGGGAGGCGGTGTTCGACGGCACGGACGCGTGCGTCTCCCCCGTGCTGGAGATGGACGAGGCCGCCGACCATCCGCACAACAAGGCCCGCGGCGCGTTCGTCGAGGTCGGCGGCGTCCGGCAGCCCGCTCCCTCACCGCGCCTGCTCGGCGCGCCCGAGCAGGATCTCTCACCCGCCACCCGGCTGGCGGACCTGTCCTCCTGGGGCCTGTCCGACGAGACCACCGCCAGGCTCCGCGCCGCGGGAGTGCTCGCGTGACCTGACCTCCGCGGCCCGGAGAGCGCTCACGCGCCCCGGTCCTCACGGTCCGGAAGATGCCCGTCTCGTCTGGATCTCATGGTCCGGGGAGCGCTCGCGGCCTGATTCTCGCAGCTCAAGGGCGGTGCACCTGGCACAGGTGCACCGCCCTTTGTCATGGGGGTTGTAGATAATGTAGTAGATGTACTACATTCATAAACATGAGTACTGCGGTGGGTGTTCGCGGGTCGTGGATGAAGTACGGCGCGGCCGAGCGCCGGCTCGCCGCCCAGGGCTCATGAGCGCTGGGAGACTACTGACATGGCCGCGGAAGACGTATTCAACCGGATCCCGATGCTGAGAGCCGAGCGCGGAGTGTCGCGCAAGGATCTGGCAGCCGCCCTGGGCGTCCACTACCAGACGATCGGCTACCTGGAGCGCGGCGAGTACAGCCCGAGCCTGTATCTCGCCCTGCGCATCGCCGAGTACTTCGAAGTACCGGTGGAAGTCGTTTTCTCGTTGAGGTCGTTCCCACGGCTGGGAAGTGAGGCGAAGTGATGGGCAACCTGTCGGAGCGCTGGCAGCAGGCACAGGCCAAGGCCCTGGAGCGCGACCTCCTGCCCGGCTGGTACGCCACCCGGAGCCGCCGGCGGCTGCTCGCCGCGGCGGGGATGTTCGCGGTAGGGCTCATATGGGTCGACGCCGCCGTGTCCTGGAGCATCGGCCCGAGCGACGACGCCACCCGTATCAGCTTCATCCTGCTCGCGGTCATGTTCGTGATCTACATGCCGACCGTCACGCTGCTCAACATCGCCACTCGCGGTGTCAACGAATTGGCGGAGCGCCAGCTCGACGAGCGTCAGGTGGGTGAGCGCCTGCGCGCCATCGCCCTCGCTCACCGGATCATGCTGGGCATCCTCGTCGTGCTCGTCGCCGTGGCGCTGGCGGCGGGCCTGGCCCGCGGTGGTCCCGGCTCCTCCGTACCGACGACGACGGTCGTCCAGCTGTCGATCGCGCTGATGCTGACGCACCTCGTACTGCCGCTGATCGTCGTGGCCTGGCGGCTGCCCGATCCGCCGCCGGACGACGAATGATCGGCGCGGCGCGGACGGAGCCGCGGCGCGGACGCCCACGGCTCCGGGCCACGGTCCTCCATCTCGGCGGTGAAGGACTCGCTGCCATACATGGCCCGAACCTGTTTCCCGTGCGTCGCCGAGTACGTCAAGCCGCCGGCGAAAGTCGTTTTTCCCTTTGAAACCGTTCCCGTGATCGGACAGTGAGGCGAAGTAGTGAGCGAGCTAACCCCCCAGCAGCTGGAGAACCGCTATCGCAGCTGGCCTCCGCCCACCTGGTACGCCACCCGCAGGGGCCGTCGGATCCTCGCCGGCGTGGGCGCCGCATCCGCCGGAATGATCTGGGTCAGCGCGATCGTGTGTTTCTATCTCGCGCCGAGCACCACCGCCATGTGGACCACCTTCGCCCTGGCGGGGATCGCATCGGTGATCTACGTCGTGTTCTACAGCGCACTCATCGGGGCCACCCGCGGTACGGTCGGCCTCGCCGAGCGCCACCTTGACGAACGCCAGTCCCGCGAACGCCAGAAGATCCAGGCCGACGCCCGTCGAGGAACCTTGTGGATTCTCATCGCACTCGGCGTGTCGCTCTCGCTCGCGGTGCCCAAGGGCGAACTCATCGTCCGGGTCCCCTCGGCGGCGATCACCGTACTCGTGTTCGCCGTGATCGCGACGCACCTGATCCTGCCGTCGCTGCTGGCGGCCTGGCGGCTGCCCGACCCGCTGCCGGACGACGAGGACTGACCGCGGTCATTACGCCGCCACGGCCGGAATCGCCTTGATCAGACGGTCGAAGCGCCTCCCCTGTCACCCCATCGAGGGGAACACCGCCACGTAGAGGTCCACGCCGTCCCGGTGATGGATCTCCACGTCGGTGGTGAAGGCGCGCGGCGGGGTGCCTCCGGACTCGGTGTGCTTCCACACCTGCTGCCACGCGTCGAGCAGCGCGTCCGGCATCTGCCCCCGGGCCTCCAGCTTCATCGACGGCACCCCGGACACCCGGACCGCGACCATGCCCTCGGGCAGCGCGGCGGCGCTGCGCACGGCCACCCCGACGATCTGGGTGTAGGAGCCGTGGTGGTCGTTCTCGTAGTCGGTCAGCACGGCGTAGAGGTTCTCGTCCACCCGGCCGGGCACATGTGCGAAGGCTCCCGGAGAACCCGCCCGCGCCCACAGCGTGCCGAGCCGTCCCCGGCCCTGCTCCATCTCGTCGGCGTTGGAGGTCCGTACGGCATGGCCCACGACGAGCATCTCAGGCCGATCAACAACGATCACAGCTACTCCTCATGGCCACACCGTTAAATTCACGCAAACCGGATCCTAGTCCCCGCTCTGGCCAGGTCGATCCTCTTCGGGGCGGCTCGAACGGGGAGCGCTCGTTTTTGGTTATTCACCCGATAAGATGGGCGAACGTGAAGTTTCTTAATGAGATGGCACCGGCCTACGACCTGACCTACAGCGACGTGTTCATGGTCCCCTCGCTGTCCTCGATCGACTCGCGGCTCGCCGTCGACCTGTCGACCCACGACGGGACCGGCACCACCATCCCCATCGTCGTCGCCAACATGACCGCGGTCGCGGGACGCCGTATGGCCGAGACAGTCGCCCGGCGGGGCGGGATCGCCGTGATCCCCCAGGACATCCCTATCGACGTCGTCGCGAACGTCGTCGACTGGGTCAAGAAACGCGACCTGGTTCACGACACGCCACTCACGCTCACCCCGCACGACACCGTCGGTGAGGCGCTCAACCTGCTGCCCAAGCGCTCCCACGGCGCGGTCGTCATCGTCGACTGGGACAACCGCCCGATCGGCGTGGTCACCGAGAGCGACTGCTCCGGCGTGGACATGTACACGCAGCTGTCCCAGGTCATGTCCGACCACCTGCTCAGCCTGCCCGCGGGCCTCAACCCGCGCGAGGCGTTCGACCGGCTCCACGGAGGCCGTCACCGGCTCGCCCCGGTCGTCGACGACGACGGACGCCTCGTCGGCATCCTGACCCGGACCGGCGCGCTGCGGGCCACGCTGTACAGGCCCGCGCTCGACACCTCAGGAAGGCTGCGCATCGCCGCCGCCGTCGGCGTCAACGGCGACGTGGCGGCCAAGGCCGAGGAAGTGCTCGAGGCCGGGGTGGACTGCCTGGTCGTGGACACCGCCCACGGCCACCAGGAGAAGATGATCAGCGCTCTGAAGGCGGTCCGCGCGCTCAACCCCGGCGTGCCGATCGCGGCGGGCAACGTCGTCACCGCCGCCGGCGTGCGCGACCTCGTCGAAGCCGGAGCGGACATCCTCAAGGTCGGCGTCGGACCCGGCGCCATGTGCACCACCCGGATGATGACCGGCGTGGGCCGCCCGCAGTTCTCCGCCGTGCTGGAGTGCTCCGCCGAGGCCCGCCGCCTCGGCCGTCACGTCTGGGCCGACGGCGGCGTCCGCCACCCTCGCGACGTGGCCCTGGCCCTGGCCGCGGGCGCGGCCAACGTGATGATCGGCTCCTGGTTCGCCGGCACCTACGAGTCTCCCGGCGACACGCGCACCGCCGCCGACGGCCGCAAGTACAAGGAGAACTTCGGCATGGCCTCGGCCCGCGCCGTGAAGCTGCGCACGGCTGACGACTCCCCCTTCGACCGGGCCCGCAAGGCACTGTTCGAGGAGGGCATCTCCACCTCCAGGATGTATCTCGACCCGGCCATGCCCAGCGTCGAGGACCAGATCGACGCCATCGTGGCCGGCCTGCGCTCCTCCTGCACCTACGCGGGCGCCTCCACCCTGGAGGAGTTCCACGAGCGTGCGGTGGTCGGCATCCAGAGCTCGTCCGGCTACACCGAGGGTCTGCCGCTCCACCAGAGCTGGTGACCTCGGGGGCGGCGGCGCCCGGCGTCGTCGTCCCAGCCGGGTTGCCCTCCGCTCCCGGCCCCGTCCCCGGTCACCGGGCGCGCTGCGAGGTCTCTCAGGAGCGCGCCGGGCTTTCCCGTCGGGCCCGCGCATCTGTGCGCCCGGCGCGGAGGTGCCGGTTGTCGGCGGGGGCACATCCGTGACCCGCCGGGGACGGGTGGGCCGTTCACCCGCAGGAAGGTGGCTCCATCACGCGTCTGCGATCACGGGGGTCATCCGGGGACAGCGGTCTCCCCCGGTAGCGGGTGAGACGGCACAGGGCCATCAGCCCCATCAGCGCGAGTACTGCCTCGATCACCACGATGAATGCGATCATTCAAGCTTCCTTCGCGGGCCCGGCCCCTGATGTCCCTTTTACATCCATCGCAGGCACCATTTCGTAAGAACCTTAACAGTAGGAGATCCCATTTGTCGCGCAATGTCCACTTTTGTTCTTATTGTCTTTCATGATTTTCGCGCGACGCCAGATCCACGGTGGGACCGCGCATCGACACCCCTCCGGGGGGTAGTCCGCAAGCCGGACCATCACCCACTCTGGAGAGGCACATGGACATGGCAGACATGCCCACGAATCTGGACGCGCAGGTCGTCGTCGACCGTAGGGTCCTGTCCGGCTACGACAACTATCTGGCCGCGCAGCGGACCGTGGACACCCTCTCGGACGCGGGGTTCCCCGTCGAGAACGTGGCGATCGTCGGTAGCGACCTGAAGCTCGAGGAGACCGTCACCGGCAGGATGACCAACGGACGGTCCGCGCTCGCCGGAGCGGGCAGCGGCGTGATCTTCGGCGCCGTCGCGGGGATGTTCCTCGGGCTGTTCACCTCGACCACGCTGTCGTTCGTCGTACTCGTGCTGTGGGCGGCGCTCTGGGGCGCCGTGATGGGCGCCGCGTTCGGTTTCATCAACCACCTGTTCACCGGTGGCAAGCGTGACTTCGCCTCGCGCAGCGCGATCGTCGCCGGCCGCTACGACGTGCTGGTCACGGCCTCGCACCTCGACCATGCCCGCGCCATCCTGGACGGGACCCCGGGTCCCGCCGACACCGTGGTCGTCGAGGTCCCGCAGTCCGCCGGAACGTACGATCCCGCGGCCGTGCAGCCGACCGCGCCGGACCACCCCTTCCCTTCGCAGCCGACCGCTCCGGACCTCCCCGCCCCCGAGCGGACGATCACGCCGGAACGCCCCGCCCCGACGCGGACGATCACGCCGGAGCAGGCCGTTCCCGCGCAGCCTGCCACGTCCGACAGCCCTCGGCCCTGAGGCCCCGGCCGTGAGAGGGTGGCGGATCTCGGAGGGTCCTTCACGAACCCGCCAGCTCATCCCTTGACGCTGCCCGCCAGCAGGCCTCGGACGAAGTAACGCTGCATCGACAGGAAGACCGTCAGCGGGATGATCACCGAGACGAACGCGCCCGCGGTCAGGCGCTGCCACTCGTTGCCGCGGGTGCCGGCCATCTGCGCCAGCCGTACCGTCATGGGAGCGCTGTCGGGGGTGCCACCGGCGAAGATCAGGCCCACCAGCAGGTCGTTCCAGACCCAGAGGAACTGGAAGATCGCGAAGGTGGCCAGTGCGGGGAGGACCAGCGGAAGGACGATCCTGCGCAGGATCACTCCGTGGTTGGCGCCGTCCACCCTGGCCGCCTCCATGAGCTCGCCGGGAAGCTCGGACATGAAGTTGTGCAGCAGGAAGATGCCCAGCGGCAGGGCGAAGCAGGTGTGTGCGAACCAGACCTGGATGAAGCGGGCCGGCCCCTCCAGGTTCCAGGCGGGTGACAGCTGGAGGCCGAAGACCTCCACGCCCTGGGAGAAGAAGGACAGCAGCGGGACGAGCGACATCTGCAGTGGCACGATCTGGAGTGCGAAGACACCGATGTAGATCCACTCGCGTCCGCGGAACGGCAGCCAGGCCAGCGCGTAGGCGGCGAAGGTGGCCAGGGCCAGCGGAAAGAGCACCGAGGGGACCGTGATGACGATCGAGTTGATCAGGAAGCTCATCATCTGACCGGAGGACGAGGAGGTGCCGAACAGCACCTCCCGGTAGTTCTCCAGCGTGAGCTGCGGATCGGCGAAGAACGTCCACCAGCCGGTGGTCTTGATCTGGTCCTCGGGACGCAGCGAGGACAGCAGCAGGCCGAAGGTCGGGGTGGTCCACAGGACCGCGATGACGATCGCGACGGCGCTGGCGATCCTGCTGCTCAGACGCCACCGGACACGCTGCGGCGCCGTCGTGGTCTTCGCCCGCACCGCGGTCTGGGCCAACGTGGTCACGCTGCCTCCTTCGTCGGCCACGTTCCCGTAGCACTGTGCCTGCCGGTTCGCTCACTCATCGGGCGGCCTCCCGGCGCTGGCGGATCTGGTAGACGACGATGGGCAGCACGAGGACGAACAGGAAGACCGCCAGCGCCGCTCCCTTGCCGGTCTCGCCGTACCGGAACGCCTGGTTGTACATCTCGTTGGCGATGACGCTGGTGTCGAACTGGCCGCCGGTCATGGTCCGGACGATGTCGAACAGCTTCAGCGTGCCGATCGACTGGGTGACCAGCACCACGACCACGGCGGTGCGGATGGAGGGCAGCGTCACCCGGAAGAACATCTGCATCGGGCTCGCCCCGTCCAGCTTGGCGGCCTCGATGATCTCGGCGGGGATCCCCTTGATCGCTGCGGAGAGCACGACGGTGGCGAAACCGGCCTGGATCCAGACCATCACCACGATCAGGAACAGCGTGTTGAACGGAGGATCCTGAAGCCACTGCTGGGGCTCCCCTCCCACGGCGACCACGAGCTGGTTGAGCAGGCCGATCTGTTCCTGCTCTCCGGAGCGGTAGGCGTAGACGAAACGCCAGATGATGCCCGCGCCGACAAAGGAGATCGCCATCGGCAGGAAGACCAGCGACTTGGCGATCGACTCGAAGCGCGTACGGTCCACCAGGACCGCGTAGACCAGCCCGACCGAGGTCACCAGCAGCGGGACGAGCAGGACCCAGACGAGCGTGTTGCGCAGGACGGTCACGGCCTCGGGCTGGGTGAACATCCAGGCGTAGTTGTCCAGACCGACCCACTGCTTGCTGTCGCCGCTCATGAACGACAGCAGGGTCGTCCGGATGGCGGGAATCACCAGGCCGATGCCGAGAAGCAGGAGCGCGGGCAGGAGCAGGATCGTCGCGTGGAGCCAGGCCCGCCGCCGCATCGGGGCGCGGTCGACCAGGATCAGGACGACCGCGACCACCACGAGGAAGGCGGCGACGCCGATCAGCAGTTGGACGAGTTTGGGTTGTTCGGCGGCGAAGTCGAAGTCCATCGGAGGGATCTCCCGGAGGGAACGGGCCAAGACGGACGATGTGTCCGGTGCCGGTCACCCGGCACCGGACACATCGCTATATATCAGGACTTAGGCCAGGAAGCCTCGATGTAGTCGAGGACCGTCTTGGTGTCCTTGCCGTTGATCCAGTCGGTCATGCCCTTCCAGAACGTGCCGGCGCCGACCGCGGCCGGCATCAGGTCCGAGCCGTCGAAGCGGAAGACCGTGCTCGGGTCCTGGAGCATCTCCATGGAGAGCTTGTCGATCGGGTTCTGGGCGTTGGCGGGGTCCACGCCCTTGCGCGCGGTGACGTAGGTCGCCAGCTTCATGCGGGTGGCGGGGAACTCCGCGCCGGCGAGGTAGGCCTGGACGGCCTGGACCTCAGGACGGTCGGTGAAGGCCGCCACGAACTCGCCCGCGCCGAGCACCGGCTTCTTGGCCGGGTCGTTGCCCGGCAGGTAGAACGCGAACACGTCGCCGTCCTCGGCCACCTTGGTGCCCTCGGGCCAGAAGTTGGCGTAGAAGGACGCCTGGCGGTGCAGGGCGCACTTGCCCTCGGTGATCGGGACGCCGCCCTCCTGGAAGGCGGTGCTGACGATCGACTTCACCGGGCCGTAGCCGCCGTTGACGAACTTCTCGTTCTTGAGGATCGCGCCGACCTTGTCCACGGCCGAAACGATCTTGGGATCGTTGAACGGGATCTTGTGGCTCACCCAGTCGTCGTAGCCCTCGGGACCGATCTCCCGGAGCAGGATGTCCTCGATCCAGTCGGTGGCCGGCCAGCCGGTCGCGTCACCGGACTCCAGTCCTGCGCACCACGGCTTGATGCCGGTGCCCGCGATCGTGTTGGTGAGCGTCATGAGCTCGTCCCAGGTCTTGGGGACGGCCCAGCCCTTCTCCTTGAACATGCCCGGCGAGTACCAGACGAAGGACTTCACGCTGGCGCCCAGCGGAGCGCCATAGAAGACGCCGTCGACGGTGGCGTACTTGGCCCAGTCGGGCGACCAGCCCTCCTCGGCCAGCTTCTTCACCTCGGCCGAGGCCGGCTTGAGCTTTCCGGCCTTGGCGAAGCGCTCCAGCAGGCCGGGCTGCGGGAAGAACGCGATGTCCGGCGGGTTGCCGCCGTCGGCACGCACCTGGATCTGAGCCTCGAACTCGCCGCTGCCCTCGTAGGCGATCTTCATTCCGGTGCACGTGGCAAATGGCTTCCAGGCTTCCTGGAAAAGGTCGGCCTCGGCATCACGGATGGAAGAGTAAATGCTGACGGTCTTGCCCGCATGATTGCCGTATTGGGTGAAGGCTGCGCATTCGGGGGCCGCGCTGGCGCTGCCGCCACCCGCCGATGGCTTGGCATCCGTGGAGGCGCAGGCGCTGGCGACCAGAGCGAGTCCGATGGTGCCCGCTGCCAGAGCGACGCGATGAGGCCGTGAGAGGAGTGACATGAACCTTCCTCCATATACGTTGCCGGGGAGTGTGAGAGCGCTCTCTGGAAGAATTGTCTGCACACAACGCGATGTCAATAACTGTGATATTACGGTTACGGGTCCATTTTTCTTGACATGCTCCTTGCGCTACCGTGATGCTCCAGAGAGCGCTCTCACATGACTGCGAAACAGAATGGGGCGGTGAGGACATGACCATGTCCGCCCAAAAGTCCTACAATCTTCAGGACTCCGGCGTACTGAGGTTTCCCGAGGGCTTCGTCTGGGGCGCCGCCACCGCGGCCTACCAGATCGAGGGCGCGGCCCGAGATGACGGCAGGGGACCCTCGATCTGGGACACCTTCTCCCGGACCCCCGGCAAGGTGCACGCCGGCCACACCGGCGACGTCGCCTGCGACCACTACCACCGCTATCCCGAAGACGTCCGCATCATGGGCGACCTGGGCCTGCACGCCTATCGTTTCTCCATCTCCTGGCCTCGCATCCAGCCGGACGGCGCGGGCCCGGCCAACCCTCGCGGCCTGGACTTCTACGACCGCCTGGTGGACGAGCTCCAGGGCGGCGGCATCACCCCGATCGTGACGCTCTACCACTGGGACCTGCCGCAGACCCTGGAGGACCGGGGCGGCTGGACCAACCGGGAGACCGCCGAGCGGTTCGCCGAGTATGCCGCGATCATGTATTCCCGTCTGGGCGACCGCGTCGAAACCTGGACCACGCTGAACGAGCCCTGGTGCTCGGCCTTCCTCGGTTACGCCTCGGGCATCCACGCGCCGGGCCGTACCGAACCCGAGGTGAGCTTCGCCGCCGCCCACCACCTGCTGCTCGGCCACGGACTGGCCGTCCAGGCGCTGCGCGCCGCGGGCGCGAGCCAGATCGGCATCACGCTCAACCTCGCCCCCGTCCTCGGCGACGACGCCGAGGCGGCGTCCATCGTGGACGGCCTGCAGAACCGGATCTTCCTGGACCCGGTGCTCCGCGGCGAGTATCCCGCCGACGTGGTGGAACGGGCCGGCCGCTTCACCGACTGGTCCTTCGTCAAGGACGGCGACCTGGAGATCATCAGCCAGCCGATCGACCTGCTGGGCGTGAACTACTACAACCCGCAGACCGTGACCGGCCGCGCCGGCGAGCCCGCCAACCCGGTCTACCCGGGCAGCGAGGGAATCGCCTTCCCCGGCGCCGACGCGCCGAAGACCGCGATGGGCTGGCCGGTGCAGCCGTTCGGGCTGACCGAGCTGCTGGTAAGGCTGTCGCACGACTATCCGGGCACCCCACTGATCATCACCGAGAACGGTGCGGCCTTCGACGACGTCGTGGAGGACGGCCAGGTGCACGACGTCGGCCGCCTGTCCTACCTGGACGGGCACCTGCGCGCCGCGCACGCCGCCATCGAGGCGGGCGTCGATCTGCGCGGTTATCTGGTCTGGTCGTTGCTGGACAATTTCGAGTGGGCCGAAGGGTATCGCAAACGTTTCGGTGTCGTACATGTCGACTACAACACTCAGCGCCGCACACCCAAGGACAGCGCCCTGTGGTATCGCGAGGTCGTCCGCCGGAACGGGCTGTGAGGGCCCGTCCGACCCTGGAGAAAGTGGCCGCCCGGGCAGGAGTCTCCCGGGCGACCGCCTCTCGCGTGATCAACGGCTCCACCCGCGTGGCACCGCAGATCCGCGAGGCGGTGAACCGCGCCGTGGAGGAGCTGGGCTACGTCCCCAACCAGGCGGCGCGGAGCCTGGTCACCCAGCGGGCCGACTCGATCGCCCTGGTCTTCCCCGAGCCCGCGACCCGCGTCTTCTCCGACGACCCAACCTTCGCCGGGATCATCCGGGGAGTCAGCATGGAGATCGAGAAGGCCGACAAGCAGCTTGTGCTGATGCTCACCGGTCTGGAGGGCGGCTACCAGCGGGTCGAGCGCTACGCCACCAACGGGCACGTGGACGGCGTGATCATCGCGTCGATGCACGGAACCGATCCGCTGCCGGCGATCCTGACCCGGCGCGGCGTCCCGGTGGTCTGCAGCGGCCGGCCGGGCGCGCCCAACAGCCTCCCGTACGTGGACATGGACAACTCGGGGGGTGCCGAGCGCGCCGTCGCGCATCTGGTGGAGCAGGGACGCCGCCGGATCGCGACCATCGCCGGACCGCAGGACATGATCGCCGGGATCGACCGGCTCAACGGCTACCGCGACACCCTGCGTGACTCCGACCGCCGCTCGATCATCGCGGTGGGTGACTTCACCCGCGAGTCCGGGGTGATCGCGATGCGGCAGCTGCTGGCCGACGACCCCGAGATCGACGCGGTGTTCGTGGCGAACGACCTGATGGCGCTGGGAGCGCTGCGGACCCTGCGAGGTGCGGGGCGCCGGGTGCCCGACGACGTCGCCGTCGTCGGCTTCGACGACATCCCGGCCGCGGCCTACGCCGAACCACCCCTGACCACGGTCAGGCAGTCGACCGTCGAGATGGGCCGCCGGCTCGCGCGCATGGTGCTGGATCTGGAGGAGAAGGCACAGCTGGTGCTCCCCACGGAGCTGGTGGTACGGGAGTCCACCAGGAAACCCTGACCACGACGGTGCGGGAACCCACGAAAAAGTCCTGACCACACCGGCGGTACGGGAATCCGCCAAGAGGCCCCGGCCACGTCGGCCTGGGCGGGAACCTACCAAAAGGTCCCGCCCATGCCGGTCGGGCGGGAACCCACAGAGAGGTCTCGCCCTTGTCGATGGGGCGGGAACCCACGAAGAGGTCCCGCCCACACCGGTGGGGCGGGAGCTTACGAGGAGGTCCTGACCACGAGCTCGGTGGGCATGATCACTGGTTCGACCGGTTCGCCCTCAAGGAGTCCGAGCAGCAGGCGGACCATGGCCGCGGCCTGCTCCGCGTGCGGGTTGTGGATGGTCGTCAGCGGCGGGTCGGTGTAGCGGGCGGACTCTATGTCGTCGTAGCCGACGATGGCGACGTCGTCCGGGATCCGGCGACCGGCCTGGCGGAGCGCGTGCATGGCGCCGATCGCCATCAGGTCGTTGGCGGCGAACACCGCGTCGATGTCGGGGTCGTCCGCCAGCAGCTGCCTCATCGCGACCGCGCCGGACTCGCGGGTGAAGTCACCGACCGCGATGATCGAGCGGCGGTCGGAGTCGCGGAGCACCTCGCGGTAGCCGGTCAGGCGGTCCTGACCCCCGATCATGTCCAGCGGCCCGGCGATCGTGGCGATCCGCCGCCTGCCTCGTTCGAGCAGGTGGCGCACGGCCGTGGCGGCGCCGTTCACATGGTCGGTGTCGACGTACGGCATGGCGACCGGCACCGCGGGCCTGCCGTAGGAGATGACCGGGACACGCAGCCGGGTCAGCGCGACGGGCAGCGGGTCGGCGCCGTGGCTCGACACGAGCATGACGCCGTCGACGTGCCCTCCCGCGACGTAGTTCTCCACCCGGGCGTGGCTCTCCGGCGACCCGGCCAGCAGCAGCACGACCTGCTTGTTGACGGCCTCCAGCTCGATGCTGGCGGAACGGATGACCGTGGAGAACATCGGGTCGTCGGAGAACACCCGGTGCGGGGACTCGGAGACGACCAGCGCGACGGAGTTGGTGCGCTGGGTGGCCAGGTTTCTGGCGGCGCCGTTGGGGACGTAGCCCAGCTCGTTCACGGCGCGCATGACCAGGTCACGGATGTCGGAGGTGACCGTGGTCTGTCCGTTCACCACCCTGGAGACGGTCGAGCGGGAGACCCCGGCACGGGCCGCGACCGCCTCCAAGGTAGGTCGTCTCATCTAGTTCCCCCGCAGTCCGTTCTGCTTGATGACCTCGCGGTACCACAGCGCGCTGTCCTTGAACAGGCGCCGCTGGGTGTCGAAGTCGACGTGCACGATCCCGAACCTACGCCCGTAGCCGTAGGCCCACTCGAAATTATCCAGCAAGGACCAGACCAGATATCCCCGAACGTCCGCGCCGTCGGCGATCGCGGCGTGCACCGCGCGCAGGTGATGGTCCAGGTAGCCGGTCCTGCCGACGTCGTGGACGTGGCCGTCCTCCACGACGTCCTCGAAGGCCGCGCCGTTCTCGGTGATGACCAGGCCTGCCTCCGGATAGTCGTCGGCCAGCCGTACCAGCAGGCGGGAGAGGCCGTTCGGCACGATCGGCCAGCCCATCGCGGTGGCCGGCACATCGTCGACCGAGCAGAACCGGACGTCCTCGCTGCCGGGCCACGCCTCGTCGGCGGCCTGGCCGGGCCCCGACTCGACCACGCACGGGTTGTAGTAGTTGATGCCGATCACCTCGATCGGCTGATTGATGATCTCCAGGTCCCCGGCCCGGATGTGGGTCAGGCCACCGTTGCGCTCGATCATCGCGAGCAGTTCGGCGGGATACTCCCCGCGCAGCGCGGGGTCGAGGAACTGCCGGGTGAGCAGGGTGTCGATCCGGCCGACCGCCTCCGCGTCCTCGAGCGACGCGACGGCCGCGGGGTCTCCCACCTGGGCGGGAGTGATCACCGGTGAGAGGTTGAGGGCCAGCCCGATCTCCTCGGCCCCCGCCTCGCGCAACGCCCGCGCCGCCAGCCCGTGCCCCAGCAACAGGTGGTGGGCCGCCCGGAAGGCCGCCGCCGGCTCTCGCCTGCCCGGTGCGTGCACCCCGTTTCCGTAGCCGAGGAAGGCGGCCACCCACGGTTCGTTGAGCGTGGTCCAGTGCTGGACGCGATCTCCCAGCCCCGCGTGCACGGCCCGCGCGTAGTCGGCGAAGCGGTAGGCGGTGTCGCGCTCGGGCCAGCCGCCCGCGTCCTCCAGCGCCTGGGGCAGGTCCCAGTGGTAGAGCGTGACGTAGGGCGTTATCCCCGCTTCCAGCAGCTTGTCGACCAGGCGGCTGTAGAAGTCCAGGCCGCGCGAGTTGACGAGCCCGGTTCCGTCGGCCTGGATCCTGGGCCAGGCGACGGAGAAGCGGTAGGCCGCCAGGCCCAGGTCGCTCATCAGCCGGACGTCGTCGGCATAGCGGAAGTAGTGGTCGCAGGCCACGTCACCGGTGTCTCCCCCGGCGACCTTGCCCGGCGTGCCGGAGAAGGTGTCCCAGATCGAGAGCCCCCGGCCGTCCTCCTTGGCCGCGCCCTCGATCTGGTAGGACGCGGTGGCCGCGCCCCAGACGAAATCGGCAGGGAAGTCCGCACGCCCCTCTGTAAGGGTGGCCCCCCGTGTGCTGACGACGGTCATCCCTTCACAGCTCCTTGCATGATTCCTCCGATGATCTGCTTGCCGAGAAGAGCGAACACCACGACCAGCGGCAGGGTGCCGAGCGTGGTACCCGCCAGGCCGAGCACATAGTCGTTGACGTATCCGCTGGCCAGTGTGGACAGGGCGACCTGCACCGTCGGATCCTCCGGCGTCAGGACGACCAGCGGCCAGAAGTAGTCGTTCCAGACCGACATGAAGGTGAGCATGCCGAGTACGGCCGCCGCCGGGCGGGCGGCCGGAAGCACGACGTGCCAGAACAGGCCCCAGGTGGTGCAGCCGTCGACCCGGCCGGCCTCCAGCAGCTCGGTCGGCAGTGCCCGGGAGAGGTACTGGGTCATGAAGAACACGCCGAACGCGTTGACGAGCGCGGGCACGATCAGCGCGTACATGGTGCCGGTCCACTCCAGCTTCACCATCAGCATGTAGAGCGGGATGATGCCGAGCTGGGTCGGCACCATCATGGTCGCCACGGTGAGCAGGAGCAGGGCGTTGCGTCCGCGGAAACGCAGCTTGGCGAAGGCGAACCCGGCCAATGTGGAGAAGAACATCACCGCGATCGCGACGGAGCCGGAGACCAGGACGGAGTTGAGCATCGCCAGGGCGAAGGGGACGGTGTCGAAGACGCGGGCGACGTTGGCGAAGAAGTTGCCGCCGGGCACCAGCGGCGGCGGGATGTCCGCCAGCGCCGCGTTGTCGCGGGAGGCCACCACGACGCTGTAGTAGAGCGGCAGCATCGAGAAGAACGCCACCGCGGTCAGTGTGAGGTAGGTGAGCCTGCGAGCGGCGCCGGAGCGCCGGGCCGAGGAGACGGCGGTGCGGACGCTCACGTCAGCCCTCCCTTCCCGCGACGGGTGACCAGGTAGTTGACGCCGGCGACCAGGACGATGAAGAGGAACATCATCCAGGAGATGGCCGAGGCGAAGCCGAAGTCGAGCTTGGTGAAGTTCTCGTAGATGAACAGCGAGAGCGTCTGGTACTGCCGGTCGGCCCCGCCGGTGATGCTGTAGGAGCCGAACAACAGCGGCTCGGCGAGGACCTGCATGGCGCCGATCGTCGAGGTGATGACGACGAAGACGATCGTGGGCTTGATCATCGGAATGGTGATCTTGCGAAGCTGGGTCAGCCCGCTCGCGCCGTCGATGGTGGCCGCCTCGTACAGCTCACGCGGTACGGCCTGCATGGCCGCCAGGAAGATCAGGGCGTTGTAGCCCGTCCACCGCCACATGATCATGGTGGAGATGGCGGCATGGGAGGTCAGCACCCCCTCGTTCCAGGCGACGCCCTCGACACCGAACAGCGACAGCACCCAGTTGATCATGCCGAAGTCCCGGCCGAACAGCTGGCTGAAGATGACCACCACCGCGACCACGCTGGTCACGTTGGGCAGCAGCAGCGTGATGCGGAAGAAGGTCTGCGCCCGCAGCGGCCGGTTGAGCAGATGGGCCAGCCAGATGGCCAGCAGCAGCTGCGGGGCGGTGGACAGCACCCCGATGGACAGGGTGTTGAAGGTGGCGTTCCAGAAGTAGTCGTCGGCGAGCAGCGTCCTGAAGTTGTCCAGGCCGACGAAGGTCTGCTCGTCCGACAGCAGCGTCCATTCGTGCAGGCTCACCCAGGCGGTGTAGGCCAGGGGAAACAGCCCGAACGCGGAGAAAAGCAGGAAGAACGGGGCCACATAGGCGTACGGCGACCCCTTGACGTCGAGCTGGTACGCCAGGTGGCGGCGGAGGCGACCTTGAGGTCGCACCGGCCTCTTCGGTGGGACCGCCGCCATGCGATCCGGTGCGCGGGTGGCCATGGCAGCTCCTTTCGGCGACTCGTCGGGCAGGATTCTTCGGGCGAGGGGAAGCAGGTGGCCGGCCGGTGCGAGACCGGCCGGCCGGAGGGCGACTACTTGATCCTGCTGACGTCCTTGAGCACCTGCGCCCAGGCTTCCTCGGCGTTCTGCTTGCCCTGGTCGACCCGCTGGAGGCCGTTGTTGAACGCCTGCAGGACGTCACCGGCCTTGGGGCCCGCGGGCTGCGGCTGGAGCGCCTTGGCGGCGTCGGTGAAGATCTTGCCGATCGGCGCGTTGCCGAAGTACGGGTTGACGTAGTCCTTCACCGCCGGGTCGTCGTACAGCTCGGGCAGCGACGGCAGCGCGCTGGCCTCCGTGAAGAGCTTGATCTGGCTCTCCTTGTTGGTCAGCAGGTCGATCAGCTCCGCGGCCTCCTTGGGGTGCTTGCCCTGCTTGGGCAGCGCCAGGTGGGTGCCGCCCTGGTTGCCGCCGCCGCCGGGCACCGCGGCGATGTCCCAGGTGCCCTCGCCGGGCTTCTGGTCCTTGATCGTGCCGGTCTTCCAGGCCGGGCAGACCATGGTGGCGAAGGTGCCCTTGGCGATCCCGGTGTTCCACGGCGGGGAGAAGGCCAGGAGGTTGGCCGACAGGCCGCTGTCGATCATCTTTATGCCCATGTCGTAGGCCTTGCGCACCTCGGGGTTGGTGCCGGCGACGATGTTGTACTGGGCGTCGTAGAAACCGACCGGGGCCTGCTCGACCATGGCGCGGAAGTGCTCACCGGCGCCGTCGGTGAACTTGGCTCCCTCCACCTTGGCCGCGACGAACTTCTTGCCCGTCTCGATGTAGGCGTCCCACGTCGGCCAGAGCGCCGACACCTCGTCGCGGTCGGCGGGCAGGCCGGCCTTCTTGAACAGGTCGGGGCGGTAGCACATGGCCAGGCCGCCGACGTCGGTGCCGATCCCGATGAGCGAGGTGTTGTCGTTGGAGACGCCCAGCTTCCACTTCCAGGGGAGGTACTCGCTCTCACGCTTGCCCAGCCCGTAGTCCTTGAGGTTGTAGAACTTGTCGGGCACGGGCGTGAAGGAGCCGATGTAACCGCCCTCGATGGCGACCACGTCCGCGGCCCCCGCGCCGGTGGTCAGCTGCGTGATGAGATTGGTGTGGTGGTCGTTGAACTGCGCGCGACGCTCCACGATCTCCACGTTGGGATGGGTCTTCTTGAACTCCTCGTACAGCGGCGCGTAGTGGAAGTCGCTGAACAGCCCGACGGTCAGTTTGATCTTCTCCGCCGGCTGGGAGGCCGCTCCGCTGCTCGCCGGGGCGCCACCGCCGCTGCCGCAGGCGGTGAGACCCAGGGCCAAGGCGGAAACGGCGACCATCGGGACAAGGAACCGGTGGCGTAACTTGCGCATGGAACCCTCCTAGGGTCCTCATAAGTGATCATGAAGAGAGCGCTCCCTGAGCAGATTGATGGCATCCGAGTAACGTGTCAACGACCTTCCAGATAACGATCGCCGTTATCCACCGCGGCCTATCGGGAGAGCGCTCTCCCAGAAGAGGCAATGTTTTCGCAGCTCAAAGGGCTATTAATAGCCCCAGAATGGAATTAATGGAGCGCTCCCACGATGAAAAGTCACGTTAAGGTCGCGTTTCGGTCAGGTTCCTCAGGCCGGATAAAGGGCCTTGACAGCTCACCCGAGCCCGGTCAATCTCTCTTTCAGAGAGCGCTCCCCAACGTCTCTCCTCAGGGCTCCACGCGCCGCCAGCCGCCTGCGGCGTGGATGCCGCCGTCCACGTGCAGGGTGGTCCCGGTGATGAATCCAGCCATCTCACTCGCCAGGAACACCGCGGCGGCCCCGGCCTCGGCGGGATCGCCGAGGTAACCGAGCGGTGGCAGCCGTACCGGCTCGAATGGCAGCTGATCCTCCAGCACGCGCACCCGCACGCCCTCCTCGCCGCCCGTGGGCAGCGCGTCGGGCGCGATGGCGTTCACCCGGATCCCGCGCGGGGCCAGCTCCAGCGCGAGCGAGCGGGTCAGGCTCTCCACCGCCGCCTTCATCGCCGCATAGACCGCGAACCCGGGCGCCGCCTGGTGCGCCTCGCTGGAGGTCAGGTTGACGATCGACGCGCCCGGGGACATCAGCGGCAGAAATCGCCGGATCATGGCGGTGACCTGAGTGAAGTTCTCCGCTATCAGCGTTTCCTCACCCCTGGGCGAGGTCTCGGCGAATGCCGCGTGGAACGTCCCGCCGACATTGTTGACCAGCAGGTCAACCCGTCCGAACCGCTCCCGCACCGCCTGGGCGAACACCTCCAGTGCCGCCGGATCCCGCACGTCGACGGTCAGGGTGAGCGTGTCGAACCCGTCGATCGCGTCCCTGTCACACAGCGCCAGCTCGGCGCCGAACTCCCGCAGGGTCTCCGCGATCGCCCGCCCCAGCCCCCTCGCGGCCCCTGTGACGACGGCGACCTTCCCCGTGAGGAGGATGTCCTCCGGGGTGTACGGCTTGCGCATTGCGCCTCCAGTCGGTCTCCCCGAGTGGTCTTTCCGAGCGTACGACGTGAGGGCCGCCTCGTCCCGTTGTCTCTCACACTGCCCCGGGACCACGTAGAGTCATTCGGCCGGTCGGAAAGCGGCCGGCGCGCATCCAACCAAGGAGAACCACGTGGCACTGGAGAAGCCGGAGATCGACTTCCCGGAGGGCGATCCTCCCAAGGATCTGCAGATCGTCGACATCGTCGAAGGAGACGGGCCGGAGGCCAAGCCGGGTCACCAGGTCAGCGTGCACTACGTCGGTGTGGCCTTCTCCACCGGCGAGGAGTTCGACGCGTCCTGGAACCGTGGCGACGCCTTCCAGTTCCCGCTGGGTGGCGGCAGGGTCATCGCGGGCTGGGACCAGGGTGTCGCGGGCATGAAGGTCGGCGGTCGTCGCCGCCTCACCATCCCGGCCCACCTCGGCTACGGCTCCCGCGGTGCGGGCGCCGCCATCAAGCCGGGCGAGACCCTCATCTTCGTCGTCGACCTGCTCGGCGTGAGCTGACAACCCGACAAGTTCCGTCAAATGGGCCGTCCCTCCCCTACGGGGCGGCCCATTCGACTTCCTCCGTGGCCCGTTCACGGTACGAAATGGGACGGCTCACCTGACTTCCTCCGCGGCCCGTTCGCCGTAAAGGAGGGACGGCCCATCTAACTTCCTCCGCAGCCCGCGCCCTGTACGGGACGGCTCACCTGGCTTCCTCCGCGGCCCGTTCGCCGTAGAGGAGGGACGGCCCACCTGATTTCCTCCGTAGCCCGTGCCCTGTACGGGACGGGACGGGACGGCTTATCTGACTTCCTCCGCAGCCCGTTTGCCGCACGGAACACGGGCTTCCACGGCGCTCCGCCGATCATGCGGAACACGGGCCTCACGGCGCCCCGGTAGTACTACGAAACGCGAATCGCTCCGAAGTGAGCGTTCGCTTTTCCGAAATGTCACATGTAGCTCCTAAGCTGGCCCTTGTGTTGTTGATCGACCTTGCGCGCACCTCGGCGGCCGTGACCGCCAGCTCCGCCCGGCTGGCGAAGATCGTCCATCTCGCGGAGCTGCTCGGCCGGGTCGAACCGGACGAGGCGGAGATCGCCATCGCCTATCTCTCCGGCGAGTTGCCGCAGCGCAACGTCGGCGTGGGCTGGGCCGGCCTGCAGGATCCTCCCGAGCCCCGGCTGGCGGCGACCGCCACCCTGCGCCAGGTCAACGACCTCCTGAGCCGTATCAAGGCCCAGGTCGGGCCGGGCTCCCAGACTGCCCGCAAGGCCCTGATCGTCGAGCTGTTCGGCGCCCTGACCCGCCAGGAGCAGATGTTCCTGTCCCGGCTGCTCCGCGGCGAGCTGCGGCAGGGAGCGCTGGACGGCGTGATGATCGAGGCCATCGCGAAGGCCGCCGGGCTCCCGGCCGCCGAAGTACGACGGGCGCTGACCCTCCGCGGCTGGCTGCCCGCCGTCGGCGCCGCCGCCCTGAGCGACGGGATCGCGGCGCTGCACGCCTTTCACCTGGAGGTCGGCCGCCCGGTGTCGCCGATGCTCGCGCAGAGCGCCACCTCCATCCCCGCCGCGCTGAGCAAGCTCGGCGGGCCGGTCGCGGTCGAGTGGAAGCTCGACGGAGTCCGGATCCAGGCTCACCGCTCCGGCGACGAGGTGTCCGTCTTCACCAGAACCCTCGACGACATCACCGCGCAGGTGCCCGAGCTGGTCGAGGCGGTCGGCGCCCTGCCCTCCCGGGACCTGGTCCTCGACGGGGAGGTCATCGCGCTGCGCCCCGACGGGCGCCCCGAGCCCTTCCAGATCACCTCCGGACGCGTGTCCAGCCGCACCGACGTGCCCGGCGTGCGCGGCAAGGTCCCGCTGAGCGTGTTCTTCTTCGACGCGCTACGGGTGGACGGCGCCGACCTGCTCGACCTGCCCGGTGAGGTTCGTCACGCGGCCCTGGCAGGGGCCGTGCCCGCGGAGCTGGTGACCCCCCGGCTGGTCACCGACGACGTCGCGGAGGGTGAGGCGTTCTTCAAGGACGCGATCAGGAGCGGCCACGAGGGCGTGGTGGTCAAGTCCCTGCAGACCCCCTACGCCGCCGGCCGCCGCGGGGCGGGCTGGATCAAGGTGAAGCCCAGGCACACACTCGACCTGGTCGTCCTGGCCGCCGAGTGGGGCCACGGTCGCCGCGAGGGCAAACTCTCCAACCTGCACCTGGGCGCCCGCGATCCGGGGACCGGCGGGTTCGTCATGCTCGGCAAGACCTTCAAGGGACTGACCGACGAGTTGCTGGCCTGGCAGACCGAGCGCTTCCTCGGGCTCGCGGACGGCCCCACCGACGGCTGGACGGTCGCCGTCCGCCCCGAGCTCGTCGTCGAGATCGCCTTCGACGGAGTCCAGCAGTCCAGCCGCTACCCCGGCGGCATGGCACTGCGTTTCGCCAGGGTCATCCGCTACCGTCCTGACAAGAACGCGGATCAGGCCGACACCGTGGAAATGGTGCGCGCACTCCTGCTCTGACCGGTAGCTTCGGGACGATCCGCGCGCCCCTGCTCTGACCCGCGCCTCGGAAACGATGCGTGCACCCCGCTCTGACCAGCATCGCAGAGAGAATCCGCGCGCTCCTTGACGAACGCCGTGGGATGCCGCGAGCAGCCCCTTGCATGACCAGCGCTTGGAAGACGGCGCTCATCTCCCCGCTCTGACCGGCCGTTTCTTTACCAAAACTTGCCTCACCTTTGCGACATAAACATACCTTTACTAGCTGTTTGTCGCATATTGTCAACCACATTCTGACGGACAGCACCCCCTGTGCTCCGTCAATGGGACCGGTCGGCGCGCATCCCCGCTCTCCCCCGCCCCCGCGCGGTCCTCCCATGCCTTCTCCTGATTTTGGATCGTGGTTTCCCTTGGGCCGACACATCTTCACTCCCTCTCCCGATGACGCCCCCTCCCCCGACGGGTCCACCCCGAAGAAGCCGATTCCGGGCAGGCGATACGTGATCGCTATGGCCGCCGGTTTCACAGCACTGACCGTGGCCTCGATTGCCGTCGGAATAGTCTCAAGCGGAGGAGACAGCATCTCCCGGACGGCCGCGTCCGCCGCCCTCATCGGCGCTCAGCAGACCGGCGACCCGCTCCCCCCCGCCGCCTCTGATGACGGGCCCTCTGAAAGCGTGACGGCCGTCACCGAGACAATCGAGCCGTCCGACACTCCTGAGACCACACCCCCGCCCCAGGCCACTGCCGAGGCGAGCGCCACGCCGGACGACACCGCCACCCCGGACGAATCCTCCACGCCGGACGACCCCGCGCCGTCCGATGACCCCTCCACGCCGGACGACCCTGCCACGCCGGACGACCCCGCACCGTCTGACACCGCCACCCCGGACGACCCCACACCGTCCGACGACCCCTCCACGCCGGACGAACCCACCACACCGCCGAACGACCCCACACCGTCCGACACCCCCACCACCCCGAACGACCCCGCACCGTCCGACACCGCCACCCCGGACGACCCCACACCGTCCGACGAACCCACCGCCCCAGACACCAACACACCCGATACGAAGCACCCGTCAAAGGGCGACAGGCCCGACTCTTTCAACACGAAGCACCCATCCAAGGGCGACAGATCCGACTCTTTCAACACGAAGCACCCATCCAAGGGCGACAGATCCGACTCTCCCAGCACGAAGCACCCATCCAAGGGCGACAGATCCGACTCTCCCAGGACTGACTTCAAAGCCGTCACCGAACCCGCTTCCATGTCGAAGGCCCGCGTGCTCTCGACCGGGACCTGCGGCGCCTCCTTCTACTCGGAGGGGCAGATGACGGCCAGCGGCGAGCGCTTCAACCCTGACGCGATGACCGCAGCACACAAGAGCCTGCCGCTGGACAGCAAGGTCCGGGTGACCAACCCCAGCACCGGTAAGTCAGTGATGGTCCGCATCAACGACCGCGGCCCGTATGTCGGCGGACGCTGCCTTGATCTGTCCAAGGCCGCCTTCTCCGCCATCGGCGACATCGGCGCCGGAACGATGCGGGTCAAGTACGAGGTTCTCCGCCCCTGATTCGGCCTGCCACATCGGGCGCGGATCTGGGCAAGCACTTGATGCTCCGGGCCTGCCACCCCGGGCGGTATGCGAGCGCTCAGCGGTCCGGTCCGCTGCACGGACACGGAAATGTGCGAGCGCCCGCTACGGTCCCCCCAGCGTCCCCGAGCCTCGTCTCGCCTATTTCACCAGGCGCAGCGTGAACGGGTAACGGAAGTTACCCTCGCCCAGCGCCGCCAAGCCGCCGACCACCGACAGCACCAGGCCTCCGATCCAGAGCAGGGGCGTCAGCACCACGCCCACGAACATGATCGTCAGCAGGATGGTGGCCGCGAGCATCGTCAGCTGGAAGTTGAGGGCCTCCACCGCGTGCTTGCGGACGTAGGACGAGGTCCTGCCCGCGGTGAGCAACATGATCAGCGGGCCGATCGCCAGCAGGCCGGTCAGCGGTAGCAGGTGCGCCGCCGCCGCACCTACGCGCTCCCCTCCCGTTTCCGCTCGCCCGTCGAGATGACGGCCGATCGCTACCCGGCTCATGACCGGAGGGTATGAGCCGGGACCCGCCGGATGTGCGCCGTACAGCTCGTGCATGATCGGCATGAGGTCACCGTGGACGCGGGCCGTCATCGCCCGCTCCAGGCGGTCATCGAACTCGAACCTGTCGAGTCTTCCCTCCGCGTAGGCGGCCTTGACATGATCGACCACCTGCTCCCGATCCTGGTTGCTCACCCGGAGTTCGGCATGATCGGGGCGCGAGTTTGGTGTCGGCACATTTCCGTGCCACGAGCTCGCCGCTGGTGTCGCTGTGCCTGCCATGGGACCGATAACCTTTCGTCGCCGCTATTGATCTCAATGGTCGTCGACGGCATTGTCCTTGGTCTATCCGGATAAACCCCTACAAGCCCCTGAGAGTCATCCCTGGCTCCCGCCACGGAGCGAGTACGAGAGGTATACAAGGACGTATGAGATGGCGCGATCGTTATGGGTTGAGGCGTCTGCGTGGGCCGAAGATCGCCAGGTTCGATCGTCCCGCGACCGACGCCGACATCGAGGCGCTTATCGCCTTTGCAAAGTCACGTCGCGGTGTTGAGTTCTATGTTGAGCCGGAGACATTCGCGACGGACACCACCGCGATGGCGGTCGCGGATGACGGCGAGTGGACCCGGCGTCGGGTCGGCTCACCCGCGGTGATCCGCAAGGTGGCTCGCGACCTGGCTCTTCCGGTCTATGACGTGCAACTCACCGGCTACCCGCCCCGGATGCGCGCCTACAACGAGCGTCAGAAGCGCGCCGGCAGCTGAGCGGTCATTCCGCCATGATCGCCGATTCCTCCAATAAGGCGATCACGGGGAGGAGCCAGGCCATCGTGGGGCTGCCCATCTCCTGGTCCAGCTCCTCCGGGCTGGGCATCCTCTCCTTGAGAACGTGCGGCGGGAGCAGGTGCCGCAGTGCGTGCATGAGCAGGTTCGCCATCGAGTAATCAGGGTCGATCTCGCATGCCCGCGTCAGGGCGATGCCCGCCAGCGCGGCGTCGCCCTGACGCCAGGCGGCCATGCCGAGCAGGGAGGCGGCCGGTGGAACGAATTTGGGCTCCAGCCGCCGGGTGAGGTCCTGCCACAGCCTGAGGTGGGCGTCGTCGGTGTCATCCGTGATCAGCGTCCACGCCTCGTCTCTGATCCGGATCACCGCCAGGTCCAGCCCCAGTCTGGCCGCCTGCTCGTCATCCAGTCGCCCGCCCGAGGCGTAGGCACCGATCGCCCCGCGAACCCTGGCCATCCCATCCGCGACGAACTCCGCCGCGAATCCCTCGTCGTCCTCGCATCCGGTGAGTCTGCCGTGCAGCTCTTCCGTGACACGGGCCGTGACCTCGCGCATGGCCGCCCGTGCGGGTCCGTCGACGGCATCCAGCGAGCGCTCCAGGGTTTCCCTGTCCGGCAGGGCGACCAGCCCGTGCACGATGGCCTGGGCTGCGATCGCGTTGGCTTCCTGCTCGTACGGGGTGCCGTCGCCGGGGCAGCAGTCGGTCCGCGAGCAGATATAGGACCAGTAACGGCCGTCCTCCACCCGGAGCGCGTCGACGAGCGTGAGGTCGCTCTGGCGGAACAGCTCGATGGCCACGTCCACGGCCGGGGTCACCAGCGGGCCGGGACCGTAACCGATGACGACGACCTGAGTGATCCCCTCCTTGCGGAACAGCGGGATGATCTGCCCGAGGCCCGGGGCCGCCAGCGGCAGGTCCCACCGGACCGTGAGGTGCAGCCGGCCCTTGGGAGGCTCCCCCTCCAGGCCGATCACGATCAGACTCTCTGCGGGGTGGAAGCCGAGTAGATAGGGCACGGCACCGAGGATGTCCTCCGTGGAGCCGAGCAGCAGGCGCGGTTGCGGGGCAGGTCGCGGAGTAGGCCGGCCGGATGGGGGCTGGTTGTCGGTTGTCATGGCCGAGAGCTTCGCCGGATCCCCGGCCCCGTTCATCCCCAGAACGGCATTCTGTGGAGAGCGCCGGGGCTGTCCACAGGGCTGAGGGCTCCAGCGAGCTCGGACCGGAGGGCCGGCAGACTCACACCTGAGAGCTCCGGTGGGCTCAGGGCCGAGGGCTCCAGCGAGCTCCGCTCAGGTCTGGGGGTGGAGGGCCCCGGCGGGCGCCAGCCTCGTCCGGACCATGATGGCCGCACCCGCCACGGCGGCGGGCATCGCGACCACCGCGACCAGCGGAATGAGGAAGAGCAGGAAGAGCAGGACCCCGAAGCCGAGCGCCGGGGCCTTGTTGCCCCGAAGCAGAGCGAAACGGCTCTTTCGCACCATGCCCCTGCGCTCCATGGCCAGCGTGGTGAGTTCGACCGTGAGGAAGAAGCCCGAGACCAGGGCGCCCAGCACCGGCACCACCGTCTGCCCGATCACCGGCACGAACCCCAGGAAGAACAGCGGGATCGTGAACAGCAGCACATATCCGAGGGTGATCAGGCTGTCCTTGATGGACCTGAGGATCGACTTCCAGAGCGGAAGCCCGTGCCCCGTCGGCACGTCGCCGTGGGTCTCCTCGACCTTCTCGGAGAGCTTCTCGTAGAAGGGCTCGCCCAGGATCAGGGTCACCGCGGTGAAGGTCACCACGGACAGGATCAGTCCGGCGCCGAAGATCGCCAGTCCGACCAGGCTGTGGAGTGCCGTCTGCGCTCCCTCACCCCACGTGTCGGCGAACGGTGTCGCCCAATCGGCGATGTCGAGGGCGTTCGTGCCCAGCAGGTAGAGGCCCACGGCGTAGAGGACGAACACGATCAGGGCCGGGATCAACCCGAACAGCCACCAGCGAGGGTACCGCGCGACCCAGCGCAGCCCCTGGAAGAAAAACCCGATGCCGTCCAGAAAGGAGCGGAAATGACCCATGACGGAACATTATCGGGATCAAGGATGCTCGGTGACCCCATCGAGAACCCTCGGCCCCGCGCCGCCGTACATGCGGAGAGTGAGCGGCCTCCGGAGCACGACGGGTGCGCGCAGGAAACGGCACAGGCGGCACGGGGCACGCGCGGGGCATGATGCGCGGGACACGCGCAGGTGGATGCACGGGCGCGCAGGGAACATGCACGGGACACATGCGGGGCGCGCAGGGCAGCGACGCCGCTGCGGGACGGGGACGGACCGTCACGCGCGAGAAGACCTGCGGAGAAGCGAATTGGGCGCGTTGCCGAGACGTGCGGAGAAAGCGGATCGGGTGCGTGACCGGAACGGGCGGATAAGCCGCTCAGGCGCGTTGCCAGAGGGCCGGGACGGAGGCGACGTCCAGGGCGGCGAAGAGGCGGCGGAGAAGGGGCAACGAGATGCCCAGAACGTTGCCGTGGTCGCCGTCGATGCCGTCGACGAACCAACCGCCGAAGCCGTCCAGGGTGAAGGCGCCGGCGACGCGGAGGGGCTCGCCGGTGGCGACGTAGGCGGTGATCTCGGCGTCGGTGGGGGTGCCGAAGCGTATGACCGTGGCGCCCACCTCGAAGACCTCCCGGCCGTTCGCGACGTCGATCACGCAGTGGCCGGTGAGCAGGCGGCCCTCGCGGCCCCGCATGCTCTGCCAGCGGGCAACGGCCTCCTCGGGTGTGCCCGGCTTGCCATAGGCCCGGCCGTCGAGCTCCAGCATCGAGTCACAGCCGATGACCAGGCCGTCGTTCAGCTCTCGCGCCACCACGGCCGCCTTCGCGCGGGCCAGCGCGAGGCAGAGCTCGCTCGGGCTGTCGGCGGTGATCGCGTCCTCGTCCACACCGCTGACGATCACCTTGGGATCGAGTCCGGCGCTGCGGAGCAGGGCGAGGCGGGCAGGCGAGGCGGAGGCGAGAACGATCTGGGTCACACCGATCGAGCCTAGCGGCTCCGTTCCGGTGGTCGGCCGTCCGACAGATCATCGGGAAAAGCACGGACCGGCCGACGGGTCACCGGAAAAAGCATGGGGCCGTTCCTGGGTCGCTCGGAGTCCAGGACGAGGTCAGGACCGGCGCCAGCGCCAGGCCAGGACCAGGGCCACAACCAGGGCCACAACCAGGAGCAGGACCAATAGCAGGGCCAGGACCAGCGCAACCGCCAGAACCAGGGCTAGGACCAGGACAAGGACCAGCGCCAGGAGCAAGACGAGGGTCAGGACCAATGCCAGGGCCAGAGCCAGGACAAGGATCAGGACCAGTGGCAGGGTCGCCCAGTTCGCCCAGGTAGGCCAGGCCAGGAGCGGGGCCAGGAAGGGGGCCGGCTTCATGACGGGCCCTCCCCCGAGGTCGGCAGCCCGGGAGGAGCTTCGGGAGGGGGCGGTGGCGGGATGACGCCGCGGGGAAGCCCCGCCGCGGCGTACACCTCGGCCTCGCCCAGGGTCTCGTGCTCCAGCAGGGCAGCGACGATGGTGTCCAGGCGCTCCCTGTTCGCCGCCAGAACGCGCAGGGCGATCTCGTAACACTCGTCCACGATGCGCCGGACCTCCTTGTCCACGGTGGCCAGGGTGTCCGGAGCGGCGGTGAGCTGGCCGTCGGCGGAGCCGGGCAGGATGGTCAGCGGGCCGATGCTGGAGGACATGCCCCAGCGGCCGACCATGCCACGGGCGATCATCGTGACCTGCTCCAGATCGTTCTCCGAGCCGGTGGTGATGACGCCGTAGATGACCTGTTCGGCTGCCATGCCGCCGAGGGCGCCGACGATCCTGCCGCGCAGATACTGCTCGTCGTAGGCGTAGCGGTCGGTGTCCGGCGTGGAGAGTGTGACGCCGAGCGCCCGGCCGCGGGGGATGATCGAGATTTTTCTGACCGGGTCGGCGCCGGGCTGGAGCATGCCGAGCAGCGCATGGCCGGCCTCGTGGTAGGCGGTGCGCCTGCGCTCGTCCTGCGAGATCACGACCGTGCGGGCCGTACCGAGCTGGATCTTCTCCAGCGCGTCGGCGAAGTCGGGGGGAAACACCTGTTTCCGGCCCCGCTTGGCGGCGAGCAGCGCGGCCTCGTTGACCAGGTTGGCCAGGTCGGCGCCTGTCATGCCGGGGGTGGTCCTGGCGATGTTCTCCAGCTTCACGTCGTCGGCGAGTGGTACGCCGCGGGTGTGCACCTTGAGGATCTCCGCCCGTCCCTTGACGTCGGGCGCGGACACCACGACGGTCCGGTCGAACCGGCCGGGTCGCAGCAGTGCCGGGTCCAGGATCTCCGCCCGGTTGGAGGCGGCGATCACGATGACGCCCTCGGAGCCGGTGAAGCCGTCCATCTCGGTGAGGATCTGGTTGAGGGTCTGTTCCCGCTCGTCGTGACCGCCGATGACACTGCCGCCGCGCGCCCGGCCGATCGCGTCGATCTCGTCGATGAAGATGATCGACGGGGCGACCTTGCGGGCCTCCGAGAACAGCTCGCGCACCCGGGAGGCGCCGACCCCCACGATCATCTCGATGAACTCCGCGGCGCTCGCGGAGAAGAACGGCACGTCGGCCTCTCCGGCGACGGCTCTGGCGAGCAGGGTCTTACCGGTGCCGGGCGGGCCGGTGAGCAGCACGCCCTTGGGCAGCTTGGCTCCCAGGCGGCGATACTTCTCGGGCTCCCTGAGGTAGTCGACCACCTCGGCGACCTCGTTCTTCACCTCGTCGATGCCCGCGACGTCGTTGAAGTCGACCCGCACCTTGCCCGCCTCCAGCGGCGTGGCCGACTTCGACCTGCCGAGACCGCCGAGGCCGCCGAGTCCTCCCCCCAGCCCTCCTCCGCCGCTCATCGCACCTGCCGCGCGCCGCATGAGCCAGATCCACAGTCCGGCCAGCACCGCCACGGGCAGCAGGGACAGCAGGAGGTTCCCGAGGAAGCCCCGGCCGTTGCTGACGGGTTCGGCCTTGATCTCCGTACCCGTCCTGGTCAGTTGCTGGTAGAGCTGCTGCTGGTTGGCGAAGACCGGCATCTCGGTGGAGAACATGGTGTAAGCCTGGTTCTGGCGGTCGGGATCCCGGGCCGTCTTCTTCAGGTTGCCCTGGATCGACGTGCCCGTGGCGTAGATCTCCTTGACGTTGCCCGCCTGCACCTGCTGGGTGAACTGGGTGTAGGAGATCGGCTCGGGTGACTTCTCGTCGAAGAACGACGAGATCAGGAAGATGGCGGCGTAGGCGAACACCAGGGTGACCATGAAACGTCGCCAGTTGATCTTCGGGCGCTGCGGAGACGTATCGTCCGGCAGGCCTTCCGACCGCCAGGGCTTGGGCTCGTTCTTCTTGCCGTCCCCCTCCGGGCCGGCCCCCTTGCGATCCTGAGGTGTCGGTCGCTCCACGACATCCCCCTCCACGACTGGGGGAGTCTCCCTGGAACGAGCGTCCTCCAGGAGTGCGTCCGGACGGCCGGCTCGGTCGAGTCCTTCAGGCCGTGCCGCCCGCTTCCGGAGCCTCCCCGCTCGGCGACGGCGGGATCATCGCCCGCGACCGCGGAGAGGACGGCCGTGAGATTCCCCCGGGTTTCATCACGCCCGCGAACAACGCCATTCCTGCCCAGGGGGGAGCTACTTCAATCTGAGGGACGAAACCGCCGTGTTGATGTCACGCCAGTGAGAGCGCTGGACGTCGGGGATCGTCACGAAGAGCATGGCGGGCTTGGCGTCGGGGACCTCTGTCACGGTGACGGCGGCTTGGGAGAAGTGAGGCTTGCCCTTGACCTCGTATTTCACCCGGTAGGCGAGCAGCCAGCCGCCCTTGATCGGCTGCGAGGCGGTCCACGCGATCTTGCTGCCCTTGGGGTGGTGGTTGAGCGTCCAGCGGGCGGCCAGCAACGCGGTGTCCTTCGGGTCCTGCTGCACCTGGATCGGCACGGGGCAGCTCACGATCATCGCCCGGTGAGCGGCGCCCTTCGCCACCGGCAGCACCTGCTTGGTGGAGAACGGCGACGCTCCGTAGAGCTTCCACGGCTTGCCGAACCGGGCCAGCGACACACCCGCCTTGTTGTCCTGCAGGCGGGTCTTGCCCTTGTACGGCTTGCCCGGCAGCAGGGCGAGCCGCTTGTCGCTCGGCAGATCGGGAACGCGCGGGTCGGCCAGTGCCGCCACCACGGCGCTCCGGTCCGGCGCGGGGGTGGCGAGTGCGGCGGTCTGCGAGGGCGACGCCGACGAGGAGGTCGACGGGGACGCCGAGGACACAGCGGAGGAAGCGGAGGCGGACGGCGGCGGCGAGCTGACGCCGGACGAGGGCGTCGCGGCAGATGGCGCGGCAACCGGCCCCGGCGGCCCCTCGTCCGGCTGACCTGAGGAGCCCGACATCACGAAGCCGACCACGGCCGCGACCACGGCCAGGACCACCACGATGACCGCCGCCAGGATGCGGTAGATCACTCGCATCGGCAGGTCGCCGATGCGGGATCGCTTCACGGGGGACGACTTCGGCGGGTCTTCACCGAAGACTTGCGGTAATTCCGACGTGGCCGCCTCGGCAGTCACGTATGTCGGCTTAGAACCCGTCCCCCGGGTCCCCTGAATCCCACCCAACCCATCGAGCACGATCGGGAGCGTACGACAAATCCGGTTTTCCCGTGCGGGATACCCATCACACTTCGGGAACGAGTGCCTACCTCTTTACCCTCCTTACCATCGGCGAACCCCTCCTGCGATGATCCGTGGATGCTCGTAGAACGCCAGGTAGAGCTCCGGTTCGACATCCCCTCACGCGAGGCCGCCACGCACACCAACCTGTCCGCCGTCCGCGCCGACGCCCTCGGCCTCTGGCTGGCAGGTGACGAGACCGCCACCATCGAGCACCTGACCCTGCGCGACGGCCGCTACGACGACCAGCGCACCTTCTTCCTGGCCGACTTCGTGGACCTGCCCGCCGGGCGCACGGAGGAGGCCGACATCGAAGGTCTGGGCCGATCCGACGGCTGGCTCTGGGCGGTGGGGTCGCACAGCCTCAAGCGCAGGCGGATCAAGAAGGAGCACTCCGGCCAGAAGGCCCGCCGCCGGCTCGCCACCGTGGTGCGCGAGGAGAACCGCTACATCCTCGTACGGCTGCCGCTCGTCGGGGCCACCCCCGTCCGCGAGGACGGCCGGCGCAGGGCCGAGATCCTCTCGGGCCCCGGCCGGAACCTGGCCGACCTGATGGCGGACGACCCGCATCTCGCCCCCTTCGTCTCGATTCCCAGCAAGGACAACGGCCTGGACGTCGAGGGCATCGCGGTGCTCGGAGGCCGCCTGTTCATCGGCCTGCGCGGCCCGGTGCTGCGCGGCTGGGCCGTACTGCTGGAGATCCGGCCGCAGAGCGATCCCCGGCGTCCGGGCCGTCTCAGGCTCGCCCCCATCGACGGCAGGCCGTACCGGACGCATTTTCTGAACCTCGGCGGGCTCGGTATCCGCGACCTGTGCCCGCACCGGGGAGACCTGCTGGTCCTCGCCGGGCCGACCATGAGTCTCGACGGCCCCGTCCGGGTGCTGCGCTGGCGGCCGGAGGACGAACCGTCGGTGGAGCACGATCCCGAGCTCGTCACGGAGCTGCCCCACGGGGACGGCCGCGACCACGCGGAGGGCATCGCCATGCTCGACGACGAGCACCTCATCGTGGTCTACGACAGCCCGTCCGAGGCGCGCTTCACCGCGGAGGGAGGCGTGCTCGCCGACATCGTCAGGATGATCTGAGCGGCCCGGATCCCGCGGGCCTGAAGCCGCCTTCGCGGAGCCAGGGGGCGTCCGCGACGACCGTGCGGGACCCGGGCTCGATCTCGGTGAACCCCGCGTCCCTGACCACCGGCAGGCCGGTGCCGGCCAGCGCGGCCCATCCGGCCGGGTCGGCGGTCCGTACGGAGACCGCCAGGTCCTTGTCCCGCCACGCCCGCCGGGCGCGCTCGTCGCTTCCCCACCAGGCGAGCTGGGCCGCGTGCCCGGCCTGGGCCATGGCCTTGCCCGCCGACATCTCCAGCTCCGGATTGAGCCAGAGCACCACGTCCCCGGGTGGTCCCGGCTCGGCGGAGTCGATCAGCTCGGTGCCGGAGACCTGAAGCCTGGACAGGTCCTTGGGCCAGTCGTCGAGCGGGACCGGCGGGTGAACGCGGACCTCGGCGGTGCCCGAGGCGACGGTGATGCCCGGCAGGTCGAGCACCCGGCGCCACTCGGCCCCGCGCGCCCGCCGGACGACCTTCCTGATCCCGATGCTCTCCCAGGCCCGCATCTGCCCGGCCCACTCGCCGTCGTCGAGGGCCCGGGGATCGTTCAGCAGCGTCAGCACGGCCAGCGCCGCCGCCTCCAGGGCGTCGGACCGCTCGGGCGGCGTCGCCCGCTCGATCCGCACCACCAGGGGGAGCACCTTCTTGTCCGTCGTCTCGGGAGCCCCGCCCGTCGCGCCCGCCAGGTCGCCCGTCACGTCGGTCACGTGATCTCCCCCGCTTCTCCGCCACCGGTACGACGTGCCCGGCGGCTCGCTCGCCTTCGTTCGTTCACGCCTTCAAGGATGCCTTCTTCGTGATGGCGACCGACATGAGGGCGGCAAGGAGGCAGAGGGCCCCGGCGACGTACCAGGCGAGGTCGTAGGCGCCGAAGTGGTCACGGGTGAGCCCGGCGCCGACGGCGGCGATGGCGGCGCCGACCTGGTGGGAGGCGAAGACCCAGCCGAACACCACGGCGCCGTCGGGACCGTAGATCTGTCGGCACAGGGCCACCGTGGGCGGAACCGTGGCCACCCAGTCGAGACCGTAGAAGACGATGAAGACGAGCATGCTGGGTTCGGTGGAGGCGGCGAACAGGCTGGGCAGGATCATCAGCGACACGCCGCGCAGCGCGTAGTAGACGCCGAGCAGGATCCGCGAGTCGACCTTGTCGCTCAGCCAGCCGGACGCGATGGTCCCGACGACGTCGAAGATCCCGACCAGCGCGAGCAGTCCCGCGGCGGCCGGTTCGGCCATGCCGTGGTCGTGGGCGGCCGGGATGAAGTGGGTGCCGACCAGGCCGTTCGTGCTCGCCCCGCAGATCGCGAATCCGGCGACGAGCAGCCAGAAGGGCCGGGTCCGCGCGGCGCTCCGCAGCACGGTGAGGGCGCGTACGGCGCTGCCGGTCCGGGGCGGCGCGATGACCGGGGGCGCGTCGGGGTCCGCGCCCAGGGCGGTGGTGCCCACCTCTTCCGGGCGGTCGCGCAGCAGGAACCAGACCAGGGGAACCACGGCCAGCGCGGCGACGGTGACCGTGACGGCGGCCGATCGCCAGCCCTGGTCGGCCGCCAGGTGGGCGAGGACGGGGAGGAAGATGAGCTGGCCGGTGGCGCCGCCCGCGGTGAGCACGCCCGTGACGAGACCGCGGTGGCGGACGAACCAGCGTTCGGTGAGGGTGGCGGCGAAGACCAGGGCCATCGACCCGGTGCCGAGGCCGACCAGGACGCCCCAGCAGAGGACGAGCTGCCAGGGCGCGTTCATCAGGATCGTCAGTCCGCTGCCCGCGGCGACCAGCAGCAGCGCGCAGGAGACCACCCTGCGCATGCCGAAGCGGTCCATGAGAGCGGCGGCGAAGGGGGCGGTCAGCCCGTAGAGCATGAGGTTGATCGAGACGGCCAGCGAGATCGTGCCCCGGGACCAGCCGAACTCCTCCTGGAGCGGGGTGATCAGCACACCGGGCGTCGCCCGGAACCCGGCCGCGCCGAGTATGGCCACGAACGCGACTCCCGCCACGATCCAGGCGCGGTGAAGCACACGCTTGCGCGTCTGAAGAGTCGTTGTCATGGGGTCAATCATGGAGTTCGGCGGATGCGCTCACGAGTGGCCCGGATGCCAATATCCGCAAGGATCAGGCCATCGTGGCGGCCGTACCGCAATGCCCGGTCCGGGTGAACGATGAAGATCCATTTATGTGCGGCGGACGTTTCCCGTCATCGTCCGCCAAATCGAGGGGCCGAACAGATCATGGTGAGATCCCCCCGAAACTTTTCTGAAACAAAAGGTTCATACATGGGATGGTTCGACAACCCGATATCAACCTAGAACCCGCATAAATAGGAATTCCTGTACGATCCCGCCAACGTCGGGAGCTCTACCATCCGGTCTGCCTCCCATCCCGAGCGCACCGATCGGAAAGGCAGGGCTTATTCCCGTGATCACGGACAGTGAGTGACGCCCCGGTCTCTGACACGGCTCGACGTACGCCCTACCCGCTGGATGATCTCCGGCAACCCCCGTTGACTACTCTCCGTCATCTCGCATACTGGGACTTTTCAGGCAAACGTTACGTTTCTCCCCGATTCTCACCAATGGGGGAGTTTTGCGCTTCGCGCCCGACTTTGTTACAGCTTGGGACGTTACCGGTCTCAGGTCTGCAACACCCATGTCGTCCTACTTGTCCAGGAGAGAGTCACGGTGCTCAGCTTTGTTCAACCAATGCTGGGCTGACTACAAATCGGACAATTGAAGGAGTGCTGCCGTGTTCCATGCGCGGACATCTGGCAAGTTTTTAGCGATAGTGGCGGGAGGTGCCCTCCTGCTGAGCGCCTGCGCGGGCAACGACTCGGCGAGCAATCCCACCGCTTCGGGTTCGGCCTCAGCCTCGGCCCCGGCCTCGGCCCCGGCAGCTCAGACCATCACGTACTCCTACGAGCAGGAGTTCCACTCCTACAACAACAACACCGCCGCGGAGAACGCCACCCGTAACGCCGGCCCCCTCCAGCGGGTGCTGACGGGCTTCTGGTTCTTCGGCGACAAGGGCGCCATCACGCCGGACAAGGACTTCGGCACCTACGAGAAGACCTCCGACGACCCGCTGACCGTCGAATACACGATCAGCGACAAGGCGGTCTGGTCGGACGGCGTCCCGATCGACTGTGACGACGTCCTGCTGTGGTGGGCGTCGAACTCGGGCAAGGTCAAGGGCTTCTCCTCCTCCGGCACCACCGGCGTCGAGGACACCAAGCTGCCCGAGTGCGACAAGGGCGGCAAGAAGTTCTCCCTCATCTACGACAAGCCGTTCGCGGACTGGATCGCCAACGGCCCCGGCGCGACCGCCATGCTGCCCGCCCAGGTGGTGGAGAAGCAGGCCGGTCTGTCCGAGGACGACTTCATCGCGGCGGTCAAGGCCACCGACGCCAAGAAGCTCGAGAAGGCCATCAAGTTCTACAACGACGGCTGGATCTCCGAGGGCACGCTGCCCGCGGCCGACCTGATCCCGTCCTCCGGCCCGTACAAGCTCTCCAAGATGGACGCCGGCCAGTCGCTGACCTTCGTCGCCAACGACAAGTGGTGGGGCGCCCCCGCAGCGACCCCGACCATCGTCGAGCGCGTCATCGCCCTGGACGAGCAGTCCCAGGCGCTGCAGAACCGCGAGGTTCAGATCGTCCAGCCGCAGCCCGGTCCCGACGTGCTCAAGCAGCTCCAGGGCCTCGAGGGCGTGAAGACCGAGATCAGCGACGCCTACACCTATGAGCACCTGGACTTCAACTTCGACTCCAGCCCGTTCAAGGACAAGGCGCTGCGTGAGGCCTTCGCCAAGTGCGTGCCCCGGCAGCTCATCGTCGACAACCTGATCAAGCCCGTCGCGCCGGAGGCCAAGCCCCTGGAGATCCGCAACGTGGCCGCGTTCCAGTCCAACTACGCCGCGGTGATCGCTGCCAGTGGTGGCGGCGCCGCCGCCTACGCCCAGCCGGACATCGAGGGCGCCAAGGCGCTCGTGGAGAAGGCGGGCAAGACCGGTACCGAGATCAAGGTCGGCTACCAGACCCCGAACCCCCGCCGCACCGCGGCCGTCCAGCTCATCATCGACTCCTGCAACAAGGCCGGATTCAAGGTCGTCGACAAGGGCTCCGAGGACTTCTTCGGCACCGTGATGCCCGCCAACGGCTATGACGTGGCGCTGTTCGCCTGGTCGGGTTCCTCCCTGGTCAGCGGCTGGGGCTCCACCTACACCACTCCGGTGAAGTGCGACGGCGAGAACAAGGGCAACAACAACGGCTGCTACGCCAACAAGGAAGTCGACGCCCTCGTCAAGAAGCTGAACTCGACCGTGGACCTGGCCGCCCAGGACCCGATCATCGGTCAGATCGAGAAGATCCTCTGGGATGACCTCGCCACCATCCCGCTCTTCCAGCACCCGGGCCTCTACGCGTGGGACGAGGCGCTCCAGAACGTCGTCCCGAACCCCGCGCAGTCGACCATCACCTGGAACATGGACAAGTGGAGCCTGACGTAATCACGTCGCTCCACGATCCCTTCACCATCCGCATCCGCGGCTGACGAAACACCGACCGTCCCAGGGCCGGGACTGAAGGATCACAAGTCCTTCAGTCCCGGCCCTGATCCGCATATAGTCCCCTCAAATAAGCAGGAGGTGACAGAATGATCGTCTTCATCGCGCGAAGGCTGGTCATCTCATTCTTCGTCCTCCTGGCGGCCACCTTCATCATCTTTGTGTTGACGGCGCTCTCGGGCGACCCGTTGGAAGACCTCCGCCAGGACAACAGCCCGAACAAAGACCTCAAGATCGCCGACCGTGTCGACCGGATGCAGCTCAACGTGCCGATCCCCATCCGTTACCTCGGTTGGCTCGGTCGCCTCGTCCGGGGCGAGCTCGGCGTCAACCGTGACGGCCAGGACGTCGCCCCGCTTCTCGGCCACGCCCTGTCCGCCACCCTCCAGCTGGTGCTCGTCGCAACCGTGATGGCGATCATCGTCGGCATCACGGTCGGCATCGTCTCCGCCCTCCGCCAGTACAGCGGCTTCGACTACTCGGTCACCTTCGCCGCCTTCGTCTGCTTCTCCCTGCCGATCTTCTGGATCGCGGTGATGCTCAAGCAGTACATGGCCATCGAGTTCAACAACTGGCTGAAGGATCCCAGCATCCCGCCGACCGTCATCGGTGTCCTGGCCCTACTCGGCGGCCTGATCTTCGGCGCGCTCACCGCGGGCGACCGCCGGCGGCGGCTCCTCGCCTTCGCCGTCGGCGTCGCGATCTCCGGCGCGCTGTTCACCCTGCTCTCGGTGACCCGCTGGTTCGCCGACCCCGGTTTCGGGCTTCCCCTCATCCTGGCCATCTCGGCCGCCGCCGCGGTCGGCTTCACCGTCCTGTCCGCCGGGTTGCGGCAGCGCGGACCGCTCTACGCGGCTCTCGGCGCCACCCTGGTCGGAGCGCTGGCCTCCCAGGTGCTCGGCCCGCTGCTGGCCGACCCGACCTGGCTGGAGATCATCGGCTTCGCCCTGGTGACGGTCGCGATCTGCGTCGGCCTCGGCTACGGCCTCGGCGGGATCCAGCGCCGCCAGGCGATCACCGCCTCGGTGCTGACCGGTCTGTTCACCGGTGCCCTGATCTTCGTGGACCGGCTGCTCCAGGCCTTCGACTCCTACAGCCAGGCGGTCCGCGGCCGTCCGATCTCGACGATCGGCGCCCGCACCCCCAACTTCGTGGGTGACTTCTGGCAGATGAACCTGGACTCGGCGGGCCACCTGCTGCTGCCGAGCATGGCGCTCATCCTGGTCTCGCTGGCGACCTACACGCGCTACAGCCGGGCGAGCATGCTGGAGGTCATGAACCAGGACTACGTCCGCACGGCCCGGGCCAAGGGCCTTCCGGAGCGGAGCGTCGTGGTCAAGCACGCCTTCCGCAACGGGCTCATCCCGGTCACCACCCTGATGGCCTTCGACTTCGCCGGCGTCATCGGCGGCGCGGTGGTCACCGAGAACGTCTTCGGCTGGCAGGGCATGGGAAACCTGTTCATCAAGGGTCTCAGAGAGGTCGACCCCGCCCCGGTCATGGCGTTCTTCATCGTCACCGGGACCGCGATCGTCGTCTTCAACATGATCGCCGACATCCTCTATGCGTACCTCGACCCGCGCATCCGGCTGTCCTGAAATCGGAGAACCACCCATGACGCTCAATGCGCAGGCATCGGTGCCTGACACCGCATCCGATTCGCAGGGCATGGCGATCGTCGCCCGCACCCAGGGCCAGATGGTCCGCCGCCGATTCTTCCGGCACCGCGCCGCGCTGGCCGGGATGATCCTCTTCGGCTTCGTCATCATTCTGGCGTTCACCTCCATCGGCTTCGCCGGCATCCCCGGCTGGTGGGGCAAGAACTACCTCGACACCGGCGCCCTGACGAACCAGGGGAGGCCGACCCTTAGCCTGATCCCCGAGTTCCTCGGCGGCACGGGTCTGCACCTGGGCGAGCACCCGTTCGGCCAGGACGACATCGGCATCGACTACTTCGCGCTGACCATGCGCGGCGCCCAGCAGTCGATCACCATCGCGTTTGTCGTCGGCATCGTCGCGACCTTCATCGGCACCGTCGTCGGGGCCGTCGCCGGTTACTTCCGCGGCCGGCTCGAGGCCGTGCTGATGCGCCTCACCGACGTGATGATCACCATCCCGGTCCTCATCATCGCCGCCGTCGTCGGCCGGATGATGGGCGACAGCGGCGCACTCGTCCTCGGCCTCTTCCTCGGCCTGGTGACCTGGCCGACGCTGAGCCGCCTGGTCCGCGGCGAGTTCCTCTCGCTGCGGGAGAAGGAGTTCGTGGAGGCCGCCCGCGCCATCGGCACCTCCCCCCGGCGAATCATCTTCCGGCACATCCTGCCGAACACCGTCGGCGTGATCATCGTCAGCGCCACGCTGGGCATCGCCAGCGCGGTGCTGCTGGAGTCGGCGCTGTCCTTCCTCGGCCTGGGCATCAAGCCGCCGGACACCTCGCTGGGCCAGCTCATCAGCGAATACCGCAGCGCGATGGTGGTCCGTCCGTGGCTGTTCTGGTGGCCGGGCATGTTCATCATCGTGATCGCGCTCTCCATCAACTTCATCGGCGACGGCCTGCGTGACGCCTTCGACCCCCGACAGACCCGGGTGCGTGCCTAATGACGACTCCCAACGTGCCGATCGAGCCCCGCAAGGGCGACGCGCACACCTATGACGTTCCTCCCACCGTGCTCGACGCCTCCGGGGAGGTGCACGTCGGCCTGACCCTGGACGCCGTACGGCCTCCGTCGGAAGAGGAGATCCTGCGGGTCGACAACCTGACCGTGGAGTTCCCGACCGAGGACGGCGTCGTGCGCGCGGTCCGGGGCGTCTCCTACAGCCTGCGCGAGCGCGAGGTCCTGGGCATCGTCGGTGAGTCCGGCTCCGGCAAGTCGGTCTCCTCACTCGCCGTCATGGGCCTGCTGCCCAAGAACGCCCGGGTCAGGGGACAGATCCTCTTCCGCGGCGACGACATGCTGAAGATGTCGCCCCGCAAGCAGCGGGGCCTGCGCGGACGTAAGATCGCGATGGTCTTCCAGGACCCGATGACCGCGCTGAACCCGGTGCACACGATCGGCGACCAGCTCGCCGAGGCGGTGCTCGCGCACGAGCTGATGCCGCGCAAGACCGCGCTGGCCCGGGCCAGGGAGATGCTCGACCTCGTCGGCATCCCGCAGGCCGAGGCTCGGCTGCGCAGCTACCCACACGAGTTCTCCGGCGGCATGCGCCAGCGCGCGATGATCGCCATGGCGGTCATCAACAACCCGGACATCATCATCGCCGACGAGCCCACCACGGCCCTCGACGTGACCGTCCAGGCCCAGATCCTGGAGAAGCTCCTCGAGGTCAAGGACGCGGTCAACGCGGCGATCGTGCTCATCACGCACGACCTGGGCGTCATCGCGGGCATGGCCCACCGGGTGCTGGTGATGTACGCCGGGCGTCCGGTCGAGATCGGTGACACCGACCCGGTGTTCGAGGAGCCCCGCATGCCGTACACGGCGGGCCTGCTCGGTTCGATCCCGTCCCTGGAGAACTCCGGCACCCGGCTCCGTCCGATCAAGGGCACTCCCCCGTCACTGATCAACCTGCCGACCGGCTGTCCCTTCTCGCCGCGCTGCCCGCTGGCCGACGACAAGTGCAGGACGGCCGAGCCGGAGCTGACCGAGACCGACAGCGGCGGGCACTTCGCGGCCTGCCACCACTGGGACCGGCTGGCCGCGGTCGAGGACCCGACCGTGTTCTTCCGTACCGAGAGCGAGACCATGGCATGAGCGTGAAGACCGAGGAGACGCCCGTTCCGCAACGGGAGCCCGACGGCGGCGACCACCTGCTCGACGTCAAGGACCTGGTGATGAACTTCCCGGTCCGGGGCGGCGGTTTCCTGCGCCGGGTGGTGGCCCAGGTCCAGGCGGTCAGCGGGGTGTCCCTGCACGTGGACGAGGGCGAGACCCTCGGCGTGGTGGGCGAGTCCGGCTGCGGCAAGTCGACGACGGGCCGGGCGATCCTGCAGCTGCACAAGCCCACCGCGGGCTCGGTACGGTTCCAGGGCAAGGAGCTGACCACGCTGTCGTCCAGGCAGCTCCAGCCCGTACGGCGCGACATGCAGATCGTCTTCCAGGACCCCTACGCGTCCCTCAACCCGAAGATGCCCGTCAACGACACCATCGCCGAGCCGCTGAAGGTCCATGACCGGTGGAAGGACGGCGGGCCCGAGCGGGTGGCCGAGCTCCTGCGGCTGGTCGGCCTGAACCCCGAGCACGGCAACCGCTACCCGCACGAGTTCTCCGGCGGCCAGCGCCAGCGTGTCGGCATCGCCAGGGCCCTGGCCCTGGAGCCGAAGCTGCTGGTGCTCGACGAGCCGGTGTCCGCGCTGGACGTCTCGGTCCAGGCGGGTGTGGTCAACCTGCTGGAGGATCTGCAGGACCTGCTGGGACTGGCCTACGTCTTCATCGCGCACGACCTGTCGGTGGTCCGCCACATCTCCGACCGGGTCGCGGTGATGTATCTGGGCAAGGTCATCGAGACCGGGCTCAGGGACGATCTCTACGACCGTCCCGCCCACCCCTACACCCAGGCGCTCCTGTCTGCGGCTCCCACGGCCAACCCGAAGGAGGAGCGCGCGAGGCAACGCGTCATCCTCACCGGTGACGTGCCGAGCCCGCTGGCCCCGCCGAGCGGCTGCCGCTTCCGCACCCGCTGCTGGAAGGCCCAGCCCATCTGCTCCGCCGAGGAGCCCCTGCTCGTCGACCGCGGCAACGGCCACCCCGTGGCCTGCCACTTCGCCGAGGTCACCGAACCCTGAGGTAAGCCCGCGAGCCGTACGGAACACCGGTTCCGTACGGCTCGCAGCGCGTTCGGGCCCTGCTCAGACCGAGCGAACCAAGCAAGATCCTGGACCCCGAGCAACACGAGGCCACCCGTCAGGCCCCAGCAAAGCGAGGCCCGTCCTGGACGCCAAGCGAAGCGAGACCACACGTCGGGCCCAAGCGAAGCGAGGCCCCGTCCCGAGCGGCGAGCGAAGCGAGACCCCGTCCCGGGCCCAAGCGAAGCGAGGCCATGTCCCGGAATCGAGCGAAGCGAGGCCACACGTCGGCCTAAGCGAAGCGAGGCCCGTCCGAGCGGCGAGCGAAGCGAGACACCGGGGGCCGCGGGGGCAGAGCCCCCGCACCGGGGGGCTCGGGGGGTCGTCCCCCCGTGTAAACGACGAAGGGGCCTGCCGCGAGCAAGCTCTCGCTTGCGAACAGCAGACCCCAGCCACAAGTGGAGCTATGGGGATTCGAACCCCAGACCTCCTCCATGCCATGGAGGCGCGCTACCAGCTGCGCCATAGCCCCTTGCGGTAAAACGTGGCGCTGCGGGACTCTCGTCCAGCGGCGCCACGCCAGTGTATAGGACATCGCGGTGCACCCTGTAACCGAAACCTCTCGGCGGCGAAGGTGGGCGGATACGCCTAACCGAGCGACGAGGCCTGGTTGATCAACCGCGCGAGCTCGGTCACGGCGGCGTCCTCCGTGGTCTCCGCCAGGCGGGTGGCGTGCTCGGCGAGCTCCCGGTTCCCCTCCCCGGCGAACTGCTCGCGGGTGCGGAGATTCTCGGCGAACGCCGCCGCCACCACGTCCACCTGGAACCTCACCGACGACTCCCGCCACAGCGAGGCCGACAGATCTGCCACCTCCAGGGAGCGGCTGGTCTCGGCGGGTTTACGGGTGTCGGGCTCCTGCCAGCGCACGGTGGCCGTGGCCAGCTGGCCCGAGGCCCCGCCGCGCAGCCGTACCTCGTAGAGGGCCGTCACCGAGTGGCCCGGGCCGATCTCCCCGCCGTCCTTGGCGTCGTCGCGGAAGTCCTCGGTCGCGATCTGCCGGTTCTCGTAGCCGATCAGGTGGTACGACTCCACGACCGAGGGGTTGAACACGACCTGCGCCTTGGCGTCGCGGGCCCGCAGGTCGAGGTTCGCGGCGAGTTGCTCGACGAATACCTTGCGCGCGTCGTCGACCGAGCTGACGTAGACCGCGGCGCCGTCCCCGTTGTCCGCGAGCTGCTCCATCAGCTGATCGCCGTAGTCACGGCCGACGCCGACGCACAGGAGGGTGACCTGCTTTCCGGCGAACTCCCTGACCTTGCCGAGGATGCCCTGCCAGGTCGTGTCGCCGACGTTGGCCAGGCCGTCGGAGAGCAGGATGACCCGGTTGGTGGCCACCGGGCGGAAGCTCTGCGAGGCCTCGGCGTAACCGCGGGTCAGCCCCACTTCCAGATTCGTCGAATTCTGTACGGCGAGGCGCTCGACGGCCGCGTGCAGCCGGTCCTTTCCGGTCGCCGGGGTCATGGAGAGGATCACCTCGGCCTCGCCGCTGAAGGCCACGATGGAGACCTGGTCACCCGGCCCGAGCTGGTCGATGAGCTTGTGCAGCGCCTCCCTGACCAGGTCGAGCCGGCCGGGCTCGCCCATGGAGCCGGACACGTCCACCACGAAGGTCAGGTTCGCCGGACGCCGGGTCTCCGCGTCCGCCCTGCGGGTCTGCAGGCCCACGCGGAGCAGCGCGGTGCCGTTCTCGGGCATGCGCGCGCCGTCCATGTTCACGGTGAAACCGTCGTCCTCGGGCTCCGGGTAGTCCTGCCTGAAGGCGTTGACGAACTCCTCGGACCGGATCTGGCCCGGTTCGGGCAGCCTGCCCTCCTGGAGGAGCCGCTTGCTGTAGCCGTAGGAGGCGGTGTCAACGTCGAGGGCGAAAGTGGAGATCTGGCCGGCCGTGGTGTCCGGTTCCCGGGTGGCCTCGGCGCTCTGCTCCCCGTCGGTGGGCCGGCCCTGCTCGGTGGACTGGCCCTGCTCGGTCGACTGGCCCTGCGCCGGTGCCGGAACGGCCCGGCCCTGGTCGTTCTTCGGCTGGCCGGCGTCGGGCATGCCCGATCCGCTGCAGGCGGCGACGAGCAGCAGGGCGATGATGGCAAGGGCGATGGCCAGCGGGCGTAGCTTCAGGTCGCGCTTCATTTCGCCTCCGTAGGATGCGTGTCACCCCCTACGACGATCCCTTTTCACCATGAGTCGGGCGCTTCACTCAAGCGAGTGCAAACCGTGTTCGGCACGTGATCAGAATCTCCGGCCCGAATACCGCCCGCCACCCTCTGGCCCCCTGAGCCCTGGAGTTCGCGAGGTCCCGGGGATTTTCCCGGCCCCTCTCACCGAAGACAAGGGGCGGGACCCGGCCTTCCGGATCCCGCCCCCTGCCGGAACGGTGCGGATCATCCCGCCGTCATCCCCATGGGGACGACTGTCGAATATCTAGGGACGGCTGTCGAAGCCCAACCCTCTAGGGGTGACCGTCAAAGCCACACTTGATGACCGGGCGGATGCAGTCGCGCACGCGTCGCTCCATCTCCGCCTCGGGCCAGGCGTTGAAGAAGTCGCCGTGCATCGTGTATCCGGGTCCGGACGCCAGCCTGAAGTTCGCGGGGTTGCCGCTGACCGGGTAGCGCAGGACCTGGCGCAGCTTCGGCACCGGCACCGGGTGCGAGGACGGGCAGGTGTTGTTCACCGGGTAGGCCATGTGACTCTTGTGGTCCGCCGAGTCCAGGTCCCTGCCGTTCCAGCACTGCGGGAAGTCCAGGTAGGACTCCAGCATCGTGCCCGCCGGGCAGTTGACGAAGTCCTTCGACGGGTTGACCTGCCCGGCGTGCAGGCACGACCAGCGTGCGTTGCTGGTGGGGTCGTTGGGGGTGGTCGCCTTGGCGTTGCCCGCCACGATCCTCAGGCCCAGCGGGATCGGCTGGGTCCGGGCGAGCGTCTCGGCGTTCACGCCCTCCCCCAGGTAGTAGAAGGTGGTGCCGGTGGGCTCCACCGGGACGTTGTTGGAGTACAGGGTCGGCACCCAGTACGACGATATGTCGATGCTCGGAGCGCAGCTGCTGCTGTTCGCCTGCTGCAGGGTCGCGAGGTTGCTGTTGGCGTTGGTGGAGGGGTTGCCGAAGAAGCTGTGCATGTGCGATCCGCCGGGAAGCCCGGGGAACACGATCGGGTCGTCGGGCAGGCGGTGGGTGAACGGGCACTCCGCGAGGAACTCGGCCACACGCACGATCGGCCCCTGGGGCGGCGGGGACGACGGCGTGGCGCCGCCGCTGCCGAAGACCTGGAACTCCCAGAGCGAGACTCCGTACTGGGTGGCACGCTTGGTGGTGTTGAGCCGGACGTAGCGCCCGTTACCCGACACGTTCAGGGTCTGGTTGCCACCGGTGCCGGCGGTCGTGGTGTGAATGGTCGTCCAGGTGGATCCGTTGGTGGAGGTCTGGATCGTGAAGGCGCTGGCGTACGCGGCCTCCCAGTTCAGCACCACCCTGTTGACGGTGGCGGCCGCACCCAGGTCGACCTGGAGCCACTGAGGGTCGCTGAAGGCGCTGGCCCAGCGGGTGCCGAGATTGCCGTCGACCGCGGACGAGGCCGGTGAGCCGCCGTTCTCGGTCGAGGAGGCGCTGACGGGGCGCCCCTGTGACAGCGGGGTCTCCGCGGCGCTGGCCTGGCCGGTGACGACGGTCAGGGAGCCGGCCACGAGCGCCGCCAGTGCTCCCATCATCACCGCCAGCCGTAGGCGTCGTCGCCCGGTGCGGGGCGGGGGGACGGTTAGATCCATGGGTTTTTTCTCCTCCGGTTATGCGGGTGATACAGCTGAAAAACGATGTCTCGTGACCGGTGAAACCCGGTGATCACCGCGGCGGCTACGAACCGTAGACCTCCAGCTCCCAGAGGGAGTAGCCGTACGCCGTGGCGCGCTGTGTGCCGTACACCCGCACGTAACGGGCATTGGTCGCGGGGATGGTGATGTCGTCTGTCCCGCCGTCACTGGCGGTCGTGGAAGAGGCCGCGGTCCAGGTGGTGTTGTTGGTGGAGGTCTCGATCCGATACGCCCTGCCGTAGGCCGCCTCCCACTGCAACCGCACCCGGGTGACCGACTTCGTCGAACCCAGGTCAACCGAGATCCACTGCGGATCGGCGAACGCCGACGACCAGCGCGTCCCGGCATTTCCGTCCACCACCGCCGACGGCGGGAACCCCGCGTTCTCCGTCGAGGAAGCCGTCACCGGCCGACCCGACGACAGCAGCACGGCACCCGTGGGCGGCGTCGGAGTGGGCGTGGGGGTGGGGGTGGGGGTGGGGGGCGTCGATCCTCGGGTGACGGTGAAGTCGTCTATGTCGAACAGGGAGCCCGCTCCCCCGGTGAACTTCAGGAACAGCGGGCCGGTACCCGTGCCCGCCAGCGTGGTCGTGACAGTCTGGAAGGTCTCCCAGCCGCCCGTGGGCGTCACCGGCACCGAGCCCAGCAGCGTGCCCGTCGCCGAGCCCGCGCGCACCTCGATCGTGCCGCCCGCGCCCGCCGAGGCGACTCGCGCGGAGAAGCCCGTCGCCCCGGCCGAGGCCACGGACGAGAATCCCAGCCAGTCACCGTTGTCGATGTAGCCGACCGCCCTGCCGCCGTGCGCGGGGGCCTTGTCGACCACCTGAACGCCGAACTGGGAGGTGAAGCTCTCGGCCTCCACCGTGCCCGTGGCCGGCGGCTGTGTGACCGTCCCGCAGTCGGCGGCGACGACCCCGGCCGCGTAGCGGACCCCGCCGAGCAGGTGCGCCCGGAAGTTCGGCTCGGTGTAGGACGCGGCGGTGTGACCGAGCCCGGTGTACCACGTCCGGCCGCCCTGGTACGGCTTGCACCAGGCGATCGGGTGATCGGCTCCCATCGTTCCACCGGAGTAGGTCGACTCGTCGAGCGTGGCCAGCACGTGAGCCGTGGAGCGGGGGTTCGTGCGGTAGTTGTACAGCTCGTCGGTGCGCACCCAGGCCCTGGGCAGGTGGGCCGTCGAGGGGTGAACGGCGTCCTCGACCCGTACCGTGACCTGCTGGATCGCGGGGTGGGAGGAGAAGTAGGCGCCGACGAGGCCGCCGTAGTACGGCCAGTCGTACTCGGTGTCGGCAGCCGCGTGGACGCCGACGTAACCGCCGCCGGCGGCCATGTAGGACTCCATCGCCGTCTGCTGGGCGGCGTTGAGCACGTCCCCGGTGGTCATCAGGAAGACCACCGCCCTGTACCCGGCCAGGTTGGCCGTGGTGAAGGCGGCGGCGTCCTCGGTGGCGTCAACGGTGAAGTTGTTCGCCGTTCCCAGTTCCCGCAGCGCGGTGATGCCCGCGGGAATGGCGTCGTGCCGGAATCCGGCGGTCTTGGAGAAGACGAGCACCTTGTAGGCCGGATCGGCGGCCATTGCGGTGACGGGCATTCCGAACCCGATCACCACCGCGATCAGAGCGGTGAAGAAGACGATGAGTTTACGCACCGTAGACCTCCAGTTCCCAGAGGGAGTAGCCGTACGCCGTGGCACGCTGTGTGCCGTACACCCGCACATAACGGGCATTGGTCGCGGGGATGGTGATGTCATCTATGCCGCCGTCGCCGGCGGTCGTGGAAGAGGCCGCGGTCCAGGTGGTGTTGTTGGTGGAGGTCTCGATCCGATACGCCCTGCCGTAGGCCGCCTCCCACTGCAACCGCACCCGGGTGACCGACTTCGTCGAACCCAGGTCAACCGAGATCCACTGCGGATCGGCGAACGCCGACGACCAGCGCGTCCCGGCATTTCCGTCCACCACCGCCGACGGCGGGAACCCCGCGTTCTCCGTCGAGGAAGCCGTCACCGGCCGACCCGACGACAACAGCACGGCACCCGTGGGCGGCGGACCGGACCCGGCGGTCAGGGTGAAGTCGTCTATGTCGAACAGCGAGCCCGCCGCACCGGCGAAGACCAGGTACAGCTTCGTGGTGCCGGCCGGTGCGCCCGACAGCGTGGCGCTCACGTCGGTGAAGGTCTCCCAGCCGCCCGTGGGCGCAACGGTCGCGGTGCCCAGCAGCGTCCCGGTCGGTGATCCGGCTCTGACCTGGATGGTCCCGCCGACTCCCCCGGAGGAGACGCGGGCGGTGATCCCGGAGACGCCGGCGAGAACGTAGGGGTCGAACTCGATCCAGTCGCCGTTCTCGATGCTGCCGACGGTCTTGGCTCCGTGCGCGGTGGGCTTGTCGTACTGGACGACGCCCTGGGAGGTGGTGTAGTGCTCGGCCTGCCGGTTCTTCGGCTGGGTGACGTTCTGGGCGTGGGTGGTGAGGCCTCCGGCGTCGGTGTACTCGGCGTCCCAGACGCCGAACAGGTTGGCCGCCCCGTCGTGTTCGCCGTTGAGGGGTGTCTGGATCGTGCCCGAGCAGCCGTTGGCCGTCACGAGCGGGTGACCGTGGGTGTCATGGCCGAGGATGTAGGTCATCTTCACCCGCGAGCAGTCGATCGCGGTGTCCTCGGGGTCGGTGACCGTGATCCGGTACGGCACGGCGTCCCCGAAGGAGAACACCTGGCCGTTGACCGGAAGCTGGATGCTCACGGTGGGCGCGGTGTTGCCGACGTTGATCTCGACGTTGGCCGTGGCGGTCAGGCCGGTGCTGTCCCGCACCGTCAGCGTGACCGTGCGCCTGCCGTCGGTGGTGTAGACGTGAGTGGGGTTGGCCGCGGTCGAGGTGCCGCCGTCGCCGAACGCCCACGAGTAGGTGAGCGCGTCGCCGTCGGGATCGGAGCTGCCCGCGGAGGAGAACGCCACGGTCAGCGGCGCCTTCCCGGAGACCTTGTCCGCCGCCGCCTTCGCGAGGGGCGCCCGTCCGCCCGTTCCGATGGACTCGATGCGGTACAGGGCCGAGTCCTGGTTTCCGTTGAACCAGCCGGTGCCGTAGTCGAGCACGTAGAGGGCGCCGTCCGGGCCGAAGGCCATGTCCATCACCAGCTTGCCCGACCAGGGGAAGGGCTGGATGGTGCCGCGGCTGCCGTCCGCGTTGACCTCGATGTCCTTGATCCACTGGCGTTGCAGTTCGCCGGCGAGGAAGTGGCCGTTGAGCGCCTGCGGGAACTTGATCGGCGAGTTCAGCGCGGCGTCGTAGCGGTAGACCACGCCGCCCATCGGCGACTCGGCGCCACAGCCGAACTCCGGCAGCCCGCAGCCGTCATAGGTGATCCAGGCGGCCTTGGCCGGGGGCAGTTTGACCTGGCCGGTGTTGTTACGCGAGGTGTTCTCCGGCCCGCCCGCGCAGTCATACTTCGCGCCGATCGCCCCGGTGGCGTAGTTGTAGCGGGCGTAGGTCTCGGCGGGCGTGTTGTTCCCGGTGCAGTACGGCCATCCGTAGAAGCCCGGCCCGGTTATCCGGTCGAACTCGACCTGGCCGCCGGGCCCGCGAGGACCGGCCGCGCCGGCGTCGGGGCCGTAGTCACCGAGGTAGACCACGCCGGTGGCCTTGTCGACGCTCATCCGGAAGGGGTTGCGGAAGCCCATCGCGTAGATCTCGGGACGGGTGTTCGCCGTGCCCTGCGGGAACATGTTGCCGGCCGGGATGGAGTAGGAGCCGTCGGCGTTGACCTTGATCCGGAGCACCTTGCCCCGCAGGTCGTTGGTGTTGGCGGCGCCTCGCTGCGCGTCGAGCGCGGGGTTGCGGGTGGCGCGGTCGTCAAGGGGCGCGTAGCCGTCGTTGAAACCGGGCTCGCTGTCGTCGCCGGTGGTCAGGTAGAGGTTCCCGGCGGCGTCGAAGTCGATGTCACCGCCGACGTGGCAGCAGAAACCGCGGCTGGTCTTCACGTCGAGGACGGTCTTCTCGCTCGCGAGGTCGAGCGTGCCGTCGGTGTTCAGCCTGAAGCGCGACAGCCGGTTGAAGCCGTCGTAACGGGCGAAGTCCGCGGCGGTGCCGTCGAGCGGGGCCCCGTTCGGCGGGGTGGACAGCGGCGGCGCGTAGTAGAGGTAGATGAACCTGTTGGAGGCGAAGCCGGGATCGACGCCGACGCCCTGCATGCCCTCCTCGTCGTTGAAGTAGACGGAGAGCTTGCCCGACACCTTGGTGTTCCCGGCGGCGTCGGTGATCCGGACTGTGCCGTCGCGGGCGGTGTGCAGGACCGAGCGGTCCGGCAGCACTGCCATCGTCATGGGCTCGCCCACCTCGGCGACGCCCTTGGCGAGCGTGACCTGCTGGAACTTGGTGGGATCGACGGGAGGGGCGGCCGACGCGGGGAGCGGATAAAGGATCGCGGCCAGTGCCAGCAGCATCGCCACGAACGCGGCGACGGGCGGCCGTGTCCGTTGGAAAGCCGTCGGCATGGTGGAAAAACGGGGATGCGGGAAACGCATCTTCCCTCCGGGGGGTGGAGGTGGATCTCGGCTCTAGATGTGCCGCTCACGCTCGCGTGAGCAGGCGGGAAAGAGGTCTGCGGGGCGGTGGTCGGGTACGGTGCCGGCCGCGGGCGGGGAAGGGATCCCGCGACCGGCCGCAGGCGAGGGAATCCGGTACGGCCGTGGCCGTACCGGATTCCTCGTGGTCGGTTACTGGTAGACGCGGACGTAGTCGACGAGCATCCTCTGCGGGAGGACCGTGGTGGCGTCGGGCGGACCCGGCCAGTCACCGCCGACCGCGTTGTTCAGGATGATGAAGAACGGGTGGTCGAAGACCCACGGTCCGACGGTGGTCTCCAGCGTCTCGCGGTTGACCTCGTGGATGAGGTTGCCGTCGACGGTGAACCTCATGCCCTTGCTGTTCCAGTCCACGGCGAACACGTGGAAGGCGTCGTTGAAGTTGCCGGGAATCGTGTACGACTTGCCGAACCCTGCCCCTCCGAAGTAGGCCGGAGCATGGAGGGTGGAGTACACGTTGTGCGGTTCCTTGCCGACGTGCTCCATGATGTCGATCTCGCCCACGTAGGGCCAGGGGCGGTTCTGGTCGAAGAAGTCGGCGCCGAGCATCCAGAAGGCCGGCCAGAGGCCCTTGGTGCCCGACGGCTTGATCCGGGCCTCGACCCTGCCGTAGGTGAAGGTGAACTTGCCGTAGGTGTTGAGCCTCGACGAGGTGTACTGGCAGACGGTGCTGCCACTGATCGGGTCGCGCGGGCAGGCCGAGCCCGCGGTGACCTGCCTGCGTGCCTCCATGACGAGGCTGCCGGCGCCGTCCATGCTGGCGTTGTCGTTGTTGGTGTAGTACTGCAGCTCGTTGTTGACGCCCGGTCCGGTCTCGGGCCTCCACTTGGCCGCGTCGGGCTTGGTGCCCGAGGCGCCGTTGAACTCGTCACTCCACACGAGCCTCGGCGGGACGGCCGGGTCGGGCGGCAGCGGCGGAGGTGTGATGGGGGCGCCGCCGGTGCCCCAGACCTGGAACTCCCACAGCGAGTAGCCGTACGCCGTGGCCCGCTGCGTGCCGTACATGCGCACGTAACGACCCGAACCGGTGACGTTCAGGGTCTGCTTGAAGCCGGTTCCGGTGGTCGTGGAGTAGATCGGGGTCCAGGCGTTCCCGTCCGGTGAGACCTGGATCTGGAAGGCCCTGGCATAGGCGGGATCCCACTGCAGCACGACCTTCTTGATCTGCGCGGTAGCGCCGAGGTCGACGGAGATCCAGCCCGGGTCCACCCAGCCGGTGGTGGAGCTCGTCGCCCAGCGGGTGGCGGGGTCGCGGTCGAACGCCCTGGCCGGGATGCAGTTCCCGCAGTTCTGGTCACTCTGGGACGTCGAGGCCGAACCGGGCTTGCCGTAGGACAGCAGCTTGTCCCCACCGGGGTCGGGGGGGTTCACGGTCGGAGTGGGCGTGGGTGTGGGGTCCGGCGGGGTGGTGCCGACCGTGCCGAAGACCTGGAACTCCCACAGCGAGTAACCCCACTGGCTGGAGCGCTGGGTGCCGTACACCCGTACGTACCGGCCCGAGCCGGTCACGTTCAGGGTCTGCGTGCCACCCGTGCTGGTCGTGGTGGAGTAGATCGAGGTCCAGGTGGTCGCGTTCGGGGAGGTCTGCACCTGGAAGGCCTTGCCGTATGCGCTCTCCCAGTTCAGCACCACCTGTGTGATGCTCGCGGTCGCTCCGAGATCGACCTGGATCCACTGCGGATCGCTGAACGCGCTGGACCAGCGCGTGCCGAGATTGCCGTCGACGGCGGAGGAAGCGGGGAAGGCCGCCACCTCCGAGGACGACGCCGTCGCAGGCTTGCCCTGGGACAGCAGGACGGGAGCGGCGGCCATCGCGGGCACGACCACCAGACAGGATGTGATCAGGGTGACCGCCGCGGCGACGAACAGCGCCAGGCGCTGGCGTCCGGGACTTCGGGACGAGGGCATCGCGTCTCCTCGGGAGTGGGGGGTGCCGTATCGATGACGAGTCGGGGAGCGCTCTCTCAACGAGAGATTGCTCTCGTCCGACAGAACCTGTCAAGGGCCCAATTAACATGCCGGAAACAGGCATCACGGGATATGGCGACCAACCGTGCGGCTGAGGGAGCGTTCCCTGAAGATCCTTTTGTAACGAAACATAATGCCGTGAGCTGTGCCTACTCAGGTCAGCGCGAGGGAACGTTTTCTTCCCAGTACCCGGCCACTGGACCACGCGCAAAGATCATCGACTGGCAGAACATTGACAGGAAGGCCAACCCCAATCACCCTTTTGGAGGGAGCGCTCTCTTCATGATCTATTTTTAGACTTCAAGTTAGACTTCAAGAAAGGGTACGGTGAGCACGCTGCGCCGCCTTCGACGACGCCCCGGAAGGCGGTCGCGTCCACCCCGCGGTCAGGACCATCCACCCGAACGGTCGTTCGGCAGGTCACCTGGGCGGCGGGCGAATCTCCACCGCCGCGACCGTCTCTCCTCACGATCGACCTGCCACGGGACAACGCGTTCCGCCACCCCGAAATCGTCCGGCGGTACGGACGGCGGGAGAGCCCGATGAGACGCCCCACCCTGGAGGCGGTCGCCACCCGGGCCGGCGTGTCCAAGTCGACGGTCTCCCGCGTGGTGAACGGCGAGACCACCGTCGGGCCCGACATCCGCGCCCTGGTGATGCGGGCCGTGAACGAGCTGGACTACATGCCCAACCCGGCCGCCCGCAGCCTGGTGACCCAGCGCACCGACTCCATCGCGGTGATCGTCTCCGATCCGCCCGCCGGGCTCGTCTCCGACGATCCGATGTTCTCCACGGTCGTCCGTGCCGCCAGCCGCGAGTTCGAGACGGCGGGCAAACAGGTCGCGCTCATGCTCGCGGGCACGTCCGACAGCCGCCTGCGGGTACGGCAGTTCGTGGCGGCCGGTCATGTGGACGGGGTCATGCTCATGTCGATGCACGGCGCCGACCCACTGCCCGCGGCCCTGGCCGCCACGGGCGTGCCGATCGTTTCCCACGGCAGGCCCGCGGTATCGGTGAACGTGCCCTGGGTCGACAACGACAACATCGGCGGGGCCGCCCTGGCCGTACGGCACCTGCTCGACCGGGGCCGCCGCCGGATCGCCATGATCTCCGGGCCGCTGGACATGTCCGCCGCCCAGGACCGGCTCGGCGCCTACCGGGAGACCCTGCGCGAAACCGGCCGTCGCTCGATCGTGGCCATCGGCGACTTCACCCGGATCTCCGGAGCCGAGGCCATGTTCCAGTTGCTCGACGACGACCCCGCACTGGACGCCGTATTCGCCGCCAACGACCTGATGGCCATCGGCGCCCTGCGGGCACTGCGCCGGGCGGGCCGCCGGGTTCCCGACGATGTGGCCGTGGTCGGCTACGACGACATCGAGGCCGCCCTCTACACCGACCCACCGCTCACCACGGTCCGCAGCCCCATGGGCGACCAGGCCGTCGCCTCGGCACGCCTGCTGCTCGGCCTCCTGGAGAACAGGCCCATGTCCTCGGTGGTTCTTCCCACCGAGCTCATCGTCAGGGATTCCAGCTGACGGCTTCGACTTCGGCCTGCGGCGCGTGCCCGGACGGCATCGAGACCTTCATCCGATCACGATCGATCCGAACGCCCGCACGTCCGGATCGGCAGAAGGACGTCCGTGTGCGGTGGTCCCGATCGCGACCGAAGAAGAGCGGCCCACGTTGAGGTGGAGCCTCTCCAGCCGCGAGGAGAAATAGGAACACCGCCCGTGTTACGGGAATATAATCCTCTTAGTCCGATTAATTCACTCAATGGAATTATTGGCTTTTATGCAGTGATTTCAATTGGTGACGGCAAAGAAACGCGCATCCTCCACCAAGCATTTCAGCCAAGTTCGTGAAACATTTCTTTCGGACGCTTTATACCAACCCAAGAATACGCGCCAAGCGTTTTATCTTAGGGTACCGGGAGAGAGAGTGCACGTGGCTAAATTTATGAAACGGACCCTGGCGAGCGGCGCGCTCGCCGGGGCCGTTCTTCTTCACTCCCCAGCATCCGCAACTGCCGCTAACTGGTTAACGGCCCAGGCGCCTACCCGCCATCAAACGGGCAACTTCATCGCCGGCCAGCCAGTCAGCCTCTCTTTCGCACCCGAGCCTTCTACGATTCCCGCAGGCCTCTGTCCTCCGCCCAAGAAGGATCCGACTGGAGATACTTCAGGGGTTACAAGGATTGTCATAACGGCATTGCAGGCTTGCCCGACACAAGGACCGGGCTATATCCCGCTGTGCCAGTGGTTGGGTCTTCCTGCCTTCCTTTGCCGGATTCCGGAAGGTACTCAGGGTCCCGCAGGTCCTCCGGGACCGGCAGGACCGGCAGGCGCTCCGGGCGCACCGGGAGCGCCGGGAGCACCAGGTGCCCCCGGCGCGCCAGGAACTCCCGGACTTCAAGGGCCGGCAGGACCTGCGGGACCCAAGGGAGCCAGGGGCCCGATAGGCCCTGAGGGCCCCGAAGGACCCGCAGGCGCCGACGGCGCACCCGGACCCGAAGGCCCAGCGGGACCTGAGGGCCCGGCAGGACCCGAAGGACCTCAAGGACCTAAGGGCGACAAGGGCGACCAGGGAGAGCCCGGCACCCCAGGCGCTGACGGCGCTCCCGGTGCCGACGGTGCACCCGGTCCCGAGGGCCCGGCTGGCCCTGAAGGACCCGCAGGCGCCGACGGTGCACCCGGCCCCGAAGGCCCGGCGGGCGCTGATGGCGCACCCGGTGCCGACGGCGCACCCGGACCCGAGGGACCGGCAGGACCCGAAGGCCCCGCAGGCGCCGACGGTGCACCCGGCCCCGAAGGACCGGCGGGCGCTGACGGCGCTCCCGGTGCCGACGGTGCACCCGGTCCCGAGGGACCGGCAGGACCCGAAGGCCCCGCAGGCCCGGCAGGCGCTGACGGCGCCACTGGCCCCGAAGGCCCCGCGGGCGCTGACGGTGCTCCCGGACCTGAGGGCCCGGCGGGACCTGAAGGCCCGGCAGGCGCTGACGGCGCTCCCGGTGCCGACGGTGCACCCGGACCTGAGGGCCCGGCAGGACCCGAAGGCCCGGCAGGCGCCGACGGCGCACCCGGCGCCGATGGTGCACCCGGACCCGAGGGCCCGGCAGGACCCGAAGGCCCGGCAGGACCTGAAGGACCGGCAGGCGCCGACGGCGCACCCGGCGCCGATGGTGCACCCGGACCCGAGGGCCCGGCAGGACCCGAGGGACCGGCAGGACCCGAGGGACCGGCAGGACCCGAGGGACCGGCAGGACCTGAAGGACCAGCGGGCGCTGACGGCGCTCCCGGCGCTGACGGCGCACCCGGTCCCGAGGGCCCGGCAGGACCCGAAGGCCCGGCAGGCGCTGACGGCGCACCCGGCGCCGATGGTGCACCCGGACCTGAAGGCCCGGCAGGACCCGCAGGCGCTGACGGCACCGACGGTGCACCCGGCGCCGACGGCGCACCCGGACCCGAAGGACCGGCAGGACCTGAAGGACCGGCAGGCGCTGATGGCGCTCCCGGCGCCGACGGCGCACCCGGACCCGAAGGCCCCGCAGGCGCTGACGGTGCTCCCGGCCCCGAAGGCCCGACTGGCCCTGAAGGACCGGCAGGACCCGCAGGCGCTGACGGCACCGACGGCGCACCTGGTGCCGACGGTGCACCCGGACCCGAAGGCCCGGCAGGCGCTGACGGCGCACCTGGCCCCGAAGGACCGGCAGGACCCGAAGGCCCCGCAGGCGCTGATGGCGCACCCGGACCTGAAGGCCCGGCAGGACCCGCAGGCGCTGACGGCACCGACGGTGCACCCGGCGCTGACGGTGCTCCCGGACCCGAAGGACCGGCAGGACCCGAAGGACCGGCGGGCGCTGATGGCGCACCCGGCGCCGACGGCGCACCCGGACCCGAAGGACCGGCAGGACCCGAAGGACCGGCGGGCGCTGATGGCGCACCCGGCGCCGACGGCGCACCCGGACCCGAAGGCCCCGCAGGCGCTGACGGTGCTCCCGGCCCCGAAGGCCCGACTGGCCCTGAAGGACCGGCAGGACCCGCAGGCGCTGACGGCACCGACGGCGCACCTGGTGCCGACGGTGCTCCCGGTCCCGAAGGACCGGCAGGACCCGAAGGACCGGCGGGCGCTGATGGCGCACCCGGCGCCGACGGTGCTCCCGGACCCGAAGGACCGGCAGGACCCGAAGGACCGGCGGGCGCTGATGGCGCTCCCGGCGCCGACGGCGCACCCGGACCCGAAGGCCCCGCAGGCGCTGACGGTGCTCCCGGCCCCGAAGGCCCGACTGGCCCTGAAGGACCGGCAGGACCCGCAGGCGCTGACGGCACCGACGGCGCACCTGGTGCCGACGGTGCACCCGGTCCCGAGGGACCGGCAGGACCCGAAGGCCCCGCAGGCGTTGACGGCGCCGAAGGACCGGCAGGCCCGGCTGGTCCTGAGGGACCGGCAGGACCCGAAGGCCCCACAGGACCCGAAGGAGCGACAGGACCCGAAGGAGCGACAGGCCCCGAAGGAGCGACAGGCCCCGCAGGCGCTGACGGCGCCGATGGCGCACCCGGCGCCGACGGCCCGGCAGGACCCGAAGGACCCGCAGGCCCGGCAGGCGCTGACGGCGCCACTGGCCCCGAAGGACCGGCAGGACCCGAGGGACCGGCAGGCCCCGCAGGCGCTGACGGCGCTGACGGCGCACCCGGCCCCGAGGGACCGGCAGGACCCGAGGGACCGGCAGGACCTCAAGGGCCTAAGGGAGACAAGGGAGACCCGGGAGAGCCCGGAACCCCAGGCGCCGACGGCGCCGTAGGCCCGGCGGGTGCTGATGGCGCTCCCGGCGCCGACGGTGCCACGGGGCCCGAAGGCCCAGCAGGACCCGAAGGACCCGCAGGCCCGGTAGGACCGGCAGGCGCCGATGGCGCCGAAGGACCGGCTGGCTCTGAAGGCCCGGCAGGACCCGCAGGCGCTGACGGCGCCGTAGGCCCGGCAGGTGCCGATGGTGCCACCGGACCGGAAGGACCCACCGGACCGGCAGGCCCCGTAGGACCTCAGGGTCCGGTCGGCCCGCAAGGACCGATCGGTCCGCAAGGACCCGAAGGACCTCAAGGGCCCCCCGGGACTCCCGGGAACGCCGTTGCCTCCGTTCCGGTCAATGCTCAGACAGCATGCCCAACCGCCTTTCAGGCACCTTGCCCAACCGGCTGGATCCTTCAGGCCAGCACACCGTGCTCCGTTATGTGTTAGCCAAGGTCGGAAACCGGTAGGCACAGTCGAGTAAGACAGGTAACCGATAGGTAAGGCAAGAAGTACGAAGAGGTGCGGGACCATCACCGGCCCGCACCTCTTCGCTTGTCCGGAAGCCGCTCGCCGGTACGGGTTACATCACCGGATTCGCGAGAACTGCACCGATACGATCTCACCCGACCGTCCAGATTTAGTACGCCCATTCGATAAGAATGAGCATTACCGCGCGTTGTTATCCTGATTCGACGAGTTTGACCATGCGTAACCGCGCCCAGAGGGCGCTCTCGCACGGGCCCTCATCTCCGGTTCGCACGCCGGAATGCCGGCTCGCATCCCGGGCAGGCGATTACGCAATCCAGCCCACTGGACAACAGAGAGTTTTCCCACAATGTTAGTAGGGATACTGGTTTCGGCTTAGGAGTCCACCATGGCGCTCATCCAGCCCGACCCCACCTTCTACCCGTCCGCCCGCGAGGCCATGCTGGCCCCGCGGGAAGAGGTCGCCTACGTAGCCCTGCTCGACACCGCCGGCGAAGGCCGGCCGGACGCGCTCGCCACGATCGACCTGTCGGACGGGTCAATCGTCAGCGTGCACGACATGTCCGTCCCCGGGGACGAGCTGCATCACTTCGGATGGAACGTGTGCAGCGCGGCCCTGTGCCCGTACGCCCCGCATCCGCATGTGGAGCGGCGTTACCTCATCCTTCCCGGCCTGCGGTCGAGCAGGATCTACGTTTTCGACGTCAAGGACGATCCCTGGCATCCCAAGCTCGTCAAGACGATCGAGCCAGAGACGATCTTCAAGAAGACCGGTTACAGCCGCCCGCACACCGTCCACTGCGGCACCGACGCGATCTACGTCAGCGCACTCGGCAACGTGGACGGCGACGCACCGGGCGGGGTGTTCACGCTCGACCATGACACCTTCGAGCCCAAGGGGCGCTGGGAGGCCGACAGAGGGCCTCAGGAACTGCACTACGACTTCTGGTGGCATCTCGGCCACGACAGGATGGTCACCAGCGAGTGGGGCACACCGAACCAGATAGAGGCCGGGCCTTCACTGGAGGAGCTGGTCGGCCGGAAATACGGCCACCGGTTGCACGTCTGGGACCTGTCCAAGCGCAGGCACCTCCAGGAAATCGACCTGGGCGACCAGCACCAGATGGCCCTGGAGCTCCGCCCCGCCCATGACCCGAACAAGACCTACGGCTTCGTCAACACCGTGATCAACGTCGAGGACCTGTCCGCCAACATCTTCACCTGGTATCTGGAAGGCGAGGTCTGGAAGGCCCGCAAGATCATCACTATCCCCGCGGAGCCGGCCGAGGCCGATCTGCTGCCCGAACCGCTCAAGCAGTTCGGTGCGGTGCCACCCCTGGTCGGTGACATATCGCTGACCCTCGACGACCGGATCCTGCTGGTCTCCTGCTGGGGGACGGGCGAGCTCAAGGCTTATGACGTCTCCGATCCCTTCGCCCCGCGCGAGACAGGCTCGGTCAGGATCGGCGGCATCGCCCGGCGTGACTCCCACCCCGCCGCCGACGGTCGGGCACTGAACGGGGGACCTCAGATGGTCGAGGCCAGCCGGGACGGGCGGCGGGTCTATTTCACCAACTCGCTCTACCGCTCCTGGGACGACGTCTTCTATCCCGACGGCATCTCCGGCTGGATGGCCAAGGTCGACATCGCCGACGACGGCTCCATCTCCCTGGATCCGGACTTTTTCGTCGACTTCGCCGCCGATGGCCGCCGCGCCCATCAGATTCGCCTGCAGGGTGGCGACTCCTCCTCCGACTCATACTGCTTCTCATGATCCGGTTCGCCTCCACGGTTCTGCCGGAGAGGGTGCGATGGACCTGACCTCCGCGCTGATCCTGGCCGGGCTCGGCGCCTTTCACGGTCTGAACCCGGCCATGGGCTGGCTCTTCGCGGTCGCCCTCGGCTTGCAGGAGCACTCCCGCAACGGCGTGCTCCGTGCGCTGCCGCCCATCGTGCTCGGCCACGCGGCCTCGGTGCTGGTCACGCTCGGGCTGGTGTCGGCAGCGAGCCTGGCCGCGCCGCCCAAGGCCATCTCGTACGGCGTGGCGGCTCTGGTGTGCGGGTTCGGTGTCTGGCGCCTGGTACGGCGACGCCATCCCCGCTGGGTCGGCATGAAGGTGACGAGGTGGCAACTGGCCGGATGGTCGTTCCTGATCGCCACCGCCCACGGCGCCGGTCTGATGGTGCTCCCGGTCGCCCTGCACAGCGAGCACGAGGGTCACATGGGACACAGCACCCACAACGTCCCCGGCGCCCCCGGCGGACACGACGTCGCCGCACTGGCCTCGCAGAGCCTGCTCGCGACGGGCATCCATACGCTGGCCATGCTCGCGGCGACCACCGTCCTGGCACTGCTCGTCTACGAGCGGCTGGGCGTCGCGGTGCTCCGCAAGGCGTGGTTCAATCTCGACTTCGCCTGGGCCGTGGCCCTCATCGGCGCGGGCGTCTTCGCCGCTTTCACCTGAGAACGCCCGGAAGCCGCGATGCCCTGACCCGCCCCGATGAGAACGGCGCAGGTCAGGACAGAGGCACGTCAGACGAACCTCAGGACGGATCAGGAGGCGATGCTGAGCAGTCCCGCGTCCACCACGGCTCGGCCGAAGATCCGGGCCAGCTCGGCCAGCCGGGCGAGCTCGTCGTCGGAGAGCGCGGCATAGGCGGGCAGGGCCAGCTCGTCGGTACGGTCCTCGATCCGCTGCCTGAGCGCCTGTCCCTGCTCGGTGAGCTCGTCGCCGACCAGCAGCCCGCGCTCCCGCAGCCTTTCCTCCGCCGCGACCCACTCCTCCTCCGGCCAGCCCCGGCTCGCCTTCAGGAAGATCACGGGGACGTGCCCGGTCGCGCCGTGCAGGATCAGCGCGTCCAGGGGGCCGACCCCTTCGCTCAGCAGGGCCGCCACATGTCCGTCCCCCCGGAACTCACGCAGCAGGGTCTGGGCGTGCCAGAGCTGTAGCAGCGGCTCCGAAGGCCACTGCAGCGCGGCGTGCGCGGCGAACAACGGCCGGCCCTGAGGCTGCTCGCACGCCTTCTCTGCGGCGCGCCTGGCCAGCGCCGTCGTCTCGGCAAGGACCTCGATCTCGTGAATGCCGGCCCGGCGCAGGGCCGCGTCGGCCGCGTCCAGGCGAGCCTCGATCACCTTCTCCGGTGTCACGACCTTCCAGGCCGCAGGAAGCGCCTGCCGTACCACGGCGGGGCAGAAGTTATAGAAGGTCGCGATGACCAGTTCCGCGGAGGCGGTCCCGAAGGCCGCTCCGCGGGAGGCGAAGTAGCCGGCGTGGAAATCCAGGCCGAGCGCGGTGTAGCGCTCGGTGGCCTCGGGCACGAAATAGATCATTCCGTGGACGGGCTCCAGCCGACGCCAGGACTGGCGGGCAAGCTGAATGTCGGTCATCACGCCTCCCGGCAATCGACGGAACGGATCTCGTCGATGCCCGCCGCCGTCACCCCGGACGCGTAGCGCAGGGCCATCGCCGGTCCGATCCCGGCGGCCCCGGTCATCACAACGACCCTGTCGTGCACCCGCATGGAAGCTCCCTTCAGCAGCAATACCGACCAGTCGGTATTCGGGAAACCTATTCGTACCTTCAGTGCCCGTCAACGATTCGTCACGGCCGCCGGACGATCGGTCGTCCACCTCGGGGACGGGGGGTTGCTCCTGACACGGTGTCAGCCTCTATACCTGAAAGCGCAATCCTCCAACGTCTACCCGGAAGCACAATGTTCAGCATCGGAGAGTTCGCCCAGCTCGGCCGCGTGTCGGTGCGCATGTTGCGCCACTACGACGCGATCGGCCTGCTCCAGCCCGCCCACGTCGACCCGACCAGCGGCTACCGCTTCTATCAGGCCGACCAGCTGGCGCGGCTCAACCGCGTCATCGCCCTGAAGGATCTCGGCTTCACCCTGCACCAGGTCAGCTCGATCCTGGACGGGCGGATCGACACGGCCGAGCTCTACGGGATGGTGCGGTTACGCCGCGCCGAGCTGGAGGAACGGATCGCGGCGGACACGGCGCGGCTGCTCCGGGTGGAGGTACGGCTCAAGACCATCGCAAAGGAAGGTCACATGTACACCGAAGAGGTTCTTCTCAAGCGGATCCCCCCGACGCGCGTGGCGGAGCTCACCGCCGTCGCGGCGAGCTACGACGGTGAGGACATCGGCCCCGTCATCCAGCCGCTCTTCACCGAGCTGTGCCGGAGAATCGAGAACGCCGGGGTGGAGATCACCGGCTACGGCATCGCCTGTTACGAGCCCGAGGCCGATGGCCGGGTGATCATCCATGCGGGGATGCAGGTCGCCGCGGAGACGAGCGACGACCACGACTTCGCGATCGTGGACCTGCCGGAGATCGAGTCGGCCGCCACGATCATCCACCGCGGCTCGATGGAGCAGGTGGGCCCGACGTTCCAGACCCTGGCCCACTGGATCGACGAGCACGGTTATCGCGGCGTCGGGCTGGCCCGTGAGGTCTCCATCGACTGCCCGGAGGACCACGAGAAGTGGGTGACCGAGCTGCAGATGACGGTCACGACCGCGTAGTCGCCCGCCATCTGCAGCGTCCGGCGCCGGTCACGACTCGTCAGGGTCGGCGGGCTTCTGGACGGGGACTCGGATGGTGATGCCACAGGGGACCACCTTGGCCTTGAGCTCGGTGACGACGCCCTTGGCGCCGCCATCCAGCTCATAGGTCATCGGGGTGCCGAGCTTGACGGTGATCTTGCGGGCCCGGGTCATCCGGACGAAGGGCGACTCGTCGGACCGCCCGGCGCTCATCCTGCCGAGCACGCGAGCCCACTGGATGGGTCCCTTCGCCGTGGTCACGCCGATCTCCAGCCACCCGTCGTCGGGACGCGCGTCGTCGAAGGCCTCGATGCCGCCGGTGATGGTGCCCACGTTGCCCAGCAGCAGGCAGCTCGCCTCCCCCTCGAACCACTTCACCCCGTCGATCTTGACCTCCATCTGCACGAGCTCACCCCGGACATGCCGCAGTCCGGTCCAGACGTAGGCCGCCCGGCCCAGCTTGTCCTTCAGCCCGCGGTCGGCATCCTTGATCATTTCGGCGTCGAAGCCGACCCCCGCCATGACGGCGAAGTGCTCCCCGTTGACCATGCCCAGGTCCAGCTTCCGGCTCTCGCCGTGGAAGGCGATGCGGACGGCCTCGGGCAGGTCCTCGGGAATGCCGAGGTTCTGCGCGAAGAGGTTGGCCGTTCCGGCGGGGATGACGCCCACGGTCACGCCGGAGCCCGCGAGCGCGTCCACGCAACGCTGCACCATGCCGTCTCCGCCCCACACCAGGACCAGCTCGGGGCTTTCCTTGAGCGCCTTGCGCACCTGCTTGGGCGCCTTCTTGCTCTTGGGCACCTCGTACCAGAGCAGCTTCCCGACTCCTTCGTCGGCTAGGAGCCTGCGCAACTCGTCGAGTCCGCCCCCGAGCGACTTCTTCTGATGGGCGATTACCGCGACCGTGCCGACGCTCTGCTTCTGCCGCAGCATGTAGGCCCTCCCGTTTAGCACCGTGTTGAATACCGTGTTGAATATCGTCAACGGCTGCCCCCGTGCCGGATCGGCAAACGCCCGGCCTTACCCGCGCGGGTCTCCAGGCATACCGACCCTTGGTGGTGTTCCTGACATTTCACGGATTCACCGGTCCCATGAGTCACTATCGTCGCTGCCATGGAGCAACTGGCATTCGACTCGGCCACCTTTGTCACCTTCAAGGACAGGACTGACCGATGGGTGGATGTGAAGCACTTCCAGGTGTGCGCGCGGCCGGAGGATGACGAGCAGTTGCTCACCACGCTGATTTCACATGAGATGTACCGCGACGACTACCTGGGCTCGGACTCCTGGAAGGACACCGGGTCGTCCGTGCACGGCCCCTACCGTCTTGACGCGCTCTCGGCCACGGCCTTCGAGGGCATCGACCAGGCCACCGCCTTCGCCACGATCCGCACGTGGGCCGAGAAGTACAGGGAGCCGTCCGAAACGGTGGCCCAGGACCTGGAGAACGAGGTCCTCCAGCTGATCCGGACGGCCACTTCCTGTTACCGGTTGAAGGAACTCGACGAAGCGGCCCGTGACGACCGCCTGGGCTGGATCCTCGGCGAGTTCCACGAACTGGTGCTCATCGACCAGCACGGGGGGTCGCTCTCCCTGATCGTCGCATCCGACGATTAACTCCCTGTCTTCCGCGCATGCCGCATCATCGTCGGCCAAAACGCCAACTTCACGGGCAATCGCCCCAGACCAAGCGGGGTTCAGGAACACAGAGCCGACGACTCATAAAAACCGTCAAGGTGCGAGAAGCACACCGGATGTCTCCGGCCAAATCATGAGGCCGACCAGAGACCCCTTGCCCCACCACGCTCTGAACCGAGCGAGGCGAGGCCCCCCGTTGCACCGCACCGTTCCATGCTCCGAGCGAAGCGAGACCACACGTCGGGCCCAAGCGAAGCGAGGCCCATCCTGAACGGCGAGCGAAGCGAAGCCCCGTCCTGTGCCCAAGCGAAGCGAGGCACGCCCCGGCCCCGAGCGAAGCGAGAGGCCACGTCCTGGATCCCGGGTGAAGTCGAGGCCCCGCGTCAGCCTAAGCGAAGCGAGGCCATGTCCCGGATCCCGAGCGAAGCGAGGCCACACGTCGGCCTAAGCGAAGCGAGGCCCGTCCGAGCGGCGAGCGAAGCGAGACACCGGGGGCCGCGGGGGCAGAGCCCCCGCACCGGGGGGCCCGGGGGGTCGTCCCCCCGTGTAAACGACGAAGGGGCCCGCCGCGAGCAAGCTCTCGCTTGCGAACAGCAGACCCCAGCCACAAGTGGAGCTATGGGGATTCGAACCCCAGACCTCCTCCATGCCATGGAGGCGCGCTACCAGCTGCGCCATAGCCCCTTGCGGTGCAGATCAAATCTTAACCGACTCCGGGCACCTCCCGCGCCATCATTCCGGAGACAAGAGCGACCACGGCGGAGCCCACGGCGCTCGCGGTGATGATCGCGAAGGACAGGACGTAGGCGCGGCGGGAGGGGATGGAGGTTCCCGCGATGGTGATCGAGGTGAGAAGGGCCGCGGTGGCCGCGCCGGAGACGCTGCCGCCGATGGAGCGGACCAGGGAGTTGATGCCGCTGGCGATACCGCTCTGATCCATCGGCACATGCTGTACGGCCAGCGCCCCCAGCGCCGCGAAGCCGACTCCGAAGCCCAGTCCCTGCAGGGCGTTGGAGCCGATGAGATGGAGAACCGAGTCGTTGAAGAGGGTGAACCAGCCGAACCCGCCCGCGCACAGGGCCGCGCCGAGGGCGAGGGAGTAGGCCGGGCCGAGGCGGGTGGACAGGCGGCCGGCCATGAAGGACGCGCCCAGCATGGTCACCGTGCTGGGCAGGGCGTAGAGGCCGACGTCGAGGACGGATCCACCGAAGCCGTATCCGGCGGACGACGGGGTCTGGATGAAGCTGGAGACCAGGGCGAACGAGCCGAACATCGCGAAGCCCAGCAGCATGGACGCCAGGTTCGCCTGTAGGGAGTAGCGGCCGACGAGCAGCTGGAGCCGTACCATCGGCGCCCGGAGCCGCAGCTGGCTGAACACCCACACCGCGCAGCACACCGCCGCGGCCGCGAAGAGCCCCAGGACACGCCCGGAGCCCCAGCCCCAGTCATTGCCCTTGGAGAGCCCCAGCATCAGGCAGATGAGCCAGGCCGACAGCAGCACGGCGCCGATGAAGTCGGGGCGCCCACCGGCGCGGTTTCCGCTCTCGCGGGTGCTCACCGCGATGAGCGCCATCGCGATCACGCCGATCGCGGCGGTGATCCAGAAGACGGGGTGGTGGCTGGGGGTCAGGTCGGCGATGAGACCAGTGACGATCATGCCGAGGCTGCCGCCGACGCCCATCGTGGCGCTGACCACACCGATGGCCATCATGACCCGGGTGCGAGGGAAGCTGTCCCTGATCATGCCGATGGCCAGCGGGATCAGTGCCGACGAGGCTCCCTGGAGGGCTCGTCCGGCGATCAGTACCGGGAGGGATCCGGACAGGGCGCAGACCACCGAGCCCAGAACGAGCAGCCCGACGGTGAACAGGATCATTCGCTTCTTGCCGTACATGTCACCGAGGCGGGACAGCAGCGGCGTGGCCACCGCGGCCGCGAGCAGCGAGGCGGTGAAGACCCAGGTGACCTCGGAGACCGACACCCCGAAGGTGGCCATGAGCCGGGGCAGCAGCGGGATCACCACGGTCTGCTGGACAGAGACGACCATCCCCGCCATGGAGAGCGCCAGCAGGGTCAGCCAGAGCTGCCTGCCCTGTTGCTCGGTGCTCGGCTCGACGACGGTGACGTCTGTCACGGTCCCCCCTTTGCTGCTTGCTGCTGATCTTGGCAATCGAATGGTAGATCCTGGCCGAAAATCACTTTTCGGTGGGGCATGTCACGCCAAGGGAGTCGGGATATTTCTACGATCCCATGATCATCGAACGTTTCGAAGGACCCCGTGACTCGCCCAACGGATCCCGGCCGCCCTGGCGGACGCGGAAGGCGTCGTCCAGGAGACGTCGTCCAGGAGATACGGCCGCTTCTGTCGGGGGGCGATGCGTCCGGGATCGGAAATGACCGGACCCGTCCGGCCGGGGTGCCGGCACAGCTCTCCACCGGCCGGACCACGCGTCTTCGCCCGAGGAATCCGGCGCCGGCCGGGGGTCAGAGCTTCCTGCCGACCCCGCTGTATCCCATGCTCGCCAGTTCCGGGCTCACGGACTCGGGCGGTTCGACGAGCGGCCAGAAGTTGACCAGGCCGGGGCCGACCATCTCGAAGTCGCCGAAGAAGCCGGCGATCGCCTCACGGCCCCTGGGCACGAACGGCGAGTTCGCCCGCTCGTAGATCGCCGAAATGCGGGCCATGGTTTCGGGGCGGGCATCGGTGCCCGCGTGCGAGATGGCCAGATAGCTGCCGGCCGGGAGAGCGGCCCTGTAGGCGGCGACGATCTCCTGAGGCCCGTCCTCGTCCGGGACGAGGTGGAGCAGGAACATCATCAGCACCGCGACCGGCTCGCGGAAGTCGATGAGCGCACGGACCTCGGGCGAATCGATGATCTCCCGGGGCGTCCGCAGGTCTCCCTGGATCATGATCACTTTTTCCGGCTCGACGAGGATCGCGCGACCGTGGGCGCAGACGACCTCGTCGTGGTCGACGTAGACCACGCGGGTGTCCGGGGCGAACCGGTGAGCGATCTCGTGCACGTTCTCCTGGGTCGGCAGGCCGGAGCCGATATCGATGATCTGACGGATTCCCATCTCGCCGACCAGATGCCGCACGACGCGGGCGATGAGCTCACGTCCCTGCCGCGCGACCTCGTGCATCTCCGGCGCCACGCTGAGCACCATGTCGCCGACCACGCGGTCGGCGGCGAAGTTGGTTTTGCCGCCGAGGTAGTAGTCGTACATTCGCGCCGCGTTCGGGATATGCGGGTCGACGCCCTGAGGTGCTGTTTCTTCGGTCACAGTCGCTCCCTGCCGATGATCGCCCACTCAATCGCGATCATAAGCCGACTGATCAGCAGAAAATACTCCCGATTTCCCCGATAACGGCTTTCTCCCCCGAACTCCCCCGAACGCCGAGCGGGATCCGGCGAGGCCTTCCGTGACCTTCCGGTGCCACCCGCGAAGCCCTTTCACGCCGGTACGGTTTGCGCCGCCCCCGAATGGGCGCAAGCCGTACCGGCGTGAAGGGAGATGTCAGCCCGCGAGGATCCGTTCGTCTTCCAGGTAGCGGGAACGACCCGCGTACCATCCGGCCACCAGCTGCACGGCGATCACGGCGAGCAGGAGCAGGAACGGCAGCGTCCAGTTGCCGGTCGACTCGTACAGCACGCCGATGAGCAGCGGCCCGGCACCCGCGATGAGGTATCCGGTGCTCTGCCCGAAGGCGGACAGCGCGGCCGTCGCCTCGGGGGTGCGGGTGCGCAGGGCGAGCATGGTCAGCGCGAGCGGGAACGATCCCATCCCCACGCCGACCAGGAGCGCGAAGATCCAGGCCAGGGAGGCGGGCGCGAGCCAGAGCCCGAGGAAGCCGACCGTGTAGAAGGCCACGAACGCGACCACCATGGGCAGTTGGTCGGAGAACTTGGACGAGATCCAGGGCACGACCAGCGAGACCGGGATACCGATCGCGGTGAAGACGCCCAGCACCAGCCCGGCCTGCCCGGTGGTGTAGCCACCGTCGATGAGAATCTTGGGCAGGAAGCCGAACATGATGTAGGCGACCATGCTCTGCGTGCCGAAGTACGCGGCGACCGACCAGGCCAGCTTGCTCCGGATAAGTGTCCGGGGACCGAGCAGTCCCCCGCTTGCGCTGTCCCGCTCCGGCTCACTGCGCGACAGCGCAAGCCACGGAATGGCGGCGACAGCGGCCAGCGCCGCCCACACCCCGAGGGCAACATGCCAGTTGCCGTCGGCGGCCCGCTCGATCGGCACGGTCGCGGCGGCCGCGAGCATCGTGCCGACCGCGAGGGCGGTGGTGTAAACGGTGGTCATGGTCCCGGTCCGAGCCGGGAAGTGGCGCTTGATCAGGCTGGGGATGAGCACGTTGCCCACCGCGCCGCCGGACAGCGCCAGGGCACTGCTGTACAGGAAGATCTCGGCCGAGGCCACCATCGAGCGGATCAGCAGGCCGGCGCCGAGGACGACCAGGGCGAGCAGCAGCAGCCGGTGCTCCCCGATCTTCCTGGACAGTGCCGGGGTCACCGCGCCGACCGTGGCGAAGATGAGCACGGGGAGGGTGGTGAGCAGCCCGACCCCGACCCCGGACATGCCGAGACCGGACGAGATGTGGTTGAGGACCGGTCCAACGCTGGTGACCGCGGTGCGCAGGTTCAGTGCGGCGAGGACGATTCCCAGTACGAGCAACCAGGCGAGAGATCCAGCGGATCCACCGGTGCGGCCCCTTGTCTCATGGGTTAGCACGCTCATACGGGGCTCAGTCCTCCATCGATAGGTCATCCAATCGTAGGATGATTGGCCGACCTTGACCCTAACAGGACCGAAACGTCACTTTGTTCCTGATCACTGCAAACCCCTGACAACGTGAAAACCGGGCCGCCCCCTGCCTTACAGGGCGTGACCCGGTTCTCTCATACTTCAGCCGAGGACGTCGGGCACCCGGATGACCAGCGCACGGACCTCAGGGGCAGGCGCCGGACGCGGGTGTCAGGGCGTGGGGCGCCGGACGCGGGTGTCAGAGGCGCGGCCCCGGAGTGGGAGGCAGTTCCTCCCCCGGGCGCCTGCCGGCCGGCGGCAGCGGACCGCTGCCGGGCGGGGGAAGCGCGGACTCCGGCGGATACTCCTGGCCCACCGTGCGCGGAGGCGCGGGCTCATCGAAACCGTAACCGCCTCCGGTGCCGGGACGCTCGTCCAGGCCCCGGCTTCCGCCCGGTACCTCATCGACCGGGCCCTCGCCCCGCTCGTGCGGGCCGGGCACCTCTCCGCGCCATGCGCCGGTCTCGCCGCCGTGAGCCTCGATGAAGGTCTTGAAGCGCTCCAGGTCGCCGCGGATCCGCATGCGGACGATCTGCAGCCAGTCTCCGACGGTCTCGATGAAGCCCTCCGGGTCGTACTCCAGCTGGAGCGTGACGCGGGTGGAGTCGGGAGTGAGGTGGTGGAACGTCACCACGCCGGCCTGGTGCGGCCCGTCCACCGACTTCCAGGCCACTCGCTCGTCGGGGTGCTGCTCGGTGATCTCGGCTTCGAAGTCGCGGCGGACTCCCGCGATCTCGACGACCCACGCCGTACGAGTGTCGCTCAACTGCTTGATCGACTCGACGCCCTCCATGAACTCAGGAAAGCTCTCAAACTGGGTCCATTGGTTGTATGCAGTCCGGATCGGGACATTCACATCGACGGACTCTTCGATCGTGCTCACAGTCATGCCTCCCTTTTCGCGGGTTCGCGAAGCATGCCTGCCCGAGGAGATCCGGGCCTAACTACCTGCGGCGCAAAAGCCAGTAAAGGCCAAGGAGTGGCAGAACCAGGGGAATGAACAGATAACCACTGCCGTAACCGGACCAGACCGTGGCGCGCGGAAAAGCCTCGGAGTCCACCATGCTCAGCGTCCCGATGATGAGGACCCCGGCCAGCTCGACGCCGCAGGCGGCCAGCGCCAGCGTCCGGTTCCCCCTGACCAGCGCCACGGTGAGAACGATGTAAACGACGGCGGCGAACGCCGACAGCGAGTAGGCCAGCGGGGCCTCCCCGAACTTCGTCGCGATCTGGACGGCCGCGCGGGACCCGGCCGCGAGGGCGAACACCCCGTAGACCGCGACCAGCGCACGCCCCGGCCCCGCTCCGATCGCCGGCTCGCTCATACCGCCCCCTGCCAGATCTGCAACATGCGCCCGATCATTCCAGGGATCGCGAAACCCGCCACCGCGATCACGGCCGGGCCCCAGCGCGAGCGCTCGCCGACCCCCCAGAACACGGCCACCGGCGGGATCACCAGGGAGCCCGCGACATAGCCGATGAGGGTGGCGGTCTCGTCCGGTCCCTCTCCCCGGACCATCCCGGCGATCACGAACCCCGCCTGGACGAGCAGGCCGAGCTCCAGCACCCCGAGCCCGACGAGGAGCACGGTGCCCATCGCCCTGTTCCGCATGCTGGTCAGGAGACTGACCAGTGCGATCACCAGCGACAGCACGATCAGGCCTGTCGCGAGCGGGCCGATCATGGAGACATCAGTGGATCAGAGAACATGAGCAGCAGGGTACTGCCCGCCCTCCTCGCCCTCATCCTCGCGGCACGTAGTCTGAACCCGTGGAGAGGATCCTGGTCAGCGCCTGCCTGATGGGGCGGAAGGTCCGTTACGACGGAGCCGCCAAGGCGAGCGGCGACGCGCTGCTGGCCACCTGGCGACAGGAGGGGCGTCTCATCCCGTTCTGCCCGGAGGTCGAGGGCGGGCTGCCCGTCCCCCGCCCGGCCGCCGAGATCGAGGACGGCGCCGGGGGCGCGGCCGTGCTCGCGGGGACGGCCCGGGTGCTGACGACCGGAGGGGCCGACGTCACCGAGGCTTTCCTGGCCGGGGCCCGATCGGCGCTCGCCGTCGCCCGGTCTTTCGACGTGAAGGTGGCGATCCTGAAGGAGGGCAGCCCCTCCTGCGGCAGCCTGACCGTCTACGACGGAACCTTCCGTGGCCATCGCATGCCCGGCATCGGCGTCACCACCGCCCTTCTCGAGCTGCACGGCATCACGGTGTTCAACGAGGAGCACATCACCGACGCCGGAGTACGGCTGCGCGAGCTCGGCGGAGCCCGCTGAACCCCGCCGGTCCCGTTTTCCGCAGGCACCGCATCGTTGCAGGTCAGCGGCTATATCTCATCCAACGCCGTGAGTGATCGTCCCGGGCCGATCGGGGCCACGTGCGGAATGCGGGGCTAGTACTCCCAGAGATCGGTCCGGTTCTCCCCGCCGATGCAGAAGACCGACGAGCCGTGCGCCCCCTGGACGAGATCCACCCGGATCCAACCGGCGTTCTGCGACACCTGGGCCGTGTAGCCCGCGTTGGGGGCGGCGGTGATCAGTCGGCACGCTCCGTCTTCTATGACAAACGAGACCGAGCCGCCCTTCACATTCACGACCCGCACGTTCTCGTTCGAGGCCGCCGCCTGGTTCTCCGGTTTGGGCGCCGCGGACGACCGGGTCGCGCGGGGGGTCGAAGACGCCGAAGGCGACGCGACCGCCCTGGGAACGGAGGTCGCCCGGGTCCGGGCAGGGCCGGGGGTCTTGGAGCTCCGCGTGCGAACCGGCGCCGGGGCGGTCTTCGCCGGAGAGCGAACCGGCTGCGGCTGGGCCGTGTTCCGGGCGGATGAGGTCGGCGTGGCACGAGGGGTCGGGCTCCGCCTGTCCGACGAGGTGGCCGACGTGCTCGGCGTGCCGAGGGCCAGCGGTCCCGTCGGCGCCCCCTGCGGAAGCGGCGCGTTCCTGACCCCGGTGAGCGCCGCGCTGATCGGTTCGATCTTCACGTCGTCGAAGACCTGACTGCGCAGCACGTCACGAACGCCGAACCAGGCGACCGAGATCGCCAGGACGGTGGCTCCGCACCACACCGCGATGAAACCAAGCGTTTGGCGCATGCGGTGAATTATTACCTCTGTGTCTCAATATGTCTCAATGTTCACTACGGTTACGTCGCATGGCGACGGTTCTCGTGGTGGAAGACGACGAGTATGTACGCTCCGCGATCATTCAGGAGCTGAGCAGGCGCCAACACGCCGTGCGCAGCGCGGGGCGTGCTCTCGATGCGTTACGGGAGATCACTCAGGATCCTCCCGATGCGGTGATCCTCGATCTCGGTCTGCCCGACCTGGACGGGGCCGAGGTGCTGAAGATGGTCCGCAGCATCTCCAGCGTCCCGGTCATCGTGGCCACCGCCAGGGACAACGAAGCGGAGATCGTCCGCCTGCTCCAGGCCGGAGCGGACGACTACCTGGTCAAACCGTTCTCCGGCGATCATCTGAACGCCCGGCTGGACGCCGTACTGCGCCGGGCCCGGAGCACGACCCCGCCGCCGGTGCTGTGCATCGGCAAGCTCGAGGTGGACCTGAACCGGCGTGAGGCCGCCGTGGACGGTGCGCCGCTCACCCTGACCCGGCGCGAGTTCGACCTGCTCGCCTACCTCGCCGCCCGCGCCGACCGGGTCATCTCCCGCAAGGAACTGCTCACCGAGGTGTGGCAGCAGTCCTACGGCGACGACCAGACGATCGACGTCCACCTGTCGTGGCTGCGGCGCAAGCTCGGCGAGAGCGCGTCCGCGCCCCGCTACCTGCACACCGTGCGCGGCGTCGGCGTCATGTTGGTCACCCCGTCATGAGACGGACCCTGGCCCTGCTCGCCGTCGCCGCGACGTCGATGGTCGCCCTGGCCTTCCTGATCCCCCTCGGGCTCATCGTCAGGGAGATCGCTCACGGCCGGGCCATGGCCGAGGCCGAACGGCAGGCCTCCGCGCTGGTCCCGGTGCTGGCCATCACCGTGGACCCGGCCCGGCTGACCCACGCGGTGCTCAGCACGGGAGCACGGGACCGGATCGCGGTCCACCTGCCCGGCGGCGGCTCGGTGGGCAGGGTCAGGGCCGACGCGGAGACCGTGGCGGCGGTCTCCCGGCTGACCCGGGCCATCACCTCGGAGACGAGCACCGGCTACCTCCTGCTGCGCCCGGTCGCCCTGGACGGAGACCGGACCGTGGTCATCGAGATCTTCGTGCCCTCGAGCGACCTCAGCCGGGGCGTCGCCACGTCGTGGGCGGTGCTGACCGGGGTCGCGACGGTGCTGGTCGTGGGCTCGGTGCTGGTCGGCGACCGGCTGGGGGTGCGGGTGGTGCGCTCGGCCCGGCGCCTCGGCCGGGCGGCGAGCGCCCTGGGCGCCGGGGACCTCAGCGTCCGCATCGAGCCCGAGGGCCCACCCGAACTGGTCGCCGCAGGGGAGGCGTTCAACACCATGGCCGACCGGGTGGTCCAGTTGCTGGCCGCGGAGCGGGAGATGGCCGCCGACCTGTCGCACCGCCTGCGCACACCTCTGACCGCGCTCAGGCTGAGCCTGGACCACCTGGGGCCCGAGGCCGAGCAGAGCCGCAGGTCCCTGAGCCGGTTGGAGTCGGAGGTGGACGAGATCATCGCCGCGGCCCGGCGTCCCTCCCGAGCGCCGAAGTTCGTCTACTGCGACGCCGCCCAGGTGCTGCGCGAGCGGTTGACCTTCTGGTCCGCCCTGGCGGAGGACCAGCAGCGCCCGTGGGAGCTGATCGGCGCGTCCACGCCCATCCGGGTCCCGGTCGCGGCCGGCGAGCTCAACGCGGTGGTCGACGCCCTGCTCGGCAACGTCTTCCGGCACACCCCGGAGGGGACGGCGTTCACGGTGACCCTGCATCAGGGCTCCGGCACCGTCGGCATGCTGATCGCCGACGCGGGCCCCGGGATCTCCGACCCCGAGACGGCACTGCGGCGGGGGGCCAGCGGCTCGGGGTCCACCGGACTCGGCCTGGACATCGCCCGCCAGCTCGCCGAGTCCTCCGGCGGCGCGATGAGGATCGACGCGTCCTCCCTCGGAGGCGCCAGGGTGCAGCTCTGGTTCCGCACCGACCAGCGCGACCCCACGCCGCGCGCGACCCGGCGACTGGTCGGCAACCGCTGGTCTCGTAAAAAGGCGACCCGCTGAGGACCCCGTCTGCGCCTTCCACGACGTATTTCACAACGGAAACGCCCCCGAGTTTCACAATGGGGAACACCCCCGAGCTAAACGAGGCCGCATCCCGGATCCGAGCAACGAGGCCATGTCCCGGCCCTGCGTCGGGCCCAAGCGAAGCGAGGCCCGTCCCAGACAGTGAGCGAAGCAAGGCACCACCCCAGACCCGAGCGAAGCGAGACCCCGCGTCGGGCCCAAGCGAAGCGAGGCCATGTCCCGGATCCCGAGCGAAGCGAGGCCCCGCGTCGGCCCAAGCGAAGCGAGGCCAGGTCCCGAGCGGCGAGCGAAGCGAGGCCCGTCCCGGATCCCGAGCGAAGCGAGGCCACACATCGGGCCCAAGCGAAGCGAGGCCAGGTCCCGAGCGGCGAGCGAAGCGAGACACCGGGGGCCGCGGGGGCAGAGCCCCCGCACCGGGGGGCTCGGGGGGTCGTCCCCCCGTGTAAACGACGAAGGGGCCCGCCGCGAGCAAGCTCTCGCTTGCGAACAGCAGACCCCAGCCACAAGTGGAGCTATGGGGATTCGAACCCCAGACCTCCTCCATGCCATGGAGGCGCGCTACCAGCTGCGCCATAGCCCCTGGTCACCGCTCCGAGTCTTCTCGTCGCGGCGCTCCGGAAGCATATAAGGACACCCGCGAGTTCACCTAATCGACGACGGTACGGCTCGCGCCCGCCATTTTCGGGCGCAAGCCGTGCCTCGAGATCACTCTTCCGTGGTCTCGGGGCTGTCGTCGCTCCGGACCGGTTCAGGCAGGGTGCCGGCGTTGTGCTCAAGCAGGCGCCAGCCCTTACGAGCTTCCTCCAGCACCGACCAGGAGCAGTTTCCCAGACCGCCGAGAGCGGGCCAGAGCTCCTGCGGCAGGTTCATCAGTCTGGCGATGCCGAGCCGGATCGCCGCCCCGTGGGAGGCGACCACCAGCAGGCCGTCGGAGTCGAGCTCCGCCGCCCAGCGGCGGATCGACGACGACACCCTTTCGGCGACGTCGGTGACCTGCTCGCCGCCCGGCGCCTCCCAGGCGGCGAACTCGCGAGGCCAGCCGGCGAAGATCTCATCGCGGGTGAGGCCCTCCCACTGACCGCCACCGCGCTCGCGCAGGTCTTTGTCCACGGAGACGTCCAGGCCGGTGATGCGGCCCAGTGCCCCGGCGGTCTCGAAGGCCCGCTGGAGGTCGGAGGAGACGATCATGCTGGGACGGAGTGCGGCGAGCAGCGAGGCCGCGCGGGCCGCCTGCGCGACGCCTGTCTCGTCCAGCGGGATGTCGGAGTGGCCCTGGAAACGGTGTTCGACGTTCCACAGCGTCTGGCCATGCCTCAGGCAGACGACACGACGACTCACTCAGTTACCTCGGTTACCGCCTCGCGGGCGCGCTGGGCGGCGACCTGGGTGACGCTGTCGGGCAGGGCGATGGAGGGGCAGTCCTTCCACAGGCGCTCAAGCGCGTAGAAGGTGCGGTCCTCCTCGTGCTGGACGTGCACGACGATGTCGATGTAGTCCAGGAGGACCCAGCGCCCTTCGCGCTCTCCCTCGCGGCGGACCGGCTTGGCATCGGCCTCGATCCGCAGGCGGTCCTCGATCTCGTCGACGATGGCGTGGATCTGACGGTCGTTGGTGGCGGAGCAGAGCACGAACGCGTCGGTGATGACGAGCTGGTCGCTCACGTCATAGGCGAGGATGTCATCGGCCAGTTTGTCGGCCGCCGCCTCGGCGGCGAGCCTGACGAGCTGAACGGATCTTTCGGTTGCGGTCACGGTGTGGGTCAGTCCTCCTGCTAGTCGGCGCTGTCACCTATCAGGGTGCCCGATTCTGTGCTTCTTGAAGAGCCGTCCTCGGGACAACGCCCATCGTGCGCCACCCGATTCCGTGCCGCAAACGAATTGACGGCCGATCAGGGGCGCACCTCGCGGTACAGACCACGTTTGTTGATGTAGTGCGAATGATAACGCCTCAATCAGGGCGTACGCGCGCTATGGCTGGTCAGAGCACGTTTCCGGATTCCACCGTTTTTCGTTGATCTCGGTGGTTTTTCATGGTCGCGTGACCTCTTCGGCCACTGTCTCCGGGGCCCGCGATTGGCGGACCGATCTTCGGAGCCTGCCGCCCACCACTCGCCCCTCCCGGGACGGCGCCTCGGAGCGGACACGCGAGGAACGGTTGCGGCCGGAGCAGGGGGTGAACGACGTATGTGCTGGTCAGTCGCCCTTTTTCTGGTAGAGACCGCGCTTGTTGATGTACTGGACGATGCCGTCGGGCACGAGGTACCAGATGGGTTGGCCCGAAGCCACTCTTTCCCGGCATTCCGAGGACGAGATGGACAGCGCCGGGATCTCCACAAGACTGACCTTGCCCTCCGGCAGGCCGGGGTCCTGCAGGAGGTGGCCGGGCCTGGTGGCACCGACGAAGTGCGCGGTGGTGAAGAGTTCGTCGACGTCACGCCAGCTCAGGATCTGAGCGAGGGCGTCGGCGCCGGTGATGAAGAACAGGTCGACGTCCGGCCCCCAGTCGCTGGAGATCTCCCGCAGGGTGTCGATGGTGAAGGTCGGGCCGGGACGGTCGATATCAACCCGGCTCACCGAGAAGCGCGGGTTGGACGCGGTCGCGATGACCGTCATCAGGTAGCGATCCTCAGGCGCAGAGACCGTTTTGTCGGCCTTTTGCCATGGGCGTCCGGTCGGCACGAAAACCACCTCGTCGAGGTCGAAATGGTGCGCGACCTCACTGGCCGCCACCAGGTGACCGTGGTGGATCGGGTCGAAGGTTCCGCCCATAACGCCCAGACGCCGCCGTCCTTGATCGGTAGGCGCGTTCATCATGAAATGGACCATACGCTCAAGCCGCACACAGCTTTTAATCACCCCCCGCGCATGGCAGGCGGGCCCGACGTAGCATGCCGGACATGACCACCACCCCGGATCGCAACCGCGTGCAGCTTCCCGGCATCAGCTCGCGCGCCTACGAACATCCCGCCGATCGGTCCGCGCTGGTCGCCCTGCGCACGCTCAGCGGGTTCGACACGGTGCTCAAGCAGATGTCCGGCCTGATCAGCGAGCGCCGACTGCGCCTGATCTATCTTGCCTCCGCTGTGCGCACCAGCGATACCCAGTTCCGCCTCCTGCACGACATGGGCCGCGACGCCGCCTACACGCTCGACCTCCACCGCATCCCCGAGGTCTACGTCGAGCAGAACCCGATGGTGCAGGCGAAGGCGATCGGCTTCGACGACCCGTTCATCGTCGTCACCACCGGTCTGCTCGACCTGATGGACGAGGAGGAGCAGCGCTTCGTCATCGGACACGAGACCGCCCACATCCTGTCCGGCCACGCCGTCTACCGCACCATGCTGGACATTCTCACCCGCCTTGCCACCCGCGTGGCCTGGATCCCGCTCGGCTACATCGGCCTGCGCGCGATCGTGGCGGGACTGGAGGAGTGGCACCGCAAGTCCGAGCTCTCCGCCGACCGCGGCGGCCTGCTCTGCGGTCAGGACCCCGACGCGGCCCTGCGCTCGCTGATGAAGCTCGCCGGCGGCTCGCGCCTGCACGAGATGAACATCGAGGCCTTCCTCGACCAGGCGCGCGAGTACGACACCGCGGGCGACGTCCGCGACGGCTTCCTCAAGGTCCTCAACCTGCTCGGCACCACCCACCCGTTCGCGGTCTCCCGGGTCGCCGAGCTCGACAAGTGGCGCCGCAGCGGCGACTACGAGGCGATCCTCGCCGGCAACTACCCCCTCCGCACCGACGACGCCGACGCCAAGATCTCCGAGGAGGTCAGGGCCGCCGCCCGCTCCTACCGCGAATCCTGGTCACAGTCCCAGGATCCCTTCATCGGCGTCCTGCGTGACGTGGCCGAGGGCGCCGTCAACGCCGGAGAGCGCATCTTCAACCGCTTCTCCCGCCGCGATGGGAATTAAACGAGAATTTACCAAAGGGCCTGGGAGACAGCCTCCCAGGCCCTTTCTCGCATAAGTCATATATGACACGGAAATATCGGTTCTCGGCCGCAGTGCGTGACGGCGCCGACCCATTGTCCGAACGTCTCCCGGAAACCTCAACCCATGGCGGCTGACCTGCCGTTCGGTAATCCAGTGCCCGAATTCGCCGGCAGGACGCCCAGTGATTACCACGGTTTCGACGCGAACCTCACGCCGAAGTCACCGGGATCAATGCCTCCTCACGGACAATCCCCGCAGCTCGGTAAGGGCCCGCTCAGAGACGCCGGCGACCTCTGGCCGACGCGCGGAAAGGAACTTCCTCGAAGCTAGACCAGCAGGGCGATCGCGCGCACGGCCGCGGAGCACAGGGCGACGAATCCACCCAGTACGGCAAGCGCGCGCAGCCCCTCCTTGCGGAGTTCGGGGATCTCAGAACCGATCCGCTCGATCTCCCTGCCGATGAGCCCGCCGCAGACGACGCCGAACACGATGCCCGCGACGGCGACCGGAGCGGGTCGCAGCCACCAGTCCGGCGGCAGCGACCCGCCGAGGATCAGCCACAGCGTGGCGCCGGCGAGCCCCGCCGCGGGCAGTCCCGGCCAGGCGAGTGCGGTCAGCAGCGCTCCTATGAAGGTGAAGGGGAAGTTCACCACGCGCAACATGCCCCGGACCCTGGCTGATTTGCGCTTCCTGACCAGCCAGTGCCCGGCCCAGACCGTGCGGGCCAGCACGACGAACAACCCGGTGACGGCGAAGGTGGCCAGCGGCCAGATCACCGTGGCCACCACGCAGGGAACGGCCAGCACCGCCAATAGGAGTAGTGCCGCGTTCCCCGCGGGCAACGGCCCCGCCCTGCCCTCCGCCGCGAGCTCCACCGCCTGCGCACCGTCGGCCTGCCCGCCTTTGGACGTCCTCCCTGCGGCTCTGCTCCCCGTCCTCGTGGAAGCCGCCCGAGGCCGGGAGGGCTCACCCGACGCGCCCCCGGACCGTCCGCCACGAGATGGATCACCCGCCGCGGAACCCTGCCGCCCAGGACGCGGGGACTCGCCCGTCGCGGAACCCGATCGCCCGGAACGCGAGGACTCACCGGCCGCGGGAACCTGTCGTCCGCCACGGGACGTGCCGTCGCCGGTCGCCGGACGCGCTCCCCGGGCGGACCCGGCGGCTTCATCCGTTCCGGTGGCCGCTCGCGGCCCACGAGCGGGCTCCGTCAGCTTGGCGGTCTTGGCGGTTTTGGTCGCGGAGCGCCCGCCCCGTGCGGGATCCTCGGCCTTGGCTCCCGGCTTGGATCGGGACTCCGGCTTCTTCGCCGCGCTCGAGTCGGCCTTCTCGGCAGCCGGCCTGACCGCTTTGAAGGACGCCGGCTCGGATGGGGCCGCACGGGCGAGACGGCCTATGCGGCCGGCGAGGAGAGCCGCCGTAGGGCGTTTGACCGCCTCGCGGTGGAGGGCAGCGCGGATCAGGGGCAGCAAGGCCGCGGGAATGCCCTCAAGGTCGGCGAGTCCGTTGAGGATGGCGTACATCTGCGCCTCGACCGTGCCCCCGCCGAACGTGGGGCGTCCCGTCGCGGCGAAGGCCACGGTGGCCGCCCAGGCGTGCACGTCGGCGGGCTCGCCCACGAGCTCGTCCGCGAACACCTCGGGAGCGGCGTAGCTGGGGGTGCCGAGAAAGGTGCCGGTCAGGGTGAGCCGCGTGGCGTCCAGGACGTGGGCGATGCCGAAGTCGATCAGGACGGGCTCGTCCTCCGCGTTGACCAGCACGTTGGCGGGCTTGAGGTCGCGATGGACGACCCCGGCCGCGTGAATGATCGACAGTGCTGTGGCCAGTCCCTGGGCCAGGGTGAGCAGCCCGGCCCCCTCCAGCGGGCCGTCGCGCCGTACGCGCTCCAGGAGGGTGTCTCCCTCGATGTGCTCCATGACCAGATAGGGCCGGTCACCCTCGAGGTCGGCGTCGACGACGCGGGCGACATAGGGACTCTCGACCCGGCGGAGGGCGCGAACCTCCCGCTCCAACCGGATGCGGGCCTCCGAGTCGGCGTCGACGACCTCGTGGAGCATCTTGAGTGCGACGTTCTCACCACGCCTGCTTGAGGCCAGGTATACCTCGCCCATGCCGCCTCGGCCGAGGCGGTCCAGCAACGTGTAAGGGCCGACGCGCCCCAGACGACCCATGTGACCTCCTGCGTCGGCCACATGGGTCCAGGACCGCTGCGCCTCCCGGGTTGCTCGCTCTCGCTCGCTTCCCTGCTCTTCAGCCGTAGGAGACCACACCATAGCGGGCAAGTGCGACGATTTTCCGTCGGCACGCCGTACTCACCGGAAGATGCTCTCCAGCCACGGCTCGGCCGGCCGACGGCGAACGGCAGGCGTGACCGACGGCTCGACGCCCCGATGGCCCGTGCCGGAATGTCCTACCTGGAGCCGGCCTCACCCGAGGCGATGACCGTACCCGCGTCGGTGCGCAGGTGACCCTCACCGGTGTAGACCCACTTGGTCGAGGTCAGCTCGGGCAGGCCCATGGGACCACGCGCGTGCAACTTCTGGGTGGAGATGCCGATCTCCGCGCCGAAGCCGAACTCGCCGCCGTCGGTGAACCTGGTCGAGGCGTTGACCGCCACGGCCGCGGAGTCGACCAGCGCGACGAACCTGCGGGAGGCGCTGACCGAGCGCGTGACGATCGCGTCGGTGTGGCCCGAACCGTACTTCCTGATGTGCGCGACCGCGTCCTCCAGCGAGTCGACCACGGCGGCGGCGATGTCCAGCGAGAGATATTCGACGCGGAAGTCCTCCTCACCGGCGGGCACCACGGCGCCGTAGGCGGCGACACGGGCGTCACCGTGCACCGTCACCCCCTCCGCCGCCAGCGCGGCGAGCGCGCGCGGCACGAAGTCGTCGGCGACGGCGGCGTGCACCAGGAACGTCTCCGCGGAGTTGCACACCGAGGGCCGCTGAACCTTGGAGTTGATCAGAATCTCGATCGCGAGGTCCTGATCCGCGTCGGCGTCGACGTAGACGTGGCAGTTGCCCACGCCGGTCTCGATCACCGGGACCGTGGACTCCTCGACCACCGAGTTGATCAGGGAGGCGCCGCCGCGCGGGATCAGCACGTCCACCAGGCCGCGAGCCCGCATGAGCTCCTTCACCGAGTCGCGGGTCAGGCCGGGAACCAGCTGCACGGCTCCCGCGGGGACCTCGGTGCCCGCCAGCGCGTCCTGCATGATGGCGACGAGGACCGTGTTCGACTCGTAGGCGCTGGACGAACCGCGCAGCAGGGTGGCGTTGCCGCTCTTGAGGCAGAGCGCCGCGGCGTCCACGGTCACGTTGGGGCGGCCCTCGTAGATGATGCCGATCACGCCGAGCGGGACCCGGAGCTGGCGCAGCTCCAGCCCGTTGGGGAGCGTGTTGCCCCGGATCACCTCACCGACGGGGTCGGGCAGGTCCGCGACCTGACGGACCGCCTCCGCGATGGCCCCGATGCGGGCTTCGTCGAGCCGGAGCCGGTCGACCATGTATTCGGAGATCCCGTTCTCCCGGGCCTTCTCCACGTCGAGCGCGTTGGCCGTGACGATCTCGCCGGACCTGGCCACGAGCGCGTCGGCGATCGCACGGAGCGCGGCGTCCTTCGGCGCCCGCGGCAGCGGGGCCAGCTCGGCGGCGGCCTCTTTAGCCGCCAGGGCTACCTTCAGGAAATCCTCGGACATCTCGCGCTCCAAAAGAACTAGTTGTGAGACTCCAGTATGACGATGTCGTCACGGTGGATCAGCTCACGTTCATATTCCGGACCCAGGCTGGCGGCCAGCTCCCGGGTGGAACGACCGAGCAGCTCCGGGATCTCCCCCGCGTCGAAGTTGACCAGGCCGCGGGCGACCACCCGGCCGAGCGGCCCGCACAGGTCGACCGGGTCCCCCGCCGCGAAGTCACCCTCGACCGCGGTGACCCCGGCGGGCAGCAGCGACTTACGGCGGCCCACCACGGCCTCGACGGCACCGGGATCCAGGTGGAGCCGGCCGCGGCCCGTGGTGGCGTGGGCCAGCCAGAGCAGGCGGGTGCCCGGGTGGCGGCCGTCGGGGTGGAAGAAGGTGCCGACGTCCGTGCCCGCCAGGGCCTCGGCGGCACGCGCGGCGGCGGTCAGGACCACCGGCACACCCGCTCCGGTCGCGATCTTGGCGGCCTGCACCTTGGTGACCATCCCCCCGGTGCCCACCGCGCCGCCTTTGCCCAGCTCGACCCCGACGAGGTCCTCGGGGCCGCGCACGTCCGCGAGCCTGCGGGCGCCGGGACGGCGAGGATCTCCGTCGTAGAGGGCGTCCACGTCGGACAGGAGCACCAGCGCGTCGGCCCGGGTCAGGTGGGCGACCAGCGCGGCGAGCCGGTCGTTGTCCCCGAAGCGGATCTCGTCGGTGGCGACGGTGTCGTTCTCGTTGACCACCGGGACGATGCCGAGCTCCAGCAGCCGGGCCAGCGTGCGCTGGGCGTTGGCGTGGTGCGAGCGGCGCATCATGTCGTCGGCGGTCAGCAGCACCTGGCCGACACGCAGGCCGTACCGGGCGAAGGAGGAGGTGTAGCAGGCCACCAGCACGCCCTGGCCGACCGAGGCCGCTGCCTGCTGGGTGGCGAGGTCACGCGGCCGGGCGGACAGGCCCAGCGGGCCGAGACCGGCCGCGATCGCGCCGGAGGAGACCAGCACGACCTGCGTGCCGGTCTTTCGCCGGGTGGCGAGCACGTCGACCAGGGCGTCCACCCGGTCGACGTCGATCATCCCCTGCGTGGTCGTGAGCGAAGACGAGCCCACCTTCACGACGAGGCGCGAAGCCGTACGAATCACATCGCGCACAGACTCCACAACACGCACCTTTCGCAGGAGATCACAGGAGGGAGCCGACCGTCCGGGCCGGTCGCCCGGACCGGTCTTACCAGACGATCACCCGAATCGGTTGTACCGGACGGCCGTCCGCGCCGGCCGTCCGGACCGGTCGTGTCGGCCGATCACCCGAATCGGTTGTCCGGCCGACCGGTCAGATGAGCCGGTTGTCCGAACCTCGCGGGCCCTGATGCACGGCTTCCGCGTTGAGGGTCGGCTGCCAGTCGAAGATGTAGCCCGTCTCCATGGAACCGATGATCACCTCGGCGCCGGCCTTCGCCCCCGCCTTGGTGAGCTCCTGCTCGACGCCGAGCCGCTCCAGCCGGTCTGCCAGATAGCCCACGGCCTCGTCGTTGGTGAAGTCGGTCTGGCGGATCCACCGCTCCGGCTTCGCCCCGGTGATCTGGAAGGTCTTCTCGTCGACCATGCGCACGTTGAAGCCCGTGTCACCGAGCTGCTTGGGCCTGATGACCAGGCGGGTCGCCTCGACCACGGGCGCGGCGGCCCTGGCGGCGGCGACCATCTCGCCCATTGCGTAGGTGAGGTCCTTCAGACCGTCGTGCGTGGCGGCGGAGACCGAGAGTACCCGCAGGCCCCGCTCCTCCAGCATCGGCCTGACGATGTCGGTCAGGTCACGGGCGTCGGGCACGTCGGACTTGTTGAGCACGACCATCCGCGGCCGGTCCTCCAGCTTGCCGTACGCCTTGAGCTCGGCCTCGATCGCCTCGTAGTCGCTGATCGGGTCGCGGCCCGGCTCCATGGTGGCGCAGTCGATCACGTGCACGAGCGTGTTGCAGCGCTCGACGTGGCGCAGGAACTCGTGCCCCAGGCCCTTGCCCTCGGAGGCTCCGGGGATCAGCCCCGGCACGTCCGCGACGATGAAGATCGTCTCGCCCGCGGTGACCACGCCGAGGTTGGGCACCAGCGTGGTGAACGGGTAGTCGGCGATCTTCGGCCGAGCCGCGGAGAGCGCGGCGATCAGCGAGGACTTGCCGGCGCTGGGGAAGCCGACCAGCGCCACGTCCGCGACGCTCTTCATCTCCAGCAGGACGTCGACCTCGTCGCCCGGCTCGCCGAGCAGCGCGAAGCCGGGGGCCTTGCGCTTGGTGGAGGCCAGGGCGGCGTTGCCGAGCCCGCCGTGGCCGCCCTCGGCGATCACGTAACGGGTGCCCGCGCCGACCAGGTCGATCAGGACCTCGCCGGTGTCGGCGTTCTTGACCACGGTGCCGTCGGGCACCGGGATGATGATGTCGCCGCCGTTGGCGCCGTCACGGTTGGAACCGTGTCCCTGCTTGCCGTTGTCGGCCTTGCGATGCGGGCGGCGGTGATACTCCAGGAGCGTGGCGGTGTTCGCGTCGACCTCCAGGATCACGTCGCCGCCGCGACCACCGTTGCCACCGTCCGGTCCACCCAGGGGCTTGAACTTCTCCCGGTGGACAGAGGCGCAGCCATTCCCTCCGTCACCGGCCTTGATGTGCAGGACCACTTGGTCCACAAAGTCCGGCATGTCTGCTCTCCTACCCCCATCTGCGGGAATTCCCGTTTAAAACATGAACAGGGGTGGACCGCGGAAGCGATCCACCCCTGCCATCAACATCTGTCGGTGCGGATCTACTCCGCGACCGGAACGATGCTCACCGCGCGGCGTCCGCGCTTGAGACCGAAAAGCACGTGGCCTGCGGCCAGTGCGAACAGCGTGTCATCGCCACCGCGGCCGACGTTGTCGCCCGGGTGGAAGTGGGTGCCACGCTGGCGGACGATGATCTCGCCGGCGTTGACCAGCTGGCCGCCGAAGCGCTTCACGCCAAGCCGCTGGGAATTTGAGTCACGGCCGTTCCGAGTGGACGACGCGCCCTTCTTATGTGCCATCTCGCAAAACTCCCGAAACTCAGGCCTGGTCGATGCCGGTGATCTTCACCTGCGTGTATCGCTGGCGGTGACCCTGGCGCTTCTTATAACCGGTCTTGTTCTTGTACTTCAGAATCCGGATCTTCGGACCCTTGGTCTCACCGAGAATCTCGGCGGCAACGGTGAACTTGCCCGCCTCGGTGGTCACGTCGCCATCGTTGACGACGAGCACCGTCGGCAGCGAAATCCTGGAACCGACCTCGCCGGCGACCTTGTCCACTTCGAGGACGTCACCGACGGAGACCTTCTGCTGCCTGCCGCCGCAACGAACGATCGCGTACACCGCGGAACCCTTCTTCTGACTGCTTGCTCGCTGGATGCTGCGCCCCGCATCCGGCTATGGTCACTGAATTGACGAACCGGGTAGGCGCGCGAACAGGGCGCGCCATAAGCGCACCGGTTCACCAGGGTACCGGATTAACGGCGTCCTGGTCGAACCGGGCGGAACGTCGGAGGTGCCGGCCTAATCGGCCGACTTGGCCTTGCGGGAGCGTCTCCGCCCCCGGCCAGAAGCCTGTATGGCCTGCGCGTCCTCAACCGGGACGTCATCAAGCGCATCGGTCACGGTATCACGACCAGCCTGGTCTCCGGCCGCGACAGCGGTTCCGCTGTCCTTGCCGAGTTTCTCCGAGACCGCCTTCTCCACGGCCATCTTGCCCTGGGTGCCTCGCGGCTCGGGCTTGGCCTCGACCGGCTCGGACGAGACGTGCAGCCCGCGGCCGTTGCAGCACTCGCAGACGGTGGAGAACGCCTCCAGGAGGCCCTGTCCGACCCTCTTACGGGTCATCTGGACCAGGCCGAGGGAGGTGACCTCGGCGACCTGGTGCTTGGTCCGGTCCCGGGCCAGGCACTCCAGCAGACGCCGCAGCACCAGGTCCCTGTTGTTCTCCAGGACCATGTCGATGAAGTCGATGACGATGATGCCGCCGATGTCGCGCAGCCTGAGCTGGCGGACGATCTCCTCGGCCGCCTCCAGGTTGTTGCGGGTGACGGTCTCCTCGAGGTTTCCGCCCTGACCGGTGAACTTGCCGGTGTTGACGTCGACCACGGTCATCGCCTCGGTCCGGTCGATCACCAGCGAGCCTCCGCTGGGCAGCCAGACCTTGCGCTCCATCGCCTTGGCGATCTGCTCGTCGATCCGGTAGGCGGCGAAGACGTCGCCGCTCTCCTCCCACTTCGAGAGCCGGTCGGCCAGATGCGGGGCGACGTAGCGGACGTATTCGTCGACCGTCTCCCACACATCCTCACCCGCGACCACGAGCGAGGCGAAATCCTCGTTGAAGACGTCCCGGACCACCCGGACGGTCAGGTCCGGCTCGGAGGAGAGCAGCTCCGGCGCGCTGGCCGGCTTGGCCTTGCGCTGGATGTTCTCCCACTGGGCCGACAGCCTGGCCACGTCGCGGTCGAGCTCGTCCTCCGACGCGCCCTCGGCGGCCGTGCGGACGATGACCCCGGCGTTCTCCGGCATGACCTTCTTGAGGATGCTCTTGAGCCGCGTGCGCTCCTTGTCGGGAAGCTTGCGGCTGATCCCGGTCATCGAACCGTCGGGCACGTAGACCAGGTAGCGGCCCGGCAGACTGATCTGCGAGGTGAGACGCGCGCCCTTGTGGCCCATCGGGTCCTTGGTGACCTGCACCAGCACCGACTGGCCCGACTTCAGCGCCACCTCGATCCGCTTGGGCTGACCCTCCAGCCCGGCGGTGTCGAAGTTCACCTCACCGGCGTACAGCACCGCGTTGCGGCCCTTGCCGATGTCGACGAACGCGGCCTCCATGCTCGGCAGGACGTTCTGCACCTTGCCGAGATAGACGTTGCCCACGTAGGACTGGCTCGCCTCGCGGTTGACGTAGTGCTCGACGAGGACGCCGTCCTCCAGCACCGCGATCTGGGTCCGGCCACCGGTCCTGCGCACCACCATCATGCGCTCGACGGACTCCCTGCGGGCCAGGAACTCCGACTCGGTGATGATCGGCGGACGCCTCCGGCCGAGCTCGCGCCCCTCACGGCGGCGCTGCTTCTTCGCCTCCAGGCGGGTCGAGCCGCGAACGCTCTGCACCTCGTCCATCGAGGTGCTGCGCCCGGCACGGGGGGCGCGGATCCGCACCACCGTGTTCGGCGGGTCGTCCGGAACGTCGCCCGCCTCGTCCGAGCCCCTGCGACGCCGCCGGCGACGCCGGCGCGAGCTGCCGCTCTCCGTGTCGTCGTCCTGCTCGGCCTCGGCCGTCTCGTCCTCGGACTGCTCGGAGTCGGTGTCCTCGGTGTCGTCGAGATCACGTGCCTTGCCCCGGCCACGGCCGCCCCTGCGGCGGCGACGACGGCGGCTGCCGGCGTCGTCGTCGGAGTCGTCATCGTCGTCGGAGTCGTCGGCCGTCTCGGCCTCCACCGCGGCGGGCTGGGGCTCGGGCTGCGGTACGGGCTGCTGGACCGGAGCGGGGCGGACGACCGCCTGCTCGGCACGGTGCTGGTCAGGTGCCTGGAACAGCGGCTGGAACACCGCCGCCGGCGCCTGGAAGGTCATCGACGGCACGCCCGAGCGATCCTGGGCGGACAGGCCGAAAGGATCGACGAACAGCCCCGGCCGCTCTTCGACGATGTCCTCGCCGGCGGGCTCGTCGTCCAGAGGCTCGTCGGCGGGCATCTCGAGCAGCAGCGCCGCCGCGACCTCCTCGGCCTCGGCCGGGGTCATGTCGGCCGGCTCCTCGGCTCTCTCGGCGACACGGTCCGCCTGGACCGGAGCGTCCTGCGGGACGGCCTTCTTGCGGGTACGGGTGCGCTTCGCCGGAGCGGGCGCCTCCTGGGCGACCGGCTCGGGATCGGCCACGCGCTCAACGACCGGCGCGGTCGTTTCGGCGACCGTCTCCGCGACCGGCTCGGGAGCCGTCTTCTTCGCACGGCTGCGCCGGGTGGTGGCACCCGTGGTGGTGCCTGCGGCCTCTGTCGTGGCCGCCTTGCGCCTGGTGGCGCGCTTGGGAGCCGCCTCCTGAACCACTTCGGGCTCGGGCGCGGCGGTCACCGCCTCGCCAGGGGCGGCCTCCGGTGCGGCGGTCGCCACCACCGGAGGGGCGGGGTCCGGATCCTCCGGCGGAGGTCCGGCGGGCCGGCTTGCGGCCCTCCGACGAGTCGTCGGCTGTGCTACTTCCGTTCTGTCCCCATCAGGGCCATTGACCCCGACATTGGGCTCGTTATCGAGCATGCGGGCGCTCTCCCGTCAGCTCCCGGGCACGTCTCCGCGCCGCGCGGGAGCTCTCGTCTTCTCACTGTCCGCCAGGCCTGGGCCCGGCGCCAAGTCCTATATGTCGCCGCCAACGTGCCTGCCCACCGGTTCCGCTTCGCCGCCGCGCGTAATGTCGCGGTCCAGGTCGAACGGATCGGCGGGCTCACCGGTGCGTACGTCCAGCGGGCCCTGCGCCAGCCTGGTTACCTCGGGGGGCACCGGCGGCGCGAAGTCAGCCACAAGACGCAATCCAGTTAGTACGTCGTCGGGTCGAACGGCAGGAGTTGCGTGCCGTACAACCATGCGAAGTATGACACATGGCTGGCTGGACGCCTGACCTGCTGTTGCCTCAGTTCCCTCAAATACCTCAAGACTCAGCACCGCCTCACGGGTATCGAAGCGGCGCAGCCCCTTCTTGGTCAGGCGCTCCACCTCGATTCGCTCGGTGGCGCCGAACCGCTCGACCGCCGCCCTGGCAAGGGCGAGATCGGCTCCCGGTAACCGCAGTTCCCATGCCGAGCACTCCAGCTGGTCGGCCAGACTTCCGGCGCCGGCCTCGATGACGGCGAGCACGTCGAGACCGGGGGGAAGCGATGTGTCCAGAGCGGCACGGAGCAGGTCCGGGTCACATATTCGCGTCACACTGATCTCGAGGTATTCGGCCTCGCTGGCGACTCCGGTGGGGGCGACCGCACCCACGTAGGAGATCTTCGGATGGGGCGAGAAGCCCGCGCTGAATGCCACCGGGACGTCGGCTCGCCGGACCGCGCGTTCCACGGCTCGGGAGATGTCACGGTGACTGGTGAAGCGCAGGCGGCCCCGCTTGGCGTAGCGCACACTCAGGCGCTGCACCGTGGGCGCGGGCGGAGGCCCGTCGGGAGCGGGTTTCAGGGTGGTGTCGTCCTTCCCAAGTCGTGATCGTCATTTCAGGATAGGCGGTGCTCACGCACCGCCTATCTCACACAACCGTCAGTGGCAGCAGCTTCTTCCCCGTGGGCCCGATCTGGATCTCCGTCCCCATCGTGGGACAGACGCCGCAGTCGTAGCACGGGGTCCAGCGGCAGTCCTCGACCTCGACGTCGTTGACGGCGTCCTGCCAGTCCTGCCAGAGCCATTCGCGGTCGAGACCGGCGTCCAGGTGGTCCCAGGGCAGGACCTCGTTCTCCTCGCGCTCGCGCGTGGTGTACCAGTCGACGTCGATGCCGGCCTCGGCCGCGCCGTCCATCCACCGCTGGTAGGAGAAGTGCTCGCTCCAGCCGTCGAAACGGCCGCCGCCCTCCCACACCGCGCGGATGACCTTGCCGACCCTGCGGTCGCCCCGGGAGAGCAGGCCCTCCACGATCGAGGGCTTGCCGTCGTGATAGCGCAGGCCGATGGCCCGGCCGTACTGCTTGTCATTGCGCAGGGCGTCCTTCAACGCCATGAGCCTGCGGTCCACGGTCTCGTGGTCCGCCTGACCCGCCCACTGGAACGGAGTGTGCGGTTTCGGCACGAACCCGCCGATGGAGACCGTGCAGCGGACGTCACGCGACCCGGTGGCCTCGCGACCCGCCTTGATGACCTTCTTGGCCAGATCGGCGATGCCGAGGACGTCGGCGTCCTCCTCCGTGGGCAGGCCGCACATGAAGTAGAGCTTTACCTGCCGCCAACCCTGCGTGTACGCCGTGGTGACGGTCCGGATCAGATCTTCCTCGGTGACCATCTTGTTGATCACCTTGCGCATCCGCTCGGAGCCGCCCTCCGGGGCGAACGTCAGGCCCGATCGGCGGCCGTTGCGGGAGAACTCGTTGGCCAGGTCGATGTTGAAGGCGTCGACCCGGGTCGAGGGCAGCGAGAGCGAGGTGTCGGTGCCCTCGTAGCGGTCGGCCAGCCCCTTGGCGACCTCTCCGATCTCGGAGTGGTCCGCCGACGAGAGCGACAGCAGGCCGACCTCGTTGAACCCGGAGGCCTTGACGCCCGCCTCGACCATGTCGCCGATCGTGGTGATCGAGCGCTCACGGACCGGACGTGTGATCATCCCGGCCTGGCAGAACCGGCAGCCGCGGGTGCAGCCGCGGAAGATCTCCACGCTGAACCGCTCGTGCACGGTCTCGGCCAGCGGGACCAGTGGCTTCTTCGGATAGGGCCACTCGTCCAGATCCATGACCGTGTGCTTGTGGACCCGCCACGGCACGCCCGAACGGTTCGGGGCCACGCGCTGGATCCGGCCGTCGGCGTGGTAGTCGACGTCGTAGAACTTGGGCACGTAGACCCCACCGGACTCGGCCAGCCGCATCAGCAACTCGTCGCGCCCGCCGGGCGAGCCCTCGGCCTTCCACTCGCGGATGACCTCGGTGATCGCGATGGCGATCTGCTCGCCGTCGCCCAGCACCGCGGCGTCCAGGAAGTCCGCGACCGGCTCGGGGTTGAAGGCCGCGTGGCCGCCGGCGAGGACGATCGGATCGTCATCACCCCGATCGGCCGCCTCCAGCGGGATGCCCGCCAGATCCAGCGCGGTCAGCATGTTGGTATAGCCAAGCTCGGTGGAGAAGGAGATCCCGAAAACATCGAACGCCCTGACGGGACGGTGCGCGTCGACCGTGAACTGGGGGACGCCCTCGGACCGCATGAGCGCCTCGAGGTCGGGCCAGACCGAGTAGGTCCGCTCGGCCAGCGTCTCCGGCAGCTCGTTGAGGATCTCGTAGAGAATCTGGACGCCCTGGTTGGGCAGGCCCACCTCGTAGGCGTCCGGATACATCAGCGCCCATCGGACCGTGGTCTCGTCCCAGTCCTTGACGGTCGAGTTGAGCTCACCTCCGACATACTGGATGGGCTTCTGCACTTTGTGCAGAAGCGCTTCCAGGCGGGGAAACAACGACTCGACAGACATGCCGTCAAGCCTATCCGCCTAGAGCGGGTGCCACAGGCGGTCGTCACCCGCCCGCAGGGAGGCGAGCCGGAACCGCAACTCGTCGCGGGCCGTGCGGTCGCGGTGGGCGTTGCGCAGCACGGCGGTGAGAGTCTGCAGCTCCCGCATGTCGCGCAGCACCGGGTAGCCCTCCCATTTTGTCGCGTCGTGACCGTATGCCTCGCTGAAATTGGACCGCTGGCGCTCGGTCAGGCCGAACCTGATCCCCTGCAGCGTCGGGATCAGATCGATCTCCCTCGGTCCGGCGCACACCCCGTCCCAGTCGCACAGCAGGAAGCCGTCACGAGTGCGGATCATGTTTCCGCGGTGGGCGTCCGCATGGATCAGTCCGTACGGCAGGGCGAACTCCGTCCGCTCGTAGTAGGCCTCGGACAGCGTGTCACAGCGTTCGAGCAGCCAGCGCCGGTCATCGTCGTCGATCGAGAGACTCGCGTCGATCGCCCGGCGCACCGCCCCGAACGGGTCGTGGGTCGGCAACTCGAACGGCACCGGCGGCAGGTCGTGCAGACGCCTCAGCAGCGGCCCCAGCTGCGCGGGGTCGGGCAGCGGCCCGATGTGCTCCTCGTGGCGCCAGAAGGTCGCCAGGAACCCCTCCGCGACGACCGGCTGCTTCATGTCCAGCGGCCTGATGGTGGGAAAGCCCTGCTCGACGAGCCACCGCGTGACCCGGACGGAGGTCGTCAGCCGATCCAGCTTGCCCGGCGTGGTCGCCTGCGCCAGCCGTACCACCACACCCTCGGCCTCCAGGTGGTAGACGGCGTTGGCGAAGTTGCGCAGCAGCGTGACACCCGTGGTGTCCAGCCCGGCCTCCTTGCAGGAGCGGGCGAGCGCCGCGCCCGCCGGAGTGAGAAGCAACTCCTCTGCGGCAATCGTCATTGCCCGCTCCTGTCTGAAATAGCGCGCCGGGCCTGCTGTGGCAGGCCTACGGAGCAGAAGTTCTCGATCTGCCTGGCCATGTGCTCTCCGCCCGGCCTGCCGGAGAGCAGCGAACGGCCGGTACTGAGAGTCGTACCCAGACTGCCGATGCGCCGATCCGGAGGGAGCGCGAGAATCGGCGCCATGGCACTCTCCGCCCCCTGACGATCACCCTCCATGAGGTGGGCGATCGCCAGATGCGCGCTGGCCATGGACTCGCACCCGTAGGAGCGGTTCTCCGGCTCTCCGGAGGCGTAGAGGGACAGCGACCGGCGCGCCGACTCGATGGCCCCCGCCGAATCGCCGAGGTGCAGGTGGGTGACCGCCGCGTAGTAGTGCTCCTTGGCCGGGCGGAACGCGAACTCACCGGCGATCTCGTCGTGCAGCTCGTCGGCTCCGGCCGTGCGGACGTCAGCCGCCTGCAGGAGTGCTTCCGAGGCCTCCCTCGTACGGCCCAGCAGCGCGTAGGAGCGGGCCCGCAACATGTGCAGGCGGACGGCCCCGGAACCCGCCTGCATGCAGGTCAGGCCGTCCTCGGCGTATCTGGCCGCGTCGCTGTGGCGCCGGTCCCACAGCGCCACGGAGGACTGCATGCCGCGCGCCCATCCCATCAGCGCCACATGCCCCGACACCTTGCCGTAGGTCCACGCGGCGCGCGCGAGGGTGTCGGCGGGGATGCGGCGGTCCATGTCCATGCTGACGTTGGCCATCAGCCCGCACAGCGCGCCGGTGAGGAAATAGAGCTCGCGGGCCTGACCGGGGTGGATGTGCTTCTCCAGTGCCCTGCGGGTTCGCTCCTGCAGCTCGCGCATCTCCACGAAAAGCGGCAGCGGGGCCTCTGAGACGTAGCGCTTGCCGATCCAGATCACCTGGGTGCGCAACCGCTCCAGCGCACCGGAGCCCAGCTCGCTCGCCTCCGCCTGCTCCGCGTGCGCACCGGCCTCGTCGGCCGCCACCGTGATCAGATCCAGGACGGGGGGCGCGGACGGCACCGAGCGCAGCTCTTCGGGGGTGTAGTCGCTGGCGAAGCCGAGCTGGACCGGTCCGGTCTCGAAGAGCCTGCACAGCAGGTCCGTGTAGTCACGGTCGGGCCGCGCCCCCGCCTCCCACTCCCGCCAGGAGCGTTCGGTCAGTCCGCGCCGCTTGACGTGCTCCCTGTCGCACATGGCGTGGAAGTGATCGATGCTCTCCTCCACGGTCCACCCGTGCGCGAGCCTGCGGCACTTGAACCTGGTCTGCTGCGGGCAGCAGGCATGGATCTCGTCCGTCATCTGCTGGATGACGGCCGCGGACGGCGGGCCGGATATGGCTGCCAGCGTGCGATTACGGATGATCGTCGCGCAGGCCAGCGCGGCACGGTCTCCGCCACGCGAGCTCTGGGTCATGGGCTCTCCCAGACGTTCCGAGAAGGGGTCGCCATCACGCTAGTGCTCTGATCGGCATCCGATGCAGCTGAGAACCGGCCGCCGATCCGGGAGAACGCCTCCTCATGGACCACCACCTCCGATGGGCACGACCGTCCCACCGTTGCGAAGCTGGGCCTGGAAGAGCTGTCCGCACAGGCTGCTCGGGGTCTCGGCGAACCAGACCGCCGGCGGGCTGCCCGCCGACACCGCGGCCCAGCGGCCCTTACTGAACACGATCCGGTAATCGGGGAACGCGGCTCGTAGCAGTTCGAGTGCCCGTTGCCGTTCGGCAAGCTCCGATATCACGGCTCCTCCGTCATCGCGAGTTCCGTTTTCGTTCCCAGAATGTTCGCTTGACGAACGCGCTGCCAGTGAGAATCGAGGTCCGCGAACATGCGGATGACTCTCATGTCGGCAATGTCAGCACCTAGAACTGATGTTGACGTATGTGAATGGCCTGAAGTAGCCCAATCGCAATCATATTGGCGAAGGTCGCGGTGCCTCCATAGGAGACGAACGGCAGGGGCAGACCGGTAATCGGCATGATCCCGACCGTCATCCCGATGTTGATGAAGGACTGGAAGGCCAGCCAGCAGACGATCCCGCCGGCCACGAGCGTACCGAACCGGTCGTCGCACCCCTGAGCGATCCGCACCCCCCGCATCAGGATCACACCGAGCAGCGCCACCACGGTGACCGAGCCGAGGAAGCCGAACTCCTCCCCGGCCACCGTGAAGATGAAGTCGGTGTGCTGCTCGGGCACGAACCGGCCGGTGGTCTGGCCGCCGTGGAACAGCCCCTTGCCGAACAGCTCTCCCGACCCGATGGCGATCAGCGACTGGGTGCTGTTGTAGCCGACGCCGCGTGGGTCGCTGGCCGGGTTGAGAAAGGCGGTGAACCGCGCGATCTGGTACGGCTCCAGCACGTCGAGGAACCACACGGCCGCCGCCGCCCCGAGCACGGAGAGGGTGAGACCGCCGATCCAGCGCTTGCGGATCCCGGCGATGACGATCGCACCGGCCGTGATCACCCCGAGGACCATGGTGGTGCCGAAGTCGGGCTGGAACATCACCAGGCCCATGGTGAAGGCGGCTATCACCAGCGCGATCCAGACGTCCATGCCGCGTGGCCTGTCGGTATCCGGGGCGGGCTTGGCCAGCAGCATGGCGAGCATCATCACCAGGCCGAACTTGGCGAACTCCGACGGCTGGAAGGCGAAACCGCCGCCCAGCATGATCCACGAGTGCGCCCCGTTCACGGTGGAACCGAGCGGTGTGATCACCAGGAACAGCCCAACCAGGCTCACGACGTACACCAGCGGCGCATAGCTCCGCAGCGCCCGGTAGTCCACCATCGTCGTCGCGCCGGCCAGCACGGCCCCGATGACCAGGTTGAGGATGTGTTTCTTGACCAGCCCGGTGGCGCCGGGCGCCCAGGTCCTGGTCGACGACCAGACCAGCATCGTGCCGATCACCGCCAGTGCGACGACCGCGACCAGCAGCACCCCGTCCATCCGGCCCACCGCGGAGAATCCCGCCATCGTCCTTCCCGTGAAGGACCGGCTCGGCGCGGCCTTCACGGAGCTCACGACGCCGTCCCGGAGGCCCGCACCCGGCTCATCGCGCCGCTCACCGCGACACTGTCCCATCCCGTTTGATCACCGGAAGCTCGGTCGCCGGTCGCCCGCCGGGCAGCGCCGCGGAGATCGACTTTCCCGCGGGCGCGAAGCCGTAGATGCCCTCGTAGATCTTCCGTACGGCGGGGGCGGCGGTCTCGCCGCCCATCCCTCCCTGGGACACCATGGCCACGACCACGAACCGCGGCTTGTCCGTCGGCGCGAACGAGGCGAACCAGGAGGTGTCCGCCTTGCCATAGACCTCGGCGGTGCCGGTCTTGCCGCCGACCTTCACCCTGTCCATGGGGAAACCCGAGAAGGCGCCGGCCGCGGTGCCGTCCGAGGCGACCTCGCTCAGCGCCCCCTTGATGTAGGCCCTCTCCTTGGAGGAGAGAGGCAGCTTGCCCACCACCGGCACCTTGATCTCCTTGACCTTGGTGCCGTCCGGACGCACCAGCGCCCAGCCCACGCGGGGGCTGCGCAGCTTGCCGTCCCCGGTCAGCGCGGCATAGGCCGCCGCGAGCTGCAACGGCGTCACCAGGACGTCGCCCTGCCCGATGGAGAAGTTGGCCGCGTCACCCGGCCGCAGCTGGAAGCCCTCCAGGCAGTTCTCGTACGCCAGTTGCTTCAGGAAGGAGGCCCTGGCGGGATCGGTCTTCGCCACCTCCGGATACCCGGACTTGGACCGCCTGCAGTTGTTGTCCTTGGTCTCCGACCAGAGCTCCTTCTTCCATGCCCGGTCGGGGATGCGTCCCGCCGACTCGCCCGGCAGGTCGATGCCCGTCGGACGGCCGAACCCGAAGGCCCGCGCCATGTTCGCCATCGGCTCCTTGGTCTTTCCCTTCGGGTTCAGCCCGCCGTCTCGCAGCCACTGCTCATAGGCCGCCTTGTAGAAGATCGTGTCGCAGGACTTCACCAGCGCCGTGTGCAGGTCGAGCGTGCCCAGCCCGATGCCCCGGAAGTTGTTGAACGGGCGGCTGCCCACCATGTATGAGCCCGGACAGTCGTATTTGCCGTTCATCGGATAGCCGTCGTTGAGCATCGCGGACACCGACGACACCTTGAACGTCGAGCCGGGCGCGAACTGCCCCTTGATGGCCCGTGACACCAGCGGCTTGCCCGACTTGTCGGACAGCAGGCGCTGGTACTCGCGCTCGGAGATGCCCCCCGTCCAGATCTTCGGGTCGTAGGTCGGCGCGCTGGCCAGGGCGATGACCCGGCCGCTCCTCACGTCCAGCACCACCGCCGCGGCCCCGTCCGCGCGAGGTGCGGACTTCATCGCCTCCGCCAGCGCCTTCTCCGTGATGGCCTGCACCTTGGAGTCGATGCTGGTGATGAGCGTGTCTCCGGACCGCGGCGCCACCTGCCGCTCGACCCCGATCACCTTGCCGAGCCGGTCGACCTGCACGCGCCGCATTCCCGGCACACCCCGCAGCGGCCCGTCGTAGACCGACTCCAGACCGTCCCTGCCCATCAGGTCCACTCCGGAGGTGACCGCCCTGAGCCCCTCGCGCTTCTCCAGCTCCTCCTGGGTGATCGGCTGCAGGTAGCCGAGCGCCTGCGCGGCCGCGCTGCTGCCCGGATACTCCCGCACCGCCTGCACCTCGGCGGTGACCCCGGGAAACTCCTCCTGACGTTCCAGGATCTGCAGGGCCTCGCGGGTGGTGACATGGTCGTCGATGGGGATCGGCTGATACGGCGAGCCGGGCCAGCACGGCCGGGTGACTCCGGGGCCGCACGCCCTGATCCGCTCGCGCAGGTCGGCGGGGCGACGGTTCAGCACGGTCGCCAGCCGCTGGAGCACGGCCTGGCCGTTGCCCTCCATCCGGTTCAGGCGCGTCCGGTCCACCGAGACCACCAGCCTGGTCCGGTTGCGGACCAGCGGCCGTCCGGCCGAGTCGAGGATCTGCCCGCGCACCGCGGGGACGACCACGTCGCGGGTGCGCGTCTCGGTCGCGGCGGTCACGAACTCCGCGCCGCGCACCACCTGCACCTGCCAGAGCCGCACGGAGAGCAGAGCCAGCATCGACACCACCAGCACCTGCAGCACGACCAGCCGCCCCCGCGTCCTGCTCATGCCCGCTCCCCTCCACGTGGCTCGCAGGAGCACGACCGGAGAGCGCCGCGCTCCTCGGCTCGCTCACTCATACGCGACTCCGCGCGAGATGACCCGGATCGCTCGCTCATATACGGCTCCGCGCGAGATGACCCGCCGACCGCGGGGGCCGCGCCACGGGTCCTCTGACGATCCTGGCCGCCGCCCACACCACCGGGGGCGCGGCCAGCAGGTTGTAGAGCATCGCCTGGGGCATCGTCGCCATGAGCGTGGACACCTCAACCCTTATGTCACCGAGCATGGCGCCGACCGCCACGGCGATCAGCGGCCCGGCGACCGCGCAGGCCAGCGCCACGAACGGCCCGGCGTTCGGGCGGCTCTCCATCGCCCGTCCGGCCATGAACCCGATCAGGCACAGCACCAGCGCGTTCTGACCCAGCAGATGCGCGGAAGGCGGCAGCACATCGCTGATCAGCCCCGCGGAGAACCCCATGACGGCCCCGGCCCCGGCCCCGCGGACCAGGGCGTATCCGGCCACGGCGAGCAGTACCAGATCGGGCGAGGCCTCCCCGGGCAGCCGCAACCGGTTCACGACCGTCACCTGGACGACCATGGTCAGCAGGAGCAGGCCCACGAAGATCGCATTACGACCCATCTCTCAGAGCCCCTCTCGCGCTTTGGGCTCAGGGGGGCGCACCGCGTCACGCGGGCTTCTGACCGGTGCCTGCACCACCACACCGACCACATCCAGCGCCGTGAGGTCGGCGTACGGCCGCGCGTAGGCGACCCGGGTCAACTCCCCCGGTGTCGCCTCCACCCGCTCCACCACCCCGATCGGCACGCCCGCCACATACGGGACACCCCGCTGGGAGCCGAAGCTCACGATCCGGTGGCCCCGAGTGATCCGCGCGGTCGAGTCGAGCAGCCGGAAACGGACCAGACGTCCGCTCTCCCCCACACCGTTCACCACACCGATCTCGTTGCTGCCCTCCAGCCGGGCACCGGCCGCCGAGCCTGGGTCGCTGAGCAGGACCACGGTCGAGGTGGACGAGGCCGCCTGGACCACCCGGCCCACCAGGCCGTCGCCGTTCAGCACGGTCATCTCCGGCCGCACCCCGTCGGCGGTGCCCACGTCAAGCTCGACGGCCTCCTCGAACCCGGGCGTGCCGCGCCGGGCGATCACCTGAGCGGGCACGATCTTGTATCCGCCGGTTCCGGCGACCCCGAGCAGGCTGCGCAGCTCCGCGGAGCGTTTCCTGTCCAGGCTCTGCGCCGCCAGGTCATGCTTGAGCCGCTTGTTCTCCGCGCGCAGCGCCTCGATGCGGCGCTGTGCCTCGGGCGCGCCCGTCATCGTCTCGAAGAACTGACCGATCGGCCGGACGACACCGGAGCCCGCGCCCTCGGCCGCGCCGAACAGCGCCGCGCCGACCCCCCTGAGAGGGCCGAGAGGAGAGTTCTCCCCCGTCCGATGATCCACTGTCATGAGCACGAGCGCCGCGGCCAGCAGCAGTCCCAAGCTCATCCGTGCCCGGCGCGTATCCTTCATCAGTGCCGCGGCTCCGGGACCAAGACCTGCTGCAAGGCCTCGAAGTCCTCGACGCATTTGCCCGTGCCGAGCGCGACGGAGTCAAGCGGGTTGTCCACCAGATGAATCGGCATGCCGGTCTCTTCCATGAGCCGCTCGTCCATGCCCCGCAGGAGCGCGCCACCCCCGGTGAGCGCGATCCCGCGGTCCATCAGGTCTCCCGAGAGCTCGGGCGGGCACCTGTCGAGCGTGGTCTTGACCGCGTCCACTATCGCGTTCAGAGGCTCCTCGATGGACTTGCGGACCTCGGCGGCCGACACGACGATCGTCTTGGGCAGGCCGCTGACCAGGTCGCGGCCCCGGATCTCGGCGTGACTCTCCTCCGGGAGCAGGCAGGCGGACCCGATCGCCATCTTGATCTCCTCGGCGGTCCGCTCGCCGAGCATGAGCGAGTGTTCCTTCTTGGCGAAGGCGATGATCGCCTGGTCGAGCTCGTCACCGCCGACCCTGATCGACTGGCTGGTGACCACGCCGCCCATCGAGATGATGGCGACCTCCGTGGTGCCGCCGCCGATGTCGACCACCATGTTGCCGGTGGGCTCGTGCACGGGGAGCCCGGCGCCGATGGCGGCGGCCATGGGCTCCTCGACGATGTAGACCCGGCGCGCACCCGCCTGGTAGCCGGCTTCCTTGACCGCGCGCTGCTCGACGCCCGTGATCCCGCTCGGTACGGCGATGATGATGCGGGGCTTGGCGAAGTGGCGGCGCTTGTGCACACGCTGGATGAAGTAGCGGAGCATGCGCTCGGTGATGTCGAAATCGGCGATGACGCCGTCTTTGAGCGGCCGGATGGCCACGATGTTGCCGGGAGTACGGCCGATCATCCGCTTGGCCTCGATACCAACGGCCACGATCTTCCCTGTCGTGGTGTTGATCGCGACGACGGACGGCTCGTTGAGCACGATTCCGCGGCCCCGCACGTAGACGAGCGTGTTGGCGGTGCCGAGATCGACCGCCATGTCGCGGCCCAGGAAAGCGAGTTTGCTACCCATGAGGAAGGCGGCCCTCCTTCCGTCAGGTCGTCGGCGAAAACTACGGAACGCACTCGAATCGTAACGTGACGTACCTACCTATGAGCACAATGAGCTGCCCAACCCCTGGGAAATCTTGGGTCACGTCAAACGCACTGGGCCCCGCCGTCCCGAAGGACGGCGGGGCCCAGTGCGTGAAAAAATCCGGATGCTCAGAAGCGGTCCGGGAAGAAGATCTTGATCTCGCGGGCGGCGGACTCGGGCGAGTCGGAACCGTGAACCACGTTCTCGCCGATCTCCAGGGCGTGGTCGCCGCGGATGGTGCCGGGAGCGGACTTGACCGGGTCGGTCAGGCCCGCGAGGGCACGGAAGGCCTCGACGGCGCGGGGGCCCTCGAGCACCAGCGCGACCAGCGGGCCGGAGGTGATGAACTCCACCAGCTCGCCGAAGAACGGCCGCTCCGAGTGCTCGGCGTAGTGCACCTTGGCCGTGTCGACGTCCAGGGTGCGCAGCTCCAGCGCCACGACCTTCAGGCCCTTGCGCTCGACACGGGCGATCACGTCGCCGATGAGGCCACGCGCCACACCGTCGGGCTTGATCAGGACAAGAGTGCGCTCGGACACTGAAGTTCTCCTTTGAACAGGGTTGACTCGCAGGCTGCGGTAAACGCGCGAAGTTTACCGTCCTCGGCTCAATTCTCCGTGGTCGGCGAGGTCACGGACGGACCGGGCGTCACGGACAGGCCGAGCGTCACGGGCAGGCCGGACATCAAGGACAGGTCGGGCGTCAGGGGTGGACCGGGCCGTTTCCCGGATCGTCCTCGGGGGACGGCGCGGGCGGTGGCACCACCACGGGCGGCGCGGTGGTCTTCTCCGGTCCCGGCCTTGGTCCCGGCCTTGGTCCCGGTTCGGGCCTCCATTCCCGCTCCGGCCCGGCTTCGGACCACGAGGGGCTGCCCTCCCGGGCCGCGCCCGCCGCAACCGAGGCGGCCGTCGTATCCGCGGTGGCCGCCGAAGACAGGCGGACCAGCGCCGCGCCGAGCGCGATCACCGCGACCACCAGGCCACCGCCGACCAGGGCCCACAGGTGCAGAGCCCCCACGAAGCCGTCGACCAGAGCCTGCGGGGTCGTCGCCTCCTTCAGACGGGCGACCTGAATTCCGCTGCCCAGCAGGAAGCCTCCGAGCACCGCGGGGAAGAACAGCGACAGCGCGAAGAGCGCGGCGCCCCCGCCCGCCGGACGCAGCGCGCCCGTCAGCGCCACCGAGGCTCCGACCGCGAGCAGGACGAACGGGAGGATCAACATGAGCCCGCCGGAGGCCGGGAGGAGCAGTCGGACGGCGCACAGCCCGGCCACGACGACCACCAGGCCGCCCGCGGTGACCACGGGCATGGCGCCGTCGCCCAGCCGGTTCGCCAGGACGGCGGCGAGGAGACCCGCGACCCCGGCGATCGTGAAGGCCGGCCACAGACCGGACAGGCCGGGACCGCCCAGCCCGCCGAGCTCGATGTAGGTGACCTGGGCGGCGGTGGGCAGGATGACGACGCCCACCGCGAGCATCGTGTAAGCCGGCGCCCGGCCGGCGACACCGTCCACGGCACCGACGGACGCCAGTCCGAGCAACGCGAGAATGGACAGCGACGCCGCGAGGACCACCAAGCCGGGCGACCAGTCAAAAGTGCTTCCCACGGCGAGGGCGGCGATGCCCACTGCGGGCAGGGCCTCCGTCAACAGGCGCCCGCGACTGGAGGCGGTCCGCCCGGAACCGATCACGACGCCTTCGCCGCTCCTACGCCACAGCACGAGGTAGAGAGCGGCCAGCACGAGCGCGACGCCCGTCAGTATCGGATACGGCTGGAGCGTGACCTTCCAGGAGTCGACCTCGTCGAGGGGCCACAGGGCGAGCGCCTGCGCAGTTAGCAGGCTCGCCGCGAGCACACCCGCCCACACCGCACGGAGGAGCCTGGAACGCTCCCAGACGGCCACCAGGGTCGCGGATACCAGCAGACCGGCACCTATCCCATGCAGGACCCTGAGGACCCCCACCACGGTCGTGGAGGCTGCGTACCCTCCGGCGGCGTCGGCGAAGGCGAGCAGGGCGAGTCCGGCGACCAGGATCGGGGCCGCTCTCACCCTGCGCAGAGCCATCGCCGCCAGGGGAACGGTCAGAACCATCGCGGGCAGCGCCATCCCGTGTGCCCGGATCATCTCGATCTGCGAGACGTCAGGCGGGAGTAGAGCGGCAACCACCGAGATGGTGTTGGGAATGGCAAGGATCGCCAGGGGAAGCGCCACCGCGACGAGCAGCCCGAGGACGACGTCGAGCATCAGGGAGACACGGAGGGTGCGCACCAGGCCCGTGGGCCCGGTTGCCACCGCCCGGGTCGGCTGAACGGGAGGGACGGCCATGTTGGCCGACTTTAGCGAGAAGTCACGCCCTCGACACGGCGAGCGACGAATATCGCAGTGATCCACAGTGCCGCGAAGATCGCCCCGAGGACGAACATCGTCGGAACCAGGAAGCCCGCGGCGATGGCCAGCACCTGGATCACGCTTCCCGCGATGTAGGCGAACGGCCGCTTCAGCATGCCTGTGACCAGCACGCACAGGACCGCCAGACCGATGCCGACGGTCACCGCGACGACCGGCTCGACCCCCTGCACATTGATCGCCGTCGGCGTGAACAGCCCGAGGACGATCGCCTCCATCCCGAGCACGCTGGCGCAGAGCCGTCGCATACCCGGAGTAACAGTGATCATTTCTCGCCCCTCCGTCATCACCCTGCTCACCGTCCCTCGCTCACTGTTCCTCGTCGCTCACTGTGCCTCGTCCGCTCTGAGCAGGAGCCGCGCGTCACCGGCGGTGACCACCGATCCGGTGATCAGCACCCCGGCCCCGCTGAACTCTCCCAGGGAGTCCACCAGCCCGATCGCCCGGTCGATCGCGCCGTCCATCCGCTCGACCTGGTGGACCCGGTCCATCCCGAAGATATCCTCGGCCAGCGCGGCGAGATCGTCCACATCCATTGACCTGGGCGAGGAGTTGCGGGTCACCACGATCTCATCCATCAGCGGCTCCAGCAGATCAAGCATGCCTTCGACATCCTTGTCCTCGGACACGGCCACCACGCCGATGAGCTTGGCGAAGTCGAACGACTCCTGGACAGCGTCCAGGGTGGCCCGCATCCCCGCAGGGTTGTGCGCTGCGTCCACGAGCACCGTGGGACCCCGCCGAACGACCTCAAGCCTTCCCGGCGAGCGCATCTGCAGGAACGCCTGCCGCACCAGCTCGGAGTCCAGCGGGTCGTCTCCGCCGGTCAGCGCCTCGACGGCGGCCAGCGCACAGGCCGCGTTTCCGGCCTGGTGCGCGCCGTACAGGGGAAGCACGATCTCTTCGTAGGTGCCCTTGAGTCCCTTGAGGTGGAGCAACTGTCCGCCGATGGCGAGCTCACGGCTGATCACACCGAACTCCAGCCCTTCGCGCGCCACGGTGGCGCCCATCTCGGTCGCCCTCCGCATCAGCACCTGGGCGGCGGGAAGCTCCTGCTGCGCGATCACGGCTATGGCTCCGGGCTTGATGATGCCCGCCTTCTCCCCCGCGATCGTCTCGACGTCGGGGCCGAGGTAATTGACATGGTCGAGGGAGATGGGTGTGATCACAGCCACGGTGCCGTCCGCCACGTTGGTCGCGTCGAAACTGCCGCCCATACCCGTCTCGATGACCGCGACATCCACGGGGGCATCGGCGAAGGCGGCGAAGGCCATCGCGGTAAGGGTCTCAAAGAAGGAAAGCCGGCGGCCCTGAGCGTCGATCATCTCCAGGTACGGCGCTATGTCCTCGTAGACCTCGGCGAAGCGCTCCTCGCTGAGCGGGAGGCCGTCCACGGAAATACGTTCTCGCATGGATACGAGATGCGGGCTCGTGAACCGGCCGACGCGCAGGTTACGCTCGCGCAGGAGCGTCTCGATCATCCGGGTCGTACTCGACTTGCCGTTCGTGCCGGCTATGTGCACGACGGGGTAGGAGTGCTGCGGGGAGCCGAGAAGATCCATGAGCGCGGCGATTCTGTCGAGACCTGGCTCGAAGTTCCACTCGACACCGCGTTCCATGATTGCCTGCTCAACCGCTCTATATTCCACCTCCTAAGACTACTGACCCCACCGGTGGGCCCTCGACTGACAGCCTCGCCAAACGAAAGGGGGTCCGCGCCCCGCGGTGCCGGCCCCTCTCCCTGGCACGAAGGAACACGAAAAAAGGGTCCGCGCCCCGCGGGTGCAACCCCCTCCCCCGGACACGAAGAAACACAAAAAAGGGGGCCCCGCCGTGTGGCAGGACCCCCTTCCGAGTAACGCAGGTGCTTCCAGGTCATGCTGGTGGGTGAACGCAGAAAAGGGCCACCCCCAACATGGGGTGGCCCTTTCCTATAATGATTGTCCGGCGGTGACCTACTCTCCCACACCGTCCCCGGTGCAGTACCATCGGCGCTGAAGAGCTTAACTTCCGGGTTCGGAATGTAACCGGGTGTTTCCCCTTCGCCATAACCGCCGTAACCCTATTAAACAATCAACCACACGTCTTCGCCCGCTAATGCTGCCACGGGCGGCGGTGTTTGCTGTTTCAGAATCACATAGTGGACGCGGGCAACACAATCTTCTCAACTATCCAAGCGGTCACGCGCTGTTCCGGACCCGGCGAAGGATACAGAACTGCAAGCAGCAACCACACCGACCATCAAGAAGCACTGTTGCTTTGTGGTCAAGTCCTCGGCCTATTAGTACCGGTCAGCTCCACACGTTACCATGCTTCCACCTCCGGCCTATCAACCCGGTCGTCTCCCGGGGGCCTTACCCACTTTCGTGGTGGGAGACCTCATCTCAAGGCGAGCTTCCCGCTTAGATGCTTTCAGCGGTTATCCCTTCCGAACGTAGCCAACCAGCCATGCTCCTGGCGGAACAACTGGCACACCAGAGGTTCGTCCGTCCCGGTCCTCTCGTACTAGGGACAGCTCCTTTCAAGTCTCCTGCGCGCGCAGCGGATAGGGACCGAACTGTCTCGCGACGTTCTAAACCCAGCTCGCGTACCGCTTTAATGGGCGAACAGCCCAACCCTTGGGACCTACTCCAGCCCCAGGATGCGACGAGCCGACATCGAGGTGCCAAACCATCCCGTCGATATGGACTCTTGGGGAAGATCAGCCTGTTATCCCCGGGGTACCTTTTAGCCGTTGAGCGACGGCGCTTCCACATGCCACCGCCGGATCACTAGTCCCAGCTTTCGCTCCTGCTCGACCCGTCGGTCTCACAGTCAAGCTCCCTTGTGCACTTACACTCGACACCTGATTACCAACCAGGCTGAGGGAACCTTTGGGCGCCTCCGTTACTCTTTAGGAGGCAACCGCCCCAGTTAAACTACCCACCAGACACTGTCCCTGATCCGGATCACGGACCGAAGTTAGACGTTCAAAACGACCAGAGTGGTATTTCACCAATGACTCCACCGCCACTAGCGTGACAGCTTCACCGTCTCCCACCTATCCTACACAAGACGTTCCAAACGCCAATGTCAAGCTGTAGTGAAGGTCCCGGGGTCTTTCCGTCCTGCTGCGCGTAACGAGCATCTTTACTCGTAGTGCAATTTCGCCGGGTCTGCGGTTGAGACAGCGGGGAAGTCGTTACGCCATTCGTGCAGGTCGGAACTTACCCGACAAGGAATTTCGCTACCTTAGGATGGTTATAGTTACCACCGCCGTTTACTGGCGCTTAAGTTCTCAGCCTCGCAGGACTTACGTCCCGCTAACCGGTCCCCTTAACGTTCCAGCACCGGGCAGGCGTCAGTCCGTATACATCGTCTTACGACTTCGCACGGACCTGTGTTTTTAGTAAACAGTCGCTTCCCCCTGGCCTCTGCGACCCCCACCAGCTCACAAAGCAAGTCTGATCACCAGCGGAGGCCCCCCTTCTCCCGAAGTTACGGGGGCAATTTGCCGAGTTCCTTAACCACAGTTCACCCGATCGCCTTGGTATTCTCTACCTGACCACCTGAGTCGGTTTGGGGTACGGGCCGCCACGACACTCACTAGAGGCTTTTCTCGGCAGCATAGGATCACCCACTTCGCCACAATCGGCTCGGCATCACATCTCAGGATACATAGACCGCGGATTTGCCTACGGTCCTCCCTACATGCTTACCCCAGGACTACCATCGCCTGGGCTGGGCTACCTTCCTGCGTCACCCCATCGCTTACCTACTACCAGTTCAGGTCAGGCGTTCGGCCTCACCCCAAACACCCCGAAGGGTGCGTGCAGGGGACTTAAGGACCCTTAGTATCACTGGATTCAGTATTGGCGCATCGTAGCGGGTACGGGAATATCAACCCGTTGTCCATCGACTACGCCTGTCGGCCTCGCCTTAGGTCCCGACTTACCCTGGGCGGATTAGCCTGGCCCAGGAACCCTTGGTCATCCGGCGCAGAAGTTTCTCACTTCTGATTCGCTACTCATGCCTGCATTCTCACTCGCACGGCCTCCACAGCTGGATCACTCCGCTGCTTCGCCGGCCGCACGACGCTCCCCTACCCATCCACACACCTAAACCACAAAGGCTCAGCTATTGTGTGAATGCCACGACTTCGGCGGTGTACTTGAGCCCCGCTACATTGTCGGCGCGGAATCACTTGACCAGTGAGCTATTACGCACTCTTTCAAGGGTGGCTGCTTCTAAGCCAACCTCCTGGTTGTCACTGCGACTCCACATCCTTTCCCACTTAGCACACGCTTAGGGGCCTTAGTCGGTGGTCTGGGCTGTTTCCCTCTCGACTACGGAGCTTATCCCCCGCAGTCTCACTGCTGCGCTCTCACTTACCGGCATTCGGAGTTTGGCTGACGTCAGTAACCTTGTCGGGCCCATTAGCCATCCAGTGCTCTACCTCCGGCAAGAAACACGCAACGCTGCACCTAAATGCATTTCGGGGAGAACCAGCTATCACGGAGTTTGATTGGCCTTTCACCCCTAAACACAGGTCATCCCCCAGGTTTTCAACCCTGGTGGGTTCGGTCCTCCACGCGGTCTTACCCGCGCTTCAACCTGCCCATGCCTAGATCACTCCGCTTCGGGTCTACAGCATGCGACTAAAGAGCGCCCTATTCAGACTCGCTTTCGCTACGGCTCCCCCACACGGGTTAACCTCGCCACACACCATAACTCGCAGGCTCATTCTTCAAAAGGCACGCAGTCACATCACAAACAAGGCAAGCCTTGTTTACGCTCCTACGGCTTGTAGGCACACGGTTTCAGGTACTATTTCACGACCCCTCACCGGGGCGCTTTTCACCTTTCCCTCACGGTACTTGTTCACTATCGGTCATCAGGGAGTATTTAGGCTTACCAGGTGGTCCTGGCAGATTCACACAGGATTTCTCGGGCCCCGTGCTACTTGGGATCCCCTCAAACAGTCAACAGGATTTCGCCTACCCGACTCTCACGGTCTACGGCGCCCCTTCCCAGAGGCTTCGACTATCCCACTGATTTCTTACTGTTTGCAGGAACGGCAGTTCCTGCTAGAAGGTCCCACAACCCCGCCCGCGCAACGCCTGCCGGCTATCACACGCGAACGGTTTAGCCTGATCCGCTTTCGCTCACCACTACTCACGGAATCACTATTTGTTTTCTCTTCCTACGGGTACTGAGATGTTTCACTTCCCCGCGTTACCACCAGCCGCCCTATACATTCAGGCGGAGGCAACACCACATGACTGGTGCTAGGTTTCCCCATTCGGACATCCCCGGATCAAAGTCTGGTTGGCGACTCCCCGGGGCTTAACGCAGCCTCCCACGTCCTTCATCGGCTCCTGATGCCAAGGCATCCACCGTGTGCCCTAAAAAACTTGGCCACAAAGATGCTCGCGTCCACTATGCAAATCTCAAACAACAAACAGCGACCGCATCCACCCGACCACCAGACACCCACACCCAAGCGCGTAAACACTTGCCTATGAGCCGATGTGATCGGAGAGCGGTCCCGCACACGAGGAACAACGGCACCCACCCCGCGATCAACATCGCAGGGCAGGCATCACAGCCGCCACCCGACGGCGGCAGCTGCGACATGGCCCGTTTCCTCAGGACCCAACAGTGTGTCCAGACCCATCCCGATTCCCCAGCCGATCTTCCCACTCCCGCACCCCCAAAGGGGGTTCAGGCGGTACCAACCGACCCAGGCGAACCCAGATCATCCGATTAGCCAGTGCTCCACTAATGAGCGTGTCACGCAGGAAACATTCGCCCCTGACCGTGACGTAGACCCCGCAGCTTCCGCTACGCGGCCGGTGCTCCTTAGAAAGGAGGTGATCCAGCCGCACCTTCCGGTACGGCTACCTTGTTACGACTTCGTCCCAATCGCCAGCCCCACCTTCGACCGCTCCCCCCAGCAAGCTGGTTGGGCCACGGGCTTCGGGTGTTGCCGACTTTCGTGACGTGACGGGCGGTGTGTACAAGGCCCGGGAACGTATTCACCGCAGCGTTGCTGATCTGCGATTACTAGCGACTCCGACTTCATGGGGTCGAGTTGCAGACCCCAATCCGAACTGAGACCGGCTTTTAGGGATTCGCTCCACCTTGCGGTATCGCAGCCCTCTGTACCGGCCATTGTAGCATGTTTGCAGCCCAAGACATAAGGGGCATGATGACTTGACGTCATCCCCACCTTCCTCCGAGTTGACCCCGGCAGTCTCCAATGAGTCCCCAACCACCCGAAGGTGTTGCTGGCAACATTGAACAAGGGTTGCGCTCGTTGCGGGACTTAACCCAACATCTCACGACACGAGCTGACGACAGCCATGCACCACCTGTCACCCGATCCGAAGAGGCACCCATCTCTGAGTGTTTCCGGGCAATGTCAAGCCTTGGTAAGGTTCTTCGCGTTGCGTCGAATTAAGCAACATGCTCCGCCGCTTGTGCGGGCCCCCGTCAATTCCTTTGAGTTTTAGCCTTGCGGCCGTACTCCCCAGGCGGGGCGCTTAATGCGTTAGCTACGGCGCGGAAACCGTGGAAGGTCCCCACACCTAGCGCCCAACGTTTACAGCGTGGACTACCAGGGTATCTAATCCTGTTCGCTCCCCACGCTTTCGCTCCTCAGCGTCAGGTAAGGCCCAGAGAACCGCCTTCGCCACCGGTGTTCCTCCTGATATCTGCGCATTTCACCGCTACACCAGGAATTCCGTTCTCCCCTACCTACCTCTAGCCAGCCCGTATCGAATGCAGACCTGGAGTTAAGCCCCAAGCTTTCACACCCGACGTGACAAGCCACCTACGAGCTCTTTACGCCCAATAATTCCGGACAACGCTTGCGCCCTACGTATTACCGCGGCTGCTGGCACGTAGTTAGCCGGCGCTTCTTCTGCAGGTACACGTCAACTTCGTCCCTGCTGAAAGAGGTTTACAACCCGAAGGCCGTCATCCCCCACGCGGCGTCGCTGCGTCAGGCTTTCGCCCATTGCGCAATATTCCCCACTGCTGCCTCCCGTAGGAGTCTGGGCCGTGTCTCAGTCCCAGTGTGGCCGGTCGCCCTCTCAGGCCGGCTACCCGTCGTCGCCTTGGTAGGCCGTTACCCCACCAACAAGCTGATAGGCCGCGAGTCCATCCCCCACCGAAAAGACTTTCCACACCCACCCCATGCGAGGAGGTGTCATATCCGGTATTAGACCCAGTTTCCCGGGCTTATCCCAGAGTCGGGGGCAGGTTACTCACGTGTTACTCACCCGTTCGCCGCTCGAGTACCCCGAAGGGCCTTTCCGCTCGACTTGCATGTGTTAAGCACGCCGCCAGCGTTCGTCCTGAGCCAGGATCAAACTCTCCAAACAATGTCTGAAAAAGTTCACCCCAGCTGAAAGCACCCGTCCTCGGTTCCGCGCACCACAGATGGCGCACAGGCGTCAGAGCGGATGTATCAACCAAAGGAATCCGTCCCCCACCCTAAAGGGGTGGGATGAACGGGGTTGTGCATCATGCACTGGCTTTTAACACACTGTTGAGTTCTCAAGAAACGGACGCGTACACCCTCCGCCGACCCTGTTACGGGCCCGACGTCCGGGGCGTTCGTTCTGTTGTGCTGTGTTCCGATCTTACCAGGATCAGGCGGTTTAAGGAAAACCAGCGCTTTACATACCGTTTCCGCTTGTCCCGTCGAATCCGCTAGGATCTCGACCACCCTGTTTCCAGGGCAACCCCTCCAACTTACTCCAACATCCCGTCTTTGTCCAATCCTGCGACACGACCAGGTTTTCGGTGATCTTTTAGAGGGGGGCGCAGGACCTCGCCCTGCGTTAAGAACTCTAGCAGTCCGCTTGGGCTGCCATGGCCCATTCCGCGGTAACAACTAGGTCTTCCCTGAGCCGACGGCCCCCAAACACGGGAGCCCGAAGTCAAAGGACTTCGGGCTCCCGGTCAAACCTCCTGCATGCGGGCTCAGCCAGCGGAGAGCGTCTCCAGCTGAGCGGTCAGGCGCGCGATGTCCTCGTCGGCCTGTGCGGCACGGGCCCGGACCTTGGTCACCACGTCGTCAGGTGCCTTGGACATGAACTGCTCGTTGCCGAGCTTGGCCGCCACCTGCGCGGCCTCCTTCTGCGCCACCCCGAGATCCTTCTCCAGGCGCTTGCGCTCGGCGGCCACATCGATCGTCCCCGCGGTGTCGATCTCCACCGCGATCCCGCCCACGTCGAGGCGGGCCGTGGCCGCGAACGACTCCGACGGCTGGTCGAGCTTGAGCAGCGACCGGATGGCCCCCTCGTGCGAGGCGAGAGCCGTACCGGCGAGTGACAGCTGAGCGGCGACCTTCTGGCCGGGCTTGAGACCCTGGTCGGAACGGAACCTGCGGACCTCGGTGATCAGCCCCTGCACGGCCAGGATCTCTTCCTCGGCCGAGGCGTCACGCAGTGACTCCCGCACCGTCGGCCATGGCGCGACCACGATGGACTCACCACCGGTGACCGCCCGCCACAGTTCTTCGGTGACAAACGGCACCAGCGGGTGAAGCAGCCGGAGCAGCGAGTCGAAGACATGACCCAGCACGAGCCGGGTGTGCTCCTGGCCCGAGGCAATCTGGATCTTCGCGAGCTCGAGGTACCAGTCACAGACCTCGTCCCACGCGAAGTGGTAGAGCAGATCGGAGATCTTGGCGAACTCGAACTCGTCGAAGGCGACGTCCACCGACGCCACGACCTCCTGGAGCCGGGAGAGGATCCACCGGTCGGCTGCGGTCAGCTCCTCGATCGGGAGCTCTCCGACCGCCGCGCCGTTCATCAGCGCGAAGCGGGTGGCGTTCCAGATCTTGTTGCAGAAGTTGCGCGAGCCGCCGGCCCACTCCTCGCTGATCGCCACGTCGGAGCCGGGGTTGGCACCACGCAGCAGCGTGAAGCGGGTGGCGTCGGCGCCGAAGCGCTCCACCCAGTCGAGCGGGTCGACCACGTTGCCAAACGACTTGGACATCTTCTTGCCGTGCTGGTCTCGGACCATGCCGTGCAGCGCCACGGTCCGGAACGGCGGCTCGCCGTCCATCGCGTAGATGCCGAACATCATCATCCGGGCGACCCAGAAGAACAGGATGTCGTAACCGGTCACCAGAACGGAGGTCGGATAGAACTTGGCGAGCTCCGCCGTCCTGTCCGGCCAGCCGAGAGTCGAGAACGGCCACAGGCCGGAGGAGAACCAGGTGTCGAGGACATCCGGGTCCTGGACGTATCCCTCGGGTGCCGACTCGTCGGGACCGACGCAGACGACCTCGCCCGCGGGGCCGTACCAGACGGGGATCCGGTGGCCCCACCACAGCTGCCGCGAGATGCACCAGTCGTGCATGTCGTCGACCCAGTCGAAGTAACGCTTGGCCAGCTCCGGCGGGTGGATCTTCGTCCGGCCCTCGCGGACCGCGTCGCCCGCGGCCTTGGCGAGGGGCGAGACGTTGACGAACCACTGGAGCGAGAGCCGCGGCTCGACGACGGTCTTGCATCGCGAGCAGTGGCCGACCGAGTGGATGTAGGGCCGCTTCTCCGCGACGATCCGGCCCTCCGCGCGCAGCGCTGCCACCACCGCGGGCCTGGCCTCGAAGCGGTCGAGCCCTTCGAAGGGACCGTGAACGGTGACCACACCGCGCTCGTCCATGATCGTCATGGACGGCAGCGAGTGGCGGCGGCCGATCTCGAAGTCGTTCGGGTCGTGCGCCGGGGTGACCTTGACCGCTCCGGTGCCGAAGGCCGGGTCGACGTGCTCGTCGGCGACGACCGGGATACGGCGTCCAGTGAGCGGGAGCTCCACCTCACGACCGACCAGGTGCGCGTAGCGCTCGTCGGACGGGTGCACGGCGACGGCCGTGTCACCCAGCATGGTCTCCGCTCGCGTGGTGGCGACCACGATGGAGTCGTCGCCGTCGCCGTAACGGATCGAGACGAGCTCTCCCTCGTCGTCGCTGTGCTCCACTTCGATGTCCGACAGCGCGGTCAGACAGCGCGGGCACCAGTTGATGATGCGCTCGGCGCGGTAGATGAGCCCGTCGTCGAAAAGCTTCTTGAAGATCGTCTGGACGGCGCGGGAGAGCCCGGGGTCCATCGTGAAGCGCTCGCGCGACCAGTCGACACCGTCGCCGAGCTTCTTCATCTGGCCGAGGATCCGGCCTCCGGACTCCTCCTTCCACTGCCACACACGGTCGACGAAGGCCTCGCGGCCGAGGTCGTGCCGGGACAGACCCTCCTTGGCGATCTCGCGCTCGACGACGTTCTGGGTAGCGATGCCGGCATGGTCCATGCCGGGCAGCCAGAGCGTCTCCTGTCCGCGCATGCGGGCCCGGCGGGTCAGCGCGTCCTGGATCGAGTGGTCGAGGGCGTGGCCGATGTGCAGGACACCGGTCACGTTCGGCGGGGGCAGAACGATGCTGTACGGCTCGCGCTCGCTGCTCGGATCCGCGGTGAAGTATCCCTCCGATACCCAGCGCTCGTAGCTCCGGGTCTCCACGTCGGCGGGTGTGTACTGGGTAGGCAGCTCTGGCGTCGTCACGATGTCCAATTCTAGGGATGTCCGGGTGGTCGATGCCCCACAGTTTTAAGACTTGCAAGATGTCTATACATCTTCTAACTTGTCGGTACATGTCCTCCCTGTATCGCCAGCTCTCCGACGAACTGCGCGCCGGCATCGCCGGCGGGACCTATCCGCCCGGTTCACGGCTGCCTTCGGAGAGCGAGCTGGCGGAGCGGTACGGGGCCTCTCGGGGAACCGTCCGCCAGGCGTTCACCGTGCTCGCGGCCGACGGGCTGATCTCCTCCCGCAAAGGAACCCGGCGGCTGGTGCTCCAGCCGACGCTGGTGCAGAGCTTCAGCCAGCTGCACAGCTTCTCGCAGTGGGCGGCGTCGATCGGCGAGACGCCCGGCGGCCGGATGGTGGCCCTGGTCCGGCGCGAACCGACGGAACTGGAGGCCGGAAAGCTGGAGCTCGACCCCGGGGAGCGCGTCTACCACCTGACCAGGCTCCGCCTGCTGTCCGGACGACCGGTGATGGTGGAGCGCACCGCCTACGTGGAGCGGATCGGTGCCCTCATCGGCGGGATCGTCATCGATGGCGACGACGAGTCCATCACCATCCGGCTGGAGGAACTCGGCGTGGTGTTCGCCCACGCCGAGCACACCGTCAGCGCGATCCCCGCCGAGGCCGATGACGCCCACCTTCTTGATGTCCGTCCCCGCACCCCCCTGCTCCGTGAGCTCCGCCGTACCACCGACCCCGACAACCGGCCGCTGGAGTGGTCCGACGACCGCTACCTCGGCGACGCCGTCGCCTTCACCGTGCACAACTCGGTGCAGGCCAACACTCTTGTCCGTTCGTCCGCGACGGTAACTAAGGAAACTCCAGCGTGAACCTCGCATTCCCCGCCATCTGGCTGCGCGACAACTGTCCCTGTCCCGAGTGCCGTGACCCTCGCAACGACCAGAAACTGTTCGGCATCACCGACCTGGACCCGAAGGTGGAGATCGTCGGAGTCGACGGCCCCACCGTGACCTTCAGCGACGGCCACACCAGCCGATTCGACCCCGCCTGGCTGGCCGCCCACACGCTGGACGGCACCGCCTACGACGACAGGACCGAGGACGCCAAGGAACTGTGGGCCGCGATCACCCCGCCCGAGAGAAACTGGCGGCGCTTCCTCGCCGATCCCTCCCATCGGGAGAAGTGTCTCGACGCGGTGCTGCGCACCGGCTTTGTGCTCCTCCGCGAGGTGCCCGTCGAGCCGGGGACGGTGCTGGAGGTGGCCGGAGCCTTCGGCTACGTACGCGAGACCAACTACGGCAAGCTGTTCGACGTGCGGGTCGAGGCCACGCCGGTGAATCTGGCCTTCACCGGATTGCCGATCACCCCGCACACCGACAACCCCTACCGCGATCCGGTGCCGACGGTGCAGCTGCTGCACTGCCTGTCCAACGCGGTGGAGGGCGGCGAGTCCGGTCTGGTCGACGGCTTCCACGCGGCCTCGCTCCTGCGCGCGGAGGATCCCGACGCGTTCGAGCTGCTGGCCCGCACCCCGGTCACCTTCCGGTACGGCGACGCCGGCACGGAGCTGACCGCCAGTCGCCCGATGATCGGTCTGGATCCGCTGGGCCGGATCCGCGAGGTGAGGTTCAACAACCGCTCGCTGCGACCGGTACGCCTGCCGTACGAGCGGACGGAGGCCTTCTACGCGGCCTACCGCGCGTTCGCGGAGATTCTCTACCGGCCGGAGCTCCAGGTGAACTTCCGGCTCGGCCCCGGTGACTGCGTGATCTTCGACAACACCCGGATCCTGCACGCCAGGACCGGCTTCGCCGACTCCGGGGACCGACACCTGCAGGGCTGCTACGCCGACCTGGACGGGTTCGCCGGCAACCTGGCCGTGCTCCGCCGCCGGAACGCGGTGATCGCCAACCTGCGGGCGCTGTTCGAGGGCCCCGGCGCCGACGACTATCTGGGCGAGGAGGTCACGCAGGCGGCCCACATGCTTCAGGCCGCGGCATCCGCCCGGGAGGCCGGGGCTTCGCCGGGCCTGGTGGCGGCGGCGTTGCTGCACGACGTGGGGCACTTCACCGGGGAGGTCACGGGGCACGATCTGATGGGCGGCACCGACAACCGGCACAGCCACGTCGGCGCCGACTGGCTCGGGCAGTGGTTCGGGCCTCAGGTGACCGAGCCGATCCGGCTGCACGTGGCGGCCAAGCGCTATCTGTGCGCGGTGGAAAGCTCCTACTACGACCTGCTCTCCGAAGCCTCCCGCTACACGCTCGGCGTGCAGGGAGGGCCGATGAGCGCCGAGGAGGTCGCCGGGTTCGACGCCGAGCCGTACGCCCAGGACGCGGTACGGCTGCGCCGCTGGGATGACGAGGCCAAGGAGCCGGATCGGGTGGTCCCCGCCTTCGAGGACTACACGGCGCTGCTCTACCAGCTGGTCCGCTAGAAACCGCACGCCGAAAACCAGAGCCACCCGGCCGTCCCACCCCTGGCAGTCGGCGCCACCCGAGATCCAGCCGCCGGAAACTCCAGAAACGCCGGAAACAGAGCCTCCGGAAACGCGGGTCCCGGAAAACGGAGCAGGAAACAGCGACGCCCCCGCAGGATCTTCCTGCGGGGGCGTCGGCCGTACGAACCGAGTCGCTCGAACGCGAAACTACGCGGACTTCTCGCGCGGCGGGCGCTGCTGCTTGTTGAGCTGGTCACGCGGCACGAGCGTCGGGTAGACGTGCTCCAGCACCGACTCGCGAGTGATGACAACACGCGCCACGTCCTGCCGTGACGGCACCTCGTACATCACCGACAGGAGGACCTCCTCCAGAATCGCCCGCAGACCACGGGCGCCGGTGCCGCGCAGGATCGCCTGGTCGGCGATGGCCTCCAGGGCATCGTCGGTGAACTCGAGCTCGACGTTGTCCAGCTCGAACAGACGCCGGTACTGCTTCACCAGAGCGTTGCGCGGCACGGTGAGGATCTGGATGAGCGCCTCGCGGTCGAGGTTGTGCACGCTCGTGATAACCGGGAGCCGGCCGACGAACTCGGGGATCATGCCGAACTTCAGCAGATCCTCGGGCATGACATCACCGAAAATGTCGGAGTTGTCGACGTCTTCCTTGGACCGGATGATGGCATTGAATCCAATGCCCTTCCTGCCGACCCGGGACTCGATGATCTTCTCGAGGCCGGCGAAGGCTCCACCGCAGATGAACAGCACGTTGGTGGTGTCGATCTGGATGAACTCTTGGTGCGGATGCTTGCGTCCGCCCTGCGGCGGCACGCTCGCGGTCGTGCCCTCCAGGATCTTCAGCAGGGCCTGCTGCACGCCCTCGCCGGAGACATCCCTGGTGATCGACGGATTCTCACTCTTACGAGCGATCTTGTCGACCTCGTCGATGTAGATGATGCCGGTCTCGGCCTTTTTGACGTCGTAGTCAGCGGCCTGGATCAGCTTGAGAAGTATGTTTTCGACGTCTTCACCCACATAGCCCGCCTCCGTCAAGGCGGTGGCGTCGGCGATGGCGAACGGAACGTTCAACATCTTCGCCAACGTCTGGGCGAGCAGCGTCTTGCCGGAACCCGTGGGGCCCAGGAGCAGGATATTGGACTTGGACAGTTCGAGACCGTCATCACGCCCGCGCTCACCGGACTGCACCCGTTTGTAGTGGTTGTAAACCGCCACCGAGAGAGCCTTCTTCGCCTGGTCCTGACCGATGACGTAGGCGTCGAGGAATTCGTAGATCTCCCTCGGCTTCGGCAGACTGTCCCACTTGAGTTCGGAGGACTCGCTGAGCTCCTCCTCGATGATCTCGTTGCAGAGATCGATGCACTCATCACAGATGTATACGCCGGGCCCGGCGATGAGCTTCTTGACTTGCTTTTGGCTCTTCCCGCAGAAAGAACACTTCAGCAGGTCTCCCCCGTCGCCGATGCGTGCCACCCCAGATACTCCTTTGCGTGGGACCGCCCTGGCTGCCGCGGTCCGTTTCTTCCGACCGGCCCGATACCCGGTGCGAAAAGTCATCCCGCTCAGGTTTCGACGTTACCGTCTTCTGAGCCCTTAGTGAGCCCCCTAGCGGCGAGTCGCACCGGAACGTGCCCGATTGGGCACCGTTCCGGTGCGATAGGCCTCATTACGAGGCTATGGCCTTGGCGAGTTTCTTGCGAGACGGGATGATGTCGTCGATCAGCCCGTATGCCTTGGCTTCCTCGGCATCAAGGATCTTGTCGCGCTCGATGTCCTTGCGGATCTCGGCGGCGGTCTTGCCCGAGTGCTTCGACAGGATCCCCTCCATCTGCGAACGCATCCGCAGGATCTCCCGCGCCTGGATCTCGATGTCGCTTCCCTGGCCGCCGCCCTCGGTGGAGGGCTGGTGGATCAGGAGGCGGGCGTTCGGCAAGGCGAACCGCTTGCCCGGCGTGCCGCCGGCCAGCAGGACCGCCGCGGCTGACGCCGCCTGACCGAGACAGACCGTCTGGATCTCCGGCCGGACGAACTGCATCGTGTCGTAGATCGCCGTCATCGCGGTGAAAGAACCACCGGGCGAGTTGATGTAGATGCTGATGTCGCGGTCGGGGTCGAGCGATTCCAGCGTCAGCAACTGCGCCATGACGTCGTTGGCTGAAGCGTCGTCCACCTGCACGCCGAGGAAGATGATGCGATCCTCGAACAACTTGGCATACGGGTTCATCTCCCGCACGCCGTACGACGTGCGCTCGGTGAAGGACGGAAGAACGTAACGGCCGTTGATATCTCCCGGCCGGATCAACTCACTCACCTGGTGCCCTTTCAGGAGACGGCGCCCGCTGAGGGCACCTGCCGCGCGCTCCGGACGACTTGGTCGATGAAGCCGTAGTCTTTGGCCTCTTCGGCCGTGAACCAACGGTCCCGGTCGGAGTCGGCCTCGACCTGGTCGAGCGGCTGGCCGGTGTGGAAGGCGATGCGCTCGGCAAGAGTCTTCTTGACGTAGAGCATCTGCTCCGCCTGGATGGCGATGTCGGCGGCGGTGCCGCCGATGCCACCGGACGGCTGGTGCATCATGATGCGAGCGTGCGGCAGGGCGTAACGCTTGCCCGGTGCGCCGGCGCAGAGGAGGAACTGCCCCATGGAGGCGGCGAGACCCATCGCAACCGTGCACACGTTGTTCGGCACGTATTCCATCATGTCGTAAATCGCCATGCCGGCCGTCACCGATCCGCCTGGCGAGTTGATGTAGAGCCAGATGTCCCGGTTGGGGTCGTCCGCCGCGAGCAGGAGCAGCTCGGCACAGATTCGGTTGGCGATGTCGTCATTGACCTGAGTGCCCAGCACGATGATGCGCTCACGCAGCAGCCGCTGGTAGAGCTGGTCTTCGAGCCTGAACGAGCCATTCGGCTGGCTCATCGACTCGGGCCCGGAGCCGGTCGGCTGGTAGAAGGTCGGCGGGCTGGTCACAGCGTCACCTTCCGATGCGTCGTAATCGATTGGCTTTGCTTGTGACCTTAACGCGCGCCGCCTACCGGACATGCCCCCTCAACGTGCTGTTCGCTGACGGCGCATGCTCGCCACCAGGTTTCCGGCCGCGCCAGAAGGACCTCGCAGGCCACTTCGCGCCCGTGCCCGCCTGGCGTGTCGCCACCGCTCGGGACCTTCACGCACAGCTCACCGAACGTGGCCCGCCCCGGCTTGAACAGCTCGTTTCCCGGTCCGGGCCCCGTTTCCTGCCCTCATCTCGACCGCGCCTCATCCACGCCGGGCAGGGAGTCCGGCCGCGGCCTCCGGGAGGGCCCGGGAAGCCCGTCAGGTCCTCGGATGGCTTCCGGCGAACCGTCCGGCCCCACACCCGCGCTTCGCGGGACGGCGACCCCGATCTCGTGAATGCCGGATGCGCCCCGGCCCCATGGAGGGCGGGCCCGGCACGGAGCCGCCTCCGGAGTGCGGCTGCCGCCCCGGGGGCCGAGAACCCGCCGGAGACCACCGGAGGAAGCCCCGCCGTGCGGGAACCCCGGCAGACGTGAAAGCCCCCGCCGTACGAACACGGCGGGGGCTTCACGAGCGTTTCGTGTTTCGCTCTTGTCGCGGCGAAAACCTACTTCGCGGTCTCGACTTCGGCCTCGGTGGACTCCTCGGCGGGCTCCTCGACGACCTCTTCACCGTTGATCTCGGTGTAGATGGCCTTGAGGTCGACCTCGTTGCCGGCCTCGTCGGTCACCTTCGCGGCGTCACCGATGACGCTCTTGGCCTTGTCACGGACGATCTCGACCATGGCCAGCGTGAGCTGGTCGTTGTCGGCCAGGTGCTGGGCGAGCGTGTTCGGGGCGACGTTCATCTGCATGGCGCGGCGCACCACGAAGTTGGTCAGCTCCTGCTCGCTGACACCGAGCTCCTCGGCCTTGACGATCTTGTCCAGGACGAAGCCGGTCTTGAGCGCCTTGGCCGCGCTCTCGTCGAACTCCGCGAAGCGCTCCTCCTCGGTGGTCTGATAGAGGCGGTAGTACGCGTCCTTGCTCAGGCCACTCTCGGCGATCTGGTGCTCGAGGTTGTGCTTGCGGTTGTCGAGCTCGACCTTGAGCGCGCTCTCCGGCAGCGGGATGTCAATCTTGGCGAGCAGGGCGTCCAGGGCGTTCTCGCGAGCCTGGACGACCTGGTCGATCAGCTTGTTCCGGTGCGCCTGCTCGCGGAGGCTGTTCTTGAGCTCCTCGAGGCTGTCGAACTCGCTGGCCAGCTGGGCGAACTCGTCGTCGAGCTCGGGGAGGACCTTCTCCTTGACGCTCTTGATGGTGATCGTGACCACGGCGTCCTCGCCGGCGTTCTCGCCGCCGACCAGGTTGGTGGTGAAGTCCTTGGTCTCACCGGCGGACATGCCGGCCAGCGCGTCGTCCAGGCCCTGCAGCACCGAGCCGGCGCCGACCTCGTAGGAGACGTCGTTGGCCTGCTGCTCCTCGATGTTCACACCGTCGATCGCGGCGGCGAGGTCCATGACGACGTAGTCGCCGTTGGCGGCGGCGCGCTCGACGCCGGTCAGCGTCGCGAAACGCTGACGCAGGCCGTCCAGCTGGGTGTCGACGTCCTCGTCCGCGACCTCGGAGACCGGGACGGTGACCTCAAGGCCCTGGTAGTCGGGAACGTCGAAGTTAGGACGGATGTCCACCTCGGCGGTGAACTCGACCTGCTCACCGTCTTCGATCTTGGTGACCTCGATGTCCGGCTGGCTGACCGGGAAGATGTCGCTCTCGTCGACGGCCTGGCCGTACAGCTTGGGCACCGCGTCGTTGAGGGTCTCCTCCAGCACCACTGCACGACCGAAACGCTGCTCGATGATCCGAGCCGGAACCTTGCCGGGGCGGAACCCGGGGACGCGCACCTGCTGCGCGACCTTCTTGTACGCCGCCTGCAGGCTCTCGCCGAGCTCCTCGAACGGCACCTCGACAGTGAGCCTTACCCGGGTCGGGCTGAGCTCCTCGACAGCGGTCTTCACGGGGTGGTCTCCTTGATCAAGCTTCGAGTGATCGCGGGCGCGTTGAGTCGTACGGCTACCGCGGCTAGTTTCGCGCGCCGCGCCCACATGAGCGGCACCGGGCACAGCCATTGATACATGCGAGATTAGGGCATGCTCCACTGCGGCGGGTGTCCAGCGCCCGCTGGCCAGTCTAGGGCAGACCTACGCCTCAGAGCGACCTCGGTCGTTCAGTCATCCTTAATGATCCGGCGCAGGATGTCGTTCGTCTCTCCTGGAGTGGTGCTCACCGCGCACAAACGCTCCATGACCTCGCTGTAGCGGTCGACGTCCTCGCGCTTGTCGAGATAGAGGGCGCTGGCGAGTTGCTCGACGTAGACCACGTCGGGAAGCTCGTTGTCGTTGAAGCGCAGCACGCTGAAGGCGCCGCCCTCCGCGCTGTGACCGCCGAAGCTGAACGGCATGACCTGAATCGTGATGTTCGGCTGCCGCATGAGGTCCAGAAGTCGCTCCAGCTGCGCCCGCATCACCTCCGTGCCACCGATGGGGCGCCGCAGCGCCGCCTCGTCGATGACCGCCCAGAAGAAGGGGCCGTCGGCCTGTTCGAGCACCCGCTGGCGCTCCATCCGCAGGTCGACGCGGCGCGCGATCTCCTCTGGCGCGACCCCGGCGCTCCCCGCGGTGATGACCGCCCTGGCGTACTCTCTCGTCTGCAGCAGACCCGGCACGAACTGCACCTCGTAGGTGCGGATCCGGGAGGCCGCCTCCTCCAGGCCGACGTAGGTCTGGAACCACGACGGCAGCAGGTCGTTGAACCGATGCCACCAGCCCGGTTCGTTCGCCCTGAGCAGGAGGTCCATGACCGCCAGCCGCACCCCCTCCGCCTCTACGCCGTAGAAGGTGAGCAGGTCCGCCACATCGCGCTCTCTCAGCCCGACACGACCGAGCTCCATCCTGCTGATCTTGGATTCGGAGCCGCGGATGAGGTGTCCGGCCTCCTCTCGCGAGAGCCCCTTGGCCTCACGCAGGCGACGCAGTTGGGAGCCCAGGAGAATACGTAGAGCTGTGGGACCTGATCCCGGTTGAACCTGCGTCACTTCGCCTCCCTCTGCACTTGGGCCAGCGCACACAGTGTCACTACTTCCGGCCACTCTGACAAGGTCTCAACCCAGTGCCGGTTTCACCACGTTACCGGAGCGACCGATCATGCTGCTGCACATTGCACCTGCACGTGCATTTGGGTCTTGCAGCCGACGTTCCCGTGACCCATGATGGCCTAGTGCATATTGGGCTTAAGGTGCACAAGCTCTTAAAACTCACAACTGGTGCGGAGACTCACGATGACAGCGGGAGGTACCGGCAGGATGGTGGAGGAGCCAAAATCGGCTGCCGACTACCTGCAGGCGACCCGCGAGAGCGGCTTCGACGATCTCCTCGTGACCAACAGTTCGGACGCCACGGCGTGCCCGCTCCCCCGGCAGGCCGACTCCGTGAAAACCGCCCGGGACGTGACCCGTTCCACCTTGCGCGACTGGGGCCTGTCCGAGCTCAGCGATGACGCAGCGTTAGTGGTTTCGGAACTAGTCACTAATGCGGTCCGCTACGCACTGTGTCCGCCCAGCCGGGTCGAGATCACACCGATCACCCTCGTGCTGCTGCGCCTCTCTCCCCATGTGCTCCTCGCCGTGGCCGATCCCAGCGACGAGATCCCCACTCCCAAGGAGCCGGACTTCATCTCGGAGAACGGCAGGGGCCTCTACATAGTGGAGACCTACAGCGAGTGCTGGGGCTGGGATCACCTCAACCGCGGCGGCAAGGCCGTCTGGGCCCTCTTCAGCGGCACCGTCTGACAGGTTGAGCCCGTGACAGGGACCTCTGGGTCCAGGTCAGCGGGCGCTTCCCCGTCGGCGCCCACGAGAGCGGGCGGAGAACCGACCACTCACGTGGGCACCACGTCAACCGTCACTCACATCTGAGCATCAACCCGGTCATCAGGCGATGCGGGACGCCGACGCGGTCCAGGTGTTGCACGCGGCCGGGGAGGCGGCGGCGAACCCCTTCTGCAGCCAGGCGACCCGGTTCTTCCCGGTGCCGTGGCTGCGTTCCTTGTTGAGCTTCTCGTCGCCGCTGTTCCGGTAGATGTCCACAACATCCTTCCAGTCCTCGTCCTTGTACTCCTGCGAGGCCCAGATGCTGCCCATGAACGCCGCCCCCAGGCAGTCGGCCTGCAGCTCCTGGCGGCGGCTCTGCACCAACGATTTGGCTTTGGTGTAGGCCACGGGTCTGATGCCAACGAGGTTCTGAACGTGGTGGGCGTACTCGTGCGCGATCAGGTGCAGCGCCAGCGGATCGGCCGGATACTCGATGGCGTAATCGTCGATCAGGATCACCAACTGCTGCCCTTTGCTGCAGTAACGGCCGGTGACGTTCTTGCCCCAGTTCGACCCACACGCGCGGGTGGGCTTGGTTATGAACCGAATCGTCGGTTTCTTGAACGGCAGACGGGCCTTCTTCAGCTGCGCGGACCACGAGGCGTTCAAGCAGCCCAGCATCGCGGTCAGGTGTTTTTTGGTGGCGGTGACGCTGCCGGAGCCCTCCGGCTGGTGGCCACAGGGCACCGTCAGCTTGCCGCTGCGGTACAGCGGATTATCGGTAAATGCCTTGATGCCGGTGGGAACGGGTGAACCGGCGGTGCCGGTAGAGCCGGTGTCGGCGTGGGCGGTGCCGGTGAACAGCAGCCCAGCCAGGGCCCCGGCAAGCAGGGCGATATGGGGGGTACGCATGGTGCCAAACCCTACAGAAGCGGTAATACGAACCCAAAGGCACCTGATCCCTACTTACCGGCCCGCTGGCGATTGCCCCGGCGCCCAGCCCCCGGCCTCCGGCTCAGGCGGCCGGCGTCCACTCCCGAACGAGCCGGCGTCCGGCGGGACTTCCGCAAGGCCGCCGGGAACGCCGAGGGAGCAGATGCGGCGTGGTGGACACCGCGAGAGTTTGGGCACGATTTCATCTCGCTGCCCTCCGATGACGGCATCCCGCCGAAGGAGATCTCCCGCGTGACAGGTCACAGCGGCACATCCGCGACCGAGGCCGTCTACCTCTGACGGATCCGCCCGGTCAGTTCAGGGCGGCGCGGTGGCGATGGACCGCATTTTCACTGGTGACACGGATGCTTCGTCACTCAGGCAGTCGCTCAGAAGACAGGCGAGGCCGCCTCCGAAGATCGGAAGCGGCCTCCGCCTTGCACTATCTGTCGGGGTGACAGGATTTGAACCTGCGGCCCCCTGCTCCCAAAGCAGGTGCGCTACCAAGCTGCGCCACACCCCGGTAAGTCGCGTACGCGCATGCTCCGGAACTCCGGTACGCTTACGCCTTGTCGAACGGATGAAGTCTAGACCAGACTGACACCGGCTCGCGCGGACGTAGCTCAATGGTAGAGCCCCAGTCTTCCAAACTGGCTACGCGGGTTCGATTCCCGTCGTCCGCTCAGACGACAAAAGGCCAGGTCAACCGGCATACGGTGACCTGGCCTTTTGCATTCCACTAAAACTTCATGATCTTCCGTGCCCGTGGCGTGCCCGATGGCTTTTTAGGCTCGATATCCCGCGCTTTTTTGAATGCTTGGCCGAGCGCCCGTGCAATGACCTCGTCGCGCTCCTTGCTCCCGTGCTGGTAGATCAGCGCCGCCCGGGTGGAGGAGTGCCCCATCCGAGTCATCAACTCTTTGAGGCTCGCCCCGTTAGCCGATGCCAAGGTGTTACCTACGTGCCGGAGATCATGGAAGCGAAATCCCGGAAGACTCACCTCCGCCTGGACCTTCCTCCAGATCCGGCGAAAGCTGGAGCGCCGTAGCATCGCCCCCTTAGGCCCGACGAAGACGTGCCCGTACTCTCCCGGCTCCGCGAACTCGTCGAGGTGCACCCGTAGATCGGGGATGATCTCCGGGGGAATGGAGACCGTCCGCCGACCGGCCCACGACTTGGGCGTGCCGTCAACGAGTTTGCCCCCGTCGAGTTCGGCCAGCGCGCCCACGACCCGAACGACTCCCCCGTCCACATCGAGATGCATACGGCGAAGCCCCGCCAGTTCACCCCATCGCAGACTTGCGAAGGTGCCCAGCAGCACGAGCGCCCGATACCGCGAGGGAACCGCATCTGCGATCTCCAGGACCTTGGCGAGCGGGATCATCTCCCGTTCTGGAGTGTCCGGCGTGCCGGCACCCTTGATCCGACACGGGTTACGACGAATCCTCTCGTCGTCTACCGCCGTGCCCATGATCGACTTGAGAAGTTGGTATGCCTTGGCGACGGTGGACTGTCCAACTACGCCGAGCCGTTCCTTGCGCCAACGCCGTATATCAGCCTCTTTGATATCGACCAGGTTGTATTCGCCGAAAGTCGGAGCGATGTGGTTTTTGAGGAGCCCCCGGTACAGCTCCTCCGTACGAGGCTTGAGCACGCGATCATCGATCCACTCGGCGGCGTAATCGCTGAAGAGGACTTTCCCTCGCTCCGGGCTCATCCAGTCGCCCCGCTGAATCTCTGCCTCCTTCAGGACGAGCCACCTGTCCGCATCCTTTTTTGTGGCGAAAGTCTCCGGAGCCGGGCGATCCACTCCATCAGGACCGAGATATCGAGCTTGAAACCGGCCGGAGGAGAGTTTCCGGACGCGGCCGAAGCGCCTCTTAGCGACCTTCCTGGCGTTGGAACGCCGGGGCTCTTCCTCCGAGGTAGACAGTGCAGTCTTGGCCATTACGCGGCCCTCCTACGGCGTGTGGTGGTGATCGGGTCGACCAGCCCCGCCGCGATGAACGCCTCAAGCGCCGCTTCGGGGATGCGGACATTGCGTCCGACGTGAATGAAGGTGATCCGGCGTTCCTCGATCAGGCGACGAGGGAAACGGACCGAGGTGTTCAGCCGTTCGGCCGCCTCTTCGACGGTGAGCAACCGGCCCTGCGCCAGTTCGGGAAGGAGGGAGGCGGGCTCCCATGTGATCTTGGTCACGCTGCCACCTCCAGCCCCGCAGCTGCCGAAAGATCTTCGATGGGTTTTCCGTCCGCTCTGGCCTGAAGTTCGGCCAGCCGTGTACGGGTGCGGTGTCGATTGGCGACGCCGCGCAGCAGGCGTTTGGCCAGCGGGGTGCGGGTTGGGTCCTTGGTAGAGACGGGGCGCCAGATGTAGCGGTGTGGGTCGATGGTCGTCTCATCGGGCAGGCCGAGCATGTCAAGCGGCGGCGCGCCGCGCCGCCGTACATGGCCCTCTGCCGCCCGCCGTCCGGGCGTGCGGCGTGGGCGCCGGTCCCGGCCGGCGGCGCCCCGGGCCGTAGCCGCACCGCGCATCCGCCGTACCTAACCCACGCACCGACCCCAGCGGCACGCCGCCACAGTGCCACATCCACGCTGAGAGCTACACGGTCCTCTCGTCGGTGCCCCTCGCTACCCCCAGCGCCGACATTCAAGTGGAGTCATATCAGGCAACTCCCCGCCGACGAGCTCACCTGAGAACCAGCCCAGCAGGAAATCTGTCACCGTCATGTCGATCACCCGATAGGCATGATGTCGCGGCCAGATAGCCACCGGCCACTGATCAGGCTCGCCTGCGGTCAACCACCCCAGGCAGTCACCATCGATGCTGTTCCCCCACGACAGGAACCCGCCAGGTTCCGGCCAGGCCGCGAACGGATACGCCTGCGGCCACTCGGAGCGGAACGAGCGATACTCATCACCCAACTCCCGGGCTTCTGCTTCCTTGCTGAACCCGTGCTCATCTCGCCGGGGATCACCCAGCGCCAGCCACTCGGAGAACTCGCTCTGCCCATAGGCGTCGACGAGCGCCACATAGTCAGAAGGCATCTCCGTACCCAGCTCTGCGAACAACTCCGCCCAACTCCCCAATCCGAACAGCGGATCCGGCGGCGGAGGGACAAGAGCAATAAGCCGATTCAACGCGACCTGACCTTCATTCATGCCGTAGACAGTAGACAAACAAGCCGACAAATGGCCTCCGGCGGGGCACTCCGACTCCGGGATGATCGCTAAGCGTGTGGTCACTTCCGCCGGACTGTCGGTGGCTGAGGTAGGGGCCTGATCATCCCGTCTGTCATCAGCCCGGGACAAGCCGAGCAGACCCCAAGCCAGGGCGCCAGGTCGTTCGTCCGGTGGGGCGCTCCACCTGGCGCCCTGACTCGTGGCCCGCTTCCCCTGCGGGCGGGTCGACGACAGACGGGATGATCAGCCGGGCGAAGCTTGCGCGGGCGCGCGGGACAATGAACCCGTGCAACGATTCGACGCCGCAGGAGCTGACCTCGTCCCTGGTCAGCGCGTCCGAGTTCATGTGACTCATCAGCACCCCTGGGGCGTCAGCGTGACGATCATCGGGCATGAGGACATCGGAGCATCGATCGACGGCGCAGCGATCGACAGTCCTTCTGCCGAAAGCCGTGCTTGGTTAGGGGAGTACCCCGTTGTCGGGTCGGAGATTGACGCCGTGGTGCAGCAGATCCGCCGCTGGCATCCACCGGCATGGGTGCGATTGACCATCCGCGCCCGGGACCTAGACAGCTTTCAATGGCCGTGCGACTTCTGCGACAAGCCCACGATCTTGAGCTCGGGGGGCGATGGTGTGGTCATGGACGTCAGGAGCGCCGATGGCCCCGGTAGCCATGCCATCGTGGCCCATCGTGAGTGCCTAAGAGAGCGTCTGAATGAGCGCAGCTACGAACGTGCTCGTGTCGACTCGGTCGGCCGAAGCTGAGTGAAGATGGCAGACGGAGACGGCTCGGCCGAGGTCGGCGACGTACGTAACCAGTGGATAGCCGCCTATCAGCTCAACCGACTCCATGCCCAGCTCCCTGAGCAAGGTGAGGGCCGACGGGTGTTCGCCCGCATGGTCTTCTTCGCGCTGGACGGCGCGGAGAAGGCCGGATACCCCAAGCGGAATGCGGACGCCGTACGGTTCAACCTCCGCGGCTTGCTGATCGAAGAGCTACCGCCGGACGGAGATCCCCTATGGGATCCCGATGCGCTGGGCGCGGACGTGCTGGCCGCATTGCCGCTGTCCCTACAGCGAGCCCAAACATGGAGCACAGATTGGACCACCCGACCCCGAATCGAGATCCTGGCTCTGCGCACCTGCAAGAACCTGCTCGGATCGATGAGGGCGATCGCCGACCGTATGACCGCTGAACCGCTGAGAACACAGGTTGATCAATGGTTGGAACTCTGGCCGCGTCTACCCTGATCGTCGTGCCATTAGCGTGCCATTAACCCCGGTAACAAGGGGTCAATCACGGTCACTCACGACCGGCCCAAAGCACAGGTCAGCCGTCCTACGAGGCGTGATGCATACGATTCCCAAGCTGACAGCGCAGGCTCGATTCCCGTATGGGTGGGACAACGGTGACAGGATGATCCGGCAAGGGGAGGAGCATGCCGGTGCGCATCAAAAATCGATTCCTGCTGGGGCGACCGCTGTATCCATCGGGAGCGGAAGAAGCTCTTGTCAACGTGATCCATCGAGCCTTCATCGACATCCGGACCATGGTCTGGCACCGCAAGCCGCTCTGGCTGAACAGTGATGACCCGGGAGCCGAGTCAACGGCCTATCTCCAGCAGATCCACATGCTGTCAGACCTCGGAGACCAACTGCCGTCATGTCTCGCAGCCATGCTTCGTCGCCCTCGTTCCCGGAAGGAAATTACGTGGAACCTGACCTATACATGGAGAACTGCCGGCCCAGACAAGCGCCAGTGGCTGCGAGATGTTTTCGCCGAAGTCGGCTACGACCATCATCATCTTTTCCCGGACCAGGGCGATCATGACAAGTACGACAGGGCGACTCAGTTAGGGAAACGGATCCGAACGGCCCGGTCTGCCGCAGAGGCGGAGCTGACTGCCCTCGGGTACGACAAAAAGGCATGGGAGGAGGACCGATGGCACACCTTGGAGGAGTTGCCCGGTGGGGATGGGCCGCGTGCTCATGTGATTTTCACATTCATACCCCGTTCCCGGCTCGCACGCTGGCGGGGGCGATCCACGTTGATTCTAGCCGTGGATGTTGAGACGAACCAAGCAACACTGGCGTCTAAAGATCCGGAACATAGACGGAATGGTCTCGTTCGTTCTTGATCGGAAAGTCCGCAGACCACAGGTCAGGACCCCACACGTTGAACGAGCATCACTCCACTTTTAATCCGCAGGTTCCGGACTTAGGGGTCCTAACGCAATGAGTTGTAAGGGCCGCCACAAGTACCTGGCCAGCCTCGGCCGCTACGTCCGCCTCGGTGAGGAGACCTCCGCCCGCGTCACCGCCGAGGCCGATCCCGTCCAGCGCCGCGAGCACCACGGCGCGGTGCGTGCCGTGGTCTCGGTGCTGTGATACCTGCACGTTCTGGGCGCTAGAAGATTTCCAAGAAGATCCTCGCGGCTGCCGCTGCGATGAGAGCTGCGGAACTTATCAGCATCCATCGAGTCGCGCTTCCGAGTTTCTTGGTCCTCGCGTGATGTACGCAGATGCAACGCCATAGCTCCAGCACTGCCGCATCTAATGTCTCGGCTGTGGTTTGTGCGGTGAACGTGTCGCGAAACTCCTTTGCGGAGCTTATTTTGCTGATCGTGTCGCTGTAACTGAATGCGATTGGAGTGCGATCGTCATGCCCCAGAGAGATCTTCGGAATAGATCGCGAGCCGGTGAATATTCCAACCGCACTTATGGTCGAGTAGGCAATGGCCGCTAGGCTGGTTAGCGCGAACGCCCCGGTGATCGGTGATATGGAAGACGAGCTCAGCCCTGAGATGAATACTACTCCGGTGATTACCAGAGCATTGGCGCTCAAAATTCCGCTGGCTCTGCTGATGAGCCCCAGTCGGAGCTGATCCGATCGAGTCAGATGCCATTGGGCAAGATTCAGCCGAGCTGTAATGTCCATCTCGTCGGTCATCTAGCTCCTTGCCTTCCCCTGTCGGCCTGCAGAAGGGTCCACGATTGTCCAACGCGATCGAGCGGAAACTGGTTCCTGTATGGGCATGCGGTCGTTAGGCCCCAGGAGCCTTGCCCAACTACCGCTGTGCAATATGTACGCAATGATCATGACCCACCCCTTCCAGCCGTGCCCGTTGCGTGCCCGTCAGGAGGGTGAGCAAGGGGGAACCGCGGGGATTCACGGGTAAGGCGAGACCATCTCTGGCCTGGGACGCTGCAGGCCGGAGGGCCGTGCACCGCAATCTTCCAAACTAGCTACGCGGGTTCGATTCCCGTCGTCCGCTCAAATGGCAAAAGGCCAGGTCAACCGGCATACGGTGACCTGGCCTTTTGTTATTCAAGAAGTTTTTTCGATCGCCCGTGCCACCTGCGTGCCACTAACCTTTTTTGTGCCTCTCGGTGTGGCTTTCTCACGTGCCACCTTGAGCGCTTGGCCCAGCGCCTCAGCGATCACCTTGTCTCGGTCCTGACTGGTGTGTTGATAGATCAGCGCTGCCCGCGCCGAGGCGTGCCCCATCCAAGCCATCGGCTCTTTGAGGCTCGCCCCGTTAGCCGATGCCAAGGTGTTGCCGACGTGCCGGAGATCGTGGAGGCGAAATCCCGGAAGGCCCCCCTCCGCCTGGACCCGCCTCCAGAGTCGCCGCCCGCGCGGCTGCCGGTCCGCTTCGCTCGGAAGATGACCGCGTCTACACAGGCCGATTTGACGTCCCTGGGCTGGTGGCGTTGGGTGACTGGCGTGTCCAGGTTGCATTTTGAAGCGGTAGATGACGCAACGCTTGAGAAGTGGCGGCATGTCCACAACGTGATCATCCCGGCCGATCCTCTGTCACTGGAGGACGTACGAGAGCGCCGGCAGCGGTTTCACTTGGAGTTGGGGTATGTCGGCGATGTGCTTGCCGGCTGCTCTACCGTACGCCCTCCTATGGACGATGCGGGGAAGGCCACAGTGATCGTGCGGGTGCTTCCCGAGCACCGTCGGCAGGGGATCGGTGGGGAGTTCTTCCAGCGTGAGTTGGAACATGCCCGGGCGATGGGTGGCAAGGTCATCGAGACCGTAGTCCTGGAATCCAACCAGGACGGACTGCGGTTCGCGCTCTCCCATGGCTTCGTCGAGATCGAGCGTTACGTGCTACCCGGCCACGCCGTCCCCTTCATCGATCTGAGACTGACGTAGCCGCAGAGCCGTCAGGGCCTCCGCCGGCCCCTGAGCGGTCACGAATGAACGACACCGGTATACCAACGGCATCGCCCGCCACCTCGCCACGATGGCCCTCAAGTCTGCGAGTGCGGGGCAGCCGTCGTGATGACGGGTGCCTGCAACGGGGGATCCGGCCTTTTTATCGAGGCTCAAGTTGGCGGTGTCTGATGCTTGGCCGTCTGAACGATCCCCGAGCGGAGCCCTCCGCTCGGGGAGTGGGTGCGGGCGAATCCGGCCGCCGGTACGAGCCATGAAGCCATCACGCCTTCTACGACGCACCCCGCCTCCAACTGCGTCACCTCAGTGCCGCGCCAACCACCGGCCCGCCGCCGCCCAGGCATTACGAGGCGCCTCGGAGAAATCTCCTTGCGCCAGCTCGCGTTGGTCACGCTCCACGTTTGCGACATGCACCGTACAGACAGCAAGACCAATGCTCACGAGCATGGCGAGTACCAAGAAAGTAAATCCCAGCCAGCCCAAAACGCTCCATGGCTCGTACGAACTCACTCGATACTGCGTCCGCACCATCGATTCCATGCCCATGAGTGCCGCTGCGATCGCGTACATGACTACCGGAAGGACGAAAAAAGCCCGCTTACGCATGGGATTAATTGTGCACCTTGGCCGTTTTGCTCCACGAGCTTCTACGCGCATGAGTCGCTGCGGCCGCCGGCCCCAACCACTACGCGGCGCCTACGGCGTCCTTCGGATCAGCGCCGGCCGCTCTGCTCCCGCTACATGAAACCCTTACGCGCGAGCCAGGCAATCAGCCCTAAAATCGACACGAAGATGAGCCCCATGCTCGCCCACGAAGCCCAATCGAGCGGCCCTGCTGTATGGGGATCCCCGCCATCCGTGGACGCGAGTAACGAGAAGATCGATGACAGCGTCGCCGCCATCACGACGAGCATGACTCCCGAGAACATGAGCAGGCGATTACGCGGCCCATCAGGTGCTTCCCCTGGCGCAGGCTCGCCATACTCACCTCTGCGGGCCTTGCGAAAACTCTCCACGGCGACCGCCAGCGCAAGAGCCAGGCCAAGTCCTGCGGCGATCAAGGCCACCCAGTCGAACGGTCCACGCACATAGGGATCTACGCCGCTTATCCATTTGAGACCGCGAATCGCCAGCGACAACAGCAGCACGCCTATGAGGAGTTTGAACGGACCAGGCGGCATTTTATTGGACACATCATGATTATGTCGGTTGTCGATCTTTCGTCCAAGAACAACCTCCGGCGGGGGCGCTTCGGCCCCGGGATCATCGTGATCGAAAGACCGGGGAGCCGTAGATGGCCGGGGTGGACCTGATCGTGCCACTTAACACGTCCCAGGCGGGGAGGAGTGAGTCGTCCGCACGGGGTTCTCACGTCGCGCCGCTCGCATGCCGGTAAGGCCGGGAAACGAGGGGCTGTCAGGGGACTCACGGGCAGGGCAGGACTGCTTCCGACCAGCGCTGCAGCAGCTCACAGTGCTGCGTACCGAAGTCTTCCAAACCGGCTACGCGGGCTCGGTTCCCGTCGTCCGCTCCAAAATGGCAAAAGGCCAGGTCACTCCATCCCTGGGGCAACCTGGCCTTTGGTTTTCGTCTAACTTCTCTCTGCTTTCGCGCCCGTTATATGCCTAATGAGTTTTTCTCAGCCTCGGCGTGTGAGGCCGTGAATTCCTCCCCGTACAAATCTGCGATCACCGCTCACCCTCCGGCGGGTTCCGCCGGAGGGTGAGCGACCCTCCCCTGAGCGGCCCCCGGCGAGAGAGCGGTGATCACGCGGGGAAGTCCTTCGGGTTGACGCCGCTCGTGCTGGCGTTGCCGCCCCTGACGACGTTCAGGGTCAGCGTCCAGATGGTCGACTGGGTCGTGGTCGTGGTGAACGACAGCAGTCTGTCGAAGCGCCTGTAGACGGCGCTCCGGCCGAACTTGCCCTTGGAGGTGCTGAACCTGTAACCGCTGGTGTAGAAGATGCGGTAGGTGCCGTCCCTGACATCGTTGACGGTTGCCGTCGACCTTGCCCTGACGAAGACACTGATCGCCTTGCTCTTGCCGCGGACGAGGGTGACGACCGCGTCCCTGGTGGTGCCGTTCTTGACCTTGAGAGCACCCTGCCCACCGCTGATGCGGTCGTAGAGGATCTTGCCGTTGGCGGGACGCGCGGCCGCCTCGGTCCAGGAGACTGCGGAGGACTCCTGGGTCGTGGCGCCGGCCGGACTGGAGGCGATACCAGTCAGGAGAACGGATGCGAGGATCGCTCCCGCGAGGGGACGTAGAGAAACCATTTCGTAAATATGGCGAACCATCCGTTAACCCGTCAACGGATAATGCATCCGCGGAAAATTGTCCGGACACCGTTCCCCAAGCGGAAATGCAAACGGCACCTCCTGGAGACATCGGCCGAACCGCGCACCACCTCGCGCGGGCCGGCCGGGGAAGAGTCCCTCCGTACCCCGGACGACTCCGGAGGTCGCTAGGAGGAACCGCTGCACACTTCCGTCGACAGAGCGGTCTGCCAAGGCTCGGCGGCCTGCTTCCCCTCGGGATCCGAACCGAGCGCGTGGAGAGCGGCGTAGACGGTCGTCTGGACGCCGGAGACCTCCACGCGAACAGGAATCGGCCACTCTCCCTTCGGAACGGCCGCGCAGTCGATGATCTTGTACTTCAGACTGAAGCCGAGACTCTGCCTGGGCTGGAGCACCTGGGAGTCCTGCTTCCCCGGGGACAGCAACTCCAGTCCCGGCCCGCTCCGGCCGATCCCCACAATCGTCACGGGCCCCTGGCTTCTGCTTTTCATGTCCAGGTTGACGGTGAACTGCCGGAACGATTCGTCCGGGCCTTCGACGGATTCGGTGGAGGTCCCCGTCATCTCCAGGTTGAAGCCGGGAGACGCAGGCAGGTCCGGCGACGAGTGCGCGGCAGCGGCAGCGGCAGCGGCGTGGGCCGGCGGCGCCAGGCCGCACGCCGACACGAGCATCAGGGCAGAGGCGACACCGTACGACCTGAGACGCCGATTACCACTCGCTACCTGAGTCATACCGGGGACATTCACCTATATAGCCACAAAACAACCTCACGCCACGACCAGGCCATCCCCAACATTTCTCGACAAATCCCTCGAAACAGGCCCGCTGAAGCATGAGGGCGGCGGATGTGACGGCCGCACCGCGCGGGACCACGCGCATTCCATGCCCCGCCAAATCGCCTAAATCATCCGAATTGCCCACATGAGCACCAAGAACGGTGACGCATCGGCCTCCGCCACGATCGGGAGGAAAGCACAAACGGCGGACTACAACGGGTGACGGGACCGACACTGAGTGAATCCAATCCAGGAGGCACACATGAGCGAAGCCGTCCGAGTCCTGCTCGACGAGTCCCGGATCCCCCGCAACTGGTACAACATCGTGGCCGACCTACCGGCCCCGCCTCCGCCGCCGCTGCATCCGGACACGTTGCAGCCGGTCGGCCCGGACGATCTCGCACCGCTGTTCCCGATGGAGCTGATCGCCCAGGAGGCCGGCTCCGAACGCTTCGTCGCGATCCCGCAGAGTGTCCGCGACGTCTACCGCCTCTGGCGACCGACCCCGCTGATCCGCGCCCGCAGGCTCGAACGCGATCTCGGCACGCCCGCGAGGATCTACTACAAGTACGAGGGCGGTTCCCCCTCGGGCTCGCACAAACCGAACACCGCCGTCCCCCAGGCCTACTACAACGCGCGGGAGGGGATCAGGCGGCTGACCACGGAGACCGGAGCGGGCCAGTGGGGCTCGGCACTGGCGTTCGCCTGCGCGCAGTACGGCATCGAGTGCGAGATCTGGATGGTCCGCGCCTCCTACGACCAGAAACCGCACCGCAGAAGCCTGATGCGGATGTACGGCGCGACCGTGCACGCGAGCCCGTCCCCGATGACCTCGGCGGGCAGCCGGATCCTGGCCGACCATCCGGACTCACCGGGCAGCCTCGGCATCGCGATCAGCGAGGCCGTCGAGGTGGCGGGGGCGGACCCGGAGGTCCGCTACGCGCTGGGCAGTGTGCTGAACCACGTTCTGCTCCACCAGACGGTGATCGGCGAGGAGGCGCTCGAACAGATGGCCGCGTTCGGCGAGGTGCCGGATCTGATCGTGGGCTGCGCGGGCGGCGGTTCCAATTTCGCCGGGCTGACCTTCCCCTTCCTCCGCGAGAAGCTGGCCGGGCGGATGAATCCGGTGATCCGGGCCATCGAGCCCGAGGCCTGCCCCTCACTCACCCGGGGCACCTACGCCTACGATTTCGGCGATGCCGCCGGGCTCACCCCGTTGCTGAAGATGCACACGCTGGGCCACGACTTCGTACCCGATCCGATCCACGCGGGCGGCCTGCGCTACCACGGCATGTCGCCCCTGCTCTCACACGTGTACGAGCTGGGACTGTTCGAGGCGGCCGCCAGGGGCCAGACCGAGTGTTTCGAGGCGGGGCTGCGCTTCGCCAGGACCGAGGGGATCATCCCGGCACCCGAGCCGGCCCACGCGCTGGCCGAGGTCGTCGCCGAGGCGCTCCGATGCAGGGAGACGGGTGAGCCCAAGGTGCTGTTGACCGCGCTGTGCGGGCACGGGCACTTCGACATGAACGCCTACGACCGCTACCTGTCCGGGGAGATGGAGGATCTCTCGCTCCCCCAGGAGCAGATCGACACGGCGCTGGCCGGGCTCCCCACCCTGTGATCGCCCGCTCCGCCACCTCCGTGATCAAAATGCTCCGTTGCGTGACCGATAAATTCCGCTAGATCCAGAAATATCCAGTAATCTCGCCCAAACAAGGAGAGCGAAACTAGATCATTCTTTACAATCCTCCCTAAAAGCAGTCAAAGTGGCCTGGAGGGAACGTGACGGAGTTCGACGGCGTCATCGTGGGCGGAGGCCACAACGGGCTTACGTGCGCCGCCTACCTCGCCAAGGCGGGCTTATCCGTCGCGGTTGTGGAGCGAAACGACGAGGCCGGGGGTGGATGCACCACCCAGGAACTGACCCTCCCCGGCTTCCGGCACAACACCCACAGCAGCTATCACTTCCTGGAGGAGGGCCCGGTCCCCGGCGACCTGGAACTCCAGCGGTACGGCCTTCAGTACGTCTACCCCGAGACCCAGCACGCCACGATCTTCAGGGACGGCCGCGCGATCACGGTCTACACCGACCCCAAGCGCACCGCCGAGTCCCTGGCCCGGTTCTCCAGGGCCGACGCCGACCGGTGGCTGGAGCTGTACGAGCGCTACGCCGAGGCGGCCAGGGGCCTGATGAACGGCTTCCTCTACTCCAGGCCGCTGCCGCCACCCGTGCTCGCCGAGCAGATCAAGGGCGATCTCGGCCGCGACCTGATGAGCTACATGCCTCTGTCGCTGTACGAGGCCGTGGACAGAAACTTCGAGAGCGAGCAGGTCAGGGTTCTGTTCAAGTCCTTCCTGCACGCGATCTCCATCGAGGACGTACCCGGCACCGGCGGTTTCTTCCCCCGGCTGCTCTCCCGCATCACACGCCTCGGCGTGCCCGTGGGCGGGGCGGGAAACGTGGCGAGCGCGCTGCGCGCCGTCATCGAGGAGCACGGCGGCACGGTGGTCACCGGCGCCCACGTCGAACAGATCATGGTCGACGACGGCCGGGCCACCGGGGTCAGGCTGGCCACGGGTGAGGTCCTCGGCGCGCGGCGGTTCGTGGCCAGTTCGGTGGACGCCCCCCAGACGGTCCGGCTGGCCGGCCCGGAGAACTTCGGCGCCGAGATCACAGACAAGATCGAGAACTATAAATGGGCCGGGCACAGCCTGGTCACCCTCCACCTGGCGCTCCAGGAGCCCCCGCGCTACACGGCGGCCGAGTTCGAGCCCGATGTGGACCGAGCCTTCCTGGTCGTGCTCGGCGCCGACGACAGCGAGCAGCTCGGCCGTACCTTCGACCAGATCCACGAGGGACGCTTACCCGACCGGCTCGCGGGTAACGGCGCGTGCCCGTCGCTGTTCGACCCCTCGTACGCGCCGGACGGCAAGCACGTGGCGTTCTGGTGGCCCTGGGCGCCGTACGACCTCGACGGGGACTCGGCCAACTGGGACCGCAGGAGCGAGGAGGTGGGAGAGCGGCTGCTCGCCGAGTGGACCGAGTACGCCCCCAACCTCGCCGGCTCCGTCCTCGGCAAGCGGGTCTTCTCCCCGCTCGACATCGAGCGCCACTGCGTCAACATGGTGCGCGGCAGCCACCACGTCGGCGCGTACGAGCCCTCACAGCTGGGCGGCAACCGGCCGGTCCCCGAGATGGGCCAGTACCGGACCCCGATCGACGGCCTCTACCTCTGTGGCGCCAGCAGCCACCCCGGCGGCTCGGTCTCCGCGGCCCCCGGGTACAACGGAGCGAATGCCATTGCCGAAGACCTCGAACTGGACACCTGGTGGACCCCGGTGCCCGCACCCCGGTGGAGCGAGTGAAGTCACGTTTCGTCACTAAGGACCCAGCGACGCCAGGCTTTCGAATGAGCAGCCCCGCTTCACTGCACGAGCAGCTTTCCATGCTCAACGCGGCGAGCAAACGAATCGGCAGCACCCTGGACATGTTCGAGACCGGCAGGGAGCTGATGGATCTCGCCGTACCGCGTTTCGCGGACGCGGCGGGCATCCTGGTGCAGGACCGGCTGGTGACCGAGGGTGAGTTCCCCCAGCGCAGCACCGACGGCACGGCGCCGGTACGGAGGATCGCGGTGGGCGTGTCCGACCCCGCGCCCGGTGTGTACGCCAACGCGTTCCCGGTGGACGAGGTCGCCGTCTACGAGGCGTGGACGCCCTACGCCCGATGCATGGCCAGCGGCAACCCCATCCTGTACCCCCGCCTGGGCCGCCGTACGGCCGAGGAGATCGGGCGGTTCTGGAAGCGCGACTCGGTCTCCAGCGTGCTGGAGGACAGCTCCTTCCTGGTGGTCCCGCTGAAGGCGCGCGGCCAGGTGCTCGGCTTTGTCATCTTCACCCGCAGACCCGACAGCTACCCCTTCGACGAGCAGGACGTGAACCTCGCCGAGGAACTGGCGGCCAGGACCGGGGTCTGCATCGACAACGCGAGGCTCTACAGCCGTGAGCGCCGTACCGCGCTGACCCTGCAGAGCAGCCTGCTCCCCATAGACCTCTACCAGCCGCTGGGCCTGACGATCGCCTCCCGCTACCTGCCCGCGAGTGATCTGGTGGGGGTGGGCGGCGACTGGTACGACGTGATCCCGCTGCCCGGGTGCCGGGTCGCCCTCGTGGTCGGCGACGTCATGGGGCACGGCATCAGGGCCGCCGCCACGATGGGCCAGCTCCGTACGGCCGCGCGCACGCTGGCCAGCCTGGACCTGAGCCCGGCCGACGTGCTGTTCCGGCTCAACCGGATGAGCCAGGACCTGGACGCCAGCCAGATCGCGACGTGCGTGTACGCCACCTACGACCCGGTGACGCAGCTCTGCGAGATAGCGTGCGCGGGGCATGTACCGCCGATCCTGGTACGGCCGGGCGGCGAGACCGAGCTGCTTGAGCTGCCTCCCGGGCTTCCCCTCGGCATCGGCAACGAACCGGCCGAGATGCGCAGGTTCACGCTGCCGCACGGCAGCGTCCTGGCCTTCTACACCGACGGGCTGGTGGAGAGCCGTGACCGGGACATCGACGAGGGCATCAGCGCGCTGCGCGGCCTGCTCTCCGGTCAGGACCAGGACCTGGAAGAGGTCTGCGACCTGACGATCAGTGCCCAGCGTCCGGGACACGAGCGTGACGACATCGCCCTCATGCTGGCGAGGGTGTGCGAGCTCACCGAGAACGAGGTGGTGGAGCTGACCCTCCCCTCCGAGCCCATCTCCGCCTCGAAGGCCCGCCGCTTCGTCCGCAGCACCCTCACCGGCTGGGGACTGTCCTCGATCGCCGACAACACGGAGCTCATGGTCAGCGAGCTGGTCGCCAACGCGATCGAGCACGGCCACGGCCCGGTCGAGTTGCGTCTGCTGCGCGGTCCCACGCTGCTCTGCGAGGTGTCCGACTACTCCCCCGCGGTGCCGGTCATGCGCGAGGCGGCCACCGACGACGACACCGGCCGCGGGATCTACCTCATCAACTGGCTCGCCCACCGCTGGGGCTCCCGCCTGACCCCGAAGGGCAAAATCGTCTGGGTGGAGCTGAAGTTGCCGTGGAGCTCTCCCCATACCGGGTGAGGGTGAAAGGGATTCGCAGGGCTGGGTTCCTCGGTATTCCTCCGTACCGTGAACGGCACCGGAGCGTGGCGCACTCAGCCGGAGTGTTCGCCGCGCCCCGGTGCCGTCGGGTTCGGCGGATCGCGTAGATCGCGGTGGTGCCGCCGGCCCTGTCTGCGACCACCGGCGACGGCCGGGAGACCCTCGCTCTGCGAGGCGGGACGGACCGCACGCCCTCGGGGCCGGGGTTCCCGGCGATGCCGTCCTCGATCGAACCGGCGAAGGCGTGGGTACGGCCTCGCATCTCGCCCGAGGAGGGAGCGCTCGATCCTCCCGTGACCGGAATCGGTCACGGCGCCGGAACAGGCCGGTGACCACGACAGCGGTCAGGGGGCAAAGATCGCTTTGCGCATGTGGTGAATTTTCACGAAATATCATGGCCGATCGCTGACGGTGAAATAACCGCGGGATGAACCCATATAGCCGGGTGGAGCATAACCCTCAATCGGTAGGGCATCGGCCTACCCGTCATGCCTCATAGACGCGATGACTACTGGCGATCCACGGGTTACGGTCGAGATAAGACTCGGGAGGGCATGATGACCATCGACATACGTGAGGCCTACCGCCGCGCGCTGGACGACTTCGGCGCTCTCGTTCATCGGATCGAGCCCGACCAGTGGCAGACCCGGACTCCATGCGTCGACTGGGACGTTCGTGCCCTGGTCAACCATGTGGTGAGGGAGAATCTGGGGGCGCCCGAACTGCTCAGCGGACGGTCCGCCGCGGAGATCGGTGACATCTTCGACGGCGACCTGCTCGGCGACGACCCGATCAAGGCGTTCGACGCCTCGGCCATGGGCGCCGTCCAGGCGGCGAGCAGCGACCACTCCCTGACCTGCGTCACCCGCCTGTCGTTCGGTGACGTGTCCGGCGCGGAGTACATCGCCGAACTGTTCGCCGACGCCCTCATCCACACCTGGGACCTGGCCCGCGCCATCGGCGCCGACGAACGGCTCGACCCCGAGCTGGTCGAGGCCTGCACGGCCTGGTTCGCCGACGCGGAGAACGACTACCGCCAGGCAGGGGTCATAGGAAAACCGCAGTCGGTGCCCTCCGGCACGGACCCGCAGACCCGGCTCCTGGCCTCCTGGGGCCGCGTGGCCAGACCGTGTCCCTCGGCGTGACCCCGGACCGTCCCTGACCGCGTCTCTCCGACAGGCGCCGGCCCGCAGGCGCCCCGGCTTCACGACGGCTCGGTACCGCGTCCCGGCGTTCCCGATCGTCTCCCCGGGCGCCCCCGGCGGGCCTCAGCTGGCCGGCCGCTTGCCGTGATTGGCCCTGCGCTTCCTGCGTGCCCGGCTCTTGCGTGATCGCCTGCCCATACCGACCACCCTCTTCCTCACGTTCTCAGGGGCCCCGGTTCTCCCGGGGTCCGATGACGCGAGTCCCTTTCACGGGGCCTCATCCTCACGTTCCTCCTGGGACGCGTGCCGTACAAGACCCGAGAGACAATCCGTCCTGCTGGCCCCGATCATCGGGGAGGCGATCGGGACCGGTGCGATCGAGGCAGGACACATGGTCGGAGCCCCGCCGCGCACAGGCCGGACGGGCACGATCCCGGTCATGGTTTGGGCGGCTTATGCTCCCTCGCATGAGTGCAGAGCTGATGGACCGCTGGCGGTCCCTGACCGGACCCGACGCCGAGCCCCTCGGCCGGAAACTGATCGCTCGTTACAACGAGCCGCACCGCAGATATCACACGACCGCCCACCTGGAGGCCGTACTCGCCCACGTCGACACCCTTGCCGGACACGCGGAGAACCCGGATCTCGTACGGCTGGCGGCCTGGTTCCACGACGCCGTCTACGACCCGCGGCGTGGCGACAACGAGGAGCGCAGCGCCACGCTGGCCGAACGCGCCCTGCCCGAGCTGGGACTGCCCGCCGGAGCCGTGGCCACGGTCGCCCGGCTGGTCAGGCTCACCGTCACGCATGATCCGGCCCCCGAAGACGCGGACGGGGCCGTACTGTGCGACGCCGATCTGGCGATCCTGGCCGCCCCACCCGGGATCTACGCCACTTACGCGGCGGCCGTGCGCGAGGAATACTCCTTCGTACCGGACGACGCCTTCAGAGCCGGCAGGGCCGCCGTGCTGCGCTCACTGCTCGACCTTCCGGCGATCTTCCGTATCGCCGATCTGGAGGCGGCCGCGCGGGCCAACATCCACGCGGAACTTGAGCAACTGTGAGTGGATATTCACCAGGATCAAACATAACTGCTGCATTTACCTGTGATAATTTGGTGGAATCTGGTGGATTAAGGAGTGGTCGATGCTTGCCCAGCAGCGGCAGCAGGCAATTCTGGAGCGAGTGCGTAGCAGCGGCGGGGTGAGGGTCGCCGATCTGGTGCGGGAGCTCAGCGTCTCCGACATGACGATCCGGCGGGACCTGGAGGTGCTCGCCGAGCGCGGGCTGGTGGAGAAGGTCCACGGCGGCGCCACCGTGGCCGGGCCCGGCTCGACCGAGGAGCCCGGGTTCGCCGCCAAGTCGGTGCGTCAGCAGCTGGAGAAGGAGGCGATCGCCCAGCAGGCCGCGCAGCTCGTCCGGCCCGGCACGGCCATCGCGCTCTCCGCCGGAACCACGACCTGGACGCTGGCCCACTTCGTGGCCGACGTGCCCGAGCTGACGGTGATCACCAACTCGATCAGGATCGCCGACGTCTTCCACCGTTCTCCCCGGGCGGACCGCACGGTCGTGCTGACCGGCGGGGTGCGCACTCCCTCCGACGCGCTGGTCGGGCCGGTCGCCGTGTCGGCGATCCGCAGGCTCCACGTCGACACCCTGTTCCTCGGCGTGCACGGGATGAGCGTCCGCGCCGGTTTCACCACGCCCAACCTGCTGGAGGCGGAGACGAACCGCGAGCTGGTCGCCGCCGCACACCGCCTGGTGGTTCTCGCCGACCACACCAAGTGGGGCACGGTCGGGATCAGCACGATCGCCGATCTGGCCGAGGCCCACGTGGTGATCACCGACTCGGGCCTGTCCGACGAGGCCCGCGAGGAGTTCACCTCGCGAGTGGGCGAGCTGATCATCACCAATCCCCAGCCGGAGAGCGAGAGCCTGAGCCGATGAAGCGCACGATCACCCACCTGGCCGACGGGCGGGAGCTGTTCTATTTCGACCGGCAGGACGACGCGGACCGCAGCGCGGTCGACAAGCGCGACCTGCCGCCCCGTCCACCGGCCTCCGAGCTGCGCTACGACCCGCTCACCGAGGAGTGGATCGCGGTGGCCGGCCATCGCCAGGCCCGCACCTTCCTCCCCCCGACCAGCGAGTGCCCGCTCTGCCCGTCCACTCCCGGCCACCTCACCGAGATCCCCTCGTCCTCCTACGACGTGGCCGTATTCGAGAACCGGTTCCCCTCCTTCTCCGCCCAGCCGGTCGAATACGAGCAGGTCGGCGGGCTGAGTGAGGTCCGCCCGGGGACCGGCCGCTGCGAGGTGGTCTGCTTCACCTCCGATCACAACTCCTCCTTCTCCGCGCTCTCCCCCGAGCAGGTCGAGCTGGTCATGGAGGCCTGGATCGACCGTACGGCGGAGCTGTCGGCGCTGCCGGGCGTGGAGCAGGTGTTCTGCTTCGAGAACCGGGGACCGGAGATCGGCATCACCCTGGCGCACCCGCACGGCCAGATCTACGCCTACCCCTACGTGACCCCGCGCACCAAGCTGACCCTCGGCGCGGCCGAGCGCCATCGGGAGCGGACCGGCGGCAACCTGTTCGCCGACGTGCTCGCCGCGGAGCGGGAGGCCGGGACCCGGGTGGTCGCGTCGAACGAGCACTGGACGGCCTTCGTCCCGGCCGCGGCGCGCTGGCCCGTGGAGGTCCACCTCTACCCGCACCGCCAGGTCCCCGACCTGCTCGCGCTGGAATCCTCCGAGCGCGCGGCCTTCGGCCCGCTCTACACGGAGGTGCTCCGCCGGCTGGACGGGCTGTTCGGCGTGCCCATGCCGTACATCGCGGCCTGGCACCAGGCGCCGGTCAACGTCGGCCGTGACCTGTCGTACGCGCACCTTGAGCTGTTCAGCATCCGCCGGGCACCGGACAAGCTGAAATATCTCGCCGGGTCGGAGTCCGCGATGGGCGCATTCGTGAACGATGTCCTGCCCGAGAACACGGCACATCTCCTGCGCTCCGTTATCACAGATTGATTACCGCTTGGCATCAGGATGGAGTCGCGTGACCATTACTTTGCCACTACTATCCTTCCAACATCAGCCGTAACAGCTGATATGCCCAATCCCGGGCGAGGCGCCCGGGAGCCGGGGAACCATCGAACCTGGGGTGAACCACTTCGGTGGAAGGGCTTCCTCCAGCCCGAACCCGTCAGCTAACCCGGTCGGCGTAAGGAGAAGAGGAGGGTCGTGGCGGCTCTTTCCCCCACGTTCCGTCGTCATGCGGCTCTGACCCTGTGTCTGATCTCGGCCACCACGTTCACCCTCGGCGCCTCAGCCGCGGGAAACGCGGCCCCCAAGCCGACCGAGGCCGAGCTCCGGGCCGATCTGGCCAAGCTGGGCAAGAAGATCGACAAGCTCATCGAGACCTATGCGGCCAAGCGCGAGGCCCTTGAGAAGGCGCGGAAGGCCGAGACCGTCGCCAAGACGAACATGCGCAAGGCCGAGGAGACCTACGCCGCGGCGGAGAAGGAGGTCGACTCCATCGCCCAGATCCGCTACCAGAGCAACAGTGGAAGCCTGCCCGCGATGCTGTTCGCCCCCGACCTGAGCGGCGCGGCGATGATGGAGCAGCTCACCGCCCAGCAGAGCGCTCACCTGCAGCAGTTCGAAGGCACCCTGAACCGCAGGAAGCAGGCGGTTCAGAAGGCGGCCCAGCTCGCCGACGACATCGGCGATGAGGCCAAGGTGGTGGAGAAGCAGCGCGAGGACGCCGAAGATGTGATCCGCGACATCAAGGACAAGCTCGACCGGCTTGTCCCCACCGGTTCCGGCCGCCTCTCCAACGGAAGCTGGGCTCCCCAGCTCCCCACCGGCGTCGACAACATCACCGACCGCACCCGGATCATGCGCGAAGCCGTCAGGAAACGCTTCAGCCTGCCCTACGCGGTCGGTTGCTACCGGGCCGAGAACGACGGCGGCGAACACCCGCTCGGCCGCGCCTGCGACTTCATGATGAGCACCGGCGGCTCCATGCCCTCGGCGGCCCACGTCCAGCTCGGCGACGAGATCGCCGCCTGGGCCATCAAGAACCGGGCCCGGCTCGGCGTCAAATACGTGATCTGGCGTCAGCGCATCAACCACGGCTCCGGCTGGCGCGCCATGTCCAACCGCGGTGGCGTGACCGCCAACCACTTCGACCACCCGCACATCTCGATGTTCTGAGCTATTCCGAGCGGCAAGGTCTCCGATCCGCGGTGGGATCGTTTCGGGAACCGTCAGGGCACTTCCACCATCCACCGGCTCGTGTCTCTCCCATCCGCGAATCCTCCCGCCGGGGAAGCGCGGAGCACGATCGTCAACCACCGGTGCCGCATGCTTGCGTCACCCTTTCGTGCCTTGCCTGTCACCGCCATGGGCGGGGAGTGACTGGTAAGGGTAGAAGCATGATCTTTTTGAGGCGGACGCTCCAAGTCACCATGCTCACTCTTCTGGTCGTCCCGCTCATCGCCGTCACCACTGTCCCGCAGGCGGCGGCCGACTCGCGCAGGCGGCCACAGGCCGACGCCGGGGCGCCGGCCCGCCGCATGCTGGCCCGGCTGAAAGTCTCCAGGCCCCTGTCGATCCGTGGTTACAGCCACCAGCGGTTCCAGCCCCGATGGGCGCACCACAGCGGCAAGTGCGACGCACGAGAGGTGGTCCTGGCCCGCGACGGGCGACGAGTGCGCAGGAACGCGGACTGTCACCCGGTCAAGGGCGTCTGGTACAGCCCGTACGACGGCAAGTGGCTGAAAAGCGAGAAGCAGGTCGATGTCGATCATGTCGTGCCGCTGGCGTACGCCTGGCGCTCCGGCGCCAGCACATGGAGCCAGGCGCGGCGGCGTGCCTTCGCCAACGACCTCAGCCGCCCCGAGCTGGTCGTGTCCAGCCACTCCGTCAACATCGCCAAGGGCGCCGAAGGACCGCAGAGCTGGCGTCCGCCGCGCCGCGGTTACTGGTGCCGCTATGCGACCTCATGGATCACCGTGAAGTATCACTACCGGCTCTTCGTGACCCGGAGCGAGAAAGTGGCCTTGCTCAACATGCTCCGCACCTGCCGGGGGTGACGATCGAATCGTCCGCGGGTCACAGCCCCTGTGCGCACGAGGGGTCGCGTCGGTACTGGATGATCAGACGCCACATGCCGCTTTATCTCCTTTTTTGGCGATGTGTTGCCGCAGCGATGGCCCGCGTTCAGCCCACGAGATCACCCTGAGGCAGGCAGATGATCATCTGCCTGCGGCCATGGCGGCCGAACGCCCGGGCCTCGGCTCGGGTGACGCTGCGAAGGAGTGATACGTGCGCGGTAACACGAGGATGCGCCGACTTGAAAGAGGGGCGATATCGGCGGCATCGATCGTCATCGCCTCGATCCTGGCGCTCGGCACCGCCCCCGCTGCGGCGGCCGACGGCGATCCCGTCGACACGGTGGTTCTCACGGAGGACTTCTCCTCGGGGAAACTCCCTGCGGGATGGACCGGCCATCTCGGCATCTGGCAGGTCAAGGACGGCCGTCTCGAGGGCGTCTCCGCGAACGGCCAGCGTGCTCGCATCACGTTCGGCACAAGCTACGAGAACTACCGGTTTGAGGCCACGGCGAACTTTCTGAAGGTGGCGGACGAGTCCCGCTGGCTCAACCTGGCCGCGGACTTCCACGGCGCCGAGGACTACGGTTCGGTGTTCGTGGTGCGCAGCAACACCAAGCTGCGCAACGGTCTCGAATACGCGGTGAACAAGGCCGCCGGCGGGTCGTACACGTCGCCCGTCGTCGCTCCTGCGGGCGTCGCTCTCAACACGAACGAGACACACGCCCTGTCGCTTGAGGTGCGCGGCGCCCATGCCACCCTCTCGGTCGACGGCGTCGCCTACCTGTCGACGACCGATCTGTTGCGCACCGGCGGAACCCTCGGCCTCGTCATCAACAACGCCACCGTCGCCTTCGACGACATCAAGGTCACCCAGCTCGCCCCCGAGGCGACCGCTCCGGGCGCGCCGACCAGACTGCGCGTCTCGCAGAAGGGCGCCCAGGCCACGCTGGCGTGGTCCGCGCCCACCGACGCGGGCAAGACCTCCGGCGGGAAGGCCGCGACCGTGACCGGGTACGAGGTCGCGATCGGCGCCGCCGGAACCGGCTCCGGCGGCCTTGAGTGGTCTCCGGCAGCCGGCACCTCGCATACCTTCACGGGCCTCGCGCCCGGTGCGTACACCCTGTGGGTACGCGCCCTCAACAGCGCAGGCAAGACGGGGGAACCCGCCGGTGCGAACGCGTCGCCGGGCGTGCCCAAGATCAAGGGTTTCAACAGAACTCTCAACGGCGGCGCCTGGAGCACCAGCCACGTGCAGGGCATCGCCGTCGACCAGGCGAAGGGCTACATCTACTACTCGTTCACCACCCTGCTCGTGAAGACCGACCTCGAAGGCAACATCATCGGCACTGTGGGCGGGTTCACGGGGCACCTCGGTGATCTTGACTTCAACAAGGCCGACGGCCGGGTCTACGGTTCCCTCGAGTACAAGGCGCAGAAGGCGTTCTACATCGCCGTCATCGATGTCGACGCGATCGACACGGTAGGGATGCAGGCGCAGAACTCCGACATCGTGCAGACCGTCTACCTCGGTGAGGTGGTCGCCGACTTCACCGCCGACATGGACCACAACGGCGTCTTCGACGGCGACACGGCCAACACCCTCGACCACCGCTACGGCAGCAGCGGTATCGACGGCGTCAGTTTCGGCCCGAAGTTCGGCACGACCGGCGGTACGCAGTATCTGACGGTGGCCTACGGCGTCTACTCGAACCTCGGCCGCACGGACAACGACCACCAGGTGCTGCTGCAGTACGACACGAGCGACTGGGCCCGCTACGAGAAGCCACTCGTCGAGGCGGCTCCCCATCGCAGCGGCCCGGAGCGCGTGTCGGGCAAATACTTCGTCTACACCGGCAACACCACGTACGGCGTGCAGAATCTGGAGTACGACGACTTCCTGCGGCGCTGGTTCATGGGCGTGTACCTCGGCACCAAGCCGGCCTTCCCGAACTACGGGCTCTTCGCGGTGGATGCCGCGACGCGGCCCGTGCTCGGTGAGCTCGTCGGCACCGGCGGAGACCAGGGCCTCCTGATCGCACTGGCCAAGGACGGGCGCACGGACGAGACCACCGGCATCCGTGGCTGGGTTCAGAAGGCGGACGTGGGCATGGAGTCGCTCGGCGACGGGCTGTTCTACCTCTCACGCGACAGCTCCAAAAACGGGCTGCAGACTTCCGACATCACGCTCTACCGGTGGGTCGGCGGCACCGGCACGCCGTTCACGCCGGTGAACAGCGAGACCGAGCTCAACCGCGCGCCCGTCATCACCTCCCCCGCTCCGGCAGGGGGCACGATCGGCCAGACCTACTCTCACACCTTCACGGCCTCGGCATTCCCGAAGGCGAGCTTCGCGGTCACCGCGGGCAAGCTGCCCATGGGACTCGCCCTTGACCGCGCGTCCGGCGTGCTCTCGGGCAGACCGGTGAAAACGGGGAGCGTCGCATTCACCGTCACCGCCACGAACGGGGTCAACCCGGCCGCCACGCAGGCTGTCGTCATCAAGATCTCACCCGCCAAGGGCGCCGGCGGAAACGGAAACGGCCACGCAGACGGCCATGAGAACGGGAACGGCCACGGGAACGGCCACGGCCATGGCCGTGGCCATGGCCACGATCACAGGTAATAGCGGCGGCAGCGGTAGGGGCTCGCTCCCTCCCGGTGAGTGAGGACACCCGTCGCTGACGAGCACAACGCCGATCCAGGGCCCCCGAAACGCTGAGCGTCCGCGGGGGCCCTGAATCGGGCCGCGGTGGAGTGGCCGGCCTGCTCGGGCAAGCGGCACTCGAGCTTTCCAACCTGGGCGACGCCCTCGTCGATCCAGACAGGACGTTCGGGGCGTGGGCGAGGGGCCTGGCCCGGGACGCAGGGCGGTCGATCTCCACCCGCGAAGGCGCCCTCTCCGCCCTTCCAGTCTCGATCTAGCCTTCCGGTCCCGATCTAGCCTTCCGGTCCCGATCTAGCCTTCCGGTCCCGATCTAGCCTTCCGGTCCCGATCTAGGTTTCCGGTCCCGATCTAGGTTTCCGGTCCCGATCTAGCCTTCCGGTCCCGATCTAGGTTTCCGGTCCCGATCTAGGTTTTCGGAACGTGGATCGCCTCGAGCTTGGTGGGAAGGTCCAGCTGCGCCCTTCTGATTGCACGATAATCATCCCTGGGGACCTCTTTTTCGCCGAAAAAAGCTTTCAGCAGGGTGTCTTCGCTGGGGCCCTCGGCGCCGAAGATTCCCTGAGGGGCGCTGGGGGCGCCGAGAAGGTGGACGTAGCAGCCGTAGTCGATTTGCAGGACGTCGAACTTGATCCCCGGAACTCCCGCACTGGAGTAGTCTTTTTTTATTATATGAAGGATCCGGTCGTCGATCAGCCTTCGGATGAGAGGATGGTCGACGTGCTCCTGGTTGAGGAGAAAGGCCCTTGCCTTCTTCTTTGAGATCACTTCTCCTATGATGGCGTCGAGAAGCTTACGCGCCTCCGGGGCGCTGCTCAGCAGCGCCGCCTTGGTCATTTTGTAGACCCGATGCGCGCCCTGCCGGATGTCGTTGGTGGAGATCTTCTCGTCGTTGGCTATGATCGCGGCCTTGGAGATTATGCTCAGTGCGTCTCTTGGCACCCCCTCCGCAGCCCTGATCAATTCCTGAAGTGCGGTGATCTGGGTGAAAAGCAGGGTGGTCAACTGATCCAGGGAGTCCAGTTCCGACAGGTTCTGCGACTTCAGCTCCTGGTTTATGTGGCGGAAGAGGAGATTCTGGAAGAAGTTGATCGACCGCTCCTTCTGCTCCCTTTTGCTTTTGGCGGGAAATATCACGAACTCGTCGAGGTCAAGTATCGGGAACAGGTCCGATCCGATCTCGATGCCGATGTAGTCCGAGCTGCCTTCCCTGAGAATTCTCCATTCCGTACGATGAGGGATCGCCGCGATCCGTACGGTGACCTTGGGCAGGCTGAAAAAGATCCGGCGGAGCATCTCGGCGACGTACGGCTGGAGGGAGACCGGCATCTCGCTCCACTCGTCGAGGAGTATCCAGCACTGCTCCGCGGGATGGGCCTCCAGCGCATGCTTGAAGAGCTTTCCCAGCGCGCCGAAATGGACGCGGTAGCGAACGCCTCCCGAGGATTTTATCCGGATACTCTCGGATGACTTGTCGAGCGACCTGTCGGAGACGCCGGCGCTCATGGACAGCCCGGATTTTCCGACGCCCACCTTCAGGTCGTCCGCCTCGGAACGCTCTTTCTCTCTCCCCGTGAAGATTTCCTGCTCTTCCTGTTCGACGACCATGACCTCGCCGATGTGATCGAATATCTCGTTCAGGGGATGCAGGTCGCCGTGGCCGTTCAGCGCATCGTTGATCAGGCTGTCCTGAATCATCGCGATGATGTCGACGAGGAGCCGCGAAGCCCTCTCTGCGAGAGGAATCGTGGAGTCGGAGTACCAACCCCCGGTTGAACCCAGGTCCTGTTTCACATCGATGAAGACGACCAGGTTTCCCTTGGCCCGCTCCTTCTCTGCCAGGTATTTGAGCGTGTGGGTCTTCCCGGTCCCCCGGCGCCCATATATGACGCCGTTGTCGCGAGCCGCTATGGAGGTCGTCAGGATTTCATTTTCGACGTAAGTGCTTATTGTGTGCTCATCGTTGTGGATGCGCTCTGCGCGCTTCTCGATGACCTGGAGGATATTAAGCAACTTTGCGGTATCCAACATTCCACCCCCAGATTATTTATTTCGAAAATTCATGACGATCAAAGCCACTGCCACGCCAAATGTCTTCAATTATTTCCGTGGCACGGTCAAGAAATGAGATGATCTCAATGGTGTGCGCGAGGGTGTGATGGACGTGGGGCGAGGCCGGTCGGCCCGCCGCGCGGCTCGGGGCACGTTCGCGCGAGGTCATCGGCACCCATGAGGAGCGTGATGGAGCAGGCGAACAGGGATGTGGCGCCGGGTGGGGAGGCGGCGTCCGCCGAGGGGAAACCTCGTGGGCATCGGGGTGGGGACGCGCGAGGCCGGACCCCCTGGACACGCGGGCGGGTTCTCGCGTCACTTGCCGTGCTGGTCGCCGGGCTACTGGCGTTTCACTCCGTTGTGCCCAACACCGTGGGCAATCTCGGCAGCCTGCTGGAGACGTTTCTTCCCTGGCTCGGCCTGGCCGTTCCCGTGCTGGTGGGCCTGGCGCTGCTGCGCCGCTCGGCCACCGCGACGGCGGCCACGCTGCTGCCCATGGCAGCCTGGGCCATCCTCTTCGGCGGGCTGCTGCCGTCCGCGGACCCTGAGGCGGCATACGACCTGACGGTGCTCCAGCACAACGTCAACGACGAGAACCCCGACCCCGCGGGAACCGCACGGGCCCTGGCCCAGGCCGGAGCCGACCTCATCGCCCTCGAGGAGCTGATGCCCGGCGCGCTGCCCGTCTACGGAGCCGCCCTCGCGTCCGGCTATCCCCACCGAGCCGTCGTCGGCACCGTCGGGCTCTGGTCCAGGCATCCCCTCGTGGACTCCCGGCCGGTGGACATCAAGCCGAAGGACATCGAGGCCGACTGGAGCCGTGGGTTGCGGGCCACCGTACGGGGGCCGTCCGGTGACATCGCCGTATACGTCGCCCACCTCCCCTCGGTCCGCATCGGACTGCCGAGCGGCTTCAGCTCCGCCCGGAGGGACGAGAGCGCCGCCGCGCTGGGCGCGGCCATCGGCGCGGAGAAGCTGGACAGGGTCATTCTGATGGGCGACCTCAACGGCACCCTCGACGACCGTGGCCTGGCCCCGGTCATCTCCCGGATGACCCCGGCGGAGGAAGGTTTCGGCTTCAGCTGGCCCGCGGCTCTCCCCCTCGCCCGGATCGACCACGTCATGACCCGGGCTGCGACTCCCGTCACCACCTGGGCGCTGCCCCCTACCGGCAGCGACCACCTGCCGATCGCCGCCCGCGTCAAGATCTGGCCGTGAGTCATTCAGGTCGGTGTGACGGGTCCACCCGCAGGCGGGTGAGCGCTTTCGGGGTCAGGTCCCGCGCGAGCGACTCGAGTGCGGCGACGATCTCGCGGATCCGCTGGGGGTCGTCGGTGCCGAGCGCCGCGCCCAGGGCGTCATCAACGGGCGTCGAACGGACCTGAGCCACTCGCTCGGAGACTTCGGAGGCCTGCCGGACCAGGAGCCGGCGACGGTCCCGGGGGTCGGTCATCGTCACGACGGAGCCCGTTTCCCGCAGCCTCGCGACGGCGGCCGACACCGCGCTCTGTGGCAGGCCCGTCCGCGTGGCGATCTCTCCGACCGAACTGTCCGGGTGCTCGCGAAGATCGCTCACCACGATCAGGACCGTCCGGACGCTGGTGGAGTGATGGCCGATGCCCTCCGTCGGCATCGCCTCCTCACCGATCTTCATCAGGGTTCGTCCCAGCAGGAACAGCTCTACTCCATTCACGCTCACGAAGATACATCAAAAAAGATGCATCAGTATTGATGCATCAAACTTGATGGGTTACAGTCGGTGCCGAAGAAGCGATCACCCCCTCCGAAAGGGATCTCCATGAACGACGCGATGACAGGCATGCTCCACGTCCCGGGCGCCCGCCTCTACTACGAGGTGCGCGGCACCGGTCCCCTGCTGCTCATCTCCCAGAGCGGCGAGGGCGACGCGGGCCGCAGCGTCGATCTGGTCGACCGGCTCGTCGAGGACCACACGGTGGTGACCTACGACCGGCGAGGGCTGTCACGCAGCACTCTCGACGACCCCGCCCAGAGGCTGACCGTCGAGGCACACGCCGACGACGTCCACCACCTGCTGGCCTCCCTGACCGATGAACCCGCGCTCATGCTCGGCTGCAGCCTCGGCGCCGTCATCGGCCTCCACCTGGCCCTGCGTCATCCCGGCCAGGTGAGCACGCTCATCGCGCACGAGCCCGTCGCGCCACGACTGCTGCCCGACGCCGAACGGACCCATCACGAGCAGGAGCTGCGGGAGATGCAGGAGGTCTACCGCCGTGACGGCCTGCCCGCGGTCGTCACGGTGATCGCCAAGCTCCTCGGCATCAGCCTGGCCGACCAGGAGACGGAGCCGGACCTCACCCCGCACCCGTTCACCCCCGAACGGACCGTCAACTTCGGGTTCTTCGTCGAGCACGACTTCACCGCGATCCTGGACGACACGCTGGACGTCGCCGCGCTGAAGAACACGCCGACCCGCATCATCCCGGCGGCCGGCCGCACCACTCCGCGCACGGTCTTCGACCACCGGTGCGCGCAGGAACTGGCCGATCTCGTCGGCGCCGGCCTCGAGACGTTCCCCGGCGGCCACAACGGCAACCTGACGCATCCGCGCGCCTACGCCGCACGCGTTCGCGAACTCCTCAGCGGGGCGTGACGCCCGTCGGCTCTCCCCGGCTGAGCACTCCACGGTCTCCGAGAGTGCCGGGCAGAGGATCTCCGGGAGTGCCGGGCAGAGGATCTCCGGGAGTGCCGGGCAGAACCCCCGACGGTGGCTCGGAGGGATCTTCCGAGACGGTGGAAACGTATATGACAGCGATCTCCCGCACGGACAGAATTGGGCGTCATGACCGATAACCGGATTGATCCCCCTTTCGTCGCCGACGAGGGCCCCATGCTGCGCTCCTGGCTTGACTGGCAACGGGAGACCCTGGCGGTGAAGTGCGCCGGGCTGGCGCAGGACCAGCTCCGTCTGCGCTCCGCCGAACCGTCCACGATGTCCCTGCTGGGCCTCGTCCGCCACATGACCGACGTCGAGCGCTACTGGTTCCGCAACATCCTCACCGGTGAGAACGCCCCCGACATCTACTGGACCGACCAGCATCCCGACGCGGAGTTCGACCTGGTGGACACCGCCTCCGCCGAAGAGGCGTTCGCCCGCTGGCAGGCAGAGATCGTCAGTGCCCGCGAGCTCTCCTCGGGGCTGCCCCTCGATCTCGTGGGCAAGGGGCTCCGCGGGGGCGAGGAGGTCTCGCTGCGCTGGATTTTCGTTCACATGATCTCGGAGTATGCCCGGCACAACGGCCACGCCGACCTCATCCGCGAGCGGATCGACGGTGTCACCGGCGAGTAACGGCGTCAGGCACGACCCTCGCCGTTGACGGCCGCACCGGCCGCTGCGACCCTCCGGACCGACACGCAGTGGTCGCGTCCGGATCCGCGCGGTCGGAACACCACCGCCTCGATCACCGTTCCGGGGGCCTACCCCTGCGGGCGTAGGCGGGACACGTCCCCGCACACGCCCGCGGAGAGATCAGCCGGAGAGCCGGACCGGGTTGACCAGGTCGGCGTACATCAGCAGACCGGCCGAGATGATCATCACGAACGCGATCGCGTAGGTCAGGGGCAGCGCCTTGGCGATGTCCACGTAGCCGGGCGTGGGGCGGCGGGCGACGCGCGCGTAGCCACGCTTGACACCCTCCCACAGGCCGCCCGCCACGTGACCGCCGTCCAGCGGAAGCAGCGGAACCAGGTTGAACAGGCCGATCGCCAGGTTGAAGCCCGCCAGCAGATTGATGAAAACGGCGATCTTGTTCTCCAGCGGAGCGCTGGAGGCCGCTATCTCACCACCGATGCGGCCCGCGCCGATGATGCCGATCGGGCCGTTCAGGTCACGCTCCTCGCCGGAGAACGCGGCGTGCCAGACGCCGACCATCTTCTGCGGGAAGCGGAGCAGCGCGCCGGCGGTGGCCGTGGTGAGATCCCACATCTGGGAGCCCACCGCGCCGATGCCCTGCTTCTCCATGACCACCGTCGGGCTGATGCCCAGGTAACCCACGCCCTTGTCGATCTTGCCGGGTTCGTCGAGCGACTCCCGGTCCTGGGCGATGAGGTTGGCGGTCAGGGTCAGCTTCTGCCCCGCCCGCTCGACCTCGAACGTCACCGGCCCCGGGCCGTGGGCGCGGATGTCCCGCGTCACCGCCTCCCAGGTCGTGGCGGGCTTGCCCGCCGCCGACAGGATCTTGTCACCCGGCTTGAAGCCCGCCGCCGCCGCCGGGCTGGGCTTGTCGGCCGCGGTGCACTCGGGGTTCTTCGCGTATTCGGCGGTGGTCTTCACGCACGCGGGGACTCCGGCGACCTGCGTCTTCGACACCTGGACGCCGAAGCCCATGAGCACGACACCGAACAGGATGAAGGCCAGCACGAAGTTCATCGCCGGGCCGCCGGACATGACGATGACCTTCTGCCACCAGGGCTTGCGGTAGAAGACCCGGTCCTCGTCGCCGGGGCGGACCTCCTCCAGCGCCACCTCGCGCGCGTTCTCGATCAGGCCCTGCCAGGGCCCGGTGGAGACCGAACGCAGCTTGGTGGGATCGTCGGTGGGCCTGGGCGGCAGCATGCCGATCATCCGGATATAGCCACCGAGCGGGATCCACTTGATGCCGTACTCGGTCTCGCCCCTGCGCCTCGACCACATGGTCGGGCCGAACCCGACCATGTACTGGGTGACCCTGACGCCGAACAGCTTCGCCGGCACCAGGTGGCCGATCTCGTGCAGCGCGATCGAGGCCATCAGTCCGACGAGGAAGATGACGATGCCGATCACATTGAGCCAGCTCACAGGTTCGTACCCCCGGTCGCGGATTTATCGACAATGCCCCTTAGGAGATTAGCCGAATTATCCAGGCCCCAGGTTGCCGCCGAGACGGACGTCATGCATTGGGCCGCCTGTGCGGGCCTGGACGAACATGGCCACTTTGGTGACAATAAGCAATCGGACGGTTACATTATGGCAAGGACGGGCGAGAGAGTGCGGGGAGAGCTTTGATCGGAATCCTGGTTGCCGAGCAGTTGCCCCTGGTCCGGCGTGGCCTGGTGGCATCGCTGGAGTGCGAGGCCGATCTGAAGGTGGTAGCCGACCTGGGCAGGGGCGAGGAAGTCTTACCCGCCGTTCTGCGCCACGAACCCGAGGTCGCGGTCATCGGCCTGGATCTCCCCGGCGTCGACGGGTTCGCCGTGGCGCTCCGGCTGCACGAGGAGGCCCCCCGCTGCCGGGTCCTCCTGCTGTCGGGCAATCCCACCCCCGGCCAGGTCCGCCGCGCCTTCAGCGTCCAGGCGCTCGGGTTCATGAGCCTGGACGTGGGGCCGGATCAACTGGCCGACGGCGTTCGCCGGGTCGCGGCAGGCCGCCGCGCGGTGGACTCGGAGCTCGCCCTGGCCGCCTTGGAGCTGGTGGAGAACCCGCTGACCCGCCGGGAGCTGGACGTGCTCCGGCTGGCCGCCCAGGGGGCCCGGTCCGGCGAGATCGCCGACCAGCTGTTCCTCTCCGTGGGAACGGTCCGAAATCACCTGTCACGGATCATGTGCAAAACCCACGCCCGCAACCGCCTCGACGCCGTGCGCATCGCCGGCGACTCCGGATGGCTGTGACGCCTCACGGGCGGGCGGCGGAGGCCGCCTGGACGTCAGGGACGCCAGATGAGGACGAGCGCGCAGTCGTCGTTGTGCCCCGACGACATGGCCGTGACCAGATGGCGGGCGCCGTCGCGGAAGCCGGAGGGCAGCAGCCGCTCGGCCTCGCCCAGCAGGCGGTCGAGGCCGGCGTCGATGTCACGGCCGGGCTGCTCGATCAGGCCGTCGGTGTAGAGCATGAGCGCGTCGCCCTTGCGGAGCATCCCGCGGTCGGTTTCGCAGTGCAGGTCGGGCACGACGCCCAGGACCACGCCCTTGGCCGTGGAGACCCGCCAGGTCCCGGTGCCCGCCTCGAACTTGACCACCGGGGGGTGACCGGCCGAGGTGATCACGTATTCGCCCGTGGCGAGGTTGATCCGCACGTGGACGGCCGTGACGAAGCCCTCGGCCTCACGCTGCCGGTGCAGATAGGTGTTGCAGGCGGGCAGGAAGTCGGTGACCGAGCCGAGCAGGCCGCCGAAGGTGCCCGACAGCATCAGCGCCCGGGTGCCCGCGTCGACGCCCTTGCCCGACACGTCGACCAGGGCGAGGTCCACGATGTCGCCCTCGCGCATGGAGACCAGGAAGTCTCCTCCGAACGAGGAGCCTCCGGCCTGCTTGAGGACCACCCTCGAGCCCCAGTCCTTGGGCAGCGGGGGCAGCTCACTCTGGCTCTTGAGCCGGTCGCGCAGCTCCAGCAGCATCGCGTCGCCGCGCAGCCCCTGCACGCCGAGCTTGCCCCGGGTGCGGGCCATCAGCGCGGCCAGGACTGCGGTGAAACCGAAGGTGACCAGCAGGCCGGGACCGATGTGCCCCACCCCGCGCACGACGGCCACGTAGATGATGGAGATCGCGACCGCGCACAGCAGTTTGGCGAGGCTGGGCAGCCGGAGCTGGAGGCCGGCGACAAGGGTGATCGGGATCATGAGCGCCGGGGAGAACCACTCCATGGAGACCCGGGCGGCGAGACCGCCGAGCACCAGGGTCAGCACGATCAACGTGATGAGCAGGTTGCGGTCACGGGCCAGCGGGCCACGGCGCAGGAGGCGCACGATGGGCACCAGGAGCGGGACCCGCACCAAGAACGCACGGAGCGCCGGAGGGATCAGCGGCACCGGACGGGAATTCATGATGCACCTGACTGTATCGGGCTATCCCCCCTTTGGGCAGCCCACTTGACCAATACCTTGATCATTAAGGGTGGATAATAGATGGCCGGAACCCTCCATCCCCTCTACCGTAGGAAAAATGAGCATTAGTCTGCGTCCGGTAACCGAAAGCGAATGGTCCGGCTGGATGACGGTGGAGGAAGAGGCGTTCGGCGCCGCCGTCCCCCCGCACCGGGAGAAGCTCTTCAGGGGCACCACCGAGTTCGACCGCTCGCTCGGCGCGTTCGAAGGCGACCTGCTCGTAGGCGTCACCTCGGTGGACAGCCTCACCATGACGGTGCCCGGCGGGCCGATTCCGGTCGGCGGCGTCACCGCCGTCGGCGTGTTGCCCTCCCATCGCCGCCGGGGCATCCTCTCCTCCCTGATGACCCGCCAGCTCGCCGACGTCCGCGAGCGGGGCGAGGCGGTCACCGCCCTCTACGCCTCCGAGGCCGCGATCTACGGGCGCTTCGGGTACGGCAGGGCCGCCGACAGCATGTTCTTCACCATCCCCACCTCCGGCACGGCCTTCGTCAAGAACGCTCCGGTCGATCCGGCGCTGCGGCTGCGCGTCGTCAAGCCCAACGAGGCCAGGAGCGTCTTCGAGAAGATCTTCGAGACCGTGCGCGGCGACCGTCCGGGACTCTACGAGCGCACGCCCGCGCGCTGGGACGTCGTGCTGTCCGACCACGAGGCCGACCAGCGTGGCGCCGGACCGCTCCGTGCCGTCGTCGTCGAGGACGACGACGGCCCCCGGGGCTACGCGACCTTCCGGACCAAGCAGAGTTTCACCGATCACGACGTGCCGGACGGCGAGGTGCGGCTCAGGGAGCTGTTCGGCCTCGACCCGGCCGCCTACGCGCTGCTCTGGCGGCATCTGCTGGATCGTGACCTGATGTCGCACGTCAAGGCCTCCTACCGGCCGTCGGACGACCCGCTGATCCACCTGCTGGCCGAACCGCGCCGGCTCAACGCCGGCTGGCTGGACGACCTGTGGATTCGCCTCGTGGACGTCGAGCGGGCCCTTGCCGCCCGCCGTTACTCGGCGCCGGTGGACGTGGTGATCGAGGTCGAGGACACCGTCTGCCCCTGGAACGCCCGCCGCTGGCGGCTGTCGGCCGACACCTCCGGCGCCCGGTGCACGCCCACCGAGGACCCCGCCGACCTGACGCTTCCCGTCACCGTGCTGGGCGCGGCCTACCTGGGCGGCCGGCCGCTGGCGGCTCCGCAGGCGGCCGGCGCGCTGCGCGAGTCGCGGCCGGGAGCCGTACGGGAGCTGTCCACCGCGATGTCGTGGGATCCCGCTCCCTGGGGCGGGTTGATGTTCTGATCCGCTCCGGCCTCGCCTGACCGGCCCGCGGCTTTCGGCCCATGACTCCGGGCCGTGAGCTCCGCGGGCCGCGACCCCGGCCGTATCCATGACTCCGGGTCGCAAGCTCCGCAGGCCGCGACCCCGGACGTATTCGCGGCCCGGCTCGTGAACTCGCGCCTTGATCTCGCGAGCTCCGGGCCCCTGCCGTGACCGGCGGGTTAGGGTGACGGCATGGCACTGCAGAGTTTGCAGATCAACGCGATCACCGCGATGCGGGCACGGGACGTCTCGCGACCGACGCAGGAGCAGCAGGAGGCCGCGGACCGGCGGCCCCTGCGCGACGAGGCGCCGCGTAAGGAGCCTCCGCGCAGAGAACCCCCGTACCGCGAGTCCCCACGCCGCGGATAGGGGTCAACACCCGTCCGGGGTCACCCGCTCGCTCATGAACGAGCGAGCGGGCTCTCCGCCGGGGTTCAGGGCAGCGAGGGAAGCTGGCCGATCGTCTCGTACGAGTCGAGCTGCGCGAGCCGGCGGCTGTGCCGCTCGGCGCCCGAGTAGGCGGTGGCGAGGAAGATCTCGACGAACCGGGTCGCCTCCTCCTCCGAGTGCATGCGCGAGCCGATGCTGATCACATTGGCGTTGTTGTGCTCACGGGCGAGTTTGGCGGTCTCCTCGCTCCACGCCAGGGCGGCGCGGACGCCGCGCACCTTGTTCGCCGCGATCTGCTCGCCGTTGCCCGAGCCGCCGATGACGACCCCCAGGCTGCCCGGGTCGTCCACGACGCCCTCGGCCGCACGCAGCACGAACGGCGGATAGTCGTCCTCGGGGTCGTAGACGGAGGGACCACAGTCCGTGACCTCATGGCCGTGTTCTTTCAGCCAGGAGACGATGTGGTTCTTGAGCTCATAGCCGGCATGGTCGGCACCGATGTAGACGCGCACCCGCCCAGTTTCGCAGGTGTATGTGGACGGCTGGACCCCGGTCCCGACTAAAGTAATGATCGAAGCACTCCTGCAACCCTTACAAGAGAGAGCCCCTCATGCGTGACATCCGAGTGGTCGGGGACCCGGTCCTCCGTACGCCCGCCGAGCCGGTCGTCGACTTCGACCGCGACCTGCGACGCCTGATCGACGAGATGTTCGACGCGATGTACGCCGCGCAGGGCGTCGGCCTGGCCGGTCCGCAGCTCGGCGTGTCGCAGCGGATCTTCGTTTACGACTGCAGCAACCGCAAGGGGCATGTGATCAACCCGGTGCTGACCGTCGACGACGACGCGGAGGTGCTCGACGAGGAGGGCTGCCTGTCGGTTCCCGACCGCGACACCCGCACCCCGATCTACGCGAAGACCCCCCGGGCCGCCGGGGTCACCGTCCAGGGTCTGAACCGCCTGGGCCGCCCGGTCCAGATCAAGGCCCGCGGCCTGCTCGCACGCTGCTTCCAGCACGAGACGGATCACCTCAACGGCCTGCTGTACGTGGACCGGCTGGCCAAGGACGCCGCCAGGAAGGTCCTGCTTCAGGCCCCCTGACCAGAGGATCGGACCGCCGCGAGGGGCGGGCCGGCCGGAGCCGAGGGGAGGGCCGGGTGCGCGGAGTCATCCGGCCGGGGGCACGGTCCGACCTCGGAGCTCGACGCCCCGGAGGCAGCCGGTGCTCACCTGGCGGCGACCTGCCGGATCGAGTCCGCCCGACCCGGCAGAACGCTCTCGGCCCACCCCGTCAGAGCTGGACGGCCTTGATCTCCAGGTATTCCTCGAGGCCGAACTCGCCCAGCTCACGGCCCAGCCCTGACTGCTTGTAGCCGCCGAACGGGGCCCGCATGTTGAACTGGCCGCCGTTGACGGCCACCTGGCCGGTTCGCAGCCGCCGCGCCACGGAGACCCCGTGCTCCTCGCTGCCCGCCCACACCGCACCTGCCAGGCCGTACGGCGTGTCGTTGGCGATGGCGACGGCCTCGTCCTCACCGCGGGTGTAGGGGATGATCGTCAGGACCGGGCCGAAGATCTCCTCCTGCTCGATCACCATCCCCGGCTCCACCCCGGCGAACACCGTGGGCTCCACGTAGAAGCCCCGGTCCAGGGGCTGGTCGGTGCCTCCGGCGACCAGCCGTGCACCTTCTTCCTGGCCCCGGTTGATGTAGCGGATGACCCGATCACGCTGGGCCGCGGAGACCAGCGGGCCGAGCCTGGTCATCTCGTCGAAGGGGTCGCCGACGGTGTATTTCCTCGCGGCCTCGACGGCGAGCCCGACGGCCTCGTCGTACCGGTCCCTGTGGACGATCATGCGGCTCCAGGCGGAGCAGGTCTGGCCGGAGTTGAGGAAGGCGTTGGCCACCGTCACCTTGGTCGCCACGGGCAGGTCCGCGTCCGGCAGGACCAGGCTGGCCGACTTGCCGCCGAGCTCCAGCGCCACCCGCTTGACCGTCTCGGCCGCGAGCGCGGCGACCCTCCGTCCCGCCTGGGTGGAGCCGGTGAAGGACACCATGTCCACGTCGGGGTGGGCGGCCAGGGCTTCGCCCACCACCGGGCCGTAACCGCTCACCATGTTGAAGACCCCGGCGGGCAGCCCCACCTCGTCGAAGATCCCGGCGAGCGCGAAGGCCGCCAGCGGCGCCACCTCGCTGGGCTTCAGCACGACCGTGCAGCCCGCGGCCAGCGCCGGGCCGACCTTGCAGATGACCTGGTGGAGCGGGTAGTTCCACGGTGTGATGGCGGCCACCACGCCGACCGGCTCCCTGAAGATCCGGGAGTTGCCGACCTGCCCGCCCTCGAAGGCGTAGGTCTCGGCCATCTGGGCGTAGGAGGCCAGCACCCCGGCCGGCATCAACGTCTGCACCTTCATCGCCACGCCGTACGGCGCGCCCATGTCGGTGGCGATGATCCTGGCTATCTGATCGGAGCGTTCTCGGAGCAACTCGGCCGCGGCGGCGAGGATCTTGCCTCGCTCGGCGGAGGCCGTCCTCGCCCACGAGGGAAATGCCGCACGGGCGGCGGCCACCGCGGCGTCGACGTCGGCGGGCGACCCTGCGGGCACCCTGTCGATTATCTCCTCCGTCGCGGGGTTGACGACGTCGATGCTTTCGCCCGACGCCGAAGACTGCCAGGCTCCGTTCAGATAAAGGTGACGCATTCCCTCATCCTTGCGCGCGTATTGTCATTATGCGAGAGCTCAGCAGGTCACACCGTAGATCCCGCCGCCACACGAAGATCAGAAGTTGGCCGGATGTGGCCATTCGCCCCGTTGGGCGCTCGACCGTCCGCTGCGACGAGGGTACGACGAAGAACGCCGACAAGCGGCATATAGGGAAGATCCTTAAAAACTCGTAATATCCGGATAAGAGCGTTTCTTGATCGTCGCGGAAATCCAGATCACGCCGAGCCCGCCGGACCGCCACGAAATGATCACCGCACCCATCAGGCACATCCGGCCCGCCGGGGTCGCCCGAGACCGTCCGGGGCCGGCCCGAGACCGGTCCCGTGATCACCGTTCGTGGTGATCCCTGCGAGCGCTGTGATCCCCCGAGCCGCCGGAGCCCGCCGTGGTCGAGCACGGCGGGCGGGCGATCGAAGGCGGGTGAGGCCGGTCCGCGACTCAGTCGAAGATCGGGGCCCGGGTCCTGGAGCGCTTGAGCTCGAAGAACCCGTCGGTGCCGGCCACCAGGCGAACACCGTCCCAGAGCCTGCCCGCGGCCTCGCCCTTGGGTGCGGGCGAGATGACGGGGCCGAAGAACGCGACGCCGTCAACCGAGATCACCGGGGTGCCGACCTCCTGGCCGACCCGGTCGATGCCGTCGTTGTGCGAGGCGCGGAGGGCCTCGTCGAACTCCTCGGAGTCCATCGCGTCGGCGAACCCCTGATCGAGCCCCGCCGCCTCCAGCGCCTCGGCCACGAGCTCGGGGAACTTCTCGGGCTCCTTGGCCCGGCCCTGGTTGTGCAGGCGGGTGCCGAGTTCGGTGTACAACCGGCCGACCGTCTCGGAGTCATGCTTCTGCTGCACCGCCGTGACCACGCGGACCATGCCGATGGTCCTTTCGACCATCGTGCGATAGCTCTCGGGCACGTCCTTGTCCTCGTTGAGGACCTTCAGGCTCATGACGTGCCAGCGTGGTTCGATCGGCCGTACCTTCTCCACTTCCAGCAACCAGCGGGAGGTCATCCACGCGAACGGGCAGAAGGGGTCGAACCAGAGGTCGACAGGAGTGCGCTCCGTCATCTTTCAGCTTCCTGATCGTAAGACTTCGTCACTCGGCGACAACCCGATCGGTAGAGCCTCCTATTCCATATCTGGATTAATACGTTGGCTTGCCCGTTTATCCTCAAATGTGGTGACCAGCCTTCCGCTTGATCTTCCATGCGGCGACCTGCTGCCTTACGTGGCAGGATTCAGTCACCCCTTCGCAATGGAGCGGGGGAAGTTTTGACGAGGGAGCGGTAGTGGCAGGCAACCTGACCCGTGACGAGGCCCGCGAGCGCGCACGGCTGCTCAGCGTGCAGTCGTATGCGGTGGAGCTCGATCTGACCGAGGGTGAAGAGCGCTTCGAGAGCATCACCACGGTCCGCTTCACCAGCGCCCGCGCGGGTGCGGAGACGTTCATCGACCTGGCCGAGGCCAAGGTGCGCAGGGCGGTGCTGAACGGCGTCGAGCTGGACGTGACCGGCTACGACCCGGAGACCGGGCGACTACCGCTACCGGACCTGGCCGAGACCAACGAGCTGCGCATCGACGCCGACTGCTCCTACACGCGCACCGGCGAGGGCCTGCACCGCTTCGTCGACCCGGTCGACAAGAGCGTCTACCTTCACAGCCAGTTCGAGACGGCCGACGCCCACCGGATGTACGCCTGCTTCGACCAGCCCGACCTGAAGGCCACCTTCGAGCTGACCGTGCTCGCGCCCTCGTACTGGGAGATCATCTCCAATGCGACGCCCGACTCGGCCGACGAGCTGGAGGGACACCGGGGGCGCCACGGCGCGCTCCAGGCCGCCAAGCGCTGGCACTTCCCCGCCACCCCCGTGCTGTCGACCTACATCACCGCGCTGTGCGCCGGGCCGTACCACAAGGTGACCTCCGAGCACGACGGCATCCCGCTGGGCCTGTACTGCCGGGCCTCGCTCGCCGAGCACCTCGACGCCGACAACATCTTCGAGATCACCCGGCAGGGCTTCGACTTCTACCACCGGGTCTTCGGCGTCCGTTACCCGTTCGGCAAGTACGACCAGCTGTTCGTGCCCGAGTTCAACGCGGGCGCGATGGAGAACGCGGGCTGCGTGACCTTCCTGGAGGACTACGTCTTCCGCTCGCGCGTCACCGACGCGGTGATCGAGCGCCGCGCCGAGACGATCCTGCACGAGATGGCGCACATGTGGTTCGGTGACCTGGTCACCATGCGCTGGTGGGACGACCTGTGGCTGAACGAGTCGTTCGCCACCTACGCCTCGGTGCTCTGCCAGGCAGAGGCCACCCGCTGGGGCCAGGGCGCGTGGACGACCTTCGCCAACGTGGAGAAGTCCTGGGCCTACCGCCAGGACCAGCTGCCCTCGACCCACCCGATCGCCGCCGACATCGTCGACATGCACGCGGTCGAGGTCAACTTCGACGGCATCACCTACGCCAAGGGCGCCTCGGTCCTCAAGCAGCTCGTCGCCTACGTCGGGCTGGACAACTTCCTGGCCGGCGTCCGCGACTACTTCAACGAGCACGCCTGGGGCAACACCGAGCTCAAGGACCTGCTCGGCGCCCTGGAGCGCACGTCGGGACGCGATCTGTCCTCCTGGTCCAAGGAGTGGCTGGAGACCTCCTGGGTCAACACGCTGCGCCCGTCGTTCACCGTCGACGCCGAAGGCCGCTTCCTCGAGTTCCAGGTGCTGCAGGAGGCCCCCGCCGACTATCCGACGCTGCGCTCGCACCGCGTCGCCATCGGCCTGTACTCCCTGCGGGGCGACGAGCTGGTCCGCACCAAGCGGGTCGAGCTCGACGTGGTCGGTGCGCGTACGGCGGTGGCCGAGCTGGCCGGCGAGCTTCAGCCGGACCTGATCCTGATCAACGACGACGACCTGACCTACGCCAAGGTCAGGCTCGACGAGCGCTCGCTGCGGACCCTGGTGGACGGCGGGATCACCAAGTTCACCGAATCCCTGCCCCGCGCCCTGTCCTGGTCCGCGGCCTGGGACATGACCCGCGACGCCGAGATGACCACTCGCGACTACCTCGCCCTGGTCATCTCCGGGGTCAGCTCGATCAAGGACATCACGGTCGCCCAGACCGTGCTCCGCCAGGCCCGCCAGGCCGTCCAGCAGTACGCCGACCCCGCCTGGCGGAACCAGGGCATGGCCCTGCTGGCCTCCGCCCTCCGTTCCCTCGTCGACGGCGCCGAGCCCGGTTCCGACCACCAGCTCGCCTACGTCAACGCCCTGTCCACCGTGGCCACCTCGACGGAGGATCTGGCCTTCGTCAGGGGTCTGCTGGACGGCTCGACCGCGCTCGACGGCCTGACCGTGGACACCGACCTGCGCTGGACGCTGGTCCAGTCCCTGGTCTCCGGCGGCGTGCTGGGCGACGAGGACATCGCGGGCGAGCTCCTGCGCGACGCCACCGCCAGCGGCGAGCGCTCCGCGGCGCTCTCCCGCGCCTCGATCCCCACGGCCGAGGCCAAGGCGAGCGCCTGGTCCACGATGATCGAGGGCAAGCTGAGCGGCGCCCTGCTCCGCTCGACGATCCTGGGCTTCATGGACCCGCGCCACCCGGATCTGCTGGAGCCGTACGCCGCGAAGTATTTCGAGGAGATCGGCTCGATCTGGAAGTCCTGGACCTCTGACAGCGCCCAGAACTTCGCGACGGGCTGCTACCCGGCCCTGAGCATCTCGCCCGAGACCGTCGCCAGGACCCAGGAGTTCATCGCGGAGAGCCAGCCCTCGCACGCCCTCAAGCGCCTCCTGCTGGAGGGCGCCGACGGCGTCAGCCGCGCCCTGCGCGCCCAGGCCAAGGACGCCGCGGCCTGACCCGCCTCGGATCCGGAAGGAACCGACGCGAACCACCCCGGCGGAAGCCGGACGCGCGGACGCCCCCGCCATCACGGCGGGGGCGTCCGCGCGTTTTCGAGCGGCGCCGTGTGCCCGGCCGTCACCGGGTCGTGTCTCGGCGCCGGGGAGACCAGGTCCGTGCCCTGCCCTGCCGATCCTTGATTTCTCACCCGGCGTTTCACGCGGGCGGGAGGGTCGAGCCGACCGCCGAGCGGCCGAGGCCGAGGGGCGAGGCGGATGGTGATAAAAATGGTTTCTAGCCGCCCAAATAGGCTCATTTCGTCCTTGCACAGGTAACGTCCACCTCGTTCGCGGGTCATGAGAGGGTGATCAAGTGGAATCGGCACGTGATCTACTCGTCTCCCTGGCCCAGAGATACGCCTTCGCCGATCTGGGGGCGCTCGCCCCCGGTGTCGTGAAAGACGCGAGCAACATCGAGGTGGTGTGCGAGTTCGGGCAGCGGCTGCTCTCACTCGACGCGGAGGACTTCGCCGTCGAGGCACGCGCCGTACCGAGCGACCTGAGGCGGCGGGCGCGGGCGTGCACCATGCCGCAGACGCCACGCGAGCAGCCGCGCGGCGCTCTGGAGTCGCTGCGCCCGGCCTACGCGCTGCTGCTGGAGGTGATAGCGGTCAGATGGTACCGGCGCGAGCTGAGCTCGATGGTCGCCGCCGTACACATCGCCAGCGAGTATCTTCCGCTGCTCGCCTTCGAGCCGCTACTCGGCAGCGCGGGCGACCCCACGCGCTGGCCCGAGGGCCTCAGCGCGCCGGGCAGCAGGTTCGGCGTGATCGGCGACCGCGAGTGCGACCACACCAAGGCCGAGCAGTCGGCCGTCAACCGGACCCTGCGCGTGGCCCAGGAACCCGCCGAGGGGTGGCGGGCCTACCTCGATAGGCAGCACAGCCAGGTGGCCGGTGCGCTGGCCACCTGCGTGGCCGAGTGCCGCAACCCCTGTACCGCGATGGACTGGATCCAGGAGAGCCACCGCGAGGACCTCGCCCTGCGCGCCCGGGTGGCGCTGACCTTCGCCGACACCCCCCTGGTACGGCTACGCCACGCGGCCCCGGTCGGCCACGGGTTCGGCGTGCCCTCCCCCGAGGAGGTGCTTGAGGCCTGGGACCGCAGCCGGACGATCCTGGGCAAGAACGAGATGGGCCGGGAGGCCGCCAAGGACGACGGATTCCCGCTGCCGGGGCTGCCCAGCCTGTTCTCCGCCATCGCCGCCGCCCCGCTGACGCCCTCGACGCTGCTGATGGACACCGCCACCCATCTGGTGAAGCTGCTGCGGCTCTGACCGTGGCACGCGCCTTCGCGGTGGAGACACCGGGCGGGCCGGCGGTCAGATCTCCTGGCCGATGAGCACCGAGAGCACGCAGCAGGCGATGGCGACCAGCATCAGGATCGTCGCCCTGCGGATGTAGCGGTACTTCGCGTCGGCGGTGGCGCTGAGCCTCCTGATCCTCAGCACGATCAGGTCGACCCTGACCTGTCCGTTCCGGCGGGTGCTGCCCGCCCTCAACTCGGCGAGCACCTCGTCGGTGAAACCGTGGACGTAGGAACGGCGGCGATCCACGGCCTGCCCGGCGAGCCCCGCGCTGCGCGGATGGATCGCGCCGACGAGCATCAGGATTCCCGCCAGCCAGAAGAACATCCCGGTCCACCAGAGCCACTCCACCTGGCTGGGCAGCTCGTGCGGCCTCCACTGCCCGCCCAGCAGCCCCGCGACGATGAGACCGGCGGCGGCGCCGGTCGTCACCAGCAGGATGACCCCCTTCTGATCCGCCCTGCCGACCTCGGTCTGCGCGTCGACGAGCATCGCCATGATCTGGCCGAGGATCTGATCCGGTTCTCCCGCCGCCGTGCCCCCCTCAGGAGGGCGGCCCAGCAGCGCGTCCCACACGATCTTCAGCACGCCCCGATTATCGGGGAAAGTCACGGATGGCGCGAAGCCTGGTCCGCGAGCATCCACACGCCGGTGACGATCCCGCCCACCAGGTCTCCCGCGCCGAACACGGTGGCCATCGACATCGCGGCCATGCGGCACTTCTCGTCGGGGAGCCGCCGCCTGGCCTCGGAGCCCGTGACGATCTCCAGGGCCTTCTTCTCCGAATCCACGAAGATGAGCACGGCCCGGTCGACCTCGTCGCCCAGCGCGGCGTGCAGCCGTTCGGAGAAGTGACGGCGAGGGCCGATCGCCGGTCCGAGGTAGGCGGCGAAGCGCAGGCCGGTGCGGCGCTCGGCGGCGCGCAGCGCCTCCCGGACGCCGTCGATCTGGGTCGAGGTAAGGGTTCTCATATCCGTCGCCACCTCCGTCACCACACCGAGGACGCTCCACCGACGTACCGTCCGGGCTCGGCGGTCTCCGCCAGCATCACCCAGTCGACCTCCGGCGTCCGGCTCTCCGTCAGCACCAGACCGGAGGTGTTCACACCGTGCTCGCTGTGGAGCGGGCCACCGAACCACATCGCACCGGCCGACGTGGTCCGGGCGGCGCTCTTACGCAACCTGCCGGGCAGTGCCGCCAGCAGGGCGATGAGCAGGAACAAGCCACCGGAGGCTCCGATGAGAAATCCGAAGACCTGGATCGCACTGTCCACACCATCAACCGTAGGTCCCTTCCGGGGAATCGTCGAGATCTACCAGACAGCAGGTCTCCGCTCCCCCCAGAAACCGCCGCGTGCCGCCTCGACCTGCGCCGAAACGGAGATCAGGGTGCCCTCGTCGCCGAACCGCCCGGCCAGCATGACGCCGATCGGCAGGCCCTCCGCGGTCCAGTACAGCGGAAGGCTGACCGCGGGTTGCCCGCTGACGTTGTAGATGGCGGGGAAGGCGGCGAACCGCTTCATCCGTTCGAGGGTCTCCTCGGGATCCTCGACGTCTTCGAACCAGCCCACCGGCTGTGGCGGCTGGGTGAGGGTCGGGGTGAGCACCGCGTCGTACTGGTTGGTCACCAGCAGCCCCACCCGGGTGGCGAGCTGCAGCGCCGACTGCGCCCGCATGAAGTCGGGGGCCGGGATGGCGAAGCCGCGCCCGCGGAGCCAGGCGGTCAGCGGCCGGAGCCTGTCCTGCCTGGTCAGGTCCACCGGGTGCATGCAGGCGAACGCGCACCAGAGGGTCACGAACTGCGGCACCAGATCGGCCGTGAACGGCGGATCGATGTCCACCACCTCGTGCCCGAGCCCCGCCAGCTCCGCCGAGGCCCGCTCGTAGGCGGCGAGCACCTCGGGCTCCACCACGGCGCCCGGGACCGCCGGCTCGGCGTAGCGGGCGATCCGCAGACGGCCCGGGTCGCGGCCCACGTAGGCCGAGAAGGAGCCGAGCTCCGGCGGCGGCGCGTAGTAGAGATCGCCGGGGTTGTTGTGGGTCATCACGTCGAGCAGCGCGGCGGCGTCGGCGACGGTCCTGGCGATCGGACCGTTGGTCGACAGGCCGGCCAGGTCGGGGACGACGGGCGCGTAGCTGATCCGGCCCCGGGTCGGCTTGATGCCGTACAGCCCGCAGACGGAGGCCGGGATCCGGATCGATCCGGCGCCGTCGCTGCCCTGTGCGGCGGGAGCCAGCCCCGCGGCGACCGCGGCCGCCGCGCCGCCGCTGGACCCGCCCGCCGAGCGGGAGAGGTCCCACGGGGTGCGGGTGGGCGGGGAGATCGAGGTCTCGGTGTAGCACGGCATCCCGAACTCGGGCGTCGCGGTCTTGCCGAGCATGATCGTCCCTGCGTCCCTGAGCCGCTCGACCACGCTGTCGTCCACCGGGGCGACGAAGTCCTCGTAGGCGGCCGAGCCGAAGTGGACCGGAACGCCCTTGACCAGGTTAAGATCCTTGATCGGGATCGGCACTCCGAGCAGGGGTGAGGGGTCACCCCCCGCGAGCACCCTGGCCTCGGCCTTCTGTGCCTGCTCCAGTGCCAGTTCCGGGGTCACGGTCACATACGCGCCCACCTGGGAATCCAGCCGGGCGATGCGATCGAGGTAGTGCTCGGTGATCTCGACAGGCGAGATCTCCCTGCGCCGTACGGCTTCCGCCTGCTCAAGAGCATTAAGATCATGTATGTGAACCACGTCCCGCACAGTAGGCGCAGTCGACCGAAGTTATCTAGAGAGGAAATGAGTAGATACCCGGTTAAGACGAGCGCCATGCGAAGGATCACGGTCACAAAAGTATGAGATACGCAATACTAGGCACCCTCAAGGACGTCAGCTACCGTGAGTTACGTGGATTCCGGTCAAGTACCAGAAGACGGTAACACTACGTCACCGATTTGGGTCAGCGACCGCCAGGCCGAGGACAGGCCGACGTCTCGACCCGCCGCGCCCGCGTCTACGTACGCGCCCATCGAGCGTGCTTCCCTGCGCAGCCTGCTCGACCATCCCAAGTACCGCCATCTGCGCCGACGCGTTCTGATCGCGATCGGCGCGGGGGTGATCGCGGGCATCCTGCTGGCCAGTTGGCGGCTGGGTGTCACCGCCGCCATCGTGGCCGCGATCGCCGACACGGTGCTGCGCGCCCGTTCGAACTCGAGTGTGCCCGCCTGGCGGCGCGCCTCGGTCGCGGAGCGGCGCACGGAGGTCCAGCTCAAGAGGCTGGAGCGGGGTGGTTACCGCACCCTGCACGCCCGTGCCATCCCCGGCAGCGAGGCCCAGATCGACCATCTGGTCGTGGGCCCCACGGGGGTGTACGCCGTCGACTCCGAGAAATGGGACAAGCGCCTGCCGGTCCGCGTCCAGTCGCATCGCAAGCTGTTCCACGGCCCGTTCAACCAGAAGCCCCGTCTTGACGAGGCCCGCTGGGAGGCCGCTCAGGCCAGCGAGCTGATCGGCGAGATGCTCGGCCGCGAGGTCTCGATCGTCCCGTCTCTGGCGATCTACGGTCCGGCCATCCCGTGGAAGGTTCTCAACGTCCGCGAGGTCGACGTTTTCGACGGCAGCCGTGTCCGTAAATGGATCACCAAGCGCGAACGCTCACTCACCGACGTCGAGATCGAGAAGATATACGAGGCCGCGGAGCATGTTCTGCCCGCGCGGTACCCCGAAACCTGAGGTCTTTCGGCATGCCGGCGTCATTCTCCAACTTTTTCGGCATACCGGGTTAGTTCTCCGGGACCAAGGTCCAACGGGAGTCTCCTACGCCAAGTCGCCCCGGCACCGGTGACTCCCGTTCTTGGAGAAGGCTCTTGGAGAAGGCGTCCTCCCCGGAGGGAGGGTCGCCGTCGAGCGACCCGCGCCGTTCGCGCCTCGCGTACCCGTCGTGGCAGTGCGTGACGATGCCCGCGCCGGCGGTGTGACTCTGCGCGACGGCGAGCGTCCGCCGACAGGTCGTCCCCGGCCCCGAGCGCGATCCCGCATGCGCTCGAACACACCCGATTCCGCGCATCCGAGGCGCTTCGTCGACACGGCCCCCGCCCCGCTCGCCGTCGCCGGCGCGGACGTTCGATAGTCTTGGGGACAGATCCGTCGAGCCCGGACCGGGCTCATCGGACGCCGCGTCGGTGCCCATCCCCGCTTCCCCCGTCGGCGTCCCGCGATCTCCGCGGTACCCCTCTGCCCCGCCCGGCAGGCGACCTCTCGCCGTGCTCGCGGAGCGGCAGTCACAGAGCAGATGGTCACAGGCCGTACGTCTCGTGGCGTGGACAGTCGTCTCACGCACCGGGCGGTGGCCGTACCATTTGAAGACACGGTTTCGATGATGGGAGAAGCCTTATGCCCGCCCTCAGGTCTCGTACGGTCACTCACGGCAGGAATATGGCCGGGGCCCGAGCCCTGCTCCGGGCGACGGGCGTAGCAGGCGAGGACTTCGGTAAACCGATCATCGCCGTGGCCAACAGCTTCACCCAGTTCGTCCCCGGGCACGTCCACCTCCGGGAGGTCGGCGACGTGGTCGCCACGGCGATCCGCGAGGCGGGCGCGATCCCCCGCGAGTTCAACACGATCGCGGTGGACGACGGCATCGCGATGGGCCACGGCGGCATGCTCTACTCGCTGCCCAGCCGCGAGCTGATCGCAGACTCGGTCGAATACATGGTCAACGCGCACTGCGCCGACGCGATGATCTGCATCTCCAACTGCGACAAGATCACCCCGGGCATGCTGCTGGCCGCTTTCAGGCTCAACATCCCCACGATCTTCGTCTCGGGCGGGCCGATGGAGGCCGGGAAGACCCCCAACGGGAAGCTCGACCTGATCGACCCGATGATCGCCGCCGCCGACGACAGCGTCTCCGACGCCGAGCTGCTGGAGATGGAGGAGAACGCCTGCCCCACGTGTGGTTCGTGCAGCGGGATGTTCACCGCCAACTCGATGAACTGCCTCGCCGAGGCCATCGGCCTCGCGCTCCCGGGCAACGGCACGATCCTGGCCACGCACAAGGCGCGCAAGAAGCTCTTCCAGGACGCCGGCCGCCAGCTCGTGGACATCACCAAGCGCTACTACGAGCAGGACGACGAGACGGTCCTGCCGCGGAGCATCGCCACCCGTGACGCGTTCGAGAACGCCATGGCGCTGGACGTGTCGATGGGCGGCTCGACCAACACGATCCTGCACATCCTGGCCGCGGCCCGCGAGGCCGGGGTCGACTTCGGCCTCAAGGAGATCAACGAGATCTCGCTGCGGGTCCCCTGCCTGTGCAAGGTGGCCCCGGCCACGGCGAAGTACCACGTCGAGGACGTGCACCGCGCGGGCGGCATCCCGGCCATCCTCGGCGAGCTCGACCGGGGCGGCCTCATCCACCGCGACGCCTACACCGTCAACGGCGGCACCCTGGGCGACTATCTGGACGACTGGGACCCGCAGTCGCCGAAGGTCCTGTCCGAGGCGGAGGAGCTCTGGCACGCGGGCCCCGGCAACATCCGTACCATCAAGCCCTACTCGCAGAGCGCCCGCTGGGAGGAGCTCGACCTCGACCGGTCCGAGGGCTGCGTGCGCGACATCGAGCACGCCTACACCCGTGACGGCGGCCTGGGCGTCCTCTACGGCAACATCGCCGTCGAGGGCTGCATCGTCAAGACCGCGGGGGTCGACGAGTCGGTCTGGAAGTTCACCGGACCCGCCGTGGTCTTCGAGTCCCAGGACGACGCGGTCGAGGGCATCCTGAACAACAAGGTCAAGGCCGGCGACGTCGTGGTGATCCGCTACGAGGGGCCGAAGGGCGGTCCCGGCATGCAGGAGATGCTCTACCCGACCTCGTTCCTCAAGGGCAAGGGCCTGGGCAAGGTCTGCGCGCTGGTCACCGACGGCCGCTTCTCCGGTGGCACGAGCGGGCTGTCCATCGGCCATGCCTCTCCGGAGGCCGCCGAGGGCGGCACCATCGCCCTCGTCGAGAACGGCGACCTCATCGCCATCGACATCCCCGGCCGTTCGATCGAGCTGCAGGTCTCCCAGGAGGAGCTGACCGCCCGCCGCGAGCGGCTCCTGACCGAGCTGGGCGGCTACCGGCCGCGCGACCGCCAGCGCCCGGTGACCGCCGCGCTCCAGGCCTACGCCGCACTGACCACCTCGGCCTCCACCGGCGCCTCCCGGGACCTGTCCCAGCTCTCGCGCTGACGGCCGGGGCCCTGATTCCCTTGTCGGGTACGGCATGCCGTACCCGACAAGAGGTTCGAAAAATGTCGGTGCTCGGCATTATTATTTGGGTATGACTACCGTCATGAAGCCCTCCACCCGCCCGTTGACGACCGCCGAGATCGCCGCCCTCGCCCTGTCCCTGGCGCACATGGGTTCGGGCCCGCAGGCCATCACCGCCCGGCGCGGCCTGCGCCACGCGTTCGAGCACATGGAGCTCGACGACGAGGTCATCGCCACCACGCTGGAGACCCTGACCTCACCGATGCCCCCGGCGACCGCCGACCGGGCAAGGACCATCGCCAACGCCATCACCTCGCGTCTCGTGATCCGCCTCCACTACCAAGACGTGACCGGCCGGATCACCGTCCGCGACGTCGACCCGGTGACGTGCATGGTCCACCGCGAATACTGGTATCTCGTGGGCATGTGCCGCATGCGCCACGCGATCCGGGCCTTCCGGTTCGACCGGATCGTCGCCACCGAGCCCACCTTCATGCCCGCCCGCCCGCACATGGTGGACAATTTCCTTCCCTTCCAGGGCAAGCGCGCGGCATAACCGGATTCTGATCTGTCATCCGGCGTGATCCTGAAAGCCGGATGACAGACTCCGGTATCGCTCCCGGCGGTCGCCGCGGCCCCAACGCGGGCAGGCGGACAGACCGCTCGGGCGTGATCATGCGGGCAGGGCCGCTCATACGCAGGCATGATCACTTGAACGCTGTCATGCGGACGGAATCGTGCGGGCGCGCCCATCCGAGCCCAGCCTGCCGACGAGACCTCGCGGGTCCGCTCACTCGAATGAACGCGGTCAGGTGGAGAAATCGTGCGGGCGCGCCCATTCGAATGCGATCTGCGGACGGGACCTCGCCGGTCCGCTCACTCGAATGAACGCGGTCAGGTGGAGAAATCGTGCGGGCGCGCCCATTCGAATGCGATCTGCGGACGGGACCTCGCCGGTCCGCTCACCCTGAAAACCGTCATGCGGGCACGCTCACTCGAACACGGTCGATGGGGACGGGAGCGTGCGTGGAACGCGGTCTAGCCGCAGCACCCGCCGCCGCAGCATCCGCCACCGCCGCCGCCACTCGCCGGGGCGCTCGATCCACCCGCCCCTCCGGTCACGGCGACCGTGGACAGGAGCTTGACGGTGTCATCGTGGCCGTCCGGGCAGACCGCCGGGTCACCGGATCGGGCCATCGGACGGGAGATCTCGAAGGTGGACCCGCAGGCACGGCAACGGAAGTCATAACGCGGCATGGCACACAGGTTACCCAGATTCCTCAGCGAAAGGTGATGGAGGCGTAGTCGGCCACCGGACGGTAGCCGATCGCCTGGTAGACCGAGTTGGACGTGAGGTTGGCCAGGTCGGTGAAGAGCAGCACCTCGTCGGCGCCCTCGGCCCGCGCCTTGGCGGTCACGGCGTGGGAGACCGCCGCGCCGTACCCCTTCCTGCGATGCTCCGGAGGCGTGTAGACCGGGCCGACCCTGGACATGCCCCCGATCGGCGAAGAGACCCCGGCGAACGCGACGGGCCGCCCGCCCGCCTCCCACAGGACCAGCTCCCGCCGGCCGGTCCGGCTGGCCACCAGCGGGGTCAGGTCGGCGGGGGCGGGGGCGGCACCGGCCGCCTCGCCCTGGAACTCCCCGGCCCATTTCACCAGGAGCTCGAGGTCGTCCTCGGTGGCCGTGCGAGCGGCTCCGCCGGAGGGGAAGGGCGGCGGGACGAGCGCGTCGAGCCGGTAGAGACGTTCGAAGCGGCGCTCGGCCACGGGCCGCCACCAGGCGGCGGCGAACGCCTCGGCCAGCGGGAGCGGCCCGGAGACGCCGGGGATCGTCCTCTCCGCCTCGATCAGCTGGGTGGCGAGGTCCCGCACGGTGTCGACGGGGATGGCGGGGAGCAGCAGGAAGCGAGGCGGCGTCTGGCAGGCCGCCGCGACGGTCTCACCGTCGCGCTCCAGCCAGGCCAGCAGCAGGTCGTCACCCCAGAGGCCGATGCGCATCCCCCGCAGGATCGTGAGCGGGACGGTGTTGCGGACGGGATCCTGGAGCAGCCACGGCTCCGCCGCCCCGGCGTACACCTCGACCTTGGAAGTGAAGGTCCATGTCATGCACCGATTGTGCCGACAGCTGCCCGCCGGGGCGAGCGGATATTCACGCCGCCGTCAGGCCGCGTTCTCCGCGAGGTAGGGCGCCCACAGGGGGTCGCCGACGATGTGCGCGCCGATCAACCGCCAGTGGACGCCGCGTGGCACCACCGGGGCGACGCTCAACGTCCACCCCAGTTCCTCCAGCATTCGGTCGGCCTTGCGATGGTTGCACGACGTGCACGAGGCAACGCAGTTCTCCCACGTGTGGGGTCCGCCCCGCGAGCGGGGAATCACGTGGTCGATGGTCTCGGCCCGCTGGCCGCAGTAGGCGCACCGGTAGTCGTCCCGGCGCATCAACGCGGTTCGGGTCAGCGGGATCCGCGACCGGTAAGGAATACGGACGTATCTGCGAAGCCTGATCACCGATGGGACGTCGAGCGTGCGACTCGCCGAACGGAACACGGCGCCCCGCCCGTCACGATGGACGACGTCCGCCTTCTCCCTCAGCACGAGCACGACGGCACGGTGCAGGGAAAGGGTGGTGAGGGGTTCGTAGGTGGCGTTCAAGAGCAGGACCTGGCGCATCAGCGGGCCTCTCCCGCCGTACAACGCGTCAATTGAGGGGGCACGCCACTGCGTGCCCCGGCTGGCGGCCCCTCCTGGGGCCCGGGTGCTTCCGTCACGAGGACCTCCGCCGGACGGCCCAGCGGATGCTCACCACGGCACCGTCCTTCACCAAGTTTGGCTTCTACATCAGCGTTCCCGCCACCCATAAATGACTGGAGGGACCCCTGATACGTTTTATGCCCGCATTACCAGTTCTTAACTCCTCCCGCTACGGATAGGATACGTCGCTCGCGCGATGGCCCCGCACGGTAGCCCGGAGGTCGTAGGGTTCCTGCCATGACGCTACAGCCATACCCTCCAGCCAGCCGCGATGACCTCGTCGAGGAGCTGCACGGCACCCCGGTCTCCGACCCCTATCGATGGCTGGAGGACCCCGACGACCCGGCCACGAAGGACTGGCTGACGGCGCAGGAAAAACTGTTGTCCGCGGAGATGGGAGCCCTTCCGGGCCGCGACGGCTTCAAGTCACGGATCACCGAGCTTCTGAGGTCGGGCTCGATCGGCGCACCGGTGTGGCGCGGGGAGCGGCAGTTCTTCATGCGGCGCACCCCGGAGCAGGAGCACGCCGTTCTCTACACCGTCGACCCCGACGGCACCGAGCGGGCGCTGCTGGATCCGATGACGCTCGACCCGACCGGTCTCACGACGCTCGACGCGTGGCAGCCCGACAAGGAGGGCCGTCTGCTCGCCTACCAGGTCTCGGTGGGCGGCGACGAGGAGTCCAGCCTCTACCTGATGGACATCGCGTTCGGCGACCGGATCGAGGGGCCGATCGACAGGTGCCGCTACTCCCCCGTGGCGTGGCTTCCCGGCGGTGAGTCCTTCTACTACGTGCGCAGGCTGCCCTCCACGGAGGTGCCCGACGGCGAGGAGCAGTTCCATCGCCGGGTCTACCTGCACAGGGTCGGCACCTCCACCGAGGAAGACGTCCTGATCTTCGGCGACGGCCTGGAGAAGACCAACTACTACGGCGTCGGGGTCTCCCGCGACGGCCGCTGGCTGCAGATCTCCGCCTCCCGGGGTACGGCGCCGCGCAACGACCTGTGGCTGGCCGACCTCTCCGCCTCCGCCGCCTCCTCTCCCGACCTGGTCGTCGTCCAGGAAGGGGTGGACGCCCAGAGCGGGCTGCAGTTCGGCCGCGACGGCCGGCTCTACGTCTTCACCGACCGCGACGCCCCGCGCGCCCGGATCTGCGTGACCGACCCCTCCACCCCCCAGTTCGAGAACTGGCGTGACCTGATCCCGCAGGACCCCGAGGCCGTGCTGTCCGACTTCGCGATCCTCGACGACCTGGACCGGCCGGTCATGCTCATCGGCTGGACCCGCCACGCGATCAGTGAGATCTCCATCCACGACCTGGTCACCGGCGAGCGCCTCGGAGAGGTGCCGACGCCGGGAGTGGGCACGATCGGCGGCATCAGCGAGCGTCCCGAGGGCGGCCACGAGGCCTGGTTCGGCTACACCGACAACACGACCCCGCCGAGCATCCAGCGCTACGACGCCCGCACCGGCGAGACCGCCCTCTGGGCCGCCTCCCCCGGCGCCGTCGAGGTTCCCGCCGTCAACACCGAGCGGATGACCTACCGCTCGGCCGACGGCAGCGAGATCCACATGCTGGTGATCTCCAAGCCCGGCGTCGAGGGCCCCCGCCCCACCGTCCTGTACGGCTACGGCGGCTTCGGCCTCTCGATGACCCCCGGCTACTCGGCGTCGATCCTGAGCTGGGTCGAGCAGGGCGGCGCCTACGCCATCGCCCAGTTGCGCGGCGGCGGCGAGGAGGGCGAGGAGTGGCACCGGGCCGGGATGCTCGCCAACAAGCAGAACGTCTTCGACGACCTGCACGCGGCGGCCGAGCACCTGATCGCCACCGGCGTCACCACGGCCTCCCAGCTGGCCATCTCCGGCGGCTCCAACGGCGGTCTCCTGGTCGGCGCGGCCCTGACCCAGCGCCCCGAGCTGTACGCGGCGGTGGTCTGCTCGGCCCCGCTGCTCGACATGATCCGCTACGAGCTGTTCGGGCTCGGCGCGACCTGGAACGTCGAGTACGGCACCGTGGAGAAGCCCGACGAGTTCGCCTGGCTGCACGCCTACTCCCCGTACCACAACGTCCGGGAGGGCGTGTCCTACCCCGCGACGCTGTTCACCGTCTTCCAGTCCGACACCCGGGTCCACCCGCTGCACGCCTGGAAGATGTGCGCCGCCCTGCAGTACGCCCAGGCGTCCGACAGGCCGATCCTGCTCCGCAACGAGGTCGAGGCCGGCCACGGCGCCCGCGCGGTGAGCAAGACCATCGAGCTCGCCGCCGACCAGCTCACCTTCCTCGCCTACCACACCGGTCTGACCCAGTAGGGGAAGCGCGCCCCGGGATCGCCGTCTCCGATCCCGGGGCATCCGGTCCGAGGCCCGGCAGGAGCGCCGACGCCGTCCCGGTTCCCGGAAACGCTCTCGCGGAGTGGGTTGAGAGCGCCCGGGCGGCCACCCGGGCGTCCTCGGCGCCGGGATCGTGAAAACCGTCGGGGGCGGTGGTTGTGGTCGACGGGTGGAGAACGCCACGACGTTGGAGGGGCTGACCTTCTCCGAGGATGTGACCGAGGGTGGCTCTGAAGCCGAAGGCTGGAATCCGAGCAGGTGATCTCCCACTCGGGCCGCGGCAGCCTCAGAGCTCCGATGGATGCCCCCGGCCTCAGCGGACCAGGCGTACCGGCCCTGCGGGGACATCGCCCACCCGGCGGCCCACCCCTGACGGCATCCGCCCGTTGCGCGGTGGACCCGGGGCCGGAGGTCCGGGAGGGGGGTCAGATGCCCATGCGGGCGGCGATGCCGTCGAGGATGTAGTCCAGCCCGGTCTCGAACTGCCACTGCGGGTCGTCCTTGTGGGTGCCTTCGAGGAGGTAGCGCTGGAAGGTGGGATAACGGCCGGTGCCCATGAGCCAGATCATCTGCGGCGCCAGTCCCGTCTTCAGCTCGTCGTCGCTGGACCATCCGCGGCCCTCCATCAGCTGGTGCAGGGTGATCTCGGCGTTGGTGGCGCCGTGCACGTAGGAGTCGATGGTGCGGACGATGGCCATCATCGTGTCGGCGTTCAGGCCCAGGCTGTCGAGTGCGGTCAGTGATCGCTCCGCCACGGCCATCCGGTTGGGGGTCAGGGCGAAGGCCGCCTGGGGTGAGAGCTGGGCGAGCCAGGGGTGTTTCAGCATCAGCGCGCGGGTGCGGAGGGCGAGGGCCCGTATGGTCTCTCGCCAGCCGTCGGCCTGGGAGTGCTCCAGCTCGCCGTGGACCAGGTCGACCATCAGCTCCATGACGTCGTCCTTGCCGGACACGTAGCGGTAGGCCGCCATGGGGGCGACGCCCAGCTCGGCGGCCAGGCGCCGCATGGTGATGGCGTCGAGGCCCTCCGTGTCGGCGATCTCGACCGCCACCGAGGCGATTCGGTGGGGGGTCAGGGCGGCGCGGGGTGCGGGCGCGGGGCGCTCGAGACGCTCCCACAGGGAGGCCTGCGCCTGGCCCTCATCTTCCACCTGCGGAGGAGGAGCGGCCGAGGACTTTTTCTGACTGGCCACGGATGCGGTCTCCTTATCGTCACATTGCGTACAGCGTATCAGGAATAGACAACGTACACAGTCATGTATACGTTGTACTCGCTAAGATACGGCGTACACATTGAGGAGATTTCCCATGGACGACATGTTCGGTTTGCGGGTCGCGGTCATCGTCGGCAGCACCCGGGACGGGCGCTTCGGCCCGGTCGTGGCGAACTGGCTGCTCACTCACCTCGCGCAACGCGAGGACATGACGTTCGACCTCGTCGACCTGGCCGAGACCCCGCTGCCCACCGTGTTCCCGGCCTTCGGGCAGCCCGCGGCGCCCGGCACCGCCGAGCTGCTGGCCACCGTCTCGCCGAGGCTGGCGGCGGCCGACGCGTTTGTCATCGTCACCCCCGAGTACAACCACAGCTTCCCGGCCTCGCTGAAGAACGCCATCGACTGGCACAACAAGGAGTGGCATGCCAAGCCGGTCGGTTTCGTCTCCTACGGCGGCCTGTCCGGTGGGCTCCGCGCGGTCGAGCAGCTCCGTGTCGTCCTGGCCGAGCTGCACGCCGTCACCATCCGCGACACCGTCAGCTTCCACGGCGCGTGGACGCAGTTCGACGCGGACGCCAATGCCAAGGACCCGGCCGCAGGCGCCGCGGCGAAGACCATGCTCGATCAGCTGGCCTGGTGGGCGCACGCCCTGCGTGACGCCAAGGCCCTTCGCCCCTATGCCGCCTGATGCCGTCCTACCCGCCGGAGCCGGAGGAGGCAACGATGGATCACGAAGGTCACAGCGAAAGTCGCGGTGAAGGTCACCCCGGAGAGAAGGAACCGGAGCGCCCGAGGTCGCTCTACTTCGGCGTGTTCGGCCTGATGCTCGGCATGTTCCTGGCCATGCTCGACGGGCTGATCGTCGGCACCGCGCTGCCCACGATCGTGGGTGACCTCGGCGGGCTGAACCACCTGTCCTGGGTGGTGACGGCCTACCTGCTGGCCGCCGCCGCGACCACCCCGATCTGGGGAAAGCTCGGCGACCTCTACGGCCGCAAGGGCACCTTCATGTCCGCGATCGTGCTCTTCCTGGTCGGCTCGGTGCTTGCCGGGCTGTCGCAGGACATGGGCCAGCTCATCGCGTTCCGTGCCGTGCAGGGACTCGGGGCGGGAGGACTGATGGTCGGCGCGCTCTCGATCATCGGTGTGCTGGTGCCGCCGAGAGAGAGCGGCCGTCTGCAGTCGATGATCGGCGCGATGCTGCCGGTCGCCTTCATCGGCGGGCCCCTGGTCGGCGGCTTCCTCACCGACCAGCTGAACTGGCGCTGGACCTTCTACGTGAACGTGCCCGTCGGGATCGTCGCACTGCTGATCATCGGTACGGGGATCCGGCTGCGGACCGAGCGGATCAGGGCCCGCATCGACTATGCCGGCGCGCTGCTGCTGACCGTCGGCATCCTGACCCTGACGCTGCTGGCCAGTTGGGGCGGCAACACCTACGCCTGGTCCTCGCCGCAGATCCTCGCCCTGGGCGCCGCCGGCGTCCTGGCACTGGCCGGGTTCGTGTACGTCGAACGGCGCGCCATCGAACCGGTCATCCCGCCCCGGCTGTTCCACAACCGCAACTTCACCCTCGCCCAGATCCTCAGCTTCCTCGTCGGCGCCGTCATGCTCAGCGTGACGAACTACCTTCCGCAGTACATGCAGTTCGTCCAGGGGGCCTCCCCGACGGCCAGCGGCCTGCTGCTGCTTCCCCTGATGTTCGGCATGCTCGGTGCGCAGCTGACGGTCGGCCACCTCATCAGCCGCAACGGCCGCTACCGCGTCTACCCGATCCTCGGCGGAGCCGTGATGGCGGTGGGCGCCCTCGTCCTGCTCCTGCTCGACGTGAGCACCGGCACGGCCGTCGCGTCCGCCCTCACCCTGGTCACCGGGCTTGGTATGGGCCTGCTGATGCAGAGCACCATGCTCATCACGATGAACAGCGCCGACGTCCGCGACATGGGCGCCGCGAGCGGAACGGTCACCCTGGTGCGCACCATCGGCGGCTCACTGGGCATCGCGCTCCTGGGCGCCGTCTACGCGAGCCGCATGGAGGCGAGCCTGGCCGGGAGGCTCGGCTCCGAGGCCGCGCACCGGATGGCCGCCGGCGGTGGCCGGCTGACGCCCGCCCTGCTGCGGGACATGCCCGCCTCCGTCCGCGACGCCTTCCGGGCGGCCGTCTCCAGCGGCCTGCACGGCATCCTCATCGGCGCCGCCGTCCTGTCGGTGGTCGCCTTCGCCGCGACCTGGCTCATCCGGGAGATCCCACTACGCACCGGGGCCGCGCAGGCCGACCCCGCCGAACCCGCGGAGCAGGCCGGGCACGCGGAAGACACGGAAGGGAGTTCCCGTCCCACGCTGGCCCCCGCCGGTACGGCCGACTGATCGCGAGCAGTGATACCTCGTTACCTCGTTATCCGCCCCGCCACTCGCCGGCCCGGATCGGGCCACACGCGTCAGAGCAGGCCGAGCGCGTCGCGTGCCGCCGCCACGGCGGCCTGGCCCAGGCTGATGCCGCCGTCGTTGGGGGGAACCGTACGGTGGGTCAGGACCCGGAAGTCCCGCAGTCGAAGCGCCCTGACGAGCCCGTCCAGCAGCAGCAGGTTCTGGAAGACCCCGCCTGACAGGGCGACGGTGCCTATGCCGGTGCTCTCGCGCAGCCGTACGCACGCCTCGGCGGTGACGGCGGCGAGCCCGTTGTGGAAGCGGGCGGAGACGAGCTCCGGGCCGGCCCCGCCGCGCATGTCCTCGACGACCGCCCGGACGAGGTCCGCGGCCTGGATCGTCACGAGCGGCCCGTCGTCGAGGAGCCGGGCGGGATAGGCGCCCCTCTCCGCCGGATCGGCCCGCTGTTCGAGCGCGATCGCGGCCTGCCCCTCGTAACCGGCGGTGTCGCGGAGTCCGGTGATCGCCGCGACCGCGTCGAACAGCCGGCCGGCGCTGGAGGTGAGGGGAGAGTTCACCCCGGACCTGGCCACGGCCACCACGTCGTCCCAGTGGCGGTGGTTGCGGGACCTGACCGGGAGGCCGTCGGGGGGCGCGCCGTCGTAGGCCGCGTCCAGGTGCGCGGCGGCCATCCGCCAGGGTTGCCTGATCGCCGCCGTGCCGCCGGGCAGCGGCACCGGCGACAGGCGCCCGGCACGGGTGAAGCCCGTGAGATCGGCCACGAGGAGCTCGCCGCCCCAGATGGTGCCGTCGGTGCCGTAGCCGAGGCCGTCGAAGGCCACTCCGATGACGGGCCCGGTCTCCTGGTTGTCGGCGAGGCAGGAGGCGATGTGCGCGTGGTGGTGCTGGACCCCCGCCAGGTCCACCCCGCCCGTGTCCTGGGCGTCGTGGGCGTACTTGGTGGAGAGGTATTCGGGGTGGAGGTCGTGCGCGACCAGTTGCGGCGTGACGTCGAACAGTCGCCGGAAATGGTCGACGCCGTCGGCGAAGGAGCGCAGCGTCTCGTAGTTCTCGAGATCGCCGATGTGGTGGGAGAGGAAGGCCTGGTCCTCCCTGACGAGGCAGAAGGTGCTCTTCAGCTCCGCACCGCACGCGAGTACGGCCCGCCGTACGGGCTGGGAGAGCCTCAGCGGCTGGGGTGCGTATCCCCGCGATCTCCGCAGCGGAAGCCCTCTCCCCCCTACCGGGAGGATCACCGAGTCGTCGGTGCGGACGTGGATCGGGCGGTCGTGCGTGAGGAAGCCGTCCGCGATGCCCGCCAGGCGGCTGCACGCGTCGCCGTCCCGGTAGGCGATGGGCTCGTCGGAGAGGTTGCCGCTGGTGAGGACGTACGGCCCGGCGAACCGCTGGGCGAGCAGGTGGTGCACGGGTGTGTAGGGCAGCAGGAGCCCGAGGCGGCGGTCGCCCGGTGCCACGGACGCAGCCATCGCGGCGCCGGGCCGCCGGGGCAGCAGCACGATCGGGCGCCGGGGGCCGGTGAGCAGCCGTTCGGCGTCGCCGTCCAGCTCGCACAGCGCTCGCGCGGTGTCGAGGTCGCCGACCATGACGGCGAACGGCCTGTCCTCGCGATGCTTGCGCGCGCGGAGGGTCCGCGCGGCCTCCTCGTTCGCGGCGTCGACCGCCAGGTGATATCCGCCGAGGCCCTTGACGGCCAGGATGCCGCCCGAGCGCAGAAGCCCTGCCGCCGACGTGATCGGATCCTCGGCCGGTGATCCGTCCTCGGCCCGGCTCCGGGCGTCGAGCATCCGCAGCGTCGGCCCGCAGGCCGGGCAGCAGATCGGCTGGGCGTGGAATCTGCGGTCCCGCGGATCGAGGTATTCACGCTCGCACTCCCCGCACATGGCGAACGCGGCCATCGTCGTGGCCGGCCGGTCATAGGGGACGTCCCGGATGATGGTGAATCTCGGCCCGCAGTTGGTGCAGGTGATGAAGGCGTGGCGATATCGGCGGTCGGCCGGGTCGAACAACTCGGTCAGGCAGTCAGCACATGTCGCGACATCGGGCGATATCAGAGTGGCCCTTCCGGCTCCCTCCCGGCTGTCCGCGATGTGGAACCCGTGGTCCCCGCGCGCCGGTATCACTGTGGCGGTGACCCGGTGGATCGCCGCCAGCGGGGGCGCCTGATCCCGCAGATCCTCCTGGAAGCGCGCGACGTCATCCGGCGCGCCCTCGGCCTCGATGAACACCCCCCGGCCGTCGTTGCCCACCCATCCGGACAGCGCCAGCCGCAGGGCCAGGGAGTGGACGTGCGGACGGAATCCCACCCCCTGAACGATGCCCTCGACACTGACCCTGATCCGAATCCGCGTCGGGACCTGAGCCTGAGCCCGCGTCCGCCCGATGCTCACGCCGCCGCCCTGATCCGGGGCCGTCCGATGCTCACGCCGCCATCCCGATCCGGATCCGGGTCCGGGGCCGCGTCCATTCGATGCTCACGCCGCCGTCAGGATCCGGGTCCGTGGCCGCGTCCGTCCGATGCTCACGCCGCCATCCTGTCCGTGCCCGGCGCGCCGTCACCGGGAGGCACGCACGGTCTGGACGAGAAGGTGATGTCCATGATCAGAGCTTTACCGCTGATTGTGAAGTCAAGGGTGTCACGCCTGAAACAACTCACCGTAATCTGACGACTACCGTAAATAACGGAGCGTCAGCATGTCTGCCATATCGACCATGAAACCAGCGGTCAGCGAAGCCTTCGCTCGCCGGGACCGCGCCGGCCGCGCCCTCGCGGACGACGCGGAGCGCATCGCGCGAGCGTGCCAGGAGATGGCCATCCTGTTCCGTCTCGGCGGAAAGCTGATCGTCTTCGGCAACGGCGGCGGAGGCACGGACGCGGCCCACATCGCGGTCGAGTTCATGCACCCGGTCATCGTGGGCAAGCGAGCGCTGCCCGCGGTGGCGTTGAGCAACGACGCCGCGACGGTCAGCGGGGTGGGCAACGACGAGGGGCTCGCCGAGGTCTTCGCCCATCAGGTGCGCCACTGGGCGGACACCTCCGACATGGCGCTGGGGATCTCCCGCGACGGCCGGTGCGCGAACGTCCTGCGGGGCCTGGAGACCGCCAAGGACCGAGGCCTGTTCACCCTCGCCCTGGTCGGCGGAGACGGGGGCGCCCTCGCGAGCAGCCCGGCGGTCGACCACGTCCTGGTCGCCGGCTCGGACGACCCCGCCGTGGTCAAGGAGATCCACGTGACCATCTATCACCTTCTGTGGGAGCTGGTCCACGTGTTCTTCGACCAGGCCGGCCCGCTCTCCGGCGAGACGCCCGGATGACCGGGCCCGCGGACTGTTCCGCCGATGTGTGCATCACCTGCTCCGACGAGGCCGTGCCGATGACGGTGATCCGGCTGATGGACCCGGACCTGGCGATCGCCCGTGCGGACGGTTTTCCCGAGGAGATCAGCGTGGCGCTGGTCGACTCGTCGGTGGGTGACACCGTCCTGGTGCACGCCAAGGAGGCCATCGCCGTGATCGCGCGGGGAAGCGGTGATGAGCGTGCTTGAGGAGTCGCCGCCCGACGGGATAGGGGGGCTCTACCCCTTCCTCTACGCGGGCCGGGCCGATATGGACTCGGCGCTGGCGGAGGCCAACAGGTCCACCGCGGAGAAGGCGGCCGAGATCGTACGGCTGCGCCGGCGGATGGCCGAGGAGTCGGGGGCCGAGCTCGCCGAGTGCGCCGAGGAGATGGCTCTCCGGTTCACCTCGGGCGGGAGGCTGTTCACGTTCGGCAACGGCGGCAGCAGCACCGACGCCCAGGAGGTGGCCACCGCCTTCCTGCACCCCTCCCACGGCCGGCCCCTGCCCGCTCTCTCCCTGACCAGCGACGTCGCCGTGGTCACCGCGCTCTCCAACGACGTGGGGTTCGAGGTCGTCTTCGCGCGGCAGCTCGCGGCCCTGGCTCGGCCCGGAGACATCGCCCTCGGCCTGTCGACGAGCGGTGGCTCCCGCAACGTCGTCCAGGCGTTCGAGGAGGCGGCGCACCGGGGCATGCTCACCGTCGGCCTGGCCGGCGACCAGGGCGGCAGGCTGGCCGAGCTCGACCTTCTCGACTACCTGTTCGTCGTCCCCTCCTCGTCCGTGCACCGGATCCAGGAGGCGCAGACGACGGTCTACCACGTGCTCTGGGAGCTCACCCAGCACGCGCTCGACTCGATATCCGTCCCACGGGGCCACCGCTCTGGGTGAAGGGAAGCGCCATGATCCGTACGGCACAGACCCCCCACACCGATCACGTCCCATCGACATCGACGAGGAGTGGGGAGGCGGCATGACGGCGACGACGCGGTCGGCGAGCGGCGGACCACAGGGGCAGGAAGAGCCGGTCATCCATATTTTGTGGATCAATGCCGGGCTGAGTTGTGACGGGGACTCCGTCGCGTTGACCGCGGCGATGCAGCCGAGCATCGAGGACATCGTGCTGGGCACGCTTCCGGGACTGCCCAAGGTGGCGGTGCACTGGCCGCTGATCGACTTCGAGTCCGGGCCGATGCAGGGCGCGGACGTGTTCATCGAGTGGTTCTTCAAGGCCGCCCGCGGGGAGCTGGACCCGTTCGTGCTGGTGGTGGAGGGCTCGATCCCAAACGAGTCGATCAAGCAGGAGGGCTACTGGTGCGGGTTCGGGAACAACCCGGAGACCGGGCAGCCGATGACCACCAGTGAGTGGCTGGACCGGCTGGCGCCCAAGGCGACCGCCGTACTGGCGGTCGGCACCTGCGCCACCTATGGCGGGATCCACGCGATGGCGGGCAATCCGACCGGGGCGATGGGAGTGGCGGACTACCTGGGCTGGGACTGGCGCTCCACGGCGGGGCTGCCGATCGTCAACGTGCCCGGGTGCCCGATCCAGCCGGACAACCTGTCGGAGACGATCCTGTACCTGCTGTACCAGCTCGCCGGGCAGGCTCCGATGATTCCGCTGGACGAGGCGTTGCGCCCGACGTGGCTGTTCGGCCAGACCGTGCACGAGGGCTGCGACCGGGCCGGCTACTACGAGCAGGGGCAGTTCGCCACCGAGTACGGCTCTCCCAAGTGCCTGGTGAAGATCGGCTGCTGGGGGCCGGTGGTCAAGTGCAACGTGCCCAAGCGCGGGTGGATGAACGGAATCGGCGGCTGCCCGAACGTGGGCGGGATCTGCATCGCGTGCACGATGCCCGGCTTCCCGGACAAGTTCATGCCGTTCATGGACGAGCCGCCCGGAGCGCGGCTGTCGGTGACGGTCAGCGGCGCCTACGGAAGCGTGATCCGTACGTTGCGCGGCATCACCCTCCACACCGTGGACAAGGAGCCGAAGTGGCGTGCCAAGGGACGCGAACTCCTCACCGGATACACCGCACCGTGGCGCTGAGCCGCGGCCTCGAAGGGAAGTTGATGTGAAGACCTCACCGAAGCCGCAGCGGGGCGGGCCGGGCGAGCAGCCGAGCGAACTGGTGGAGATGGCCTGGGACCCGATCACCCGGATCGTGGGCAGCCTCGGCATCTACGCAAAGATCGACTTCAAGAACCGGCGGGTGGCCGAGTGTTACAGCACCTCGTCGATCTTCCGCGGCTACAGCATCTTCATGAAGGGCAAGGATCCGCGCGACGCCCACTTCATCACCAGCCGGATCTGCGGGATCTGCGGTGACAACCACGCCACGTGCTCGGTCTACGCCCAGAACATGGCCTACGGTGTCCGGCCTCCGGCCCTCGCCGAGTGGATCCTGAACCTCGGCGAGGCGGCCGAGTACATGTTCGACCACAACATCTACCAGGAGAACCTGGTCGGGGTCGACTACTGCGAGAAGATGGTCCGCGAGACCAACCCCGGCGTGCTGACGCTGGCCGAGCGCACCGAGGCGCCGCACGCGGCCGACCACGGCTACAAGACCATCGCCGACATCATGCGCTCGCTGAACCCGCTGGAGGGCGAGTTCTACCGCGAGGCGCTGCAGGTCTCCCGGCTGACCCGGGAGATGTTCTGCCTGATGGAGGGCAGGCACGTGCATCCCTCCACCCTGTATCCGGGTGGGGTGGGCACGGTCGCGACGGTGCAGCTGTTCACCGACTACCTGACCCGGCTGATGCGCTACGTGGAGTTCATGAAACGGGTCGTGCCGATGCACGACGACCTGTTCGACTTCTTCTACGAGGCCCTTCCCGGCTATGAGGAGGTCGGCCGGCGCCGGGTGCTGCTGGGCTGCTGGGGCAGCTTCCAGGATCCCGAGCACTGCGACTTCACCTACCGGAACATGAGCTCCTGGGGTCGCGAGATGTTCGTCACCCCCGGAGTGATCGTCGACGGCCGGCTCGTCACCAGCGACCTGGTCGACATCAACCTCGGCATCCGGATCCTGCTGGGCAGCTCCTACTACGACGACTGGCAGAGCCAGGAGCCGTTCGTCACCCACGACCCCCTGGGCAACCCGGTCGACATGCGCCATCCGTGGAACCAGCACACCATCCCGCACCCGCAGAAACGCGACTTCACCGACAAGTACAGCTGGGTCATGTCCCCGCGCTGGTTCGACGGCAAGGACATGCTCGCGCTGGACACCGGCGGCGGGCCGATCGCCCGGCTGTGGTCCACCGCGCTGTCGGGGAAGGTCGACATCGGCTACGTCAGGGCCACCGGCCACAGCGTGGAGATCAACCTGCCGAAGAGCGCCACCCTGCCGGAGAAGTCCTTCGAGTGGAAGATCCCCCAGCACAACGGCCAGCCGCTGTCCAACGCGCTGGAGCGCAACCGGGCCCGCACCTACTTCCAGGCCTACGCGGCGGCGTGCGCGCTGTACTTCGTCGAGCAGGGACTGGCCGAGGTGCGGGCGGGACGCACCCAGACCTGGTCGCCGTTCACCGTGCCGGACGAGGCGATCAGCTGCGGGTTCACCGAGGCGGTCCGCGGCGTGCTGTCGCACCACATGGTGATCAAAAACGGCAAGATCGCCAACTACCACCCGTACCCGCCCACACCGTGGAACGCCAGCGTCCGCGACGTCAACGGGGTGCCGGGGCCGTACGAGGACGCGGTGCAGAACACCCCGATCTTCGAGGAGAACCCGCCGGAGACCTTCAAGGGCATCGACATCATGCGCACCGTGCGCAGCTTCGACCCGTGCCTGCCCTGCGGGGTCCACATGTATCTCGGTGACGGCCAGGAACTCCGCAAGCTGCACAGCCCGCATGCCTTCAACGCCACGTGATCGATCGGCCGCCGGGGAGCCGTCCGCTCCCCTCCGGCCGGGAAAGGGGGCCGGGCAGATGCCGCCAGCCCATGATGTTCAAGCCACCGGGAGTCGCGTCGAGGCGCTGATCTCCGAACTCGGCACGCTGACCGACCCCGCGACGCGCGCCAAGGCCGAGGAGCTCGTCCGGGTGCTCGTCGAGCTGTACGGCGCGGGCCTCGAACGCGTCGTGGAGATCGTCACCGAGGCCGGGGACGCGGAGGTGTTCCGCCGCCTCGTCGGCGACCACCTCGTGTCGGGCCTGCTCGTGCTGCACGATCTGCATCCGCTGAGCACGGCTGAGCGCGTCCGTGAGGCGCTCGACACGGTGCGGCCCCTCCTCGGGTTGCACGAGGGCGGGGTGGAGCTGCTCGACGTGGACGAGTCCGGGGTCGTACGGCTGCGCCTGCGGGGCACCTGCCACGGCTGCTCCTCCTCGCAGGCCACCGTCACGGACGCCATCGAACGCGCCGTCGCCGCCGCCGCGCCGGAGGTGTCCCGGGTGGACGTCGAGGGAGTGGTCGACGACCGGGCGCCGCTGCTGCAGATCCAGCACCGCCCGCCCGGCTCGTGCCCGGTGCCGGAGGCGGTCTCATGACGGCCACCGGGCTGCGCCGCTTCCTGGAGCCGCAGAAGCCTGACGTGGCGCGGTGCGAGATGTGCGCCGAGCCGACCGGCACCGAGCACGGCCACGTGGTGAACGTCGAGAGCCGGGCGCTCCTGTGCACGTGCCGGAGCTGCTACCTGCTGTTCACCCATGAGGCGGGGGCTCAGAGGCGTTACCGCTCGGTGCCGGAGCGCCACCTCTACGACCCGGCGTTCCGGCTGACCCAGGCGACCTGGGACGAGCTCCAGATTCCGGTCCGCACGGCGTTCTTCTTCCGCAACTCCACGCTCGACCAGACGGTGGCCCTCTACCCGAGCCCCGCCGGAGCCACCGAGTCCCTTCTTCCGCTGGACACCTGGGAACGCGTCCTGGCGGACAACCCGGCGATGGCCGATGCCCGGCCGGACGTCGAGGCGCTCCTGGTGGACCGCCGCCCCGAGGGCGGTTTCGCCTGTCACCTGGTGCCGATCGACGCCTGCTACGAGCTCGTCGGCCTGGTGCGGCTGCACTGGAAGGGCTTCGACGGCGGCCAGGAGGCCTGGAAGGCCATCGAGGACTTCTTCACCGGGTTGCGCCGGCGCAGCGACCTCGTGCCGTCCGGAGGCGACGACCGTGGATGAGATCGGATTCACCTGCGTGGGCGTGCGGGCGGAGGCCTACGCGGCCTTCCCGACGCTGGTCTTCCGGCTGCGCATCACCGAACCCTCTCCCGAGGGGGTGCACGCCATCGGGCTGCGGTGCCAGATCCGGATCGAACCGCACCTCAGACGGTACGACCCCGACGAGGTGGAGCTGCTCGGCGACCTGTTCGGAGATCCCTCTAGGTGGGGCGACACGCTGAAGCCCCTGCAGTTCGCCAACCTGTCGATCATGGTCCCGGCCTTCACCGGAACCACCGAGGTCGACGTGCCGGTGCCCTGCAGCTACGACCTGGAGGTGGCCGCGGGCAAATACTTCGCCGCGCTGGACGACGGCGAGATCCCGCTGCTCCTGCTCTTCAGCGGCACCGTGTTCTCCAGGGCGGAGCGCGGCTTCTCCGTGGGGCAGGTGCCGTGGCACTGCGAGACCAGGCACCGGTTGCCCGCTGCTGTCTGGCGGGAGCTGATGGACCGCTACTTCCCCGATTCGGGGTGGCTGCGGCTGCGCCGCGACACGCTGCGGGACCTGCACCGGTTCAAGTACGAACGCGCCCTGGCGACCTGGGACGAGGCACTGGAACTACTGCTCAAGGAGACCCGGGGATGACCGTGCCGATGGAGATCGCCAGGAAGGTGGCCGACGCGGTGCTCTACGAGGGCTACCTGCTCTACCCCTACCGGGCCTCGGCGGCCAAGAACCGGGTCCGCTGGCAGTTCGGGGTGCTCGTGCCGCCGGGGTTCACCGCCACCTCCGAGCCCTCGGCGAGCCTGACCGAGTGTCTCCTGGAGGGAGCCGGGGAGGCCGTGGCGCACCTGCGGCTGCGCTTCCTCCACGTCAACGCGCGGAGCGTCGAGCGCGCCGAGGGCGACGGCTGGCAGCCGGTCCACGAGCTGAGGAGCGGAGAGGCGACCTACCTCACCTTCGACGAGGCGACCGAGCGCGAGGTGGAGGCCACGCTCCCCGTCCTCGACCTGCTCGACGCCGAGCAGACGATCGAGGTGCGCATCCCGGGAGAGCACTCGACCTCATCGATCGTGGCGCCGTCCGGCGAGGTGGAGGGGCGCGTCATCTCCGAACACCTGCCGGTGCACGCCGTGCTCAGGGTGGGCGCCGAGCCGGTGGCGGGGCCGTACGGCCTGATCAAGCTGCGGGTCCGGGTGGAGAACACCGACCCCTGGGATCCGCTGGACGCGCCGCGCGAGCAGGCACTGCGGCGTTCGCTGATCTCGGCGCACCTGCTCATCGGCGTGAACGGCGGGGCCTTCGTCTCCCTGCTCGATCCGCCGGAGTGGGCCCGGCCGTCCGTGGAGACCTGCCGCAACGAGAACACCTGGCCCGTCCTCGTCGGCGAGCCCGGACACCGCGACGTGGTGCTGTCGTCGCCGATCATCCTGTACGACCATCCGGACATCGCGCCGGAGAGTCCGGGCGACCTGTTCGACTCGACGGAGATGGACGAGATGCTCCATCTGCGCACGCTCACCCTCACCGACGAGGAGAGGCGGGAGGCCCGTGCGACGGATCCCCGGGCGTCCGAACTGATCGACATGGTCGGCGACCTGCCGTCCGAGATGGTGGAGCGGCTCCACGGCGTGATCCGCTATCTGGGCGCGCCCGCGCAGGAGGTCCGCACGCCCTGGTGGGACCCGGGGGCCGATTCCACGGTGTCGCCGGACACCGACAGTGTGGTCGTTTCAGGGGTCGCGGTCGCGAAGGGCAGCCGGGTCCGGCTCGCTCCCGGCAAACGGCGCGCCGACGCCCACGACATGTTCCTGGCGGGCAGAACCGCCCAGGTGGAGGCGGTGCTCCTCGACCTCGACGGAGCCCTGCACCTGGCCGTCACCCTGGAGGAGGACCCGGGGGCCGACCTGCACCGGTCCCACGGGCGCTTCCTCTATTTCGCCCCGGACGAGGTCGAGCCGCTGGGCACCGAGGAGGTCATGACATGAAAATCCTGGTGGCGGGGGTCGGAAACGTCTTCCTGAGCGACGACGGCTTCGGCGTCGCGGTGGTCAAGCGCCTGGCGGACGCCGAGCTTCCCGACGGCGTCACGGTCGCCGACTTCGGCATTCGCGGCATCCACCTCGCCTACGAGCTCACCGGCGGCGCGTACGACTCCGTGATCCTCGTCGACGCCGTGTCGCGCCACAGCCCGCCCGGCACGCTGTACGTGCTCAAACCGCTGACGAGTGGCTGCGCCGCGTCCTTCGTCGACGCCCACGACATGACGCCCGAGATGGTGCTGGCGCTGGCGGGCACGCTCGGCGGCGAGACCGGCCGGGTCCTGCTCGTCGGGTGCGAACCCGCCGACATCTCCCCCGGCATGGAGCTGAGCGCGCCGGTGGCGGAAGCCGTCGACGCGGCGGCGGAGCTGGTCCTCGAACTGATCGACCAGCAGATCGCGACGGCGCTCGCCCCGGCGAGCCACGAGGAGGAACCCGCATGGTGAAACGTCTGATGGCGACGGCGGCGCTGGTGGGGCTGGCGGTGCTGGTCTACCAGTCGATTCCCGACATCAAGCGCTATCTGAAGATCAGAAAGATGTGACGGACGGCGCACGGATCCTCCTCGCGGGGTCGCGGCGCGGCCCGGTGAGATCGGCCGAGCGCGAGCGGCTCGGCCGCGTCGGCTCGGCTCGGCTCGGCTCGGCTCGGCGAGATCGAATCGGCGAAGGCGGCTCAGTCAAGCCGGCTCGATGAAAGCAGCTCGGTGAAATCGGCTCAGCGACTCCGCTCAGCCACGTCAGCAAAATGAGGTGAAGTCAGTCGTGCACGAGTTCGGGATCGCCGAGGCGATTCTCACCGCGGTGGAGAAACGGGCGGACGGCCGGCGGGTACAGCGAGCGCGGGTGCAGGCAGGCGCCCTGCTCCGCATCACGGAACCCGCGATAAACCACGCGTTCGCCATGGTCGCCGAGGGGTCGCTGGCCGAGGGCGCGCAGGTCGAACTGGTCGTGGTCCCGGTCAGCCTGACCTGCCGGTCCTGCGAGCAGACGGCCACGTCCGTCGACCCCTTCGCCGTCTGCCCCGGATGCGGCGGCACCGATATCGACAGCGAGGGCGGCGACGATCTCGTCCTCGAATCCATCCAGATGGCGGAGGCCACTCATGTGCCTGGGAATTCCCGGCGAGATCGTGGAAATCCTGTCCGACCGTCCTGATCTGGCCATGGTCGATGTCTGCGGGGTGAAGCGGGCGATCAACATCGGCCTGCTGGAGGGCGAATCCGTCCTGCCCGGCGACTGGATCCTCATCCACGTCGGGTTCGCGCTGTCGAAGATCGACGAGGTGGAGGCCAAGGCGGCGCTCGACTTCCTGGAGAGCATCGGGCAGGCGTACGAGGACGAGATAGAGGCCCTCCGTGAATCCATGATCGAGGAGGGGTGAGATCCGGTGCGCTTCGTCGATGAGTACCGTGACGCCGAGAAGGCCCGGACGCTGGCCACACGGATCGCCGCCCTGTGCGAGCCGGGTCGTGCCTACAAGTTCATGGAGGTGTGCGGCGGGCACACCCACACGATCTACAAGCACGGGCTGGAGGACTACCTGCCCGAGGCGGTCACGCTGGTGCACGGCCCCGGCTGTCCCGTCTGCGTGATCCCCATGGGCCGGGTGGACGACGCCATCCACATCGCCGGGCAGCCAGACGTGATCATGACCTCGTTCGGCGACATGATGCGCGTGCCCGGGGGGAACGGATCCTTCCTCGACGCCAAGGCGCGGGGCGCCGACATCCGCATGGTCTACTCCCCGCTGGACGCCCTGAAGATCGCCCGGCAGAATCCCGGCAAGCGCGTGGTCTTCATGGCGATCGGCTTCGAGACCACCGCTCCCTCGACGGCGATGACCGTCCTGCGCGCGGAGGCCGAGGGGATCGCCAACTTCTCGATCTTCTGCAACCACGTGACGATCATTCCCGCGATCAAGGCGATCCTGGACTCTCCGGACCTGCGCCTCGACGGGTTCATCGGGCCGGGCCACGTCTCCACCGTGATCGGTTGCCGGCCGTACGAGTTCATCGCGCGCGACTACGGCAAGCCCCTGGTGGTGGCCGGCTTCGAACCGCTCGACGTGCTGCACACGGTCTACCAGATCCTCGTGCAGCTGGCCGGCGGCCGGGCCGAGATCGACAACCAGTACGCCCGGGTGGTCCCGTGGGACGGCAACCTCAAGGCTCTGCGCGTCATCAACGAGGTGATGGAGCTGCGCCCGTACTTCGAGTGGCGCGGGCTGGGGTTCATCTCGCAGTCGGCGCTCAGGGTCTCGGAGCGATACGCCGCCTTCGACGCCGAACGGATCTTCCAGATTCCCGGCGGCCGGGTGGCCGATCCCAAGGCGTGCCAGTGCGGTGAGGTGCTCAAGGGGGTGCTCAAGCCGTGGGAGTGCAAGGTGTTCGGTACCGCGTGCACTCCGGAGACGCCGATCGGCACGTGCATGGTGTCGTCCGAAGGGGCGTGCGCGGCCTACTACAACTTCGGCCGGTTCTCGCGCGAGCGCGTCAAGGAGGCGACCCAGAGGTGAGCGCCGAGGAGGAGACCACCGGCCGGGTGGAGACCGCGACGCGGGAGGCCCCGGAGCGGATCAGGTCCGCGGGCCGCGAACGGCAGCCCCCGGACCTGATCCGGGCTCCCGATCCGATCCAGACCCCGGATCCGGTTCGGCCTCCCGATCCGATCCAGACCCCGGATCCGGTTCGGCCTCCCGATCCGATCCAGGCTCCGGATCCGGTTCGGCCTCCCGACCCGATCCAGGCTCCGGATCCGGTTCGGCCCGCCGACTCGATCCAGACTCCGGCGAGCCGAGAGCAGCAGGTCCTGGACCGGATCGAGCGGGTACGCCACCGCAAGGCCCGCGTGCGGGAGGACCGCATCACCCTCGCGCACGGCGCGGGCGGCAAGGCCACGCACACCCTGATCGAGGCGGTGTTCCTGGAGGCCTTCCGCAACCCGCTGCTGGAGCCCCTGGAGGACGGCGCGGTCGTCGACGGGCTGGCCTTCACCACCGACTCGTACGTGGTGACGCCGCTGTTCTTCCCCGGGGGCGACATCGGCGACCTCGCGGTCAACGGCACCGTCAACGATCTGGCGATGTGCGGGGCGCGCCCCCGCTACCTGTCGGCCGGATTCATCCTTGAAGAAGGCTTTCCCGTCGCCGACCTGCGGCGCATCACCGCCTCCATAGCGGCGGCGGCGCGGGCGGCGGACGTGTGGATCGTCACCGGCGACACCAAGGTCGTGGAGAGAGGCAAGGCCGACGGCTGCTACATCACCACCTCGGGCATCGGGACGCTGGACCGGACTACCCGGCTGAGCGCCGCCGCCGCCCTGCCGGGGGACGTGGTCATCGTGTCCGGGCCGATCGGCGAGCACGGCATCACGATCATGCTTGCCCGGGGAGAGCTCGACATCGAAGCCGATCTCACCTCGGACACCGCGCCGCTCAACGCCCTGACCCGCATACTGCTGGACGCCTGCGGCGACGGGCGGGTGCGCTGCCTCCGGGACGCCACCCGCGGCGGGGTCGCGACGATCGTCAACGAGATAGCGGAGGCCTCGAAGGTCGCCGTCGTGCTGGAGGAGGACGCGATCCCGGTACGCCCCGCCGTACGCGGGGCATGTGAACTATTGGGGATCGATCCGCTCTACGTCGCCTGCGAGGGCCGGATGGTCGCGGTGGTGGCCGAGCAGTCCGCCGAGGTCGCGCTGGCCGCCCTGCGCTCCCATCCGCTCGGCGCGGACGCGGCCGTCATCGGACGGATCGGTGACGACCCGCCGGGGCTGGTCCTGCTGAAGACCTCCTTCGGAGGCACCCGCATCGTCGACCTGCTGGTCGGCGACCCGCTGCCGAGAATCTGCTGAGAATCCGTCAATCCGATGAGGTGCTGGATATGAGCGACAAACAGAGACCTGAGGACGCGAGCCCGCACGGCGAAGAGGGAGAGAAGGAGCACCACGGCTACTCCCCCGACGTGGGTCGCGCGAGCGAAGAGGTGATCCAGTCCGGTAACCGGGCCTTCGCTCCCCCGCCGGAGACGAAGGGCCCCGGACGCGTGGTGTCCGAGGAGGAGCGCGAGGGCGTCTCCCCCACCGACACCGAGGCCGCATCGCCCCTGGGCGTCGGCACCGGCACCGGCAGACGCGCCGAGGAGATCGCGGAGGAGGAGGACGAGGAAGGCCGCGAGGCAGCCGGTGTCGATGAGAAAACCGGGCGTCCGTACGGCGTCTCCACCTCTGAGGACTCCACCGGCGTCAAGCCTCGGGACCCCGGCCGCTAACGCGGGAAGACGATCGTCTTGTGGCCGTCGAGCAGGACGCGCTGTTCGGTGTGCCAGCGGACGGCGCGGGCAAGGGCCTGGCACTCGACGTCGCGGCCGATGGCGGCGAGGTCGTCCGCGGAGTGGGTGTGATTGACCCGGGCGACCTCCTGCTCGATGATCGGGCCCTCGTCGAGGTCGGCGGTCACATAGTGGGCGGTCGCGCCGATCAGCTTCACGCCCCGGGAGTGAGCCTGGTGGTACGGCTTGGCCCCCTTGAACGACGGCAGGAACGAGTGGTGGATGTTGATCACATTGCCCGCGAGCTTGACGCAGAGATCTTCCGACAGCACCTGCATGTAGCGGGCGAGCACCACCAGGTCGACCCGGTAGTGATCGACCAGCGCCAGGATCTCCGCCTCCTGCCTGGGCTTGGTCTCCGAGGTGACCGGCAGGTGGTGGTAGTCGATGCCGTAGGACTGGGTCAGCGGCCGGAGATCGGGGTGGTTGGAGACGACCGAGACGATCTCGATGTCGAGCAGGCCGGAGCGTGTCCGGTAGAGCAGGTCGTTCAGGCAGTGGCCGAACTTGCTGACCATCACGAGCACGCGCGGCTTGACGGCCACGTCCCGCAGCTTGAAGTCCATGCCGAATTCGGGGGCGAGGGCGGCGAAGGCCGTGAGCAGTTCTCCGTCGGGCACCGTCGAGGAGAACTGCACCCGCATGAAGAACCGCCCGTCGGCGTCTCCGAACTGCTGACTCTCGATGATGTTGCATCCCTGCCCCGCGAGGAGGCCCGAGACCGCGGCCACCACACCGGGACCGTCCGGACAGGACAACGTCAACACAAACTCGGCCCTGGAACTCATGCCTTTTCACCCTTGAGGAGGTCGGATCGTACGGTGCCTTCGACTGACCTGGGCAGAGTACAGCGACCCGCCCGCATTCACCCGCACCATTCCCGTTGATCTCCTCTCCGGCATGAACACGTTGAATCGGCTGACGGTGATAGCGTCCCGGACCTGTGAGCGACTCCCAGGTGAACGACCGGCCCGCGGCCCGAGTGATCTGCGTGGACGGCACGGGCCGGGTGCTGCTGATGCACTGGCACGACACGACCAGCGGGCAGACCCTGTGGGAACCGCCGGGCGGCGGGATCGACCCCGGCGAGACGCCCTTCGAGGCCGCGCGACGGGAGCTGACCGAGGAGACCGGCCTGCCGGGCGAGGCGGTGCTGAACCGGTGGGTGCCGGTGCGCAGGGAGTTCGACTGGCTCGGCACTCGCTATGCCAAGACCGAACGGTTCTATCTGGCCAGGTTCGGGAGCACTCCCGAGGTGGACCCGAAGGCGTTCACTTCCGAGGAGGACAGCACCTATCTGGGTTTCGGCTGGTTCTCCCCCGCGGAGATGGCCGAACTTCCCGGCGCCCTCGAACCTCCGGACCTGCGGGAGATCATCTCCCGGATCACCCAGCTTGCCCCCTAAAGAGGCCAAGGTGCAGACTTTTCCCCTGCGGAGGAAAAATCCACACCCTGATGCACATAGAGGAAAAAATGACTCCCACGGAGGGGGGATTCCTCCCGAGTGGGGATTATCTCCGCCTCGTGGGCCCATCCCCTGCGGATGCACCCTCTGTCTCGCCAGGAGTGTCCTCCTTCGCCTGCCTTCCGCCCCGCGCCACTCTTTTTCCTGCGACACGGTACGGCTCAGCGTGGACCACGGCCACATGCAGATCTTCCCGGCATGAATCGTCGTCAGAACCTGGATCAACTCAGCGGAGAGGCGCTCTCACCCCTTGTGCATGACGCTGGAAGCACCACTCAGTCTGACCGTTCCGGGCTTGTGAACAATGATCTTTTTCATCGCACTCACCAAAGAATGACTACAGATACGAAGAGTAAGTATTCCCCTGTTCCGCCTGAACGCAACGCCTAATGACGAATTAGCATGAAATTCGCTTACTTAATGAGGGGGGACATGGCAACAACCAGATCTTTCTCTCCATGGATCACGATGCAACCGCCGCGCTCTTCTCTGCGGATCTCGCGCCAGCCGTACTTGCGATAGAGCTCCATCGCGGCAGGCTGGTTCAGGGTGGTGTCACCGCAGAGCCGGACATAGCCCAGCTCAATCGCGCGCTTCTCCAGTTCAGCGACCATCTGGGCGCCGAGCCCGCGTCGCTGGAATTCCGGATGGACCCGCATGCGGCACATCTCCGCGCTCTGGTCATCAACACGGCGCAGCCCGCCCATTGCGACGATGCGCCCGCCGGGAATCTCACCCACGAGGAACTCTCCACCGCCGGCGAGATAGATCTCGTTGATCCGGGGGAAATCGTCCTCGTAGTAAACGCCGTCTCCCGGTGCGAGACCGACCTGAGCAAGGCAGATCTGATGCAGCGCCCAGACGGATTCGAGGTCAGACCAGCGATAACGCCGGATTCTGGCCTTCATGCACCAATCACCGGATCCTCCGTCGGCGAGGCGCGCAGCGCCTCCTGGAAGAGCTTGAGCCCCGCATGGTTGGGGGCCTTGGCCTCCACCTCCCTGGCCATCTCATGGGCGCGCTGCATGAGGATGCCGGGCCTGCAGTTGTCGCCGAGGCCGTCGAGCGTGGCCCGGGCGATCGCCAGCGCCTCGTCGATGTCACCCTCGAGAAGCTTGCACTGGGCACGGTCGAACTTGATGAAGGTCGGGTCGAGCCAGTCGGCCGGGCCGTACTTCGTGAGCGCCTGTTCCAGGATGAGGTCGGCCTCCATCGCCTGCCCCAGCTTCACCAGTGCGTCTCCCTGGTGGAAGTAGAGCTGACGCTCGGTGTAGCCGAAGGTCGAGTCGTCCTGATCGACGGCGGTCATCTGGGAGAACGCCGCCCTGGCCCGCGACAGCGCCCGCTTGGCCTGGTCGACCACGTCCTTCTTGCCCGAACCCGACATCATCGCCAGCGCGCGGGCCTCGACGACCGGGGCCATGGCCTGAGCCGCGCAGGGCGTCTGACCGGCCATGTCGCGGCTCTTCTTGGCAAGGTTGAGCGCTTCGCGCGGGTCGCCGTAGTAGAGCGGGACCAGTGCCTCCCTGGCCGTCACCCAGGCCCGGAGCGCGCGGTCTCCGGTCTCGTCCGCGGCCGTCCTGCCGGTCCTGAAGAAGGAACGGGCAAGCCGGTGATCGCCGAGGTTAATCATGATCATGCCGCTCAGCCCCGCAAGCTGGGCGGCCATGCGGCATAACCGTTCCTGCAGGTCCACCGGCTGGCGCCGCTCCATGGCCTTGCGCACGGCGCTGAACTCCAGGAGCACGTCGCAGAGCAGTCTCAGCGGCGGTGTGTTCATGTATTGGCGGCCGAAGCCGATGGTGGCTTCCTCCCACTGATCCAGCATCGCAGCCGAGACGGTGGCCGACACCAGGGTGTCGTCCATCCTTCTGCGAATGCTCTCCACGGATCCGAGCACCTGCCCGTCCAGCGCGATGCCGCTGCCGGCCAGAAGCTGTAAAAGCGTCCTCCGTAGCACGTTCTCGTCCTCCTCACCCCCGACCACGGAAGAGGAGTTGCTGATCGACTGAATCAGCAACTCCCCAGGGCCAGGGGAAGTATCGGGTTTTCCATCTTGGAGATCTCCTCGGACCGTCCCGGGCATCTTGTGACCATGGCCACAGATGCACGGGCCGTCGTATCCAAGGGAGACCGGTTCGACCCGGTAGGCGGTGCACAGATAGTGGAGGTATTCGGGACCGGGCCGTTTCAGCCCGCTCTCGTAGGCGGAGAGAAGCGTCTCGCCTATGCCTGGCGCCGATTTGCCATCACGTTCGAACAGCGCCCTTATCTGTTCGATCACATCCGCGAGGGCGACGCCGTGCGCGAGACGATGACCTTTAATCCGTGTTGTCCCGAATTGTGGATTACACTTTTCGTAGATCATCTCGGCGATATGCGCCGAGCTCTGCCCGACAGCCAGGCCTTTGGCCCGAAGCTGCCGCGCTAATTCCGTCTCCCTGTGCTGCCTGCCGGACATACCGGCCCCTCTCTCGTGGCCAGCTGGGCTGGCTGGCACACTTGTCCCGACCGGTCCTCTCCCCTGACTCAGTGTGATTCTGTTGTCGCACTGTGCCTAAGAGAATGATGGACCACGTTTGACTCATCCGGAACGTACGAATAAAGCCACCGGCTAAGGATCGTCCACCGCCGGACTGTTTCTTTCAACCTACTTGGGACAAGGCATACCCTGATCTGGGTTTTCCCCACATTGACCCTGAGGCCACAGTGGGCCATGTTTGGCTCACAACACCAAATGCGTGATCAATCGAACACGATTCGGTGCTGTGAGCCAAACCCAAGAGGAGGGACGAGGTGGGGGAAAACGACTTCGGGCACCTAGAACGACTGGTGTCGGAACTTGACTCCCGCGGGCTCCACGCCCGGGTGGTGCGGACCCAGTCGGGCCGTGCCTTCGTACGTGTGATCAACCCGAACGCGACCAGCCTGGCGGAGAATGTCACCTGCCGAGCGCAGGCCGCCCCCAGCTGCCGGGATTGGTACTACTGGTGGTCCTGGGGTGAGCGGATGCACACGGCGGAAGACCCCGCCGGTGCCGCGACCAAGGTCGCACGCGTACTCGCCGCGGTGGGGGAGTGAGCGAGCGGTGCACCTGACGGCGTCCATCCGCCCGGGTGCATCGCTCCTACCGCGGCTCGACGGGGCCGACGGGGTGACCGGTGCGGAGCGTCTTCGGACGCTGGTCACCCCGTCGGCTTCGAACCTCTCGAACGATCCCGTCGACCGGCCCTCTCAGCCGGCCCGTCGACGGTCTTCGAAGCTCCAGAAAACACAAGCTGCCGCCCGGGTCTCGTCCGGGCGGTAACCGGAGGGATCTCTCTTGGAAACGGCACGGGACACGCTTCCGGGTGCGCGTCCCGTACGAGTCGTCCGTCACCGGGGCATCCGAGCCCACCCCCCGCGGCCCTGAGCTCGGATGTCCCCGTCTTCCCCGGCGTGATGTGACGGCGGCCGGTTCGGTCGGCAATATAGGTAAGTCGCATGACTTGCCCGTCTTGACGAACGATCCGATCCGAGAGGGATCCACTCCGTGTTCTTGTTTGCCCCCTTGTCCGTGATAAGCCTCTCTCCGATAAGCCCCTCTCCCACTCCGACCGCGACCGTGACGGCCCCCGCCACGGAGACCTTGGTCAAGGATGTAATGAGTGTGGGCGCAGGCTTGACCAACGGATGCGACAACGGCGGCGGGGCGATCTGCAACCTCATGCGAGCCGTCCTGCCGGACACGTTCGCACCTCTGGTTGCGGCTCTGATCGCCATCGTGCTGGTCATGCTGATCGCTCTGATCTTTCGCAACGTGGCCCACCGGCTGATCACCCGGGTGGTACGGCGGGCGTCCTCCGGCCGGGCGTCCCTGGCCGGACGCCTGCGCGGGCGGGAGCCGGTGACCCCCGAGGGCCTTGACGCGATCGTGGCCGAGAGGCGCAGGCAGCGGGCCGAGACCATGGGTTCGGTGCTCAAGCACATCGCCTCCATCGTCATCCTGGGCACCGGGGTTCTGACCGTCCTCGACAAGCTCTCCATCCCCATCGCCCCGCTGCTGACCAGCGTCGGCATCGTGGGTGTGGCGATCGGCTTCGGCGCCCAGGAACTCGTCAAGGACTTCATCGCGGGCATGTTCATGCTCCTGGAGGACCAGTACGGCGTGGGCGATGTGATCGACTCCGGTGCCGCGATCGGCACGGTCGAGGCGGTCACCCTGCGCATCACCCGTCTGCGCGACACCGAGGGCCGGGTCTGGTACGTCCGCAACGGCACCATCACCCGCGTCGGCAACGAGTCTCAGGGCTGGTCCCGCGCGGCGGTGGACGTGCCGGTGTCCTACACCGCCGACATCCCCGCGGTCCGCGAGCTCCTTGAGCAGGTGGCCGACGAGATCTGGTCGGACCCCTCCTTCCGCGACTCCGTCATCGTCGAGGAGCCCCAGGTCTGGGGGATCGAGCAGATCTCCGACACCGCCGTCATCTTCCGGATCAGCGCCAAGACCCTCCCGTCCAAGCAGGCCCAGGTCGCCCGGGAGCTCCGCCTCCGCGTCAAGTCGGCCCTGGACCGCGCCTCCATTCCGATCGCCGGCTGACGTCACTTAGGCTTGACGCGTGTCCGCGATCCCCGAGGAACCCCAGTCCTTCTACGACGCCGTCGGCGGCGAAGAGGCCTTCAGACGTCTTGTCCACCGCTTCTACGAGGGAGTGGCGGACGACCCGCTGCTGCGGCCTCTCTACCCCGAGGAAGACCTCGTCGGGGCCGAGGAGCGGCTGCGCCTCTTCCTCATCCAATACTGGGGCGGCCCCAACACCTACAGCCTGCAGCGCGGACACCCCCGTCTGCGGATGCGGCACAACCCGTTTGTCATCGGCCCGGACGAGCGCGACGCCTGGCTGAGGCACATGCACGACGCGGTGGCCTCGCTGGAGCTCCCCGACGACCTGGAGAAGCGCCTCTGGGACTACCTGGTCTACGCGGCGCAGAGCATGATGAACGCCCCCGGCGCATAAACCCCGCCGGATGACCACTCCCGACGCATAAACCCCACCGAGCGAGGGCAATCGATGCACATGGAAACCCCCTGGTGGCGTGATGCCGTCGTCTACGAGATCTACGTTCGCAGCTTCGCCGACGCCTCTGGAGACGGCGTCGGCGATCTGCCCGGTATCCGGCAGCGCCTGCCGTACCTCGCCGAGCTCGGCGTGGACGCGATCTGGCTGACCCCCTTCTACCGCTCCCCCATGGCCGACGGCGGCTACGACGTGGCGGACTACCGCGACGTCGACCCCCTTTTCGGCACCCTCGCCGACTTCGACGCGCTCGTCGCGGAGGCTCACCGGCTCGGGCTGCGCGTGATCGTGGACATCGTGCCGAACCACAGCTCCTCCGAGCACAAATGGTTCCAGGCCGCGCTGCGGGGTGAGCAGCGCGAGCGCTACATCTTCCGCGACGGCGGGGACCTGCCGCCCAACAACTGGCAGTCCACCTTCAGCGGCCCGGCCTGGACCAAGACGCCCGACGGTCAGTGGTACCTCCACCTGTTCGCCTCGCAGCAGCCGGACTTCAACTGGCGCAACCCCGAGGTTCACTCCGAGTTCCTCGACATCCTGCGGTTCTGGCTGGACCGGGACGTGGACGGGTTCAGGATCGACGTGGCGATGGGCCTGTACAAGGCCGAGGGTCTGCCTGACAGCCCGCCGGAGGATCAGGCGTTCAAGGCCGAGTCGCCGATCTGGGGACGGCCTGAGGTCCATGAGGTCTACCGGGAGTGGCGCAAGGTGCTCGACTCCTATCCGGGCGAGCGGATGGCCATCGGCGAGGTGTGGACCGACTCCGCCGAGGACCTCGCGCTCTACGTCCGCTCCGACGAGCTGCACCAGAGCTTTAACTTCGCCTGGCTGGAGGCTCCCTGGTCGGCGACGGCGTTCAAGAAGATCATCGATGACACCCTGGCCGCCGTGACCGCTCCCACCTGGGTGCTCTCCAACCACGACGTGATCCGTCACGTCACCCGGTACGGCGAGGGCGCGACCGGCTCCACGCCGGGCCTCGCCCGTGGCCGTGCGGCGCTGCTCGCCATGCTCGCCCTGCCCGGGTCGGCATATTTGTACCAGGGGGAGGAACTTGGTCTCCCCGAGGTGAAGGATCTTCCCCCGGAGGCCCGCCAGGACCCCATTTTCGCCCGTTCGGGAGGCAAGCTGCCCGGCCGGGACGGCTGCCGGGTCCCCATCCCCTGGTCCGGCGTCGCCGAGCCGTACGGCTTCTCCCCCGACGGCGTCCGGCCCTGGCTGCCCCAGCCCGCCGAGTGGGCCGCGCTGAACGCCGAAAGCCAGGCGGACGACCCGGGCTCGACTCTGAGCTTCTACCAGGAGGCCCTGCGCGCCCGCCGCGCGCTGCGCGGCTCGCTCGATGACCAGGTCACCTGGCTGGACTCCCCCGAGGGCGCGCTGTTCTTCAGGCGCGGCTCGCTGACCTGCGTCATCAACTGCGGCACCGAACCGGTATCGCTTCCGCCGCACGAGCATGTCCTGATCGGCAGCGCTCCCGTGGAGGGCTACCTGCTCCTTCCGGACACGGCGGCCTGGCTGCACACCCCCTGACCCCCGCGGGGAGCCCGTCTCGGTGAGGTCGCACCAACACGGGGGATCCGGCGGGCGCTACCCGGCGGGCGCGAACCGGCTCAGGTAGACGAGCTCCTCCTGGTTCAGCCGCCGGGGAGCGGCCCGTGCCACGTCGTAGGCGACGAGCACCGAGCGGGCCTGAACGAAGATCTCCTCGTTGTCACGGATCTCGTAGTGGAGGGTGAACCTCACCGGCCGGATCTCGGTCACCCAGGTCTCCACCCGGACCGGGTCCGGGCGGAAGGTGAGGGGGCGCCGGTAGTCGATCTCGTGCCGGGCGATCACCAGCCCGTTGAAGGGCTTCCTGCCCTCCCGGTGGGGGTCGATGTGGAACATCGCCAGCCGCGCGTCTTCGAGGTAGTCGAAGAACCGCACGTTGTTGACGTGGCCGAGCGAGTCGACGTCGGCGAACCTGACGGCTCGGGGAAACACATGCCGGTGGCCCTGGCCGACGCCGTCCGCGACGCTCTGTTCAAACACACCGAGAACGGTAGCGAGCCCCCGGCTCCCGCTGTACGGCGGGGCGCCGGGGGCTTTTTCCTGCGATCCGCGTCAGTCGCGGGTGAGCCTGCGGTAGGTGACACGGTGCGGGCGAGCCGCATCGGCGCCCAGCCGCTCGATCTTGTTCTTTTCGTAGTCGGCGTAGTTGCCCTCGAACCAGAACCAGTTCGAGCCCTCTTCCCACGCAAGGATGTGGGTGGCGACGCGGTCGAGGAACCACCGGTCGTGCGAGGTGATGACGGCGCAGCCGGGGAACTCCAGCAACGCGTTCTCCAGGCTGGAGAGCGTCTCGGTGTCGAGGTCGTTGGTGGGCTCGTCGAGCAGCAGCACGTTGCCGCCCTGCTTGAGGGTCAGCGCCAGGTTGAGCCGGTTTCGCTCGCCACCGGACAGGATGCCGGCCTTCTTCTGCTGGTCCGGACCCTTGAACCCGAACGCGGCGATGTAGGCGCGGGAGGGCATCTCGACCTGGCCGACCTTGATGTAGTCGAGCCCGTCGGAGACGACCTCCCAGACGTTCTTGGTCGGGTCGATGCCACCACGGCTCTGGTCCGCATAGGAGATCTTGACGGTGTCACCGACGACGATCTCGCCGCTGTCCGGCGTCTCGCTTCCGGTGACCATCTTGAACAGCGTCGTCTTACCGACGCCGTTCGGGCCGATGATGCCGACGAGACCGTTGCGCGGCAGGTCAAAGGAGAGACTGTCCATCAGGACACGGTCGTCGAAGCCCTTGGTGAGCTTCTCGGCCCGGATGACCGTGGTGCCCAGACGCGGGCCCGGCGGGATCTGGATCTCCTCGAAGTCAAGCTTGCGGTGCTTGTCGGCCTCGGAGGCCATCTCCTCGTAACGCTGCAGACGCGCCCGGCTCTTGGTCTGGCGTGCCCTGGCGTTGGAGCGGACCCACTCGAGCTCCTCCTCCAGGCGCTTCTTGCGCTTGGCGTCCTTCTGGCCCTCAAGCTTGAGCCGGGCCGCCTTGGCCTCCAGGTAGGTGGAGTAGTTGCCCTCGTAGGGGTGGCAACGGCCGCGGTCGAGCTCCAGGATCCAGTTGGCCACGTTGTCCAGGAAGTAACGGTCGTGGGTGACGGCCAGGACGGTGCCGGGGTATTTCTCAAGATGGGACTCGAGCCACTGGACGCTCTCCGCGTCCAGATGGTTGGTGGGCTCGTCGAGCAGGAGCAGGTCGGGCTGTTCGAGCAGAAGCTTGCACAGCGCGACCCGGCGGCGCTCACCACCGGAGAGCTGGGTCACCTCGGAGTCCGGCGGCGGGCACCGGAGGGCGTCCATCGCCTGCTCCAACTGGCTTTCGAGATCCCACCCGTTACGGTGGTCGAGCGCTTCCTGCAACGTGCCCATCTCGTCCAGAAGCGCGTCGCTGTAGTCGGTGGCCATGAGCTCGGCGATCTCGTTGTATCGATCGAGCATGGCCTTGGTCTCGGCGACGCCCTCTTCGACGTTGCCGAGCACGGTCTTGGATTCGTTGAGCGGGGGTTCCTGCTGAAGCATGCCGACGCTGAAGCCGGGCATGAGCCGGGCGTCGCCGTTGGACGGCTGCTCCAGGCCCGCCATCATCTTCAGCAGCGTCGACTTTCCGGTGCCGTTGGGGCCCAGGACGCCGATCTTGGCGCCCGGCAGGAACGACAGCGTTACGTCGTCGAGGACGACCTTGTCGCCATGCGCCTTGCGCACGCGCTGCATTGTGTAGATGTACTCCGGCATGCCTTTAGTTTAGGGCCTGCTGAGCTCAGCTAGGGGCGGACTCGGCTCCGGGCCGACGGGCAGGGGGCACAACCGTGGCGGGCAGGCAGATCCGGTCACGGCCGAGCTCCTTTGCCCGGTAAAGGGCCAGGTCTGCCGCGGCGAGCAGTTCGATCAGGTCGTCGCCGTGCACGCTCATGATCGCCACCCCTGCCGAGATGGTCACAGTGATCATGTTGTCGTCGGCCGGAACCGCCATCCGCCCCACGCGGGAACGCAGACGCTCGGCGACCCGGCGGGCCTCGGTGACATCGGCCCTGGGCAGCAGGACGACGAACTCCTCGCCGCCGAAGCGGCCCACCACGTCGTAGTCACGCAGCTGACTGCGGATGGTGGAGGCCACGCCCACCAGGACCTGGTCGCCGATCAGGTGGCCGTAGGTGTCGTTGACCCGTTTGAAGTGGTCGATGTCGACGATCAGCAGGGCGAGCGTCTCGCCGGTGCGACGTGCCCTGACGATCTCGGTGTCCGCCTCACGCTGCCACGCCGCGGCGTTGAGCAGACCGGTCTTGAAGTCGGTGCGGGCCGCCGCCTGCAGCTGGGCGTGGAGCAGGCTGCGCTGGAGCAGCACCACCGGCGGCAGCGCCAGCACCAGCAGCGCCAGGTTCAGCCCGCAGGTGATGGAGACGAGGACTCCGAGACAGAGCTCGACCACGTCGAGCAGCAGGCTTTCCCGATTCCACAGAACCTCCCGCCAGCGGCTGTCGGGATCCGCGGTGTGCGCGGCGATGGCGATCAGCGCGGTGTTGACCACCGTGAACAGCACCGCGCAGCCGACGGCGATGAGGATGGGCTCCCCGGCGCCCCTGGTCAGCGCGGCCAGGCCACCGGCCGTGCCGTGGAAGAGCAGCGAGGCCGCGCATCCGGCCAGGCCGATCGCGGCCGAGCTGAAGACCCTTCGGTAGACGACCGTCTCACGCACCCGTTTCTGCAACAGGAACTGGAGCGGGATGGGCGCGAGAAGCGCGTAGACCGGCGGCAGGAGCAGTGCGGCCGGCAGCCACCACGCGGAGAGCAGGTCGCGGGAGACGCCCGCGGGCATGCCGAGCCTGCGGGTCGCCTCGATGCAGACGGCGCCACATGCCATCAGCGCGGTGAAGGTGAGCAGATCAGGCCAGCGGAAATTGCCGGATACGGCAAAGAACAAGATTGCGGCAAAATCCAGGGCCACGACCCCGCAGATGTAACCAACCAGTGCGCGACGCTGCCCAAGCAGAGGCCATCTGTCGGCCAAGGGCGCCACGCTGTCGCGTGGCTTGACTGAGGTGTGACTGGGAGCCGCCATGTCGTCCCCCTCTCCGACTAACGATGTGTAACACAATAGTTGCGGAGTGTGCGGCATGCGATGGGAACCGCTACCTTTGGCAGAGTGGGCAGCTCACCAGTTGGCTCACAAATGGAATCGCTCGCTCGCGAGCGGACCGTGTGGGAAAGGAGCAGCCATGCGGCGGGGCGTGACCTGGACCTAACAGGTGTCTCGGCATCCGACACGGGAACGACCATCGGCCGGCTTATCTCGGCGCCACCGCACTCTCGCGAAGGCACTGACCGCGTCCGGCCGATGCCCCCTCACCCTCCGGGCTCCGATCTCACCATCCGGGCTTCGATGCGTCTCTCGCACCTCGGACTCCGCCGAAGGCACCACCCGCCTCATCTCCGAACCCTGCCGAAGGCACTTGCGCGCCCTGCCGAAGGCACCCGTTCGGCCCTTATCCCCGGGCACCTCCAAAGGCTCCCCGCCTCCCTTCGGGCACCCTTTGAAGGCACCCCCGCTCCCCGAGCACCTCCAAGGGCGCCACCCGCCTTACCCACGGACACCTCCAAAGGCGCCACCCCGTCTCCCCTCGGCCACCCCTCGAAGGCACCACCGGCCCCACCCTCGGGCACCTTCGAGGAAGCCGCACCACGCCAAGGAGGCAACACCCCGCGCTTACCCTCGGAAAACACCTCCGGGGCACCCCCGGACACCTCTAAAGGCGCCGACCGGCCTCATCCAGGCATCCTCGAAAGCACCACCGCCCCCTCAAGCACCTTCAAGGGCACCATGCCCCGGCTCGCTAGGGCCCGGGCGATCCGCTGGCGCACTCGCCCAGCTCGGCGCGGCACCCGGGCCGGCGGGAAACCCGGCTCAGGCCGCCATACCTTCTTCCACGGGCCACGGCGCGTCGTCCTTCGCCGGCCTGTCGACCTTCTTCTCCGGCGTGCCCGGTTTCCCGGCCACACCCTCCCCCGCGCCGAGCTCCTTCCCCGATGCCTTCTTACGAGCCGTTTCCTTCGGGGCCGCGCCCGGCTTCCCCGAGCCCGGCTTCCCGATCGGCTCTCCCACGCCAAGCTCCCAGCTGACCATCTCTTCCTCCGTCTCTTCGTTCGCATCCGGCGTCTCACCCGCCGGGCCGCGGTCCGCCGAGCCCGGCTCGCTTCCGGCCGCGCCCTCACCCGCCGTACCGCCTTCGGCCTCTGCCGCGTTGTCGTCTTCGTCCGCGGCCTTCACCAGGGCCAATGCCCCGGAGGCGCTTTCCTCGCCAGGGGCCGCGCCGCCCATCGCCCAGTCGAACGTCTCGCGGTCGAGCTCGCTCCGCTCCTCCCGGCCCAGTGCCGGGGTCGCCCCACCCCGCTGTGGCTTGGCGAAGCTCCCGAGCCCCCAGCGAAGGTCATGTCCGAGCGAGTTGGCCTCCACCTCCGCCATGAAACGGCGCTCGCCCTCATGAGTGAACTCACGGATCCGCAACCGCCCCTGGACGACGATCGGCTGGCCCAGGTGGATCGACTGGGCCACGTTGTCGGCGAGCCCGCGGAAACAGCGGACGCCGAAGTAGGTCGTGTCACCGTTGCGCCACTGCTGGTTCTCCCTGTCGAAGTAACGGCTCGTCGAGGCGACCTTGAGCGAGGTGACCCGCGAGCCGTCGGGGAAGGTGTGCTGGCGCGGCGGGGCCGCGACGTTACCGGTCAGCGTGACGTAGATGTCATTCATCGTGCCTCCCATGAGAGCCGGCGGACTGCCCGCGGCATGGAATACACGATGGCCCGCATCGCCCCCGGCACGAGCTACCGAATCACGCTCTGGGGACAACCGTCCGGGCCCGCGACGCAGCTGTGGACAGTGCGGAACCGACACCGTGACAGGGCCGGTTCGGCCGGTTCGGCCGTGACGACACGTGACGACACGAGCTCACCACCGTCGAGCCCGGACGGTTCCCCTCCTCGTCAGGGACGAGCGCTGCAAACGTGCTGGATCGGCCGGTCGCATCCATCGGTGACCGGCGCCGTGGCTGACCCGTGTCGCACGCGGGCGCCGGTGATTGCCCAGCAGTCGGGACGGGTCGGCGGCCGGAGCGGCTCAGCGCTCAGGGCGGTTCAGCGGCCGGGGCGGCTCAGCGGTCGGCACGGTTCAGCGGTCGGCACGGTTCAGCGTGGACATGCCCCACAGTTCGGCGATACGTCCGTCCTGCACCCGGAAGATCTCCATCATCGTGGGGAGGGCGTGTCCTCCCGAGCCGGCCGGGATCCCGTGCATGGTCGTGCGAACGGCGACTCTGTCCCCGTCGACGAGCATGTCCTCGACGACGATCCGGACATCGGGGAACGTCGCGTGTAGCCCGGCCCAGGCCTTCCTGACACTTTCGACGCCGGTGGTGCCCAGCGGGTGACTCACGAAGTCCGCGGAGAAGATCGCCTCCGCGGCCGCGATGTCGCGGGCGTTGAACGCCTCATACATGCTGTGCCCGACGGTTCTCACACTGTCTGTCATCTCATCCGTTCCTGTCTGGAGAATATGGGCGGAGATCCCGCAGGGCTATCGGTCCGCACGGTCACGCTCGATGCGCTCCACGTTGACACGTAGGCGATCCAGGGCCCGTAGCACGATCTCCTGCTCTTCCCCGGTGACCCCGTCGAGCAGCCGCACCTGGTAGGCCTGGTGGGCACACGCGAGTTCTGCGGCGACTCGTTCGCCCTCGGGCGTCAGGCGGGCCAGGGTGTAGCGGTTGTCCTCGGGATCGATGCGACGGCTGATCATTCCCTCGCCCTCGAACTCCTTGATGAGGCGCGTGACGCTCGCCCCATCGAGAGAAAGGATCCGTCGCAGGTCGCTGTGGCTGGTCTCCCCGTCCCTCCACAGTCGCATCAGCACCTGAAGCCGGGGCCTGCTCATCCCCACATGCCGCGCGAATGCCTGGCGTACCTCGGCACAGGCGCCCGCCAGCTGATGAAAGAACCTGTCTTCGGAAGTTTCGGCCGACCCTGCCATCCGTCCCCCTCGCGAGAGAAGCTTCTACTCTTTCTATCAACAACTCTTGATACCATCAAGAGTTTAATCATCAAAGGGATTTACGGTGGCCCGGACCGGTTCACCAGTGCGATACCGCATGGAGCCAGGGGTCGGAACGTCGCGACGGCGAGTGATGGCGCAGGGCCGCCCTCGCTGCGACACCGCGCAGAGCTCAAGGTCAAAACACGACGGATGAGGGCAGGTGGCCGGCTCGGTACCGCTCACCCGTGCGGGAGCGGTACCGGAAAAGAAGGGCGCGGCGAGTCAGGATGAGCCCTGCCGGGGGCGGCAGGGTGGTCGATCCCTATCAGTCCCCTGTGTCCTGGCGGCGGCGCGTCCGGTGCCGCGCTCGCCCCCGAACGCACGCCCCTACCGCAGAGCTTGGCCCAGATGCAGCCCCGCGCAGATGCGCCGGGCCTCGACCAACAGCCGGGCCTCGACCAACAGCAGCATCGTGGACGGCGCGGAATCAGCCCCGCATGCTTCGCATCGCCGCGTAGAACTCGTTGTATCGGGCCAGCTCGCGTTCCACCGGCTCGATCACCATGCCCTCGGCGACCCCAGCGACCCTGCGGCGCATCTCCCGCTCCAGGCGATCACGCTCGTTACCCGCTCCGAGCACGACGAAATTACGGCTGGCCACGGCGGTGAGCAGTCCGAGCCCGAGGACGGAGAGCATCATCAGCGCCACCCATGGCAGCGAGGCCGTCTCGCCGAACACAGCCAGGCCCGACGGCAGCTTGCCGACGCCGACCACACCGTAGAGGACGGCCGTGCCGACCCAGGCGACACCCGCGAAGAACAGCAGGATCAGGAGGTACTGCCAGACGAGGAGAAGCCGCCACCAGACGGGGACCCGGTCCAGGCGCGGTGCGATCTCCGACAGCTCCTCGGAAAGCACCTGGGGCAGCTGAGCCGAGCGCGAACGCGCGGCGTCCCTGATTCCGTTCTGCCAGGCCTCGTGCATGCCGGAGGTCAACCCGTCGGAAAGGGCCTGGACCGCGTTGTCCACCTCCGCAGGCTGCGCGCTGATCGAATCTCCCGCGAGACCTCGAATCTCGTCCCTCAGGTCGCTCAGGCGCAGGCTGTTGAGCGGGTCGGGGCGGAGCTTGGCGGCCCAGCGTGCGTACGGCCAGCCGATCCACTCGATGGACCGCACGCCGTAGACGTTCTCCATCGCCTCCCCGACCGCGGGGACCCCGACCGCGTCGCACAGGGCGTCGGTGAGGCCGATCCGGCGGGCGTCATCCACAGAGGACGCGGCGCCGGGTGCTCCCCCGTCGGGCATGACCTTCGTCAGACGGATCGTCAGGCGGTCAAGATCGGCCTCCAGGCGCTGGACCGCGGCTCTGCGCTTGGACACGGTCTCGGCGAGGACCGCCTTGAGACTGTCCACGCCCCTGCCCGTGGTCGCGGAGGTGGCCACGATGATGGGGTTCTCGACGCCTTCGCGGCGGAGCAGCCCGTCCAGGTCCGCGACGCACTCGGCCAGCTCCTCGGCCTCCAGCCGGTCGGACTGGTTGAGCACGAAGATCGTCACTGCCTCGTGGCCGGCCAGATCGGTCACGTAGCGGCGATGTGTGGAGGCGTCAGCGTACTTCTGCGGGTCGAGCACCCACACGACGAGATCGGCGACCTGGATCAGCCGGTCGGCCTCGGTGTCGGTCAGCGCCCGGATGGAGTCGTGGTCGGGCAGGTCGAGCAGGATCAGTCCGTGGAGCTGGCTCTCGCCCTTGTCCAGGGCACTGGCCCGGGCGAAGCGGTGGCGCCACTGGATCTGCAGCCAGTCGAGCAGCGGGCCCGCGCCCTCCAGGCCCCAGACGCAGGCGTGAGTGCGCGCCGTGGTCGGGCGGCGCACGCCTGTCGGCGACAGCTCCAGCCCGGAGATCGAGTTGAACAGCGTCGACTTACCGCTTCCCGTGCCTCCGGCGAGCGCGACCACGGTGTGGTCGGAGGAGAGCTTGAGCCGGTCGCCGGCGCGCAGCAGCAGCTGCCCCGAGTCGGTGAGGAGCTTGGGCTCGACCTTGCCCGGCCCCAGTTCCACGATCCGTGCCAGCGCGGCGAGCCGTCCGCCAAGACCTTGGCGTGTCTGGGTGGTGCCAACGCTCATCGGGCGACCTCGAGATTGTACGTGGCCTGGTAAAGGCGGGTGGCGGCGTTTTCGTCTGGTATGCCAGCCCCATCAAGGACCTGGACATAACGCGACGTCTCGTCGTCGAACAGCATGCCGATCCGGGCACGAAGATCGCTTCGGGCCTTGACGCCGATGTTGCGCAACGACTCGGCGCCGAGCAGCGCGTGCACCAGCCGCTGCGGCAGCGCACCGGCGATGCCTCCGGCCTCGGCCGAGCCGTTGCCGAGCAGCCCCACGGTCAGGATCAACGCCAGGGACTCGACATCGAACGAGATCACCCTGGCAACCGACCGCTTGGTCACACCCTCGGTCCGGATCAGCTCGATGATGTGGTCCTGCCAGGCGCCGATGACCCGGCTGGTCTTGCGCAGCAGGTCGTCGGAGGCGCGGCCGAGGCCCGGGGTGGCGACCAGGATCTTCCCCGTGCTCTGGCGGTGCAGCCAGCGGGCGGCGGTCTCCTCTGCGGCCCGCTGCGCCGCCGATACGACGACCGACTCCAGCCCGGCCCGCAGCGCGGACTTGAGCGCGCTGAGCCGCTCGGGGGCCTGCTGAGTCGCCTTCCCCGCGAAGCGGCCGGGCTTGCGCAGGTGCAGGGTCCGCATGAGGTCGCCGGACCCGGCGAAGTCCTGCCACCGGGCGAGCACCTCGCCGCGGAGCAGCGAGCCGTTCCTGGTGGCCTCCTCGATCTCGGTCATCGCATGGATGTACGCGGCGTCCACGTCGGTACGGAGGTCGCTCCTGAAGGAGACCTGGGCCTCCAGCTGCTTGGCCAGCGCGGGGATACGGGTGCGGAAGCTGTTCAACGCTCCGAACAGGGTCGCCTGTACGGCCTGCGCCCGCCGCCGGTCGTCGACCGAAAGCTCGGTCAGCCAGAGCCGGAGCTCGGTGACCTCGTGGTCGGGAAGCATGCCGTCGGTGGCCTTGCTCTCGTTGATGACGAACCGGTCGACCTCGCCGAGGCCGTACTCGGTCAGCATCCTGACGAAGTGCTTGGTGACCACCTCGCGGGACTGGGGCGACACCCGGGAGAGCACGATGGCCAACCGTGCTCCGCGCTCCTTGGCCAGGCGGAGCAGCCGCCAGGCCGGTGCGTCGGCGTAACGGGCCGCGGTGGTGACGAAGATCCACAGGTCGGCCGCGTCGAGCATGCGGTGAGCGATCTCGTGGTGCTCCTCGACGACCGAGTCGATGTCCGGGGTGTCGAGCAGTGCCACACCCGGAGGGAGGCGTTCTGTGGAGACGAGCACGAGGCCGCCGGGAGCCGTGTCGGAGTCGGACTCACTCTGGCGCCGCAGGCTGCCGAGCAGGTCTCCCTTGGCGAACCACTCGTGGTCGTCGGGATGGCAGGCGAGGACCGGGGTGCCCGTGGTGGGGCGGCGCACGCCGGTGGCGCTGACCTTGGCGTTGGCCAGGGTGTTGATGAGCGTGGACTTGCCCGCGCCGGTCGAGCCCGCGATGACGACGAGCGCCGGGGCGGTGCTCATGTGGACACGGGGAATCACGTAGTCGTCGAGCTGGGCCAGGATCTCGCTCTGGGTCCGCCTGGCCTCCTCGGCGCCCGGGAGATCCAGGTTGAAGCGGAGGTCGGTGACGCTGTTGCGCAGGGCGGTGAGCGCGTTGGTCAGAGCTTCGGAGACGACGTCCGGCAGCGGGATCTCCCTAACCCGGTCACCCTCCGCCTCCTCGGCCTCCTCTTCGCCCTCGGCCGCGCCGTCGGTCTCGTCGTCGATCCTGTCGCTGTCCTCGACCTCGGCCTCAGGGCCGGAGTCGTTCTCAGAGCCAGATTCGGAGCTGAAGTCAGAGTCAGCGCCGGAGCCGAAGTCAGCCTCAGGGGCAGAGCCGGATCCGGAATCGACCTCGACCTCGGGGTCGGAGCCGGGGTCGAGGTAGAAATCAAAGCCCGAACTGGGTTCGGAGTCGGCCTCGGAGTCAAGGCCGGAACCGGAGTTCGAGCTGGACTCGGAGTCGGCCTCAGGGTCGAGGACGACGACGTCGTCCGACTCTGCGTCCGTATCCGAGGAGTCCGGGTCGACGACCTCGGAGCTCGTCTCGGCGTCTGCCTCGGGTAAGTCTTCGCTCGTGTCCGCACTGCCCGCGCGGAGAGGAGGAGAGTCGATGTCCGCGTCGGCGGGGACGGTGTCCGGAGAGAGAGCTCCGATCTCCCCGCCGGGCCTCCCCTCCCCGGCGCCCGTCTGAGCTGCCCGCTCGGTGCTCTCCGTCGCGGAAGGAGTTCGTGAGGGGGCGACGTCGTCATCCGGGCGTAAGGCGCCCGTATGGAAGGCCCCCGCAGGAGAGGCATCCGCGCGGGACGCACCCGCGGGGGAAGCGTCCGTACGGGAGGCGGGTGTGCGGGGGGCGACCGCAGGAGGGGCGTCCGCACGGGAGAAAGCCGTGCGGAAGGGGCCCGGGGGAGGAACGTCCGCGCGGGACGCACCCGCGGGGGAGGCATCCGCACGGGAGCCGGCCGTACGAAAGGCGCTCGGGGGTAAAGCGTCCGTACCTAAGGCATCCGTACCTGAGGCATCCGTACGGGGGGCACCCGCAGGAGAGGCATTACGGGAGGCACCCGCGGGAGGAGCACCCGTGCGAGAGGCGCCCGGGGAAGCAGCCGGAGAGGCACCCGCGGGGGGAGCACCCGTGCGAGAGATGCCCGGGGCGGCGCTCGGAGGCGAAGACGGCGCACCGCCGCCCGCCGGCGAGGCACCCGCACCAGAGCCGGGCGTGTTCGCCCCGTCCCCGTGCGGAACGTCCTTACCCGCGGTCAAAGAGGCGATGGTCGCCTCAGCGGCCGCGGCCGCCACACGGAAAGCAGCGAACGCGTCCTCCGAAGAGGACGGAGCGGCACCGCCGTCCGTACGGGAGGCACCTGCGGGAGAGGCGCCCGCAGGGGAGGCATTGCGTGAGGTACCCGCAGGGGAGACACCCGGGCGGGAGGTGCCTGCGGGAGGAGCACCCGTACGGGAGGCGCCCGCGGGAGGAACGCTCGCACGAGAGGCGCCGGGGGAAGCACCCGCCGGGGAGGCGCCCGCGGGGGGAGCACCCGCGCGGGAGGCACCCGGGGCGGCGCTCGGAGGCGAAGACGGCGCACCGCCTCCCGCACCAGAGCCCGGCGTGTTCGTGTCCCCGCGCGAAACATCCTTACCCGCGGTCAAGGAAGCGATGGTCGCCTCAGCGGCCGCGGCCGCCACGCGGAAAGCAGCGAACGCGTCCTCCGAAGAGGACGGAGCGGCACCGCCGGCGTCCTTCCCGTTGGGAGCCGAGGCGCGGGCCTGGATGGAGGCCGCGTCATCGTCGGGACGAATGGCGCCGAAGATGACCGTTTTCTCTCCGGGGGACTCGGCGTCGTCCGGCGAGGTGTCGCCGGACGGCTCCTGGGGATTGCCGACGCGGCGGTTGTCACGCCCACCCCTGTGAGGAGGCATGTTGGCAGCCGGATTCACGGTACGCGCTCCGCTCGAACCATCTCGACCTCCTGGCCGACCTTCACGACATCGCCGACGATCACGATCGCAGGTGGCCGAATCCCAGCCGCGGTCACGCGCTCTGCCACCGTGGACAGCGTGGCAAAAAGAGCTCGCTGGGTGGGAAGAGTACCGTCCTGTACCACCATTACGGGAGTTTCCGGCGAACGTCCGTCTCGGATGAGCGTTTCGGCAATTGCACCGATTCGCTCGACGGCCATCATGAGCACCAGAGTTCCAGCGGATCTTGCCAGATTTGGCCAGTCAACAGTGGATTTAGCATCGCCCGGCGGAACATGTACGGAGATCACGTGGAACTCCTGGCTTACGCCGCGGTGCGTCACCGGCACGTTGGCCGCGGCGGGCACCGCGACCGGACTGGTGATCCCGGGAACCACGATGACCGGGATGCCCTCGCGGGCGCAGGCGAGCATCTCCTCGCCGCCCCGCCCGAAGACGAACGGATCGCCTCCCTTGAGCCGCACCACGAACTTGCCCTGCTTCGCGTGCTGGATCAGCAGCTCGTTGATCTTCTCCTGGGCCATGTAGCGGCCGTAGGGGATCTTCGCGGCGTCGATCAGCTCGACGTCCGGGGACAGCTCGTCGAGCAGGGCCTGCGGGGCGAGCCGATCGGCGATGACCACGTCCGCCTGGGCGAGCAGCTGCCGCCCCCGAACCGTGATCAGCCCGGGATCGCCGGGACCACCGCCGACCAGGGCGACGCCGACGGGCTTGGTGCGGTTGCGCCGGGCGTCGACCGTGCCGTCCCGGAGCGCTTCCACGACGGCGTCCCTGATCCCGGCCGCCCGCCGGGGGTCACCGCCGGCGGTGACCGCCACGCTGATCTCGTCCACCTTGCCGCTCGCGGGGGTCCAGGCGGCCGACGCGTCCTTGTCATCGGCGCGTACGCACCAGATCCGCTTGGCCTCGGCCTCGGCGGCCACCGCGGTGTTCACCGCGCGGTCGTTGGTGCATGCCTGGACCAGCCAGGCCCCGTCCAGGTCGCCGACCTGGTACGGCCTGGCCTCCCAGGTCACACGGCCGGTGGCGATGAGATCGTCGAGAGCGTGCGTGACACTCGTCGAGACGATGGTGACCAGGGCACCCGCTTCGAGCAGCGCCGGGACCCGCCGCTGGGCGACGCGTCCACCACCGACGACGAGCACCCGCCGCCCGGAGAGGCGCAAACCGAGCAGGTAGGGCGACATGGCGGCAAATCTCCCGTTCGCGATGAACCGTGAAGCACGGCGTGTTAATAGGTAAACCTACCGGCTAATGACGCCTTCTTTGCTGCCTCTGCGTTAACAGGGGTAAAGAAGCGGCGGACTACCATTCACCGGTACGCTCCAAGCATTTCGCAGGTCAGGCCTCCTTGTCGCTGACACCGGCCGAATCGAAGGTCGCCACCTCGTGCATGACCCTGACGGCCGCGCAAACAATCGGGTAAGCGAGCAGGCCGCCCGTGCCCTCGCCGAGCCGGAGCTCGAGTTCCACCAGGGGGTGCAGGCCCAGGTGGCTGAGCGCGACGGCGTGCCCCGGTTCGGCGGAACGGTGTCCGGCCACGCAGTGGTCCACGACGGCGGGGGCCAGCGCCGCCGCCGCCAGCGCCGCCGATCCCGCGATGACACCGTCCAGGATGACCGGCACCCCGGCGGCCGCCCCGCCCAGGATGAATCCGGCGATCGCCGCGTGCTCCAGCCCGCCGACCGCGGCCAGCGTCTCCATGGCCGAGGCCACCGTCCGGGCCGGCGCCGCCTGCCCCGTCGCCCCTGCCACCGGGGCCGCCTGCGTCTGGGAGGCGGCGTCCGGCCCCCGCGTCAGGCCGTTCACGTGGAGGGCCCGTCGGACCACCTCGATCTTGCGCTCCAGCGTCTCGTCGTCGACCCCGGTCCCCCTGCCCGTCGCGACGGCCGCGTCCTGTCCGGTGAACGCGCAGATCAGGGCGGCAGAGGCGGTGGTGTTGGCGATGCCCATGTCTCCGGTGATCAGACAGCGGGCGCCCTGGTCCACGAGCTCACGAGCCACGGCTATTCCGGCCTCCAGGGCCTCGGTCACCTGCCGGGCGGTCATCGCCGGCCCCTCGGACAGGTCGGCCGTGCCGTACGCGACCTTGCTGATCCTCAGGCCGGGCGCCGGATCGAGATCGGCGGCCACGCCGACGTCGACGACCGTCACCGAGGCGCCGACCTGGGTCGCGAAGGCGTTGGCCACGGCGCCGCCCGCGAGGAAGTTGCCGACCATCTGGAGGGTGACCTCCTGCGGCCACGGGCTCACTCCCTGAGCATGGACGCCGTGGTCGGCCGCGAAGATCGCCAATGCCGCCGGGGCGGGCAGCGGCGGCGGGCTGACGGCCGCGGCTCCGGCCAGCCGTACCGCCACCTCCTCCAGCGCGCCCAGCGCGCCTCGGGGCTTGGTCAGACGGTCTTGATGGGCTCGCGCCTCGGCGACGGCCGCCGGGTCGGCCGGTCGGATCGCGGCAATGGTCTGCTCAAGGATGGTCATGCGGTCCAGTGTCCCCTGAAAGGGGCGTTTCAGGGATTCCAGGGGACATGAGGGACTCGGGGAAAAGGTCACCAGGCGATGCCACTGAGCGCCTCCTCGTAGCGTTCGATGACCACGTCGGCCAGACCCTCGCAGTCGCCGATGACGTCGGCGCAGCGAACATCCAGGTCGGAGTGGCCTGCGGCGTAGGCCATGGCCTGGGCCCAGACGCGGTCCAGCATGCCACCGGCGAACAGCAGATAGGGCACGAGGATCACACGCTTGGCGCCGAGGCGGCGGCAGCGCTCGATGCCTCCGGGAACGCCGGGCGGGGTGAGGGAGATGAAGGCGGTCTCCACCGTCATGTATTCGTGGGCGTGGGTCTCCCAGAAAAGGCGGGAGACCCGGTGCACGTCGGCGTTGGTGGCCGGGTCGGTGGAGCCGTCGCCGACCAGGACCACGGCGGTCTCGCCGATGTCGATGTGCTCGGGCTCCTCGTCGAACGGCCCGGCCGCCGCCGGGACCAGCCGGAGGCTGGCGACCTCGGCCGCGGCGTCGGCCAGACGCTCGGCGAGCAGCGACAGGATGCGGGGATCAGAACCCAGCGGGCGACCGTAGTCGCAGGTGAGCATGGGGTGCCTCTCCTGCTCACGCGCCATCGCGGAGGGAACGTCGGCGCCCAGCCACACATCTCCCGTGAGGCTCATCGGCAGGGTCACCACACGATGGTGCCCGCGCGCGACCAGCGAGGAGATCGAGTCGCTGAGGCGGGGCTTGGCTCTGGCGATGTATCCGCCGGACACGTCGGCCGCCGTCTGATCCAGGCGACAGCGGAGTCGGTGGATGAATCTACCGAATTCGGCTGATCCATTGTCATAGTGCGAGCCCTGCCCGATGAGCAGCAGCGGCGGTTTCATAGAGAACAGGACTCCAATGACCTTGACCTGGGATTATGCGATCGCGAGTCGCGAGGATATCCGATAACGTCACGCCATGAACAGGTAACGGATCAATAAACTTTCCCTGGTCATGTCAGAGCGGGACGGACGAAGAAGATCGAATCGACGGCGGTCGCGGATGGCACGCCCGACCGGGCCGGACGGCCGGCGCGAGGACGCGGACCCGCACGCGATCCGAAGACGCGGACCCGCGCGCCTTCGGCACGGTAGCCGTGCTCGCCGGAGACGTCCAACACGGTCGGCGGACCGCGGTGCCGTCCGGAGCCCGCCCGGCACGCTCGCCCCGGCGGGCCGGAGCCTTCTTCACCGCCCCCCGCCACGATCAGGCGTGGGTCAGGCCGAATCGGTTCTGAGCAGGCCGAACACCACCAGGTCGCACGGGCCGTCCGCGTTCGTCCCGGCGGCGCGCAGCACACCCTCCCTGGTAAACCCGGCCTTCTCGGCGACCCGGAGGGAGGCGACGTTGTCCAGGTTGGCGCGGAGCTCGATCCTGTGCAGCTCGGTGGCCGCGAACACCCAGCCCGCCACACCGCGCACGGCCTCGGGAGCGTAGCCCCGGCCGCGGTGCAGCGGGTGCACGCCGTACCCCACCTCGGTGGTTCCCGCGCCCCAGAGGGTTCTGTACAGGCTGATCGCGCCCACGATGAGCTCGTCGGCCTCCATCGCCAGGTGCACGCCCTGACCCGAGCGGTGCAGCTCGTGCACACCGTGAGCGAGCCACTGGGAGATGCCGGACGGGTGTCCGGGCGCGCTGGGCGGGAGGAACCGGGCGCGCGCATCGACCACCTCGCGGATGCGTCTCTCGTCGCCGGAGGCGAAGGGACGGAGCACGAGCCGTTCGGTCTTGACGGACAGATCAGGTGCGAAGGCGGTCACACGTCTCCCTTGTCGTCCCTTGTCGCGGAGTGGGTGAGGTCGGGTTCGCCGCACGGAGACGCACCCCACGCGACCTGGATGTCTGCCCATCACAAGGTGGGTAAGGCTCCCGAATCGAGGGCGAAAGAGTCGATGGCCGTGGAACGGGGAAGCGCCGAACACGGCCCGCGCCTGGACGATCAGCAGAAGCACGAGACCGAGGGGCTCGTACGGGGCACGGGCCCGGCGCATACGGAGGAGTGGAAGGAGCCTGAGCCTCTCCCGGCGGCGGCCGACGAGGAACTGCTGCCGCCACCGTACCCGCCCGGCCACGAGCCGGGCACACCTGCCGGCATCACCCCGGAGGGCGTGGAGGCCCGTGGCAACCTGGCCAGGTGGATCGGCGGGGCCGGCTTTCCCACCGACCGTGATGCCCCGGTCGCGCGCACCGAGTCCGTGTTCGCACCGGACACGGTGATCGACGCCCTCCGGTTACCGCCGGACGGAACATTCGGAAACGTCGGACAGGTCGCGGCGGCACTCGGGTTGGGCATCGAGGGAAAAAGGTCCTGACGGGCCTGGCCTGACCGCAGTCCCCCGTGCCCGATGCCCACCCGTCCTCAGCGGACGATCACGACCTCGAGCGTGCGCGGACCGTGCACGCCCTCGACCCGGTTCAGCTCGATGTCGCTGGTCGCCGAGGGGCCGCTGATCCAGGTCAGCGGCCTGGACGGGTCGAGCCGGGCGACGGCCTCCGGCACGCTCGCCACGATCTGCCCGACCCGCACCACGCACAGGTGGTAGTCCGGCACCAGGGTCAGCGCTCGCCGCCCCTGGCCCGGTCCGGCGTCCAGCACGATCGTGCCGGTCTCGGCGATCCCCACCGCGCAGCCGGTGATGACTCCGTCGACCGCGTCCAGCTCCGCCGAGCTCAGCACGGGCTCATCCCGCACGGCCCGTACGGCCCGCGTCCCCGGGTCGGCCACCGTCTCCGCTCCGGAATCGGCCGCGGTTTCCGCTCCGAGGTCGGTCACGGCTCCCGCTCCGGGATCGGCCGCGGCTCCGGGATCCACCGGCGCGGCTCCCGCCCCGAGAGCCGATTCCACCGCCGCGACCCATTCCCCCGGCAACCCGTCCGGTACGACCAGCCGGGTGACCGCCCGCCGTTCCAGCGCCGCCGCGATCACTCCCGCCACCTCGTCCGCGTCCACCACGTGCACCACGGCCCGGTAGTCGGCCACCCTCTCGGCGAACAGCTCCACCACCCCGGTCAGGTCCGCCGACGTGCGGTAGGCGCGGGTGATCTCGACGTCGGGGGCCCCGGCCACGGCCGTGCGGATCCTCGACAGGATCAGCTCCCTGGTCTTCGCGCTCGCGCTCGCCCGGGGCCCCCGGTCCCGTGCCTCCGCGGTGGGTTCGAGGCCGGGCCGGGACTCGGCTGCTCCGCCGCTCATCGGGCGTCTCCATCGGTACGGTTCCACCAGTCGCGGAAGGACTCGGCGGGGATGTCGGGGATGTCGCGGGTGTTGGTCCAGGCGGACAGCGGGCCGGGGAGATGTTTGGGGACGAACCTACGGAAACGACTGCCGAGACGCTGGGCGCCCGCCAGCCGTCCGGGACTGTTGAACACCCATCCGGCGGCCCGCATGCCCAGGCGCTCGGCACGCGGGTGGGGGGCCTTGGCCCGCAGGTGGACCAGGACCTCGGGGATGTCGATCGCCACCGGGCAGACGTCGTAGCAGGCGCCGCAGAGCGTGGAGGCGTAGGGCAGGGACGCGTCCAGCTCGGAGCTCATGCCGCGCAGCTGCGGGGTGAGGATCGCCCCGATCGGGCCGGGATAGACCGAGCCGTAGGAGTGGCCGCCCGCGCGTTCGTAGACCGGGCAGACGTTCAGGCAGGCCGAACAGCGGATGCACCTCAGTGCCTGGCGGCCGACCTTGTCGGCGAGGACCTGGGTGCGGCCGTTGTCGAGCAGGACGAGATGGAAGTCCTGGCCCTCCGTCGCGCCGGTCCAGGTGGAGGTGTAGGGGTTCATCCGCTCGCCGGTGGAACTCCTGGGCAGGAGCTGGAGAAAGACCTCCAGGTCCCGCCAGCTCGGCAGCAGCTTCTCGATGCCGACCACGCTGATCAGCGTCTCGGGCAGGGTGAGGCACATCCGGCCGTTGCCCTCGGACTCCAGGACCACCAGCGTGCCGGTCTCGGCGATCATGAAGTTGGCGCCGGAGATCGCGACCTTGGTGGACAGGAATCGTTCGCGCAGGTGGAGCCGGGCCGCCTCGGCGAGCGCGCGGGGCTCGTCGGTCAGCCCCTCGGGCGCCGCGCGACCCCAGTCGGCCATCTTGTCCTGGAAGATCTCACGGATCTCCGAGCGGTTCCGGTGGATCGCCGGAACCAGGATGTGCGAGGGCCAGTCGTCGCCGAGCTGCACGATCAGCTCGGCGAGGTCGGTTTCGTAGGCGGTGATGCCCTCCGCCTGGAGGGCCTCGTTCAGGCCGATCTCCTGGGTCGCCATCGACTTGACCTTGACCACGCTGGTCTCGCCGGTGGCCTTGACCAGATCGGCGACGATCCGGTTGGCCTCCTCCGCGTCGGCCGCCCAGTGAACCTGGCCGCCCGCCGCGGTGACGGCCTCCTCCAACTGGAGGAGGTAGCGCTCCAGGTTGCGCAGGGTGTGGTCCTTGATCTCCTTGCCCGCCTGGCGGAGCTCCAGCCAGTCGGGCAGCTCGCCGACCACGCCGGCCCGCTTGGCGCGGATCGTGTGCGTGGCCTTGCGGAGGTTGAACCTGAGCTGCGAGTCCTGTACGGCTGCCGCGGCGTTCTCGGGGAACGCGGGCATGCCGAGGAATGTGTTGCCCCCGCTCATCGCACGACCCCTTCCCCGGACAGGGGTGTTTCGCGGTCGTGGGGAGCGCGGTGTCCGGAGGTCGCGGGCACCGGCGTGGCGTCGATCATCGGACGACCTCCGTGGTGGCGAGGATCTCCGCGAGATGCATGATCCGGACCCCGGTGCGCTGGCGCTTGAGGGTGCCGCCGATGTGCATCAGGCAGGAGTTGTCCGCGGCGCACAGCACCTCGGCGCCGGTGGCGGCGACGTTGCTCACCTTGTCGCTGCACATGGCCGCGGAGATCGCCGGGTTCTTCACCGCGAAGGTGCCGCCGAAGCCGCAGCACTCCTCGGCGCCGGGGAGCGGGACCAGCTCCAGACCCTTGACCTGCTCAAGCAGGCGGGTGGGACGGTCGCCCAGGTGGAGGCCGCGCAGGGAGTGACAGGTCGGGTGGTAGGTCACCTTGTGCGGGAAGTAGGCGCCGACGTCGGTGACGCCGAGGACGTCGATCAGGAACTCGGAGAGGTCGTAGACCTTCGGCACCATCTCGGCGACCTCGTCGGCGAAGGAGACCCCGGCGGCCGCGGTGGCGGGCGTGCGAGCGCGGGCCAGCCTCGGGTACTGCTCGCGGACCATCGCGGCGCACGATCCCGAGGGCGCGATGACCGCGTCGTAGGAGGCGAAGACGTCCACGAAGTGTCTCGCCAGCCGCCTGCCCTCCGCGGGATATCCCGTGTTGACGTGCATCTGACCGCAGCAGGTCTGCGCCTGGGGGAACTCGACGTCACATCCGAGGCGGCGCAGAAGCGTCACGACCGCCTGCCCGGTGCCGGGGAACAGCGTGTCGTTCACACACGTGATGAACAGGGCTACGCGCACGACACTCCTTTCGCTTTATGGTCCGACCACAGTATGGTCTGACCATATTTTTTCACAAGAGGAGGGCTTTTGAGCGGATGGGAGCCGGTACGGCGCACCCGGGCGTTCGAGGAGGTGATCGCCCAGATCGAGCTGCGCATCGCGGGCGACGGGCTCACGGTCGGCGACCGCCTGCCGGCCGAGCGCCACCTCGCCGAACAGCTCCAAGTCAGCCGGTCATCCGTGCGCGAGGCGATGCGGGTGCTGGAGACGCTGGGCGTGGTGTCGTCGCAGGCCGGGCGGGGCCCCGACGCGGGCGCCGTGCTGATCTCCAAACCCGCGGAGGCCCTGACCGACCTGCTCAGACTCCATCTCGGGCTGTCGAGCCTCTCCCTCGACGAGGTCGTCGACGCCCGGCTGATGATCGAGCAGTGGTCCGCCGCCCACGCCTCCGTGCACGGCGCCGACCTGTCGGTCCTGGCCGCCGCGCTGGAGCGCATGGAGCGCGCGACGACGGCCGAGGAGTTCGTCGAGCACGACACCGCGTTCCACGTCGGCATCGCCGAGGCCTCGGGGAACCGGCTGACCGCCGCCATCATGCTCTCCCTGCGGGACTCGCTCCGCCGCTACGCGGTCGAGGCCGTCGAACGCCTCGGCGACACGGCCGGGCTCATGGCCGACCATCACCGGATCCATCGGGCCATCGCCGCCGGGGACTCCGCCGAGGCGTCGGCCGCCGTCGAAGCCCACCTCCGGTACGCCTACCCCGACATCTCCCCGGCCCTCCGTCCCCCGGAACACGGAGCGAAACTGGCCGGTCCGTAACGGAAGGCCATCCCCGACCCGGCGGTGGGATCGACTTCCCGAAGGAGAACGCCCGATGACCACCGCCCCTTCGCCCCGGCGACAGGATTGGCCGGTGGCGTCCCGCGCGCCCCGGTAACCGGGTTGACCGGTGGCGTTCCGCACGCACCGGTGACCGGGTTTCCCCGCGGCGGGGCCCCGGAACAACCCGGTCAGGGTTTGAGAGGGCATCCCGCTGGTTCACAGCGGAAGGCTCACCGCCCCTTCGGGACCGGGGTCAGGGACAGGTCGGGCAGTGCGGGCGGCCGGACGGAGTCGGCCGAACGACAGGTGGCGCCCGAGCAGGAGACCAGCGCGTCGAGCTGCCGGTTGAACTGGGCGATCACCGTGAGCGGGACCTTCGCCGCGAGGTTGTGAAGCTCGTAGGGGTCCCTGATTAAGTCGTAGAGCTGGTATTCGCCGGTCGAATAGCGGACGAAGAGGCTCTGCCCGGTCCGCATGCCCGCGTAGGCGGGGACCGGGGTCTGGCGGGCCGAGCTCTGGTTGGTCGGGCGATAGAACTCCAGCAGCACGTTCTGGCGCCAGCCGGGAGGGGTCCGGCCCCGCAGGAGCGGAAGCAGGGAGCGGCCCTCGGCGAAGCTCGGAAGCACGGCTCCGCCAAGCTCGGTGAAGGTCGGCGCGAGGTCCACGCTGGCGCCTATGTCGCCGACGACGCCACCGGCCTGGATACCCGGTCCGCGCACCACGAGAGGCACCTTGATCGACTCGTCGAACGGGGTGGTCTTGCCCTGCGCGAGCCGGTGCTGGCCCAGGTGGAATCCGTTGTCGGAGCTGAAGAAGATGTAGGTGTTGTCCAGCTTTCCGGTGGCGCGCAGGGTCTCGATCAGAGTGCCGACCATGTCGTCCACGCTGAGCATGGACCTGAGCCGGTTGCGGTAGCGCTCGTCGATCTTCGCGATCGTTCTCTCGCTGAACATCGGCAGGGATCGCAGCCACAGGGGCTCGTCCCTCACGTCGCTCTGGTCGAAGGAGCCGGTGCGGGGGGCGGTGGCGTCGGCGAAGGCGTCGCGGTGCCGGGGAGCGTAGGCAGCCGGGTTGTGCGGGCTGATCGGGGCGAGATACAGAAAGAACGGATCGTCGCCCGGCCGGCTGACGAACGAGCCCGCCTTCTGGCTGAGCACGTCGCCCAGATAGTCCTGGGCCATGGCACCGTAGTTTCTCAGCGCCCCGTTCTCGTTGAGCGTGTAGTTGTACTGCTGGTAGAGGTTGGTCACCGGCACGGCCCAGTCGTCCCAGCCCTGCGGCACGTAGGTGGACGCGGCGACGCCGCCGGGATAGTGGTTGAGGTATTTGCCCATCAGCCCGGTCCGGTAGCCGGCCGACTTCATCCAAGTGCCGATTGTGGAACGTTCCAGGCCAGAGTTAAAGAATTTCGTGAAACCGCCCTCGGGGGCCGTATTGGTCAGAACCCCATGGCTGTGGACGTATTGGCAGCGCAGGATGGATGCGCGTGATGGGCAGCACCAGGAGTCCGGGACGAAAAAGCGGTCGAAGCGGGTGCCGCCACGGACGAGCTGATTCCAGATATTCGGAAATTTCTGTAGATCGCCAGCTTCCAGGTCGTCAACGAGGATGAACACGATGTTGGGTTTTTTGGCCGCCTGCGCCACGGCGGGAACCGTTCCCGAGGCGGCGAGGGCAAGGAGCAACATCAGGGAGAAAACCCTGCGGACAGCGTTAAGCACAGATGCTCGTTTCCCGGAAGACTGAATTTTGACACCTCCCATTCGACCGACAAAGGTAGAACGTGTTCTAATTGCGAGGCGCGTATTCGGTATTCGGAGGAGACCTCCATGGGTAGTGATCTGAAACTTGGCCTGAACCTCGGCTACTGGCAGCGTAACTCCGACGACTCCACCGAGCTCGTCCAGGCGGCGGAACGCCTGGGATACGAGTCCGTCTGGACGGCCGAGGCCTACGGCAGCGACGCTTTCACCCCACTGGCCTGGTACGGCGCGCGGACCTCCCGTATCAAGCTGGGCACCTCCGTCGTCCAGATCTCAGCCAGGACCCCCGCCGCGACCGCCATGACCGCGATGACGCTCGATCACCTGACGGGCGGCCGGCTGCTCCTCGGCATCGGCGCGTCCGGGCCCCAGGTGGTCGAAGGCTGGTATGGCAGACCATTCCCCAAGCCGCTCGCCCGCACCCGTGAATACGTCGAGATCATGCGCAAAATCTGGCGCCGCGAGGAGCCGGTGACCAACGACGGCGAGCACTACCCGCTCCCCTACCCGGGCGGCGCGAACCTGGGCAAGCCGCTGAAACTGATCACCCGCCCCCTCCGCGCGGAGATCCCGCTCTATCTGGGCGCAGAGGGCCCCAAGAACGTCGCGCTCGCCGGCGAGATCGCCGACGGCTGGCTGCCGCTGTTCGTGTTCCCGGAGAAGATCGAGCGGATGTACGGCCCGTCGCTGGCCGGCACCGGGCCGGACTTCGACATCGCCGCCATGGTCATGACGCTGATCACCGACGACGTCAGATCCGCGCTGGACGGCGTGAAGATGATGCTGACCCTCTATATAGGGGGCATGGGCGCCAAGAGCCGCAACTTCCACGCCGACATCATCGGCAGGATGGGCTACGCCGAGGCCGCCGAGGAGATCCAGGCGCTCTATCTGGCCGGACGCAGGGACGAGGCGTTCAACGCGATCCCGGACGAGCTGGCCGACGGCATCTCCCTCGTCGGCCCGGTGGGCCGGATCCGCGAGCGCCTGGAGCTGTGGCGCAAGAGCCCCGTCACCAACCTGCTGGTGATGGGCCCCCGTGACGAGGCCTCGCTGAAGACGATCCGCGATCTCGTCCTGGGCTGATCCTCGCCCACCGGGCGCTAGTCGGGGCGCGGGGCGGGGTCGGCGGTGACGGAGCGCAGCAGCGGGGCGCTCGCCGCTCCGGCTCCGATCACCCCGGCGAAACCGAGCACCACGCAGGCGGCCAGAGTGATCACGCCGGTGGTGTTCATCGAGACGCGCGAGAACGGGAGGGCGCAGAACACCCCGACCGCTATGGCACCGCCGCCCATGACCGTCAACGGGATCAACGTCTCGGCGCGGCGGGCCTTGTTCAGCACCTTCAGCGGGGTCCCCGCCAGGCGGAGCAGGGCGTAGGTCTGCCTGCGGTCCAGGATCGAGGAGGCGGCGGTGATCCCGGCGCTGGCCGTCGCGACCAGGAACGAGACCGCGAGCACGGTGACCGTTCCCGTGCCGATGTCGCCGAAGAGCCGGTTGCTCGACCACTCCTCGTCGGCGGCCGAGGTGGCTCCGTGTCCCGGCACCAGACCGTCGAGAGCGGTGCGCGCCCGGTCGACCGTCTCCAGGCCGCGCTGCCGGACCGAGACGGTGAGCACCGTGGTTCCACCGTCGTCTCCGACGTCGATCCCGGCGGGGATCTCCGCCGCGGACAGGCGTTCACGGGCCCCGGCGGTCACTTCGGCCACCCGGGACGAGGGAACGGACAGGTGCAGGCCGGTGGCGTTCGCGGTGCCGGACAGACCGCTGCCCGGGCTGAGAAGGCCGATGAACCCGGCCACGAACCCGGTCATGGCGACGCCGCTCACGGTCCGCCAGGCGGCCCTGGGGTCATCCATCATGCGTCGCCCGGCCAGCAGGCGGGCCGGGCGACGGGCCCGGCTCACGACGATCCGGCCGATCACGCCGACCACCCACGGGCCGACCAGGTTGACGGCGAGGAAGACGAGACCGAGAACGGCGGCGACCACTCCGACGCCGGCGCCCATCCCGAGCGTGGGGACCACGGCGAGGACCGCCAGCAACGCGAGGACCCGGATGAAGCGCATCGCCGGAGGGGTCTGCCGCTTGGCCACGCCGAGCGGGCTGACCACGACCCTGCGCAGGCCGACCACCGCCGACAGGCCGACGAGCAGCGGTACGGCCACCAGAACGGCGAGCACGGCGAGTGCTCCGGGCCACAGGTCGGAGACGAACCAGGAGCCGCCGGCGATCTCGATCCCGGTGAGCAGCGGGGCGAACACGCCGTACAGGACCAGCCCCAGCAGTGCCCCGCCGAACGCGGTGATCACCGCCTCCGCGACGGTCATCGTGACCACCTGGCCGGGGGTCGCACCCACCAGCCGGAGCGCGGCCAGGCGCCGGTCCCGGCGGGCCACGGTGAGCCGCGCCGCCGCGCCGCCGAACACCAGCAGCGGCACCACCATGAGCACGCTCGCGATCAGCCCGAGTGCCTCGTACGCCCCCGCGTCGGGCGTCGCCTTTCCGGTGAAATCGGAGATCTTCGTGCCCCCGGCGCGCCGGTCGTCAGCCGACCCGGTGGCCATCACCGGGGAGTCCGGCGCCTGGCCTCGGACCGCGACGAGCTCGCCGGGATGGACCAGCGCCTCGTCGCCGACCGTTCCGCCGATCCTCCCGGAGAACCGGTCGGCGAGCTGGTCGGCCGGAAGCCTCCGGGCGAGCTCGGCCAGCGCCGGGGAGAGCCAGACCTCCCCCGGCGCGGGAAAGCGGTCCAGGCCGGGCGGCGGGGCCGTCCCCGGCTTCAGCGTCGCCAGGTCCACGACGGTGATCCGCCGGTCGCGCACGTAGTCCTCGCGCACGGCCTCAACCGCCACGGCCTTCCCTGTGACCGCGACCGGGTTGCGCCACGCCCCCCGGTCGGCCCGCCCCTGGAAGGCGAAGTTGAGCGCCACGGCGAAGAGCAGCAGCGCGGTGGAGACGGCCACCGCCACCACGGTCAGCCCCGCGCCCATCAGGCCACGGCGCCCACCACCGCGCAGCAGCCGCCAGGTCAGGCTCATCAGCCCGCTCACTCCGTCACCCCCGGAAGGGCCGATGTCGCCGTCTCCCTCGTGACGTCCCGGCCGGACGCCGGGTAGCGGACGTCGTGACCGTGAACCGGGCGCTGCGCGTCGTGACCCGCAGGGGGCCCCGTGCCGGTCAGGCCGGGGACGATCTGGCCGTCGCGGACCTCGACCACGCGGTCGCACCAGCGGGCCACCTCCGGGTCGTGGGTGACGACCACCAGCGAGGCGCCATTGTGCTTGGCGGCCTCCACCAGCAAGCGCATCGTGTCGTAGCCGGTGCTCTGGTCGAGCGCGCCGGTCGGCTCGTCGGCGAAGATCACTTTCGGCTGGATGACCAGTGCGCGGGCGATCGCCACCCGCTGCGCCTGGCCGCCGGAGAGCTCTCCGGGCCGGCGGCCCTCCATGCCGGCGAGGCCGAGCGGGCCGAACCACTCGCGGGCCCGCCGTACGGCGTCGGCCCGGGACACGTTGCCGAGCATGAGCGGCAGCGCGACGTTCTCATCGGCCGGTAGCTCGGGAAGGAGCTGGCCGAACTGGAACACGAACCCGAAGCTGGTACGGCGCAGGGCACTGCGCTCCCGCTCCCCCATCGTGTCGATGCGCCGGTCGAGCAGACGCACCTCACCGGCGTCCGGCTTCATGATCCCGGCGAGGCAGTGCAGCAGGGTCGACTTGCCCGACCCGCTCGGCCCCATGATCGCCACGGCCTCATCCGCCTGGACCGCCAAACCGACGCCACCCAGCGCCACGGTCGGACCGAACCGCTTGACCAGGTTGAGTCCTTCAAGGACAACACTCATGACGACGACCTTCCCGCGCGAAGGCGTCATCGCGGATCAGTTAAAAGTCTGGTCCATATATCAGGGCATCGCCCGAAAGGTCGATGTCGTGCCTTCTGCTGGCAGAATCCATCGGGTGACGATTCGGGTGCTCATCGCGGACGACCAGCAGCTGGTGCGGACCGGTTTTCAGATGATTCTGGATGCCCAGCAGGACATGGAGGTCGTGGCGACCGCCGCGAACGGCGCCGAGGCGGTCGAACAGGCACGGAGGCTCCGGCCCGACGTGTGCCTGCTGGACATCCGGATGCCCAAGCTGGACGGCCTGGAGGCTACCCGGATCCTGGCCGGGCCGGGGGTTTCCGACCCGATGCGCGTGGTCATCGTCACCACCTTCGACCTGGACGAATACGTCTACGGAGCACTGCGCGCGGGGGCGACCGGGTTCCTGCTGAAGGACAGCGGGCCGACGCTGCTCATCGAGGCGGTCCGGGCCGCGGCGGCCGGGGACTCGCTGGTGTCGCCCTCGGTGACCGTCCGCCTGCTCGAACACCTGGCCCCTCCCCGGATCGGCGCCGCCCGCCCGCCCGGTGAACCGCTCACCGAACGCGAGCGGGACGTGGTCCGCCTGGTGGCCAGAGGGCGGACCAACCAGGAGATCGCCGCCGAGTTGTTCGTCTCGCTGTCCACGATCAAGACCCATATGGGGAGCATCTTCACCAAGCTCGGCGCCAGGAATCGGGTGGAGATCGCGGCTTGGGCGTGGGAGTCGGGTGTTGTGAGCTGATTACGGGGGAGCAAGCTGATTAGCGGAGGAGCAGACGGGATAAAAGAAGGGCAAGTCCTTCAGCGCATGCCGGGGGGAGATATACATGCGCTTCATCTCGTCTCCACAGAAGTCTCCGCAGAAAAGGTCGGCCTCAGCCGTTTATGTGACCCTTTCCGCCCAGGTGCTCGCGACCGCCGCCCTGGTGGTGTTCGAACAGGCTCGAGGCCGGCGGCTGGCCCGGGAGATCTCAGCGCTCGGCGGCGACCCCCATGCCCCCGGCGCGCAGGCCGTCGTCGGCGCGGTCAGCCTCTTCGCCGTCCTGATCATGTTTACCGCCGTGACCACGATCGCGGCCGTCGTCGCCTGCCTGACCTGGCTGATCCGTGCCAGGCAGGACGCGGGCCAGGCCCGGCCGGCGGCGCCCTCGGTCCTGGCCGGCTGGTTCGTGCCGGGCGTCAACCTGATCGCCCCGCCGGTGATGATGGATCGCCTGTGGTGGGCCTCCCGCCCGCCGGTTGATCGCCGTACGCGCTGGCTGGCGCTTCTCACCGCCTGGTGGCTGAGCTGGCTGGCCGCCCTCACGCTGGTGCTGATGCGGCTGTTGTCGGGCCCGTCCCAGGGGAGCACCAGCCTGACCGGCCTCGGCCCGGTCGAGCTGGCCGCCATCACGGTCGCCGCCCTGCTGTGCGCGGCGACCGTCCGGCAGATCGCCAGGATCCAGGCAGTGAGCACCCGGCACCGGCATCGGACCCCCGAGAGCCGCATCGTCCCGCGGCCCTTTCCGCTGAGCGTCTCTCAGGTCGCCCAGGTCACCGCGGAGCCGGCCCCTCGCGTCGCCGCGGAACCGACCCCGCACCTCACGCCGCAGGCCATCCCGCAGACCGCCCCCAAGTGATCCCGCGCGTCACCTCCGGGCAGACCTCGGCCAACGGATCGACACCACGGATCGGCACCGCCGGGCGGGCCTGACCCCGGGGCCGTCGAGACGGGCCCGACGGCGTCGAGGTGAGGCTCGGCGGTGAATAAGGCTCGGCGGCGTCGACCCGGGGCGTCAGTCCAGCGCCCTCATCAGCAGCCAGCCCTCGGCGGCCGTGTCGAAGCGGAGCTCGTAGGTGCCGCCCCTGCCTCCGGGACCGGCCTCAAGGCGCCAGAACCGGCGCTCGCCCGGGTCGCTCTCGGAGATCTTCCACAACTCGCGCGCGACCACCCAGTGATCGAGGATCCGGCGGACGGTGTGGAGCCGATCGCGCCAGACGAACTGGACCGGTTGCCCCTCCCGGGTCCACACCTCGATCGGGTCGCCATAAAGTCTGCTCAAGACATCTCTCCCCCCGCGGCCTTCGGATGAGCACCCGGGGGAAGGCGGGTTTACCTAGTCGAACATACGTTCTTATGAGCTCGGGCGCAAGTCCCCCATCTGCCGTACCAGCGGGTTGGCGTCCACCGAGTTGCGGATGCTGAAGGTCACGCTGCCCGCGCGGTAGCGGTCGTCGGACCACTCGACCGGGCGTCCCTCGTGCGTGGTGGTGACCCGGCGCTGGCGCAGCAGAGGGCTGCCTCGCCGTACGCCCAGCAGCTGGGAGTCCTGAACGCCCGCCGCGACCGCGTCGATGAGGTGCTCGCCGTAGGCGAAGACCAGCCCGACACTCTCGAAGAGCGCCTGGGTGATCGACTCGCAGTCGTGGTCGATCCGCTCGACGGCCGGGGCGATCCACCCGGCGTAGACCGTCCGTTCCAGCATCACGGGCTCACCGTCGAGCGAGCGGAGCCGCAGCACCGACAGCACCGGATCGCCCGGCTGGAGCGCCAGCCGTACCGCCTCGGTGACGCTCGCGCCCAGGCGGCGCTGCTCCAGCACCTGCCCCTTGACCCGGTAGCCCATCGCCCGCGCCCACTGCGCGAAGCTGTGCAGCTCGGCGAAGCTCTGGCTCCGCTCACGGCCGAGCACGATACGTCTGGCCCCCTGCCTGGACCCCACCAGGCCCTCGGTGGCGAGTACGGCCACCGCCTGGCGGACCGTGCCGCGCGAGGCCGAGAAGCGGACGGCGAGCTCGGCCTCGGAGGGCAGCTGCGCCCCCACGGCGTACTCGCCGCGCACGATGGCCTCGCGCAGCTCTTCCGCGATGCCCACGTAACGGGCCGTCATGATCGCGCCCCCGCCGATGCCCGCTCGGACATCCGCCCGAGCGCCCGGCCGAGTCCCCCTCCGGACCCCCCCGAGAGCGCCCGATCGGCTCCCCGCCCGGACGCCCCTGAAAGCGCCCGGCCGGCTCCCCATCCGGACGCCCCTCGAAACGCCCGCTCGGCTTTCCATCCGGACACCCCTCGCAACGCCCGCTCGGACAACCGGCTCGATCCCCACCCGCTACACAATCTCGCTCCGCCTCTCAAATCCGCCCTCTCGCGCCCTGCCCGGCACACGGTGAAAACCTCCATCTGTGCGCACTGGGCGGTCGATCCTGACCACACCCTAGGCACGTAGAACCGCCCATGAAGCCCCAGTCGTTGCATTTCACTGACGTACTTCGGGTGTTCACCGAACAGAAACCGACTACCGACCTGCCGGGTCTAGCTTGTTTGTACAAGTTCCTCTACTTTCGTTGCTTATTCCGCGCCACCCCCTTGGGAGACAAAGTGCTCGCATCACGAATTCGCTTCGCCGGCCTGGCCGCGTGCCTCCTCGTAGGCGCTACGGCATGCGGTGCCGCCCCGAGCACCACCGCGGCCCCCGCCGCCTCCGGCGGTAGCGCCGCGGCCGGCGTGGACGCCAAGACCGCCGCCTCCGCGGCCGACTTCGGCGGGCTGGACAAGCTCGTCGAGGCCGCGAACAAGGAGGGCAAGCTCCACGTCATCGCCCTCCCGCCGGACTGGGCGAACTACGGCAAGATCATCGCAGCCTTCAAGGCGAAGTACCCCGGGATCGAGATCGAGGAAGAGACCCCCGACGCCGCCAGCGCCGACGAGATCAACGCGGTGAAGACCCGCAAGGGCCAGGACCGCGCCCCCGACGTGCTCGACATCGCCCAGTCCTTCGCGATCAGCGGTGCCGCCGAGGGCCTGTTCGCGCCCTACAAGGTCCAGACGTGGGACAAGATCCCCGAGAACCAGAAGGAGGCCACCGGCCTCTGGTTCAACGACTACGGCGGCTACGTCTCCATCGGCTGCGACGCCAAGAAGATCACCACCTGCCCGACGAGCTTCGCCGACCTGCTCAAGCCCGAGTACAAGGGCAAGGTCGCCATGAACGGCAACCCGACCCAGTCCGGCTCGGCGTTCGCGGGCGTGTACGCCGCGGCCCTGGCCAACGGCGGCTCCTTCGACGACATCCAGCCCGGTCTGGACTTCTTCAAGAAGCTGAAGGCCGCGGGCAACTTCAACCCGGTGGAGACCACCCCCGCCACCATCGAGAAGGGCGAGACCCAGATCAGCATCGACTGGGACTACAACAACGCCGCCTACGCCCCCAAGATGGCGGAGAAGGGCCTGGACTGGAAGACGAACATCCCGTCCGACGGCAAGTTCCTCCAGCTCTACGCGCAGGCGATCAACAAGGACGCCCCGCACCCCGCCGCCGCCCGCCTGTGGCAGGAGTTCCTCTACAGCCCCGAGGGCCAGAACCTCTACCTGGCCGGCTTCGCCCGCCCGGTGCTGCTGCCCGCCATGAAGGCCGACGGCTCGGTCGACGCCGCCGCCGAGGCCAACCTGCCCCCCGTGGACGGTGAGCCTGCCTTCCCGACCGAGGAGCAGAACACCAAGGCCAAGGAAGTCCTGGCCTCCGGCTGGGGCGCCGCTGTCGCGGGCTGATCGATGACGACCGACGTAGGTACGGCTGCCCAGGGCGGCAGCCGTACTCGCTCCAAGGGATGGCTCGCCGCCCTGCCCCTGCTCGCCTTCGTGGCACTCGCCTTCGGGATCCCGGCGATCGCGCTGCTGTTCGGCGCGTTCACCGTCAAGGACCCGAAGACCCTCACCTCCTCGTTCAGCACCTCCAACCTGACCGAGAGCCTTCAGGGCAACTACCTCAACACCCTCCTCAGCAGCGTGCAGCTGTCGGCCGTGGTCGCGGTGCTCGGCGCGATCCTGGGCACCTTCCTCGCCCAGGCCGTGGTGACCTCCCGGTCCCGGGCGCTGCGCGAGTCGGTGCTCACCGCCTCGGGCGTTCTGGCCAACTTCGGCGGCGTGCCGCTGGCGTTCGCCTGGATCGCCACTCTGGGCAACGCCGGCGTCATCACCAAGGCCTTCGGACTCGCCGACGGCGGCTGGAGCCTGTACAACTTCTGGGGCCTGGCCCTGGTCTACATGTACTTCTCGGTGCCCCTGATGGTGCTCACCGTGGTCCCCGCGCTGGACGGCCTGAAGCCGCAGTGGCGGGAGGCGGCGGGCAACAACGGCGCCACCACCTGGCAGTACTGGCGTCACGTCGGCATCCCGGTGCTGACGCCCTCGCTGCTCGGCGGCGTGGTACTGCTGTTCGGCGGCGCGTTCGCCGCCTACGCCACCGCCAGGGCGATGGTCGGCAGCACCGTCCCGCTGGTCACCCTGCAGATCGCGGACGCCCTGACCGGCAACGTGCTCATCGGGCACGAGAACATGGCGCTCGCGCTCAGCCTCGACATGATCGTCATCGCAGGTCTGGTCATGGCGGTCTACCTGCCGCTGCAGAAGAGGAGCAGCCGATGGTTGCGGTGACTCCGATCCTGGAGACCCCACAGGTCGTCCCCCCCACCCGCCGCCCGCAGCGCCTGAAGATCTGGCGCGGCGCGGTCCTGGGAATCGCGGCGATCTACTTCCTGGTCCCGCTGGGAGCCTCGTTCTGGTATTCGGTCTACAACGACCAGCAGGGCTTCTCCCTCAGCGCCTACCTGGACATCTTCAGTGCCGAGGGCTTCGGCACGAGCATGCTGCTCTCGCTCGCGCTGGCCGTCGCCACGATCGTGCTGGTGCTCGGTCTCACGCTTCCGGCGATGCTGGCCGTACGGCTCAGCGCACCCAGGCTCGGCCCCGTGCTGGAGGTGATCTGCACGCTTCCGCTGGTCGTGCCGCCGATCACCTTCGTGGCCGGGATCAGCATGGTGCTGCGCTGGGGACCCGACTACCTGGCCGCCACACCGCTGTGGGGGACCCTGATCGCGATCCAGAACGAGACGTTCCCCGTGGTGCTCGTGCTGGCCTACGTGGTGCTGGCACTGCCGTTCGTCTACCGCTCGCTGGACGCCGGGCTCCGCGCGATCGATGTGCGCACCCTGGTCGAGGCGGCCCGCAACCTGGGCGCGTCGTGGCCGCACGTGGTGTTCCGGGTGATCATCCCCAACCTGCGCACGGCCATCGCCGGCGCCTCGTTCCTCACCCTCGCGCTGGTGCTCGGCGAGTACACCATCGCCGCGCTTCTCGGCTACCGAACCTTCCCGGTCTGGATCGTGACGATCTCCGGGGCCAACGGCCAGCTCTCCGTGGCCGTCTCGATCCTCAGCCTGCTGCTCATCTGGCTGCTGCTGCTCTTCCTGTCCAGCGCGGGTTCCAAACGAAGGAGCACCTCATGACCGCCAGCGTCGAGTTCCGGGGGTTGCGTCGTGTGTTCGGCAGCACGACCGCCCTGGACGGCCTGGACCTGACCATCGCGCCCGGCGAGCTGATAGCTCTCCTCGGCCCCTCCGGCTGTGGCAAGACCACGGCGCTGCGGTGCGTGGCGGGCTTCGAAACCCCGGACGCGGGCGCCGTGCTCGTGGACGGCAAGGACATCACCCGCCTGCCCGCCAACCGCAGGGACGCGGGCATGGTCTTCCAGTCCTACAGCCTGTTCCCCAACCTCAACGTCCGCGACAACGTGGCGTTCGGGCTCCGGGTCCGTAAGGTGCCCGCCGCCAAGCGCCACGCACGGGCGGCGGAGCTGCTGGAGCTGGTCGGTCTTCCCACGCATGCCGAGCGCTACCCGCACGAGATGTCCGGTGGCCAGCAGCAGCGCGTCGCGCTGGCCAGGGCGCTGGCGCTGGAGCCTCGCGTGCTGCTGCTGGACGAGCCGCTGTCGGCGCTGGACGCCAAGGTCCGCGTCACGCTGCGCGAGGAGATCCGTCGGCTCCAGCTGGAGCTGGGCATCACCACCATCTTCGTGACCCACGACCAGGAGGAGGCCCTCTCGGTCGCCGACCGGGTCGCGGTGCTGCGCAGCGGGCGGCTGGAGCAGTGCGGCGCCCCGGCCGAGGTCTACGACCGGCCGTCCACGCCCTTCGTGGCCGAGTTCGTCGGCACGATGAACCACATCCCCGGCCGGCTGTCGGGCAACGAGGTCACCGTCCTCGGCCAGCTCCTTCCGGTGGACGGCCCGCTCCCCTCCTCTTCCTCCGAGGTGGACGTGCTGATCCGGCCGGAGGCCGTGCTCGTCACCCCCTCCTCCGAGGGGAGCGCGATGATCGTGGCGTCGTCGTTCCGCGGCTCGTCCGCGCGACTGCGCGTGCAGCTGGGCGAGCTGGAGGTCCTCTCCGACGTGCCCGGCCACGAGGCGATGCGGCTGGCTCCCGGCACGCGGGTGAGCGTCAGCCTCGTGCAGCGTCCCGTCCTGGTCGCCGAGCGCACCGCCGCCGTCCCCGCCGTTCAGGCGTCCGCCAAGTCGGGGGACCCCGCCGGTGTCAGTTGAGCTCCGGGCCGTCCTGTTCGACATGGACGGCACGCTCGTGGACACCGAGGGAATGTGGTGGGAAGCGTGCGCGGCGGTGGCGGCGGAGCTCGGCCTGGAGCTGACCGACGCCGAAACCGGTCACGTGCTCGGCCGTCCGGTCGAGCACGTGGCGGCCCACCTCCTGCGGCACGCCCCGTCCTCCCCCGGCACCGCCGACACGCAGCCCGCCATGACCGACGCGCGACTCGCCGAGGTCGGCGGGCGGCTCATCGAGGCCTTCGCGGAGCGGATCGCGGAAGGGGTGACGCCGTTGCCCGGCGCGATCCGGCTGCTGGACGACCTGCGGGCGGCCGACATGCCCGTCGCGCTGGTCAGCGCCTCCCCCCGGCAGATCGTGGACACGGTGCTGCGCACGATCGGGGCGGAGCGATTCGCCCTGGTCGTGGCGGCCGAGGACACCGTACGCGCCAAGCCGCTGCCCGATCCGTACCTCAAGGCCGCCGCCAACCTGGGCGTGGCCCCCGCCGAGTGCGTGGCCGTGGAGGACAGTCCCACCGGCCTCGCCGCCGCGCACGCGGCCGGGTGCCGGGTGGTCGCGGTCTCCGGCGGCATGACGGTGCCGGACGATGTCCTGATCATGGACAGCCTGGAACGCGTGGATCTGCCGCTGCTACGGCGATTGATCGAAGGGAGGACATCGATAGGCTGAGCCACTCATGTGACCACATATGCGGTTAGGTACGACTGTGAACAATCTCAGTCCCGGCGAATTTCTGCAGATCGGGCGATACCGCGTGCTCAGCCAACTGGGCAGAGGCGGGATGGGCACGGTCTACCTCGGCGAATCCGCGGACGGGCAGCAGGTCGCCATCAAGGTGATCAACCCGGAGTACAGCCAGCACGAGCAGTTCCGGATGCGCTTCCGCCGGGAGGCCGACGCGGCCCAGAGAGTTCGCCGGTTCTGCACGGCCGCGGTGATCGAGGCCGCACTCGACGGCGACCAGCTCTACGTCGTCACCGAGTACGTGACCGGCCCGAACCTGGAGGAGGCCGTACGGGCGCAGGGGCCGCTGCGCGGCTCCAGCCTCGACGCGCTGGCGGTCGGCGTGGCGACCGCGCTGACCGCGATCCACAGCGCCGGGGTCGTGCACCGCGACCTCAAGCCGTCCAACGTGCTGCTCTCCCCCATCGGCCCCCGGGTGATCGACTTCGGCATCGCCCGCGCGCTGGACACGCTCAGCGGGATCACCGGAACCGGCGAGATCATCGGCACGCCCCGCTACATGGCACCCGAGGTGCTGCGCGGCGAGCCGGTCTCTCCCGCGTGCGACGTGTTCTCATGGGGCTGCCTGGTGGCCTTCGCCGCCAGCGGCCGGCCGCCGTTCGGCGGGGAGGCGCTGCCCGCGGTGCTGTACCAGGTGCTCAACACCGAGCCCTCGCTGGAGAACATGGAGCCTGCGCTGCGGGAGCTGGTGACCTACGCCATCGCCAAGGATCCCAGCCGCCGGCCCACCTCCCAGCAGGTCCTCGACCACCTGGTCGGCCGCTCCGCCGCGCCCGAGCAGACGGCCTACTCGGTCCAGGCCGCCTGGCAGCAGAGCCCTTCCATGCAGAACCCGTCTCCGCAGCGTCCATCCGTACAGAGCCCGTCCACGCAGCGTCCGCCCGCCCAGAGCACGCCCGCGGCGCATGAGACCGTTCCCTGGGCGGAGACCGCCGGATCGGCGGGGCCGCCCACCGGCCTCGGCCCCGATCGCACGGCCCCGGCGGCCCCGCAGGCCGGACGACCGGCGGGCCGCAGGAAGATCCTCATCGGGGTCGCCGTGGCGGCCCTGATCGCGGTGGGCGGCGGCCTGGGCCTGTATCTCGCGCTCTCCCCCGGCGGTCCTCCCGAGGATCTCGCCCTGCTCTACCAGGACGACTTCACCCAGAGCGGGACCGGCTGGACCGGCGGCCCCTACGATCCGGCCGTCGACAGGTACGGCTACGCCTCCGAGGGCTACTACGCCCTTGATGTGAACGGCGAGTACGCCCTTCTGCGGGAGGAGGCGCCGACCGGCTTCGTGAGTGCCCCTCCGGCCACCCCCAATCCCACGGCCAGTCCCACACCGATCACTCCCGCCCGGCTGCTCCTCGGCGTCGACGTCGGGATCCGCTCCGGCAGCACCGGCCCGGGTGAGTACGGGCTGTTCTGCCGGGGCAAGGACGACACCAAGGCCACTCGTTACGAGTTTCTGCTCGACACCGCGGGCAACGCCCGCATCCGCAAGTCCGTGGAGAGCGCCGGAGGCGAGCTCACCAAACCCGTCCCCGTCGACCTGCCCAAGGATCAGACCACCCGGCTCCAGGCCGAGTGCTCCGGCGACGCGGAAGGCGTGCAGCTGACCATGTGGGTCAACGGCGGGCGGGTCCAGTCCGTCCGGGACACCAACCCGCTGCCCAGCGGAGAGGTCGGCATGATCGCCCGGGTCGGTGAGAAGAGCAAGGCCGTCCTCAAGGCGTCGTTCGACAACTTCACCATGCACGGCCCGCTCTCCGCCAAGAGCCCCTGACCGAAAAGGGGAACAACGAATGATCGGCACGAGGTTGGGGACGATCAAAGCGTCCGACTGACCGAAGGAGTTCAGCACAATGCGTGCCATCGTCATCTCCGCCACGGGCGGGCCCGAGGCTCTCACCTACACCGATCATCCGGACCCCGAGATGAATCCGGGTGACGTCCTGATCGACGTCGCCGCCGCCGGAGTGAACTTCATCGACGTCTATCACCGGATGGGCCGCTATCCGCTGTCCCTGCCCTTCATTCCCGGCAAGGAGGGCGCGGGCACCGTCGCCGCGGTCGGCGAGGACGTGCGGGAGTTCGCCGTCGGCGACACCGTGGCCTGGGGGAACGTGATCGGCAGTTATGCCTCGAAGGTCGTGGTGCCCGCGTCCCACCTGCTCGCCGTGCCCGACGAGGTCACGGCGGAGTCCGCGGCGGCCATCATGCTCCAGGGGATGACCGCGCACTATCTGACCCACTCCACCTACGAGGTGAAGCCGGGCGACGACGTGCTGGTGCACGCCGCCGCGGGGGGAATGGGCCTGCTGCTCACCCAGATCGCCAAGCTGCGCGGCGCCCGGGTGATCGCCACGGTCTCCACCGAGGAGAAGGAGAAGCTGGCCCGCCAGGCGGGCGCCGACGAGGTCCTCCGCTACAGCGGCTTCGCCGAGGCGGTCCGCGAGCTGACCGGTTCCGGCGTGCACGTCGTCTACGACGGCGTGGGAGCGACCACCTTCGACGAGAGCGTCGCCTCGCTGCGCCCGCGCGGCATGATGGCCCTGTACGGCCAGTCCAGCGGCCCGGTCCCGCCCATCGACCCGCAGATCCTCGCCCAGGGGGGCTCGCTCTTCCTGACCCGGCCCACCCTCGACTTCTACATCGCCACCCGCGAGGAGCTGACCTGGCGGGCCGCAGACCTCTTCGGCTGGGTGGCCTCCGGACAGCTCCGCGTGCACATCTCCCACCGCTACCCGCTGGCCGAGGCCGCCCAGGCACACGAGGACCTCGAGGCCCGGCGCACCACCGGCAAGGTGTTGCTCATCCCCTGAGGACCTTGAGGCCCCCGGCCGTCCGCCGTGCCGCGCGCGTCTCTCGGCTACCGTGCCGCGCACGGCTTTTGAATGCCCGCCGTGCCACTCGCCGTCTCCCGGTATCCCGTTGTCCGATGGGCCGCCCGCTGCCTGCCGCGCTGCCGCCGTACCCACCGCGGGCCGTCAGGCCAGCGGGTGAGCCGGCCAGTCCAGCAGGCGGGCGCCCAGCACCGCCGTCTCCAGGGTGAACCGCTGGGTGGGATCGTCGGGTGAGAAACCGGTGAGACGGCGGATCCGCTCCAGCCGGTAGGTCACCGCCCGGGTGCTCACACCGAGCTTGCGCGCGGCGGCGGCCTGGTTCCCCTGGGAGGCGAAGACTGCCTCCAGCGTGTCAAGCAGCGGCCCGGGTCCGCCCCTCGCCTCCAGCAGCGAGCAGAGCACGGTCGTCACCAGATCCTCGATGGCCGCCCGATCGCGCAGCAGCACCGGGAACACCAGCAGGTCGGCGGCCTTGAGCACGGGTGCCCGCAGACCCAGCCGGTCACCGAACTCGATGGCGTTGGCGCCCTCCCTGTAGGAGGTGACCACCCCGCCGGGGCCTCGATGCGGCCGGCCGAGACCGATCCGCCAGCCGGGCGAGAACATCTGCCTCACGTGATGGGTGAACTCCCCGGTCGCGACGGCGAGACTGCCCGGTGCGACGCAGACGAGCATCCCGTCGCGGACGGCGATGAGCACGTTGTGCGAGCCGAACCGGGTGACCATCGCCTCCTCGATCCGCCGGGCCAGCGCCCCGTCGCCCTCCGCCGGCCGATCGTGCGCCGGACCGGCCGCCATCAGAGCATCGGCCATCGGACCGGCCCTCCCCCGACCGGCCGGCACCGAACCGGCCGTTCCCGGATCGGCCCTCCCCTGACCGGCCGGCACCGGGCCGGTCGTCATCGGACCGGCCGGGCGGGCGACCGCGACCACGTAGGTCTCGGCCAGCCGGAGGCCGAAGTGCTCGGCCCGCTCGGCCAGTCTGTCGGCCCTGCCCTGGAGCAGGTCGTTCACGAACTCCCTGCGCGCCTCCCCCTCGTGGCGCAGAGCCGATCTCTGGGCGTTCTCGTAGCCCTCCATCAGGGCGGAGACCGTACGCCTGAGGGCCGGGAGCGGAGCCGTACGCAGGGATTCGGCCATGACCAGGGCGGCCTCGACCAGGGCACGCACGGACAGACCCTGCTCGGCGGCTCGTGCGCCGGCGGCGCGGCAGTCGTCCAGCTCGGTCCGATCCGGCAGCCTGCCGGTGGCGGCCGCCTCCCGTAACGTCCGGAGGTGGCCCCCGAGGAGCTCGTCCATCAGACTCCTACGTCACGCCGATCGAAGGCGAGCATCGCGGTCAGCAGGAGCACGATCGTCGCACCCGCCAGAACAAGGTAGTCCCCGGTGGGAAATCCCTGGTAGACGGGCCTGCCGTCCAGGTAGTAGTGGAACGGCGAGAGCCAGCGCAGCCAGGAGATGGCCGCCACGTCACGGCCGAGGGTATCCACCACGTAACCTCCCACCGCCCAGGCCCCGGCGATCCCCATGGACAGGCTCTTGCGCCCCGTGGCCGCGCTCACGGTCACGGTCACGGTGCCGAAGAACAGCACCAGGAGATAGAGCCCGGTATGCGCGGCGACGATGTTGACGAGGGGAACGCCCATGTCGAGCGCCGAGGCCATCCCGGCAACGAGCACGAAGGTGATGAGCGCGATGCCGAGCAGGCCCAGGACCAGCGCGGCGAACCGCTCCAGAAGCAGCCTTCTCCGGTCGATCGGCAGCGCGAGGGTGAGTTCCAGCGTCCCCCGCTCCTCAGGCTGGGCGATCACCTGGTTGCCGAGGATGACCGCGCACATGGTGAACAGCAGCGGGCCGAACATCTGATAGGCCACGGCCTGGAGATACCCGGCACCGCTGGTGAAGTTGTCCAGTCCTCCCATCAGGTCCTTCAACGGCCCCGGGAACTTGGCCAGCGCGGCCGGGCCGTAGATCTCCGGATCCGCCACGATGGAGGAGTAGACCGACAGGTAGAGCAGCATGAAGGCGCTGATGCCGATGGTCCAGCCGATCAGCCCCCTGCGGTAGTCGCGCAGACTTTTAGACACCAGCGCGGGCATGACGCGCCTCCTCGTCGCTGTAGTAGGCCAGGAAGATCTCTTCGAGGTCGGGCTCGGCGCTGACCATGTGCACCACGGTGAACCGCGCCGCGGCCTTGATCAGCGCGTCCGGGCGGCCGTCGATGGTGCAGCTCACCGCGGCCCCTTCCACGCGCAGGTCCCGCACGCCGGGCAGGTTCTCGAACGCCTCGCGGGGCACCTGGGCGTCGAAGTGGAACTCCACCCGGTGCACCGCCTTCTCCCGCAGCGCGGAGATGTCCTCCACCGCGACCAGCCTGCCGGCGCGGACGATGCCGACCCGGTCGGAGACGTGCTCGACCTCGGCCAGCACGTGGGAGGACATCAGCACGGTCCGGCCCGAGGCCCGGACCTCACGGACCATCGCCAGGAACTCCTGCTGCACCAGCGGGTCCAGGCCGCCGGTCGGCTCGTCCAGGATCAGGAGCTCCGGCTCGTGCATGAACGCCTGGATCAGCCCGACCTTCTGCCTGTTGCCCTTGGAAAGCTTGCCCATCGGCACCGACAGGTCGGCTTCCAGCCGCTCGGCCAGCGCCCCGATCCGGGCCTTGGGCACGCCTCCGCGCATCTTGCCCAGGAAGGCGAGGTAGTCCCTCGCCCTCTCCCTGCCCTCCAGGAACAGATCTCCGGGCAGATAACCGATCCGGCTCCGCACGCTCGCGTCACGAGGGTCTGTCCCGAGCACGGTCATCCGGCCGCTGGTGGGCCGGATGACGTCCAGGAGCAGCCGGATCGTGGTCGTCTTTCCCGAACCGTTCGGGCCGAGATACCCGAACACCTCTCCGGGGTGGATCACGAGGCTGAGATCCTCGAGTCCCCGGCGCTTACCGTAGAACTTGGTAAGTCCCTCGGTCTCCACTACCGCTGTCATGCCTTCGATGGTGCCCGTTGCCCCTTTGCCGGGCCATGACCGAACCCTGACAGTTGAACGCCCCTTCGTTGCCAGAACCCGGAACCCGTCGCTCTCCCGCGGAGCGGGTCTTCCACCGTGACGCCAGGGTCCCCGATGCGGTCTATGGTGATCCCATGAGCGTGGACACGGCCTTCGTACTGGGCGGCGGGGGCGTCCTCGGCGCCCATGAGGTGGGCATGTTGCAGGCGCTGGACGAGGCGGGCATCAAGCCCGACCTGATCGTCGGCACGTCCGTGGGCGCGCTGAACGGCGTCATGCTCGCGGCCGCCCCGGGCGACGCCGTCTCACGCCTGACCTCACTGTGGAAGTCCGATGTGGTCCGTACGGCTTTCGCCGGTTCGTGGGTGACCCGCCTGTCCACCCTCGCCAAGACCGGCACCCATCTCCACTCCGCCGGCCCGTTGCGCGGCCTGCTGGCCGAGATGCTCCCGGTCGCCCGGATCGAGGACCTCTCCGTGCCGTTCCAGTGCGTGGCGGCCTCCGTCGAACGCGCCGCCGCACACTGGTTCACCAAGGGTCCGCTGGTCGACGCGGTCCTCGCCTCCTGTGCCGTCCCCGGCCTGCTGCCCCCGGTCCGCATCGGCGACGACCATTTCCTCGACGGCGGCCTGGTCCACAGCATCCCGGTCGGCCGCGCCGTCGCCCTCGGCGCACGCCGCGTCTACGTGCTGCACGTCGGCCGGATCGAACGTCCCCTGGTCGTGCCGCGGAAGCCGTGGGAGGTCGGCCTGATCGCCTTCGAGATCGCCCGCCGCCACCGTTTCACCGAGGAGATGGCCACGCTTCCCGCCGACATCGAGGTCCACGTCATGCCCGCGGGAAGCATCTCCCGCCCCGGAGTGGATCTCTCTCAGCTGCGCTATCGGGATTCATCGCATATATCTGGATATATAGAACGTGCTTATCAGGCCTCGTCCCACTACCTGGCTCAACGCTCGTCCACCTGACCAACCTGAGCCGCGCCATAAAGGCAGGAGTCACTTGTGCTCCCTCCTCGTTTCATCCGCCGACTGGTCCTCGCTCCCATGGTGCTCGTGCTCACCGTGGTGGCAGTGATCACCCTGCCGATCTGGCTGGTGGTGGTGACCGCCGCCTCGCTGCGCCTGCCGGTCCCGCAGCGGCGCGGCACCCGGCTGGTCTGGTTCGCGCTGGCGTGGCTGACCCTGGAGTCGATGGCGCTGGTCGCCTCCCTGGGACTCTGGGTGGCCGCCGGACTGGGCGGACGGCTCAACAAGGACGAATACCAGGAACGGCACTACGACCTGATCCAGTGGTTCCTGTCCAAGGTGTACACCGTGGCCGTACGGATCTTCCACCTGAGCGTCGAGATCGACGAGCCGACCCCGACCTCCGACGAGCTCTCCCGCCGCCTCACCCGCCCCGTCATCGTCCTGTCCCGCCACGCGGGCCCCGGTGACTCGTTCCTGCTCATCTACCACCTTCTCGCCCGGTACGGCCGGCGCCCGAGAATCGTGATGAAGGCGGCGCTGCAGTTCGACCCCTCACTGGACGTGGTGATCAACCGTCTTCCCAACGCCTTCGTCCCCCGCAAGACCGCCGAGAGCGGCATCATCGCCGAGATCAGCCGCCTGTCCTCCGACATGGACGCCGACGACGCCCTGGTGATCTTTCCCGAGGGAGGAAACTTCACCCCCAAGCGCCGCTGGCGGGCCATCCTGCGACTTCAGCAGAAGGGCCTGACCGAGGAGGCCTCCCGGGCCCGCAAGATGCACTACCTCCTCCCTCCCCGTCCGGGCGGGGCCATCGCCGCCATCGACGCCTGCCCGGCCGCGGACGTGGTCTTCGTCGCCCACACCGGCCTCGACGACCTGATCACCCTTGGAGACATCTGGCGCAGGCTGCCGGTGCGCGCCGAGATCAAGGCCAAATGGTGGCGCGTGCAGGCCGCCGACGTCCCCCGCGACCGCGAGACCCAGACCCGCTGGCTCTTCGACCAGTGGGAGGAGATCGACGCCTGGATCGCCGAGAACCGCCCCGCTCCGGCCGCCAGGACCTGAGGACGAGAGCCGCGGACCTCCCTGGTCGATCACGTCGTGACCCGGGGGCGTGCGCGCATCGCGGCATGGATGCGCTCCGTAGACGTGGCCGGACCGCCGCGACAATATACGAGCATGCGATCTCGAACGGCCGGCATGTGGTGGGGCACCGCTGTCGAAGCGCCCGACCCCGGCGCCCTGGCGCGCTTCTACTCCGAACTGCTCGGCTGGCCCATCGGACACGAGGAGCCGGGAACGGCGATCGTCGCGGCTCCCCAGGGAGCCGTCTATCTGGTGTTCCAGCAGGCCACCGATTACCGAGCCCCCGTCTGGCCGCCCGTCGACGGCGAACAGCGCCCGATGATGCACTTCGACTTCCAGGTCGGCGACCTCGACACCGCCGTTGCCGACGCGGTCGCCCTGGGAGCCTCGCTGGCCGCGGCCCAACCGCAAGAGAACGTCCGAGTGCTCCTCGACCCGGCCGGCCGCCCCTTCTGCCTCTGCCTCGACGAGGACTAGCCGGGCTTGGTCAGGCGGGGACGGCCTGGGCGTGCCTGAGCGACGCTCGGCGGCGGATGGGGACGGGCCGGCCCGGCAGGCCAGGAGCAGCCGGCGCCTACCAGTCCTGGGAGAGACCCGACATGCGGCGGAGGTATTCGTCCTCGTCGATCTCGCCGGCCGCGTAGCGGCGTTTGAGGATCTCACGGGGTTCTTCGAGAGCGGGTTTGACCGCCCTAGAGCCACGGCCCAGCAGAGCGACGCCGATGATCACCGCGGCGATCACAGCCATGATGAAGAAGACCAGCACGATCCGGCCCATCGTTCACCTCCTACGTTCCATTGTGCGAGAAATCGGGGGCTTCGCGCAGAGCCCCGCCGGGTGGCAACAGCGGCAGCCCCCGCGGGGCGCCTCCCTCAAGGAGCCTGAGCAGGGCGTCGGTGTCCACGTTCCGCTCGATCAGGTCGCCCAGGGCGTCCAGCCGCTCCTCGCGCATCGCGGCGAAGGAGACGTCGGGAGCGGGAGTGAAGTCGCGGCCGGAGACGGCCGCCACGTCGGCGAGGAACGCCCGGCGGAAGTCGTCGTTCTCCAGGGCGCCGTGCCAGGTCGTGCCCCAGACCGATCCGACGTGACAGCCGTCCAGGAAGGGCTCGCCGCCCTCGGCCGTCACGACGCCGTGGTGGATCTCGTAGGCCGCGACGCGGCAGCCGTACGCGGTGCCGACCGGACGCCCCAGCGTCTTCTCCGCCGCGAACTCCACCGTCGCGGGCAGCAGTCCGAGCCCCTCGACCCGGCCCGCCCCCGACTCGACGTCGTCGTGGATGGTTCCGGCGAGCATCTGGTAGCCCCCGCAGATACCCAGCACCGCCCGGCCGGGCAGGGCGTCGGCCAGACCGGTGACACGGAGCCACGCCAGGTCGGAGACCGTGGCCCGGGAGCCGGGCAGGACCACCAGGTCCGCGTCCTCAAGCTCGGCGGGAGAGGTCACGAAGCGGACCGTGACGCCGGGCTCGGAGGCCAGTGCGTCCACGTCGGTGAAGTTGGAGATGCGCGGCAGCCTGACCACCGCGACCCGCAGGGTCTGCCTGCCGTACGGCGTGCGCGTGCCGATCGTGGGCCGGTTGTCCAGGGCGAGGGAGTCCTCGACGTCCAGCCAGAGGCCGTCCAGCCAGGGCAGCACGCCGTACACCTCGCGGCCGGTCAGCTCCCTGATCATGTCGAGGCCGGGTTCGAGGAGTTCGGGCGCCCCCCGGAACTTGTTGACCACGAAACCGGCGATCAGGGCCTGGTCCGCGGGCTCCAGCAGGGCCACCGTCCCGTACAGCGCGGCGAAGACCCCGCCCCTGTCGATGTCGCCGACCACGATGACCGGCAGGTTCGCGGCGCGAGCCAGGCCCATGTTGGCGATGTCGCCCCTGCGCAGGTTGATCTCCGCCGGGCTGCCCGCACCCTCGCAGATCACCACGTCGTACGAGCTTCGCAACCGCTCCAGCGCATCCACCGCGACCTGGCGGAGCCGTTCCTTGACCTGCCAGTACTCCATCGCGTCGACCTCGGCCAGCGGCTTGCCCATGACCACGACCTGGCTGCGCCGGTCGCTGCCCGGCTTGAGCAGGATCGGGTTCATGTCCGCGCTGGGCTCCAGGCCGCACGCGGCGGCCTGCATCGCCTGGGCACGGCCGATCTCGGCGCCGTCGGCGGTGACGAAGGAGTTGAGCGACATGTTCTGCGCCTTGTACGGCGCGACCTTCACGCCCTGCCGGGCCAGCCAGCGGCAGATCCCGGCGGTGACGACGCTCTTACCCGCGTCGGAGGTGGTCCCTGCGACCAGCAGCGCCCCCCTCACGCTCTCACCGGGCACGACTCGACGAGCGGTCCGCCCACATGGGTAAGTGCTTCGGCACGGGCAGACGCTTCGGAACCGGCAAGCACTCCAGCGCGGGCGAACGCTCCGGCGCTGGTCACGACCGGCCCTGTGACACCGGGACCGGTCGAGACCACGGGTAGCTCTCGGGGGGAATCGACCATCATGGTGACCAGCATGACGCGCCGCATGCCGTACCGCTCACCGGGACCACCCCCGGCGGTGCCGGGAGCGAACGTGAGACGTGAGCACATCGGTCCAATCATTTTGACCCTCATTGGAACTTACGACCGGCCAATCCACCGCCGGACAATGGCTCTGCCCACCCTCTGCCGGGGCCTTGAACAGCGAATTCTCGTGAGGAGAGACTGATATGACGATCGCCCACATGTGGTTCGACCCCAAATGCCCCTGGGCCTGGATCACCTCCCGCTGGCTGCTCGAAGTGGAGCAGGTCCGCGACATGCGGGTGCGTTTCCACGTGCTGAGCCTGTCGGTGCTCAACAAGGACCGCGAAGGGCTGGAGGACTGGTACCGGCAGTGGCTGGACACCGGCTGGGGCCCGGCGCGGGTCGCGATCGCGGCCGAGCAGAAGTACGGCAACGAGGTGCTCCGCGATCTCTACACCGCGCTGGGCACCCGGATCCACCACCGGAAGACGCCGATCGACCGTGACCTGTACCTCGCCGCGCTGGCCGAGGCCGGCCTTTCGCCGGAGCTGGCCGACGCGGCCGAGTCCACCGACTACGACGAGGCGCTCCTGGCCGGAAACCAGGCGGGCCTGGCCCCGATCGGCGAGGATCTCGGCACTCCGGCGATCCACGTCCCCGGACCTGACGGCGAGTTCGTCGCCTTCTTCGGGCCGGTGGTGACACCGATCCCGCGCGGCGAGGCGGCCGGGAGGCTCTGGGACGGCGTGCTGCTGGTCGCCGGCACCGACGGGTTCTACGAGCTGAAGCGCAGCCGCACCCGCCGGCCGATCTTCGACTGAGGATGGGGCCGACACCGGAGGCGGCCGTGCCCGGTGTGAACGGATCCGGTCACGCCAGACACGCGTGACCGGATCCGGGTCGTGCTGGGGGTCGCCGACGCCCAACACGACCCGGCTCCGGTCATGGCCGGTCTTGGCCCAACGTCCGGAGTCCACCTCGCAACTGAAAGGGCCGGGCCCCCATCGCGAGGGGGCCCGGCCCGTAAGGGTGTCTCTAGCGGAGCGCGGCCCGTTTGTCCGCCGCCACCACGGCGACCCACACCATGGCGGTGATCGCGCCGACGCACAGGGTCAGGGACCCGGCGTATCCGCCCGACATCGCCCAGCCGTCGCCGAGGGCGAAGACCAGGCCGCTGAGCCGCGAGGCCACGGCGAAGCCTGCGCGGCCGGTGCGGGAGAAGTGGCGGCCCAGGATGAAGCAGGCGACGATGAGCGCGGTGAACCCAATGGACCCGGCGACCATGTGCATGAGGCCGTGCCAGCTCATCGCGGTCGGCTGGCCCAGAGGGGTGCCAACGGGGAAGCCGTCGCCCGGATCCATGACGAAGACCGCGGCGGCGGCCATCGCGACGCCGCTGACCAGGATCAACCGAGGCGCCCACGTGCCACCGGGGGTGCCGCGCATGACGCGGCGCAGACCGATCGCCCCGGCGACCGTCAGAGCGCCGCTGACCAGGAAGTTGGCCATCTGGAGCCAGCCGAGATCGCCGGTGCTCAGCATGCTCAGGGGGTGGCGCATCAGGTCGAAGCCCTCACGGGTGAAGGCCTGTGCCAGCGACACGACCGCGAAGAGGGGCGCGGAGATGACGGAGCCGGCGAGCAGGACGCGCGTCGCGGGGGTGGCGGAGCCGACGGGGGTGACGATGCCGGGCTGAACGGTGGTCATGGTCGTTTCCTTTCCGGTGCGACGGGATCCGTCGCCGGGTTGTGATGCGACGAAGGTCGCCGGGTTCTGGTGCGACGAAGGTTCGTCGCCGGGTGGGGGCCGCCGGGTTCGGCCGGCCTCGCTGACGCGTCGAACGAGGAGAGCCCGACTCGACATCGCCACGCCATCACGTCCCTGAGCTGCGAATATGCGAGCCGGCGCGCATTCCCTGTCACATCGCATTCCCTGTCACATCCGGCTGCCGCCCTGGTCAGGCGACGCGTGTCGATATCCGCCGGGTCCGTTCGACGCGTAGCCGGAGACCGGCGAGGATCGGTCATCCGACCACCGTGAGGAGACACCGAAATGCGATTCCTGATGACCACCAAGGGCGGCGACCTGGCACCCCCGACCGAGACGGTCATGGCCGAGATGGCCGCCTTCGTCGAGGAGATGACCCAGGCGGGGGTGCTGCTGGCGACCGGCGGCCTGGACCCTGCCGGCACCCATGTCTCGGCCTCCGGCGGCAAGCTCACCATCACCGACGGGCCGTTCACCGAGGCGAAGGAGGCGATCGTCAGCTTCGCGCTCATCGAGGCGCGCTCGAAGGAGGAGGCCGTCGAGCTGTCCCGGCGCTTCTGGAAGATCATCGGTGACGGCGAGGGCGACATCCAGCAGGTCTTCGGCCCGGAGAACTGATCGGACGCTCGCGCACCCGGCCAGGCGCCCTGCCCCATCGGGCCTTTGACCCGAAGAACCGCCTGAGCGCTCGCACACCCGGCCGGGCAGGCGCTCCGCTCCGACAGATCTTCGGTCCGAAGAGTTGACCGGGCACTCGCACACCGGGCCGAGTGCCCTGATCAAGGCCCGGAGAACTGATCGGGCGTTTGCATATCCGGCCGGGCGGATGCTCTGATCGAGCACGTGACATCCCAGGACACCCACCGCGCGGTCGACGCGGTCTGGAAGATGGAGTCGGCGAGGATCATCGCCGGACTCGTCCGGATGGTGGGCGACGTGGGACTGGCCGAGGAGCTCGCGCAGGACGCGCTGCTCTCCGCCCTCCAGCAGTGGCCGGAGTCGGGCGTGCCGGACAACCCGGGCGCCTGGCTCATGGCCGTCGCCAAGCGTCGCGCCGTCGACCACCTGCGGCGCGGCGAGCGGCTCGACCGCAGGCACGAGCAGCTCGCCCACGAGATCGCCACCCGGCAGGACACCTCCGAGGCCGACCTCGACGAGGCCCTCGACGACCTCGACGATGCGGTGGGCGACGACGTCCTGCGCCTGATGTTCGTCTCCTGCCACCCGGCTCTTCCCGCCGAGTCCCGGGTGGCTCTGACGTTGCGGCTGCTCGGCGGCCTGCGCACCGAGGAGATCGCACGCGCGTTCCTCGTCTCCGAGCCGACCGTCGCGCAGCGCGTCGTCCGGGCCAAACGCACCCTCGCCGCCCTCCGGATCCCCTTCGAGATCCCGGTGGGTCCGGACAGGGCGGCGCGTCTGTCGTCGGTTCTCGAGGTCATCTACCTGGTGTTCAACGAGGGGTACGCGGCGACCGCCGGTGACGGCTGGATGCGCCAGGACCTCTGCCACGAGGCGCTGCGCCTGGGCCGCCTGCTGGCCGGACTCGCGCCCGGCGAGGCCGAGGTGCACGGCCTGGTCGCGCTGATGGAGCTCCAGGCGTCACGGTCTGCCGCCCGGACAACGTCGTCGGGGCAGCCCATCGCGCTGCACGAGCAGAACCGCGGACGCTGGGACCAGCTCCTCATTCACCGCGGCTTCGCGGCCCTGCTGCGCGCCAGGCAGTGCGGCGGACCCCTCGGCCCCTACGTGCTGCAGGCCGCCATCGCCGTGTGTCACGCGCGGGCCCGTACGGCGCAGGAGACCGACTGGACGCAGATCGCCACCCTCTACGAGTCCCTCGCCAAGGTGCTGCCCACGCCCGTCGTGCAGCTCAACCGCGCGGTCGCGCTGGCCATGGCGTACGGACCCGAGGCGGGACTGGCACTCGCCGACACCCTGATCGCCGAACCGGCGCTCAAGGACTACCACCGCCTGCCCAGCGTGCGCGGCGACCTTCTGGCCAGGCTCGGTCGCCACGAGGAGGCCCGGCGGGAGTTCGAACGCGCAGCCGCCCTCACCCTCAACGGGCCCGAACGCACGATCCTCCTCGAACGCGCCGCGGCCTGCGCCGAGGCGGCTCCCCCGGGGACGGCCGTCACCCTGGCCGAAGCCGCGAGCGCCTTCCTCTCCCGTGACGATCTGGACGCCGCGACCGTCCGCTCCTACGGCCAGACCATGAGCCGGCTGCGCCGCGCTCTCGGCGACGGCATCCCGCTACCGGACGTGAGCGCCGCGCAGGTCGCCGACGTCTTCACCGCGGCGTGGGGCGGCGCCGCCCCCGCGACCTGGAACCGGCACCGCGCCGCCGTACGCTCCTTCTCCACCTGGGCCGCCACCCAGGGCCTGCTAACCGGTGCCCCGGCCAGTGCCCCGGCAGGCGACCCGGCCCGTGATCCAACTCGTGCCCCAACCCGCGACCTCCCCCGCGACCCGGCCCATGACCTAACCCGCGACCTGACCCGAGACCCGGCCCGTGACCTGACCCGAGACCCGGCCCGTGACCTGACCCGAGACCCGGCCCGTGATCTGACCCGTGACCCGGCCTGTGATCTGACCCGTGACCTGGCCGCCGGGCTCGGTCGGCGGCCCGAACCTCGGGGACGCACCCGCCCCATCGATCGGCCGCACATCGAGGCGCTGTGGCAGCGTCCGGACCTCGCCCTGCGCGAACGAACCCTGTGGCTGCTGCTCCACGAGAGCGCGGCCGGGGTCGGCTCGGCGCTGGCGCTCAACGTCGAGGACCTCGACCTGGCCGAAATGCGCGGGAGAGTGGCCGCGCGAGCGGGAAGGGAGTCCTCCGGGTCCCGCTGGATCCGGTGGCGGGCCGGCACCGCCGAGCTCATCCCCCGCCTCGTCGCGGGCCGCGGCCGCGGCCCCCTGTTCCTGTCCGACCGCAGGCCCGGCCCCGGCCGGCCCCCCGCCCCCGGCGACCTGTGCCCAGAGACCGGCCGCCGCAGACTCTCCTACGAACGGGCCGAGTATCTGTTCAAGCAGGCCACCGGCTACACCCTCGACCAACTCCGGACCAGGTAGGGGCCCGTGCCATACCGGCGGAGCACTTCATCGAAAGATCGGCGGCCGACACCTCGGCGGCGACAGGTCGGCCACGCTTGGTTCGGCCCCCGGTGCCCGTCGGTCCGGTCCCGGTAGCTATCGGCGGGTGCCCCGGAGCGCGGCGAGAACGGCCAGTCCGGCGGCGGCGAAGCCCACCGCCCGTGCGAGCCGTACGGACCTGCGGATGTCCTGGACCTCTGGTTTGGGTCCCCTGCCCATCTCCGGGCGGTGCTCCACGCGGGAGCCGTAGACGTTGGTGCCACCGAGCGTGACGTCCAGCGCCCCCGCGAAGGCCGCCTCGCACCGGCCCGCGTTCGGGCTCGGGTGGCGGTGGCCGTCCCTGCGCAGTACGGCCGCCGCCTCGCTGACCGAGCCCCCGGCCAGGGGGGCGGCGAGGACCGTGAGCAGTCCGGTGATCCGGGCCGGAACGAAGTTGGCCACGTCGTCGAGCCGGGCCGCGGCCCAGCCGAAGTGCTCGTAGCGCGCGTTGTGGTGGCCGACCATCGCGTCCAGCGTGTTGATCGCCCGATAGGCGAGCAGCCCGGGCACGCCGGCCACCGCGCCCCAGAACAGCGGCGCCACCACGGCGTCGGAGGTGTTCTCCGCGATCGACTCGACGGTGGCCCTGGCCAGCTCCGGCGCCTCAAGCCGGGACGGGTCTCGCCCGCACAGGTGGGACAGCCTCCCTCGCGCCCCCTCGAGGTCGCCGTCCTCCAGGAACTCCGCCATGGCCACGCCCTCGCGGCCCAGCGTCGTGCCGCCGAGGACCGACCAGGTCGTCACGGCGCTCAGCACGCCTCGCACCACCGGGTTTCCCCCTCGGGTCGCGGCGTATCCGAGCAGCGCCACCGGGCCGACGCACAGGCCCACGTAGAGCACTCCCCTGCTCCGGGCGTCGCCGTACACCCGCTTCTCCAGCGCGGCCGCGGCCGTCCCGAACAGTGCCACCGGATGCCCTCGCCGGGGGTCGGCGAACGCGGCGTCGATCGCGACCCCGGCGAGCATTCCCAGCGCCTCGGCCCACCTCGCCTCACGCCGCGCGGACTTCGACCGCCCAGACTTCGACCGTCCGGATAAGCCAGATGACCCGGACCGGCTAGATGAGATGCTCATGGAGCTCATCCTGGTGGGTCTCGAGCCAGGCGCTGGCCCGGCGGATGCGCGTGCCCGCCCCCCCGGCCCACATGCGGGCCCAGCCGCCGCCGATGGTGAGGGCGTTGTTGCGCATGGCGTGGTAGGAGCGGTCGAAACGGAGCCGGGCGAGATCCAGGAGGTGGCGGCGGTCACGGGGCGTGAGGCCGTACGCGTCGCAGAACAGGCGCAGTCGCGGGCCGATGTCCAGGCGGCGCTGGAGCGGCTCCAGATCGAGGGGGTCGGCGATCGGAGCCCAGTGGCGCAGGGTGGTCACGATGTCGAACAGCCGGGTCGTCGGCCGGGCCATGTCGAAGTCGATCAGCGCTGCGGGGAGCCCGTCGCGGAAGATCACGTTGTCGAGGTTGACGTCGCAGTGGCCGATCAGCTCCGGGGGCGCGTCGTCGTTGGACCCGGCCTCCCAGACGGCGTCCGGCGGCGGGACGAAGCTCGCCGAGGCGTCGTGGAAGCTCCGCATCAGGCGGGCCAGCGCGGCCAGGGACTCGTCGGTGAGCGCGTAGGCGGGCAGCGGCCTGAGCGCGGAGTCACCCTCGACGTAGGTCAGGGCCTCCCTGTCCCGCTCGTCCAGGCCCACCACGCGAGGCGCTCCGTCGAACCCCTCCGCCTCGAGGTGCCGCAGCAACGCGTGCACGGAGTGCGTGGAGGCCCTGACGGGTCTGCGGACGGTGTCGCCGACCCGCACCACCCCGTCGGTGACATCACCGCCCACCAGGGGGATCTCTTCCTGGAGTGTGACGACGAACATGGCACACGAGCCTAGACCGGTCCACCCACCGCACAGAACGGTTTCGGGTGGACCGGCCCGTACTCGAAGTGAACTCTCAGAGAGGGCGCCGACGGGACCGAGTGACGAAATCCCCGGTGGGAGCGCTCAGCGGGATCTTCCGGCAAGGCCCCTCAGGGAGCGCCGGCCGGCTCTCAGGAAGCGTCGGCCGAGCCCTCTCAGAGAGCGCCGGCCGGACTCTCTGGGAGGGAGGGTCAGCCGGACTCTTTCCGAGGGAACACCGGCAGAGCTCTCAGAGGCAGCACCGGCAGGGCTCTCTCAGAGGGAGCGCTGGTAGGAACCGAAGGCCCTCGTGCCCAGATATCCCAGGACGAGCGCAACCGCCGCCAGCCCTCCGAGATTCGCCCAGACCGTACCCCAGTCGGGCGAGGCCGCCAGGGACTCCCGGGCGGCGACGACCGCCCAGTTCACCGGGTTGTACGCGGAGGCCGTCTGGATCCACTCCGGGGCTGCCTCCTGAGCCATGATCGCGGTGGACAGGAACATCAGCGGCAGCGTCAGGAACTGGGACAGGCCGATCAACGCCTCGTTGGTACGCAGCAGCAGCGCGAGGGCGTTCGACATCGAGCAGAACCCCGCCGTCAGGAGCATGGCGGCCAGCAGGCTGGTCGCGATGCCCGGCAGGCCTCCCGGGTAGGTCGCCCCGGACAGCCGGCCCACCACGAACACGATGATCCCCTGGACCAGCAGGGAGAGCATGTTGTAGGAGAGCGAGCCGATGATGATCGCCCCTCGCCGCACCGGGGTGACCAGCACCCGGTCCATGATTCCCCGGTCCATCATCTCGATGAACCCGGTACCGCTCCACGCCCCGATGAAGAGCGCGTTCATGGCGACCACCCCGGGGACGAGGAAGTCGATGTAGTTGACGCCGCCGAAACCGGGCAGCTCGACGATCCGCTTGAACAGCTGCCCGAACAGCAGCAGCCAGACCATCGGCTGGACCAGCATGACCGCCACGTACAGCGGCTGCCGCCACAGGGCCCTGATCGACTGGAGGGTGAAGTAGGCGGAGTGTACGAGGAGCGAGCCCCTGTTCCTCCCCGCGCTCACGTCCGCGGGAATCGTGATGGTCGTCATGCCGCCACCTCCTCGAAGGTCCGTCCGGTGTGACGCAGGTAGACGTCGTCCAGGGACGGGCGGGCGACGGTGATCGCCCCCACCTTCACCCCGGCCGCGTCCAGGGCGGCCAGCACGGCCGGTACGGCCGCCGCGCCGTCGTCGACCCTGGCCCGGAGCACCCGCCCCGCCGTGGTGATCTCTCTGGCGCCGTGCACCCGGCGCAGGGCCTCCTCGGCCTGCGGGATCTTCTGGGAATCGACGAGCTCGGCGACGATCGCGTCACCGCGAAGCTGGCTCTTGAGCTCGTCCGGGCTACCGGTGGTCACGACCTTTCCCCTGTCCACGATGGCCAGGGCTCCGGCGAGCTTGTCGGCCTCCTCCAGGTAGTGCGTGGTGAGGAGGATGGTCAGCCCCTCCTCCGCGGCGAGCCTGGCGATCTCCGTCCACATCGCGGCCCTGGCCTCCGGGTCCAGGCCGGTGGTCGGCTCGTCGAGGAAGAGCACCCGGGGGCGGTGGATGAGGCCCATGGCGACGTCGAGCTTGCGCTGCATGCCGCCGGAGTAGGTGCGAGCCTGACGGTCGGCCGCCTCGACGAGGTCGAACCTGTCCATGAGCTCGCCTGCGCGGAGCCTGAGCTGCCGCCTGGACATCCCGTACAGGGCGCCGTGCAGGAGGAGGTTCTCCCGCCCGGTGGCCTGGGGGTCCACGCTGATCTTCTGGGTGACGCAGCCGATGGCCGCGCGCACCTGGTCCGGATTTTTCCGTACATCAATGCCCGCGACCCGGGCGTTCCCGGCGTCGGGCCGGGACAGGGTCGTCAGGATCTTGACCGCGGTCGACTTACCCGCGCCGTTGGGGCCGAGCAGGCCGAAGACCGTACCGGTCGGCACGCCGAAGCTGAGCTCGTCCAGCGCACGGACCTTCCCGTACGCCTTGACCAGGCGGTCTGCCTGGATGGATTCCATTTCGTTTCCTCCACAGGATTACGTGTGCGGAGGCATGACCTGGCGGCGTCACGGCGCTCGGCCGCGCACGCATCAGGAGCGGGCCGACGCGGAGCGGACCACGGGCGGCGAGTGGCGCTGTGGGGCGCAGCCGTACGAGAGCATGCGGCTCTCTCACCGAAGGTGCGTCGTTCTCCGCGGGCACGAACCCTTATCGTGGAACTGCCTTGTAGCAAGGCCAGGTTTCACCTCCACGCGAGACCTTCCGGTCCCCGGCACGGTGTTCCAGCACCCGCCGGGGACCACTTGCGTGTCAGGGGGTGGGCGCCTCCAGGTCGTCGAAGCCGGCCGGCAGACCGGCGGCGGACCGTTCATGCCAGAGCCGCCAGAGGTCGAGCCCGTCGAACGTGCCGGCGCGCAGCTCGTCGATCAGACCGTCCACCCAGGCGAGCTCGGAACGGCGGAGCATGTCGGTGTACTCCCACTCGATGAGCATCAACCGCGGCAGATCCTGCTTGGCGGTGAGCTCCCGGAGCGCGGCGTCCGCGTGCAGGCGCTGCTCCAGCTTGAGCCTGCGCTCCTCCAGGAGCCGGATCACCTCGTCGGGCGGGAGGACGGGGAGCAGTGACAGACCCGCTTCGAAGCCGGTGTACTCCCTGGTGGGAGTGCTGATCAGCTCGCTGAGCCAGTCGAACAGCTCCAGCTTGCCCGGCTCCGTGATCGCGTAGATCGTGCGCTCGGGCCTGTTGCCCTCGCGAACGGTCTCCACCGCCTTGATCAGCCCGCGCTTCTCCAGGCTCTCGACCACCGAGTAGAGCGAGCCGTAGTTGAGACGGATGCTCTCCTCCTTGCGCCGGGTGCGCATGGAGGAGGCCATCTCGTACGGGTGCATCGGGCGCTCGAACAGGAGGGCCATCACGGCCAGGGCGAGGGGGTTGCTCCGCCTGCGGGTCATGGGACATCCTCCGATTCGAATACTCGACTTCGAGTATTAGCCAACTCGCGATACATCGCAAGTATTTTTCCCGGATTGTCTCGGTCGAAGGGAGCTTTATCTGGGCCCGGACGTCCTCGCCGGCCCCTTCGGGCGGTCGGTGATCGACATCACAGGGTGATCCTCGCGACACAGGAGGAAAACCGATGCGTGGATGCTCCCAGGATCATGCACAATTAGGCGGGGGCACCCTTAGCTCAGCTGGATAGAGCATCGGACTTCTAATCCGACGGTCGCAGGTTCGAATCCTGCAGGGTGCACTGCCGAGGCCAGGTCATCCACGCGCTGACCTGGCCTTTTGCTTGCCTGCGGCCCACACCCCTCATGCAGCCGCAGGTGGCTGAAAACAGCCGCATGCCACTGCTCGCGGAACATACGCGGAATGGATCCAGCCCCGTTTTCCCAGGTGGGCCGGGAGCTCCGGAGGTTCGCGGAAGGATTCCGAGCGTTCCAGGGCACGCTGCGGGGTGGTTCGTGATGTCGAGGTCTGACACGATGCGCTTCATGACGACCCGAAAGGCCGATGCCGCGTAGGCGGCCGAGCATCCTCCGTGCGCAAGCGTGGGCAAATCGCTGACACTATCGCCCAGCCCCCAAGATTCCCGGCGTCTCCAGCCGGACCTGTGCGGCCATCGCGCGAATCGAACTCCAGCATTTGGGGCCTGGGGCCGTCGCCGAGGCTTTCGCCGACTACAAACGGTTCCTCCGGCAGCCCGGCCGCTATCTCTACCTACCTGAAGATGACTGCCCCTGCTGCGACCCGGCAGAGGCCCGGAACACGCTGGAATACGCTCTGCGACGCCTTCGATCCCCAGCCAAGGCAGAGCTTTCATGAATCGTGACGCGGCTGGACGAGGAGTTCTACCGCCGGACCATCCCCGACCCCTGGGCGCGTTATTACCCATGGCGCTTCGGCGGATGGTGGCATCAGCGTATTCACGAAAAATGATCACCTTCCTACATGGAGAAGGGTCCCGGTGTGAGCCGGGACCCTTCGTCGTCGTGGTGTTCTTACGATGTCTCACACAGTGAGCGCGGCCAGGATGCGCTGGTTGGCCACGTCCCGCTGTCCGTCGATGCACTTGGCGTAGACCTTGAGCAGCACGTCCACCCCGTGCCCCGCTCTCTCCGCCGCTTCCGGTGCGTGGACTCCGGCATTCAGCCAGAGGGAGACCGCCGCGTGCCGCAGGTCGTATGGCCTGCCCGCCAGAGGTGAGGCGACCTGATCGGGAGTGAAGGCATACAGCCGAGCCTCCTTCCAGACCTTGGCGTAGGCCGATCCGGAGATCAGGCCACCCGTGCGGGTGCGAAACAGCCGGCCATCGTCGGCGACGCCGTGAGTGTCGATGTGGTCGCGCAGCATGGTCACCGGCTCTGGCGGAATCGGCACCGGCCGTGTCTCCCTCTGGCCCCGGTGCTTGAGGCCGCGCTCGTCGTGGGTCTCCCCTGAGTCGGTGAACCGCTTGTTGCTCTGCGGCTTGGTCTTCTCCAGGGTGAGCAGCCCCCAACCGGTCGCCGGAAGGTGACAGTCCTTCTTCCGGAGCCCCGCCGCCTCCCCCGGACGCAGACCGCCGAAGTACATGCAGGCGAACAATGCCGCCAGCATCAGCCCTCTCGACCGGCCCACGTAGGTCACTGCGGTCAGCAGCTCACGGGCCTGAGCCGGGTTGACCACCGAGCGCCGATCGATCTCGCCATCGAACTTCGCCTTGCAGAGCTTGACCTTGTGCAGCGGATTTGCCGAAAGCTCCTCCAACTCCACCGCGTACTCCAGCACATGATGGAACACCGCCCGCTTGCGCCGGTAGGTCGAGGTGGCCGCCGCCTTGCCGTTCAGCATCAGCGCCAGAGCCTCCAGAGCCGCCCGCGTGTGCTTGGCCTCCTCCAGAGCGCTCAGGGGCAGTGAAGCCGCCTCCAGCCACCGCACAGCGCGAGCGATCTCCGGCGAGAGGACTGGGCGACGATCCTCCGGAAGGAAGGAGAACTCGCGTAGCGCCCGCCGGATGATCTCGTCATCAGGCCGGCCAGGCAGGTCGTTCATCAACACGGAAGTGATGTTCGCCAGTGTGTCGGTCATGCCCCCTCGGCGCCCAGCGCGCTGACCGACAGGTAGGGAGTACGGAACGAGGTGTCGAGCCGGGTGCCGTCCTCATCGAGCGTCACCACGGCACGGGTGTAGGGCAGGTGCTTTCTCACGCGGCCATGTCCTTACCGTTCGAAGCCTTGACCGGAACCGCGGTCGAACGGGGAGGGTGCATCGCCGTTGCCCGAATCGACCAGGCCAGCCGGCCGGTGTTCTGGCCGACGTAGGCGGTGGCGGTCATGCCGTCGAACTCCACCGGCACGAACGGCAGGCCGGGCAGCGCAGCCGGGACGATCGGCTGAACCGGGGACAGGATCTTGACCGCCACCGTCTTCTGTCCGGCCTTGACGGTGGGGTCGGCGTCCATGACGGCGACCTGCCAGATGAGTTCGCCGGTGTTCTTGTCCTTGGCGTAGACGGTGCGTCCCTTGTTGGAGGCGTCGAAGTCCTTGACCTGCTCGACCTCGCCGACGACGAAGCAGCCGTGTGGGAAGACCTGGTGGAAGTTGATCGGGATGGGGCCTTGGATGGCCATGAGATTTGCCTTTCGTCTATCCCCCTAGACAGTGACGGTGCTTCCGTCGAGATTGGCTGTCTAGGGGGCTATGCAAGCGAAGGTATCTGGAGTCTGCCCCAACTGTCTAGGGGGGTAAACGCGATTGGCAAGTTCGGTCTCGACTTGCCAGGCCCATAAAGAACAAAAGGGATTAGATGCTACAAAAGTTATGCGTGAGGAAATGTGACCCGGTAGTTATGGGAGGTGCATAAGCTGACGCCATTCGAACGGTCCAATGGGGGTCCGCGTGTACGACCAGCACTCTTCTGGCTATCAACAGCCATACGGTTACGGGCAAGGCGGATACCCAACCTACGCACCCCCACCAGTAGCCCCACGCACCAGTGGCCTGGCTGTCGCATCCTTGGTTTTCGGAATTCTCTGGATTTGCGGCGTGGGAAGTTTCGTCGCGATCATCTGCGGGCACATGGCGATCTCAAATATTCGGACAACCCGAGCCGGGGGTAAGGGGCTAGCCGTAGCGGGACTCGTCCTGGGCTACCTGGGCATAGCCTCGATTTCTCTCTTCTTCATCATTTCCGCGGCGGGACCCGGCTCAACCGGAACCGATTCAGCAGCGGTCGCCACCGAGGCCAGTAGCAGCGAGGATGGCGACGCTGAGGATGAGCCCGCACCCGCGCCTTCCCCGAAGAAGCCAGTCTTCAAGACTGAGGACTACAAGCAGCTCTCGACCAGAGGCTTCGCCAAGCTGACCAAAGACCCCGACGCCTACGCCGGGGAACATTTCATCCTCTATGGCGAAGTCACACAGTTCGACGCAGCCACGGGCGCTGATGGATTCCTCGCCGACACAGGTCCAACCAAGCAGCAGCCGGCTTACGGGATCGTGAACTTCGGGCAGAACGCCGCCTACGTCGGCTCGAAATCTCGACTCGCCGATGTGGTCGAGGACGACCTGTTCCAGGCGTACGTAACAGTGGTGGATAGCTACAGCTACGAGACGCAGATCGGTGGCAATACGACTGTGCCCCGTTTCAAGGTCGACCGCATCAAGGTCTACGGCAGCACCAAATAGGCAGCGGTCGCATCATCGAAGGTCTTGCCGCGTGGCCACCGTTCTCCCCCCGGATCCGAGTGTTCGGCTAGGCGCACTTGCCGAATCAACTCTTCGGGGCCGGAGTCATCGAGCAGGTCGAGGGCTCGCCGCCAGGTGGCCAGGCCGAATCGGTCGACGAGTCGGGATGCTCCGTCGCTCAGGATCGCGGTAGCGCGTACCAGGGCAGCCGGCACTGTTCCGGTCAACGCCTGTTCCGCGGCCAGGGGATCGACCGAGGCTACCCAGAATCCCCCGTCGACATTGCGGTGTGCGCGCATGGCCTCCATGTAGCGGCTCAGGGCCTGGAGGTGTTCCGGGCTTCCCCCGGCAGCGGCGTTCATCGGTCCCCGGTAGCGGTTACCGGTCAGGGCTTCCCTCTCGTCGCAGATGACCATGGGGTCGGCGTCGAGGAGATCGAGGACGAGCACGGAGTCAGCCAGCACGAGCCAGTCCAGGGTGTCGGCCGTACGACGGAGCATGACCACGGTGGCCGAGGGCGAGCCGGGATGGGAGAGATCGCAGCAGAAATCATGCATCGAGGCCGTGGCCTTGATCCCCGCGGCGAGGGTCGTGGTCAAGGAGTCGGCACTTTGGGTCATCCCGGCAAGGAGAGTTGAGCCGAGGGTGTGCGAATACCAGGCGACGCCGTGGGAGCAGCCCGATTTCAGATCCGCAGGGGTGCCGGCGCCGTCCAGGAGAACGATGGCATCGGGGGTGGCGCCGATGAAGTCTTCGTTGGGCCGGTCGGGATAGGCGGGTTCGGTGGCGAGGGTGAGCCGCATGTCAGTCGTCCTGGTGTCGATAGAGCGGACTGGCAAGTTGGGTTCGGGTTGGTTCCCCGCTGTCGGGGTCGTATTCCACGCTGACCACGGTGGAGAAGCGCTGGTCTGCGACCTGTCCCCAGATCGTGGCGATCTCGGAGGTGAGTAGGTCCACCACGCCGAGGGATCCGTTGGTGCGGATTCCGGCGATGGCCAGGAAGGTGCCGTTGCCATCCGGCCGGGGTAGACGGCCGAGGTATGCAGAGTCGGTCGGCTGCTCCGGGACGACCTGGGTGCCCGACCGGTAAGCGACACCGGTGCGGGTGTCGCGCAGCAGCCAGCCGAGGTCATCGCGTTCCCACCGGATGACGGGGTCGGTGTCGTAGGCCGTGTACATCGCTTCGGACATGCGGGGGCCGCAGACGACTACGAGGTTGGGCCGGTTGAGGTTGATCTGACCGTCGATGGTGACGTTGTCTGAGGCGATGGCGAGCCCGAAGGACTTGGCGAGCTCTTCCAGGCGCTGACCCGAGCGCATGTCGTCTAGGGCGAGGACGGGCCGTTTCTTCTCGGGGTCGAGCCGCAGGGGGGTGACCACGGTCACCATGCCGGTGCCGAGGAACGCGCCCTCCGGGGCCGGTCCGGTGTGCTTGATCTGGTGAATGCGCCCGCGTGAGAGTCCGGCTTGTTCGGCGATCTGTGCGTAGGAGACGCCTTGGGCGTGCAGTTCTTGAATCACTCGACGCCGTAGCCGGGCCAGTTCGGTGACCTCCTGTTGTGCGGCGCTCAGCCGCTCTGTTGCGGTCCGGATCAACAGGTACGGGTCGTCGATGGCGGAGATCCGCTCAAGGTCACTCGGTGGCACGGTGGTTCCCTTTCGGTGGTGCTCCACCGAGTCTAGACCCCTAGACGAAATGTCGTCTATCCCCCTTGACAGTACGGACTTAAGGGCTTCGCCTGTTTTCAGACTCACTGCCCGGATCGCTGAACGGCGCTTCGGTACTCCCCTGGTCATCGAGCGCGCCCCGTCAGCACCGCCGCCCACAGCTCTTGACCTTCGGCCATGCGGGTCCGGCCGGTTTCCTGGACGGCGCAGAGTGTTCCCTGCACGGTTCGGCGAAGGAAGACCTGGCCACCCGAGGCGCACAGCTCATAGACGACCGAGCGACAGTGGCAGGTCCAGGCGATCACTCGGCACCGTTCACCGAGCCGCGGGTCCATCCAGGCCAGCCGGGCGTGATCGGATTGGGGGACCGGAACGTGAGCGGCCAGGCAGCTCACTGCCGTACCGCCGGCTGGGGAAGCCGGTCCAGGACGGCCCACACGATGCGACCTTTGTCGTCGCCGGTCACGCCCCACTTCGTTGCGAGTTCGGTGACCAGCATCAGCCCTCGCCCGTCTTCCCCGTCGGTATGGGGCGGGAAGGCCCGAGGGGAGCGAGGGCCGCCTTCGTCCAGGACGCCGAGCCAGAGCCGATCGGCTTCGGTATGGATTGACACCGTGAACCGGCCCCCGAATCGACCGCTCTCGGAATGCCGGACGGCATTGGTGGCCAGCTCGCTGACGATCAGTTCGGCGTCTTCGGCTTCCGGCCAGCCGCTCAGCATGGCGGTGACGAAGCGGCGAGCTTCAACGATCGATCGAGGAGAACCGAGGAAGGTGCGGGAGATGCAGGGGAGCGACACGGCGGACTCCGATGTCTAGGGGGCTATACATCCATTCCGCCAGCGTATGAGTGAACCTACGAAGCACTCAAGGTATTCGACGCATAAATACGTCACTTATTCGAGGCGAGCCGCCAACTCCTGATACTCCATCCCGATCCGCCCCAGAAAATCCCGCAGCCCATCGCCATACACGGCGGCCGCCGCGAACGCCTCGAAGGTCTCCCCGTGCGCCGCAATTTCCTCTGACTCGCTCAGCGTGAGATCACCGGTCAGGCTCTCCACCACGCTCACCGACCCGTCATAGATCGTGAACCCGTGCAGCGGGAACCCCGGAGCCTCCACCGACCACGGCACTATCCCAAGCCCCACATGGGGAAGCGTCGAGACCTGAAGCAATCGATCAAGCTGCGCCCGCATCAACGCCGGCGACCCTGGCCACGTCCGAACCGCCCCCTCCGTCAGCACGAAGTAGAACTCACGCCCCGACTCGAACAGGACGGCTTGCGCCTCCACCCGAACCGCCGCAGCCTTGGCCGCATCCTCCTCATCGACCTCTCTGCCGAAAGCCAAGGCGAGCCGCGCGTACTCCGCTGTCTGAAGCAACGCCGGGATCATTGCCGATTGAAACGACACCACTCGCTGAGCCGATCGGAGCCGGGCAGCATTGGCCGCCTCCCGCCCGGCAAGCCCACCCTTGAGGCGGGAGACCTCATCGCGTAGCCGGATGAGCAGAGCATCCAGCTCCCCGCGGCCTACGTCGTCCAGGTCCAGCGCTTCAACAAGCCGATCAACCGTCTCCGGAACCGGAAGGAGCTGCCCCGTCTCGATCCGCGAGATCGTTGGCTGAGCCACTCCAGCCCGCAACGCCAGATCCTTACCGGTCAGCCCGGCGTCCTTACGTAGCCGACGCAGCAACTCGCCCAGCGCCCGAAGGCGATCCCGTCGATCCTCCACACCCAGCGTTCTACCACTCGCCCAAGTAGACCGGCCGAGGGACAACCTGGATCACTGCCGAATTGTTCTCATAGGTATCAAGCGGCGCGGCGCGGCCCTGCGCTCGGCCGCACGCTGCGCGTGCGGCCTGGGGGCCGTTCTCGCGCACGTCCGTGCTCGGGCCGCGGTTAGCGAGCGTCACGATGAGTGACCCAAGAGGGTCGGCGGCAGAATCGCAGCCCCGTGTGTTAGGCGCACGGCCAGGGGCTAGGTCATCCGTCGCCGCTTACCTTCCGAGCGATTTGCTCGGCGATCTCTGCTGCCTGCGTCTCAATGTTTTTTTGAGGATCGAAGATACAACCTCCTCGTGTTCTGGATTTATCCCAGACTGTTTCCGGAACGGCAGTCGACCAGATCGGGATAACGTGACCTTTATCGAATCTATCCTCGAAGATGCCGGATTCGAACCTGGTCCATCGTTTCAAACCGTAAGTAGGACCTAGAATTGCGACTACATAGTCTGCTTCCGCTTCATAGATCGGCCCGAAGAACTTCTCCAGATCTTCACCAAGAATACGTGCTTGCTCATTTAGGTCGTAGAAAACTACGACACCTAGCTCCTCTAGTTGCTCTTTTAAGACTTCCGCGAATTGTCGATCCTCTCCTGCAAAAGACAGGGCAACATCGTAACTTGTGGTAAAGGTGATCTTTCGGAATCCGATCTTTTTTCCCCATGCAGCCAAATCTAGGTTGCGAACATAGAAGGCCACCTGCGGATCTTCGATCGATAGAACATTCGTCACTGAATCTAGATGAAAAATGCTAGATATCTCTTCGTCGGAAACGAGTTTAGCCAAGTACCCGTTCTTAAGAACCACAGTTACGCTTGCTCTAGACTTTGGATCCAAGGCCATAGCCTCAAAAAGCGATATGGCCCAAGTCTGCTGCTGCTGCAGCCAGCGCAGGATGTACATGTATGGTGCGCGACCGCTGGGGCGGAACTTGTTACCGCGCGCAAACTTGGTAAGGACCCGTTCAAAGCGAGCTTGGTGTCGTTCAAGTATAAGACGCTTAATCCTAGAATACGGCGTTGTTACTTCTACGCTTTTTCTCTGAGCTCCAAATATATTGGAGTCTGAGCACATTTCATGGCAGAGCAGCTGGGCCAAGTAGAAGCTTCCGTGAACAGCTTCTATTATGTGATCACGGGCCTTTATTTTAATATTCAAATGTTTCTCGCCCAGAGATATCATTTCTGCGATCTTGGACGATGGTTCGGCATCGAACTTGATAACATCCAGGCGATTTACGACGTCAGGGGCATGCTCAACTAGGCGTTCCCCTGCTCGGTTAATACCGATGACGACAATCTTACTGGTGAGTTCTTCCGCATCGGCAAGAATCTTCAGTAGATCAGCTATTTGTGCGCGAACCTCATCCTTCAAAACATGAAAGTCGTCGATGACAACGAGGCCGAAATCTTCAATCAAAGGAAGGAACTCGATTAGTTCAAGATCCTTAGGCCGGCGGGCAGAGAGAACTTGCGCCCTTGACTCCCAGCCGAGTTCTTCTAGCGCTTTCTTAACGGCCGTGGTCTTCCCGATGCCGGATGGGCCCTCGATCACTAGACCGCGTCCCGGTGTTCGAAGGTTGGTTAGCAATGTGCCCCAGCGGCTCGGATGGACAAACGTGAACTCAGGGACACCTCCGATCTTAAAAACGCTTTCGAGTGTTGGCCCAGTCGGCTTCTCATTCGGGCGCCTGTTTGCTTTCACCGCTTCTCCAGCATCCTTAATATTGGTAGATGCATCCTACAGCAAGACATGATCGCATCGTTACATAACTTAAAATGTCATAGTATATAGGCGTTTTGCATTGCTTGTCCGAATTATTCCGCTTGAATCCCTTGAGGAAGCAACTGATCAACAAGGGATTTTTCTATTTAATGGCATTCGTTATCAATATGAACAGGTGGGCCATTAATAGACCTCCATAGAATAGCGTGAGCGTAAAAGACCAAATGGATCGAGAGTAGCTGATTTTGCTACGGTAAGTGTGCAAATCCATGCTGAAGGGTTCGACGGAGGAATTTGGCCTGCGAGCGTCATTGTAGAGACCTCGAAATAGTCTCTCTTGTCGCAGGAAATAGCTATCCAATAACCAGAAGGCGACAAGCGGGACGAAAGACGTCAGAGCAATATGCCAATTCGAGCTGGAAGTAGCAAACGCTAGTAAAGCGCTGGTTACAGTTAGCGTCCAGCCTTTTATTAGGAAAGAGTTTCCGCTTATTCTATTTATGGTCGCCTGTATAAATTCCAGATGCTTGACTTGGTCTTGGCTCAGGTGTCTGGTTGTGGTCGTCACTTTACCTCTTGGCTGATAATGGCGGAATAGCATTCCGCGTCGGTTGACCGCGATAGTAGATCATAGGACTTCGCTGGCTGATGTCTCGGTAGTGATGTTTCAGTGACTGAAGTGCAACTGCGCCCGCGCTGCAGCTCACAGAATGTCATGATTTTCCTGCTCACTGAAGCAGCAACGTACCGTCAGAAAATCTCCGTTGAGAGCCTTGGGCTCCGGGAAGGCCGCGACAAGTACCAGGTAATCAGTGGCTGAAGTGGGCCGGAGCTTCCTGTCACCGCTGCCCAGGACAAGCTGAGCAGGCCAAGGGGCGGAGGCGATGGGAAGATCTAGCCGATGTAACTGCGCCCTTACGATCGCCTCCATGTGGCTAGTCGGCGTAGATGGCTGGGGGCGATCGACGGTCCGGGACTTCGTTCCTCAGCCCCGTCCCACCGAGCAACGTGGCTAGCCACGGTTCATCCTGACGGAGCAGTGGGAACACTGACCAATCGAAGATCGCAGCAGGCGAGTCGGATTCCAAGATCCGGAATATAAGCAGATCGCTTAGCCCCGCAGAGGACTAGGCGAAATCTAAAACATCAGGTCAGAGCGCTGCCAGTAAGAAGCTCCTTCCGGTTCAACCCGTAGGTTCTGGATCCGGGAGCCCTGATGGCATGCCCGATGAGACGGGGGAGCAAAGGGGAACGGGAGTCGCGGAGAAGACAATTAGTGTACTGAGCGGTATCTTCGCAGGTCGAGCAAGATCGGTATCCGTTTTTACGGGCAGGGATTTAAGGGTTTTATTTGCAATGATCCCAAGATCATTTATGATCTAACTAGCACATGGTGCTTTGGCAAGGTGCGATGTACCTACTCTCTGACCGAGCAATAGTGGCGGCACGGCCACTAGGTAGAGATGGCAGTTCGGCGGATGGTCAGCTCATGGCTGGATTATGCGGCTCGAATGAGACGCGCACGGGAAAATCATGCCGACGTCGGAGGAACTCTCCTTGCGGTGATCACCGAGGCCAGGTGATTCGCCATAGCAAACGGGGGAGCCCCGCAAGCTCAAGGGCAGCCGCGCCGCTCAACACCGTAGATAAGACGATCATTGAACTAGCCGTTGACGCAACGAGAGCTGGCTGGCCAACCGCTGTCGCTAAGCAAGGATCCGATCTCCTTGGTAAGAAGCTTTGGAGCGAGGTACAGGCCTCCGAGCGCTCTGGTTGTGCACCGCTTGCCGCGGCTGCGCGCCGGCTCCTGGAGGCGAAGGAGCAAGCTCACGAACTCGTTGCCGATGTACTGGTAGGTCAGTCGTCTGCCGACCGCGCGGGGCAATGCCTGGTAGAGATCCTCCGCAATTATGCGAAGAAGATTCCCATCCCAGGTGAGGAGGTGCTGGAGATGTCAGCCCAAGCGCTCCGGATCATGGGGATCTACCTCTGCACAGTCGCAGGCATTCTAGACCAATGTGAGTGTCTTGACGATCTTGCGGAGAGCGTGGGGAAAGCCAGGTTGCAAGAGGTGTTGGCCGCTGGCCTGGATGACTGGGCTGACAAGGTCTCACCCGGGCTGACTGTCAACCAGAGAGCCTGATCAAGTTGCAGACCTGGCCCCCTGTCACGTCGCGACCGACTCGGACCGCGTTAGCCCCAGTTGAGCCCTAACGCTTCTCAGCGCGGCCTGGACCCGAGCCTTCTGCCATGTCATCGCATTTGAGTTCGCCTTGGATGCGAGGGCATCTAGGGGTGCGCCGCATTCTAGAAGCATGCATATGCGGAGAACCGAGTAGACAGACTCGGAAAGGAAGTACAGATCGCTACCCTTAAGTGCGACCGTCTCGTCACCTAAGTGAGTAAGCTCATTACGCACGTATGAAATCGTCTGTGCCCAAGTACCTTCGCTGCCGATTAGATATCGCGTCACGGGCTTGGATTTCGCAGCCAGCTTCCTCAATCTCTTGACGAGAGGAGCATCGTTGCCATATTGAAGGCGATCGCTCAACCAACGCTGATGAGCTTCTGGCGTCAAGCTTGCATAGGCGGAGAACAGTTCACGAAATTCATCCTCCTCCATGTAGGTCCCACCCTGCGTTATGCGATGGAACGCCTCGGCCGCGAAGGTAATATTAAGGAATCTATTTTCCGTATACATGCGCTCTGCATACCGCGTACTCATGACAGAATTAAGCGCTCTTTTAAATTTCTGAACACCATCTATCCAGCGCGCAATCGCCTCAACTCCCCCGATTTCATCGAAAGATATAAGCATATCGTGATAGCCGATACTCTTTCGACTATCTGTCGGCGTATGGCGAAGTCGAGGAGCTCGAAATTCGACTTGTTGTGGATAGCCGGAATCTTCGCCAGACAGCATCTTGGAATGCACATCCGGCCTCGTCAAGGTAAGTCGATCCATATCCGTTGGCGCATCGACGCACAGACAAAGCAGGTCTTCGATTCGCCCGACATCCCGCTTGATCTCATCGAAGTCGATTAGAGCGTCATAGTCGATCTGAACGTACGGCCAGTGCTCAAGAATGGCCTCCCGTCGAAGATCTCCATGCTGTCTCCACCCATAGCCGATAGTGATGCGACCACGCGAGAATGTTGCTGACTCCGCCTCCACAGGAGTGAGCGTAATTTCGGAGACTGGTGTACCATCCAAAACGCGGCTTGCAGCGTGGTCGCGTATACCGGTGCGCCCCACCCATGATACAAGCTGACTAAACTCTACTCTAGCAGACTTGAATTGCAGATCCTCCGGGTTGACATGATAGCCAAGAAAGAGTTGATTCGCACGAATACGCTGCTCTATTACCCCAGGTGAACGCACCTTACTCTGGGCAGAGTGCCATTCAAGGAGAGTCACCTCTTTTGAGCCGACCCAGCCTATTATGGGTACACTGCTATTCTTAGCAGATGTAAATACTTCCCCAGTTTTTGATGAGGTCTTCTTGACACCTTGATATTCGACTTGTTCGTCTGGGACTTCGTCTTCATCGACCTGCGAATCATTGAAGCGTCCAACCACTGAAAGACTTATTCCTTCTCGCACATCGAAGGTAAGTTGTCCTGTCAGCTGATCATCTTCATTGCCTTGAAGCCAAAAGACACCTAGAGCGTCTAGTTTTTCCATAGCCTCCACCTTATTTCGGGAGCCGGTCTTAACTCGGTGCCTCTATAGGAGCAGTGCCCTGTCAGACGCTTCGCTTTCAGCCGCCATGGCTGGCCTTCCAAGACTTTGGATTAGCACGATACGCCCTCCCAGGGATTCACGCACCCCTATATCCAAACCCCATCACAAACTACGTCCAATATGGGCATTGCGAGGATTGATACGCTCGCGGCAGCGCGAAAGTCGCAATCCACGCCCCTACGGCACGAGCGATCGCCTGTGTTGGCTACCTGTCCTCGGCGGCTGGGGTACTCGGTGAGGGCCGGATGGGGCTCCCTAACCCAAGCAGGCCGATAACAAGATCCGGAACATATGCGGAACGTCAACTTCTATCAAGGATGATCACATACGTTGACCGCAGGTCAGAGAACCACCCAATCAAGAAGCGACGTTCCACTTCTAATCCGACGGTCGCAGGTTCGAATCCTGCAGGGTGCACAGCTCGTGAGCAGCCAAGAGGGCCCGTGACCAGCAGCGATGCCGGGGGGTGGGCCCTCTCGCAATGTCCGGTGGTGTACGGCTGACATCGGTGGATTGCGGTTGATCATTCCCAATCCGTTCCCACGGAGCACACCAGCGAGCGTTGCCCCGCCACGGATGGGATCGGCGCAACTCACAGATCAGCGCCTTGATCCGCGCCAGTGCCTGTATCCACCCGATGAAAGCGATCGGCCGGCGTACTCAGCACGCCCTCTCGACATCGGTCACCCCGGACTGGACAACACCTCGATCACCCGCGCGACAGAGGGAATCCCTCATCCTTCAAATGCCAGCGCGACCCCACCACGCATGCTCAAAGCACCTCGCCCTTGATCGTCTTTCTCAGTGAACCAGCAAGAACGGATGACATTTCCCGAATAGGGTGCGGCGGTGCATCCTATTCGCATTGTCCTCATCATGCTCGTTGTCGCGGTTCTCGCCGGATGCGACCACGCCGCAGACAGGACCGCGCGACTGGATCATGTCGTCGGCGCTTCCTGCCCGAAGGGACCGCAGCCGGACCTGTCCCTGCCACGCCAAGTGCTTCCCCAGGATTTCGTGCCGGTCCAGGTGATCCGCTGCCGTTGGGACTCCCGCTACCTGCCTGGCAAGGGTCTCTGGGAGGTCGTGATCGAAGAGCACACCGACGGTCCTGCCGGCGAGCTGATGATCGAATTACGCCACCCGTCCGAGAGATCAATATTTGGCCAGAACTGCACGTTGGAGCTGATCCTGGTCGACTACTTCGTCGTGGTGGACTCCGCGGGCAGAGCGGTGCTGCCGGACCTGCCGACCACTGTGTGCGGGAAACCGTTTCGTTCCGCCCTGGACGCCCTCCGCCGTCTGCCGTACCGGGTCGACGAACAGATCCCCACCCGCAGGGTCGAGAGCGAAAAGGCCTTCCGAGCCGGCTGCGGCGACAAGTACACGGACGTGATCCTCACCGTCTCCCATCTGCGGGCGGGGACGACGCAACCGCAGCAGGCGCGTCCGATGTGGAATCCCGCGCCGAAAGGACTGCGCGTGTGCGTCTACCGCACCCTGGACAAGTCCTCGGACATGGTCGGGGGAAGCTTCGAATCCGTGCGCATCCTCAAGGGCCGCAGCCTGCGCACCCTGCTCACCGCCCTGGACAGTGCGCCGGCCACCGACTGCCCGAGCGACCACACCCGGTTCGCGGTACTGAGCACCGGCTCCCGGGAGGCCTACGCCGAGCTTGACGGCTGCCGCAACCTCATGCGCCCCGACGGCACTCTCGGCCGGCTCACTCCCAATGCCGCGGCGCTCCTCGCCGATTGACCCCACCTGCCAGAAGCTTTGCGACCAGGCATCGAAGCAGAGGCGAAGATAGTCCCGTTGCATTGCTGAATTGTCCTCATAGGTATCGAGGCGGCGCCCTGCGTCGGCCGCACCCGACTCTCTGCCGCACGCCGTCCGGGCGTGCGGCGTGGGCCCCGGACGCGGCGGCCTGCGCCGCACCCGCACTACGCAATCGCCGTACCCAAGGCACACACTGGCCCCTGCGACGCACCGCCGTGCTGCTTTCTCCCTCAGGGTCGCCTGACTACGCCTAGTCACTGTGCTTGGTGTATGCGATCGACAGACCAAGGCTTCGTTTTTCCCATAATCTCTCCCCTTGCCGTATCTGGCAGCGAGGTGAGTGCGGAGAATTCTGGTAAGCGGGGGCGGGCAGGGAATTCCGTGTGTGTCCGTCTGGGCGGTGCTTGAGTGCGCGTTCCTCGCGGAGCGTGCCGCTATCGGTCCACTCACGGCCGGCGAACGGGGCCGCGACGGCGAAGTGCGGCTCTCCCCAGTCACCTGCCGGCTCCTCCCTCTCGCCGGTGTCCTCGTTCTGCACGAAATCGGGAAGGGTGACGTTGCGGTCACGCAGATCGACTACTTCTTCGGGAGGTAGCCCGGCGTAGTACATCACTGCGAAGAACGCCACGAGCCGCGGGCCGCTACGTGCCTGCTTTCCCATCGCATCCAGCAGCACCCGCGCTTGAGCGTGATTGACGACGCCGCGCCGGTCTACCTCGTAGGTTGTCTTGGGCGCTTCGAGGAACTGTCCTACCTGGAACGCCTCAGGTAGAAACAACGAAGCCCCGCCTCTCAGAGAGGCGGGGCCGCCCTGCCCGGCCTAGCTGCGGACGATCGACCACGCCCCGTCGGCCTTGACCGTCGCGTACCGGGTGCCCGGGGGCAGCAAGACGGTTCCGCTGTATGAGCCGACCTTGTTCACCGCCAAGTTGTTGAGCCTGCCGTTCGCGTCCAGCGTCCACACTGCGAAGTGGCCTTCGCCGGTGTGGCGGATCTTCATCCGGTGCAGGCCGCGGCTGGTGCTGCTCAACCGGAGCGCGTCGTCGCCTGTTCCTCGGCTGGTGATCGACCACGAGCGGGTTTTGCTCAGAGGGAGGACCTGCAGGGTCCAGGCGCCGTCGGCTTTGATGCTGAATGCGCCGGTCTTGTTCGAGGTGCTGGTGTTGAACGCCTTGGTGCCTTTGTAAGCGCCGATCTGGTTGGCCAGAAGGTCGTCTTCTTTGCCTGATGGGGTGAGAGCCCAGACTGCGAAGTGCCCCTCCCCGTTGTGGGTGATCTTCACGATGCCCGGTTTGGTGGTGGCCCGGATGCGAACCAGATCATCACCCTCGCCCCTGTAGGTGGTTACGGCCGACACGGGGGTGACCGCAGCATGGGCTGGCGGGGCGAGGAGTACGGCCGATGCCAGTGCCGCGAGGGCGGCGAAGATGCGAAGAGAGCGCATGGTGTGACTCCAGGGGCAAGGGATACGGGCGAGAGGAGACGCAGCTGGATATGCCCTGGTTGTCCAATCATGCCCAGCGGGTTGGGTTACGCGAGCACATAGCAATGCCCGCCTTTCCGCTTCACAGGCTGGGGGTCTGTGGTCATCGAACCAGCGTGACACCGCGTTCAGTGATTCCCTACGGATACGACCGAGGCCGGGAGCAGCTGACCGCACCTGGACATGACGACGCCCCCACCCGGTAAGGGCAGGGGCAGCGTTGCGTCGTACGGCTACAAGCAGCTCTTGGATGCGGCCCGGGAGCTGTTGTACGAGCAGGAGTCGATCAGCTTGCCGGACGCGTTCCTCACGTACGCTGCGTCCGACGCCTGGTTCCAGATGTAGTTGAAGGTTCCCTGGCCGCCCCTGCCCCAGTAGAGGTTGGTGGTGGTGTTCGTGCCCTTGCCGGTCCGTATGGTGACGGTCTTTCCCGCGCCGAGGGTGAACGTCCCGAACGTGTAGATGTGATCCGCCGCCCTCGTCTTGTCGCGGAGGGTCCAGCCCTTGAGGTTGACGGCCTTCCGGGTGGTGTTCTTGATCTGCGCGTACTCGCCGTTCAGGCTGATGTTCGCGCCGTTGTCCGGCGACCCGGGCGAGTTGTAGTAGATCTTCACGAGCTGAATCGCGGGGAGCGCGGCGGCGTGCGCCGGCACCACGGGAACAAGCACCGAGGCCGCGACTGCGGCAGCGGACAGAGCCAGGGGGAGAACGCGCACTGGTGGATCCTTCAGCGTGTGAGAAGTGGGGCGCATGTGAGATAGCTGGCCAACGGTACAGGTTTGCCGTTGAGCGTCGTTCTGTTGGCATACCAGGACATGGCAGCGCCCCCACCCGATCGAGGGATGAGGGCGTCAGCGCATGTCCACGGCTACTACTCGGCTGAGTTTCGCGACTTTAGTGACACCCTTACGTGTTCGCGTGAGGGTCCGATGAGATGACGGTGGCCCCGCTCCACCCTCCAAGGGAAGCGGGGCCACCATTTCCGCCCGGACCCCCGGTAATGCGGGGTGCGTGCGCCCGGGCGGAAGATCAGACTCGGCGACACGAGATGGGGGCCCGCGTGCCGCCGAGCTAGCTCATGAAGTGCTGGGGATCCTGGCCCATTCCTCATCAGTCACCCGGGGCACGCCGAGCGCGTCGGCTGCGAGGTCCAGGTCTTCCCGGGTCAGGTTCCAGCGGCGGACGAGAGAGAGCGCCAGCTTTTCCCGCTCACTCATCGGGGGCCTTCTGCCTGGCTTGGAGCCGCTTCACGGTGGCCACGATCCGGTCGAGTGCGGCCTCGATGTCGAGAGTGACCTGGGTGCCGTCTGGCCAGCACCAACATGGTCAGGCCAGGGACAGCATGTCCCTGCCCGCAGCCCACCGAACTGGCCCGGACCCCTGGTCAAGGGTGGGGGTGATACTCCCACCCTTGTCGGCAAGGTTCCGACATATGGTGATGAAATGGGCGGTGACAAGCTCCTCGGTGAGTTCCTGCGCGCTCGGCGTGAGGTCACCGCCCCCGCACAGGTGGGGCTGCTAGACGCTGGCTCCCGCAGGACCCCGGGGTTACGCCGGGAAGAGGTGGCGATGCTGGCCGGGGTCAGCACCGACTACTACGTCCGCCTGGAACAGGGGCGCGAATGCCATCCGTCTGGGCAGGTGCTCGATGCCCTGGCGCGGGCGTTGGATCTCGGCCCCGACGCCGCGGCGCACCTGTATGAACTCACCCGCCCCAGGTCGCGGCAGCAGCACGGAACGACCCGCCGGACCGAGCAGGTCAATCCGGACCTGCTCCGGCTGATGTACCGCTGGTCGCACACCCCGGCGGTGGTGGTCAATCGCTGGATGGACGTATTGGCCATGAACCCGCTGAGCACCGCCCTCCACAGTGGCCTGGGAGACATGGACAACATGCTCCGGGTGGCCTTCCTGAACCCCGCCGCGCGAAAGTTCTACCGATGCTGGGAACAGCATGCCCGCTTCCGGATAGCTAATCTGCGCGCCGCCGTGGGAGCGGACCTCGACGACCCGGACCTGACCGAGCTGGTCGATGAACTCTCGTGCAAAAGCGCGGACTTCCGCCGGATGTGGGCCCGCCACGACATATTTTGGGCAACCCAAGAGGCCAATTCCCTTTGCCACCATGAGGTTGGTGACCTGACCCTTACCTGTGAGGTGCTTAGCGTCGCCGGCGCCCCTGGCCAGCAATTGGTCATCCTGCATGCCGATCCTGGCAGCCCCTCCGAGCACGCCTTGACTCGGCTGGGCAGCCTCGCTGACATGGTGTCGTGACGGCCCCTCCAGACGAGTCCGTGCCGCCAATCTTGAAGTAGCTGGGAGCCAAGCCCATCGATGTGATCATTTGCCAGGGTCGCTGGCGGTGAGCATTGTGTGGCTCCTGGCGATCATTGACGGGCAGCTCATCGAGTTCGGTTTGCGAAGACGGCGTGACGCGAGGCCTCCGGGTGAACCACCTTCGTTTCGACCGTGGTGGTTCTGCTGACGTCTCGTCGACAGCTGGAGGTGGCGAAGGCGGCTCTGCCCGGACAGGGCGGCGGAGGTTGCGGAAGGTCCGGGTCGTGCGTCGGGGAACGTCAGAAGGTCGTGACGGGATAGGGGCGTCCGGCGGGGGTGCGTCGTCTGCCGGGCCTTCGACGGGGGCATGTTCGGACGGTACGCACGGAATGTCGCTGTGTCACGGGAATGCGAGCCCGAAGTTGAGGAGCAGCAGTACAGATCCCTCCACTCGGGGTGTCGGTAGGACTCGTGCAGCCAGGTACACGCGATTGAGTTCGCCCAGGTCAGCGGTGGCTCTACTGATCGGTGGGGAGATGGCTCACGGCGTCTTCGAGGTCGGCGTGGGTAGGCGTCCTCCTCACCGGTAGCCCCGGTGCATTGCTGCGCCAGGGCCCCCTCAGAGCTGTGCGTGCCACTCGTCGCGGCACATGGCCTCAGGAGTCGAACGGCGTCCCGCCGTGCTCGTTCAGTGGTGTGCCGTCGGTGGCGGTGGAGGTCAGCGTGAGCCTCAACATGATCCGGACCTCTTTGAAGAACGGCATGCGCATGAATTCGAAGAGGACGAACCCTAATCGCCCCTTGATCAGCACGGAATTGGACAGTGGGCGATGGTTGAGGGCGTCGTAAAGGTGGCGGTACAGGCTGTGCGCGTCCTCCTCCTGCCAGCCCTTCAGGGCCGCCGCATGCACTCCCAGAGCGAGCATCTCGGCCAGATACTCCGGGTCGAGGATGGATTCGACATGGATCGAGAGCTCCTGGAACATGTAGTCGCTGTCGAACCGCCAGGCCGCTCGCACACTGGGCCTCGATTCCCCCGAGGGATCCGCACTGAGGGGCCAGATCTGATTTCTCATCCATGGGATGCGACTGGTGTTCCACCACCACTCACTGTCCTGCTCCAGGAACGCGGTAGAAACCGGCTCTTCGGGAAACTCCGCCCAGACGATCTCAGGGCAGTTCCAGTCCGCGATCCATGATCGAACTTGAGCTTCGTTGGCGAGGGACCTCGCCCGTAGTTCGCCCTCGTCCGGCTGCCTCATGCCGACACCTCCTCGGGGGCCCGAGCCGCCCTCACCGGCATTGTGGAGGCTGGAGGCGGAAAGCGGAATTGTCCGGCCGAAAGCCGATCTCCCCCGGCCGGGGCCGACAACACGGTGACGGTCAGGCGTCGCGCACGTTGGGGTGTTGTTAAGAGTCGTGTCATCAAGTACACGCGATCGTGTTGACCCTGGTGGCAGCCCTCGCAGTTGGTCCGGGCTCCCTCGCCAAGGCGCTTATTTTGTTCCATTTATCCAGTTCGCTGACCTGGGCTAATGCAATCGCGTGTACCTGATGACACGACTCTTAACGACACGTCGGCCGTGAGTTCAGCCAGACTGAAGGACTTTCATCGCGAACATGCTCCAGTTCGATTGGTGAGGACTGAAAACGCGGAGAGTTCGTCAGAGCCCCCGGAGGCACCGCTCCAAAGAGATCACTGCGATCGCTATCTGGGGTTGTCAAGCGAACCGGCTGGTCAGTCGCTTGAAGGTCCGTCAGGCATGTCAGTCACGTAGGCAACCGCGACTGCCGCGCTGGTGGACCGTGGAGAGGTCCGTTCAGGCGGTCTGCCATGCTCGTGTTGTGACTGATGTGGATCTCGCCCGTCGGGTTCGTGACCGTAGCCGGTTGAGTGGCCGGTTCGTGTTGCGTTCGGGACGAGTGGCCGAGGAATACTTCGACAAGTACCAGTTCGAGGCCGATCCGGCCCTTCTGGATGAGTTGGCGTCGGGGATGGTGTCACTGGTTCCCGAGGGGACCGAGGTGTTGGCCGGCCTGGAGATGGGCGGCATCGCGGTGGTCACGGCGCTGGGGCGACGCACCGGCTTGCCATGCGCGTTCGTGCGCAAGACAGCGAAGTCCTATGGCACTGCTCGACTGGCCGAGGGTGCCGACGTCAAGGGACGGCGCGTCCTGGTCGTTGAGGACGTGGTGACCTCGGGTGGGCAGATCGCGATCTCCACTGGTCAGTTGCGTGATCTAGGGGCTCAGATCGACCACGCGTTGTGCGTCATCGATCGGCAGGAAGGCGGTGCCGAGGCCTTGGCCGCGGATGGGATCCGACTCCTTGCGCTGCTGAAGCGCGAGGATCTCGAGCGAGACTAAGAGTCGCTCAAGATAACTGGGACACCCGGTCGAGTTCTGAGCGGGTTATCCGCCGGACGCCTGTTCGACGGCATCGCGCATGCGGCGCAGAATCTCCGCGAGGATCGGCTCGGAGGTGGCGAAGTTGAGCCTTGCGAAGCCGTCCGAACCCAGGCCGAAGCCGGGGCCGCCGCTGAGCATGACGCCCGCCCGTTCCAGGAAGAACGCCGCCGGGTCGGTGCCGAGACCCAGGCCGCGGCAGTCGAGCCAGGCCAGGTAAGTCGCCTCGGGCAGGTGGTGACGCACCCCGGCGGGCAGTGATGCGGCGATCAGTTCGCGGTTTCTGGCGAGGGTGGCGCGCACCTCGGCGAGGTAGCCGTCGCCGTCCTTCCAGGCGGCCACCGTGGCCAGCACGCCCAGGGAGCTCACCTCGCCGAACATCAGCGGCGGCTGGGCGGCCAGCGCCCGGCGGACGCGGGCGTCGCCGACGTGCGCGACGGAGCAGCGCAGCCCGGCAAGGTTGAACGCCTTGCTCGCCGAGGTCAGCGTCACCGTGCGGGCGGCGGCCTCCGGCCCCAGCGTGGCGAACGGGATGTGGCGGTGCGGGTCGTGTACGAGGTCGGAGTGGATCTCGTCGGAGATGACGAGCAGGTCGTGCCGGTCGGCGATCTCCGCGATCCTGGTGAGCTCGTCGCGGTCGAACGCCCGGCCGGTGGGATTGTGCGGGTTGACCAGGATGATTGCCCGGCACCCGTGCCGCGCGACATCCTCGGCCAGCCGGTCGGCGTCGAAGCGCCAGCCCTGGCCGTCGTCGACCATGGGGATGGGGACGAGCCGGCGATTCATGTCCGTCAGCGTCTTGATGAACGGCGGGTAGGCGGGCAGGTGCATGGCCACGGCGTCGCCGGGCTGGGTCGTGATGTGCAGCAGGACCTGCAGGGCCTGGATCAGCTCCGTGAAGTGATGGATGTGCGACGGGTCCGGAGACCAGTCATGGAGCCGCTTCATCCGTTCGGCGAAGGCCTCGTTGAGCGGGTTCGCCCCTGGCTGGTCGTCCCAGGCGGGGTAGCCCAGATCGACCTCGATGGCGTGCGCCAGCGCTTCGCGCACCGGGGGCGGCACGGGGAAGTCCATGTCGGCGATCCAGGCGGGCAGTACACCCGGCCCGGCTTGTGCCCACTTCACACCCGGACGCCGACGCAGGGCTTCGAGGTCGAGATCGTCGAACATGGGGCTCCATTCGCTCGTCTATGGTCCCGTTTTGGGCTGATATTAGACCATTGGTGAACGGTGTGCTGTCCAGGCGCCGGCAGGTCCGCGGCCTGCTCGCCGACGTCATCGGCGGCGGAGGTTGCCGGTGTGCCACCCCGGTGGGCGACGGGGAGAGAGGAGTCGTCGGCCCACGCCCAAGGCTCCAGCCGCGGCACCACCCCTCGGCGCCCCGCCGCAGTCAGAGATCAAGCCCGGCATCGGTCATCCCGCTGGAAGTTCTCAGCTTCGTTTTCAACCAGGTGACGGGTGGTCCTCGACGCGGAACGGCCACCGGGCGATGCCCCGAGGGTTGTGCCCACGGAAGTGGTGTACGAGTCGAATGCGGGTGATCACTTCCGGAACCGTCGCCCGCACCTGGTAATACATAAGCCCGCCCCCCGACCGAGGACGCCGCATGTTCATCGATGGCAACGAGATGTATGTCGACGACAACGAGTACGACAGATATCTCGACGCGCTCTACCCCGGGATGAGAGCGGCCGACCCGCGCGACCCCGGCGAGACGTTCTTCCATGAGGACGGGGTCTACCGCTGGGACAGGATGGGCGGCCACCGTGAAACCTACGCCGGGCTGCCCGTCGCCGATTTTCGTATGCTCAACGGCCACGGCGATCCCGACCCCTCACACTTCGCCTGGCCCCTGCACGGCAGCGAGCTGTACGAGGAGGCCGACGGCCCCGGGTTCACCGCGGGGCTGGAGAAACTGCTCGCCACCGTCGACGGTTCCGGGATCCAGGCCATCGTGGTCGCCGGGATCAGTGCGCGCGACGCTCCCGCCGTGCTCGCCGCCAACGCCCACCGGCTGCCCCGGCTGCGCTCGCTGTTCCTCGGCTTCATCGAGCCCGACTATCAGATCTCCTGGATCCAGCAGGGGGACATCACCCCGGTCCTGGAGGCGTTCCCCCACCTGGAGCGGCTGGACGTGCGCGGCAGCGAAGGCCTGCGACTCCGTCCCATCAGGCACGGGTCCCTCAAGGTCCTGCGGTTCGAGACCGGTGGGCTGCCCGGCGACGTCGTGCGCGCGCTCGGGCGGTGCGACCTGCCCGCGCTGGAACATCTGGAGCTGTGGCTCGGCGTCGCCGAGTACGGCGGCGACGCCACGGTGAACGACCTCGAAGGCGTCCTGTCGGGGACGGGCCTGCCCTCGCTGCGCCGGCTCGGCCTGCGCGACAGCGAGATTCAGGACGAGGTGGCCGCCGCCGTCGCCGCGGCACCGGTCGTCGCCCGGCTGGAGGCGCTCAGCATGGCCATGGGCGAGCTGAGCGACATCGGAGCCGAGGCCCTGCTGAGCGGCCGGCCCCTCACCCACCTGCGCCACCTCGACCTGCACCACCACTTCCTCACCGCGCCCATGGCCATACGCATCCGGCACGCCCTGCCCAACGTTGAGATCGACCTCTCCGAACCTCAGGAGCGTCTGAGCGGGCGCTACGTCGCCGTCTCGGAGTAAACCGCCGTCGGACAGCCGTCCGTCATGTCCGGCGACACATCTGTGGCCTGGCCGAACTCTTACACCACCTCCGTGGACGCAACCCGCCGCCCGGCCCTGCGCCTGCCGACACATGCGTCCTGGGCTGGGGGCCGGTCCCGGTGCGGCAGGGCCACGGGGGCTGCGTCATCTTCCCGCCGGCTGGTGGCCTCTGTTCGCTGCCAGGCTGTGCAGGGCTTCTCCGTCAAGTCTCAGGATCGCTATCTCGTCGAGCTCGCGAGCGTGCAGGCGACCGTAGAAGCGCAGGGCCGGCTCATTGGTGCGCAGCACCCACCACTCAAAGCGGGCACAGCCCCGCCGCACCGCCAGTTCGGCAAGGTGAGCGAGCAGTGCCTGCCCCAGTCCGCTCCCCCGGTGCTCAGGACGGACGTACAGGTCTTCGAGATGGATGCCTGCCCGGCCGCGCACGGTGCTGTAGGTGGAGTAGAAAAGGGCGAACGCGACCGGCTGCCCGTCGATCGTCGCCAACAGGGCTTCCGCCAGCGGGTGCGGACCGAACAGTGCCTCTGCCACATCTCGTGGCCGGGCGGTGACCGGCTCGGGATGCTCTTCCACTTCCGCGAGTTCGACGATGAACCGGTGCAGCACGTCGACATCACCCGGCTCTGCCGGACGGATAATCAGTTCGGGAGCTGGGGGCGTTTCTGGGCGATTCATCCAGGTATTGTGCCTGCTCCGTTCCGCCATACGCACGCCACGGCGCACCTACGCCATCCGCCGCTCTCTGGTCGCACCGCCGCTCAGATGCAGTACAACGATCGTCACGGGCGACCGATGTCTGCTTCTGCTGCGGTCGGTGCGTAAGCGTCGGATACCAGGCGGCCACCGACAACGGCGGTGCGACCGGCTGTGTCAGCCTGCCTGACCCGTCCTCACCAGTGACGCCAGCGCGCCCTCGGACAGGCTGCCCGGCTCGGGCTCCGCGACGAAGATGCTCAGGCCGGGCACGCTCTCGAAGTGCAACGTCTCATGCCACAGGGTCAGGTCGCCGACGCCGGAGTGACGCAACCGTATGGGGGTCTGCCTCGGCTCCCCCACATCGTGGCGAGCCCATATCCGGCGGAACTCCATACTCTCCGCCGACAGCTCGTTGATGAGCTCCCCGATGAAGGGCTCGTCGCGGTCGTTGCCGACGGCGGCCCGGAAGTGGGCCACGTTGAGCTGGGCTTCCTTATCCCATTCCCGGCAGAGCTCTTCTGCGGTGGGATCGAGAAAGAGCAGCCGCATCACGTTGTCGTTGTACGTCAATCCGTCGAGGAGGGCGGTGGCCACCCGGTTCTTCGCCAGAATGTCCTGCCGCTCGTTCACCACAAAAGCCACCGCGCGATCCCATCTCTCGATCAGCCGCACCACTTTCGCGGGCACCTGGTCGCCGAACCGTCCTTCGCGCGGGCGCCGGCGGGGGCTGACGAGATCGTAAAGATGCTCGGTGGCCACGGCGTCGAGCTGGAAGACCCGTGCCAGCGCCGCGAGCACCTGAATCGACGGCTGGCGCTCCCTCCCCTGCTCCAGCCTGGCGTAGTACCCCGGGCTGACGCCGGACAGCATGGCCACCTCCTCACGGCGCAGTCCCGATGTCCGACGGCGACCGTCGCACGTGAGTTCCACCTGTTCGAGGGTCGTCCTGGTGCGCCGCGCGTAAAGGAACTCCCCAAGATGGTTTCTCGTGTGCATCTCGTCAACCTAGGCCGTCATCGAGGAGAGAGGGTGGCCGTGTCACTCCTACGACAGCCATGGGTAGGAGAACGGCGTCCACCAGCGCTGTGGCGACTCTCGGACCTTTCGCAGCCGTCGGGTGACGGCCGACGATGGTTCCGCGGGCCTCATCTCACCAGGCGGCAACGGTGAGAGGACCGCGCACCACGACACAGACGGAACCGCGATGACGTGTCCACCCGCCGGCGAGACCGGCCGGTCACCGGGCCGGTCGCTCCAGGGTGCTTCCTCTCAGGGGAGGCTCCGGGGTGGTCGGGACGCGCGGACCGGCGAGGACCATTTTGTAAGGAGCATGCAGTGACGAGCCCTGAAACGCCTGCCGACACCCGAGACATGTACATGGTGCACGCCATGTTCCGGCGCGAGTTCGCCGCACTGCCGGCGCTCGTGCGCGACGTCGCAGCGGGAGACACCGAACGCGCGCACCTGCTCGCCGAGCACATCGGTTTCCTGACGGCTGTGCTGGAGGCGCATCACCGTGCCGAGGACATTCACCTGTGGCCCAAGCTCCTGGACCGCGGCAGCGAAGAGGTCGGCCCTGTCGTCCAGATGATGGAAGGCCACCACGAGCGCATCGAACAACTCACCGTGCAGTCCGTCGCGGCGCTGGGCGAGTGGCGTCAGGATGCGGCCGCGGAGCGGGGCAAGCTGCTGGCCGACGTTCTGGACGGCTTGTACGGAGTGCTTTATGAGCACATGGGCCTGGAAGAACAGCACATCCTGCCGTTGGCGGAGAAATATGTCACCGCTACCGAGTGGCATGCCATGGCCGGTTCCACCGGGGCCGCGCTGCCGCCGGGGAAAATGCCTCTGGTCTTCGGCATGACCTTGTACGAAGCAAATCCCGAGGTGATTGAGAACACCCTGTCCTCGTTGCCGTCCGAGGTGCGGACGATGCTTGAGGAACAGGGACCCCGGGATTTTGCCGCCCATTCCGAACGCGTCCACGGCACACCTACGCCTCACCGCAGCGCCCCGCTCAAACCCTCTCAGAGGTGAACTTAGGGAGTTCGCATCCTCTCAGGGGCCACCCAAGCCAGGCCATGCAGCTCGGGTCGGCGTGCTCATCGTTGTCCTCGGGCGAGGGGCACCATCCCGGATCTGCCGGACCCGAGGATCTGCCGCCCGCGGCACCGAGAACATGCTTGTTCTTGATGTCCGCAGCGCCCTGAACTATCTGGACGAAATGGAGAGCATCGTGCGTATCGGATTCACGCTTCCGCAGCTGGGAGCTCTGGCACACTACCCGCGAGAGGTCACGCGCTTCGCCCGGCAGGCCGAGCAACTGGGCGCGGACAGCCTGTGGGTGGGTGACCGGCTGCTGGCTCCGGTGAACCCGACCGTGGGCTACGGAAGCGACGGCACCATCCCCCGCGCTTTCCACGCGCGCCTGGATCCTTTTGTTCTCCTGTCGATCGCGGCTGTCTCCACCGAACATGTCCAGATCGGCACGAATGTCCTCAACGCCCCCTGGTATCCCCCGGCCGTGCTGGCCCGCTCGCTGACCAGTATCGACCTGGTCAGCGGCGGACGGCTCATCCCGGGCCTGGGGGTGGGATGGTCACCGGAGGAATACCTTGCCGTCGGCGTCCCCATGGCGCAGCGAGGGGCGCGCCTGGATGAATGCCTCGATGCTCTGGAGGCCTACTGGTCGGACAATCCCGTCGAGTACCACGGCGCATACTGGACCATCCCGGCGACCTATACCGATCTCAAGCCCGCCCAGCACCCCCGTCCGCCGATCTACCTGGGGGGATACTCCCCGGCAGCGATGCGCCGGGCCGCCCGGCGGGCCGATGGCTGGCTGCCGGTCGTGCGGCCGGGCTCCGCGGCATGGGAGTTCTCCCCCGCCGCCGTCAACGACCCCGTCGACCGGCTCAGGAACATGGCGACGGAGCAAGGCCGGGACCCCTCCCAGCTCGATCTCATCCTTCGCGTCTACCCGACGGCGGAGGGCACCGTCGATCAGGTTGTCGACGCCATCACCGGGGCGGAACAGCACACCCCCGTAGAGCACGCGTTCGTCGACCTGATGGAAATCGCCGAAGACGTCGATCACGCACTCGAGATCGTCAACCAGGTCCTGGAACGGTCACGCAACACGTGACCGGCCGCGCCACGGACACTCGTCCCGCTGCTTGGTGTTGAAGCCCCAGCGGCGCATGGCCGTACGGAGTCCGAGGTCGTCTGGCTCACCTAGGACACTCGGCTGCCCCCGACAGGTAGACGCCCCATGGAATCAGCCGGACATGCCGATGAGCGTGTGTCGATCTCTCCATCTCCCTGCGACGACCACGAAGACGCGATGCGGAGATTCCCTCTACGGGTGGAGCTCTAGACCGACGTGGTGATGAGCTTGTCGGTGACCCATCGGGCGACGTCGGCGGGGTAGGGAGCTGACAGCCCGAGGACGATGTGCCGGAAACCGGTGGCGGTCGCCTCGCCGATCGCGTCCCGGGTGATGCCGGGCTGGTCGTAGGAGACCGGCAGGTGGATCGAGCGGGTGATCGAGGCGGGGTCGCGGCCGATCTCGGTGCAGTAGCGGTCCAGCAGTGCGCTGCGGCCGATGGCGTCGTCGATGTCGCCGCCGGGGATGTTCCACAGGTCGGCGTGCTCGGCGACCACGCGGAGCACGGGGGCCGAGCGTCCGCCGATGAGGATCGGCGGGTGGGGGCGCTGGACGGGTTTGGGATTGCAGAACGCTCCGGTGAGCTGGACGTAGGTGCCATTGAAATCGAACGGTTCGGTCTCGGTCCACAGCCGCCGGATGATCGTGCACGCCTCGGCGAGGCTCCCCACGGCGTGGGCGGAGTCGTGGAAGGGCAGGCCGTGTGCCTCATACTCGCGCCGGGCCAGAGGGTGGCCGGGTCGTGAGCCCGCGCCGATGCCGAAGTCGAGCCGTCCACCGGAGACGATGTCGACGGTCGCGGCGATCTTGGCCAGCATCGCGGGCGGCCGGAAGCGGTTGCTGGTCACGAGCAGACCGAGACGCAGTCGCTGGGTCTGTGCCGCGAGGGCCGAGAGCAGCGTCCAGCCTTCGTGGGTCGGTCCGCTCGGGTCGCCGCCGATCGGCATGAGGTGATCGAACAGCCACGCGTGCTCGATCTCCGGGATGGTGTCCGCCTCGCGCCAGACCCGCAGGATGTCGCGGTAGTCGACCTGCGATGGGGCGGTCATGATCCCGAAACGAGGCCGGGGTGTTTGCGGCATGGGCGGTCGGTCCTTTCAACATGGGTGGGACATGCTCCGGTTCGGAAGCAGGCAGGGGCTCGAGCCTTTGAAGACCTTCCCTTGCGACACGCCAGGCGGCAGGGGCGCGCAAGTCACTGCCCGCCTGCCCTTGCGACGCGTCAGGCGGCAGACGTGTCAGGCGGCGGGGGGTGCGCAGGCTACTTGCCGCCTGGTGACCGACGTGATGAGCGATCAGCGACGTCGCCGCGCCGCGTCAAGCAGGGCGGGCGGCGTGTCGAACTTCTCGTGTGCGGCGAGGTCGACGCCCGGCGCGACGATCGTGTCGATCTCGTCGAGCACGTCGGCGGAGAGCACGGTGTCCGCGGCGGCGAGCTGCGAATGCAGGTGGTCCATGGTGCGGGGACCGATGATCGCGCTGGTCACGGCGGGGTGCGCGGTGACGAAGCCGAGCGCGAGCTGGATCATCGTCAGACCGGCCTCGTCGGCGACCTTCGCCAGCCGCTCGACGGCGTCGAGCCTGGCCCGGTTGGAGGGGATGGCGGTGTCGAAGCGCTGCGGCATGAGCGTCGAGCGGCTGGTGGTGATCGCCCGGCCCTCGCGGACCGCGCCCGACAGCCAGCCCGAGGCCAGCGGGCTCCACGCCAGCACGCCGAGTCCGTACTGCTCGGTCACGGGCAGGACGTGGGTCTCGATCCCGCGCTGCAGGATCGAGTAGCTGGGCTGTTCGGTGACGTACCGGCTCAGGTGGTGTTCCCGGGCGGCCCACTCGGCCTGCACGATGCGGTACGCGGGGAACGTCGAGGAGCCGAAGTAGCGGATCTTTCCCGCGCGCCGCAGGTCGGTCAGGGCCGACAGCGTCTCCTCGTCGCCGGTGCTCGGATCCCACCGGTGGATCTGGTAGAGATCGACATGGTCGACGCCCAGACGGCGCAGGCTGTTGTCCAACGCGGTGACCAACCAGCGGCGCGAGGCGCCCTGATGGTTGCGCCCGTCGCCCATCGGCATGCTCGCCTTCGTGGCCAGCACGATGTCGTCGCGGCGGCCGGCGATGGCCTTGCCGACCATCTCCTCCGACTCGCCCTGGCTGTACATGTCGGCGGTGTCGATGAGGTTGATTCCCCCCTCCAGGGCGGCGTCGACCATGGCGGTGACCTCGTCCTGGGTGGTGTGTCCCAGACCGCCGAAGTTCATCGCGCCGAGCACGAGTGTGCTGACCTGCACACCGGTGCGGCCCAAGGTGCGGTACTGCATGGCTGTTCCCCCTGAGAGGTGTTAGGTGCGTGGCTTGGTTCCGGCCCACTTGCTCTGACATCCTGAACAAACGGATCGTTGTTCCGCTAAACGACAAGCGGAACCGTGTTCCGCTAATAAATATACGGAACGCTGTTCCGTTTGCCAAGTGGAGTGACGCGCAGTGGCCGACATCGACGGTGGATCAGGGGCATCAGCCCCGCGGAAGCGGGCCGACGCCCGGCGTAACGAGGAGACGCTGCTGGGCGTGGCCGCCGCGGCTTTCATCACTTCCGGCGTCGACGTGCCCGTACGCGACATCGCCGCCAAGGCCGGCGTGGGCGTGGGCACGATCTACCGCCACTTCCCGACGCGAGCCGATCTCATCGTCGCCGTCTACCGGCACCAGGTCGAGGCATGCGCCGAGGCCGGTCCGGCACTGCTGGCGAGCAGCAGCACACCGCACACCGCCCTGGCGCTGTGGATCGACCTCTTCGTCGACTTCCTGGTCACCAAGCACGGCCTCGCCGAGGCGTTGCAGTCCGACGATGCCGCCTTCGAGACTCTGCACGCCTATTTCCTCGACCGCCTCGTCCCCGTGTGCGACCAACTGCTCGACGCCGCCGCCGCGGCGGGCGAGATCTCCCCCGGCATGGAGGCCTACCAACTGCTGCGCGGCGTCGGCAATCTCTGCATCGGCGCGGGCAGCAACCCCCGCTACGACGCGCGTCGCATGGTCGGGCTCCTCATCACAGGACTGCGCCTCCGCTAGGGAGCGCCGGCCGCGGGTTCCTCACGGGGCAGCGTCCGGCGGATGAGCGGGCTGTTACCCTTGTTCGCGACGCGGGGTGCCCCGGAATGTCCGGGGCTGAGAGCACACCCGTCGAACCTGATCTAGTTCGAACTAGCGAAGGGACGTCATGTTCTGCGACGACGTCTGGGCACGTTCCGCCACACTGCTGCAAGCCATCCATCAGCACCCCTTCAATACCGCACTCGGCGAGGGCACACTCGACCGCCGGCGGTTCGCCTTCTACATCGTGCAGGACGCCAGATACCTCGAGGCGTTCTCCAAGGCGCTCGCCACCGCCTCGGTGCGGGCCGGCGATTCCCAGGAGGCCGCGTTCTGGTCGCGCAGCGCGCACGCCGCGCTGGACGCCGAGCGGACCCTGCACGAGGGCTACATCGAGGAGTACGGCCTGACCGCCGCCGATCTCTCCGGCATCCGGACCTCGCCCACCTGCCTCGGCTACTCCTCCTTTCTGCAGGCCACCGCGCTCGCCGCGCCGTACCCGGTGCTCGTGGCCGCCGTTCTGCCGTGTTTCTGGGTCTACCAGGATGTGGGTGCGGCGCTTCTGAAGCAGACCGGCGACGTCACCGACCACCCCTACCGGGCATGGATCTCCACCTATGCCGATCCGGACTTCGCCAAGTCGGTCGAGCAGGCCAAAGAGATCGCCGACCGGCTGGCGGCCGCGGCGGACGACGCGACCCGCGCGGCCATGACCGAGGCGTTCGTCCAGGCCACAGAGTACGAGTGGATGTTCTGGGACAGCGCGTGGCACCGGGAGGCGTGGCCCACGGCGCAGTGGCTGCCCGGCGACTGACACCGGCCGAACTCGGCCGAGTAGGCCTTCACCGCCTCGAGGAACTCCTTGGGTGCCAGATCTCCATGATCTGGCACCCAAGGAGTTCGCACTTCGGCGGGCAGGTGTCGCGCCGTGACCACCTTGGACCGCTGATCGGCGAATACCAGCAGGTCGCGTAAGGTCGCCGAGTTTGTGACACCCATGGGGCCCGGCCCTGCCCGCGAGGTGCTCGTGGTCCGGGCATGGCGGGCAGGGCCGAGCCCTCGGTGCGGTGACGGATCAGCCGGTGATGCTGGCCTCTCCGGTCTCGAGGTGGCCGGTGAACCGCTGCGACCAGGCTTCGTCGCAGTCGGCCGTGACGGTCACGTCGTACCAGCCGTCACTGACCTTCAGCGGGCTCACCGCCCACGACTCCTCGCCGTGCGCGCCGACCTTCACGGTCTGCGGCCTGCCCGAGATGTAGTTGTTGTGCGTGATCGTGAACCTCACGCGCGAGTTCCCGCGGTTGCGCAGCGACAGCTTCAGCTTCGGTTCCCCGGTCGCCCTGCCCTCGTAGTAGGTCGCCTCGACGACGAGGTCCTTGCCGGCGGTGGCGAGGTCACCGACGAACCGGCGCAGGAACCGGTTCGGCCCGGTGACGGTGAGGTCGTACGCGGTGTCGCCGGCGGAGACGCCCACGGCGCCGGTTCCGGACGCCGTCGCCCGGGCCGCGACGGTGTACTGGCCCGGGAACGTGGCCGGGTACTGCGCCAGGGCCGGGGACCCGGCCCGGTTGTTGTACACGGCGAAGTGGCTCGCCTTGGTCACGAACGGGGCCACGTTGCTGAACGTCAGGTTCGCCACGACGCCGGACGGCCCGCCGGTGAACCTGGTCAGGTTGGCGTTCGGCTGGTACGGCAGCGGGCGGGCCCGCTTGGTCCCCGCCTCCTGGGTCGGCATCGTGTTGTCACCCGGCAGCGGGGTGTACCGGACCTCCGGGATGAGCTCCCCGGTGTCCGGAAGGTGAGGCAGGCCGTAGACCGGCTTGGTGAAGTCGAAGGCGCCCGTCAGGTCGCCGCAGACCTTGCGCCGCCAGTCGCTGATGTTGGGCGAGATGGCCGGCGTGCCGTTCGCGGTCGTCCACTTCTCGATGAACTGGATGACCGAGGTGTGGTCGGAGACCTCCGAGGTCACCCAGCCGCCGCGCGTCCAGGGCGAGACGAGGATGAGCGGTACGCGGAAGCCGAGCCCGACCGGGAGAGGAGCGACGACACCGTACTGACCCATGGTGCCGGAGACGAACTCGTCCTCCTCGCCCGGCGCCGGCATGGGCGGCGGGACGTGGTCGAACTGGCCGTCGTTCTCGTCGTAGTTGATGATCACCAGCGTCGAGTTGAACACGTCCGGGTCGGCGTTGAGGGCCTCCAGGAGGCCGCGGAGGAAGTACGCGCCGTTGCTCGGGGCCGTGACCGGGTGCTCGGAGAAGAACTGGTTGTTCACGACCCAGCTCACCTGCGGCAGCGTGCCGTTGAGCACGTCGGCGCGGATCGCGGCGTTGAGGTTGTCGGCGTTGCCCGACAGCCCGGTGACCGGCTCGGGGACGTTCTTCACGCCGTTGTCGTAGTAGACGTCGCCCGGAGCGGCCGTCCCGCCCTGGGTGGGGTCGAGCTTGGCGAAGGTGTTGAAGTACTCCAGGCCGTTGTCGCCGTAGTCGTCGGCGCACTGGTAGACCCGCCAGTCGACGCCCGCCGCCTGGAGCGTCTCGGCGTAGGACTCCCAGGGCAGGAACTTGCCGCGCTCGTCGCCGCCGTCGTTGGCGGTGAAGCTGCCGTGCTTCTTGTTCGCGTTGATCGTTCCGCCCCACAGGTAGGTGCGGTTCGGCCCGGTCGCGCTGAGCACGGAGCAGTGGTACGCGTCGCCGACCGTGTAGGCGTCGGCGAGGGCGTGGTGGAACGGCAGGTCGCGACGGTCCAGATAACCCAGCGTGGTCGGGCCGCCCTTGGCGAAGTACCAGCCGTTCATCAGCCCGCCGTACCAGGCGCCGTGCTGGTCGGTCCAGCCGTGACCGGTGCCGCCGTAGTTGGCGGCGCCGAGCTCGGCGCTCGGCGGCGTCGCCCCACTCCAGGTCTTCGCCCCGCTCAGCCGCCAGGGGTACTGCGTGGCTGCCCCGACCGTCGGCGTCACCGGCTGCTCCCAGACGGTCGTGCCACCCGGGAGCAGGATGGTCGAGCGGTCACCGAACCCGCGCACCCCCTTGAGGGTGCCGAAGTAGTGATCAAAGCTCCGGTTCTCCTGCATGACCACGACGACATGCTTGATGTCACGGATGTCTCCGTGCGTATGACCGTGTTCGTGGCCGTGCCCATGTTCATGATCGTGCTCATGCTCATGGCCGTGCTCATGGCCGGACGAGGCAGCGGCAGCGCTCGTGCTGGGCAACGCGGCGCCGACGGCGGCCGCTCCGGTGATGGCGGCGGCGGTGCCGAGGAAATTTCTGCGGGACAGTTCAGACACGGCTCAAGACCTCCGAGTGCGGGGACGTGCCAGGAGACGCTAGCCCCGCGACCTTGCTCCCAAGCGACGGGAAACCGAAGCCGGAATTGCCGGTTGGGGCCGTCTGTATAGCGCCGTATAGCGCCGCATAACCCCGAGTACAGCCAGGGGAGCGAACGACGGCGGACCTCAGCGGACAGCACGTCTCCGGGCCGGCGCCTCACTGCCGGCCGATGCCTCCACGGCAGTCGCCGCCCCTCTTCGTCGACCTCGCGTACACGTGCTCGCTCCGCTGCCAAAGACCGCCCGGCCGTGACGCTCCCACCGGCCCGCCGACCGGATGGCACGCCACTCCACGGCGGGACTAACATCGCCTGGCACGGCCCTAGACTTGCGTCATTCGTTGTCTTGGATAGTTCGTGTTTATGAAGGTAGGTCTGGCGCGATGACCGCACCCAAGGCTCCGACCACAGCCGAGGAGCTACGCGGGGCGGGTCTGCGGGTGACGGCCGCCCGCGTCGCACTGCTCGAGACCGTCCGGGACGGTGATCACCTCGGCGTCGAGGCGCTCGCCTCCGGGGTGCGCGATCGCGTGGGCCATATCTCCCTTCAAGCCGTGTACGAGGCCCTCCACGCGCTCACCGCGGCGGGACTCGTACGCCGCATCGAACCGGCCGGCAGCTCGGCCCGGTTCGAGGGACGCGTCGGGGACAACCATCACCACATCGTGTGCCGGTCGTGCGGTGCCGTCGTCGACGTCGACTGCGCGGTCGGCGAGGCGCCCTGCCTGACCACGTCCGACGACCACGGGTTCTCGATCGAAGAGGCCGAGGTCATCTACTGGGGCCTGTGCCCCGCCTGTTCCACCACTCGCAGTTCCTGAGCACCATGATCCCCTTGATCCAGAAGGATTTCCATGTCTGAGAACCATGATGCAATCGTCGTAGACGCGAAGGCGGAGGACGGAGGCGGCTGCCCGGTCGCGCACGAGCGCGTCCCGCACCCGACCCAGGGTGGCGGAAACCGCCAGTGGTGGCCGGAGCGGCTCAACCTGAAGATCCTCGCCAAGAACCCCGCCGTGGCCAACCCCCTCGGCGAGGAGTTCGACTACGCCGAGGCGTTCAACTCCCTCGACCTCGCGGCCGTGAAGCGGGACATCGCGGAGGTGCTGACGACCTCGCAGGACTGGTGGCCGGCCGACTTCGGCAACTACGGCCCGCTCATGGTCCGGATGGCATGGCACAGCGCGGGCACCTACCGCATCAGTGACGGCCGTGGCGGCGCCGGGGCCGGCCAGCAGCGCTTCGCCCCCCTCAACAGCTGGCCGGACAACGGAAACCTGGACAAGGCCCGCCGCCTGCTGTGGCCGGTCAAGAAGAAGTACGGCCAGAAGCTCTCGTGGGCCGACCTCATGATCCTCACCGGCAACGTCGCCCTGGAGTCGATGGGTTTCAAGACCTTCGGCTACGCCGGCGGCCGTGCGGACGTCTGGGAGCCCGAGGAGGAGGTCTACTGGGGCCCCGAGTCCACCTGGCTCGACGACGAGCGCTACACCGGCGACCGTGAGCTCGAGAACCCCCTCGCCGCTGTCCAGATGGGCCTCATCTACGTCAACCCGGAGGGCCCGAACGGCAACCCGGACCCGCTCGGCTCGGCTCGCGACATCCGTGAGACGTTCCGCCGGATGGCGATGAACGACGAGGAGACGGTCGCCCTGATCGCGGGCGGTCACACCTTCGGCAAGACCCACGGCGCGGGCCCGGCGGACAGCGTCGGCGACGATCCCGAGGCCGCCTCGATCGAGCAGCAGGGCCTCGGCTGGAAGAACACCCACGGCACCGGCAAGGGCGGCGACACGATCACCAGCGGCCTCGAGGGCATCTGGACGAGCACCCCGGTGAAGTGGAGCAACGGCTTCTTCGAGAACCTCTTCGGCTACGAGTGGGAGCTGTTCCAGAGCCCCGCCGGCGCGAACCAGTGGCGGCCGAAGGACGGCGCCGGAGCGGGCACCGTGCCGGACGCCCACGACCCGTCGAAGCGCCACGCCCCGACGATGCTGACGGCCGACCTCGCGCTCCGCGTCGACCCGGTCTACGAGCAGATCTCGCGGCGCTTCTACGAGAACCCCGACGAGTTCGCGGACGCCTTCGCCCGGGCGTGGTTCAAGCTGACCCACCGCGACCTGGGCCCGGTCGTGCGTTACCTCGGCCCGGAGGTCCCGACCGAGACGCTGCTGTGGCAGGACCCCATCCCCGCGGTGACGCACGAGCTCGTCGACGCCGAGGACATCGCCTCCCTCAAGGGCCAGATCCTCGCCTCGGGTCTGTCGGTGTCCCAGCTCGTGTCCACCGCGTGGGCATCGGCCTCGTCCTTCCGCGGCGGAGACAAGCGCGGCGGCGCCAACGGTGCCCGCATCCGCCTCGAGCCGCAGAGCGGGTGGGAGGTCAACGAGCCCGACCAGCTGGCGACGGTGCTGCGCACCCTTGAGGGAATCCAGCAGTCCTTCAACGCCGCTCAGAACGGCGGCAAGCAGATCTCGATCGCCGACCTGATCGTGCTCGCCGGTGGCGCGGCCGTCGAGCAGGCCGCCAAGGACGCCGGCGTCGACGTCAAGGTCCCCTTCACCCCGGGCCGCGCGGACGCGTCGCAGGAGCAGACCGACGTGGAGTCGTTCGCCCCGCTCGAGCCGTCCGTCGACGGGTTCCGCAACTACCTCGGGAAGGGCAGCCGGCTGCCGGCCGAATATCTGCTGATCGACCGGGCGAACCTGCTGACCCTGAGCGCCCCCGAGCTGACGGTCCTCGTCGGCGGCCTCCGCGTCCTGGGCGCGAACTACCAGCAGTCGCCGCTCGGCGTCTTCACCACGACCCCCGGGTCTCTGACCAACGACTTCTTCGTCAACCTGCTCGACGTGGGCACGACGTGGAAGGCGACGTCCGAGGACGCGAGCACGTTCGAGGGTCGCGACGCCGCCACGGGCGAGGTCAAGTGGGCCGGCACCCGCGCCGACCTCGTCTTCGGCTCGAACTCCGAGCTGCGTGCGCTCGCGGAGGTCTACGCGAGCGATGACGCGAAGGAGAAGTTCGTGAAGGACTTCGTCGCGGCGTGGGACAAGGTGATGAACCTCGACCGGTTCGACCTCGTCTGATCATGATGTCCGGGTCGGCCCGCGCGGGCCGACCCGGGCGTCCCCGGTCCGACCGATCTCGGCATCGTCCGCCTCCGGCGCGACGTCGAGAGGGTCATGATCGGGCAGGGGCCGAGCCGGTGAGCGTGCCCGTGCGGCCGACCGGCATCGCGGGCACGGTCCCCAGAACGTGACATCGGCCTCGTCTCACGCCCCGCCAGGTGAAGAACACGGCGAGCACGGAGATGGCGAACGCCGCCCATTCGGGCGCGACGATGCCACCACCCATTAGGGCAGTGGCATCGTCGTGCTAAGGCTATCGGGAGACCTCTCCCTTTCCGCCACAGCACCCGCACGCGCCGTACGTTTGATCGTTCCAGGATGAGATCTTCCGGACCGGTCCGGCCCAGGGCGCTCACGGAGCGTCTCCACGCCCTTGCCCTACGGGGCGAAGGAGGCCGTCCCCCGGTCCTCGGTGCAGCCGGGTGTCCCCGGGCGAAGGCCCGGCCGCCAGGCGTCCCGCGGGCACACGACCGCCTTGACGTCGAGATCATCGAGTCCGCCGGCACAGACTACGAGGCCCTGCCCCCGCGCGCGTTCGAAATCGTCCAGCTCCCCCGTGCGGGTGGTCCCGGACGATTCTCCTCGTCGTCGGCGCCCGCGCTCGGAGATCGTGTCTCAGAGGAACCGTCCGGGTCGGCGGCCGGCGGGGGATCGCATACGGGAAGGCGCAGGACGAAGCGCGCTCCTCGTTCGCTGTCCTCGATGGTCAAGGTGCCGTCGTGTGCTTCGGCGATCTCCCGGGCGATCGCCAGCCCCAGACCGGTCCCTCCCGCGTCCCGGTCGCGTGAGGCGTCCAGCCGGGTGAAGCGGTCGAAGACCATCTCCCGGTGTTCGACGGCGATTCCGGCGCCGTCGTCGACGACCTCCAGGATCGCCGTCTGCCCGTCGGCTCGTACGCTGACGGTGATCTGCGAGGTGGCGTGGCGTTCGGCGTTGTCGAGCAGGTTGACCAGCACCCGGGTGATCCGCAGCCGGTCACAGCAGATGAAGACGTTCCGCCCCAGGTCCTTGACGATCTTCACCCGGTAGGTTCGGCGGGACAGCTCGGCGCCGACCAGCCGGCCCAGATCGGTCGCATCGCGCAGAAGGGGGGCGCCCGCGTCCAGCCGGGCGAGGGCCAGCAGGTCGGTCACGATCGCCTGAAGCCGCTCGACCCCGGTGAGGACCGCCTCGGTCATCTTCGGCCAGTCGGTGTCCCGCGGATACATGAGCGCCTCCTCCAGCTGAGCCCGCATGGCGGTGATCGGGCTGCGCAGGTCGTGGGAGGCGTCCGAGGTGAAGCGTCGTAGCTGCTGGTAGGCGCCCTCAAGGCGGTCCAGGGTGTCGTTCACCGTTTCGGCCAGGCATTTGATCTCTTCGTACTTCCCGGGCACCGGGACCCGGCGGTGGAGGCCGGTGGCGGTGATCTCCGCCAGTTCCTTCCGGATGGCGTTCACCGGCAGCAGGGCCTTGGTGAGATCACGGAACGTCCAGGCGGTCATCATCGTGATCACCAGCAGGGACACGCCGATCGCCAGGAACAGCGCCGTGGAGTCCCCGTACCAGGGAACCAGCGGAACAGCCAGGTAGAGCAGCCAGACCCCGTCCAGCTGATAGACCTTGTACGAGACGACGGTCATGCAGCCCTTCAGCCCGGCCGGAGGGCACAGCACCCGTGCGGCGCGCACGTCCTCGCTGGTCGAACGGAAGGTGGCCATCGGCGGCTTGCCGACGAGTTGCCGGGTCGCCGAAACCACCTGGTCGTGTGCGTCCAGGACCTGAATCGCCACGCCCTTGCCGTCCCGCAGCACCGACGGGAGGGGGCCCTGCCTGATGAGGGGCACCACCCGGTTCCAGGTCCCGGTCGCCAGAGCCTGGGAGTGGTCGGCCTCCTTACCGCCCGCGAACATGAGGAAGAGCAGACTGACCCCGATGCACACCAGCGCCGTGACAACGCCGGTCGCCAAAGTCCTCCGCGCCCGAAACGATGATGGGTACCAGTTCAACGTCCGCTCCTCCGAACTCACCTCCTATACAAGTAAAAGAACCGCGATATCTGGCAATAACGTCCCGAAGCAAGGCAAAGCTTTGGGCGGACCGGGAAGGGTCAGCAGTCTTCGGCAGGGCGCTGACCTGGTGTGACGTAGATCTCGGGGCCTGCCGGGCCCTTCCATGGAGGCACGCGTCCGGCGTGACACGCCGCCGAGAACAAGATCCGGAATATACGCGGAACGACCGATGAGGCGAGGACCATGGCCGCCGCGGGCGGGTGAGGGCGGCGCCGCTCACAGATCCGGCGCCGGCTCTCCTTACGGTGAGCCGGCGCCGGATCGATGCGGGGTCCGAGCGCTCCGCGCGCGGTGGGTGAGCCGATTGTCAGGCGGTGGTCTTGCTGAGCGCCTCGACCTCATCGGGGCTCAGGGTGATGCCGGCCGGGGCGATGTTGGTTTCGAGGTGTGCGACCGAGCCGGTGCCGGGGATGGGGAGGATGGAGGGGGAACGGGCCAGCAACCAGGCGAGCACGATCTGCCGGGGCGTGGCATTGTGACGCTCGGCCACCTGCTGCACCGTCTGGCTGTGGTCCAGGTCCTGCAGCGGCGCCCAGGGCAGGAAGACCATGCTCTCCTGCTCGCACAGGTCGATCAGCGACTCCGAGACTCGATCGCCGAGGTTGTAGCGGTTCTGGATCGATACGACCGGCGTCAGGCGCTGAGCCTTCCGCAGCTGCTCCTCGGTCACGTTGGAGAGCCCGATGTGGCGGATCTTGCCCTGCTCCTTGAGCTCGACCAAGGCGCCCACGGATTCTTCGTAGGGCACCGCGGGGTCGGGGCGGTGGAGCTGGTAGAGCGGGATCTGCTCCAGCTTCAACCGCCGCAGGCTAGCCTCGCAGACCTCCTTCAGGTGCTCGGGCCGGCCGTTGACGGGCCACTGCCCCGGCCCGGTCCGCTCCAGTCCGCCCTTGGTCGCGATCACCAGGTCCTCGGGATACGGATACAGCGCCTCGGCGATCAGTATCTCGCTGACATGAGGGCCGTAGGAGTCAGCGGTGTCGATGAAGTTGACGCCGAGCTCAACGGCCTTGCGAAGCACCGCTTTGGCTTCGTCACGGTCGGCGGGCTCGCCCCAGATCCCATCCCCGGTGATCCGCATGGCACCGTAGCCAAGGCGGTTGACCGTGAGATCGCCACCGATGTCGATCGTGCCGGCGGCGGTTGCGCTCACGGGTGTCTGATCAGCCATGATTCGGACTCCTTAGAAGGGTCACATCCAGCGGAGTGGTGTACGAGTTGATCTCCGCGTGATCCTATTTCTGCAGATTAAGCGGTGAGTGTCGGCGGAAGCAGGTTCTACTGCGGTGTGTCGCCACAGATCACCCGTAGTCGGGTTACAACGGATGGGAGCTTAGCTCCCGCCGGGAGTGCCGGAGACCGTTTGACAACACCAAAACGACCGGTCATATTTGTCCAAAATAGGAGAAGGAGTGCACTATGTCCGGTTTGCTCGACGATCGGGTCGCGGTCATCACCGGTGGCGGCACCGGCATCGGACTGGCAACCGCTATCCGATTCGTCGCGGAAGGTGCATCCGTGGTCATCGCGGGTCGGCGCCAGGCAGAACTCGACAAGGCTGTCGCCGTACTGGGCGGGGACACCCTCGCCGTGCGGGCCGACGTCTCCCGGCTGGACGACCTCGACCGTCTCTACGCCCGCGTCGCCGAAGAGAGGGGCAGGGTGGACATCCTGTTCGCGAACGCCGCGGTCGTAGCGCCGGAGGCGCTCGGCAACCTGACCGAAGAGGCCGTCGATCGCATTCTGAACATCAACATCAAGGGATTGATCTTCACGGTCCAGAAGGCGCTGCCCCTCTTCACCGACGGCGGATCGATCATCCTGAACGCGTCCGTCGACGCGTCCAAGGGCGGACCCGGTCGCAGCGTCTACGCGGCGACGAAGGCCGCGACCCGCAATCTCGCGCGCAGCTGGCTCGAGGAGCTCAGCGGCAGGAAGATCCGGGTCAACGTCGTGAGCCCCGGGTCGACGGAGACGCCGGGGCTGGCCGACCTCGCGGGCGACGGGGACGTTGACGGGCTCTTCGCCGTTCTCGCCGCCCGGATCCCCCTCGGCCGAAACGCCCGGGCCGAAGAAGTCGCCGCCGCGGTCGCATTCCTCGCCTCAAAGGACGCCGGCTTCATCAACGGGGTCGATCTGCAGATCGACGGCGGATTCGCCCAGATCTGATTCATTCTTCGCCCGGAGCGCCGACACCCTGGGCACGGCAGGCGGCGAATCACCCCTCGGACGCCGACGGTCGACGTCCTTCCGCGCGACAGACGGGGAAAGCCGTCTCGCCGTGAGACGGAGGCCGGAAGCATCCGGCTCGCAGTCACCCCCCTGAACGACCCGGAGGACACCGCCTCGCCAGGCCCGCCTGTCAGCCGAGCCCGTGCCGCCGATCAGACCAGGGCGGTGGCGACCCGCAGGCGGAGCGGGGCTTCGTGGCCGGGGTCGGTGCGCAGCGTCACGGTCAGCCCGGCGTCGGCCGCGCCCGCCAGGACGCTCAGCAGGGTGGCGAACTGTTCGGGGGGCTCGGCGCCGAGCAGTTCCTCGGCGTGCTCCACGATCAGGGTGACGTTCCCGGTGGCGGTCGTATCACGCAGGGAGTCGGCGAGTGCGTCCCAGTTGCGGCCGAAGTAGCCGGGGAGGCGCAGAACCCGCGCCACCTCCTCGAAGAAGGCGGCGCGAGTCTTGCATGCGCGTCCGTCGACGACCGCCGGTGCGGGGCTGGTGGACACCGTCAGCCATTGCGGCAGCGGGCGTGCGGCGGATGCCATGGGAGTTCCTAGAGCCTGTAGAAGTCGAGGTAGTGGTTCGGCGAGAACCAGGTCACGCCGGTGCTGCGGTTGACGACGATCCGGTACGCGTCACGTGCGGCACCGCGCGTCCGGGAGTACACGTCGTACTCGTAGTAGGTGCCCCCGCTGGGAAGCTGACCCTCGCGGTTCTGGAAGCGTCCGCCAGTGTAGTTGTACTTGCCGCCCGACCAGGTGTACCAACCGGCGGTGGTGGGATAGCCCTTGGAAGCCCAGGTCGAGTTGGCCGAGCGCGCGTCGGCGCACCGGGAGATGGTGCAGGAGTTGATGACCGAGGCGTTGGCGGGGGTGATGCCGACCACACCGGTCAGGGACGTGATGGCGGCGAGCATGACGATGAGCCGTGCCAGCCAGAGAGATCGGGGGCGTTGCAGGGTATGCACGAGGCCTCCATGCGAGGGGGGAACGCGGGGACGGACACCAGTCAGGATCACAGTCAAACCGAGTCAAATAAAGGCAAAGATCGCCAAAGGTCCGGTGAACTCTTCGTGGCACCGAGCCGACGCCGAGATCTCGGGTGACGGCTTCGGGATTACGGCGCGAGCGCCTGCCGGTGTTTCCAGGCGAGCTCCAGCACGGCCGCCCCGGCCGCCTGCATCGGCTCGTCGTGAACGTAACGGGCCACCTGGTCGGCGCGGAAAGGGATGCCCGTGGCCCCGACCACCCGTCCCTCCTCGTTGTTCTCCACGATGTCTCCGAGGATCGTGTCGAACGTCTCCGCCTCGATCACCGTCACGGCCAGGAGGTCCGTCGCGAACGTCAGCGGATCGACCCCCAGCCCGAGCGCGAACGACCGGAGCCGGCCATCGGCGCGGGCCTGCTCCAGCCGCTGGTAGAAAGGCCAGGAGTCGTAGGTGAACGCTTCGTCGTACAGCTCGGAGCGGCCGAGAAACTCCTCGCCGTACTCCCGCACGACACACTTCCAGAGGTCGAAATCCTCCACCTCGGTCGCCTCGCTCACCGGCTGGAAGATTCCCACCGGCATGACCTGGTAGAGCCCGCCTCCGTGCGCGACCCGCGCCGGGTCGCGCCAGTGGAGGACAAACGTCATCTCACCCGTACGACCGTCGCGGCGCAGGGTCAGCATCGACACGGCGGGCAGGGCGGCCCGTCTGCTCAGGTCGGTGGGATCCCCGATGAGGGACCGGAAGGGAAGCCCGTCGGCCTGCGACAGGCGGGTCGTCGCCAGCTCGTGCGCCACGGCCTCTCCGACGTTGACACCGTCGAAGTAGGACCCGCGGGTGAAACTCAGCCCCGGCCATCCCACGTCGAGCAACCGGTAGCACGGGCGGTTCTCGAACAGGCCGGGCCTGCCGTGGTTCATCATGGTCGCGGCATAGGTGGTGCTGCCCTCCAGGAGGGCCGGCCGGACCTCCCGCTCATCGCCCGTCACGGCCGGCGGAGGAGCGGAGTCGGTCCATTTCAGCGCGATGCGATCGAGTGCGAGCGGCTCGCTCAGCCGCCAGTCGTCGCGGGTCAGCAGAGGCGTCGACCCCACCCGCTCGTGGTCGGGGTAGAGCCGGTCGGCGATACGGGCGAGATCGTGACGATGACCGTTCAGATAGTGGCGTATCCCCTGCCATGTCAGGCGGGCATCGTTCGGCTGCGCGTTCGCACTCATCGAGGCCCCGAAACAAGAGACGGCGTTGCCTACGACACCCTACGACGGCGGCGAAAGTCCCCCCGGCGTCTCCAGCCGGGAGCGAGTCACCCGGCGGAGCCACCCCGTCCGACGACACCGTGCCCGCCGTCGCCCGGCCCCGTCCGGTGCGCCCCCGTCCTCACGCCGTTGAGCGAAGGCCGTTGAGCGAAAGCCGCCGTCCTCACGCCGTTGAGCGAAGGCCGTTGAGCGAAAGCCGGCAACCTCGTGAGCCGGCGGTGGACACGCCGTCGCCCGGTCGTCACTCGAACACGATGTCGTCGAGGTCGATGGACACGACCAGCGGTTCCGGCATCACGTTGCCGTCCTCGCCGATCAGGTGGACCCGGCGCCTGGTCGGGACGACGATCCCGTCGAACTCCTTGTGCTCCGAGGAGTAGTGCGCCGCCGGACCGGTGGAACCGATCACTTCGGAGACGTAGTTGTGCCGCCTGATGAGCCCGTCGGCGTCGATGTAGTAGGTCTGTTCCTTGCTGTGGGTCGCGATGTGGCCGGGGTAGGTCACCTTCAGCCGGCGCCAGGTCTGACCGTCCTCCTGCCAGGGCGACAGCTCTTCGGTCCGGAACCCCGGATCCGCGAACGAGAACGGCGCGGTCAGGTAGGTCCACATCGCGTATCCGGCGAAGTAGGCCAGGTGCAGCCTGTCCCACGGCGTCTCGACGGTGTGGCCGGCGAACGCGTCCCGGGGATCGAGCCGCTCCTCGACCACTTCCCCCGTATCGCTTTCGATGGCGACGCGATCCGCGGTGAAGGCGCTGCGCAGCCCCGGTCGGCCGAACGGGAAGTGACTGGCGAACTGGCGGTGGAGGTCGACGCGCACCGTCGCGTCCCCGATGACGCCCTCCTGCCCCTTCATCGCCCAGAGCGCGCCGCTGTTGACAAGGTGCGCCCTGACGGACGTGAGCTCATTCCACCGGTCCAGGCCACCGTGTACGGCGATCACACGATCTCTCAGTTCGCTCATTTCAGGCTCTCGCATCTCTTTGTTGTCGATATGACCGGTCGTGTCGATCCGGCACGGCCGGGCACTGCTCCGTCTTCAATATGACCGGTCGTCTTAATCGTGTCAAGCGAGCCCGTGATCCTGCCGTTCAGTTCGCATTTTCGGCGCAGCCGCACATATCCCCGTGTCTCCGTATCATCGACTACATGACCGCTGAGTCCCCGGACCCCTCCCACCGCGGCGAGCTGCGCGTCTCCCATGCCGACCGCGAAGCGGTGGTGGAGCTGCTGAGCAAGGCGGCGGCCGAGGGCCGCATCGATCTCACCGAGCTGGATGAGAGGCTGGAGCAGGCGCTGACCGCCAGGACCTACGCCGACCTGAAACCCCTCACCGCCGACCTGCCGTCCGAAGTTCCGCCGAACGCCGGGAAACCGCTGGTCCTGAAGGGCGGCCTCCACGGCGTGGCGCGCGTCGGGCGCTGGCAGGTCCCCGCGAAAATCACCGCGTACGGCGGCATGGCGGGCGTCAAGCTCGATTTCACCCGGACCGACTGCCGTCTACCCGAGGTCGAGATCGAAGTACACGGCCAGATGGCCGGTGTTGTCATCGTCATCCCCGACGGCTGGACCGCGGATACCGGCGAAGTGGATCCGGGCATGGGCGGTCTGAAGGACAGGACCACTTCCGACCGGCTCCCGGGCACACCCCTGATCCGTCTCACCGGCACCGGCGGCGCGGCGGGGGTCGTCATCCGCCACCCCAACGGCCTCGAACGCCGCAAGTTGAGGCGCGAGCAGCCGCGGTGAGCTCCGGCGTCAGGAGCGCACGGATGTGGTTTCAGCACGGACCACACCCGCCTCGGTGAGGGGCCCCTCTTCTTCGGGCGGTCGGCGGCGGGAGCCCCCGGCATCGGTGTTCTCCCGGCCGCTAGCATGGGGTGCCCTTGGTGACTTCCGGTATTCGAGATCAACCGGGCGGGAACGCCTCGCAGTCCCGCGACAAGAACATCCGACCATCGATCCCGGAAGGCCCTGACCCCGAACATGGCCATCGTCACCGTCGTGATCCCGACGTTCAACGAGGTGGACAACCTTCCGCTGATCGCGGAGGCCCTGCTCGCGTTGCCGCTTGACGGCCTTCGGCTCCTGGTCGTCGACGACAATTCCCCGGACGGCACGGGGAAGGTGGCCGACGGGCTGGCCGCCGCGCATCCCGGCCGGGTCAGCGTGGTGCACCGGCAGGTCAGAGAAGGGCTCGGACGCGCTTACATCGAAGGCATGGAGACCGCGCTCTCGGCCGGAGCGGAGTTCGTGGTGCAGATGGACGCCGACTTCTCCCATCCCGTTGACGCCGTTCCGCGGCTGCTCGGGACCGCGGAGGCGACGGGGGCGGCGTGCGTGATCGGCAGCCGGTACGTCCCGGGCGGGACGCTGGCCGCCGAGTGGAGCCGGCGGCGGCGGGCCCTGTCCGCGTGGGCGAACTTCTACGTCCGCACCATCCTGCGCATCAGGTTGCGGGACGTGACCGCCGGGTTCAAGATCTGGCGGGCCGAAAGCCTCGCGGCGCTGGACCTCGGCGGGATCTCCTCGGGTGGCTACAGCTTCCAGGTGGAGATGCACTACCGGGCGACCAGGGCGGGGATGACGATCATCGAGATTCCCATTCACTTCTCCGACCGCCGGGCGGGCAGTTCGAAGATGAGCCTGCGGGTGCAACTGGAGTCGGCGCTGATGCCGTGGCGGCTGAGGTTCAGGCGCTGAGGTTCGGACGTCCGAGGGCAGACGTCCGGGGCTGTGAACGATCCCCGGGCGGTGTCCCTCTGCTCCGCGGGTTCGGGGGCTCCCGGCTCGCCTCCGCGGCGGGACGGCGTCGACCGGGAAGGCCGGCGCAGGGGCTCGCGACCACGGCCGATCTGTGAGAAGAATGAGCTCTGCCAAGAACACCGCAGGAGGCGATATGCGCCAGAGACCACGGATGACGCTGACAGCCACGGTGCTTGACGCACCCGACCCTCACGCGCTGGCGGACTTCTACCATCAGCTGTTCGGCTGGAAGGTGGAGCAGGACGAGCCCGACTGGGTGACGCTCCGCGCGCCCGGCGGCGGACCGGGGCTGTCGTTCCAGACCGAGGCGGCCTACGTCAGGCCGACCTGGCCCGCCGGCCCCGGCGATCAGCAGATGATGACGCACCTGGACATCGAGGTGGACGATCTCGACGCCGCCGGAGCGCACGCGGTCGCCGCGGGGGCGACCCTCGCCGAGTATCAGCCCCAGGACGACGTGCGGGTCTATCTCGATCCCGCCGGGCACCCGTTCTGCCTGTGGACACGGTAGAGAGCACAGCGGATCGCCTTTCCCGGTGAGCCGGAGACCTGTCCTGGACAGGCGGTCGGTCATCGAAGTACGGTCCCGCCGCGCTGTCACCTCGCGCCGACCACCGGCCCCTACTGCGGAGTGCGGAATGATCCTTCATTCTGCTTCCGGCGAGGGTACGGAGACCATGGCGAAAACGGGGCTTCCCCGCCGGTTCACCTGACCGCTGCTTTCCCGGCGGGCACTGAGCCTTTCCCGGTAAGTGGCCAGTCCCTGTCGCGACAGGCTAAACGTGGCATATGCCGCGCGGTAGCGATCGGGGAGACGTATGGCTTCTCGGCCGGTTCGCCTCAGGAGGGGGCAGGGGCCGCGAGCATCCCGGCGGCCATGACGCGCAGCGATGCGGCCAGCCGCGGCGCCTCTCCGCGCTCCAGCAGCCGCAGGACCGGTTCGCTGTGAAGGCTGCCCAGCAGGATGTGCGCCAGCAGCTCTCCATCCAGGTCGGGGCGCCGCGCGGCGATCAGTGCGCTGGTGTGGTCGTGCCAGAAACGGTAGACGGGATGGTCGTCCCGAGAGTCCGGAGCGCGGTCACCGCCTCCATCCCGATGCTCGCTCTGCTCCTTCCACTCCGGCCTGGACGACGCCGTGGCGGCGTGGCCGAGCGCCGCGAGAAGTCCCTTGTTTCGGCCGACGACGTCGACGATCGCGTCCAGGAAGGCCGTCAGCCGCTCCTCGGGCGGGGCGCCGGGCCCCAGTGGCGGAGGTGCGCTCGCTACGGCCTCCTCCAGGGCGTGGGCCCGCTCCTGCATCAGCGCGACCATCAGCCCCATCCGGCTGCCGAAACGATGGAACACCGTGCCCTTACCGACCCCGGCCGCGGCGGCGACCTGTTCCATGGAGATCTGCTCGGGCCGGTGCCGGCCGAGAAGTTCCTCGGTCGCCCGCAGGATGGCGCGACGGTTGCGTGCCGCATCAGCGCGTTCGCGACGCTCCTCGATCATCGGCTCCTCTTTCCCGTCGACAACTGGACCAGCGGTCAAGTACGCTCGCACCGAACTTGACCACAGGTCCACTTTATCTTCGATTCAGGAGGACGGCATGCGCCGAATCCGCTACCACACCTATGGCGGACCCGAAGTGCTCACCATGGAAGAGGTGGAGATCCCCAGCCCGGGCCCGGGTCAGGTACGCATCCGCGCCGAGGCGATCGGCGCCAACTTCGTCGACGTGAAGTTCCGCCAGGGGCCGGAGATCGGCGGGATCTACCGGCGCGACCTGCCCGCCGTGCTCACCGGCGACGTGGTCGGCACGGTCGACGCGGTGGGGCCCGGCGTCGACCCCGGCCTCACCGGCCGACGGGTCGCCGCGCTGGCCGAGGACGCCTTCGCCGACCACGTCCTCGCCGACGCCGAATGGCTCGCGCCCGTGCCAGAGGGGATCGACGACGCCACCGCGAGCATGCTGCCGATGGGCGCCCCCGTGGCGCTGGGCACGTTGCGCGCCGCCCGACTGTCGCCCGGCGAGACCGTGCTCATTCACGCCGCCGCGGGAGGCATCGGCCACCTGGCCGTGCAACTCGCCAAGATCGCCGGCGCCGGCACCGTGATCGCCGCAGCAGGCTCCCCCGCCAAGCTGGACTTCACCCGCACGCTCGGCGCCGACGTGGCCGTCGACTACTCCGCGAAGGACTGGCCCGAACGGGTGCGCGAGGCCGCACCAGAAGGAGTCGACGTCGTCCTGGACTCCGTCGGCGGCCGTATCCTGCTGCGCAGCCTCGACCTCCTGGCACCGTTCGGCCGGGCCGTCGTCTACGGAGCGGCCGGCGGCGAGGCAACCGACATCCCGCTGACCAGCCTCTTCGCGATGAGATCGGTAGCCGGGTTCTCGCTGATCGCTTGGCGCGCCGCCGCACCGAAACAAGCACGCGAGGACATGGACCAGGTCACACGGCACGCGGTCGAGGGAAGACTACGCGCCAGGCTGCACGCCCGGCTTCCGCTCGACAAGGCAGCCGAGGCGCATCGGATCATGGAGAGCCGCTCCCAACTCGGCCGCGTCCTCCTCGTGCCCTGAGTCCACCAAGAACTCCCGGCTCAATCATCGACGCGTACCAAGCCCGGAGCCGTGCGGGGTGCGGCGGCGGGGCCGTTCGCTTACGACCCGAGGGCGGCGCTGCCGCTCCACCTTCGGCAGCAGCTGCTCGATCCGCTCCCACAACTCGTGCGGCACGATCCACGGCGGCTGTTCACCCTTACGCGCAGATCGACGTTCGCCAGCCTGCCCGGGTACGGGCAGAGATCATTTGTTGGGACCTCTTAAGGGCTTCCCGAGACGCCCACCGCACCCACGCGAGCTGAATGCTCCGTGACGAGACATCACCGAGAAGGGGTCACTGCCCGCACCGCATGTCTCCGCGCTTGGACGGTATCTCGAAACGAAACTAGTGAAAGCGCATTCAGCCAAAAGATGGTGCTTCCCCAAGCCAAGGCGGCATGACCCGTATGACGAAGGGTCCCGGTGCGCACCGGGACCCTTCGGTGCCGGGCGGCCGCGGAGGCCGCGCAGGCGTGCGGGAAAGACGATCAGCCCCGTGCGCGGCGATACTGCTTGGGCAGCTTGAAGCCCCGCGAGGCGAGCACCGTACGCAGGCGGTCGGGGTAGTCGGTGATGAGGCCGTCGACACCGTCGTCGATGAGCTTGTTCATGGTGGGCTCGTCGTCGACGGTCCACGGGATCACCTTGATCCCGAGGCGGTGCGCCTCGTCGACCATCGTCTTGGTGACGTAGGGCTGGTAGCCGGGATCGGTCACCTTCCCGTTCTGGGGGAATCCGTGCACCGGCGAGAACGCGCCGGCTCCGAAGGACTTGACGGCCTTCAGCGGGTCACCGCCGAAGTCGTCGATGTCGATCCCGCCCAGCCACGGCGACGCGCCTGGCTGTCCCGTCTGGAGGAAGGTGAAGTCGGTGAGCGCCACGAGCGGCAGCCGCGGCTCTACCTGGCGCATCCGCATGAGGGAACCCCAGTCGAAGCTCTGGATCGTCACCTGCCTCATCATGCGGGCCCGCCGGATCTCCCTGGCGGCCACCTGGACGAACTGCTCACGAGGCGCGGTCTCGCTCGGCGCGCCCGCCTCCACCTTGGTCTCGACGTTCAGCATGACGTCGTCCGCACGGTAGCTCTTGACCAGGTCGAACACCTCGCTGAGCAGCGGCATGCGGGCGCCGGGCGCCGGGCGCTGTGCCGGGAAGTCCGGCAACGTCCTGGAGCCGCAGTCGAGGGTCCTGACCTGCGCGAGGGTGAGGGTGTTGATGTACTTGCCGACGTAGGGGTAGCCGGCGTCGTCGGCGGACACGGGGCCGGTGTCCTGGCACTTCTTGCCGTCCACCTTGCGGTCGTGGGTGACGACCGCCTTGCCGTCCTTGGTGATCTGGATGTCCAGTTCGAGCGTGCTGACGCCCACCTTCAGGCCGTTGGTGAAGGAGTCGATGGTGCTCTCCACCACCAGGCCGAGCCCGCCCCGGTGAGCCTGCAGGTCAAAGGCGTCGTGGCCCCTGCCGGGCCTGCCGTGGTCGGCGAAGGCCATGCCGGGGGCGGCCGCGACGGCTACTCCGGAGAGGACGGCGACCAGGGCGGCCGTACGGAGTCTGATCATCGTGAGACTTCCCGTTCTACGCGTCGATCGTGCGGGTCCGCAGGAGAAGGCACAGCGACGGACAGGATGACGGCGGTCACCGGCGCTTCCCGGCACCGATCGGCTGCGCCACTCACCAACCTGTCGATCTTTCATGACCTGCAGTGAAATCCCCGGCAAAGCCACGGAGACGTCTCGGTACCGTGAGCTTTCCGGCCCGCGCCGTACACCGGGCCCGGTCGACGCAGCCACGGAGACGCCCTGACCCCGTACGGGGCCGCCGCCGGCCCCGTGGGCTCTCCCGTCCCGTACGGACCACCGTTCAGAGAAGCAGGGCGAGGGCGGCCCGATGGAGATCATCCGATCGGGAGAACAGCGCGGTCCCCTCCACCGGATGACCTTCCCCGCCCACCCCGCCGAACCTGCCGCCGGCCTCTTCGACGATCAACGACAGCGGAGCGTAGTCCCACACCTTGCCGCCCACCTGCACCGCCAGGTCAAGCTCGCCCGCGGCCACCAGGAGAGCGGCATGCGCCCACTCCCATTCACGGGGACGAGCGGCCGAGGCGAGGCCCTCGATGAGATCGCGGCGTGCCGCCGGTAGCGACTCGACCGGCGGCACGATCCCGAGCCCGCTCCCGGACAACCCCTCCCGACTGTCGCGGACCGCCAGGCGACGCGCCTCCCCCAGCACGGCGCCGTCGAAGTCGGCGACGAACGCCCCGGCTCCGCGCCGCGCCCACCACATCTGCCCCCGGGCGGGAAGCACCGCGACGCCCACGGTGATCCGGCCGTCCTCCTCCAGCGCGATGAGCGTCTGCCAGCGCCGGTCGCCCTGGACGAACACCGCCGTGCCGTCGATCCCGTCCAGGATCCAGCGCCGGCGCCCCCGTCCGTGCTCGCCGGTCTCCTCCCCCAGGAACGCGTCCTCGGGCCGCGCGTCGAGCAGGACCCGGCGAACCTCGTGCTCGACCGTGCGATCGGCCTCCGTCACCACCGAGCCGTCGGCTTTCAGCTCCTGCGGCAGGCCGCGCACGTGCGCGAAGTATCGTAGGCCGATCTCCGCGCCCACCAGAGCCGCACGCTGGGCAAGTTCAAGGTCATCGATCACCCCCGTATCCTGTCCCATCACGGAATCCCGGTCGTCGCATACCCTCATATGCGTGACAGGGACGATGACTCGAGCCGTAACCGTCGAACTGCTCCCTCACCTCCGCCGGGCGCGTGATCACATCGACCGTCACTACCAGCGGGCGTTGAACCTCGACCAGCTCGCGGCGGTCGCGGGGGTGTCCAAGTTCCACTTCGCCCGCAGCTTCGAGGCGGCATACGGGGAGACCCCGATCCGCTATCTCACCCGCCGCCGCATCGAGCGCGCCCAGGACCTGCTTCGGGTCGCCAACCTGACGGTGACCGAGGTGTGCATGCTGGTCGGGTTCGCCAGCCTCGGGTCGTTCTCGTCGCGGTTCGCCCAGCTGGTGGGCGAGAGTCCCACCGCGTACCGCAACCGCTGGGCCGCCCGGGGCGGCCCGCACATCCCCGGGTGCTTCCTGTTCATGCGTGGAGCGCTGGATCCCCGTGGCACGACGGGGCCCATCGCCGATGAGCCGGATCGCGCAATCTGAGAGAAGCACCGGCCGGGCGACGTCGCCTACGGTGTTCACATGATTACGAACATCTCACTGGTCACCGTCTACTGCCTCGACCAGGACAAGACGCGAGACTTCTACGTTGAGAACCTGGGCTTCGAACCCCGCTCCGACGTCACGATGGGCGGGGATTTTCGCTGGGTCACCATCGGCCACCCCAGTCAGCCCGAGATCGAGGTCACCCTGGCGACGCCCGGGCCGCCGCTTGACGCCGAGGCCGCGGCCTTCGTCCGGCGTCAGCTGGAGAAGGGCGAGATGGGCGGCCTCGGACTCCGGGTCGACGACTGCCGCAAGACCTACGAGGAGCTGAACGCCAAGGGCGTGACCTTCCTGCAGGAGCCGTCGGACCGGCCGTACGGCGTCGAGGCCGTCATGCGCGACAACACGGGAAACTGGCTGGTCCTGGTCGAGCCCAAGCAGTTCACTCCCGAGGACTTCGCCTGAGACCTCGCCCGAGCCGGGCCCGCCTGGACGGTCCGGTCTGGACGGCCTGATCCGGACGGTCCGTTGCGCTCCGGATTCCCCGGCGGCGCCGCCGAATACCGCCGAGGCGAGTTCGGCGGTATTCGGCGGCGCCGCAGCCGGGCTCGACGCTCAGACCAGCCCGCAGTAGTGGCACCTGCCCCGCCTGCGCAGGTAGTAGGCCAGCGTCGCCACGCCGAGCGCCACGGCCCAGATCGGCCAGTACGCCATCGGGCTGCTCAGCCAGGCCGCCGGGTCGGTCCAGTCCGTTGTGCGCACGGCCTGCATGCCCGCCGACAGCAGCACGGCGGTGACGACCGACGCGAGGGTGATCGGAAGGGCGGGCGGCACCCGCCTGCCCGCCAGGCCGATCATCCAGCGGGGCCAGACCTCGCCCCAGCGGTGCACCAGCCCGAGCGTGAGCACTCCGCCGACCGCCGCGAACGTCGCCAGCCCCGCCCCTCCCCACACCAGACCCGATTCGTGCAGCCAGCGCAGATCCTCCTTGGAGAACAGCAGCGGGATGTTGAGCGCCCACGCCCAGCGGACCACGGCGTAGAAGAGCGGGATGGCGAAGGCCGTATAGGCCGCCCAGCGCCCCCACCTGGCCGCCGAGGCGGGGGCCGTCCAGGTGGCGGTCCCGCGCTCCGAACGGCCGCAGCCGCCGCAGGAGTCACCGGTACGTCGCTGGAAGGCCAGCGCCGCGCCCGTCCACAGCAGCCCTCCGCCCAGGCAGACGATCAGATTCAGCACCGGCCACGGCAGCGCGAGCCCGAAGTAGTCGACGTCCGGCCAGCCGAACGGCAGCCCGACCAGAAAGATCGGAGCGTAGCCGACCGCGATCATGATTCGGCCGTCGGGGATGAGCGCCACGAGCGTCCACGCGGCGAGCCAGGCCGTCGCGAGCACCGCGGCGCGGGCCGCGCCGCGCAGCCGTACCCGGGCCATGACCAGCGCGAGCACCGCGCCCGCGAACCCGAGTGCCGCGATGACCGGCGCGGTGCCCGCGGCCGTCGCGCCGCCCAGCAGCGACTCCGCCCTCGCGTCGGGGATGTCGCCCTCGCCGAAGGGGAAACCCGCGCCGCCCAGCGCCCAGTAGAGCCCGAGCCCGCCGTAGACCAGCGACCACGCGCCTGCCGCGTACGCCGCCCAGCGTGGCCATCGGGCGGTCGCCTTCCGATCGTCCATCGTCGTTTCCATGGCTCAAGCGTTGAGCGGCGGAGGGTGCCGGGCCCATCTGCCGTTCGGTGGATCCCGCCCGGCGGGCACCGCGATCCGTCCCCCTTTTGGTGGATTTCCCGTGGCAGGGCATCCCCATAGAGTCGATCCATGCACCTGGTCGCCGTACTCCTGGCGCTCGCCGCGATGATCGTGGCATTCGTGCCGCGCGTACCGCCCTCGTGGCCGGCCGCCGCGGCCGGGACCGTCTCGATCGCGATCACCGTCGCGCATCCGCTGGGTGGATGGCAGGACGACACCGCCCCCTGGATGCTGGTCGAGGCACCACCCCTGCTCGTGCTGACGTTCGTGGCCGTCAGGCGCGCGCCGGCCCCCCAGGCCGTCGTCTCCGCCGGACTCGCGGGAGGCGCGGTCGCGCTGATGCTCGTGCGCGCGCTCTGGCCCGGCGACCTCATGACCGCCATCGGAGCCTGCGCGGGCTGGTCCCTCCTCTCGATCGCGGCGACGGGGACCGGTCTCTACGCCCGCTTCCTGGACGACGGCCGCCGCCGCGCGGTGGCCGACGCCAGGCGGACCCAGCGGCTCGTGCTCGCCCGCGACCTGCACGACTTCGTCGCCCACGACGTGAGCGGGATCCTCGTGCAGGCGCAGGCCGCCCAGCTTGTGCCGGGACCGCTCCCGCCGCAGGTGGCCGACGCGTTACGGCGCATCGAGGAGGCCGGTCAACGCGCTCTGGCCGCCATGGATCGGACCGTCCAGATGCTCCACGGAGCCGACGAGACCGGATCGGGCGTGGCGGAGCCGCTGCCCGGAGTCGACGGCCTGGCCCGGCTCGTCGGCGGCTACTCCCCGTCGGTGCGGGTGGACCTCTCGGTCGAGCCCGGCCTGGAGCGGCACCTCTCCAAGGAGACCTCCGCCACCGTCTATCGGGTCGTGACGGAGGCGCTCACCAACGTGCGCCGCCACGCCTGTGAGGCGACCTCCGTCGGGGTCACCGTCGCTCGCGTGGAGGAGTCGGTCCGCGTACTGGTCACCGACGACGGCGGCGGCTACTCGAAGGCGGCCGGGCGCGGCGGCTTCGGCCTGGTCGGGCTCACCGAGCGGGTCGAGATACTCGGCGGCTCGCTGTCGTCCGGGGCCGAGCCGGGCGGCTGGCGGGTCGAGGCGCTTCTGCCCCTCCGTCCACTTCCCGTCCGCCCGCGCCGGGAGTCCCGGCGCGGCGGCGCACCCGTGAGCCGTCCGGCCGCCGACCGTGGGGAGCCCGCATGACCACCCGGATCCTGATCGCCGACGACCAGGAGGACGTACGGATCGGGTTCCGGCTCATCCTCGACTCCCAGCCCGACATGACCGTGGTGGGAGAGGCCGCCGACGGCCGCGCCGCCGTCGACCTGGCCCGGCATCTGCGGCCCGACGTGGTGCTCGCCGACATCCGCATGCCGAAACTCGACGGGCTGGAGGTCACCCGGCTGCTGTCCGGGCAGACCCGGGTGATCGTCGTGACGACCTTCGACCTTGACGAGTACGTGCACGCGGCGCTGCGCAACGGTGCCTGCGGTTTCCTGCTCAAACGGTCGGGCCCGGCACTGCTGATCGAGGCCGTCCGTGCGGCGATGGCCGGTGACACGCTGATCAGCCCGCAGGTCACCGTCCGCCTGCTGGCCCACCTGCGCGTGCCCGCCGCTCCGTCCCCACTCACCGAACCGCTGACGGATCGAGAGCTGGAGGTCACCCGCCTGGTCGCCCACGGCCGTACCAACGCCGAGATCGCCGCCGAGCTGTTCATCGGCCCCGGCACGGTGAAGACCCACGTCGCGAACGTCCAGCGCAAGCTCGGCGCGGCCAACCGGGTCGGCATCGCGGCCTGGGCGTGGAGCCGCGGCGCCGTCACCGACTCCTAGACACCGGCCCGGCCGGTGATACGGCTCATCAGACCATGGATACGCGAGGCTCCCGACAGTAGACGCCGGCCCGGCCGGTGAGACGGCTCGCCAGAACCCGGATGCACGAGATCCCCGCCCGCTGTCGGATCGGCGGTAGCCGAGCGCCGGAGAGGGCGAAGACCGGGATCCGTTCCGGGGGCTCGTCGACCTCGATGCTCTGGCCACCGACGTGGTCACGGCATGGCGGCTGTCCGCTACTGTCGCCCGGATTGATCTGTTTTCGGGGGACGAAGGCAGAAAGGACACCATGGCTCAGACACTGGGGGCGCGATCCCCGCTGGCGGAGGCGCTCCGCTTCGGCGCGGTCCTGGCCGCCTCGGGGCCGGTGATCCTGAGCTCCTTCGGGGTCGGCAGGGAGAGCTTCGGATATACCTGCTACGCGTCGTACGCCGGCCCCTCCGCCCTGGAGAGCACCTCGAGGGACCTGTTGTTCTGCGCCACGCTCCTGCTGCCGGTCGTCCTGGCCGGGCTCCTGCTGCGCGGGCCCCGCAGGGCCACGACCACGGCCGTCTCGGCGGTCGGCGCCGTACTGGCATGCGGGTTGTTCGTGGCGATTTACATGCCCGGCACCCATCCGTGCACCGGGGAGGCCTTCCCCGTCAGGGTGCCCTGGTATCTGGTCGCCTGCTACGTCGTCGCCCTGGTGTCACTGGTCCTGGCGGCGGTCCTCGTCCTGCCGGCAACCTGGCGACAGGCGAGGGCGAGCGGGCGGCTCAAGCCCATGCCGTGAGTATTGTTCCGGTATCACCAAGAAGGGCGGGTTCACCCATGGACTCAGGCAACGGTCACCACGGGCCCGTGATGCGGAACATCGGCCTGATCGGCGGCATGAGCTGGGAGTCCTCGGCCGAGTACTACCGATTGCTCAACGAGGAGACCCGGCGGCGCCTCGGCGGCCACCACTGCGCCCGGAGCCTGCTGCTCACCGTGGACTTCGCCGAGATCGAGGCCCTGCAGCGCGCGGGCGACTGGGAGACCGCGGGACGGCTGCTGGCCGAGGCCGCAGGGACCCTCGAACGGGCAGGGGCGGAGATGGTCCTGCTCTGCACCAACACCATGCACCTGGTCGCCGGGGTGATCGAGGCCGGAATCGGCGTGCCCTTCATCCACATCGTCGACAGCACGGCGGAGCGGATCACCGCGGCCGGCCTCACGACCGTCGGACTCCTGGGCACCCGGTTCACGATGGAGATGGACTTCTACCGGTCCCGGATGCGCGAGCACGGCCTGGAGGTGCTGGTGCCGGCCGAGCCCGACCGCACGCTGGTGCACGACGTCATCTACCGGGAGCTCACCCAGGGCCGGGTCGAGGACTCCTCCCGCACCGCCTACCGGCGGATCATCGCCGACCTGGCCGAGCGCGGCGCCCAGGGGGTCATCCTCGGCTGCACCGAGATCACCCTGCTCGTCGGCCCCCAGGACAGCCCGGTTCCCGTGTTCGACTCCACCCGCATTCACGTCGAGCACGCACTCGACCTGGCCCTGAGCACCCCCGTCGCCCGATAGCGGACGGGGCGGATCACTCGGCCGCGCCCTCCTTCGGCGGGAAGCACGGCGCACGGCCGATCCGCCACCGCGCCTCCATCCCCCGAACGGCTCGGTGCCCTCAACCGGTCGAAGGGGCTGCCACGGTGTCTTCACGCCGCCATCCCCGTCGATGCCGGCCGGGCGATGTTCTGCGGATTTCCGGCGCCTCCGACGACAACAGCCCGGTATGCCCTTTTCGTCGAGGGGCTCTTCCGCGAAGATAATGATCGTTGCGGCATTCGTGATGCCGTCGGGTGGTCCGGGGCGGAGAGACATCGTGCGATTCACGATCCTCGGCCCGGTCAGGGTGCGGCACAACAACGACGTACGCACGCTCGGCCGGTCCCAGCGGCGGGGGCTGCTCGGCTTCCTGCTGCTCAACGCCGGTCGGGTCGTCCCATCGGAGGCGATGATCGACGCCCTCTGGGACGGCGCGCCTCCGTCCTCGGCCCGCGCCCAGATCTACTCGGGCATCCACGCGATCCGCAGCGAGCTGCGGACTCTCGGCCTCGAAACGGTGACCTCGGTCCGAGGCGGCTACGCGCTGCAGGCGGGCACCGAGGATCTGGACCTCGCCCTGTTCGAAGCCTGCGAGAGACAGGCCCGGTCACAGCAGGATCCCGAGCACGTCGTCCGGCTGCTCCGTCAAGGTCTCGGGCTCTGGAACGGCCCGGCGCTGAGTGACGCCTCCGGAGCATACGTGGAGTCGGTCCGGGCCCATCTCGAGGAGAAGCGGCTCGCCTGCGTGGAGGGGCTGATCGACGCCGAACTGGCCCTGGGACGGCACGGCACGGTGATCAGCGAGTTTCAGGGGTTGGTGGGCAGCCACCCGCTGCGGGAACGGCTGCGCGCGCAGCTCATGCTGGCCCTCTACCGGAGCGGCCGCCGGATCGACGCCCTCGATCTCGCCCGCAACCTGCGCCGGACGCTCGTCGAACAGCACGGCCTGGACCCCGGCCACGCGGTGGTCGAGCTGGAGCAGGCCATCCTGCGGGCCGATCCGTCGCTGGACCTCTCCGCGCCCCAGGTCACGGTGGGCGCCCGCAGGGCGTCACCGGGCGAGGCGCCCGCTCAGCTTCCGGCCGATACCGCCGATTTCACCGGACGGGATCAGGAACTCGCCGTCGCCCTGCGGACCCTGACCGGTGTGCCGGAGGCCGTACCGCGGATCTGTGCGGTCACCGGTCCACCGGGCGTCGGAAAGACCGTCTTCGCGGTGCATGTCGCGCACCGGGTCCGCGAGCACTACCCGGACTGCCAGCTCTTCGTCGACCTACGTGGCGCGGACACACACCCGGCGGACCCCGGGGAGGTGCTCGCCGGTTTCCTGCGCGCGCTGGGTGTCGACCCCGGGACGATCCCGGAGAGCTGTGACGAGCGCTCCGCGCTCTACCGGACCCTGCTCGCCAACCGGCGCGCGCTCGTGGTGCTCGACAACGCGATGGACGAGACTCAGGTGCGACCCCTGCTGCCCGGTGCCGCCACCTGCGCCGTTCTGGTGACCGGCCGCAGACGGCTGACCGGTCTCGGGGCGCAACCTCCGATCGGCCTGCGCCCGTTCGACGACGAGGAGTCGGTCACGCTGCTGAGCCGGATCGCCGGAGCCGGCCTCGTCGCGGCCGATGACGCCGGAAGCCGCGAGGTGGCGAGGCTCTGCGGCGGGCTGCCGCTCGCGCTGCGCATCGCGGGGGCGCGTCTCGCCGCGCGACCGCATCACGGCATCGGCGAACTGGCCAAGCGGCTCACCGACGAGCATCGCCGCTTGGACGAGCTCACCTACTCCGGTCTCGCCGTCCGGGCCAGCCTCGACCTGAGCTACCAGGGCCTGAGCGAGCCGGAGCGGCGGCTGCTCCGGCGGCTGGCCTTTCTCGACGTTCCCGAGGCCACGCCCTGGCTGGCCGTCGCGGTCGGAGGTGAGGACCGGGCCGACGCCGAGGAGATGCTGGAGAGCCTGACCGACATCCATCTGATGCAGGTCATCGGGGTGGATCGCACCGGGCAGGTCCGGTACGGCCTGCACGATCTCGTGCGCGCCTACTGCAGGGAGCGGATGGCCGATGAGGAGAGCGCCGCCGACGCGGTCTCCACGGTCGCCTCGGCCGCCCGGCATCTGCTCCGGCTGGCCACCGAGGCTCGCGCCGCCAACTGGGGCCGCGACTACCATGCCCGCCTCGCCGGGGAGCTGACCGTCGAGGTCGACGAAACGAGCCTGGCCCGTGCCGCCGGCCACGCGGTGACCTGGCTCGGGGTGGAGCGGGCGACACTTGCCGGCGTCATACGGCAGACGTCGGAGCTCGGCCTCTTCAACGAGTGCTGGCGGATCGCCATGGTGGGGAGCTGGCTCTATGACGTCCAGTCCTACACGGGCGAATACCGGGCGATGCTCTCGATCGCCCGCCAGGCCACGCGGAAGTCGGGCGACAGACGAGCCGAGGCGCTCGTCATGGCGGCCTCCGGCGAGCTGCGCGTATTCCTCGGCGCCGTGGACGAGGGCGAACCGATGCTCAGGGAGGCCGAACAGATCTTCGCCGAGCTCGGGGACGAACACGGACTGGCCGACGTCGGGCAGAAATTCGGGACCCTGGAGCGCCTGCGCGGTGAGCACGCCGCCGCCCTTCGGCGCTATCAGCGGTTGCACGAGTTCTTCCAGACGGTGGGAGACCACGATGGAGTGGCCTTGGCCCTGCGCTGCATCGGTCAGATCCATCTGGCCGAGCGGCGCCCCGGTGAGGCTCTGCCGTACCTGGAGGAGGCTCTCGCCGTGGCGGCGGAAGGCCAGAATGAATGGCGGCGGCTGACCGTGCTGCTCTGGCTCGGTGAGGTCTACCGGAAACTGGGGCGACCGGATGAGGCGCGAGCCGCGTTCCTGCCGGTCGCCCAGATGGTGGAGCACGTGGGGGACGCCTCGGGAGGAACGCTCGCCCGGCTCGGCCTGGCGGAGGTGGCCATCGACGCGGGCGACCACGGGGAGGCCCGCGCCCAGCTCGTCCTCGCGTCCGAGCACGCCGCCCGCTGCGGGATCCTGCCGATGATCTGCAAGGTCCGCGTGGCGGTCGCCCGGGCGCGGCTACGCGCCGGAGATCTCGCCGAAGCCGCGGAGACGATCGAACACGTCCTGCCGTTGATCGTCGGGATGACCGCTCTGCCGCTGCGGACCGAGGTCATGGAGCTGCTGGCGGAGGTCCGCGAGCAGCTGGGCGATCCCGTTGGCGCAGCCCGGATCCATGCCGAGATCCAACGAGACCGCGCGGACCTGGAGCGACGCTAAAACGCATAGACCGCGTATAGCTCGTGTATCAATCCGAACTGGCAGAAATAAGGAGTCAGCGCCTCACCGGGGCACGCATACGAGCGCTGGACGACTTTGCACGGGGAAGCCACCGCATCGCACCGTGGGCACGGTGATCGGCGTTGACCGACCGGGACGGGGAGGTAAAAACCATGCGCACCACTGACTGGCTGTGAACGAGTGAAGCCGTCGGCGCAATCCTTTCAGGAACGGGAGGAGGCAACCATGCGCGACAACGACTGGCGATGAACGGGTGAAACGATCGGCGCGATCCGGCTCGGACGGGGAGGAGATGCCCGTACGCGGGCCGGAGGGGGTGATCGGGGCGGGGTGGCCGGCGGGGGCCGGCCGAAACGGGGAGCCGGAACGGGGAGGAGACATAACCATGCGCGGTCACGACTGGACGTAAACGCGTGGACCGACCGGGACGGGGAGGAGGCGGCCGTGCGCGACTTCAACTGGGGTTGACCAGGCGAAACGACCGGCGCGATCCGGCTCGGACGGGAGGAGGCAGAACCATGCGCGGAACCGATTGGAACTGATCGGGTGAGACCGTCGAGGTCGATCACGGGAGTGCGAACGGGTGAGGTGATCGGCTTCGTCGATCGAGACGGGGAGGAGACAGCCATGCGCGACATCGTCTGGCAGTAACCGAACGAGGCAACCGGCCTGATCCGGCTCAGATGGGAGGAGGCAGGACCATGCGCGGAAACGAATGGATGTAAACGGGTGAGGTAACCGGCGTAATCCGGCTCGGACGGGAGGAGGCAGAACCATGCGCGGAAACGAATGGGGCTAACCGAACGAAACGACCGGCGCAATACAGCTCGGACGGGGAGGAGACAGAAGCATGCGCGGAAGCGAATGGCACTGATCGGGTGAGACTGCCGGGGTCGGTCACCGGGGTGTGAACGGGCGATGGAGCCCACGTGACCTGATGCGTATCCGATCCCCCGTGCTGGTCGGCGGTGAACCCCGCGGGGCACCGCCGACCCCCGCGTGTGACGACATCATGGAGGTGGCAATGGATGCCGACGGCAACAAGGGAGCCTTCACGCAGGCCTTCGCCGTGGCCGAGTTCCGGGCGCTGTGGGCGGCCGTAGCGGTCGTGCGGACCGGCACCCAACTGGGGCGGGTGGCTCTGGCGGTGCTCGCCTACGAGCGCACCGGCTCGGCGGCCGTGACGGCGCTCGTCTACGCCTTCACCCTGCTTCCGTCGCTGATCGGCGGACCGCTGCTGGGCGGCCTGGCCGACCGCTACCCGCGTCAGCGGCTGATCATCGTGTGCGTGCTGATCCGAGCCGTGCTGATCGCGCTGGTCGCCGTTCCGGCGATCCCGCTCCCGGTGCTGTGCGCGCTGCTCTTCGCCTCGCAACTACTCGAAGCGCCCACGTCGGCCGCCCAGATGGCGATGACCCCCGACATCCTTCCCCGCGAGGTCTACCAGGCCGGCATCGCGATCCAGCACCTCACCTCGCAGATCCTCTCGCTGGCCGGTTTCGCGGTCGGGGGCGTACTGGTGGCGACGGTGGGCACGACCGGGTCGCTCGCCCTCAACGCCGCGGCCTTCGCGCTGGCGGCGCTGATCGTGTTCCGGGGCGTTCGTTTCAGGCCCGCCGTCCGAGCCCGCGACGCCGATGGCCGGGTGCGGCGGAACGGGCCGATGACCGGGCTGCGCCTGCTCGTCGGCGACCGCCGTCTGCGGAGCCTGCTGGCGCTCGCCATGCTCGCCGGTTTCTACGTCATTCCGGAGGCACTGGCCGCCCCGTACGCCGCCGAACTCCACGAGGGCACCGCGACGGTGGGCCTGCTCATGGCCGCGATGCCGGTGGGCAGCGTGCTCGGAGTCTTCCTCTTCACCCGGTTCGTGTCCACTCCGGCCCGTTTACGGCTGCTCGGACCGCTCGCGCTCGCCACGAGCCTCCCGCTGCTGGCGTCGGCGTTCTTCCCGGGCGTCGTCGCGTCGCTGTTGTTATGGACCCTGGTCGGAATGCTGAGCGCCTATCAGGTCACCGCGAACGCGGAGTTCGTCCGGATCACCCCCACCGAGCGGCGTGGCCAGGTGCTGGGTCTCGCATCGTCGATGCTGGTGGCGATCCAGGGGCTGGGCATCATCGTGGGCGGGCTGCTCGCCACCCACCTGGGAGTGATGGGGGCCCTCGCCGTCGCGGGAGCGGGCGGGCTGGTGGTCGGCGCACCGGCCGCTCTGGCCTGGCATCGGGCCCGCGTCCGATCGGAGGCCGCGCCCACCGTCCACACGGCAGGCGGCCCGCTGCCGAGCAGCAGCCCTTGACCGAGACGGATCAGACCGGCTCGTGCTCAGCTCCGGTACCGCATCAGCCGATCCGGGTTCGACTTTTCTCCGCGATGGACCGCCCCGAGGCCGGTAGGCAATCTTGCCTCAAGGCCGAGGCGTAGCCCGGCGTAAGCGAAATAAAGTACATATTGCCTACCGTCTTTGCAGGGATTACGGTGAACCGTAACGTCACACGCAGAAACGGACGGCATCCATGAGCATCGACAGCGCGCCCCTCCCCGCCCCAGGCAGGCCGGTGGCGCACGTGATCGCGGACGATGCCGAGGCACTGGCCGTGGCACGTGACCTGGCGGCGGAGTTCGCCGTGGAGGCGGCCGAGCGTGACGCGAAGCGCCGCCTGCCCGGTCCGGAGCTGGACCGGCTGTCGGCCAGCGGTCTGCTCGCGATCACGGTGCCGCGTGAGTACGGCGGAGCCGAGGTCGGCGCGCGGACCGTCGCGGAGGTGTTCCGGCTGCTGGCCGTCGCCGACCCGAACATCGCGCAGATCCCGCAGAGCCACATCGTCTACGTCAACGTGCTCCTCCAGCAGGGCACCGCGGAGCAGCGCGAGTTCTTCCTCGGCGAGGTGCTGGCGGGCAGGAGGTTTGGCAACGCCCAGTCGGAGACCGGTACGAAGCACGTCCAGGACTACAGGACCCGGCTGGTCCCCTCCGCGAACGGCGATTTCATGCTGCGCGGGACCAAGCAGTACAGCACCGGCGCGCTGTTCGCGGACTGGATCCCGGTCCTGGCCCGGCATCAGGACGACACCCTGCACGTCGCCTACGTGCCCCGCGACGCCCCCGGGCTGACCGTGATCGACGACTGGGCCGGCATGGGGCAGCGCACCACGGCCAGCGGCACCGTACGCCTTGACGACGTGCCCGTGCCCGCCTCCCGGGTGGTTCCCCACCACCTGACCTTCACCGGACCGCAGCTGCACGGGGCGCTCGCGCAGCTGCTGCACGCCGCGATCGACGTGGGCATCGCCGGCGGCGCGCTGGAGGAGGCGGCCGAGTTCGTGCGGACCAAGGCCAGGCCCTGGTTCGAGAGCGGTCTGGCGAACGCCGCCGACGATCCCCTGGTCATCCAGCGGGTCGGTGAGCTCGCCGTCAAGGTCCGCGCCGCCGAGGCGCTGCTGGACGCGGCGGGCAGGGCGATCGACGCGGCCCGCGCGGACCTGACCGACACCTCGGCCGGCGCCGCCTCGATCGCGGTGGCCACCGCGAAGGCGTACGTCGACCCGGTCGCGGTCGAGCTGGGCAACGCCATCTTCGAGCTGGGCGGCACCCGTTCCAGCCTGGAGGAGCTCAACCTGAACCGGTACTGGCGCAACGCCCGCACCCACACCCTGCACGATCCGGCCCGCTGGAAGATCCAGCACATCGGGCGGTACGTCCTCAACGGCCAGCTGCCGCCCCGGCACGGCCTCCTCTAAAGGGGAATCACGATGACTCTGACGTTCCACTGGTTCCTGCCCACGTACGGCGACAGCCGCGACATCGTCGGCGGCGGCCACGGGCTGCCCGCGGGATCGGCCGGAGGCGCCCGTCCCGCCACCCTGTCCTACCTGCGCCAGATCGTGCAGACGGCCGAGCAGCTCGGCTTCGTCGGCGCGCTGACCCCCACCGGCGCCTGGTGCGAGGACGCCTGGCTGACGACCGCGATGCTCGCCGCGAGCACCGAGCGGCTGAAGTTCCTCGTCGCGTTCCGGCCGGGATTCGTCACCCCGACCCTCGCGGCCCAGATGGCCGCCACCTTCCAGCGGCACTCCGAGGGGCGGCTGCTGCTCAACGTCGTCACCGGCGGGGAGAGCCACGAGCAGCGCGCGTACGGCGACTTCCTGGAGAAGGACGCGCGGTACGCGCGAGCCGACGAGTTCCTGCACATCGTCCGGGCTCTGTGGCGGGGCGAGACGGTCGACTTCGAGGGCGAGCACCTGCGGGTCGAGGGCGCGCGGCTGAACCGCCTGCCCGACCCGGTGCCCGACGTCTACTTCGGCGGCTCCTCCGCCGCGGCGGGCGGGGTCGCGGCCCGCCACGTCGACGCCTACCTCACCTGGGGCGAGCCTCCCTCCGCGGTCGCCAAGAAGATCGCCTGGGTGAACGAGCTGGCCGCGGCCGAGGGCCGTACCCTCAGGCAGGGCATCCGGCTGCACGTGATCACCAGGGACACCGCCGAGCAGGCGTGGGCCCAGGCCGGCAGGCTCCTCGACGGCATCGACGCGGCCACCCTCGAGAACGTGCAGGCCGGTCTCGCCCGCAGCGAGTCGGAAGGCCAGAAGCGGATGCTCGCCCTGCACGGCGGCAGCCGCGACAAGCTGGAGATCTACCCCAACCTCTGGGCGGGGGTCGGCCTGGTCCGGGGAGGAGCGGGCACCGCGCTCGTGGGCAGCCACACCGAGGTCGCCGACCTCATCGAGGAGTATCACCGCCTGGGCATCACCGAGTTCATCCTCTCCGGTCACCCGCACGTCGAGGAGGCGTACTGGTTCGGCGAGGGCGTCCTGCCGATCCTGCGCGGCCGCGGGCTCTGGCAGCACCCGCAGGCGTCGCAGGTTGCCGACGAACCGGCCTCCATCCCGTTCGCCTCGGCCTCCGCCCGGTGAGCGACCCTCGACCGCGATCGGACCCTCCAAGGCCCGAACACCCGCCCGGGACCGGCCGGGAGCCGGCGAACGGCCGATCTATCGGCCGCCTTCTCCGATCTGCAGGGCTCCGGCCTGGACCGGCGCGACGTCGGCCAGTCTGACCCGCCAGCCCAGCAGGAACACGGCGGCGCTGGCGAGGAGGGTCATCCGCAGCGCGTTGCCGACCTCCCAGATCACCAGGGTCGCGCGGATGGCGTCAATGGTCGCGGTGGGGTCATGGAAGGCCGGATTGACGGTGGTGACCAGGATCGCCGTGGTGATCCCGGCCAGGGTGACCAGCAGCGCGGCTCCCCGGACCGACCTCACCGAGCCGGGCATGATCCTGTCGGCGCCGCCCCTGATCAGGCGGATCACCAGGACCCAGACGAGCACGAGAAGGAAGATCACGACCGGGAGGAAGTAGAACAGCGGGCTGCCGATCTCCAACTGCCCCGCCATCGAGCCGGGGGGCAGGGTGGCCAGCCACGGAATGACCGTCACGGCCTCGTAAAGGTTGCCGAACCCCCACCATGCCATCAGCAGCAACACCAGGCCGGCATGCCCGCGGTAATGGCGCCTCAGGTCGGCGACGGAACTCGTCATCGTCCTTCCTCCATCCCGAACGTCTGCACGTGCTGGGGTGGGAAACCGCTGTTTTGTCGGAGATTCCCCTCACGACGTACGGCATCACCTGCTTTTTGCCGAAATTCTGAACGGCATCATCCCGTCCGTAGCCGGCTCAACCCCCGGCCGGCGTTCGCGCACTTCTCAAGTTTCGAAGTATATGCGGATCGACCTCGCGCCTCCCTGGAGATCATCCACCTCGGAGGCGGCTCGGTGTCCTGCCCGCCGGAGGCCTCCGGCCGCCCCGTGACACGCGAAAGCCCTCGACGCCCGGGGCGTTCGAGGGCCGATGACTCCACGATCAACACATCTGATGCACACCGGCCCGCGCCTCGGCCATGCCGAGACGCGGCGTGCCGGCCACGAGGTCACGGAGCTGGTCGGCGAACGCGAGCGCCTGCTCAGGGGTCATGCGGGGCTCGGGGCCGACGTAGAAGACCACGATGTCGCCATTCGGGGACGTCGTGGCAGTGAACGGAAGAGGCGGGAGGATAACCATGATGAGGTCATCCTCTCCTGTCCCACCGACAATTCGCAGGTCCTTTAATCCCGGGCTCCGGCCGCGACGGTGCGAGGAGCCTCCGAGCGGCCGGGCCGAGGCGGCCCCGGGCTCGTTCGACGGCGAGATTAATGTGGATCGAGAAGCGAGACGGGAGGAATCGGACGGTCCGAACCGACGGCCGAAAAGGAGGCCTCCGATGGATTACGACATCTTCGACCTGGGCGATGTCCGGCTGCAGCACGGCGCCACGCTGCGCGGCGCCACGCTGGCGTACAAGACCTACGGCGAGCTCAACGCCGGCAGGAGCAACGCGATCGTCTATCCGACGTGGTTCTCGGGTCAGCACCAGGACAACGAATGGCTCATCGGTGAGGGCATGGCGCTCGACCCGTCGAGATACTTCATCGTCATCCCGAACATGATCGGCAACGGACTCTCCTCGTCACCGAGCAACACCCCTCCGCCGCACGACCGGGCACGGTTTCCACGGGTGACGATGTACGACAACGTCGAACTGCAGCATCGCCTGATCACCGAACGGTTCGGCATCGAGCGCCTGGAGCTCGTCACGGGCTGGTCGATGGGGGCCGGGCAGACCTACCAGTGGGCGGTCAGTCACCCGGACATGGTCCGGCGGATACTTCCCTTCTGCGGCGCGGCGAAGACCAGCCTTCACAACATCGTCTTCCTCGAGGGCGTCAAGGCCGCGATCACCGCCGACGCGGGGTGGAACAACGGCTGGTACCGCGAGCAACCGGCGATCGGACTGCGGGCGATGTCCCGCGTCTACGCGGGCTGGGGCCTCTCCCAGCAGTTCTACCGGGAGAGGACCTACGAACGCGAGCCACTCGGCTACGGCTCCCTCGAGGACTTCCTCGTCGGTTACTGGGAGGGGTTGTTCCTCAAACGCGACGCGAACAACCTGCTCGCCATGCTCTGGACCTGGCAGAACGCGGACCTGGGCAGAACTCCGGGGTTCGGCGGCGTCGAGGAGGCGCTCGCCGCGATCCGTGCGCCGGCGATCATCATGCCGGCGCAGCAGGACCTCTACTTCCCGCCCGAGGACAACGCGTGGGAGGTCACCCACATGCCGAGGGCGGAACTGCGGGTCATCCCCGGCGCGTGGGGTCACTTCGCCGGGGGCGGCGAGAATCCGGTGGACACGAAATTCATCGACGACTCGCTCAAGGAACTGCTCGCGGAGGAACCCTAGATCGCCGGCACCGCCATGCCCCGCGTCGTCGGCAGCGCCGCCCCCTGCGTCGCAGGCAGCGCTTCCCGCGCCGTCCCCTGCATCGCCGGCACTGCCGCTCCCTGCGGGGAGCCTCCGGCGCGGAGAAGCGATCCGAGGTGCGCGGCCGCGGTCCCCAGCCCGGTGGGGCCGCCGACCGGTCGCGCCACCGTGAGCGGATAGCTCAGTTCGGCCTCGTCGTAGCGCCGGCACTCCCTGTGCCACAGCAGGATGCCTGCCATCCAGTCCTGGAGCTCCGCCACGTATCCGTTCAGCACGTCCCGGGCGCTCTCGTCCAGGTTGAAATCCTCGAAGAGGACGGGAAGCTCGTCGGCGACGATGTGCTGGAACTGGCGGATCCGAGCCGTCATCAGGTCGTTGACGATGTCGACGGCCTGCCGCAGGTCACAGTCCAGGAAGCTCTGGACGACCAGAACGCAGTTGTGGAGCTCGCCCTCGAACTGTATTTCCTTCTGGTAGGAGAAGATGTCGTTGGTCAGGCAGGCGTAGTCGGCGGCCGAGTTGTCCAGCGCGCGCATCGTGCTCGTCTGGTAGATCTCGGGCGGGACCGCGTCGCCGTGGGCCAGCCGGGACAGGCTCATCGTGAGGTCCGAGCCGAAGGTCTTGCGACGCATCTCGATGTAGTCGACCGGGTCGGGAATCCGGTTCTGGATGTGGTTGGCGAGCTCCCACAACCAGCTCTCCGTCATGTCCTCGACGGCCTGGCGGAACCGGCTCCGCGCCGACATCTGCATGGGGGCCGCCGTACGGAGCCACAGGTCTGCCAGGCCGCGTTCTATCGGGTTCGTCGGGGCCGGGGTGGCGCCGAGGTCCAGCGGCATGAACGCCGACAGCCGCCCGTTGAACACCTTCGCGCCGATCAGGTCGCGGCGGGGCCCGAAGACCACGGGGAAGTAGTCGTCGGCGTAGGTCCCCCAGGCGAGCCAGCACGTCGACAGGTCGAGCTGGGGACCGGGCGCGTCCGGATCGAGCGCCCCCGAGCAGATGGCGAAGTCGTAGGTGTCGAGCTTGTGCTCGGTCCAGACGGCCAGCCCGGGAAAGCCCGGCAGCGATTCGAACATCCCCATCTCGCGCACCCATTTCACGGTGTTGCGGCGTGCGGTGTCCACGTGGGGGTTCATCCGGGCGGGGAACGGCATGTGGAACTCGGGCAGCGGCACCGGCCCCACCTGCCTGTACGGAACGTGGGTGTGGCTCCTGACGCCCCCCGGGCCCGTCACACCGGGGGACAGCCTGATGCGCGCCGCCGAGGTGCCCAGCCCCGTGGGACCGCCGAGACCGGGAACGTTCCACGCGGACGGGGAGGCCTCGGCGCCGCCGTTCATGTAACGGCTGGAGCGCATGTGCCACTCGTGGCCGCCCGACTGCCAGTCCTGGAGTCCCTTGACGTACGCGAAAACGTCCAGGCGGGCCTTCAGGTCCAGGCCGTACTCCTCGAAGAGCATGGGCAGCTCGGTGAGGGCGGTGTTCTCGAACTGGTGCAGCCGGGAGGTGATCAGGTCGTTGACGGCGTCGGCGGCCTGCTGGGTGTCGTAGCCGAGGAAGCGCTCGAAGACCAGCACGCCGTTGCTGAGCTCGCCTTCGTCCTCGACCTCTCGCTGGTAGGAGAAGAGGTCGTTACGCAGGTGCACCGCGTCGGAGAAGGTGTCTCTCAGCACGCGCATCGACCGGGTGCCGGCGATGGGGGCGGGCACCTCGGCGCCGGCGGCGTGTTCGATCAGGTTGGCGGACCAGGGGGCTCCGCCGACCTTGCGCCGCATCTCGATGTATTCGATCGGATTGGAGACCCGGCCCTCGTTGATGTTGGCGAGCTCCCACAGGGATTCGTTGAGGAGGTTCTTGGTGCTCTCGACGAACCGGATCCGCCAGACCTCCGACATCGCCGGGATCGTGCGGGCCCACAGGTCCGCCAGGCCGCGCTCCACCGGATTCTCCGGCTCTCCGGGAGGCCCGGTGGGGTGCACCGGCATGAACGCGGCCAGCCTGTCGAGGTATTTCTTGCTTCCGGCCAGGTCACCGCTCCGTTTGAAGATCTCCAGGAAATGGTCGTCGAAGAAGAACACCCACACGTACCAGTCGGTGATCAGGTCGAGTTCGGGGGCGTCGGCGTCGGGATGGGTGTAGGCGCACAGCAGGCCGTAGTCCATGGCCTCGAGCTTCCGTTCGTCCCAGACGCCGAGATCGGGGTCGAGCATGCCCATGTCGTGGGCCCAGGCCCTGGTGTGATCGCGCGCGGTCTCCAGGTTGGGGTTCAGCCTGGCCGGATACGGCAGGTAGAAGTCGGGGAGCTCAAAGGGTTGTTTCATGTTCCGCCCTTCTCTGTCTGGTCGTCTCTGTGTCTGGTCGTCGCCGGATCGCGCACGGCATCCGCGCCGAGGTCCGATCGCCCCTGATCATGCGAGACGGACGACTCGGTCATGACGATCTCTCCGGGTGGGCACCGGCGACCTCTCGGTGGGCTCTCTCCGGGCAAGCCGGGCGAGCCCCGATGGCCTCTCGGCGGGCCACCGGTGCCGCTACCGGAGTTCCTGGGGCAGGGAGAACGTCAGGGTCTCCTCCGCCAGCGTCACCGACTCCGTGTCGGAGTAGCCGCGGGCGGCGAGCCAGTCCAGCAGTTCCGCGACCAGGTGGTCGGGGACGGAGGCCCCGGAGCTGACGCCGACCGTCTCCACGCCGTCGAGCCAGCGTTCGTCGGCGTCGGCGGCTCGATCCACCAGGTAGGAGGAGCGGGCACCCGCCCCCAGGGCGACCTCGACCAGCCGCTGGGAGTTGGAGGAGTTGGACGACCCGACCACGACGACAAGGTCGCAGTGCGGGGCGATCCTGGCCACGGCCTCCTGCCGGTTCTGGCTGGCGTAGCAGATGTCGTCACTCGGCGGATCGACCAGGCCGGGAAAGCGCTCACGGAGCCGCCTGACGGCGGTCATGGTCTCGTCGACCGACAGGGTGGTCTGGGAGAGCCAGCTCACCGGCGTGTCATCCGGCAGGTGGAGGTCGTCGGGGCGGGCGGGGTCGACGACGTGCATGTGGTCGGGAGCCTCACCCAGGGTGCCCTCCACCTCCTCGTGATCGGCATGGCCGATGAGGACGATCTCGTAGCCCACCTCGGCGAACCGTACGGCCTCCTTGTGGACCTTGGTGACCAGCGGGCAGGTCGCGTCGATGGTCCGCAGGCCGCGCTCCCGGGCCTGCTCCTTGACCGCCGGGGAGACGCCGTGGGCGGAGAAGATGACGAGCGCGTCGTCGGGCACCTCGTCGAGCTCGTCGACGAACACCGCGCCGCGCCGGGTGAGATCTCCCACCACGAAGGTGTTGTGCACGATCTGCTTGCGGACGTACACCGGCGGGCCGTACCGCCGCAGTGCCTCCTCCACGGTGACGATGGCCCGTTCGACGCCCGCGCAGTATCCACGCGGAGCTGCCAGCATTACGCGTCCCATCAGTGGTTCCCCCTGGTCGAATGCGGTGGGTGAGAAGTGGTCGGCCGATCGTGAGCATCTCGGGATCTGCGACAGGGACGATCTGCCCTTCTGGAAGCACTGACATGCGGAACGTTATGAAACGGCCACACAGAGTAGAGGAATCGATTTCGAAGGGCAGGGCGCCCGGCGCACCGGCTCGCCTGCCACGACCACGCCCGGACAGGGGATCCGGGCCCGGCGCATCCGGCAAGCGGCCAGGGCGACGGCGTCTCGCTCCGAATCCGCATGGCTCCGGAGTGTAATCACTAATCCCACGGGATAGTCAAGACCACGAATGATTTCGGGCACGCGCCGTACAGCGGAGACGGGCGCGCGGGTACGGGCCCGCGGCCTGTCACTTGCCGAACACGCCCGCGGGTGGCACGTTCGAGAGTGCCCTTGACGTCGAGCCTCAGGAGGTGTCCCCGGCCATGGACGACCGCAGCGCCGACCGCAGTGACCCCGCCGACCCCGCCGACCTGCCGAGACTGCCCTTCGAGCGGAGCAGTCCGCTCGACGTGCCGGAGATGTACCGCACGCTGCGGACCACCGAGCCGGTGACCCGGGTCCGCACCCAGGCGGGTGACTTCGCCTGGCTGGTCTCCGGCTACGAGGAGGCGAGGCAGGCCTTCGCCGACCCGCGCCTCGGCCGCTCGGCCCCCGATCCGGAGCGCGCCCCGCGAATCTCCGACTCGGTGCTGATCGGCGGCCCGCGCGGCGACGTCGAGACCGAGAAGGCCGAGCACGAGCGGATGCGCAGGATGCTCGTCCCCGCCTTCTCCGCCCGCCGGATGAGCGCCCTCGGGCCCCACGTCCAGGAGCTCGTCGACGGCCTGCTCGACCGCATGGCCGAGCAGGCGCCCCCGGTGGACCTGCGGGAGGCGTTCTCCCTGCCGCTGCCCGTGCTGGTGATCTGCGAGCTGCTCGGCGTGCCGTACGACGACCGCGCGTACTTCAGGAAACTGGCCGACGCGATGACGGACCTGGCCGATCGGGAGCGGGCCGGGGCCGCGAAGGCCGAGCTGACCGGCTACACCCGCGAGATCCTGGCCGGCAAGCGGGCCGACCCGGCCGACGACGTGTTCTCCGACATGGCCACCATGGAGGCGTCCGACGACGAGATCGCCTCACTCGCCGCGGGGCTTCTGTTCGCCGGCCACGAGACGACGGTCAACCGGATCGACTACGGCGTGCTGCTGATGCTCTCCAACCCCTCGCAGCGCGACGCCCTGATCGCCGACCCTTCGCTGACGGACGCGGCGGTGGAGGAGATCCTGCGGATGGCCGCGCCGGGCAACCACGGCCTGCCCCGATACGCCCACGAGGACGTGACCATCGGCGGTGTGACGATCAGGCGCGGCGAGGCGGTGATCATCGTCACGATGTCGGCCAACCGCGACGAGCGGATCTTCCCCGAGCCCGACCGGTTCGACATCGGCCGCCGGTTCGGCGAACAGCAGCTCTCGTTCGGTTACGCGGCCAGATACTGCATCGGGGCGAGTCTGGCCAGGGTGGAACTACGGTCGGTGTTCACCACCCTGTTCCGCCGCTTTCCCACCCTGGCCCTCGCCGTCCCCGTCGAAGAGCTGGTGGAGCGCGAGGCGTCCCTGACCGGGGGGTTCACCCGCATCCCGGTCACCTGGTAGCGGGCGGCCCGGCCGCCGGAGGTCTCCCCGGCGGCCGCGGATCACATGACGCACCCGATCGAGCGCGCCTCGCAGCCCGCCGGCGTGCTCGCCGTCCCGGGCGCCGGGTGGCTCGCCCCGGGCACTTCGATCGGTGCTCGTCATCCGGCGGGCGCCGGGGTCGGGGCGGGGGTCATCCTGTGGTCCTTCAGGTGGAGGTCGCCGCCGAGCTCCTTGCGCAGCTCGTCCAGCACCTTCCGGCTCCCGAGCACGGTCCAGAGGTTGCCGACGAGGTGGGGGTTGTACTCCGGCGCCGCGTCCATCCACTGGTCCTTGCCACTCTGCGTGACGAAGGTCGTCACGAAGAACTGGCCGACGGGGGTCTTGCAGTACCCCTGCCGCATGTCAACGACGTCGACCTGGATGGCGGGCTTGCAGTCCACCTTGTCCGCCAGCTCCTCGACGGTGGGCGGCGGGCCGGACGGCACGGCCGCCGGGATCACGTTCCCGGCGGCTTCGGGCGCGCCGGGGTCCTGGTTTCCGCTACAGGCGAGGGAGAACGAGAGGGCGAGGGTCACCACGGTGATCGCCCGGAGGTTCCGTGCGACACCGGCCTGGCGTGAATGTGTCAACATCCTCGAGGTACGGCCGGCCGCTCTCATCGGTTCACCGCCAGTCCGTTCTGACCGGATATTTCCTCGGCCGCCCCGGCGGAGTCCGCGCGGCGGGTCAGCATTCCCCGCACGATGTCGCAGAGCTCGCCCGTCTCCCTCGGCGACAGGACCTGGCTGAGCCGGTGCTCGACGACGCCCCCGTCCAGGATCGGCGGGGCCTTCGTCACGTTGAGATAGCCGGACAGGAACGCTATCCGGAACAGCTTCTCCTGCGAGTGCGACTCGGCGGTGGCGGGACCGATATCGGAGCCGTCGCCCAGCCGGGTCGCGGGCACGTCCTCCTCGGTCCGGGGCCGGGCCAGCCCGGGAAGCAGCAGGTGGGCGGCGGCCCTCCGCAGGGCCAGGCCGTACGCGCGCATGGACTCGTCCGGCGAGAAGGCGACGATCGAGCGCCCGAGGGCCTCGGCCGAGTGCGGCGGCAGGTCCGCGATGGTGGACTCCCCGCCCATGCAGGTGTAGACCCGTACGACCCGCTCTCCGACGTAGCCCGGCTGCAGGTGCTGGGAGAGCGTGATCACCACGGTGGATCCATCGGCGTTCTCCAGCTCGGCGACATCGGCCGTGTGGGTGACGTAGGTGGTGGAATGCTCGCGCTCGCACCACGACGGGCACGAGGCGGCGGCGGGGCGGAGAGTCCTCACGGAGGCCGTGACGTTGTTCATGGTTCTCCTCTGAGCTCGCGTTCAGGCGGAGATACGCACTGCCGACGTGCCGGGTTCAGCGCCGGACCTCCGGCTCCGCCGCACGCTCACTCGGCGCCGAGCATCCGGACCCGTCCGGATGCTCGGCGGGAGCCGCTCACGCGGTCAGCGCCGCCGCAGCCGGTAGGCCATGACCGCGAGGACGACGAGCCCCAGGAGCGCCACCGGCGTGTACTGCGGGCGCCACCAGGAGTCCGCCTCCACGACCGCGACCGTGGTCGTCTCGAGGGGCGCCGACAGGGCGGCGGCGGGCTGGGGAGTCGCGGACGGCGACGTGACGGTCTGGGGAGTGGCGGTGCCGAGAGGGAAGCCCGGCGGGCGGATCTCGCCCCAGTAGTCCTGCTGCGGCGCCTGTGCGGCGATCGCCTGCTTGAGGTCTTCCGGAAGGGGGGCGAGCTTCAGGTCTCCCGGCAGGGTGAGGGTGCCGATCTTGTAGGGCGAGAACCAGCCCTGGACACCCTCCACCTGCCAGGTGCCCGGGGGCAGGGAGATCGCCGCGGCGTAGTGGGCCGGTTCCTTCAGCGGCACGCCGGGAAACAGGATGCGCTTCTTTCCGCTGGTGAACTCCAGCCCGACCTCGCCCAGGTTGGCGCCCTCGTAGGGGTGCGTGCCGTGCTGGAGCAGCCAGAAGCCGAGCGTGTAGGTCGTGTTGGGGCGCATTCCTGCCGGAGCCGGGTCCATGAAGGTGGCCGCCCAGCCACCCGCCCGCGCCGGCGCCGCGAGGGCCAGCAGGGGAACAATGATCATCAGGAGCAGCGGGATTCGTCTCATGCGGGAGTTACACCGGCCGGACCGGTTCGGTTCCGGCAGATGTGGCTGGACGCCCGTGAGTCGGGGCCGAAGGCAGGGGTATGGACTCCGGATGAGTACTCAGGAAGAACTCCAGCAGGTTGATGAGGACCTGGCGAGACTTCGTGCCGAAGCCGCCGAGCTGCGCCGCCAGGTCGGCGAGATGGGTCCGACGGACGCCACCGAGCGATCATCATTGATCAACATGGCCGATCAGCAGGAAGCCCTCAGCGCCGAGCTGGAGGCCCGGCGGGAGGAGCTTCTCAAGCGCCTCGGGGAGGAGTGAGCACACCGTCTCATCCAAGTCGGACGCCGCCACCTGCAGTCCGTCTCATCCGGTTACGTGGCATATCGCGAGGGTAACGATAAGAACGAACCATCATCGGGGGGATGAAATGATCAGCATGCTTCACAAAATGGGCGTGAGGTCCAACGCCATGTACGCGGCCGGCCTCGCGTCGATCGGCCTTTCGGTCGCGTCGTGGCTGACCTCGGAGACGTTGGAGGACGCCGGTAGGGATCGAGCGGACCGGTGGGGAATCTTCATCGGCCAGTGGGCGCCGACCTTCTTCGCGGTGGGAATCGCGCTGCGGATCGAGGAGACCCACACGGACAAGCGGTCCATGGAGCAGGAGACGATCAGCGAGTCCTACAGCGAGGGCAGAATGCCGTCGCGCGCCGGAGTGTAGGCACCGCGGAGAGACGCTCACGGACGGGACGCGTCCCGGCGGACGCGTCCCGTCTCCCGGCAGGCGTCCACTCCCCCGTCCCCGAGATCCGGCCGCCTCGCCGCCAGGGTCTCGGCAGGCGTCCGCTCGCCCCCCGGGATCCGGCCGCCTCGCTCCCGGGCCCAGGCGGATGTCCGCTCTCCCCGGGATCCGGCCTCCTCACCCTCACCGCCGGGTGACCACCGCCGGATGTCTCAGGTCGTCGACCCTGACGACCACGTCGGCGACGCCCGCCGGTGCGACCTCCTCCTCGTATCGCGCGTAGGCGGGCAGCGTCCACCGCTGTTCCGCGGCGGTCCGCCGGGCGAGCGCGCCCGGTGAGAGCCGCAGATGCACGGTCAGGTCGAACGGAAGTCCCCGTCCGAGCAGCAGGAATCCGTCCAGCAGGAGGACCCCGCCCTCGGGCAGGGTGACATAGGGCGCGCGAGTGGCCCTGTCGACGGCGCTGTCCCACAACGTGGGCAGGATCTTTCCCGACCGGCCGGGATCAAGCGGCCCCAGGACCTCGCGCACCAGGGCTCCGGAGTCGAGCCAGTCCGTGTAGAAGGCGTCCGGATCGGTCTTGCCGTACTCGAAACGCAGCGACGCCGGGCGCAGGAAGTCGTCCGCGGACACCCGGAGAACCTCGCGGCCACGGAGGCGGAGCGGGCCCGCCAGCGCGTCCGCGAGCTCGTCGGGTCGCGCCGCCGGCGCGCCGTCGAACGCGACCCGCACCCAGGACTCCCGGGGTGCGGAGGCTATCCGGTCGGCGAGTTCCTCGACCAGCAGCGACGGGGAGATCGGCCGTACGTCCACCCCACCATTTTGGCGGACGGCGACCATGTGGCCGACCCCATCACACTTCCGGTGAAAGGCTCCCGCTCCTCGCCTTGAACCCGTTAACGATCACAACCTGGTCAAGGTCGGACGTACTACTGATCAAAAGTTGGTTTGCCCGGGTTGTCCCGCCGTAGCTGACGGTAACGATCCCTGTGGATCGATCGACGGCTCGGCCGTGACCGAACGTCGGCCTCCCGATCGCGACCCGTCGTGGAGGGCGTGATTCGGGCAGTTGACGTGATCTTCACGTCTTTCCGTCAACAAGATCACGGCGAGCTATCCATGGAGGCAGTCATGTCAGGAGGATTTCAGTGATCAAGCGCGGCAAGCCCACGAAAGACGGGCAGGTCAAAATCACCTTCACCGTACCGAACGACCAGCCTGTGGGCGGAATTTCCCTGGTCGGCAACTTCAACAACTGGGACCCCTACGCCCATCCGATGGAGCGTAAGAACAACGGCACGTACCAGGTGAGTCTCACCGTTCCGTCGCGGGAACCCATCCTCTTCCGCTATCTGGCGGACGGGGGCGTGTGGTTCGACGACGCCGACGCCGACCACCACGACGAGCACGGCGGCCGTCTCAATCCGATGGTCATTGAGCACTCCCCGGTCGAGAACGGCGCGGCCGACGCCATCAAGAAGGCGGTACGGCGAACGGCCGCGCCCAGGCCCGCGAACGGGATGCCCTCGAACGGAACCCGGATGTCGGCCTCGTAGGGCAGAATCCGCCGTCTCCACGATCACCATCCGTGAGGGCGGCCTCCCCCCTCCTCGCCTCCAAGGCACAGGCTCCGGCGGGATCTCCGATCCGAGTTGTGTTCACGGTTCACGGCGGCGCGACCGTCACGCCCCGTCCTTCACCGGGCTCTCAGGAGGGCACCGGGCTCTCGGGAGGGCGGCCGAGCGCGCCGAGCGTGTCACGGGCGAGCTGCAGTTCCTCGCGCGGCCGGACGGTCAGCACGGGCACGATCGCGCCGGGCGCGCTGATCGTCCCGTCGGTGTCGAGATCGGTGCGAACGGGGGGTTCGATCCCGAGAAGCGCGAGCCTGCGGCAGACGGCGTCACGGACCTCCGGCTGGTCCCAGCCGATCTCCCCGGTGAACACCAGCGCGTCCAGCCGTCCCAGGCTGGTCGCGGCGGCGGCGATCTCCCGGCTCACCCGGTGGACGAACACCTCCAGCGCCAGCGCGGAGGCGGGGTCACCGGCCGCCACCAGCTCTCTCGTATCGCCCGACCTGCCGTCCGACAGCCCGAGCAGCCCCGACCGATGCTCCAGCCCTTCGCGCAGCTCCTCGATCGAGAGCCGGGAGCCGGACAACAGCCACAGCAGCATGCCGGGGTCCACGCTGCCCGACCGCTTGCTCATGGGAACCCCCTCCAGCGGGGTGAACCCCATCGAGGTGTCCACGCTGCGGCCCTGGCGGACCGCGCACACCGAGGAACCTCCGCCGAGATGGGTGAGGACGACCTGCAGGGACGCGGCGGACCGTCCCAGAAGCTCCGCCGTCCGCCCCAGCGCCCAGGTGTAGGACAGTCCGTGAAAGCCGTAGCGGCGCAGGCCGTACCGGCGCCTCCACTCCGACGGCAGCGCGTAGGTCGCGGCGCTCTCGGGAAGGGTGACGTGGAAGGCGGTGTCCGGGCAGAGCACGTGCGGGACGCCGGGCAGCCGCCTCCGTGCGGCGTCGACGAGCGCGAGCGCGGGCGGTACGTGCAGCGGGGCGAGGTCCGCGTACTCACGCACCGCGGCCAGCACCGCGTCGTCGGCGACCGTCGGTCTCCGTACGGCCTCACCCCCGTGCACGAGGCGATGGCCGACCGCCACGACGTCACATTCCGGCGCGGCGTCGAGGAAGGCGGAGACGACCTGCTCCGCCGCCTCGGGATCGGGGCTCCGCTCGCTGTGCTCGGTGCCCAGGACCCGACCGTCCCGGACGAGATGGAGCTGAAGGCTCGATGATCCCGCGTTGACGGTGAGCACCGCCGAACCAGTGGTTCCCATGATCTCCGCGTGCCCCCGGCGGCGGCGGGCAAACGAGCCCGCGGGGCGGTGTCGTCACCGTCCGTCGCTCCGCCGGACCACGGAGTCAAGCGGGCGGATATCCCCCGCCGGGGGTTCACCTCACCCGTTGAACTGTCGCGAGCCGCAGGCGTACGGTGGTAATGATTTCCGTCCTTGCGCGCTCCCGTACGGGCGCTGTCTCCAAAACAGCGGTAGACAGCGAAGCATCATGATTCGGCTTTCCGTCACCGTAGACAGCGGGGAAGCATGAACCGACTTTCCGTCATCGTGAGAGATCACCCCCGGTTTTCAGTGGTTTCCCTCGTGGGCGATCTGGACAAACTCTCGGTTCCGCAGTTGGAGGAAGATCTCACGGAGTTGATGGAGCGGGGCCGCGTCTGTCTCATCATTGACGCAACGGATCTGGATTTTTGCGACTCCACGGGCATATGGGTGCTTTTGGCAACTCTGCGTCGCGCCTACGAACGGAACGGCTGGCTGCGCCTCGTCGGTGTTCACGGGTTCCTCGACCGCCTGCTGGAGGTGACCAAGCTGAGGGGGGCGTTCCCCATCGACTCCGATCTCGGCCAGTCGCTGCGGGCGGTCTCCGATCGGAGCATCTCGGCGCTCCAATGAGCCTCCGGGCGGGAATCGACCGCGCGGGGCGGGCTCGACGGGCCGCGCCCCGCCCCGCTTCCGGCCCCGATCCCGCTCCCGTCTCCGGGCTCCTCCCCGGCTCCGGCGCCGCCCCCGGCGAACCTCGGGGACGCCTCCGCTCCAAGGTCGCCGTGACGGCCGAGGGAGAATACCGGCGTGTCGGTGACATCACCGGACCATGGTCGCGTTGTACACTGCGTAATCAGGATGTACACTATGTAGTCAAAGCAGTCAGCCAGCAACGGCACCCCGGACCTTGTGGACGAGAACCGCTCGGTCGAGATTCGGTGGAAGGCCTGGCCTGTCGGCTCGACTCGCCCTAACGGACGCGCAGGTAACGGCTGGTTTCAGCCGGTGGTCTCCGTCCATTGATTGGAGGTCCTGATGGACCTTTCCATGGAAAACAGACTCGACTGGACGATCTGCCGCGTCGCCGGAGAGATCGACATCTTTTCGGCCCACACACTCCGCGAGCACCTTCTCGCCGCCCTGGACCGTCCGGGCAGCCGCCTGCTCCTCGACCTGTCGCGGGTGACCCTCATGGACACCAGCGGCGTGGCCGTCCTGATCTCCACCCTGCGCAGAGCCGCACAGCGCGGTGGCACGCTGCGACTGCTCGCACCGTCTCCGGCCGTCTGCATGGTGTTGAGGGCCACCGGACTGCTCGCCAAGTTCGCCGTCAGCTCCGACCTGACCGGCGCACGGACCGCCGAACCCCTGCCGAACATGCGCCTGATGGCGTCCTGACCCCGCCGTTGACGCTCTAGGATCACGGCTTCAAGGATCCGCACCGATGGCGGGATCCTTGAACCCGGGTTCGGCGGCGGCGTCGCCACCGGCCCGCCCGTCCATCCCGCGCCCCGTCCAGCCTCCGCTCCGCCTCACCCGCGCTCCGCCTCGCCGAATCCCGGCCACGTGACATCCGGCCACGCGGCGCGCGTTCACCGTCTCCGGCCTGCGAACACCGCCCCGGACGACCTCCGCCGGCGACTTTCGGCCCGTAACCGGCGTTCCCGTACGGAACGACACCGGCTCCGCACCTCCGTCGAAGCATCCGGCCGCCGCGTCCCCGTATCCGGCGACGAGAAAAATCGACGCGACAACACGGTGGCGGGCGCCACCGGATCCGGTAGGAGCCTCCGGATCCCGTAAGGCCCGACGAGTGCGCTCCGTTGATCCCATGAGGCCCGATGAGGGCGCCCCGTCCGGTCCGGCGGCGAAATTCACTTTCCCGATCATTGGATTTGATCGGTTTTTAGCTGGATGGCTGTACAGTCAACATTGCATCACCGATGGCTCCCCGATCGTGTCCGTCAACTGGAAAGAAGGTTTATGGCCGGCTACTCGCCACTGAGCCCCCGGCCGGGTGCTGCACGCGAGAATGGCTTCAGGGCGGCTCTCGCCTCGTACGAGCCATGACGCGAGCCAGTGAGGTGGGTAAGAGTGTCGCCACGATCAGCGCAGGCCAACGAAGTGATGCGCGAGCAGTCAAGGGAGAGGATCCTCTCCGCCGCGCTGGAGGTCTTCAGCGAGAAGGGCTACCACAATGCCACGATCTCCGACATCACCGCCCGTGCCGGAGTCTCTCGCGGTCTGATCACCTACTACTTCCCAGGCAAGCAGAATCTCGTGGACAACCTTCTGGATCGTTACATCGACAGCGTGACCGCCATCCTGGCCGTGACGGGCACGCCCGACGAGCGGCTGGCCGCCATCATCGACGGCGTCCTGCTCACGGTGGCCCAGTCCCTGCCCGTGCAGCAGATGACCCTCAGTCTGGTGATCCATCCCTCGACGCACCCGCTCTTCGCGCAGGCGGAGGCCAGGAAGGAAGACGCGGTGCGTCGCCTCGAGGACGGGCTGCGCGAGATGTTCGCGGCCCGTGGCGCGGCCGATCCGGCCCTCGAAGAGGTGATGCTCCGCAGCGTCCTGGAAGGCGTCATCTTCAAGGCCTCCGTCTACCAGGACCAGTACCCCCTCGAACGCGTGCGCCGCCGCCTGTACGAGATGTACGGACTCCCCTCCCCGGACACCTCGGCCGTCCAGGACGACCCCCCGCCGGTCGGCCGCATGCGCGCCCTCCGATCCGGCGAGTAACCGCCCCGCTCCGTACGTGGCGGGACGGCCATCTCCCCTCCCCATCACGTATGGAGATCTGAGCCATGGACGTGCGCTCGCTCAGGGCCCGGCCGACCGGCCCGGGCGGATCCGCCGCGGGCCGGACCGGCAGGACGGCCGACGTCCTGCCCGGCCGCGGCGCCGAACTGACACAGTTGCGGAAGCTGCTGGCCGGCGGACGACCGGCCTTCGTGGTGGTGAACGGAGAGCCGGGCATCGGCAAATCCCGGCTCCTGTCCGCGTTCTCCGCCGCCGCGGCGGCCGACGGCGTCCCGGTGCTCTCGGGCCGGGCCGCGGAGATGGAGGGCGGTGCGCCGTGGGCGCTGGTCCTGGACGCCCTGGACGACGCCGGGAGCCATCCGGAGCTGGCCGCGTACGCCGACTGGCTGCGTGTCAGGCTCGTCGCGCGCACCCCGTCGGTCCAGGACGGTGACCAGATCATCGGCGTGGAGCGGCACAGGGCGCACCGTCAGGCCCGTGCCCTGCTGGAGGCACGGGCCCTGCCGTCCGGCCTGCTGCTCCTGCTCGACGACGTGCACTGGGCCGACGCGGCGTCCGCCGAGCTGATCGACCATCTGGTACGGCACCCGCCCCGGGCGACCGTCACCGTCCTCACCTCCCTCGCGGGGCTCCTGCCACCGGTGCTGGAGCGTTCGCTGGCGAGCTCCCCCGCCCCGGTGACGCGGATGTCCCTGGGGCCGCTGTCACCGGACGACTCCGAATCGCTGCTGCCTGGGAAGCGGCCCGCCTACCGGCGCCGCCTGTACGAGATCGGCAGGGGCAACCCGCTCTACCTGGAGATCCTGAGCCGGCTGCCCGAGCGTACGGTCAACGAGCTGCGCAACGCCTCGGGGGGCGAGGACTGCGGGCGGACGGAGCTCGACGCCCTGATCGCCAGAGAGCTCGAAACGCTCGGAACGGCTCTGGCCACGGTGGTCCAGGCCGCTTCCATCACCGCCGACGCGCTCGATCCGGCGCTGGTCGCGTCCATTGCCGAGATGCCGGAGGACGACGTCCGGGTGGCGCTGGACGGGCTCGTGGCACGAGATGTGCTACGCGTCACCGCCGGGCGGTTACGGTTTCGCCACCCCCTGATCCGAGCCGCCGCGTACCGCATGGCGGGGCCGTCCTGGCGGATCGCCGCCCATCGCCGCGCGGCCGACCACCTGGCCCGGCAGGGCGCGCCGCTGTCGCTACGCGCCGAACACCTGCTGCACGGGGTACGGCCGGGCGACGCCACCGGGGCCGACCTGCTCGCCGCGGCCGCGCTGAACTCCGTGGACATCGCCCCCACGACCGCGGCCCGCTGGCTGCGCGCCGCCCTGCGGGCGCTGCTCGACGACCCCGAGCTCGCGGAACGGCGGGCCGGGCTACGGCTGGAGCTGGCGAAGGCGCTCAGGCTGTCGGGCCGGTTCAACGAGGCGCGGACGATCCTGCACGAGCTCGCCACCGGTGACGGCGCGCACCGGTACACCGCCCTGGAACGGCTGGGCGCCACGGAGCGGGCACTCGGCCGCCTGCCCGAGGCCCGCGCCCTGCTCGGCTCCGAGCTGGACAGGACGCCCGGCGCAGGGCCCGGTGTACGGAGCGCCCTGCTGGTGGAACTCGCCGCCGTCGACATGCTGCGGGGAGACTGGCGCACCGGGGCGGAGCTGGCCTCCGAGGCGCTCAGGTCGGCCGGCTCCGGTGGCCGGAGCGGGCTCGCCGTCGTCTCGATCGCGCTGCTGGCACTCGCCGAGCTGTACCGGTGCCGGTTCGGCAAGGGCCGCACGCTGCTGGAGGAGGCGCGTCGGCGCGCCGACGCGCTGACCGACCCGGAACTCCGCGCCGACCTGGGGCTGATGCCTCCGCTGGCCTGGGCCGAGTTCCTGGTGGACGAGCATCACGACGCGCTCCGCCACGTGGAGCGCGGGCTGCGAATCGCACGCCGGCACGGGCATGACGACGTGGTGCCGCAGCTCTACGCGGTGCGGTCCGTCGTGCACGCCCGGCTGGGAATGGCTCCCCAGGCGCTGGCCGACGCCGAGGACGGGGAGGAGATCGCCCGGCATCTCGACAGCGCGGAGATGCACGCCTTCGTCCTGGCGCTCAAGTCCCGGCCGCTGCTGTGGCGGGCCGGCCCCGCCGAGGCCCTTCCGCTGGTGACGGACCTGCGGGACCGGCACACCCTGCGCTCCATGTGGTGGCGGAACATCGCCGACCACGCCATGGCGGAGGTGCTTCTCCTCGCCGGTGACCCCGCCGGATGCCGGGACCTGCTGGCGGCGAGGCTCAGTCCCGACCCCGAGGGGCTCGGACCCCATGCCCCTTCGGTGTACGCGCTGCGGTCACAGGCCGAGGTCGCCTGCGGCGACCTGGTCGGCGGCTGGGAGTGGTACGCGCGGGCGGCGGCGGTCGCGGAGAGAGGCGCGCCGCGCGCCCAGCTGGGCTCCGTGGCCCGCGCCAGGGCCGTCATCGCGCAGGCCCGCGGTGATCATCCGGCGGCGACGGCCGCGGCCCGGTACGCGGTGGACTGCTTCGCCGCGGAGACCCTGCCGATCGACGAGGGCCTGGCGCGGATACTCCTCGCGGAACTCACCGCGCTACTCGGCGACACCCGCGCCGCGCAGCGCCAGCTCGGCAGGGCCGGGGAGCTGTTCGCCGGGTGCGGCGCGCCGTGGCTGGCGGACCGCGTCGGGCGCGAGCAGCGCCGGGCCGGTGCCCGCAGGACACGCCGGCCCGAGCAGGAGACAGGACTGTCCGGCCGCGAACGGGAGATCGCCGAACTCGCCACGCAGGGGCTGACCAACCGGCAGATCGCGGAGCGGCTCTTCCTCAGCCCCCGCACGGTGGAGACCCACCTCGCCCGGGTGTTCCAGAAGCTGGGTGTGAGCACCAGTACCGCGCTGGCGTACCGGATGGCCGAGGTCTCGAGATGAACGCGTCCGCACCACGTGTACGGGTGACGGCCGGGCCGCCACCCGCACGTTCTCCGTGACACCGCGTTCTCGCCGGGTCCCGCCGAACGGGCCCACGCGCGTCACGCCGTCAAACGGCAAAGGGTCCTCAGGAGACGAGCCGGACGAACTCCTCGAAGGAGAAGCGCCCGTCGTTGTCGGAATCAGCCCTGTTCAGCGACCCGACGGCGTCGGCCGGCAGGTCGGGGAAGTGATCGGCGAACTCCTTCTCGGTGATGAAACCATCACCGTCGGTGTCAAGGGCGGCGAATGCCTGCCTGAGCTCCGTCAACCGCTCACCGGTGGGTTCCGTCGACATGATGATCCGCCTTCCTCAGCAATCCGCACTCGATCAACAGATAACCTACGGCAGCCATCACCTTTGCGGCCATATAACCATGACCAGGGACTTTTCATGGCAAACGGGGCTTTCGCCTGCGCGGCCCATCGACCCCGAGTGCCTAGACTTCGAGCATGATTCGCCCCGCAACGCCGGACGACGTCCCGGCGATCATCGACATGATTCGTGGACTCGCGGAGTACGAGAAGGCCCTGGACAAGGTCGAGACCACGGCGGAACAGCTCCACGACGCGCTGTTCGGCGCCTCCCCCGCCGTGTTCTGCCACATCGCCACCGACGGGGACAGGGTCGCGGGGTACGCGCTCTGGTTCGTCTCCTATTCCACCTGGCGCGGCAAACACGGAATCTATCTCGAAGATCTCTTCGTTCACCCCGATCACCGGGGACGCGGGCACGGCAAGGAACTGCTCATCGAACTCGCCGGCATCTGCGTGGAACGTGATTACGGCCGGTTCGAATGGGCGGTTCTCAACTGGAACACCCCGGCCATCGAGTTCTACCGCTCTCTCGGTGCGGCGCCCCTCGATGAATGGATCACATACCGGATCACCGGATCGGCGCTTGATAAACTCGCCGCCGCGGAGAGCACCCGGTAGACCCGGCCGCAGGCGGGGGGTCGACCCCGCGACGACTTCATACAGGACCAGCCCAGGCACCGTTTGGGCCGGTCCTTTTTCTTTTCCGTACGGCCCACTCCTCCCCCTGCCGCACCGGGGGATCCGGACGCCCGTCGACCGTGAATCTTTCATCTCCCACAGCCGCGTCAAACCCTTTCTGAACTGCGCCGACGGCCCGGATAATCCTCCCGCGAAAAGCGTGCCGTTTACACCCGGAGAGCGGCAATCTAGAGTCCGTCTCGCGTGAGCGCTTCACTGCCATTGATCAGCAATTCGTCATACCTCGAAAGGGAAGTCAATTCTGTGAGAAAATGGCGAAGGATGGCTGTCACCGGTGCGGTCGCGTTTATGACCGCGCTGCTCGCCGTCGTCCTCATTCCTAATTCGGCTTCGGCGCACGGCGCCATGATGACGCCCGGCAGCCGGACCTTTTTCTGCTGGCAGGACGGTCTCTCGCCACAGGGCAACATCGTTCCCATCAACCAGGCGTGCTCGGCGGCCGTGGCCCAGAGCGGGGCCAACTCCCTGTACAACTGGTTCAGCGTGCTGCGGTCCGACGGCGCCGGGCGGACCACCGGGTTCATCCCCGACGGCCAGGCGTGCAGCGGCGGCAACCCCGGCTACAGCGGGTTCGACCTTCCGAGTTCGAACTGGCCGGTGACCCACCTCACCTCCGGGGCGAACATCCAGTTCAAATACAACAAGTGGGCCGCCCACCCCGGCTGGTTCTACCTCTACATCACCAAGGACGGCTGGAACCCCAACCGGGCGCTCACCTGGGGCGACCTCGAGACTCAGCCCTTCCACACGGCCGATCACCCGCAGAGTGTCGGCAACCCGGGCACCAACGACGCCAACTACTACTGGAACGCCACCCTGCCCTCGGGCAAGTCCGGCCGCCACATCATCTACTCGGTGTGGAAGCGGTCCGACAGCGCCGAGACGTTCTACAACTGCTCCGACGTCGTCTTCGACGGCGGCAGCGGCCAGGTGACCGGCGTCGGCCGAGGGGGAACCACCACGCCCCCGCCCACCACCCCGACTCCGACCCCGCCCACCACCCCGACCCCGACTCCGACTCCGACCGTCACCCCGCCCCCGACCGGCGGCGGCGGATGCACCGCCACCTACCGGACCACCGGCTCCTGGTCGGGAGGCTTCCAGGCCGAGGTGACGGTGAGCAACCCCAGCTCCTCCAGCATCAACGGCTGGACGGCCAAGTGGACGCTCGGCAGCGGTAGTGCCATCAACAGCCTGTGGAACGGCACCTTCACCGCGTCGGGAGCCAACGTCACCGCCAAGAACGCCGACTGGAACCGGACCTTGGCGGGTGGTGGTTCGACCACATTCGGATTCACCGCCTCGGGGACCAGCGGGTCTCCGACCGTCACCTGTACCAGCCCCTAGGAACCTCCGGTCTCGGCCGGTGCCCGCCTGGCACCGGCCGAGACCACCGTCGTGTCACCCGTCGTGTCCTCGCGGAAGGGAACCCCGGTGCCGTCCGGAAAGAAGATCGCGCCACTGCTGGGCCTCGTGTCACTCGGGGCGGCGGTGGCCCTCATCGCGGCGGCATGTGTCGGCCAGGGACCGCAGGTCCGGCACGGCGGGACGCATCCGGCGGCACTCGCCACCGCCCACCCGGCCCACCCGGCCGGCTCCCCCCTCCCCACGGCCTCCGCCCCTCCGGCCGCCTCGGCTCACTCCACGGCCTCTTCGGCCGCCTCCGGATCCGGATCCAGATGTAAGGCCACGGTCACCCTGGTCGAGTCCTGGCCGGGCGGTTACCGGGGCTCGGCGACGATCAGCAACACCACCGACCGGCCGATGCAGGGCTGGTACATCCAGTGGGTCCAGCCGATGGAAGCGACCTTCACCCAGGCCTGGAACGGCACCCACATGCAGAGCGGCCCCATCGCGATGATCCACGCTCCCCCCGAGAAGCCCTCCCTGCCCGCGGGAGCGACCGTCTCCGACATCGGCTTCGTGGGCGCCGCCGCCACGCCCCCGACCTTCACCGAGATCACCTGCGGCTAGTGGAGCGTCTCCGAGCCTTGGCCGGGTTGTTTCGGGGGCAGGTGCCGTTGCGGGTCACGGGGAAACCCGGTCAACGTTGTGCGCAGCGCCACCGGGTCCACCCGCCAGATGTCTGCGACCGGCCCGAATCGATGGTGTCCGAGCCGCTGTCAGCGGCGTTCGGCCTTCGCACGGATCCGTGCGCGAGCGCCCCCGGGACGAAGGCCTCCGCGCGGGCCGTACAGGGAACGACCTCCGGACAGAGGCATCCCCGCGCCCGATGATCGGACGCGGGGATCGCATGTGGGCGGGAAGGCCCGGCCGTCAGATGAGACCGCGATGGTAAGCGCGGATGAGCGGACGCGGGACGAGAAGCCGCTGTCCGTTCACGACGATCGGGACGAGGTCGGGGACCTTCGCCTTCCACTGGGACCTGCGGTGGCGCGTGTTACTGCGGGAGGTCTTCCGCTTGGGAACTGCCATGTCGTGCTCCTACCAGCCGGACGTGGGGACTGCCATGCCGTGCTCCTACCAGCTGGACTTGGTGACGCCGGGAAGCTCGCCCCGATGGGCCATCTCGCGGAAGCGGATCCGGGAGAGCCCGAACTTGCGCAGATGCCCGCGGGGCCGGCCGTCGGTGGAGTCGCGGTTGCGGACGCGGGTGGGGCTGGCGTCGCGTGGCTGACGGCCCAGCTCCTTCGCGGCTCGCGCCTTCTCCTCCGGCGTGCCGGTCCTGAGGGTCTCCTTGAGCTCGGCCCGGCGCCCGGCGTGGCGGGCCACGACGATCTTCCTGCGCTCGTTGGCCACGATCTTGCTCTTCTTGGCCATCAGACCCTCTCCCCCCGCGCCCGCATGCGGGCCATGGCGGCGTCGATGCCGATCCTGTCGATGGTCTTGATCCCACGGGCGCTCAGCGTCAGCCGTACCGAGCGCCCTTCGGTGGGCACCCAGTACCGCCGGGACTGGATGTTGGGGTCGAACCGGCGCCGGGTGCGCCGGTGGGAGTGCGAGATGCGGTTGCCGAAAACCGGCGCGACCCCGGTGAGCTGACAGTGGGCGGACATCAACGGCTTCCGTAGCGCTGCTTGAAGCGCTCGACGCGACCGGCGGTGTCGAGGACGCGGCCCCGTCCGGTGTAGAAGGGGTGACTCGCCGAGGACACGTCCACGTCGACCAGCGGGTAGACGTTGCCGTCCTCCCACTCGATGGTCTTGTCACTCGTGACGGTCGAGCGGGACAGGAAGGCGAAGTCCGCACTCGGGTCGCGGAAGACGACCGGGCGGTAATCGGGGTGAATGTTCTTCTGCATGAGTTATCGGTCCTCTCGGAACAGAACGTGCTGGCGGGTGATCGGGTCGTACTTGGTGAGGGTGAGCCGGTCCGGGTCGTTGCGCCGGTTCTTACGGGTCACGTAGGTGTAGCCGGTGCCTGCGGTCGACCGCAGTTTGACCACGGGGCGGAGCTCGTTTCCGGCCAAGATCTGTTCCTCTCGGGGTTGCCTGCTGTGCAATGATACCGATAACGGTTTTCATACTTGCAACATTCCCGCTAGGAGGCCCCCGTGTCCACTCCCGTCGTTCTCGTCGCGGGCCTGCACGCTCAGGCCCGCACCACCGTCGTTGACAGGCTCCTGAAGGACCATCCGGGCGCCGTGTCCATCCACCACGACCTCCGCGAGGTCACCCGGGGCCGCGTCGAACGCGTCACCCGCGACGCCTCCGGCGTCGTCGACCGTGCGGAGGTACGGCTGGCGCACGGCTGCGTGACCTGCACGGTCCGCGAGGACCTCGTGCCCGAGCTGCTACGGCACGCGGCGACCGCGCCGCTGCTGATCGCCGAGCTGTGGGACTCGGTCGAGCCCCGCTCGGTGGCCGAGGCCCTGGACGGAGAGGAGATCCACGGCACCCTGCGGCTGACCTCCGTACTGACCGCCCTGGACGCCGAGCACATGCCGGTCGACATCTGCCGCGGCGACAGGCTCGCCGAGACGGGCAGGCGGGCGGCCTCGGGCGACGACCGCTACCTGGCCGAGGTCCTGGCCAGGCAGATCGAGTACGCCACCGGGCTGCTGATCCACGTGGGGGACGGCGACGACGAGGACGTCGAGCTCTCCCGCGCGGTGCTCGGCCACCTCGCGCCGACCACCCCGGCCTCCCTCACGCACGAGACCCCGCCGGCCGTCACCGGGCCCGCGCTCTGCGTCGACGAGCTCGCCGCCCGCGTCGACCCGGCCACCGCCCAGCTGCCCTGTGACTCCCAGACCGGGGAGATCAGCACGGTCGTGTGGCACCGGCTGCGCCCCCTGCACCCGGGACGCCTGTTCGAGGCCGTCGACGAGCTGGTCACCGAGTCGGTCCGCAGCCGCGGCCGGTTCTGGCTGGCCAACCGGCACACGAACATGCTCGCATGGGACGCCGTCGCCGGGATCGTCTCGGTCGAGGACGCGGGTCCCTGGCTGGCCGCCCTGCCCGAGGCCGCCTGGGAGATGATCTCCCCCGCGCGCCAGATGGCCGCCTCCCTCGACTGGTCGCCGATCATCGGGGACCGGGTCCAGCACCTGGTCTTCACCGGTCCCGAGCTCGACCGCGACCGCATCCACTCGCTGCTCGACTCCTGCCTGCTCACCCCGGAGGAGTCCGTCGCCGGCTCCGACGCCTGGAACGGCTACGACGATCCGTTCGCCCACATCCTCGACCTCAAGGAGACCGCGTGAAGTCCCTCCGCACCCCGCGCAAGAAGGCCAACCCCCTCCGGGGAGTGAGCTACATCGACTACAAGGACGTCGATCTGCTGCGGAAGTTCATCTCCGATCGCGGCAAGATCCGCAGCCGCCGCGTCACCGGCGTCACCGTCCAGCAGCAGAGGCGGCTCGCCACGGCCATCAAGAACGCCCGCGAGATGGCCCTGCTCCCCTACTCCTCCCGATCCAGATGAGCGAGTGTCCCTCCCGGACCAGACGAGCGAGGTGAGACACCGGACGGCGGGCGGCAGGAGCCTCTCCGAGCCACACCCGCCATCCACCTTCAACCCATCTTTCCCATTTTGACGTCATAAGGGTTGCCATGACGTCAAAATGACGTCATAGTAATGCCTATGGACGTCACGCCCTTTGTCGAGAATCTCCGCCGCGCACTGGCCGCGGCGGCGGCGGTCGCCGATTCCGAAACCCGTGCCGCCGTCGAGAACCTCACGACGGCACTGGACTCCGCCGTCCGCCTCACGCTCATCGACGCGCTCTCCGCGGCGGCCGACGAGGTCACCAGGGAGCTCGCCCCGGGCTCCGTGGAGGTACGGATCCGCAACCGCGAGCTTGAGTTCGTGGTGACGCCGCCGCCGAGCACGTCCGACACCTTCGCACCGGCGCCTCCGCTCCCGCCGATGCCGCCCGCTCCCCCCGAGCCGCCCCCGCTCCCCGGCGACGCGGGCACCGCGCGCATCACGCTGCGACTGCCCGAGCCGCTCAAGGGCCGCATCGAGGAGGCCTCGAGCCTGGAGGGCGTCTCGGTCAACGCCTGGCTCGTGCGGGCGGTGTCCACGGCCCTGGCTCAGCCCCCCCGCGACACCCGTGCCCCCCGCCCGCCCGTCATCGGAAAGCGCATCAGCGGCTGGGCCCGCTGACCTCCGCTCTTCCCACAATCCGCACGTCCCCCCGCAACCCGCAAGGGAGAGTTCGCCATGCCCGTCTTCCAGACTCCGGGACCCGTCGCCCTCCAGGTGAAGTTTCCCGCAGGCAATCTGCGGATCACCGCCACGCCGCGAGAGGACACCGTGGTCGAGGTACGACCCGCCAACCCGTCCAGATCCGCCGACGTCGAGGGCGCGGAGCAGATCCGCGTCGAACACCTTGACGGCACGATCTTCGTCACGGCGCCCGAGCAGCACCTGTCACGGGGCCCCGGCTCGAACCTGGAGATTCTCATCGGCCTGCCGGAGGGATCCCGGGTGGACTTCACCACCGCGTCCGTGGATGTCCGGATGACCGGGCGCCTGGGCGAGGTCACGGCCAAGAGCGCCTCCGGCGACACGTGGATCGACTGCTGCACCGGCCTCTCCGCCAATGCGGCCAGCGGTGACGTCACCTGTGACGTCACCGAGGGCGACGCCTGGGTGAAAACCGCCTCCGGAGACGTCAGCCTGCGGGACGTCCACGGTGAAGCGACGGTCACCACCGCCTCGGGCAGGTCCGAGCTCGGCACGGTCGGCGGCGCCGCCACCATCCGGACCGCCTCCGGGCGCTCCCGTATCCGGGCGGCCGGGGACTCCGTCCAGGCCAAAAGCGCCTCGGCCGACGTCACCGTCGAGTCCGTCATCCGTGGAAGCGTCGCAATCAACACCATCTCGGGCAACGTCGAGATCGGCGTCGTCCCGGGGACCAGCGCGTGGCTTGACGTCTCGTCGATGTCGGGCGGTGTCGGCTCCTCCCTCGACCAGGCCGACCAGCCGACCGACAGCGGAGAGCAGGTCGAGATCCACGCCCACACCCTGAGCGGCGACATCTCCATCATCCGCGCGCGCTCCTGACACGAACGGCGACATCTCCATCATCCGCGCGCGCTCCTGACACGAACGGCGACATCTCCATCATCCGCGCGCGCTCCTGACACGAACGGCGACATCTCCATCGTCCGCCCCCGTTCCCGACACCGAACGGCGACACCTCTTCACCGCCCGCGTTCCCAGCACGAACAGCGACGCCCCTCATCCAGCCGCATTCCCCAAAGAGGAGACCCACGATGAACGACATACAGGCCTACGCCCTCCACCAGCAGAAGCACACCGAGATGATCGCCGAGGCGGAGGCCCGGCGCGTGACGCCCAGACGCTCCGGCACCTCCCGCCGGCTGGCGGCCCGGGCCCTTCACCAGCTCGCCGACCGGATCAGCCCGGAGCCCTCCCGCGGCCACGGCCATCGTCCCGTCCCCCGCGTACCGACGACGGTGTAGCTCCGCCCCCACATACCGGCGAAGGTACGGCTCCGCCCTCGCGAACCGACGACGATATGGCTTCACCCCCGGCGCCGACGGCGGTACGGCTCCGCCTCTGCTGACCGACGAAGGCGCAGTTGCGCCTCTGCTGACCGATGACGGTGCAGCTTCGCCCCACGGACCGACGACCGTACGGCTCCGCCTCTGCGGACCGACGAAGGTACAGTTTCGCCTCTGCTGACCGATGACCGATGACCGTACAGCTTCGCCCCGGCACCGATGGCAGTGCCGCTTCGCCCGCTGGGACCTTCCGCTCCGCGCGGGCCGGGATGTTCCGAACCCCGTACGACGGACGCGTGAGCGCCATCCTCCGGCAACCTCCCGTCCATCTCCCACCGGTTCGCTGTGATCCATGTCATGGCCGGATAGCGATGTGGTCGGATCGGACGTCACTCTCCCCTTCACCGTCTACGGCAAGGTGGACAGAGGGCCGGGCGGCGAGCTCGCCCACGAGGGAAACCGGGTCCCCGACATCGTCGCCCTGGACGACCGGCGGCTGGTGGTCGGCTGGCGAGCCGGGGTTCGGGACGAACGAGACTCCGCGCCGACGGACCAGGGCTCCATCATGTGCGCCCGATCGGGCGACGGCGGCAAGAGCTGGACCGTGAGCACGCTCGCCGCGGCCACCGCCACCCATCGCTACCACTATGTGATCTTCCTCAACGACGCGGGCACCCTCTACGCGCTGCTCGGCCAGATCGTGATCGACCGGGACCGGGACCGGGAAGGCGGCGTCGACGGCTTCCCCACCTCGATGGTGGTCAGGAGGAGCACCGACGACGGCCGCACATGGACCGACTTCCCCGTCACCGTCGACGTGCCGGACAACGGCCGGGGAGTGGTCGTCGCCGGGAAACCGGTGAGATCCGGCGGCCTGTGGCTGGTGCCGTACTGGCGGCACTCCGGCACCACGACCAGGGCGGGCGTGCTGCGCTCTGCCGACCTCCGCACCTGGACCTCCGGCGGCCTCGCGGAGAACCCGCCGGGCGTGGCGATCGAGGAGCCGCAGCTCGCCGTCTCCCAGGACGACCCCGGGACGCTGGTCATGGTGACCCGGACGCTGAACCTGACCCAGGGCACCTCGGCCGCCGCACGCGACGCCTACTACCGGGCCAACGCGGCCCACTGCGCCACGGCGACCAGCACCGACGCCGGGCTGACCTGGTCACCGATGACGCTGGACGAGAACCTGCCCAACTACTACGTCAAGACGTTCTTCACCCGGGACACGGCCGGCCGCTACCTGGCGATCTTCAACACCCTGGCGGGGCCCTTCACCGGCGCCTCGGCGAGCAAACCCGACCAGTACCGCGAGGTCCTCTACTACAAGGTCAGGCGGCCCGGCGAACCCTGGGAGCCGGGGCGGCTCTTCGCCGACGGCGCCCGGCTGACGAGCGGCGCCGCGCGGGGCTGGGACGTTTATGCCAGCGCCGACGAATACGAACCGGGCCGGTTCTTCGTCGTCTGGGAGCACAACCAGACCAATATCAAGGTCGCCAGGCTCGACATCTCCCAGCCCATCAATGACGCCCCCCTCGCCGAGGGCGACTGGACCACCGGCGGCGCGACCACGGACGGCTGGGTGCTGAGCGGCGGCGCGCGGGTCACCGGCGGCGGGCTCCGCCTCAGGAGCGCCGGGGCCGGATCCTGCAGCGCGTCGTTCGGTCTCGACGTCTCCAGGGGCTGCGACTTCACCCTGGAGTTCCGGGGCCGGGTGAACGACGACAGCGCGCTGGACCCGCGCACCGGCAGCGGCGTCTGCTCTGGTGTGAAGGTGTCCAACGGCGCCAGGCGGCTCATGCTGACGGTCCAGAAGAGCGGCGTCTGGAGCATGTGCAAGGGCTCCGCCGTCTGGGAGAAGATCTACTCGTCGAGTACGGCGGGGCAGCCCGCGACCTGGAAGGTGCGGGTGGACAGCTCCGGGGTGGCCCGCCTGTTCCGCGACGACACCGACACCGGGGCGACCTGGGTGATCCAGGACAGCAGGGAGAGGCCGCAGCTCACGCACTGGGTGACCGGCACCCCCGGCGGCAACGCCGCCGAGGCCACCCTCGAATGGACCCGTCTCACACCCGCTCTGGACGAGACCCGGTAGCACTTCCGCATGACCGGCATGCGTATCGATGTGGACCGCTGCGTGCGGGCCGTTCACTCCAGAGACGCCCGGTTTGACGGCTGGTTCTTCACCGCGGTGGTGACCACTCGGATCTACTGTCGGCCGAGCTGCCCGGGAGTACCGCCGAAAGTGGAGAACATGCGGTTCTATCCCAGTGCCGCCGCCGCGCAGCAGGCCGGGTTCCGAGCGTGCGAACGGTGCCGGCCCGATGCCGGCCCGGGATCGCCGCAGTGGAACACGCGCGCCGACGTGGTGGCGCGGGCGATACGGCTGATCGCCGACGGGGTCGTCGACCGCCTGCCGCCCGCCACCGTGGCCTGACCTCCTTGCTCTCCGACCGGCCCGATGTCGGGGCGACGCGGTAGCTTGGTGGCTCTCACCAAGGCTGCGTGACAGCCGCCACCGCAGAGGAAGCAGGATCGTGACGACGTCTATTCATCAGCGGATCGCCGAAGAGCTCGGTGTGCGCGAGCGACAGGTGCAGGCGGCGGTGGATCTGCTCGACGGCGGGTCCACCGTGCCGTTCATCGCCCGCTACCGCAAGGAAGCCACCGAGATGCTCGACGACACGCAGTTGCGCACGCTCGAGGAGCGGCTGCGCTATCTGCGGGAGCTTGAGGAACGGCGCACCGCGATCCTGGAGTCGATCCGCGGTCAGGGCAAGCTCGACGACGTCCTGGAAGCCCAGATCATGGCGGCCGACTCCAAGGCCCGGCTGGAGGACATCTACCTTCCCTTCAAGCCCAAGCGGCGGACCAAGGCGCAGATCGCCAGGGAGGCGGGGCTCGAACCTCTCGCCGACGGTCTCCTCGCCGACCCGTCGGTCGACCCGCAGGCCGCGGCGGCCGCCTTCGTCGGCGAGGAGGTCGCCGACGCCGCGGCCGCGCTGGACGGAGCGCGGGCGATCCTGGTCGAGCGGTTCGGCGAGGACGCCGACCTGGTCGGGGAGCTGCGCGAGCGGATGTGGACGAAGGGCCGCCTGCTCTCGGCGGTCCGCGAGGGCAAGGAGGCGGAGGGGGCCAAGTTCTCCGACTACTTCGACTTCGCCGAGCCGTTCGCCAAGCTGCCCTCCCACCGGATCCTGGCGATGTTCCGGGGCGAGAAGGAGGAGATCCTCACTCTCACCCTGGAGCCCGAGGCGGAGCCCACCGGCACCTACGAGGGGCGCATCGCCTACCGCTTCGGCATCGCGGACCAGGGACGGCCCGCCGACAAGTGGCTGACCGACACGGTCCGCTGGGCCTGGCGCACCCGCATCCTCGTGCATCTCGGCATCGACCTGCGGATGCGGATGTGGCAGGCCGCCGAGGACGAGGCGGTGCGCGTGTTCGCCGCCAACCTGCGCGACCTGCTGCTCGCCGCCCCCGCCGGAAGCCGCACGACCATGGGGCTGGACCCCGGCCTGCGCACCGGGGTGAAGGTGGCGGTGGTCGACGCGACCGGAAAGGTGCTGGGCACCGACACGATCTACCCTCACGAGCCGCGCCGGCGCTGGGACGAGTCGCTCGCCACGCTGGCCGCTCTCGCCAAGACCCACAACGTGGAGCTGGTCTCGATCGGCAACGGCACCGCGTCGCGGGAGACCGACAAGCTCGCGGGCGAGCTGGTGAAGCTGGTCCCCGGACTGACCAAGATCGTGGTGTCGGAGGCCGGGGCCTCGGTCTACTCCGCCTCGGCCTTCGCCTCGCAGGAACTGCCCGGCATGGACGTGTCGCTGCGCGGGGCCGTCTCGATCGCCCGGCGGCTCCAGGACCCGCTGGCCGAGCTCGTCAAGATCGACCCCAAGTCGATCGGCGTCGGCCAGTACCAGCACGACCTCGCCGAGACCAAGCTCTCCCGCTCGCTCGACGCCGTGGTGGAAGACTGTGTGAACGCGGTGGGCGTCGACGTCAACACCGCCTCCGCCCCGCTGCTCACCCGGGTGTCGGGCATCGGCTCGGGCCTCGCGGAGAACATCGTCCAGCACCGCGACACCAACGGCCCGTTCCGTTCCCGCAAGGCGCTCAAGGACGTGGCCAGGCTCGGGCCCAAGGCCTTCGAGCAGTGTGCGGGCTTCCTGCGCATCCGCGGGGGCGACGATCCTCTCGACGCCTCCAGCGTGCACCCCGAGGCATACCCCGTGGTGCGGCGCATCCTCAAGGTCACCAGCGGCGACATCGCGACGTTGATCGGCAACGGCACGGTGCTGCGGGGCCTGCGTCCGCAGGAGTTCGTGGACGACACCTTCGGACTGCCGACCGTCACCGACATCCTGACCGAGCTGGAGAAGCCCGGTCGCGACCCGCGTCCGGCCTTCAAGACCGCCACCTTCATGGAAGGTGTGGAGAAGCTCTCCGACCTCAAGCCGGGCATGCTGCTGGAGGGTGTGGTCACCAACGTCGCCGCCTTCGGCGCGTTCGTCGACGTCGGCGTGCACCAGGACGGTCTGGTCCACGTCTCGGCGCTGTCGCACAACTTCGTCAAGGATCCGCGAGAGGTGGTCAAGCCCGGTGACATCGTCCGGGTGAAGGTGCTCGACATCGACATCCCGCGCAAGCGCATCTCGCTCACCCTGCGACTGGAGGACGAGGTCGCCAAGGGCGCCGGCCAGCGCGACCAGCAGGGTGACGGCGCTGGCGGTGGCGGCGCTCGACGCGGTGGTGGCGGCGGACGGCCCGAGGGCGGCAAGGCGGGCGGCCAGCAGCAGGGGCGCGGCGACCGGCAGCGGCAGGACCGCGGCGGCCAGCAGCGCAACGCTCCGAGCGGCGCGATGGCCGACGCGCTGCGCCGTGCCGGGCTCGACGGCCCCGACAAGAAGCGCTAGGACGCCTCCTGCGGCTGCCGCCTTCACGCGGCGGCAGCCGCAGGGTTACCCTGAGGGCGAGATCACTTCGTCGATGGTCCGGGCGCACCGCTGAAGCGCTCATCACCATGATTCCTGTCACGTGCGCGGAGGTCTTCCGCGAGCGGCTGTGAACGGCCCCGCCATCCGGGTTCGCACCCGCAAGGACCTACGGGCGACGCGTCGCCCGCGTCCGCCTCGCTGCCTCGGGCACCTGTACATCGCACCCCTGTGGCCGATGCACGGGCTCAATCTCGGGACCCTGCTGCGGACCTGTGACGCGGTCGGCGCGTGCATGGCCGTACCTCGCCTGTCGTGGGTTCCCGAAGCCCTGGAGAGGGGCAACACCCTGCGCAAACCGGCCTGCGTGCACTGGGTGCGGGATCCGCTGACCTGGCTCGCCGATCAGCGTTCCGCCGGCGGCCACGTCCTCGGAGTGGAGCTGGCGGAGGAGGCCGTCCGTCTCGCCGATCTGCCCATGGCCCGCCGCCCCACGGTCGCGGTCCTCGGTCACGAGCGTGACGGCATCCCGCCGGAGGCCCTCGACCTCCTTGAGACCGTGGTGGAGATTCCGATGATCGGCACCGGAGCCAGCCTGAACGTGGCCGTCGCCGGATCGCTGGTCCTCTACAAACTCGCCGGATTCGTTTGAAGCCCGTGATTGACGGATCCGCCGACCTCACCTGAAGCCCGTGCTCTGCGAACCCGCCGGGTGCGGCGGTGGCTGTCACATGCCCGGGACGCGACCGGAACGTCCGTCTTCTCGGGAGGGCCGACGAACAGACACGGCACCGTCCGGTCTCCCTTTCATGGCGAGAGTCGATCACTCACAGCTACTTCACCCTGACAGCGCGGCTCCGGATGGAGGGCTTACTGTGGATTCTGGCCTGGTACATAGCACGTAATCAGGGAGATATCGGTGAATATAGATCGAGAAGACATCGAGTTCGACGCCGAGGGCGTGACGCTGCGTGGCTGGTTCTACCCGGCGGCCGGTGGCGGACGGCGCGCCCCGTGCGTGGTCCTGGCACACGGCTGGGCGTCGACGAAGGAGATGTACCTCGACGACTTCGCCGCGGTGTTCGCCGCCGCGGGCCTGGCCTCGGTGGTGTTCGATTTCCGGGGGTTCGGCGCCTCCGACGCGGCCGCCGGCAAGCCCCGGCGCGAGATCGATCCCTGGGAGCAGATCCGCGACTACCAGCACGCGATCACCTATGCGGGGAACCGCCCGGATGTCGACGCCGACCGCATCGGCCTGTGGGGAACGAGTTACTCCGCCGGGCACGCGTTCGCGGTCGCGGCGATGGACCGGCGCGTCAAGGCGATCGTCGGGCAGACACCGTTGATCAGCGGTCGCCGCACTTTCGAGGCCTTCGTCCGCGCGGACATCGTCAATCCGGCGCTCGAACTGCTCGCCACCGACCGCGCCGCCCGGGCCAGAGGGGAGACGCCGGGCATGATTCCGGTGGTCACCAAGGACCCGACCGCGATGGCGGCGCTGCCCACCGCCGAGTCCTACGCGTACTTCACCATCGCGCGGCGAGATCGCAATCCCGCCTGGCTCAACGAGGTGACGCTGCGGAGCATGGAGCACATGTACGGCTACGAGCCGGGCCCGTACCTGCCCAAGATCAGCCCCACGCCACTGCTGATGGTGGTGGCGCCGTACGACCGGCTGACTCCCGGGGAGTGGGCGCTGGCCGCGTACGAGACGGCGGCGCAGCCCAAGAAGCTGGTCATGTTGCCCGGGGGACACTTCAGCGTCTACACCGGCGAGAGTTTCAAGCTCGCCTCGTCCGCCGCCCGAGACTGGTTCGCCGAGCATCTCCTCGCGAGATAGCTCGCCTCGGCCGCCGCCCGCGGCTGGTTCACCGAGCGTCTCCTCGCGGGAGAGCCTGCCTTTCCCTCACCGCCGGCGACTGCCCCCCGCTCCTCAGGTCCGGTCGCGGGCCGTGCCCGACCCGGCGAACTCGGTCTGGCACCGTCCTTGCCGGATCTCCTCACCCCGGTCAGGCCCGTCCCGGCGGACTCGGTCTGGCACCGTCCCGGCCGGATCTCCTCACCCCGGTCAGGCCCGTCCCGGCGGAACCGGTCTGACGCCATCTCTGCCGGATGCCCTCACCTGTCAGGAGAAATCCGCGGCGAGCAGTCCGAACAGCGCCTCGTCGACAAAGGCGCCGGCCACCCAGGCGTGGTCGCGCAGCGTACCCTCGCGCCGGAAGCCGACCTTCTCCGCGGAGGCGATCATCGCGGCGTTGGTGGCGAGCGTCTCCAACCCCACCCGGTGCAGGCCGCGGATCCGGAAGGCGTAGTCGCACAGCAGCCACAGCACGCCGGGGGCGTATCCGCGGCCCCGGGCCTCCGCGAGCAGCGTGATGCCCAGGTGCCCGTTGCGGTTGAGGGTGTCGATCCCCCAGACCGAACCGGACCCGAGCAACTCACCGGAGAGCGACTCGACGGCGAAGCCGACGTTGGCCGGGTCGGGCTCCTGGTGCTCGTATCGGGCGATGGCCTGCTCGACCGTCTCGGGGACCCACGGCGCCACCATGGCGCCGGCCGCGGTCTCCACGTCGTCGTGTATCCGGTGCAAGGCGATCACGTCGTCCTTGGTGATCGCCCTCAGCAGAACCCTGTCGCCACGAAGCATGGTCGGCACCCTAGCGCCCCACGGGCCGGGCGGCCCGTCCGGCTCCCCCTTCTCACCGCCGAGGCGGCTCCAGGCGGTTCCCTCTTCTCGCCGTCAGGACGGCTCCGGGCGGGAGGCCTTGGTCTCCCGCCCGGGAGGCCGTGGTCTCCGCAGCCGACGCGAACGGGCTCAGGAACGGCGGCGGATGCGCAGCACGGCGGGAACGGCGAGGAGGAGTCCGACGATGAGCACGACCAGGCCGATCCAGACCCACTGGCCGGCGCCGCTCATGGCGCTGCCGCCCACGTAACCGAGGCCCTGTAGCGCCCAGAGCCCGCCCATCAGGATGAGTACTACGCCAACGACGATCGGGAGCCAGGTCTTCATCGCACACCGGTCCTGTGGTTGCGGAGATCACGGAGCAGGGTTCTGGGCGCCTGCCGGTCGCATCGATCGGCCGGATCGTGATTCCGGCCGATGTTCATGTGGGGGATCCTACGAGCACGACCACCGCGCTCCCCGAACCGGGGTGCCGTCTCCGCTTGGGGTCTCGGGACCCCGAAGCGCCACGGTCGCGCCGGCTCGCCGGTTTCTCCTCACCGCCCGGGCGAGGAGGAGAAACCGGAGCGTGGCCGATGCCTTCCGGGCCACGCCCTTCTCAGGCAGGCGGTGAGGACAGCCGGAGCCTTCCTCCTCGCATGGGCGGGGAGAACCAGCCAGAGCGTGGCCCATGTCGTCCGGGCCGTCCCTCTCCTCGCGTAGGCGGTGAGGACATGTCACAGCAGGCGGCGGATGTCCCCGTACGCCCGGTAGAAGCCACCCCGCTCGGAGAAGCGGACGCCCTCGACGAGGTAGCGGACTCCGGCTTCGCGCACCCCCTTGGGGAACTGCACGTTCCGCATCGAGTCGTAGCCCTCGCTGACGACCCGCACCCGGAGCCGCTCCCCCTCCCGGAAGCACTCCACCACCACGCCGCCGTCGGTGCGGGAGACGGTGTCCAGGACGACGGTCTCCAGCACGGCGGTCGGCTCCACCATGGCCAGACCGGCCGCCGCCTTGACGTCCATCACCTCGGGAACGGTTCCCGCCTGGGCCGCCCTGATCGCCTCCTCGGTGGCGTCGATGCAGGCCAGGGTGCCGTCGGTGGTCACGATGTAGAGGCGGTCGTCGAGATACTGCATGGAGAAGGCCGAACCGCAGCCGGTGGCCAGCTTCCACAGGCGCTCACCGCCCTGGTCGAAGCAGTACACCGAGGAGTGGCTGTCCCCGGCGAAGACGTAGCGGCCGTCGGGGGCGGTGGCGCAGGAGAAGACGGCGGCGTCACAGCGGTAGACCGCCTCGGTGGCGCCGTCCGACTTGCGGAGCCGGTGCACGTCCGCGCGCGACGTGCCGGCGTAGACCGAACCGGACTCCTGCCAGCCGAACAGCACCGCGCCGTTGAGGCTCGTCTCCCAGACCGGTGCGCCGTCGTCGGCGTCGTAGCGGGCCACCCCGGTGGAGTGGCCGTGGTAGACGGCCTCGTCGTCGCAGCGGACCATCCAGGCAGCGTCTCCCCTGCCCTTGCGCGACCACTGGAACTCGTCCTCGTGGTCGATGGTGGTGATCCGGCCCGCCCGGTCGGAGACGCCCAGCACCCCGTCGTGGATGTCCAGCCAGTAGATGTCGACGTCCTCGGCGATCTCGTAGGCGAGCCGGGGGACCTTCCCGCTGAGGTCGTAGACCTTGCCGTCGTCGGCGCCCGCGTAGATCCAGAAGTCGTCGGCGACGATGCACTTCACCCCGTCGGGCAGCCGGAAGCGGCCGGTGACGGTGCCGCCGTGGGTGACGGTGTAGACGTCGCCGTTCTGGTTGCCGACCCAGCAGCGCTCTTCGTCCACGAAGATGCCGAACGCCGCCGCACCGCTGGCGAAGCGCCACAGCACCGGCGCCTGGGTCGCGGTGGAGCGGACGCTCTCCACGCTGCGCCGGGTGACCGTACGGCGCTGGCGCACTCCCCGGACGGCCGGGGCATAGCCCTTGCGGACCTTCTCGCTGATCTTCTTCGCCGCGGCGGCCGCGGCCTTCTCCTCCGTGGCGAAGGCCGACGCCTTGGCCTGCCCGCTCTCACCGATCCGGCCGTAGCTGATCGTCACCTGGGTCCCGTCGAGCACGACCTCGTAAAACTTGTGCGAGTTTCCGCCGTCCTCGGACAGCTCCAGATACGTGCTCCGCGGGGCCATGCCACACCTCTCCGTCGATCGACTTTTCGGGAGCGTACGGCAGGCGTGTGACAAATCCAGAAACGTTGATATCAATGTCGATCACTATCCGATCAGGCGACGCATGCCGATCGATCCCGCGCCCGTCGCGCCGACCATGAGACGTTCCCCATGAACGAATTCGGGACTTCCAGGCCGGGTGGGACGGGCGGACCCCCCGTCCTCATGTCTTCGCGGGCGGCGGGCCCGCGTCCTCCCGACGGTGACGGATCAACGCGACGACGACCGAGGTCACCGGGGCGGCCAGGAAGGTGCCCACGATCCCGCCCAGGACACCGCCCAGCGCGATGGAGATCAGAATGACCGCGCTCGGCAGATCGAGCGCCCTGCCGTAGATCTGTGGCGCGAGCACGTGCCCCTCGAGTTGCTGAACGAGCAGGGTGACCGCGACCACGATCAGCGCCACCAGCCAGCCCTTGGACACAAAGGCCACGACCGCTGCCAGCAGGCCCGCCGTGAACGCGCCCACCACGGGAAGGAACGCCCCGGCGAACGTCAGCACAGCCAGCGGCAGGGCGATCGGCACACCGAGGATCCACAGCGCGATCCCGATGAAGAACCCGTCGACCAAACCGACGATCGCCACTCCGCGAATGTAACGGCCGATGACGTCGAAGATCACCTTTCCGCTGTCCCGCAGGGCCGGCCCGGTCCCCCTGGGCGCCAGATCGGTGATCCACCGGACAAGACGGTCACCGCTGTGCACGAAGTAAACGGACAAGATCATGGCGAGCACCAGTCCCACCAGGATCTCCCCGACGGTGTGCACGCCCGCCAGGGCTCCGCTGGCGATCTTCCCACCCTGCGTGCTCAGGTACTGCTTGGCCTGGTCGAACAGCTCCGAGCTTCTCTGTTCACTCAGGCCGAAGAACGACGCCAGCGACTGCAGGTCGCCGACCACCTTGCCGAAACTCTTTCCCAGCTCGGCCACGCCGTTGACCGTGGACGGCACGAGCAGCGCGACGAACGCCGCCAGGAGGAGGAACCCTCCCAGACACACGACGACGGTGGCGAGCGCCCGGCTCAGCCCGTGCCTCCCGAGCCATCGATACGGCGGCAGCAGAAGCGTGGTGATGACCACCCCGAGGAGAATGGGGAGGGCGACCGCCCGGACGAGGTAGATGCCCCACAGGATCACCGCCACCAGCGCGATGATCCCGAGCAGCCGCCACGCCGTGTCGCCCGCTCGCCGCAGTCCACTGTCCCCTGCCGCCACGGAACCGGTGCGATCCCCCATGCCGGGCACCTTCCCCGAGCAGATCACCGGCAACCGTTCCGAGCTGGGCGGATATGAGTCCACCGGAACCTCGGACGGTGTTCGCGACCGGTCCGCGTGGCCTCCGGGAGCGGAGCCGGCCGAGCATCACAGCGAGCGGCCGATCGCTGAGACGTCAGGTCCGCGGTCGGTCGAGCACTCGGTTGCCGAGACGTCGGATCCGCGGCCGGCAGGTGTCAACCGAACCCGCTCCATCACGGCCAGCATCGCCAGCACCGTCACCTCGAAACTCACCAGCAGCCGCTGGGTCACTCCGGCCGGGATCTCCTCATTGGTCAGGTCGATGCCGAACATCCGCACGACATAGGGGATGACCACGGTGACCAGGACGCCCAGGGACGCCAGGCTCAGCAGCCGCACCCACCGGGCGCAGGGGCCGGCCGAGCGCCGCCGGGCCAGGAGCAGGCCCGCGACCGGCATCGTCAGGAAGGCCACGAACGCCGCGTACCGGTGGATGCCGCCGGACATCGACAGCGGCACGCCGGGCTCGTCGGTGGGGAAGGCGCCGATCAGCAGCATGCACAGGCCCCAGAGCCCGACCAGCAGCGCGGCCCTGCGGTCCTCGCCGCGCCGGGCCAGCAGGACCGCGATGACCGTCGCGGCCACGGCGAAGAGGGTGAGGGAGACGGGCAGCAACCAGCCGTCCGCCTCGAACGCGTACTCACTGATCACGGTGTGCACCGGATCGAGGCCCGTGACCACGTGCAGCCCGAGCATTGTCACGGCACCGGCACCGATCGCCGCGTAGCCGCCGAGGATCATCCTGGACCCCGAAATCGCCTGACTTGCCATGTCTTTAACCATGGCGACGGCCAAGATCACGGAATATCCGAAATGGCCCCCAACCACCCCTGACGGACCCCGGAGGAGCCCCGAGAGCGGGTAGGGCGATCAGGAAGGGGGCGCCCGCCGTACCACACCCGTGAGCTGCGCGAAGACGGGCGATGGTAGAGCGTGCCCCCTCAGGGTCCTCACCTGAAGCGCCTCTCGGCGTCCCCGCTTATCGTGCCCCTCGGGGTCCCCGCCTGAGATGCCCCGAAGTAGCCGCCTGACGTGCCCTCAAGGTCACCGTCTGGCGTGCCTCCGGTCACTGTCCGGCGTGCCCCCCTCAGGGGACCCGTCCGATGTGGCTCCCGGAGTCACCGCCTCACCGTGTGCGCACCCCCTCGGACTTCCCGTATGACGCCGTCACCCGGGCTTCCCGCAGGGCGTCGCTCCTCGGGCTCTCCGTACGGGGGACCCGGTTTGACTTCGAGTGCGCTCTAAGGCGCAAGGTTGTGCATATGGGGATGACCATCCAGGAGGCCTCGCGCAAATCGGGGCTGAGCGCGCACACCTTGCGCTATTACGAGCGCATCGGGCTCATCCACGCGGTGGACCGGAACATGAACGGGCACCGCAGCTACACGGAGCCCGATCTGAGCTGGCTCGACTTCCTCACCAGGCTGCGATCGACCGGCATGCCCATAGCGGACATGTGCCGATACGCCGAGCTGCGCAGGCAGGGTCCGGAGACCTTCGCCACCCGGCGACGACTGCTGGAGGCCCACCGGGAGCGGGTCCGGGCCCAGATCTCGCAGCTCGCCGGGGACCTGGAGATCCTCGACCACAAGATTGACTTCTACAACGCTCGGGAGAACGAATGAACAGGCGCCGTCTCGGCCAGAAGGGCCCGGAGGTCTCGGCCATCGGGCTCGGCTGCATGGGAATGTCGGAATTTTACGGCGAGGCCGACGAGGCCGAGTCGATCGCGGTCATCCACCACGCCCTCGACCTCGGCGTGAACTTCCTGGACACCGCCGACCAGTACGGCAGGGGCCACAACGAGGAGCTGGTCGGCCGGGCGATCGCCGATCGCAGGGACGAGGTGGTGCTGGCCACCAAGTTCGGCATAGTCCGGAGCGAGGACCCGGCTTTCCGCGGTGTCGACGGCAGCCCCGACTACGTGAGGAAGGCCGCCGACGCCTCGCTCCAGCGGCTGGGCCTGGACCACATCGACCTGTACTACCTGCACCGCCGCGACCCGAAGGTGCCCATCGAGGACACCGTCGGCGCGATGGGCGAGCTGGTCGCCGCGGGCAAGGTCGGCCAGATCGGCCTGTCGGAGGTGAGCGCGGAGACTTTGAGGAAGGCCCACGCCACCCATCCGATCGCCGCCCTGCAGAGCGAGTACTCGCTGTTCACCCGCGGGCTGGAGGCGGAGATCCTGCCGACCGCCCGGGAGCTGGGCATCGCGCTGGTGGCCTACTCGCCGATCAGCCGAGGGCTGCTGAGCGGCAAGCTCGCCCCGGTCGAGGAGCTGCCGGACGACGACTTCCGCAAGCACCAGCCCCGCTTCACCGGGGAGAACGCGGTGCGCAACAACGCACTCGTCGCGGAGGTCCTCAAGATCGCCGAAGAGGTGGGCTGCACCCCTGCCCAGCTCTCCCTGGCATGGCTGCTCGCCCAGGGCGAGGACGTCATCCCGATCCCGGGCACCAAGCGGCTGCGCTATCTGGAGGAGAACGCGGCGGCGGCCGACGTCACGCTGACCTCCGCCCAGCTCGCCGCGCTCGACGCCGCCGTGCCCGCCGGGGCCGTGGCGGGCGACCGCTACGCGAACATGTCCTCCGTGGAGAAGTGACCAACCGGCCCGGCCCGCCGGGATGCGGGCCGGGCCGCCAGACCCGTCAGGGTGCAGGCCAACCGGCCCGGCCCGTCAGGGTGCGAGCCGGGCGGCGATCGGCCGCCGAACGAGGTGCCGGTCCCGGCCGGGGCCCGCCGGGGCGCGGGCTCCGACCTGCCGCACTCCGACCTGCCCTATCCCGTCGGGCCGGACGAAAGGTTCGCCCCGTCTTCATCCTCTTGACCTTTGATCATGCCGGCCCGTAAGGATGCCGTAATCGTCGAGCAACCTTGGATCGTTACTCTGCGGTCACATGCGCAGTAAGAAACTTGCCGTCCTCGGTGTGGCCGGCCTCATGGCCCTGGCCGTTCCGACCGTCGCGTACGCCTCCCCCGACAAGTCCGTGACCGTGACCGTGATGGGCACCTCGGACCTGCACGGCAACACCCTTAACTGGGATTACTTCAACAACGCGGAGTTCAACGACAGCAAGGCCAACGACGTCGGCCTGGCCAAGGTCTCGACGCTGGTCAACAAGATCCGCCGCGAGCGCGGCGCGGACCACACCCTGCTGTTCGACTCCGGCGACACGATCCAGGGCACGCCGCTGACCTACTACTACGCCAAGGTCAAGCCGGTCGACAAGACGGGCGAGATTCACCCGATGGCCCGCGCGATGAACGCCATCGGCTACGACGCCGTGACGCTCGGCAACCACGAGTTCAACTACGGACTGCCGCTGCTGGCCACGTGGGTGAAGCAGATGAAGGCCCCGGTGCTCGGCGCCAACGCCGTGCACGCCAAGTCGGGCCGGCCCGCCTACCAGCCGTTCACCATCAAGACGATGAAGATCAAGGGCGAGAAGCCCGTCCGCGTCGGCGTGCTCGGGCTGACCAACCCGGGCGTGGCGATCTGGGACAAGGGCAACGTCGAGGGCAAGCTCCGCTTCACCGACCTGGTCGCCAGCGCCAAGAAGTGGGTGCCGATCATCCGCGGCCTCGGCGCGGACGTGGTCGTGGTCACCGCGCACGCGGGCGACAACGGGATGTCCTCCTACGGCAGCGAACTGCCGATCGAGAACGCCTCGGCCATGGTCGCCGAGCAGGTTCCGGGCATCGACGCGGTGCTGTTCGGGCACGCGCACAACGAGGTGGCGCAGAAGTTCGTCACCAACAAGGTCACCGGTCAGCAGGTGCTGCTCACCGAGCCCAGCAGGTGGGGCCAGCGGCTGAGCGTGATCGACTTCAAGCTCACCAAGAAGCACGGCAAGTGGGCGGTCACCGGCAAGTCCTCCGCCACGCTGAACACCAACACGGTGGCCGAGGACCCGAAGATCGTCGCTCTCATGAAGAAGCAGCACGACACCACGGTCAAGTACGTCAACACGGTGGTGGCCCAGTCCAAGGAGCAGCTGCTCGCGAACGAGTCGCCGTACAAGGACACCCCGATCCTGGACTACATCCACAAGGTCCAGACCGAGACGGTGAAGAAGGCCCTGGAGGGTACGGCGGACGCCGCCCTGCCGGTGCTGTCGATCGCCGCGCCGTTCAGCAGGAGCGCGACCTTCCCGGCCGGGCCGATCAGCGTGCGCGACATGGCGGGCCTGTACATCTACGACAACACGTTGATGGCCGTGAAGCTCACCGGAACCCAGCTGAAGGACTACCTGGAGTATTCGGCCAGGTACTTCAACCAGCTCGCGGCGGACGCCCCGATCGACCTCTCCGCGCTGACCAACGCGGGTGGCACCCCGGACTACAACTACGACCAGCTCTCCGGCGTCACCTACGACGTGGACGTCGCCAAGCCGGTCGGCCAGCGGATCGCCGGGCTGTCCTACCAGGGCGCCCCGGTCGCCGCCGACCAGCAGTTCGTGGTCGCGATCAACAACTACCGCCAGTCGGGCGGCGGAGGCTTCCCGCACGTCACGACCGCCCCGGTGGTCTACAACGCCCAGGTGGAGATCCGCCAGGCGCTGATCGACTACGCCACGGCGACCGGGGTCATCGACCCCGCCACCTTCACCGAGCCCAACTGGAAGCTGACCCGCGACGGCAAGCCGCTCTTCTGACCTGACGGAAGGCGTGCCGCGGAGCACATGGAAGGGGGCGGCCGGGGAACCGGCCGCCCCCTTCCCCTCTCCGAAGACCTCTTACCCGGTGATCTCCGGAGGGCGGCCGGGAAAGGCCTGAGGTGAAGGTCCTTCCCCGAGGATCCCCGGCCGCTCCTTGGAGCGGCCGGGGTGGAATCGGGGTCCCCGCGCAGCCCGGCCGCCCGGACGGAGCCCGCGAGGCTCCTCCCCGGAGGCCGGGTGCGTCCGCGGGGAAACCGTCAGGACGCCGGGTCCGCGGATCCGGCGTGGTCGAGGAACACGGTCTCCCCTTCGCCCTGCATCCGGATGTCGAACCGGTAGGACCGCTCCCCCGAGGGCGAGGCGACCAGCGTGCTCCGCCGCAGGGGATCCACCTGTGCCAGGAACGGCGCATCGTCGGTGAGGTAGGCGCGGGTCCAGACCGGCTTGAGCAGGCCGCGGGCGAAGACGAGTACGGGGATGTAGACGTCGGGCCTGGCGGTGCGGAACCGGTAGGAACCGTCGGCCTCGGTCGCGCAGCGGCCGAACAGGCCCGGCTGGCAGATCTCCAGCAGCGCGTCCGGCACCGGCTCGCCCGCGCCGTCCGTCACCCGGCCGTGCAGCTCGATCGCGTCCGGGTGATCCTCGGGCACCGCGAAGGGCCCCTCGGCGTACGGCAGGGCGTGCCCGTAGAACGGGCCCACGGTCTGTGACGGGGTCAGCATCATTCCTCCTCGAAGGGGGTCGCGCCCAGCACGATGTCCCACCGGTAGCCGAGCGCCCACTCGGGCTCGGTGACGTCCATGTCGAAGGCGCAGACGAGCCGTTCGCGATCCTTGGGATCGGGGACCGACTGGAAGATCGGGTCGTAGGCGAAGAGCGGGTCTCCGGGGAAGTACATCTGGGTGACCAGCCGCTGGGTGAACGCGGTTCCGAACACCGAGAAGTGGATGTGCGCGGGCCGCCAGGCGTTGTGGTGGTTGCGCCAGGGGTAGGCGCCGGGCTTGATCGTGACAAACCGGTAGTTGCCGTCGGCGTCGGTCAGGCAGCGGCCGGCACCGGTGAAGTTGGGGTCGAGCGGAGCCGGGTGCTGGTCCACCGGGTGGGCGTACCTGCCGGTGGCGTTGGCCTGCCAGAGCTCCACCAGCGTGTTCGGCACGGCCCGTCCCCGGGTGTCGAGAACCTTGCCGGTGACGACGATGCGCTCGCCGATCGGCTCGCCCTCGTGCTGCCTGGTCAGGTCGTGGTCGAGCGACCCGACCGGCTGGTGGCCGTAGACCGGGTCCACCAGTTCCATCGCCTCGGGGTCGAAGGCGGGCCGCACCAGCGCCTGCGAGGGGGCGCGCAGCACCGTGCTGCCGTACGAGGGGGTGAGGTAGTGCGGGTGTGGATCGTCATGCATGGGATGCTCCGGGTTCGAAGGGCAGGCCGACGTAGTTCTCGGCGAGCGTGGTCGCGGCGGCCGTCGAGGAGGTGACGTAGTCGAGGTGGGAGGTCTGCAGACGCCCGCCGTAGGCGTCGTCGGCGTCGAAGGTGTGCAGCAGCGTGGTCATCCACCAGGAGAAGTGCTGGGCGCGCCAGACCCTCTTCAGGCAGGTGTCCGAGTAGGCGTCCAGCAGCTCGGTGGAGCCCGTCTCGTAGAAGTCCGCCAGGGCCGCGGTCAGCAGCCGGACGTCCGCGACGGCCAGGTTGAGCCCCTTGGCCCCGGTGGGCGGCACGATGTGGGCGGCGTCCCCGGCGAGATAGAGGTTGCCGTGGCGCATGGGCTCGGCGACGAAGGAGCGCATCGCGGACACGTCCTTGGCGAAGATCGGCCCCTCGGTCAGCTCGAACCCGGGAACCGTCTCCAGGCGGGCCCGCAGCTCGGCCCAGATCCGCTCGTCCGGCCAGTCGTCGAGCGAGGCGTCGGTCGGGACCTGAAGGTAGAAGCGGCTGATCTCCGGGGTCCGCATGCTGTGCAGCGCGAAGCCCCGGTCGCTGTGGGCGTAGATCAGCTCTTCCGCCGACGGCGGGACCTGGGCGAGGATGCCCAGCCAGGCGAACGGATAGTCCCGCTGGAAGATCGACAGGACCCCTTCGGGGATCGACGGCCGGCTGACCCCGTGGAACCCGTCGCACCCGGCGATGACGTCGCAGTCGAGGCGTTCGCCCTGGAAGGTGAGGTAGGGGCTCTTCTCCAGCGAGTGCAGGGCCACGTCGGGGACTTCGAAGAGGATCTTCCCCCCGTCGGCCAGCCGCCGGGCGATCAGGTCCTTGACGACCTCCTGCTGGCCGTACACGGTGATGGCCCGCCCGGGAACGAGCTTCTCGAACGGGATCCGGTGCCCGGCGCCGCCGTACCGCAGCTCGATGCCGTGGTGCGGCAGCCCTTCCTTCCGCATCCGCTCGCCGACGCCCGCCTCGTTGAGCAGGTCCACCGTGCCCTGCTCCAGCACGCCGGCGCGCACCCGCTGTTCGACGTACTCCCTGCTGCGCGCTTCCAGCACCACCGAGTCGATGCCCCGCAGATGGAGCAGATGAGAGAGAAGCAGTCCGGCGGGTCCCGCGCCGACGATCCCGACCTGAGTTCGCATGAACCGAGCATTTCGTACCGGCCGCCCTCTCGCGCCCAAGCCTTCCGCTCAGCGGAAAACACCTTGATCGTGATGGTCGGCGGAACCACCGTGGCCGGTCACCCGGCGGAGAACCCGTGATCCGATATCCGGCGGAAAGCACCGTCCGCGCCGCTCGGCGGAGGATGCCGTGATCGTGACGGTCAGCGGTACGTCGCGGCGAGGTCGCGGGAGAGCGCGCTCGCCGCGGTCAGCACCGCGGGCGCCAGCCGCCGCGGATCGGCGCTGTGCCGCCAGGTCACCAGCGACAGCGCCGCCACCACCTCGTTCGCGCTCCGGCGCACCGGCACCGCGACCGAGCAGGTGCCCACCGACATCTCCTCCTGGGTGCACGCCACCCCGGTCCGTCTGATCTCCTCCAGCTCGGCCCGCAGCCGTACGGGATCCACCACCGTGTTCGGCGCGTGCACGGTGAGCTCCCTCGCGAGCACCCGATCCACCGTCTCGGGCGCCGCGAACGCCAGCAGGACCTTGCCGACCCCGGTGGCGTGCAGCGGCAGCTCCCCCGCCACCCGCGAGAGGATCGGCACGGACCTGGGGCCGCGCAGCCGCTCCACGTACAGGGCCCGGTCGTCGCGGAGCACGGCGAGCTGGACGTTCTCTCCGGTGGCGACGTAGAGGTCCTCCATGTACGGCAGTGCCAGCTCGCGCAGCTCCCGCGGCTCGGCCGCCTGGCTCCCGATCTGCCACAGCCGCATCCCGACCCGGTAGGTCCCGTCGGGCAACCGCTCCACGAACCCGCCGTCCGCCAGCTCCCTGACCAGCCGGTGCCCGGTGGCCAGCGGAAGCTCGGCCCGGCGGCAGATCTCGGTGAGCGTCAGCCGTACGTCACCGGGCAGGAACGCGCCGAGGATGGCCATCACCTTCCCCGCGACCGTGGGCGCTCTCACACGCTCAGCCTAGGCCGCCCCGACCCAGACCGCCCCCGCCCGGCCACCTGTGCCCGGACCGTCCCGCACCCACCGCCCTGGCCCGGACGGTCCTGCTCGGGGCCACCCGACCCGCACCGCTCTGGCCGGGACGGTCCTGCTCGGGGCCACCCGATCCGGACCACCGTGACTCAGACCGCCCCGGTCCGGACCATCCCGCTCCGGACCGACACGGCCCGGCATGAACCGGCACGGACCGGGATGACCCATCTCAACCCAGGCGCGAGGCCAGGACTCCCGCACGGGCGAGCTGCACCTCGAGGGCCTTCCTCGCCGCGTAGCCCAGCAACGGCCTGACCCACGCGTGCACCACGAGGATGTCCTCGACCTCGGTCCCCCCGGCCTTCTCGGTGAGGGTGAACCGGTAGTCCAGGCGCACCCCTCCCGGGCTCTTCACCTCGCCCTCCACGGTCCGCGGCGTGCTCCGCAGCGTCACCTTGATCCTGTTGTCGTATTTGACGAGGCCGAAGAATCTGAACCGCTCGATCGAGGTGTAGCGCGTCTCGCCCTCGCCCTGCTCGACGTCCTTGACCGCGACCACCAGCGGCGAGAGCCCCACGTAGCTCTGCGGCTGGCTCAGGTGCGCGCGGAGCACCTCCGGAGTGTTACCGACATGGAAGGTATTGCGCAGCGTTACCTTTGGCATGCTTTGCCCCCGTATAAAGATCTTTACTGGGAGACAGTAACGGGTTCGGCCATGTACCACCGGGCATGTTTCTCACCTCGGGTCAGGGAGTCCATCCGCCGGGGCAGCTCGCGGCGGGAGAAGGGGTCGGCTCCGGCGTTGCGGATGTGAATGCCCACGGCGTACAGATCCCGGACCTCCATGAGGGTGGAGTAACCCGGCCACGAACGCAGGTCACTGCCGTACGCGTCGGCGAAGGCGTCCACGTCGGCGGCGGTCAGGCCGAAGCGGCGCTGGCCGTGGTAGGTGTGGACCAGATCCCACTCGCGGGGGCCCACCGCCACGCCGTCCCAGTCGCAGAGCACCACGTGGCCGTCCGTGCAGCGCAGCAGGTTGTCGATCCAGGCGTCACCGTGCAACAGCACCGGCGAGCCGTCCACGCCGAGGCCCGACCAGCGATCGGTCAGCTCCGCGATGCGGTCGCGCAGCCAGCCCTGCTGGCAGGGAGTGAGCTCCTGGGAGCGGTCCACCGCCCGGCGCACCTCGGACAGCGGGTCGGCGAACCGCTTCAGCGCCACCGGCGGCACCGGCAGCCGGTGCAGGCTGCGCAGGATCTCGCCCAGCTCCGTGGTGGTGGGGCGGCCGCTGGCCGGCACGTAGTGCCAGAACGTGACGACCCTGCCCTCGTGCACCACCGGCTGGTCGGAGATCTCGTCGGCCGGGCGCACCGCGGGGAACCCCTGCTCCGCCAGCCAGCGGGCCACCGCGAGCACCAGCGGCAGGCGGGTCAGCGCGTTGGGCGCGGTGGCGATCCTGACCACGATCTCGCTGCGCAGCTTGAAGACGGCGTTGCTCCGCACCCGCAGCAACTCGGCGTCCCTGTGGTCGATCCCGAGGTCCTCGCAGACCTCGCGCAGAACCGTGAACGCCTCCTCCGCGAGGGAGCCCATCAGCTGACCGGCGCGGCGTCGCCGAGCAGATCGGTCAGGCGGCGCACCGCCGCCGCTCTGCGCTTGCTGGGCGGCACCTCCGACAGCAGCGACTGAGCGCGGTTGAGCACGATGGAGGTTCGATGTTCGGGAGGCACCTGGAGCAGCGCCTTCTCCGCCAGGTTGCAGGCGTCCTCGACCTTGCCGTCGCGGACCAGGTGCGCGGCCTGGTCGAGCAGGATGAGCACCGGGTCGATGGCGTAGGGACCCGAGGGGCCCGGTGTCCAGTCGACCTCCTCGCCCAGCTCGATCAGGGTGCCGATCCGGTAGAACTGCAGCCGTCGCTCGGAGAAGCGGAAGGCCAGGTGGTCGTGGCCCTCGGGAGGCATCCTGGCGAAGATCCGCTCGGCCTCGGCCAGCGCGACCCTGGCGGCCTTGTGCTCACCCATGTGGGCCAGCGCCCGCGCCTCCGCCGCGGCGCCGAGCGCCGCCGGGGAGCTGGGCGCGCTTCCCGCCAGCATCCTGGCCTCGCGCGCCAGCCGTACGGTCTCGGCCAGGTCGCCGTAGTAGTAGGGAAGCATCGCCTGCTGCGCGCGGACGAGGGCACGCAGCCGCACGTCGCCCATGTCGTCGGAGGCGGTGCGCGCGGTGCCGTACCAGGCGTGGGCCTGGCGGGTGTCGCCGAGTTTCATCAACGCGTCCGCCGACAGCAGCGCCAGCATCACGGTGGCGTTGAGCAGGCGCCGCTGGGCCACCGCGGGCTGCCGGGCCGCCGACAGCATCCGGACGTCCGACAGCTCCAGCATCATCCGGTAGAGCATGGGCAGCGGCGCGCTGGTGATGTATTCGCGGCGGTAGCGCAGCACCTGCTCGTCGAGCCGGTCGAGCTGCTCCTCGGAGACGGTGGCGACGGCGAGCGTGCGGTCCATGTCCTGGCGGGTCCGCTCGACCTCGGCCAGCAGCCGCCCGGTCATCACGAACCGGGAGCCGAGCAGCGCGTGGTGGAACAGCGCGCGGCGCTCCATGTCGTCGTCGACCCGGTCCTCCGTCTGGTACGGCGAGCGGCCCTCTCCGCCCGAGACGACCACGACCTTGGCCCCGCCGTTGTCCTCGCAGTAGTCTCCGGCCAGGCCGAGCCGTACCGAGTTGGCCCGGTAGAGCCGGGCGAGCAGGTCTATGGTCTGCGGTCGCGGTCTGGCCCGGTTGTTCTCCCAGGCGTTGAGCAGGTCGATGCTGGCCCGGGCCTCACCGAGGTCCTGGCGCTCGCAGAGCTCCTCCAGCTCCTGGACGGACTGCCTGGCCGACCATCCCCTGGCCAGCCGGTGCGCCTTGAGAAGGCTTACCCCGCAGCAGCCGTGGATGGCCTGGGCGGTCTGCCAGGGCGTCCACTGCCTGGACTCCGCCTGCTCACGCCATCGTCGTGCACATGCGGGCGAATGCTCACCTCGGGCCACGGCACCCCTCCAGTCGCTGTTTGCACAAGTTACACAAGGTTAACGAGAACGCACCACAGCGTTAGCGCGCCTGTGCTTTGCATTCCCTTTATTCGTGGTTTTCCCACGGAACACCGAGGAGTTTCCTGTCTATTCCACTGATCCCGCCTCCGATTGGGGAAAGGTCGATTGCCCGATCTGTCATAAAACCGCACTCTGCAGAGAAGCATGTCCCAGCGTCCGCCAGGAGTGATCGGGATGATGGCAGAGCGCGGCGAGGCCGTCGACCATCTGCAGCGGTTGGCCGCACAGTTGGAGGCGCACGCCTTCCAGGTGTGCCTGAGATCGCCGGCGGGGCTGTTTCCCCGCCTCCACGTGATCAACCCGATGGCTCCGGCACGGACCGAGGACGTCCTCGCCGCCTACGAGGACGACGGCGAGTGGTGGTTCTGGTTGTCCTGGGCCGGCCGCATCGGGCATGCCGAGGATGTCGCCACAGCCGCGGAACGTGTGGCTAGTGTGCTTCATGTGATACGCAGATAGGTGATTCTTGGGCTCCGCATGGGTAACACCCGGTGATGCAAGCCCAGAATGGAGCGGCATCGTGAAAAGGATCCAGGTCGTCCAACGTCCGCGTCCGCCTCGTGAGCCTGTGCCCCTCGATCTTCGGAGCCCCTCAGGCCGTACGCTCCCCTTCTGACGCCTTCCGGCGTCGCGAGGGATCCCCTTTGCCGCGCCGCGAGAGACCCTCGCCTCCCAGCGCCCCCAGGAGATCCTCCGCGTCGAGTTTCGCCAGAGGTGCCGTCGATCTCCGCCCGAAACGGTCAGCCACCTGGCGTGACGTGCCGGGCGGGGTCAGGTCCTCAGGGCGGTGACCGGCCGGACGGCGCTGTGCGACGGCACCGGGGCGTCCGGCGTCAACCCGCGCGGGCCCTCCGGCCGGGGCCCGGGGGCGGGCGATCTCAGGCGAACTTCGTCTTCGGGCGCTCCTGGATGACACCGTTCACGTAGATGTCGACCTTCTCGTTGTAGAAGGAGATCAGCCCGGCGATGCGCTGGCTCTCCTCCAACGGGGTCCGGTAGGACCAGGCCAGGTCCGCGTGGCCGTTGACCCGCCAGTATTCGGCCTCTCCCTTGTACGGGCACCTGCTCACGGTGTCGGTGGGAGTGAGCAGATCCAGGCGGACGTCGGTCTTGGGCACGTAGTAGCGCGGCGGCAGACCGGTCTCGAAGAGGATCCGGGGGTTGTGGGAGTCGGCGACGGTCACGCCGTCCACCTCGACCCGGACGCGCCGGGAGGAAGGCAGGATGTCCACCCGCGTGTAGGGATCGCGGGCGTGGAAGTAGACCTCCTCGTCCTCCTCGAACCAGGCGTCCATCGCCTCCCAGTCCAGCCGGACGTGATCGCGCAGCTCCTCGATCGGGGAGGTCGGGTAGGCCATCGCGGCGTCGACCACGCCCTCCACGTCGTAGAGCAGCGAGTCGCCGCGGCTGGGCACGTGCGTGCTCCGGCCGTTGGGCTTCAGCTCGACGGCGACGTCTTCCCGGGGGAAGTAGTAGGTCGGGTAGTAGGGCACCTCCCACACCAGCAGCACCCGGGTGGTGTCAGCGATCGCCCGGCCGCCGAGGAAGGCCCTTATTCTCTTGGCCCCGCGTTCGACCCGAACGCGTCCACGTGTAATCGGCTCCATAATCGCGCCAACCCCACACTCCGAGCGGCTATTCCACGGAACCGGAACCGATACCCGCCGAGTGGACAGGCGCCTGTCCCGAATGATCTGCGGTTCCCCTTCTTCCACGCCGTGAAGCCCGTCGTCAGGACCAGCCCTTCTCCTTGGCCAGAAGCGCCGCCTGGAAACGGCTGGCCGCGCCAAGGCGGGTGAGGAGGTCGGCCACGTTCGCCAGGGCAGGGCATGCGCACGCGGGAGTGCTGGTCACCCTCGGCCTCGTCTGTCTCGTCCTGGCCGACGCGACCGATCTCAGCGGCCTCGCCGGCCGGATCGCCCGGCTCGGTGTGCCAGGCGCCGCGATCTTGATGGCGGCCGGGTTCCTCCTGTCATCCCTCGGCCGGGAGGCGGACGGTCCCAACCGGCTGGTCGCGCTGTCGTGGATCGGCGCCGCCGTCCTCGCGGCCGGTGCCGCCACTCTTGGCATCGGGCTGCTCACGGCGTAGGGGCAATCGGTCAGGGAACAGTCCGAAGCTCGCGGGTGGCGCCGGCCCCGCCCGTCACCGGGTTGTTCCTTACCGCGATCCAGGGCTCGTCCGGGAGGTGGCGACCGGGTGATCGAGCCCGTCGCCCCCCTCGCACTCCTGAATGACGGGCAGATACCCGCTCGGCGCTCTCTGCCGTTTCAGGCGACCTCAAGCGCCTCCGTCACGGAGGGGAACATCTCGAAGACCTGGGTCAGCCCGGCGAGGTTGAGCCGGCGTGCCAGGTTGCCCTGGACCCCGGTGAGGATGAGCCGGACCCCCTCCTCCAGGCCGTGGTGACGTGCCTGGAGCAGCTCGCCTATGCCGGAGGAGTCGCAGAAGGTGAGAGCCGAGAGGTCGAGGATCAGGGTCGGTGACCGCAGCCCCTCCCATGCCCTGCCAAGCTCCGCCCGCAGCACCGACGTGTGACAGTAGTCCAGCTCCCCGCTCGCCCGCACCACGAGCGTCGTGCCGTGCAGGCCCGAGGTGGCGGTGAAAGCCGACTCCGGCCCATCTTCAATGGACGCGTCCAATTTTCTGCCCTGCCCTTCCCAGCCCTGCAACTTTCTCATATGGGACAGGCCGATCTGATGGCGCGGGCGTGGAACATCCCTCCCAGCGCCCTCACCCCGTGGCGGGAAACGCGTTGATCGCCTCTTCGACCGTGCTTCGGGTGTCGAACAACTCCCCCACTCCGAGACGGTTCAGCCGCTGTCTCATGATGGCCGAGGTGCCCACCAGGATCAGCGAGCCCGCGAGTCTCCGCACGTGGGTCAGGGCATACATCAGCACGCCGTAGCCGGTCGAATCGCAGAAGGTGACCTCGGTGAGATCGATCACCAGGCGAGGATGGTCCATCGCTTCCAGGGCGGCGTCGGTCTGTTCCTTCAGAAGTGGGGAGGATCCGTAGTCCAGCGCACCCGTCGCATGCAGGGTCGTGCAGCGTCCGCGTGTATCCGCTCGCACATGGAATCCCGAATTGTTCGGAATATCCGACATCGGTTTTCCCCCTCTCATGTCACAGGTGCCCCACACACGCGGGGCTAATCCAACGGGGGAACCTGCTGGAAGAATGGCCGTATGGGAAACCTGCGCGTGATCACGGTCGCGGTCCTCGGAATGTCTCTGATAGCCGCGTGTGGTTCGGGCCGTGCGGCGCCCACGCTCGCGCCGGACCGTACGGTCTCCCCGACCCCCTCCCCCCAGAACCCGGTCCCCTCCGAGAGCTCGGCGGCGAGTCCCGCGGCCACCGTCGCCGCCTCCGCCGCGTGGGCGACCGCCGAGGGCGCCCGGCTGTCGGGGAACGCCGCGCTGCTCGACGTGACGGCTACCGGGCCCCGGGACGCCTGGGCCATCGGATACCAGGACAGCGCCGAGGATCGGGAGGGCTTGCCCGCCGTCCTCCGGTGGGACGGAAGCCGGTGGCGCGAGGTGAAGCTGCCCGTGGTGGGCGCCTACCACCTGGAAGGAGTCGGCGCGAGCGGGCCGGATGACGTGTGGGTGGTGGGCAACGGCCGCAGCGCGTTCGCCGCGCACTGGAACGGGCAGAGCTGGACCCGGCAGCGGCCCTTCGGGGTGACGGAGGACTACCGGCTGGACGGCGTCGCCACAGACGGCGGAAAGTCATGGTTCGCCGGGAACGGCCCCTCCGGAGGGGTCGTCCTGGAGTGGAAGGAGCAGGAGTTCCACAACGTGATGAACGCCGGGGGGACCCTCAATGCGATCACCGCGCGGGAGGGGGATGTCTGGGCCGTCGGAGTGAGCGAGAAGCGAACCCCGCTGGTCTGCCACGGCACCGGCGACGGCACATGGGACAGAACGGAGATACCCGAGATCCCCGGAGGCGGGCTCAACCGGGTCTGGCAGATCTCGCCCTCCGACGTGTGGGCGGTCGGGGAGATCACCGCCGGACCGGACAACCCGGAAGTGCGGTACGCGCAGCCGCTGGTCCTGCACTGGGACGGATCACGGTGGACCCGGGTGGAGGTGCCGGTCCCCCGCGGAACCCTGCACGGCATCACCGCCATCGGCCCCGGCGACCTCTGGGTCAGCGGGATCGACGCCGGCCACGCGGGGCAACCGCTCTTCCTTCACTTCGACGGCAGGAGGTGGTCGCGTGAGTACGGTCCACTGTTCCGGGCTTACGCGGAGGGTCAGCAGTACGACGAGAGCGACGACGTCGGCCGCGTGGGCATCGCCCGGGTGCCGGGCACCGGCACGCTGTTGGCTGTGGGCTCGATCGGCTCGGGGGACGACGAAGCGGGTTTCCTGCTCCGGCGCTGAGCGCACCCGCCCGCTCGCCCTGCCTGTCTGCCTGCCGCGATCACCCTGCGCCGACCTGCGCCGCTTGGAAGATTTTACCTGGAACGGACACACGGTCATCAAAAAGCCTTCGAAAACGTCGGTCGGTTGACGTAGTCTCTCTCAAACTCCAACAAAGAGGGAGTACAGCATGAAAAAGGTATTAATCACCCAAAAACCTCGACCGCCCCGCCAGCCGATCTCTCTCGACCTGCGCACGCCCTCAGGGCGAGTGCTCCCCTTCTGACAAGAACAACCGATTGACGAACCAGAGAATCACGCCGATCGCGATCAGAACTCCCGCGCGAAGGTAGACGTCACCGCCCCGGCCTGTGATCGGCAGCGCCAGGATGAGGCAGACCAGCGCGCCCAGGACGGGCATCCAGCTCGGCGCCCGGAAATGGTCATGCTCCACGCGGTCCCTGCGGAGAATCAGCACGGCCACGTTGACCATCGTGAAGACGCACAGCAGTAGGAGCACCGTCGTGTCGGCCAGGTTGCCCACGTCGCCGGTCGCGACCAGCACCGCCGCGATGCCCACGGTGAACACGATGGACACCCACGGGGTGGATCTCGTCGGATGAACCGCCGCGAAGACCTTCGGCACGATCCCCTCCCGTGCCATGCCGTACACCAGCCGTGAGGCCATGAGCATGTTGATCAGCGCGGTGTTGCCCACCGCCAGCAGCGCGATCAGCGCGAACAGCTTGGGCGGGAAGGCGAACCCGGCGACCTTGACGACCTCCAGCAGCGGACCGGTCGAGTTCGTCAGCGTCTTGGTGTCCACCAGCATGGTCGCGGTGAACGCGACCGCCACGTAGATCACCGCGGCGATCATCAGCCCGCCGAAGAGCGCGCGGGGAAAGTCGCGCTGCGGATCCTTGGACTCCTCGGCGAGGTTGACCGAGTCCTCGAAGCCGAGCAGCGCGTAGAAGGCGAGAGCCGTACCGCCCAGGACGCCGAGGAACGCGCCGTTGGCGGGGTGGAACTCCAGGGCGCGGGCGGGCTCGCCCTGGCCGGACAGCAGCGCGTAGACCCCGATCGCGATGATGACCAGCAGGCCGAACGCCTCGATGACCGTCAGGACCACGTTGACCTTGACGGATTCGGAGATGCCGATGAAGTTCACCAGCGTCACCAGGCCGAGGAAGATGAACGCTCCGACGATCACCGGCAGCGTGACGAACTCGGCGAGATAGCGGCCCCCGAACGCCCGCGCCGCGGCGCTCGCCGAGGTGATCCCGCTCATCAGCACGGCGAAGGCCACGATGAAGGTGACAAAGGGGATGTTGAACGCCTTGTTCACATAAAGAGCGGCTCCGGCGGCCTGGGGATACTTCCCGACGAGCTCCGCGTAGGCGGTCGCCGTCAACGCGGCGAGCACGAAGGCCACGAGGAAGGGCAGCCACAGCGCCCCGCCGACATAGCCGGCGACCTTCCCGACCAGGGCGTAGATCCCCGCCCCGAGGATGTCGCCCACCACGAACAGCAGCAGAACCCTGCGGCCGATCACCCGCTTGAGCGAGTGCTGGCCGGAACCTGAATCGACGATCGCCTCAGCCATACCCCCCTCTTACCCACTGGAGGGAGAAGATCACACCGAGTCACAGGAGTCACTTCTGTAAGCGCCGTGAAAGTGATCCGCAAGAGTGCTTTTCTAAAGTTCTGTCTGTCACCAAATGCAATGAAAGGCAGAAATGTTCAGCGCCCTCTCCTCCCGCCGTATCTCCCTCGCCTTCGCGGGGATCGCTCTTGTGTCGATGACCGCGGCCTGCGGCGGGTCCACCAACAGCGCGATCTGCACCGACACCGCGTGGACGAAGGCCTTCACGGAATACACCACCGCCGCCACGGCCAGCGCCGGCGACCTGGGCAAGTTCAACGACGCCACCGCCAAGCTCTCCGCCGACCTGAAGGCGCTGGCGGGCACCGCCGACGGCGAAGTGGCCACCGCGCTCAACGACCTCGCCACGTCGTTCGGCTCGATCAAGATCGACCCGAACGACCCGGCCGCCGCCGCCACGGCCCTCAGCGGTGTGGGCACGAAGATGCAGGAGGCGACCACCAACCTCGCCAAGGCCTGCTCGTAACAGGACCCGTGCCTCCTGGTGACAGGATGCACCCGAGGTACGGTCGCCGCTCCGCCTGCGGGGGGCAGCGCGGCGCGGCGACCGTACCGAACACCGGAGAGCCCCTGCCGCACGGCAGGGGCTCTCCGCGTCATGTCCCGCTTCTCCCTGTCACCTTCGCCGTCGCACGTCGAACGTCACCGGATATTCAGGGCGGATGCCTCGTCCTTTGGAGCGGGGAGGCGCTTCCTGGGTTTTCTCGTGGTGTGGGAAGGACGTCACGTTCTGATCGTGCGGGCCTGCTCGTAGCAGCGCTCGAAACCCTCCAGCACCACCGGCCAGGAGCTCCGGACGGGCTCGGTCTCACGGTTGTGCGCCGCGATCGACTCGCGCAGCTCACGATCGCGGACCAGCCTGGCCACCGACGCGACCAGGGCGTCGAAGTCTCGCCCGAGCAGTCCTTCCTTGCCCGGCCTGACGAAGTCGGCCACCCCGCTCTGCGTCCGCGCCACCACCGGGACTCCCGCCACCCTCGCCTCCAGGGCCGCCAGCCCGAAGGACTCGCGGGGCGCCGGCGCGACGAACACGTCCGCCGAGGCGAGCAGCTCATGAATCTGATCACGGCTGTAACGGCCGGGCAGCGAGACCCAGTCGTTCATGCCGTTGGTGCGGAGGTAGCGCTCCATCTGCGAGCGCGCGGGGCCGTCGCCGACGATGGTGACCCGCATCCGCGTCTCCTGCGGCACCTGGGCGCGGGCCTCCCTCAGCAGCTTGAGCAGCCGGATCGGCTGCTTGCGTGGCGCCAGCCGCCCCACGGCGACGATGTGCACCGGCTCGTCACCCCGCTCCCGCCGTACGGGGTCGGAGGACCACCCAGAATCGCCTGGCCGCGCGGGATCGGAAGATCGCGCCGGCTCGGGCCGCGCGGGATCGGAAGGCCGTACCGGCTCGGGCCGCGCGGGATCGGAAGGCCGTACCGGCTCGGGCCGCGCGGGATCGGAAGGCCGTACCGGCTCGGGCCGCGCGGGATCGGAAGGCCGTACCGGCTCGGAGGCGCCCGCGGGATCGACGGCCTCCGCCTCGGCGGGCCGCTCGGTGCCGGAGAGCCGCAGCGCGTCGACCTGCTCCGCCGCACCCGAGGAGCGCCAGCCGGAGAGATCCAGTCCATTGGAGATCACGTGCACCGGCACCCTGCGTCCGGCCACCGAGCGGATCCGCAGGGCCGCCGCCTCGCTCACCGCGGTGCCCACCAGCCCCCAGCGGTGCCACTCGAACAGCAGTCGCAGCCCGCGGTAGACGATCCGGGTGATCGGGTCCCACATGCTGTGCACGGTCACGACCACGGGCAGCCCCACGCGCACGGCCGCGCGCACCCCCATCCAGGCGAACGGCGAGACCGCCCCCGTGTGCACGTGCACCACATCGGGACGCCGGGCCCTCATCAGCCGCAGCATGTGGCCGACCCCGAAAGGATGAACGGGCAGGTCGAAGGGGAGCTTCGCGACGATCCTGTGCACCCCGGGGAGGGCGTGGCCCGGGGTGGCGGTCGCCACCTCGACCTCGTGGCCCGCCTCGCGCTGCATCCGGATCAGATCGCCGACCTGCACCTCGATCCCACCGAGACGCGGTAGGTAACAGTCACTGACGTGGAGGATCCTCACCGTGCCAGCGTAGCCCCGCATGAGATCATGCCTGCGTGCCCGTCAGGGCGTATCCGAGCCGCGCGAACGGAGTGAGCCCAATCAGCACCGTCAGGACAGCAGTGTTCTTCCATGCCCATCCCGACGACGAGGCCCTGCTGACCGCGGGCACCATGGCGATGCTCGCCGCCGAGGGGCACCGGGTGGTCCTCGTCGTGGCGACCTCCGGCGAGCTCGGGCAGGCCGACCTCGAACCCGGTGAGGCACTGGGCGCCGCGCGGATCACCGAACTGTACAGATCGGCGGCGGCCCTCGGCTGCGCCCGGGTGGTCAACCTCGGCTACGGCGACTCCGGTCTGGCGCCCGGCGGCGGGGTCGCCGAAGACCGTCCGGACAACGCCTTCATCGACGCCGACGGCGAGGAGGCCGCCCGGCGGCTCGCCGCGATCCTCACCGAGGAGCGGGCCGACCTGCTGACGATCTACGACCCCGCGGGGGGCTACGGGCACCCCGACCACGTCCAGGTGCACCGGGTCGGCGGCCGGGCGGCCGAGATCGCGGAGACCCCGATCGTGCTGGAGGCGACGGTCAACCGCGACCCCCTGCTCAAGGGGCTCAAACTCGTCCGGAGGTTCTACCCCCGGCTCGACGTCCGGGCCTTCGAACGGGCCTACTCCCCCGGCGAGACGATCACCCACCGGGTCAACGTGCGGCGCTTCGCCCGCCAGAAACGGGCGAGCATGGCCGCCCACGCCTCCCAGGCCACCGGTGCGGACACCCGCACGCTGGGAGTGATGCTCAAGGTCCCCGAGCCGTTCTACCGTCTCATCTTCGGCACCGAGTGGTACGTCCGGCGCGACGTGCCTTCCGGCTCCAGGCTGAGGCACCCGTTCGAAATTCCTCCCAAAGGATGAGCGTCAGACCGGCACACTTGGTCAGGGGGGTTACATGAAGAACAAGTGGGGTCAGATCGGGCTGTCGGCCGCGTCGCTGACGCTGGCCGTCACGCTCGTCGTTTTCATGCCCCAGCTCGTGAGGGCCCTGACCGGTCAGCAGGTCTCCTGGGCCCAGATCTACGGCCAGTTCGCCACGCTGAGCCCGCAGGCGATCGCGCTGATGGCCGCGATCTGGCTGCTCAGCCTGCTGGCGTACACGTTCGTGCTGACCGCCTCCCTGCCCGGGCTGACCCATCCACAGGCCCTGGTCCTGAACGCGAGCGGCAGCGCGGTGAGCAACCTGCTCCCGTTCGGCGGCGCGGCCGGGGTGGCGGTGACGTTCACGCTGACCAAGGGGTGGGGCTTCCCGACCCGGGCCGTCGTGGTGTCCACGCTGACCAGCGGCATCTGGAACACGCTGTTCCGGTTCCTCCTGCCCGCGGCGGGCATCGTGGCCCTGCTGTTCAGCGGGCAGAAGCTCAGCCCCGCCGTGGCCAACGCGGCCTGGGCGGGTGTGCTGTCCATCGTGGTCCTGGTCGCCGTGGTGACCGTCGCCCTCTTCTGGGATCGCGCCGCCGCCATGCTCGGCCGCGCCCTCGACGCCCTGGCACGCGCGGCCCCCCGCAAGATCCGGCCGGGCGAGCACGCCCTCTCCGAGGCGCTGCAGAAACTGCGGACCGACACCTCCGTGATCGTACGGAACCGCTGGCCGGGACTGACCCTGGGCATGATCTTCTTTCTCGGCTTCCAGTGGCTGATCCTGGTCTGCTGCCTGCACGCGACCGGCGCCTACCCCGGGCTGGCGCAGTCGATCGCGGTCTTCGCCCTGTCCCGGGTTCTCACCACGGCTTTGGTGACTCCCAGCGGAATGGGGATAATGGAGGCGGGCACGAGCGGTGCTCTGGTCTACTTCGGAGCGCCCCTTGATTCCGCGGCCGCCGCCGCTCTGCTCTTCGGCTTCTGGACCTACACTGTCGAAATCCCCTTCGGTGGGCTGGCGCTTGGCGCGTGGGCATTCCTGCGCCGGCGTGAGAACGCCACCCCGGCTCCTGAAAAGGAGCCGATCAGCCGCTAGATTGGGAAATACCTTGTGCGTGATTCAAAGGCCCGCATAGCGTGGCGGCTGACATGGTGGCGTTCAGGGTTCTGGGTCCGGTCGAGGCGCATTCGGATGATGACGAGCTCGACCTAGGCGGGTTACGGCAACGTGCCGTCCTCGCCCGTTTGCTTGTGGCGCGTGGGCAGGTCGTGCCCGTCGACTCCCTTCTCTACGACCTGTGGGACGACGACGCCGCCAAGGGCGCGCAGTCCGGTCTGCAGGTCTACATCTCCCGCCTGCGCCGGGTCCTGGAGCCCGGCCGCCCGCGCGGGGGTCCCAACCGGCTGCTGGTGACCGTGGCCTCCGGCTACGCGCTGCGCGTCGCCCCGGACCAGGTCGACGCGCTCCGCTTCGAGACGCTGGTCCGCACCGCCGGAGAGCAGCTGGACGGCGACGACCCCTCCTCGGCGCGGGTCCGCCTGGAAAAGGCACTCGGGCTGTGGCGCGGCACCCCGTACTCCGACTTCGCCGACCAGCCGTGGGCGGAGGCCGAGGTCAACCGGCTGACCGAGCTGCGCCTGGTGGCCCGCGAGCGGCACGCCGACAGCGGCCTGCGCATGGGCATGCCCTCCGAGGTGGTGCCCGACCTGGAGGCGCTGACCACCGAACACCCGCTCCGCGAGGAGGGATGGCGGCTGCTCGCCCTCGGCCTCTACCGGGGCGGGCGGCAGGGCGACGCGCTGGCGGCGCTGCGCAAGGCCCGCACGATCCTCGCCGACGAGCTGGGCATCGACCCGGGCCCGGCGCTGCGCAAGCTCGAATCCGACATCCTGGCCCAGGACGCGGGCCTCCAGCTCTCCGCTCCCCCGCCCGCCCGGCAGCGCTCGACGATGACCGCCGACACCTGGCCGCCCCGGCCCACGGCGACCCCGGTGGAGCTGCCTCCGCTGGAGCCCGAGCCGTTCGTCGGCCGCGACGCCGAGCTGTCCAGGCTGACCACGGCCGCGGCCAGGACCGGGCGCTTCACCGTCGCGGTGATCAGCGGCGACGCGGGCGCGGGCAAGACCACCCTGGTCCTCCAGCTCATCAGGCGACTCTCCGAGGACGGCTGGGGCATCTCCTCCGGCGCCTGTCCCGACAGCAGTGCCACGCCTCCCGGCTGGGCGTGGGTGGAGATCCTCCGCACACTGGTCAACGTGGCCGGTCCGGGCGAATACGCCCAGCTGCTGGCCCCGCTGCTGGACGACGCCGCCCCCGAACCCGACGACGACCAGGTCTCGGGCGGCTTCCGGCTGCACCGGGCGGTGGGCGGATATCTCGCCGCCGTCGCCAAGGAGACGCCGATCCTGCTGACGCTGGAGGATCTGCACTGGGCCGACGACCAGACCCTCGCCCTGCTGCGCGCGCTGCCCAGCCTGCTGTCCACCAGCCGGGTGCTGCTGGTGGTCACCTGCCGTGACAGCGAGCTGAGTGATCAGCAGGCCGACGTGCTGGCCGCGCTGGCCCGGCTCGGTCCCGTACGGGTGGGCCTCACCGGCCTCGATCCCAAGGCGGTGGCCGAGCTGGTCCGTGCGACCTGCGTGCGCGAAGTGGACGAGGACGCGGTCAACAGCATCGTCGAGCGGACCGGCGGCAACCCCTTCTTCGTCCGCGAGACGGTGCGTCTGCTGGACGCCGAGGCCGTGAGCGACCGTGCGACGGCCGCCGAGGTGATCTCCGGGGTGCCCTCCGGCGTCCGTGACGTGCTGCGGCGGCGGATCTCCCGGCTGCCCACGACCGCCCAGCAGATCCTGTTGCAGGCCGCGGTGATCGGCCGCGACGTCGACGTCGACGTGCTGGTCGACGTCGCCGTCGACGAGGACGCCGTGGTCGACGCCGTCGAGGCCGCGCTGCTCGCCGGACTGGTCACCGAGCCGGGCCCCGGCATGCTCCGCTTCGACCACGACCTGGTCCGTGACACCCTCTACTCCGACGCCTCCCGGCTACGCCGTTCCCGGCTGCACGCCGCGGTGGCCACGGTGATCGAGCACCGGAATCCCGGCGACGTGGCGGCGCTGGCCCACCACTACGACGCGGCGGGCACCGCCGAGACCGCCGCCAAGGCGGTGCACTACGCCGGGCTCGCCGCCGAACAGGCCGAGCGCCGCTTCGCCCACCGCGAGGCCGCCACCCTGTGGGCGCAGGCCATCGCCGCCTTCGACCGCTCCGGTGTCACCCACACCTCCGACAGCACCAGGGAGCGCCTGCTGCTGACCCTGCGGCTGATCAAGGCTCTGGCGCTGTGCGGCGACATGGCGGCGGCCCGTACGCAACGGCGCGCGGCGATGGACGCGGCGCTGCCGCTGGGCAACCTGGAGCTCACCGCCCGCGTGGCGGCCTCGCTGGCCGTGCCGCACAAGGGCATGGCCCGCGACTTCACCCGCACCGCGTGGGAGATCGTCGACGTCGCCGAGAAGGCACTGGTCGAGCTGCCCGCGGGCGAGCAGTCGCTGCGGGCTAGCCTGCTGGCCACGCTCGCGCTGGAGCTGGAGGGCTCCGCCACCCCCCGGGGCGAGCAGGCCTCGCTGGAGGCCGAGGAGCTGGCCCGGCGGAGCGGTGACCCCGCGCTGCTGGCGACGGCGCTGAGCGGGCGGCTGCGCCAGTCCTACGGCATCACCCCGGTCGGCGAGCGCGAGGTCATCGGCCGGGAGTTGCTGGAGGTCGGCAAGGCGACCGGCCAGGTCGCGGTCCAGGCCCTGGCCCATCTCGTGCTGATGGAGTGCGCGGCGGCCTCGGGCGCGTTCGCCGAGGCCGACGCGCATGTGGCCGCCTCCGAGCGCCTGTCCAGGCAGTACGGGCTGTCGGCGCCGGCCGCCGTCGTCGCCTGGTACGCCGGACAGCGGTTGATGATCGCCGGTGACTTCGCCGGGGCGGAGCGCGCCTACCGCGACGCCGCCCGGCTGACCGCCAAGGCGGGCATGCTGGAGGGCCGGCAGGACCTGCCGCTGATCACCACGTTCTGTCTGCACCTGGTCAACGGGCAGGCCGCCGAGATGGTGGAGCCACTGGCCGAGGCCCACCAGCGCGGCGCCAAGTGGACCCTCGACGCCTACGCGGTGGCACTCGCCTCAGCCGGGCACATGCGTGACGCGCGGGCCGTCATCGCGGTGAAGACCCCCGTGCGTCCCGACTTCCTCTACGAGCTGGCGATGATCTGGCGGGCTCTGGCGGGCATGCTGCTGGACGACCGGGAGCGGATGATCGAGGCCTACGACACGCTGAAGCCGTTCGCCGACCGGATCGCGGGTGCGGGCACCGGTGTGGTGGCGCTGTGGCCGGTCGCGCTGACCCTCGGCGACCTGGCCCTGCGGCTGGGCTTCACCGACGCGGTGAAGCCCCACTACGAGAACGCCCTCTCGGTGGCCCAGCGGGTCGGTGTGGACCGCTGGGTGGAGGCGGCGCAGCGCTCCCTCGGCAACTGACTCAGCAGCTGACGAGAAACTTCTCACTGCGCAGGGGGGCGTCGCCGGGGACCGACAGCACGGCCCGATACCAGCCCGGGTTTTTGACGACGCGCGGCTCCCACCTGATGGTCTGGCTCTTGCCGATGAAACCGGAGTGCATGCTCAGGTAGGGCCGCCAGCTCCGGGTGGACGGGCTCCAGCGCTGCAGGCCCCAGCCGTACAGGACGGCCTTCTCGGGGTTGGCGTTACCGATCACGCTCTGGATCCGGTACGGCTTGTCGCACGCACCGAGCGCGGTGACCGCGCTGACGGTGACCGTACCCACCGCCGGGATCTTCTCGGCGGTGGCCGCCGCGGTGGGCGACCCGGTGACGGCCGACCTGGTGACGGCCGGCAGGGACTCCGCGGACAGGGCCACCGTGTGCACCGGTGCTTCCGCGTCCACGCCCAGCCGCGCCCGGACAGAGGCGTTCTGAGAAGCCTCCACCCCCACGTAGGCACCGGTGAAGGCAAGCGTGGCAACCAGCAGCTTCACGACGTTCGCGGCCCCACTCGCTACCACCGGCGCCATGCTGCTTCGCGGAATCATGAGATACACCTTTCTTTGTTACTCACAGGTGTACGCCTCGATGCTTGACCTCTACTTGATGTCCGCTTGCAGGACTCCCTCCCCCGGCGCCCCACTGTTCCCCGGTGTCCCCCTGTCAATTTTGCCTGTTTCTCGTCCCCTCGCAGGGGTTCCGCTGTGTTGGAAAAGGTAAGCCTGCCCTAATATCAAGTAAGGCCAACGGGAGCGAGTGGGGCGGTGATGTTCGGAATGCGACTGGTTGCGGCGGGCGTCCCCGAGCCCACTTCGGCCTCCTTCATGAGCACGCTGTGGTCATGGCTGACGAGCCTGCCCCTGTGGCTCTGGGTCGTCATCGGCGCGATCGCCCTCTTCGGCGCGTTCCAGGCCTACTACTGGATCGGCCACGTCCTGGGAACCAGGCTCTATGCCTCGCGCCTGGGCAGGAAGATCGGCCAGCCGAACATCCTCCGGGTCGAGAAGGTCGTCGAGAAGTGGGGCGCGCTCGCCGTCTACGCCTGCTTCTGGGTGCCCGGTCTGCGCCACACCCTGCCCTGGGTGGCCGGGGTGCTGCGGATCTCCTACCCCTGGTACGTCGTGGCCAGCGCGCTGGGCTGCCTGACCTGGGTGCCGGTGACGTCCTTCGGCCTCTACACGGTGATCTGGGGCTGGCTGAAGCTGGCCGCGCAGTCGCCGATCCTCGCGGGTACGGTCGCCGTGGTGGTGATCGCCGCGATCATCGGATTCGTCCGCTGGCGCCGCCGCAGGACCGCACGACGCGAAGCGGACCAGCTCGCCTCCGCGTAACCACCAATGCGAAGCGAACCGGCTCACCTCCACGTGATGCCGGCGCGAGGCGGACCAGCTCGCCTCCGTGTGACGCCGACGCAGAGCGGACCGGCTCACCTCCACGTGACCACCAATGCGAAGCGAACCGCTCGCCTCCGCGTAACCACCAATGCGAAGCGAACCGCTCGCCCTTGCATGCCCCGACGCGAAGCGAATCGGCTCGCCTCCGCGTGACGCCGATGTCAACATTTCCATAGCCAAAGCGCCAAGTTATGCACTTTGGCAGCGGGCTCTGCCACCATGATTCGCATGCGAACCGGGGGAATCCGCCTGATTGTCTGCACCGCATTGGTCACCGGGGTCACTCTGGCCACCGGCTCCGCCGCGCCGGCCCAGGCCAACGTATCCACAACGCTCGCTCGGGCAGGCGGACTCGCCACCACCGCCCAGGCCGGCGGACTCGCGACGATCACCCGGACCGCCGGGGTTGCCGCACCCGCCCATGTCCGGCAGTCCGCCGGACGCGTTGACCGCCGCGCCGTTCCCTCGGTTCCCGGACGGGCCGCCTACCTGTTCGACGCCACCACGGGAACGATCCACTTCAGCAAGCAGGCCGCCAAGCGCATGCCGGTGGCCAGCCTGACCAAGGTCATGACGGCATATGTCGTGCTGCGGGAGGCCCAGCTGAGCGACACCGTCACAGTCAAGGCCGAGGACGTGAAGCACGCCACGACCAACGGGGCGACGGACGCCGGTCTGCGCTCGGGAGAGCGCCTGACCGTCAGGGACCTGCTCTACGGGGTGATGCTCCCCTCCGGAGCGGACGCCGCCAACGCGCTGGCCCGCGTCTACGGTCCGGGCAACGCCAAGTTCGTGGCCAAGATGAATCTCGCGGCGCGCTCCCTCGGGCTGGCCGACACCCGCTACGCCAATGCCGACGGGCTGCCCAAGCCGAGCCCCGGCTACTCCACCGCCCAGGACCAGGCCAAGCTGGCCGACATCGCGCTCCGCGAGCCGACGCTGCGGATCATCGCCTCCACCGGACGTCACGCCGTGAAGAAATCCGCGTCGCACCGGGCACACACCTGGACCAACTCCAACAAGCTGCTCGGCAAGGCGCCCGGCGCGCTGGGTCTGAAGACCGGCTACACCAGCGCCGCCGGATACTGCCTGTCGTTCGCCGCCGACCGCGACGGCCACCGGATCATCGGGGTCATCCTCGGCGAGTCCAACGCCGACCGGCGCTTCCAGACCGCGACCCGGCTCCTCGACTGGGCGAGCGAGCAGACGACGATCGACGCCACCGACCTCTGACCGCCGGTCGTCACGACTTCACTCGTGACCGATGGTCGTCTCCGCCTCGCTCGTGACCGGAGGTCGTCTCCGCCTCGCTCGTGACCGATGGTCGTCACCGCCCCACTCGTGACCGGAGGTCGTCACCGCCCCACTCGTGACCGGAGGTCGTCACCGCCCCACTCGTGACCGGAGGTCGTCACCGCCCCACTCGTGACCGGAGGTCGTCACCGCCCCACTCGTGACCGGAGGTCGTCACCGCCCCACTCGTGACCGGAGGTCGTCACCGCCCCACTCGTGACCGGAGGTCGTCACCGCTTCACCCGTGACGAGCGGTCGTCACCGCTTCACTCGCCCGTTGCCGGAGTGGCGAGGTCAGCGGGATCGCCATAACTTCATGGTCTTGTCCCGGCCGCCGGCGATGAAGGTCGCCCCATCCGAACCGAAAACACTGACGAGACGCCGGTGTGACCGACGATGAGTTCACCGCTCGCGCCGCTCACCATTTTCACAACAATCATGGTTGATCATAAAAATCACCGTTAACCGAAAAATGGCCGGCGCCGCTTACCGCTCCGCCACTTCATCGATCAGTCGGAAGGGCGTGCGGATGACTTTTCGCGGGCGTACCGAGCTCTTCCCCGCCGGAGATCACCGACAGGAGAGGCACCCGAAACCTCGGCGCTTGCCGGAGAAACCTGCAGATCACGCGCTTTTCAAGGGGCCGCCCGCCCGTCGCGTGCCGCCGGATCGGCAAGAAGACGATCAGCGGGCTTCGATGCTCCGACGAGCCACCCGAGCGGCGCCGGCGTGGCGTGGTGTCGAACAATTCGCCGTAACCCCGATTTTCCTCTCGACAGCTCCGTCGCACCTTCCGAACCCCTGGATCGGAGTCACGGAAGGTGGAATCTCTCAAATTCACACAAGAGGCTGTCCTCACCGAACAATAAGCATCCTTCGTCGTTCGGACTGCCTTTCACCCATGTGACGAGAAAGCGGCGAGAAGTGCGTTCAGCCCCGTTGGGGCAGGTCCGCCGAGCTTCCGCGCATGAGGCCGTGGCAGGCGATGGCGGCGGCGGCCACCACGTTAAGAGAGTCGACGCCGAAGCCCATCGCAGCGGGGCTCATCGGGATGCAGACCGCCTCGTCGGCCTCGCGAAGCCACCGGGAGGAGAGGCCGTCACCCTCCGAGCCCAGCAGGAGCGCCACCCGCTCCGCCATGGCGACCCTGTCCAGCGGGGTGACGGACTGGTCGGGCGTGAGCGCCAGCGTCTGGAAGCCCGCGGCGCGCAACTCCGCCAGCCCTCCGTGCCAGTTGGTCATCCGCGCGTACGGGATCGCGAAGACCGCGCCCATCGAGACCTTCACCGACCGCCTGTACAGGGGGTCGGCACAGCGGGGTGACAGGATCACGGCCTCGACGCCCAGCGCGGCGGCGCAGCGGAAGATCGCCCCGACGTTGCCGTGGTCGACGAGATCCTCAAGGACCAGGACGCGACGAGGCGGCCGAGAGCCTGGTTCCACGCGTTCGACGTCGCCGTGGGCGCGGTCGTCGCGGGCGCGGTCACCGTTACCGCCGTGGCCGTGGTCGTCATGACCGTGGTTGCCACGGTCGTGGTCACCGTTACCGCCGTGGCCGTCATAGTCGTGGTCGTGGTCGTGGTTGCCACGGTCATGGTCACCATGACCGTGGTCGCCGTGGTCGTGAAGATCCTTGACGGCCGGGATCGGCCGGGGCGGCGCACCGCGCCCGGCCGGATCGTCGAGGGCCCGAGCCCCCCGGGACAGGGCGCCGTGACCGGTCAGCACCTGTTCCACCGTGGGCAGGGGCAGCCGTTCCATCGCGGCCAGCGCGCCACGGTGAACCGGGAACCCGGTGATGTCCTCCACGACGGCGTCGTCCACCACGTGAACCCGGTCCCCGAGCTCGTCGAGGAGGTCGGCGAGGGGCTCGGCCCAGCGGGGGGCCAGCAGGACGGAACGCACGGGGTAGCCCGCCGCGACGGCGCGGCGGATCACCTTCTCCCCCTCGGCGATGAAGAGGCCGTGCTCGGCCTCCAGGCTCTTGCGCAGCTCGACGTCGCGGAGGTTGGCGTAGTCGGCCAGGCGGGGATCCGAGAGGTTAGGCACCTTCGAATACTGCCATGGCCCGCCTGAGCTGCCATATCAGCGCATAGGTGAGCAGCGGCGCGCAGCAGCCCACGACCACGCCCGCGCCCAGCCTCGACACGGCCTGCGACAGGCTGTCCGCGGAGAAGACCACCAGCCAGGCGATCGCGCCCAGCGGGATCGCCAGGGCGGTGACCCGGAGCACGCCGCGCCGTACCCCGGCGGAGAGGACCAGCCGCTCCGGCAGCTCCTGCGGCTCGATCCGGGACAACCCTCGCCAGACCCACCAGGCCACGATCGCCAGGCCGATCACCGTGGAGATGTACTGCAGCACGCGGAACAGGGGCAGGAGACCGGCCACCTGGGTGTCCAGCCATTCCCAGCCCCAGATGCGGACGCTGTAGGAGTGGGTGAAGGAGTCCCAGAACAGGTGGGTCATGGTCCCCACGATGCCTCCCGCGACCGCTGAGGGCAGCCGCCGCAGGCCGTACATGCCGGGGGCCACCGAGGCGGCGCGACCCGCGAGGCCGGGCGGCAGCAGAGCGGTCAGCGGGTCGCGGAGCACGACGTGAAAGACGGCGAGCAGCACGAGGACGGCGAACAGGTCGATCGTGAAGACACCCGTGATGGAATGCCAGAACGAGTAGTCCGGCAGGAAAGGAAAGAAGATCGGCAGATCGGGCACCATCGTGCCCAGCGCGAGGGCCCAGGGATCGAGCACACGGCGGAGCCGTTCCGAGGCGATCAACGGCAGCACGGCGGCGACATGGCTGGGCGTAAACGGCACGAACTTCTCCCCGAGAATCTGATCACGCGTCCCCGGGGAGACTATTCCCCCGTTCTCATCGAGAATTTTACGACCCCATATCAACATCACGGTGCGTAAAGGATGAATGACCCAAGGTCATCGAACGGACACTCGGAGATCGCCTGGACCTTCCGGTCACCCCTGGCCCAACGGGACGACGAGCCGGTCGGCGGCCGTCTCGGGCGAGGACGCCCCGGACACCCGCATGTACGCGAGGGCGCTCGGCGGCTCCGTTTGAACCCCGTCGAATGACGGCGCCCGAGCGATACCGCCAACGCCCTGGATGTACGAGAAAATCGGAAAATTCGGCACGGATAGCCCCGTCGCCGCCGATCTTCCGGCTCTCCTCGTTCAACACAAAGATTCGCTACTGGCACGTACGGTGATACCCGCACCAAAAGACGCGTTTTGCCACATTAAGTGTTCCCAGTACAGTTCCGTGAATATTGCGGAGAACCTCCCGATAGGGTGACCCGCTAGCTCCAGGACATCGACACCGAAGAGGGCATCGTGGGACGTCACCGGACTGATGAACTCGAGGATGGCTATACCCCCAACAGGGAAGCGCCCAGGCGACGCCGTGGAGGGCGCGGCAAGGTGCTGGTTCCGCTCGCCGGATCCGTCGCCCTCGCCGTGCTGCTCGGTGTCGCCGCTTTCGTGATCATTAATCGGGACCGGGGATGCGCGGGCGACGCGGTCGCGCTGCGGGTCACCGCCTCACCCGACATCCAGCCCGCCGTGTCCCAGATCGCCGATCGCTTCAACAAGGCGAGCCACGACATCGACGGCAGGTGCGCCGCCGTCACGGTGACCAAGGGCGTCCCCGCCGCCGTGGCCTCCGCGCTGGGCGGAGGCGGCGGCAAGGCCGACGCGATGGACCTGTGGATCCCCGACTCGGCCCTGTGGGTCTCCGGCATACGGGCGAAGAATCCCGATGTGCCCGCCCCGAGCGCGTCCATCGCCCACTCCCCCATCGTCATGGTGGCCTCCGGCTCGGTGGTCCCGAACCTGAAGAAGAGCTTCGGCGCGGCCAGCTGGGGCGGCATGATCACCGCCGCCAACGTGGCCAACGTCGACGGACCGGGACGCAAGGTGCGCGTGCTCGCGCTGGACCCCTCGCTCAACGCCGCCGGGCTCGGCGCGCTGCTGGCGGCGGCGGGGGTGGCCACGGCCGCGGGCGCGGGCGACGAGCAGCTGGTCGGCGCGCTCAAGTCGCTGTCGGGGTCGACGGTCCGCGACCAGGACGCGCTCCTGGCCAGCCTCGGCGTCAAGGGCGCCAAGGCCCCGCTGGGCGTCGCCTCCGAGCAGGGCGTCTGGGCGTTCAACAACGCCAAGAAGCCGGAGGTGCCGGCCGTACCGCTCTATCCGGCCGAGGGCACCCTCAACCTCGACTACCCAGTGGTGATCACCGCTGAGGACGACACCGTCCGCAAGGCCGCCGAGGCGTTCCAGAAGGAGCTCGGCACCGACGCCTCCAAGAAGACGCTCCGCGATCAGGGCTTCCGCACCCCGGACGGCAAGGGCGGCAAGCCGGTCGCCGGCGCCGGCGGCTTCCAGGCCAAGGCCCCTGTGGCGCTGAAGATGCCCGACGCCAAGACCATCGCGAGCATGTCCCAGTCGTGGTCCCGGCTCAACCTCGGCACCAGGCTGCTCACGCTGCTGGACGTCTCCGGCACCATGGCGCTCCCCGTACCCGGCCTCGGCGTGACCCGGATGCAGGCGATCTCGAAGATCGCCATCGAGGGCATGAAGCTGTTCCCGATCAAGAGCGAGCTCGGGCTCTGGCAGTACTCCACCAACCTCAACGGCCAGGGAGTGGACTACCGCGAGACGATCCCGGTCGGCCCGCTCACCGAGAACATCAACGGCGTCCTGCGCCGGGACCTGCTCAACCAGAAGCTGGCCACGACCCAGGCCAAGCCGACCGGCGACACCGGGCTCAACGACACCCTCGCCGCCGCCTACAAGCAGATGACCGACGACTACCAGGGCGACAAGATCAACACGGTGCTGATCCTCACCGACGGCGCGGGCAACGACGACCCCGAGGGCGGGATCAGCAACTCGGAGATCCTGAAGACGCTGAAGGAGGAGTTCAACCCGGAGAAGCCGGTCAGCGTTCTGATCATCGCCTTCGGTCCCGACGCCCCCAAGGGCAAGCGCCAGATGGACGCCCTGGCCAAGGCGACCGCCGGTGACGCCTTCATCGCCAAGGACGTCCTGGAGGTCCGCAAGTTCTTCCTGGAGGGCATGAAGCGCCGCCTCTGCTCGCCCAACTGCGACTGACCCTTTTCTCACCTCGTTCACCCTGAACGGCTGGCGTCCCATGGACACCAGCCGTTTCTGTTTTCCCAGGTTATGCCGGGTCGGCATGATATCGACCCCTTTGGACAACCCATCTCGGGCAGGTGGCGTCATACGCATGTGGGGCCTGGAACGGGCAGGTGGTGACGCCCGTGAACGAGCCCGTCCTGCGGGGAGGAAATGTCCGTGCCCGGATGGCCGACCGTCGGCCGAACCGACGATCAACAACTTGTGGAGGCGCTCCGGCGCGCCGATGACACGGCGCCCGCAAGCCTCTATGACTCCTATGCCGAACGTCTCAACGACTATGCCCTCTCGCTGCTGGGCGAGAGGGACGCCGCGGCCGACGCCGTACACGACGCCCTGGTGACCGCTCACGGCTGCGTGGACCGGCTCCGCGAGCCCGGACGCCTGCGCCCGTGGTTGTACGCGCTGACCCGCTTCCAGTGTGTGGCCAGGACGGGTGACTCGCAGGGCGCGTTGCCCGCGCCCGCGTCGGAGGATCACGACGATCCCCAGGAGCGCGAGCTGGCCGCGCTGGTGCACGAGTCACTGATCGAGCTGAGCAGACAGGAACGCGAGGTGCTGGAGCTGTCCCTCCGGCACGACCTCAGCACCGGCGAGGCCGGCGCGGTGCTCGGCATGACCTCCCGGCAGGCCGCCGCGAAGCTCGGCCGGGCCCGCGACCACCTTGAGAACGCGGCCGCCGCCGTGGTGCTCGCCAAGGTCGGCCGCGCGCACTGCCCGGACCTGTCGGCGATGGTGGACTCCTGGGAGGGACCGCTGACCCCGATTCTGCGCAGGCGGCTGTCCGGCCACATCGGCCGCTGCGAGGTCTGCATCGAGCGGCGCGACCGTCATGTCTCGGCCGGACGGCTGCTCGACCTGGTGCCGGCGGCCTTCCCGCCGCTCTCCCTGCGCAGCCGGGTGATCGAGACCTGCGTGAGCCCGGCGATGGAGGAGACCCGCGCCTCCATCGTGGACGCGGGCGACCATTTCGACCGGACGGGTTTTCCGGCCGCGGCGGAGAGACGCGGGAAGGGCCGCGGGTCGACCCGGCGGAAGACCACGGGCGCCAAACGGGCGCGCGACGAGGGAAGCCACCGGCTCGCGGCCACCGAGTCATCCCGTACGGCACTGCTGCCGGCGCAGCGGCGCCGGCAGCGCCGCAGGGGACCCGTGATCCTGGCCGCCGTGTGCGTTCTGGCGGCCACGGGGGCCATGGTCGTGCTCGGCGGCCAGGATCTCGCCGCCGGGTTGCCGGGGGACATCCGGATCACGCCCGAGCCGGAGCCCGCGATGGTGATCCTGGAGCCCGATCTCGACCCGAGCGCGTCGGCTCCCCTGCCGACGGACTCCCCGTCCGAGGACCCGGAGCCGACCCCGACCCCCCGGAAGAGCGAAAAGGCCAGGACCCCCTCTCCCCTCCCCACCACGGCACGGCCGACGACCCCCCGGCGGCCGGTCCCCCAACGACCGCGCGCCGGCCGTACGCCCACGCCGCGGCCCGCGGCGGCACGACTGGCCGTCTCGTGCCCGGGGAGCATCGGGGAGGGCGCGGGTCAGATCCAGCTCGCCGCTCGCAACGCCGCCCTCTCCTGGTCGGCGACCACCTCCGGCGGGTTGAACGTGCACCCCCAGGGAGGACAGCTCAAGGCCGGAGCGAAGATCATGATCTGGGTCACCGCCGCCAACCCCGGCGAGAGCGGTGCGGGCCGGGTCGCGTTCAAGTCCGCCGGGGGCAACGCCCAGTGTGCGATCTCCTGGGAGAGCCCCGAACCGGATGCTCCCGACCCTCCCAGCGACTCATCGCCCCCGCCGACGCCGACCCCCTCCGCCGAGTCCAGTTCCGAGGCCGAGGCCGGCTGATTTCCCGGCCGTGATTTTACGTAACGCGGCGACGCGGCTCCGATATCCGGTAAACCATTGACTCTTGTCGAGCGTCGGCATTGACGTCTGTGTTAACTGGTTGGTCATATGAAGACGCGATCAATCGCTTCGTTACCAGCTGGGAGCTCGGAGATGTCGACCAAACGCAGGGCGCTCAACTGGGCGCTCACCCTCGTATGCGCAGCGGGAGCCGCGATCGCCCTAGCCGATATCAATACTCCATTACGTCTGGCTTTGACCCCTATATTCCTTTTAGTAGTACCTGCCGCCGCAGTGATTGGACTGTTGCGTGATCGTGACCCACTTGCCGCCCCATCAGTCGGCGTGGCGGCAAGCCTGGTTGTAAACGTACTTCTTGCCACCGCCATGCTTACTTTTGACGCATGGTCACCACGGGCCGGGGTGGCGACGATTGCCGTGCTCGGTGGCTTCATATACGTACTACGCCTGTTGTACCGGGGGAGCGGAAGCGTGCAGACCGAACAGGGGGTCAAATCAAGGTGACCATTGTCATTGTTCGCCCGGAAGACCTTGGGGAGTCCGAGATATCCCGATGGCGGGAGTTGCAGGAGGCGAACCCATCCCTAGACAACCCGTTCCTATCGGTGGAGTTCACGCTCGCGATGGGACGTCTTCGCGACTACGTACGGGTCGCGGTCATTCAAGACAATAACACAATTACAGGGTTTTTCCCCTATGAGCGCCACAGTTTCGGGATTGGCAAACCTTTGGGGGGTTTTCTTACCACCTGCCACGGGCTGATCTCGGCCCCCGAGCTGAAGGTGGACGTCCGGTCGCTCCTGCGTGCCTGCAAGATCTCGGTCTTCGACTTCGACCACCTGGTTCCCGGCCAGCCGACGTTCGCCTCCTACGAGTCGGATGTGCGACCGGCGCCGGTGATGGACCTCAGCATGGGCTTCGAGGCATACATCGACCAGGTCAAGACGAACTCCCCCAAGAACCTCAAAACGATCCGCTACAAGGAGCGCAAGCTCGGCCGCGAGCAGGGCGAACTCCGCTTCGAGTGGAACTCGGCCGATGTCGAGACACTGCGCACGCTCACGAGCTGGAAGTCCGGCCAGTACCGCCGGACCGGCCGCGTGGACCGCTTCGCCCAGCCGTGGATCGTCCGGCTGCTCGACGAGATGCACGCCGAGAAGTCCGAGACCTTCGCCGGCGTCCTCACCATGATCTACGCCGGGGACAGGCCCGTCGCCGGGCACTTCGGCCTCCGCACGGCAACCACCCTGGTCGGCTGGTTCCCGGCCTATGATCCGGAGTTCGCGCGCTATTCACCCGGAATCGTGCATCACCTCCGCATGGCGGAACACGCTGCGGGATCAGGCCTGCAACAGGTGGATATGGGAAAAGGCGGCCGCGAATACAAGAGCTGGTTGAAAAGTGGCGATCTTTTCGTCGCCGAAGGTCGCGTCTCCCGCCCCTCTCCGGCCGCGGCGGTCCATTGGATAGGCCGTACGCCGGTCAACAAAATCCGCACGATTATTACAGACCATCCGTATTTGTATAGATTCGCCGATCGCGTGCTGAAAGGTTTCGGCCGAATGCGCAGTCCAGCGCAGAACCAATCATCCGCGCCCGCCGTCAAGGAGCCATGGGGAGTGGGCTAAACCACTCCCGCGCTGCAGACCACCCGCCAGGACCCCGCGCATCCCTCCTCGCATTCGCCATTTTCCCGATCATCCAGATCGCGTATGGCCCCGGGTCCGTCCGCTAGTCACCCCTGACGACTGACCGCCCGGAAGGACATCCGTCATATGACCCCCGAAACCACCAAGCACTACAACGGCAAATCTTCTCTGGGTATGAATTCCGAAACCACCAAGCAGTACGGCGGCAAGCCCCCGCTGAGAGCGATGCCGCCGATCGAGCGATTCACCCCGCTCACGCCACATGTCGCGATTTCTCCCACTGTCAGCGTCGTGGTGCCCGCAATGAACGAAGCGGAGAATCTCCCTCACGTTTTCGCGACGCTGCCGCATTGGATTGACGAAATCGTGCTCGTCGACGGCAATTCCACGGACGAGACCGTCGCCGTCGCCAGAAGGCTGCGCCCCAACATCCGGGTGATCACCCAGACCGGCAAGGGCAAGGGCAACGCGCTGGCGGCCGGTTTCGCCGCCTGCACCGGCGACATCATCGTGATGATCGACGCCGACGGCTCCACGGACGGCCACGAGATCATCCAGTTCGTGGGCGCCCTGGTCACCGGCGCCGACTTCGTCAAGGGATCGCGCTACGCCACCGGCGGAGGCAGCGACGACCTGACCTTCAACCGCAAGTTCGGCAACAAGGTGCTGACCGCGCTGGTGAACAGGATCTACGGCACCCGCTACAGCGACCTCTGCTACGGCTACAACGCCTTCTGGGCACGCCACCTGGCCGTCCTGAACCCCGACTGCGACGGCTTCGAGGTGGAGACGCTGCTGAACATCCGGGCCGCCAAGGCGGGGCTCAGGGTTCAGGAGGTTCCGAGCCACGAACGCTGCCGGATCCACGGCCAGAGCAACCTGCACGCGGTCCGCGACGGCATCCGGGTCCTGAAGACCATCATCAGGGAGTGGCGCACCGGCCCGGCGCCCGCGACGCCACAGCCGGCCGCCTCCGCGCCCACCGCGGACCAGGGCGCCGCCTGATCATGAGAAGCAGCGTCGTCATCTGCGCCTACACCGGAGAACGCTGGAAGGACATCCGGGAAGCCGTCGAATCGGTCGCGAACCAGCGACGCAGGCCGTACGAGATCATCCTGGTCGTCGACCACAACCCGGATCTTCACCTGCGGCTCAAGCGGGAGTATCCCGGCGCGATCGTGGTGGAGAACGCCCAGGAAAAGGGGTTGTCCGGCGGCAAGAACACCGGGGCGGCGATCGCCTCCGGCGACATCGTGGCCTACCTGGACGACGACGCGATCGCCGAGCCCGGCTGGCTGGAAGCGCTGGAGGAGGGCTTCGGTGACCCGGCCGTCATGGGGGTGGGCGGGCTGACCAGGCCGCTGTGGACGGCCGGGCGCCGTCCTCGCTGGTTTCCCCGCGAGTTCGACTGGACCGTGGGCTGCACGTATCTGGGCATGCCCACCAAAAGGGCGCCGATCCGCAACGTCATGGGCGGGAACGCCGCCTTCCGCAGGCAGGTCGTGGGCGACGTCGGCGGGTTCCACACCGGCATCGGACGCAGCGTGCAGGGACGCAGGCCCCGGCCCCTGGGCTGCGAGGAGACCGAGTTCTGCATCCGGCTCTCCCAGCGGATACCGGGCGCGGTGCTGCTGTTCGAGCCGGACGCGACGATCGGTCACAAGGTGCCGGCCGTGCGCTCCACGTTCGCCTATTTCCGGTCCCGGTGTTACGCCGAGGGCCTGTCCAAGGCGCTGGTCACCCGGAGCGTCGGAACCGCCGACGGGCTGGCGAGCGAGCGGGCACACGCCCTGAAGGCGCTTCCACTGGGTGCGCTGCGCGGGGTCGGGGAAGCGCTCAGGGGCGATCTGTCCGGCTTCGGCAGAGCCGGGGCGATCGTCGTCGGCCTCGCCTGTACCGCCTGGGGTTACGTTGTCGGTTCCCTTCGTCTGAAGCGAGGGCGTTCATGATCCGTGTGCCGATCCTGATGTACCACTCGGTCTCCGACCGGCCCAACGTCGAGACCAGACCGCTGGCGGTACGGCCCTCGGCCCTCGCCGAGCAGCTGTCCTATCTCAAGGAGAGCGGCTTCACACCGTTGACGATGGCCGGCCTGATCGCCTCCCTGCACGGGGAGGACGACCGCCGCCTCCCCGAACGACCGATCGTGGTGACCTTCGACGACGGTTACGCCGACTTCCACAGCGAGGCGCTCCCCCTGCTGGAGCGCTACGGCGTCCCCGCGACGGTCTTCCTGACCAGCGGGTGGGTCAGCGACGCGGGCAAGGAGGCGGCGGGCAGGCCGCTCGACACGATGCTGACCTGGAGCCAGGCCCGCGAGGCCGCCTCATGCGGCATCGAGATCGGCGGGCACAGCCACAGCCACCCCCAGCTCGACCAGCTGCCGGACAACGAACTCCGCCAGGAGCTGTGGCGCAACAGGGCCCTGCTGGAAGACAAGATCGGTGTCCTGGTCTCCACGATGGCCTACCCCTACGGATACTCCAGCGCGCGCGTGCGGCGCGAGGTCCGGCGAGCCGGATACCGGGCGGCCTGCGCGGTGAACAACGCCCTCGCCGCCGACCGGCACGACGAGCTCGCCCTGCCGCGCCTGACCGTGGCCGAGAACACCTCCATGAAGACGTTCAGCCGGGCGGTCGAGGGGAGCCAGGTCCCGCTGATCTACGTGAGGGAGCGAATGCTGACCAAGGGCTACGCCGTCGTCAGGCGCGCCACGTACGGCCTGCGCCGGGTGCGCGGCCTCGTATGAGGACACGCCCGGGGCGAGACCTCGTCATAAAAAACGGCCGAGGTCAGGCCTCGCGCAAAGACACGCCCGAGATGTGGGGGAGGTAGGTCATGGCCACGACGGTGGATTACCGGTGTGGAGCGCGGTTCGCCGAGCAGGGCTCGGCGCCGCCGGGCAGCCGATTCTCGATCACAGCATTGGTCTTTACCTGCCCATGCATAGCGCTCAACTACGGCGAATCTTCACAATCAAATTTCCCGGCCGGGTTGGCGTAACCATGATGATGTTCGACGTGAGGCAACGGACAGGTGACGACGTGACAACGGGGGCGGCGAAGGCAGCCGAGGTCGACGAGACCGGGTCCACGCGTTCCGCGCCTCCGGCGCCGACGACGACCGGGTCGGGCGACGAGGCCACCGGCCCGATGCCCCCCGGGGCATCGGGCCGGGCCTCCGGAGAGGTTCCCGGGATCTCCGGCGGGACCCTCGAAAAGGCTCCCGGGGGGACCCCCGCAACCTCCGGCGAGGGCTCCGAAGGGGACGTTTCAGAGATCGGCGCCACCATCCGGTTCCCCGTGCTCAGGGTGCCCTTCCATCCCACCGCAAGGTTGGACACCGGCACTCCGGCATCGGACGTCCCCGCATCGGACACTCCCCCGTCGGACACCACGGAGTCGGACACTCCCCCGTCGAACACCCCCGCGTCGGACACCCCCGCGTCGGACACCCCGGAGTCGGACAATCCGGAGTCGGAGACACCGGTGTCAGGCACCCCTGCGTCATCCTCCGAGGAGGCCGACAGCACGGTGGAGGTACGCCTCCCCGTGGCTTCACGGACTCCGTCCGCGTCTCAGACTCGACCCGCTCCGTCCGCTTCACCCGCGTCGCAGGCTCCATCCGTTCCGCTCGCCCTACCGGCCTCTAAGACCAAGAAAGCCCGAAAAGCTCCTAAGGCCCCAAAAGCTCGGAAGCCTCCGAAGGCCTCGAAAACCCGGAAGGCCCCGAAGGCGAGCGTCGCCGTGGACGCCCTGCTGGAGAAGGTCGCGGCCACTCCCGCCGTCAGACCCTCGCGGACGACCAGGTTGATGCGAACGGCCCCCGTGTGGCTGCCACCGCTGCTCACGGTCGAAGGCCTGATCATGTACGTGCTGGCCCTGCGGGCGGCGCCGGGCCCGTGGCGGGGCGTGAACCTGGCGAACATCGACGGCGTGGGCCTCGTCTCGGCCATGCCGAACACCGCGTTCGCCGCGATCCTGCTGATGATCGTCGCGTTCTTCGTCACGATCGCGCAGAACACCGACCGCAAGTTCCTGCTGCTCTTCCAGCTCGCGGCGATCACCTTCGCCCTGCACGGCGCGGCGGCCCTGATCGAGAACGAGGCCCGCTTCCACACCGCCTACGTTCACGCGGGCTTCGTGGAGTACATCAGCCGGACCGGGGAGGCCTCCCCCGTCCTCGACGCCCGCCTCGCCTGGCCCGGGTTCTTCGCGCTGGTCGCGTTCGTCACGAAGGCGGCCGGGATCACCGACCTGACGACGATCATGCAGTGGACGCCCCTGCTGTCGAACCTCATCTACCTGTTGCCGTTCGTGCTGATCCTGCGTCAGGTGGTCGCCACCACCCGCGCCCGTTGGTTCGCCGCGCTGCTGTTTGTCATCGTCCAGTGGATCGGCCAGGACTACTTCTCGTCGCAGGGTTTCACCTACGCCGTCTACCTGGCCTTCGTGGCGATCCTGCTGCGCTGGTTCGGCCGGGTGGAGTATCGGGAGAGGCCGGTGCCCGCCAAGGGTCTCATCCGGCGACCGCTGGCCCGGCTGGACAGGCTGACCCCCGGCGAGCTGAGCCACCCCACCGGCGTCTACGACCGTTCGATCATGCTGATCGTGCTGATCGGCCTGTTCGGAACCGCCACGGCGTCGCACCAGATCACCCCGTTCATGATGCTCGGCATCCTGACCGGCCTGCTCCTGTTCCGGCGCTCCTCGCTCAGCTGGGGTCTTCCGTTCTTCCTGGGCCTGATGGCGCTGGCCTGGATCAGCTACCAGACGGTCGCCTTCTGGAGCGGGCACATCGACGAGCTCTTCGGCGGCCTGGGCCGGGTCCTGGACAACCTCCAGAGCAACACCGGCGACCGGATCGACGGCAGCGACCCCAAGCACACGTTCGTGCTGGTCGCCCGGCTCGGCATCTGCGCCGTCATCCTGGCGCTGGCCGCCACCGGCCTGCTGCGCCGCCTGCGCCGCGGTGTCGGTGACAGGGCCGCGCTCCTCCTGCTGTGCACTCCCGTGCTGGCCATCGGCCTGCAGAACTACGGGGGTGAGATCGGCCTGCGGATCTACCTGTTCGCGCTGCCGGGCGCCTGCATCCTGGCCGCCTACGCCTTCTTTCCCAATCTTCCCGCCACCGCGGCCGGCGCCCCGGAGGAGACGGTGCCGATCCGCGCGTCCGGCCCCCGGCTCAGTCCGGTGCTGACCCGCCGGGTCTCCCTGGGGCTGGCCGCCGGGTGCGCGCTGGCGCTGTCGATGGTCTTCCTGGTCGCCCGCTACGGCAACGAGCAGTTCGAGCGGGTCTCCGCCGACGAGGTCGCGGCGATGCACTACATCTACGACCACGACCAGCCGAGCGCCCGCGTCCTGTATCTGGTCCCGCAGATCGGCGAGGAGGTCACGCCCGCCATTCCCTGGGGCGAGAAGGACTTCGACAGGATCTCCTACGAGCAGGCACTCGTCTCCAGGAATCCGGCCCAGATCTCCTCCGTGATCGACAAGTTCCGTCTCTCGCCGCCCAACACCTACCTCATCGCCACCCGGGGACAGGCGGGCTACCTGCAGCTCAACCACAACTTCCCCGAAGACTGGGCCCCGCGGTTCCGCGCCGCCCTCGACGCCTCCCCGGAGCTCAAGCGGGTTTTCACCAGCGACGACGCCGCCGTCTACACGATGAAGTCCTTCCCCGAGGGCGTCGAGATCCCCGAGCCCGGCGCCCCGACCACCGGGATCGGCGATCCCACCTCACCGTGGACCCCGATCGGCCTGGGAGCACTGGGTGTGACGTGGATCACGCTGTTCGCCTACGAACTGCTCGGCCTGCGCGGCCGCGGCCGCATCTCCAGGACGAGGCGGTGGATCCTGCTGGTGGCGGTGCCCGCCTTCCTGACGGCCCTCATCGTGATCGTTGAGCGCTTCATCGTCATCGGCACCCAGCTGCCCTGACCACCGGGCGGGCCCCTGCGCCTTCATCGCCGGAACGGCCCGCACGACCTACACCGACCTCGACGCCCAGGCCAACCGGATAGCCCACGAACTCATCTCGCGGGGAGTGGGACGAGGCTCGACCGCCGGTGTGGGCCTGAACCGCGACGAGACGCTGATCGCGGCCCTCCTGGACGTCTGGAAGACCGGCGCCGCCTGCGTGCCGCTGGACTCGACCTACCCGGCCGACCGTCTGGAATTCATCGTCGAGGACGCCGGGGTGCCACACACGGTGACCTCCGCGGCGCTGTCGGAGCGATTGCCGGAGCGCGACCTCGTCCTGACGGACACGCTCGGTGAGCGCCCGTGGAACGATCTAGACCTGCCGAGCGATCCGGCTGCCCGACGCGGTCGCGGGCGCCGAGATCGCCGACGATCTGGACGCGGTCCAGGCCGAGGCCGACGCCGTCCTGCGGGAGGGCGCCGCCCGCGTCCGGTGAACGGTTCCGCGTCAACGCCCACGGAGCGGACGAGCTGATCGACCGGGTGCGGGGTCCTGGCTCCGGAGCCGCGACACGTCGTTCTCGGCTACCCGGTCGGCCACCGTCGTCGGGGTGACCTCGCCGCAGTCACCCCGACGACATTTTTCGATCCTGGAATGCTAGGCGCCGCGGTCGCTCCACTGGATCGCGTACGGCTTCAGGGTGAACGCCCTGCCGTCCACGGTCGTGCTCACGGACGCGTTGGAGGTGTTCACCATCACGAGCTGTTCCTCCTGCGCCAGCACCCGCACCTTGGGATCGGAGGAGGTGATCTTCTCCAGCGTGATCCCCGCGGGGAACCACTTGGTGAAGCCGCTCAGGATGCCCGCCATCGGCAGCTCCGTGCCCTGGCTCGGGTGCCACAGGCATCCGGGGCAGGGCTGGCCGGCCCTGCCGGACTTGCGCTGGGGGCTCCAGTAGAGAGAGGTGGTGGCGCCGCTGGTGGCGAACTCCATCATCGCCACCGTCTGGACGGCGAGGCGGCGCTCCTCGGTCCAGCCGCTGCCCTGCGGTTCGACGTACCACTCGGCCCACCAGACCGGCAGGTCGCTCTTCTGCTTCAACCAGCTGGTGATCGCACTGAACTTGCCGAGCGCGGTGAACTCGTCGGGGATCAGCCCGGCGTCCTTGGTGGGCGAGGAGCTGTCGACCACGATGAAGTCGGCGCCCTTCTTGTGCGCGAGCCAGTATTCGACCGCGTCCAGGTCACGCTGGTCGACGACTCCCCAGACGCCCTGGATCTCCGAGTCCTTGTCGTTCTTGGAGCTGACCATCGACATGTACGGCCCGCCGACCTGGATGTCCTTGTTCACCGCCTTCAGCGCGACATAGATCTTGTTGTAGAGCTCGGTGTAGCCCTCCGCGTCCCAGCGGTTGTTGGCGGGGTTCCAGAAACCCTTGAACTCGTTCCACACCATGTAGTGCTTGACGGTCGGGTAGCGCTTGGCCACCGTCACGGCCAGCCTGGCGAAGTCGTCGAAGTGCGCGCGCTTGGGCGCGGTCTCCAGCCGCGTCCAGTCGGTGCGCCCCGCGGTGCCGCCCTTCATCCAGTCCGGGGCGCAGCACAGCGTGATCACCGGGATGGACTGGGAGGCGCCCATGAACTTGATCCGGCCGTCGAGGTCGCGGAAGTCGTATTTGCCCGGGGCCGGCTCCGGGTTGCCCGCACCCCAGCCCATGATGTGCTGGTTCTGAAGCATGGGCACCCGGCTGAGCAGGTGCGAGGCGGTCTGGGAGACCTTGTCGGCCCGGTTGCCCGCGCTGAACTCGGTGTGGGTGATGCCCCAGCGCGGCCAGCCCGCCACGGCGGGAGGCGGCTCGATCACCGGCGCGGCCTGGCTCGGGGCGATCGTCATGATCTCTCCCCTGGGTATGTCCGGCGTTGACGCGAGCGTGAGTATCCCCACGAGAAGCACCACCGTCACGCCTGTCGCTCCCAGTGCGATCGGCCAGGCCGAGCGCCTTCGCTGGTGCCGTCCGTCAGTCGGTATCACCGGTTCCTCGCTCTCACCGTCAATCCGTTGAAGCGTCAGCAGCCAAGCCGTTGCAGCGTTCCACAGCCCGGGCCGACCCGCCCGAGACCAGGCAAGGCTCACAGCCAAGCGTTACCGGCTGCTCTCTCAGCGTAATCACGGTGACTTTCAAAACGCTTGAATCTTCCGTGACTCCACCCTCTCGTGAACGAGGGGGCTTCTCGCCAACCCTTGCGGGTGTTGCCGAGGACCAGCCCGTATGCCCTGCGTGCGCGTTCGAGGAGGGGCGCGGATTCACCCGCCGGCTGAAGCAGGAGGTACCTTCCACGCAAACCCGATGCGCCGGCTCGGGATCGGGAGCGATCCGCCGCGGTCCGGGGACCTTCAAGCGCGGTACGGCCCGCGGGCGCCCCCGGCGCGTCCCGGGACATGGGAGAGCCCGCCTCCCGAATCCCGGAAGGCGGTGCGCCGCCTCTTTCAGCCCTTGAGGACTCAGCCCTCCAGGACGCGGTGGGCCCGCTCGATGAGCGTGGGGACGGACTCGCCGATGCGCTCGAAACCCTCGCCCACGGTCTTGCCCTGCTTGAATCGGGCGTGGATGCCCTCCACGATCACCGCGAGCTTGTAGTTGCCGAACGCCACGTAGAAGTCCAGATCGGCCAGGTCGGCACCGGAGATCTTGGCGTAGTGGGCGGCGAACTCGCGGGTGTTGAGGAAGCCGGGGGCCACGGTGACGCCGGTGGCGACCGGGATCGAGGCGCGTTCGGAGTCGCCGGGATCCTGCCAGTAGGTCAGGGTGAGGCCCAGGTCGGCGAGCGGGTCGCCGAGCGTGGACATCTCCCAGTCGACGACGGCGAGGATGCCGGGCTCCGGCGAGAGCCGTACCAGCGTGTTGTCCAGCCGGTAGTCACCGTGGACCAGCGTCGAGGCGGAGTGGACGGGCAGGCGCTCGCGCAGGCGGGCCACCAGGCGGTCGTACTCGGGCAGCTCACCGGTCTTCGACCGCTCCCACTGCTGACCCCAGCGCTTCAGCTGGCGGGCCATGTAGCCCTCGGGACGGCCGAAATCGCCCAGTCCCACCTCCTCGTAGTCGATCGCGTGGATGGCGGCGAGCACCTCGGCCAGCCGCTCGGACAGCCGGCGGATCTGCTCGGGGGCGACCCCCTCGACGTCCTCCTCGTTCCGTACGGCCGAGCCCTCCACGTGACCCATGAGATAGAACGGCGCGCCGATCACGTCCTCGTCGCCGCAGAAGGCCACCGGCTCGGGCACGGGGACCGGGGTCGGCGCGAGAGCCGAGATCACCCGCCACTCACGTCTCATGTCGTGGGCGGTCGGCAGCACGTGCCCCAGCGGCGGGCGGCGCAGCACCAGGCGGCGCTCCCGGGTCTCGAGGACATAGGTGAGATTGGACCTGCCGCCGGCGATCAGAGAGATCCCGGTGGGCTCCCCGGCGTCGGGGACGTTGGCGGCCATCCATCCGACCAGACGGTTCCAGTCGATACCTGGGGTGCTCATAGCCCCCAATTAGAACGTCACTCGGGTCGGTGGCGCTAGTCGGAACGCCCTCGCCGACGAGGATCCCGGACGAGATGAGGCCTCAGAAACGGTGCGACTCCGGAAGTCGGCGAATACCCTCAGCTCTTTTATCGCTACATTACGTGCCTGCCCGCATGCTTGGGCTTACGCACACAGGATGTCGTAGGGGAACCCCCCACACCTCGGTAGGAGCTCATGCGCATCTCCATCGTTCGTCCCCGTGACCTCGGAACCTCCGACCTCGACCAGTGGCGGGTCCTTCAGGGTGCCGACCCCGCCTTCGACAGCCCCTTTCTGTCGCCGGAGTTCACGATCGCCGTAGGCGCCCTGCAGGATCGCGTGCGGGTCGCGGTGCTGCATGACGGGCCCGACGTCGTGGGATTCCTTCCCTTCGAACGACATCCGATGGGCATCGGCATGCCGGTGGCGGCGGGGCTGACCGACGCGCAGGGACTGGTGCACGCCAAGGACCTGGAGATCGATCCGCATCAGCTGATCAAGGCCTGTGGCCTGGCCGTGTTCGAGTTCGACCACCTGATCCCGGGACAGCCGCTGCTCCAGCCCGGGCATACCCGGCATCCGTCACCGATCATCGATCTCCGGGACGGCTACGCGTCGTACATCGAGACGATCAAGCTGAAGTCCGGCAAGACCTACCGTTCGACGGCCTACAAGACCCGCAAGCTCCAGCGTGACGTGGGGCCGATCCACCACGACTACGCCACCACCGACCTGGCGCCGCTGCACACGCTGCTCGGCTGGAAGACCGACCAGTACCGCCGCACCGGCCGCACCGACAGGTTCGCCAGGCCCTGGATCGTGGAGCTGGTCGAGCGGCTGCTCGCCACCGACACCGAGCACTTCGGCGGCGTCCTGGACATGCTCTACGTCGACGGCGAGCCGGTGGCCGGCCACTTCGGCGTGCGCACCGGCACCACGCTCGCGGGCTGGTTCCCCGCCTACGACACCTCCTACGCCAAATACTCCCCCGGCCTGATCCACCACCTGGCCATGGCCGAGAGGGCCGCCGCGGCGGGGATCCAGATCATCGACATGGGCCGCGGCGAGAAGGAGTACAAGGAGAAGCTCAAAAACGGCGAGTACGAGGTGGCGGAGGGCCGGATCGCCCGGCCGAGCGCCGGAGCCGGGGTGCACTGGATGCTTCGGGTGCCGGCCCGCAAGGCGCGGGGAACGGTCCTGTCCAACCCGGCCCTGCGGAACACCGCGGACCGCGTGCTGAAGACCTTCGGCCGCCTGCGCACCTCCATCCTGTCCCCATGAACCGGGGGTGCGAGCCGGGCGGCTCACGATGAGCCGGGACGGGCACGGAATCACCCACCGCGGACCGGACGCGAGCCCCGGGGCTCGCCACGGACCGGGACGGGCACCGAATCGCTCGCCATGAGCCGAGACGAGCACGGAATCACCCATCGTGAACCAGCCACGAGCCCCGGGTCGTGCTCCGTACCCTTCCTGCCCCGCCGCGTCAGCCGATCAGCTGGGCGATCACCGCGACTCCCCGTCTGACCTCGGCGAGCGAGGCGGAGCCGTACCCGATCACCAGGCCGTGCCTGGTCGGCGGGCCGTGGTGGTGCCGCGTCATCCCGTCGAGCAGCACGCCCCGGTCGCGGGCGGCCTCGACCAGGGGCCCGACCGTGTGCGCGGGCAACTCCACCATGACGTGCAGCCCCGCGGTGTCGCCCATGATCCGGGAGCCGAGGACGTCCACGAGCGCGGCGCGGCGCCGTGCGTACTCCAGCCGCATCCGGCGCAGGTGCCGGTCCAGGTCCCCCTTCTCCAGGAGTACGGCCACCGCCTGCTGGACCGGGCCGCTGGTGCGGTCGGCCAGGTCGTCGCGGGTCCGGGCGACGGCGGCGAGAAGGTGCGGCGCGGCGACCAGCCAGCCGACACCGACGTCGGGCGACAGGGACTTGGACAGGCTGCCGAGCAGGACCACCCGCTCGGGGTCGAGACCGTGGAGGGCGGGCAGCGGGGCGACGTCGTAGCGGAACTCGGCGTCGTAGTCGTCCTCCACGACGAGCGCGCCGGTACGGCGAGCCCAGGCGAGAAGGCGTTCCCTGCGCGGGATGGGAAGGCGCCCGCCGAGGGGGTACTGGTGCGCGGGGGTGGTGTAGAGGACACGCAGGTCGCCGGGGAGCCCGTCCACGATGACACCGTCCTCGTCGACCGGGCAGGGCACGACCTCGGCGCCCCGGGCGGCGAAGACGTTTCTGGCGACGCGGTAGCCGGGGTCCTCGACGCCCGCCCGGTCACCGGGACGCAGAATCGTGGCGGCGACGAGGTCGAGCCCGCTGCCGGTGCCCCGAGTGATCATGATGTTCTCCACACCGACGGGGATCGCCCTGGTCCTGCGGAGGTGTTCGGCCAGGGCCTCGCGGAGCCTGGGGAGGCCGTAGGGGTCGGGGTCGACGCCCGGCGGCAGGTCGGCCGCCCTGCGCCACGCCCGGCGCCAGGCCGCCCGGTCGTAGTCGCGGACCCACGGCTGCCCGGGACGCAGGTCGATCATGGTCTCGCCGTGCCGGGAACGGGCGGTTCCGGCGGGCGGGAGGGACGCGAGGGCGTCGGCGGACGCGTCGCCGCAGGTGGAAACGGCACCGGAACCAGGTCCGGACGGGCCTCCGTGGGAACCGGTGCGGGAAACGGGTCCGTCGCCGCTGGTGGAACCGGGGCCGGGCCCGTCGCCGTACCCGGAAACGGAGCCGGGCCCGTCGCCGTACCCGGAAACGGGGCCGGGCCTCTCGCGAGGCCCGGGAGCGTCTCCGTGCGCCGGGCCGTACCCGGAACCTGAGACGGAGCCGGCGGCGACAGGCGGGACATGGACCACCATCTCGGCCACGTAGGTGCCGGAACCGTGGCGGCCGTCGAGCCAGCCTTCGGCGTAGAGCTGCTGGTAGGCCTCGGTGACGACGGTGCGGCTGACGGCGAGCTGCCGGGCGAGGGCGCGGGTGGAGGGCAGGCGCTCACCGGACTTGAGGGTGCCGTCGCGCATGGCGGTGCGGAGGCGGTCACCGAGCTGGACGGCGAGGGCCGTGGCGGCCCCGCGGTCCACCGAGATGGGCAGGTCGACGGCGGGTCGCGGCAAAGTGGTCTCCCAGAAGTGGCAACGAGTGGATGTGTTCTCGATATCCACTTCTCCTTAGGTTAGGGCCATGCTCTCTACGACTCCCCGCACCACCCTCGGCCGCTCGAAGCATCGGGGTCTCACCGACCGCGAGGACCTGTACGCGGTGCTGGACGCCGGGCTGGTCTGCCATCTGGGCGTCGTGGTCAACGGAGCCCCGATGGTCGTCCCCACCGGCTACGGCCGGATCGGCGACACCCTCTACCTGCACGGCTCCACCGGCGCCACCTCCCTGCGGGGCACCGGTGACGTCTGCGTCACGGTGACCCATCTGGACGGCGTCGTGCTGGCCCGCTCGGTCTTCCACCACTCGCTCAACTACCGCTCCGCCATGATCTACGGCCCTCTCCGCCCGGTGGAGGAGGACGAGGAGCGCCTGGCGGGCCTGCGCGCGATCACCGAACAGCTCGCCCCCGGCCAGTGGGACGCCGCGAGGGAGCCGACCCGCAAAGAGCTCGCCGCGACCTCCGTGCTCGCCCTCTCCCTGGCCGAGGCGTCGGTGAAGGTACGGCAGGGCCCGCCGCTCGATGACGAGGAGGACTACGCCCTGCCGGTCTGGGCCGGAGTCCTGCCGCTCCACTCGGCCTGGGGTGTCCCCGAGGCCGACCCGGCGATGACCATGGACCTGGACGTCCCCAAACACATCACCTCGCGAATCATGCCCATTCGGTAACCCACCTCGGCAAACCGGCCTCAGGCGCCACACGTCTTCCTAGCGAAGCCCCTCGCCCGGGACCCGGAACGCTGGAGTGCGGCACATGACGTCCGTCGAATGGAACCTCCCCGGATACACCGAACTGCGCGAGCTCGGCGCGGGCGGCGGTGGCCGGGTCGTGCTCGCCCGGCACGACGACTCGGGCGCCCGGGTCGCCATCAAATATCTGGCCGAGCAGCTCAGGGGCGACCCGGATTTCCTCGCCCGGTTCCGGTCCGAGGCCAGGCTCCTGGTCGAGCTGGCGGACGACAACGTGGTGCAGCTCTACGAATACGTCGAGATGGCCGGGGGCGCCGCCATCGTCATGGAGGCCGTCGACGCCGTCTCCCTGCGGGAACTGCTCCGCGAACACGGCTCGACCGGGCCCGAGGCGGCCCTGGCCGTGCTCAAGGGCTCGCTCACGGGGCTGGCGGCCGCCCATCACACCGGGCTGGTGCACCGGGACTACAAGCCGGAGAACGTGCTCGTCCAGGCGGACGGCACCAGCAAGCTGGTCGACTTCGGCATCGCCGTACAGGCGGGAAAGAGCGACCGGCCCGCGGGCACCCCGCCCTACATGGCGCCCGAGCAGTGGACGGGCGGTCCCGCGTCTCCCGCCACGGACGTCTACGCGGCGACCACCGTCTTCTTCGAGTGCCTGACCGGGCACCGGCCGTACCGGGCGACCGAGCGGGCCGTGCTGATGTACCAGCACCAGAACGCGCCGATCCCGGTGGAGGAGGCGCCCGAGGCGGTCCGGACGCTGATCGCCAGGGGCATGGCCAAGGACCCGGCGGACCGGCCGTCCACCGCCGCCGGCTTCGTGGCCGAGCTGGAGACCGCGGCCGTCGCGGGGTACGGCGAGGACTGGGAGGAGCGCGGACGCCGCAAACTGGCCGCGCTGGCGGCGCTGCTCCCCCTGCTGTTCCGGCTCAACGACCCTCCCGGCCCGGTGACCGGGACCACGCTGTTCCAGACGGTGCTCGGCACGCTGCGCACGAGGACCACGGGGGTCGCGGTGGGGGCGGGACTGGTGGTGATCGCGGGCGGCCTCGGTGTGTACGCGCTGGCCGGCGACCGGTCACCGCAGGCCCAGAAGATCAATATCGTCGCCGCGGAGCCGTCCCCCGAGGCGGCGGCCCTGGCGCCCCTTTCCCTGCCGACTCCCTCGACGTCCCCCTCGGTTTCCGACTCCCCGGACTCCTCCGTGCCACCGCCGGGGTCGCCTTCCGAGTTCTCCGAGCCCTCCGAGTCCGCTGCGGCCGGACCGTCCGGGGAACCGCCGGCCTCCCAGACCGCCTCCCCGTCCTCTTCCCCGTCGGTCTCGCCGTCGCCGAAGCCTCCGGCCAAGACCCCCACCCCGCCCCCCTCGAAATCCCCCGAACCGCCCCCCACACCCAAGCCTCCGAAGCCAGAGGTGCGCCGGGTGGACGTGCTGCGGGCCAATCTCAACGCGCGGGGCACCGGGGTGGTCTCGGTCTCCGTGGACACCGCGAACACCCGGCAGGTGCGCCTGAGCGTGGTCTTCCAGGCCGGTCAGGCCATGCAGCAGGCCGTCGTGCCCCTGTCCGGGGCGACCGGCTACACGCGGACGGTCAGGTTCGCCTTCGCGAAGGTGGCCTGCGGGTCGACCTGGAGCGTCATGGCGACCGGCGATCCGTCCGGAGGCTCAAGCGGCGCGAACGGCAGGACTCCCGCGTGCCCCAAACCGACGCCGAAGCCCACGGCCACCCGCACCGTCAAACCGACGCCGAAACCAACGGTGACCCGCACGGTGAGACCGACACCGAAACCCACGGCGACCCGCACGGTCAGACCGGAGCCGAAGCCCACCGCGACCCGCACGGCCAAGCCGAAGCCCGCGGTGACCCGCACGGTGCAGACGAAGCCGAAGGCGACGATCGCCCGTACCATCTCGCCGATCCCGGCCGCCCCCGCGCCGCCGTCATCGAAGGACACGGTCAAGACGTCCGCGGAACGTACCTCCTGACCGCGATATCGCAGGACAGGGACTGATCACTCCGGCTTTGTGGGCTGTTTCGTGATTGATAACGAGAACACGATCGTCTATCGCTAGGCTACGGTTCGTCTGTTATGGGTGGGGGCCCAGGCAACTGAGGAGACGGTTATGCACGGCACGTCGTCAGGTTGGCGAATCCCCGGATACACAGAAATCCGCGAGTTGGGCGCCGGTGCCGGCGGCTCCGTGGTGATGGCACGGCACGACGCCGACGGCGTCCTGGTGGCGATCAAGTACCTGTCCGACGAGCTCCGCAACGATGTCGCGTTCGTGGCACGTTTCCGGCAAGAGGCGCGGGTGCTCAACACCCTGGACAGCCCTCATTCCGTCCAGTTGTACGACTACGTCGAAACCGGCGAGGGCTCGGCCATCGTCATGGAGCTGGTGGACGGTGTCGCCCTGCGCGCGCTCCTGCGCTCCGAGGGGCCGACCGGCCCGGAGGCCGCGCTGGTCGTGCTCAAGGGCTCCCTGCTGGGGCTGGCCACCGCGCACACGGCCGGAGTCGTGCACCGCGACTTCAAGCCGGAGAACGTGATGGTCGACGCGAGCGGCATGAGCAAGCTCGTCGACTTCGGCATCGCGGTCCGCGCCGGCGACGGTGAGGCCCCGGCCGGCACGCCGCCTTACATGGCGCCCGAGCAGTGGCTGGGAGGTCCCGCCGGGCCGTCGACCGATGTCTACGCCGCCACCGTCGTGTTCTTCGAGTGCCTGACCGGCACCCGGCCCTTCCGCGCCACGAACATCGCCGCGCTGGCCCGGCAGCACCAGGTCACGCCACCGCCCGTCGAGGAGGTGCCGGCACCCCTGCGGGGACTGGTGGAGCGGGGCCTGGCCAAGGACCCGGCCGACCGGCCGCCGACCGCCGCCGCCTTCCTCACCGAGCTGGAGGCCGTCGCCGCCGATGCCTACGGGCCGGAGTGGCAGGAGCGCGGCCGTCGCCGCCTGGCCGGGGTCGCTCTGCTCCTGGCCTCGCTGTTCCCCCTGGGGAAGGCGCCGGCTTCGGGAGTCGCCAACACCTCCCTGGCCCAGACGGACCTCGGCGAAGGCGAAGGCGGAGGCCGGCGCTGGAGCCGGAGCCGGAGCCGAAGCCGGAATGTGAACCGGGGAACGTCCCTGGGCGGCAAGCTGGGGGTCAAGGTCCTGGTCGGCCTCGGGTTCGTCGCGGCGATCAGCGGCGTGACCGCGGTGCTGGTCAACGCCGGTGACGTCACCGAAATCCAGACGCAGGGCACGGCCACCACGCAGGAACCGTCCCCCTCGGAGCCGGTGGAGACGATCATCCCGGCCGAGGACACCGCCGAGCCCACCGAGGAGCCCACGGAGGAGCCGCCCACGGAGGAGCCGGCCGAGGAAACACCCGAGCCGACAACCACCGCGGCACCCACCGTGGCCGGCCCTCCGCCGGCGCCACCCACCGGAAACCCGCTTCCCAAGCCCAAACCGCCGGTGAAACCCACCAAGAAACCACCGGTCAAACCGACGAAAAAGCCAACGCTCAAACCGACGAAGCCCCCCGTGAAGCCGTCGCCGAGCCCCTCCGGCGTGGACACCTCCGACATCGGTGTCCCGGCCGCTCCCTCGACCCGCCCGGCGACGACCCCACCGCCGACTCCGCCGCCGGCGACGGCCGCCCCCACTCGGCCGCCACGGCCGACGAGGCCTCCGCAACCGACCAGCGCCCCGACCGAGGAGAACCCCTCGCCGCCGCAGACCAGTCCCCGCGGCGTGGAAAACCCGCCGGAGCAGAACGCCCCCGGGTCCTCGGAAGGAACCCCCCGGAAAGGGATCATCGCTTCACTCGGCATCGGGACGGCCGCCCCGGCACTCCTCACCCTCAAGCTGATGACGAACGACGCCGTTCCGTTGACACTGACGGTGACACGCGGCGCGGTCGACCCCCGGTAGAGCGGCGTGGTCGGCCCACAGTAGAGATGGCAGTAAATGGCTGAACGAGCACGATCATGAGCACCGACGGGGCGAACATCGCCGGATTCCGGCTGGCCGGCCGCACCTGGGCCGACGATCTGGGCACCTGGTCGTCGGCTGTCTCCGCCGACGGACGGCCCGGGACCGCGCTCAGGTTCGATCCACGGCTGATCACCGATCGCGCGACCCGTGACCGGCTGGTCGCGGCCGTGGTCGCGGACCGCAGGCTGGCCCAGAGCGGCCTGACCGGGCTGGTCCCGATCGCCGATCTGATCACGGCCCAGGACGAGGTCTGGCTGCTCACCGCCGAGCCGGTCAGCCCGAACGTGGCCGACCTGCTGGCCGACGAACCCGGGATCCCGCGTCCCGACGCGGGCAGCGCGGCCACCATCCTCGTGGAGATCGCGCAGACGCTGCTGGCCATACACGCCGCCGGGCTCGCCCACGGGGCGCTGCATCCCGGCACCGTGGCGATCGCCTCGGACGGCTCGGCCCTGCTCGCCGAACGGGGGCTGGCCGACGCGCTGCTCGGGCGGCCTCCCGCTCCCGAGCGGGACGTGACGGCCTGGGCCTCGCTCGCGCGGGGCCTGGCCGCCAGCTGGTCCGCGGCCGACCCCCGGTCGGCAGCCCTGCTCGAACGGGCGGCGGCCACGGCCTCCACCCTCGGACTCACCCCGGCTCGCGACACCCTGCTCCTAGGGCGTGATCAGCTGCCGCCGGGGTTCGTCACCCGCGACAGGCTGGTGGAGATCCTGCGGCGGCGGGCGGAGCGCGACATGCCCACCCAGGTCGGGCAGTCGGCGCGGACGCCGGTCATGCCGGACGAGGGAGACATCGTCACGCTGCTGAAGGATCCGAGGGCCGGCGAGCCTCCCACCGAAGACGTGATCATGCGGTTCGGCCCGGGGGTGCCGGTGGACACCACGGCCGCCCAGATCTGGCGGGCCGGCCGGGACCAGCAGCAGACGGAGCTAACCGCGGCCGGGCTCCGGAGCCGAGGGGCTCCGCCCAGGCAGCGGCGGGCCCGCACGATACTCGCCTCGGTGATCCTCGCGCTGATGATCGTGGCCGGGCTGGCGATCTGGCTGTTCCGTGGCCCGTCGATGCCTCTGGAGGTGACCGCGGTGGACGTGACCGCCCCCAAGGCGGTGCAGAAGTGCAACACACCCGTCATGATCACGGGCATGCTCTCCACCAACGGCTCGGCCGGAGAGATTCGCTACCAGTGGAAGCAGAGCGATAAAAAAGTCCCGATCGCCCAGACCGACCGGCTCGTGGCCGGGGAGACCTCGCACGAGGTGAGCCTGCTGTGGAGGGTCAAGGGCAAGGGAAGTTTCAAGGGAACCGCCACGCTGCAGGTGATCTCTCCGCTCCCCGACGGCAAGAAGCTCCAGGACAAGGCGACTTTTACTGCCAAATGTTCATGAGTGGGGCACAAGGTCAACAATGCACTGCTAAGCGGTTCTTACTACTCTGGCGGCCATGACCACGCAGACCCCACCCGGCTGGTACCCCGACCCCTACGGCTCGCCACAGTTGCGCTGGTGGGACGGGAGTCAGTGGACCGACGCCACGCATCCCGGGGACGTCCCCGCCGGGCAGCCCGTGTCCCAGGCGCCGCAGACCGGATCTTCGTCCCAGCCGGCAGGGCCTCGCTCGGCGGAGCTTCACTCCAGCCCTACCAGCCCTTCTGATTCCTTCGGATCCCCCGCACCCGGCGGGCCCGCCGGACCGCCGTCCGAGCCTCGGGAGGGCGCGGGGCAGCAGTGGGGCCAGCAGACCATTCCGGCGCCGGAGGGCGCCCGCATGGATCAGCCGCACTGGGGCGCGCCGTCCAGCGGCAACACGATGCAGATGCCCGCTCCCGCGTTCGGGTATCCGTCGGGCCCGCCGCCCCGCAAGAAGAACCCGTTGCCGTGGATCCTGGGCGGCAGCGGAGTGGTGGCTCTGATCGTCGTCATCGTGGTCGCCGCGATGTTCCTGATGAACCCCGACCCCACGCCCACCGCGAGTGATGTCACCTCGCCGCCCGCGACGACGCAGGAGCCGAGTTCCGAGCCGCTGCCCGAGACGACGATCCCGCCGTCCATCCCGGATCAGCAGAACAGCGCTCCCCCGCTGCCCCAGCCGCGGGGCGGACGCGTACAGGACCCCGAGACCGGCCTGTCCTACGCGTTTCCCAGCTCACCCTGGCAGGTGCCCACGAGCGTTGCCGCCGACCCGCTCGGGTTGACGTGGAACACCGCGGCCGTCGCGGTCTCCCAGAACGACTTCGACGGCAAGGGCAGCAACTGGCTCGGCAACATCTTCACCGGCACGCTTCCCGAGGGACTGCCCTACGGCGGGGTCGACAGCATGCAGGCGACCGCGGCGACGTTGCTGAAAGCCGTCGAGCCGGTCTACTACAGCCCCGAGCACCTGCGGAAGACCGTCCAGGACAAGGCCATCAAGGTGAGCGGCAAGGACGCCTGGCTGCTCATGGTCGATCTGGACTTCTCCAAGGAGTCCGAGGCCAACGGCTGGAAGTGGAAGAAGGAGCGAGCCGCCTTCGTGATCGTGGACCGGGGAGCCTCCACCCCTCCGGCGCTGGTCTACCTGTCCGTGCCGGACAATCTCAACGTGTCGGTGGCCGACCGAGTTGTCGAGTCGCTCAAGCTCTCCTGAAGGGAGTACTACCCTGAAGGCTATGAGTGATCTGCTGGTCTGGATCGATTGTGAGATGACCGGGCTCGACCTTGGCCGTGATGCGCTCGTCGAGGTGGCCTGCGTGGTCACCGACGGCGAGCTGAACCAGCTTGACGAGGGTGTGGACGTGGTCATCAAGCCCCCACCCGAATCGATTGAGCAGATGTCGGAGGTGGTGCGGGAGATGCACACGGCCTCCGGCCTGCTGGACGTGCTGGGTGGCGGCGTCACGCTGGCCGAGGCCGAGACCATGGTGATCGAATACATCAAGAGCCATATCCGGGAGCCCAAGAAGGCTCCGTTGTGCGGCAACTCCATCTCCACCGACAGGTCGTTCATCTCGCGTGACATGCCTGCCGTGGACGCGTTCCTGCATTACCGGATGATCGATGTCTCCTCGGTGAAGGAGTTGGCCCGGCGGTGGTACCCCCGGGTCTACTTCGCCTCGCCCGAGAAACAAGGTGGACATCGGGCTCTGGCCGACATCACCGAGAGCATCAGGGAGCTGCGCTACTACCGCGCGGCGGTCTTCGTGGCCCAGCCAGGACCCGATTCCGCGACCGCCCGGGAGCTGGCGGAGGGCGTTTCCACCCGTACTCCCTGAGCCTCCGCCGGAAACCCGGTGCGAAACGACTCCCAGAAACCGCTATGCTTTTTCATGTGCTGCTGCGGCGGACATGGTGGGTGTAGCTCAGCTGGTAGAGCGCTAGGTTGTGGTCCTAGATGTCGCGGGTTCAAGTCCCGTCACTCACCCCAGAAGAACGGCCGGTCCTACGGGATCGGCCGTTCTGTTTTTCCGAACCATCCACTTGCCACCAAAAATGGATATAGCGGGTTATGCTCGCTGCTATCGCTACGCCGTAAGACCGGGGGTTTCGGCGACCTGACCGTGTTGGCTGCCACGGAGGCCGGATGAGAGTCGACGATGCCCCGTTCGACGCCGAACCCAGAGTCGTGACGGGCTTGAGCAGGCGCGAGACCGAGGTCATGGAGCTGATCGCGACGGGTCGCTCCAACGGGCAGATCGCCCAGCACCTATTTCTCAGCGAGAAAACCGTGAAGAACCACGTAAACCGGATATACGCCAAACTCGGCGTGGACTCGCGGGTCACCGCGATCGGCCTCTGGCTGGAGCGAGCCGCCCACGAGGAGCCCCCGCGCTTCCCGGCCGAGAGACGACTTCCAAGCTGACAGGTTGCAGGCCGAAAGGCGACCCCCCGGCCGAGAGACGAGCTCCAGGCGGGCAGGCCGCTCCCGGGCCGGAAGACGGCCTCCTGGCCGCCGGGTGGCCTCCGGGCCGACCGGCGGACTTCGGACCGGCAGGCGCGATCTCCGGCGTCGCTAGGCCGACAGCCGCACGTCCCTGAAGGACTCCAGGGCCCGGTCGATGGCGGACACGCCCTCCCCCAGCTCGTCGGGAGTGACCGAGAGTGCCGGACGGAGCCGCACCGACCGCTCGCCGCACGGCAGGACGAGCACCCCCTCGTTCTCCCTGAGGGAGGCCACCAGGAGGTCGCGCTCCGCAGGGTCCGGCAGGTCGAAGGCGCACATCAGCCCGCGCCCGCGGGCATTCTCGACCAGGTCGGGGAAGTGCGCCTGGACCTTCAGCAGCGCGGTGAGAAGCTCGCCGCCGAGCTCTCCGGCACGCGGGATCAGGCCGTCGCGCTCCACGATCTCCAGCATCCGCCGGGAGCGGACCATGTCGACCAGCCCGCCGCCCCAGGTCGAGTTGATCCTGCCGCTGACCTGGAACACGTTGTCGGGCACCAGGTCGACCCTGCGGCCCGCCATGATCCCACCCACCTGGACCTTCTTGGCGAAGGCCACGATGTCGGGGCGCACGCCCAGCTGCTGGTACGCCCAGGGGGTGCCGGTGAGCCCGGCCCCGGTCTGCACCTCGTCCATGACCAGGAGCGCGTCGTGCTCGTGGCAGAGCCGCTCCATCGCCAGCAGGAACTCGGCTCGCAGGTGGTTGTCGCCGCCCTCGCCCTGGATGGGTTCGGCGATGAAGCAGGCGATGTCGTGCGGGTGCCGCTCGAAAGCCGCCCGTGCCTGGGCCAGAGCCCGCTCCTCGGCCGCCTCGACGTCACCGAGGTGGATCGCCGGCACCTCGATCCGGGGCCAGTCGAACTTCGGGAAACGGTCGGTCTTGACCGGGTCGGTGTTGGTCAGCGAGAGGGTGTAGCCGCTGCGCCCGTGGAAGGCTCGGGTGAGGTGGAGCACCTTGGTGCCCAGCTCCGGGGAGCGCCCGTTCGCCTCATTGTGGCGGCTCTTCCAGTCGAAGGCGCACTTCAGCGCGTTCTCCACGGCGAGCGCACCGCCTTCCACGAAGAACAGGTGCGGCAGCTCGGGATCGCCGAGGACGCGGGTGAACGTCTCGATGAAGTCGGCGAGGTGGCTGGTGTAGAGGTCGGAGTTGGCGGGCTTGTTCGCGGCGATCCGGCCGAGCATGGCCAGGAAGTCCGGATCATCGTCGAACGGGTTCACGCCCAGGGGCGCCGAGGCGAAGAAGGTGTAGAAGTCCAGGTAGCTCCGGCCGGTGCGGGCGTCGACGAGCCGGGAGCCCCGGCTCCGTTCGAGGTCCAGCACCAGCCGGTAACCGTCGACGAGCAGATGACGAGCGAGACAGCCGTGTACATCCATGTCCCCTCCACGTTGACCTGGACTGATGATCCCCCGTTCATGACGCGTCTATACGGAAATCTTACGCATAGACCCCGGTCTCTGTGAAGATTCTCCGGCCGTCAAGCGGGGTGAGGTCTTCCCGAAGGGCCGTAGGAACCGACTCCCCTGACCCTGAACGCCAGTGCCAGCAGGGAGATCCCGTACACGATCGCCATGGCGCCGATGAGCCAGGCGATGGCCAGCGCGCCCGTGGCGGGCCAGAGGAACAGCAGGATGCCGAACAGCACCGCCAGCACGCCGCTGACGATGAACATCCACTCTCCCTCCACGGCCCTGCGGAGCAGGATCGCCGCGACGACCTCCAGGATGCCGACGACGACGGCCCAGCTCGCGACGAGGAGCAGCAGGATGAGCGCGGTGATCCCCGGCCAGAACAGGACCAGGAGACCGATCAGGATGCTGCCGACGCCGGAAAAGATCGTCCAGCCCCGAGAGCCTCCCCTGCCCGAGCTGAACAGCTCGAAGACACCGTTGACGATGGCGTACGCGCCGAAGGCGGCGACCAGGACGAAGAGCGTCATGCCCGGCCAGATGATCGCCAGCAGACCGAACAGGATCGCGCACACGCCACGAATCAGGTACACCCACCAGGTATGAGCCAGCTCTTCCATGTTCCCTCCCCGTGTGCTCGATTCCTTTCCGGATGATCACCACTCTGAGACCACAATTCGGTTAAATCAGAGCTATCGTCCGTTTCACGACATATAGCTGTTAGATCACCAGGAGGATGCCCGGTGTCCCTTCACGAGTCCGCCATCGACATGCGGGACGAGCTCGTCCGCCTCCGCCACGCCCTGCACCGGGAGCCCGAACTGGGTCTCGACCTGCCGCGCACCCAGGAGAAGGTGCTGACGGCGCTCGCCGGTCTCCCCCTGGAGGTACGGCTCGGCGACGGGCTGAGCTCGATCACCGCGGTGCTGCGAGGCTCCCAGCCGGGTCCGACCGTGCTGCTCCGGGGCGACATGGACGCCCTGCCGGTCTCCGAGCGCAGCGGCGCGGCGGTCACCTCGCAGTTGGACGGCCGGATGCACGCGTGCGGCCACGATCTGCACACCACCATGCTGACCGGGGCGGCACATCTGCTGGCGGCCAGGCGTGACCGGCTCGCCGGAAACGTGCTCTTCATGTTCCAGCCGGGCGAGGAGGGCCAGGGCGGCGCGAAGATCATGATTGACGAGGGCGTACTGGACGCGACGGGCGAGCGCCCGGTCGCGGCCTACGCCCTGCACGTGATCAGCTCGGTGATCCCCCAGGGAATGTTCGTCACCAAGGGCGGGCCGATGATGGCCGCCGCCGACAGGCTCATCGTGACCGTGCGCGGCGCCGGCGGGCACGGCTCGTCGCCGCACCGCGCCAACGACCCGATCCCCGCCGCCTGCGAGATGGTCACCGCGCTGCAGACCATGGTGACGCGGGGGTTCGACGTGTTCGACCCGGTGGTCGTCACCGTCGGGAGTTTCCACGCGGGCACCGCCGACAACATCATCCCGGAGGAGGCCCGGTTCGAGGCGACGATCCGGTCGTTCTCCGGCGCCGCGCACGCGCGGATCCAGGAACGGGCGGTGACCCTGGTGAAGGGCATCGCGGCGGCCCACGGGCTGGAGGTGGACGCCGACTACGAGGTGAGCTACCCGGTCACGGTCAACAACCCCACCGAGGCCGACTTCGTGGGCTCGACCGTCCGCGAGGTGTACGGCGAGCACCGGTTCCTCACGGCCCCCCAGCCGTTCACCGGCTCGGAGGACTTCTCCTTCGTCTGCGACCAGGTGCCGTCGGCGTTCGTGGCGCTCGGCGCGTGCCCGGCGGACGCCGATCCCGGCAAGGCCGCCTACAACCACGCCCCGGAGGCGCTGTTCGACAACGCGGTGCTTCCCGACGGCGCCGCGCTCCTCGCGGAACTCGCGATGCGCCGCCTCGAACGCGTCGCCGTCTGACCGGACCGGGGCTCGCGACGCGCCACCCTGGGCGCGTCGCCGCCCGACCGGAGCTCGCGACGTGCCGTCCCTGACGTGGCGCGCGCGGACCTTCCCTGAGCTCGCGGCGCACCGTCTCGGACGCGTCGCGAGCCGGCCGGGCCGATCGGCGCATTATGTCGCCGCGTACACCACCAGGGACACCGCGACGTACTGGGCCACGTAGGCGGCGACGGTGAAGGCGTGGAAGACCTCGTGGAAGCCGAACCAGCGGGGAGAGGGGTCGGGGCGGCGCAGGCCGTACACGACTCCGCCCGCCGTGTAGAGCAGGCCGCCCGCGAAGAGCAGGACCACCGCGACCGCTCCCGCGCCCTCCACCAGCTGGGGCAGCACGAAGACGGCCGTCCAGCCGAGACCGATGTAGAGCGCGGTCGACAGCCAGCGGGGGGCGCCGATCCACAGCACCCGGAACAGCACCCCGGCGATCGCGCCGGTCCAGATCACCCCGAGCACCACCGCGCTGGCCGGCCCGTCCAGGGCGAGCAGCGCGAACGGGGTGTAGGTGCCCGCGATGATCAGGTAGATGTTGGCGTGGTCGAGGCGGCGCAGCACCTCTGCGAGGCGCGGGGAGAGCGTGCCGCGGTGATAGGTGGCCGAGACGCCGAAGAGCAGGCCCGAGGTGATCGCGTAGACCGCGGCGGCGAGCCGTGCCTGCGGGACGGGCCCCAGCGCGACGAGGACGAACCCCGCGACGAGCGCGAGGGGAAGGGCCGCGGCATGGAGCCAGCCGCGGAGGCGAGGCTTGATGGGCTCCGGGAGGACGAGTCTTTCGGTGCCGATCGTGGTCATAAACCTACGGTACCGTAAGTTACGTCACCGTAGGTTGTGATCTGCCATACACGGATACCGGACTTCCCGAACGGGAGGAAGCGCGTCCGGCTCCCGGACGGGCTCGCGTGGCCGGTGACGGCTTCCCCGAGGAAGGGACGACGTTCTGGCTCCGAAACGTATCGGCGTGGCCGACGACCCACCGGGCGTGGCCGGGGATCTCTTTCGCCGGACCCACTCTCCGCACCTCACCCGTTTGACCTGCAGCGATACGGCGTATGCGAAGACCAGGGGGCTAGAGGGCGCGCAGGAAGCGCGCGGCGATGGGGACGGCCGCCTGCGCGCCGCTTCCGCCGTTCTTCACGAAGACGGCGAAGGCCAGCTTTCCCCGATAGCCGATGAACCAGGCGTGTGTCTCCTGCCCGTCCACCTCGGCGGTCCCCGTCTTGCCCGCCGTACCGGCGGGAAGGTTCGCGGAGGAGGCGGTGCCGCTCGACACGACCTCCCGCATCATCGTGCGCAGGCCCGCGGCCACCCCGGGCGGCAGGGCGACCGTGTCCTCCGGCTCCGCGGGACGTTTCATCATGGACGGCTGGCGCCAGGATCCGTTCTGTACGGCCGCCGCGGCCAGGGCCATGCAGAGCGGGCTGGCCACCACCGAGTTCTGGCCGATGGCGTCAGAGCGGAGGTCGTCGACGTCTCCGTGGGGTTCGATCCTGCCGCAGACCCCCGGGCCCTTGATGTCCTGGTTGAACCCGAACAGCTCGGCGGCCTTCACCAGGCCGCCGGCCGAGAGCCGCAGGATCGACTGCTCGACGAAGGTCGTGTTGCAGGAGACCGCGAAGGCGCCGGCCAGCGTGATGGTTCCGGGGGCGGCGTCCCCTCCGGCGTTCTGAATCGGCTGGCCGTTCGGGGGCGTGTAGGTCGCGGGGCACCGCACCGGTGAGTCCGCGCTCAGGCCGGCGGAGAGCAGGGCGGCGGCGGTGATCACCTTGAACGTCGAGCCCGGGGGGTAGTAGCCGCGGAAGGCGCCCTCCCCGCCCAGCCGGTCGGCGACCGCGAGCACCTGGCCGGTGTCGGCCTGGATCGCCACGATCGCCGCGGGCCTGTCCACGCCGTCCAGCGCGCGGGCCGCCGCGGCCTGGATCGGCCGGGAGAAGGTGGTCTTGATCTTCTTGGCGTTCGGCGGCGGGAACGTCACCAGTTCCTCGATCCTCCCGTCCGCCGCGGCGGCTTCCAGGACGTAGCCGCTCTCGGTCGCCCCCACGTCGGCGTTGAGCCCGCCGAGGTAGTCCTCGGCCCCGCTGTCGCGCGGGAACCGCACGCCGGAACGGGTGACCAGCTCGATCCCCGGTGCCGGAACCTCCCTGAACCAGAGCCGCCCGCCGTCCTTGAGCGCCGGGTGCAGCGTCTCCGGCGCCCAGAGCACCTTCCACCTGCCGTCCCGCAGGGCCAGTCTCAGCGTCGAGGCGAACGCCCAGTTCCCGAGGTCCTTGATCCCCCTGATTCCCTGGAACGGCAGCTCCGCCCGCTCGCCCTGCCGCCTCAGCGTGCCGGGGGTGAGCGTGAGCGACTCGATGTCCAGATCGCGGCTGAAGGCGAGGTGCCGCTCGACGAAGTCGGAGGGGGCGTCGGCGACCAGGCGGCTCATCGTGGAGATGTCGCTGTCCTGCCAGGCGCTCAGGTATGCCTCGGCCGTCTCCTCGGGACCGGCCGCCGCCGGAGAGCCCGGCTCCGGCCCGGTGGGCCGTACCAGAACGTAGATGCCCGCCCCGCTGACAAGGAGCACGACGATGATGAGCGCGAGGACCGCTCGACTACGCATACGGTTTCTCCCATGGATTTCTCCCCGGGTGTATATCAGACGAAAGAGGCTCAAATCTGATGGTCAGGCGGGAATTGAAGGGGCCGATGCCGGGCCGTTATCCGGTCACCTTCGGCGAGGTCGACCTTCTACAGGACCTGGACCGTTCCTCCGGCTGGGTGATCTCCAAGGACGGCGTCCCGCAGTCCTATGTGGACCTGGACGACGCCACCTACCTCGACTTCGAATACGTCCAGCTGATGGCCGTCGTGATCGACCTCCTCGGCGAGGGCCCGCTGGACGCCGTGCACGTGGGCGGCTGCGCCTGCACCCTGCCCCGCTACGTCGCGGCGACCCGCCCCGGATCCCGCCAGATCGTCGCCGAGCCGGACGGGGACCTCGTCCAGCTCGTCAGGGACCAGCTCCGGCTCAAGTCGGTGCCCCGGCTCAAGGTCAAGATCCTCGACGGCCGTACGGCCACCGCCGGGCTCCAGGACGACTCGGCCGACCTGATCGTGCTGGACGCCTTCAGCGGCGCCGCGATGCCGCTCGACCTGGCCACCTCCGAATACATGGGTGACGCCGCCCGCGTCCTGCGCCCGGACGGTACCCTTCTGGTCAACATCGCCGACGGCAAGGGCCTGGCCTTCGCCCGCCGGATGCTCGCCACCATCCGGGGCACCTTTCCCCAGGTGGCCCTGCTCGCCGAGCCCGGCGTCATGCGGGGGCGCCGCTTCGGCAACCTCATCGTCGCCGCCTCCCACCTCGAGCTCCCCTTCGCCGGCCTGACCAGAAAGGCCGCGGGCGGCCTCACCCAGGCCCGATGCGTGTACGGCGACGAGCTCGTCAAGTTCATCGCCGGAGCCCGGCCGCTGAACGACGGCGACGCCGTGGTCATCCCCGTCCCGCCACCCGCCGTCTTCGGCTGACCGTACGGTCTCCCGCCCCGTTCAGCCGGGCGTGGGCACCCAGGCGCGCACAAGCGTGCCCTCGCCCGGTCCGCCCGACACGTCCAGCCCGCCGCCGAGGGCGGTCATCCGGTCGGCCAGCGCGCCCAGTCCCCGGCGGCCGGTCGCGTCCAGGTCGAAGCCTCTCCCGTCGTCCAGGACGACCGCCTGGAGCCGGCCGGCGGACTGCGTCAGCCGTACCTCGATCCGGGAGGCCGCGGCGTGCTTGAGCGCGTTGGCGATCGCCTCGCTCACCGTGAAGTACAGCGCGCTCTCCACCTGGTCGGGGAAGCGCCGTGCGCGCAGGGCCGGGTCGACCGCCACCGTCGTGGCCACCGGCAGGCGTGAGCAGCGTTCCTCGACCGCCTCCACCAGGCCGCCCTGGCTGAGCACGGACGGGTGGATGCCGGCCGCCAGCTCCCGCAGGTCGTTGAGGGTCTGGCGGGCCTGCTCGCGCAGGAGCGCCAGGCTGTCGGCCCCGCCGCCGGTCGCGCGGGCCAGCTCCAGCCCGGCGATCAGCGCGACGAGCTGTTGCTGCGCCCCGTCGTGGATGTTACGCTCGATCCGCCGGCGTTCGGCCTCCTGCGCGTTGACCAGCCGGGTCACCAGCCCCGCGTTCTGGATCGCCAGCCCGATCGGCACCGCCAGCGCGTCGAGCAGCCTCCGGTCCTCGGCGGTGAAGCGCCCGGCCGTCCTGGGGCCGCACGCGATGTGTCCCAGCCCGGCCGGAACGGTGAGCACGGCCTCGCCCTCCTCCCGCCCCGCCACCACCCGCGTGCCGTCCGCGAGCGCGACGGCCGCCCACCGCGTCTCCAGCCCCGCCCGTACGGCCCCCGCCAGCCTGCCCAGCTGCTCCGCCGGCTCCGCCTCCTCCAGCCCCGGGCCGAGCTCCGTCAGGAGCTCGTCCACCGTCGGCCGGAGGTCGAAGATCAGGAAGAACTTCGAGCCCCTGATCCCCACCCGGAGGTCGAGCAGGTTGTGCCGGAACACGGTCACCACGATCACGGCGGGCAGCGTGCCCAGGGCGACTATGACGCCGACCCAGCCCGCCTCGTGGTTCGCCCCCAACAGGAACAGCGTCAGCACGACTCCCCCCAGGGTGACCCCGGAACCCGCGACCATCCAGCGGAGCCGGCGGCGCTCGGTGGAGGTGCTGCGCCGCCAGCGGCGGATCAGGGAGACGAGCACCGACAACCCCACCATGAAGATGGCCACCTGTCCCGTCCCGCCCACGAATGCCGCGAGCAGGCCGGCCGCACCGCTGAGTCCCAGCGGGTTGCCACCGCCACCGGAGAAGGTGCTGTTCCAGATCTCGTCCGGGTACAGGAGCGCGCCCAGCCAGTAGACGGTGATCGACGTCGCGGCGATCCAGGCGCCCACGCGCCAGCCCCGCGAGGGCAGACGCCCGTCAGGGAACAGCAGGGGGACGAAGACCCAGGTCAGGCCGTAGAAAATCGTGTACAGCGACGCCAGCAGGGCTCCGATGACGGGTATGAGTCCCTCACCGGCGTCGTTCCTCGTCAGAAGACCCACCCCGAGGCCGCCGAGGCCCAGGCAGTCGGCGGAGGCCAGCAGCAGCCAGCCGTAGACGTTGTCGGACCGCCTGACCGCGATGAGCCAGCCGACCGCGGGCAGGAGCATGCACGCCGCGCCGAACAACCACTCGGTGATCGGCAGGGGCCAACCGGCCGTCAGCACCTCACCCGCGACGATCCCGGCCGCAGCCACCACGGCCATCAAGGCGGCGAGCGCGCGGACCGGGGCGGTGGAGTTCATGGAAGGCAGGGTGACCTACCGGACGGGCCGCCGTCCATGGGGTTGTCCGCACAGTCCGTGCGGTTCGCCGCACCCCGGAAGACGGAGGTCCGCCGGATGGTGCGGTGCCGTGACCCGTCCTAGTTTTGGATCAAGGCCGCCGGGAAGGCGGCCACGACACCAGTGATAGGAGTCTCTCGTGCGGTTACCGTTCCGATCGACGCGCTTCCTGGCCCTCGCCGTCGTCACGGCGGCCGTCCCCTTCGCCTCGCTCGTGGGTGGCGGACAGCCCGCGACGGCGTCCACGGCCCAGACGATCACCGCCGCCCCGGAGATCCCCGACAGCCCGGTCGGCAGGCAGCTCCGGTGGTTCCTCGACGCGCCGAGCCGGGCGCCCCTGACGGAGAGCGAGCTCGGCGCGCACGTGAACGCCGCGTATCTCCAGTCCCTGACGGTCGACGGCTTCAACGCGTTTCTCAAGAACGTGACCGGGTTCCAGCTGGAGGAGCTGACCACGGTGACGCCGACGGCCCTGGTCGGCACCGGCACGATCGGCGGTGAGAAGTTCGTCGTCCAGATCCACGTGGACGCGGAGGGGAAGATCGATCTGATCGGGGTGACGCTCCCCACCCCGCCCCCTCCCCCCTCCCCCACGAGCTGGGGTCAGCTCGACACCCGGCTCCGCAAGGCCGCCCCCCAGGTGGGTTTCCTCGCGGCCGAGATCGACTCCCGGGGCCGGTGCGAGACCGTCCACGCCGTGAACCCGGACAGGGCGCGGCCCCTGGGCTCGATCTTCAAGCTCTACGTGATGGGCGCCGTGGCCGAGAAGGTCCGCGACGGCAGGCTGAGCTGGAACACCAAGCTCACGATCAGACCCGAGTGGAGGAGCACGGGCCAGGGCGGCCTGGCGGATCGGCCGGACAACAGCACCGTCACGGTCCGCGAGGCGGCCAAGCTGATGATCTCGATCAGCGACAACACCGCCACCGACCTTCTCATCCACACGGTCGGCCGCGGGGCCGTCGAGTCCACGGTGCGCCGGTGGTCGGGCCACGCCAAGCAGAACGTCCCCTTCCTCACCACGCGCGAGCTCTTCCTGCTCAAGGGCGTCAACTACCCCGCACAGGCCAACGCCTACCTGGCCCTGAGCCCTGCCAAGAAGGCGGCCTACCTGAAGAACACGGTCGCCAAGCAGGCCCTGACGGACATCAAGCCCTGGGACAGGCCTCGCGAGATCGACAAACTGGAGTGGTTCGGCTCTCCCCGCGACGTCTGCCGCGCCTACGCCGGGCTGACCGCGCTGAACAGCAAGCCGCTGCACGAGGCGATGTCGGCCTACGACATCGAGCTCAAGCTCGACCCCAAGAAATGGCCGGCCGTCTGGGCCAAGGGCGGCTCCGAGCTCGGGGTCCTGGACCTGTCCTTCCGCGCCCGCTCCGCGAAGGGGAAGACCTACGTCGTCACCGCGCTGACCAACAACCCCCGGAGCGCGATCGACGAGAGGACGGCCACCGGGGAGCTCATCTCGCTGAGCCGGGGCGCGTTCACGCTGGCCACGTCAGGCTGAGTCCACCACCGTCCGGCCGATGATCCGATGGACCGGCCGGCGACCTCACCGGACAGCCGATCACTTTCGGGGCCGCGGCACCTTCGATGCCGCGGCCCCGAATCATGGAATAGTTGAAACATCAACTGAGTTATCACCGGCGAACATCGTAGGAAGGGATCCAAGATGCCAGCCGTGACCGTAGAGAACCCGCTGACCCTGCCCCGCCTGTCGCAGCCGCTCGACGCGGTGCGGGAGCGTGAGGTGCTGACCATCACCACCGCACCCAGCGGATTCGAAGGAGAAGGCTTCCCGGTCCGCCGTGCCTTCGCCGGCATCCACTACCGCCATCTCGACCCGTTCATCATGATGGACCAGATGGGCGAGGTGGACTATCAGCCTGGGGAGCCGAAAGGGACCCCGTGGCACCCCCACCGGGGCTTCGAGACCGTCACCTACATCATCGACGGCATCTTCGACCACCATGACAGCCAGGGCGGCGGCGGCACCATCACCAACGGCGACACCCAGTGGATGACGGCCGGGTCCGGCCTGCTCCACATCGAGGCGCCGCCGGAGCACCTCGTCATGTCGGGCGGTCTCTTCCACGGGCTCCAGCTATGGGTGAACCTTCCGGCGAAGGACAAGATGATGCCCCCGCGCTACCAGGACATCCGCGGCGGCACCGTCCAGTTGCTGACGTCTCCGGACGGCGGTGCACTGCTGCGTGTCATCGCCGGCGAGTTGGACGGCCACAAGGGGCCGGGCACCACGCATACGCCGATCACCATGATTCACGCGACGATCGCGCCGGGCGCGGAGATCACGCTTCCATGGCGCGAGGACTTCAACGCTCTCGCGTACGTGCTCGCCGGGCGCGGTTCCGTAGGCGCAAAGCACCGGCCGGTGCACCTGGGCCAGACAGCCGTGTTCGGTGCGGGCTCGTCGCTGACCGTTCGGGCGGACGAGAAGCAGGATTCGAATGCGCCGGATCTTGAGGTCGTCCTTCTCGGCGGTCAGTCGATCCGAGAGCCGATGGCGCACTACGGACCATTCGTCATGAACACCAAGGAAGAGCTTCAGCAGGCGTTCGAGGACTTCCAGAAAGGGCGGCTGGGCACGATCCCGGCCGTGCACGGAATGTCTGAGGGCGGACTGTAAGGCTCGCTGGGACCACATGCGAACGAGCCCCGCCTGGAGATGGACGGGACTCGTTCGCGCTTGCCGCCTGGTTCGGTTCGTCTTGTCCGCCTGATCGCGGGCGAGGTCGGCGAGTTCACCGGCGAGGCCGGATCCGGTGGGAACCACGCCGGATCCGAAGGAACCGCACGCCACGGCACCCTCGGAGCGAGGCCGTGCGGGGCTCTCATGCCGCGGCGGCCTCGAAGCGGGAGCCGTGCGGGGCCCTAGACCTCGGCGAGGGTGACGCAGGCGATCCGAGCTCCGGCGGTGCCCGCCTGGGTGCCGGTGGTCGCGGTCTTCTCCGCGTGGATCACCAGCGACCGGGGCAGCCGGCCGGAGACGAACGCCCAGTCCTGGGTGGCGATGGCCGTGGCATACCCCGAGGCGTCGGTGGTGAGGTCGAGCCACACCTCGTTGTCCGCGCTCGCATGGGTGTGGGCGTGCTGGTAGTGCGGGCCCGCGTCCTCCGGCTTGAGCCCGCACGGGTTCACGTGCAGGTGCACGCCGTACGTCCGGTTGGGCAGCAGGCCCGCGACCGTGACCGTGGAGGTGGCGAGCACCGCCCCCGATTCGGCCGTGGCATTGACCGAGGCCCCCGCGGGCGCCAGGGCGGTGTCGTAGACGATCGCCGAGGCCTTGGGCCTGGCCGCGACGAGCGTGCCGCCCCCGGCCAGGCGGATCGCGGAGGCGGCCGGGCTGTGCGTGGGCGGATGGGCCGCCGGCGCCTGCTGGCCGCAGGCCACGGCGAGCAGGCCGACGGCGACAAGAACACCGAGAATGCGCATCCGGCATCTCCTGATCAGAGGGGGCAGAAGCAGCGCCCACTCTAATCAGTAATCATGCGATCACTCATGGTATTCATATTTTTCCGTCCGGACACGGCCAACGAGAGCGTCAGGTGTGGGGCACGGCGATCTCGTCGATGCGGGCGGCGAGGGTGAAGTCCGCGTCCGTCAGACCACCGGCGTCGTGGGTGGTGAGCGCCAGGTGCAGGGTGCGCCAGCGGATGTCGATGTCGGGATGGTGGTTGAGCTTCTCGGCCTCGACCGCGATCTCGTCCACGATGCGGATCGCGGCCGGGAAGTCGCGGGCGGTGATCTTACGACGGATCTCGTCGCCTTCCCGCCGCCATTCGGGCACGCCGGTCAGTCTCTGGTTCACCGCGGAGTCATCAAGCAGGTCCATCGGCCCAGGAGATCACGTTCTTGGCGAAGACGCCAAGCCGGGGCAGGTTTCCCGCGCGCCGGGCCATGGCCATGACGCCCTGGGCCATGGACGTGGCGTGGGTGCCCTTGTCGAGGGCCTGCTCCAGCTCCGGCAGGAGGCCGGGCAGGCGGGCGAGGCTCCAGTCGTGCCACGGTGACAGGCGGGTGCCGCCGCTGTCGGGGTCCTCGGCGCGGTAGGCCGCCAGGATCGGGCACTCGTCGTGGATCCGGATGAGCCATGCCTCGATGTCGGCGTTGAGGGCCGCGATCCGGGAGGGCGCGGCGTAGAGCCAGCCGTCCTCGCCGATCCGGTCCGGCTCGTCTCCGGTGGCGGCGTAGGCGCGGATCACCGAGCCGTGCAGGAACAGGCCGCTGGCAGCCAGCAGCTGGCGTCCCTCGCACCAGTCGACCGCGGTGCGCAGCGGGGCGGGGACGGTGCCCACGATGACCTCACGTTGCGAGCTCGTGGGCTCGCGGCCGAAGCGCACGTGCACTTCCGCCCACATGTAGTAGTCGGCCTCCCCGGCTCCGAAGAACGGGAAGGGAAAGACCTGTTCCGGGTAGGCCATGAGTGAGCTTCTCCGAGGAGAGGGGGTGGGAGTCGTTCCGAATAAGAACGACTCCCGACGACCCCGCTGGGATTACCGGCGAAGCGACACCGTTACGGCTATTTGACGGCGCCCGAGGTGAGACCCGACTGGATCTGGCGCTGGAAGATGATGTAGATGAACATGACCGGGATGATGGCGATGCTCAGCGCGGCGAACATGCCGGGCCAGTCGGCCTCGTAGCCGGCGCTGGTGGAGATGTTCGCGACACCCTGGGTGATCACCCACTTGTCCTCGACGTTGCCGGACAGCAGCACGATCGGCAGAAGATACTGGTTCCACTGGCCCAGGATGTTGAAGATCGTGATGCTGATCAGGCCGGGCTTGGCCATCGGCACCATGATCTGGAAGAACGTCCGGGTGTGGGAACAGCCGTCCATCATCGCCGCCTCGGCCACCGAGGTGGGCAGCGTCTTGAAGAACGCCGACAGGAAGAAGACGGTGAAGGGCAGCGAGTAGGCGGTGTAGACCAGGATCAGGCCGAGGTGGGTGTCGATCAGGCCGAGGTTCCTCACCACGAAGAACAGCGGGACCAGCGCGAGGAACACCGGGAACGTCATGCCCGACACGAACAGGAAGTAGATCGCCCTGTTGCCGGGGAAGGCGTAGCGCGCCAGCACGTAGGCGGCCATCGAGCCCAGCAACATGGTCGCGGCCGTGCTGCACGCCACCACGAAGACGGTGTTCAGCATGTACTGGCCGATGTGGGCCTTCTCCCAGGCCCGGCCCCAGGAGTCCCAGCCGAAGGAGGACGGCAGCGCGATGGCGTCGCCGAAGATCTCCGTGTTGGTCTTGAAGGAGGCCAGGAACGTCCACACGATCGGGCCGATGATGAGAATCGCCCAGATCAGCAGCGCGATGTGGGACATGGCGCCGAAGACGCCCAGCGGGTTCTTCCGCTTCTTGGGCTCACGGGGAGGGGCAGACGGCCGCTGGGCCGAATCCGTAACCATCAGAACTCGATCCTCTCGCGCCGGGTCACGCGCAGGGTGATCGCCGCGAACGTGATGGTCATGAAGAACAGCGCCACGCCCATCGCCGACGCGTATCCGAACTTGGAGAAGCTGAACGCCGTGCGCCAGATCTCCAGCGGAAGCACCGTCGTGGAGTTGTCGGGCCCGCCGCGGTCGACCGAGAGCACCTGGACCAGGGCGAAGGCGTCGAAGGCGGCGATGCCCAGGTAGACCCAGGCGACCTGCATGGTGTCCCACAGCAGCGGGAGCGTGATCCTGAAGAACAGGGTGAACCGGCCCGCGCCGTCCAGCGCGGCGGCCTCGAACACGTCCTTGGGGATGGTGGACATACCGGCCGAGAACAGGACCACGTAGAAGCCGACGGCCTGCCAGACCATCACGCCGATGATCGCCAGCAGGGCGATGTCCGGATCGATGAGCCAGCCGACCGGGTCGACGCCGATCTTGCCGAGCAGGCCGTTGATCACACCGGTCTCGTCCGGGCGGTAGATCGACTGGAAGAGCACGCCGACGATGGCCACAGCCAGGACCTGGGGCAGGAAGAAGATCACACGGTAGACCTTCGAGCCCCAGACTCCGGTCATCTGGCCGCCCTTCTGCCCTCCCCCCAGATTGAGGAGGAAGGAGAAGAACAGCGCGATCACAATGGTGACGAGCGGCATGACAAGCAGCAGAACACCGTGGTGACGCACCGCGGCCCAGAAGACCTCGTCGTCCCATAACCGGGAGAAGTTCTCCAGGCCGACGAACTGAGGATTTGCCGAGATGCCCTTCCAGTTGGTCAGCGAGATGTAGAAAGCCTGGACGTACGGGCTGACCACGAAGACCACATAGAGGAGCACCGGCGCGGCGAGAAAGCCGACGATGAACGGATACCTGCCGTGCCGCATTGCTGCCTACACCGTCCGGTTCTGCTTGGTGATGGACGAGTCGGCCTTGGTCTTGTCGGCGGCCTTCTGCATCTTGTCGCAGAACTCGTCGGCGGAGATGCGGCCGAACATCAGCGCGTTGGTCTGCTTGCGCAGCTCGGTCTCGAACTCCTTGTACCAGTTCTCGAAGCTGCTGTAGGTGACGATGTTCTGGCCGGCGGCGGTCTGTGCGGCGCTGAGGCTGGCGTTGCCGGGTGAGAGCTCCAGGCCCTCGGCGGCACCGGTCACGACGGTGATGTTGCCGGACTTCTCGGTGAAGCCCTTCGCACCCTCCTTGGAGAGCATGATGCGCAGGTACTCCAGGCCGCCCTTGGGGTTCTTGCCCTTGGCGGGGACGAGGTAGGCCTCACCGGCGGCGGCGCGGATGGCCTCGAAGGGCATCTTGTCGGCGGCCGTGACGCTGGGGGTGGGCGTCAGGGCGTACTTGAAGGTGTCAGGCGTCTGACCCTTCTGCTCGTTCTCCAGCCAGGAGCCCGAGGGGTAGAGGGCGACCTTGCCCTGGTTCTGGCGGGTCTGCACCTCGGTGTGGATCAGGCCCTCGAAGGACTTGTCCATGAACTTGCCGATCTCGGCCCACGCGGCGGCGGACTGCTTCATCGAGTCGCGCTTCCAGACGCCGTCGACGAGGTTGTCGACGTCGAGCAGGAGCTGGTTGCCCTCGATCTTCGCGGCGGAGATGAGGATCATCCAGTAGGCGTAGTAGGAGGCGTTCTTGCCCGCGTAGGCGAAGGGCGCGATGCCGGCGGCCTTGGCCTTCTCGCAGAAGGCCTTGAACTCGTCGAAGGTCTTCGGCGGGGTCCAGCCGTTCTTCTCGAACAGGGCGGAGTCGTACCAGAGGCCGTAGGCCGAGAAGACGTAGTTCATGAGGTACGGCTTGCCGTCGATGAGGCCCGACTCGACGGTGCCCGGCGCGACCGTGTCGCGCACCTTCTTGCTCGGGTCGTCGATGGAGGGGGCGTCCCACAGCTCGGTGAGCTCCAGAAGCTGACCCTCCTGCTGCAGGGCCGCGTTGTCCATGAGGTCGGTGCCGGAGTTGGCGATCATGTCCGGGACGTCGCCGCTGGCGAAACGCGGCTGCAGGGTCTGCGCGATCTGCTGCGTTCCGACGTGCTTGATCGTCGCCTGCGGGAAGGCCTTCTTGTACAGCGGCTCGTGGACGTCGGTGGCGTAGCTGTCACCGAGGCCACCCTTGAAGATGACCACCTCGAGCGGGGCGTTGGCGGCGACTCCGAACGGGTTGGCGGCCGAGACCGCGCCTCCTGCGGACGGAGCGGCGGAGGCGCTGGCCGCGGGGGCCTCGCCTCCGCTGGTGGCGCAGGCGCTCAGCAATCCGGCACCGGGGCCGGCGATCAGAGCGGTCAGGCCGATCCGGCGGATCATCTGCCGCCGGGTGATAGCTCCTGGCGTACCGGCCGAGTTGGACATGTAACCCTCCTGAGCGGGGGATCAATTAGGAAAGTTTCCTAAACGTTTGCCCGAAGGTACGTACCTCCGTAGTCCAGCGTCAAGAGGTCTCAGCCGGTCTAGACCGAGCCGTGATGTCCTCGCGACATATCCGGTAGCAACCAAATGCCAAAGAAGCGCAATCTCAGGACAAAAGGTCACAGACCACTCGATATCCCCTGCAAGACCGTTGACTCAACGCTCCCAGGAGAGTAAGGGATCTGCGGCTTCTCGCCGACAATGGGCAACAACCGGTCTAGACCAGATAATGAAGGTTTGCCGCCCATCACCGCAAGCCCTTACTTTTAGAACATGTTGCTGGGGGACGAACGACGACTGCTGTGCGAGTACGGCCGCCGAGCCTCCGGGACCGGTCTGGTCATCGGAACCTCCGGCAACCTGAGCGTCCGGGTGGACGACCTGGTCGCGGTGACACCCAGCGGAATCTCCCTGGACCGGCTGGAGCCCGGGGACTGCCCGATCGTCGACGTCGAGGGCCGTCTGGTCGAGGGAGAGCTGCAGCCGTCCTCCGAGACCCCCATGCATCTGGCGGTCTATACGGCCACCGGCGCCGGCGCCATCGTGCACACCCACTCCACCTTCGCCACCGTGATAGCCACGACCATGACCGAGCTCCCGCCGATCCACTACAACGCGCTGCTGCTCGGCGGGACCGTCAGGGTCGCGGACTACGCCACCTACGGCACCCCCGAACTGGCCGCCAACGTCAGGGAAGCCCTCAAGGACAGGCGTGCCGTGCTGCTGGCCAACCACGGCGGGGTCACCTTCGGCGACGACCTCGGCGCCGCCTTCGAGGCGACCCGGCTGCTCGAATGGCTCTGCGAGGTCTACGTGCGGGCCAGGAGCATCGGGGAGCCCCGGGTGCTCACCGAAGAGCAGCTCTCCGCGGTGGTCCAGCGAGCTTTCCACCCGCCCACATTTCCCCGTCGCGAGGATTGACTTCCATGCCCCTCCAGCTCACCGGCGCCCCGAGCGACCCGGATCTGATCCGCCTTCCCTGGGACGTCCCGCTGGAGGAGTGGCCGGCGCATCACCTGGTCTCCCTGCCCCGCGGCATCTCCCGGCACGTGGTGCGCTTCGCCCGGCTCTCCGGCAAGGTCTACGCGATCAAGGAGATCAGCGAGTACTACGCCAAGCGGGAGTATCGCCTCCTGTGGGACCTCAGCCGGATGGACACCCCCTCTGTCGAGCCGGTGGCCGTGGTCACCGGGCGGACCGACGCCAACGGCGAGGCGCTCGACTCCGCGCTCATCACCCAGCACCTGCAGTTCTCCCTGCCCTACCGGGCGGTCATGTCGGGCACGCTCCGGCCGGAGACGCTCAACCGCCTGATGGACGCGCTCGCCGTGCTGCTGGTCCGGCTGCACCTGAGCGGTTTCTACTGGGGCGACTGCTCGCTGTCGAACATCCTGTTCCGCCGGGACGCGGGCTCCTTCGCCGCCTATCTGGTCGACGCCGAGACGGGTGAGCTCCACCCCATGATCAGCGAGGGCCAGCGGCTGTACGACATCGAGGTGGCGCACACCAACATCTTCGGCGAGATGCTCGACCTGGAGGCGGGCGAGCTGCTCCACGCCTCCATCGACCCGGAGGAGGTCGCCGACTCGATCTGCGAGCGCTATCACGCGCTCTGGAGCGAGCTCACCTCCGACGAGATCATCGAGGAGGTCGACTGGCACATGATCGACCAGCGGATCCGCCGGCTGAACTCGCTCGGCTTCGACGTCGCCGAGATGATGGTCCGCCGCAAGGCCGGCACCGGACGGCTGATCGTCCGTCCCAAGGTCGTGGACGCGGGCCACCATCAGCGCAGGCTGCTGCGGCTCACCGGCCTGGACGTGGAGGAGAACCAGGCCAGGCGGCTGCTCAACGACCTTGACTCCTTCCGGGTGTCGTACGGCCTGCGCCACGAGGACGAGGCGATCGTCGCCCACCGGTGGCTCGCCGAGGTCTTCCAGCCGACGGTGCAGGCCGTGCCCCAGGAGCTGCGGGGCAAGCTGGAGCCGGCCCAGCTCTTCCACGAGGTGCTCGACCACCGCTGGTACATGTCGGAGCAGGCCGGAAACGACGTCGGCCTGCCCGCCGCGGTGGATTCTTACGTGAAGAATGTTCTTATTTTCAAGCCGGACGAGAAGGCACTTATCACCGAGTCCATCTAGGTGAATTTCCACTCGGAGTGCCTATCCTTCTATCCGGTTATTGAATCCTGTCCCTCCTTCTATCGGAGTTGCGAGTAGGGCACTCAACTCCGGCGGGCTTTCCCTACGCTGTCCGGGCGACCTCTTGAAAGTCGTTGGCGAGGGAGAGCCCGTGCTCGGAATCGAAGACTGTTTGGCCGAGGTCATGGCCATACCCGGTGCGCTGGATGCGGTTCTGATCGATCAGACCAGCGGGATGGCCGTGGCGACCGGCGGTGGGAGCCGTCACACCGACGCGGAGAAGTCAGCCGCGGGATTGAGCGAAATCCTCCGCGCGACATTGGACGGGCTCGCCGTGGCCTCCCCCGGTGGAACAATCCGAATCCGCGACATGATCATAACCACGGACGAGGGACACCATTTACTGAGACCGCTGGAAACGGTTTTCGATGGTCCTCTGGTCATTCATGTCAGGCTCGATCTGAACCGCTCGAATCTGGCTCTGGCCCGCCATCGTCTTCAGGCGCTGTCCGACTGCCTGATAACGACGTGAATCCATGCAGAGCGTCGAGAACATACTTAGCGGGCTCGCCGACGATCGGGCCACCGGCTCGCTGCGTCTGGGTAAGGCCGGAACGTTCTACCTCACCGACGGCCGCGTCACCTACGCCGAGAGCACGGCCGCTCCCCGGGTGGAGGACCTTCTCACCGCCAGCCGCAGGATCTCCGCCCATGCCGTACGGCAGGCCAGGCAGGCCGCCGCCGAGGGCCGGTGGGGCGGCGAGCAACTGGTCGACAAGGGCGTGCTCACCAGGGGCGAGCTTGAGTTCTGCGTGCTGAACGCGGTGCTCGACGCCGCCTACTTCCTGTGCGACGCCACCGGGCACCGGCCGCGGTTCCGGCCGGGAGAGCTGCACTGGCTCGGGCCGCAGTGGTACTTCGAGGTGACCGGGCTGTTTCGGGAGTGCAAGCGAAGGAAGGCACGGTTGGACGAGGCCTGGCCGTCCGCGGAGCTGGACGCGCTCCCGGTTGTCCCGCTGGGACGCATCACCGCCCAGCGGGTGGTGCTGACCCCCATGCAGTGGGAGGTGCTGGTCGGCGCCGACTCGGCGGCGTCTCCCGCCGATCTGGCGCAGAAGCTGGGCCGCCCGGCCTACTCGGTGCTGCTCGCCGTACGGCAGCTCGCCTCGTCCGGGCTGCTCCGCCTGCCGGAACCCGAACCCGGAGCCGTGCCCGCCACCCCGGCGAGATCCGTCAAGCCGGCCGTCCCTTCTGCCCCTTCCGCACCCGGCATGCCCGCCGCGCCGGATCCGCCCGCTCCCCTCGCCACCCCGCGACCGCCCGACACACCCGACCTGCTGCCCAAACGGACACGCGGCGACACGAAGATCCCCGACGCCGGTGCGACCTCCTCTGGATCATCCGACTGGCTCCCCGCGGCGACGGGGGACCCGACCGACCTGAACCTGCTCATCCGGCTGAGGAACGCATTGGAGGCACTGACGTGAGCTGGCTCCGATGCCGATAAGGCCGCGGAGGCTGAAGTTGATTGGAAGGAGGATTCCGGTGGAACTCCGTGACACGGTACGCCAGGAGATGATGCTGCTGCGTGCGCGCATGCCCGATGTGGACGGATGCGTCGCGTGCAGCGTCGACGGCCTGACGATAGCCGGTGACCTGGGCGAGAACGCCGAGCAGACCGGCGCGCTCTCCTCCGCGCTCCTGGCTCTCAGCCGCCGTATGACGAGCATGGTCGACAAGGGCACCTTCGAGGAGACGTTGATCTCCGGCACCAACGGCTACGCGGTCTTCTACGCCGCCGGCCCCAAGATCGTCCTTACAGTCCTCGCACGCCCCGGTACCAACCTCGGGCTGCTCCGGCTGGAGGGCCGCAAGACGGCGGCGAACCTGGCCGCCATCACATCTCACATGTCGGTAACTCAGTGATCGGAGCCTGGAATGGGCAACATGGACATCTCCCTCAAGGAGATGATGGCGATCGACGGCGCCATCGGCGCGGTGGTCGTGGACTACAACAGCGGGATGGCGCTGGGCGCGCTCGGCGGTTCCAAGGACCTTGACCTTCAGGTCGCGGCGGCGGGTAACACCGAGGTCGTCAAGGCCAAGATGCGGACCATGGAGTCGCTGGGCCTCAAGGACGGCATCGAGGACATCCTCATCACCCTCAGCGGCCAGTATCACGTGATCCGGCCGCTCGCCGGCAGGAGCGGCAAGGGTCTCTTCCTCTACCTCGCGCTCGACCGCGCCCGGGCCAACCTCGCACTCGCGCGGCACTCCCTTCGCGGCATCGAGGAAAAGCTCGAGGTCTGATCCTCCGGTACGGCTTACGCCCCGGGAGGCGTAAGCCGTACCGGAGCTCAATCTTCGGCGGCCGCGGTGAGCTCGCCGATCGCGCCGACGAACTCGGGCCAGAGCGGGCGGGGCAGATCGTGCCCCATGCCGGGGAAGGTGACGAGCTTGGCTCCGGGGATCGCCTCCGCCGTGGCGATCCCGCCGGAGAGCGGCACGAGCTGGTCGTCCTCACCGTGCAGCACGAGGGCGCGCACCGTGAGCTCCTTGAGCATCGGCGCGCGGTCGGCGGAGGCCGTGATCGCGGCGAGCTGCCTGGCCGATCCGGCGGGATCGAAGGACCGGTCGTAGCTCAGCCCGGCGAGCCTGGTGGTCCGCTCACGGTCGAGCGGATATCCCGGGGAGCCGATGACCTCCCAGGTGGCCAGCGCCCGCTGGATCGCGGTCTCGCGGTCGGACGCGGGGGGCGCCATGAGCGCCGCCATCGCCGCCTGGGTGGGCCGGGCGGCCTCCGGGCTCGGAGTGGACATGATCGAGGTGAGGCTGTGCACCCGGTTCGGGTGGCGGATCGCCAGCAACTGAGCGATCATGCCGCCCATCGAGGCGCCGACCACGTGGGCCGACTCCCAGCCGAGCGCGTCCAGCAGCCCCGCGGCGTCGTCGGCCATGTCGTCCAGCAGGTAGGGGGCCTGCATGTTCTCGCCGAAAACGGGGGTGCCCGCGTCGTGGAGATGGGTGCTCTCACCGACGTCGCGATTGTCGAACCGTACGACATGGTGTCCCGCGTCGGCGAGGACCCCGCAGAACTCCTCGTCCCAGTGGATCATCTGGGAGCCGAGTCCCATGACCAGGAGAAGCGGGCGGCCCCGGGGGGAGCCGAAGGTGTCGTAAGCGATCTCGATGCCGTTCGCCGAGGCGCGCTGAGTCATGGCACTCCTACCGTGCTGGGTCCCGCGAATGTCCTGCCGATCCTGCGGAACAGAATGTCATTCGGTAGAAACGAGGACAAGAGCGGGAGTCCGGCGTCGTAGGCGCCCGGCCCGGTTGGGCCGCTGGTCAGTCGTTGACGACGTCGACCTTCGGGGGCGTGGCGGGGTTGTTGTCCTTGCGGCTCCACGCGCCGGTGGAGAACGCCATGGGGTAGTTCTTCTTGCCCACGCCGTCGCCCCACTTGGTGACCACGTACTGGACGTCGATGTGGCCCAGGCCTCCGTTGCCCTCCACGGCGAGCGTGTTGGAGTTGAACGTGCCGCCGGTCAGGTCGGCGAAGGTCTTGGCGTCGATGTCGATCATGATTCCGCTGCTGGAGGGCGTGCCGGGGCCGCGGTCGCCGACGAAAAAGGGGGCCTTCTTGCCCTTGTAGATGATGTAGCCCTCGGTGAACAGCGGCCAGCTCGGGCTGGCGATCATGCCCTTCTGCATCGGCTTGCCGCTCGCGGGCAGGCCGGTGTCCCCGGCGCGGCCGGAGGCGTCGTCCCAGAAGTAGGAGGCCTTGGTCGAACCCTTGAGGAGGGGGACGTCGGAATCGGGCTTGGGGGTGGGGCTCGACGCCTTGAGGCCCGTCGGTGCGCTGAGGCCCGCCGGTACGTCGAGGCTCGCCGGTGCGAGACCCGCCACGGCGGGGGATGCCGAGGTGGGGATCGCGTCCGCGCAGTACGCGGAGGCAGGGAGCGCCGAGGCGACACCGGCGGAGGTCAGGATGCTCGCGCCAAGGAGGGTGGCAGCGGCGAGACGGTTCTTATGCGGACTGAGGGAGAAACGCATGGAAGAGCCTCTTTCGCGAGGGAATGGGGCAGCCGCGTGCGACACACGGGGAGGAGGCACTGGCGGAGACGCGCTCACAGAACGGGAGGACGTAGCCGGATCAACCGGGCGCTACGCGGAGCACGTGCGGGAGGACACCGCTATCAGGTGCGGCGGAGGTGCTAGACGATCGACACGAACGGAAGATGCACCGGTACGAACATGACGCGGTGATCCATAGGGATCTCCTCTCCATCTCGTCTACCGGGTTAGCTGACGGGTTCGGGCGGTGGAGTTGCCCTACCGCCGCACGTTCGCGGCGGATTCACCCCAAGAAGTGGGCCCCCGGCTCCCGAGGCCCTACTGACCTTGGGATTCGACGCGGCTGGCCGCTCCTTCCGATGAAGGGCAGGTCGCCAACCGGTAAATGGGACACTACCGACCCAAACGGACAAAGCAAAGCAAAAGCCACGAAAGCCCCAGAAGATCTACCTGCAATCGTCAAGGAACCCTTACCGGGCAGACCTTGACCATCTTGCTCGCGGGCGTTAACTTCGGTGAAACTATTAGTAAAGTTACCTAATAGTTGACCGACGATCATCGCCTTGAAGTGCGATTTCTTCCTTTCCACCCCCGGGGGAGACAGTCTGATGAACAAGCGTAAGATCGCTTTGATCGCCGCGGCCGCCAGTGCGCCGGCCCTTCTCTCGACGGTGCTGATCACTTCCGCGCAAGCCCATGGTTCGATGGAATCCCCGGTCAGCCGGGTCTACGCGTGCTTCCTGGAGGGACCGGAGAGTCCCGACACCGCCGCGTGCAAGGCCGCGGTCACGACCGGCGGCACCCAGCCGCTCTACGACTGGAACGAGATCAACATCGGTGACGCCGCCGGCCGGCACCGTACGATCATCCCCGACGGCACACTGTGCAGCGCCGGGCGCGCCAAGTATCGGGGGTTCGACGCGGCCCGCACCGACTGGCCCTCGACCGCGCTCCCCGCGGGCGGCGCCTACACCTTCCGGTACAAGGCCACCGCGCCCCACCCGGGCACCTTCGAGGTGTACGTCACCAAGAACGGCTACAACCCCGCCCAGCCGCTGAAGTGGTCGGACCTGGAGACCACGCCGTTCCTCAAGGTCACCAACCCGGGCCTGGTCAACGGCGCCTACGTCATGCAGGGCCAACTCCCATCGGGCAAGAGCGGGCGCCATCTCATCTACTCGATCTGGCAGCGCTCCGACAGCCCGGAGGCCTTCTACACCTGCTCCGACGTGACCTTCGGCGGCGCCGTCTCCCCCAGCCCGACCCCGACGGTCACCCCCACCCCGACTCCCCCCGTCACCCCGAAGCCCACCCCGACCCCCACGCCCACCCCGACTCCCCCGGGTTCGGCGCAGGCCTGGCGCGCGGGCGTCTCCTACGCCACCGGAGCGCTGGTGACCTACTCCGGGGCCACCTACCGCTGCCTCCAGTCGCACACCTCGCTGACCGGCTGGGAGCCGTCCAACGTCCCCGCCCTCTGGCAGCGCCTCTGAAAACCTCGAGCCGCTGAAAAATCTCGGGCCTCCGAAAAACCCCGAGGAGGCCCGGCCCGAGGCGGCCGGGTCTCCTCGACGGCCTCCCGCACCGCCCGCGCGAGTGGTCAGGCGGGCAACGCGTCACCCGGTCAGTCCCACCAGAAGGACCAGGCGTTCCTGCCCTTGATCTGCTCCGCGTAGTCGATCAGCGTCCCGGCGCCCTGGGTGATGCTGTCGGGACAGAACGTCCAGTGTTCGGCGGCGACGTGCAGGGCGTGTTCCGAGGTCACCGGGGGCGCGGCGATGCTCAGGTCCAGGGTGTTGAATCCCATGCCGACCACCCGTGCCCCGAATCTGTCCTCCCAGCTCCGCACCACGGCGGCGAGCGGGACCATCCACTCGTTGTGGTTCAGGGCGCCCTGCCACCCCATGACGGCCAGCGCGTCGGCCCCCCGGTCGGCCGCGATCAGCCCGAGAGGGGTCCTGCGCTCGGCCACGAGCCCGGCGTACCAGTCGGCGACCACGCCGGGGTCGGCGGCGAGCTTGCCCGACGGGGCCGGACCCGGGCACTCGGGACCGAACGGGTCCAGCAGCTCCAGCTGGTCGATATGGGCCCTCGCGATCCAGTCCGCCCACACCTCGGCCATGAACGCCGCCGTGTGGTAGTGATCGATCTCGACCACCGTGTCCGGAGCGACCTGGCCCGTCGACCACGGCTGTATGGAGTCCTCCAGCAGCACCGGCCACAGACCCGAGTGCTCATGCTGTGCCCGGAGATCGGCCCACAGCTCACCCCGCACCGCCTCGTCACTGAGCCAGAACGCCGGACGGCGACGGATGGCCAGCTGTGCGTAACCGGGGTCGGGCCAGACCACATCCCCCGGCGGCAACTCCACCGAGAGCGTCCGCCCGTCACCTCCGTCGGCGAACAGCTGACCCAGCACTGGCGGAAGTTGCCCACGCTCGCATTCGTCCATCTCTACCGATCCGATCCTGACCACGGATCAATTTTGGCCTGTCAAGCGCCCCAAGGGACAGTTCTGCCCTGGGCCAGGCAAAAATTATCGGTATACCGCCGGATGGAACGAGGGGCGGGGGTGTCAGAAAGCTGTGTCCGCCGTCTGTCCGCCGTCTGTCCGCCGTCCACCGCTCCCACCCGCCGGGGCGACCACCGCCCCGGCGGGCCTCCTCGATGCGGGGTGTCGGAGGAGCACCGGTCACCCCCGGCCCACGCCGCGCCGACCAGTGCCGACCAGTGCCGACCAGCGGCGGTCAGCTGCGATCAGCGGCGATCAGGACGTCACGGCGCACTGCCCCCTGTCCTTCCTGACGGGTCCCTCCGCGTTCGGACGCACGTCGAAGTCGAATATCGCCGTCGGCAGGTAGAGGGAGCAGCACGCGTTGGGAATGTCGACGATCCCGCTGATCCGCCCCTCGATGGGCGCCGAACCGAGAAGCAGGTAGGCCTGCTCGCCCGTGTAGCCCCACTTCTTGAGGTATTCGATGGCGTTGAGGCAGGCCCGGCGGTAGGCCAGCGTCGCGTCGAGGTAGTAGTTCGTGTCCGTGTCGTGGTCGACCGAGATGCCGATGAACGACATGAACTCCGTGTAGCGCGGCTCGACGTTGCCCGGCATGAAGATCGGGTTGGTGGTGACGCCGTACTTCTCCATGCCGCCCTTGATGAGGTCCACCCGGAAGTCGATGAAGCCGCCCATCTCGATCGCGCCGCAGAAGGTGATCTCACCGTCGCCCTGGCTGAAGTGCAGGTCCGCTCCCGAGAGCTTGGCGTCCTTCACGTAGACGGGGTAGAAGACGCGCGCCCCGCGGGTGAAGTTCTTGATGTCGTGGTTGCCGCCGTTCTCCCGTGCGGGCACGGCGCGAGCCCCTTCGGCGGCGATCCGGTTCGCCAGGTCGCCGGTCGCCGCTCCGGCGAGGGCGTTGTCGGCCAGCGGCGGCAGGGCCAGTGCCGGGACCCTGCCGGGATCGAGGTCGATGAGAGCCCGCTCCCTCCGATTCCAGCTTGCGAGCAGCTCCGTCGACGGCGCGGTGCCGAACAGCCCGGGGTGAGTGATGCCGGCGTACCGGACGCCGGGCAGGTGACGGGAGGTCGCGTATATACCGTGGAAGTCCCAGACCGCCTTGTAGGCGTCGGGGAAGTAGTCGGTCAGGAAGCCGCCGCCGTTCGCCTTGGCGAACACGCCGGTATAGCCCCAGCCCTGTCCAGAAACATCACCGATCTGCTGGGGAACCGGCCCCAGGTCGAGGATGTCGACCACCAGGAGATCTCCCGGCTCCGCCCCCTCGACCCCGATGGGTCCGCTCAGCATGTGCGTCTGGGACAGGTCGACGTCACGCACGTCGTTGGCCGAGTCGTTGTTGCCTATCTGGGCGTCGGTCCAGTCCCTGCATTCGAGGCGGAACTCGTCTCCGGGGCGCACCATGGCGGCCGTGGGGATGTCGGGATGCCACCGGTTGTGGCCGGGTACGGCCTGGTCGCGCATTGACTTCGACTGGTCCACGCTGAATATGACTTTGGGCATGACGGGTTCTCCTCCTGGATCAGACGCACGACGATCGGATGCCGGAAAGCCGCATCACCTCCTCTCCCTCGCTCGGCCCGGCTCCCCTCCGGGTCGTCGCGAACGGTTCACCGATGGGCCTGACGGGCGGCGACGGTCTCTCCGTGAGCGGGACCCACCCCCTGTTTCCCGGTCCGCGGCCACAACGCGCCGAACACGATCACCCCGAACGCGACGAGGGTGATCGCGACGAGGTTCTGGTTCCAGCGCTGCCAGTAACCGCTGAGGAGGAGGAACGCCGGAATGGCCCCCGTGACCCAGCCCTCGATCGCCGTCACCCAGCCCGTGTAGAGGGTGAGGTGTTCCCGCTTCAGACCCAGCAGCAGGAAGAAGAGGAACCACAGGAAAGCCCAGTAGAGCCAGATGACGGCAAAAGGCCTGTCGTTGAGAACCTGGAAATTCGCGTACGAGTAGCCGATCGCCATGATGGCCACGAACAGCGAGAAGTAACCGACGCCCGTGGTGTCGAACTCTCCGAGCACACCGATCCCCACGTACAGGTAGGTGAAGGCGAAGAGGAAGAGGCCCGACGCGTTGAGAATCACATTCGTGTCGCCGTTGGCGGTGATGATCAGCACGAGAGGCGTGATCACCTGCAACACCCCGACGAAGAGATTGAAAACAGCCGCCGACCGCGGTTCGACCTTCCCCAGGAGCATCAGCCCGTTCATGAAGAGCACCGCACCGACGTAGAGCAGCCCGACGTTTCCCATCCGTGGCACCTCCTAGCGTCGGTGATGGGCGATCCAGGTGGGCAACGTGATCCGCTCACGCCATGCGACTGCACGAACGTGCCCCGGCTGTGGCGACCGCGGCCGCACCGGACGGCCGGCCTTCACCGGGCACAGGCGTCACAGGTTCGGACGTACGAGGATGTGTTGTCCTGTTATTCGTTTGTCTGGGGTTCCACTGGTCAGGCCCGGGGTGTCTGACATCCCACCGGTCAGGGACGCGGCAGACGCGCCAGTGCCGGATGCGGTGGCTGCGGACGCCGCCGGCCAGGCATGCCGGAGACGACCGTCGGCGCCTCCCGGCTCTGCTCGTCGCGATCGAGGGCGGCGGACAACGCCGGATGTGTACGAGAGATGTTCGGCGGGGAGAAGACGCGACGGGCGCCGCGCTCGCACGTGGAGCAGCCACGGGACAGCGGTGCGGTTCCTATCGGAAGGCGCACGTCGAACGGCCCACACGCCGGACACAGGTATTCGTAGATCGCCATAGGCACCCCCGCCTGCCCACCGGAGAAACAAAGGCTTTCCGGCCTTGACCTCCGGCCGGCGGCACTGTGGATTCACGACGCGTCTGCTCTACATTTCCGGACTACCGGAACCCCTATCGTTATGTCAAGTCCTGAACGGCGCCCACCGGATCCCCTTGCCCGGAAAGTGGCGTTGTATGGCCTTCTATGACTTAGAGACGACTTAGCGCGACAAAAGGGCCTGTACCCTCTCTTTGCGCATTCCAGAAGGACAATACGGAGATCGCCCCGAGAACGCCGTTTCGGGGCCGCGTTCACCCACCTGACCCATTCCGGTGGAGACCCCGGCCGCATCAACAAGGAATACCGTCAAAAAGCCAAAATAACCTGATCTACCGACATAGCATTGCACCCAAGGTTTGACCATTGTTTTCGATCAAAACACGGGGAGATTAATGCCGGAGGTGGAATGTGACGATGCACAAACCAAGCCAAACGCCCTATCTGAGGGATATGGTCTGGTTTATTCCAGCGTGCATCGCGACCTGCTTCGGGGGAATCGCACTGCTGGCGCAGGGGGCCAAGGGAGCCGAGGTCTCCCAGACCCTGTCCTTCGTGGTCGCGACCGTCGCACTCCTCCTCGCGCTCCTCTTCCGGACGAGGGAGCCGCAGCCTCCCCTGAGGAGAGGGCGGTTCTGGTTGACGCTGCTGATCGCGGTGGCACTGGGACTGGGCTCCGCGACCACGTGGTGGTTCGTCATCCACAGCCCCGATCTGAGAATCACCGACGACGTCACGGTCCTCGACGGCCGGTCGATGGAGGACGGGGCACAGGCCACCGTCGAGATCCCCGGGCGCCCACCCGGTCGCGAGAACCTCTCCATCACCTTCACCCTGGCGAATTCGCGGTCCACCGGTAACTGCGTCGTGCCGGCCACGCTCGAGGTGCGGCTCCTGGCCGACGACCGGTGGAGCAACCCACCGGCGATCGCCCACTCCGGTGAGGAGATCCGGCTGCCTCTGAGCCGCGTCAAGGACCGGGCGGGCGTGCAGGTCGATCTCCGGGTTCCCGACGACTCCTGCCTGCTCCACCTGAAAGTCTCCGAAGCCGTTCTCTACAACTAGGAAGCCGCCCGTGACCCGGATCCTCCGGCGAGTCGTCTTCGCCACCGCCCTGCTCGGCGTCACCGCCCTGTCCTCCTGCTCCGAATCCACATCTCCGCCGCTCCCAGGCGGGTTCCTCCACTCCGGCGCGGTGATCCACACGGGCGTCACCACCGACCATCCGGGCTGGTCGACGCTTGACCCGGGCGCCAACCAGCGCAGCGGATTCGACATCGAACTGGCCGACTGGCTCAGCAGCAAGCTGCAGATCGACCAGCAGTACGTGGACGTGACGCTGGAGGGCCGGATAAGGGTGCTTGAGGAGGAGAAGGTTCGCATGGTGGTCGCGACCTTCTCCATCACCGACGATCGCCGGAAAAGAATGGACTTCGCGGGGCCCTACATGATCACGTATCAGGGGGTGATGGTCAGGGAAGGCGACCGGCGAATCCAGAACTATGAGGATCTGGTGACAAAAGGCAGAAACATATGCGTCGCCGATGGCACGACGTCCCACGCCCAGCTCGCCGAGAAGGACAGAAAAGGGCTTACCCTCACGGTCCTGACGGCCCTGAAAGACTGCGCCACCCAACTGAGCAAGGGGCAGGTCGACGCCGTCTCGACCGACCAGCTGGTTCTGTACGGCTTCGCGAATTCCGAACTCTATCCCGGACTTCACGTGCTGCCCGATCTGACCTTCGGCTCCAAGGAGCAGTACGGCATCGGGCTGCCCGACAACGACTTCGCCGACTGCGAGATCGTCAGCAAGAAGCTGAACGAGTTTCTCAAGGAAGGAGACTGGGCCGAGTTCTTCGCCCGCTCCTTCCCCGGCGCCGCCCCGGCCGAGCACAAGCCCGCCCAACTCGACCCGTGCGAGAAGAGCACCGCCCCGCCGGCCACCCCTCAGGCCCTCACATCCACCGCCGTCGTACCGGCCGCCGCCACGGGATGACCCCGCGTCTAGTTCGAGGCGATCGAATCTTGCTGGGGTGAGTCCTGCTGGGGCACTTCGCCGATCCGGCAGATGGGCGAGCGGTTACGCGACGGCAGGGGTTTGACATAGATGTTGTGGCAGTGAGGACAGGAGAGGTCGCTCCACGGGGGCGGGCTGGGCAGGCCCCCGCGACGCCACACGACCGTGTCGCCGCCATGCCCGTCATCTGAGTGGCAGGCCTCGTAGAGGTCCTGCCAGGTCCGAAGACAGCGCAGGCAGAAGAATTCCCATATTTCGCTGATGGTCTGGATCTCTCGCATGAGACGGTGCTCCCGTGGATCGGGCGTGGGTATCGAGCAACCCGCAGGCTGCAAAGGGCGTCGGCCCGCGCTCGATGACGCACGGCCGAATCGGCCCGCATGAGTGGATGCGTACGACGGGAACGGCGGCGCGTGACAGGACGCGCGGACACTGTCGGGCCTACCGCCGGGTGCGTCGGTTTAGGTCAGGGAGATGCCCAGCCGGATCAGCAGGCCGGCGCTGGCCGGCCACACAGGCGATGCTTCGGGAAATCGTCTCGCGGGGCGGTCCGGAGCGAAGTCCGGCCATGCCGAGCCGAGCCATCCGGCCGGCAACAGGCCAGCGGCGAGACCGCCCGGCAGAAGGGTCCGGGCGAGGCGGTCTCCGGCCCGTGGGCGAACGATGTGGTGCGCCCAGATGTCATGGGGGTCGTGGGGCCTGGGCACCGTGGGCTGCCTGACGGCTCCGGAAGGACGAGCGTCCTCGCCTAAGGGCGTCCGCAGGCGCGTCGACCACACATCAGGGCCCGCGGCGACTACGAGGGTCACGGATTCCGCACCCGAGTAGGTGCGGATGGAGTGCCAGCTCCAGTCCAGGACCAGGTGGATCAGGATCACGAGAGGCATGACGAGCCATAGCGCCGACCTCCAGCGCGTACGGGGGGCCCCTCTCCGTGAATCTGCGGCCACGCTTCGAACAGTACACCACTCTGAGTAGTTATAAAATTACTATATGTAACCTTTATGGGCCGGTCTCTCCGCGCGCCCGCATCGGAGAACGTCAGCGAGGTGCGGGATCGCCCAACCGGGGATCACCGGCGTCCCGCAGCTCGGTCGGCCCGCCGAGCGGTGCGGCCCGCCGTTCGAATTCGTCCGCCCGACCGGCCGCGACGCCGGCCAGGCCGTCAGATCGCCTCCACCCGGGCGGGGACGTGCTTGTGCCAGGGAGTGCCCGCGAACCGGTCGCGGGCGTCGGACGAGGTGAGCTCGTTGGGCGGTGCTCCGGTCAGGACGGAGACGCCGTCCTCCGCCGGGTAGCCGAGCCCGAGGCCGTTGGGCAGGGAGACGTGACCGGGACGCAGGCCCGGGAACAGCTCGACCGCCACCTCGACGCTGCCCCTGCGGGTGGTCACGCGGGCGAGTGAGCCGTTCTCCAGCCCCAGCCCGACGGCGTCCGAGGGGTTGATGCGCAGGGCTCCCGAGGTGTCGCGGCGACGCCAGGCGGGATCGCGGTAGAGGGTGTTGGCGGTGAAGGCGCGCCGCTCCCCCGCGGAGAGCACGAACGGGAAGTCCGGATGGCGGGGTGGGCCGGCCGGAGGCAGGTCGCCCAACTCCGCGAGCAGGTCGGGCAGGGCGAGGTGGATCTTCCCGTCGGAGGTGCCGATCCGCCGCAGGCCGTCGCCGGGCTCGTCCACCGTGAAGTGGATTCCCGAAGGGTTGGAGAGGATCGCCTCGAAGAGCGCCTCGCCAAGGTCGTCCCCGGTGACTCCGGCGCGGCGGACCGCGTCCGGGTGGCGCATCGCCACCTGGTGGGCCTGTGCCCACAGGGAGGCCGCGGCCGGGGCGGGAAGCGTCGGGCCGAGGGTGCGGTAGAGCGCGACCTCGGGCACTGCCGCCAGCGCGGGATCGGCGGCCATCGCGGTCAGGAACGCGCCGGCGAAGGCCGTACGTCCCTCGGCCGCCGCCTGGCGCAGGGCGGTCAGGTCGGGCAGGGCGCCGAGCGCCTCGCACAGGCGGGCGTGGATCTCCGGCTCGGGCAGCAGGTCCGAGCCCGGCGGCGGGTCGAGGACCGGGCGGCGGAGGTGGAAGTAGTTGGCGGGCGCCTCCAGGTTGAAGAACGTCGCCTCCCACTTCTCGAACTGGCTCGGCGCGGGAAGCACGTAGTCGGCCAGCCTCGCCGTCTCGGTCATGGCGACGTCGATCACGACCAGCACGTCGAGTGCCTGGAGGGCCTCGCGCATGCGGGGCGAGTCGGCGAGGGAGTGGGCCGGGTTGGACGACTCGACCAGCATCGCGCGGTAGCGGGCCGGATGGTCGGTGAGGATCTCCTCGGCGACGACGTTGGAGGGGATCAGGCCGGAGATGATCCTCGCTCCGGCCACCGGGCTGAACCGCTCCTTCTGCGGCCGCAGATAGGACGTCTGCACCAGCGGCATGAGCAGGATCGGCGGGTTGTTGGTGCCCGGCCGGCCGAAGTTGCCGGTGAGCAGGATGATCAGGCTGTCGAGATAGCTGTTGAGCGTGGAGTGCAGGGTCATCTGGGTCCCGAGGTCCTCCATGGCGGCCACGCTCGAGGCCGACGCGATGCGGCGGGCGGCCTGCCGTACAAGGTCCTCCGGCACGTCCGCGACCTCGGCGTAGGCCGCCACCGGCACCTTGGCCAGGGCGGTCACGACCTCGTCCAGACCCTCCGCGCGTCCGGCCAGCCAGTCGCGGGCGATCAGGTCCTCCTGGACCAGCACCGCGGCCAGGGCCGCCAGCAACCACGCGTCGGTGCCCGGCTTGAGCCGCAGGTGGATGTCCGCCAGCTCGGCCGTCTCGGTGACCCTGGGATCGATCACGATCATGGCTCGGGCGGGATCGCGGGCTATCTCGCGCAGCGTGGGCCTGGCCCTCGGGATGCCGTGCGACTGCCAGGGGTTCTTGCCGATGAACAGCGCGAGCTCGCAGTGCTCGAAGTCGCCGGTGGCGAAGTTGCCGATCATCCGGTCCGACACCCAGAACTGCCCGGTCTTCTCCTGGGCCAGCGCGTTGGACCGGTATCTCCCGCCCAGGGCCCGCATCACCGAGCCCGCGTAGGAGCCGCCCAGGTGGTTGCCCTGGCCGCCGCCCCCGTAGTAGAAGATCGTCTCTCCGCCGTGGGCATCCCGTACGGCCGCGAGCCTCCCCGCGACCTCCGTGATCGCGGTGTCCCAGTCGATCCGCTCGAACGTGCCGTCGGGCCGCCGTCGCAGCGGGTGGGTGAGCCGGTCCGTACCGTTCTGGTAGTGGTCGAGGCGGAGCGGCTTCTCGCAGGTGTATCCCTGCGACGAGGGATGCGCCTTGTCGCCGCGGATCCGCTTGAACCGGCGCTCGTCCAGCTCTATCTCGATGCCACAGTTACTCGCGCACAACACGCAGGCGGTCGGCTGCCACGTCATGAATAGCCCCCGTTCGGTACCAAAATCGACTCTAACCTTATGAGTTCACTAGTGCAACGAACTCATTGAGGACGGATAGAATTCAGATCATGAAGCGCACCCCGTTCGCCGACTGGCCCTGCTCCATCGCCAGATCCGTCGACCTGCTGGGCGACTGGTGGACACCGCTCGTGCTGCGCGAGGCCTTCTACGGCACCCGGCGCTTCGACGGCATCCAGCGCAACCTGCGCATCGGCCGCAACATCCTCACCCAGCGCCTCAAGCGACTGGTCGAGGAGGGGATGATGGAACGCGTGCCGTACCAGGAGCGTCCCCAGCGGTATGAGTACGTGCTCACCGAGAAGGGCCGCGACTTCTTCCCGGTACTGGCGGCGATGATGCACTGGGGCGACAAGTGGCTCTCCCCCGACGGCCCGCCGATCAATCTGCTGCACCACGACCACGGCACCCACGCCGAGGTCGTCTGCGCCGAGTGCCGCGAGCCTCTCGAACTCCGCGACGTGTCCGCCACGCTCGGCCCCGGCTTCCCCGAGCGCCTGCGCTCCCGCCCCGACGTCGCCGGGCGCTTCCCCGACGACTCGAGCGCGAACGGCCGGTGATGGGCAGGGACGGCGCGTTCTGAGATCCTGATGTCGTGTCGCTCACGCCCGCCGTTCCTGAGCCCGTCACGGCCGACCCGCCCCGCTCCACCCCGAGCCCTCTGCTCACCCAGTCGTGGCTCGACATGGCCTTCCTGCACTGGGCCGCCGACCCGGCGGACGTGGCGCCCCTGCTGCCGGCCGGGGCCGTCCCGGACACCCTCGACGGGGTCACCTACGTCGGCCTCGTCGCCTTCCGGATGCACCGCATCGGCTGGTTCCGCCTCCCCGGCATCCCCTATCTGGGCACCTTCCCCGAGACCAACGTCCGTCTCTACTCGGTGGACGCCCACGGGCGGCGCGGCGTGGTCTTCCGTTCGCTCGACGCCTCCCGCCTGATCCCGGTGATCGTCGCGCGGACCGCCTTCCGGCTGCCGTACGTGTGGTCCCGGATGGCCATCCGCCACCGGGGCGACACCATCACCTACACCGGCACGCGGCGCTGGCCGGGGCCGCGCGGCGCGCACAGCCGGATCGCCATACGGACCGGCGGGCGCATCGAGGAGCCCACCGAGCTCGAACACTTCCTGACCGCCCGCTGGGGCATGCACAACACCTTTTTCGGGCGGCCGATGTATCTGCCGAACACCCACCCGCGCTGGCCCCTGCACCGAGCCGACCTCATCGAGTGCGACGAAGACCTCATAGCGGCGGCAGGACTGCCCGAACCGGCCGGACCGCCGGTGAGCGTGCTCTATTCACCGGGCGTCCCCGTACGTTTCGGGCGTCCCACCCGCCCGAACGGCATCCCGGCACCCGGGATGCCGGAGAAGCCGTGAACGGAAACGTCGGCCGGGCGTGCTGACGGCGATCGCCGGCCGGGCACCGTGATCGACGCGTTCGACGAAGGCGGATCACGCGTCCTCCGGTGTCAGCGTTCGGCGACGACGGGTTCGACCAGGGACAGGGTCCGGGCGGTGGCGTCGACGGCGGCGCGGACACCGAGAGGCAGCGGCAGGTTCGGCGCGGTGTGGCCGAAGTCGACGTGCCCGAGAATCGGTATTTCGCGGTCGCCGACGACATCGAGGACGATGTCGCGCAGCGTCGGCGGAGTGGGACCCCCGCCGGTGAGCGTGACGTCGCTCGGGATCCCGACGACCATCGCGTCGATCCGGTCCAGCACGCCGGACAGCCGAAGAATGTGGAGGTCACCCCAGATCGCCGCCATGGAGCGGTTCACCTCCTCCCAGAACAGGACGGCACCGTCGAACCGCTCCGCAGGCAGCGCGAAGGGGGTCGCCTGCAGCCGGATGAGCCGGTTGAGGAGGCCGCCGACGAGCGGCCCCTGAGCGCGGCCGGGCCGCCAGCACTCCCACGCGGACGCGGCCGGGAGCGGCCCAGGCGCCTCGGCCTTGGTCAGGACGCGCGTGTAGACGTCGACGAGCTGGGTGCGGCGGCTCTCATCGGCCAGGGTGTACCAGTCGCCGCCGAAGCCGTGGGTGGCGAGGTCGGAGTGAAGCCCCACCAGGCCGGTGCGGGCGTACAGCGCCATGTGCAGCACCGAGATGTCGCTGTAGCCCAGGATGGGCTTGGGATCGGCCCGGATCGCGTCCAGGTCCAGAAGGTCCAGGTAACCCAAGGTCGTCTGGCCACCGGTGTGCGCGACGATCGCCCGGACCTCCGGATCCCGCAGCAGGGTGTTGAGCTCTTCGGCCTGCTCCGCGGGCGAACCGGAGGCCCACCACCGTCTCCGTCCGGTGTCGACCAGCGGCGCGACGCGCACGCGGAACCCCATCCGTTCCAGCATCGCCACGCCACGCGCGAGGAGCGGCTCGTCGGCGGCTTCGAGCGGGCCGGACGGCGCGGCGACCGCGACGAGGTCACCGCGGGACAGGGCGCGAGGGCGGAGGACGGCGGACATGTGGAGCTCCTTTGATGTTCAGCGGCACTCCACACGATAACGATCGCCCGAACCGGAACCTTCGACAGCAACCAGCCCATCCCGCAATGCGCAACCGATGGTTGCATAACTGCGGATCGCGCGCTAACTTGACATGCAACCAAAGGTTGCAGATTGGGAAAGGGTGAAGAGCATGGAGTACGGCAGCATCGAACGCGAGATCCACGTCGACGCCTCACCCGAGGTGGTCTTCGAGGTCGTCAGCCGCCCCGAGCACATCTCGGAATGGTGGACCGACGACGCCGACGTCGAAGCGACTCCCGGCGCCGTCGGTGAGCTGGTCTGGGGCGACCGGGCAGAGGTCGTCCCGATCGCCGTGGTGAACGCCGAGCCGCCTCGATTGTTCTCGTTCCGCTGGTGCCATCCCGACGGCAAGGTCGACGACTCCGCCAGCTCACTGCTGATCACCTTCGAGCTCACCCCGTCGGGCACGGGCACGAGGATCCGGCTCACCGAGACCGGATTCCGGGAGATGGGCTGGGAGGCCGCCAAGCTGGAGGAGCAGTACCGCGAACACGTCTCCGGCTGGGACACCTTCATTCCCCGGCTCGGGGAGTATCTCGCCCGGCTGACGTCGACCTCATGACCGCCGTCGACGACGACCTGTGGTCCGCGATCGGGGACCCGACCCGTCGGCGGATGCTCGACCTCCTCCTGGCGGACGGCGACGGCACCGCCACCAGCCTCAGCGAGCAGCTGCCCGTGACACGGCAGGCCATCGCGAAACATCTCGGCGTGCTCGACCGCGTCGGCCTGGTGCACGCGTCGCCCGCCGGGCGAGAGAGGAGGTACCGGGTGGACGAGGCGCAGCTCGCTCGCGCGATCGCTCAGCTGTCCTCGGTGGGAGCGACGTGGGACGCCAGGCTCCGGCGCATCAGGCAGATCGCCGAGACGATTCAGCGCGGCAGAGACCAGCACGACACACCGCAGTGAACTCACAGATCTCAGACGAGAAGCAACTCTGGAAAGAGGAATCGAAAATGGTGGACATTCTGCACAGGACCGGAATCAAATCACCGGTGGCCGAGGTCTACGCGGCCTTGACCACCGTCGAGGGGCTTGCCGGCTGGTGGACGACCAGAACCCAGGGCGAGGGCGACAGGCTCGGCGGCGTGCTCCGGTTCCGGTTCGATGCCGGCGGATTCGACATGAAGGTCCTCGAGCTTCACCCCGGCAAGCGCGTGCTGTGGGAGGTGGTCGAAGGACCCGAAGAATGGATCGGCACGCACGTGATCTGGGATCTCGCTCAGGTCGACGACTACACCGTCGTTCTCTTCAAGCACGAAGGCTGGAAGGAGCCGGTGGAGTTCATGCACCACTGCAGCACTAAGTGGGCGGTCTTCCTGATGAGCCTGAAGTCGCTGGTCGAAACCGGGAAGGGCGCCCCGGATCCCCACGACGTCAAGATCGACAACTGGAACTGACGTTCCCGGCGAGGTTCAGGACTGCTGAACGGGGAGGGCGGACCAGTCGATGGTGAGGCGCTGGGCGTCGACCGGGTCGGACCAGACCTGGACCAGCTTGCCGGGAAGCACGGCGCCCATCAGGAGACGCGGCAGGATCTGGCGGTGACTCACCGCGTACGGCGGGCCGCCCGCGGGCTGGACCTGCAGGTCGAATACGACGACCACCTGGTCGTTCACGGTGGTGCCCGTGTCTCGCATCGAGGTGATCAGCGCTCGCTCCGGAACGCCGGCGCCGATCAGGTCCTGGTTGCCGGTTCCCATGAAGCTCTTCATCTGGCCGAGGACGCCGGTCGCCGGGCCCTGACCGTTGGCCGGCCTCGTGGCAAGAAGGCCGTTGGTCAGCTTCGCGACGAAAAAGCCGTTGGCCAGCTTCGTGGCAAGGAGGATCGAGCTCATGGTCGCCAGGAACATGCCGACGATGAAGGTCGGCACTCCCCAGGAGATGGTGGACAGGGAGGTCAGCCCGTACACGCCGGCGACCAGCAGGATGAGTCCAGCCCCGGCGCCCACGACGTACGCATTTCTCGGCATTTTTACAACCTTTCGAGTTTCTTATGCGTCACAGAGTGGGGGCCGGTGCTTGATCACCGCTTGCAGCGCGCTTACCTGACTCCCCAAATGAATTTCAGGGCATATCACTACATTTGGGACAGTTTGCCGTCGGCTTGAGTCCTCACCTCGGCGCCTGCCTCCATGGCCGGAGTCGACGCCGCGCCCGTTCGCTCCGTCCGGTTCACGCTTGCACGAGCCGGACGGAGCGAATCGCGCTCGGCGCACGCGCCCCGGGCCGATGGCGACGGCCGGCGGGGGCCGTGGCCGGTGGATCTGATCGCCGCCGCACGGGGGCGCCGGCGCGAGGATGCGGGCAGCTCGGTCCGGGTCCAGGCGACGGAGGAGCCGTCAGGGCCGAACGTCGAGGATTCGTAAGATCGGCCCCGAACGGGAGTGACCTGCGTTGATTCCGGGAAAAGCGGTAATTCAGAAGTGATTTGGTGATTGGTACGGCCCGCCGGACAAGTAGGGATTCTGTCCGTGTTTCGGCGGGGAGGTCGGGGGCGTCATGACGGCTGTGGCCGATGCGCGGGGATCTGGTCCCCGGCCGGGAGGCGGTGGTTGCGCGCCGCTGGCCGGCAAGCTCGCGCCTCCACGTCTCCACGTGGCCGTGCTGCCCCGGTCTCGCGTCCGGGAGAAGATCGATCACGCCGTCGAACACCGGGCCACCTTGATCAGCGCTCCCGCGGGCTCCGGCAAGACCACCGCGTGCGCGTCGTGGAGCATGACCTGCGGCAGGGCTCACGACGTCGCATGGCTCACCGTCGACCCCGCGGACAACCAGCCGCACAGATTCTGGTCTCACCTGGCCGCGGCACTCGGACAGGTCCAGCCGTCGCTGAGGACCCCCTCGCCGGACCGCACTCCACCGATGGATCTCGTCGATGAGATCGTCGAGGCGCTCTCCGGGAGGGAGCGGCCGATCGTCCTCGTGATGGACGACATCCACGAGCTCGATCAGCCGGAGGTCCTGCACGGCCTCGACCTCCTGCTCCGGCACGCCCCACCACAGCTCCGTCTCATCATGTCGGGCCGCCACCGGCCCGCCCTCCAGCTCGCCCGGCTGCGCGTCTCCGGCGATCTCGCGGAGATCGGGGCCGGGGATCTCGCCTGGACCGAGTCCGAGGCGGCCGAGTATTTCCGCACGGCGGACCTGCAGATCGGCACGGACCAGGTGGCGGAGCTGGTGGCACGCACCGGCGGATGGAGCACCGGCCTGCGTCTGGCCTGCCTGTGGCTGAAGGAGCGGTGCGAGACGGACCGGCAGGGGCGAGGTTTCACGGGGAGCACCCGCATCGTCGGCGACTACTTCCGCGACGAGGTGCTCAGCCGCCAGAAACCCGAGATCCGCCGTTTCCTGCTGCGCACCAGCGTCGCCTCCCCGCTCAGCGCCGACCTGGCGGGCACGCTCACCGGAACGGCCGACGCGGCGCGGATCCTGGATCGGCTGAGCCGGGAGAACTGCTTCGTGGAGGCACCCGACGCCGACCGGCCGGGGTACGGCTTCCACCCGCTCTTCCGGGAATTCCTCCGGGCCGAGCTGGGACGCGAGTCCCCCGATGACGTGCCCCGTCTTCTCGGTGAGGCGGCGCGCCGGCATCGATCGAACGGCAGGCCGCTGGACGCCCTGCGGGCCGCGGTCGCCGGAGAGGACTGGGAGCACGCCGTCGAGATACTGGCCGAGGACGACGTGCGGGTCCTCCTCGGAGCCGAGGACGGCGAACTCTCCGCGATCCTCATGCGCCTTCCGCCCGAGCTCACCTCCGCCACGCCGATGGTGGCCCTCGCCCACGCCTGGACCCGGCTGGTCGCCGGAGATCCCGACGCGGCCGCGCCGTACATCGAGTCGGCCGGGACGGCTGCCGCGGCCGTGGAGCCCCGTATCGAACGGATCATCGCCGCGCTGAACCTCGTCCGGGCCTGGATGAGCGGCGACCGCACCCCGGAGAGCCTCTCCGCCGCCCGGCGGGCGCTCCACCGGACCGGCGGCGTACCACCGCACGCGCCCGCCGAGCGCAGGGCGACCGGTTGCCTGCTGCTGGCGTTGGGACTCGCCCATTCCTGGAACGTCGAGTTCGTCTCGGCCGGTACGGCTCTGCGCCGCGCGGTGAAGGAGCTCGAAGCCGGCGACTTTCCCGCTCTGACCTGTTTCGCGACGGCGTGTTCGGCGCTGGTCGGCGCGATCCAGGGCGACCTGACGGGAGCGGAGGAAACGGCCGGAGCGCTCCAGAGCGACCTGGCACGGGCGAAGGAGACGGCCGGCACGCTCCGCGGCCCCACGCCGTCGCCGGACGGGCCGCTGCGACCTCACCCGATCGCCGACCTCGCCCTCGCCTGGGTGCACATGGAACGCGACGAACCGGCCGACGTCCACCGGCTGCTGGATCGGATCGAGCCGTGGCCACGGAGGCGGCCTCCGGAAGACGGGCCGGTCTCCGCGCTCGCGACGCTGATCCGCGCGCGAGCCCTGGTCGCCGGGGGCGACGTCGCCGCCGCCCGATCATGCCTGGCAGAACTCCACAGGCGGTGCCGGCTGTCATCTCGGCTCATCCAGGCGGTGGCCCTCCTCGACATCGCCTGGCTTCCGGCGACCGACCTTCCCGGCCTTCTGCCCGACCCGGATCCCACAGCCCCGACCCTCACGGGTTCGGAACCCGCGGCCTTGACCCTCACAGCCGCAGAGGCCGGCTCTCCACCGCCTGCCTCGGACGCCGTCGCCATGGGACGGCTGCACCTCATACGGAACGACCCGGTGAGCGCGCTCGCCGCCGTGCAGGACTGCCTGCGGGGTACGGCGGGCGAGACGCGCCTGCTGGACAGGATCGCCGCGCTGCTGGTCGCCGCGGCCGCACACCGCCGCCTGGGAGCGACGTCGCCGGCCGCCGAGCTGCTGGATCAGGCCCTGGAGCTGGCGGAGCCGCACCGGGCACGGCGAGTGTTCCTCGACGGCGGCCGATCGGTCAGATCTCTCCTGACGATTCTCGTGCCGCCCAACGGTCCCCGTGTCCCGTTCGGCAACGAGATCCTCCGCCGTTTCGAGCGCGGAGCCGTGAATCCGAACGGCGACGAGGGGCCGGCCCTGACCCAGTGCGAGCTGGCCGTACTCCGTTTTCTACCGTCGCACATGACCAACAAGGAGATCGCCGATGACCTCTTCCTGTCGGTCAACACCGTCAAGACCCACCTGCGCTCGGTGTACCGAAAGCTCGGGGTCACGACCCGTCGCGAGGCGATCAGCCAGGCCACCCGGCAGGGTTTCGTCTGAAGTTCACCCTTTTCGGGTGACATGACCTCCCCCCGCAGCGGCGATCACTCCTGGTAATGACTCACGATCATGAAGGAGGAGGCGGCATGGTGCACAACGAGGGAACCGGCAGGGTGCCCGGAGATGGAACCGGCAGGGTACCCGGCGAGGGGACCGGCATGCTGCACGACGAGGGAACCGAGAGGGTGCACGGCGAAAGCGGCATGCTGCGCAACGAGGGAACCGGCATGACACGCGGCATGAGGGACACGAGGACCACGAGTACGGGGGCCCCGAGGGTCACCGGCTGGATCGGCTGGGTCTGGTTCGCCGCCCTGATGATGATCTTGACGGGTGCGTTCAACATCATCTACGGCCTGGTCGCCATTCTCAGGAGCACGTTCTTCCTCGAGACTCCGAACAACACCCTGCTCTTCAACCTGTCCGCCTGGGGCTGGATCCACCTGATTCTCGGCATCCTCCTGGTCGTCGCCGGCTTCGCGGTGATCGCCGGGCAGACCTGGGCCCGCGCCGTGGCGGTCATCCTCGCCATGGTGAACGCCATCACGCAGATGCTGCTCTTCTCCGCCTACCCATGGTGGTCGCTTCTCGCCATCGCCATCGACGTGCTCGTCATCTACGCCCTGATCGTGCACGGACGCGAGTCCGAAGAGGTACGGATCTAGCCGTACGGGAGCGGTACGGGAGCCGTACGGGCCCCAATTGAGCAGCCGCCCGCCCGGCAACGGCCGGACAGGCGGCTTCTTCTCTTCCGGGACGACGGCCCCGGGCCGTGATGATCAACCTCAGGTGGGACGAGAGGCCACCGGTGCCCGGCGGGCGTGACGAGCATTCGCCCGCCACACCGCGTCGCACCGGTTCGGGGTCTGCCTGTTCAGGCCTGTTCAGGGCCTGCCCGGCATGTTATGGCCCGGCATACTGCTGCCCGGCATGTTGGAGGTCCTGCCCGACATGTCATTCGACATATGGGAGGTCCTGCCGCCCATATTGGGCATCTTCCTGGCGCTCACCGCCACCGCTCCCATCCCGAGCAGGAAGATGACGACGCCGGTGACGACGTTGGTCCAGATGGTCGACGTCGTCGCCGATCCCGTGACCCACGGCACGATGATGGTCCAGATTCCGATGATCGCTGCGATCCAGCTCAGCCCGTAGGTTCGGCCGAAGGCTGCCGCGAACGCCATGGCCAGAGCGGCAAGTGCGATGCCGGTGACCAGGTTGCTCACGGAAATCCTGGACAGACCGTTGAAGCCGACTACCCATGGAGAGATAGCCAGCCATAGCCCTGCGAGGAGGGAGAGTCCGTCGATTCCCTGGGCTGCCGTGCTGGAGCCCGCTCGCTCGTACCTCTCTCGCATCTCGATGAGATCGGGATGTTGTTCTAGGCCTGCGGGTCGGATCATGACCCACGCCCCCTTCCGGCTTTCGTACGGAACGGACTTAAATCCCTATACCCGTCATAAGCCACTAAAAAGTACGAAGCACGATAAATTTGACCTCGGGGGAGATTTCCCCTGCAATGGGCGGCTGGGTCGGGAGTCCCAACTGGCCCGTTTGCCGGAATTTTCCATTTCCTTGACGATGGGGTGGTCTCGTTCGGAGGTAAGAACCCCGGAAAAACGCAGCCGGAGAGTGAGACATGTCCGTCGGCAGCGGATTTCAAGAACGACGAGCAGGAAGGCTTCGCGGATGTCACCGCGTACCTTCCAGCGGATAAGCAGTCATCAAATTCAGCGCGGCGACATGGTCTCCTGTCAGACCGTCCAGCGGTGGATGCCGGAGCCGGGCGAGGCGCCACCGGTCAGATTCATGCCCGGTGGGATGCCACCGCCGTCGGCGATCACATGTGACCGCGCCCCACCACCTCGCGTACTCCCGCCCCCGCCGACCTCGGCCCCGAGGTCGTTCGAGGCGACCGGCTCGCCGGACTTCTCCGTGAGCACAGCCCGACCGGTTCTTCGGTGACCACGGGATGAGCGCCCATCCGGGGTTTCCATCACAGACGGAACGCGTGCCGCGCCCGGGTCATCCCGAACACGGCACGCGTTCTTTTCCTGCCTTTCATGCCCCCGGTCGGCTCAGTTCGGGGGGGTTATATTGCTGAAAGCGGAGCAGTTCGCCGGCCACGCCGGATTCAGGAGCGTTCCCGGAGTGGGCTGCACCAGACAACTCGTCCGGGCAATCGTCCCGGTTGAACTCAGCACGGTGACGTTGAGGTTGGTGAGATCCTCATTCAGGGCGACCCCGATCGCGTTGCCGGGATAACCCGTCAGCGTTGAGACGCTGTGCCACGGAGCGACCGTTCGCGGATCCCTGACCAACGTCGCCCCGGCACCCGAGGCAAACGCGGTGAACTCCGTTCCGTTCTCCTTCGAGGAGGCGATGCTCGCACTCGGGCCCGTAGGGCCCTGCGCACCCGTGAGACCCTGCGGTCCTGTCGGACCCGTGGCTCCGGTCAGGCCGGTGGGACCACGCGAACCGGTCGCACCCGCGGGCCCTGTCTGCCCGATCGGGCCCGTAGGACCTTGCTGACCTGTCGGACCCGTCGGACCCGTCGGACCCGCGGGGCCCGTCGGACCGGTGGCACCACGCGAACCGGTCGTGCCCGTCGCGCCCGTCGCGCCCGTCGGACCCGCAGGGCCCGTCAGACCGGTGGGCCCGGCCAGACCGGCCGCGCCGGTCGGACCCGCAGGACCGGTCAGACCGATGGGTCCGGCCGGACCGGCCGGACCCACGGGACCCTGTTCACCCGCGGGACCCGCCGGTCCGGTGGACCCCGCCGGGCCCACCGGACCCGCCGGGCCGTCGGCGCCATTCGCCCCAGCAGGACCCTGAGGACCTGCCTGCCCATCGGCGCCGTCGGCTCCAGGGGCGCCTGTCGGCCCCTCGGCGCCGTCCACTCCGGCAGGACCGGTCGGTCCTTGCGGCCCCACCGGGCCCACCGGGCCCGCCGGCCCCTCGGCGCCATTGGCTCCCGCAGGACCTTGTGGCCCTGCGGGACCCTCGGCGCCATTCTCGCCAACAGGTCCCACAGGACCGGTCAGCCCGATAAGACCTCTAAGCCCTATAGAACCGGTCAGCCCGATAGGACCTGTAGGCCCTTGTGGTCCTGTAGGGCCTACAGGACCTTGCGGACCCACCGCACCATCGGCACCCGCCGGACCCACCGGGCCCGCCGGACCCACCGCACCGTCCACGCCATCAACGCCGTCGGCACCGGCCGGACCCACCGGACCTACCGGGCCCACCGCGCCGTCAACGCCTGCGGGACCCTGCGGACCTACCGCACCATCAGCGCCCGCGGGGCCTTCTGGGCCTACCGGACCCACCGGACCTGCCGGACCTGCCGGACCTGTCGCACCGTCCGCGCCATCAACACCCGCCGGACCTACCGCACCGTCAGTGCCGTCAGCGCCGTCAGCGCCTGCGGGACCCTGTGGACCGACCGGACCCACCGCGCCGTCCGCGCCGTCGGCACCTGTCGGACCTTGCGGACCTTGCGGACCTACCGCACCATCAGCGCCCGCCGGACCCATCGGGCCCACCGCGCCATCAGCACCTGCGGGACCTTCTGGGCCCACCGGGCCAACCGGACCTGCCGGGCCCACCGCGCCGTCGGCACCGTCGGCACCGGCCGGACCCTGTGGGCCCGCCGGACCTACTGCGCCGTCCGCGCCATCAACACCCGCCGGACCTTCTGGGCCCACCGGACCTGCCGGACCTATCGCGCCATCAGCACCGTCGGCACCTGCGGGACCAACCGGGCCCACCGCGCCATCAGCGCCCACCGGGCCCACTGGGCCCACCGCGCCGTCGGCACCCGCCGGACCCTGCGGACCGACCGGGCCTACCGCACCGTCAGCGCCCGCGGGGCCTTCTGGCCCCACCGGACCTGTCGCACCGTCCGTGCCTGCGGGACCCTGCGGACCAACCGCACCGTCGGCACCCGCCGGACCCACCGGACCGTCCATGCCATCAGCGCCGTCGGCGCCTGCGGGACCCTGTGGACCTGCCGGGCCCACTGCGCCATCAGCGCCCGCCGGACCTTCCGGGCCCGCCGGACCTACCGCACCCTCCACGCCATCAGCGCCTGCGAGACCCTGCGGACCGACCGGACCCACCGGGCCCGCCGCACCGTCCGCACCATCAGCGCCCGCCGGGCCCACTGGCCCTACCGCGCCATCAGCGCCCGCCGGACCTGTCGGGCCTACTGCACCGTCCATGCCATCCGCGCCGTCAGCGCCATCAGCGCCTGCGGGACCTTCCGGGCCCTGCGGACCGACTGGACCTACCGCGCCATCAGCGCCATCGGCACCCGCCGGACCCTGCAGACCTGCCACGCCATCAGCACCCGCCGGACCTGTCGGGCCTTCCGGCCCCACCGCGCCATCAGCACCGTCGGCACCCGCCGGACCCACCGCGCCGTCAGCGCCCACCGGACCCACCGGGCCCACCGGGCCCACCGCGCCATCAGCACCGTCGGCACCCGCCGGACCCACCGCGCCATCAGCGCCGTCGGCACCTGCGGGACCCTGCGGGCCTACCGGACCTATCGGACCGTCAGCGCCATCGGCACCCGCGGGACCTGCCGGACCTACCGCGCCATCAGCGCCAGCCGGACCCACCGGGCCTACCGGGCCGTCAGCGCCGTCGGCACCCGCGGGACCCTGCGGACCTACCGCACCGTCAGCGCCATCGGCACCCGCGGGACCTTCTGTGCCCACCGGACCTGTCGGACCGTCCGCGCCCGCGGGACCCTGCGGACCTACCGCACCGTCGGCGCCCGCGGGACCCTGTGGACCTGCCGGACCCACCGCGCCATCAGCACCTGCGGGACCCTGCGGACCTACCGGACCCACCGCGCCGTCGGCACCCGCCGGACCTACCGCACCGTCAGTGCCGTCGGCACCCGCCGGACCCTGCGGGCCTACCGCACCGTCCGCACCGTCAGCACCCGAGAGCCCCTGCGGGCCGGCCGGGCCTTCGGGGCCGGTCGGACCCGGTGCTCCTTCCGGGCCGTCGGCACCGCTGGTACCGCGAGGACCGACCGTACCTGCCGGGCCCCGCGGTCCGACCGGGCCCGTAGGACCTGCGGGCCCGGTCGGACCTGCCTCTCCTTCAGGACCATCGGCACCGCTCACCCCGCTCACACCTTGTGGGCCCGCGGGTCCCCGCGGTCCGGCCGGGCCCGTCGGACCCGCTGGGCCCGTCTGACCTGCTGGACCCATCTGGCACGAAGGGACCGACGTCACGACCAGGCTTGCTTCCGTCGAGGCCTGCGAGCTCGGATCGTCTATCGGCCTCGGCGGGCTGGGCAGGTATTCGCAGGATTTTCCCCGCCCTTTCCAGCCGTCGACCTTGACATGGGTGTACATATTTCGCGGGGCGACAGTGAGGCCGGGGATCAGAATCGTCCTGCCATCACCGACCAGAGAATTAGCGTAGAAGGTTTCTGTCGTTTTGGAATCGGCGTTCGCCGGCACCTGACATGCCACTGCGAGAAAAGCTCCAGCTATTGTCGCCGCGACACTCCAGGCCGGGTAGTGCTGCCCCACGAGGGTCGGGGCTTTAATTCGCCCGTTACTGCTTAATTTCATTTTCATCCGCATCGTTGCGATTCCGAAGAAGTAGGCATCCGTAGCGCCCAAACAATCGCACCGAGAGATACCCCGACAGACGCCATTGAATACGCCACCCCGGCCAACGAGGATTAAATTAACAACATAAATCCAAAAACCTTCTTCAATTCATTTCATGTAAATAAATATGCCCCATTGTGCGATCTTTCATTTAGGCGGCATATGTTTTGAATGAGATGTTTGAGATGCTTTCATCCTGCGCCTGCACCGAGCGGCGCAGGCGCGGGCGCGGGCGCACTCGTTGCGTGGTCCAGCCCGTATCGCCCAAGCCAGGGCCTTCGAACGAGGCCGCCCCGGGCCCCGCGCACGGTTCGGGGGCGAGCCGAACCCGGTTGCGCCCAAGCGCTCGGTTCAGCCCATGAGGGCCTGAAATCACGACGAGGAAAGCCTGGAACCATGACGGGCACCGGGTGCGCTCTCTCAACCGTCGCAGCACCCGGTCGGCCCCCGACTCCGGTGACCGCCACACCGCGTGACCGCTCAGGGCGATCGACGATCGCATGGAGTCCTCGGTCACGGTCAGAGAGCCCGCAACGAATACATCGGGCCGGAAACAACCGTGGGCACCCTCGTCGTGAACGAGAATGCCCAGGTCATCGGTATGAACCGTGGTGCGCCGCCAGGGACTCGAACCCCGGACCCGCTGATTAAGAGTCAGCTGCTCTAACCAACTGAGCTAGCGGCGCTTGAAGCCCTCGAAGGATAGCGCACATCGGGCAGGGCTTCGAAATCATCGACGATCAGCGGTTAAGCTAGAACAACATTCGGTCCTGTACTGGGAGCACACATGTGGTTCGCCTCGCCCGCAGACGTCCGGGAGCGGCTCAGCGCCGTCGACTACCTCTCCGACGCCTCCATAGCGACCTCGGTCTTCCTGGCCGGAGCGCTCGGCAAGCCACTGCTCGCCGAGGGTCCGGCGGGAGTGGGAAAGACCCAGCTCGCCAAGGCCGTGGCGGCGGCGACCGGGGCCCAGCTCGTCCGGCTGCAGTGCTACGAGGGGCTGGACGAGGCCAGGGCGCTGTACGAGTGGAACTACAAGAAGCAGCTTCTGCGCATCCAGGCCGGATCGGACCGAGACTGGGACGCCACTCACGATGACATCTTCACCGAGGAGTTCCTGCTCGAACGGCCCCTCCTGCGGGCGATCCGCTCCGAGATCCCGACGGTCCTGCTGATCGACGAGATCGACAAGGCCGACGTCGAAGTGGAGGGGCTCCTGCTGGAGATCCTCTCCGACTACCAGGTCACGATCCCCGAGCTCGGCACGATCTCCGCCGTGCGCAGGCCGTACGTGGTGCTGACCTCGAACGCCACCCGCGAGCTCTCCGAGGCGCTCAAGCGGCGCTGCCTCTACCTGCACCTGGAGTATCCGACGCCGGAGCGCGAGCGCGACATCGTGCTGGCCCAGGTGCCGACGATCGAGGCGGGCCTGGCCGAGCAGCTGGCGCGTACGGTCGCCACGATGCGCACTCTGGAGCTGAAGAAGGCCCCCTCGATCGCCGAGACGATCGACTGGGCCAACACCCTGCTCGCCCTGGGACGGACCGAGCTGGACGAGGCGACGATCGGCGCCACCCTCGGGGTGGTGCTCAAGCACGCCTCCGACCAGACCCGGGCGCGCAAGGAGCTGGCCCTGTGAACGGCGCGACCAGACATGGGACCGGCCCCTTGAAACGCGGAACGGATCACGGAGCCGGACCCGCGAACGGCCGGGCAAGACGCGTGATCGGATCTTCCAACGGCCGGACCGACCGCGGGACCGGACGGGTGAGCGGCGTGGGGGCCGGGACATGAGCCTGCTCGACCGTCATATCGGCTTCGTGCACGCGTTGCGCGAGGCCGGGCTGCCGGTGTCGCTGGCCGAGGGGCTGGACGCCGCCAGGGCCCTGCAGGTGATCGACCTGAGCGAGCGGGACTCGCTGCGCGCCGCCTATGCCTCGACCCTGGTCAAGCGGCCCTCGCACCGGCCGGGCTTCGACGTGCTCTTCGACCTGTGGTTCCCCGCCTCGACCAGCGGCCTGTACGACCCCCACCAGGAGGGCGCTTCGCACGCCCCCGACCTGGATCTGGAGGCCGCCCCGCTTCCCGAGCTGCGGGACCGGCTGGCCCGGCTGCTGCTGGGCGCCGAGGGGATGAACGAGTTCGCCCGGGCGATGGTGGAGCGCTTCGGCCGCCAGCCCGCGGGCCCCGGCAGGCAGAACTGGTTCTCCTACTCGGTGATGCGGGCGCTCTCCCCCGAGACGCTCATGGCACGGCTGCTCGCCGAGGTCCTGACCGGCCAGGAGCGCGGCGGGCTGGCCGAGAAGGTCGCCCGGCAGCGGATCAACGAGAACACCAGGCGGTTCGAGGACGCCGTCTCCACCGACGTACGCCGCCGGATCGCCGAGGACTCCGGGATCGAGCGGATCGCCCGCTCCGCCGTACGGCCGCCGCTGGAGCAGCTCGACTTCCTGCGGATCACCAAGGCCGACCTGGCCAGGCTGCGCAGGGAGGTCCACCCGCTCGCCCGCCGCCTGGCCGCCCGGCTGACCGTCAAGCACCGGCTCGGCCACCGCGGCCGCCTGGACTTCCGCCGGACCGTGCGGGCCTCACTGTCCAGCGGCGGGGTGCCGCTGAACACCTTCAACAAGCCGCGCCGCCCGCACAAGCCCGAACTGGTCGTCCTCTGTGACACCAGCGACTCGGTCGCCTCCTTCGCCCATTTCACGCTGCTGCTGACCTACGCGCTGCGCGAGCAGTTCACCAAGGTCCGGGCGTTCGGGTTCGTGGACACCGTGGATGAGATCACCCGGTTCTTCGTCCCCGGCGCCGACGTGGTGGAGGCGATGACGCGGCTGACCCAGGAGGCCGACATGGTGCGGTTCGGCCGCACCAACTACGGCCACGCGCTGGAGGAGTTCGCCGAGCGGTACGGCGACGCCATCGGGCCCAAGACCTCACTGCTGATCCTGGGCGACGCCCGGTCCAACTACCAGCCGCCCGCGCTGGAGACGCTGAGGCGCTTGAGCGCCGGCGCCCGGCACGCCTACTGGCTGAACCCGGAACCGACCGCCCAGTGGGACACCGGCGACTCGCTGGCGACCGCCTACGGCGGGATCGTCCCGATGCACGAATGCCGAAATGTCGCCCAGCTGGCGGCCTTCATCGAGGAGCTCGCCTGACGATCCCGACGGTGCGGGCCGGCCGGTCCGCACCGCTCAAGGGCTTCTCTTACGGGGCCGGCCCGCACCGTTGCGGGGCGCGGAAAACCCCGATCGGGTGAGGTGAAAGGAACGGAGCGATACCCGCCGACCGGATGCCTCGATTCAAGGTGATCGCTTAGGACGGTCGGCCCAGGTCCCGGGCAAACCGCAGGGCGGCCACTACACCCGCTCCACGATCACCACGGGGATGTCCCTGCCGGTCTGCCGCTGGTAGTCCGCGTAGGAAGGCATGATCGAGATCATCAGCAGCCAGAGCCGCGGCTTCTCCTCCGCCGTGGCGGTACGGGCCCGCCCGGTGAACGTCTCCGTGCCGACCTGCATCGTGACCTCGGAGTCGTCCAGCAGATTGAGGTACCAGGCCGGGTGGTTCGGCGCACCGCCGTTGGACGCGGCCAGCACGAAGCGATCACCGTCCCGCCCGTAGACGAGTGCCGTGCGGCGCAACGTGCCCGACTTCCGGCCGCGGGTCGTCAGCAGCAGGTCGTTCATGCCCGGACGCGCCTGGCCACCGGTTGCGAGAAAGCTGCGGATGTGCCGGGCGACCCAGTCGTTCGGACTGTCGTGAACGTCCTCGCCGGCGCGGCCGTCCATCACCCCTCCTCAACGCCGAGATGCGTGCGGTGGTGCCTCGGGGCCTCGATCTCGTCGAGCATCGCGATCGCGAAGTCGGCGTAGGAGATGCGGCTGGCCGCGTCCGCCCGGGCGGTCCGGTACCGGGCACTGCGTGCACCACCGTGGTCGAAGTCGCCGGCCGGACTGATGACCAGCCAGTCGAGTGTGGTGGCCGCCGCACGCAACGCGTCCGTCCCCGCCGCGTGTCCCAGATAGAACGATCGATACTCCTGGGGGTAGCCGGGAGTGTCCATCAGCTTCACCCCGGAGGAGGTCTCCAGGATGGAGGCCAGCCCGACCACCACCAACCGCCCCACCCCGGCCTGCCCCAGACCATCGGCCAGGGCCTGTGCCGCGCCGACGAAGAAGTCATGCTGATCGGCGCCCGGGTCGTACACGGCGCTGATCGCGGCGTCGTGACCGGCGGCGATCACGGTGATGGCGGACGGGTCAGTGACGTCGCCCGGAACAACCCGTACACCCTCGTCCCCGAGGTCGCCGTACTTGGCCGGGTCACGGACGACGGCGGTGACGTGGTGGCCGCGCCCGCGTGCCTCGGCCACGGCCGCGCGTCCGGCGCGGCCACCGGCCCCGAAGACCACGATCTTGCTCATCGGATCACCCCTCTCACCAGGGCTGGGCATGGGCTCCAGCCGCTTGGCCCGGACGCTATCCGGGGCAGTGGTTACCAAGGGGATACCGGACTATCGTGGCGCCCATGAGCGAACCGCTGGCCCCCGACATGTTCGACGAGCTCTGCCCGTCCGCGCTCTCACCGATCCGGTTCGGCGACAAGTGGGCGGGGATGATCATCCGCTGCCTCGAGCACGGCCCGCGGCGGTTCTCCGAACTGCGGATTCCCCTGCGCGGCATCACCGCGAAGGTGCTCACGCAATCGCTCCGGGGGCTCGAACGGGACGGCCTCGTCTCACGTACCGCCTACGACGAGGCCGTGCAGCGGGTCGAGTACGAGCTGACCCCGCTTGGGCGCAGCCTGCTGGGACCGATGGCGGTCGCGTGCGCCTGGGCGGAGAAGCACTGGGAAGAGTTGCTCGACGCCCGCGAAGCCTACGCAACCCCCGTCTCCGGGTTCGGCCGCACCGGCTGAGCGGCGCATGCGGGAGCGGCCAACGGGTTTCGGGCGATTTTCAGTGCAGCATGACGCGCGCCCACTGCCTGCGGGCCACGACGAGGCCCAGCGCCCCCACGACCAGGAGATAGACCACGCTCACGATCATGCCGGAATCGATCTGGCCGAGGGCGCACCCCCGGAGCAGCTGGATGGCGTGGTAGAGAGGCAGCAGCTCCACCGCGACCTGCACCGGCCCGGGGTAGACGGTGACCGGGTAGAAGGTCGTCGCGAACAGGAACATCGGCAGCATCACCAGCTGTACGTACTGGAAGTCGGACCACGCCCTGATGCGCGTCGTCACCGCCAGCCCGGCGGCCCCGAAGGCGAAGGCGACGAGCAGGGTCCCGGCCGCGGCGACCAGGGCGTTCGACCAGGAGACCAGCCCGAACACCGTGATCACGAGGAGGAACCCCAGCGCGGTGACGAAGCCTCGCAGCACCGCCCACGCCACCTCACCGACGACGATCCCGGTGAGGGACACGGGGGTGAAGAGGATCGACTGGTAGAACCTGTCGTGGGTGAACTTGACGAAGGCGCCCTCCATCGTCTCGTGCAGGGCGCTGTTCATGACCGCCGTGGCGAGCAGGCCGGGCGCGACGAACGCGGCGTAGGTGACCTTCACCCCCTCGACGTCCCCGACGAGTTGCCCGATGCCGACGCCTATGGCCAGCAGGTACAGGATGGGCTCGAAGATCGAGTACAGCGCCATGGTCCACGGGTTGCCTCCCGCGTGGACCCGGAGGTTGCGGAACACCAGGAAGTGCGCGCCGCCCCAGCGGGGGACGACGGCCGGCACAGCGGTGTCCGGCGCTCTGTTCTTCAGGCTCTCCGGCATGTCGCCCCCTCAGACGTGGATGTGGCGCCGGTAGGTGACCAGGGCCGCCGCGACGCCCGCCGCCGTGAGCGCCCCCAGGTAGCCGACGTGGATCGCGGAGGTGAGCAGGGTGGCGGTGCCCAGGCTCAGGGTGCGGCACAGGTCGACGCCGTGCCACAGCGGCAGGACGTACGCCAGCGGGCGCAGCCAGTCGGGAAGCGTCTCGATGCTGAAGAAGGTTCCGGAGAACAGGTACATCGGCATCAGCACGAACCGGAACACCTTGTTGAGGGTGTCGAACTTGTCGACGGTCACCGTCCACGCCGCCAGCGGGGCCGCGAAGGCCATGCCGGTCAGCAGGGCCGCGGGCACGGTGAGCACCGCCCACGGTGACCGGGTGGCGCCGAGGGCCATCATCACCACGGCGAAGGCCAGCGCGCTCGTTCCGATCCTGAACGCCATGAACAGCATGTGCCCGGCCATGATGTCGCGGGGTTCCAGCGGCGTCGCGGCGGCCACCGCGTAGCCCTGGCCCCGGCGCAGGGAGCCGTGGACCGCGAACGCCCCCTCGATGTAGGCGTTCTGCATCGCCGCGGCGGCGATTATCCCGGGGGCGAAGAACTCCAGGTAGGTCAGGCCACCGAGTGACGAGGGGTCCACCAGCTGTCCGAGCCCGGCGCCGATGGCGATCAGGAAGAGCAGCGGGTTCGCCACGCTGATGACGATGGTGCCCTTCCAGGTGCGGCGGTAGCGGAGCATCCACGAGGAGAACTCTCGAAGGAACATGGGCATGGGTCCGCCTCAGTCCGTCAGGGTCCGGCCGGACAGGCGCAGGAACACGTCCTCCAGCGTCGATCTCCGCACGAGGGCGGTGATCGGGGTCATCCGCGCGGCGGTGACGGCGGCCAGCGTCATCTCGCCGTCGTGCGTGTAGACCAGCACCCGGTCGGGCAGGACCTCCACCCGCTCCCCCTCGGCGGGGCGGACCAGGTCGTGGAGCTTCTCCGCGGCCTGCTCGTGCTCGTCGATCCGGAACCTCAGCTCCAGGACCTCGCGGGTCGAGTGCCGCTTGATGAGCTCCTGGGGTGATCCCTCGTCCGCGATGAGCCCCTTGTCCATCACCACCAGGCGGTCGCACAGCTGCTCGGCCTCGTCCATGTAGTGGGTGGTGAGCAGCAGCGTCACCCCCTGCTGCTTCAGCCTGAACAGCCGGTCCCACAGCACGTGCCTGGCCTGCGGGTCGAGCCCGGTGGTCGGCTCGTCGAGCAGGAGGATGTCCGGCTCGTTGATCAGGGAGCGGGCGATCGTCAGCCGCCGCCGCATGCCGCCGGACAGCGCTCCCAGGGTCTCGCCCGCCTTCTCCTCCAGCTGCGCGAACTCCAGCAGGCGCTCCGTGCGCTCCCTGATCACCCGGCGCGGCAGCCCGAAGTAGAGGCCGTACATCGTCAGGTTCTCGCGCACGGTGAGATCGGGGTCCAGCACGTCGTCCTGCGGGACCACTCCCAGGCGCGCCCGGATCTTCCGGCCGTCGCGCGCGGGGTCCATGCCGAGGATCCGCAGGGTTCCCTCGGTGGCCGGGGAGACGCAGCCGAGCATGCGCATCGTCGAGGACTTGCCCGCCCCGTTGGGGCCGAGAAACCCGAAGGCCTCCCCCCGGTTGACGTGGAAGTCGATCCCCGCCACGGCCCGGAACCCGGTGCCCCGCCTGTCTCTGGGCGGGTACGTCTTTCCGAGCCCCTTCGCCTGGATCAGCGGTGTCGCGCCGTCGTCGCCTGCCATGGACACCTCGGATTCGCGGTACGACAAGTCTCGTTACCCATAGATCACAGGATCTTTGGAACTAGATTTTGCAATAGTCCGCGCATCTCACGCAATATATTTATCGCACAGCAGGACGTCACGCATCTGGCCAGGGAGAGTCGATCGTCTATCCCGCGACGGCCCTGGTGACGCTCAGCCTGCCGGTGTCGATGCCCCGGGCCTCGGCCGCGGGCTGGACGTGCCTCATTTCGGCGGAGGATGACAGCGCGTGGATGGATGTGCCCCATTCCGGCGGCAGACGACAGGATGGTGGACTCGACGCCCGGATGCGTACTTCGCGGCCGGAAGACAACCCGTAACCGCGAAGCACCGGCACCCGTACGGATCAGCTCATCCGGCGCAGCACCCGCGCGGCGGTCCGGGTGAGCACCTCCACCTGGGACTCGTCGAACTCCGCACGCGGCCCGTTCAGGATCCAGCGCGCGACCAGCCGCGGCTTGAGCAGGGTGAGGCCCTCCGCGGTGACCGACCGCCTGATGATCCCGCCGTGCACGGCGAGCAGCGGCTCGATCGTGATGGCAATGCCCGACTCACGGGACAGCACCTCGGCCAGCGACTCGGCGACCTCGACGAGCGCCTGGGCCACCTTCGTCCCGTACTTCTCCCCGAGGAACAGCCGTTCACCATACCGGGCGATCTCGGTCTCGGGATGCCACGCCTCGTTGTCGACCACCCAGACGCCACCGGGACCGATGACGAGGTGGTCGATCGAGGCCTTTCCCGGGACCGCGCGGCCTTCGAGAATCTGGTAGCCGTGCTTGCGGAGCTTGCGGCGGAGCAGCTTGCCGGTGATGACCTCACCCCGGCGCTTTCCACGCCAGACCGCCGTGGCGTCGTGCGACCACCAGTTCCAGAACAGGTCGCCGGCGCCGACCAGCACGCCGAGCAGGAGTCCGACCACCGGAGGGGAGAGATCGAACCGGTAGGCCAACGCGACACCCACCGCCAGGCCGACCGCGGCCTTGACCCCGGCCATCTTCCTTCGCTGGTCGGCTTCTTTGAGCCAGAACTGCTCGTACATAACCTGAGGCGACAGACCATGGACCTGGTCGTCTGGAGGCACGTAGATAGATCCGCCTGGCAAAGCGAACCCCCTGAAGGCTCGAATGGTGGATGGAAAGGGGTGCGGATCTGCCACGCTGAAGATCCTCCGACTATGGAATACCCAAGTAGGGGCTCCAGGCATCCGAAGGTGATGCAAGTAACACATCTCAGCTACCTCATCAGCAGTTCAACCGACCAGTCGGTATGCTTGCTGAACCACACAATGGGGGACACGGATGACTCAGGACCAGGAGCCGGTACGGCAGCGCCTGCTCAGCGAGGCCACTCGCCTGTTCGCCGAACAAGGTTTTGAAAGCACGTCGGTGCAGGAAGTCGTCGCGGCAGCCGGCGTCACCAAGGGCGCGATGTACCATTATTTCGATTCAAAAGACGACCTGCTCCACGAAATCTACGGGCGCGTGCTGCGCATGCAGATGGAGCGCCTCACCCACTTCGCCGACAGCCCGGGACCGGTGGCCGAGCGCCTCTACGCCGCCGCCTCCGATGTCGTGACGACCACCGTGGCCAACCTGGACGACTCGAAGATCTTTTTCCGCTCGATGCACCTGCTCGCGCCCGACACCCGCAAGAGCGTCCGCGCCGAGCGCCGCCGCTACCACGAGCGCTTCCGCGACCTGGTCACCGAGGGCCAGCGCGAGGGCACCTTCAGGTCCGACACCCCCGCCGACATCGTCGTCGACTTCTTCTTCGGCTCCGTCCACCACCTGGGCACCTGGTACAGCACGGAGGGCGCGCTCTCCGGCGCCGAACTGGGGGCGCACTTCGCCGACCTGCTGCTCACCTCGCTGCGACCGGAGCTGCGACCGGATCGGCCAGCACGCCCCGAGTGACCTTCCGCCCGACCAGGGCGACGAGCCTGCGCGGCAGCTTTGACATGAACCGGGACGAGACGGAGTTGCCCAGCCCGGGGATCACGTAACCCCGATCACGATCGAGCGCGCGCAGAGCGGTCCTGACGACCGCCTCCGGTGTCTTCTCCTGCACTCCGATCATCGCCTTGTCCGTGCCGACCACGTCGAAGAACCCCGTCTGGACCGGCCCCGGGCAGAGCGCCAGCACCTTCACCCCCTTGCCCCGGAGCTCACTCCACAGGGCGAGGCTGAAGTTGAGCACGAACACCTTGGACCCGCTGTAGGTCGCGAAGTAGGGCGTGGGCTGGAACCCCGCGGTGGATCCCACATTGACGACCGCGCCCTCACCGCGCGCGACCATGCCCGGGATGAACGCGTGCGTCAGACCCACCAGGGACACGACGTTGACCATCAACTGGTCCCGGTCCCGCTCGGCGGGGATCTCGGCGAACCGGCCCGCCGTGCCGAACCCGGCGTTGTTGACGAGCAGGTCGACGGTCATCCCCCGGGCGGCCACCTCCTCCGCCACCCGCGACGCGGCGTCCGGCGCCGTGAGGTCCTGGCCGATCACCTCGGCCCGCACGCCGTACGAACTCCGCAGCTCGGCGGCCAGTTTCTCCAGCTTGTCGACCGAGCGGGCGACCAGCACGAGGTCGTCCCCGCGGGCCGCGAGCTGACGGGCGAACTCCACGCCGATGCCCGAGGAGGCACCGGTCACCAGGGCGGTCTTACTCATCGTTATCTCCTCTGTCGCTTCCCTTTACGCTCCTTGAAAGTATCACTTGGTTCATTAACTGCAACGGGCAAGTACCACTAATCTTCTGAGAGAGATCATTGATGTAACATCTGGCCATGGACACGAAGGGCCGCCCGCTGCGAGCGGACGCCGAGCGCAGCATTCGGGCGATCATGGAAGCGGCCGAACAGCTCCTCAGCGAGAATCCGGGCGCGACGATGGAGCAGATCGCGGAGGCCGCAGGGGTGGCCAGAACCACCATTCACCGGCGGTTCGCCAGCCGCGAGGCCCTCGTCGAGATCATGACGACCTCTGCCTGGCGGGAGATCGGCGCGGCCGTCGAAGCGGCCAGGCCGCACACCGCTCCCCCGCTGGTCGCGATGCACCAGGCCACCACGAACGTGCTCCAGATCAAGTCCCGCTGGCGGTTCGCCCTCAACCACGTCAACCCGCTCAACGAGGAGGCCGCGGGCATCGAGGCCGCGCTCATGGAGACGTGCGACGCGGTGTTCCTGCGCGCACGGGAGGCCGGGATCCTTCCCCCCGGCACCGACCTTCTCTGGACCCGCCGGGTCTATCTGGCCCTGCTCAACGAGACGTGTGACCCCACTTCCGAGGACTCCGCCGAGCCCGATCCCGACACGCTCGCCGCCCGGATCATCGACACCCTGCTCTATGGCGTGAAAGCACGCTGACCCCCGGCACGGAGCCGGAGGTCAGCGCATCAACGTGCGGTCAGGCGGGGCCGGACAGGTCGGCGAGGACCGCCAGGGCGTCCCGGTGGACGCCGGGGCTGCCGAACGCGATCTCGGCCGCCGCCCCGGCGGACCGGCGCGCCGCCGATGGCCACCCGCTCGTTCATGAGCGCGGTCTGGACGACCCGCCGGCCGTCACCGATCTCGCCCAGCCGTAAAGAATCGCCGAGCCGTACGCCCGTCAGGAAGACCTCGTTGAACTCGGCCTCCCCGGTGATCTGCCGGAGCGGCCTGACCTCGACGCCGGGGGCGTGCATGTCACACACGAAGTAGGCGCGCATGGAAGATGAGCATTGCCAGGCTTTACTCGTCGACGTATATTCGTATACGAGTAAGCGGATGCGAGGTGATCGATGATGGCGAAGCGACGCAAGGTGGCGAACCTGCTGGCGTTGGCGATCCTTTCGGCGGTCGCGCACCGGCCCATGCATCCCTATGAGATGGCCGCGGCCCTGCGCGGCTGGAACAAAGAACGCGACATGGGCATCAAGTGGGGATCGCTCTACACCGTCGTGGGAAACATGGCCAGGCATGGGCTGATCGAGGAGGTCGAGAGCGTTCGCGAGGGTCGCCGCCCGGAGCGGACCGTCTATCGGATCACGGAGGCGGGCCGGGAGGAGCTCGTCGACTGGACACGGGAGCTGCTCAGCGTTCCGCACACGGAGTTCCCGCAGTTCCGGGCCGGCCTATCGGTAATGGCGGCGCTTGCCCCGGATGAGGTGATCGGGCTGCTCAAGGACCGCCTCGCCGCGCTCGACGAAGAGATCAGGACGTTGCGGGAACTCTACGAGCGTGACATCGCGGAGGTGCCGCGTCTGTTCCTCATCGAGACCGAATACGACGCGGCCATCCTGAACGCGGAAGCCGCCTGGACCCGCGCCCTGCTCGAAGAGCTGGCCGGGGGCACCTTCCACGGCCTGCGCGAGTGGCGGGCCTTCCACGAGACGGGAGAGATCCCGGCCGACATGCGGGAGCTCGCGGAAAAAAAGATCACAGATATGTAGGCCTGGTGGCGGTGCTGTAACACCGCCACCAGGAAACCTTCGAACCGCAACCTGTGGATGGCCCGAAGATGGCAATCACGAGGATAACGGGTCTCCTCCCATGGCGGTTCGAGCACGTCAACCGATCAGGAGGAGACATGACACACGTCGCAATCATCGGCGGCGGCATCGCCGGTCCGGTCACCGCGCTGGCACTGCGCAAGGCAGGTATCGATGCCACCGTCTACGAGGCGTACCCGGCCGCCGCCGACGGCATCGGCGGCACACTCGCCCTCGCCCCCAACGGCGTGGCGGCGCTGGAGATCGTCGGCGCGGCCGAAGCGGTAAAGGCGGTCGCGCAGCCCAGTTCGCGAATGGCGATGACATTCGCCGGCCGCAAGCGCATCGAACTGCCCGGCCTGTCCGACGTCGGGCCGCTGTTCGTGGTGCACCGCGCCGACCTGTACCGGGTGCTGCACGATGAGGCCGTCAAGCAGGGCATAAAGATCGAGTACGGCAGGCGTCTCATCGATGTCGATCACACCACGGCGGTCTTCGACGACGGCAGCCAAGCCGAGTTCGACGTCCTCGTCGGCGCCGACGGAATTCACTCCACCGTCCGCCGGCTCATCGACCCGAAAGCGCCCGGCCCCAAATGGACCGGCATGCTCAGTGTGGAAGGCATGTCACGACACGACGTGCCCGAGCACCCAGAGTCGATGATCTTCGCTTTCGGCAAGCGGGGCTACTACCTCTACTGGCCCGCGGCCGGTGGCGGCACCACCTGGGGCGTCAACCTCCCCTACCATCGGCCTCTGTCCCTCACCCAAGCACGTGAGGTGCCTACCGAGGAGTGGATGCGCCTACTGCGTGACACCTACGGCGACGACATGCCCGGTGGCGATCTGATCCGTCATACGCCGGTGGAGTCACTGCAGGTGGCGGGGTCGCTGTACATCATGCCGAGCATCCCGCACTGGTACAGGGACCGGATGGTCCTGGTCGGCGACGCCGCCCACGCGCCGTCGAACAGCTCGGGGCAGGGCGCGTCGCTCTCGATCGAGAGCGCCATCCAGCTGGCCCGCTGCCTGCGCGACATCGAGGACGTGCCACGAGCGTTCGCCACGTACGAGCGACTCCGCCGTACCCGCGTGGAGAAGGTCGCGGCCCGCGCCTCGAAGATCAACCACAGCAAGACCGCGGGCCCCATCACTCAAACGCTGATGCCGCTCCTCATGCCGCTCCTGATGAAAACGGTCATGACCCCGGAGAGGACCACAGGCCCCGAGCAGCGCTACCGCATCCCGTGGGACGCCCCCGTGACCCGTGACCACTCGCTGGTCTGACCGAATCACCGACGCCCTGCCGTACGGCATGGCAAAACGATGACCCCCGGCACGGAGCCGGGGGTCATCGCGTCACCGTGGTCAGGCCGGGCCGGGCAGGTCGGCGAGGACCGCCAGGGCGTCCCGGTGGGCGCCGGGGCTGCCGAACGCGATCTCGGTGGATTTGGCGCGCTTGAGATAGAGGTGGAGCGGGTGCTCCCAGGTCATCCCGATCCCGCCGTGGAGCTGCACGCTCTCCTCGGCCACGTGCACCGCCACCTCCGAACACCAGGCCTTGGCCACCGCCGCCGCCAGCTCGCGGTTCCCGACCGCCTCTGCGTCGCGGGACGCGGCCGGTTCCGAATCCGCGGCCAGCAGGTCGGCGGCGTTCCTCGCGGCGGCGCGGGCCCGCACCACGTCCAGCCAGAGGTCGGCCATCCGGTGCTTGATCGCCTGGAAGGAGCCGACCGGCCGGGCGAACTGGTGGCGCTCCTTGATGTAGGAGAGCGTCGTGCTCAGGCACCACTCGGCGACCCCGAGCTGCTCGGAGGCGAGCAGGCCGGCGCCGAAGTTCAGCACGCTCCGCACGTCGAACGCGCCGATCGCGTCACCGGGGGCGCCGGAGAACGTGACGGTGGCGATCGGCCGGGTCAGGTCCAGCGAGGGCACCACGTCGACCCGGACGTTCTCGGCCCGCACCGCGTAGAGCGTCGTCCCGACGGGCACGAGCAGCACGTCGGCCACGTCCGCGCCAGCCACCGCCCGGATCTCCCCGTTCAGAAGCCCGTCCGTGACGGTGACGGTCTTCGGCAGCGGCCGGTACGGCGAAGCCGCCATCGACACCGCGAGCGCCGCGGTGGTCTCCCCCGAGGCGAGCTCCTGGATCAGGTCTTTCTCACCGGCCTGGAGCAGGGCCTTCGTGGCGAGCACCGCACTGGTGAGAAACGGGACCGGCGCCACCGCCCGTCCCAGCTCCTCCAGCACCACCGCGACCTCCCGCGCCGACGCCCCCGCCCCGCCGTACTCCTCCGGCACGAGCAGGCCCGCCACCCCGATCTCCCGGGACAGCGTCTTCCAGAGGTCCATGTCGTACGGCACGCCCGACTCGACGCGCTTCAGCACGGCATCGGGCCTGCAACGGTCCGCGAGCAGATCCCGCACAGAGGCCCGGAGCTCCTCCTCGACCTCGGTATACAGAAGCGTCATCGGGGAAGATCCTTCCAGGGCACGTCCTTGTCGACGCGGGGCTCGGAGGGCAGGCCGAGCACGCGCTCGGCGACGATGTTGCGCAGGATCTCCGAGGTGCCGCCCTCGATCGAGTTGCCCTTCGCGCGGAGGTAGCGGTAGCCGGTGCCCCGGCCGAAGAAGTCCACACTGTCGGAGCGGCGGAAGGACCAGTCGTCGTAGCCCAGCCCCTCCTCCCCGCGCATCTCCAGGTCCAGCCCGGACAGCGCCTGGTTGAGCGTGGCGAAGGAGAGCTTCATGCCGGAGCCCTCCGGCCCCGGCTGCCCGGCGGACAGCTGCTCGCGGAGCCGTGTCCCGGCCAGCCGGGTCACCTCCGCCTCCACCCAGAGCCGCAGCAGGCGCTGGTGCAGGTCGTGGGTGCGCAGCTCGGGCCTCGCGCGCCAGTTCTCGGCGACCAGGCCGACCATGCCGCCACCCCGCCGGACCGGCGCGCCGCCGATGGCCACCCGCTCGTTCATGAGCGTGGTCTGGGCGACCCGCCAGCCGTCGCCGATCTCGCCCAGTCTCAGGTCGTCGCCGAGCCGTACGCCCGTCAGGAAGACCTCGTTGAACTCGGCCTCCCCGGTGATCTGCCGGAGCGGCCTGACCTCGACGCCGGGGGCGCGCATGTCACACACGAAGTAGGTGAGCCCCCGGTGCTTGGGCACGTCCGCGTCGGTTCTGGCGACCAGGATCGCCCACCGGGAGTGGTGGGCCCCGGAGGTCCACACCTTCTGCCCGTCCACGACCCACTCGTCACCGTCCCTGACCGCGCGCGTGCCCAGCGTCGCCAGGTCCGACCCGGCGCCGGGCTCGCTGAAGAGCTGGCACCAGATCTCCTCGCCCGTCCACAGCGGGCGCAGGAACCGTTTCCGCTGCTCGTCGGTGCCGAACGTCAGGATCGTCGGCGCCGCCATTCCCAGCCCGATCGCCTGCACCCCCGGGGTGAGCTGCGGTGTGTCCGCGAGCTCCCGCTCCACGACGTTCTGCAGCTCGCGGGGTGCGCCGAGCCCGCCGAGCCCCTCGGGGAAGTGCACCCAGGCCAGCCCGGCGTCGAACCGGGCCCTCAGGAACTCCAGCCGGTCCCCGGCGGGGTCGTGCCCGTCCAGGAACGCGGCGACGCGCTCCTGGACCGCCTTTTCGTCCAATGCCACGAACACTCCTTCAACGGGATTCTGGAACGGAGACCCTGGAATTCAGTCATGGGGAGATGCCGGAAGTGTCATCGATTACCTCCAGCGTGGAAACCCGGTCCTTCAGGGCCGGGAGGAAACACGGAATAGTCCGGGCGTCTGATTGAGTGGTGTAGCCGTAGCCGTCGGCTCGTTGGAGTAGCCGAATGTGGCGGTGGCCGATTCCTTGGACGGTGCCATGCCGCGTGGTGATATTGAATCTTCCGGTGGAGCGGACGGCGACCCGACCGGTGTGAACCCCGGCTTTCTTGCCATTCGGTACGTTCGCGCGGACCAGGTCGCCGGTGGTGAACCCCTTGACCTGCTTGATCCGGGGCAGCCGCAGCCTGGGAAAGCCGTAGGCGTCGGTGCGGGTACGGCAATAGGTGCCGCGCCCGGTCGCCTTCACCACCAACACCATGGACGGCCAGGCAGTCACCGTCTCCAGGTCACCGACGTGCAGCGCATCGAGCGTGTGCGACTTCGGGGCGCCAGTGCGCGAGCGGTTCCACTTCGTGCGCCCGCCCGAGGCCGTAGTCACGGATAGGCCGGTCGCGTCCAACGCCCGCCACAACGCCCACCTCGTGGCGTTGACCGCCGCCGCGTCTCGCAACGACGCCTTCGCCCGCTTGAAGATCTTCGCCAGGAGCGCGGGCCTGCTCTTCAGGAACTCCTCGATCGGAGTGGCGTTCTTCGCCTGGTTGCACGGGATGCACGCCAGGACGAGGTTACTGATCCGGTCAGAGCCGCCCCGGGAGCGCGGGTGGAGGTGATCGATGTTCAGCGGGACGTTCTGGGCGCCGCAGTAGGCGCAGGTGCGACCCCACTTCTCCAGCAGGTACTCGCGCACCTCGTATCCGGCGAGGGTGCCCTGCTGGTATTGCGATCCTTCGAGCGGATGACCCGCCGACAGGGCGTGCGTGTCGAAGGCGACCTTCTCCACGTGGATGGCGGTGACCGGAGCCCACCGGGTCAGGCGCGACACCCAGGACATGGTGGTGTCCACGCGGTGGCGAAGCGACGGCGCGAGCCACCCCTTCGGCCGTGTCCGGTTGTTAAACCGGGGCGCGCGATAGCGCAGGTTCCGCGACCGGCGGCCCCGGCGCAATGCGGCCCGCGAGGTGAGCTTGTCTCGGATCTGCGCACCCCGGTGGTCGAGCTGCACGCTGTACACGCCGGTCCGGCTCCCGCCGTATTCGGTGAATATCGCGATGCCGGTGTGTTTGCTGCCGGGGTCGATGCTGACCTGCACACCCTGGATGGCGGAGTCGGCTACCGTGCGGTCTTTGAGCCTTATGACGAACGGGGTGTGCCGGGCCACCACCGCCCGACCCGCCGCCAGCAGGCGACGGGCACGGGCCGGGTGGCACGGATCCAGCGATTGGCCGTGTGCGTCCAGGACGAACACGGCCGGGTGAACCTCACGGTCCGCTCCCTCAGACGCCGAAGCACCCTCGGGGTGACGCCGGTCCAGGCGGGTGCCGCCCGAACCGATCTCCCCTCGCCCATGTTCCATGCCAGTGCCCGGCACAGCCGGGGGTCGATGAGCCGTTTCGTCCCCACCCTCGGGGTTGTCTGCTCTCACCGATTCCAGAGCAAGCCGCTGAGGAAGCACGGCTTGGTGGGTCTTCTCACTCACAGGAAACGTAGTCATCAAAAGGCACCTCCTTGAGCTGATGACTGGGGCTGGTCAACGCGGGGCCATCGGTGCACAATGCGGCACCTCAGGCCCTGGCCTTCAGGCCGGGGTCGTTGACGTGCTTCTTGAGCTCCCGGTAGGCCAAGGAACGCTTGTGCACCTCGTCGGGTCCGTCGGCGAGCCTCAGTGTCCGTGCGTGCGCCCAGAGGGCCGCCAGCGGGAAATCCTGGCTGACGCCGCCGGCGCCGTGGGCCTGGATGGCCTTGTCCAGGATCCACTCCACGTCACGCGGGGTGGCGATCTTGATGATCTGGATCTCGGTGTGGGCCCCGCGGTTGCCGACGGTGTCCATCAGCCAGGCGGTCTTCAGCACGAGCAGGCGGAGCTGCTCGATCCTCACCCGAGACTCGGCGATCCAGTCCTGGACGACTCCCTGCTGGGCGATCGGCTTGCCGAACGCGCTCCGGGACAGGGTCCGCGCGCACATCAGCTCGACGGCCCGCTCGGCCATCCCGATCAGCCGCATGCAGTGGTGGATCCGTCCCGGTCCGAGGCGGGCCTGGGCGATCGCGAAACCGCCGCCCTCCTCCCCGACCAGGTTGTCCGTCGGCACCCTGACGTCCTCGAACACGATCTCGGCGTGCCCGCCGTGGTCCGCGTCGGAGTAGCCGAACACGTGCATGCCCCGCTTGACGTGCATGCCAGGTGTGTCGCGCGGCACCAGGACCATCGACTGCTGCCTGTGCGAGGAGGCCTCGGGGTCGGTCTTCCCCATCACGATGAAGATCTTGCAGTTGGGGTTCATCGCGCCGGAGGCGAACCACTTACGCCCGTTGATCACATACTCGGAGCCGTCCCTCACGATCGACAGCGAGATGTTCGTGGCGTCGGAGGACGCCACGTCGGGCTCGGTCATCGCGAACGCCGACCGGATCTGCCCGCTCATCAGCGGCTCCAGCCACTCCTTGCGCTGCCACTCGTTGCCGAACATGGAGAGGACCTCCATGTTGCCGGTGTCCGGGGCGGCGCAGTTCGTGGCGGTGGGGGCGATCCTGGGTGAGCGGCCCATGATCTCGGCCAGCGGCGCGTACTGCAGGTTGGTCAGGCCCGCGCCGTGCTCCCCCGGCAGGAACAGGTTCCACAGGCCCCGCCTGCGCGCCTCCTCCTTGAGATCCTCCATCAGCGGGGGGCTGGCCCACCCGCTCTCGGCCGCCTGGGCCTCGAAGGCCTCCTCGGCCGGGTATACACACTCGTCCATGAAGTCGAGCAGCCGTCCTCGCAGCTTCTCGGTTTCGGCGTCGAACGCGAAGTCCATGGGCCCTCCTCAGGTCTCCCAGGAGCGTACCGACCGGCCGGTATGGATGTCGACACGCCCTCTATTCTGAACGGCATGGAGCCCATCTTCTTCGCCACCCCAGAAGAATTCCGCCTCTGGCTCGAGAAGCATCACACCACCGAGACCGAGCTCCTGGTCGGTTTCTTCAAGAAAGGCACCGGCCGTCCCAGCATCACCTGGCCGGAGTCCGTTGACCAGGCTCTCTGCTTCGGCTGGATCGACGGGGTCCGCAGGAGCGTCGACGCCGAGAGCTACTCCATCCGCTTCACCCCGCGAAAATCCCGCAGCACGTGGAGCGCGGTCAACATCGCCAAGGTCGCCGAGCTCACCGAACTGGGCCTGATGCACCCCGCGGGCGTAAGCGCCTTCGAGCGGCGCACCGAGGAGAACTCCCTCATCTACTCCCACGAGCGGAGCCAGGATCCCGCCCTGACCCCGGAACAGGAGCATCGCTTCCTGACCGAGAAGGCCGCCTGGACGTGGTTCCAGAGCCAGCCACCCGGCTATCGCAGGACGGCGCTGCACTGGGTGACCGCCGCCAAAAGGCCGGAGACCAGGGAGAAGCGCCTCACACAGCTGATCGAGGACTCCGCTCAGGGCCGCAGGCTCAGATAGACGGAGCGCGGAGTGGTCCCGAGAAAACACGCGGGAGTGGACCTTAGGGCAGGTCCGCTTTCGGCCCTAAGGTCGTGTTCATGACCGCGAACACACCCACTTCCGTCACCCTCGAAGGCGATGTCGTACGGCTGGAGCCGCTGAGCCTCGTCCATGTGCCCGACCTTTTCCTCGCCGGTGGCGGCGACGACGAGGTGTGGCGCTGGATGCCGGCGCCGACGCCGCACAGCGAGGCCGAGATGGCGGAGATCGCGACCGGGCTGATCGAGCAGCCCGGCGTGGTGCCGTTCGCGGTGATCCTCAAGGAGACCGGCCGGGTGGTCGGATCGACCACCTACCACGACGTCCCGGGATTCGCCGACAGCATCGAGATCGGCTGGACCTGGTACGGCAGAGCAGTGTGGCGCTCGGCCGTGAACACCGAGTGCAAGATCCTGCTGATCGACCACGCCTTCGACAAGCTGGGCGTGAACCGCGTCCTGCTCAAGACCGACATCCTCAACATCCGCTCCCAGACCGCGATCCGGCGCATCGGCGGCCTGTCCGAGGGAGTGCTGCGCCGCCACCGGCGCCGCCCGGACGGCACCTGGCGCGACACGGCCTACTTCGGCATCCTCGACGACGAATGGCCCGCCCACCGCGCACGGCTCACCCAGCTCACCGGGTGAGCACGCCGTACGGAAGCCCGCGAACGCCGGCCCGCCCGACCTAGTACTCCAACGTCACTTGGCTTCGGCGTTGGGCGTGGCGTGGGCATGAAGACGGCCACCACGTTGCTCATCGATGGTTTGTGAGGACAACCGAAGATCGCGCGATAGCCGTGGGCCACAGCCTAGACCTTGACCGGTGGCGGTTCATCCTCGACGAGGCGGTGACGCGTGTCGCTGGCCGGTTCGTGCGGGCGGAGCCACGACGGACCGCGGGGCAGATCGTGAAAGGACTGCTGTCGGAGGCGGATCGCAAGACCTGCTGGTCGTTGGCCGAGCGAGCTGGTCACGCCGATCCGCAGGCGATGCAGCGGCTGCTGCGCACGGCGGTGTGGGACGCCGAAGCCGTCCGCGACGATGTGCGTGACTGGCTGGTCGAGCAACTCGGCCATCCGGACGCGGTCCTGGTCACCGACGAGACCGGCTCCCTGAAGAAGGGCGTGTGCTCAGTCGGGGTGCAGCGGCAGTACACCGGCACCGCCGGTCGGGTCGAGAACAGCCAGGTCGGGGTGTTCCTGGCCTACGTGACACCCGCGGGGCGCGCGCTGATCGACCGCAGGCTCTACCTACCCGAGACGACCTGGTGCGACCAGCCCGACCGCCTCGCCGCCGCGGGTGTTCCAGACGACATCGGGTTCGCCACGAAACCGGGCCTGGCCCGGCAGATGATCGCCGCCGCCCTCGACGCTGGTGTCCCGGCCTCCTGGGTCACCGCCGACGAGGTCTACGGCGCCGACCCCGGCCTACGCGCCGACCTTGAACAGCGCAGGATCGGCTACGTTCTCGCGGTCGGCTGCGACCGACGCGTACACATCAACGACGGCCGCACCCTCGTACGCGCCGACGAGGTCGCCGAGCGGATCCCCACCCGCGAGTGGCAACTGCACAGTTGCGGGCCGGGCGCGAAAGGTCCCCGCGAGTATCTGTGGGCCTGGATCACCACCGCCACCCGACCCGGTGAGCATCGGTGGCTGCTCATCCGCCGCAACCGCACCACCGGCGAACTGGCCTTCTACCTGTGCTGGTCACCTCGTCCGGTGCCGCCACGCACCCTTGTGACCGTGGCCGGCTCCCGCTGGAGCATCGAGGAGCTGTTCCAGACCGGCAAAGGCCAGATCGGCCTGGACCACTACCAGGTCCGCGGCTGGCACCGGTTCATCACCCTGGCCATGCTCGCCCTGGCCGTCCTGACAATCCTCGCCGCCACCACCGCCCAGCAGCCTGACGCCGACCCGGAGATGATCGCGCTGACCGTCGCCGAGATCCGCCGACTCCTCAACGCCTTCGTCCTGGCCGTGGCGCTACCGCCAGAGCACACCCTGCACTGGTCAACCTGGCGACGAACATCCCAAGCCCGAGCCCGACGATCCCACTACCAGCGCAGACTCGGCCACTTAGCTTGAGACTTACTCGTCTAGGGCTCGAGTGTGGCGGGCATGCTGAAGGCGGCGACGTGACGGGCACCGATGAAGGCGTTGCTCTCTACGATCTTCCCGTTCTCGATCCGGAGTACGTCGACGACCAACGCCTCGTAGTGCGGGCTGCCGGGCCGGCGGAGATAGTTGATCAGTGCCGGGCGCCCGTTGGCCGAGGTGGGGAACGTACGCCAGTCGAGCGGTCGGCTGAGGAACTCCGCGGCCGCGTCGATCCCGACGACCGGCGGCTCGGGCGGCATCGTGATCCGTACGTCCTCGGCGAGCAGCGCCCGGATCGTCTCCGGGTCCTTCGCGTTGGCGTTGGCGTAGCGGCGCAGGATCTCTTCGTCCTCACTGGTGAGCTGCGGGCGGCGCCAGTCCTTCGGGTCCGACGGAGCGCGCCGCCGGAGGGTGTGGCGGGCCCGCTGGAGGAGGCTGTTGACGGCCGCTACGGCGGTGTCGAGCGCGGCGGCGATCTCCTGCGGCGTCCAGCCGTAGACGTCGCGCAGCACGAAGGCCGCCCGCTGCCGCGGCGGCAGGTACATGAGCGCTGCGATCACGGCCAGCTCGACGGTCTCCCGGGCGGCGAGACCGGTCTGCGGATCGTCGGCCAGCAGGGCGTCGGGATAGGGACCGAGCTCGGTGGACCACTCCAGCGGATCACCGTACGGTACCGTCCGGTGACCGGCCGCCTTGCGGCTGTCGAGGAAGACGTTCGTGGCGATCCGGTAGAACCAGGTGCGCGCCGACGCCCGACCCTCGAAGCGGTCGCGAGCCCGCCAGGCACGCAGGAAGGTCTCCTGCACCAGGTCGTCCGCGTCGGTGACGTTCCCGGCGAGGCGGTAGCAGTGGACGTGTAGCTCACGCCGGTGCTCGTCGAAGGCGCGCTGCAGCCAGACCGCCTGCTCGTCAGGCGAGTCGGACATGTGATTTCTCCAGGGCTGAGTGGTCCTCACAACCGTACTGACGACCGCGGACCCATCCGTCATCGGTCATCGGTCACCGATGACGATCGCCGACTCGGTCGTCTGTACCTGTGACCGATCCCCACTCCACGAAGGAGATAGCCATGACGGCAACCCCCGCGTCCAGCGCCGCCGCGCCCCCGGTCGTCGACCGGGAGACCTGGCTGCGCGAGCGCGACGAACTGCTGGTCCGGGAGAAGGCCCATACCCGCGAAGGAGACGCGATCGCAGCCGCTCGGCGTCAGCTGCCGATGACCTTGATGCCGACGGTGACGGTGCGGGGCCCTGGCGGGGACACCCCGCTGGTGGAGGTGTTCGAGGGCCGCCGGATGCTCATCGCCTACTTCCACATGTGGCACGACGGCAAACCGTACGAGCATCAGTGTGAGGGGTGCACCTTCTCGACCTGTCACATGCAGATGCTGGACTACCTGCACGCTCGGGACGTCACCTACGCCGTGTTCTGCGAGGGTCCCTACGACGAAAGTGCCCCGTTCGCGGAGTTCATGGGCTATAGGTTCCCCTGGTATTCGGCGAAAGACTCCGACCCGGCTCTGGCCGACAGTCGTGACTTCGGGTTCATCGCGTGCTACCTGCGCGACGGCGACAAGGTCTACGAGACCTACTGGACCACCGGGCGGGGCGTGGAGGCGTTGATGACCACCTACCAGGCCCTGGACCTCACAGTGTACGGCCGGCAGGAGAACTGGGAAAACTCGCCTGAAGGCTGGCCGCGGGTCACCGGGCACCCGTGGCGTCTCAACGGCCGCCCCACCGCGCAATGGTCACGCCCCGGCGTCGCACCGCGATGACGTCCTGATGATCGAGGTGATCATGCTCGGGTCGGCCGCGGTGTCAGCCTGCTGCTGCGTCGTGCCGCGGGCGGGCGCTTCCCGCAGAGCCCGAATGCTTGCGGGTGCGACGGTGGCTGTCATGGTCGCGGTGACCCTCGACGCCGCACCGGTTGTGCAGCACGCGGGCACGCTGCTGCTCCTGGCCTTGGCGGTGGCGATCGTCGTCGGCGGTCCGACCGAGCGCGGTCCGGAGCTGGAGTGGCACCGTATGGCCGGGGCCGTGCTCATGGCGCTCGCCGTGCTGATGCATCAACACGGCGAGTCGATGGCTACCCACCACATGACCGCCGGGCCCCGGACGGACCACGGCACCGTCACCGGCCATGACGCGGCGCTCGTGTTGCTACGCGCGCCGCCACGGCGGCTTACCTCTGCTGGATGGCGACCGCACTCGTCCGGCTGCGCAATCGACCGATCACGGACCTGCTCCATTGGGAGCACCTGGCCATGGGGGCAAGCCTCGCGGCCATGATCTTCTTCATGAGCTAGCCGAGCAAGCCAGTCGGCCGATCAAATGACGTTGGAGTACTAGCCCCTCCCCGAACTCCCCCGGGATCACCCGGATCACCCGGATCACCCGGCGAGCATGCCGCGCAACAGATCCCTCACGCCGAGACGAAGGTCGTCCAGGGTCGGCTCGGCTCCGGCCCCGATGACGGCGTCGAACATCATGCCCTCGCTGAAGGCGACCATCTGGCGGCCGTGCCGTACCGGATCCGTCGACCCCGCGGCGGAGAGGATCGCGACCGCGGGGTCGCGGAACCGGCTCCCCGCCTCGTCGTAGATCTTGCGCAGCTCGGGACGGCGGGTGGCCTCCATGGCGAGCTCGTAACGGGCGATCGTCTCGCGGCGGCCGGTGGTCAGCTGCGTCCAGAGTGCCCGGGCCGTCATCTCGGCCAGCATGTCCGGCATGTTCAGTCCGGCGACGTCGAACACCGGGGCGAACGCGTCGGACTCCAGCTCGACGAGCCGCGCGAGGGTCAACTCCAGCAGCGCGGAACGGGTGCGGGCCAGATTGGACGTCGAACCCGGCGGCAACCCGGCCGCCTCGTCCACCGCCCGATGGGTCAGTCCGCGCATGCCCCGCTCGGCCAGCAGGGTGATGGCGGTCTCCGCGACAAGCTCGGCACGTTGGGGCTTCACCCCCCTGATACTACATTTGTAGTTTAACTACAGTCGTAGTAATATCCACTACAGCCGTAGTGAGGAGCAGGTCATGGCGCACGCAGTGGTGATCGGAGCGGGGATCGGCGGGCTGACGGCGGCGGTGGCGCTGCAGCAGCGAGGCTGGGACGTGACGGTGTTCGAGCGCGCGGCGTCCCTGGAGCCGGTCGGCTCCGGGCTGGCCGTCGCCGCCAACGCGCTCAAGGCCCTGGACACGATCGGCGTCGGCGACGAGATCCGCAGGCTGTCGGCGATCCAGGGCGAGGCCGGCATCCGGCGCGCCGACGGCCGGTGGCTGATGAAGACCACCGAGGAGGCCACCTCCGCCCGGCACGGCGACTCGGTGGTGCTGCTGCGCCGCGCGGACCTGGTCGACGCGCTCCTCGCCCGGCTCGAACCCGGCACCATCCGGCTGAACACCACGGTGAAGGAGGTGGACCCGGAGACCGGCCGGGTGACCATCGAGGTCCGAGACCTGGAAACCACCTCGGGAACCGACCCGGGAGCGAGCCACGGGACCGCCCCGGGACCCGGCCGCGTCACGGGCCGGCCCCACCCGGAAGCCGGGCGGGCGTCCGCCCCGGAGACCGATCACCCCATGGACCGGGAGCCCTACCTGGAGGCCGACCTGGTGGTCGCCGCGGACGGCATCCACTCCTCCGTCAGGGCGGCGCTGTTCCCCGGCCACCCCGGCCCGCGCTATGCCGGGATCACCAGCTGGCGGATTCTCATCCCCGGCGGGGGCGTTCCCGGCCAGACCTTCGAGAGCTGGGGCGAGGGGAAGGTCTTCGGGGTCATGCCGCTGGCCGGTGGCCTCGCCTACTGCTACGCCACCGACGCGGTCCCGGCAGGCGGCGGTGGCGGGGACCAGCGGGCCGAGCTGCGGCGCCTGTTCGGAGACTGGCACGCCCCGATCCCGGCACTGCTCGCCTCGGCCTCTCCGGAGAACGTGCTCAGAAACGACGTCCACCACCTCGCCGTCCCGCTCCCCGCGATGCACCGGGGAAAGGTCGCCCTGCTCGGCGACGCGGCGCACGCCATGACCCCCAACCTGGGCCAGGGCGCCTGCCAGGCGATCGAGGACGCGGTGGTGCTGGCCCATGTCGCGGGCAGCGGCACGGGGCTGGACGGCTACACCGCCGCCCGGCTGGAGCGGACCGCCGGGATCGTGGCCAGGTCCGCCTCGATCTGCCGGGCCACCCGGCTGCGCAATCCGCCGGCCGTACGGCTGCGCGACGTCATGATGGCACTCACCTGGCGCCTCGCCCCCGCCCGCATGACCGGCGCCATGGATGACGTGCTCGGCTGGACTCCGCCCGCGATGCCTGCGACACCCACGATCCCCATGACCTGAGTGATACCTGTGGCGCCCCGGCTTCCACGACCTGGGTGACGCCCCTGGCCCGCGATCCCTATGACCTGAGGAGGGCGGTCTCGCGAGGCAGGGCGGAAACCCCGTGGTCGGGGGCGAGACGCCCGAGCGTGACGGTCCCCCAGATCAGCAGGGCCGCGGCGAAGAGCGCGGGGATCACGTCCAGCCAGCCGGTCGGCATCGCCTCACCGAGCAGGAGCACGCCGGCGATGATCGAGGTGATCGGGTCCACCACCTGGACGGTGGCGTAGGCGATGCCGAAGTAGCCGACCTCGTAGGACTTCTGCAGCAGCACGATCGCGCAGAGGAGCAGCACGGGAATGGCGAACAGGAACCAGCTGAGCAGCTTGGACATGTCACCGCCGAAACCGCCGCCCACCACCCGGACGAAGGTCGACACGGACGCGGTCACCGCGCCCGCGCCGACCGACAGCAACAGCGCCTTGGCCGATCCCGTCACCTTCCGCGCGGCCAGGTGGGCCACCAGCACGACCAGCCCGACGGCGCCGAGGAAGCCGAACGCCTCGTTGTTCGTCAGGTGCGGCGTCACGGCATGTGTGGGGAGCAGCAGCACCAGGCCGAGCAGCCCGACCGCCACCGCGATCGACCCCATGATCTCTTCCTTGCGCGGGTGCCGGCCGTGCATCATCGCCGCCAGCGGCACCGCGAACACCAGCGTCGCCACGCTGACCGGCTGCACCGCGATCAGCGGCGCGAAGCTCAGGGCGACGGCGTGCAGGCTGGCCCCGGCAAAGCCGATGACTCCGCCCAGCAACCAGCGAGGCCGCTTCATCAGCTTCAGCGAGGCCCCCTCGGAGACCGCCTCGAACTGCTGCAGCGCGGCCCCCAGCGCATAGCCCAGTGCGCCGACGAGAGCGATGGAAATCCCGACCCAAGTCATCTCCACCCACCTGGGGAGAGCAGAGGAACGCAAAAGAGAATTTCTCGGGTCATCCTGCAAGCTTAAGGTGCCCGGCAAGCGGGTAGAGGCTGATCCCTCACTTAGTCGCGGGCCGGGCAGACGCAGAAGAGGTGCCCTTCGGGGTCCGCGAGCACGACATAACTTGTCTCATCGGGCTGGAAATCGGGCTTGGCGGCCCCAAGCTCCAGATAGTCCTGAACTGCCCTTTTCACGTCGGGGACGCGGACATCCAGGTGAAATTGCTTGTCCGAGCCGGGCCAGGCGGCCGGCTTGCGATCGAGGTTCTGCTGGAAGTAGATGGTCATCGTGCCGTCGCCGATGCCGGCGTAGGAGTCCTCGGCGTACTGGATCTCGTAGCCGAAGACCGCCGCGTAGAACTCGGCGAGCCGCTTGGGCTCGGCACAGTCGATGTTAACGGCGAGGAACTTCGCGATCGTGGTCATGTGTTCCATCGTCGCGCCCATACCTGTCAGCTGCCGTCAGGTATAGGCGACGGGCATCGGCGCCGTCGAGTCGCTCACGGACTCTCGTCCTTCACGGCTCGATCTCACGGAACCGAGCCGCACAGTCGAGCCCACTCAGCCGAGCCACTCAGCCGAGCCACTCAGCCGGGCCACTCAGCCGGGCCACTCAGCCGGGCCCCTGGGCCGGGCAGAGCGAGCGCGGGCGTTCGAGGTGGGCGAGCAGGCGATCGAGCACGTTCTGGTTGCCCGGCAACGTGAAATGGTCCACCCCGGAGTTGTCGGTGAGGCCGAAGCGATGGCAGGGCATCGCCTTCCAGGCCAGCACCGCCTCGTTGGTGATGTCCTCCTGGTTGCCGTCACCGTCCCGGTTCAGGGATCCCTTGGCGTCGGCCACCTGCCCCACGGTCAGGTTCGGCAACCGTGCCCCCACGACCGTCGCCAGGCCGGAGCCCCTCTCCGCGTACACGTCCACCTCGGGGAACGACCGGGCGTCGGCGAACGCGATGAAACCGATGTAGTGGTCGGCGATCTCCTTGGCCACCGGCAGGCCCGCGTCGGCGAACAGGCGCGGGTAGTCGCGCGGGGTGTAGGCGCGGCCGGTGGAGACGTCCCGGACGACGACCTCGCGATCACCGAAGATCTCGGGGTCGGACGCGCTCATGTAGGACGAGGGGGCGCTCAGATACAGGAGCGCACTGCTCCTGGCGTTCTCCCGGGTCGTCGGATACCCGAAGTCCTCGACGTTCAGCCCGGTGAACAGCACCGCGTACAGCAGGCCCTGCCCCGGGAAGTTGCCCGCGATCGGCGTGAAACCGTGGATGTACTTGTCGCGCCACGCCCGGGTGGTGTGGGTGAGAAGGTACTGCGCGTAGAGCGGCCCGTTGGAGTGGCCGATCAGGTGTACGGGCCGGTTGCCGTTGTCCCGGTAGGTGTCCTCGACAAGCTCCCTGGTCCGCTGCAGGAAGCCGCCCATGTCCGGGGTGAGCCGGGAGTCGTAACCGGCGACCCGGATATCGGCGTCCCGCACATACCCGGCGGACTCAAGCCTGCGATACAGCGGCTCGTAGAACGGTGCGCTGTCCGTCCTGCCGTAACCGACGATCCGGACGTCGACTCCGGGCTGATTCGAAAAGCGCGACGGCATCGGAGTGGCCGGACTCCCCCGGTAGCGGAGCGTGAGGAGCCGGTCCTGGCAGACCTGGCTGAAGACGGTGCTCGGGTGATCGTTGCGGAACCACTCCTCGAAGCCGCCCGACCGCGGGCATCCGGGAGCCGCCGTCTGTCCGTCGACGGTCACCGCGAGCCTGGTGAGATAGAACGCGGGAAACAGCACGACCGGGGTCCTGCCCGGCTGTGACGCCCCGGCCGTACCCGGGAACGCCGCCAGCAGGGTCAGCACCGCGATCACGACCCGCATCCAGGACCTGTCGAGCATCCGAATCCCCCTCGTTCGGCCACCGACCGCCTTTCGACCTAGCCATCCCCAGCAGCGGAGGAACGAATCTCGCAGCTCAACCCCCGGAAGAGGAAGCCGCGGAGCGCGAGGTGATCGAACGGAGCGTAGTGGAGAGACTACCGAACATGCATGATCTCAAGGCGATACGGACCCGCCTGCGGCACGAGCTCCTGGACGGCGTCACCGACCTGGCGGAGGCGACGCGCCTCACGAATGATCTGGCGGCCGACGGCACCTGGCCGGACATCGACTACACCGACCGGGACGGCATGGCCTTCCGGCCGCTGGAGCATGTGGCACGCGCGCTGCGCCTGGCCCTGTCGAAAGAACATCAGGCCGCAGCTCTGAGCGCCCTCGACGCGTGGCGCCACCACGGCCCGCGGAGCGACAACTGGTGGTTCAACCAGATCGGTGCGCCGCAGCTGATCGGCGACGCCCTTCTCCTGCTGGCCGGCGACCTCGGCACCCGGCAGCGCACGCGGTGGGGCGACTGGCTCGCCGGTTGCGCCGGTTCGATCGAGATGACCGGCCAGAACCTCGTCTGGGCGCAGGGGATCGTGCTGCGGCACGGGCTCCTGGCGAACGACGGCGAGCTGGTCTCCTCGGCCGTCGCCCGGATGTCGACGGTCCTGCGGGTGACCGACGGCGAGGGGATCCAGGAGGACCTCAGCTTCCACCAGCACGGTGCGCAGCTGTACTCCGGCGGCTACGGCTCCTCCCTGGTCGCGGACCTCGCCCTGTGGATCTACGCGGTGCACGACACCCCGTGGGCCTTCGGCACGTCCGAGGTCCGGCTGTTCACCGACTTCCTGCTGGACGGGCAGCAGTGGGCGGTGCACGGAGGCGGCTTCGACTTCACCACCATGGGACGCAACATCACCCGTGCCGGAGCGCACCGCGCCACCGGCGAGCTGCGGCCCGCGATTCGCAGGCTGCTGGCGGCGGGCGCGCCCAGGCGGGACGAACTCGCCGCGTTCGACGCGCGCCTGGCCGGGACCGAGGCCGGACGCCTCCCCGTGGGCCCGGTCGGCTGCCGGTACTACCCGCGCTCGGACTACCTCGTGCATCGGCGGCCCGCCTGGTCGGTGTCGGTGCGCATGTCGTCCACGCGGACCGCCCCCACCGAGAGCATGAACGGTGAGAACCTCCGAGGCCGCCACCTCGGCGACGGCGTCGCCGCGATCCGGGTCGGTGACGACCCGCAGGACGGCTACCGGGCCGTCATTCCGTTGTGGGACTGGGCCCGGCTCCCCGGCGTCACCGCCGAGTGGTTCCGCGACCCGGCGGCGCTCCTCCCCCGCCCCAACAACCGGCACGGCGGCTCCGCGGACGTCGGCGGCTGGTCCGACGGTCGTCACGGCATCGCCGTGATGCGCCTGGAGGGGACGGACCGGATCGCGGACGGCTGGAAGGCGTGGTTCTGCTTCGACGACCTGTTCGTCGCGCTCGGTGCCGGAATCACCGCGCCGTCGGCCGTTCACCCGGTGATCACCACGATCGACCAGCGGCTGGCGGAGGGACCGATGACGGCCGGGCCGGATCCACGCCGCCCCCGTTACGTCCATCACGGGCGCATCGGGTACGTGCCGCTGGCCGGTCACGGGTCCGTGTCCGCCCGGCTGGAGCCCCGTACCGGCAGGTGGTCGGACATCACCGTGACCGGCTCCGCCGCGCCGCTGTCGGCGGAGGTGTTCTCCATCGGGTTCGACCACGGCCCGCGACCGGAAGACGCCTCGTACGCGTGTCTGATCCTGCCCTGCGCTGATCGGACGACCACCGCCGAGCGGTCCATCGCCCCGGGCGTCACCGTGGTGTCGAACACGCCAGAGCTGCAGTCGGTCCGCTGTCACCGCAGCGGTGTCACCCTCACCGCCCGGCACGACGCGGACGGGATCGCGTTGACGCGGGAACCGTGATCTCGTGTCGGCGGCCTCACCGGTCCGGGTTCGAGGGCTCCGACGAGACGGCGGCCGTCGCTCGCCGGGGGTGCTGGATAAACCGCTGGATGACGCCTCTCGTGCCGGTTAGGGTGAAGCCGTGCATTTGATCATGTCTCCGCCCGTCGCCCCTTAGGCGGGCGGCACCTCTCTCCTGACAACCGGGCCCGAGCGGTCCGGTGGGTGGTTGACGCCCGCATACGTGCGGCCTGACGACAACCACCTCATCTGGAGAGTTATCCATGACGCATGTCTCCGTACGGCGGGGCCTGCTGTACGTTTCCATCGCGGCGACCGCCTGGGGCACCGGTGGCGCCGCCGGGGCGCTGCTCTACCGGACCGGCGGGCTCGGACCCGTCTCGGTCTCCTTCTGGCGATTCGCCGCCGGGGCGGTCATGCTCCTGCTGGCGTCCCGCCTCTTCGATCTCGGGCGCGTCCGCGGCCTCGGGCGGATCGTGGTCACCGGCGTCGCCATGGCCGTCTACCAGACCGCCTACTTCGCGGCGATCGCCGAATCCGGTCTGGCCGTCGCCACCGTGGTCACGATAGGCGCCACACCCGTCCTCGTGGCCGCGGGAGCGCGCCTGCTGCTGGGCGAGCGACTGGGCGCGGCCGGGCTGGGCTCCGTCGCGATCGCCCTGACCGGCCTGGTCATGCTGACCCTCGACGGCGGATCGGCGACCTTTTCCGCGCTTGGCATGGGGTGGGCGCTGCTCTCGGCGGCCGGTTACGCGGGGGTGACCCTGCTCAACCGCGCCTCCACCGACGAGCCGTACGCCACCGCCATGGGCGGCTTTGTCGTCGGCGGCCTCTGCCTGCTTCCCCTCGCGCTGGCTCAGGGCCTGCTGCCGTCGAGTGCCCCGCTCGCCTCCTCGGCGATCATTCTTTATCTCGGCGCGATCCCGACCGCCCTGGCCTACGGCCTGTTCTTCGCCGGCCTCGCCGCGGTGCGGGCCACGACGGCCTCCGTGATCTCCCTGGTGGAGCCGGTCGGTGCGGCGATCATCGGGGTGCTCCTGCTGGGCGAACGGCTCACCTCACAGACCGCCGGCGGTGCGGTCCTGCTGCTCGCCGCCGTCGGCCTGCTCGCCCTTCGCGAGAGGAGGGGCTCCTCGCTTCCCGGATGAGCCGCCGCACGCGAAGGCCGCCCCATCTCAGGAAGCGGTCTTCGCGTCCGCGGAACCATGGCTTTCCGCGCTTTCCCGGGAAGTCGATAAGTTCCCAAGAATCACCGGGACAAACAAAACGATAGGCAAAATTGGCTTCGCCTGAGCCTGTCTCCAATAATAAGAAAGCGAGCAATTAAATCCTTCGCCCCAAACAACTCGCCTTATAACGTGGCCATTGTTCACGGCCGCCGGGCAATCCCTGCCCGCGGCCCGGATAATGGAGGAATCCATGTATGGCAAGCAACGACTGATGGTGCTCGGACCGGCGCTTCTCGCGCTCCTGACCCTTGGACCGGTCTCGATCGCACACGCCTCGGACACGCCTGATCCCAGACCTCCCGCGGCGGTGAGCCAGTCGCACAACGGAGCTGCGAGTGTGTCGGACGAGCAGCCACCGTGGGGTGGATACGGGTATTGGGACGGTTACCGAGACGGTTACCGGGCCGCCGCACAGGACTGCAGAAGAAGGGCGATGCAGTCCTTCGGAGGAAACCGGAGAATGAGCGAGTACGACAGGGGCTGGATAGCCGGCTACAACGCCGGTCACCGCCGCTTCTGCACCCTGGCGACGGACTGATCCTCCCCTCTCGGCGGGGAAACCGGGCCGTGGCGGATCGATCCCGGAAGAGACCGGCAGCGGCTGTTCCGAGGTCCGTTGAAACGCACCGTGCCTGACATGAAAGACGGGCCGGTCGGCAAGGAGCACGTGGGTTCCACCACTTCCCCCGCCGACCGGCCCGCCCCATGAGTGAGATCACCGTTATACGACCCGCCGCGAGGCCGGAGCTTCCTCTCCGGAAAAGAGCATGCACGGGTGAGAGCCATCTGGAAGAGCCACGGAGGTTGGAGCGAGACGACCCCGTGCCGAGATCAGCCGAACAGGTCGGGCTCCGCCGCGACGATCTGGTCGTGGAGCGGCTGGAAGTTGATCCAGCCGACCAGGTCGTTGCCGATCTGACCGTGGGTGAGCTTGGCGTTCTCGTGGCTGATCTGGATCGTGGGACCGGCGGCCTTGGCCAGGAGCTGCGCCTGGCACGAGCGCTCCATCGTGATGAACCACCAGGCCGCCGCGTCCACGCTGTCGCCGACCGTCAGCAGACCGTGGTTGCGCAGGATCACGGCTTTGTGGGAGCCGAGGGCCTGGGCGATGCGACGTCCCTCCTCGGTCTCCAGGACCACGCCGGTGTAGTCGTCGAACAGGCCGTGGTCCTCGTAGAACGCGCAGGCGTCCTGGGTCAGCGGCTCCAGGAGCGTGCCCATCGACGACAGGGCCTTGCCGTACACCGAATGGCTGTGCGCGGCGGCGACCGCGTCCGGCCTGGCCTGGTGGATCATCGCGTGGATCGCGAACGCGGCCTGGTTGACGTGGTAGCGGCCCTCGACCACCTGGCCGTCGTGGTTGACGAGGATGAGGTCGCTCACCTTGATCTGCTTGAACGACATGCCGAACGGATTCACCCAGAAGTGGTCGGTGTGCTCGGGGTCCCGGACGGTGATGTGGCCGGCCACGCCCTCCTCGAAGCCGAACCTGCCGAACAGCCGCAGCGCGGCCACCAGGCGTTCCCGGCGATGGCGGCGCTCCTCCTCGACGGTCTCGAACGTCTGCGGCAGCCGGAAGACGAGCTGGTCCGTGGGGACCGGCTGCAGATCGGACAGGCTCATCGTGCCTCCAGGGGGGAAGGGGCGGGGTAGGGGCACACGCGCCGGGCGCGGGGGCCTTGAAGATGTCGGAGCCGCTGGATGCCCGATGGAGAAGGGCACGCGTCCAGCGTGTCCTTCCCCGGATGTCGTGTCCACGACCGACGCGAATCCCGTTCGGTTTTGTTTCGCGACGGCCCTGGTGACGCCGCGGCGCCTGCCCCGGCACAAAAAGGCACATATCCCGCCCGATGCCCCCCTACCCGGATGATCTACCCCGTCTGTACGGTGAGGCGACAGTCGGTACGGTAAAGGCGACAGTGGGAACGTGAGCCCGGGAACGGGCGTTGGAGGGAACGTGGCCTCGATAACTCAGCTCGTCAGGCGGTTCCTGGAGCGTCCCGGTTCGATCGACCGGACGCCGTTCGAGCGGACCGTGGCGGCCGCCGCGACCCGCGAGGACCGGATCCGGGAGCTCACCGAGCTTCCGGTGCCTTCGGTGGACGACCTGCCCGAGTTCTGTGCGATCGTGCGGGAGACCGCGCACCGCACGCTGGGTCTGCGGCCCTACGACGTGCAGTTGGTCGGCATGCTGGCCATGATGTCGGGAAACATCGCGGAGATGGCGACGGGCGAGGGCAAGACCCTGTCCGGTGCCATGGCCGCCGCCGGCTACGCCCTTCAGGGCAAGCGCGTCCACGTGATCTCGGTCAACGACTACCTGGCCCAGCGCGACGCCGAGTGGATGGGCCCGCTGTACGACGCGCTGGGTGTCTCGGTCGGCTGGATCGGCCAGAGCTCCTCGCCGGAGGAGCGCCGGGCGGCCTATGCCAAGGACGTGACGTACGGCTCGGTCAGCGAGATCGGCTTCGACGTGCTCCGCGACCGGCTCTGCACCGACGTCGCCGACCTGGTCGTGCCCGCGCCCAACGTGGCGCTGGTGGACGAGGCCGACTCGGTGCTGGTCGACGAGGCCCGCGTGCCGCTGGTGCTGGCGGGGAGCGCCGACCCGGGCGGTGCGGTGCCGGAGATGGCCGCGCTGGTCCGCCAGCTGGTCAAGGGCTACCACTACGAGCTCGACGACCAGGCGCGCAACGTCCACCTGACCACCAAGGGCATCGACACCGTCGAGCAGGCGCTGGATCTGGACCTCTACGACAGCCCGTCCTCCCTGACGGAGGTGAACCTCGCCCTGCACGCGCACGCCCTGCTGACCAAGGACGTCGACTACATCGTGCGCGACGGCAAGGTGCAGCTGATCAACCCGTCACGGGGCCGGGTGGCGATGCTGCAGCGCTGGCCCGACGGCCTGCAGTCGGCGGTGGAGGCCAAGGAGGCGCTGTCGCCCTCGGAGACCGGCGAGATCCTCGACTCGATCACCGTCCAGGGCCTGATCACCCGCTACCCGGAGAAGTGCGGGATGACCGGCACCGCGGTCGCGGTCGGGGACCAGCTCCGGGAGTTCTACGACCTCAAGGTGGCCGTGGTCCCGTCCAACCGGCCGTGCGTGCGGATCGACGAGCCCGACCGGCTGTTCGAGTATCGGATGGAGAAGGACCACGCCCTGGTCGACGAGATCGTCGAGGTGCACGCCACCGGGCGGCCGATCCTGATCGGCACCCTGGACGTGGCCGAGTCCGAGCGGCTGGCACTGACCCTGAGCGGGCGCGGGCTGGACTGCGTGGTCCTCAACGCCAAGAACGACGCGGAAGAGGCGGCGATCATCTCCGGGGCCGGAGAGCGCGGCACGATCACGGTCTCCACCCAGATGGCCGGGCGCGGCACCGACATCCGCCTCGGAGAGGGCGTCGACGAGCTCGGCGGCCTGTACGTCATCGGCTCCGGCCGGCACACCAGCAGCCGCCTGGACGACCAGCTCCGCGGGCGCGCGGGACGCCAGGGCGACCCCGGCGGCTCGATCTTCTTCGTCAGCGGCGAGGACGAGCTGATCACTCACTACGTGGCCGACGAGTACGCCAAGGGCGTTCCCGAGCACACCCTCGTGGGCCACGCCCAGCGGGTCGCCGAGGGCGTCAACATGGAGATCCACCGCAACACCTGGCGCTACACCCGCCTCCTCGAACTCCACCGGAGCCTGGTCCTCGACCTCCGCGACAAGATCCTGCGCGGCCACTCGGCCGGCGAGGCCCTGTCGGCGGGCGCCCCGGAGCGGTGGTCGGAGCTGGAGGAGACCGTCGGCGAGGACGTGCTGCACGAGGCCGCCCGGCAGATCGTGCTCTTCCACCTCGACCACTCCTGGGCCGACCACCTGGCCGACCTGGCCGACCTCCGCGAGGGCATCCACCTGCGCGCCCTCGGCCGCCTCAGCCCGATCGACGAGTTCAACAAGGAGGCCAAGGCCGCCTACCAGCGCATGCTGGCCGAGACCGAGTCGCGCTCGATCGCCACCTTCGAGACCGCCTCGATCACCGCGGACGGCCTCGACCTCGACGGCGCGGGCCTCAAGCGCCCCACCGCCACCTGGACCTACCTCGTCCAGGACAACCCCTTCGGCACCGAATGGGAGCGCATCCTCAACCGCCTCACCACCAAGGTCCGCCGCCGCTGACTCCGTCGTGCGGAACGGAAGCGAGAGGAATCCGGGCCACTCTGTAAGGAGTGGCCCGGCGCCGGTCTTCATCGTGGGTTCGGAACACCGACCTGGAACGGGCCCGCCACGGCCTGCCCCTCACTCCTTAAGTCGATCATCGGGAGTAAAGCGATGGTCCATTCACCATGAGCTGACGGGACACCGCCCCTGAGCGGGGGACCGACCGGCGCGCCATCGACGGTCGAACGGGCGGTGGATGCGTTTCCGGGTTGTAATCACGGGCTCGCGATGGGCGCCGAAGAAGAGGACGCGCGATCCCCTGCGTCGCGGTGGTGATCTACCTATTTCCCACGCGGGTCCTCAACTCCGGACCCGTTTTCGCCCTTGCGCACAGCCATCATCGTGAGCTGCGGGGGTTTCCAGCCATTCGGCTCACCCCGTTCCGGATATATCTTCTACGTCGTGCACGCCGTACTAGCGCGACCGGTAGGCGTCCGCCCGATGCTGGATGGTGATCACCTGGACCACGATCCGGCCATCGTCGATCAGATACAGAACCCGGTAGTCGCCTCGACGTGCGGACCATTGAGGGGCGAGAGGTTCGTCGAGGGGTTTGCCCACCCGATGAGGGTCGTCCAGCAGCGGCCCGGTGATGAACTCCCAGACCGCTGGCACGACCTTCGCCGGCAGGCGTTCGGCGAGGTCCTGCTTGGCACGGCGGGTGAGGTGAAGTTCGTACCTCTCACTCACAGACGGCCGGCCCGGCGTAGCTCGGCTTCCACCTCTGCCTGGGAGTGGACACGTCCCGATTCCAGGTCGGCGAGTCCCTCTCGGATGGCCGCCACCGTTTCGGCGGAGGCGAGGATCTCGATCATCTCGCGCATGGTCTCGTAGTCGTCCGCGGCCAGCAACACGGCCGCGGGCACGCCGTTGCGAGTGATCTCGAATCGTTCGTGTGTGCTGACGGCGGACTCGATGATGCCGGACAGTCGGGCACGGGCGTCGGCCAGAGGAAGAACTGTCATGTACATAATTATAGCCAAAATGAACGGACTGCGGTTCGCGGCCCCGGTAGTCCGGGTACCGTGCCGACCGTACGGAAAGATGATCATCTTTCCGTACGGTCGGGCCTTCCTCGGCAAAATCGTGTGACGACCGTCAGCCGGTGAGCTGGGCGTGCAGGCGGCGGGCGTGCCGTACCAGGCCGCTGGCCCGCGGCCGGGCGGCGAGCCGCGCGATCTCCGGCAGCTCGCCTCGCGCCTGCGCCCACCCGGCCACATCGGCGGCGAGGGCCACCAGCCGGGTGTGCGCGGTCGTGGCCCGCCCGCCCGGTCCTGGCAGGTAGGCGGGCAGCAGCCCGGCCATCACCCGCCACACCCCCAGGTGTGCGCCCTGCCGAGCCGCCTCCCGCAGCGCGGTCGTCGCCTCCGCGGGGGATTCCCCTCTGTGGCGGAGCAGCACCGCCAGCTGCCTGCCCACCTCCTCGCCCGGCAGCCCCCCGGAGGCCGCCAGCCACAGCAATGGCGACACGGCCCCGCCCTCCGGCCCACCGCACAGGTAGTGAGCGAGCATGAACGCGATGCCCTCGCCCCCCGGGCCTTCGGCGATGGCCAGCGCGGCCAGATCCTTGCGGGAAGGCTTCCAGTCGGGCGCGTAGGACAGCAGCCTCTGGACGGCGTACGCGGCGACCACCTCCCGGTGAGCGGGCAGCACGGCGAGGAGGCCCTCGCACGGCTCCTCCCACCTCTGGTAGGCGAGCACCTTGTCGAACACCGCCAGACCCGTGGGCTCGGCGGTGACCCCGGGCACGATGCGGATGTTGCCGTCGGTGGTCTCCCAGCGCAGGGTGATCCGGGGCTCGGCGGGGCGGGCGGTCATCCAGCGGACGGCGGCGCGACCCGCCTCACCGGTCAGCAGGAGGGCCCGCTCGACGACCTCGGCGGGCACCGTACGGGACAGGCGGAGCAGCGCCTGCTGCAGGTCGACGGAGAGCGCCTCGACGCCCGCCCGCTCGTACCCTTCCAGTCTTTCCACCAGCTCCGCGGCGTCCAGACGGCCGTTGACATGGGTGGGTGTGGCCAGCAGGTACGGCGGCAGCCTCCCGTCCATGAGCGCCTGGTACGTCTCGGCGAAGCGGATAAACGGCAGGAGCCGGCCTGCCGAGCACTGCTCGTACTCCGGCACCCGTTCCTGAACCGTCCTGGGCCACCTCGATCCGGCCACCGCCTTCCGCTCCGCACCCGGGTCGGTCAGCTCCTTGGCCATGGCCGCCGCCCACTCCCCGAGGTCCCACCACGGCGCCGACTGGTAGCGATCATCTCCGAAGCCCGCGGCGACGGGCGCGAGCGCGCCGGTCAGCGCGGCGCGGTCATGCGCGGCCAGCCGGACGAACCCGTCCAGCCAGCGCTCGGCGCTCCGCCAGTCGTACTCCGACCACCTGCAGCGCGTCAGCGCGTCGGGAACGAGGATCGGAGACGGCATGCGGGCCGGCTCGGGCGCGGGCAACAGCGGCTGGGGCGTGAACGGATCCGGGTCCGGCTCGGCGGGCACCGCCTCGCCGCCGAAGGCCGCGGCGAGAAGGGCACCCTCCTCAGCGGGGAGCAGGGCCACGGCGTCGCGGATCATCTCGGCGCCCGGCGAGGTGAACCGCCCGGCGTGTTTGACGGCCAGTCTTACGGCATGCTCCCGAGCCTCGGCTGACGTGCAGACGAAGGCGGTGGTCAGGGCGGGGGCATAGTCGTCGAGGTCTCCTCGGTGGTCGCGGACGAGCCGGTCGAGCCAGGCCAGTCCGGCCCGCACCAACCTGCCCTCCGCGCGGAAGAGCAGTCCCTCCACCGCCTCGCCCATCTCCTCCGGTTCAAGGGGTCCGAGGCTGCGCAGGTGCTTGAGCGCCAGGTCGGCGACGTTGGCCGGCGCGGCGGGCAGCAGCCGCAGATAGTCGCGCCGCCGCGCGGCCACCTCCTCGGCCGGATCGAGCTGATCGTGCAGGCGGACGAAGAAGCGCAGGTCGGCGGCGGATCCGCCGCGCAGGAAACGGTTGAGACAACCGTCGAGCAGCACCTCACGTCCCACGCGGCCCTCCTGCGCGAGAGCGCACAGCGCGGCCGGCCAGGCATCCTCATCGCGTAGCGCCCTGCCCACCCCCTCGGCCTCGAATAGACGGGGCAGCATCGCGTCGAACAGCGGATCCTCCCTCAGCCCCGCGGCCGTGGGCGTGGGCGTGGCCGCGATCCAGGCGGCGGTGAGCGGATCGTGCGCGGGCGGCTCGGCCCCGGTATGGCGCAGCAGCTCCAGTGCCAGCCTGATGGTCTGGTCGACCTCGGGGCGCAGGCCGCGCAGCCGCAGTGCCACGCGGGCGGCCAGGTCGGCCTGCCATTCGGCGGGCCGGCCGGAGATCGCCTGGAGGATCGGCGCCACGTCGTCGACCTCGTCCGACCGCCAACGCTCGAAGTCGCGCCGGTTCAGCCAGGAGACCACGGCGGCGACTCCGGCGATCGTGCCCGCTCCGGCGACGCGCATGGGTTCGATCCATCGGCTCTCCAGCCGGCGCGTCCAGTGCTCGGATACGCCCCACATGTACGACGCGTGGTGCTCGTCCCAGCCCTGCTGCTCCTTCTCGCGCAGGTACTCGGCCCGCCGGGCCTGCCGCCCCCGCTCCCACTCCGTCTCCCGCTTCCTGTCCTTCTCCTCTCCCAGCCGGCGCGCGACCGGCAGGTAGCCGGGCAGCTCGCGCGCCACCTCGCGCCGCTCCGCCTCGCCGAACCCGGCTACCAGCGCCGCCACCGCGACGGCGCTCTCGGCGTCGATCGCCCTGCGGACCGCTTCCCATGCCGCGCTCACGCGATCACCTCCGCCTCGGCACGAGCGGTGGCGGTGGCGGTGGCGGTGGCGGTGGCGGTGGCGGTGGCGGTGGCGGTGGCGGTGGCGGTGGCGGTGGCGGTGGCGGTGGCGGTGGCGGTGGCGGTGGCGGTGGCGGTGGCGGTGGCGGTGGCCGCGAGAGCGTGCCCTCCGGAGGAGCCGGAATGGTCGCGAAGCGCCGTGGCGGTCCCACCGAACGAGAGGGACCGCGAGAAGAACAGAGCCATCTCACCTCCGGCCGGGTCGGAGGGATCGGCGTAGGAGCACGCCCGCACCATATTCGTCATGATCGCGACCATAGAGCCACCCACCGACAGTCGGAGATCCCGGAACGGGCCCGACCTCGGGCGAGAGCCGTGCCGCGTGAAGCCGCCGTAACCCAGCAGCACAGCGGGCCGGCGGCGCCGGTGTCCGAGCCGGGCAGTGCCACAGCCTCACCGAAGCGAAACGCCACCACGACTCGTCATCGCAGACTTAGGATTTGCTACCCCGAATAGGCATTTATCATAAATAATTCATGGCATTCAAGCATTTTTGACTAGTATCTGCATATTCTATGAGCACAAGATAACATCATGGTACGCATAACGTGGACGGTAATGGTTTCACCATGGCCCGGCCGGTTATCGTGTAGTGCGTGACCAGCACCAGCGTGTCCCGGCCAGTCGGCGAACTTCTCCGCCAGTGGCGGGAACGTCGGCGGATGAGCCAGATGGATCTCGCAATCCAGGCCGACATCTCCACCCGTCACCTGAGTTTCGTGGAGACCGGCCGGTCAAAACCCAGCAGGGAGATGATCCTCCACCTCGCCGAGGAGCTGGAGCTCCCCCTCCGCGAGCGCAACCATCTCCTGCTCTCCGGCGGGTTCGCACCGGTCTACTCGGAGACCCCGCTCAACTCCCCGCACATGGCATCGGTCAGGGAGGCCCTGGGCCAGGTGCTGAGCGGACACCAGCCGTACCCCGCGGTGGTCGTCGACCAGCGCTGGAACCTGGTGGACCGCAACTCCGCCACCGGCCTGCTGCTGCGCGGGGTCGCACCGGAGCTGCTCGTCCCGCCGGTCAACGTGCTCCGGCTGAGCCTGCACCCCAAGGGGATGGCCCAGCGGATCACCAACCTGGGCGAGTGGCGGGCCCACCTGCTGCACCGGCTGCGCCGCCAGATCAGTCTCACCGCCGATCCCGACCTGGCCGCGCTCTGGCGCGAGCTCGTCGACTACCCCTGCGACCAGCCCGAGCCCGAGATAGAGCGGCCGGGACCCGGCGACATCGTGATCCCGCTGCGACTCCGCCGCGGCTATCGAGAGCTCGCCTTCTTCAGCACGATGGCCACGTTCGGCACCCCGCTGGACATCACCGTCGCCGAGCTGGCCATCGAGGCCTACTTCCCGGCCAACCCCGAGACCGCCGCCTACCTGCAGCACCAGCACCACCCGGACTAGTGGTCGTCCATCCGAGAGTCACGGCCGCTGTCGGCGGCGCTGCTCCATGGCGCCGCCGGCAGCGGCCGGGTGTCAGACCGCTTCCAGCTCGATCATTGTGAAGCTGAGACCTGTCGGGGTGACCGAGACCCGGCGCCATCTCGAGGCGGCGAACAACGCATCGAATTCGGGCAGGTCACGCTCTTGGCCCGGCGACATGGCCAGCATGTGCATGTCGGCGAGCGGTCCGGCGTCCGGGGCTCCGATCTCACCGATCACGTTCTCCACGACCACGGCACGGGCTCCCAAGCGGGCGGAGGCACGGCAGTTGCGCAGGATCCGCACGCACTGCTCGTCCGACCAGTCGTGCAGCACCGCCTTCAGCAGATACAGGTCGGCTGCCGGGACGGCTTGGAAGAAGTCACCGCCGACGGCCTCGAAACGGTCCGCCACCCCATCCTTCTCGGCCTCCTGCCGGGCCGTGGCCGCGTTGACCGGCAGGTCGAGGTTCAGGCCGCGCAGCGCCGGGTTCCTCTGAAGGATGCCGCGTACGAGTGCTCCGGTGGCGCCGCCGACATCCACCGCGACCGAGACGTTCGTGGTGTCGATCGTCGCGGCCACCAGCCGGTTCAATTGGTCGGTGACGCCCGCCAGCGCGGCCGAGAACAGCGCGGCCTCCTCGGGCCGTTCAGCCAGATAGGAGAAGAAATCGGTGCCCAGCACCGCCTCGATCTGAGTACCGCCCTTGCGGACGGCCTCGGGCATCCGCTCCCAGGGCCGCCAGTGTGACGGGCCGGCCCAGACCAACGCCAGTTCCCGCAGCGTGTTCGGCACTCCCGACCGGAGCAGCTCGCTCATCGGCGTCCCCGAGAACCGGCGATCACCCTCGTAGGCCACCAGGCCGAGCGACGCACAGGCCCGCAGGAGCCGGTATGTGGTGCGCGGGTCGCTGGACTCACGCTCAGCGATCTCTTCCGCGGTCAGTGACTCCGTGGCGAGATGGTCGGGGATGGAAAGGTCGACCGCCGTACGGACGATCTGACTCACCCAGTAGCCACTGATCATCTGCATGAGGGTGCCGACGACGGCCGGGGCCTCGGTTTCGCCCGCCGAAGAGCTCACGGTCTCGGTCATGGGTTGATCACGCACCTTGTTGTCTCGCACATCGGTCATGAGCGCTGAGCTCCTTGTTCTTCCGGGGGCTCGGGGACCGAGGCGACGCCGTTCATCGCGTGGCCTCGGGTGATGTCCGGTCAGCTCGGCCAGGGCGAGCCGACGATGCGCTCGACCGTCGTCACGCGCTGGAAGCCGGGGATGAAGTGCTCGAGCACGTCGGAGTTCACGGTGCCGTTCGTGGTTTCGGGGCGGTTCTTGAGCCCGTCGACGTAGGCTCGCAGAAACTCGTTCTTGAAGTCCCCTCGTGGGTGGACGGCGAGGATTTCGCCCAGCTGATCGTGTTCCAGTCCGTCCAGGCCGAAGCCGAGCACGTCGGTCAAGACGCCGAGGTACGTGGTCGCGATTTCCGGGGCCATCCGGTCGGGGATGCCCGGCGTGGTGTGCAGCGCGATCGCCGTCCAGACGGTCTCGGCGGCGGCCGTCGAGAAATCCCGGTCCAGAAGGAACTTGCGCGCGTGGTCGGCGCCGTCGACTTCGAAGCGCTGCTCGACGTCGGAAAAGGGGGCCAGGAGACCGGTGTCGTGGAACATGGCCGCCAAGTAGAGCAGCTCCGGGTCCGGCTTCACGCCGAGCCGGTGAGCGTGAATCAGGCCGAAGAGGAAGACCCGCCGGGAGTGGTGGTAGATGAGGGGGTCGGTCGTCTCCTGGATGAGCCTGGTCGCTTCGGCGACCGCCGCCGTCTCAGGAATCTCCAACCCTGCGATGATCTCTGACATGACCTCTGGCCTTCTGGGAAGTGCGTTGGCTGTGGACAGTGTGTCCGACGTTCATGCTGCCGACCGGCCGGCGTGCGGCGCCGCCTCCGTCCGGCCAGGAATCACTTAAATCCGGACAGGGCGAAATCGCAGCCGTGTGCTCCACCACGTCGCGCGGCCGGGTCCGGCGCGTGGCCCGCGACGTCGCGTCGTCCGTCACAGCCGGTTCCGCGCGATGCCCGGTGTCGGGTTCATCGCGTGAGTCACCCGGGCATCGGCTGCGGCACGAGGATTTCGCAGATCAGGCGTTTGCGACGGCTCCGGGCCGGTTGAGCAACCCCGCCCACGAGGATCCCGGTAACGGTGTGCTAGCAATGAACGGTGTCCATGCCTCCTGCGTCACCGACCCGACGGCGGTCGGTGCCGCCGGGGTCCGGCTGGTCACCGCGCGGGTCCGGCTCCGGAGGGGCAGGAGTCGTGAACGCCGCCCCCCACTCCGTCGCGATCCTCGTCTACGACGGAGTGACGTTGCTGGACGTCGCCGGTCCCGCGGAGGTGTTCAAGGAGGCGAACCGGTTCGGTGCCGACTACCGGATCGTGCTGCTGTCGCCGACCGGTGCGGACATCACGTCGAACATCGGGGTCCGGATCGCGGTCGACGGCGCTGTCTCCTCGCAACCGGCTTTCGAGACGTTCTTGGTGGCCGGGTCCGACCGCTATCCGCGCGCCCATGTCCCCGGCGACCTGGCGGACGCCGCGCGGATACCGGCGGCTGTGGCCGGCCGGATCGCGTCGATCTGCACCGGGGCCTTCATCCTCGCCGCCGCCGGCCTCCTCGACGGCAAGCGCGCGACCACGCACTGGCAGGTCACGCACGAGCTCGCCGCCCGGTGTCCGACGTGCCGCGTCGAGCCCGACGCGATCTACGTTCGCGATGGCACCACGTACACGTCGGCAGGGGTGACGGCCGGCATCGATCTGGCGCTCGCTCTCGTCGAGGAGGACCACGGGCCCGACCTGGCGCGCGACGTCGCCCGCGCCTTGGTGGTGTACATGCAGCGTGCGGGCGGCCAGTCCCAGTTCTCGGCGCCGCTGCAAGGACCGCCGCCCCGCTCGCCGGCTCTCCGCACAATCACCGACCTGGTGACGGCGAACCCCTGCGGGGACCACTCCCTCGGCGAACTCGCGAAACACCTCAGCATGAGCACCCGGCACCTCACCCGGCTTTTCCACGACGAGCTGTCCACGACACCGGCCCGCTACGTGGAAAACATCCGATTCGACATGACCAGGGCACTGCTCGACCAAGGACACACCGCGACGCAGGCCGCGACCCTCGCCGGGTTCCCCAGCTACGAAAGCATGCGACGGGTTTTCGCCAGGAAGCTGTCGATCAGCCCCGCCGCCTACCAGCGCCGGTTCAGCACGGCCCGCCGCGCCAACGCGGGTCGGTAGTGCTTTGTCGAGCCGGTGTGCCGGGGCGGAGTGGGTAGGCGCATGCCCTGCCTGCCACCGGACGGTGAAACCGTTACGCCGCAACAGCCATCGACAGACCTGACAGAGCACTACCGGCCGCTCCGCGCCCCCGGCCAGGAGCGGCACCCGTACAAACCGGTCAGGATCCGGAGCCACCGACGCTCCCGTCCATCGGGCCGGACCCCGTACGGCACCGGGTGGGTCAGGCCGCGGGTGCGAGCAGTGCGGTGATCAACGAGGCGGCCGTGGCCCTGAGCCGCTCGGGGTCCTGGTAGACGCGTTCCATGACGACGATCCCCCGGGTCATGGTGACCAGCACCCGCGCCGCCTCCGCGGGGGGGATGGTGAGCCGCGGGCGGGCCTCTTCGGTGGAGAGCCGCTCCCGGAGGAGCCGTTCGAGATTGTCGAGCAGATCGCCCAGCGCGGCGCGGATGCGCTCCCCCTCGGCTCTCGTGTCGATCGCGGTCTTGGTCGTCAGGCATCCGCGTGTGGGAATTCCGCTGGTCATGGATGCGATGGTGACGTCGAAGAAGCCGCTGAGGGCCTGGTCGACGGTCTGATCGGCGAGCACTTCGGCCGCCTCGGCCAGGAACTGGTCGGCGTAGCCCTCGAAGGCACGCAGGAACAGGGTCTCCTTGTCGTGGTACGCGTTGTAGAGCGATCCACGCTGGACGCCCGAAGCAGCCGCGAGGTCCTGCATGGACGTCGCCCCGTAGCCCTTGAGCCAGAAGACCTCCCGGACACGGTCGAGGGCGTGCTTCTCATCAAACTGACGCTGTCCGACCATCCCATGAGCCTAAATTATGTTTGACATACATGTCAATGTATGCAAGCTTGTCAAACATGACAGTTGTGTCAAACATAACGATGACTCCTCGTCCTGAAAGGGCCTTTCGATGAGCCTTCCCCGCCTGGACCTGCACGGACGCCGCGCCCTCATCACCGGGGCGGGCAGCGGAATCGGCCGCGCCCTGGCCTTGGAACTGGCCTCCCGCCACGGCACGCTCGCCCTGACCGGCCGGCGTCCCGAGCCTCTGGCCGAGACCGCGGCGCTGGTCGCCAAGCACGGCGGCACCGCCCATACGATCACCGCCGACCTCGCCGCCGACGGAGAACCCGAGCGCGTGGTCGCGGAGACCGTCACCGCGCTCGGCGGCCTCGACATCCTCGTCAACAACGCGGGAAACGTGCGGGCCGGGGTGCTCGACGACATCGACGTGGCCGACATACGGGCCATGATCCAGCTCAACCTGGTCGCCCCCATACTCGCGACCCGGGCGGCGCTGCGGCACCTGCGCGCCGCCGGCGCCCGGCACGGGCACGCCGCCGTGATCGGCATCGCCTCGGCCTCCGCCCTGGTCGGCTCTCCCTTCTACGCCACCTACGCGGCCACCAAGGCCGGTCTCACCAGGTTCGACGAGGCGCTGCGCCGCGAACTGATCGGCAGCGGCATCCACGTCGCCACGGTCTACCCCGGCCCGGTCGACACGCCCATGATGGCCTCGACCAACGCCGGCTCGGACCTGGGCTACGGCCTCCGTCCCGTCAACGAGGTGGTCGCCGAAATCGTGGCCGGCCTCGAGGCCCGTCACATCGACATCGACACGCAGGTGCCCGAACGCCTCGCTCTGCAGGAGCTCAACGCTCGCGACCCGCTCGCCGTCGATGCCGTCCTCGCGCCGAAGCTCGGCCAACTCCGAGCCGCCGTCAGCACCCATCGCAGTATCTGACCCGACGTCACGGAGCGGCGCACCCGGCGCTCCGCCGAACCCACCGAGCTCACCCGACGAATACGAGCCCGCCGGCTATCGCGACCGGACACCCCCGGCCGTGCCCCTGAACGGGCCTCGGAGCGGCTCCGGCAAGACCGATCTCGTGTGGCACATGACGCCGGGAGCGGAGCCGTACTTCGGTGATAATCTGCCCGGACCTCCTCCCTTGTCGCGCGGGCGGGAGCACGGGTGGGTAGCTGGTTCGCTAGGGAGATCGTGGCGACGGGCAAGCTCCGGCTGTTCTGCTTCTTCGTTTTTTTCATCGTCACGTTCGTGTTCATCCGGATCAGCGTGCGCCTGATCCGCGCCCAGGTGAAGTGGTGGCCCGGAAACGTGGCGCCCGGCGGCACGCACATCCACCACGTCGTGTTCGGCCTGGTCTTCATGTGCGTGGGCGGGATCAGCGGGCTGTCCGTGGAGGACAACACCTCGATCTCCGCCGGCCTGCTCGCCGCGCTCTTCGGCATCGGAACCTCGCTCGTGCTGGACGAGTTCGCGCTGGTGCTCCATCTCGACGACGTCTACTGGAAGGAGCAGGGCCGCCTGTCGGTGGACGCCGTCTTCGTCGCGATCGCGCTGTGCGGGCTGGCCCTGCTCGGCGTGAGCCCGCTGGAGCTCAGCGACGCGCTCACTCCCGACGTTGAAGGCGATCTCCCGTCCACGGGCATGATCGCCCTGTTCGTCGGCAGCAACCTGCTGTTCTCCCTGGTCGCCCTGGGCAAGGGGAAGATCTGGACCGGCCTGCTCGGGATCTATCTCACCCCGCTGGCTCTGATCGGGGCCATCCGGCTGGCCCGCCCCGGTTCGCCCTGGGCGCGGCGTCGTTACCGACCGGGCTCGCGGAGGTTGCGCAGAGCCGAGTGGCGGGAGCGGAGGATCCGGGAACCGGTCGAACGGTGGAAGGTCAGCCTCCAGAACTTCGTGGCGGGACGCCCGTCGATCAAGCAGTGAACCGGCCCATGCGTGGGGGTACGGCGACGCCGTACCCCCACCCACGTCAGGCGGGCGCCTCGACCCCGGACTTTTCGGGACCGGGCGTCCCAGCACCGGGCTCCTCGGAATCAGACGGCCCGGCGCCGGATCTCTCAAGCCCGGCTTCCCCGGCACCGGACGTCCCAGCACCGGACTCCACGGAGCCGGACAGCCCAGCGGCAGGTCCCCCGGAGTCAGGCATCTCAGCGTCCGGCTTCCCAACGCCCGGCGCTCCGGCGCGGGACGCCTTGACGCGGCCGAGTACGACGTCGAGCACGAGGAAGGCGAGCAGCGAGATCCCGAGCAGCGGCAGGAACAGTCCCACGGCGATCACCACGGCCGCCAGGGGCACGGCCACCGTCCAGGGCAGCCGTCGCAGGTCGCCACGCCTGTAGGGAGTGCCGAAGCCGCGGGTCGGACGGCGCAGCCACCACATCCGGTAGCCCAGCACGATGACGGAGATCAGTCCGATGGCGAGCGCCGCCAGGAGGATCTGGTTGGCCAGGCCGAACAGCAGCCCCATGTGACCGTCGATGCCCCAGCGGGTGAGCTTGGCCCCGATGGGGAAGTCCGCGAAGCGCAGCTCGCCGGTGACCTGGCCGGTGGCGGGGGCGACCGCCACCTGGTCGTTCCGCTGCGGCCAGTCGCGGTCCATCTCCTTGACGACGTAGTCACTCCCGGGCTTGCCCGGCCAGACGATCTCCAGGGGCCCGGACAGTCCCTTGCCCGCGGCTGCCCGGATGGCCTGGTCGACGTCGACGGGCTGGGTGGAGCCAGGACCGGCGTGGTCCCCGCCGGCGTGGTCGGCGTGGTCGCCCGCGGAGGTGGGGAGCGCCGGGGTGGACCAGTTCAGCGCCCTCTGGATCACATCGACGTTCACTCCGGCGTACTTCGACCAGGTCAGTCCGGTGGCGGACAGGAAGAGCAGACCGATCACCGCCCACAGGCCGACCGAGCCGTGCCAGGAGAGCGTCCGCCTCCGGCCGCGGACGCCGCGCTCGGGCGCGACCAGCCGGCGCAACCGCCGGCCGTTCCGGCGGCGGCTCAGCCAGAGCAGCAGCCCGCCGAGTGCGACGGCCCACAGCCAGCTGGCGGCCAGCTCGCTGTAGATGCGCCCCGGCTCACCCAGCTGCAGATGGCGGTGGAGGGTGGAGATCCAGGTTCGCACCGGCAGCGCGCCGGAGCTGCCGTAGCTCTCCAGGGCTCCCCTGACCTCGCCGGTGTAGGGGTCGACGAACACCGCCAGCCGGGTGCTCTCGGCGAGGCCCGGCACATCGAGCAGAACCTGGGTCGTGCCCTCGGGCTCGTCGGCGGTCCGTACGGCGTTGACGGTGCCCTCGGGGTGCGCGGACGTGGCGGCGACGACCTGCCGCGCGAGCGGCAGCCTCTCCTGCCCCGCCGGGACCGGGACCGTCAGCTCGTGGGAGTAGACCACCTTCTCCACCTGGTAGGAGGCGGCGTAGAGCAGGCCGGTCGTCGCCGCGACCAGCAGGAAGGGTGCGATGAGGATGCCCGCGTAGAAGTGCAGGCGGAGCAGGAGCGAACGCAGGACGGGCCAGGTGGAGGGCCCTCGGGATGAGGAAGGGGAAGACGGCTCAGGGAAGGACGGCTCAGCGGTGGGCTGAACCTCGACGTCGGACGTCATGGGAGGTTCTCCGTTCACTGGGGGCGCGCACGGTGAAAGGCACGCGCCACCTCGGCGAGTGGTTCATGAGAAAGGCCGTCCGCGAGGGCGCGGCGGCACTCGGGCCCGCGGGCCCGATCAGATGACGGAGAACGCTCCCGGCGGCCCACGCCGGGAGACGGCCGCGGCGAGCAGCCGGGTGACGAAGGAGACGCGGTCGTCGCCCCTGGCGGGAGGTGCGACGGGGTGCGCGATGGCGGGTGCCCGCCACACCAGGAGGGTGAGGACCGAGGCGACGAGCAGGCGCAGGAGGACGGCCAGGCCCGACTCCCCGCGCTCCAGCCAGTAGGCGGACAGCAGTCCCGTCGCGACGTGCACCAGCAGCATGAACAGGCCCACGGACAGACCGCCGCCGTGCGGGTGCTCAAGCTGCGGCGGAGCCATTCCGGCGGAGAACCAGAGGTGCAGGCCGTACTGCGTGGCGAAACTCGCCCCCATCAGCGCGCCGAACCCGCGCTGCCGCCGGGCGAGGAAGTACGCGCCCACCGCGACCGGCGGCATCGCCCCGGCCAGGACGCCCGGAGCCACCGGGGCGCCTTGGGCCAGCACGTGCATGGCCATCGACGCCGTCACGCACACGACCGCGAACACCGCGGCGCGCAGGAGACGGAGGGCGTGCATGGGGCAATGGTGGCAGAGAACGGCGAATCTGCCAGCCCCTTGATCTTCTTGGCAATATGCATTAATACCGGTTGATCCTCCGCTGAGGATCGCTTAAGGCGCTCGAAACGCCTCGCGGAACGGACTCGGCCGCGCCTGTCCCGCGAGAAACTCCAGGTCCGCCCATCAAGCCCGGCGGGGATGCCGAAGGTCCCGGAGGGAATCCGGGACCTGGGCGGCAGCGAAGTCGTCAGGGGTTTACTCGCGGGCTCCGATGGTGTCGGCGGGGCGGCCTCGGAGGGCGAAACGGGCAGGGACGCTGGTGGCGGCCACCGCCAGGATCGCCGCCCCCGCGACGATCAGGGCGTAGGTGAGAGGGGAGGCGTAGGGCAGGGCGGAGCCGGTCATGCCGGCGCTGAACGCGGAGATGGTGACCAGGGTGGCGACCGTGCCGAGGAGCACCGAGACGGCGACCACGGACAGGGTCTCCAGGCGGAGCATCCGCAGGATCTGGCGGCGGGTGGTGCCGACGAGGCGGAGCAGGGCGAACTCGCGGGCGCGGTCCGAGGTGGCCATGGCGAGGGTGTTGACGACCGCGATGAGCGTGAACGCGATGATCAGGCCCATGGCCACGTAGTTGATCTCGGCGCCGGCCTGCTCGCGCTCGGCCGCGACGGTCGCCTGGTCCGCCACCATGACCCCGGGGAAGTTCCGCAGGGCCTTCGCGAGGCCGGCGGCCGAGGATCCGGCGACGAGCACGGTGTCGCTGAGGGGATTGTCGACGTGGGCGGCCACCAGGCCGCGGGCCAGGGTGAGGTCGCCGAAACCGAGGTTGCGGGTGTAGGTCGCGATGACCTTCAGCGTGGCGGGCGTGCCGTCGCCGAGCGTGAGCCCGATCCGGTCGCCGACCTTGAAGCCCAGCTTCTCGCTGACCGCCACGGTGTCCTCGCCCAGGAGGCCGATCGAGCCGGAACGCACGCCGAGGCTCATGGTCCGCTCAAGCCCGGCCGGGGTGACGGCCTGGACTCCGTACTTGGCGAGACCGATCCGGACCGTGGTGTGCAGGACCTCGGTGACCGCGGTGACCCCCGGCGCCTGCCGTACGGCCTCGGCCGCGGCGGCGGGCACGTGCGGCCCGAGCACGTGGGCGGCGCGGGTGCCGTCGCGCAGCTGGCCGGCGGCGGCGTGACCCGTCGTGTCCTGGACGAAGAGGATCGTGCAGGTCATGGTCACCATCAGGGTGAGCGGGGTGACGACGGAGGCCAGGCGGCGGGCGCCGGTGCGGAGGTTGGCCGCGGCGAGGTAACCGCCGGCCCCGGAGGCGCGGAGCAGCAGGGCCGGCACGGCGACGAGGATCCGCGCGACGACGGGACCGAGCAGGGCCACGGCGACCGTCCAGATCAGGGCCGTCAGCATCGTGACCGGGCTGGACGCGGCCTCGGAGGAGAGCGTGGAGAGCACGATCGTGAGGATCACGCCGCCCGCCACGCAGACCAGCCCGGCCAGTACGCGGACCACGGGCAGGCGCGCCGGGCCCAGCGCGGCGTCGCCGAGCGCCTCGACCGGCCTGACGCGTGCCGTACGGCGGGCCGAGACGCGAGCGGCGGCCCAGGCCGCGGCAACGGTGGCCGCCACCGCGACGACGATGGGGAACGGGCTCACGACCAGCTCCAGGTTGACCGGCATCGCGCCGAGCGCGACGAACCTCCCCCGCAGCCAGAAGGCGAGCCCGGTGCCGAGGGCGGCGCCGATCGCTCCGGCGGGAAGGCCGATCAGCAGGGCCTCGCCGCCGATCATCTTCCTGATCTGCCCGGGGGTGGCGGCGACGGCCCGGAGCAGCGCGATCTCGCGAAGGCGTTGCTGGATGGAGAGCGCGAACGTCCCGACCACCACGATGATCGCGACCAGCAGCGAGGTGCCGCCGAGCGCGCCGCCGAGGCTGATCAGCTTGATCCGTGCCTTGTCCGCGTTGAGAAACTCCAGCGGACCGCGGGCGTCGCCCGTGTGGGCCACCGCGGCGGCACCCCCAACCGTGACGGGGGCCTGCGCGGAGGCGCCCTCCGCCCCGGCGGCCGCTCCCACGGTGCCGCTCCGCGCGGCGGCGGGATCAAGCGCAGGAGTGTTCTCCACCCCGGTATCCGTCCGCGCCGCGCCGCTCCGCGCGGCGGCGGGGTTCGGTGCGGAGGCGTCCTTGAGCGCGGCGGTGACATCCACGGCGGGAAAGACGCCGATCGCGCTGACCAGGCCGGGACGACCGGCCAGGCGACGGGCCTCGCCGGTGTGGAAGAACAGCGTGGGCTGGTTCTCCAGCGCCTGCGCGGTCACGCCGGCCACCCGGTAGACGCGTGGCTCGGCGGTGGACTGGATCGTGACGCGGGATCCCGTGCGAAGCCCGGCGGCCGCGTCGGCGACGACCTCGTCGTCCGCCTTCGGCGCCCGGCCTTCGGCCAGGGTGAAGGGGGTGAGGGCGGCGGACTCCCAGCCGTGTCCCAGGAAGAGGACCGATGCCGTGGGGGCGCCGATCGGGGCCGAGGTCGTGCTCCCGGAGGCATCGCGTCCCGCGGCGGTTCCGGAGGACACCCGGGCGACAGCGGTCGTGCTCCCGGAGGCGTCACGTCCCGCGGCCGTTCCGGAGGACACCCGGGTGACGTAGGCGGGGAAGGTCACCTCCGGGACGACCGAGGTCACTCCGGGCACCGCCCGGAGCCTGTCGGCCAGTCCGGCCGCGATCCACGCTCGCTCGGCGATGGGCTTGGCCTTGACCTTGACCTTGTCCTCGGACTTGCGGATCGTCTCCCGGACGTTCTGGTCCCCGGCGACGACCACCGGGGTTCCGGCGTAACGGGCGGCGGCGATGGTGCCCCGCAGGCCGGTCTCCAGCAGCATGCCGAAGGCGCAGACGAGCGCGGCGGCGCAGAGCAGCGCCAGGAAGGCTCCGGCGAAGGAGGCCTTGCGGTGGCGCAGGTTGTGCAGGGCGAAGGAGATCATCAGACGTACGCCCCCAGCCGGGTCATGCGCTCGGCGACCATGTCGACGGTCGGGGCGGTCACGGAGTCGACGATGCGGCCGTCCGCGAGGAAGAGGACGGTGTCGGCGTAGGAGGCGGCGATCGGGTCGTGGGTGACCATCACCACGGTCTGCCCCAGGCCGTCCACCACCTCGCGGAGCAGGGCCAGCACGTCGCGGGCCGTCATCATGTCCAGGGCACCGGTCGGCTCGTCGCCGAAGACCACCTCGGGGCGGGCCACCAGGGCCCGGGCGATCGCGACCCGCTGCTGTTGCCCACCGGACAGCTGTGCGGGCCGATGGTCCGTGCGGCCGGTCAGCCCGACCCGCTCGACGATCCCCCTCAGCCAGGCCTCGTCCGTTCTCACCCCGGCCAGCCGGAGCGGCAGCGTGATGTTCTGCGTCACGGTCAGCGACGGCACCAGGTTGAAGGCCTGGAACACAAAACCGATCCGCTCCCGGCGCAGTTCGGTCAGCTCGGTCTCGTTCATCGCCGACAGCTCGGTGTCGCCGAGCCGTACCGACCCCGAGGTCGGCCGATCCAGGCCCGCCGCGCAGTGCAGGAACGTGCTCTTGCCCGATCCGGAGGGGCCCATCACCGCGGTGAAACTGCCCTTCGGGATGCCGATCGTCACCTCGCGGAGGGCGGCCACCGCGCTCTGCCCCCTGCCGTAAACCTTGCTCACCACGTCCAGACGCACCACGTTGTTCATGGGTACGAGTCTTCTGATCACGCGGTCGCCGGCCCAGAGATGCCCTCACCTGTGGACCATGACCTCATCATGAACTGGTACATATGACCACATGCTCAAGGTTCTCCTCGCCGAAGATCAGCACGTGGTCCGGGGCGCGCTCGTCGCACTGCTGGAGCTGGAGTCCGATCTCACCGTGGTCGCCGCGGTCGGCTCCGGCGACCAGGTCCTCCCGGCGGCGCTCGAGCATCGCCCGGACGTCGCGGTGCTCGACATCGACATGCCCGTCATGGACGGCCTGGCCGCCGCGGCCGTGCTTCGCGAGCGGCTGCCCGGATGCGGCGTGCTGCTGCTGACCGGGAACGGAAGGCCCGGCCACCTGCGCCAGGCCCTGGCCGCCGGGGTCGGCGGCTTCCTGCTCAAGACCGCCCCGCCCGATGAGCTGATCGACGCCATCCGTGCGGTCTCCGCCGGTCAGCGGGTGCTGGACCCGAAGCTCGCCGTCACCGCCTGGGACCTCGCCGGCAACCCGCTCACCCCGCGCGACACCGACGTGCTCCGCCTCGTCGCGGAGGGCGCCGACGCGCCCGAGATCGCCACCAGGCTCCACCTAACCGCGGGAACAGTCCGCAACTACCTCACGGCCATCGTGGCCAAGCTCAACGCCCGCAACCGCACCGACGCGGTCCGCATCGCCACCGAGGCGGGCTGGATCTAACACGGCGCGCAGCTCGAACCAGCCGCCGTCGGTCCGGATCGTCAGTCCGGCGTCAAGGGCGGCCAGGCGGGTGGTCAGGTTCCCGATTCCGGAACCCGGCTTCTTCCGTGCGGCGGACACCCCGTCATTGGCCACGCTCAGCCCTTCGGAGGTGGTCCTGATGACGCAGCGCCGGGCGGAGCTGTGGCGCAGGACGTTGGTCACGGCCTCGCGGAGCACGGCGCTCAGGACGGTGGCCACCTGCGGCGGCAGGCGGTCGTGGGAGAGGTCGAGCTCCACCTCGATCCCGGCGGCGGCCAGCACCGACCTGGCCGACTCCGCCTCGACCTCGAGTGACATCTCCCGCCCGTCCCCCGACACGCCGCGCATGTCGGCCACCGCCCGCCCGGCCATCTCGACGACGTCGGCCAGCTCGGCCCTGGCCCGATCCGGATCCCTGTCGGCGAGGCGGCGGGCGAGCTCGCATTTGAGGAGGATCGCGGCAAGGCTGTGGCCGAGGAGGTCATGCAGGTCTCTGGCCGTCCGGAGCCTCTCCTGGACGACGGCCGCGCTCGCCAGCCGCTCTCTGGCGGTCTGGAGCTCCTTGACCAGCCGGGCCAGCGTGCCCAGACCGTACACGACCAGCCCGGTCACCAGCGTGCTGATCGTGAGGTTGACGACCACCCCGGGATCGAGGTCCATGGTCACGCCGATCCCCGCCACGCTTCCCATGACCCCCGCGACCATCGGCCACGCCGCCACCGGGGGGAGGGCCAGCAGCAGCGGTCCGGCCAGGAATCCCGCCACCACCAACCAGCCCGACCCGAACGCGGGAATCGGCAGGTAGGTCAGGGCGGCCATCACCAGCAGGTTCCACGGATGCCGCCCTCGCACCGAGATGAGATGCAGGAACACGACCATGCCCAGGCACACCGTGACCGGGACCAGCGTCTCCGCCGTCACCCGCAACAGCGCCTTCGCGCAGAATCCCATCAGCACGGCCGCCAGCAACCACACCGACAGCCGATACGCCGAGTCCGCGTTCCCCACCGTGCTGAGACGCCCGGCATCGAGACGCCCGAAGACACCGCCGAGGCGCCCGCCGGCACCCGCTCCGCTCGCCTCACCCCGCGTGCCCGTCGCCGCGCCGATCGTCGCCGGCCGGGCGGGCGGGGTTTTGGGGACACGGGCGTCGATGGTGAGACGGCCGTCGGGGGCGAGGTCGAGGGTCAGGGTCCCGTGGGCGGAGACGATGCGGGCCTGGGCTTCGGAGAGGGCGTCGGCGGCCTGGACGGCGGTGCGAGGGGCGTCGTGGACGATGCGGAGCCGTACGGAATCTTCGGATTCGGAGGTCTCGATGAGGCAGTGGCGGGCGGTGCCGTGCCGTACGGCATCGGAGACCGCGTCGCGGAGCGCGGCGGCGAGGAGGGCTCCGGTGGGACCGAGGGGCTCGGTGTGGCCGACGCGGACCTCGATCTCGACCCCGGCCGCGAGAAGGAGCGCGCGGGCGGAGGCGGTGTCGGGGGCCAGGGAGAGGGAGCGGTAGTCGACGGCGGCGGCGCGGGCGTCGGTCAGGGCCTGCCGGGTGACGGCCAGGATCTCGCCGAGCATCTCGGGCCGTTCCGGGTCGAGCCCTCCGACGATCGCCAGGCTCCGGCCGACGCCGGCGTTCAGCTCGGCGGCGATCTGCAGTCGCTCCTCGGCCACGGCCGCCATGGCCAGCTCGAGTCGCGCCGCGAACAGGTCGTCCACCAGCTCGATCATCCGGACCAGCCCGTAGATCACCAGGGCGATCAGCAGCGTGGTGATCGTGGCGTCCGGTGACAGCGAGATGGCCCCGGCGGCCGCCACGACGAGCGCCGCCGCGGGCCAGGCGGCGGTCAGCAGCAGCGACCCGGCCACGAACCCGAGCATCCCCACCGACATCCCGAAGCCGAGCACGCCCAGACAGCCCAGACCGGCCTGTACGGCGAGCAGCCACCACGGCCGCGCGTCCGTCAGGACATAGGCGGCCTGAACCAGGAAGGCGGCCACCGCGATCAGCACCGGCGCGGGCGAGGGCAGTCCCGCGAGCACGTAAACACTGGCGAAACCGCCGAGGACGGCGACGACCACCGTCCGGGCGAGGCGCGGAACCAGGTCAATACGATCCATGTCCCGAGATCTTCCCAGCAACGGTGGATCGGCGATCGCATCGGGCCCGCACTCCGGCAGGCATCTGATCCGAATCAGCATTAAGGCCGTCGAAATGGACCTTCAACGCCTTAACATAAGATGATCCATTCGGGCTATACTCCCCGAAATCAGACAACTACGGACCGTCTCCGGAGCGGCGCGGTTCGTACCGGCCCTTGAGATCTGCGAACCGTTCGGGGAGCTTCGATGAGGTTCCAGGTACTTGGCGATGTGACGCTCGTCCTCGACGGGCGTCCGGTATCACTGTCCTCCCGGAGGCAGGAACAGCTGCTGGCGCTGCTCGTCTGCGCGCAGGGACGCGTCGTGGCAGCCGAGACGCTGATCGATGCGATGTGGGGGGAGCAGCTCGGGCCTCGCGCCGGCAAGAACCTGCAGGTGCTCGTGCACCGGCTACGCAAAACGCTCGACGATCCCGAACGGATCCGGCACGACCGCTCGGGCTACGCGCTGTCGGCGCAGACGGCGGAGGTCGACGCCTGGCACTTCGCCGACCTGGCCGAGCGCGCCAGGAGGGCGCTGGACCGGAAGGATCTGGAGACGGCGGCCGTCCTGCAGAGGGAGGCGCTCGCGCTGTGGCGCGGCCGCGCCTTCGCCGGTCTGGACGACGTGGCCCCGCTGGCGGAGGCGGCGGAGCGGCTGGAGCAGGACCGCAGGCGGGTGCTGACCGAGCGCATCGACGTCGACCTGGTGATGGGCAGGCACGCCGAGGTCGTTCCCGAGCTGATCTCGATGGTCGCGGAGGATCCGCTGATGGAGTCCGCGGCCGCCCGGCTGATGGTGGCGATGCACCGGTCCGGGCAGCGTACGGAGGCGCTGGAGACCTACCGGCGTACACGCGCCGTCCTGGCCGAGGAGCTGGGGCTGGAACCGGGGCCGCAACTGCGCGCGCTGGAGGCGGCCATCCTGCGCGGGGACGCTCAGATCGGTCTGGACCTCCACATGAGAGCGGAGCCCGCGGAGAAGAAGACCGCGGCCACGGCACCGGATCCGGTGCCGTTCCTGCTTCCCGCCGGGGTGGGCGACCTCACCGGACGCGATGACGAGCTGCGCCGGCTCGCCGCGATCCTGCGTGACCGCCCCGCCACCACCCCGGCGATATGCGCCATTTCCGGCATGCCGGGAGTGGGCAAGACTGCGCTGGCCGTACAGTCCGCCCATGAGTTGCGGGACGACTTCCCCGACGGCCAGCTGTATGTGAACCTGCGGGGCGCGGGGACCGAGCCGGTCGAACCGTCGCACGCGCTCAGCCGGTTCCTGCGCGCGCTCGGCGTGGAGGGAAGGGCCATTCCGGACAGCCTGGACGAGCGCGCCGAGGTGTTCCGCGCCCGGCTGTCCGGCCGTCGCGTCCTGGTGCTGCTGGACGACGCCGCGGACGAGGCCCAGGTCGAGCCGCTCATCCCCCCGGAGAACGGGTGCGCGGTGATCATCACGAGTCGCAGCGCTCTGACCGCGCTGCCCGGCACGCGCCGGCTCGTCCTCGGAGTCCTCACGAGCACCGCCGCCGTCGGACTGCTGGGCACGATCACCGGCCGGGCCGAACTGATCTCCGACGGCACCGACGGCGCCACAGCCGGGCAACTGGCCGAGCTGTGCGGGCGGCTGCCCCTGGCGCTCCGGATCGCCGGAGCGCGGCTGGCCGCCCGACCGCACTGGACCGTCGACCGGCTGGTCTCCCGGCTCATGGCCGAACACGACCGGCTCGACGAGCTCACCCACGGCGCTCTGTCGGTGCGGGCCAGCCTCGCCCTCGGCTACTCCGGGCTCACCGAGCCCGGCCGTACCCTGTTCCGCCGCCTCGGCCTGGTCGAGACGCCCGACTTCGCCGGCTGGGTCGCCGCGGCGCTTCTCGACGCCGAACCACGCGACGCCGAGGACGTGCTGGAGGGGCTGATGGAGGCGCAGCTCATCGAGTACGCGGGGCTGGACGGCATCGGCGAGCCGCGCTACCGCATCCACGACCTGGTACGGCTGCACGCCAGGGAACGTGGCGACGACGAACCGCCCGCCTCCGTCCGCGCGGCGCTGACCCGGCTGACAGGGGCATACCTCGCGCTCGCCGAGCAGGCTCACCGGCGGCAGTACGGCGGCGACTACACCGTGCTGCACGGCGAAGGACTCCGCTGGGACTGCGGAGCGGCCGCCTCCCAACGGCTGCTCGCCGACCCCGCCGCCTGGTTGCGCAGCGAACGGCTCGGCCTGGTGGCCGCGGTGGACCAGGCGGCCAGGGTCGAACTGAGCGAGACCTGCTGGGACCTGGCCATGACGGCGATCACGCTGTTCGAGGCTCAGGGCCACTTCGACGACTGGCGGAACACCTCGGAGACCGCGCTGGCCGTGGTCCGCCGCGCGGGCGACCCGCGCGGCGAGGCGGCGATGCGCTACTCGCTGGGCACGCTCGATCTCTTCCGGCAGCGCTACACCGCCGCACGGCCGCACTTCGACGCCGCGCTGCCGCTCTTCGAGGCGGTGAACGACCAGCACGGCCAGGCACTGACCCTGCGCAACGCCGCGCTGATCGAGCGGGTGGAGGGACGCGCGGGGACGGCGCTCCGCCGTTACCGGCGGGCACTGCGGATGCTCCGCGAGGTCGGCGACCGGCACGCCGAGGCCCATGTGCTCGGCAGCATCGCCCAGATCCACATCGAGCACGGCCGCGCCGACGCGACCTCGCTTCTGGAGACCGCGCTGGCCGTCTACCACGATCTGGGCGATCTACGAGGGGCCGCCCAGATCCTCAACCGGATGGGCGCGCTGCACCTGCGGCAGGGCCGCACGGAGCAGGCAGGAGCCGCATACCGGCAGGTGAGCGCCGCGTCCCAGGCGATCGGAGACCGGATCGGCGAGGCGTACGGCCTGCTCGGACTGGGCGAGGCCGAACTGCTGGCAGGGGAACTCGACCTCGCGGCCGACCACCTCGACGCCGCGCTGGCGCTGGCCGAGGGGCTCGGGGAAACCTTCATCGCCGCCCGCGCCCGGCTGGCCGCCGGACGGCTCGCCGCCGAACGCGGCGAGCACGAACCGGCCCGGTCCATGCTGGACCGGGCGATCAGCGAGTTCGCCGAGATCGGCCTGCCGGTCTGGCACGAGCGGGCGGTGGATGCCCGGCGCAGCCTCGACACCACGCTGTGCCCGCCCCTGCCGTACTGACCCGGACCTGCGGTACGGCCAGGCGGATTTCTCCCGAGCACGGCAAACACAGCAAACGCGGCCCGTGCCTCACGCCTGACCGTCTCCACGACGCCGGTTCCCCCGATCACTAGGGGTTCCCCTCCGAGGGATCCCCGGGGATCCACCCCTTCGGAGGGATCTGGGGAGGCTCCCAGTCCTCATAGGGGTCTGGGGCCACCCCTTCGGAAGGACCGGGAGTCGGCGCAGGGGGAACAGGAGTCGCCGTGGAAGGATCAGGACTCGGCGCGGGGGGAGCAGGGGTCTCAGGGGGCTCGCTGGGCTCCATCCAGTGACTGTCCTGGACGCCGAAATCCGGATCCGGCTCGGTGCCGTCGGCGAGCGCGGCGTTCGCCCCCACCAGTGCCCCGGTCACCATCAGCGCCAGCAGCGCCACTCTGATCTTCTTCATCTCTCCTCGATCGTCATCGGGACGGTGCCCGCCATCATGCGTCGGTGATCTCCGACAGGACCGCGGCGAGTGCGGGCCGGCCCGCACCCGCCGCGGTCCTGTCGTTCCTCCGGCACGGGAGGACGGTTGACGGCCGGCGGCCCTCGACGCCGTGCCGTCCCCGCCCCTGCCCGCCCTGCTGCGCTGATCCAGACGTACGGTGCGGCCAGATGGAAGCGCGACCCCCGCCTCCCGCCTGACCGCCCCGTGACGTCAGTCTCCGCCAGAGGGAAACACCGGGGGTTCCTTCAGAGGGGTCAGGGGGTCCCTCCAGGGGGAACGGTGGGAAGCCCGTCGGGAGGGTCGCCGGGAGCCATCCAGTGACTGTCGGGACAGAAGCCGCCGCTCTGCTCCGGGCACGGACCTTCGTACTGCGTCGCGGAAGCGGGCGCGGCACCTGCCCCCAGGAGCCCGGCCACCACCACGGCCAGTAGCGCGCTCTTCAACTTTTTCATTCGTTCCTCCCCGCACTCATCTCCGGTAGGACTGGAAGAAGTCTCGGGTCTGCACGCTCATCTGTCACCTGTGTAATTCGGCGACGGGTGACCACGTGCCGTCGGTGAGATTCCCCGCTCATTCCGAAGGCGTGGTCATGGCCGCGTGCGACCCGGTGTCCCCGGCCAAGGCCGCGACCGCCCCCGCGGAGGCCACGGCAGTGACGTCCGCAGGCAACGCGCCCCGCCTGACGTCGTTCTCGGTCGATTCCGGTTGGAGTGCCGGACGGTCCCCGACGGGGCCGGCAGCTACTGGCAGGCCGCATGATTCGGCGAGGATGGATCACGTGCCCGGAGCCTCGGTGGCGCTCGCCGAGCCGTGGCCCGCGACTCCCCTGGGCAGCACTTCGTCGAATCCGGGCACGGACAGCCACCTTCACCTCGCGGCAACTCGGATGCCGCCCCCCGGCGGCATTGGCGCTAATCGAGATCAGGGTAAGGAGAACCGGTTTCACGGGGGTTTCATCCCATACGACGCGGAACGCGACCTGACCATCACGACAAAAGGTCGGCATAAAAAGGTGCGAAATGGTAGAAATCACCCTTTCGCATGCCTGATTTCCGCCATCGGGCAGCTGCCGTCAGAGGATGGATGCCTTCATAATCGATGTCACATATGCCTATTGGGCCGTAAATTTCGCAAGGACACCGTACTCATCCCGAAGTGCGGCCACTCTTGGGTGGCCTGCCCGTCGACCGACCATGAACGCTCCCGCCGGACATCTGCTACCGTCCGCCCGACATCTGACAGAAGCCGAAGGATCACGACCGTGCGCCGTTCCACCGATGACCTGCCGGAGTACCGCAGTCGCGTGAGGGGTTGCCTCCTGGGCGGCGCGCTCGGCGACGCGCTGGGAGCGCCCGTCGAGTTCGAACCGATCCGGAGGATCCGCAAGCAGTACGGCCTCGCGGGCCTGACCGGGCTCGTCGCCGACTGGCGCGGCGAGGTCGGCCTGATCACCGATGACACGCAGATGACGCTGTTCACCGTTGAGGGGCTGATCCGCGCGGGCCGGATCACCGTGGACGGGCCGGCTCACGAAGGTGAGACCGTCGCGGAGGAGCCGACCCTGACGGAGGAGACCGCCGCCGTCCGGCGGGCCTACCTGCGCTGGCTGGACACCCAGCAGCACTCCGCCCCTCTCCCCGTCTCCTCCACCTCCTCCGCTCCTTCCGTGAACGAGATGGTTCGCACCGGCCGGCTCCGCGAGCAGAAGTGGCTCTACTCCAAGCGAGCCCCCGGAAACGCCTGCCTGTCCGGCCTGCGTCACCAGCCGGAAAGCGCACCCGTCTCCCCCGGTCTGCCGGGCCCGGTCAATCCCGACTCCAAGGGCTGCGGAACGGTGATGCGCTCGGCTCCCTTCGGGCTCCGTGCGCGGAGCGCCCGGCACGCGTTCGATCTGGCCGTCGAATGCGCCCAGATCACCCACGGCCATCCCACCGGATACCTCGCCGCCGGCGCCTTCGCGGCCCTCGTCCATTTCCTGATGGAGGACGAGGTCCGGCGGGGAGCCGAGCCGCTCGCGCAGGCCGTACGGAAGGCGATGGACCTGCTGGCGACCTATCCCTCCCACGAGGAGACCACGCAGGCGCTGCACGCCGCCGTCTCCCTCTCGGCGACGGGCGACCCGAGCCCGGAGAAGGTCGGATCCCTCGGCGAGGCGTGGGTCGCCGAGGAGGCTCTCGCCATCGCGGTCTACTGCGCCCTGGTGCATCCGGAGCCCGGCGACTTCCAGCGGGCGCTCCTGCTCTCGGTCAACCACTCCGGCGACAGTGACTCCACCGGCGCCGTCTGCGGCAACCTCCTGGGAGCCCTACACGGCGAGACCGCACTCCCCGCCGAATGGCTCGCCCACCTCGAAGGGCGCGACGCCATCGTCGAACTCGCCGACGACTTCGCGGCGCAGTCGGTCGACGGGCACGAGGTCACCGAGGCGTGGCTGCGGAAGTATCCCGGCGCCTGAACCTGGAGGGCTCCGCGCCGGCCTCCGGATACTTCGGCGACGCAGTCGATGGGGCGCCGCACGTATGGCGTTCTCCACCTGGTGGTGCCGACGGTCCTCACCTACGCCGTCGTGTTCGGCGAGGACGATCCTTTTCCCGGCCTCCGTGGCGGGCGGGGCCGCGGTGAGCGGCCCCGCCCCGATGACGGGATTGAGAGTGGCTACTTCAGCCCGAAGGCACGGGTGATGTTCTGGGTGACGCTGTTGCCCCGGCCGTCGTGCGCGGTGACGCGCAGGGTGACGTACGTGGCTCTGGCGGAGGCGTGGAGTCTGGTCCTCCAGCCGTCACCGGCATGGGTGAGGTCTGCCTTCTGCCAGGTGACGCCGTCGTCGTAGGAGATGTCGAGCGTGAGGGCGTTGATCGCCTTGGAGCTCGGCCCTCCGGGGAGATGGGAGGGGGTGACCGCCAGGTCGGCGTTCCGGCGTGCCCTGCCCGCGGGGTCGGTGTCGACCTTGTAGTCGAGCTGGATCAGCGGCAGGACCGCGGCCGTGCCGGGGTCACCGGCCGCCGAGGTGAAACCCCACTCGGTCCGCGTGCCGGTGGAGTACGGGTTCGCCCAGGTGCCGCGGGAGTTCTCCGAGATGAGCCGGTAGGGAAGGCGCTCAGCGCCGAGTCCCCCGACCTCGATCCAGTCGAAGTAGTTCTCCTGCAGGAGCGTGTCTCCCTGGTACAGCGTCAGCGTGTTCATGACCTCGGGGTTGCTGACGGTGCCGCCCACGTGGTCGCCGCCGGAGTCGCCCCAGCCCGGGACGGTGACGTAGAACGCGTCGTCCTGCCTCGTCGGCAGTCCCGCCTGGACGCCGAGGCGAGGGCGCTGGATCGGGCCGAACCAGTGAACGTCGCTGGTGGTGCCGGCCCTGTACCGTCCCACCGGGGCCGACTCCTGGATTTCACCGAGGAGCAGTGCCTGTTCCTGCCACTGGATGTCCGCGTCCGCGGAGACCCAGTCGGTCCGCTCGCCCTGGGCGGGAGCCTCAAGAGAGATGGAGCTGCTGATCGCGACTCCCTGCCAGACGTCCCGGCGATACTCGATCGCGCTGTCCTGCTGGTAGTTGCGGAAGGAGACGTCGACGCGGGCCAGGTCGTGCTTCTCCGGCCGGTAGGTCGGGTCGGCGGGCACCGCGCCGTCGTAGTGACGGACGAAGTCGTAGAGGTAGTCGGTGGTGGGGCTGGAGACCAGGGTCAGCGGGGTCCTGCCGCGCTGGATCTGGGCGATCAGTTCCTCGCCCTCGTCATGGGTGAGGGTGGCCACCGTGACAGGCGCGGGCGGCGGAGGAGCCCAGATGGGGTTGGTCCAGGGCTGCAGGCGGCCGATTCCGTCGTTGACGACCAGCAGCAGCCGCGCGCCGGCCTTCACGGCCGAGGCCGCCTGCTGCTCCACGGTGACGGCGTCGTTGCGACGCACCACGGCGGCCTTGCCCTGAGCCCGCAGCCCGGCGAAGTCGGCCTCGGCGCCCTGTCCGGCGAAGACCGTGTCGAGCTTCATCCGGCCCTCGGGCAGCGGCGTCGAGGCTCGCTGGACCCGCAGGTCGTCGAAGCTCCGCCGGCCTGCGTCCACCGTCAGCATGGGCTCCTCCTTGCGCCAGCGCGCGCCGAAGAGGAACTCGCCCCTGGTGACCTTCTTGCCGGTGGGCAGCGCCCACATGCTGTCGTACTCGGGCCGGGGTAGCTGGGAGCTCCCCGCGGAGTCGTCGGGGCCGAAGGACCGGTAGGTGTCCAGACGGATCTGGGAGTCCGTGGTCTTCTGGGGGGTGACGGCCGTGACCTGCCGGGCCTTCGAGGCGTCCAGCGTGACCGCGCGATCCCGGTCCAGGATGATCTCGGGAGCGCTCAGCGTCGCCACGCCCAGGGAGTGCGGGCCGTGAGTGCCCTGCACGTCGGCCTCGAGCCACACTGCGTATGTGCCTGCCGGCATCCGGAGGCTGCCCGTGCCCGACGCGCCGAGACCGTACGACTCGAAGAGCTTCTTTCCCGCCACGAAGAGCTGCCCGGAGAGCGGCTCGCCGCTGCGGTCCTTGGCGGTGATCGTGAGGTTGTAGCGCTCGTTCTCCTTGCCGGCCCCGATGAGGGTGTGGGCCAGGACCTTGCCGTCGGCTCCGGAGGCGTCGACCATGCCGCTGTAGTGGCTGTCCAGCGGCATCTTGTCCAGGTTGGCCGTGAGGGCGACCTTGCCGGTTCCGTGGGCGGGCACGGTGACCCGCGTGGCGGACAGGGTGAACACGCCCTGGGGCGCCTGAGGTGCGTTGATCGCCAGGTCGAGGGTGACCGGGGTGTCGGCGGTGTTGGTGTAGGTCACCTCCTTGGTGCTCTTCTCGCCGGGCTCGTGCGGCCAGGTGTGGAAGCCGGAGTAGGCGCTGCCCGTCGCGAACACCGTGTTCCGCACCGCGGCCGCGGCGTCCAGGCGACCGCTGCCGGCCTCGTACGGGGTGTAGTCCGGGGTGGCCTTGGTGGAGCTGACCAGGGCGTCCTTGAGCTGCGGGCCGGTCCAGTCCGGGTGCGCGGCGGCCAGCAGCGCGGCGGCTCCCGCGACGTGCGGGGTGGCCATCGAGGTGCCGCTCAGCGTCTGGTAGAAACCCTCGCCCTCGGGCGCGTACTGCGAGCGTGCCGCGAGCACGTCGACGCCGGGCGCGGTGAGCTCCGGCTTGAGCCCGTAGTCGCCCGCGCGCGGACCCTGGCTGGAGAAGTCGGCGAGCTGGTCGGAGCCGTCCACGGCGCCCACGGTCAGCGCGGCGTCCGCGGCGCCCGGAGTGCCGACGGTGTTCGGCCCGGCGTTACCCGCGGCGATGGTGAAGAGCACGCCGGTCTCGGCGCTGAGGGTGTTGACGGCCTGGCTCATCGGGTCGGTGCCGTCGGTCGGGCCGCCTCCGAGGCTCATGCTGATGATCTTGGCGTGCTGGTCGCGGGCGGCCCACTCCATGCCCGCGATGATCCAGGAGTCCTGACCGCTTCCCGCGTTGTCGAGGACCTTGCCGATGTGCAGGTCGGCGCCGGGGGCGACGCCCTTCTCCGTACCGCCGGAGGCGGCGCCGGTTCCGGCGATCGTGGAGGCGACGTGCGTGCCGTGGCCGTGATAGTCGCTGACGTCCTCGTCGGGGACGAAGCTGGCCGTCTCGGCGATCCGGCCGGCCAGGTCCGGGTGACCGGTGTCGACGCCGGTGTCCAGGACGGCGACGTCCACGCCGGTGCCGGTGTTGCCCGCCGCCCACACCTGCGGGGCGCCGATCTGCGCGGTGGTGTCGGCCAGGTCGGCCTTGACCTTGCCGTCCAGCCAGATCTTGGCGATGCCGCCGGTGAAGACCGGCGCGGCGCCGGTGGTGCGGGCGCCCGCGCCGGAGGTGAGCGCGGACCAGAAGCCGGCCGAACGGCTCCGCTCCTCGGTCAGCGCCGCGCCCTGAATGCTGCTCAGGGCGCGGACCCTGGCCGCTCCGGAGGGCACCGCCTGGGTACGCGCGCCGGCGGCGGCGTCGGTGTAGGTGACGATCAGGGGAAGACGGTCGGCGTGCGCGTCGTCGTAACCGTCGGCGAGGAGCCGGGTGACGTTGAACAGGTCCTTGTCGAGGAGCCCGGCGGAGACGTACGGCAGGGTGGAGTCGGGATAGACGTAGGTGTCTTTTCCGACCTTATTGATCTTGAACCCGATGGATTCGCCATCCGGGCCCTCGACCTGCTTCGTCTCGGTGCCGTCGGCGGCGGTGGTGACGGTGACCCTGTCGCCGGTGATCAGGGTGACGGCACGAAGGGCGCCGGGGGTGTTCGATGTGACCGTCGCGCCGGGGGTGGTGGCCGACGTGGTGGCGAACGCCGGCGGGATGACCGTCAGGATCGCCAGTGCGGACGCGAAAGCCATCAGCTTCGATCCGCGGGGGGAAGGGATTAACAAAGGGGAGTTCCTTTGACGAAAGGGAATAAAACTCCAAAAACACCAAAGATGACTTAAGTGTCATCAATGCGAATTTCTGGGCGAAGCTGCCCAATCGTACGGTAGATCAACGGTGCCTGCTAGGACCTTTAAGCCTTGTTTCTACAGGTCTGTGAGCTATCATCCGAATTTGGCGAGCCGCCGAGATGGCCGAGGCGTGGGCGGGCCACTCTTGCTCACGCCCCATCGCCGTTCCGCCGTGAACGCGTTTTGGGAGTTTTTCTTGCCCCTCGCCATTTCTCGTGTTGATTTGGCGGCAGCCACCAAAAAATGAGGGTTTTCTTCTCTCCGCGCTTCTGCGCCCTCGCGCAACGGCGGCGGCTGGATCCGGCCGCCGGCGTGGATCGCCGCCGCCAACCGGCGCGGCCCCGTCGTCGTCATCACCCGGCTCGGGGCACGCTCCCGGGACTACTCCTTATCGGCCTCCTGCCGGAACCAGTCGAGCACCTGCGGCATGGATCGCATGACCGATCCGGTGTGGTCCACGTCCCCGACGTCGGTGAGGCTCGCGTCGAAGCCCTTGCTCCGCAGATCCTTCAGGCAGCTCACGGAGTTGGCGATGGCCACGTCGCGGTCGCCGTTCGCGGCGAACAGCCGTACGGGCACCCCGGGCCGCAGGTCGCGGCAGGTGGTGTCGTTCGCCCTGATCGCCTTCAGCAATGCGCCCGAGGGCTTGTCCAGCTGCTTGAGGTAACCGGGGGTGAGGAGTTTCTCCACCGTGGGCGGCAGGCCGGCCACGATCGTGTCGAAGTCCTGGCTCCCGTCGAGCAGGTTGGTGATCTTCTTGTCGTACGGCGGGCGGAAGGCCTGCGCGGGGGTGGCATAGAGGTTGTAGATCCGGTCCATCGAGGTGAGCCAGTAGGCGAGGTAGAAGGTGGCGGAGCGTTCGTCGAGCCCGCCGTGGAGCGCGGCGGGCAGCTCGGCGTCCTCGAGGTCGAAGGGACCGCTGACCGGCGCGACGGCCGCCACGTCGAGCTCCTCGTCCTTCTGGAGAGCCGCGCCCAGGGCCATGGCGGCGTGGCCGCCCTGGGAGAAACCCGTCACCAGGATCCGCCTGTCGAGCGTGACCTGCTTCTGGCCGGCCAGCGTCCGGGCGGCCTTGAGCAGGTCGAGTGAGGCACCGGCTTCGGTGGCGGTGTGCATGTAGGGATGGGGGCCGGGTCCGCCGCCCAGGCCGAGGTAGTCGGGGGCGACCGCCGCGAAGCCGTGGGTGGCGAAGTAGGCCGCCAGGTAGCTGCCGTCGGTCTGGGTCTCCACCGACGGGGCGTCCTTCCTCGTCGCCATCGTGCCGTGCGCGTAGCTGACCACGCGCAGGTTGTGAGCGGGCACGCGGGGCAGGACGACCGCGCCGGTCGCGGTGGTCGGCCTGCCCTGCACGTCGACGGTCCGGTAGGTGACGCTGTAGACGTCGATCCCCTTGGCGTTCTCGATCGCCGGGAACCCGGCATTGCCGAGGTAGTCGTTGACCTGCTTGCCCGACAGGTGGGCCGACCGCTCGGCCTTGACCAGGGCTCCCCGGGTGGACCCCGTGACGGTGGCAGCGGCGGCGGTGCCGGCGGTGGAGGTGGCGGCGGTGGCGCTGGTCACCGCTGCGAGGGGGGCGACGGCGATGAGTGCGGCGCAGGAGAGCGCGAGAACGCGGCGGGGGTTTTTGATCACGTTTGAGAGATTAGGTCTCCACCGAATGCCGCCCCCAGCAGGCCATCACCCGGATCCCGGGTAGCGCACACCGAGGATTCCCGGTAGTGCGCTCCGAGGTTTCCGGTAGTGCACGCCCTACTCTCAGGTCGTCGGCGGGCGCCTGCCGAGAGCCGTAGGCCGGTGCGAGCCGTCCTGTCCGGACACCGAGATCATGGCGTATTGTAGTGAGCGTTATAGATTTGGTCGATACCGGGAGGCCATCATGGCGGGAGGACGACCGCGCGGCTTCGACGTCGACGAGGCGCTCGACCAGGCGGTTGAGGTGTTCTGGCGCCAGGGCTACGAAGGCACCGGGATTTCAGACCTCACCAGGGCGATGGGTATCAATCCGCCCAGCCTCTACGGCACCTTCGGGAACAAGGAGGAGTTGTTCCGGAAGGTCCTCGACCGCTACACCGAAGGCCCCGCGCGCTACATTCGCGAAGCGTTCGAGCAGCCGACGGCGCGGGCCGTCGTCGAGCATCTCCTGCACGGTGCCGTTGACGGGACGACGCGTCCCGACTGCCCTCCCGGCTGCCTCACGGTGCAGGGCGGGCTTGCCTCCGCTCCCGGCGCGGAGGGCGCCCGCGACGAGATGGCGGCGCGCCGAAGGATGGGCGAGACCTTCCTGCGTGCGCGGCTGGAGCAGGCCCGCATCGAGGGGGAACTGCCGGACGACGCCGACCCCGACGGCCTCGCCCGCTACTTCGCCACCGTTCACCAGGGCATCGCCGTTCAGGCGTCCGGCGGCGCGAGCCGGGAGCAACTGCACCAGACCGTCGACTTCGCCATGCGTGTCTGGCCGTCACGGGTAGACGCCTGATCGCGGCCGGGGAATCCCCGTCACACCCGGGAAGGGCCGGGGGACGGCGGTAGCCGTATGCCCCGGGCAGCCGGGACACGTCAGCGGGTCAGCACGGCCAGTTCACGCCATTCGGGCAGGGGCAGGCCGGAGCCGGCGCCCACCACATGCAGGCAGACGTGATCGGCGCCGGCCTGGTGGTGCGCGCGGACGCGGTTGCCGATGGTCTCCACATCGCCCCAGGCCACGACGGCGTCGATGAGCCGGTCGCTACCGCCACCGGCCAGGTCCTCCTCGGTGAAGCCCTGACGGCGCAGGCTTCGGGCGTAGTGGTCCATGGCGAGGAACCCGCCGAGGAAGTCCCGGGCGGCGGCGCGCGCCTTGCCGGGGTCACGCTCCAGCACGACCGCCTGATAGGGCGCGATGAGGGGGCCGTCACCGAGCAACTCCCTGGCCGCGGCCGAGTATTCCGGGGTGACCATGAAGGGGTGCACGCCCGCGGTGCGCCGCCCTGCCAGCTCGGTCATTCTGGGGCCGAGCGCGGCCATGAGTCGTTCGTCCGCGGGCACCCCCGGGGCCTGGTCGAGCTTGTCCAGGTAGGCGCTCATGTCCGACAGCGGTCGATAGGCATGTCCCGCGCTCTGTGCGGCGGCCGGGTCGCTGACACCGAGCCCGAGGAGCAGCCGGCGGCCGTACCCGTCCTGCAGCCGCGCATGCCCGGCTGCCATTTCGGTGGCCTGGTGCCGCCAGATACTCAGCACCCCGATCGCGACCTTCGTGCTGCGGGTGGCTCGCAGCAGCCGCTCCGAGTCGCCGAGGATGTCCCCGCCTCCCAGGCCCGGGATCCACAACGCTCCCCAGCCCAGTTCGTCGAGCTCGGCGGCGGCATCCGTGATCTCTCCCGGATCCGCCATCCGCAGCTCGATGCTCCAAAGGCCCGTTCGTCCCAAATCCATGACATGTATCCCGTCTGCGCTGGTGGTGCTCTTGTTATGGATGTAAGGAGGCGGCCGTTCACCGCAAGCCGCCCCCTTCGGCCCCGCCCCGCAGCGGGGAAATCTGTGCAAGCGGTCAGATCTGGTTGGTGCCGCCGTCGACGAAGAGCTCGGTTCCGGTGATGAAGACGCTCTGGTCCGAGGCGAGGAAGAGGGCGGCATCGGCGACCTCCTCGGGGCGGCCCAGGCGCCCCAGGGGGATCTTGCCGGCCAGGAAGGTCTTGAGCTGGACGGCCTGCTCCTGGTCGGGGGCCAGGCCGTCGATCCCCGGAGTGTCGATCGTGCCGGGGGCGATGGCGTTGACCCGGATCGCCCGGCCCCTGAGCTCGGCGGCCCAGGTGCGGGCGAAGGACCGCACCGCGGCCTTGGAGGCCCCGTACACGCCGAACGCCTCATTGCCGACGGTGGCCGCGGTGGAGCCCGCGAGGATGATCGAGGCGCCGTCGTTCAGCAGCGGCAGCGCCTTCTGCACCGTGAACAGCGTGCCCTTGACGTTGGTGCCGAACGTCGCGTCGAAATGCTGCTCGGTGACCTGCTCCAGGGTGGAGAACTCACCGCCGCCGGCGTTGGCGAACAGCACGTCGATGCGCCGGCCCTGCTGCGCGACGGCCTCGTAGAGCCGGTCGAGGTCGGCCAGGTTGGAGACGTCGCCGACGACCCCGGTGGCGCTGGGGCCGATCTTGGCCACGGCGGCGTCGAGTGCGTCCTTACGGCGGCCGGTGATGAACACGTGCGCGCCCTCGGCGGCGAACCGCTGAGCGGTGGCCAGACCGATGCCGATGGTGCCACCGGTGACGATCGCCGTCTTGCTGTCAAGCTGTCCCATGATCTGGTGCTCCGAATCAAAAAAGATGGGGTGATACCCTCGAACCAAAGACGTAACATTTCTTGTTACATCACACTCCGAGCATGCCAATGCGATCGGGGTTGCGAGGTGGGAGTGAGGCACGTTTTGTAGTGCTCGATAAGAAACTAGATTGCTTCGAGCCCCACGTCAAGCGGGACGGCGAGACGCCACCCGGATCCCCTGTGACACACCCGAGATTTCCGGTCCCGGTAGTGCACGCCCCTCGACGACCTGGGAGGTGGTGTGACGGCCGGGCCGGTCTACCTGGATGGGGTGCCACAGCTGCTGATCGCGGCCGAGTTCGTTCAGATACCTGGCGACGGTCGAGCGCCGGTCACGCTTCGCGAAAATCGGCGCTAACGACCCTCTGGCGAACGTGAAGATGCATGTCGCTTCCCGTCGCGCGCGACCTTCCAGATGAAATAGAGATCGATGAGGAGCACCGCGGCATTCATCCCGACCATCGGCCAGATCGCGATAAGGACGTTGTAGACAACGAGCATCACGGAAGCAACCGCGTTGATGATCCTTAGTCGGAGGACCTGCTTCTGGAGGAGTGACAGGATCAGGACCCCGGAACCTGTCCAGCCGAACACGTCGAGCCACAGCTGAGGGTCGTTCATCGCTTTTTCCCCTGGGGAATCCTGGCTGTGCGGCGGTAGGCCCTACGGATCATGATGTCTGAGTAAGAAGCCGTGTCACCACGTCGGCGACGTCGTCCTTGACCTCGAGTACGACCGTGCATGTTGCTCCGCTCTGTGGCGGGAAGCCCCGGAACCGGTTCCTGAGATCGCAGATGGTTGCTCCGCGCGCCGGCCCGTGACCACACTCGACATGCACGCTCGTCAGCGGGGCGAGCGCCGGGGTGACGTTCCCAAGCGCGAGCAGGGCGGCCAGTGGGTCGTGAAGTGCGATGCGTTCGGTGGAGTAGACGCCCTCGTAGAACGTGAAGTATGGACCGACAACCGCAGCGATCACCGTGGCGAGAGGCGATGGTGCTCGCGCGATGAGTGTGTGTTGCGCCCGGGTGAGAGTGTGTTCCATCGTGACGTCCAACGGCACGAGGGTGAGGGGCCAGCTCGCATTGAGGACTTCGTGCGCAGCCTCGGGGTCGTGAAAAATGTTGGCCTCCGCTCCGGGGGTGATGTTTCCCGGCACCAGTGCGTTTCCGCCCATGAGAGTCACTGATTTCACAAGCGAAGCGATTCCGGGATCCAGGCGGAGAGCGAGGGCGAGGTTGGTGAATGGACCGATCGCGATGATCTCGAGTTTCCCTCGATGCTCGTGGGCGAGGCGAACGATCGCCTCCGCGGCACTCTCTCGTCCTTGCGGATGGCGAGCGATGCCGAGGGAGGTTGCGAGTCCGATGTCTCCAAGGCCGTCGGTGCCGTGGATGTGTGATACCCCTCCGTCGAAGACGCCGTTCAGCGGCGAGGAGGCACCTCGATAGACGGGAACGGTGCCGGCATCGGCCACACGCAGAAGAGCGAGGGCGTTGCGAGTCGTCTGATCGACGTCGGTGTTCCCGAAGACGGTCGTTACGGCGACGAGTTCGGCTGAGGGGTCTGCCAGGATCACGGCCAGCGCCATCGCGTCGTCGATTCCAGGATCGGTGTCCAGGAGGATCGGGCGGAGCGGTCTCACAGGTGCGACCCGCCTTCGCGGTCCGACAGCCAGGCGTTGAACCGGTCCCGGGTCGGGTAGGACGGTTGGGCACCGGCGTACTGAGCCGCGTAGGCGGCGACACCGGCGGCGGTTCTCGCCGCGGAGACGAGTTCAGCGCCTGCGGCGATTTCACTCGCGATGACGCCCGCGAACGCGTCGCCGCAGCCCGTCGTGTCCATGGCTCTCACACGAGGGGTCGGTACGCGCTGTGGCGACCGGTCCGGCCCGGCGGACGAGTCGATGACAAGGGCGCCTTCCGCGCCGAGCGTGATGACCGCCCTGTGCACCCCGAGTTGGTCGAGCTTTTCGGACAGTTCCCCATCGGAGATGTCGAGCAGGGAATCGATACCGCACAGTTTCGCCGCCTCGTGCTCGTTGACGATCACGAGGTCCGCCATCGCGGCGAGGAATGCCGCGCCCTCGCTGTACGGCGAAAGATTGAGGATGACCGTGACACCGTGCGCGGAGGCTGCGATCACGGTGTCACGGACGACGTCCAGGGGAATTTCGAGGCACAAGCTGACAGCCGACACCTCCGTAATCGCTTCCAGGGATGAGCGCACGTGCTCAGAGGTGAGCTGCGTGTTCGCGCCCGGCGACACGATGATCAGGTTCTCCGCCGCATCGTCGACGGCGATCAGAGCCACACCCGTGGTCGCCGAAGGAATCACACGGACGTGGGTGGTGTCGATTCCCGTGTTCTGGGCCTGGCTGATGAGCTCATGCCCTTCGGGATCGGAACCAACGGCTGCGACAAGGGAGACATCAGCTCCCATAAGGGCTGCGACTGCGGCCTGGTTTGAGCTTTTTCCGCCGGGGCTCCGACAGATGTCCGACCCGAGAACCGTGCTTCCCGGCTGGGGAAGGACCGTTGTTCTGACGGTGAGGTCGAGATTCATCGAGCCGACGACGACAAGTCGTCCGCCTCCGGTCATGTCAGCTCCGTTTCACGGAAGAGTGACGGTGGAGCCGAGGCATGCACGATCGCGTCCACTATCCGGTTCGCGATGTGGTTCTTGTCGAGCGCGGTTGTGATCCGTGTGGAGCCTGCCGGATCCGGCAGGAACACGCTGCGCCCCGCCTCGGTGCCGCCGACGGAAATCATCACGCGCCCAGGCTCGGAGAACTCGAACAGTTCGGGGTGAAGCAGGGTGAGAACGGCGACGGGGTCATGGGGGACGTTCCGTTCGCGCCGCCAGTGGGTCCACCACTGGCGGATGTCGGCGTCGAGCGCGGCACCGAGCTCTCCTCCCGCGGAGATTCTCGTCAACTGTTCGGCCTCGAACTCAAGCTGTTCGGTGACGTCAAGCCCGGTGACGGTTGTGGGGATGCCGGAGGTGAAGACGATGGCCGCGGATTCATCGTCGCTGCGGAAGTTGTGCTCGATGCCTGTCCCATCGATGCCGGTGCCTCCATCGAAGATTCCGCCCATGACCCAGAGGTGCCTGACATCGGCGGCGAAATGGTCGTTGGCTCGGATGGCGGCGGCGATGTTCGTCAGCGGTCCGATGGCGACAATGTCGATCTGGCCTGGGTTCTCCGCAACAGCGCGAGTGAGGAACTCCACCGCGGGCTCGTCGCTCACGGACTCGCGCTCAAGATCGTGGTGGAGAGAACCTTCGATCCCGGCCCACCAGACCTCCCGTCCGGACCGAGGGGATCCGATACCGGCGTAGGTGGGAGTATCCCGGTCGGCCAGGGAGCTGAATCGTCTCACGAGACGTGCTCTGAGCAGGGTGTCGCCGTACACCGTGGTGACGCCGAGGAGGTCGATCGACGGCGTTCCCAGGATGACGGCCAGGGCCATCGCGTCATCGACATCGGATCCGAGATCGGTGTCCAGAATGACATGGTGTTGCGTGCTCAAAACGAGCATCCTCCTTGAGGGGAACGAATGCGGCGCTGCGCCGAATGTCCATTCGTGGATGCGGTGTTATTTGATTCCGGACGTGCTGGCGCTCTGCACGAAATAGCGCTGGAAGGCGATGATTATCACCAGGGGGATCAAGGTGAGGACCATTGAGCCCGCGAAAAGAACCCCGTAGTCCACCGTGTGCTGCCCCTGCAGGTTGGCCAGGGCGATGGGCGCGAGCATGTGCTGGGAATCGGTGCCGACGAGAAGCGGCCAAACGTAGGACTGCCACTGGAAGAGGAACAGCGTCAGGCCTGCCCCGATCAGTGCGGGAACCGACAGCGGCAGGTAGAGCCGCCGGAAAATACCCCACCACCCCAGACCGTCCAACCGCGCCGCTTCGACCAGTTCCGTCGGAACAGCGAGGAAGAAGGTCCGCAGCAGGAAGATCGCCATGCCGTTGCCAAGGCCGGGGAGGATTAATCCGGCGTAGGTGTTGACCAGATTCCAGTTCCGGAAGAGGTTCGCGAGCGGGATCGCGATGGCGTCGAACGGGATGAGGAAGCTGATGACGATGAGGACGAAGACGACGCTCCGGCCGCGGAACGGGATCGCGGCGAGGGCGAACGCCGCAGTCGAGCAGATCACCAGCCCGACGAGGACCGTGACGGCGCTCACGAGAATCGAGTTCAGGGTCGCGGCGCCGAGATTGCTTGAGAACAGGGCCGTGTAATTGTCGAATTTCGGGGTGAGCGTGAAGAGCGTCCGCCATTGCAGCGGATCGAGGAAGGCGAACGTATCCGCCGATGGACGGAGAGAATTGATGAACGTCCACCAGAGCGGGATCAGGAACAGGAGTCCGACGACGGCGCCCAAGACGCTCAGGCCGATGTAGCCGACAGAGAGACTTCGCCGAGCCTTCCGGGCCGAGGTACGGGGTGCGGTGACGGCCATCAGTCGGCGCTCCTCAAAAGGCGGAATTGAACGGCGACGACGATGAGGGCGAGCAGCACGAGGATGATCACCTCTGCCTGGGCTTTGTTGAGGTCACCGAGCGCGTACGCCCGGTTGTACAGGTCGTACATCAGAAGATTCGTCGACCCGTCCGGACCGCCCTTGGTGAGGATCTGTGGCGGCGCGAAGACCAGGAAGTTCGCCACGGTGTCGGCGACGAGCACAAACGCGAGCGGCCTGCGGACCATCGGGAACGTGATCGACCACATTTTTCGCCACCCGGATGCACCGTCGAGAGACGCCGCCTCGTAGATTTCCTCCGGGATATCGTTGATGCCGGCGATCAGAAACATCATCCAGTACCCGATCCCGATCCAGCTCAGCAGCACCATGATCGACGCGAGAGCCTGGTGCGGCGACGTCAGGAACGGTTGTGCCGGGATCCCGAGCATTGACAGAAACGAGTTCCCCAGGCCGTCTGGGCGATAGATGACGCTCCACACGACGGCGGAAACAGCGGGAGGGGCCGCGATCGGGACGATGACCAACGACCGCCAGATGCGTGCGCCCGCCGCCTTACGGGTGTAGAGCGTCGCGAGCAGGAACGCGAGACCCACCTGCACCGGATTGATCACCACGGTGAACACGAGCGTGACGAGCAGAGCGCCCTGGAAACCGCTGTTGGAGAACAGATCCGCATAGTTGTCCAGGCCGACGAACACCGGGTCGGGGTTGAGGATGCCGGTGTGGAACAGGCTCTCCCACAGGGAGATCGCCGCGGGTGCCAGCCGGAGGACCACCAGGCTGATCAGCGCTGGTGCGAGAAAGGCCAGCGCCACCCATGCGTTCGACGACCGGCGATGCCGGGTGAGGCGGCGAGGTTCCGCCTCACCCGAGCGCTGAGGATCGGCTTCCGTACCGGAACGGGAAAGAGAGGTCACTTCAGCTGAGCCCAAGCGTCCGTGATCTCCTTCTGCGCTTGCGCCAGGCGATCTTTCACGGGTGAGCCGTTGAGGATGTCGCCGAACGCCTTGTTCGCGGCATCTTCAAACTGCGGGTATCCGACGCTGACGGGCCGAGGTGTCGCGGTGTTCTTGATCTCGTATGCGATGAGCTTGCTCGCTCCGGCGCTGTGGTCACCGGCGATCGTGTCAAGTTGCTGAAGGTACTTGGCCTGCGCGGCGAGATTGGAGGGGATGTTCGAGGTGGTTCCGCTCGTGGCGAGGCTTCCATCGGTGTCCAGCGCGGCGAACTTCATGAACGTGAGCGCGGCCGCCTTGTTCTTCGAAGCGGAGTTGAGCCCCCAGGACCAGGAACCTGTCGGAGTGTTCGTCCCTCCGCCCTTGAAGGAGGGCATCGGGGCGATTCCCCAGTCGACACCTGAGTCGGCGAACGTTCCGAGGTCCCACGATCCGCCGACGAAGAAGGCGAGATCGCCGGCCGCGAACACGGGACTGGTCTGAAAGTCCCCGATACCGCGGGGCGAGAGCTTGGAGTCGAAGGTTTCGGAGTACCAGCTCATGGCCTTGTTCCAGCCGTCGTTGGCGACATCGGCGGTGAGGTTGTCATCCCCGGTGAATCCTGAGCCCCCTCCCGCCGATTCCATCAGCGGTTGCAGCTGGTAGTAGGCGTTCGGTTGTTCCAGGAGGAGCCCATACTTCGTTCCGGCCGCTTGGGCCGCTTTACCCTCGGTTTCTATCTGCTCCCAGGTGAGCCGTTGCGCGGGATCGATCGACGGGTGCGCGACACCGGCCGAGTCGAGTGCCTTCTTGTTGTAGAAGAGCATCTGCGCGGAGTTGGAGATCGGAAGCGCCCACAGCTTGTCCTGGTAGACACTCACTTCATATTGGGCATCGGATACGGCCGACTTGGTCTGATCCTTCAGGTCACTGAGGTCTTCCAAAAAACCTTGCGCCGCGAGCTGAGCCATCCGTGGCTGATCGACGCCGTACACATCGATCGTGTCGTCTTTGGCACCGAGTCGTTGCTGAAGGGTGGAGTTGTACTGGGCGAACGGAATCTGCGTATACGTCACCGCGATATTCGGATTGGCGGCTTCAAATGCTTTGATGACGGCGGTATAAGTACTCGGGTCGTCAGTCGCGACGAAATTGACCTCACCGATACCGTCACCCTGACCGGCAGCCGCGCTGGAGTCCGACGAGGCCGAACACCCTGCGAGCAGGACAGAGCCGACCGCGATGAGTGCGATGACTCCTGGAATGCGTTTCTTCATGGGCACTTCTCTGTGAAGGAAGAGACAAGGCATCTATGCGCTTAGATTAGGTACTTCGCACCGCCCCGTCAAGTGGGCACTGCTGCTATGATGAGCTGCAGACGATGGCTGCCAGTCCAGACATCTATGCGATTAGATCTAGGGATGAGGAGACGATGGCGACCGCGAGCGACGTTGCACGGCTGGCCGGGACATCCACTGCCGTCGTGAGCTACGTGTTCAACGACGGTCCTCGCAGGGTTGCGCCAGAAACGAAAGAGCGCGTGCTCAAGGCCGCTGAGATGCTTCAGTACAAGCCGAACGCCCTCGCGCGCGCCCTGAGCGCAGGGCGTTCACAGTCAATCGGCCTGGTCGTTCCGGATATCACAAATCCTTACTTCGCCGAGTTCGCGCGCGCGATCGAAGAGGAAGCGATCGCCAAGGACCACTTGCTCCTCATTGGCGATTCCGCGATGACGGTCGAACGCGAGATCAGACTCATCGACACCTTCGTCGACCGGCGCGTTGATTCTCTCGTTCTCGCCTCGCTACGACAGCCACTTGACCTGAGTCACCTGCGCCGAGCGCGCATCCCCGTGGTCACACTTCACCGTGTGAGAGATGGCGAACATGCGTCGTCTCTGGTTATCGACTACGAGGAGGCGGCGTACGTCGCCACGAAGCATCTGGCAGAGCAGGGTTATCGAAGCATCGGGATACTAAACGGACCCGAAGGCTCGGTTCAAGGAAACGATCGGCTTCTGGGATTCACCCGAGCGGTTCGAGAGTTCGATATCGAGGCGAGCGAGCGAAAGTCGCCGCTCACGCGCGCTGCCGCGCATGACGTTTCCCTTGAGTGGCTTGAGGCCGATGACCGGCCGCGGGCTCTCTTCGTGACGTGCGACGAGCAGGCATTCGGCGTGCTTTCGGCAGCCCACAGCCTTGGGCTCGGAGTTCCCCATGATCTCGCTGTGATCGGCGTCGACGGCACCGAGTCGGGGAAGTTCACCGTCCCGCCCCTCTCGTCCATCAGGCAACCGGTCCGAGCGATGGCGCGAAAGGCAGTTGAGATCTTGGTTGGCAGGACGGTGGATGACCCGGTGGCCCACGAGGTGTTCGACTTCGAACTGAAGGTGCGCGAATCATCATTGTCCGGCTGAAGCCACCGAAGGCCAGGACGTCCTGTGCTGGGACACCAAGGACCCCGGTCCCGACAAACGGCCCATCGTGAACGCGGATTACGGTGGCCCCGAGGTCTTCACCGGTACCCTCACCGAGCTCCTTGTCGCCGAGCTCACGGGCCATGACGGACTTGGCATGACCAGCTCCGAGTTCGGTGATCCCGATGAGTGGGCATGGCCGATCCGGGGTCCACGCGCAGCCCCGTAACGACGGGGAAGCCGGCGCGTGCGGCTGCTGCACTACGACTGGCCGCCCGGGTGACCGGTCCACCGACTGCGCGGACACGCCGGAGGATACGCGCAGCCGTTCGCTCTACGCGGGAACGTCGTAGACGACCGGCTCGCCCACGCCGCCGGCGACGGCCGACCATCGGCCGTCAAGGGTTATTCGTCATGAGACGGTGATGACCACCTTGCCCTGAGCGTGTCCCTTGTCGAGGTAGCGGATGGCGTCCGGGACGGCGCTGAGCGCGTACGTCCGGTCGATGACCGGAGTGATCTTCCCGGCTTCGGCGTGCCGGCGCAGCAGGTCGAGGTCGTCGCCGCTCGCCTTCGTCACCATCGGCGCCAGCCGCTGACTGATCAGCGGGGAGAGCACGAGCAGTTTGAGCGGACCGAGCAAGGGTCGGATCCACATCCCCTTGAGCGGCCTGCCGACGGCCACGAGCACGCCGTTCGGGGCGAGCAGCCGCCTGATCACGGGCAGGGGATGGTTGCCGACCATGTCGATCATCAGGTCGTAACGGCGCCCCGCCCCGGTGATGTCGTCGCGGGTGTAGTCCACGACGTGGTCGGCGCCGATCGAGCGGACCATGTCCACGTTGTGGGTGCCGCACACGCCGGTCACCTCGGCGCCGTACGCCTTGGCGAGCTGCACCGTGAACGTGCCCACGCCTCCCCCGGCGCCGTTGACGAGCACCTTGTGCCCAGGCAGGACGCGGCCCTTGTCGCGCAATGCCTGAATGGCGCTGAGCGCCGACACCGGCATGGCCGCCGCCTCCTCGAAGGAGAGGTTGGCCGGCTTCTTGGCCACCATCCCGTCCTGGGGAAGGCTGGCGTACTCGGCGAACGCCGCACTGCGCGCGGTGGGCGCCATGCCACGGCCGCCGTAGACCTCGTCTCCCGGCCGGAACCTGGTGACGTTCCCGCCCACGGCCTCGACGCAGCCCGCCATCTCGCCGCCCAGGCCGATGGGCTTGGGCCGGGGCAGGCCGCACAGCAGGCGCATGAAGTACGGCGTGCCCGTCATGGTGCGGACGTCGAGCGGGCTGACGGCGGCCGCCTTCACCCTGACCAGCACGTCGTCATCGCCGACAGCGGGCATGTCGACGTCCTCCAAGCTCAGGACATCGGGCGGACCATACCGGTTGAAGCGGACTGCCTTCATGACGTCTCCTCAAAGGAATGCGACCGGAGGGGGATGACCTCGTGTCCGCGCAGCGCCTCGAGGAACAGCTGGAAGCCGCCGCAGACGCAACAGCTCAGGACCGTGCCGTCGGCCTGTACGTCACTGACTCCCGACGCGCGCGCCACCTGCCGTACGGGCGGGGCGCCGACGAAACCGACCTCGACGCGCTGTATCGCCGGCTCCTCGGACATGCTCGTCACGGTAGGCAGCGGAGCCGGGCCGCCGATATCACGGAGATTCGTGATTCGGTAGTAGTGTCCAGGTCAATCATGGCCAGACCGCCGCGCCTCTCGGGCAATCTGCCGGCCGAAGCGACCAGCTTCGTGGGCCGCCGCCACGAGCTGGCAGACGTCAGGAGGAAACTCACCGAGGCGCGCCTGGTCAGCCTCGTCGGGCCGGGCGGGGTCGGCAAGACGCGCCTGGCGATCAGGATGGCGGCCGATCTCGGCCGTGGGTTCCCGGACGGGGCGTGGCTGGTGGAGCTGGCCGAGGTACGGGATCCGGCCCGGGTCTGCGACGCCGTGCTGACGGCCCTGGACCTGCGGGACCAGGCGGCGACCAAGCCTCTGGCCCGGCTGCTGTCCTACCTGCGTGACAAGAAGCTGCTGCTGGTGGTGGACAACTGCGAGCACCTGGTCGAAGCGGCCGCCCGGCTCGTGACAGAGGTGCTGAAGGCCGCACCGGGTGTGCGGGTGATGGTCACCAGCCGCGAGCCGCTGTCGGCACCGGGCGAGCACGTGGTCCCCGTGCCGCCGCTCGAACTGCCCGTGGCTCACACGGCTCTCGCGCGGCTCCGGCAGAACGAGGCGGTCGCGCTGTTCGTGGAACGGGCCGCGGCGGGATCGGGCGCGTTCGAGCTGACCGCGGCGAACCAGGCGGCCGTGGTCGATCTGTGCCGCCGGCTCGACGGCCTGCCCCTGGCGATCGAGCTGGCGGCCGTCAGGACCCGGGTGCTCACCGCCGGGCAGATCCTCGATCGCCTGACCGACCGGTTCGGGCTGCTCGTCGGGGGTGGCCGGGCCGCGCTGCCGCGCCATCAGACATTGCGTACGACCATCGATTGGAGCCACGACCTGCTGGCGGCGGGCGAGCAAACGTTGTTGCGGCGGTTGTGCGTGTTCGCGGGCAGGTTCACGCTCGAAGACATCGAGTACGTCTGCGATTCCGCGGACGCGTTGGACCTTCTCTCATCGCTCGTCGACAAATCCCTGGTGATGAGGGAGGACGCCGGAGATCTCGCCTGCTATCGGCTGCACGAGACGATGCGCGAATACGCCGTTCTCAAGCTGCGAGCGGCCGGTGAGGAAGAGGCCGTCGAACGGCGATTCGCCGACTACTACAGAACGAGGTGCCTGCGTTCCACGGCCGAGGCCCGATTTCGGCTTGTCGAGTGGCTCGAGTGGATGGACCTGGAGATCGACAACGTCCGGTCGGTTCTCCGGCGATCCCTGGACCAGGAGGATTTCTCCGGCGGAATGGCCCTCGCCGTCTCCCTCGGCTGGTACTGGATGACGCGGGCGACCAATGAAGGCGTTCGGTGGCTCGACGAGCTGATCGCGTCCGGAGGCGGTGATGCGCGGGGACACTTCATGCGCGGATTCCTGGCCGTGCTGCAGTCCGATCCGGTAACCGCCGGATCGGCGCTCGAAAAGGCGGTGGCGGCGGCCCGGGAGCCGAGCCTGCTGTCACAGTCGCTCTCTCTGGCCTCGATGGCCGCGAACATGGCTGGTGATCGCGAATCCGCCGAGCGCCTGCTCGGTGAGGCCCGCGCGGCGTGCGACGACCTCCCGGCCACCCTCATGTCGCTGCAGGCCCAGTCGCTCAACGGACTGTTCGACGGCGATCTCGACAGCGTGAGATCCGCGTCGTCACAAGGCGTGCGGATCAGCCGGGAAATCGGCGACCTCTACAGCCTCGACATGATGCTGTTCAACCACGGCTCAGCCATGCTGATGGCCGGTGATCTCGGCGAATCCAAGCCACTGTTCACGGAGGCGCTGCGAATCGCCCAGCGGATCGACGACCGGGTGGCGCAGCATTGCCTGCTCGACGCCTTGGGGTGCCATGCCGCCGGCTCGGGCGAGGCGCGGCTCGCGGCGCGACTGCTGGGGGCGGCGGAAACCGTGCGCACGGGCGCGGGCGCGGGCATCCTGCCCTTTCTCGTCCCACTCGTCACCCGGGCCGAACAATCGGCGGCGGCGGAACTCGGGCCCTCCGGGTTCGAGGCCGAATTCAAGGCGGGAAAACGCCTGAGCCGGGCCGCCGCCATCGGGCTGGCACTCGGCGAATCGCCTCAGGTCGCCGCCTCCGCCGACGTGACGCCGCTCGGGAAGCGGGAGGCAGAGGTCGCGCGACTGGTCGCGGACGGTCTGAGCAACAAGCAGATCGGGGCCCGGCTTTTCATTTCCGAGCACACCGTGGACAGTCATGTTCGCCATATCCTGAACAAGCTCGGGTTCAAGTCGCGTACTCAAATCGCCGCCTGGATGGCATCGTCCGACCAGTAAAGAGGACTCGTGGAGCTCCCGCTCCGGATCGCGAGCAAAATCGGTGCCGGCCCAGCAGGACGGCACCCGAATCCCCAGTGACCTGCCCCTCGGATTCCCGGCAGTGCACGCCCTACTCTCAGGTCGTCGACGGGCCGCCGTCGGTTTCGGTCTGGGCGGTGAACCAGTCGAGGCAGGCGACCACCACGTCCCACACGGCTTCGTCCGCCATCAGGTCGATCTCGAAGGAGGGGTAGAGCTCCAGTTTGGCCGCAGACAGCTCCACGCCTGGAGCGTCGTTGAAGCGCCTGCGCAGCTCGTCGCGGAGAATGGGATCGTTGAACGGGATGCGCTTCTTGAGCGTCCCGAACGGCACTTCCACCGTCTTGGAATAGAAACGGACCATCGTCAGGGTCTCGCCACCATGCCTGACGAAGGGCGCGCACGAAGCCCCCGCCGAACGACCGAACTGCACCTCACCTCCACGGTCGCGCCACCAGTCCAGCAGCCGGGAGACCGCACCGGCCGCCTGCGGTCCACGCGCGTCGCCCAACTGCTGGAAGAAGCGCGCCTCGTGTTCATCGACATCGGCGTGGTCGTCGTCGGCTGCGAGCTCTGCCTCGCTGAGGTTCAACGCGCCGGGAAGGTCCAGCAGCTCGGCCAGCTCCCGTGCCGAGATTCGCTGGCCGGGGTCGGCGCGGTCGGCGTCGTCGAGTTTGATGCCCTCGGCGCGGAGGACCTCATGAACATCACGATCGTCGTCTTCATCCACCCACTGGAACCCCTTGGAAACCTGCCCAGCCGCGTTCAGCACCCGATGGGCGTTGAGCACCTGTGACTTGGCCAGGTGGGCGCCGACAGGAACGGCGTGCGAACCGATCAGCTCGGCCAGATCACCGTAGGTCGTCCAGGTGCCCGCAGGCAGTGCCGCGAGGGCGGCATGAAGCAACGTCCAGTCCCGAGAGGGACCGACCGGGCCGACGTCCATCGGGCTCGGCCAGATCTCGATCGCTCGTGAGGCGAGTCCGTCGGCACGAGACTGGATCTCCGTCTTCCCCCACCGCTCACGCTGGGCGATCTCCTGGTTCATGGCGATACCGCTGCGACCGAGGAAGTCACGCTTCTTGTCGAACGACATGTTGCCGAGCTCGGAGTTGTAGCCGCTGAGCGTGAGGTTGCCGAGAGTGTGCACCAGTTCCTTGTGAAGGCGGTCGGCATCCCCGTCGGAGGCGAGCTGCTCCCGCCAATCGGCGGTCGGGCTCTGCGGGAGCACATGCTCGATGGTGATCTTCTTGTCGGAGAGCTCCACCGCTTCCTTCGCCCCGTAGGACTCCTCCAACCGGCAGAGCACGAGCTTCTGCTGCGCCGTACGGCCCTGCCAGTAGAACGCCCGGCTCCGGATGTCGGCACGGAACTGCTCATCGGACGACCAGTACAGCCGGGCCGGCGAGAGCCCGGCGCGCAGAGTGTCGGCCGGCTTCTCTCCGGTCAGCTCCCGGGTCAACCGCATGAAGATCTTATTGAGGCTGCCGGTGGCGACTCCCCCGATGAGACGGCGGACCAGGAAGCTCTCGATGTAGCGCTGTGCCTCCACCACCTCGTCCTCAGTGGCATCACCGCTGTCGCGAAGCTCCAACAGGCGCATGATGACCGGGTAGGCGGTGCTCCCCTTCCACTCGTTGAGGAAGCGCAGGCGCGCGTCGATCTCTGACTCGCCATTGGGCTCAAGGATCTGGTGAAGGTACCGAGCGCGGCGGGCGAGGTCCTTGACGTAGTTCTCGACCCGATCCTCGACGTTTCCGCTGTCCATGGTCACGGCCCGGAGCAGCTCCTGATGACCGCGGTAGGTGTCGTTGTACTGCGCCTCGTCACCCCGGTCGAGGATTAGGGCCAGATACATCAGCTGGTCCATCCCCTTGGGGCCGAGCCTCTTCTGCATCGGCAGCCAGTGGACGTCGTAGACGTACTGTCCCTTGGTCGGCAGGTGCATGAAGACGTAGTTGCGGATCAGGTCGACCTGGCTGAGTCTCATTCCGGTGTTGTTGATGGACTCGAAGATCCGGAAGGCGTTATCGTCGTCCTCCACGACGATCTGCACGAGGTTCAGCCGGTTGAGGACGATGCTTTCAATGCGTGCGATGTCGTGGGGATCCGCCGGGTCGTCGACCGCCACCAGCTTGGTGCGGAAGAACTGGTAGGCACCCGCGATCCGGCTGTCGGTATCGCCGAACGGCTGTCCTTCGACGCAGTCTTTGAAGGCCTGACGGTCCACCTGGGTCGGCAGCAGGCGGTATCTCAGGTCACCGGGGCTGAACTTGTTGATCAGATGGGTCTCGTTGATCCGGTCACGATGCAGAGGATCCTCGGCGACCTGGTGGTCGCGGAGAGCGCACAGGGCCACCATCAGCGTGGTCAGTCGTTGCTGGCCGTCGACCACCAGCCACTGTGACCTGCCGGGCGAGTTCTCTGGGCCGGGTGCCAGCACGACCGAGCCGAGGAAATGGCTGTTGTCCTTTCCCTGCTCGATCCGGTCGGCCTGCAGCTCGATGTCGTTCCACAGCGTGGCGAGCTGTTCGCGCTCCCAGGAGTAGGGCCGCTGGTACAGCGGCACCAGCAACTGCTGCTCACCACCGATGAGTCCTCGCAGCGTCGTCTCGTTGGCCTTCACGTCGACCCCTTTCGGAACGTTACAACCACGGAAGATCAACGATCCTTACATGACTGGTTGCCCTACGTATACAGAAAGCTAGGAAGCGATTAATAAATGCCTCTACCTGCCGGACTAGAAGTAGTGGTCCTGAATTTTTTCCTGGGCACTCAAATACTTCATAAGCCATGCGATGTACACAAAAGCAACAAATTCCCATTCACCACGAACGACAAGACTCCAGCTCACGATCGCCGTCGGATCGAATAATCGATCCCGCAAGCCGTTCGATGGCGCCGAGCAGGTCAGCCGGTTGCAGGGTCAGGTCGATCGCGTGTTGCGCGATCTCGATCCCCGCGCCTCGCACCACATGCCGGTACGGCTCCGCCTCCCCCTTGGCGTACACCAGATGGCCGCGCTCGAGGCCGAGCGCCGTGCAGTACGCCAGCATCTGGTAGAGATCGGCGCCGTGGCCGCCAGGACCGGCCGAGATCTTGTACTTGCTATCGACCACCGCGGCCGGGATTTCCTTGCCTCCGGCGTCAACGACATAGCGCACCAGGTCAGGCTTGAGCAGCACCCGCTGCCCGTGGTCCAGATGGTGGCGCTTGTCCTGCAGCTCACTTCGCCCGCCATGCGGCCGGAGCGCCTCTGTCAGGGCTACGGTCACGAAGTCCTCGAAGACCCGCCACATCTCCACCAGCAGGCCGTTCACCCGGACGGCCGTGCCATCGTCCAGCTCGTAAGAGGCTCCGCGAAGAACGAGCTCGGCCAGCCCGAGCGCGGTGTGATAGCGCGTGTTGATCCGGCTGGACAACCAGGCCGGTAACGGCCGTCCCGGCACCAGCGCGGTGACGCCCGCCAGCCTGGCGATGACGTGCCGCAACGTCTTACGGGTCTGTACCGCAAGGCCAGGCAGCCGCAGCAACCGCGCCGACGCGGCCAGCAGCAGCCGGTTCTCGGCGATGTCGACGGTGTAGTCGTCGTAGCGGACCTCGACGGGGAGCGGCAGGCCGTACCGGCGGCGGAGCTGGTCGGCCTCGCGGATCCGGCCCCGGATGACCGGGAGAGCCTCCTCCATCTCCAGGTAGCCCTGGAGCACTCCCTGCCGGAGGGCACGGTCGGCGGCCATCGCGTAGGCGTGCGCGAGGGCCGGAAGCAACTCGGCGTGCTCCCCCGCGTTCACCTCCTCCTGTCGCCAGCCGCGTGGCCGGCGCGCGTATCCGAGGAGGAAGAACACCCGGTCCACCGGCGTCTTCGGCGTGATGCGCACCTCGACCCCGCCGATGACGGCCGCGCCCACGTATCCGTTGTCGCGGACCTTCCAGAGCCCCGCGCGCGGTCCCGGGCCCACCCGGACGGCTCTCGCCGTCACCAGGGCCGCCACCTGCTCGGTCGTCAGCTCGCACTCGACCGGCAGAGCGCCCTCCGTCAGTTCGATCACGGAGTGGGCTCCTGGTCGAGGCCGAGCCGTTGCCGCAGCGTGGCCAGGCCGTACCGCTGTGAGACATCGACCCCGTCGCCGTAGTGGTGCTCCTCCAGAAGCGGAAGGATTTGGGTCCGCCAGACCCGCTCGAACCCCTTCGCGTCCTGGTGGATCCTCTCCCGCATCAGATACGAAGGACCGATCTTGAAGTCGCGGTCCTCGATCCGGGCGTTGAGTTCCCCCAGCAGGCGAGAGGCATCGACCGGCAACCCCTTGCCCGCGAGCCAGCGCCCCAGCACCTCCCGGGTCGGCGTCTCCTCCGGGTGCAGCTCCACAAACGCGAAGCGACGCCGCATGGCCGCGTCAACCAGCGCGATCGACCGGTCAGCGGTGTTCATCGTGCCGAGGATGATCAGGTTCTTGGGCAGCGTGAACGCCTGGCCGGTCCCCTCCGCTGAGGAGTACAGCAGGTCGATGGCCTTGTCCCGATACTCCAGCAGGAAGTACAGCTCACCGAAGATCTTCGCGAGGTTACCCCGGTTGATCTCGTCAATGATCAGAACATGCGGCTCCTCGGGGTGCTGCCGCGCGGCATCCACCAGACGCAGCAGCGGCCCCGGCAACGGCTTGAAGGTCACGCCCTGCCCGTCGGCGGTCTGCACCGGTCGGAAACCCTCGAAGAAATCCTCGTAGGAGTACGCCGGGTGGAACTGCACGAGCTTGACGTTCTCCGGCTTCCCACCGGCCAGAAACTGGGCCAGATGCTGCGCGATGTAGGTCTTCCCGGTCCCCGGCGGCCCGTAGAAAATCATCTGAGGACGGTCACGGAGCAGCTCCACGCACTCCTGCAGCCAGTCCTGGTCGACGAGCAGTTCCTCGGCCAGCTCTATGCCGACGTCCGGCAGCACCATCTCCCGGACGACCGGCGGCCTCACCGGCCCCGGCCCGACCAGCGCTTCCAGCTCCTCGACGAATTCCGTCAGGTCGAGCACATCGTGCTGGGTGGCCAGCTTGGCCGCGATCTCGTCCGGCAGGTCGTCGGCGAAGTCGAGCGGGGCCTTCGGGTTCAACCACTCGACCGGTCGTTGCAGGTTGGCCCGGTTACCCACACTGGCCCGGAACGCCGGACCGCCCCTGATACGGCCCAGATAGACCTTTCCTCCGTCGTTGCTGAGCACCAGGTCGTCCTCACGCATGCGCGACAGGAACGCGTGGAACTCGGCCGTCTTCTTCAACCGGTCGTTGTACGAGCCGTGCGCGTAGTCCTCGTCAACGGCCGCCTGGATCGCTTCCTGTGTCACCCCGGCGAGGAGCTCGCGCAGCTTGGACGCGGGAAGCGAACAGTAACCGTCGGCCAGCCAGTCCTCCACCAGACTCATCCCGTGCACGTTGGACCCGCGCACCAACCAGGCCCGCCGCGGACGGTCCGACCCGTCAACGGCCACCGGATCCTCGATCACCAGCTGATGCAGATCGGCGCCGGGGATCCGTCGCTCCTGCGGCACCATACCGAGCATGGCGTCCAACCCATCCGAAGTGAGCAGCCCTTGCCACTCCTTACGCAGCCGCTCATCGACATGCGCGTCATCCGGAATACCGCCATCGGAATCCAGCACCCGGTGCCAGCCCTCGGGCCGCTCGCCTTGGAACAACCACACCAGCCGCGTGGCCTCAAGACCGGCCTGCGAGGCGAGGTCTCCGGCAGCGACCCAGCTTCCTTCCGGTACGGCTCCCGCCAACCGCTTGGCCGACTCGAACCCCGCCTTGTTCTGCTCCCAGTAGTGATACCCGGCGCTGGACCCCTCGGTGAAAGATGAGACATCGAGATGACGCTTGATGGCAGTACGGCCGAGCGGGGTCAGATACCAGCGACCATGCGCCTTGGTGACCCAGCCGGATTTGACCAGGCCTCCGCTCTTCCACTGAAGAGCGAGCTCCGGCCTGTTACTGCTCGCTCCGCCTGAGCTCCACTGCTCGTCCAGGTCCGGCATGCGCCCCTTGATCAAGGGCCACAGCTCGGAGACAGGCAGGCCGTCGGGGTGCTCAGCCAGAAACTGGGTGGCCATGAACAGGATTTGCCGAGTGAGCTCCATCCGCGATGCCATAGCTAAATGATCGTTAAATCCGATCTGATCATTACAACCTCGATCGAGCGTTCGATAACATCACGGCAATCGACTTTCAGTCCTCGATTTCGGCTTCAGTAGAACCGACCCCCGGGCGGTAAGGACTAAATCGAATCCGGCCAATACTTGGGCGGAGCAGCAGCCGGGTCAATAACGCGCAGGCGGCTGGCCGGCGCCGGGTCGATACTCCGCAATGTCACCAGACGTTGCCCATCTGCCTCAGCGAGGAGAGCCAGAGCAATGGGTAATCCAGCGGCGATCGTGGCCACCGCAAGACCGATCCCGATCAGGCCGGAGTGTTTGTGTGGGTATTCAATCCGATGCAGCCCAGAAGCGGCAATCGCCTGGACTTCCCGGGGACGTTGCATCTGCCGAGCGTCGTTGGTCAGGATGACGTGAAAACCCTCGGCCGCTGCCTGAAGATAAAGCTTCTCGTCTCGTGTTCCGGACCAGCGATCGAGGTCAAGAAGGTGAACGAGCTCGTGGCCCAAGACGAAAGCGGTGAGAGCTTGGTGGAGCGGCTTGGACACGTTTTCATCCAGCAACAGCCTCACGCAGTTCCTTGGGGGGATCGTAGCTGTCAACGTAGTCGGCGAAATCGGCGGCATCCAGGGCCGCCGTAGCAGTGACGCTCGGGTAGTAGTCAGAGATCCGTTCCGGGGAGACCCCGTCCCGGAGCAGCGCGGCGACCTCGTCATAGGGGACGCGAGTGCCTTCGATCACCGGGACCCCGCCGCGGATCGCCGGATCCACCGTCACATGCACGCGGGGCTGCAACAACGACGGGATATGCCTGCCGTCACGGTAGAACGGCTGCAGGACATCCACCATCTCGTGGATGACCACGTTGGCCTTCTTTCGCGCCAGGTCGATCGCTTGATCAGGGCCCGCCAGATAGATAGTGCTGCCGTCAGCGATCAGCGTGTAGGACGACAGGTGGTCCAGTTCTTTCAGATCGTCACGGAGCGTGTCGAGCGCCCGCCTGATCTTCTGCAGCGAAGCGTCGTTGCGCAGCTTGACGCAGGTCCTCAGCGCCACCACATCACGAAAGGAGTAAAGGACGGGCCGCGTGCTGGAGATCTCGGGTACCAAAACCGCGCCACGATTCACGCTGGCCTTACGCCAGTGTGCGAGCTGACGAAGCGTGGCACCCGACAGCGCCGCAGCCAGTTTCGGATCGTAAGTCATCGCTTCACCCCTTTCGCACCTCGTGAACCACTCTCTTGCCCTGTCATCATCGCAAATCTCTCTCGGCTGGTCAGCCGTTACACGATCTCCCCCCTTCAAGTGCGAGGCAGGATGTGTACCCGAAAACGACATCCCGCCCCGCACCTATCAGGTCGTCAGCCGACGCCTCGCCACACGGGCCGGCAGGTAGACGCTCCGACCAGAATCAGCGTGATGTGTCTCCACCTCGCATATCAGAGCTGTCAGGTCTTCCAGCTTGGCCGCCTCAACAGCTTCTGCGTTGTCACTGATCCAGCAGGGAAAGGCCCAGAATCGCCGCGCCCACACCCGCCACAGGATTACCCAATCCGAGTGGTTGGCCTGTAGACGGAGAGCTTGATCTGTCTCGGGTGCTACGACTCGCTGCGCCTCACCGGTGTGAGTACGTGCGCGATTCGCCTGGAGACAGCCTCGATGTCATCGACCGTGGCGATTTTTTCCGCCCAGCCCCACCAGAAATGCCACTGCTCTGCCTCCTGAGCCGCGTAAACGATCTCTGTCAGACTCGTTGCTTCCGGGTTGATCACTCGCAGGTAAGCAACGGCCCTTCCGTCCGCCGGACACACTCGAGCCAGGAAGCCCATGATCTGCAGCCGGTCACGGAGTTGTTCGAGGTAGTCGACCGCGCTGGCGGGGGTCGTCTCAGCGGCGATCCACCTGAGCTCTGCCCAGACGACGCGGCCTTCCGTGTCGCCCTCGACGCCCATGTGCGCGCTCAATGCAGCGACGATGGCCAGGCCTCGGCCGCCTTCGAGCATCTCTTCTTGGCCGGGAGAAAGAAGAGATGGCACCGTAGGTCCTCCGGCGTCTTCCACCGCGATCCGAACGGAATTTCTCGCCAGCCGGACTTCGACTACGAAGACGTCTTCGCATGACCGGGTGTGGATGACCGCGTTGGAGGCCAGTTCCTCGAGGCAGGTGATCGCATCATCGAGGACGGGGCACCCCGCCAGCAGCGCCGTAACGAGTTTGCGGACATCGTGAAGCTCGATCGCGTTACCGGGGAAAGACCGGCGCCACACCACGGCGCTCATGGTTCTGCATCCGAATTGCGAGGAGTGCGGGTTACATCCACCAGCGTCGTCATGCTGCTCACAGCCTCTCGACTCACACCACTCCGGAGAGTGATGACTTGAACACGTCGAACTATGGCATGCGCCTTGCAAATATGCACAGCGGAATCATGAACTCCTCCTATCTGCGTGACGTAGGTGTAACCTTCGAGCACTGTCCGTACATGAGAAGGGGTGGCCGTGAACGCCAAGCGCGGGGTGACGCTGCGATCGCAGTGGCTGGGCAAGCAGCTCCGTGAGCTACGCGAGGCGGCCAA